>OW818666.1:0-4946450 GCA_942493035.1 uncultured Spirochaetota bacterium | reverse complement strand
ATCGTATCTTCTAAAATTAAGACTCCCCACCTCTGCAAGATCAAGCCTGCCGAAAGGATTTTTTATCTTTTCGGGATAAGTGAGAGCATTCACTATTGGAAAGACCATATCCGTTACACCCATGTGTGCGTAAAGGGCGCCGTCAACCGTCTCCACCATGGAATGAATAACACTCTCCGGATGAATAACTACACCAATCTTATCGTAACTGAAGTTAAACAGATGATGCGCCTCAATCACCTCAAGTCCCTTATTCATAAGCGTTGCCGAGTCTATGGTAATTTTACTCCCCATACTCCAGGTCGGATGCTTCAACGCAATCTCCGGTGTTACATCATTTAAGCTTTCACCGGGATAATCCCTCAGACTCCCCCCTGAGGCTGTAAGTATTACTCTCTCCACTTCATCTGATTTCAGATTCGATAAGAGAGAAAAAACAGCACTATGCTCACTGTCAACAGGTATAAGCTCCACGCCCTTCTCTTTTGCAAGATCGGTAAAAATCTTTCCAGCCATAACCAGAGTCTCTTTATTAGCCAGAGCAAGCCGGCTGCATCCGTCAAGAGCTGCAATGGAGGGACGTAACCCTGCTGAACCGACTATCGAAGAGACCACACTATCTGTTCTCCTCGATGCAAGCTCAAGTATACCATCTTCTCCGAAAAGGAATTCAATCCCGCTGTTATCTTTTATAAGATTTTTAACATAATCAGATGATGCATACGATTTATCACCAATAGCAACAACTGAAGGTTTGAATTCAGATATCTGATCTGACAGAATTTCGATGTTTCTGTTACATGCAAGACCGTAAATTCTGAATTTATCAGGAAGTGTTCTTATTACGCGGAGGGCCGACAACCCGATTGAACCGGTTGAGCCCAGGATAGATATTGAACGCATTATATTAAACCATTATATCAGGGTATCCCCTTAAAGACCAGATAGTAGTAGAAAAACGGCAGTGAAAACATTGTTGCATCAAATACATCCCACATCCCGCCATGCCCCGGAATAATAGAACCTGAATCTTTAAATCCGCCATCCCTCTTAGCCGCAGATTCAATAAGGTCACCCACATTAGCAAGAACACTCAAAATCATACCAAGAATTACACATTCAATCATTGTAAAAAGTTCCCTGCTAAAAAACGAAACACAAACCTGATTCGCCAGTATAAAAGCGATTATACTGAAAAGAAGTCCGGAGAAGTATCCCTCCCAGGATTTATTCGGAGAGGCTTCAATCCCCGCTTTATGCTTTCCAAAAAGAACACCGCCGAAGTATGCACCTGTATCATTAAGCATTACCACTGCAATGAGAATCATTATATAATAGACACCGTCTCTTAGAGACTTAAGCAAAATAATATGAGATATTGAAAGGACAAGATACATAACTCCGAAAACGGTAATTGCAAGTGAATAACTACCCCCTTTAAGCGGCCTGGTAAAAAGCTGCTGAACAAGAATTACTGCAATAAAAACTATAATAAAAGCTATCATTACCCGGCCGTCAAAATCTCCGACAAACCTTGAGAATCCCATGGGTTTCCCGAATGCATAAAGGAACATTACAAGATTGAGAATCAAACCGAAAAGCATTCCGGTTTTGACAAAAGCTCTCCCCTCGGCCCCCCTGTCTGTAATCATATAAAATTCATATAGTGAAAATAATGAAATAATTACCGATGCAGCAAGGATCGGGAATGATAAAAAATCATCGGTCATTAAAGCGTAGGCAAGTACGGGAAGTGTGACTATTGCACTTAAAATTCTTATAAATGTCTCTCTGTTTAATCCGCTCATATTCCGCCATATCTCCTTTCTCTTTTCTGGTATTCCGCAACAGCATGATAAAGATCTTCCGGTTTAAACTCCGGCCAGAGGACATCGGTAAAAACAAGCTCCGCATAAGCAAGCTGCCAGAGGAGAAAATTGCTTATTCTGTATTCACCGCTTGTTCTTATAACCATATCAAGCTCAGGCATCCCTGAGGTGAAAAGATGTTTTTCCAGTTTTTTCTCTGTTAGTTTTTCACCGGGACCGGCGTTCGTTGACCATTCATTTACGGCTCTGACAATTTCCTGTCTTCCGCCGTAGTTAACACAAAAATTAAGTATTAATCCTTTATTCTTTGAAGTCTCCTCAACAGCTTTTCTGATTGTATTTCTTGTAGTCGGAGGAAGTTTAGAGAGTGACCCTGAATGTCTGATCTGAATTTTTTTTTCTTTTATAGAATCGAGTTTGGTTGAAAAAAAATATTCCAGAAGATCCCACAATCCCCGGATTTCAGCAACAGGTCTTATCCAGTTTTCAACGGAGAAAGCATAAAGAGAAACAGCCTTGATCCCAAGCTCTATGGCCGAGTCCATCAGCGGCTCAATAACATCAGCTCCAGCCTTGTGCCCCTCGCTCCTGGGAATATTTCTCATTTTAGCCCATCGGCCGTTGCCATCCATGATAATTCCCACATGACGGGGAATTGGCCCTGACTTTAATAAATCTTCTCTATTTGTCATTAAATTGCTTTTACCCATTCATACTGTTTCCGGTTCAACCGGTTTAAATCAATTATAAATAAATATTATGCAGATCTTTACGTCAACCACACTTTAAAAAAATGGATACCCGCCAGAGCGGGTATAACAATATAATCACATCTGACAGAATATATACCATATAATAAATATATACTGCCGGAATAAATATTCAATAATTACCGGGTCTTTTTCTACAGACTCAGTATCTCTTTTTCTTTGTTATCAGTAAGCTTCTGAGTATCATCAATATACTTATCTGTAATTTTCTGTACACGATCCTGTCCTGCTTTTGAATCATCCTCAGAGATCTCTTTATCCTTCTCTAGAGATTTTATCATATCATTCCCGTCGCGTCTGATATTACGAATTGAGACTTTGCACTCTTCAGCTTTATTTTTTGCAAGCTTTACATACTCTTTTCTTCTCTCTTCAGTCAACTCAGGAATCTGAATACGGATAAGGTTTCCATCATTTGAAGGATTGACAGAAAGATCAGATTTTAGAATCGCCTTTTCAACTTCACCGAGATTGCTCTTATCCCATGGCTGTATTACAACCAGTCTTGGCTCCGGGACAGAAATTGTCGCAACCTGATTCATCGGCATATCAGATCCGTATACACTTACTCTAAGCACTTCAAACATTGCCGGATTTGCCCGTCCTGTACGTATTACAGAAAAATCCTTCTGAAGAGCTTTTAAACTTTTACTCATTCTATCTTCAACGTCCTGTAAAATATCTTCAATCATATTTCCTGCTCCGCCTGGAAAATTCTAGTTCCAATTTTTTCACCAAGGATAATCCTTTTCAAGGACCCCTTCTCGAATAGATTAAAAACCACAATGGGAAGATTATTATCCATACATAATGAGATAGCAGTTAAATCCATAACTCTCAATTGTCTTTTGATCATATCAATAAATGTTATTTCTTCTATTTTCACTGCGGTTTTATCTTTTTCAGGATCTCCGGTATAGACACCATCAACCCTTGTAGCTTTAAGCAGCAGATCGGCACCAAGCTCAACGGCTCTTAAGCTTGCAGCTGTATCAGTAGTAAAATAAGGATGCCCCGTTCCTCCGGCAGCGATTACAATTCTCCCTTTTTTAAGATGATCTTCCGCTTTCTGTATTGTATATGGTTCTGCAACGTGTTTCATTTCTATTGCTGTAAGTACCCGTGTAGGCTGATTCATTTTTTCCAGCGTGTTTTCTACAGCCATTGAGTTCATTACAGTGGCAAGCATCCCCATAAAGTCGCCTGTTGACCGGTTAATCCCGAGAGACTCAGCCATGGCTCCTCTAAAAATATTTCCAGCTCCAATAACCAATGCAATCTCAACCCCGAGATCAGCAACTTCCTTTATTTCAGAAGCAATCTGCTGAATAATCTCAGGATTGATACCGGTTTTATCAGGGCCGGCGAGAGCTTCACCGCTCAGTTTAAGTAGAATTCTTTTATAATGCGGCGTATTCCCTGTTTCCATTTTTACTAGTTACCTATCTGGAATCTTGCGAATTTTCCTACTTCAATATTCTCACCAAAAATAGCTATTTTGTTTTTGATAAGATCTTTGATCTTAACACTTCCGTCTTTAATGTATTCCTGCTCGAGGAGACATACATCAGAATAATATTTAGCGAGCTTGCCTTCGATTATTTTTTCTATTACATTTTCAGGTTTTCCGGAATCTTTCATCTGCTCTCTATAGATATCTTTCTCTCTTTCTAACAATTCAGCAGGAACCTGATCTGTTGAGACAAACTGAGGATTAGTTGCAGCAACCTGCATTGCCAGTTCTTTCGCAAGAGCGACAAAATCATCATTTCTTGCAACGAAATCTGTTACAGATTTAAGCTCAACGATTACACCTATTTTACCATTGCTGTGAATATATGATGCAATTATTCCTTCTGTTGTTTCAGTTCCCATTTTTTTTGCAGCAGAGGATAATCCTTTCTTTCTTAGAAAATCGATAGCTTTTTCCATATCGCCATCAGTTTCGATGAGAGCTTTCTTACAATCAACCATACCCGCCTGAGTTTTGTCTCTAAGCTCTTTTATCATTGCGCTTGTTACTTCAGCCACTTTAGACACTCCTTATATCAATTATTCATTATTTTCGTTCAGTATTTATTCCTTAACTTTTCTAAATTAAAAAAACTCTATTATCCCCGCCGCCTTCGGCGGCGGAGATATATAATTTTTTTTTTACACTAAAAATTATATTCAGGAATAATTACTGATTTTCATTAAAAAAAAGCAGATTATCTTTAAATAATCTGCTTATCTTTTCTACCACTGATCCGCTTCACCATCGGCACGGACAGCGTCTTTTTTGACATCATCGGCTGCAAGCGCCGGATCTGCCAGTTCAGCAATCTCTTCTTTTGCAATCGGATTTCCATCTTCATCTTCAAATGCTATTTCGCTGGACTGTCCGCCGGATTGACCTTCGATAATAGCTTTAGCCATTACTTCAAGGAAAAGAGCAATAGCTCTGATCGCATCGTCATTACCAGGTATTGGATAATCAATATCATCAGGATTACAGTTTGTATCTACAACAGCAAAAATAGGAATTCCAAGTTTTTTTGCTTCCTGTACAGCGATGTCTTCTCTTTTAGGATCTATTATAAAAAGAGCATCCGGGAGACCCTGCATATTTTTTATACCGCAAAGTACTTTATCTTTCTTAGCAAGCTCTCTCTGAAGCTCAAGAATTTCTTTCTTGGTTTCAGCATCCCATGAATCTGAACTCTGCATTTTCTCAAGTTCTTTCAATCTCTGTATTGAATAATTAACAGTCTTGAAATTTGTAAGAAGTCCGCCAAGCCATCTTTCAGAAATATAATACATTCCGCATTTTTCAGCATACTCAACGATTGCGCCCTGAGCCTGTTTCTTTGTCCCTACGAAAAGAATTTTACCATTATTTCCTGCAACATCTCTCATTGCAGCATAAGCAACTTTTATTCTCTGCATGGTCTTCTGTAAATCGATAATATGAATTCCGTTTCTCGCAGTAAATATAAACTGATTCATTTTCGGATTCCATCTTCTTGTCTGATGCCCGAAGTGTACACCTGATTCGAGCAATGCTTTCATTGATACTACAGCCAATTAAGTACCCCCTGATTTAATTATAAATTTTGATAATACAGTCCCAAAAACTGTTTGAACCGTGGTTCAGCAGTAATGAAACGTATATCTGCGGTATGCCCGCTTATATTGCTGTCATTGAAAATACAGCAAATGTTGTAAAGATTTTGCCTGTTCAATAGGAAGAGGCAACCGATCTTAAAGACCGATTTAAATCCATATCCCGCCGGAAAACCGGAAAGATACTTTTAATAGCCGCAGGTGCGGCCTTAAACTTTGCGGAAAATAAAAATACCGAGAATCAACCCGACAATTGACGCAAAATTTAATTTTATACTGAACGTAATGATTTCAAGGTTAAAACCTATGGGGCCCGTCAGACTTGTAGTTATCTCTTTTAATGCAGGAATAAATTTGACAATTAAGTTCCCCAGCGCCGAACCCAGGACAGCTCCCAGAATAATGAACGCTATAAAATAACCTGTATTTGCTCTTTCAAAAACCATATATAACCCTGATTAAGTGCATTAATTTCCACATACAGTAATTGTCAAGGTTTTTTCAGAAAAGATTTCTGAATCTATAGCAGAGCCACTCGATAAAAAAACGGGTAAAACTCCGTTTCTGAAAGACCTGAAGCGTTATCTCTTTACTCTTTTTAACGTCGGCCAGAAAGACCTGCTCCATATCCCTTCCGAAGCTCTGATCTAGAATTACAGCATTCATTTCGAGATTTTTCCGGAAACTCCTTCTGTCCAGATTGGAAGATCCCACCGTAGACCAGACTCCATCAATTACAGCAGTTTTCGCATGAAGAATCGACTCGGCATATTCAAATATTCTAATCCCCTTCCGCATATACCTTTTATAAAGATACCTGCTTGCAGATTTAACAAATGGTACATCCGAAATGCCCGGAAGAAGAAGCCTTACATCAACTCCCCTCTCCGCAGCCCTCACCAGAGACCGATATATTTTAGCATCTGGTATAAAATATGCGTTTGTAATATAAATTGAATTTCTGGCATTTTCTATTGCGGATATATACGACTGATGAACCGGCTTCACCTTTTTCCTGGCATTGGCGCAGAGTATCATAAGAAGTTTTTCCCCGGCGTTTTTAATCTCGGGAAAATAGAGCCGGCTGTTCATCACCGCACCGCCGTTTCTATACCAGTTCTCCATAAAGAAAAACTGTATGTCGGTAACGGCAGGACCCTCAATCTTTATATGAGTATCTCTCCAGTTATCACCGTTATACTTCCTGCCGGCATACTCCTTCCCTATATTTATCCCTCCGATATAAGCGCAAACCCCGTCTATAATGAGAATTTTACGATGATCCCTGAAGCTTAATCCCCAGTATCTCCGCCATGGTACAAAGGGATGATACTCAATAACCTCAACCCCTTCACTGCGCATCATATTGAACATCTGCGCCGATGAAGCAAGTGAACCTATTGAGTCATATATAACATTAACCTCAATACCCTCTGCCGCTTTTGCTGCAAGTTTTTCGGCAACAAGCCAGCCTAAAGAATCACTGCTGAATATATATGTTTCAAGATTGATACTCTTCTCAGCAGTTTCGATTGAGGAGATTATACTGGTAAAGAACAAATCCCCTTCAGTAATAAGTTCAACGCTATTCCCGCCGGAAATCCCGCCGATGCCGATCTTTTTCATCTCCCGGATATACCTCGGAAGAAAAAAACGGTTTTTAAAGTTCCTGATGCTATCCTGAATAGGGACTAACTGATCACTTATTTTCTGCATTTATTACTCACAAACTCCTGTAAAAAATTCATGAAGGCACATATATATATATTCGCGCCCTCTTATTATTATTTGTTATCAACTACATACTTCATCGGTTTAACCATCTCGGTTTTGATCATCTTCCGCACATTTTCACGCATATCGGGATTGTCAGTCAGAGCAATCATCTTTGCGTTTATCTCAATAGCCTTCTGGTCATCCTGAGGAAAATCGAAGATTCCGTTCTCTTCATAGTATTTATAATCCGCCTGAAAAACAAATTTCAATCTTCCCCAGATGTCATCACGGAATATACGCATCCCGCCGACTCCGAGAAAAGTAGCAGGCTGCACATATCCGGAATTAGAAAACTTCATAAGTCTCGAAGCAAGATTATCAATGAGTTTATCAATATCTGCTGATGAATTTTCATCTGTTACAATATCCACAAGATTAGCCCCCTGCCATTCGAAATACGCCTGGAGAATCTCCCTGAGATTGGAAACTTCACTTAGCGGGCCCGAAAGGAGAAATCCCGCCTGTTTACCCGCAAGAGTCGGAGTGTGAGTATTAAAAAAAGCTCTGTCAAACATCAGCTTCCATTTAGCCGAAAGATACCTGTCTCTTATCTCTCCTGCAAAAATAATTATATCCGCTTTTTTAACCTCTTCATTATAGAAATCGATAAATCCATCTTTTCCTGTATAGACACACCTGTAATCGAATCCACACTCACAGCATCCAAGACAACCACCCTTAATATCAACACTTGAAATGTTCAAAGACCCGGCATTCGCGCCAAAAGCAGATTGTACCTGTTTAATCATTCTGTCCATATTATCACCGCTATACTCGCGATCTGATAGAATGAGTACCCTCTTCCCTTCAGTATCAACAGAAACAGCAGGGGATTCTGGGGTGTATACCGGCATTGCATAATCAGGTTTCTTAAAACTTTTCGATGTTTTAAGCTTTTTTTCAGCGGATTCAAAGACAGATTCAGCAAACATGAGAAGCTTTTCCCGCTCTGCATCCTTCATAATATCGTACATATCGGGTGAAAATCCCCCGGCAAAATTCATGTTCAGATCTTCACATATCCCTCTTAAATAATTCTGTGCGGTATGATCAAAAAAATGAATCGACGTTGTAATAACTGCCGCATATTTTCCGGAAAAAGAATTGCCGGAACTTCGCTCCCATATAAGCTCAATAAATCTTTTATATTGCGACGGGATAAGACATACATACAAGGGGGCTCCCCATAATATTATATCCGAGTTTTCTATCTCTTTTATAATTGAATTGAAAGCTTCAACATCAGCTTCAATTTTGTTTATTTTCTGAGCAATATTTATATAATTAAACTGATGAGATGAATTATTTTTTTCAATAAACCTTACATACTGCATAGTTACACTGTTATCGCCCTTTGGACTCCCGTTTAAAACTGTAATTTTCATCTGTCCCTCGCATATAAAATTGATATGAAACTTATTGCATATTAAATAATCCTATTCAAATGTCAACTTTTATATAAAAGTTATTCTGCAAAACCAGCTAATTGTTCATAAACCGTTAGGATTCAAACTCTGCTGCACCATAAGTACGACTGAAACCTATTTTTACTACCAGCCCTAAAATAATTAAAAATTAATTTAAAAATAAAAATCCTCCATTGCCGATATTTGTATTGACATATTAACCTTTATTATTATTTTATAATATATAATACTATTTTTTGCGATAAGGAGATCAAAATGGCAGGGTTTACAATAAATGATTTGAAAGTAGCGGCTAGTCACGAAGAAGCAGCACTAAAACAGGTTATATCTGAAGCATGGGTTACAATGAAGAGAACAAACTGGGATGATACAAAATTCTGTACAGTTACCCCCAGTATTGTACTAACTTATTCTCAGGCAAAAAACTTTCAGACTTTCTACGAAAATGAAGGATGGACAGTACAGATCAAAAGAGCAAACAGAAATTATTTTTTCGATGTTTATCAATTAGCATAAGAATTTTACAATATGTAAAGACCCGCATTCCGTCCTGCAGAATGCGGGTTGATCTATGCCTGCATAATAGCGTACTGCAATAATGAATAAATTCCAGGAAACAATAGATTCCGTTTTAAACAAACAGAATGTCAGTAATGACTATCTAAAAACTATTCCGGACGTTACCTCAGAAAAAGTCATGTCTTCAATATTCTCCATACTTATGGATGTATACAATACAAAAATGCCCTTTAACAAACTTCTTGGAATAAAAGTTACAGAACTCAATATGGAGAGAGCAGTAATATCTATAGATTCTAGAGAAGATCTTTACGGCAACTATATCCATCAGATACTGCATGGCGGCGTAATCTCGTCAGTCATTGATCTCTCAGGTGGAATTATCGCCCAGGCTCATGCGCTGAGCAAGATGAAAGGGATGACCATAGGGGAGATGATGCACCGCTTCAGCATGATGAGCACTCTCAATATGCGCGTGGACTACCTCCGGCCCGGATCGGGAAATAAATTTGAATGTATTTCAAAGGTTATCCGTGCAGGGAATAAAGTTGCAGTCGTCCAGATGGAGATGATTGGCCCGGATAACAAACAGACCGCCGTAGGAACAGGGTCATATCTCATAGGATGATTCATTCGCCGCACCTGGCAAAAATCAATCTCAACATGGCTAAAAAAACAATCGAAACAGCAATACCGGCAGCAATAACTGCAATGAGATCGTTTATGCTATTAATCTCTCCATTAAGCAGATAAATTCCAACCGGAGCATTCAGAAATAATCCTGTTAAAGTTCCCGGAGCATATCTCTTCATCACAACTGTCGCTGCAATGTGAGGGAATACAACATTCATTACCATCATAAGTATAAAACCGGAATAAATAAGTTTTGAAATTTCATTCTGCTGAAATATAAAATACTGAAATGTTATAAGATAACCTGCTGCAGTAACTGCCATAACAGCTTTACGGAATTCATTTTCACCCACGGCTTTATGATATCTCTCCGCATGCCTTGACCATGCAGGAAGCCAGAGTGCCTCTTCCATATTGTGAAGCGAAAAGCATAAGAGAAAAAGAATTTCAAAATTCATATCAGACCCCGTAATTGTAAAAAAGCATAAATTAAAGGTATATTTTAACATGAAAATATTCAAGCAGATAATTCCGCAATGCATACCGTGGAATGGTTTTTGCAACTCTTCAAAAAACGGCAAAGAACATTATCACAACCAGTTTATGAGCTGATACTGTTTTTCTATTAATTTAAAAATTTGATAACGCCTGCCGCTTCTGTTATTTTACTATTGGAATCACAGGGGGCATGATATGCAAAAAGAATTAAATCTTCCACTTATACAGGATGCAGATTTAAAAGGCAAAATTGTTCTGGTCCGGGTCGATCATAATGTTGTAAAAAATGGTTTTATACACGATCCTTACCGCATTGATGCAACGATTGGTACAATGTATCACATCAATGCCCGTGGAGGCAAAATAATTCTCATGACTCACGTAGGACGGCCGAGAGACAAGAAGAGCGGCGAAATAAAAATTAATGAAAAAACATCGGTTCAGCCTATTGTAAATTATCTCCAGCAGAAACTCCACATAAAACTAAAAGTCCCGGATTTCCTCTCCGATGAAAAGAAAGGATATCCGGGGCTGGAAACCTCCATTAACCATATGATCCGGGAACTCAAAGCTGACGAAATAGACGGCATTTATCTCCCGAACACCAGATGGTTTTACGGAGAAGAAGCCAAAGATGACAACAGAGAGCGGTTTGCCAATCAGCTTGCAGGTCTTGCAGATATTTTTGTTAACGACGCCTTTGGATCATGGCAGGATCACGCATCGACAGTCTCTGTTAGTAAATATCTCCCTTCATACGCCGGATTTTTACTACAGAAGGAGATTGAAAATCTCGACAGAATCTACAATCCGCAGCAGCCCTTCATTGCCGTTGTAGCAGGTGCAAAATTCGACACAAAGATAGATCCGCTCTACGCACTTATCCGGCAGGCCGACTACCTTGTTCTCGGAGGGGTAATCTACAACGCATATCTTGCGGCTAAATACGGCATTAAGATCAAAGGAATAGATGATGAGGATATGGAATCCGCAAAAAAATTTGTCGCTTTTGCAGAACAATTCCCCGGTAAAATTGTTGAGCTACGTTTTATAATTGAATCCGATGTCGCAGACGGAAGAGAAGAGGGGAAATACAGAACAATAGATATCCGGGGTATTAAAGAGGGGATGGAACTGAATTATATCTACGATGTTGCTTCTGAAAGTTTTACAGAACCGGACGTAGCGGAAGTTTTCCATAAGGCAAAAACTGTTTTTGTCAACGCAGTAATGGGCTACACCCCACACTTCAATGAAGGGACTATTGCCCTTGATCAGCTCATCGATGAAACCAGAGGATCGGTTAAGCTATACGGCGGCGGAGACACCATGCAGGAACTGAAACGTCTTCTCCCCGGATTGTATATAGCAGCGATTGATTCTCCCGAGTACTATATTTTTACAGGGGGCGGAGCAGTTCTGAAAGCTATTGAGCAGGGTTCAGTTACAGGGCTTGCGCCGGTGAAGGCGCTTATTGAAAGGAAAAGCGTGAGTAAACCTTAATTTTAGAAAAACAATGCAAATCTCCCTGAGTTAAAACCCTCTTTATGTAAAGAGGGTTTTAACTCGTTTACTAAATCAGTTACTTCTGACTTTATCGAGATATCCCGAAATCATACTCTTCAGAGCTTCGGCTCTTGCTCTATCGCTGATTACCAGGTGCAGTTTTTTACTCTCTCCACTCTGTTTTAGAATTCCGGCATCAATAAATTTATCCATAGCATTGTTATAATTAATCATAGATAGTGATTCCGAACATTGTATCTCGCTAAGATGATACATCCTAGTTCCATGTTTTCTCACTGCAATGGTAAAATCTTTTCGTGAAACATCGGTTACTTTGAAATCGGCAATAGTAGTAAGAACTATAAGATATGATTCAATATAATCCTGGATCATACCTGCAAAAAACTTCAGAACTTCGTCGCCGCTTTCATCGAAGACTATATCTTTACCGTCAATTTTAATATAATTCTCTGATGCAAGATGAGAAAGTGTGCTCTCTATAATTGCATCTGTGTCATTGAGCAGATCGGGATAAACAAATTCCTTCGACAATGCATCCCGGATTTTTTCAAATTCAGATATAACTTTATTTTTTGTAGTCTTTTTGTTTGCTGATGTAATAAGTACAGCCAGAGAAATCATATTAACAGGAAGAGTCATGTGAGTAATAGTATTCTTATAGAAGTTTATACGGCCCCTCTGATCATGATCTATTGTGTATAACTCTTCATTCTGAACAACGGTATCATTCTTAGCTTCGCCATGAGCATCTGCTCTGCTGATAATTCCGTCGCGTGCATATGAATCAAAAACCATATCCATAATATCATCTATATTGGAATTATCTTTAAGGGATTCCGTCACCTTATAATCTGTTGTTCTCAAAAACGAGAGAAGGATTTCTATTCTCTTCTTAATCGATTCCCTTGTAAAGCCGCGTGCCGTTGTGTTCAGCAATGAAGCGGTTGTAATAGCAAATGGGGTGACAATAACAGCTTCATTTATTTTTTTAACAATATAGTATCCGAGTTCTTCAGTTAAAAGATCTATGTCTGTGATATTTTTCTCTTTTAGAAATTTTTCTCTCATTTCGCTAAGAGTAAAGGGCTCGTTAAATCCCATATACACAGAACCGTATTTTCTCTGAATAAGCTTCCGGCTTTTGATAAATCCCGAGGTAGTCTCAGCGGTCTTCTCCTTCCCTTTCAGCTCTTTCAGGTAAGAATTCTCTTCCAGTATTCTGTCATAATTTACAGTCATTGGAGCAAAAACAAGATCCTTATTGTATCCTTCATCAATCGCTTCAATCATATATTTAAGGATTCCCATCCGCGGCTGAACAACCTTACCCGTTCTGGATCTTGTACCTTCGATAAAAACTTCTATCGAATACCCTTCATTTATAAGAGATTTAATATACTGCTTAAATACCGCCGCATAGAGATTCAGACCTCTAAAAGATCTTCTCATAAAAAAAGCACCGGATCTTCTGAATATTTTACCCATAGGGAAAAATGTAAGATTAGAACCGGACAGTATGTGAGGCGGGATCAGTTTATTCTGATAGAACATACTGGAAATAATGATGTAGTCCATATGACTCTTATGACTAGGAACAAGTATAACCGGTCCCAGACTTGAGGCTTCTCTGATCTTTTTAAAATCCTCTATATCAAAATGTATCCCGTCGAAAATTTTTCTAAAGAGATAATCATTCGTAGCCTTAAAAAATCTGATGTACACGATAGAAAAATCTGCAGCAATCTCTTTCAGGTAACCGTAAGCTTTTCTTCTTAGCTTTTTCTCCGGAGTCCCCTTCTCGCTCATTTCCTGCTGGATTACATCGAGAACATTTTTATGATAAAGGACCTTCTCCATCATCTCCTGCTGGCTCTTTATCTGCGGCCCCAGGATACTTCTCTTCTCATAGTTGTATATATCCATCAGACTGTTACGGATCTGGCGTGCGAGGTGTTTTACATCACCGCCGCCCTGCGCTTCAAGTTCTTCTTTCAGGTTCACAGGCATTCCTATTCTGACAAATGCCGGAGTTGCGCTTTTCCACACAGTCACCATACCGGAGAGTAGACCTCTGTCACCTACAGCTTCAGAGTTCATTATTGAACCGGATTTTTCAGGATTTCTATTCCAGAAAACTACCTGAGGAAAAATAAAAATAGGGACATCACTTTTCTTCTGAACTTCAAGAAGATACTCTATTGCATCTGTTTTAATCTGAACGTATCTGCGGACAAAGAGTTTTCTTGAAAGCATCGAAAAAGAGAGACTCCCTTCATCAAGTGTTCTTGTAATATATTCATGATTAGATACAAATTTATATTCACCGGACTTAAACATTTTTCTGAAGTATGTCATTACTTCACTGTAAAAAATAATAATCTTCTGATAGGAATAAGGAATAAATCCAAGTCCGAGTACCGGAACAGGGAGTTTATGCTTATTTAAAAGATTTATCAGGATGTAAAGAGAAGTGTATGTCGTCTGCATTGACGCATAAACAATTTTACCCTTTGACATATGTTCGTTTACTATTAAAATACTCTCTTCATCAAGTTCGATGCGTTTAAAAAAAAGTCCGACAAGAAAACTGAATATCCTGTATCTATCTTTTTTTATTATTCCGCTTTCTATGTATGGTGAGTATAACTCATTCCCATTACTCATATAAACCCCGCCATCAAATTTCTTTCTCTGAGGCAATTGTTTCAAACAAATCGCCGATTCCAACCATATCAAACAATTTAATAATCTTTTTACTGGTCACAATAAGAACAGTTGTTATTCCTTTATCAAGAAAATAATTCCTTAAATTTATCAGCTCCCCGAGACCAAAACTGTTCAGATATGAATTGTTTCTTAAATCAAAAACAACCTTATACACATCCTCTTTTATGAGTTCAAGAATCTCTTCACCGAAGTCATTAACGTCACCTCTCAGCAGACTCCCGTCATCACGGATAAAACTTATAACCGGAACATTATTTACAAATACATAAGTAAATTCCATTATCCATACTCCATATTATGCAGAATAAAAAATTAAGCTCAAGGCGCAAGTATTTTTTATTACTTTTGCATCCTGAATTAATTCATGAATACTATTATAGTACATATGGGTGGATATATAAAGCCGTCATTTTAATTATTGCAATATATATAAGTAATCAAAAACCTTTGATAAAACTGCTTTTTCCCGCTTCACAGACGCGTCAGAATATAGAATGCTGCCGGTTTTTAATCTCCTGCAAATATATTTTACTGATATGACAATAAAATAATTGACTAATCTCATTTGTAATTTCAGTTTAATTTCGTGTTACAAATTGCATCGGGGTGTAGCGCAGCCAGGTAGCGCGCTTCGTTCGGGACGAAGAAGTCGGGAGTTCGAATCTCCCCACCCCGAATTATAAAAAAATTTAAAAAGATAACTCCATAAAATGATACTATACCAGGGAAAATTCCCATCGACCAAAAAACTGAAAAACAGCATTATAACTCTTATTAAAGATAAATTATCTGATATTGAGGGGAAAATCTGTATAGATCTCCTTGATCTCAACCTTATCCTTGATGAAGCAATTATTAATGCTATGGAACATGGCAATAAGTGGGATCCTGCTAAAAATATCTCTATCAAAATATCACTGGCCCAAAAAGGGATTCAGATAGAGATAGAAGATGAGGGTATGGGATTCGACTATTTTCATAAATTCACAGTTAATGAAGTAAAACCTATCCTGAGAGAAAGAGGGAGAGGCCTTATACTTATTCAGCAGTTTTGCGATATAGAATGGCAGAATTGCGGAAATATCATAAAAATAAACATCCCCGTTGAATTGACAGCCTGATTTCCACCACCTGACAGTTAATAAACTCCATTTTTGCGCAGATTTTTCCGATAATAATACGAGATATTAATCGATTTGAGGTTTTAATTTTAATGAAAAATGTAATTATTAAACAATTTGCGGCGATAATGATAATCATACTTTCAGCCTTACAACTCCAGGCTGATTCGATAATCAATGAATCATTCCTGAAAAACATAAATACGGACGGGGATGAAACCTCATGTGCTCTAACCGGAGATTCAAAATTATTTATTTTTGCAAGAAAAATCAAAGGTGGCAAAAACAGTGACCTCTATTTCTCCGAATTTAAAAATAAAAAATGGTCAGCGCCGAAACCCGCACCTGGACTGAATACCGATTCAGATGAAATATCACCATTCATTACAGAAGACGGGAAATTTATTTTATTCTCATCTGACAGACCGGGGAGCCTGAAAAAAAGTTCGTCAGATAAACCATCCTACGACATATATTACTCTGAAAAAAAAGGTGAAGAGTGGGAAAAACCTGAGCAGCTTTTCGGAGCTGTAAACACTGCCGAAAATGAATTCAATCCTTCTATCACAAAAGATGGAACAATTCTTTATTTCACGAGATCACCATTTAATGACAGTTCTAAAATGACACTGGTGCGGGTACTATACAAAAATGATTCATGGGAAGATGTCCGCACTGCTATAATCTCCAGAAATAATACAGCAAATATATACATGTATAAAAAAGCTTCAAACAGAGCAGGCGCATTTGCTTCCGGATTTAAAAAAGGTGAATCGAAAAACCGCGATATTTTCATTATTGATGATCAGGATAATACGATAAATGAACTGAGCGGATTAAAGACCCCTGTAAACAGCAGCGGAGATGAAATGTCGGTTACTGAATTAAACAGTGATTCAGTAATTATCTCATCAAATAATTCTGGAATTGGAGGGAGTTACGATTTTTTTATCAGAAAAACTGCAATTCAAACAGTCAAAGCAAAACCTGAAACATTTACTGTTAAAATAGAATCTGATAATTTTAAAAATCCCGACACTGTTAAAATCAAGACTCTGTTTTTTTCATCACTTAAAAAAAATTCATGGCCTGTACGTTCTGAAATCAAAACGCCTGATAAATCGGGAATGATTAATATACCCGCAGAATCTGATATCAAACGAATCCTGATTATTCCAGGGGAATCGGGAATGAAATCTTTTGCAGTGGAATTTCTAACCGGTAATCCGAAGAACACAACAGCTACAATTAAAATTGGGCCTTCCATAGAGAAGGAATTTACAGCAGAACCGGTCTATTTCAGTTTCAACTCAAGTGAAATTAAAATAACAGATATTCCATATATTCATTCACTGATAGAATATATGAGAAATAATAATGAAGTCCTGCTCACGCTTGACGGCTATTCAGATGGCGTCGGATCGTATAAAGCAAACCTTGACATAAGTCTCCGGAGAGCAGAAAAAATTAAAGATTATATTATAAAGGCCGGGATTAAAAAAGATAGAATAAAGACAAAGGGTTTCGGATATTTAAAAGAGAATAAATTTGATACAGCTCAATATAACAGAAGGGTAGAATCTACGATTATCAATCAGTAATTATAAACTGGCGGCAAAGTTGCTCTCCGCCGCGCCAAAGGCGCGGCGGAGAAAAATATCTCCGATTTATGAACAATTACCAGTGAGTTTCTAATCAATATTATCACCTATTAACACAATTCTAAACGGCACAAAAATCCCCCGCACCTTCCGGCAGCGGGGGATTATATTTTTCAACAAGATATTAAATTATTTTCCGAGAAGATTATTTTTCAATGAAGACTGAATAGGTTTTGAAGAGAGAAAAATTCCCCAGAATGCTTTCTTTGTCTGAATACTTTTTAGAGTTCCAAGCACTTTACTCTGTCCGGCTTTTGTAGAGTGAACAACTGTCATTCCTTTGCCCGGCTCATAACGGTTAGATACATTATCACCTTCAGCCATAGTAACATTGTTATAAAGGTTTATATAAGCCTGTTTGTCAGTTGTTGCATAACCGGCTTTAGCTGACTGGTCGAATGCTTCCGCGATGCTGGCTACAAACTTATCCTTTGTAATCATACCTGAAGTTATATAAAGATCTATAGCCATAGGCTGGTCTGCTTCAATTATTTGTGTATCTGCTGCGCCCTTAAGCTCCTGTGGAACATAAAGTGTAGCATAGTATACTTTCATCATAAATTTTGTTCTTGAACCGGCTCCATTTTTAACAAGCTCTTTTCCGCCAAGATTATAAGAAAAACCTGTTGCGCAGAAAGCTAAAGCAATGAATGCAGCCAAAGAAAGTTTTAAAATCTGTGATTTCTTCATAAAAATAAAATCCTCCATTTGTATTTTGAATTATTTGCCGGCATCAGATAAACGGAATACCGGTTAAGATTAATAACTGCGCTTAAGCCGGATTTAATGCAGATAAAAAATACTTTTATAAATTTAAATATCAGAATTTATATCTGCACATTTATCAGATTTTGCCGTCAGAAGCATCATATAAAATTTTAAATAAACTGCATAAAATGTCAAGCCATATATACCGGACAGCCGGATTATTTATGTAAGTGCTAAAAAACCGGTTCAATTTTATCTCCGGTGCGGCAGAGAGTAATTTCACCACCAGTTTATGAGCAATTACGATCAGAGAGTTATTTATCCGGTATTTTAGGTTGACTTTTTTTACATAAATACTCAGAACTAATGTATAATAAAAATTTTATGCCGTGATAAAAAATACAGCGGAAGGTTGAAGATGGACTACAAGACAATTCAGACCGAAATACTTGAAAAGGGGATTATGCAGCTGTCGCTTAACAGGCCGGAAAGCTACAATGCGGTTACTCATCTTATGATGGAGGAACTGGAACATTTCTGGAGAGAGCGATTGTATGATCTTGAGACAGTCATTGTAATACTGAAAGGTAACGGAGAAAAAGGCTTCTGTGCCGGACTTGACATGAAAGAATCCATGGAAACTGTTCCGAACTGGACCACGGAGGAGTTCTACAGATTTCAGGCAAGACTGGCCAGAATTAATCTTCACATGAGACGTGCACCTCAGCCTATTATTGCTGCAGTTCACGGTGCGGCTGCAGGTCAGGGATTCAGTTTTGTACTCTCATCAGATATAAGGATTATAAGTCCTGATGCAAAATTCAGCGCTGCTTATATAAATATTGGCCTTGGTGGAGCTGACATGGCGTGCAGCTATCTCCTGCCGAGAATGATTGGTGCAGGAAGAGCTTACGAGTTCATGTATACCGGAAAATTTATGACTTCAGAAGAGGCCTGGAATCTCGGGCTTGTTACAAGAGTTGTAGAAAAGGATAAGCTTCATGAAACTGCCATGGAGTTTGCAAAAATTATGATTACCAAAAATCCCATGGGTCTTCGTCTTACTAAAGAAGCGATAAACATGAATCTGGATGCCGGAGGGATGGAGCAGGCTCTAAACATGGAGGATAGAAATCAGACTCTGCTTGCCATGGGTGCTGCTTTAAAGATGAATAAAATAAAACAGTAACGAAGAAGCCCCCTGAATCCCCCGGAGCGGGACTTGAAAAGATTTTTAAAAAATCAGTTTCATTCAAAAAATAATCAATTTCCGGGAATGTTTTGGAAGCCCCTCTCCGGAGGATTCAGGGGGCAAAAAAAAGGCTGCCCCATTCGGGACAGCCTTTTAGAAAATGATATATATATTTACTTGAGCATTCCTGCCATTTTAGTGTTTGTTGCAACTGCTTCTTTCATAATTCTGTCGATTGCTTCTTTTACTGTGGGCATGTCGTGAATCATACCGCAGCACTGACCTAGAAGCTCAACACCCTTCTTGTCATAATCTCCATTTTCTGTAGCTGCCTGGATTTTTCCGAAAGCAGTTGCCATATGAGCAAGAGTCATCATCTTGTCAGGCTGTGCAAGCATTCCAAGCATGACCTTTAATAAAGGGAGATCCATAGACTTAGCAATTGCAGGACCAACCATTGCAGCTTTGAAAAGGTTCATTCCGCCTTTGATTGATTTCTCCGCAGATGGTGATTTAAGAACACGGCACCATAGTCCGTCAAATCTGTCTGAATAGAGTGTGTCTTCAGATGTTGCATCAAGGTGGGCCTGTTTTGTTCTTGGATGTACAGGGCTCTCTTTTGTTGTAGCAAGTCTTGAACCCATAGCAACTGCATCAGCACCAAGTGCTAACGCTGCAGCAAGTCCCTGACCTGTTGCGAATCCGCCTGAAGCTACGATTGGAAGATCTGTTATCTCTCTGATTGAAGGGATAAGACATAGGTTTGCAACCTTTCCGCCGTGTGCTGCCGCTTCATAACCGGTAACCTGAAGAGCGTCAACTCCGCCCTTAATAGCAGATTGAGCGTGTTTTGCGCCGATTACAGTCTGAATAACTTTACCTTTGTAGTTGTGAACTCTTTTTACTATATCATCAGGTTTACCAAGTGATACATTTATAACCGGAACCTGCATATCTATCAGAACT
Organism: uncultured Spirochaetota bacterium; assembly: GCA_942493035.1. Lineage (GTDB taxonomy): Bacteria > Spirochaetota > UBA4802 > UBA4802 > UBA5550 > WRGT01. Next base: position 4,925,991 of record OW818666.1, on the reverse strand, counting down.
TCAACATTCTCTTTTGCGCCCGGCATCAATAGTGTTGCACCGGCACCAAAAGGTTTTTTTGTGAGCTCTCTTATTCTCTTAATAGCAGCTTCAGTATCTTTTGTTGAAAGAGGACCTGTAGCCAGCCAGCCGATTCCGCCTGCGTTACATACTGCAGCCACCAGTTCCGGTGTGCTGATCCAGCTCATTCCCGGAAGTACTATCGGATACTTGATACCAAAAAGTTCAGTTATTCTTGTCTTCATTTTTTTCTCCTGTTTTTATTCAAATTCATTTTTTAAAAATTCTATAGCTTCTTCACACCATTTAATATGGCCTGATTCAAAACTTATACCGCTCCTTAAATTCAGATAACGGAACTTACCTTTTACAGGGAGCGATTTTACATCTGAAAAGAATTTATTTTCATATTCATGGAAAAGTCTGAGCTTCTCTTCATGAATAGTTTTGAGCTGTTCAAGTTCTTCTATGAGCATCTCTTTAGGGACTAAAAATCCGACAAACATCTTTACAAGCATATCTTCTTTTATAGGACTCGGTTCAGATGGTTCCGCTATCCATTTAATCAGATGGGTCCGGCCGGCATCCGTAACACAGTAAACTTTTTTGTCAGGTCTGTCTTTCTGTTTTATCAGCTCAGAGGTGAGCATTTTTTCACCTTCAAGCTTGGCTAGCTCTCTGTAGATCTGCTGATGGGTAGTTTTCCAGTAAAACCCTACCGAACTGTTAAACTCCTTAGCGAGATCGTAACCGCTGCAGGGTTTACCTCTCCCCACAAGAGTTGCAAGTATTGAATGTGACAAAGCCATATATATTACACTTCAGCAACTGCTTTCGCAGATTGCTCTCCTCTTAAATTACATAATTTTAAACAATGAAAGTATTCAACTAGTTGCATATATAAAATCTTTGTTTATAATGTCAAGAAATATTACATTTTTTTTGAAGAGAGATTTGTAACTGCTCAAAATAAAATAACTTGAAATATTGGGCAGTTTTTGTTAAATTCAGAACTACATCATCGCCCCAACTGACAGGAGCATTATTAATGGAAGAGCATAAGATTTTAGGGAAGGTTCCGGAATCCCCCACCACTCCGGGGAGAGGGGCCAGGAGTAAAAAATTTGATATAGCGGATCTTTACAATGCTCCGGTTAAAACTGACGGTGAGACCGCAGAGAGAGACTACGGCCTTGATGAAAAACTGAGGAAAGCCTATTTCTGGATAGCCAATTATGCAATTATAAATCCTTTCTGTGATATAGAATACAACGACACCCCTCCGAATGAATACACAATTGGTGACAGCAAAAGCCGCGTGGTGCTGTCAACCGGACAGAGCTATGCCAGCTTTATACTTCTCCCGCTCCTTACTCTTGTCACAAGAAGAAAATGTCTTCTGATTGGCGGTCCAGGACGGGGAAAGACATCAAGTGCTATGATAATGGGACTACTTGCCGGGTATTCAATGGCTGATATTAAACGCGCAGTACAGCATGGGCAGCCTCAGATGACTGTATCTGATCTGCTGGGGAATCCGCTCCCTTCAGACATGGTGAACGCGAAGAGTATGGATGAGATTAAAATTGCATGGAGAAAATGGCTCGGGATGAGAGTGAAGATCATTGACGAGTACAACAGGATACCTACCAGGACCCAGTCTGCTCTTCTGAATGTTATGAGTGAAAATTACGCTGAGCTACTCGATCAGGTCTTCGACTGCCCCGACGCAGCATGGTTTCTTACAGCAAACGATGATGCCGGAGGCGGTACATATCAGGTCATCGAAGCGCTGAGAGACCGGATTGACATTGTGGTGAAGGCTCTTCATTTTAATTCGAGGTTTCTTAAGCAGCTGCTTCTGCGGATTGAGCAGGGGATCAAACCTGAAGAATCGGTCCCTGAAGAGATTATATTCAGCGAAGACGAAATCAGCAGAATTAACAAAGAGATACTGGAGGTTGAAATCCCCGATCTGCTCATGCGGCGTATTGAATATTTTGCATCGCAGTTTGAGCTTCTTGAATCGAGCGGTGAACAGATTGAATATAAAACAAAGGATAATGCCAAAACCACAGGGAGCGACATCGCCCAGCTGATGAGAGATGAAACCGGTAAAGATCAGCTGAAAGATCTTTCATATCAGACTCTTAACGGCTTTTCAGTACGGACCTTCATGACATGCCTGAGCTACATAAAAGCTCTTGCTTACTTCAGAGGAAACAAACAGGCTGAGTTTGAGGATGTACGGCATGTACTCCCATTTGTTTTACAGGATAAGCTGATTCAGAACAGCGACTCCCCGTTTTTCGAGCAGCCGGAAAATGCAGTCTATAGACATGACAGAATAAGCTGGATAAAAAATATATTTGATCTATCATGCGCGGAGTTTGACCGTGCCGGACTTGACAAGACCGATCCTGCAGGCAGACTTCTTGAGCAGTTCCAGAGAGGACTTGAGGGTGTAAGTGAAAAGGATGCGCTTCAGATTCTTGTTCAGATTGAACGTATGATGAACGACTTGTCCGCAGGGAGAAAGCTCTACGGACCGATGCTGGACGATATTCTTACCCTGAAATACCTGCATCAGCGTTACAGTGGTTACCTAAGATGGCTGAAATGGAAAGAGTGATAAACAGCAATTTCGCTGTATCTCTGGAGAGAAACCGGCAGATTCTTAATTCCGCATTCGAATACTATAGTTCAGGCGACAGCACTGTTGACTCTTCTGATGTTCTTAATATATTTACAGATATAGTGAATCCCTTATTCGAAGATGGTTTTGCTGTTCCCGATCAGATTGTTATATCAATATTCAGAAGTATTTTAAAACTTACATCGCGCGGATTGATCGGGAAAAAAGGAAGATTTCAAAATCTTGAAAAGCATCTTTATTCAATTGCCGGGTACCATAAAAAACTTCTTTCAGATAATGGCGGACTCTTCCTGATAAATATTTACAATGCTCTTCTGAATTTACATGAAAAGAGTATCCTCTCAATAGATAAATGGGTCTCTGCAATCTGCTCGGTCAGTCCCGATATAGATATGGAGACTCTGCGTAAAACCGGATTTGTTCTGGCATGGAGATCCGGTGCGGCAAGCGGACGCGAAAATGCGGCAGAACTTATCCCGCTGCTCGACCGTGAAATTCTAAAGAATATCTTTGAGATCCGGGATATAGATGATTCTTCAGTTAAAAAATTATATGAAGCAATTATTAATGAACCGTGGATTGATCCCGTTTCTGTTGCTCTGAACAAATCAGAATCATCACCTGTTTTAAGGACTGCGGGGGGTTTCAGCGGTTTCGGCAAAGAGTTCAGATCCATACCTGCCGCAGCAGCAATCGATGATGTAATTTATGTTACCGATGGAACTGATGTATTCAGAATGTATGCAGATTATTACGGTATTGAACTTATCAGTGATAATGAAATAAAACCGGAGAGTATCAGGCCCGGTGGAGTTATAAACAGATTCGTTAAAGAGGGTAACTTTATACTCAACAACAGGGGGTACCCTCTCCCGCCTGAATGGAAGTCCGGAATTACATCTATTGCAATAAGCAGACAGAGCGTTGTCTGGACACTGCGTGACAGTTACAAGCTTTATATAGCGGGATTAAGAGGCAGCAATGGCTGATAGCAGGATTGATGCATCAACGATTAAAGGTCAGTGGCTCGGAACATGGGAAGAGGCCGTGAAATTATGGAGTCCCTTTGTAAAACTTCGCATACCGGTATTCTGCGAAACAGAAAAGGATGAGAAGAGAGAAGGTCTGACCGGATCTTTTGCCATGATACGGCTGACAGATTTCAGTGTAGTGGTTTCGCTTAGACAGATAGAGGAGATAGGACTTCGCGATTATGCGCTTGAAATTCTTGCCCACGAAGCGGGACACCATGTTTACGCGCCGGGGGATCTTGCCGACTCCGCAAGAGTCATTGCACGGATTCAGAAAGCGATTCACGGTTATGAATACAAAGCGCCGATGATAGCCAACATCTACGAAGACCTTCTGATCAATGACAGACTATTCAGAGTTAATTCCCTTCGAATGGATAAAGTCTATATGGCTGTGAAAAGTGACGTTACTGATAAATTCTGGAATTTTTATATGCGCACCTACGAAATACTCTGGGCTCTGCCGCGGAAGACGCTTACAGCCTCAGATGTTGACGAGGAGACTGAAGGTGATGCGATACTTGCTTCCCGGGTAGTACGGAGTTTTTCACGGGAATGGATCCGCGGCGCAGGAGAGTTTGCCGCCATTTGCTACCGTTATCTGCTGGAATCCAAAGACCGTCCGGAATCACTGGACTCATGGATGGATGCTGTTGATCCGGGTGACGGGACAACAGTTCCGGCAGGGATAGCCGAGCTTGGAGAGGATGAAGTTAATGAATCTGAAGATGGATCTGCCGGGAGAAGATTTTCACCGGACGGCACCCCTGATCAGCCACAAACTAAACCCGGAAAAAGCTACAGGGAACCATTTGAGTATGGACAGATTCTCCGCGCCATAGGAATCAATCTCAGCGATGCGGAACTTGCAGCACGGTATTACACCGAACGGGCGATTCCGCATCTCATCCCCTTCCCCACAGTCAGACAGCCCGAATCGACAGAACCGAACCCGGAAGGGGTTACAGAATGGGATATAAGCTCACCATTTGAGAACCTCAGCATGTTCGATTCATTATTACGAAGCCCGGTTCTTATTCCCGGTTATACGACAGTTGAAAGGATTTCAGGAACTTCACCCGGCGGAGAACCGGCAAGGGAACCAATTGACCTGGACATATATATAGACTCAAGCGGATCCATGCCCGATCCTACGGTATGCACATCGTATCTCACTCTTGCGGGAACAATTATATCGCTATCGGCGCTCCGTGCGGGATCAAAGGTGCAGGCCACTCTATGGAGCGACACTGATCAGTTTATAACAACAAATGGTTTTGTCCGTGATAAAAATGAGATCATGAAAATACTCACAGGCTTCTTCGGCGGCGGCACAGCCTTCCCTATTCACATGCTGAGAAAAACATATATTGAAGGCAAACCAGCATCAAGGAAGAGACATATACTGGTAATTTCCGATGATGGGGTTACCACGATGTTCGATAGTGACGAAAAGGGGAACAGCGGTTTAGAAATTGCAAAGGCATCTCTTAAAAAATGCGGTGGCGGCGGGACTTTTGCACTTAACATATATTCAATGGATGAACAGCTTAATATTGCAGCATCAATGGGATGGAATATTTACCCCGTCACAGACTGGAACGGGCTTATAAATTTCAGCAGAGAATTTGTGAAAAAACATTACGAGGTTAAGTAGATGAAGAATCCCGGTCTCCCTCTTGAAGAGCTGATTGATCATCTTATCCGGATTCCCGGAGAATTCATGAATAAGAATATAAAAGCCGCTGCAGCAGGGAAAAATTTATATGTTCCGGCTATTGTCAATGACCTTTTAACTGACATCGGAGGGTTTCCTCTTAACGATGAAGAGATTTTAAAACACTTCACTGATAAAAAAAATTCCAAAACTGATAATACTAATTATCTTCAGATAGTTTCAATACTATGCTATATTTACGAATACGGTTACTTCACCTCTAAAAAACAGGGTTCGGAAGAGATAAAATCTTTTCTGTTATCACAAAAATTAATTGATCTATCAAACGCGGTTAAGTCAGCAGATGAGTTTATTACAGATCCGGATAGAAGAGAGGAGTTATGCAGAGTTGCTCTTGATGTAATAGGATACTATCCTGAAGGTGAAAACCAAAAGAATGCAATGGACCGTCTTTCAACTCTTGATTCTGTTGAACGTAAAAAAATACTGACAAAAACCGCAGAGGCTCAAAAACGGGCGAAAGAGCTGAAAGAAGCAATGATGAGACAGGAAGCCGAAGAGGCTGCATCTAAAATGTCGCGGGAGTAAACAATGGAAAATTCTGAAATATCGGAACATATAAAAACAAGAGTTCCGCTTTTCAAAAATGAATGGCTGAAACTCTACAATGCGATGAAGAATCATCCCCATGCGCCCATATGGAATACAGAATGCGGCGACAGACTCACAGAAGATGATATGTTGTTTGTCCGGAAATTTGCAGAAGAACTGAAAACCGGAAGAGATTCATTTTCTCAGACTCCTCCGGAATGGCTGCTTATATGGATCTTGTCATTAAAGGAGAGTACTCCATGGTTCAGGCAGAGACTTACTGATGATAATATAAAAGAATTATGGAGCAGCATAATTCCCGCGACACGGAGAGATATGCAGACTCATCTTGATCTTATTGTACCTGAGGATGCCGATCTCACCCGCCTTATAGTAAACCCCACATCCGGAACTACGGGACATCCTATACCCGCTCCGAATCATCCCCGCGCTGTGGGATGCTATGACCCGATGATACAGTATGCGCTTAAAAGGCACGGTGTAAAAACAAATTACAACAGCGACAGGGCAGCCGCAATACAGATATGTGCACAGAAAAAGACCATTACATATCACACCGTTCACTCATTCCTGAACGGTGCGGGCTTTGCAAAGGTTAACCTCTCACATGAAAACTGGAAGACAGGAGAGAGCGCGGGCATTTATATTAATGATATGAAACCGGTCTTTCTATCGGGAGATCCATTCTCTTTTCTTGAATATATACGCCTGGGGATATCGTACAAACCTGAAGCTATACTGACTACCGCGCTGCATCTGGAGAGCGCCCTCCGGAAAAAATTCGAAGAGTATTTCCGCTGTCCTGTAGTCGATATGTATTCACTGAATGAGACTGGACCCGTTGCATACAGCTGCCCAGCTGATCCGTCAAAATTTCACATTCTCCCTCATGATCTTTTCGCCGAGATAATTTCACCTGACGGGAAACAGCTGCCGGAGGGTGCTGCCGGAGAGATTGCTCTGAGCGGAGGAAGAAATCCCTATCTCCCGCTGCTGAGATACATCACAGGCGACACTGCATCGATGCATTACGGAGAGTGTTCATGCGGAGAGAAGACTCCGGCACTTAAAGGGTTACAAGGTCGGCCGATGGTTATCTTCCGGACACCGACGGGTAAGATTATAAACTCAATCGATATCGCCGGTATTATCAGGGATTACCCGGTTTATTTTTTCCGGTTTACACAGCAACGGGATTTCAGATGCACTCTCAGTCTATCTGCGGGAAATGATTTCACTTCACGGAAAGAGTATGATCTTCAGAAAAGGATTAATCAGCTCTTCAACAATGAAACCGGGATTTTCATTGACAGAGATTTGAAAACCGGAGAAGAAAAAAATATACCCTTTGTATCGGAAATTAATTTACAGGGATAACCAATAATAGTAATTGCTTATAAGCCGGCGTCAGAATTGCTCTCCGCCGCGCCAATAGCGCGGCGGAGATAGTGTTCACCGGCATATAAGCAATTACCAATAAGGAAGATTTATGGAATTTTTCAGAATAGACTTTATACTCTTTACGCTGGCGGGTTATCCTGTCAGCCCCGTTGAACTTATCGGAACACTCTCGGGTCTTTTATGTGTTATATATTGCGCAAAAGGTGCAGTTGCCGGATGGCCATTAGGTATTTTAAATGCGGTATTTTTCTTTATACTCTTCTACCAGACTCGACTCTATCCGGACATGTTTCTGCAGATCTACTTCCTTGCAACATCAATCTACGGATGGTGGAGATGGACAAATCCGAAAACTGTTTCTGAAACAGACAGCAGGAGTGAGCTTAAAATTTCTGCAATGAGCGGCAAAGCTTTCGTTTTGCTGACAGCTGTAACTCTGACTGCTACAGCTGCAGCGGGATTTTTTATATCAGGGATACACAATCTGATTCCGCAGATATTTCCTGAGCCGTCATCTTTTCCATATGCCGACAGCTTTGTAGCAGTGATGAGCATAACTGCGCAGATACTCCTCTCGCTGAAAAAGAGAGAGAACTGGATACTATGGATTATCACAGATATCACAGCGGCATCGATCTACTTTATGAAAGGGATATATCTCGTGGGGATAGAATATATAATCTTCGGAATAATCGCGTCGGCCGGATTATGGAACTGGAACAGAATATTCAGCAGTTATGAATTAGAGGAAGCCTGATGAAACAGGGAATTGTGATCGGAAAATTTCTCCCTCTCCATAAAGGACATGAGGCGCTGATAAGGTTTGCAGCGGAACAGTGTGATGAACTTATTGTTCTGCTTGGTGTAAAAAAAGATGAGCCGATACCGGGTCCGACACGGCTCAAGTGGCTATGGGAGACGTTCCGGGGAGATCCGTCAATTCATATTGAATACACCGATGACGAGCTCCCCGACTCGCCGGTATCGTCAAGGGATGTGTCGAAGGTATGGGCGGAATATCTGACGGAAAGGTTTCCGGCAGTGCGGCTGATTATCAGTTCCGAAAATTACGGTGAATACCTGGCTGAGTACATGGGTATTGAACACAAATTTTTTGACATTGAGAGAGTGAAGGTTCCGGTTTCCGGGACGATGATCAGAGAGTCACCTCATCGTCACTGGGAGCACCTGGCTGAGTCAGCACGTCCCCACTATGTGAAGAAGATATGTATCTACGGAGCGGAGAGTACCGGAAAAAGTATACTCACAGAACGTCTCGCGGAGTATTTCAATACGGCATTTGTTCCGGAAGTGGCACGAGATATCATCGATGATGCCGGCGGTGAAGTTACCTATGATATCATACAACAGATTGGCCCGTCACATGCCGGAGAGATCCTGAATAAAATGAACAGGGCAAACCGGTTTCTATTTGTCGACACAGATGTGGAGATAACACGCCTCTTTTCGAATCACTACTTTCAGAAAATTCCGGACTTTCCGCCATGGGTTGATGCGGCCAACAGATTTGACCTCTACATATTCCCGGATACAGATGTCCCGTATGTTGAAGATCCGCAGAGAGATTCCGAACATATGCGTGAAATTTTCCGTGAAAAACTTCTTTCAATTCTTAAAAATAAAAATTCTGACTTTGTAATTGTCAGCGGAGACTGGGAGAATAGATTCAAAAAAGCTGTTTCGGCCATTGAGGATAGATGGCCTACTCGATAAAAAAAATTTGGCTAAATCTTTTTGAATAATTGACTTCTAATCGTTTATTTCAGGTATTGTAACTGAGAGGTTGTAAAATGAAAATTTTTATCAAACTACCGGGCGGTCCCAAAAACTCCGTTTCCGCGACCGCAGGAAGCCATGCGGGGCACCTAAAGGGGCTACCGCCCCTTAGACCCTGTAAAGATTTAATTATCAGGACTGCCCTGCTGATAACAATATTTTTTATATCAGCTGCATTCTCCACATCACTGTATGCCGTGGAGAAAAAACACTTTAATGACCAGAGAACATTCGCCCGTGCTTCAGTTGAAAAAATTGTTCAGGCAGATGGAGATGAAACAAATCCATACGATGTAATGATACAGGTTCACCTTAAAATTTTAGACGGAGTTAAAAAAGGTGAGTCACATATAGTCGAATTCAAAGGCGACGACAATATGCCGAAAGGTATGTTCTACCAGAAAGGTGATACTGTCTTTATAGGTATCTCTAAATACGAGTCAAATGAAGTAGATAATATTTATATATATGATGTTGAAAATACTAAAGGTCTTGTAATACTCGGCATACTGCTTCTGATCTCAATAATAGCAGTAGGAAGGCTTAGAGGCGTACTCGCAATGGCTTCGCTGGTTGCCACAATTTTCCTCCTCTTTTACCTGCTTGTCCCTCTGACATTAAAAGGAAAGTCGCCTATCCCCATGGCTGTAGCTATTGCGCTATTTTCCATTGTCCTGACTACACCGATTATACTTGGTTTTCAGAAAAAAACACTCGCAGCAATTATAGGAGCTTCAAGCGGTGTAATAATTGCAACACTCCTTGCTCTCTTTTCAGGCTGGATATTAAGAATTACAGGGATTGTAACAAACGAGATGATGACGGTTTTTTACGCATCAAGTATTGATATAGACCTGAAGGGTCTTGCCCTTTCGGCAATTATAATATCAGCGCTCGGAGCAATCATGGACGTCTGTATTTCAATAGCATCCGCAACCGAGGAAATATTCCGGGTTCACCCTGAAATAACTTTTGGCGAGGCTTTCAAATCTATAATTACAGTAAGTTCCGATATGCTGGGAGCAACGATGAACACGTTGTTGTTTGCATATGTCGGAACATCTCTTCCGCTTGTTCTGCTTATTGCGCTGAAGCTCGAACCTGGAATACCGTTTACAATGGTTCTGAATCACACACCTGTTATGAGTGAACTGGTCCGGTCTGCGGTGGGATGTATTGGAATGTTTCTCAGCATGCCGGCTACAGCTCTTATATGCATAGAGCTTCATATGAGATCGAGGAAAAAAATCTCTGGACAACAGATTAAACAGATTTAAATGATGACAACTCTATTACAAAGCGAATTGCGGCAGCAAATCATTTTTGAGGGCACAAGACTCCGCATATTGCCTCATGAAAATGAATAGCCTCACAGCGCTTTGCTAAATATTTTATTTTTTTTCTGGACTTTTAAAAAATTTTGATTTTATTCTTCTGTCAGACGTATCTATTATAAAGAGTTATTACTTCCGGAGTGAATTATGTTTTCAACCATTGCATATACAGTTTTTATAACAGCTTTAGCATTCTTTATAATTTTTTTAACTTATAAATTTAAGCTGAATCCATTCTACATTCTGATTCCAGCATCATTTATTTTCGGTATGATAAGCGGAGTTTCTCCGGCAAATACCATCACTGCGGTTCGAAACGGTTTTGGTGCAACAATAGGCTATTACGGCATTCTTATTATTGCCGGCACTGCTATTGCAGTTATTATGGAAAAAACCGGCGCCATGATTTCAATCGCAAATGCACTAATGAGAATAGCCGGCAAAAAAGAAGCCCCTGCGACATTAACAATTGCCGGCAGTATTTTATCAATATCATGCCCTTCTGAATCCGGTTTTATACTATTTGCCCCCATAGGAAAATTTCTTGAAAGAGAAAACGGTAAACAGGCCGGAACTTTTACTATAGCACTTGCAGTTGGAATATATACAATACACTCTCTACTTCCCCCTTCGGCAGCCCCCATTGCTGCTGCAGGCATACTTAACGCAGGCATATGGAAAATTTTATTAATTGGAATAGTATCATCTACAGCAGGGATTGCAGCTGCATATTTCTGGTGCAGACTTTATATATCTGCAAATACAGATATCATGAATCTTCTCCCTGATAAAAAGTATATAATGGAAAAAGATCTTCCAGGTCTTAGTTTCTCAATACTTCCAATTGCCGTACCGCTATTTTTTATTACGCTCAGATCATTCACTACACTGAGTTCAAGACCCTTCGGAAGCGGAAGGATAGCGGCTCTTTTTGAATTTACAGGAGATCCTTCTGTTGCCATGCTCATTGGACTGTCCCTCACCCTTGTTCTTCTAAAAAGAAAAGATTTCGGAAAAACATTCAGCGAATGGGCAACGGAGAGTCTGGACCGATCCGCAAAACTTCTCATCATAGCCGGAGCAGGAGGAGCATTCGGAGCTGTTCTACGGGCATCCTCATTAACAAAAACTATTTCTGAGAATTTTGTATTTACAGGTGCAGGTTTACTTCTACCTTTTTTAATATCAGCCTCAATCAAAATAATTAACGGATCTTCAATGATAGCAATTATTACAGCATCATCATTGTCAGCATCATTTGCCGCATCAATAGGACTTGACCCGGCATTCACAGTTGCTGCTATCACTGCAGGTTCCATGGTGGTATCGCACGTCAATGATCCATATTTCTGGATTGTATCGCAGTACAGCGGAATCGGATTAAAGGATTCATACAAGTATTTTACCACAGCAACACTGATTGCCGGGACAGCCTCTTTTGCGGTAATATGGGTATTATCATTTATATTTTAATTTTACAACAGGTATAACAATGAACAGATCGGATATAGCTTCTCTTTACAAAACAGCTTTTACATTAAGCATAATTACAATTCTCTACAATATTATCGAGGGCGTTGTGTCGGCATATTTCGGATATACAGATGAAACGCTTGCACTCTTCGGTTTTGGAATCGACAGTTTCATTGAGGTGATTTCCGGAATTGGAATTGCACACATGATCATCCGATTCAGAAAAAACGATTTCAACAAAGAGAATAATTTCGAAAAAACCGCACTTAAAATTACAGGTACATCTTTCTACCTTCTCACTGCCGGGCTTATTGTAACTATCATTTATAATGTTTTTACACAGCACAGGCCGGAGACTACTTTCTGGGGAATAGTCATCTCGCTGATATCTATTGCCACTATGTATTTTCTGATGAATGCAAAACTAAAAGTCGGCAGAGAACTTCAATCTCAGCCTATCATCTCCGACGCCGGATGTACAAAGGTCTGCCTGTATATGTCGGTAATACTCCTTGCATCAAGTGTTATATTTGAACTTACAGGAATTAGTTTCTTTGATTCTATAGGTGCAGCGGGTTTGGCTTTTTATTCATTCAGAGAGGGTAAAGAGTGTTTCGAAAAAGCTGAAGGCGGCGAGTGTTCATGTTCATGCGGCGGCGATTGTCACTGAGCATTTTAGTTTTATGAAAAACAGGGAGATTTAAAACACCGGGAAAAATTTCACCAGACGTGTCAGCTCTCCCTGCTGATTAAATTGTATGCTCGTTATGTATTATCCCTATGAGATAGATTTTATCCTTCTCTTTTTTGAATACCAGACGCAGGGCTCTCCAGTCAATACCTTCATATTGAGGATCAATCATCGGAATTAAAAAATCTGTAAAATCACAGCCGGGATATGCCTCTTTAATATTATTCAGAGTATTGCCCGATGGTATAACCTCATTGACCGTAACTTTACCCTTTGTCAGAAAATCGGCATCGTAGACGAATCTGCGGAAGTACTCGCCGATGGTCATCTTTATCGGTTCACCGCTGCCGTCATACTCTCCCCATACAAGCTTCTTCTTTGGCTGTTTAATATTATAAAGTTCTTTAGCCGAAAGCTTCCGGTCCTTCTTAAGATCAACGTATGAATAGGGCGTCAACCTCACACCAAGCACAGGATGAACATATCCGGCAAGAGCCTTGTAGTTCCGCGAATTCAGTGTTTTGAGAATATCCTTTGACAGATCTATCAGGATTTTGTCTGAAGTTTTTTCAGCAGCAGATACAGAACTGCCCGCAGCGAGTAAAACAACAACAGACAGATGAATTAAATATTTCATACAACTTAACCTCTTAAACTTCATAATCGATTACTTTTCTCTGATAAATTCGAGATATTTTGCATCGCAGTTTTTAAAACAGATATACTGATTCATTGCATTCCCTGTGTTCTGAATGGTAATTTTTCCGTCAGAGTAGGCACCCTCAACAGCTGTTTTATCACCGCTGCGTTTTGTACCTGTGAAGACAAAATAAATCTCCGCATCATCTTTTATAACCGAAAGCTTACCTGAATTCTTTACGCCGGAACCGCGTATTTTATAAGTGTAGCCGCGTTTATCTTTTTTAATTGTTATTACAATATTACAAATAGTTGAATCTGCCAGCTTATAAACACCGGCATAATCTGGTTCTACTTCTTTTACTTTCAGAGATGAAGTGTTATCCCCTGCAAATGAAATACCTGCAGCTAATAGAATCATCGCCGCCAGAGATATACCTTTATACACTATTGATTTAAAAATAATCATATGGGCCTCGACCTTTTACTTTAGTTTCAGATAATCTATCAGTATGTACCGGGACTTACCCTTTTCAGTTATCTTCTGCAGAGTTGCAGTCATCACCTCTGATAATTGAGGAAAATCATCCGGGGATGCCTTCTTCCACTCTGCATCTGTACCGTGAACATTACCTGTCCATCCTGAACCCGCACTGTAGACATTAACTGTTGCAGTATACATGCTGATGCCGTTGTCAACCAGAGTCACAATCTGCGAAAAAGAATACTCCTCTCCCGATGCATCGGTAGTATAATACCAGCCGTCTTTGTAATCGATCTCCCCGACAGAGTGATGTTTTACAATTTTCTTTCCGAAGAATTTGTTAACTGTATCATCTACATATGAAGATTTGATTTTAACCTGATACTCCTCGCCCCCCTTAACAAAAAACTTATAATTATTTCTATAGTTATGAGAAATCGCAAACTGAATCAGAGCTGATTCCGAAATCTCATCTTTCTCAAAAGGTTCAACAAACACTTCCGAGAAGTTGCTGAAGAAAGTATTCAAAAGTTTCTTTTCAGCCGGTTTGAGTTTCACCTCTTTAGGGGCCGACTGCGCGAAGGTAATGACAGATAGAGTTATAAATATAATTCCGATGATTCTAAAAAATCTTTTCATGATACTCTCCATTTTTTCACTTTGATTCTCGAATTTAAATTATTGTTTTAAAATAATGACGCTGCGATTGTGATAGTTATAATGTTTTGTCTGCAAAGTCAAGGAGATAATTAATTGGGATTATACTTCAAGCCTGAACCATAAATGTGCTTAGATTCAAAATTTTAAAGGATGTCTGAATTAGGTTGTTATGATAAATACAAGACACCTGAGATTGTGTTGAACGAAGCAGCGGATGGCTATATCTTATTCTCAGTCACCCGGGAATGGATTGGGAACGGGAGAGGGCTTTGGAAATCCTGTGGCGCATATGCGACCACGTAATTAGGTTTAGCCGGCCATCTACTGTATTCGTACCAACAAAATAGCACGTATAAAACGATGCTGAATAGTGGATTGAAACAACGCAATTTCACAAAGGTGCTCCCAAAAGAATTCTTAATAACGATTTAAAGGAGGCATGATATGAAAAGAAAATTTCACGGCATTGATCTCCACAAAAAGTATGCAACAATAATGACCAGAGATTCAGAAGGCAGAGAAATTAGCTACATATCAAATTGTGTAGACTTTAAAACCTACGTTAGATCTCTTACGGAAACTGATTCTGTGGTTGTTGAATCAATTAACAATGCATTTTACTGGGCTGATCAGATTGAAATGCAGGGTGCAACGTGCATTATAGTTAATCCTCATAAATTTAAAATTATCAAGGAATCCTGGAACAAAACTGACAAACGAGATTCAGCAAATCTTTCTCTTGCTCTCTGGATGGCTGAAACAAAAAGTGAATTCAAAATGCCCACTGTTTATAAACCTTCAGTGGAAATAAGAGAATTACGGAAGCTTTTTTCTCAATATCAGATGGTAACAAGCCAGATAACACAATATAAAAATAGTATACAGGCCATTTTTATGGAGCATGGAGCATATCTTAGCAAAAAACAGGCGTATCACCTACTTAAACCTGACGGAGATATTTCAATAATAGAAAAATTTATACTTAATAAAATTTCAAAAGAATGTCTAATTATGAATCTTACATTGATGTGGCACCTTTTAAAACAAAAAGAAATAATAAAAGATTCCATTCTTAAATCAGGTTTGATATTTGAAAAAGAAATTAAACTTTGTATTTCGATAAGAGGGGTAAGCCCTTTTTTAGTATTAGCATACCTTGCAGATATTGGCGATATAAATCGTTTTAAAAGTGTAAGAGAATTTGACGCTTATCTTGGTGTTGTGCTAACAGTAAAATCAAGTGGTGGGAAAACTCAGATGGGACACATTAACAAACAGTCAAGAAAACTTGCTAGATCATTATTTACACAGCCAATTAATCATATTGCCAGGTCATCAGATTTTATGAATGAATTTTATGAAGATATTAAACTTCGTCGTGGTGCCGGCAGATCAAGAATTGCAGTCATCCGCAAAGTATTTAACATTATGAGAAGAATAATTTTAACCGGAGAAGTGTATAGAGGTAAAGATGAAAAAAATTATCAGAGGAAATTAAAAGAATTTGAAAATTTTATGCAGAAAGCAGCATAAAATTTTGACTTTTATCATAGTGGATTCACAGGATTAGAGGATTATAAGATTTAGAAAAATTTACCACCTCTCTATCCAATAATCTTTAAATCCTATAAATCTTAATTCAGACAATAAAATACAGTTTAACAAAAAATTCATTCTACAATAAAAATTTTATCTCTCCTCGTCCCGGTGATCGTTTATATAAGGAGGTGATCATATGGGAAAGAAACATAACGTACATGATTCGGGGTATAAAAAGCTTTTTTCAAGTCCGGTAATAGTCAAGGAGCTACTCTTATACTTTGTTGATGAACCATGGGTACAAGGTCTCGATTATAACACTCTTGAACGGCTCGATAAAAGTTTTGTTACGCCCCTTTCCGCCCTAACGGCACCTTTCCCCATGAATGGGAGAAATGGTAATATTCCGTCTCTTCTCTCCTCCCATTGGGGGAGATGGCCATGGGCCAGAGGGGGCGGGACAAAATGCAGTTTGAACAGGGAATTCATAAAGGTAAACTTGAAACAGCGAAAAATCTTTTAAACAAAAAAATACCTGTTAAAGAGATTGCTGAGATCACAAGGCTGACGGTGGAGGAGATTAAGAAGCTGAAGAGTTGACCTCTTCCCCTGGCCCCCTTCTCCAGATGGAGAAAAGGGTATTGAATACTCAATGCTTTCTCTGCACATTGTCTGTACAGGATGAAGTTTCGTTGAATTACAGGATTTAAAAAATGTTTTCTTTCTGTTAATCCTGTAATTATAAAATTCTTTAATCCTGACTCAGATAATGAAGATATTTAAAAATCTCGTATTGGCCTTGTCATTACACTGGTATTATTATTTACCCCATTACCAGTACTGCTTTCGTAAATATTTCCATTATTAAAATCGACACAAGTTACCCAACCATCCAAGATTGATGAGCTTAAATAATATTTATGAGGACTTACACCAGTATAAAATCCTACTGGAATTGGAAGCAGGTTATCATACATTTTTTTAAGCTCATCTCTCGAAGGCATAAACCAGTCATCATAAATACCAACTATTAGATTTCTGCATGATCCGGCGACAGTTGTGCCAACATTCGAAGTATCCGCAATATTGTTTGTGTTTGCCGATCCTGTCCCAATCACAGTCCCCAGTAAAGGATAAAGAACAGTAGCAAAGTTAACAGAATCTCCTGTACACCAAGCCTGATCAATTCCAATATCAGATGGAGCAGTTTCAAGATATCTCCAACCATCAGAATATCCTCCCTTATCATAAAAAATCCAACCGCCGGCAGGGCCTGTAGATCTAAGTGCAAAAGCCTGCCACTTTGCGTGTAAGATTATATTATCCGGACCCATAGCAACGACAGCCCCTTCCGCATATAGAGTCCCTCCGTCTTCTACTGTACTCCACCCGGAAAAAGTCCGATCGTAGTAAGCTAATGTCGTACCTTTTGTTTTTGTTGTAAAAGTCTCCCCTTCAAGATATGTTTGAGAATCTACCGGAATAGTGCCTGCAGTTTTATGATTTCCATCATATATTACAGAATAACCAGTAGCTGTAACATTGAAATACTTAATTTTATTCGATCCATCCATAGTCCTTGCAGTAATAACTGCTGAACCGGCACCGATAACTGACACAAGGCCAGAGCTATTAACTGTTGCAACAGCAGTATTTGAAGAACCCCAATCTATTGTCGTCATTGTAGTGTCAGTGGGAGACAATGTAGCTACAAGCTGTATAGTTTCAACTTTAGTTGTATTGTGATTTGAATAATTCAGAGTTAAATCCGTTGCAAGTACAGGATTAACAACAGTTATTTCACATGAAGCAGACTTCTCCCATTTAACCGAAGTTACAGTGATTCTAGCAGAACCATTCTTTACTCCCGTGACTAATCCGGCAGAGTCGACCGATGCTACTGAAGAATCGCTGCTTTGCCATGTCATCTCCGCATTTGTTGCATCTGCAGGTAAATAAACAGCAGTCAGCTGCTGTTGTTGTCCATTTTCCACACTAAATGTCGCAGGGAGTGTTATGCTCTCAATCGGTATTGGAGCAGGAACAACCGTTACTGTACACTGAGCGGTAAATCCGCCATCCTCAGTCGTAACGGTAATTGTGGTGCTTAAATACTCACCACCCTTCATGTATCCTGTAACTACTCCGGCTTCGTCCACAGATGCAATCAATGGATCTGCGCTTGACCATGTAACATTTTTATTTTTAGTCATCGATGGATACACCGATGCTTCTATTTTCTCAGTTGTGTTTACCACTATCGATAAAGTTTTTGGAATGGCAACAGACTCTACCGGTCCTGTTAAGTCATTATATACCTCGTAAAAAGAATCTCCGCACCCGATTGTGAACATCAGTACCGCCATTAGTGCCGAATAAAATAATCTCTTCATGTTATACTCCTCCAGAATACTCCCATCTAAAATCATCTCTTTTTTAATGAAGATGAATGAATCTAAACAATGTCTGAATTAGGATTCGTTGGATTAAAGGATTGCAGGATTGCAGGATTGCAGGATTGCAGGATTCAGAAAAAGTTAACCTTCTAAAAAATCCTATAATCTTCTAATCATAAAAATCTTAATTCAGACAATAAACAGTTAGAAATTTTCAGTATTTATTCTTAATCTTTATATAGTAAAAGGTTCTATTATCCCTGCCGCCGAAGGCGGCGGGGATATATAATTTTTATAAAAATCCTCTTTCAATGAATGAAATAATCCTGCAAATCCTGATCCAAGCCAAATCAGAACATTACCGCTGCTCCAAAAGAATAGCTTATAAAATCCATCCTTCCGCTCTCCTGAAATATAGCACTATACTCCGCGCCGCCGAATATGCTTATATTTTCTGTTATACCCAAACCCAAAAATAATCCCCCTGAAGCCATGAGGTTAAATTCATTTTTTGTATAAGTCTCTGTTTCTACCGGATCGAAGACATCGTGTTTCAGATACTCTGCCATAATATAACCGGCACCGGCTTTAATTACAGGCCTTACTGTGAATGTGTAGAATAACATATAACTGTAATCCACTACTGCAAGCACCGGTATGATAGCCATTTTTTCTATCTCTTCATCAGCTCCATTGAAGCCAAGGTAACCTGTTTCAATACCTGCGCTGAAAGTTTTAGAACCTACAGTTAAATCCAGAAGTCCGCCGTATCCCGAATCTGCTATCACACCAAGATCTCCCATCGGTACAAGATACGCCCCGGAGATTCTGGTATAGATTTTATACCCCGCATCATACACAGCCGTCACATCTTCAGATTCTGTACCGAGATCATTTACCGCAACCACGGCAAACCGGTGTTTACCCTCTGCCGGGAAATCTTTCACAACAAATCCGGTGCCTGTTACTGATCCGAGTTTCTTTCTCTCATCATCGATATTATATATAGTGTAGGACTTTACCCTGCTCGACGCATCTGTAACAGGTTTCCATGTCATGGAGAGTGTTACGGTTTTGCCGTCTGCGGAAAGTTTTTCGGTCATTGTGAGGTTTTCCGGTGAATATGGAATTGTATTTGTAATAATCTTTTCACTCGGCAGCGACTCCTCTTTGGAATCACCGATTGCGGTTACATAAACCTCGTAACTCGCGCTCTTGTTCAACTTCTTTAAAGTATAGGTGACGTCATCGGTTTCGCCTATAACCTTAAATTTTTCGCCCTTTTTATTTTCACGCATATATACTTTGTACGATTTAGCAGGTTTAAACGGAGGGCTCCACCTGAGTACTATCTTTTCAATTGATGCTTCGCTTGAAAGATCAGTGGGATTTGTCCGCGCAATGAACATTACTTTTTTACGTGACAGAGTAAACTCCTCCGGCTTGTTAAGCTCTTTACGGAAGGTGTAATTATCCCGGTCTTCATCGACCTGGTAGCCTTCTACTACTTCTCCAGATGTAAGCCTTACATAGACCTTCCCCATATAAAGTTCGGTGTAGAGAATCCGCAATAAATCTTTTCTGGTAACACGTTCTGTTGGGCCAGTTTCACTCTTCACCATAAGAAACGCAGGATCATCTCTGACAATCGATCCTTTTATTATAACACCATCTTTTTTGAAAACATATTCAGCGCTGCCGGGATTCGGCAGATTGACTAAAATCATAAGAATAAAAAAAATCACCGGGAAATGTTTCATTAAAATTCCTCTTATAATATATATAACATCCATGTAAAGATAATGCCGGTCAGACTGTAATCATTTTTAAACCGGGATTTTTAAAACCGGTCTATACTAAACCAGTAGAAAAAAACTCCGAAAATTACCCACCAATTATAACTTTTATTCTAAATTTACGTAAAAAAGTAAAGATTAAAATGATGAGGGCGATTTTAATGCTCTAATATTGAGATTATTTCAGGTTTTAATTTGTTTTATTAGACGTCAGAGGCAGATGTTATATTGCAGATTATTTGCTGCAGAAAACTATATTTTTACGAACATTTCCGGAACAAAATTTCTGGATGTCTGAATTAGGATTCGCAGGATTAGAGGATTATAAGATTTAGAAAACGCGTAGTAGCGATGCAGCATGCTGCGTCTCTACTACTGATAATAAATCATTAAAATCCCATAATCAGATTAATCAAAATTCAGCCAATAAAAATGCAGTTTGATCAGGGACTTGAGCAGGGAATTTATAAAGGGAAACTTGAAACAGCGAAAAATCTTTTAAACAAAAAGTTGCCTGTTAAAGATATTGCTGAGATCACAGGGCTGACGATGGAAGAGATTGAGAAACTGGACAGGATTTAAAGAATCGACTGGTCTCTATTGCGCGACTATTCTTTGAATACTATTTCGGGATTCAATAGATTTTCAGGGTTTAGAGAGATAACTCCCTCTAAACCCTGAATGTATTTTTATCATATAAATATACATTCAGACATCATTGAACTGAATATTTAAAATCTTCTTACAGGACGCACCCAGTTTGAGTTATATTGGCTATCACAATTAGCCATGCCAAAAGACTGATTATAGGTAAAGTCCCAATTCATACTATATTGATACCAATACGCGTTTTGCTTCTGCGTCGAGCTCCAGTAGTAGTTTGAACCACCAGTTTTAAAACTACCGACACCTTGTTGATAAAGATTTACATGCATTAACTGAAGCTCCCCTTGCGAAGGGAGAAACCAGTCGCTATAAATATTATTTGAATAATTACGGCAAGCCTCTGCGGCTGTGGCCGTTTTAGATTCAGCTGCATATAATGCAATAACATTATTTGTATTTGAATATCCATCGCCTACATTTGCAGTACTGCGCGGACCACCTCCAGGATCATACCCGGTATTAAGATATGTACTAGCCCATGTCATCTTTGAACCAAGATCCTCAGGAGCTGCTTCCATATAACGCCATCCATCTGAATAATAACCTTTATCATAGAAAATCAATCCGCCGCCCGGACCTGTTGAACGCAATTCATATTCCCATTGTGCATATAAAGTTGTGTTAGCATCAATCATTGTATAAGTAGTAATGACACCTGAATTTGATGCCACACCCCATCCTGCAAAGACAAGTCCGGGTTTAACAAGACTGCCGGTATTGCCGGGTAATAATACTTCTACACCTAAACCGTACTGAGCCGAAGGGGGCACGTCCCCAACTCCGCCATTTGCATTATACTTCAAAGTATACCCTTTTACTGTAATCATGCATTCCGCTGATTTGTTTCCGACATTAGAAACTGCAGTAATAGTAGCTGTTCCCGGTGAAATCGCAGTTACAACACCCGAAGCATTAACAGAAGCTATTCCCGGATTTAAACTCTTATAGGTTACACCCTGATCACTTGCACCTGCCGGATTATATACCACTGTGATCGTCGAAGTACCTGATATACTGGTTATGGTTGATGTGGACGGAACAAGATTAATGCTGACTAAAGGAATTTTCACTGTCACGAGACATGAATCCATTTTTGAACCATCAACAGAAGTTGCTGTTATTATTGCAGTGCCCGCCGTTGCCCCGGAGGTTACAACTCCGCTGCTGTTTACAGAGGCAATTGAGCTATTGCTGCTGGCCCATGTAACGTTTTGATTTGTTGCGCCGGAAGGTGTAAATGTTACCGGCAGCGGGGATGATGTCTCCGCATAAAGAGTTAGCGTTTCAGGAATAGTTATACTCTGGACAATCACTGCCTCGGTTGCAACTGTGCATAAGCAGGCATCTGTTTTACTCCCGTTAACGGATGTAACTGTTATTGTCGCGCTCCCTAAACCTTTCCCGGTTACAACTCCGCTTCCGTTTACAGCAGCAATAGAGCTGTTGCTACTGGTCCATATAACGCTCTTATCCGATGCAAGATCAGGAGCTACTGATGCAAAAAGCTGTTCGGCTCTGTCCTTTTCAATTGTAGTTGAAGTTTTATTCAAGGATACGCTTTCAACTTCAGTAATAATGGAACTTATCAGGCAGTTACAGGATGCCTGTTTACTGCCGTCTGATGTTGTTACTGTTATTACCGCAGAACCTTCAGCAATCCCGGTAACTTTTCCGCTGCTGTCTACAGATGCGATGGAACTGTTGCTGCTTGACCATGTAACATTCTGATTACTGGCATTCGATGGTGCTATAAGAGCCGTAAGCTGTTCACTGAAGCCAGCCGCAATCACAACAGATGTTTCAACAATAGAAACACCGCTTACACTGACCGATTCTGCCACAATAACACAATCACAATAAGCAGTAAAACCTCCATCAATAGATTCAGCTGTAATTCTTGCTGTTCCTTCACTCACACCGGTCACTGTACCGAAAACATTTACCGTGGCAATCCCTGTATTACTGCTTGACCACTTAATATTCTGGTTAGTGGCATTCAAAGGTGTAATTGAAGTATATAATCTTTCAGACCTGCCTCTTTCAATAACTGTTACCTGTTTATTCTGAGCAATACCTGTAATAGGAACCGGAGAATCCGAAACTGTAAATAAACAATTCGCCTTGAAGTTTCCGTCATTTGCAGTAACGGTAATTGTTGTACTCCCTGCTGTTCTGGCAGTAACCAGCCCGGATGCATCTACATAAACTATTGCAGCATCTTCACTTGCCCATGTCAGATTCTGATTTGTCGCATTGACGGGAGAGATTTCAGCCGAAAGCTGCTCTGTTCCACCAGTTAAAATCCAGGAAGTCCCTTTATTTATAGTTACCCCTGTAACAGATACAGGTTTGACTGTTACAGTTACATCACATGTGTCTGTAAATCCTCCGTCAGCAGTGGTCACGGTAATAATTGTGCTTCCCGGTGTAATTCCCGAAACAACCCCTGTGCTGTCAACAGATGCCACAGCTGAATCGCTGCTGCTCCAGACAACTTCTTTATTTGATGTCTTAGAAGGTGTCACAACAGGAAAAAGCTGTTCGCTGCTCCCCTCAACGATTGAAGTGGTCTTCTTTATTCCAACTCCGTCAACCGGACCTGTAAAATAATTCTGCGCCTGATAAAATGAATCTCCGCAGCCGGAAAAAAGAACCGATGCCGAAGTAATCAGTAAAAACAGAAATTTTTTCATATTATACCTTTTTAAATTGAACATTTTTAAAATTATTAATCGTCTCTATATAATTCATCAAAAAACATCAAAGATAATAAGTCTAATTCCATGGTTTGACTCCGGATATTAAAGAATATCCAGTTTACTAAAACCGCCGGGCTGCACGCACTTTACAACCACCGGATTTATATTGTTCAGCCTCGAAAACTGAAGAGATCTGTACACTCCATGCTTTCCCCGCCGGATTCGCACTGACTTCGGATGAACTCCAATACTGGTTAATTGGCGAACCAAGTAAGACATAATAAGAACGCATCTGAATCAACTCATCCTTTGAAGGGAGAAACCAGTCCGAATATCCCCCTTTTGTTATATTTTCGAATAATTTATAAATGTCTCCGTATTTCTTAGTTATCATTATGTTTGTATTTTCAAGGCCTGTTCCCAGTATGATACCGTCAGCGCCGGTTGAAGAAGCACTACTACCGTTTGGGTCCCACATTGAATTGGCCCCTCCGTTTTCATCGGTTTTAGACGCTTCAATATACTGCCAGCCGTTGGAATAGCTCCCCTTATCATATATTATTAATCCCCCTGCAGGACCGTCCTGACCGGCTGAGTAATATGACGTATGCCATTTAGCGTAAAGAGTTGTATTGCCGGTTATTGTAAAAGTCTGCCCGGCTGTGTAATTTGTTCCGCTTCCATCTGCAGCAGTATTCCATCCTATAAATGATCCGGATTTTGCAAGAGCGCCGGTATTGCCCTGTACAGTTACTTTTCTCCCTGCTATGGAATATGTTGTATCAGGAACATCCCCGCTGACTGCACCGTTCGCATTATAGGTTACACTGAAATCAGTAATATTTAATAAACAATAAGCCGTGTAACCTCCATCTGCTGTAGTAACTTTTATTGCAACTGTGCCGGATGAGAGAGGGGTTACCAGACCTGAAGGTGTTACAGTAGCAAAAGAATAATTAACACTTGACCATGAAACCTCGGAATTTGTCGCACCTGCAGGGAGAACTACAGCAGTAAGACCTCGTGTCAATCCGTCATCCAGAGTAAGCTCTGTAACCTTCGCCCCCGAATAATGAATTTCAACACCCTCAACAGGAACGGGAACTGTTACGCTGCAGGTTTTGACTATACTTCCGCCGGATACAGAGGCGGATATTACCGCATTTCCTCCGGCAATTCCTGTTACAATGCCGTTATCATCAACCGTTGCTGCAGAAATATTGCTGCTGCTCCATGAGATACCCTGATTTGTTGCGTTTGAAGGGGTAATTGTTGCTGTAAGTTTAAACGAAACACCTTTATTAATACTCAGAGTTGCCGGCAGAAGAGCCAGACCTGTTACCGCTACAGGACCGGCCGGCACTTCACAAAGACACGATGCTGTTTTTCCGCCATCTTCAGTAACAGCTGTTATCGTTGCACTACCGGCACTGATACCCGTGACATTCCCACTGTTGCTCACTGCCGCAACCAGTCCGTTGCTGGTACTCCATGAAACTTTTTTATTTGTAGCCAGAACCGGAAAAACAGTTGCGAACAGCTTTTCCGACTCCCCTTTTGCGATTGAAGTTGTTGCTTTATTTAAAGTCAAACCTGTTACAGGAACTACTCCCGCATTAACAATTACATTACACGAAGCAGTCTTTCCGCCATCAAGGGATGTAACTGTCACTTCAGCATTGCCGGGAGAGATACCCGTTACCAGTCCTGAACTGTTAACAGAAACAACTCCGGTATTACTGCTGACCCATTTCAGGTTCTGATCTGTTGCATCAGCAGGAATTATTTCAACAGCAAGCTGTCCGGTTGATCCCGATGTAAGAATTAATGATGTTGCATCAATGGATAATCCTGTCACTGGAATCTCTGCGCTGGAAATCATACATGTTGCAGTCTTTGTAAATCCTCCGCTAAAGGTTTTAGCGGTTATAGAAACAGTCCCGCCGCTTAACCCCTTCACCAGACCAAGAGAGTCAACTGTCGCAATTGAGTTGTCACTGCTCGTCCATTGCACATTCTGATTAGTCGCATTTGCCGGAGAAATCATCGCGAATAGTCTTTCAGACTTTCCTGTCCGTATAAATGTTGCCGACTTATTCAGATTCATTGCAGTAACATCTACCGGTACGGATGAAACAAAAAAAACACAAGACTGTTTTAAATTTCCATCCGAAGTCGTTGCTGTTATTCTGGTACTGCCGGAAGTTCTCCCCGTCACCAGCCCCGATGCGTCCACACTTGCAATTCCGGAATCTTCACTGCTCCATGTAAGATTCTGATTAGTGGCCTCTGCCGGGAAAATTTCGACAGTTAACTGTTCTGTTCCGCCGATAAGCATTGCAGATGAAATCTTACTTATCGTTATACCAGTTACAGGGATCGGTTTTAAAGCAATGGTTACATCGCAAACTGCAGTAAATCTCCCTTCTTCTGTAGTTACAGTAATTACAGCGCTCCCGACTTTAAGGCCGGTCACTGTTCCGGTACTGTCCACTTCTGCAACAGAACTATCACTGCTTGTCCATGCTACATTTTTATTTTCTGTTTTAGAAGGAGTTACAACAGCAAAGAGCTGTTCAACTCCCCCTTCGACAATTGTAGTACTGCTTTTCAATCCAACTCCGTCAACAGGACCTGTAAGATAATTCTGCGCCTGGTAAAACGAATCGCCGCATCCTGTAAAAAAAACTGCTGCTGTTAAAATTATATATAACTGTTGTTTCATATCAGACTCCTGAATCAAAACTCAAATTAAAAAATTATTCCGGCACCGAAAGAACCGCCGGCAAAAGTCATCCTGCCGCTCTTCTGAAATAGCACAGAATACTCGGCACCGCAGAAAACATTGATATTTTCAGTAATACCCCACTCCAGATAAGCACCGGCAGATATCATCGGATCAAAATTATTTTTACTGGTAATACTCGTAACAAGAGGATCATCCTTATCATGGATTATATATTCTATCATATCGTAACTCCCTCCGGCCTTGATCAGAGGTCTGAAAAGAAAATTATCAAAGAACGCCATACGGTAATCAAATTCAATCAATAGAGGGATCATTACCATACTTTCGATATCACTTTCGCAACTGAACATAAGATAGCCCGTCTCAATCCCAAGGCTGTACTTCTTCACAGATGCTCCAATGTCAAGCAGACCGCCGTAACCGTAAGAAGTAAGCTCAAGCATTGTACCCATGGGATAAATATATGTCCCCATACCTCTTATATAAATCTTATATCCCGCGTCATACACCGCCCTCAAGGGAACAGATTCAGTAGAGAGATCGTTTACAGCAACCAGTTCAAACCAGTGTCTCCCCTCGGCAGGAAAATCTTTTATAACAAATTCACTACCGGCAGATGTCCCTTTCTTCTTTTTCTCATTTCCTTCGGCTTCATATATTGTATAAGATTTTACACGGCTTAGAGGATCAGAAACATTCTTCCATGAAAAAGTAAGAGTTACACTCTTTCCGTCTTCGGATAATTTTTCACCTATATTAAACTTCTCCGCAGGCTCGGGGAGTGTGTTTACTATAATCTTCTCACTCGGGAGAGACTCCTCTCCGGTTTCAGATATTGCCGTTGCGTATATCTCGTAACTCCAGCTTTTCTGAAGATTTTTCAGAGTATATTCAAGATCATCTGTTTCTCCGGCTACACGGAATTTCTCCTCTTTCTCCTTTACATCGCGGATATATACTTTGTAGAATTTCGCCGGTTTAAACGGCGGGCTCCATGTCATATTTATCACTTCAGTCGAAGCATCACCCTTAAGGTCAGTGGGATTCGTTCTGGCAATGAACATGACTTTTCTGCGCGGAATTGCAAACTCCTCCGGTTTGGCTACATCTTTGCGGAAAAAATAATTGTCCCTGTCTTCATCCACCTGGACACCTTCCACAACCTCACCGGATGTTAGTCTGGCATACACCTTCCCCAGATAGAGATCGGTATAAATTGTCCTCATAATATCTTTACGGCTAATCTGTTCAATACTGCCGTTTTCTTTTTTTAATGATATATTAACCGGATCATCGGCGACAATTGTCCCTTTGATTATTGAACCATCTTTTTTAAAAATATATTCAGCATTTACCATTGAGGAAAAGCTTATCATTATCAAAAACAAAACCATTACAGCCCGAAAGTACTTCATGAGAATTCCCTCTTAAAATATTATATATAAACCACCGGTTTGGTGATCATAAAAAACAGATATTATTCTGTATCATTTCCTGACCGGAAGGTCGTCCAGATTTATAAAGTTAGACGTTTTTTTATTTTTTTTTAATAAAGGGGAGATTTTGATTGAAGCATGTATAAAAGGATGTCAGAATTGGGATTCGCATGATTAGAGGATTATAAGATTATTAAATTTACCACCTCTCCATCCTATAATCATTAAATCCTATAAATCTTAATTCAGACTATGTAAAAATTACTCCCGCGCAAGCTTAACAGGCATTTCTCCAATAATACCAAAGGTTAACGAATTATCTCCATTAAAAGCAGCAACAGCTTCACCTATCATTCCAAGACGGCCAAGCTCAAGCCTGATTGCATTAGGCAGAGCGCTTTCAAGACCTTTAAGTTTATATTCCTCATTCCCCACCCCGGCGGTGCCGGTAGAATTGTAATATGTAATTGAATCACCCGTAACAACCAGATAATCCCCATTTTCATTTTTCCATTTACCGGTCAGTTTATTCATAAGATCCTGCGCCGCAGGTGCACTCTTCTGAATAGTCTCAACCGGCTTAGCCGCACCTGTCGGATTACCGGTAGAATCAGATGCACCGCACCCTGTAAAGAATGCCCACAGTACAGCAAGGACACATATCATGTTTGCAGTGTTTGCTGATATTTTTTTTATCTGACTCATTTTGAGTCTCCATTCATTTCTATTTATATTTATCATGATTTATTTTCAGTATTTATTACTTAACTTTTCTAAAGAGCAACCCCAAAAACTCCGTGTCCGGGACCGCAGGGAGCCCTGCGGGGCTTATAAAGAGGCTACTGCACGAGCGAATACGACGTTCGTCTGCCAGCACCGACAGGAAGTCGAAAAAACGCTGGCCTTAAACCCTGTAAAGAGTGAATTAATAGAACTGCCCTAAAAAAGCTTTATTATCCCCGCCGCCTAAAACGCCGGGGAAATATATTTTCTTTTATCTCTACCATCCCCATAATAATTCAGTCGTCCAGATTTATAAATTTGGACTATTTTACATTTTTTTTATTTATTTTTTATTCGTTTGTATGGAATATGGCATACTGTATAAACAGAAAAAACTTAAACTATGGGCCAGTGTTTATTGAATGATTGAAAGCATAATAAAATATAGTGAATTCTCCTGCGGTGTTATACTCTTTCTATTTGCATCAATACAGGTAATCTATAAAAATAGAGATTTTATAAACTATAATCTTGCCGGATTATATTTCTGCCTCTCTTATGTAATCCTTACATTATGGGCTTTTAAATCAGGCCTGATACTTTATGTACCCTGGCTTTTATACACCGATATGACAGCTGCATTCGCCATAGGTCCATTTTCCTATTTCTATATGAAAACAGTTCTTGGAATTAAAACCAGATCTCAATTAAAATATCTGCTTCACTTTATACCAGCGGTTATTGTTCTCTGTGCAATTATTACAAGCAATATAGTTGATGGAGAATTAGTACGTCACTACCTTCATTTCCCTACAAAATATCCGGTATATAACCTCAATCCGCTTATCAGAGCTATAGATTTTATTTCAAACCTGTACATGATATTTTACTTTATCCTCATTGTTAAAAATATATATTCGCTTCTCAATAAAAATACGCACAAGTCGTTTAAAGAACTGAAAATAGTACTTTATTATATGTTATTAATTCTGGTGTTCAGTGTGATGATGCTCATGGCCAGTGTTTTAGGAAACAATATACTAAATATAACTGCTATCTACCTCCTGACCTTTTCCGGAGTATGGTACTTTTTCTTCTGCTTCCGGTATCCGGAGTTTTCACAAAATGCAATAAAAGAAGCAAAAATTATAAGATACGAAAAATCCATGCTGAACGGTATCGACTCCGACGTTGTCCTGGACCGTCTGGATGACCTTATGGAAGAGGAAAAAATATTTATAGATGAAGAGCTCACTCTGCAGAAACTGAGTACACTTCTGATGATAACCCCTCACCAGCTGTCGAAGATACTCAACTCAAAAAGAAAAATGAATTTCAGAACTATGCTCAACTCCTACCGCGTAAAAGAATCGATGAAGCAGATGGCAGACAATCCGGATAAAACCATTCTTGAAATTGCTCTGGCAAGCGGGTTTAATTCCAAATCCTCATTCAACGCGGTATTCCTTAAGTCAACCGGCGTAACTCCAAGTGACTACAAATTAAGTCTTAAAAACTGAAAATCTGTTATCGATTGATTAAGACCAATAAATCTCTACCCGCTTCCCGATTATAAAAAAGTTGAAGTAAGTCCCGTTATTAAAATGTAATTTCTCATTAACCGATGGTGTTATATCTCCATCATCCCCTGGTGTTGTGGAGAGCAATTTTACCCCAGCATATGATCTCCTGCTTAAAAATCTCACATAAAAATTCTTATCCGCTTGACATTTTCAATATAACTTAATATTTTTAAATACAACTATATTTTAAACATTATTTGAAGGTAAACTATGGAAGATCCGAAAATTCAATATGGTGATTCTTACAAAAGACTTCTGCTGGCAGGGATTATTGGGGCAATAATTCTTGTACTTGCAATATTATTCTTGAAATAAGAGAATAGTTTCCGCAGAAAGTATATGAGAAAGAGGTATAATTAAATGCCGGTCAACAGGCAGCATTCGGAGAGTAATATGGATTTAGGCCTCCTACTGAAAAAAATACGCCTTGAGCGGGGATTTACACTTGCTGAAGTAGCAGAGGCTGTAGGTGTTACATCTGGACTGTTATCTCAGCTTGAAAACAGCAAAACATCCCCTTCGATAAATTCACTTGAAGGGATTCTCCGTTTTTACAGGATGCCCTTATCTGAATTCTTCCGGCAGATTGAAAAAGAAAATTCTATTCTGGTCCGTGCTTCCGATGTTGAGACTTTTGATACAAAAGAAGAGGGTGTATCTGTATCCCTCCTCGCATCAAAACTGGGTAATAACGTACTCGAATCTTATAGAATAGTACTGCAGAAATCATCAGAAATTTCAGTAAAATCAACCCCCTCTGAAACAAACGGAGAGAGATTTATTTTACTCGTCTCAGGATCGATAGAAGCAGAACTCCCTGATGAAAAGTATAATCTACTGACAGGCGATTCTCTGAATTTTAAATCTTATCTTTCATGTATTATTAAAAACAACGGTGATGACAAGGCAGAGTTTATACTAAACGGAAATCCGCCGATACTCTAAAACATTAAGCCGAAGTTTTACTCTCGTACTTCGGCTTTCGAAATCCCAGATCAACCATAACTCCATAAGTCAGCGCCAGACGGAGATTGCCGAAAAAAGCGTCACTCCCTTTTACTTCTGCAAAATCACTATCGATCCTGTCTTTCCACAAATATTCAGTCCGGGCAAGAACATGTCCTGTTGAGGGATTGTCATTAAATGCAGCAATTATTTCCTCCCTGAACTTTTTCATAAACTCCATGTGATCATTAAAAACAAAATCTATATCTTCGGCGCCGGAAATAATTCCGAAATGGCAGAACCCTACGAGCTCCGGATTCAAATCTCTGATTTTATTCATACCTGCAATGTAATCGTCATATCTGAAATTCGGAGGCATCGATGTGGGAGTAGAGAGCATTTTTTCGCTGGTATAGATTGTCCCAAGCGCTTCACCGGCGAAGGTGAAGATTGTCCTGTTGTTCAGTATTACAGAAGGGGAACAGTGGTCCGCAGTGTGTCCCGGAGTATGGAGAAGTTTTACCCTCTCCCCGCCTGTAAATTCAACGGGAAGAAAATCATCCGGTTCAACAATCGAGAATGCCTCGTCTGGTATCTTTTCCATTGTACCGACAAATTTTCCGAATGTTGTCGATGCACCATGAATATGACCGGCTGAATTCTGAAGATTCTGTTTTGTAATACGGTTTGTATATATTTTAAAGTCTTTATTTATATCAAGCATCCGGCTGTAAAGCTCAGCGCAGCCTCCGCCATGATCAAAATGATAATGACTAGGAACAACCCCTACAAGACTATCAACAGAAATTCCATGACGGGCAAGAGATTGAAAAACAACATCTATATTATCCGATGTACCTATATCCATAAGCAGAGATTTTTCCCCGTCGCTGTAACAGTACACGCTGGTGATAGTCTCCATATCAAACTGCAGGGTATCGATTAAATAAACGTTTCCGATCCTGCACTCTTTTCTTTCAAATGCCATTAGTTGAATCCTCGATGTATAATACTTTTAAATCCCCCAGGCCTTAAGGCCACCCTCTTTATTAAAGAGGGTTTTAATTTAATCTGTGTTCAAAACCCCCTTTAATAAAGAGGGATGTTGAAGCGAAGCGTAACAGGGGGATTTGTCTACATTAACAGCAGCTTCCCGATGATCCGCTGCAGTCGCAGTTCGGCTCTGTTCCTCTTATCATTCCGTTTATCACAGCGGCAGCACATCCCACCCCGGACTTAACTGATATAGCCCCGAAGTCGCAGTTCTTTTCGCATGCACCGCACTCCATACAACGGTCTTTATCCACGATCAGTACTTTTCTATCCTCAATCTTTAATACAGCATGAGGACAGACCTCAAGACATCTTCCGCACCCTGTACACTTTTCAGGAAAAACCTGAAGTGTTGTAATATCTTTTAAATATATCATATCACCCCCCAGTCAGAAACTTATTATTTATAAATCGGAAGTAAAAGAAGTTTCCGCCGCGCCAGGGCGCGGCAGAAATCAATAACCCCGACGATTTTCAACATGCTATCCGTAAACCTTGTATAAAATCAGAAATACAAACGATAGTATCACACCGGAAATATAAAACGGAAGCGCAATTTTAAGCTCCTTCTTTACACCGGAGAGACTTGTGTATGTAGACGCACCTGTAAACTGGAACGCCATGTATGATGAAAGAATAGGGAAAAGAATCATCGCCGATATTACCAGAAAAATATTATAAGACTCGAAAATTCCCAGTAAGTAAAACAATCCGCTGAAGAGAACAATCCCCGCAACCCATCCTTTCATAGTGAAAGCTCTGAATGGAATAAAAGGAAGAAACACCGGAGTAAAAAACGCCCCTGTGAATATAGAGAGGATGCCTCCTGCAAGGAAGAAGTACCCCTTCATAATAGAATCTCTGAATATAATCCCCTCTGTTGTAAGTCCAAAAAATATAAGAACAAAGAGCGCAAAGTAATGAAACTTTGCAAAAATCTGCCTCAATTCAATCGGGGTAAGAACAAGTCTGTCGGCAATATCAAACCGTACTCTCCGCATCTCTGCATCACACTTATGGCCATTCTGAATATACAACCCCAGATCTTTCGCCCGCACCGGACCGTAGGCCACTCTGAATCCGCTCTTTCTGCGCACTTCACCGGAGTCAATCCCCGGAGCGCCAAGCTGAGGAACTATTACATTTTCATGCGAAACAATCTTCGGGAGATTCGTCCGGGAAATCCGCCGGACAAGTTCATCTGTACCGAAAGTCCCCTTCCCTGCCGCACACCATACATTTATACCGTTTGTATCAAGCACAAGTATCCAGGCATTAATTCCATTTAATTCACGGCGGACAGCGTCAAAACTCATCTTATAATTTGCTGTTACAAAAACATCCGAAGTTTCATCGGGATTCCCCGCAGCATACAATCCCGGTTTAACAGTATAACTCATCCTGAAGGAACTGATACGGGCTTTAACGGTCTCCCACTTATCACGGCGGGATAGAACCGTAAAGACCTGTGGAATATCACCGGATTCAGTTTTAATAAATCCGCTTACATATGGAGCAGTCACAGAATCAGCACCGGAAACTGAATCTTCTTTCAACGGCACAGAACATCCGCAGTCCGGTTTAGAAGTCACCAGCGGTGAGAGTCTTTTATCTGGTGTATTTATTGCTTCAAATTTCATATGTTACCCTCAGCAGCTGCACTTTATATTTTCAGTTTTCATCATAGCAAACAGATCATCAAAGAGTTCACGCATCGCAGCAATCCCTTCAGGATTAAGACAGTAGCACGACCTCGGCCCGTCAATCTCGCCGGAAATAAGCCCTGCGGATTTCAGCTCTTTAAGATGCTGCGAAACAGTCGATTGAGCCAGAGGGATTTCCAGAACAATCTCTCCGCAGATACAGCTGTTCTTTTCTGCAAGAATTCTTAAAATCTCAATACGGGCAGGATGAGACACTGCTTTTGCGAATTCTGCAAGTTTTAAAGAATCATCGTTAAACATGTTTTTTTTATTATTTTTCATAATAAACATTTATCGTAAATATACGATAAAGTCAAGAATTAATTGCGGAATTTTTGTTTTTTTAAAATGGTTAGGGAGCTGCTACTTCCGTTACAAAACAGAAATTCCAGAAACTCAATGTTGACAGAACTAAAAAAGGCAAAACCATTTCATCATCTCCAGTTGAACATTCACACTCTTCAAGAGTAATTATGAACATAATTAACACTTTAATTTTTTAGTTTGACTTTAGTTGTAATATGTATATATATTTAAAAATAGTGCCCCTTTAAGGAGTTTTATAATGCGCCGGATTGAATTAAGTGAAATACACTCACACCTGCTGAAAAACTTTGTTTTAAATATAATATTTCACCCGATATTCATGTTTTTTCTCATGATAATTGGTGTCGGCTCAAAATCATTTCTGAAAGTTATCCCGGTTCTTCTTATAATAATAATTCCAGTTATCGCAGCGGCAATTTTCACATGGTTTATAATTATAAAGAAATTACAGGTTATGATCGACGGGAACATCCGTGATAAAAGATCATTAAAGCTTGCAGAAAATATGCCGCGGATTGTAAATATAATTATATTATCAGTTCTTACTCTTAATTCAGTACTCGTCTCGGTAGTCAGCTATCAGCAGAAAATAATATACACTCCTGTTCAGATTATTTTCTTTATCATTCTAGGCATACTCCTTGCTCTTGCCGTTACTCTTTACCACTACTACCGGATGAAGACAATCCTCTACCCTTTAACGACCGTAACAGATTTAAAATCTCTCGCAATTTTTGAAAAACTCCTCGCGCCGATTTTAGCATTCATGATAACAGTGCTGCTTGTCGTCGGGATTGGCATATATAGTATAAATGTAAACCGTACAATAAAAAATTATAAAGACTCCACATCGTCTCAATCTGAAAAAATTAAAACTGAACTTGATCAGAACTTTAAATCAATTGAAACAGAAATTTATTCCTACATGAATCTTATCTCTCCGGACAGAGTTGCGCCACAAGAGGGATTAAATCTTGCAAAAAATCTGTTTGATAAACGGATAAATAAAAGCATTATAACTCTTTTTATTTTTAAAAACGATGGGACAGCCTATTCCAATGCAGGTGTTTTAAATCTTTCTGACAGAGAATACATCAAAGATGTCCTGAAAAAGAACAAACCTGTCTGGTCCGATTTAGTTACAAGTAAAAGCACCGGTAAAAAAGCCATTGTATGTGCGATACCAAATTTAATTAACGGTATCACCTCTTCAGGAATTGCAGGGACAGTAAGCGTAGACTCTATGACAGAAATTATTGACAGCTCCAGCACTGATAATCAGACCGTATTTATGATTATGAACAGTAACGGGAAGATAAATTATCATAAAGATCCAAAGTTTGTAGATAAAATTGTCGGTGTAGATCTAAAAGATGAAGCTGGAAAAGATATTACTGAATTTGTTCATGGAACAGACAGCAACTATCAGCAGTATGTGATTAACAACAAAGGTCTTCTCCTCAAAAAGTTTAAACTTAACACTACCGGTCACTACCTTGTCTCCATAAGTTACCTGTCAACTTTGATGAAGGAGGTTGATAAGATTATAATCAATGTACTTGTCGGACTGATATTCATTATAATCTGCGTTGTCGTAATGATCTACAAAATCGGGATGAGTTTTTCCACACCTATAAGAAATACAATCCGCATTTTCGGAAGACTGTCAGAGGGCGACCTCACAGTGCGGAGCAGCGATTTCCTCTCGGACGAAATCGGCGATATGATTAAGAATCTTAAAAATTTTCAGGATAAAATAATTGAGGTAATCAACGCGGCGCTCAGTTCATCAAACCAGCTTGCGTCATCGGCAGAGGAACTGGCTGCTACAAGTTCAAACCTGGCAGAGAGCGCCCAGTCACAGGCTGCAGCAGTGGAAGAGGCAACTGCATCTCTTGAAGAGATATCGGCATCAAATGAATCTATAGCCGACAACTCAAAAGTCCAGTCCGACCAGTCGAAGAATACATATAAAGCCATGAATGAACTTGGTGATATTGTAAAATCAGTAAACGCCGATGCTTCAAGCGCCCTGAATATGGCAAACATAACTGCAGCAGAAGCGAAAAAAGGGAGTGAACTGATGCAGAATACTATCGCCGGAATGAACAGCATCGAATCAAACTCTCTTAAGATAGCCGAGATGGTTTCCATGATAAGCGACATATCGGATCAGGTAAACCTTCTCGCCCTGAATGCGGCGATAGAAGCAGCCCGCGCAGGTGACCATGGCCGCGGTTTTGCAGTTGTCGCAGATGAAATAGGGAAGCTGGCCGAACAGACAGCGGAATCTGCAAAGAGCATAAAAGGCCTTGTATCGAATGGAGTAACATCGGCAAAACAGGGGATACAGGATATAAATGAAACATCCAAAGCTCTATCAAATATAATTGAGAGCATTACAAAAACCAAGGAACTTGTGCAGAAAATATCAGACTCCAGTGATGTCCAGGCACAATCAAGCGAACAGGTGCTTAAGGCAACAGGACAGGTAATGGAGATGTCGGACAACATATCAAACTCAACAAGCGAACAGACTGCAACACACATGGAGATATCTAAAACCATGGACCAAATAAACGAACAGACTCAGTCTCAGGCTGCCGGTGCCGAACAGATCGCATCATCTGCCGAAGAGATAAGCGCACAGGCCGAGAGCATGAAAAATGTACTGGAATTTTTCCGGACGAACTAAATTTTAACCTCGAATCTGTTTTGAATGTATATATCGTTTGACCGCCTGTGACACGTTTCTGTCCCGTATGTAGGCTCGTAGCGCGCTACGAGCCTACATACGGGACAGATCATGCATATAATTAACGGCACCCCCATTCATGAAAATCCCCATTTACCCGTAAATTAATTTATTGACACAATGCTCTCTAATTCCCTTTTATAAAACTCTAAAGGAAAACAAATGCATATACGAGAAATAATAGACAATCACAAAATTTCGTTCAGTTTTGAATTCTTCCCTCCGAAAACTGAAAAATCATCGGAAGCCCTTTTTCAGAATATCAGCGAACTGGTTAATCTTAAACCGGCCTATGTAAGTGTAACCTATGGAGCAGGGGGATCAACCCGCGACCTGACACATGATCTTATAGTAAAAATTCAGAATCAGACAAATCTTACAGTGGTTTCACATCTCACCTGCGTCGGATCGACCGCGGAAGAGATACACTCCATATTGACAAGATATAGCGAAAATAGAATTGAAAACATAATGGCGCTGAGGGGAGATCCCCAGTCCGGATCAGACCGCTTCATCAAAACCGAAGGTGGATTTGAATACGCCTCGGAACTTGTTGAATATGTAAAAAAACACTTCCCTGCTATGGGGATAGGTGTCGCCGGATATCCGGAAGGGCACCCTGAAACTCCCAACAGAATTAAAGAGATGGATAATCTCAAGAGAAAAGCCGATGCCGGGGCAGATTACATATGCACTCAGCTTTTTTTCGATAATAACGATTTCTATGACTTCTGCGAGAGATGCGACATAGCCGGTATAAAAATACCGATAATTGCAGGGATTATGCCTGTTACATCAATAAAAGGGATGAATAGAATGGCTGATCTTGCACTTGGTACAAGAATTCCGGCAAAACTTCAAAGGGCAATCGCACGTGCCGAGGATGATTCATATGTTGAGAGAGTTGGTGTTCACTGGGCCACACAGCAGGTTCATGAACTTATTGATAATAATGTTAAAGGTGTACATTTTTACACACTGAACCAGAGCAGAGCAACAAGAGAGATCTATTCTTCACTGGGAATTTCAAATTCAATGAGCTTAAACAGGTGAGTTTCATATTAAATTCTTGACATTTTGCAATTATTTGTCCAGTGTAATGTGAATCAAATACTCACTTAAAAAAAAGATTCTGATTAAAATGTAATGCAGGGCAGCTGAATAAAATTCCGGTATTATAACCGGTTTTTATTCGGGGAAATATTTCATTTATTCATCAGTATCTTAATAAATATAAACTTAATTCAGGAGAAGTCATTATGAGTTTTGTAGAAGCTATGAGAGCGAAAGCTAAAAGTGCCGGAAGAAAACTAGTCCTTGCAGAAGGAACAGAGCCTAGAACAGTTAAAGCCGCAAGAATGATTATCGACGAAAACATCGCTTCAGAAGTTTTCCTTGTAGGAAACCATGACGCGATAGCAAAAGTAGCAGGCGAGCAGGGTGTAAAACTTGACGGAATTACACTTATCGATCCCGCGACAACTGACCTTAAAGCTGATTATGCAAATGCATTCTTTGAAATGAGAAAGCACAAAGGTGTGACTGAAGAGGAAGCGGCTAAAGCTATGCTTGATAACCTCAGATGGGGCGCAATGATGGTTAAGAAAAATGCAGTTCATGCTATGGTTGCAGGTGCTGAAAATTCAACAGGTAAAGTACTTCTTGCGGGATTCAATATCATCGGAACATCTCCAGGAGTAAAATCTGCATCTTCATGTTTCGTAATGGATATGCCTGATAAAAAATGGGGAAAAGACGGTCTTAT
This sequence comes from uncultured Spirochaetota bacterium, assembly GCA_942493035.1. Taxonomy (GTDB): domain Bacteria; phylum Spirochaetota; class UBA4802; order UBA4802; family UBA5550; genus WRGT01. The sequence goes on along the minus strand of OW818666.1, from coordinate 4,887,400 downwards.
GATCTTTGGAGACTGTGCTACAATTCCTGATCCTACTGCTGAGCAGCTTGCAGAGATTGCCATTCAGTCTGCTGAATCATGCAGAAAATTCCTTAACACTGAGCCTATCGTTGCACTTCTCTCTTTCTCAACAAAGGGATCTGCAAAACATGAGAATGTTGATAAAGTTGTAAAAGCTCTTGAGCTGATTAAACAGATGGCTCCTGATCTTAAAGTAGACGGAGAACTTCAGGCAGATGCTGCACTTGTTGCAAGCGTTGGCCAGCAGAAAGCTCCAGGCTCAACTGTAGCAGGTTTCGCTAACACACTTATATTCCCGGACCTTCAGTCAGGAAATATCGGATACAAACTTGTTCAGAGATTCGGAAACGCAGCGGCATACGGCCCGTTCCTTCAGGGATTTGCTCAGCCTATCACAGACCTTTCAAGAGGATGTTCTGTTGAAGAGATCGTTAACACTGCAGCAGTAACACTTGCTCAGGCTTAATTAGAATTTAAAATTCCGGTAAAACGGAGATATATGATAAAAAAGCAGAGACATCAGCCTCTGCTTTTTTATTGGATCTGTTTCATGAATTAATCAAAATGAAAAACAATACTTTCAGGCTAAAAAAAATTACCCGTTTTTCAGCAATTTCACACTTATTAATTGAGATGATATATAAATTCTGAAATAATGATACTGCTGATTATATTTACTGCAGACGATATGTTTATTTATATATCCCGATGGAATTAAACTATCACGGAGCCCCGCCTTAATGAAAAATATTTTAATACCCGGAATCATATTATCAATCGCCCTGTCATTTATCTCTCCACTCTCTGCAGATAACGCTACTTTGAAAAAAACAGCTGAATTGTATATTAAAACCACAGAAAACCAGAGCAGCGAAAACCTGCGTTCAATGATTCAAAAAATCATTATCGAAGCACCCGATTCAGAATATGGTTTATATGCAAAAGGATATTTATTTGAGTATGAGAAAGAATATCATAAAGCTCTGGAGAGCTACACCATGGCTCTAATAAAAAATCCTTCATTATCCTATGTCTTTTATAGAAGAGGAAATGTAAAAGCCGAGCTTAACAATATTAAAGGTGCAATAGAGGACTACAGCCAGGCAATATTATCAGATAAGTCAGACTTCCGGTTTTACTACAGCAGGGGGAGTTCTGAGTTATTAGCCGGTAATAATATTCAAGCGATTGAAGATCTTAACAGATCTATCGAATTAAATACCGGTTATGTGAAAGCCTACAATAACAGAGGTATAGCAAAATTCAGAAGTAATGACCTTAACGGCGCCCTATCTGACTACCTCACAGCCTTAAAAATAGATCCATCATACACCAGTGCCCGTTATAACATCGGCAATCTGAAACTTCAGTCCGGAAATTTCACAGATGCATTGTCAGATTATGATAAGGCTATTACTCTGAATCCTGAATCCGCAGATTTCTTTAATAATCGCGGATCGATCCGAAGCAGAACAGGTGATATTGATGGAGCAATTTCTGACTACAATACCGCAGTTAAGCTTAATCCGGAAATGGCTATTGCCTTCAACAATAAAGGGCTGGCGGAATTTAAATTAAAAAAGTATAAAGAGGCTGTCGCAAACTTCGATCGCGCAATTGAGATCAATCCGGCTTACAGTTCAGCTATTCACAATAGGGATTTAGTAATAAACATCTTGAACAGTCTAAGTAAGAAAAAACCTGATACAATCGACAATGCGGACATCTACTTCAGGAAAGGTGTAGTAATATACAAAAATGACCAGAACTATCCTGACGCTATAACAAACTTCAATAAAGCTATAGAAATAAAACCTGACTACGCTCCTGCCTATCACGGACGGGGTGCTGCCAAAATGAACATAAACGATAACGATGGTGCACTGGCAGATTATAACAGGGCTATTGAATTAAGCCCCGACATTCCTCAAATTTACAACAACAGAGGGATTGTCAAATCCGAACTCTCTGATTACAAAGGGACAATTGCTGATTTGACAAAAGCAGTTACAATAAAGCCGGATTACGCTGAAGGATACTACAACCGCGGAATAGCGAATGAACAGATGAATAACTTAAACGAAGCGCTTAAGGACTATAACAAAGCTATTTCGATTAATCCCTCATTCTATCAGGCATACAACAACCGGGGAAATATCTATTATTCACAAAAAAACTATATCGCCGCGATTGCAGATTTCGACATGGCAGTCAGTTTAAATCCAAGGTTCCCCGAGCCATACAACAACCGGGCATGTATAAAATTTGAAAATGGCGACCTGAAGGGGGCACTCGAAGATTACAATATCGCGGTTAAACTTATGCCTGATAATGTAGAAATCTATTTTAACCGCGGAACAGTTAAGTCAGCCTTAAAGGATACCGAAAGTGCAATATTGGATTATGATACAGCCATCCGGCTGGATCCTTCAAACTCTGACGCATATATCAACAGGGGAATTGAAAAAGAGAAAAAAGGGGATTACAAAGGTGCAGAGGCTGATATTAACTCAGCTCTAAAGCTTAGCCCCAATGACAGAACTGCATTAAGCATTAAAAAAAGGATTAAAAAACGGACTCAGAATTAGCCACTGAAAGAAGAGCTTACAGCTTACTTAATCAGTGCAGATTACAATCGAATCATTACTTTAACTATTGCAAAAAAAATTTTTAAGACTCACATTGGAGGGGGAGATGAAAAAATATTTTATAATTATAATACTGGCTTTTACTGCTTTACAATTAACAAACTGCAGCAGTGAAGAAAAATCAATTACAGGCAATGATGGTCTTGTAAATTTTGTTACTGGTGATGTTAAAGCGATTTCAGATAATGTAACATCCACGGTAAATACCGGTGATAAAATTATCGGGGGAATGACTATTAAAACCGGAGTTAAGTCTATCGTTGAAATTCAATTTCAGGGAAGCGTCATCAGGATTAATGAAAAAAGTTCAACAGTAATGACAGAACTTACAAAGAACCTCAAAGACAACTCAGAGAATACCGGCATATATGTTGAAAATGGCCAGGCACTTTTTAAAGTAACCAGAAAACTGACATCTAACGAAAAATTTAATGTCAACACTCCCACCTCTGTCGCCGGAGTAAGAGGAACTGAATTCATTGTGACTTCGGATAACGACAAAAGCACAATTTCATGTGTAGAAGGGAAAGTTGCAGTCAGGAAATCATCGGGTAATGATTCAGACTTTGTAATGGTTGAAGCCGGCAGGGAAGCTGTTGTAGAAAAAGATAAAGAGATATTGTTAAAAGACATACAAGATACTTCGGATAAAAGTAACGGGAAAAAAATTGAGAAAAAAATCACCCCCGTAGCTGAAGAACCGAAAGGGCCGAGAAAAATTAGGGCTCAATCCATTAAAGGGGACATTGAAGCGGGAAAATAACCCCATTACACTACCGCCGCAGTTTCCCCCTGTTATCCCGCTCTCTTTATTTCAGATGATGCTCCGGAACATCATCTGAAATAAAATTAATATACTCTACCCTTTATGGATAAAATATACTAACTTTAATTATTTCAGTTGAATTTAAAACAGTCGAAAATTAAATGTAGGTTGTTTGAGGAAACTAATGAATAAAGAGAAAACTATTGGTCAGAGACGGAATCGAACCGCCGACACGGGGATTTTCAGTCCCCTGCTCTACCGGCTGAGCTACCTGACCACATCGTCAAAAGACTATACATATCTATTCTGTACACAGAATATGTCAATAAAAAATCTTATAAAAAAAATATTTTATCTGATAATTATTTTTTCTTTGAATATCGAAGCTTCTGCCCGTGAAGAGTATCACTGGACATACAACCTGGAGAAGGGGCGGAAACAGTACGCTGCAAAGATGTACAAGGACGCATATGACAGCATGAAAATGGCTCTGAAAAAAAATCCCGAAAGCTACGAGGCGGCCAATGTTCTCGCAGAGATATCCCTGATGAATAAAGATATGTACACGGCTGAAAAATATCTTCTAACCTCACTTCAGATAAAAGATGACCAGTCGGATATTCATACATCAATGGGGAGAATAGATGAATACTTCCAGAGGGATGACTCCGCCATGAATCACTACAATAAAAGTGTTTCACTCAACCCGGATAATCCTAAAGCTCTGATCAATCTCGCAAGGATACATTACAAAAAAAATATGCCTGCCGAGGCGGAGAAATATTTTAAACAGTGTTATGACCAGGGAATAACGAAGAGCAGCGGGATCTATAATAATGCGGAAGAGATGCGGAAAAAAAATCCAGCAGCAGCTACCGATGAATTTAAAAAAGCACTGGAGGTCAATCCGGCTCATATAGAAGCTTATATTGGACTTGCCGATTCATACAGACAGACTGGCGCATACGATGATGCTGTAACTGTACTTGAAGAGTTAAAAAGCAATAAACCCGATTACACTCTGACATACATCTATCTCGGGAACATATACTACAACAACAAGCCTGACATGAAACGGAGAAAATATTTCATTAATCTATCGATTAAAAACTATGAACAGGCAATAAAACTGGCTCCGCAAAATACAGACGTATATTTCCAGCTGTCGGAGATATACAAACAGATCGGCAACAGAGACCGGTCGATAGAACTTGAACTTAAAGGTCAGGAGATGCTGAAGAATGAAAAATGAGAGATGCTCAGCATACTACTGAAGCAGCTTCATTGCTCCATCTTCAACTGTATACTGAGCCTGCTTTACAATTTTCACACCTGAACCGCTTATATCATTAATACCTGTTATACCTGAAAGAAATTCATCTATCCTCACGGAAGATTCTTTTCCGGTATAAAGAGTTAAAGTCAGAGAATTACCATCGCTCTGATATGAATTCAGAATATCTTTTAACGGATACTCCTGATCAGCCTTATCCTTTTTACCCTTTTTAATAAAGTTTTCGCTCCCTGCAAGATACGCAACGGCATCTTTAAGAGCAGCTGAATCGCTGAACTCTGCGGAATATTCAACAGCATGGGTCAGAGCCATAATTGTTACGCTCTTTTCACGCTCGCGGACTTTTTCAACTTTAAGAAATTCAGGGAGACGCGGATTAATTTTACCCGGCAGTTCTGCTATTTCCGATGCAGTAAGTATTGAGTACAGGTCGACGTCTACAATCTCGGCTATGCTCTCAACTCCCAATGGAACGGGATAGCCGCAGGAGATCCGCTCTCTCTTGTTAAATCCCTGACTGAAAGAGACAGGAACTCCCGCCATACGGAATCCTCTTTTAATAATTTCATTAAAGTCTATATGCCCTATGTATTTACCAACGCCCGTTTTAGTAAAAACAAAACGTAAAGTCTGTTCCGTTGGATATTTCAATTCAAAACTTTTCACTGCAGTTTTATTCGTATCCGAGGTGAGCTCTTCGGCGTATCTCTTTTCAGGGGGATGGTATCCCTCCAGATCGAGTTTTCTGCCGCGCATTGCATTGATCGCTTTCTCCGCACCTGTTTCAATAACCTGCCAGGGGTATGTCACGTCGCCGGTTCTCTCTTCAAGGTAGATCTTCCACTCGGGGAGATATGTTTCGATATTCTTCATCCATATTTCAAAACGGAAATACTCGTGCCATGAATCGAGCCTGGCACCATCGAGATATGAATTATATATTACAGTACCGATCCGTTCGTCTCCACGCGCCAGAAGCCCTTCGAGGAAAGACGAACGTACATCGTGATTCTTTATAGTTATCTGACGCGGGGAAGCTGACTTCACTTTCCGTATCACATCATGAAAATACTCCATGCCCATCTGCTTTTCGTGATCGAAAGGAGTATGGGGTTTTGGTATAAACGGCGAGATTGTCACATTTATATCTTTCTTACCCTTCCCTACTTTTACAAGATCTTTCAAAAGAGCGATTATCTCCTCAGCTTCATCGACGTCACCGCATCCGGGAAGGCCAATCATAAAATAGAGTTTGATCATCCTCCATCCGTGATTAAAAGCATAATCAACGACATCAAAAAGATCGTCCCTTTTCACTTTTTTGTTCGAAATGCTCCGAATCTCATCAGACGCAGACTCCACTGCAAATGTAAGGGAACTCTTTCTAAGATTCGAAACTGTTTCAATAATCGGAAGAGTTGTTCTGTCAACTTTAAGTGAAGGGAGCGCAATGGATACTCCCCGTTCGGTTAGTTCCGGAAGCACATCATTTAGAAGCTTAACCATATATTTATAGTCACCAATCGAAAGAGCAGTGAGAGTCACCTCGTCGTATCCTGTATTATCCAGCTGATAGAATATATCGCGCGCCGCCTTCTCCGCGTTGAATGGGCGGTAAGGCAGACTGTAATATCCCGCGTGACAGAACTTGCAGAGATTAGAACATCCCCGCGCAAGTTCAATAACAGCCCGCTCCTGAGAGATCCGTATAGACGAAACAAGAGGCTTAACCGGGGTAAAACATGCATCAGCAGAAACAGAAACTTTTTTTACTTTTTTATACTCCGAAATGTCAGCACTGAGTCCTGTATAATTAAAGCTATAGTCCTTCGAAAGAAGTACACCTTCAATTTTTTTAAGCTCATCAAGAATAAGATCTCTCGCAGTAATTCCTGAATTTTTACAATGCATCAGCGTTTTTACAATATCAGAAAACCCCTCTTCACCATCGCCGATAAAAAAGATATCAATAAAATCCGCATAAGGGAATGGATTTGAAACAGCCTCGCCTCCGGCTATAACAAATGGATCTGAATCTTTTCTATCTTTACGCAGCATGGGAATTCTTCCAAGATCAAGAATCTGCAGCACATTGGACGCGAGAAGCTCATGGGACAGATTAAACCCCACAGCATCGAGTTCATGGAGCGGAGTGTAAGTCTCCAGTGTATAGAGCGGAATTCCCCGTGTACGAAGCTCATGCTCGTAATCCGGAGCTACCGCAAATACTCTCTCGCAGGCGGCATCTTCAACTCTGTTTGCAGCATCATAGAGAATTTTGATTCCGTTATTCGACATCCCCACTTCGTAAAGGTCAGGGTATGATATAGCAACACGCACCTTCGCGTCGATCTTTACAGTCATATTAAGTTCATTGCCGAAGTATCTTGCAGGCTTCTGGACCTGATGGAGAAAGCGCCCCAGGGTCTCTTTTATTTGTTCACTATTCATACTATTATTTTTTATATTCCCGTTATTATCATTATTCATCAGCGGTTATTGATTACCCCCTCAGTGAGTTTTATAAATTCTTCAAGTGAAAGTTTCTCCCCTCTCACATCAGGTCTGATTCCGCAGTTCTGCAGAATATTTTCAACAACATCTCTCTTCATTTCAAGATGGGGCGAATCTGTAAGCGACTTCAGGAGAGTTTTCCTTCTCCCCCAGAATACAGATTTTACAATAAGATGAAACATCTCCTCATGTTCAGGGAGAGTAAAAAATCTCGGTTTTCGAAGCATCTGCAGAAACGATGATTTAACATCGGGCTTCGGATAGAACGATTCTCCGGCTATATTAAAAAGTATCTTTGATTCAAAATAATATGAAAGAGTTACCGTTAACGCGCCGTAGGTTTCACTACCGGCTTTAGCAATTACCCTGTCAGCCATCTCCTTCTGCATCATTACAAGAATTCTTTCAGCTTTAAAATTCTTTGCAATACGGAACAGAATTTCCGACGCGCAGTAATATGGAAGATTTGAAACTATAACATCGAACCTGTCCTCAATTTCAGATTTCAGAAAATCATCGTGAATCAGCTCCAGCTTCCCCGTTGAACCGAAAGTTTCAGTGAGATATCGGACAAATCCGGAATCGATCTCAACTGCTGTGTACGAAAGAGCTCTATCTGCAAGAGGAATTGAAATTGATCCAAGTCCTGGTCCGATTTCAAGAACGCGCTGTCCATCCGGCAGGCATGAATCGACTATTTTCTGAATAATAGAATCATTAATTAAAAAATTCTGGCCGAATTTTTTATTCGGAGCCAGGCCGTATGCTTCGGTAATCTTTAAAATGTCGCTCTTATTCATTATTATCTGCTCTAAAACCGGATTTTAAACTTAATAATTGCTCAAAACCAACGCCAGTCCGCCTCTGCCGCGCCAGAGGCGCGGCAGAAGCGGACTTTATATCAGGATTTCACCTATTCACTTTTTTATCCCTATATATGTAAAGAAAGATTTATTTGAGAAAATAAAGAAAATACCGGAATCAAAATATCTAGTGCTGTGAACGGATAGATATTCATTAAATAGTTCTCTAAATAATACCGAAAAATCTCCCGGCCTATCGGCCACCCTCTTTAATAAAGAGGGTTTAAACTCCCGTGATTTCATAACCCCCTTTATCAAAGGGGGATGTTGAGCAATGCGAAACGGGGGGATTTTAAGTTTATTGCTGATAAATTACTAATTAAAAATCATCCGGTCTAAAAAGCTAGTGAGAGCACAGCGCTCCGCGCACACCGGAAAATAAATATAAAAATTTTTTATGTAAAAAAAACTTGTATTGAAATTATAGCTATTTTTAATTAAAATGATTAAATATTATCAGTATTTATTCTTTAACTTTTCTAGAATAAAGAAAGCTCTATTTTCCCCGCCGCCGAAGGCGGCGGGGATATGTAATTTTTTCTATACTAAAAATTACATTTAAGAATAATTACTGAATATTATATTATCTGTTTTAAATTGTCCGTAACAAGCCTTAAAAATTGATAAATCAGTCCAATTTACAGATAAATTACAAAATACTTCTGCAGGGAAAACATGAAAAAAGAGACAAAACTTATAAGAAAAACATACAAAATCATCTACAAAAATACAACAATCAAAAGTAAAATAATTTACGGTACTGTTGCTACTATTTTAATCACAACTATCATCGGCACAATCCTTTCGATGAATGACATCAAAGAGGTGGCAAGAGAGGGTCTTATCCAGCATGTTAGAGCTGTTAAAGCCATGGGTGAGGCAGTACTGCAGCAGACATCCAAAAACTGGGAAACAGGGATGTTTGACATCGCCGCAATCAAAAAAAATGTGGATAATAAAGACTATTCAATCGTACCGATTGTATCCACATTCAACGCCATAAAACAGGCGGGTGAGAGTACAATCTTCACATTCCGCACACCGGTTGTAAACCCCAGAAATCAGGCAAATACCGCCGGAGAAGAAGACCTGAAAATTTTTGAAAAACTGAAAAATGAAAATCTTGAAGAATTCTACTTTATAGACAGTAAAACCGACCAGCTTCACTATTATCAGACGCTAAGAATGGGCGAACACTGTATCAAGTGTCACGGAGATCCCGCAACCTCAGAACAATTATGGGGAAATAAAGACGGCCTTGATTTCACCGGGAAAAAGATGGAGGGGTACAAAGTTGGTGATTTCTATGGAGCAATGGTTTTAACTTATAAACTCGATGCACTATCTCCAACGCTCATACGGGATCTGATTATAAACAATATATTATATTTCCTGATCTACCTGACAGGTATTGCAATAATTATTTTCATTATAAAAAAAGCCCTGAGCCCTCTTGATGAAGTTGCAATGGCGCTTGAAGAGATGGGGCACGGAGAGGGCGACCTTACACAGAAAATCGCAATAAAAACCCACGATGAAGTAGGTAATGTTGCCGGACTTTTCAACAAGCTCATTGAGCAGCTGGGAAATATGATTAAAACAATAAAAAATACCTCTGATCATATTGCTCACTCCTCAATTGAGATGACAAACTCAAGCGGCTCACTGGCAAGCGTTGCGCAGGATCAGGCTGCCTCGATTGAAGAGACATCTTCAGCAATGGAGCAAATAAAAGCTACGATAGACTCGGTATTTGAAACAACAAAAGCTCAGGCATCAAGAGCCGGTGACAACAAAATACTTATGGAACAGCTCTCTGACTCAATTAATCAGATTAACAAAACTGCCCAGAATGCAAGCCGCATGGCAGACGACACTTATAAGTACGCGATTGACGGAGAACAGGTTCTTGGACAGACAGTTGAGGGGATGAAAGCTATAAACGACAGTTCCAGCCGGATTACAGATTTCGTTTCTATAATCAACGACATCTCCGACCAGATAAATCTTCTCTCTCTTAACGCCAGCATAGAAGCTGCACGGGCCGGTGATCATGGAAAAGGATTTGCCGTTGTTGCCGAGGAGATTGCAAAACTTGCAGAGCAGACAGCAGGAAGCACCGGTGAGATCAAAAAACTCATCCTTGAATCTAACAACAAAGTTGAAATGGGATCACAGCTAGTTGCCAAGACTGCAGAATCATTGAGACTCATCATCGCCAATGTTAAAAAGACAGCTGAACTAATGGAGCAGATTGCAAAATCATCTGTAGAGCTTGACGAGAACAGCAAAAAGGCTGCCGGAAACGCAAAAGAGGTCAACAGAATGTCTGAAGAGATCTCTACTATGATGCAGGAACAGAGCGTAAGCAGTAATGAAATTATCAAGGCAATAGACAGAATTAATGATGTAACTCAGGGTGTCGCAAGCGGATCTGAAGAGCTTGCTGCAAGTTCGGAAGAGCTGTCTTCACAGTCTGAACTGCTGAATGATCTTGTAAATAAATTTAAAATAGAATAGTGGTCTCCCCCTCTTCCCTGCGGGCATATCCCCCATTAATGGGGGAGACTTTTACGAAAGTCTGTCAACCCAGGAGATGTCCGTCGAGATGGAGAAGCTGGAAGCATTTTAGTATATATTCGTTGTAGTTTATTATCCGGAGCAAACGCCCGCCCATGGAGAGTTTGGTCCGGAACCGGACTATTGATGAAAGAAACATCGAGTCAACACCCTCTAGATGAGTCATATCAAAAACTAGATCCCTATGGTCATTTTTTATGAAAAGTTCGATATGCTCTTCGAAATGTCTGATGTGCGGGAAGATATCAGTCTCCCGGATCAGGTAGATTTTTTCAATTTCGGTTTCTATTGTATCAAACATGGTCTCTTCACAATTATTAAATTTTAATCTGAATATCCGACATGCTTTTAAAAAAATACCCTGTACTGATGTTTACTTCCGGAATAAAATATTTATCCGGAACAATTTTTACACAAAAACCGTTAAGCAATCACAAACTGAAGGTAAAATTACTCTCCGGTTTATGAATTATTACAAAAACAGAACCTTATTATTTTAACATCATACACACATTATAAACAAAAGCAAGACATCCGCTGACATGTCAGTAAATGACTATATAAAAAGTGTAAAAAAAGACAATTTTCCGATAATGTCGCGTTTTATTTTATAAAACTAAATATCCACAAGTGTAAACTTAAACTTTCTGCCGTTTTCGACATAATGTTTAGCGCCCGCTTCAATAATTTTTATCTCGGTTTCTGTAATTTCCCGTATAATTTTAGCAGGAGACCCCATTACAACAGAACCGTCAGGAATAACCATTTTTGACTTTATAAGAGCATTTGCGCCGATAAGACAGTTTTTGCCTATTACAGCTTCATCCAATACCACTGAATTAATACCGATGAGCGAATAATCCCCGATAGTACAGCCGTGAAGCATTGCAAGATGTCCAACAGTAACACCTTTCCCTATAACAAGCCTGTTCCAGGCCTCTGCATGGAGGACACATCCATCCTGAACATTGCTTTCATCGCCGATAATGATTGTGCTGGTATCAGCTCTTATAACCGCATTAAACCAGACACTGGCTCCGTTTCCAATCACAACGTCCCCTATTACATGAGCGCTCTCTGCAATGTAATAATCGTCACTTTTAAAAGAAACCCGTTTGTCACCTAGATTGTATATCATATTCCCTCCGTATTTCTAATGTTTTGCCGCTTTACAAACAGACCTTTACCTGATGTTCCAGAATTCAGATAATTACACATAATGAGTTTAAAAAATCGATCATAAAACATGCTGTATAAAAAAAAGTGGACATCACAAAGTGCATTGCGTTTAGTTAGCAACGGTAAATAATAATGAATAAATACGATATACTACATGAGATTTTTCACAGAGCAGGAACTGAAAAGTTTATGACTCTATACGAACTTGAAACAGAAACAGGCCTTTCAGGTGCTGCTCTCCGCCCCATGCTTGAAGACCTTAAAGAGGAGAGCTTTCTTCTTGAATACCCGGAAGGACTCCAGATTTCAGAGAGCGGATTATATTTCTGCAAAAGCCGCTGGGCTTAATTTTATTTAATGAGAGGTTAATATGCCGGTTGAATGGCTGTCACAGGACAAATGCAAAAAGATGCTGGGGCATCAGGTTTATGGAAGACTTGCCACTTCAGGAAAAGATAATGTTCCCTATATCACTCCTGTTAATTATGCGTATCTGAATGACGCAATCTATATACATTGCGCGCTTAAAGGGAGAAAACTCGACAACATCGCGGATAATCCTGCTGTATGTTTTGAAATAAGTGCGCCGGGTAATCTTTTCATCGCAGAAAAAGCATGCGGATTCAGCATGAGATACTGGTCAATACTGATAGAGGGTAAGGCTGAGATAATAATACCCATTGAAGAAAAACGAGAAGCACTTAATGCAATTATGAAAAAGTACGGCGGACAGTTTGAGTATACCGATCCGACAGATGAAGATCTTGGAAGAGTAAATGTTCTGAAAATAAACATAGGGAGCATCAGCGGGAAGATGGGGATTGATCCTCAGTAGATATTCCGGGCTTAACTCAGCGATGAGTAAAGCCTCTCACCTCTTCTGAAAACTTCTATATCTCTTTTAAAAATTGAACTGAAAACATTGTTTTCGATGGCGCCCTCAACAGTTCCGTTGAAAAAGCATTTTCCGTCATCAATAACGAATATTCTACTGAACACAGGGATTATCTCTTCCACATGATGAGTTACATAAATCAGAGAATGGTCACGCCCCTTCATTAACTTTGTAATTGAATCGAGAAAATCCTCTCTCGCTCCGATGTCGAGACCGGTAGACGGCTCATCGAGTATAAGAATATCTGGATCGTTTATAAGCGCCCGAAGCATAAGCACTTTCTGTTTCTCCCCGTCAGAGAGATGTCCGATGATATCATTTTCGCGTCCTGCAAGATTTGTTTCCGCAAGAAGTCTGTGTGCCTTTTCGACTTCATCAATTGAAGGTTCACGATACAGACCTATGGAAGCATAAAGCCCGCTCAGCACAGTATCAAGAAGAGTCTCCTCCCTGTTGAATTTTTCACGAAGAGCAGAACTTACATATCCGATCCGTTTTCTGATCTCACGGATATCCGAGCCGATATGCCCGTGCCCGAATCGTATAACGTCACCCTCTGTGGGGAAAAGATAACCTGTAATTATTTCAAGAAGTTTGGTCTTCCCCGATCCGTTTCTTCCGAAAAGTATCCAGCTCTCCCCTCTCTCTATATGCCAGTTTATATCACTGAGGATTCTTCTACTGCTTCCATATATGTCCAGCGACACATTTTCTATTTTTATCATAATTTATTTCTCTTTATTTCAATTCTTTAGTGGTTAACGAATGAATTAGTAATTGCTGTCATCTCCGCGAAGGCGGAGATCCATTTAATTGCTGACATATATTTGATAATAACTATGGATTCCCGTCTGCACGGGAATGACATCTGAAAAAAATTGTTTTAATTCAATCGTAAAATGCTATAATTCAATAGACTCTTCAGCGAGTTCAGGCAAACAGCAAAGTTAATCAGAGATATTATATTTCTAAATCCATGAGATCCTCAGACGCTGTTGAAGCTGGAAAAACTCCCTGTGCCACGATCTCTGAATCTCTTCTCATTTTAAGATTTATATATCTGGCTGCATCAAAATGCGTCAGCACAAGCTTTTTTACACCAGCTTCAAGCGCTATCCGCGCTGCAGTTTCCGGATTAAGATGAGGCCATTCAATGTTCTCCTCCCCCGGTAAAAATGCACATTCGGTTATAAGCAGATCTGCATCCCGCGCAAGCTTAACAGCATTATCACAGAAACCTGTGTCTGTACAGAACGCGACAACACGTCCATCAACCGTGATACGATATCCCAGACAGGGATCGGAATGAAGCAGAGGGAGAAAATCCAATTCGAAAGGGATCATATCTTTGTCGGCTGGAAGCTCCAGAACTTCAGCGGTGTACTTCAGTTCATTGAGCGGCACTGTAAAAGGTTTGTTTACAAAATGATTAATTACATCGCGGGTGCCATTCTGCCCAACTATAAAAAGACCGTTTTTACAATTGATTTTCGAGAGCCCATGCAGTCCCGATATATGATCCATATGAAAATGGCTGAGAAAAAGATATACCGGTTTTGTCCCGTCTATATATTTATCAAGCTTAAAAAAACCGCTACCAGCATCAAAGACAATATCGTATTCATTTGTTTTAATAAGGACACATAAAGTGTTTCCTGTATCTGTTTCAAACCAGCCGTTAGTACCGAGGAATATTGCGTTCATAAACTTTTCTCTACCTTTACGTATACTACAAATCCCCCCGAATACAGAGAGACTTAGTCAACAGTACAAATTGTTGATTTTAAAACTGTGCGTCAACAAAACAAATCCCCCGGTTTCGCTTCACTCAACATCCCCCTTTGATAAAGAGGGTTAAACAAATCCCGAAAGTAAAAAACCCTCTTTATTAAAGAGGGTGGCCGCAGGCCGGGAGATTTATCAGTTTTAATTCATTATAATTCCGCTTTAAAATGTTTGAGTACAAAAAACATTAATCATATTACGATGAAAAATCTATACTGTAAAGCTTATCCCCTATGAAATAAAAAAGCATCTCGTAATGAACAAGGAAACTGCTGCAGTACTTTACTATTCTGTATGAATTCTGATTTCCGAATCTTGTGTCTATTTCTACAGCGTATAGTGATCCGTCATCAAATCTTACGATAAACGAATCATCTCTATTTGGATAAAAATCTATTGCTTTAATAATTTTATCCGGAGTGTAAACCAGCTTCTTAGACATTGTGTTTATAAAAAACGGGAGCTGATCTTTTTTTCCGATCCATTTAACATAAACTTTATTTGCTTCATTTGAAAGAAAAACTTTTCCTTTCAATTTTCTCATAGGTCCGAGTTTAAGCGCAGCAATCTCTTTGCTGTTCCATGTGGGGAAGATGCTCTTCGAAGGATTTTTTGCCTTTTTAACAAGATCAAGTACATCGGTATAGTCATCATTGACTTCAGGTTTAGGTCGTTTTGCGCCTTTTTTAAGCGGTTCAGTTTTTTCCACCGGAAGATATCTGGGGATTTCAACACTTTCCGGTTCCGAAGGCACTAAAAGAGGGAAACAGACTTCAACAAGCTGCTCCTGGACTTTGACATACTTTGTCCACTGACGGAACCCCTCCTTCTCCACCTTAACTGTATAGCTGCCCGGCTTGACATTCTGAACAAGCATATTTTTATCAAGAATACCGGCTGACTTTTTCAACTTACCGTTTAACAGAACAGATGCGCCTGATTCATTATTTGATATAAATATACCGCCGGTTTTTACAATTTTAAAATCACTGGTGACACGATAACCGAATGAGTAAAATATTATAACCGGTATAACTATTAAAAATACCGCGAAAAGTCCGAGCATATATCTGAACTGCTGTTTTGGTGTCATATAATCTCCCTATTCTTCCGAACGATGTTTTGGGGTAACCCAGAAGCCCATATACCTGCCGAACATCAGCCGGGTCTGAGCATCAAGTGCCGGTATAGCACCGAAAATTGTAATTGTAAACGGCACCAAAAGCCATTGTATAATGTGGTAAAACTTCTTCGGTCTTTTCTTAGTCTCGGGGATGCTGGGCATGAGGCTCACTGCAACCATTGATGACAGGATAAGATTACTCATTGTAATCATCATAATATCCCGTGTAATATACGGAAGACTGAAACTCATAGTAGTTGTATTAAACTCTCTCCCCCCTAAAATTATAGGGAGCCAGCCGAGAAGAAATATCATAAGAGGATTAGTCGCAAGAGACCAGTAACCGTCAACATTTATTGCAAATATTTTAAACTTCTCCCATTTGGGAATATTTTTATTCTTTGAAAAGTTAAACATTATATACGCAAAATTTTCAACTCCGTAAGCCCAGCGTCTCTGCTGTTTGTAGATATTCTTCATAGTCTGCCAGAAGGAGTGAGCGAGGTTGGCATCCATGGAAACAGGATAGGCCATTGGTGTTACTATATAATTTCCATTGAACTTCATGTAGCAGTTCCAGAATATTCGAGAGTCTTCACTTACCATATTGCTCTGCCAGTAACCGACTTTATACAGAGTACTGAACGGAACTGAATGAGAACTGAAAGTTGCCATCCGCTTCTGACGCTCCTGCTGAACCATCTGCCAGAAAGTACCGGAGAAGGCAACAACACGGGATATTGCCGGCGCTTCAAAAATATTGTTATTAAAAACAGGAACCGGCTGAAACGAAGTATTATATGGATTCTCATTCGCAAGAAACATCCATGTAAGACATGCAAAATACTGACTGTATACAATAGTATCAATATCAAAGGCAGAGACAAGAACATCGTCATAGGAGATCTTCTTTTTATCGAGAACGAGCTTCCTCGCCTCTTCCGCTGCGTATGAGATATTTGAACCCTTACCGGCCATCTCTCCGACTATTCCATCGGGATGTACAGTAACTAAAAAATGCCCGAATTCTTTTCCGTATTTCTTCTTCATTCTTGCTGCAATTTCAAGAGGCTCTTCACCGGCACGCGCTTCGGCAGCGAGTACAACTATCAGTCGTTTGCTGTTATATTCACAATCAAGGAGAGATTTTAAAGTCTTCTCAATGAGCTTTTCATCCTCTTTATAAAAGGGGAGCATTATCATATGATATATATGGTCATACTTGAAGTGGACCAGCTTTTCCACCCAGTCTGCAGCCATATGTTCTTTTATGCGCTTCCAGTTCTCTTTCAGGTGCAGGGAGAGATATGCAGTCTTCAGAAGCCAGAACACATCGAATGCAATAATAAACATAGCCGTATAAAGAGGAACCAGATACGAACAGACTACCGCCAGAATAATTGTAAGCCAGGATAAAAATCCGGGAAGTATTTCATAAAATCGATATAAGAGGTAATCACGCCCGGAGACCTCATCCCCTCTCCCGATTCTGTAATTTTCGTATATGTATTCCTTAGACACCTTGACTCTCCATATGACTGATCAGATTTTTATTACCGGATATATGCTGCCGATTAGAAAATAGACATATATTCATTTTACTCAAAAAATAATTCTAACGCAGTGTTAATTCCTTAACATATATTTCAATGTAAAAAGTGAAGATTATATATCCCTTACGCCTTTTACGGCGGGAATAATAGAGTTTTTTACAAAAAAGTTCAGAAATTACTGCTGATTCTAAAGTATTAATTATAATTTAATATATAAAAGTATAAAATACTGTATTCTGTCAAGAATTTGTATAAATTCAGAAAAATATCTTATGTACTTTTAATGCCGAGAGGCAAAATCTATAATTATGTTCAGTTCTAACCTGCTCAACATGCCAGGCAGCTTAAATAACGTGTTTTTTAATGTTCTGAATCATAATTCCAATGCAAAACTTCCTTCTTGACAAAAAATATCCTGCATGAAAAAAATATTCAAAATTCAAGTTATTAAAAAATAAAGGAAGGAGTTTTTATGAAACGCAATCTTATTGTAGTACTGGGATCTTTATTTATTACACTAGCCGGTTTTATAGCAGTAAATGCTTTATCAGTAGGTCAGGATGTATCTAATGTTAACATCAAGGACGCAAATAATCAGCCTGCAACTATTCCTGATTTTGGTTCTAAAGTTATCACAATCGTTTATGGAGACAAGGAAGCAGCTGACTTCAGTGATCCTATATCAGACGCATTGAAAGCTAAAAATTTTCCTGAATCTAAACAGAGAGGAATAGGAATAGCCAATCTTAAAGATTCATTCGCTCCTGATTCAGTTATCCGTTTGATGGTAAGAAGAAAAATCGAAAAATATAAGGTTACAGTTCTTACTGATGTAGACCGCACTTTTCCAAACTCCTGGGGAATTGGCGACTGTAATAACAAATCTGTTTTTATTGTTGTAGGAAAAGATAAAAAAATTAAATACTTCAAAGCTTTCGACAAGAACCACAAGCCTAATCAGGCCGATATCGATGCGATAGTTGGCCTTGTAAGCAGCCTGACTAAATAATAATCTGATTTCCCTCCTTCACCGGAGGGAAATCTAAATTCACTTTCCTGCTGTATCAGACAACCTCTAAACAGTTTTATTCCTGAAAAATATTTTGACAAATATTCTGCAGTCTAAATCATGTATGAAAATAACTTAAATATATTTTAAATTGCAGTGGTAATTTAAGCAATCGAACATAGAGGTATTAAAATGAAAGTAACAGATGAAGTTTACTCATATATATGGAAGGGCGTTTTTGAAAATAACTGCAACAGCTTCTACTTTGGAGAACCGCTTAATATTCTCTTCGATCCGGGTCTTAAAAACTATACAGACACACTCCTCAAGCAGATGGAAAGTGACGGAATAGATATTGAAAAAATAAGTTTCGTCTTAAACACCCACAGTCACCCCGACCATTTCGAAGGGACTGTAAATTTTACAAAATACGACATCCCGGCAGGAATGCATAAGGATGAAATTAAATTTTTAAATGAGCAGGGGCCTCTATTCTTCCAGATGATGGGTATGCAGTTCCCTGAAGTAAAATTCGACATAGAGCTTGAAGAGGGATATCTGAAGATTGGAGATGTTGAACTTGAAGTATACAAAACTCCGGGGCATTCCCCTGCATCTGTATGTATATACTGGAGAGAGAAGAAAACACTAATCTGCGGCGATCTCATATTCAACAACAGTTTCGGCAGAGTAGACTTCCCCGGCGGAAATGCCGCACAGCTCAAAGAGAGTATAATGAGAATATCAGAACTCGATATAGAATATCTTCTTCCGGGACACATGGAGATAGTTGCAGGGAAAGAAAATGTTCAGAAGAATTTTAAACAGGTGATGGAGTACTTTCAGCTTTTTTAAATTATATACAAGCTCCGATCCGCTATGAAACGCCCCTCTGTCGCGATGCGACATCTCCCCCCTGGTAAAACTAATCATTACCCACATCTTCTGTATGAGTTATAATAGACCATACAGAAGATACATCATTCAAACGCTGAAGCCCACGCCACATGACCTTAACACCAGGATCACCATCACCCTTGCGACACATGAAACCACCTAATCTTGCTATCATCATTGATGCTTCTTTTAGAGTTGGAGGCTTCTTTGGAAAATCTTTTTTCTGTTTTACCATACAATATAATGCATGCCATTCGTATTCTTCTAATACAATCTCACAAGATTCATCAGGTTTGATTCTGCTCTCATAGACCAGCCATAATAATTTCCATGAAACAATCGAATATAGAGAAAGTGCGTTTTCAATACGCTCTATAGTTTCAAGTTGCAGCTCTTCAACTTTGCATCCGCTCTTGAGAGTAAAATGAAATCTTTCAATCTTCCATCTCTGTCTATACCAGCCGAGTCTTTCTACCGCATCTTCAATGGTCAAAATTGGTATTGATGAGAGCAATAACCATTCTATTGGTTTTTCATCCAGTGCTGGATTTATCTCCCTGGCATATAAAGCGTCAAGTTCTATGAACTGTGAGTTTTTTGAATCTGTTGAATAATATGTCGGCTTTAACTGGAGTGTGCGGAATTTAATTTCCAACTCCACTTCTCTCTCCGGCAATTTAGAATTTGCATCCCTTGGTATGAAAACCTTGATTTTTCCGGCAATTTCTGCTGCTTCAATTGTTTTAATCAAAGAATTTTCTTCACTATTGACTTTCCGATTGCCGATAGCTCTTATCAGTATATCTTGTTTGAGCTCTTTGCTTCTTCTAAATAAATCAAAAAAATCTGCTTCGCGATCTGCTACAGTTACTGTTATTACACCATCCGGAATATCGGAAGTGCTTTCTTCCATGGCTTCTATCCAGCGAAAACTTTCCTTCTCTTCAACGGGAAGCTCTTTCCTTTTATTCTTTTTTCCTTTTTCTTCTGGATCTCGTGTCCAATACTTTTGAAATAATAAACCCAGAGGTACACCTTCCGGTGTTACAGCAAGAGTGCTATGGAGTAATAAACCTTTACTATTAGGAGATGCCGCATGATCCCCCATTCCTTTTATAGCAGAAGGTCTGGTGTAATTGAAATCAGTTGTATCCTGTACAAGTAATACAATTTTATGTTCAGCCATTCTTACTCTGGTTGCTTCTTTATGTCCGGACAATATTCCTTCGGGAGTAACTTTTTTATTGTCTAACAATCGATATGCCCCTTTTATTTCTGACGGTTTTTTGCATGCTTGAGGAATCGAATGATTGGGATATTGCGATAATTGATCAATAGTTTTTGCCAATCGACTTCTTATCCTCTTATCATTGATTGTATTATTTCTAATTTCATCCGACAGATTTAATTTTTTATTCATGGATTATTCTTCCTGAAGATTAATCCAACCATAAATTAGCACAGATATTTAAATTAATATAACTTTTTTACCCACATCTCTAAAAAACTTAGAGATGTGGGTAATGATTAGCTGGTAAAAGGGTGGAGAGAAATACTAAATATTCCGAGCATCCCTTTCACCATCTCACCATGGGCGACGAACAGGATGTTCTAGTGTCGAGTGCCGGCAGGACGCCGAAAATGCGCTCGACGAAAGGTGCCCGATAGGGTTTACTATGCTAGAACAGAGAGGTTAATTTATTTGAAAATCTAAAAAAGAAGGCTACCTTAGAAGTGCAAAAGAAGTAAAACAAAAATCAACAAAGGAGGTAGCCTTATGAGTAATTTAATGAACTATATAGTTAAAAACAAGGAAATTTTTATTGGTCTTGAAGATTCTAAAAAGACTTGGAAAGTATGTGTACGAAGCGGAAAAGTAACAATTCATGAGGCGAGTATGCCAGCTGAATATGAAGTACTTAAAAACTATTTTAACAACAAATTTCCGGATTGCCTCATACATGTAATGTATGAGGCCGGATTTAGGGGATTTGGATTACACGATCAGTTGAAATCTGACGGATATGATTGTATTGTTACGCCTCCACATACTGTAACTCAAGAGAAAACACAACGGCAGAAAAATGACCGTATAGACTGCCGGAGGCTGGCAAAGAATCTAGAAAGTGGCGATTACCATATCTGCCACGTTCCAGATCGAAAGCGCCGTGAAGACCGCCAGATATCACGTTTATATGAGCAATTACAACGCGATATAACAAGGGAATGTAACAGGATCCGAAGGGCATTGGAGTTTCACGGCTTAGACAATCAGTTTCAGGGAGGCAGTTGGTATCGAACACATTATAAAAAAGCATACGAACGTATTCCCGAGATGGATATTTCTTTATCACTGAAATTTGACTTCAGTATTATGTTCAATGAATTGTTTCATCTCTGGGAACTTCAGAAACAGGTGCTGAAAGAAATTCATATATTGGCAAAGTCAGAAGCATACAAAGAAGATGTTGACTTGCTAAAAAGCGCACCTGGTATCGGTATTCTGACAGCAATCAGACTTGTTCTGGAGTGGGGAAGTCTTGACAGGTTTCACAATAAAGCTGAATTCTCAAGTTTTCTGGGATTGATCCCAAGTGAATATTCATCAGGTGAAACGGAACGGAAAGGTCATATTACAAAACAGGGAAATAAATTAGTACGGTCATGGCTTGTTGAGTGCGCATGGCGAGCATTGAAATATGATCCGGTACTACTGCAAATATTTAATAATGTTGTTAACAGTTCGGGAAGCAGAAAGAAAGCGATTGTTGCAGTTGCAAGAAAACTGGCTATTCGTTTACGGACTCTGTTAATTCATAGAACACCATATACGGTTGGTTTAGTTCATTGATGTTTAAGGATATTATAACAAACAAGGAGCTGTACATTACAATGCTTTATTTAACAATTTGGTGCATGATGTCCTATCCGCTGTCCCTTCTGAGGACGTCACAGGGTTTATCAGCACCATTAAAAGCTAAAGAATAAATAAACTGTACACAAGTACGAATAGCGGCATATAAAGCGTTTTAATTGCAGGCTGCCTGGTTATTAAAAAAAAGGAGCACGCTAAAAGAAAAAAATTTAAAAAAAGGTAGCACTTAAATTTGACTTTCTCATAGCGGCGGATAGGGGCGGGCGAGTTCTCAACACCACACCCACTTACTTTTAGATATAACCCTACGGTACAAACCTCTTCACCAGCGGGATTCTTCTCCCTATACCGAAAGCTTTTGATGTAACCTTAAGTCCCGGTGCGGCCTGAAATCTTTTGTATTCGTTTAAGTTTATAAGACGGAGTACAAAATCGATCGTCTCTTTTTCGTATCCCCGCTTTTCAATTTCATCGGTAGACATCCGCTGCTCTATGTAGAGTTCAATTATACCGTCAAGTATATCGTATGGAGGTAACGAGTCCTGATCTTTCTGATCCGGGCGGAGTTCAGCAGATGGAGCTTTATCTATAATTTCACGGGGGATGATATCACGCCCCGCTCTTCTGTTTATATGTTCTGAAAGTTCGTAGACAAGAGTTTTAGGCAGGTCGGAGATTACGGCAAGTCCGCCGCACATATCGCCGTACATGGTACAGTAACCGGTTGCGAACTCGGACTTATTACCTGTGGTTAACAGCAGTGCTCCTGTTTTGTTGCTTACCGACATGAGGAGTGTTCCGCGTATTCTCGCCTGAATATTCTCTTCAGTTACATCTTCGGCCATACCGCTGAAAACATCGGAGAGATCGGAATTGAACTGATCATAAAGTTTTTTAATAGAAATTGTATCAATTTTAATCTTCAAATTTTCAGCCAGTTTATAAGAATCATCAACACTACCAGATGACGAATATATTGAAGGCATTGTAATTCCTGAAACATTTTCCGGGCCCAGAGCATCACATGCAATCGCAGCAGTAAGTGCAGAGTCTATACCGCCGCTTAATCCCAATATGCACTTTTTAAAACCGGACTTGTGCATATAGTCTTTTACACCTAAAGCGAGTCCTTTCCGGATATCCTCAATATCATCAATCCCGACCTTTAATGCATCCCCTTTATTAAGCTCAAATATAAGAAGATCCTCTTCAAAACTTTTTGCATGAGAATAAATCTCGCCCTTCGGATTGATACAGAAGCTGTTGCCGTCAAAAATCAGACTGTCGTTACCACCCACCTGATTTGCATAAACTACAGAGATCGAATCGGCTGCCGCGAGACGGGAGAGCATCTCCATCCGCACCTGTCTCTTCCCCTTAATATATGGTGATGCGGAGATATTGATTATAACCTTAGCACCCTTTTCAACAAGAAGCTTAACCGGGTCAGCATGATACCTCCGCTGCTCCATAAATCTGCTGTTATCGGTATTAAGAGCAGACCATATATCCTCGCAGATTGTGATTCCGATTTTCTGTCCCATAAATTCAAAAATAGAGGATTTTCGCGATGATGAAAAATATCTGTACTCATCGAAAACATCATAACCGGGGAGAAGCGTTTTATCCTGCCTGAAAATTATTTCACCATTCTGAATAACAGCTGCCGAATTGAAGAGCATCGGGGCATTCTCTCTGTCATAATCGACAAATCCGACTACAATGGCACACTTTACATTACTGGAGTATTTTTTTATCGATTCCATTGACCGGAGATTATCATCCACCAGCTTACTGCTCTCAAGAAGATCCATGGGAGGATATCCGATTGTGGACATCTCGGGAAAAATTACAATATCTGCCCCTCTTGAGTCAGCATCTTTTATAAATGAAATTATCTTATTCCTGTTTCCATCAACATCTGCAATTATCGGATTGATTTGCGCAATTGCTATTTTCATTGTGTTCCCTCCTGGCCCTCCCCATCCGCCCTGCCGGGCACCTTCCCCATGATGAGATGGGGAAGGGTATTACGGGATATGTTTAATCATCTGCCGCGACTGTGATGCCGCTCACAACTACAATTCGACTTTATTAGTTTAAGTTTATGTAAACTATTCATACTTTTAGATATATAATAATTAATGGGGCTTTTAAAAAAACAAGTTAATTTTACTCTGCCCATATAGATATAAACTAAATGGTGATTTTATGAGCAATAACAAAAAAATATCAATTGAAGAGACAATCAGCAGTGAGTTAATTTCCACATGCTATCAGCCTCTGATATCTATAAAAAGAAAACAGATAATCGGTTTTGAGGCTCTCAGTCGCGGAGTAAGGGAGAGCGACGGGACTCTTATCTCTCCCGGAATTCTAATTGAAGAGGCTGAAAAATACGGACTCATTCTTGAGCTGGACAGGCTCTTCAGGAAAAAAGCGCTGGAGAATTTTAAAAATTATCATGCTCAGAATAAACAGGCTGTTCTTTCCGTCAATATTGACAGCTCCGCAATACGCACAGGTCTAGGATCAAAACACTTCCTCAAAAGTGTTGAAAAATACAGGATTGATCCTTCATGCATAATAATGGAGATACTGGAATCTGAAGTAGAAGATATAAATATACTGGTAGATTTTGTTAATCAATACAGGTCACAGGGATTCATGATTGCCATGGACGACTTCGGCGCTGGATTTTCCAACTGGGATAGAATTATCAAGCTCAAACCTGATATTATCAAACTCGATATATCAATAATCCGCGATGTAGATTCTGACTTTCTAAAACAGGAGGTTGCGCGCTCCCTGATTAAATTATCGCATAACACAGGATCGCTCGTCGTTGCAGAAGGGATAGAGACAGAGGGTGAAGCTCTTAAAATGCTGGAACTTAATGCGGATATACTCCAGGGATTTTTTCTGGCAAAACCGTTTCCAATTGAAACACTTAACACAGAAACGATTTCTAAAAAGATTTCTGAAGTTTCAGAATCGTTCAGAAACACCAGAAATCTCAGGCTTAAGATTCAGGAGAACGAACTGAAAGAATTCAGCGCTCTCACTGACAGAATAATTGAAAACCTTAAAACCAGCGACACATACCTCCCGGAGCAGATACTCATAGATACTGCCGTGGGAGTAAATGGAATTGAATGCATATACATACTTGATGAATGCGGCATTCAGATAAGCGAAACCGTGGTCAATATCAGCATTAAAAATTACCGTAAAAGCCGCATTTTTCACCCCGATGACATCTACAGCGATCAGTCCAACAAGGAGTATTATTTTAATCTTGTTAACGGCTATGACAGATTTATCTCCGAGCCTTATATTTCCACCGCCACAGGGAATCTCTGCATAACTATATCGAGAAAGTATCAGAGCAGAGAGGGAAAGAAAAGAATACTCTGTGTAGATATTAAAAAATGATCAGAATTTAGGGATTATCCGGATTAACAGGATAAGTACATGCAAATCTAACCTGCTTTTTTCTACCGGTACAGAATAGATCTTCATTATATCAAACCTGCGAGTCAGTACTCATAGGCTTAAAATAACCTTCAGTCGCGACAATAACGCCATGAATATAAAATGCAGCACATTTATATTACTCGAATCAGTAACTGCTCATAAATTGGTGGTAAAATTGCTCTCCGCCGCGCCTATGGCGCGGCAGAGATGAAATTCCACCGGTTTTTGAGTACTTACTCGAATCAAATCGTTTTTAAAAATCAAAAACTTGACAATTTAACCCTTATTATTAATTGTGAAAGTTTACTAAAAAAGGTGCTTTCAGCAAAGGAGAAGCAGATGATCCCCATTAAGAAATTGAAAGAGCTTACTGCTAAAGAACTCGATCTACTTTTCAACAGATTCGGAGAGGACTTCAGCTCTATCATGATAAATACAGTTGTTCCGATTGTTAACGATGTAAAACTGAACGGCGAAGAGGCAGTCAAAAAATACACAGAAAAATTTGACGGTGTAAAACTCGACAATGTAATAGCCACTCAGGAAGAGATTGACGAAGGACACAGAAACACTCCTAAAGATGTCCTTGAAGCTTTTATGAAAGCTAAAGCTAATGTCGAAGAGTTCCACAGAAGGCAGCTTAAAGAGAATACAATATATACACGCGAAGACGGAATAACACTTGGCATAACATATCAGTCCATTGAAAGCGCGGGAATATATGTTCCCGGCGGGAAAGCATCATATCCATCATCTGTACTTATGGGTGTAATTCCGGCGCAGATTGCCGGAGCAAAAGACATTACAGTGATAACACCTCCGAATAAAAGCGGAAAAGTTCCTGATATTATTTATGCAATCTGCAAAGAGTGCGGAGTAAAGAATATCATCAAATCGGGCGGGGCGCAGGGTATAGCCTTTGCTGCATTCGGATCTGATAAACATAAAAAATCCGACATTATAGTCGGTCCGGGAAACATCTTTGTTACAGCAGCAAAAACATATCTCTTCAGCATGGGTGTAATTCAGATCGATTCCATGGCCGGTCCCAGTGAAGTTCTAATCATATCCGATGAAAAGTCAGATCCTAAATGGGTAGCATGGGATCTCCTATCTCAGGCGGAACACGAGGAGCGCGCACTTGCGGTTCTTGTTACAACTTCAGAACAGCTTGCCCTTAAAGTAAAAGAAGAGATTATAAAAGATATAGATTCCGGCTGCGGCAGACATGAAATAAAAAAGACAGCAATTCAGAACGGTGTTATAATAGTAACAGACACACTTGATGAAGCAATCGAGTTCAGCAACCAGTACGGCCCGGAACACATGGAGTTTATGGTGGATAATCCCCTTGAATATGTAGGCCGGATTAAAAACGTAGGTTCACTTTTCCTT
This sequence comes from uncultured Spirochaetota bacterium, assembly GCA_942493035.1. Lineage (GTDB taxonomy): Bacteria > Spirochaetota > UBA4802 > UBA4802 > UBA5550 > WRGT01. Next base: position 4,860,526 of record OW818666.1, on the reverse strand, counting down.
GGACGATATGCACCCGTCGCAGTGGGAGATTACTACTCAGGTACTAATCATATTCTTCCAACAGGGGGCGCTGCGAGATTTTCATCGGGGACATCTGTTGAAACATTTTTAAGAAGAACGACCTTTCAGCTTCTTGACGAAAAGTCGCTGAAGACAACAATGCCCTATGTTAAACTAATGTCGGAATACGAAGGCTTTGATGACAAGCATGGCGGTTCTGTTGAGATAAGATTCAAAAAGTAATTTAAGCGGAGAAAATAAATGAGTACAAAAGCATGGTTAATTCTGGAAGATGGAACTGAATTCGAAGGGAAAATGTTCGGCTGCGAAGATGAGTCTATCGGAGAGGCTGTATTCAACACTTCGATGAGCGGTTATCAGGAGGTTCTCACAGACCCTTCATACAGCGGACAGATCATCACCATGACCTACCCCATGATAGGGAACTATGGAGTGAACAAAGAGGATGTTGAATCTGACAGAATTCATGTCGCAGGCTTCGTAGTTAAAGAGTACAGCAGAACATACTCCAACTTCCGTGCCACAGGTTCACTTGGAGACTACCTGAAAGATGGTAAAATTTCTGCTATCGAAGGGATCGATACAAGAATGCTCACACGTCATATAAGAGACAAAGGTGCAATGAGAGCGGGTATATTTTTTGACAAAAAAGATGCACGGGATAAACTTATGGCACACCCTTCCATGGAGGGTCTTGATCTTGCATCTAAGGTATCATGCACAACAAAGTACAGTTTCGGCGAAAAGAAAGACGGTAATCCGGAAATTGCAGTATTTGATTTCGGTGTTAAAACAAATATACTCAGATTACTGAACAGTTCCGGATTCAATGTTACTGTATATCCGGGGACTACCCCTCTATCAGAGGCTATGAACAACGGCGCAAAGGGTGTATTCCTGTCAAACGGCCCGGGTGATCCCGCAGCTGTAGTTTACGCTAAGACTCTCGTTGAAGATGTAATGAAAGAAAAAGTACCATGCTTTGGAATATGTCTGGGACACCAGATTATGGGTATCGGATTCGGCGGAAAAACATACAAGCTGAAGTTCGGACATCGAGGCGGTAACCAGCCTGTAAAAAATCTTGAAACAGGCAACGTTGAAATCACATCGCAGAATCATGGATTTGCAGTTGACATAGACTCTTTGAAAGATAACAGCGATGTGGAAGTAACGCATATAAACCTTAATGACAATACAGTTGAAGGGATTCAGCATAAAAAGTACCCGATATTTTCAGTACAGTATCACCCTGAAGCAAGTCCGGGACCTCACGATTCGCAGTATCTTTTTGATAAATTCAGAAAGATGGTTTCTTAGAAAAAATTACTCTCTGTCCCACAGGCCGGCTTCGTATGCGAGCCTGTTGAGGGCAGCCTTCAATTTTTTATTCCGATCCTCAGCCGGCGGAAAATCGATCTGCGAATACTTATTCATCGCACCGATAGCTCTCTCCAAACTGGTTTCCCCTTTTTCATCATTAAAATAACTCATTATAAGAGATCTGCCGCTTATACTTATTGGATGCTCAATCAGAGCCTCTGCTGCATTAAACAGGGCATCTTTGAATTCATCTTTTCCCAAAACATTATCCTCTGATAGATATTTTTCAGAACTTCAGCAGGTTGTCCATAAAAAAACTATTCTATTTATAAATGAATAATGTACACACTCATAAACCGATAGAACTCTGTAACAGGCTTTGAGCAGTTGCATGAATAATCAGTAAAATCAAACATTAAGTTTGAGAGATCATAATGAGTGAAGATGATTCATAACTTCATCGAAAACTGTTTTACTCGCCTTATTCATAGATGTAATGCTGACACCCGTTTCCCATCCATTTTTTTTATGTACTGACCTGTTCACAACACCTTCAAGATTTATAATTCTTTTTTTATTTTTATACGGGAGTGTCATCATCATAAATACACTGCTGTACAACGGGCACTCCTCCTCTGTTTTACAAAGAACACCATTCCTGCTGAGATTGATCCCTTCGGCGCTTATATAAATTTCATGACCGAAGTCCATTTCGACAAACTGGTTTATTTCAAATCTGGGATGACTCCTCTTTTCAGATGACATAGATTCCCTCCTGCATATTCTTTATTACAATAAAGAATAATTCCAGTCGTGGAAATTTCCATTTTATTTTACTGTTTTTTCCAGGTTTTTTCTCAACTCAAGGGCTTTCCGTACTTCATCGAAACGTTCTCTGGTTATTGGAAGAAATTTAACAAAGACTGCCGATATAAGAAAAAACACTCCCGGTCCGACTCCTATGAGAATACGTATCGCACTGACCGCGCTTTCGGGCTGGGGAATTTTACTCCCTTCAACATATCCGAAGTATCCAAGAAGAGCCGTGGCAACGCCAACTGCAGCTGCAGATGCGACTTTATATAGAAACATAATAATCCCGTAAAAGGCCCCCTCCCTTCGGGTTCCGTTTTCGTATTCATCAATCTCAATAATATCAGGTATAATTGAAAAGGGGATTATCTGAGAAGCCGAGATTCCGATCCCGGCAAGCACTGCAATAATTATTACAAAAATCATATTCCCTTCAGGGGCAGCAAGACAGAGCAGCATAGACAATGAAAAATATACCGCGGCTGAAATATAAGCCCTCCGCTTTTCAAGTTTCTCACTGATAAAAATCCACAGCGGTGCCGCCAAAACCGCAACGACTAAGGGAATGCCCATAATAACGAAAGTCAAATCCTCGGAGATTCTGATTACATCTTTCAGATAAAAAATAAATACAGCCTGTATCAGATCAAATGCTATCATATTAAACAGAAACATTCCAAGAACAAATCTGAATTCCTTCAATTTCAGAATCGATTTTAATGACTTGAAAAGTCCTTCAGTAAAAACTTCTTCTGACTGAACACGCTCGGTTGTTCCCTTGAACGTTATAAAGAGAGCTACAATCATTATCACGGCAAAAATCATCCCCATTACAGGATAACTCTCCCTGTATGCCTCCTTTCCGGGAAACCATACATCTACTATGACAGCTACACCGGCTGCCGCAACAAGATTGCCGATGAAGGTAAGCGCCATGCGGTAACCTGTAATACTGGTACGCTCATCATAATTCTGTGAAAGCTCAGGCAATAAAGAATTATAGGGGATTGCCACAACAGTGAAAGCTGTATTGAATATCATTGTTATAGCAAGGTAATAAAGTATGAGATGAAAGGTTTCATGAAACGGAACAATCCAGAGCAGAACAAATGTTATTCCAAGCGGTACCGCACCAAAAAGAATATAGGGCCTTCGTCTGCCGAATCTGCTTTTAGTCCTGTCTGAAATTATTCCCATGAAGTAATCAGTTACAGCATCCCATGCGCGGGCGATAAGAAAAATAAGACCGGCCCATTTGGCAGGTATACCGGCAACATTCACAAGAAAAAATACAATATAAAACCCCAGAGTTGTATAGGCGATATTTATTGCAAAATCCCCTAAACCATAGGCAAGCTTCTCTTTAACAGTTACTACAAATCCCTCTTTCATTAAAATTCTCCTTACAAAGACTTCTTTTTTTGCGACTTTATAAAATCACTATACCAGTATCCGCTCTCTTTTATCAGCCTCTGCTGAGTCTCTCTATCAACATGTATCAGTCCGAATGTTTTACTAAATCCTTCGGCCCACTCAAAGTTATCGAGGAGGCTCCAGTAAAAATAACCTCTTACATCTGCCCCCTCATTGACCGCGTCATAAACTTTTGAAAGATAATCCTGTATATATTTTATTCTTCCCGGATCATGAACTTTTCCATCAGCAACAGTATCAGTGAGTGGTGCGCCGTTTTCTGTAATATATACAGGCGGGTTACCGTATTCGTTCTGTATTAATTTCAGCGTCTCATACATGGCATCGGGATAAATCTCCCATCCCATACTGGAATATTCTCTCCCGTCTTTTTGATATTCTTTTTCAGGAACATTCTGCCCGGTGGTCCATGTATTTAAAAAAGGTATATACCATTTATACATTGCCATTTCGCGGCTGTAGAGATTGATCCCGAGAAAATCAGTTTGTGTACCTATAAGATCCATGTCCCCTTTATGAATCTTCGGAGTAAAAAGTCTCATGCGTTTCCACAGGGTTTCGGGATAGTGCCCCTTATACAGAGGCGAGAGTGTTATGTGATTCATAAATTCGTTAGCTATTTTTGCAGACCATATGTCCCGCGGAGAATTTGTCAGAGGATGCACAGGCGTCATGCTCACTGTAATTCCAGCCCTGCTTTGGGGACAGCAGGATTTTATAACTTCCATACCTCTCCCGTGAGCCATCAGCAGGTTATGCATTACCCTGAAATACGCACTTATACTTCTTCTCCCCGGTGCATGGTATCCGAGAAAATGTCCGAAGCATGAATACTCAAAGGGCTCATTTATGGTAATCCAGTTCTTAACCCTGTCACCGAGAAGTTTAACAACTGTATAACAGTAATCTCCGAAAAAATTTACCATATCCCGGTGTTCAAAACCCTTGTACTTTTTCTGAAGAGCAAGAGGGAGATCCCAGTGAAACAGTGTAACATAGGGTGTAATTCCTGCTTCCAGAATAGAATCAGTAAGTCTGGAATAAAAGTCCATCCCCTGACCGCTGATCTTCCCGGTTCCCTCCGGATAAATACGAGGCCATGATACTGAAAACCGGTAGGCATCCAGATTCAGTTTTTTCATCAAGTCTATGTCGTCCGGATAAAGGTGATAATGATTACAGGCAGTATCAGCGGTATCACCATTTCTGATTTTCCCTTTTTGGCGGGTGAAATCATCCCAGATGGAGAGACCTTTCCCGTATTCATTCCATGCTCCTTCAATCTGATAAGCCGCAGTAGCAGCACCAAAAATAAAGTCTTTTTTAAAATGCATATCTTTCATAAATTCTTTCCTGATTATTGACCATTTGGTCAATAATTTATCAGAACTTTCTAAAAGTCAAGGGAAGAATTAATAAAATAAAAAAATTCTTTACCGGATCATTATACATATGATCATTGAGATCACAAAGATGGGAATTCATGGAATAAAATAATGCAGAAAAAATACACCAAAGATCTTTACGACAAACTGTCCCCGGATAAAAAAGAGAATATCCTCGATGCTGCAGTAAAAGAATTCGCCCTGGCAGGAATCAACGGCTGTAATGTGCGTGATATTGCAAAAAGAGCAGGTATTTCCCATGGTTCCTTATTCCATTATTTTTCCTCTAAAAATGATATGATTCATACAATCATTCAATATGGTGTGTTCAAACAGCAGGAGGTCTTTAAAAAAGGGATGTCACGTGATAAAGATTTTTTCCAGCAGATGGAATCTATATTTACAGATGCCATTGGCTTTGCAAAAAATAATAAAGATATAATTTCTATATGGCTTGAATTAAGTCAGCCCTACCATGAGGAATTTACACATCATACTCTGGAGATGGAAAAAACTACAATTCAGTATTTAAAGGCGATGGTTAAGGACGGAATCAGAAACGGATCGATCAGAAAAGATCTCAGCTGTGATTTTATTACATACATGATAGACAGCATTCTTGCTAATATTATAAAGTCTGATGTTTCGGACATTGAAAGAAAGAAATTCAACGAACACTTTCGTATTAAATCCAGGAATCCCGAAACCATTGCCAAAGGTCTGATTTCCTTTCTCAAGGAAACAATATCTTCAGGTTCATTATAGAGTTTATAGTAAGTTCTCATAAACCAGCGGTGATAATGCTCTCCACAGCGCCAGGGTTACGGTGTAGATAAAATCCCGCAGGTTTTTGAGCTGTTACAATTTATAGTACAAATTAACCCAGGGTACGGATAATGAATACAATTAAAAACAATATCCTTAAATTCAGATGGCATGACACCAAAGGTGTTCCTCTTCCGGAAAATATTCTCTTCAGCATGAGAGTTGCAAAATCTGTTTTTTTTATTACAGGTTTAATTCTTTCCAACACCATTATTGCTCTTTTAACTGCAGCGTACAATACATATCATTTCGATGTTAATCTCGTTACCAGGGCATATGATATCTGGTTTTTTACACTTCTCGTGGCTGGTCTTTTTTACCTTCCATATCACCCGAGATACTATGGATTAAATTTTAACCGGCTTAAATATAATCTGGCCATCGGATTTGGAATCGGGGGCGCCGGTGCGGTTATCTGCACTTTTCTAAGAATTTATCTTATCAGATCAGGGAACCACGAGTTCGGATATAATTTTTCAATATCGTCGTTTTCTTTATGCTTCACATATCTTATATCCTGCTTTCTGCAGGATACTCTTTCAAGAGGTTTTTTCCAGAGTTATTTTATTGCAGTATTTCGTAAAAACAGAACGAACCGGTTTATAGCAATAGTTCTTACTGCACTCATCTTCGCACAATTTCACTTTATCTATAGTTTCGGCATGGCTCTGGGTTCATTTATTTATTGTCTTATCACAGGTTTTATCTATGAAAAATCACGGTCTGTTGTCGGGATTATTATTATTCATTTTCTCATCGGAGCATCAATGATTCATTTTTCAAATATCAGATAATTACAATGTAGCTATATATAACTCATATGAAACTCAAGGGCTGTCACACTCAGTGTGACAGTAATGTCCCCTGCGGGGGACTTTTTAAGGGGCTGCCGCCCCTTATACCCTGCAAAGTTTTTTTATTTCACAGTTGCCAAAAGCGGCGGGGTTTGTGACTACTCAGAAAACAGGAGTCTTTTATATATGCCGCGCCACCGGCACTACGCAGAACAATTTTCTTCCGGCTTATAAGCAGATTCTAAAAACTATTTTACAGTATTACATTCTTGACAAAAGCAGTCCTGCTTTCAATTATTCTGTAAAACAGTTCTGATACTCTACAGACATAACTCATAATAACCGGAAGAAAAAAATGAAATCAGATATCCTCGGCACAATCGGGAACACACCGCTGGTTAGAATCAACAGATTAAATCCGAATGAAAATGTAACAATCCTGGCAAAACTTGAGGGGTTCAATCCCACAGGAAGTATAAAAGACAGGATAGCACTCAAGATGATTGAGCAGGCCGAGCATGAGGGGAAGCTGAAAAAGGGGCAGACGATTATTGAGCCCACATCGGGCAACACAGGCATAGGGCTTGCTATGATCGGAGCAGTAAAGGGATACAAGGTTGAAATTGTAATGTCTAAATCTGTATCTATTGAACGGCGTAAAATGATACAGGCATTCGGAGCAAAAATAGTTCTTACAGATGAAAAATTCGGTACCGATGGAGCTATTTCAAAAGCCCGTGAACTTGCATCTCAACATCCTGACAGATATTTTATGCCTGATCAATTTTCAAATGAATTCAACAAGATGGCACACTACCGCACAACCGCAGATGAAATATGGAAACAGACAAAGGGGACTCTTGACTACTTTGTATCTGCACTTGGCACCTCTGGTACAATAATGGGGATCGGAAAATATCTGAAGGAAAAAAATCCGGATATCAAAGTCGTCTCGGCTCACCCTGAAAAAGGTCATTATATACAGGGTCTCAAAAACATGGAGGAGGCAATTGTCCCCGCAATCTATGATCCATCCATGATAGATGAAACAATAATGATTGAGAGCAAAAAAGCCTTTGAGATGTCACGGCGGATTGTTACCGATGAAGGAATCTTCGTCGGGATGAGCAGCGGCGCGGCCATGATAGCTGCAATTGAGGTTGCAAAATCCATCAAGCAGGGGACTATTGTTGTAATATTTGCAGACCGGGGAGAAAAGTATCTGAGCACAGACCTGTTTAAAGTTGATGGAGACTGATATTACGGCTATTCAAATAAAAATTAATCGGTAATCGTTAACTGACCGCATCTGATTGTAAATACTCAAAAAATAGCGTTAAAAATAATCTCCAACTCGACGAAGATAAAACCCAGCCGGTTTTTGAGCGGCTAAATCAGATCCTTATAATTTTTTTTTAAGAAAAAAGTTGACCGGAGATATTTTTTTCTTAAACTGATTATACACTCTTACTTTTAGATGGAGATAAAATTATGAGAAAATTATTTATAATCCTGCTGACTGTCTCCACTATACTCTCCTGTGAACGCAATGAAATGTTTGAATTTGCAAATACTGGTCACAGCAAACTGGAAATAACTCCCGGTGACGGAGAACTCTACTTAAGCTGGTCACCGGTAGAAGATGCAGTCGCTTATGAAATCTGGTATAATACAACTGACGATCCCTATTCTGCATACCAGTTCGGAGGGAGCGACATTACTGTAACAAATTACACAATAGCAGGACTTTCAAACGGAACTATGTATTATGTATGGATTAAGATGCTCCGTGAAGCCGGAGGTACATCCTTAATTATAGCATCCGGCTCAGGCACACCTTCAACAGTTCCGTTAACAGTACTGGCTCCTCCGGATTTACCCACTGCGGCACCAATCGCCAGCATGCTTATACTCACATGGAATGCTGTCCCCGGTGCAACTGCTTATGAAGTCTGGTATAGTGCAACAAGCAACTCATTGGATGCTGTTCAGCAGGGCGGAGACATAACCACTACAAATTACACCTTATCTGGATTGTCATCAGCAACTTCATATTATTTCTGGATTAAAGCAAAAAATGAAACATTAACCAGTCCATACAGCCCCATGGGAACAGGGACAACACTTTAAAAACACCTGTATTATTTCTTAACACTGAACTCCGGGGTAATTCCTTAAACTCAATATTTGCCGGGTTTAAGGGGAAAGAGCCCTTTTATAAGCATGCCTGTGCTTTTTTTAATTCAAAAAAGTTAAAGAATAAATTCTGGAAAAAATTGATTCTTACTCTGAATTAATTATATTTCATTCATGTGAGACCATGAACAAGGGAGGTTTTATATGACTGCTACAAGGTCGTTATCTTCAGAATTAAGGGAAGTTTCTCACTCCTTCAGGGAAAAAATAAGCCATTCAGAAGACAGAGTAGATCTTATGAACTCATTTTCAATGGCAGCTAGAGAGGTTGTAAAAAAAGGGATTAAGAGTAATGCCGATATACGCATTGATGATATAACGCTGGATGTGGATTCCGAAAGAGGCTTTAATTACAGCGAAAGAGTAAAAGAAATTCCGGAGTTTATTGAACTCCTGAACGGAACAGATATTGAATCTCAGATTGTCCATTTAGCCGATGCCGCTAAAAAAAGATGCAGGCATCTGTTAAAACATAATGAGAAATCAAATCTAAAAATCCGTCAGCGCTGAAAAGATTAATTAAGCTTAACCGGAATAAATTTACAAATTACTCATAGAGCCAGCATGCGACTTTATGTTCCGGAGAATTTTCTTTAAGTTCAGGATATTCCACTCTGCACTTATCCATGACATTCGGGCATCTGGGATGAAAATGACATCCCGATGGAGGATTAATCGGAGAGGGCACATCGCCAACTACAATCTTCTTCTCTCTCTTGTTTCTCGGATTCATTTCCGGAAACGCTTCGAATAGAGCCTTTGTGTAGGGATGAAGCCGGTTGGAGATGAGTTCCTCTTTCCGTGCAATCTCAACAATCCGTCCGAGATACATTACAATAATTCTATCAGAAATAAGTTCAACAACGGCTAGATCATGTGCGATGAATATATATGTAAATTTATATTTTGCCTGAAGATCCATTAAAAGATTTAATATCTGCGCCTGTACAGAGACATCGAGGGCAGATACCGCTTCATCACAAACAATGAATTCCGGATGGAGAGAAAATGCTCTTGCAATGCCTATTCTCTGTCGCTGACCTCCGGAGAACTGATGCGGATAGCGTTTTTTGTAGTTTACATCAAGGCCCACCTCAGTCATAAGCCGGTCCACTTCGCTGTCAAGTTTTGCCGCAGTACCCATTTTGTGAATTCTCATAGGTTGTGTAAGAATATATGAAATCTTTTTTCTCGGATTGAGAGATGAGAACGGATCCTGAAAAATCATCTGCATCTTTTTCCGGTACTCCTTGAGCGCCTTATCCGGAAGTGAAGAGATATCGACTCCATCATATATAACTTCACCGTCACTCTTCCTGTAGAGATTGAGTATAGTCTTACCAAGGGTCGATTTTCCGCATCCCGATTCCCCTACAATCCCCAGAGTTTCACCTTTATATACATCGAAGGAGACTCCGTCAACTGCCTTTAAAATCTGCGGAGCACCACCCTTCTCTTTCTTTATTTCAAAATGTTTCTTAAGATTTTTTACTTCCAGTATCTTTTCCATAGCTGTTCCTTTAACAAATTAATTTCCAAACTGATTCCAAGCGGCCGCACTCTATGCGGCCGGCAGTGACCCCTGGGGGGCATCCGAAGGGGCTAAGCCCCTTATACCCCTTAAAAAACATCTTATACCGAACATGCACCATTATTTCAATGACAGGAATCAATTAAAATCTATCTCGCCGGCAAAATGGCACCATACCGCATGATCATTGCCGAAATCTTTCATCACGGGAAATTCTTTTTTACATATATCTTTTGCATATTTACATCTGCTTTCGAATGGACATCCGTCACCGATATTCAGCAGACTCGGGACATTACCGTCTATCGCCTCCAGTCTTCCGGAGTGTTTATACTTTTCGTTAGATGGCATTGAGTTAAGAAGCCCCACTGTATAAGGATGCATCGGTTTTTCGAAAATTGTATAAACGTCTCCAGCCTCAACTTTTCTTCCGGCATACATTACTGCAACGCGGTTAGCCATCTCGGCAACCACACCCATATCGTGCGTGATAAGCAGAAGCGACATATGAATCTTCTGCTGCAGCTCTTTCATAAGATCAAGAATCTGCGCCTGTATTGTAACATCAAGGGCTGTTGTAGGTTCATCTGCAATCATAAGTCCGGGATTCGGAGATGAAAGAGCCATTGCAATCATTACCCTCTGCCTCATCCCGCCTGAAAGCTGATGCGGGTATGATTTAACTCTCTTTTCCGGTGCAGGAATTTTTACCAGATCAAGCATCTCAACTGCTTTTTCAAGAGCCTCTTTCTTTTTGTATCCGTAGTGAGTTATGAAGACCTCTGCAATCTGATCACCGATTCTGAATACAGGATTAAGTGACGACATCGGTTCCTGGAATATCATTGAAATCCGGTCTCCGCGTATTGACTGCATCTCCTTTGCCGAAAGTTTAAGAAGATCTCTCCCCTCCAGAATTATTTCACCTGAATCTATTTTTCCGGGCGGCTCCGGAATAAGCCTCAAAATTGATGCGGCAGTGACAGACTTTCCGCATCCCGACTCTCCAACAAGTGCCAGAGTTTCACCTTTATTAATCCAGAGGTCAAGATCTCTTACAGCTTTTACAACTCCCTTCTGAGTGTAAAATGAAACGTTTAAACCTTTTATATCGAGTAATCTATTATTATCCATGTATCTCCTCCTGTCAGTCCTTTAATCTCGGATCAAGAACATCGCGTATTCCGTCACCCAGAAGATTAAAACCGAGAACAGCAAGAAGAATAGCGATACCGGGAAAAGTGACAATCCACCATGCATTGGATATGAACTCGCGCGATGAGGCAATCATAAGGCCCCACTCGGGAGTCGGAGGCTGTGCTCCAAGTCCCAGAAATGAAAGCGCTGCCGATTCTATAATAGCACCGCCTATGCCTAGAGTCGCCTGAACAATAATAGGCGCAAGACAGTTAGGGAGTATCGACATAAAAATAAGTTCCACATTGCTTACGCCAAGTGAACGTTCAGCCTCAACATATTCCGCAGATTTTTCCGCAAGAACCGAAGCTCTCATTACTCTGGCATACTGAGGCAGCCTGGCAATACCGATTGCAATCATGGCATTTAAAAGAGTCGGCCCCAGAAGCGCAACGATAACTATCGTTAAAAGGATATAGGGGAATGCCAGCATGATATCAATTATACCCATTGAAAACCGGTCAAACCACCCTCCATAAAATCCCGATATAAGCCCGATGAGGGAACCGAATATAAGTGATATTGCCACTGAGAAAAAACCTATAACAATCGATATCCGCGCACCATAAATAATTCTGGATAAAAGATCACGGCCGAAATCATCAGTTCCGAGTATATAACCGTTTGTAAACGGTGCAAGCTTCCGTAAATCTATATTCTGCAACAGCGGATCGTGCGGGGCAATCAATGGAGCAAAAATCGCTATGATAATAAAAAATAGAATCATATAAAGCCCGAACATTGCAGATCTGTTTTTTTTCAGAGACATCCAGTTTTCAAGCCAGATTGAATCGATGTTTCCAGCTTCATCTCTTTTGAAAAATATTTTATTTAAACTGAAATTCATTTATTATAACCTTATTCAATTATTTATTCCATAAGTTTTATAAAGTAAAAAATTTATTATCCCCGCCGCCTAAGGCGGCGGGGATATATGATTATTACTGACCTTATTCTTTTATTCTGTACGTATCTTCGGATTAATTACTGTATAGAGCAGATCAACAAAAAGATTGATCAATACAAAACATACCGATATCACAATTATCCCCCCCTGTACTGCAGGAAAATCTCTCGCTTCGATTGCATGGTACAGCCATTTACCGATTCCCGGCCAGGCAAAAATTGTCTCAGTGAGTATTGCTCCGGAAAGAAGCATACCAAACTGAAGCCCTATTACAGTAACAACCGGAAGGAGCGCGTTGCGGAGCGCATACTTGAATATGACTTTCCGTTCCGGCATACCGGTAGCTCTTGCTGTTTTAATATAATCCTGTTTAAGAACTTCAAGCATGGAACTTCTTGTAATCCGTGCAATAATAGCAAGCGGGATTGTCCCAAGCGTTACCGCCGGAAGAATTATATGGGAGAGAGCAGAGCCCAGTACGTTCAGATCACCGGTTTTGAAAAAATGAATGAAACCATCAATTATATAAAAATTTGTTATGGGCGTAAAGTAATACCTGATATCCATTCTTCCCCCCGTGGGAAGAAGGTTAAGATTTACAGAAAAAATTATTATCAGAACAAGCCCCAGCCAGAATACAGGCATTGATACTCCGAAGAGCGCCCCGAACATCGACGCATAATCTATAAATGAATATCTCTTAGTAGCCGAGATCACACCGATAAAAACACCGGCAACAATTGCAAGAAACATCGCAAATAGTGTAAGCTCGATAGTGGCAGGGAAACGCGCCGTTATCTCATCTATTACATTGGCGCCGGTTTTTATCGACTTGCCGAAATCAAACCGCACAATACGTTTTAAATAGAGAACATACTGCTCGCTCATGGGCTTATCGAGGCCCATTTCAGCTTTGAGATTTTCTACTGCTTCCTTATTTGCTCTTTCACCAAGCATTACTCTCACCGGATCGCCTGGAGAGAGTGCCAGCATAAAAAACACCAGCGTGATGACGCCAAAAAGAGTCGGGATAAGAAGCCCTAGCCTCTTTAAAATAAACCTGTACATTATAAACTCCGGAAAAAATTGTTTTTAAATGATATATGTGCCTCCGTTAATCAGGGGTACATATATTACTTAAAAGACGCGGTCTTCCATTGCAATGTGAAGGCGCGGATATGTCTCCGCGCCTTCATTACTATATCCGTATTACTTCTTAATCCAGACTTCTCTGAACTCACGTTTTCCAAGTGGAGAGAGTTTGAAATCCATAACAGTTTTTTTCATCGGTTCAATTACGATTGAATGAGCAACAGGAACCCATGGAGCATCTTCATGGAAAATAGTCTGTGCTTCTTTATAAAGAGCAGTTCTCTTATCTTTATCAAAAGTTTCTTTTGCCTGCTTGATCTTTTTATTAAATTCAGGATTTTTCCAGTTAGCATAATTCTGGGCAGGTTTTCTTGTCGCGTCTTCGGAAAGAAGAACATAAAGGAAGTTGTCCGGATCCCCATTGTCCCCTGTCCATCCGATCAGACACATATCATGCTCGAATGATGCAATTTTATCAAGATATGTTCCCCACTCATATGAAACGATCTTAACAGTAATTCCAACTTCCTTAAGCTGTGACTGCATAATTTCAGCAACCTTTCTCGCGTTAGGATTGTACGGTCTTGATACAGGCATAGCCCATAGTGTTGTTTCAAATCCTTTTTCAAGTCCGGCTTTTTTCAGAAGCTCTTTAGCCATCTTCGGATCGAAGTTATAATCTTTAACTGAATCGTTGTAAGACCACATAGTCGGAGGAAGAGGATTCTTCGCCGGTACCCCCATGTTGCCGTAAACAGCTTTAATGATATCAGCCTTATTGATTGCATTGTTTACAGCCTGACGTACAAGCACATTATCAAAAGGCTTCTTCATCTGATTCATAGCAAGATAGCCCACATTAAGACCCGGCTGTTCAACAATTTTAAGATTAGAATCTGATTTGATGTTTTCAATATCTTCAGGAGAAGGGTAATCAATAATATCTACTTCACCTTTTTTAAGTGAAAGATATCTTGCTGTTGCTTCAGGAATAACTTTGAGTATAAGTCTGTCGAGGAATGCTTTCTCTCTCCAGTATGTCTGATTCTTTTCGAGAATGATTGAGTCATCCTTTATCCACTGCACAAATTTAAAAGGACCTGTTCCTACAGGATTATTTTTAAAATTCTCTTTGTACTTTTCAGCAGCTGTTGGAGATACTATTGCAGCAAACTGCATTGCAAGATTTGCAAGGAAAGGTGCCTCTTTTTTAATAAGAGTGATTTTCACTTTATAATCATCAACCTTAACTATATCCTTAATAATTCCGTCCATTCCCATGGCCTGCCAGTACTGCCATGGACCGTACTTATAGGCAGAGTGAGTCTTTTTAAACTGACGTGCAATTGAGTATACAACCGCATCAGCATTCATGTCAGTTCCGTCATGGAATTTAATCCCTTTTTTCAGATAAAATGTAAATTCAAGACCGTTAGTAGACATATCCCATTTTTCAGCAAGACATGGCACAACATCAGTTGTTCCATTTACAAATTCAACAAGATTTTCAAAAACATTATCAGCAATATAAAGCGAGTCCCCGTCAGTTTCTCTCCCTGGATCGAGTCCAACCGAATCAGCGGCCCGGCCGAATACCAGAACACCACCGGTTTTGTCTCCGCCTTTACCGCAAGAGGTAACAGACAGAAACATAAGTGCTGAAAGAAGCAAAGCGAGTAAAAGACTTACTCTTTTCATAGATAACTCCTTCATTGTTATTTTTTAAACAGCTGACAGCCAGCTGCTATTTACGTAATTGATTAGAAAACAGAGATAATTAAAATTCCAGCCGCAGCAGAACGCAGTGAGAATATATTTTATCACCAGCCTCCGGGCAATTACATTTATACTTTTATAAACCGGGATTGTACATTTTTGTTATATTCACACAGCTTTTTATAGTAACTGCTCAAAAACCGATAGTATACTTTTTCCTCAGCGCCGAAGGCGCGGAGGAGAGCATTTTCACCACAAATTTAGAAGTACTTACTTTTTTATATGAATATAAAACTTAATAATTAAGCCGGTTTAACGATAGTATTGTTTGATTGAATGATTATTTATAATTTAAATATTAGCAAGTTTTTTTTACAAAAAATTCTTTGTGTCCTGTTTTAGCGCAGTTAAAGTACTTTACGGTTGTTTTCCGGAGGTTACCATAAAAAAATTCAGTTGGAAATGATTTACAAATATGGGCTCAACTTAATAAATTTACACTACTAATTTACAAATTAAGTAATATCTTTCATTTTATGAGATAATTCTTCAAAATTAAAGGGTTTACTCAGAAATCCGGTTACACCCAGATCAACTGCTTTCTTCATCGAGAGATCATCCATAAATCCGGAACAGAGGAGAACTCTCACATTGGGATTTATATCTTTCAGTGCACTATAAACTTCTATTCCGGATATTCCAGGCATTGCGTTATCAAGTATTACCGCGCTGATATTGCCCTCCTCCTGCTTATAAAGCTCTATCCCCTGCTCTGGCCTGACGGCAGTTATTACATCATAGCCGCATTTCTTCAGCATCCCTGCGGTAACACGGAGTATCGCCTCCTCATCATCAATTACAAGTATAAGACCTGTGCCGTTTATTACTCCGGCTCTGCCTTCAGTCTTATCGACCGCAGACGCATCCATAAGCGGAAGAGAGATAGTGAAAACCGATCCCTCACCCGGTTCTGAATCAACTGAAATAAATCCGCCATGCTGACTGATTATCCCGTACGTCATTGCAAGCCCCAGGCCGGTCCCCTTATCCAGAGGTTTTGTTGTAAAAAACGGCTCAAAAATTCTGGTGCCGGTCTCCGGATCAATTCCCACTCCTGTATCTTGTACACTTACAAAAGCATAGCGGGTATCAGGAACAGCCCCCTGATGACGGCTGCAGAACTGCTGATCATATGAAGCCGCACCCGCCTCCACTGTAAGTATTCCGCCCTGGCGTCCGGTATCACCGCGCATCAATGTCATGGCATGAGAGGCATTAACACAGAGGTTGAGTATCGCCTGATCTATCTGCGATGGATCGGCCTGCACATATAGCGGATTATCATCAGATATAAGATTTAATTCAACAGACTTCGGAAAACTGCTTCTGCATATATTAATTACATGCCTGAGTGAATTCTGAATCAGAACAGGCATCATTTTCATTTCGCTTTTCCGGGAGAGTGTTAAAAGCTGTTTTGTCATATCTGCAGCCCTTGCAGAGGACTCAATTGCTGTTCCGAGGTACTCATAAATTTCAAAAGAATCTGTCAGCTGCTCTTTGCGGAGAAGAAGCTCGACAAGATTGAGGCTCCCGATTACACCTCCAAGAACATTATTAAAGTCATGCGCGATTCCCCCTGCGAGTGTCCCGACAGCTTCCATTTTCTGGGCCTGTACCAGCTGATTACGTACAACCTCGCGCTCAGCCTCGGCAGCCTTCCGGTCTGAAAGATCCCTTACGCTGGCAAGTATAACATCTTTGCCCCGCCAGAGCAGTTTCTTAAGTCCAACTTCAACATAAAAATGACTATGGTCCAGAGGGCGCTGTACCTTCCATTCAAACAACAGCTCCTCCCCATTGCTGACACGTTTCCAGTATTCGGGCCCCATGGAAGTATCTTCATCAGGCACCGAAATGTCAGCAACTGACATTGCAAGAGCCTGTTCACGGCTTAACCTGAACATTGACAGCATCCGGTTATTTACATCAAGTATCTTACCGTCCAGGTCATATATGATAAAAATGTCATGCGAACTGTTAAAAATATCTTTAAGTTCCATCTCCGATGAAATAAGAGCCTTCTCTGAATTAATCAGTTCGCGATTCTGAGCTTCAAACTCCTCATTCATCGCTTCAAGCTCTTCATTGGTTGCAGCAAGCTCCTCGTTGGCCAGAATAAGCATTCTGTTCTTTTCATTTAAGGACTGCTGTGAATCTATAAGATCGTCAGCTGCAACTTTAAAACGATCAACAAGACCGAGTGCTGAAAAAAGAATAACAAAAATAAATCCTATATCGTTACTCCATTCTATAAATTGCATTGAAGGGATTACATCCAGCACCATTAGTGTGGTTATAACATTTGTTAACATAAGAATAACAAAACCTGAAAGAAAATAGCGCGCGAACCTGTTCCCCTTAATCATATAATAAACTACAGACGGCAGAATCAGAAGACAGTAAAGAAGAATCGTATAATATCTCGCCAGTGCAACCATATGATAAGAAAGGAAAAGAGACAATAATGCAAGTACCGGAAAAATCAGAAGTCCAAATAAACTGAAAAGGAGGTGAAAAATATTGCTGGTTATGCGGGTATTCAGTATATCACGCAGGAAGAGTGCCGAGAAAAGCCCAATGCAACTCGGCAAAAGAAGCGTTACAATATTTCCGAAGTCCGGAGATAAGGGCCAGAGAAACTGAAAGGCATAACCCCTGTATGAAATCTGATATAAAATTAGACTCAGTGTAAAAAATGAAAAATAGATATATATTTTATCATGCAGATACAGGAAGAGGAAAAAATAAAAAACCACCGAGAACATCAATATGCCGTAAGTAAACCAGAAAAAAGGGAGATAATGGTTTCTCTCCTCAACAAAAGAACTGTCAGAATATATCAGAGAACGAAAGCGGAGTGAACCGCCATTATCTATTCTTAAATAAAAAGTATTACTGCCGCCGACAGGTTTCATTGAAAAGATAAATTTACTATCGGCAATCTCCCGTGTAGAAAACGGACGCCGGTCACCAGTTTGTTTCAC
Organism: uncultured Spirochaetota bacterium; assembly: GCA_942493035.1. Lineage (GTDB taxonomy): Bacteria > Spirochaetota > UBA4802 > UBA4802 > UBA5550 > WRGT01. The sequence continues at coordinate 4,842,245 of OW818666.1, read as the reverse complement.
TTCATATCCACCCCGACTGCCGGCATAATAGAAATCGACATAATCGAGTGTAGGAAAATCAATCTCCAGCAGCAGGCGCCCATGCTGAACACGTACATCTTCAATAATAAATTTAAACCAGTATGCCGATCGGGTATATCCGAAATTTATATTATCAGCGTTGTTGATTTTCCACGCACGTGCGTCTTTTTCACGGACCTGATCAAGGGTAAGCACACCATCCGTATCCTCTAAATATTCAAGAGATTGGGATATGTTAACCGGAAATCCCGATTCACCGATGGTGACAGTAGATGAAAAAAGCGGGGAGCCGCATAAGAACATGATTAATACAGCAGCTGAAAAAGCTCCCAATACTGATCCGGCACTATTTGCAATGCGTCTGATATATCCTCCCGGCATTATACTGCTGATTTCCATTAATATATTTTAAAATAAATTCCATTAACTTACCGGCCGGCAGCACAGTTTTCGAGCCTTCAGAATTGCACTGGTCTGAATCTGATTAAACGTATAGCCGGGTAATTGGGCATTGTCAAGCTAATAAAGAGTCAATCGCCCTGTCTGCAGACATCAACTCCATCCTCCCGGATTTTGTAATCCGAATATGGCTTCATCAGCACTCTTCAGCTGCTCAATTTCAGTTGTACCTTTATTCAATTATAATCATAATTGAATAGTTTTAAAGCACTAAAAATATTAATTAACATTAATACCGGTTTTTTTATTGCCATATTTTACATTTTGAAAAAGTATCCAATGAAATAAGCAGGAATCGTTTAGAATAAACAGCTCTTATTATAAAAGAGGATAATTTATAAAATTACGCTTTATTTATAATAAAATTCTTTTAAACCCAAGAAAACCGGTGTAATTTATACACATGAAATAATCGTAACTGCTCAAATTCCGGCGGCAAAATTGCTCTCCGCCGCGCCACAGACGCGGCGGAGATAAAATACCACCGATTTTTGAGCAGTTACAGATAATCCGCCAGAGCGAGGTATAGTCATGGATGACTTTCTGATTTTAGATGGCATATCTAAAAGTTTCGGGAAACATAAAGTTCTTGATAACATATCTCTTACAGTAAAAAAAGGGGAGATATTCTCCTTCCTGGGACCAAGCGGATGTGGTAAAACCACACTTCTGAGAATCTGCGCAGGATTTGAAGAACCCGATTCCGGCCGCGTAATACTCAACGGTATCGACATTACAAAGCTCAGTCCAAACAAAAGACAGGTTAATACCGTCTTCCAGAACTATGCACTTTTCCCCAACCTGAGCGTATTTGAAAATATTGCCTTCGGACTCCGTGTTTCAGGCGTTAAAGAAGCCATTTTAAAAGATGAAGTCTACAAGTTTCTGGAACTTATTCAGCTCACCGCGCATGCACAGAAAATGCCTGACAAACTGAGCGGAGGACAGAAGCAGAGAGTTGCAATAGCCCGCGCACTGATAAACAAACCGAATGTACTCCTCCTTGACGAACCTCTTGCGGCACTGGATCTTAAACTGCGCCAGAGGATGCTTGTTGATCTTGACAATATTCATGACGAGGTGGGGATAACTTTTCTCTACGTTACTCATGATCAGAGCGAAGCTATGAGTTTAAGTGATAACATTGCAGTAATCAACGAAGGAGTAGTTGAACAGGTTGGAACGCCGGCACAGATTTACGAAGCACCGCGGACAAGTTTTGTCGCAGCCTTCATCGGTGACACCAACTTCTTCGAAGGTGATGTTGTTGAAGTCGATGAACCGTATAGCAAACTGCACATTGACGGTTTTACAGATGTGCTGGTTTACAACGACAAAAAGATAAAAAGCGGAGATAAAGTCTACATCAGCATAAGACCCGAAAAGTTTACACTCTCTATTGAGAAACCGGAACTCTCTGAAAAATATAATTTTGTTAAAGGAAAAGTTGAAGAAATAATATATCTGGGTTATCATACAAAATACTGGATCAGAGTAAATGAATTTCTGGTTGAAACGAAGAGACTCCACGACAGATACATGCTCGATGAAAAGATGATCACATGGGGCGATGAGATATGGCTGTCGTGGCATGCGGACTACTGCTATATGCTTGAACAGTATAATTACGAGGATGAAGCCCTCCTGACACTTCCCGATGAAGAGATTATGGCAGAGCTTGAAAGCGAAGCTGAAGAAGCGGAGGAATAATTATAAATAATGCAGAATTCTAATCCACGTAAAAACGAGTTCCTCCTGACTCTCCCGTCAATGGGATGGCTCCTGATATTTTTTGTAATACCGACATTTCTTGTAATAGCAATGGCTTTCAGGAACTCAGATCCATACGGCGGAATAGGTGACCAGTGGACCCTTAACACAATACGCGACCTGAGAAATCCGAATTATCCGTCAATCATCTGGCGGACTCTCTGGCTCAGCGTTGTATCAACTATAATATGCATTGTCACTGCAATCCCGGCGAGCTACTACATTTCAAGGATTAGTAAAAAATTTCAGGATATTATACTTCTTCTTATTATAGTTCCGTTCTGGATTAATTTTCTTATACGGATATTCGCATGGAAAGTCTTTCTTCATCCGGAGGGTCTGTTTAAGCAGGTACTCGTGACTCTTCACATTACCAGTCCAGACACACTTCTCCTTTATCGACCAGAGGCTGTTCTGGTAGTTATAGTCTACTCATACCTCCCCTTTGCGCTGCTTCCGATATATGCAGCTGCTGAAAAGTTTGACTTCCACCTGATGGAGGCTGCTTACGATCTTGGAGCCAACAGATTTCAGGCATTCCTGAGAGTATATATACCGGGAATCAAAATGGGACTGCTCACCGCGATAATCGTTGTATTTATCCCGGCTCTCGGATCTTATGTAATTCCGGATATAGTGGGCGGCCCGTCATCGGAGATGATCGGGAATAAAATAGCTCAGAGAACTTTTATAGACAGAAATCTCCCTCACGCAAGCGCGCTGTCGGCTCTTCTGACATTTGCAGTTCTGCTCCCTGCAGCTATTGCGCTGACCAGAAAGTTTTTTAAAGAAAAAAATTCCACGTCCATAGGAATATGACAGATGAAGAAAAGCAGATTCCCTTTATATATTACAATTGCAATTCTGGTATTTTTTTATCTCCCGATAATTATAGTCTTTGCCCAGTCTTTTAATGCATCGCGTTTCGGTGGTGCATGGAAGGGGTTTACTCTCGACTGGTACTGGAAACTCTTCTCGGATAAAAACATCTGGCACGCCCTTACAAACACTCTGATTATCGCTGTAAGCTCAACCTTTGTTTCTGTAATACTCGGCACTATAGCTGCATTCGCCTTTTATAAATATAAAACAAAGCTGCAGGTGGGACACAATATACTGATTTATTTCCCGCTTGTAATCCCGGATATTTTAATGGGGATAAGCCTGCTGCTGTTTTTCGTATCACTGAAAATCGGTCTTGGTCTTATTACAATTTTTCTTGCTCACGTCACGTTCAGCATGAGCTATGTAGCTATGGTGGTATTGGGACGTTTTCAGGATTTCGATTATTCCATAATGGAAGCAGCACTTGACCTTGGCGCCACTTGGTGGACCGCCGTACGGAAGATAATGATACCGTACCTTATGCCGGGCATCGCTGCGGGGGGATTACTTGCATTTACACTTTCACTGGATGATTTTGTTATTACTTTTTTTGTATCGGGGCCCGACTCAACGACCCTCCCCCTTTACATATACAGTATGATGAGACACGGTTCACCATCGGTGATAAACGCGCTCTCCGTACTGATGGTTGCATTTACTTTTATTGTAGTATTTATAAGCAAAAAACTTCTGGAGGCCAAAGAATGAAAAAAATAGTTTTAACAGCTATCTCTATCGTAATGATTTCAGCATCAATAATGTCGTGCAGCAAAGGGAAACAGACACTGCATATTTACAACTGGGCAGACTATATGAATCCCGCTGTAATAGAAAAATTTGAAAAAAAATATAATTGTACCGTAGTAATGAACTATTTCGATTCCAACGAAGCGCTCTATGCCAAACTGAAAGCCGGTGCATCGGGATACGACATACTCTTCCCTTCAGGATACATGGCAAAAATCATGTATGAGCAGAAAATGATCCAGGAGATTGATCACTCAAAACTGAAGAATCTCAAAAATCTTGACATGCCGTTTATAAAAAAATCTATCGACTCCGGATTGAAATACAGCATACCATACATGGTGACCTACTGCGGTATAGCTTACAACAAAAAGAAGGTAAAAAACTTTAAACCATCCTGGTCAATGTACGACAGAACAGATATAGCAGGACGGATGACCCTCCTTAATGACCTGCGGGAGGTTATCGGCGCGGCTCTTAAATTCAACGGCTACAAGTACAATACTACAGATGATGCGGAACTTGAAAAAGCAAAAGACACGGTAATCCGATGGAAGAAGAACATAGCAAAATTTGATGTGGATGAAGCCAAGCGTGGATTATCTTCCGGAGAATTTTTTCTTATACAGGTATACAATGGGGATGCTATTCAGCTTATAAGTGAAAATGAAGATATAGCATTTGCTCTGCCGGAAGAGGGAACCTCTATAAGCCAGGATGATTTTGTTATACCTGAAAGCGCCAGGAATGTTGATCTGGCGTATAAATTTATCGATTTTCTGCTGGAACCTGAAAACGCTAAAGATAACATGGAATTCGTTTACTACCTGTCTCCGAATCTCGAAGCTCAGAAACTTATGAGTGCCGATTTTATGTCAGACCCGGCAATTAATCCTCCGGCTGATGTACTTAAAAAATGCGACTATCTACTGGATCTCGGCGAAAACAACATGAAGTATTCACTGCTCTGGGATAAAATAAAATCTGAAAAATAAATAGCCTCTCTATAACGTAGAAAGGGCTGCTATCCTTTGGATACCAGCCCTTTCAGAACGATGAATCTGAGACCAAAATCTGTACCTCACATCTGAAAATCTCCGAATTTGCTACTCAGGTTTAGCGGGTATGGTGTCTTCGACATCTAAGGCTTTAACATATGAATCCTTCAGCCTCTCCATCTCCCTGTCCCTATCAAATTCGTACTATTATATTAATACATAATCACAAAAGTGTCAACTAAAATCACATTTTTTTTATTATTATTCGAAAAAAATCAAAGTTAAGCCCGCCTGATAATAATCACTGCTTTTTTTCAAAAAAATAAAAGGTATTGGGATCTTTATTTCAGTCCTTCTATTTTTTCTATTCTTGCAGTTGCTGAATCACTATTCGGATACAGCTATATCACGAAAGATGGGGCGGTAACCAGATATTTTATCTCAGCCGGTGAAAAGCGCTACACATGGAATGATGTTAAAAAAATTAAAATATCTTTTTATGATACTTCAACAAAACCTAAGGAAGCAAAATCGGTAAGAATGATTAAGGCAACAATTGTTTTTACAAATGATAATATTATGGTTAGAGATGGGGTCGGCGGGGAGTTCCCGATTCTTAAATCAGTTTTAAATAATATGAAGACCCGGCCGGTCTTTGAAACTGATGAAGATGAAACAGCTGAATGGGATGCTTTATATCAAGCCCGTTTCAATCAGCAGTCTCAATACAAATAACACCAGCTTTGAATAATAAAATCAGCTTTACTTTCGTTTATTTTATACTATATTAAAAGTATATAATATTCGAATACAATATACTTTTAATATTTATTCCTTAACTTTTCTAAAGTAAAAAAAGCTATATTATCCCCTCTACGCAAATATATGCGGGAGATGAAAGAACATAAAGTGACGGCCAGGTTAATTCAGTGATAGCGGAATGAAAATAAAAATGATCAGTAATTTTTTCAAAAGAGAAAGAAAGCTTTTCAGCGATGCCTTTTTATGGTTTATAACAATGTCAATTGTTTCTACCATCATTATTGGAATACTATTTTATATTTATACAACTGTCTCAATGGTCTCAAACTTTAACATTAAAACACGTAAAACTGCTTATGAAATATCTGAAATTCTATCGGGATCAATGTATAATGTTGATAATGACGGGGTAAAAAAGAGTGCCCGGATATATCTTCTATCAGGGAGTCTTTCGGGGATAGAGATACATTCCAGCACAGAGGGTTTACTGATAAGGGAGATTAAAAATGAAGACTCCCTTATTGAACCTATAACTGTTGATCTTGTACATAATAATATTTTTCTGGGTACATCAAAATTCTGGTTTGATGATGCAGAAATAAAAAATGCCCAGAAAATGATGGTGATGTTCATCATCATGACAATTATTCTCTCCACTATTGTAAATGGAGCGTTTATATATTTTATAGTCTACTTCAGGTTAAAACCTCCGCTTGCCAATATCCAATCCAAGATTGAAGAGGTCGCAGGCGGAGCCTATGAGAATATTTTAACTGATACAATGTATGAAGAGTTCAATCACATTATTAAATCTGTTAACAACATGTCTTCAGTCATTAGTTCAAACACTCAAAAGCTGATGATGAGTGAAAAAAAATACACTGAAATTTTCAATAATATTTTTGTCGCAGTTATTATACACGACAGCAAAGGAAGTGTAATTGATGTTAATGAAACCATGCTGAAGATGTTCGGCCTTGAGAGTAAAGACGATGCACTAAGATATTCCGTTATAAATGATTATTCAGATAGAGCCAATCCACTGCATAAAATTGAAATAACATGGGAGGAGATAATAAACGGCGGGGAAAAAAATTTCGAATGGATTGCAAGGAAACCCCTTACCGGGGAGACTTTCAACACTTTTGTTTCGCTAAAAAGATTTATCCTTAATGACACGCCTTGTGTTTTAGCCAACATAATTGATATTACAGAAAGAAAAAATGCCGAAGAGAAATTAATCCATGCACAGAAGATGGAGGCATTAGGAACTCTTTCCGGCGGGCTTGCGCATGATTTCAACAACACACTTGTAGGAATAACTGCACCTCTTTCACTAATGGAGTTTAATTTCAAAGATGTTGAATTCCCTAACAAGAAAAAGTTTAACGAATATCTGAGTATTATGAAAAAGTCAGCAGATAGAGCTGCCGGAATTATTAACCAGCTTTTATCAATTGCAAGAAAACAGGATTTCAATTCATCAAGAATAGACCTGAATGAAATGCTGAGTGATATGATAAAGTTTTCAGAAAGCACAATTGATAAATCTATAGAGATTTTTTTTAAACCATATAATGAGCCCGCATTTATAAAGGGTGACAGCAATCAGATAGAGCAGGTAATTCTAAATCTTATTGTTAACGCATCACATTCGATGACATTTATGAGAGCTGAAAACGAAGAATGGGGCGGCAGACTTGAAATTGATATTGATGAGTTTACACCTGATGATATTTTTCTGAAAATTAATACTAACATGAAGAAAAACACATACTGGCATATAGCCATAAAAGACAACGGCATTGGAATTTCTAAAGAAAATCTTCAAAAAATTTTTAATCCTTTTTTTACTACCAAACAGAACGGAAAAGGTACAGGCCTTGGTCTATCAATGGTTTATAATATCTTAAATCAGCATAACGGCCATATTAACGTGTATTCAGAACCGGGGGTTGGAACGGTTTTTAATTTATATTTACCTCTGCTGAAAGAAAACACCCGGGATTCGATTAATTCTGAAGTTATAAAAACGGAAAAAACCGGGAGTCGTGATGGACTTATTCTTGTTATTGATGACGAAGAGGATGTAAGAAATACAATAAGGGTTATGCTTGAAACGTGCGGTTATAAAACCTATGTTTCTGATGATTACATAGACGGGATGGCATTTTTTAAAAATAATTATAGAGACATAGATGCTGTAATTTTAGACTTCTCAATGCCGGGCCGTACAGGCCGGGATATATTTCTGGAGATGATAAAAATTAATCCCGACGTAAAGGTTTTATTATCATCAGGTTTTGGATTAGATGAAAGGACAACACCCCTTCTTGATTTAGGAATAAAAGATTTTCTTAAAAAACCGTACACTTTTGAACAACTTATTGAGACTCTCGACAGAATATTATTAAAATAACAACAAGCATAGCATATAACCGGAGGTTTTATGGGTTCCCTCGCAACTGAATGGCTTATAAATAAAACACGATACTTCTTTATTATTTTTTTCGCCATAGGGGGAATCTCTTCAATAAAAAACGGGTCCGGTCCGGCTTCATGGGGAGGGATCTTTGCCACATCTATAGTTTTTCTGACTCTGGCCCTGGTGAATCAGTACTATATTTATAAAAAAATTTATTCACTCCGGCTTATATACATCTCTGTCACAACAGAGATTCTGCTTGTGGCGATTCTGAAATATATAATGCACTTCGACCCGCGAGTAGGTTTTGCAATGACAATAAAGGAACCCGCTACTTTTATTGTCTATTTTCTCTTTCTGATAATGACAGCGCTCAGGTATAACAGCCGGCTTAATTTTTATGCGGGTACACTTGCAATAGTTTCATACAGCGCGCTCTTAATCCTTTCACTTAGTGATGGAGGACTTATAGCAACGAGCGATGTCACTCGCGCTTTTGACAGAGATACAGTACGACTTGCAAGTGAAGTACCGAAGATAATGTTCCTCGGAGCTTTTACTTTCTTTATCTCGAAAATGGCTGAATTCACCGTGAAAAATATGAATGACCTTAAAGAGGCCGAACGGAAAGCTAATGATGATTATACAAGTTCCAAGGAACTTCTTGCCACGGTTGAAATCACAGCCGAAGAACTTTTAAGCGGCAGTCTGAAACTTTCTGAATCGTCAATGGCTCTCAACTCTATTCTTAAAGAGAGCGGAGAACTTATTGTTGGAGTCGGAGAAGTATCGGAAAATATTTCACAGACTATTGCTGATATAAATGAAAAATCAGGTGTCCAGTACCGTACTGTTAAAGATAATTTTAACAGAATAAAAGAGATATCCGATCTCATGGAAAAAATATATGCTGATAGTAATATTCAGAGCACCAACGCCGAGGACGCCATAAAACTGGCAGTTATAAATGAACAGAATATTGAAGTGGCTATCAAGGCCATCACCGACATGAGAGAGAACTCAAAAAAAATAAACGAGATATCTCAGACCATAAGCGAAATTGCAGATAAGACAAGCCTTCTTTCGCTCAATGCCGCTATAGAATCAGCAAGAGCGGGAGAACAGGGGAGAGGCTTTGCAGTCGTTGCAGATGAGATTTCTAAACTCGCAACGATGAGTATTGACTCATCCAAGGAGATTGCTTCAATAATAAAAAATACGGTTAACAACATTGAAAATGCATCTCATATGATTGAAAATCTGGCTACATATTTAGGCCGTATTATTCTGTTCGTCAAAGATAACTCAACTTTCATGAAGAGTCTTAATGAAAACACGGCTAAAGAATTTGAGGTCAGCCGCGCGTTGTATGAATCCACAGTAGAGGTTGAAAAAGCAGCCAGCGACGTAAAAGATCATTCTGAAAAGCAGGCGGCAATGGTGAAAGAAATTGTTTCCCTCATGGACGGGATGAAGGCTATGGCGGGAACACTTTCCGCCAGTCTGAAAAATATCAGACAGCTCTCGCTTTCGCTTGAGGAACGATCTATATCCATGCAGGATATGTTTAAAAAGCATGAGAACTGAATATTTTAATGATGCGTATGCGGAGCATTGTGCCCTTAAAAACAAATCCCTGCCATCTTCAAATATAGATATTTTGAAAAACTGAATTGACACTATTTAACAAATAATTATTTTGAAATAAGTTTATGTACTTATTAATTAGTGGTAAATTTGCTCTCCGCCGCGCCAAAGGCGCGGCGGAGATAGAATGCCACCGGTTTATGAACAATTAAAAATAACTATTGAAAATTATAAATGCTGAGTAATTTCCCGTAACAGGAGTTATTTCACCAGGAGAGACCCATGAAAGAGATACGAAAATCCAATAAACTTGACAATGTTTTTTATGATATACGCGGACCTATTGTTCAGGAGGCGGCACGGCTTGAACGTGAAGGGCACTCCATTATTAAACTGAACACAGGTAATCCTTCTGCATTCGGTCTCTTTGCCCCGGATGAAATTATTCAGGATGTAATTGTCAACCTCCGCGCAGCAGAGGCATATGGAGATTCAAAGGGTCTCTTTGCCGCACGAAAGGCCATTATGCAGGACTGCCAGCTTAAGGGTATCAACGGTGTTGGAATCGAAGATATAATTATCGGAAACGGTGTAAGTGAACTTATAGTTATGATTATGCAGGGTCTTCTTAACAACGGTGATGAAATACTTGTTCCTATGCCCGATTACCCTCTATGGACCGGAGCTGCAAATCTCGCGGGAGGAAAAGCTGTTCACTACCTCTGCGACGAGGAGAGTCTCTGGTATCCCGATATTGCAGATATAGAGAGCAAAATAACATCTAAGACAAAAGCAATTGTAATTATTAATCCGAATAATCCCACAGGCGCAGTTTACCCGAAAGAGATCGTTGAAAAAATTGTAAATATTGCAGTAAAAAATCAGCTTATAGTTCTTGCTGATGAAATATATGACAGAGTTATGTACGATGGCGTAAAGCATACACCAGCGGCATCACTCTCCGATGAAACTCTTTTCATTACGATGAACGGCCTTTCAAAATCACACAGGCTATGCGGATTCCGTGTCGGCTGGATGGTGCTGAGCGGCCGGAAAGATGATGCCAAAGATTTCATTGAAGGTCTAGGCATTCTTGCTTCGATGAGACTCTGTTCAAACATGCCGGCACAGTATGCTGTTCAGACTGCAATTGGCGGCTACCAGAGTATATTTGAACTCACGGCTCCGGGCGGAAGATTATGCGAACAGAGAAATTTTTCATACGAACTTTTTAATTCTATTCCGGGAATATCATGTGTCAAACCTCTTGGAGGGATGTACCTTTTCCCTAAAATCGATCTTAATAAAATCCCTGTAAAAGATGATGCCAAATTTGTTCTCGATTTTCTAAAACAGAAAAAAGTAATGCTTGTACAGGGGACTGGATTCAACTGGCCTCACCCTGATCACTTCCGTGTAGTTTTTCTGCCGACTATTGATGAGATGAAACTGGTTGCACAGCGCTTCGCAGAATTTGTAGACGGCTACTCACAGGAGTAATGTTGTCGAAATAATGTTATCTTAACAGAAGAGGGGAACAGATGCTCCCCTCTTCTGTTATATAAATTATTAAACTATTACAATTAACGATTAAATTAGATCTTGTCATTTCGAACCCTTCGGCAGGCTCAGCATAAACTCCTGTGAGTGCTTCGACAAGCTCAGCAATCATCGGATATGGTCAGTGAGCCTGTCGAACTGCTCAGTCGCTATCGCTTCTTCGAAATGACAGAGTGTGTAATGTTTCATTCGTTAAATTCCATATTAAGAAGTAATCCCCTTCATTATTTCAAGCAGTGTCTGCATATCCTCCGGTTTACCGATTGAAATACGGACATAATCAGAGATACCCGGTTTATTGAAATAACGTATCAGTATCCCTTTAGACTTTACAGCATTGTATACCTTCTCTCCGTCGAGCCCGTCCTTTCTGACAAAAACAAAATTAGCCATCGACGGCAGGACTTCCCATCCAGCATTACGGAGCTGTGCGGAAAACACATCACGGGTCTCCCCTATTTTACTGCATAATTGCTTATAGTATACAGCATCGTTACAGGATGCTATTCCGATCTTCTGAGTCAGAGCATCCACCGGGAAATGGTTGAATGAATTCTTTGTAGTAAACACAGCATCAATCAGCTCCGGATCTGCAATCATGAAACCTAGTCTGGCTCCCGCAAAACAAAAACTCTTTGAAAACGTCCTGATGATCACAAGATTTTTATACTCTTTAAGAAGTGGTAGTGCGGACTCTCCGCCGAAATCAATATATGCCTCATCAACCACTACAACACTGTCTGATGGATAACTGTCAAGTATTGAACGTATATCTGAAAGCTGCATATAGATTCCAGTCGGAGCATTCGGATTTGCAAATATTATACCTGAGCTTTTACAATCAAGCATCGCGGGTATATCGATAGAAAAATCTTTCTTCAAAGGTATCTTTTTATAAGGAATCCCATAGTAATCGGAATATACCGGATAAAAACTATATGTATGTTCCGGGAAATGGAGAGGAGCATCATCATCGAAAAAAGTATAAAACACGAAGGATAAAACTTCATCCGAACCGTTCCCGGCAAAAATCATTTCAGGCGTGATACCGTTCCCCAGCATTCCGGCTATTGCATTGCGCAGCTCATTAGAATCGGGATCGGGATAGAGCCGGAGCTGATCCGCATCAAACGCCTTTAGGACTTTACCCACTTCAGGAGATGGCGGGTATGGATTTTCGTTAGCGTTCAATTTTATATAAATCCGGTCCTTCGGCTGTTCACCCGGTACATATGGATTTAAATCTGAAAATCTTTTTGCGAACATGATATACTCCGTTAAAATATTCTGCGTTGAAATTATTTAATTTTAAAACAAAGGGAATTTATAACAACTCCCGGATTTAATGAAGTCACAATGCGGGCGATTACGATAAAGATCAAGAAACATTTTTTATACGGAACTTTAGCTTACGATACTTTAAAACATTTCCATTCAGAATATAAACAAAAGATCCCTGAATTCAAGTTTGAAATGCAAAAGGAAATTAAAATAGTAGCCTCATGAGAAATCTCCATAAAGGATTGAGTCGACCAAAACCAAATCCGAGAGAGATACCCATGAGGCATTTTAAACAAGTACAGTTTGAAGAAAGATTTGTCATGCAAAAAATGATTTATTCAGATAAGCCTGTGAAAGAAACTGCTGAATTATTAAATCGTGATAAATCAACAGTTTATCGCGAAATTGATAGGAATAAAACAAAAGGCTATCATGCACAAGAAGCTCAAGCGGAATATTTAAAGAGGAAAAATTTAAAAAAAGAAAGCTTGATGTCAATGGCTTACTGCGTTTGATAGTTATAACCTTTTTAAGGAACGGCGATTCACCCGAATTAATTTCTCAATACCTAAAGACAATGTTTCTGGAAGATGCATCAATGCACTTATCACACGAATCTATATATCAGTGGTTGTATGCTCAAAAAAATGAAAAGGGTGAATATCGTTTTACTCAATTTTTATTTATAAAACGGAAGAAACGCCAAAATCGCTCAAATACCTATAAAAACAGGGCAAAAGATCCTTCGAAAAAGAATATAAGGGAACGCCCTGAAGAAGCAAATGATAAAAGCGAAATAGGCCATCTTGAGGGGGATCTGATTGTAAGCTCTGGAAATGATGCATATCTTCTTACTCTTGTGGAAAGAAAAGCAGCATTTACATGGGGTATTAAATTGCCTTCAAAAGATGCGGAAACTGTTACACGAGGAATTACAGAGGCTTTGGGTTCATTACCTGATGGATTTATTAAATCAATTACATTTGATAATGGTTCAGAATTTTGCATGCATAAGACAATTGAAAATGCTCTTAACTGTAATGTATATTTTGCTGATCCTTATTCCTCATGGCAACGAGGTCTTAATGAACATATAAATGGGCGTATCAGATATTATCTTCCAAAGAAAAAAAGTTTCGCACACTTGACAGATGAATTTATTGATGATAGTATTTTTTCTATAAACGCAAGGCCGAGAAAATCCCGTGGTTGGAAATCTCCTGCTGATATTTTAAACTCCCATCTTGTCGCATTTCAAACTTGAATTCAGGGATCAGCTGCCTCCAACTGATAATTATTCAATTGACATAGACAATCATTTTAATTATCTTATTCGGAATAACGGTAAATCATGAAACATATAAGAACAAAAAATCTGCTTATTACAGGTATTATTTTATTCATTCTATCAAGTACCACGTCGGCAGTTGAACTTGAAGTGGTAACAGAAGAGTGGCGGCCATACAATTATCTTGAAAACAATGAAGTGAAAGGGATTTCTACTGAAATTGTAAAAAAGGTTCTTGATAGAGCGGATATCAAATACAGCATTAAAATATATCCCTGGTCCAGATCATACATGATGGCCCAGTTAAAACCTGATGTTTTAATTTATACCATCATCCGGATTCCAGCCAGGGAAACCGGATTTAAATGGATTCGCCCATTGGGAAAAGACGGCTTAACTTCACTTTATCGTTTAAAAAAAAATACTCACATAAATCCTAAAACTATCAAAGAAGCCAGACAGTATAGTATCGTGGTAAATAAAGATTCCATGGATCATTTATGGCTGAAGCATGAAGGTTTTACAAAACTTGAATTGCCCCCAAAAGTTGAAAATTCTATAAATATGTTTTTTCATGGCCGCGCCGATATGATTGCATTTGATCAGGCTGTTATGAAAGAGGAATTTTCAAAACTCGGTTATAATGTAAATGAAGTAGTGCGGATAATGCCGCTCTTTAAGACTCCGCCATACATGGCGCTGAGTCTTTCCACTTCGGACACAATTCTCAAAAAACTGCAGACCGCTTATGACCAGCTGTTAAAAGAGAAAAAAATAAAACCATAACTCACAAATACGCACTACAGTTACGGTCAAAATCATCCTTCGAAACAATAGAGATAAATCTATTTATTTTAGTTATGTCAAAGATAATAGCCAGCTTCGGATCTAAGTCTATAAAGTACAACTCTATATCTTTTTCCATTGACGTTTTATAAAACTTTGCAATTGTACCTATTGCAGATGAATCAATAGATTTAAGATTACCGCACTCGACCCCTATTACTTCCGGATTTTTCGAAAGTGTTTTTTCCCAACACTCCTCCATCTCCTGTATGCTGTAGATATTAAAACTATCAGGCATAACTATTATCGAAATATTTTTAGCATTATTCATATTAAAAAACCCTCTCTTCGACGTATTCACAATCCGGTATAAAGCGGACTAAACTTTTAATTATAATAATACCTTTTATGGAAAGTAATCGACCGTGCCGATAAGCCGGGACTATTTAAACGGGGTTATTTTTAATTATTTTTTTATAAATCTACATAAATTCTTTATCAATATATCTCTGGCGATATTCCGATGGTGTTAAACTGGTAACCTGTTTAAATATTTTATTGAAAGTGGATTTCGAGTTAAAACCTGAGTCATAAGCAATTCTTATAATTGAGTGTTCACTATAATTCTTGTCCGATATCTTCTTCTTAGCTTCGTTAATTCTAAACTCATTTACATAGGTATAAAAATTTTTATTCAATGTTCTATTAATTATTTCCGTCAGATAGTGCTTGGGGATATCCAGTTTTTCAGAAATACTGACAATGGTCAGATCGGGATCAAGAAACGGTTTTTCAGAACGCATATAACATTCCAGTGACTTTAAAAAATTCTCCGCATCAGAATCTTTTAAACCGGATTTTTCATACTTCCTTTCTCTTAAAATTATATCATTATCAATATTTTTTTCATCATTTGATGATTCCATAGAACCGCCTCCTCTAAAAATAACAGGCTGTTTTACAGCAAAAAGACTGAACATGAATATAAAAAAAGTTGTTCCCACATCGGGTGCAAACCGTGGATTAAGAAATGGATTTCTGATAAAAATCGGGGCAAACAAAATAACAGTAATAGCAAAACCATAAGATAAAAAAAAGCATATAGTAATCCACTTGAGCCATTTAAGATTAATCCTAAGTGAGTCATAAGAAAAGTATTCTGATATTTTTTTTTCATGCGATCTAAGCAGCTTTATTATTAATATTATATATATGATAAATGAAACAAGAATACTCAAACTTAATAATTTTGCCGCTACAGGATTAATCGAACCGATATTATTACTTCTTTTCTGAGGAATCGGCAGCCCCACTCCTATGATATCCGGCTGATTAATATTTTTCTGCTGAAGTATTGGATTACCCGCAACATCTATTGAAGAACGATCTCCCGGATACTCGGAGTCAAACAGATTTTCTGATTTTTTTTTATCTTCATAGACAGACTTATAATCAAGGCCAGCCTGGTCAGCTTGTCCCGCCATCCGGCTTATTTCGTACTGTCTATGATTATTTATATTATCGGTTCTGAAGAAAAGCAGAGACAAAATAATTGCTATTATAAATGGAATAAAATGAAGCCATGATTTTCGTTTAAATTGCGGCCTCTCACTAATTTCACTTTTCGTATAGAGGTATAAAAACGGACCGAATAATAGAGGGGATGCTTTTAATATTTCCAGTCTACTGAATGGAAGTAAAATAATTCCGAATGCGTTGAGCTTAGCTATCATTGGAAGTGCGAGCGATATCATGAAGAATATAACAATTTTGCCGGTTAACAGAAAAGGCTTCCGCATTAGAAACACCAGACTGGTGAAAAAAGCGAAAGCCACACCTGTAAAAATTATTGCTGACATTTTTTAAAAAACTTCCTTAAGTATATAGATATTATACTTATTTAAATATAATAAATTCAGTGTTTATTCCTGGACTTTAAGAATAAAAAAATTATTTATCTCCACCGCGCCGGTTGCGCGGCGGAGATAAATTACCACCGGTTTTTGAGCAGTCCCAGACCCCGCCGCCCTTGGCGGCGGGGAAATCTGTATGTTCAACATACAAATTGTTGTGTAGTATCATTAATAATAGAATCTTTTAATAAAGATTCTATTATTATATTTTCATTTAGTTGGCTTTGCCTGCTTTAGCTTCAGCTTCATTAGATCTTTTCCATACCTGTGTTTTTCCGGCCATACCCCATCTGTCAATAGAACCACGCATTTCAACTGAATTACCGCCATTTATTACTTTTACAGATGCCCAGTATACATCACCTTTACCACAATCTACAATTTTACCTTTTGTCCATTTATCACCATTTTTTTTAAATCCCCACATCCAGGTTGTGCCAATAATCGGCTGATTGTAGAATCCTGCAGAATCTTTTTTACACTCAGTACAAAGAGTTGAATCGACCTGATTCGGAACCTTAACAATTGTTCCTCTAAGCTCGCTCCCTTGCACCCACATTTTCCAGTACGCTGTGACCTTACCCTGCTCATCAATACTTTTCCAGTATCCTTCGGCAGAATCAGCAGCATGAAGAGACGGTACACATAAAACTGCAAAAGCAGCAACAAATAGAACCATAATAAATTTTTTCATCAAATCCTCCAATGTAGTGTTAACAGCATCATATTTATTAACGATATTAATAAAATTAACTCGGTCAAGAAGAAAATATCCGGAAATTATTATCTGATAAAAAATTTCAGCAACCCATTTGATTCTATAAAGATCAGGATATCCGGATTTTTCATCTTATTGTTGAGCTTACTGTAAATCGGCTTAATCGCTTCAGCATCTCATCAGCCTGAAGAGACATCTCTTCACTGGCTGAAGATGTTTCTTCAACAAGGGCAGAATTCTCCTGTGTCATTGAATCGAGTTCATTAATTGCTTTGTTAATCTCCTGCATCCCGGCCATCTGTTCACTGCTTGCCGCAGCTACCTCGGATAGAAGATCCGCTCCGGTTCTTGCGGACTTTGCTATCTCTTTCAGAAAATCCCCTGTCTGAACTACAAGACGGGTACCCGCCTCCACTTTACTCACAGATTCCTTTATCAGATGCTCAATCTCTTTTGCTGCAGTTCCTGACCTCTGTGCAAGATTTCTGACCTCGCCGGGTGTTTAATAATTTTATTCCCAAATATCATAAATACCAGCACAACAATAAGTATTGATAAAATCGCCGAAATAAAAGTAGCCAATTCGATAGTATCAAGAGACTTCAGAAAAGACCTTACAGACATCTGGTCTATTACAATAAGATCTGAAGATTTTGAAGCGATTATAAAATTTCTACAAAAATAAAAACCTGAATATTTATACAAAATGTTTAAGTCATAAATGTCTTATATCTTTTTAACCATTGTAGTTAAGACAAACCGGTCTGCAAAATTTCATCACTCCTTTATTGACAAAAAAAAGCACCTAATCGCACTCTCTCATTGACTAAATAATCATTATTACGGGAGTAGTCATTGAGAGAAACAACCATTAAATATTTTCTGGAGATTAGCGAAAAGACATGCGGAGAATGCAGAACAATCTGTTCAGAAATGACAAGACTTGTGTGCATGGAGGCTTTTGTCAAGTATGCAAGCATGAAATCAACTCATCATGAAATTACCGGATCAATAAAAATAAGATCCTCAAACAGCAGAAAAATCTGGACACTTCAATAAAAGAATCATACACGAGCTGATAATATATCATCAGAAATATACTATCAGTGCAAAAGGTAAGTTTTCTATAACGTGTAAAACATTCTACATAATATCATTACTTTTAATTTTTATTGCATCCGTATTTTTACGGATACAATACTTCTTGAAGACAGAACATATTCTAACAAGAATAATATGCAGCGTGTGTATATTAACCCTTTAAAAATTCCGACGATGTTTTCAGAGAGTTTTCATAATCTTATTATTCTTTGAAAAATTCAATCTTCTCTGTTAAAACTTCAGACATCGACCTTAGCTTTAATGCGCTTTCATCAATATCCCCATAGTTACTAAGATTGACATGCATCATATCATTAATAGTATTAATTTCATTCACAATAGTTGATGCAGCTTCTTTCTGTTCTCTGGTGGCAACCTTGATTTCCTCGGTATTTATTTTTACTACACTTGCTTTTTCATTTACACCTTTATTACTCTGTACCTGCTTATCCATATTTTCAATAATCCGGTTCATCATCTCGGTAATAGCCTGAACTCCTTCCAGAATAACATTTGTCGATGCTATAGAATTATCAACATTTTCCATTCCCTTTTTTATCTCATTATTATTTCCAACAATAAGAGCGGAAATTTCGCTGATACTGGCAAACGTCTGATCCGCAAGCTTTGCAATTTCATCCGCTACGACGGCGAAACCACGTCCAGATTGACCGGCACGTGCTGCTTCAATAGCTGCATTCAGTGAAAGCAGATTTATTTTCTCTGAAATTTCATTTATAATTGATACTATATTTGTCATGTCCTTTGAACTGTTTATAATATTGGACATACTTGTGCTCATCGCCCGGATGGTCTCTCCCGCTTTTTGAGCTTCAGCAGACATACTATCCGCTCTTTCAACTGTTTTTGTAGTAACGCCCTCCATCTCTCTGACAAGATTAGAAAAATCTTCAATCGTTGAAATAAGAATGGATAAGCTTTCATACTGTATCTCTGCAATGGCTGCAACATTATCTTCACCCGCCGAGATCTGCTCTACTGCAACTAGTATATTCTGTATCTTCTCGGACTGAAGATGTGCACTAGCATGACACTCCTTTGTTGTTCCGGATAACTGCCTTGAAGATTCAGACAGGTTCAGAGTGACACCCTTTACGTCTGTTATTACACTCTGAAATTTCCCCACAAAGAGATTGAACTGATCTGACATCTCTTCTATTTCATCATTAGTATTATTATCAACCTTTACCTTCAAGTCTCCTT
Source organism: uncultured Spirochaetota bacterium (assembly GCA_942493035.1). GTDB lineage: Bacteria > Spirochaetota > UBA4802 > UBA4802 > UBA5550 > WRGT01. Next base: position 4,822,720 of record OW818666.1, on the reverse strand, counting down.
CGGTAAGCCTGATAAAGGCTTCCCTGATTTTATAAAGCGGCTGAATAAGCGCCCTATTTGAACCAACGAAAAAAATAAGAGTTATTAGAAATGCAGATATTAATCCGCATATCAGGCTTGCAATCTGTATAAATATCAAAGATGAAGTCATGGACGATATTTTCACAGTATACACAGCCAGCCAGTTGATCGCTTTAATCGGGGCATAGGCAAGATACATATTCTTATTATTTTCTTTAAACTCTATTACTCCGGCTTTGCTGCCGCTGTTTTCCAGTATTATTTTCAAATTCTCCGGCCCTATGACGTCAGAAAGGTTTGATTTTATCAGGCCGAAGTTTGTTGATATCTTGATTTCACCATTTGAATCTATCATGTAGCTTTTCCCGCCGTAGGAATCAACAGCAGCAAATTCATTTATCAGTTCCGTAACCTTCATACCAACACCTGCGACTCCGATAGGTTTATCAATCTCCCCCATTATCACATTTGTAAATATTTTAAACTCATCTTTTTTATTCTTACCCAGATTTACAGATACTTTTCTGCCTGAACGGAGTGTATTGTAAAACCAGTCATTCACCGGATTTTTATCATCCATAAAATCATGAAGTGTATTATTTTCCTTCCAATAATTTTTTGTTAATCTGCTTGCAGCAAACGTACTGTCATAGTCTGAAACATTTTTTATTAATGTTAATTTATTTAATGCATAATTCTTTATATCAGACCGCTGCTCTCTGGAGTTAAACCAGTCATTTAAAATCTTATCATCAGATAATATAATTGAAGTTTCAATAGCCCGGGATATCTGACCATTAATCTTTTCCGCCTTTAGCTGTGTCAGTTTAATTAAATCATCTTTTTTTAATTTATCAATTACAGCTTTTCTAGCTGACATGTAACCTGCTATCCCGGTTAGAAGACAGGCAAGAAAAATAGTGATAGAAGCCAATAAAGTAATTTTTATACGAATAGATAGTTTCATGAATCCCTGCTTTAATATTTTATAATTATTTCAAGTTGTAAAATCATTGCTTATCGATTCAGAATCCCTTATAAACTATATACTTAAACGATAATTTAGAATCACAAGTCGATTTTGAATTCAAAAGTAAGTTTAAATTAACCGATGACGAATTGAAAAAATATTATAAAACACTTTATTGGATTTCTGAAACAGGTCTTGAGCTATATTTTAAGTTAAGTAAATTTGTCAATACAATTTAGATTTCATATTAATATACCAATGCGTGAACAAAAAAACTACTATTATTAAAAAATTTCGTTATAAACAATTTGTAAATTAAGGAGCATTCAATTAATGTAAATTTTATATTTAATGTATATTAAATATAAAATTTACATTAATTGAATTTAGTTCAACACAAAACTGTCGGGAAATTTTTAAATCTTTTTTCTTGACCGATACCCTCCAGTCAAAGTTTTGTTGCTACTCTCTGTTTTCCAGAGAACAGCAATAACAATTGAGCATTTAAAAAGTTTCAGCGAGAGGTTTGAGTATGAAAAAGATTTACTATATTATATTTTTATCATTATTTTTTATATCCTGCGGTTTTAATAATCCGGGAATCCTGAATGATGGTCCGGCTTCTGCAGAAAAATACTTTTCTGCGTTTACCATCGAAAGCAGCTGCAACATCGATGCCAATCCTGTAATTACAGCTGATTTTGACGCATCAATAAATGACGGTGCGAAGACCATTACTGCAACGCTCCCGGCGACTACAGATCTTTCTGCTATAACACCGACATTTAAATTTAAGGGCTTTACTGTAACAAGCGGTGATGAAGTCCAGTATTCGGGTAAAACCATTGCAGATTTTACATCTGCAAGAACATATACTATCGAAGCCGGAGATGGAAGCACTGCTGATTACCAGGTTTATCTGTATCTTGTTGACAATTCAACACCATATAAACCGCAGGCCCTCAATGTAAATATTACAGGTACAGCGGCGGAACTGAATATATTATACGGCAACTATAACTATCTCGATTTAAACGGTGATGCCGAATCCGGGACCACATACCAGTGGTATGTCAGTGATTCAGCTGCCGGAACATTCACTCCCATATCCGGAGCTAATTCGGTAAATTACGCCCTTACCTCTGCTGAGACAGGAAAGTATCTGCTCTTTGAGGTAATCCCTAAAACGACATCTGCACCAACAGAAGGGGATGCAGCAAGAAGTGCTGTCATCGGACCGATAGCAGAAGATACATACTATTCAGGTACAGATACACTTACAGGAGACACTTTAAAAGACAGACTACATCTTATCATAGAGGGGCATACAGTCTTTACTTATGACGAGGTATGGGATCTGCTGAAATACTCGGATGAAGATCCGGCTAATACTGATAATGTTATCTGTCTCTATACCGGCTGGTCGCTGGCTAAATCAGAGGCGGGGGGAGACGGTGACCAATGGAACCGCGAGCACGTATGGGCAAAATCCCACGGGGATTTCGACACAGAAGATGGCCCCGGAACAGACGTGCATCATCTACGGCCGACGGATGTTTCAGTTAACGCAGCAAGAAGCAATTACGATTTTGACGAAGCGGCTGAAGCATCTGCGTATCTGACAGATAAACTCCCGACGCTGAATAAACTCGAGACAAGAGGAACTTATAAAATATGGGAGCCCCGTCCTGAGGTCCGCGGCGATATTGCCAGGATGATGTTCTATATGGCCACGCGCTACGAGGCTGACGGAGAATTCACAGACGGCAGCGGATTTACACGAAACGTTGATCTTGAAATGTCCGAATCGGACAACACTGGTACAGATCCGGCAATAGGAAAGCTCTCCACGTTATTGAAGTGGCATATCCTTGATCCGGTTGACGACTGGGAGCGGAGAAGAAATTCCAGGGTATTTGAGTATCAGAAAAACAGAAATCCTTTTATTGATCACCCGGAATTTGTTGAAAAGATATGGGGTGCCGCGTCCGGAATCACTGCTGTCAATGTTATTGCGGTAACTGCCGACAACTCTAATCAGGTAACAGTCACTTTTGACAGAGCCATACTGAGCGCAGAAGCAAATGACGCTGCCAGCTATTCAATCTCCGGATTGACAATAACAGCGGCCGAACTTCAGAGCAGCAGAATGGATATAGTTATAACAACTTCAACTCAGGGTGACGGTGTAGGATATACTCTAACCATGTCCGGGCTGAAGGATTATGCAGGGAATGTTATTGCAGCACCGGAAAACTCTCAGACATTCAGCGGTTTTCTAGTTGATCGACCTGTAATTGTTTCTGCATCTTCAGATTCAGCGACAACTGTCCTTGTAACATTTGACGAAGAGGTTAATGAAACAAACGCTGAAAATATTGCCAACTATTCAATCGGAGGGCTTGCAGTCAGCGCTGCTGTGCTTCAGTCAGGGAATAAAACAGTTCAATTGACTACCGGTACCCAGACGGTGAGCACCAGCTATACATTAACAGTAAGCAATGTTACCGGATTGACAGGAGATGCGATAATTTCAGGTACAACCAAAACCTTTGCCGGCTACCTTTCAGGTGCAACCGATCTTTTCTTCTCTGAATATATTGAAGGAGGATCAACAAGCAAGGCTGTTGAGATATTTAACGGTACGGGTTCGGGAATTGACCTTAGTATATATTCGATAAAACTTGGATTTAACGGCGCTGTCTGGTCGTCTACAGTTACTCTAACCGGTTTCTTAAACAACGGAGAAACTTACGTATTATATTATTCTTCTTCAACATCCACGGGTTACAATGAAGCGATGGCAGCTATAGCGGATAGTAATAAACAAACTACTTCTTCATTTACATATAACGGCGATGATGCTATCGGGCTTTTTAAAAATGACATTCAGATTGATGCTGTTGGAATTCAGGGAATTGATCCAGGCTCAGGATGGAGTGTAGCCGGAACATCTAGTGCAACAGCAAATCACACACTGATAAGGAATGGAGATGTTTTATCGCCAACTACTGACTGGACCACTTCAGCTGGCACTAACACCACAAATTCAGAATGGACAGTTATGTCACAAGATGACTTTACGAATATCGGAGTGCACACTTTTACACCGTGACATTCTGCCGCAGAGCAAATGCACATTGTTCTATTTTAACATACATTGCTTTAAACAATTACTACAGAGATTCGGGAGGAGGCAGCCGATGCATCATCCCGGATCTTCCGCCGCGGTGAACTATTGAACCGCAGCATATACAGTTATATACGAACGAAGGAAGCTTTATGAACAAAATCATTGTCTCTATTTTATTATCTTTTTCATTTTTTTACTTTTCATGCAGTCCGGACATCACCAGCTATGATAAAGAGAGCGGGATTGTTGAACTGAGTTTTGACCCACAGCAGTCGGAGGATATTGTCGTTGAGATGATAGATGGAGCAGAAAGCTCCATCTATATGGCGCTCTACGGATTCGACAACGATAACGTAGCTGCGGCACTGATAAGAGCCCACCGCCGCGGAGTTGATGTAAAGGCCGTAACAGAATATGACTCGGAGCATTACGACAGCTATCAGGCATTAATTAATGAAGGAATCTCTGTTGTTCTCGGAAATGGAGGAGATCAGTCCATTGACGGGACATATACAGATACAAAATATGACGCGATTATGCATAATAAATACTTTATTATTGACATGAAGTATATCATAACCGGTTCAACCAACCTCACCAGCGGTCTATTTGTTCATTTCAATAATCTTATTGTTTTAAAAAGCGCCGATCTTGCGTCCGATTTCAAGACAGACTTTGATGTTATGCGCGCCGGATACTTCGGCATAGATAAGGATTCCGGATTTGATATCGTTCACGGTACAGGCCCCCTTACAGTAGAACCCCGTCAGGTCGGCCCGTATGTTATAAGAAGCTACTTTACACCCTACAATTATACCCTTTCAGATTACGGTGATCCTACAGGATATGTATATAATTACCTGAATTACGACTCAGGCGGAAGAGAGACCGTAAACTATCAGGATGCAAGAAATATAATAATATCTTTAGTGCAGAATGCTAAAACTTCGGTGCGATTTCTTGTCTTCTCATTTACCGACCGGGTAATAATTGATGAAATGATCAAAGCAAAGGAACGGGGTGTTGACGTAAAAATATGGATGGATCACGCCAGTTATGCACAGAGTGATTTCGTCTATAACTCTTATAATAAAATGGCTGAAGCCCTTGGAGAGGGAGCAAAAATCTGCAGAAGACACAACAGCGGACTGCTCCATCACAAAGTAGTTTGGGTGGATAACGAGACACTGGTAACCGGTTCTCTTAATTTCAGTAAAAGCGCCGGGACAAAAAATGATGAAAATTTTCTGGTGATTGAAAATGCCTCTTCAATAATTGAGGGCTTTGAAGCAGAATCCCGCAGAATAGATGGAGAATCCATTTCAATAACGAACTATAACTTGGCAGAATCAGGATACGTCTCTGATTCTGAAGAGTAACACAGGATAAAAATTATGAAAAGTTTACAAAGAAATATATCCATTTTTTTTATATGCATCTCAGCTTTCATAAGCTGCTCAGCTCCGGGAGCAGAAGTTGAAATTACTAATGGAAGTGCGATATACATCAAAAAAGGGACGGCTGATTTCCTGACAGATCTTGCCGAACTTAAGAATCCCCGCGGAGTTATCCCTTCTATCTTAGAGATGGCCGCAACAACTGATCTTCTTGTTATAGAAGATGGATGGATACATTCATCCTCTACAGCCTCACAGCCGGTTGATCCAGGCTATAAAGAATTTTTCGCATTTGATAATAATACAACCCTGATTATTCTATCATCCTACCCTTTATACTACCTGAAAATTAAATCTGATGAATTTTATAACCATTTCAGTAATGAATTTGTACAGCTGCAAAGCGGAAAATTCGGCTTGTATAAAGCTGCAAGCAGTTCCTGTTTTTACAAGACAGTTTCAGATTACAGCATTGAGGTGTATTTTACACCTAACGAAATAGGATATAACAACGATAACGATGGAGTGAACCGATATAGGATATGTGTCCTTAATGAAAATGACTATCTTGATCCATGGAGACTTGCTGCAGCATCATGGAGAAATGTATTCTATACTCCGCTCCTTGAACAGCCGAAGATCTACCAGGATCTGATGGAGGGGACCTATCTAAAGGGACAGAATAATGTAATATTTGCCAATGGGTCGGACTTAACCAGCCAGGGGGAATCACTATATAACAAAACAAACAGTTTTATGAATTTTTCATTCATGTATGGAGAAAACCTGAAGGTTGTTGAAGAGATAATTCCATCCGATGCACCCGGTGTCCTTGTTCAGGATGACTATAACGAAATGACCAGAGATTATCTGGTATTCTACACACAGCGGCTCGGTAATGATTACAATATACACAACAGCAGCTGGCTGAATGATACAAATTTTCTGAATAAGAATGACGGTATAGCTGTTGTAATAAGAGGTCACGATCTGAGTGTATTCAAAAAATTTCTCCAGGCCGAGGGGATAGACTTCAGTTCATCAGGCGGCACAGAGCCATGGCTCAATCTGAAAGATAATAATGACAGTAAAATTGAGGTCAAATGGTTTGCAAACAAATCTAATCTTAAACTTTATTACGCGAAGGAAGACCAGTCCAATATAGGAAATCCTGAAGCTTACGGTTCTCCAATCACAGTTTCCGGAACATCATACCAGCTTCCTGTAGCCAGAGGGTACAGATACTTTATCAAGCTCACAGACACGGATGACAAACTGATTGGAGAGGACAGTCTTCTCCTTCCGACAAATGAACTGGCTTTTACTGAAATAATGTTCAGCGGATCAACCTATAACACCAACGATAAATGGTTTGAAGTAAAAAATATATCAGGCGCTAAAATAGATTTAAGTACTGTCACATTCTGGCAGGTGAAAACATATGATGAGAAGTACGACAACCGCGCGGGAATGACCAACGGTCTAACAAGTTCATTGAGCGTTTATACGCCAGCGCTTTTCCCTTTAGAAGAGATACTCCTGCCGGATGAATATGCCGTCATAGCCGAGTACGGAACGGATTCTGATTACTTTTTCAAAGAGTACTTCAATTCGATTGTTGCGCTACAGCATTTTAACGCAAACACTGCACTGTATTTTGGTACAACAACCTATTATATGGAATTACGCTACTCAGATGGAAGAGTTATAGCCTCTGCAAAAAGATGGTACAGAGAAGGTATCGGAGCATACAAACTCGGATTACGTCAGTCGGCTGTTCTTGATAAAGATGGCACATGGAGAACAAGTACAAATAATTCCGGAATCTCCAGCCTCGTAGACGTCGACTGGGACAACGGAAGCACCACAACCGGTACTGAACAAACGAATATCTGTTCGCCCGGATTTGCAGCAGCAGATGAATATTAAAATAATTTTAAATAAACAAACGGAGTTTCAAATGTTAAGAAAAACAGCAATACTATCACTGATTATTCTGATCTGCGGGTCGTCACTATATGCAACGCAATTGGAACTGAAGACTCACGCATATTCCTTTAATAATGCAGATCTCCAGAATTACGACAAGGACAAATACCAGGAACTGCAGTCAAGCAGTTATAACGATACGGATGACAGAACATCTTTTATGTACTCAGAGCTTAATCTCATATACGACAGAAAATACAAACATACTGAGTTTTTCACAGATGTATATTTTGTCGCGTACTGGGGAGCGGACAACCATGAGGGTTCGGACAACAACGGGAATCCGCTGATGTTTAAAAAGCTTTACTTCAATTATTACGCCTCACCAGATTTTACAGTTAGCTTTGGACGCTTTGAATATGAAATCGGCGATAGTGAAAAAGATTATTTTTTCCATGACCTGATTGACGGAATTATGTTAAATTACAAATTCTCCGAGAATTTTAAAATAAACTTTGAAGCTGACATTATGGGTATAGGCTCCAGACCTTACGATTCACAGACCACATTCGCTTCAACAAGCTGGGATTATTTAAACAAGGATGAAGAGGAGATTAAAGATTTCGATGGAGATGTAATTGCCTTCCGCACTGGAGGAAGCATCACCGTACCTTTTGCAAAATTTTTCGGCTATGCATTACGATATGGAGCCTCAAACGAAGGTGGTGCGGATATTTCAGAAAATGGTAAGAATGCGACTAATAAGGCTGATGGCGATTATCTGGGGATAGGCGGAGCCCGGCTATTCAGCAAGGAGACATTTTTCGGTAAAATTGATTTTACCTCAGTATACAGCTATGGGAAAGATTTCCAGTATGGAAAAACCCTTACCTATAACGGTTACGGAGGTGCATTGAACTACCTCTACACTTTCGATAACTCATTTCTAAAAAAGATTTTCTTCAGCGGCGGATACTTTGATCCCGGCTTCTGCTCTCTCAAAGGGGACTCCATGGGAGAAATGCTGCTGTATAATTATAAAAAATATTATATATCACCATATGCAGGCTTTTATCATTTCCAGGATTACGAAAAGAACCAGGTAGTCAGCACACCATATATAGATAAAACCGTTTCAAAAACCTTTGCCAAACTTTCCATAGATCTGGAACTGGCTGAATATACATTTATTTTCAACACACTGGCTTTATTTGCCAATGAAAAAGAATTTCAGCCGGAGTATATGGGTACAGAAAATCAGATTGAGATACTTAAAGAGGTTGAGAATATCACATTGAGCATGGTAGCTGCAGTTTTCATCCCGAGCAATTACTACGAGGAGAGATCCTCCGATAATCAGTACATGCCGAAAGATAATGATCCGTTTTACGGCTTTAATTTCAATGTCACATATTATATGGATTGGATTTAAAATTTTTATGGAGAAAACAAAAGCTAATGTTTAAACATCTGAATAAAGCAGTCTCTCTCTTTACAGTTATTGCATTATTTACCAGCAATATATATGCCGTTGAAAACCCTGTTTCTGTTCAGGTAAAGGACCATATTGATTATAACAAGATGAAGGTTGTATCAGGCAAGGATTTGATAGACATTAAACTGATCGGTTTTTTTGTACCGGATGAAAGTACAATTGTACAAATTTGCGATAAAAACAGTTTACCGTTAAATACTCAAAGCAGGATATTAAAAGAGAGAGAGAAAGCCTTATCTTATTTAAAGAGATCTTTTCAGAGTGGTGATACCATCTTCATCGAATACGATAAAGACCGTACGGATAAAGACGGATCATCACTGGTCTACATTTATCTGCCGAATCATAAGATTCTGAATCAGCAGGTTGTCGAGAATGGATATTCGATGCCATATGTCTCAGAAAATAATAACAGATATATCAAGAATTTCAAATCATCATTAGAGAGTGCTATCGGGAATAAAAAAGGGATGTGGCAGCTGCTCAAGCTTATGCCTGAAGCAGTTGAGAATCTCAACCCGGTGGCTGTAGACGAACCGCTGCCTGAAGATTCCATCACCAATAACGAAGATACCGGTTACGAGGATGCCCTTGCTGCAATTAATAGAGTAGAGATCCTTCTTAGCATGAGCCGTGAAAAAGATACCGGGAAAATTTTCACCTTAAATTTCAGTAAAGCTGAAGCTTTGATAAATGAGGGAAGATTATTTATTGATGAAAAAAAATATGATAATGCTTTAAAAAATGCACAGGAAGCTGAATCGATTATTAATTCTATCAATAATTCTCTGGAGCAGACCTCTAGCGAAAAACCCGTTGAAAGTACTGAGCCTGTTGTAAAGAAAACTGTAGTTGTAATAGAGAATGTCACAACCTCAGGTAAAAATAGTGCAGCAATTGTAAAAGTCTATGTTGTAAAATGGAATCCTAATAATCCCGATTCACTACGTAAAATAGCGCAAAGACTATACAATGATGAAAATCTATGGCCGGCAATCTATATAGCAAATAGACACAAAATAAAAGACCCTGATATTATTCTACCGGGTCAAAAATTTATTATACCGCAAAAACCAAGAAAAAAATCATCTGTTAAAATTAAAACAAAATAAATTCAGCTGACATTTGATAAATTAAAACATTAAGCGTTTTTATTGTATTGGCCAAAGAAGTATCGGAGATCTTTTAAAATGAAAAAAATATTCACAATCTCAATCATTACTTTTTCAATATCGTTATCTTTTATTGCACATAGCTATATTTCTACAAGACTGGATCTCACTGCGACAGAAATTGAGTGGCTGAAATCCAGAGACGGTTTAATTACAGTTTCAGGCGATCCCTACTACCCCCCGGTGGATTACATAAACAGTAAATGCAAACGAGATGGTATAGCAAATGATATTATTGATATAATTGAAAAAAAACTAAATGTAAAATTCAAAAGAATGAACTACTCCTCATGGACTGAGACTATCGATAAAATGAAATCCGGTGAACTTGATATAATATCGTGTATTGCTCAAAATGAAGCGCGAGGCGTATATATGAATTTTACCACTCCTTATCTTTCAGTCCCGACAGTAATTGTCACGCATGCCGGCAATAATGATATTTTTTCAATGGCTGATATAAGTAAGAAAAAAACAGCAATTCCATTTGGATATGGATCGTATGAATACTTTAAACTGAAGTACCCGGAACTGAATATTATTTCAACGATAAATGATGAAGAATCTTTATTGAAAGTATCATCAGGCGATGTTGACGCTGCAATAACTGATCAGCCCGCTATGTCTTATCTGAAAAACAAGAACCGGTTTGAAAATCTCAGTATCCGGAGTGAAACCGAATTCTTGTGGGAGTATTCAATTGCCAGCCGTAAAGATAATACAATACTTAATAGTATTCTAACAAAAGCCGTTAAATCAATAAGCGACAAAGAACGAAGCAGTATTGCCCGGAACTGGTATGACTACAGACACTACAAGCTGCTTTTCAGCAGAAGTTTTATTTTTATAACAATTCTAATTATCAGTCTGCTACTTTCTGCCGTGTCGCTGTTATTTCTTTTATTCAGAAAACAACCAGACAGAACCTCCGGAATCAGCAGTAGTATTATTGACGAGCTCATTTTTATTAGAAACAGGATGCTCGATTTTTTCCTGTCTCGCTATAAAAATGAAGATCATATAGTAACTCAGAAAACCAGGGCATTTATAATTATAGCTATCACAACTGTAGGCATGTCATTAATCCTCTTAGTCCCTTCATTAATTTATAATGAAATGAATCAGGTTATGACTATTTCAATTATATCCGGTATTCTTTTTTCAATAGTATCATTATACCTTACAAGAATCGGTTTCTTCAAAATCGCCGCCCACATGTTTATTATTTCGCTCTTTGTTTTCACATGGATAATTATATTCAATGACAGTGGTGATCTATTGAAAAGATTAGATAGTGTAACCTTCATTCTCGCATTCATCTCTTTTACACCTTTGATTATTACTCATAAAAAAACAACTGTGATGATCTATACCTGTATTAATATTCTTATTTTTTTTATTTTCGCTATATCAACAGGTACAAAGCTTGGGCTTTCAAATAATAGTATTGCTGAATACATCTTCGACATGTCAGTTCCGCTTTTTCTTTCGGGGATAATATCATATTTTATTTCTTCAATCTATATGGATGCACTTCAAATTGCGCAGAGAACAGAAGTTAAAATCCATGAAAGAAACAATGAACTGGCTTCAGCAAACGCTGAGCTGGAAAGTATGTATGAACGTATAAATGAAGTAAGCAATGAAATGGTAAACATCAATCTGCTGCTGTCCGATGAGAAAGAACTGCTATCCACAACATTCCGTTCTATGGACGAAGCCGTAATAACAACAGATAAAAATGGTTACGTTATTCAGATGAACCGTGCTGCCGCTAGTCTCACCGCCTGGTCACAGGAAGCCGCACAAGGAATGATTATAGAGAACGTACTCCCCCTATACTTTGAAAATCAAAGTGATGAAAATAAGTTAATACCTTTTAAACTGACGGATTGCGTTAAGACCTCCATTACCATTATCGAGAACATGTACCTGATACAGGATGAAATTCATATTAACGTATCCGGCAGTAGTTCACCTGTAATTGACGTTTTTGGTAATCTTTCAGGAATAGTAATAATTCTGCGAGATATTACAAATAAAAAAAAGATGGAAGCAGAGCTTAACAAATCATCCAAAATTGAAACTCTCGGTATCTTCGCGGGTGGCATAGCACATGATCTGAATAATCATCTTACATCTATACTGGGGAATATTTCTCTGGCAAAATTTGAAGTAGATAAAAATTCCGAATTATATAATATTCTTTTTTCTGCAGAGGAAGCATCGATGAGAACCCGTGAACTTGCGCTGCAACTGCTGTCATTTACTAAATGCGGCGAACCGGTTAAAGAAGTGACGTCTATCAAAGATCTGATAATTAAGTCAGCAAAATTTGCATTGAGCGGCAGTAGTTCTAATAGTATTTTCAATTTAGATAGCGATCTTTGGGATGCAAAGGTTGATATCAGCCAAATCAGTCAGGTTATCTATAACCTGACAATTAATGCCCTTCAGGCTCAAGGGAAAACAGGTGAAATAATTATTTCAGCCGAAAATGTTTTTCCGGACAAGAGTTTATCTGGTGCAGCATCCATGAATTTCATAAAGATAACGATTCAGGATAGAGGGCCGGGAATACCCATGAATATAATTGATAAAATTTTTGATCCTTTTTTTACAACTAAAAGTGAAGGGAGCGGTTTAGGTTTATCTATAGTTTACTCCATTATAAAGAAGCATGGAGGTTATATCACCGTTTCATCTCCGGCGGGAGAAGGTGCTCAATTCGAAATATTTATTCCGGCAACCAGTGAAATAAAGCCAATTCATGAGATAAAATCAGTAGACAATATAAAAATCAGGGGACGGGTTCTTATTGTCGACGATGACAGTAAGATCATTTCTGTTCTTTCAAAAATGCTGAAAATAATCGGTTTTTCCATAGACTCAGTTTCAGATGGAGAGAGTGCTGTAAGATTTTACCGTATGGCTAACTCCGGAGGAAATCCCTACGATATAGTAATCATGGATCTGACAATGCGCGGAGGTATAAGCGGCGATGAAACAGCAAAAATTATAACCGGATATGATCCGCGAGCAAGAATTATTGTTTCAAGCGGTTATTCTAATGACTCAATAATTGCCAATTATTCTGAACATGGATTTATTGATTCACTGCAGAAACCTTATTCTCTTGAAGATCTGCAGGCTGTTATATCAAGAGTAATGTCTCATCTTCACTCAATAAATCATAAAGATGATTTTCACGGAACAACTTTAATCCCCCCGGATTTCCATGAATGCAATGCTTAAACGCCATTCATTTCTTAATTCTCCGCACTAATTTTAAAGCATTGAGATATATATTATAATTTATTTCTCAATGCTCCATAGTCAATGATTAGTAATTAAATCTTTACTTTACTTCGGTATACCCGCAATATTCCTGACACATCTGACATAATTATAGATATATACGACATCCCCCTGAGGACCGTGACCTCCGGCATATCCAGAAGGATCTCCGCTCTTGGGATCACTCCTTTGTGCACCCGCACCATGAACATCCATCAATTCCGGTTCACCGCCGGATGGAGACCTCATATAACCCATAGCCTCCCCAAAAGATATATAAGCAGCCTTGTCTCCCCCTCCAGGTCCATCCAGATGAGTTGTTGATGTCCAGTAATATGGATAATTCTTTTTATTCTGACCATCCGTTATTGAGCTGATTTTAAACAACGTATCTATCGCAGCAGAATCTGTTGTATCAGGTGATCTTGAATAATCCACGATACTTTGAAGTTCCTTCGTGTCAGGAAGCCTCCAGTCGGAATAGCCGGCATAATCCAGATTTTCCGCCCAGGCAAGAGCATCCTTCCAGACCATCCCTCCCGTACCATTTTCTCCAGCTTTTAAAATTCCGCTATCAACCTGCATCCACATCAGCCCGGTAGCCTTATCCGTCACAGTACCGTTTTTATTATCAACAAAAATGTTTTTACCGTAGCGTGTATTCCCTCTTACATAGAGAGTAAACATTTTCTTTACTCCACGTCTGCGGGTTACTGTCGGGTAACCTTTGATTCTGCCATCTGCAAAATTTACACCAAATATAGTTTCATCACCGCGCATTGTAGTTGATACATACTTTGTTGAAGACCAGTACTGAGCATCAATAAATCTGTCACCGGCTGATTCATCTCCATAACTGAAATCAAAAAATTTTGTATCGATAAACGGAATAGAATCACTTTTACTTCTTCCGGTTAAACCAGTAAATATTATAAGCGAATAGAGCTCCTTTATTGTCGGGAGGCGCCAGTCATCATAACCGCCTAACCTGAATGAAGATACCCCATCTACAGACTGTTCCCATGTAATTTTTGCTCCGGGATTTTTCTGCCACATCAGACTGGTATTAAGATCTGAAATTGTACCGTCGCCATTATCTTTGTATGACGGTATATTTCCTTTATAATCAGCATCCTGTCCGTAATACTCATCTCCAGGACTAACAGAGATGATTTTATTGTTTTCATTATAACTTTTGTTCTGACCGGTATCAACAATTATAAAATTGAATCCAGATTCCGGATCTCCCGATGCGGATGAACGGACATAGAACACAACGAAACATGAGAGAAAAAGTATCGATATAAATGACAAGCCTGATCCTATTGATACTTTTGTCCCGATTTTTCCTGATGTTTTTTTTAAAAAATTCATATTTGAACTCCTGCTCAAAGAATTCCCAGGTTTTACAAGGGATAATGGATAAATATTATACTTTAATAAATATTCTGTCGTCCCGTCCGAGCAGGAAAGACTATTTTTTTTAAAGATAGTTTTTCATTCTACCACTACCTCCGATTTTTTATTATAACTTCTCCAGGCACCGCCGTAGAAGAAACTCTTCTTTACTGGAACTTTCTCTACACGTTCAAGCCACTCTGCTTCAGCAGCTATACTCAGAGCGAGACACTCTTTTGAAAACTCTCCACGCCGGGCAGCTGATGATTTATCGTTATGGAGCTTAAGAGCAGTTTCCATAAATTCCTTCTCCATTTTATCCCGGTCTTCAGCATAAGTCTTTATACGTCCGGGATAATTGAGCAGAACTGCCCTGTGAAGTTTTTCATGAGTCCAGTAAAGAGATGAATCTGAGCGGTCCCCCGGAATAGTGCCGAAGTCTAATGCGGATAATGTATCCATCCAGAATGGTTTAAAAATTCCTGTACACGGGGCAGATGTACCTGTTGCGAATATAAGAGGTCTCCCCTTTTCGAGATAAACTATCATTGATGCTGTACTCTGGCTGACCCGGATAGGGCCGGGTCCGGCGTGCATACAGATATCAACATTTGTAAAACCTTTACGCGGATCAAAGTTTTCTTTTTTATGACTGCGGAGTATTTCAATTACAGATTCGATACTGACTTTCCCGTTCTGTTCATTGAGTGCACTGAAAGTTCTCTCCCTGCGGACCCGTCCTTTGCTGAATTTTGTGAAAATAAAATCGGAATAATCTTCTGCAAGATTAAAATCAGCTCTGGATTTAGAGAAGCCTTTCTGAAGAGAGAGTTCAACTAAGCCGGAAGAAGCCAAATCATACTCATTGCCAAGGGTGAGGCAGTTTGAGATTGAATAAACATCCTTCAGCTGCCGGGCTCCCCACTGTTTGTCCACTGTCTCAAGAACCCAGGCATCTTCGGCATTGGCAATGATAAAACTGTTGTGATAGTACAGCTCTCCGTCGTGAATACAGTTTCCCCCCTGTCCAAACTCTTCAAGGAGATCGATGATAATCTGCATCGCTTCGCGAGGTTCACATGCACGCTCAAGTGCAGCGCGGAGCATATCCATTCCGAGCAGAGCAGGTTTTTTATTCGCAGGAACTTTAGAAAAGACCGCCTCGTTTCCGATAACAAGACCGTGCTCATTCACGCCAATCTCTCCACCCCACATCCAGAATGGTTTAGATAATAAAACAGCGTTTGTTTTTTTAACCTGAGGAATCTCAATATATGTACATTTAACTCTACTCCCGGCCGGAAACTCCTTTGCAGGAAAGTATGCAAGATGCTGTCCCTCATTCGGCGGACGGTCAGAGTTTTTGCCAAAGATCGCAATGTTATTTAAAGTAGATAGTTTTGGGGCTATAAGAGTATCACACATAATTCCTCACTTTCAGTATGGAGAATTTATTTATAATTAACACATGTTTGAATGTTAAGTCAATACTTTTGCCGGTTGGAATACCCATTATCGGATCAAACCGGTTCCTCTCTATACTCAACTGTCATTGAATCGGGCCAGATACATCCGGCATCGAGATAAGCGGATTTGGTGCTGTTTTTCCATGTATAATGTGCAAACTGAACATAATGACCATGCGGAATTCCCCGGTCGGACATTACTTCACTTTTATACTCCAGGTAGGTTCTACGGTAATCACCGGTTAATGATTCATTCATTCCGCGGTTCAGATTGTTGATTTTTATAATGGCTTTACATATATCCATGCAGTGGGTATATGCATTTTCAGATTTCGAATCAAAGTCTATGTTAAACTGTATCATAAACAGCATGCCGTTATTAAAGCTGAGCTGCCATAATCCGTCGCGCCCTTTTATTTTTTCATATGTAGAGATAAACCTTCTGGTTTTTATTTCAGGCCAGGTTTCCGGATTATAATCATCCTCCTCCGGAACATCCACCTCCAGACCTTTAACATCTTCCATCAAAGATTCCAATGTAATATCATCTGATAAATACTCCAGGATCATTTTATCCCCCCAATTATGCTGACTCTACTTAATAAAAAACGGTCCCGCACTTTATTCAAAAATGTAACAAAAATTATATTCTGAACTTTTCATTCCCATACAGAATAGTCAACTCTTTGTCTTGCAACAAAATTGTATCAAAGCTTATTCCGGTTCAATTGCCTGAACCACAGATTAAACAGATTTAAATGATTACGCTGATTTTAAAAACCAAATCATGGCACACCACTCAGATCACCGTAAATCCGTGGTTCAGACAATCAGCTGATAATATAAGAAAGTAGAAATCAATTCACAATCTCAAAGAGCCAGCTCTAAATTGTCATGAAGTTAATTGAAAAAATCCGGTAACATTCTTGACAAACTCTCTTACACGGGTATCTGATAAATTTAATTTTAATAGCATGACCAGAATTAATCATAAGGATATACATCAATGAAAAAAATAATACACTCCGAAAATGCGCCTAAAGCAATCGGGCCATACAGCCAGGCTGTTGAAGCAAACGGCATGCTCTTTGTATCCGGACAGATTCCATTAGACCCGGCAACCGGGAAACTTGTTGAAGGGGGGATTAAAGAACAGACCGAACAGGTTTTCAAAAACATCAAAGCCATTTTGACAGCAGCGGGATATACATTTGATGATGTGGTAAAATCCACCTGTCTCCTCTCTGATATATCAAATTTTGCCCCAATGAATGAAGTCTACAGCAGAAACTATACTAAAGATTTCCCTGCACGCGCAGCCTTTGCGGTAAAGGACCTGCCGCTGGGAGCTTTGATAGAAATCGAAACAATTGCTGTAAAATAATATAAGGCTTCGGCTCCGCTCAGCCAGCGAATAAGTGCTCCCACTGAACGAAGCCGATAGTAAGAGAATTTAATTCGAGACTCAGATGCAGTAACGACTCCAGGAGAATAAAATGTCAGAGATATTTGATACAATCATAGATAGGAAAAATACTGGTTCCGAAAAGTGGGATCACTGTGATAAATTATTCGGCGGCGAGAACCTCCTCCCGCTATGGGTTGCAGATATGGATTTCAGGACTCCTCAGGCTGTAATTGATGCTGTATCCCGCAGAGCGGAACATGGAATATTCGGATACTCAACATATATGGATTCGACATACGAAGCTGTAATAAACTGGTTCTCACGGAGACACGGATGGTGTATCGATAAAGAGTGGATTCTCTACTCACCGGGAGTTGTTCCTGCACTTAATCTCATCGTTCAGACTTTTACTGCTCCCTGTGACGGGATTATTATCCAGAGACCGGTGTATCACCCGTTCATGAAAGTTATTGAAAACAACGGGAGAAGAGTACTGAACAATCCTCTCCGTCTGAACAGAGCGGGAAACTACGAAATTGATTTTGAAAGTCTGAAAAGACAGGCGGAAAATCCTTCGGCCTCAATGATGATATTATGCTCGCCTCACAATCCTGTCGGAAGAGTATGGAGAGAGGATGAACTTAAAGAGATAATAAAAATCTGCAGTGAAAACAATATTCTTCTGGTGTCAGACGAGATTCACTGTGATCTGGTTTTTAACGGATTTAAGCATATACCAATTCATAACATCGCAGGAGATTACGGGGATAATATAATTACATGCACAGCTCCGAGCAAAACATTTAATCTTGCAGGTGTACAGGTTTCAAATATTATAATCCCGGACAAAGAGAGAAAAAAAGTTTTCCGGAAATCTCTCCTCAACTCAGGAATGCTTGACCCGAACAGCTTTGCACCGGCAGCACTGGAAGCTGCATACAACCATGGCGAAGAGTGGCTCGACTCCATGCTTAATTATGTAAACGGAAATTATGAACTTCTGAAAAATTTTATTTCGAACGAACTGAACTGTGCTAAAATATTTGAGCTTCAGGGGACTTACCTTGCATGGGTGGACTTCAGAAAATATAAAATTAAAACTCAGCCGCTTGATGATCTGTTTATAAAAAAAGCCGGAGTAGCACCAAGCCCGGGTCATGTATTCGGTCCCGAGGGTGCGGGATTTATGCGGTTTAATCTCGCATGCCCGAGATCTGTTCTTCAGGAGGGGCTGGAAAAAATTGGAACGGTGTTTAAGGGGCTGTGATTATAAACTTTTAAATCTCCCGGCCTTACGGCCACCCTCTTTAGTAAAGAGGGTTTTAACTCGACCAGCTTCATGACCCCCTTTATCAAAGGGGGATGTTTCGCGAAGCGGAACGGGGGGATTTCTGTTTTCAGCCACCTCCGAAAAATTCTGAAACTGATTTTATCTTATCGGAGAATACCATGGAAAACGAGATATCGGTGAGACTGTAAGCACCTCTCCCTGAATCATAGCTGTATTCAAGAAACAGATTATACAATCCTCCGTCAGCGCTATCTTTAAGTGTGATCATAAATATATAGAAGTGTCCGTCACGGAGAAACTTGATCTTTTCAAGCGCCAGACCGTTTCGTCTGCTGTCATAGAGAAAAAGTCCGAACTTATCAATAATACGGACTCCGGCGCTTCCGTCTTTAATAATGCCATCCATGCATCTCCGTATCTCCGATTCTCTTCCCGGATTGCCCGAAATAATTTTCTTCATAAAAAGAGACTTATAGCCGGATAGCTCCCCCTCCCCCACATCAGCCCTGAGAGGGAGAGTTATTAAAAGTGCAGCCAGAATAAAAACCAGATTTTTCACAATAAACACTCCGTACTTAACTTCCGACGATAAAAAACCGATTATATAGATATGGAAAACCGGCTGTTTTGTACAGTCAGAACTTTAAATCTGCCGCTGAAAATCAGGGACAGATTGAGATTTCAGCATCAATACATGATTATTTTCCATAATACCGGCTAATGCAAGAGATTTTTGATGAATAAAAGAAATATAATAATATACATATCAATCTTCATGGTGATATTTACGCCTTTTTTTTATATAATATATGCTTATAATGTAAGCTATAACCTGTTTCGCGATTCAGGGAATATCCGCCAACCACTTGCTACAGAAGTTTACGACAGAAATGGTGTTCTTATTGCAAATCTGTATGATGAATACAGACACTATGTTAAAATTGAAGAGATTCCAGAAACTGTTATTAAGTCATTCCTCGCGGCTGAGGATAGTTCATTTTATATGCACTCGGGATTTGACATAGCAGGGATTGCGCGGGCCCTGTTTATCGATATTATCAGCGGTGAACTCCGTCAGGGAGGCTCTACCATAACACAGCAGCTTGCTAAACAGCTTTTCGCCGGAAGGGCTAAAAGTGTAAAAAGGAAACTCATCGAACTTTTCATTGCACGGGAATTCGAAAAGAAGTTTACCAAAGATCAGATAATGGAGATGTATCTCAATCAGATTTATCTCGGACATGGAGTATACGGAGTAAGTGCTGCCGCAGAGTTTTATTTCCAGAAACCTCTGAAAGATATAGATATAATTGAAGCATCGCTGATATCGGGAATACCATCGGCTCCGGACAGATACTCACCTCTTAAAAATCCCGCAGCGGCACATGACAGAGCTCTTGGAATAATTTTCAACCTGATCTCGTCGGGCTATATAAACAAACAGGAGGCTGCTGATAAATTCAATTCCTTCTGGGAGAATTACAGCGGAAGAATTAAAACGGAGTTTCAGGATGCAGGGATAAGAAAAGAGAGCGCCGGAGAGGCTCAATGGTTCACTGAATATATCAGACGTGAACTGATTGCAAAATATGGAGAGGACACCGTATACAGAGGGGGACTGAAAGTGTACACCACTCTGGATCTGAATTATCAGAAGGCGGCTGAAATTATAATGGAGAAATCTCTTGAAAGACAGAATCTCTACTCTTCATCAATTAACAGATATGAAATATCAAAAATCGATATTGAACTTGCAGATAAAGCCGCATCGAAAGAAAAAATAAACTCAACCCATAGAAATGAGTATATAAAGCAGACAGTAAAATTCAACAGAGAACTACTCTCATCACTTGCCGATGAACTTTCACTTATATCGATGATGACCGGATCGGAAGTATCCGGCACTGTTATTGCAAAACATTCAGACTCATATGAAAATCTTCACAGATTGTCAAAGGCCGAAGGGGCACTGGTTGCGATAGATCCCGCTACGGGAGGAATACTCGCCATGGTTGGCGGGAGCACATTCAATCCGGTTAACCAGCTCAACAGAGCAGTACAGAGCAGAAGACAGCCCGGTTCATCATTCAAGGCATTTGTTTACGGAGCGGCAATCGAAGATAAGAAAATCACAGCGGCTACTCCGTTCTATGACTCACCTCTTACATACAGAGGGGGGAAACAGTCATGGACGCCGTCAAACTATGACAAGGATTACTCCGGACGTGTGCTTGCGCGAAGAGCCCTGTCGCTCTCTCTCAATATAGTCTCGGCAAAAATTTACGATCTTGCCGGAGGGGAGAGCATAGCGAAGCTTGCTTCAAAACTTACCGATGTGGACTACAAAAGATTCCAGCTCGACCCGACATTATCACTGGGGACGACAGAGCTTACCCCGCTTGAGATGGCAAAGGGATTTGCAGTCTATGCAAACCGCGGAAAATCCGTCCCTGCAGTATCAGTAACAAAAATTGAAGACAGATATGGAAAAGTAATATTAAATACAGCTGAAAAGATTAAACCCGTACAGGCGATTTCGGAACAGACCGCATTTATAATGACAAGTATGATGAAAGATGTTGTAGACTCGGGAACCGCATCTTATGCAGTAAGACGGGCAGCAGGATTCCGTTTACCATGCGCCGGGAAAACAGGAACCAATACAGATTTCAGGGATGCCTGGTTTATCGGTTATACTCCGGATATTTCTGCCGCGGTATGGGTTGGATGCGAATCGCAGAGATACTCTCTCGGCAGCGGACAGAGCGGCGCATCCGTTGCAGCTCCGATATGGGGTTTATTTATGAATGAAGTTTATAAAACACGAAGCAGAGTAAACTTCCCCGGCAAGCCTCCAGGCGTATCAGAGAGAAGAATATGCTCCATATCAGGCGATCTCGCGGAACACAACTGTCCCGGCAGAAATGAATACTTTATACCGGGAACTGAACCTGAGGCAAAATGCGACGGTCTTCACGGAAAGCTATCAAATATCAAAGAACTGATAGTTAGAGATAAAAAAACAATGCGCGGAAAAAATACGCCTAAACTTTTCGAAAAACCTGATGAAGAAAACAGTGAAGAAAAAAATAATAGTAGTTCAGAAGAGAGTTTTTTCTTCGACGACTGATTGTATTGCGCCTCACCCGGCCGTGCTGAAAAGCCGGCCACCCTCTCCCGGGCAAAGCCCGGGAGAGGGTTTTACTTTAAGACTGATTATAAAATTTACCGGTGGTGAATATGCAGGTATTCTGTTCAAATTGCAACACAGCACACGATGTTACACATGCTCAGGCTAACAGCAGCGATACTTCTGTTATTACATGCAGAAAGTGCGATAAAAAAATAAAATTCCAGTTCTGCCCTCACTGCGGCGCATTCTACTCCATTACATTTTCCAACATAAAACACGGCCGTTATAAATACAGCTGCAAAAAATGCATGAAAGATTTCGCCATAGAATTTAAACCTCAGGAGCAGGTCCGTCCGTCAGTTGTAAATAAGCCCATAGCTGAAACTCATCAGCACAAAATTACAGAATCTGATGAAAATATAATAGTCAGCAAATCAGAAGAACCTGTTTCATTTATGAACAACAGCATAAATACCTTTTCTGCAGGGGAACTTTTCAAATCAGCATCTGAAGCATTCACCCTTAAAAAAATGGCAATTTCAGCAGCGGGAGTAATAAGTATGCTCCTGGTAATTCAGTTATTCAATTCCATAGAGAGCCTCTTTATACGTCCGGGATCAGCAGCGATGGGTCCCTTCACGGGATCTCTTCTTAATCTTTTCCCCATGGCTATAATTTTTTCATTTTACACACTCTTCGCTTCGGTAATTGCAAAAATCACCCTTGATAAAATATTCCATTCAAAAGAGACCGGAACAGAAGAGATAATCAGATTTACAATCAATACCGGGCCGGGAGTTTTTACCGGAAATATTATTATACTCCTCTCTGTTGTTTCAATTCTTATACTATTCGGAAAGATCCCCTTCCTCGGCCCGCTTCTATTCTCTATCGCTTTTCTGCCGGTATACCTTATGAGTATCGGAATATTCACTCTCTGTTTCATCGGACTATGGTTTTATCCTCCCATTGCAGCACATCGCGAGCAGGGGATTGTTCCAAATCTTAAAAACCTTATGCTGTTTATTAAAAAACATAATCTGAATATTATATTTATGATACCGGTAATTCTTCTGGTGGCCGGGATAACATTTTCACTTATATTTTTCATTCACCTTTCAGCTTTTTCATTTTCAATAGCAATGTCAAAATGGCTCCTCAGCAGTGATGCTTCGATGATTTTTTCATCTATACCCGCACTATTCATAAAGGCTTCTGAATCTACATTTGCAGGGCTGAGCTCAGGGATATTTAAAGAGCTGAACTCTTCGCTTATGATGACTCATCATATGGGGGGATTTATACTCGGAGTGATTCTTCTTGCAATGACCGTGTTTCTTCTTTCTCTGGCTTTGTCGATTACAGCTACAGTATCATCTCATATTTATATAGTAATGGAGAGGGGGATATCTATCGATGACAGAAAAAAAGCTGTAGTTCTTTTTATACTTATGATGCTTATGACACTGCTGATTATGTTCAGAAGATTGACGTAAAATTCAGAACTTCTGCACTCGATCTATAAAACAGATGAGCCATACTCTGAAAACCAATCCGCCTCTTACTTTATAACGGTTAAATTAAATCACTACCCAGGCTCCAGCTGCGCTCAGCCATTATATAAACTTCTCCCCGCGCTTTGCTGAATAGTAATTACGTTTACGCGTACGTTAGTTCTGTATTTTTTTTAGAAGATTTTTATACATACTCCCGCAAATAGCATATATTTTTATTTTAATGTTACATCTGCCTATAGACAAATCCGTAACTAATGGTTAATATTACTTGAACCTAACTCCAGGGCCTAGAGGAACAAATCCATTGAAAGATTTTTTAAAAATTATATCTATTTATATAATAGAGGACGAAACTCTAATATGCGACATATTATGTGAAGTGCTTAATACCATTGAAGGATGCTCTGTTGTCGGGGGATCTACCAACGGGACTAACGCGTTAGCGGATATATCAGTAAAAAAACCCGATATAATCTTTGTTGATATAAAACTTATGGATGAAAACGGCTTTGATTTAATTGCAGTGATTTCAGATAAATTCCCGGAAATGAAAATACTGATACTTTCAGGATACTGCAACAAAACACTTATAGGTCAGGCAATAAGGTCCGGCGCATCGGGCTATCTAACAAAAAATTTAAAAATCCAATATATTAGCGAAGCAATCAAACAGGTTACCAGCTCCTCTGCTTTTTATATACCGTCAGATTTAGGAATTTCTCATGATGAAGTAATATCTGACCTGTCATTCTATCCTACTCATTATTCTGTTACAAAAAGAGAGAAAGAAATTCTCATCCTCATTGCTAGCGAATACAGCACCAAAGAGATAGCTAAAAAACTGGAGATAAGCCAGAAGACTGTCAGGAATCACAAGTCTCACATGATGCAGAGACTGGGGATAAAAACTGATGCAGGCCTGATTAAATACGCCTATCATATGGCATTAATTTAAAATTACTGCTTCATCTTTTCCCCGCAGAACGAACAGAGTCTGGTAATAAATACAAAAAACCATTGAAACAACCGCCAGCGGGCATATAAATCGCTAAGAATAAATCACGGCAGTTAGTTTAAAATAACAGCATTTTGTATTATATATAGAAGAAACTGCTCCATATTTTGATCCATTTTAATAATTATTGACACATCAATAGTAATGGCGATAAAAATCAGATGATTTTTTTCAAAAAACAGCATTACCGGAAGGGTAAATTATGATAAATTTTACTCAAAAACTGATGTCAAAATATGAAAATGTCTCCTACGAAGAGAGAGGAAAGATTAAAACATTCAGTATTTTTGAATTAATTTTTCTCCCTTTATTGATTATTATACTTTTCGCATTCAACATAGCCAGTGATAGAGGGATTTTTGACAGGACCAATATTATTATTGGCGTGTTTTTTTTAACCATACTGTTAAGCTTTGTTCTTTTACATATGGGGCGGTATTATGCTGCGGTAAATATTCTGCTGACAGTTCTGTTCGTAGGGTTGTCTCTTAATTCTCTCGGTACTGTTAAGTACAACATGCCCGCAAGGTTCTACGCGAGCCTGTTCCCGATGCTTGTACTGATAGTTTTTTCATCATTGTTTGCCACTTACAGAATATTCATTGCAGCAACTGCCGGTGTAATTGCAGTAAGCGCCTATATCTTAATCAGCAATAATATGTTTAATAAGGGGGAGATCGGGATTCTTTTTATCGACCTCAATCTTACTATTCTGCTTACAGCTATTCTCTCATATCTTATTAAAAGGATTAATCACACAGCAAGAAGACTCCGCTTCGAGAAGACAGAGGCTGACCGTATACAGATGCTTGAAATAAACCGGGACCTTTTATCGTCACTGCAGAAAATATCGGAAACACTCGATTCATCGTCGCACCTGATGTCCGACAACTCCAGCCGGTTTTCCGGCAACATCCAGAACCAGGCATCCATAATGGAAGAGATAACCGCATCGATAGAGGAGGTCTCGTCCGGATCGGAAAATATCAGCAGCAATGTGGATGAGCAGGCTCTATCTATAACATCTCTTACAAAACTGATGAATGAACTTTTTCTTCTCACAAAGGACATGGCAGAGAAGACATCATCAACCCTTCATAAAACTATTGATATAACAAAAGAAGCTGAAGCTGGAGAAAAGCTTATCTCCGAAATGGATCAAAGCATGAAGGAGATAAACCTCACATCGGGAGAGATGAGCAACATTCTGAATATCATCAACGACATATCGGACAAAATAAATCTGCTTTCTCTTAACGCATCCATCGAAGCAGCCCGTGCCGGAGATGCCGGACGCGGATTCGCTGTTGTCGCCGAGGAGATATCCAAACTCGCCGACCAGACATCGGCAAGCGTAAAAGATATAGACCGTCTCATAAAAAAGAGCGAGTCTGAAGTAGGCAAAGGGATGGTCAGTGTTGCAGATACAATAACTGCAATCGGTAAAATTATTGCAGGAGTTTCATCAATCAAAGAGATGGTTATAAATATCAATCACGCTACTGAACAACATCTGGAGTCAAACGGACGGGTTATAAAAGAGGCCGAATCAGTAAAATCAAAATCTGATTATATAAAGGAAGCGGCATTTATTCAGAATAAAGCATCTGAAGAGATGGTAAACGCAATTACAAACGCAAATGAAATAAGTCAGTCAAACGCCTCTTCATCACAGGAGATATCAGATTTATCAGTAAATATTTCGGATATGGCTGGAGAGATTAAGGTTAAGATCGCAGAGTTTGACCTGGATAAAATCGAAAAGATGGTTTCGGATATTTAAAACTTATATAAACAAATATTGATCATGAACTCAATTGTTGTTGTCGTTTTCAAACCGGTCTCGGAAGAGAGGAATGTATAATTTACCCCTCCGAATATCAGAGAATTGACAAGTTCACTTTTGTATAAAAGATACTCCATGTTTCCACCCAGGGGAATATATTCGAAGAGATGTTGAAGGTCTAATAAAATGTATTGATGCAGGCGATGTAAAAACATCATTTTAAAGTTTTACACTCTGAATTAAAAAACCTTACCCCTAAATAAACTAAAAAAAATTTTCACATGGAACCTTTTTCATAAAATCGGGGTCTAACTTTTAAAACAAACGGAGGATAAACCGATGAAGAAAACTTTATTTATAACTATGGCACTAATGATATTATCATTATCTGCAACAACCCTATTCGCAAGAGGAATGGGAAAAGGTATGGGTGACGGAGGGTGCGGCGGCCCCGGAATGGGGATGCAGAAACCTTTTCAGCATCTTGAAATGCTGCAGTACCACTTCGATTTAACAAATGCTCAGGTTGATAAAATCTATAAAATCGACAAAGAGTATATGGATAAATTTCATCAGAACAGAAATGATGCCGATAAGATTAAAGACCTGAGAGAAAAACATCGCGGAGAGATAGAAAGCGTTCTTACTCCCGATCAGAAGACTAAATGGAATGAGTTTGCAAAAAACCGTCCTGCTAAAAACAGAGACAACAGACGAGGCCCCGGATTCGGAGCGATGAGCGGATTACCGGGAATGCATATTGGCTTTATGCAGAAGGACCTGAAACTCACAGATGAACAGATTGATAAAATATATAAAATCCACAAAGATAATATGGATAAATTTTATCAGGTAAGAAATGATGGCGATAAAGTAAGAGAATTACGTGTAAAACAGGATGCTGAAATTGAAAAAGTTCTTACAGCTGAACAGTTGACAAAATGGAAAGAATTTACAAAAAATCTACCTTGTGACGGAAAACCGGGCAAAGGTAAAGGTCATCGCGGAATGATGTGGGACTACGACGACAAAGAATAATATTACGGATAACGGTTTGATTTATTCAAACCGTTATCCGGATTTTTAAGACAAAGGTAACTTTATGAACAGCAGAATAATTATAATAGTACTTTCAGCAGTAATCGTAATTCAGATGGCGGCAGGAGTATTTATTTTAAGAAGAGATAAAATTGACGGCCCCCCTCCCCCTCCTTTCGGATTCATGGAAGACAGGATGGGTATGGAACCGGGGAAACACCGGATGATGGGAAACAGATTCGGAAGATCATTCTGCGAACCCGATTTTATGAAAGGAAAACTTGCTCTGAACAAAGATCAGACAGACAGAATCAATGAACTGAATAAAAAATTTGATACAGAA
The DNA here is from genome assembly GCA_942493035.1 of uncultured Spirochaetota bacterium. Taxonomy (GTDB): domain Bacteria; phylum Spirochaetota; class UBA4802; order UBA4802; family UBA5550; genus WRGT01. Next base: position 4,794,911 of record OW818666.1, on the reverse strand, counting down.
TTTGCAGACTACATAACTCTGATTGAACCGGAAAAGAAAAGACTCAAATCTCTGCTTGATAATGACACTGACGATATGACTGCAGTAAAAGAACAGCTTAAAAAAATTGAATCACTTAATGTAGAGATTTATCTTCTCAGGATTATGCAGGGTAAGGAAATTTCACAGATTCTCACACCCGATCAGATGAATATACTTCGCGACGAAAGGAAAATGCTCTTTGAAAAGATGAAAAAAAATCATGGCGGAATGAGATGACCGAGAAGGAGTTCGCTGAGATTGTAAAGAGAACAAAAAAAACTGTTCTTTCCGCAATTGAAAAAAATCTGGCTGCACGATTTTATCATGCAATAGATGATGTCGCGCAGGAAACCTATATCCGCGCATACAGCGGGCTTGCAAAAAACAGTTTCAGAGGTGACTCAACAATCGAAACATGGCTTTACAGAATTGCAAGAAATGAATCCCTCCGAATGAATCAGAAACTTTCCAGGGAGGAGGATAAAGCAAAAAAGGCATCCGAAAGCAGTTCTCTTTCTCATATACAGAAAGCCGACTCCGGTGAAGCGGCTTATCTTCATGATCACCTGACACTGCTCCCGGATAAATACAGGTCAGTTCTTACACTTATATCTCAGGGATTTAACATAAACGATATTTCCCGGAAGCTCGGCATAAGACCTGGAACTGTTAAATCAAGGACATCAAGAGGTAAAGAGATGATTCATGAAAACATAAGGAGGGAAGATCATGAAAAATAATAGTGAAATTCTGAATTCAGAGAAAATGAAAGAAGAGATCAAACAGAGGATGGCAAGCGATTCATGGGATTTCCAGATTGCTTATAAAGTCACAGAAATACGCAATTCAAAAAATGAAAACAGAATAAACATATGGTCATTCGCCTCTCTGGCAACAGCGGCTATGTCATTTATAATTTTCATGGCAAGCGTATATACTGTAACATACAAAAACAGCACATACAGCTCAACAGGTTCAATTTACAGCTACGCATATATCAAAGACGATGTCAATCTCGACAATGATATAATTGCAGGGGGCCTAGAATTAACAATAAATGAAGCGTACCCTATGCGATAGCACTCTGTAATTCATTTGATGGAAGATTTGTTTCACTGCAGATTTTCATAGATGTTCTGCATGCGAACTCCTCCTGCTTCCCCTTGTTCCACTGATTGACGGGTCTGTAATAGCCGGATATTCTTGAATAAATCTCTGCGGGAATTTTAACATTTGTAGACATCAATTGCCTCTTTTTTCACTACTTACTCTGCGCTATCGCTTATGCTGCACTGAATGATACAGCACTCCCGCGACATCAGTATCGGGGACAAGAATAATTATTATACTGCAAAAAGCTGCGGAATAAATATTGATATGATTTAGTTTTCCTTACCATATCTAATGAGACATAATCTGTCAAGAATTAATAAAAAAAAGTGCACTTTATTCGAGAATACTCAGAAAAGCGGGATTAATCCTGCAGTTCAACAGGATTCCTTAAATGCAGGAAGATAAATATCAAAAACTGTTCCGGAACCCGGATCGGAATGAACCTCGATAAATCCCTCATGACGGATTATAATATTGTGGACTACGGCAAGCCCTAATCCGCTCCCTTCACTTTTAGTTGTAAAAAAAGGATCAAATATATTCCTGATTATAGAACGGTCTATACCGGGACCGTTATCCGCGACTGAAAGATGGTACACCGGTCCGTTAAAGCTGTGCAGTTTTCCTGATCCCAATTCGAGTTTTTCAATCAAAACTGAAATAACCGGACTCTCAGAATTACTCCTCTTCATCGCTTCAGAAGCATTTACAATAAGATTAAGTATAACCTGCTCAATCTGCGACCTGTTGCCGAGGATAAAACAATCAGACGAATTATTATAGAATTTCAATTCAACATTATCGGGGATTGATGACCGTGTTATAGCTATAACATCTTTAACGATATGTTCAAGATTCACTTTACTGAAAATATTAGTCTCATTTTTTGACACTGATAAAAGATTTTTAACAAGCTGTGCCGCTTTACCCCCTGACTGTTTAATGACATCAATATGATTTATAATTTCATGAGTATCGGCTTTATTATCTTTAATTATCATATTAAGATATGAGGCTGTACTTATAATTCCGGAAATAATATTATTAAAATCGTGAGCAAGTCCTCCAGCCATTGTGCCGAGAGCTTCAACTCTTGATGCGCGATTCAGTCTCTCTTCATTCTTTTCAAGTTCAGTGATGTCATCTATCCTTATGATAACACCGGTAATGTCCTTTTTGCTGAACGGGAAAATAAAAATATTCTTTACGAGAACTTCTTCAGTTCCGCAATCCTCTTTAACAAAAAATTCTTTAAGCAGTTCGACGGTAATCCTGTTTTTACGTACGTCATCACACTTTACTTTGTACTTGCCGACAGATGGAATAAACTCCCACAACCTGCGTCCCACTGCCTCGTCAGCCGAATAACCTGAAAATTTTTCGGCCTCTTTATTCCATTGAATAATTCTATCTTCCTCATCAAGAGTTATGATAATAGACGGCATGGATTCAATTATATCATTTATATAAAGAGTAAGCTCCCTCAGCTCTTCATTTGACAGATTCAACTCAACCGATCTCTGCTTAATAGTCCCGGTCATACGATTTATACTTGCAGCTATGTCGCTGATTTCATCTTTTGAGTCATCAGTAATTACTATATCGTAATCACCGTACCGGATCATCTTCAGCCCATCGATGATGTTTGTTATCCTTCTTAAAAAAAGAGAGTTCAGTCTACTCATAGAAATAAAAAAAGCAGCAATAGTAATAATCAATACTGAAATAATTGAATATAAAAATATCTGTTTTGAATATTTATTAAGCGCGCTGACATCGTAAATCAGTTCAAAATATACATTTGTTGTACGGTTAAAAAAGTATCTGTTCATTTTCATTTTTTTATAAACAAAGATTTTGTCACCCGATTCAACAACAACATTCTCTTCCCTGATAATTCTTTTTGCAAGATCTGATGATATATCCATTTTTTTACCGGCATTGATTAATGACCATCCGGCACTTTTAGTAATTGAATAAATATCAATAGAGTAAAGATATTCATTGTAAAAATTTCTGAACATATCACCGAAAAGAAATTCATAGAGGGCAAAATTATATTTTTTATTCACAAAATCAGGAACATCAAATGAAACTTCGTATATAATATCACTCCCCTTCGGACTGTAATACATGTAGTGATTGATTTTACCTTCACGCGTAGATACGGTAATTCCCTGTGAAATGACCTCCCCTTTTCCGTAGATTGAATTAATGTATTTTGTAAATTGATTGCTGATGCTTAGAAGATTCAAACCTTTATCGGCGGGGAGAGATGAATTGAAAACTATACCTGCAGAATCGATAAAATATATCTGTCCGACATTCAGACTCTTTGCTTTTCTCTGCAGCTGATCATGAGATAAATTTTTTAATGATTCATGTGAAGGGTAACTTTTTACAAGATTGAGCAGAGCTGTCCTGCCGTCTTTATCCATATTATTTTCTATTGAATTAAGAATACTCTGATAATGATCGAGCTGTTTCTCTATGCGGTAAAGTTTCTCCTCCCTGTTTTCACGCAGAACCGTTTTCACAAAATTATATGAAAACCTGCCGACAAGTAGAGTAAGAACCGTTGCAGTAATAAATATAATTGAGAATATCAGTAAAAAAAGTTTCTTTCGCATGAAGTCCCTGCGGGGCTTTTTTTCAAGAGGCTGCCGCCCCTTTGACCCGGTAAAATATTTCATAATCATAAGGGAGGATTTAACAGCTGTCAAGTGGAATTATATCAGCTGTTTGAAATAATTACTGCGGCTCCGACAAGTTTAATATTATACTTAATACCATAATACCCGCGGTATTCAGTCACAAGAGACTCCATCTCTGTTCTGGCTTTGAGCATTTTATTTCTGGTCCGGGTAATTGCACTCTTCATATCCTTCCCGTACCACTTCATCTGGCTCTCCTGAAGATCGAGTTTCTCTTCAAACTCCTTAATCTGTTTCCGGTATGATTCTCTGACTTTTTCAACTTCAGGATCTATCTGAATATCAAGATTTTCATTCAGATCAAAAAGGCGGTCATCAATCTTTTTCATCAGACGGTCACGGGCTTTATCGGAATAGCTGTTGTACTTCGAACAGATTTCTGTTATGGTATTGCTGTATCTCGACAGAGAAACATCATGATCAAAATCCTGATCAGCAAAATTATCCTCGATGTTCTTCAAGTCGAAGTCATTGAGCGAACCGCCGGTCTCGACAAGTATGGGATAGAATTCATGCGAAACTGAAACAGAAGTGAACTTAACAAGAAAATTGAAAATCATACCGGTAAAATTACTATCGCTCTTTATATACACAGTACCGGTATCGCCGCCGAAATTATCGCTGCAGCAGTATTCAATTATATTATCTACAACATCATGTCCGAAAGCCAGAAACTCCAGCCCTTCATCTTCAAGGGCTTTCTCGCTGTCAAATGTTCCGAACTTAACTACCGGCTCAGCGTCACCGCCATGCGTTACTTTATATAAACCGGTTCTTCCGTTTTTTGGTGAGATAAAATTCTCTGCATAGGAATCCTCTTTCATAAAGTGATTTATGAAAGTTTCAATTCTCCGGTTGGTAAAACTCCGGTCTTTAAGTGTCACCTTGTAGTACTCATCGTAGTTGAAGTCCATCCGTCCGGCAACGGTGAGCTCTGTCAGTTTTTCAAAGCTCTGCCTGGCGTTCTCCATTCTTCCCGAGAGCTCCTCTTCAACATCTTTCTTCTTTTTCCTTCCGGTTGCCAGCTCCATGAATAGAGTATTGAGATTAACTTCGTCCTCTATCTGTCCAAGCATAACATCAGGCGTACCGATTGACTCTTCGAATATTTTCAGTTTATCAGTAAGCACTTCCAGTACCCGTTCAGCGACAGTACCGCGTGTTGAGAAGTTATATATATGTACATCATTCGGCTGACCGAACCTGTGTATCCTTCCTATTCTCTGTTCAATCTTCAGAGGCGACCATGGAAGATCGTAATTGATAAGCACATCACAAAACTGCATATTCCGTCCCTCGCCGCCGGCCTCAGTTGCAATAAGAACTTCAATATCATCTCTGAACTGGAGTATGGCCTCCTCTTTCTGATCCCTGTTCATCGAACCGTTAAAAACAACAACACTAAATTCAGTTAAAATATCTTTTATATAATCCTGTGTTGTCCGGAACTGGGTAAAGATAAGAAATTTTTTATGCCCCTTTCTCCGTAGATCCCTGATAAGCCTTATTAGTTTTTCACCCTTTTTATTGACTTCAATCCCGGATGCTATTGCTACAAGTTTTTCAAGAGTAAGTATCTCCATCTTTAATTCATCAATAGTTCTGCGAACAGTGAGATCATCACTCTCCTGTATCTCTTCAAATTCAGACATATCGTTTTTGTCGAAAATCCCGTTATTGAATACAACCATCTGCTGATGTCCCGCCTCTGCGCGGTCAAGAAGATCTTTTAATCTTGCTGTTCTCTTTGAGAGAGCGATGTAAAGAGCGTGAGAAGACGAGTCCAGGAGTTTCTGAAAGACTGTCATAACAAAACCAACTGCCCGATTTTCGGACTGCATCGCCCGGTTAAACTCTTCAGCAACATATCTTGTAGTCTCGTCATAGAGAGCCCGTTCATCGGGGTAGAGTTCAAATCTAATAGTCCTTGCAAAGCGTTTTGTGAATCCCCCTACATCGTTTTTTGTTCTCCGGATTACAACCTGATCGAGTTTTCTTTTAAGTCCGGAAAGATCAGCGCCATCAAGACAGAATTCGTTGTAAAAAGACTGGAACGGACCCAGAGTGTTTTTATCGATCAGCCCTATCAGAAAATACAGCTCTTCAAGTTTCCCTCTGAACGGAGTTGCTGAGAGGAGCAGCAGCGATTTGGTTTTTGTAGATATAATTTCGGCCATATTATATGCAAGGGTAGAAGTATTTACATCTCTTCTGAGCCTGTGTGCTTCATCGAATATTACGGCGTCCCATGAGCATATAGTGAGGTCCTCTTCAAAATTTTTATTCTTTATAAAATCGAGCGAACAGATCACCTTGTGATGAACCTTCCACGGATTTCCGTTCTCTCCAGCAGCCTTGCCGGCCTTCCGTAGAACTTTCCTGTCCATAATAATAAACTTTTCATTGAACTTACTATCCATTTCATTCTGCCACTGAAACATAAGAGAAGCGGGACAGACAATTAGTATCCGTGTATAACCCTGCTTGTAGATCATCTCCTTTATAACAAGACCAGCCTCTATGGTTTTGCCGAGACCAACCTCATCAGCAATAAGGAACCTCTGTCTCAGTGAATTGACAATGCGGTGTGTACTCTCCACCTGATGGGCGAGAATTCTCGTTCTTGAATTTGACAGGGATAATATTTTATTATAAGTATGCGCAAGTTTTAGAATAAATGATTCGGATTTTAGTATAAACCTTCTTCCCTCCGGAATCTGGAGGCTAAGAAAGGACTCCCTGATTTTCAGTTCATTTTCAATTACAACAACACCCTCCGTCTCGTCGAGTACGGGGGTAACTGAAAAAAGATCCGGAAAATTTAAATCAGGTTCTATGTTCATATTATTATTGATTTCATACCATAATCAGAATTGAATATATGGCAACTATTACTAAAAACTAAATGTCATAATGGAATTTTGCCTCAGGAGATATACAGGTGACATAAATATTCATGGTGAAGAATAGCACAATCATTTTTTTGATTTAGCGGTTTCATGATAAAGTAACTGATCATAAATCGCCGGTATTTTATCTCCAATTTATGATCAGTTACATGATAAACTGCAAACTGATATCATATCATTCTTGACAATATTACAACTGCAAATTTCTATAAATTAATTTTATCAGAGGTTAGCCTGAAATTATGAACAAAAGAACATATAAAAAAATTATTCTCATTTTTTTAATTGCAGCGTGTATAAATAGTCATGACACACTTAGCGCCAGGACAAAAACTGCTAAAATAATTACTAAAAAAAATCCGGCTGTAACGGCAGAAAATAATACCAGTAAAAAGAGCGATACCCCACAGACAGAAATTGAGCTTTTACCGGAAATTACACATCTTAAAAATCCCGGAATCAGCGAAGAAAAAACAGTTCCAGTTGAAATGATAGATACGCCGGGAACTAAAATTAATGTTACACCGGAAGTCACCGATCAGAAAACACCCGGAGTTAGCGATAAAACGATAGTTCCGGATATAAAAAGTGATACTCAAAAAACTCCTATTGAAAATACTCACGGAGTTGAAGATAAAAAAAACGATCCTGTTAAAAATGAACAGATTTATATAAATGCTGAAGAGCTCTCCGATCATCCGGAAATAATACTAAACGCATATAAAGAAGCATATCCTCACTTGATAGCTGAAGTGACCAGAGGTGAGAAGGACTGGATTGTAAAATTTAAAAATGGAAATACTTATTTCTGGGCAGATGGAAAAGTCCTTCCGCAAAAGGTATTACCTAAATCTGACAAATATACCAGATATACAATTTACCCATATAATATGAACGGCAGATCACCCGAACTGTACACTGAAGAACAGATTGAAAAACTGCGTGTCAAAAAGCAGCCGCGCAGAAAAAAAAGAGAATTTATCCCCGGTGTAGAAGGGAGCCTATATAAAGAGCTGTACACCATTACTAACAGGAAGAGTGCAAAAAAACAGCTCACCGAAGTAAAACTTTCGGGACATTATATAACGGTTCATAAGATTATTGCAGATAAAATCAAATCGATAGATTCTAAAATAATACTCCTGGCAAAAACAGACAAGGAAGTCAGCAGTTTTTTAAAAAGCATCGGCAGTGTAGAGGCTTTCAACTGGCGTAAAATTGCAGGAACCGACCGCATGAGCAATCACAGCTTCGGTATTGCCATAGATATACTTCCGAAAAAATATCGTAAAAAAATTCTCTATTGGGCATGGGAAAGCGATAAGAATGAAAAGTGGATGCTCCTTCCGCAAAGCAGTCTCTGGACGCCGCCGGATCAGGTAGTGAAGATTTTCCTGGAAGAGGGATTCGCATGGGGCGGGCATTGGGACAGATATGACACAATGCATTTCGAATACAGACCGGAGCTTATAGCTCTTTATAAAAATATAAAATTTAATCAGGCAATCGTTACTATTCAGCCGGAGAAAAAAAATCCGGAAAACTGACAATAATATTTCGCCACCACCAAAGGAGGCAAAATATTATCGAACCGTGCTTCGACAGGCTCAGCAATCGTTAGATACAATTAGTGAGCCTATCGGGCTGGTCAGTCGTTATCGATTATTCGAAATGCGATGCATTGATCTTGCCGAAAGATTATGGACTATTTCATCCGTAAAATGTAAAAGCTCTATCAGGCTGAATAATCTATTCAGCCATCTGTGTACTGAGGAAAACCTGAATACCCATAAGACCAATCTGATCCTGAAGCTCTTCAATTTTGTCGATGTGCATATCTTCATCCATAAGTATATGCTCAAGCAGCTCTTTGGTGGCATTATCCCCTACTTCTGTTGCAAGCTTAATCGCATCGTTGTATCCTTTAATTGCTCCCTCTTCAGCAGCATGGTCATTGGCTACCATTTTGGCAACATCGGCACCAATATGCATAGGGTTGAGATTGCTGACAACGGGAATCCCCTCAAGAAAAAGAATTCTTCCAATCAGTTTTTCGGCATGCTTCATTTCATCAATTGCTCTCTTTTCGAAATGATCATGAAGTTTTTCAAGGCCCCAGTTTGCGCACATCTCTGAATGAACTATATACTGGCTTATTGCAGTGAGTTCATCGGCAAGCAGAAAATTCAGTTTGTCGATAAGTTTGTCGTTTCCTTTCATTTTAGTCTCCTGATTATAAATTTATTGAATAAGAAGCTGCCCGCTAACTACGGGGAGATATTTCTCCACCCCGGTACTGCAGGAAAAATCGATAACACCCGATATTTAAAATAGTTATATCAATTCTACACAATAGTTTTGCAGGAAGCAACTTTTATTTTTAAAAAAAAGATGACAAATTTGTATTTAAAAGCTGTTTGATGTAATCCCGTCAGAATGGAGATAAAAAATGATAGATTTAAGAAGTGATACAGTAACACGCCCCGGTAAAGAGATGCTCGAAGCGATGATGAACGCACAGGTGGGAGATGATGTATTCAAAGAAGACCCGACGATAAACGCACTTGAACTGAAAGCTGCATCGATGTTCGGCATGGAGGCTGCACTGTTCTGTGCGTCCGGAACTATGACAAATCAGATAGCAATAAACGTCCACACCTGTCATGGCGATGAAGTAATCTGCGACAAACTGGCTCATATATATCTGTACGAAGGCGGATCTATTGCACGGCTTTCGGGGTCATCGGTAAATCTTCTTTCCGGAGACAGAGGGAGATTCACGGCTGACGATGTTAAAGCCGCGATAAATCCCGATGACATTCACAGGGCGAATACATCTCTGGTAGCGGCAGAGAACACGGTGAACAAAGGGGGCGGCGCCTACTGGGACATAAATGAACTGAAAAAAATATCAGCTCTCTGCAGGGAAAGAAGTCTTGCTTTTCATCTCGACGGGGCGCGACTGTTTAATGCTCTCACCGAAACCGGTGAACAGCCCGGAGACTATGGTAAAATTTTTAATTCAATTTCAATATGCCTTTCAAAGGGTTTAGGAGCTCCGGTGGGTTCTCTGCTTCTGGGAAAAAAAGATTTTATTAAAAAGGCTTTAAAGGTCCGGAAGGCACTGGGGGGCGGGATGCGGCAGGCGGGTTATCTTGCGGCAGCTGGAATTTACGCTCTGGATAATAATATTAAGGGATTAAAAGAGGATCACAGAAGAGCACGGGAAATAGGTGAAGTGCTTGAAGCGCTCCCTTATGTTGATGAAGTATTTCCGGTGCAGACAAATATTTTAATTTTTAAACTAAGTGATAAGATGAAAGATACAGATTTTATCGCGAAGCTGAACGAAAAGAATATCAAGGCAATTATTTTCGGGCCTCAGACAATAAGATTTGTCACTCACCTTGACTTTACAGATTCCATGATGGACGAGGTTATTACGGCTTTGAAAAGTTTGAGGTAACAAAAGTCCCGGGGTTATTTTATTGAGTTCTGCTTAAAACAGGAGGGGCCTCTTTGCAGAGACCCCGCCAATGGAGAACACAATGATTGATGTATAACTCTTCTTTTTTACTTATATAGAGGATTAGAAACTTGTCATTAAACCGGCAGCATAGTACATAGGATTCTGCTTGCCAGCTGGTGCAGAAGCTGCTTCATCTTTAGCTTCGATATATTTGCCAGCTGCAAGGTATGCACCTTCAACCCATAGAGAAGTCTTTGGAGCTACAGCATAAGAGAGTCTAAGATCTATCTCTGTACCGAGAGCTGTTTCTTCAACCAATTTATCTGAAGATGTCATTGCGTAACCAATCTGAGCAAGAGCTGTAAGCTTGTCCATTTTGAATTCAGCAGAAAGACCGAACATCATAAGACCTTCAGTTGCCTTGTCGTACTCATTTGAAACACCAACCTGGTTGATTAAACCGTTGTCGTTGATTATAAACATAGGACCGACTTCAATTTCATCCATAGAAGCAGAATGGAAAGAAGTTATTTTTTCAGCGTCGTCACCTTCACCTGTAGAATAAAGACCGAACAGATTTATTTTTAAGGCATCAGAAGCTTTAAAACCTGCATTTGCATATAACGCATAAGCCGCAACATCCATTGTATCAGATGTTGCAGTATCTTTTACTTCACCCATGATATACTGGAAATCAGCATCAAATGAAATAGCACCCATTTTAGCTTTAACTCCAAGAGCAGGCATTGTAAGAGTTACTTCATCTCCACTTGCAGATACAGCACCAGTTTTTTTGTCATACGCTTCTACATTTTTCTCACCTGTGTAATAGAGAACAGACGGTGTTACAACTATATCACCAAGTGTAACAGGGAGTTTAAGAGCATAAGCCTGTGCATCATCCTCTTTATCTTCACCGCTTGTTGATGTTGCGTCAACCGCTGCAGATGTATCAGTAGTTGAACCTTCAGCAAATTTAATATACGCAAGATCAACCTTAACCATTCCTGCATCATAAACAAGGTTAAACATAGGCATATCGTTGTTAAAACCGATTGAGTATACATATGGTGCAAGACCTGCAGTCATAGAGAGACCGGGCATTATCATATCTTTTACATTGATATAAGCCCATTTAACTTCAACTGCTTTCTCATCACCATCCGGGTCTGCATAAGAAGAATCATTTCCTGAAGGAACAGTCGGCTTTGTACCGCTTACATCTACTTTATTATACTTTGCTCCGAAAAACTGGTCAATTTCAAATCTTGTTACTACAGAAACATTTTCATTTGTAAGTGTAAACATAGGTCTTACTCTTACATTTGAGTATTGAATGTTTTCATCTTTTTTAGCTGTGTCTTCAGTAATAGCAAAAGCATTTGCCCATATACTGTATTTAAACTCTGGTCCTTTTTTTTCTTCTGTCTTTGCTTCCTGCGCGAATGCGTTTGCGGCAAAGAGAAGAGCCATGCAAACTGTTAAAAATCTTTTCATTTGAATCTCCTGTTTAAGTTAAGTTTTTTAATTTTGAAGTTTATGTGAAAACTGATTCATCCCGGCATTAACTTAATCCGGTGTGTAATACATTTCTCATAACTTACGGCAGGAAATTAAACGATCACGATTCAGATTTTATAAATGTAAAGTTAAGATATTATGAATTTTCATTTTTTGAAGTTTTCCCGATTGAGTTATGAATTCATACGGTGATAATTCATAAACATAAATATCTTCTCCGCCTCCGTCGGCGGCGGAGAATAATAAGATTTCTAACTTTAGAATAGTTAATGAATAAACATTGAAATCTTAATACTTTTTAAACAATAATCTTATTAAATCTGCATCATTATATTATCTCCTCCTTATGATAAAGAATTTTCCGGAGACACAGAATGATCAGATTGAAGCCATTCACATTTTTAAAAAAATTTTTCAGCGATTCAAGAAGTGAATCGTACATTCTTATAAGCGGAGGGCTGTCGGCATTCTTCATTATATTTATGCTGAACTCACTGTTTGGTGTATACTCAATATCAAGGATGTCAAATGATCTGACAAAAAATCTTATGGGTATTAATCTTGCACGGAATGCCCAGGTAGCCCTTCATGAACAGATTCTCGCATGGGAGAATATTCTTATATCAGGGGGACGCTATACCGATTACCAGGTGAACTACCATGAGTTTTCATGGAAGGCGATGAAGGTAGAAAACATTCTTTTTAATCTTAAGCTTGAAAACTCAGGAAATGAGGATATATCTGCAGAGATAGAGAAACTCCGTAGTGTGCATAAAAAAATAACTTCGGAATTCATAAGCCACATTGTAGACATGGGGGATAAAAAATTCAGTAATGTGCACGAAAAAATTATCCTTACCAAAGGGAAAGAGAATGAGCTTCTAAATTCTCTCAACACTATTGCGGAGAGAATTGAATCTGAAGGGAACAGCCGTATTTCATATATAATAAACATTTATAGAATTCTCGCTGTTGTATCCTCTATTATCCTTGTTACTCTGCTGATCTACTACGGCAGAAGAATCGGACGTCGCCTGCTGAAGACGAACAGCATTCTCGAAGCCATGGTGCAGGAGAGAACAAAAGACTACGTTGAAGCGAATCTCTCACTGCAGAGCGAGATAGATGAACATAAAATCACGGGGGAGAAACTGATAATTTCCAGAAATGAAATTGAAGAGAAAAATACCCTCCTCACTGTTTCAGAAAAAAAATACAGGCATATAGTAGAAGGAACTAAAGAGATAATTTTTACACTTGATGAAAACTGGAAATTCAAAACAGCCAATGACGCGGTAAAAGCCGAATTTAAAATAAGCCCCGAAGCCATAACAAGATACTCTCTCACCGATCTGATATATGATGAGCTTACAGACGCAACTATACTCCGGAAAATTATAACAGAAAAACTTGAAGAATCCAAAAGAAACAGCACACCGGTAAGATTCAACGCGCAGATAAAAACACCGAACCTGATTGAGCCGCTGGAATTCAAAATCACTCTGGAGTTTATTGAGATCGAAGGTCACCGCGAGATAATAGGAAAAGCAGTAAGAATATCCGACGACAGATTCTCCGAGTTTTTCATTAGCGAAAAGTGTGAATACCTTATAAAAAATCTTCTGTTCACTGCGGATGACATCTCTCACAGAATAACGGACAATCTCCAGAAATATATGGAAAAGAATGACATTATGACACTCCGGATTGGACTAAGAGAGATTATCATAAACTCAATTGAGCATGGAAACCTGAACATTTCATTTGAAGAAAAAACAGAAGCCATAATGAATGACAGATATTTTGAATTTATAAATGAAAGACAGAGCCACCCCGACCATCGGGATAAAAGGGTCAGAATCGAATACCTGATATCGGCCTCAAGAGCAATATATAAAATAACCGATCAGGGGAAGGGATTCAATCACAAAAAATTTCTATCAGGCTTGAGTGATGACCCTGCGGAACTGATGCTGGCTCATGGACGCGGGATCAGCATGGTTAAAAGTATTTTCGACGAAGTACGGTACAACTCAAAGGGGAACCAGGTTCTCCTTGTAAAGCATATAAATAATGACAGAGGCCGGATAGCAGATGAAAACGGAAACGATGCAGCACAGCTCGAGCTTAGTCAGATCGGTTGAACCGGAAAAAGTAAACGGTGAACTGATATGTAAAAGAGTTACATCGGCGGGTTATATAACAGACGAACATACGGTTAATATTGTCGCGGATATTTTCAATGATGACGTCGATCTTCAGGCTATCGGTGTAACAGATCCCCATGGAAGGGCAATTGGCATCATTACAAGAAACGATCTTTTTGCTCTTATTGGACAGAAGTTCGGCAGAGAGATATACATGAACAGGAATATCCGCGAGATAATTAAAACCGTGGATATGATATATTACAAAAGAAATACATTTTCAGTGATTGACGAAATTTCTGAAACACTTAAATCTGCCGAGAACAGCTTCTATCTGCTGGTAGATGCTGAAAACAATTTTAAAGGTGTTATATCATCATTCGATCTTGTTCTCTTCCTTTCAGATATGATGACCCGTGAACTTAAGGCAGCACAGAGAATTCACTCCGCTATTGTCAAAGATGAAATTGAAATTACTACGGAGAAAATCTCTGTATCGGGCTCAACAGAGATGGCTGGTGAAACCGGCGGTGATTTTCTTTATAAAAAGAGAATCGGCAATAACAAACTATTTATTTCTCTCTGTGATGTTTCGGGAAAGGGTTTAAACGCGGGGCTTATTTCAGTTGCAGTGAGCAGTATGTATGCCGCGTATGATTTTGAAAAAGGGATAAGCACCCTGATACAGAAGATTAATTCATACATTTACGATCTGTTCGAAGGGGAGATTTTTCTTACCGGGGTTTTTATTGAGATAGATGAATTAACAGGTGAGACTTCAATATACGACATGGGTCATTCAATGATATACATGCTGAAGTCCGGGAAAGTTTTCAATTTTGAAAATCAAGCCGGGAACCTCCCTCTTGGAATTCAGAAAGAGATTGCCCCATCTGCATCGAAAACAGTATTCAGAAAGGATGATTTTCTGATTTCATACTCTGACGGATTTCCGGAACAGTGCAGTAGCGGCAACGAAATGTTCGGAGAAGCGAGAGTGATTTCTATAGCAAAAAAATACAGGAACAGTGAGCTTAAACAGATTAAGGATATTCTATATGAAGAGCTCAAAACATGGAGATTCGGACAGGCCCAGAGTGATGACATGTCGATGCTGATGATCAAGTATAAGTGATTATCTGAAAATTCCGTAACTACTTAGCTTTAAATTAAATATATACATCCCCGCGCCGTCGGCGGGGGAGGATATATATATTTTTATCTGGTTTCTATATAGTTCTATAATAAAGAACCATATTGCTTATATTAAAACCACTATTACTATAAAAAGAGAGCGCCACTTTATTCCGTATATCAGCGGCAAGCTGAATTCTTAACGCACCTTCACTCTTTGCCCAGAGTAAAGCCCGATCAATCAGCATTTTACCTATTCCGATACTTCTGTATTCAGCTTTTACAAAAAGATCCTCAAGCAGTACCGAGTATCCGCCCGCGGCAGTTGAAACGATTTTCTGCAGATTTATCATTCCCGCAATTTCAGATCCGGATTGAGCTATAAAAATTATACTTTCTGTATTTCCGTTTATAAGAATGTCAAGTCCCGCGCGCTGTTTAGATGTGTCGGTAGTGAAATCATCCTCGATAGTAAAAAGCTCCTCCAGCATCGCACATAAAATATCAATATCTTCTGAAACTGCGCTTCTGATTTTTACACATGACTTATTCTCTTTCACGTTCTTCTCCATTTATGGTTGTAAATTTTTCAGCAATAGATAAGGATCTATTATTCCCGCCGCCAGAGGCGGCGGGAATAATCAATTACTTATTTTAAGGTGTACATATACTGTCATAGAGCTGTCAGCTGATACTTCGCGGATATCTGATTAATAATATTGAGATAACTTTTTATAAAAAGAAGAAGTGCGTCATCTCCATAGGACTCATCTGAATAAATAATCCCTTCATATTCTACAGTTATAAAAAAAGATTCAGCATTTCCTGTAATTCCGCCTGCCCCGGAAAAAGAATAGCTGAGAATACTCAGATGAATAGTAAAAAGAAGTTTTAATACAGCTGCTGCCGCGTCCCATTTAGTAACACCAGATGACTCCGCTTTTTTATGCTCCCCGTGAATTGATGAAATCTCAACCACAATAGAATATATATTTTCACCCGAGTGTAATACCGAATATACACATGAGGTCAGACTCCATACATTACTGTCAATGCGCCGCTCCCGGACGAGCAGTGTCAGAATTTCTGTAGCAGACACATCTTTCTTATTATCCGCAAGGAGTTTAAACTTTCCAAGAAGAATGGTATCGTCACTCATAAGAATCCGGTCTCCAGTGAGATCTCTTATCCGCGCTTTTAATCCGCTCATTCCAGAGTGACCGGACAGGACAATACGATGCCGTGGCAGTCCGAAATCAGCCGGAGATAAAAGCGAATAAGTCAGAGGCGAAGTTAGCATCCCGTTCTGATGAATCCCCGAGCTGTGAGAGAAGGCGTTCTTGCCAGCTACAGGTTTATTCGCGGGAATTGACATACCGGTAAAGATGCTCAAATCCGAAGCCGCTTTCGAAAAATATTTCATATCTATAGAAGTCCTTATGCTCCCGTAGTAATCACGTCTGGACATGAGGGCTGCTGCAAGTTCTTCAAGAGGGGTATTCCCGCCTCTCTCTCCTATTCCAAGGAGTGTAACCTCAGCCTGCATTGCACCGGCCGTAAGACCGGAAAGAGTATTTGAAACGGCAAGTCCCAGGTCATTATGACAATGTACGCTGAGCCGTGCTTTTCCGGTCCGGAAGGCTTTCACCTCCTCATAAAGTTTTCTTATCATTAAATAGAATTCCGAAGGCTGAATATATCCCACTGTATCTGCAATGTTTACGACATCCGCTCCGGCATCAGTAACCATAACGCAGAATTCAGAGAGAAATTCAGGCTCAGTCCGCGTTGCGTCCTCAGCGCCTATCTCGACATAATCGGCGTACTCCGCCGCGTACTGCACAGCATCCACTGCAATTTTAATTATCTCACTTCTGCTTTTACGCAGTTTCATTCTTCTATGGATTGGTGATGTTGATATGGAAGTGTGAATATATCTCTGTTTCGCGTTTCTAATTGCATTTCCGGCTTTTTTAATATCGTCGCGGTTAGCTCTTGCCATTGCGGATACACCTGATTTTTCCAGGGATTCAGCAACTCTTTGTACTGCGGCAAATTGTCCCGGTGATGATGCGGGAAAACCCGCTTCGATAATGTCAACGCCAAGTTTTTCAAGATGACATGCCATGGTGACTTTTTCATTCGCGCCAAGTGCAAATCCCGGTGACTGATCTCCGTCACGAAGCGTTGTATCAAGTATAATAATTTTCTTTTTTGACCCGGACATGTCAGATACCGGTTTTAAGATGAAGTTCAGTTTTATTATAAACCCGCTTCATTACATCAATAAAAAAAGGGACATCCTCAAGATCCGGTTCTTTTGAAGAAAAACTCTCTTCAAAGCAGATCATCTGCATACTGTCCATAGTATTCATGTCACTTACAAGCTGTTCATCAAGCCCGATTATATTTTTAGCATAATCAGCCATACCGGACAGAGTATGACAGAACGGCATCTGTCCACGGGAAAGACATGCTCCCATAAGCAGCTTCTCAATAGCAATAGCTGCAACATTATATATAATCACCGGTGTAAATATTTCGGCACGGCGTATCGACTTTTCCGCTGTCCGCATATAGAGAATCCCCTGACTGTAAAATTCGTTCCATGAAGGATTATCTGTTTTCATGACACTCTCCTTGATGCTGCATGTATTACTGCCGCCATTCCCGGACATCCCCATTTGTGTGACACATCGCTTTCAACTAGCCCATTTTTCAGATGTATTACTCTCTCCGCAAGCCTTACCACTTCGGCCCGGTCGTGAGATACCATAATTACCGTAAATGTGAAAATACTCTTCCACCGCATAAGCTCACTCTGAAAAATTTTTTTAGTATCTCCATCAAGTGACGAGAACGGTTCATCCAGCAGAAGAAGTTTTGGACCCCGCGATACGGCACGGAGCAGTGCACATCGCTGTTTCTGCCCCCCCGAAAGTCTGTCGGGATACATATTTGAAACTCCGTCGAGTTCAGCCATGGAGATAAACTCATCAGTCCGTTTTTTATCCCCGCACGCGTACAGAATATTTTCGCGTAGTGTCATATTCGGGAAAAGAGCATAGTCCTGAAAAACAAATCCGCATTCCCTCTTCCTTGTCGGGAGAGATTTCCTTCGTGATGAATCAAACCATACCTGACCCCCGAAGCTTATATAACCGGAGTCCGGTTCGCCAAGCCCCGATAAACATCGTAAAAGTGTTGTCTTACCGCTTCCGGAAGCTCCTGTAACCGCGACAAAGGAGTTCTGTTCAATTTCAAAATCAACATCAAGAAACATTTCCCCCCATGCAGAATTCAGTTTTTTCTTAATTTTAACTTCCATTACATCACAACTCCCTTCGATCTGTTTTCAAAAACTGCAGCAGCAGAATCATTACAACACTGATTATAACAAAAACTGCAGCATAAATATTTGCTTCGACATAGTTCATCATCTCAACTTTTTCATACAGAGCTATAGAGGCAACTCTGGTTTCACCGGGAATCGATCCTCCGATCATTAGAACTACACCAAATTCACCCGTAACGTGTACAAAAGTCATAAGTATTCCTGTAAAGATTGAACTTTTTATATTCGGAAGGATAACTTTAAATATTGTTGATATCCGGGACTTACCGAGAGTATACGATGCCTCGATCATTGAAGCATTAAGCCCCGCCATCCCGGCTTTAAGAGGCTGAATCATATATGGAAGTGAATGTATGCACGATGCCGCAACAAGACCGTCAAATGAAAAAAGAAGTTCTATTCCTGTAATATCAGCTACCGTCTTACCAATACCATGTTTACCTGAAAACATTATCAAAAGATAAAATCCCAGAACAGAAGGGGGAAGAACCATGGGAAGAGTAATTATTATCTCGGCAATTATTTTTCCTCTGAATTTAGAATATACCAGCATAAGCGCGGCAGGTATACCTGTCAGTAATAGTATACTAGTCGTTACCACGGCCAGTTTTATACTCACCAGAAACGGCATCATATCGATCCCCTGCATCAACATCCGTTCTAAGCCGCCTTTAATGCTTCGTAGGTATTACAGATTTTATTCATAATTAAGCATCATACCCGATTAGATATTCAGCAGCCGGCACACCGGATTCCAGAGCATCCAGAATATCGTCAATTACAGATTCACTCTCTATACCGCCGTACCACCAGTTCCCGGGATATATAACCATAGCCGGCCCGCGGTCGCAGACTTTCAGACAGCCGGTACTCGACACCGCTACACCGGCAAGCCCTCTGTCTGATATCTCATTTTCCAGATACTGAAGAAGTCCCATTGAACCTTTTTTATTGCAGATACCCTGTGCTTCCCCGGAAACGCGAAAGCTTCCGCAGACAAATATATGATGTTCCGGTTTTTTCATTTTTGTTCTCCTATATTACTGTTATATTACTTACTTAAAAATTAAATCCATTCCACTTCAAATTGACCATACCCCGAACTTCCCGGCCCCCTAAATCCCCCGGCCCCCCAACCCCCCGGAGGGGGACTTCAGATTTTGAAATCAAAATAGTTTTACAAAACACAGCCTTTCAATAACATTCTTTTAAGCCCCCCTCCGGGGGGTTTGGGGGGCCGCAGGTTGATGTCCGGGAGATCGGAATTGAGACGGCCCCTCACCCGCACCCCATCCCTGTTCCGCCGCATGAACTTCCGATACCGCACTTCCCAGGAGTACGTAGAAGTATTGATGGTACATCTTTGCCGGAGAATATTGAATTCATCCCGTCCTCCGCCAGACCTTCCATGGTGATAACATGTATTCCCCGTGATTCCAGAACCTTTACCGGAGATTCACCTGAACCGCTTACAAGTACAGCTCTGCAGTCATGGAGTATATCAGCCATATCGTTCCACCGGTCAGGTCCACTGCCGGACGGCGGAGTCTTTCTTCTCTCTACAAGAGCTATACCTTTATCCGTTGAAGAAAATATCCACAGATCATCAGCTTCTCCAAGATGCTGATTTACGAAAATTCCCTCCATTGTTGCAACAGCAACGAATGGCCTGTCGGACTCGTACTTCCATGTGGAGGCATCATTAAGCAGTTTTACTATCTCATCAGGATTTGATTCCCCCAGCATTCCGGCTGCGTCTGCTCTGCATCGACGGCAATGGCTCATCTGGGAAAGATAACGCGATGCCGACTCTCTGATAGATTTCATCTCAGAAGCGGAAACCGGTGTTAGTCCCTCGAATGGTGTACCCTCTACACTGTAAAGAGGCATACAGTTATGAACATCCGCACCCAGTAGTGACATCTCACGCGATACATCCGACACGTGATGATCGTTCACACCGGGGATTACCACGGTATTGATCTTAACGGTAACTCCGTATTTTTTCAGTTTAAGTATGCCGCTCTTCTGCTTCTCCAGTAAAAGTTCGGCCCCCTCGACTCCCCTTCTCGGCCGTTTATCAAAGCGCACCCAGGAGTAAATTTTACTTCCGATTTCCGGATCAACTGCATTTACAGTTACTGTCAGATGGTTCACTCCGACAGAAGCTATATCCTCCGCGTATTTTTCAAGTTCAAGTCCGTTGGTAGCCATGCAGAGATGGAGGTCAGGGAAACGTTCTCTAACCAGACGGAATGTATCCAGAGTCTCATCTGCATTTGCAAGAGGATCACCGGGCCCGGCAATCCCTGCAACAGCAATGGCCGGAATCTTTTCAATCACCTGTTCGAGATAGTCAGCAGCCTGCCGCGGAGTGAGTATGCTGCTTGTAACTCCCGGACGGGACTCATTGACGCAGTCAAATTTTCTGTCGCAGAAATTGCACTGTATATTACACTTCGGTGCTACCGGGAGATGGATTCTCCCTGTTGTATGCTGCCCCTTTTCGCTAAAGCATGGATGGTCCCTGAAACTCATAAAATACTCTCCTATATATAACTGTATCCGATATCACTTGAATTCTGTTTATGCTCCATCACCGCGTTGACTATGCTGTCAAAAAGCTGCATGGTCCCTTTGTATCCGCAGAGCATCAGCCTCTGGGCGCCGAACCTGTCATGAACAGGGAAGCCCGCCCGCACAAGGGGTATGCCAAGCTGTTTTGAGATGTAGTAACCCTTGCTGCTTCCGATTATAATGTCAGGTTTAAGTTCACTGCACTGTTCCAGCATAGATGCGAAATCTGTATCATCGGCTATACTGCAGTTCACACCCTCAACCGAAGGGAGAGATGAACTGAAACCTGCAGACATCCCGCGGGAACCCGTTGCGCAGAGTACTGTCTTTATACCTGTCTCATTG
Organism: uncultured Spirochaetota bacterium; assembly: GCA_942493035.1. Classification (GTDB taxonomy): domain Bacteria; phylum Spirochaetota; class UBA4802; order UBA4802; family UBA5550; genus WRGT01. The sequence goes on along the minus strand of OW818666.1, from coordinate 4,773,606 downwards.
AGAAAAGATGAAATACCTGAAGCTATATCCGGTTCGCCATAAACAACTGCGCGTACACCTGAAAGATATTTATGCGCGTCGATGTATGCATCTGCTAACCTTCCCCGCTCTCTGATATATTTTTCCGGCACAGGATTTCCGCTCACTTTACTTAATATTGAAAAAAAACTGTCGCATGCGTCAATACCGAGAGGTAATGCCGTAGAGTAAAACTTACCGCCGAATTTATCCTCAAGATATCTCCCGGCACTCATTCCCGACTGAACTGAAAGACCAAGCTCAATGGAGGCCGAACTCCTCCCCATGTTCTTTATTGATTTTAGAGAAGTCCCCCCCCGAGGAAGTTTTTCATAACTGTCCCATACTGAACCGTCAAGTGACTCGGAATAATCCGGCACTATAACACCTCTGATCCCTAAATCATAAGTAATCTCTTTCAGATGACGCAAATCCTCCGGGGATACAATGGGCGGAAAGATGTTTACACTCCCATCGCACTCTCCTCCCTCTGCCAGAGTCTCCACAACACTTCTCACTGCAGATCTAAATCCCTCTGCATGCGTCCCCTTGTAGCTTGGAGTTGATACCTGTACAACGGGAGTACCGAAACCTCGTCCCGCAGCAATATATTCGCGCAGAGCGCCCGGCACATCATCACCGATAGTCTCCGATAAACATGTCGAGGCAACCCCAACCATAGAGGGAGCATACTGACGGATAACGTTATCAAGCGCGCTTTTAAGATTTTCACATCCGCCGAAAACCGCTGACTCTTCCGTAAAATTTGATGAAGCTATATCGATAGGCTCGCGGAAATGGCTTATGATATAACGACGTATATAAGTAGAGCACCCCTGCGACCCGTGAACAAGAGGGATACAGTTTTCAATCCCTCTGAATGCAAGCGAAGCACCAAGGGGCGCGCAGAGTGCACAGGCGTTTCTTGTTGAAGTAAAATTTGTTTTCCCCGACAGGGCTGTCTTATTCATTTAGTCCCTTCCTTGCCATATATGCCGGAGAGAATCTCCATACGGGACTCATCACCGATAGATGGACCTCCCGTGCAAAATGAAGCATCCCTTCAAATCCGGCCAGAGGTATCTTTCTCTCATGATTATGATCACAGAATGCTACACCTGTTTTATACGCAATAGGGCGTTCTTTCACCCCTCCGATAAGGAGATCCACACTCTTCTCATCCATAAATCTTGAAAGCTCCAGCGGATTGGTATCATCAACAATAATCGTCCCCTCATCACATATCTCTTTCAGATATTCATAATCCTCAGGTGAACCGGTCTGTGATCCGACAACCGAAACAGACATACCGATATGGCGAAGCGCTTTTACCAGCGAGAAAGCCTTGAAGGACCCTCCAACATAAACAGCAGCCCGTTTCCCGTTTAAGTCCTCTTTTATCTTTTTAAGTTCAGGGTACACCGCCGCGACTTCACGCTTAACAATCTCACCGGTTATCTTTATCATCTCCTCCGATCCTGAATATTTTGCCACATCATAAAGAGCCTGGGACATATCCTCCAGACCAAAGTAGGAAACCCTGACAAATGGGACCCCATAATCACGGCTCATCTGTTTAGCCAGATGAGTCATTGAACCGGAACACTGCACAACATTAAGAGATGCATGATGAGCCCGTTTAATATCGTCCACACGTCCATCCCCGGTGATGCATGAAATCACCTTTACCCCCATCTCCTCGTAATACTTGCGGATAATCCATGTCTCTCCGGCGATGTTAAAATCTCCCAGAATGTTTATGGAAAACTCACTGGTTGAGGGTTCATCGGATGTACCCACAAGTGTCGAAATGGCATCACACGCTGCTGCATAACCGTCCTTCTTTGTCCCGCGGAATCCCTCTGAATGTACAGGGATAACAGGTATCCCCTTTTCAGCAGAAGCCTTCCGGCAGACTGCATTTACATCATCGCCGATAAGACCCACAATACATGTTGAGTAGACAAACGCGGCCTTCGGTTTGTATTCATCAATCAGTTCACGAAGAGCCGCGGCGAGTTTCTTTTCACCTCCATAGATCACATCCTCTTCACGCAGATCAGTTGAAAAACTCATCCTGTGGAGTTCCGGACCGGATGAGAGAGATCCGCGGATATCCCATGTGTACGCCGCGCATCCCAGCGGTCCGTGTACAAGATGAAGCGCGTCGGCTACGGGATAGAGAACAACACGGGATCCGCAGAATACGCAGGCACGCTGACTCACAGATCCTGCGAGACTTTTTTTACCGCACTCAACAGGACGGTTATCTCTGCCGTTTTCCAGTATCTGTTTTTTCCTTTCATCGAGAATAGTGATCATTATTATTTCTCCATCACATCACAAGTTCAAAGCTCTCTTCAGCCGCATCCCTGTCCTGACGGTCAAGAAATGCATCGAGAATTTTCTCAAGAAGTCTTATTCCACCTTTGTATCCTACTAACGGAAAATACTGATGGCCGACTCTGTCATATATCGGGAAACCGGTTCTGATCAGGGGAATATCCTCATCACGTGCGATATATTTTACATATGTGTTTCCGAAGATAATATCCGGCTTGTCTCTTTTTATCAGCTGATGAAAATGAAACAGGTCAGCAGACGCGCCGCTCTTTATAATTGTATCAGGACCGGTAAGTTCCCTTATCCTGCTTTCAAACTTCGGTCCCGCAGGAGTCCCGGTTACAACACAGGTTATCTTCATATCAAGATCTGTCAAAAAACCCGCAATTGACTCAAGATGATCCGGGTCACCCATAAGAGCTGCCTTCTTTCTGTAAAAATACTGATGCATATCTGTCATTACATCGAGAAGCTGACCTCTCTCTTCCATTATTGAGTCAGAAACCTGACCGCCACCTTTTCTTCTCATCAGATCAATAAACAGATCCGTTGCCTTTAGACCAATGGGGAGCTCAAGAATTTCAAATGGAACCTTGCATTTTGTATCAAGAGCTTTAGCGCCCTGTGAGGAGGCAACACTCCCCAGAGCAATTGTTAAACTGCTGTCGCCTGCATTTTTAATACTTTCCGCCGAAGCTCCGCCCTTCGGATACATATGAAATTTTCCATCCATTGGACCGTTTACTACACCCGAAGTATCTGGAAACATTGTGATTGCCACACCCATCTCCGACGCGAGACGTTTAATCTCAGCCATGTCAGAGGGCTCGACAAAACCGGGTATTATATTAATTCTATTAGTCTTTGATCCGGTACTCTCTGAAAAATACTGAACCATCGACGCAGTCATATTTGAAAACCCTGTGACGTGAGAGCCTTTAAAACTTGGTGTATTAGTATGAATTACAGTTTTATCAGCCGGGATCTTTCCATCAACTTTCGCCTTCTGTATGATCTGGTTCAGATCATCTCCAATAACCTCGGAAAGACATGTTGTATGAACGGCGATAATTTCCGGATCATACATGGCAAATATGTTATTAATCGATTCCAGAAGATTCGCCTGACCACCGAAAACTGATGCACCTTCAGTAAATGAACTGGTTGTAGCCATTACCGGTTCTTTATAATGTCTCGTAAGCGCACTCCTGTGATAAGAACAGCACCCTTGTGATCCATGACTGTGCGGCATGCATCCGCTTATTCCCAGCGCCGCATACATGGCACCCACGGGCTGGCATGTTTTAGCCGGATTAATCGTAAGTGCACTACGCTGAATTATATTTTCTGTTGTATGTCTAAGCAGCATTGGTTCCCCCTATCTGTTCCAGTTATAGCTTCCGGTAAGTTCCGGATTCTTCTGCCACGGAGCTTTTACCAGACTGAATATTTTTGTATTAACCATACGGTCTATCTCGTAATAAAAATTTACTGCTCCGATAAATCCCGCGTAAGGTCCGCTATAATCATAGCTGTGAAGCTGCTTCATGGGAATTCCCCCTTTTTGAACTACATATTTCTCTTTGATCCCGGCGCAGAAAATATCAGGCTTGTATTTTTCAATGAGAATTTCAGTTTCATAATGATTCAGGTCATCTATGATCAGAGAATTATCCTTCATTTCTGTCATCATACCGTTGTAATCATTAAAGGTGAAACCCTTTGATTCAAGCGCTTCCATCTCCTCCTGACTCTTCCTTGGACGATAAAGCTTATCGTCTTCAGTTACTTTAAGCTCTTCGATGTTCCTTGAATCAGCATCAACAACAATGCCAGGTATAACTTTTCTTCCTTCATAATCATCACGATGCGCAAATTCATATCCTGCCGATATTGTCTCCATCCCAATCTCTTTAAAAAGTTCCTGATAATGATGGGCCCGTGAACCACCTACAAACAGCATCGCCCTCTTCCCTTCACATCTCGGCCTTACCTCTTTCTGAGCCTTTGCAACAGCGACAAGTTCCGCTTCGATTACCTTCTCAACTCTTTCAATCAGTTCAGCATCACCGAAGTAAACAGCCATCTTCCTGAGAGACTTCGCCGTAGCATCAGCGCCGACAAAATTAACCTTGAACCAGGGAATACCATACTTCTTCTCCATCATCTCGGCCATATAGTTTATTGAGCGGTGACACATGACAACATTAAGATCCGCATTCTGCGCGCTTGCAAACTCCTCATAAACCGAATTTCCGCTGAATGTTGAATGAAGCGTAATCCCGCAAAGATCCATAATCCTTTCGATCTCAAAAGCATCACCGCCAATGTTATACTCACCCAGAATGTTTACGATATACTTCCCCTCTTTTCTCATCTCTATCTGGCCGACAACATCGGTAAAAACTTTATTATTGGCAACATGATGACCGGCAGACTGACTTACACCTTTGTATCCTTCACATGAAAAACCGAAAATATTCACTTCAGGATACTTAGCCTCCATCTCGCGTGCAACGGCATGAACATCATCCCCGATAAGCCCTACCGGACATGTTGAGAAAATTCCTATTGCCTTTGGATGAAAAATTTCAATTGCTTCTTCTATCGCTTTCTTAAGTTTCTTTTCCCCTCCGAAAATTATCTCCTCTTCCTGAAGATCTGTAGACATCGCGTATGGCATAAAATTTGTGGCCGTTAAACTTTCAGGCCTGGTCTGATTTCTTCTTGTGAGCCAGCTGTAAAAACCGCAGCCTATGGGACCATGAGTAATCTGAAGAATGTCTCTCGTTGGACCAAGGACAACACCCTTGCATCCTGCATATGCACAGCCCCGCATGGTTAGTATCCCAGGGATTGTCCGTGCATTGGCCAATATCTCCGGTACCTGGTCTCCATTTTCAACCTTGTTTAAAATAAGCTGTTTTGCACGTTTCTTCCCGACTTTTGCAGGATACTTATTCAGTATAGCCTCCCTGACACCGGCTGCGCTTATTTCCTTAACTGGTATATAATTTGTCTTGCTCATAATTCAGCTCCTGGTATTACTGTTTTGAACTTATACTTCATCAAGCGTATCATTCCCTCTCTCCCCTGTCCGGACTCTGTATGACTCTGATACCGGCATAATAAATATCTTTCCATCGCCGGATTTCCCTGTCTGATTCGTTTCAATAACAGTCGAAACTATTTTATCTACAAGATCATCAGGAACTATCATCGAAATCATTCTTTTCGGAACAAGACGCTGGCTATTCCCGAGCAAAGATATAGCCTCTTCATATCCCTGCTCCGCTCCGCGAAGTACATTAAAATCTACCAGACCCTTTCCCCGTCCAAGACACTCACGGGCGTGCATTGAAGATATACCTGCCTCTGTCAGAGCCTTTTTGGTTTTATTCATCATGTTCATCCGTATAACAGCCATTACCTCTTTCATACAGCAGCTCCCTGAATCCCATCCGATGTTTCTTTAACTCCGGAGCTCACGGTGTAAACCTCCTCAACAGGGGAAACAAATATCTTGCCGTCACCGAACGCGCCCTTCTCGCCGGTTCTCGCTGCTGATATTACGCTTTTAACAACAAAATCCCTGTCGCTATCGGGAACAACAAACATGAGCATCTCCTTCGGTATCTCGTCATAAGTTACATCCCCGATTTTTACACCACGCTGTTTCCCTCTTCCTGACACATTCATTTTTGTAACTGAAGGGAAACCCTCCGCCATGAGCTTCTCCATCACTGCGTCAACTTTTTCAGGTCTTATTATCGCGCGTATCATTATCATATTATTATCCTCGTATTATTTTATTACATGCCTATGCCGTATTTTATAAGCAGAGCCTCAAGTTCATCAGTCTCAAGCGGAGTAGGCACAACGAAATTCGTATTAGCGTCAATTTTCCGGCTCAGCATCCGGTACTCCTCGGCCTGATTAACAGACGGATCAAATTCAATAACAGTTTTTCTGTTAATCTCCGCCCGCTGTACAAAATTGTCTCTTGGAACAAAATGAATCATCTGGGTCCCGAGTTTATCAGCAAGAGCTTCAATAAGATCTCTCTCATTATCTACATTTCTGCTGTTACAGATCAGTCCCCCCAATCTTACAACTCCCGACTCGGCAAACTTTACAATACCCTTGCAGATATTGTTTGCCGCATACATCGCCATCATCTCACCCGACACCACTATATATATCTCTTCAGCTTTACCATCACGGATCGGCATTGCAAACCCGCCGCAGACAACATCGCCAAGAACATCATAGAATACATAATCGAGTTCATTGTCTCCGGAATACGCGCCCAGTTGCTCAAGAAGGTTAATTGAAGTAATAATCCCCCTTCCTGCGCACCCTACTCCCGGCTCAGGTCCACCCGATTCAACACATTTAACTGATTTAAAACCGGGCTTAACCACATCCTCTAACAGCAGATCCTCACCTTCAGTACGGAGGGTATCAAGAACTGTCTGCTGCACAAGACCGCCGAGTATAAGTCTTGTTGAATCGGCCTTTGGATCACACCCTACAATCATTACACTTTTTCCAGCCTCCGCAAGAGCGGCCACGGTATTCTGCGTTGTTGTTGACTTTCCGATGCCCCCCTTACCATAAATCGCTATCTTCCTCATCAAAATTTCTCCTCTATCTATTTATTGTATTTGTGATAAAGATATATGATGCATTAACCGTGCCAACATCCGGGGATGGAGGATCATAATCGAAAAAGATTTGAAATATTGGTGAAGTTGGAGAAAAAAGATATAAATGCAGAATTAAATATGTATTAAATTTTTCTTTTTGCTATTGCATAGAGGAGAGAAGATGATAAAAAAATACAATGACCGACCATTCAGTCGTTTTTTACAGCGGCAGATTTTTCAAGATTGTACACAACTGTTCTTTCATTTAAAATTAAATACAATAATGTTGCGGAGAGATTGATGAATTTTTATATTTTACTTTAGAAACTTAAAGTAAAACATGGTTATTTATGTTTTACTTTATTACCGGAGTTTTTAGATATTACAAAGAAGATCATTACTCCACTTCATTTAAAAAAAATTCCTCATAAATCCCCGATCCGCATAACTATCATAGCCTCATAGGGGGCAAGAGTCATATCCAGAGAGGTAAAGTGTTCATATCTTGTTCTATGTGTGGAAATCATAACTCTCCACTGCCCCCGCTCTCCGGCATGGACGCGTTTTTCCTTTGATGTAAAATTCAGTACAATGAAAAATTTCTCATCACCATAGCTCCGGAAGTATGCAAGGACACCACCCAGCCCCTTCATTGATGCAGCAATATCACCCTCGCTCAGAGCTTTATACTTTCTCCGCAGATGGAGGACATTTCTGTATAAATTAAGCATTGAATACCGGTCATTCATCTGGCTTCGGACATTGATGTTTTTATAACTGCTGTCAACGGGGAGCCACGGCCTTACCGTGGAAAATCCGGCATAAGTTCTGCTGTTCCATAACATAGGTGTGCGTGAACAGTCTCTCCCTCTATAAACAGGCCAGTATCGTTTGCCGAGAGGGTCAACTATGTCGCCGCGGCTTAACCGTGCGTTTTTCATTCCAAGCTCTTCGCCATAATATAGAAAAGGTGTCCCTTTGATTGTTAGAAGAAATACAGCCGCGACCCTCGCCCGGTTTTCGGAATCGACTCCCCCCATAAACCGGCTTCTACTCCTGGGCTGATCGTGATTCGAAAGTACATTGCATGGCCAGCCCCCTTCAGGGAGAGCTTTATACCACTTCTTTATGCAGTTATAAAATCTCCTGGCACTCCAGAGTCTGTACATTATTGAAAAATCGAAAGTAAGATGAAGTTCGTCATTATTATCACCGAGAAACGACGCAGCAAGATCAGGACTCCCCGGGGGAAGAGTAAACACTTCACCGACGGTCATCCTGTTTTCATACTCATTTACAACACTTCGAAGTTCGCGGATGTAGTCATGAACTTCAGGTCTGTTCCTGTCGTACTTATGATTTTCAGGATCAAAGGGTTTAATCGTGAATGGATTATTTCTGAATTTTTTATCTTTTACAAACCAGTTTACAACATCGAGCCGGAAGCCGTCAACGTCCATGTCGAGCCAGAACCTCATCATTTTATAAATAGACTTCCTCATATCGGGATTCCGCCAGTTCAGATCCGGCTGCTCTTTTAAAAAAGAGTGAAGATAATATTCACCGGTATGCGGATCAAATTCCCAGGCACTTCCACCGAAAGCGGACTTCCAGTTATTCGGCGTCTTTCCGTTTTTCCCCTCATGCCAGATATACCAGTCTCGCCGGCGGTTATCCTTAGACGACCGTGACTCAGTAAACCATTTGTGCATGTGTGATGTATGATTTACAACAAGATCCATAATGATTTTTATTCCGAGCTTATGAGCCTCATCAATCAGTCCCCTGAAATCATCAAGTGTACCGTAACAATCATCTATATCGTAATAATCAGATATATCGTAACCGAAGTCATACATAGGGGAGGTGTTCACAGGGGAGAGCCATATGGCATCAATTCCAAGCCACGACAGGTAATCGAGCTTGGAGGTGATACCTTTAATGTCACCTATCCCGTCATCATTGCTGTCATAAAAACTCCGTGGATATATCTGGTAGACAACTCCGCTCTTCCACCAGAGAGTACTGCTCTTCATCTTAAGCCAAACCTGTATCTTTCAGCAATTTTCCGATTATGCTGTCAGCTGTAAAATCCTTCGCCCTGTTCAGAGCACCGGCCTTCATCGAGGCGATGTTCTTCTCTTTCCTGAAGTGCGAGATTACCGCTTCTGCCATCTTCTCTTTTGTATTCACAAGGTATCCCGACTTTTCGTTCTCTATTATATCCCTCGGCCCCTTTGTGTTATAGGAAACGACCGGGCATCCGCAGCTGAAGGCTTCAACGATTACATTTCCGAATGTATCAAATCTCGAAGGGAGAATCAGCATATCCGCCGCTGAATATATATCCGGGAGCGCGTTATGATCAACCCATCCGAGAAACTTCGCATCGGGCATCTGTACTTTAAGCTTCTCCTCTTCCGGACCTTTACCCGCTATTACAAGCTGCATGTCAGGGAACTCCTCCTTAACCCGGCTGTATATAAAAGGAAGTTCATTTACACCCTTCTCATCGCTTATACGTCCGACATAGAGCAGAACATTTTTATCATTACTTACTCCGAACATATCTTTCTTTGTAACGGAACTCTTCTTAAACTTCTCATCCACCCAGTGAGATGTTAGTTTAACCTCGGTTTTTTTAAACTCCATGTCCGGTCCGCTGAACCATTTCTTCTGCTCCTTGTTAAGAACCAGAACACCATCATAGGACCTGTAAAATCCCCTTAGTAAACGCCTCAGCCTGTTCATCGCCGGATCAGAAAAATTCAGTGTAGATTTAGCAAATGTAATCCAGTCTGTATGGACAAAGAAATATGCCGGTACAGAGTATGCCATCTTCAGATAAATTGAAACAAGACCCATGGGCCCCTCAGTTGAACAGAGTATTCTGTCATACTCCCCCTCGCGGAATTGTTTATGCACATCCATTATATTCGGCACTCTTATAGGCTGATCTTTATAGAATGGCGGAGTAAATACAGCCGCGGGCTTGACCACCACAAGGTGATCCTCAGGTTTAACAGTATCGCTGCATACGAGAATATCAATGGGGAGATTCCTTTCCTTAATTTCATCCAGCATGTGACGGAGAGACATTGCAACACCATTCCCGTCTTCAAAAGTATCGGAGAGCCATAACATCTTCTTAGGGAACCTGAGATCGTCCAGTTTCTCCGAGAATTCGTTCAGCATACCCCGCGACTTATACATTACCCTGCTGGACGCATAGTTTGAAGCTGATATAACTGATGATGCAAGGAACGGAAAGGTGAGCCCGTCCAGAAACTCCGGGGCATTTATACTGGATATTCCATTCTTCCCGTTTTTACTCTTACCCTCAAACATCTTTCTCACATGGCCGGGGAGTTCCAGAGTGCTGATAAAATCCTCTGCACTCTTCATTGCATCATCCCCTTTCAGATTAATCCCCTTCAGCTTCGTGTCCAGCCTGCTGAACATCAGATTAAAAAGAGTCCGGTGTATCTCTTCGATTGATTTATCAAAAGACTCGGCCATTTTTTCAGGATTCTTTTTCCGTACATCGGCCATTGAAGCAGCCTCTGTAAATATATCTTTATAGTCCTTTGTCACCATAAGCTTTTTAGCAAAACCGGGAGCCTCACCCTGCAGACACTGGTGAAAGAGAGTAAGAAAATTTACAGTGAGCTTATGCCTCTGCAGTTCTGAAAATCCGTTGATCACCATGAATGATAGAAGCTTGTCCTGAATGTCACCCTTATGAAGAAGCAGACGAAGAAGGCCGGGATCTTTCATGTTCATGACAATCTGGCAGAAGTAATCGAGAAAAGAAACAGTCATCTTCTCGGTATTGTTGTAACCTCCGAATGGTGCCGAATCTCCGTCAAGTAGAGCGGCCAGAGCAAGGGAACTTCTGCTCGCTGTTTTAAGCTTTTCTGAAAGATCTTTCACATAGAGCCTGGTCCCTGTAAGCCCGGCAAATATCCCCATGTGAGAGTCTGATCCTCCGAACATCCCCCTCCGATACGGATTGCGGCAGTAATCAGATGCCTTGATGCCGAATTTTTTTTCGTACTTCTCCAGAGTGTTAGTCCCCATTGATTCGACCCACTTCTTTACGAGAAGGTTCTGCCAGGTGTCCCTCTGGCCGTTTATAACTTCGAATCTTTCAAAAACCAGAGACATCTTGTCGAAGAACTCCATTGGGAGCTGCGCGTTCTCCTGATAATGATAAAGCGGGTGTGCCCAGATTGTCGGGAGATTATTTTCAAGAGCAAAACTCTGAAATTTATAAACATCATGCCTGAATTTTAAAAGTCTCTCCTCCTGCGCAGGAGTAAAACCGTAAGCAAGGACATGAATCTTTCCGTTGTAATCGGGAACCGTACAGCTGAACTCCGCTGCGCTGAGTATATCAATACCCTTATCCTGCATCTCGTAGCACGACCTGGCGTTGTTGTGATTTGTAATTGTATATGTATCGCAGTTATGTTTCTTTAAAGTGCCTAGAAGATCTTCCGAGGGAAGCCATGTTTCAGGGATGTTCAGAATCCTCCCCATAATCTCGTCTGGTTCATTACTGTTTTTATCGTGACAGTGCAGGTCTATTGTAAGAGTTTCATCTTTCGGAAATCTCAGAGACTGCTCGTAGTTGAATACCGACATCTCCCTGTTAATTCTTTCAAAAAATGATTCTTTGTAATTCATATATTCTCCTTCTGATAAATACCAGCTTTTTATAAAGCTATTGTATCTAATGAGAATAAACATGAATAATGTTAAGAAATTATAAGCAAATTATCAAATTTCAGTTAACAATTCAAACTTTTGTACCCTCACCCGCTCATTGCTGCCGCTTGAGCACCCTCTCCCTGGCTATATCTAATCATTACCCTCATCTTTTTGAGCAGCCCCCTAAATCCCCCGGAGTGGGACTTCAGTATAGAATTCTCAATTATAATCAATATTGTTTTGCCAACGATCGGGGCACGGGGGCTGAAAAATTAACAAAATTTTTATATAATCTTAACATATATTTATCCATTAAAAACAAACGTACCATCTAATAGCTGAATCAGCAATTTTTAAATAAGGCGGGTATTATGAAAAAAATCTGGCGCCGCATTGGGCTCCGCAGCAAAATCATGTTTATGGGTACCGCGTCACTTCTTCTTTTTGTGTTGATTACTCTTCTTTACTTCATCCCGTCAATTGAAGAGGATAGTCTTAACAAAAAAAGAAAAGCACTGATCGATACAGTCGATATCTCTGCCAGCCTTATGGATGCTCTCATATTCGAAAGTGAGAACGGCAGAATGAGCATTGATGAAGCCGAAAATAAAGCCATCTATTACACAGGCAAGTTCAGATATGGAACAGAAAAGATGGATACAGTATGGCTCCTCAGCAGCGAAGGAGTAGTATACTGCATGCCTTACCGGGAGGATATAGTAGGGAAAAATGTTGCATCACTCAGTGAACAGGGTAAAAGAAATGTATACAGCGAAATGCTGGCGCTATGCAGAGATAAAGGTGAGGGATTTATTGAATATAAAACCCAGTACAAATCCGAAGTAACACGCATTGTTCCCGCCATATCGTATGTACGGATGTACAAACCATTCAACCTTATAATCGGCGCCTCAATCTACATTGACGATGTACGCGATGAAATCATGTCGCTGTACATAAAAGTAATCACCGCAACTTTTATTATAGCCGCTTTATCAACCTTTCTTCTCTTTATAGCATCGGGGAGGATATCGAAACCTCTTGCTAAGATTATAGAAGCAATATCAAAAAGCGATCTCAACACCGAACTACACACAGAGCTTAAGGATGAAGTAGGTCTTCTTGTCTATCACTTCAATGACTTCGTAAAAAAAATCAGAGGCATTATCGTGGAGATCAAAGAGACATCGGGAAATCTCTCGGCATCGGCAGAGGAACTTTCAGCAATTTCGGTATCATTTGCCGGGCAGACAGAGGAGCAGAACCTTTTCTCTGCCGAAGTATCAAAGACTGTTCACGAGATAACAGATGAGGTTGAAGAGGTTGCATCTCAGATAGATATTGAGTTTGATAAAATGAATAATCTTATTCAGATTCTAAATACATTATCAGAGATTATAAACCGCCTGGATGAAAGCGCGGCCGGAGCGCTGAAAACTATCAGTAAAATTTCCGGAAGCACCGCAGCAGGTGAAACTTCACTGAAAAAAATGCTGGAAAGCTTTTCACGTATTGAAAAGCGTTCAGATGACATGAACGAGATAGTAACAATGATAAATTCAATCTCTGATAATATAAATCTCTTATCGCTCAATGCCGCAATTGAAGCCGCACGGGCGGGAAACGCCGGGAGAGGATTCGCGGTAGTTGCAGATGAAATTTCAAAACTTGCCGATGCCACATCGCAGAGCATAAACCATATAAGCAGAATAATCTCCGATAATGACCGTGAACTGAAAGACGGGTTCGGACATGTGGAGACGACTGTAAAAGTTATGGGTGCAATCCTGAATGACTTCGAAGGGATCAGAGAATGGATCGAGGGGTTCTCCGGTCAGGTGAAGGATCAGCTCGGCACAAAGGAGAGCGTTCAGGCCGAGGTGCGGGAGATCCGGGACATGTCGGACAATATACGAAGAACTACCAGAGAACAGAAAGCCTCTGTGCTTGTAATCAATGACCTCATGTCCAGAATCAACGAAGGAACAGAATCGATAAGCGCCGGATCAGAAGAGCTTGCAACCGGAGCAGAAGAGGTTACGGCAATGTCCGAAAATCTCAAAGTAAGAGTCAGCTTATTTAAAGTATAAAGAGACTTTTCAATTTATAACATTTCACTAAAATTAAATCTTTTCTTCATCATTTATTTACACGATTATCTTTTACTTCCCATGAAATCAATTTCCAGGAGGAAAGAAAAAATGTCTTTCAAGAAAAGTATCATATCGTTTTTAGCGATAGCTGCGGTTGCTGCAGCAATGATCAGCGGTAATGCGGCTGAAAAAGGTAAAGTTGCAATAAAAGGATCAACAACACTGCTCCCTATTACAATGAAGGGAATAGAGGCATTCAGAAGTATAAAACCGAATATATCAATCTCTGTTGAAGGGAGCGGTTCAGGTAACGGGATCAAAGCAATACTCGACGGGACAACAGACATCTGCAATTCATCACGAGAGATGAAAAAAGAGGAGCTTGCAAAAGGTAAAGCTGCCGGTAAAAACATTAAAGAAATTGCTGTCGGTATCGACATGATTGTTCCAATAGTTCACCCTTCAAATAAAATAAAAAATCTTACTATGGAACAGCTCAAAGGGATTTATGACGGAACAATAACCAACTGGAACCAGATTGGCGGAGACGACATGAACATCGTTGTTGTTTCAAGAGATTCAAGTTCAGGTACATACGAATACTGGCATGAATCAGTTATGAAGAAAACTGATACTACTAACAAGTCACTCATGCAGGCATCTAATGGAGCGGTTGTAAACACTGTTGCAAATAATAAAAAAGCAATCGGCTACATAGGTTTCGGATACATGGACAACTCAGTTAAAGGTCTCGATGTAAACTCTGTAAAAACTACTCTGAAAAACGGTAAAACAGGTAAGTATCCAGTATCAAGAAAACTTTATATGTATGTAGATCAGAACAACTACTCTGCAGATGCAAAAGCATTCGTTGATTATCTTCTGAGCAAAGACGGACAGAAGATTGTTGCTGAAGCAGGATTCATTCCGCTGAAATAGAAAACCTGTACTGCGAGGAATAAAAGACTGCCGGATTCCGGCAGTCTTTTATTTTATATAATCAGCAACACCGGAATAATTCCACAAGATTAATCAATTTGTCATCAGGCTGATTCATTTAGGATTACAAAATATTCTGTTTATAGTTTACTTTTTTATCGTTATCAGCTATATTTATTCTGGTGATAGATAATTCTCTATGGAAAAAACTATAATAAAACCCAATAAAGTATCTGTTAAAACACGCAGAAATTTATTTATAACCTTAACCGCCGGTGTTTTAATTTTCTTTATCCTTTTTTTATCCGTCTGGAATTATATTCTGGGACAGGAGAAGGATGTATTCAGATACCAGAGTGATATAATCCAGGAGAGACTTATCGGTAATATCACCACCGGCGAAACTGTGGCGAACAGCATCATCGCCTTGTATCATTCATCGGAATATGTCAGCAGAACAGAATTCACTGTTTTTATGAATGAAATTTTCAGAAGGTACGGTTTTATTAATTCTGTTTACTATTACAAAAAAATGAAGGATAGCCATGATTTTCAGATTGTTTATACAATGATCAATAATGCCACCGGCATGCACTCCTTTCCTGAGATTATAACAACTTCAAGCTTCGACAACTCCATCCACTCTGCAATTAATTCAGGATTTCCGGTTATTGTACCGGTTAATAAAGACAGCAGTTTAAGAGAACAAATCTACATCATAATTTCCGGGTACAGAAGTAAGGCAATACCTGAAAATGAATCTGAACGTGAGTTCGATTCAAACGGAATTATAATCATCAAGATAAATCTCAAGGCAATGATGCTCAGCCAGAAAATCCCCGAAGAGTGTTCATATATACTGGAAATTAAAGATAAGGATACACCTGATGATAATATCATCCTTCTTGAAAACGATGCCAAAAAATTCAGCTCCGGATTTTCCTCTGCATTTTCACTTGCGGACTTAAAATACAGTTATTCAACTTCAATTGCGGGGCAGACATTTATTCTCACTATTTCAAGAATTGCAGATTTCAGCATGATGCACTTCTTATCTTTCGCTTTTGCTTTTATAATCGGGGTACTTCTCACCTCTGGAATTAATACGATCACAAAAAAAAGTATAAGAATAAACGAACAGAATGATGATCTGATCGAAATCGGCAATTTTTTAACCGGAATAATAAACTCAATGCGCTCAATGTTAATCTCGGTTACAACAGATTTCAGGATTACACACTGGAATTCTGCAGCTGAAAAATTTACCGGCATACCGGTATTTGATGCAATGAATAAAAATATTCTGGATATTATACCGTTTCTAAAAATTTATGAGCAGGATATTCTCACATGCATGAATCTGAATAGTTCTCATTCATTTAATTTTGACGACGTATATAAAGGTAAACGGCGTTTTTTCAATATTTCAGTTTTTCCTATGACTTTTCATAAAGCACCCGGTGTAATTATAATGATTGATGATATTTCAGAATTGAAAACAATAGACAATGAATTAAAACAAATTCAGAAGATGGAAACTATCGGGAATCTGGCAGGAGGACTTGCCCATGATCTGAATAATATTCTTGGAGGAATATACGGCGTAACCGATGTACTAAAGTTTAAGTATTCCAATAATATAAAGGTAGAAAATTCCGACATCAGTAAATTTCTCGAAATAATTGAGAATCAAAGCAAACGTGCAGCGGACATTACAGACCATCTCCTCTCAATAGCGAGGAAAAGCGAATTAAACCTTGTTAAAATTAACCTTACACAAACTATTCTGGATATACTGAATCTATGCAGAAGCTCCTTTGATAAACAAATTGAAATTATTTTTAATCATGACAATGTACCGTGTTATGCTCTTGCTGACGTAACTCAGATATCCCAGGTGCTTTTAAATATATTTATAAATGCCAGCCATGCTATGACAACAATGAAATTAGATGATGAAAAGTACGGAGGTCAGCTTATAGTCTCTATTGAACTTTTTAATGCAGATAAGCATTTTATCACATTACATCCTGCGGATTCGTATTCCAGTTATTACTGGATTATCTCGGTTACCGATACCGGGATCGGCATGGATTCGCAGACAATGGAAAAAATATTTGATCCTTTTTATACAACAAAAGAAAACAAAGGGGGATCGGGTCTCGGGCTAAGCATGGTATATAATATCATAAGGCAGCATAACGGATTCATTGATGTTTACTCCGAGAAGGGAATAGGAAGTAAATTCAACATATACATACCTTCTGTACAGACTGATATTGCTGATACTGCTGATACTGATATTACTGCACCAGTTATACAACCATCAGTCCCGGGGGGATTAATATTAATTATCGATGATGAAGAAATCATGAGGAATATCGCTGCCGTCAACCTCAGGGAATACGGATTTAGTGTTCTTCTTGCTAAAGATGGTGAAGAAGGACTGAAGCTGTTTAGTGAACAACATGAAAAAATCTCAGCGGTCCTTCTTGATATGATCATGCCTAAACTATCAGGCATAGAGGTTTATCATGAGATGCATAAAATAGATAATGATGTAAGGATTCTAATTACTTCAGGTTTCAGGCCTGATGATTTAATTCAGAAATATAAAGTTGAAAGTAATTGCGGATTTATACAAAAACCATATCCTATTCAAAAGCTGATAACTGAAATCAGTAAAATTATAAAATAGTTTATACCAATCCGACAATAGTTGCTTTTAAAAATTTTAAAGAAGTCAACAGCTTTATAAAATTTTGAGAAATCATTCGGCCCGCCACCCGGCTGATTTACAGATGAAATAGAATCATATAGAAAACCTGTAAAATATATTTCTTGACAGACTTTTGTATCAGACAAAAATCACATAAATTTAAATAAATTAAAAGTTAAGAAAACTATGTATAAAATAATAATCCGTCCGCTGCTTTTTCTTTTTGAACCTGAAACTATACACTCCATAATATTTTCAATTTTAAAAATATCCTCTTACATTCCTTTCAATAGAATTATTATGAAAACAATATTTTCATATAGACACCCGATTCTGGAGAGAGAAGTATTCGGAATAAAATTTCCAAACCCCGTGGGTCTTGCCTCAGGACTTGACAAAGATGCCGAGGTCTTTGACAATCTGGGTTATATGGGATTCGGATTTATTGAGATAGGAACTGTGACCCCCGTGGCTCAGCCCGGCAACGAAAAACCACGCTGTTTCAGACTGAAAAGTGATTCTGCTTTAATCAACAGAATGGGTTTCAATAACAAAGGTGTTAAATACACCATTGAAAAACTGAAGAAAAAAAAATCCGGCATAATAGTCGGCGGCAACATTGGAAAGAATAAAATCACTCCAAACGAAAATGCTATTGATGATTACCTGTTATGCATTAATGAACTGTATCCTTATGTTGATTATTTCACGGTCAATGTAAGTTCACCGAATACACCAAATTTAAGGGAACTGCAGGAAAAAGAACCTCTGAAAAAAATTTTATCCGCACTTGTAAAAGTTTTGAATGAAAAAGAAAAATACAAACCTGTTTTATTGAAAATTGCCCCGGATTTAACTAACCGGCAATTAGACGATATTATAGAAATAGCCCTTGAGACAAAAATTGACGGCATAATTGCCACAAACACAACCATAGGGCGGGAAGGTTTGAATCATACAGTTGAAGAAATTGAAAAAATCGGTAATGGAGGATTAAGCGGAAAACCGCTGAGGAATAAATCAACAGAGGTTATCCGGTATATTTCTGAAAAGTCAGATAAAAAAATTCCGATCATCGGGGTCGGCGGTATTTTTGACGCCGATGATGCCATAGAAAAACTTGAAGCCGGTGCATCATTAATTCAGCTCTACACAGGTTTTATCTACGAAGGTCCGGAAGTGGTTAAGCGGATAAATAAAAGTTTAGTGAAATACTTTTTAAAGGTGTAATTACTTAAAATTCTATAGCTTTATTAATTTTTCAATTTACTGCGGAGATGATGCAGTTTTTTTTCATGCTTTATATTTATAATCAGAGCCATTGCAATTGAGCCATAGGCAACAAAACTCCTGAAGTACTCCCCCAATGCTGCATTTGAAAAAATATTCTGTCCGGCCTGCGGTGTAACAATGTATAATGAATGAAACAGTATTATTCCCAATACAGCATGACGGATCTTCGCTTCTCTGATTGTCGCTCCCCCTGCAAGAAGAGCTGCGCAGGAAAAAATATCTGAATTCATATGCGCTGTATACACATTCACCATCCCTATATTCTGAAGAAAAATAATCTGACCAAGACATGCCAAAACAGTAGAGAGTATAATTGCCTGGATCCTGACCCTGTCTGTACTGATCCCTGCAAGCTCCGCAGATGCACGGTCCGACCCCACTGCGCGGAACTTCTGTCCCGGCCTGGAACTTAGAATTATTTTAAGAGCAACCGCGAATGCCGCAATAAGCATCAGCATAAAAACAGGAAATTCAATATTATAAATTTTCACTACAAAAAGACGATCCAGAATATTCCGGTAGGGTGCCAGATCTACCATATTTCTTATTCCTGCACCTCGGGAAAGAAGCAGCTCTCTGTTAGATGCAGGTATAAACGTGCCGTAACCTGCAAGAAAAATAAACTGATAAATCCCTGAGCCAAGAATCCCTATAATAATTGTCGCAATCATTTCACGACCTTTAACACGGTTGAGATACGATCCAATGGCATAACCGCAGACAACTGATATAATTACTCCCGCTATTGCCGCCCCCGCAATACCGTGGATTCCGCCAACCTGATGATCGAGCATAATTATACATCCGGCCTGTGCAGCCATAGCACCGATAATGATTGAGAAATTCAGACCCATCCCCGCGGTTACAGGAATAATCAGAGCAAACACAATAAGTGAATCTCTTACAATTCTTACAATAACCTCATTAGCTACAAAGGTAAAACTCAACTCTGAAAAGAAAAAAGCAGTAATCGACAAAACTATAAATAACAGCGGTGCGGGATTTATTTTTCTCATTTTAGAATACCCTGTGCACCGGATTTCTTTGCAAGAGCATATAGTATTACAAAACTTGTTACTATTATTCTGATTATTTCAGCCATCTCCGGAATCAGAAGCATATTAGCAACCGGCAGAGACAGAAGATAGAGAGACTGATAGAGAATCACGCCAAGGAGTGCATGGCGGATATAAATTCTTTTACCAGAATTCCCGCCAAGCAGAAGCGCCGAAACAGCGGGGAATGCCGCCATTAACGGAGCGTCGTAGAGCTCGATAAATCCATACTGCTGCGCGTATATGCATGTCCCCACAGCAGCCAGCAGAGTTGACATTATCACGGAGAGTATTCGCATCCTATCTATATTAACACCGTTAATCCGCGCGAAGGATTCATTCTCTCCGGCGGCGTTCATAAGAACACCTGTTCCTGTCTTTGAAAACAAGTACAGCATCATAAGAATTATCACGATAAAAATAATCGATCCTGCCGGAATAATAAAATCTCCGGCTCTGAACTGCATAAGGTTATATAGAGATTTACCCCAGAAATCTTTCAGCCCTATAGTATTCCGGAGTCCTGTACCTCCGAGTATCCATACCATCTGCGGATGAGAAAACGGAGCCACAACCCAGAAGAGACACATTATTGACACAAAAGAGAAACCTGTGAAAGTAGCGGCAATCTCCTCCCTCCCCTTTACCCTGTTGAGTATCTTTCCATATGCCGCACCGGAAATAACCGCAAATGGAATCGAAACCGCAACTGACATAAAAAATCCCGTCAGCCCATGTACCCCGAAGTTCGCCGCTATTACCATCCCCAGAAGTCCGGCAACAGCCCCTATCGGAAGACCGAAGTTAAGACCTGCGCCGCTGTTTACCATGGGTATAAGTGATACTACCAGTATACAGTTAAGAATAAGCCTTACAATAAGATCATTTGCAATTGATGCAGGCGTAACATCTATCCTCAACGCCAGAATAAGAAGTACTAAAGTAAAACAGATTATTATCATCTGAGGAAGAGGGGGGAGATGTCTTCTCATTCAGTCCCCTTCCCTGCAAAGGCAAGTGCAAAGTCCGGCGGAGGTGCATCGGGAGCGAGAATGCTGAACACTCTCCCTTCATATAAAACCGCAATCCTGTCGCATACTCTAGTCAGTTCATTAAGTTCGCTTGAAACAATAAATATAGTAGTATGATTATCTCTGTTCATATCCAGAAGCATGTTCAGTATCACCTCCTTTGCTCCTATGTCGATCCCACGTGTCGGTTCAAAAATCATCATAATATCAGGGGATAGAGACATCGCTCTTGCAAGGATAACCTTCTGCTGATTCCCTCCGCTGAGCTCCGAAACTTTCTGCCCTGGACCGGTGCACTTTATATTCAATTCACTGATGTATGAACGTGCCATCCTGTTGATTTTTCTGAAATTCAGAAGTCCGAATGATGAAGAAAAATATTTTTTTGTGCTGATCAATGTAAATGTAATATTTTCAGCTACAGTATGATCCGGAAGAAGGCCATCCTTTCTTCTCTCCTCGGGAATATAACAGAAGCCTGATTTAAACAGAGCATTTATATCTCCCGGAACTATATCAAATCCGTTTATAGTCACCTCACTGCTGCATGGAATCAGCCCCATGAGAGCTTTACCTATGAGCATCTGCCCCTGGCCGCTCTGACCGGTTACACCAATAATTTCGCCCTTCAACACTTCCAGCGAAAAATCATTTAGTCTCTCACCTCCGGAATTGCAGTTCATTCCTGAAATTTTAAAAAAATCTCCGTCAGAATTTTTTTTATGAAAATGTGATTTAACCGCCTCATTACATAAATTTCCGATCATCTCACATGCAATCTCTTCTGTGCTGGTTTCTGATGTATTAAATATTGCAGAAAGTAAACCATCTCGAAGTACGGCTACTCTGGTGCAGAGAGACAACACCTCATCAAGCCTGTGCGATATAAAAATTACTGCTGTTCCATTTTCAGCAATCCTTCTAACCTCTTCCATAAGCCTGAAACTTTCATCGCTCCCCAGCACTGCAGTGGGCTCGTCAAGAATAAGCAGTTTCAGATATTCAGTATTTTTAACACGTGCAAACTCCACAAACTGCCTTGCACCCACATTAAAATCAGTTATCACCGTATCTGCATCAAATTCACTTAAGCCTAATCCGGACATAATTTCGGAGGCTGCGTTAATATCCTTTTTTTTGTCTATCAGCGGAAGGGCAAAACTCTTTAAGAAAGGGAATGGATGCAATCTGTTTTCACTTCCAAGCATAATGTTTTCAGCAGCAGTAAATGATGGTATTAAGGCAAACTCCTGATAAACCATACCAATCCCAAGGCGCAGCGAGTCGGAAGGTTTTACAGGAGAGATAAGATCTCCGTCGAGCCTTATCCCGCCTGTAAAACCTCCAGTATCGGCAATAACAGGATGAGCGGCAAGAATATTCATCAGAGTACTCTTACCGCTGCCGTTAGCACCTACCAGACCGAGTATCTCCCCTTTTTTAAGAGAGAGTGATACATCTTTAAGCGCGTACTCCGATCTGTATTTTTTTGACAGGTGTGTTATTTCCAGAAGTTCATTCATTTCAGCATCTTATTTTTAATTTTACTAAATTCTTAACAGCCCCATAAATCCCCCGGAGAGGGACAACTACCCGCATTTATTCAAGCCTTTCAAAATGTTTCTCCAACTTATCCTTTCAGCCCCCGCACCCCCGAGGGGGCAAAAGGAATGCTGTAAAATATAGTTTTAAAATAAATTCGGCTGACAATAGTGTATTAAAAACACACCTTGTAGAGCCTTGCCCCTTCCGAAGTTGCGGGGGCTTGTCAATTCTTAGTATATAATAGAATCCATAATAATCAGATAGTAATTTGTCAAGCCCGGTTTCATCGGATTAAAAACGACATTAA
This sequence comes from uncultured Spirochaetota bacterium, assembly GCA_942493035.1. Lineage (GTDB taxonomy): Bacteria > Spirochaetota > UBA4802 > UBA4802 > UBA5550 > WRGT01. The sequence continues at coordinate 4,750,901 of OW818666.1, read as the reverse complement.
CACCGGCTATATCTTTCGCCATAGCTTTTACCTGATCAATATTCTTCAGATCAATTTTTTTCTCAACTGCAGCTTTAGCAACTTCAAATCCGAATGTCGGGAGGAAGATACTTACAGAAACAGGCCATGTAGACAATCTTCCGGTCATGTTTCCTGCTTTCACTTTCTCTTTGATCATGTTATTGATCTTTGCAAAATCCATAGAATCATCGGGCTTGATCTCCAGTCCAAGTGCAGCAGGGAATCCCTGAAGCGGTGTAGGACAGCACTGTTCCGGCATAATAAAACCGAGCTCCATTGCTTTTGCAATAATAACATCCTGCATAGGACAGTTAGTTCCGAATACTGCTGTATCCTTTCCATACTTTTTAATCTGTCTGGGGATATCCTCCTGAAGAAACTGAAGCATAGCCTGTCTGCTGCTTCCCGCCTGAGGATCGGGAGTAAGCACTTCAACAAAGACCAGTCCGATTTTTGCACATGTCTGCTTCATCATTTCACGTCTCTTTGATATTACCTCTTTTGCAACATGAGTAGGGAATGAGTAGTGAATGAAAGTTTTTGCGCCCATTTTTTTAGACTTCTCAGCAATAAACTCCCCACGCCTGACCCAGTCTGTATCAAGAGCAAGGTCAACATACTTTGCCATCATATCAGGATCATCCCAGATTGGAGCGGTAACAACTATCATCTCCGGTCTTTTCTCTTTCACTTTCTGTATAGCCGGAAGTATGCCGCTGCTCCCTTCGGATATTACTATTGCTTTTACATCCTTATCATCAGCAAGGCTTACAATCTGAGTAATTCCGGTTTCCTGTTCTTTATTAAAATTATCAGGAAGGATTATATGTTTTACCATACCCGGATACTTTTTGTTCAAGGCATCAGCTGCTCTGAACTCCTCTTCACTTCTTGAAAGAGATGGTGTTACCATCCCTATTTTAAAACCGGCAGTGTTGTCGCTCTTCTTGCATGAAACAATTGAAGTAGAAAGAGCAACCACTGCAATTAGTGATGCTGTTTTTTTAAACATTGCATTCTCCTCATTTTATTTTTTTATTCAGGCATCCATCAGTTCAAGAAAAGCCTGTATCCTGACCCTGATCTGCTGGATGTCATTTTCAGAGTAATCTGTTTCGATCTGTATATATGGTCTGCCATGATCAGCGGTAACAAATTCGCGGATCTGATATGCTTCGATATTATATGTATGACACCCCTGCCATGTAAGTTCAACCACACCATCGATTCTGTATCTCTGTATAATATCCCCGATAATATTAAGCCTCCCTTCATTGGGAGTCATACACGGACATGCTATGCTGATATATCTTTTTGCCAGAGCTTCAAGAGGATCATCACTCTCCTCAACACGGAGACCTGTAGTTTTAAGCCCTCCGCAGTTCTCCATGGCAACAACAATACCGCCGGCATCTTCAATTATATCGAGAAGTTTCTTGTTCGTAGTCGGACATCCGGTAATAAGAATCCGCGGTTTCCCTTTAACAGTATCAATAAAAGCAGAATCGTTCACCCTTTCTCTGATAATCGATGCTGCTTTTTTTAATTCAATAATCCGGGCGGAAAGATCACAGTCAAATCCTCTGGCTCCTGTGATACAATCGATCTCTCTACCATACAGAAGGGGATACTCTCCGGTATTAAGTTCATAAAGTTCTCTTGTGGCATCCCGGCAGGCATTATATAATTTACTCTGTGCTTTAAGATTTTCATCTGTAACAGTATTCCCGGTAAAATCCTCAAGGAGTGTTTTCACTTTTTTTAATTCATTCAGCCAGTAAAGATAACTCTCCTCTGTTTCTGCTGTTTGCGGAAGCTGCAGGAGATGGAGAGGTTTAATCCTGCCGAGAAGTTCAAACATCTTTTTCTTCCCGTCACATGTGGCGTCCGCAAGAAGATAATCGGCATAATGGAAGTACGGACAGGTATCAGTAAGAGCTAAGCCGTAACTGGCTTTAATAAGAGGACACAGATTCCGCGGAAGATGCTTCTCTGCCTCGGTTACAGGCTTCTGAGAACCGGCACAGAGCGAGACAGGAATTGCCCCGGCTGCAGCAATAATTTCCGGAGGTGTAAACGCGCAGTAAATACCAACAATTTTTTTACCAAGTCCTCTCTGCCTGACACCCTCTGTAAAAATCTCTTCCTCGATTGCTGTAAGATATGCTTTATCAAATTTCATTTATTTAATTCCTGAATAATACACTACTTGTATTTATTAATACTTTCTAAACCGATTATTGCTGCACCTACCGCACCGGCAAACTGAGCCCGTGGATGAGTTATTATCTCCATACCGATTCTTTTACCGAGACTTCTACGTATAACCGAATTCTGTGAAACCCCGCCGGTAAATATTACATGATCAGCAATCCGGACTCTCCCTGTAAGATGTATAATTTTTCCCGATATAGATTCAAGAATACCCGCAGCAATCGATTCCTTGCTGACACCCCGCGCAAGAAGACTGATGACTTCACTTTCAGCAAATACTGCGCACATGCTGTTAATCTCAGCGGGATCGGCACCACGGGCCAGATCTTCAAGCTGGTCAACTTCACTCCCGAGTACATGAGACATTACCTGAAGAAACCGCCCTGTTCCTGCAGCACACCTGTCATTCATGATAAATTCAATCACCTGACCCTTATCACCAACTGCAATAGCCTTGCTATCCTGTCCGCCCACGTCGATTACAGTTCTTGTTTCAGGATTGAAATAGTGGGCGCCTCTTGCATGACATGTAATTTCAGTTACTTTTTTATCTGCGAATGAGATTGAATCTCTTCCGTATCCGGTGGCAGTTACATATCGTGAATCCCCGGTTCTGATGCTGCTTATATTCAAAAGACGGCTGAGAATAATATCCCCTGATTCCCTGAGGTTCCATCCTGTGGGAATAACATCAGTAAAAAGATTTACACCATCATAAACCGCACCCTTTGTGCAGACTGAACCTATATCAATTCCGATTGAATGCAAAAGTTTATCCTTTATCTTAAAATTAATAATATCATCTGTATCATGAACGGATCTTTTAAAAAGCCGGATTTATGATTATAGATTTTACTTTTTTAAAGAAACGGGGTGAGCTGTCTATCAATTTTTTTAATATGCTGCATTAATATTATTACTTGAATTTCATCTCAGTTTAGATAAAATCTATTATAAAAATCCGATTACAGGTTTTGAAGAAATATGTACCACATATATACCATAGAAAGAATTAGGGAATTAAAACTGAAAATAATAACAGTTTTATCAAGAATTAATTTTTTCAGCAGGGATACATAACTATATTATTAGTTTATTACTATTGATCTATTAAAGCAGGAGGAAGCATTATGCAATACGGAGCACAGAATAACATAGTAGCAAAAGTAAAAAGTATTAAAACCGGTGATGTAATGTCACAGATAAAGTTTGAGGTTGTAACAGCTAAAGAGATGAGCTCAGTCCTGACCACAGACTCAGTACATGCACTTGACCTTAATGAGGGTGATACGGTTCATCTGATTATCAAAGCGATACATGTATTGCCGGTGAAAGAATAGATTTATTCAGGACAGGATTTCATGACTATAAACTTCAGATGATTCCTTCTCTTTGCAGTTAATGTTATATTTTTTTCTGCAGAGAGAATGGACTCAAATCCCCTCTATCCTGTCAAACTCAACCTCAGTCTTTTCAAACAGATCCCTTACCTTCTCATCATCAACAGTACTGAATCTGACACAATAACCGCAGTCTGAACTGAGATGCCGCGGTACCGGAATCATCTTATGGTCAAAGTTATTTTTTTTAAGAACGTTGGATGCCTTGATCGCGTAGTTAGTGGAGTGGAAAAGTATTACGGAGTATTCTGACATTTTATCCCTTTTTAAAAACCGCAGAGATTAACTCCCGCTGTGAATTGCACAGCGGGAATATATTTTACTGCGGATCTATTTTTTTGCGGCGCTTATTACATAAGTATCACCATCTGCGGATACTTCGGCAGAGAGTTTATTATTCTCGATACACCTGATAACATTCTCTTTCGCAGTTTCGTTGTCAACTATAACCTGAAAATCTGCCGCTCCGCTTTTAATTGCCCGCTGTGTAAGCACCACTGGCTGGGGACATGAAAGTCCCCGTGCATCTATTTTCTCCGACATATTATCCCCCTTAATTAACCTTTTCTCTCATTGTAAAACCTATAATCAGACAGAATATAATACCGATTATAACAGCAGCGGGTCCGAATGCTCCAGGTCCGGCAGGTGAGCTTGCAAGAAGAAAGTTGTGCGATATTCCGGCACCTACTATCATCCCCATTACAAATACAGCCGCATCAGAATCCCCTTCACCGGAGAGTATAAGCTGTCTTCCGGGACATCCTCCAGCTAACGCAAAAGCTAGTCCTGAAAGAACCATACCCATAAAATTCCACAGGTGTACTGTATGAGCAATAGGCTGTGCCTGGAATCCTGGTTTAAACTGTCCGTAGATCAAATTAAAGATTGTCGCAAAAACTACAAGAGCAAGAACTCCGCTTACAAGATGAAAATCTTTCGCAAGAATAATGTCCCTGATTGAACCCATAGTACAGAACCTGCTTCTCTGAGCAATAGCTCCGATAAAAAGTCCGGCTCCAAGACTTATAAAGAGCGGAGCATGCTGAGAGCCGGGACCCTTTTCGCTGAAAAATAACGGGCCGGTTTCTGAAACTCTGAACTGAAAAATCAGCATTATCATAAGAGCCAGCATAAATGCAGGGAATATCCAGCCTGAACTCTTCTTCTGCTTATAGTTTCTTCCAAGACTAAAACCATATTTAAGGAATAGAACACCAATTGCTATACCGGTAGTCAGGCCAAGAAGACCTACAATGGCATTCCAGTCTCCCCCTGAAAGTCTTAAAAGCGCACGCCATGGGCATCCGAGAAAAACGAGCGCGCCGATCATGGCAAATATCCCCAGAAAGAATCTCATAATAGTAGAAGAACCGGCTCTCGGCTGATACTCCTTTTTAATAAATGCGATGGCAAATGAACCGAGTACAAAACCTGCAATTTCTGGCCTGAGATACTGCACCACATCAGCGCGATGCAGACCGAGGGCTCCGGCGATATCCCGCTCAAAGCACGCAACGCAGACACCCATGTTGGCAGGGTTGCCGAGTTTCTGCAGAGTTACTGCAATAATACCGATTAAAGAGCCGGTAATAATTATACCGATCTTCGAAGAGAAAAAGTTTTTCATACAAACCTCAATATTAATAAAATGAATGTGATATATCCACTTTGTTAATATCCATTATTAAAATTCAAGGAATAAATGTATTATATCAATTTTTTTAATAATTGACATGCTTCTTAACTATTTTTCAATAGTTATTCCTAATATAATTTTAGTGCAAAAAGTAATAATTATATATCCCCGCCGCCTTCGGCGGCGGGGATAATAGAGTTTTTTTACTTTAGAAAAGTTAAAGAATAAATACTGACTTTTTTTATAATTTTTAAAGTCGATAAAGGAAAAACTGATGATTAACAATTCTATTACAGAAACAGTAATAAAACTGAATTGCGCGCTTAACCTACAACGCCGGATAACAGGCGTTAAATTTCTGTTTAATGAAGAGGAGTACAAACAGGCTGATGCGCAGTCACTCACAGGAAAAATACCATATTGCGTAATGGTAAAATCCGCGATGTCAGGCAACGGAATAAAAGCATCAGCGGAAAATTTCGGCTGCAATGGAGGAGCAAAAGCTCTCGGCATGATAAAGCCCGACGAACTATCATCATCGGGAAGATTTTATAACACATTGGGTTTATATTGCGATCTGATCACTTCAAAAAATGTAATAAATGGTACAACCTTCTGCGATCATAAAGCGTATGGCGTACTTGTAAAGCCGATCGAAACTTTTACTACGGTACCCGATGTCGTACTTATTGTAACAAATCCTTATAACTCAATGCGGATTATTCAAGGTTACACATACAGCTTTGGAATAAACACATCCTACAAAATGTCAGGAAATCAGGCGGTTTGTGCGGAATGTACATCTTATCCATTTGAGAATAATGACATCAACATTTCACTTTTATGTGCGGGAACAAGATACAATGCAGGCTGGGGTGATGATGAAATGATTATCGGATTCCCTTTTAATAAGCTGATCCCCATAACAGAAGGGATTATGGCAACACTTAATCCAGTTGAACCTGATCCGAAAAAATCTGAAATTGAAAACCGTTTTAATGAATCTGCCGTGACCTGTCCGGAAATTATTTATGGGAAAAACTATTATACAGGATTAAAATAAGCGATTACATTTCACCGCCTCCTTCTGGGCAGTGAAATGTAATCTGCCGGTAAAACCTCAGTGCTTCTCTTTTACTGCTCTAAAATTTATTTCAATGCTTCGCTCATTAAGCATTTTATCAAGCTCGTCTATGAATACACCTTTACCTTGAACCTCTTTTACAATTGACGGATCAGCGGCCTCTGAATTGACAAGCCCTCCTTTGTATCCTGCAAAAACAAGATCAAGCCCGCAGCTTGGACTACCATCCATACATACAATCTCTTTTATACTATAACTGTTTTCAATGTACATCTGAATCTGCTCAACTATCGGTGTTAATATTTTTCTGCAATGTCTCCGGTAATTCGGATGATCATACTGATTTCTCGACATTCCCCATCTCTGCAGTCCGCAGAATGTTGTTTCCGGACATGGAAGCTGTATAATCCCATATCCATCATTTATGTAATCAGAAACAATGGCTTGATCTGCTCCAGAGCATGTAGCCAGTCCATTAACTTTTGAATTAACATTAAGAATACAATGTGTAAGAATAACTATTTTTCTTTTCCTCTCCATACAAATTCCTATACCTCTTATAGTAATATGATAAAATATCAGTAATTATTATTAATTATAATTTTTAGCGTACAAACAGAAATTTTATAACCCCCGCCTTCGGCGGGGGATTATAAATCTTTTTTACTTTCGAAAAGTTAAGGAATAAATACTGATAAGAAACCGCAAAGAATTTTATCTCTTTGCGGTTTTTAAAGTTTAAAAGATGATGATTATTTACTTAGTTTCTCATGAGCTTTTTTCACATATGAAGTATCTATTATTTTTTCATACGGCAACGGCTTGGTAATTATTTTAGATTTAATACAGAACTGTTCAATTGTACTGTAACCCTCTTTAGATATATCTCCTGTAGTTGATAAAGACGGCCTCAGGTAACTGATCATCTCGGCATCAAATTTAACACCTTCGAAAAGCGGTGCTCCCATTTTTGCAACAGTCTCATCGCTGTTCTTTGTCTGCCATATAATTGCCTTAACAACAGCATTTACAAATTTCTGCACGGTTTCAGGATTTTTTTCGGCGTAATCTTTTGTTACAGTTGCGATTGTAGATTCATACTTATCAGTACCGTAAAGTTTTTTGTGCTGAACCGGATCAGTCATATCGACAAGAATACTCGCTCCAATCCTTTTCGCTTCATTCTTTGCTGTGGATCTTAAATAAATTCCGTCAACGGTACCCTTTTCAAGTGCGCCCAATGAAGCTCCATATTCCATATTGGCCCATGTAACATCCTTTTCCGGATTAAGTCCCGCGCTGACAAGCAGTGACTGTGCGAAAGAAAATGGGGCTGAACCTGGCATTCCCGCAAAAAGAACTTTCCCTTTCAGGTCTTTGATGCTTTTAATATCTTTTTTTGTAACAAACATATATGGCTTATTTTTAAGAGCGGAAAGAATTATCTTTGACTCCTTCCCCATGTCAAATGCTTTAAGAACCGGTTCGGAACTTAAAAGACAGAACTGTGAATCTCCGGCATGCATACCTTGAAAAGCAATAGGGCCGTCCTTGAATTTTACAAACTCTACATCAAGACCCTCCTCTTTAAAATAACCAAGCTGATAAGCAAGATAAACAGGGAGCCAGAATTCCCCTCGTATTTCTGACACAACAATTTTTTTTAATCCAGACTTCTCTGGTGAACCTTTATCGCTGCATCCGGCAACTAACATCCCCGCGAAAACAACAGCGAGAACACTAAAAAAAAACATCTTCTTCATAAATAAACTTTCTCCTTTATTATTAATGAACTGCAAAAACTATATAGCTTCGCCGGAATCGGAACTAAGATTAACCGGCGGACGCCATCTGAGCAATCTGTTTTCAGCATACTTCAGACACTGATTAAAAATTATACCGGTCATGAGAAGGATAAAAATACAGGACATGACGCGTTCAATCTGGAAAAATGAAGTAGCATACGCAATCATCCAGCCAAGCCCCGCACTGGCTCCCATGTATTCACCGACTATGGCTCCAATCAATGAAGCACCAAGACCGCCGCGTATCCCTGCAAGAATCCACGGAATACAGGAGGGCATTATCACTTTCATCAGTATCTGCAGTCTGCTCGCCCCCATCAGCCGGACAGATGATACAAGATTACGGTCTACACTTTTTATCCCTCCATAAGTGCTGAAGAATACAAGATAAAAGACAAGGATACTTGAAAGTATAATCTTTGACTTCATCCCAAGGCCAAACCACAAAACAAATATCGGGGCAAGAGCCAGTTTGGGAATGCCGTAAAGAGCAGTAATAAACGGCTCAAAAACTGTACCAAGCAGTTCAACCTCGCCGAGTAAAAACCCCAGACCTATACCGGACAGAGTACCGAATAACAGCCCCCATAATGCCTCCTGCAGGGTTACGCTTGTATGATGAACCAGAGCACCGCTTGAATAAAAAGCCTGAATATCATAATAAATTTTTGAAGGCTGGCTGGAATAGAACGGATCAAGAATTCCTGACGATGCAAATAATTCCCAGCTTACTATAAATGAGCAGACCACGCCTGCTCTGAATCCGATAATTTTAAAATTCTTACTAATGTTTATTATTTTCATATGCTACACCTGACACCTGTTCAGATCAGGTGCATATATTTCACCTTTTAGATCATTCCATATCTGCTTATGCAGTTTTATAAACTCAGCATCATAGCGAATATCAAAAGATGACCTCGGACGTGGAAGATTTATCAGATACTCGGACTTTATCCTTGAGGGTCTGCCGGATTTTATAAGTACCCGGTCAGCAAGAGTTATCGCTTCGCTTAAATCATGCGTAATGAATATTATTGTTTTTTTATTCTTCTGCCAGAGCGAAAGAATATAATTCTGAAGCATCTCCCGTGTAAAAACGTCAAGCGCGCCGAAAGGTTCATCCATAAATATAATTTCCGGTTCAAGAGCAAGAATCTTGATTATATCGATTCTTTTCTTCATCCCCCCTGATAATTCATGGGGAAAGCTTTTTTCAAAACCTGCAAGCTCGGCATCCTCCATAAGCTGCATAGCTGTTTCCCTTCTCTTTTTTGCTGGAATTCCACGGATCTCCATCCCTATTTCAACATTTTCAATAGCTGTTCTCCATGGCATTAGAGAATCGGCCTGTGATATATAACCGATTTTTTTTGAAATTTTATTATGCCTCACGCCATCAAGCAGCACAACCCCTTCACCAGGTTTTATCAATCCGGACATAATGTTTAAAAGTGTTGTCTTGCCGCATCCGCTTGGCCCCACAATGGCAAGAAACTCATTAACACCAACTAAAAAATCAACTTTATCAAGAACATCTATCTTATTATCACCGGAGCTGTTAAATGAATGACTTATATTCCTTACATGAAATTTTGGTATAGTGAGAGTACCGCTATCAAGTGAAGATGCATTAAAACATACATTTGGATCTGACATTATACACCTCCTGTTAAGTATTCAAATCATTAAGTTAGAAATAATAATTCTGAGGCACAAGGATTCGAACCTTGGATGACGGAGTCAGAGTCCGTTGCCTTACCGCTTGGCGATGCCTCAATATCTGCACAAATAAATAATCACTGCAATTAAATCAAGTATATTAATACTTTAAATCAATAATTTGAATGCTAATATTATAGTTTAATCTGATAAATTACTGGAGAAATAAATAATGCAGAAATTATAATGAAATGTAAGTACTGATACAATTCTCAGCTTCCAGAGAGTTTTAAATCAGTAATTTGTTAATATGACCGGTATAAACATGGGAATACAGGATAAACCACCTGCCAATGACGAGGAGCTGATGAAGAACTTAAAGAGAACGGATAAAACTCTGATTTACAGTGACTATCTTAAACTCAACACTCCAAGTATCAATGCTATAATACCCATTATAACAGATATTATACTAATAACAGTAGTTGTTCTCATCATCGAGTCCGGGGAGTTGTAAAGGGCTTTAATTTTTTTCAGAGGATTTGAACTCTTCTTAATTTCAAGATCAATACTGTCAAGATCCACATCCGGGAGACCGAGTTTAACTCTGTAGAATTTACACAATACAATTGATTTATGATCCTCTCCTATTAAAAGTTCCGGATCATTAAACCGCTGCCCGGTAGTGGAGTTATAAAATGTTTTGTAATAGCTGTCGATAAATCTCAGCCAGACGTAGATGCTCCGTTTTTTCCGCTTTCCGGTTCTGTAAGATATCCGTACAAAATCATTAAATTTTAAACCGGGTATTGGAGATATATATACATCATGGTCTCTGTAAAGTTCAGAGAGCTGTCTGTTAACACGAAATGTATCTTTAATTATCATTGAGGTTCTCCTTTTCCGCAGCCGGATGTTCTGTGCTGATTCAAATTGAATCAGTACAGAATATAATCAAGAAATGTTTTTATTTCCATACTAAAACCATGTAAACTTTTAATGTTTTAGAACAGATACTGCCGAAGGAGAGCTATTCATCATTTGCACCTGCGCTTTTAATTCTTAAAATCATCACGCCTTGTAAGAACCAGTTTAAGCTCCTTTGCCGTTTCATCGACACCTTCGGAAGCAAGCCCAAGCTCCTTAGCTCCGCTTGCAAACTCCTGGGTTGCCTGATTGACTGTTGTGATACTAAGCAGCACTTCATTAATAGCAATTTTCTGTTCGTTCATTCCATGGTTAATTGTATTAGCAATGCTTATTACTTTACTGGTAAAATCTTTTATCTCTCTGTTAAGATTTAAATCATGACCCGCCAGTGAATTTATAGTATCAAAAGATGAACTGAGCTGCATGATAAACGAAATCATGTTTTCCAGAACTTTTTCAAAAGCCTGAAGACCTTTGTATGAGCTGGTAAGTGAATCCATATTTTTCTGTATTGAAACATTTATCGTTTTTACATTTGAAGCAGTCTGATCTGCAAGTTTTGATATTTCATCAGCAACAACAGCAAATCCCCGTCCGGCATCACCAGCACGGGCAGCCTCTATAGCCGCATTAAGTGAAAGAAGATTTATTTTTTCCGAGATATCGTCGATGAGTGAGACGACACCTTCAATGTCCTTGAATTCATGAGTCATCTGATTAACATTATGCATTATTGAAACCATACTCTGCTTACTGGTCTCTGTTTTCGAATTAAGGGTATCACGGAGGTTTAAAATATTCTGAATTTCACTCTGTGTTTTTGATACAGACTCCAGAAGTCCCTCAAGTTTATTCAGTACATCCTCAAGGCTTTCGCTCTGCTCAACTGAGAGATTAAAAATATTATCTGTATTTGAGGTAATCTCTTCCATTGTGGCAGTAATCTCTTCAAGAGAAGATGCCTGTGTCTGTGAATTATCGGTAAAGACCTGTACCCCTCTGCTCATCTTATCAACCGTAATGCTGAGTTTTCCTGATACAATATCTACAGTATCAAGTATGCTGTTTATCCCTGTATTTTTTTCATTCTGTACAACAAGCAGTAGTGCATTTCTATCCATCGCCTTTTTATTGATTGTAAAAATAAAATATGCCGCAAAAGTAATAATCACAAATGCCGCTGTATTGTCAGCTATATATTCAAAAGCGTCAAAATTCAGAAGCCCCATTTTAGACTTTATATAAAAAGTAAAAAAAATCAGCGTGCACACATTTACGGCCAGATAAACTATAATAATAAATTTTTCACGCAATACCAGAAGCGGAACCAGGGTTAAAAGTGCCGGTATAAAAACAATAGAATCCAGAATCTGTACAGGATCACTACTCGGCTCAAAGAAAATAGATGCCCACAGAACTATCATTGATATAACTAAAAAAGAATGTGATGAAAATCTATAGAATCCCCTCTTAAGCAGCAGCATTACAAAAACCATATATACCAGTCCCGCTAATAACGGGAGTGTAAATCCTAAATCTCTACGGCCCCCTGAAATATTTACAGCAAGCATAGCAAAGATACTCAACATTCCAAGAAAAGAGAGAACAAGAAGTATTCGTGCTTTCTGGAGAAGCAGGTAATCCGTGTTGATGTATCTTTTTAAAAAGTAATCAAATATTCGGTCTAGCAAATCCGAACCTCCCGCATAAATTCTTTATAATGAACATAATGATTTCAGTATATCAATATCCTGCAAATAATAGCTCTACAATCAATCCACATGCAGCATAAGCCCCTTAAGATACTCACCCTCGGGATGATAGATACTGAACGGGTGATCCTTACTCTGCGAAAGCTGCGCCAGTATTCGTACATCACGGCCGGAATCGGCAGCTGCTGAAAATACGATTTTACGGAATAGATCGGCATTCACATGATGCGAACAGGAGAATGTAAAAAGCAGCGAATCTTTTTTTATCTTTTTCATTGCGCTTAAATTTATATCCTTGTAGCCCCGCGCGCCCCTTTCAACTCCCCGGGATGATTTTACAAATGCCGGAGGATCGAGGACGATGAGATCGTAAAAATCATCCTCCATTGTGCGGAGATATTCAAAACAGTCCGCCTTGATTGCTTTATGATTTCCCGATTGCAGATTCCCTTTATCGCCGGAATTAATTTTTAAGTTTTCCAGAGTCATCTCCACAGCATCTGCAGAGATATCAACACTATGAACAAGTTCAGCATCCCCTGACAATGCGTAAACAGAAAAACCACCGGTATAACAGAAGGCATTTAATACTTTTCTCCCTTTAGAAAAACTCCGCACCAATTCGCGGTTATCTCTCTGATCAAGAAAAAAACCGGTTTTCTGTCCATGCTCCGGGTCCACAATAAAATTAAGCCCGTTCTCTTTTACCGCAACAGATGATTCACTGCCGCCCCGGATATAGCTGAAAGATATATCCACTTTCTCAATTTCATTAGCACCGGGACTCTTGATGCATATGTTTTCAAATCCGAGATCAACAAGAGAATCAGCTATAACATCAAGAAGCAGCTCGGCGCCCTTAATCAGAATCTGAAGAACAGTCACATTTCCATATATATCAGCAATCACTCCAGGGAGAAAATCCCCCTCTGCATTTATAAGCCTGTAACAGTCTGTATCACCGGAGATAATTCTTTTCCTCAGATCTGCAGCCCGTTTTATTTTTTCATAAAAGTATTCATCAGTAAAACTTTCGATTTTCGAAACGGTAAACTCAAACATCCGGCACAGAATCTGGCTGCCGGGTGAAAAGAAACCATAGCCGAGTATCTCACCCGAAGCTGAAACTACTTCAACAATTTCACCATTTTTATATTCAGGAATAAATACTGCGGCACCGGAGAATATCCATGGATGCCTGTTGCGGAGAGAGCGGTCTCTCCCCTTTTTTATTTTTAACTCTTTATACATTTCTACATCCTGAACTTTTTATACAGCCACGGTGCTCCGGCAGAAATCCACAGGAACATAAACCATGAATGAGCAAATACAAATATAAGATAGCTCTGAGAACTTTTGCTGAACAGCAGTTTTTGAGAAAAAAAAAGAAGTATCAGAAAAAAAGCACCGGAGATATACCTGATTAAAACTGATTTGAAACCCGCTGCAGAATCAAAATTTATATATCTTTTTTCAATAATTATCCCTACACAAAAACCTGACAGTGCCCCTGCTGACATCACTGACGATTTCGAAGCAAGTATCATGGAAAAAAGTGCAGGGATTATTATTGAAACTACGGCTAAAATGACCGGATTGATCCGGGATAAAAATAAATCCACTCTATCAATAGAAAGCCAGAACACAGCGAGAATCAGAGCTCCGGCAATCCATCCTCCGAAAATATCCGTAGGGAAATGGACTCCAAGGTATACTCTTGAAAATGCAATCAGCAATATAACAGCTGCTGAAAAATATATAAAACTCCTGTTCCTCCGCCAGATTGCGAGAAAACCCCACACAACCAGCGACTGCTGTGCATGTCCGCTTGGAATACCAGGCCCTCCGGTTTTTCCTATTTTAACTGACTCATCTAGATTGTACGGACGCGGATGATTTATAAAATCTTTTAATACAGAATTGAACCATCCGGATATAAGAATGAGGATAAAAATTCTTGAACCGTATTTTTTATCATAACACCAGTATATGAATGGAAGAAAAATCATATAAAAAATCATTGCGCCGGTAAATGAAACAGTTTTAAAAAACAGATCAAAGAAAGGTGAACGGATCTGCTGAACCACATGTATTACATCGATTCCCCACTGCCAAATATTTTCCATATTGTATCCTTTTAATAATAATTTAATATTGTACAGCCTGAAAAAAACTGTTTCAGAAGCAGCAGGGCACCCTGCGGGGCTTATGAAGGGCTGCCGCCCTTATACCCGTTAACAATAGAATTATTGAGACTCCCCTTTTGACATTCCGGATTTAAGATCATTGAGCTCCAAAGATTACTTCAACGTCTTTAACCCGCATTTGCAGATTCGATGCAATCCTTAAAACTGCAAGCTTAATCTGATCGCTGCACATTTTAATTATCTGCGGATTTTTCATAAGTTCATTGCCGGTTTTTAATGAACGGGATTTAAATTCAGTCATCTCATCATTGATCAGGCGGTGCTCATTTATCCAGAGACTCCCCTCTATAACAATCCCCGCTTTGTAGGTACTGATATCTATTGCAGGTTCATTAAGAATAATTGCAGGAGAAATAATTCTGATCCTGTCTCCATCCATCATAATTTTAAACTCAGGACTCTGTGTATCAATTACGTACTGAAAAGTTGTGAGCCACCTGAAAAGTACACTGGACTGAACCGGTCCTCTTTTAAAAGATTTTATATACTCCTGATAAACCTTCTGCTCTGCCAGAATCAGCTTCCCTGCTCCTGTAAGCTCACCGGTCATTATCTGAATTTTATCAGGTGGAATAGCTGTAATCCGGTCGAGCCGGAATTTCATAAAAGCCAGAGTTCCGATAAGTATAACAATAATTGTAATTAAAACAGAGTAAATAATTCTATTCAAAATGACTCCTATGGTAAAAGCTAAAAACTGGAGGGGCTTTGTCTCCGCCGCGCCTTCGGCGCGACGGAGACAATTTTACCACCAATTTAAGAACAGTTACTTTTCATAAAATTTATTTTTAGTTAAAACCAGGTCTTTTAAATTTATTTCCAGAATTAAATCACTATTGTTACTGATTGTCAAGATTAAATAAACAATCTTCTTTAATACCCGACGATACCAATTTATTTTTGGGGGCACAGCGCTTCGCGCTGCGCCTGAAATGGGGGATTACGGGGGCGTGGCCCCCGTAATCCCCCATTTCAGCGTATGCGAAGCATACGCACCACCGAAAATAATTCATGTAATAAAAGATACTTGATTTATAAAGCCCTTACATTTCATTCATTAAACAGAAAATTACGAATTGAATTCAAACGGAGAATATAATGGTTACATTCAACGATATAGAAAAGGCCGCTTCACTGCTGAAGGGGATAGTTCAGACTACGCCTCTGATAGAATCTGTTTTTTTCAGAGAGGAGTATAAGCAGCATGTATTCCTGAAGCCTGAGAATCTTCAGATTACAGGGGCGTTTAAAATACGCGGTGCATATAATTTCATCGCATCGATGACCGCTGAAGAAAAGAAAAAAGGGATAATCGCCTCTTCAGCAGGGAACCATGCCCAGGGTGTTGCCTATGCAGCTAAACTGCTGAATGTAAATGCTGTTATTGTTATGCCGCGCACAACTCCGCTGATTAAAGTTGAAGCTACAAAAAAGCTCGGAGCTGAAGTTATACTCTCCGGAGATATCTACGACGAAGCATATCACGATGCAGTAAAAATCTCACGGGAGAGAGAACTGATATTTGTACACCCATTTGACGATGAAAAGGTCATTGCCGGTCAGGGTACCATCGCAATTGAAATACTGAAAGAACTTCCGGACTGTGACACTATACTTGTCCCCGTGGGCGGCGGCGGACTGATATCCGGAATTGCAATTGCAGCAAAACATATTAAGCCTGATATAAAAATAATCGGCGTAGAACCGGTCGGCGCTGCAACCCTCAGCCATTGCCTCGAATACGGCTGTGTAACCGAACTCGACAAGGTGCAGACTATTGCAGACGGAGTAGCGGTTAAACGCGCCGGGGATATTACATTTGACATAGTATCAAAATATGTTGATGAAATCATTACAGTGAGTGACTACGATCTCATGGAGGCATTCCTCATGCTTGCAGAGAGACACAAACTGATTGCAGAAAATGCCGCCATACTCTCTATCGCCGGATTAAAAAAGATTACAGGTCCTGAAAGAAAGATTGTATCTGTAATAAGCGGAGGGAACATCGACGTGCTCACCATCGCGGGGATGATCGATCAGGGGCTCCTCTCCCGTGGAAGAATATTCTGCTTCTCTGTTGAACTCCCCGACAAACCGGGACAGCTCCTTAACGTTGCGCGTATCCTTGCAGAATACAATGCAAACGTAGTGAAGCTCGACCACAATCAGTTCAAAAGTCTCGACCGGCTTCACAGGGTGCATCTTGAAGTTACGGTTGAGACAAACGGACATGAACATATTAATTCTATAATGAATAAATTCAGCGAAGAGGGATATAAAATCGAGAGGGTTTATTAGGATTAAACCTCTCCCCCTCGGTCACCCTCTCCTCAAGGAGATGGGGAAGTTGTTTTCAATACTTACAATATTTAATTTTACTTTTTGTCCCGATTAATCAATCCCCCCTTCTCCTTGAGGAGAAGGGGGTTAAGGGGATGAGGTCATATTCCAATTTTTAGCTTTCAATAATTACTCTTCTTGACAAATATCACAAAACATGTAAATAAACTTAACACAAACATGTATTATAACAAATATAACAGGAGATTATATGTCAGCACAAGTCGGTATAATAGTAGCTTTTAGTATTTATCTGATAGCAATGCTTGCTGTCGGTATTTACTTTGCAAACAAATCGAGCGACCTTTCAGATTATGTTCTGGGGGGAAGAGGTCTCGGAAAATGGGTAACTTCAATGAGTGCCCAGGCGTCGGACATGAGCGGATGGCTTTTAATGGGACTCCCCGGTCTAGCATATGCGTCAGGTTTCGGAGAGGCATTCTGGCTTGCTGCCGGTCTTTCTCTTGGAACATACCTTAACTGGAAGCTAATCGCACGAAGACTTCGCATTTACACAATCATCGCGAACGATTCATTAACAATTTCTGACTTTTTCGAAAACCGTTTCGGCGATACAACAAGAATGCTGAGAATTATATCATCAATCTTTACTGTAATTTTCTTCACTCTGTATGTTTCATCAGGGTTTATTGCCGGGGGAAAACTTTTTAACACCGTATTCGGAATACCTTACGAGTATGCAATACTTATTGGCGGCGGAGTTCTTGTTCTCTACACATTTCTTGGAGGATTCTTCGCTGTTTCATGGACAGATCTTATTCAGGGATTTATAATGCTCTTTGCTGCCATTATTGTTCCAATAGCCGGTATTGTAAGCATGGGGGGGATTTCTGCAACAATGGAGAGAGTTTCCACTATAAGCCCTACACTTTTTTCACTTACAAAAAACATGATGGGGAACGATCTCGGAGCTATTGCAATTATATCCTCTGCAGCATGGGGTCTTGGATACTTTGGTATGCCTCATATTCTTGTTAGATTTATGGGTATAGATAAACCTGAAAATATCAGAGATGCACGAATAATTGCGATGATATGGGTAATAATATCTCTCGCTTCAGCTGTTTTCATAGGTATCATCGGACATGCTTACACAGGGGGTTCACTTCTTGCAGGGGGCGATTCTGAAAAGATATTCATGATAATGGTACAGTCATTATTTGTTTCATTCATGGCAGGGGTTATGCTCTCTGCAATACTTGCAGCGATTATGAGTACAGCAGACTCACAGCTTCTTGTTGCTGCATCTACAATCTCTGAGGATATTTTCAAAACATTATTTAAAAAAGAAGCAACTCAGAAACAGCTTGTATGGACAGGGAGAGCAGCTGTAATAGCAATATCTATTGTAGCATATGCAATCTCTCTAAACCCCAACAGCTCAGTATTTAAAGTAGTATCTTTCGCATGGGCCGGACTTGGAGCAACATTCGGACCGATAATCATCACTGCACTATACTGGAGAAGGGCAACAGCAAAGGGAGCTTTCGCAGGAATACTCTTCGGAGGATCAACTGTTCTCTTATGGAAAAACCTCGCACACCTCGGAGGAATTTTTACCATATATGAAATAGTCCCCGGATTTATAATTTCAATCCTTGCAATAGTAATTGTAAGCTTAATTGATAGCGAACCTTCGAAAGAGATTACAGATGTTTTCGACAGGTATCAGGCAGAGCTGTAGTTCATACTGATCATCAGATAGATAAAAAGGATGCCCGAGGGCATCCTTTTTTTAATCTTTTACCGGGTATAAGGGGCGGTAGCCCCTTATACTATAAATAAATTTTTACTCTGCCAGTGCGCCTGTGAAAACTGCATCACTCGCTTTGATCGGTGCGCCTTCGTTGAACTTGATTGCTCTTGCTCTTCCGAAAAATTTAGGGAACTCTGAACCAAGATAGAACTGTGAAGAGAGAGTCTTCCCTGTGTAGTAAGCCGCATCAGCATTATCGTTGAGGATTGCATCTCTGTCTGCACCTTTAGCATCACCAACAAGCTCTTTCATTTTAGGAATAGTAACAGTCATAGACCAGATATGACACCATGCTATTGCTATCATGTACATCGCTTCCTGAAGAGGAGTTGCATGCATAAAGAGGTTAAGGAATTTACCTGTAGCCATCTGCTGCTTCAGCATCTCGATGAGCTCATCAAGTTCTTTCAAGCCTTCAGTGAAGAGTTCAAGATATTTATCTTCAACAATACCTTTAGCTTTAGCAACAGTTTCGTGCATTCTCTTAGTCATTGCTTTATAGTTGAACTGGTCCTTGTTCATGAGAATCTTTCTCATTGTAAGGTCCATAGACTGGATTCCGTTTGTTCCTTCCCAGATAGCAAGAATTTTAGAGTCGTTCATGTATCTTACGATTGGATAATCTTTACAGTATCCGTAACCACCGTATGTCTGCATTGCCATTGAAGTAATCTCAACACCTTTGTCAGTACATCCCGCTTTACATATCGGAGTAAGAATCTCAACAAGACCCTGAGCTTCAGCTTTTTCAGCTTCGTCTGATGAAGCATGTGTCATGTCAATATTTTTGAACAGGAAGTAGCAGAGGATTCTCTGTCCTTCAAGGTGAGACTTCATCCATAGAAGCATTCTCTTAACATCGGGGTGCTTGCTTATAGTTACAAGAGGAGCATCAGGATTGAGCATCTGTGTTACATCAGCTCCCTGTAGTCTGTTTTTTGCATATGTTACAGCGTGCATGTACGCGGCTGAAGCGTTTCCATGACCCTGAATAGCAACTCCGTTACGCGCGAAGTTCATCATCTGGAACATGATCTTCATACCCTGACGTTCCTGACCCATGAGATAACCGACACAGTTTCCATTGTCGCCGAAAGCAAGCTGTGATGTTGCCTGACCGTGTATACCCATTTTGTGCTCAACACCTGAACATGTTACATCGTTGAATGCTCCAACTGAACCATCAGCATTAACAAGATACTTAGGTACGATAAAGATAGAGATACCCTTTGTTCCTTTAGGGTCACCCTCTATTCTTGCAAGTACCGGGTGAATCATGTTTCCATAATAATCATTTTCACCGGATGAGATGAATATTTTCTGTCCTGTGATTTTATATGTTCCGTCAGCCTGTTTTACAGCTTTAGTTTTGAGGTTACCAACGTCAGATCCTGCTTCAGGCTCTGTAAGACACATTGTTCCGCCCCACTCCCCTGTCATAATCTTGTCAGCATACATTCTTTTCTGTTCTTCAGTAGCGTGTGTAAATAACATCTCCATACAGCCGTGTGAAAGCCCGGGGTACATACCAAGACAGTAGTTAGCAGCACAGATATATTCACTTGCAGCAGCTCCAACAAGATTCGGCATTCCCATACCGCCATCTTCAGGATGGTCTGTAAGGCCCATAAAACCGGCTTCATAATACTTGTCCAGTGCAGGTTTGAAAATTTCAGGAATTTTTACAGCTTTAGTAACCGGATCCCATTTAACTCCGATTTTATCTCCCTCTTCAGCAGTGGGGAAGAAAACTTCAACCGCCATCTGCTCGGCTAGATCGATAGTCGCGTCAAAAGTGTCATGATCAAAATCAGCAAATGCAGGATACTTAGTCATTTTATCAAGTTCCAGAAGTTCAAAAACGACAAATTTCACATCCCTTGTATCAACCAACGGATTAAGCATATAAGCCTCCTTAATATGTTTTTATCTATTTTACAGGGGATAAGACCGTCAATGAACGGATGCTGCTACAAAAAGTAACCGCATCGTTAATCCTATCCGCCAAAAGATCAAAGCTGGTACTGATTCTGTTATCTGTATTTGTTTCTTAATGAATCCGGCTGAATTTGAAACTTATATATTTTTTATAAAACCATCTCTGCATAATACCGATAAATCCCCCGACCTATCGGCCACCCCCTTTATTAAAGGGGGATGTTGAGCAATGCGAAACGGGGGGATTTCAAGTTTATAGCTGATAAATTATTTATAATACGACTATTGAACCTTCTAATTCCTGATGCATAATCGCACGGTCACAAAACTACGTTTATAAAACATTTCTCTCCCGCGCCATCGGCGCGGGAGAGAAACCACAACGTTTATTAAAGAATTCATAGAAGGTGACTTTTAAAATGTCAATAAATTTTGCCAATTTTACTGGAATAGTAGTAAAAATTGTCAAAAATCAGACTTTTGTTAAAGATTATATCTGAAAACAATTACTCCCTCTTCGACATTTATCTCAGGTTTAACAGTCCCTCTCTTAAAAACCTTTATCATTTTGCTGTTCTCATAAAGAACACTTGCGCAAAGATGTTTTATACCACGCTCTTTTGCAATATTCAGGAGATATTCAAGGAGAAAACCGGCTATACCCCGACCCTGATACTCCTCATTTACAATAAAGGCAAGTTCGTAAGTATCATCAATTTCGTAGTACGAATATCTCGCCTCGGCGATTATCTTCTGAGTACTGCCCATTTCCAGAACGCCTACAATAGAGAGAGTTTTGTCGTAATCGATATTGGCATATCTCTGCATATTTTTGTGCGGCATAGAACTCACTTTGGAGAAGTACCTCAAGTACTTCGCCTCATCGGAAAACTGATAGAACAGCTCGCGCATCATATCTTCATCCGAAGGCTTAATGGGACGGATCTTCAGATCGAGCCCCTGTTTGAAACTCTTTACTATTTCAAGAGATTCGGGATAATTAATAGAATTATCCCTGCTGAATATCTGGTCTCTATAAGCGTATCCCATCTTCTTGGCTTTTTCAAGGAGCTCCTCCCGATGGTCAGGGTGAGCAATATCAATCATGGCAAGAACACGTTCACGTATAGATCTTCCGAAGAGATTTGCAACACCGAACTCAGTTACAACATACCTTGTTACTCCAAGAGTACCACGCGCCATGTCCGCCTCTTCCTCATGAGTAACGACGATGTTGCTTTTCCCTTCACGGTCAACGGAGTTAAGTACAATAATAGACTTCCCGTTTTTGGCAAAGGCCGCGCCGACAGAAAAATTCAGCTTACTCTCGTAGCCGGAGAGAAGATTGTCGCCGGAATAAAATATTATCAGCTCACCGGTAACATCAATTCTCTTCACATTCATTATGCTGACGAGATTATTGACTCGCCGTATATTCAGAGGATTTGCAAGTACCGCAATGGGATGAAATTCAAATACAGGATTATGCGAAACATATTCATAAAGTTTTTTACTTCCATAGCAGTAACTTGCAGTGACCTGCCCCCCTTTAAGCCTGTTCCGTTCAAGTGAAACCGCGCCGCTTTCAACAAGATCAATTACCCAGTCAGAGATTACATTTGTGAATACGCCCAGATCTTTTTTATCTTTCAGATTATCGGCAATGGCATCGAAGACTCTACCCACATTCAGTACTACCGTGGATCCGTCATCAACAAGGTTTGCAATATAGAATCCGATTCTATTCATCGCCTCATCATAGGGTTTCCTCTCTCTTTCAGGGAGAGGGAGATTACTTTCAATGATTGAGTTCACCTGGTCCGTGTGAATAAATGTATCACCGTAGGTAACCGGCATTGAAGGATTAATCTCGGCCACTACAAGCTTAGCCTGCTTAATAACGATTTTCGCAACATCTGAAGCAATCCCCAGGCTCATAAATCCCCTGCCGTCAGGAGGAGATGCCGTTACTACAGCTACATCAACTCTCTGCGCCTTACGCGAAAAAATAAACGGAATCTCCATCAAATTAGCCGGGATAAAGTCAACCTCGCCCGACTGGATTCTCTTTATAATACTTTCACCGGTACTGAAAGTTTTAAGTCTGTACCTGGAGTTGCTCTCTGAATCTATTTTCAGATAATCTCCAAGCGTGATGAGCTGAATCAGCTCCAGATCAAGAATGTTCTGATCCCTTGACGAAGTCATCTCCGACAGAAAAAGCCTGGGGATAGCAGCACCGCTGCTGAGAAAAATCTTGCTCCCCGGCTTTATCATCTGAACAACTTTCTTTACGGTTGTATACTTTTCTGTATGTTCCATTTATTTCCTGCACTCAATGTCATCAAGTTAAGCCTTCATCGTTTTCCACCCCCCAAACCCCCCAGAGGTGGGCTTAAGATCTTTTTTTTGAAGCCCACTTCCGGGGGGTTTGGGGGGCTTTAAGATGCGGATAATGATTAGATAAAAAACGGTGGCAAAATATTACTACCCTCTCTTAGCTTCTTCCTCTTTCTTCAGATCTTTTTTAAGAATCTTACCAACTGTGCTTTCAGGGAGAGAGGATCTTACTTCAATTATTGAAGGCCATTTATATTTTGCAAGCTTTTCCTGACAGTATTTCATCACTTCTTCTGTATCTAAAGTTGCTCCTTCATTCGGCACAACATACACTTTTATCTGCTCGCCGCGCTTCTCATCGGGAAGACCTATCGCTGCCGCTTTCTGAATCCCCGGATGTTCATAAAGAACCTCTTCAATCTCTCTCGGGTAGACATTGTAACCGCTTGAGATTATCAGATCCTTCATTCTATCAACAATAAAAAAGTATCCATCCTCATCCATATAAGCGATGTCCCCGGAGTAGAGCCAGCCGTTGCGTATCGCTTTTGCAGTCTCCTCAGGCTTGTTGAGATAACCTTTAGTAACCTGCGGCCCGCGGAAAATCATCTCCCCCTCTTTCCCTGCAGGCATCGGCTCCTCGCCTGTTGCAAGATCGACTATACGCACCTCTGTATCGGGATATGGAAGACCGATACTCCCAGCTTTATGATGTCCGCCGAAAGGATTAAGATGAGTCTGCGGTGAAGTCTCTGTCATGCCAAACCCTTCATTGATATCGGCACCAGTAAGCTCTTTAAACTGTTTAAGCACCTCAACAGGGAGAGATGATCCTCCCGATGAAAGAACCTTGTAGCAGCTCATGTCGGTTTTCTTTAAATCAGGATGCTGCAGCATTCCGACATACATAGTAGGGACCATGGAACACACAGTTGGCCTGAACTTTCTTGTAGCAGCAAGAAGATCCGCAGGCTGAGGTTTGGGAACCATTACCGCAGTCCACCCCATAAACATAGGGAGATTCATCGCAGCGCTCATACCAAGAACATGAAAAATCGGAGCCGCCGAAATTAAAACTTCATCGCCGCGCTTAAGAGTAGGAAACCATGCGCCGTACATCTGCACCATGCTGCAGAGATTCCTGTGAGTAAGAACTGCACCTTTTGACGCGCCCGTTGTTCCGCCGGTATACTGATAAACAGCAACATCATCAAATGCAACGTTAACTTTCGGAACAGCCCCGCTATCTTTAACCGCCTGCGCCCATGAATAAACATTCTCTGTCACAGGAACCGCCGCAGCCATCCCCTTCTTCTTCCCCACAAGTTTAAAGAGAGTCTTCTTCACTGCAGGGAGATAATCCCCTATTGAAGTATATATTATATCTTTTATCTTTGTCTCTTTTCTGAGAGCTATCATTCTGTTTGCCAGGAGATCAAGTGTAATGAGAACCTTTGCACCGGCATCGTTAAACTGATACGAAAGCTCACGATCTGTATATAGAGGATTATTCATCTGCACAATTGCGCCGATTTTCAATGAAGCATAATATGCAGCAACAGTCTGTATCATATTAGGCAGGAGTATGGCAACTACATCACCCTTCTTCACTCCCTTAGATGTGAGAAAATACGCAAGCCTGTTAACCATGTCACTCAAGCCGTTATAATCGATTCTGAATCCCTGGAATATCAGAGCATCGGTTTTACCGTATTTAGAAACAGTTCTCTCCAGCACATCATGGAGGCAGATCTCTTCATACTTAACACTCGCCGGTATCCCCTCCGGATAAAATTTAAGCCACGGCTTTTCTGCATAGATGTCTTTAGCTGTCATATCTTCCCCCGTAATAATTAACTGGAATTTTCCATAGATAAATCATCAACAATAATCCATACAGGATCCAGTCAGACAATTCATCCAGGGAATGGGCTATTTTATAACCGATACTTTCTTAAAGTCAAATTATTTAACAAAAATATATATTTAAACATGAAAGATATTGAATAATCTTATACAAGGTAAGTTTATTAACCATTTTATACACATTTAATAAGATAAAGTAAACAGTTCTGAGTGCGACCGGAAAGTCGGTCAGGAAATTTTTTGTCTGAATAGTAGATTTATAAACCGTAGGCTCGTAGCGCGCTACGAGCCTACGGTTTATAAATCCAATAAATCATAATTCAGACAGGTAATTTTAACTTGCGCCATTCCCATAGTTTACTGAATAATGCAGAAAGTGAGAGGGATTGAACCGATGACAAATTCAATTTTAAATAAAGAAAGAAAAATAAAAGTTGATCACCCCTTCGGGATATTCAACATTGAGCTGACCAACCGCTGCCCCATGAAGTGCGTGATGTGTCCGCGTACAAATTACATGACCAGAGAACAGGGATTCATGGATTTCCAGCTATTCAAAAAAATAATAGATGAGCTTGCAGAGGTAAATCCTTCATTTCATAATGATAAAACAGTATGGCTGCATCACTTCGGAGAGAGTCTGCTTCACCCGGAATTTGATTCTTTTATAAAATATGCTGCTGAAAAAAATATACGTACAGGACTATCTGTAAATCCGATGATGCTCAGTGATAAAAACTCTATAGCGCTCCTTAACTCAGGACTCCATATTCTATATCTTTCTCTTGACGGACACAATGACGAGTCGTTTTCAAAAATCCGCGGTGTAAACAATATGTATGAAACCTCCCGTAGCAATATGATAAATTTTCTGAATTTGAAAAAAGAAAATCCATGCAGCATGAAAATAATTTTATCTATGATAGACTTCTCTCTCAACGAAGAGAGTATCGCAGCAGTTAAAGACGAGTGGGAATCACACGATCAGATTGACGGATTTCTTATGAAAAATTATACAACATGGGATGGTGCAGTCCAGGAGATAGAGGACATGGCACCGGACTCGCTGCGTGAAAAATCACAGAATAATTCAGAAGTAGCCTGCAGATTTCCATGGGAGAATATAACAGTTACATGGGATGGAGACGTGGTCCCATGCTGTTTCGATTATAACAAAAAACTGGTTCTTGGAAATGCGATTACACATTCGCTCAGTTATATCTGGAACGATTTACCGATGCAGGCAATGCGTAAAGAATTCATCAACAACAGAGTTGCCAATCCTTTATGCAGAGACTGTCGCGAACTTCGCACCTCTTCATGTTAACAATATTCAGCAATAAAATTCTACAGATGAAACAGTACTGACTTCAGGCTTCGACTCCGCTCAGCCAGCGTTAAATTACGCTCCCTGAGCGCAGTCGAAGGGCTATTTGTACTAATCCATTCGTTAACTGGTATAGTGCCGTGACAGTATTATTATGCCTCAATAATTTATAAGCCATAAACTTGAACTCTCCCTGCTTTGTACCGTTACTTAAAACACTGCATAATTCAAATTTACGGCTTGATTTTTTCTTGCCCCTCCTATCTTTATACAAAACCTGAAAACGCTAAGTCAGAGGAAAAAATGCATATAAACATATCGCATACAGTAAAATTACAGCAATTTATAGTTGTAATATCATTCATTATTTTAATCTCTGCAGGATGCGGAAAAGATTCCGGTTCGAGCAGTAATGGGTCTGATAGTAATATTATCCCGTTAACACTGTTTGGAGCAACAATTCAATGGAACTCACTGGCGGATAAAACTGCCGATGGCGGAGATCTGATCAGCGACCGTTCGTTCCGGACATTAGATCCCGCGTCACCATCCTTTCATCCCGACGGTTTAGCCTTTGTCAATACCAGGCGTGACGTATGGAATAAGCTTGTCGCAACTACATCAGGTGCAGAGTTCGCCAATACAATAAGTTCCGATACAGAATCTAATTATGCGGGAGGAAGATCATACCAGGGCTATCTGCGGATAAAAAAAGAAGGATATTACACCGGAGTTAATCAGACCCTGCCGGTTTACTTAAAAAACAATACTGAATACATACTCCAATTTGCCAGTTATGGAGTAAACATAGACAGCAACACCAGAATAGGAACTTATATTACACAGTTGAGCCACACACCTAAAGCAGCTTCGAAAGAGGACATAACTCCGATCCTTAACACATGGACTCACCATAATATTACCCTTACAACAGACGGAAACGGCACAGTGAGTAATCTTCTGGCTATATACCTGCTAAGCAATAGAACTGAAGATGAAATACTCATCGACGAAGTCCGTCTTTATGAGAAAAATAGAACTCCGGAATTCGGAGCAGAAGCAGCAGCAGGAATATCAGAGCTTGGAATACGTTCGCTCCGCTATCCCGGCGGGACTCTCACTGATTTCTTTTTCTGGAAGGATTCGATAGGGAGCATTGAGAATCGCGGAGAGTTGATGACATACAACACTCTCGAAACTCCGGTTATTGGTCTTCATGAGTTTTTAAATTTCTGTGAAGCAAATTCAATAACACCTCTGATTCAGGTCAATGTACTCGACACAGCTGATAACGCAGCAGATCTTGTAGAATATATTCTAGGTTCATCATCCACCACTCATGGAGCGGTGAGAGCAGCTAACGGGAGAACCAGCCCGTGGAATGCAGCCCTTTTTGAAATCGGAAATGAACCTGTTTCATTCTATCAGGGATCAATCCCGTCGGAAACCGGAAAAAACTACGCACTGCTTGCTTCAGCGGTAATCAGCAGAATGAAAGCAAAGGCTTCGGAGATCGGTGTCGATATTAAACTCGGAGGAATAACCGAATCGTCATTCCAGATGGCAGACTGGCTTGTCTCAGGATCGGGGAACAGCACACTGCAGATGCTCTTTGACTGGAACAGGCACGTCTTCACCGATGGAGCACTGGCCGATAAAGCCGATTTTGCACTGGGACACTTTTATGCATCCCGCTATTGGCACAACGATCCAGAAAAAGACTACTACTGGATTCTTTCAGGGGGAGAAGTACTTAAAAGAACTCTTGAAGAAAAAGTTAAACCGTATACCGGCACATTACCCCTCTGGATTACTGAATATCATGTAACAATAGAAGATGACACCACCGATGTAATCAAGACTTCATTCAGCAACGATTATCAATCCGGTCTTGCCGTTGCAGACATGATAATGATGATGATGGATAATAAAATTGAAGGGGCATACGTGCATAATCTTGCACAGGAAAACTGCTGGGGACTCCTGAATTACAATCAGAACTGGAAGCTCCGACCTGCCGGACATGTCTTCAAATTATTCTCATCTGCTGCGGGAGAAAAGAGATTAACCGTAACATCCGGTTCAACAGAGGTTTATACAGTTCCAGCAGCAGGCGGAGCAGGGAATGTCCCTTCAGGCCTGCAGTATCCTCTTGTATCAGTAACTGCAACAGTAAACAAAATATCGGGAAAACCGAGGGTATTTATTATTAACAGAGATTATTCAACGGATAAGACTATCAGCATCACTTTAGAAGGATTTACTCCGGGAAGTGCCGTTCAATATCTTTATACAAGCAGTTCAGTGAGTGCACACAATGAAACCGATCCATTGACTGTCGGCATCACACAATCTACAGTTGAGTACGCAGAACCTTTCACAGTAACTATGCCGGCACATTCATGTATGAGAATTGATTTTTAATTTTCAGATTAACAGGTATAAATCAGACGCAGATTCATGAAATAAAAAAATTCCCTCACTGCACTATGCGGTGAGGGAATTCCTCAATTACATTATTACTTTGAAACTTCGGAAGCAAGTTCTACATTCGATCTTTTATAATTTGCATACATGAAGGCTATCAGCATTAAAATTGCAAAAGCAATACCCGCAGGATATCCCACAGCTGTTGAAAGCTTCAGCCCTTCAGGAGCAATAAGAATGTATGTTGAACATACTGCTGACATAAATGTTGCAGGAGCAGTTGCTATCCAGTGGAACTTGCCGTTCTTAGCCATATACACTGCACTTGCCCATAGAACTACAGTTGCAAGAGCCTGATTTGAAAATGCAAAGTATCTCCAGATAATCGCGAAGTCTACGAAGTTAAGAGAAATACCTATTGCAAAGAGAGGTATCGCTATTAGAAGACGGCTTTTTACGCCCTGCTGATTATAGCTGAATGTATCGGCAATAACAAGTCTTGCGCTTCTGAAAGCAGTGTCGCCGGATGTTATAGGACATGCTACCGCGCCAAGTATTGCAAGGATACCACCCACTGTTCCGAGAAGGCCTATTGATACAGTGTTAACTACAAGTCCTGGTCCACCCTGCTTAAGTACATTCGCAAGTCCGCCAACACCATCAAAGAAAGTTATTGCAGCAGCTGCCCATACAAGAGCTATAGCTCCTTCACCTATCATTGCTCCGTAGAAAATTCTGCGTCCATATTTTTCATTCTCCATACATCTTGCCATAAGAGGGGACTGTGTTGAATGGAAACCGCTTATAGCACCGCATGCGATAGTTATAAAAAGCATCGGCCACATAGGAAGCTGCTTGGGATGAAGATTGGCCAGTGTAATTTCAGGAATTGAATGAGGTGTAAAAAGAATAGCTGCGCCGATACCGAACGCCATTACAAGAAGAACAACACCGAATACCGGATAAAACTTTGCAATAATCTTATCTATAGGAAGAATTGTTGCAAGGAAATAGTAAACTATTATAATAGTAATCCAGAACCATTTGTTTGCAAAAATTCCTGTCATACCCAGATTTGCAAGAAGACCTGCAGGTCCTGCAATAAATACTGTACCGACAAGAACAAGAAGAATAACAGAAAAAACCCTCATGAATTTTCTCATTGGCTCGCCCATATAGATCCCGACTATTTCAGGAATACTTTTCCCTTCATGTCTGACTGAAAGCATGCCGGAAAAAAAGTCATGAACTCCCCCTGCAAATATACTTCCAAGTACAATCCATAAAAATGCAGCGGGACCGTAAAGTGCACCCATTATAGCTCCGAAAATAGGCCCAAGACCTGCAATATTCAGAAGCTGAATCATATAAATTCTTTTCCAGCCGATCGGAACATAATCCACTCCGTCACACATTGTATTACATGGAGTCTGTCTTTCAGGCTGAATACCAAATGCTTTTTCTACTATTGTGCCGTAAATAACATAACCCAATACCAAAGCTACAAGAGATAATAGAAAACTTATCATATTAATCCTCCGTTAATTTAATTCTATGAGGACAATAGATCATAATAAAAATAAATGTTGAAATTTTTCGTGAAATGCATAAACAGAGGGATAAAGTGCCTGAAACTGAAGACGAAATGCAGTATTAAAAAAATCCGATTATTCCATATGCATAATCTCTTTAAAACTTTTCGAATGACTCCTGCTCAATGGGATGGGTGTTTCATCACTGACGATTGAAATCTGATACGCTCCATTAAACCACGGTTCGATATCTTTTATAAATTGCAGATTCACAATATAACTCCGGTGAGTACGGATAAAGTTTTCGGGAAGAATATCCTCCAGCTGATGCAGCGTATTTTTATATAAAAATTTACCGGAAGTGGTTACAAGATATGTCTTTTTATCATCGGCATAGGCATACTTAATCTTTTCAAGAGGAACCGGATAAAACTTCTCATCTTTGCATACTGTTATAATCCGGGTGTTTCTGTTGTTCACAAATCCGCCGAGCATCTCCTTCATCGCTTTTACCGAGATTGAGGTTTCATTGTTCGAGCCAAGGAGTTTACGTATTCTATCCAGACTGCTTTCAAGACGTTCTGTCTCAATCGGCTTCAGGAGATAATCAATTGCGTGAAGTTCAAATGCACGGATTGCATAAGCATCGTAC
Organism: uncultured Spirochaetota bacterium; assembly: GCA_942493035.1. Classification (GTDB taxonomy): domain Bacteria; phylum Spirochaetota; class UBA4802; order UBA4802; family UBA5550; genus WRGT01. Next base: position 4,720,025 of record OW818666.1, on the reverse strand, counting down.
GCTGTAACAAATATTATATAAGGGGGATTTCCCGAATCAAGCAGAGTCTCCGCCGCTTCAATGCCGGAAATTCCAGGCATCTGAATATCCATAAATATAAGATCCGGCTTATGCTCATAACAGAGCCTTACTGCCATCTCCCCGTCTGAGGCCTCGGCTAATATGTTTATATCATCAAAGCTCTCAAGAAGAAACTTCAGCTCGCCGCGTGCCGGTTCTTCGTCATCTGCTATTATTACATTTACCATCAGCTCACTCCAGGAATAGTAAGAGATACCAGCGTTCCAGCGCCGGGCCTGCTTTCAAGTTTCAGCCCGTAGGAAGCTCCATACTTGCAGATTAATCTTTTATTAACATTTTTAATTCCGATTGATTTAGAACATACAGTATCATCAAGGAGAGTCTGCAGCTTATCCTTTTCAATACCGATTCCATTATCTCTGACTGTCAGATGAACATCCCCTCCGTTTTTCTCACCGCAGATTTCAATTGATCCACCCTCAATCCTGGGGAGCAGCCCGTGTTTCAAAGCATTTTCAACAAGGGGCTGAAGAGTGAACGGCGGGATCATGCAGTTCACATTATCAGGAACATCTATTACTACATGCAGCTTCTCCCCGAATCTGGCCTTCTCTATCTCAAGATAGTTTTTTATATTGAGAATTTCATCAGAAAGAAAAATCTCATCGGTATGATAAAGATTACTCCTGAAATATGTTCCAAGTTTGATAAGAAGATCCCGGGCCTTGTCAGGGCTTGTCCTTATAAGCGAAACAATTGTGTTAATCGAATTAAAAAGAAAATGCGGATTGATCTGAGCCTGAAGCGCTTTAAGCTCCGATATGTTGAGCAGCTTAGCCTGTTCTTCAATTCGGCTCAGCTCAATCTGTGTTGAGAAGAGTGAAGCGAGCCCTTCTGCAAGTTCAACATCAACGGGGGTAATTGTATTCTCCCCTGTTTTGTATATCTTAAGTGAGCCTATTACTTTTTCATTCTCTCTGAGAGGAACTATCACAGCACTGTTCAGCATACAGTTTTTGTCCGAGCATGAAATATCCTCTTTAGTATCTGCTATTCTCAATTTGCCGTCTTTTAATACTTTTTTTGTAATCTTCGTAACAAGCGGTATCCCCGGAATATGATGATCGGAACCGGTCCCCACATGTGAAAGAATTCTGTCCATGCTTGTAAATGAAACAGCTGATGCCCCGGTCATCTCCTTTATAATAAGTGCGGCCTCCCTGGTTGTCTCTTCGGTCAGACCTTTCCTGAAATAATTAATTGTTCTGCTGGCAATCTGAAGTACCACCCTGGACTGGTTTGCAGCAATCCGGTCCCGTTCATTAAAAATTATATCTACAATAGCTATCAGCATACTTATTCCAATCGCATTTGCAACTATCATTGGAACACCGATTATTGACACCAGATTCAACGCCGCGTCAAAAGGCTTAACAAGGATTAAAATTATCGCCATCTGCATTGCCTCTGCAAGTGCCCCGGTGTAAAGCGCAAAGAGCCAACGCTTTTCAGATTTATAGAACCGCTTGCTTAAAAATCCCGCAAGCACTCCCTCTGAAACAGTCGACACCATACATGCAAACGCAGTAAAACCTCCGATATCAATACCCCAGCGGTGAAATCCCGCAATCACTCCAGCTAGTATCCCGACTATAGGACCGCCGATTAATCCGCCGACAAAAACACCGACTACACGGGCATTGGCAAGCGCTCCCTGAACAGGGATTCCTGAATAGGTTTTAAGAATACCGAAAAGTCCGAAAAATATTCCAAGTATTATAAGGAATTTCAGAGGTATCTTATCCCTTGTTATCAGTCTTTTAAAAAATCCGAATCGTGAAAGAAGCACCGCTGCAAGGACAATACTCCCCACCTGATTGACAAGCCCCTCTAATAAATTAATCACGATAAATTACCTCTATATATAAAACTGCCATTTTCATGTAACCGCTCATAACCTCTGATTATATATCTCCGCCGCCGTATGCGGCGGAGATATATAATCAGCCTTTTTTACTTTATAAAAGTTAAATAACAAAAACTGTTTTTTATCTTTGAGTCAAGCCCAATTACTATGGGTACAAAAATTTATAAAATTCGGAGTGGCTACATCAAAAAAACTGATGCGACCACATAAAAAATAATCAATTGGCCATTGTATTTTCATTTATGCCAGCTTAAGGATTTGTATTGATAGAAATCATTAACGAAAGGATTACACGAATCGTATTATAATTTAAAAACTCAAAACCAATTGCTTTTGCTCTCTGCCTCACCGATGGAGTGGCGGAGGGTACATTTACTGTCAGCTTATAAGTAGATACACTATGTCAGGAAAATAAACAGATTATAAAATTAAAGAGGGATCAAAATGAAAGTAACAGTTCTCGGCTCAGGCACAATGGGTGCAGGTATTGTACAGGTACTCGCTCAGAATGGACATTACGTTGTTATGCGTGATCTTGAAGAATCATTGGTCACAAAGGGGATGGCTATAATCACAAAAAATCTGGACAAACTCGTTCAGAAAGAAAAAATTACAGCTGACGCAAAAGCTCAGATTTTAGGCAGAGTAAAAACAACAACAAAGATTGCAGACACAGCTGATTCAGATCTTATAATTGAAGCAGCCAGCGAGAATATGGAGATTAAGAAAAAGATATTCAAGGAACTTGATGAAGTTTGCAAACCCTCGGCAATCCTTGCGACAAACACATCTTCTCTTTCAATCACCGAAATAGCTTCAGCAACAAAGAGAGCTGACAAAGTAATTGGTATGCATTTTTTCAATCCTGTCCCGATGATGAAACTGGTTGAAATAATCCGTGGAATTGCGACTTCAGATGAAGTAACAACAGCTATTATTAAACTCACACAGGAGATAGGAAAAACTCCGGTTGAAGTCAAAGAAGCTCCGGGATTTGTAGTAAACAGAATTCTTGTACCGATGATTAACGAAGCTATATGCATTCTCGCTGACGGAATAGCATCTCCGGCAGATATAGATGAAGCAATGAAACTCGGAGCCAATCACCCCATGGGGCCCCTTGCTCTCTCCGATCTTATAGGAAATGATATAATTCTTTCGGTAATGAATACACTCTATTCAGAATTCGGAGACACAAAATACCGTCCTTCACCGTTATTAAAGAAAATGGTGCGCGGCGGGTTACTTGGCATAAAAACTGGAAAGGGATTTTTTGATTACAATCGTTAACTGATCATCTGCTTAATTTTTCAGTACATAGTCTTTTCTAAAGGTTCCCTCTGCCAGGATCGAAACGGGAACCTTTAGAATACTAATAAAAAACTAAATTCAAATTCAGAGCAGCAGATTATTCCCGGTTGGGAGTATGCTTCGCGATGTGCCCCTGAAAATAATTCATTTTCCAGATTAAGTATAATTTTTATAGTTGCAGTTTTATATCAGATGATATTACAATTGTCCAAAATCAGTGAGGTTTGACATGAAACGCGTGATTATAATTCTTTTTCTGGTAATAACATCCGCAGGCTATTCAGCCGGGAAAAACATTACGGAGAACAAAACCATCCCCATTGATGATTTAAATGCTGAACCTGTTCCCGGCAGTCCGCGGGAATATTCAGTGAATATAAAATTCACCAAAATTGAATATGTCACTGCGGGTACAACAGTTGCTGCGGAATCACTCGGGGTAAAACATGACCGGTACACTCTGCCGGAAAATGAATGGAGTTATAACAGCATCACTAATAGACTTACTGTAAAAAGAGATATTGATAATTCAAATTATATACTGCGGGTAAAGGGGAAATACCTTACTCCGATGTGCATCATACCTGCCGAAAAAATTGATCCGGGACAGATCCGATTTGCGGTTAATGGACGTATAGGGATCAATGGAAAAGACTACCGTTACAACAGCATAAAAAATGAAATTGAACTCCCCTCGTGCACAACGGGACAGGAAAAATTCATCATCCAGTATATGTATTCATCGGGGAGTGCAAGTATCGGATCTATGAGTATGGCTGATTTCACACGTCCGCTGCTTGAATACTTTGGCTGGCCTGTAAGCGGGAATACTGTTAAAGCCGATGATAAGGGCTTTTACTTTTCACCATCTGACAATCAATATAAAAGTGTATGGCTGGTTCAACTTATCCCTACCGGGAACGGTTATACTGGTCAGGATATACGTTCCGGTTTTAAATGGGATGTAGAAAAGAATAAACTGAAACTTGGTGCACCGGTTGATACAAACAAATATTCAGTTTTAATCCTCGGAGAGATCGAATAATTTAAAGTTTAATAGAAAAAATACAAAGCTGAAAATGATAAATTTTCAGTTGCTTTTTTTCAATCTTATAGTGCCTAAAATATATTTACAGAAAAAATGGACACTGATAATTACAGATGCGATTACTGCAAGCTCAACAAATCCGAAAAGTGCGTTCCCGCTGATTATACATGCCGACATAGAAACCTCCATTAAATTATAATACTATATTATTCAAAAATTATATACAAGACATTACATATCCCATTGAATTTTCTATCCGAATCTTTTTTTCAATCAAACATCTCAAGTATCTAGTAAAATTGCTTTCCGCCGGTTTTTGAGCAGTTACCATCTCTAAATCCTGCTGATAGAAAAATACTGTTTAATTATCGGTATTAACTATCAAAAATGAATCAGTAACATTCTTGACAGATTTTTTTAAAAAAATTCACGTAAATCTAATATTTTTCAATAATATAAGGCTTTAATCATGAAACATCTCAATTTTAGCTTATCAACAGTAATTATAATTATATCAATTCTTTTAGGTCAACAGATTATTTCATTTTCAATCAACAATCAGTTGCACAAAGCTGATTTTGCTGAAATAAATCATGTTAAATACGGCCTCTTCAATGTTGAAGAATGGAAAAAGCAGGTCAACGTGATTCTTGAGGAAGAACTTAACATGCTTTATCTGACAACCACTACTGAATATCAGTTTAAAATAAAAATCAGGGCTCTGGTTAAAACACTTATTGATAAAATTGATGATAAAATCAGGGATGATAATTCAAACTCCGCCGGAGGATGGATCAGACAATCTTTCATTAATATTTTTCTGAGTCCTGATGATATTAAAAAAGGTATACCGAAATATACCGATGCGATCATCCATGAAATGAAGAAAACAAAAACAAGAGAGCATATCAAAATCATGCTGAACCGGCAGCTTGAAAGATATTTTAAAATGACCTTTGGCACCAGGGAACTATCCAGTCTTGACAATATAGTCCGCAGGACTGAATCCACAGATATTAATAATGCAAAAAACAGGTTATCTGACACAGTATTTATAACCAATAAACTCATCTTCATGGAATCAGCCCTTCTCATATTCCTGACTGCCGTACTTTTTTCATTGTCTGCATTTAATTATGAATCTTTGACATCATCACGATACATTTTTCTCGTAATCGCTCTTATTATATTGCTGGTTGCCGGAGTGACAATCCCGATAATCGACATGGATATAAAAATTTCAAAGTTCAGCTTTATGCTTCTGGGCCATCCAATAGATTTTCACGATCAGGTATTATACTTTCAGAGTATAAGCATTCTCGATATATTTATGATGCTGGTAAGCCATAGCGATTTAAAAGTTAAACTCACGGGGATGCTGGTTGCAGCATTAACCATTCTTCTTCCTGTTACAAAAATACTCTCATTTGCCGGTTACTATTTCAATTACCGTAATGCCAGAAAAAATCAGGTAATACAATTTTTTATTACAAAATCGGGGAGATGGTTCATCGAAGCAACCATGATTATTTCTGTATTTATAACCTACACAATATTTAACAGAGTTATATCAAGCCGCTTCGAACATTTTAATGCATTAAACCGTGATCTGGTTATTTTTCTTAGAAATGATACATATCTTCAGCCGGGTTATTATTTATATCTAACATATGCTGTTCTTACAATATTACTTGCACGATACATCAGCAGGGAGCAGGCAGTTCAGGTTAACAATGAGCTTCAGATGAATGCACTAAAAGAATAAGAGATTGTGAATCACTTGAATCTTCAGATCAGTAAAATGGAATAATTATTAAAATGACCAGCCGGTAAGTATTAAAAAGCCGGACAATCCCGGTCCGGAAGCCGGAAAATATATCTATTTTCTGCTTTTTCTAAATTCAATCGCGGTATAGAGTATTTCCACATCATCAAAATACTCAATTTTCTGATACAGCATATCTCTCCGTTTACAGACTGATTCGCTGAGGTGCTGATTTTCAGCACCGTGCTCATGGATATACTCAAGTACTTTGCTGCTTCTGTTCACCTGCCTGGTGAGATCATCACGCAGATTACGACTAATGTCCAGCAGTGAACTGAAGGGGATGCTGTATTTATGCAGTATATCCCGTGGAATATTATTAATAGATCCATGCTTCTCTTTCTCGTTTTTAAACGCAGTTACAAGAGCGGAGGATCCCCGCTTAAATGCCATATATTTTGCGGATATCTGATTTTCCATCTCATCATCAAATGCCGCAAGATAAGACGGGACATGATTCGGGTGTTTTAATTGAAAATCTGTCATAATTTAATGATTTAAATAATAAAGGTTAATATTGCAAGAATTCTTTTTTAAGATATAAAAAATAATTTGCTACCCCGGACAACAGAATGAATCACACAGAAATTTATTGACACATAAATATATGCCTGAACATAATTTATCATGCAGAAAATAGTACTCATAATCGAAGATGAATCGGGAATTGCCGACACCATTATATATCCTCTTTCAACAGAAGGATTCCAGACTCAATGGGTTACAACAGGGGGAGAGGGTCTGGCATACCTGAAGTCCGGCACAGCTGACCTGGTAATACTCGACATTGGACTTCCAGACATAAACGGATTTGATGTACTCAAAGAGATCCGTAAAACCAGTCAGGTACCTGTACTTTTCCTCACTGCCCGGTCTGACGAGATCGACAGAATTCTGGGTCTTGAACTCGGAGCCGATGATTATGTAATGAAGCCGTTCAGCCCGAGGGAGCTTGCAGCACGGGTCAAAGCGATCCTGCGCCGGTCATCGGACAACGGCAGCATGAAAACAAACACATCACCGTTTCAGGTGGACTACAATAAACGACAGATAACCTATTACGGAAAAAAGGCCAACCTTACACGGATTGAATACGATCTTCTTATACTATTTGTCAACCGGCCGGGATGGATATTTACGCGGGACAAGATAATGGATCTGGCATGGCCCGACTCCGGCGAGAGCTTTGACCGTACGGTGGACACCCACATCAAAACCCTGCGGACAAAACTGAAAGAGATAAATCCGGATCTCGACCCTATCGAGACTCACCGCGGTATAGGATACTCACTGAGAGAGGATCTATGAGCATTAAATGGCGTATTATCACCGGATTTTTCGTGTTGTACGCAATCGCATTTTATCTTCTGTACGACTTCATTGCAAATGATATAAGGCCGCGCTACCTTGAAACAGTGGAGGAATCTCTTAACGATACGGCCAATATTCTTGCATCACTGATTGAGCAGGAGATTGAAAACTCGGTTATAAATGTAAACACTATAAAACCTGTTATAAAAAAAGCATACGAGAAAAAGATCAGTTCGCGGATATATGCTCTTCATAAAACAGGAGTATCACTTCAGATATACATCACAGATCAGAACGGAATAATCATATACTCATCTAATAAATATATAAAGGAAGGCGAGGACTTTTCGAAATGGCGTGATGTCCGGCTTACCCTCCTCGGAAAATACGGCGCGAGATCATCTCTCCTTAACGAAAATGATCCTGAATCTAAATCGATATTTGTCGCTGCACCGGTTAAATACCGGGATAAAATTGCCGGAGTCATCACTGTTATCAAACCGGAAGAGAGTATATCTCTCTTCATAGAATTAGCAAAAAGAAAGGCCCTGGTGACAGGAGTATTAACGTGCATGCTCTTTATATTTTTAAGTTTTTTTTTATCAATATGGATAAGCAGGCCGGTAAACCGTTTAACGGAGTATGTTAAATCACTGCGTGAAAATAGACGGGCAGAGATGCCATCTTTCGCGGGGAAAGAGATAATAACTCTTGCCGAAACTTTCAACGAAGTATGGGATGATCTGAAAGGTGAGAAATATATTGAACAGTATATCCAGACCCTTACACATGAATTAAAAAGCCCTTTATCGTCAATAATCGGATCATCGGAACTTCTCGAAGATGATATTCCCCATGAGCAGAAGAGAATATTTCACAGAAATATTTTACGCGAATCACGCCGAATGGAATCGATCATCGAACGGATGCTTAGACTCTCAGCAATCGAAAGCCAGGATAAACTTAAAAGTATTGAAAAAACAGATATTGTTCCGATGATAACTGATATACTGGAAAGCCTCTACCCCGAGTATCACAGAAAAAATATTACAGTGAAAAAGAATACACCGCCAGCATTGGTCATTGAGTGTGACGGATTTCTTATCCGTCATGCAATTCAGAACCTGCTGCAGAATGGTGTCCGCTTTTCCGGAGATAATGACACTATTACTATATCAGCTGCTGTGACAGACAACCACGTGTCAATTATTATCACCGACACCGGTGAAGGTATCCCCGAGTATGCCGAAGATAAAATTTTTAATAAATTTTATTCTCTCCCCTCACATGACACAAAGGTAAAAAGCACAGGCCTCGGACTTCCATTTGTGAAAGAAATTGCAGCATTGCACAAAGGGAGTATTACTGTAAAAAATAATCCGGACACCGGAGTAACCGCTGAGCTTATTCTTCCGGTGCAGCAGAACATTTTGGTATTGTAAAATTTTAATTTTTTTTAAACTTCACATTCACTTCACACAGCCCGCATATTATTTTCAAAAACATCCCGGATATTCATATCATTAACATGATTAAAAATAAATACCGGAGAATAAACATGAAACCTTTAGCATCAAAGTCACTGATAACTTCTTTCCTTGTCCTTGCGCTTCTAATTCCAATATCAATGGTGAGTTCACTTGTAGATGAAAGGAAACAGAGACAGAATGAAGTGTACACCGAAATGAGCAGTTCATGGGGAGGGGAGAATACAACGCTTGGCGGAATTTTTCTTTCATTTGCCAACGAAACAGTCATGCCTGATAAAAGTGAAATTGACGGAAACATCACTGCCGAGGTAAGACAGAAAGGTATTTTCAAAATTCCATTCTACACTGCAAACCTTATTATCAAAGGGAGTTTTAACAATTCACCCCGGCGGGAAGGGAAGCAGACTCTAAACCTGTCGATATTTAATAATCAGTCAGTGGAGATAAAGTATGTACGGATCAACGGCACAGAAGTACCCTTTTCTCTCCGGACAAACAGCAGCATCCCGAACTCACTGATAATAGGAAGCTACTCATCTGATACAATAATGGCAAACAGCCGAACCGAAATAACTCTGAGCGTCTCAATCAAGGGGATAGATAAACTGATGTTTCAGCAGCTTTCAAAAAAGACAGATATTACACTGAAATCAAACTGGACAGATCCGGCTTTCACAGGCTCAATACTCCCTTCATCACGAAAAGTTGATCATAACGGATTTAATGCTAAATGGGAATTGTCATCTCTTTTGAATTCATCAGGTAAAGCACCTCAGATTTTAGGCGAAGAGGATTCATTCGGAGTAAGTCTCTTTATGCCTGTTAACGTCTACAGCCTGACCGACAGATCAATTAAATACGCGATACTCTTTATCGGATTCACATTTCTTGCGTTCTTTTTATTCGAAATTTTCGGACAGTTGAGAATTCATCCGTTCCAGTATCTTCTGGTGGGATTTGCGTTAACAATATTTTATCTGCTGCTTCTGTCATTTTCGGAATTCATGAGTTTCGCTCTTTCATATTTCATCGCATCATTTGCTACCATCGGGCTGATCACAATGTACTCAGCAAAGATACTGAAGGCAAAAAAACGGACATTCACAATGGCGGGGATGCTTGTAATACTCTACTCGTTTCTTTATATACTGCTTCAGCTGGACCAGTACTCACTTATACTCGGATCTGTAGCTCTGTTTATTGTACTGGCATCGGTAATGTATCTAACAAGAGATATAAACTGGTACGAACTGCAGGAGAAGTAAGCGAAGAAAGGTTCCCTCTCTTAAAAGACTGACTTGTACCCACATCTTTAAGTAAAGCCCCATCATACTGAGAAGTCCCCCTCCGGGGGATTTAGGGGGCTGTTGAGATCCGGGTACAAGTCCGCTCAGTGAGCTTAATTTAACGCTGGCTGAGCGGAGTCGAAGTCTGAATTCAGTATTATTTCAATCATGAAATGTTATAGTTATCTTTATTCTGACATTAAACAAGACGGCATATCCATCTACTTCAAAAGTGGAAAGCCGAACTTCTGGTAGATGTTGTCCCTGTCAACAACCGGATTCTGATATCCCTCTGAAAGTTTCATCACCTCGTCAGAAACATAATCCCGCATCTCGTCAGTGGATATAACCGAGTCATTGTTTTTGTCTGCTGATTTACTCTTAAAACTCTCAATAATCTTATAGGAGAAAAATCCGTTCTCAATCTTTTCACTTTCATATGAGAGCTCACCCCCCTGCTTGATGAGAAGACAACTGCGCCGCTCCTCCTCACAAGATCGTTGTATATATATCTGTCCCTGCTGAAGAGATATGTTCTCTTTTCACTCTTTTTACCTCCCTTCCCCTCGATTTTCAGAGACCGTGGAATAATCCCGTTTGAATCAGCCATTGCCGTATACCCGGCATGAATAGCATCTTCGATTTCACCGGACTCGCATGTATCCATAAGGAATATCTTCTTTCTGGGAGCAACACCCTGAAGTATATTCTCTATAATGTCAAATTCAGCCGCAGTTCCAGCAAGATTCCCCATATCTGTTTCATGTGTAATAAAATAATAAGCAGCATCCCTGTCTGTGTCATGAACCCCGTGACCCGCGATAAAGAGTACAATTGTATCGTCAGCCTTTGCGTCTTTTAAAAGAGATTTAGCTTTTTTGATATTTGCAACTGTACACTCTTCATCGATGAATGTGTATGTGTATATCCCGGCGTATGCACCCTTCATCTTTTTGTATGCCGATGCCAGATCAATGGCATCCTTGTGCGCATAACGAAGCTCGCGTATCCCCGGATTTTTATATTTTGAAACGCCGAAACCTATGTAGTAAAGATTTGATTTAGGTTTACCGGCAGGTTTGTAATCCTCAACTACTGAAGTCCTGTACGATTCGGCACCTTTGATATTTGTGCATGATATTTCAATCTTGTTAACACCTGCAGTGAGCTCAACCTTCTCATTTATATCATAAGTCTGACCTGACAGAGGCTTACCCTCTGCGCCGAATATTGGAACATCATTTACATAAATATTATACTTTTTCAGGCTGAGCTGATCATCCGAGAGTGTGACTTTTATCTCTGCGAATTTACCAGTTACCCGTGACGAAGTTATCTCAGATGCGGGGACATGATTATCCTTGAAGAGCAGCGAATCATCGGGATTACCGCTGCTGTCCACCAGACCACTTCTTTTCAGGCGTTTTAAATATTGCCTGTAGTAGTGATCACGGGTTTTTTCATCTGAAAAAGGGAGTAGAGAACTCACAATATCAGGACGGTTGTCTTTTATTGCAAACTGGTCAATGCTCCAGCAGTTGTTCCCATCTGTCATGGCTACAAGATCCCCGCCGTTGTTTGAACTATCCCAATAGCCGCGTGAGTTGAATATAATCCACTGCGATCCGTCTTCGTTTGAAGCGAGGGATGTCCATTCACCGGTATCTATATTCCATATTCGTGCAAGGGAATCGCTTGAACCTGAAAGAATATATCTATCGTCCGATGAAAAGGAGATAGAGTTTATCCAGTTCTCATGTCCTATAAACTTTTTGATCTCTTTCCCTGTCGCTGCTTCAATCAGCAACACGGTGTTATCTACGGCACCAACAACTATAAATCTCCCGTCATGTGATAATCCCAATGAATTCAAATACTTTGGCCGTTTCAGATTCTGTTCTTTTGTTCCAGGAACAACAGACAGCTCCTCAAACCCAGGATAAGTCCATACTAAAGTAGAACTTGTTTTACCATTATTAATAATGTCAACTACTGATAAAGACATCTGTCCCGCAGATTGTAAAAACTCAATTGTATAAAAATGTCCTTTATCCCTGTGCTTTACAGTTTTTATTTCATCCCCTGTGCTTCTATCGTATATAGTCAGAGCAGGATCATTTGAACTGTAATTTACCTGCCACCCCCGCTCTTCAATGATAATATATTTTCCATCCGGAGTAAAAACAGCGAACGTTGGTGTCTTAGACGGAAATTCATGAAGGATTTTCCCGTTTCTGACATCAAGATGTATTACAGTTTGTTTAAGACTTGAAAGGGCAAGGATCTCACTCCCGTCCGGGGAGAATATTGCGCTTTCGATTGAGTACCGGTCATCAAGAAGCACCCTGGGACTCTCATTCATCTCCACATCCCATAAAATAAGTGACCTTATAAATGCCATGTCATTTCTGTTGGTCCAGAAATTTGTTGCTGTTAGAATCTTTTTCCCGTCAGGTGAGAACATGGCGCATTTAACCTCAGCTGTTCTCCCTGAATATGTTTTAACCTCTTTCCCTGTAGATAGTTCAATCTGATCAAGATATCTCCCCATTTTGTATACGCCATATTTCCCGTCAGGGGATATGGCAACAGATGCATCTTTCGCATTATATGTACTGTTTGAAAAATTTTTTCTAAGCTCCCTGATCTTTTTACCCTTCACTGCATCCCACAGATTAAGTTTACCGTCGCTTTCCTGTGAGAGCAGATATTTCCCGTCACCAGAGAGTGCTGTTTTCATTTCATACACGCCTTTGCTCAGAATTATCCGTTTTCCTGAAAAAGGTTCCCATATGGAAAGCCTTTTTCCGCAGATTACAATCCGTTTACCGTCAGGGGTAAAATGCAAAGATGTAATATTATCAACAAAACTATTGTTAGTTTCATCCTCCTGTAATGTTTTTAAATTCATCCCTGTAGCTAAATTCCATAGCTTTACCTCCGCGTCACTTGAACTGGTGCCTGTAACCACCTGCCCCCCGTCCGGAGATAGAGCCAGTATTCTTCCGCAATGAGAACCCGTGGATATACTTTTAACTTCTTTCCATGAGGCAATTTCCAGAATTCTAATATTTTTACCGTCACTGAATACTATATTTTTTCCATCAGGGGATATTACAGCATCAAAGACCGCTTCGACAGGATGAGTTTTCACTATTTTCCCGCTTGAGAAATCCCATAACGCAATACTTGATCCTTTAGGGTAGGCACTAAGCGGAGTTATAAAATATTTTCCGTCAGGGGAAAAACTAATCCGCCCTATAAAGGCAAGCAATTCTTTATATGTATTCGTTATCTCGCTGCTGTACTTCCTCACCTCTTTCCCTGTCCTTGCATCCCAGAGGATCAAGCCGACATCCCTGTTTCTTCTGTCAGCGGTGATAATGTATTTACCGTCAGGGGAATATGATATGTGCCTGATCTCATCGGAATGTCCCGTCTGAACTTTAATGCTGCGACCGACAGCTCTGATTCCCGCATTAAGGCCCGAAGATAAAATGAGTGTAAACAGAGACACAGATATAACAAGTGTGATTGTCTTTTTCATACAGACTCCGGGATAGTTTTCTGTGATAATTATACTGGAATATTACGCCGGTCAATTACTTTTCAGATGAATTATCCACGGCAGATCAGGCAGCTTTATATTTTTGGCATCACAGCGCTTCGCGCTGAGCCTGAAATGTGGGACTACGGGGGCAATCCCCGTAATCCCACACTCCCAGCATATGCGGAGCATAAGCACCGCCAAAAATAATTTGCTACTATGGAAAAATTTCAATATGACTAATGAAATATATTGACTTAATGAAAAAAAATGATTTAATTTAGTAAAATTGTACATGATAATCAAATTTTTGATTTTACTTATACAAACGGTAGAATTCTATTTCCGGTCTGGCAGCGCGGATAGAAATTTTAAAATCAGTTTATGATTATTTACTATAACAGGAGGATTAAAAATGAAGAAGCTGTTTGTTATTTTTATTATGTTTATCTCGGCATCACTTTTTGCAGCCGCAAATGATGACCTGCTTGAAGCCGCACGCATGGGGGACACTGCAAAAATCAATGCAGCTCTGAAGGCCGGAGCTGATGTAAATTATAAAATGCAGGGCCCCGGAGTAACGGCTCTTTTCGTAGCAGCAAGCGGCGGTCATGTAGAAGCTGTCAAACTGCTTATAAGCAAAAAATCCGATGTCAATGCGAAAGAAAATATGGACGGCAGGACTGTTCTTATAATAGCATCGCAGTATGGATATCCGGAGATAGTTGAGCTCCTCGTTAAAGCCAAAGCAAATATAAACATGAAAGACAACAACGGTCATACCCCGCTTGGAATGGCAGAATTTATAGCCGGTGATTCCGATGGTGAAATGCTTGCCAGATTAAATAAAGTAATTGCGATCCTTAAAAAAGCCGGAGCAAAAAAATAATTCAGATCTGACAACTTCACCAGCACATAACTATCGTTTGTTTTTCAAAAACCTGTATTTATGATATAGGTTTTCTCTTTTTACCATCACTTCTCAACATCGATAGAAATAACCATGCTCTTCCATTCACGTTTTGTCAGTTTTGTTGCAACAATACTAAAGCCTCGCGACATGGAGAGCCTCTCCCCCTCTTTCACTGTTTTAAATCCCTCACCGGAAAGCTTTTTTACATCAAGCCAGTCAGCTTTTTTCATAGTAAAAAACGCTACAACTGTATCAGTACCGGCAGGTTCAGTGACGGTTATTTGGAACTCATCATCCTTTGAGGGTATAGAATATTCATTTCCAGCCTTAATAATGTTTCCGCCGGAAAAATCATTCGGATAGAGAACAACAACTTCCCCGTTTGGCTGGATGTCAACTATTGTCAGGTAACCGTCTGTATCAGACTTAAAATGGAAAGAGACTGTACCGCCGATCTTCACCTCCCCGTTTTCATCTGAAGGTGTAATTTTAAGAGACCTGTTTCCAGCCGTCTTTTCCAGCCAGAACTCATTCTTAATTTCAGGATTATCATTCCTGAGCTTCTTCAAATTCTCTCTTGCCAGGTAAACTTCGATACCCGCTGCGAGTTTTTTCCCGAGAAGACCAGCCTCATTCTCATCATTCACCACTGCTGCCGCAATAATTTTACCCGTCTCGACATGCACTGCCCGTGCGCTTATCCCGTTAATACTTATTGATCCGTCAATGATAACCTGCAGGCCATGGATCTTACCTGCCTCAGCCACTGTTGACGGATCGATCAGACCGCTCTGGCCGATTTCTATCTCTTTAACAAGAGCTCCGAGTTTTGACCTTTCAACAAGTAAGATAAACTGGTACTTACCCAGCTCAGCTGAAATTTCTGAAAGCACGGCCTGTGACGTTCCGGGTTTCTTAAGAGTATCATTAAAATCCATTATACCGGTTTTAACAGAATAGACCTGTGAATATGCAGCCGTTAAACTCATAATAAAAAATATTAAAGCAATTATAGTTTTTTTATACATGATGTTTATCCTTAATCTTTTTGGTATAGATAGTATGTGTAATTTCTAATTTTTACATGTGATACTCAATTATTAAGTATCCGTCAAATTAACTTCATCTTTTCAATAAGTCAAACATGAATTATATGGCTGTTAACGCTTAATTCAGTAACAAATTATTTTTGGAGGCACAGCGCTACGCGCTGCGCCTGAGAGTGGGGGATTACGCGGGCAGCGCCCCCGTAATCCCCCACTCTCAGCGTATGCGAAGCATACGCTCCCCTAAAAAAAATTTGCTACATTTAATTCTGTTTAAAAAAAATTTATTAACAATTACTGTAAAATTATTGAATTCTTTATGACTTTCTTTTAATAATAATTCCTGAAATTCGGGAATAAAAATGCTCAACTCTTACCGACAAAGCAGAGTGGATAAATAATTATTTTAATGCTGACTGAGCATAAAATAAACACCGGCAGGAATAAACTAAATTTGAGGTATTAAACATATGTATAAAAGATTCTCAACTGTTATTATCAGCTCAATCTGTGCACTCCATTTTTTATCCGGAACAGCAGGTTCACAGACAGCCGACAAAAACGTCAGGTGGAAAATCAAGCCTGAGTATTACAATGTATCTCCTTTTGTTGAGGGGATGGCTGTTGTGATGAAGGATAAAAAAACATACGGATATATTGACAGAAAAGGGAAAGTTATAGCCGAACCGCAGTTTGAGGAGGCAATGGATTTCTACGAAGGTCTTGCAAGGGTCAGGAAAAACGGGAAGTATGGATTTATTGACAAAGAGGGTAAGATTGCAATTGAACTGAAATTTGAAGGAACGGGTTATTTTATCGGAGGCATGACAACTTTTTCTGTAAATGACAAATATGGTCTTATAGACAAAACCGGAAGAATTGTAGCTGAGGCAAAGTATGACCAGATTTTCGGACTATATGACGGTGTAGCCATTTTCAGAATCGGGGACAAATACGGCTATATAGATATTTCCGGAAAAATAATTTCAGAAGCACAGTACGATAAGGCTGAGGAGTTTTCCGGCGGATTGTCGATGATCAGTAAAGGTGGAAAACCGGGTAAATACAGCTTTGACCACAAATGGGGTTACATAGACAAAACAGGCAAAGTTGTGGTAGAACCGCAGTACAGCTATGCAAATGATTTTTCCGAAGGGCTTGCCTGTATTTCAGTAGATTTCAAAAAAGGTTTTATTGACGTAAACGGTAACATGGTGATAAAACCGCAGTTTGAGTCTGCAGATAATTTCTCTGAAGGGATGGCTGCTGTATCAGTTAACGGGAAGTGGGGATTTATCGATAAAACCGGGAAGATTGTGATTGAGCCTCAATTCGAATCGGTAAGGCCCTTTGCCGGCGGTGTTTCTGTCATTAAAAAAGGGGATAAGTTCGGTTATGTAAACAAAACCGGCAGGATTATTGCAGAACCTCAATTTGATGAGGCTGTTGATTTTGAAAACGGTCTTGGTGAAGTCGGTATTAATTATAAATACGGCTATATTGACACAAATGGTAAAATTGCTGTAAAACTGCAGTATCGTAGCCTGTATAAATTTACAGAGGGACTTTGCATGTTTCAAGATGAAAACGGTCAAATGGGTTTTTTTGATAAGACCGGTAAAGTGGTTATTAAACCACAGTTTGATGATGTGCTGCCGTTCTCCGAGGGCCTTGCCAGAGCCGGAGTTAACGGCAATTACGGCTTTATACTCAATCCTTTAAATTTGAAGGAGCAGGAGAAATATATGAGCAATGCAGGACTCCTCGTAGGTAATGTTAAGTCCGTTTCCGGAAATGAAGTCATTATAGGTGGAGATAAAATCGCGGAGAGAGTTCTCATGGGTGACAAACTATGTCTTTACTCCGGAGATGATATCATTATACTTAAGTCAACTTTTCCTATGATGACAACATCGAAATGCTCTATAGGTGCAGGCAGCGCGAAAGATATTAAACCGGGGATGAAGGTTTACAAATATAAAGCAGCAAAAAGCAGGGATAACGAATGAGATGTAATCAACACCGGAGAGTTTTAATGCGGTTCTCTGGTGTTGAAAAATTATGAAGAATACAGGTAGAAATGTAGATCACTTCATCAGACTCAAACCCAATTGAAACCCATCGGCCAATGCCGCAGCATTATCACGAACATGAATATTTTCTGAACATACACCAATAACTCCGGCTACCTCCATCTTGAGATACCCGCAGATCTCACGAAAAAGCGCTTCGGTAGTCTCCGGTCCGGAATTTGGCAGTTCACCACCGTATGTCATCAGGAGGACAACTTTTTTCGTTCCACATTTAAAACTCATTCCATAGAGTCTGTCAATAAGAAGTTTCATCTGGGCGGTAACGCTCCACCAGTAGATCGGAGTTGCAAGTATTATTATATCAGATCTCTCTATGATCGGATATATATCCTGCATTTCATCACTTACCACACATCTCCCTGACTCATTTTTCTTGCACCCGTTGCATCCGTTACACGGAGAGATCTTCTTCTCCTGCAGAAAAACGTATTCATTTTCAATATCACCGGTGCTTTTCATTCCATCAATTACCGCATTAAGCAGCGCCGCAGTGTTTCCATTTAATCTCGGGCTCCCTAGAAAAGATACTGATTTCATATTCATTTCTCACTATTATATTGTTTTTAACAGATTTTCATCCATTGATAGTCCTGGACGCTGATCGGGATTCTGATCTGAAAAATCTAAAGGAATAAGTGCTGCCACAAGATAACACTTGTCAAGCTCAAAAGCATCCAGTAACTTACTGTGTTCCCTGAATTCAAGTTTGAAATGCAAAAGGAAATTAAAATAGTAGCCTCATGAGAAATCTCCATAAAGGATTGAGTCGACCAAAACCAAATCCGAGAGAGATACCCATGAGGCATTTTAAACAAGTACAGTTTGAAGAAAGATTTGTCATGCAAAAAATGATTTATTCAGATAAGCCTGTGAAAGAAACTGCTGAATTATTAAATCGTGATAAATCAACAGTTTATCGCGAAATTGATAGGAATAAAACAAAAGGCTATCATGCACAAGAAGCTCAAGCGGAATATTTAAAGAGGAAAAATTAAAAAAAAAGAAAGCTTGATGTCAATGGCTTACTGCGTTTGATAGTTATAACCTTTTTAAGGAACGGCGATTCACCCGAATTAATTTCTCAATACCTAAAGACAATGTTTCTGGAAGATGCATCAATGCACTTATCACACGAATCTATATATCAGTGGTTGTATGCTCAAAAAAATGAAAAGGGTGAATATCGTTTTACTCAATTTTTATTTATAAAACGGAAGAAACGCCAAAATCGCTCAAATACCTATAAAAACAGGGCAAAAGATCCTTCGAAAAAGAATATAAGGGAACGCCCTGAAGAAGCAAATGATAAAAGCGAAATAGGCCATCTTGAGGGGGATCTGATTGTAAGCTCTGGAAATGATGCATATCTTCTTACTCTTGTGGAAAGAAAAGCAGCATTTACATGGGGTATTAAATTGCCTTCAAAAGATGCGGAAACTGTTACACGAGGAATTACAGAGGCTTTGGGTTCATTACCTGATGGATTTATTAAATCAATTACATTTGATAATGGTTCAGAATTTTGCATGCATAAGACAATTGAAAATGCTCTTAACTGTAATGTATATTTTGCTGATCCTTATTCCTCATGGCAACGAGGTCTTAATGAACATATAAATGGGCGTATCAGATATTATCTTCCAAAGAAAAAAAGTTTCGCACACTTGACAGATGAATTTATTGATGATAGTATTTTTTCTATAAACGCAAGGCCGAGAAAATCCCGTGGTTGGAAATCTCCTGCTGATATTTTAAACTCCCATCTTGTCGCATTTCAAACTTGAATTCAGGGTTCCTGTAGAAAGATTCGTATCATTCTTGACAGTAATTACTAATATGCACTGTCAGTATCGCCAATAACTATTCAATATTTACATCCGATAAAGATTTTACAGAATATCAGAAATATACCGGAATTAAACTTCATAAAATAAGATAAGGGATAAACGAATACTGATAGACCAGCCTCACCCCGTAGTATAAATAATCTTCCCCGATCTGGTAAAATCATAATTCCCCAGAAAAGAGACCATCTTCCTGAAATCATCAGATTGCAGTGTTTCTATAAAACTCTGAACCTCTTCGCGGAAAAATGTGTCCCGTAAAAGCACCATATCAAAACTCTCTTTAATCAGCGGCTGAAATTTCAATCCGAGTATTTTAGCAACTGAACTTGTAGCAAGACCGGCATCGGCAGAGCCTGATAATATTTTAAGCCCCACTTCAAGATGAGTATTGACCTCATCATCATAGCCCTTAATCGCCCTGGAATCCACCCCTTCCGATTCAAGAAAGTGTTCCGTTATTATTCTTGTCCCTGAACCTTTCTGCCTGTTTATAAATCTAATCCCGTCACGAACCAATGATGAAAAACTTATCTTCACGGCACCGGCATCTTTTGAAAGGACAAACCCGAGCTCCCTCTGAAAAAGATGAACGATTGCAATTTTTTTATCCGGAACCAGATCCGCTATAACCTTCATGTCATATTCGCCTGTTCCCGGCTTTGAAAGATGACACCATGCAATATCTGTAAATCCGCACCCCAGAAGCCTTACACCCTCCATACTCCCCGTGACTGAAGAAAAAATATGTTTCCCACCTTCACCGCTCTGCATTCTGTTTATCAGTATGTCAAGGATCGGGTCATTGCTCCCTGCCGCAAATATTGCACCGGCAGTGTCCTTCACCGCTTCATCTATAAACGGACCATCCTTAAGCGCATTAGTTGTAATCCATCTATCGATAAGTTTTTTAGGAAACACCCACTTCCCGGTAACGCGGGTGCAGGGAATACTCTTCGATTTTATAAGTGCATAAACCTGTTTTTCATTTATTCCAAGATATTCAGCTGCTTCTTTTGTACTCATATTCTCTGCGGGCATAAATCTCCTCCGTATAATAGAGAAATTATGTTAAATTTAGCGGATGTCAATTAAATATTTATTATCTTAATTCAAATCGAATTTTCCCGATGTCTTTGCGGATGGCCGTTTTAAGAGGGTGACATGAAACTGTTTTAAAAACAGTTTCATATCACTCTTTATTCCTTAACTTTTCTAAAGGGCGGTTCCAAAAACTCCGTTTCCGGAATCGCAGGAAGCCCTGCGGGGCTTAGAAAGGGGCTACGCCCCTTTACCCCATTAAATATTGGATTTTTAGAACTCCCCTAAAGTAAAAACCCTTTTATCCCCGCCGCCGAAGGCGGCGGGGATATATAATTAATGGTTTAATATTGTATTATAATATGACTGTAAAACTAATCTCCGCTGTGTTCATTCCGCAGCGGAGATTAGCTTGCTGCTGATTCTTATTTTTTCTTCGTTTTCCCCAGTTCTTTTTTTATCTCTTCACGAGCTATAAGCCGGATCTCTTTTTTCATATCTGTATGAAGCTCAGAAATAAGATCCTTTCTAACCACTTCTTCAATCTCTCCCTCTAACTGCTGCAGAGTCGGCTCATGTTCCGGTTTAAGCACCTCCTGGTACCTGCTGAATATCTTCATTCGCAGATCCGCGAAGGCAACATAGAGTATCGGAGTAGCAAATAAAGTTATCAGAGTTCCGAATGCCAGTCCCCATGATAATGAAATTGCCATAGGCACAAGAAACGGATCATATCCACCTATACCATATGCTGTGGGCACAAGCCCGAGGAAAGTCGTTATAGTTGTCAGATAAATTGCTCTCAGTCTTTTAGGAGCTGCATCCAGTGCCGCCTCCAGCGGAGCAAGCCCCTCTGCCCGGCGGACTATAATAAAATCGACCAGAACAATGGAGTCATTAACAACTACACCTGCAAGTCCTACAAGTCCCATTGTCGCCATAAATGAAATCGGCATGCCATGAATAAAAAATATCCATATAATCCCGACAAGAGTCAGGGGAATAACTCCCATAATTATAAAAGGGTGAGTCATCGATCTGAAAATCCAGACCAGTATTATATAGATGGCAATTGCCGCCACCATAAAAGACTTAAGAAGACTGGTCATTGAATCGGATGTATCCTTGAATTCGCCCTCATATGAAACATTATAACCGGGGAACCTTTCGTCAATCCCTGCAAACTTCGCGTTAAGCAATCTGTTAACCGAAACAGAGGTCACATCCTTTGCATTCTCATCAATCTCTGCAGTAACATTAATAAGACGTCTCCAGTCTTTTCTTTTAATAACAGATACTCCCCGTGCATTATCATCAAAACTGACAACCTGTGTTATAGGGATTAAACTGCCGGTCCGATTGGCAATTTTAACATCTCGGATACTGTTCAGACTTTTCCTCATATTCTCAGGGAATATTACCCTGATATCTATCTCCTCATCGGTCTTCTTTATCTTCGTTGCAACGGTACCCTCAAAGCATGAACGTATTGTAGTGGCAATATCATAAACTGTAATGCCGGTCATTGCCGCTGTTTTTTCATCAACATAAACGCGGAGTTCATTTTTATAATCCTCGTAATCATCCTTAACATCTTTCAGACCGGGAATTGTTGAAAGATAAGTTTTGTATTCATCGGAGATCTTTTTCAGGGTAACAAAATCATCCCCTTTAATTGCTATACTAACGGGCTTACCCACAGGAGGGCCGGTTTTAACCATGGAAAATTCGAGTTTAGTAAATTCACTTTTCACATCATCCGAGCTCTTCCTCAGAGAGTCTAGAATTTCCGATGCCTCCCTCTCCCTGCTGCTGAAAGGGGTAAGATAAACCATAATTATCCCGTAATTTGCACCCATTTTAGTAAACGGATCTGAAGGATTCTCCTGTATTATACCGGCCTTGGTAGTAAACGTATCAAGCTCGCCTTTGGGGAGAGCGGCAATCTTCTCCTCAATTTTTTTGAGCCTGTTATTCATATTCTGAACACCGATACCGGTGGGCGCTTCAGCTTTTATTGTAAGAACTTCAACTCCGCCCGGGGGGAAGAGTACAAGCTTCATAAATTTTCCGGCAAAGAGCATGGTTGCGAAAAAGAAAACTGTAATAATAGTCATAGCCTTATATCTATTTCTTAAAACAATGCTCAGAAGGGAGGCATACTTAGCTTTAAATTTATTGAAAAATTTTCCCTCCTTACCTGCATCAGCCGATGAGTGGAGTTTATTATTTTTTTCAAGCTCATAAATATGTGACGGGAGGATAAACATACACTCAATCCATGACGCAATGAGTGATACTATAACAACCGCAGGGAGCATCCACATGAACTTCCCCATAATTCCCTTCATAAACATAAGGGGCGCAAAAGCTACAATTGTGGTCAACACTGTTCCGGCAACCGGAGTAATCACCTCCATGGTACCATTAATTACAGAATCTTTAACTCCGTCACCCTCTTCAAGATGACGGTATATATTTTCAGCTACAACTATGGCATCATCCACAAGCATACCAAGAACCATTATAAGTCCGAACATCGACATAAGATTAATACTGATATCCGCGTAACCCATCCAGATGAATGTAGCGAACATCGCGAATGGAATCCCCAGCGCTGTAACAAGTGCAATTCTCCATCCCAGCGTTAAAAAAAGACACCCTGCAACAAGTACAAATCCCATAATACCGTTGTTCACCAGAACGTTAAGCCGTCTCTTCACATAGTACGACATATCATTAAATTCTGAAATCTCGTACTGCTCCGGAAGTATTTTTTTAAACCGCGCCAGTTCAGATCTTACATCATCCACTGTTGTTATAATATCAGCTGATTCTTTTTTAATTACAGTAAGAGTAATAGATTTTTCACCGAGAGTTTTACTTATAATTGTCTCATCTTCAAATGAATCCTTAACCCTGGCAAGATCTCCCACCTTAACCCAGTAACCCATCTCATTGGCACGGATAAGAACTTTATTTATATCTTCGGGACTATTCACTTCTCCGATTGTACGGATAAGAAATTCACCATTGTTTGTTTTAATAATACCGCCGGGAAAATTAAGATTCTTCCTCGCCAGGGCATTAATAACTTCATTTATGGCCACATGAAGATTATTGAGTTTAGCCGGATCGATTTCAACAATCATCTCCCGCTCTCTATAACCCTTTTTATCAATCTTACCGACACCGCTCACCTCGAGAAGACGGTCTTCAAGCATCCGGGCATATCTTCTAAGCTCAAACTCATCTGCATCGTTCTGAACACTGTTTTTATTCAGCAGTGAGATTTCCACAACCGGTGTCATTGAGGTATTCATCTCTGTAAACTCGGGGTCCAATGCATCATCTGGGAGATCCGTAACCTTATCCAGAGCATCTTTTATATCATTTATAGTTTTATCTTTATCTCTGGCATCGGGATCGAGTTTAATTGCTATTGATGATCTCGCTTCAAGGGAAGTTCCCAGTATCTCATCAATGCCGTCAACCTCCTTCATCTTTGTTTCAATGGGGATTGTGATATGCTTCTCAACATCCTCCGCAGTTGAACCGGGATAAACTGTAGTAATTACAACCCAGTCAAAATCAACACGGGGGAAAGCCTCTCTCTGCGCTGTAAACACAAAGACAAGACCTGTGATAACAAGTCCTGCTGATATAATATTTACAAGAAGAGACTGCTCTGCAAAATATTTAATAATTCTTTTCATTTAAAAAAACCTGCCCGATTGAGATTTTTGCGATATTACGCCTCGTATCATTTAACTCAGAATTGCATATTACAGTTAACGCTGACAAATAATATCTTAAGCAGAAGATTTATGATAGATTGAATCCCCTACATCTAAGGATTGTTTTTGTCAAAACAGTACGTAATTAATAATTCAAAAAAAGCAATAATTTAAAAACAATTCCAGATGAAAATCTTGCTACTGCTCAAAGAAGTGATGTTTTATCTCCGTCGCGCCGCCTGTTTATAAGCATATCCGGAATCTCCCGCCTTTTTTTTAATAATTTTCTGCAGATTTTATTTTTTTCATCACCGGACATTTATATATTACAGCCAGATGGGGTGACAAAATGAAAATATTAAATTCTGTTTATAAACCTGTTATTGCACTCACAATTTGTTTTTTATTTATGCAATCCTATACCTATCCGCAGCAGAGCAATTTTCAGATAGCACCTTCACCAATAGCCTACCCGTATTTTGAAGACGGCCGTTATGATGGAACAATCGGCGGAAGTTTTATAAGCATCAGCACAACCGATATGAGTATGGCCGGTGGAGCCGGAGACTTCAAGGGACGGATGGCTTTTTCAGAATTTACAGCCATCGATTGCGATCTCGGGATTAATATGCTTGGAGGATCAATGCCCGGAATTCCCCCGATAACTCCGCTTTACACAAATCTGGGATATCCGTATTTTACAGAAGTTGCCGGTGATGCAAGCCTGCTGCTTTTCTCTTTCAGGATGGCTGTTAATATTGAATTTCAGCCGGTTAAATCAGAATTCGGAAGTATTATACTCTTCGGAGGACCGAATATAAACATATCCAATTTTACAATAACTACTCCTTTCAATCTTATTGTACCGCCGCCCTATTCAAATGCCGGAGAAGTCTACACCGGGTATACCGACACTCTTACAATAAGCACAAATCTTACAGGATGGCAGGCCGGCATCCAGATTGATATACCACTGGGAGAAGGGATGAGGTTGAGCCCGTTTTTCATGTACAGCTCATTTTCAGGAACTGCAGCTCTAACGGACACGACAACAGTTTCAGGTTCAGATACAACATCTATAAGTGTAGATGTTCCCGGCTCAACATCTACTTCATTCGGTATGGATATAGTATTCGATGATTTTAGCATCGGCACCCTGCTACAGCAGATGACAGCAAGTGATGAAACGACTCAGGATACCAGTATTATAATGATATCGATCAGTTATCATTTTTCAAGCGAAGACAGCAGTACAGGTGTTGAAGAGGAGAAACTATAATCTGAAGATGTAAAAATATGAGAATTAACTTTTTTAAGATAAAAACTATTTTTATAAAACTTTAATTTTAGTAAGGAGCTCAAGGCCTCTTTTCCTTGCAAAGTCTGTTACGTCATCATAATAACTACTGAACTCGGTAACAAAGTCTCTTCCGAATTCAGTAAGTTTATATCCCTCTTTATTATTATCTTTATAAATGAGAGGCTGCCCTATTACCTCTTCAGTCTTTTTAATCTTACCCCAGGCTCCCCTGTATGATATACCCATCTTTTCTGCAGCAAGCTTAAGCGATCCAAGTTCGCTTATCAGCAGCAGAAGCTCGTATCTTCCATGTCCAAAATACACACCATTATCCCTTTCAAACCAGACATGAACTTTAACTTCAGGGAGCACGGAACTTTCTACACTTTTATCTTTCATGAATATACTCCTCTCTATTTCCGGCCGTAAGATGATGCTATAATTATTCCCGATATAAATCCGCAAAGATGGCTCTCCCACGACATTGATGTATCAGCAGGGAGCACTCCGGTTATCATACCGAAGTACAGGAAAAAAACTGCAACAGATATTATAATTGATTTAAAATCTCTTTTAAAAAGTCCCCGTGTGAGAAGATATCCGAAAATACCGTAAATTACACCGCTTGCGCCGATATGCACCGAAGCGGATCTCCCGATCAGCCATGTACCGGCTCCGCCAAGAACTATTATTGCCGCGATTATCCAGTAGGTTCTTTTATGCTCAAGAGTAATAAGAAACATGCCAAGTATGAATAAACTTACTGAATTTGCAATAAGATGCGGGAAATCGTTATGAAGAAAAGGCGCAAAAATTATCCCGGTCAGACCTGAGAAATCTCTCGGCATAATGCCGTATTGGTTAATCTTAAAAAAATAACTTAAAATGTGCACAATCCACAAAAAGGCAATAACGTAGAGCAGATTCTTAATCGGTTTTATATACTTTTCTTTTTCCATATATAATGATAAATATTATTGATTTAAGTCTGTCAATTAAATTATCATCGGCCTTAAGACAGGGAAGCAATGCAATTATGATTATTCCTGCTGAACAAAAAAAATTGTAGAAATAAAATCAATTCAGCATTAACTTAGTATTACAATTTCCCACTGGAGAATCATCATGAAAATATTCAGAAAACTAATAATTTCATTTTTATTCATATCTCTTTTTCAAGCTGCACTAAGTGCCAATAATTACAAAATTGTGGTACTTCCCTTTGACAAACTTAATAAAGAAAAAAATGCCGAGCTGGAGACCCTTACTGTCGGGATAAGCGAAACTCTCTCAGGTGCTCTTTCCACGGTTGATAACTTTGTAGTTATTGATTCAAACCGTGTAAAAAGACACCTGCTTGAAAGTGCGGAATTCAAGCAGACAATTGGCGTCGATACAGGTGACATCGAAAATCTCAGAGAACTCACGAAAGACAAACTTAATGCAGATTTTCTTGTCTATGGAACTTTCAATAAAATCGGTAATAATATTCAGCTCTCTGCAAAATTCATGAACATAAGTTCCGGTGAAGTTATAAAGGGATCTAATGTTCACGGAAAATATCCGGATGAAATTTTCAATCTTCAGGAAAAACTTGCTAAAGATCTTACTGATAAAATTTCCGGGAAGTCATCATCTCAGCAGAAAAACAGCATTGAAGAATACTCAAACTCAACCGGAAACTTTACGGCATACCAGTACTACATCAAAGGTAGAATGGAGCAGATACAGTACGATGTTAAGAACTACCCTATCGCAATAGAAAACTACAAGCAGGCACTGAAGTATGACCCGAACTACGCACTTGCATGGGCAGGTCTTGCAGAGGTTAACGCACTATGGGGGTATCAGATACAATACGCCAAAGGGAACTCCGCTCCTTATCTTAAAATAGCAATTGAACAGGGGAAGAAAGCCGTTGAGTTCGGCCCTGCACTATATCAGACTCACAGAGCACTGAGTATGGCTTACCTGAATAATTCCGACTTTGATAACGCGCAGAAGGCAATAGATGAAGCATATAAGCTGAATAAACAGGATGCCGAAACAATGCAGATTATGGGTCAGCTGAAGAATTACGGATACAAGGATATGGGAACAGAGGGTACTGAATCATATAAGTACATAATGGAATCTCTTGCTCTGAATCCGGAACTTATAATTGCAAAATGGTCACTTGCTCATTCATATTCCACTATCAACAAAAATGACCTGGCGCTCAAGGAGTATCTGGAAATCTTAAAGATAAATCCTAAACATGCGCCGGCTCTTCACGGCATTGCGCTTATATACTACGGAATGCAGGATTATAATAATGCGGAGTTCTATGCAGTAAAAGTTGTCGAGGCAGACCCGAAAACAGCACAGCATCATTACACTCTTGGGCTCTCATATTATCAGCTCAAAAAATGGGATCCGGCAATTGCTTCATTCGAAAACGCAGTTAAGCTTGACCCGAAATATGAGGATGCCATTTACAGCATTGCCAACAGCTACTGGTTTCAGGATAAATGGGAGAAGGCGTATCAGTATTATAAACGGGTTGTTGAGATTAATCCTAATAATACCGAAGCTGCCAAATGGAGAGATGACTCTTACAGTAAAATGAAAAAATAAGAATTACTACTTCAGCTCCCCGAACTCTTTTTTGAGGGAGCTGAATTTTTCCACATAAATATCATAAATTTCTGAAGTCGTCAGAAACTTCTTTTTACCGTCAAATATCCTGAACTGCCTTATGGGCTTCTTCTTTTTAAGAAGCAGATATACAGCCTCAAGTATGCCGGCGGATTTGCATGAGTATTCAACGATTCTTTTATATGTATAAATCTCATGCCCGAAACCGGCAAGACCTTTTGCTTCAATACCTTCAGCCTCCTGAGGGAATTCTCCCGTGGAAATTTTAACCTCCCTGAAAAAATCCTGAAGGAAATAGAATGTAGGCTTCATCGCATTTGATATCTCTTCCGATACCTGAAAAAACTTCTCCAGCCTGTCAAGCTCCGAGTCGTCCTCTCCATTACCATTGATATACTGCTGACTTACAAGATTTACATTACTTAATTTATTGATAAACGAAGTATCTTCCGCATAATACTTTTTCATAGTTTCGGAATATACATCCATAAGGCGGAAGTAATTCTGATATGTTTTATTTCTCTGAATAAAATTTTTCCATACACTGGCGAGCCACTTCAAAACATCCTGTGTAAGGATAAGATCATTCTTTGTTTTAAGATTATAGATTATATTGGAGAAGAAAAAAAGTATATAGCTGCTCCCCGTTGCCTTGAAATAATATTCACATTGCCCCAGACTTCCCGGATCATTCATGATTTCATCGATACTTATCAGTGCCTCATCAAGCCTTTCAATTGGACATGTTTCATACCGGAGACACTGCAGAAGAACATCCCCTATCTCATGTAAAGCCTGGTCAACCTTCAAATTCTCATCATGCATTGATTATTCCCCATTTTGTGTACTACCGGATTATTTTTTACAGTCTTAACCGGTAAATTGTAAATCACTTTTTATTGTCTGAATTAGGATTTACCTGATTTCAGGATTAAAGGATTTTGTGTGAGGAATTTTCCTTTGAATCTTATAATCCTTTTATTGTCTGAATTAGGATTTACTTGATTTTAAGATTATAGGATTTTGTGCATGTAATCCTCCACTGAATCTTATAAATCCTTTAATCCTATAAATCCTAATTCAGACAGAAGAATTTTCATCATGATTAACATTATATATCCGTTTAAACTCAAGACTTTTCGCACCAAAATTTATCAATAAGCCTATGGGTAAATTATAAGCCTGACAATAATTCATAGCCTGAGCAATGTGAACATCTCCCATTTCTGTCAAAGCCTTCAATTCAACCATAATGCTATTATCCACAAAGAAATCTACCCGTCTTGTGCCGATTTTGATGTTTTCATAGAAAATGGGCATTTCCATTTCTCGTGCGAAATATAATCCCTGTTTCTGCATTTCAATAGCTAATGCTCTCTGATAAATTACTTCCTGAAATCCATTGCCAAGAGCAGAATGAACTTTCATTGAGCATCCTATTATTTTATGAGTTAATTCTTTAAACTCCATTTTTATAACCTTTTCTAGTATTTTGTTACCTAACTGCATATAAATACGCTCACAATAGTAAAAAAAATGAAATTTATTGTCTGAATTAGGATTTAGAGTGAGTAATCTCTCACTTAATCCTATAATCCCTTCATCCTGCTAATCCTAATTCAGACAATATAAAATATAATGCGAGTAATCTTAGTATTAATTTACCCCATTAATAAAATAATTATTGATATATTCGCACAGTTTTTCAAAATTGTAAAACCTTTCTGCTGAAAGCGGATAGATCACGTATTTCAGCAGCAAATTCCAAAGGAAGGAGGAAATATGAATCACTACGAACTTACAGTTATCGTAAGAAATCGTGATACAGAATCTCACAAAGAAAAGGTGAAAGAGGTTCTTCAGAAGCACGGTGCAGTTATCACAAAAGAGGATCATTGGGGGATTAAAAAACTCGCATATGAAATCTCAAAAGAGAGAGAAGGCTATTATATGTTCATGCTTGTAGACGCCGATACTCAGGAAGTAGATAAAATACAGAAGGAATTCGGCCTTAACGCTGACATACTGAGATATCTTTTTGTAAGACCCGCAGACATAAAAACAGCGTAAACCGGAGAAATACATGGCAAGCGACCTTAACAGAGTAATACTGATTGGCAGACTTACACGCGATCCTGAGATCCGCTATACACCTGCGGGTACTGCGGTAGCAAGTTTTTCACTGGCAAACAGCAGGACCTACGCTGTTACAGGTGAAAAAAAGGAACAAGTGTCCTATTTTGACTGCATTGCATGGTCAAAACTCGGTGAAATTATTACCGAATACTGCAAAAAAGGACACCGGATTGCCGTTGAAGGGAGATTACAGCAGTCACGCTGGGATGATCAGGACGGTAAAAAACGTTCAAAGGTTGAACTCGTTATAGAAAACTTTCAATTCTTAACAGGAAAGGAACAGGGTGGAGAATATTCAGCAGAACCGCGAAGCAGAACTTCAGAACCGAATAATGATTTCGGCGGAAGCGGCAGCAGCAGTTTTGAAGAGAACCCCTTTTCAGACGACGACATACCTTTTTAATTAAATCTATGATTACAGGAGATAGTAATGTCAGAAGAAATAAAAAATATTGATACAGAGACAGCAGCACCGGTAGCAGAACCTGCAGCAGATGCAGCAGCGGCACCGGCAGCAGCAGCGCCCGCATACGGCAGAAGACCTTATGGTAGCCAGGAAGAGGGTGGAGACAGACCTTATCAGCGTAATATGCGCTTTAAAAGAAAAGTGTGCAGATTCTGTCACGATAAAAATGCAACAATTGATTATAAAGATCTTAAAATGGTAGAACAGTTTATCACAGACAGAGGTAAAATTCTTCCAAGACGTGTAACTGGTACTTGTGCTAAACACCAGAGAGGCGTGGCACAGGCAATAAAAAGAGCAAGAATTATCGCTCTGATTCCGTTTGTTGAAAAATAATTTTGGGTGTAATTTTTTTCATCGCAGGTGTAATCCTGACAATCTGTTCAGCTTTTATTTTTTACAAATGGGGATGGATTAGTCTTGCACTCTTTGCACCTGCTGCTTTAATTCCTGTAGTTCTCAATGGTTACGAAGGGGGGCTTTCTCTTTATACTCTCCCTTTAATTGCCGGGACTGCAGGGGGATACTGTTTCAGAAAATCATCAGGACTCGACTTTTTTTTATCTGTTACTGCAATTATATTTGCAGTTGTTTTTACCGCTGATTTCTATTTTCTTAAAGAAGTCAAAGGCTACGATATCATTGAAACAGGAAAAGTCGAAGTTGTAAAACTGCTGGAACAGTCACGCGGAGAGATGGAAAAGGCGTTTGATCAATACAAGACTCCCGAAGAGAACAGGAAGAAGCTGAGAGAGGATTTCAATACATCTCTTCAGATTATTCAGGACAGCAAGTGGGTTCAATTCGCGAAGGACATGATACCTTTTTCAGCCTTTATTTACTCTCTGCTGGTAACATCTTTCAGTTTTCTGCTGATGAAAAAAGTATTCATGAAAAAGCAGGGGAGCGGAGTAAGAGCCCTTGAACTTTTCAGATTAAACGATTACTTTATTTTTTCACTGATTGCCGGATGGGGCATTTTCATTCTGCTCGACAAGATTCAGTTTCCGGTGATTACAGTTGCAGCATTGAATATTGCCCTTGCAGCTTCAGTGCTCTATATCATTCAGGCTTTGGGTGTGATTAAGTTTTTTATCATAAAAAAAGGGATGCCTGTTATACTGCTCCCTCTGATGATTCTGACTTTACTGATACTCGGGCCTTCAATTCTAGTATTTACAATGATTATATTTATCGGAATCGGAACACTGGATCTCTGGGGAGATTTTAGAAAACTGAATCCCGAAATAGAACGAAATATTAAGGAGTAAACAATGAAAGTTATACTTCAGAAAGACATACCAAGCCTTGGCGATGCCGGGGACATAAAAGAAGTAGCTGAAGGGTTCGCGAGAAATTATCTCCTCCCTAAAAAACTGGTTATAGTTGCTAACGAATCAAGTAAAAAAGCAATTGATCACCAGATGAAACTGATCAAGATTAAAAAAGATAAGAGAAAGAAGACAAGCGAACAGCTTGCTGCAAGTATGTCTGATATCGAAATCACTATACCTGCAAAGGTTGGTGAAGAGGGTAAACTCTTTGGTTCAATTACATCAATTGATATAGCAAAAGAGCTAAAACTAAAAGGCTTTGATATTGATAAAAGAAAAATCCAGCTTGATTCCCCTATTAAATCTGAAGGTGAATTTAAGGTAGCAATCAAACTCGAAGAAGGCCTTACTGCAACAGTGAAAGTTATTGTAGTTAAGGAGTAAAAAAATGGCAATGGACAGGCTTCCCCCGCAGGATGTAGATACGGAGACTGCTTGCATCGCCTCTGCCCTCCTCAACAGGGAAGCACTGCTCAGAGTCACAGAAATCCTCCAACCGGAGGATTTTTACCTTGAAAAACACCGCATTATTTTTGAAGCCATTGCTGAACTCGAAAAGAAAGCTCTCCCTATAGACCTTACAACATTACGTCAGATCCTCATTGACAGAAGCCATCTTGACCGTATCGGAGGGAATGCCGCATTAGCGGAGATTTATCAGTCCTCCTCAACTTCGGGAAATGCCGAAGTCTACGCAAGAAGAATAAAAGAGATGAGCCTCAGGCGTAAACTCATTGAAGTGGCGGAGCTGTCTATCGAAAAATGCTTTAACAGAGGTATAACCACTGAAGAGGTAATGGACGAAATTGAGCGGGATATTTTCAAGGTTACTGAGCAGCGTATCACATCGGACTACAAAAGCATTGATACAATTATCAACAGTACAATGGATGATATCCATACATGGTACAAAACCAAAAAAATGGTTACCGGTATCGAAAGCGGTTTTACCGAACTCGATGAACAGCTCACGGGCTTTCATGGAGCTGAACTTATTATTATCGCCGCACGTCCCGGTATGGGAAAAACAGCATTTGCTCTTAACATTCTCAACCACGTAGCAGTAAGAAACAATACTCCAGTGCTCTTCTTCTCACTTGAGATGCCTGCCAATCAGCTTGGCATGAGGATGCTATGCATCGAAGCAATGGTGGATTCACAGAGAGTAAGAACCGGTCATATCGACCAGGAAGAATTGAAAAAGATATTCAATATGTCAGGCAAATTAAGTAAGTCACCAATATATATCGATGACTCTCCATCTGCAACGATTATGGAGGTACGGGCAAAGGCAAGAAGACTGGCTCAGAAAGTTCCGCTGGGAATGGTTATCATAGATTACCTCCAGCTGATCTCAAGTCTTTCAAAAGTAGACAGACACCTGCAGATAGCAGAAATTTCACGGCTTCTCAAGCAGCTTGCGAGAGAGCTGAATATTCCGGTAATCGCGCTTTCTCAGCTTTCGCGGTCAGTTGAATCAAGATCGGATCAGGTTCCTACACTTTCCGACCTTCGTGAATCGGGAGCGATTGAGCAGGATGCCGATGTTGTCATGTTCATCTATCGTGAAGATAAAGTCAAAAAAGACAGTGAGAAGAAAGGTCTTGCAACTATCATAGTCGCCAAACAGAGGAACGGCCCTATCGGCGACGTAGACCTCCGATTCTGGGGAAAATATACCAAATTCGGCAATCTCGATGTATCTCATTCCTATGAGGAGGCAAGCCCCACTCATGAATCGAACTGATAAGAATTCGCTTTTCGAAACATTTTTTGAGTCGCTTGGTGCTCATATTATTTTCTTTAAAGAGACCGTACTCTGGACATTCCGGCCTCCATTCGACAAAGAGAACATCCTCGCTCAGATGCTTGAGGTGGGATATAAATCTCTTCCGGTCACGTCCATAACCCTCTTCTTCACGGGGATGGTTATGGCGCTGCAGATAGGGAAAGCAATGGATGCGATAATGTCCGGTTCATCGGTCTTTATCGGAACAGCCGTAACTATTTCCATGTTCAGGGAGCTCTGTCCCGTCTTAACAGCCCTTCTCCTCGCCGGGAGAATCGGTTCATCAATAGCAGCCGAAATCGGCACAATGAAAGTTACGGAGCAGATTGACGCGCTCCGTACACTATCTGCAGAACCGGTTCAGTATCTGGCAGTACCGCGGTTTATAGCATGTCTTGTAATGACACCATCCCTTACAGTTATTACAGATATTGTCGGAGTTCTGGGGGGTGCGGTTGTGGCATTCTTTTCGCTGAACATTACCCCGGACAGCTATATATCAAACATTCTTCAGAATATCCGATTAACAGATTTTTTGTCGGGAATTTCAAAATCGGTTTTTTTCGGAGCTGAAATTGCAATCATTTCATGCTACAGCGGTTTCAGCACAAAAGGTGGAGCCGAGGGTGTAGGGAAATCCACAATTCAGGCAGTCGTCCGCTCATCAATGGTTATACTAATATCAGATTATTTTTTA
The DNA here is from genome assembly GCA_942493035.1 of uncultured Spirochaetota bacterium. GTDB lineage: Bacteria > Spirochaetota > UBA4802 > UBA4802 > UBA5550 > WRGT01. Next base: position 4,685,226 of record OW818666.1, on the reverse strand, counting down.
ACATATATAATACAGCTTATTGAATAGTCTAACAATTGTATTGACAGTAAATTACTCTAACGTGGATTACCGCCTTTGCGAGGATGACAAAAAATTCAAACAGTAAGTTTCTAACATCAAATAGATAAATCAGAAGTAATCAATTACATTTAAGGTCCGGAAATAATGAGTTCAAAAAAAATAAACAGTGAGTTTCAGAAAAATCTTAAAAAACTTAATTTAAAGAAAGAGATTATGCATGCATTTGAAACAGTTGACAGGTCTCTGTTTTTTGATCCTTTTTTTAACGATAAAATAACCGGTTTTGAACCTGTACCTGTAGGTTTGGGAGAGTTCAGCGATGATGTAGTACTTCTGTCAAAAATGCTGACAATACTCACTCCTCAGAAAAAATGGAATGTTCTTGAAGTTGGAACAGGATCGGGATATTCAACAGCACTCATTTCATCAATGGTAAATAAAGTTTTAACTATCGACATCAATGAAAAACTAGCTTCAATCGCAAAGAACAGATTAATCTCAAACGGATTTTTCAATATAAAATTTCTAGGGGGCGACTGCTCCGAGCTTGATGACACTGCCGGCGTATTCGATGCGGTTATAGTTCATGCGGGATGTATGCACAGCCCATACGCGGCTCTTAACCTTCTGAAAAGAAACGGGATTGCAGTCTTCCCCATGGGTACGGCAATGCTCCAGCAGATAACTTTTTATAAAAATATAAATCTAGCCGAAGGTGACAATCCATTTAAAAGATATAAATTTCTTGAAACATGCAATGTTCAGTCAATCAAAGGGCAGTATGGATTCACCAATACGGCAGTAGATATTATTTTCCAGCCGGGTAAGGAGTAATGTATGATAATTGAACAGATTCTTGTAACCGGTATGGCGGTATTCTGCTATCTGATAGTTGATGAAACGACAAAAGAAGCTGTGCTGATAGATCCTGCGGGGGATTTCAGCTCTATTTTTTCAAAAGTTGAAAAGCACAACGCTCAGATTAAATATGTTATAAATACTCACGGGCATTATGACCACACCTCGGGCAACACTCACGTAATGGCGAAGACCGGAGCCGTTCTTCTTTTCCATCCCGATGACCTCCGCCATATGAGAGACATTAAACGTGAGGATTGCGCAGACTTCTCTGATAATAAAAATAATACCGGGAAGAAAACTCTTCTGCTTAAAGACAATGACCGGATTATAATTGGCAATACACAGCTCTGGGTAATTCACACACCGGGTCATTCAGGCGGCTGCATATGTATATATTCAGACGGGAATATATTTACAGGCGATACTCTTTTCACTGAGGGAGTGGGACGCACAGACCTCCCTGACAGTTCCAACAGCAGCCTGGTGAACTCCATAAAGAATAAAATTCTCACCCTGCCGGATGATACCATAATCTGGCCTGGACATCATTACGGCAGAACTCCTTCATCAACTGTTGCCGAACAGAAAAAATATTTCGGAATTAAATAACAGGAAATTCAATGATTTTAAAAGATACACCTCCACTCTACAGACTCAAAGAGATTGCAAGAATTCTAAGAGCAGAAAACGGATGCCCATGGGACAGGGAACAGACATTCGCATCACTAAAGCCCTATCTTGTTGAGGAGACCTATGAAGTCTATGACGCCATAGAGAGCGGAGACCTGAACGATCTTAAAGAGGAGCTTGGAGACTTGCTCTACCAGATTTATGCGCACTCCGAAATTGCCTCTGAAACTTCCAGTTTTACAATTGATGATGTCGCTGACGGTATTACAAATAAACTTATACGAAGACATCCTCACGTCTTTGGAAATGAAAATATTGATGATGCCACAGGGGTAAAAGTCCGCTGGGAGGAGATCAAGAAAGAGGAGAAGAGAGAGAGAAAATCTATCCTCGATGGAGTGCCAAGACACCTCCCCGCTCTGGTAATGGCGTACAGGGTACAGGACAAAGTCTCACACGTGGGTTTCGACTGGGAAAAGATTGACGATGCAATCGCAAAGCTCGATGAAGAGATTGGAGAATTTAAGGAAGCTGTAGAACTCGAGGATAAAGATAAAATAATTGATGAAGCTGGAGATATATTATTCAGTCTGGTAAATGTCCTCCGATTCAAAAAGGTCGATGCAGAGGATGCTCTCCGTAAAACAATCGATAAATTTACAGGGAGATTTCAGTATATCGAAACTAAAGTAAATGAATCGGGAAACAATATTAATAAAATGTCACTTGAAGAACTCGATGTTCTGTGGGAAGAATCGAAGAAGCATATGAAATAGAGAATCCTTTATGCTTCGGCTCCGCTCAGCAGGCGTTAAATTACGCTCACTGAGCGGAGTCGAAGGGCTAATTGTACTAATTCATTCGTAAACCGGTATAGTTCAACCCGATAGAGATTAATTAAGATCTCTATCGCTCTCGCCGACAAACTCTCTCTTTGCCTTCATATGTTCCCTGTAATTATTTGAAAAATGATGCTCACCGTCACCTTTAACAACAAAGAAAAGATAATCAGTTGCAGCAGGATTTAATGCGGCGTTTAAAGATGATAATCCGGGATTTGATATTGGCCCATAGGGAAGCCCGGGATTTCTGTAAGTATTATATGGTGAAGTCTTTTCGAGATCCTGAAAATATAATCTCTTCTTTGGAGGATCGAACAGGTACTGAACTGTTGCACAAGATTGAAGTGGGAGATTTTGTTTTAACCGGTTAGTGAATACAGCAGCGATTAAAGGTCTCTCTTTCACAACCTTTGCTTCACGTTCAACAATGCTTGCGAGGATTACAAGTCTCTGCCTCTTAGCCGGATCCTCAGGGAATCCCTTCAGCTCCGAAACCTTTTCAAAAAAATGCTCCACCATCAGTGTTACGATTTTATCTTCCGGGTATCCCAGAGGAACAGTGTAAGTGTCAGGAAAGAGATAACCCTCCGTTGAGTTACCTGTAATTTTAAATTTAGCAAGAACGTCACGCGAAGATGCCAGCTGCATGAATCGCTCTTTTGAAGCAAATAATCCTTTTTTTACAAGTTCAGCTGCAATCTGACGATTGTTATAACCTTCAGGAATAGTGAATGATACAGTTTTTGTTTTCCCGCTTGTTAATATATTAATTATCTCTAAAGGATTCATGGAATCATCTAATGAATAAATTCCGCGCTTCATATCCTTGTTTGTACCTGTGACAAAAAGCAGAATTTTAAAAGCAGTTCTGCTTTTTATTATCGAATCGGCATAAAGCCGTGAAGTTACGGCAGAAGCTCCCCATCCGTTCTTCACAACAAAATCTACTTTCTTACTGCCGTCGCCGGCAGACCTGGTTATAAATAAGTACCCTCCTGCAGAAACTACAGCAAAGATAATTATAATCGAAACAACAATATGCCGCCACTTGAATATTCCTGCACTCATCATCAGAACCTCTTATATACATTGTATAATTGAATTTATTTTCAGTAATAATTCCTGAACTTATTTATAATTGAAATACTTTATTATCCCCTCCGCCAGGGCGGCGGGGATATACTACTCTTTCTTTGCTACCATTTCTGTATTAATAATATTTATAGCACTGAAAACGGATGAATAATCACCATTGGGATTCCATGCCACCCAGCCCCGTGCATCTGTCTCTTCAACACTCTTAATCTGAAGGGCTACATATTTTTCAAGTTTTACTTTAGCATGGTGTATGTTATATGCGAATGCCTGGATATACGGCTGTATGAATACTTTTGTACCCTCAAGACGTTTGACTCCGCTCATTGCTCCATCTTTTACAGTTTCACCGGGCTCGCTCATTTTTTTCTTATCTAAATTGAAATGACTTGGATATAACATAGGATAGATAACATCTGTATGCGCAGCGAAAAGTTCAAGCTTCTGTCCTATTATATCATCCTTATTATAAACTATACGGCCGAAAACATCTGCTGAAAGTTTAACTTTATGCTCATCTGTTATCTTACGGAAATCTTTCAGAATATTTTCAATAACCTCGTATCTCTTTGCTAATTTATATGGTCTCTTCTCATCTGCAAAACGGATATAGTCCAGCTGGATCTCATCAAAACCTGAACCTGCCGCAGAAGCAACAAGAGTATTAAGCGCTTTTAAATGCCCGGCAGGGATAGGGAGCTGAGTGATCCCGTCCTGAAAGCATACCACACGTCCTGCAACATAAATGTTTTCACTTTTTAAATATTCGATTACAGCGCTGTTTACTTTTAATATTGTACTGCCGTAAGTATGCACATCAAATACATACATATTTATACCTGCGGATTTCCCTTTGGCTGTTAACGCTTTGATAAATTTCAGATTACGGCTCTGATGGTTGGGAATATAAAGCCCCCTCATATAGACTTTGGATGTTCCTGAATCTGATTTATTACTCTTCTGAGTTACAGTCTCACCCGTTGTTGCCTGACACTGCAATGTAAGAATAAATAACAGGATTACCGGAATCCTGCACATCATTGAATATTGTTTTTTAATGTTGATCATAAGTATTAAAACTCCTTAAATTCTTTTTCTTACTACGGCATATATCTTTCAAAGTAAAAATTATTTCACCAATATCATTAACACAAATACGCATTTATCCGGCAGAAATCAGATCCATTAAATATTTTTCTTAAAATAGTAAACCTGATGCTCGCGCGCCTTCACAGCATATTTTCTGAAAATTTTTATTACATCGCTGTGCGTATCAGCAACATTATTTTTTTCAACCGGATCTTTTTTAATATTATAAAGCTCTTCACTTTTATTATCCGATCTGATAATATATTTCCATTCTCCATCCCGTACAGATAAAAATTCATGATTCCAGTCAGTATGAGAATAAGCAAGCTGCTGATGGTGGGGACGGATAAGAGAGATCCCTTCATACTCAGGTTCCGGATCAATACCTATAAAATCAAGCATAGTCGGAACGATATCTATATGACGCGAGATTCCGTCATAGGAAATCTTCTCCGGGAAAAGTTTCTTGTTATAAATCATAAATGGAACGTGTACATTCTCTTCATAGAGAAAAAGCGAATGAAGATAGTTCCCCCTGTGCTGATAGAATGCTTCACCATGATCGGCAAATATAAAAATAATAGTATTTTCCAGCAATTTGTTTTCATCAAGTCTTTTAATCAGTTCAGAAATTGTTTCATCGGCAGAACGGAGCGAGTTAATATAATTTTTCCATAATTTTGTCTTATGGTTAGATTCATTTTGGATATCCGATTTTGAATAAAGGTTTAATTCAGGGTGAGCGCTGAAATATGGATGATGAGGTGTAACCGGAAAATACGATACAAAAAACGGCGAGCTGCTTTTTTTCATAAAATCAATTGAAGGCTGTATCATTGCCCTGTCATCAAGACCGTTTGCATCAACTGCAGAGTATTTATTTCTGGGGAGAGTGGCCCTGTCCATAATCAGGTCATACTTCCGGTGCTTCAGATAATCAATATGATTAAAACTTTCTAATCTGCCGGTATGAAACAGAGCGGTTCTATATCCGTTTTCTTTAACAACTTCACCAACCGATTTAACTTTAAAACCGGGGCGGGTCATAGGAATCCATTTCTTTCCAACCGGCGTGTATGCCGAAGAGAGTATATTAAAAAAAGCATTCACCGACAAAGGATACTGAACGTAGTGCCGGTTGAAATTTATACTGTTTGCGCTGAGACGATTCCACGCGGGAGTGACCTCTTTTCCGTTTATCTTCAATCCTGTGTAAGATGCATATGTTGATTCTGCGAAATAGAATATCACATTATATTTTTTTCTCACAACCGGGAAGCCGGGCATCATCTTTTTATCAACAAGAGAATCAGTTGATAGAGTCATGGAATTATCTGAACCTGAAGCTTCTATTGTTTCCGCTGGAGTATCATTAGAACCGGAAATAATAAAAAGCGGATTCTTTACAATATTTGAATAATCGGGATATGGTTTAGCCTGAAGTGATGATGATATTACCACTGAATGAATAAAGAAAGGTATGAGAAGTAAAACCGGCAGCACTGAAACTGTATAGTGAAACTTCGCTCTGCGATGCCTGATCGTGAGAAAGAGCATTATAATTAGCAGAAGACCGGATACAAGAACAGCATATGTCCTTAACCGGATTTCAAACAATACTGAAGCTAAAATTTCATACCAGAAAGTTGTAAGACCGCTGCCGATAGATCCAGGCAGGAATGAAGTTTCAAAAATCATGTAATAGCCGCTGAAAAAAATCAGAATATTCTGATAAATCAGAATAATCAATGCAACTGAGACATAAAACTGTTTATTCTTCAGATAACGCGCTGCAGCCATTAAAAACGAAGTAAATATCAGCAGTACTACAACATCATAGATGAAACAATCTGATAAATAATATACCGGATTTATATAAAGTGTATTTACCGAAGTGCTGAGCATAAACATTTCACCTCGAAAGGCGGCTGTAATGCTGAACATATATATTATAAAAGGGAGTGACTTCACAAAGGAAATTTTAACACTATCTTTGAAGTCTGAACTTAGTTTTTTTTGCATATATTGAAGTTACCGGTTATCCCCATGAAATAATAAACACTTATTCACAGAGAATGTTTTTTTGGCAACAATTTACTTTTTAAAAAAACCGATAGAAAATCATATATCACCACTGCCTGCGGGACAGTGTGTATCATAAAGCATTTCCAACTGCAGTAAACGAAAAAATAATGGATTAATTATAATATTATAAATTATATAACTAATCCATTCTCTGAGTCTGTCATTTTATATTCCGTCGTAACCACTCACTCAATTCATTCATCTCCGATTCAGCAAATACACCGCCTCCGTATCTGCTGAAATAAACTTTTTCCTTAAAATGATTGTATTTATTCATTTCAGATGATGGAAGTTTTTCCGTATCTATCAAATTTATCCCTCTATCAGCATTGAGTATAAACATTTCGCTATCCTTATCTTTCAGTGCAGTTCTGATATTTGATATAATTTCATCACTTTTTTTTATCTCCGGAACCGCTGAATCGACAACAGCATCTGTTCCAAGTTCGGATCTGATCATTCTTAACTTTTTCCTTTCCCACAAAACAAGTGCAATAATAAACAAGACCAGTCCGGAAATTATCAATACTCCATAAATATAAACAGAATTCCCTTTAAATGAACCGTCTGATGAAAACTGGACTTCGCCCTTCTCCGCTGAACCGGCACCCTTCTGAACAGTAAAACTAATTGGTGCACTCTCCGCCTTCTCATATATTTTTTTATAAGGATTAAAATATTCTATAAAAACATGACCGGCATTTATATCTCCATCCTTCTGAGGAATAACTGTAATGAGAAAATTTTTCTCACCCGAGAGTCCACCTTCGCTTACTGATAAAGTCTGTTCCCCCTCTTCAACAATAGTTTTTATTCCCTGATCATTCCCTATTCGCGGTTTGGAAAGAGTAAGAAGATTCCCTCTTCCAGATATCTTTACCTGTATTTTTATCTCTTCATATATTTTAAATTCACCCGAAGGAATCTTTGCTTCAATTTTAAATTCACCCACATCTCCGCTGAAATTTTCTGGCTTTCCGTTTACAGGGATAGGAATTACTGTAATTTTTTTATACGGGAAAACAATTCTCTTGCGTCCGCTCATTGAAAAAAATCCGCGGGCCATTTCAACTGCTACATCAACGGTGCCTCCACCAATCTGATGTACACCATTTTCAACAGGAACAAGACAGAATGAACCTGCATAAGTTCTCCCCGGATCATCAACTCTCTCATCAAGCCCCTTCATGACAAAACCTTTTACATGGGGCTGTTCACTGAAGCCTTCGATGCGGAAGGGATTATCAAAACCGTCATAAACAAAATATCGCATAACAAACGGTTCACCGGCATAAACAGAATCAGTAGATAAACTTACATCTCCCCGCAAAGGCCTGTCACCGTTTCCACCCGAAGATGACTCTCCAACTATCAATATCACTTCACGGGATGAAACCCTCTCTCCGTCTGCCTCAAGAATAAACGGAGGGATTTTATACTCACCCTTCTTCTCGCCATAGATAGAGAAGTTAAGAACTGTACCTGACCATGTCCTGCCATTTACAAACTGAAAATTTCTCGATGAACCTGAAAATGTTATCTGAAGACCGCTAACCGCCGGAAATTTAACAGGCTTAACTCCGCCTGATTTTCCGGTTACTTTTATCCTCAATGATGCTGATTCACCAGCGGCAATACGTGCCGGTGATAATTCAGTTTCAATTTCAACAGCATAGAGTCCGCCGGACAAAAAAAGACAAAGACAAAGACAAAGACAGAGTGACAGAATAAACCTACCAGTATTTTTCAAGATATCTCCTTCCATCACCTTTACCCTTCTGCTTCCTTACAGGTTTATTTTTCATAGACTCCAGAAGATTTCTAGCCTGTATATCATTCATTTTTTTTTCGTTATCTGCAGATTCCTTCTCATTTTTTTCTTTGTTATTCTTATCGCTGCTTTCACTCTTATCGCCGGAACCGCTTTTATCATCTTTATTATTCTGATCTTTATTATCCTGCTCTTTCAAAAGATACTCAAGATTCTTTTTTGCCTTCTCATAATCCGGATCGATCTCAAGCGCTTTAATAAAACTCTCGGCAGCCTCTTTATATTTTTTCTGTTTAAGATAAGAGTTGCCCATATTAAACAGAGCCTTTTTCTGTATATCGGGATTTTCGGATGAAATTGAATTTTTAAATTTATCAAGAGCTATGTCGTAATTTTCAAGCTGATAATGGGCATCGCCTCTGTTGAAGTCGAGCATCCCCTTCTGCTTCTCGTCCGGCGCATGCTTTTCGGCCTCTTTATAATGCTCAAGAGCCCGCTTCGAATCTTTACTTTCATAACTCCTGTTCCCCTTTTCCACTTCATCTTTGAAAGGGTCAATCCATCCGATACAGATTAACGCTGTGATTAGTATTACAATATATCTTTTCATTACTTCTTTCTCTCCGGAATCACCATCTCTGCGCCTAGCAGAACAATCAGAATCAGAAGAAAAATATATGTTCTGTCAATCTTCTCTTTTATCATTCTTGAACCATAAAAAGTTTTTTCTTTACCTTCAATAAGATTAATAATTTTGCCCAGTCCTGAAAAATTATCTGTTATATCTATATAAAATCCGCCTGTTTTATCCGCAAGCTGTTTGAGCAGATCCTCATTCTTACCAGTCTTCACAAGGGCGCCATTGCTGTCTCTGTAGAAAGTCCCCTCATCTCCATCACCCTCTGCCGGAATCAAATCACCTTCCCGTCCGATACCCGCAGCATAAACCGACACCCCAAGTTCTTTAAACTTATCAGCTTCAGCATCGACTCCACCTTCATGATCCTCGCCATCGGTTATAACAATCAGCATCCTCGATGTAAGCCTCTTCTTCTGGTATACCTTTCCAGCCTCGGCCAGCATCCGCCCCATGTCGGTCCCCTGAATCTGAACTGAATCGGGATTCACTGAATCGAGAAACATCATAAATGCACCTATATCATTGGTTAATGGACACTGCAGAAAAGCATCCCCGGCAAAAATGATCAGTCCTATCCTGTCTCCATTCAGTGATTCGGCAATGACTTTTACTGCACTCTTTGCTTTTTCAAGTCTTGACGGATCAACATCCTTTGCAAGCATACTCCTGCTCACATCCAGAGCGATGAGAACATCGGTCCCTTCATTGGATGTCTCCTTTACACGTTCACCCCAGCCGGGAGCAAGAAGAACCAGAGCAGAGACAACCACAGCAGAAAATATCAGTATCTCCTTAATCAGAATTCTTGAGTATAGACCTGCAACAATACTCTTTGCAGCTTTGCTGTCTCCGATGGCTGAGTTAACTGCCATTCTACGCCAGATGGAATAGAATATATGAAAGGCAATTATCACAGCTGCAGTAATAAAAATATATACAATGTAATCATAATTTAAAAAAGATATCATGGCAGTTTCCTGTAAAAAAGAGATCTCAGGAGCACTTCAATAAAAAAAAGAGCTATACCGGCAATCAGTATCCACCCCGACCTGTCATCAAACTCGTGGTAGACCTTCAGATCTACCTCTGATTTTTCAAGCCTGTCTATCTGTTCCATACTAGTACTGAACAGACCCGTTGAATCCGCGCGGAAATAAACACCACCCGTTGTCTCTGCAGTATTTTTAAGAGACTCCTCATTGAACTGGTTCCGGATATACTGCTTCGGAAACATCGGTCCCGCCGGATTCGGATACGGTACATTTCCATCCATACCTATCCCGACAGTATATACTTTTATATTAAGCCCGGCGCATGTTTTCGCTGCAGTTTCAGGATCTATCTCTCCGCGATTATTCATCCCGTCAGTTATAAGAAGTATCATCTTCCCCTTAGCCTTACTCTCCATCATCCTAGAAGCAGACAGTGCAATAGCATCACCGATTGCAGTACCATCCTCTTCGACGCTGTCGAAATCGAGTTCGGCTATAATCTCTTTTATAATTTCATGATCTGAAGTAAGCGGCGACTGAAGATATGCGTCACCGGCAAATACAACAAGCCCTATGCGGTCATTCTGCCGCTTACTCACAAAGTCAGACACAACCTTCTTTGCTACAGTGAGCCTGTTGTCCGGCTGAAAGTCCTCACCCCTCATTGAGCCGGATAGATCGAGCGCCACAACAATATCAATACCCTGATTTTTAATGCTTGTATATGATATCTTTTTACCCGGCGCAGCAAGAGCGAATATCAATAATAAAATTGATAACAATCTCAAATATCCGATATAGGGATATGTCTTTGTTTTTAAACTCTCTCTCTTCTTAAATATTTCCGACGATGAGACTGCAATCGCAGAACTTCTTTTTCCCGCTCCTCTGAAGATATAAAAATAGAGATAAATAAAAAACGGTACCAGCAGCAGAAGAAAGAGAGGATATTTAAATCCGAACTGTTCCATTCTCACCCCCCGCTGATGCTGAGTTCTCCGTATTTATATCGATTCCGGATATTCTCTTCGCAACAGAAATTGTAGCATCGAGATTATTAAGCAGAAGTTCGGACGACGGAGTAAACTCCGCAAACTTTGAAAAATCCCAGAGACGCATATTGCTGATAATCTCATCACCGAAAACTGCATATAAATCAGAGGGCATATATTTCCGTATCTTTTTCGCAATTTCATCAGTTGTCATCTCAGCTGCATCAAACTTCAGCATTGATGAAAGGTACCTTCTGAAAATAATTGATATATCAAATACATACTCGTTGATCCGCCCCTGAGAAATTAATTCTTTCAGTTTTAAAGATTCAACCTCACTTAAAAATATTTCAATCGGAGGGATAGACGGAGCTTCCGGTAAAATAACTTTCCGTCGTTTCTTTAAATAGCGGTATAATAATACTGACGCAGCTGCAATGAGCAGCAGTGCAATAATAATCCATATGATTCTGGTATAATTTCCTGCAAGAGAAACCGGAGGCTCGATCTCCTCAAGTTTTCCCTCTTTGTTTAACTCTTCAATTAATACAACCGGAATTTTATATCCGATCGCTACTCCATCGCTTCCGGCAATTTTAACATCAGGCAGTGAATAAGAACCGGTTCTATAATAGCTTAGCATAATCCTTATATTAACCTGCTTAACTCCGTTTACCCCGGACTCATCGCGAAGGGCATTATTTATTATATATAACGGAACGGACTCTTCCGATGTTTTTTCGTCACCGGCAGAATTTTTCTTTTTATTTTTATCATCGATTTTTTTATCGGGATATACAACTTTTTTTTCAGGGAGAGTGATCTTTAAAGAACCCGGATCTATTCCGGAGATAGTGATACTGTACGTCAATGGCTGACCCACTGTTGCTTTTTCCGGAGCGACAGAAGCGCTAAGAGAAACTTCAGCAGCATATGTCATACCCGACAGAGATATAAGTATAAGAAATGAGACAAGAAACATGATCTGTTTATTTATTTTCATAATAGCGAAACATCATCCTGCTTTAATTCTTTTGGAGAAAAATTTCAGTATCGGGATCTCTATCTGTTCATCCGTTCTCAATTTAATCGAATCAAACTCTCCCGTATCAGGCAGCTTCAATTTCACAGGGATAGATTCCGAAAGAAAAGCTCTCCCTGTTTCAAGATCGAGATACTCCGTAAGTCCAAAGAGATTCATGCCATACTCAACAGGATCGTAAACCTGTACCGGTATAACATCATGCTTTTTCGACATCAGGCGGAGACGGAGTAGATAATCATTTTTAGTGTCGATAAAATCTGAAATGACAAATACAACACTCCTCTTTTTCAGAACACGCTGCATAAAATCCGCAGCTGCGGATATATCTGTACCTCTGCTCTCCGGCCGGCACTTTATAACTTCATCAAGAACTTTAAGAACATACTTTCTCCCCTTTCCGGGACGTATGAATCTTTCAACTTTATCAGAAAAGAGTATTACCGAAACTCTGTCGTTATTCATGTTCGCAAGATAGAGCATCATTGTAAGAAATTCTAGAATCACTTCTCTCTTCTTGCGTGAAATACCGAAGTCTGTCGATCCCGAAAGATCCACCATAAACACAACGGAAAGTTCCCGCTCTTCAATATACTCTTTGATAAAAAGATGATTCATCCTGGCAGAGACATTCCAGTCTATACGGCGGATATCATCACCGGGTATATACTCCCTCACTGCATCAAATGATAAACCGTATCCACGGAATGCAGACCTGTATTCGCCGGAAAAAGTAGTGTTGATTTTCTTCCCGGTCTCAAATCTTATCTTTTTTAGAAGAGCAATCTCTTTTGAGTCCAATCAGGGGACCTCCACCGAATCAAAAACCAGTTTTACAATATCATCGGCGCTCTTACCGTCAGCCTCTGCCTCATAAGAGAGAATTATTCTGTGTCTCAAAACATCGGCACCAATCTCTTTAATATCATCGGGAGTTACAAATCCGCGTCCTCTTATAAAAGCTATACATCTCGCGGCCTTCATAAGAGAAATTGAAGCTCTGGGGCTTGCCCCGAAATCAATGAATTTCTTCACCTCTTTACGAGAAGGGTTTCTTGTTTCGTGAACCACTGATACTATATATTTTAAAAGCTTATCGTTAATGTAAATGCTTTCAACAAGTTCATGTTTTGCTTTAATATCAGCCGGAGTTACAATTTTCTGAATATTCTCGGCACTGATATCTTTAAATCTTTTCAGTATCTCAATCTCCTCATCATGTGACGGATATTCAACGAGTACCTTCATGAAAAAACGGTCCAGCTGCGCCTCGGGAAGAGGATATGTCCCCTCCTGCTCAATGGGATTCTCCGTGGCAAGGACCATGAACGGATCGGGGAGAGCAAAAGTTGTACTCCCTATTGTCACATGCTTCTCCTCCATGGCCTGAAGAAGAGCAGACTGAACCTTTGCGGGAGCCCTGTTGATCTCATCCGCCAGAAGAATATTTGTAAACAGTGGCCCTTTCCTGGTAAAAAAATCGAGATCTTTCGGATTATAAATCTGTGTACCGGTAAGGTCTGCAGGGAGCAGGTCGGGAGTAAACTGAATCCGCATAAAGTCTGTGTCAACAGCGCGGGCAAAAGCTTTAACAGCAAGAGTCTTGGCAAGCCCCGGAAGACCCTCAAGAAGTATATGCCCCCCAACCATGTATGATATTATAATCCGCTCAATGAGTTTCTCCTGCCCTACGATTGCAGATGAAATCTCTTTTTTAATATCATCAACAAAACCGTTTTCATTTTTTACTCTCTGAGTAAGCTTTTCAATTTCCGTAAAGTCCATATATTGCTCCGTGTACTAAAATTAATATTTATTTTATGAACAGGTAATAATCAAAAAAATTTATCCGCTCTGAAATGCCCGCCCCTCCCCATCCGCCCTACGGGCACCTTCCCCATGGTGAGATGGGGAAGGCAAAAGGACAATGAGCTTGCGCTCATTGCTTTTAACATAACTTGTCTCCCCCTTCTCATCAAGGGGGAGATGGCGCTTCAGCGACAGAGGGGGGGGTAAAATTTTATTATTTAAAGAATTCCGAACACACTTCTTTTTCTGAGAGAACTTCCACGCTCTTGTTACACAAAATGATAAAAAAAATTATCTGCTCACCGGCAGTGAAAGTATACTCAGCGGATCGACATGAACTCCTCTTATACTGAAAGCAAGGTGAAGATGCGGACCTGTAACCATACCCGTAGCACCCACTCCCCCTAGAACATCACCGGCCCTGACTCTATCCCCGGTCTTGACTTTAAGAGAATCCATATGCTGATAATACGAAAATACCTGATTGCCATGATCGACAATGACCATCTTCCCCTCAAAAAACATAGTATGAGAGAGTACAACTAAGCCGTCAGCCATTGCATAAATCGGAGACCCGATGGTGCCGTTAAGATCAACTCCGCGATGGAACCGGACCCTCCCCTCTTTTACAGTTTTTTTCTTTCCCTTCTTTGTGCCTTTTTTCTGATAAGCAAGATATGTTCTCTTTCTCCAGTAATCACCTGTAATTTTATGTATATCTCTCGGATGAGCAAGCGAGCTGCCGATACAGTCCTCAGTAACCGAGTTGAACGCCTTTTCGCGAAGAGCAGAGCTCTCGGCAATATGATCTCTAAATTTTGGATTATTAGTATAATCCATATCAGAAAATTTTCCCACATTAAGCATCTTTTTAGAAACTGGAAAATCAACATCTCTGATTTTAATTTCCGTTGCAAGAGAATCTGTTTTTCCATTAATACTATAGTTAACAGTTACACCGAAAGATCCCGGTTTCTGCTGAGGATCAATCCCCCACAAAGCCCTGAATCCCCAGGATGTTTTAGTCACAGGTACTTTAATATTTTTAAATAAGAGAGTCACATCTGACGGCTCAGAGCCTCCCCCTTTTTTTTCTATTTCAGCATAAACACCGCTACCCTGCGCAAACCTTTTGGCGTAAAGGTTAACCTTAATATCATTATTGCCGAAAGTTACAACTTCCGGTTTAGCAGGAGTATAGTCAGATGGAGTCTTCATGGATGTTAATCTCTTCTGAGCTGAGTTTTTTCCCGTGTCAGAATCCTTAACATCTGCTATGTTAACCGATACACTCTTACCGCTGTCGGAAGATAAGTCTTTTTTTTCAGCAGAAGCGCAGACAGTTAAAGAACCGGTGATAAAAAGCATTAAAACTGATACAATATATATTTGTCTCAAAAAATCCTCCCATTAATCTTTTTTTATTCCGAATAGAAAACTATATTACTTAAAGACAGTCCCAATAACTCAATATTTACAGGGTTTAAGGCCAGCTTTTTTCGACTTCCTGTCGTTGCTGGCTGACGAACGTCGTGTTCGCTCGGGCGGTAGCCCCTTTATAAGCCCCGCAGGGTTCCCGGCGGAACCGGAAACGTAGTTTTTAGGATCGACATATATGTATATATTTATCAACTGACTATTCACGGCAAATAAAATTCATAAAATAGAAGAAAAAATGAAAACAATACAGGTATTCAGCGACAACGAAGAGCTGATAATCTCCGAGACAAAAAAGATGCTTTCAAACTCGGGTGATCTCGATGACATAAAAGTAATTGAGGATACCCTTTTATCTCTTGAGATGCTTGCAGAATCAATATCACACTATCCTTCGCTTTTAAATCAGCAGGTACTGGGAAAGCACAGCCGTACGCTTGAAACTCTTGTAGACAACTTATGTGCCCACGCCGGACTTAACCTTCTGCTGAACACTCCGACAAAGGCAGTTCTGGGACGGGGATTCACAATAGCAAAGATGAACTTCTTCATTCTGATTTCATATGTCTGCTCAGATTACCTGCACCTCTGTTCCGGCAAAGACAATATCAGAAAAGTCATCTCTCTGAATGTTTTTTCAATAATGGCAGAAGAGGTTTTTATTTCAATTATTTCAGATGTAACTCTTGATATAGATGTCCGTACAAAGGCAGGATTGCTTCTGGTTAAAATATGGGAATACCGGATTTACAAAGGGATTGAGGAGCTTGAACCTATTTTAACCGACCTTTGGATCTCCCGGCAGTCGTTTACTCCATCATTCGGAACAATGCAGGGGATTTCCGAAATTACTTCATTCTGCGCGGGCCGGAATTCGATGCTGATTAATTTTCTATCCGACAGCGAGTTCAATGAAGATACGCTCGATGCTCTTAAAGAATATCTAATGGGATTGTCCTACGAAGAGATAATGAGGATAGAGGATTACATGGAATCAAAATTAATATCCTCATTCAATATGACAGAGATGGACCGTGTACTTGAAAAAGAGAAATCTTACCCCATGAATGACTATCACGATCCGCGTGAAATGTACCACTTCTATGTCAGAAGAAAAAACAACGCTAACTTCAGAGAAAAAAGCTGCATGAGGGGACCAAAAAGCACAATAGAAAAATACATAATCTGCTACATGCTCAAACACGGAATTATTGCGGCTAACGGAAATTAAAAAAGGGCTGATAAAATTTATCCAGCCCTTTCATTAATTCATCAGCAAATTCCGATGACAAATAAAAGATTTTAAAAACTATTTATCAGCTTCTTTTTTTTCTTCTTCAATCTCTTTATTCAGCATCTCAAGACCCTTAGTCGCCTCTTCCAGCGCTTTTTTCATCTGCTCCTGATCTTCCATTGGAACATTTTTCATCATCTGATCAGGGAGAGTACTTACAGCTTTCATGCAGAGAAGACCGCTTATAATCATCAATACAGGGATAGCAGCCAATATTATGGATATGACTTTAGCAGGTCCCTCTTTTCCTCCGAGAGCTTTTGTCAGAGCATTATAAAGCAGCCATAATCCGTATAAAGATACAGCTATGCTTACTAAACCGCCAAGCCAGAGGCTGAATCCATTTAAAAATCCGAAAAGAGAACTAATCGGTGAAATTGCCATTAGAGATGCAGTAACTCTTACATTTGATTCATAATCTGTGCTGCCGCCGCAGATTGCACTTATCACAAGAATAATAGCCCCGCCGATAAACAATGCAATTATAGATCCTATAACAGACATAACAAGACCCATTACACCAACGCCGCCGCCTATCATACCGCCGAAAGCTCCACCAACTGCTCCGAGAGATAGTGCTATCCAGAGAAAATTAATAAGAGCTGCAACAAAACCGTAAATAACTGCCTTTATAAGCGGCTCAGCAAAACCGCCGGTTTTTGACATAACAGAAAAATAATCAGCCGGAGTGAGTAAAGTTGCCTTTGTTTCATCAATAAATTTTTTAAAATCGAATGCTGCCTCAGCCATAAAGTCCTCCTCTTTAATCTTATATATTGATAATAATATCCAAATCTAAACTATTCAAGCATTAATATTTTAAAAATCAAGCACTTTGCACTATAATAAAATTTTATATTAAATTTTTGTTACCCCCCTCTGTCGCTGAAGCGACATCAGTCAGCGCTTTTAGGACATCCTGTCCGCGCCTGACACACAAACGTCGTTTTTGTAGTCCCCCTTGATAAGAACTAATCATTACCCACATTTCTAAGTTTTTTAGAGATGTGGGTAAAAAAGTTATATTAATTTAAATATCTGTGCTAATTTATGGTTGGATTAATCTTCAGGAAGAATAATCCATGAATAAAAAATTAAATCTGTCGGATGAAATTAGAAATAATACAATCAATGATAAGAGGATAAGAAGTCGATTGGCAAAAACTATTGATCAATTATCGCAATATCCCAATCATTCGATTCCTCAAGCATGCAAAAAACCGTCAGAAATAAAAGGGGCATATCGATTGTTAGACAATAAAAAAGTTACTCCCGAAGGAATATTGTCCGGACATAAAGAAGCAACCAGAGTAAGAATGGCTGAACATAAAATTGTATTACTTGTACAGGATACAACTGATTTCAATTACACCAGACCTTCTGCTATAAAAGGAATGGGGGATCATGCGGCATCTCCTAATAGTAAAGGTTTATTACTCCATAGTACTCTTGCTGTAACACCGGAAGGTGTACCTCTGGGTTTATTATTTCAAAAGTATTGGACACGAGATCCAGAAGAAAAAGGAAAAAAGAATAAAAGGAAAGAGCTTCCCGTTGAAGAGAAGGAAAGTTTTCGCTGGATAGAAGCCATGGAAGAAAGCACTTCCGATATTCCGGATGGTGTAATAACAGTAACTGTAGCAGATCGCGAAGCAGATTTTTTTGATTTATTTAGAAGAAGCAAAGAGCTCAAACAAGATATACTGATAAGAGCTATCGGCAATCGGAAAGTCAATAGTGAAGAAAATTCTTTGATTAAAACAATTGAAGCAGCAGAAATTGCCGGAAAAATCAAGGTTTTCATACCAAGGGATGCAAATTCTAAATTGCCGGAGAGAGAAGTGGAGTTGGAAATTAAATTCCGCACACTCCAGTTAAAGCCGACATATTATTCAACAGATTCAAAAAACTCACAGTTCATAGAACTTGACGCTTTATATGCCAGGGAGATAAATCCAGCACTGGATGAAAAACCAATAGAATGGTTATTGCTCTCATCAATACCAATTTTGACCATTGAAGATGCGGTAGAAAGACTCGGCTGGTATAGGCAGAGATGGAAGATTGAAAGATTTCATTTTACTCTCAAGAGCGGATGCAAAGTTGAAGAGCTGCAACTTGAAACTATAGAGCGTATTGAAAACGCACTTTCTCTATATTCGATTGTTTCATGGAAATTATTATGGCTGGTCTATGAGAGCAGAATCAAACCTGATGAATCTTGTGAGATTGTATTAGAAGAATACGAATGGCATGCATTATATTGTATGGTAAAACAGAAAAAAGATTTTCCAAAGAAGCCTCCAACTCTAAAAGAAGCATCAATGATGATAGCAAGATTAGGTGGTTTCATGTGTCGCAAGGGTGATGGTGATCCTGGTGTTAAGGTCATGTGGCGTGGACTTCAGCGTTTGAATGATGTATCTTCTGTATGGTCTATTATAACTCATACAGAAGATGTGGGTAATGATTAGTTGATAAGAAGGGGGAGACTGTATATGTTAAAAGCAATGTGCCAGCCCACTGCCCTTTTGCTTTTAGCCTTCCCCTTCTCATCAAGGGGAAGGTGCCCGATAGGGCGGATGGGGAGGGCGGATAGTGGCGGGCGGGAGGGCCTGATGGGGGGAAAATAATCATCCTTCACTATTATCCTGATTGACGAAAAGAATCTGCCATAATAAAAAAGAATAAATTTATTAATGAGACATAATTATAGTGAATATAGTAAACCTGATAACATCAAAGAATGAACTGCTTCGGCAGCCTCTGCATAACGAGGGATTTGTGGTTAATGAATTTTCTCCAGCCACAGACAATCAGAACCTTGAGGAAAAGATTGTAAAAGGAAAAAACAATTACACTCTCCTTGAAATATCAGATTTCGGGAACGGCGGAAGCGACAAACTCACAGAGAGAGTAAAACTTCTCTATAATAAATCTAAACTGATATGCTTTGCCGACGACATGACTCTCAATCTTCGAAAGTTTCTGCTTAAAACCGGTATATCCGACTGTATCACAGAATTTTCGCCTGAACGTATTGCTCTATATATAAAAAACCTGAATATTAAACCTGAACCGGGTCACGGTACATTTGTGATACTTGATGATAATGAACTGCAGAAAAACATGTTCAACTCAATAATAAAAAGATTCGGATACAAAACGGTATTTGTATCTAACACTGAAGAGCTCTTTGAAATTGCAGGAAAACCGGAGAACATAATGGTTCTGATTAATATCGGTACAGCCGGTCTTGACCTGAACGGGCTCGTAAGACGCTCTTTCATTAATTCAGATATAAAAAAACATCCGGTTATTGCATACAAATGTATGGATCAGGGTCTTTTCGTACATGAAATAATCAACGGCCTGAATCGATTGACCAAAGTAATCCTTTCACCTGAAGAGATTTACTGTATGCTCACAGATATGCTCTTCAAGAAAGAGATAGCATCTTTCACAAATTCATATATAAGTTCACTTAAATACGAAAAAATTCACACCTATGCAGGGAAAACTCTTCAGCAGATATATTACGAAAATCATGGAGATCCATGCGGTCAGGAATCACTTTTCGACAAGGAGAGAATAGATTCGATGATCGGATCCTCTGAAATGATACGGAGAACTCTTATACGCGCCGAGGGTATCATCTGGCTGAGACATACAGATTCGTCACAAAACAGGCCTACTTGCGGAGGGGGTGCCTGAAATTAACATCTCCTTTCCACAATGAATCAATAGTCTGAATAGGAATTCTAAATTCGTAGATACTGGACGGATTGTCCGGAAAACAGGGTCTCTCTTTAACATGACACGACAGACAGAGCCTTTCGCGTCTCTTCAGGCTTCCTATTCCGCGTATGGGATACATACCGAATTTAATAGCCCGCCTATAACCGTTCTCCCTGCTGCTGTAATCGACATGATTGCTCGCTTTATGATACTCACTCCCCGGTCCATGACAGGATTCACAGCTTACACCCTCTTTAACAATAGACTCAACCTCACCCTTCCCGACGGCATGACATTTCAGACATTTTGTATTTTTTTCTGGAGATGTAATTTTATATTTCTTAGCTATTTCAGCAGCTTTTTCACCGAGGAGAGTCGTATATGCTTTCGCATGAGGGGACATCGCCCATATTTTATACTGATTGCCGATAGCATCTTCCCCATGGCACTCTTTACAGACTTTTGATCCGACATATGTAAAAGAATTTACCGGGCCCTCTAATCCGGATAATGGAAATTCAAAAAACAGTACTACAGCCAATAATATGCCTAACGATATTTTATACACTTTCTTCCTCTTTTATATTTATTATCAGTACAGAAAAGTGTAAGTCAGCATCTCCCGGTAAAAAATAAATAAATCATTACATTGAAGATTACTGTACTTTATAGTATATTTAATATTAAAACCGTCAAGAAAATTTGCACTTGACATTGACTTAAGTTAGATTAATACTAAATAATTCCGGAGAGTAAACATGGGAAATATTGATAATAACGAATACAGAATTGGAAAATTTTTCCTTGAAAACGGCATCATTAATGAGTACCAGTTGAATGAAGCTCTGGAACTTCAGGTCGATAATAAAGACAGACTTCTAGGGGAAATTTTAGTAACATTAGGATTTCTAACCAAAGAAGACCTCATTATGGCTCTTGAAATGTATATGATGATGACTGATTCTGACAATCCAAGCATTGACGAATGGCTTGATCAGGATGAAGTTGACATGATTTTAAAGAAGCTTGATACCTCTAAATCAAAAAGTTCTTGACAAATGACCGCATATACAAAACAAATGTACCCATGCTAGAGTACGAAGATAACATATGTTTTGCCTGCGGGCAGGAAAACGAAGTCGGGCTTAAATTAAAGCTCAGATTCGATGATGACACGAAAACAGCTTATGGTGAGTTTACAGCTCATGAACTGCTTGAAGGTGTTCCTAATATCATACACTCAGGGATAGTTGCAACTCTCCTCGATGAGACAATGGTAACAGTTAACAAATATCTTGAAGTTATGGCTATTACAAGCGAACTTACAATAAGATATCTGCAGCCTGCATTTATTGGTGAAAACCTCTATATCCGGGGCTGGTTTGTTAAAAAAAGCAAAAGAGTAATTGAAAACAGGGCCGAAATCGAAAACGAAATGGGTAAGATTGTCGCAAGAGCAAAAGGTAAATACATCGAAGTTGATGAAATTCCGCAACCTGAATAGATTCCTCCTATATTTAACTGAAATATTATAATCTTTACCTATAATTAAGCCGAAGTGGTGAAACTGGTAGACGCACCGGACTCAAAATCCGGCGGGGGCAACCTCATAAGGGTTCGATTCCCTTCTTCGGCAGATAAAAAGAGGCTCTTCATTTTAACGAAGAGCCTCTTTTTATCTATATGTTCAAAAAAAATTCTTATTATCCTGAACGTTAACTCCTTTTTATATAAAATCTCCGTGACTTAATTTTTTACATTATATAATACTATTTATAACTATTGCAGGCATCCCAACAGTTCATGGTAAATTTATCTGAACTGAACTCCCATGGTCTTCTCAAAAATTTTTTAGAAATACTACTCTTTACAGCATTTTACGATTGAAATAGTACTGACTTCAGGCTTCGACTCCGCTCAGCCAGCATTAAATTTCGCTCTCTGAGCAGAGTCGAAGGACTAATTATACTAGCTCACTCCTTAACTCCTTTAGTTTGATTTAAGGTAAAAGTAAGTTTCAGATCAAAATATTATTTGCAATTCATTTTTCTAATTGTTTAATAATCCATTCCGTTTGACTCAGCAGGTTTTTTTGTTTGAGGAGATGGATTAATAAAATATTAAATCTCAAAAAGGATAGTTATGAAAAAAATAGTATTAACACTCATCAGTCTTGCGATGATTTTTCAACTCGCTCAGTGCTCGTCATCAACATCTACCGTAAAAACTGCACCAGTAGATCCTGCTGTAGAGGCATGTAATACAGATTGCAAAAATATTTATGCTAAGTGTATGCAGGCAGCGGGAAAGAATGAATCAAAAAAAACAGCCTGTACTAATAACATAGTAAAATGCTCTTCAAAATGCCCGGAAAAAGCAAAAGGTTATAAAAAACCTGCACCTGAAAAAAAATCAACATACTCTGAAATATAACAATTTACATTATGTGCTTCGACAGGCAGGCAACCATCGAATACGGTCAGTGAGCCTGCCGAACTGCCAAATAAGTACTTTTACATTATTACTGCAAAAGTACTTATTTGATTAAATGCTATATAATTTCAAATTATAGTAAGAATAAGATGTTTCACCCGATTAGAGTAAAGCAGCACTGAAAACATAAAAATCATACGACAATTTTAAGATAAAAAAAGCTCTCCGATTATACGAAGAGCTTTTTTTATCTGTCTAAACTCTATTAACTCAAAGCTGCAGTGCCGTTATGTGGCAGGGTTTTTGCTAAGGGTTTTTGGGTGTGATTTCGGGGCAGCCCCGCAGCTTATTGCTTTCTTTATAATTTTAATTTACCATGGGAAATAGTATCATTTTGTCACCGCTGACAATTTCGCCTCTGAACTCTCTGATAAGAGCGGATAAAGGTTCACAAGAGTTTTTTCCACTTTCCTTATGTTTTCTCCCTCTAACAAAGCCCTTACCTCTCTGTTCCTCTCTGTCAGTCGTAAATAAACATAAGCCGTCTTTCTTTGTAACATAACCATTCATTGTACTCTCACTTTACTTTAAATTAAGCATGAGTTACATATACATGCCTGACTGAAAAGCAGGAGATTCAGGAATTACGTCTTTCCCGGTGACCGGCTTCTGTCATATCAAGTCTTTGAATAAAGCACTTTACTAACATCGAACAAATGTATAGTAAATATATGTATAGTATTTTTCAAGCATTTTTTTATTTAAATGAAAAAAATAAATTATTTGATCTCGAAGGCTATACTGTTAACTGTATCTAAAATTATCAGATAATAGCTCAAGACGATGTTTTCTAAATAAATAATAACATTTATTTAACATATCAGTCTAACGTTGCATGATAGTAAAATTATCGAAATTAACAGTAAACACTCATAATTCTGTAAAACACTCTCCGGTGTGCCAAGGGCCCGTCGGTGATAAAATGTTACCGGATTATAAGCAATTACTAAACACAGAATACCATTAGAGGATTATAGTATGACAAACTCTTCACCTGATCATGAAAAAATTTTTGACGAGATCCTGAAAATGAATCCTGAAGAAGTTCAGGCTAAACCCGATGAAGTAGGTGATCACCCCGGAACAAAAGTTCATGAATCGGAAATAAATTTTAATCTCCTCCCTGAAGAACTTGAGGAGTATCTTAACCGTTATATAATCAGCCAGGAATCTTCAATAGAAGTTATAGCTACAAAAGTATGTACCCATTTTAATAGAATGAAAATTGAAATGTCCATACCTGAAGATCAGCGTATTGTCGGAAATATAAAAAGCAACATGCTCCTTATCGGACCTACAGGTGTTGGTAAAACGTACATCATCAAGCATATCGCAAAAAAAATCGGAGTACCTTTTGTTAAAGCTGATGCTACAAAATTCAGCGAAACCGGTTATGTCGGCGGAGATGTGGAAGATCTTGTACGTGAACTTGTGTACGAAGCAGATGGAGATATTACAAAGGCTGAATATGGGATTATCTATATTGACGAGATTGATAAAATCGCGGCATCGGGGAACACCACCGGTCCTGATGTATCAAGAACCGGTGTACAGCGAAACCTTCTGAAACTCATGGAGGAATCGGAAGTGGACCTCAAAACTCCGCACGATCTGGCGTCTCAGGTTGAAGCTGCTATGGAGGCACAGAGGACGGGTAAAGTCACCAGAAAGAAGATCAATACTAAAAATATATTATTCATCGTTTCCGGTGCATTCTCGACTCTGCCCGATATAATTAATAAAAGATTAAACAGACAGAGTATCGGTTTCGACAAACTCCGGACTTCCGCGATGGAGAAACATGAAATAATAAAACAGCTCAAGACTGAGGATCTTATCGAATTCGGTTTTGAATCTGAATTCATCGGACGTCTCCCCGTCTCGGTAGTTTTAAACGAGCTTGATATAGACGGTCTCTACAAAATTTTAAAGAACAGCCACAGTACTGTTGTATTCGGCAAAAAAATGGATTTTAAAGCATATGGAATTGATCTCGATTTCAGCGATGAAGCTCTCATGGAACTGGCACGTAGGGCTCACCTTGAAAAAACAGGGGCAAGAGGACTTCTCAGCGTATTTGAAAAACTCCTTATCAGGTTTGAAAAGAAACTCCCATCAACCGGCGTAAAAAAATTATATGTTGATATGGAACTTATTAACAATCCGGAAAAAGTTCTATCTTCTCTGCTCCTGGAAGATGGAATAATTAAATTCCAGAAGGAATTTTTAATAGAACATGGAATTTATATTTCATTCGATGAAGAGGCTAAAACTAAACTGGAAAATAAATCGAACGAATCCAATTTAAAAGTCCGTGATCTCTGTGATGAGCTTTTCAGAGATTTTTTCCACGGTATAAGACTGATGAAACTTGAAGCTTTTACAATTCCGGGTGCAGCCGTGGATAATCCGAAGGAGTTTCTGGACAGCTATATTAAACAGAACTATAAGCAGTAAAATTTATTTAAAAGTTTGAAATAAGCATATAGCCCCTCAATTCTTAAAAGAAAAGAGGGGCTATATGCTTCCAGACTAGTGCTTAGATCGGATGAATTTTAATAAAATAGTTTTCTACATAATACCGATAAATCTCCCGGCCTATCGGCCACCCTCTTTAATAAAGAGGGTTTAGACTTCAGGAATTTCATAACCCCCTTTATTAAAGGGGGATGTTGAGCGATGCGAAACAAGGGGATTTCAAGTTTAAGTGATAAATTATGTATAACACAACAGCTTATATCTTTTATTATTGATTCAAAATCATCAGCTCAAAGCTCTAGTTTATTCTTACCTCACCACACCTACTGAATATAATTACTATCCTTATAATTCTTAAGTTCATTCATAAGAAAATCCCGACGCTGTGTAAGCTGTTTCCCTACAAAGGTATCTTTTATTTTTTTCGGTTCCTCGAATGTATCTATCATCTCGAAGGTGAGTCTTGTGGGCTCTTTCTTTTTACGAAGATCTATTATTTCATCCGATGCTGGAAGAATAATTGCATAGAGCGAGTATGGTGTCTGAATTAAGGCATGACCGCGGTTGAGATATGCCTCGGAGAATCCGCCGTCAATATTTATAGCCTTTCCATTAGCGCTGGCTATCTTCTGCCCTTTGCTTATATCAACGGGTGTATGCCCGAATACAATTCTCTCCACGTTAAATTCATATGTAAGTTTATTTATAAAATCGGGGTTGTTGATATTTTTCCCCCAGTAAAGAGTATTCTCTTTATGTGATTCCTTATCCCTGTAAAAATATCTTTCAAATGTTTTCATTGCATCTTTACCGAATAGCGGAGACTTGGGGCCGCACCATAAATAGAACATCATAGCAAGCTGAAAAGGTTCCTGCGCTTTTCCGGCAAGATAGTTTTCTCCAATATCTTTTACCACAATCTCAATATGATCAAGCAGCTCTTTCCCCTTCTTCCCGTAGAGCTCTTCAAACTGACCGTCAGCAGTACTCGGAACAAGTGCATGTATATTCATAATATAATTGTTGATATGATAAAGTTTACCCTCTATAAATAAATACTCCATGAGCCTTTTTATCTGACGGCTTTTTGTAAACTGATTCACAAGGTCATCGATAATCTCCTGCTCTTCATCTGTCAGCCGGAGCGGATCATCGAGAATAAGTGTGGGAAAATTATTATCTGAAAGTCCAGAAGTCTGTCCGTTTTTGATTAATCCGGCGAGTTTTTCAAGATTAAGTCTGCCATCCATACCAAGCTGAGGATATTTTTTAATGGCATCCTCTTCGAGTTTAAACTGAATCATTGCGAGAGTCTTCTCCATCTTTTTTGATATATCCAGTTTTGCTTTAAAATTTCCGCTGATTTTTCCGGGATAAAGCCTTTCAGCAAAAGCCTGAAGTTTAGATATATCTATTCCAAGACGTTTCAGGAAATCGAGCGTATCATACCTGACACTGATTCTTAAGGCCTCAGCAATAAGAGATTTGTTGCCCGCAGCAGCCCCCATCCAGAGAATATCATGATTCCCCCAGACAAATTTAACAAAGGGCTTCAGATCCTTCTGAGAGAGTATTCTCAGTATTTTATCCGGCTCGTCCCCTCTATCAAAAACATCACCGAGAACAATAAGCTGACCCAGAATTACCTGTTTAACAATTTTAGCAAGTGCGCTTATTATTTTATCAGCAACAATTTCATCCTCAAAAACAATATTAGGTACAGGGAAATTGAGTATAAGGTTTTCAAGAAGAGGTTTAAGATCTCTATTGATCCCCCCTCTTATCTGGTCAAAATCGTGTACACCCTGAACTTTATAGCGGATAATATGAACAAGCGCCGAAATAACATCCTGTTTCTCCATCTTAAAGTCATCAGCTTCTATATATTTCTCTTTTTTAATTATCCTGTCTATATGCTCCAGTTTTTCATTAGAAAATGTTTTAGGGAGAGCTTCATATGCAGAACGCCATACCAGTCCAAACCGCCCTTTAAGAATCGAAACAAAACGCTCCCCTGCCCCATGAGGGTCACTGATCCATAGAGTTGTATCTATATTCATTTCAAGCCTGGACTCGATATCTGACAGTTCTCGTATTATTTCATGGAAACTGGTGATACTATGATCTTCTGACATAATTCCCCCGGAATTGAGATGCTTTTCAGACTGAAAAAATCGTACCTGATGAAAAACCAGTGGTAAAACTACTCTCCGGCGCGGCGGAGATGAAATATAACCGGTTTATGAACAGTTACAAAAAATCCTCTGATCTTACTACTGTTTCAATCTAAAACAGATGTTCTTAAAGTAAATCTGATTCAAAAGTCTTCTATTGTCAATTTATTTTATGCAGGCTGCACTGACTGGTGACTTCTTAATGCCCTCCCGCACCCAATGTCATTAAGGTAAGAGATTCTAAATTCTTCATGCATCATTTTGCAGCACCAAATGCCCAGCCCCCGGAGGGGGACTTTAAAACAATATCGCAAAATTCATTCATTTTAACGTAATTTTTAAAACAAATGTCTTTTAAGTCCCCCTCCGGGGGATTTAGGGGGCTGTTGATATTGGTACAAGTTAGTCTGAAATTGCAGGAGCAGAAAGATATAGCTGGCGAAACAATTTTATTTTTTAATATTTTTTTCGTAAAAATTCTAACACATTTCTGCTAAATGTCGATAAATAAGTAATATAACACGGAGGTTATTAATATGAGCGTAAAAGAAATCGATACTCTTTTCAGCAAGGGACTGGAGTCCATGAAAAAGGGGAATTTTCAGGAAGCTGAAAATTTATTTGTAAAAGCCAAAACGATGACACTTGAGCTTTCAAAAAAATAAAAAAAAGCCGGCGCTAACGCAGCCGGCTTTTTTTTAATATTTTATTATGCCTATTTTATATTTGAAAGAATAAGATCACCCATCTCTTTTGTTCCGATGAGTTTTTTCCCTTCAGACATTATATCTCCGGTTCTATATCCCTGCTCAAGAGCTTTCTCTATTGAACTGAAAATCATTGTATAAGCTTCATTTAATCCGAAACTGTATTTAAGCATCATCGCGCCTGAAAGAATCTGAGCAATCGGATTTGCAATCCCCTTACCTGCTATGTCCGGAGCTGATCCGCCTGCAGGCTCATATAATCCGAAAGATCCGTCAGAGAGTGAAGCAGAAGGGAGCATTCCGATAGATCCTGTAATCATTGAAGCTTCATCTGAAAGAATATCTCCAAACATATTATCGCAGAGCATAACATCAAACTGACGGGGATCTTTTACAAGCTGCATTGAAGCATTATCTACATAAAGATGGTTTAATGCTACTTCAGGATAATCCTTCGCCACCTCTTCAACAACCTCTCTCCAGAGAATTGAAGTTGAAAGCACATTTGCTTTATCTATAGAAGTAACTTTTTTATTACGCTTCATTGCAGTTTCAAATGCTACTTTTGCAATTCTTACAATTTCAGGGCGGGTATAAATAAGAGTATCAAATCCTTTGTTGTCATCTTTAAATTTAGGCTGTCCAAAATAGATTCCGCCGGTAAGCTCTCTGATAATCATAATATCAAAGCCGTCACCTATAATTGCTGATTTAAGAGGAGATGCCTCTTTCAGCTCTTTGAAGATAATAGCAGGTCTGAGGTTCGCATAAAGATTAAAATGTTTTCTTAAAGGGAGAAGAGCACCTCTTTCAGGCTGTTTTTCAGGAGGAAATTTTTCCCATTTTGGTCCCCCCACTGAACCGAAAAGTACCGCGTCTGAATCTTCGCATATTTTTACTGTAGACGCAGGGAGAGGTTCGCCATGGTTATCGAGAGCAGCGCCCCCTACATCGGCGAAAGTATATGAAAATCCTATGCCGAAAATTCCGGAAATTTTATCCAATACTTTAATTGCTTCTTCAATGACCTCAGGTCCTATTCCATCGCCCGGAAGTACGGCTATTTTTTTTACTGACATATCAAGCTCCAGATTTATTTATTCAGCTATCAGAAATCAGAAGTTAATTTAAACTGTCAATATATTTTAAAATTCAGTAATAATTCCTGAATTCTTTTATGCTAAAAAACTTATATCTCTCCGCCGCCTTCGGCGGCGGAGAGATATATTCTTTTTTTTAAATTTGAAATGCATGTTAAGGAATTAACATTGTTTTAAAATTTGTTTATTGCAAAAAATATCAGTATATAATAAATTATACATGAATTATCATATTTCAGGAGAGCTGTATGAAAAGAACAGTAAACACCAGATTTAAAGCTTTTACGGGGCTGATTTTAATTCTAATCTTAACATTATCATCTTCAGCAGTAAATGCGCAGAAGACTACGAAGGAAGATATACTTAAAAAATTCAAGCAGGACAAACAGAAAATCGGAAGAACCGATGAAGAGATTAAGCAGACAATGAACAGTGTTGTTGCTGATCTTAAAAAGAAAAACAAGAAATTCACTGTTGAACTCAATGAAATGATGAAATATAAAATTTCTGAAATTACAGGAACAAAGCCCCCTTCTGAAGAGGAACTGAGAAAAATAGAAGAGGAAAAAAGAAAGAAAGAGGAGATCGAACGTAAAAAAGCTGAAAAAAGAAAACAGGAAGAGCTTAGACGTCTCGAAGAAGAGAGAAAAAGAAGAGAAGATGCAATAAATAAAGAGGAAGACAGAAGGAAACAGGAGGAGATGCGCAGACAGGAGGAACTCCGAAGACAGGAGGAGGAGAGAAGACGTAACGAAGAGAATAATAAAGCGGAAATGAATGACCGTAATATTCCGTTTAACCTTGCACCGGCTTTAACACTCCCTGTATTTGCATGGAACGGAGCTAAAACATCTACAATTGTTCAGTATCAGGGAATATGCGGAAGCTGCTGGGCGTTCACAGCTGCTGCTGTTTATGAAACCGATTATTTATTAAAAAACGGAACAACACTTGATATATCCGAACAGGCAATACTCGACTGTGCAGCTGATAAAAACGGAAAAGATGCAGGCAGCTGCGACGGCGGATGGTATGGCGGTGTTTTCGACTATCTGACAACCAAAGGAGCCAGAACCGAGAAAGATGATCCGTACAAAGGGAAATCCGGCTTCTGCTCATCATCATCAAAGACAAAATATACAATCAGTAAATGGGGTTACATTCGAAGAGATGCCGGAATCCCATCCGTGCAGGAGATGAAAGCAGCTATTGCAAAATACGGAGCCATTGCCGCGACAGTTAAAGTTACACCGGCATTTCAGGCATATAAAAGCGGAGTATTCGATGAGTTTGCATCTGTCTCGGGACCAAACGATGTAAATCATGCCATTACAATTGTAGGCTGGGATGACAACAAAAAAGCATATCTTGTAAAAAATTCCTGGGGTCCGAACTGGGGAGACAAAGGCTACATCTGGGTTGAATACGGATGTAATAATATAGGATACGGCGCATCATGGATAGTCGTATCCCAGGAATAATCCGGAGGAAATAATGACTTTTAAAAAGTATATATTCTCAATAACAATTTTCGCTTTTTTATTTTCAGGATGTGCAAATTCGCCGGAGATTCTTGTCAAATCAGGCTCCGGGGATCAGACCATTACTGCAAAAGCAGGAAAAACTTTTTCTGTCTCACTCGAAGCTCAGCTGAGTACAGGCTACAGCTGGAAGCTGATGAAGCTTCCCTCTGCTCTTAAAATTGTAAAAGAGGAAGTATTAACTGAAAAGAAAAATGCAGATATAACCGGCGGATTTGAAATTCAGCAGTTTGTTTTTAAATCTATTGAAAAAGGGGAATTAACTCTAACTTTCAATTATGCTCAGCATTGGAAAGATAAACCGGAGTCCGCAAAAACGACAACAGTAAAAGTCATAATCGAATAGACACAAATTCACACGTAAATATCAACTCACAGAACAAGGGGCTTAAGCCCCTTATTCTGTTTCTACTGCAGATTTTACTTTTCCATACTCTGAAAAACTTCATTGTACTTATTAGACGCATTCCAGAAGAGATATCCGAATGCACCTGAATCGTTCGAACCTTTAACCTGCTCGGCAATATACTCAGCATTGAATCTCGAAACTCTCCAGCCGAATGCCTGCAGCCATGGCCGGATTATTACCTTATTGCCGGCAAGCTCGCGGACCTTTCTGCAGCCTTCAAGAATAAAATAATACGGATGATCACCGGGATTCTGAAATCCGTCGAACTGATCATTAAAATGAGACGGGTAGAGCATAGGAGAGATCACATCACAATGCTGAGCAAGGAGGGCTATATCCTGACCGGTTTTATCAATATCAACCCGTTTACCCCATGCTACAACTCCGAAAATATCAATTGAGAGAAAAGCTCCGGCTCTCCTTATCTCCTCGTGAGCTCTCTTTAAAAAACGCGATATGATCTCAACTCTCTCCATTTTGCCGTCACTGTAGACAAAAGCGGTATCATTCTGATCTCCAAGTGTAGGAAATCTTATGTAGTCAAACTGCACTTCGTCAACACCGGCTTCGGCAAGTTCAACCGCCAGAGCTATATTGTAATCCTGAACTTTTCTGCTCGTGGGGTCACACCACTTCTCATGTGAACCTGGATTCCACTCCCGCCCTGTATTCTTCGATTTAATGCGTGAAGATGGATCTGATTCCCATAGACGCTGATCATGGAAAACCGCGATTCTGGCAATAGTGTACAAACCGTTATCTCTGCAGTCCCTTATAAGCTTCGGCAGATTATCAATTGCTCCCTGCCGGATAAGATTATAATCACGCACTTCTTTTAGTCTGCTCTTTGTGTGAACAATTCCGGTTATATCCTTTACATCAAATACTATCGCATTAATTCCCATAGACTTAAATACCGGAAGCTTTGATATAAAAGACTCCCCCCCGGCAGTATCACCGGAAAAGTAAAGCCCCTTCGTAAAAATTACACTTCCCGATCTGTGTAACTTGTAATCAGGAATTAAAACAGGGAGAGACTTATCAATAATTATTACTTCACCCGAATTAATTATATTCCTGTTAATTCTATTCCCTGATAAAAGATCCTGCTTAAACGTGTATAATTTATAATAATCGGTCAGTTCAATTGCTGACACCGCAAGCTCTGACAGAGGTGTATTTTTATTTGCCTGATAAAAAAGCACATTAGCAAAATGAAACATCCCGTCTGGCATATTATTATATGTTTTTATATATTTTTTATAGTTGTTACCGCTGATTACACTTACTGTTCCTGAGGGTGATTCATAAAGATTAAAAGTTCTGATTGCAAAGGATTTAGCGTAATCCCTGATATAAATTAGACTGGTAGATAATGACGCAATTATAAAAATTGCAGCGATGACGGAGACACCTGCTAAAGTAAAATATCTGAGTCTTTGTGACATATAAATTCCTGTCTTATAAAGTAATATTAAGTATAATAATTCTTAGCTCATTAAAAATAAAATATTACTCTGGTAAACAAAAAAATCATTGAATAATAATCACATTTTTTAAATAAACTGGTATTTAGAAAAAGGTGTGGCTGAATTCTCTCATAAACAGTATTATATAATCAGGTTGAGAAAAGCAATTATATATAATTAGCGGAATTCAGATTTTATAGCATTTTAAGATTGAAATAGTACGAACCTCAGACTTCGACTCCGCTCAGCCAGCGTTAAATTACGCTCCCTGCTTGTATTGAGCTTGTCGAAATGAGCGGAGTCGAAGGGTTGCTTATACTAATTCATTCGTTATCCGCTATAGTATAAGTATGCGCCTTCTGCAATCAGATTAAATTGATAAATCGGGAATATGATAAAAGAGATATCTATATATACAGGATCGAAAGCCCTCTCAATGAGCAGAGGCATGTCCGATTTCGCCAAATATACAAAGTCGATAATTTTCTCACT
Organism: uncultured Spirochaetota bacterium; assembly: GCA_942493035.1. Lineage (GTDB taxonomy): Bacteria > Spirochaetota > UBA4802 > UBA4802 > UBA5550 > WRGT01. Next base: position 4,652,025 of record OW818666.1, on the reverse strand, counting down.
GAGATCGCTGCGGTATCTCAGTTTCCGTTCTATTTACAATATCATTGTTAATCAGACAAAATTTACCGGTGTCGATGCCCTGGTTATAGTTATGATAATCGCCCTGCTTCTTGGTGGAACAGTAATTATACAGGCTCTCACCAGTCTGCCGAAGTTCGGAGTTGAGGGTTTCCTTGGAAATATTCTTGTAATAATTATTGCACGGGAGCTTGGCCCGCTTGCCACTGCACTTATTGTAATTTCAAGATCGGGATCGGCCATAGCGACAGAAATTTCTGTTCAGAAGTGGTCACGGGAAATTCTCTCCATGGAACTCATGGGGATAGATACAAAACTCTTTATTATCTTCCCGAGAATAATTGCATCGATTATTTCAATAACATCACTTATAATTATTTTTGATATAGTCGCCTTTATCGGAGGATACCTCATTTCGCAGACAGTTGTCTATATCCCGATGGATGTATTTGCCCAGACACTGATAGACTCATTCACGTTTAAAGATATAGTTGCAGCTTTAATTAAAAGTATAATATTCGGAATAACCATTCCTCTCATCTGCTGCTATTATGGTCTTAAACCGTCATCAAAATTTGAAATTCCCATATACGTTTCCAAAGCAGTAATACGGACACTTTTTGTATCTATTATTGTTAACATTCTTGTTTCTTTATTATTTTATTTATAGAAGAGGACCTTTCCTTGGATGAATTGATAGTTGATGTTAAAAATGTAACATATACCATAAACGGCATTACCCTGCTTGATGATGTTACTTTCAACCTCAAGCAGGGGGATAATCTTCTTGTCTTCGGACCTGAGGGTTCCGGTATAAACATCCTGTCTGAACTTATCCTGCGCACAGATTCCGGATATGATGGAGAAGTACTTTATAAGGGAGAATCTTTAAATGCACTGGATTACTTCGGTCAGCTGATGCACAAAAAAGATATAGGTTATGTTCATGGAGATTATGGTCTTCTCAGCAACATGACTGTAGAACAGAACATCTCTCTTCCTCTTGAATATCATTCGAAGATGACTGCACCTGAGATAAAAAAACACGTTGGCGGAATTATATATGATCTCAATCTCGATCACTGCAGGAAATTAAGGCCTATTGATCTTACAAGATCTGAAATATTAAAAACATCCTTCGCCAGAGCCCTGGCTATGGACCCGGATCTGCTCTATCTTGAATATGCTTTTGAAGATCAGTGCCCTCTTAACATCAAAACCATGATGAACATTCTCAGTGAACGGTCAAAACTTCCTGATAAATCCCTTATAATTATTACATATTACCCCTGGAATTTTATTGATATTTCCGATTCTTTTATTATGTTTTTTAACGGGAGAATTGTATTCAGTGGAACCCGTGAAGATTTTATAAATTCCACTAATCCTTATCTGCTGCAGTATAAAAATAAGTCTATTGAAGGCCCTATGGTAATTTTATGAAAAAGATTTCTTTTAAAAATCCGAATGAATTAAAAGTCGGGATATTCATTTTAATCCCGGTAATTATGCTTCTATTATTTATTATTCTGAAACTGGGTTACTCCCTTTCAGGATCAACTATTGATGTATATTTAAAAATTGACAATATATCCGCAATAAAAAAGGGGACCGCGGTTAAACTTAAAGGTTATGATATAGGGAGAGTTGTGGAACTCCGCCCTGTTTATAAGCCGGGCCTCCACTTTCTTGCCACCATGAGAATAAAAAAAGATATAGATCTGCATGAGGATTGTTCCGCCATAATACTCAATCAGAATATTATCGGTGATACTGTTGTTGAAATGCGGAATCCGGAAAGAAAAGGGGCGCCACTAAGAAACGGTGATGTTATTGAAGGGCTCGAATATGTAAATCTTGAAGCTATACTCAGGGATGTTCATAATCTGCTCAGCACCGTTACTGAAACTGTTGGAGTTGTTAAAGATATTTCGCTGGATAGTAAACAGAATATACGGGGACTTCTGACCGATCTTGGAACCAGTATTACCAGTGTTAACAGCATACTGGCAGACTCACAAAAAGATATCCCGGCAATTCTAGATTCGTTCAGAGAGACTGCTAAAGTAGTTAACGAGATTTCAGTTGAATTTAAAAAACGTCCTATGGGCTTCATCATGTCGGGAGAGAAAAATGGGGACGAGAAAAAAGAGACCGTCAATGCAGATACAAAGAAAAATGAGACCGAAAAAAAATAATTCCGAACAGATAGTTTAATTTTAACCCCGGTTTTTCGGCTTCATTCTTATGAAAATACCGGGGCCTGATTCAAATCTTACGCACGTGATAATTATAATTCTAATTCTAATCTATATTGATAGTTTCCTTCACCTTATAAGGCGGCAATTCACGTGCCTCATGATAAATTCTGATCATTATCTCTGCGAGAATACCCATCTGAATAAAAAGAACACCGACTATAAACAGAGTAATTGAAAGCATAAAAAGGGGATTTCCTGTCATATCTTTGTGTTTTATAATCTTCAACATAATAACAGTTCCACCTGCAAGAAATGAGAAGAAAAGAGAGATAAGACCGGTACCTCCGAAAACATAAATCGGCTTTGTTGAATATGAACCCATAAATTTAACAGTAATAAGGTCAAGTACTACTTTGAATGTTCTCTTGATGCCGTACTTTGACTGTCCATACTGCCGCGCATGATGTCCGACCGGTATTTCAGTAATTTTCGCTCCGATCCATGACGCATGAACAGGGATAAATCTATGCATCTCTCCATAAAGATTAACCTGTCTTAAAATTTCACCCCTGTATGCTTTTAGTGAACAGCCGAGATCGTGCAGAGGTACATCGGTAACTTTTGATATAAGCCAGTTTGCAATTTTAGACGGAAGCTTTCTTGAGAGCCATTTATCCTGTCTTTTATTTCTCCATCCGCTTACGACGTCGTAACCTTCATCTATCTTATCAAGAAGTCTGCCGATATCTTCAGGCTCATTCTGAAGATCCGAATCCATAAAAACGATAACCTCACCCTTTGAGTGATCTATACCGGCCGCCATTGCCGCAGTCTGGCCGAAATTTCTTCTGAATAGTACGACTTTTACATTTTTATCTTTCTTAGCAATTAATTGCAGTATATCGGCAGATTTATCAGTACTTCCGTCATTTACGAATATTATTTCATAAGTTCTGTTTAACTTTTTCACCGCATCAAGAACTGCCTTATACTGCAGATCAAGACTCTCCTCTTCATTGTAAACTGGAAGTACGACAGAGAGATACGGTGCTTTTTTACCGGATGCTTTCTTTACAACTTTTTTCTTTTCAGATGCCATTACAGAACCCCTGCGATTATTTTCGTAATTATTCAGTTATATAATTAAAATATACCCTAAATTGCAATTGAATAATAAAAAAATATCCCCAGGGGCACAGCGCTTCGCGCTGCGCTGGAAATGGGGGTATACGGGGGCAGCGCCCCCGTATACCCCCATTTCTCGCGTATGCGAAGCATACGCACACCTATAAATAAATCTCTACTATTCCTTAACAAATTTTTAGATTAAATTAAAAGATTATATCTTATAAATAATTACTTTTGAGTAATTATTTATAAAGGGCTATTTTTTTCAAATATTTTTATTGATAATTAAAATAAATCAGTAATTATTCCTATATATGTCCCCGCCGCCTTCGGCGGCGGGGATAATAGAGCTTTTTTTACTTTAGAAAAGTTAAGGAATAAATACTTAATTTTTAGCGTAAAAACAAAAATTATACAGGGTCCAGGGGCGGTAGCCCCTTAGTAAGCCCCGCAGGGCTCCCTGCGGTCCCGAAAACGGAGTTCTTGGGACCGCCCTACTGACATCAAGAGGAACAATAATGAAATATAGTACAATAAATTCAGAGCTGGAAAAATTATCCGGAATCGAAGCAGATTATATAAAAATAATTTCCGGTTTTAAAACTGAAAAGAATAAAAAAATTATCGCTTCACCATATCTCTTCATCCCGCCGGAGATAAATGCCGCATTTAATATCATCACCCTGAAAATTCCGGAATTTATTCTGAAAGATAAAGATCACTTAAAAAATCTCACATCGTTATATGACGCTGTTATAATTTCAGATAAAGCATGTTTCTGTAATCAGAGTATTACCCCGGACAGTTCCGCCTATATTTTCCGGACACCTGAAGGCTTTGGAGAGGATGCATCAGTATCTCTTCATAATGAGATTATGCAGATGCTCAAGTCTCTATTTAATATTGATATAAAATCAATCAATATCGAAATCCTGCAGAAAGAGACTGCAGTGTACGACAGGCTGCGCCGTCTTGTGCGAAGTATCTCTGCCCTTCGCAGTGAAAACAGAGATTTATTGAGCAATTCCGAACTGTCACTGATCTTTGAAACTGCTCAGATCCTCCCGCCTGAAACTGCGATAGACTATATCAGCCCTATCTTAGAAGAGATGAAAAAGATAGATGATAAAGTTAAGAACTCTAAGATCAAAGGGATGCTCTATGGTGGGAAAAGTATACCATCAGACATTGCTGACTGGATTGAAAATACCGGAATATTAATTATTGAAGATGATTCATGCACCGGGAGACGACTCTTTGATATATCGCTTAATGCTGATTCGGAATACATTTTCTACGAGCTTCTCGATTCCTACAGCTATCGCTCACTGACTCCATGCCTTCGACCGGTTAGTGAGCGGTATGAATTGCTATACAAGCTTCTTAAAAATTTCAATATAGAAACAGTAATTTTCTATAAAGACGAAAACTGTGATGAGTCAAATAAAGATATAGATTACCTGAGGATAAAGATGATGCGGGACGGTATTGATCCGCTGGTGATAGACAGGGATAATTATAAAGAAATTGTTTCCGGTTATGTAAACAGGTTATAGAATAACCGTGTAGGGGGCAAAAATCTTTGCCCCCTACACGCCACCTACACGCGCTCGGCGGGCGTTATTTCCCCATCACATCGTAGTAGTCACTGCCGATATTAAAGGCTTCTTTCAGGAATAGATCATTTTTAAGATCCACTCCTTCTTTATCTCTGTCATTCTTCATCTTCTCTTCCAGCGCTTTCTCTTCTTCGCGGGACTTATCAGATTCCTGTTTAAGACTTATGGTTTTATTTTTTAATTTTGCTTTATAATCAGCTATCTTCTTTCGAAGCTCGGAATATTCACCTTTGTTTGTTCTTGCTTCCGAAAGTCTGCTTAAACTTTTTACAACTGATTCATTAACATATTTATATTTCTGAAATTCAGCGCTTTCAATTTTTTCCCACTTCAGCGGATACTTTGTCTCGCTCTCGTTCATCTCCCATATTGCAGTAATATCTGGCACATTCAGATCGGGAGAGATCCCGGTGAGCTGATTCGAAGTTCCACCAGGCTGATAAAAAATATGAGTGGTAATCTTTATCGCGCCGAGATTATTCTGAAGTACATTATATGACTGAACAGTCCCTTTACCGAATGTATTTCCCGATCCGATAATCAGTCCCCTCTTATAATCCTTGATAGCTCCTGCAAGAATTTCCGATGCACTGGCACTGAATGTATCAATTAATACAACGAGTGGTCCCTTATAGTAAATCTCGGGATCATTGTCGTAATAAATTCTTGGAGGTGTGTTTTTTCTAACAAGCTGGAGGACAGGCCCCTGCTCGATAAACAGACCCGCTATATCAACTGCTTCAGTTAGAAGTCCGCCGGGATTTCCGCGAAGATCCAGAACAACAACGTTTACTTTTTCACTGGTCAGCTTGCCGAGTAATTCTTTAACATCACCGGATGAACTCTTCCCGCTTTCAGGATCTTCATAAAATGAAGGGAGTTTGATATAACCGACTTTACAGGATTTGCCGTTTTTCTTTATCACTTCAATGTGAGACTCGGCATCACTATCCTGAAGAGCAATCTGCTCTCTTATAATCGGAATAATCATCCGTGAAGATTTGTCAGACTTTTCCACTTCCCTTATAATGGTAAGTTTTACCTCAGTCCCTTTTTCTCCGCGGATAAGCTTTACTACATCACGAAGCTCCATATCTATAACATCGACCGGCTCACCTTTATTCTGAGCAACGGCGACTATCTTGTCATTCGGTTTAAGTTTAAGCGCATCGGAAAGTTTATCCGCAGCTCCCCCCGCAATAATAGATTCGACCATGACAAATCCATCTTCAGATCTGAGCCTTACCCCTATACCTTCAAGTTTCAGCTCCATTGAAATTTTAAAATCCTGATGTTCCTCACTGGAGAGATAATTTGTATGAGGATCAAGAGCAGCTGCAATTGAATTCATGAACATCCCGAGAAGTTTCTCCTCATCGATCTCATCAACTCTCTTCTTCATCAATCTGTATTTCTTCTCGAGTTTCTGTTTCCCATCTTTTACACTTTTCCCCGATGAAACATAATTCAGAAGCTGAAGTTTGATATTCTTTCTCCATCTCTCTTTCATATCATTTCTATCAGACGCATAAGGAACCTTTTCACGGTCTACAAGAATAGATTCATCTTTATTGAAATCATAATTCTCCTTCATGAGTTCATCAAAAATCACCATTGCCTCATTGCTTCTTTCTTTATAGACAGCAAAAATTTCCATAACTGCCCTGTAATCGTTAGCAGCTATAAAATCATCAAAAAGAAGTTCATACTTCGAAAGCTGTTTTATATCTGACTGGTAAAAATAGTATTTACCATAATCAAGACTCTCGATATAGCTCTTAAACACCCGTTTTGAGATAGTATCATCTATTGTATTATACTGCGCGTGAATAGAGAGAACCTGGTTAACCAGAAACTGCATATCGGTCTGCCGAAGCCCCTCTGACTTTTTAAAACATGAAAAAATAATAACCAGAGTGAGTAATGGGATAAACTGCTTTTTAAACATAAATACTCCTGAAATATGTGCTGCCGGATTAATCCGCCGGAAAATTTTTTACATAAAATTTTCAATATTTATTTTTATTGTTTTGTCCGCTACTGCTTTATTCTAATATTCCAGCTGAATGAAGAAAACATGTATCTACTCGTATACTTGCGGAAAAATTGCTCTCCGCCGGTTTTAAGAAGTTACGAAAACGTTAATCTAAAAATAAATAGATGAAAATATCTTTCTAAAGAAAATAGTTTATGGATTTTTTCAAGGTATTTTTTAAAGATGCGTTAGAATATGCCTGAGTTTTTTTATTGACACTCGCTATTCATCGGAGAAGCTTAAAGAAACCGGAGGATTACATGCTCTATAAAAAGGGTTTTAAGGAACTTTCAGATTTACTCTCGGAAAAGAAAATTTCATCCAGAGAAATCGCTGAATCTTACATAAAAAGAATAAAAGAGACTGACAGCAAAATAAATTCATACATTACGTTTGACGAGGAGAGACTTGTGTCTGAAGCTGTTCTGTCAGATTCCAGAAGATCTGAAGGGAAAGCGCTCTCCCCTTTTGACGGGATTCCTGTTGCAATAAAAGATAATATCAATACATCAGGTATTAAAACCACCTGCGCGTCAAAAATACTTGCGGATTTTGTTCCTCCATTTAACGCAGCCGCATATGAAAAACTTCTGGAAAAGGGGATAATTGCCCTTGGCAAGACAAACCTTGATGAATTTGCAATGGGCTCATCTACGGAAAATTCATTCTTCGGTCCCGTAAAAAATCCATATGACACATCAAGAGTACCGGGAGGGAGCTCTGGAGGTTCTGCAGCAGCTGTTTCAGCATTTATGGCCCCTGTATCTCTCGGGTCCGACACCGGAGGCTCTATACGTCAGCCTGCGGCTTTCTGCGGGGTAACAGGAATTAAGCCTACATACGGCAGAGTATCAAGATACGGCCTCGTGGCGTTTGCATCATCTCTTGATCAGATTGGAACATTCGGAAGAAATGTCGAAGACGCGGCATCACTCCTGCAGATAATAAGCGGGTATGACAATAGAGATTCCACATCTATCAACAGAGATGTGGATATTGATTCATCAAAAATAACACGCAGCGTTAAAGGATTAAAGATAGGTGTTCCTGCTGAGTACTTTCAGGGAATCAACGATGAGATGAAAGTATGCATTGAAAATAAAATTAAGGAACTTGAAAAACTCGGTGCAGAGATCAAGCCGATCAGCCTTAAATATACAGAGTACGCTATCCCGGTTTACTATCTCATCGCGACAGCTGAAGCTTCTTCGAACCTGGCAAGATATGACGGTGTACGCTACGGCTACAGAGCGAAGGATCTGAAAGATCTTTCATCTCTATACGTTAAATCGAGAAGTGAAGGTTTCGGCAAAGAGGTTAAAAGAAGAATAATTCTGGGAACTTTTTCCTTAAGTTCAGGGTATTACGATGCGTATTACCTGAAAGCGCTAAAAGGGAGAACCCTTATAATAAATGATTTTAAAAACGCATTCTCACAGGTTGATGCGATAATATCTCCCGTTACAACAACCACTGCGTTTAAAATCGGAGAGATGTCCAACGATCCCCTTCAGATGTACATGTCGGATATTCTTACAATATCGGCAAATCTTGCAGGGATTCCGGCGCTGTCGGTTCCGGCAGGACTCGACAGCAGCGGGCTCCCTATTGGAATCCAGATAATGGGGAATCATTTTGAAGAGCAGAAAATTCTGAACATAGCGGCTGCAGTGGAAGATACATGTGAAGCTATATCTCCATCTATATAATTGTATTCTGCTGATTCTGATTTTCATTACTGCATCGTCATGCAGCACCTATAGTAAGTTGACAACATCCGGTAAAATACTATTGCCGGATGAAAATTCCGGAATAAAATTTCATAGCAGCGGCAGTACCGTAAAGTCTGATTTAAAACCGGAATCCAGAAAGAGTTTCACCATCTCCATACCTAAATATCTTGCAAATGGAAAAGGCTTTAATCCGGAATCAGATATTATGCGCAGAGGGGTTGATGAAACATTAAAAGGGAATTATATAGAAGCTGAAATTCTCTTTATGCAGGTGAGAGATAGTTTTAACGATGGTTCAGTTGAAAACAATCTTGCGGTAATTTTTGAATTAACAAAAAGAAAAAAAGAAGCTCATATTATGTATATAACCGCACTTATTAAATCTCCCGATAATTTAAAATTCAGGAGTAACTTATTATCATTCATTAAACATAATAAGTTTACACAATAAAAGTGACGGTTTATAAAGTGGTAATTAAAATGCTCTCTGCCGTCCCAATGGCGCAGAAGAGAGCGGAATGTCATAGAATTATGAGCAGTTACCGGCAAAAAAATAATCTGAATATGGTAAATTAAATGCTTAAAGATAACTTCTTAAGAACACACAACTACCTTCGAGTATCGATCACAGACAAGTGCAACCTGCGATGCAGATACTGTATGCCCCCCGAAGGTGTTCAGTTTATGCCTCACGATGAAGTATTAAGAAATGAAGAGTTTATCGACCTTATCGACCTGTTTATCCGGATGGGAATAAAAAAAATAAGATTCACCGGAGGGGAGCCCCTTGTCCGGAAAGGTTTCTTCGATATAATATCCGGAACTGTAAATAAACATCCTGAAACAGATCTCTGCGTTACAACTAACGGGACACTGCTTGAAGATTATCTTCCGGATCTTAAAAAATATAATGTAAAAAAACTTAACATCAGCCTCGATACAATGTCCAGAGAGAGATTTCAGTCCATTACAGGTATGGACCATTTCAACACTGTAGTAAACAATATAGAGAAAGCGCTAAGCTACGATTTTTTCAATGTAAAAGTAAACGGTGTTCTACTGAGAAGTACACTTGATGAGATAGACGATTTTCTCGACTACTTTGCAGACAAAAATGCCACACTCCGTTTTATTGAAAGAATGCCAGTAACAGATGAGGACGAGTTTAATGAGTTCATCCCATCGGATGAACTAGTCCGGGTACTATCTGAAAAAGGTGAATTGACCAGAATGAATGGAGATGATACAGATGTTTCCTTAAGATACGATCTTAAATATAAGAATAAAAATATCAAAATAGGAATTATTCCCCCGGTGACACATAAATTCTGTGCCGCCTGCACACGATTGAGAATAACAGCAGACGGCAGTCTTAAAACATGTCTTCACTCTGAAATGCTTTATAACCTGAAAGATATTATAAGATCAGGCGCAGATGAAAGTGTAATAGTCCAGCAGATTGTATCGGCAATAAAAAAGAAGGGTGAAGGGCACAATATAAAGTGCACCGCAGATCATACAGGGTGCAGATCAATTACAGCCGGAATAAAGTCGATGTCGAGTATCGGAGGATGATTATTTAAAAGCAGCGAGCTTCGACGAGCGGTCCACACCTATACTTTTAAGAAAATGGATGTTCTCTCCACGGACACGGTTGCCGAAACTTTCAGGTTTTATCAGATCAATTTTATTCAGGATACTGCTCCGTACTCTCATAAACTGGGCAGTGTAAAAAAAGTACCCTTTGCGTTTTTTATCATATATCAGAAATTTGTAAATTCTGTAATCACCGGGATAGAAGATATCCATTCCGTACTTTGATGCTCTCCCTGTTAATGTATTGATACTGATAAAGTTATAGCCGCTGCTGATAAATTCGCTTTTAAACGTGAGTATCCCAAGCCGGTTATCTTTAATGGAAAAATGAGATAGTGATGATGAAGGTATGCTTTTATCATTTATATTTTCAGTAGTATAATCATTCCGGGATGAAATTCTGAAACTGTCGAGTATCAGAGCAGCATTTCCTTTTTGAGTCTGTGAATAGTACTGCATCCCCTTTAATATAGAAAAATCTGTAAGGGATCTGTGTATCTTCTGTCTGTTCCAGCTGTTCATCTCCATAGGGAAAAAACCCTTTTCAACAGCAACCATATCATAGTCTGCGGATGAAGCTGTGAGATAGCTGTTCATAACAGGTAAACTCTTCTCCACTCCCCCGGATGAAACAGCACCCTTCCCCTTTAAAACTACTGATATTAAAAACTCACCGGATAGTGCATACCCTGTTTCATTTACTGTAAAAAAATTTCCTGCATTTAGTAGATGAGCAGATAATAGTATCGATGTGAAAACAAATGGAGTGATTATATATGAGATTATTCTAAGTTTATTCATCATAAAACCATGGAATAAAACTTTCAGATACCGCGTATGGAACAGAAGTCAGAAAAATTTTCCACTTCTATCTTAAGTTCTTTAAGATGAGCCGGAGTGTATGGATGGAGCATTTTAATTCCGCTATCGAGAAGAGTGTGAATATTAACAAACTGCTGAAGATAATATTTTTTTACTCTTACAACGCTCTCTCCGATTTTTCTTATATCGTCTATCTCTGCAAAACCGGGGATACAGGTAGTTCTTATTTCATAATCAATTTTAGAATTTTTTAATATTTCCAAAGTAGTAAGGACTTCATTAAAAGATACATCTTTGGCTGTTAATACAGGATATTTTTCCGGAGAGGTCTTCACATCAACTGCAGCATAATCGATAAGCTTTTTTTCAATACATTCAGATACTACACGGGGGAAGAAACCATTTGTGTCGAGTTTAACAGAGAGCCCCAGAGATTTTACTTTTTCAAGAAAAGGTATAAGGCCTCTGTCCATCGTAGGTTCACCGCCTGAAACGGTTATCCCATCGAGCAATCCCTTCCTCATTTCTAAAAAAGAGATTACATCACGATCTTCAATTGTATCAAGAGCGGGGCTGTTAAGAGCGAGGTCAGGATTGTGGCAGAACCCGCATCTTAAATTACACCCGCCGGTAAAAATAACCGAAGATACTTTACCGGGATAATCGACAAGTGAAGTTTTAAACAGACCTTTTATATTCATTCAGTGAATATACATTCTCCATCAGATTTGAATCAAGAACATATTCCACTCTCTCTGAAAATTCTTCCTGTTTCCCTTTATTCCACTGATTGACCGGTCTGAAATATCCGGCAACTCTTGAATATACCTCTGTCTGAATTACAATTCCTTTTTTCATGTTATGTCTCCTATAAGATTAAAAAATGTTTTAAAAATTAAAATCTATGATTTATTTATCGGCATCTATGCCGTATTTCAATAGCTCTTCCTGAGTATGTTCAAATGGACAATACTTATGTTCACCTGAAATATATCCGTGTATTGGACAGATACTGAACGTCGGGGTGAGAGTAAAATAGGGTAGAGCGTAATTCTCTGCTATTTTCTTTACAAGTGATTTCACAACCTCAATGTCGTCAATCTTTTCTCCAAGAAAAAGATGAACTACGGTCCCTCCGGTGAATTTCGTCTGAAGAGAGTCCTGATGATCAAGAACTTCGAAGAGATCATCTGTATATGAAACAGGGAGATGGACCGAATTTGTATAATACGGTTCATTTTTACCTGCAGTTTTAATTTCGGGATACTGCCCTTTATCACTTCTTGCAAATCTGTAAGTAACACCTTCAGCCGGAGTCGCTTCGAGATTGTAGAAATGCCCTGTCTCCTCCTGATATTTCATGATCTTCTCTCTCATGAAATCGAGAACTTTAAGCGAAAAAGTTTTCCCTTCAATCGTAGAAATATCAGCATTGAGAAAATTTACACATGCTTCATTCATTCCCACAAGACCGATTGTTGAGAAATGGTTTCCCCAGTATTTTTTATCTCTGTCATATACCTGTGAAAGATAAAATCTTGTGTATGGATAAAGATCGCTTGATGTAAAATTTTCAAGCGCCTTTCTTTTTATCTCAAGCGAATTTTTTGCCAGAATCATCAGATTTTCAAGACGTGAAAAGAATTCATCTTCATTTTCAGATACAAATCCGATTCTTGGAAGATTTATAGTAACAACACCTATACTTCCAGTGAGAGGATTCGCTCCGAAAAGCCCTCCCCCCCTTTTACGCAGCTCCCGGTTATCAAGACGAAGTCTGCAGCACATTGATCTTGCGTCTTCGGGATCCATGTCTGAATTGACAAAGTTCGCGAAATAGGGGATGCCATATTTTGCTGTCATCTCCCATATCTTATTCAGATTAGGATTGTCCCAGTCAAAATCCTTAGAGATATTATATGTAGGTATAGGGAATGTAAAAATTCTGTTTTTAGCATCACCCTCTGACAGACATTCAGCGAAGGCGGAGTTGAACATATCCATCTCTTTGGTGAATTCGCCGTAAGTCCTGTCCATCATCTCGCCGCCTATTACAACATACTCGGCAGCAACAGTTGACGGAGGGGTAAGATCAAGTGTAACATTTGTAAACGGTGTCTGGAAACCGACACGCGTTGGAATATTCATGTTGAAAACAAATTCCTGAAGGGACTGTTTTACTTCATTATAATCAAGATTGTCATAATGAATAAACGGTGCAAGATATGTATCGAAATTAGCAAATGCCTGAGCACCCGCGGATTCACCCTGAAGTGTATAGAAGAAATTCACAACCTGACCAAGTGCGCTTCTAAAATGTTTGGCCGGCCCGCTCTCGACCTTGCCGGCAACTCCGGAGAAACCTTTAATAAGGAGATCTTTCAAATCCCATCCGACGCAATACGCCGAGAGCAGACCAAGATCATGAAGATGAAAATCTCCATTTATATGCGGTTCTCTTATTTCAGGAGGGTATATTCTTTCAAGCCAGTACTTTGCAGTAAGAGATGTGGATATATGATTATTAAGTCCCTGAAGGGAATAACTCATGTTGCTGTTTTCGTTTACACGCCAGTCAGATCTGTCGAGATAGTTGTCAATCAGTTCAAGGCCTTCGTTAAGAAGATCCTTCCCGTCCCTGATTCTTCTGTGCTGTTCTCTATAAAGAATATACGCCTTTGCAACCTTGGCATGCCCTCTTTCGATGAGCATCTTCTCAACTAGATCCTGTACATTTTCAACGGTGGGGATTCGACCATCTTTATATATAATGCTCAGGATATCCTGAACAGAACGTGAAACAGTTTCCGCCATTTCACGGCTTGTACCACCGACGGCTTTTGCTGAATTAAAAATAGCGTCAGTTATTTTATCTAAATTAAAGGGGGCAATACGTCCGTCCCTTTTGCGGATATATCCGGAATCTGTTTCGTTTATCATCAGGGTTGAACCTCGTAGTTACTAATAGAAAAAATACCATGTACCATAATCAGCAATATTCGACTGCAGAAAACAGGGAAATTAAGTTGTATGTCTTATTTATGTAGGTGATGCAGGATTGAACGCTCAATCCAATTAATAAGATTTTGCAAGAATCGGCATTTAAGTCAACCAAAAATATTATGTCTCACAAAAAATATTATAAATAATTCAGTAAAATGCCGATACTTATAGACGAGAGGTAAGACTCCCGATTAGAAACATACCTTTATGGAGCAAAAAATGAAAAGATTTCCATTACTAACCATTTCTATAATAACGTTTGCTGCAGTTTTTATAAGCAGTACATCGGCAATGTACAGTTCTTCAATAATTGAAAAGATTAAGCCTACAACAGCTGAGATTCCAGAGGGATATATGTTCGGACAGGTACCCGGATTTGCACAGACTCTTCTAAAAACCAATCCATGGAACCTTGATCAGGCAGCGATAAAAAAACTGACTAACAGAATTTACCCCGGTGGTGAATATACCAAAGTTTCAGATCTGCATATGACTATAATCACCAATAAGAAAAATCCATACGGTGATGATATCGTTTGCTATATATTTATTTTCAAAAATGAAAAATCTGCCCAGGAGGAGCTGATCAAGATTAATGAGCATGTTGGGTACAACAGCGACAGGTCAATCATCATTGAAAAGAAAAATCTGGCGGTTTATCTATGCGTTGACAACGTAAAAGATTTTGAACATATAAAAGAGATTTCGGATGTAATAAAGAAACGGCTGGAGACACTTTAAGTCTTCCATTCAGCCCCCTGAATCAGGGGGCACATTTCAACTTATTAACAGATATCATCTGCTCAGATATCTGTTAATCCCCTTTGCTGCTTCTCTACCGTGATGAATAGCCCAGACAACGAGCGACGCACCGCGGACTGAATCTCCTGCGGAAAAAACACCGTCAGCAGATGTCATAAAATTATCATCAATTTCAATATTCCCCGCGCTGTCGAGTTTGATATTAAAATCTTTTACAATACCTTCATGAGCTACATGCATAAAACCCATTGACAGGAAAACAAGATCTGCCTGAAGTTCAAATTCGCTGCCAGGGATTTCATTCATTATCATATTTCCATCAGCATCTTTTTCCCAGTTAACGCGAATGGCTGATATTTTATTTACATCCCCATCGTCGCCGTAAAATCTTAATGTTTTAACACTCCACAATCTATCACATCCCTCTTCATGCGAACTGGATGTCTTCTTAACTTTAGGCCACAACGGCCATGGATCATTCGAGGTTCTATGATCTGACGGTTCCGGGAGTATTTCAATCTGAGTTACACTGCTTGCACCCTGCCGGTTTGCATTACCGACACAGTCCGAACCGGTATCACCTCCCCCTATCACTACCACTTTTTTATTGATCGCTTTAATTATCTCATCTTCAGGAATCTGATCACCACGGACACGCCTGTTCTGCTGATCAAGATATTCCATGGCAAAATATATCCCGTTAAGACTTCTCCCTCCGATACTCAGGTCCCGGGGTTCACGCGCTCCGATGCCCAGCATTACAGCATCAAAATTTACTGTCAGCTCTGATGTGCTTATATCACGGCCGACCATTACGCCTGTTTTAAACTCTATCCCTTCGTTTTTCAGAAGATCGACACGACGGTCAATTATCTTCTTGTCGAGTTTAAAGTCCGGTATTCCGAATCGAAGGTATCCTCCGATACTATCTTCGGATTCAAACACAGTGACAGTGTGCCCATCCCGGTTAAGCATATCGGCGCAGGCAAGCCCGGCTGGACCACTCCCGACTACCGCTACTTTTTTCCCGGTACGTTTTTCAGGAGGTTCAGGTTTTACATAGCCGAGTTCAAATGCCTTTTCAATTACTGCAAGTTCGTTCTGTCTTATTGTTACAGGTTCATCATTTATAGAGAGGACGCATGATGCTTCACAGGGCGCCGGACAGACTCTCCCTGTAAATTCAGGAAAGTTATTTGTCTCTCTTAGAATATCATATGCGGCCTTCCAGTCTTTTCTGAAAATCATATCCTGCCATTCAGGCATAATATTAGCAACAGGACAACCCCAATGACAGAATGGAACACCGCAGTCCATACACCTTGAAGCCTGTCTCTCTCTCTCACTTTCAGGAAGAAGTATTTCGACCTCTCTGTAATCGTTAACCCTCTCTTCAACAGGTCTATATCCCGATTCCATGCGTCGTATATTTAAAAAGCCCTTTGGATCACCCATTAGTAACACTCCTGTATCTGTTCGTCTTCCCTGATAGCTTTGAGTTTTTCGTCTATAAGTGCGGTCTTCATTTCATTGAGAGCGCGTTTGTATTCAAGAGGCAGGACACGTATAAATTTTGGAAGATATTCGTACCACCTGTTGATTATATCCTTTGCAATTGAACTGTCTGTATAGTGTATATGCTTTTTCAGCATCTCAATAATAAAATCCTGATCATCAAAATCCCGTATCTGTGAGAGTTCAACCATCCCCTTGTTGCAGAAAAATTCGAAGTCGCCATCCGTATCGAGAACATAAGCTATACCTCCGCTCATACCAGCTGCGAAATTCCGCCCCACTTTCCCCAGTACCAGGATTCGTCCACCTGTCATATATTCAGCACAGTGGTCACCGGTACCCTCAACTACTGCATGGACACCGCTGTTTCTTACACAGAATCTTTCTCCGGCAACTCCCCGTATAAAAGCTTCACCGGATGTTCCGCCATAGAGAACAGTATTGCCGACGATTATATTTTCATGTGCATCGAAAGATGAACCCTTTGGAGGTACAACAATCATTTTCCCGCCGGAAAGCCCCTTGCCGAAATAATCATTTGCATCACCTTCAAGCTTAAATGTTACACCCTTTGCAAGAAAGAGCCCGAAACTCTGTCCTGCGCTTCCGTGAAACGTGCAGTTTATCGAGTCATCGGCCAGACCTGTTTCTCCGTATTTCTTTGATATTTCATAAGACAGCATTCCTCCGACAGAACGATCGGTATTATGTATCGGCATCTCTATGTATGCGTTAACTTCTCTTCCTGCTTCTAGTGCAGGTTTAACTCTTTCGATAAGCTTGCGGTCAAGAACATGTTCTATTTTATGGTGCTGATCCTTAACGCATCTTATCGCATAGTATGCGGCCTCTTCCGGTCTGAAGAGAATATCTGTTACATCGACATGTTTTGCCTTCCAGTGCTGTATATCACCCTTCTTCAGCAGATCAGTTCTGCCGATAAGTTCATCAAATGTCCGGATACCGATAGACGCCATGATCTCTCTTGTCTCCTGTGCCATAAAGCGGAAATAATTGATGAGATGTTCCGGCCTCCCTTTAAATCTTTTTCTAAGTTCCGGATCTTGAGTTGCGACACCGACAGGACAGGTGTTGAGATGACACTTCCTCATCATAATACAGCCGAGAACAATCAGAGCGCCTGTTCCGAAGCCGAACTCTTCAGCCCCGAGTATCCCTGCTATTACTATATCACGACCTGTTTTAAGCTGACCGTCAGTCTGAAGCTTAACCCTTCCGCGGAGATCGTTTTTCACAAGAGTCTGATGAGTCTCGGCAAGCCCTATCTCCCATGGAAGACCTGCGTGTTTTATCGAACTCACAGGACTTGCACCTGTACCGCCATCGTATCCGCTGATAAGAATATTATCAGCGTGAGCCTTTGCCACACCCGATGCTACAGTTCCAACTCCAGATTCAGATACAAGCTTAACACTTATTCGCGCTCCGGGATTGGCGTTTTTAAGATCGAAAATCAGCTGAGCCAGATCTTCAATTGAATATATATCATGATGCGGCGGAGGTGATATCAGCGTTACTCCGGGAGTTGAATGTCTTGTCTTTGCAATTATCTGATCAACTTTATGTCCCGGCAGCTGACCCCCTTCACCGGGCTTTGCACCCTGGGAGATCTTAATCTGTATCTCATCTGCATTGGCCAGATAGTTGCTTGTTACTCCGAAACGTCCGGAGGCAACCTGTTTAATTGCGCTTCTTGCAGAAGTACCGTCAGGCCTTCTGATAAAACGCGCAGGATCCTCACCGCCCTCTCCGCAGTTGCTTCTACCCTGAATTGAATTCATCGCAATGGCAATCGCCTCGTGAGCATCTTTGCTGATTGACCCGAATGACATGGCGCCGGTTGTAAGCCTCTTCATAATTTCAGATGCAGGTTCAACATCATCAATCGGTATAGCTCTTATTGAATTAAAATCGAAAAGTCCTCTTATGCAATGAGGCTTTCTATTCTGCTCATCAACAAGTGCGGTAAACTTTTTATATTTTCCGTAATCGTTATTTCTCGTTGCCCACTGAAGCATATATATAGATTCGGGATTCCATGCGTGTTTCTCTCCCCCCTTTCTATAGCTGTAAACTCCATCTGATTCAAGCGATCTTATTTTTTCTACATAGGCTTTTTTATGTTTCATCAAAGATTCAAGCGCAACCTGATCAGTCCCTATGCCTGATATTTTAGTAGGTGTTCCTGTAAAATATCTGCCGACAAATTCTGAAGATAAACCGACAGCTTCAAAGACCTGAGCACCGCGATAACTTCTTATTGTAGAAGTACCCATCTTCGAGAGTATTTTAAGAAGGCCCTTATTCAGGGATTTGATATAGTTGCTCTCACACTCGGCATAGCCGCCCTGAAGTTTAACCTTTCCATTTTTAACCAGTTCATTTATCGTTGCAAAGACAACATAAGGATTAACCGCATCGGCGCCATAACCGATGAGAAGAGCAAAATGCATAACCTCTCTCGCCTCACCTGTCTCTATTATAATACCGGTCCTGGTTCTCTTCTTAACTTTTATAAGATGATGATGCAGAGCAGCACATGCCAGTAGAGACGGTATAGCTGCATTCTGACGATCGGTCTTTCTATCCGAAATAATAATAATATTGAATCCGCTATCAACTGATTCTTCAGCTTCACGGCAGATCGCATCGAGCCTCTTTTCGAGCGATCCATTTTCCCCTGCAGCAGGAAAGACTGCATCAATTGTTTTTGTTTTAAATAAAGGATTTTGACCGTTCCGGATCTTTCCGACTTCACCGTTAGTAAAAAACGGTGTTAACGATTTAATCAGACCGCAATGCTCCGGCCCTTCGGAGAGAAGATTTTTTCTCGGTCCCATGTAGCTTGTAAGGCTCATTACAAGTTCTTCACGAATAGAATCTATTGCGGGATTGGTAACCTGGGCAAAGACCTGTTTAAAATAATTAAAAAGAGGCTGAGGTTTGTCCGAGAAGACCGCAAGAGGTGTATCTGTTCCCATCGATCCCACAGGCTCCTGAGCTGTGACCGCCATAGGGACTATTGTCTCTTCGATATCCTCTCTGTTATATCCGAAACTTACTCTCAACTCATGGAGTTTTTCTTTTTCTATTTCAACCGTTATATCCTCCGGTACTGAAATATCATCCAGAACAATCCGGTTGTTCTCTACCCACTCCTTGTAAGGTTTGCTGTGAGCAATCTTCTCTTTAACTTCTCTGTCGGGAATAATTCTCCCCTCCAGAGTATCGACGAGAAGGAGTTTACCAGGCATAAGTCTCCCTTTTAACTCAATATCTTCAGGCTGAAAATTCTGTACTCCGACTTCTGAACCCATTACAATCATACCGTCTTTTGTAACAATATATCTCGAAGGCCTTAAACCGTTTCTGTCCAGTGTACCGCCGATGTATCTCCCGTCACAGAAGACCATTGATGCCGGCCCGTCCCATGCCTCCATGAATGTGGAGTGATACTCATAGAAGTATTTCAGGTATTCCGGTATAGGATTTTTGTCATTCCATGATTCAGGTATCATCATCATCAGCGCGTGAGGCATTGATCTTCCAGCGGCGACGAGCAGCTCAACTGCATTATCGAATGAGGCCGAATCGCTCTTCCCCGGTTCAATAATGGGAAGTATCTTTTTCAGATCATCACCGAGAATGTCCGAGCTGAAATCGGACTCTCTCGCCTGCATCCAGAATCTGTTCCCCTTTACAGTATTTATCTCTCCGTTATGTGCCAGCATCCTGAACGGCTGGGCAAGATCCCACGACGGGAAAGTATTTGTACTGAAGCGCGAGTGAACAAGAGCCATTGCACTCTCCATTCTGTCATCACGGAGATCCCGATAGTAATGCCTCACCTGACCGGGCATGAGCATACCTTTATATACGATTGTTCGTGATGAAAGAGAAGGCATATGAAAAAGATGCTTCCCGTTGATCGAAGACTCTCTCACAATCCTTTCAACTATTTTTCGTACAACAAAAAGTTTCAGTTCAAGATTTATACTGTTATCCGTACCCTTTCCGATAAATATCTGTTTTATAACCGGTTCCGATTTTCGTGCAATATCTCCGATAACAGAGCTGTCAACAGCAACGTCTCTCCATGCTATAACATTCAGTCCTTCGTCAGATAATACTTTTTCAAATATCTCTGTACACATTTTACGTGCGTCATCTTCAGGCGGGAGGAAAACAAGTCCAGCTCCATACTCCCCGGCTGCAGGTAAATTTTCAATCTCCGCAGCAAAGAAAGAGTGAGGCAGCTGCATCATAATTCCGGAACCGTCACCGGTTTTATTATCTGCACCCTCGGCTCCGCGGTGGGTCATTCTTTCCAGAACTTCCAGTCCGCGTTTTATTATATCGTATGACTTTTTTCCTTTTATATTAGCAACAAAACCGATACCGCATGAATCGTGTTCATTTGCCGGATCATAAAGGCCGCATTTTTCAAATCTGCTGTAATTCATTTAAAATCTCCGGAACTGCGAAAATTACAAATATATTATATTTGCATGTTATAATTGAAGACCGGAAATACTAAAATCCAGTCTCATGTGATAATAAAAAATATCCCTCTATCATCAATTAAAAAAGATTATGCAATGTTACATTGTTGTTAAAATATAACATGTTCTTTTTATTAGTCTTATATTAAATATAAGCTATAACCATTTTAAAACAATTTTGTATTTTTTATTGATAGAATTATAAACAATTCTATTGTGATCGTCGATATCTAAATCTGTGTTCCATTTTCTCCGCTGCGCCTATGGCGCGGCGGAGAGCAGTTTTACCACAAATTGATGTGTACTGACTTCAATATTAAGGGCAATCCCAATAATTGAATTTTAAATCTGATGCACTTTAAAATAGTATTTTTTTTAAAATTATCCAAAATTTAATTGACAATCGGAACCATGTTCCATTATTATTATATCGTTCATAAAAAGTTAAGTTTGTTTCACTTTTCTTCCTGATAGTTATACAGAAAAATGGTTTCCGGCAATTGAGACCATTGAGCAGTTATTTTTCAATACTATCCAGAGGGAGGATTCCGGAGTTTACAGGGTTGATGAGCAGATCTTTTTTTCTATACGGCGTTCATTCCTCAATGCCTGATAGCAAATTGACGAGCAAAAAACCTTCGGCGTACTCCATTCATCCATCCCCCCAAGAGGCATGAATGGCCTTTGATAAAGAGGAAGCTTTATACGTCCGGAACCTCTCCCAATGGATAGATTGAAAATTACACTAAACTCTTACTGATCTCCGATTAATATTAAATCCCATTTATAAAAATCTTAGTTGATTTAAATATATTTACTGCTGAATAGTTGTTATATTATATAAAACTGTTCGCCCTTATCTGGTCTCTGGACATCTCCCCGTGAAAGGTAGGAGAATATATTCAGGATATTTCGTATTACCCATTACCCGCCCCCTCTGTCGCGATGCGACATCTCCCCCCTGGTGAAAGGGTGGACGGTAATACTGAATGTGTCGTATTACCCTTTCACCATCTCATCATGGGGAAAGGTGCCCGACGGGCGGATAGGGGCGGGCATTAAAGAGGACATAAAATGAACAACACTCAGCCATTAATAAAATCATGCAATATCGGCGATGCAGATATCGAATATCTTCACTATCAGTCTGATGGACCGGATATGCTTCTGCTTCACGCAACAGGTTTTCTTCCATGGCTATGGCACCCAATTGCAAGAGAACTTGCAGGTACTTACAATATCGTAGCACCATATTTTTGCGATCACAGAAGCTCCGAACCGGAAACCGGCGGTTTAGGATGGGATATGCTTGCAGATGATCTTTACAAATTCTGCAGCAGTATAAAACTGAATAATCCATTTGTTGCCGGGCATTCAATGGGGGGAACAGTTATCACACTCTGTGCTGCTCAGCATAAAATTCTACCCGCGGGGATGATTCTGATAGAACCGATTTTTCTCCCTGAAATAAGTTACACAATGAAAATAACCGTCGAGCAACACCCCCTCGCTGCCAAATCCATCAAAAGACGAAGCAGTTGGGAGAGCAGCGATGAGGCTCTCTCATATCTTAAAAACAGAAAACTCTTCAGCAAATGGGATAATGAGATGCTCGATCTTTACATGAAATATGGAATGGTTACCGGGGATGGGGGCGGATTAACACTTGCGTGCTCACCGCGAAAAGAGGCATCTCTCTTTCTGGGGAGTAATGCAAAAAATCCATGGCCGATGCTCCCTGAAGTAAACTGTCCCGTGCTTGTTGTTGAAGGAGAGACAAGTGATAACAAACTATTTATCGATTTAAAAAAAGCAGTATCGCTTTTTCCGGAAGGATCATACCATGAAGTAAAAAATGCAGGTCACCTTATCCCAATGGAACAGCCGAAAACAGTAACAGATTTAATAAGAAAATTCTGCACCGGAGAAAACATTCCCGATTAAATAATTTGACACTAAAGCCCTGCGGCAGTCTATGTTTAGCTGCAGAGCTTTGATAATAAAGCCGGATACAAATCCATATCCGCAGAAGAACTGCAATATACATAACTGCACAATATTTATGGAGATTGCATATGCCTTTAATGATGATGCTCAAACAGATGCTTCCCGGGCTTCTCCCGTTATTTGTATTCATAATAGCAGATGAAATATGGGGAACGAGAATTGGTCTTTATGTCGCGGTAATATTCGGAGTCACTGAACTCATTTTAACAAGAATCAAAGACGGGAACTATGACCGGTTTATAATATTTGACACAGGATTTTTAGTGATCCTGGGACTGATCTCCATACTGCTTGAAAATGATATCTTCTTTAAACTGAAACCAGCCTTAATGGAATTGATCCTATGTGTAATACTTGCAGTATCGGCATTTTCACCGGCAAATCTTGTACTTGCCATGTCACAGCGATACATGAAAAACATGGAGATAACTTTAAACGAGGCTGGAATAAAAGCAATGACGCGGATGCTGAAGATCATTCTTCTAATACTCTCTCTTCATACAATTCTAACAGTTTATTCTGCGTTCTATATGTCTAATGAAGCGTGGCTATTTATAAGCGGAGGACTTTTCTATATTATTTTCGCGACAATGTTTGCAGGACAGATTCTTTATTATAAAATAAGATCGGGGAAAATAAAACAGCCCTCTGGCAATAATTACTGAGGGCTGTCTGTTTATAAATTAATATAAAATATTACGCTACAGGCTTCATCACTTTTACACAGTTCGGATCAAAAGCTGCTCCCTTTACATCGGCCATGGCAATCAGTTTGAACACTGATTGTTCGCCATCCAGCATTTTGCCGATACCGCCAAGTGCTTTACCGACACTGGAAGATTCTGCCATTCTATCATTTTCAGATTTGATCATGGAATAATTCATTGTAAACGGAAACTCTTTTGTTTGTCCGGCCTTAATGCTGAACTCCTGTTCTGACATCCATTCGCCAAGATCAAAATTTTTAACTGTTTCACTCTCGCCCTTGCCGATTTTCCATGTTTCTTCAAAACTGACTTTAACAGCCAGAATCTGCTGATCGCTTTTACTGGTAATTATCACTTTTCCCTGGATTACACTTCCTGTTTTGCTGAAAGTATCATCTACCTGCATTTCAACCTTTACTCCGACAATTCCTAAAAACTGTTTCACTTTCTGAAAAAAACTCATCTTATTTTCTCCTTTCAAAAGTTAAAATTATATTAAAACTTAATCAAAAGATACAATGAATTCCCCGATTTTCAAAACTTAAGTTTTAAAAATCGGGATTCAATTAATAAAGAATATATCAGGACTCATCTTCAGCCAGAGTAATCAGCCAGTCACTCCCTGAAAGCATAAAGACTTTATCTTTAGGTGGATTAACATATATACCAAAATTCTTTTCCATATTAGTCTCTTCACTTAGAAGCCTGACACCAAAACATGATTCATTTCTTTTTAATGCAGCGGCACATAACTCGCCGAATGTAATAGATTCAGGAATGTTTGTAAGATACATTGAAACGGGTTTAAGATAAACCTCACTCCCCTCTTCCGAAAACAGATCATCGTAAATCTCAAGAATTGACGGATCCTCAGATACCTGTGCGTATATTTTGGACACGAACTGATTTGATATTAGAAAATCTTTAACTCCGGCTTCCTGAATAACTTCAATATTCTCGGAATCAGCAACCTCGGTAATCAGCTGAGTTTTTACTTCTTTTCTGACTGCAGTTTTAAAATAATGACGGAACTCAAGAAGTTTAGCTATTGTTTCAGAATCGCGCAGTTCTGAGTTACCGCCGTCACCAGACAGAATTATAACATTATCATACTGCTCCGGCTTAAGCTTTGCAATTGTTGTGGGGATATGCAGATCTCCAACAAGAAGACGCATCTTAACATCCTTATTTTTTTTCTGAATATCATTAAATTCTTTTTTAGTTTCATCATCCATGTCATGTACAACAACGTCGATCTTCGATCCCTTAGAGAGATACTTGCTGTATTCATCAAGGATAGTTGGAGTTTTAAAACTCCACCCGACTATAAGCTGATTCTCAACATTTTTCGGATGAGGACCTGCCGCTTTACATTGAGGAACCTTTACTTCGATTCTCTGTTTTAGAAATTTAATTGTTGAATCATCTTCAGCCAGAATTATAACCTCATCATCACCTTTACAGACAGTATCCGGAGTGGGATTCAGCATCATAGTCCCGTCAGCTTTTCTAAGTCCAAAAACTGATGATTCTTTAAAATGAAAAATAAGATCACTATACTTTACACCGTCCAGTCCACCATCGGGCTTGTAAAAATAAAATTCGCACCCTTCAAATCCTACAAGATTATCATAAACCTGAGCCAGTCCCGATACTCTTGATGTCTGCACCATAAGCTTGGCCAATATTGAATGCTCGTCTATCAGTGAAACTTTATCCGGAGATATATTTTTTGCAAGCTTTCTCATATTTTCGCTATGCAGTTCTGCAACAATCGGCGGAGCATTTTCTTCTCCTGTACATGACATGAGGGCTAGAATCGTTTTCAGGACTCTTGCATCAGCGAGAGATTTATCCTCATCCGGTGCATCAACAGGAGCGTCATTTAGTATTATAACCGATCTGGCGGTATTTACTCCGACTCGTCGAAGCATGTGTATACTTGATGTTGAACCTGATCTCGCCACAATCCGCGTATTTTTCATATCTGAAATTCTGTCACGGAAAAAATCATCCATCTCATCCTTTTCCCGCTCTGCAAGTACAACGACCGCAGGATTTTTTTCAGACTCATTGGCGATTACAAGTTCACGTATAATTTCAAGTACACGATCTCCAAATCCGAGGAGTAGCGTATGATTTTTCTCTACAACGTTACTCTTCCCTTTCCGGAGCTCATCAAGCTTAGCTTCAAACTGGCTTGTGATAAAAGCAACTAAACTTGAAAAAAGTATCAATCCGAAAAATACCGTAACAATACCGGTTATTTTATTTAGAATATTACCATCAGTATCTTCGGCAACTGCTCCCGCATCAGATATCTGAAGAAAAACCTGCCACGCCTGGTCAAAAACTCCAGTGAGGTTTTCCTGTGGTGTTATGATGTTTACAATAAATCTGACAATAGCCATAAGAAGAAAAGCACCGACAAAAAGAAGCATAAGGGCAGAAAAAACCGAGAATCCCCCTTTAGACATAAAATTATCAAATGAGTATTTCAGCTTTGCTTTAAAGCTGTGATCCTCTGAAGACATAAATATACCTCTCTGGAATTATATATGATTTTAAAAGATTGGAATAATTTAATTTAACATAAAAATCCGTTCAGTCAAATATTTTTTTATCAGCCGTTGACTAAAATAGAATTTGTTGTATTCTATACTTCCAAATGTATTTAAATTATCAGTATTTATTTCTTAACTTTTCTAAAGTAAAAAAACTCTATTATCTCCGCCGCTTTCGGCGGCGGGGATATATAATTTTTGTCTTTTACTCTGAAAATTATTTTTAAGGATAATTACTGTTAAATTATATATTGCAGATAATTTCCAATTATCATATATTCAATTTTAAAGAGTGACGGAGAAGAGGACAACAGAATGAAAATGATTTCCTATATTGATAAAATTATTGATGACCTTGAAAAAGCGGGAACACCTGCGGAAAATATAATTATGGGTAAAAAGTATTTTTATGACTGGATAATAGAACTGACGCGCACCGGGGATATTACTATTGAGCCGAATAAAAAAAAGTATAAATTCACACACAGAGGAATAAAAATCATTATATGTGAGAGTGAGATACTTGAAGTTGTTCCCAACTCCAAATATCTCCTTGAATAACTGCTACCAGCTGCCGCTCTCCAGATATTCTATCATACCCTTAGCAGCCTTTCTCCCTGCACCCATAGCTTCAATAACAGTAGCTGCACCGGTAACAATATCTCCACCTGCAAAAACACCTTTAACTGAAGTTTTCATTGTAACTTCATCAGCGATGATATTTCCCCACTTGTTACATTTAAGATCCGGAGCGGTTTTCTGAAGTATCGGATTAGATCCGTTACCGATAGCAACTATTGCAGCATCAATCTTTATAATAAATTCCGAACCCTTAACTTCAACCGGTCTTCTTCTTCCAGAATCATCCGGCTCGCCGAGTTCCATTTTAACACATTCAACACCGCTGAGTCTGCCGTTCTCGTCACCGAGAAGCCGCACGGGATTTGTGAGCAGATCAAAGATGACCCCCTCTTCCTCTGCATGATGAGCCTCTTCTGCTCTGGCAGGCATTTCGTCGCGTGATCGTCTGTATATAAGATGAACTTCATCGCATCCAAGTCGTACTGCGGTTCTTGCGGAGTCCATGGCTACATTACCAGCGCCGAAGACAGCCATACTTTTACCGCGGATTACCGGAGTATCGTATTCGGGAAACTTATATGCTTTCATAAGATTTACTCTTGTAAGATACTCATTAGCAGAGTAGACTCCCTGAAGCTCCTCACCGGGAATATTTAAAAATGACGGAAGACCCGCGCCTGTTGCAACAAATGCTGCATCAAACCTGCTCATTATATCTCCAAGACTTTCAGAAAGCCCCACAACTCTGTTTATTACAAATTCAACACCCAGAGCCGCAAGCGCCTCAATCTCGTAAGTGACAATCTTCTTAGGAAGTCTGAACTCAGGAATTCCATAAACCAATACTCCGCCTGGAGTGTGGAGTGCCTCAAAAACAGTTACGCTGTAGCCGGCATTTGCCAGTTCCCCTGCAACCGTCAGTCCGGCAGGACCTGATCCGATAACCGCAACTTTTTTATCCTTCTTTGCTCCCGGAACCGGTGCCGGAAGATGCTCTACTTCCCGTTCATAATCTGCGACAAATCCTTCGAGTTTACCTATTGCAACCGGTTCAAATTTTTTACCGAGAATACATTTTGCTTCGCACTGGGACTCCTGCGGACAGACTCTTCCGCATACCGCCGGGAGAGAACTTGATTCTTTTATAACTTTAATGGCGCCAAGAAAATTATTTTCCGATATCTCTTTTATAAATCCCGGAATATTTATACTTACAGGGCAACCCTCTACACAAAGAGGCTTTTTACACTGAAGACATCTTCCGGCTTCAATAACTGCTACTTCAGGTGTATACCCCAGGGGGACTTCATTAAAATTCCGTTTTCTATCTTCCGGTTTCTGTTCCGGCATCTTCTGTCTTGGTGTTTTAGCATTCATCTCCAACCGCTCCATCAAGTTTACATTTGTGTTTATAATTATTATAAGATTCAGTCTCTTCTGCGTGATAAGTTTTCAGCCTTGAACCGAGGTTGTCAAAATCTACAAGATGCCCGTCAAATTCCGGACCGTCAACACATGTGAATTTTGTCTCACCGCCAACTGTTACTCTGCATCCGCCGCACATACCAGTGCCGTCTATCATTACAGAATTAAGACTGACATATGTTTTAATCCCCTTCTCTTTTGTAAGCATACTAACTGCTTTCATCATTGGAACAGGACCTATTGCCACAACCAGATCAACACTCTCTTTAGCAATTACCTCATTCAGCATGTCAGTAACAAATCCCTTCTTACCTAAAGACCCGTCATCGGTGCAGACAATGTTTTCATCTCCATTTGCACTCATCTCTTTTTCGAGTATCAGCAGATTACCCGACCTTGCACCGAGAATATTTATTATTCTATTGCCGGCCTCTTTCATCCCTTTAGATATTGGATAAAGCGGTGCTATACCGATACCTCCGCCTATACAGACCACAGTTCCATATTTCTTAACCTCTGTAGGATGTCCCAGAGGCCCGACTATATCTTTAATATGCTCACCGGCTTTCATATTCGCAAGTTTCTTTGTAGTGGTCCCGACTATCTGATAATAAAGAGTG
This sequence comes from uncultured Spirochaetota bacterium, assembly GCA_942493035.1. Lineage (GTDB taxonomy): Bacteria > Spirochaetota > UBA4802 > UBA4802 > UBA5550 > WRGT01. The sequence continues at coordinate 4,623,165 of OW818666.1, read as the reverse complement.
ATAGTCCCTGCCGATTTATCCGCATCAGAAATAGTAAGCGGCATCCTCTCTCCGCACTCATCTATCCGGAGAATAATAAACTGCCCCGGCTTTCTATATTCCGCAACATAGGGAGCATCTACAACCATTCTCCCCAATGTCGGCTGAATTATATCATTCGAATGAATATAATGCATTTTGTTATCCTCGTACTGTAATTTAGTTTTGAAACAATTCAAGTGAAGTATGCAGTAAATATCAAGAGATATTTGCTGTATTCATTTATTTTAAAAACGCAACTGATTATGCATATACGATTATATTTACTCCCACTAAGCCGGCCCCCGCACCCCCGGAGGGGGCAAGGATTTCTTTGCCCCCTCCGGGGGTGCGGGGGCCGGGAGTATCCAAAATAAGGAGAGTTTTTTAACCGGCATTTTCTTTCTGTTTTTAAATATATGATTTCAAAAATCACATATTTAAAAACAGAAACTCCGGCTGCAGAACAGCCGGAGTCTGGAATATTATACTATACCGTAAGCAAGCATTGCTTTTGCAACTTTTGAAAAACCTGCAATGTTCGCACCCAATACGTAGTTACCCTTCTGACCGTAAGCTTCAGAAGCATCTATACATGATTTGTGAATATTCTTCATGATACCGTGAAGTCTCTGATCAACTTCCTCTCTTGTCCATGAAAGTCTAAGACTGTTCTGAGACATTTCAAGACCTGATGTAGCAACTCCACCTGCGTTTGCAGCTTTTCCAGGACCATAGAGAGTTTTGTTGCTGAGGAATATTTCAACAGCTTCAGGAGTAGACGGCATATTTGCACCTTCAGATACACATATACATCCGTTGTTTACAAGAGCCTGTGCATGACCTTCGCTGATCTCATTCTGTGTTGCAGAAGGATAAGCGATATCAACTTTAATTCCCTGCTCTTTGATTACATCCCAGATGCTCTTTCCAGGATAGTATGCTGCGCCGTATTTATCCGCGTACTCTTTGATTCTTCCTCTTCTCACGTTTTTGAGTTCAAGGATGAAAGCAAGTTTATCAGCATCAATACCTTTTTCGTCTATTATTGTTCCGTCAGAATCGCAGAGTGAAATTACTTTTCCGCCGAGAGCGTTAACTTTTTCAACTGTGTACTGAGCAACATTACCCGCGCCGCTTACAGCAACAATTTTGCCTTTATGATCAAGTCCTCTTGTAGCAAGCATCTCTGCAGCAAAGTATACAGCACCGTAGCCTGTTGCTTCAGGTCTAACTAAACTTCCGCCGTACTCAAGAGCTTTACCTGTAAGTACACCATCATGCTCGTTAACGATCTTTTTGTAATATCCGTACATGTAGCCGATCTCTCTGCCGCCTACACCGATATCTCCAGCCGGAACGTCTGTGAACTGACCTATATGTCTGAAAAGTTCTCTCATAAATGCCTGAGTAAATCTCATTACTTCTCCATCTGATTTACCTTTTGGATCGAAGTCAGATCCGCCTTTACCTCCACCCATAGGGAGAGATGTAAGAGAGTTCTTTAAAATCTGCTCAAAGCCGAGGAACTTGATGATACCAAGATTTACTGAAGGGTGAAAACGAAGTCCCCCTTTGTATGGTCCGATAGCATTGTTGAACTGAACACGGAATCCTCTGTTAACCTGGACTTCACCTTTGTCATCAACCCATGGAACTCTAAACTGAAGCGCTCTATCAGGCTCAACAATTCTCTCATAGATGCCGGCTTTAACCCACTCAGGGTGTTTCGCTACTGTAGGCTCAAGAGACTCAAGAACCTCCTGCACAGCCTGAAGAAACTCAATCTGATTAGGGTCTCTCTGCTGTACTTTTGCGTAAACTTCTTTCAAAATAGACATAGATATTCTCCTTTTAAAATGACACATATAAATTATTTATATTACAAATTACATTGAGCAAGTCGTTGTATATGCCGCAGAAAGCACTGATGAGATTTTGCGACAATTTTGTAACTTTTATATTAGAATATTTAAGATTTAGTTACAAAATTGTCTATTGATATTTCCGCAAATATTACATGCAAATTAAAAGTTTACAAGGCCGTAACATTCAACTTTTAACCCCTAACCCTTTAAAAAAGAAAACGCTTTTACCCCGCCGCCTTCGGCGGCGGGGTAAGTAATTTTCTTTTCAACTTACGGATATATCTTCAGAAATTACCGCTGTTAGCATTTGCAAAACAGATGAGTTTCTGCGTGGAGATATCAGCTATTAAATTCAGATCTTTGTATGAAACATCGAAAACTTTAACAATATCCTCATAAGCAGAAACATCAGGAAGAAGTTCACTTAAACTATTCTGACAATTTATAAATACATCTAAGTTAAATATTACATTATCATTATCCGGAAATAATGCTATATAGAAAATACCGGTTTCAACAAGATCATGAAAAAAATGCGACCCGAATGACAGTTCGGGCATAATATTTTCACTCATGCGCGCCATCTCTACAAGCACCTTGACATTATTCAGCTCAGAGAATCTCGCCGGAACACCAAGCTCCGGAGTCGTAGTCCCCCAGCGTCCAGGACCGATAAGCATAACAGATACGTGTCCACTCTCAGGTATGAGCCTGTTCAGTCTTCCGACAATCCGGGCAACCTCATATTTAGCAGACTGTGATAAAGATGAATATTTTTCAGGTTCTACAAAGATAACCCGCTCTATCCGCTGAACAATGCTCCCCCCGAGAAAATCTCCTTCGGAACGGATGAAAATATTTTCTTCTTTAACATTTTCAGGAACCGGCGCACCCTTTTCAATTCCCTTCGCCTGATAAGGACGACATTGGAGAAGATTAATTCTATAGTTATTGTCAGATGAAAAATTTACAGTAAACTCAATGTCTACCGGATAATTATAATTATTTTTAAGGACTTTAAGCATCCGCTGCATCGTGCCTGAAAAATCTGTCTTTGAAAAAAAATTATCAAAACAGATCACCCAATGTGTTGAATCCTTCAGATTCATCTCTCTTATTAAACCGGCAGTTTCATAATCAGAGATTGCCGCCATCTCCATATTTATATCGGGGACATCACGCAGAAGTGCGGCAAGTGTTACAGTCTCAATTACATTTCCTGCGATATTCAGGACATCAACTTTATGCTGGGAAAATTTCCGCAGATCAGAAATCCCGGCATGCGGGCGGAGCATCGGCGAATCGAGAGCAGCAATGCGCGGATAATCCCCCTCAACTCTGTCAACAGATCTTGTACCGAGCCCGAAGACCATACGCAGCATCCCTGCCTCGGGGTCCATATCGCTCTTCCAGACATAAGTATTATAAGAGAGGCCCACACCTCCGATATATGGGAAAAAATAGTTACCTCTATGTGCCCCGGATACACGCTGCACAAGAAGTGCCATCTGCTCATCATGCTTATCAAGACCGCGCTGAATACGGTACGCAAGCGCGTCCTCGTTCATTGTGCTTGCATAAACAGTTCGAATTGCATTGACAAACTCCGCATATCGCTCCTCCGGGCTCCCCTGGTTTACACAGAAACAACTCTCATATTTCCCGGCAAAGGCATGACCGTATGTATCTTCAAGAAGACTGCTCGACCTGACGATAAATGGCGACTGGCCGAAATATTCGATAATCTGCTGGAGCTTCTCCCGCACTTCACCGGGAAATGTTCCGTCAAACATCCTCTCCCGGAGTATCGGAGCAGTTTTAAAATATCCTTCACCGCTTTTGTGTTCAAGAAAAAGTTTCCATAATCCGTTCTGAACTATATAAGTATAAAAAACATCCGAACCTATATAGAAAGAGTCATGCGGCTCAAGAACCCTGCTCCACAGATTTTCTTTATCGTTATCAAGAATCTTTCTTGCCATTAGCATACCGACTGCTTTACCGCCGATAAAACCTGAACCGATAAGCCGCGAGTTGATAACAGCAAAATCTTCAAGGTTCAGATTTTTATCCGCAAGCTCCAGTATCCGGTCATCGCGTCCTATGATAAGCCTGCAGAGACGGTTAACCATTTTTCTTTTATCATCTTCAGACGGGTTTCCGGATATCATATCCTCAACTTCAATAAACAATCTATCCCAGAAGTCGAGATTCCTGCGTGTAGTTTCAGATGTAAGCTTCTGGAGATAACTGATAAAATCAGCAACGTCGGCGCTGTTGAGTATAGCCTCGAATGAATTCCCGGTTCTTTTATGTGGGAAGAACATTGTGGGGGAATATCTGTTCCAGACTTTAAGAGGATGTACAAATATATTGTTTTCAAAACTGTGTATATCTATGAGGAGTTGTGTGGTTTCACGAATACGGGCAATTGTCTTATAGTCGTGATAATTTCTCAAAATGGCGAAGTATGCAACTGTATCGAGTTCGAAAAGGTACGGGCATGTAATTTTAAAGAAGTTTCCAATCAGTAAATCAGTTGCCCATGCGGAGAGAAGATCAGAGAGAGAGTCAAAGACATAAAATGCTTTCACACCGGCTTCTGCAATAATACGATGTACCTCAAGAGCAAAGGATTCGAATCCGGAAAATGCATTCAATGTATGAGTTTCAATCCGTTCATCATGCTCGTCAAAAAGAGGTGCATGATTTGCAAACCTCATATAATGAATCTTTCTTCCATCAGCGAAAGAGCTGTTCACGAATGGAATTACAAACTCCCTGTAATCAGCTATAGAATCGACCTGCCATACAACATTATCGCCAAGATTAAGATTATTTATAATTTTATCAAATCCGGTTAATCCGCTGCTTACCTGAGTTATCTGTTCCATAAAATATCCCGCCCCTCTGTACCGCCCCCTCTGCCCTCCGGGCATCTCCACCATGGTAAAATGGGGGAGATGTGATTATAAAAGTTTTCAGGTACCCCTTTCACCATCTCATCATGGGGAAAGGTGGCCATCGGCCGGATAGGGGCGGGACTTAAAAAATTATTTCAATCTAAACTTAACAGTATCCCTAACCTTCCGTGCCTTCTCCCGGGCCTCGTCAATTGTTGAACCAAGAGCAAGCCCCACCCCCATTCTCCTGTGACCGCGAACTTCAGGTTTACCGAATAATCGTATTGCTGTAAAATCATCTGAAACAGCTGCATCAATATTTTCGTATATAATATTATCCGTATCGCCATCAACCAGAATTGCCGCAGATGCAGCAGGTCCGTACTGCTTCAGAGCTGTTACCGGCAATCCTAAAATTGCTCTTACATGAAGCTCAAACTCGGACATATTCTGTGAAATAATAGTAACCATTCCTGTGTCATGAGGACGGGGAGACACCTCACTGAAATACACTTCGTCACCTTTTATAAAAAGTTCTACACCGAATATTCCGAATCCCCCTATCCCATCAGTAATAGATTTTGCTATCCGTTTGGACTCTGTTAATGCTGAATCACTCATCGGATGAGGCTGCCATGATTCTCTGTAATCTCCATCAATCTGCAGATGACCGATTGGATCAACAAAAGCAGTTCCCCCTTTATGTCTTACCGTAAGAAGAGTAATCTCATAATCGAAATTTATAAATTTTTCAACAATAACACGTCCTGCACCGGCCCTGCTCCCCGATTGAGAGTAATCCCACGCCCTGTCAATATCAACCTCACCCTTTATTACACTCTGCCCTTTACCGGACGAGCTCATAATCGGCTTTACAACACAGGGTATACCAATCTCTTTAACGGAGTCAATGAAGCTGTCCTTATCATCTGCAAATTTATATGGGGATGTTTTCAATTCAAGCTCTTCAGCTGCAAAGCGGCGTATCCCCTCTCTGTTCATTGTAAGTTTTGTAGCCCGTGCATTTGGAATTACGTTATAGCCTTCTTTTTCAAGATCAATAAGCGTATCTGTTGCTATAGCTTCAATTTCAGGAACAATAAAATCGGGCTTAACTTTTTCAATTATCTCACGCAATGTTGCTCCATCAAGCATATTAAATACATAAGATTCATGGGCAACCTGCATCGCTGGCGCATTTTCATATCTGTCGCAGGCGATGACATAAATCCCAAGCCTCATGGCTTCAATAACGACCTCTTTTCCAAGTTCCCCTGAACCGAGCATCATAAGCTTTGTCTGCGATATAGCGGTGGGTGTTCCTATTGTTGTCATATAAACTCCTAAACAAATTATAAATTTCGTAGATCATTTTCAATCAGTATTATCGTCAACTATTTTTCGAATATACTAATTACTAGTCCAGCTTTATCATTTCAGTATGATACCTCAAAGCAAGATTCTGATATACAGCCTTAGCCGCAGACCATTCAGATCTATGCCTCTCCAGAACATCACCCTTCTCCGACGCAGGAACTCCTGCATAAATCTTTCCCGCCGGAACAGACTGATTACGTTTAACAAGGGAATGTTCTCCAACAATAGCCCACTCCCCGACAGTAGAATAATCTGTAATCGTAGAGTTCATGCCGATAACAGCATAGTCACAAATAGTTGTATTGTGAATCATAGCGTTATGGCCAACAGTAACATCTTTACCAATTGTAACCATACCCCCCGGTCTTGCGTGGATAGTTACATTCTCTTCAATCGCAGTTCCGTCACCGATTATAATTGTACCGTAATCCGCTCTGATAACAGCACCCCAGCCTATATAGCAGTTCTTCCCTATAGTCACGTTGCCGATAAGATCCGCTGAAGGAGCCACCCATGATGATGAATCTACTATCGGTCTATTACCGCTTATTTCATAACTTGACATCTTATGCTCCTTTAAAAACGGTTTAATATTTACAACCGTTTCGCCTTATTTCACTCAGCCTTTCAAGGCACGGTATAAATTTAACCGTAACTTTTTATTTAACAACAGTAATAATTCCTGAATATATGTCTTAGCATATTACTATATATATCCCCGCCGCCCTCGGCGGCGGGGATATATATAGTTTTTACTTTAGAAAATTTAAGAACAGGTGCTGATTTAAAATTAAAACATACTATTTTTCATTCAAACCATGATCAAAAAAAATAAAAAAATCATATAAATTCTCAAAAAAAATGAAGTGACATATATATGATCATTATTTACGGTGAAAACAGATTTAAATTATGAAATTAATAATATGACAGAAAAAGCAAGATATAATTTAAAAGATGTTCTACTTCTGGACAATCACCACGATTCTGATGAGCTGATGATGCTCAGAGATAACCCCCTGCAGCTTATCGATAAAGGTTATGATTACATTGACAGATGTGAGTACAATAAAGCATTTAAAGTATTTACAGCCGGTGCAGGTGTAGATAAAAAAGATCCCGATATACTAAACGGTCTCGGTATATGCCTGTGTGAAATGGGGCTGCTCAAAGAGGCCAAGCAGGTCCTCGATTACGCAATACAGATACATCCCGATGACCCCGTAATCTTTGCCAATATGGCGGGAGTTTTATGGGAACAGACTGACTATAACAATGCTATATATTATTATACACGCGCGATAGAGATAGATCCGGAAATTGAAGAGACATTTTTTAATCTCATTAACCTGTACATTGAAACAGGCTCACTTTTCATGGCTCTTATTACATGCACAAAATTTATAGAAAATTTTCCGGAGAGCGAAGAAGCTGCGGGTCTGCGTAATGATATAATTTTAAACCTGGGAATATCTTTTATCTGATCCTGTTCAGATATTCCTCTGCTCCTCTTTTTTCATACGATTCAATAAGCTTCTTAAAGTCGTCCTTACGATCTATCTTCCAGCTGTTTCCCTCTTTAACCATTTTAAGAGATATTACCTGACCCATTCCGTTTTCTGTACTGTGCTTACTGAAAACTATATTTAAAAAACATGTATCCCCTTCAATTGTTTTTCCTGAAATACTGTATTCGGTATCTTCCGGAATGAAACTTAAAATATCTATTGAAGACTCACTTTTCATACCGGTTAATTTCATGTATTTATTCATCAAAGAAATAGTATCATCCGTATAAAAATCAAGAACCGACTCACTATTCCCCTTATCCCGGACAAAAGTTAAAACCTCCTCCGGCGAGCCTGCCTCAATTTTTCCCCTGCCGCACCCTGAATAAATCAGCACTATCAGCATCAAACAAACAGAACATTTTATTTTATAATTAAACATAATCAATGCATCTCTTCTTTGATTGTAAGATTATCATATAATTTTGAAGCTTTATACTTATGGTGAAGTTCGGCAATTATTATCTCTTTAGCTGCAATATTAAGCTCATCCCACATAACAGGTGTTTTAATACCAATTGCATCAATAAGAAGAACACCGCTTTCAGCATCAAGATAGATAAATTCCGCGACTACTGTTTTATATCCCGAAGCCGGATCGTAATATGGAAGTTCACAGTATATTTCACTTTTGAGATCTTCAAAGTTTTCAAGAATTTCAAAGACAAATCCCGACATAAGCATACTTACTTCAAAAGATTTACTTTCAATATCCACCATTTTTTTATCAAACTTATCCTTTTCCATTTTATAAACTTCCCGCCATCATGCGCCCTTCTGTAGAAACGGGATTTTAAAAGAGGAAACAGGATTCCTTTTTTTATTTTTCTCAGCCTCATGATAATCAGAAAGCGACCACTTATTATCAGTTAATGCGGATTTTATCTCTTTAAGAATTTTTTCATCGGCAGAATTCAGATCCAATCCGCAGATAAAGTCAACACAGCCTGCAGAACCTGAACGATACATATCTGCACAGACATTACCATCTTCATTGATAAATAAACATGTTATAAAAATTTTACTCCCGGAACCGGATTTCCCCGATTCACGGAATACAATATTATCAAGATTAATCGGCGTGCCGCTATCTCCACGGGAAATCTCTGAAACTTTTTCTTTTATTTCCCGTATCATCTCAACATTTTCATTTATAACGGCTGCCGGCATAAAACTCTCCAAAAACAAAATGGTATATTTTTAATATCGGAACAATTACAGAAATGATCAAGAATAATTTAGAGTGGATTTTTCTGAAGAAACATCGTCGAGAGGATTTATTATATGCCGCGAGAGGGACTCGAACCCTCACAGGTGTACACCTACTAGACCCTGAACCTAGCGCGTCTACCAATTCCGCCATCGCGGCATAACATAAATTCTTATAAAACTGCAGCTGTATTTGTCAAACTATTTTCAAACGTATTTTTCAATACTCATTATTTTAAAGTTTTTCGCTTCATCGTCAATTTTAAAACTTACCTCATCGCCGGTCTTTTTGCCGAGCATTGCTTTTGCAATTGGTGACCTGTATGACAATATACCTTTCTCAAAATCAGCATCCCATGGACCGAGTATGGTATATTTTCCGCTCTCTTTCCCGTCCGCATCTGCTAGAATAACTCTGGTTCCAATATTAACACTTTCAGTACTGATCTTAGCAGGATCAAGAACATCAGCTTTTTTCATATCATCATCAAGCCTTGATATAGCCAGTTTCAACACAGACTGCTTTTCCATGAGAGTGTTGTAATCGACATTCTCTCTGATATCACCAGATGCCTCTGAAACAGCCATAAGCTCTTTTGAGAGAGAGACCATCTCAACATTAACCATATGCTCAAATTCAGCTTTTTTGCGGCTGTAACCCTCTTTAGATACAATCAGCTTTTCAACGTCCCCTTTCCAGTCCTCTTCAACAAGATCATGAGCACTCTGAATATTGTCAAAACGCGACTTAACCATCTCTTCAAATTTTTCAAGCTGAGATTCGCCGGCATATGGAAGATTCTCAAAAATATCAAAGATTTTACCCACAAGCTGACGATCGTACTTGTTTACAATCTTCTTAAGAACAGCTGATTCATCATCAAAAATTATTTCCATCATAATATTTTTCAGTCTGTTGCCATCAACTTCAATCTTCTTTAAGTCATTCATCAACCTGAAATATCCGAGCACAAAATTCTCCTCGGAGTAATCAAGCCAGTCATAATTCCATGTTTCTGTAAAAATATTCTTTGCTACCCAGATAAAAATATCAGGATACTGCTTGGCATCAGGTATAACACGTTCAATAAACTGATTCATTGTGTAATACTCATGATTTCTCATAAGAATGTTTACTATATATTTGTGAATCCTTACAGGAGTTTCAAACAGAAGTTCGAACAGCACTGCCGCCCAGTCTTCACGATTCTCCACGATCAGATTAACAAAATCTTTTTTGTAGTCATAGGAACTTATTTTAATAGATAAAAGCGGAAGCTCCTGGCTGCTCTTTATAAAAGAGATAATCTTTTCCCTTGGGGCGTCGAGCTTAATCTTTGATGCATCGGCATATCCGGAAAGATCTGACAGTATAAAATATGAAAGAATCTGTCTTGTGTTGGAATCCCCTTTGACCTGTTCCATAAAAAAGTCGATCAGGTAAGAGGCAACACCCTCTCCCTCTTTTTTATCTATATTATTTATAAACTCAATAGCAATATTCAGCTTTTCACTGAAAGAATCAGTTCCGGTAAATTTCCCGAGAAGTTCATCTGCAAATGTGACAGGTTTGTCTCTCATGAAAACAAGATTCTTCTTTTTATCCGATACTCCAAAAAGCGGATCTTTTTTGATAAGAGTTCTGGCTTTACTCCACCACTTCACCCAATTTTTCTCTTCGACAAAATCAGGGATCAGTTCATTCTTGATGTCATCTACAAGAATTTCACCGCCGTATGATTTCATAAGGAGTTCAAAAAACTCCATAAAATTACTCTTAAACATTGCATTAAGAGTATCAGGATCTGAATATTTCATTACATAAATATGATCCTTTGTAATCGGTTTCAAAGAATTCAGAGCCATCTGAATTGACATGCTGTGGCCCGGCTTCTCTCTGAAATTTACGATTATCCCCTCTCCATCTATCTCCTCAATTACTCCAAGACCCCATGAATTATGAAAAACATAGTTCCCTTTATCAAAAACGATATTCTTCTCAAAATCCTGTATTGCAAACTTAACTGGAGCTTTAAAATTATTGAGTTTTGATAGTTTAAGAAACTGTGCAAACTGTGAATGGTTCCCGTATTTAGCCTCATAGAGCTTAACAAGCTCTCTTCTTGAATGAAGATCTTCAGCTCTGTAATTAAGAATCTTTTTCAAAAGCTCAATGGCCTGATCATGATTTTCATCATCTCTATATTTGTGCAGAAGAATTTTCAAAAGGTCAGCTGCCAGATCAAGCTGTTTTGCATCGGCCAGCATTCTTTCAATACGCTCGAAAAACGGCATATCGTTCCATGAAACTGTTACAAGCTTCTGCCAGAGCGGAGGAATTTCATCAAAATGTTTTGACTTTAAAAACCCCTCTATGGAGAGTTTCATATATTGAATACTTTTTTCCTGATCCTGATTAACAATTGCAAAGGCCAGTTTTTTGGCAACCTGAGCATCAAATCTGTCAATCTTCATCAGATTTTCCCAGACAGGAATAGCCTCTTTATTTCTACCAAGTCTTTCAAGACTTGTAGCAAGTGAACGTAGAGCAAAACTGCTCTCACCGTATTCAAGAATTTTTTCAGCAATTATTTCTACAACAGCCCATTTATGGTTTTCTGTAAATTTTTCAATCAATCGCTTAAGATGTTTTTTTTCATCAATTTTTTCAAATTCATACCCGAGGAGGCCTGCTATATATGCAGCCGTAATCGAAGCCGGCTGTTCTTCAAGCTGTTCCTTGCATGCTATTATGGCATCTTCAACAGCATCATCTGCAAGTATAGAATTAAAGATATCATCAAGAATTTTAAATCTTGAGATTCCCACATCTTTAGATTCGATTCTCCCCCAGGCTTCTTCTTTAAAAACCGATAAAAGTTTTTCCATTATTTTTTCTTTAGACATTTTCCCATCCCGTAATAAGCAAATTTCACATATTGTTTAAATAGAAAATACCCATCCTTTAGCTTCGATGGGTATTTTCTGTCATTTGACTCCGGAAAACCGGAGATACTTAGCTGATATTTATAGGAGATCTGAACAGTTATTTCTGAGTTCCGGAATCAGTACTTTTTGTTCCCTCAAAATTTTTGTGCAGATCCTGTCCGTCAAAATATACTTCATATGTATCAGTCAGAACTTTAATCTGATCAAAGAAAACATATACATCAGATGAATTTCTTGTACTTGTGCTGGAATGCTCCCCTGCAACATTCGATACTTCTCTTATAACTATACGAACAAGTTTTGAAACTCTTGTTACAGGATAAGTATCTGATGACTGGGGCATATTTGCCGGAATCTCGAAAGTCATCGGTCTCCAGCCCACAAAGTTGATAGACTGTTTTTCAAGAATATGCACATCACCCTTAAAATCTTTTACCCAGACTTCCATTGTATATGCAAAACCTCTTGCGTGAACCCACATGGAAATAGCCTTTGCTCTTCCAGGAAGCTGAATTCCACGCTCAGGAACATCTTTTCTCATAGCCTGATCATATGTCAGAACAGGTGTACGATCCTTCCAGTCAACTTCCATTGGAGGCTCAAGAGAAACAGAATTACTGCCCGGATATCTGAATCTGAAATGTACACCAAGATTTTTTTTCTTCTCTTTTCCAAGACCTGTAGGTGAATAGACCTCCTCCACCTTCATATCATTCGGTCCGCCATCAATAGGCTTAAGCTGAAGAGCCATTATCGGATTTTTCTTCTTCTTTGTCTCTTCATCACCCTTTGTAAACGCTTTAGGATTCGATGTAACAAACCATCCGTCTTCTTCTACTTTCTCAACAATTTTAAGAGTTTCAAAATCCTCTACTACAAGAGCTTTTGTCTCTTCACCGCTTACATCTGCCGGTACATTAGTTACAATTTTAGAATCCGCATTTCTGACCGACAGATTTAATATAAACGAAGCTGCCATGCAGAAAGTTATTATATACATACTGCGCTTTTTAATATTCATATATGACCTCCATTATCCTCATCAACCATTACCAGTTGTCCTTAATATTTTCGTCACCAGTAAATTCAGAAAGATCCGTTACAACTCTGAACTGGTCTACATAAAAATAAAAAGGTCCCGGAGCTTCAAAGTTATCACTTTCTACAAAGAAAGAGACAAAATGAAGGTTCTTATCCATAACCGCATAATTTGAGGATTGAGGCAGCCATCCCGGTATTATAACAGACATCTCTCTCCAGCCCCAGAAATCGAGTCTTCCGATTTTAAGCTTATGCAGCTGACCACGATAATCCCGGACTTTAACATAAAGAGTATGTCTGAATTTTCTGCCAAGTACCCATAGTTTAATCTCTTTAGCTTTCCCTCTGATAATGTACTCATTAGGTGGAAAAACCTCTACTCTGTCAAAACCTCTATCCATGAAATAGCTTTTAATTCCAAGAACAAAGGCATTCTTGTGAGTAATCCCTGTTTCTTCCTCTTTGGTATCCTCAGCAAATTCTTTACCGACTTCACCATTTTCATTAACCGGCTGACCATCTTTCATAGGTCTTGGTTTACCGGGATATTTTCTGATTTTTGTCTCACCCAGCGGACATGTCGAAACGGCTCTCCAGTCTTCGCTATCTTCAAAATCATTCAGCCAGTCAACGACCAGACCGTCCAATTTTGGTTTATCGCCTGTTGCCTGATTATCTGTTGCTGTTCCTGTTGCTGTTCCTTCCTGGGCGAGCAGGTGCGAACCCCCATTGCCGATAAGAAGAACAAATGTCCCGAGAAGAATCGACAATGCAGCCACTTTCAACTTCCTGTTCATCGTAAACTCCTTTAATCAATATTGATTAATTACGCTAATATAATTGAATAATTATACCATACACTTTTAATGTCGGTACAAAAAAAAGAAAAATTAAATAAATAATCTTTCATTTAAAATAATACTCTACATTTAAATTTAAATATAATATTAATCTTTGTCAAGGAAAATAATCAGATGTAAAATTTGTATAAAAATATTCAAAAAAATACACTGATGCGACATAACCACAGACAATTAAACATAAAATATAATATCAAGTCCCACTGAGAGTAATATCTCTATTTTAAAGTACAACTAAATTAAAAAAAATATTGATAAAAAAATTAAATATCCCAGATTGAAGTAAAAATTATGACTATCGACCTGCGGGATTAAGCGGGGCAGATATAAAAAAGCAGTCATAAAAAAGAGCAGTTGATGCATGCGGATATATACCGTCACAGAGTGTATAAGAATCACAACTGATGTTTTTTAAAGTTGCGGTTTAAACGTCATTGTTTATTACAAGTAAAAGCTTAACAGAAAATACATTTACGGAGTTTCCATTGAAAAAAAATAATAATGTCGATCACCCGGTCCTTTACAAAATAGTAATGCTCACAGCGGGCCTCTTGATCGGATTTATATGTATTAAATCTGTCTTTCTGATGATGGATGTCAAAACCGGATCGATGAATCCCACACTGAAAAGCGGAGACAAAATAATAATCAATAAAATCTCCGGAATAAAAAAAGGGGACATTATTGCCTTCGACAGCCCTGCGGAAGAGGGAAGAATACTGATTTCAAGAGTCATTGCATCAGAGTACGAAACTGTTGAGATCAGAAACAAGATTGTATTTGTAAATGATAAAAAAACTGAAATAATATCAGATGAAACGCGGAATGAAAAGATAATTTATCCGATGAAATTCTGCTATAGAGACAACATGCCTCCGGTTAAGCTGGAGAGAAACGAATTCTTTCTGCTTGGTGACAATTACGACAGCAGTTTTGACAGCAGAAGCTTCGGAAAAATTCCCGAAAATATTATAATCGGAAAAATAGTCTACAAAAGATAGATTCTCATAAGCATGATCAGTCTACTCACGGAGGATAGATGGCCAGAGCAATCATAATGGCAGGCGGAGAGGGCACAAGACTCCGCCCTCTTACATGCATCAGAGCAAAACCGATGGTTCCGGTTATAAATAAACCTACGATTGAACACTCTATAAAACTCCTGAAGCTATATGGTATTACAGATATTACCCTCAGCATTTATGCTCTGCCTGAAAATTTTCAGAACTACTTCGGTGACGGGTCGGAACTCGGTGTTAATATTTCGTATTCAGTTGAAGAGAAACCTCTCGGTTCGGCCGGGGGAGTAAAAAAAGCTCTTGGCGACAGCAATGAAACTGCAATAATCCTGAGCGGTGACGGAATTATAGATTTCAACATCGATGAAATTCTCAACTTCCACAGAGATAAAGAATCATCGCTGACCATTGTTCTTAACAGAACAAATAAGCCTACAGATTATGGGGTTGTAATAACAGACAGCCACGGCAGGATTGAGCGCTTCCTGGAGAAACCCTCATGGAGTGAAATTTTTTCCGATAAGGTAAACACCGGGATGTATGTAATAGAACCGGCTTTAATCAAAAAATATATTCCCGATGAAGAGAAGTTTGATTTTTCACTCGACCTGTTTCCAATCCTCAAAAAAAAGAAAATTCCCATGTACGGATTTGTTACCGACGGATACTGGTGTGATGTGGGAACTCTTGCAACCTACGCTGATGCACACAAGGATATACTCGACGGAAAAGTTAAGATAGATATTCCCGGGAAAAAGATAGCCCATGACATATGGGTAGGCCGGGATGTTGAGATAGATCCCGGTGCAAAAATAAAAGGTCCGATTATTATTGGAGACTTTACGCGGGTGAAGAAGGGTGCCGAGATATCCGAATATTCGGTTATCGGAGACAACTGTCTTATTGAAGAGAACTCATCAGTAAAGAAGAGTATAATATTTCACAATACTGTAATTGGAAGAAAATGTGAACTCCGCGGCGCCATCGTCGGGAAACGCTGCGTTCTTGGAGAGAGTGTTTCAATATATGAAGATGCAGTTGTCGCAGACGATTGTTCGCTTGGCTCTGGAACGGTAATCCAGTCAGGAATAAGAGTCTGGCCCGACAAATCGATAGAACAGGGGACACGGCTTACCGCTGATCTTATATGGGGACAGACTGAAAAGAAAGCACTCTTCAGTTCTGAAGGGATTACAGGAACCTTCAACGTCAAAATAACTCCGGAATTTGCTTCTAAAATCGGTTCAGCAGTTGGAGCATATCTCGGCAAGAATTCCAAAGTAGTACTAAGCCGTGATGTAACCAAAGCATCATCGCTTATCAAGCACGCCTTTACAGCGGGACTTCTCTCAATGGGCGTTGATGTTTTTGATATGGATATAGAAACAGTTCCAATCAACAGATACTGTACAAAATTTCTGAATGCAGATATGGGGATTTATATCCAGGTGGCCTACGTTACCGGTCTTCAGAATATTCAGATTCAGTTTTTTAACAGAAACGGTTTCCAGATTCCGGTTTGCGAAGAGAAACGGATTGAGAATATTTTCTTCAGAGGAGATTATCCCCGGAAAGATGTGTTTGAAGCGGGTGAAGTAATTCATCCCTCACATCATATCGGATCATACATCAGCAACATGGTCAATTACGTAAACAGGGATACCATTAAGGACGGAAACTGGAAAATTATTCTCGACTGCCTGAATGGAAATGCATCTTATATCTTCCCCGAGCTGCTCGATTCAATGTGTATCCGGACAACGGTGCTTCGCGGCCAGATGAAAGAAACACTCAATGAATACGACATCATGACAGGAACTATTAAGTCTATATACAATGTTGTAAACATGTCAAAGATGAATAGAGAGATTGGAGTAATAATCGGTCCCCACGGCACAAACATAACCATTATAGATGAAATGGGGGATGTTCTTACTACTGATGATATTACTGCTATCCTTAGTCTATATTATCTTAAATACTCCTATTCAAAAACAATAAGTCTCCCGGTAAATTCTTCAAATGTAATCAGCAGACTTATTCAGGACAATGGCGGATCGGTTAAATGGACAAACACCAGGCTCAGAATACCGGACGATTCAATCGATATTTTCTTCGGTGGAAAATCACGGCACCCATTTCTTGAACAGAAAATTGACCCGATGATAACTTTCCTCCGGGTTCTTGAATATCTCACTCTTGAGCAGAAAGAACTTTATGAAGTAAGAGAAATTCTGCCGAAGACAAATCTTCTCAACACGACAATTCAGTGTTCAATCGAAGAAAAAGCTGCAATAATGGCGATGCTTTCTGCCGAGGCTGATAAAAATGAAGTTGAACTGATTGACGGTATTAAGATTATAAAAAATAACTCATGGATTCTACTCCTCCCGGATTCATCACAGCCGCTTATTCATATATATGCTGAAGGTGATTCGACTAAAGAGAGAGACAGACTAATAAACAACTATTCAGAAAAAATAAAACAGTTCCGTCTTGGACATATATAAATATTAAGGAAACGGCAATGTACGAAATCAATAAAGAAAATCTTGTAAAAACATTTGTAGAGCTTGTTGAGATATCTTCTCCGTCATGGCATGAAAAGAAGGTAATGGACTATGTAATTAAGAGATTCAATAAACTCGGAGCGGTATGCACTACTCACAAATGCGGGGAGTCAGATAATCTTCTGATAAAAATATCCGGAGACAGCAAAAGAATACCAATACTTTTTTCAGGACATATGGACACAGTGACTCCATGTGAAAATGTAAAAGCTATAGTAACAGATACAAAAATTTCATCTGACGGAACAACAGTTCTTGGAAGCGACGACAAAGCTGCAATTGCAATCTTTATCGAAGCATTTGAATACACTAAAGAAAAGAAAATTCCTCATGGTGATATTGAAATTCTTCTTACCTGTGCCGAGGAGCTGGGTCTTAAGGGAATAAAAGGTTTTGATCTTAATCTTTTAAAATCAAAGTTCGGTTTTGTTTTCGACAGCAGCGGAGATATCGGGCGTATAATAGTAAAGGCTCCATATCATTCTAATATGAAAATAACGATTAAAGGAAAAGCTTCGCACGCAGGGATGGCTCCCGAAAAAGGAGTAAATGCAATCCGTGTTTTATCTGAGATTATAACTCTTATTCCCAATGGAAGAATCGATGAGGAGACAACTCTTAACGTTGGAATAATTTCAGGCGGCCGCGCAACAAATATTGTAGCAGAAGAGGCAATCTGCGATCTTGAAGTACGATCTATAAATGAAAAGAAAATGCTCGCTGAAGAAAAGAAGGTAAAAGAAATTATAAAAAAAGTAACAGCAAAGTACGGCGCAAAAGCTGTTATAGACCGGTCGCTTGAATATAACGGATTTGTAATTGCTGAAAATGATCCGGTTGCTCTTTTAACCTCTGAAGCTATGAAAAAGATAAAACTTAAACCGGCTTTTGTCGCCATGGGCGGAGGGAGCGATACCAATATTATTAACAGTTCAAAAATACGGGCGATAAATCTCTCATGCGGAATGCAGAAGATCCACAGTACTGAAGAATTTATTCTCATCAAAAATCTTATCAACGGAACAAAACTGGCCGTTTCACTTATAGAAACTGTTAATTAATCTAATTGCTCATAATCCGGTGGAGTTTTATCTCCTCGGCTCAATTGGCGCGGAGGTGAGTAATTTTACCACCAGTTCATGAGTACTTAAAAATAATCTTCACTATATGGAAGAAATATATGTTTTTAAAAAAATCAGAATTCCTGCAGAAAATTTATTATGCCTCAATTCTTTTTATAATACTTTTTTCGATTCTACAGGCTGATGCTGCTGAACAATTACCCATAAAAGATAGTGATGATAAATTATTTATAGGGAGCAGATGTGAAACTCTTGAAGATAAATCCGGCTCTATCAACGTCTACTCAATAATTTCAGGTGATCATGATAATAGTTTTAAGCAGGTAAGAAGTACAATCCCAAACTTCGGATTTACCAAATCTGTATATTGGGTCAGAGTCAATCTGATAAATAATTCATTAAATGAATTTTCAAAAGTTCTTGAAATAGGATTTCCGCTCCTCGACAGAGTTCAGCTATATATATTTTCAGATAAAAGCGGATCCGATAATCTTGTGCAGCACGATATTTCAGGAAGGGATTTCTTTTTTAAAAACCGCATTATGGAACATCGAAATTTTGTTTTTCCGTTTAAAATGCATCCGGAAGAGAATCTTACTTTCTTATTACGTATTCAAACAGATGATGGAATGATCTTTCCGCTTACCATATGGAACCCGGCTTATTTTACCAAACGGATACAGACAGAACATTTTTTATTTGGAATATATTACGGAATTATTATGGTGATGGTTCTGTACAACCTGTTTATATTTATTTTTACAAAAGATAAAAATTATTTAATATATATTTTCTATATAACATTCTTCGGACTGTTCCAGCTGGCGATGAATGGTCTTGCGTTTCAGTATCTCTGGCCGGATGCAACATGGTGGGGTAAGCATGCAAATCCATTTCTTATAGGAATGAGCTGCCTGTTCGGATCTTATTTTTCAATCAAATTCCTGAACATGCCGGTTATCATCCCCAGGTTGAATAGGGTAATGCAGTTCTTCCTGGCGATGAGCATATTGCTGGTAATTTCATCCCTGTTTATTGATTATTCTATCACTATCTTCGCAGGGCAATTACTCCCGCTTTCGATGATTTTAGTCGGGATACCGGCAGCTGTTGTCAGCCTTAAAAAAGGGAACAGATCCGCACGGTTTTACCTGATTGCCTGGACTGCTTTTTTCATAGGTGTTATACTTTCAACTCTCCGGGTAATGGGTATCCTGCCGCACAATTTCATAACAGAATATGGAATGCAGATCGGTTCCGGACTTGAAATGATTCTGCTGTCACTTGCACTTGCCGACAGAATAAATATTATGGAAAAAGAGAAAGATGAAGCACTACAGAAAGTTATATCATCACAACAGGAGATGGTCTCAAATTTAAATAAATCCAAGGAGGAGATTGAGGAGGCCCACAAACTGCTCAGCATATCCGAGGAGAAGTACCGTCTACTCGTTGAAGGTTCCAGTGACATTATATTCACCCTTGATGAAAACTTCGATTTCATTACATCAAATTATGCAATTGCTAACGAATTCAGGCTGAATCCTGAAAAAATTAAAGGCTTAAATTTCCTTGAACTTCTCTATAAAGATGAAAGAGAACAGCATGTTTCCTCATTGTTTGTTAAAGAAAAGCTTGATGAGTTTAAAAAAACCCGGAAACCTATAGTATTCCGGGCATCATTCATCTCTACAATCAATACTGAACCAAAAGATATGCAGGTTCATATGGAATATATAAATATCTCCGGAAAAAATGAAATACTTGGTAAAGCTTCCAATGTTCTGGATGACTCTCTGCTTAAATATTTTGAATTTGAAAAACAGAAATACTCAATCGGAAATTATCTTATAACTGCTGATGAGATAACTCATCGGATTACAAGAAATTTAAAAAAATTTCTCGATCCCGGTAGTATAAAAATGCTTCAGATAGCTCTTCGGGAAATAATAATCAATGCAATTGAGCACGGCAATCTGGGAGTTACATTTGAAGAAAAATCAGATTCAATTATGAACGACTGCTATTTTAATCTTATACGGGAAAGACAGCTTGAAGCTGAAAATCTCGATAAAAAAATCCATATTGAGTATTCCGTGGATATAGAGCGTGTTGTTTATATTATTACAGATGAAGGTAAAGGTTTCAATTATAAGAATTTCACTGAATCAATCATGGAGGAAAGTAACGATAATTTCCTTGCACATGGAAGAGGGATAAGAATGACCCAAAGCGCATTTGATGAGGTGAATTATAATAATATCGGGAACCAGGTAATTCTTACGAAGCATCTGAAAAACATATAGATTACCTGAATATATTTTTTTAGACAAAAATATTTACAATAAAATATGCTCCGGCGATAAGAGTAACCGGCATAGAGAGCAGAAACACTGCAAGTTCGCTTTTTTTAACCACATTCAAACGATAAACTTTTTTACCGAAAAAACTTATATCATAGAAATCGGGATCTTTAACTCTCTTAAATACTCTTACCGCAATACGTGTTTTTATAAAAACAAGTAAACAGAAAATAAGTCCCGACTCCGGAACAGTCATTGACTGGATCTGAAATTTTGAAACAACATCCGGCGCAAAAATCATTATCATAAGCAGAACAATTCCGATAATAAAATTTACTAAAGCAGCGCCGAGTACACTTTTAATACTCCTTTTTTTTTCTGCGGAAAAATAATTTATCAAAAACTGGATATTAACCAGAATTGAAATCTGCAGAATAATCAGAAGACCGAGAAAAAATGCATCTTTCATATTTTACTTCTGAATGGATCTGACATTAATTTCAACTCTCTAAACATTATTCATGATCCCGGCAGCCATTCAATATGCAACAGCTTTCATTATACTGAATTTGCCCCCCTAAGCATTAGAACAGTATATAAAAAAATCAAGAATTTTAATTTTATCAATACTGTTTATCAATTGCAGCTGCTCAAAACCAGTTTAATTCTACCTCCCGCATGACAGAGAGCTTTTTTTCATAAGCCTTCCGGTATTTAGTGCCAATTTTAAAAAATATCTTTAAAGTCTAATTTTAGTTGAATTTTTTTTAAAATAAAAAATCAATAATTTTATTAATAAAAAGGATCAAATTTAAATCCGGCTATTAGAATATTTTAAAGGTAAAACATGGATATACATACTCGCAAAATTACTTCAACTCCGGACAGCCTTGTCTCGAATGGAAAATTTAACTTCGGTACATTCAATAAACCTTTTAATAATTTAAATCCCCTTGATGCCGATTGTTTTATAATTCCGGTACCTAAAATGATAAAAAATCTCAGGCTTAAGGAGTGGCAGGCTTATGAAATGGGTAACAATGATTTTTTTGTTTTTACCGTTTTATACAAGGCTAAAAGTATTGCCCTTGCTCAATTTATAGTTTATGATAAGATAAATAAAAAAAAATATTTGTATGAAAAAATTGTACCTACATGGTCTATCAAACTCCCCTCCTCTCTCTCGTCTTCATCAGGGGAGTATAAAGATAAAAATTTCTTCATCCGGTACAATAATGATATAATTAATGGAAATCTTAATATTAAAATCAGAATGAACGGATTTAAAACTCTGCCCGATTCAGAGGCAGAGTTTACCGGAATATATGATTTTGCAAAATGGGAGCCTCTTGTTGTCTCAATGCCGTTTTCTAAAAGAAAGGGGATGTATTCCCATAAATGTCTTATGCCCATGACCGGCAGTCTGATTATTGGAGATCAAAATGTAGATTTTAATAAAAAAGAAAGCTTTATGATAATTGATGATCATAAAGGATACTATCCATATTCCTCATTCTATGATTGGGTAACCGGGATTAAGAACGATGTTAAAGGCAATATCTCAGGTTTTAATCTTACACATAACCAGGTGATCAATAAAGAACAGTATAATGAAAACTGTTTGTGGATTAACGGTAAAATTTCACTCCTTCCGCCGGTACTTTTCTCAAGACCTCAAGGGCCGGATATGGAATGGATAATTAAAGATAATTATGGAAAAGTTGATATAAGATTTATCCCCGAAGTGTATGGAAAAGTCGATATTAATATGTTTTTTTTGAAGACATACTATCGCGGCCCTCTTGGGGAATTTTACGGTTTTATTAAAGATTCATCCGGAGTAAAACATCCGGTTGATGATTTCTTTGGAATGGGCGAAGAGAAAAAATTGAGGATGTAAACTTTTTCAATCAACTAATCGCCAATACGCTTTGTTTGATGAAATAATAAAATTGGCTATACCCTTAGATCTCAGATGCATTAGAGTATTGTAAATAATTATTTTCCTGGCAATCAGATTATAAGTATTCATACCTGAAAAAACTGAATGCAGCAGGCTCTTTAAGGTTAATCCTTTTTTATCTGAATTCTTCAGTAGTTCAACAATATCTTCTATATAATTTTCAGTTCCTCTCTGAATTCTATCGAGTGTTGTTTTTACCAGAGATCTCCCTCTTATTACTCTGCCATGCCCTGGAATAATCATATTAATTTCCAGCTCTCTGACTTTTTCAATATCTTTAAAAATCTGTTCATAAGACGAGAGAGCATTGTTTATTATTCCCCCCTCTGAAACTCTAAAATCAAAAAGATCCGCAGAGTAAAATATTTTACTGTCAGGAAAATAAAGACCGATATGCCCGGGGAAATGTGATGGAAGATGTATTATTTCGGCATTAACTCCAAGGTCAATCTGTTCATTGTTCGACAGTACATGCTGGACTCTTAAATAATCAAATCCAAAATATCTGTTCAATATAAGTTTAACAATCCAGATGGGACAATTGAAAATCTCTTTTTGTATAAATTCAGGGAAATTATAACAAGCTTCAAACTGATAGCTGCTTCGTCTTACCATTGGCTCACTTTCATGGTGAACTAAAAAATTTAGAGATTTTTTTCTACTCATCTCTTTTGCATGCAGAAAATGATCGGGGTGAGTATGAGAAAGGAGCACCCGCGAAGTATTGTATAAATCTATTCCATCATCTTTAAGTTCCTTCGAAATTCTTTTAAAGTGCGGCCCGCCGGACATACCGGAATCTATCATAACCTGTTCGGAACCTTCTATTACAAGAAAATTCGAAGAACCGAGTCCATTATAAATTAGCCTGGTTTTTGAGACATAGTCTCCTTCATAAAAAAAAATTTTATCCGCAATTTTCATTCAGCTTTATCCTTATATATAGAAACAATGTGATCATTTTATCACTTAGAATTGTCAATTTAAAAAATTTGATCCGCTGAGAGTTCCGCATTTAATAAACTTTTATCAATATGCTTAATAAAACGCTGCCACATCTCAAAGATTCTTATTTTTTTGATGGATTTATTCCCGTGATGATGTTATTTAAGTATATTAAACTAGAAACGAAAAATTTAAAAGGAGTAAGATTATGTACAAAATAATAAAACAGCTGGATAAAATATTCCATTTCACAAGCGCTAAAGCACATTGTGATATACCCTGCGGAATATATGATCCTATTACAGCACAGATAGCAGCTCTTACAGTGGTACGCATGGTTGATCTTATTGACGAACATCACTCACACAGCACTATTCAGGATAAGGAGTTCTATAACAGATTAGTGCGATTGATCACGGTTAAAGAGGAACATGCTGAAAAAGTTAAACATGAAGTCAGAGTGATTTTCGGTGACTTTATAAAAGGTGAACACCTTGAGAAGTATCCCGAACTGTCATTGCTGTTTCATAAAATAATGCAGCTCGGCTCCGCGGATAAACAGAAGTCGGATAAAGCTGCAGCCGTAGAACTTCTGGATAAAGTTAACAGATTCGCAGAGATTTTCTGGGAAATTAAAGGTCTGAAAACAAAGAAATCTAAAGCGCCCTATGCGCCGAACCTTGAGTTTGTTTATCCCGAACTTTAATGTTCAGAATTATTAAAGTAAGCGGTGAGAGCATGTCCCCGGACTTCAATGACGGGGACTATGTTCTTGTAAGCAGAATACCATTATTTTTAGGTCGAGTAAAAGTTAATTCTATTATTGTTTTCGATACGCTGAAATATGGAATATTAATAAAAAAAGTAAGCAGTATAGACAGTCAAAACGGACACTTTTTATTCACCGGTATAAATCAAAACAGCCTTTCCACTGACAAGATAGGGACAATACAAAAAAAAGATATTATAGGATCTGTGATTTTTCATTTTAAGAAAAAACGTGACTACTCATAACTGAATATAATTTTTGTGAAAAATAAAAAGCTTTATTATCCACACAGTCTATTCGGTGGCGGTGATGATAAAGTTTTGTATCTGGAAAAGTTAAGAAATAAGTACTGACATAGTATATAATTTTTAGAAACGAAGGTATAAAATGCAGTGTAGAAATTGTTCAGGAAATGAATTTAAAAAAACCGGAACCGGTAATTTCAAATGCAGTTACTGCAGCACATTATATTATGAAGAATCAAAAACCAATTATTTTAACCTGATAAGAAACCGGAGAAAAATAATAATTCCAGTTTCAGTTTCAGTAGTATTGATTATTGCAATTACTTCATTTTTCATTATACGGCACTCTGGCAATCCTACCGCAAACGATGATAAAAACAATACCAACAACTATACATTTTCCAATGAACAGAAGCTCCCGGAACCGCAAGGTGAAGTTATTTCCGTAGATCCGATCCCTGATATAATAGGTAATGTATACTTTCTTGTTATGTGTAAAAACAACGGTAAAATCGCAATAAGAAAACCGGAGGTTACCATCCGGCTGCTTTCCGATAAAAATGAAAAATTAGCTTCCGGCAAAGGTTATGCTTTTATCGAAAATCTAAATCCCGGAGAGATTACTCCTGTATACATACTTGTTACTAATTGTCCGAAGTATGCTAAATATGAAACAGATTTTATCCCGGAACTGCCTTTTATTATCCCTGAAGGTGGTGTATACAGCAGAAAATTTGCTGGAGAATTTGTCGATGTCACGATGATCCAGACTGACTCTTATAATAATCATAAAATCAGGGGGAAGATAAAAAATATTTCCGTGTACGATGCAAAATATGTCCAGGTAGCTGCAATTCTATATGATAGAAATGATAAAGTAGCAGGATACGGATCTACTTATATAAACGAAAAAATACTGAAACCATCAAGTTTTGATTTTTTCGAAATTTATTTAACAACAGTAACCGAGAAACCGGAATACTATAAATTATTTTTTGACGGCAGCGTAGATTAGTAAATGAGAAGCGGCTTTATTCAGCCGCTTCAGCATCGTATCCCGCATCATCAAAAAGTTTTATCAGATCAGCCACGGGAAGATCCGATTCAAGAGAGACTTTTTTACTCTGCAGGTCTACATTGAGTTCATTTACTTTTCCCGATTCACTCATTGTTTTTTCAATTCTCATTTTACAATGATTACAGGACATCTCCGGCACTTTAAATGTATGTTTCATTCTAATTCTCCTGAATTTATAATATACTAAACATCTTCAAAAATCAACGAATCTCTTTTCAACTGTTGCTAATTTTAATATTCTTAATACTTATTGAGTTTAATATAACATTGATCGAACTTAAAATCATACACAACTCCGCGATTGCCGGATGGAGTACTCCGATAAATGCCGCCGGTATAGCTACAATATTATAAAAGAACGCCCAGAATAAATTCTGTCTGATTTTTTTAAAAGTAATTTTTGAAATATTAATAGCAGCGGGAACAGATGAAAGCCTCCCGCCTGTAATGATGATATCTGCACTTTCGATTGAAAGGTCAGTTCCTGTGCCGAGTGCAATCCCTATATCTGCCGCTTTAAGCGCCGCAGCATCATTGATTCCATCACCAACCATACAGACTGTGTTCCCCTTCTTCTGCTCATCCTGTATCGCATAGAGCTTCTGCTCCGGCCTCACACGGCTTATGACACGTTCTATCCCTATTTTAGCAGCAACTGCCAAAGCGGTCCTTTCTGAGTCACCTGTGAGCATTACAGGGATAATTCCCAGACTTTTAATTAAACTTACTGCTGCCGCGGAATCACTTTTCACCGGATCTGAAACAGATATATATCCCTGCAGAATACCGGCCATTTTAAATTCAAAAACAGTCTCCCCGGCATCCATTAATGATGAATACAAATCAGGATTGTCCGGACTCTCAACACTTACAACTTCTCCATTCAGTAGCCCGAAAACACCTGTTCCGGCCTTCTCTTCAATATCAGTTACACCGGTGTCTGCAGATATATTTTTTTCAATACAGAATTTTTTAACAGACTCCGCAATGGGATGGATTGAAACATTTTCAAGAGCAAGAACAATACCAAGGGTTTTATCATCGAGAGAAGTTCCTGCAACAGCCGGTTTCCCTTCGGTGATGGTACCGGTTTTATCAAAAAATATAGTTTTAATCTCTCCCGCTTTCTGAATAGCCTCACCATTTTTTATAAGAAGCCCGTTCCTGGCAGCAAGTCCGCTCCCTGCAATAAGAGCCATCGGCGTAGCAAGCCCCAGCGCACAGGGACATGCAATTACCAGCACAGCAATAAAAATAAAAACTCCGGTAGACAGAGCGCCGGCATCGGGATTAACCCATGGAATGTATTGTGAGAGAGTAACAAGAAAATCCCTCATAACATCGTAATTGAGTCCCCATACTAAACCGGCTATAATTGCAATTACAAATATAACCGGAACGAATACTCCTGTAACTCTGTCTGCAAATGCCTGAATCGGCACACTTGAAGACTGGGCATCCTCCACAAGCTTAATCATCCGCGCCATGAACGTATCATCACCTGCACGTATAACTTCAACTTTGAGCGAACCCTGTTCAAGAATAGTACCGCCTGTAACCTCTTCACCGGTTTTACGGAAAACTCTCTCCGCTTCACCTGTAATCATTGACTCATCGATAAAACCGGTTCCTTCGACAATTACTCCATCAAGTGCAATACTCTCACCAGATCTTACAACAAGATGAGCTCCAACGGGGATACTCTCCGCCGGCGCTTTCACTATTTCGCCATTCATAAGTATAGATGCCTCTTTCGGCCGCATTGCAAGAAGCGCCCTGATCTCGCCTGAAGCGCTGTACTTAAGCCGTGATTCGATATAACGACCGGTAAGATGAATCGAAACCAGCATAACAGAGAGTGAACCGAATGAACTGATATCAATACCTGTCAAAAACAGAAATGATGTAATCCACGAAGCAAGAGCACCCGTTGCAACCAGCGTATCCATATTTGCATGTCCGTGTGCTGCAGCTATATATGCACCCTTAAAAATAAACCTTCCCGGCCAGAATAGAACAACCGCGCCAACGGCAAATTCAACCGCAATAAACCATGGGAGATGGAAACCGCTCATATGAAATACCATCCCGATGGTTAGCGGTATCATAAAAATCAGCGAAACTATCATTCTCCATCTTGCAGCCCTGAAATCTTTCTCCACCTTTTCCGCATCGGGAACATTCTCCAGACCTTTATATCCGGTACTGTCTATTCTCTTTTTAATATCCTCAAATGAAATTTCCGGATCTGTGATGACATATCCCTTTTCTGTACCGAGATTAATCGATACAAAATGCACACCATCCATTTTCTTAAGAGATCTCTCCACAATTCTCACACAGGAAGCACAGGTCATCCCTTCGATACCGAAAGTGAACCGCTTTTCACTGTTTTCTGTATTATTTTCCGGATTACTCATAATTATAACCACTTTTTAATTTAATATATTTAAGTATTGAATATGAAGTATTTTGTTACATGCTAAAATAGTAAAGTTCATTATGCAAGTATAATATTCAGCTGTCTGAATTAGGATTAAACAGATTAAGGGATTATAGAATTGAGAGAATGATTACTTGCTCTAAATCCTATAATCTTCTAATCCTGATAATCCTAATTCAGATAGCTGTTATTCTTCTATTTTGAATCTTTGCGGTTTATCTTGCATGGAGAAAGGATGAAAAGAATGACGGAAAAAGAAGTGAACAGAATATTCCGGGAGGAATTCTGTTCACTTCTCTCTTAATATATTATTCTCCCCGTTTGCTGGTTCTTTTTCTATCCAGCTCTTTGAGGAGTTTCTTTCTCATTCTCACTGTTACTGGAGTAATCTCAAGAAGTTCATCCTCTGCAATATACTCAAGCGCCTGCTCTAAGCTGAACTCTCTGTGAGGGATAAGTCTTACAGCATCATCCGAACCTGAAGCACGCATATTTGTTAACGCCTTCTTCTTACAAACGTTAACAACCATATCCCCTTCTCTGCTGTTCTCTCCGACAATCATCCCTTCGTAAACACTTACACCAGCAGGGATAAAAAGCTCCCCTCTATCCTGAAGATTATCAAGAGCAAAGGGTACAGAAGTACCCGGCTCCATTGCCAGAAGTACACCCTTCCCTCTTCCGGGAATCGGTCCCTTGTAAAAATCATACTCGCTGAAGCTCTGGTTAAGAATACCGGTACCTCTTGTATCAGTAAGAAACTGACCTCTGAAACCGATAAGTCCCCTTGATGGAACTTTAAACTCAACGCGGGTATAACCGTCATCACCCTGTTTCATGTTTGTCATCTCACCCTTACGCATACCCATCTTCTCTATAACAACACCAACAAACTCATCGGCAACATCTACGACTGCAAGTTCTATAGGTTCACATTTTCTGCCGTCAATCTCTTTAAAAATAACCTCAGGTTTTGAAACCTGGAATTCGTAACCTTCACGTCTCATATTCTCAATAAGAATCGACATCTGAAGCTCGCCTCTCCCTTTGACGATAAACTCATCACCGGTTTCAGATCTTTCAATATTAATACTTACATTGGACTGAATCTCACGCTGAAGTCTCTCCCACAGGTGTCTCGAAGTAACATACTTCCCTTCCTGACCCATAAACGGAGAATCGTTCTGCATAAAAGTCATAGCAAGAGTCGGCTCATCTATCTCAACGGCCTTAAGCGCTACAGGGTAATCCTTATCGGCAAGAGTAACACCAACGTCAATCCCTTCAATACCGGCAATAGAGATAATATCTCCGGCATATGCCTTCTTAATCTCTGTACGCTTCAATCCCTCGTACGAGAATATTTTAGAAACTTTAGAAGGTACATTCTCCCCATTCTGCTTCATAAGCATGATGGTGTCGCCTGCGGCAATCTGTCCGTTATGAATTTTACCTGTTCCAATACGGCCAAGATAATTGTCGTAATCTATAGCTGACACAAGGAACTGAAGCGGCAGGTCAATCTCCCCTTCAGGCTCCTTAACATTTTTTATAATAGTTTCAAATAAAGGCTTAAGATCCTCGTTTACATCATCAACTTCAAACTTCGCAATCCCCTGTTTTGCCGAAGCGTAAACAACAGGAAAATCGAGCTGTTCGTTAGTTGCGTTAAGGTCAACGAAAAGGTCAAAGATCATGTTCAGAACTTCGTTAGGTCTGCTGTTAGGTCTGTCGATTTTATTTATTACAACAATCGGGCTAAGTCCAAGCTCAAGAGATTTTTTCAGAACATATTTTGTCTGCGGCATGGGCCCTTCGAATGCGTCAACAATCAGAAGAACGCAGTCAACCATCTTCATAATCCGCTGAACCTCGCCTCCGAAGTCAGAGTGTCCCGGAGTATCAACGATATTTATTTTAAAATCCTTGTAGTGGATAGAAGCATTCTTTGAAAAAATGGTAATCCCTCTCTCTTTTTCAAGATCGTTGGAGTCCATAACTCTCTCTTCAATATTCTGGTTGCTTCTGAAAATCCCCGAC
Source organism: uncultured Spirochaetota bacterium (assembly GCA_942493035.1). Lineage (GTDB taxonomy): Bacteria > Spirochaetota > UBA4802 > UBA4802 > UBA5550 > WRGT01. The sequence continues at coordinate 4,592,915 of OW818666.1, read as the reverse complement.
TGGCGGAGCATACCATCAACAAGTGTAGTTTTACCATGGTCAACGTGTGCAATAATTGCGATGTTCTTAATTTTTTTCATTCCCTGTTCCTGAAGTTAAATATAATTTATCAGTTATTATAGCCTGCAGCAGCATCTACTGCGAATAATCTTCTTTTTTTTCCCGGAGGTTTTTTAAGAGGAAATTTACAGGATTTATCTGCAAAACCCGTTTTTTAACGTATAATTACCGAATTTCTATCATAAATATATGATTTTTCTGATACTATACTGAACCATAAAAACACCGTATATGTACAAGCATTTTTTTTATTAATTTGTATGTTGGGGCGAATAATTATTCGCCACAACATACAAAAATTTATTCACCACAACATACAAATATTTCAAATTCAGATACAAACAACATTGCCCCGCCAACCGGCGGGGCAACAAATACATTTTAAAATATTTCCTGAACAGATTTAGATTACAGTTTCTTACCAGTCTCAGAATCCAGCATCACTATCTTTCCGCCTGACATTAATTTTACTTTTCCGTCAACGACTTCAAGTTTACCGTCATTTTCAATCTCAGCTTTCCATAGCACCGGTCCATCGGGCTGCGCGCAAAAAACAAATTCACCCGATGCAATATAGAGATTTTCGCCCGATTTAACCGGTTCATTTATAACAGTTCCATCCCAGAGAATTTTTCCATCCTTGATAAAATAAATATCATATCTGGTAACAAGAAGTCTCCCCTGAGGAACAGGCTTCTCTTTCTGCTCTCTAATAATACGGCCGATCTTAGCAAGATCCTCTCTCGGTTTCTGCTGAACCTCAATCATCTCTCTGTTTTCTTTTGCGAAATCTTTCGCGTCAAATTTTTCAATGGCATCGTTGCTTATCACAACATCACTTTTGGTATCATTTATTACTTTATCTATAACTTCATCAGATGGAGTAGCGCTTGCAGTCTCTTTTTTAAGGGAGGCTTCAACTATTTTTTCCGCCTTCTTAACTTCATCAGCAGTGATAACAATCTTCTCCTCCTCCTGTACACCCGGAGCAAAACTCAATACTTTCTCCATACTCGACTCAAGCTGTTTTACCCGTTTTGCAACCTTCACTTCACCCTTGAAAACTTTTATCCGTGTAGTGAGCGCTTTATCAGTTTCAACTGCAAACTGAGTTCCGCGGACACCCGCAACAGCAGTCGGTGTTTTAACAAAAAAGTTTTCATCTTTCAGAAGCTTCTTCGGTTTACAGAGCATCTTTCCCGTATCAAGGCCAAGAGTTGTAGTCTCCACATTTCCGTTTTTAAACAGTGTGGAAATTTTAACATTTGAAAGAGCTTTGATTCTTATTATAGACTCTCCGATTTTTATATCACAGAAAGAATTATCCGCAGTGACAATCATATCATTCTCTTTAATCAGATCACCAATCTGAACTTCAGCACTGTTCTTTTTTACATCACCAATCATAAAGGTTACCATGGCATACTCATCTGCTTCTTTCTGGGAACAGCCCCCGATCAGGATACCGGTTATAATTGCCGAAAGTGCAAAAATATACTTTTTCATCTCATTTACCTCACAGATAACTTATCGTTATATTATAGTGAAAAATTTTACAATTAAATCAACAAATTTATTTAATTACGGACTGTTCCAAAAGTAACTACTCAAAAATGAGAGATAGATTATATTTCAGATCCCCCTGAAATTATACCGGAACTTTATCCGGAATAATATTATTATTGCGTAATCAATTGCAGCAATAATAATTACTCATTTTCTGGAATATACTCAACATCAAAGAAAAGGCAAATTAAATGAACAGAACTACTGCAGATATAATCTTTTCAGAAATAATAGGGGATGCGGCTGGTTATACATTCAACGGAATGAAAAAAAACCACATAAAGGCCATTTTCAGAGAAATATCCGGTTTTACCGATCCTGCACCTGCCCTTAAAGATAATATGCAGAAATGGAGAAAGCCGGGATTATATTCATCAATCACTATCAATACCCTTTTAGCAGCCGCATGTACCGATAAAAGAGGATTTAATCTTAATGATTTCATAAAAGCAGTAAAAAATTCACCTGAGGTTTCCGGAACTGAATCAGGTATTTTCAGAGATTCCGGTGATGCCGAAAAAAATTTTGTCTTCCGCATACAGAACGGAGAAAATCCGGAACATCACTATAACCCCCCATGTTCGAGACTCCTCCCGCCGGTTATATCGCTGCTTCTCATACAGAATGAAAAAGAACAGTTTATCTCTGCTGTTAAATATATTTCACTGTTTACTAAAAGCAGTTCAACAATTGCCTGTTCCATTCTGCTTCTGCAGCTTATTAAAGACCTGATAAACAATAAAGATAAGAGAATTCTTAAAACAGCACTTGAATCGGCAGAAAAAGCTAAAGAATTGATCATAAGCAATCAGAACAGAATATTTGATTCAGGACACAATCCTGACTATATTACAGAAGAATCCGATTCTCTTTTCAGGCTTTTTAAGGAGTTAAACAGCAATAAAGATTCTTCACAATACGAAAAGATTATCTGTACTTATGCCGACAGGAAAAAAACCGGCCTTATTACCAGAGCAAGTATAAATCTTCCGGAGACTATCCTCCCCTGGGCTATTGTTCTATCCGATTTATGCTCTGACCCTGATAGAATAATAGAAACAGCCGTAAGAGAGGGTGGTGCATCATCAGTACTTACTGCTCTTTCAGCTGCAATTACAACTGCATATCATGGTGTCCCTATGCCGGAAGTTTACTGTAATTCAATAATCAACAAAAAACGGATTACCGCTATTATCGATCAGATTGCTGAAGATAAAAACCGCTCTTCAATTATAACCGGAATCTATGATTCTGAACCGGGATTGACAGCTAAAGAAATCGAAGAACATAAAGCAAAAAACAAAAATCTCCCGGTTTCAAGAGAGAAAAAGATGAAAACCCGTGGTGAAATAGAGTCGGAATTATCAAAACATGTAGTTGAAAGCTGGACTAAACTGGACAAAGCTAAATGGAAAAAAGAGCGGAATAAATAGAAATGATAAAATATTTGACAAATTGTTCTGAAAAAATGATTATTATAATATTGCAATTATTGTAATTTTTAACTGTTAGTTCAGTGTATTAAGCTGCACAGGATTATTTGCTGAAAAATAAAAACTATATATCTACGTCATCTTTTACTAAGTAGGTGTCATAATTTTTTATTAAAAATGTTTAATGAATAAATACTAAAAAGATTATCAGTTACATAAAATTTAAATAATAGTTACGCGTCATGGAGGGTGTAAATGCATAAAAGGAAAACCGGAAAATCTGCAATTGTTCTTTGTCTGCTGCTTGTACTTGCCTCATCACTTTATTCAAGAGACCTGTCATATCAGGAGATAACACTGGATAATGTGTCCCGATATACAGAGGATAGAATAGCATATCAGCAGATTGAATATGTAATCGATCCTGAAATTCATCAGAAACAGGACACTTCATCAGCTTCTCTTTTGATAATTAAAGATAAAAACATGTACCTGTTTAAAGACGGATTTGACGACCCGAGAATTGTTGAAGAGAACCGGCTCATCAAGGAGATGGAGAACCGTCTTGTTCTTAATGAAATGTGGACAAGAGCAATCGATGGGAAACCAGATTATCTCTTAATTACCGATAGAAGAATTGAAGTTCTGAAAAAATTTATCGTTGAAGATAAAAATGACAACCTGGCCCAGAGATATTCTGATTTTTATGCTAAAATGAGAGATTCTTTTATCCAGAAGCATGTTAATATTTTCAGAGGACTCATGATCAACAGAAAAGATTCTGATTTCAAGATGAACAGAATTCCTATACCAAAGCGTTTGAGAGAAGAGGGTCCTACAAAATACTATACTTTTGCAGCTGCAAAAACCAAAGATGGCCAGGTTTATTATGCTGAAGACGCAGATGGCGACGGTATAACTGAAACATTTTCAGTCGAGCTTCCTGATGGTTTCCACTGGGGATCAAAATCAGGCCCGAACATTCTTTTTATTCTGAAAAATAAACAGGATATTATAAAGGGTATGATTGGAACTCTTACAAAAGAGGCATACGAAGGGACTCCTGAAGAGGAAAAGATTATCAATAAGCAATTCGATCAGCTCGATAAGGAAATTCCTGCTCTTATGAATGATATAATAAGAATGGATTTTGATACAGAGAGAGTCCTAAACGAAGCGAAAGATTCAAAATAATATAATTTTTATTACTCTATAAATACAAAAAGACCTGCTAACATAGCAGGTCTTTTTGTATTTAATAACTATCTTCGAAGTATCAGTCGATCTGCTTAATATATTGCGCCTTTTTAACATTCGGATTAAACGGCAGAAAGTCGAGAGGATTTAAAGGGAAGTCAGAGTATCGGACTTCAAAGTGAAGATGATTTCCAGTTGAGTTTCCTGTACTTCCGACATAAGCAATGAGTTGTCCCTTTTTTACTATTTCCCCCTCTTTTACAAGGAGCTGTGAAGCATGAGTATATCTTGTGGTCATATTTTCTCTATGTTCAATCCATACAGTATTACCATAATTATCAAGAAACTTTGAAAGCGTTACCCGGCCGTTACATGCTGCAAATATAGGAGTACCTCTTCCGGCAGGTATATCTATTCCTTCATGAAACGCGCTCCACCTTCTTCCGAAAGTTGATGTTATTCTGTCAAATTTATCTATAGGCCATATAAACTCATTTTCAGAATTTCCTGCAGGGATAGATTCCTTTGATTTCAGATACTCCATGTAAACATCCGTAAAGGGTACAAAGACTCTCTCCCCTTTACGATAGTTTTTCCCGTTTATAGCAACAACATCTTTAATTCCGGTTCCATAAGTTTTAATGAACTGATCAAGTTTAGCGGAATCTTCATTTGAAATCCACTCACCTTTAAAGCCTTTATATTCAACAACCTTTTCAATATCTATGGACGGGACATCTGCGGCATACAACATTCCCGAAACAGAGAGCACAGAAATTAAATATATAAATTTTATTATACGCATACTTTTCCCTGATTATTTAAAAATGAACTTAATTTTTGAAGCAAGTTATCTATAAAAGAATACCATTTCCACATTTCTGTCAAGAAATAATAGTATTTTTAGCGCAATTAATGTAACTACTCAAAAACCGATGGAATTTCATCTCCGCCGCGCCACAGGCGCAGCGGAGAGCATTTTTAACACCAATTTATGAACAGTTACCAAATAATTAAGGCAGATATTAATCGCACTTTGCGAAGAGTTGTGCCTAAAAAACAATCTATTGCTATAGTACAATTAATTGTAATGCTCAAACCTGGAGGTATTCTATATAAAGTACAGCAGACTATCCTCTGCCGATAAATTTTTTCTATTTACAAATATCTTTGAGAATTTGTATTGAAATATTATTATAATAATTATTATACTTTTTTATATAGACAACAAGTCTTTAAAATAAATCTCACACAGGCTTCTCTACTGTGATAAATGGAGTTTAACAATGCTTAAATTTACAAAAATGCATGGCGCCGGTAACGATTACATATACATTGAAGACCTGAAAGAGCAGATAAAAGCCCCTTCAAAACTTGCAAAAGAGATGAGCAATAGAAATTTCGGTGTGGGTTCTGACGGTCTTATTCTCATACTAAAATCGAAAAGTGCTGATTTCAGAATGAGAATGTTTAATTCCGACGGAAGCGAATCTGAAATGTGCGGAAACGGTATTCGCTGTTTTGCAAAATATGTTTATGACCACAAACTGACAGATAAAGAGAACATTTCAATAGAAACAGGCGGCGGAATTAAACATCTGGAACTGAAAATTAAGAATAATCTGGTGGATTCTGTAAAAGTAGATATGGGGGAGCCTGTTCTTCAAAGAGAAAGAATACCTATGGTTGGCGATCCCGGAATGGTTATAAACGAAAATTTACATCTCCCTGATGGAGTTACTTTTTCTATCACAGCCGTGTCAATGGGAAATCCCCATGTAGTTATATTTGTAGAAGATGCTGAAAATTTCCCTGTTGCAAAATATGGCCCCATTATCGAAAATTTAAATCTATTCCCGAATAGAACCAATGTTGAATTTGTCCAGATTGTGAACAGCAAAGAGGTAATTCAGAGAACATGGGAAAGAGGTACAGGCGAAACAATGGCCTGCGGAACAGGTGCCTCGGCAGTTACCGTTGCAGGTGTTCTCTCAAAGCAGACAGAGAGAAAAATCACCGTTCATCTCCTGGGTGGAGACTTGAAAACCGAGTGGAATGAAAAAAGCAACCATGTCTTTTTAACAGGACCTGCTGTTGAAGTATTTAAAGGGGAGTGGCTTTTATAGAATTATATCTCCCATAATTTTCTAAAAGGGACCCCTTTCTCAAGAAGTATCACTTTTTTGATGCCGGGGATATTCTCTGTGATAGTCTTTTCAAGGGATTCTTTGAACATCTGTTCAGATCCCTTTACCACAGACATATCCTTTTCAAGAGTAGCAGGTGAGAGATCAATAACACAGACTCTCCCTTCGCCATTATCTTCATTTACAAGCCATACTTTTTTAATCAGAAATTTTACAGGTACATTCTCTGAAGTATTCTCATAATAAGATCCATCTGCAACAAGATCAAAGAGTCTCTGAACAAGGGACTCGTCTTCAAGACTTGAATAGATCTCCCTCTTCTCTGTAAGAATCTCTTTACATCCTTCCGATGGTATATAGATATTAACTGTTTTTTTGTCTTCAAGTACCGGAATTGATGGGAAAACATCGAATATATTTTTATCAATATGAAATGATAACATTACATAATCAAGAACAAACAGAGCTGAAAGAGCTAAAATAATTACCCGGTTTCTCTCCTTTGTACTATTACTTATCCCGATTTTAGTTTCAGCAATTAAAGTTCTTATTTTTACATTTGTATTAAGAGCAAAAGTTTTAACATCATTGTAGACCGTTAAAATTTTACTTTTTATTTCTGAAATTTTAATCTTCGGCATAATCTTCATAATATTTCCCTGAATTGCTGATTTATGGTATAATTGTAAATTTATTCATTTTTATGTCAATAATTCAAACAAAAGAAAAAAAAATTTGCTGATTATTTTCAAAAAATTATTCAATCAGTTTATTATACTGACTGATGAATGTTATAATACCATCGACAATACCATCAGCAAGTTTGTCCTGATATTTATCAGTTTTTAAATACTTCAGTTCTTTCTGATGGGTAATAAATCCGACTTCAACAAGAACAGCCGGCATTAAAGCGCCCCTTAAAACAAAAAAATCCGCCTTATGAACCCCTCTCGATTTAAATTCGGAAATTCCTCTATCTATTTTTTTTTGAACAATCTCTGCCAGAAGAGAACTCTCTTTCTGAATCTGAGTTGTCATCATAAGCGCTTCTATATAATCGACATCCTCGTACTTTTTTTTCCCGCTACGGGAATTTTCAAGAATAACTACATTGTTTTCAAGAGCTGCGGTTTTTCTCGCCTCATCATTTGTAGGGTTTTGAGATAAAAAATATGTCTCAAAACCGGATATTCGGCTGCTTATAGATGCATTGACATGAATACTGACAAAAATGCCATTTGTATCTTTTTTCAGTTCCCTGTTAGCAATTTCAGCTCTATCAGCAAGCTCGATAAATCTGTCAGAATTACGCGTTAATTTTATTTTAGTGCCTTGTAGTCTTGTTTTTAAAAGAGCTTCAACTTTTCTGGCAAGATTAAGCGTTATATTCTTCTCTTTTACGCCCCCCTTCCCCACAGCTCCAGGATCTTTCCCCCCATGCCCGGCATCTACAATAATAAACCCGATCTTCTCTTTTTTTAACGGCACACTATTTTTTTCCGGTTTTTTTACAGCACTATGAATTTCCTGCTTAATTATGATTTTATTCTTTATAATTTCTGCATCTTTATTGTAAAAATTTTCAAGAAGAGATAAGGCAAGATCAACAGGGATATAGACTCCCCCCTTCCATCTGATAACCGGATAATCAGATCCGGCAATTGAATTATCAATTATTGAGCAGGAATAACCGGTTTTATAGACCATATAATGACTTTTATAATAAAGTCGCCCCTTCTGGAAAACCGGATCGAAGCTATGTTCAATTGAAAAAGTACTGATCAACTCATCGAGAGATACATAATCTTTTCCGTTTACATCGACAATTGAAATACTTTTATCAGATGCTGCTCCTGTGGAAAATACCAGAACTGCTATTATAAGTACAAAATACTTAAATTGCTTTTTTAAAATAACGAGTTGTATACGTTTTAACATAAAGGATAAATCCGGAGATATATAATCCCCTTATCTGCTGCTCTTAAGATTAATGAGTCAAGATATTTTTACTTATACTGTATATAAGAATAATTAAGGATTTTTAATTGACAACTGCAAGGCACAGCAATAATCAATAATTACTAAAATAAGCGGGACAAATTATGAGATTTAAACAGAGATCTTTCATATCAGCGGTAGTTCTTGTAGTATTAATAACCGGCTGTAATAAAATGAAACCGGAAACCCCTGTAATTCCGGAAAATTCCCAGGGGAACCCACTTGCTGTAATCATCACGCCAAACACGGCGCTCAGGGTTGATCCCCTGATCTTCACTTCAAGGATAGCTCAGCTGAAAAAGGGTGAAGTAGGTGAAGTCCTTGAAAAGTCGAGTGAAAAAAAACCGGTCGGCGGAACTGTTGATTTCTGGTATAAAATCAGATTAAGCAATGGAATATCAGGATGGGTTTACGGGAGCAATATAAATATTCTTAAAGATTCAAACAGGGACAATGTTGAATCATACCTGAGCCAGTTCTGGGAAAAAGAGACAAAGGAGCTCAGCGAAGCGCTGCACGGAAGATGGTGGAGTGTTAACAGATTCAACGATTTTACCAGTCATGTCCTTGAAATTTATAAAGACGGAAAGTATAAGTCCTATATTAAAGGGAGTACAAAAAAATTCGAAGGTGACTACAATTTCGACTTTAATAATAATAAAATTATATTTCTGAATGGAACAACTTTCGAAGTTGATCTGAATTACATCCGGCGAGGCGATGAATATACGCTTTCAAGGGAAGATGAAAAAGATGAAATCAAGTTTAAAAAAATAAATGTGAATCCTGAATCTGAAACTGAAGAGTCTGCTCTTCAGAAAAAAGAGGAAGACACTGATAATGTAAAGAAGGATAATGAAGGTTAGAATAAATAAATATCTTACACTCTGCGGTCTCGGGTCCCGAAGGAAAGTTGAAGAGCTGATACTCTCTGGAGATGTAAGAGTAAATGGAACAGTAGTTAAGGATCTATCAACTACAATTGACAGCGATACCGATATAGTAAAGTATATGGGCGAACAGTTAAAAACTATAAAGAATTCATACTATCTGATGGTTAATAAGCCTAAAGGCTATATCACAACTCTAAGTGATGAAAAAGGGAGAGTAACGGTAATGACCCTTCTCCCTGAGAAGTACAAAAGATCAGGAGTTGTTCCGATAGGGAGACTTGACAAGGATACAGAGGGGCTTCTTTTATTTACTAATGATGGAGATCTTGCTCACAAACTTACCGGTCCGTCATTTAAAGTAAAAAAAGAATATCTGGTTCAGCTGGATAAACCTCTTGAAGAGGAGGACCGTCTGATCATAGAGAAGGGTTATTTTGTTCATCAGATTAAAACCAAAACAAAACCGGCAACAATAACCGTTACAGAGAGATCACGCTTATTTGTTAAAGTACTGATAATTGAAGGGAAAAAAAGACAGATCCGTTACTCTTTCAAAAATCTCGGATACAATGTTCTTAAACTTAAAAGAACAGGATACGGTCCGCTCACTCTGGGAAGACTTACCAAGGGCGATCATAGAGAACTTAAAAGCACTGAAGTAAAACTGCTGAAAAAATCTATATCTGAATCTTAATAAAATATTTTAAAGGATTTTATACTTTTATATTATAAGCCCGCACATTCTAGAATGTGCGGGCTTATTTTTTAACCTATAGCTGCATTACCTTTTTCGCCGGTCCTTATTCTGATACACTCTGCCATATCAAAAACAAAAATCTTTCCATCACCAACATCACCTTCCGGAGCTGCCGTCATGATAGCTGCTATTGCTTTATCGAGATATTCATCATTAACTGCAATCTCAAGTTTAACTTTTCTGAGAAGATTATCAACTTCTGTTACACCTCTATAAACTTCTGTTACACCCTTCTGTCTTCCGCATCCTAAAACATCAACAACAGTCATAAGATGTATTTCATTCTTTTCAAGTTCTCTCTTTACATCCTCAAGTTTGTGAGGACGGATTACTGCAATTATATATTTCATTATCTACCTCCATTATTCACGATTTATATTAATCCACCAGAGTATAGGCTGCTTCATGATGCTGTGTAAGATCAAGACCTATATTCTCATCACGAGCCTCAACCCTCATTCCAACCAGCAGATCACATATTTTATATAATACAATCGTACCGACTGCAGAAAATACAATAGCAACTACTACTGTAACAAACTGTACCCATAGCTGATGCGGATTTCCATAAAAAAGTCCATCAACTCCGCCAATCTCTTTGCTGGCAAACAATCCTGTAGCAAGAGCTCCCCATATTCCGGCAATTCCGTGAACACCAAAAACATCCAGAGAGTCATCATATCCGAATTTCTTCTTTACATAACTCACAAAAATAAATCCCAGCATGCTCCCTCCGGCACCAATCGCTATTGAAGCCATTGGTGTAACAAATCCCGCTGCAGGTGTGATAGCAACAAGTCCCGCCACAAGCCCGGTGATAACACCAAGAGCAGTTGGAGTTTTATGCACAAACCAGTCAAGCGCCATCCAGGTTAATGCCGCACCGGCTGCCGCAGTATTGGTGTTTAAAAAAGCTGAAACTGTCTGCCCTTTTACACCGAGTGCACTCCCTGCGTTAAAACCGAACCATCCGAACCAGAGAAATGCCGCCCCAAGAACAGCAAAGGGAAGATTGTGAGGTGAACTGGAAGTACCATTACCTCTTCTTTTACCGATGAGAATAGAGAATATAAGAGCCGATATACCAGCTGTTATGTGAATTACAGTACCGCCCGCGAAGTCAAGAGCTCCCATGCTGAACAGCCATCCCCCTGAAGCCCATACCCAGTGCGCCATAGGATCATATATTAACGTAGACCATAGGATAGTAAAAAGCAGAAAACCTGAAAACTTTATCCTTTCAGCAAACGCTCCTATAATCAGAGCCGGAGTAATAACAGCAAACATCATCTGAAAAGAGACAAAAAGCTGATGCGGAATAGTCTGTCCTTCCAGCGGAGTAAGCCCTACTCCATTTAAAAAAGCAAAATCCAATCCGCCGATAAGACCACCTTTATCGGGACCAAAAGCAAGTGTATATCCGAACAACACCCACTGAATTGATATCACTGAAAGAATAACCATACACTGCATGAGCACAGATAGAATGTTTTTCTTTCTTACAAGACCCCCGTAAAAAAAACCGAGGGTCGGGGTCATCATCATTACAAGAGCTGTTGCAATAAGCATCCATACTGTATCAGCCGCATTAATCATTTATTTCCTCCAACAAAGCATTAATTTTTATAAACCAATACTTGCTGAAACTTTATCAAAGGTCAACCTGTTGGATTCTGACGGCTGATATAACCGTTATATTTAACCACGCTGTAACAAAAAAACAGCCATTCAGGTATACCGCATAACGCATAACAACTGAATGTTACAGTAGTATTAACTTTTAACATTCAATTAATATTTGCATGTAAGCCATTTTATACTTTTTATCTTCAAGATGGTCCGTCTTTCTATACATAAGTTTTTCTGAAAAAACTGTAAGTACTCATAAACTGGTTACACTTTATCTCCACCGCACCCCTGGAGCGGTAAAGAAAAATTATAGATATCCAGGATCAAAAATATTTTCTGTCTCAATATACCGGTCTCGATATTATTATACACAAGAATCTTTAGACTCTTTAAAACCGTTTTTTGCCATCATATAGATTTACGAAGTTGATTCAGTCAAAAAAAGAGGATGATTTTGCGAATAGAAATTCGGATTATCTCAAAAAATCTTTGACATTCAAAATAACATATTAGCATAATTGAAGAATGTATACAGAAGCTCTAATCTGATAATAAGCAGATCTGCTTTTATTTTGACGCAGACACAACTTTAAAAACTTCCATGCCGGGGAATTCAGACTAAAGTAAGCTTCATACATATGCTCACATAAAATATATAAACTTCATCCGGATACAACCAGGGGGCCCTTTCATGTCTATTTCAGAGGTAATCAATTCAAAAATTTTTTCCAGGTACAATGACGAAGATTCGTTTACAAAAAGTTTTGCTAAATTTCTTTTCACTGTATCATTTTTCTTTTTCATTTTGATGTTCGTACTTTTATTCATATACATTGAGAAAGTTGGATTTTTAACTTCATTATTAACCAGCGGGATTTCATGTTTGTCGGCCACTGCTGCAATGATTCTTATAATTAAAGGCCGTGCCAGAGCCGCAGGTATTATACTTGTAATACTTCAGACTCTAATAGTTTTACTTGCAGGGACAATGAGATCTCCTGAACTTGCTCTGACAACTATAGTATTCTTCATGTTCCCCACGATACTTCTGGCGACTGTTTTTTCACTAGGCTGGATACATCTCTCCGTTGTTATACTTTTTATATTATTCCTTCTATTTAATCTATTAAGAATGGATATATCAACAGTAACTGTAAGTCCAGAAATACTGAAGGATATGGTTACCAGAGGAACAATAATAGCAGTTTCTGTATCTTTACTCCTGTACAGTATCGCATATGTAACCATGCGTTCACTAAAACTCTCACTGGAAATAAGCAGAGAGGAAACTAGAAAGAGTAATGAAAAAAATGAACACATTATGACTTTGGTTAACACAATCCGGAATTCATATCATGAGCTCACAGGAGCCATGAGTGTAACAGACCAGGCAATAGCGAATATATTTATCAATATACAGACTGAAGCCGCAACTATTGAAGAGCTTGTGGCATCCATTGAAGAAATATCATCAAGTACATCCAGTGTCGAAGAAGCTACTAAAGATCAGAATAATTCAGTAAATGAACTCAGCACAAGTATCAATTCACTATCTGAACTTATAGATTCACTGCAGCTTTTCGGGAAAGATCTTCAAAATGAGTTTATAACAATAGCCCGGATGTCAGGTCAGGGGAGAACTTCATCAGGTGAGCTCAATGAAGTAAATAAAAAGACCCTTGAAAATTCAGGGAATATCCAAACCATAGCGGTGATAATAGATGAGTTCTTTGACAAGATAAATCTTCTGTCTCTAAATGCGGCAATAGAAGCCGCCCGTGCCGGCGAGCATGGAAGAGGATTTGCCGTTGTTGCCGACGAAATTGGAAAACTGGCAGATAACTCATCCAGTGAACTGAAAAAAATTCAAGGTCTCATTGATTCCAACCGCAGCGATGTGGAGTTTTCAAATTCAATAATAGATAAAATAATCAGATTCATCGAATCTCTTAATAGCAGCCTCCATACTGTTAATAAAAAAGCAATGGATACGATGGCAGTAATTTCAAAACAGAAGAATATTCAGGGTGATATGATTCTCAGGAATAAAAATGTTTATGAAAAATCCGAATTTATCAAAGATGCTTCCGCAGAACAATCTATAGCTATTCAGGAAATAGCAAAATCTATAGAAAATACAAACAGCCTGGTACAGGAAAATACAAGAAGTGCCGAATCTTTAAATTCCAGTTATTTGCGGATGAAAAATATAGCAGATGAGTTGAAACAGATTTTGAATGATAATTCCTGATTAGTAATTATTCCTCAATAATATTTTTGTATAAAAAACAAAAACTATTATCCCCGCCGCCTGCGGCGGCGGGGATAATAGTTTTTTACTATAGAAAAATTAAGGAATAAATACTGATTCCTGAATATAATGAAAAAGGCTGTGAAGAACACAGCCTTTTTCATTTATAAATCATTTATTGTCTTATTTCTTTTTAACAACTTTTTTTACAGCTGCTTTTTTTACAGGAGCTTTCTTCGCTGCGGGTTTAACTGCTGCTTTTTTCACCGGAGCTTTCTTTGCTGCAGGTTTAGCTGCTGCTTTTTTCACCGGAGCTTTTTTGGCCGCAGGTTTAGCTGCTGCCTTTTTCACCGGAGCTTTCTTTGCTGCAGGTTCAGCTGCCGCCTTTTTCACCGGAGCTTTCTTCGCCGCAGGTTTAGCTGCTGCTTTTGCTGCCGGAACTGCTTTTTTTGAAGCAGAAGGGAGAGAGTCTATGGTCTTCAATATCCAGCCGGTTACATCACTTAAAACCTTTTCTCTTTCAGCAGGGGTTTCATTCATTGTTTCATGATACAACCCATCGAAAACAAACAGTTTCTTTACTGCAGATGAAGCGTCATTGTAGAACTGCTCTGCCGCTTTATAGTCACAAATATGATCCTCTTTACCATGGAATACAAGTAGAGGTTTTTTAATACTTGCCGCATTACTAATACACTCCTGGCCTGCTCTCATAAATTCAACAGCCCATCTTGCAGTAATTTTGTTGTGAACAAGCGGATCATTATTATATGCGGTAATAGTATCCTGATCATGAGATAAATCAGATACAATTAAACCATTAGGAAAAGTCAAAGAACTGATTCTGGAAGAGAAGAATGAAGCCACTGAATTTTTCCATGCCGGTACTTTAAATGCAGGAGTATATCCGGGGGAGGAGATCACAAGCATTGACAGATCATCGGGGTAAGTCATTGCATATTTTGTCGCAATAACTCCCCCCATGCTGTGACCAAACAGAATTACAGGAAGTCCTTTATTCTCTTCTTTAATAAATTCAAGAAAAAGCTTCAGGTCATAAACATAATCCATAAAAGAATCAATATGCCCTCTTTTACCATCAGACTTACCGTGCCCTCTATGATCAATAGCAAATACAGAGATTTTTTTATCCGCTAAGCTTTTTAGAAGATTCTCGTATCTTCCTGAATGCTCTCCAACACCGTGAACGAGAATTATTGCAGCCTTAGCTTTATCTGCAATCCATTTCTGAAAGAAAATCTCAATTCCGCCTTTACCGGTAAAACTCCCTGTTTCGTGATTATATGATTTCATTAACATACTCCTTTTATATTATCATTGTGTTTATACAAATACAGAATTACCAGCTTGTCAATTAAATATCTGATCTATAGTTGATTCTTAGCATATTTATTAAAAAAACATATATCTAAAAAAATTTCATATAATTTAGAAGTAATATAATATTTATATACCCTCATAAACCCGCTATTCAGTAAATGCTATGTTTTAAAAACTGAGTAGCCTGATTATTAGCGCATGTGCTCATATTGCGCTAATCGGACCATGGACAGTTCCTTCAATGAATTGCTTTACATACGGATCATCCGATTTTTTAATTTCATCACTTGTTCCTGAAAATATAACTTTTCCTT
Source organism: uncultured Spirochaetota bacterium (assembly GCA_942493035.1). GTDB lineage: Bacteria > Spirochaetota > UBA4802 > UBA4802 > UBA5550 > WRGT01. The sequence goes on along the minus strand of OW818666.1, from coordinate 4,577,329 downwards.
CATATACCATGACAATTCTATCTGCGATTCTATAGGCAGATGTCATATCATGCGTTACAACAACCGATGTCATAGCGTAAGTATCTCTCATTTTAAGTATTAATCTATCAACCACCCCGGCGGTTATCGGATCAACACCGGTTGTCGGCTCATCGTAAAGCATGATCTCCGGTCTTAGCGCTATCGATCTTGCAAGTCCTGCACGCTTCTGCATCCCACCCGAGAGTTCAGATGGACGCTTTTCTCCCGCACTAGGTAAACCCACCTGTGCTAAAGACTCCCCTACAATTAATCTGACTTCATCCTCATTTACGCCCCGTCTTCTTAAACCAAAAGCTACATTGTCAAAAATATTCATCGAATCGAAAAGTGCCGCACCCTGAAAAAGAATTCCATATTTGGAAATAATTTCATTTTTAATCTTTGTGTTGTTTCCTGTTAATGAAATTCCATCAACAGTAATAGAACCTTCATCGGGCTCTAAAATTCCCACCAGATGTTTTAAAATAACAGATTTCCCGGTCCCGCTCTTCCCTATAATACAAAGTATCTCTCCGGTATTAACAGTCAGGTCGATACCTCGAAGAACAACTTTATCTTCAAAACTTTTATGCAGATTATTTATTTTTATTTTATTCATTTTAGTAATTTCCCTTTTCAGAGTTCTGTAACATATTTCTATTTATTACCTGATCAGAATTTAACAATCCGCATCACAATTATTATATGATCCATCTAAGTAATAACAATCCGGTTTAAATTGTCAATTTTATATTGGACTATGCGATTATTAAGATCTTGTGTGTACTCAAAAACTAAGGGTAAAATTACTCTTTGCAGCGCCAAATTAGAGACAGAGTTAAATCCCGCCGGTTTATGTGCAGTAACATGATCTTTATTTCATACCTGTAAAAGTTTCTTGACATTGTATTCAATTTCCAGTTTAAAATTATTCATAATATAGATGGAATGTATTTAAAGTATACAATACTTCAAAACATCGCTAACGGTCTGTTCTATAATTATTCCGGCAAATCCAGAATATGCACAGGTGAATTAAAGGAACAAAGCATCAAAAGAATTATTTGTTTTTAATCCTGTAAAAATCAGCAATTCAAGATGTAAAATGTAATAAAAACCCATCCTGTTCTGAATTTCAAAAATATCTGGGGATAAGGAAATGAACATATGGATTGAAGTTGCAGGATATATCGCATCAGCGCTTGTCGCAGCCAGTTTTTACATGAAAACTATAATCCCTCTTAGAATTTTTGCTATAACCAGTAACATCGCTTTCATAACATATGGTATAGGTGCAGGTTTATATCCGGTAATAATACTTCACACCTTTCTTTTCCCGTTAAATATACTAAGGCTTCTCCAGATGAAAAAACTTATAAACAATGTTAAAGACGCTTCTGAAGAAAATTTTTCGCTTCAATCCCTTATCCCTTATATGACTATTGAAAATTTAAAAAAAGGGGATATAATTTTCAAGAAGGGTGATATTGCAGAAAAAATGTACTATTTATGTAGTGGAAGAGTTGAATTAGAAGGATACGGAATAATTCCTGGAAAGGGGAATCTTCTTGGAGAGATGGGCATTTTTTCACCATTTAACGAGAGAACCGATACTGCAAAATGTATTGATGAAGATATGAAGATATACTCTATCACAGAAAAGGGTGTTAAACAGTTATATTATCAGAATCCTGAATTTGGATTTTATCTTATTAAAATGATTACCAGACGATTTATAACAGGGCTTGAAAATATTAAAAAAAAATACAGGTATTATCCGGCAATTATAGTTATCGTTTCGCTTTTTTTATTCTCCTGTTATTCAGAGAATAAAAAACTTCAAGGGCAATGGGAGAGTATCCACATTGAAAACAATTCATCTCTATTTGCGAAAACACTCCCGTCATCTGACAAAGGGGAAGTCATACTAACTCTTGAGGAAACAGGTGAGTTCTCATGGATCAATAAAAGTGAAAAAACAGATCTATCCGGAAAATACTACACAAGCAGAGATGAAATATTTCTAGATATTACCGGGGACAGAAACAGACTTGTTGTAAAATTTAAATTGAAGGAGAACAACCTCATAATAATTACAGATGACGAATTTATATTTACTTTCATAAAAAAAGTGAAAACACCGAAATGATGAAGGTTTAACTGGCCGGCACTTATTCATTTTAAACTTCATTTAAAAAATATTTCAAATCATACAAACATAAAACTTATCCTCGTTAACCGCCGCCTCATTTAAAAATACTTCAAATTAAAACTTGTCTTTTTTAGAACAGTAATTCACTTTAAGCAGAAATCAAAATTCCGGAGGAGATAATATGGATTTAATATACTCAAAACTGCGGGAACGGCTGGACACATATTCATTCGGTTTCCCTGAAACAAAATCAGGTATTGAAATTACTCTTCTCAAAAAACTTTTTACCGAAAAAGATGCTGATTTTTTCCTTAACCTTTCACAGAAACTGGAATCAGCTGATGATATTGCGGCAAGAGTAAATCTTACAGTTGAAGACGCACAAAGCAGACTTGAGGAATTAACCGGAAAGGGACTCATCTTCAGACAGGAATCTGACGGTAAAGTAAGATACGGAGCGATACCGTTTATGCACGGAATTGTAGAATTCCAGATCAAAAAAATAGATAAGGAGCTGTCGGTTCTCCTTGAACAATATTTCAATGAAGGCTTTAATAAAAACATAGCGGATAATGCTGAACTTTTTCTTCGTGTAATCCCGGTACAGAAATATGTAGATATTGAAAATCATATTGCTTCATATAACGATGTAACAGCAATTCTCGATAAAGTTGATGTTATTGCAGTGACAGACTGTCTCTGCAGAAAACAGCAAAAGCTTGTAGATGCAGGATGCTCCAGACCATCTGAAACATGTTTTATGTTCGGATCGATGGCGGAGTATTATATCAATAATAAAATCGGCCGGCGTGTTGATAAAGCTGAAGCGCTGAAAATAGTTGCCGAGGCACAGAAGTCCGGACTTGTTACACAGCCTGCAACATCACAGAATCCTTCAGGGATGTGCAACTGCTGCGGTGACTGCTGTGCTGTTCTTGGTGCGATAAAAAAGTATCCCAACCCCGCAGAGATAGTCTTTACCAATCATTACGCCTCAATAAATAAGGATACCTGCACAAGCTGCGGTGCATGCATTGACATATGCCCCATGGAAGCAATTGAGATGAACAGCGATGATAAAGCAGAAGTTAACTTAATAAGATGTATAGGATGCGGACTATGTCTTACAGCATGTAATTTTGATGCAGTAAAGCTTAATGAGAAAACAGACGGAAAGATAAAAGAAGTTCCAGTCAACACCAGATCTCAGATGATGCAGATGGCGCAGAGACGTGGATTGATTTAATTGCGTACGTGTCCCGTATTCCCTCGCAGGCCTACAAGCCTGCGAGCATACAGACACAGATTCTTTCTTTTAAAAAAATTGCTCGACATTGAATATTCCCGGCTCTGTAATGCTACGGATAAATATTCCATTTCGTGAATTTAAAGCAAATTCACGAAATCAAAATTCAAAAATAAATAGAAGGTCCGGATAGTGAAACAATATAAAAAAGATTTTATAAACTTTCTTCTTGAAAGCAGCTCTCTTAAATTTGGTGAATTTACACTTAAATCGGGGAGATTATCTCCATACTTCCTGAACACAGGGATGCTTCATACTGGAGAAGCAATCAACAAACTGGGAAGCTTCTATGCCAGCACAATAATTGACAACATCAAAGAGGAATACACTTCAATCTTCGGTCCTGCATACAAGGGGATTCCTCTGGCAATTGCGGCTGTAAATTCGCTCTTTACAGAACATAAAGTAAATGTACACTATTCATTCAACAGAAAAGAGGCAAAGGATCATGGCGACATGGGACTGATTGTAGGTAAAACTCTCTCTAAAACTGACCGCGTAATTATCGTAGATGACGTAATCACCGCAGGAACAGCAGTACGCGAAACCATTGAAATCCTGGGAAAACAGGGGAATCCGGAAATCTCCGCTGTAATTGTATCCGTTGATAGAATGGAAAAAGGAACAGGGGAGAAGTCCGCAATACAGGAGATATCTGAATCAACCGGAATAACCTTCTACTCCATTGTGAACATCCTCGATATAATCAAATTTCTTAATGACGCGCCTCAGAGAGAAAAGTTCGGGATCAGCGCTGAAATGATAACAAAAATGGAAGAGTACCGATCCCGTTACGGGGTAGAGATGCAGGATACTGCGTCTTAACCATGAACATGTTTATGCGTCTCTATCGCGAGCAGATCTATCAAACCGGAAAATATAAATGAAACTTCTAAGTGAACCACAGGTAAGCGAAGAATCGGCCTGCCCGTACATCGACGGGAAAAGATGGCGTTTCAGCTATTTCTTTGCACTTGACGTAGCTGCGGAAGAGCTTGACATCATACTTTCGCGGGGATGGAGAAAATTCGGTATGTACTACTTCAGACCTGTATGCATAGGATGCAGGGAGTGTATACCCATTCGTGTTAAAACAGATGAACTGTCCCCATCGAAAAGTCAGAGACGGGCAATTAGAGACTGCATGGATATCCGTGTTGAATTCAAAGATATGGAATACCGCGACGAAATTTTTGAGATATACAAAGACCATTCACTCAATAGATTTAATAAAGAATCCTCTGAAGAGGATTTTAGAAGCTCCTTTTATACAAAATCATGCCCGGCATTACAGTCGGAATACTATATCGGAGATGAGCTTGCGGGAGTCGGATTTCTTGATCTCTCATCAAATGCTTTAAGCAGCATATACTTTATCTATAAAAATGAATTCACAAAATACAGACTAGGGACATTCAGCGCACTTAAAGAAGCGGACTATGCCCTTTCGCTTGGACTGAAGTTTTACTATCTCGGTTATTACATAGAAAACAATCAGAGCATGGCTTACAAAAACAGTTTTCATATAAATGAAAAGATGGACTGGAACACCGGAGAATGGCTTCACGAGAAGGATTTTATAAAAAAAGCCTTTAATGAGTGATCATCAAAGGCCCGCACTGAGGAGATGTATATCCGTTTATTTTCAATTATTTTATCTTGATGATAGAACAGATATCTCCGGCACTGTCCGAGGCTGATTCGGGATTAAAAAGGTCAGGGAGCCACTCACCGTCTACAATAAATTTATATCTGTAAACACCGGCAGGGAGCCGCTTTTCCAGTCTCCAGATACCGTCATTCCCCCGTTTCATAATATCGTGTTCCGGATTCCAGCCGTTAAAATCTCCAACCACTGAAATTATTCTGGCTTGAGGTTTATATGTCCTGAAGAGTATGCGGTCCTTCGCAGTAAATTTATATGTCACAAGTCGCCCGTCAGATGGGGACTCATTATCTGACAATGAAAGATATGAACCCTGCTTATCGTCCTGTCTGGAAAAATTTGAAGGATCCTCTGTCCAGAGTCCATCTACATTAAATTTGTATTCAACTCTCCCCGCAAAATCGTTGTTTGAAAGGAAATAGAACCAGACACCATCTCTCCCCCTTGTCATCTTCAACATCTTCCATGAATTAAAGTTTCCGGAGATTAAAACTTTTTCTGCTTTTCTGTCTTTGTAGGTAAAAAGAAGACCTTCTGCAATTACCGGTTTACCAGTTGAAATATTATCTGTGATAACTACTCTTATTTTTTCCGGTGAACCTGCATTTTTAAGCTGTGTGAGAGTATAGTAATAAACTAATTTCTTATCGTACGGCATTGATGATGTTAATATAACTGATAATAATAAGACACTGATAATTTTAAAACCCTTCATCCATATCCTCATTCTTTAATGCTTAAAATTACTGGAAAAAAATTGAACCCGATATTATGATAACTTTTTAAAAACGGGAAATTTGTTAACCGCTCAATAAAGCGCTCAACGATAACTTTTACTTCCGGTTTTCAGCAAATACGTGTTTTACTCTGTACAAATTGATTATCCGGTGATTATTATTGCCGGATTTTACTATTTTGGTTCAATTGTACATATTATATGTCGATATATACCTTAGAAATATTTATAATGAATTTTTAAATTTATCGTTTTTAAGATTAAAAGTTTAACAGATGATGCTTACTAAGCTTATCTGAAGCCAAAATGAACTAAGTAGTCTGATTTTATACGATTATTGAGTTTGTAAAAAATTTTAATTGTTTTTTTAATTTACAAAAAAGATAATATGAATTATGTCTCTTAGCGGAAATAATAATACCCGGAAGAATTAATGGCTGTTAAAAAAGTTGAGATAAACTATACACCTGAAGAAATCTCTGAGATTAATCGTATAATTAATGTCATTACAGATGCTGAAACCCCTCATGTGCAGGAGGCAGTTAAGCCTGTTATAAAGCCCCCTGTAAAATCAGATGAAGATGATTTTGAAAGCCATGATATAGAAGATATCGATTCCAATATGCCATCTGACCTTGATATAGATTTTAACGAAACTGAACAGGAAGACGAGATCGAAGAAAAAGCAACTGAATTAGCAGATGATGATCTGTTTGGTGACGATATTCAGGAAATTGGCGATGAAGAGATAGAAGATATTACTGATAGTATTTCTGGATTTGACGAACCAGCATCCGATACAGAGGAGATAACATCTCTGTCCGATTCTGATTTATCATTTATTGATGAACCTGCTGAAGAACCGGAATTCAAAGATGAATTTACAGATGAATTCACCGGGGAATTTGATGAAGAACTCCCTGAGGAAAAAACCGGAAAAAAACCGGAAGCTTTCTCTCTCGAAAAAGATGAAGATTTTGATATTCCCGATCTTGATTCAATTCCTGTAGACGAATCCGCTGAGATACCGGAAGCTGATACCGGAGACATCCCGGACATAGACCTTAGCGATCTTGACATTCCTGAGGAACCTGAAAAAGATTATGGAGATACTGATCAAATTGAAGATATAACTGATTCGTTTGATGACCTTGGCGATTTTGAAGATACTGAACGTGCTCCGGAAAAAGGAACATCAGATACATTCGATGAAATGGATTCATTTAGCGATGATTTCGGAGATATAGATAATATCCCCGATGCCTTCGAAGATACAGCGCCGCCTAAAAGAACTGCCGAACCGGAAAAATTCAGTGATGACTTTATTGAAGACCATGATGAAGATACTCTGACAATTGAACCGCTCGACGATGATATAGCTGATCACTCAGAGGAATATGAAAGCCGCAATTCTATAAAAAGTAAAGGCTCATCACCCGAAATGGAGCTTTCGGAGAAAGATGTTACAAGACTTAAAAAAGCTATAATACTCTTTAATCCAGGCGTTCGTCAGGCAATTAGAGAGACTGTAATCAACGACCTCCTCCCTGCTGCTGAGATGAAAAAGCTCGTTGATATGATCATCACCGGAAAATCAGAAGATTCCATACACAGGTTTCTCGAGAAAAAACTTAAAACACGAATTGATCTTGTTGATGAAACATCTTCCAGACGAAGAGTAATAGCATCGCGCCCGGAATATTCTCTCGAAGGGAGAGAACGGCAGAAAAAGCTTCTCAAGGCCACGGGGATATTCGGTGTTTCCGTGCTGGTTGCATTTTTTATAACCATTCTGTCGTACCAGTTAGTTTACAAGCCCTACATGGCGAAAAAACTGATACGTGAAGGGGTTGCACTGATTATAAACAGCAGTATTAAAGGGGAACGATTCAACAGGAAAAACAATTACGATGAAGCCGAAAGACTCTTCCGTGAAGTTGATGAAGAGTATATCAAAGATTTCCTGTACGGCTACAATGAATATGCACGGGCATATCTGAGAAATAAGGACTATCCCGAATCTCTTGAAAAACTGAACAAAGCCTATACTCTTGATAAAACACATATAGATACTCTCAATAATCTGGGATACTTCTACGCGAAGACATCGAATGATTATTTTTCAACTTTAAAACCGAATATCCAGAAATGGTATTTTGCTGACAAGAAAGAGATGCAGAATATAAATACGTCGCTGGATCTTTCTATTACTTTCTACAGACGGGCCCTGCTGGTTGATAACGAAAATATCACATCGCTGGTCGGTATCGGAAACGCTTATTTCTATCAGGGCCAGTATCTGAACGCTAAAAAATATTACGAGGATATACTGAGAGTCGATCCGGATTCACCAGTCGGTTACTCAGGTCTTTTAAATCTTTATATAGAGAGAGATTCCTTCCCTCTCACTGCTACCATTCATGCTGAACTGCGCGAAAAGGATATGCTTGCAGAGATACCTTCACCGCTGCTTTCAAAACTTGCGGGATACTATCTCGACAAACAGCCCAAGGGTGATTCAAACGTCAGAATAGACTATGGTGTAACCACGCCAAGACTGATTGACGGCAATGACAATCTGGATCCGGCCATCATGGAGGTTCTCCATGCTCTCAACGATAGAGATCCCGATTACCCTCAGCTTCATATTCAGTTTGCACGTTATCACCATTCGAAGCAGAGTCTGCTTGAAATGGAGCGATATCTGGATAAGGCGCTTGCTCTTGAACCAAAATATTTCAGCGCTCTGCATCTCAAAGGTGAATATTATTATCAGACAAAAGAACCTGTTAAAGCATATAAACATCTGAAAGAGGCTCTTGAAAATTACGGCGATCAGCCGGAGTTTACTCAGGACGAATTCTACAGAGAGACAGAGAGTCCCGGAAAAACCAATATGTATCTGGGAAATATATTCTACTACTTTTTTGATAAAGTTAAAAGCCGTGAGGGCGCTCTCGATGATGAGATTGCCGACAATGAAATTGAAAAGATGGAGAATTACAGCTTTGCACAGAAATTCTACACCGATGCTCTGAATTTCAATTATACTTCACCGGAGCTTTACTATAACATGGGAAGAATCAACTATCTCAAAGGGGAATATTCTCTTGCTCTTAACCTTTGGCTTCACCTGTATGATGATTTTGTTAAATCGCCCGAGCTGATGCTCTCCCTTGGTAATGCGTTCTACAATTCAGGAAACGGATCTGGACCGGGGAACTATGAGGCAGCAAAGGGTGAATACCTGAAACTGATTTCAGTGATGGAGTACGAGGCGGACAAGATTAGAACCGTTGATCTTTCAAAAGTATCTCATGTCAAACTTTTCCAGACACTCTCTTCCGCATACAACAATCTTGGAGCTGTTTACCAGAATACAGGTGAGCATAACAAACGCGACCTGGCATACTGGAAGGCCATTGATTACGCTCAAAAGATGAACCAGGAGAATGAGTACGCAAGGGTAAACCTGGCAAGATCAAACAGAGACGCCGAGCCTCTTCTTGATAAGACCATTCCGTTCAGTATAGATATTTACAGAGAGGATATGAGATAGAAATCAGGGGCATAATGACAGTTTTTAATAATACTCATTGCTTTACGGAACAAATCCCCCGGTTTCGCTTCGCTTAACATCCCCCTTTAATAAAGGGGGTTACACAAATTCAAGGAGTAAAAACCCTCTTTATCAAAGAGGGTGGCCGCAGGCCGGGAGATTTCCAAGTTTAGTTATAGAAATTACTTTTAATAATTTCACAACAGTTACCGTATAACATCCCCGTTTCCGCTGTTTAAAACCTCAACAGTTCCGTCATAATATGCAAGAGTTACAGTTTCGCTGTTTATAGTATAGCCCGATAAGCCGTCATGTACAGAATGATGCCAGAGCTTGCTCCCGTCGCCTGCGGATGTCTTGATCAGAAAAAAGTTATCCTCTCCATCGATAAAAATCAGATATACTGAATTTAAGAACAGACGGAACATGAAAGCTTTCCCGGGGATAAACCAGTCTGTTAAACCATCTTTTTTATTCAGAACAAGGAACTGGCCGCTTTTTTCATCGGATTCAATAGAAAGAAAAATTCTATCCCTATCCTCCGACACATCGAGGATGTAACCTCCATCCTCGATTTTTCTTATCCAGAGATTTTTCCCGTCACCGCTATTTCTGCATAATAATGTGTAAGTCAGATAATCATACTGCAGAACAAGATCGGTCAGTTCGAATCTCCGGATACTATCTTTGCTCATTTATTTTATAAATATCCGCAAGCCTTCATAGAATCAACAATTACTGCAGCTGCTTCATCAAGAGACATATGTCCAAGATTTACCGACAGATGATAGTTCAGAGGATCTGCATTATCAAACTTTACAAATTCTTTAATGAATCCGTCTCTTTTTCCATCTTTTTCAGCAATAAGATGCTCCGCCTCTTTATGAGATACTTTCTCCAGTCTGCTTATTCTCTCAGCTCTGTAACTTAATGGTGCAACTATACGGACATGAAATCCTTTAATCATATCGCGGGTTATAATATTTCCGGCTCGCCCTACAATCACTACATTGCCGGCAATTGCAAGTGTTCTGATTGTTTCAACAAGCTTTCTGAATACTGCTACCTGAGGAGGGAAATCGCTGAATGATGTCTGTAAAAAATCTGTCAGATTATTTCTCGCTTTATCAGTAAGAGTCTGCGCAAGAGATTGAGACAATCCGAGATCATCAATAATTTTATCGAGAAGAGCTCTGTCGTAAGCAGCCCATTCCGGTGTTGTCTTGTATCTCTCATTAATAAGATGAACAATTTTTTCTCCGAGTTCAAAAGCACCTACACCGTATTCACGAGATAAAGTTATAAAAGGTTTGTTTTTCTTTTCAACCTGTTCTTTCGATTCAACAGTTTCGATAGCAGCTTTCCTCTCTTTCCAGTATCTCACCTGGCTGTCTATGTATTTCTGCATCGCCTGATGGTATCCCATGTTCCATCCCCCATTTTTTATTTATTAGTTAAATATCTAGAAAATAACTCTGAAAATTAATATTCTTTTATAAAAATTCAAGTCATAAATCATATCTTTGCATATTTTTTTTAATAACTCACCTGTGAATTGAAATTCACAGGAAGAGAGATACTTTACCATTTAAGCAAGGGGTTTAAATCCCATGCTCTGAAATAATCTGCTTTAAAAGTTTTTTATTACCTCAAAAGCGTCCCGATTTTCTCACCCATTTTCACTTTCTGTCCATATTTTAGATCAGAAAATTCCATCATCCCTTTTTCAAATAAAATAATTACAGTTGATCCGAGATTAAAGATTCCGATTTCGTCCCCTTTTTCAACAACCGGTTTTTTATCGAGATCGTAAATATGCTCTTTTTTACTCCTGAAAAATTTATTGGTCACAGATTTATCATAAGAGAGAGAGATCTTCCCTACATTAATCGCGCCGATTTTACACACAGCAACCGCGCCGTAATCTGTTTCAATATAAGTGATAAGTCTTTCGTTTATAGCAAAAAGCCCTTTCAGTCCCTTTACCATAAATTCCTGAACAGTGAACAGTTTCCCCGGAATGTTAAAAAATCCTGTAATTTTTCCCGAAACAGGGGTATGAATCCGGTGATAATCTCCCGGAGAGAGATAAAGAGTGATAAATTTACCGTTGATAAATTTTTCCGCTTCAATTGACGGTATAAGCTCCCTGAGAGAGTAATCAACACCCTTTGCCTGAAGTATACTATCATCGGTAATATCTCCATACTGATCGACTCTGGAATCGGTTGTTGCTACAACAGATAACCGGTCTTCATCAATTATCCTCGCTCCCGGCTTAAGTGTCCGGGTAAAGAATTTATTCAGAGTTTTGTACCCTTCAGCAGGAATTTCCGCTTCTGCGAGATTTACACCATATTTAGCAGAATACCATGCGATAATTTTTTTCATTAACCCTTGAGGTATCGGGATAAGAGAGGTGTATCCGAAAATTCTCGATATAAATCCCTTGGGCAATATTTTATGTATCAGAATTTTCACTGTATTGTTTTCCATTAAATTCTCCGGGAAATGTTTAATAATCAGATTCAGCTGATTTTCAGGATTTATGTTATTGTGTCTGAACAAAAATCAGAATTTTAATAATTATCAAAGCCCCTTCAACAATACAACAAAAAATTTTAAATTGACAGATATTTGAAGGGGTTCGTTATATATATATTCCCCTGGAAAATAACAAACTATATATAAAGAGGTTACAAATGTCTAATAAACCGAATCTTAAACTATCCGATCCAGAACTCTATAATATGCTCGAATCAGAAGACAAAAGACAGGAGGATAATCTTATTATGATTGCCTCTGAAAATTATGTTTCAAGATCTGTCCTTGAGGCATCATCTTCAACTCTAACAAACAAATACGCTGAAGGATATCCTGGAAAACGATACTATCAGGGATGTGCACCTTCTGATGCCGTTGAGTCTCTTGCAATAGATCGAATCAAAAAGCTGTTTAATGCCCAGGCGGCAAATGTGCAGCCTCACTCGGGAGCACAGGCCAATATGGCTGTAATGATGTCTCTCCTCGATGCTGGTGATACATACATAGGAATGAATCTATCTCATGGCGGTCACCTCTCACATGGTTCCCCTGTAAACTTTTCAGGGAAATATTTTGATGTTGCTGCATATGGAGTAACAGAAGACACTAATCTTATAGATTATGACGCTCTATACAAACTTGCAAAAGAGAAAAAACCGAAACTTATCATAGCCGGAGCATCGGCTTATCCAAGAATTATAGATTTCAACAAATTTAAAGAGATTGCCGACAGTGTTGGTGCAAAACTTCTGGCAGATATTGCTCACATTGCCGGATTAGTCGCAACCGGTGAACATCCCTCACCTGTAAATGTTGCCGATTTCGTAACCTTTACCACTCATAAAACTCTCCGCGGACCAAGAGGTGGAGTTATACTCAGCAACGCGGAGTACGAGGCAAGCGTCAACAAATTCATGTTCCCTGGAACTCAAGGGGGACCGCTGATGCATACAATTGCATCAAAGGCTGCATCATTCAAAGAGGCTCTTCAGCCGGAGTTTGCAGTTTATCAGAAACAGGTTGTTAAAAACTCAAAGGCTCTTGCAGAGGTTCTTCTTTCAGGGGGATTAAAACTGGTATCGGGCGGAACAGATAATCACCTTATACTTATAGATCTACGAAATAAAAACGTTACCGGAAAAGATGCGGCGAACAGACTTGACGCTGCGGGAATTACATGTAATAAAAATGGAGTCCCCTTTGACGACAAGTCACCCTTTGTTACAAGCGGTATAAGACTCGGAAGCCCGGCTCTAACGACCAGGGGATTGAAAGAGGACGACTTCAGAAGAGTTGGAAAATTGATCATTGATATCGTAAGCAATGTAGAAGACGATTCAGTTCTTGCTAATGTTCAGGCCGAGGTAAAAGAGATATGCAAAGCTTACCCTACGGATTTTCTAAGGATCTGAAATAGTGAATTATAAAGTTTCAGAATATATAAGCAGGATACTTCTGATCTGTATCCTGCCGGTTTTTTTTCTGTCAGGCTGTTCCGGCGCTAAACCGGTTACGGAATCGGTTAGATTTGCCCTGATTGGCAATACGTCTCCAGTTTCACCATTTTACGGCTTCAATAAAGCACTCCCTTACATTCTGACTGAAATTGAAAGCAGAAAGCCCCAGATAATAATACACACCGGGGACGCTCTTTACGGCGGATCTGAAGCTGATGGGATTCTTGAATCTGACATCCGGCGACAGCTGAATATATTTTTTCCTGCACTGAAAAAACTTCATACTGCCGTATATACCATTCCCGGCGAAAAAGATTATTACAATAATTCACCAGGGATTTACCTGGAGTTTTCAGGTAAAAAAGCATCCTATTCGTTTAATTACGGATCTATACACTTTATCTGCCTGAGCTCTTCAGATACGGACAAATCTTTTATAGATGACCAGCAGCTCAAATGGCTTGAAAATGATCTTCAGGAATTTGCCGATTCAAATGCTATATTTATTTTCGCACACCACCAGATCTTCCCTGATAAAAAAAAGCATAATAATACAGAGTTGAATGAAAAACTTCACCAGCTCTTTCTGAAATATAAAGTCAAAGCTGTTTTCTCCGGATCAGAACCTGATTACAGCGAAAAATCAAAAGATTCAATACTCTATATCAATGCAGGATATACCGGTAAAACTGATAAAAAAAGTATTAAGATGAGTAACCGGTTTTACCTGGTTAATTTTTATAATAATAAAATCAGCGTCGATCCGGTTAAATAATCATAAATCCGAAACAAAGGAAAAAGAATGTCCAGAGAAGAAATATTCACAACACTTGAAGACTTTATGGCTGCCCTTAAAAAATTAAATTTAACCAAAGTAGCTTTTTCTGAAGTGAAAGAGAGACGTGCAGAGCAAACCAGAGAGGACCTGCTTGAAGTAGTTGTAGTCCGCGAGGCAGATGTCCTCTCTTACAAAGATTCAGTTATTTATAAATTCAGCGACAAAGGAGAGCATATGGAAAGCCTCTTTGAAAAGCTTGTAGAGAACGGATTTGAAGTTAAAAGAATAAGTAAAAATATTACATAATGCCATACTTTATAAAAGTATAGCATCACAAATAAAAAACCGCCGATTGTACACGGCGGTTTTTTTATAATTGCTCAACCTTTACAGGGTCTAAGGGGCGGTAGCCCCTTTATAAGCCCCACAGGGCTCCCTATGGTCCCAAAAACGTAGTTTTTGGGACCGCCAAATATAATAGTTTATAATGCAAGATTGATATGATATCTGTTCTTTACTACATTCAGTATAGCAGGTACAAGCGCAGGATTCTTCTCTTTTGTCTCAGAAATAATACTTATCAGATCACCTCTCGTAAGCTCTATATCATACTTTTCAATTTTCTCACAGAAATGATTAAAATCCATCTGCTGATCTCCAAATGTAATGATGTTTCCTCTCATCCTACTCCTCCATGTATGTCATACTAAATAATCATCTTAATTATACATATAATATATGCAAGTTATATGCCAGATACAAATTAATTTAATTTTTATTAATTCGACACTTGCTGTACCGGTGTACAATTTATAAATCTTTTTTATAAACATCAGGATTGAATTGTTTACTTTAACATCATAAATACCTTAATTCTGGAACAGAACAGAATTACTAATAAAATGATATCCCTGCAATTATAACATCCGTATCAAATTTACAACACAATAGAAAAGGTAAATTTCATTCTTAATCATCGGTAGCAAATTATTTTCGGGAGTGCGTATGCTCCGCATACGCTGAAATGGGGGATTACGGGGGCGCTGCCCCCGTAATCCCCATTTCAGGCACAGCGCGAAGCGCTGTGCCCCCAAAAATAAACCGCCACCTTAATCATATTTCATCTAAATTTTATAATTTCTATAGAGATTTTTATACGATATAGCCTCGAGCAGATGAGTTCTCTTTAAATCGGGTGAATTATCGAGATCAGCGATAGTTCGGCTTACTTTAAGTATTTTAAAGAAGGTACGCGCCGATATGTGAAGTTTTTTTACAGCATTCTCAAAGAAGACCTCATCATCGCTGCTTATTTTACAGAAACGCCGGATATCACGATTCCCCATGCGCGAGTTAAAACAGACAGATGAATCTTTAAAGCGCATATTCTGAATTTCAACTGCGCTCATCACTCTGGCTTTTATACTCTCCGATGTTTCATTCTTGCCATAATCGAGGAGGTCCTTATACGGGACGCGGTTTACAAGAACTTCAATATCAATTCTATCCACAACGGGACCGGCTATTTTGTGGTAATACCGTCCGATTTTAGCGGCGGGGCAGCTGCACTCGATGTCGTTGTCGAAGAGGTAACCGCACTGGCATCATCTGACCTATACGCCCACTTTTTCCTGTTTTTGAGTCAATGCATGTATTTCTCCGAGCCTCCGAAACCACATGCTCACCGTATAGACGCAGAGCATGTAGACTCGAATACTCCGACAAATACATGCTTCCATAAATTGGTTTGACCCAGGAATAGGCTCTCATGTTTTTCTTAATTGCCGAATTTTGGCCTTCAGCTACCTGGTTATGAACTCCATTTTTTGACCATCGGTTCTTAGCCCAAACATTTTTTCGCTTACCTTTTCGGTTAATACTTCTCGCGCTGTGATTAACGCTGCGAAAATTACTGTTATATCTTTGAGCCCAAGGCGTACCCGAATCGGAACAGTGAGGCACGTTTTCATGAGGTAGGAAATCGAACAAAGGCTGTAGCTCGGCTTGAGTCTGGTCTCTCACACTTGTAAACAAAACCAACCCACCCTTCAAAGCCAAAGTGTGGCATAAGGTTCCAATTTGATAGAGCTTCGTTTCTTGATTTTCAAGAAAATAATCATCACTTAAGTAAAGACTTGAGGTCTGGCCGTTGTGGCGCTTTCTTGAACGATGTCCGTTCGAGCGTTGGCTGGCCGAGTAGAGACAAACTGAATCACTGTAAATAGCGCTCTTTGAAGAGATTATGTCAGTGATGTCCACATCTTTGTCTGGCAATCTAAAGTCAGCAGGAAAATCTTTTTCAATTTCTGCCGCCATCATTGATTTAACCGCGGGAATTAAATCACTCATAAATATCTGGAGTCTGCGTTTCAAAGTTGTTGCAGTGCTTCGCCCTACTCCAAGTTTTCTTTGTATGTGTGTACTTGTCAGAGGCTGGGGATGAAGCAGTAGCGCCTCTCTGTATATAAATGAAAAAGTCCAAAGTGGTAGGCGAAGTGAATGTGCGGGTGTATATGAGGTCAGGCTCACATGAGTCTTGCAGCCGGGCCTTGCGCACCTGAGTTCGTTCTCACGCGTTGCAATGGTTTTGAAATCGGCGCCCCCACACTTCGGACACGTCTTGGGATAGAACCTAGCCAATAGGGAGCGAGTGTAATTGGTGAAATAGGCCTGATTTATTTCAGGGTGTTTGTCGTTAAAGATTTGTTTTGAATCTGGTTTTGGTTGTGGTTTTAAACCTGTACAGGCCTCGAATCCGTGCCCGTGCTTTCTAGGTCTGGAATTGCCGGCCCCCGCTTCAGTTCTTGGGGGGTGGGTATTTGAGGCGTTGAATGCACTGGCATGGATTCGATGCTGCGACTAACATAAAATCCGCTGGAAACGTAACCGTGCCTGCAGCCCGCGCTACAGTTATCTCCCTATCCTCCAGCGGCTGACGGAGGGACTGTATAACATTATTCTGAAACTCTACAAATTCATCGAGAAACAGAACTCCATTGTGAGCCAGGGAGACTTCACCCGCTCCAGGATTGACTCCTCCTCCGACAATCGCAGCCTCCGATGCGGTATGATGAGGCGACCGGAATGGAGGGAGACGTATAAGCCCTTCGCCATCAGGCAGGACCCCTGAAGCGGAGTGAATCATTGTAGCTTCAATGGCCTTCTCCATCTCCAGCAGCGGAAGTATCGACGGAATTCTTTTTGCAAGCATCGTCTTCCCCGATCCGGGAGCTCCGTAAAGCAGGATATTGTGCCGACCAGCCGCTGCAATCTCTATTCCGCGCCGTGCGCTCTCCTGCCCTTTAACATCCTCAAAGTCATACTGTTCATCAGACTTTTCGATAGATTTCAGCTCCCCTTTGAATGGAGGAATCTTGCCGTTTAAGGCATCAATTGCCATTTTAATATTTTCCACAGGATAAACCGCAATCCCTTCAATCGCGGCAGCCTCGAATCTGTTCCCGTATGGTATGATAAACTTTTTATAACCGAATTTATAGAGCGAAATAGCCATAGAGATCACCCCTCGGACTGACTTAATCCTGCCATCAAGGGATAGCTCCCCCACCATGGGTATATTTTCAATCTTACCCTCTATCTGACCCGTTGATTGCAGTAACGTCATTGCAATCGGGAGATCTAAATTCGCCCCCTGTTTTTTAAACCCTGCCGGTGCAAGATTCACTATAAAATTTTTCGGCGGAAATTCATATCCGGAATTTTCAATAGCAGAGCGAATCCTGTCTTTAGATTCCCTTATTACAGAATCGGGTAGTCCGACAATTGTTAGATTCGGGAGCCCTTTAATTATATCGACTTCAATATCCACCTTTACCGCGCTTATTCCGTGCAGCGCAAGAGAAACAGCTCTAGAAAGCATAAAACCTCCATCCATATTAACTAATACGACGGCGAAAGGTTTTTGAATAAAAAAAATAAAAATTAATTCAGTAATTATTCCTGAATATAAATTTTATTGCAACAAACAGAAGTTATATATCCCCGCCGCCAACGGCGGCGGGGATATATAACTTTTAATTTTGAAAAATTATGGAATAAATACTTATTTAAGATTAAAATTTCAGTTGATTTTTACGCGAATAGAGTTGTTCTATAATTACTATTTTAACAAATATTACAGGGGGATTAAATGAAGTTTAAAGTATTAATTTCTACACTTCTAATATCTATTTTTTCTTTAACATTAATTTCAACTACACCGCTCTTCGCCGAAGATGACGACCATTACATTAATTCTGACCACTACTTTATTACAAAGGAAAAACTTACACAGGGATGGATCTATGTAACTCTTGCTACTCTCAAAACTGCGGCAACTCCTCAGACAAAAAGTGAAGCGGAATTTATTACAGTAAGAGATGGAGAAGAGATCTGGACAAAGTATTACTACAAAACAAGGATTGCAAAAGAGAATGAGATTAAGATCGGGCTTGAAGTAATAGCATGTGAGATAGGTGATGGGGATATCTATCGCATGCCGGAAAACAAAGATGAAGCTTTTCAGAATAACTGGTTTATGGCAAAAGTAACTGATGTTTCAGATAAGTTTAAAGGTTATGTAACAGTTTCAGGCGGTTATAAAATTAAGCTCGATAATATGCGTGTTGTTGTTAAAAAATAAGTCAAACCGTATTACACTTCGGCTTTGCTCAGGAAGCGTTATATACGCTGGCTGAGCGGAGCAGAAGCATGTACTATATCATTCATAAAATGTTGAATCTTTATGAATAATCCGTTACCGTGAATTTTCAGAATTATTGTAAATTTATTATATACCGGACTTTTCCACAGTATCGAGAATAAGAAATAGAAGTTCAAATTCGGCAAGCTTTTTTGTATCAGTAACAGGTTCACCTGAGCAGTACCATCTGATTTCACTCTTCTCTATTAATCCACCACCGCTCTGATCAAGAAATTTTTTGAGATGATTTATTGTACCGGCATTTCCATCTATTATATTGATGTGAGGGGGTATTATTTTTTTTATTATATTCCTATAAAAAAGAAAATGGGTACATCCAAGGACAATTGTACCGTAGCAGCTCATGTCAATTAATGAGAATTCTTTATTAAGATATTCAGCAACTATACTTTCCCGAAATTCAAAACTTTCAGCAAATTCCACAAGCCCCGGAAGCGGAAGAAGATCTACAATATGTTCGTTATCGATGCGGCTGATGAGATTTTTAAGTTTCTCCTCTTTTATTGTCAGAGGGGTTGCTGTAACAAGAACCCGTTTCTGTGTCCCCTCGGTTTTTTCAACTGCAGGTTTTACCGCAGGTTCCATTCCAATAATAGGTATGGTATATCTTTTCCGGAGATCTTCAATTGCCACACTTGTTGCGGTATTACAGGCTACAACTACAGCTCTTACTCCAAGAGAAACTATAAAATCCACAGCATTGAAGACAAGATCTCTCACTTCATCTCTTGTCTTTGTACCGTAAGGAGCATTAAGAGTATCGGCAAAATATATATATTCCTCCGGCGGAAGCATCTTCATTGCCTGATGAAGAACTGTAATCCCTCCGATCCCGGAATCTAAAAATGCAATGCTCAACTATTTCCTCTTTTGTTATTAAAATCAATTACTTCAGCATTACGGTTTGCCCTGTAAAAATCAATTAAATAATTCAGGGTCTGTGCTAATTTTCAAAATAAAACACATGTTATCCATAAAACAGACTGCCACGGAATTATTGTCTCGAAGTAGAATTGCCAGAGCCAATTCAATGATAGAGAACTATAATAATAAAATATTTCTTGCATATTTACAGTTTTATTTAAAATTCTTATTTATTAAATCTCATTAGTGCACTTTACGATTGAGTTAAACTTTTGTTGATGTCATTCCCGTGAAGACGGGAATCCATAGTTATTATCACCGATATATCAGCAAATAAATGGATCTCCGCACCTGTACTGAGCCTGCCGAAGTATTCGCGGAGATGACAGCAATGACTAATTCATTCGTAAACCGCTATAATAATTCCTGAACTCTTTTATGAAACAGTTTAGATATTTAGTCAGAGGTAACACATGCGAAAGCTTCCTGAAACACTCCCCGATGAGGGATTACTTGTAGGCTGGTCACTTGAATCGGGGCACCGGAAATCAGTTATCGGTTTCAGAAAGCCCAAACCCGGGGAAAGTTCTCCTGCTGTTTCTCTTGAGCCGATACTTGATACTGGTGAAGGGCATATCACAACTGTTGCTCCTACAGGCGCAGGTAAAGGAACGGGCTGCATCATTCCGGCACTTCTCCGTTACACAGGACCCGTTGTTGTAGTTGACCCGAAAGGTGAAAACTACGCCGTTACAGCAGACCGGAGACGCCAGCTGGGGCATGAGGTTATACTTCTCGACCCATTCAACATCACAGGAGCGGAAGTCCGGCACCGTTTTAATCCTTTTGATCTTACAGATCCATCTTCAAACTGTTTTATCGAAGATATCGCCACTCTTGCAAATCTCATCGCGTTACCACATGCCGGCATAGACAGAGATAACCAATTCTGGCACAGGATGGGAAAAACCCTAATGAGCGCCGCAATGATAGACGTACTGACCATGTCAGATTCTGACAATGCTACACTCCCGGCAGTCCGCGATCTTATAAACACACCCTTTGATTGTCTTAGAGAAAGGGCACAGGAATGGATCTCATCAGGAAACCCCGAACTTAAAAAAATGGCCAGCATGCTTTTAAATCCGGCAGATGAAACAATCGGAGGATACCTTGCCTTTGCAATTAATCAGCTCGATTTTCTAAAGGGTGAGCAGATGGCTGAACATCTCTCATCTTCCGATCTTGATCTTAATAAAATATACGACGGATCTCCGTTATCAATATATCTGGCACTCCCCCCGGATAAACTGGAAAGCCACTCCTCTCTGCTGCGTCTCTGGATCGGGACTATAATCACCGTAATTACAAGACGCCGTAAACAGCCGGAAAAACATACACTGCTGCTCATTGACGAAGCCGCACAGCTCGGGACTCTCCCGCAGCTCCGTCAGGCTATAACACTCCTTCGCGGATATGGAGTCCGCGTATGGACATTCTGGCAGGATATCAGTCAGCTGAGAAACCTCTATCCAAATGACTGGGAGACAATCCTTAACAACTGCCGAGTTCAGCAGTATTTCGGAGCGACCACAGGTATTGCTGCGCAAACAGTCTCTACTGTATCAGGGTATGGAACCGCATATGATGTAATGGATCTGGAGAGTGATGAACTGATACTTAATATTGCCGGTGATGAACCGGTCATCTCCGCAAAGCCTAACTATCTTTGGGACCCGCCATTTCAAGGGCTTTATCAGAATAATCCATTTTATGCTGACATAAAATCTGAAGGGGAACGCACAGCGTTAATCCGTAACGTTTTCTCCAAAACGAATTCTCCTGCTAAAAAACATAAAGCAATAAGCCTCCGCCAGGAGGCAATTCTGGCAAACCGCATTTTTCATCCGGTACCAAAAAACTTATGGGAGATGCTGGATCCCGATGAGCGAAAAAAATATCTGAATATCGCAGGTATCACAAATGAGGATTTTATAGATAACTCAAAAATCGTTGTAAAACGCTGTCCACTCCCTTTTTATAAAGATTATAACTGGTATGAGATTGAGAATACCACAACAACACCAAAAAAACACGCATACTATCTTATGAGTGACTTAAATTATGCAGTTCTGGACGGTTCATCAGCACCGATTCATGACGCCAATGAAAAATTCATTGATCTTAATCAGGACAATATTCTGTTATATCTTAAATTTTTCTGCAGCAGCGTACATGGAGCAGGAGGAAGGTTCCTGATTATTGAAAACGCAGATGAAATCGAGTGGAACCAGGCACCGGATGAAAGCTTTCTGAATGATCTGCGCAATCAGATTCAGCCGCCGCGGATTAAAAATTTCCCTGAAGCAGACGGCAAAAAAATGTGGAGAGTCGAAACAGAAATTGTTTATGAAAACAATGTTTTTACAACATTGATGTCAATCTCCGGAGAGAATGGTACTGTTGAAATGGATGAAGATAATCCCATAGCCGGTGACCTACCGGTAATAACAGACCTTACGCGTCTTAAGTACATCGGCTACTATGATGAAAACTGCAGTTTTATACCGCTGAGGTAGGAAAAATGACTGATCGCCCCCTCTGCCCTATCGGGCATCTCCCCCATGGGATGGTAGGAGAGGGGATAGAAAATATATAGTAATTCCATTTTTGGAATAACCTTAAATGTAGTCTATTGCCAAGAACTCTTCCAGAAACAGAAATCACAGCCTTAACTCTTCGAACGATCCAACCCGTTTTACCCTTATCAGCCATTCCATTAACTTAATTTTGATTGTTAAAATATTTCCAGTTGGTGAGCTTGCCGAAACACGGCCGCTGAGATCTCCACTTTTGATTTTAATTCAATACATTTCGGGCCTGAAACAATCGAGACCCGGAACTTCCGGCGTTCAAGAATGCCCATCCGCGGAGACTTCTACGTCCGGTATACATAATTGTATTATTTTGAATTCACATTTGTTTTTTCAGGTCTTGTAATAAAACATACCACCAGCTTTCTCATGTGACATGAGATAAATATATTACAACCCTTATGCAGCTTCCGGCTTTTTCAGTAAGACAAATTCTTTCCTCGAATAAAAAATAATCTTAAAAGTGTTGACATATAGTTAGACGTCTAATTATATTGATCATATGAAATTAAAAAATACACTAACTCTCTGTGCAGCAATACGTGAAACTGCAAATCAATTTATAATTGATGAACTGGAAAAAAACGGAATTGAAGGAATGGTTCCTTCTCATGGTGCGATACTTAACGCTTTATATAAAAACAACTCTATGACCATGAAAGATATTGCTACTGCAATTAAAAGAAAGCAGCCAACAGTAACTGTGTTAATAGATAGACTGGTAGATAATGGTTATGTACTGAAGCAAAAGGATAATGAAGATACCAGAGTAACAAATATTATACTGACAGCAAAAGGGAAGGATTTTCAGACTATATTTTTAGAGATTTCGCAAAAACTCAACAAAAGGATGCATAAAGGCTTGAATGAAGAAGAGATAAAAATATTACAAAATCTTTTAGAAAGAGTAGAGGATAATTTTTAATTTTTTCATAATATACTTAGACGACTAAGTATATTATGAAAGCAGCTCAAATATATGTTGAGCTGCTAAGCAAATAATCAGCTAAACAAAAGGAGAGATATATGAAACACGCGTGATACATAATAACATTTTTAATTGTAGTTGAAAATAGTAAAACTGCTGAACACTGGAGTAGAGTTGAAACAATACTATCCAGGGAACAACGGAAAATAAAAAACGGTAAGTTTTAATTAAATATTCTGCACACCTCCCCATAATGGTGAGCATGTGTAATTAAAAGGAGAATAAAATGAATAACGTAACAGATTTCCTGAAAGAAAATCAAACGCAATATTTTGCAACTGTAGGTATAGATGGCAAACCCAAAGTGCGTCCTTTTCAATTTATGCTGGTAGATGATGGAAAGATGTACTTCTGCACATCAAATAAAAAAGATGTATATAAAGAAATGACTGCTTTGCCATATATTGAACTCTGTATTTCAAATACAAAATATTCATGGCTAAGATTAAGCGGAAAAGCTGTTTTTTCAAAAGACATATCATTAAAGACAAAAATTCAGGATGCAAGTCCGCTTGTAAAATCAATATACAAAACACCGGACAATCCTGACTTTGAAATTTTTTACCTTGATGAAGCTGTTGCTGTGATTTCTGACTTTAGCGGTAATTCGCCAATTACATATAAATTATGAAATCATGAAAATAAAATTCGTGGATTATCCTGAAAAATTTTAAACTGAGCAGGGTGAATTGAAGAATTGTTTAATCAAAATTAATTATGGATCTTTAAATAAGTTTCAGTATAGCCCGTAGACCCCAGCGAGTTGAATATCAGCCCCGATAGTCTACGGGATTTTTCTATATAAAAAATCAGGTTCCCTTTAATCCGCAAAGTGTTCATTCTGAGGATGATATTTTTTCAAATTATTATTTGACATATATATCGCTTTGATACATATATGTCAAATAATAATTGTGGTTTGTTATAGAGGTTACCATGCATCTTTTAAGAAAGGTAATCATAAAAAATCGTTAAAGGAAAACCGGGCCTGGATATCCTCTCATTATTTTTTTTGATGAGCAGAAAAAATTTAATAATAATAATTTTATTAAAAAGATGAATTTTTTCGTCCGCAAACATACCGCTTGGTATGTTTGCGGACAGGGTCAATGCGCATGTAAAACTATAACGAGAATGTTTATAATTCATTCCCACGGTATAAAAAATGGAGGAGTATAATGAAATTTAAACTTTTACTTTTTGCTGTCGGACTTAAAATTAAAAAAAGACTAAAAAAAGACCCTGAATACAAAAAAAAGATTTCTGAAAAAAATTGTTCAGTACAGTTTAAAACGGCGGATAATTTAACGGGCAGATACTTTACATTTAAGGATGGACATTTTTTTACAAAGAAAGGGATTATCATTGAACCATCAGTTTCACTGATATGGAAAGACGCTTCAACCGGATTTTCAATACTTACTTCAGCTGATGCCCCTAAAAAAATAATGGATGATCTGATGAAAAACAGTAAGTACGGATCTTTAAGATACGAAGGTGATGGAGCTATTGCTTTCTGGTTTTTTTCGATTCTATGAAAATGCTTAATCATTACCCCAATCAAATTGCTGCAGTTTACACGAATTGAAATTACGGCTGCACAATTTTTTTATAGTATCAGATAATAAATAAGCTTCCCGTTTCCGGGAAGCTTATTTATCCAGCTAAAAATACAATACCGGTATTAACCAGATGAATAGTTAGACTATTCTGCCATGGAATGATTTTACGAGTTTCATGTAATCATCAACCGAATAAGACCCAATTTTCATAAAATGTATTTTCCCGACGATGACGGCAGTTGTATTTCACGATTTCTTTCTTCGTACAGAAAATTATTTTTTTTACATAAACTTTCATCTTCTTCTGCAAGAATAAATTGCATCATCCATTTATGCTCTGCCTTTCCATTCACAACCGGAAGTATATTATCAGACAATTCACGAGCTTCTCTAATATCATGTGTTACATAGAGAATCGGGATATGGAGATCTTTTTTAAGTTCTTTCATCATGCCTCTGAGACTTTTCCGTGTTAAGACATCCAGTGCCGAGAAAGGTTCATCCATCAGCAGTACTTCAGGATCTCTGGCTAAGGTCTGACATATAGCGCATCTTTGCCTCTCTCCTCCGGAAATTTTATAAGGTTTAGAATCTTTCAAATGCCAGATATCAAGTCTTTTCATCAGTTCCTTTATCTTTTCAGGTTTTCTGCCGGCAAATGAAACGTTTTTATACACATTAAGATTCGGAAAGAGAGTATATTCCTGGAAGACATAACCGATTTTCCTTTTCCGGGTAGGAACATTTATTTTATCTTTTGGACTGGACCATATGATGTTATTATGAATAATGATTCCGGAATCCGGTTTTTCAAGACCGCATATTGTACGGATTATTGTAGTTTTTCCTGAACCTGATGGGCCTACGATTGCGAGAAGTTCTCTATCAGCGCATGAAAAATTTATGTTAATATCAAAGGATTTTAGTTTTTTTATTATACTTATTTCAAGACTCATCCCGTGCACCCCTGCTTAAGTAATTAACTATTATTAAAAAAAAATAGCTTATTGGAAGAAGTATTAACGACATTTGCATGGCATCATTATATTGCATGTTCTCTACAGCCTCATATATGGCTATTGAAATAACTTTAGTTTTCCCGGGTATACTCCCTCCAATCATCATAATTACACCAAATTGACCTATGGTATGAAGAAAAACGACAATAGCAGAAGCTGCTATTCCCGGAATAGAATTCGGCAGTATGACACGAAAAAAAACAGCAATAGGTGAAAGCCCTAAGATTTGTGCGCTTTCAATAAGGCGTGGATTAATTTTTGTGAAAGCAGTTTTAATTGGAGCCAATGCAAAGGGTAATCCGGTAATAGTTGTAGCTATTACAATCCCGGTAAATGAAAAAAGAAGCTGATATCCGAAAATTTTTTCCCATAGCTCCCCTATCCCATTTGAGCCCATGAATAGAAGCATATAAAATCCGAGAACTGTTGGCGGGAGTACCATTGGAAGATTAATAAATGCATCAAAAAAAGTTTTCCCTGGTATTTTTGTGAATACCAGGGAAAAAGCCGTGGGTGACGCAATTGCCAGTAAGATAATAGTTGTGGTAATCGACAATTTAATTGATAAAAATAGAGGGCTTAAATCCATATCTGTTCACACCTTTATAGCTCCATCCGGTTTACATTAAAACCGGAACTGTGAGTATAAAGTATTTCTCCGCTGCAGGCGCGGCAAAGTTTAGCGGCACCATTCTGCAATGGGAATGCTTCGCTGCATTTAGAGCAGATAACTATTTTTTTTCCTTTTTTCTTGCCAACCAGGTCCGGTGCAACCGTAACAGATTTTATATCAAGAATATTTGTACCCGCTTCTGTTATTTCTTTGAAAAGCAGATCTTTATCCTGTTCATCTTTACGTTTGAGTTTAAAAAACCAGTTTTTAATCTCCTGGTGATTATCAAGCTTTTCAGACGAAATATTCACCCGGGTTCCATTACCGTTATATTTATCAAATACGGTAAGGGCAAATCTTCCTATATCAATAACTTTCATCCATCCATTGCCGTAAGTGCATGGAGTTAAAAGCTGTATTGCGTCCGGCAGACATGTAGCTGTTTCACAGAGAACATCATAAAATTCGCAATCGGTTCGATTTTTAAGCGCAAGGTCCATCATGAAACCGCCAATCAGCATACCCGGTGCAAGGTGACCATGGAAATCTTCCACAAGCTTTTTATATTCCTCGATTGAATAGTTGCATATTGTATTCATCTTAATTACTCCTTGTAATGACCTGAACTGGATAATACAAAATACGTATTATCTAAAATTCATTCTACGATTGTTTAAGTTATAAATAGCATAATAAAACTACAACATACCAATCGGTATGTTTTGTCAATATTTAAATTCCGGTTTTCTGTAAAATATTCGCCTATATCAATAATTGCAGATTAACAAATTGTTTAAATTTGATCGGGAGGATTATAAATATCTTTGTCTATACTGCTCAGAACCGCCTCAAAATGAGATCTTTCAATTATAAAATCAGAAAATTGTTTTTCCTGATGTTTGCTTATCGATTCTTTAATCGACAGCATAGCCGCTCTATGACATAAACCAGCTATATCTGCTCCTGTCATACCATCTGTTTTTTTTGCCAGTTCATTCAGATTAATATCATGGCTAAGGTTACGCATTTTACAATAAATATTCAGAATCGATAGGCGTGCTTCATAATCCGGGATAGGCAATTTAATAATTAAATCGAAACGGCCAGGTCGAAGTAAAGCTTTATCTATTAAATCCGGACGATTAGTTGCTGCAAGTACCAGGACTCCCTGCGATTCATCTAAATTATCCATCTCAAGAATAAATTGACCTACTATGTGCTCATTAATATTTGAACCACTATCACTATTTCCTCGTGACGGAAGTATAGCATCGATTTCATCAAAAAAAATCATAGATGGTGCAGATTGCCTGGCTTTTTTAAATATTTCCCGGATGCCTCTTTCTGATTCTCCGACCCATTTCGAAAGAAGTTCCGGTCCTTTTGCTGTTATAAAATTTATATTGCTTTCAGTTGCGAGTGCCCTTGCAAGTAGAGTTTTGCCGGTTCCAGAGGGTCCTGTTAGTAAAATTCCTTTCGGTGGCCTTATTTTTGCAGATTTAAATTGTTCACTGTATTTTAACGGCAATTCAACAGAATCACGCAATGTACTTTTTATTGTTTCAAGACCTCCAATATCTTCCCATTTAGCTTCAGTTATTTCAGTAGAAACCTGACGGGTTGTTGAAAGTTCAAACTCATTTAATGCTGTTTCAAAATGACTCAATCCAACTGTAACAGACTCAATTTCCTGTTCTGAAAACTCTTTATTTGAAAAATCAAATTTTGGCATAATTTCTCGTATACATACCATAGCGGCTTCACGGCATAACGCTGCAATATCGGCTCCCAGAAATCCATGAGTTACCGCAGCAATATTTTTAAGATTTATATCTCTATCCAGCGGCATTCTACGGGTATGAATTTTTAAAATCTCCAATCGTCCAGCGGCATCCGGTGGATTAATTTCTATTTCTCTGTCAAATCTTCCCGGGCGTCGTAGTGCAGGATCAACATTATTCGGGAGATTCGTTGCAGCTATTACAACAATACTGCCGCGGTTTTTAAGACCATCCATGAGTGTAAGGAGTTGAGCAACAACTCTCTTTTCTACATCTCCAAGGACTGTATCTCTATTTGGTGCAACAGCATCAATTTCATCAAAAAATATAATTGCAGGCGCATTTTCCTGAGCTTCTTCAAAAATACTCCTCAGTCTTTCTTCGGATTCGCCGTAATGCTGCTGAATGATTTCAGGACCGTTTACATTAATAAAATGAACGCCGGATTCCTGGGCGACGGCCCGCGCAATAAGTGTTTTTCCGCAACCGGGGGGGCCATATAACAGTAATCCTTTAGGCGGTTCTATACCGACCTGCTCAAATAATTTCGGATAGAGTAAAGGCAACTCAACCATTTCCCGGACAGTTGAAATTTCTTTACTTAAACCTCCAATGTCATCATATGAAATGATATTATCCTGGAGATGAAAAATAGTATCACCAATAATTGAAATGTCTGTTGAAGGTGTAATTATCACATTTGTATCAGGCACTGTTTCTAAAACCTTGAAAGTTAAAAAACGTCCTGAAAGACTGATAGACACAATATCATCTTTAACTGCCGGCATACCGTCATCAAAATGAAGATATTTACGGATATCCTCACCCTGTGTTTTATAATATTTTTTTTTAAATTTTCCCGACAGCTTAGATAAAAAATTTTTCTTCGAGGAATTTGTTTTCAGTAATGATTTTGTATCATCAGTTGGTTCAAGTGTAATACTTAAAGCATTATTATATGAAGTTTTTGAAATATTGACGCGTGAATCTGTAGTTAGTCCGGTATTTTGTTTCATTATGCTGTTAATCTGAATAGTGCCTTCACAACAATCATCTGAACTTATGATTTTGGCAACTGTTCTTCGTGTTCCTTTGAGTTCAACAATATCACCGTTACAGCAATCTAAAAAGGACATATCAATTGGATTTGCTTCAACAAAGCCATTTTTATCTCTGGAATTAATTTCTGTAAAATGATACGTGTATTGTGTATTCATATTAATAATATCCTTTTTTTGATAAGCAAAATAAAAATTACAGGCTTGTATCAAGGTAGTATAAAGAAATTCGTTCTTTTGATTTCATGTCATACCCGGACTATATACTGACCCATCAGAAACAGAAGACATTCAGTAACAAGCAAAATCTCCGTACTTCAATGCATGGATTTTAGCTTTGCAATAAAGTACGTTATAATCTGTATTTTTTTATAATTTAAACTTTATATTTACGGCTATTAACCTGACCTATGCTTTGCGTAGGTTTTACTTTAATTCTTTTAAGATCCTGCAAGGTGTAATAACTTGAAAAAGTTACAGCAGAACCCAAAGCAGCTACACCAACATGGAAATTCCAAAATCCATTTATAGCAAAAATTCCGGTTTTATAATAAATCACAAGTGTTAATGGAACCAATGATATCGCTTCAAACAAACATAAGTAAGCCACCCACTTTGGTATCAATGCCGGTTTTTGTTTATCAATCATAGCAAAAACAAAAATTACAAAAAACTCTATGAAAGTAAACATGTATGTCATATCAAAAAAATACCATCCTAAAAAATGGACTGTCTTGATTATATCAGGATTCATAGTCCCTGCCACTTCAGCGCACCATGCAAACATAACAGGCACAGTTATTAATGCCCAGGTAGTTAGTATGCCGCCGGCAAATTGTAAAAGAGAGAGAATCGGAATTTTTTCTCTGCGATACATCTGAATTGTCAGTTGAGTGGCCCATGGCAGGTAAAGTATACCAAAAACTGCCGCAAGAGACTGCCACAGTATTATACTATCCCGATATTTGGCATAGTAGTTAGTAACTAATTCCTGTGCAGTATAAGTAGGATCCGGGGGTGGAAAATTGTGAGGAAGAATAATAAAACTAAGTAAATATAAAGCGCTAAAAGCTATCCCAGACCCTGCACATAATTTTTGAACACGGTTAAACATTCTTTCATCCATAAATATCTCCTCCAATAAATTTCTAACTAATTATAAAAATTATTTTCTCATAAATGTTTCATATCGCATGTATTGCTCGTTTTACCTTTTAAAAGGCTATGATGCTATAAAGAGAGACTAGTTCGCAATTATTTCCTTCAATAAAAAATCTTTTCCAGATATGATTTCATAGCTTTTACTATTACAATCAGGACAAGCACCGTTTTGCTGAACAACATTAAATACCTTTTTACAGTCATGACAACAGGCATTGGCCGGAATGATCTGAACTTCAATCGACGCTCCCTCCATCGATGTCTTATATGCGGCAATCGGATATACTTCTTTCAAAAAATCCGGGTGTATCCCGCACAATTCTCCCACTTGTAATACAATGCCCGCGACCTTATTAAGTTTTTGCGTTGCAACTGTAATTTCAACAATACGAATCATTTCTTTTAATATTCCTAATTCATGCATATCAGAACTCCAGGCGAAGTCTTTAATGGAGCCGGCCGGCAATGCGGACAGCTCCATTACAAACATCTGATTTAGTTTTGCCTGCCTTTTTTGACCATCGCCTCTTCAATTTTCTTGTCTAACTTAACCTGACGCTCTGCACCATATTTCATCATCACAGGAATAAAATCTTCCAGCAATACACCGTTAGCATCAAATTTTTTGACCAGCTTTACTGCGTTCACTTTGCACTTTGATACGCATAATGCACAACCTAAGCAATAGTTCTGATCAACCACAGCCACACCGCATCCGAGACACCTTGCAGTTTCTTTTTTAAGCTGCTCCTCGGTGAACGTAATACGCGTATCCTTGAATGATTTGCGGCTTTCGTTTGTGTTTTCAACTTTTTGACGTGGAGCAGAGTCGTAGCCTTCGACAACGATGTTGTTCTTATCAAGTGTTTTGTATACTCTTCTGTCTCGCCCGGCGGAGAGGCTCTGACCGGGCCATACTTTCCGGTGCATGGATATTGCCGCCTGCTTACCGGCTACTATTGCATTAATAGCAAAACTCGGGCCGGTATATACGTCGCCACCGACGAAAACGTCGTCCTGACCCGTCTGAAGCGTAAGTTCATCAGCTACAGCCGTTCCATCGCTGTTGAGTTTTATTTTGCTGCCATTGAGCAGGTTGCCCCAATCAATTGACTGACCGATAGAAAATAGAACGTAATCTGCCTCGACAGTTATCACTTTGTTCTCATCGTACTTAGGAGCAAATTTATTGTCTTCATCAAATACTGAAACACATTTCCTGAATTCTACACCCTTGACCTTGCCGTTTTCTACGACGATACGTTTCACTGCCCAGGAATTGTTTATAGAAACGCCTTCCTCTACAGCTTCGGTGATCTCTTCGTCAAGAGAAGGCATTTCTTCTCTACTCTCCAGGCAGTACATAGCTACGGAGTCCGAACCGGTTCGTGTTGCTGAGCGTGCAACATCTATTGCCACGTTTCCGCCGCCTATTACAACGACCTTTCCCTTTGTCTCTACGGACTTTCCAAGGTTAATCCGGCGCAGAAATTCTACTCCTGAAATGACGCCCTCAGCATCTTCTCCTTCGACTCCGGGCTTTTTCCCCTTTTGAGCGCCTATCGCTACATAGAACGCATCGTATCCACGGTCGCGGAGATAGGTGATGGTTACGTCTTTTCCTACCTCTATACCGGTCTTGAATTCAACACCCATCTCTCGCAGAATGTCTATCTCCGCATTGACGACGTCCTTTTCAAGACGGAAGGACGGAATCCCTAAAGTCAGCATACCGCCGAGCTTTTCCTCTTTTTCAAATACAGTTACCCTGTAACCGTCTATCGCAAGGTAATAAGCACAGGCAAGTCCGGAAGGACCTGAGCCGATAACTGCCATACGCTTTCCGTAGTCGTGCATCTTCCTGGGAATAAAACGGGTATCGGCATTCAGCTCTTTATCAGCGATAAACTTCTTGATTTCGTCAATTGCAACCGGTTCGTCAATGATGCCGCGGGTGCACTCCGATTCGCAGGCATGCGGGCAGATACGTCCGCAGACAGCCGGTAATGGATTATCTTTTTTAATAAGCTCGAGAGCATCCATGTATCGCCCTTCAGAAGCAAGCTTTATATAGCCCTGAACACCGATATGCGCGGGACAGGCGGTTTTGCAGGGTGCAGTACCGGTCTCGAGGGTGCTGACCCTGTTGTCGCGATACCCGGGATTGTATTGCTCGGGTCCCCACTCGTTATCATCCGGCAGTAGAGATACAGGAATCTCTATCGGTGTTTTCCCGCAGAGGCTCTGTCCAAGCTTAACGGCGTTTGCAGGACAAACTTCCACGCACTGTCCGCAGGCAACGCACTCTTCAGCATTGACTTCCGCCACAAAGTTGGAACGGGAGATGTTAGGAGCATTGTGGTAAAGCGAACTTCTCAGGGCATAGCAGCCGCAGGTGCAGCAGTTGCATATGGCCATTATTTTATCGTCACCGTGGATATTTGTTACCTGATGCACAAGACCGTTCTCTTCAGCACTCTTTAATATCTCAAGTGCTTCGTCGTAGTTTATCCTCCGTGCCCTATTAGTCATAGTACAATAGTCCGCAGTGTCGCCGACAAGCATACACATGTCTTTCTCCAGGTGACCGCAGCCGTCACCGGCAAGCCTTCTGGACATGCGGCAGGCACAGTCACCAACGGCTAGTTGATCCCTGTACTTATCCAGCCAGAAGGATATCTCCTCGAATGTTGCTGTTCTCTGATCTGAGGGCAAAGCCGATTCAATGGGGATGACACGCATCGGGGCCATACCTATCGGCACATACTGCGCCAATCCGTTGCCGTGTCCTTCCATTGCCATCTCATCCCAGGCTCTTCCTATCTGCGGATATTTGTCTGACAGTTCTTTGTTCATCACCATGCCCTCGATCACTCCGGGAATGAGGTTCTCAACCCAGTACACGAGACGGCCATCGATTTTATTGAAATAAATTACACCAATATAGGTCATTGCATCAAGTAGCTTTTGTGTTTCCTCGATTGTTCTTCCGCATAATTCAGCCACTTCTTCAACGGTGAATCTGCGATCAACTTCCATTTTAAGCGCCATATCCGCCATTTCATCGGAGACGACGCACTCTAGCATGTAGTAATTCGGGCTTTCTTCGGTTAACTCCAAAGGCAATTTGGCGATATGAATTGCAAGTTTAACGATTTTTTCTCTGATTGTCATTTTTTACCTCTCCAATAATTTAATTATTGTTACCATGATTCAATCTGCTTAAGAATCCAGTTTGAAAAAACTTCTACTCCCTGTCCCGTCTTCGCTGAAATAGGTATTATTTCAATATTCGGATTGAGTTTTCTCGCTCTCTCTGCTGCAGCCTCCAGATTGAAATCGAAATAATCAAAAACATCTATCTTGTTTATCAGCAGTACATCCACCATTGAAAACATCAGCGGGTATTTGAGCGGCTTGTCATCTCCTTCAGGAACGGATAGTATCATGACGTTTTTAACAGCACCGGTATCAAATTCTGCAGGACAGACAAGATTACCGATGTTTTCAAGAACAACAAAATCCAAATCTTCAGTGCCGAATTCTTCAAGTCCCTGTCTGGTCATTTCAGCGTCAAGATGGCACATTCCCCCTGTATGAAGCTGAATAACTCTCGCTCCTGTCTGTGAAATAGTACGTGCGTCCACATCTGAATCAATGTCAGCCTCCATAACGCCTATGCGCAGTTTGTCTATCAGAGCCTCTATTGTCCGAACCAATGTCGTCGTCTTGCCGGAGCCGGGAGAAGACATCAGGTTCAGAAGAAATGTTTTATTTTTTTTAAGTTCTTTGCGAAGCTGATCCGCGTTTTTCCCGTTGTTTTCAAACACGCTTTGCTTTATTTCTATTACCTTGAAATTATCCATGCTATTCGTTAACCCCCTTTTTATGATTTAGTGAAGTCCCTTCCCATGCGTGTTCAAGAATCCTCAGAATATCATTGTAATTGAGATCTTCAGGATTATAAACAATCGCGCCATCATTGAGGGAGAGTCTTGCTATTTCAGGTAATTTCTCCCTTGGCACCATCATATTTCCGTCTCTGTCTACAATCTCTTTAAGACAGGTGTAATGTTTATCCCCTGTTTCTTTTCTGAGCTTCCTGTTTAAATCACGCAGATAAACTATAGTTTTTAATGGCCTTTCTGCTACCGGCGTGTTACGGTATACTTCATCTCCAGCCAGAGGAAAAAGAAGTTCTCCAGTGAGGTGTCCTGTTTTATGAAGATTATACTCTAATCCATACGGGAGGAGTATACTCATACACGTGCCATGGGCGGCATGACATATTGCACCAATTGAATGCCCGATTGCATGGACCATTCCTACAGCAGAATTAGAGAAACTCATACCTGCAAGGGCCGATCCATTCGCCAGGGCCAATCTCGCTTTAAGATCTCCCGGGTTCGCAATTGAAGTTAGTATATTCTCGCTGATAAGCTTAATTGCGGAGAGAGCTGTTACGTCGCTAAGGGGATTCTTAGACATACATGTATATGCCTCAAAGGCATGAGTCATCGCATCCATTGCAGTCGGTGCTGTAAGGAATGGAGGCAGAGTTTTGGTCATTCGAGAGTCAAGTATTGCCATATTCGGCAGTAGAAAAAGTGAAGGGAAAAGCATCTTCACATTACGTGAAGGATCTGCTATTACAGCAACAAGTGTCATCTCAGAGCCTGTTCCTGAAGTTGTTGGTACTGCGATCAGCGGTTTAAGCGGACGTTTCAAAGCCCCCGAACCGCTGAAGTCCATCAGATTTTCGGAGTTTTCAGAAACAAGAATATTCACTCCCTTCGCTGTATCAAGAACGGATCCCCCCCCTACTGCGATTATTGAATCACAACTAGAGGACCGGTATAATCCTGCTATTTCAAGAACTGTCTTTACATCTGAATCTACAGGTACATTTTCATAAAATATTGCGCCATTTGTCAGGCTGCCAAGCGCTTTTCTGACCGGTTCAATAAGTCCGGCCCCCATTACGCCTTTATCTGTTATAATTAACGGCTTTGATGATTTCAAACTTTTCAGCATCTCCTGAAGTTTATCGAGTGCCAGGTGCCCTGAAACTACTTTCACCCGGTTGCAGAATTCATAATATCCTGGTATATGCATATCTAACTCCTATCAGATTCATAATATCAAATGGTAAATGCCCGTATGTAAATCAATACCCTGCCAAAATGTTTTCTGACAGGATTCATCTGTGACCACTTCGGGTATCTCTTAACTGCCAGTTTCGCAATAAATTCAGGGAGCAGGTAAATCTCAATAATATTCAATATCCGCACAAATGTTACAGCATCAGGCAGATCTCCGGAAACAATAAACCGGTTGTTACAAAATGCCTCACATGTTCCCTCCTGAAATGTAAATACCAGGATTGCACTTGATATATTTTTAATTTTCATATCAAGTGTGACTTTTTCCCCTTTATCATTCCAGCCCATATACTTTACAATACCCTTCTTATCTTTACCAACAATCATCGCAGGTCCATCGGGCATAATAGACAGCTTAACAATAAAATCATCACGAAGCGACGCGAACTCAGCTTTCACTTCCCTGTCTACTTTTGCCGCAGCCTGAATCGCATGGCCGACTACCCAAAGCATAACAGTTAAATATATTTTTTTAATAAATCTCACTTTCGGTTTTATTTCAGGAAACTTATCTGTGTTCATTTATCATCCCCCTTCTTAAACGGTATACCTTCATAAGCATGTTCCAATATTTTAAGTGCGGCTCCTTTACTATACCTGTTCCCGACGCGTGCCTGGGCTGCTTCAGCTATTTTTTCTATCTTATAAAAAGGAATATTGAGATCTTTAATTCTACCGGGGATTATACCTTCAAGATTATTAATCATATGATAAAGCAGGGAAACACACTTTTCAGCTCTTTCACTTTCATGAACCACACAATAATTTTCAATTCCGACAAGAGGCAGAAGGAGCTCCCCTCTTATTCCTGTCTTTTCAAAACGGAATTTATAATCAATTGAATATGGAAGTACTAAACCGGCACAGAGTCCGGCAGGATGCCCTGTCATTTTTTCCATTTCAAAACCTATAGCTCGAGCCAATCCTTCAGGTGCATTGGAATAAACTATACCTGAAATGGCCACGCCGTTTATAAAACCAGTCTTTACAGTTTTATTGAAATTTCGTTTATGTACACCGGCTAATTTTTCATAAACAAGTTCAATAGAAGCATAAGCAAATGCATCATTTATCGGATTTGATTCGTCAATTGAGCATGCTTCAATAGCCTGTGTCAGTGCAAGCATCGCCGAAGATGCTGTGTATATTTTTTCCTGATATTTCAGCATTCTTTTATCTATGATCACAAGATCAGGAAAAAGATCGTCCGACTTATATACGCGTGAATCAATAACAGCTTCATTAGATACTTCGGTACCACCAGCTGCTGACGTTGGGATAAAAAGGAATGGTTTTAACGGAGCGCTGTTATCCATGTTTTCAAACATCACGAGATTGTCAGACTTGTTTGAAACAAGGATGTTGAGTCCCTTAGCAGCAGAAACAGCATTTTCACCTCCGACTGCAATAATGGAATCACACCCCCTGTCACTGAAAAGCCTTGAGAGATCCTTTAACAGCGCAGTTGTTGCGTATTCCGGTAATTCATCGTATACCGCCCCGATTGTTACTTTCGAATTATAAAAAGATTTTATAAGAGTTTTTATTACTCCGCTCTTCACACTTTTTTGATCAGTTATAATCAGAGGTTTAACAGTGTTCAAGCTTTCAAGTTCATAGGGAATATTTTCAAGTGCTATCTTCCCGGAATTTATTTTTGTTTTATTATAAAATTCAAAATAGTCTGGTATATGCATATCTATTCTCCAGCTCTTGCTTTTTGTATTTTTAATTTTTTTATTGTGCGGGGTTTGGGTATTCCGTTCCTGTCAAATCCTCTAACCATATAATATCTGTTGAGCATTTTTTCCAGAGGAATCGGTCTTTCTTTAGTATCGCACTTTCTTTTCTCTGTGAGTAGCCGTACAGGGAGAGTGTCATCCTTCTTTGAAATTCCTTCATTAGTATTCATCAGTCTTTCAAGAACCTGTATTCTCTCACCTGCGCGAAGAAATGCGTTTATTCCCATTCTCTCCCCTGTTACAGATGACCAGAATTCAGGCCATAGGCTTATATCAATAAATTTTACTGCCAAACCCGCAAACGAAGTCATCATAATTTTAAGAACAAATTTAGGAGAGAACTTCAGCAATGGTGTCTCAAGCTGATAGGGAAACGAAGTGAATACACATGTCTGAAGTGAATTAATAGAAGAGATGATATCCTCCTGGAACTTAACGAGAGATGCCTTGCTTCTGAATGTATATGGTTCGATGAGATCCTGAAATACTTCAAGGGCGAACATCGCATTACCCACATGGCATGCTCCTCTATTTGCAACTGAATACGCGAGACCCTGGCCGAATGCACCTCTTGGCTCGTACCCGGGCATCTCCAATCCTTTAACCTGCATTGCAAAATCCTCGCCGCCGTATTTCTTTGAACAGAATCTGGAACCCATTGCCAGATCCTTTCCATCTCCTTTAAGCAAAGCGATATCTTTAAGTGTTTGAGAAACACCTTCAGGCGAACCGAACTTCAGATCAGTTTTAAAAAGACCCTTTTCGCCCGCTTCCATTGCCCATGCAAGAGTTCCACCAGCTGAAATTGTATCCATCCCCATTAGCGAGCATATTTCATTCCAGTCCGATATTATTACCGGATCAAAAATCTCGAGATTTGATCCCATAAGTCCGACTGTTTCATATTCAGGTATCTGCCGGATCTCTCCATTTATATTTCCTTTATGACCGCAGAGAATTGTGCATGGTTTACAAGTACTGTACGTTGTCTTAAAACGATCGGCCATTGCTTCACCTGAGATTTTATGAGCTTCACCATGTGAACCCCCTGTGAAATTTCTGACAGGTAATATTCCGCCGTCGTTGCATAAATTTACATGTGAATTTGTTCCATATTTTCTGTATGAACCGCCTGTAATATCATTACTGTTTATATATGAGGTGGCTTTCTTTTTGGCCTTATCGAATTTTTTTTGCTTAACCGGCAGGATTTTAAATTCTCCACCCTTGGCAGAGATCGCCTTCAGATTTTTTGATCCCATAACAGCCCCAAGGCCGCCACGCCCGAGAAACCTGTGGCCTGATGCAATATTAGCGTATCTTACAAGGTTTTCACCGGCAGGTCCGATTGCAAGTATACCGCCGCTATCTTTACTAATAGCCTCCTGAGTTTTCTTTGTATCAAGACCCCAGAGCTTTTCAGCATCACGGAATTCAACTCCCTTAGAATCGATATAGAGATACACTGGAGTTTTGGCCTTTCCTTTTACCAGTATACCATCCCAGCCGGATGTTTTTAACGCCATACCAAATGATCCGCCGCATGAACAGGAAGTCATAATTCCGGTAAGTGGCGATTTGCTGACTGCAGCAAATCGACCGGAGCATGGTGCCCCTGTGCCTAAAAGTACACCGGTGGTCACTGCTAAAATATTATCCTCTCCAAGAGGATCAATGCCGGACTCCAATCTGTCATATAACAGTTTAAGTGCCTGCCCCTTACCGCCAAGGTAAAGCTTCATGTCTATAGGTTTTACATTGTATACAGTGAAATTTTTTTCTGAAAGATCAATTTCCAGAATTTTATTACTTGGACCGATGATCTGCTGCATTTTGTCTCCTTTAATGACAATCTTGCACAGAGATAATGAACTAATCTTCAATAATTCTGTATTTTTGTAACAGGCTTAAGTATTGTCATTTTACGTTTTTTATTTTTTTTGAAACTCCAACATTTCCCCTGTGATAAATTGATAATGATTTAAACTGTCCCGTGGCTCTCAACGCCTTAGGTTTCCTGAATTGATTATTTTAAAATTTACTCCTTCAGTTTCTCATGTGCTTTTTTGCCGTATACTTTTTCATAAGCCTGGCAATATGGGCAGAATTTCGGTTCAACATTTTTTACAAACCAATAAGCTGCTCCGGATTGTTTTTTACGTGCATGCCTGCATACCGGACAATCATTGAGACAAAATTTTGCCATCTTACGGTCTTTTTCAGTAATCTCCATTTCGCTCCTCCGCAATTTTTTATATCCCGATAAATCTAACCTTATACCGCTTCAATGCGGCAGGGCACATAACGCAATATTGCATTGCCTGTTAATTCATCGATATCCTCTGAAGCTGACAATTCGTTTGATGTTGTACCTACTGTCACACCATTAACTGTAAGTCCAAAATGATGAGGAAAGATCGCATACCCTTTTGATGCCCTA
Organism: uncultured Spirochaetota bacterium; assembly: GCA_942493035.1. Lineage (GTDB taxonomy): Bacteria > Spirochaetota > UBA4802 > UBA4802 > UBA5550 > WRGT01. The sequence continues at coordinate 4,537,343 of OW818666.1, read as the reverse complement.
TAAGTGTATTCGACAGGTATGCATGCAGAGCCTGCTTTAGTCGTCACTCGAACTAACTGACCGTCTGATATACCCATAGCTTTACTATCATCAGGATTAATCGACAGCACATAAGGTTTTCTGTATTTGTACGTTCCGGGATTCCGCATAGTTGTATTGTGACCGGAATCTGCATGATTACCCGAACTAAGAAGCATCGGAAATTCCTTGGTAGTAGCGATTGCCGCCTCTTCCAGTTCAGGAGTAATACGTTTTATATATTCGTTTATCTCGTCGCAATATAAATGCAGCCTCTTATCCGGATGCTTGATATGGTCTTCAAAGTTTTTTCCGCGTTCAGAAATGCCAATGCGGACACCTTGAGGAGTGTCTTCTACTGCCTGGAATACGTTATCCATGGTAAGAAGGGTGCGAAACATGGGGATAAGTTTTAAAAATCTATGCTTATTTCCAGGCCCGAATCCTGCCCGTTCACATATTCCCCTTCCAGCCAGTGGAGAGGTTAACAGTGCCGCCCACATTATTGATTTTGTAACACTCCCCATAGCCATACCAAGAGTTTTTCCAACAATTAGCGGTAATCTTTCTTCGTATTTTTTGTGCAACAGAATGTACTTGAGAAGTTTTATAAAATAGGGTATGCGATCACCGGTTTTAACTGCTTTATCAGCAGCTTTGTACAGGCTCTTAGGCAGTTTTGGGATTAGACCCATGGCATCAGCAATCTCTATCCAGATAATAGAGTTTTCTTTACATTCATCAGTTGAATCAAGAACTGGTTGCTTTAATGTGCAGTCAATGTCAGGATAATTTCCCTGAAAAGTAGTAAAGTCATACGTCTCGTAACCTGTCTTTGCCGGAAGCACATAGTCTGCCAGTATTGTTGTTTCGGTTTCACAGATTTCAATACAAACAAATAAATCAAGTTTCTTTATTGCCTTTTCAAGTTCTTTAGTATCAGGAAAAGTCCTCACGAGGTTGGTGGCAGAGGCAAATAATACCCGAAGATGCTCCGGATTGTCGCTCATGATCTCTTTTGCCAGTACACCTTCGGGGTATGTCTCCAAAACCGGAAAACGATTAGTCGCAACGGTCCGCCAGACATCGGGGTCGTTTTCGTCAGCAGTAATACCGCGGGGAGTGAAGTCATCATGGATAATGGCTCCACCGTCAACCAACAGCACGCCGCATACTGCCTCAAGTATAACCGAAAGATAACTGCTTAGCGTATTGTGACGGCCGAAGAACAGCCCGAGGTCCCGGTGGCATCCCCATTTTTTTGTAGTGAGAATACGACAGAAATCTTCTATCTGTTTATATGGTACGCGGCAGACACGCAGGGCGTTATCTATGTCGAAATTTTCAAACCAGGGCTTTATCTTGTCAAAGTCCTTTGATCTTTTATCCAGATATTCCTGGTCCTGCCATCCTTTTTTAAGTATTAGCGCAATCATAGCTCGTAATAATAACGAGTCTGTGCCCGGTCGTGGTGCTATATGCATATCTGACATGCGGGCTGTTTCTGAAAGACGTGGATCAACAGTAATTACCATCCTATCCGGATCTTCAGATATCTCGCGTATGATTGAGCGTGCATTGGCTATCTGGTGAGAAACATAAGAATTACTTCCCCAGAAGATAAACACATCAACCTTGTGATCATCTGCTTCCGCAAAACCGTTCTGATCACCGATGATTTTACCGTGGCTCCACCAGTCGCCCATAAACTCAAGTCCTATGGGATTATATATGTACTTTGTGCCGATTGCGTTCATAAGGGGCCTTGCGACTGCCAACTGAGCCTGGGCTGATGCAAGAGCGCAGCCTGCCAAAGCAAAAACACGGGGTCCATGATCTTTCAGTATTGTATTAGCTTTCTCAGCAATTTCTTTATAAGCCTGTTCCCATGAAATGCGTACATACTCATTATCAACTCTTTTCATGGGATACTTTAATCTATCCGGATTTTCCTGAAAATACTTTGAAGATCTGCCCTTCCTGCAGCAGTACCCTTTTGTACGAGGGCTGTCAGGATCAGGACGAACATTTACAATTTTATTATTTTCGATTTCCATCTCTAATCCGCAACTGACAGCACACTTGGCACATTGCGTCTTTTTCCATTCTCCCATAGAGTTCCCTCCCCTTTTATGACAAAGCCAGACTCATTATGCAACTTGAACACATTTTTATTTTTGACAGATACATATCATTTAGATATATATCTGTCAAACAAAATTTAAATTTTCACAATGCTTTACATTGACTATTTTTGCAGGAAATTCTAATCACGTATATCCGAGTTTCCTGCTTGCTTAAAAAATAGATACCGATCGGTATGTTTGTCAAGCTAAATTATTTTTTTAAATAATAACACACATTAAAATTTGCTGTTACTTAATAGAAAGAGTAGATCCCTGACATATTTGAGAAAATCATGTTAACTGTTATAATTCACTTAAACATTTCTATATCTTCATTCAAAGCATGTGTTTCTGAATTTATCTGATTTGAATACTGGCTTAGCGTCTCAGCACTCGCGGAAGTCTGCTGTGCTAAATCATTTATCGTGTTTATAGATTTTGTGAGTTCAGAAACTGTTGCCTGTTGTTCTGTTGAAGCAATATATATTTCATATGAGATATCATTAAACTCATTCATAGTACCTGTCATGCTGCGGTTCCTTGCAAGAAGACCGTTGGTAAATTTCATCACATTTGATATTACGTTGTCTGTTTCATCAGTCTGACTCTTTAAATCAGTAAAAATCTTCCCGGTTCCGCTTACGAAAGCCAGCTCATTACTTATTCTTCGCGAATGTTCAGTTATATTCTCTTTAATATTTTTGGCGAGACCGGAAGTCTGATCTGCAAGTTTATTTATCTCTTCAGCCACTACCGCGAAGCCCTTCCCGTGATCACCGGCACGCGCAGCTTCAATTGAGGCATTCAGGGCAAGAAGGTTTATCTGGTCTGCAATATCATTAATACGATTCGTCATCTCTTCAATATTATTCACATAACTGGTAAGTCCGCCCAATGCGCCGATAGTCTTTTTCATAGCTGATTCGCCTTCAGCAGAATTATTCAACATCATCTCTGTCTTGTTCTTAATATTTACAATTTGAGAAGCCAGCTCTGTACTGTCATTTTTTATTGCGTCAAGTTCAATGGTTACGGTTTCAAATTTCTGCTGCTGTATTTTAATCCTTTCAAGATTAAGATCAAATGATGTTGATATCTCTTCATAGGCGCTGGTAGTCTCTTCGATTATTGCTGATAGTTCTCTCGCTATATCCGCAAGACCGGTTGATGAATTTTTCAGTTGTGAACCAGACCGTACCAGGTTAGATGAGCTTGTCTGGATCGTTCCGACAATTCTTAGAAGATTCTTCTTCATGTTGTGAACGGAACTATTAATGGATGAAAATTCATCCATTACAACAATTTTTGTAGCGTATGTTGATAGTTCACCCATACCTATTTTATTTAACAAATCTATGATGATATTGACTTTTGAAGTAATTGTTTTTGTCAGAAGATATGCAATACCTACAGCCCCTGCCATGCCTATGAATCCCATTATCAAAAGCTTAAAATAAAGCTGTGTTTTATCAATCTGAAGCCCTGAAATAAACATTTGAAAAAAGGCTAAAAGTATGAAAAAGGGTGTAAAAACACTGATAATAATAGGCCACGTAAGCTTGTGTATCAGTTCCATTTTAAGTTTGAATTTAATATCCGGCCATGTTGCAAACACTGCTTCATTGGATATTTTTTGTATATAAAGTTCAGTGATCAGAAAATACAGGACTCCCCCCAAAGGTGTGACGATAAATAAAATTATCCAGAGATTTACAATTTGAGCGAAATTAAGATTACAGAAGTGTGAAACCAGTATATTTGCAGCCGATACACCAATAATCCATCGTAATAAACTGCTTAAACTGTGATAATACGGGAGTGCTAAAAAACGTTTAAATGCAAGAAGATACTCTGTATCAGAATATTCAACACCCTTAACAAGTTTACTAAAATATTTTACAACGGGTGAGATTATCAATAGATCCGTTATGATTGTAGTAATAAATGATACTATACCTATAGCCGCGACTAAAATAATGAAAGTATGCAGCTGACTTTTACTCAAATCGGCATTCGCCCATGTATGAAACATCATAATAGGAAAAATGATAAAATATGCTATTCCTTCCGTTCTGAAAATAAACATCAGTTTAAAATGTTTTATGCTGTTGTAGTTTTTTATCTTCATGATCTGACTCCGGAAAGTTTTTGCTCAGCTGATGCGATTACAGTCAAGCACCTAAAACCGACTAAAACGGATATTCAATATAATGGTATTCTCTAATTTTAATTTCTTTAAATGACTTTGAATATTTTTGTTTTTCCACATGCTGCTATCAGTTTATTGATAATAGCATGTGGTTATTAGAATATTGCGAAATCAAAACTACTTTAGTAATAACTTGGCAATTGCAGTTCCAAACTTTGTATAAGGAGCATATCTGAAAATCCCGTTATCAAAAAAAGTTACATTACGATAGATGCTCTTATAATGCGTAAATGTATCGAAACTATTTTTACCATGATACGAGCCCATTCCGCTAAGCCCTACTCCGCCGAATGGTATATGTCCGTTGGCAACATGCATTAAAGTATCGTTTACACATCCGCCGCCGTACGATGTTTCATTAATTATCCTCTTCTTTATTTTGTTGTTTCCAGTAAAGATATAAAGAGCAAGAGGTTTAGGTCTGCTGTTAATGAAATTTATAATTTCATCAGTTGATGATACAGTTATTACCGGAAGAACAGGGCCGAATATTTCCTCCTGCATAACAGGATCTTCCGGTGACACATTGTCAATAAGTGTGGGAGCTATATATTTTGTCTCACGGTCAACTTCACCGCCTATAACTGTATTACCTTTATGCAGAAGTTTTTCAATTCTTGCCCAGTGCCTGTCATTTATTATCCTCGGGAAATCCGGGTTGGCTTTGGGATTATCTCCGTACAAACTTTGGACTGCTGTCTTAAATTCCTTGAAAAAAGGCTTCTTTGCTTTTTCGCTAATAAGAAGGTAGTCAGGCGCAATGCAAGTCTGCCCGCTGTTGACATACTTGCCCCACGCGATCCTTCTTGCAGCTATCTTAAAATCAGCATCATCAGCAACAATGCAGGGGCTCTTGCCCCCCAGTTCAAGTGTAATAGGAGTTAGATGAACTGATGCTTTCTCCATTACTATCCGCCCGACCTCTTCACCTCCTGTAAAAAATATATAGTCGAACTTAAGGTTCAATATATATTTTTTAACCTCCTCCCCTTCAAAAACTGCAACCCATTCCTCCGGAAAAACAGTGGAAAGTATCCTGTTCATAACAGAAGATATTGCCGGTGCTTCTTCCGATGGTTTAAGAAACACGGTATTCCCTGCTGCTATCGCGCCAATCAATGGTGACATGGCAAGGTTAAACGGGTAGTTCCATGGAGCAATGACGAGAACTGCACCATAAGGTTCCGGGTATATTTTTGAACAGCCCGGCATATGGCTTATGGGTGTTTTACCCCTTCTTGCTTTAGCCCAGGTTTTAATATGACGTATCGCATCACCCAATTCCGAAAGAACCGGGCCTATCTCGGTACTGTAAGTCTCAAAAGGGGCCTTCCGGAAGTCACTATAGAGCGCATCAATAATGTCCTTCTCGTTATTTTTTATAGCGCGTTTTAGTTTTTTCATATACGACCTGCGGACGCTAACATCTCTTGTTTTTCCCGCTGCAAAAAACTCCCTCTGTTTTTTCATTATTTCATCAAAGTGAGACATCTGCATTACTTTAGTATCCATTATTTATTTTCCTGTGTTATCACTTGAATTTTTTATAGTCATTCAAGTAGGCGTTCGGAACGTTTCAATGTCCGTGTTTTCCAGATTCAACAAACTCTGGTTATTTTTTATAAAAGCCCCGCTTTTTTTGCTTCAATTGTGAGTTCATCTCTAAACTCCGGATGTGCAATTGCTATCATTGCTTTTGCTCTCTCCATTAAATTTTTACCCCGCAATTCTGCGATTCCGTATTCAGTTACTATCATATCAACATCAGAACGTGGTGTAGTTACCACCTGCCCGGGAGGGAAGTTTGAAACAATTTTACTTACTGGGTCATTCATTTTTGTCATACAAGATGCCAGGGTAATAAAAGATTTACCGTTTTTAGACATTCGGGCGCCGCGTATAAAATCCACCTGTCCTCCGGTTCCGCTAAATTGCGTGAAACCAATTGACTCTGCTGCGACCTGTCCGGTCAGATCGACCATAATAGCATTATTAATAGATACCAGGTTATCATTTTTCGCGATAACATTTGGATCGTTTATATATGTTGCCGGGTACATCCTTATAGCAGGATTCCTGTTCATTAAAGAAAGTGCGGCAACAGATGTTCCCCCGAAAGAGACAGTCACTTCACCAGGGTGAAGTGTTTTTTTAGCTCCGTTAATTACCCCGCTTTTTATTAATGGTATAAATGAATCTGCAAACATTTCAGAATGAATGCCAATGTCTTTTTTTGAATTCAGAAATGTGCATACTGCGTTGGCAAGTCCTCCGATTCCAATCTGAATTGTTGAGCCATCTTCAATCCGGTCAACAATCAGACTTGCAATTTTGCTTTCTACGTCAGTGATGGGCATTATTGGTAAATCAAAAAAACCGTGATCCTGTTCAACAATAGCAGTTACTTTTGAAACATGAATGGAGTTTTGTTCGCCGTAAACATGAACGTTATTTTTGTTTACCTGAACTATAATTTTTGAAACTTTTTTCGATATATAATCATTCATTGCTATTCCGTACGGGCCGAAGTTCAGATATCCATTTTCATCAGGTGGAGGGCACTCGCACAGTAATACTTCCGGTTTAATTTCATCAATCCATGCCGGGAACTGGCTAAAGTGTATCGGATATGTATAAACATCCTCTTTATTTTTACTGATTCTTTCGGTAAAAAATCTGAATCCGGTATGATGTTCATACATACCTTTATATACCGGATTATTGATATACTCATATGGAAATATTCCGACTGCAGTCATGAATTTGATTTTGCCTAATTCCGGCAACCGCCTGCTTAATGCATTTAACATATCAAGTGGAGCATTTGCCCCCATACTGTAAAAAACACGTTCTCCGGGCCTGATTATTGAGACTGCATCGTCCATGGATACTAATTTGCTCTGGTAGGTTTCCTGCCAATTCATAAGTTTTATACCTCTTATTATAATTTATTCAAAAATTTTTACAATCGGCATGTTTTGTCAATAAAAAAATACCGATCGGTATGTTTTCTACTCGAAAAGCACATGCCTTATTTATAGAACATCTGGTTTTTACACATTGGGATATATGTCAGTTAGATATATATCTGTCAATCGTTTTATAACATTAATTCGTTAAAAACGTCCGGTAATAATTAAAAACAACCTGATTAACAGCACTTGCAAATCCAATAAAATCTTAATGTAAAAAACTAAACTTATATATCCCCGCCGCCTTCGTCGGCGGGGATATATAAGTTTTTTTACTTTAGGAAAGTTAAGGAATAAATACTGAAATCAAATTATTGATTTGTTAATAAATTACTTGACGCAGGAATACTCTTTTGTTATATCTATTTGATATATATAAAGTAAAAGAGGGAGTTATGTTTGAAGATGTTGTTTTAGCGTTCCTTTCAGAAAAAAGTATGACCGGGTATGAAATTAAAAGACATATGATGAACAGTACCCATTATTTTTATAATACAAGTTTTGGTAATATATACCCAACCCTGAACAAACTGGAAAAGTCCGGATACGTTACCTGTTCCGATGAAATCATAAATGGCAAATTGAATAAAACATATACAATAACTGCAAGCGGTAAAATGAAATTCATGTCATGGCTTGAAATGGATTCCCCGATAGGGATGATAAGGGATGAGGCATATACAAAAATGCTGTTTTTTCTTAATCTGGATAATAGAAAACAAAAGGAAAAAATTCAAAGTTATCTGGAGAAAATAACGGAACAAATAGAAGTTATAAAAAAAATAAAATACAATCATAAAGATGAAATGGATACTTGGAAAATAAAAACTATAGATTTTGGTATTGATTATTATATATTTTTGAAAAAAAGTTATCAGAAAATTCTCAATGAATTATAAAAAATCGTTATAGAAAATTTCACGTTGTAACCGATAATCCTGCTTGTAACTAATATGTAATTATTTTTCCGGTCCTATTAATCAGGGATAATATTAAGGTAGTTGTAAGTATTTTATATCAGAAACTGCAGTAAATTTAATTCGTAAACATTTTACGGGTGTATCTCACGTTACTCTCCAGTTGAATCAAATTATTTACAAATTATGTTATCTTGAAATTACTTTGTCCTTCTCAATTTTTTTCGGGTGTTTATTATCGGGATATTCAGCTGGTATAAAAAAAAGTTCCCTGGTTTTTTTTATACCAGGGATAATTTAGGAGGATGGACAAGCATGGTCCATGGATAGTTGGGATGATGATAGCTTAAATTTAATATACTTTATATCTTTTTTATAATTTCTTCTATGAATTCGATCCGGAGTGTTCTGTTATATTCCGGATCGAATTCATTCTGTATAAACATAGAAATGTTTTTCTCTTGAATTGCCTCAGGTACAATGATAGATTGTATATCATTGTACCTGAAAAAAACTTAGAAGAACCTGCTGACTTTTTTAATCTGCTGATCAGCTTCTTCCATCATGTTTTCTATTACATCTTTACAGCTTTTGATGTCATAAACACGTCCAATGGTCTGCCCCATCATCATAGGGGCTATGTCAAGATCTCCCTGTTCCCATGCGATTTTGCATCTTTCACCGGACATAAGAGGGATAAGTTCACCTAGTTCTGCCCCTCTCTTTTCAGCGGCAAGGACTTCTTCTACACATTTGTTTTTAACAGCTCTTCCCTGTAGATGAATGGATTTGCAGACAAGCGCTGTTTCATACTCCTGTCTTTTAATAATTTCCTGTTTGATATTGGCATGTACTTCACATTCATCAGTAGCCATAAAGCGTGTTGCCATCATTACACCCTCGGCACCAAGGCACAATGCCGCAGCCATAGATTTCCCATCTGCAATACCGCCTGTTGCAATTACCGGGATTGATAGCTGTTCTGCACATTTTGGTGTCAGTACCATAGTGGTTACATCATCATTGAGAGGGTGCCCACCTTCTTCTATACCTGCTGCATAGATTCCGTCATAACCGACACTTTCAACATGTTTTGCGTGCCTGAGCGATCCAACTTTGTGGAACATCTTAACGCCTGCATCTTTAAGCATCTTAACATATTCATCACCCAGCTTGTTTACCGGTGAGCCGGATACTTCAATTCCTGCAACCTGTTCTTCAGCACATATCTCAATTGTCCTTTTATGATCTCCCATAGTAATATGGAATGAAGGCAAGATAGTTAGACCTACCATAAAGGGTTTATCTGTCAGTTTCTTTGTCTCGCGTATTGCGTCTCTCAGTGCATCCCCGGTTTTGTAGGTCCCGGCAGTCAAATTCCCCATACCGCCGGCGTTTGATATTGCTGCTGTAAGTTTTGGCGTTCCTAACAGATACATTGACCCGCAAATAATCGGATACTGGATGCCGAACATATCGGTAATTTTTGTTTTCATCTTTCTTTTCTTCTCCTCTTTTTTAATTATAATTTAAAAGCTATTATACTTTACTCACATAGGTTCTACAATTACCCGCCTATAGTCTTATGAAGAAATTTTAATAATCTTATACGGACTATTGTTATTTTTTACCTGTTCAAGCAGTTGTCGTGTATGTCCAAGAGTTTTCCCAATAGCCGCTTTCACTGTAATACTGTTAACCATAATATCCAGTTCATCTATAACGCCTGCAATTTCCCAGGTGACCGGTTTAAACAGCTGCTTTAACGCAGGTGTCAACTCAACTCCAGCTCCAATACGATCCGGTTCTAACGGTTGTCTTTTTTTAAGGTTTACCCCAGTTCTTAGAAAGATCCGATAGAGCTCCCTTGCATTAACAACATAATCTACACTGCCATTTTTCGCTGCTTCACCTTCATTGTCATTGCTTGAAGTTATAGAGATAGAACATATTTTGTTAGAAGGCGTAACTTTTATTCCACCCTTCCAGGCTCCGCGGATTAATTTCCCGAACTGCTGCTGAGCCGAGTCATAGTAAAACAGTTTATTTTGAAGAGAAGGGAAATAAGCATTAATAAACTGTACTGCGGAATGACTGCTGGTAATAATGATGGGATGATTAACTTTTGATATATTTTCCTCAATATATTGTGCAGCAAATTTCTGCCCATAACTAAGTGCAGCTTCCTCGGTAACAACATAGTCCACTCCAATTTTTTTCAGACCTGCCACCACATGATTAATACTTAGTTCTGAGCGCTTAATCTTAGATAGTTCTGCAAGTTCATCAAGAACATCATCTGAAATTTGAGCTATAGTAGTAATATCATAATTATGAGTCTGGTAGAGCACCTCATCTATTTGCTCAAGCATATGCATGGCTCCGGTCGGACAGACCTGAGCACACCTGCCGCAGAGCACACAAGGTGTTTCTGCAAGCGGTTTCCCCTGAGAAGGCATAACCTGTATATCAGCACCTCTGTTTATCAGGCTCAGAGCGTGTACTGTCTGAATTTTTGTGCAGACATCAACACAGCGTCGGCATTTGATGCATTTGTTAGGATTGAAAACAACACATCCGGTGGATGAATCTACCGGATAAAGATCCGGTTCCAGTTTGTAAGGCAGCGCATCAACTTCATATTCCCGCGCCAGTGACTGCAATTCACAGAAGCCGTCACGTACACAGTCGCAGAAAAAACACATTTCGCAAAAATTGGGATCTAAGTCCGCGACCCTGGTATTCCCGATACGCATACAGTGATGGCAATCAACACTATGTCGGGCCAGCAGCAGCTCCAGTGTTGTTTTGCGTGATTTTCGTACTACAGATGTATCAGTTCTGATAACCATCCCTTCCGATACTTTTGTGGCACAGGATGGGAGTAAAGTACGGCTTCCCTCAACTTCAACAACGCATATCCGGCAGCTGGCATTTGGATCTAAATTTTTCAGAAAACATAGAGTAGGTATCTGTACACCGGCAGAATCAGCCGCTGCAAGAATAGTGCAGCCATCAGCAGCTGTTACAGGTTTATCATTTATTGTTATATTAACGGTTCTCATTATCTTTTCCCTCCGTATCTTTCAATTTAACCATGAAATCATCAGGGAAGAGTTGTATCGCACTGCTTAAGGCAGTTGTTGCAGACTGTCCCAGAGGACAGAAACAGGTTGAAGTCATATGCCCGGACAATGTCCTGATCTGTTCCAGATCATTCCGGATACCATCTCCATCAGCTATTTTTTTAACCAGTCTTTTGACTTGCAGGGTTCCTTCGCGACATGGTGCACACTTCCCGCACGACTCATGTTCAAAAAATTCTGAAATACTTACCAGAATATCCACTATATTATGACTGTCATCCACTACAAGCACTGCACCTGAACCAAGTTCCCCGCCGATTACACGCATGGATTCAAAGTCTGACGGAGTATCAAGATGTTCAGGGGATATAAATCCGCATGAGCTTCCACCAGTCTGTATTGCCTTTATAGCCCGGCCATCCGGTATACCGCCGCCAAAACCATAAATAATATCACGTAATGTTGTATTTGTAGCTGCTTCAAAGCATCCGCGATTAACCACATCACCGCTAAGGCAAAACACCTTTGTACCGGGGTAGTTTGGACTTCCAATTGCTCGAAACCAGTCTGCTCCTTTTTCAACGATAACAGGTACATTTGCGAAAGTTTCTACATTATTGACAACGGTCGGTTTCCCTCGAAATCCTGACACTGTCGGATATGGCGGTTTTAATCTGGGCTCGCCCCGCTTCCCCTCAAGAGATTCAATCAAAGCTGATTCTTCACCGCAGATATATGAACCTGCACCTGACGCCACATGAATTTTTATATCTTCACAGAGGCCTTTTTCTTCGACCTGTTGAATACTTGTTTTCAGGAGGGAAATAATTTTACGGTATTCTCCCCGGCAATATATATAGCAATCTTTTGCTCCTATGGCATAGGCGCATATAAGCATACCTTCTATAACAGTATGAGGATCACTTTCCATTATAATACGATCCTTATATGTTCCAGGTTCACCTTCATCAGCATTGCAGATAACATATTTAACTTCACTCTTAACGCTGAATGCCGAATGCCATTTTAAACCGGTATTGAAACCGGCACCGCCGCGGCCTCGAAGTCTGCCGGAGCTTTCAAGCATGTTTATAAGATCTTTACGATCTGTTTTCCTCGCTTTTTTAAGTGACCCATAACCCCCTGCAGCCATGTAATCATCAATTGATGCCGGATTTATTTTTCCTGCATTACGAAGTGCAATCCGCATTTCCTGAATCATGCTTCCCCTCCTTTTCTTATCAGATTACGGGATTTTTCAGGATTTAGTCCTGTATGTAAAAGTCCGTTAATCATAATACATGGAGAATCCTGACACTGTCCCAGACATTCAACATATTCCAGTTTATATTTTCCATCAGGGCTTGACTCCCCCATTCTGATACCAAGCTCATCTTCCAATGCCTGAATAACTTCTGCCGATCCCGCAACATGACAAGGCGCACTGCGGCAAACCTGAATCAGTACTTCATTCACCGGTGAAAGACGGATCATACTATAAAAACTGGCACACTCATAAATCTTTGCCGGCGTAGTGTCGAACTCCACAGCAAGCACTTCAATAGCTTCAGATGTGATATAACCATCCATATCCTGCAGCGCATGCAGAGTATCGAGAAGGCTGTCATCTTTATTCGTTTTAATTATTTCCACATATTTCTCTTTCAAAAAAATTCCTCCTTATCTTATTTTGTTGTTCGAGGGCTGTTATAATCTGATATCGCCGCAAAACCAACATCATCGAGACCAAGGCTGAAAGCATATTCGCGGATTGTTTCCTTTAAAAATTTTTTATTATCTAACTCCGGTCTCATAAACTATCTCCTTAATGTGATGATTATCAGAAAAAGATAACATGTTACATATCTTTATTATAGTTTTACATTGCATTACTTAACCAGTCAATGATAAAAAATACCAATCGGTATGTTTTATCGGGAAAATACTCCATTCTTTAAAAACAAAATTTTCCCTATATATTTTCATTTGATCATTCATAAATAGGGAATCACTGTAAAAGTTCAAAATTATTATTTGACAGACATATATCAAAACGATATGTATCTGTCAAATAATAATTTAAAAATTCTGAGTAAGAATTAAAATGTTGCAATCTCAGCCAATTTCATTGTAATCATACATACCGTTCGGTATGCATGATTACAAAAATTTTCCAGTCTAGATCATTTTGCCGGAACCTTTCCATAATAGCATTTAAGCGGTCCATTCAGCGTGCCTATTATACAGAAGTTACATTGTATGCATTTTGAGTTAGTCTGTTTTCCTTTTTTGAATTTATTTACTAAATCTGATTCTATAATAAATGGTCTGCACATGGAGACAATATCACATTTATCGTTATTAATTACATTTTCTATTTCGTCTAACTTTGTTATTCCACCGACTAGAATAATCGGGATATTTACAGCTTTTTTAATTGCCATAGCTGCTTCCAGATTATATAATTCTTTCGGTTGAGGCTGCGGAAATGTTTTTTTAACTATCATACCGATGAAATTTTTCATAAATTCCGGCATTTTATTTAACTTCTTATTTTGGGCTATTAAGAGTTTCCATGGCACCTCACCGCGAATTGTCGCCAGCCCGGCTTTTTCTGTTCCATTTGAAACTTCAATACCGTCACATCCCGCCCGCTCAAGCAATTTGGCAATTTTTACAGATTCTTTAATCGTCATACCATTTTTTAGTGTTTCATATCCGTTTAGTTTTACAATAATCGGGTAATCTCCAACCTGCTCTCTGGCTTTTTCAAATATCATTTTAACAATTCTAAATCTGCCCTCTGTACTTCCTCCCCATTCATCTTTTCTCCTGTTCATTCTGGGCGATACAAATTCTGAAAGCAGGTATCCATGAGCTATATGAATTTGAACTCCATCAAAACCTGCTTCCTTTGCATTTTTAATTCCCTGAACAAATGCATCTATTACTTCTAAAATTTCAGCATTAGTCATTTCTCTTGCCTTGTAATCAGATATTTTAGAAGGTGCAACAACCGGCATATGAGTACTTTTTTCTTTTGTCTGACCGCCGCAATGATTTAGTTGCGCAATAATAGGAGTACCCAATTCATGCATTCGTTTTGTTATCTTTTTGTAAGCCTCAACATTTTCAGCTTTATTAAGCATAGACATATTATAACCGTAGGACCTTCCCTGCTCACTCACTCCAATAAAACCTGTTATAATCCCGCCGACACCCCCATTAGCTAGTGCTTCGTACTTTTTGAGTAATTGCTCTGTAGGTGTGCCATTTACATCACCCATACCTTCGTAAGTTGCTGATCTGATAATCCTGTTAGGGAATACTATACCAGCTAAATTAATCGGCTCAAACACCTTGTTCATAAACCATCTCCTTTAAAATATTATTATACTTCATAAAATGCTGTCTCAACTTTTCATCGGGTACAGCATTATATAAAATTATTTTTACTTAACCTTAACAACGACCTTACCTTTCGCATGTCCCTTTTCTACATATGCTAAAGCATCATTAGCTGCATTAAATGAAAAAACTTTATCAATCACAGGACGTATTATCCCTGAATCAATGAGTGCGGTAATCTTGTGTAATTGATCTCCATTTGCTTCCATAAAAAGGAATGAGTAATTCAGATTAAGACGTTTTGCTTTTTTTCTGATTCGATAACTCAGCAGTCGTATTATTAATCCAACGAACCATGGTAAACCTATGTTTCTTGAAAATTCGGGGTCAGGCGGTCCGGAGATTGAAATTAGTTTTCCGCCAGGCTTTAATACTCTTAGAGATTTTTCAAGAGTCGTGATGTCCTGACTATTCAATACTACATCATAATCCTGCAGAATTGTTTCGAAATCATCTTTTATGTAATCGATCACAATATCAGCACCCAGGCCCTTTACCAGATCAAAATTGTCTCTGCTGGTTGTTGTAGCTACGGTTGCACCTAAATGCTTTGCAAGTTGAATTGCAAATGTGCCTACTCCGCCGGAACCTGCCTGGATGAATACTTTTTGACCTTTTTTTAAATCAGCTCTTTCGACCAATGCCTGCCAGGCGGTCAAGCCAACTAAAGGTATGGAAGCAGCTTCTTCCATTGTAATATTTTTTGGCTTAATCGCCGCATCTTTCTCGTTCATTGAAATGAATTCGGCAAATGTCCCAATTCTGTCCTTATCAGGTCTGGCATATACTTCATCACCTATCTTAAAACGGCTTACTTTGGCGCCGACTTTTACCACAACTCCCGCCATATCATTGCCCGGAATTAGCGGTAATCTGTAAGGCAATATGAGTTTAAATTCTCCTTTTTTGATTTTAATATCCAAAACATTTACACTTGCAGCATGAACTTCAACTAAAACATCATACTCTTTTAGAATTGGTGTCGGCATTTCTGCTGCCTGTAATCCGGTTTTTTGATTGTAACTGTTTATCATAAATGTCTTCATTTTGTTCTCTCCTTTATATTTTTTTTTCATCTATTCTGGAATGATCATTCAAAAATAGATGAAAAAAATTACCTTTCAAGTATTCCTAAAGAAAAATCTGCTATCCGGTGTAACTTCTCTTTGCTGGTTGAGGTCCTTGCAAGTACACGAATCCCGATTAATGTCGTGTGCAGACTTTCTGCTACAACTTCAGCATCATGATTAGGCGAAAATTCACCCGCCTGTTGTCCTTTGAGAACAATATCCGCAATTAATCGTTCTGTCTGTATAAACGCTTCTTCCGTTTTTTTATCTACGTCCTTGTCTCTGATGGCAAGTTCAGTTGCCGCGTTTACAAACAGGCAACCCAAAGATCCATAGTCATTCTCTTCTATAGCAAGACTAAAAATAAGACTAATAGCCTGCTTCGCCGTTTTCATGCGATCTAATTCAGATTCCAGTTTGGTTCTGATAAATTTTTCATAGTATTCCATTGATCTCAAAAACAATGTATGTTTGTCGACAAAGGTTTCATATATGCTTCCACGGTTGATCCCGGTATATTCAACCAGGTCATTCAAAGAAGTTTTTTCATATCCCTGCTTCCAGAATAATTCCATTGCTTTCTGGAGAACTACACTTTCGTCAAATTCCTTTTTCCGTCCCATTGCGCCCCTTCATATTAATGACTATAATAATATTCTGGAACGATCGGTCAAGTATTTTTTACAAAAAATTTACTTATATCCTTAATTTTTTGACACTGATGGTAGTACATGTCCGGAGATTCTGTTTCAGAGTAGAGTATATTATTGGAGGTGTAATACGTTAATAGAAGATAAAATCATATTACCGGCCGGTATCGATGAGTTTTGTTATCTTATGAACAAGAGTCTTATTGAAATGTTAAAATTTTACACTTTCAATAAGAGATTTAACAAGATCAACCGCAGAATCTACAAATCTTCTATTGTTTGTTACTTTAGACATTGCGGCACTTCCTTCCACAAGTGAAATAAGGTTCATTGCAAAGATCTCCGAATCAACGTCCGGTTTAATCTCTTTTTTTAGTTTACCCTCTTCAGTTATATCAAAAATAGTCTTTTCCCACATTTTAATAAAACGGTTAATACGGGTTTTTATCCGCTTATTTCCGTCATCTGAGTCGATTGATGCATTCAGCACGGGGCATCCACCAATCTGTTTAATGGAATCATATTTGCTTCTATATGATTCAGCAAAGACTATAAGTTTATCATAAGAATTTGTTTTATCATCCATTGCGCTAAAATAATAATCAGTCAGAAATTTGAGATTATACTCAAGCGCATCCAGAGCAAGATCATCCTTGTTTTCAAAATGATGATATATAGCTCCTTTTGTTAGAGTTGTCTGTTCTAATATACCGGAGAGTGATGTTCCCGCATATCCGTTTTTATTAAAAATTGGAGCTGCAGTTTCAATTATATAATTTCGAGTCTGTTTTGATTTTTCCATATAACCTAAAAATACCAAAAGGTATGCATTGTCAATAAAAACATGAATTTTTTTTCTCATTCTAAATCGTAATAATATAAATAATCATTTTATTAGTCTGTTTCTGTTTTTTTATCCCTCTACTTATGGAAGCTGTAAAAATTTCAAAATAGGTTGACTTTTGAAAAGGGGTAATTTTTATTATAAAAAGTACAGAAGGGAGCTGCGAACTCCCTCCTGTAAATGTTTTAAAACAACAAACCTCCTATTTTTATGATGATTGTTGTAATTGCTTCTTTCTTTATCAGAAGCATGGAGACAAACTTTAGGCCATAACCTAAAGTAAGACAGAAATAGATAAAAAGGTTTATCATAATTCTTACCTCATTGAATTTTATTAAGAGAGACCTAGGGGTCTCTCTTTTTATTAGTACAAATTATATCACAAATATCATTTATAATACAATTGTACCAATAATTTACTTTGCATTGATGCAGCATGGTTTCGACTTTAATTGATAAAAAATTATAAGTTATTCATCCTCTATTCTTCGTTAAATGCAATATGCCATTATGTCTCTTCTGTTGTTACTCTCATGTTCCTGAAAATGTTGTTTTCGAATCTACCATTTTTTTTCTGATTTAGAAAAAAGTTAAAAATCAGTCAACCTGATATTATATACAAAAATAGGAATCTTTTAAAAACATAGCCTTCATACCACGTTTCGCCTTTGTCACACCCCTTGCGGAAAAGAGCAAAAGTCGTGCCAATCAGCGGAGCGGAACCGGCCCCCCTTTATTCTATATTCTCAGATTATAAAACCATATATCCCTCGCCACCTCTTAGTAAGGAAAATCTTCACCTCTGTAGCGACGGTACTGAAAAAGTCCGCTTTTTCAGTACTGAGTAATGCCGAAGAAAAAAATAATTTTTCCAAAAAAAATCAATATTTCTATTGACAGAAACAGCCTTTGTTTCTATATATAGAAACATGAAAAAAGCATATAACATTTCAGAACTTAACACAATGACCTCCAACATAATATGGTGGTGGCAGAGCAGATAGCATCCGCCTGCACATCGATATATTTTATCCGCAGGCGGTCAAAAGGCCCCTGCGGTTTTATTTTTCAAACCGCGGAGATTAAACCGCGGTTTTTTATTTAATTTTTAAAGGAGAATCAAAATGACGAATCAGAATACAACAACTATCATTGAAAATCAATCTATCAATATGACTTTAAACTCTGTGTTCAACGGCAACTCGCTTAATTCCGGTCAGAGTGAAAAAATTTTTGAACACCTCTTCTCCGGGCAGATGTCCGAGATTGAGCTGAGCGGTCTTCTCATGGCGATGAAGCTCAGAGGTGAAAAATCTGAAGAGATCTCCGGAGCTGCCAGATCGATGCGCAAATTCTGCAGCGGACTTGACCTGGGAACTGATGATATATTTGACACATGCGGAACCGGCGGAGATAATTCCGGGTCATTCAATATATCCTCATCTGTAGCAATTATTATCTCATCACTTGGAGTTCCCATTGCAAAACATGGTAACAGATCTGTAAGCGGTAAAAGCGGATCTACTGACTTTTACGAGAATCTCGGAATCCCGTCAAATCTTACAGGTGAGGAGGCTGTGCAGTATTTCAACAGGCACCGCTTTGTTTACATGGCTGCACCGAATTATCATCCTGCAATGAGATTTGCAGTACCGGTCCGCAAACAGCTTGCCGTTCGAACTATCTTCAACTACCTGGGGCCACTCACCAATCCTGCAGGGACAAAGAGACAGGCAATAGGATTCTTCAGCCCGGAACTGCTCCCTTTGTATGCCGAAACTGCTTTAGCTCTTTCATTTGACCGATGTGTAATATACTCCTCCCTAGACGGAATGGATGAAGTCTCTCCTTTTGCGGAGACTATCGTATACGAAATTGATTCGGGTGTAATGGATAAATTTACCATCAATCCGCGTGAATACTTTTCTGAATCTGAAGCGCGTATGATACCAACGCATCTCTCCCCTGAAGAGAACGCACTGCTCTTCATTGATACTGTAAGTTCCGGTAAGGCATCACCTCTGGCTAAACTACTTGCTCTCAACTCAGCACTTTCACTTTACGGTTACGACAGCAAAAACAGCATAGAAGAATCGTATAAAAAATCCCTACAGGCTATACTTGACGGAACAGTTCATAATAAATTTAAAGAGCTCAAAGGTGAAATCTGATGAGTTTCAGACTTGAAAACATGATGGAAATTAAGTCGGGGGAGATCTCTGAAATGAAATCACTCTCTGAAAAAATAAAAATCAGGAACCGTGAACATTATTACATTCAGGATACTCTCTGTGATAAAATCAATATTATTACAGAACTGAAGCACTCATCTCCATCAGCGGGTAATCTTTCCGGCGAGCTGCCTGACTCAGAAATTGTACAGAAATATATCAGCGGTGGAGCCTCCGCCATAAGTGTTCTCACTGAAAAAAAGTACTTCGGCGGATCTTATGAACATCTTCAAAATGTAAGCTCGTCATGTGAAAAACCGGTTCTATGCAAAGACTTCATCTATTATGAAGAGCAAATCGAAACAGCATATTTATGCGGTGCCGATATGATTCTCCTTATTTCGCGGGTACTTGATAAAGACACAATAAGCCTGCTTTATAATAAAATTAAGAGTTTCAACATGACACCGCTTGTAGAAATACATGAAGAAAGAGAGATCGAAAACATTATGTTTTTAAATCCTGAACTTGTTCTGGTGAACATGAGAAATCTCGAAACCCTTGAGATGAATTTTAAAACAGGAATCAATACTTTAAAAAAACTTCCTTCCTCTGTTACGCCGATAAGCGCCAGCGGGATTGAATCGATAGAAGATATCAGATACATTAAGAATGAAACCGGAACAAATAATTTTCTCATCGGATCATCCCTGATGAAGAGCGGCGATCCTGAAAAAACTCTCAGGGAGTTTAAAAATGTTTATTAAACTCTGCGGATTCACAAGAACTGAGGATGTTGAGTTTGTAAGAGATCTTCCGGTTTCATCTGTTGGTTTTATATTTTACAGAAATTCCAGACGATATGTAACTCCGGAACAGGCGGCAGAGATGTCACTTATACTCAAAGGGAGCGGAATTAAAACCACCGGAGTATTTGTTGACGATGATTCAAAGTCTATTATGAAGATTGTTGAGCATGCACAGCTCGACATGGTCCAGGTTTACAACAGCAGCACGGCGAATGAGCTTTCACCGATGATCCCGGTTATAAGCTGCATAAGAGTGGGCGACCCGGAGCAGCAGACCCTGCCTGAACCACATCCCGGCGGGATGGTGCTTTTCGATACATACTCAACTGAAGCACATGGCGGTACCGGAAAAATTTTTAACCACGACTTAATCAGATCATATCCATTCAGAGATAGGATGATTATTGCCGGCGGTATAAACGAAAGTAATGTAAAAAACATAATAAAAGAACTGCAGCCCGGCGGACTGGACATCTCTTCGGGAATTGAGATTTCACAGGGGATAAAATCCGGAAAAAAAATTTTAAAAATACTTCAGAGAATAGAGGAGGCAAAAAATGACATCAATGCCTGATGCACGTGGATACTTCGGAAAATACGGCGGACGCTTTGTGCCGGAAACACTTATAAAAACATTAAAAGAGATAGAAGATGGTTACGCATCCTTCATGAAAGATGAAACTGAGCAGAAAAGACTTAAAAAGATGCTCTCTACCTACGCAGGGAGACCGACACCTGTTTATCACGCGGAAAGACTCTCTGAACGTCATGGAATAAATATATATTTCAAACGGGAGGATCTGGTGCACACAGGATCACATAAACTGAACAATGCACTTGGACAGGCGCTGCTTGCAAAGTATTTAGGCAAAAGCCGAATCATAGCTGAAACCGGCGCAGGGCAGCATGGTGTGGCAACAGCTACCTGTGCGGCGCTTCTTGGACTTGAATGTGAAGTGTTTATGGGGAGCGTCGATGTAGCGCGCCAGTCACCAAACGTTAAGAGGATGAAACTCCTTGGTGCTAAGGTAACTCCTGTGGAATCGGGTAGTAAAACATTAAAAGATGCCATAAACGCTGCAATGAAGGACTGGGTCAGAACTGTTCAGAACACTTACTATCTTCTGGGCTCGGTTGTAGGACCTCACCCTTTCCCGGTAATGGTCCGAAATTTCCAGTCAGTAATAAGTGAAGAGGCTATTCCTCAGTTCCGTGATGCTGCAGGATGTGATCCGGATTATGTTATAGCATGTGTCGGCGGGGGAAGCAATGCTGCGGGAATTTTTGCCAATTACAAAAATATTCCAGGAGTAAAACTCATCGGCGTTGAAGCCGGCGGACGTTCATCAAAGGATGGAGATCACAGCGCAAAACTCAATTATGGAAGACCGGGTATAATGCACGGAAACCATACTTATGTTCTGCAGACAAAAGAAGGAAATGTAATGCCGGTACATTCAGTATCAGCAGGACTCGATTACCCTTCTGTAGGTGCTGAACACAGTCACTTCCACGATTCAGGTATTGCCGCATACCATACCTGCAGCGACACAGAAGCTCTAAGCGCATTCAAAGAGCTGAGCCTTTGTGAAGGTATAATACCCGCACTTGAGAGCAGCCACGCACTGGGCTATCTCCTGACCAACAGCGAAATATATAAAGGAAAAAATGTTCTGATTAATCTTTCCGGCAGAGGGGACAAAGATATGCCTATAATCGAGGAGGAACTTGGACTATGAAAAAGTATAACGGATTTTATCTAATGGGAAACTACCCGGACAAAGATACATTTATAAAAGCTGCTGTAAAAGGTCTTGAACACTTCGATTTTGTAGAAGTTGGAATCCCCTTCAGCGACCCGAATGCAGATGGTGATGTAATCTCCAATGCAGCGCAGACTCTGCTCGACAAAAACTGCACATTCAGTGACATATCTGAAAGTATTAAAACTATAAGAAAAAGTATCCCCGTTGATAAGGATATCTACATTATGACTTATGCAAACATAATATATAATATGGATATGCCTGTTTTCAATAAATTCTGCGCGGAGAACGGAGTGAAGGGATTAATCCTTCCCGATGTACCATTTTGTGAAAGAGAATTCTTCGCACCACTGGGACTGGATCCGAAGATAAAGCTTATAAACTTCATGACACCAGAGAGCTCTTCAGAATCGATCGACAGAACTGCTGAGGCATCTGAAAACTTTATATACTTTGTATCAATGAGAGGAATTACCGGAACAGACTTTAACCTGGATAAAGAGACAATGGATAAAATCGATTATGCGAAGAGCAAATCAAAAGTTCCAGTTGTAACCGGATTCGGAATTAAAAGTAAAGCCTCAGCAGCAAAAGCGATGGAGCACAGCGACGGATTTATCATCGGGACTGCGCTTATTGAAGCATTGAATACCGGCGGTTACAAAAAGTACGCGGAATTTGTGGACGGGTTGTTTTAACAACGATCAAGACTGCAACATCACCGATCAGCCCCCGCACCCCGGGGGTGCGGGGGCTGAGAAGGATGCGGAAACTGTGCCGGATTGGAGAGTCCGGATATCTTTCATAACATTTCCGGCATCTCCTCTATCTTAATCCTAGCCTCTCCCCTCTTTCATTTATTAAATCAATATATTTCTGTTTCATTAATTCCGAAAGGAAACTTGAACCAATAGTTTTATCCCAGCCAATCCATGCCTCTCTGATCTGACCCATCTGCTGCAATACAATTGTATCATTTAATTTCAACTTATCCCTTCCGAAATAATCTATCAGCACTTTCCTGCTGAGATTATTCTTCCTCCCGTCTATCGGAAGAGCAATCTCCTCTTTTGCATTTGTTAAAGCAATAGTTGTATTTAAAAGATCATATGCCGGAGATAATTCGACCTTCCCGTCCCGAATGATAATTGAAAAATTTTTAAGATGCATATCTTCATTCCCTACAATAAAATTGAAGACGGTCCTCCGGAAAAGCTTCACTTTCTCGATTACAGGAAATGAGCAGAATTTTTCTATCAAATCAACAAGCCTCTCCATGCTGTAATCGTATTTAGTCTCCCGTCCTCTTCCGGCAAGCTGGGCAAAATCTTCAATAGAGACTTTTTTACCTCTCCCATACCTGTCGAATCTTTTTATAAAATAGGTAAACCGGCCATCTGAAGAATAAATCATTCCGTTCAAAGGTACTTCAATACCTGCTGACTCAGCCATCTTCATTGTTAACGATTCATTTTCCGGAAGTTCCGGGTATAGACTATTCTGAGGTTTTAAAATGTATTCCCCTCCACGGTCCACGACCTCAAAGATTTCCTCTTTTATATTAAGCTTTGCACTAAGTTTGGGCTGAACGCCCTGTATCGACATTTTATCAGATCTGATGGCAGCTTCACGAAGCTGTTCCTCCTGAGTATATGGCAGGTCAATCAGCCGGGTCAGCTTTTTAGATAAAAGATTCAACCCCTTTGATGAATATTTATTGTCTCCACAAGGCTGATAGGTAATCGGACAGATATTCATTGATATTCCTCAACTGTTACCGACCCGACAAGATCCTTCCCCGTTACCATAAGAATTGAGAAAAAGTCGTTACTGTCAATTTTCATTTTCCGGAGTAATGCATCAAGCTGAACTCCTTCAGGGAGGAGCCCTTCAAAGAAAGGGGGGAAGTGATTAAATTCATACTCACTCCGAATTAAAGGGAGTGTTAAAGAAACAGAGGGTCCTGAGTATTGTTCACAATATCTGAATCTGTATTTACTACCCTTTACATCCTCTATAAGATCACCGGCATAGATTCCAAAATTAAAGACTTTGGCAATTCTCATTCGTCTCCTCCATCTGATGAATCAATGGACTCTTGAATTCTATGGTTATGTTTAAAACAGCTAATATTTTAAACAAAGAATTTATCTGAACCGTCTCTTTACCTTTTTCTATATCAAAAACAACAGATTTCCCTACACCTGCCAACTGAGCCAGCTGCAGCTGCGTAAGACCGCTTTTTTTGCGATGAAAGAGAATAATTTTTCCCAGTTCCAAATGTGTCATTTTTACCGTTATAACAGTATAATTTTAATATTATTACTAAAAATATGCCATTAATCTAAATAAGTCAATTCATTTTACCTCTATAACAGTAAAATACAAAAAGAATTTCTTTTCTTTCTGAAAAACACCATTAAATCTGAATATTTACCGCCATAGCAGTAAATATTCAGTTAAAACTAATTTTAAAATCGGCGTCAAAAAGATTTTTTCATGCAGTTAACCAGATGCGGTTATCAAAAATATACAGAGTTTGTGAACGGGTTGTTTTAATAGGAGTAAACTTTAGTCCTCTCCCCCTAACCCCCTCTCCTCAATGAGAGGGGGAAGTTGCAGCTGTGAACTTTTAGTTACACCGGTATCTACTTTTTACACATTACAATATCTTAAAATATATTGTTGTTTCTTATACGAAAACCCTCTCCTTGAGGGGAGGGTGCGCAGCGCGCGGGTGGGGTCTGTTGAATTATTTACAATTTCATTAATTAAAAAACGCCGGATGGGAGAGTCCGGCGTTTCGAATGGTATTGCGATGTTGGCTCAGAATATTATTTAAGTAACTGAAGTACAGTCTGTGACTTCGAATTTGCCTGGGCTAGCATTGAAGTCGCAGCCTGTGTCAGAATCTGATATCTTGTGAATGAAGACATCTGCTCTGCCATGTCAGTATCACGTATACGGCTCTCAGAAGCCTGAACATTTTCATAAGCGTTCATTAAACCTTTAGCTGAATGCTCAAGTCTGTTATAGTATGCACCAAGGTCTGCTCTCTGTTTTGAGATAATTCTAAGAGCTTCGTCAGCAAGTCCGATTACAGAGTTTGCTTTACCTGGAGTTGACAGAGAAATAAATGTAAGTACTGTAGGATTTCTCAGACCAAGCGCTGCTGTTGTCATTGTTTCGATGAAAACTCTCTCTCTCTGATGCATGTTTGGTCCCATATGAAACCACATAGACGCAGTAGGATGCAGTCTTGCAAAAGATCCGGTAAGGAGCTTCATCTTGTTGAATTCAGCCTGAGACGCGATTCTATCGATTTCATCAACAAGTTCTGAAACCTCAATCTGTATCAGCTGTCTGTCTTCATCTGTATAAGTACCGTTTGCAGATTGTACAGCAAGAACCCTGATTCTCTGAAGAATTTCGTGTGTTTCGTTGAGATATCCTTCAGCTGTCTGAATAAGAGACATACCATCTTCGGTATTTCTTTCCGCCTGTCTTAAACCCTGTATCTGAGATCTCATCTTTTCAGAAACCGCGAGTCCGGAAGCATCATCACCGGCTTTATTTATACGCATACCTGATGAAAGTTTTTCCACATCTTTGGTTAAGCTCCAGTCATGGAATTTTAGAGTCCGGTGAGAGAAAATTGCCGCGATGTTGTGATTTATTATCATTATATTCCTCCTTGAATTTAAACGCCGTCATCCTTGACAGCATCAAAAGTATTCCCTTTTCATAAACAAAATCGTCTATTCAAAAAATTTACGGGACAACGATAGCAGGCTATTATAGACTATTACAGCCATTTATTTGCTTATATTTCCATATTTCACATCAATATTATTAGATATCTATTTTTTTCATTTTTTTAAAAAAAATATTTGTACTGGCGGATAATCAATTTAACATCACCATTTATGGCGATTCCAAAAACTTCGTTTCCGGGATCGCAGGGAGCCCTGCGGGGCTTGTTAAGGGGGTATAGCCCGAGCGAACACGATGTTCGCCTGCCAGCACCGACAGGAAGTCGACAAAAAGCTGGCCTGGACCCTGTAAACATTGAGTTTCAGGACTCCTCTTTATTAAATTTTAGGATCAGTAAAAATGGCCAAATACAGTGGAAAGACTTTTGGAGGGGGAAATGGCGACAGAAAATTTCCGTTTCCTTCCGGTTCAAATAAATTCAATATTAAAAAAAATATCAATACCGAGAAGGTTGACAGTATTATTAACGCGATAATTATTATCTTCAAAAGTATTTTCTCGAATCTCCCCGGTTTTATAAAAAACTACAAAACAACACTAATTGGTCTGGGTACCGGATTCATAATAGCCTTTATTGTGATTCTGATAATAGATTTCAACAAAGTGCAGAACCTGGCAACATATCAGCCCGACATAACAACGAGAATTTACGATAAAAATGGAGTGATTATCTCCGAACTTTTTACTGAAAAAAGAGAGATCGTTCCGTTTGAAAAAATTCCGAAGAACCTTGTAAATGCTTTTGTTGCAATAGAGGACAATGAATTTTATGACCACTGGGGAATTAATCCAAAAGGTATAGTCCGGGCTCTCTTTGTAAATATTTTTGCAGGGGGAGTTAAACAGGGTGGAAGTACAATAACACAGCAGCTTGCCAAAATCCTCCTTACATCCAGAGAGAGAAGCCTTTACAGAAAAGTTAAAGAAGCCTTCATCGCGCTGATGATCGAAGCTAAATACTCCAAAGATGAAATACTTAATCTTTATCTTAATCAGATATTTCTCGGACATGGGGCATATGGTGTTGAATCCGCCGCTAAAATATATTTCCAGAAGAACGTATCCGATCTTAATCTCGCAGAGTGCGCCCTTCTGGCGACACTCCCCTCTGCGCCGAATATGCTTTCACCAATCAGACATCCAAAAACTTCCATCTCACGACATAAAATCATACTCGGAAAGATGGTTGAGATGGGCTACATATCCGTGGACGAAGCAGAAAAAGCCTTTCTCGGATTCTGGCCCGATTATCTTGCTTATATTGGCGACATCTCTCCATCTCTCACGACATGGAGTACGCGAATCGACAAAGCACCATGGTTTACAGAATATATCAGAAGGGAACTGGTGAAGAAGTATGGTGAGGATATGGTCTTCTCCGGAGGACTTTCTGTTTATACCACACTTGATGTAAACAAGCAGATGGCCGGTCAGCGAATACTGAAAAATGCTCTGGACATACAGAGCACAGTTTCGGGCAGTCTCTCGTTTAATAACGAAGAGTATATGACAAACAATTTTTCCGATGAGATTGCCCTTGCATCATTGATTTTAAATATAAATGCATTTAATAAAAAAGGATCCGCCGAGAACAATAAACTCAACAACCACCTTCGAAGTGAAGTTGTAGAAGAACTTGAAGCTATAAACTTTTTAGCAGGTCTCGATACAATTGCGGATTTTCTTGATAAGTATAAATCGACCTACACCGATGACCGTGAACTTCAGAGAGTCGAGGGTTGCATTATCTCTATAAATCACAACAACGGCTATATCGAAACAATGATCGGCGGAGGGGAGTTTTCAAGCATAAACCAGCTGAACAGAACAATGCAGTCAAAACGTCAGCCCGGTTCATCAATCAAGCCGCTTCTCTATGCTGCAGCAATAGAGTCAGGAAAATTCACTGCTGCAACCAGCGTACTGGATTCTCCGATTGTTTATCTCGACACTGAAGGTGGTGACTGGCTTCCGGAAAATTACGAAGGTGAATATAATGGCTTCATCAGACTGCGTAGAGCATTGGAGAAATCCATTAATGTTGTATCGATAAGAATCGCAGATACAATAGGAATGGACATGGTGATGAACTATTATGCTAAATTCCTTAAAATGAATGATGCCGAGAAAAAAGCAAGAATACCGAGAAATCTTTCCATTGCTCTCGGATCGCTGGAAGTAAGCCCCTTTGAACTTACAAGAGCTTATTCTATAATTGCAAACGGCGGAAAGGATGTTATACCATTTGCAATAAGGTATATCAAAGACCGGAACGGTGAGATAATTGAAAACAAAGAAAAAGAAATAAATGATATAATTGCAGAAAAAACAAAGAACGGAACAATCCAGGTAATTCGTCCGGCAACAGCTCAGGTAATGATAAGCCTTTTACAAAGTGTAATAACTTCAGGGACATCAAAAAGAGCCCACCCCGGGAGACCCTCGGGAGGTAAAACCGGAACGACAAACAACTGGAAAGATGCATGGTTTATGGGATTTACACCTGATCTCACAACAGGTTTGTGGATGGGCTATGACAAACTCGGTCTTTCCCTGGGAATTGGCCAGGCCGCAGGTGGAATTGCCGCTCCGGTATGGGGAAACTACATGAGAGAAGCTCTAAGGAATGACCCTGTATCGAGTTTCCCCTCATACGCTTCGCTTAGTGTGTTGACGGTTTGTGCAACCTCGGGACTTCTACCCG
Organism: uncultured Spirochaetota bacterium; assembly: GCA_942493035.1. GTDB lineage: Bacteria > Spirochaetota > UBA4802 > UBA4802 > UBA5550 > WRGT01. The sequence goes on along the minus strand of OW818666.1, from coordinate 4,508,819 downwards.
GTCCATCATGTAAAAGCACAATCTCAGAAGTCTTCGTTCCGGAATTTTTACCCGATAAAACTTGTGACGTATGTTCCAATCAGAATTCAACTTTTAACATGTCAAACAAATCGCCCGATGAAAATATTATTCAGGGTCAGAAACAGAAGATCCTGAATAATATAAGAGATAATAAAAAAGATTCGATAATAAATAATATCGGAAATGAACTTCTTCAATAAGTACTCAGAACCGGCATTAAAATTGCTCTTCGCCGCGCCTTTGGCGCGGCGAAGATAAAACGATGACCAATTATGATAAATGAACTTCTTCAATAAGAGGAAACAACTATGAAAGACTACACAATAAACAACGATGATGCACTACTTCTAATGATTGATATTCAGGAAAAATTGTTTCAGGCAATGGAGAGCAATGATCAGATTCTGCTGAAAAAAAATGCAGCAATTCTGATTAAAACTGCCGCTGAATTCAATATCCCGCTTATAATCACAGAACAATATAGAAAAGGTCTGGGAGAAACGATCCCCGAACTCAAACAGCTAACAGGCGAATCTCTAAATCTTGAAAAAATTCATTTTGATTGTATGAAAAATGAAGAAATAAAAAAAGAGATTATGAAATCAGTAAATAAAACAATTATTATTACCGGAATAGAAGCTCATATTTGTGTATTTCAAACCGCCCTTAGTTTATTATCTGAAGGAATGAAGGTCGTAATTGCTTCCGATGGAGTTGCATCAAGAAGAAAACATGACTGCAAAGCTGCTTTACGAATTCTTTCAGAAGCAGGAGCTTTAATCTACCCTACTGAAACAATAGCATTCATGCTCCTTGAAAAAGCGGGAACACCTGAATTTAAAAAACTTTCTCCATTATTTAAATAGCATATATATATAAACTCCGCCTGAACTGGCGGAGTTTATATATAAAATTAATACACACATCCTCTGAAAATTATTACTAAAAAAATTTCAGATCAGTTTTATTACTTCTATTTTTTTATACTCCGCGCCTTCAGGTTTAAGAATTGATTCAAATAACACAAGCTCATCAAAAACAGAAGATGAGAAGATAGTATTCCTCTCCTCCTGAAGAAATTTTGTAAGATCGCTATTTACGGTTCTATCTTTTTTTACTCTGGCAAGTGTAAGATGAGGAATAAATCCCCTTTTTTCAGGTAAAAAACCGAATGAATATGAAAACTCCTCCACAGATTTTAATATTTCTTTAAGAGGCTGTTTATCACATTCAAGTCCGGCCCATATAACTGACGGATCACCTGCAGCAGGAAATACTCCAAGACCTTTAATCTCATACTGAATTTTCTTCAACGGCTCAAGAGATTTAAAAGCATTAGTTATTAAACTGCAGATTTCCGGTTCCAGTGAACCGAAAAATTTAAGAGTTAAATGATAATTTTCAGAAGGGACTATTTTAAGAGAAGATCCGTTTTTGTTCAAAACCCCGGATATTCCGGCTAATGCATAAACAGCTGTATCATCGACCGGAAGAGCAATAAACAATCTTCGGGATTTATTTCCCATTCTACTCAATAATTTTAGGGACTACGATGTAGCCGTCAGCAAAATCGGGGGCAATTTTTTCCAGTTCATCACGGTCTATCGATTTTTTTACAACATCTTTTCTAACAACATTATTCAGCTCAACTATGTGATCAGCTGCTTCTACTGAAGAGGTATCGAGTTCATTAATTTTTTCAACATATTCGATAATACCGCTAAGCTGTCTTGAAAACTCATCCTTCTCATCCTGAGTCAGATCGAGTCTGGCAAGTTTAGCAACCTTTATTATATCACTCTCTTGAATTCTCATTATTATTAAAACTCCATCTGTTACTGTATATCTTCAATATCTGTATATTCAAAACGGCCGATATCAAAATCAATTACTTTTTTCATATCATGGTATTTTATTGTCACCCTTATTTTCGATGACTTACCGGCAGGGATCATCGGGAAAAAACTGAACAGCGAAACTCTATCCCCCGGAGCTATAAAACCGAGTTTATACTCAACCGCATCATTTTCAAAATCTATATCACGTAAAACATCCTTTTCCGATAACAATCTTCTTTTCTTCATCAATGAAAAAAGACTAATCGAATAACGCTTTTCCATGTAATCTTTATCTTTTATAAAACTGTAATCCTCCGCTTTAATCAATTCAGATTTATGGAATGCCTCAATTTTATCCACTTCAAATGGTTTATTCCATGTATTAACTATTATAAAATGAAAACATGGATCAACGGGGATTCCCCGGCCTCCCCCTTTAAACTCATTAAATTTTTTTATAAGACTCCAGTTCTCATTATCTACATGTTCAATATAGATATCACAATAGAGTGTTCTTATCAGACCTGCTCTACCCTGAACTATTTCAACATCCGCCCGTTCAGCTGCTCGATAAAACATAACTCCATCTGAACCGGAACAGTTTATAAACTGAACAATCAGCAATGAGAAGATAACTAAGACATTTTTTTTTATATTCATATCCAGTAATTATTCCTAAATATAATTTTTAGTGTAAAAAACAAAATATATATCCCCGCCGCCTTCAGCAGTGGGGATAATAGGGTTTTTTTATTTTAGAAAGGTTAAAGAATAAATACTGATTCATATCATTCATTTTTATCAAATTTAATAAATTTCCATTTACAACGGAAAGCTTATAATTAAAAGATATTTGCTGTAAGGGCAATAACAATTTGAGTGTTGACGGTTTATTTTTGAGGGCACAGCGCTTCGCGCATATGCACCCCCAAAAATAATTTGCTGCCAATTCTGATTACTGTCGAAAATAAACTGTTCAAATATATTTAGCAGGATACTGTTTTGAGGAAACTAAGACTATCATTTTATCTGTTTATGCTGACATGCACCTCCGGAGTAATGGCTTATCATTTTATTGAAGGGATGTCATTTTCAGATGCAGTCTTTATGACTGCAATAACAGTGAGTTCTGTAGGTTTCGGAGAAGTTCAGCCCCTTTCCGGAATCGGCCGGATAATAACCATATTTATAATTGTATTCGGTATAACAATCGCAGGTTACACCCTTGGTACTTTTGTAAGAATGCTTGTCGAGGGTGAAATAAGTGAAAGATTCGGGAGAAAAAAAGTGGCTAAAAAAATATCTGTACTCAAAAACCATTACATCGTCTGCGGATTCGGACGAATTGGAAAATTGATAACGAAAGAATTAATTAAAAACGACAATAAAGTAATTGTGCTGGAAAACGATTTAAAGAGGGTACCCGAACTCGAATCAATGCGGGTACCATATCTGCTACTTGATGCTTCAGACGAAAACACTCTACTTAAAGCCGGAATTATGAAAGCAAAAGGTCTGGTCACAGCGGTAATGTCCGATGCAGACAATGTATTCATAACTCTTACAGCAAGAATGCTCCATCCCGATATATATATAATGGCCAGAGCCTCCGACGCAAAAAATGAGAAGAAACTTCTAAGTGCAGGTGCGAATAAAGTGGTCTCTCCATACTTGATCGGCGGCCAGAGAATGGCACAGATGCTTACAAGGCCTACTGTAGTCGATTTCATAGATATTGCAACCATGGATGACAAGCTCGGTTTAAGGATGGAGGAGGCTAAAATCAGCCCTAAATCCAGATATATTGGAAAAACACTGATTGAAAGCAATCTAAGAAAAGACTATGGAGTAATTATAGTACTGATTAAAAAAGCCAACGGAGAAATGAAATTCAACCCTCAACCGACGGAGGTCCTTGAAGTTAACGACGTTATAGTCATGCTTGGCAAAATTCATGACGTGGAAAAAATCAACGCAATTATATAATAATTAAACTTTCACTAAATTAACATTCGAGATCCCTTTAATCAGATCTTCTATGTTAAACGGTTTTGCCATAAACAGATCTATAAAACCGGTGTATCCTTTAAGATCAAGTGACCATCCTGATAGCAGAATAGTAAGAGTATCCTCGTTTATCTCTTTAACTCTTGCTGAAAGTTCAATCCCGGTAAATCCTGAAACGTCATAATCAGTAATTACAATATCATAATTTTTACGTTTAAACTCTTCAAAGGCATCACTGCCGTTATCAGTTATAAAAACACGGTTACCCATTCTCTCAAATAAATTACCCAGAATCATCTGTAGAGCCTTTTCATCCTCAACTATCATAATATCTTTGTCCTCGATATTATATTCAGGCTTACCGTTGATTCCATTAACATTCTCAACAACAAGTCTCTGTGGAAAAATTATTTTTATAGAATATTGTTCAACTGACTCCTCTTCGAGAATTTTAAGATTCAGTTTTTCCGCAGCGTTTCGTATTTCCGACGGAGAGAGTCCATCAAGAGTAAACGGCACAATATTGTCCTTGTCTAATACATTCTGTTTGTTAACAGAAACAGTAAAATAGATAAATGAGGACTTCTTCAGTTCCACCTCAATTTGTCCTTTCTTTCCGGCATAAGCAGATACTTTTAAAATTGACCAGATAAGAAGCTCGCGAAGAAAACCGGTATCAGTTTTTATAGTCATTTCAAAACCGGGAATTTTTTCAATCGAGATAACTCTTCTTTTTTTACCCTCCTCAACCTTGAAGTGGATTTTTGAAAATTCTATAGCGTCATTTAAAATATTTTCAAAAGGCTCTTCCCTCTCTTCGAAAACATCATTCTTATCATTGATAAAACCTAATATTCTTCTCAGCTGATCAACCACTTCGTGAACATACTTTTCAATCTGTTTTAAACCGTCATAAACTGAATCTTTTTCTGTTATTATCTGCAGCAGCTGAGTCTGATTCAATATTACGTTAACGGTATTATTGATTGAATGTATAAATCCTTTTCCGATATCGCTGACAAGATTAAGCCTCTTCGCGGAACTGAGACGCTCCTTCAACTCCCTTACTCTGGTGATATCCTCCATAATAAGATCTATCGCTACAATTTCATTCTCTCTTAAAACCGGATATATAATTACATTTACTATTTTTTCGTCACCTTCTCTGCTTCTGACCTTGATCTCTCCGATTCTTTTAAAAGGGATATTGCCCTTCAAAATCTCAACTATATGATTTTTTATCCGTTCAGAGTCATATTTAAAAAGAGTACTTATACCGGCTGTATCTTTTGAAAGTTCGTCCATACTATAGCCGAGAGTACCCTCAAAAGACCTGCTGCATCTTAATATCTGAAGATCTCTGCTGAATCTCATAAGGGGCAGCGGGGAGAATTCGTAGTGGCCGGAGTTTACAAACTCCTCCTGTCCGTTTACTGACGGTCTGTTTATTAAACGCTCTTCATCAAGCACCCGTATCTGAATCATTACCTGCTGAATAATCCCGTTGTCCGAAACAGGCTGCATAAGCATTTCCACAGGGATAGCTTCATTTTCAGGGGTCTTAACCTCGACTTCACAGCTGGAAAATGCGCCGTTAAAAGCTTTAACGAAAGTCTGGGCTACACATTTTTTATGTTCACTATTAAATACGTTCGGCCAGTCAAATTTCCGCTCTCCCGAATCGATGGCGAAAAACTGCATAAAAGCGGTATTAGCATACTCCAGAATACTTTTAGAAGTAATTATGCAGGCAGGATATATAAGATGATTGAGTATGTCATTATTATAAAAAACGGGAGATTTTTTATCTCCCGTCTCTATTTTAAGATTTTGAGCCATATTTTTCAACCTGTACCCTAATAAAGCGTTCTCAGGTTTACCACTTTCTTTTCTCCCTTCTTTATTTCAACTTCTTTTTCCTGACGATCAACAATTCCACCATTTGCAATAAATGAAAAACTGACATTGTGTTTGCCAGGCTGAAGTTTCATCCGTCCGAGCTGAAAGTTAGCCGGAAGCGTATGCCAGCATCTAAGATCAGGTTTCATCTGTGAAAACAGAGCTGCTCCTGTACCCGCACCGACAGCTGTTCCGATAAGGCTTGCAAATCCCTTAGTCTGTTTAAACTGCTCAGCTATTTTTTTAGCGGCAAGACTTGCTGCAAGAGTAGCTATAGCTTTAGTTGCAATAGAAGCTGCGACTCTTTTATAAAGTCTGCTGTAATCATCTTCGAGATTCTTAACTGCTGTGGTTTCCACGTCTTCAAGCATAGTTGTTGTAATACTCTTTCCGCCCGATTCCACTCTGACCTTATCTACTTTATTAGATCTTTTCTGAAATTTTGCAATGGGATTTTCCGCATTGTTAAGAGCTACAAGCACTGCAGCTGCAGTAAGTCCTGCTGTAAGATTACTTGTATTGATTGTAATTCTGATTACAGGCTCCATATCCGGATCTTTAAGAAGAGGTCCCCTTGATTTTTTTATAGCACTTCTTCCTGCCTGAAAAATTGTAACAAGCTCACCTGCTTCCTGATCGGCAGTAATATTCCGTCCAAAAGTCCTCTTCCACTCCTGATAATCATCGTCATATCCAAGACGGCTGGAAACTCTGAGAAGATCGTCTTTAACCATGGAGAGATTCGGATCAAGCGCATATACCTGTTTATATTCAATATAAGCGAACTCTATATCTCTGGTATCGTTATCACGTTCACCAACAATTTCAAATGCAATTGCAGTGAGATATTTTGCCATTAAATTCTGCTTGTATCTGGCTTCGCCGCTCTCACTTTTTATTTTTGAGAGTTCATTATTTACCGCCATAAATTCAACTCTGGCTGAATCAAACTCTTCAAGCATTAAAAAATTTATACCAAGATAAACATGAATAAGGACTTTTTCAAAATCCTCACCCCTGTAATTTGAATTGGTATCATTTGTAAGGAATGAAGCCGCCTGCTGTGTAACGCTTATAGGCTTAATCTGAGCAAGCTTACCTGCCTGAAGCATAACTTTATTACTGGTTTTATAATCCCCCCCTGCATGGAGCATAAGACCACACTCCATCATGAAAAGAAGCTCATCTTTTCCCGCGTTATTAACGTTAGGCAAAAGAAGTCTTGCAGCCTCAAGATACTTACCTTTGTAAAAGGTATCCTCTGAAATTTTCATTTCTTCATTATAATTCTTAGAGGAACATGATATAAAGGCAAACATTATCAGTATGGCTGATATTATCTGCATTGTTTTTTTCATAATTATCCCCGGTTAAATCAGAAACTGATCTTATCAGTTTTAGAAGATTTCAGGAATTCCTGCTGATCCTGCCATTCCACAATGTTAGTTCTAAGATTTATCAATTTAAGAGTTACATTCAGATATTGAACAGTTTTACCGTTTACATATCTGACATTTTCTCTAATGTCGCCTGTAAGATACATATTTGGAGATTTCAGTTCACCTGCGGGTATTGCACTGTCAGGGTCAACCATTCCGGTCATACCTTTTTCTATCTCTTTCATTGTTTCCGCTTCAAGAGAATCATCAATAAACTTAATCCGCTTCTGAATCAGTCTATTCTGAAGTTCATTTACAATTAATGCAGTATCAATATGCTCAGAAGTTTTGTTCTGAAACTTTTTTACCTGGATAAATGAGGGTTTTTTATATTCATCTTTTAAAAATACATAAAGAGATGTTACCATTTTATCAACGGTCATCTTAATCTCTTTAGGACCCCACTCTCTTGATCCTGTATCCTTGCTTGCATCCTTATACTGAGTTCCACCGCCACATCCGATCAAAAACATAAAAAGTGCTGCTGCTGCAATTTTTTTCATATAGCCCCCTGAATTTTTTTCATGTAAATTTTAACTTTTTAAAAAATAACGAATTTATAATTATATGTCAATTATTATACTGCTCTAATCAATTTTATTAGTCAAAATTGATTAGAGACTCAGTATTTATTCCTTAACTTTTCTAAAGTAAAAAAAGCTCTATTATCCCCGCCGCCGAAGGCGGCGGGGATATATAATTTTTATTTTTTACACTAAAATTTTATATTTTGGAATAAATACTGTTGATATTATGAAATCAGGCTTTTTTTTATTACTTCTATTACATGACGGGAAGCATCAGCGGTATCGGTATTATCAATTCTGGCCAGATATTTAAAAGTATCAAGCGTGTGCCTGTATAGAGTGTCATAATAATCGAGGAGCAGAATCTTTATAAACTCATCCAGATTCCCCTGGTTATACAGTTCAACCAGCAGGTCGGTTTTAGCAGGTCCGAGTTTGCTTCTCAGGGTATTTACAGTCCTTAAAATCCGTTCATCCTCATTAAATCCGGTATACTCTTTCCGGATAATTTCAACGCGTCTTTCAATGGGTGTTTCAATATAAATTGCCGGAGCTTCTCTCATCTGCCTGAAAATGTTTTCCGGAATATGAGAATTACCGACTTTTTTAGACTCCCCCTCAAAAAGAACAAACTGTTCATTTTCGAGCTCTTCAAGTCTCTGCCAGAGCAGTGTTTCAAAACGCTTCTGGCTGTTCTGTGTCAGCCCTATACCGCCGAAGATTGAACTTCTGTGACCCGCCATATCTTCAAGATCAACTGCATTCGGTGTAATTTTTAAAATCTCGGTCTTCCCTGCACCGGTAAAGCCCTGGAGCACAAATACCTGAGGTTTGATTTCAATAGTTGACAGCCTGTCCATAACCATTTTTCTGAACGACCGGTAGCCGTCTATAATTCTATATGTTTTTATTCCAAGAGAGCTTATGAGTGATGCAACCGCGGCTGACCTCATCCCCCCTCTGGCGCAATATATAATTATCTCCTTATCTTTGATCTCCGTAAGAGAGTTGATTATGTCAACGATCCGTCTCCCTCCGATTTCGGTTCCACGCTTTACGGCATCCACTCTGCCGACCATTTTATACATGGTTCCGATCTCTTTCCTCTCATCATCGTTAAATATGGGGAGATTTATCGCGCCGGGAATGTGGTCCTCGTTATACTCAACGGGAGCCCGGACATCTACATAAAGCGGGTTGGGGATTTTTTGTGATTCTTCAAAAGTTATATCTTCCATATCATCCAGCGGTTATCCGATTTATAATTGAGGCATTAATACGCTTACTCTCCCGGTTTTTACAAGTTCCCGGACACCCTGTATTACAATAGACATATAGAGTTTCATTCTCTCATCAAATATCATAGGGTGGAAATCTTTTCGTGAGAGATTCTTCCGGATAATACTCACACCGTCAAAGCCCTCAATTGACATTGAACTGTCATTTTCAAAAAGCGATTCAAGAAAAAGAGACGGGACAGCATAGAGCCCTACAACCTCTCCATCTGTAAATCTATAGCGGTCAAGGGACCTGTCATCTTCAAGAAGATAAACATGCTGAAACTCCCGATGATGGTAAAAATCTGTAATCTCTTCAAACCGGCAATATCCTATATCGGTGAGAGCTGAATCATCAATGGCCAGTCCTATCTCCTCCATCGCCTCTTTCCGGATTTTCCCTTTATCCCCATCATCCTGGCCGAAGGTGACGTGCCCACCCACTGTTATATCCAGACAGTCCGGGTATAGCGCTTTATTTTTAGCACGATGCTGAAACAGAAGTTCAACATCTTCACCAGCTTTTCTTGCTATCCAGAGGTGAACACCCTCGTGAGGTGTTCCGGTCCTGTATGACTCACCCCTTGTTATACTTCTTCCTGTCGGCTTACCGGTTTTCCAGTCCCAGGCCTCAAGGAGCTCTTTGTTATTTAAAATTTTATCTTTCATAATAGTAAAACATCCAATAATATAGACCTTTTTTTATCAATCGAAAATAGATTCTAACCGATAATATAGAATAGGTGACGGTTTATTTAGGGGGGCACAGCGCTTCGCACTGCGCCTGAAATGGGGGATTCCGGGGGCAGCGCCCCCAGAATCCCCCATTCCCGGCGTATGCAGAGCATATGCACCCCCGAAAATAATCTGCTACCTATAGAATACATACGTATAACTATATTCAGGAAAATATAATGACAGAGCATAAAAAGAAAAGTTTAAAAAGAGTAATATTCCCAATAGGGATATTTCTGCTGATGTTTACAGCGCAGTCGGTTATCGGCACGGCTGGAGTGATCTCGTATTTCTATTTTTCAGGCAAAAAAAACATCTCAGATATAGAGAAATATACCATAAACTACTCCAGAACAATGGCAGAGGCTTTCGCCAGAGTTGCTGAATTCAGTTATACAACGCAGAAATATGCGCCGCTCAAAACTCTTTTCCACGAAAAAATTGAAGAGAACACAATTGATGAGGCTTTTTTTGTACTAAGTGACGGAAGACTCATTGTTCACTCAAGTACAACAGCTGAAAAAGAGCTCATGTGGAATATAGCAAGTGATGAAATGGCATATAATATCGATATGATTCTGCTCCCTGTTCAGACAAAAAACAGTGATCTATTACTTAATAATTATAATATCGTTAATAAGACGGTCCCCTTTCAGAGAAGGGACAGAGATCTTTTAAAAAAATACATCTATAAAGACCTGACAAGTACGGGATGGCTCTTTACAAAAGGTATTTTCCCTAAAAATAAACCAGCAGGAACAGTAAACTTTATTGTCAGCAAAGAGAGGATTTACACCTCAATCCAGAATTCAATAGATCAGGCCAAATACTACACTTTTCTTGTGGTGACAATTTCGATTTTTTTATCATTCTTTGTTTCGTTAATTGTGCTTTTCAGATACCGCTCTATACAGAAAAATGCACTGACATCATCAGCATACGGAGAGATATCCCGTCAGAGTGAAAAAACTCCGGGTCTCTCTGTAATAACTGCAGGCCGGTCCGGAGAAGAGGATGAAGTAGTATTTTTCTCTCCGGATAGTAATTCTGTAGAACCTGCAATGGATTATATAGTTGAAGACGATTTTGATGATGATGTTATTGAAGAAGATGGCACCGTAACTACTCTCGGCAGTTTACAGACAATAAGACCGTCATCCGGAGTTGTTCCGTTAAGAAAACATGATATCCAGACTGAAGATGATGAGTATATAACTGTGGAACTGCTAGGGGAAATTGATTCTGAACCGGGAGATGAATTACCGGATGTTGTTCCTGAAGCAATAAAAGAGTATGTCGCGCCTGTAATAAATCTTAAAGATTATAAAAACTCAATAAATAAAGAGATAAGGGATGCAATTCCCCTCCGCAAGAAGAGGTAATGATGTTTTTCATAAACCATACTGAGATTGGTGAAGGATCCGCCGCAATTATTGAAATAGAAGGTCCCTTGAACAGCGACTCAGCACCGGATTTTGATGATTATGTGAATAAACTGGCGGATAATAATGTAATATACCTGCTGCTCGATATGAAAAATCTCCCATTCATAAGCAGTGAAGGGATAGGCGCAGCTCTTATGCTTCAGAAAAGCATCAATAGTAAAAACGGCGTCGCTGTTTTTTTCAACCTGAACTATGAAATTACTTCCCTGTTTAAACTTCTCGGCTTTGACAAATTGTTTACAATTGCGTCAGATAGGGCAGATGCGCTTCAGATACTCGACAGACATATGGAGCTGTTTCAAAAAGATAATCCGTCACAGAGTTCCGGAGTAAAGACAACCGTAGGGCACCCGACTTTTGAAGAGACATCATCAATATTAGAAGAAGATTTACAGGAAGAGGATTCTTTTACAGTACTTGAAGATTCTGAAGATACAGCAGAAAACGAAAACAGAGATGAGTCTTTCGTTATTGAATGCGTCAAATGCAGATCTCTCATACGAATAAGAGAATCGGGTGATCAGCTCTGCCCTTACTGCAGCGCAGAGTTTACAGTAACTGATGAAAAACAGGCAGTATTCAGAGTAAAAGAAATTCACTCATAAATCCCCTTTAGAAAATATTTAAATTATCTGTATACGCCCTATCTCTAATGCGGCGTATACAGGTTCAAAATTATATACAATTACTCTAACCAGTCCCTTTTTTCTTGACTTAAACAGTACACAATTACTATATTAAATCAGTAGTTATTCTCGGGCTTTTCAAGGTAGAGCTGTCCAATACTCTATTAACTAAATCTTTACAGGGTCAAAGGGGCGGTAGCCCCTTTATAAGCCCCGCAGGGTACCCTGCGATCCCGGAAACGGAGTTTCCGGGATCGCCCTATAATCATTATCAGGAGAATTAACATGCCATCAGCAGAAGGAAAAACTTTTACCTTTGATGACCAGAGTCATATAGATCCGGAACTTCTTGAAAGTATTGAATATACCGGCAATCCTCAAAGAATAAAATACGAGACCGGTGAGTTCAGCGCAGTATGTCCATTTTCAGGTCTCCCCGATATTGCAGTAGTTGAAATTGAATATATACCTGCCGGGAAAATAATTGAACTTAAATCTCTTAAATACTATTTCACATCCTACAGAAATGTAGGGATATATCAGGAGGCTGCTACTGATAAAATTTACAACGATATCTGGAAATGCATAACTCCGGATTTTCTTTCGATAAAGACTGTATATAATGTAAGAGGGGGATCCTGGCTACATGTATTATGGATTCAGATATGATTAATAAAAAGGGGACGAAATAAATGATGCCCCGGATTTTCAAACCGGTATCTGAATTTTTTGAGTCTCTTTTAGATAGAATTGTATCTGCAGCCGGAGCTATAATCTTTATGCAGATTCCGGCATTCCTTGTACAGTACAAACAGAGACTCGGTGGGCACGTTGATGAACTGGCCCTGATGATCAGAAAATATAAAGCAGCTGCTGCGGACAACAGCCGTACAATAGATGAATATATAGGGCTTCACCTTCAGTCCGATGTAAAGGAATTTGTATCAACCGGAAAAATCATGTCAGAAAATCTGGAGAGATTTACTGATCTCTCGGCAGCTCTTAAGAGCCTTACTGATTCGACCGGGATAATGAAATTTATTGCTTTCATAAAAGATATTGAATTTGATATATTCAAAGCCGCTCTTAAAAATTTTGTCCCAGGAATTTCATTCTCTTTTGAAACTCTATTTTATGCGGCAACAGGAATTGTTTTATTCATGTCTATTTACTTCATCATAAAAAAATCTTTACAATTTGTTATACATAAAGTAAAAAAATAATCCGGTTGGTTGAATTATATCATAGCCGTACTTTTAGCGCAGCGGTGAGCAATTTTACCAACAGTTTATGAGTACATAAAAAACTTACCCTTGATCTACTATAAACGGCAGGATGAAATGAATAAGTCTCTATATTTTATACTAGCACTGATAATAACATTTGGCGGATGTTCCGCAGACAAGAATATCAAAAATGAAAACTTTGATCTTATTGATGTTTCTATTGAACAGGGCGGAAATATAATCAGCATTATTGATGACACAGCAGAGATAAGAAGGACAAATTTTTATCTTAAATTTAAATTTGTACAGCAGGACAGCATTCTGATTAATGCATCCTTTCAGGCGGAAACTTTTAATAATGCAAAAGAGGGACTCCCTCTCAATGAGCTCACCGGATTTAAAAACACAGGGATAGCTGAAGAGCTTTTCAATAAAGATTCAGTAATATATCTTTCATTCGATTCGCCCAATTTCTGGTATTACACCGATGATTCGGATCACAGGTTCAATAATGTTTTACAAAATGAAAACGGATATCTATGCACCAGAGAGATATCCGGCATTGTTGATCTTGACGGTACAGGAGAAAAAATTGATCTTATAAAAATTAAAGAAAAAGAGATATTTTTAGTATTGATAAAAAGTGAATGGAACGAAGATTATACAAGAATGATTGAGAAAAACCGTAAAATTATTAAACTAAAATTTATAATATAGAGGCTACCGGGAATAATGAATCTACATGACAGCCTGATTCCCTTTGATCAGATGAAGAATCAGATTGAAACGGCTTTAATCCGTTTATCTGATAATGCAGAAGTATCTGTATCACTTACCATAGAATTCCAGAAAGGACTCTCCCGTATTAAAGCGGGTATTCCCCCTCTGACTGATATTATGCTTTTTGATTCACTTGAAATTATAAAAAAACATATTGAAAATATCCGCATACTCTCTTTTGAAAAAGGGCACTATAGCTTCCAGTCGCTTAACAGCAATGTTTTTAACACTGAAAATATAACCGACAATCTGAAGATAGACTTTTTCAGTATAGTTAATTCTTTTATAGAAGTAACAAAAAAAGGGAACCTCTCCCAGGAGGAGATCAATTCAGTAATTGAAATAATCCGCAATGTAAATTCAGGTCTCCTGTTCAATCCCGCGGACAGGCTCAAGGAACTGGGCGCATCAATAATGAGCGGAGAGAATACTCCCGACTGGGATTACATAGCCGGATATGCCGACATTAAAAGAAAGATTAAAGAATCGATAATACTCCCTGTTCAGAATCCGGACATCTACGATTCAATCGCAGGAATGACAAGAAAAAGTTTTGAATCCAACAGACCGAAGGCGATACTCTTTGAAGGACCTCCAGGTGTAGGTAAAACTACTGCTGCAAGAATCATCGCAGGAGAGAGCAGCCTGCCGCTTGTTTATGTACCTGTAGAATCTATCATGTCCAAATGGTACGGACAGTCCTCAAAGAATCTTTCAGAAATTTTTGATATGTGTGACCTCATGGGTGGTGCGGTTATATTTCTTGATGAGATTGATTCACTTGCCGGATCGAGAGATCAGAATATGTTTGAAGCCACAAGAAGAATACTCTCAGTACTATTACGGAAACTTGACGGTATTGATTCAGCCGAAAAAACTCTGACAATCGGTGCCACCAACCGGATGAACGATCTTGACAGCGCGCTTTTAAGCAGGTTTGACCAGATTATAAAATTCCCTTATCCGAACGCGGAGGAACGTGCTGCAATTTTCAGCAATTACGCTAAACAGCTTTCCGATGACGACTGTATTCATCTGGGTACAAAAACAGATACACTGACTGGAAGGAATATAAAAGATATTTGTGAGTTGGCAGAGAGAAGATGGGCTCGAAGGCTTATAATACAAAAAGCGGAAATAGTTCCGCCCCCTTTTGATTACTACAAACAATCTGTTCAGCTATGGAAAAATTCCATTATATAACTACACTTTAAAGTCTTTTTAAAAGGAACTCAATCTCCTCGTTATTATCGTCCATATTTTTTTTGACGAGGGATTCCCTGATTCTTTCCATATATTTTTTATTCTTAATTGCTTCATTTATATTAACAGCTTCACGCATATAAATCCCTTAACAGATATTAGAATTTTCATCTGACATTTAGATTATCATTACATAGTATAATTAAAATAACGAAATATTTTACAACAAACTTAGACGAAGAAACAGCAGTGAAACTGCCGTTGCTGCTGGTGTGATACTATTCAATATTAAAATTTATATTAAATAAGTCAAACAGATAAATTAAATATTTTTAAAATTTTCGGGGATTTACTGACTTGAGCCGGAATTTTTAAGTCCGCCGCGCCATGACGCGACGGACTTTATTTTAAATGACTATCTGCTGATTATGTAATGAAAACTCACTATAAAAAAAGCATGGGCAAGCTTATTTTAAAACCTGCCGCATATTTCATCAAAACTATTAAGCCCAGGTGAACGGCAGCTCCGGATCGAACTTACGGGACATATTCCTGTTGAACGGTATAATTCTTACACTGTAGCCGAACCGTCCGGACTGGAGACATAACATCTGACCTGTATAGGCATATACACCCTCACCATCTTCCGGACCTCTATCCATCGGTACAGCAACACCGTCACTGATATCACCGAACTGATCGACTGATCCGAAATACAATTCCACAAGTACATCCGCCGGAGATATTTTACCAAGATTAACTTTTGCACTTACCCTGAGAACCGAGCCGACAGTTACATTTGAATCATCATCGACATGCATTTCGAGAACGTTCGCATCGGACCATACTTTCTTAATATTATCCTTCCATGCGGAAAGCTCTTTTGAGATCTTCAACGTCTCCTTCAGGTACCCGGTATAATTTGTATGAGCCAGATGATAATATTTCTCGGTGTAATCCTTGACCATTCTATTGGTATTGAATTCCGGGATTATACTTTTCATCGACTCCTTGATTTTCGCAAGCCACGCCTCGGGAAGACCGTCCTCCGCTCTTGTGTAAAAGAGAGGAATAATCTCCTCCTCAAGAAGATTATAAAGAGAGAGACTCTCAACTTCATCCTGATAATTCTGGTCGTCATATATTTCACCGCTTCCGATAGCCCAGCCGTTGTTCGAGTTGTATGCCTCATCCCACCAGCCGTCAAGTATGCTCACGTTGATACCGCCGTTTGCAACAACCTTCATTCCGCTGGTACCCGATGCCTCTTTCGGTCTTATTGGATTATTAAGCCAGATATCAACGCCCTGCACTATATACCTTGCAACATTGATATCATAATCTTCAAGAAATACAATCTTCTTTCGCAGTTTCTCGTCACGCGAAGTATGTATAATCTCTTTTATAAACTCTTTCCCCAATGCATCTTTAGGATGAGCTTTACCGGAGAATACAATCTGCACCGGTCTTTTCTGCGAGGATAAAATATTGAATAGCCTGTCCATATCGCGGAATAGCAGAGTAGCCCGCTTGTATGTTGCGAATCTTCGTGCAAATCCGATTGTTAATGCTTCGGAATCGAGCACCGAACTTGCGACAACAGCCTGTTTCTTCGGAATACCTCTGGCAAGAAGCTGGTTATGAAGGCGCTTGCGGGAGAAGCTTACCAGTCTCTCCCTGAGTCTCTCACGGCATCTCCAGAGTTCGGAGTCAGGTATATTGTCTATCCCTTTCCATATCTCTTTTGATGTAGGATTATCTATCCAGTCCGGACCAAGGTACCGGTTAAACAGTCTCATCATCTCGTCAGATGTCCACGACAGTGTCTGTATTCCATTAGTAACATGACCAATCGGGACCTCGTGAGCAGGGAGCTGAGGCCACACCCTGTTCCACATCTTCCGTGATACGTCTCCATGAAGTTTTGAAACTCCATTGCAGCCGAAGGCGGATTTGATAGCAAGAACAGTCATGCAGAACTCCTCTTTTTTATCAAAAGGGTTTTCCCGTCCGAGAGCCATGAATGTATCTGAATCTATTCCGAGCTCGGTATATATATCGTTAAAATATCTATCCATCATTTCCGGAAGAAAACGGTCATTCCCTGCAGGAACAGGTGTATGTGTTGTAAAAAGATTACTCGCAGTAACATATGAGAGAGCTTCGCTGAAAGTCATTCCGTGCTCTTTCATTTCCAGTCGTATTCTTTCAATTGCAAGGAACGCTGCATGTCCTTCATTCATATGATAAACTGTTACATCGATACCCATCGCCCTGAAAGCCCTGACACCGCCGATACCAAGCATTATCTCCTGCTTGATCCTCATCTCGGTATCACCGCCGTAAAGCTGATCGGTGATTGCGCGGTCTTCAATACTGTTAATTTCTACATTTGTATCCAGAAGGAACAGCTTAATCTTCCCTATAAGGACTTCCCATACCCTTGCATAAATTAATCTGCCGGGATACTCAACACTGATTGTTAAATGAGCCCCTGTTTTGTCCAGTACCGGGCTTATAGGAATATTATAAAAGTCTGTTTCAGGATATCTCTCCTGCTGCCATCCGTCAAGATTGAGATACTGACGGAAATAGCCTAATCTGTACAGCAGTCCCATCCCGTAAAGAGGTATCCCAAGCTCACTTGCTGACTTCAGATGGTCCCCGGCCAGAACTCCAAGCCCGCCCGAATAAACAGGAAGACATTCATGAATACCAAACTCTGCTGAGTAATATGCAATTACCTGGTTCTCCATATTTTTGCTGTTCTGATCGTACCATGAAACTCTGGTCATGTGCCGCTCAAGTTCATTTTCAACTCTGTGCATATGTGCAACAAAACTTTCGGACTCAGCGGCTCTATCAAGAGCCTTTTGTGAAAGAGCACCGAGGAAATTGATAGGATTGTGGCCAACCTCTCTCCAGAGATCAACATCAATTCTCCGGAAAAGATCTATCGCTTCAAAATTCCATACCCACCAGAGATTATTTGCAATTTTCATAAGGGGTTTAAGTCTTTCGGGAAGATAAGGAACAACTTTAAATTCTCTGATTTTTTTCATATATGTGTCTCCGTAAAATTAATTTTTTATTTTATTGTACGCACTCATAAACTGATTGTATGATGCTCTCCGCCGCAGAAATGGCCCGGTGAAGGAAAATGACAATAGTTTATAAACAGATAGAACTTAGTCAGCCCTGTACTGATTTTCTGAAATGATAACCGTCCTTACACTGAACAAAATATAAACGATTCTACGATAAAACAACAACACTTCAGTTATTAGATAATAACTGATAAGGGGATTTTCAACATTATTTACTTAAAAAATTGCCGGCTTAAATAAGAATAAAATACTTAATTCCGTTTTAAAAATCAGAAAAGAGGAATATAAATTTTGAATTCGGCACCTTCTCCATCAGAAGAATCGGCAGAAATAAAGCCTCTGTGCCTTTTTAGGATTGTATAAGTTAATGCAAGCCCCAATCCCTCTCTCCCCGGTTTGGTAGTTATGTAGGGATCAAAAATATCATTTATAACATGCTTTTCAAAACCGGCACCATTATCCTTTACCGAAATCACGATATATTTCCCAGATACCAGAGAGGTCTCGCGGAAAACGGATTCTTTACTTATTTCAGTCTCACCGACGCTGATTGTAATTTCACCGGAAGGCTTACATGCAGCATCTATTGCATTTTCAAATACATGCCTGACAGCTTCGCTGATCAGATCCGGATCGATTTCGGGATAAGACAAATTGTCCTGAATATTAACACTGCAGCGCCCGTTATATCCGGCGAATATTTCGGATACAATATTTTCAATCAATACTTTTATATCTGTTTTAGTTTTAGCAGGCTTCATTCCCCTGGAGAACATTCCAAGTCTTTCAGTAAGAGTTTTAATTTTCAGTCCTGCACTCTCCGCATCTTTGAGAAGCTCCTCGAGTTCACTATTTTTTTCAGCATCCATTTTCGCCAGAGATATATTTCCAAGAACTGCAGTCAGAGCATTATTGTAATCGTGCGCAATACCTCCGGCAAAATTTGCCACGGCACTCATGCGTCGTATTGTGTTACTCATCTGCTTGAATTTTTTTTCATGAGATGTATCAATAAAATGAAAAATAGTTCCAGTAAAGATATTATCAGCATCTTTTACAGGATGAACATCAAGATCAAATATCCTGGGGATATTACTGAAGACAAATTGAATATCATCAATTTTAATTGAATCCAGAACATTATTTCTGCAAAGCTCAATGGATGATGTAATTTTTGTCAGACTTTTTTTCTCAATAAATGCAGAGATGCCTGCACCATAAACTTTTGACTTACTGCATCCTGAAATTTTAAAAAATGATTCAGAAGCAAATATTATACTCTGATCAGCATCCAGTTCCAGAAAAATTGAAGATGAAAGCTTTACTACATCAAAAAAAGAATTCAATGCCGCATTCCCGGATGTAAACCATGCAATAAAAGATTCTGTTTCTGCATAATAAGCAATATCAATCAGCTTAATCCCTGTAATTTTAGAAAAAATAATTTCAGGATGATCCGGGTTAAAATCTGCATTTTCTGATGAATCTGCAAATTCAGTAATACAGACATTTTCCGGAACTTTTTCCGGATTATTACCTGAAAGTATCAACCGGGCATTCTTATTATAAGCGGTAATAATTCCGGATTTATTTATTTCTACTGCGCAATATCTTCCATTGAATAGTTTTTTATCAACCACCGGAACCCCCTCTTTTGATTAAACAGCGCTGAATTTAATTTTTAATTTTTCCATAACAACAACAGGGTCACTTACAATTACACGGGTTCCGGAGAGTACATCAAGAAAACCTACTTCATTTGTATATCTCGGAACTATGTGCTGATGAAGATGCTGAATACTTGCACCGCTGCCGTTTCCCAGATTATATCCTACGTTATAACCTGAAGGATTAAACTCTTCATCAATATAACGGATAGTTCTAACCAGAAGGGAATGCATCTCCGCTGCTTCAGATTCAGTCAGCTCGCTTATATTACATATGTGCCGTCTGGGAAAAATCATCACATGCCCCGGATTAAACGGGAATAGATTAACAGCAATTATGAAATTTTCTGTAGTGTGTACATTCAGGTTTTTTACAAGAGGGTTATTATCTCTAATTGCGCAGAGGATACATTCAACGGATGGCTTGTCCCCTTTTACATAATTTATCTTTTCAGTATTGAACAGATAATTTCTTTCCAATCAGTTTATTTTCTCCTCGAATACATATAAATTGAATAGCCCGACATTATAACTATTATTACAGCACCAAACCCTACCATTAGAATATATATAAGATCCATCCTTTTGGCAAGTCCAACTCTCTCTAAAGATTTTTCTTCAAGAATTGTAAGTTTATGAGACAGGAATCGTATAGTCATATCATAATCTTTCAATTCAGAAGCATACTTTAGCTCACGGAACAGACTTTCAGCATCGGTATAAAGTGTAATAATATCGTTATTATCAACATTTTTTGCTTTGAGATAATTCATTGACTCATCGACAGCTTTAAATCTTTTCTCGAAAGAAGCGATATCACCGGCATTTTTCGCCGGATCTTCCTGGGAAAAGAGCAGGCTACCGGTAAAAAAAATAAACAAAAATCCCGAAATCATAAATTTTCTTATCATCGGTAAGCTCCTGAGAAAATTATTTAGATATGAATTAAGGCAGAATTATATTGTAATAATTAAATAAATATACGGCTGTATGCATACATGCAAGAGTATAAAAGCCTGCAATAATATCATCGATCATAATTCCAAGCCCGCCGGTAAGAGATTCAAGAGAGCTGGCCGGAAAAGGTTTAATAATATCAAATATTCTAAACAGAATAAAAGCCATTACGGCAAAAGTAAAACTGAAAGGTATGAAGAGAATTGCTATCCAGTAACCGAGCACTTCGTCAAGCACAACCTGCTGAGGATCTTTTGACTTATAAAACTTTTCTGCGGCATCACCCAGTTTAATTGACGGATAGATAATAAGAATAACAAAAATAAGATTAAACATATTAAGAAAATCCGGATTCAGATCCGAAAATAAAATGTTTTCAAGTATATAGAGAGCCATTGCAACCAGTGTCCCGGCAGTTCCGGGAGCCACGGGAGAATAACCTGCATAAAACGCCGTAAAAATAAATTCTTTAATTTTCATTTGGCCTCTTAATCTTCTTTTACTTTTTTTTCAGGGAAAAAGAGCTGCCAGTTTGTAAAAATATACCTTACACCGGAAAGTGCCGTCATTATCGTAACAGTAAACATTATCCAGTACGGAAGAGATTCATGTGCATCGAAAAATCCGCTTCTCTTGGACATGTATATCATTATAATCAGCACGATGGAAATCATCTGAAAAGCTGTTTTAAACTTTCCGAATCTGCTTGTACGGAGCGGACGCCCTTTTTTAATTGCGAACCATCTCATAACAGTTATAAGCAGGTCTCTACCGACAATAATTATAACCATCCATGAATCGAGTACTTCAAAAGTAGGATCTATAACTATAATAGCGATTAGAGCAGAGATTACGAGAAACTTATCCGCTATAGGATCTATAAACTTTCCGAATTCCGATTCCTGTTTAAGCTTACGCGCCAGCCAACCGTCAATAAAATCAGTAAATGAAGCAAAACCGAAAAGTAACAATGCATAAATCAGATAATATTCCCTGGTTCTGAATGCTAAAAAATAAATTATAAATGGAATAAGAATAATTCTTAAATATGAAAAAATATTCGGTAAGCTAAGTTTATCCCCTGTCAGTTTCAAATCAGTACCCCTATAAGGTCGTATTCAAAAGAATCTGTGACTCTGGCCCGCACTATTTTATTAACCATGTTTTTATCAGCGGTCAAGTAAAAAACGCCATCAACTTCAGGCGCATCAAATTCAGTCCGCCCTATATATGTTTTGTCATCTATCTTTTCTTCAATAAGTACATCGAGCTCCAGGCCGATTTTATCATTCAGAATTTCTTTTGAAATTTCAGCCTGCACTGACATGAGCTCATCGAGTCTTCTGTTTTTCTCTTCAGCAGAAACGGTGTCCGGTATATTTGAAGCATCAGTCCCCTCTTCCGGTGAATAAGTAAAACATCCGACTTTATCCAGTCTTGCAGTTTTAATGAAGGACATAAGCTCGTTAAACTCTTTCTCTCCTGCACCGGGATAACCTATCATAAATGTTGAACGGATTGTAATACCCGGAACTCTTTTTCTTAGTTTAGAAATAAGTTCAAGATACTTTTCAGCATCACCGTCTCTACCCATAGATTTCAGAATAGATCTGCTTACGTGCTGAAATGGTATATCGATATACGGGACAACTTTTTTATTGTCTGCAATAAGATCGATAATATCATCAGTTATATGATCAGGATGGCAGTAAAGAAGCCTTATCCATCTGAGTTTTTCAATCTTTGATATCTCGTTAACAAGCGAAGACAGGTTCATCCCGTCCCACTGATACACTGCAATATCCTGAGCAATAATATTAAGTTCAAGAGCGCCGGATGCAACCTCAACTTCGGCATCTTTTAAAATCTTATCTGAAGGGAAAGGGATATGCGGTCCCCGGATTAAGGGTATAGCACAGTAGCTGCAGTTATTGGAACAGCCGTCTGAAATTTTAATGTATGAATAGGGATAAGTATTATAAAGTTTTTTTCTTGTACTCAGGATTGAGCCTGTCTGTATTTCAAACCTGCTGCACATTTCCGGTACAAATTTATCATCGGGAATTCCATATAGAAAATCGATTTCCGGCATATCTTTTTCTATATCATCGAAGTATCGTTTTGATAAACATCCGGTTACTACAACTTTTCTGCGGAATGCAGGTTTACTTTCACCGTGGCTGAAAAAACCTGATCGGGAATCACCGCTCTCCTTAATAGAAACAGCATCGAGAATTACCTCGATAGACTCCTCTTTGGCATCCTGAATAAAACCGCATGTATTTATGATAATAATGTCTGAATTCTCCGATGCTTCTGCCGGTGTAAAACCTGCACTGAGCATCTCCCCGTTGATTCTCTCGGAATCAACAAGGTTTTTTGAGCAGCCTAAAGAAATAAGGTAGAACGAAAGATCTGATGATTTATACACACATCACCAGTCCTTAACATCAATATGGTAAACATTAGGATTGGTTACATCCTTCTTCCATGTTATTATTTTATTTGCAACCTGACCCGGCTTACCGAATACAAACTCTTTCCCGTTAATGGTAGACTTAATACCGCCTGCATTACCGATTTTCATCTGTATATACTCAGAAGCTTCCCAACGCTCAACGCTTCCAGCCGGCATAAAGCCTCTCTGTTTTCTGTTGCCGTCAAGATATATCTCAATAAATGATTTCTGAACAAATTTAACTTCAAAAACAATCTTCAGACTTTTATTACTCTGGGCAATAACCTTGGTATTGTCACCCTCTGTGACAGGCTTTACATCAGTATTACCTGCAGCTGCAGCTGCCGCATTCAACTCTGCCTTAAGATCACGGCCGAGTTCGATCATAACCTTGGCTCTGCTCTCGGTAAGTCCTTTTAGAGTAAGAAGAACTTCACGAGGACATTCTGCCGGAGTTACCGGAACCTGCTTATCCATCTCCATAACAATGTCTTTATCATCATTCAGGAAATTTATTGTTACTTTATTATCGCCGATTTCCTTTAGAAGGAAAACAACCTCTTTGTTTTCAACAAGAAACTGAACCGCCTCACCCTTATATACAAGGGTAAAACCTTTATCATTAGAGAGCTGCAAGCTCTTTATATTCTTTATGCTTGAGTTCTGACTCTCTTCATAATTCTTCTTTATCTGAGAAACCGAATCAGAACCATCGATACTGACGTCGGACCTGTTCATAGCCCAGATTCCCCAGATTACAAGAATCGAGAACAGCGCCACTCCGCCGAAAAATACCAGATTCCGGTATCTGTCATACAGAGCCAGAATATCGGTTACAAACTGAGGTCTTGTAGGCCGTGTCAGCTCTTCGAGAGGAGTTGCGGATTCACCTATTTTGTACCCCTTATAAAGCATCACCATCTCTTCAGGATCGAGTTTAAGATACTCAGAGTATGTTTTCAGAAAACCGATTATATATGTTTCACCGGGGAATTTATCAAAATCCTCCTGTTCAAGTGCTTCAATATAAGTCGGGGCCATATTAGTATCAAGGGCCACATTTTTAATTGTAAGTTTTTTTGTTTCACGCGCCTGTCTGAGTCTATCTCCAATGCTCTCCACGACTTACTCCTCTGATATCATAGGATTTTTTATAACCCTTGCCGTTGCAGGAATATCGAACTTGAATATTCCGTTTGGCAGATCAACATTTGTCTTTATATCTGACAGGGTAATCTCAACCTTCTTCCCTGAAGAAGTAAAACCCTCAGCTTTCTGAATAAAAAAGTTTTCTGAAATCCAGAGGTTAATTGTTTTATAACCTCCGCGGCTCTCTTTCTGTTTTAGAACAAGAGTATACATTTTGCTTCCGTCTTTCATTGTTTCAGGTTCATCTTTGGAAGCAAACCTGTAATGATATTTGGAAAAAAGTCTGTTAAGTCCGGCTTCTGAACCGGCAGTAAAGAGTCCGGAATCTGAAAGAAGGTCCTGCTCGGCTACAACATTCAATGAAGGGATGTATACCCACATCATCTTACCGTCTGAGACAATCTTCTGTCTTGATGGCTGGTAAAATTCCATGAGAAGTTTGTCACTGGCCTTAAACCTGAGGATACCGGTTTGTGATTTTTTTTTCCCGCCCTTATCAGATAGAATTGAAAAATTTGCCTGATAGGATTCGAGGCCGCTATAATTTTTTTTAGTGTTGCTTACAATATCGCTTACAGTAACAAAATCAAATTTATAGGCGAACGCATTAACTGCAAAAAAAGAGAAAAGCACAACAAGAGTTGTCAGGGGGTATTTTTTAATTTTAAACATAATATCTATTCTTTTTAATAATAAATTTTTAATATCAAAGCAGTAATACTGATAAGATTATTCACTGCAATTACAATTAACACAGGAAAAAAGTCAATACTAATACAGACATAAAATAAATGATTTTTTAAAACGTGCGCTGCCCCCGTAATCCCCCATTTCAGGCGCAGCGCGAAGCGCTGTGCCCCAAAAACAAACTGCCACCTTTCCGGCCGGTAAAAAAATATTTTAAAATACTGGACAAATATTAAATTAGATATAAACAGGAATTAAATTAAAAAATCAGGAATAATGATGAAAGCCATATACATAGGGAATAAAAAACTCCGGGAAATTGATCTCCTTGACCCCAAACTTGACGAGGAGCTCTTTGTAATCATGAATGAATATTCTCTGATGGAATCTCATATAATTTATTTTTCAGCCGGAGACTCAAAGATTAAAGAAATACTTATCAAGAAAGATCCAACCTTCTCTGTATAATATCTGTTCTATGCATTTTCACTCTCAATTATTTCAATCATCATATCAACAATAACCGGGTCCAGCTTTCCCCCTTTTTCGGATATCAGAATATCAAGGGCTTTATCTATACCCATACCGCTTCTGTATGGCCTGTCCGATATAAGTGAATCGTAAACATCTGCTACGGCAATAAGCCTCCCCATCAAAGGGATACCCCGTCCGTCAAGACCGAATGGGTAACCGCTTCCGTCCCAGGCCTCGTGATGGAAGAGAATTCCGTTTAAAAACTTTTCATGTCCGGGAATTTCTTCAACTATGGAGACTCCGGCCTGAGGATGCTTCCTGATTATATCATATTCTTCAGATGTAAGCCTGTCCGGTTTATCCAGTATTGCTTCGGAAACACCAATCTTCCCGATATCGTGTAGACTCGCAGATATCCGGAGATCGCTTATGAAGCTTCCATTCATCCCCAGTTTCAGCGCCAGTTTTTCTGCATATGCTGCAACACGTTCACTATGACCGGATGTCCACCTGGATTTAGTATCTATTGTTTTTGACAATGCCAGGAGTATTCCAAGAAAAAGTTTCTCCTTCTCTTCAAAAAATTTAACGCTCTTCATGGCCACACCGGTCTGATCGGCCAAAGCTTTTAAAGTTTCAATTTCGAAATCTGTAAAAGATTTATTCAGGTCTTTCCCTACAATGAGTGATCCGATATAAACCTCATCCAGATAAATCGGAAGGTTCATCAGATGCAGGAAATCCTCTCCTATAAATGAGTCGAGAAAATGAAGATAGTCTGCATCGATATTTTTATTAATAATAAAAAACTTTTTATTCTTTTCAAAATTATCACTGCCCAGAGTGCTGAACGGAAGAGTAATCCCCTCACCCTTGTCGCCTTTAACCCCCTTGATATAATGAGAAAGGATAATATAACTCTCTTTATCCATATCCGCCATAGCCAGTGCTACCATGCAGTCTTTAAAAAGATCTGAGACAATAAAGGTTACCCTGTCGATAAGATCGTATCTTGAGATAGATGAGAGCACAGCCTTATCAATTTTATTCATGACGGAGATCGCCTCCATCCTTTTGTTTACACTCTCAATATTATCTTTGATGCTGTCCGCCATAAGGTTTATTGAACCGGAAAGCTCGCCGAACTCATCTTTTGAAATAATTTCTGTTCTTATATCAAGATCACCAGCGGCTATACCTGCAGCCTGTGAGCTCAACCGGGAAATGGGTTTTGAAATATGAAGAGCAATTACTTTAGATAAAAAGAGAGACAGAATAAACAGGAAAAAAGTATAAAAGATTGCTATATCTTTTCCCCCTATAAAATTGAACACACCCTTTCTATCCGATGATATGCTGGCTATATAAATATTTTTATCATTAGGCCGTGTAAGATTTATCCAGAAATAAACATTATCGCTTTTCCCGTAAAACGGCGTATGAGATGCAGAGATAGTCCCCTTTTTTGACATAGCAGAAACTGTCATTTTATCTTCGTCGCTTATTTCACTTTTTATTATAACTCCGGAAGCATTCCTGTGGAGCTTATACCATCCGGCCTGAGATACAGCATAATAATATAGTTCAAACCTGTTTTTTTGCGGGTCATCTGAAATTTCATTTTTAAAAACAGATATAAACGGGAAGGATACATCCATTTTTTTGTCATACACTCTGCCTATATAAGATTCTATAACATCATCGGGCTGAGTGTTATTATTCAGCCAGTCATCAACAATTGCTGCTGCTATATTTCGAAGATTATTAGTGGCAATAGTTGTATAGAAAATAAAAGATAAATATCCGACCAGTATACCGAATAGAGTAAAATAAATCGTGAGTTTATATTTAAATTTAAGTCTGCTGAAAAATAATTTTATACTATTAATTAATTTATGAAGCATTTTATTCTGAACCATTTAAGTTTATATTTATATCACCGGATAATGAGAGCATATACAGAGTCAATGTTTATTCATATTCCAGATTATTATTTTTCAGAAACAGGTCCATATCCCGGGGAATACCGGCAATTATTTTTATTTCCCGCTTTTCAAAGGGATCAAAAAAACTGAATGAATGAGAGTGAAGAGCACATCTGGTGAATCCGGCTCTTCGAGCAAGAATTTCACTGTCTCCCGATTTTACATAGTCGAGATAAATCGTTTCATCATCACCATACATCTTATCTCCGATAATCGGATATCCCGCAAATTTAAGATGTACGCGTATCTGATGCATCCTTCCGGTTACAGGGGATGCTTTTACCAGAGAGTAAATTCCGGATGAATTCTTAAGTTCAAATTCAGTCAAAGCGGATTCAGTACCCTGTGAGTATGCTTCCCTTTTTTTATTTATGAGAGAGTTTCTGGCCGGACCAATCGGCATATCTATGGTAAATTTTTCATCTTTCATATCGCCGTATACAATAGCAAGATACTCCTTTCCCACCTTGCCGAAATTTTTCTGAACCTCAGATGCAGCTGTTGAGTTTTTGCCAAGGAGAAGAGCTCCAGAGGTCTCCCTGTCGAGCCGGTGTACGGGATAAAATTTTTCGCCGCGCTGTTCTTCGAGAAGCATCACGAGGGTGTTGCGGAAAAAAATGCCCGATGGATGAACAGGGAGATTGCCGGTTTTATTTACAGCGAGATAATTTTCATTTTCAAATATTATATTAAATTCAGTATCAACTTCAGGCTCGGATATTTCACCGGCTATATACTCAATCATATCTCCGGAGTATATATGCTTCTTTACATTAAGTATTACCGATCCGTTGAGTATAAGTTTTCCGGCTAAGATCTCCTTCTGCCATGAAGTCCGGCTCATATAGCTGAATCTTCTGGAGAGGTAAAGATCCAGCCTGAGTCCATCGTGACCTTCACCGACATGAGACTCTATAATCCTCTCTCTGGATTTATCATTCTGTATAAAATTCATCATAAAAACTCAGCTTAAAATGGAGAGAAGTCCGTCTCTCAATCGCCCTCTGCGGTCAAAATCTTTATCGCTCACTACAAGATCAGGATTTCTCATAAATGCCACATGTCCGGCCTTGCCGTCAGAAGCGTGAAACATTATACTCCGGGCAATCTCAATATTTTTAAGAGCATTGGTTCCTTTCTTTTCTGTGTAGATTCCCGAGTTGAAGATAAGCTCGGGAAGCGATTCGATCCCGCTATCCAGAGAAAATTCTTTAATGAGATTAAGCATTTTAAAAAGAAGATCAACGGATTCAATCGCAGTTATACCATTTATATAACCGATTATAAGCCCGCCCTTGCTCCTCATTACAACATTATCAGTGCCGGCAGAATAGAGTATTTCTTTTATAATTTCACTGAATCTTTTATACACCATATCTCCGGAATTATTACCGCAGATGCGGTTTACATCAACAAGATTTGAAAGCTCGGCGCAGAAAACATGGCGTATTTTATCCGCGGAATAGTTTCCTTCCTCATCGTACACTTCATGCATAATGAAATCTTCAAAGTATTCCCACTTTTTAAAACCGGTTAGAGTATCAATATATATTTTTTCCGCAGCGGAGTTCAGTCCATCATCACCACAGCTGTTCTCACTATCATCAATAGTAACACCGGGAGATTCACTCTGCATATTAAGAGTTTCAAGTTCTTTCTGAAGCTTGGATACTTCATCATTTATAGCTTTAATTCCATTATGTTTTAACATTTCAGCAAAATACTCGGCAACTGAACATCCTGCCTCAAGCAGGTCAATCAGATAAACCTCTTTTCTGTTAAGCAGATGTTCCAGGCTCCGGACTTTGGGGTGAACAACCTTGGCGTTTAAAAGAAAATTATAATTTTCCGAAACTTCACGCGTTTCATATTTACCGGCCTGATAAAACCTGTTAAGCAGGTCATTAAACCTCATACAGATATTATAACATTTCGCAGAAATTTCGTTTAAAGTCTCCCGAAGCTGTCTTGTCTCTCCGGGGAGAGTTGCAGCATTCTCATGCTCCATAAGTTTGCTTATAAACTCCTCTTTGTCAATTTCATGGGAGTACTTGAAATTCTGAAGATCTTTTCCCCTTTTGCCCTGAAGCTCAAGGGAGATAAAGCGGTAATCATCAACAGCCTTGCATAGATCAGGAAATTTTTCAAAATAACCTGTAATAATATTATTATCATATTCAAGATCAAAATTATCCCGGCTGATTATCAGTTCAAGTATGTACTTCAGGTAGGCTTCAAAAACTTTCATAAACATAAAAAAAGGTTTTATCTGTGAATCTTTATTCCAGGCAGGGAGACTCCCGCGTGCTTCAATTTCAAACAATCTCTTTGCCAGATTTTTACCCTGCTGACTATACTTTGAAGTTACATTGGAGAGTTCAGATAGTCTGGATTTGATTTTAGAGCCTTCCGTAGTCTGATGATGACTCTCTTTTTCAATCGCGCCTGACGCTTCAGGAGTGTACTCTTTTTCGGAATTGTTTATAATACCCTCTTCATTCACAATGTACATCAGCTGATTAAAGGTCTTAACCCGTACTCCAAGATATGCAGTATAATAGGAATACAATGCACCGGATATAGTTTTTGTAACGATATCCCTCTCGCTATGCTTTATAGTTTTACTGTTATGGACCGGCCTGTCTGTGATAAATCCCACATAGCCCATAAATCCATGTCCGGGCTGGTGGTCTTTAAACACCTTCTTCAGACCGTTATCGATAGATTTCAAATTCCGCATTACAGCTATATAAGCAGAGGAAAAATCATTCATAGCTTCAAATATTTCCATCGGGTGATATGAAAGATTTCTTTTAATTGCAGTAAGCTTCTCAAGTGATTTACCCATCTCGAACAATTTAACGATAGAGTTATATTCAAGAACGGTAAGATAATAGTAGTACCCATCGAGAATTTTTTTCAGATCAGGTGCAATCTCTTTATGAACTGAAGCTGCCCGCAGCCTGATAAGATCGAATGACTCTGAACGGTATCTGTGAGAAAAAAGAGTAATCGTTCCGAAATCCAGTGCAAATTTTGTAAGACGATACCAGTCGGTAAACCATAATCCGGTTTTCTTTAAACGGGCGATATCCTCCTGCTTCTTTCCTGATTCAGCTCTTAACTCCAGTTCTCCGGATACACGGTCTTTAACCTGGTGAATAAGATCTTCAGCCATACGTTTTTTGGCAAGATTATTAAGACCTGATGCGGCAATGACCGCCAGACGGTCTTTCTCCCGTGATGTAAGTTTTATTTTTTTTTCTGAAAGATAGTTATCAAAAGAATCAACAGTTTCTTTAAATGAAAAATAGTGTTTCCTCTCCGCACTATTGGCGGAGCCTTTCATATCATCAAGTACCTTATTCAATTTTTCCAGATACTTTTTGTGCTCTTCTGAATCAACACCCACTTCTTCCAGATAGCTGTTTACATTTTTTTCGATGCCGCCCAAAGAAATTACCTCGTATAAGTTGCAACTACTCAAAACCGGTGGTATTATATCTCTGCCGCGCCACAGGCGCGGCGGAAAGAATTTCATGCCCGATATATGAGTTGATACTATAAATTATATTAATTTCCATAGGAGAAAATTTCAATCATATAAACCGGTTTTTAAAAAAATATGTCTCTACTCATAAACCGGCGGAGATAAAATATAACCGATTTACGTGTAATTAGAAAAAGTATATTTATGCGTCTTTAAAAATCACTGCAGCTTTTATACCGCCATTCATAAACGGAATCTTCCGGTCATACTTCAGGCCCAGAACACTCTCTTTTTCGTATCCTGGCACTATTATCGCATATCCGAAGCCGGTGAAATCTTTACGGATCTTTTTCCCGATTTCACGATATAAAGATTCTTCAGAATTTTCTTCAAGTCTCTTCCCGTATGGAGGATTAAGAACAATGAGTGTTTTTTTATCTTTAACAACATCTTCAGACAGCGTAAAAAAATCTGATACTTCAGGTTTTATTATACCGCGCAATTGTTCCGGAATATTTGACTTTGTTATGTTCACAGATTCAGCATCAATATCCGATGTAACAATTTTCTGCTCCACCTGTTCTACGTGGATAATCTCTTTGATTAAAGAATTTTTTATAAATCTGAATGCGCTCTCTTTGAAACATGGCCAGTGCATAAAAGTAAATTCACGTTCGAGAGCAGGCGGAGTTTTTGTCAGGATTGAAGCCGCCTCAAGACTGAATGTTCCGGAACCGCACATAGGATCAAGTATCTGGCTGTAGCTGCTGATTCCAGCCTCAAGAAGTATAAGCGCTGCCGTAGTTTCACGGAGAGGCGCCTTGCCTATATTCTTCCCGCTCCCTCTCTTATAAAGAAATTCACCTGACGCATCCAGGCTCACAGTACAAAGATCCCGGCTGTTCCTTATAAAAATTGTCTGGGTATATAGAGACTCACTATTTATAATTCCGTTACCGGACAGCCTTTCATTAATACCCAGGCTGAAAATCTCTTCGAGTTTCCCCGTATGAAATATCATGGACTTCTCTGCACTGATTCTATAATCAATCTCGGTTCCGGGTGAGACGTAAAGCTCCCAGGGGAAAGTTCTGATAAGTCTTTCAAGTTCAAAATAATTTACCGATCTGAATTCAGCAATACGCATCATTATACGCCCTGCTGTGCGGGAGAGCAGCGATGCCTTATAGCATGAATCGAGTTTACCTGTAAACTCCACTCCCCCTTCAATGAAATTATCTTTAACAGTTAATCCAAATTCTGCAAGCTCCGCAGCAGTTCTCTTTTCAAAACCGGGCTGAACTACTGCAAAAAAATCATGCTCCCTTCCGATTACATGATTTTTTACTCTGCGCTGAAGAGCGCTGTTTTCAATTTTATCAAACATTATTTTATTTCCTTGTAAGCAGAGTAAGAGTCTCGACATGCGGAGTCTGAGGGAACATATCAAATGCCTCAAGAGAATCGATGCTGTATCCCTCAAGCAGCTTCAGGTCATCCCTGCATGTTACGGGATTGCACGACATGTAAACGATACGTTCCGGAGCCATGGTGTTTATATATCCGAGCATTTTAGGATTCATCCCGCTTCTCGGAGGATCGAGTATCAGAGTATCGAACTTACCGGTGTTCTCTTTCACATAGTCAGCGGCATCGGCACAGATGAAATTCACATTTTCAATTTCGTTGTTCTCCCTGTTCCGTTCAGCGACATCTACTGCCTCCTGAACAACCTCAACTCCGGTAACGCTCTCTGCAGCCGATGCGGCAAAGAGAGATATACTCCCCACTCCGGAGTAGAGATCAAGAGTACGTCCACGTGTCAGTGCCAGTATTTTTCGATACATCTGAAGAGCCATTTCTGAATTGGACTGAAAGAAGGAGTTTGGTGTAATCATATAATCGATTCCATCAAACGTCTCTGTTATAAAACCTTTTTTCAATGTCTGGAAAATATCACCATAATTGAGATCCGCTATTCCGTCGCTCAGAATAAGTGATGAAGAATCGACCTCTTCAAGGAAATCGTAAAGTGCAAATCCGAATCTATTCTCCGGTTTAGATACTACAAAGTTTACCATTAACTCACCGGTAAACCGTGCCTGTCGAAGAACTATATATCTCAGATAACCCTCATGTCTCAGGTAATCGTAGTCTTCAATTTTTTCCAGAACAGATCTCAGATTTCCATACATATCATCGGATCTGCTCTGCATAATTTCACATGCTTCAATGTCAACAACATGACGGAAACTACCCGCTCTGCGAAGGCCTTTTTTCCCGAAAGCAGTTACCATGTCCATTCTTGTTCTATATCTGAAGGGAGTTGAAGGCGCAACAGATTCAACAGAAGATAATCCTTCGAAAATCGAATTTACATATTCTTTCTTTAATAACAGCTGATTTTCATAGGGTATGTTCTGAAACATACAGCCGCCGCACTCTCCGAAATATTTACATTGAGGTTCGCACCCCTCACCTTTATACTTTTCAATAAGTTCACCGAACATTTTCTTTTTCTTTCTCTTCATCAGGTTCCTGTAATATAAATTATAGTTTTATCAGCATTTTATAAAGTTACTGTTATCTCAACCGAGTGTGATAATAATTTTTTTATATTAAAATAAGTATTCATAAATACCGCTTATTAATATTTATTTTCAGCCGGTTATTGTACAAGTAAAATATATGAAACAACTGATTAATTGTCACTACTCAAAACTGATGGTATTATATCACGGTCGCGCCTTCATTGCGGCGAAGAACATTTTTACCACGATTTTTAAGTATTTATGATTAATTATGATTGATATTACAACAATACTTACTAAATGATGATTCAATTTTTCTATCTGAATAATGAAATACTATAATGAAACTTGGAATTATCGTTTTTTTCTCATTCAGAACATCTTGACGGACTGCAGCCTCTCATTGATAATCATGATAATTCAGCAGAAAGAGAATAAATGAAACATATGAAAAATCTAAAAGTAACCATTATACAGAACGCGATTGAATGGCAGAATATTGAAGCAAACCTTCTGCACTTAAAATCTCTCATGTCTGATATGAATAATAAAACTGACCTGATCATCCTTCCAGAGATGTTTACAACAGGTTTCACAATGAGTCCCTCCGGTGTTGCAGAGGAGATGAACGGGAATGCAGTAACCGCCATCAAAGATTGGAGCAGTACATCAGGGGCAGATATAACCGGAAGCATAATAGTAAAAGAAAACAATTGTTACTACAACAGGCTCATATGGGTTAAACCGGATGGAAAGATTTTTACTTACGACAAACGCCATCTGTTCCGCATGGGCGGAGAGGATAAGGTATACACTCCCGGAAATTCTCATCTTACAGTGAATTTAAACGGCTGGAGAATACGCCCTTTCATCTGCTATGACCTGAGGTTCCCTGTATGGACACGCAATACCGGAATGGAGTACGATCTGGCTGTTTTCACTGCGAACTGGCCTGCAGCAAGAGACTTGCACTGGGAGACGCTGCTGCGTGCCCGCGCAATCGAAAATCAATGCTATGTCGCAGGAGTCAATCGTACAGGCAGAGACGGCAATGGTACTGACTATAACGGAAAATCATCCCTGATAGATTTTTATGGAAAGACTCTGTTTCAGGGGAATGAAAATGAATGTGTACATACTGTTGAACTTTCACACGACAATCTTATGAATTACAGAAAATCTTTTCCTGCATGGATGGATACCGACAGGTTTGATCTGATTTAAACTAGACAGAGGTTCCGGGACCTTTGCCGAGCGCTTCCTTTATTACAACATCAAGATCAGCAATTGAAACCGGCTTCATCAGAATTCTGACAAAATTTTGTGATTCGAATACAGAATCATCAACACCGGAAAGATACCCGGAAATAAGTATAATCGGCATTCCCGGATATTTCAATCTGATTTTACCACTCAGCTCATGTCCGCTCATACCAGGCATCATTTCATCAGTGATTACCAGTTTTATATCATTTCCGGTCTCTTCAAGTAATTTAAGTGCCGAAAGACCGCTCGCCGCTTCATGAACAACATAACCGGATCTCTTAAGACCTGCGATTATGGTCTTTCTCACAAGAGTATCGTCATCTACAACCAGAATATCAGATATTTCACTGCCAATGCGAATTACAGCTTTCCTTTTCTCTTCAACAGCAGGGAGATGAATAATAAACTTCGTTCCATTACCGGGCTCGCTCTCAACGCCGATTGAACCTCCATTATTAATAACAAACCCGTGTACCACGGCAAGGCCGAGACCTGTTCCGGATCCTACCGGTTTTGTTGAGAAAAAAGGTTCAAAAATTCTATTCTGTATTTCCCGGGGGATCCCGCTTCCAGTATCTGAGAACTCAATTCTTAGATATCGTCCATCAGCAAGGAGTGCAGTCTCCACTCTGTAATCCGCAAGGGGGAGATTAACATCAGTGATTGATATTTCAAGACTCCCTTTAGTCCGGCCTGCCATTGCATGGGATGAATTTGTAACCAGATTAATTACTACCTGCTGAAACTGCGCGATGTCAGCATAGATAAGATCATCCGAAATAGTATTACTTAAACTTATGGATATATACCCGGGGAGATTAGCTTTAACAAGAGTGAGCATTTCATTTATAGTCTGGGTAACACTGAAATACATTTTTGAAGCGGAGTATCCTTTACTGATTGTCATCATCCGTCTTACCAGCGCACTGGCATTCCGTCCGGCGCTTTCAATACTTTCAACATGTTCAAGAACAGGATGATCGGCAGGGAGATCAACGCGCAGTAATTCAGCAGAACCCAGAATGATAACCAGCATATTATTAAAGTCATGAGCAATCCCTCCAGCCATTGTCCCCATTGCTTCCATCTTCTTTGCCTGAAGCATATACTCCTGCATTAACTCTTTCTCGGACTCCGCTTCGCTGCACCTGTTTCGCTCATCCCTGAGTGAGTCAAGCATACGGTTAATACCGCCCGCAAGTTCATCAAGCTCATCGTTATCCCGCAATTCAAGACGTTTAGAAAGATCAAGAGTCTCACCAACCTCTTTTACCTTTCGAAGCATCTTCTCAAGTCTGAAGATTACAAGTTTTTTCAAAAGAAACTGATTTAAAAACCCGGAAACTACAACAATGAAAGCAAGAAGTATATAGAAAAGAAAACGGGCCATACGCCCTTCCTGATTTATTTTTCTTTCAAGAAAAGTTTCTACAGCAATTATATCTTTTTTATCAATATCACTGAATGGTATAACAAGCTGAATAATTTCATTCCCGTTCTTTTTATAGAAGAACAAACCTCCGCTATCTGAACTTGTAAAGTCTTTGTTTTCTTTAACTGCTAATTCACCAATTCTTATTTTAAGACCGGCTATTGCGGAAACGCGATCCAGCAGTGTCTGATCAAAGACCCTCAGGTGTATAAAACAACCCGCCGGGTATCCGACTCCGGAGTCCTGATAAATTTTATGACAGGATACAAAATAAACATCTCCCTTGTACTCAATAAATCCCGTAAGAGATTTATTCTCACTAGTAAAGACTCTTTTCGTCAGATCGCCCAGTAGATTATTCCAGCCGCTGTCAGCTTTTTCAAGATCCTGTTTCATTGAAGACAGGATAAACCCGGACACTCTGGTTCCATCGGGGCGAAAAATAAATGCACCGGTTATCTGAAGATTTTTAAATACATCCGCGCTGAAATTTGATTTTATATACGCCGGAACAGGATTATTGACAAAATTATATGTATCACTCCAGACAGAGTAATCATAAGTAATGCGCTTAAGATTTTCAGATTCAAGAGCAATCAGCTGCTGAACACGTCCAGCGCTCTCCCGGACCCAGTCGTTCTCAAGATGGGCAAAGCTCCGCCGAATAAGAAAATCGACACCTACCCCTGCAAGAAGAACAAGAGCCAGCAGTACCGATGCTGTAATCAGAAGGGCTTTTTCTCTAAGGGAGAATCTGCGTATATGTTTTCCCGCTTTGCGGAATACTGAAAATTTCATTTATTATATTTAACCTGCTGTTAATATATTATACAAAATTTCATTTAAGGTCAAGTATCCATTATTATTTTTTTTGTTGCCATAAAACAGCCGGATAAATAAATTGCATAAATCTTCGGGGATGGAGTTCCCCCTCATAACCGCTTTTAAAAGCTAATGACTCCTGCACTGCAATTACTATGCAAGGTAGGGTCATACACTATTTACCCGCCTTGTTATGTTTTGCCTAATTTATAATGAGGTAACTTCAATGCTCGAAATGTTTACTATCGCAGCCATCTGGCTTGCACTTGCCGTAATTTCAACAGTCCTTGCAAACCGGCTTAAAATTTCAATGGCCCTCATGGAGATATGCGTCGGTGCCGCAGCGGGATATGCCGCTACACGTTTTGCCAATCCCGACTTTTTCAAGCCCAATTCCGAATGGATAAAATTTATTGCAGGGACCGGTGCTGTTCTTCTGACTTTTCTTGCCGGAGCCGAGCTAGATCCGGTATCGATGCGGAGCAAAATTAAAGAAGTCTCAGTTGTCGGATTCATAGGCTTTCTGGCTCCATTCGCCGGATGCGCTCTTCTTGCATATTTTGTTCTATCATGGGATTTGAGAGCCAGTCTTCTTGCAGGTATCGCATTATCAACCACGTCGATGGCTGTTGTTTATGCCGTAATGCTTGAATACGGTTTCAACAAGACAGAATACGGCAAAGGGATTCTCGGAGCCTGCTTTGTCAACGACCTTGGAACTGTTATTGCACTTGGGCTGATCTTTGCCCCTTTTACCTACAGAACAATTGTATTTATTGTCATATCTATTGTTGTTTTCTATACTCTCCCCTGGATGACTGCGAGACTTACACGAATTTACGAAAATCATACCGCAGCTATCAGAACAAAGTGGATTGTATTTATACTCCTTACACTTGGTTCTCTTGCATTATGGTCCGGCAGTGAAGCGGTTCTACCTGCATATATCGCCGGGATGGTGCTGGCAAACAGTGTCGGTAAAGATGAATCTTTTCTTCACAGAATGCGTACACTGACAATCGGATTTCTAACTCCATTCTATTTTCTCCGTGCGGGAATTCTTGTATCTATACCGGCTGTTCTTGCCGCACCGCTTGTATTCCTTGTTCTTTTCGGAGGGAAAGTCGCATCAAAAATATTCGGTATATATCCGGTTATTGGAATATTCAGGGAGAGCAAAAAAGAGAGATGGTATTATACACTCCTTATGTCAACTGGATTGACATTCGGATCTATATCGGCATTATATGGCCTGACTCATGGAATAGTTACACGGGAACAGTACTCTTTTTTAATAGCCGCAGTAATCGGAAGTGCCGTTATACCAACTGTGATTGCAAATATGGCATTTCTTCCATCACACCTTCTTCACATACCGCTGGTGGACGAGGAACTGCCGCAGCTCGATCTTATAGATGAAGATTCCGTTAATGTATAAAGTCTCAATTCTAAAGGTAACCGGAAATGGAAGAAAAAATCTCTCTAAATAAAACTCAATCTGCAGGGAGCTATATAACCGAAGCGCTGAACCTGATTAAAGATACAGATTCCGGTTTTGATTCAATTAATTCAGTATTAGCCGATCTGAAAAATCGTCTCGATGAAGGGCGATTTCACCTCGCCGTGCTGGGTCAGTTCAAACGTGGAAAGAGTACATTTCTTAATGCGCTGCTCGGGGAGGATCTTCTCCCCGGCTCAGCGCTTCCGGCTACTGCAATTCCTGCATTTATCTATCCGGCTAATACCCGCAGTGTCCATATAAAGTTTAATAACGGATCAACTTCTGAATTCACATCTGAAAAAGTGTCTGAGATAAACCATCACCTTGATGAACATATCTCGGAAGAGAGAAATCCTGAAAACAGACTGGGAGTGAAAATTGTGGAAGCGTATACTCCTTCAACTGTACTCCAGCATGGACTGGTTCTCATAGATACACCGGGAATCGGCTCAACCCACAGGCATAATACTGAAGTGACAATGAACTTTCTTGAGAAGTGTGATGCAGCTGTTTTCATCTTCTCACCCGATCCTCCGATTACCCAGGCTGAACTTGAATTTATGAAAGAAGTAAAGCCCCGGGTAAAAAAGATGATCTTTATCCTGAACAAAAGTGATTATCTTCCAGCTTATGAAATCAACAGTATCAGAGATTTTATAAAAAGTGTACTGCTTAAAAATGAATCTATAGAACACAATGACGCTTTTTTTACTATCTCTGCAAAAAACGCTCTTATTGCTGCCAAAGGCGAAGACAGTGATTTATGGATTAACTCAGGGATGGATGAATTTAAAAAATATCTCACTGGATTCCTTGTTAATGAAAAAGATTCCATTTTCATAAAAGCAATCTTGGCAAAGGCATTAGATCTTGTTTCAGAATTATCGATGAGATTTAATCTTGAAGCCCGTTCACTGGAACTCCCTCTGGATGATCTGAAAAACAGAATGTTATTATTTAGTGAAAAGATCAATACAGCACTTGAACAGAAATATGAAACCGCGGACATTCTAAAGGGTGACAGAAAGAGACTGCTGAAAACTCTCGATGAGCAATCAGATATGCTGAGGACGAAAGCCCTTGCGTTATTAAATGAGATTATTGAAAAACATATTCATAGTAATGAAAAACTGAATGAAAACAGAGTTAGCGCTGAATTTGCCGAATCTATCCCTCCGTTTTTTGAGCATGAACTGAAGGATATATCCGTACATTTCAACCAGCTTGTTTCAGACAGAATGACTGTACATGAAAAAAGAGCCTCGGGACTCATTGATGAGATAAAAAAAGCAGCATCTGAAATTTTTGAAATACCGTATACAAAAACTTCCGGCGGTGGCGTATTCATTGAAAACAGAAAACCGTACTGGGTAAAACAGAGCTGGAAATCATCATTCGTTCCTATTCCTGATAATATTATAGACTCAATTGTCCCGGCAAAAGTCAGAACAAAGAGGATAAGGGAGAGACTGATCCGTCAGGCTGAGGATCTCTCACTTTCCAATGTCGAAAATCTCAGTTGGGTCACACTTCAAAATCTTGATGATACGTTCAGAAAATTCAGCAAAGAGTTTGACATAAAACTGCAGAGTATAATCGACACAACAGAAAGAGCTCTTATAGAAGCTATAAAGAGAAGCGAAGAGCATCAATCAGAGACTTCTGACCAACTCAGTGTTTTAAAACAGAAGGCTGAAAGGATTTCCATAATTGCAGAAGGGCTGAAAAGGCTGGCACTTTGAAAAAAAAATCTGTTATAAATACAGACTTATGAAGTAATGAATAAAATGATCTCTATGCTTTTAATAATAGCCCTCTTATTCGGGACACTGGGCGGAATCTCGTCATATTTAATAACTTATTACGAGCAGGAGAAGAACAGCAGTTTAACGAAAACAGAAAAATTCAAAAACTCCCTCCGCATGGGAATATTCACTTTTACCGTGTTAGCAGTCTCTGTTTTTGTTGCTGTCTTTTTTCTTATGAGCAGCTTCTGATTTATACTTTTCAAGACTAAAACCTTCCAGGGGTTCAGCCATATCAGCATAACCTTCGAGTTGGCGAATAATAGAAAAATACCTGAACTTAAAATCATCAACAGTCCCCTCTCCCCATAAAAACGGAAACCATAATCTCATCCTATTTTCCAGATCCGGATCATGCTTCAGCATCAATTCAACTCGTGATTTTTTAAAACGTTCAGGATCGACAAGATAGATGATATTACTCCCAACATCTTTTACTTTAACCAATGAGGAATTAAACTGAATCCCCGCATAGTCTGCCAGAACAGGAACAGAACCGTCGGATTCAGAACTGTTGAGATGATATAATCCGTCTCCCGACTTATTCACATAAATAAGATAGAGATGTTTAAATGCGGCTTTTCTTATGCTTTCAAAATTCTTTTTCATTCATATTTCATTTTTATTGTTTATAAGCCTGTGGTACTATATATCTCCGCCGCGCCCTTGGCGCGGCGGATAGCAGATTTAACACCAGTTTTGTATACTTATATGTATCTTAAATAAAAATCAGTTGAAACTAATTTGTTATAGAGTTTCCTGACAATTAATTAAATCAATACTTTTTTTACAAGTCAAACCGGGAAGAATACAAAATATGCGTAAAATTGAACTCCTTGCTCCTGCAAAAAACCTGGAAACAGGTATCGCCGCGATTAACTCCGGTGCCGATGCCGTATATATCGGACCGGAAAAATTCAGCGCCCGTGCAGCGGCGGCGAACTCGCTTGATGATATTGAAAGACTTATCAGCCATG
Organism: uncultured Spirochaetota bacterium; assembly: GCA_942493035.1. Taxonomy (GTDB): domain Bacteria; phylum Spirochaetota; class UBA4802; order UBA4802; family UBA5550; genus WRGT01. The sequence goes on along the minus strand of OW818666.1, from coordinate 4,467,488 downwards.
CTCATATATATAACACAAAAGTCTACGCGACAATAAACACCATACTCTACGACAGCGAACTTGAACAGGCGGAAAAGCTCATCACAGATCTTTATAACCGTGGAATTGATGCAGTTATAATTCAGGATATGGGGATACTAGAAATGAATCTCCCTCCGGTACATCTGCACGCAAGTACACAGACCGACAACTATGATATTGAAAGGGTAAAATTTCTCGACAGTATCGGATTCCCCAGAATCGTACTTGCGCGGGAGCTTTCACTTCAGCAGATAAAAGAGATAAGAAAAGAGACGAATTGTGAACTTGAATTTTTCATCCACGGTGCGTTATGTGTAAGCCTCAGCGGAAGATGCTACATGAGCGCGGCCATGGGGGGGAGAAGCGCAAACCGCGGTGAATGCGCCCAGCCATGCAGAAAGAGTTACAATCTCACAGATGCAAATGGAGAAATTATTTCCAGAAGTAAATATCCCCTCTCTCTTAAAGATATGAACCAGACAGCCAACCTCAAAGATCTGATCGACGCCGGAATTGACTCTCTGAAGATAGAGGGTCGCCTCAAGGATATTGATTACGTGAAGAATATAACAGCACACTACAGGAAAGCCCTTGATGACATACTTGAGGGAAGAACAGATATAACTAAAGCATCTTCGGGAAAAGTATACTTTGATTTCACTCCCGATATTATGAAAACATTCAACCGTGGGTATACGGAATACTTTATGAATGGACGATCCGGATCGATCACATCCCCTCACACTCCGAAGTCTCTGGGGAAAGAGATCGGACGGGTTGCCGAAATCGGAAGTAACTGGTTCAGACTGAAAGCCCTTGAAAAGATAAACAACGGAGATGGTCTTGCATTCTTTGACAAAGAAAAAAATGTAACGGGACTGAAGGTAAACAGAGCAGAGGATACTAAAATTTTTCCGCTGACAATGAACGGAATATATAAGGATGCTGTAGTTTACCGCAACCACGATATCATGTTCGAAAAAACCCTATCTGCTGACAGAACAGAACGGAAAATAAATATCACAATGGAATTCTCTGAAACAGAAACCGGTTTCAAACTCTCAGTGACAGATGAAGACAATTTCACTGCATCTGAAGAAATACTGATCGCGAAAGAGTTATCGAATTCAGATGGCAACAGCCAGATAAGAAAACAGCTTGCGAAACTCGGAGGAACGATATTCACTGCATCCGATATTAAAATTAACCCCATCTTAAACTATTTTATTCCCGTGAGCATCCTCAATGATATTAGACGGAAAGTAATAGAGAAACTGCTGCTGACAAGAATCGCGGGGTATAAGATAGAACCGTTGACAATAGATAAAACAGAGATTCCATATCCGTATAAAAAGACAGATTACCGGCAGAATATAAGCAATCAACTTGCGGAAAAATTCTACGGTCGACACGGAGTTGAAGAGATTCAAAACTCTTTCGAAACCTCAACCAGCAGCATAACAGGACCGCTAATGACTACAAAACTCTGCCTTAAGCATGAGAACAATCTCTGCCACAAGCAGAACAGCAATAATAAAAAGTTCACCGAACCGTATTATCTCATAGACGGCAATATCAGATTCAGAGTCGAATTCGATTGTAAAGATTGTTTTATGCTTATATTTAAAGAGTAAGTGATATTTGTTAAAGCCGTATGTATAATTATAACGGCTTATGATTCAATTGCCCTTCGACTCCGCTCAGGGAGCAATTTTATTTGTGTTGTAAAAAATTTATCAGCCATAAACTTAACCCCCCGTTTCGCTTTGCTCAACATCCCCCTTTGATAAAGGGGGTTATGAAATCCCTGAAGTTTAAACCCTCTTTATTAAAGAGGGTGGCCGATAGGGTGGGAGATTTTTCGGTATTATATAAAAAACTATTCGGTCAAAGTACTAAGGTAACAATATTATATTCACTTAGGGATAAGTTGTATATCGTTCAGGATTCGTTATATACGCTGGCTGAGCGGAGTCGAAGCCTGAAGGATATACTATTTCATCTATACAATACTAACGTTTAATGGTCCGAAAATTATAATGGCGCCCCGAAGGGCGCCATTATTTTTAACTACAACTTAACTAATCAGATCAATCAGTTAATGATCATACTACTTAATCAGCTCAATAATAGTCGCAACTCCAGGTCCGCCCCCTGCGCACAGTGATGCCACACCATATCTGATATCTCTCTTCTGCATTTCATGAAGCAGGGTTACTATAAGTCTGCAGCCGGTCTGCCCCACGGGATGACCGAGAGATACTCCCGAACCGTTTACATTGACTATATCTTTATCAATCTTCAGTTCTCTGTTACATGCAATAACCTGTGCAGCAAATGCTTCATTAAGTTCCCATAGACCTATATCGCTCATGGAAAGACCCGCAAACTTCAGTGCTTTATAAACCGCAGGGACAACTCCGAATCCCATTACTTTTGGATCAACTCCCGCAGAAGCTGTTGTAACTATTCTTGCAAGAGGTTTAAGGCCAAGCTCCTTAGCTTTATCTGCACTTGACAGAACCAGAGATGCACCGCCGTCATTTAGTGAAGACGCATTTCCCGCTGTTACTGTACCGTCTTTTTTAAACGCAGGTTTCTGTTTAGCCAGTGTTTCCAGTGTAAGATCCGCACGGGGATGCTCATCACGATCAACTATCTCTTCTCCTTTACGGGTCTTCACAGTGACAGGGACTATCTCATCTTTAAATTTCCCGGCATTGATTGCAGCAACCGCTCTCTGATGACTCATGTAAGCCCACTCGTCCTGCTCCTCTCTGCTGACGTTATACTGCTCAGCAAGATTCTCAGCGGTGATCCCCATGTGGTAGTTGTTGAATGCGTCAACCAATCCGTCATGAAGCATATGGTCAACAAAGGGCTGATCCCCCATACGAAGACCCTGACGCGCCTTAAGCGACATGTATGGAGCATTGCTCATGCTCTCATAACCGGCAACAAGCTGAATGTCATGTTTACCAAGCATAATCTGATGTGATGCTATTTCAGTAGCTCTCATAGAAGCCGGGCAAAGCTGTGTTACTGTACATGCTGATGACTCGACTCTGCAGCCGGCTCCAAGAGCCACCTGTCTTCCGGTATTACCTTTACATCCCGCCTGAAGACAATGACCGGCAACCAGTTCATCAACCTGTTCAGGTTTTATTCCAGCCTTTTCCATTGCAGATTTTGCCGCAATTATTCCCAATTCAACGGCTGAGAGCGAGCTCAAAGATCCGAGATAATCACCAATTGGAGTACGGCTCGCTCCGAGTATTACTGCTTCTTTCATAAAAAACATTCCCCCATTTTTATTGTTATACACTTACTGATCCGGATTTAAGCCTATGCATAATACAGTTTTCTCCGGCCGGAATACCGGATATACAAGTGAAAAGCTTTTTATATTTCAAATTTGTTTTTGCTTCAGCGGATACTACAGTCAAATTATTTTTTGTCAAGCCCCGTTTAATCTTTTATAATTCCTTATAAAAAAATTTCCTGCTACCCGACTTTAAAGTCGGATATATTAGTGTTCTTATCTGGATAATTGCACTCTAAAATCACACTAAAAATTAACAGGAACCTGTCCTTTAAACTTTAATTTTAGAGAGCAGTGCAGCCAGATATTTCGATTTAACCTGCTCATTAGCAAGAATCTGTTTTACCGGCGGCAGCTTGAGTATAACTCCGAGAATCGCAGCCAGAGCACGGTGATTCCACATCACCTGATTGTCAAAAATCAGATGCTGGAGAGTACCCCGTTCAATCGCCATCATCACAGCCTTGTGTACCGAATCGACCGGAGTGATAACCTTAACTTTTCTCTCCACAAGTTTAATCGCACCATGAGGACATGAACGAACACAGACTCCGCAGCCGAGACAATGCTGCTCAACCAGTTTGGCCTTTTTCTTTTTCTTATGATCAGGATCACCTGCAGAAACCAGAGAGAGAGACTCAACCGGACAGACTTCCACACACTTCCCGCAGCCGGTACACTTCTCTTCAATAATCTGAGGTATAAAATTTGTAGTATTAATCGAGTTCAGAATTGCAAACCGTTTCTGGGCCTGCATCGCCTCACAGCAGCAGCCGCAGCAGTTGCATATAAAATTCACATTTTTCTGCTGATTCTCTCCAAACTGAACAAGGTTGTGTTCGTATGCTTTTTCAAGGAGTGAAAACATCTCGACCTTTTCCACTCTCCTTGCGGAACCATGCTTAACAAGAGTGTAAGCACTTGCGTTGAATGTCATGCAGATGTCAAGTGGAGCATCACATGCCTTTGCCGCGTGCATCATTTTGTGACGGCAGTAGCATGTGCTGATAGCCATGTGTGTCGCACTGTTGATAACTTCACTGGCACGTTCGTAATCGAGTACTGTAAGTGAATTGTCATTTGATAAAACTTCTTCATTCACAAATGCACGGCCGAGTTTAGTATCACCCGTTGTAAAAAGAGTTTTAACAAAATCCTCCTCCACATTCATGTACTGGTAATAAAGTTCAGCAAGATGTTTCTGGTTCCGGTCATTTCCAAGACGCATCATGGAAAATTCTATAAAGCCGGCCATCGGAGGGGGTATTACATATTTCGGTTCACCGCCTGTTTCCATATCAACAAGCATAGTTTTATGACAGAAATCGTTAAGAATTACCCTGGCTTCTGGAACTTTCAATTTCCATATTTTTGCAGCCTTTTCTGCATTAAAGGGTTTTATCGGAAGGACAGAAAGCATAAAAGCTTCTTTCTCTGTCACAAGAGTTTTTAGAATTTCATAAAGCGTATCCGACTCCACAACTCCCAGGGGGAACCTGTTGAGTCTTTCAGCAAACTTCTCGTAACCTGATTTAGTAGTAAAATGCGCCATAAGTACTCCCCAAGAATATTATTTTTATCATACTCCCGATTCTCAGAAGCCGAGAAAAAATCCGCTATTCTGAGCTGCAACATCACGCAGAAATTTTACTGCTGTTGTGTCGGATTTATTCCTGAACTCACTCCCGATACCAACTGTGAAGATTTTTTTACCGCTGCTGTTCATCCCTTTAATATTAGCAAGAAACTGATCGAGAGTCATTATCTTTTTTCTCAGCACATCGGGCTCACCGTCACTGAAGAGAATTATACCTTCAGCTGAGGCGTAACGGCTGGACGTGAGCACAAATTCGAGCGCCTGCCTTGTCGGAGTGTCATGATAGGGCTTCAGACATGAAACTTTCTGATAGAAATAATATTTATCATTTTCGTTTAACAGCGGTTTAAGGGCCCCTTCGAAAAAACCGTATTTATAACACAAAAGGGATTCATTATCATAAGCATCATCTCTCCTTCCATATTTTAAACATGCCTGATCCGGATCCGGTTTTATAGCGAAATCTCTGCATACTGATGAGTCTATATTTTCTTTAAAAGCCGGGAAAAAAACAATATCAATTTTATACTCCTGATCCATTGAAGCTATATACATCTTGATCGCCGCCTTAACCTGCGACAGACGGTCTTCATGATCATCATTTTTATCAGAGGCCATACTCCCCGAAAGATCCACAAGCATAACCACATTTTTCGGGATTTTGAACGCCATTACACCTTTCTCTTCGGATGCAGAGGAGAAATCAATTTTTACTTTTTTTATCGATTCAATAGTACTATTGATTTCGTTGATATTCTGCCTGATCAAAGTTGCTACAGAAATAATTTTCTCATATGCTGTAGTTTTGTCAGGCTTCTCTTTCTGCAGCTCATCCCGTGTTTTAACAAGTTCATCTCTGGTAGTAATCAGTTCGGAAGTGGTGGTCATCAGTTCAGATTTAAGATCCTGGCACGATTCATTCTCAACACCGATTTTCTGTGTGAGAAGGACTACCATAATTGCCATAACCGCACCAAGCGCTCCGGTCATTACATCGAGCATTGAAAGATTGAAAATATTAAAATTTCTGTCTATTCTTCTCATTTATTTCATCACCGTCAATCCGGACTTTATTTTGAGGAGAGCCTGTTAATGAAATTATTAAGGACATAACGGGCACTGCTGTTAAGCGCCTCCTCCTCCTGTTTCTGAACCAGGTAAATCAGAAAAACAAGTATTGCAGTATGAATTAATGCTACAATGGTAGTTCCGAAGGCAAACCCCAGATCGAGTGTAAGCGCCCTGAACTGAGCCACCTTATCCAGGTGAGCTCCCATAAACTTTACGATATCCAGTTTACTCAGTGCATCAGATATCCCGACAACAGTACCGATAAAACCGAAAGTCGGAATTGCCCAGATTATATACCGCAGCAGGGAGTAACGGAGTTCAAGCCTGTGAATATGCAGATCGAGTGCACTGTTGAGAACAGAGAGAGTATCGCTGACAGTATGAGATTTGAGGTACTGTATAGAACATGTATTAATCAGATCGGGTAAAAACGCATCGGCACGGATAGTAATGTTATTTACATTCGACCTGATCGCATCTATCTCCGCATCCGTAGAAAGAACAATGCCTTCATCCTCCGGCAGAAATCCGGACATTTTAAGAAAGACATTCTCTTCATGACTACTCAGCCATCTAACCCACAACTGACCAAGACCTATAAAGAAGAAAAGATTCATCAGATTCTGCAGAGTAAAGGGATAATGGGCCGCACTCTGATAGCCGGTCATCAGCTCCCCTATTGGTGTTCCTCCGGCAAAAACTGAAAATATTGTGATTATAAATGAGGAAGAGATCAGCGCAATTATCAGCGCCAACAGATTCCTTTTAGAATAATTCATCACATCAAGCCTCCATCTGTTTTTTAACGACGTGGAACACACTTCCCGTTACTGTCATAACTATATCCATCTGCACATCCGCATCTGCCGCTGTTTTTAATCCACAATTCATTTCTGCCTCTGCATTTTTTTACACAGACAAATTTATGAGGACCCTTCTTCATCAATATCTTATTTTCATCATCGTCACATCCCGATACACAGGCTCCATTGTAATCAATAATCGGACATGGTTCGCAGCGTTCTGTCTTTTTATCAAATGTATAACCGGCGATGCAAACACATGCGCTTTTATCAGCATTCCAGGTTTCACCAACACGACATACACATTCGCCGTCACTGTTGACTACACCTCTTCTTATTGTACATTTCTCATTCCAGAGAGAACGGGCTTCCAGCTCCTGTTCATTCCCTTTTTTAAGAGAGATCTTTTCCTCGGCGAGACGCTTAAGATCCCTGTCAAGCTGAAGCTGCTTCCTGGCAATACGAGCCTCCTCCTCTTCAAGTTCACGGCCATCAAGAGCGGTATTCATAATCTCTTTAGCCTTATCAAGATCGGCCTGATTCTGTTTTAACTCTCTGTCTTTTTCATCAAGCTTCTGCCGGGTCCGGTTAAGCTCGTCTCTTGCTGTATCAAGACGGGTTTTAAATTCCCCAAGTGTACTCTTTGCAGCTTCAAGTTCACCTTTTGTGTCTGACAAATTCGCCTGAAGATGCGATATCTCTTTCTTCGTTGTGTCGAGTTCACTTTTGATGCTGTTCATTTCATTTTCAGTATCAGACAGTTTTCCCCGTGTCTTCTCTAAATCGCTTTCTGTTTTTGACAGCTGCCCTTTCGTTTCATCAAGTCCGCTTTTTAAACCTTCTACTTCACTCTCAAGCTTCCAGTTTTTGTATAACGACTGCTGTCTCTTTTCAAAAAGATATTCTCCCCGGGAGAAACTGTATGTTACAGCTGCCCCCCATTGGATCTCTCTCTGATCCGGATGATTGATCTGAACTGCAGGAGCGCCATAAAGAGTAAACTGAACCGGATAATTATCCAGGGGCATGGTAAAACCTAAAGGAACACGCGCAATATACTCCGGTTCGCCGCCGATATATGAAACCATAAAACCGGCACCTATAGTAAAATAAAGATTCCACGTTGCGGCATGAAACATACCAAATGGTTTATAAAGTAAATCAACTCCTAACAGCGGTTCAGTATCTAGACTGAAACCTGTAATCGCCTCCAGGCCGAAAAGATCGTTATACCAGTATCTCATGGTAAAACCGCTTGGAACACCCAGGAGTCCCCCCACCTCAAAACCGGTGAGATTAGACGAATAAGATCCTGCAGTTACATCTGCAGACGCAGTCTTACTGTTTTCATCTGCAGAAAATATTACCGCAGCAGAAAAAAGAAAAATCAATAAAGTTAAGTGTAGAATTATATTTTTCATAAAAATCATCCTTACCGGCAAATCCCAATCAGATAAAACAGAATTAAAAATTAAAATGCATTATTTAATATAACAACTCATGAGGAAATAAAAAATTTTAAGTCTCAATTAAATTTTCAATAATTGTTCATAAACCGGTGTAATTCTATCTCAGCTGGTTTATGAACAATTACATTTTTTATCTTTCAACGATTTTTTTTGCTGAGGAAAAGTTTTAAGCGGGGTAGCTGTTTATTTCCGGGGGCACAGCACTTCGCGCTGCGCCTGAAATAGGGGATTACGGGGACAACGCCCCTGTAATCCCACACTCCCGGCGTATGCGGAGCATACGCACCCTAGAAAAGACATGATGGTAAAAAATCTATCTATCTGAAAAGGAAAAGCTTCTTAGCCTCAAATGTCAGTTCTTCACGGAACTCAGGGTGAGCTATGGAAATAAGACGTTTTGCTCTCTCTGCCATACTGAATCCCTTAAGCGCAGCGATTCCGTATTCTGTAACCACATACTGCACATCCGCACGGGCTGTTGTAACAACGGCACCGGTAGTAAGCATCGGTTTAATCTTTGAATGACGTTTACCCTCTTTATCTGTGTAAGATGAGTATAGAGCAAGAAATGATTTACCACCCTTCGATCTCCATGCACCGCGTACAAAATCGACCTGCCCGCCTGTACCTGAATACTGAACCGGTCCGATTGACTCAGACGCGCACTGTCCTGTGAGGTCAACTTCAAGTGTCGCGTTTATCGAAATCATATTATCATTCTTCCCGATAACTGCAGAATCATTTACCCATCCCGCGGGGAAAAACTGCACCATGGGATTGTCGTCTACGAAATCATAAAGTCTTTTTGAACCAAGGGCAAAACTCGCCACCATTTTTGCAGGCATAAAATTCTTTTTAGCACAGGTTACAACTCCATCTTCATACAGATCAAGAATTGTATCTGCAAGCATCTCAGTATGAACACCGAGATTCTTTTTACCATGAAGAAATTTAGCAACAGCATTCGGTACTCCGCCTATACCTAGCTGAATACACGCCTCATCCGGAACCTGCTCTGCAATTAGCTGTCCGATAATCTCCTCTTCCGGTGATATTGGAATGTTAGGAAGAGCTGCGAGCGGTACATGATTTTCGATTACTGCAGATACCTCACTTATATGAAATGTATTGTTCCCGTGAGTACGCGGCATGTTCTCGTTAACCTCAAGAATTATGTTTTTCATTGTGGGAGTTCTCTTTGCAACTTCCCATGCGAAATCGCAGTGTGTACCTGTCGAGAAGAATCCATGCTTATCCATAGGTGAAACAACGTACATTACAGTTTCGGTATTCTCATGAACCTTCCAGCAGAAACTGCTCACCTCGGATAAGTGAGATGGTGAATATGTAAACAGACCCTGATTTACTCCCCATCGTAAAACCGGTCCTACATATCCGCTGTCAACCTCAACTCCATGCTTAAGAATCTCCGGTGAATAAAATGCACTGGGTCGAACCTGAAGCCCTGTGATTGCGTGAATATCACGCAGCTCCCCTGCGAGTACTCTTTGCGCAAGTGCCCCCATAAGCGCAGGTGGTTCTCCGTTCCCCAGCGGCAGAACTACCATTGTGCCGGACTCGACAACCTTTACAGCCTGATCCGGTGTGGTTAATTTTTGTCTATACATCTCTTTAAATCTGTCCATAAAATCTGCATCCCCTTAGTTAAATTCTTTTTTTATTTAAGCTCCGAAAAGCTTTTCAGCTTCGATCAATAAATGATTCCGCTGTTATTTGTTTTATCCGGTTCTCAGCTTTTATCCGAAACAGATAAGTACAGCAGTAACCGCGCGCTGAGTTCAACTCATGCTTAATGATACAGCTCTGCCCCTCAATCCTTTCAGAAAGAAAGATGATACTTTAATTATTACTGATATTCCAGAGTGAGGTAAAAATTACCCCGGTTAAACTATATATATTTTTTCACATGCCATAAAAGCCATAAATACTCATAAACCGGCACGATTCTATCTCCGCGGCGCCTTTGGCACAGCGGGGAGCAATTTAACACTGGTTTGAGAGCAACTATTTAAAACCGTATGGAAGGTCTTTTTTTTTCAAAGACCAACTGACATGTCAGTTCATAAATGTCAACAAAGACATTTCTGTCAAGTTTTTTCCACAAAAATTCCGTAGCAGAAAGCGTTTACAAATCTTTCTGTCAGTAAATCTAGATCTATTGCATCTTTACTTTTTTTTGTGACCCCGTAATAATAAGCGGTTCTCATAATCGCCCCGCCTATAAGATTTGACAGCAGTTCCAGGTCTATATCAGGTTTAATTCTATTCTGTTTAATACCGGCTTTAAGATAATTATTTGCAAGCCCTACCATCTGAATATCAAAACGTCTTATAATCTTATCAAAATTTTCACCAAGCCCAAGCCCTATTCTAAGCAGGATATTGCAGTAATCCGGATCCTCGTCAAAAAATTCAAAAATGTTCTTTATTTTAAATCTGAAAAAATTAAATCCGTCATGCATATCTTCAGAGCCACTCTCCGGTTTTTTATCCAGAGCATTTTTCCATTCTAGAAACAAGTTCTCAAGAATTGTCTCAAAAATATCATCCTTGTTCTTAAAATACTGATATATGGTTCCGCGCGCCACACCTGCAGCATGCTGGATATCCGATATCTGTGTCTGATAATAGCCTTTAGAAGCAAAAAGTTTTTTCGCGCACTGAAGTATCTGTTTTTTTCTCTGCTCTGCGTCCATTCTTTATATTTCCTTTAATTTCGACTGATGTATTAACTGGATGCGGCACTGACTGTATAAAATTAGCTCTGTCCGGATTACCGGGAAAAGAATTAAATCCATTTAAAACCGCTTGCCCCCTAACCCCCGGAGGGGGCACCAATCTGGCTTTTATCTCTCTGACAATTATCTTTTTTCATAATTCCTATAACAAGTGCCATATTATTTTTCAGATCTTTAGAAAGTCCAACGGTATAAACTGTAGTTTTAATACTTTGATTCATAAATTCACAAATAGTTCCTCTTTATAATCGCCCCCTCCGGGGGATGGGGGGCAGGGTATTGGACTGTAATAATATCACTTATCCCGACATTACGAACTGACTTAATAAAATTTCAGTAATTATTCCTGATAAAAATTACAACATGACATAACCGTGATAATGTCAATTGAATAAATACCGTCTCCGTCAATCGGGATTAAAAAAAATGATTCTTTTATCCGGAAGGAACATGGCAATCTTATCTTTCATATAAATTTTACTGAACTCTTCACTTTCCGGTACAAAAAAAATTGATCTCCTCAGATCCACCTTTGAAAAAACAGAGCCGCAGAATCTATATTCCCCGCCGGCAGCCTGATTTGCGAAATAGCGGTATCCTAACCTCTTCGCTTCAACTGTTGATTCAGATTTCAGAATTTCCGGAAAGTGATGATGCTTCATTACAGAGCACCAGTCCCACCTGAGATTATCGATCAGTACTTCAAGTGACGCAGCATGATCAGCTTTCACCATCTGAATTAAAATCCCGCACTGACGCTCCCATTTTCTGTGCGAACCGTCATTACTCCGCTTAAAATAACCGGCCATCCTGTCATAAAAATCAAACGGTTCTCCATAGAGTGATATCATAAACTTTTCTGTTCCGGGAAATTTCCCGGCATTATGCAGCAGGTCAACAAGCTCGCTGATAAGCTTGAGTCTCTCCATCTCATCCGGCGTGATCCACCTGTTCCCGTTAATCTCGTAAGGTGGGAGAGGGTTATACACCATACCATACTCTTTGCTTATACGATACATCTCTGTCCCCGGAAGCACTTTCAGAAATCCCCCCTGAAAATGTTCCGCACCGAGTGAGTACACTTTATTAAATGACTCCGCATACTCTGCTGCTGATTCAAAGGGGAGTCCGGCAATAAGATCTGTGTGAAGATGGATATTCCCATGTTCAACGAGTTTTCTTATATTATTTTCCGCCTTCACCCAGGAGCCCGATCGGTGTATCTCCTTCAGCGTCTGTTCTTTAGTCGATTGTATACCCATCTCAAACTGGAAGAGCCCGGACGGAACACCGGATAAAAATTTAAGATCGTCATTATCCAGAAGCTCGGGGAAAATTTCGAAGTGGAAACAGGTTCCGCTCCCGCTGAACTTTTTTATTATATATTCCCACACCGGCAAATAGTGGTCCTTTTTTAGATTAAAGGTTCTATCAACAAATTTTACAAGGGGGAGATTATAACATGAAAAAAAATCGAGTTCATCGGCAATCTGATCTATGTTCCGGAACTCAACATTCTGGCTCTTCACCGACGATAAACAGTATGAACAGTTAAAGGGGCACCCTCTGCTGCTCTCGTAGTAGATATATCTCCCTTTAAGAGATTTCATATCTTCATCACTGTACGGGAAACGGATCTGACTGAAGTGCGGATTACACCCGGCAATAACTTTTCTCTCCGCGTTAAATCCGGAGATAACAAGCTCTCTGAATGCGGCCTCTCCTCCCCCTGTGATAATGCTATCTATTCCGCTGAACTGTGCAATCCATTCATCGCTGCTGAAACTCACCTCCGGCCCGCCGAGAACAATTTTCAATTCAGGGAGAGATGACTTTATTATTTTTAAAATCTCTTTTACATGAAAAGAGTTCCATATGTAGACAGATATTGCGAGAAGATCCGGTCTGTGACGGATTATTTCATCAAGAATTTTTTCCGGACTCTCCCCTGTTGAAAATTCGGTGTGAGAGATCTGAAGATTAAGATCTTTTATGCTGCTTTTAAGATAGAGCAGAGCGGGATTTGAATGTGAGTACCGGGCATTTATTCCCAGTAGAAGAATTCTATTCATCGGAATTGATCTGTTCTCCGCAGCGGATATTGCATCTTTCAGCAATTTCTTCACACTTATCAGTACATGCATAAGGCGAGCTTATTCCAGATTTTCCGAAATCTAAAGAGAATCCGAAAGTATTATAACCACCGCAATTCTGGATACAATCACGCCGGGAATATTCACATGACTCTTCACATTTCGAATACTCTGTCTGATGCATATCTTTACAGGATATAAAAAGAAATAACAGTATGACCGATAGAAGGAGCGTTCTATGAACAGAGTTTAAAAGAGTTAAAGGCTTCATCTTCATTGTCGCAAACATCAATAATTTCATGAGCATCCAGTAATTGAATAACTTTTTTAACTGAGGCATTAAGGTTGGTTATTTTAAGAAACCTGCTGTTAGATTCAAGTCTTTTTGTAGAAAGAATCAGCACGCCAAGACCTGCGCTGTTCATAAACTCAACCTGATTCATATTTATAATAAAATTATAATCGGGATACTGGCTGATGAGAGTACTTATATCTCTCTGAATTAATGGGGAATTTCCTATATCAAGCGGTGAATTGACATAAACAATAATTACATTATCTTTCTTTTCGTAATGGAGATTCATTATTTAACTCTAAAATATTGAAGAACAGAAATACTATTTTGTCGAGGAAAATTTATTATGTCAGAAAAAAAATGATAAAATAGTGTTTCGAAAGATGAAAATAAGCTATTTTAAGAACAACTGACGGAAAACCGGCTCAATTATGTCTCAAACACGTTTCACATGCAGCATAACACAATTTTGCTTCTTGATAATGAACAGTTACAACTTTGGCGGCGGTTTATTTTTGGGGGCACAGCGCTTCGCACTGCGCCTGGAGTGGGGGAGTCCGTGGGCCGCGCCCCCGTAATCCCCCACTCCCAGCGTATGCGGAGCATACGCACCCCAAAAAATAATTTACTACCCAATTTTTGGCAACTGTTCATAAACTGGTGGTGAAATTGCTCTCCGCCGCGCCTGTGGCGCGGCGGAGATAAAATACCTATGATTTTTGAGCAGTTACAATTTTTGACGTCATTGAAAATAAATTGAAGTTGACATTATTAAAAAAAAATAAAAATTGTATATGTTGAATTAAGGAGATTAAAAACATGGCATTAGTAAAATCAACCGGGGATATATCAACCAACGTAATAGGTGAAAAATCTTATTTCACCGGTAATTTCAGCATAAACGGTTCTCTTAGAATAGACGGCCGCTTTGAAGGGAAATCACTTAAGGCAGATCAGCTCTATATAGGACATGAAGGCAAAGTTAAAACTAACATCGAAGCTGTTTCAGTAATCGTTGAAGGTCTTATAATGGGTAATATTAACGCTACAAGCCGTGTACTTCTCATGCCCACAGCAAAAGTCTACGGAGATATCAGAACACCTGAACTTATTATACAGAATGGAGTCCTTCTGGAGGGGAGATGCACAATTGCAAATGACCTTCGAACTTCTGCAGGTGATGTGATCAAGGCTGAATATGAGAAGAATAAGATTATTCCTGAAGATATTTTTAAGACAGTAGAGAAGAAGAACTAGAAATTTATATCTATCTGTACTTAAAGAATAACACTTTAAGTACTCTCAAAACTGCAGATACGCCCTTCAACTTACAAAAGTGAAGGGCGTTTATATTTTAATCCGCCTCAAAAGCGCCTATGGTCCAACCGGTGGTTCCGTTACCTGTACGGGGATTGCCGTCAGCGTCTTTGGTATATCCCCAGCCATTAGCTGCTCCGTCAAGCCCTCCTGACTTAATTGATGAGGGGATCAAATTAGCCGGACTATAATCAATCAGTCGGTAGTTATCATTCGATTCTTCTTCAAAATGATCGGAAATATTTTCAGAGAGAACCAGCCCCTCGATAAATTTACCTGCAGCGTTATATCTCTCATTAGAATAAGTAAAACCGAATATATTATTATTACCGATATTCGAAGTATAAGAAGCATTGCTGCTTTCAAGATCAATGCCGATTGTTGTATCCCCTGAGATCATAAAAACAATATTATTTTCAATATTTAATGTAAGACCTATGTAATTACTTATTAGAATACTTATACCTCTATTACCCCCATTAAAAGTCGATATACCTGCATTTATGGTATTATTCCTTATTACCAACGAAGAAGTAAATGATTGATTAAAATAGCTTATGCCTGTCGTCCATGAATTATATGCACCAGGCCCGCTAAACCCCCCTCCATTTATAGAATTATTTATTACATTGATAGTTTTATCTGAATGACCTATATCTTCAAAAAACAGTCCATAGGTTCTTGTAACGGACTTTGTTGAATTCCGGCTCAATCCGGTAATTCTGTTATTCATGATATACGGTTCGCTCAAAGAACTATATATACCATACGTACTATTTGCAGTCACAAGGGCTGCACTGCCTATTTCAATTCCGGTAATGTTATTATTCACAATAACCGGAGTTGATCCGAAACATGAGATGCCGGAGTAATAAGATTTAACTACAGTAGCATTAGATTTTGTTGTCATTTTAAACCCATCAACAATGCATTCCGCAGAATTAACTAACAGTATGCATGATAGAGGGGGATTTATTTTTGAAGGATCCGAGCCGCTACCTACACCGGTTGTAATCAATGATGTTGAGTTGAAATTCCTCATTTTCTGATTAAAGTTTGATTCAGTATATCCGCCTACTATAAACAGATTACTTCTTTCATCGATCTTTATAACAGGATTATCTGCCCCGGGATAAACGCCGGACGCGACATGAACCGCTCCGAATTCATCTTTCCCCAGATAAAGATTATCTATAGCAAGCTGAATATTTCCATAAGGTGTTGCCTTCTGCCCATTACCGTCAGATCCGACTCTGACGAAAACCTCTTTATCATAAACATTAAGTTTCATTGAGACTGAAGCTGTATTCCCTACAGTATCCCGGTAATTTATGTTAATAGTTTTACCTATTCCTGAAGTTAAATCTGCCAGCAGATCAAATGCTGTAGTTTCAGAGGGCATTATAAATGGAACAGTAACTGCTGTTCCGGAAATACTCAGCACTGTAACAGGTTCGTTAGATGTAATTCTCAGCGGACTTCCTGTTTTAATATATCCTCCATCCGGAATACTCGCGGTGAGTACCGGAGGAATAGTATCAGCAGTAATCTCATGGACTGCTGTAACGGTCTGGTTAAGAAGATCACGGAATATAATGAATATATAGTATTTCTGATTATTTACCCCCAGAGTTACTCTTCCCGGTGTTGTGGAATCTTTCCCGCTTACCGGTATATATTTAATCCCTCCGGAAGTATTGTAGTTAAAATAGTACGAAGCTTCGTTTTCATCAAATACAGGAACAGGAAGAGGCTGGTCCCGGCTTACAATCTGAAAATATCCGTTACGGTCGGCATTCAGAGTTACATTTACTGAATCGGATGGTTTAATAATACTCTTTCCCGCGACAGAGACAACAGGTTCAGCAGAACTGCTCCCGGGACTCCTGTAAGTTGAAACCTTTCCACCCCGTCCGTCCTCAACAGATATATCCACTCTCACATCCTGACCGCCTGAGATACTTCCGATAACAAAATCAACAGTACATACGCTCCCTACAGTAGTCTGCGTGGCAAAACTCCCTGTTTCCGAGCTGAATGAATATTTTAATTTATCACCGTCAGAGTCAGATGCTGTTACACTGAACTTAATAGTATTACCGGGAATCAGATAAGAGGGGGAAACGTCAAGTCCGCCGGATGTTTTTACTGTTATATCATTTATAACCGGGGGATTGTTCGGTACAAAACTCTGCGCAGTGTCTATTACCGAGTCACCGCAGGCTGACAATAATAATGTTATAATTAAAATAAAAATGAATTTATTCATATAATCTGTATTTCTCATTCTATATCACCATCTTATTTTAATATAACAGGATTTGTACCACCATAAGAACCTGCTATTAGATCCAGTCCATCAGCAGATGCCGCAAGACAATTCCACATATGAGATCCTGCGTAAATCTGAGGTTCCCATATTGAACCGCCATTGTAGGTTGTAAAAATCTCACCATCAGCATTTACAGCTGTAACAACCTGGCCGCTGTCTGAGATTGAAATTCCTTTCCATTTTTTTGGAGTCCCTGTCTGATATGCAGCCCAGGTTACTCCCCCTGTTGAAGATATAAATATACCTCCACTTTTTTCTGTAACAGCTATATACTGCCCGTTTGAAGAAACTGATACTGAACTTAATGAAGATACATCATAGCCGCAATTAATTGTATAACTCGTCCATACTCCATTTCTATAAATTCTAATTATTTTATTACTATCGAAGGCTAAATCTGCTATTGCCGCTTTTACTGCACCGTCTGACGACATGGCAGTTCCGCACCATATCTGATAAGCAGATCCGGCGGGATTGCTCCATGAATCTCCATAATCTGCCGATATCCAGAGATTTGATGCAGTACCGAACCCATGAATATAATTCGAGGCAGAAGCAAAGATTGTATTTCCATCATGCGTCATTGAAACACCGGTAAATCCATGCTCAACAACATCCGGATTTTTATTATTCCATGCGCTTCCAGACCAGACAAATATATTAAGGTTATCCGCTGCTGCTATTTTTACACCATCTGAAGATATGGCTGTTCCAACCCATTTACCACTCCCTCCGGAGGGATTAGCAAGCTTACTCCATGTCAAACCATAGTTATTAGAATAATAAACATTTCCGATATATACAGCACCGGCAAGATATTTCCCATCGGGTGACGACGCAAGAGCTGTCCATAAACGGGGACCCTGTATAGAATAACCGCCAACAAAGGCATTCGGTGAAGTGTAAAGATAGTCCCCGTATGCCGCAGCGACGACTAAATTTGAAGATACAGCTATCTCTTTCCAATTCCGATTCAGATCAATCCTTAAATCCATAGCGCTTACATCACGCTTTACAGCATATATTCCTCCATTCCAGACTCCCGCGAGAAAAGACGTACTGCCGATTAACGAAACACCGCAATACCATTGATAATTTGCAACACCCACTTCTGTCCAGTTACTCCAGGTATCATCTGTATACCAAAGCTTGCCTGCGTAAACACCTGCCATAAAATCAGTATCATTAAAATTTGAACATGCAATCCATGTGTAGTTATTAGGTGTTGATGTATCTACCACTATCAAACCCGGATCAGTCTCTTCCCAAACTCTTCCTTGACCGGAAATTACACTATTATTTTCAACTGCATATAACACACCCTCAGACGAAATGTCCATATCCATCCAGAAATAACTTCCTGATGTTGAAATAACCCCCCAATTCCCTGTTGTTTTTTTATAAATTTGCCCATTAAGCGGAGCCGCATAAAGTGCTGAGCCATCTGATGATGATATGACACGATTCCAGTTTTGAGAAGGTGATGTGTTATCTGACCATGTAACACCGCTGTCAGTTGATGTATATATTTTCCCCGGATTTTGAGCTGCAAGTATTACCCCAAAATTGGAAGACCCCGAAACAGAACTCCATTTTCCAAGGCCTTTATTACCTCCCGGTATTGTAAAAGGATTCCAGTCAACCCCACTGTTTTTAGATGACCAGATATATCCATTACTATCTCCACCCAGTAAAACAGAACCGTCTTCAACTGCTACTATCATTGGTTCAGAATCAGCTATTGCCACCCCTGTCCATGACATTTTACTCGGGTCTGCATTTGTAACTGTATCTGTTTTGGGTACTGTTTTATGACGGATTCTATACAGACCTGCTCCCGCAATTTCGCTCGGTTCCATATTACTATCAGTTGCCTGCGCTTTAAATGTTATTTTTTCACCATGAACAGAAAACGAAACAGGACTGCCGTAAAGAGTTGAAGGATCTGCCGGATCACCTCCATCAGCTTTAAATGAGTATTTAAATTCACCACTACCGGTCAAGGTAACATCAAGTGAATTGTAAACTCCGGCATAATAATCACCAGAATTTGTTCCTGCAGGATTTATAACCGGCGTTGCTGTCCTTATTTTTACCGAAATTTCGCCTGTTTTCGGCTTGTATCCCTTCTTAAAGGCCGTTGCTACGACTGTCGTATTTTTACTGAAACTGATTAATTCATCAGATGTTTTACTGTAGTTGACTGCAGGATTGGCCGGTCTGCTGCCGATCTGCTGTGTATAATTAATAGAGACTCCATCTTCAACTCCCTGATAAACAGCTCTGAATGTCTGAGCTGAAGAATACGGGAAGACAGTATTGCTAATAATACCGGCTGTTCTATCCGCGTTCAGGAATGCCGGTGCGGCCAGTTCGCCCTTCGCCTGAGTTGTAAATACTCCGGTTATTGTTCCAGTAAATTCATTTCCGGCAAGATCGGTTATAACTGCATCACCCTTCCCGAGAGTATAGGTTTCATAATAATCAAGATCAGCTGCAGGGATAAGACTCACTGAATTATCTGCTACTGCCGGCGCATTAAATCTGGATGTCACATCGGAATTAGCTGAATCTTTTACTTCAAACTTCCCGTTTCCAATGAGAACGCCTTCGTTAAAAACTATTCCGACATTTGCTCTTACTCCCGCATCTTCACCTGCCGGTGTCACCTGCGAAAACAGAGGGGGGATGCTATCCTGATTGATAATAAAACATTTTGTATCAAACTGTTTAAGCCCGTCCCAGAATATAAGCCATACTTTATTCGGAGCATTGTCTGTTGGAAGTTTTACCCTCCCCACACTTGTTGAAGTGAGACCTGCAACGCTTATAGTTATAAACTTAGGATTGTCCGCGTCGCCTGAAGGCATATACATATATACCGGTTCATCGTAATTAATCTTTATTGTATCTTCTGTTGCAGAATTATCACATACAATCTGGTAATACCCTTCATTCGGAGAGCTGAAAACAATCTCTGTATCCGCAGAGGGTTTCATATAATTTCTCGGGTATGCAGAGAGGTTAACTTTCGGCCCCGATCTCCCGGTTCCTACATTGAAGTTTCCCCAGGTATCACTTGCTTTTTTTTCATCCTTTGCAGTGACAGTAATGTAAACCGCTCCGTCACCAATTACGTTTCTTGTATAAAGTTCAGCAGTACAGCCTGTATCCGTGTTAACAATATTACCAAAAATCCCCGACTCCGATGTAAATGAAAAGTCGAGAGCTTTACCCTCGGGATCTTCCGCTAATACTGTGATTTTTATGGTCATTTCGTTTGTTATCGAATCCGATGTCGTGCCGGCGGGAAGAATGCAGGTAATGCTCTCAATTTCGGGATTCTTATTCGGAACAAATTTCTGTGCAACATCAATAGCAGAATCTCCGCAGGCTGTAAAAATATTACAGTAGAAAATATCGCAATTATACCGATCTTTTTCATATAATTCATACCTTTCTTATTAAAACCTGTAGCTTACAGCAAGTGAACCTGCTGCACTGTGAAGCATCCCATCTCTATCCCTGAATAAAAGATAATCCGAAGTTAAAGCCATGTAGAGACTGTTTTTAATTACTTCATATCCCAGACCCAGGCCGCATCCGAAGGTACCGGCGAAACCTCTGTACTCGGAATTCTCCCCGTCATTATAATCAATGAGCGTCATGCCTGTTGTTATACCGGGAATAACACTGAATGATGACTGACCAATGTAGTAATTATATTTTAATGAAACTAATAGAGGTATGAACCTCATAGTAAGCCCGTCGTTTGAACTGCCGCAGCTTATATATCCAGCCTCAAGTAAAACTCTCGTATTTTTTATATACTGAAAATTGATATCCGATCCTGCAAAAAATGCCGGAGCGGAATTCAACTCAGCCCCTCCTGAATTCAGAGGAAAAAAATATCCTGCTTTAAAATATACCGATGGATTAAGCTGAACTATATCGCTGCCGGACATCTGCTTTACATCTTTTTTAAAGATAGTAATCTCTTTCGGAGAATCCTCTTTCTCTCTCATGATTATTTTTTCAGCATCCTGATCAACGAGAAAACCTTTTTTTGAAATACCGTCGTTCATGAGAAGAAAGATCGGCTCCATCTTCCTCTCTCCAAACATAATTCTTATAACATCCTGCCGGGGAATCCACTTAGTCTGATATTTGGTCTTTACTTTATAACCGCTTGCATCCTCAGATTCTATAGTCCCCTGAATAACCTGACCATCCTTCAGGTAAAGATATTCCGCGCTCAACACCGACCAGGTGAAGGTGCAGAATAGAATAGTTATAATAATTTTCTTCATGTAATCCTTCATCGTAAATATTATTTCAACGGCATACGCTTGACAATATCATCCACAGGAATCTCTATAATGCCCTCACCTGTATCAAGTTTCATTTTTCCGTTTTTCTGTCCTGCTACACTCCCTGCAATCTGTGAGCCGTCACGCATATAAATCATAGTGAGAGGTTTATTCAGCTTCCTGAGCCTGTCCAGCGGCGAAAGTTTTTCAGCATCATCAGGCTTCACTTCGAGCGTGGCGATCTCTGTTTCAATTGGAATAATCTTATCATTAATATCTTTCATCATTACATCTAAAGACTGCGGGTCTAATTTATCCAGGTTTTCGACATACTGAAAAAGAGATTCTTTTTTTAATTTTAAAATCTCGATTTCATTTAAGCTATATTCGCTTAAAACACCATCAGTGTTGATATTCACCCCTCGAAGTTCTGTCACATCTGTCGATGACGATTTAGATGAAACATTAACTACACCTTCAAGTACTCTTACTCCATCCTCTTTCTCTCCGGCAACAGCGAGGAATTCGGTTCCCCTTACGGATGCTGTACAAGTGGGGGTCTTTATCCTGTAATGCTGATCTTTCCCGAGTTTCTTCAGATTCGAATACACCGATCCGCCGGTAAGATTAATTTCAGTATCTCCACCTGTGAAAATTTCATTGAAGACACAATCTGTGCCGGCATTTATTTTAATGACTCCGGTTTCGTTAACCTGTAATACAGCTAAGGAATCTTTTCCCGTTACAACACGATCCCCTTTCATAATCAGCTCTCCAGGCTTAAGCTGCATAGATTTACCATCTCTCTCTACAGAGACATCTCCTTTTATAAAAAGAGCTTGAGCTGAGAGTGTCCGATCAGAAGATTTCTGCCCCAGATATCCCCCCATAGTTATGAAAAGAACACCTGCTGCAATTACAACAACCGCTGCTGCTGACGCGATTAATCCTCTATATTTTTTCATTCCATCACCTCCGGTTTCATAAGCCCCATCGCCGCATCTTTTTTTCATTATATCTTTATGAATCTTCTTTTTAGTAAAAAGCATTCTCTCTCTTATTTCAGCAGGAATTTCCTGTTTAAAATCATATTTATTTATCAGTTTTAAAATCGCTTCACCTGTTTTCATAGCAGCTCCCCGATTGAAGTTATTCCTCTCTTTTTTAAAGCATCTGCAATTCCGGCAGACGCGCGCTCAAATCCGTACCTTCCCTGTCTGTATGTAATAGACAGATGTTTTGACGCCTCGGCCACAGAGAAACCCTTAACCGCAACAAGATCAAAAACAGCTCTCTCTCTTTCATCTGTAAAAGTGTCACCGGAATTCAGTATATCTTCAATTATAATCCTTGTGTCCCTGAAACCGTTTACATAAACAGCCGAACTCTCTTCCACCATGAGTTCAATTTCATCCTGAGTTTTACCCTTCCTTCTGTAATAATCAGAAATCATATTCCTCATAACTCCATACAACCATGCCCTTGTGTTGCTGACAGATTCAATGTTGTCAAAAAGACTTAAAAAAATCTCCTGACAGATATCTTCACTTTCATGATAGTTGC
The DNA here is from genome assembly GCA_942493035.1 of uncultured Spirochaetota bacterium. GTDB lineage: Bacteria > Spirochaetota > UBA4802 > UBA4802 > UBA5550 > WRGT01. The sequence continues at coordinate 4,444,536 of OW818666.1, read as the reverse complement.
CGGTTTTCCGGTAAACTGAACTGAAAATGATTGAGAAGTAGAGTTCATATTCACTATTAAACTTTCTGATTTTCACGTCAGATGGTTTATCACTCATACTGATTACTCCTGTAGTCCTTTTCTTGATGCTGAATTGACAAAAAATTTTTTTATTCTGCACTTTTTTTTTCAAACATAAAAAATATCAAATCCGGACAATCTTTTTTTTGTCTTTTCCGGAAAATTATCATGAATCAATTTTTTATTTTTATATAAGATTAATCGATATTTTAACATTAAATATTTTGTATAATAATTCAGTATTTATTCCTTAACTCTTCTAAAGTAAAAAAGCTTTGTTATCCCCGCCGCCGAAGGCGGCGGGGATAACAAAGCTTTTGTTTTTTGCACTAAAAATTATATTCAGGGATATTTACTGTTACTAATTTGACAACTTTAATCTGATCTCCCGCGCAAAGGATGAGAGCATCTCTTCACTGCTCCCCCCTGCCCCTTCGACAAATTCAGCTTTTAAAATTTTTTTCCCGTCCATGACTTTGACAAGCGCCTTCAACCTTCCGCCGGCTGTTGTAGTCGTTACATCATTGCCGCCGGAAAAACTTATTGTTTCCGCGCCGGATGAATAACTGTAGAGCACAATCACAGCATAAACTGAACTTGAAGAATCAGTTTTAACTTCCACGAATCTGCTGCTCAAATCTTCAGTTTTTATATTTATATGACTGGGAATTATATATTCAATCCTGTTAAGAGCAACTGATGTCTCCCTGCATGACAGCATAAAAATTGATGTAAACATAAGTAATAAAAAATTTATCTTTAAATAATTCACGATAACCCTTCAAATAATTCTAAGGTAGTGATTTAATTTCAAAGACGCTTATGCTTCATATACGCATGAAATGTGGGATTATGGGGACTTTGCCCCCGTAATCCCCCATTTCATGCACATCGCAAAGCATTGTGCCCCAAAAAATAATCTGCTCCCATATTCTAACAAACGAATTATATAATATTTTTATTGTAATAATGCAATAAAAATTCGATAATAAAAACAGCGTTGCACATAAGTACTCATAAATTAGCAGTACATTTATCTCCGCCGCGCCAAAGGCGCGGCGGAGATAAAACACAACCTGTTTGTGAGTACTTATGTGTTACACTGTTGAATCCATTTACGCAGTCCTGTTCTGATTAAAACGGCAGTTTTATTATCCGGGAGAGCTTCCCGCTGCCTGAGAAACAATATAAGGTGAACCTCATGACAAATGATGTATTAATGATCAAATCTATATTTCTATTCTTTACCATTTGGGGAATCACTGTTCTTCTCCTCTGGTTCCGTCCCAGAATTGAGTTATTCTGGAAGCTCATAGCCACTCTTATATTCGCTTTCTATGTATGGTTCTTCTTCACTGAATTGAGCAGCGGTTTTGCTTCATTCAAAGCCGGATGGTACATCTCAATTGTTGAATTTCTCAAGGAACTGCTTATTATAGTTTTTGCCGGAATGTTTATAATCTGGCCGCTGGCACTGATAATAATTTTTTATAAAGCAAACGATACAGGTGCAGAGAAAATGCTCCGTTTTCTATGCCTTCTTACAATTGCTCTTTGGATTGTTTTTATTATATATTTCTTTTTCAACACCGGAATCGAAAAGTTCTTCTACGAAAATTTGAAGAAAATGATACCTAAAGCAGGATGAAGATTTGAAGCACAGTGTTATTATTTTTCTTATTCTGATTTTTTCTCAGACCGGAGTATATGCCGAAAACTCGACATTTTACTATAACAAGGGTGTGGAGTTATTTAAATCGGGCAACTATACTGAAGCTGAAATAAATTTCAAAGAGGCTGTTAAAATAAATCCTTCATACACACTTGGTCATTACGGATTGGGGAGGATTTATATTTTACGCCAGGGTAAAGTCCCCGAGGCTATTAAGCACTTCAAAATCTCAGTATCCCTCGACCCCGGTTTTGTCCGGGGATGGTTTAAACTTGGACTGGCCGAATTAATTTCCGGAAAGTATCTCGAATCACTGCAGTCATTCAAACAGGCTTACGAAAGAGATAAAACCTTCATTGAATCACTATACAATATGGGTGTAGTATATGACCTGCTTGGGGACAATTATACAGCATTTACATACTACCGTCTCTATTACAGAAGAGTAAAGGGTGAAAAAGACGACTTCCTTTAACTCTGATCTTCGGATTATATATTAAAAAGACTCTCCGCTTTCTTTTTACCGGTTACTCTTTCATAGTCATCATAATCCACAAAAACAAGATCGGGGAGCTTTTTTCTGGTCCTTACAACTACATCAGATTTTCCGCCGCGTGCATCCTTTGAAGTTGCATATTTAAATAACCTTCCGCAGCCGGGGCAGTTCTTCACATCTTTCAGCTCTATTCCAATCTGTTTACATCCGGGACAGTGGCCATACTTGTCCTCAACCATTATTATATGATTTTTAACCTCTTCAATATCAATCTCTTTCCAGACTCTTAAATATTCCATCAGTTAAGTCCTCCTGAAAATGTATTCGCTGACACATCGCCCCCTGCGGGGCTATTTAAGGGGCTGCCGCCCCTTAGACCCCAGAAAATGCAAACTTATAAAAATCCCCCCTGCCCCCCTTTATTAAAGGGGGTTTAACAGAGATGAACATTTACAGAATTGCGCATCCCCTCCAGACACAAAAAGTCAAAACCCTCTTTATCAAAGGGGGTGGCCGCTAGGCCGGGGGATTTTGTTTAGTATTCAATTTAAAATTTATCCCTGTTCGAAAACTTTTACTCTCTCGTCTGGATTCCTTGTAGCATATTCGTCGATAATTTCAATCATTAAATCCAACTCATCAACATTTCTTATTTTTTTAAATATATCGTGAGCGAAAATAAAATTTTTAGAGAAGTAGAATGCAAATCTATGCCCTCTGCTTTTATGAAGATGTTCCGGGAGATCATTCTTTATCCCCAGAAGAACATCGCTGAAGACTTCCGGAAGATTCACCTCCAGTCTGTATCTGCCGTCATTTATAAGCCCCCTTGCCAGAACAAATATCCATGGAGCCGTAACGGCATTTCTCCCTATCATAATTCCGTCACATCCGGTTTCACTGAATCTTCTCTTTACATCATCGGGAGTTGCTATATCACCGTTACCGACAACCGGTATCTGTATATTCTCTTTCAGCAGTTTAACAAGACTCCAGTCTGCGGTTCGTCTGAATGAGAGTTTTCCGTGACGGGGGTGAAGCGTAATATAGTCAACACCCTCAGCCTCAAGCATCTTTGCAAAATCGACCAGATACCTGTTGTCGCTCTCTTCAAAACCGCTTCTCATCTTAACGGAGAGAGTTCCATTATATACTTTTCTGCACTGTTTTACTATTTCACGGGTTGCAGCCATATCTGAAAGGAGTTTTGAGCCCTGAAATTTTTTGACAATATCGGGAGCAGAACACCCCATGTTTATATCTATTCCGGAGCATTTTTTTTCAGAGAGTATTGCACATGCCTCAGCCATAGTCCCCGGATCTCCCCCCAGAAGCTGAAAAACAAAGGGCTCGTCACTTTCGTTTACAATAGTCAGAGGTTCGTTGTGACTGGAGCCGAATGAAATTGCCGCTCCGCTGAGCATCTCGGAATATAGAACAGTCTCCGTGTCAAATTTTCTGATACACCGCCGCAGCGACGGAGTAGTTATCTCCGCCATTGGAGCCATAAAAAGGGTTTGAGATTTAAAATTTATCATAGGTAAAAACATAATCTGACTGTGAATGTGTCAAATATATTTATCATATTTCACAGATGTAAAATCCTGTTCAATCCGGCCTTTCTGTGACTAAAATGCCTGAAAAATGAATCCATTTCTCATTATATAATTGACATATTCCTATAACAGACTCATTAAGGTAGTTCAGGAAAAGTATTGGAATTTACCATATTATGACAGTCTCTTAACCTGACCCCGTGACTGATTTTATACTGAAATTTTTGATTTTTTAATAAGGATAGTCATAATAATTATAATTCTATTGAGGTCCTCATGGGGTAAATTATCTCAATAACCTCCCCGCTGATGACCACATCCTGCATCAGAAACTGAATTTTCTGAAGCCGGCGATGATGTTTAACCTCTGTATATTTCAGGCGTTCGCGCCTAATAATATAACCAATTAATTTTATGTAAGGAGCGTTTATTATGAAAAAGTTACTCGCGGTTCTCTTTTCTCTCATGCTTCTTTCCTTTGTTGCATGCGGAAAAGATTCTGACGTCATCGAGTCAGGAAAAACTATCAAAATCGGTTTTCTCGGACCAATGACCGGTGATGCAGGCAACTACGGTAAGCTTATGAGCCAGTCTGTTAAAATTGCAATTGAAGAATTCAATGCAGCAGGCGGAGCTGAAGGTTTTAATGCTGAACTGATTGTTGAAGACACAGAAGGAAAAGTTGAGAAGGGAAACCCTGCTATAGAAAAGCTTGCAGGTGTTGACAAGGTATTCGGAATTGTAGGTTCTGTATTCAGTTCTGTATCACTTGCTGTTGCACCAAAAGCTGAAGCTGCAAAAATTGTTATGATCTCACCATCATCAACTCACAAAGATCTCCCCGGAAAAGGAAAATTCATATTCAGAGATGTTATGAGTGATGCTCTTCAGGCAGTTGTTTTCGGTAAATATCTTGCAAAAATCGAAAATGTAAAAACTGTTGCTATTCTTTATGTTAAGAACGATTACAGCCAGGGTCTTGCAATGGATTTCAAAGCCCAGTACGAAAAAGAGGGCGGAAAAGTTGTTGCGGTTGAAACTGCTCTCCAGGGAGATAAAGATTTCAAAACCCAGCTGACAAAAATAAAAGGCGCAAATCCTGAAGCACTTTATATACCAAACTATGTTGCAGAGATTGCACAGATTCTTGAGCAGGCAAAACAGCTTGGACTTACTGCTAAAATGTACAGCGCAGACGGATTCTCAAATCCTCAGATTTTCGAACTAGCAGGAGATCTTTCTAACGGCGTAATCTACACACAGGCGGCAGAGCAGCCTGCAAGTCAGATCAAAAAAGATTTCGAAGCTAAATACCAGGCTAAATGGGGCGAAAAACCTGATGCATTCAGCCTTAACGCATATGATGGAGCTAAAATCATCCTTAACGCTATCAAATCAACATCAAGCAAAGGTATGAGCGGAGTTCTTAAAGTTGACAGAGACAAGGTAAGAAATTATGTCGCTAAAACAAAAGACTATGACGGAGCTTCCGGAAAAATTACTTTTACCGAAGATGGTGACCTTGTTGCCAATATCGGTATCTATACTGTAGAAAACAAAAAATTCAAGCAGTTAAAAATGTTCAAACTTGACGGCGAAAAACTTACTGAAATAAAATAATCATATTTAAAAACAGACCGCAGAATACCGCGGTCTGTTTTTATTCATAGATCTGAAGGAAGTAAAACGGATGAATCTTTTCAACATACCATCGAATGAGCTGCTGCAGCACCTGATAAACGGACTGACCCTGGGCGCCATTTACGCACTGATAGCCCTTGGTTACACAATGGTATACGGTATACTTAAATTTATAAATTTTGCTCATGGTGAAATTCTCATGGCCGGTACATATGCCGGATACTATTTCTACTTTTTCCTATACGACCCTTCAAAAGGGGCCGCATATACAATTGGAATATTTATCGCCGCCCTTGTCATAGCCATGATCGCAAGTGCCATACTCGGAGTAGTGATCGAAAAAATCGCCTACAAACCGTTGAGAAAAGCACCCAGACTTGCGCCGCTCCTCAGTGCAATAGGAGTTTCAATTATCCTTGCAAATCTGGCAGCATTGTTTTTCGGAACTAAGTCCAAAAAATTTGAATATCCCTTCGATAACTCATCAATGAATATCGGCGGATCAAGCATAACCCCAAATCAGATTATGATACTTGCTGTAGGCCTCATCATGATGGCCGGACTTAAACTGTTTGTAGACAGAACACGACTCGGAAAGGCAATGAGAGCCACCAGTCAGAACCAGCCCGTTGCGGCTCTTATGGGAATAAACGTAAACCTCATCATATCACTGACATTTGCCATCGGATCAGCTCTTGCTGCTGTAGCCGGTGTTCTAATAGCGCTTGAATACAAAGTCTACCCCACAATGGGTACAATGGCGGGACTCAAAGCTTTTATCGCCGCAGTTGTAGGTGGCATCGGAAATATAAGCGGCGCAATGCTTGGCGGAATATTACTTGGACTGCTTGAAACCTTCGGTGTTGTAATACTCGGCATACCGCAGGGACTGAAAGACACCATTGCATTCTCAGTTCTAATTCTAATACTCCTTCTGAGGCCAAGCGGAATTTTAATGAAGAATATCAGGGAAAAGGTTTAGAGATGCTCAATTTTATATTACTGATCTTTATCTATATAGGAATCTACGCCATTGCGGCACTGGGACTTAATCTTATAGTGGGATACACAGGCCTTCTTTCTCTATGTCAGGCGGGATTTCTTGCAATTGGAGCATACACCACTGCAGTCCTGATGACAACATGCCACATGGGATTCTGGGAATCTATGGTCATCTCGGGATTTGTCGCTTCGCTTTTCGGAATTCTAATAGGGATTCCCACACTGAGACTCAAAGGGGACTATCTTGCAATCGCAACGCTCGGATTCGGAGAGATCGTACGGAATGTTATTCTTAACTGGGACAGCGTTACAAAAGGACCAATGGGGATCAACGGAATTCCGGGCCCGTCAATTTTCGGAACGACCCTGTCATCAATGAATAAACCCGAATGGATAGTAATAATATGGGTATTCGTTGCGGCAACCTATTATTTCATCAGACGCATAATAAGATCGCGAGTAGGACGTGCTCTTGAAGCAATAAGAGAGGACGAAATTGCCGCTTCATCAATGGGGATAAATACTGCAAAATACAAGATCGGCGCCTTCACCACAGGAGCATTTCTTGCAGGAATTGCAGGGAGTCTCTTCGCCGCATTCAACCAGTCTGTTGCCCCGCTTACATTTGATTTTATGATGTCTATCATGATACTCTGCATGGCAGTTCTCGGAGGACTGGGAAACAGTTTCGCAACAATAGTCGGCGCTGTTATAATTGTACTCGCATCGGAGCTCCCGAGACTTATGGGGATTTCACATATCATTCCGCCGCAGCTTAATCAGATACTCTTTGGACTGATACTTGTCATGATGATGATATACAGACCGCAGGGGATAATCGGAAGAATAAAACTCAATTATGCAAAAATCGTAAAAGAAGAAATATTAGACCTGGAGAAGTAAAGTGCCTTTACTATATACCCAAAATTTAAGAAGAGAGTTCGGCGGCGTAATCGCAGTAGCCGATGTTGATATTGAAATATTTAAAGACTCAATCACCGGTCTGATAGGCCCTAATGGCGCCGGTAAAACGACTCTTTTCAACACAATTACAGGACTCGACTTTCCCACAAGCGGACACGTTTTTTTCAAGGGGGAGGATATCACAGAACTCCCTGCATATAAAATAACAAGAAGCGGAATTGCCCGGACTTTCCAGAACATAAGACTTTTCAAAGAGATGACAGTTTTTGAGAATGTTATGATCGGCAGACACTTCAGAGGGAACCACCCGAAGATTGCGAAGAATAGATTTCTGAATTTTATTCTTGGAAGAATTTATGTTAAGAAAGAAGAAAAGGACATTTACGAGAACTCTCTAAAATGGCTTAATTTTTTCAATCTCCTTGATATGCGCGATGAATACGCGAAAAATCTCCCATACGGAAAACAGAGAGAACTTGAGATAGCAAGAGCACTTGCTACAGAGCCGGAAATTCTCTTCCTTGACGAGCCTGCCGCGGGGATGAATCCCCAGGAGACTGATAACCTGATGGCAACGATTAAACGGATCCGCGATCTGGGTATAACCGTTGTACTGATTGAACACGACATGAAGCTGGTAATGAATATCTGCGATAAAATAATAGTTCTGAATTACGGCAAAAAGATTGCAGAGGGTACACCATCTCAGGTGCAGAATAATAAAGAAGTTATAGAAGCATATTTAGGAAAAACCGATGAGTAAAAAAATATTAGAATTAAAAGATGTCCGTGTAAACTATGGAAATATACTGGCATTAAAAGGTGTAAACCTCAGCGTGGAAGAGGGTGAGATTGTTTCTCTAATCGGCGCCAATGGAGCTGGAAAGTCCACACTTCTGAAGTCAATAGTCGGCCTTGAATCTCTAACAAATGGGAATATTACATTCAACGGCAGTTCAATAAGAGATGCCGGTAAAAACAGTAAACTCAACATACCCACTGATAAAATTATTGCAGCGGGTATATCCATGGTACCGGAAGGGAGAGGTGTATTCCCGGAGATGACAGTACTGGAAAATCTAGAGATGGGTGCATATCTTCTCCGCGACAAAGCTGAAAAGAAGCGCCGGATAGAAGAGAAATACGAAATGTTCGGAATTCTCCGGGACAGAAGAAAACAGCTTGCGGGCTCTCTCTCCGGCGGAGAACAGCAGATGCTCGCAATAGCAAGAGCGCTCATGAGCTCACCAAAGCTTTTGCTTCTGGATGAACCTGCACTCGGTCTTGCTCCGATAATTATACAGAACATCTTTGCAACAATATCCAGAATCAGCAGAGAGGATAAAGTCACAATCTTCCTTGTTGAACAGAATGCAAAAATGGCGCTGAGCATATCCAATAAAGGTTATGTAATGGAAACAGGGAATATTATTCTTGAAGACCTCAGTAAAAATCTCCTGGAGAATCCTAAAGTTAAAGCCGCGTATCTGGGAGAATAGACCTGACACCGGCCTCCGCTAATCCGACACTCCTTTCACAGAGTGATATTACATTCATCCTGAATGTAATAAATATTGCCGGTTCGACCGCTCTGCAGATGCAGCGTGGCAAACTCGATGTAACAAGAAAAGAGGACAGCTCCATCGTTACCCAGGCCGATATATGGGTGCAGAACTATCTTACAGAAAAAATATCAGAACGCTTCAGCAATTTTCAATTTATCTCCGAAGAGGAGACACACAGGATAACCGATTTTTCCGGAGATAAAATTTCAGTCATCATCGATCCAATAGACGGTACAGCAATGTTCAGCATGCATCTTCCCATATGGTGTATATCTGTGGGAATATTTAAAGGTTACACCCCATTATATGGATTTGTCTTCTCCCCGGGCTCAGATCTTCTTTTCTACAATGATGATGAAAACTCATACCTCAATGGGAAAAAACTGGTATCCGATCCCGATATTGTAATCGAAAAAGAGACCAATATTTTTTACTCTTCCGAAATCAAAGACATTAAGATCACAGACTTTCCTGGCAAGGTCCGCAATCTCGGATCAACAGCACTTCACGCGTGCCTCACTGCAGACAACAGCAGAAACCGGCTGCTTGCCTTTATCGGAAAATCATACCTGTGGGACTGGGCCGGAGCAATACCGGTTTTTCTCAAAGCAGGAGTTAACCTTAAATACCTGAACGGCCGTGATCTTGACTTTAAAGCAATAATAGAAAATAAATTCGAGCTTGAAGATTATGCAGTAGCATATAATTCCAGAGATTTCGAAATTATAAAAAATATCTTTCACCGTTAAAATTATCCGACAAACAGAGGAGTTACCATGGGTGGTATATTTGCCTGCAGTTCTAAAACAGCCTGCATAAATGAACTTTATTACGGAACAGATTATCTATCTCATCTTGGAACAAAACGTGGAGGGATAGCCACAATAGATCATGATGGTATACATAGATCAATCCATAATCTCGAAAATGCATATTTCAGAAACAAATTTGAGCCTGAACTTGGAGAATTAACCGGCAACATGGGTGTCGGAGTAATCAGCGACACCGATGCTCAGCCAATAGTGCTGTTCTCTCACCTCGGCCGATTTGCCCTGGTAATGGTTGGAAAAATTGTTAATACAGATGAGCTGGTTAAAGAAATTTTTTCTCAGAACATCCATCTGTCCGAAACAAACAGCGGCGGACCAAGCCCCACAGAGATAGTCGGAACTCTTATAAGTTTATGTAAAAGTTTTGAAGAGGGGATCAGTTATGCGCAGAGCCGCATCAAAGGTTCCTGCTCAATGATATTATTAACTGACAAAGGAATATTTGTAGCACGGGATAAACTGGGCCGCACTCCGATAATAATAGGAAAGAGAGATGACGCTTTTGCAGCCAGCTCGGAATCGAGCGCTTTCCCGAATCTCGGCTTTGAAGTAGATCGTTTTGTCGGTCCGAATGAAATTCTTCTGATGACGCCTGACGGAATTGAACAGATTCAAAAGCCGGGAGAGAAGATGCAGGTATGTTCGTTTCTCTGGGTTTACTATGGATATCCCGCCTCAAGTTATGAGGGTATAAATACAGAACAGGTTCGGTACAAATGCGGTGCAGCTCTAGCTCGAAGAGAGGATGCTGAAGCGGATTTCGTAGGGGGTATCCCCGATTCAGGTATCGGTCACGCCCTGGGATTTGCGCATAAATCAGGGATTCCATATATGAGGCCATATGTTAAATACACCCCAACCTGGCCGAGAAGCTTTATGCCTCAGAATCAGAAGATGCGGGACCTGGTAGCAAGAATGAAACTTATCCCGATCAAAGAGATTATAAACGGAAAAATAATAATTTTCTGTGATGATTCTGTAGTCCGCGGAACCCAGCTTCAGGACAATGTTGAGATCCTTCATGAATATGGAGCCCGTGAAATTCACATGAGAATAGCATGCCCGTGTCTTATTCATCCATGCGAATTTTTAAACTTTTCAACATCACGTTCCACTCTGGATCTTGCAGGAAGAAAGGCGATCCTTGAGATTGAAGGATCTGAAACAGCCGCACTCTCTGATTATGCCGAAGACGGTTCAGAACGCCACAAAGCCATGGTAGAGCTGATCTGTAAAAGACTGAAGCTATCCAGCCTCCGTTATCAGACACTGGATGATCTTGTTGATGCGATAGGACTTCCGAAAGAACAGCTATGTACGCACTGCTGGGATGGTACGAGTTATTTTTAATTTTTCAATAAACTGGAGGATTAAGACTTTTTCAGTATTACACAGGAAAAGTCTTAATAAAAAGTATCTTTTAAAATATTTTGTAATTTTTAACTTTAAAATCCTCCGGCCTGCGGCCACCTCCTTTGATAAAGGAGGTTTTTTACTTTTGGTATTTCAAACCCCCTTTATCAAAGGGGGATGTTGAGCAAAGCGAAACGGGGGGATTTCTGTCTCATAAAGAACCTGATTACCTATTAACTTAAAATCCTACTTACCGATACAGAACCTGCTGAAGATCGATCCTAGTATATCCTCTGTTGTAATCTCTCCTGTTACATCGGAGAGCTTCTGAATCAGCTCATCAAGTTCGAATGCTACAATCTCTCCCGGTTCTTTTCTTAAAAGAAGATCCGTAGTTCTTTCAACAATTTCAATGGATGCATCTATTATAGAAATTATCCGTTCATCTGCAAGAAAAGAGTTATCAAAATTAACAAACTCACCGGCAATTACAGCTGCAATCTCTCTCTCCAGATCCTTAAATCCTGTACCAAGTTTTGCAGATACAGGTATAAAAGAGAGCCCGGTTTCAGATGAAATCTCGTCCTTACGGTCAGCCCCGGTTAAGTCAGTTTTATTAAGAACATAAATAACCTTCTTACCGTTAAGTCCTGCAATAATCTCTTCATCAACATCGGTTACGCCTGCAACTGCATCAATAATCATAAGTATAAGTGAAGCAGATCCGATATTCTTTCGTGACAGCTCAATTCCCATACGCTCGATATCATCACCGGGCGTACCGAGACCCGCAGTATCCGTTAAATTAATCCGGACTCCACCTATCTGCACACTCTCTTTGATTAGGTCACGTGTAGTACCGGGAATGTCCGATACGATTGCACGCTCTTCGTTGAGTATCAGATTGAGAAGACTCGATTTACCGACGTTGGGACGGCCGGCTAATGTGACGTCGATCCCCCGCGCAGTCCTGTTCCCCATTGCACATCTTCCGCGAAGGTCACGCAGTGCAGATGCAATCTCCCCTACAATTTTAAGACTCGCCTCATTGGAAACAAATTCAATATCCTGATCGGAAAAATCTATACCAGCTTCAATATCCGCCTTAAGCAGAATAACATCGTCGCGCAGCTTGTCCACAACATGTTTAAGTGAACCATGCATCTGTGCGATAGAGGCTTTTATCTCCCAGTCGCTCCGTGCGTTGATCAGTGTGTTGATAGCCTCTGCTTCGGTAAGGTCCATCTTGCCGTTAAGAAAAGCCCTCTTTGAAAACTCGCCCGGTTCAGCAATCCGGATATTTAATTTATACAGCATGCGGAGAATATGACCAACAACAAGATGGTTCCCATGACAGAATATCTCCACCATATCCTCACCTGTAAAACTCGACGGGGACTTGTAATATATAAGAATTACATCATCGATAATTGAACCATTTTCGATTATCGAACCGTATGCAGCATTTCTATGTTTTATACTTTTAGGAGCCGAGAAGAAAGAACAAGCGGCCCCGTATGAGTCAGGGCCGCTTATCCGTATAATTGCAAGTGAGGAGTTAACCGGCGCACTTGCAGGCGCGCAGATTGTATCATTAAACATTTTATTTTCTGGTAGCTGGAGAAATTTTTATTTTCCTGTAAATCCCCTGCCCTTCACTCTTGGTAGTAACTCTCTTGTCGTTCTGCAGAGTAAGGTGTATCAGTCTTCTTTCAAAAGGATTCATCGGCTCAAGAATCATAGGTCTCCCTGTTTTGATAACTTTAAAAGCTATGTCTCTTGACATCTTCTTCAAAGCTTTCTCTCTCTTATCTCTATAAGATTCGATATCGAGGATAATCTTTTTTTCGCTTCCTGTGCTGTTGTTGATCATCAGATTGATCATAAACTGAAGTGCTTCAAGAGTCTTCCCCTTCTTCCCGATCAGAAGACCGGAGCTGGTTTTGCTCTCAAGCTCAACATAAACTTTACTCTCACTCTCTTTAAGGTCCTTAACTCCACCTTCAATATCCATTCTTGAGAGAAGAGCCAGAAGAAGCTCTTTTACTTTAGCTCCGACATTTTCTGTACTTTCATTATAATAAATTCTTACCTTTGCCGGTCTTGAAACACCGAATCCGAAAATCCCGCTCTTACCCGGGTCAATTATTTCAACTGTAACTTTAGAGGTATCTCTGATACCCAGCTCTGCCATGGCTTTTTTGGTCGCATCATCCGGAGTTCGTCCTTCTACTTCAATAACTTTCATCTAGCAAGCCTCCCGACTTTATGATATTTAAAATTTCCACTATTTCCATTTAAGATTTTAATCATCAGCCATTCCCCGCATGCTCCGGTATTTCAATACCTCAGGATACACAGCACACGGGAATGACATCAGGCATTATTCATAATATCAAAATCTTTTTATTCTATGCTTTTGCTCTCTTACCCATATGATTAACGATTTCCTGGTTAACAATCTGGAATAAGTTCTGAAGGAACCAGAATATAACAAGACCTGAAGGCATAGTCCAGAAAACAAAGAGAAGAATGAAAGGCATCATATACATCATAATTTTCTGCTGCTGATTCCCAGTATCAACCATTGTCTGCTTCTGCTGAATGATTGTTGAAACAGTCATCAACAGAGGGAGTATATTAATATTGAATCCTGATATAGCAAAAACAGTATCGGGCATTGATAAATCTTTAATCCAGAATATAAAAGGAACATTCCAAAGATCAATTGAATTGATCAAAGCGCTGTAAAGCCCGAAGAAAAAAGGCATCTGCAGAAGCAGCGGCAGACATCCGCCAAGAGGATTAACTTTATTATCTTTATATAGTTTCATTGTCTCTTTCTGAAGAACATCCGGTTTATCTTTATATTTTTCTTTAATTTTAGTAACCTGAGGAGTAAGCTCCTGCATCTTTTTCATAGAGGCTGTTGACTTATTGGTCAGCGGCATAAAAACAACTTTTGCAAGAATTGAGAAAACAACAAGAGACCAGCCCACATTGCCGAACAGTTTATTTATCCCCATTAAGCACCATACAACGAAGTAACGTATCGGCTCAATGATTGTGCTTACATCGGATGCTTTTACAATTCTCTCATCAACAGCTTTCAGCATGGTTTTATCTTTTTCACCAAGATAAATCTTAAACGTTTTAACAAGTTCTTTCCCCGGTGTAATTTCAGCCATATCGACAGTCATACCCGTTCTAAAACCTTTATCGGCTCTGTTATCGAAAATCATCTCGGTACCGTTAAACTGTTCAGGTATCATTATAAGGAGAAAATATCTGCTCATTATACCGGTATAATCAACCTTACCTGCTTCTTTTTTAACATCCCCCGCTTTAGAAAAGAATCCGCCACCTTTAAGATTCTGAGTATAATCATCGTCAATGGAATAAATCCCCACCATATGATTGTATCTGTTTGAATAATCGAGTTTAGGACCGAGGGTGTCTGAAGGGGAAAATATTGCTTTTCCATCTCTGAATTTAACAGGTTTTTTCCCTGTGTTTATAAATCTGTATTCAACCGCAAAGTCATAGCCTTTCTCGGTAAATTTAAAAATCTTCTCAAGTCTCAGAGGATTCCCCTCTATAAGAACATCGGTAAAGAATTTAACGGTTCTCTCATCTACCTTAGTTACATTCCACAAGTCAGAGTTGAGATTATTCCCCTGAAAAAATTCATTTTCAGAAAAGTGAACTGAAAAGTCGAGATTGCCGCTTGCGCCGAACATCTTTTCGTTAAGTGTAAGATCAATATTTCTATCTGTATAATTTGCCTTTGAAACTGAAGCGCCTTTATTGGAAAGTTCAAATGAGAATTTTTCTGTCTTTAAACTTAGTGTTTCTTCTTTGATGTTTTTGTTTAATCCTGCTGTGAGCTTTTTAATATCAGCAGTCTGAGTCGTATTACTATCTGCCTGGACCGGTTTAGCAGTCTCAACGGAGCTAGTCTCCTGAACTATCGGCTTCTGGATATTCTCAATGGGCTGTTTAGGTTCAAAAAACCAGAACCAGCCTATCCATACAACCATGGTTAGCAGAACTGCAAGTAGTGTTCTTTTTTCCATTTGTTATTCCTTATGTGCGAAATTATTTATACAATTAATAGACTAATATTCTCAGATGTGAAAAAGAGGGGTTTGCTAAGGCAGGTAATCAGTAAAGTTTATGAAACTATTTTTTTTAAACTAAAAACTTCGGGAACAGGATCGAATCCGCATTCACACAAAGGATTACACGTTATAATCCTTTTCATGGACAGAAATCCGCCCTTAATTAAACCAAACTTCTTAATCGCCTCTATTGAGTAAACGGAGCATGTAGGGTAATATCTGCACGCTGCCGGCAATACAGGAGAAATAAAAAATTTATAAAACTTAATTATATATACAGCAAAACCGGAGAGAGCCGCCCCGATACAATCCATTATTATTTTAACTGCTCCCATTAAGCACTCCAGCATTCCTGAAAAGTGTAACAAGATCACTTCTGAGTTCTTCAAAACTCATCATTTCATTTCCCTGGCCGGGTTTTATTATTATTGAAAATCCATCATTCATCTGTACTATTAACTCACTGCAAACAGCCCTGATACGTCTTTTAATCCAGTTCCTTTTATTAGCTTTCCCTAATCTTTTACCAACCGCAATACCAATCTTAATATCACTGAAAGCTGATTCATTTTTATAATTATCAATGGCGCTGTTTTTTAAAACAAAAATGATATTACCCCTGCCTTTTATCTTCTTCCCTTTAAAAAAAATAAACTTATACGATTCCCTGCTTTTTAATGAATATACCCTTTTCACATCATGAATATTATATAATTACTTATTTAGGACTTCTTTTTTCATCAGAAACAGTGAGCTTCGCTCTACCTTTTCTTCTTCTTCTCATAAGAACTTTTTTACCCGCAGCATCTGCCATACGAGCCATAAATCCATGTTTTCTAACCCGCTTAATCTTACTCGGCTGAAATGTCCTTTTCATCTGAAATACCTCTCTTACAATTAATTTACTGTTTATATTTATTTCACAGATTTTTCGAAAATAGCAAAATATGAATATTTTAAAGGATTACCCTAAAATTAGCGAAATTTTTGTCAATATTAATTTAAAGACAAACCACTATCCCGCCAGATTTGAACAGGAGTAGATGAAACAATAATATAATCGCCCCTGTCCTGTCATTAATAAATTAATTCCTGAATCTGATAACCTTAAAAATAGAACTTAAAACATAATCCGCTCCAGTAAAACATTAAAATCAACCCAAATCTTTCATTTTTAGTGAGAGATTGACACAGAACCCGCTGCAAAACTCTCCCAGATTAACAAAGCCCCGCGCTGTATAAAATTTTACATGTTTTAAAAAAGAGTTGAATTTCTTTTTATTCCATCTTTACCTCCATTCAAGGTTATATCCATGAGTAATGATAAAGTAAATATTACATCCTGTAAATCGGGTCAACTGGCGATCAAAATTCCCTATAATGAAGATCTGCTTAAAGCCATAAGAGGGATCCCGGGAAGAAAATGGGATCATATATCCAAAACATGGTTTATCTCTGACAGAAAAGAGCATCTTGATGTTATACTTGAGTCCGCAATGAAAACCGGTGCTGATGTATATATGGGTAGTGATGAAAATGCCAGTTCACCTCTGCTTAAAAATGAAAGATTTCTTATCAATCTTGCAAAAATTATGACAGTTAGAAGATACAGTCGAAATACCATAAACAGCTACATCCACTACAACAGCGAGCTGCTGAAAAAATCAGGGAAAACACCTGATGAGATTAAGCAGGAGGATATTACCGAATTTATCTTCAATAAAATTAATGAAGACGAAATCAGCACCTCTACAGTCCAGATAATAATTAATGCTGTAAAGTTTTCTTATGGTGAAATGCTGGGCAAAGACTTCATTTATGAGATTAAAGCACCAAGAAAAGATAAAAAACTCCCGGTTGTCATGAGTAAAAATGAAGTGCTGAGAATAATTGAAAACATCTCCAATGTTAAACATAAAACAATCATAATGCTTATTTATTCCGCAGGTCTCCGCCTCAATGAGGCTGTAACAATGAAAGTAAAAGATATCGATCTTGAACGGGGTATGATTATTATCCGTTCTGCCAAAGGAAGAAAAGACCGTACTACAATTCTGTCGGAAAAATTCAAATCACTTCTCGACGAATATTTATTACAATACAGACCTGATGATTGGCTATTCGAAGGTCAGGAGAGAAGATACCCGATACACTCACGTTCAGTTCAGCATGTTTTCGAACGGGCTGTTGTTAAGGCCGGAATTACAAGAAGAGTATCCGTTCATACGCTGCGGCATAGCTTTGCTACACATCTGCTTGAACAGGGGGTAGATGTGCGATATATCCAGGAATTGCTTGGTCACAGCAGTCCGAACACGACAATGATCTATACTCATGTAAGCACAGGAAAAATCAAGAATATTAAATCTCCCTTAGATTTATGATTCTTACACGACATTATACGCATATTTCTCTTTCTTTTCATCTTTTACGACATAAGTCACATACGAAAGAGTTATCTGCAATACTTCGGCCGGCGTTACATGGCCATCCGGAATTCGCGCAGGGTTTAACTTTTTGTAATTCAAAACTCTTTGTTCTTTTTTATATTTGTAAAAGCAGAAAACTGATCTTTGGCATTTCTGTTAATTGCAATACGGCTGATTGGTAATCGATTGACGCTTTCCAGGCTTTCGAAATTTATAAAGATGCGCGAATTCCGGATGTCCATTCCACTAAAAGATGGCCTACGTACTGCAGATAACAAAGGCTAACAGCGGCGCCGGAGTACCGGCTTGGGCTTGAGGCCACATTAGCATCTTAATGTGGCAGAATACTTTCAGTGTTGGGCAAACTGATTTTAAAAAAAATGAGTTGAAAAACTCGCTAACGTCAGTTAGCCAAGACGTTATACGCCATAGACACAAAAAATTTAGGCCCGGCGTCCATGCCGGGAAAGACAACGGCAAAAGCATTGAAAATAAGTAAAAATTTTTTTAAGTCATAACTAAATGTTTAAACGTACTGTACTTATAGAAAATTGTTCCTATCGCAAGTAAAAGAATTTCTACAGTATTTACTATAATAAAAAATTGAGGTATTTATTATGAAAAACATTCTGAATAATCGGAAATATTTATTCTTTATTATTTTTTTTATAATAACAGGGTTTGTTATTCTATTCTTCAGCCGGGACATAAAAAGAAAAATCATAGAAAAAGATGTTATAACATATCCTGAACACCCGCTGCAGAAATTTGATACTATTGAAATGGTTTATATAAAAGACGATAAATTTATCATGGGATGTAATTCATGCGATTCTAACCGACCTCATGAGTTCACGCTTGCTTCCTTTTATATATCGAAGTACGAAATTACCCAGTCGGAATATGAAAAAGTAACTGGAACTAATCCAAGTAAAAAAAAAGGAAGTGATATGGGTGCCGGGATGAACCGGTGGAATATAAAAAAAGTTATAGGTAAAAAACAGCCAGTTACAAATGTTACATGGTATGATGCAATTGAGTTTTGTAATATGCTCAGTTTAAAACATGGTTTAAAACCATATTATAAAATAGATAAAAACATAATTGATGAGAATAATCTTAATAACGAAAGTGGTGCCGGTTGTGAGTTGGACTGTGGAAAACATCTTGATCCTTTTAGATATACAATTGAAATCCTTGGGGGAGATGGATTCCGGTTACCATTTGAAGCTGAATGGGAATATGCTTGTAGAGGTGGAACATCAACAACTTTTCATTATGGAGATACAATTAGCTCAAAGGATGCAAATGTAGATTTAAAAAATCCCGGATTTAAAGGATTTGATGATAGTTTCGGTAATTTTGAACATGATCCAGTCTCTACAGCAGAGGTTGGGTCATATAAACCGAACAGGTACGGACTATATGATATGCATGGAAATGTAAGTGAATGGTGTTTTGAATGGTGGTTTTGGGAGGATGTAGAGAAAATTCATACAATTGATATTACAAGAAAACGTTCAGGAGCGATGCGCATTGAAAGAGGAGGAGATTTCATGCATCCTGTTGAATATTGCAGATCAGGTCATAAAGGAGGTTCTACACCGGATAGTTCTTCCGAAACTATCGGGTTTCGGGTTGCACGTTCAGCTGAATAATTTAGAGTAAAAAGAAAATTATATGAAAGAAACAACACTATATATTTTAACAATAAAAGCGTATAATTATTCTTTTGTCTACGAATATGGAGTCCTATAGGAGACTTTGAGTTACTTAATGAATAAAAATTTTTAAACTAGTAAAAATAAAAAAAAGTAAGCAAGAAAAAATACTTAGTATTAAAAGCTTGTTGAAAAGAATAAAGACATTGTGTCAAGAACTTGTTCTAAACTTTTCGGCGTCCTTGCCTCAAAGTTTACAAACCCTGCGTAATGTGTCTACGGCGTATAACAAAGCTTACCTGCGGCGCTCGGAGTACCTCGCTTGGGCTTCGCCACATTGCGGCAAAAAGACCGCCGCAACGTCAGGTAAGCAAGACGTTATATGCAATTGCCCAGCCCCTTTTGGTAAAAACTTTAAGTGAGTAACGGAATTCAATGTCGGCTGAAATTATTATATAAATGGATAAATCGTGAATACATTCAATAATTTTTGTTTACATAATAATTTATTTCTGTATTCTAAAATTCTGTTAAATATAAAAAATAAAGTGAAAAATATAAAATGATTAATTTTAAAGAACTACCAGATGATGGAATAAAATTTGAACAATTAATTCGCGAGTTGTTGATCCGAAGTCGATTTGAAGTGCATTGGACGGGTGTGGGACAAGATTCTGGTCGTGACCTGATTTTAATAGAAAAATCAGAAGGAGAACTTGCTCCATTCGAAAGAAAATGGCTCGTAAGCTGTAAACATAATGCACATTCAGGTAAATCGGTTGGTCATAATGACATTAATGGTTTTACAGATGCTTGTAGTGCTATTGGTGCTGAAGGCTTTTTGTTAGTATGCTCAACACAACCATCGTCTACTGTGGTGAAACGTTTAGAGGAAACAACAGCTCAAGGTAAAATTATAACAAAAATCTGGGACAGTATTGAAATTGAAAAACGATTAACAACTCCAACTACCCTGCCATTAATATATCAGTTTTTTATTGAATCAGCTAAAAACTTCGTTTGGCAAATATACAACACTAATTCACCATCTTTTTGGGCTGCTAATTATAAAGATTATTTTATTTATTTAAGCTGCAGACTTACAAGCTCATTTCCGAGTTTGAAGGATGTAGAAGTAATCATCAATCGACTTGAAAGCATTCCCCTTCCTCAAGGTGATAGTTGGAATCATCATTATTTAAGACCTCGTGCAATTTGGTACGATAATAAGCATGAACAATATTTTGTTTTTGCTGATTATTTGTACCCCGTTGGTGCGTTAAAAGATGTTCTTGAACCAAAAGAATTAAACGCTTATTTAAAAGATGGCCATGGTCTTTACTCCGATCGTGAAAGTATGTGGAAAATCACATACTGGAATATTGAATATTGTGATTGTAATCAAACGAGTGAAAGTTTCGAGAAAGATCACAAAGAGTATTATGAACCATTTATTAATAATTTTAAAATTGGGTTGAACCGTAGTCATTTTATCAGTGAAAAAAAACTGTTTAAAGATGTTTCCGTTTTCAGAAATGGAAAAATAGAAAAATTGTAAATACTGAATATTAAGAATCGTATCAAATATGTTGAAATTAGAAACAAGGGGCTGGGCAACTGCATATAACAAAGCTTACCCGCGGCGTTCGGAGTACCTCACTTGGGCTTCGCCACATTGCGCAAAAGGCCGCGCAACGTCGGGTAAGCAAGACGTTATGTGCCATTTTTTTTCTTGACTTTACACATAGAATTGTGTAAATTATTCAGAGAGGTTATTTATATGGCTACTAATTTAAATATCGATATGAAACTGTTAGATGAAGTTTATCAAATAGGAAATTTCAAAACAAAAAAAGAAGCAGTAAACGTCGCGCTTAAGGAATATATTCAGAAACATAGACAAAAAGACATTTTGAAATATCTAAATGCTGTTGATTTTGATAAAGACTATGATTACAAAAAAGCTCGAAATAGATGACAAGATTCATTATAGATACATCCGTATGGTCAGAAGCACTTCGACGAAAGAAGAAAACTGTAAATTCGTCAGATACTATTGTTAGAAAGATTATAGAAAATGATGATGAAATTGTTGTTGTAGGCATTATCCTTCAAGAAATTCTAACTAGCATTGCAGATGAAAAACTGTTTAGAGAAATTAAAGATATCCTGGATGATTTTTTATATTTAGATATTACAAAAAATGATTTCATTTACGCTTCCGAGTTAAATAATAAATGCAGATCTAAAGGAATTAATGCTGGATCAATTGATTTTTTAATTGCAAGCGTTGCCATCAGAAACGAACTAGAATTGGTCACTTTCGACAAAGACTTTTTTAATATTAGCAAGTATACAGATTTAAAAATTTTAGACGTAGGCCGTTTCCTTGATAATAAAACTGAAAATTAAACCGAAAAAAAACGGCACATAACAAAGCTTAAACGCAGCGCTCGGAGTACCTCGCTTGGTCTGCGCCACATTTGCCAACTTTCAGTGGCAAATATTTTTTGTGTTGGGTAAACTCGTTCAATACAAAATTTACCGTGAAACTGGCAAACGTCGTTTAAGCAAGACGTTAGCTGAAACGGCTATAAATATTTCGCATTACTAAACTTGGAGTATAATATGAAGAAAACATTATTGTTTATTTCATTTCTTTTAATAATTTCGATAACTTATTCGCAAACCATTGAATACAGATATATAGATACAAATGCTGGTTTATGGTTAAGAGAAAATCCTTCAAAAGATGCTAAAAAAATTGAACTAATGCCAGATGGCGAACGTGTTAAAATACTTCAAGAAAATACAGAAGAATTAATTCTAGACAACAAAAAAGGGAAATGGATTCAAGTTGAACGAAACAATAAAATTGGATGGGCTTTTAGCGGTTTCATGTCAATCTACAATCAAAACAGATGGATAACTTCCAAATCCGGTCTACCATATTATACTGATACATCCCACGCACCGGCACTAATACCATACAAAGAAAAAGTAAAATTAATTGGTCCAGCTAAGGAAAAAAACTACGTCGCAGTTGTATGGAATAATAAAAAAGTATATGTCAGGAATGAGTTTCTTAATGAAAGCAGTGAAATAAAATATAATTATACAGACTTAAGACAGATTGCTTCAAAAAAACTGGCTTATAATCCTAAAGTAATTCTTTATCCAGAAGATCTATATATAAAACAATACAATTGGCTATATCACATTGTTTATATATATCGAGACCAGGAAGATTATAAAACCTATGTTGAATCATTATGGATTAAAGATGGTAACCAATGGAAACGAATTAAATTACCAAGTGATGATACCAATTGGTATCAGATACAAATACTTGAGATTAACGATGATACCAATCCTGATGTAATAATTTCCGGTGGATGTTGTTCGACATATGAAATTGAAGTTTACTTAGGACAATCAAATCAGCAACTAAAAAAAATATTTTCTAAATCAGGGGCTATATCTGAAGATAAAAACAATGATGAATCTCCAACATTAAAATCAGTTGGCAAGTGTAATAATACAGTGATTGAATATAAAAAGAAAAGATTCAAATACAATTGTACTGATAACCAGTTTGACTAAACATTTTGTTTTAGATAGCCGCATCAGCTAACAAAGCTTACCTGCGGCGTTCGGAGTACCTCACTTGGGCTTCGCCACATTGCGCAAAAGGCCGCGCAACGTCAGGTAAGCAAGACGTTATGCGCAATATGGCAAAAATTTTTTTTGAATTACATACTGAATGTATGGAGAATACATGAAAGATAATATACTTAAATGGCTTGAAAATAGCGGATACCCATTGGAAATGAAAGTTGCATCTATCCTTTCAAATTTTGAAATCCCATTTGCACAGTCAGCATATTATATAGATCCAGAAACCAATAAAATGAGAGAAATTGATTTCGAAATTCGTTTAACAGATAGTACTGGATATTGCCAAATGTTTGGTATTATAGAATGCAAACATATAGATAAACCATGGATAATATTTAAATCTGAAAATCCATATCCCGGTGATTTTTTTACTTTTTGTATGTATGGTAGTAATAGTAAGCGTGCTTTAATTCAAAAATCAATTGATAATAAAATTTTGAATTGGGAATGGTTTAGACCAAAAAATAATAAAATAGGATATGGTATTGCTGCTGCATTTACTGACAAAAAGGATAAGACTTATGATGCTAGAATGAGTTGTATCAATGCTGCAATTTATGAAAAGAAAAAATTAGATGAAGGCGGTGATTCACTTTCTTTTATCTTTCCAATAATAATTATTGATGGTGATTTATTCGAAGCTCATTTAGATGTAAATAACAACATCAATATTCAACCACTTGATTTTGGCATGGTATATTCTCCATTTATAATAGGTGATGTACAAGCATCATGTGTTCATATTGTAACATTAAACTATTTTGAAAAATATTTAAATGATTTTAAAATACAATCTGATACCATAATCGAATTGTTCAAGGATGAAATCGCAACATGGTTAGAATCAGTAATGAAACGTTGAACATTGCCATACTGCGCATAACAAAGCTTACCTGCGGCGCTCGGAGTACCTCGCTTGGGCTACGCCACATTGCGGCAAAAGACCACCGCAACGTCAGGTAAGCAAGACGTTGTGCGCCAGATTGAGCCGCCCCTTCTGCTCAAAATCTATACTATTTTTTGAATATTTTCGAAATATGATTGACTTTTCGCAGTTTATGTAATACTTATTGTATTACATAAAGGAGATTGAAAATGATTTCTTTAAGATTATCAACAGACTTAGATGACAAATTAAATCAAATTGCAAAAAACGAGAAAATTTCAAAATCTGAAATTGTAAAACGTGCACTCGTTCTGTATTTCGAAGATTACCAGAAAACACACTCACCATATGATTTAGGCGCTGATCTTTTCGGTAGGTTTGGTAGTGGTGACGGAAAACTATCGCAAAATTATAAAAATATTTTGAAAGGTAAACTCCGTGAAAAACATTCTCGTTGATGCAGGTCCGCTAATTGCCCTATTTGATAAAGATGATAAATATCATACTCCTGTAATAAAATTCCTAAAACAATTCAAAGGAAACCTGGTTACTACTTGGCCAGTAATTACAGAAGTCACACATTTATTGAGTTTCAACATTAATGTCCAGATTGATTTCTTAGAATGGCTAAAACGTGAAGCTATTACCATAATTAACTTAGAAAACAACCATTTAGACAGGATCATAGAATTATCAAAAAAATATTCTGATGTTCCTATGGATCTTGCAGATTCTTCATTAATCATAATAGCCGAGTTAACAAACATTCATGATATAATAACGATTGATTCTGATTACTATATTTATAAAACAAAAAGTAAAAAATCATTGAATAATTTACTTTTACCTTTTATTCAATAATTGATGTAATATAAAACTGGGCGGCTCAATCCAGCGCACAACACAGCTTACCCACTGCGGTCGGAGTACCTCCCTTGGCCTGCGGTCTTACTATGTCAAGTTTTCTAAAAAAATAATCATGCAATTTTTCTTTTTTTAAGAAAAATCTCTTTATCATATACAGTTTTATCTTTCCACATTCTAAATATTATCTTAACCCATTTATTCGAAAGAGCACGAATAGCAGAAGAATGGTTACATCCTTTTTTACGTAATAGATCATAATATTCGCGAGTCCACGCTTCAAGGCTCAAACTGCAAAATGAGAATTGATATAATGTATCCCTAAATGATTTATTACAACCTCTTCGCATTTTAATGACATGTAAATATTTCCCACTCTGAATTGTTACTGGACATGTACCGGCATAACATTGAACAGTTTGATACGATTCAAAACGCTTTTGTACATCCCCAAAATGCATTAAAAGTCTTGGAGCTAGTCGATCAGCAGCACCCGGCAATGAAGAAAATATTGTTGAATATAAAGTGAGCCCTTTTATCAACACATAATATTTTTAACTTTTAGTGGATACTCACTTTTAAGCTGCCTGTTCTTGAGAATGTTCATTGAAAACTGAATTGTATATTTCATTCGGTGTAGCATATTCAAGCGACTGATGAAATCTTTCAGTGTTATAAAAATTAAAGTATTTTTTCAAGGCAATCTTTAAATCATCCATTGAACGATATTCATTAAGATATATCTCTTCGTACTTGAGCGACCGCCAGAACCTTTCAATATAAATATTATCAAGAGCACGACCCTTGCCATCCATACTGATTCTTATTTTGTGATTCTGAAGTTTTTCCGTAAATGCTTCAGATGTAAACTGACTCCCTTGATCAGTGTTAAATATAGCCGGCTTCCCATAAATCATGATTGCTTCTTCAAGAGCTGAAATACAAAATTCAGTATCTAGCGTGTTTGACAATTTCCATGATAAAGTCTTTCGGCTGAATAAATCAATAATTGCAACCAAATAGACATGACCTCCGGAAAGTTTAATATAGGTGATGTCAGTTGCCCACACCTGGTTCGGGAGCCATATCTCTTTATCTCTGAGAAGATACGGATACTTCTCATGCCATTTAATCGGTATTGAAAGCCGTTTCCCTGGATAGATGGCTCTTAACCCTGCCTTTTGCATAATAAGCCTTATCTGCTTTCTCGTAACACACATATCTTTAAGAGCCAACGCTATTTTCCGATAACCATAAAATGGATGAAGCTTTAACTCATCTTTAATGGCTTTCAAAATTTTAATTTCCTCTTCATCGACAATCGGCTTCGATTTATAGTAATATGACGATCTGCTAATCCCAAGAAGCTCACACTGATCTTTAATTGATAATTCCATATGATCAGACTCTATAAATTCGGCTCTGTTCCGTATAGTTGTTTGTACTTTTTTTTTAAAAAGTCATTCTCAACTTTTAATTGTCCAATTTGACTAAAAAGCTGATCCTGCTTTTTTTCAGATTCTACAAGTTCTTTGTCATTACCCTTCTTATCAAATGCTGTTGTTGCATTCTCTATCAATTGCTTTTTCCAAAGCGTTACCTGATTGGGGTGAATTTCAAACTTCTGAGCTATTTCCTGTACGGTCTTCTCTCCCTTGAGAGCTTCAATTGCAACTTTAGCTTTAAACTCTTTGCTGTGACTTTTGTTCATATTGACTGATTCTCCTGTGTTTTATTTTAAGGAGATATCCACTTTTTCAAGTCTAATTTCGTGTCCTATTTCTTGGGCTCATTATAATATTCATTCGCAGCGTACAACATTAATATTTTTTCTTCTACCTGTTTTATCGATTTCATAAGGAACAGTAATTGATCAACAATAATCAACACTCTCAAGGAATAACATTCCTGTATAGTTTTATTAGGAGATATTGTTTGATCCTTTAATAAACAATAAAATTCTGACTTCCTTTTTTTAGTCATATATTTAACATCTTTAATCAACTCAAGATAGTCTTCGAAAGTTGCATTTATTATCTGTTCCGGTTTATTTAAAACTTTCAATAAATTCAGTGGAACGCTCGTAAAACCGTCAAAAAAGTCTGTAAATATAGGGAAATACTGATGCAAGTCGTTCTTCAACCTGTTTTCAAAACGCGTTTTTTCTTGTAAAAGCATTTCAAGTGTTTTGCCGTGCATTTTTAACGCTTCACAATTGTTACTAGATTTTATTATCGGGGTAAAGCGATTAAAATCCTTAAAAAGTATTAGTGCAATATTGTACGCATCAAAGTTATCATCTTTTTTTGAGGACACCGAATATCGGTCTTTAAATCTATTAACACAAAAAGGATTCAATCCATAAACCTGATAACCTAAAGCAAGAAGATAATCCGCAAGAATATTTTTATCTGTTTCAATACCGATGAAAATTTCCTCCTTTGCAGAATGTATATTTTCAATTGCATCAATCAATTTCTTAAAGCCCTGTTTCGTTACATCAAAACGAAACTTGTTGACAACTTCCTCCTTTTCATTTAAAATACATACATCATCATGTGTTGACGACCAATCAATACCAATGTAAGTTTTCATAAGTCGCTCCTTTTATAGATATTGTGGAAACCTTTTATTCCATTTCGCCTATATATCAGGAGCTCTCGATGGAGCATACTTACTATAAATGGTATTGAAAGGTTATATAATTCGGGAGAACAGAACCGCAGGAAGTCTTTGTTAGGCAGGCACATTGAGTTCTTCCCGAATTATCCAGTATAAAAAGAATAAGTATCAATTCAGATGACACAAAGAATAAAAATCTGAATTAATACAAACATAACATATAGGCACATTGCGGCAAACGGCCGCCGCAACGTCGGGTAAGCAAGACGTTATCTGCAATGCTTCGGCCGACGTTACATGGCCAGCCGGAATGCGCGCAAAGATTTGGTTGAACTTTTTGTAATAGAAAATAGATTTTTCTTTTTCATATTTGTAAAAGCAGAAAACAAAATTCATTTGGCTTTTCGGTTAATTGCAATACGGCTGGTTGGTAAGCGATCGACGTTTTTTAGGCTTTCGAAGTTTTATTTGCAGGCGAGCGCATTCCGGCTGTCCATTCCACTGAAAGATTGGCCTACGCACAGCAGATAACAAAGGCTAACAGCGGCGCCGGAGTACCGGCTTGGGCCTTAAAGGCCACATTAGCAACCTAATGTGGCTGAATACTTTTAGTACCTGGCAAACATTTTTTAAAAAAAATGAGTTGTAAAACTCGCTAACGTCAGTTAGCCAAGACGTTATGTGGCATGCTTCGGCCGACGTTACATGGCCAGCCGGAATGCGCGCAAAGGCAGGGTTGAACTTTTTGTAATATAAAACAGGATTTTTCTTTTCATATTTGTAAAAGCAAAAAAATTTATTTGGCTTTTCGGTTAATTGAAATGCAGCGGGCTTGTAATCGATCGACGCTTTCTCGGCTTTCGAAGTTTCATTTGCAGGCGCGCGCATTCCGGCTGTCCATTCCACTAAAAGATGGCCTACGCACAGCCACATAACAAAGGCTAACAGCAGCGCCGGAGTACCGGCTTGGGCTTCGCCACATTAGCAACCTAATGTGGCTGAATACTTTTAGTACCTGGCAAACTGTTTTTTAAAAAAAATAAGTTGTAAAACTCGCTAACGTCAGTTAGCCAAGACGTTGTACGACAGAAGCAGCAAACTTATTGAGGTACAATATATGAAAAAAAGAATTAGATTGTTAACTATAATTAGTATTGTGACCATCATGAATTCGTGTACATCATTGACAGAACATGCAGTAAATAAAATATTACTGCCTCCACTTGAAATTGGTAGAGCGACCACTTTGATAAATCATGATCCAGTTTATTACTCAATGGACTATTATATATCAAAGAACTCGTGGCCTACTTCGAAAGAGGAATTAAACGAGCATGCGTTAAATAAAAAACACAAAATCGATTTTGAACAATATAAATATTTTTACATAGAACAATGCTCTCCAACTAGAATTAATATTCACTATATAATAAAAAATATTGAACTCAAAGATCAGCCGATTAAAGACATCAAAGGAATAATCGGAATATATATTGATAATAAAGAAACTGTAAGAACATTCTTAGGTGAAAATAAAAATATTATTTGTTCAATTACAATCAGTAAAAATCCATATTCGACAACTCAAAATTCAATAACTTCCGATGGCTATAGTGTTCATAATTACGTAGAATATGATCTGAATTCAAAAAATGGTAGCTTATCAGAAAACAATTATCCTATGATAAAATTTTAAAAAAAGAAAAATAATTCTGTAATGCTGCTTCCGTCGTACAACAAAGGCTAACAGCGGCGCCGGAGTACCGGCTTGGGCTTCGCCACATTAGCAACCTAATGTGGCTGAATACTTTTAGTACCTGGCAAACTGATTTTAAAAAAAATAGGTTGTAAAACTCGCTAACGTCAGTTAGCCAAGACGTTATCTGCAATGCTTCGGCCGACGTTACATGGCCAGCCGGAATGCGCGCAAAGATTGGGTTGAACTTTTTGTAGTTTAAAAAAGATTTTTCTTATTTCATATTTGTAAAAGATGAAAACTAAGTTCATTTGGCTTTTCGGTTAATTGCAATACGGCTGATTGGTAAGCGATCGACGTTTTTTCGGCTTTCGAAGTTTTGTTTGCAGGCGCGCGCATTCCGGCTGTCCATTCCACTGAAAGATTGGCCTACGCACAGCAGATAACAAAGGTTAACAGCGGCGCCGGAGTACCGGCTTGGGCCTTAAGGGCCACATTAGCAACCTAATGTGGCTGAATACTTTTAGTACCGGGCAAACTTGTTTTAAAAAAAATAAGTTGTAAAACTCGCTAACGTCAGTTAACCAAGACGTTATCTGCAATACTTCGGCCGGCGTTACATGGCCATCCGGAATTCGCGCAGGGTTTAACTTTTTGTAATTCAAAACTCTTTGTTCTTTTTTATATTTGTAAAAGCAGAAAACTGATCTTTGGCATTTCTGTTAATTGCAATACGGCTGATTGGTAATCGATTGACGCTTTCCAGGCTTTCGAAATTTATAAAGATGCGCGAATTCCGGATGTCCATTCCACTAAAAGATGGCCTACGTACTGCAGATAACAAAGGCTAACAGCGGCGCCGGAGTACCGGCTTGGGCTTGAGGCCACATTAGCATCTTAATGTGGCAGAATACTTTCAGTGTTGGGCAAACTGATTTTAAAAAAAATGAGTTGAAAAACTCGCTAACGTCAGTTAGCCAAGACGTTATGTGGCATGCTTCGGCCGACGTTACATGGCCAGCCGGAATGCGCGCAAAGGCAGGGTTGAACTTTTCTTAATTTAAAACAGGATTTTTCTTTTCATATTTGTAAGAGCAAAAAAATTCATTTGGCTTTTTGGTTAATCGTAAGGCGGCTGGTTGGCAAACGATCGACACTTTTCCGGCTTTCAAAGTTTTATTTGCAGGCGCGCGCATTCCGGCTGTCCATTCCACTAAAAGATGGCCTACGCACAGCCACATAACAAAGGCTAACAGCAGCGCCGGAGTACCGGCTTGGGCTTCGCCACATTAGCAACCTAATGTGGCTGAATACTTTTAGTACCTGGCAAAAAGATTTTAAAAAAAATAAGTTGAAAAACTCGCTAACGTCAGTTAGCCAAGACGTTATGTGCAATGCTTCGGCCGACGTTACATGGCCATCCGGAATGCGCGCAAAGATTGGGTTAAACTTTTTGTAAATGAAAAAGGATTTTTCTCTTCATATTTGTAAAAGCAGAAACCAAAATTCATTTGGCTTTTCGGTTAATTGCAATACAGCTGGTTGGCAAGCGATCGACGTTTTTTCGGCTTTCGAAGTTTTGTTTGGGGGGCGCGCATTCCGGATGTCCATTCCACTGAAAGAATGGCCTACGCACTGCACATAACAAAGGCTAACAGCGGCGCCGGAGTACCGGCTTGGGCCTTAAGGGCCACATTAGCAACCTAATGTGGCTGAATACTTTTAGTACCTGGCAAACTGATTTTAAAAAAAATAGGTTGTAAAACTCGCTAACATCAGTTAGCCAAGACGTTATATGCAAAAAGCGCAAAAACTTTTTAATCGGCCATCCGTGGCCTCATTAAATAAAAGGTAATCATGACTGCAAAATTAAAAAAATGTGGACAATGCAAAAAATTATTACCGTCTGATATTTTTGTAAACTGGTCTAGCGAATATACAGCTCAAGGAAAATATTGTAGAGACTGTCATATTAAAATGGCTATCGATAAACACTATAATGAATTGAATGAAAGCATTTTAATTTTAAAAATACTTTTTGAAACGTATAACTATGATTGGGATAAAGTTTGTCTACCGTGCTGGCTTGAATCTCAAATAATATATGAATCAGACTATTGCATTTATTGCGGTAATGAATTTAGTTATGATAATTATGGAAGATTAAAAGCAAATATTGATCACATGAATCCGGCTGCACTAGGCGGCGAAGATTCTGTCCGAAATGTGATTTATGTTTGCTCAAAATGTAATGTTAAAAAAGGTTCATTAAATTTCACTGATTGGCTTAACAAATTAGACCCAGACAATAAACGAAAAGCAAAAGAAAAATATTTAATGAAACATGGTTATGAACCTGAAAACTATATTCCAGGTGAATCAACCTCTTATGTTTTACATCAAGGCACATCAATGTTTTTTGATAAAAGTATATTAAGAGAAATAATAAATAGTGATAATCTAAACTCTGGTAGAGAACCGGTGTGTACTATCAAAAATAGAAAATCATATGAATACTTTATTGATTTAAGCAATAAAATGATAGATGATTATATTTCGTTTTTAAAAGAGACATTCAAAGAATTTTTTCCAAATGATCTTGTAATCAATAAATTTGTGTATTAAAAGGAGTACATATGCCATTAGTAAAAATATCAATGCTAAAAATATGGGACGATAAACAAAAAAAAGAAATTTCTGATAAAATTCATGAATCATTAGTTGAAGCTTTTAAAATTCCAGATGATGATTATATGCATCAAATAATTGAATTCGAAAAAAATAATTATTTATATTCTGCAAAAAGAACAGAAAAATATATTTTAGTAGAAATGACTATTTTTCCAGGAAGATCTAAAAAAGCTAAAAAACTTTTATATGAAAATATCGTAATCAAATTAGCTGAATTAAAAATATCTCCAACAGATATAATAATAACATTAAATGAACTACCTTTAGAGAATTGGGGTTTATCAGGTAAATCAGGTGAAGAAACAGATATAGGATTCAATTTGAATGTTTAAAATGCTGTTTGTTAAAGAATGCATTTAGATTAAGAAATTTTTTTTAATATATTATTACAAAATTTTTAGTAAACAAGCTCAGCGTCCTTGCTTCGCTTGCACAAAACATTTTGTAATCGCGCTTTCAGCATATAACAAAGCTTACCCGCAGCGTTCGGAGTACCTCACTTGGGCTTCGCCACATTGCGCAAAAGGCCGCGCAACGTCGGGTAAGCAAGACGTTATATGCCATAAGCGCAAAAACTTTTTTAATCGGCCATCCGTGGCCTCATTATAAATTAAATACAAAAGGAGCATGTACAATGAACAAATTTTTAAATCTTTTAATGATTCTATTTATGTGTGCTACTGTAAGTAATTGTGGTAATAAAAACAAACAATCAGGATATTTTTACATCGTCGGTAATAATGTCCGCATCATGGATAAACCCAAAACGGATTCAAATTTTATTCAGTATGCTCCGCCTGGTAATTTTATTGAAATTGAATATTATGAAAACAAAAGCTCTGAACGATGGTGGAAAATAAAAGATAAAACATTATCTGGTTATATTAAAGAAAGTGGTACTCCAGAGGAGAACGTTGTTCATTCTGAACAGGTAAAGAATGAACAAGAGGCAATTGTAACAGTTTCTCCTTTAAGAATATATAGGACATCAGAAGTATTTAATATATATAATAGCGATTTTTACACTATCAATCCTGGTGAGTCTTTTACATTACTTTTCCGTTTAAATATATGGAGAGATAAAGAAAGTTCATATTATTATATCAAAACTGAGAAAGGACAAACCGGTTTTATTCGATATACGGATTCATATTCAAAAGGAAATCCTGAATTAATACAAGAAATTAAAAAGAATAAGATCGAACAAGTAAACAGCTGGATAGAGATTATTTCGGATAATCCAAAATTATTAAATATTCCACATGAAAAAGGAAGACCTATAGCTGATTCAGACAATTTCGGTTGTGATAAAATATTTGGGGAACCTCTTAAAAAAAATGATTATGCCCCAGTTACTGAAAAAGTAACAGTAAATACTATAACTTACTATCATGTTGGGAAAAAAAATATAGACCAAGATGATAGTAGAGGAAAAGAAATAAATTCAAAAAAATGTAATGGCTCAACTATTGGTTGGATTGCACAACAAAATGCAATTGAAATTACTGATTTATATAAATATTCACTAAAAAAAGCAGCCAGCCCTGTAGATCCTAATCTACTAGATTTTATAAACAAAAGCATAGGTGGTAGTTTTAATGTACTATCTCTTCAAATAAAAGAAGTTGAAATTGATAAGTCATCAAAAGAAATGAATTTTTATAAAATGACACTTGAACAAGGGATACATCAGTCAAGATATCATATTATAATAGTAAAACAGAATAGTAGTTTTAACATTTTACATTTGTCGAAACGGAAATATGAAGATTATGGTATTGGGATTGATGATAGATTAGTTCTAAAAGACATTGATAATGATAATAAGTCTGAATTGATTGAATACATTGAAAATGATGATAATAATCTTGGAATGAATTTTTATAGTTTCAATAATGCTGAATTCCAACAAATTTTTTCTTTTAAAATTAGTGGATATAGATGTGTTGGATGGGAAAAAGATAACTTTAGACATCTCGTCTTTTTTAAAGATGGCTATAAAAATGGAGATCTTAAAACAGAATTTAATAAAACAGGTTTTATGTTTATTTATCAAAAATTCAAATATAATTACCCTCCTTTTAAAAAGCAATTTGATTCTAATTCTATAAGAGTTTTAGAATTTAATAATGGCGAATATTCAGAAATTGATTCAAAAAATCTGGAGATAGATTATAATAAAGTTTATAAGGACTCTAAACCAGAGGAAGGGTGTAGTTAATAATATTTTGTTTCAAGCTCAGCATCCGTTATATGTTACACTAAATGTAGAGATATAGGTTTTAAAGAATTATATTGGTAGCGGGGAGAGCTATCGGCGTCCTGCATAATAACAATGCTTGAGGCACAACCGCTCCCCCCTATCTTCTGACTGCTTATAGTGGGGCGGATGACCAATATAAGGGTGCAGCAGAAGAACTACCAATAATGCGGAGGTGAACCATCATGACATATTTCGTAGGCATTGATAATTCATCACTCGATCATAAAGTATGCATATTAAATAATGAAGGCAATTTATATTCGCAATTTACGATTGAGAATAATCTTACCGGCTTTAATGCGCTTGGAACAGAACTAAAAAATTTAGATGAAGTACTAATTGGATTTGAATTACCGCATGGACCACTTGTTGATTATCTCAAAACAAAAAACTATATAACCTATTCTCTTAATCCTTTAAAAATTAAAAGGTTTAAAGAAACAATAACCGTATCTGGTAATAAGAATGATAAAATTGATGCTGCAGCAATTGCAGAATATTTGAGAAGAAATCACAATCAATGCAGACCTATGATTTACAGCTCATCAGAAGTTGAAAAACTTAAAATGCTTTGTATAATACATAATCGAATGACTGAAGAACAATCAAGGTATATAAACAAACTGCATTTTGCTGTAAGACAGTATTTTTACCTGCATGAATCGTTATTTGCACATTTTGGCTGTACAGTCCAACTCAAAATGCTTATAAAATATCCAACATTTGATGATCTTAGACAGGCCAGCGATGAAGAATTGATATTGTTTTTAAAATCGAATCATTATCATAATCCAAAATATATAACTAAACTGTTAGGGAAAATTAGAGAGCATGAACAGCTAATATCGCCAGATGTAGTTTATGCATACCTACACGAAGTAAATATGCTTTGTGAAATAATGAGTTCAATCGAACGCAGTTTAAAAGATATTGAACAAGAAATGATTGGAATATTGGACAATCATCATTTAGGTAAGATTTTCAGATCTATACCTGGGGTAGGTACAATCCTCGGAAGCAATCTTCTTGCTTTATTTGGTGACAATATGAGTCGTTTTGATAATGCCAACCAGGCACAGTGCCTGTTCGGCACTGCTCCGAAAAATTATCAGAGTGGTAGCTATCATAAAGTTACTATGAGAAAGGCATGTAATAAATATGCACGAACTGTATTATATCGGTTTGCTTTTGAAACACTGATCCATAGCAAGTGGGCAAGAGCATACTATGATATGCAAAAGGCGAAGGGCAAAAAACATTCAGTAGCCATAAGAGCTTTATCCAACAAGTGGGTAAAAGTAATTTATAGATTATGGAAAGATGAAGTTTTTTATGAAGAAGATAAAAAATTAGAAGCGGTTGCTTGACATAGTGGGTGTGCTTCGCTTGCACAAAACTTATTGTAATTGCGCTTACGGCATATAACAAAGCTTACCTGCTGCGTTCGGAGTACCTCACTTGGGCTTCGCCACATTGCGGCAAACGGCCGCCGCAACGTCAGGTAAGCAAGACGTTGTACGCCATATCGAGCCGCCCTTCCTGCCTGAAATTTCACTTTTTTTTGGAAATATTTTATTAATAGAATTGACTTTTCATTCGCATTGTATTACTATTTGTATTACAACAAGGAGTTAAACAATGATTTCTTTAAGACTATCTACAGACTTAGATGACAAATTAAATCAAATCGCAAAAAACGAGAAGATTTCAAAATCTGAAATTGTCAAAAGAGCTCTTGTTCTATATTTCGAAGATTATCAAAAAACACATTCACCGTATGATTTAGGTTCTGACCTTTTCGGAAAATATGGCAGTGGCAATGGAAGCTTGTCACAGAATTATAAAAATATTCTGAAAGGAAAATTACGTGAAAAACATTCTCGTTGATGCTGGTCCATTAATAGCCCTATTTGATAAGGACGACAAATATCATATTCCTGTAGTTTCATTTCTTAAACAATTTAAAGGACACTTAATCACAACCTGGCCGGTCATTACTGAAGTTACACATTTATTGAGCTTTAATATAAATGTTCAGATTGATTTTTTAGAATGGCTAAAACGAGAAGCAATTACTATAATTAATTTAGAGAACAACCACCTTGAAAGGATAATCCAACTATCGAAAAAGTATTCTGATGTACCAATGGATCTCGCAGACTCATCTCTGATTATAATCGCTGAAATGACAAATATAAATGAAATAATAACAATTGATTCTGATTACTACATTTATAAAACAAAGAATAAAAAGACCTTGAATAATTTACTTTTACCTTTTATCAATAACCTATAGAGCTTTGAAACCGGGCGGCTCGATACAGCGTACAACAAAGGCTAACAGCAGCGCCGGAGCGCTTTGTGTCAACAAAGTTGTCGCTTTTTTAAGCCACTTTCTTTTGGTTTAATCTCTCTTTAGTCTCTTCATTTGGATTAAGAAATATCTCTTCTGTCACATTCCAAATTCTGACTTTTTTACCCCAACGTTCCGGATGAAGCAATCTCGCCTGTTCCATAGTTTTATTTCTAGCACTGATTATTTCTTTATACTCTCCGCTTCTTCGTTGTGCCGGTGTAACATAACCAATTGCCGAATGCCTATGTTCAGTATTATACCAGTTCACGAATTCAGCCATCCAGATTCTTGCATGATAAAGATCTTTGAACTGCCCCGGATAACCAGCAGTATACTTGAGAGTCTTAAATAATGATTCAATATATGGATTGTCATTACTTACTCTTGGTCTGCTATATGAAGGAATTACTCCAAGATTATATAAAGTCATAATCATCGTTGCACCCTTCATCGGATTCCCATTATCTGAATGTAATTTTATACCTTTCAGTTTATATTTATTCTGAAGCCTTCTAAATAAATCGGATGCTATTTCTACATCCTCTGTTTCGTGAATTTCCCAACCGACAATTTCCTTTGTCCAGATATCTTTAATCATGTAGCAATAAAAATATAATCCATACACTGGTGTTCTTAAAAATGTTATATCCCAACACCAGACCTGATCAGGACCGGTTGCTTTCAGTTCATCAGGCTTACCGGTTTTACGACAGGGCTTATTATTCCCTCGATGATGAAGCATATTCGCCATGTTCAGAATCCGGTAAAAAGTTCTCTCTGATGCTATATATTCACCCTGTTCCGCAAGTATTGCTACTATTTCATGCGGTGTCAGATCTTTAAACTTATTATCACAGGCCGTATCTATCACCTTCTGATTCTCTATTTCAGATAGTTTCCGGGGAACATTTTTCATTGCACCTTTTCTTTTATCAGCACAGCATTCTTTATCCCATCGCTGGAATGATCTTAAGCTTATATTAAGTACTGCACAGGCTTTTGCTTTCCGGACTCCATTGCTCGTTGCTTCATTGATTAATTCAATCGTCTGAGTTTTATCTTCCAAAGAAATCAGTCGTCCTCTCTGTCCCCCCAGATTGCATTCGCTTTTTTTTTGAGAGTTACTAGTGCAGCCATTTCGGCTAATGCTTTCTCTTTACGGCGAAGCTCTTTCTCGAGTTCTTTTTTCTCTTTCTTTAGCCTGGTATTTTCCTGTCTTAGTTCGGTTTCTTTATCTTTCAAAATGTCTTTAAACTCCTGTTCCCAGAGATTCAGATGTTCACTGTGAAGTCCTTTCTCTCTGAGCCACTTCCCGGATTCTTCTTCAGTTATGGTTTTACCTTCAAGAAGAAGATTAAACTTCTCCAATCGGCCTATTGATGAAGGACTGCTTTCTTCATCCAATAGTTGTTCTCCATTTTCAAGCATCTTTTTCCAATTGTATATCGTTTGATCTGATATACCCATTTCTTTGGCAACTTCAGGCACACTCCTGTTTTCCGGTGGTAACACTTTCCTGAGTACTGATTCTTTGAATCTTTTACTGTATTTCATTGTCATCTCCTGATTTATTTCAGGCGACAACTATCTTGGCACATAGGGGGAGTACCGGCTTGGGCTTCGCCACATTAGCAACCTAATGTGGCTGAATACTTTGAGTAATTGGGCAAACAGATTTTTAAAAAAAATGAATTGTAAAACTCGCTAACGTCAGTTAGCCAAGACGTTATCTGAAACGGCCAAAAACTTAAGGCGGCACGTCCTGTGCCGGTTATAAAAAAACTTGACATTGATACCACAAATTAGTACTATAACCATAACATGAATGCGAAAAACCGAAAAACTCTAGAAGACATATTCAAAAAGCCAACAATGTCATCTATTCACTGGAAAGACATCGAAGCTTTATTGGTATCTATAGGTGCAGAAATAAGTGAAGGAGAAGGATCAAGAATTCGTATTAAACTTAATAATGTACGAGCAGTTTTTCATAGACCGCACCCGAAAAAAGAAACAGATAAAGGTGCAGTAGCATCAATGAAACGATTTTTAGAAAATGCAGGTGTAAAACCATGATGGAACATAAAGGATATATCGGAATAGTTAACTATGATTCAGATGCAAAGATATTTCATGGTGATGTAATAAATACAAAAGATGTAATTACATTCCAGGGAACTTCCGTAAAAGAAATAGAAAAAGCATTTAAAGATTCAATAGATGATTACATAAAGTGGTGTATAGAAGAAGGTGTAAATCCTGAAAAACCATATTCAGGAAAATTCAACCTAAGAATTTCTCCAGAACTTCATAGAGAAATAGCAATAGCTTCAACAAAAATGAATGTGTCATTGAATAAATTTGTTGAAAAAGCACTTATCGATGAATTGTCTCATGTAGAGTAAAACTTATAGTACAGCCTCTGCCCTCCTAGCGTCGGCTGCAACAAACTCATTGTAATTTGGCCGCATCAGATAACAAAGGCTAAACGCGGCGCTCGGAGTACCTCGCTTGGGCTTCGCCACATTTGCCACTTAATCGTGGCAAAAACTTCTTGATTTTTAAAAACTAATTCAGCATAAAATTTTCAGTGCCTTGGCAAACGTCGTTTAGCCAAGACGTTATCTGCAATGCTTCGGCCGACGTTACATGGCCAGCCGGAATTCGCGCAAAGTCATGGCAAAACTTTTTTTTAATAGTATAAAGATTTTAATATTTCTATAATTGTAAAAATTGAAAACTTTTTTTCTCTGGCTCTTCTGCTAATAGTAAAGGCAGTTGGTTGGTGATCGATGTACGTTTTATCGGCTTTCGAAAATTCATTTAAGGCGCGCGAATTCCGGCTGTCCATTCCACTAAAGGATGGCCTACGCACTGCAGATAACAAAGGCTAACTGCGGCGCTCGGAGTACCTCGCTTGGGCCTGAGGCCACATTAGCATCTTAATGTGGCTGAATACTTTCAGTGTTGGGCAAACTGATTTTAAAAAAAATGAGTTGAAAAACTCGCTAACGTCAGTTAGCCAAGACGTTGTACGAAACAGCCACAAACTTAAGACCCGGCATCCGTGCCGGAAGAAAATAAAACTTTATAATACTCAATGTTTTAAATTTACAACAACATGAGAGGTGAAATCTGAAAAACATAATAAAAAACTTTTGTTTCATAATATTTTCTTTTTGTTTAATATGTATTCCATTTTTGATTATAATAATAATTTTTTATTCTTATATATCTGATTTTTTTGAACTTGTATTTTATAGTGGAAACATCGAATACATAATTGATAACCAGATCCAAAAATATATAGGATTTGGCTCATTTGAGATTTATAGTAAAATAATTATAACTTTTTGTTCTGTTGGTATTGCAATTAAGATTTTTTTTAAAAAATCAAAAAGATTGACTCAGGATTCTCAAATAGAATATGATTTATGGAATGAACCTGGTTCCGGATATGATATCAGTGAAAATATAAACAATAAGCTTTCAGATGATTCTTGTAAAGATGACATACATAATATTCCATACTTTAGTATTACCGGGAAGTATAATGGAAAAAGGCTTTTGCCGTTTTTTTTGACCTATATTTCTATCGTAATAATTATGCTTATAATATACACGAAAAATGTTGGATGGAAAAACTATTTATTTCAATTGAAATCAATTCTGATTATGATACATCCTGTTATATTATATTTCTTTTTAACAAGAGTAATTTTTTATGAAAGGGCAACAATTACTTCCAAATACTGTTTACAATGGCGTTTGCTAATTAAAAGAAAAATTGAATGGGAAAAAATAACAGAGATAAGAAATTTTAAAACCGTTCCTGGAAGTAAAGTTTCAATTTTAAAATTATATCGACGGCATGGACTCCCTATAATTATTAATTCATCTTATACAAATTATGGAAAAATTAAAGATTTTATTCTTTATCAACAAACGCATTCATCAATGCAGAGTTTTAATAATGAAAATAAAAAAATGAATTCATGGTTGAGAAAAGTAAATCTCTATGACTTCCCAGAAGCATTTGTTGGTTTAGTATATATTTTTTATTCATTACTTGCACCGTTATTTATGTTAAAAAAAATGAATTTACTATAATAAAAATTATTTGTGAACTTTTCGGCGTCCATGCCTCAAAGTTACAAAACTTATAGTAATGTGGCTGCATCGTACAACAAAGCTTACCCGCGGCGTTCGGAGTACCTCACTTGGGCTTCGCCACATCGCGCAAAAAGCCGCGCGACGTCGGGTAAGCAAGACGTTATGTGAAAGCGCTGTGCTGAACTTCCATAGCGGGCGTCCTTGCCCGCTTAATTTGAAAAATATTGTATAATATTTAATTATTTGAAAAACATTAAAGATTCATACCATTAGACGTAAAAAGCGATGAATCACAGTTTCCTTAATCAAAAACTAATAAACTGGTGAAAAAATTGGATTTTATAAAAAATATTTTACTTATGTATTTATTATTCATGTTGACTCTTTTAAATATTTCATGTATAAGCAATCTGACAATGCAGACTGCAGAGGTGCTTCCTAAAGGTGTTTCTTCTACGGGAGGAGCTGTTGTTATCTCTCCAGATGGGAGAGGAGTGATTTCCCAGTATACAGGAAGACCTGATATATACGAGCAAGAATATAAGAAAAATAATAATAGTGAATCAGAAAATCCATATATACAGCCACCGTGGTTTATTGTTAGATACGGATTAGGTGACGGATTTGATATTGGATCAAATATTTCATTGTATGCAGTTGAAGGATATTTTAAATACCAGTTTTTCAATTCAGGTGATTTTTTTTTAGCTACAGGTATTAATTCATATTATGGGTATCGGCCGAATATCATTGATGGAAACGAACCGGGCATTCATTCATTTGATATGATTTTCCCTCTGTATGTCAGTTATAATATACTTCCAAAATATGCGGTTTATGGCTCTGGTAAATATACTCTCAGAAACACATATAGCAAGATTGAAGAAGATTACTATAATGATAATTCCCCACGCCATCTGATGTCGGTAACTTTAGGTAATAAAATAATGAACTCAAATAATTATTCTATAATGTTCGAACTATGTGTAATTAAGGATTTAGGAATAAATTTTTACAGCACTCAGGTTAATGTTGGCATAACGGATGAGTACTAAATCATGAAAATTATTTTTGAAGCTTGATTAATTATATTTTATCAATCATTAAAATATAATTAATTCAGATAGTTAACAAGGTGCATTATAACGGTAAAATACATCCGTGTATTTTACCGACTTTGCGTATAATGCACAGCGCCATCACATAACAAAGCTTATGCGCTGCGCTCGGAGTACCTCGCTTGGCCTTCGGCACACTTGCCACTTATCGTGGCAAAAAACTTCTTGATTTCTATAAACTTATAAAGTATAAAACTTTCAGTAAACATGGCAAGCGTCGCATAAGCAAGACGTTATATGACATTTGCCATTGACTTGTTTTTTAATAAAACAATTATAAGGAAAGCATGAAAGACTATATTAAAATAAATAAAGTTGGCTCAATCATAATAGAAAAAAAATATGATCTCAATTGTAATTCAAAAGAATTGATGTCTAATTTAGAAAAATATTATTATCTAAAAAAAAGAATTAGATTTTCAGCTAAACATAATGGATTTATTGTAAAAAGAAACTTCAGTCATTTTATCTTTAATATAACTGATAAATCGGAAGTAATTCTTAATTGCAAATATAATGAAAATAATAATCATACTGAATTGTTACTTAACTGTCACATCGTAAATCTATTATTTTTCATTATACTATTTATATTATTAAATATTTTTCTGCTGTTGGTAAAAATAAAAGAAATTGATATAGAAAAAATATATTCAATCGCCTTTGTATTGATTCTTTTATTTATGATTAATCTAATTTTTAAGTATAACTCTTGCATTAAAGTTATAAAAGAATTAGAAAAAAAAATTAATGATAAATGTATTGAGTAACAATGGCAAACGTCATATAACAAAGCTTACCTGCGGCGCTCGGAGTACCTCGCTTGGGCTTCGCCACATTGCGGCAAAAGACCGCCGCAACGTCAGGTAATCAAGACGTTATGCGCAAGTAATTTTTAAACCTGGAGATTAACAAAAAATGTATATTTTGAAGAGAATCCTTTTTTTTGTAATAAGTATTATTATATTACAACACAATCTTTTTGCACAAAATATTCAACCCGAATTTTCGGCATCAGACTTTGTAATTAGCTTGTTCAGCAAATATCAGGACATCAAAATATACAGTGACGCAGGTCTAATATATCGCCTTGAAGCAAATGAAGGTTCAACTATAACTTCGATAAATCAATCGACTAATCAAACTGAAACAACTAAAATATCTCAAACTCGTTCTTTATATAATGCGGAAGACAAGGGAATTGGAATTGGTTTTCGATATACTATTGGAACAGGATTGAATATTGCTGATTGGAATTCAAAGAATATTTTTGGACTTGGATTACTAATCGATTCCAAAATTGTTTATAGTAGTGACAGCAGCATTTATCAGTTTGGTTTCGGAATAGATGAAAAATTGTTTTGGATAATTAATTTATATCTTGGCGTTGGATATGCCTCTTTTAACAAACAACTTCCTGTTGTAGATCATTATGAAACACAAAATACTAATAGTGATCCAACGCCAATATTAAAGGAAAAAGACATCAGTGGACGTTATGCATTTGTTGGTGTCGGGATAGATTATCCGATTACAAGCAGCTATGATGTTTTTTTAAATTTAACTTTGATATCTATGATAAGGGTAATTGGAACAGAACAAGCTTGATAACAGGTTTGGCATATAAATTGTAAATAGTTTGTAAAATAAAAATTACCAGCGCATAACAAAGCTTACCTGCGGCGCTCGGAGTACCTCGCTTGGGCTTCGCCACATTGCGGCAAAAGACCGCCGCAACGTCAGGTAAGCAAGACGTTATATGCAAAAAGCGCGAAAACTTTTTTAATTGGCCATCCGTGGCCAATCAGAACATTTCTTATCTATAATCATGACTTGTTTGTAAATATTATATATTTAAAATTATTTTACATAAGGAGGATTAAAAAACTATGAGTATAACAAAAGAACTTGAGGATTTAATATTCTATGCCTTAAACCATGGGATTGAAT
This sequence comes from uncultured Spirochaetota bacterium, assembly GCA_942493035.1. Classification (GTDB taxonomy): domain Bacteria; phylum Spirochaetota; class UBA4802; order UBA4802; family UBA5550; genus WRGT01. Next base: position 4,400,989 of record OW818666.1, on the reverse strand, counting down.
CTATCAAAGATGGAAATGGACCATTAGTTCCGTTTTTAATGTCAGAAGGTGATACGATTGTATCCAATAGAACACTATCAAGATTCGTTGCCGATACTTATCCCGATAGTGTTCTATTGGCAAAAAATGCAGTGAAACAATTACCTGAAAATGTATGCAGATATGCGGTGGCTTTTGACACTACACTAACCATAAACAATAAAAAATATGACGCAATTGTTGTAGAGTCAGCAAACAGGTTAGATAATGTCGGATATATTTATATTCAAAAGTATAGAGGAAGAGGATTCTTTTCAAAATTCCGCACAATTGACAAACCACTATATTGTGATACAACGCGATCATTATTTATAGATGATAACAATTCAGATCAAATATATTTTGATAATAACAACGAACCATATATGCAAAGCATAGAATTAGAAGAAGAAAATAGCAATTTAAAAAGGCTACTTGTTTTTATCGGATGTGGAAATATAGAACAATTTGATAAAACAATAAAACTATCAATTTCCAATATTATTCTTAAATATAAAAAAGATCCGGGTTTCTCCGGTATTATTGAATATAAATTAATTCCAACTCTTACACCTCAAGAAACGATTTTCAAAGAAAGAGCCCTTGAATTAGAAAACTATATCAAACAGGAAATAGTTGAAAATTGTCTGATAAATAAGAATAGTGACCTTTGGAGAATATCTATTAAGTGGGATGAAAACACTTAACATTAATTATTGAAACTATGGTAAATACATTTGAGTCTATGTAAAAAACATTAGCATTCAAGCTCAACATCCGTGTTTCGCTTGTACAAAACATTTTGTAATCGCGCTTTCAGCATATAACAAAGCTTACCTGCGGCGTTCGGAGTACCTCACTTGGGCTTCGCCACATTGCGGCAAAAGACCGCCGCAACGTCAGGTAAGCAAGACGTTGTGTGCAATATCGCTAAAACTTTAGGAGTTAGTAAATGCAAAAACATATATCAATACTTATACTTATCCTATTTTTTATTACATCGTGTACACCATCACGACAGATTAAAGAAAAAGAAAATTCAATTTTATTATCTGAGCATGGTTATATAATATTAGATTTCAATTATTATAAATACATTGACCACTGGGCTTGTAAATTTATTGTGAATGATGAAGAATATTTTTATGGAACTTTTGGTAATCATTATTTTGATCAAAATGATAAAAAGATTTATAAAAAAGATGATTTTGAATATAAATTCCCAGTACCAGTTGGTGATTTAAAAATAGAATATATCCTACATGCGAAAACTGGACAGGCCGATACGTACGGTACTTCGCAAAACCCTCAAATTGGTTCAATTCGAACGCTACATTTGAAGATTAAACAGGATGAAACAATAAAACTAAAACTTAATGATAGTAAAGCGATAGAAAAAACAATTGCATGCATACCTGGATGTATATTTCCTCCAATTGTACCATGGCCTGGAACATTTCAAGAAGTTACATTTGTAATTGATAAATGAATGAGTAAACCGCGATACTGCACACAACAAAGCTTACCCGCTGCGTTCGGAGTACCTCACTTGGCCTTGCGGCAAATTGCGCAAAAGGCCGCGCAACTTCGGGTAAGCAAGACGTTATGTGGCATGCTTCGGCCGACGTTACATGGCCAGCCGGAATGCGCGCAAAGGCAGGGTTGAACTTTTTGTAATATAAAAAAGGATTTTTCTTTTCATATTTGTAAAAGTAAAAAAACAAAATTCATTTGGCTTTTCGGTTAATTGTAATGTAAGCGTAAAAACAACAGCATCTCATGTTAACAATGATTGATTTGTTCAGAAGTTAGAAAACAAGGTAAAAGTGCTGTTAATTCTGCCTGATTTGATGTTTCAGGAAGCCTGGTAAAGAGAAAACGTAAATATGCATAAGGTTCGAGTCTGTTTGCTTTAGCACTTTCAATCAGACTATACATAGCAGCACTGGCATTAGCTCCTCGAGGTGTATTTGAAAACAGCCAATTTTTTCTCCCGATAACAAATGGCCGGATTGTCCTTTCAGCTTCATTGTTATCCGGAGTTAAAAATGCCGCATCAATATAGCGGATAAGCTTACTCCATTCATTCAGAGTGTAATTTACAGCTTCACCGGTTTTACTTTTTGGGATGATCTCATTTTTTGTAAGAACAAGCCATCGGTGAAAATCATCAAGTACTGGAAGAACAAGTTTTTTTCTCTGTTCTACAAATAAATTATCAGCAAGATTTCTCACACGGAGTTCACTCTCGATCTCGTAGATGTGTTTTATAAACTGCAATCCTTTATGAGCCCGACTGTCCTTTTTGTTAAGCTTTGCGGCATCAAAGAAATATCTCCGGGCATGAGCAAAACATCCGACATGAACAATTCCACCACGTGAAAGGGCATAGTTATACCCGTCATATCCATCAGTTTGAAGATATCCGGTAAATCCCTCAAGAAAATCATAAGGAACTTTTTTTGATCGTGTCGGGTGATATTGATATAGAACAAGAGGCTTCCCTCTTTCGGGATAACCGATACTTACCCACATATATGATTTATTTTCAGGACGCCTGTTTTCTTCATGCAGAACTTGAACTGTTGTTTCGTCCATCCTGATAAAATTTCCGCTTTTTAACTGCGCTTCAAGAACTTCCATAAATCCGGTCATCTTCTCATATGCTTCAATTGTCCAATTGCAAAGCGTCGCACGCGAGAGCTCAACCCCTATCCGTTCAAATATCTTTGACTGCCTGTAAAAAGGGAGAGCGTCAGCATACTTTGATGTAACCGTATATGCGAGTAATCCCGGACTCACAATGCTTCCTGGAATCATACGCTTCGGAGCTGCCGCTTTTTTTATTTCTGATTCACCGGAGTTAAGAAAGCCATCACATCCGCATGGTCCATATTTTATATGCACATGGCGGATTACTTTAATTGCTGCAGGGATTATATCAAGCTCCTCGGTATCATCAGAGCCTATCTGCTTCCGTTCTTCACCGCAGCATGGACATTTCTTTTCAGCTTCAGTTAAATCATGAATAACTTCTTCTCGCGGGAGATCTGCAGGCAGATGTTTCCTCCCGGTCTTTTTTCTGACATGTTCTTTTACTCTTGTGACATCAGGCTCTTCATCTTTTTGTGAGTCTTCACCTTCAGGATAAATTCCTTCTTCAGCTTCATCAAATAGACGTCCCTGAAGTTCATCCTCCGGTGTAAGTTTCTCGCTCGACTTTCCGAAAAATTTCCTTTGTAGTGTTTTATATTTCTCTTCCAGCAGGCGATAGTTCTCTTCAAGAGATTCTATCATCTGTTTCAGTTTTTCCGGATCATCGGGGAGAATTCTTTTTTCATGTTTCATGTGATCATGATTAACGGAGTATAATTTTATTAATAGCACTTTTCATGATACCGCAGAAAATTTTAATACTTTATGCGCGTTCCAGAAATCTATTCCGTCAAGCAGCATAGACAGCTCATCTTCAGTTATCTCTTTTACGTCTTCCTTATCCATTGGCCATGGGAATTTGTCCTGCTCCAGACGTTTCTGCCACATACAAAAACCGTTCCTGTCCCAGTAGAGTATTTTCAATAATCTTCTGCTCTTCCCGCAGAAAATATATAGATCTCCGCTAAGCGGGTTATTTTTCAGATCCTCTTGCACATATACTGAAAGTGCATTTATCTGTTTTCTCATGTCGATGTATCCGGGTCTGACATATATTCTGGCTTTACTGAAATCTACTTTCATGGCAGTTCTGCCAATGCAGATACTATTGTTTTTAGATGGTCTGTACCGGAGTTTTCTTTTACTATAATTTTTATTCCGTTGCTTAATGCTATTTCTATTGGTTCATTCTCTTTCTTCGTTTTGTAAAGTGTGACGGGTATCTCTACCAGGCCCTTTTTTTCAAAAAGTTTTTCATGCTCGGACTTCTTTTTCCAGTCTCGAAAACTCCAATAGGATATTTGCTGTTCCGAACAATATCTCTGCATGCTTAATCCGCTTTGTTTCCATTTCTGAACATGGTTTTGCCGGTAGTCTGTATGGTCTTTCATAATGCCTCCTGATTTTAGAGGCAGTATATCTTATTATCTGAAGGTTGTTAAGATGCAGTTGTTTTGACGGTTACATTGTAATACAGCTTGCTGGCAATCGATCGACGTTTTTCCGGCTTTCACATTTTTGTTTGCGGGCGCGCGCATTCCGGCTGTCCATTCCACTAAAAGATGGCCTACGCACAGCCACATAACAACTGCTAACAGCTGCGCCGGAGTACCGGCTTGGGCTAAAGCCACATTAGCAACCTAATGTGGCTGAATACTTTTAGTACCTGGCAAAATGATTTTAAAAGAAAATGAATTGAAAAACTCGCTAACGTCAGTTAGCGTGAACGTTATCGGCCATTCCCCCCGCCTTGTACTTCATTATTTTTTCTTTCTATTCACTAAATTAGTGTAAAAAACTTCTTGACTACCAACCATAAAATGATTACTTTGATTCATGTACAAAGTTAAAATTAAAAAAAGCGTTTTGAAAAATATCCACAAGTTGCCAAAGGATATTCAATTCACATTGGATACTCTCGTTGATGACTTAATGGAGAAAGGACCAATAAGAAAAGAATGGCCGAACTTTAGTACATTAGGAAGAAATGAATACCACTGCCACTTAGCTTATAAATGGGTCGCGTGTTGGTATAATGAAAATGATTCAATTACAATAGAGGTATACTATGCAGGCAGTCGTGAAAACGCCCCGTATTGAAATTAATATCAAAGGTGATATTCCATCAAAAATTATAACATTATTAAAAGAAGAATATGGAAAGAAAGTCCATATTACAAAAGATGCTGATGATGAATATGTAGATATTGTTGAAACTGATTGGTATAAAAAAATCAAAGCAGAGAAAACACCTGGGGACAACATGAAGATTTATAGAAAGATTCATAAAATTACTCAGGAAAAACTAGGTGAAATGCTAGGAGGAATTCCGAAGCAGCATGTTTCAAATATGGAAAATGGTTCAAGACCAATAAGTAAAATAACGGCAAAGAAATTAGCAAAAATATTTAATGTATCAGTAGAACGTTTTATATAACATCACCGAACGGCGGGGGGAACAGCCGATAACAAAGGCTAAACGCGGCGCCGGAGTACCGGCTTGGGCTTCGCCACATTTGCCACTTAATAGTGGCAAAAACTTCTTGATTTGTATAAACTCATTCAGTGTAAAATATTTAGTAAACTTGGCAAACGTCGTCTAGCCAAGACGTTGTATGCCATGCTTCGGCCGACGTTACATGGCCATCCGGAATGCGCGCGAAGGCAAAGGCATGGCAAAACTTTTTATAATAATAAACTGATTTTCAATTTCTATATTTATAAAGGCAGAAAACTTAACTCATTTGGCTTTTCTGTTTATCGACAAGTTTGGGTAATCGATCGACGTTTTATCGGCTTTCGAAATTTCATTTGAGGATACGCGCATTCCGGCTGGCCATTCCACTAAAGGATGGCCTACGCACGGCATACAACAGCAGCTAGCTGCGGCGCTCGGAGTACCTCGCTTGGCCTTCACGGCACATTTGCCACTCATCCTGGCAAAAACTTGTTGATTTAATTGTCCTTGTTCTGTTAAAAACTCATTAAGTTAACTGGCAAACGTCAGCTAGCTTTGACGTTATGTGGCATGCTTCGGCCGACGTTACATGGCCAGCCGGAATGCGCGCAAAGGCAGGGTTGAACTTTTTGTAATATAAAAAAGGATTTTTCTTTTCATATTTGTAAAAGTAAAAAAACAAAATTCATTTGGCTTTTCGGTTAATTGTAATACAGCTTGCTGGCAATCGATCGACGTTTTTCCGGCTTTCACATTTTTGTTTGCGGGCGCGCGCATTCCGGCTGTCCATTCCACTAAAAGATGGCCTACGCACAGCCACATAACAACTGCTAACAGCTGCGCCGGAGTACCGGCTTGGGCTAAAGCCACATTAGCAACCTAATGTGGCTGAATACTTTTAGTACCTGGCAAAATGATTTTAAAAGAAAATGAATTGAAAAACTCGCTAACGTCAGTTAGCGTGAACGTTATATGCAAAAAGCGCAAAAAACTTTTTAATCGGCCATCCGTGGCCTCATATATTAACTTATTGATGCTTGATAATTTAATATTACAAGGAGATATTCAATGATTAGAAATAAAAAGATCGTTTTATTTTTATCACTTATTGTGTTATCTGCATATCCGTTATATTCAAATGGCGGACCGATCGATGGTTCTACTTTAATATCCTCAGGAAACATTCAATTGAAAAAAATTGATAGTGTTGATCTTGTATATGAAAGACTTTTCATTAGACCTGTCAATGATTATGTTGATGTTCATATTATATATGAATTGAATTGTAAAGATGATAATAAAACTGTTGAATATGGTTTTCCTTTTTATAACTATCCTTACAGGAGTGTTGATTATATTTCATTTGATGATTCTAATAATGATTATATAAAATTTTTTAAATTGCGTTTAAATGGAAAACTTATTAAGCTTAGAGAAAAAATTGATAAAAATGTAAGTTATGAATACGGTGATGACTATGATGGCGTACGGAGCAGAAATGGTGAAAACAAGTGGTACTTAGCACAATTAGTTTTAACCAAAGGGAAAAATACTATTGATATTCAATATTCTGTAAAATCGTGTTTTAACGATAACTACGATACTGGTGAATTAACAAAATTTTTTAAATATAATTTTAAACCTGCAGCAAGTTGGGGTAAAGGAGTTGTTGATAAACTTGAAATTTTTATCGATATATTTGCTTTAAGAATGAAAGAAGCAGAATATACAATAGGTGGCATTAAAGATTTTCAAAAAAAAGATGACATTTATCATATCATAATTGAGAAAACAAATTTTTCAAGATTGAGTGATTTGAAAATAGATTATAATATTGAAAAGTATTATAATAATTATCAACTCCCAGGAAAGACTTCTACTCTTGTTAAAAATATAACAGCTTCAAGTAGTCTTAAAGGTAATTATTCACCAATAAATCTTATTGATAACAACCGTGAAACTGCATGGGTTGAAGGCGTTGCTGGATATGGAATTAACGAATGGGTTGAAGTTGAGTTTAATGAAAGAGCATCAGTCAGAAATATTGGTATAGCAAATGGCTTTATGAGAACTTGGGAACTATTTCATAAGAATTCTAAAGTTAAAACAATTCAATTTGATATTCAAGGTTTAAAAAAAGGTCCAACTAAAACTTATTTTACATTGAGTAAAACTATAAATTTACCAGAGTTAAAAGATAATCAACTCCAATATTTATATGATTGGGATGGTTTAAATAAAAAATATATAAATATTCTTATTGGGCCAGAAGACTTTGACACTGACTACGAAATCACAAAAATTAGATTGATAATAAAAGATGTTTATCCAGGTATAAAATTTGAAGATACCTGTATAACTGAGCTATTTGCATTTTAATTAGACATTTAATCTTATTCATCAAGCTCAACATCCGTTATATGTTACACTAAATGTAGAGATATAGGTTTTAAAGAATTATATTGGTAGCGGGGAGAGCTATCGGCGTCCTGCATAATAACAATGCTTGAGGCACAACCGCTCCCCCCTATCTTCTGACTGCTTATAGTGGGGCGAATGACCAATATAAGGGTGCAGCAGAAGAACTACCAATAATGCGGAGGTGAACCATCATGACATATTTCGTAGGCATTGATAATTCATCACTCGATCATAAAGTATGCATATTAAATAATGAAGGCAATTTATATTCGCAATTTACGATTGAGAATAATCTTACCGGCTTTAATGCGCTTGGAACAGAACTAAAAAATTTAGATGAAGTACTAATTGGATTTGAATTACCGCATGGACCACTTGTTGATTATCTCAAAACAAAAAACTATATAACCTATTCTCTTAATCCTTTAAAAATTAAAAGGTTTAAAGAAACAATAACCGTATCTGGTAATAAGAATGATAAAATTGATGCTGCAGCAATTGCAGAATATTTGAGAAGAAATCACAATCAATGCAGACCTATGATTTACAGCTCATCAGAAGTTGAAAAACTTAAAATGCTTTGTATAATACATAATCGAATGACTGAAGAACAATCAAGGTATATAAACAAACTGCATTTTGCTGTAAGACAGTATTTTTACCTGCATGAATCGTTATTTTCACATTTTGGCTGTACAGTCCAACTCAAAATGCTTATAAAATATCCAACATTTGATGATCTTAGACAGGCCAGCGATGAAGAATTGATATTGTTTTTAAAATCGAATCATTATCATAATCCAAAATATATAACTAAACTGTTAGGGAAAATTAGAGAGCATGAACAGCTAATATCGCCAGATGTAGTTTATGCATACCTACACGAAGTAAATATGCTTTGTGAAATAATGAGTTCAATCGAACGCAGTTTAAAAGATATTGAACAAGAAATGATTGGAATATTGGACAATCATCATTTAGGTAAGATTTTCAGATCTATACCTGGGGTAGGTACAATCCTCGGAAGCAATCTTCTTGCTTTATTTGGTGACAATATGAGTCGTTTTGATAATGCCAACCAGGCACAGTGCCTGTTCGGCACTGCTCCGAAAAATTATCAGAGTGGTAGCTATCATAAAGTTACTATGAGAAAGGCATGTAATAAATATGCACGAACTGTATTATATCGGTTTGCTTTTGAAACACTGATCCATAGCAAGTGGGCAAGAGCATACTATGATATGCAAAAGGCGAAGGGCAAAAAACATTCAGTAGCCATAAGAGCTTTATCCAACAAGTGGGTAAAAGTAATTTATAGATTATGGAAAGATGAAGTTTTTTATGAAGAAGATAAAAAATTAGAAGCGGTTGCTTGACATAGTGGGTGTGTTTCGCTTGCACAAAACTTTTAGTAATTGCGCTTTCAGCATATAACAAAGGCTAACAGCGGCGCCGGAGTACCGGCTTGGGCTTCGCCACATTAGCAACTTAATGTGGCTGAATATTTTTAGTGCATGGCAAAAAGATTTTAAAAAAAATAGGTTGTAAAACTCGCTAACGTCAGTTAGCCAAGACGTTATCCGAAATTTTTTCGCCCAACTTTTAGTGCTTAAAATATTTCCTGCTGAAATCGATTTGCAAAACCAAAACCCTGAATAAAAAATTAACTTCAAAATAATTTATTGACAATGTATCGATAATTAGATACACTTACATATGAACAAAAATAATTGCACAGCATATATCGGAAACTTTTTCACAATTGAATGGTATTATGATGAAAGAGGAAAAAGTCAATCACATGAATATTATGAAGGATTATCCGATCTTCAAAAACGAAAATTACTGGTTTTATTCAAACGAATTGGTGATTTCGGTAAAATTCATGACATAACAAAATTTAATTTTGAAGGTGACAGCATCTTTGCATTCAAACCACAACCAGATAGATTTTTATCATTTTTCGTTAAAGATAAGAAAATAATCATCGCGAATGGTTTTCATAAGAAAACACAAAAGTTACCAATTGATGAAAAGAACAGAGCTATCAAATATAAAACTGATTATTTTAAAAGAATAGATGAAGGTACATATTATGGAAAATAAAAAAGATAAACATTTGAGTACATTCGATAAACTGATGCAAGATCCAAAACAGAAAGAAAAATTCGACAAAGAATATAGTAAATTTTTAGTTAAAGAATTTCTACTTGAAGCAATGAATGAAAATCACATTTCAGTCCGTAAACTTGCAGAAGAATCCGGAATATCGACAAGTATTATACAAAATATAAAATCTGATAAAGCAACGAATGTCACATTCAGTACTTTAAATTCTCTTATGACTGCACTAGGTTACAGAGTAATAATTGAAAAAATTGATAAGACAAAAAGAAAGGCAAAGGAAAAAAGATAAAAAATTTTTTGAGCAAGGGGCGAAAAAACATCGGATAACAAAGGCTAACAGCAGCGCCGGAGTACCGGCTTGGGCTTCGCCACATTAGCAACTTAATGTGGCTGATTACTTTTAGTACCTGGCAAAAAGATTTTAAAAAAAATAGGTTGTAAAACTCGCTAACGTCAGTTAGCCAAGACGTTATGTGGCATGCTTCGGCCGACGTTACATGGCCAGCCGGAATGCGCGCAAAGGCAGGGTTGAACTTTTTGTAATATAAAACAGGATTTATCTTTTCATATTTGTAGAAGTAAAAAATTCATTTAGCTTTTTGGTTAATTGCAATACAGCGGGCTGGCAATCGATCGACGCTTTTCCGGCTTTCAAAGTTTTGTTTGCGGGCGCGCGCATTCCGGCTGTCCATTCCACTAAAAGATGGCCTGCGCACAGCCACATAACAACTGCTAACAGCTGCGCCGGAGTACCGGCTTGGGCTTCGCCACATTAGCAACCTAATGTGGCTGAATACTTTTAGTTTTGGGCAAACTGATTTTAAAAAGAAAAAGAATTGTAAAACTCGCTAACGTCAGTTAGCGTGAACGTTATATGCAATTGCCCAGCCCCTTTTGGTAAAAACTTTAAGTGAGTAACGGAATTCAATGTCGGCTGAAATTATTATATAAATGGATAAATCGTGAATACATTCAATAATTTTTGTTTACATAATAATTTATTTCTGTATTCTAAAATTCTGTTAAATATAAAAAATAAAGTGAAAAATATAAAATGATTAATTTTAAAGAACTACCAGATGATGGAATAAAATTTGAACAATTAATTCGCGAGTTGTTGATCCGAAGTCGATTTGAAGTGCATTGGACGGGTGTGGGACAAGATTCTGGTCGTGACCTGATTTTAATAGAAAAATCAGAAGGAGAACTTGCTCCATTCGAAAGAAAATGGCTCGTAAGCTGTAAACATAATGCACATTCAGGTAAATCGGTTGGTCATAATGACATTAATGGTTTTACAGATGCTTGTAGTGCTATTGGTGCTGAAGGCTTTTTGTTAGTATGCTCAACACAACCATCGTCTACTGTGGTGAAACGTTTAGAGGAAACAACAGCTCAAGGTAAAATTATAACAAAAATCTGGGACAGTATTGAAATTGAAAAACGATTAACAACTCCAACTACCCTGCCATTAATATATCAGTTTTTTATTGAATCAGCTAAAAACTTCGTTTGGCAAATATACAACACTAATTCACCATCTTTTTGGGCTGCTAATTATAAAGATTATTTTATTTATTTAAGCTGCAGACTTACAAGCTCATTTCCGAGTTTGAAGGATGTAGAAGTAATCATCAATCGACTTGAAAGCATTCCCCTTCCTCAAGGTGATAGTTGGAATCATCATTATTTAAGACCTCGTGCAATTTGGTACGATAATAAGCATGAACAATATTTTGTTTTTGCTGATTATTTGTACCCCGTTGGTGCGTTAAAAGATGTTCTTGAACCAAAAGAATTAAACGCTTATTTAAAAGATGGCCATGGTCTTTACTCCGATCGTGAAAGTATGTGGAAAATCACATACTGGAATATTGAATATTGTGATTGTAATCAAACGAGTGAAAGTTTCGAGAAAGATCACAAAGAGTATTATGAACCATTTATTAATAATTTTAAAATTGGGTTGAACCGTAGTCATTTTATCAGTGAAAAAAAACTGTTTAAAGATGTTTCCGTTTTCAGAAATGGAAAAATAGAAAAATTGTAAATACTGAATATTAAGAATCGTATCAAATATGTTGAAATTAGAAACAAGGGGCTGGGCAACTGCATATAACAAAGCTTACCCGCGGCGTTCGGAGTACCTCACTTGGGCTTCGCCACATTGCGCAAAAGGCCGCGCAACGTCGGGTAAGCAAGACGTTATACGCCATAGACACAAAAAATTTAGGCCCGGCGTCCATGCCGGGAAAGACAACGGCAAAAGCATTGAAAATAAGTAAAAATTTTTTTAAGTCATAACTAAATGTTTAAACGTACTGTACTTATAGAAAATTGTTCCTATCGCAAGTAAAAGAATTTCTACAGTATTTACTATAATAAAAAATTGAGGTATTTATTATGAAAAACATTCTGAATAATCGGAAATATTTATTCTTTATTATTTTTTTTATAATAACAGGGTTTGTTATTCTATTCTTCAGCCGGGACATAAAAAGAAAAATCATAGAAAAAGATGTTATAACATATCCTGAACACCCGCTGCAGAAATTTGATACTATTGAAATGGTTTATATAAAAGACGATAAATTTATCATGGGATGTAATTCATGCGATTCTAACCGACCTCATGAGTTCACGCTTGCTTCCTTTTATATATCGAAGTACGAAATTACCCAGTCGGAATATGAAAAAGTAACTGGAACTAATCCAAGTAAAAAAAAAGGAAGTGATATGGGTGCCGGGATGAACCGGTGGAATATAAAAAAAGTTATAGGTAAAAAACAGCCAGTTACAAATGTTACATGGTATGATGCAATTGAGTTTTGTAATATGCTCAGTTTAAAACATGGTTTAAAACCATATTATAAAATAGATAAAAACATAATTGATGAGAATAATCTTAATAACGAAAGTGGTGCCGGTTGTGAGTTGGACTGTGGAAAACATCTTGATCCTTTTAGATATACAATTGAAATCCTTGGGGGAGATGGATTCCGGTTACCATTTGAAGCTGAATGGGAATATGCTTGTAGAGGTGGAACATCAACAACTTTTCATTATGGAGATACAATTAGCTCAAAGGATGCAAATGTAGATTTAAAAAATCCCGGATTTAAAGGATTTGATGATAGTTTCGGTAATTTTGAACATGATCCAGTCTCTACAGCAGAGGTTGGGTCATATAAACCGAACAGGTACGGACTATATGATATGCATGGAAATGTAAGTGAATGGTGTTTTGAATGGTGGTTTTGGGAGGATGTAGAGAAAATTCATACAATTGATATTACAAGAAAACGTTCAGGAGCGATGCGCATTGAAAGAGGAGGAGATTTCATGCATCCTGTTGAATATTGCAGATCAGGTCATAAAGGAGGTTCTACACCGGATAGTTCTTCCGAAACTATCGGGTTTCGGGTTGCACGTTCAGCTGAATAATTTAGAGTAAAAAGAAAATTATATGAAAGAAACAACACTATATATTTTAACAATAAAAGCGTATAATTATTCTTTTGTCTACGAATATGGAGTCCTATAGGAGACTTTGAGTTACTTAATGAATAAAAATTTTTAAACTAGTAAAAATAAAAAAAAGTAAGCAAGAAAAAATACTTAGTATTAAAAGCTTGTTGAAAAGAATAAAGACATTGTGTCAAGAACTTGTTCTAAACTTTTCGGCGTCCTTGCCTCAAAGTTTACAAACCCTGCGTAATGTGTCTACGGCGTATAACAAAGCTTACCTGCGGCGCTCGGAGTACCTCGCTTGGGCTTCGCCACATTGCGGCAAAAAGACCGCCGCAACGTCAGGTAAGCAAGACGTTAGGTGCCATGATTTTATGTATGCCGGAGACATAGGTAACAGTTTTGTAGTGACACATCGGTAACACTTCCAATACAATAATTTCCAGATTTTATCCCAAAAGGAGGTCTGGAAATGCCCTGGAAGGAGGCCGATTTAATGAATGTAAAACGAGAATTTGTCTTTAAATCCTTTAACAAGGAACAATCATTTACCGAACTTTGCCGTGAATACGGCATAAGTACAAAAACCGGTTATAAATGGAAAGAACGCTTTTTAGAAGGCGGATTTCCTGCCCTTGAAGAATTATCCCGGAGACCCAATAGCAGCGGAAAGAAAATACCTGAAGAAGTTTCAGTTGAATTGATACGGATAAAGAATCTGCATAAGAAATGGGGTGCATCGAAAATACTCCAGGTATATAAAAACAATCATCCGGGAGATTATGCCCCTGTTAGAAGTTCTGTTGAGAATCTGTTTATTCGTGCTGGATTCACTATACCGAAGAAGCGAAAAAGAAATAAAACCACAAACAGGATACAGATCAAAGTAGTTCCAGAACGACCAAATCAAGTGTGGACAGTAGACTTTAAAGGATGGTGGTACACAAAGCACAAAGAGAAGTGTGAACCCCTGACTGTACGAGATGAGTTCACCAAATATATTTTAGAAATCAAAGTTCTCGAAAAAGGCGATATTTCCCATGTAAAACAGGCATTTGAACAGATTTTCATTAAATATGGACTACCTGAAGTGATACGCTCGGACAATGGAACTCCTTTTGCAAGTTCTTTTAATGCGCTTGGACTCAGCAAGCTTGCAGTCTGGTGGATGTCGCTGGGCATCAAGCTTGACCGGACAGATCCCGGCTGCCCGTACCAGAATGGCGGCCATGAACGGATGCATCGCGACATGAAAGATGAGCTGGAAGGACAGATAGATGGAAATCTGAATGAACACCAGAAAGTATTCGATCAGTGGCGGGAGGAGTTTAACACAATACGGCCGCATGAAGCTTTAGGAATGAAAACACCATCAGATATATACGTCAAATCAGAAAGAAACTATGAACCGGAAGATGTTCTAATTGTCTACGGTAAAGAATACAAAAGCCGTATGGTTAACGACCGCGGATTTTACAATTATAAAAATAAAAGAATCTTTGTAGGTAATCCTTTCGCAGGATACAATGTAGGCATAAAAGAGAATGAAGGTGAGACCGAAGTCTGGTTCGATGATTTTTTAATTGGGACAGTTGATAAAATAACTGGCTTGATTATTTATGAAACCAATCGTATAAAGGTACCGAAAGCACAATAGTGTTACCGATGTGTCGATACATTTTCGTTACCGATGTCTTCGGGTTGTACCTTAAACTTAAGGTATATAATAAATGCATGACTTTGAACAATACGCAATAAGTCGGTTGATCAACAATCCCGGTTTACCAAATAACATTTCTAAAGATTACATTTTATCTGATGGTATAATATATCATTATACTGATTTAAATGGATTCAAAGGTATAATCAATGATATTGGATTTTACCTTTCAGATTCTACAATGCTAAATGATCGTGAAGAGATAATAAATGGGGATAATTTACTAATCTCAATTATTGACAATTTTAAAGCTAATACTTTTAAAGAAGCAAATTTATTTTTACAAAACATCAAAGATATTAGCAAAAAACAAAAGTCTACCAGAGTCTATGTTTGTTGCTTCTCAGAATTACCGGATTCACTTGATCTTTGGAGAACATACACCAGTGATAAAGTCGGGGTTTCACTGAAATTTGATATTAAGGATAAAAATTCATTCCCTACATTCATAGTCCCTCCTCGTAGATTGATCTTCAAAGTTGTTTATGATGATATTTTAAAAACTGAGATAATTAAATATTATTTACAACAAGCAATTGATGAATTAAAACTTGATATAGATAATGGTCGTGTATATGATGATGATCTTATTCAAGAATTAGCTGATTATGTCTATCCTTCAATAGCTTGGTATTTCCCACTCTTTAAAAACAAATCTTTTTCGTCTGAGAAAGAAATTCGTATGGTTTATTCTTGGATCAGTTCATCAGTGAAAAAAGAATTTGATGAAATTCATTTCAGAACATCAAATTGGGGATTAATTTCATATTTTAAAACTAATGAAGAAATTCTTTTCAATTCTGATAAAACAAGAATTAAACCTAGCTTATTACCGTTAAAAGAAATAATTATTGGTCCAACTGAACATTATTTATCTATCAAGCAATCGCTTGAATATTTTTTAAACTTGAAGGGTTACAAAGATATAAGTATAATTCCATCAGAAGTCCCTTTGAGAAAATTAAATCACGGCACCTAACAAAGCTTACCCGCGGCGTTCGGAGTACCTCACTTGGGCTTCGCCACATCGCGCAAAAGGCCGCGCGACGTCGGGTAAGCAAGACGTTATCGGCAATTGCATTTTTAAACTTGACTTAATATATACCTTGATATATATTACATTCAGAGGATAAAATCATGCAGAGTGCAAAACTATTCATAAACGGTAGAAGCCAAGCAGTTCGATTACCAAAAGAATTCCAGTTCTCCGGAAAAGATGTGCTTATACAAAAAGTTGGAGATGCCGTAATACTTCTTCCTCATGATAAATCTTGGGAAGTTTTTCTTCATGGTTTAAACAGTTTCACCGATGATTTCATGAAAGATGGGCGAGAACAAGGAAAAAATCAGGAAAGAGAAAATTTGTAATGTATTTACTTGATACTAACATTTGCATCTACATAATCAAAAAAAAGCCGATTGAAGTTTTAAAAAAACTAAAAACTAAATCGAAAAATGATATTTACATTTCATCAATTACAGTTGCCGAATTAGAATATGGCGTTGCTAAAAGCGATTATCCTGAAAAAAATAAAATATCTTTAATTGAATTTTTATCAATTTTTAACATTCTAAATTTTGATGACAATGATGCAGTTGAATTTGGAATGATAAAAGCAGATTTAACAAAGAAGGGTAAAATAATTGGCCCTATGGATTTGCTGATAGCTGCCCAAGCAAAGTCAAAAAAACTCATTCTCGTTACAAATAATATAAAAGAATTTGAAAGAGTAATAGGTATAAAAGTTGAAAACTGGGTGTAAACAAAATGCAACTGCCGATAACAAAGCTTATGCGCTGCGCTCGGAGTACCTCGCTTGGCCTTCGGCACACTTGCCACTTGTTGTGGCAAAAACTTCTTGATTTTTAAAAACTAATTCAGCATGAAATTTTCAGTGCCTTGGCAAGCGTCGCATAAGCAAGACGTTATGTGAAACGACGTGCCAAACTTTTTTTAAAAGACCGCGCATCCGTGCGCGGGAAAAATAATTTGAACATAGCATCTTCTTTTTAAATGATTGACATAACTATATCATTCCCTCATTAAAAGATATTGCTAAATTATATTCTGATACATCCATACTGACTCTTTAACTCTGGGGTATTGAGTATCAGCTTTCTTAAAACCAACGTTTTTTTCTAAAAAAGATGAGGTGTACTACGTGAATAAAAACAAACTCATAATAATAATTTCGATAGTTGCTGTTCTTACAATATCAATCATAATGGAAATCGTTCAATCTCACGATATAGATTCTCAAATCAGAATTAATCAAAACATATATAATGATCAGAGATTAATTGACATATATAAAAATAAAATTAAAGAGACTCCCTGTGATCAGGATTTACATTACAACCTTCTTCAAGCATATTTCTTGAAGAATAATGTCAACGCCAACCTGGCTAAAGAATTCTATGAAGATTTTGGTAAAAATAATGAATGTAAAGAAATATATTACTATGCCAAAGGTTTTATCGACCGCGAGTTAAACAACTTCGAAAGTGCAAAAAATAATTTTATATCTGCTTCAAGTCAGAAAAATCCATATAAAGGATCATTTAATTCACTTGGTTATCTTTATGAGCATAATCTAAATGATATAAATATTGCTATAAATTATTATAAACTCAGTGCTGACACATTTCCTGATTTAGAAAAAGGGCTTTCGAATTTAATAGATTTGTATTTTACTCAGAAAAATCTTACAGAAATTTCTAAACTGATTAATGATGAAAAGTACAAATCAAAAATTAGTAATTATCTGAAATTAAAATATTATAAAGAGACAGGAAACTATATAAAATATTTATACTACCATCTACTCTCTTTCCTGGATTATACTTCGATATTATCAATTATTGCTGCCCTGATTTTGATGGTTTTTTGGTCGATTTTAATACTTAAATTTGATTATAGAAAAATATCTCTTTGGAAGTGTGCTTTATCATTCTTCTTTGGAATCGTCGCTATTCTCACCACAACATTACTACAGGCGATTACGCCAGAAGTAACAGCAGAAATTCCATTTTTTCATTACCTTATTCTTTTCTTCGTGAAAGTTGGCCCCATTGAGGAGATTTCCAAAATACTTCCTGTAATTCTGATGATATATTTACTGAATCTAAAGGATAAACCCTCAGAGATTGTAATATACGGTAGCCTTGTTGCACTGGGCTTTGCAACTATAGAAAACATGCAATATCTCAGTATGTACGGATTTAATCTGATTTTCTCAAGATTTGTTTTTTCTGTATTATTACATATAACTTTAACCGGCATATTTTCATTTGCCTTGTACCAGTATTATAATTTGAGCATTAAATTAAGCAGATTAATAAAAATATTTCTGCTGATTGCTTTTTCACATGGTGCTTATAATTTCATACTTTCCGCTATGCAGTTCAGCATGAATGCAGGTATTTTTCAACTACTTGTATATGCGACATACGGCTTGGTAGCCCTGCTTATAAAATACTATATATGCTCTGTCATATACTGCATAAACAGTTATAATAATGAAAATAGAACTCTATCTCATTTGAGTAATATATATTTATTAAGTGTTATAATATCATGGTCAATGGCGTTTATTCTAACCACCTATAATATTGGTATTGTTAATACTGTAGCATCTTCATTTTTTCATATTGTTTTTTCAGTATGGGTGATCAGTTATACTTATAATATATTTGGACATGAAGTTAAGGATACTCCAGCATCGTTAATAAGACAGCTTAATTTAAAAATAGCCAAGCCAGAATAATTGTTTAAAGAAATTCGGATATCGGATTTCAAATATAAGGTGTTAATACATCCGTGTATTAACACCACAAAACTTCATGTGAAGGCACGTCGCATCACATAACAAAGCTTACCCGCGGCGTTCGGAGTACCTCACTTGGCCTGCGGTCTTACTATGTCAAGTTTTCTAAAAAAATAATCATGCAATTTTTCTTTTTTTAAGAAAAATCTCTTTATCATATACAGTTTTATCTTTCCACATTCTAAATATTATCTTAACCCATTTATTCGAAAGAGCACGAATAGCAGAAGAATGGTTACATCCTTTTTTACGTAATAGATCATAATATTCGCGAGTCCACGCTTCAAGGCTCAAACTGCAAAATGAGAATTGATATAATGTATCCCTAAATGATTTATTACAACCTCTTCGCATTTTAATGACATGTAAATATTTCCCACTCTGAATTGTTACTGGACATGTACCGGCATAACATTGAACAGTTTGATACGATTCAAAACGCTTTTGTACATCCCCAAAATGCATTAAAAGTCTTGGAGCTAGTCGATCAGCAGCACCCGGCAATGAAGAAAATATTGTTGAATATTCATTCGCAGCGTACAACATTAATATTTTTTCTTCTACCTGTTTTATCGATTTCATAAGGAACAGTAATTGATCAACAATAATCAACACTCTCAAGGAATAACATTCCTGTATAGTTTTATTAGGAGATATTGTTTGATCCTTTAATAAACAATAAAATTCTGACTTCCTTTTTTTAGTCATATATTTAACATCTTTAATCAACTCAAGATAGTCTTCGAAAGTTGCATTTATTATCTGTTCCGGTTTATTTAAAACTTTCAATAAATTCAGTGGAACGCTCGTAAAACCGTCAAAAAAGTCTGTAAATATAGGGAAATACTGATGCAAGTCGTTCTTCAACCTGTTTTCAAAACGCGTTTTTTCTTGTAAAAGCATTTCAAGTGTTTTGCCGTGCATTTTTAACGCTTCACAATTGTTACTAGATTTTATTATCGGGGTAAAGCGATTAAAATCCTTAAAAAGTATTAGTGCAATATTGTACGCATCAAAGTTATCATCTTTTTTTGAGGACACCGAATATCGGTCTTTAAATCTATTAACACAAAAAGGATTCAATCCATAAACCTGATAACCTAAAGCAAGAAGATAATCCGCAAGAATATTTTTATCTGTTTCAATACCGATGAAAATTTCCTCCTTTGCAGAATGTATATTTTCAATTGCATCAATCAATTTCTTAAAGCCCTGTTTCGTTACATCAAAACGAAACTTGTTGACAACTTCCTCCTTTTCATTTAAAATACATACATCATCATGTGTTGACGACCAATCAATACCAATGTAAGTTTTCATAAGTCGCTCCTTTTATAGATATTGTGGAAACCTTTTATTCCATTTCGCCTATATATCAGGAGCTCTCGATGGAGCATACTTACTATAAATGGTATTGAAAGGTTATATAATTCGGGAGAACAGAACCGCAGGAAGTCTTTGTTAGGCAGGCACATTGAGTTCTTCCCGAATTATCCAGTATAAAAAGAATAAGTATCAATTCAGATGACACAAAGAATAAAAATCTGAATTAATACAAACATAACATATAGGCACATTGCGCAAAAGGCCGCGCAACGTCGGGTAAGCAAGACGTTATCCGAAATTTTTTCGCCCAACTTTTTTGTGTTTAAAATCTTTCCCACTGACATCGACTTACAAAACTTAAACCCTATATAATAAATAATATCTATAAAATAATTTTATTGACAACGTATCTATATTTCGATACATATAACACATGAACAAAAATAATTGCACAGCATATATCGGAAACTTTTTTACAATTGAATGGTATTTTGATGAAAGAGGAAAAAGCCAATCATATGAATACTATGAAGGATTATCCGACCTTCAAAAACGAAAATTACTGGTTTTATTCAAACGTATTGGGGACTTCGGAAAGATTCATGACATAACAAAATTCAATTTTGAAGGTGACAGCATATTTGCATTTAAACCACAACCAGATAGATTCTTATCGTTCTTTGTTAAAGACAAGAAAATAATAATTGCAAATGGTTTTCATAAGAAAACACAAAAGTTGCCAGTCGATGAAAAAGACAGAGCTATCAAATATAAAAAAGATTATTTTAATAGAATAGAAAAAGGTACATATTATGGAAAATAAAAAAGAAAAGAATTTAAGTACATTCGATAAACTGATGCAAGATCCAAAACAGAAGGAAAAGTTCGATAAAGAATACAGCAAATTTTTAGTCAAAGAATTTCTACTTGAAGCAATGAATGAAAATCATATTTCTGTACGGAAACTTGCTGAAGAATCTGGAATATCTACAAGTATTATACAGAATATAAAATCTGATAAAGCAACTAACGTTACATTTAGTACTTTGAATTCTCTTATGACTGCATTAGGCTACAGAGTGTTGATTGAAAAAATTGATAAGACAAAAAGAAAGGCAAAAGAAAAAAGATAAAAAATATTTTCGAGTTAAGGGCGAAAAAACATCGGATAACAAAGCTTACCCGCGGCGTTCGGAGTACCTCACTTGGGCTTCGCCACATTGCGCAAAAAGCCGCGCAACGTCGGGTAAGCAAGACGTTAGGCGAAATGCTAATTTTAAACTCAAAGGTATAACATGAAAAAAATCTTACTATTTATTTTACTAATTTATATTCCAATTTTTGCTACTGATCAACTAGCAATAAAAGAAAATATAATTATACATATAAAAAAATTAGAATCTCTTGAAAATCGAAACATAATGAGTAAAAACAACTCAAAAGCTTCGGAATACATTATCGATCAATTAACATTGAATGGTTATAAGCCAACAAAAGATTATTTTAAAATACAAAATCAAAAGTTTTATAACGTCTTATCTAATAGTTCAGACAAAGACAAACCAATTATTATCCTATCAGCACACTTTGATTCGATTTCGTATGTTAATAATCAATTTTATGATAAAGCACCAGGTGCCGATGATAATGCATCAGGTGTTGCAGCATTATTAGAACTTTCGAGAATTCTAAAAAGTGAAAAGTACAATATTGAATTTGTTTTTTTTAATAGTGAAGAAAATCAAACTCTTGGGAGCAGACATTTAGCCGAGTTATGTAAAAATAATTTATTTCAAATAAAATATATGATAAATATCGATACCATTGGAACATGGCGCGGGAACATTTCTAAAGAAAATCCTGTCAATTATGTTTCCGATGAGAAATCAATGATTCTGATAAACTCAATGTTAAGATCATTTCCTTTACCAATGAGAAAAGCTAAGGAACTTTGGTTAGATGATCATGGAAATTTCTGGAAAAAAGGTTATATCGCAATTGAAATTACAGAAGATGGAGTTACGGACAACATGCATAAGCCAACTGATACATCTGATAAATTGAATTATACGTATTCCGGTGAAACCTGCCACCTATTCCGGTTTTAAGTTTACCACTTTTAATCCATTTCCATTTTCGAACTAACCATTACTCAAGTGGCAGGTTTCGTCCAGAATTTTTTGATTTTTCCTTTCTCATAGAATCTCCTTTAATGTCTATTTTATGTGAAGTATGAAGAAGTCTATCACAGATTGCATCCGCAATAGTCGCATCCCCAATAAGATCAAACCACTTATCTGTAGGAATTTGAGAACTAATAATTATCGATCTGCTGCCGTGGCGATCTTCAAGCATCTCAAGTAACATTAACCGCGAGTCTGAATCAAAAGGCTTTAATCCGAAGTCATCAAGAATTATCAAATCCAGTTTTTTAATTTTATTCATCTCTTTAAAATATGATCCATCAACTTTACAGTACTTCAGATGTGAAAACAATTTCAAGCAGTTGTAGTATCCAACCTGATAACGAAGAATACATGCTTTATGACCAAGTGCGCAGGCCATAAAACTTTTACCTGCACCTGTAGAACCGGTGATGATAATGCTCTCTCCTTTTTTGATCCAGTCACATGTCGAGAATCTGAGTATCAGATTTCTGTCAATTTTTCGTGATGGTTTGAAATCTATCTCTTCAACACTTGCCTTATATCTAAAGGCTGCATTTTTAAGCAGAGTTTTAAATTTCCTGTTATACCTTTCATCCCATTCAGCATCGATGAGATGAGCGACCATTTCATCAACCGTAAACTTGTTTTTCATATCTGTAGAGAATGTTTCACGGAATGAACTGAGCATTCCGTGAAGACGCATTTCCTGCATCTTTTCAATCGTTCCCTGATTGTTCATTGTAATTCCTCCATGTAATATTGATTGCCTCTTATGTTATCATGTTCAGGTAGGGTGAATTCCGAGTCTTTATCTTCTTCACCTGCTTGATCCATGTTGTTGCTTAGAATATTTTTAATCATCTTGTATGTGCAGTTTTCATAGTAGAGAGCCAATTCACAAGCACGGTTAAGTCGGATTTCTCCATATGTTTTAGTTAGGGCAAATATTCCGAGGCATGTTTTATAACTCTGCTCAGGATGCTGCCGGGAGGAGAGAACTATTTCAATTACAGTTACCACAGCATCGCCTTTTAGTTTTGCAATATTGGTCAGTTTTTCCGGGTTCCAATTATCCTCCCATTTGTGTGATTCCGGCATATGATTCCTTTGTGTTGTGTATCCGTTTTTTCTCCTGTTTCTAAAATGTGAGGCGACTCTTACGTTGCCACAATAGACTTCTACGGCTCTTTCTGTGAAAAGTACTTCTACTTTCCGCCCTTTATAGCGATATGGCACACTGTAGTAATGACTGTCATCACTCAGATAGATATGATAGTTAAATTGAACTGTGAGGATTTTAAACTTCTTGATTTCATAAAGATCCTCTGGAAGAGGCTGCAGTTCACTCTTTTCAATGCTGTCAAAAAGTTCCCGTCGACTTACACCAGGTCGCTGCATTGTCCGGGAATTGAATGATTCAAGCAACTCCATGATCGCAGCGTTGAGTTCTTCAAGTGAAAAGAATACACGGTCACGAAGCTTGGCGTAAATCCATGAATATGAAATTCGTACAGCTCCTTCAACCAGAGCTTTGTCTTTCGGTTTTGCAGGTCGTGCAGGAAGTATTGTTGTGCCGTAATGTCTGGCAAAATCAAGATACTCCGGATTGATATCCGGTTCGTATCTGTCTGTTTTTGTTACTGCCGATTTTAAGCAGTCTGGCACAATAGCCAGTGGAACACCATCGATGTATCTTAATGCATTTTCATTTAGTCTTATCCATTCCTCCTTCTTCTGGCTCATTGAAGCTTCTACATAGACAAGCTGGCTTGCTCCCAGGATTGCTACAAAAACTTCAACCTCTCTTATCTCTCCTGTCGTCCGGTCTGTTATGGCAAGTTTCTTACCGGCAAAATCCACAAAGAGTTTGTCGCCCGCTTTATGTTCAATGTGCATTGTAATCTCTGACATATTCTGCCAGATCTGAAAATGATAACAAAACTGCGAGTAACTGTATCCGTCTGGATTTTCCTCTATGTATTCTTCCCACAAAGTTTGGCGAGTCACTCCGAGACGTTTTAGCTCCTGCGTGAAATGAAGGAATTGTTTTTGAAGTATTTCATGTCGTTTATTGTCTGCTGTTTTATTTCCCTGTAGAATATTTAGAAGCGTTTCATCCGGCATATTTTCTATATCAATAAAAGTTAATCCGAATGTTTTAACCTTGTTAATATAATCGCTGACGACCGGACGAGACATTCCAAGGGCTTGGGATATCTGTCTCTGACTAAGTTTTGACTGCTCGTGAAGACGCATGATTTCTCTGATTTTTTTCATCGATATTCTCCTTTGTGACATGCCCGGTAACTCCATCTGATTTGATTTTTTATCAGATTAATCAGGCTCTGTTTTAAAAGGAAATGGTTTGTTTTTTATTCCGGTAAAATCCTAAAAGTGGCAGGTTTCAACCGGAATGGGTGGCAACTTTGCACCGGAACAGGTGGCAGGCATTTTCCGGAATGAGTGGCAGGTTTGGGCCGGAATACGCAAATTATGATAATATTGTTAAAATTATTGATGCGTTGGCTACTTTTATTAAAACAAATTAGCACATCGCCTAACAAAGCTTACCTGCGGCGCTCGGAGTACCTCGCTTGGGCTTCGCCACATTGCGGCAAAAGACCGCCGCAACGTCAGGTAAGCAAGACGTTATGCGACATTCTTGGACTTAAACTTGAAAGTGTTTTATACTGAATTCAATAAGTCTTATTGAGGGTTATTAATGAAAATTGACATTCATGCACACACAAAAAAAATTAAAACAGGTGACTCAACTTATAGAAATATCGACGTAACTAAGTTTACTCAAATAATTAAATCTACAGATGTTAAAATCATCGCATTAACTAATCACAATCATTTCGACTACGAACAATTTAAACAATTTTCAGAAAATACAGAAGAATATTGTCAAATTTGGCCTGGTGTTGAATTAGACATCTCTGAAGAAAATCGCCGAGGACATCTAATAGTAATAGTAAACCCAAAAAATGCAAAAACATTATCAGAAAAAATGAATGGATTGATGGTTAACACGTCTGAAGAAAAGTTTTCTATTTCAATTGAGAATACTATTAGAATTTTTGATTCATTAGATGCAATTTATATAGCACATTATAATGTAAAAAAACCTGATTTAATGGATGAAGATATTAATAAAATCACTTCGCAGATTTCAAAAAAAAATAGAGTTATTAAAGAAGCTACAAACTCACTATCGGCAGGCATTTACATAAGTCATGGCCATCTATCTATATATGGATCTGATGTTCAAAACTGGGATGACTATGTAACAATATCAAAAAATTTACCGGATTTGAGATTACCAGTAGAAAGTTTTGAACAATTTTGCTTATTACTTGAAAAAGATGAACCCACCATTAATACAATTTTAGATCAGAAAAAGCATGAGCAAATATCAATTACACCGTTCGGCAAAGATGAGACTATCACACTTAATGTTTTCAATGATATCAATATCCTATTTGGTTCTAAAGGTACTGGTAAAACCGAAATTTTAAAAGCAATTTCGAGGGCTTATAATGAAAAAGGTTTAAAAACTAAAGTTTACGAAGCTAGCTCAGAGCATTTAAATGATCATTTTGACATCAAAGGAACCAAGCTTGAAATAAATCTTAAAGATTTTGGCATTCATGATTGCTCTAAAGAAATTAGTTTTATAAAAAAAATATCGGAGATAAATATTACAAGTATATCAAACTATAAAAATTATTTTTCAGAAAAGACTACCAATGCACGGGCGAAAAAATTGAAAATTAGTGATTTATCAATTTTAGACTCAAACACACCGGAACGTAAATTTACAGAAATAGAAAAAATACGAGCTAAAATACTTGAATTTGATCAATTCATTTATCGCGATAAAGAACTTAAAAAAATAATTGGAGAAGAATTGATAACGGAATTAGTAGGTATTAATGAAAAAATCATGGCTAAAATTAATTCTGAACGTGAAACTCGTTTTATTGAAAGTAAATCAGTAAAATTATTTAATAGTCTTATTACACTATTCACCTCAGTAATTTCACGAAAAACTGGAAAGCCAGAAAAACCAACAACGACCGGATTTCTTGCCTACTCACGAAATAGGATCAATATTGAACGCAATATAAATGTAATAATTGAAAATCTAAATAAAGATATACCTTATCACTCAATCTATGTTGGCAATCTTGGTGAAAAGGGTGAACTCTATTGCAAAACAGAAATTATTATTCAAAAAGGAGATCTTAGTGATGGTAATTTTATTACATATAATAATATTAAAAAAAATCCTCAAAAAGATTTTTCAAAAGCAATACTTCAATTACAACAGAAAATATATACTGATGACTTTTTTGAAAGATTGGCTGACTTTCTATCAAATGACGGAATTGAATCTATCAATAATATTTCGGATCTAATTCTCTTTTATAAATATTTTAGTATTAATGAGATACAATATACACCTTCAAGTGGTGAGTCATCAATGTTGTTGTTACACAAAGAACTTCGTGAAGAAAAAGATATTTATCTACTTGATGAGCCAGAAAAAAGTTTAGGCAATGATTATATCAATGATGTAATTGTACCCTTATTAAAAAATCATGCTAAAATGGGAAAGAAAATATTTATAGCGACACATGATGCCAACATCGCAGTCCGCACACTTCCATATAATTCAATTTATAGGAAACATAATGCAGATAATTATGCTACTTATATAGGTAATCCTTTTTCAAATTACTTAATACATATTGATAATCATGATGATCAAATTGACTGGAAGGAAATAAGTATGAAAACTTTAGAAGGTGGCAGAGAAGCTTTTGGGGAAAGAGGTAAAATATATGGCAATTTATAATGCAACTATTATCAATAAAGGTGATAACTATTTTCTAGAACTTTGCGTAAAAGCTCAGAAATTGTTAATACCCTTGACGGAAGATAAACCAAATGAAACAAAATCTGTTTTCAATCAATTGATACTAGCTCTAAAAAAAGAAAATTTTAGTTTTAAATTTAATTCTACTGATAAAGATATTTATTCTCAAATTGGTGAAGAGTATATAAAACAACTTAATACTGAACTTAAAAGTGTATACAAAGACTTAGATGAATACGGATTAATTGATAAAAACTAATGAAATAGATATACAACATCTGTTCATTAAAAAGTCCAAGAACGTCGCATAACAAAGCTTACCTGCGGCGCTCGGAGTACCTCGCTTGGGCTTCGCCACATTGCGGCAAAAGACCGCCGCAACGTCAGGTAAGCAAGACGTTAGGCGAAATGTCATGGCTGAATTAATCGTATACAAAATTTCATTCAAACGGGGTCGATTTTGGAAAACACATATAAGACTAGTAAATCTTTTCCTCCATTAGACGATCTATTTGAGTTATTACAAAACCTTGAAAAAATATTTAAAGTAACGATAACAGAAAACGAATTTAAAATTGGAAGAGAACAATTATTTGTCACATTTATGCATGAAACCATACATGCCTTTATAACTAAAAAAGCACCCTGGATACATAATTTAAAAGATGATGAATGTGATTTTGTAGATGAACTGGTTGTTCGTGTACTAATTGATGATATAATTGTTAAGCTAAATCTCTATAATAAAATTAATCCGTACTTCCAAAGTAATATAAATCATAAAAAAGATTTAAAAAATTACGGTTTTAATTTAAAACCAGAAGAATACGAAAAACTCGAAATAAAATGGGTTGAAACATTTTCAAATGAAATGGATATAGATGGATATTGCAAATTTGTAATTAATTATTATAAATGCAATGAAACAGTAAGAAGAAAGGTTGACTTTACTTATGACGATTTTATTAAAAAAGTAAAGTATTCTGACTAATATTTTATAGCTTGGTAACGCCATGACACATCGCCTAACAAAGCTTACCCGCTGCGCTCGGAATACCTCGCTTGGCCTGCGGTCTTACTATGTCAAGTTTTCTAAAAAAATAATCATGCAATTTTTCTTTTTTTAAGAAAAATCTCTTTATCATATACAGTTTTATCTTTCCACATTCTAAATATTATCTTAACCCATTTATTCGAAAGAGCACGAATAGCAGAAGAATGGTTACATCCTTTTTTACGTAATAGATCATAATATTCGCGAGTCCACGCTTCAAGGCTCAAACTGCAAAATGAGAATTGATATAATGTATCCCTAAATGATTTATTACAACCTCTTCGCATTTTAATGACATGTAAATATTTCCCACTCTGAATTGTTACTGGACATGTACCGGCATAACATTGAACAGTTTGATACGATTCAAAACGCTTTTGTACATCCCCAAAATGCATTAAAAGTCTTGGAGCTAGTCGATCAGCAGCACCCGGCAATGAAGAAAATATTGTTGAATATTCATTCGCAGCGTACAACATTAATATTTTTTCTTCTACCTGTTTTATCGATTTCATAAGGAACAGTAATTGATCAACAATAATCAACACTCTCAAGGAATAACATTCCTGTATAGTTTTATTAGGAGATATTGTTTGATCCTTTAATAAACAATAAAATTCTGACTTCCTTTTTTTAGTCATATATTTAACATCTTTAATCAACTCAAGATAGTCTTCGAAAGTTGCATTTATTATCTGTTCCGGTTTATTTAAAACTTTCAATAAATTCAGTGGAACGCTCGTAAAACCGTCAAAAAAGTCTGTAAATATAGGGAAATACTGATGCAAGTCGTTCTTCAACCTGTTTTCAAAACGCGTTTTTTCTTGTAAAAGCATTTCAAGTGTTTTGCCGTGCATTTTTAACGCTTCACAATTGTTACTAGATTTTATTATCGGGGTAAAGCGATTAAAATCCTTAAAAAGTATTAGTGCAATATTGTACGCATCAAAGTTATCATCTTTTTTTGAGGACACCGAATATCGGTCTTTAAATCTATTAACACAAAAAGGATTCAATCCATAAACCTGATAACCTAAAGCAAGAAGATAATCCGCAAGAATATTTTTATCTGTTTCAATACCGATGAAAATTTCCTCCTTTGCAGAATGTATATTTTCAATTGCATCAATCAATTTCTTAAAGCCCTGTTTCGTTACATCAAAACGAAACTTGTTGACAACTTCCTCCTTTTCATTTAAAATACATACATCATCATGTGTTGACGACCAATCAATACCAATGTAAGTTTTCATAAGTCGCTCCTTTTATAGATATTGTGGAAACCTTTTATTCCATTTCGCCTATATATCAGGAGCTCTCGATGGAGCATACTTACTATAAATGGTATTGAAAGGTTATATAATTCGGGAGAACAGAACCGCAGGAAGTCTTTGTTAGGCAGGCACATTGAGTTCTTCCCGAATTATCCAGTATAAAAAGAATAAGTATCAATTCAGATGACACAAAGAATAAAAATCTGAATTAATACAAACATAACATATAGGCACATTGCGCAAAAGGCCGCGCAACGTCGGGTAAGCAAGACGTTATGTGGCATGCTTCGGCCGACGTTACATGGCCAGCCGGAATGCGCGCAAAGGCAGGGTTGAACTTTTTGTAATATAAAACAGGATTTTTCTTTTCATATTTGTAAAAGCAAAAAAATTCATTTGGCTTTTCGGTTAATCGTAATACAGCGGGCTGGCAATCGATCGACGTTTTTCCGGCTTTCAAAGTTTTGTTTGCGGGCGCGCGCATTCCGGCTGTCCATTCCACTAAAAGATGGCCTACGCACAGCCACATAACAACTGCTAACAGCTGCGCCGGAGTACCGGCTTGGGCTAAAGCCACATTAGCAACCTAATGTGGCTGAATACTTTTAGTTTCGGGCAAACTGATTTTAAAAGAAAAAGAATTGTAAAACTCGCTAACGTCAGTTAGCGTGAACGTTATGTGAAATATCGTGTTTTAACTTTTTTACAATAAGGAGAACATATGAAAAACAAAATTCGACAAATTTTTTTAAGTTTAATAATATTCATCGTTTTAATTTCTTGCAGTACAAAACGCATGGATAATGTCATCTTGCATCCTATTTTAAAAAAATTAGCACCTATAGAACAGTATTATGAAATAAATCCTTTTTTGAAAAACGAAGTAATTGGTGTAAAAGGAACAAAATTAATTATTCCAGAAAGAGCTTTTGACTTAGATTATGAAGATCTCAATAAAAATGAAACAATTACTATAAAATTAATCGAAGTAATTGATGTATTTGACTTTGTAACATCAGGAATTGATTTGATTTATATTAATGATGAAGGTAACGAAGAGATATTTGAATCAGCTGGAATGTTTAAAATTAGTGCAGAGCATAAAAACGATATAATAAAATTGCAAAAAGATTTGAAAATTGAAATTAATTTCCCGAATATTGTCTCTGGCGAAAAATTTAACATGTATAAACTTGCTCAAAATGGCCAATGGAAATACAATGGGCACAATCAGGAATGCTCATTCGATGAAGATACACTAAAGACGAAAGAAGCATATGAAAAAATATATCAATTACAAGTGGGTGTGAGGAAATATTTAATTGATGAATTGACCTGGTGGAATATTGATTATCCTGATTCAAATTCTTCCTGTATATCTGGTAAAATAGATAATGATAAAGATAAATATTCTCAAGCTATAGTTATTGGTATTAGTAAAAAAGTTTATAATTCATTATGGTTTAAAGGTAATGAATTTAAAATAAATTCTTTTTTAATGACAGATGTAAAAATTTTAATTATAACAGAAGATGGAAGAATTGGAGTTTCAAATACATTTAATACTGGTGAAAGATATGGTACATCTAACTCTGCTGAAGGACCGAATAATTATTATTATAAGTTAAGTGCTATAGAGTTAAAAAAAGTTGATCCGGATATTTTAAACAATCGGGAGAAATTGCTAAATTATATTGGAATTGAAGATGTGAAATATAAAGTTAAGTATTAGTAAAGCATGTTAATTGACAAACACGATACTTCACATAACAAAGCTTACAACGCTGCGCTCGGAGTACCTCGCTTGGCCTGCGGTCTTACTATGTCAAGTTTTCTAAAAAAATAATCATGCAATTTTTCTTTTTTTAAGAAAAATCTCTTTATCATATACAGTTTTATCTTTCCACATTCTAAATATTATCTTAACCCATTTATTCGAAAGAGCACGAATAGCAGAAGAATGGTTACATCCTTTTTTACGTAATAGATCATAATATTCGCGAGTCCACGCTTCAAGGCTCAAACTGCAAAATGAGAATTGATATAATGTATCCCTAAATGATTTATTACAACCTCTTCGCATTTTAATGACATGTAAATATTTCCCACTCTGAATTGTTACTGGACATGTACCGGCATAACATTGAACAGTTTGATACGATTCAAAACGCTTTTGTACATCCCCAAAATGCATTAAAAGTCTTGGAGCTAGTCGATCAGCAGCACCCGGCAATGAAGAAAATATTGTTGAATATTCATTCGCAGCGTACAACATTAATATTTTTTCTTCTACCTGTTTTATCGATTTCATAAGGAACAGTAATTGATCAACAATAATCAACACTCTCAAGGAATAACATTCCTGTATAGTTTTATTAGGAGATATTGTTTGATCCTTTAATAAACAATAAAATTCTGACTTCCTTTTTTTAGTCATATATTTAACATCTTTAATCAACTCAAGATAGTCTTCGAAAGTTGCATTTATTATCTGTTCCGGTTTATTTAAAACTTTCAATAAATTCAGTGGAACGCTCGTAAAACCGTCAAAAAAGTCTGTAAATATAGGGAAATACTGATGCAAGTCGTTCTTCAACCTGTTTTCAAAACGCGTTTTTTCTTGTAAAAGCATTTCAAGTGTTTTGCCGTGCATTTTTAACGCTTCACAATTGTTACTAGATTTTATTATCGGGGTAAAGCGATTAAAATCCTTAAAAAGTATTAGTGCAATATTGTACGCATCAAAGTTATCATCTTTTTTTGAGGACACCGAATATCGGTCTTTAAATCTATTAACACAAAAAGGATTCAATCCATAAACCTGATAACCTAAAGCAAGAAGATAATCCGCAAGAATATTTTTATCTGTTTCAATACCGATGAAAATTTCCTCCTTTGCAGAATGTATATTTTCAATTGCATCAATCAATTTCTTAAAGCCCTGTTTCGTTACATCAAAACGAAACTTGTTGACAACTTCCTCCTTTTCATTTAAAATACATACATCATCATGTGTTGACGACCAATCAATACCAATGTAAGTTTTCATAAGTCGCTCCTTTTATAGATATTGTGGAAACCTTTTATTCCATTTCGCCTATATATCAGGAGCTCTCGATGGAGCATACTTACTATAAATGGTATTGAAAGGTTATATAATTCGGGAGAACAGAACCGCAGGAAGTCTTTGTTAGGCAGGCACATTGAGTTCTTCCCGAATTATCCAGTATAAAAAGAATAAGTATCAATTCAGATGACACAAAGAATAAAAATCTGAATTAATACAAACATAACATATAGGCACATCGCGCATAAGGCCGCGCGACGTCGTGTAAGCAAGGCGTTATCTGCAATGCTTCGGCCGACGTTACATGGCCAGCCGGAATGCGCGCAAAGATTGGGTTGAACTTTTTGGAATTGAAAACAGATCTTTCTTTTTCATATTTGTAAAAGATGAAAACTAGGTTCATTTGGCTTTTTGGTTAATTGCAATACAGCTGGTTGGCAAGCGATCGACGTTTTTTCGGCTTTCGAAGTTTTGTTTGCAGGCGCGCGCATTCCGGCTGTCCATTCCACTGAAAGATTGGCCTACGCACAGCAGATAACAAAGGTTAACAGCGGCGCCGGAGTACCGGCTTGGGCCTTAAGGGCCACATTAGCAACCTAATGTGGCTGAATACTTTTAGTACTGGGCAAACTTGTTTTAAAAAAAATGAGTTGTAAAACTCGCTAACGTCAGTTAACCAAGACGTTATATGCAAAAAGCGCGAAAACTTTTTAATCGCCCATCCGTGGGCTCACTAAAAAATAAAAAGAAGAATTTATGAAATTAATAATTGAATTTTCGTTAGAAGATTTTATTAACCAATGTATATTTAATATCAATCGTATAAATACTACTATTTTTGATGATCTCTACCATTCAATAATACACTTCATTAATCCAGATAATGATTTAAATAAAATTTTGACTAAAATAACCCATAAGTATAAGACAAATTATGATGATTTACCTTTGTCATTAGATGAATATATAGAGAATGAAGGGATTACTTTTGAAAATTTAATCATGGAAATCTATTACCCCAAAGAATCTATTAGCGATATCGATGATATCATTTTACCTGATTTTTTGCAATATGGAAAACCGCCACAGTACGGTATGTACTTCGGACCTATCAATATTAAACATATGAATCTTAAAACATTTAAAAAAACAATAATTAGAATTAATAGCCTAGTAATTGATAAATCTGTTCTATCAATTATTCATCAGAAAATTGATATCAACAAAAATATATTACTACCATCGAAGCTGGGGGCTTATGAATGGAGACAAACATTTTATAATAAAATTACTGGTGAAACATTTTTCTGTGAATGTTTTAGAGAAGCATTGTCAAAAAAAGATGAAAACGATCAAATCCCTGTACGCCGTCATCTTATTAACGCATTAAAAACACCAAGTTTTAAAGAAGGCATTTGTCATTTATGTAGTGACCAAAACTCTGATCTGGAATTTTGTCATCTGATGTATGGATCGATTTTTAAAATAAAGTATGGTGCATATATTGAAAAAATTAAAAGAGAAAAAAACATAAACATTACTGATGCCGAAAATATCGTTCGGGAAATAAAAGGCTTTGCCAAAATTGGTGAAAATTGGATAAATGAAACATTATTATTTAAATATGTAGTTTTATTATTTCCAAGTTATACGGTATTAAGAGAAGCATCACCTGAATGGCTAGGCAAACAGAGATTAGATATATTTCTACCGGAATTAAACTTAGCAATTGAATATCAAGGAGAACAACACTTTAAAGAGATCAAACTTTTTGGCGGTGCTGAAGGATTAAAGAAAACCGTTGAACGTGATAAACTAAAAGCCTTGCTATGTAAAAAAAATAATGTAGATTTAATATATTTCACATTCAAAGAAAAGTTATCTGAAAATTTTGTATTAGAAAGATTAATTAAATATTGCAAGGTAAACGAAATTGAAATCTAAATACAACGTCCAAAAATTAATTCGTAAAAATATTTCGTATGTTCGAATATTCAACTTCATCATTATATCTTTCGGAATATGGTATTTTTAAAATGACAGAAAAGAATATCATTTCACCAGATCCACTATCATTAGTTACACATCATTTAAATATGGCTTTTACTGAAACTGATAAAGTTATTGCAACAGGAACTGGTTTTATTTATAAAAGAAACAGTAAGTTTTACTTAATTACCAATTGGCATAATGTTACAGGGTAACCGTCAAAACAACTGCATCTTAACAACCTTCAGATAATAAGATATACTGCCTCTAAAATCAGGAGGCATTATGAAAGACCATACAGACTACCGGCAAAACCATGTTCAGAAATGGAAACAAAGCGGATTAAGCATGCAGAGATATTGTTCGGAACAGCAAATATCCTATTGGAGTTTTCGAGACTGGAAAAAGAAGTCCGAGCATGAAAAACTTTTTGAAAAAAAGGGCCTGGTAGAGATACCCGTCACACTTTACAAAACGAAGAAAGAGAATGAACCAATAGAAATAGCATTAAGCAACGGAATAAAAATTATAGTAAAAGAAAACTCCGGTACAGACCATCTAAAAACAATAGTATCTGCATTGGCAGAACTGCCATGAAAGTAGATTTCAGTAAAGCCAGAATATATGTCAGACCCGGATACATCGACATGAGAAAACAGATAAATGCACTTTCAGTATATGTGCAAGAGGATCTGAAAAATAACCCGCTTAGCGGAGATCTATATATTTTCTGCGGGAAGAGCAGAAGATTATTGAAAATACTCTACTGGGACAGGAACGGTTTTTGTATGTGGCAGAAACGTCTGGAGCAGGACAAATTCCCATGGCCAATGGATAAGGAAGACGTAAAAGAGATAACTGAAGATGAGCTGTCTATGCTGCTTGACGGAATAGATTTCTGGAACGCGCATAAAGTATTAAAATTTTCTGCGGTATCATGAAAAGTGCTATTAATAAAATTATACTCCGTTAATCATGATCACATGAAACATGAAAAAAGAATTCTCCCCGATGATCCGGAAAAACTGAAACAGATGATAGAATCTCTTGAAGAGAACTATCGCCTGCTGGAAGAGAAATATAAAACACTACAAAGGAAATTTTTCGGAAAGTCGAGCGAGAAACTTACACCGGAGGATGAACTTCAGGGACGTCTATTTGATGAAGCTGAAGAAGGAATTTATCCTGAAGGTGAAGACTCACAAAAAGATGAAGAGCCTGATGT
The DNA here is from genome assembly GCA_942493035.1 of uncultured Spirochaetota bacterium. Classification (GTDB taxonomy): domain Bacteria; phylum Spirochaetota; class UBA4802; order UBA4802; family UBA5550; genus WRGT01. Next base: position 4,365,307 of record OW818666.1, on the reverse strand, counting down.
CACAAGAGTAAAAGAACATGTCAGAAAAAAGACCGGGAGGAAACATCTGCCTGCAGATCTCCCGCGAGAAGAAGTTATTCATGATTTAACTGAAGCTGAAAAGAAATGTCCATGCTGCGGTGAAGAACGGAAGCAGATAGGCTCTGATGATACCGAGGAGCTTGATATAATCCCTGCAGCAATTAAAGTAATCCGCCATGTGCATATAAAATATGGACCATGCGGATGTGATGGCTTTCTTAACTCCGGTGAATCAGAAATAAAAAAAGCGGCAGCTCCGAAGCGTATGATTCCAGGAAGCATTGTGAGTCCGGGATTACTCGCATATACGGTTACATCAAAGTATGCTGACGCTCTCCTTTTTACAGGCAGTCAAAGATATTTGAACGGATAGGGGTTGAGCTCTCGCGTGCGACGCTTTGCAATTGGACAATTGAAGCATATGAGAAGATGACCGGATTTATGGAAGTTCTTGAAGCGCAGTTAAAAAGCGGAAATTTTATCAGGATGGACGAAACAACAGTTCAAGTTCTGCATGAAGAAAACAGGCGTCCTGAAAATAAATCATATATGTGGGTAAGTATCGGTTATCCCGAAAGAGGGAAGCCTCTTGTTCTATATCAATATCACCCGACACGATCAAAAAAAGTTCCTTATGATTTTCTTGAGGGATTTACCGGATATCTTCAAACTGATGGATATGACGGGTATAACTATGCCCTTTCACGTGGTGGAATTGTTCATGTCGGATGTTTTGCTCATGCCCGGAGATATTTCTTTGATGCCGCAAAGCTTAACAAAAAGGACAGTCGGGCTCATAAAGGATTGCAGTTTATAAAACACATCTACGAGATCGAGAGTGAACTCCGTGTGAGAAATCTTGCTGATAATTTATTTGTAGAACAGAGAAAAAAACTTGTTCTTCCAGTACTTGATGATTTTCACCGATGGCTTGTTCTTACAAAAAATGAGATCATCCCAAAAAGTAAAACCGGTGAAGCTGTAAATTACACTCTGAATGAATGGAGTAAGCTTATCCGCTATATTGATGCGGCATTTTTAACTCCGGATAACAATGAAGCTGAAAGGACAATCCGGCCATTTGTTATCGGGAGAAAAAATTGGCTGTTTTCAAATACACCTCGAGGAGCTAATGCCAGTGCTGCTATGTATAGTCTGATTGAAAGTGCTAAAGCAAACAGACTCGAACCTTATGCATATTTACGTTTTCTCTTTACCAGGCTTCCTGAAACATCAAATCAGGCAGAATTAACAGCACTTTTACCTTGTTTTCTAACTTCTGAACAAATCAATCATTGTTAACATGAGATGCTGTTGTTTTTACGCTTACGTTACAGGTAGAAATCCTATTACAAAAGAATGTTTAGATGAAAATCTTGCAACACCAGATGTTATAGTTACATATTTTAGGAGTAAGGATAATCTTGGGGTATGTAATCTTGAAAAATTACAATTGTATGATTTTGATAATCCTTTATGGAAAGAACATCCTGTTCATCGAGAAGCAATTGATGTTGTCGCTATTCCTATTGACGATTATTTTGTTGAAAAATATTCATTATTTCCAATAAATAATCTCTCATTTGATAATGAAATTAAACCGGAAGTATCTGACGAAGTGTTTATAATTGGCTATCCGTTCAGTGAAATGCCATATATACAATTGCCAATTTGGAAGAAAGGAAGTATTGCTTCAGAACCTACGGTTAACATCGATCAACTTCCAAAGCTTTATGTCGACACTGCGACAAGACCCGGATTGTCTGGTTCGCCGGTAATATATCAAAGAACTGGAATTCATAATGTCGATAGCAATGGCCAACTAAATGATGATACTATTTTTGGTAGAATACGAGGTTTTTTAGGTGTATATTCAGGTAGAATTGGAAAAGATGAAGAGAAAGCTCAATTAGGTATTATTTGGAAAGCAAAAGTAATTGATGAAATAATAGATACTCACACCACAAGCTCAACATCCGTTATATGTTACACTAAATGTAGAGATATAGGTTTTAAAGAATTATATTGGTAGCGGGGAGAGCTATCGGCGTCCTGCATAATAACAATGCTTGAGGCACAACCGCTCCCCCCTATCTTCTGACTGCTTATAGTGGGGCGAATGACCAATATAAGGGTGCAGCAGAAGAACTACCAATAATGCGGAGGTGAACCATCATGACATATTTCGTAGGCATTGATAATTCATCACTCGATCATAAAGTATGCATATTAAATAATGAAGGCAATTTATATTCGCAATTTACGATTGAGAATAATCTTACCGGCTTTAATGCGCTTGGAACAGAACTAAAAAATTTAGATGAAGTACTAATTGGATTTGAATTACCGCATGGACCACTTGTTGATTATCTCAAAACAAAAAACTATATAACCTATTCTCTTAATCCTTTAAAAATTAAAAGGTTTAAAGAAACAATAACCGTATCTGGTAATAAGAATGATAAAATTGATGCTGCAGCAATTGCAGAATATTTGAGAAGAAATCACAATCAATGCAGACCTATGATTTACAGCTCATCAGAAGTTGAAAAACTTAAAATGCTTTGTATAATACATAATCGAATGACTGAAGAACAATCAAGGTATATAAACAAACTGCATTTTGCTGTAAGACAGTATTTTTACCTGCATGAATCGTTATTTTCACATTTTGGCTGTACAGTCCAACTCAAAATGCTTATAAAATATCCAACATTTGATGATCTTAGACAGGCCAGCGATGAAGAATTGATATTGTTTTTAAAATCGAATCATTATCATAATCCAAAATATATAACTAAACTGTTAGGGAAAATTAGAGAGCATGAACAGCTAATATCGCCAGATGTAGTTTATGCATACCTACACGAAGTAAATATGCTTTGTGAAATAATGAGTTCAATCGAACGCAGTTTAAAAGATATTGAACAAGAAATGATTGGAATATTGGACAATCATCATTTAGGTAAGATTTTCAGATCTATACCTGGGGTAGGTACAATCCTCGGAAGCAATCTTCTTGCTTTATTTGGTGACAATATGAGTCGTTTTGATAATGCCAACCAGGCACAGTGCCTGTTCGGCACTGCTCCGAAAAATTATCAGAGTGGTAGCTATCATAAAGTTACTATGAGAAAGGCATGTAATAAATATGCACGAACTGTATTATATCGGTTTGCTTTTGAAACACTGATCCATAGCAAGTGGGCAAGAGCATACTATGATATGCAAAAGGCGAAGGGCAAAAAACATTCAGTAGCCATAAGAGCTTTATCCAACAAGTGGGTAAAAGTAATTTATAGATTATGGAAAGATGAAGTTTTTTATGAAGAAGATAAAAAATTAGAAGCGGTTGCTTGACATAGTGGGTGTGCTTCGCTTGTACAAAACTTTTCGTAATTGCGCTTTCAGCATATAACAAAGCTTACCCGCGGCGTTCGGAGTACCTCACTTGGGCTTCGCCACATTGCGCAAAAGGCCGCGCAACGTCGGGTAAGCAAGACGTTATGCAAAAGAATTGGCCAAACTTTTTTGTCTCTCAGTTGCTTAAAATTCTATTTTAAAAAACAAATATTTCAGTTGACAATACATCACATATGATGTAGATTGAATTATGATAAAAAATTGGAAAATCATTTACTATGAAACAACAGATGGAGAATGCCCCGTTGATGATTTCATTTCTTCAAAAAGTATAAACAATCGAGCGAAAATACTAGGATTACTTTCATTCCTTGAAGAAAAAGGTCCAAATCTACCACGACCATACGCTGATCTTTTAGTTGATGGCATACATGAACTACGGATAAAATTGTCCGGAGATCAATTAAGAATTTTATACTTCTTTTGCTACAAAGATTACATTATTCTAACTCATCCATTTATCAAAAGAACGGATAAAGTCCCTACTCCGCAAATCGAAAAAGCAAAAAAATTCAGGGAAGATTTTTTAGAAAGATTTGATGAGAAAAAAATATCGGAGGTTTATAATGAAAACATTTAAAAAACAAATAAAAGATGAATTAAAAGATGAAAAATTTTCACAATTATTTAATGAAGAAAGGGAATTACTTTCTCTTTCAATAAAAATTTTAGAAGAAAGAAATAAACTTGGAATTTCTCAAAAAGATTTAGCAAAAAAAGCACATGTAACTCAACAACAACTTTCAAAAGTAGAAAATGGAATTAATTGTAATATCACCACTTTCCTGAAAGTATGCGGAGCTCTTGGTTTAAAAATTAATTTTGAAAATAAAAGAGTAAGAATATAAAAAATATAAACTTTTAGTATTTTTACAAACATTTTCTGAAATGGCCAATTCCTTCGCATAACAAAGCTTATACGCTGCGCTCGGAGTACCTCGCTTGGCCTTCGGTCTTACTATGTCAAGTTTTCTAAAAAAATAATCATGCAATTTTTCTTTTTTTAAGAAAAATCTCTTTATCATATACAGTTTTATCTTTCCACATTCTAAATATTATCTTAACCCATTTATTCGAAAGAGCACGAATAGCAGAAGAATGGTTACATCCTTTTTTACGTAATAGATCATAATATTCGCGAGTCCACGCTTCAAGGCTCAAACTGCAAAATGAGAATTGATATAATGTATCCCTAAATGATTTATTACAACCTCTTCGCATTTTAATGACATGTAAATATTTCCCACTCTGAATTGTTACTGGACATGTACCGGCATAACATTGAACAGTTTGATACGATTCAAAACGCTTTTGTACATCCCCAAAATGCATTAAAAGTCTTGGAGCTAGTCGATCAGCAGCACCCGGCAATGAAGAAAATATTGTTGAATATTCATTCGCAGCGTACAACATTAATATTTTTTCTTCTACCTGTTTTATCGATTTCATAAGGAACAGTAATTGATCAACAATAATCAACACTCTCAAGGAATAACATTCCTGTATAGTTTTATTAGGAGATATTGTTTGATCCTTTAATAAACAATAAAATTCTGACTTCCTTTTTTAGTCATATATTTAACATCTTTAATCAACTCAAGATAGTCTTCGAAAGTTGCATTTATTATCTGTTCCGGTTTATTTAAAACTTTCAATAAATTCAGTGGAACGCTCGTAAAACCGTCAAAAAAGTCTGTAAATATAGGGAAATACTGATGCAAGTCGTTCTTCAACCTGTTTTCAAAACGCGTTTTTTCTTGTAAAAGCATTTCAAGTGTTTTGCCGTGCATTTTTAACGCTTCACAATTGTTACTAGATTTTATTATCGGGGTAAAGCGATTAAAATCCTTAAAAAGTATTAGTGCAATATTGTACGCATCAAAGTTATCATCTTTTTTTGAGGACACCGAATATCGGTCTTTAAATCTATTAACACAAAAAGGATTCAATCCATAAACCTGATAACCTAAAGCAAGAAGATAATCCGCAAGAATATTTTTATCTGTTTCAATACCGATGAAAATTTCCTCCTTTGCAGAATGTATATTTTCAATTGCATCAATCAATTTCTTAAAGCCCTGTTTCGTTACATCAAAACGAAACTTGTTGACAACTTCCTCCTTTTCATTTAAAATACATACATCATCATGTGTTGACGACCAATCAATACCAATGTAAGTTTTCATAAGTCGCTCCTTTTATAGATATTGTGGAAACCTTTTATTCCATTTCGCCTATATATCAGGAGCTCTCGATGGAGCATACTTACTATAAATGGTATTGAAAGGTTATATAATTCGGGAGAACAGAACCGCAGGAAGTCTTTGTTAGGCAGGCACATTGAGTTCTTCCCGAATTATCCAGTATAAAAAGAATAAGTATCAATTCAGATGACACAAAGAATAAAAATCTGAATTAATACAAACATAACATATAGGCACACTTGCCACTTATAGTGGCAAAAAACTTCTTGATTTGTGTAAACTAATAGAATATAAAATTTCCAGTAAACTTGGCAAGCGTCGTATAAGCAAGACGTTATATGAAATGACGTGCCAAACTTTTGTGAAGAGTTCCGGGCGTCCGTGCCCGGCTAGAGAGAATAAAAATTTAGTAAATATACAGGAGTATATCAATGAAATTCAAACATTCATTTATACACATGGGCAATCTAATAATCTTCTTATTTGCTATCACTATCACAATTCTTAAAATTATTAAAGTAATCGATATAGAATTATCGTTTTATGTATCTGCCGTATTATTATTGATGATAATTGTTAATATTTCCTCATTAAAAGAATTTAGCATTTTAGGTAATACGGTTAAATTGAAGGAAACTATTGAGGATGCAAAATCTATACTAAAACAGCTTAAACAATTTTCACGACTAACAGGTGAACTGAATGTACATACTATATCATGGATGAATAGATATGGTACTAACGAAGTTCTTAAGAATAAATTTATACATGAATTGATAAAATATCTCGAAGAAATAGGATTTGATAAGAATGAAATTAAAAAAATAACTGAATTGTATTTCAATTTTACTAAATATGATTATTCATCAACTCTCTGGGGTTTAATAAATAAATTTGGTTTAATGACAATTGGTTATCAACAAGATATCAAAGAAAAAATCAAAAATGATGGTACTTTTAATCACCCATATACGCCTGACGATCTTGAAGTTATTGCAAACATTCTTGGTTTCCATACATCCGTTAATGATAATAATAGTACATTATTAAAAAATGGAATCAATGATTATAAAGAATTTTTAAAAACTGGAATTATTTACCCAAATAGTTTTTGGGATGAACTTCATAATTTACCTTACGGAAAGTATGAATAACCGATTATCAGCAGTCTCGTACGTCCGTGTACTCGACAAACTTTATATGTAAGGCACGTCACTTCATATAACAAAGGCTAAACGCGGCGCCGGAGTACCGGCTTGGGCTTCGCCACATTTGCCACTTAATCGTGGCAAAAACTTCTTGATTTGTATAAACTCATTCAGTATAAAATTTTTAGTAAACTTGGCAAACGTCGTTTAGCCAAGACGTTATATGAAACGACGTGCCCAAACTTTTAAAGACCGCGCGTCCGTGCGCGGAGAGGATGAATTTATATATGAGAAAATATTTAGTGATTATTTTTGCATTCTTTTTTACATCATGTATTTCTTTAACAAAAGATGAAGCAAATTACAGTGTTTCATATAAAATTAATATTGCTAAGAATAATGAAGCTGTATTTTTAGAATTAAAAAATCAAATTCCAGTTTTACTGAAGAAGCATAATTTTTCTTATGAAATATCATCATTTGATGATTCAATGGAATCATATTTCAATAAAAAGTATAAAAATCCATCCGAAAACATGATTGATAAAATTATTATAGATGAAGAATTATATGAAATATCAGCTTTTAGTTTTATTTACGTGAGATATTCATTTGCACCAATTAAGACTTATTTTAATTTTAAAGTAAAAATTAATTCTACTGATGTTGATATATCATTCAATGAAATCAATACTTATAATTTTTATATAAATACGATTCAATTAAATAAATTTAAGTCTCAAGCTCAACTATTTATTGATGATTTATGTAAAGAGCAGTTTGATAAAGGTTATTTAGTAAGATAAAATTATTTGTATTGGGTTAATACATCCGTGTATTAACCCATCAAAACTTTGCGTGAAGGCACGTCGCATCATATAACAAAGGCTAACAGCGGCGCCGGAGTACCGGCTTGGGCCAGAGGCCACATTAGCAACCTAATGTGGCTGAACACTTTTAGTACGTGGCAAAAAGATTTTAAAAAAAATAGGTTGTAAAACTCGCTAACGTCAGTTAGCCAAGACGTTATATGGCATAGCAAAAAAAACAATCTGCCATAAAACTTAAATTTCCTCTTGACATATACGATAAAATATCGTATATTTACATCATGAAAGTAACAGCACTTATACCAGATGAACTAGTCAATGATGTAAAACATTTCGCAGGTGGGAAAAACCTTACCGAAAGTCTCGTGACTGCACTAGAAGAATGGCTTTCTTTAAAAAAAGTTCATGCCTTAAACGATGAAATATCAAAGAAACCATTGCAGTTTTCAAAAGATTTCTCTGCTGCTAAAGTACGTGAAGTTAATAGGAAAAGATGATAATTCTTGATACCTCAATCTGGATTGAATTCTTGAAAAATAAACCAGAATACTATTCTAAAGTTAAAGATTTGTTGGAAAATCGAAAAGTATTAGCTATCGAGTGCATTTTTGGAGAATTACTTCAAGGAGCAAAAAGCAAACGTGAAATAGAAATTATTTCACTATACTGGGAAAATCTTCCAAAAGCAATTATTGAAAATGGATGGATTGAAGCAGGTAAATATTCTTCGATAAATAAACTCACTTCTATTGGTGTTGGAATAATTGATAGTTTTATAATTGTTACTGCAAGAAAAATAAATGCTCCGATTTGGTCACTTGATAAAAAATTAAATTCGCTTTTAAGTAAAGAAGAAAAATACTTATAGTTTTATTGAAAATTGATTCTGCAATTTTTTGCTACGCCATATAACAAAGCTTATACGCTGCGCTCGGAGTACCTCGCTTGGGCTTCGCCACACTTGCCACTTGTCGTGGCAAAAAACTACTTGATTTGTATAAACTTATAGAATATAAAATTTCCAGTAAACTTGGCAAGCGTCGTATAAGCAAGACGTTATATGTAATGGCAACAAAATTTAAGACCGGGCGTCCATGCCCGGAGAGAAAAGAGGAAATTAATCCTATGAATAAAATTATAACAGTCGCATTTATTCTATTATTCTTTTCAAAAAGCTATTCTGCAGATAAACACTTATTGATATTTAAACCAATTGAAAACTTGAAATATAAAATACAGATTCAGCCTGCTCCAGAATCAGTAATATTAAATAAACTTTTTGGTGCGTATTCTTCCAATAGCATTTTTAAGATGTCTATCAAGGAAAATGATAAAAATACTTACAAAGTAACATCTTCCTTGATAATATTTAATAAATCAAGCTGTTGTAATCCACTAACTTATCCTGGTTATTTTATTACAACAGATAGAGAAATTGAAAATATCATAAGCCCTACCGGAGAATTTATTGATAATAGTAATGACTATCTATCAATGGGATGCATATTTGGCTTTAACATTTTAAAACTCAATAATAAAGAGAAAAACATTAAACCAGTGATAATTCCTTTTTATTTCCCTGATAAAGAAATTTCAATTGGTGAATCATGGACCTGTAAATTTGAATTTGATGATAATGTAAATGCTAACCCATTGTTCATTGATTATACAATAAAAAAAGTATCTGATAATATTGCATATATAGATGGTTACAGTTTAGATAGATTACATATCACTGCACAATTTAATATTACAAAAGGTTGTTGGACTAACTATAAGATGTTCGTCAAAAAAGATTCAGAAGAATATTTATTTAAAAGTTTTGAGTTAATAGAATAGGCACAATGCCTTCGCCCATCCGTGGGCTACGGCAGACCGAACTTTGTGTAAATGTTGCCACTACATATAACAAAGGCTAACAGCGGCGCCGGAGTACCGGCTTGGGCTTCGCCACATTAGCAACCTAATGTGGCTGAATACTTTTAGTACCTGGCAAACTGATTTTAAAAAAAATTAGTTGTAAAACTCGCTATCGTCAGTTAGCCAAGACGTTATATGAAACGACGTGCTTAACTTTCTATATCCATAAAAAACAGTACGCTATAAAATAGTAATTGACATATACGAAAAAATGAATACTTATGAAAAATTTAAAAAAGAGGTCTATTCGTGAAAAAAATTCAAATTTATTTTATTTCAATACTTATGCTTTTGTTTTTAATAGGCTGTAGCTCTGCACCGCATGTTTTAAAAAGCAGTGACACACTTCAGGATAATAATGGAATTGGAATTTTAGTGTTCCAATTTTCAAACTCTTGGGATAATAGTTTTTCAAAAGTACCTATGACTATTTGGATTAAAAATACTGAAACTAATATATCATATTATTATCGGAACAGTTTATCAGGTAATACCCAATACTTATATTTACCAAAAGGTGAATACATTCTTGATTCAGTACAATTACATAGTGGAGCTGGTCCAGTTTACTTTTCAAATTTAAGTGATATCAACAAAGCAATGTACGGCTATAAGTTTACCATAGATGAAAATAAAATAAATTACATAGGTCAGCTCACTGCATATCTTACTAATCAGAAAGTTGATAAGGGGACGAGGGTGTATTTAACTAGAATCGATATTGCAGACAATTCCATAGTGGATATATCAAATTTTAAAAAATCATTCCCTAAATATACTGATGCTCAAATTGAAAAGAAAATTGCTATAAAATTAAAATAACCTTACCCATTGAACTATTTCTGAAGGCATAGTAGGTAAACTATGCCTTTTTTTTAATTCCTTTTTTTATCAACGCACGTCGCATCATATAACAAAGCTTACCCGCGGCGTTCGGAGTACCTCACTTGGGCTTCGCCACATCGCGCAAAAGGCCGCGCGACGTCGGGTAAGCAAGACGTTGTACGACATTTTTGGCTTAACTTTTAAAAAAAGATTCGCCATCCATGGCTCAATATAAGGAATTATTACTATGAAAAAAACATATGATCAAAGTAACTTGGATAATAAGTATTTTATTGATTCTCATACCTACAATTGTCCTTTTTGTAAAAGAAGGCATGTTCAATTTTCTTTTCTTGATGAATTTACATTTGATTGGACTAATGAAAAAGAATGTCATTTATATCAGATTCAATGTGATTCATGTAATAAAATTTCAATCCATTTTTCAGATAAGATTATACCATTTAATATAAATGGAAAATTTACAGCGACACAATTAGCTAAACATCACGAGGTTATTTCAGACTTAGATAAATATATTTTTTTATCAATCCCATAATCAAGCTTTGTCTTAGATGAAAACATTCCGAAATCATTAAGAGAATTATTTTTTGAAGCCGAAGGCTGTTTGAAAAATAATTTTTTAACAGGTAGCTCTGTTTGTATCAGGAAAATAATATATGAACTCGCACATAAACATAATGCTGATGGTTCTGACTATAATGCAAGAATAAAAGCTTTAAAAAAAATATTCTCCAATGTTGATCCATTGTATTTTGATACACTCATTACCATTCAAGAATTAACAAGTTCGAAAGTTCATGAAAATTCTTATGATAAATGGGAAAGTAAACACATAAGAATAATGTTAGCCTCAATAGCTGAAGTTTTATTCCAAATCTATATTTTTGCGTATTCCGGCCCAAACCTGCCACTCATTCCGGAAAATGCCTGCCACCTGTTCCGGTGCAAAGTTGCCACCCATTCCGGTTGAAACCTGCCACTTTTAGGATTTTACCGGAATAAAAAACAAACCATTTCCTTTTAAAACAGAGCCTGATTAATCTGATAAAAAATCAAATCAGATGGAGTTACCGGGCATGTCACAAAGGAGAATATCGATGAAAAAAATCAGAGAAATCATGCGTCTTCACGAGCAGTCAAAACTTAGTCAGAGACAGATATCCCAAGCCCTTGGAATGTCTCGTCCGGTCGTCAGCGATTATATTAACAAGGTTAAAACATTCGGATTAACTTTTATTGATATAGAAAATATGCCGGATGAAACGCTTCTAAATATTCTACAGGGAAATAAAACAGCAGACAATAAACGACATGAAATACTTCAAAAACAATTCCTTCATTTCACGCAGGAGCTAAAACGTCTCGGAGTGACTCGCCAAACTTTGTGGGAAGAATACATAGAGGAAAATCCAGACGGATACAGTTACTCGCAGTTTTGTTATCATTTTCAGATCTGGCAGAATATGTCAGAGATTACAATGCACATTGAACATAAAGCGGGCGACAAACTCTTTGTGGATTTTGCCGGTAAGAAACTTGCCATAACAGACCGGACGACAGGAGAGATAAGAGAGGTTGAAGTTTTTGTAGCAATCCTGGGAGCAAGCCAGCTTGTCTATGTAGAAGCTTCAATGAGCCAGAAGAAGGAGGAATGGATAAGACTAAATGAAAATGCATTAAGATACATCGATGGTGTTCCACTGGCTATTGTGCCAGACTGCTTAAAATCGGCAGTAACAAAAACAGACAGATACGAACCGGATATCAATCCGGAGTATCTTGATTTTGCCAGACATTACGGCACAACAATACTTCCTGCACGACCTGCAAAACCGAAAGACAAAGCTCTGGTTGAAGGAGCTGTACGAATTTCATATTCATGGATTTACGCCAAGCTTCGTGACCGTGTATTCTTTTCACTTGAAGAACTCAACGCTGCGATCATGGAGTTGCTTGAATCATTCAATTCCCGGACAATGCAGCGACCTGGTGTAAGTCGACGGGAACTTTTTGACAGCATTGAAAAGAGTGAACTGCAGCCTCTTCCAGAGGATCTTTATGAAATCAAGAAGTTTAAAATCCTCACAGTTCAATTTAACTATCATATCTATCTGAGTGATGACAGTCATTACTACAGTGTGCCATATCGCTATAAAGGGCGGAAAGTAGAAGTACTTTTCACAGAAAGAGCCGTAGAAGTCTATTGTGGCAACGTAAGAGTCGCCTCACATTTTAGAAACAGGAGAAAAAACGGATACACAACACAAAGGAATCATATGCCGGAATCACACAAATGGGAGGATAATTGGAACCCGGAAAAACTGACCAATATTGCAAAACTAAAAGGCGATGCTGTGGTAACTGTAATTGAAATAGTTCTCTCCTCCCGGCAGCATCCTGAGCAGAGTTATAAAACATGCCTCGGAATATTTGCCCTAACTAAAACATATGGAGAAATCCGACTTAACCGTGCTTGTGAATTGGCTCTCTACTATGAAAACTGCACATACAAGATGATTAAAAATATTCTAAGCAACAACATGGATCAAGCAGGTGAAGAAGATAAAGACTCGGAATTCACCCTACCTGAACATGATAACATAAGAGGCAATCAATATTACATGGAGGAATTACAATGAACAATCAGGGAACGATTGAAAAGATGCAGGAAATGCGTCTTCACGGAATGCTCAGTTCATTCCGTGAAACATTCTCTACAGATATGAAAAACAAGTTTACGGTTGATGAAATGGTCGCTCATCTCATCGATGCTGAATGGGATGAAAGGTATAACAGGAAATTTAAAACTCTGCTTAAAAATGCAGCCTTTAGATATAAGGCAAGTGTTGAAGAGATAGATTTCAAACCATCACGAAAAATTGACAGAAATCTGATACTCAGATTCTCGACATGTGACTGGATCAAAAAAGGAGAGAGCATTATCATCACCGGTTCTACAGGTGCAGGTAAAAGTTTTATGGCCTGCGCACTTGGTCATAAAGCATGTATTCTTCGTTATCAGGTTGGATACTACAACTGCTTGAAATTGTTTTCACATCTGAAGTACTGTAAAGTTGATGGATCATATTTTAAAGAGATGAATAAAATTAAAAAACTGGATTTGATAATTCTTGATGACTTCGGATTAAAGCCTTTTGATTCAGACTCGCGGTTAATGTTACTTGAGATGCTTGAAGATCGCCACGGCAGCAGATCGATAATTATTAGTTCTCAAATTCCTACAGATAAGTGGTTTGATCTTATTGGGGATGCGACTATTGCGGATGCAATCTGTGATAGACTTCTTCATACTTCACATAAAATAGACATTAAAGGAGATTCTATGAGAAAGGAAAAATCAAAAAATTCTGGACGAAACCTGCCACTTGAGTAATGGTTAGTTCGAAAATGGAAATGGATTAAAAGTGGTAAACTTAAAACCGGAATAGGTGGCAGGTTTCACCGGAATACGTAAATGTGGCGCAGACCAAGCGAGGTACTCCGAGCGCTGCGTTTAAGCTTTGTTATGTGCCGTTTTTTTTCGGTTTAATTTTCAGTTTTATTATCAAGGAAACGGCCTACGTCTAAAATTTTTAAATCTGTATACTTGCTAATATTAAAAAAGTCTTTGTCGAAAGTGACCAATTCTAGTTCGTTTCTGATGGCAACGCTTGCAATTAAAAAATCAATTGATCCAGCATTAATTCCTTTAGATCTGCATTTATTATTTAACTCGGAAGCGTAAATGAAATCATTTTTTGTAATATCTAAATATAAAAAATCATCCAGGATATCTTTAATTTCTCTAAACAGTTTTTCATCTGCAATGCTAGTTAGAATTTCTTGAAGGATAATGCCTACAACAACAATTTCATCATCATTTTCTATAATCTTTCTAACAATAGTATCTGACGAATTTACAGTTTTCTTCTTTCGTCGAAGTGCTTCTGACCATACGGATGTATCTATAATGAATCTTGTCATCTATTTCGAGCTTTTTTGTAATCATAGTCTTTATCAAAATCAACAGCATTTAGATATTTCAAAATGTCTTTTTGTCTATGTTTCTGAATATATTCCTTAAGCGCGACGTTTACTGCTTCTTTTTTTGTTTTGAAATTTCCTATTTGATAAACTTCATCTAACAGTTTCATATCGATATTTAAATTAGTAGCCATATAAATAACCTCTCTGAATAATTTACACAATTCTATGTGTAAAGTCAAGAAAAAAAATGGCACATAACGTCTTGCTTACCCGACGTTGCGCGGCCTTTTGCGCGTCGAGTGGCGCAGAGGAACCTCCCCTCTACGCTCTCACGGAACCGGACGTGAATCTCTCGATTCATCCGGCTCTTGTTGTTCAACCGTTACCGTAAAGAATTCTCCAATGCGAAAATAAACACGGCTCTTTCATCGCAATACGTTCTATCCAGTGCCTGGCTCTCCGTTTGTGATTTCTTAAACGTTTATATTTCTTCATTGCCCATCTCGAAAGAATTAAATCAAAATTACGTAAAGTCGGGTACATCGCTGATCTGTAAAAACTCCCATAATAGTTGATCCATCCTCTGATTTTCGCATTGAACCTACAGGATAATTCCTCAAGTGATTCTCTGCTTCGCTGATGAACATTCCACGCTTTCATGGTTATTCTCATGTTCTTCAATGCCTTATCACTCGCCGCTGGACTGAAGTTGATAAAATATTTCCCATGCTTCGTCTTTGACCTTCGTGCTTTAAATGTAAAACCCAGAAGATCAAAGCATTCTACCGGGTAGCTGCCCTTTCTTGCGTCATCTCTACAATATACTATCTTTGTCTTTTCCGGATGGAGTTCGAGCCTGCATTCAGCCATTCTCTTTTCCAGCGCTTCCTTCAGCCTGACTGCCTCATCTTCAGTGCGGCAGTGACAGATACAGTCATCCGCATATCTTTCAAAAGATACTGACGGATAATTTTTCCCCATCCAGACATCAAATGCATAATGAAGAAACAGATTTGCAAGAAGCGGGCTTATCACTCCGCCCTGAGGTGTTCCCTGTGTTCGTTGCTGAAGGCCTTCTTCAGTTGTCATAACGGGTGCTTTCAGCCATCGCTCTATGTACAGTCTAACCCATCCGCTTTCTGTATGCCGACGTACTGCTTTCATCATGAGGTCATGATCGATATTATCGAAAAATCCTTTAATGTCGATGTCTAACACCCAGTCGTATTTCCAGCAGTTTTTACGGGCACTTGCAACAGCATCTTTTGCAGACCGCATCGGGCGATATCCGTAAGAGCTGTGATGAAATACTTTTTCCAATACCGGTTCGAGCTCACGTTTGACTACCATCTGCGCTATCCGGTCAGACACTGTGGGAATCCCGAGTGTCCGGGTTTTCCCATCGCTTTTCGGTATCTCAACCCGACGCACAGGAGAAGGTACATAACTTCCAGATGACATCCGGTTCCAGATTTTATACAGATTATTTTTCAATTCTGCCTCAAAATCTGCCAGATTTACGCCATCAACGCCGGGAGCACCCCTGTTTGCTTTTACCTGTTTGTAGCTTTCCCAGACATTATGTTTGGAAATATAATACGGTTTTGCTTTATCCAATCAACTCCTCCCGTTTTCCGGTTGATCAATCTTTAAAGCTGAACAACGTGATTCCTTCGCTCCATCTCCATTACAGAGACTTCTTCACTACTACGAACCACTCCGCCCCTGTGCTTTGCTTCGGTACTCTCTTTCTCGCGGGGCCTCCGCTTGAAGTTCTCCCTTAACATCAAAACGACAGGTTCTCACGTTGAATATAAAAGCCTGTTACACAGTCACACCATCTTTATGCCGGAAGCCACCTGAGCAGTAGACAGGTTTCTCTCAGATTTATCCCGAAATCCACATTGTACCCCGGTTTTGACTTCAACTGTAGGCTCTTTCGACACCTCATCAATGATTCACTTGCGTTTGTCTCCGTGTAACGCACCTGACGTGTTTATCACGCCTTTTCCTTAACGCTCACCACAATAGCTCTTTACCAATGCAGCTTAAGGCGGTTTGAAGCCTGTACCTGTATACCGGCTCCGAAGGGCCCTCCTTCATCTTCTATACTCCTTGCGTGACACACAATGTGGCGAAGCCCAAGCCGGTACTCCGGCGCCGCTGTTAGCCTTTGTTATATGTAGTGGCAACATTTACACAAAGTTCGGTCTGCCGTAGCCCACGGATGGGCGAAGGCATTGTGCCTATTCTATTAACTCAAAACTTTTAAATAAATATTCTTCTGAATCTTTTTTGACGAACATCTTATAGTTAGTCCAACAACCTTTTGTAATATTAAATTGTGCAGTGATATGTAATCTATCTAAACTGTAACCATCTATATATGCAATATTATCAGATACTTTTTTTATTGTATAATCAATGAACAATGGGTTAGCATTTACATTATCATCAAATTCAAATTTACAGGTCCATGATTCACCAATTGAAATTTCTTTATCAGGGAAATAAAAAGGAATTATCACTGGTTTAATGTTTTTCTCTTTATTATTGAGTTTTAAAATGTTAAAGCCAAATATGCATCCCATTGATAGATAGTCATTACTATTATCAATAAATTCTCCGGTAGGGCTTATGATATTTTCAATTTCTCTATCTGTTGTAATAAAATAACCAGGATAAGTTAGTGGATTACAACAGCTTGATTTATTAAATATTATCAAGGAAGATGTTACTTTGTAAGTATTTTTATCATTTTCCTTGATAGACATCTTAAAAATGCTATTGGAAGAATACGCACCAAAAAGTTTATTTAATATTACTGATTCTGGAGCAGGCTGAATCTGTATTTTATATTTCAAGTTTTCAATTGGTTTAAATATCAATAAGTGTTTATCTGCAGAATAGCTTTTTGAAAAGAATAATAGAATAAATGCGACTGTTATAATTTTATTCATAGGATTAATTTCCTCTTTTCTCTCCGGGCATGGACGCCCGGTCTTAAATTTTGTTGCCATTACATATAACGTCTTGGCTAACTGACGTTAGCGAGTTTAACAACTCATTTTTTTTAAAAATCAGTTTGCCCAAAACAAAAAGTATTCAGCCACATTAGGTTGCTGTCGAGTGGCGCAGAGGAACCTCCCCTCTACGCTCTCACGGAACCGGACGTGAATCTCTCGATTCATCCGGCTCTTGTTGTTCAACCGTTACCGTAAAGAATTCTCCAATGCGAAAATAAACACGGCTCTTTCATCGCAATACGTTCTATCCAGTGCCTGGCTCTCCGTTTGTGATTTCTTAAACGTTTATATTTCTTCATTGCCCATCTCGAAAGAATTAAATCAAAATTACGTAAAGTCGGGTACATCGCTGATCTGTAAAAACTCCCATAATAGTTGATCCATCCTCTGATTTTCGCATTGAACCTACAGGATAATTCCTCAAGTGATTCTCTGCTTCGCTGATGAACATTCCACGCTTTCATGGTTATTCTCATGTTCTTCAATGCCTTATCACTCGCCGCTGGACTGAAGTTGATAAAATATTTCCCATGCTTCGTCTTTGACCTTCGTG
Organism: uncultured Spirochaetota bacterium; assembly: GCA_942493035.1. Classification (GTDB taxonomy): domain Bacteria; phylum Spirochaetota; class UBA4802; order UBA4802; family UBA5550; genus WRGT01. The sequence continues at coordinate 4,347,346 of OW818666.1, read as the reverse complement.
CTTTAAATGTAAAACCCAGAAAATCAAAGCATTCTACCGGGTAGCTGCCCTTTCTTGCGTCATCTCTACAATATACTATCTTTGTCTTTTCCGGATGGAGTTCGAGCCTGCATTCAGCCATTCTCTTTTCCAGCGCTTCCTTCAGCCTGACTGCCTCATCTTCAGTGCGGCAGTGACAGATACAGTCATCCGCATATCTTTCAAAAGATACTGACGGATAATTTTTCCCCATCCAGACATCAAATGCATAATGAAGAAACAGATTTGCAAGAAGCGGGCTTATCACTCCGCCCTGAGGTGTTCCCTGTGTTCGTTGCTGAAGGCCTTCTTCAGTTGTCATAACGGGTGCTTTCAGCCATCGCTCTATGTACAGTCTAACCCATCCGCTTTCTGTATGCCGACGTACTGCTTTCATCATGAGGTCATGATCGATATTATCGAAAAATCCTTTAATGTCGATGTCTAACACCCAGTCGTATTTCCAGCAGTTTTTACGGGCACTTGCAACAGCATCTTTTGCAGACCGCATCGGGCGATATCCGTAAGAGCTGTGATGAAATACTTTTTCCAATACCGGTTCGAGCTCACGTTTGACTACCATCTGCGCTATCCGGTCAGACACTGTGGGAATCCCGAGTGTCCGGGTTTTCCCATCGCTTTTCGGTATCTCAACCCGACGCACAGGAGAAGGTACATAACTTCCAGATGACATCCGGTTCCAGATTTTATACAGATTATTTTTCAATTCTGCCTCAAAATCTGCCAGATTTACGCCATCAACGCCGGGAGCACCCCTGTTTGCTTTTACCTGTTTGTAGCTTTCCCAGACATTATGTTTGGAAATATAATACGGTTTTGCTTTATCCAATCAACTCCTCCCGTTTTCCGGTTGATCAATCTTTAAAGCTGAACAACGTGATTCCTTCGCTCCATCTCCATTACAGAGACTTCTTCACTACTACGAACCACTCCGCCCCTGTGCTTTGCTTCGGTACTCTCTTTCTCGCGGGGCCTCCGCTTGAAGTTCTCCCTTAACATCAAAACGACAGGTTCTCACGTTGAATATAAAAGCCTGTTACACAGTCACACCATCTTTATGCCGGAAGCCACCTGAGCAGTAGACAGGTTTCTCTCAGATTTATCCCGAAATCCACATTGTACCCCGGTTTTGACTTCAACTGTAGGCTCTTTCGACACCTCATCAATGATTCACTTGCGTTTGTCTCCGTGTAACGCACCTGACGTGTTTATCACGCCTTTTCCTTAACGCTCACCACAATAGCTCTTTACCAATGCAGCTTAAGGCGGTTTGAAGCCTGTACCTGTATACCGGCTCCGAAGGGCCCTCCTTCATCTTCTATACTCCTTGCGTGACACACAATGTGGCGAAGCCCAAGCCGGTACTCCGGCGCTGCTGTTAGCCTTTGTTGTACGATGTTTTTGGCGTTTATTACTATAAATTTTTAAAAGTACACGGATGTACTTTTAATCTGTGGTTTTATTTTTCTGAGTCGATTCACCTAATAATGTTTTTTTTAAATTTAACAATTCATCGCGACGTTTTATTAAATTATCTGGTAAAATTACGTATTCCGGTGAAACCTGCCACCTATTCCGGTTTTAAGTTTACCACTTTTAATCCATTTCCATTTTCGAACTAACCATTACTCAAGTGGCAGGTTTCGTCCAGAATTTTTTGATTTTTCCTTTCTCATAGAATCTCCTTTAATGTCTATTTTATGTGAAGTATGAAGAAGTCTATCACAGATTGCATCCGCAATAGTCGCATCCCCAATAAGATCAAACCACTTATCTGTAGGAATTTGAGAACTAATAATTATCGATCTGCTGCCGTGGCGATCTTCAAGCATCTCAAGTAACATTAACCGCGAGTCTGAATCAAAAGGCTTTAATCCGAAGTCATCAAGAATTATCAAATCCAGTTTTTTAATTTTATTCATCTCTTTAAAATATGATCCATCAACTTTACAGTACTTCAGATGTGAAAACAATTTCAAGCAGTTGTAGTATCCAACCTGATAACGAAGAATACATGCTTTATGACCAAGTGCGCAGGCCATAAAACTTTTACCTGCACCTGTAGAACCGGTGATGATAATGCTCTCTCCTTTTTTGATCCAGTCACATGTCGAGAATCTGAGTATCAGATTTCTGTCAATTTTTCGTGATGGTTTGAAATCTATCTCTTCAACACTTGCCTTATATCTAAAGGCTGCATTTTTAAGCAGAGTTTTAAATTTCCTGTTATACCTTTCATCCCATTCAGCATCGATGAGATGAGCGACCATTTCATCAACCGTAAACTTGTTTTTCATATCTGTAGAGAATGTTTCACGGAATGAACTGAGCATTCCGTGAAGACGCATTTCCTGCATCTTTTCAATCGTTCCCTGATTGTTCATTGTAATTCCTCCATGTAATATTGATTGCCTCTTATGTTATCATGTTCAGGTAGGGTGAATTCCGAGTCTTTATCTTCTTCACCTGCTTGATCCATGTTGTTGCTTAGAATATTTTTAATCATCTTGTATGTGCAGTTTTCATAGTAGAGAGCCAATTCACAAGCACGGTTAAGTCGGATTTCTCCATATGTTTTAGTTAGGGCAAATATTCCGAGGCATGTTTTATAACTCTGCTCAGGATGCTGCCGGGAGGAGAGAACTATTTCAATTACAGTTACCACAGCATCGCCTTTTAGTTTTGCAATATTGGTCAGTTTTTCCGGGTTCCAATTATCCTCCCATTTGTGTGATTCCGGCATATGATTCCTTTGTGTTGTGTATCCGTTTTTTCTCCTGTTTCTAAAATGTGAGGCGACTCTTACGTTGCCACAATAGACTTCTACGGCTCTTTCTGTGAAAAGTACTTCTACTTTCCGCCCTTTATAGCGATATGGCACACTGTAGTAATGACTGTCATCACTCAGATAGATATGATAGTTAAATTGAACTGTGAGGATTTTAAACTTCTTGATTTCATAAAGATCCTCTGGAAGAGGCTGCAGTTCACTCTTTTCAATGCTGTCAAAAAGTTCCCGTCGACTTACACCAGGTCGCTGCATTGTCCGGGAATTGAATGATTCAAGCAACTCCATGATCGCAGCGTTGAGTTCTTCAAGTGAAAAGAATACACGGTCACGAAGCTTGGCGTAAATCCATGAATATGAAATTCGTACAGCTCCTTCAACCAGAGCTTTGTCTTTCGGTTTTGCAGGTCGTGCAGGAAGTATTGTTGTGCCGTAATGTCTGGCAAAATCAAGATACTCCGGATTGATATCCGGTTCGTATCTGTCTGTTTTTGTTACTGCCGATTTTAAGCAGTCTGGCACAATAGCCAGTGGAACACCATCGATGTATCTTAATGCATTTTCATTTAGTCTTATCCATTCCTCCTTCTTCTGGCTCATTGAAGCTTCTACATAGACAAGCTGGCTTGCTCCCAGGATTGCTACAAAAACTTCAACCTCTCTTATCTCTCCTGTCGTCCGGTCTGTTATGGCAAGTTTCTTACCGGCAAAATCCACAAAGAGTTTGTCGCCCGCTTTATGTTCAATGTGCATTGTAATCTCTGACATATTCTGCCAGATCTGAAAATGATAACAAAACTGCGAGTAACTGTATCCGTCTGGATTTTCCTCTATGTATTCTTCCCACAAAGTTTGGCGAGTCACTCCGAGACGTTTTAGCTCCTGCGTGAAATGAAGGAATTGTTTTTGAAGTATTTCATGTCGTTTATTGTCTGCTGTTTTATTTCCCTGTAGAATATTTAGAAGCGTTTCATCCGGCATATTTTCTATATCAATAAAAGTTAATCCGAATGTTTTAACCTTGTTAATATAATCGCTGACGACCGGACGAGACATTCCAAGGGCTTGGGATATCTGTCTCTGACTAAGTTTTGACTGCTCGTGAAGACGCATGATTTCTCTGATTTTTTTCATCGATATTCTCCTTTGTGACATGCCCGGTAACTCCATCTGATTTGATTTTTTATCAGATTAATCAGGCTCTGTTTTAAAAGGAAATGGTTTGTTTTTTATTCCGGTAAAATCCTAAAAGTGGCAGGTTTCAACCGGAATGGGTGGCAACTTTGCACCGGAACAGGTGGCAGGCATTTTCCGGAATGAGTGGCAGGTTTGGGCCGGAATACGCACATTTGCCAACTTTCAGTGGCAAATATTTTTTGTGTTGGGTAAACTCGTTCAATACAAAATTTACCGTGAAACTGGCAAACGTCGTTTAAGCAAGACGTTATATGACATTGGGCAAAAAATTAAGGCCGGGCGTCCTGCCCGGTTTTTTAATGAAACTTTTTGCTTGACACCCTATCTAATAGGACATATATTTGCAATATGAAAATTGAATTTGTAAGTTTTGATGTTTTCAATAAAACCTGGGACGATCTTGGATTATCAGATGATGATTTGAAAGATCTCCAAGAATATTTAATCATCAACCCCGAAACTGGTTCGGTGATACAAGGCACTGGAGGAGTTAGAAAAATTAGGTGGGCTCTAAAAAATAGAGGCAAAAGCGGCGGTATAAGGGTACTATACATAGACTTTATCGTGTATGAAAAAATATATCTCTTGATGGCTTACTCTAAAAATCAGAAAGACAATATCAGTGATAAAGAAAAGAAAATAATAAAACAACTTGTTACAGACCTTAAAAATGAATTAAGGAGAAAAAAAGATGAAAAAAACTTATAAAGATTTAACCATTGGTGAAAATTTAATCAATTCATTAGAAGAAGCTATAAAATATGAAAAGGGTGAAAAAGTAAAAGGACTAAAATCTCATACTATGACCGTTGCCCCGCTTCCAGATTATAAAGGAAAAGAAATAAAGGAAATACGAAATGAATTAGGTTTAACACAATCAATCTTTGCATACGTTTTAGGTGTTTCAAAAAAAACTGTAGAGGCGTGGGAATCAGGAAAGAATCATCCTGCAGGGCCAGCGCAAAGAATGCTTTCTATACTTAAAAAAGATAAGTCATCTTTAAAAAAGTATAAATTAGTAGGTTAAACTTTTACAACCTGTTTCGTCGTCCTTGACTCAACAGGGACAAACTTTAAGTGCATTGCCCAACGTCATATAACAAAGCTTATACGCTTCGCTCGGAGTACCTCGCTTGGCCTTCGGTCTTACTATGTCAAGTTTTCTAAAAAAATAATCATGCAATTTTTCTTTTTTTAAGAAAAATCTCTTTATCATATACAGTTTTATCTTTCCACATTCTAAATATTATCTTAACCCATTTATTCGAAAGAGCACGAATAGCAGAAGAATGGTTACATCCTTTTTTACGTAATAGATCATAATATTCGCGAGTCCACGCTTCAAGGCTCAAACTGCAAAATGAGAATTGATATAATGTATCCCTAAATGATTTATTACAACCTCTTCGCATTTTAATGACATGTAAATATTTCCCACTCTGAATTGTTACTGGACATGTACCGGCATAACATTGAACAGTTTGATACGATTCAAAACGCTTTTGTACATCCCCAAAATGCATTAAAAGTCTTGGAGCTAGTCGATCAGCAGCACCCGGCAATGAAGAAAATATTGTTGAATATTCATTCGCAGCGTACAACATTAATATTTTTTCTTCTACCTGTTTTATCGATTTCATAAGGAACAGTAATTGATCAACAATAATCAACACTCTCAAGGAATAACATTCCTGTATAGTTTTATTAGGAGATATTGTTTGATCCTTTAATAAACAATAAAATTCTGACTTCCTTTTTTTAGTCATATATTTAACATCTTTAATCAACTCAAGATAGTCTTCGAAAGTTGCATTTATTATCTGTTCCGGTTTATTTAAAACTTTCAATAAATTCAGTGGAACGCTCGTAAAACCGTCAAAAAAGTCTGTAAATATAGGGAAATACTGATGCAAGTCGTTCTTCAACCTGTTTTCAAAACGCGTTTTTTCTTGTAAAAGCATTTCAAGTGTTTTGCCGTGCATTTTTAACGCTTCACAATTGTTACTAGATTTTATTATCGGGGTAAAGCGATTAAAATCCTTAAAAAGTATTAGTGCAATATTGTACGCATCAAAGTTATCATCTTTTTTTGAGGACACCGAATATCGGTCTTTAAATCTATTAACACAAAAAGGATTCAATCCATAAACCTGATAACCTAAAGCAAGAAGATAATCCGCAAGAATATTTTTATCTGTTTCAATACCGATGAAAATTTCCTCCTTTGCAGAATGTATATTTTCAATTGCATCAATCAATTTCTTAAAGCCCTGTTTCGTTACATCAAAACGAAACTTGTTGACAACTTCCTCCTTTTCATTTAAAATACATACATCATCATGTGTTGACGACCAATCAATACCAATGTAAGTTTTCATAAGTCGCTCCTTTTATAGATATTGTGGAAACCTTTTATTCCATTTCGCCTATATATCAGGAGCTCTCGATGGAGCATACTTACTATAAATGGTATTGAAAGGTTATATAATTCGGGAGAACAGAACCGCAGGAAGTCTTTGTTAGGCAGGCACATTGAGTTCTTCCCGAATTATCCAGTATAAAAAGAATAAGTATCAATTCAGATGACACAAAGAATAAAAATCTGAATTAATACAAACATAACATATAGGCACATTGCGGCAAACGGCCGCCGCAACGTCGTGTAAGCAAGGCGTTATGCAAAAGTCTGCCCCCGTCGTTTTTTGAAAATTATTCTTGACCTTTAAAACTTAATTTAGTACCATATTTAGACCAATACAAACACATTTGAGGAAAAAAAATGAATACTAAACAAGATATACGCCCCATTTCTTTCGTAAAAGCTAATGCTGCGAACATGCTTGATCAAGTTAACGAAACTCATCGTCCAATTATCATAACTCAAAATGGTGAAGCAAAAGCTGTATTAATGGATACAGAAAGTTATGATTCAATGCAAAACGCAATAGGAATTTTAAAACTGATCTCCATGGGAGAAAAAGATGTAAAAAATAGCAAATTCACGGAACAGAATTCATTCTTTTCTGCTATCGAAGATAAAATTCTAAAAAAAAGATAAGAACATGACATCAAAAAAATATACAGTATATTGGACAAAAATTGCACAAGATGATCTTATTGAAATAATTGAATACATTTCATTAGACAGCCTGAATACGGCTGAAGAAATATTTGAAATAATTAAAAAGCAAACAATCAAATTAGAAAATTTTCCTGAACGAGGAAGAACTGTTCCTGAACTTGATTTCCATAACATTTCTAATTATCGGGAATTGATTATAACTCCATGGCGAATAGTTTATAGAATAGAAGAACAAAAAGTATATATTCTTTCAATGATTGACTCAAGAAGAAATTTTGAAGATATAATCTTAAGGAGATTATTGAGAACTTAAATTATTGAAAACCGGGGGCAGACCTTCGCATAACAAAGGCTAACAGCGGCGCCGGAGTACCGGCTTGGGCCTTAAGGGCCACATTAGCAACATAATGTGGCTGAATACTTTTAGTACCTGGCAAAAAGATTTTTAAAAAAATAGGTTGAAAAACTCGCTAACGTCAGTTAGCCAAGACGTTATCGGCAATTCCTGAATTCAAGTTTGAAATGCAAAAGGAAATTAAAATAGTAGCCTCATGAGAAATCTCCATAAAGGATTGAGTCGACCAAAACCAAATCCGAGAGAGATACCCATGAGGCATTTTAAACAAGTACAGTTTGAAGAAAGATTTGTCATGCAAAAAATGATTTATTCAGATAAGCCTGTGAAAGAAACTGCTGAATTATTAAATCGTGATAAATCAACAGTTTATCGCGAAATTGATAGGAATAAAACAAAAGGCTATCATGCACAAGAAGCTCAAGCGGAATATTTAAAGAGGAAAAATTTAAAAAAAAGAAAGCTTGATGTCAATGGCTTACTGCGTTTGATAGTTATAACCTTTTTAAGGAACGGCGATTCACCCGAATTAATTTCTCAATACCTAAAGACAATGTTTCTGGAAGATGCATCAATGCACTTATCACACGAATCTATATATCAGTGGTTGTATGCTCAAAAAAATGAAAAGGGTGAATATCGTTTTACTCAATTTTTATTTATAAAACGGAAGAAACGCCAAAATCGCTCAAATACCTATAAAAACAGGGCAAAAGATCCTTCGAAAAAGAATATAAGGGAACGCCCTGAAGAAGCAAATGATAAAAGCGAAATAGGCCATCTTGAGGGGGATCTGATTGTAAGCTCTGGAAATGATGCATATCTTCTTACTCTTGTGGAAAGAAAAGCAGCATTTACATGGGGTATTAAATTGCCTTCAAAAGATGCGGAAACTGTTACACGAGGAATTACAGAGGCTTTGGGTTCATTACCTGATGGATTTATTAAATCAATTACATTTGATAATGGTTCAGAATTTTGCATGCATAAGACAATTGAAAATGCTCTTAACTGTAATGTATATTTTGCTGATCCTTATTCCTCATGGCAACGAGGTCTTAATGAACATATAAATGGGCGTATCAGATATTATCTTCCAAAGAAAAAAAGTTTCGCACACTTGACAGATGAATTTATTGATGATAGTATTTTTTCTATAAACGCAAGGCCGAGAAAATCCCGTGGTTGGAAATCTCCTGCTGATATTTTAAACTCCCATCTTGTCGCATTTCAAACTTGAATTCAGGGTGTGCCTATATGTTATGTTTGTATTAATTCAGATTTTTATTCTTTGTGTCATCTGAATTGATACTTATTCTTTTTATACTGGATAATTCGGGAAGAACTCAATGTGCCTGCCTAACAAAGACTTCCTGCGGTTCTGTTCTCCCGAATTATATAACCTTTCAATACCATTTATAGTAAGTATGCTCCATCGAGAGCTCCTGATATATAGGCGAAATGGAATAAAAGGTTTCCACAATATCTATAAAAGGAGCGACTTATGAAAACTTACATTGGTATTGATTGGTCGTCAACACATGATGATGTATGTATTTTAAATGAAAAGGAGGAAGTTGTCAACAAGTTTCGTTTTGATGTAACGAAACAGGGCTTTAAGAAATTGATTGATGCAATTGAAAATATACATTCTGCAAAGGAGGAAATTTTCATCGGTATTGAAACAGATAAAAATATTCTTGCGGATTATCTTCTTGCTTTAGGTTATCAGGTTTATGGATTGAATCCTTTTTGTGTTAATAGATTTAAAGACCGATATTCGGTGTCCTCAAAAAAAGATGATAACTTTGATGCGTACAATATTGCACTAATACTTTTTAAGGATTTTAATCGCTTTACCCCGATAATAAAATCTAGTAACAATTGTGAAGCGTTAAAAATGCACGGCAAAACACTTGAAATGCTTTTACAAGAAAAAACGCGTTTTGAAAACAGGTTGAAGAACGACTTGCATCAGTATTTCCCTATATTTACAGACTTTTTTGACGGTTTTACGAGCGTTCCACTGAATTTATTGAAAGTTTTAAATAAACCGGAACAGATAATAAATGCAACTTTCGAAGACTATCTTGAGTTGATTAAAGATGTTAAATATATGACTAAAAAAAGGAAGTCAGAATTTTATTGTTTATTAAAGGATCAAACAATATCTCCTAATAAAACTATACAGGAATGTTATTCCTTGAGAGTGTTGATTATTGTTGATCAATTACTGTTCCTTATGAAATCGATAAAACAGGTAGAAGAAAAAATATTAATGTTGTACGCTGCGAATGAATATTCAACAATATTTTCTTCATTGCCGGGTGCTGCTGATCGACTAGCTCCAAGACTTTTAATGCATTTTGGGGATGTACAAAAGCGTTTTGAATCGTATCAAACTGTTCAATGTTATGCCGGTACATGTCCAGTAACAATTCAGAGTGGGAAATATTTACATGTCATTAAAATGCGAAGAGGTTGTAATAAATCATTTAGGGATACATTATATCAATTCTCATTTTGCAGTTTGAGCCTTGAAGCGTGGACTCGCGAATATTATGATCTATTACGTAAAAAAGGATGTAACCATTCTTCTGCTATTCGTGCTCTTTCGAATAAATGGGTTAAGATAATATTTAGAATGTGGAAAGATAAAACTGTATATGATAAAGAGATTTTTCTTAAAAAAAGAAAAATTGCATGATTATTTTTTTAGAAAACTTGACATAGTAAGACCGAAGGCCAAGCGAGGTACTCCGAGCGCCGCGTTTAGCCTTTGTTGAGCCTGTAGAAAAAGCATTAATTATTAAACTACTGTTATTCTGAAAAATCAACTTAATTTTTATATAACATTTCTTATCCGGGAAGTATATATTTCACTTATTATCCCTGAATCACACAGTAGTTCCGTATCTGCTTATCTTTTCTATGTTATGAACAATCGTATATAAAATCCATTGGATATTCACTTTGTTCTTTGTCCTTAAAGTAAATCTGCAGATATTTTTACAACTTCTGATATTGCCAAATACAGGCTCAACAATACCCATCCTCCTGCTGTAAATTTCACGGCCTTCAATTGTATCAATTGTTAATTTCATCTCTTCGGAATAGTTGCGGTCAAAATATTTATCAACTACATAAAGAGTTCTATATCGTGTCTTCTCAGAGCGGAGACATTTATTCCTTAAAATGCATTCATTACAGTTGCTTCTTGATGAAATATATCTTCTCCCTTCGGTGTTAGCAAGTTTCTGGTTAACTGAGTATTTCAGTAATTTACCGGCAGGACATGTGAAACTGTCGCATGCCTTGTCATATTTAAAATCATCTTTTGTGTATGGTTTATCACCATGGTTTTTATGTCTGCTCATTGTTAAAAACCTCGGATCACGTTTGCGGAATTGCTGGTCCGGAATGTATGCGTCTATTTCCTCCGAGGACAGATATTCAAGATTCTCCTCCTTGAATGAACCTGTATCTGCTATAATCCTTTTCCCTTTATAATAATTAGAGCCAAGACCAATAGCTTCTGAATTTTTCTTTGCTCCTTCGATCATTGGTACAAGGAGATCATGCTCATGACCCGAGCCAAAGGCTTCGGCATTAACAACAACCTGATGTTTTGCATCAACCAGTGCCAAACCGTTATATCCCTGAATTACTCCATGCGATGTTTTCATTTTCGCGCTCTCGTTATCAGTGATATTGCTCTGGCACTCACCGCTTCGGGTTTTTAACTTTGGTGTTTTTTCTTTAAGAAACTTTTCTATCTTGTCTGCCTTTTTCACAAGACGTTCAACTCTCTGCTCAATATTTACGGTATTATTCTCTTTCCCGTTAAAATCGTCAGAGTCGTTTTCAATCTGCTTTTTCAAAAGAAAACTCACAGTAGATTCAAGTTTATCCTTTTTTTTCTTCAAATCAGAAAATGTTCCGCTGTTCTCTTTAGCTGCGTTTGAACTCATCTTGCATCCGTCAAGAGCAAACTCGGTTCCGCCTAATAAATTCATCTCATTACATACAAGTAGCACGTTTGTGAATATTGTTTTTACATCATCCTTCATCTCTCTTATAAAAGATGCTATAGTAGTGAAATCGGGCATGCTGTCTGCTGATAAAGCTCTGAATATTATATTCTCATGGCAGGCTTTCATTATCATTCGTGATGAAATAATTCCGCGGGAATATGCCAGCAGAATTATTTTTAATAATATTGCCGGATCGTAAGCTGGGGCGCCTGTAAAATCATTTTTGTATTTCTTTGATAATCCTGAAAGATCAATCCTGTTATCCACCATCCAGTTTATGGTATGCTCGATGGTTCCAGGAAGAATCTGTGTACTGAAAATGATAGATATAAACAATACATTAGTAAGACTTTTGATTCAGTTGAAAATTTAGTAATGGTCGCAAACTCCATTTTAAATAGGAGAAAATCAAGGGCCGGTCATTCTCTAGAGAATCATTTATCATATATGTTTGATGAAAACCATATACCTTTTTCTGCACAAGCAGTAACAGAACAGAATAAAAAACCTGATTTTATTTTTCCAAATATTGAATTATACAAAAAAATTCTATTTCCAGGCAATGAAATGACATTTCTTGCTGTCAAAACTACCTGTAAAGATAGATGGCGACAAATTTTAAACGAAGCTGATAAAATCGAAGTTAAATATTTATTTACTCTTCAACAAGGAATTTCAAAAACACAATTAGATGAGATGTATAAGTATAATGTGAGACTTGTTGTCCCTGAAAAATATAGGAAAGATTTCCCCAAAGATTATATACCTAAAATCATGAATTTACAAAAATATATTGAGTTTCTTAAACAAAAACATTTATGACAGATTTTAAATTGGACAAGAAAGATATTCTGTATTTTCAAAATAAAATAATACTTGCAGGAAAAAAATTTTATACTTCGTTTGAATGGAGAAATACAAAAAATAAGTTTCATGCACTTACTGCAGAGATTCTATTACAACGAACTAATGCTGATCAGGTTTTACCAGTATACATTGATTTTATAAAAAAATATAATGCCTCACAACAATTTATTGATTCACCTAAAAATATTTTCCTTACTCTTGGCCTAAATTGGAGGTATGAACGATTTTTAAAGTTATGCGAACAATTAAATACTTTAAAAGAAATACCCGATTCAAAAATAGAACTTTTAAAATTACCATGTGTAGGAGAGTACGTTGCTTCAGCTTTTTTATCACTACATTTAAACAAGCGTGAATATATAATTGATAGCAACATAGTTCGCTTGTATGGTAGATTTTTTGGGTTTAATACGGATGGTGAAACAATAAGAAAAAAATGGTTTGCTGATTTATCAGATAGTTTAACACCACTGAGAAAATTCAGAGATTATAATTATGGTCTATTAGATGTTACTAGATTGATTTGTAATAGAAATCCTTTATGTTATAAATGTGTATTGAATAAAAAGTGTAAATTTTTTCTTTCTAAAACCGCACAGGACGTGCGGTTTTAGCCCCCGCTCTTTCGCATAACGTTCACGCTAACTGACGTTAGCGAGTTTTTCAATTCATTTTCTTTTAAAATCTTTTTGCCAGGTTCTAAAAGTATTCAGCCACATTAGGTTGCTGTCGAGTGGCGCAGAGGAACCTCCCCTCTACGCTCTCACGGAACCGGACGTGAATCTCTCGATTCATCCGGCTCTTGTTGTTCAACCGTTACCGTAAAGAATTCTCCAATGCGAAAATAAACACGGCTCTTTCATCGCAATACGTTCTATCCAGTGCCTGGCTCTCCGTTTGTGATTTCTTAAACGTTTATATTTCTTCATTGCCCATCTCGAAAGAATTAAATCAAAATTACGTAAAGTCGGGTACATCGCTGATCTGTAAAAACTCCCATAATAGTTGATCCATCCTCTGATTTTCGCATTGAACCTACAGGATAATTCCTCAAGTGATTCTCTGCTTCGCTGATGAACATTCCACGCTTTCATGGTTATTCTCATGTTCTTCAATGCCTTATCACTCGCCGCTGGACTGAAGTTGATAAAATATTTCCCATGCTTCGTCTTTGACCTTCGTGCTTTAAATGTAAAACCCAGAAAATCAAAGCATTCTACCGGGTAGCTGCCCTTTCTTGCGTCATCTCTACAATATACTATCTTTGTCTTTTCCGGATGGAGTTCGAGCCTGCATTCAGCCATTCTCTTTTCCAGCGCTTCCTTCAGCCTGACTGCCTCATCTTCAGTGCGGCAGTGACAGATACAGTCATCCGCATATCTTTCAAAAGATACTGACGGATAATTTTTCCCCATCCAGACATCAAATGCATAATGAAGAAACAGATTTGCAAGAAGCGGGCTTATCACTCCGCCCTGAGGTGTTCCCTGTGTTCGTTGCTGAAGGCCTTCTTCAGTTGTCATAACGGGTGCTTTCAGCCATCGCTCTATGTACAGTCTAACCCATCCGCTTTCTGTATGCCGACGTACTGCTTTCATCATGAGGTCATGATCGATATTATCGAAAAATCCTTTAATGTCGATGTCTAACACCCAGTCGTATTTCCAGCAGTTTTTACGGGCACTTGCAACAGCATCTTTTGCAGACCGCATCGGGCGATATCCGTAAGAGCTGTGATGAAATACTTTTTCCAATACCGGTTCGAGCTCACGTTTGACTACCATCTGCGCTATCCGGTCAGACACTGTGGGAATCCCGAGTGTCCGGGTTTTCCCATCGCTTTTCGGTATCTCAACCCGACGCACAGGAGAAGGTACATAACTTCCAGATGACATCCGGTTCCAGATTTTATACAGATTATTTTTCAATTCTGCCTCAAAATCTGCCAGATTTACGCCATCAACGCCGGGAGCACCCCTGTTTGCTTTTACCTGTTTGTAGCTTTCCCAGACATTATGTTTGGAAATATAATACGGTTTTGCTTTATCCAATCAACTCCTCCCGTTTTCCGGTTGATCAATCTTTAAAGCTGAACAACGTGATTCCTTCGCTCCATCTCCATTACAGAGACTTCTTCACTACTACGAACCACTCCGCCCCTGTGCTTTGCTTCGGTACTCTCTTTCTCGCGGGGCCTCCGCTTGAAGTTCTCCCTTAACATCAAAACGACAGGTTCTCACGTTGAATATAAAAGCCTGTTACACAGTCACACCATCTTTATGCCGGAAGCCACCTGAGCAGTAGACAGGTTTCTCTCAGATTTATCCCGAAATCCACATTGTACCCCGGTTTTGACTTCAACTGTAGGCTCTTTCGACACCTCATCAATGATTCACTTGCGTTTGTCTCCGTGTAACGCACCTGACGTGTTTATCACGCCTTTTCCTTAACGCTCACCACAATAGCTCTTTACCAATGCAGCTTAAGGCGGTTTGAAGCCTGTACCTGTATACCGGCTCCGAAGGGCCCTCCTTCATCTTCTATACTCCTTGCGTGACACACAATGTGGCGCAGCCCAAGCCGGTACTCCGGCGCTGCGTTTAGCCTTTGTTATCCGATGTTTTGCCCCCCCGTTTTACTTCCAATTAAGTTTCAACTTTTTATGACTCTTTGCGCATTCAGCAAGATATAGATTCATTAACTTTTGATAAGGAATTCCTATTTCGACAGCTAGTGTTTTAAAGTAATCAATCGTATCTTCGTCGATTCTTATGGTAATCTGCTTTTTAAGTTTCGCGGAGTATGGATTTTTTATTGATTCTGAAAAATTATATTCTTTTCTCATTTTCAAAACTCCTGATATTGCTTTTTTTCATTCTTAGTTGCTTTTCGTGCAGAAATAATTCTTATATTTTCATTTTCTTCACGGTAACAATGGCAAACAATAAGAATGTTTAATCGTTCACTTAATCCAAGTATAAGAAATCTTTCTTCATCTTCAGAGTGATCCGGATCATGCATCAATCGCGCATTATCATCATAAAATACTGATTTAGCTTCGTCAAAAGATACTCCGTGTTTCTGTGTGTTAACGGAATTCTTTTTTGTATCCCATGTAAAAGTAATGTGTTTCATAATTATAATTTAATTACATAATAATTAAATGTCAAGCGATAAATTTTAAAACAGGAAGGGGGGCGAAATTTCGGATAACGTCTTGGCTAAACGACGTTTGCCAAGTTTACTAAAAATTTTGTACTGTGAACTTCCCCCGATATTGCGGACACCAAGTTAAGCCGAAAATATAATAATATTGGAGGCTTATAATGTCAAGAAGAAGCAATTTTACCCAGGAGTTTAAAAAAGAAGCAGTAGAATTATTAAGAAGTAGCGGTAAGACCTCACTAGAAATAGCGAAGGATCTCGGGATTAACAGAGATAATTTACTACGCCGGAATAGAGAACTTGAATATGAAGAAAGAAAAACCGGGACAGTCACTATAAATCCCGAAGATATTGATGAGATAAAGCGACTAAAGAAAGAGATGGCAATCCTGAAGCAGGAGCGTGACATTCTAAAAAAGGCTCTGGGCATATTCTCGAAACCACAAGAATGAAATATGACTTCATCAAAACGCATAGTGGTGAATTTTCAGTATCAAGAATATGCCAGACATTAGAAGTGAGTAAAAGCGGATATTATTCATGGCTTAAATGCCCAAGAAGTAAAAGATCATTTGATGATGAAATTATTCTTGAGAGAATAATTTCATCACATATTGCAAGCGATAAGAGATATGGCAGTCCCAGAATTCATCAGGATTTAATAGAGGAAGGTATCACCTGTAGCCTTAACAGAGTAGAAAGGCTGATGCATGTGAACGAAATTAAGGCAAAAACAGTTAAAAAGTTTAAGGCCACAACTAATTCATCCCATACTCTTCCTGTGGCTGATAATATAGTGGACCGGAATTTTATTGTAGAGGAAAAAGATCGAGTCTGGGTTTCGGATATAACATATATCGGAACTTCGGAAGGATGGTTATATCTTTGTATCGTAATGGATTTGTATTCCAGAATGATTATCGGATGGTCAATGGCTAATCATATGCGGGCTGAACTTGTTGGGGATGCCTTTAATATGGCCTGCATGAGAAGAAATCCAGGTAAAGGTTTTATATTTCATTCAGATAGAGGCATTCAATATGCCAGTAGTTATTTTAAAGATTTATTAAAACCATGGGAATGTATTCAAAGTATGAGTAGAACCTGAATTCAAGTTTGAAATGCGACAAGATGGGAGTTTAAAATATCAGCAGGAGATTTCCAACCACGGGATTTTCTCGGCCTTGCGTTTATAGAAAAAATACTATCATCAATAAATTCATCTGTCAAGTGTGCGAAACTTTTTTTCTTTGGAAGATAATATCTGATACGCCCATTTATATGTTCATTAAGACCTCGTTGCCATGAGGAATAAGGATCAGCAAAATATACATTACAGTTAAGAGCATTTTCAATTGTCTTATGCATGCAAAATTCTGAACCATTATCAAATGTAATTGATTTAACAAATCCATCAGGTAATGAACCCAAAGCCTCTGTAATTCCTCGTGTAACAGTTTCCGCATCTTTTGAAGGCAATTTAATACCCCATGTAAATGCTGCTTTTCTTTCCACAAGAGTAAGAAGATATGCATCATTTCCAGAGCTTACAATCAGATCCCCCTCAAGATGGCCTATTTCGCTTTTATCATTTGCTTCTTCAGGGCGTTCCCTTATATTCTTTTTCGAAGGATCTTTTGCCCTGTTTTTATAGGTATTTGAGCGATTTTGGCGTTTCTTCCGTTTTATAAATAAAAATTGAGTAAAACGATATTCACCCTTTTCATTTTTTTGAGCATACAACCACTGATATATAGATTCGTGTGATAAGTGCATTGATGCATCTTCCAGAAACATTGTCTTTAGGTATTGAGAAATTAATTCGGGTGAATCGCCGTTCCTTAAAAAGGTTATAACTATCAAACGCAGTAAGCCATTGACATCAAGCTTTCTTTTTTTTAAATTTTTCCTCTTTAAATATTCCGCTTGAGCTTCTTGTGCATGATAGCCTTTTGTTTTATTCCTATCAATTTCGCGATAAATTGTTGATTTATCACGATTTAATAATTCAGCAGTTTCTTTCACAGGCTTATCTGAATAAATCATTTTTTGCATGACAAATCTTTCTTCAAACTGTACTTGTTTAAAATGCCTCATGGGTATCTCTCTCGGATTTGGTTTTGGTCGACTCAATCCTTTATGGAGATTTCTCATGAGGCTACTATTTTAATTTCCTTTTGCATTTCAAACTTGAATTCAGGAATTGCATTTAAACTATACTTGTTAATATACTTGACATTTTCACACAATTTATTATCTTTTACATAGGAGGTTTCCTATGCCACAAATATCATTATACATTGACAAAGATACATTAACCAAAATAGAGAAAGCTGCGAATAAAGAAAAAATTTCGATTTCTAAATGGGTTGGTAAAAACATTAAAAAAGTAATAAAAGAAGATTATCCACAAGGATTCTTTGACTTATTTGGTTCTATCGCAGACGAATCTTTTAAAATTGATCAATTATCTTTTAAGCATGATTCTAAAAGAGAAAGTTTATGATTTATTTTTTAGATACAAATATTTGCGTATATTTTCTTAAAGGATTATATCAATCGATTGTAGATAATATTCATAATACAAACCCAAATAATATAAAAATTCCATCCATTGTTAAAGCCGAGCTTCTATATGGTGCTGAGAAAAGTCAGCATAAAACTAAAAATTTAGTTAATATAAATAGGTTTCTTGAACCCTTCGAAATTATTTCATTTGATGATGATTGCTCAATTGCTTATTCGAAAATCAGAGCATCAATGGAATTGAAAGGAACTATTATTGGCCCTAATGATTATATAATTGCTGCGACAGTATTAGCAAAGAATGCAATTCTTGTAACAAATAATACAAAAGAATTCAAAAAAGTTCATAATTTAAAAATTGAAAACTGGACCGTGAAATAAATGCAACAGCCGATAACAAAGCTTACCCGCGGCGTTCGGAGTACCTCACTTGGGCTTCGCCACATTGCGCAAAAGACCGCGCAACGTCGGGTAAGCAAGACGTTGTGCGCAATATTTTTAAAAATTTCTGTGATTCATTAAATTAATACTCTTGAGGATTCTGATGGATAATTCAAAAATATTAGATAATAATCTATCCGATAAACTTGCTGCTTTGAATAGAGCTATTATTGGGATCATACCTTACGCGGGACCTGTCCTTAGTGAGATAATCTGTGCCGTTATACCAAACCAAAGACTTGATAGAGCTGTTAAATTTCTCAAAGCAATTGATAGCAAGGTTAACGAATTATCTAAAATTATTATTGAAGATCAAAATAAAATCCGATTAATTGAAACTGGTTTAAAGGCATCAACAAATTCAAACTTCGAAGCTAAATGTGAATGGATTGGAAATATAGTAAATAATGGTTTAGATGAGAAAGTTGATATTCATATTGCCGATGAAATTATTCAAATTGTTGATGAGTTAAATTATGAACAAATTCTAATACTTTATCATTATTGTAATCATGATAAAATGACAGCATCCCAAGCTGAACAGTTTAATACATATTATCCTGAGTTATTTCAAATACATAAATTTCAATCAAAAGATTTAGAGAAACATGAAATTCTATTAAATAAAGACAGATTAAATGTTTCAAAGCTAAGTAAATCTGGATTAATTATTAAAGAATTTAAAATACCAACATCTTTACGCTACGGTTTAGAATCATCTAGCTCAAAAGAAATAGAACTTATCAATGATAAATTTAGGTCTTTAGAAAAAGTATTAAATGATTTTAGCAATACAAATAATTATAAGCCGACAAAATTAGGAAGATTATTGATTTCAACTATGTTGATTTCAGAAAAATCTTTTGAGATAGAATAAAAATACTGCGCACAACGAGCCTGTAGAAAAAGTATGAAATGATTGCAAAATAACAACCGTTATGCTACATGTCGGTCATTGGAGGGAACAATGGCCCGATATAAATACTATTCATACGAGCAGGGAGTAATGATACCTGTGAATTTCAGTACACAGATTCTTCCTGGAACCATCGAGCATACCATAAACTGGATGGTGGATAACAGGATTGATCTTTCAGGATTATCAAAGAAATACAAAAATGATTTTACAGGCGCCCCAGCTTACGATCCGGCAATATTATTAAAAATAATTCTGCTGGCATATTCCCGCGGAATTATTTCATCACGAATGATAATGAAAGCCTGCCATGAGAATATAATATTCAGAGCTTTATCAGCAGACAGCATGCCCGATTTTACTACTATAGCATCTTTTATAAGAGAGATGAAGGATACGGGACAACGAAGATACTCTTTATGTGCCGAAAAATGAACGTGAATGGATGGAGTTAAGAGCTAAAGATAGAGGCCAGAACGATGATTATAAAAAGATGCTATAGCAGAGACTGACAAGATATAAAAAATCAGCAGCTTATTATAATGGTTTTTATAACTTAATAATTTCCCCTCCTGTCAAGGGTGGGGAAATTATTAATATCTACTCAATGATCTCTTTAAGTATCTTCAGAAAGCTTTTACGCATATACGTATAGTAGTCAATTCCGAAATCGAGTGACTTCATTTTCCAGGAATCTATTTTATAATTCTGAAATTTCTTTCTTAATTTCGTCATAGTATCAGCCTGGGCCTCAAGTCTGTCGATATATGAATGCAATTCATCTATAATTTTATCTTTTTCCAGATGTGAGTAAAAAAATAAACGGCAGAGTGCTTCATCACGTATCATTGCAATATCTGAATGTTCTCCAAGCCATTGTTTAAACACCTGCTCTCCACTTTTGGTTATCGAGTATGACTTGTTCAGCTTGCCGTTCTTGATCTCTTCTTCGGATGTAAGATGTCCAGCCTCTTCAAGCTTTTTAAGTGTCGGATATATATTACCATAACTTGTATTGAAGAAAAAGTTTGTACTTTTCTCCATAGTTTTCTTTATTTCATAACCGTTCATTTTTGTTTCCATGAGGAAACCGAGAACAATCTTGTCAAACATGAATACCTCTTATTTTTTCTTATATCATAAAGATATATCACATATTAAAATTAATCCGTCAAGGAGATATTCTGCTGGCGAAGGATTTAAAATGCAGTCTGTTTTCTTGAAATAGAAAAGGTTGCATTGGCGTATGCGAGGATTTTACCTTCACCATTTCTCAACCATCCTTCTGAACATGCCACAGACCTGGAAATATTCATTATTTTTCCTTCGGCAAAGAGTTTTTCATCAAGAGGTACCGGCCTGAACATTTTTATGCTTATTTCAAGTGTTGCATAACCTTCACCGGGAGCCATCATGGTGTGGACAGCGCTTGCAGTTACTCCATCAAGTACTGTGGCAGCAAATCCCCCATGAACTCCTCCGAGCGGATTAAGATGGCTTTTATCAGCACGCGCTTCAATCAATGCATATCCATCGCCTGCAGATACAATTCTCATGGGAATTGTATCTGCAATTGAAGCATGAGGCACTCTTCCGTCAATCATGCATTTTATATGTTCAAGTCCGGCGAGCTCTTCAAACTTCATACTACACTCCGATATCAGTATTAGAATTGTAATCTCAATGGTTTTTTACAAAACGAAAATTTATTTAATATTTGCAGCAGTATCATTTTATATTATAAGAGATAATTTTTCATAATCCGGTATAAGCACGCTCCGGTTTACGCTTTTCAAGGAAAGCGACGATTGCCTCTGCCTGATCTGAAGTACCGCAGCAGTAAGCAGATTGTGCCTGTTCAAAAAGAAGGCTTGCAGTTGTACTGCTCTCTCTTGCAACATTAATCCCTGCTTTCGCAAATCGCACTCCCGATGGCGGGAATGATGCAATTTTTAAAGCAAGCTTCATTGCTCTCTCTAAGAGTTTATCATCTTCAACTACTATCTCAACAAGACCAATGCTGAAAGCTTCATCTGCGCCGATCTCTTCCGCTCCAAGAATTATCCGTTTAGCCTGTCCGGAACCGACCAGCTGTGTAAGTCTGGTGGTGCCCCCCTGATCAGGAGAAAGCCCGAACTTCAATTCAGGCAAAGCCAGTCGTGTGTTCTTAGCCGCAATTCGGATATCGCATGAAAGCATCAGCTCCACTGCCATGCCGAAGGTATATCCATGAACTGCAATTATTACAGGGATTGTAATATCCTGCCAGCGCCCCATAGCCCGGTGCAGCCATGTGAAATTCTTAAGCATTACCTCAGAAGAACATCCCTGTAGACAATTCAGGTCAATTCCGGCTGAAAAGTGTTCACCATGTGAATGTATCACAATACATCGAAGCGAATGATCATTTTCTATCTCAGCCTGGATCTCCTCCATCTCTCTCATCAGATCCCAATTTACGAGATTAAATGTTTCAGGATGATTGAGGATAATGATTCCTATATTATTCTCTTTTTTAAAAACCAGCCAGTCCCCATGTGACATACCATGCCCCCTTGAAATTAATTTTTATCTTAAATATTCCGGGAATATCTCTGTCAGATAATTCCCGCCCGTCATTTCATCAGCACAGTCAATTGCTGAATGCAGAGCCGAATCCATGCCGCTCCCTTTTACTTTTTCTCCATATGAATCCCCGGCGAAATATAGTCCTTTTATCCATGGTGATCTGTTCGGTGGTCTCTTGCAATCAACCGGCGGCCAGTCACCATAACATCCGGGTCCGGCTGTATAAATAGTCCAATCCCTCTCATTCTCAAATGAAGGAAAGCATTTAGTAAAATGCTTCTCTGCCTCAGAAAAAACATATTTTACTTTTTCCGGATCAGATATCTCATCTTCAGTTAAACATATCCCCATTGTAAGAAGAGATTTTCCTTCAGGTGAGAGTGATGACGAATATGATGACTGAATTATGCAGCTGCAGTCCACATCCCCCTTAAAGCCTTCAGATGATTTTATATAAGCCGGAATTATTACCCAGCTTTTAGGATTAAGTCCCGCTGATTGGAATATATTATTTTTGAGACCGGTGTATGAAGTGACAATACCCGGACTCCAGAAATCTTCTTTTATGTGACTGACAAATTCATCAGGAAAAACGCTTTCAGGAAGAACAGCAAAAATTCTCCTCGGTGGAAGAGTGCATACTACATTATCTGCTTCGGCCAGATTTTCCCCATCCTGACCCAGATACTTTACGCCGGAAACTTTTCCACCTGAAATGATCACTTCTTTCACCCGGGAATTGAGTCTGATCTCGCCACCATTATCTTTTATAATTTCAGTGAGTATATCTGCCAGATGAATGAAACCCGGTTTAGAAACAATTCCGGTTGATCCCGAAACAAAATTCATTCCAATCTTTCCGGCATCACTCATGAATTGAATAAATTCTCCGGCATTCATCATGTCGGGATCCCCCATTGCCATATGCGGAGATGCAACTGCCGCAAGGAATTCCCAGGACTTCTGATCGCCAGTCCGCTGCCGCAACCATTCACCAAAAGAAATTGTACGCCATTCATCAATCTGTTCCTGACTTGCAGTGGCCATCTCCTTCAAAAGGGATTTGGTAATCCTGATCGATTCATCATTCATCCAGCTGTATTTTGATCCTGAAGCAAGTTCATGGACCGTATCAGTGTCAGCATCAATAACTGCGAAACCTTCGTTTCCGGGAAAATCCACATGTCTCCCCATATAATCAAAAAATGCCGCGAGTTTACCCTTATTTCCCCAGAAAGTTATATGGATACCTGCTTCAAAGGAGTATCCGTTTAATAATTCCTGATCAATAATTTTAGAGAGAGCAGGTGAGCTTTCAAAAAACTGCGAGTGTGCAGCACCTAACGCAAGTTTATAACTTTCTTCATCAATTGTTTTACCTTGAAGATTAAATCCTTCATTAGTACCGGTAAATGAGACAACCCTTCCTCCGGTATAATCCTCTTTTTCAAGAACAAGCACTTTCTGTTTCTCTCTTGATGATAAAATTGAAGCAAGTGTCAATCCGGCCAGACCTGCTCCGATTATTATTGTGTCGTATCTGCTCATATTTCAGCTCCCCCTGTAAATTTGTATCTATATTACATGATAGTATTGCAGTTTCCCGCCTGCAGCCTTTCCATCTTCATCATTTTTTAGATCTGAATTATTCTGATATATGTGTAAAACTATTCCTGGATACCACGTTTTAAATATTTCTCACCATATGAATTAATATTTTATTTTGATTATTACGGACTCTGAATTTTGATACCTGAAAAATCACCAGCACATCCATCATGAAATAGATATTCTTATGGTTATATATCAATTTGATATAATTTTGTCAATTCATTTTTCAGAGTTATCAACTCACCTTTTTAATTTAAAGTTTCAGTTTTTTGCACAGTAGCAATACAGCATCTACTCATAAACTTGTGATGAAATTGTCCTCTCCTTTAAAATGCTTGATCTTTTTTCTCTGTGAAACATTTTGGCATATACCGGAAATTAATTATTCCGGTTCAGCAAAATGAAAAGGAAATAGCAAATGATAAAGATTTCAGGATTAAACAAGACTTTCGGTGGCCAGGTTCTCTTTGACGATCTTAACCTTAATGTAAACAAAGGGGAGCGAATCGGTTTAGTCGGAAGAAACGGCCACGGCAAAACGACCCTTTTCCAGATGATTATCGGTAATGTAGAAAAAAATTCCGGGAGCATTATCGTTCCGAAGAATTACACCATTGGACATCTTGAGCAGCACCTGCATTTTACTAAGCCGACAGTTCTCGAAGAGTGCTCACTGGGTCTCCCTGCCGGAGAGGAGTACGAGACATGGAAAGTTGAAAAAATACTATCCGGTCTTGGATTTTCGGAGACGGATTTCGAGAGAGATCCAAACGAATTTTCCGGAGGATACCAGATACGTATGAATCTGGCGAAACTTCTTGTTTCAAATCCCGACATGCTTATGCTCGATGAACCGAACAACTACCTCGACATTGTTGCAATCAGATGGCTGGAGGATTTCCTCAAATCATGGGATGGTGAATTCATCCTCATTACACACGATAGAAGTTTTATGGATAGTGTCTGTACTCACATTGTAGCCATACACCGGACCAAAGCAAAAAAAGTTGAAGGTGATTCAGACAAGCTCTACAACATGATAAATCAGGAAGAGGAGATCTACGAAAAAACGCGTCTGAATGAAGCAAAGAAGCGTAAGCAGGAGGAGATCTTCATCGCCAAGTTTAAAGCCAAGGCGAGTTTCGCAAGCCGTACACAATCCCGCGTAAAGAAGCTGGAAAAGCAGGGTGAAATGAAAGCACTGGAAGCCATTGAAGACCTGGACCTCTACTTCAACAGCGCACACTTTGCAGCTGGCCAGATGATGTCCGCCGAGAATATATCTTTTTCGTACAATGGAAAAGAACCATTCCTGATAGAAGACTTTTCATTATCTGTTGGTAAACGGGACAGGATATGTATCATCGGAAAAAATGGTAAAGGAAAATCTACTCTCATCAAACTTCTCGCAGGTGAACTGCAGCCCACATCCGGTAGTGTTAAAAAACATCCTTCACTGCTTGAGGGTTATTTCGGGCAGACTAATAAACTGGATCTGAATGAAAACAGAGCCGTTTTCGAAGAGATAAAGAGTGCGGACAAATCGTGCAACGAATTCAAAGCTAGAAGCATCGCAGGGGGATTGATGTTCCCCGGCGACAATGCACTGAAGAAAATCAAAGTTTTATCCGGAGGGGAGAAGAGCCGTGTACTCCTGGGTAAAATCCTTGTAACTCCATGTCACCTTCTATTTCTCGATGAGCCCACAAATCACCTGGACATGCAGTCATGCGACTCTCTCATAGAAGCGATAGATGACTTTGACGGATCAGTTATAATGGTAACTCACAATGAAATGCACCTGCGAAGCGTAGCCACAAAACTGGTTGTTTTTGATAATGATAAAATAAGCATCTACCCCGGTACATACGATGAATTCCTTGCTGATGTTGGCTGGGCTGATGAAGACTATTAAGATCACTCAAGAAATATCCGATTCTAATATAACTGCTGATAATTAATAATTCCAATAACAGTCATTCCGGTTTACATTTTTATCCTTTGTATATTCCGGAATGACTAAAAACTTACTACCTGAACTAAACGCTCAAAAAAAACTCTAATTTCCCGCATTTTATTTTGAAAAAATATAACCCTGTATTAAATTCCCCGCATAACATAATTCATGTATCTGCTCATAAACTGGTGGTAAAATTGCTCTCCGCAGCGCCTGTGGCGCTGCGGAGAAAAATACCACTGGTTTTAAGCAGTTACTAAATCATCAGGTCTAAAAAATTTTCTGATGGATAGGCTACCGGAGGCTCAATGTGAATACTAAAATTAGCATAGAACGTCGCGAAGAGGGTCAATTAGTAAAATCTGCCATTTTTAATGATATAATGCACAGGAACAACCGACGTATGCTTAAATCTTTTCTTCTGATACTCATCATTGCCAACTTCGCAGTTACCGCTATTAAGTATACGGGAAAGGGTTCCGCCTATCTGACCTACCAGAGTATAGTAATTCAGATTATCTCTATTGCGGCAATACTGACATTTACCGAACTTCTCATACGTAAACGGACAGGGACTATTTTTTCCGGCTATGTTACGATAACCTCAATTGTCTTATGTCTATGGATTTTCCAGTTCTCTTTCTATGGCTCATCGGAACTCTTTGCTGCAAACTATATTACACTTGCACTAAGTATATTTTATTTTAATCCATGGCTCAGCATATACAGTCTTATACTTATACTGATATCACAGAGTACGCTTTTTTATCTTAGACCTCAGCTTATCCCTACAGGTCCAGCTGCAAATTTTATTGTACGTTATATTGTCTATCTCATGGTTGGACTTGGAGCGGCTACGGGTGCCTCGGCCGCGCGACAGCTTCTGAAACTTACAGTAGCAAAACATAATGAATCTATGTCGTCACTATCATCTCTTAGAGATGTTGCAAAATCTGTGCTTAATTCAATAATGGTTCTAAAAGACCATATTTCCGAACAGGAGGAGATCTCCGACAGCATGAACTGTATCTCTGAAAATCAGGCAAGCGCACTGAATGAGATAACAAGTTCACTTGAAACTCTTGCTGTAAATGCCGAGTCGGTCACAGAAACATCCCAGAATCTTTACAGCGAGATGAGTATAACGCTCGAAGAGATAAATGATCTTAAAGATGTAAACGATTCACTGCAGAGTGATTCAATTCATGTACAGGAGACTCTCGGATCACTGCTTGTCCATTCAAAGGAATCATTAACCCATATAGATATGACACGGGACAGATTCAACACAGTACTCAACAAGAGTAACGAGATGACAAACTTTATCAATATTATCAACGACATCGCCGACCATGTAAACCTCCTGTCGCTCAACGCGTCAATAGAAGCTGCGCGTGCCGGAGATGCAGGTAGAGGATTCGCCGTAGTCGCAGAACAGATATCAAAACTTGCAGATGAAACTTCCACAAACTCAAAGGAGATTGAACGGATAGTCCGTGAGAATTCAAAAATAATTGACGAGAGCAACTCTCTCATAAGCGAATCAGCCATACTGACTGAGAAACTGCACGAAGCCGTATCTGGAATAAAAAGTCAGATAGATGAAGCAGTAAATAAAATCGGAGACATAGATGTAACGATAAAAACCATCCGGAATCTAAATGACAGAGTACACAACTTCAGCAGAACAATTGAAAAATCGACTAACGAACAGAAAATTTCCACACGCGAATCGAGTAAAACAACATCCGATATTGCAGATCAGGCCGGTGAAATAGTAAATATTTCACGAAGAATAAATGAATCAACACGTATATTGAATGAACTTACAGAAAGGCTCAAAAGTCTTGCCGGAGGAATTATTGCCTGAAAACAAAAAGTATCCCCGACAGTCTGCCATGAGAATTATTTTTTTATAAGATTATCCAGTGCCTCTTTCAGTACCGGGAAATTAAAAATAAATCCCTCCTTTGTAAGTCTTTCGGGAACTGCCCTCTGTCCCTTTGTAAGAAAAGCCCCGAACTCTCCGAGAACAATCCTTAAAATAAAACCGGGTACAAAAGGAATGAGTACCGGCCTATTCACAGCTTTAGCCATTGTTTTCGTAAATTCCCCATTTGTTACAATTCCAGGTGCGGTACAGTTATATGCTCCGGACATTTTTTCATCAGTGACAGATCTTAACACTATTGCTGCAACATCATCTATATGTATCCATGGAAACCACTGTTTGCCATTACCGAGCTTACCGCCGAGCATCAATCTATAATTCTTTTTAAGAAGAGGGAAAGCCCCTCCGTCTGATCCGAATACAGAACCAAAACGGAGAAGAACTACACGCATATTTTTCGCCTCCCCCTTTAAAGCTTCTTTCTCCCAGTCACTGCATATCCTGGCAAGAAAATCCGTTCCAGCTCCGTGTGACTCTGTAATAACTTCATCATCGCTTAATCCGTAAAATCCAACAGCAGAAGCATTAATTAAAGTCTTCCCTGCACCCTTTCCCGACCTGAAAGAATCAAGAATATTGGCTGTGGATATTATACGGCTGTCGTATATTAATTTCTTAATCTTTTTATTCCATCTCTGAAAAAGATTAACTCCTACAAGATTTATGACAATATCATTTTCTGCAAGCCTCGCCTGCCACTCTCCTGGAAGCATAAGATCTGCTTTTACGAATAACACCCCTTCATGCAGATTTTCCTCTCTTCTTGCAAAAAGAGTTACATCATGACCTCCTTCAAGAAGTACCGATATAATGTGTCTCCCTAAAAAACCGAGTCCGCCTGCAACAGCTATTTTCATAAAATAATCCTCCACGCATATTTTAATATAATACAATTAAGAAAATCCATGCAATGATTTTATATTGTGCGGTCCCAAAAACTCCGTTTCCGGAACCGCAAGGAGCCCTGCGGGACTTATAAAGGGGCTATGGTTCGACTATGCTCACCAACCGACCTCCCTTTGACCTTGTAATGATTGAGTTAATAGAGCTTTTTTACTTTAAAAAAGTTTAAGAATAAATACCGGAAATATATTGCTTTTTTTATCAGATAATGTATATTTATAAGATCTATTAAAAGATATAAAACTTTAATCAGATACTTAAAATGATTCACCGGAGGGCTTAAATGGCGATGCAGGCGGATCTCAGCATGAATGAATCCAGAACAACAACTACTGAACAGTATGTTACCTTTCTTATAAATAATGAAACTTACGGCATTGAAGTCCTGCGTGTAAAAGAGATAGTGGGGATGACTACAATTACATCAGTACCAAATAGTGAAAAATATCTGAAAGGTGTAATGAATCTGCGGGGTATAGTTGTACCCGTAATTGATTTAAGAATGAAATTTAATATTCCCGAGAAAGAGTACGATGCTTTTACTGTAATTCTCATTATTGAAATGAGAGATTTTCTTGTGGGTGTAATAGTAGACTCCGTTTCCGATGTAATTACTGCTCCTGGTCAGCTTCAGGAAGTACCTAATTTTCATGTAAGCATAGATAAAGAAGTAATCAAAGGCGTGTTCAATAAAGACAGCAACCTGATTATAATTCTTAATGCCGATATTATGCTCACAGTTAAAGATCTCGAAGTTCTTGCAGATATAAATGAAGCTTAAGTATTGGGAGATAAATATGAACATTCATTCATTTAAATTTAAACTAATGGCCTACATAACTTCTATTGTAATTGTAGCTATAGTTACAATTCAGATCATTACACTTGCTATGACTTATTATGCGATAAATGAAGAGATAAACAGCAAGATGCCTTTAAAGATGGATGCGATAATCAGCGAGATGAATATTAAGATGAATATGCACTCTTCAATTGTACGCTCACTGGCCTCGCTTGCACAGAGTAACCGGAGTGCGATTCCCAGAGATAATTACATCAATATGCTTAAAGATCTTGCAGGAGACAATAAGGCAAGTTTCGGATTCGGCATATGGTTTGAACCCTTCAGATATAGCCCTGCGGTGAGATTCTTCGGCCCATATGCTTATCGCGATAAAGAGAACATTATTGTTACAACAGATTATGAAACAGCCGAATATAATTTTCACAATCAGGACTGGTATAAAACGGGAGTAGGAAAACCTGAAAACAGCATATCATGGTCAGTACCTTTTTTCGATGAAGCTACTGGCGTTACAATGATCTCAGCAGTATCCCCTTTTTATGATGCCGGTAAAAATTTCATGGGAATAGCAAGCGGAGATTTTGATATAGCTGAACTGCAGAATATAGTACAATCTATTAAAGATGATAAAACCGGTCTTCAGGCATTCCTTCTTGATGCAGATGGAACTTTCATTGCATTTCAGAATAAAGAACTTATTATGAAAAAAAAGATTGTAGAACACTCCGATAAAGATTTTGCCTCACTGGGAAAAGATATTATTAAACAGAAAAACGGCAATGCAAAAATTACAATCGATGGAGATGACAAATGGGTCTATTTCCGTGAAGTTAAAGAGACAGGATGGATACTCTGTATCACTGTATCGGAAAGCAAACTGTATGCACCACTCTACAGAATGGTATTTGCTACTCTTCTTATAGCAATAATAGCAATTGCTATAAGTCTTTTTGCGAGCTTTTATATTTCAGGAAAAATTTCCAACCCTGTAAAAGCGATGAGCGAATTTGCCAATAAACTTGCTGAGGGTGATTTTACCGACAGAGTAAAAATTGAACAAAGGGACGAAATAGGCGATCTGGCAAGAGCTTTAAACTCTTCTGCCGACAACCTTGAAGATTTAATTACTAATATTATATTGTCTGCGGAAAATCTCACTTCCGCTGTTGACCAGATCAGTAAAGGGAATATGAATCTCTCTCAAAGGACGACACAACAGGCTTCAGCACTTGAAGAGATTGCTGCAACCATAGAGGAGAATACCGCAACAGTGGACCGCAATGCGGAGAACTCAAAAAGTGCTCAGGATCTCACCAATGAAGGTGCCCGGAAATCAGCACTGGGAAGCGATCAGGCTGTAGTTGCAATCCAGTCTATAAACGAGATCAATGACTCCAGTAAAAAAATCTCTGAAATTATTACTGTTATAAATGAAATAGCCTTCCAGACAAACCTGCTTGCACTGAATGCGGCTGTTGAAGCAGCACGGGCTGGTGATCAGGGTAAAGGTTTTGCCGTTGTTGCCGGAGAGGTAAGAAATCTTGCACAGCGCTCAGGGGGTGCGGCAAAAGAGATTGAACTTTTAATTAAAGAATCTGTTGAAAAAGTGGAAAAAGGGACACAGGTGGTAGTCCAATCGGGAGAATTCCTGAAAGAAATCGCAAATGCTGCAAAAACAACTGCTCATATCATATCTGAAATTGCGGCAGCAAGTGATGAGCAGAGACAGGGGATGGATCAGATCAACCGTGCCATTGTTGAACTCGACTCTGCAACACAGCAGAATGCAGCACTTGTTGAAGAGACAGCCTCAGCCAGCGAAGAGATGGCAAATCAGGCGCAGGAGATGCTTGCACTCATGAGCAGATTCACAATCAGAAATAAAAACAGCAAATCAAAACCTGTAATAGAATCTGCAATAGAATCTACAAAGAAGACTCCTGCAAAAACTGCTATAAAGAAAATATCTGAAATAAAGAAAGAGGATACAGCCCATAAATATAATCCGCAGGCTGCTGAAAAAAAACCTGAAATCATTGCTTCAGAGAAAAGAACAGAGACTTCTCCTAAAAAAGAAAAGTCATCAAGTATTGATGACTTTATGAATGACGACGGGTTTGAAAAATTTTAACTAATTGGCGGTCCCAAAAACTCCGTTTCCGGGACCGCAGGGAGCCCTGCGGGGCTAATAAAGGGGCTACCGCCCCTTTGACCCTGTAAAGATTAAGTTAATAAAACTGCCCTAATGGAATAGGTAAACCTTCAGGCTTCGTCTCCGCTCAGCCAGCGTACTAACGGCTCACTGAGCGGAGTCGAAGGATAAGGATTTTTTATTAAATTACAGGCTGTTCTAAAGATTCAGTACCCGCTCAGCATGAGTATAAGCATTGAACCTCTCACCTCTCAAAAATCCTACAAGAGTCATGCCCCCCTGTTCGGCGGCACTTACAGCTGCACTGGTGGGGGCAGATACACCTGCAACGACAACAGCGCCGGTTCTGTAACTTTTACGGATCATTTCAAAACTAAGTCTTGAAGAGAGCAATATTAGAAAAATACTTCCGGATTTTCCCGATGCCAGAGCACTCCCCATGCATTTATCAAGTGCATTGTGCCTCCCAACATCTTCTGCAAAAGAGATAAGCTCTCCGCCTGATGAATAAAAAGCACAGGCATGAACTCCTCCGGTTTTATCGAATACCTTCTGCATTTTAAAAAATTCATTCTGCAAAGTAAAAAGTTTTACAGCCTGGAACTCCCCCTCACTCTGCGAAACCGGAACTACGAGTTCATCTGAAATCATACTCCCCGATGAGGCATAAACTTTTTTAAATCCGGGAACAATTGTGCCTTTAATATTCAGAGAGATCCGGCTTTCATCCAGTTTAAAATCCTGAACGTCACTCAACGAATTTATAATACCTTCATTGAATAAAAGACCGATTGCCAGTTCATAATCCATTCCCGGCATTCTCATGCAGAAATATTTCTTTTCGCCGTTGATAAAAATTTCAAAAGGATCTTCACTCACTATCCGGTCAGAGACATCCCCGGCACTTCCATCTTTATATTTTACTACTTTTACTTCCGATGTATCCATCAACATTTTACGACCTCATTTATTGATGACAATCTGGCGCAATCCGTTAAGCATCATATCATCATCCCTGTATATTTTATATTGAGAGAAAAAATCCCGAAGTCTCTCCTGCAGAAACTGCTTCTGTGTAACGCCGGTTTCGGTCACCTCAAGATAGTCACTCCAGATAGAAAGCTGCTTCTCATCTATTTCATGATTCCTCTCTCTATATTGAAAATAAAGATAAAAGAAAAGAGGTTCAAACAACTCTGCACCCAGGTTCAGCTTCGCAGCAGTCGGATCAGGGATGCTCATACACGCGGTAAAATATTCATAAGGAATAAACTGGTAAATCTTTGCAGGTATGGAATATATATCGTTACCCGACTTTACACTGAAGTCTATTGATATCTCCGTTGTACTGTACTCATCAAAAAATACCGAGGTAAACCTCTTCCCGTCTGTATCAACCTCCAGCTGCGACTTGAGCCTTAAAGAATCTATCATAAACGGATTACTCCCTTTTATAATCGGGACCAGTCTTGATTTATATCTTATTCGATCTGTCTGATATCCTGGAAAAGTTCTGTTATCCCCCTTCCCGGCGATAGTACCGTAACCACCTGTAAGTTTAAAATCGAATCTTAAAATGTGTACAAAATCAACCAGCTTGCCATGAATAGGTTTTATAAATTGAAGTGAATGCTGTTCAGATGACGGTTTTCTTTTTTCAAGAAGAGTATGATTCAATAAGAATTCCGGGATCAGTTTTGTCAGATTTTTTACTATATCAATTCCTGTATTATAATCAAGTTCACCTACCGGTATAGCAGGTATAAAAATTGCATCCTTGAGAGAATAAAAATCCAGAAGAGATTCATCAAGAAAAATCCCTGATATAATATTTTTCCTGCTCTCACTTATCTCACTGACCAGATGGTCGATGATTGATACCGGGGATTGGTCTGTGCTATTTATTTTCATTTCATTATCCTGACAATCTCAATAAGACTTAAAAGTCTCAAACCGCTTCTTATATTATATATTATTTCACTCGTGTTTGTAAATACTTTTCATCATAATCAAACAAAAAATAAAAAAATAGTAATGCAAATCCTTTAACGTATATTTTGTGTTAAATTGAAGGTTATTATTCCCGCCGCCTTTGGCGGCGGGAATAATAGAGCTTTTCAATATAAAAAAAGTTTAAGAATTATTACTGAAAAAATAATATTAACCATTGACAAATAGAAGAATGAAGTATATCTATATATTTGAATTAAAATCCGAAATAGAGATTACAGTATGAGTGAAACACTTTTAAATGTAGGAGTCGCGCAGGTCAGGATAGCAAAAGAGCCAACGGTTCTTCGCACTATTCTTGGAAGCTGTGTCGGCGTTTGCATATATGACAGAATGAAAAAAATCGGAGGGCTTGCTCATATTTTACTCCCTCTGGACACCGCAAATGGAGCTAATCCTGAGAAATATGCGGATACAGCTATCCCCCTTCTTGTTCAGATGCTTCTGAAAGAGGGTGCAAAAAAAGAATTTCTATCTGCAAAAATTGCCGGTGGCGCTTCAATGTTCAAATTTGAATCCAACGTGACTCTTGGCCAGATCGGAGACAGAAATGTTGAAGAGACAAAAAAAATGCTGGCGAAGCTTCAGATTCCGCTTCTTGAAGAGGATACGGGTGGGAATTCCGGCCGCGTCATAGACTTTTATCTGATGGATGGACACTTGAAAGTCAAGGCTTCCGGTCAGGAAAAAATTTATTATAAGGTTTGATAAAATCCGGGGTATTTTACATGCACGCACAGATAAAACAGAGAATTGAAAGCACAATAAACAATCTAGCCGCACTTCCGACAATGCCGGAAATTGCCTCTAAGATTCTTAACATGGTAAACAATCCCGATGTATCTTTTAAAGATGTAGCGGAGGAGATATCCAAAGATCAGTCAATGACTACAAATATTCTAAAACTCTGCAATTCCGCATACTTCAGCAGAGGGAAAGAGATTACCTCCATCGATAGAGCAATAGTAACTCTTGGGATTAAAGAGATAACAAGCATTGTAATGGTTATTGCAGCAAAACCTATCCTGGATAAGTTTGTAATCGGTTACGACCTTGGAAAGGGTGAACTCTGGAAACAGGGATTGATGGTTGCTAATCTTGCAAAAAAAATTGCTGTTATGAAAAACCGTAAAGATATCTCCGATGTCGTTTTTACCGGCGGAATCATTCATAATGTGGGTAAAACCGTTATTGCTATATTCGTTCAGAACACATATAATGATATTATAAATGAAGTAAAAACAAAGAATATAACCTTTAACGAAGCCGAAAAAGAGATTATGGGATACAGCCATCAGGAGATCAGCGAAAAGATCCTTGAAAAATGGAACTTCCCTCCAGTCCTTAAAGCTATTGTAAGATTCTACTCCGAACCCGAAAATGCGCCTGAGCAGTTTAAAGCTGAAGTCTCAGCAGTACATATTGCAAATACAATAAGCATTATGGCAGGGATTGGTATCGGCAGTGACGGATTATTTCATCAGCTGAGCAGCAATGCACTTGAAATACTTAAAATAACAAACGCTGAACTTGAAGAGTTATTTGCTAAAATTCCTGAAATGGATAAGCAGCTTCGGGATCTTGCTTAAAATTACTTTAAAAAGTAAAAAGCCCCCTTTAATGAAGGGGGCTTTTTACTTTTACGGCTTTAACTGATAAAAAAAATTATACGTATTTCCGGATATCCCTCTGCAGATCGCGCTTCATATCTCTATCCTGAATTGTCCGGCGCTTATCATGAGTATCCTTACCCTTTGCAAGTCCCAGTTCAAGTTTTACTTTTCCGTTTTTTATATACATTCTCAAAGGAACTAAAGTGTAACCGCGCTCTTTGAGTTTACCGACAAGTTTTTTGATTTCATATTTATGAAGAAGAAGTTTTCTTTCACGGAGAGGTTCGTGGTTGAAATAGTTTCCCATCTCATATAGTGAGATATTCATTCCGATAATATACAATTCGCCGTCTTTAATGTACGCGTACGATTCCTGAATATTGACTTTCTTCTGCCGGATAGATTTAACCTCGGTACCTTTAAGCACTACACCAGCTTCATAAGTATCAAGAATCTCATACTCGAATCTGGCTTTTTTATTTCTAAGAATCTCAATTATATTATCAGACATGGAATTTCTCCGCAAAAATTATCCCGCTTATAAGCTGAGCAGGCATACAATACTATTTGAATGATTATACTTTTTTAGTTACAAGTGTCAAATGCTTATTTATTACAATTTAGCTGAAAAACCGGTAATAATTTATTTCTGAAGGCACAGCTCTTCGAGCTGTGAAATGAGTTGGGGGTTACGGGGGCGAAGCCCCCGTAACCCCCAACTACCGGTGTATACAAAACATACGCACCGGCGAAAATAATTCGCCACCCGACTTCATTTAAATCGCTTTATTCATAACTCTATTCATTCTTGCTACGAAGGCATTGGGACTTTTAAGCTCCATTCCTTCTACAAGCATAGCCTGTTCAAGGAGAAGAAAACTTACATCTTCGATAAGAGCTTCATCCTCTGTCCCTTCGAGTTTCTTGATTATCTCGTGGTCAGGATTTATTTCAAGTACAGGTTTAAACTCCGGGAGATTATCCTGTCCCATAGCCTTCAGTATATGCTGCATCTGAACTGTAGGATCATTCTCATCAGCGACGATACAAGATGGAGAATCACTTAGTCGTGTACTTGCAATTACATCTTTTACATTCTCACCAAGTTTTTCTCTGATCTTTTTAACAAGAGGTTCGATCTTCTTCTCTCTCTCTTTGTCGTCATCACTTTTCAGATCATCTGCAGCATCGCTTCTGTTTACAGATTTAAGTTCAAAATCTTTATATTTTGGAATTGTTGTAATTACAATCTCATCAATTTCATCTGAGAGTATAAGAACCTCGATGTTTCTGTTCCGGTACATTTCGAGAAGAGGAGAATTACGAAGAACTCCCTCCTTTCCGCCTGTTATGTAGAAAATAGAATTCTGATCAGGAGCCATTCTCTCAACATATTCAGAGAGAGTTGTGTAATCCTCACCGCGAGTTGATTTGTACATTACAAGTTCTACAAGCTTATCCTTGTTTTCGTAATCCTGATACAAGCCCTCTTTCACAGGAATTCCGAACTCTTTCCAGAACTGATTGTACTTCTCTCTGCTGCCGGTTTTAAGGCTCTCCAGCTCTGACAGAATCTTTTTTACTGAAGAGGAACGGATCTTAGCCATTACCCTGTTCTGCTGAAGTATCTCACGGCTGACATTAAGCGGAAGATCCTCTGAATCGATAACTCCTCTTACAAAACGGAGATAAGTAGGCATAAGATCTTTATCATCATCGGTAATGAAAACACGTTTTACATATAGTTTCACACCGGCTTTATAGTCCGCACGGAAAAGATCAATTGGAGCTTTTGCAGGGATATAAAACAGGGTCGAATAATCCAGTGTACCCTCTGCCTGTGTATGCATATAAAGAAGAGGGTCCTCCATATCGAATGAGATCTGTCTGTAAAACTCATTATAATCCTCTTCTTTAAGCTCGTTCTTTGAACGTTTCCAGATGGCGGATGCGGAGTTAATCTGTTCGGTTTTCTCCTCTTTAATCTCTTTCTTGTCGTCCCCTTCACCTTCGGATTTTGTATCTTCATAATGGAGATAGATGGGGAAAGGCACATGATTTGAATACTTTCTGATTATACCCTGGATAGACCATCTGTTGGCATACTCCTCACCCTCGTCATTAAGGAAGAGTTTAATAGTTGTACCCTGAGTCTCTCTCTCTGCACTCTCAATGCTGTACTCCTCTTTACCGTCACTGATCCACTTGCTTGCCGACTCTTCACCGGCCTTTCTCGATATAACCTCAATTTTATCAGCGACCATAAATCCTGAATAGAATCCTACTCCAAACTGTCCGATAAGATTTGAATCCTTCTTCTCATCGCCGGTCATGCTGTGGACAAAATTCCGTGTCCCTGAACGCGCGATAGTTCCCAGATTTTCATCAAGTTCCTGCTCGCTCATCCCTATTCCGGTATCGGATATAGTTAAAGTTTTTTCTGTGTGATCAAAAAAGATATCCACTCTAGGCTCAAAATTTATCCCCTTATATTTCTCATCTGTAATCGCAAGGAATTTAAGCTTATCCAGCGCGTCTGATGAATTTGAAATAAGTTCCCTTAGAAATATTTCCTTATGGGAATAAAGTGAATGAATAATTAGATGTAAAAGTCTGTGAACCTCTGTCTGAAACTGTTTTTTACTCATCGACTAAACTCCTTTTTTTTAAATTAAATTTACATCCGCACATCATAGATGATTGGAGGCTGTTGTATTTTTTGTCTTCATAATCCGGCAGAATTTTAGTATCACCAGCTTATGAGCAGTTACCATTTTCTTATTTCATTCCAAAAAAAATATGGATAAAAAATCAAGAAAATTTTTACTCCCCGCCCTCACTGTCGCCAGGCGACATATCCCCATGATGAAATGAAGTAACGATTATAAAGTTGATTACTAATATTTCTCCACCATCTCACCATGGGGGAGATGGCCAACGGCCAGAGGGGGCGGGGTGTAATCAGTTATCACCCGCCATATAAGCCATTACCGCCGCACCAATATAAATTGCCGGTGCAATCAGGTTAAAGAAAAATCCTATACTCAAAACATACGGAGCATGGGAAATAGAATGAGTAGCATAAAGAACTACCACTGAAATCAGATACCAGAGATTAGAGACCACTCTCAGAGCAAGGACAAGCTGTCCTTGGAAAAAAATTGTTCCGAACATTATTATAACAATCAATATAAGATAGACTGCTATCGGATTGTTTATATCTGACCAGGATTCAAATATAAAATACTTTGCGATAGGGAGTATAATGGCCAGAAATGCGGTAAAGGTGTTTAGAACAATAACCTTGTTCAGTGTTGAAAGCCCCATAAACCACTCAATTGATTTTCTAACGACTCCTGCACAATATGAACCAAGATTATATAATAACTCTTTCAATGCTTCCATAAATTAACCTGCTATTATTTTTATAAAATCGCTTACAGCTTCTGTAAAACCTGCCGGACCTGAACTATTCATAATTTTTCCTGACATAAAATTGATAGAACTGCCGTCAGGCTTTTTTATAACATAAGAGTAATCCACGGAATGCAGCATAGGGATATCATTTAAACTATCCCCCGCAGCAGCGGTTAGAATTTCATCCTTAAATTTATCCTTATAAAACTCAATTATTTTTTTAACAGCATCACCTTTACCTGAACCGGACGGGATAAGGTGATTAAACCTCCCCCCCTTCGTAACCTGAAAATTATGCTCATCGAGCATTTCATTAAGCTCAGATATTTCAATATCCGTAAGAAGATTATTATCCTCTGCAATAAACGGCAAAGTGGTCAACCGCTTCCTGGCAAGAGATGCCGAGTGCAGATCAAGCCCGGTCATATCTGCTATTTCAATATCTGAAAATGAAATAATTGTTTTCAGATTTTTCCCGGAGAGTCTTTCGAGTTCAGGCATAAACGAGTCAAGAGTTTCAATTCCCGGACCTGTTAATTCAAGTTTGTACTCACCGGTTTCATCTGAATAGTATGCAATACCCGAACCGTTTTCAAAGGCAAATGAATAATTCAGATTGAGTCTGGTCATTAAAAAAGACATTTCATCAAATGTTTTGCTCGAAACACCGATCAGCGGGATAAATTTTTCTTTAAGTAATTCCATACCGGGGATAGATCCGTCATGACAATAATTATTATGATCTATTAATGTTCCATCTATATCTGTAAAAAAAATTGCTTTCATTTAACTGCTTTATCCTTTATAAGAAGAAATTCCACACGACGGTTTCTTCTCCTGTTTTCATCACTTGTGTTAGGATAGAACGGTAGACTCTCCCCCATCCCCACATACTTGAGTCTCGATTCACCTGTCCCTTTTTGGGTAAGATAATTTTTTACAGCCTGCGCCCTCTTTTCCGATAGTTTGAGATTATACTCTTCATTACCGATATCATCAGTATGACCCTCCACTACTACATCATAGCTTCGGTATTTTTCAAGAATCTCATAGACCCGGTCGAGAATCTTCGTCCCCCTTTTTCTAAGAGTAGAGCTTCCAAAAGCGAATTCAATATTGCTGACCCTCATTTTGAGCCCTCTCTCTGTGACAACGACAAGTATATCAACGGAGATTTTATCAGATGCTGTTTCGGAAATATTCCCGGCAGTATCAACAGCAGTAAACTGAACATCATAATCTGAAGCAGACTCAACGAGCTCACCGTTATCGCCTACTCCGTCCCACTTCAGATGCTTTGGAATATTTCCTTTACCTCTGAAATTTTTAAACAGCAGACCGCTCTCGTTAAGAATACTTATATTCCACCATGCTAATCCGGAGTTATCATCACCCTGCATATTCAGCTCCAGGTAATCGTTCTCTCCGTCGTCATCGGGGGAAAAAAGATCCGGTTCATGCGATATGCTGATCTCCGGTCTGGTACTGTCAAAAATAAGACTTTTTGAAAACGACACTGGATTGTTTCCGCTTGTATACCATGCCGAAAACTTTACTTTATATAATCCGTCATCAAGTGTTTTACCTTTAATATCGCGGCAGTCCCAGTCAACAGCAGCAGGAACCATACCCGTTCCGTTCAAAGATGCAACAATACTTTTTTCATCAGCCTCTGTTATCAGTATCTCCCATCTCTCAATCCCTTTTATTGATGAAAGATCGGGAAAAAATTTTATTATTGATTGTTCATTCCTGCTGTATGAAAAATATTCAGTTTCGAATCTGACATCGGCAATCTCCATTTTTGTGGTCAGTATTATCTCTCGGAGATCGGCAGATGCCCTGTTTCCCGCTTTATCGACTGATGAAACCGAATAATAGTATAATCCGTCAGGAAGAATCGTACCGGATTTATCTGTGCCATCCCAGACAAATCTTTCCGGAACATCTGAACCGTCCCAGTTATACGAAACCACTTTAATACCTTCAGAATTTTTTATCTCTCCGGTCCATGTGTCGCCTGGTGATGATTTAATCTTCTGATGAATTATCAGCGTATCTTTATTCCTGTCACCATTTGGTGAGAATATTATCGAATCTGTTTTAATATCGACTTCAGGGAGTGTACTGTCAATTGCAAGTACACCGGATTTCACAGGAGCGATATTGTCCCGGGAATCCCATGCATAAAAATAATATTTATACTTTCCGTCTGGAAGCTTTACTCCTGAAATTCCGGAGCCATCCCATAGTATTTTTTCCGGAACGGCCAGTGAATCTTTTGTGCTTACGAGTCTTTTGAAAAATGCAGAAACAGTAAGACTTTCATCCATCTCCCTATCGCTCATTTTAAATTCTTTCACAACCAGATCCTTGTCATCGGATATCTGCAGCTTCCATCCGCGAATTCTGCTCTGATCGCGTACACCAATATCAAATATAAGATAGTCCTGCACACCGTCATAATTCGGAGATATAAAAGTATAATCCGGAGTAATCAATAATGCCGGAGGTTCACGGTCAAGAGCCCCGTACTCAAGAGTTAATCCTGCTGTATGATTTACACCCTGCTCCGTGGAGTATGTTATAGCGTAGTTAATTGACGTGCTGTAGGTCTCACCGGAAAATTTAAATCCGGCACCGGCAGTGTATGACATAAACTCATAACTGTCGGGGAGAGCTGCGCCGAGTCTAAGATAGAAGGAGTTTAAAACAGCCGTTTCTATTCCACACTTAAATGCATATTTACTGTACCCTTCAATTAGAGAGAGGTCGTTATAAAATCCGAGGCTGTATGCTCTGTCTCTGTAGAAATCCAGATTGTATCCGCCGGTAACCGAGTTAAGATCTGAATCATCTCCCGAACTGTACCCTGCATCAAGGGCAAAACCGACTGCAGGATCGAAAAATCCGAATCCGGTTACTCTTGAAGATCCGTTCAGTTTATAAATAAATCCCGGTTTTAAACCGATGTAATAACTCTTCTCGGTATAATCCGAATATGCAGCATCAGCTGCTATTCCGAATAAAAATTTTGAAGTTACCTCTTTCGACATACCAAGATATCCGGCATAGCCTTTCTGCACAGGCAATCCGTCGATGGTAAAATAGCTGAACCCCGTGGAGACCACACCGTATGCAGTAGGAAAAGCCAATGCAGTATATGGATAGATATAATCCCCGTCGAGCGAACCGTAATTCAGACTCATACTGAATCTTTCAATGTTTGCCGTTGAGGCCGGATTGTACGGTGAAAGATCACCACCCGTTGCAGAAATTCCAGCACCTGCCCGGCCCGAGTAATATGCGCTCCCTCCGGAGAGGAATGCACTTCCTGCAGGTGAAGCCCTGAGAGCTGATATTGCAAAAAGCATAAATGCCGGAATTATTAATATAAACAGTTTTGTTATTTTCATAGATATCACTTTAATTAAAGATTATAGGCAGATTATATCACTTCCGAATCGAATCAAGACTTTTTTATAGGCAATGACTCGGAAGTACTTGCGAAATAAAATAATAAAAAATCACCAAATGCTTGAAAAAAACGGGTCTATAATATCAGATATCCA
The DNA here is from genome assembly GCA_942493035.1 of uncultured Spirochaetota bacterium. Lineage (GTDB taxonomy): Bacteria > Spirochaetota > UBA4802 > UBA4802 > UBA5550 > WRGT01. Next base: position 4,305,377 of record OW818666.1, on the reverse strand, counting down.
TTATGAAAATAGTAAAAGCAACTGAAGAGAATATAAAAAAAGCCGCTGATATTATAAAAAACGGCGGACTTGTAGCATTCCCCACGGAGACAGTTTACGGTCTAGGTGCTGATGCTCTCAATCCCGTTGCTGCTGCAGGTATATTTGAAGCAAAAAAAAGACCCTTTTTCGATCCTTTGATTGTACACATAGCTGATCTTTCAGATGTTGAGCGGGTCTCGCGCAACCTTGATCCGAAAGTTTTAAAATTAATGGAAAAATTCTGGCCGGGTCCTCTCACTATAGTTTTAGAAAAAAAAGATATAGTTCCCGACATAGTTACATCAGGGATACCTACTGTAGCAGTACGGATGCCGGTACATCCCGCAGCACTGGCACTTATCAGAGCAGCGGGCACACCCATCGCTGCACCAAGCGCCAACAGGTTCGGATGTCTCAGCCCTACAACTGCAGAACATGTGAGCAGCCAGCTTGGAGACTCTATTGATATGATTCTCGACGGAGGTCCATGCAGTATAGGGATTGAATCGACAATAGTAAAAATTATGAATAACCGCATATACCTGCTCCGTCCGGGGGGAACAGCTCCTGAAGATATTGAAGATTTTACAGGAGAGACTATTCTCATCGGTCATTCCGTGAATAAACCTGAAGCGCCGGGGCAGCTTCCATATCACTACTCCCCGGAAAAGCAGGTAATACTTACAGATAAAATAACTCACATAGAAGATCGGAGCGGATATCTTTTTTTCCGGAAGCCGGACTTCACCTACCCGGAGGACCGATCAGAAATACTATCCGAAAAAGGGAATCTCAGGGAGGCAGCTGCCAATCTCTTTTCGCACCTTCACCGGCTCGACATGCTTGATATAGATAAAATATACGTTGAAAGAGTTGAAGGCTCGGGGCTTGGAGTTGCAATTATGGACAGGCTGAAAAAAGCATCAATGAAATATATCTGAGTGAAATGGAGGAGACTATGGCTTCAGGAAATAAACTTTTCAGGAAAACAGAAATTCAGAATTCCCTATATAAAGGTTTTATAAACACCTTCAGATCATTTCCACTTCTGCAGAACAACAAAAGTATGCTTATATATTTTCTCGTTCCATTTGTACTGAACATATTAATACTGTCCGGAATTTTTTATTACTCCTACACTTCGCTGATCCCTTTTATCCAGTCTTTTATTTCAGGGGAAGAGTGGTACATGCAGTTTCTGCGGATTCTTGTGTCGCCGGTACTATTTGTTATGCTGTCAATTTTTACAGTACTCGTATATTCAATTGCCGGAGGAATTATTACAGCTCCGTTTCTTGATCTTCTTTCATTCAAAACAGAAAAAGTTCTCGGGAATAAAAGTGCTGAAGAAGCTTTTTCGCTCAGGGAGGTTATCTCTGATATATTGCGCGCTCTTTCAAACTCTATACGTCTTATTGTCCTGATTATATTAATAAATATTATTCTGCTGCTTCTCAACCTGATCCCCGGCGGAAGTTTTGTATATGCTTTTTTAAATTTTCTCTCGGCACTATTCTTTTACGGTTTTCAGTTTTATGATTTCCCTCTGGAAAGGGACAGATACAGTTTTAAAGATAAACTCCGTATAACATGGAAATTCAAAAGGTCTGTATTCGGTACAGGTCTTGCTTTTTTTATAGTTTCATTCATCCCGGTAATCGGTTTTCTCGGACTGAATCTCTGCACTGTCGGAGCGACTGTAACATATATCGAAGATATAGAACCTGTATTAAATCTATGATAAATTAACTGAAATCGGATCCGGCTTTCATCCCGCACATGAAGTTCAGGATGGATTTGCTTAACGATACAGCTGTAAAGGGAGAACTTTTTTAGTGAAAAATAAATTTATTGTTTTTGAAGGGATCGACGGCTCGGGCAAATCCACCCAAAGTTCACTGCTTTACAATTATATTGTATCTGAAAATATCGCTGTAAAAAAACTTGCCGAACCGACTTCAGGTGAATACGGGCAGAAGATAAGAAAAATGCTTCAGGGTGAAATTCAGGCTTCAGTCGATGAGCAGATCCGCCTGTTCATTGAAGACCGCCAGCAGGACCTTGATCTTAATATAAAACCGTGTATGGATCAGGGTATAACAATTGTCATGGACAGGTACTTCTATTCAAACGCCGCCTACCAGGGATCATCTTTCATATCTCCATCCGAAATAATAAAAAAGAATATAGATAGAGGTTTTCCGGTACCGGACAAAGTCTACTATATCGATATTGATCCGGCTGAAGCGATACGGAGAATTACCGCCAGAAACGGTTCAGGGAGAACCGAGCTCTTTGAAAAAAAAGCTTTCCTCGAAGGTGTAAGAAAAAACTTTCTGCAAATGGCCGATGCCAATTTTCTTAAAATTGACGGAAGTCTTGACGAGGATGAAATTTTCCGGATAATAAAAAATGATTATCTGCTTCTTGTTGGAAATACCCTATAAAAATTATTCGAAGTACCGGTTTATATAATAAAATTACTCATACTTCAGGGAGAAACTGATGTCTGGAAAAAAAGCTGTTACCGTTGTGTTTTTAATTTTTACTGCCGTATCTGCACTGTTTTCAGCAGAAAATCCCTTTCCGCTCCCTCCATCTGCACTATCATCAAGTTACTCCGGAGGATCATTTTCATCAATGCTGAATCCTGTTTTTACAGACATGGACAGCACCAGTAACATAGCATACCGATATCTGATGTATAACAGTGAAGATAATGCTAACCACTTCGCAGTATTGAATCTTTTCGGATTTGATCTTATATACTCACGCTATAATACAATTCCGGACATGGATGGTAATTCAATCCTGAATTCCGGAGTAAATCTTTACAGTATTAATAGAGGCTTCTTTTTCGGCAATACATTCGGATTCGGAGCCGGATACTCCTTCAGCAGCGGCAGCGATGAATATTACAACAGCTACTCAGGCTGGAGCGCAGGGTTACTCTTCAGGCCGGTTAAATTTATTTCAATAGGGACTGCCTTCAGAGATCTTAACGGAGAGATCGGAGGGGAACATATATCGCCATCTATTGACTACTCATTATCGCTGCGGCCATGGAAAGATTACCTGACTCTATCTGCAGGATGTATTACACAAAAGGACAGAGATGCTGAATTCTACTACTCTGCGGAACTTAAAGGATATAAAGATATATCTCTCACACTTAAATATGGAACAGATAAAAGCATCACCGCGGGATTGACTTTGCCTCTTTATTTAAGAAGCGGCAGCGGTATGGAGATGACTATAGATGCATACGGTTCAGAAAAATCTGAAACAGCAGATTTTAAAAGTGCCGGTATCGCATTCAGTTCAAAGAGAATGAAAAAAAGTATACACATAGCTCCCGGAGAAAATTTTGTAACTCTGAAAATCAGCGGAGACTACACTGCAGAGCGGGAAGAGTCGGGAATATTTTCGAAGAGAAAATCTGTATTCAGGGATCTGCTGAAGGGAATTTCAAAAGCAGGAGATGACCCGACTATAACCGGATTGATTATTGAAATCGAAAGCTCCGGATTTGGAATGGCTCAGACTCAGGAGATAAGGGATCTGCTCAACAGACTCCGCTCTGATGGTAAAAAAGTTTATACTATTCTCAGCTATTCAGGGAACAGGGAGTATTATCTCGCAACCGCATCGGATAAAATATTTTTTACACCTAATTCAACATTTAAAATAACCGGACTCAGCGCTAAGGCATATTTCCTGAAGGGGCTGCTCGATAAAGGGGGAGTCAAATTCGAATCTATCAGTAAAGGTAAATACAAATCGTTCAATGAAACTTATACAAGATCAGATATGTCAGAACATGCCAGAGAAAATCTTAAAACAATTCTTACTGACTTGAATGATCAGTTTATAAGCGGAATAATTGAACAGAGAAAACTGACCCGCGATGCAGTTGACGAACTTTTCACAAAGGGTTTATATACTCCCGCTGAAGCCAAAGAGAAGGGATTTATTGATGAAGTAATGTACGCCAATGAAGCTGTCGATTCAATCAAGGGGAACGGAAAAACAATTTCATTTTCTGAATATATAAGTGACGGGGAATCGGTCAGTTCATGGAGCACACTCCCGGCAATTGCAGTTATCAGCGTAACAGGTTCAATCGTCTCCGGCAAAGGGGGAGGTTCCGCAATGTCGAGCTCAACAGGAGATTATGAATACAAACTCTCCATAGATAAAGCATTCGGTGACCGATCCGTTAAGGCTGTTGTCATAAGAATAGATTCAGGCGGAGGTTCTGCTGCAGCTTCAGATTTCATGTGGAACGCGCTGTACTCTGCAAAAAAGATGAATCCTAAACCTGTAGTATTCTCGTTCGGAAATACCGCTGCATCGGGCGGATACTATATTGCATGTACTGGAGATCCGGTCTTTGCCGGTAAAGGTACAATTACAGGTTCCATTGGTGTTATCGCAGGAAAAATATCTGCGGAAGAGTTATATTCTAAACTCGGGATAAGCACAGAGACAATTAAGATGAGCGAGTTTGCAGATATATTTTCGGAATCACGAAGTCTTACTGAAAACGATAAAGTCTTACTGCATAAGGAGATAGATTTTATCTACGACAGATTTACCGGTAAAGTAATGGAGGGGAGAGGTATTACTGAAAATGAAATCCCGCAAATTGCCGAGGGAAAAATTCATACCGGTTCTGCTGCAAAAGGGAATAAACTGGTAAACGAAACCGGCGGATTAATTGCAGCAATAGAGTATGCAAAAAATAAAGCAGATCTCAATTCAGAATACCGGATAGTTAATCTTCCCGAGAATGGATCTTTTCTCAGAGGGATATTAAACAATAGTGATTTATCTGTAATGATTAATCACCTTAAATTTCTGGTACAGAATATTGAAAAATACAGGATGCTGGAGGAACAGACACTTTACATTCAGCCATATTCAATCGAAATCAGGTAAACTTTAAATTTGTTGACAAAATTTTAAATTTGCATTATATATTAGTAATATTTATACATAAAAAAGCTATATTCTCTCCGCCGCTGAAAGCGTCCGGGATATATATTTTCTTTTTAACACTAAAACCTATGTTCAGGAATTATTACTGATTATGGGTTAAGAATACCGCAATCAGGCAGGTTAATATGAAAGTTACTCTGGCAAATCATACAAAGACAATACTGAAACCTCTGGAAGAGATATCTTCAGAATTCAATCTGGAAATTACCGAGCTTCACAATCAGCCGGTTGCCGAAGTACTGAATACAGGTACGCCTGAATTGGTTATAATAAACTGGATTGACGGTATGAATTCCGAAATCTGCGGTGCTATTAAAAAAATAAAAGGGATGAAAAGCCATCCGTTTATCCTGCTCATCGGCACAAAAGATACAGCAGCAGACCTTTCCGAGGGAGTTACAGCAGGTGCTGATGATTATATCACTATCCCGTTCACAAAGGATGAACTCAAACTCAAACTGCGCGTAGTTAAAAAGAATATAGATCTGAATAGTACACTGGTTAAGACCAAAAAGAAACTGATTAAATTTGCCAAAGAGGATCCGATCACATCCGTCCTCAACAGAAGAGCACTCCTTGATGAGATGATGAGCGAAATGGGGCGGGCGTCACGAAGAGGGGATTTTACTTGTTCAATAATGATAAATCTTCACAATTATGATGAACTTCTCAATGAATTCGGAACAAAAGTTTTCGATGCTTTCCTCGGAGAATTCGCAGGGAGATTAAAAAAATCTATAAGACCATATGATAAAATCGGAAGATTTGAAGTATCCCGTTTTGTAATATTCCTCCCTCATGCAAGAAATGAGGAAGCTGAAAAAGTTGCAGAGAGAATAATAAAGAATCTTCAGAGCAAGAAATTCAAATATAAAGATAGATATATAAGTCCATGCGTTTCAATTGGTATTTCGGAACTCGATCCTGAAGATGTTGAAAAGAACGGCAAACCGGATGACCACCTGATGAACGATCTTGTACTTGAATCATTCATCAGACGATCAGAGTTTGCAACTACTGCTGCGTGTGAGAAAGGGGACAATAAAATAGAGATCTATACCTTCTGATTGATCAGTCCAGTTCGTGAACCAGAAGTCCATCCCGGAGCTTCGGTTCAAACCATGTGGATTTCGGAGGCATTATCAATCCTGCATCGGAAACGTTCATGAGCTGTTCGATTTCAGTGGGATACATTGAGAATGCAACTGCAAAATCTCCGGAATCAACAACCTTTTCAAGTTCAGCTGTTCCTCTTATCCCTCCGACAAAATCTATGCGCTTATCCTTTCGCGGATCGTTAATTCCAAGAAGCGGGGCAAGCACTCTCTTCTGTATTATTGTAACATCGAGCGATTCAATAGGATCTGATGATATTTCGAACTTAGGATTCATGGAGTACCACTCTTTCCCGATGTACATGGCAAAGGTATTTACCTTCACCGGAACCTTTACATCGCTCTTTTCAATTCTGAAATCTTCTGCAAGTTTTTTCATAAAGTCATCGGTAGTCATTCCGTTAAGATCCTTCACTACCCTGTTATACGCAAGGATCTTCAGCTGAGTATGAGGGAAGATAACAGCCTGAAAACCGTTGAACTCCTCATCGCCTGTGTATGATGGATTTGCTTCTCTTCTCATTTTGCATACGCGTACTGCCGAGGCAGCTCTATGGTGACCGTCAGCGATGTAGAGTTCATCCTTTTCGAATGATTTTTTTATCTCAGCAATAAGGGCCTGGTCATCGATCAATCTTACTATGTGTTTAATCCCGTCAGAGGCTGTGAAATCGTAAACAGGCTGAGCAGTCATGGCTTTCTCTATAAGTTTTCGTTTTTCATCACTGTCCCTGTATATTAAAAAAACAGGACCTGTATTCGCGTTGACGATATCAACATGTCTGGTCCTATCGAGTTCTTTTTCCTCTCTTGTGAGTTCATGCTTTTTGATAATCTCTTTTATGTAATCATCAACATCGGCACAGGCAACAACACCTGTCTGGGTACGTCCGTCCATAACCTGCGAATAGAGATAAAGAATCGGATCATTATCGACAGTCATGAATCCCTTATCCTTGAACATATCAAAAGTCTCTTTTGCTTTCTTATATACTTCAGGTGAATAAGGATCGGTTCCGGGAGCAAGATCCATTTCCGATCTGGTAACATGATAAAAGTTATACGGATTGTTCCCTGCTATCTCAATAACCTCAGGAAGAGATACAACATCATATGGAAGCTCTGCGATCTTATCCGCTAGATCCTTTACCGGTCTGACCCCTTTGAAAGCTCTGATTTTTGCCATTTTTAAAATAACCTCAAAATTATATCAGTGTTAATCCCCTGTAGTATATTTTAATGAAAAAAGAATCATATCTCCCCGCCGCCTCCGGCGGCGGCGGGGAGAATAAAGTATTCATCATGAAAACTAAGGAATTATTACTGAAATTATATATACTTCAATAGTAGACCATAGCTTATTAATAAATATTATTTTCAACAATAAAACGTAACTGTTATCGTTACTGCTCAAAAACCTGTGGTATTTTATCTCAGCCGCGCCACAGTCGCAGCGGAGAGCAATTTCACCACCAGTTTATGAGTAAAGACCTGTTTTCTTTTTTTGGAAAAAGCTTTAAACCTAAGAGAATGTTATACCAGTATACTGAAATTAACGGAACAGATTGGGTACCTTCTTATTTTTTGTAAATGTATCATTCTTGACAAAAAGTATTCAATACGCAATGCTTTAAATTCAATTTTGCGCAGATAAATATTGTTGACATAGCGTCGAAAATTGAGTTCATTAAGTTATTAAAAAAGGTAATTATTATGAATTTAAATTTAATAACATCAGACCCGGAAATAATGATGGGGAAGCCTGTAATCTCTGGTACAAGAATTACGGTAGAATTAATACTGGAAAAACTTTCATATGGAGAATCTATTGATCAGATAATTGAAGCGCATCCGCAATTGACGCAAGAAGCAATATATGCAGCTCTTAACTTTGCCGCGAAGGCATTAAAGTCAGATATCATTTACCCGGTTAGCGCTTAAATTGAAACTTGTACTTGATGAAAGTATTGAGAGACAAATTACCGATGCCCTAAGTGGTGAAGGTTATAAGATTTGGTATATTCATGATATGGAGCGTGGAGTGTCTGATGATAAAGTCCTGGCTTTAGCCAATACAAATGATGCCCTTTTACTCACTGCTGATAAAGATTTTGGTGAACTTGTATTCAGAAAAAAAATGATTTCTACCGGAGTTGTACTGTTCAGAGTTTTCGGCATTTCCAATTCCGAAAAAGCAGCTCTTGCTGTCCACGTTATGAGGGAACATGGGGATAAACTTCTTAACGCATTCACAGTTGTAACTCCAGAAACAATCAGGATAAGAAATATTAATTCACTATTAAATCCTTATTGATCTGATAAAACTTTTTCTACATTCAAAAAGCAAAGAATAACCACTAACTATTGCATAAATGGAGTTACCCGTATCTATACAGGAAAGTACGATTAACACCAGAAATTTTCTATATAGGATTTTTTGATAGCTTCCAGAGAGTTTTAAGCTCAACTCTCTGGAGTTAAAGGATTATAATGAATATTAGCAGAATTTGAAATATATATCTTCCCTGACAAAAAGTTTTTAATACACCCTGCTTAAATTAAATTTTAAATGTAATTTAATAAAGAAAGGAGTAATAAAATGTCCCATGAAAGTTTCACACCACAGCATCGTGCAATCGGGATGGTCTCAACTTTTTCCGTATCCCTTATTCTGGTGGCATACGCAGTAACTACGATTCTTGGTTTTTTCTCTCTCAAGTCACCTATGGACCCGATCGGTGATCCATACTTCACAATTATGGAACTGTTAATCATCATAATAGCACTACTGTTAACTCTCAGCATGATAGCAGTTCATGCCTACGCATCCTCGGAGGTCAAAGTATACAGCCTTACAGCACTTGTCTTTATGATTATTCTTACAGGTATTACATCCAGCGTTCATTTTGTCATTCTGTCGGTCAGCCATGAAATTGAAACTTCAGGATTGGCAGGGGCTCATTTTTTATTTTCTTTTAAGTGGCCATCAGTGATTTATGCATTAGATATCCTGGCATGGGACTGGTTCTTTGCTCTCTCAATGATCTTTGCTGCTCCTGTTTTCAAGGGGAACAGATTGGAAACAGCAGTTCGGATTTTAATGTTTATCAGTGGAATTTTGAGTCTCGTGGGGTTGATTGGCGTCCCTTTAGCAAATATGCAAGTCCGGAATATTGGCATCATTGGCTATGCATTAGTTTCTATAGTTATATTTATCCTGCTGGGGATAGTATTCGGTCGCACCCGCTGCGTGAATGGATATTCTGAATAAAACTTATTCATTGAGATCCGTGACATATCTTGTCGGTATGGGAAGATGTTCATATGGCAGATGATAATACTGCAGTGATGTATGTATTACAGTGTATCCTTTATTTTTGTACTCCGAAGGCCACATCTCGGCAACTGCCTGAGCAGAATTGATTGAAATGCCGACAAAAAGATTTCTTTCCCACTCCTCCTTCGGTATTGCATATTTACCAGCGTCATTGACCGAATACCCTTTTGTATACCACCCGACGTCTACGCTGAGTAATCTCAGTATAAGAGGAACATCAAAACCTAAATTTCTGATGCCTGCAATTTTAAAATTAAGCATATACTGCCAACCGCTATAATCATTCACAAAGTCAACATAGGATTTAACCAGATCATTATTATCAGCTTTTGCAATGAATCCTTTTGTAGGAATGTATTCCACACTGAATCCGAGGAGGCCATTGAGAATAGGGGAGTAATCGAGCATAGCCCCTGTTAAGATACCAGTGCAATCCATCACAATATCTTCAACACTTAAGCCGTAATCTGAAAATGAATCTCCAATCTCAATAAACAGACCCACAGCTAAAGATGATCCCAGCGAATAAGCCCATTTGCGGTCTTCACCGTTTTCTGTCCAATCGAATATAGAATATGTTATTCTTTGCAGTGCATAATGAGCAAAAAAATGACCGGCTTTATCCGCACCGCCGAAAGTAGTATCTCTGCCAAACCATCCTTCATCAGCAACTTTTGGATCGTTACTCTTTCCCCAATCCCAGGATTTAATGCCGAGAAATAGTGTTGAAGGTATGAGTAATCCCAAGGTATACCCGCGAGTCAGATCTTTAGAAAAAAAGTCATTCCCCGCAGAACCATCATTAACATTATTGATAATGACCTGATCTTTGCTTAACATATCGACATCGTTCAATTCGGCTTTACCCGGAATCTCTGCTAAAATAAAGGTTATAATAGATAGCAATACTGTGGAAAATAAACCACCGTAAAATCTTTTGAATACAGAAACTGTTCTCACCGATAAATCCTTAAATACATTATAATTTATTTCAATCAACTTAGACAATTTTTAAAACCACCTTGCAGTTTTTACAAATATATTTTTATTCAAGGTCCATATTCAGCAATTCCATTATTTTGATTTCATTCATAAAAATATTTTTCTGTAAGGTGTATCAGTTGAAACATAAAAAAAAGTTTCGAAACATCCAGATACAGATGCTTTTTCCGGTAGCCATTAGCCGCTCGGCGGGGTTTTACTGTTGATTAACTTAGGTGTGTGAGTAACCGAAAAAAATGTGCCGCACTGGAGGTTAAAATTTACCTTACTCAAAGAGTGGAGGAGCTCTGCTGATTGACACGACTCTTGCCCTTTTCCGCAAGTGGCGTAACAAAGGCGTAACGATGTGCGACTTATACTAATGCTTTATACGCAGACGCCGAAAATATTTATCTATTACAATTACTAATATCTAGAATCTTTTCTTTATAAATCTTACCAGTAGTCGGATCATATTTAGCCTGATAAAATTCAAAACAATCTCTATTATTATTTTTGCATTTTTCAAATATAATGTCAATAATCCGTACTTTATCCTTGAAAGGTGTTCTAATACCAAATGTTATACTTTCAAGTTCGTTAAAATCATATTTAACTTTTCTTATATCACCATCACCTTCCAGTTGCTTTAATCCATCAGAGAGGATTATTCTATACTCCTTTTCTATCCTCCAATCCTCACCTTTTGAAGTAAGACACCGATACTTTTTATTATAATATTCATCCCGCCAATTTTTAAAATTAGTAAATATCTCTGGATTATACATTGATTTAGAACCATCAACATCCGTAAACCACTCATCCTTTATTATATCTTCGGGTAATCTACCGAGAGAGAAAAAGCTATTTATTCGCGGTTGTTCATTAATATATTTCACTTCATTCAAAGTGTGAATTTGAAATGGAGCACCAGAAACACCGTCAATACCTTTTAAACTAAGTGTTATTTTATTTACATCAGTTTGGGTTTTAAACTTTAGAGCTACACCTCTATGGTTATCTGCATAGTGAGACCATAAAACAGAACTTGAAATATCTGTTATAAAACAAGCAACATACGAATCAGAAAACATAAGTTTTTTAAATAACTCAACATATCTTTCAGGAAAATACTGATAAACAGCAACATCTTTATTATTTTCAGAATGAGCATGTTTTAGATATTTTTTTGCAAGGGCTGGATTGTGCAAAATATCTTCTGAAGTAAGAAAAAGAGACGTTTTTTCTTCATTAATTTTATCAAGAACAAAATCATTACCCTGAACTATTTTTATGAAAAAGCTTTTAATCCAATCAAAAAGGTTAGAAATCCGATCAAAAAAATTATATTTATAAATTGATTGAACAGCACTTACATGTATTGAAGATAGAAAAAGAATAAGATTATCTTTGTCTACACCACCTTTGATATTGACAAGATTATTAATACAACTATCAACATCAATTTTAGAAAAGAAATCACTTAATATTAAATCCATTCTTTTTTTTTGTGATTTGCTAAGGTCATAAAAACGATTAAATATATGTATATAATTATCTATCTTATCTGGTATTAATTCATCATCATTTATTAAGGACTGAGTAACAAATATAAAATCATCCAAGCAAAGGATATAATGCCGTAGCAAATTTTTCCATAATATCTTATCACCTTCCCAATATAAATTATAAAAACCTTCCATTGGGTCATTAAGAGAAGGTAAATCAGAAAAATATATATACTGATTTTTAAGTTCAAGACTGTCCATCTCTAAAAGTCTATTTATTTGCCTAAACCTATACATCGAATTTACTCCACAGACACTACATATAAAACAGCCACATAAGTTGATCAGATTGTTCCATTAGCTTTGATATTTAAACTGATAATTCTTTGCCCAACGATTACTAATTAGAAACATTTTTTTATTAACACTTTCATTACCTTTAAAAGAAACGAACTGTCAAGATATTAAAACTCTAAATATTTTAATCATGCCTACTGCGACAGCAGGTGGCATGTTTTCACTACATAGTATATGCATCAAAAAATGTAATCAGAATACTTTCTTTACAAGCGGTGGCCGATGCGACCGGGACAAATTGGAAGTTTTCAATTATATAAAATTCCGGGCGTAGCAGTCTCCGCGGTTGAGTAAGAAAACTAAAAATTCCGGAACCCGACTGTTAAAAGCTGAAATAAGTATTGAATAAATAGTAAAAGCGGAGGTCGCAGCGGCCGCAGGAACTTACAAAAAGTTCGTCAGAGACAGGGAGTTGTGGATTTGGAATACTGGGATCTTGGTGTAGTTTTTAATTATAAAAAAAATACAATAGCCGTGGGGAGAAATCTCAATCAGATTTAATACTGCAGGAATTATTGACTTCAACTTATCTCTTTTATTCAGCAAATAACATTATTTATCTCCAGATGATTTACCCGTTCGGAGAATTAAACACCCTATGCCGGATCTGCAGTGCAGCATCCTGAAGACCAGTTGACTGGACAATAATTCACCTCAAATCCCGTTTACTCCCGAAACCGACACCGCACAGTAAACAAGAAGAAGCGCCATAACTATATTGAACTGAAGCCTGTATTTCAGAATAAACCTCTGCATAAGACTGCCGAAAAGCGCCCAGACGGCAGTTGATACAAACCCTGTAAAAGCCAGAAATATTGAAAACATCAAAAGAGAAAATCCCGATTTAAAATAAGGAATAATAAATACAGATTGAGCTGTGATACCGTAAATTATAACTTTAGGATTTATAAACTGAAGAGTCATCCCTGAAAAAAAGGTATTGGTATTCATCCCGCTTTTTCCCCCCTCACCCGGCTTCTCCATAAGAATTGAATAAGCAAGATAAATCATGTAAAGCCCGCCGGCAATACCGATGAAGCTCTTTATATCCGGCATGTAATTAAAGAGAACAAGATTAAAATAACCGCAGAGCATCATAATAACTGCAAATCCTGCCGCTACGCCGAAAATAAAATTAAGAGTATTCCGGAAGCCGTAACGGTTGGCATTAGCCAGTGACATTATATTATTCGGACCTGGTGTGAATGTTGTTAAAACTACATATGTTAAAAATGCGGAAATATTCAGCATAATAGTTGACCTCCGTAATATGCTATAGTACACATTACGGACAATATATTACACAGGCAATATGTCAACTGTTTTGTGCGTTATAATGCACAAAACGTATAAATGTTTATAACTGGTGGATTTTATATCCGCCGCGCCGAAGAGAGGGTCATATGGAAGATTTAAACAGCGTAATGGCAAAGAACCTAAAACAGATCCGGGAAGACCGGAAACTGAGCCTTGATAAAGTTGCCGAACTCACAGGTGTGAGCAAGAGCATGATAGGTCAGATCGAAAGGGGCGAATCAAATCCCACAATAACCACTGCATGGAAACTCGCCACGGGACTTAAAATTTCATTTTCATCTCTTATGAGTGTTTCCCGACCTCAGACAATTGTGATTAAAAAAGAGGATATTGAACCGTTCATCGAAGATAACGGCAGATACAGGGTATACCCATTCTTCCCCTACGAAGACTCAAAGAAATTCGAAATATTCACTGTGGAGATCGATAAAGGGGGGTACATGAGTGCCGAGCCTCACGGGGACAATACAGTTGAATTCATAACCGTATTTGACGGGGAACTTACAGTAAGGACAGAAAACAACGAATTCCTTGTTACTCAGGGGAACTCCATCAGGTTCAGAGCTGACAGACCCCATGCTTATCACAACTCCGGGAAAACAACTGCACGGCTCTCCATGGTTATTTACTATCCGGAGTAGGCCGATTTTTCATTATTGAGGTAATCGTGTATAACCGGATCTACCAATAAAAACTTGACAGACACGGTAAATCGAATTTTCTGTAAAAAAACTTCAAGGATAACCACCATGGCGAGAGTATACAATTTTTCAGCAGGACCTGCAGTTCTACCCGAAAGCGTGCTTAAAAAAGCAGCCTCAGAGATGCTTGAATATAGAAATTCAGGTATGTCTGTAATGGAGATGAGCCACAGATCTGCACTCTACATGGATATTATAAATGAAACAGAAGAGCTTCTCATCAAGCTGATGAACATACCATCTGACTACCAGGTCCTCTTTCTTCAGGGTGGCGCGTCACTTCAGTTCAGCATGATACCCATGAACATAATGACCGCCAATAAAACTTTTGATATTATTCATACCGGCGCATGGACAGAGAAAGCAATCTATGAGGGAAAAAAACTCGGAACTGTAAATGTCCTGGCATCTTCGGAAGACCGGATGTATAAGTATATCCCCTCTCTTGAAAATCTTAAATTCAACGCGGATGCGGATTATCTTCACATCTGTTACAACAATACAATTTATGGAACAAAATATAACACTCTCCCCAATCCCGGGAATACACCCATTGTTGCGGATATGTCCTCATGCATATTATCTGAAGATTACGATGTAAGTAAATATGGGATTATATTTGCCGGTGCGCAGAAGAATATCGGGCCTGCAGGTGTAACAATTGTAATCATCAAAAAAGATCTCATGAAGAGAGCAGATAAAAATCTTCCCTCAATGCTGAACTTCAATGTTCATGCGGATAACAAATCGCTGTTCAATACACCTCCGACATACGCAATCTATATGTCAA
This sequence comes from uncultured Spirochaetota bacterium, assembly GCA_942493035.1. Taxonomy (GTDB): domain Bacteria; phylum Spirochaetota; class UBA4802; order UBA4802; family UBA5550; genus WRGT01. Next base: position 4,290,249 of record OW818666.1, on the reverse strand, counting down.
AACTTGTATTTGAATGGCTCGACAATATGGGCGGAGTTAAAGAGATCGAAAAAATCAACAGGGAGAAAGCGGCTCTCCTTTATGACTACATAGATGATTCAAAACTCTTCACCGGAAATGTGGACAAAGAGTTCAGATCGCTGATGAACGTGACATTCTCTACTGGTTCAAAAGATCTTGATGCTCTGTTTGTTAAAGAGGCTGAAAAGAACTCACTCACCAATCTTGCGGGACACAAAACAGCTGGAGGGATGAGAGCCAGTATATACAATGCAATGACGATTGATGGAGTAAAGGCCCTTCTTGACTTTATGAAAAAGTTCGAAGTTGAGCATAAATAATATTTATCCGGCAGAAAAAATCAACACCATGTAAAAAACGTTTCCGCCCCGAACCCGCACGGCAGAAACGTTTTTTACCATCGGCATTAAATAATTTTGAAAGTCACTATCATATAATCTTGCTAGATTTTCTCCAAATATTCATATTCTGTGCTTCTTTAACAAGTTCCTCTCTAAAATCCGGATGTGCAAGTCCTATCATTTTTTCAGTCCGGCTCCACAGGCTTAAACCTTTAATATTTTCAACTCCATACTCGGTCGCAACGGTACTTGTAACAGACCTGGGAATAGTAACAGCAGAACCGGGGCTTAGAGTTGCCCTGATCTTTGAATGAAGCCTGCCCTCTTTATCCTTATATGTAGAAGGGAGACAGAGTACCGCAGTTCCACCCTTAGACTGATATGATCCCCATGTAAAACTGAGCGCCCCGCCGGTACCTGAATACTGTAAATGCCCCATAGTCTCAGAAGCAGCCTGCCCCATTATATCCATTTCAAGAGTTGCGTTTATTGAAAACATATTATCCTCTGCTGCAACGTTTGAGTACTCGGTCACATACTCTCCGTTATACGATGCCATTAGCGGATTGTTATTCATAAAATCCATAGTCTCTTTGGTACAGAGACTGAATGTAAAGACGCTCTTTCCTATATCTTTCTTCTTTCTGTTGTTGGTTATTTTTCCGCTCATATACATATCATAAAATGCATCACAGAACATCTCGCTGCTCACCCCCAGATCTTTAAGATCGGATTGCGCAATCATCTTACCTATTACATTCGGTACCCCTCCAATACCAAGCTGCAGACATGCACCATCTTTAATCAAAGGGATAAGATTTTGTGCAATCTTCACCTCGTCCTCTGTCGGTTCAATGTGAGGCATGTAGAACATTTCCGGATTGGAACCTTCTATCACATAATCTATCTCATCAATATTCAGATGTTCCTCAGCTCCGCCGAATACTACAGGAAAATTAGTGTTCACTTCAACAATTCTTATCGGAGAATTCAGCATATCACGTCTTGTAAGAGAATTTGATAATCCGAAATTAAAATTTCCAAAATTATCCATAGATGAGGCCTGAATGACAGCAACATCCCTCCTCAAGGCATCATTCCATAGAGGTTCTGTTCTTGTCCGCACAACGTCCTGAAACTGAACGGGTATAAATGATATTACCCCTTTTGAGGCAAGCATTCTTTCAATCGGACCATACCATGATGTATTATAGCAGAAGTCCCCCTTATCGCTCATTTCAGCCATTTTAAGAAGTACCTGCGGAACCGGCAGAATTGTACCGACAATGGAGGTGTCGAGTTTTGTAATCTCTCCAGCAGAAATCCTTGCCGCCAGTGCAATGTCAAATGCAATAGGTTTCGTGTGAAAACATCCATATGACACCTTAGCGCCATTTTTAACAAGCTGTGCGGCCTTCTCAGCAGTGATAAGTTTACTACGGTATTTGTTCATTAAATTTGAAGTTGTATAATTCATATTTCCCCCCGGAAAATTTAATTTAAATTAATATCTTATATCACAGTTTTATATATAATGTCTGGTTAATATATATTCTGACCGAAAAAAAGGGTGTACAAAATATATAATGTCCATCTGTAGTATTCTGATATTAAGGTTAAATGCCATTATGGAAATACTAAACAGTATATATATACAGTACATTTACTTCGGCCCTCTTTTTGTAATTGTTCTCGCTTTGTCAAAACTGATCTCAAAAGAAAAACTCCGGATTAATTATATCTATTCTCTCTCATATTTTGTTATGGCTCTGGCGATGCTGCAGGTAATTTCGTATTCTACAAAGTCTTATCCCGGTTACTATTATGTTTCTCACTTTCTTATTCCGTTTACTCTGATTAATCCTGTAATGATTTATCTCCGTTTCAGATTTCTTATTCAGGGTAAAACAATGCGGATCTCTCCTGTAATTACTGTCTCACTTGGGGCTGTTATAATTTTTATTGCTGCAGGACCGGTTTTCAACGGCAGAGCAGCGTTTACGAAAAATTTCGTAGAGCTTCGGCCGCTTCTTGATCCGTCATTCATGACTCTCCCTCTCTATTTTAAAACTGTTCATTCCATAAACTTTCTGGGTAAAATAATTCTCAGCGCAGGACTCCTGACGCTTCTTCTTAAAACAATCTATTTATGGAGAGAGATAGAAACAGAAAGATTGATGCTTGCAAGGATCGCCTACGTCTCAACCATAATGATGTTTATGACCTCAGTACTTGGCGTTATCGGAGATATAGTAAACTTTGAATTCTGCAAAGCAGCTGTGGCAACGGTAAACACGGTGACCCTGGGAGTTTTTTTTGCGTCACAGTACGACCCCGGTTACTATGCCATATTCAAACACATAAGGCAGAGAAAGAAATATGCCGTATCAAAAATACAGGGTATTGATGTTGAATCGGTAATAGCAGACTTAAAAAAAATCATGGAAGAGCAGCATCTGTATAAAGAGGAAAACCTGTCTCTGAAAAGTGTTGCCGCGATGATGAATATTAATCATCAGCAGCTGTCAGAGATAATCAATAGAGAGTTTAATAAAAGTTTCAGTTCTTATATAAACGATTTGAAAATAGCCGAAGCAACGAGACTTCTTGTAAAAGAACCGGATTTCACAGTTCTCCGAATTGCCCTTATGGCTGGATTCAACTCTGTGCGTACATTCAACAGAGCTTTTATCAAAAACACAGGTGTCACACCAATGGAGTACAAAAAAAATCTCCATCGGCGCAAATCCTGAATTTCAAATTATTCCGCTGTCATCTCAATTCTATACTGGCTGTATCCTCCGGAGATATTATAAACCTCTTTAAATCCAAGATTAATAAGAAGATTCTGTGCCGCATTACCGGTAGTACCCTTGTTGCAATGCACTGCATATTTCCTGTTTTTATCCAGTTCTGCCGCACGCAGTTTTAGCTCTTCGTGCGGGATATTTACTGCCCCTTCGATATGACCTTTATCAAAATCGGCCCTGCTTCGAACATCTATCACAGTGTACTGCTCACGATTTGCTCGAAGCTCAGATGGAGACACAAGCTCTCTCCCTCTATGAAGCGCATTGTCAAGGATCATTCCGCTGTACATAACCGGATCTTTAGTGGTTGAAAATGGCGGTGCATATGCAAGGTCCAGATGAAACAGATCACTTATCTTCGCACCGAATGCCATTGCAGTTACAAAGACATCCATCCGCTTATCCACGCCCTGCTCACCGGTAATCTGCACTCCAAGAATCTTTTCACTCACACGGTCAACAATACACTTTATCACAAGCTCGCGACTCTCCTTAAGGTATTTGCTCTGATTCTCTTTTATATTGTGGCTCACGATGTAATCTATTCCACGTTCCTTCGCTTCCTTCTCACTTATTCCGGTCTGGGCGACGGCAAGTCCGAAGGTTTTAAATATACCGGTTCCAGGAACACCTCTGAAACGGAGATCACCGCCGGTAATGACATCTCCGGCAATCCGTCCCATCTTATTTGCAGTTGAACCGAGGGGTCTGTATATATATTCACCAGTCACAGTTGATTTTATCTCACAGCAATCACCTACTGCATATACATCGGCAACACCAGTTTCCATTTTATCGTTTACAATAATTCCGCCGCTCTTTCCGAATGTAATTCCCATGTCTCTGAATAAAACGGTATTCGGTTTCACTCCTGCTGCAACAATTATCAGATCTGTCTCAATTACTTTTCCGCTTCCGGTTGTAACAGTTTTACCATGATCTGAAATCTCATTTACAGTCTCACCTGTGTATAAAGACACACCGTTTTGCCGCAGATGATCTTCAACATACACTGTCATGTCTCTATCCATTGAAGGCATAACATGATCAGCAGACTCAACAAGAGTAACAGACAATCCCTGGAGATGCAGGTTTTCAGCCATTTCAAGCCCGATAAATCCGCCGCCGATAATCAGGGCTCTGCGGGGATCCTTCTCTGCAATAAATTTCTTTATGCTGTCGGCATCTGCAACATTTCTTACCGGGAATACATTTGCAGAATCAATTCCGGTAATTGCAGGGATAAATGATTGTGCTCCTGCTGCTATAACAAGTTTATCAAATTTATCATTAAAGATCTCCCCTGTTGCAAGATTTTTTACAGTGAGAGTTTTTTTCTTAACATCGACACTGGTTACTTCATGGCTGGTAAAGATATCTATATCAAAACGTTTTTTAAACCACGCGGAGTTGCGGGGAGTAAGATCCTCCCGTGTTATGTAATCCTCTCCAATATAATATGGGAGTCCGCACCCTGAATAGGATATATCTTTATCTTTATCGTAAATTACAATTTCATGCTCTTCGCTGTTTCTCCGGGCTTTAGCTGCAGCAGAGGTTCCACCGGCGACTGAGCCTATTATTACTATTCTCATATTGTTTACCTTTTCATGTCACATTTTTTTCTCCACCATTTTTTATCTAATCATTACCCACATCTTCTGTATGAGTTATAATAGACCATACAGAAGATACATCATTCAAACGCTGAAGTCCACGCCACATGACCTTAACACCAGGATCACCATCACCCTTGCGACACATGAAACCACCTAATCTTGCTATCATCATTGATGCTTCTTTTAGAGTTGGAGGCTTCTTTGGAAAATCTTTTTTCTGTTTTACCATACAATATAATGCATGCCATTCGTATTCTTCTAATACAATCTCACAAGATTCATCAGGTTTGATTCTGCTCTCATAGACCAGCCATAATAATTTCCATGAAACAATCGAATATAGAGAAAGTGCGTTTTCAATACGCTCTATAGTTTCAAGTTGCAGCTCTTCAACTTTGCATCCGCTCTTGAGAGTAAAATGAAATCTTTCAATCTTCCATCTCTGCCTATACCAGCCGAGTCTTTCTACCGCATCTTCAATGGTCAAAATTGGTATTGATGAGAGCAATAACCATTCTATTGGTTTTTCATCCAGTGCTGGATTTATCTCCCTGGCATATAAAGCGTCAAGTTCTATGAACTGTGAGTTTTTTGAATCTGTTGAATAATATGTCGGCTTTAACTGGAGTGTGCGGAATTTAATTTCCAACTCCACTTCTCTCTCCGGCAATTTAGAATTTGCATCCCTTGGTATGAAAACCTTGATTTTTCCGGCAATTTCTGCTGCTTCAATTGTTTTAATCAAAGAATTTTCTTCACTATTGACTTTCCGATTGCCGATAGCTCTTATCAGTATATCTTGTTTGAGCTCTTTGCTTCTTCTAAATAAATCAAAAAAATCTGCTTCGCGATCTGCTACAGTTACTGTTATTACACCATCCGGAATATCGGAAGTGCTTTCTTCCATGGCTTCTATCCAGCGAAAACTTTCCTTCTCTTCAACGGGAAGCTCTTTCCTTTTATTCTTTTTTCCTTTTTCTTCTGGATCTCGTGTCCAATACTTTTGAAATAATAAACCCAGAGGTACACCTTCCGGTGTTACAGCAAGAGTACTATGGAGTAATAAACCTTTACTATTAGGAGATGCCGCATGATCCCCCATTCCTTTTATAGCAGAAGGTCTGGTGTAATTGAAATCAGTTGTATCCTGTACAAGTAATACAATTTTATGTTCAGCCATTCTTACTCTGGTTGCTTCTTTATGTCCGGACAATATTCCTTCGGGAGTAACTTTTTTATTGTCTAACAATCGATATGCCCCTTTTATTTCTGACGGTTTTTTGCATGCTTGAGGAATCGAATGATTGGGATATTGCGATAATTGATCAATAGTTTTTGCCAATCGACTTCTTATCCTCTTATCATTGATTGTATTATTTCTAATTTCATCCGACAGATTTAATTTTTTATTCATGGATTATTCTTCCTGAAGATTAATCCAACCATAAATTAGCACAGATATTTAAATTAATATAACTTTTTTACCCACATCTCTAAAAAACTTAGAAATGTGGGTAATGATTAGATTTTTTATGGGGGAGATGGCCAAAGGCCAGAGGGGGCGGAGATAATTATATTACATCATTTTTTAGATAAAATGAGAATTTTTAATAACTTTTCCCGCCCCATCCGCCCGCCGGGCACCTTCCCCATGGTGAGATGGGGAAGGGATTTTGAGTACTTAAGCTATTCCTGAAAAAATCTTTCCTTAAAATAAAGCGATATATTTACCAGCCCTATAAGCACCGGCACCTCTACAAGAGGGCCGACAACAGTTGCAAATGCAATAGGTGAAGATATTCCGAAAACAGCAATTGCGACGGCTATGGCAAGTTCAAAGTTGTTCCCAGCACCGGTAAAAGCCAGAGTCGCGCTTTTGCTGTAGTCAGCCCCGAGTTTACGGGCCATAAAGAAGCTGAACATAAACATTATAACAAAATAACAGCTCAGCGGAATAGCAATCCACAGAACATCAAGAGGCCGATTAATTATCTGGTTCCCCTGCATACTGAACATTACAATGATAGTAAAAAGAAGAGCAATCAGGGTTATCGGCGATATTTTCGGAACAAACACATGATCATACCACTCATGACCTTTTATCGGCAGAAGAATAACACGGCTCAGAATACCTGCGGCAAAAGGGATTCCCAGATAGATTATAACGCTTATAAAAATATCTTTAATAGATACATCCACAGTCATTCCCTGGAGACCAAACATTGGAGGTAAAACTGTTACAAATACCCAGGCATAAATGCTGAATGTAAGAACCTGAAAAATACTGTTTAACGCGACAAGCCCGGCACCATATTCGCTGTTCCCTCCCGCAAGCTGGTTCCACACTAAAACCATGGCGATACATCTTGCTATACCAACAAGAATAAGACCTGTCATAAAATAACTCCATCTCGGATCAGGTCCGAATATGGCAGGTGCTATAAATCCGAAAAATGAAACCGAAAGCAGAAACATTATAATGGGTCCTGCAATCCAGTTCTGAAACAGTGAGAGCCCCAGAATTTTACCATCGGCAAACACTTTAGGCAGCAGTTCATATTTTACTTTCGCAAGCGGCGGATACATCATAAGAATAAGTCCGAAGGCGATTAAAAGATTAGTGTGCTTTCCTACGGTTAATGCTTTATTAAAGCTCTCGACAGGTCCCTGAAATACATATCCTGTGATGACACCAAGCGCCATCGCTCCGAAAATCCAGAGTGTTAGATACCGGTCGAGAAATGATAATTTTTTTGTTAAATGTTCCATAATGTATTTACCTCAGGTTGAATGAATTCTACTAATAATTTCTAATGTTCTGATTTGCTGTTCAGCATTTCGCATCAGTATTTTTTTTCTTCAAAGCTTTCAGATTTTTAATATCTTTTTTATAAACAGGATTTTTCCCAAACTCAATCCGCAGGGATTCTATAAGATCAGAATACGACTCGACAAATTCATTACTCAGTTTATAATAAACCCATTGTGCAGTTTTACGCGATACAAGAATTCCCGAATTCTTCATCTTCGATAGATGCCTTGAAGCATTAACCTGTGATATATCCAGAACTGATTCAATATCACATACACAGAGTTCTCTATCCATAAGAAGATTCAGAATTCTAATCCGAAGAACATCCCCGAGAGTTTTAAAAACTTGATATAGTTCCATAGAATAGATCCTTTATATTAGTATATTCATATATACGTATATACTAATATAAATCAAGAAATAATAGCGGGAAATTATGAAGAAAATATAAATTTATAATAATCAATTATCAATCTTATCCCACAGATCAAGCTGAAGGGCATAATCCTTATAAATATCGTAGTCAGTCAGAATAGTAGAATGGCTCCTATTATAAATTTTTGTTAATGGATTCTGATGCGTCACAAGGTATTTTTCTGTAAGCGTCATAGATGTAAGCTGATCAAATCCGGCTGTCATAAATAATACTCTTTCAGGTTCTGTTAAGACTTTATAGTTCAATGGAGAAACCAGATTATAAACTTTACGAAGAGTCTCATCGTTATAACCATCTGAAAGCAGCCGTTGTTTAAGAATGCAGAAACCGGGATTATCAAGCAGTAATGAATTCCAGTCCAGAACCGGTATCATTACAGTCAGATGAGAGTATTTTTCGAACTGTGCTGATAAAAGCAGAAAAGATGCCCCCATTGATCCTCCCCATGCAGATATATCCGCAGCACCCTGTGATCTGAAGAATTCTACAGCACTTCTTATCTCTGAAGTGCATCCAGTGATCATCTTAGAATTTCTCACAGTATCATGAGTGAAGAATCCATCACCTGCTTCTGCTCCAGCAGGTAATCTATCAAGATGATATGGCGGGATATAAACAGCCAGAGTATATCCTCTTTTAATAATCTCTGTGAAAAAGTTTTTAATAAAAAAAAGCGCGTGATCCGAAACTCCCATCCCCGGTATAAAAAGTAATACTTTCCTTTTCTTCTGTTGTTCATTACGATAAAGATAAAGAACAAGTTTATCAGCGGAATGAGTCTGATCGGACAGCGGAGTATTAAAGAATAATTTTTCCTGAATTAGTCCATTCACCTCCGGGATATGGAGTTTCCATTTACCAATTTCTTTAACTTCAGGTATCCCCGGATCAAATGGTTCTGTTGAAGCAGATAAAGAAAAATTCCGTGCAAATACGGAAAGCTCCTCTGGATTTCCGGGAGTGTAATGTTTCATTATATCTTTGCATGACGATTCTATTCCTGATTTATCAATATACTGCTGTAAAGCGGTACAGGAAAAAACAGAAAGAAATAAAAGCGGTATTACCGCACCAGCAATAATTTTAAATATTAAGTAATAATATGTTTTCATAATTATTGTGTACCTGACTTTTATCTGGAACAAATATAACTATAAATAATGTCATAGTGAATTTAAAAGCATATAAATTGCGGAACAGATAACAAGAACTCCGCAGGCTTTTTTAAGATACCTGGCACCTTTAGATTCTTCATTCCACTTAAGCATGTGCTGCACAACACCTGTAAATGTGCCTGCAATAATGATTATCAGGCAATGCCCGACAGCATAAGCTCCGACAAGTATTACAGCATACAATAGATCTGAAGATGCGACTGTAAAAGCTACACCAAGCATCGGTGCCATATAGGCAAAACTGCAAGGGCCAAGCGCAAGACCGAAAAATAAACCGAGGAGAAAAGCTGAAAGGAGCCCCTTCTTCTTGATACCGGGTTGATTTATCCCGTTATCAAGAAAAGGGATTGGAATAATTCCCAGCAGATATAAACCTATTAAAATCATCAGCAGAGCTACAACTATATTTCCATACTGACCGATATCCCCCATCAATCGTCCGGCCAGACCGGTTATAACGCCGATAACTGCAATAGTAATAAGGATACCTGACGAGAATAATGCGGCAATAAGAGCTGCACGTGTTGTCTTCATATCACCCTGTGAATCGATATATCCCACAATAAGCGGAATGCTTGCTAGATGACATGGAGAGAGAAGCATACTGGCTATACCCCAGAGGAATGAGCCGGTAACGGCAATTCCCGGGGATGAAGAGAGCATTGAAGATAACTCAACAAAAAAATCCAGCAGCATTAATTGACACCCTTCTGCCTGAGGACTCTGTCAATTTCTTCGAAGGAGAAAAAGCCTTCATGCCGGAAAAATTCTTTGCCTGTATTATCAAGAAAAACCTGTGTTGGAATTACGCGGATTCGATATCTAGATCCTTCAGATCTTCCAGCTTCAGTCATTACGTCATGATAAACAACTTTAACCTGACCTGTGTACTGCTTTGTTACTTTTTCCAAAACCGGTTTCATCATTCTGCATGGCATACAGTTTTCAGATCCGAGCTCGACAAATGTTACTTTAAGTTCTGATTTATTTTCAGAAGCAACAGCCATGGACTTATCATTAACATCGGACTGCTGTGAAGGCTGTTTCTCGCCGCTGCACCCGAAGATCGCACCGGTAAAAGCAAGTGGAAGAGTCAATCCGCAGCTCCCGGGAGTTTTAATATATGGCACCCCAACCACTAATAGTGCCGCAACAAGAACAAGAAACATAGTTTTAGAATATTTTTTCATTCAGAACCTCTTTAAAAAATAATAATCCGGAGTAGCATAATACGACTCCGGCTAGGATTAAATAGTTACTTCATATTTTTAACGACTATCAGCTGCAGCAGCCGCATCCCCCTGATACCGGTTTTTTAATTTCCTCTTTTTTCACATCGCCGCTTAATACTTTTTTTATATCATTAACTACACTGGAAAGAAGCTGTTCTGAAAATGGAGATTCACCTTTCTTATAACCCAAACCGGTAATATCAATTGCAACAGGTGTAACCCCGATCTTTTCAAGATTCAATCTTGTACATCCAACTGAACATCCGTCGACTGCAATTACCATATCCGCACCCTTTGCAGACTGCACATAACCTGAAAGATCAGCACCAATTGCCGCAATGCATGAACCCTGTGCAACTACATCTTTGCGAAGCTGACGTACGGCTCTATCAGCAAGTTCACCCACATCCGCCGCACCTGAACATGAATAAATTATTTTTATACCAGAATTACAATCACATGAACCCATTTTATATACTCCTTTAAAATTTAGTTTAATTTTCAACAGCCCTCCCCATCCGCCCTATCGGGCACCTTCCCCGTGATGAGACGGAGGAAGGGGGAATACAAAATATTCCATAGAGACGCAGCATGCTGCGTCTCTACAATCCAACAAAAAAATCCGACTCTCCTCTCCTCCCATTCATGGGGGAGATGGCCAGAGGCCAGTGGGGGCGGGGCGGACGCACTATCCCTGAATCATCTTCTTTACTTCATCTACTGCCGGAACTTTTCCCGCAACCTTAACAACTCCATTAACAACAAGAGCCGGTGTAATCATAACCCCGTAGTTCATAATGTCATCGATATTTTTAACCTTTACGACTTCATATTCAACACCGAGTTCATCGGCAGCTTTTCTCGCTGTTTCCTCAAGTTTGTTGCACTTTGCACATCCTGTACCCAGCACTTCAATTTTATACATTTTCATATCCCCTATTTAATATTTGTTTCCATAACCCTCTTTAATAAATGGGTTAAAGCATTTTAAAAAAATGCTCCGAAAATCATACCGCTTATTGTTGCCATAATTACAACCAACGTGCAGTAAACAATAGTCTTCTTCGGACCTATATAACTGTTTATTACAATCATACTCGGCAGAGAGAGAGCTGGTCCTGCAAGAAGCAGTGCAAGTGCGGGTCCCTTCCCCATTCCGCTTCCTATAAGTCCCTGAACAATCGGCACTTCAGTAAGTGTTGCAAAATACATAAATGCACCTACAATTGAAGCAAAAAAGTTTGCTGATAGAGAATTCCCACCTACAAGATCTGATACCCATACTGCGGGTATAATCCCCTCATGCCCCGGTCTCCCAAGAAGAAAACCTGAGACTAAAACTCCCCCTAGAAGAAGAGGCGTAATCTGTTTTGCAAATCCCCATGTAGAACCGAACCATTCTCCAGATTCACCCTTGTCGGTACTTGTAATAACTGAAAGTCCTATAGTACCTGCAGCAAATGCAATTACAGGTTCATGAGGGAATATAAATCCAAGAGAAGCCGCGGGAATTACAACAAGAGCCATCTTCCACGGTTTTACACCATACCATAAAACAACTACAGAAGCAAAAATTAGCGCTGATACTGAAGTGAAATACCACTTAAAGGCGAACATAAAATGCCAGAATCCTGAACTATCCGCCGACTTGCCCCAGTTCGCAAAAACAAGAATAGCAACCATTGAACCGAAATAGATAATATCCTTCCATAGCGGTCTCGATACAACAGCTTCCGGTGTATACATCGCAGCTTTAACTTTAGCGATCTCCTCTTTCCTGAATATAAAGTGCATAATAGCACCGATAACCACACTGAAAAGAACTGCACCAACCGCACGGGCAATACCTATATCCATTCCGATAACCCTTGCCGTAAGTATTATCGCAAGTACATTTATCGCAGGTCCGGAGTAGAGAAATGCGATTGCAGGTCCAAGCCCCGCTCCCATTCTGTATATACCGGAAAACAGAGGTAGAACTGTACACGAGCACACCGCAAGTACCGAACCGGAAACTGAACCGACTCCATAAGCCAGAAGCTTGTTAGCCTTAGGCCCCAGATATTTCATAACAGCTTCCTGTCTTACAAAAACGCCTATGGCACCGGCAATAAAAAAAGCAGGGATAAGGCAGAGCAGAACATGCTCCTGTGCATACCACTTTGTTAAATATAAAGCCTCAAAGACCGCGTTATCAAAACGCTCAGTCCCCACCGGCATATAATACAGACCAAGAAAAAACCCTCCAATAACCGCAAGCGGTTTCCATTCATCTTTCCAGAACATTCTATCCTCCTTTATTTTCTATCTGAACCGGTTCTGCAGCATCTCATAATCTCTGCGTGTTCATTCGCATTGCTTTCTATCACATCCTCAATGCAGCCTATAAAATTCAGGATGCATGGAGTTTTAAGACTGTAGACAACCGAAGTCCCCTGCTTTTCATCTTCAACAATACCTGCATTTTTAAGCACACTGAGGTGTTTTGAAATTGTAGATGTATCGGCGCCGATCATCTCTGTAAGCTCTCCAACCGTCCGGGGCTGCTTATTAAGCATATCGATAATAAACAGTCTGCTGGGGTGAGCCATGGCTTTTATTATATTAGCTCTTGCCTCATAAATTATCATTTCGTCTTTATTCATAACTCTTCCTTTCTTATTTGGCAATATTGCCAAATAAGAAACTTAAGTCAACACTTTTTTTATAGTTCCCCCAAACTCCCTTCCGGTGGCGGTTTATTTTTGGGGGCACAGCGCTTCGCGCTGTGCCTGGGAGTGGGGGATTACGGGGGCGCTGCCCCCGTAATCCCCCACTCCCAGCGTATGCGGAGCATACGCACCCCCAAAAACAATTTGCCACCATCCCTTCCGGAGACAGCGAGGAGAGCTCCAGAGTGCTTTATAAAATATTATCAGTAAAAACGCTTAAAATTAAATCTTTTATTAAAATACTCCATTCCATATGCCGACAATCTTAGTATATATCAACCGGATGGGTCCGGTTCATCTAAAATCTCTTGTCACTACGGGTTTAATATGCAGAATATGGATTTTTATGACGGAAGGCATCTTCGTGACCTTCCCCCTCAATTTGATAAATTTGATTCAGAATTTTTTTCAAGAACTTCAGGAAGCGTTGAACGTGAGAATGACAAAGCACGTAAAAAAGCGACCCGGATGATAACTATAATTGCCGGACTTGTAATAATCTCATTTACAACAGGTCTTGTACTCGGAATTAAATTTGCAGGGGGCGCCGACAGAAAAATAGTCGATGACCGGACTTTAAATGCAATGAACAATATCGGAGAAAGAGTGTCTGATGCTGTAAAGGATGTAACCGGTAATGCAAAACCTGCAAATCAGATTTACCCCAAAATGGATTACCCCTTTGTTATTCAGCTCGGAAAGGAGTATAACGAAATGGATCTGAAACCTGTGGCACAGTTCCTCAGCAGTAAGGGTCACACAGTAATAGTATCAAAAAACAACGACAATTTTAAAATCTTCACAGGTCCATATAAAACAGAGTTCGATGCACGGAAATCACTCTCGGAAATTTCACTTTACAAGCAGTACGCTATTTCGACTAATGCACAGATAATCAAACGCATTTAACCGGATAGAAAAATATGACTTACATTATCAGAACCGCATCGATTGACGATGCTGAATCAATTTACAAACTGATAAAATACTATGCCGGAAAAGGTGTCATCCTGGAAAGAAGCCTGGATGACATCACCGGAAATATAAACAACTTCCTCGTTGCTGTATCAAACGACAGATTAATCGGTTCAATAACACACTATGATTACGGAAAAAATCTGATAGAGGTAAGATCTCTGGCGGTGGATGAAACAGTTCACAGTATGGGGATCGGTAAGGCATTACTGGCTGAGCTTATAAAACAGATGCAATCCGGAAGCAGAGCTAAAATATTTACACTCACATATCGCCCCGATTTCTTCGAAAAAAACGGATTCACAGCAGTCCCGAAAGATGACTTTCCGGAAAAAATCTGGAAAGACTGCGATAACTGCAAAGACAAAGATAAATGCGGCGAAACAGCCCTTGTTTATAAAGACTGAACCGGCTTCGACTCCGCTCAGCCAGCGTATAATGCGCTCCCTGAGCGGAGTCGAAGGGTTGATCGGTTTATAACTTATTTAACCAGCACCATCTCCTCAACAGGTTTCCGTATCTCCTCAAACACTCGATCTTTAATACTGTCGCTGCATAGAACGCGGACTATATGAATTAAATTTCCATTTATAAAAATCCCTTCAATACCGGAGAATGGAACGCCGTCACTGTACGAGTAAAGATAAATAATCCGGTCATCCTTACGTAAAACTTCCACCCTCTTGAAATTATCAGTGCCGAATTCATTCCGCCACGACTCCTCTGCATCAGCCGGATTAGAAATTTTCCCTTTAAGTATTCTAGTCTCAATACCAACAATACAGTCATAACCCTCAGTGCTGTTATCCTTATCAAGATTAAATCCGAATTTAAGACCATATCCTTTATCGTTAAGCTTCCACAGGTCCCTGACAATCCGGGGCTGTTTTTTCAAACTTATTCTGTAACGGAGTTTTTCATTGAAAAGATTATAACTCCCGCCGGACAAATTAAGAAGAATGGTGCTCTCTCTATCAAATCGCTCATATCTTGTTCCATGTTTTTTGTTGAGATAATTAATCCATTTTGATGCCTCTGCGGCATTCCGTTCCACACGAATGTCATCCACTGGAAGAGTTTTCAGAGATTTAAGATAAAACAGACCTTCGGAATATTTACCATTTTTAATAAGTTCTATACCTTTATTGAGGTAGTAATCGGTTCCGCGCTGTGATGCCGGAGTAAAATCGAAGGGTTTTTCATCTGTAATTCTTATCTTCATCGCGCGGTCATAGTAATAACCGTTCCCCTCCCTGTCCCGGAAAAATTTCCAGTCAGGCATCTGTGCAGAAAGAAACAACGGAGTGAAACTGAATAAAAAAATCAGAAAGAGTATTACTGAAAATCTGAAATTCATCAGCATATCATATTAAAAATTACATCAAAGAAAAAATGACAATAAGAGCAATTATAAGAAGAGTAAAAACAATGTACAGAATCCAGTTAAGATATTTACTTCCCGACTCCTCCCCGGCATCGCTGTCACCTTTGGATGAAATAGCAGTGAGCTCAGTCTGGATCTTCATGTTCTCCTCTTCAACAATTTTAGCATAAATACCCTTAGCAACAAGAACATACAGTATGTAACCCTTTGTAAGTTCATTCGGAACTTTCTCCATTATTCTCCCTACAACAGGGAGAGGAGCCCCTTCACTGTTCCTCGCCTTATATGCATCAAGGATTCTCGAAGTCACTGAATCTTTTGCCGGAAGCATAACATAAATTCTCTCACCGGGAGTGATATCTGCTATGAGCTTCCCTTTCACAGGGGACAGGACGCAGCACCCTTCTACAATAAACTGAGCTTTGGACTCAATCTCGGCCAGCTTTTTACCGAAAGGGCTGTCAGGAACAGACTTAGCCTCAGCGGCTGCCGGTTCCGGAGACTCATCATGATGTTCATCATCAGTCGCAGGGAGCATTATATCTATACCCATCAGGACAAGCTCGAGTGAACTGGTCTGCTCAAGATCGATCTGACATTTTACATTTGAAGAACCGAAACTCTCTTTAATCATATCCGGAATTGTAGCTGACAGATAATCCAGATTCTGTTTCTGCACATCGGGGAACACATCTGTTTTAATGAATGAGCTCAGAAGATCCGAACTCAGCTTCTCCGAGCTTACGATATCCTCACCCTTTTCATAAGCCAGCATATTTTTATGATGAGAACGCCATTCATCGAAGATTCTGATTCTGGTAAAAATACTTGAATTGGATACAACAACAGTTTTTATCGACGCTATATATTCACTGACAATGTTGAAATATGCAAGAAAGAAACCGGACATCTCCTTATCAGCTACTACGAACTTACCCTTAACCACAATAACATCAAACATATTACCCGATGCCATAAGTTTGGCTTTATCCATATCACCATCAGTAAATTTAAGAGCTATCTCTATTCTTTTTGCCTTTTCACCTATATTGCTCTGATTGGTCGCCATTTATTTTTCCTGTTCTTCCGAAATACACTTTTCAAGAATTTCATATTTTTTCTGAGGGGAGAGATTTAAAAGCTTCTTGACACCGCTCAAAACGCGGTTCAGATATCGCGTAGAGGTTTTAATAAGATAATACCCCTGATCCTCAAGTCTGTTTTCAACTTCAATTTTATCTGCTGAAAGATTAATTCCGGCCGAAGCGCCGGCAGTTTTCACAAGATGCTCCGGAAGAATATACTTGATAAACATCTTCTCTGTATTTATTTCAAGGCGCTTCATACTGCGGTAAAGAACAGATATTTCCGGAGGGAGGTTACTCCATGATTTAGGATTACCTGTAAAAACAACAGCAACCGTAGCCTCCTCTTCATTAAGGAAAACTCTCACATATGTATTGTAATGTTTATATGACAAAAGAAGACCGAAGAGGCTGTCATCTTTATGAATATGTTCATTTTTAATTTTCTTTGTCATACAAACCTAAACCGGAGAAAAGTCCCCGTTATTCCTTCTTATAACTCTAAGTATAGACAACTCATCGAGAAGATTCTTTAAAACTTTGAAATCAATTCCTGAAAACCGTGAAATATCATCTATCCCTGCATTTAAGTTCATCCGGAGATAATCGAGAATATCTCTCTCCTGCTCCACCAGCGGCCCGATATAAAATCTGTTGTTTTTACCCATTTCATCTCTGACAACTGCAATCCTTCTCTCTTTATAATTAGAATATGAATTAAACACAGAGTCAATATTAATTTCAGATATAGGGGAGATATTCCTGAGTTTCAGATAAAAATCTTTCTCCCGTGAATCGAGTATCAGTTTAACAATATACTCATCAATAAAAGAAGAGTCGATTACTTTAACCGAATTAAAGTCAAGAATTACAGTTTCACCGGCGCCGATTATTGATAATTTACCCGCCGTAGCAGCATACATCATTCTCCCCACCGGTCTTGTTATCAGATCGGGGAGCTTGACCTTTACCTCTTTTGCAATCTTTGCCACATCAATAATCATTAAGTCCCTCTACTCTAAAACATTTCACGAATATAAATTCTTACTGTTTAAAAACTGAGCTGAATCTGCTTTCCCCCGCGCCGACGGCGCGGGGGAAAGCATAATTTACAAGTAAGTGCCAAGTTAATATTGACACAGGGTCTAAGGGGCGGTAGCCCCTGGCTCGCTGCGGTCCCGGAAACGGAGTTTTCGGGACCACCCTTATGAGTACTGAAATCTAAGCTGATAACGAAATTGAAATCTGAGTCCCGTTAAACTGAACAAGTCCGTTTCTGTGAAAAATATATTTTGAATTCTGATCCTTTCTATCATACAAAGCAGTAAGAGATGACTCACCCGAACGGATGAAAACAACACCCTTAAGCTTCTCAACTATTGAATTAACCTGGCACAAACCGTAACCGAACTCTCTTTTACTCGAAATCGGAGTTGTTAATGCCATCTCAATAAGTTCAGCTCCCCCTGCAAATTCCAGATCTTCCCTGCTGCTGAAACTTTTCAGAATCCCTATTCCCGAATCAGAGATAACAAGCCGTGCTATATTTTCATTTCCGGACCTGTAAGTCTGCATTGCCATGTAACCCGTATCAAGACTATGCTCAAAAATATTCTGGCAGAGTTCGGAAATAACAGTGACGAAATAATCGGTTACAGAATCATTCATCCAGTACTTCAAAATGAGAGATGCCCTCTTTCTGAATAGAGCAATAACAGAGGATATTACATTAACACCCTGCCGCTCCTTATTGGGAATCATTGTAATCTCAAGGAGCCTGCTGCTCGAAGCATTACGCTTAAACATCATGTTGTCTTTAAGAACTTCAGGCATATTAAAAACGCCGCTCTCAAAAAAATCCATTCTGGTTAAATACTGCTGAATATGAACCGGCACATTAATGAGTTTCAGCTTCTCTCCATTGCTCCGCATATAATCTCTCCCCATCAGAAGAAAAGAGAGCATTGAATAAGGCTCCATGAATGCAACACGCGACAGATCGAGTACCGCTCTTTCTGAAAAAATTTCACTCTGCAGAGAGAGAACATTTTCAAAAATATAAGGATCACGGAACCTGTCGGGAATTATTATAATATTATTTCCTGAAACACTCATAGTTCATCCGGTTTAAAAATTGTATCACTATATCATCGGCAGATGAGAGATAAAATGTGATAATTAATTGATTATTAAAGTGCTGAAAAAGTAGTTAATCAATCCTCCCGACCCCCTATCCCCCGGAGGGGGACAAGCAAGCATACGCGCTGAAAAGAAAAAAATTGTTGATAGAGCAGGCATTTCATTAAAATTTGACTATATTGAATGAGTAATAAACGAGGTAGATTTATGGCTGAAAAGAAAGATAAGAATAATCCGAACAAAAAACTTGAAGAGAAGCTTTTTTATAAGAAAGAGAGCGCATGGACAGATTTTGAAGATTCAGAACATAAGAAAATATTTGATTTTGCTTATAATTATAAAACCTTCCTTAGTGAATCTAAAACAGAGAGACTCTGCATTGAAAATATAAAAAAGATCCTGGAGAAAGCGGGATTTAAAAATATTGATAATCTTAAATCTGTAAAAAAAGGCGACAAGGGATATCGGGTTTTAAAAGGTAAAACTCTCACTGCATTTGTGGTTGGTGAAAAGAGTGATGAATTCCGTTTAATCGGTTCACATGTTGACTCACCACGTCTTGACCTTAAGCCGTCACCGCTTTATCAAAGCTCAGAGCTGGCACTTCTGAAATCTCATTACTACGGCGGAATTAAAAAATTCCACTGGGTAAATACTCCTCTTGAACTTCACGGTGTAGCGTTTACAAAAACGGGTAAAACCATTGAGATACATATTGGCGACAAAGAATCTGACCCGAAGTTTATAATCCCCGATCTTTTGCCTCACCTTGCGAAGGAGCAGATGAAAAAAGAGGGCTCAAAAATTATTGAGGGGGAAGAGCTTAATATTATCTGCGGCCACATCCCTTTAAGAGATAAGGATATCAAAGAGAAGATAAAATTCACCATTCTAAAATATCTCAACGATACTTACGGATTAATCGAAGAGGACTTTGCCTTTGCTGAACTGGAGTTTGTGCCGGCACAGAAGAGTATCGATATCGGTTTCGACAGAGGACTTATCGGCGGTTACGGCCAGGATGATAGGGTTTGCGTTTACACTTCACTTATGGCCCTGACAGAAATCAAAAATCCGAAACACACAGCCGTTGCATTCTTTACAGATAAAGAAGAGACCGGTTCTTACGGCGACACAGGCGCAGAGAGTTTCTCTCTTGTAAATTTTACATTTGAATATATTAAACTAGCAGGCCTCAACATTCTTCCGTGGAAAATACTTGAGGGATCAAAGGCTATCTCTGCAGATGTTACAACTGCAATGGACCCGACTTTTTCATCTGTCAACGATCCGCAGAATGTATCCTATCTGGGTAAAGGGGTATCGATCGAGAAGTACGGCGGAGGCGGCGGGAAGTACAATACCAACGATGCTCATGCTGAATACATGCAGTTTCTCCGGAACGTCGCGGATAAAAATTCAATTCCATGGCAGACCGGCGAGATGGGTAAAATCGATATCGGCGGCGGCGGAACAATCGCGATGTTCATGTCAAGGTTCGGTATGGACTGTGTTGATGCGGGACCATGTGTACTCGGAATGCACTCAACATGTGAAGTTACGTCGAAAGCGGATATATACTCGGCTCATCTGCTCTATAAAGCTTTTTTCACAGAATAGAAATATAATTCCCCGGCAGTCTAAGCGCCGGGGTTAATAAACAGGATTATAGAATGATATTGAGCAAACAGCTTTTTTTCAGAATATCACTATTTGCTGCAATGACAGCAGCCTTCATATTCGGATTTCTGGATTTTTACTTTCAGATGAATTTTGAAAGGCTGCATATATTTCTTTTTAATCTTACAAGCGGAGGATTTACAATTCTCTATTTAACCGAAGGGAGAAAAAAACCCTCAGCTAAAACAATCCTGTTTTTTATAATCAGCATTATCTACGCAGTTCTCGCGTTTATGAAATTATATATCCCTGCCGCGGCTATAGCTGTAATTCTCGCTCTGGTCGTTGAGTCTTACAGGATAAAACGATTCTCATTCTTCCCCATGATTTTTTTCAGAAGAGAGTCACCGGCATCCGAGAAGTTTCATCACGCATCGCTTTTATGCCTTGTGCTGGCTCTTCTTCTTTCATCATTTGTAATTCTAAATGATACATATTTTAAACTCTTTTATTTTGAAAAACTCACACTGGATGTTTTCTTCCTCGGTTTTTCATTTCCAGTATCACTGATAACAATGTCGATAATCTTTGGAATAATTGAAGACAACAGGAACAGAATAATTTTAACCGCAGAACACATTATGTTCTGGTCTATAAATGCCGGTGTAATTATATTTTTCATCTTCATCCTGATGAAATTTTTTCCAGGGGAAGTCTTCATCTCATCTTTTCTTTTTCTTACAGTACTTTTTATTTTTGCAGTCTTTTTTAAATACGGGAAAAAAATGCAGCAGAAATATTTTCTGGTCTCGGCAATCTATTTTCTAATGGCAACTGCTGTTACTGGAATTCTATATATTATTCTAAAACATGCTGCCTATGACGAACTCTATGGAAAAATTATACTCAGAATGCACGCTTTTTACTCACTCTACGGATGGAACCTTACGGGGATGATGGTTATTATCCGATGGGATGATTTCCCCATAACACTTAAAACAAAAAAAGCGATCTATTACCACTGGGGTGTGATACTGATACTTGCACCATTCGCAAAGTTTATACCGGAACTTATTATCCCGGCAATTGCAGCATATACGGTATTCCTTGCGGTTTTCTTTTTTTCAGGAAACCGAATCAGTAGCGGTAAGAGAGAGAAGCAGTAACCTCACCCTTACCTCTGAAATTTTCATTGAAGCCTATGGAAAAATCGATATCCCCCGCCGATGAAACTTCCCGATTGTAAAAAGCATACGATGGCGATATAAAGTAAGAGAGCATAATTTCTGCACATTT
The DNA here is from genome assembly GCA_942493035.1 of uncultured Spirochaetota bacterium. GTDB lineage: Bacteria > Spirochaetota > UBA4802 > UBA4802 > UBA5550 > WRGT01. Next base: position 4,268,593 of record OW818666.1, on the reverse strand, counting down.
AACAGCAGCGAGAGAACCTAACAGCATGTTCCGCTCTCTCCTGTCTTCTGTGTACACGGCATAACCGGCCATTGACATCTCACCGATATAAATCCCCCAGCCTGACCACCTGTAACCTTTATAGAACATTCCGCCGCCCGGTACAAAAATTGAGACTACTGCCGCTGAAGTATCATGATCTGCAAACTGTGGAGGGAGCATATTCTTTTCTCTATAGTTATACGCAAGCTGACTGTAGAATGAAGCCGCAAAAGTCAGAGGAAGAGATCCCCACATAAAATAGTTAAGCCTCTCCATCTGCGCGGTTCTTCCAGAATCTTTAATCCAGGGGAAAAAATTAACTTTAAAATCCGTAAGTACAGGAACAACTCCAAGATGAACAGAGGTGAGTGATGCCGCTAGAAAGACGCCGGCATAATCGGCCTCACTCTTCTCTATCCCCATAAATTCAACGGATAAAAATGAACCGTATCCAGGGAGACAAAAATTAGCACCCTGATTGATTACACAGGTTCCCTTTATCGACTCCTTGACGCTGCTGCTTCTCTTATTAAGAATTTCATCAGTACCGTAAAGTTTTACCGTATTCTCTCTTATCTGGTATTCAATTTTTCTAATATACTTATCAAGTGAGGGGAGATGTTTTATCTCAAATGATTCACCCTCTTTAAACTCCCTGCCATGAACTACAGCAGTATATCTTGAAATATTTGTTATAGAGATATTTCCCGTTGAAGAAGAATATTCCCCCGCTTCAAGACCATGCCATTGACCGGAGTTAATAACCGCAGAATCATTATCAATAATTTTAACTACAGACGATACAAGAGTTCTCCCCTTTAAAAAATAGGCAAAGTCACGGGCAGCTTTAAGAGGAAGGTTTTCCGGAACACGCGATCTTATAATTTTTTCATATCTGAAGCTCTCATATTTATCATTGAGAGGAATAATATTTATTTTTAAAACATAGTCGCCATTTTCATCATATGATGTTAACACCGCATACAGATCGGCTTTCAGATAAACCGCTGTGTTTCGATAAAGACTCTCGCGGTCTGAACCCTCACTCTTTTCAATAGCAGCTTTTTTATAATTATATTCCACAGGGATCAACCGTCCGGCTGCAGAACATGTATCCAGAACCGCAGATTCGCTCGCTCTTAGAATCTCATCATACAGAGAGTTACCGGTATAAGAGGGGAATATTACAAAATTACCCTGTATCCCCGGTTCACCATTAACCTCTGAGAAAATTCCCGATGTAATCAGTATAAGCATCACTAATATTTTTTTATACTTCATCACCCTTCTCTTTACCCCATAACGCACGTTAAAATAGTAATTACTGATAAACCGGCGGTCTATTATCGCCGTGCCTCTCGCGCGGCGAAGAACAATTTTACCACCAGCTTATGAATACTTACTTAAAATATTCGCCATACCGGCTTTTTTAGTTGAAATAAATGCCCCATCTAATTAGAATTAAATAATGATAAATTTACACTATGAAATATAAAATACAATATATTATTATTCTGATATTCTCAATTTTTATTCTGCCTGCAAAAGCATTATATTCAGAGAATAATCATTCCGGTTTCACTTATATTATATCCGGCGGGCCCTCTTATATCGACGGATTTTATGAAGAATATTTCGATAATGGATTTACCGCACGGTTCAATACATATTACAACTTCCCCTTATTTACAGGCAACACTTATTTTAAAGGGGGATTATCCTATAGCGGGTATGACCTGCTGTCAAACAGCAATTCAACTATAAAGCAGTTCGACCTGCTCGGTGGAGCCGGTCTGTTTTACTCATTATTCAGCTACATGGACCTCATGGGCGGGATTGATATCCATGGTATATACTCCAGATTAAATACTGAAAACACTGAAAGAAATGAGCAGACCGTAAAGCCGGGTATTTCATTTAATGCAGGTGCCATGACATATCTTGGACGCGGACTTGGACTATGCATACTTGCCGATTACCGTATAACGAAATTATCCGAAGAAAAATTATCTTCGGTAAACCTGACTGCAGGTCTCACATATAACTATAATGCGTACACCAATGAAATTGTCCGGAATACAAAAGCTGAAAAAAAATTAACTATGTTCAATCAGGGACTTGCAGAGTTTAAAAAGAAGAACTTTAATGACGCAAAATCTTTACTCCATGAACTTTACAGCATCGATAAGAATTATCCGGGACTTGATTATTATATGAAGCGGATCGAAGAGATTGAACAGAATCTGGCAACAGCTGATGCGCTCATTGAACAGCAGAACTATCTCAAAGCAATACCGCACCTCGAAGGATGCTCGGCCTATATAAAAGATTGCGAACTTAAACTCCTCAACCAGAGAAAAACTCTTAAGGTAAACATTCAAACCTGGGAGACCGAAGGTATAGAACTTTATGATAATAAAAATTATAAAGGATGCGTTGACCTGATGGAAAAGATCCTGCTGGTTGACCCCGAAAATCAGAATGCCAATATATATCTCCCGAGAGCGATTAAAAGACAGAAAGCAATTGAATCGCTTCAGGGACGATAACGGATGAAGATTAAATACAAGCTGATTCTTATATTCATCCTTTTTACAGCAATACTTATGACACCCTTTTTCAGCTTTCTGATTCAGAAACTTGAATCTGAAACTCTCAGCTATACCATTAATCAGAGCAAAACAAACAGTAAAATACTGGCTAAATCCGTTCTAAATATACTCATGATGAACGGCGGCGATATACAGTCATCGGGTGTTGACATAAAGGATATGGCATCGATGCTCGAACCTCTTATGGAAGGGGGGCTTGTTTATGCGGATGCAATTCTCTTATCATCAAATCCGGAAAAGAACGGTATTATTCTCGCATCTATTAAAGAAAAAAATTCCACCGGAATTTTTGATTATCCCGGATCAAAAGTAAGCCCCGATGAAATAAAAAAAATGATGTATGTAAATAACAGTTTTAGAGAATTTACTCTTGGCGAATCATACATTGAATTTATTTCTGCGGCCAATCTTCCAGGTCAGCCTCCGTTCTGTCTGGCAAGAATGATTGTCAGCAAATCAAAAGCCCTTGAACATATTACAGCCCTTAGACTTTATATCAACATTGCATTGATAATTCTTATAATCACAGTAATCATCTTTGCTTTTATCTTCGGAGAGTATATCTCAAGACCTGTGATAAAACTCACCGACGGCGCAAAGGAAATTGAAGCGGGTAACTATACACATAATGTTATGATAAAGCAGCGTGATGAGATTGGAAAACTCGCCTCATCATTCAACAACATGGCTGCGATGATAAATCTTAAAATTACCGAACTGGAACAGGCCAATGAAGACCTGAAAAAAATGGACAAGCTCAAAGATGAATTTCTCGCAAATACATCTCATGAATTAAAAACTCCCGTACATGGTATTATTAGATTGACCGAATCGCTCATGGAAGGGACTTGCGGAGAGATGAACAGCAATTCAAGACAGATTCTTTCAATGATTATGGAGAGCGGAAGACGCCTTTCAAAACTTGTAAATGATATTATAGATTTCTCCGAACTTAAAAGCAGCGGTCTGAAGCTTAAAAAAACTGCCATAGATCTGGGCTCAATGACTGAAACAGTTGCTTCAATGCTAAGACCCCTTGCCCTTGGTAAAAAGTTAACACTGATAAACAATATTAAACCTGGAGATTTTTTTGTTCTGGCTGATGAAGAGCGGCTTCAGCAGATACTCCTTAATCTTGCCGGTAATGCCGTTAAGTTTACTGAAGAGGGGTCCATTAACATAAATGCATCTCAACTTCAAACCGGTGAATGTTCGATTGAAATTTCAGACACTGGAATAGGAATTCCTGAAGATAAACAGGAAATGATTTTTGACTCATTTGTCCAGTCCGACGGATCAACTTCGCGAAAGTACGGTGGAATAGGAATAGGTCTTTCACTTACGAAGGATCTGGTTGAACTTCACGGAGGAAAAATCAGCTTTGGATCTGTTCGCGGTAAAGGATCAGTATTCACCTTTACAATGCAGCTGACTGAAAAACCTTCATCCGGAAATAATATCACAACAATAGACAAGTATGCCGTGCTCAGCACAAAAATAGATCTTATCCAGAATATAAATGCCGACATCACAACCGGTGCAAGAGTTATGATTGTTGATGATGATATAATCAACCTCCAGCTTCTTGTACACCAGCTGTCAAAAGAGGGTTATGCTGTCACATCATTTACCGGCGGAGAAGATGCACTCCGGAGCATAGAATCGGGAGAGAACTACGATATCATTCTCCTTGATGTTATGATGCCGATAGTTTCAGGTTACGATGTATGCAGACAGGTAAGAGAGAAATTCACAGCACATGAACTTCCGATAATAATGCTAACTGCAAAAAATACAAATCAGGATATTATTACAGGTATCAGCCTTGGAGCTAATGATTACATCACCAAACCCTTTGACAAAGAGGTCCTCCTTACAAGAGTAAAAAGTTATATATCACTGAAGAAAGCCGTTGAAGAGCAGAGTAAATTCATTGCAGTAAAACAGGAACTTGAAATTGCAAAAAAAATTCAGCTGGCGATACTCCCTCACTCTCTGCCTCAGATAAAGGGTCTATCTATTCATGCCAGATATGAACCGATGACAGAGATCGGCGGTGACTTTTATGATTTCCTTCATCTTGACGATAGAAGAATCGGAGTACTTATAGCCGATGTTACCGGTCATGGAGTTCCGGCAGCGCTTATCAGTTCCATGGTAAAAATAGCCTATTACATGTCTCACGATTCATTGACCAATCCCGCGGCGCTGCTAGAAAAATTAAATGCCTCTCTCATAGACCATATCTACGGAAGATTTATCACTGCATTTTATGCATTTATAGATATGCAGGAGATGAAAATGACATTTTCAAATGCCGCACACTGGCCCATGTACATTCAGAACAGAGAAACTGGAGATCTTCGTGAACTTACTATTAAAGGAAAACTTATCGGATTAAATCCCGATGAAAAATACAGAAATATGACTATCGATCTGAAGAAGGGAGAGAGACTGGTGTTCTTTACCGACGGCCTGGTTGAAGAGAGAGATGTTGATGGTAATCTGATAAATGAAAAGATACTCGAAAAAACAATTAAAAATAATAAGACAATCTCTCCCGATGATCTCCTTGATAAAATATTTAATACAATATACAATTTATCAGCAAACTATAAACAGTGTGGTCTTGAGGATGATGCTACGATGCTGATTATCGATATAGAATAATCTTCCGCAAAAATCAAATAACGGGGCTTAGAATCTTACCTCTACAAGCAGGGGCTGATACCTCTGAGGATCAATATAAATCAGAAAAAGACTCCTTCCTGAACTGAAGATCTCCTTCCCTGAATATGGCCACATTGCAGTTGGTCCGGATTTCTTCACCTTATGAATAACGGTTTTCTCTGCAGAGGCTAATTCACCAAAATTCTTGAATCGGACCATGCTCACTTCACCGGTAAATACTTTTGAATAAATAATAACATACTCCTTCAGATAATCATTAAAAGAGAGAGAACACTCGCCGGAAACATCACCGATAAAGCTGCCGGCATTTTTTATACCACTGACCCACTCTCCGTTCTGTGATAAAAAACGGTATGCACTGCTGATTTCAATATCCCCGGATTTAACCCTTGCAACCGATAAAGGAAATTCCAGATTACTCTTTTTAAAATGCCCGGCGAGATAAATATATCCATCCCTCTCCATAACAGCAGCTCCGAAAAACGGTGTTCCTTTTCCAAATACAGGGCCCAGCCTTCTGAAATCAATTTTATCACCAGGTTTCCAGCCCTGTGGAATATCCCATCGCGCCAGCCCGACATATAAAACTTCAAAATCAAGGAATTTTGTGTGATCAGGAACATACACATGAAGATAGTAGACATAGACTTTGCTCCCTATACGAAAACCATCGAGGGCCCAGAATCTGTGTTTATTCGGATTTTCATTTTTATTATATTTAATAAACTCAGCTGGTTTATCATTCTTCTTATAAAAATTAAATTTTATATCTCTGTAGTTTTCTTCAGTTATCCGGTCACTCCAGGCAATGGAGTTGGAGAGCATACCATCCATGAATGCATCGTTTTTATCACCGACAATACGCCCTTTTTCGCTCTTCCACCTGCCGGTTATAGTATCTGCAAATGTCCAGAGAGTAATCTCATCACTGAATTTAATCGAACAGACGCCATCCTGTCCTACAACTGTATCAAGTCTTGATGGAGCAAAGATTCCATACTCGATTACTTCAGGATTATGTGTGCAGGATGAAAGAATAAAAAGAAGAAGAGTTAGTACTAAACGAAGATAGATTGAAAGCTGAAAAATTATTATTCTCATAGCTGTTTAAGGCCCGGCTACACAGCGGACAGCCTTTTTTTTCGGTTTATCATAATGAATAGTACCCCAAAAATCCTTGTAATAAAAACTATCCCATTGAACTACTCCGGTATAGAAATTTACACCCCATATCAAATCAGTAAATCCCTCCAATGTGGTTGAACTCCAGTAATGCTGATAACAGGTCTCATATAAACAATAAACATCTGTTCCAAAAAAATTAAGGTAATCCTTACTGATATCTTCCTGAGTTACTGCATTAGGAAAAACCCGCTCAAATGCCTGACTGAAATCACTTCCTTCCGTGGGCTTATGATGATAATAAACAATACTCTGCAGCTCTCTAATTGTCGGAAGTCTCCAATCTGATCGACCATCATGAACAAGATTTGAGCAGACATCTTTTGCTTCAGTCCAGGTATATATTTTTTTATCACCTTTACAGTTAAAGTCATAAATCGGCTTATCCAGTAATGATAATGGACATCTAGTCCAGACCAGTCCGGTACTTTTATCAAGAACAGAGCCTCTGGATAAAACCCTGTAAACCTTTTCACTTAAAAGGGGAACGGTAGAAAGAACTATTAAAAAGACTATTATTTTCTTCATTTTGGATCTTTTATTCCCCCTCTAACACATCTGACATACTGTTTTTCAAAGGAAAGATCATCCTTCAGTTTCTTTTTAAAATCCACATTATTTGTCAAAGCTGCTCCGGATTGAAATCCCGGAGCAGATTGTTTGAAATAAACAATCCACCCATGATCAATTGTTTCATAATAATCCCCTATAAACAGCTTCGAAGTAAATGTCCAATACCCTTCATCAATAGAATTAATTGTTCCGGGAAAAGCCGTTATATTAATAGCAGGATCAGCTGTTACAGAATTCTTATAACTTACAATACTCATTAGCTCAGAAACACGCGGTAGTCTCCAATCTTCGTATCCATGATACTTAAGACCATTCATTTTAATCTTACATAACTCAACGGCATAAATCCACTCCATTTTATCATGACTATCATTACACATGGCCTTCTTATCCATTGTATCCTTATCTTTAGCTGTACACCTTGTCCACATAAGACCGGTTGTATTATCCATCACTACATTATCAGAACCATCAGCTGCAGGAGTAGAATTGCCACTTGTATCAGGATTTACAGTATAATTGCCGCTGGTATTTACGTCAGGTATAGGGAAATAAGTCGTTCGCAACGCTGCATCGTCATCAGTCAGCACCACATCAAAAGGCGCGATAAAGTCCTCCTCCTCTTTTACTGCATCAAGGAACGAATCATTATAACATCCGGATAGCAAAGACATAAACGGTGCAATTGCGGTGAGTAGTATTATTATTCTTATTAATTTCATATATTCAAGCCTGTTGCTGCAATAGTTTACGTTCTTATTAAGATGTCAATATTAATCAATTCCATGATACCGATTTGACAGAAAGAAGTCAAAATTTCTTCATTTTAGCACTTTTGTCTATATAATTAAATTTTTTTATACCTCAAGCAAGAATATAATTAATATAATTATTTCTACTGAATATGCTGTTAGAGGAAAAAAAATTTGATTCTTTGTCTGATTTTTATACATTTCTATTAAAATGAAACAGTATTTATTCTTTAACTTTTCTATAGTAAATAAAGCTCTATTATCCCCGCCGCCGAAGGCGGCGGGGATATATAATTTTTGTTTTTACACTAAAAATTATATTTAGGACTAATTACTGAAAATGAAAGGTATTATCAGCTTTTAGTTTATAAATAATCAGCCATAGAGAATTCCTGCGGGAGAGATTTAATGAAAACTGTATATTTCAAATTGTTGTTTATAATTCTATTCCCGTTTATTACAATTCCGCTCTTATCCGCCCCAGTAACAATCGAAGAAACAAAATTCCACTGCACAATACTTCAGGATGGAAAACTTGAGGTTCTCTACACCATTACTTTTACCGAGCATGAACGAAGAGATAGAATCCGTTCTATCGGAGAATTTATCGAACCTATGACAATTATAGAATCATGGGGGGAGACTGGCGGAAAAAAGTTTAAAACAATTATGCAGAGCAACGGCGGCGGTTACTATGCAGCAGTCTTTGACAGAGAGACTGTTACTTCAAAAAAATACTCCATTAATATTAGGTACACGGTAGACACTGCCGTAACCTCCAATACAGAATATAACGAAAAAGATTATGCCGCATTCTGGTGGCCGCCGGTACAGTGGGACCTGCCGATCAAAAAACAGATCGTTCAGATCATCACACCAGTAGAAATTCCTGCCGGGATAAAAAAAGCAGAGCAGATAAAGGACGATCTTGTAAATAAATCCGGTGTTATTGCAAACAGCGATGTGGTAAAATCAAATGAGAGATGGATATACTACCCGACACTATGGAAAAATAAAAATTACCTCTCTATACATGTCGAGAAGAACAATCTGTCTCCGAAATATAAACAGAGAGTAAACTTCTTTTTCCCGGCTAAACATCTTGTTGCAGGTGCTGAAGGGGGAACATACTCTCTCGACACATTTACTGCGGGAGATATAATTGAATCGGGTGAATTTACTATTAATTCAGCATCTCTCTTCATTGATGCTTCGACCAAAGCCGGGGATGCCGGAAAAATGCTCTCATCTTTTACCCTCTTCATAAAACTGAATGAATCGGGTAAAAGAAATATCTACCGCAAGATGATTCATTCACTATACCCTGTTGACCGTTCTAAAATTACTATCCTCGATCCTGTAACATATAAAACCTATCCCGGAATATCTGCAAAAATACGCGACTCAATTGATGAAGATGGAAACATCATGCCCGATTATTATGATATTATCACATCAAGACCGCTCGTTAAGGGTGAATCGGTATCGTTCATGATAAGTTACATCGAATATTATTACATGAAGATGCCATATGAAAAACGCCTCTATAACGGCAGGATAAGAATATTCCATCCATGGCACGGGCTATCCCTTTCTCAAAAGTTTGATATACTTAAAGTTTCAGTAACATCCCCTTTCACTGTAATAGCTAAAGATAACAGATCGGATTATGCCAATCTGTCCGATGCTGAGTTCAGAGTTGTGACTCCTTTGATAAATAAATTCTCCAAGTGGGAATATGCTCCTGGTACAAGGGATATTAAAGCTGCAGCGGGTGAGGAGTTTCTCGATCTTAATGCTTCAAGCGGAGAATGGGATTCAAGCGAAATACCGCCGTTCTATCTCTACTTCGATGTAAAGCCGGAGATGATAAAGATAGATCTGTTCGATTCAGCGGTAGTAGTATTTAACGATATTGTCGAGGGGAAGTTTTCCCGGACCGATATTAATTTTATTTTAAATTTTATGGGCACGCTATTATCTGTTATTCTCTTTTTCTTTATTGCGAATCCGGTAATTATGTTAATCGAAATTGTTATAGCAGGAATCCCTGCTGTTGCGGCCGGCAAGCTTCTAAAAACAGATCTATTCAGCAGAATATTTTTCCCCGAAGGGAGAAAAAAGTTCAGCTTCAGATCGGGATGGTTCTTCAGTATAAACTCTATGCTGGTTCCTGTCAGGATTGTCCATTATCTCCTCTCGGGAATTGCCGCACTTCTGCTGATATTCGCAAAACTGCATCCATCAATCCAGAAACGCTTTGAAAAAAAACCGGATTATATCGCACCGGAGATACAAATAGAGACATTCAGAACAGGTGAGATCATTGAAAACCTCAACCCTGTTGAAACTGCCATGTTCCTGAACAAGCCGTCAAAGAGTATCACTCTTATTATCATGGATCTTTTTACCAGGGGATACATCGACATTTTAAACAGGAATCCCCTGCAGGTTGCAATTATTAAATCAGAAGGGGAGGATCTTACACCATATGAAAAACAGTTTATTCTCTCAATTGCTTCTGACGGTACCCTGGATAAAAGAAAAATACCTTTGATTCTGAAAAGCACAGGAAAATCTCTCCAGTCCAAAATATGGAAAGGTGATATTGATAAAACTGCCGCACTCTATACTGAAAAAGTTGAGAAACACTGGAAAGATTTCACCAATGCACCCGATGATAAAAAACAGGGCTACTTCAGCGGCAATTCCGGATGGATTTTAATACACGACACCTTCACTGCATCACCGGATAAATATTTAGACAAAATAATCTCCAGCTCTCCGGCACCGGGAGATTTATCACTCTTCATCAATAAAATCGCCAGTGAAGGTGAATCAGCAGCTGACAGTTTAAAAGACTTTGCAGATGGTATAGTTCAGAATGTAGAAAACTTTTCATCTTCAATTGTTGAGAACGTGGAGTCTCTTTTTAAACAGCCTGATATCAGAACGGCTGAATCGGCAGCCGCAGCAGGTCTGGAAAATATTTCTTCATTCAGCTATGATGCCTGTCACTCAGCATGTCACTCTGCATGTCATTCGGCATGTGTTCACTCGGCATGTCACTCTGCCTGTCATTCAGCATGTGTACACTCTGCATGTCACTCAGCGTGCCATTCGGCATGTGTATCGAGCTTTTAAGGATAATAATATGAACAGTGAAACTCTCAGTCAAATAGACTCTTTTGTAGCCGGAACAGCAGAGATTATATATCTCCGCCAGGATGATTCTCTGCTGATTATCCGGCCTGACAGGATCCAGCATCTTAACAGTACAGGTTTTGAAATGCTTCACTCATTATATGAAAAAAAGGCCGGTGCTGCAGATACAGTCAATTTTATTCACAATAAATACGGAACAGGAAAAGATATAATAATAAAAGATCTAACTGAAATGATAAAGTCATTAAGCGCCATCATGAATGATGACTACCGGTTCGCGACAAAAATCTCAACAATCGAGTATAATCCAGACAGTATAAAATATCCTGTACTCTCGGAGATAGCCATTACATACCGGTGTCAGAACCGATGCGACTTCTGCTATGCTTCAAGTCCCTACAGGGGAAGCGACTGCAAAGAGATGACAGTAAATCAGATAAAACTGATTATAGATAAAATACATGACGAAGCCAAAGTCCCCACAATCTCATTTACCGGAGGGGAACCTACCATGCGTAATGATCTTCCGGAGTTAATTGAATATGCTGTAAAGAAAGGGATGAGGACCAACCTCATTACAAACGGTGTTAAATCCTCGGACAAAGAACTGGTTAAAAGATTCTCAGATGCCGGTCTTCACTCTGCCCAGGTGAGTCTCGAATCTCACGACGAACTAATACATAACAGAATTACAGGAAATATAGAGGCGTATAAAAAAACTGTTGAGGCCATCCATAACCTTAAAGACGCCGGCATTCACACCCACACAAATACTACCATATGCCGGTGGAACAGGGATCATCTAATTCCGCTTGTAAAGTTTGTTAAAGAAGAATTCAATGCTGCTTATCTATCAATGAATATGATCATTGCAACAGGAATAGCAAAAGATAATGAAAATATTAATATCGGATACTCATCCATCTCTTCTATCATTGAGCCTGTGTTAAAATACAGTGAGGAGAACGGGATAAAACTTGTATGGTACTCACCTACTCCATACTGCATGTTCAATCCTGTAGACCACAATCTCGGATCGAAGTCATGTGCATGCGTATCCGGCCTGCTCTCAATCAATCCCGCCGGAGAAGTTCTCCCATGCTCCAGCTACAGCAGGGGTATAGGCAGCCTGCTGAATAAATCATTCACATCGGTATGGAACAGCGATGAAGCTCTCTACTTCAGAGAGAAGAGATATATCCCCCCTGTATGCAAAAAATGCAGCATGGAAATTCTGTGCAAAGGGGCCTGCCCTCTTTACTGGGAAAATGCCGGTTCATTCAGTGAAATTGAAAAAATAAATAAAAGGAGACCAATTATCGGTAATTTTTTCTGGTCTCTTGAAAACAGATTGCGTTTAAAAACCAGAGGTGTTGACGGAGTTAAACCTTAAGGGAAGGTATGAAAATGGGAACACTCAAAAGTATGATAGATTTTATTGAAACATCAATTTCTACTGCATCCGGAATAGATGTAAGACTTAATAAAATTCAGGAGCATTTTAATGCCAATTTCAACAATATAGTGAAAGTCCGTACAGCGGAGATTGAATTTCTCCAGAATGAATTCTTTAAAGACCCGGGCAAGTTTCCTGAAGAAATTAAAGTTCTATATAAAGAGTCCCTGATAGAACAGGGGAAAAAGTTTAAACAGAATCTTGCCCTGCTGGAAGAACAGAGGACAAAACTAGATGCTGAAATTAAAGAACTGAGCAGAAGCAGCCTTACATATTTTGCAACTCTGAAAAAAGTAAATTCCGATCTTGATAAAAAAGAGGAGATATTAAAATCTGACATTAACCTTCTTGAAAATGAAATATCAGCATTTAATAAAAAAATAGATGAACTTAATACAGGATTCGGATTTATAACTAATTTTTTCAGCATGAAAAAAATTGAAAATGAAAAAGAAATTATATTAAAGAAAAGAGATGCTCTCCTCTCTGAAATTGAAACAGTTCGAAACGGATGGAAAGATAGAGAGAATAAACTTCTCTCTCAGGATTCCGAAGCCCGGAATAAATGGAATGATCTTTACACCGAGTTCTCTCTTACTGCTGAAAAGATTCAGAGCCTGAAAACAGATATGGACATTCTGATAAAGAAAGCGGCATTTTCAAATTCGCTTGCGAAACTTCATGGCGATGAAAAGTTTTTATTCGCAGAGATCGATTCAGAAAAAGCTGATAAATGCAGAAAATGCTCATCCAGAAATGAAAGCAATATTTTTTTCTGTGATTTCTGCGGTGAACCATTCTCGGAAAACAGAAAGGACATAGAAGGGAGCCTCATCGAAACAGGTGAGCTTAATAGAGTATTCAAATCTCTTACTGAAGGTATAAAACAGTGTGTATCTTTTATAGCATTAATCCGGGGAATAAAAGAGGGAATGAATACATTTTTAAAAAGTATAAAGGATGTTAAAAAAACTGAGGATACCTATTCCGAACTCGCCGATTTAAAAATAGATGTACCGGAGGTTTCTCTGAAATTTTCGGGCCACCTGAAAGAACTTGAAAAAAAACTTGAAGTTGAGTTTTTAAATCTTCACCCGGCAGAGTTTGCATCAAAAATGCAGAAAGAAACAGAAGCGCTTTTTACCATAAAAAATATTGAACTTTTTTTTAATGCCATGGGTGATGAACTGAATAAAAGAACAAAGGAGCAGTGGTGATATGGCCTTCAAAATAATTACAGGCTCGGCTATGATTATTACAGGGATGGTTTCTGAATTAATGGGACTCCTCTTCGTCATAGCAGCCGCAGGAATGACTTCACGCCTGATTGCAGCGGGAATTTTTTTCAGTTCCGGACTCCCTCTGCTTATATTCGGATTTAAGATGTTCAGGTCCGGAATGGTTTTAAGACCGGAGCTGATAAAAGAAGCAATATTAAAAACTGCGGCACTGCATCACGGCGAAATAACTAAAGATATTATAACCGGTGAAACCGGATGGAACGATATTGTTATATATGAAATCAACGATATGATAAAAAAAAGAATCGCAAAGATTGACGAGAGAGACGGGGAGACTTTATACATATTTCCGGAATTTCAGTTTAAATACATACAGAATAAATGCCCCTTCTGCGGAAATGACTATCCCGTGCGCGATGATGTGCAGAAGTGTCCCGCATGCGGCGGAGATTTGAAATTTCTGCAGATTAAATCATCATCGGGAGGAGATAACTTTTCGATGGATTCATAGCAATGAACTACAATCTGCAGTTCACTATCTCTGTTTCAATAATTGCAGTAGCCCCCAGCGCTTCCAGCTTATCCATTACCAGAACCACTTCCGACTTCTTAACCATAACTTTTACAGATAACCAGTCATCCTTATCGAGACTTGAAATTGTCGGAGAATTAAATCCCGGGGTAATCTTCTCCGCGTCTTTGAGCAGACTCTCTTTGATATTATACTCAAGCATACTGTACTGATTAGCAACCAGGACACCTTCGATCCGTCTCTTTATTTTTACTATTCTTTCATCATCAATTAATTCTTTTTTAGTGATAAGAGTTGTTTCATAAACTCCAATCTCCCTGAAGACTTTCAGATTATGATCACGGAGACTGTCCCCTGTTTCAACAATGTCAACAATTGCCTGAGCAAGATTCAGTGAAATCATTATCTCCACAGATCCGTTCATTTCAATACAATTTACATCAACATTATTTCTTTTAAAATAATCGTGTGTCATAACCGGAAACGATGTTGCAATATTTTTTCCTTTCAGTGAATCGAGACTTTCATTTTCCAATCCGTCCCTTACCGCAACGCACAATCTGCACTGACCATATCCAAGCGGAAGAATCTCTGCAACATTCGACTTTCTTTCAATAATAAGATCGCTTCCGGTAATTCCAAGATCGATAACACCGGACTCCACCAGTACAGGAATATCATCAGCTCTTACGAATATGAATACGATGTCATAGTTCGTACATGTTGCGTAAAGATTCCGTCCAGTTGCCCTGAATTTAAATCCTGCCTTTTTTAGAAGTTCTATAGTAGGATCTTTGAGCCGACCCTTCGATGGAAGCGCAAATTTTATTCTGTCTGTTTCATTTAGATTCATTGTTTTCTCTCCCTGCTTTTTCCACAAGTCCGCTTGTTCCGAACCGTCTTTCAAATTCAGTTTTTATATCTTCAATTGTTATATCTTTATGCGATGCAAGTACAAAGGTATGAAACAGAAGATCGCATATTTCATATACAAGGTGCTGTTTATCATCTTCCAGCGATGCCTCACAGACCTCATCTGCCTCTTCAATTATTTTGCTGTTTATCTTTTCAGTTCCGCGATGCATCAATTTAGCCACATAGGAGCTTTCAGGGGATGCCTGTTTACGCTCAGCAATAACTTCGAATAGTCTTTTAAAAATATCAGTTTCCATACAATTCCTTTTTCTGTAACTTCACGGCAGTCACATGATCAGTGACTGCAGAGGCCATGGCCTGGAGATTTTTCAAGGTGTTATAACTCCCTAAACCCCGATTATTTCTTATTGAAAATCTACGTGGCGAGATTAAAATCATTTTTATTTTAGTCAAGGTTTAATGAATTAAAATTTTATATTTTAAGTAGTACTCAAAACTGGTAGTAAAATAGCTCTCCGCCGCGCCAAAGGCGCGGCGGAGAGCTATTTTAAAATCAACCTTTCTTCATATCCCATCGGGATATTATATTATCCGGATCTATATCCGCTATAGAATTAAATATATAATCCGGCTGATAAGGGTATTTATTCATTATTTCCAGAGTAGTAACTCCAGAGAGTACAAGACAGCATGTCATTCCAGCCTCAAGTCCGCCGACTATATCAGTATCCATCCTGTCCCCGATCATAAAGGAGTTCATCGTGTGAACCTTCAGGCGTTTTCTCGCCCAGTACATCATGGCAGGATTAGGTTTACCGAGAAAATACGCTTTCACTCCGGTAACCTTTTCAATCGGAGCAACAAGCGCACCGCATGCAGGAACAGGCCCCCGTGGTGTAGGTCCTGTTATGTCAGGATTGGTGGCTATAAATTTTGCACCCTCTTCAATAAGAAAAGTGGCTTCAATTATCTTGCCGTAATCATACTCTTCAGTCTCACCTACTATTACATAGTCAGGTTTTTTGTTTGTGAGAGTAACCCCCACAGCTTCCAGTTCTTTCTTCAGCCCCTTCCCGCCGATAACATATGCGCTGAAACTCTTCCGCTGATATTTGAGAAATCTTGCAGTAGCCATTGCCGATGTATAAAAATGTTCCGGCTCTACGTCAATACCGAGATCAGCAAGTCTGTCACGCAGCTCATCCGGTGTAAAATATGAATTATTAGTAATAAATAGAAACTTATAATTCCCGGCTTTCAGCTTTTCCACAAACTCTGCCGCACCGGGAATAAGGTTGTTCCCTGTATTTATAACTCCGTCCATATCTATAAAAAAAGCCTTCTGATTACTCAAATCATCAGGAAGTACATTATTATGAACCATATCACACCCCCTATTTTGTAATAATAAATTTTTCCGCGCTCCTCACAGCAGAGACTACATCTTCTGAAGAATAGATATCCCTTAAGCATAGCGGTGCTGAAAAACCCGCACCTGGAGGGAAGACCGCAAGCAGCGGAATCGACTTGCTTCCAAGCCTTGTCATTAAAGCTTCAGCCTGAGGATTTTTCCCTGTCAAATCTGCAACCATAAACTCAATATCATCTCTTGCAAAAAGTTTCTGTACTTCATCTTTCTCAAGAGCCAGTTTTTCCACGAGTGAACAATTAGGACACCAGTCGGCAGTATATTCAACAACTGTAATTATTCCGTTATCTCTGTTCTTTAAAATTCTCTCCGCATTAAAAATCTCTCTTTCATGAGTGAGAACTGTTTCTGTATAAAAATACCTGAATGACAAACCATATCCCATTACAATTACTGATAATAGAATAATAAATGATACAATCCTTTTCCATCTTGCTTCAGCAATTGATCCGAAAGTCCCGAACTGCCACAAACCAGCAGACAAAAATAAAAGAAAAAGAATGAGCCCCATCCTTCCGGAATCATCAAGTATACCCAGAAGATAGACAACTGTAAACATGAGGATAAATCCCATTGCTGTTTCAAAATGATTCATCCATATTCCCGGCTTGGGCAGAATCCGGAGCAGTGACGGATTCAGAGCCAGAAGCATATATGGTATGGCCATACCTATACCGACTGATAAAAATATTGTAAAAATAACTTCCGGAGGTCTTGTGAGTGTCCACGCCAGAGTCCCGCCCAGAAAAGGTCCGCTGCATGGAGTTGCAAGCAGTGTTGCAACTACACCCTTAACAAAAGCATCAGTATAAATTCCCCGGGTCTTTGAAGCAACTTTTCCGGCAGACAGAGGAATGTTGAATGTGAATACACCGAATAGAGACAAAGCCATGGCAAAGATAAAGGAAGTCATAATCATGAGAAAAAATTTATCCTGAAAAAGCGCCCCCCACTGATGCCCGGAAAATGCCGCAAGTGCCGCCAGTATCATAAAACTCAAAATAATACCTGCGGAAAAAAGAAAACCCTGAGTTACGATAACCCGTTTGTTCTCACCGGCATTCATCACAAACGACATTATTTTCAGACTAACAACAGGTAGAACACATGGCATAAAATTAAGAAGAAATCCGGCAATCAGACCAAATAGTATGGCCTTTATAATACCTGTTATTTCACCTTCGGGATATTGCGGAGTAAATTCAATACTTTCCGGAATCCCCGAATCATCTCCTTCACCTGATTTCGCAGATAAAATTTCATCAGATGCAGAAACTTTTACACTCTTATTTAACGAGAGAAATTCACTTAAACTGTTCATCTCAAAAGGGGTACTTTTTAAAACACCCCTCTTTACAGTTACAGGTATATCAACAGTTCTTTCAACTGGTAGACAGGCATCTGAAGTGCACATAAGCATAGACAGATCCGCCTTAATTGAATAATTCCCCGCTGAAACTTTATCACTGATTTTAACTGCAACGGGAAATCTTACAATTTTTATATATCTGTAAATCGAATCTGAATCACCTGCAGCCTGATAAATTTCACCTGAAGGGTATCGGACCTCCCAAGAATCAATAAAACTTTTTTTATCAAAAAAAACTTCCGTTGCTTTACCGATACCCTTCCCCTTGGGATTCGCATAGATATATGAACCGTCGGGGATCTCCACTGCAATAACAGCAACTGACGTTTTACCTGGTGATGCTATTATTTCACCAGATACATTATATACAGTGATTTCATCTACAGATTTTTCAGATGCAGAAACCTGAACTGAAAGACAGATAGCGGCACTAAGAAATAATAAGAATATAACATTTTTTATATAATTCATCGGTTCCCTTTCTTATTTATATCGTAAATTCTCATATATCGGGAATGAAATTGCTCTCCTTCGCGCCAAAGGCGCAATGGATACAGGATACCACAGGTTTATGAGCTATTACTTTCTATCTCAGTTAAATATAAGAAATATATTGAGTCAATAAAATAATAAATGCATTTCAATCCGCTCAAAGACAGTGATATATTTTCATGGCTGCGTATGCTCCGCGATGTACCACCAAAAATACTTTACTGCCCCGCTGAGTCAAAAACCATCTTCCGTAATCGCATGCTGCTTGAAAGACCAAAACATAATAAGTTATCGGTTCAATTTTTCTTGACCATTTCCAGCCGCTGTATTTAAATTACAATAACCCATAAAAAAGAGGTACACCATGAAATTTCATGAGATAGTTAAACGCAATAGAAGTTACAGAAGATTTGATGAAAGTAAAGAGATTCCCCAGCTGGCCCTCCTGAAGCTTATTGACAACGCAAGACTAATCCCTTCAGGCTCGAATCTTCAGCCGCTTAAATATTATGTCGCAGAGTACAAAGAGCGTAATTCAGTCTTCCCGTATCTGAAGTGGGCAGGTTATCTCTCAGACTGGGATGGACCGGTAGAGGGCGAACGCCCGTCTGCATATATTGTAATACTTTCAGACAAAAAGATTTCACCGAATGTAAAATGGGATCATGGAATTGCAGCTCAGACAATACTTCTTGGTGCTGCTTCCAAAGAGATGGGGGGATGTATCATCGGATCAGTTGACAGGGAGGGACTTGCTGCAGAGCTGAAAATCTCTGAAGATTACACAATTGAACTGGTCATAGCACTGGGATTTCCTATAGAAAAAGTTGTAATCAAAGAGATAGAAAATGGTGAGGATATAAAATACTATCGCGATAGCGAGGGGACACACTATGTCCCCAAACGCAAACTTGCTGATATTATTATAAATAATTGTAAATAGCAATGACCGATGAAGAGTTTATGGAGCAGGCTCTTGCTCTTGCACATGACGCAGCTCTGAGAGATGAAATCCCCGTTGGCGCGGTAATAGTTAAAGACGGGGAAATCATCGCAACAGGATCAAATGAAAATCGGGAAAAAAATGACCCGACTCTCCATGCCGAAATAATCGCAATAAAAAAAGCAGCCGCATATTTAAAGAATGAACGGCTGACTGATTGTGTACTCTATGTCACTAAAGAGCCCTGCGCCATGTGCGCCGGGGCTATAGTTCATTCAAGAATAAAATGTGTAATTTTCGGAGCTGAAGATATAAAATACGGGGCATGCGGAACTGTATTTGATATATGCGGAAACAGCAGGATGAATCATATTCCGGAAATAAAATCCGGAATACTTCGCGAAAAATGTTCATCTCTCCTGACCGGATTCTTTAAAGCAAAGAGAAAAAAGATAGAGCAGGATGCTTAATCCTCACAAAGAAAATCTGCTGAAACACCCTCTTTCAGTTTAAGGAGAATTAAAGGAATTGACTGAGTATTCCCCAGATCATTTTTCTTATTAACTTTTGCCCTGACTTTTACTGAACGGGTTTCGAATTTGGGGTGTTCAAAAGTTAATAAAAATTCAACATAATCCCCTGCACTCATAGTATCCTGTATATATCTCGGCCAGAAATGAAAATATCCTCTCGTTGCCTTAGATGCAGTATAGGGATTTTTCCATCCCAGGTCCATCATCTCAGCAGGTTTATCATTATATAAAAGTGTTATTTTAAGATCCGGTACAACTGACAATGTAGTCTCTTCAAGAGCCTCACCTATCATATGCGGAATAAGGCCGGAGAGTTTTTCACTCTCTCCATTCTTCTCTTCAATTTCTGTAGTCCTTCTTTTTGCAAAAAGACCGACAGCTTCATATGTAAGAAACAGAATATCTGTATGCTGCTGATATTTCAGCCTGGGATCAATCCGGCTGTGAATAATACCCCTTTCCCCGGTTACGTATCTGGGGGGAACCCTGTTCAGCACATATGCAATTATGTCATTTCTATGATATTTTATACTTTTAAAATCCTCTTCCTTGGCAAGAACTTCATCCACAATATCCTTAACTATCATTTCGATGAGATTAAAAAATTCCATATTAACTAAAGCCCCCTACCTCTTTTTCTTAAAACAGATATCCAGTACTTCTATTATATCACTAACGGGGTGAAATGTCAGCCCTTTTTTTATATATTCCGGAATATCTTCAAGATCTTTCCTGTTATCCGAAGGGATAATAATATGCTTTATATTTACCCTTTTTGCAGCAATTACCTTCTCTTTCAATCCACCAATGGGGAGAACCTTACCTGAAAGAGTAAGCTCACCAGTCATGGCAATATCATTTCCGGCCATTTTGCCTGTTATCATGGAATAAATTGATGAGGCTATTGTAATTCCCGCAGAAGGACCGTCTTTTGGAGTTGCCCCTGCAGGTACATGTACATGGACCAGATAATTATCAAAAATATTACGAGCCTGTTCGTCATCTCCAAGATAATGATTAATATAAGTATAGGCAATGTTTGCCGATTCAGTCATTACGTCTCCAAGCTGCCCTGTGAGTTTAAGCCCTGCACCGCTTTTTACCTTAACCGCAATTGATTCGATTGTAAGAGTTGCCCCGCCAAGAGATGTCCACGCCAGACCGGTTACAATACCGGGCTTGTTTATCAGGAGTTTCTCCTCTTCATGATAAACTTCAATACCAAGGTACTCTCTGATCTGCTCATCACTGAGAGCTGCTTCCGGTATAGGTTTATTCCTTGCTACAAGAGTTGCTGTTTTCCTGCAGATTTTTTCTATGTTACGTTCGAGGTTACGGACGCCGGATTCCCTAGCCCATCCGCTTATTATATTCAGGTAACCGTTTTTCTCTATCTTTACACTGTTCTTGCCAAGCCCATGCATCTTCAGCTGTTTGGGGAGAAGATACTTCCGCGCAATTTCATATTTCTCCATGGCGATATATCCCGAAAGACGGATAACCTCCATTCTATCGGCAAGCACTTGAGGTATTGTGTCGAGAGTGTTTGCAGTGGTAATAAAAAGCACATCAGATAAATCAAATGGCAGATCAAGATAGTAATCGCGGAATTCCACGTTCTGTTCCGGATCAAGAACTTCAAGAAGCGCAGACGCCGGATCACCCTGATAGCTCTGACCCATCTTATCTATCTCATCCAGCATAAAGACAGGATTGTTTGTTTTACTTATCTTAAGTCCCTGTATGATTTTACCCGGCATTGCGCCGATATATGTTTTTCTGTGTCCCTTTATCTCTGCCTCATCTCTCATTCCACCCAGTGAAATACGGAAAAATTTTCTGTTAAGAGCTGCAGCTATCGACTTACCAAGAGATGTCTTTCCTACACCGGGAGGCCCCACAAGACAGATGATCGATCCCCGGGCATCGGGCTTTATTTTTCGAAGGGCTATAAATTCAAGTATTCGCTCCTTCACATCCTCAAGACCGTAATGATCACGGTTGAGTATTTTCTCAGCCCTGTCAAGATCGATCGAATCAACAGTTGCCTTGCTCCAGGGGAGAGAGAGTACGGTATCTATATAATTTTTTGCTACTGAATATTCTGACGAGGACGGGTCCATAAAAGTGAAACGGTCAATCTCCTCTATAAGCTTATCGTGAACTTCACCTTTAAGTTTAAGCTCCTCTATCTTTTTACGCATCTCTTTGACTTCAGCACTCTTCTCATCCTCTTCAAGTCCAAGCTCAACCTTTATTGCCTTCAGCTGTTCACGGAGAAAAAATTCTTTCTGCTGCTTGTCAATCTTCTCACCGATCTGGTGCTGGATCTTCTTCTGAACATCCACAACCTCCATCTCTTTATGAAGGAGATGAAGAACCTTGCCAAGACGGCTGCGCACATTTATTGTTTCAAGAACATCCTGATACTCATGCTTTTCAATATTTAAAAGTGATGTTACAAAGTCGGCAATCTTACCCGGCTCTTCAACGTTGAGCATAGTAAGCTTCATCTCTTCAGTAAACAGAGGATTATTGTCAGAGAGGAGCTTCAGTTGAGAGAGAACCTCACGGGTATAAGCCTTGATCTCCATTTTTGCTTTCTTATCAACGATATCATCGAGATATTCAACCTCGGCTAAAAGATTCTTTTTCTTTTCGATTGCATCTTTTATCCGGAATCTTTTAACACTGTTTATAAGAACATTAATCCCGCCGTCGGGGAGATTAATTTTTTTTAATATCCTCGCCGCTGTACCGTAAGTGTAAAGATCTTCAAAATTTATCTCGCCCTTATCATCGTCCTTAATCAGGACAAGACCGATTGTTCTTGATTCGTTCAGAACACGGTCAATAATTTTTGTAAATCTTCCATGAGAGATTATCAGCGGTGTTACAATCCCGGGGAATATCGGACGGTACCGGATTGGGATCAGGTAGAGCTGTTCAGGAAGAACGTGATCAATAGAAATAAGATCCCCTTCAAGAAGATCCGCATCTATCGTAAAATCGCTACCGTCATTCATTATATCATCTATATCCATCATATCTCATTCTCCAGATTATTCATAAAAAACTGCAGGTAAAGCAGCGTGTCAATTGCCGGTCAATAGCTTTCCGCAGGGTAAAACGCGGCGGTAAAGACAATTCTCCATAATTATCGATTAATTACTACTAAATATTCAAGCAGGCATTAATCAAGGATTTTTTCCGGCTGCAGATATTAATAAAAATCTGAAACTAAAAATAATTTTTATTAATTCTCCTGTTTCAAACGTATTAGTAATAAACAATAATGCCGGTGTGCAATGAAAACTATAATGCTTCTTTCTCTGCTTCTGATGATATACTCAACTGCTTATTCCGGACCGCTGATCAATGAAATTTCAGCCGGGGGTAGCAGCGACTGGATTGAGATAACTTTATCTGCGGAAACCGAATCATGTGACATATCACAGTATTTTGTGACAATGTATTACGGTACTAATGAAAAAATTGCCTTATCACCTGTAACTCTCAGAAACCGGGACATGCCGGAAACTCCATATGATGACAGATTTGCAGTGGTTCATTTCACACCTCTTCCGGTTGAAGACGAAACAGATTTAACCGGAGATACAAACAGAAACGGAATACTCGATCTTTACTGCTGCAACTACGGTCTGTGGAATACAGACTGTGTTGTATCAATCGACAGCGATGATATTGAAACCAATGGCGGAATGATAGATTTTATCTCATTCAGCAACAGAGACGGATCTATAAACAGCACAATCAACAGTTATATAACGGCTGCCGTTACTGCCGGACAATGGGAAATCTGCAGCACTCCGGATAACCAGCCATGCACTGTAGATGCAGGTAAAGACGGACTGAATTCATACTCAACCTTATCGAGAATTAGCGGTGAAGACACCAATACTTTGAATGATTTCAGGATAACTCCATATGCCACACCGGGGAAAGAGAATATAATCAATGCATCTAAGGGAAACAGGCGGATATTCCGCACAGCTTCGAAAAAGACAACACATCACTATGGATCGGGTAATATTAAGATTCCGCTTTTTCTGTATGAAACATGCAGTATAAAGTTAAGAATATTCAACTCGACCGGATCTACAATATACTCTTCGGAATTGAAAGAGGATCTAACTCCCGGAGACTATTCATTTTTAATACCTGATAAAAAATTACGGGGAAAGATCACAACAGGACTTTATTTTATAAAAATTGAAGCTGCCGGGAAGAATTCAAAATCTGAAAGCGCGCTTATCAATCTTGTTATAGCAGTAACAAAAAGATGAAGATAGCTATACTGTTCTATGCTGCGATGGTTTATCACAGCGCCTTCGAATACAAAACCGGAGACCCGGACGCTCTCTTCCCTGTGCAGAGTGCAGTTCATGATTACTCTTCCCCTGCAGTAATGACCAGTCCGGCACTTCTCCCGTTTGCTGAAGGTTTTCTAATCAGCGGTAATGCGGGAAGACCATACTCCAATGAAATTCTGACCACAGGGGGCTCTGCGATTCAGTATGCATCAGGAGATTATGGAATGCAGCTGTCATGGAATTCATTCGGTGCGGATTTCTACAGAGAAAACACTTTCTCATTAAATGCCGGATATTCGATCTTCTCTTTTCTTAATGCAGGTGTATCGGGAAACCTGCTCTTCATGAAAATCGAAACTGAAAAATTTTCCCAGAAAACACTTATACACGAAACCGGATTTTCACTGCTTCTGGCACCTCTGCCATGGATAAATGCAGCCTTTACCCAGACAGGAATTGCATCTCTTACGGGAAAACAGAATGAAGAGATTGTTTACCCTGAACGTTCAGCGGGAGTACTTCTCAAACCTGGAAAGGGATTTTCACTTGCATGGAACATAACCGGAACCGCTGCTGAAAATGTTAACACATTCTCTGTAACAGCAAATCCTGCTCATTTCTTATCGGTAAAAGGGGGATACTGCAGGGAGACCTCTTCCCTGGCCGCATCACTGGGAATACTTGCTGCAGACTTTTATGTATCATACGGATTACGGTATCACCCATATCTCGGATACACTCATTCAATAGGACTTACCTATTCACCACAGGCAGAAATAGAGAGTCTCCATTACGGAAGACCATTTCTCACATCACCGAAGAAAAAAATTAATATTAACACAGCAGAGCCGGAAGAGCTTAAAACCATCGATGGACTGAGCATACTTTCAGCAGAACGGATAGTTCTGTACCGTCAGAAAATCGGTCCTGTTACCGAAAAGGCCCTGATGCAGATTGGACTGACAGGCGAAGAGATAAAAACTGTTGAAGCAAATGTTTACGGGCTGGAAAGGACATCACGGAACAAAGAGGGGAACAAAGAGTACAGCAGTAAAAAGAAAAAGTTTGTTAAAACACCGCCGCGCAATGAGCGGATTAAAACTAAATTCCGCGAACTGATAGGACGAGGTATACCGGCATTTAAAGCAATCACATACAGTGAACTCTCCGAATCAGGCAGGAGAGAGGATTTTCATAACGGGTTATGGAATGACAGCACTCTCACAGATGAACAGAAAAAACTTATTGAGAAATTATGCTCAAAGTAGATTCAACAAAAAAACAATACTGCATAACCGGTACAGTACTCCTGCTTCTGATCAGTATTTTACAACCGGCAATATCTGCGGAAAAAAATTATGAAGCTGGAATAAAAACAGGAGTCAGCAGAGAGATAATTAATTACGAAGAGGGTAATGAAAATCTCATACTGAGAGGGGGAACTGAACTTGCTATTTATGAAACATTCAACTTCAATTATACAACTGTACGGAATCTGCAGGATAAAACTTTTTCATATACATGGAATCTTCAGTTAAGTTCAATTTCTGATTTCATAAATTTTACAGCGGGTAATTACAATCTCCACTTCGGATCAGGTTTGATGATGGGTAAAAAATCATATTCATCAAAAGATCCGTTCTCAAAAAAAATATCTATCGCAAAAGATCGTACAATCTCAACTTCAAACAGCGGCAATCCGCAGTATTCACTCTATGGCACCGTCTTCGAATTCTACAAAAATTTTGATGATATACAAATATATTTCACTCCATTCTTTTCACTTCAAAGAAGATATATCTCTCAGCAGTCACTTGAATCGGGCTTCATAGATTCTTCATTATTCTCTTTAAATTCAAAAATAGAGAGTAGCGGATACAGCACAGAACCGGTAAATATAATAAACTATGGCGGTGTTTCCGGATTTCATTTAACATCCCTTTTCAATATTCAGATCTACTTTTTCGAAACAGATCTTAAGGGGGATTCCGGAAAAGATATTCTATGGGATAAGAATAAGTTCTATGCAGGAGACGGCATCGATCTGATCAGAAATACCGGTATTTTTACAGAGTATGCGGATAAGAATATATCTCTCTTCATTGAACCCGCAGTTTCATCTGTCAAAAACGATCACACTGTTAATGATTTTGCCATGGCTTGTGGAGCAGCAATTCAGAACCAGATCGTAAACTTCTCGCTCAAGGGGAAAAATTCCGGAGAAAATTTTCATTCAGAGTATTCATCGGGGAGCAGAACACCGGAAAGAATATGGGAACTAAAATGCGGGGTATACCCTCACAAAATTATTCAAACGGGATTCATTATTTATTCGGAGAAAGATCTTATTCCCGGTTATAATAAAAAATATATAGAAGGTTCAATGGAGGAGGAGTTATTCGCTTCTCTGGACTTTGGAAAACTTGACATCGACATGAGTATTAAGAGAAGAGAGAACTACTCTACAGACAGGGAGGAATCTATTGACCAGGGGAATCTCTCAGCAGCTTTTTCTCTGAGTGATCGATTCTATTTTAAAATCAGATCTTCTGCTCAGAAAAGTTTGGATAAAATTTCAGGGCTCGGAGGGTGTGAGATGAAGTATCTTTTTTCCGGTTATATGAGTCTGTCCCTCGGTTATACGCGGATAATAGTAAACGGAGATAATCCATTTTTTGCAATGATAACTCCGGCATCAGAGCATTCGTCCATCAAAAGTTTCAGCGGATCGACTCACGGAGGATCGCTAAATCTGAAGTATAAAAAAGATAAGAATTCGTTTTACCTGAGATTTACGGTTACTCAGGCAGGTTCAGAGCGGGAGGGCGACGCAGAATCAGCCCTGACCCTCTTCTTTTAAACTGTTGTAAATTTCAACAGCCTTCTCCAGGAGAATCTCCTCTGTATTCATATCCGGATGATCAAGAACAATTTCAAGAAGTTCATGCAGTATCTTCCCGATGATCGGCCCCGGTTTAAGATCAAATTTACTCATAAGAATATTACCGTCGATGTTCAGATCCCTTACAGTAATTGCATTCTCGGCTTCAATTACCCGGTCAATTCTTGACTGCAGCACCATAATGGGCTGCGGAAGTCCCGAACGTGAACCGTTCCCGATTCTATCAGCTTCCCGGAGAATAAAAAGATCAGGAATATTTTCCACTCCAACCTTTCTCATGAATCTTCTTACAGCTCCATCACTCCAGTCATCGGTGTAGTGAAACATATGGTTTACCACAAGATTGTTTACAGTTTCAATTTCTATGTTCGAAAACTTAAGCCTTTTTAAAACCTTTTTAGCAATGCGCGACCCGATTACTTCGTGATTATAAAAAGTATAATCCCCGTCATCACCCACGCGCCTGGTACTCACTTTCCCTATATCATGAAGAAGCGCCGCAAGACGTATAAGCGGTTTGTCAGATGGAGCTGCATCGCATGAATAAAGGCTGTGATAATACACATCATGTGCATGAAATTTATTCTGTCCTATTTCATAGCAGCTGTCAAGTTCAGGGAGCCAGAGTTTAAGAAGACCCGATCTTCTCATACACTCAAATCCCACAGATGGAAGTCCCGAGGTCAGAAGCTTCATCAGCTCCTCTCTTACTCTTTCAGCCGAAACCATTGCCGAAATATTTAGAGTTTCACTAATCGCCTCGAAAGTCTTCTCTTCAATTTCAAATCCAAGTTTGGCAGAAAACCTGCAGGCCCTGAAAGTCCTGAGCCCGTCCTCACTGAATCTTTCAATCGGTTCTCCAATAGTCCGGATAATCCCTTTATTCAGGTCATCAATCCCGCCCACGTGATCTATAACTTCATCTTTATTTAAATCATATGCAAGACCATTAATAGTAAAATCTCTACGCATAACATCTTCATCGAGGGATTGGGCATAGTGAATTTTATCCGGGCGTCTGCCGTCAAGATAGGTACCGTCAGACCTGAATGTTGTAACCTCAAACTCCAGCCCCTTAATCAGAACAGTTACAGTTCCATGTTTAATCCCCGTAGGTATTACCTTGCGGAAAAGCTTCATAACCTGTTCAGGCCTGGCGTTGGTGGCAAAATCATAATCATAGATTTCATATCCGAGTATAAGGTCACGGACACACCCACCGATGAGATAACACTCAAAACCATTATTATTAAAGGTATTGACGAATTCACTCAATCGGCCGTAAAACTCTTCAGGAATTTTTAAACCTTTTATTATCATATCATTATCAGTTTTCATTTTTTATTGTCAGCAGTAATTTTTCTAATGTTAAAGTAATTAACCACTTAAAATTCAATATATCATCAGTCAATAAGGAAATATAAATGTTCGATACGCCCCTATCCGCCCGTCGGGCACCTTTCCCCATGATGAGATGGTGAAAGGAATAACACAAAACATTCCGAATTTATTCTCAAACCTTTCACCAGGGGGGAGATGTCGCATCGCGACAGAGGGGGCGCAACGGTTTAGGGGCGCGACAGAGGGGGCGCGACAGTGCGGGGCCAAAAACTATACCCTACCTGATGTCACTCCCCGCAAAGGGTCTCGCATGAAGTGATGATGAAAGTTCCGATTCATGATTGTACACGGTGCCTTCCCGATAATTATCGTATGATGATACCGAAAAGTAATAAAGGACGGTGTTTTCTATCGACGGATACACCAGGACATTCCGGCTGTCAAGCTGTCTGTTCTCTTCAATTACGCTGTTATCAATTCTAACGGTTATATAATTCCCTTCAGCCATCTGGTTATTAATCTTTCTGCCGTTTACAACAGTAATAATCCCGTCGTAAGTCCCTCTTTTTGTTCCATAATAAATCTTATATCCGCTGAAATCAGTTTCAACATTTCTTTTCCATCTGAGTGTAATATATCTGTCGCCGGTATCCCCTATTTCAAATCCAAGAGGTACAGTCGGAGGATGATCAACTTTATATTTGACTGTAACCTTTTTCATAACAGGCGACCTGTCCCCTTCAGGAGAGGCAGCGAGATGGGCTCTCCACTGAAAATATCTGCCGCGTAGATACTCCCCGTCGTCACCCTTCATCATGGAGATCTTTTTCTGACCCGGCTTAATCTTATACCATTTAACAGATGAATCCCTGTCGCTGAAAAACTTATCCGCCACGCGCATCTCCATCCATATAAAAGTTCCCAGATTAATAATCTCATCCCATGAAAAATCAGTGATCGATGTACCGGTTGAAGGAAACTCTTTTACCGGACTTGTAATTATCCCCTCTCTGTTATACGGAACACGTCCAGCATATTCAGAACCTTTATATTTTTTAACAGCAACATCTCTGCTGTTTTTCAGTTCCTTATAATGCATATATGAAATCCTGAATTCATCAATCAATCCGCTGTAGTTCTTACCGATCACAGCAAGAGGAAGATCCGTCCCCCGGCTGCTTCCATCTTCATCATCTACATATCCGAATAACGGAATGTAAACTTCACTGAATGCACTGCCGGAGGATGTCATGTACACAACATCATCTTCATCATCATTGATCATTTTGGCCAGCCTGCCGCTCGATCTGTTAAAGCTTAAGCTGAAATGATACCATTCCCCCTTATTGAGCTTACCCCCTTTAACAAGAGATACGCTTTTAAGTGTACCATCAGGCTTCTTAAACATATTGTAGAGATGGGCCGAGATGCTGCGGTCTTTTAATCTGATTTCCAGTCCTTTTTTCACTCCTGAAAAATACCCCACGCGTGAAAAAAGCACACCACCGTTATTAAGCTCTGCTGCTTTGAACCTGAATTCAATATTAAAAGATCCAAGATCTTCGACATTCCCGAGCCATAATCCCTCAGACGTATTAATTTTAATAATATGATCCTTTTTAAAAAACGATGCGCATCCGTTGCCCACACCCTCTTTGAGAAACTGATAATTTGCAGAGTAGATATTATACTTGCCTGAATCATCTTTAATATACCGTTCAGATCCTTTATCAAATTTCAAAAGAATATCCGTGGAAAAGGGATCAGCATTTTCGGCATAATTAATATCTTTAATCACATATCCTGATGTACCATCAGGCATCGATCGCTTTACAGCATTATAAAGCGAAGAATCAGGTAAATCAGTTATTACCAACACATCTGTGGCATTCCGCGATGGAGCCATGAACTGACTTACAAACAATAGAATTAGAATTAGTTTTATCCGGGTAGTTTTCATAAGTACTTTATCGGCAGAATTCCCTTCAGGATTCAATTTTTCCTATTTTTAAGACTCTCTTTTCATGTCTTCCGCCCTCAAATTCTGTCTTAAGCCACACCTCAGCAATTCTTACAGCGAGATCTTCACCTATTACACGGGCACCGAGAGCAAGCACATTGGCGTCATTGTGCTTCCTTGACATCTCTGCCATAAACTCATTGAAACAGAGAGCAGCCCTTATCCCTTTCACTTTATTTGCCGCTATAGAGATACCAATGCCTGTTCCGCATATAACTATACCCGCTTCAGCTTCACCTGATACAACTTTCTCCCCTGCAAGAAGGGCATAATCGGGATAATCGCATGAATCTTCAGTATGCGTTCCCACATCGATAAACTCATGTTCAGCAAAATGCTTCTTTAAAATATTTTTTAATCTGAGCCCGGCATGGTCAGATGCGATTGCAATTTTCATAAAAACCTTCCATAATATATTATTAACTTATCAGAGAATAAAATCCAGCAGGAAAAACAACTATTTTTCTCAGTATTTATTCCTTAACTTTTATGAAATAAAAAAAGCTCCATTATCCCCGCCGCCGAAGGCGGCGGGGATAATAATTTATGTTTTTTAGACTAAAAATTCTATTCAGGAATAATAACTGATTTTTCTACAGTTTTCATTCTTTAAGTCTTAAGAAATAATCAAGTCTGATTTATTTCATGCTTGATTATTTCCAAAGTTATGATTATTTTATTTTTATTCATCTATATAAAAATTTCCTTCATCTTTTCAGGTAATGGAGTATGCTGAAACCCAAGCTTACAATTGAAACCAGCAGATGGTTTGTACTGCTTATTATTCTGTTTATTATTATCTCTACTCTGTTTTTTTTATCCTACAGAGAGGTTAAGAGTAATACTATAAACGAGTTTAATAAGCAGCAGATGATCCTTGCAGAACAGGCTGCAGCAGGAATTACTGAATTTTTCAGCAACCTGACAAGCGAATTTGAATTTCTTGTAAATATTGATGATGTAACAGAACTTAATGAAAACGGGAAAAAAATACTTATAGATTATCTGAACAAGAAGAAACCGGTCCTGAGCTCTATTTCCAGAATAGATTCAAGCGGTAAACTCACATGGCTGACCCCATATAACAATAAACTTATAGGAACAGATATTTCATATCAGAAACATATAAAGTATCTTCTTGAAAATCATAGACCAACTCTAAGCGATGTTTTCGTAGCGGTTCAGGGATACAGGGCAATTGCATTTCACTATCCGGTCATAAAAAATGGAAAATTTCAAGGGAGTATCGCTTTATTGATTAACTTTGAATATATCTCAAAGAGATATCTTGAGAATATTGCAATCGGAGACAGCGGATATGCCTGGATGCTCAGCCGGGATGGAGTAATGATCTACGACCCGGTTCCTGGAATTTCCGGTGTATCGATTTACGAAACTCTAGGGAGCTATCCCGAAGTAATAAAAATATCTGAATCGATGATGAGAGGAGAGAAAGGAACATCCACCTATTCTTACGACCGTCTTAAAAAAAAGCAGATCAATATGACAATCAAACATGCGGCTTACACTCCAATAAGTATTATGAATACACACTGGTCTATTGCAGTGGCAACTCCCGAATACTACATTATATCAAATGTAAAAGGATTCAGAAACAAATCAATAATTATAATGCTCCTTTTCCTTGCTGTAGGAGTAGTCTTTATATATTTTGCCAACAGAAATATTGTTCTTTCAAATGAAATCCAAAGCAGAATGAAAAATGAAGCCCTTCTTAAATCACAGGAGGAAAATCTCCGGATAACTCTTAACTCAATAGGGGATGCAGTTATAGCCACGGATAAAAACGGAGTGATTACAAGAATGAATCCTGCCGCAGAAAAAATTACCGGCTGGAATTTCAGCGAATCTAAAGGAAGATCAATATCTGAAATTTTCAATACCGTTGACCGCGTGAGGGGTATAAAATGTGAAAACCCCATTAATCAGATACTTGAAAAAAATGAGCGGATTGATCTGATTAACGATATAAATCTTATACAAAAAAACGGAACGGTTATAGAAATATCAGGGAGCGTTGCACCGATTTTTGATTCATCAGAAGATATTGTAGGTTCCATTCTTGTCTTCAGAGATATTACAGAAAAAAACAGGATAGTGGAACAGCTGCATCAGGCACAGAAGATGGATATAGTAGGTCAGCTGGCAGGTGGAGTTGCCCATGATTTTAATAATATGCTCAGCGGTATAATGGGGAGTGCGGAACTATTAAGTTATGAAGCAGGTGAGAACCCTAAACTGAAACGATACATAGACATTATTCTGGAAAGCGCCAAACGTTCGGCAAATCTGACTTCACAGCTTCTGGCCTTTTCACGAAAAGGCAAAACTGTATCCACTCCCGTTGATATACATGAATTGATAATAGCCGCAATAGACCTGCTGGAAAGAAGTATTGATAAAAAAATAACTATCGCTACAAGATTATCCGCAATAAATTCATACACAGTGGGTGACCCGGCCCTTCTGCAGAATGCAATTCTTAATCTGGCAATTAACGCACGGGATGCCATGCCGGAGGGGGGAACCATAACAATCTCCACAAGTGATGTAATCCTTGATTATGATACCATCGCCCATAACTCATTAAATGCTGAACCCGGCCCATATATCGAAATTGATGTTACTGATACTGGAAACGGTATACCTGAAGAAATTATTCCGAAAATCTTTGATCCTTTTTTTACAACAAAACCCGTAGGGAAAGGAACAGGGCTTGGACTTTCCGGAGTGTATGGCACAGTAATAGATCATAAAGGTGTCATCACCGTTTACAGCGAACCAGGAGAAGGGACAATTTTTAAAATTTATCTCCATCAGAGCGACCAGACTCCACATATAATAGACGATACAAAAAATCTCATAACCAGAGGTTCCGGTTGTATACTTGTAATCGACGATGAATCTATTATCCGTAATACTGCTCATGGTATACTGGCAGCAGCCGGATATGAAGTGATACTTGCTGAAGATGGAGTCAGCGGTGCTGAAATATATGAAGCAGAAATGAATCGTATCTCCCTTGTAGTTCTTGACATGATAATGCCCAGAATAAGCGGCAAAGATACATTCCTGAAATTAAAGTCAATAAATCCTGCTGTTAAAGTAATATTTGCATCAGGCTTTAATAATGAAGTATCTATTCAGGACATATTAAAATCCGGAGCAAACGGATTTATCCAGAAACCTTACATGATCTCTGAATTTACAAAACTCATTGATGAAGTAATCAAGTCCTAATATATCATTTCACGACAGATTCATATAGATCGGCTCTAAACTCTTTTAAACCTTATCTGACAACAGTTCCCGCCATTGGCAATAGTCTCGCCAAATTCAAGCTCACCCCCGAATGATTTTGCAATTCCTCTGTCACCCTCCATTGCTATACCACAAAGTTTTGAAATACTCGCCGCAATTCAGTGTGCAACCGGAATCATTTGAAAAAAATAAAAAAGACTATGCAAATCAGATAAAATGTAATAAATTCTTATTATACTATTCCTTATTTTTCAATGATAATTCTTTAAACTTTTTTTGTAATAAAAAAACTCAATTATCCCGGCAATCTAAAAGAGCGGAGATATATTTACACTTAAATATAATTTAATTCCTTAACATATATTATTTTAGATATTTATTTGAATAAATACAAATTAAAGATAAATGATGCTTTAACAATAGTCTTATTTCCGGAGTTTACTTAATGATATCTTTCCAAAAAATTCAATTCAGAAATCTTGAGCTCAGAACCAGGGTAATGCTTGTCCTGTTCACCCTTATATCTTTAATCTGTATAGGCATTACAGTCCTGTCATACTACACACTGAAAAAACAGCTTTTCAATGAACTTAAAGACAGACTTAGAAATATTTCATACACCGGTTCTTTTATTATTGATCGCAATGCATTAAACGGATTGATTTCACAAATTGCACCGGATTATAATTATAGTAAAATTACATCTGAAGGTATAAATCCTGTAACAGAAGAGAATCTTACACTGATTGAAAAGAGTGAAAATTATCTGAAAGTCTGTTCAGATCTTAATGTTATCCGCGAAACACAATCCGATCTGCTGCTCTATGCATACATTCTTATCCCTACTGCAGATCCGGGGATGTTCCGGTTTATAGCAGATGCCGACGCGCCATCTCTCATTGAAGAAGCATCAGCTGCCGGTGACCCGCTTGATGAAATTACACGTTTCGGAAAACTCTATGAATCATCGGCAGATTCTATTATGGCTCAGGCTATAGGTCAGAAAATAAATATGGTTGAAAAAGAGTTCACCTATGATGAAGAGGGAAAGTCCAATATAGTTTCAGGATATGCGCCAATAATGGATGGCGATAAATACCTCGGAGTTCTTGGACTGGATATATCTGATAAAAATGCAGATAAACATCTTAAACGCGCGCTTCTGATTTATATACTCATTTCGATAGCATCAATTCTTTCGTCTGTCATTGTCTCTCTTCTGATTAATAAAATGATAAGCCGTCCCTTACGCCGCCTTGTTTCAAGTCTCCGGTACATGGCAGAGGGTGAAGGTGATCTTACATCAGAACTCCCTGTAAACAGCAATGATGAGCTCGGACAGGCGGCAATGGAGTTCAACCGTTTTACCGGTAAACTTCAGGACTCTATTACTGATGTTAAGAATATAACCACTGAACTTAACAACGCCACATCTGATATAAAACTTTCAACAAGTTCACTCACGGATAATCTTACGGGACAATCCGCTCTCGAGGGGGAGGTAACATCAGGTATAGCCGAGGCAAAGAACAGCGCCGAAATGCTTGAAATGAATGCCAGCCTAGAGAGGAACTGTTTTCTGATTCTATCAAACAGATTAACAGAACTATCCGCGTCCATAGTTGAGCTTACGGAAGAATCCAAACAGGCGGAAAAATTAACACTGACTATTTCCGCTAAAGTCGCTGAAGGGAAAACAACGCTATACTCAACCAGCAGTATTATGGATAATATAAGTTCAAGTTCAAACGAACTGACCGGGATTGCCGGACTGATAAATGACATCTCAGATCAGATAAATCTTCTCTCTCTAAATGCTGCAATTGAATCAGCAAGAGCCGGTGATGCCGGAAGGGGATTTGCAGTCGTTGCCGATGAAATTTCAAAACTTGCAGACAAGACATCGATGAATGTAAAAGATATCAACCGTATAATACAGGGTAATACAAAACTTATTGGAGAAGGCATAACAAGTGTCAACTCAATGGTTGGACTCTTCAACGCCGTAATCCAGGAAGTTAATTTAATATCAGGAGTTATCAGGAAAATTCATGAATCTATGCAGACTCAGTCCAAACACAATGAAAATGTTCATGATGAATCTGAAACAATGAATCTCATTGTAAATGAAACTAAAGATGTAATGGTCAAACATAACAATGCAGTAAATGTAATTGCAGAATCTATCGCATCAATGAACAGGCTTTCATCAGACAACAGGGAGAGATCGACAACGATTGCACGCTCGGCAGGAGAAATTTCAGAGATGAGCACTTCGCTTATGAAACTGATTAATTATTTTAAGGTGAAGTGAGTTCCAAATAATCCCCCCTCCCCATCCGCCCTGTCGGGCACCTTCCCCGCGATAAGACGGGGAAGGATAAATAAAAACATAATACTTACTTTACTACAATATTAACAAGTTTTCCTGTAACAACAATTACTTTTACAATCTCTTTTCCTGTTACAAGTTCTGAAACTTTATGATCTTCAAAGGCCATCTTCTTCATGTCGTCTTCAGTAATATCTGACGGCACATTCATCTTTGTTTTAATTTTCCCGTTAACCTGAAATACGATTTCAATCTCTCCACGGATGGTCAGAGACTCTGTAAATTCAGGCCACTTAACATCGACGAGCATTGTTTTCCCGCCGAAATCCTCCCATAGCTCTTCAGCAAAGTGGGGAACGAAGGGATTCATTATAGGAATAAATTTATCCACAACCTCCGAGAATATCTTCTTCCCTGTATCTGTATAGAGTTCATCTTCATCAATCGCATAGAGCGCGTTAGTGAGCTCCATCATCCTTGCGATTGCAGTGTTGTACTGCATTCTCTCTTCAATGTCATGGCTTACATATTTAACTGTTCTGTGAAGCTCTATACGTAACTTTTTCTGTTCGTCACTTAACAGTTCAGGATCGATTGTATACTCCTGAAGATACAGATCTTTATGCTTCTGCATAAAACGCCATACCCTGCTTAAAAATCTGTAGCTTCCCTCAACACCTTTATCAGACCAGTCGAGATCCTTTACCGGGGGAGATGCAAAAAGCATAAAGAGCCTAACTGTATCCGCACCGAACTTCTTTATAATTTCATCAGGGTCTACGACATTCCCCTTGGACTTGCTCATCTTCGCACCGTCTTTAATAACCATCCCCTGAGTGAGAAGCTTTTTAAACGGTTCACGATTTTTAAGGAGCCCCAGATCATTCAATACCATTGAGAAAAATCTCGCGTAGAGAAGATGCATTACCGCATGTTCAATACCTCCGATATACTGATCAACGGACATCCAGTAGTTGACCTCTTCTTCGTCAAAGATCTTATCGCTATGAGGAGACGTGTAACGGGCATAGTACCACGATGAGTCAACGAATGTATCCATAGTATCAGTTTCACGACGGGCATCACCGCCGCATGATGGACATTTTACATTAGTAAATTCAGGCATCCGTGTAAGAGGAGAGGTCGCATCCCCTTTAAAATCGACCTCAGTTGGGAGCACAACCGGCAGATCCTTCTCCGGAACCGGCACAGTACCGCACTTATCGCAGTATATAACCGGGATAGGACATCCCCAGTATCTCTGACGTGAGATACCCCAATCTCTTAAGCGGTAGTTAATCATTCTCTCGCCAATGCCGTTCTTCTCGGCAAAAGCGGCAATCTTTTCTATTGCTTCACTACTGTTAACTCCTGTGAATTCGCCGGAATTAACGCAGACACCTTCACCGGTGTACGCATCCTTCATCTCTTCAAGCTTAAGAGGATTGGCCGGAGTATCAATTACAATCTTAACCGGTATATTATACTTTTTAGCAAATGCAAAATCCCGGACATCGTGTCCCGGAACAGCCATGATAGCGCCTGTACCGTAACCCATAAGTACAAAATTCCCCACATACAGAGAGACCTTCTCTCCGTTGAACGGATTGATAACTTTAAGTCCGGTATCAATACCCTCTTTCTCTTTATCCTCTGAAGTTCTGTCGATCATAGACTGAGTTTTAACTCTGTTTATAAACTCCTTAACCTTCGGATCTGCTACTCGTTCAAGAAGAGGATGCTCCGGGGCGATAACCATAAATGTCACACCGAAAACTGTATCAGGTCTGGTGGTGAAGATCGGGAAGTCTTCACCCGATTCAAGTTTAAAATTCACTTTAAGACCGGTAGACCGGCCTATCCAGTTCTTCTGCATTGTAATGACCTGTTCAGGCCATGTTGCGCTTATTTCATCGTGACCTGCAAGAAGATCATCGGCATAATCTGTAATTTTAAAAAACCACTGGTCCAGCTCCTTCTGTGTAACTTCAGAATCACATCTCCAGCATACACCATTCTCAGCCTGCTCATTTGCAAGAACAGTCATACATTCTGGACACCAGTTCACTGATGAAACCTTTTTATATGCCAGACCTTTTTCGAGCATCTTCAGAAAGATCCACTGGTTCCATCTGTAATACTCAGGTTTATATGTTCCGACCTCGCGTGACCAGTCGTATGAAAATCCCAGACGTTTCAACTGAGTCTTCATGTAATCAATATTTTCAGAGGTCCACTTGAACGGCGGGGTATTATTTTTTATAGCAGCGTTCTCTGCAGGGAGTCCGAATGAATCCCATCCCATTGGATGGAACACATTGAATCCCTTCATCTTTTTGTGACGGGCTACTATATCCCCGATTGTATAATTCCGCACATGCCCCATATGTATACGCCCTGAAGGGTAAGGGAACATCTCAAGAACGTAGAATTTCTCTTTGCTTTTATCAACACGGGCTGCGAAGCTTTTCTTTTCGTCCCATCTCTTCTGCCATTTATTTTCTATATCTGTAAAATTATAATCTCTCTCTGCCATTACTGTTTCCTCTGCTCTCTCTATATAAAAAAATTCTATCTTTTTTTAAGACTGGTTTGTAAGAATCTGAAGTATCTCTTCCGAATTGGAGGCTTTTATAATCTTCTCTTTGACGGGTTCTTTTTTTAATATGGCCATAATATTTGATAAGAGTCTCAGGTAGTCTTTATGCTGTTTCTCTCCGGCAATAACCAGAATTATGAGATTCACGGCATGTCCATCCATAGAATCAAAGTCGATCCCTTTTTCAGATATACCGATAGCAAAAGCCATCTCCTTTACACCGGGAATCTTGGCGTGAGGAATTGCAATCCCGGCTCCAATCCCTGTACTCATTATACCCTCTCTCTCTTTAAGCGCATTTACAAGAGAATCTATATCCTCACATAATCCGCTTCCGTTAAAAACTCTGGCGAGCTCCTCAATTGCCTCAAACTTATCACTTGCTTCAATATTTTTAATGTATTTCAAACCGGTATATTCTGTTACTGAAACCACAATTTTTCTCCACGATCCGTTTTTTCTTAT
Organism: uncultured Spirochaetota bacterium; assembly: GCA_942493035.1. Taxonomy (GTDB): domain Bacteria; phylum Spirochaetota; class UBA4802; order UBA4802; family UBA5550; genus WRGT01. The sequence goes on along the minus strand of OW818666.1, from coordinate 4,229,451 downwards.
ATCCTTATTAAGCTCCAACAGGCTTCTGTCAATAAGAAATTGACGAAGTCTGTTCTATTCCGGAATCAACCCGATAATCTCCCGATTATGCCGTTTTTTGCTTATCCGGTGAAGTTTTAAATGTAAATGAGAAGATAATCAGCATCAGAAATTCAACTGCTACAGTTAAAACATATATTTCATTCAGAACCGAGCGATGAAGATATGCCGCAGAACCTGTAACTGCAGAGATCAGCGCAATAATCGAAATCACTCTCCCGAAGATTCCTGTTTTTCGAAGGAATGGTATAAGAGATATAAACAGAGCACTCAAACCACCCCACTTAGCCCATGTATAATAGTTCAGCAATATCAGTTCTTTTTCAAATTCCCCTGACTGCAGTTTTTCAATAATAGATAAAAGCTGAATATTTTCGCTGAAATCTGCAGCCATTACACATAATGAAATAACACCGCTGATTATAAACCACTTTTCACCGGTTATGCCTCTGCAGATAATGGAAAAATAGAAAAGAAAAAATCCATAGGCTAATATATATGCATAATCCACTATCGTTCCAAGCTTCATCTTGCCCGCAATTTCCAGCTGAAGGCCTGATGCTGCATCTCCAAAAAGATCTGAAACTTCAACCCCGGTCTCTGCAAATTCAAATGCGACGACAGGCGTGTAAAAGCCCTGAGGAAGCCTCCCCTCTTTTACCGGATTAACCGCAATTAGAACTGCACTTAAAATAATCACTGATAATCCTGCATATCCGGCCTTCAAAAAAGGTTTAGTCATATGATTCTCCCGGAGAAATTATTATAATCCAATCATTAACAGCTATAATCAATCTTCCAATTTTGCAAATGTTTTAACATCTCTAGATTTTTTCTCAGAAAAAAATCTAACTAAAAACGCCATAATAAACTAACATAAATATTCACTTGCATTTTATGCCTAAATTTGCCTAATAGCATCAGGAGCAATTACGGGATTATGAACAGATTAATCATCACACTTTCCATTGCACTGGGAATCTCATTTTTATCATTAAATTCATCCTCTGAAACAGAGACATATTATAAAGCTAAGACCTTATTTGAACAGGCTGAAAACATAACGAGCGATGAAAAAAAAATTCCGCTGATAAACGAAATAATCAAATACTCCCCCGATTCCGAATATGGACTTTTTGCTGCAGGTTTGATATCTTTCATTAAAAAGGATTACCGGAAGTCATTTGAATATTTTTCCGGTAGTATAAAAATAAATTCCACCCTCTCATCAGTATATTTCGGCAGAGGTGAATGCAGTTACGAAATGAATGATACGGCCGGAGCTTTGAAAGATTTCAACAAAGCTATAGAACTGAATCCTGAAAATAGTAAATTTTACTTCACCAGAGGTAATCTTTATATAGAGATTAAAGAATATCTGAAATCTGAAAAAGACTTTGATGTAGTAATTAAAAAAAATCCCGGTTACGCACAGACATATAACAACAGAGGTATAGCACGGGTAAAGCTTAATAATCTTAACGGAGCCATTGAAGATTATACGAAAGCAATAGAACGCAACTCCTCTTATTCGAAATCATACTACAACCGGGGAAACGCTTTCTACAGATTAAAAAAATTCAGCAAAGCAGTCGATGACTACAGCAGATCTCTTGAATCAGAATCTGATAACCCCGATGCGTTCAGCAACCGCGGAATCGCAGCACTGATGCTCAAAGATTACGCCAATGCCCTTAATGATTACAATCAGGCAATAAAACTCAAACCACTCTATCATAAATTATATAACAACCGCGGTATTGCTAATTTCAAACTTGAAAAATATTCCGAAGCTCTTGATGATTTCAACAAAGCTGTAGCACTGAAGCCGGATTACCGGATTGCCATGACAAACAGAGTTATAACAGAAAAAATTCTTCAAAAACCTGCATTGCAAATTGCAGAAAAAATTGAAATCGTAAAGACTGATTCAACTGATTCCGTCAAAGAAATTACCGACGTTACTAAAACCGGAATTAAACAAGAGAAATCTTCGGCTGAAATATCAGCTGAGGATATACCTCCGTCAGTAAAACAGGATGTTTCAAAAACAATAAATACAGCGGATAAAACAGCAGTTTCAAAAAGTGAAATTAAAAAAAATAATGCAGTAAAAATCAATGTTCAGGCTATTGAAAAAGCAGAGAAAAAGAATTATTCAGGTGCTATCTCTGACTATAAAAAAGCTATTAAACTGAGCCCGGAGAATTCCATCTTTTATTATAATCTTGGGCTTGCTAATTATAATTTAAAAAAATATAATTCTGCTGTAAAAAATTACACTAAAGCTATTGAGATTGATAACACATTTTTTCAGGCATACAACAACCGCGGTAACGCCAGAATGGAACTGGCTGATTATAACGCAGCAGTTGCCGATTTTAATATGTGTATAAAATTAAATTCTGAATTTTATCCGGCGTATAACAACAGAGGATTTGCCCGTTATAAACTCAAAAGCTACAACAATGCGGAAAAGGATTACAGCAGAGGAATAACAATTAATTCTTCAAACTCCGAACTTTACTACAACCGGGGAATTGCCCGGGCAGCACAGAAAAATTTTAAAGGCGCAATAGAAGACTACAACAGATCAATTGAGCTTAATCCTGTATACCTGAACGCATATAATAACCGTGGAGTTGCTAAATTCAAATTAAATGACTACAAAGGCGCTCTTGAAGATTTCAATAAAACCCTGGAGCTGAAACCTGGCGACAAAGAGGCATCCCGGAATAGGATGAATGCAGAAAAATTCATCCGCAGCACCAGATCAGAATAGCAATGAAACTCCCCGCCGCCCTCGGCTGCGGTGAAGATATTTTAGTTAAGGGAAGTTCTAAAAACCCAATATTTAATGGGGTAAAGGCCAGCCTTTTTTCGACATCCTGTCGGTGCTGGCAGGCGAACATCGTGTTCGCTCGGGCGTTGCCCCTTTCTAAGCCCCGCAGGGCTTCCTGCGGTCCCAGAAACGGAGTTTTTGGAACCACCCTTAATTCAAAAAAGTTAAAGAATAAATAATAAAAACTTGTTGTTAAAAAATATATTTCCCCGATTTTTGATTATATTAATTCAGTATTTATTCCTTAACTTTTCTAAAATAAAAAAAGCTCTATTATCCACGCCGCTGAAGGCGGCGTGGATATATAATTTTGCTTTTACACAAAAATTATATATCATGGTAAAAAATGAAAAAATTTCTAAATCCGGCTATTAATAATTCCGTGAAAATGTTTCTTAAAACTCTCAGAACTAATTATGCCGAATCTGAAATTTTCAGATATATAACCCATATTCTACTCTCTATACTTCTTGGTCTCCTGGCAGGAGGGGGAGCTATTCTTTTTCATTACCTTCTTGAACATATGAGATTTCTCTTTGAAGATCAGAGCCTGAGTCTGTTCGCCGGACTCCCGGACTATTCTATAATATTCATTCCATTAATCGGAGGTATTATTACTTCGTTTATGACCCTGTTTCTCCCCGAAATTGCGGCAAAGAGAGGCGTTCTCTCTGTAATTAAATCAATCATTCTTAAAAAAGGATTCATCCCTGTTAAGGAGACAATCTTTCACCTCTTCGCTCCTATTATTTCCATAGGAACCGGAGCACCGCTGGGACCTGAGGGGCCTGCTGCTAAAATTGGAAGCGGCATCGGATCATACATGTCACAGAAACTCAACCTGAGCAAAAATGATATGATTATGTACACCACTGCGGGAGCAGGAGCTGCAATCTCGGCGGCATTCAATGCTCCCATTGCGGGAGTATTCTTCGGTATTGAAGTAATTCTTCTCAATGATTTAAAAAACAGGGCGTTGAGTGCGCTTATAATATCATCCGTCGTTGCTGATATTCTTTCACGGGCATATCTCGGTAATCTGAGGGTTTTCACAATCCCGCATTATGATGTTGGAAATATCTATTCCTATCCGTTTTATATAGGTCTTGCAGTACTGTGCGGATTAACTGCACTTGTTTATTTTAAACTCTCCGACAGTTTCGGATCTCTACTCAACGACAAATTAAAATTATACAATCCCTTTTTACGGATCCTCCCTATAACACTGCTCTTCGGATTTGTACTTCTACGGTATGAAGAGATATTCGGAATAGGATACAGCCTTATAAACACTGTTCTTGCGGGACAGATTCAATTTGAAACACTGATTATACTCTTTGCTCTAAAAGTAATTTTTCTTGTTCTATTTGTACAGGCAGGCGCATTCGGAGGGACATTTGCACCATCGCTTGCAATCGGCGCTCTCCTCGGTTTTGCATATGCTTTATTTATTAACTCAATCTTCGGAACACATCTCGATCCCACAGCATTTGCTCTGGTGGCGATGGGGGGTGTTCTCTCCGGAATAAACTGTATCCCTCTTACTTCAATACTGCTTGTATTTGAGGTAACCAATGACTACCAGTTTATACTCCCGCTAATGCTGGCATCGATTGTATCTTATCTTGTAGTGCTATACTACAAAAAAGGTAATATGTATACAATCGCGCTGATGAATGACAATATCGATATGTCCAAAAGAGGGGAACTCGATATACTCAGTAAAATAAATGCTGGAGTTATTCTGAAGAAAGATATGGATGTTGTAGATTTCAGGATGCCGTTCAAAGAACTTCTCCGCATAATTATAAATTCTAAATATGGAGATGTCTTTGTCGTTGATGCTGAAAAAAAACTACTGGGGATAATAACATTAAAAGATGTAAGACAGACATTGATGGATAACGATCTGGTAGATCTGCTGATAGCGCACGATCTTATTATGCAGATCCCTGTAGTCCGGGAAAGCGATCCACTGACACTTGCTATAAGCAAAATAAAACAGTACGAAATTGAAAACATTCCGGTAGTTTCGGATAGAGACGGAACTACTCTTGCAGGAATAATTACCTATAAAGATATACTCCAGTCATACAACAGAATGCTCGATGAGGCGGAACACTCGGAACATTTGACCCCGAAAAAATATAATAAAAATCACCCCACCCAGGAGACCTTATGAACCGGCAGAGTTCAGTCAACCTAAACTCCGACAACGTTTTATTTTAAGTGTGCATGTGCTTAGTATACACTGAAAACAGAGGTTTTTTAAAGATTCTGCATCGAAAAATTGTTTGCTGACCTAAACTGTAATTGCTCATAAACTGGTGGTGAAATTGCTCTCCGCCGCGCCTGTGGCGCGGCGGAGATAAAATTCCACCGGTTTTTGAGCGGTTACCCTAAACTCTGTTTTGAACAAGAAAAACTTATTGACTTATAAATTAATGTTTTTATATAATTTAAATATTCCAGTAATCCACTAAGAGGTCGCAAATATGAAAGTTGTACATGTTATTAAAAGAGTAGAAACCATAGATAACGATATAAAAGAACTGAGAAAACTGGAAAAGTCAATTGCCAGAGATAAATCTTTTACTACTCCGATATTCATGACAATAGAAAAGCAGATAAACATTCTTCTTGGTGAAAGAATAAAAATGCTCGATCTGCAGATTTTAAATCCGCCGGAATCATTTACAGCTGCAATCGAAGGGGACGAGGAAGAACTTGTTGAAGCCCCGGTACAGATAATTCCTGAACCGAAAAAAGCTGTAAAAAAGCCTCAAACAAGGGAATCCGAACCGGTCAAAACAGCACCCCCTGTAAAAAGAAAGATAACGATTCCAGACGATGACGATATCCCCATGCTGACCCAGGATCAGATAGATGCAAAATTCAGCACGATAAAAAGTGAAGAGAAAATAAAATCAGAAGAACCTGTTATCACTAAAACTATTATTGAAGAGGATACACCTCTCGATGATACCAGCATAAAACTTCTTGATGTAGCTCTTGAAAAAGGATCACTTAACAAAAAGGTAATGGACAGAGAGAAAAAAGTCCGATTCTTCAGAGAAAATTTTCCGTCTGATTAATATTCTTTAAATTCTGAATCATTCTTCTCCGCTGCATTTCAATGCGGCGGATATAAAACTTCCTTAAACTTCATAAAATCAGACTATTGAACCTATAACTTTTTCAAGCCTGTACTTCTCATAAAAATAAATGGTACTCCCAATCTCCATTCTCTCAACAGGGAAATTATGGAATTTGATATCAATAATATCGCAGGTTCGCTTTTTCCCCAGCTCTTTAAGCTTCTCAGGAAGCCTGCTCAACGTCACTGCGCTGGTTCGACCGTCGCTGCTTCTGATTGAATAATATGTATTCCCATCTTTTAATGCAACATCTATCATTATTGCGTTTTCAGGGTTACTGTATAAGGAATCAAGCTGCCTCACATTTCTGGAGTCATCTTTGAAATTCACTTTTCCGAATTTATCAACATCAAGCTTATAACAGAGAATATCATCATTAATGTTCCTGCCGCAGTTGGATTTTCTGACATTCGAAAGAGTATTCATGCAGAACCTGTAGTAACCCGGAACCGAATCCCCCTCGCCCTTTCTTTTTATAAAAGTAAATAAATTTCCATTTTCATCAATGACATATATCATTACATACTTAGGCTTCTCTTCATGAACCATCACAACGGTGCTATTCTGCTTTTTGCCGTATATCTCATCAATCAGTGAAAGCTCAAAATTATCCTCAGAATAAATTCTGTTATCGGGATAACGGAAAGGTCTCTGTGAAACATAGGATAATAGCTCAATATCACTGCCGAAGGAGGCTACAGAAATCTCAGTCTCCTCCTTTGTGGCACATACAAGATTATTATCAATACTTATAAGAAGTCTTTGCTTAACATACTGTTTACCGGTTACAAAAAAATCATAGGCATTACGGAAAGTCTTTTCAATATGTTTGTATAATTTTTTGTGAGGTTCAGGTGAAACGAAATAACAGAATTCATCAAAATTCCTGTTATTAAGCGGGCCATCTTTCAGTAATTTTGAAAAGATCATTACAAGATCAGATGGATTAGAATAGTGCTTCAAAAAAGTTTCACCCCATGTATTCATATAAAGATGATAAAATGATGCAATAGTCGATGCTTTACTATCGCTGAAATTCATAATAATCATATTCTTATAAGTTCTGGGATTCTGAAGATAAAACTTATTCCCAAGATGAACTTTTTCTGAATTAAACATTTCAAAGATTTTATTTAGAAGATCGGTAATAAGACTCTTGCTGATATGGTTATAACCTGAATCTATATACAGCCTGCTGAAGGTCGGTTCATAAACCTGATTGATAGAACACCATGCAAGAAGTTTTACCAGATCATCCTCACTCTTGATTGCGATCTCCCTTTCATTCTTGCCATTTTCAGTCCTGACCTTTTTATATACGCGCCAGCCGCTCTCCTTTACACTTCTTGTATCCGGTTCAATATAGAGATAAGGCTCATTTGGCGTGTCTTTAAATGTAATAAAGTTTTCAATTTTATCCGGTTCAATCGAAAAATTAGCCTTCAGCTTACTGCTCAGAAGCTTAAAGTCAGATTCTGATATTTTATTCTGAAGGTTCATTGTCGGCATCTGACGCGAAATCTTCTGATATGAAAGAAGCATAAATTTTTTAATGTAGTTCCAGAACTGAATTATTCTATTATAATCCCAGCTTTCAAAATCATCAAGATCCTTTAACTCTTCAATCCCCCAGCCCCACTCATGTGTTACCTTAAACATTACTACAACTTTATATGGAAGGTTTTTCTTATCCTTCAGCGCAAGATATTTGGAAAGTTGGGGATCAATTTTAAGATAAAGATTCTGTCTTAAAATTATAAGAAGAGACTTATCGCTTAACACCTCTTCATAATATTTATATACTTCATTAAACATCAGAAGATAAGAGTCGAGAATAGTAGCCGTTATTTCTCCCCGGATTATTGCTGTTTTTACACGCTGACTAAGAAGAAGAGTGTTTTCATCACTGAAAAGATATCGTTCAAGAATTCCGATTTTTAGAATTGATTTGAACGGATTTCCGATTGCCTTAATGAGCTGAAAAAGTGCTGCACCGAGAAAATCCTCTTTTGAAATTTTATAAAGATTTCCTATATCAACAAACTTGTTTTCACGATCTTCTTCCGGAATATGATCAAAGATTTTATCATACTCATCATCAGTTACAAATTTAGGTACTGCCCACCAGAACGGAATTTTACCTGCAACAATAATTGAACTTCGAAAAAACTCATCTTTAAGCACAGCACCTACAGTGGAACCGAAACCCTCTTCATCATCCTCGGCAAATATGTTCAATTTAAGATTATGAACATCATTTATAAAAATATGGACCTCAACACCAGCTTCCTTCTCGGCCCACTTCTGAACTTCCTCGACCTTCTTTGCAAAACGTTTCAGACCTTTTTCATCGGTTTTGCTTTTATCAACACATGCCCAGTAATCAAAGTCGGACTTTTTATTATAAGCAATAGTACCGACACTTCCCATTACAGCCATCATCTCTATAAACCTGTTATCTTTTGATGGTGCAAAATCGAATCCGAATCTCCCTTTTATATATCTTACAACTTCCGCGTCGGGAGAGTAGCCTGAAACACCATAGGGACACTTCTCATCGATATAGCCGGGAACTTTTTTATCATTTATGGAGAGTACTGCAGGAATTGAATTGATTACGCGTTTAATATTTGTACTCGCAAAAAGCTGCTGAAAACGGTCAACTTTCATCTGATTAAATTTTAAAAACGAATTATAATTGTCTTCTATAACACTGTTTAATTTCATCTTACCATGCCGGATTATCGTGTAGTCCTGTTTACATCATGTCGGCCGCATAATATCGGACCACTAGCCCTTTTCGGGGACTTTTCTTTTTTAAGTCCCTTATATCCATGATTTCATTTTAACTGCTTCGCCGCTGATTGCAAAAAATTATTACTGTCCTGAAACCTCTGAAAACTAAAATCAAGCGGGACTAAATCGCCGCAGTTAAAATATTATCTATAGATCAATAACTGATTTATTAGATTCTACTAAAGACGAATAAACATCACAAATCTTTTTTTACCGTTTATTAAAAAAAATTATAGACATTTAGCTGTTTAAAACTGATTAAAACCATTAAGAGATTTCTTCAATTTGGTACAAATATAAACAAATGAAGAGTAATGAAAAAGAATAATTTAACCTTACTAAATCGGGCAGTTAATAATTACTTTCAGATATTGACTTCTACCCCGTCAAAAAATGATGCTTTAAAATCTATTGCCGATAGAGTAATTTCTGATTTCGGTGACTTTATTACACCTGGAAATCTTAACATAACTGATGAAATCTATATTAACCTTATTGAGCTTATTGATCAGATAATATATGAATTCAGAGAAAATGACGATTATAATTCAAATATAAGGGACTACATTATTGATGATCTCTACTCAAAACTTAGTCTTAACCTTGAGGCTCTGACAGATCAGGAAAAATATTTAACAAACCTCAGAAACAGAACACTATTCCCCGATGATCTTGTAATCATAAAGAATAAAAATATCTCTTCCATGGTACCTGTCCTGATCTCTGAATCAGAGGGTATAACAAATCTTGAAAAAGAGATAATCAAAACACTTCTTCACTTTAAAGATGAAACGCTGATCGAATTTTATTATAATTCGTTTAAGAATTCCACATCCGGATTTGTAAAGTCGGCAGCTCTTCTTGGATTAAAATACAACAGCAGCAGAGGCTTGAACTGGGACTCAATCAGTGAGATCAGCAATGGGCATTCAGACCTGATAATATTCGCAGAGAAATTTGACCTTTGCAGAATAGACGCTAATCCCTGTCCTTCTACAAAGGAGGAGATGACATTTACCATTCTTCATATTGAAAAGAATATATCTGCAATGAATGACTCAGATTCAATCAACTGGATTCTTTCACTGCTTATATCAATCCCTTCATTTAATTTTGAAAACTCATGGCTCTACGAAATCAATACATCCATATGCAATATACTGCTGAATATTGATCTCTGCATTCTGAAAGAGATTTTAAAAAATGAATCCGTACTGATAAAAACAATAAAATTTATAGATCTCCTCCCCGGGAACATTTTCAACAGACTCACCGGACGATTCGATGCCCTGGGAATTGAATTTCTTTTTAACCTCAACTCAGCAATAGAGAAAAAAAAGGTTATTATAAGCAGCAGCAACTCCAATATCCTTAATTATCTCTGCTGGAATGTTACAGAGACGTTCTGACTCTACAGTGAAGGGATATTCTTCTTCACAAAAGCCATAAATCCTGTTCTTTCATTTTTATATGCTTCTTCCAGAGTAGCGTTATTTCTATACTCAATAAGCCCCTTCACTGTCATGAGCATATCCTCTCTCCCTTCACATATAAATCCTGCAAGCTGCATAACCCGCGGCATAAGCTCATCGTGAGGCACAACCTCATTTACAAGCCCTGCACGGAGAGCTGTCTGTGCATCTATAAACTGGCACGTCATTGACATCTGCATAGCCATCCGCTGCCCCACAGCCTGCTGAAGAAGCTGGGTCATACCCCACCCCGGATGAATCCCCACTCTTGCGTGAGTATCTGCAAACATGGCGTTCTCTGAAGCAATAAGGAAATCACAATTCAATGCTATTTCGAATCCTCCTGTAATTGCATGACCGTTAACGGCACCGATTATCGGCTTCTTACAGGCAGCAAAAAGATCGGGGAGATCTTTCCCGTCACCTCTGGGATCGAATATGTTCTCCTTCCCTATAACCGAAAGGTCAATTCCTGAACAGAACGATTTTCCATTTCCCGTGATAACAGCAGCTTTAATATCCTTATTCCCTGAAACTTCCTCAAGTCCGTTATATAAACCTGTAAGAAGATTTTTATTTATCGAGTTTCTTCTTTCCGGACGGTTTAATGTAATAACTGCAATGCTGTTCTCCACACTGAACATGACTTCATTTTCCATATCTCTCACCTATTATCAATAAATTATTCATTTGCAATATCTAAATGACAGCATTTTTGGGGGCACAGCGCTTCGCGCTGCGCCTGAAATGGGGGATTACGGAGACAGTGCCCCCGTAATCCCCCATTTCAGGCGTATGCGGAGCATACGCGTCCCCGAAAATAATCTGCTGCCAATGACAGCTTCTCAAAAACCTCTGTATTGGAACCTGCACATTCATGAATTTGCTTTCTGTATGGGCATTACTCTACTGTTTCAAGAGAATTAAGTCAACAAAAGAAGTTATCCACAAATCTAAAAAGCTGAACAAAAAAAATTTCCTGTCCCGCCAAACATTTAAACAAAATTTTATCCGGAAATTTATCAATGAGTCTTATTTCACATGGTCTCATATAGAAAACCCCCTGACGGATTCAGGGATTAAGAGTTTATGTCTCATATGAAAATGATGTTTTAATAAATGTTGAAATGTTTAACCGTTATATGGGAAATTAATTTCAGAAATTAATGTACTTTGTGGATTTTTTTGTGGATAACATGGATAACTTTGTGGACAACTCAAATTTTAGTAGATTCATAGGACCTTTTAAACATAAATTTTTTTTTATAAATCGCACTCCCGATGCGTATTTTTTGCGACATAATCCGGCTAAAAACACTATTAATGCGATAAATTCAATCTTTTCATTATGATTTGACAGAAGAACCTCATAATCATAATCCTGATTTATCCACAATCCCCGGAGGAAAAGATGACAGGTCTCGGTACAATAGTAAATGCTGCTGCAATAATTACAGGTGGAGTAAGCGGTGCTCTTCTCAGAAGCGGACTCCCGGAGAGATTCAGGGAAACAGTAATGCAGGCTCTCGGGCTCTCTATTCTTATGATAGGATTCTCCGGAGCGCTTCAGGGGATATATGTAGTCACAGCTGGCGGTAAACTCTCAAGAGAGTATATAATGCTTATGATTTTCAGCCTCGTCGGAGGAGCGATCATCGGAGAATTGATGAATATAGAAGACAAGCTGGAGAAACTGGGTCTGTGGATAGAGAGAAAGTATCTGAAAAACAGCGGAAACTTTGCTGAAGGATTTGTCACTGCAAGTCTTGTATTTTGTGTCGGAGCCATGGCCATTGTAGGTTCACTGGAAGATGGATTAACTGGAGATACGGGAACTCTCTTTGCAAAGGCTGTACTTGATGGTGTCATCTCGGTAATATTCGCAGCTACCCTTGGAATAGGGGTCGCCTTCTCAGCAATTCCGGTCTTTTTGTATCAGGGGATGATTACTCTAATGGCAGGATTTATCAAACCATGGCTTACAGAATCGGTCATCAGCCAGACATCTCTTGTGGGGAGTATTCTTATAATTGCAATTGGTATAAATACATTGGAAATGAAAAAGATAAAGGTTGGAAACCTGCTGCCGGCAATTTTTATCCCTTTTATATATTATCTTATTACAAAAATATTATAAATTAAATTCAGGGCGGTCCTAAAAACTCCGTTTTGGGGACCGCTGGAAGCCCTGCGGGGCTTATAAAGGGGCAACGCCCGAGCGAACACGATGTTCCCCTGCCAGCACCGACAGGATGTCGAAAAAAAGCTGGCCTTTACCCCCTTAAATATTGAGTTTTTAGAACACCACTTTAGTTTATCAGATGACCGCCCTTCTTCGATTCAGATATAGCTTCAGCGATCCCGGATGGATCAATTCTGTCGATATTTTCGCTGATTAAAGTTTCAAGCCCATTGATGATAAACTCAATATCATCCTCCACCGGGTGACGGTCGAAAATATAAATAAAGTAAGAGCTGTAACTCTTGGTAATTTTAATCCCCACTTCAGTAAAAAACACATGCTGACCATCACGGCTCAAAATCCCGGTTTTAAGAGTATCCTCTCTGCTCAATATGGAAGCATACTTATGATAAAGATTTTCATATTTATCGTCAAATATAGTATACTCGGTATCAGAGTCATCGAGAGTTTTTATGAATGAATTTATCCCTAAAAACTTAAAATATATGTAAGGTGCTGCTGTCATTATTTACCCTTCTTCATTATTTTAAATATAATAACCGGATCAGCCGCGCGTATGCTTCGCATCCGCGGTAAATTGGGGTTTACGGGGGCAAAGCCCCCGTAAACCCCAATTCCCTGCACATCGCGAAGCGTTGTGCATCCGGAAATAATTTACTGCCGTCAATCTATTTATTGTTCCTTTATGAATTACATGTGTAATATATATTCATCTGTTATTATATATATAACGTATTCCTTTCATTGTCAACAGAGGATCAAGAATTATTTCTCTTTCAATTCCGGATGCAATTTTTTCAGCAAATCCCCCTGTAAGAACTACTCTATACTCACGATTATATACTTTCTCAATTTTCCGGACAACACCCTCAATCATCGATATCCATCCGTAATAAAAGCCCGACTTTATCGCATTTTCAGTATCAAGTGCTACAAGCAGATCAGGTTTTCCGAAAACAATTTCAGGGAGATTAGAGGCTGATTCGGCCAGAGCCTTAATTGTGGTGCCTATTCCGGGGGAGATTAAACCTCCATCGAATGAACCGCTGTGGTTAAGCACATCAAATGTTGCGGCTGTACCTATATCAATAACAACACAACCATCTCCATACTCGTAATGAGCTCCCACTGTATTTACTATGCGGTCTATGCCGAGTTTCCGCACATCCCTGTAATTAATAATTATAGGAAATTTAGAATCATGCCTTATTTCAAAAGGATCGACATTAAAAAGTTTTTTCCCCACGGTATGATATAATGAATTAACTTCAGGTACAACGCTTGAAAAAGCTATACCTGTTATATCTGCAGAAATCGCATTATAATCACCCATATTGCGAATGGACATTCCGATGGTGTTCACAAGATCATTTACATCACCCTTCTTGTTTGTCCTGTATCTCCCGGTTTTAACCGGTGTAACAGAATCATCGCTATAAAGGCCAATCATAGTTGTGGTATTACCGATATCAAATCCTAAAAACATTATATTCTGTTATCCTTTCATCCTGAAATCACCAAGCCTCTTAAGCTGGCCATCATTCTCTATCCTGTTGAGAAGGGGAATTATATACTTCCTTGAAAGATTAACGGCATCCTTCGCCTCTGATACTGTAACCTTATCTCTTGTATCAAAAAGTTCAAGTATACTCTTTTTCATATTTTCATAAATCTCTTTATGATAGATAATATTGCCGTCAAGGCTTACAAGAAAATTAAGTTTTATTAAATCACCAATCTCCCTCTTCTGGATATCATCTTTAACCTTATCAAGTTCAATCCCTTCCCCGGCATTTCTTTTTACCATCTCCAGAATTTTCTTTTTAGAATCGGGAAGAGTATCCTCTGTAACAGATTCTCTTGTAAAATATCGTCCATCCTTTTCAATGAGAGTCTCCTCTTTCTGGATACTCTTCATAAGAAGTGTACATATTTCAAAGTCCACACCGGACCTGTCAGATATCTCCTTCATGTTGGGTCCGAGTATATCGATAAGAGTTTTCTTTATTGCAGCAGATGAATCAGCATGATACTGAGGATAAAAAATGATTTCACCAATAGATAAAATTTTCTTCGCCTCCTCCAGTTCAGTAATAATACGTTCTATACTCTTCTTGCTGCCGGGAAGAGATGAAAATATCATTTCTCTTTTCATCGATCCATTCACAGCAATATTAAATAAAACAATTTCACCAAAAGTTACGGGCTTCAGTGTTTTATGCAGAGTTTTCAGACTCCTCTTATGTACCACGGGAATATAACCGGGCACAACAACAGTACCGCCGCCGATAATCCTGTAACCTCCGGGAGTAGTAAGAATAAATGATTCACCCGGATAGAGATTTGTCTTTTCATCAAATCGCAGACGGACCAGAATCTCCTCTTCAAAATTTTCATCATCACTGAACATTATCAGTTTGGCCTTCACCGCATCTGTACCTGCAAGAATTTCAACGTATGTGTTATTCTTGATCTTCCTGTGATCAGCCATAAGAGAGATGCGTGCTATAATATCATCCGTTTCAGTAAAGAAATTTGTCCTGCATATTATATCACCGCGTTTAAGTTCATCCCTGGTAATATTGGAAAGATTAAGCGCAGTACGCTGTGAAGGGACCCCCTCCTGCAGCTCCTTATAATGACTCTCAATCTTTTTTATTTTAACTTCACGTTTCTGAGGGAGAACTGTTACATTATCATTGTCTTTGAATATTCCGTTCTTCAGAGTCCCGGTTATTACAGCACCGACACCGCGTGGAGAGAAAACCCGGTCAATAAACAGATAGGGCTTATCCGCATCGGGAGCCTTGGAGAGTTTACGGAGGTTGGCAACAATTACCTCTTTCAAATTATCAATTCCGTATCCGGTCTTTGATGAAACAGGAACAATATCAGCTTCATTGTATTTTGTTAGTTCCAGTCTCTCCCTCACCTCATCTTTGACCATCTCAATCATCTCGTCATCGCCAAGATCTATCTTGTTTATCACGACGATTATTCTTTCAATCCCCAGAAGCTGCATCACCCGGAAATGATCCTCAGTCTGAAGCATCCAGCCGTCATCAAGGGCAATTACAAGAAGAGCAAGGTCAACTCCCCATGCACCGGCAACCATATTCCGGATAAACCTTTCATGCCCAGGAACATCTATTATACTCACTGTACCGAACTTCGGGTAATCCATACTGGCAAATCCGATATCGATTGTCATTTCACGCTCTTTCTCTTCCGGGAGTCTGTCGCAGTCAACTCCCGTAAGCGCTCTTATCAGTGAAGTTTTACCATGATCAATATGACCCGATGTTCCGACTATATACATTTATTTATCCTTTTGTCGGGGTTAATAATTATTAACCCTTACTTTATATCTGAATATTTATTACTTTTTGTACGGGCGAAAAATGTTTCGCCCCGACGTATTTCTTATCCTTACACTAATTACAATCTATTCTTTATCAGATTCTTCACCGAATCTGCAATACTCTCTATATCCCTTTCAAAAACTGTATAAAAATCAATCACATACCTGTCATCTCTTACTGTCCCTGCAATGGGGGGTATACATGACAAAAAGTAATCGTTAATTTCATCAGGTTTCACTCCTGGAATAGATATCTCAACTCCGGTACTTTCAAGTTCAACACCGGGCATTGATCCTCCACCATAAGTTGCTCGGGTTGATCTCACGGTACAATAGTCATCTCCGGATCTGTCCTTCATCAAGCTCAGGAACAGATTTACATTACGCATAACATCAACCGGCTTCTGCATAATCATCTTCCAGAGTTCAATATCCAGCTGATTGCCGTTCACATATTCAAGAAGAGTCTCCTGAAGTATCATGTATGTTATTTTATCTACACGGATCATCCTCATAAGGGGATTCTTCCTGAGTTTACCGATGAGAGTTTTACTCCCAACAATAATCCCCGCCTGACAGCCGCCAAGAAGCTTATCTCCGCTGAAACATACAAGGTCAGGTCCCTGCGAAACTTCAGCATAAACAGTCTGCTCAAACTGCTCACCCTCTTTTCCGGGAGATAAAATATTTCCGCTCCCCAAATCCCTGACATATAAAATTTTATCTGTTTTTAATGAAGCAAGCTCCTTCATAGCCGGTGCTTCGGAGAATCCCTCAATTGTGTAATTGGATGTATGTGCTGAAAAAATCATCGATGTATTTTCAGTTATTGCATTTTCATAATCTTCTACTGTAGTAATATTGGTTGTCCCGGTCTCAACAAGAATTGCCCCGCTCTCTTTCATTATATCAGGGATTCTAAATCCTCCGCCGATCTGAATCAGTTCACCGCGGGAGACTACGGCCTCTTTACCTTCAGCGAACTGCCTGAGTATAAGAAAAACACTGGCTGCATTATTATTTACAATCAGTGCGTCCTCAGCCCCTGTTAGCTGGCAGATAAGTTCCTCGGCAAACCCCCCTCTCTTACCTCTGGATTTTGATGGAATATGGAATTCAAGATTACAGTATCCTGAAATTTCAGCTTTAAGAGTTTCAAATATCTTTTCACCAAGAGGTGCCCTTCCAAAATTAGTATGAATAATAACACCGGTTCCGTTGATAACCCTCTGCAGTTTTTCCGAAGTTTTAGTTTTAATTCCGGAAATAATTTCTTTTTTAAGATCTGCAATCTCAGGAGCAGAACCTCCGATTATCGAAGCTCTATATTTCTCAATAGATTTTCTTATTATATCCGCAGCTATACCCTTCCCGATTTCCGGAATTAAATCGGCTATATCGGGATCCTGAAGAAGTTTCTCAACCTGAGGAATCCCTCTTAAAAGTTCATTTGTATTATTCATATTCCTCTATTTAGATTATCCGTAATTTCAGATAATAAACAGTTATATTCAGAAGGGAGTGTCATTTTTCAAGAATTATTTATTTTGTTTTACAGAAGAATTTAATCCGTCACTTAAGATAGCGGACTAAAAGAGATCGCAGCGACATATCAGCACTGCCATCATCAAAACGAAGATGGAGCTGTTCAAGTTTTTGTGAAATTGTATCTGAAAGATACATGATAAGAGTAGCGTTCCCCTCTTCATTGATCCGTTCAGGATGACATGCTTCGGGATCTTTAATATTAAGAAAATCACGACAGGTGAAAGGCCGTACAGGATAAATTATGCATTGCCCTTTGTCATCCAGCAATGCACAGGGACGTTCCAGCTGATAAAAACATGTGAGAAGAAGATCATATGAATCTTCAATCTCTTCTTCAAAAGATGAATATTCATCGGATTTTTCATCAACAATAGCATGGAGAGAATTCAGGACTTCAGCATCATCCTGAAAGATTCTGATTACAGATTCTATCATATCCGGATATTGTTCCTTCAGATACCGGCTGATTATTACTGCTTCGACTGAACTCACATCATCCACCCAGTGACAGCAGCAATTTGAACATCCTGCACCGCAGACTACATTGATTCCCGAAGCTTTGAGAACTTCAAGTTGAAGCCGGTCGTAAATATCAAGAATCTCCCGAAATTTACAGTAAAACTCATCGCTCGAAGGAATGAGATCAGTTCTGTTCAAAAGATCATCCAGAAGTTTCTCTATCGAGCAAAGAAGGCTTTGTGAATATTCTGTCATAACAAATTCAGGAGGATTGACTGAATCTCCGTTATTACAGGTTATTTCGTTTTTGTTTACACTCATATTTACTCTTAAAATGATAAATCTTTCAAATACATTAGATCAGATACAATATTACGACTACTTGGAAATATATTTAATTTAATTCAAGCATCTTTCCTAAGAGATTTTTCTTAGCAAACTATCCCGGTTTTTCAACTGGATTCCAAACAATTATTGACTTTAAACGCATTTATTAATAGATGATAATTAGTAATTATTCCTAAACATAATTTTTGTGGTAAAGAAGAAGAATTATATATCCCCGCCGCCTTCGGCGGCGGGGATAATAGAGTTTTTTAATTTAGAAAAATTAAGGAATAAATACAGGATGATAATCAATGTAAAAATGACGTTTTCACCAACAGAAAATTAAATCATCATATTGAAAATAAAGGGAGTAATTTAAAATGGATATAAAAGGACGTATAGAAAACAGTGTTAAACAGATCATAAATGAAGAGCTAGCCGACAGCATCCATCCTGATAAACTATCTGCCATAACTGACAAAATAAACGAAAAGCTTTCCACATCTGTTAATGCAGATGAGCTTGTTCTTCTCCGCATGATTTCAAACGAAAAAACAGATAAAGAGATGGCTGTAGTTTCTGTAATAGGACAGGATTCAGTCGGTATTGTTGCTGAAGTCACACGCGTTCTGGCTGACAGCAGCGCCAATATCGAAGGGATGAATCAGGCTATAGTAACCGGATATTTTGCGCTGATTCTTACTATCGATGTATCATCTATGAATGTATCTCTTGACAAACTTCAGGAATTGATGAACAAAATCGCAGAAAAGAAAAATCTTAAAATATATATACAGCATGAAAACATCTTCAGAAGCATGAACAGGATATAGGTAAAGCGATGAATTACGAAGTATCTGAAATACTTGAAACAATAAAGATGAACTCTCTTGAGAATCTTGATGTCCGGACGGTAACCCTGGGACTCAGCCTCTTTGACTGCATAAATGAATCATCAAAAAAGACAGCAGAAAACGTGAGAGAGAAAATGCTCCGTTACGGGTCGAATATAGTCAAAACTGCAGACAGTGTAGCCGGACGATATGGTGTAACAATCGTAAATAAAAGAATATCACTTACACCTCTCTCCCTGGTTTTCGGGAAGCCCCGAAGTCTGGAGGAATACATAGAAGCTGCAAAAATTATAGACAATACAGGCAAGGAGATCGGGATTGATTTTATCGGAGGATACTCGGCGCTTATACATAAAGGAATTACTGAAAGCGAGTCGGCATTCCTTAACTCAATACCTTATGTACTGGCTCAAACAGACCGCATATGCAGTTCTATTAATGTCGCTACAACAAAATCCGGAATAAATATGGATGCTGTACTCCGCATGGGTCACATAGTGAAGCAGACTGCTGAACAGACTGCTGACCGTCAGGCCATAGGATGTGCAAAACTTGTAGTGTTTGCAAATATCCCTGAAGACAATCCCTTCATGGCAGGGGCACTTAACGGACCCGGCGAGGGTGATGCCACTCTTAATGTAGGAGTATCAGGCCCCGGAGTTGTATTCAGAGCAGTAAAAAGCCTTCCTGAAAATGCGGACTTTGAAATAATATCAGAAACAATAAAAAAAATTGCATTTAAAATTACACGCATGGGGGAACTTGTAGGGAAGGAAGTTGCTAAGGAACTCGGAGTTGATTTCGGAATAATAGATCTCTCTCTTGCACCTACACCGGCTATCGGAGACAGCGTTGCTGATATACTCGAAGCCATGGGACTTGAAGCATGCGGAACTCACGGTACAACGGCCGCACTTGCACTCTTAAACGACGCTGTGAAAAAAGGGGGAGCATTTGCATCATCATACGTTGGCGGTCTATCCGGTGCTTTTATCCCGGTAAGTGAAGATGCAACAATGGAGAAGAGAGCCGCAGAGGGGCACCTTACTTTTGACAAACTCGAAGCAATGACCGCAGTCTGTTCAGTTGGTCTTGATATGATAGCTATACCTGGTGATACATCAGCGGAAACTATAGCAGCAATTATTGCAGACGAAATAAGCATAGGTGTAATAAACTTTAAGACAACAGCAGTAAGATTACTCCCTGTTCCGGGCGCAGTGCCAGGAGACGAAATTTCACTTGGAGGACTTCTTGGTAAAGCAAGGATAATTCCTGTTCATAAAAATTCAGCAGCGATTTTTGTCAAAAGAGGGGGAAGGATTCCAGCTCCAATACAGTCACTGAAAAACTGATTTCATGTACTGGTATCTGATAATAAAAGGCATTACCAGTAGAGTGTCAAAATAACTCTACTGGTAATGCCTTATGACTGTAAATCCAGATTCTTCTGTAAATATAACAACTACTTGCTCAAAACCACCATTAACTTCGTAGGTAAAAATTATAGATAACTAAAAAAGTCGTTCAAAAAACCTAGCCCCCTGATAAACGAAATCTGTGTTAATTAATAGTCAGCTGAAATTTTTTAGATAAAGATCTGCAGTCATAACCTTTCACAGAATCGTCACTATACTGCATGCCATCAGTAAGTATAATAATTGCATACTTAATATCAGCAAAAGTATAAGGAGAATTTAATACAATATTATCTTTTGTAACTTCTATTAAATTTGCAGTGTTGTTATAATAAACTCCATTTCCGTTGTTGAGTAATGATGTAAATATCTTTGTCTCAAAATTTCGGAACATCTCTTTAGTATTGCCAACAGTCTTTCCATTTGCATTGTAGAACCAGACCCAGCCATTATATACTCTTTCGTCGCCTGTTTTAAAAGAGATGCTCACTTTTTCTGTTGATAAATCAACAGATCCGCTGACTACATCTGCTTTTTGTATCATCGGCGTTATGAAGGAAGGGATACTCCCGTTATAGTTTTCAGTATAAGTATACCTATAATTTCCTGAAGTCAATGATCCTGGTGCTGGAACTATAAGCTCAAAAGTAGCCGGTTCTTCCCCCTTTAGTTTAATGGAAGCAATTAGTTTCCCGATAGGAAGCATGCTGCCATTATATGAATAATCATAAGTATACCATCTATACCAGCCGCCAATACATTTTCGTTCAGAGTTTAACAATTCAGGATTTGCTTCTAAATCATACCCCCACCAGTAAGAATCTTCTGAGTCAGGTGAACCTTCAAAACAAACTCTGGCATATTCAATATCATTTACTGTTATCACCGCAGAAGAATCATAGTGTATCCAGAAATTATAAAAACAGGTCGATTCAACCGTATCAATCCAGTAAGAGGGGTCCATATTCTCAATCACCCAGCCCAATTTTGTAATCTTTACACTGCTCTCCTTTTCTGAATCAGAACTTTCATTTTCACATGATAACATAAAAACAAGTAATAGAAGTACAAAAAGATTTGTCAATTTTCCTTTTTTTAACACAACACCACCTTTATAATTACAGAAAAATATATATATTAAAATTATTATGAAAGAACACCTAATTAGGTGAATAAAAAAAATCAAGCTAAACTCTATTATATAACAAAAAATGAGATTCTCAAAGTTAAATTGATCATTATCAGAATGAGAAGAGGAAGGAAAAGGGTGGAAGCTAACGATTTTTGAACAGTTAACAGAATACTCTTTAAAAAAAATATCTTATAATACAAACAATTAGAAAACTAAAAATCTTTAAATTCCAGAATAAACATCGAACCATTTTTCCTTTCAATATTAATTTTACCGTCAATCTGTTCTGTGAGCATACGAATTAGCTGCAGACCGTAACCCTCAGAATTTTCGAAAGTAACAGACTCCGGAATACCAATGCCGTTATCTTCATATATCATTGAAACATAATTTTCTTTTTGAAATACTGTAACAGCTATACTGCAGTCATTACATCCTGTGAATGCATATTTCATTGAGTTTGTTATAAGTTCATTAATAATCATACCAAGAGGTGATAGAATTCTGGCATGAAGAATTATATCATCTATATCAGTTTTTATTTTTAATGATTCATTCTCAGGAAACACGCTGACTATTCCTGGAATAAGAGAAAGCAGAAATTCTCTAATAGAAACTTCTGTAATATTTTCAGAGCGATATAATTTATCATATAAAACCGCCATACTCTTTATACGATTTGAAGCATCGAGTAATATATTTTTAACCATCGGATTTTCATTTCTATCAGATTGATTTTGAAGCAGAAACTGCATTGTAAGCATTGTGTTTTTAATACGATGATTAACTTCAACTAGAATAATTTCTTTTTCATGAAGCAGATTTTTAATCTTATCCTGAGCTAGTTTGCGTTCAGTAATGTCAATATGCGTCCCGACAATTCTGAGAGGATTACCAGATTCGTCATACTCCATAATTCTGGACCTATCCAATATCCAGACCCAGTGTCCATCCTTATGCTTTAGTCTGTATTCATTCTCAAGGAATTCATTTTTTTGTGAAACCTGCTCATTCAGCTTGCACAAAGCGTCATCTCTATCGTCAGGATGCATGAGAAATAACCATGTTTCTATTGATGGAGGCAGCTCATACAATTCATAACCGCACATTGTATAATAACGGGCATTACAGTGTGCAGTCCCTGTAAGAACATTCATATCATAAAGACCATCGGATGTTGCATCCAGAGCCCGGGAATATCTTAATTCATTTTCCAGTGACAGATTGAGTTTATCCTTTATTACTTCGAGTTCAATCCTCTGACTTTCAATCTCCTTAAGAAGTTTTTCCTTCTCCGGATCAAATGATTTTATTTCAGATTTTTTTATATTTTTCATAACAATAAAAATGCCCCCATTGCGGAAACTTTATAGATAATTCCTTATATAAAGGTGTGATTTAATAATAACTATTTCCGGGAGATAAATCAAGAGAGTTTTTGAATGCGGAAGGGGCAGGAAACGAACCTGCCGCTGCAATAAATTACAGCCAACGGTTTTGAAGACCGCGGAGACCACCAGATCCCATCCTCTTCCATTAGATAATGTAGATACTTAAAAAAGCATGTGAAGATTGCAATAACAAAACTTATTTTTTCAGAGTTGCCACTCTGGGAAATCCGGAATAATCATTTAAAACAGAAACCATAAATCCGCACTTTTCACCTGCAGAATGAATAAAATCATGCTGATCACTCCCTATCTCCAGCAAAAGTATACCATTCTCTTCAAGGTGATCCACTGAATCTTCAATTATTTTTTTTAAAACATCAGTCCCTTTATTCCCTGCAAAAAGCGCAATTGCAGGTTCAAAATCAATTTCTTTTTGAAGCTTTCCCTGCAGATCCCCGCTCACATAAGGCGGATTTGAAACAATTAGATTAAACTTCTCACCCTCAAAAGGGACAAAAAGATCACCATGAACAAAATTTATTTTTTTGGAGCCGAGAATCTCCGCAGCATTTTTCTTCGCTACTTTTAGTGCTTTTTCGGATATATCAGATGCATATATATCAAGATCGGGCCTGGAGTGCTTTAAAACAACTGCAATAGCACCTGAACCTGTACATAGATCCAGAACTCTTGCTCCGTTTTGTCCCCAGTAAATTGCCATATCAACCAGCAGTTCCGTTTCAGGACGCGGGATAAGTACATCCTTATTAACTTCAAATTCAATGGAATAAAACTCTTTCACACCTGTGATATAGGCAACAGGTTCAAACTTGAGTCTCCGTAGAGCACACTTTTCAATTTTCCGGATCTCGTCCTCAGTAAGAACTCTATCCCTGTCCGAAATAATTTTATATCTATCAATCTCGAGAACAGACGTAATAATAATCTCCGCGTCGAGTGATGGATTATCTATCCCTCCGTCTTTAAAACGGAGTGTAGTATTTTTTACAATTTCACCTAAAAGCAAATCTATACACCCTTTACTTCAGAGTTTTGAGAAGAGCTTCATTTTCAAACTTCTTCAAAGCTTCAATCATATCGGTTAGATCCCCTTCCATTATTTTCTCAAGAGAATATAATGTAAGTCCAATCCTATGGTCCGTCATCCTGGATTGCGGATAGTTATATGTTCTGATCCGTTCACTCCTGTCGCCTGAACCGATCTGAGCTTTTCTTATTTCAGATTCCTTTGCCTGCTTCTCGGAATTCGCTTTTTCAAGAATCCTTGCGGTCAAAACCCGTAAAGCCTTCGCTCTATTCTTAATCTGAGATTTCTCATCCTGGCATGTTGCGATAATACCGGTGGGGATATGCGTAATCCTTACAGCTGAATCAGTTGTATTAACCGACTGGCCTCCGCAGCCCGATGATCTGTAGACATCGACTTTAAGATCATTAGGATCTATTACAATCTCATCCTCATCCGCTTCGCAGAGAACAGCTACTGTAACTGCAGAAGTGTGGATTCTCCCCTGAGCTTCAGTCTCCGGAACCCTCTGCACCCTGTGTACACCTGACTCATATTTAAACTCATCGTATGCCTCGGGACTTTTAATAGAAAAAGATACCTCTTTAAACCCGCCGATTTCGTTGGTGTTAACTTCAAGATATTCAACTTTCCATCTTTTAGTCTCTGCATATCTTGTGTACATTCTAAAAAGGTCAGCAGCAAAAAGAGCAGCTTCATCTCCGCCTGTACCGGCTCTGATCTCAATGATTATATCTTTTCCTGAATTCGGATCTTTAGGAAGAAGCATCAGCATCAGTTTATCATTAAGATCTTTAATCTGCTCTTCCAGTGATGCTATATCCAGAGAGAGCATCTCCTTCATCTCGGAATCATTCTCTGATTTTATAAGTTCTTTATTGTCCGCAAGATCATTAACGCATTTCATGTAATCATTAATTTTATTTACAACAGGTGAGAGCTGCGAATGTTCTTTATTAAGTACTCTGAAAGTCTTCTGGTCAGAAATAACATCGGGATCACTCAGCTGTTTTTCAACTTCTTCAAATCTATGTTTTATTTCATTAAGCTTTGCATCCATACATTTCCTCTGGGTAAAAAAATAAGCGCTCAAAAAAATAGCGATGAATCTCTTCCCCGCCGCGCACAGCGCGGCGGAGATATATTATTCAGCCAGTTTCTGAGCAATTAATAAAAAAATAAGCGGATAATCCGCTTTTTTTTTGTTATTAAACTGGTTTATTATTGCTCCCGGGAGGACTCGAACCACCGACACATGGTTTAGGAAACCACTGCTCTATCCGCCTGAGCTACGGGAGCAAACTTGTTCAATCATTTACGAGTAGAGATTTTTTCTCCTGGAAGCTATAACACGCTGAAAATCACGGATATTCTTAACAACGATTCTATCCTCGTAAAGATCAATTTTGTCCACACGGGTTAAATGTGTCAATTCTTTTTGCGCGTCCGCTTCTGCCATACCTGCCCAGCTTGCAACCTGTGCCGCTGTTGTATACAAGGTTATCTCCCCTTCAAAATCATACTGAGGATTCTGTTCAGCAAGCATTATAAGTACATCCATAACCTTAACAGCTGGTTCTTCAAGAAGAAGAATCATCAGCCTTCTTTTCGCGTCGTAAATTCTCTTTGAAAAGATAAGAAGAAGTTTATATGCAAGCTGCGGATTCCCCTGTAGAAGAGTATCAAAATTATCCCTGTGAAATTTTAAAACCCGTACATTATCTACTGCAATTGCCGATGCGGATCTTGGCTCCTCTTCAAGTATAGCCATTTCACCAAAAACATCCCCTGCAGTAAGAACATCGATAGTCTTTTCACGATCATTTATAATTTTTGTTATTTTAACTTTCCCCTTCTGTATGAAATAAAACTCATAACCAGGTTCAAATTCACAAAATATAATCTGATTAGGAGTATATTCTACTCCGAATCTTCCAAAAAATTTTTCATCAAGCTCAAGCATAAATGCCACCTAACTCTTCTGTAAAGCCCTGATTTTATCAAATGCCTTAGAATTCAAAGAATCCTTTGGAGAGGCATTGGCTACTTTATTGTAATATGTAATTGCTTTGTCCTTCTGTCCCGCTGCGGTAAAAATATCTCCAATATAAAGGAGCGATTCCTTCATCCTCTCTGAATCTGAATATTTTTTTATTATTTCACCAAAGTGCCCCATCGCCTCTTTATAATTCTTAAGATTAAAAAAACTTACGCCAGCATAGAAGTATGCATCTATGTATATTTTTTTATCCAGAGGTTTTTCAGGAGCACCTTCATTTATTATATCCTGAAATACTTCCAGAGCATCCTTATAATTATCCATTTTAAAACTGGAAAATCCGCCGTCAAATTTCTCCTTTAATGTCGGCACCGCTTTTCCCGGAGTACCTCCATCAAAATCAAAATCTCCAAAATCATCAGGAGTGCTGTCGTCAGATAAAAAATCATCCATCTCACTGGATAATTCAGAGGCCAATGAAGGATTATGAGGCTCATCATCAAAACTGAAGTCAGACTTCACCTCTTTTTTAGGAGCGGGTTTTTCATCAAAACTGAAAACATCATCGGAATCGTCGTCCATTGAAAAATCTGTAAGATCATCATTTTTCGCAGCCTTAACCGTTGCGCCTGGAGGAGTATAACCTCCGCCTGAACTTATAGTTTTTATTCTATCCATGGCAAGCTTCGAATAATCCGTATTAGGATAGTATTCCATATATTTTTTAAACGCATAAGTAGCTTTATTAAAATCGCCGGCTTTGAAATAATGTTCACCTATTCTGAAAAGCTCAACATCGGGATTTACATTATCAGTTTCACCAAGGACTGTACGTACAGTCTTACCAATTCTTCTAAGCTGATTGCTGAAAACACGAAGCATTTTTCTTACTACATTGACATTGCGGAGAATCATTCTTTCAAAATCGGCCATGTTTAAAACAAGAACCGTAGTTTCACCGATTGTCTGAGCAGTCTCCTCACGGGGATATTTACCAAGCGCGGATTTTACTCCAAAGAACTCACCCTGACGGACCTCTTCCTTAACCTCTTCACCGGTATCAATTTTAGTATAAGTCAGAAGCACGCGCCCCGACTTCAATATGTATATATACTCGCTTCTATCATTTTCAAAATAGATAATTGAACCTGACTTATAGCCCCTTGTGATTATTCCGCCCTGAAATCCGCTAGCCATCGCTACTCCTTTTGTTAATTAAAAATCAACAGGCATAAATGGATATTCCTTCTTAAAACCAACAGCCCTGCTTATCCTTCGCAGAAGACCCTTGAGATCACCGATAATAATCTTCTCCCTTCCGGCCACTACTACATTCTGATACTTAACTTCCAGTGAATCAAATAAGGGTGCAAACTCTACATCCGCATAAGTCGGCATACCGTTAATAACAACAAGCATGATATCCTTTAATCCGGCAGATACCACTGAATTTATATACGATCCGCCTCGATCTCTTACAACTATCAGATCGGCAATATTCCCCTCTCTAATATCTCCGGAATCATAAAGCCTGAAAGCTTTTGCAGGATTTACAGTTACCATTTTATAAATTAATTCGTCACTTAGCTCTTCCGCATAAAGCTTTTTATAGAGCTTTCTGTCAAATTGCATCTCATATAAAATATTTTCACCGCCGGACATTGGTGAATCAGTCCCTATACAGACATTGATCTTCTTATCAAGAAGCATCTTTATATTAGTTGTCTTATTAAACATAAACATATTGGAATCGCCGCACCATACGACAGAAGCGTTTCTCTTTTTAATAAGATCCATATCGCTTTCCGAAAAAGCTATTCCATGAATAAGTACTGAATGATCGCCAAGTCCGCCCTGCCGATCAAGTGTTGAAAGATCTCTCACAGTTTCGTGATCAAATCCCTCTGCTATGTGAGTAATAAACGGAATGTCATCTTTAACAGCCTTCTTATATTCAGCTTCAATCCCCTCTCCCCATGCGAGAGCAAAGGATGTAATGGAATGAGCCAGGGCATATTCTCTTATAGCCTTTACCGGAATAATATCATAAAATGGTTCCGCTACAAAATGAGGTATATGATCTGAAACTGTTGTAACGCCTGAAATCAGATTTCTGTAAGCTGCAAGAAGATAGAGATCACGATTCTCAATCTGCTGCCTCTCCTGGTAAACCGGCGAGCTTTTAAGATCATTATCCCATGGCAGCCAGTTCTCATACGGACCATTCCCTACCTTGGGGTGATAATTACCCAGGAGATGGTCATGAGCATTAATCAAACCGGCTGAAATAACTCCGCCTGCATTAAAAGATATATGGTTACCCACATCTTTATTCGAAACAGTGGAAATTCTCCCGTTTTCAATTAATATGTTAACTTTTTCAGTAGTTTTATCAGGATTCAATATAGCCATTCCTGAAATTACCCACTTTTTCATACTAAAATCCTTTTTAATTATTATAAGCTGATATTAAAACAGCCTTAAAAATATATATCCATTCACTTTCAGTCTTATATGAATTAAATGCAGCTATAATCCTGAAAATATATAATCTATGATGATAGCAATCTAAAAAATAGAATAATGAAAGCTTCACGTCAAGCAAAATAAAACAGGTGTTTTTTCGCTTAAACCGAAAGCTATTAACTTCTTCCGGGAAGATGACTAATGGGATTCTCCGGCTTCCCTTCACGATCTATCTGAAAATGAAGGGTCATATCATCAGAAATCTTTCCAATCCGCCCTCCTCTCAGAACAGAATCCCCGGCTTTAACGTCAACACCCATAAGATTCGAATATACTGTAATATACCTCTTTTCATGTTTAACTACAATATAATTTCCATAACCGCGCATATAACCGACTCTCTTAACCACACCATCTTCCGATGCAATCACTTCACCGCCGGGTGTCCCCTTAATAACTATACCTATCGGTTTTATACCGTCCCCTCCATCCCTGTTGTACCCTTTGATTTTTTTTAGAGGCCATAGAAAATGAGGTTTAACCGATGCTGTACTTTTAACAGCAGTAATCTTCTCTTTAGTTTTTACTGATTTAGACGGCAGTTTAAGCTTCATACCTTTATATATTCTGGAATCATTACTAAGTTCATTGATATGCTGTATCTGTTTTAATGAAACACCGGTTTTTTTTGAAATACCGAAAAGCGTATCTCCATTTTTAACTATATAATATTCATATTCACACGATGAGTTCCGTAAAAAATCATTTTTTTTATCTTTTGTTCTGTTTCTATTGGAATCCTTGTTAGCTCCAGT
Organism: uncultured Spirochaetota bacterium; assembly: GCA_942493035.1. Classification (GTDB taxonomy): domain Bacteria; phylum Spirochaetota; class UBA4802; order UBA4802; family UBA5550; genus WRGT01. The sequence continues at coordinate 4,200,123 of OW818666.1, read as the reverse complement.
CTTAACAGATTCCTCATTTGAATCATAATCTTCATAATCTAAGGCATTATAATTCTTTTTATTATACGATATTATGTCTCCATTACTATCTGCCGCTCTCTTTTTATAATTTGCACTATAAATTTTAGTTTCCCTATCTGGCCCCTCGCTCTGATTATTGTTTTTCTTTTCTGAATAAGCTGATGAACAGAAAAACATACAAATTAAAAGAACAGCGGGGAATAAATAAGATTGCGGTCTTACCCTCACTTTTTTACCCCGAACTATTTCGAATGGACGTACTAACCCTTAATCAATATATCGTGCTCTTTACCTTTATAGTTTAGCGAAAAAAAATTTTAGTATAAAAAAATGATCAGAAAGCTCCCAAACCCTCCGGGTCACCTGAATCGTTAGCCCCCGGACTGACTTGTACCCACTTCTCAACAGTCCCCTAAATCCCCCGGAGGGGGACTTAGAAGAAGTGTTGAAAAACAAAAAATGACATTGCAAGTATCAATGAGAATTATTTTAAAGTCCCCCTCCGGGGGATTTAGGGGGCTATGCGGTTTAATTAAAAAATTGTTTTACTACCATAAATTTGGATTGAAGAGAGCTGCCGGAAGTGCTGAAGCTGCGGAATATTGAGCTGTTTTTAATTATTGATGAAGATACTCATTCATGAAGATCTGTCTCAGTAGAAGCTATTACAAACTTGCCGTGTTTTACATTTTTTATCGACAATATCATATCAGCAAGAGATTTGAGGTGACCGGCTTTACCTTTGAGTATCAGAACCTCAAGACAGTTGTGTGAGTCGAGATGAATATGTGTTGTTGAAACTATATTCTGAAAGTAGTCGTGCTGCACATTGTTAAGCCTTTCAGAAATTTCACCGTGATGATGGTTATATATAATTGTTAAGGTTCCGAATGACTCTGTTTCGGGATTCTCAATTCGCTGCTCAACCAGAACATCCCGTATAAGATCACGAATCGCTTCTGAGCGGTTTACATAACCTTTATCATTGATATGTGAATCAAATTTTGTCAGCAGTTTCTCTTCAATTGACACACCAAATCGTACTATATTTTTATCTATCATTATCATTCTCCGGATTCGTTTTTTACGTTTGTTTAATAAATATTATCAATATGTTCATTATTAGGCAATAAATAATTTACCAGACACAAATCGTAATTACTAATAAATAGATGGTAAAATGCTCTCCACCATGCCACTGGTGCAGTGGAGACAGAATAACTCAAGGTTATGAGCAGTTACCGTCAATCGAATTATGTCGCTAATTAAATAATTGACTTTTATATACTGTTAATATTTTTGAAAAAGTATAGAATACAAAAAGGGAAAAGCGTCAGAATTGGAAAGATCAGAACCATATACAGGTCTTGCAGAAGCATACGATTATATACTCCGTCATGTCGACTACGAACAGTGGTACCAGTTTATCCGCAGCATTATGCATCTTTACGTCGAGTATCCGGAAACAGTTCTTGAACTGGGATGCGGAACCGGAAAATTCGGTGCTAAATTTTCAGCAGATAATTATAAAATATTCGGAGTTGACCTATCGCTTAATATGCTTCGCGTAGCAAAGACCAGAGCTTTCAGAAGTTTCAGAATAATCTGCGCTGACATCCGTAACTTTTATTTCAAAAAGAAATTTGATTTTATATTCAGCGTACATGACACGATGAACTATCAGCTCACATCTGATGATGTGCGGAATGTCCTCCGCTCTACAAAACAGGTAATGCATGAAGGGAGCATCTTCATGTTTGACATCACCACCGAACATAACATCGACCGGTTTTTTAACAATAAAACATCATACTATAAAACCCGCGGGATGAACATCGAGTGGAGCAACGCATATGATAGAGAGAAGAAGCATATAATATCCTCATTCACAATCAAACATTCTGATGGCCGTATCTTTCACGAAAAACATATTCAGCGAATCTACTCGCAGGATGAAATTAAAATAATTCTGGAGGAGGAGGGTTTTGAGATTATTGAAATCTGCAGTGATTATACTTACAATCCTCCATCAGATGAAACAATAATGATTAACTTTGTCGTGAAGGTAATAACAACCGTATGAGCGCACTGATATTTATCCTGGGACTTGCAATAGGAATTTCGGCATTTCTTTATATATTCTCCGCCATTTCCGGAGGAATGAATAAAATCGGCAAATCCGGAGCAGGAAAGAAAAAAATCGTTAAACAGAATATTGAGCCTGAAACAACAGGATTCAGAGGGAGAAAAACTCTCCCTCCCGGAACACGCATATGCCCTCTCTGCGGCTCCGAACTGACTAAGTATGAAGGTCTTTACGCATCTAAGATTACAGAAAAGTCGGAGAATAAAATTGTAATAATGGGATGTAAATATTGTTTTAAAGACAAGTAGGATTTATGTGTATTTATAGAACGAAAATTTAAACCCCTTTGTTTTTCTAAATATTTCAATAACACCCAAAAGCTTCCGAATTAAATTTTATTTTTTTATTCCTGAAAATCGATACTATCAATTATCATTCTTGACAAATTGCAAATTAAAAGACTCTTTATATGTGATTCACTATTAAATTACTAGAGGAATAAAATATGAAAAAACTGTTATTTATTATCTTAACATTATTTATCGGCTTTTCAAGCCTATTATATGGAGACGGCGGGACTTGTATAAGCGGAAACTGTATAAATGGTCAAGGTACACTTAAATGGAATGAGAACGAAGTATATGTAGGTCAATTTAAAATTAGCAAGAGAGAGGGACAAGGAACCATGACCTGGCCCAATGGGGATAAGTATACAGGTCAGTGGAAAAACGATTTTATGAATGGAATGGGCACCATGACTTATGCCGATGGATCAAAAGATGCTGGACGTTTTGAAAGCAATGTATTTGTTGGTAAATGCACATCTGGTAATTGTAAAGATGGGAAAGGAACATTAACATGGAGAGATGGAAAATATATTGGTCAATTTAAAGATGGAAAAAAGCATGGCAAAGGATCAATTTATAATTCTAATGGCTTACTGATAGAAGATGGATATTATAAAAACGGTGAATACTACGGTAAAGATAATCCTGAACCACCTGTATCCGAGTATGAAGATGATTACGACGATGATGGTTGTGGAGATGAAGGTTGTGGTGAATAAAATTATCTATGAATTACAGTTGAAACTATTTTAATAATTTTGCAATATAAACAGTGATAAGGACGAAAGCGATTATCACTGTGCACAAATCATTTTTCTCAATTGAAATATTAATAAATACTTTTATTATCAAAAAGCCAACCTAATAACTACAGTCATCCAACGTAAATTAACAGCAACATTATATATAAATACTTTTTAATAAATTGAAGATCTGTTTTCAAATAACAACAATACATACCTTTGTAGTGGAAGTTTTAAAATTAAACCCTAAAAAATTACTTGACTATCGCATTTTTTACGCTAAATCTATTTAAAAATAACACTATGTTTTAAACTGGTTATGGGATTTTCTGTATTATTCCTTCAAGCCATGTAAAAATTTTCAAACAATTAAAATCCATATTCAACCAACACTCCGCGGGGTGGATTTAATGACTTTTGTATTCCAAGCGGAAAAACTTATTAAAAAACAATTTAGGAGAATGAAATGCCACTAAAAAAAGTCTTAACATCATTCGTAGTTTTGATGCTCATGTTTACAATAGCTTGTAAAAAAGAGCCAGTTACAGTTTTTAAAACAGTTATTACAGATTCATATTTAATTACAAATCCAGGTGAAAAAAAACCCATCAATGTCTCCAATGGAAAAGTAAAACGAGGTGAATATCTGATTCTAAATGAAGAGAAAGACTTTAACGGGAAAAAATATTTCAATGTAACAATTGATGGTGTTACAACTAAAGGCTGGATTAGTAATGAAAGTACAAAAGATGGAAAACTTCAGTCAGTCACTGTAACTAAAGACGAAGATCTTTACACAAGGCCAAATTTAAAGAGCGACAAATCAGGTACTGTAAAAGCCGGACAGGTTGCTTTTCAACTTGAAGAAAGTGGTGAATTTGTATTGATTCAGTATCCTGGTAAAGAAGCCTATATACTAAAAACGAGCCTTGGCGATGCTTCTAAAGTATTAAAAACTATATCAATATCAGGTGCTGGTAAAGCAACTATATCTGCTTCATCCCAGTATCTCTCTGGAGAAGGAAAAGAAACACTATATGATCCACGTAATGCATTTGACGGTAAACTTCAAACCTCGTGGTGCGAAGGGAAAAACGGTGACGATGGTATAGGCGAGTACATTATTCTTACTTTTGAAGATAATGTTGTTCTAACAGGTTTATCTATTGTTAATGGTTCTGCTTCAAGTGAAGATTCATATAACAATAATAATCGAGTTGCAACCTTAAAAATCAGCTCCGATGAAGGCGAAAGTATTATTGATCTCGTTGATAACAATCTTGATTTTCAAACAAGTGGACCTTTAGAACTATATGGAAGAACTTTCAAATTTATAATTAACAGTGTTCATAAAGGAAAAGTGTCAGACACATGCATCAGTGAAATTAAAGTTGAGGCTCATACAGCAAATAGGTAACAATAATAGTTTACGAAGGAGACAACAAATTGAAAAAATTAATAGTTTTTATTTCATCTATACTATTGATGTTTGCCGTTTCCGTTAAGGCTGAAGATGCTTCATTTCAGCCTGGAAAGGCTAAGATCATAGCAGGTGTAGTTAATGTGAGGAATATTTCATCAACTGGAGGAACAGTTGTTGCTACACTCAAAAGAGGTGATATTGTTGATGTAATTGATAAATCACAGCACCCTTCTGAAGTTAACGGCATAACAGATTACTGGTATAAAATAAATCTTCCAAAAAAGAAAACTGGATACGTTTTCGGCACATTAATAAGTTTTGAACTGAATCTTGAGGGCGGGCTTATCTGGAAAAAGAATAATCCGGACACAAGCCAGAAATTCACCAGTATTGCTGTTGCAGAAACAGGAACCATGTTTGTCGGCACGCAAAGTGGCAATATGTTTATGAGCAGTGACAGCGGAAAAAGTTTTAGAAAAGTACTTCCTCAGGCACTTGGCGTTTCAATAGGAAGAATCAATAACATAACTATTTCAAAAGGCATCATATGGGTCGCCGCAAGCGGTGATACAAATGGCGGAGTCTGGAAATCAACAAACAACGGTGGATCATGGGCTCAGTATACAACCTCCCAGGGATTAGCCTCTAACGATACTTATGATGTAGCTGAATTAGGCGGTGTTCTTTATGTGGCGACAAAAAAAGGTTTAAGCATAAGTAAAAATTCAGGGATGTCTTTTTCCTCGGATAAAGATATAGACATGGAAAGTAATACCCTTGCTGTTTCAGCTAATGGAATCATTGCTGTTGGAACATCAAAAGGTCTCTATATCTATATGGACGAAAAAGATCCTATGAAAGGAACAAATAAAAGCTGGGAAAAAATCAAATCAAAAACTCCGAACATGGGAAGCAAGGTCTTCACAATTGCGATTTCACCGACTGGTGAAATATATGTTGGAACAGATAAGGGACTTGCCAAATCCTTAATATCTAATATTGAAGAGTGGTTTAGTGTCGGAGGAAAGGTTGAGGTAAATTCAATTCTAATTGATACAAACTCAAGAGTTATTGTGGCAACAAATAACGGTCTTAACATTTCTCTTGACCAGGGCGGATCATGGGCTACTTACAAAGCTGAAAACGGTCTCGCCAGTAACGAAATTCAAAGAGTATCCGTAAGTCCAACAACAGGGATTATATGGGCAGTTTCCACCAACGCAGGAATAAGTCATCATGAATAGATGATTTCTTTAAAAGATACTATTTTAAAAGAGAGAGGATATATCCTCTCTCTTTTTTTGCTTAGAATTAGAAAACAAATAAACTCAAAGAGCCAGAAAAAGGCCCGCCATCCGGCGAGCCCTTTAATTCCATATAACAACTTTTCTTTTTACAAACTTTTATGCGTCTTTTGACATCGACTTGGACGCTTTGTACGCAGCTCTCTTCAGCATTGGGATACCCATTGTGAATGTTGAGAGTAACGCGTAAACATCTTTTGTTGACTCAACTTTTGTCATGTCTACAACTTCCGGATTAAGAGGAAGGTCATACTTCTCAGCCTTGTCTCTGAGTACAGTAATTACTCCAAGTCCTTTAAACTGATCGAGTCCGTAAATGTTTGCATTCGGGAATCCTTCAGCTTTGAGAGTTTTCACTCTCCCCTGTGCATGCTTAATCAGATCCTGTCTGTAACCGAAACGTAGAGCATCAGATGGACAGACAGATACACACGCAGGGATCTCCCTTTCGTTAAGTGTACATGCATTACACTTATGTGATTTGTCTCTCTTTAAGATTTTCTGTCCCGCGTCATTAACATGATTAATTTCGCTCAGTTCTGGAACCTTATAAACGCATGCATTAACACAGGCGCCGCATCCTATACACTTATCCTGATCAATAACTGTCCAGTCGTCCAGCTTGTAAATTGCCTTCTCGGGACATACATTAAGACAGTTTGCCTCTGCACAGTGAAAACACTTCTTATGCATAATTGTCCATATAGGATGTTCTGCATTGCTTCTATCTATAGGGAAGAAGATAACATGGTTCCATGTTTTAGCTGAAAGTTTTCCAGGGTTTGTATACTCAGGACCCGCGAAAAATTCAGTCTTCTCTGCCGGGAGTCCGTTCCACTGTTTACATGCAACCTGACACCCCCTGCATCCCTGACATTTTGATGTATCTACTAAAAACGCTTTTTCTGCCATGATTTATCCCCCCTTACGCCTTCTCGATGTTTACCAGGAATGCTTTGTATTCCGGTATTGATGAATTCGGATCGCCTACTGAAGGGGTCAGAGTATTACATGAATCTCCGGTTGATTCGCATCCCTGGCCGAAGTGCCAGATCATACCAACCATCTCAACCATCTTGCCGTCAACTTTAAAAGGCTGAACCCGGTCTGTAACAAGCGCGTAAGAGTCTATGACTCCTCTAGCTGAACTGATCTTAACTTTGTCTCCATTCTTAATCCCTTTTGCTTTTGCAAGAGAGAGGCTTATTTCACAGAACATATCAGGAACAAGCTCATTAAGCCATGGAAGGTTTCTTGTCATCGCGCCAGCCTGCCAGTGTTCAACAACCCTGTAGGTTGAACCGATGTAAGGGAATCTTGCGGTAGATCCCACTTCTTTTTTTGCCATATCTGAAACGGTAACTCCAGGATTAAGCTGATGAGAGTTCATCAGGTTCCTTGCAACAGTCTCCAAAGGCTCAAAGTGTTCAGGAAAAGGTCCGTCATTAAGCGCTGGAGTAAAGAGTCTTGCAACACCTTCACCGAGCATGATAAACGGATTCTTCTGATCAGGCCCAAGCTTCGCTCCACCGTCCGGAACATCACCTTTCCATGCACTGCCTGTCCATTTGATAACCCATCTCTTTGGATCGAAAGGCTCACCTTTTCTGTTTACAGCAGCTCTATTGTATATGATTCTTCTGTTAACAGGCCATGTCCATGACCACTCAGGATACATACCGATCTTATTGGAAGCATCTTTTGAACCCCTTCTTGCCATCATGTTGCCGTCTTCGTTGTATGAACCACTATAGATCCAGCATCCGCATGCAGTCGAACCATCATCCTTCATGATCAGGAAGTTTTCAAGCTGCTTTCCGCGCTTTCCATTTTTATCAACATGGTAACCGTTGATTTCCTTGGCAACCATATGAGGATCCGCTTCATGTTCACCCGGATGTCTGTAACTCCAGTTTGCTTTAAGAATCGGATCAGGGAATGCAACTTTTTTACCCGCTTTTACATCCGCTTCGTATAGATGTCTGATTTTTAGAAAAAGTTCATCTATAAGATCAAGGTCGGAGATTGAATTTCCAGGTCCCTGCTGCGCCTTGTATCTCCACTGAGTCCATCTTCCGGAGTTGGCAACGCTTCCCTCTTTCTCAACTGATGAAACCATAGGGAGGAGGAAGACCTCTGTTTTGATGCTTGCAGGATTAACCCCTTTTCTCTTCCAGAAAATTGAAGTGTCTGTTTCCCAGAGATCCGCACAGATCATCCAGTCAAGTTTTTCAACTGCTTTCATAATCATATTTGTATTAGGTCCACCGACAACAGGGTTAGTCCCCATGAAAATCGCGCCCTTATGCTGTCCCTTTGACATATCTTCAAACATTGCCATATATGGTACCGGCTTATGCGCTTTAGGGAGATAATCATATGCAAAATCATTCTCCTTCTTCGCGTTTTCACCAAACCATGCTTTAAGCATGCTGATCAGATACTTAGGCATATGCTGATTCCAGTTCATACTCATCGGGTCATTTGTTTTCGGAACATAATTCTTAATATATGTTTCGAGATTTACATCTTTTGCCTTTGGTGAAGCCAGGTAACCGGGGATTATATGCCAGAGAAGACCATGGTCAGTTGAACCCTGAACATTTGACTCACCTCTAAGAGCATTGATACCGCCGCCGGCCATACCCATATTACCCATAAGAATCTGAAGAATAGAATATGTACGGATATTCTGTACACCAATTGTGTGCTGAGTAGCACCCATCGCATACATGATTGTAGCTACTTTATCCGGCTTGTGTGTAGATGTATATAATTCTGCAACTTTTTTAAACGATTCAACCGGACAGCCTGTGATAGCGCTTACTTTTTCCGGGGTATATCTTTCAAAATGTTTTTTCATCAGCTGGTATACACAATTCGGATCTTTCAGAGATTTGTCTCTCTTTGGAATTCCCTTATCATCGAGCTGATATTTCCATGTATCATTTACATAGGTATGTTTCGCGCTGTCATAGCCGGAGAAGATACCGTCATTAAATGTATAAGCTGAATTAATCAGATATGATGCGTTTGAGTATTCTACAACATATTCTTTCTGGATAAAATCATTCTGAAGAGCATAGTTAATAATACCGCTCATGAATGCTATATCTGTACCCGGTCTGATCGGAGCATAAAGATCGGCAAGAGATGAAGTCTTTGTAAATCTCGGGTCAACATTAATAAGTTTCCCGCCACGATCTCTTGCTTCCTGTACCCATTTGAAAGAAATTGGATGGTTTTCTGCTGCATTACTTCCAATAATAAAAACTACGTCTGCGTTCTGGATATCTATCCAGTGGTTTGTCATCGCGCCGCGTCCGAATGTAGCTGCCAAACTGGCAACTGTTGAGCTGTGTCAAATCCGGGCCTGATGTTCGAGATAAGTTAAACCTAGTAAACGTGCGAATTTAGACCAGACATAGCACTCTTCATTGTCAAGAGCTGCACCGCCGAGACCGACAATCCCACCTGTACGGTTAACAGTTACGTTATTCTCTTTTTCAACGAAAGTCTTGTCTCTTGCGTCTTTAATTCTCTCAGCCATCATCTCGAAGGCTTTCTCCCATGAGAGCTCCTCCCACTCAGTTCCGCCCGGTTTTCTGTACTGAACCTTATCAAGTCTTCTTTTAATAGGATTAGAAGCTATCTGATAAAGGGCTGCACCTTTCGCGCATAAACTGCCTTTATTGATAGGATGTTCAGGATCACCTTCAATGTTTACAATCTTTCCGTTTCGAGCAGAAACAATCAGTCCGCAACCTACACCGCAATAGGGGCATATAGTTGTGCTCTCAGTTGTACCTTTCAACTTGTCCGGTGATGTTTTACAACCGGTCAGAAAGGAAGTTCCCCCCAAAAAAGCCCCGGCTGCTGTCGCACCTGACAGTTTGAGGAAATTTCTTCTGGTAACAGGCATGAATATCCTCCTGGATAAAATTTATATATATTTTTTTTTAATTTATACGCATCATAAGAGAGTTTTCATTAAGCAATGTTTACTCTTTTTTGTGCGGATAGATTTCTAACCGTAAAGAAACTACAATTTTATGTTCATATGTCAAATTAATTATTATTTTAAATAAATTTTTCCGGCTGGCCAGACGGGTATACAAGAACTTAAAATCCTTTTATTCTGACAATTCATATCTATCAGCAGATTTTCATAATTGACAAACTTTTCTGAAGTTATAGGATTCAGTATATGAGAGTATATAATCATGAAACAGAATAAAATATGGTCTCAGGACCTCTATCAGAAAGCTATACGTTTTGCTGGAGCTGTTCACGGAGACCAGAAAATACCGGGCACAGATCTTACATACATAATACACCTTTCAAATGTATGTATGGAGGTTATTGCTGCAATATGCAGCGGAGAGATTAACAATCCCGATCTTGCAGTACAGTGTGCCCTCCTCCATGACGCTATAGAGGATGCTGGTGTAACTGCCGGTGAAATAGAAAAAATATTCGGGAAAGATATTTCAGACGGAGTGCAGTCTTTGACTAAAAACAGCAGTATTGAAAAACCACTTAGAATGGCGGACAGCATTGAAAGAATAAAACTTCAGCCCCGGGAGATATGGATGGTTAAGCTTGCTGACCGGATAACCAATCTCCAGTCGCCGCCTGAACACTGGACAGCAGAAAAAATATCTGATTATCGGAGTGAAGCTGAATATATACTGGAACAGCTTGGAAGCGCCAGCAATCTCCTCAGAGAGAGACTGATGGAGAAGATAAAAAACTACCCTTGAGCAGAATCATCTCTCACATCAAAGGATCTTTTGTTCTGCATGTAATCATCGAGTATTTTATATATCTCCCAGAATGAATAGAACAGCGAAAGTATAATCGGCCCGATTATTACTCCGGGAAGGTTAAATGCCTGAATACTCCCCAGAAGAAGAAAGAAAAAAAGCAGCGGATGGAAATTCAGTCTGTCACCAAAAATTTTAGGCTTAACAAGATTCTCAAGAATCATATACCATGCAAAACACCAGCTCGCAGCAAATACGGCCATGCCGTAATTTCCGGTAAAATAAAGATAGAGAGCCGCCGGAAGCCAGATTAATGTTGTCCCTATTACAGGAATAAGTGATAGTATAGCAGCAAGAGTACCCCAGACAAGAGGCGTGCTTACTCCCGCGATAAACAGACCTAATCCGACCATAAATCCCTGAAGCAGCATGATAAACAGATTACCCAGCATAAGAACGTAAATTACGCTCTTCAGCCTTGTGACAATATTCATCTCAAGATCTGTCGGCAGAGGGAGTATACGATAAACTGCACCTTCAAGATTATAGGCATCTTTAAAAAGAAAATATAATATGAGCATCATAAGAAAAAACTTAATTATAAAATTTATAGGGAATGAAACAATAGATGTTATGCTCGCAAAAGCCGACATGGAAGTCTCTTTAAAATAGCTTAAAATTCTCTCGCCCAACTCTGCCTTTTCTATGTTTAAAAATGCAAGCACTGTATCTACAGTTTTATTCTCTCCAATATTCTTTAATATATCGTAATTTACTGTAAAATGAATTCTGCCGTAAAGGTCATAGATCTGCTCTGACAGAATCATTAAAAGAAACATAGAAGGAATTACTACAAGTGCAAGAATTATCATTATAACAATTGTTGAGCTGATGATTCTTTTCTTAACATATTTAAGAATCCACTCATGAAGAGGTCTTAGTGCAACGTAGAATATCAGTGAGTATAGAAAAATCCATAAGTACAATCTGAATATATATAAGAGAAACATCACTATAACAGCAAATAGTATAAGAAAATAACTCTTCATAGTTTTATTTTTAAATAATGTTTCGTAGGAATTGTTCTCTGTCATAATCGCATCTTCAATTTTAAATTTTAAATTTTTTAAACTGTACATCTCTCAGGGAGAGATGTACAGTTTATCAGATTAAGTCTGCAAATGCCGCTAAGGCATATGCCTGCTGAATAGTTTCTTCATTTGGTTAAATAGTGAGATAGATCAGTGGCAAGTTTTGATATTGCATGATCAAGATATTTTTCATCAGAGATCTTTTTTTTGAAATCATCTACTTTTTCATGATCCCCTGAAATTTTACCCTGCCGTATCTCACGATCATCCATTTTCATGAGATTATTCATTGAAAACCTCCCGGTCACCTGTTCCTCCCTGAACAGGAATTGAGACCTGCTATTCTAATCGACATCTGCTTAAATTTAATAAATGAAATTTCAGAAATCAAGCTTTCATTTAAAAATAATCACTAATGAGAGCCGGTGAACCCGACTGAAGTTACATAATCCGGATAATAAATGAATATAATCATTATTTGTTATTGACTATTGCTCTTTTTTTGAATACTGTCGGTTTTATTATAACAACAAAAATGAGGAAAAATGGCGACAGAACTAAACAGTTTCCAGATAAATACATTAAAAATTATATCAATGCTTCTTGAGCAGGATGCTGTAGATGATTCAATTCTTGAAGAATTATGGAAAAACGAACTTGAATACTTTTCATTACTGGAAAAATATAAACTGCTTAGTGAAAAGATGAATATTGATGAAAAAACCGGACTTCTAAAATACAGCGACAGCTACCTTACAGATATAGTAAAAACGGCTTCACGGATTATGAGCAATAACAGATTCCCTCATCTTGAAGTCGGTTTTGTCAGATTTGATATTGACGATTTTTCAAAATTCAACAATAATTACGGGCATGATCTCGGTGACGAAATTCTGAAAAAAGTAAGCGGAATAATAAGAGACTGCTCCCGTCCCACAGATTATGTCATCCGTTTCGGAGGGGAGGAGTTTGATGTAATACTCCCATCTACAAATCTCAGCGGTGCCGAGGTTTATGTGAACAAAATTCTTGATGAAACACGAAAAATAAATTTTCACTATGATAGTAAAAAAAAGATAAAAACTACTATGAGTGCAGGGATTACATCATGCCGGCTTAGTATAGATCCATCTGCAAAAAAAGATGATGTTGATAAAGAGTATAAAAATCTTCAGAAAAAAGCTGACGATGCGCTGTACGAAGCAAAATTTTTAGGTAAAAACAGATTCTCAATTTACTCGGCATCGAGAAGTGAAGAATATTCAAAAATCAGAAGCGAATATACCAGAGGGAGATAAGGCTTTTCTCCCGCCCGCCATATTTTTCACATGATGGGCCGGGCGTGAAATCCTTTCAGCTATACAGAAAGACCCCTTTATTGATCACAGTTTTCCCGCTGCCGGAATAGACATTAAAATTAATTCCATGTTTTCCATTACTCTCTGTCCGGTAACCGATAAGTGTAAGAGTATCACCCGGTATAACCGGATAAGAAAATCTTCCCGATACTTCCCGTAATCTGGCGGAATCTCTCCCTGCTACCCCATCTATCAGAGAATTTGTACACATGGCCATCACGCAGACTCCATGCAGAATCCTCCCGGGGAGGCCTGCAGCTTTAGCAAACAGAGTACTTGTATGAATCGGATTTGTATCATTTGAAACTTTTGCGTATTTTTTCTCCTGCCCTTTTACAGTATTTATCAAAAACCTGACTTCCGATTCTTCAGAATAATCGGGAAGAGCATATTTTTCTTTTTTTGATATACCGCCGGTCCGCTTCTCCACTCCCCTGACAACAAATCCTGTTTCAGCTTCAAGAATAAGTTTCCCGTGAGAACTCCCCTTTGTTTTAACAAGAAGGAGCTCCCCCGCTGCAGTATCAGTTATATCTGCAATTGTCATCTCAATGCTGAATTGATCTTCATGTGAAACTGCAGCATATGATTTAAGGCTCTGCTGCCCATGTACCATTTTCAAAAGATTAAGATGCAGCCCCCGATGTGTGATGATCTCCCGGAACAGCGGATAGAGCTCTTTCGAAAAGAAAAATGGAGGTGCCGGTGATTCATGAGATGTGTACTTGTTAAAATCATCACAGGTCGCATCTGCATAATCATGAATATCATTCAGTCCGAAAGGCCCGAAATCCCTTTTAATCGTATAGCCGATCATTCCCCGGTTCAACGCTTTGGAGTTGATGTTGCGGAAGATTGATCTGAATACTGTAATGTTATTAATCAGCATAGTCCCCCCTACTCCTGACTGTCAACCCCTCTGTCCCATTCACCTTTTTCCCTGAGACCATCTATAATTGTTACTGCCTGTTTCTTTAAGTTCATATAGTCAACTTTTGCCACGCGGTTCAGAGGCATTTTCCCCGGTTCAAGAATGACAGCATATGAAGGCCTGGAGTAAGATGAGATATCACTGCATGATTTGATGACCTCTTCCGGAGTTATTAACGAACCAGGTGCAGGTTCAACAAAAGCAATAATCGCCTCCATATATATATCATGAGGAACACCGACACAGGCTATTGACGATGCCCTTGCACCGAGTTTCTGCGATATATGATTTACCACATCCTGAGGATACACCTGATAACCCTTAGGTTTAATTACAAATTTCGCCCGTCCCACAAAGTGAAGCCCTTCATTGTCGTAATAGCCGAGATCACCGGTGTAGCAGACTCTGTCTCTCGAAACAGCTTTTGCTGTATTCTCTTCATCCTTATAATATCCGAGAAAAATCTGCGGGCCGGCAAAACATATCTCTCCGATGTCTCCGGCTGAAAGCTCTTTTCCGGCAAGCCCTTCCCTTGTCATCGGTTCTCTTATACTTATGGGAGTAAGCTTCATGTCATAGCCTATACTTCTTGCAATCTCCGTTACCATTGCATCCACATCTGTATATGTGCAGAAACCCGCAGTCTCTGTAAGACCCAGCCCTGTACCGATCTTCGGAGCCATTGCCTGCATCTTCTTAAGAAATTCAACGGGAACCTCCTGTCCTCCATATAAAATAAAGCGGAGAGATGAAAGATTATATTTACTGTAATCGGGAAGCTGCCACTCAAGATTAAACAGAGCAGGAATCTGTCCGATAACAGTCACCTTCTCCTGCTCAATGGCTTTAAGGCTCTTCTCGGCATTGAATATATGAAGGATAACAGACTTGCATCCTCCGAATATCGACGTGGCCAGCTGTTCGGTTATACACCCCACATGAGACGGCGGAAGATTTACAAGCATGGCATCATCCGAATTAAGTTCAAACGCAACGGATAGTCCGATATTCTGAATCAGAATGTTTTCATGACACAAAAGGGCCGGCTTGGGTGAACCCGTTGAACCAGTAGTAAAAATTATAAGGGATGGGTCCCGCTTCTCAACCAGTTTCCTGGCTTTTTTAACTGCACCTGTAAAAAGACTTTTAATAAAAATCTTTTTTATATCCTTCGCAAATTCAGTTATTCCGGTAGCTCCATCCAGAATAAATTCCGGTTCTTTCTGAAACTGTACCCAGAGATCTACACCGGTAACACTCTTCATAACTTCAGAAATTATCGGACGGAAATCAGCCAGAGGAGTTTTGCCCAGAAAAAAGTATCCCTTAGGTTTTATTTTTTCAAAACAGTATATGATCTCCTCCCCTTTCAACCTAAGGTCAAGAGGGGCGATTATAATTCCGGTTCTATAACATGCATAGATCAGGTAAATATGTTCCTTGAGAAGAGGGAGTGATGTTGCTATAATATCCCCCTTTTTAAATCCGATTGAAAGGAGTTTTGCCGCAAAGGCATTCACCGATTGATTGAACTTTTTCCAGCTGATTATCTCGCCTGTGTCGAATTCAGCCAGCGCTGTGAAATTTTTTCTTTTCTTTGAATAGAGATCAACATAATCCGCAAGGTTTGGAAGCAGGTTTACATATTGTGAAGCCGCAAGAGCTTCTTTCTTCTCTTTCATGGGTCAGCTCCTTAATTATACAATTTGGTATAATTGTATATAACAATAGAGCAATTACAAGTATTTTTTGAATATTTTATAAAAAGTTAGATATTAAGTTATTATAATTACACAAACTATTATATTTGGCGATTATTCTAACTATATATTGTTTTAATACTAGTTTTACACAGTCTTACATGTATTTTTTTTAAAGTGAAATTTTATAGAAACTCCGGTGAAAATATTTCCGGGAATCGCCATCATTTTCCCTGAAGCCCCCTAAATAGGAGAGGGACTTAAGGGGCACCGCAAATCAGATGTATCATCAATAAATGCCCGACTATAGCATTTTACGAATGAATTAGTAATTGCTGTCATCTCCGCGAAGGCGGAGATCCATTTATTTGCTGACATATATTTGATAATAACTATGGATTCCTGTCTGCACAGGAATGACATCTGAAAAAAATTGTTTTATTTCAATCGTAAAGTGTTATAAAATAGTAAGTCAGATTAATTATTATTCTTAATCAAACTCCATTCCTGAAAAATATTTTAAAAACCGGAACTACATCTCCTTGACAGAAATTCTGCATCATGCTTCGAGTATATACTTTATAAATAGATGTAATTTCCACAGATCATCAGAACTGTGAATCCCCTGAAAATAATGGAGAATCCAATGATACGTATTAACGAAAATTATCTTAAGCTGAAATCATCCTATCTCTTTTCTGAAATATCAAAACGTGTTTCAACATTTCAGAAAAATAATCCGGATATGGAGATAATAAGAATGGGGATTGGCGATGTTACACTGCCGCTCCCTTCGGAAATAATCAAGGCATTCCACACCGGAGTTGAGGAGATGGCTTCTTCTAAAACATTCCGCGGATACGGACCCGAACAGGGATACGATTTTCTACGCGAGGCAATTGCACAGAATGACTTTAAAAGCAGAGGAGCTGATATTTCAGCTGATGAAATTTTTATAAGCGACGGAGCAAAGTGCGACACGGGAAATTTCCAGGAACTCTTTTCAATCGATACAAAAATTGCAATTCCCGATCCGGTTTATCCTGTATATGTTGACACAAACGTAATGGCTGGCCGGACAGGAGTATTAACCGATGGACGCTACGAAAATCTTGTATACATGAACTGTACCGCTTCTAACGGTTTTGTTCCGGAACTCCCCACAGAGCCTGTTGATCTTATTTATCTCTGCTTTCCTAATAATCCCACAGGTGCCACCATCACAAAAGATCAGCTTAAAACGTGGGTGGACTTTGCCCGTGAAAATAAGGCCCTCATCCTGTATGATGCGGCATACGAAGCATTTATCCGCGATGAATCTCTTCCAAAAAGCATTTACGAAATCGAAGGTGCAAAAGAGGTTGCAGTAGAATTCAGAAGCTTTTCAAAGACTGCAGGTTTCACAGGAACCAGATGCGCATTTACTGTAGTTCCGAAAGAGTGTATGGCCTATGATGCAGCCGGTAATAAGCACTCACTCAATGCATTATGGAACAGAAGGCATACTACAAAATTCAACGGAGTTTCATACCCGGTACAGAAGGCAACAGAAGCTGTCTACTCTGCAGAGGGTAAGAAACAGGTTAAAGAGATTATAGATTACTACATGGGAAATGCTCAGATTGTAAAAGAGAAAATGACTGCCATGGGTTACGAATGTACAGGCGGAGACAACTCTCCATATATCTGGATCAATACTAAAACCGGTTCATGGGATTTCTTCGACATGCTTCTTACAAAACTCGGAGTAGTCTGTACTCCCGGCGAAGGATTCGGAATGTGCGGTGAAGGGTACATAAGAATAAGCGCATTCAACAGCAGAGAGAACGTAATCAAGGCGATGGATAAAATTTCAAAACTGTAAGAGCGTGTCGATAACCCTTCCCCATTTTACCATGGGGAAGGTGCCCGGCGGGCGGATGGGGGGGGGAGAAGATTAAAACAATCTTCCAGTTTTATAAAACCTGAATATAATATTAAATCTCTGCGCCCCCTCTGCCGCGATGCGGCATCTCCCCCAAAAGCGATGGGGGAGACAAATCAGTAAATAATTTAAACTACTTCGCCGCCATTCCGCCATCAAGGGGAATAATCGCGCCTGTCATAAAATCTGATGCTTTTGATGAGAGGAATACTGCAAGTCCTTTGATATCCTCTGCCTCACCTGCTTTTCTTAGCGGAATAACACTCAGCATTGCGTTGAGCATATTCTCCATACCGGGTTTAAAAACATATCCCATCATATCTGTATGAAAAAATCCCGGGGCAATACAGTTTACATAAATTTTATGGTCTGCCAGTTTTACTGCCAGATTTTTTGTGAGAATTTCAATTGCAGCTTTAGATGAGTTATAAGCCACAGCAGGATGAGCAATCTCAAGTGATCCTCTCGATCCGAAAATTGATGATACATTTATAATTTTACCGCCGCCGCTGTCCTTCATGATATTTGCAATCTTCTGAGTAAGAATCCATACTCCGCGAACGTTAACATTGAAAATCTTATCCCATCCCTCAATAGGAAAATCAAGAGTCGGAGCCCCCCAGGTTACACCTGAATTATTTATAAGAATATCAATCTTTCCAAATTCCTTCATAGTTGAGTCGACAAGATTCTGTATATCATCCTCTTTTGCAAGGTCACATTTTACAGCAAGATACTTCACGCCATTTGCAGCAGCAAGTCTCTTCCCGGTCTCTTCACAGGTTTCTACTTTTCGTGATGCAAGAACAATATCAGCCCCGGCCTCGGCCAGACCTTCAGCCATAAACTCCCCGATCCCTCTCCCTCCGCCGGTTATAATAGCAACTTTACCCGAGAGATCAAACATATCCTTTACTTTCATTGCATAACTCCTTTACTTTATTTTCGGCGGTGATGACCGGATGTAATACATAAAAGAGGCATTCTACGTATTTTTAAATAATCACAATTAAATCATCACTGTCAGTTGCTGAATAAATGTTGTACGATTGTTCAATTATTTATAAATATATTAAATTTAGTCAACCTGTTTTATTGATATCTGTATATCTATCACAACTGTTTTGATGATTACATCTCTTTCCAGCCTCCGTATCTCCGGGAGGAATTGCAATGAAAAGCTGCATACAATTTATAAATAAATGCTCTATTTAAACCCGTTGTTCCGTTTTCTTAAAAATATTAATTGCTTGCTTATTGAAAATATTCATATTAATATTATTATATGAGGTTTCATTATGACTGATAAAAATTACAGAAATCCCTTTCCCACTGTCGATATTATAATAGAGACTGAAACTGCCGGTAAAAACGGCATTGTACTTATAAAAAGAAAAAATCCTCCATACGGTTGGGCTATTCCGGGGGGATTTGTTGATTATGACGAGAGTCTTGAAGATGCTGCAATGAGGGAAGCTGAAGAGGAGACTGCGCTAAAAGTAAATCTTATCCGTCAGTTTCATACATATTCAGATCCAGCAAGAGATCCTCGTCATCATACTATATCAACTGTTTTTATTGCTTCTGCTTCAGGTTCACCAGAAGGGAGAGATGATGCCGCAGAGGCAGCTGTTTTTCTACAGAATGAGATACCTGACGAAATGGCATTTGACCATAAACAAATACTTGAAGATTATTTTAATAATAAGTACTGATATAATACATGGAGGTTGCACATGCCGCTTTCTAATTTTATGCTGAGTGCTGCGAAGCTTACACTTGATGCTGTTTTCAAGGCATCGGAGGCTGACATACGCGTCCATGGAGTAGAGAATATTCCGGCAAGCCATGTGCTTTTTGCAGTAAATCATTTCACAAGAATGGAAACGGCTTTCCTGCCGTATGTAATCCATAAATATACAAAGCAGCATTCTCTATCCCTTGCTGATTCATCTTTTTTTAAAGGAAAACTTGAATCTATACTTCACAAAATGGGTGCCGTTTCTACAAAAGATCCCAACAGAGACAAAATTCTGGCCAATGCTCTTCTAACAGGGAAAATGAACGTAATTATATTCCCTGAAGGTCAGATGATCAAGGATAAAAAACTTATAGAAAAAGGGAAATTTCTCATTTACAATACAGGAATAAGACGGCCGCCGCATACCGGTGCAGCTAAAATTGCAATCCATGTTGAAATCTACAGACAGATTATAAAAAAACTCTACGAGAAAAAAAGATTCGAGGATATTGAAATAATCAAGGATGTATATAGTTTCAACAAAGAGGACTTAGGGAGTATACTTACAGGCTCAACATATATAGTCCCCGTAAATATTACTTATTATCCTATCAGAGCAAGGAATAATCTCATCAAGAGAATGGTGGAAAAATTTACCGGAGAGACTTCCGAACGGGTCGCTGAGGAGCTCGAAATCGAAGGGACAATGCTGACCAAAGGTGTGGACATCGATATTAACTTCGGCAAAGCGTTGAAGATGTCGGATTATGTAAGCAAAACATCTATAATCAAAAATATTTTTTCATGCAGACAGGAGACATGCTTCGGAGAGATTGGCGACAGTGATTATATAAATAAACTCAGCATTAAAGTTATGCAGGATTATATGGATTCCATTTACGGAATGACCACAGTAAATCATGATCATATTTTTGCATATATTCTTGCGAACTATCCTAAAAATTCCATTAGTGATTATGACTTCAAAAACAGGGCATCTCTTGCAATGGAGAGAATCAAAAAATTTAAAAAGTATTCCTTCCATTCCACTTTGATAAAGCGGCATGACAATATCGGATCAGATGTCTTCCATGAAAAATATGACAGCTTCATGGAAGAGGCTGTTAAAAATAATCTTGTCGAAATCAAAGGTGACAAAATAATAAAAAATATGGGTAAATTCGCCCTGTTATACAACTTCCATATTGTACGGAAAGACAACTTCATTGAAGTTCTTAAGAACGAGATAGAGCCTTTAACTGAACTCACTACAATGCTCCGGCGTATTATGTTCATGACTCCATGGCTTGTAAAAATAAAAATAAGAGATACGTTCCTGAAACTTGATCAGAAACTATTTCAGGAGGATTATAATAATTATTTTAGAGAGGGCGTTTCAAAACCGGAATCTGTAGGTGAACCTTTTTTTCTTCATAACATGTTTAACACAAAGGGCGTAATTCTTATCCACGGCTACATGGCTGCTCCGAAAGAGGTAAAATTACTTGCTGATAAGCTTTACAGAGCCGGTTATTCAGTATATGGTGTAAGGCTTCGCGGTCACGGGACTACACCCGAAGATCTCTCCGGACGGAGATGGCAGGACTGGAACGAGTCTGTAAACAGAGGTTATGTTGTAATGAAAAACAGTGTAAGCGAATTTGCAGTTGCCGGATTCTCCACCGGAGCCGGACTGGCTCTTCTTCAGGCTTCACAGAAAGGACCTAAACTGAAAGCACTTGTTGCTATCAGCGCACCATTAAGACTTCAGGATATAAAAACATCTCTTACCGGAGCCGTAAGTTTTTTCAACACTATACTGAAAAAATTCAAAATCGGAAAAGGGAAGATGGAGTTTGTCCCCAATACTCCGGAAAATCCCGATATAAACTATTCGAGAAATCCGATTAACGGAACCTATGAACTCGGCAAGCTGATGAAACATGTAGAAGCGAATCTTTCAAAAATTAATATACCCGCACTAATTATCCAGGCTACAGGTGATCCGGTTGTTAATCCTCAAAGCGCCGATGAGATATATTCAAAAATAAGTTCACACGACAGGGAACTTATTAAAATAAAATCTGACCGGCATGGGATTGTAAGAGGAAAAGAATTGAAAGAGGTTTCCGAAGAGATGATTGCATTTCTAGATAGAGTTTTCAGTAAATAATTGATTTCCCGGATCTGCAGACTTCTAAAGTTGAAAATACCGGAAAAAATTTACTGCTGAAGAGTTCCGGAGTTTTTCGGAACATCTATCGCTATTCCGAGTTTGTTAATCCCTGCAGCCTTTGAGGTATCAAGAACTTTCACCAGAGTATCGACAGATGCCTCTTTATCAGATTTTATAACAAGCCCTTCAGCCATTGTTCTTTCCAGATTTTTAGCAAGATGAGTTGTAAGATTTTTTAATTCAATTTTCTCTGAATTAAAATAAACAATATTATCCTTTGTTATACTTACAACTACAGGACCTTTAAACTGATCCATATCAGTTGTCCCCTTCGGGAGATTAACCTTAATATCTGACTGCTTATGCTGATTGAACGTATAAAGCAGACTGAAACTTATGAAAAAGAAGATAAAGAGATTCATAATAATATCTGACAATGCTGCGGACTCAAGAGATACAAGTAGTTTTGTTGAAGGAGTTATTTTCATTTATGAAACCTTCCGTGTATCCTTTAACAGGTCGAGCAGCTCTTCACCCTGATGATTGAGAACCCTTGCAAGGGTATTAATTCTGCCCACCATTACATGATATATTATATAATACGGTATTGCTACAATAAGTCCCCCGGCAGTAGTGATCATAGCCTGATAAATTCCCGCAGCAAGAAAATCGACTGTAACCGCTCCGGCCAGTTTCTCCCATGCCATAAAAGACTGTATCAGCCCCATAATTGTACCGAGAAAACCGAGCATAGGCTCTACACCAACTATAATCACAAGGAGCAGCATAAACTTCTCGGCCTCCGCAATCTCCATTGTACCGGATCTCTCCATGCTCCGTTCAATACCGGTACGGTCTTTATGAATATTCTCAAGACCAGCACGGAAGACCTTCCCGAGAGGGTGTTTAACTGCAGAACATTCACTTACAGCCTGATCAATTTTATCGGCTCTGACCAGCGAATGAATTTTATCTATAAATGAATCTAAATCCATTTTGATTGATAGAAAATAATTAATTCTGTTAATGACAATTGCAAGAGCTATTACAGATCCAAGAATAATAGGGATCATAATAATCCCACCCTTGTAAATCATTGTTGAACTTAGCATATATTTAATCCTTAGTTTTAATTGGCTTTAATCACTTAGCTACATATAAAATTATAGTTAAAATCAATCTAAATATATATCTCCCCCCGCCTTCAGCGGTACTGTTCAAAACAAGTGGTATTTTATCTCCGCCGTGCCATAGGCGCGGCGGAGAGCAATTTCGCCACCTGTTTATGAGTAGATACCTTCGGCGGGAGATATGTATTTTTCATTAGTTTTCTGAATCTTTTTATCAACCGGGTAATCACAATAGTCTTTAGAATAGAGATTGAAATT
Organism: uncultured Spirochaetota bacterium; assembly: GCA_942493035.1. Taxonomy (GTDB): domain Bacteria; phylum Spirochaetota; class UBA4802; order UBA4802; family UBA5550; genus WRGT01. The sequence continues at coordinate 4,177,124 of OW818666.1, read as the reverse complement.
ACCGGATTCTGTTACAATCATAACAGTACTTAGAGCATTAAAAATCAAGAAAATAACGGATATAGCTTTTAAAATGTACATATTTATAAGCTGATTACAAAATAGAATCTGCTGATTAAAAAACTGACGGTTTGATTTATTTACTTGAGTTAAATCTTCATAGTTTTAACCATTGATTTAATAAAAGCTATTAACTCCCGAAGGCATATATGGTAAAACAGACAAAAGATCTTGCAGGTAAAGATATAAGAGCCCTTCTTCTAAGTTATTATATACCTGCATTTATTGCTGTAATTACAAGCGCACTCTACAACATAGTGGGGCGCATATTTATAGGACAGGGTGTGGGTCACGCAGCACTGTCGGGGCTCACCGTTGTATTTCCTATTATGATTATTATCATGGGATTCGGCATGCTCTTCGGCATCGGCTCCGGTATTATGACATCTATTGCACTGGGAAAGGCGGACAGAGAACAGGCAGAAAAGATACTCGGCAATGCTCTAACGCTGATGATTTCAGTTTCGATATTGCTGACCATAATCGGATTTGCGATTAAAGTCCCCCTGTTGAAATCTTTCGGAGCTACAAACGAAACCATCGGTTATGCTAACGATTATCTTAATATAATACTTCTAGGAACCGTCTTTGCCATTACCGGTTACGGCTTGAACTCGTCTATACGTTCCGAGGGTAATGCTAAAATCGCAATGTATTCCATGCTCCTGAGCATCTCAATAAATATTGTCCTCGATGCAGTATTTATATTCGGATTTGGTATGGGTGTAAAGGGGGCAGCGCTCGGAACTGTAATTGCACAATTTGTTCTGGCTGTTTATGTAATCGCTCATTTCAGAGGCACACGATCTGTAATACATCTTCATCTCACCAATATGATCCCGGACAGAATAATAATAACAGGAATTGTTGCTTCCGGTATGGCACCATTTATTATGCAGATTGCCAATAGTGTGGTTCAGGCTGTATTCAACACCCAGCTGATAAAGTACGGAGGAGATATCTCTGTAGCAGTTATGGGGATTATAAACAGCGTGGCAACACTCTTTATAATGTCGATAATAGCAATCAATATGGCTGCACAGCCGATCCTTGGATATAATTTCAGCGCGGGAAATTATGAAAGAGTAAAAGAGACATTAATGCTTACAGTTAAATATGCGACAATACTATCAGTAATTGCATTTATAATAGGAGAGATCTTCCCGTACTGGATAATTCTGATGTTTAACAATAACAGCGAACTGATTGTTAAAGGAGTTCCCGCAATGAGAATTTTTATGCTGATGCTGCCGGCAGTGGGCTTTCAGGTAGTCGCCAGCAACTATTTCCAGTCCACGGGTAAGGTATACCTGGCAACAACAATGACACTGACACGCCAGGTTTTGTTTCTGCTCCCGCTGCTTTGGTTTCTGCCGCGGATTTTCGCTCTAAACGGAGTATGGATCTCCATGCCTGTTTCTGACGGACTGAATGCAGTTTTTGTATTTTATCTTCTCCGGAAGTCTATACTTCATATAGACTTCCTTATAGAAAATAAACAGGGAGTTTAATCCTGCAGATAAAATTCCAGCTCAATGGTCTCTCCATCATAATGCTTCTGCGGAGTTACTGTAAGCTTATCAAAAACAGTAAGCATCTTCTGATTCTGTGCAAGAACTGATGCGGTGAGTTTTTTTATCCCTCTATCCTTTGCAATCTTTATAAGAAAATTAGCAAGAAAGGTAGCAAGCCCTTTACCTTGAAACTCCTCATCAACAAGAAATGCCATCTCATATGCATCTCCACTTGGGAAAGCCGCATATCTTGCCTCGGCTACTATTCTCTCCGTATTGCCCTGCTGATATACAGCAACTATCGCCATAATCTTTTCGTAATCGACGCTGAGGTACTTCTGCATATTCTTATGAGGCATTACTTTAACATGAGTGAAATATCTGTAATATTTCGATTCATCAGAGAACTTATAGAACAGACGCCTCATCATATCCTCATCGGATGCTCTGATCGGACGGATCTTCAGTTCAAGTCCGTCTTTGAATGTTTTCACTGTCTCTATTTTGATCGGATAATTCGCAGATATTGATCTGTATATCTGATCGGGATATAGATAACCGAGCTCCTTCGCTTTATTAAACAGAGCCTCTCTGTGGTCAGGATGGGCAATCTCAATAAGAGATAGAGCTCTCTCTCTGTTGGACTTACCGAATAATGATGCAACTCCGTACTCAGTTACAACATATCTTGCTGTACTGAGAGTAGACCTTATTCTATCATTATCTCTGTCATGTGTTATTACAATGTTACTCTCTCCATCCTGCCCTACTGACTTAAGTGCAAAAATCACTTTGCCGCTTCCTGAAAATGCAGTTCCTGCTGCAAAATTAAATTTACTCTCATAACCGGAAAGAAGATCATCACCGGCAAAAACCAGAACCTTTGCAGCTGTTATATCTATTTTCTCCACATTCATAATACTAATCAGTTTTGAAATATTTTTTATACTCAGCGGATTCGCAAGTTTTGCTATCGGGTAGAAACCGAAAAGCTGATTATGGTCTACATAATCGTAAAGTTCTCTTGAACCATAACAGTAGCTGGTTGAGATCTGCCCGCCCCACTCTCTCTTTCTATCAACTGATACAGCACCCGCTTCAACAAGATCTATAATCCAGTCAGATACAACATTTGTAAGAATACCGAGATTCCTCTTTGACATCAGATGAACGGCAATAGCATCGAAAATTCTGCCTACGTGTAGAACAACGGTAGAACCATCCTGAATAAGATTGCCCACATGCCAGCCGATTAGATCCTGAACACTGTCATATGCAACCCTCTCTCTCTCAAGAAGCGTCTCATTGCTTAAGATCACATGATTCACCTGATCGATATGAATCGACGTTTCTCCATAAGTGACCGGCATATTTGGATTCACCTCTGCAATTACAATTGCCGCATTTTTTATGACAGTATCTGCAACATCGATTGCGACTCCAAGGCTCATAAATCCTCTTTTATCTGGCGGAGATGTGGTTATTACTGCAATATCTATCTCTATCGCCTTCGTAGCAAAAATATACGGAATCTCAACAAGATTAGCAGGGATGTAATCCTCTTTACCATTACATACATCTTCAACAGCTGTCTCTCCGCTTCTAAAAGTTTTTCTTCTATAATTTTGAATATCACATGATTCATCATTAAAAAAATCACCGGTTGAAAAAAGTTGTATTATCTCAAGATCGTAGTTTCGAAGATTTTCAGATGTAGCAATCTCTTTAGCTGCAAGAGCAGGAATAGCCGGTCCGCTTGTGAGAAATATTTTATTCCCCGGTTTGATAAGAGAGGTAAATTTTTTCATATCAATTACTTTAGCATCAAAGTTTTCAGGCTTATACATAAAACACCTCATTCAAATTTATTAATGTTATTGTTTTACAAATATTTGTTATTGTAAAGAAAAACTTATCAGTAATACTTTAAATAATAAAATACGCAGTAAAATTGCTCTCAGCCGGTTTTTGAATAGTTACTAAATAAAACAATAATATTCTTTATTTTCTCTTGACATAAAACAAATGTATGCTAATATTATGTTTAGCTTTAATGGAAGGTATAATATGGCCAAAGATCTGACAGATAAACAGCAGCTCATTCTGAATTTTATCAAAGAATCTATTATCGATTCAGGATTCCCTCCAACTGTTCGGGAGATCGGGGATAAATTCGGTATAACTGTAAAGGGCGCATATGACCATATGAAAGCCATTGAAAAGAAAGGATTCATTAAAACAGAGCACAACAAATCACGCGCAATAGTTATTATTGACGACGAAATCGTAATTAAAAGTACCGGGATCAGTATACCGCTTCTAGGGAGAATTGCAGCAGGTACACCCATACTTGCAGAGGAGAACATTGAAGATTATCTTTCATTTCCAGAGGAGATGTTCAGCCGCGGCGAATACTTTGCTCTGACAGTCCGAGGCGATTCAATGATTGAAGGGGGAATTTTCGATGGCGATATTGCAGTCATTAAGAAGCAGAATACTGCAGAGAATGGAGAAATTGTAGCAGCGCTTGTTGATGATGAGGCAACCCTTAAGGTACTGCAGAAAACCTCCAACTCAATTAAACTGATGCCGAGAAATGCCGCATATAAACCTATTGAATGTACCGACGTAACTATAATGGGTAAACTTGCAGCCGTATTCAGGACATACATGTAATTATCTTTTTTATTTGACATACCGCATATCATCTTCAAGACTCATTACATCAGAATTCATACGGGCATATTTTTCTCAAAACGATAATATGCCCGGCAAATGACGCCGGAATCAACAAAATAAAATGAATCTTAGATGATTAAGAACTGGATTAATGAAAAATAAAATATTCCTTATTATAATATTCCTCAATCTATACGGACTACTCTCCTCTGCACCATTAGCTGGAGTTTCAGGCATTTCATCAAACACCGAAAGATCTGCAACCCTTGCACTGGTTATTGAAAAGCATATACTCGAAATACTGAAAAAGAACAGTTTCTCTATTATAGAACCGGAGATAATAAGCCGCGAACTAACTAAATTCAATTGCACTGAAGAGAAATGTATTCTTAAATTCTCAGAAGATGCAGATATTGATCTTATAATATCCGGCACCGTAACAGATAATAAAAAATTTATAATGATAAAACTTGAAGCTTATGGTATTAAAATTCCATATAACAAAAGAATTATAAATAAATATGAAGTAAGCATCCCCATGGATGTCTCTATCAATTCAAGAGAATTCAGCCTTATCAGTGAAGAACATGCCGCTGAATTTATCTCAAGAGCATTAAATATATTTCAGCTTCCTGTTCGAATTAAAAAATTTGAGAATAAATACATTCTCTCAGATGACATGAAAAAAAGCGGTAAATTCAGAATTTATTCGGCCGATTCAAATGGGATTATAAAAGATCAGGGAGAAGTTAATATTGCTGATGGAATTATTGCAGCTGCAGATTTAATTATCCCTGATAATGAATTTTTTATACTTCTCCCGTTCAAAGATCAGAGCACAAGTATTGCAGAGTTTTATAAAACACGGAAAAATGAAATTGTTTTCGGTAAAACCTCATTTTATGACACTTTATTTATACTTGCAGTTATCCCTGCTGCAAGTGCATCGATGCCCCTTTCATCTCCGCTGCTGGGATATTACATGAACGATGACTGGGCGGGCCTGGGTTTGTGGATGCTTAATGCTCCGCCATATCTGTATCTTGAAGCGAGAGGATTCCTCAACACCCCGGAAAATCTTAAAAAAGACCATAAAGACATCTCCCGTGATGATAGAGCAATAAACTATTTCGCCTGGTATATGCTTGTTGCAGGAGGGATGCCGCTCTTTATAGATTCATACAATTACAACTATCTTCATCAGGCATCCTATTTTACCGGAAACAACCAGCTTCTCGGCAATACGACTACAGCGGCGCTGCTCTCTCTAACAAGCAATGGTGCAGGCCTTTTCTACAGAGGGAGCAGAGAATGGGGGTACTTCTATTTTCATCTTAACAATATTTTACTATACATGGCAATGCGTGAATTCTCAACTCCTGAATATTATGATGAAGCGTCCAACAGCTATAAAAAAGGGAGTTCAAACAAAAACAGAGGTATTACTTACGCTTCAATTTTTGCATTTTCAAAATCAGTTGAAATAATTCATTCAATCTTTAAAAAAGAGAATATATCAAGCGGAGAAGTTACTGATGAATATGTAATACCAGCACCGCTTTTCACTCTGGACGAAAGGGGAAATCCGACATTTGGAGTTTCTTTAACATTAAAGTTTTAAAAAACTCATCAGAATCCTCCTCAATATTATAAATGAGAAAACTGAATTTCAACATCCGGTTTTCTCATCTGAAAAACTCCCATTATTAGTAATAAAAATTCACGAAAAATTGAATATGAACTGCTTCATTCTCCTTCAAAATATGATTCCTGCATTTTTTTCAAAACATGCTTTTAAAATAAGTACTCAGAAACCGGTGAGAAAATTTTCTCCGCCATAACCGTGGTGCGTTGGAGAAAAAATACCAACGGCTTATAAATACTTACCTTTTTAATTACTTTTCAATTTTAAAAATTTTTTAATAGAAAAATAAATGTAAATATTATTACTAGATACGAAGTGAAATGAATTATTCTTTTTTGTATAAAAATTTCATTCCTCACGATAAATCTTCGATGAAACTTTATACAATCCAGCTAATCTGTTAACTTCAAAAATATATATATAAATGGTAACAGAATATGAACAATTTATTAAAAACCTTTCTAAGAAAGTACCCTCCGGAAAAAGTAATCCGGTACAAAAAAGCACAATATGTATTTATCTTCAGCTCATCAATCATCGCAAGTATTTTAGTACTCAACATTTTCGGTCTGTTTTTCCTCGATTCTGCCAGATTGATTCAGATAGTAAAATCCTCTTCACTTCTAGTAGTATCCTGTATAATTATTATTTTTCTGATAAAATCGGGAAAAGTTGAACTTGCCGCAAACACACTTGCATTTACGGCTTCTTTTATAGCAGCTTCAGGATTCCTGACCAGACCGTACTATCTCTCCGGTGTTACAATGGGAGTATTTATGCATGTAGCTCTTGCATATACTACACTCTACTGCTCAATGCTGGTTTCAACTACTGTACTGCTGATTTTTATTACAACACATTCATACTTTTATTTCGCAATAGCCAAACCGGCAGCTGCAGGTTTCCTTGTTCAGACAGTAAATTCAACATTTATTGACGGCCTGCTGACTCTTACCCTGCTTTATATATTAGGTACGGTTACTGCTAAGTTTCTAAACCGGGCAGTTAATACCGCTGAATCCGAATCTGAAAAGAACAGAGAGAACTATTTCCAGATAAAATCACTTGTCTCAACAATTAAAAATGCCGTTGTAGAACTTAATGATTCTATTGATCAAAATTACCATATCATTACAAAATATTCAGATAACGCACAATCGCAGGCTGCGTCAATGGAAGAACTTTCCGCCACAGTTGAGGAGATCTCAGCAGGAACTGAAAATGTTTCAAAAGCAACAGATTACCAGAAACATTCCATCGAAGAGCTTTCAGCAAGTATAAACGCCCTATCGATCTCAATAGACTCCATAGAAAACTACGGCAGCGGAATGAAGGATACTCTTATCGCATTTCTCAATAATGCAAAAAAAGGGAGCCAGGCATCGGGGACACTCGACACGATAAATAAAAAAATACTTCAGAATTCAAATGACATAACACTTGTTATTACTATTATTGAGGAATTCTTCGATAAAATAAATCTTCTCTCACTTAACGCCGCAATAGAAGCTGCAAGAGCAGGAGAGCATGGACGGGGTTTCGCAGTAGTAGCTGAAGAGATAGGGAAGCTTGCTGATCATTCGACGCAGGAGCTTAACAGAATTGCAGACCTTATTGAAACAAATAAAAAAGACGCTGTGGAATCGAACAAGGTTATAAATCAGATTCTTGAGTTTATTAATGAAACAATGAGTTCACTTGGATCACTTCAGGATAATGCCGTAACTACAGTTAAAGCTCTGGAAGAACAGAAAAAACTTAAAACTGATATGGATAACAAAACCAGAACAGCAATTGAAAAAACAGAGCAGATAAATATTTCGATGAAAGAGCAGCAGTATGCAGTTGAAGGGATTGCTCTTTCAATCGAAGATACTGGAAAGACAATTCAGCAGAATGCTGAAAATACAAAAATTCTACAAGAGAGTGCAGACAGACTTAAACATCTCTCAGCACTGATCGAAAAGGAGATAGCCTGAAAGCTATCTCCTGAAATCACCCATTACTTCATAAGCATCATTAACAACAATAAAAGCCAGGGGGTCAATGTTTTTGACGGCCCCCTTTATCTTCGGAAGTTCTCTTGTGTGAAGTGCAAGATATATAACATCCTTCTCTTCGCCCGTGTAGCCCCCCTCCCCTCTAAGCAGTGTACACCCTCTATCGAGATCATTGATTATAAATTCTCTTATCTCATCGGATTTACTGCTGATTATGAACAACTCCTTTGTATATGACATCCCCTCAACAATGAAATCCGTACCTTTAGTTGTTATATATAGAGAGATAAATCCCCATAAAATAAGGTTCGGATCCTTAAAAATAATTCCAACTCCAAAAATAACAAAAGTATCAATCATCAGATACGACGTGCCTACAGTCAGTCCGAAATATTTCCGGAGAAGAAGTGCCGGTATATCGCTCCCCCCTGTTGAACCGTTGAACTTAATAACAAATCCGACACCCACTCCCAGGAGAAGACTCCCTGCAACCACAGCAAGAAGAATCTCATTGGTAAAAGAAACACTCTGTTCATTTATTTTAAAAATAAAATCCTTCAGGAATGACGCACCGGTGAACCTCTCCGATGCAAATAAATCCGTAAAAAAAGACAAAGAAAATATCCCGAAAAGAGTTTTAATCCCGAACATTTTTCCGAATATAATTATACCTATAATAAACAACGGAATATTTATAAGAAGCATGAGCAGACCTGCAGGTATATTAAAGAAATAGAAAAAGATCTGAGCAATACCTGCAGCGCCACCGGGGCTTGCCTTAAACGGGATCAGAAAAAGTGATAAGCCGAGTCCCCCCACAGCACATCCGAAAAAAATACCGCTCATATCTTTCAAAACAGCAATAATATCGTTTTTATTTTTATAAAAAATGCCGGTCATTCAATCTCTCCATAATCTAAATTTTTAGATATTGCAAATTATCATTTACATATAAATTAAACTTATATAATTATTCCAACATTATATTTTTAATCAATATTTAATTCAAATATATTTCAAAACAGTATTTATTTCTTAACTTTTCTATAGTAAAAGAAGTTCTATTATCCGCGCTGCCGAAGATTACAGGGATATATAATTTTTTGTTTTTTACACTAAAAAATATATTCAGGAATAATTACTGATCTCAAAAAAATATTTTAAAGATTAATTGACTCCAAATAAATTTATAACTGGAAGGTTAAGTGATAAAACTCTCATCTGAAACTGAAAAGAAATTTTTTAATCTAAAACATTATCTTTCAACTATCGAATCTGCGGCTATTGCATACTCCGGAGGTGTTGACAGTACACTGCTGCTCTTTGCTGCATCATTAAATCCAGATTTAAAACTTATTGCTTATACCGTAAATACCGCGATGATTACCGAAGATGAAATCAGATCAGCAGTATCTGTTATATCTTCACTCAACATTGATCACCGGATTATCGATATAGATATATTTTCTTTTAAAAAAATAACTGATAACAACCCTGAAAGATGTTATCACTGCAAAACCATTATTTTAAATAATATCATCTCTGCCGCATCAGCGGAAGGAATTAATACTATTCTGGAAGGATCTCATTCCGGAGATATGAATGATTACAGACCCGGCATGAAAGCAATAGATGAACTGGGAGTTCTAAGCCCTTTAAAGATTGCCGGTTTTGATAAAAAAAGTATATATGAATTATCCTCATACCTGGAACTCCCGACTTCAGAAAAAGAATCATATCCCTGTCTGGCGACAAGAATTCCATACGGGACACCGTTAACAGTTGAGCTTGTGAATAAAGCCGTGATTGCAGAAAAAATTTTAACTTCATACGGATTTAAAAAAATTCGCGCCAGACTTCATGGTGAGATTCTACGCATTGAAATTGCAGAGGACATGATTGAAGAGATTGCATCTTCGGCAATGCGGAAAAAAGTATTTGCAGATCTTAAAGAATCAGGCTTTAAGTATATAACTCTCGATCTTCAGGGATACCGGACAGGGAGCATGAACATAAACATAGAGGAAAAGCAGTGAATGAGGAAAAAATAAAGTCGCTAATTGAAAAAATACAGAAAGGCGAGATTACAAACGATGAAGCCTTCTCCATGCTTAAATCACTTCCATATGAAGACATAGATTTTGCATGCATTGATCACCATAGGCCCATAAGAACCGGACAGCCTGAAGTTATATATGCCGAAGGTAAAACAGATCAGCAGGTAAAAGAGATTGCGGAAAGACTCTCAATGAATAACAGAGTAATTCTGGCAACAAGAGCATCGATAGAACTATATACCTTCCTTAAACCGTATTTTTCTGAAATAGCATACAACACTCACGGACGGGTAATTATCATCGGCAAAATCCCTGAACCTGTAACTGAAAAAAGAATCCTCGTAATAACCGGAGGAACCACAGATATACCCGTCGCCGAAGAAGCTGCCATCACGGCAGAGGTAATGGGCTCACCTGTTGACAGATTATTCGATGTCGGAATAGCCGGTGTTCACCGTATCCTTGCAAGAATTGACCTGCTGCAGAGTGCAAACGTAATTGTGGCAGTAGCAGGAATGGAGGGAGCTCTCCCCTCCCTGGCGGCGGGTCTGGTCAGCAGACCGGTAATTGCGGTCCCTACGAGTGTAGGATACGGTGCAAACTTTGGAGGTGCAGCTGCTCTCCTTACGATGATAAATAGCTGTGTACCTGGCGTTTCAACAGTAAATATCGATAACGGATTCGGTGCAGGATATCTTGCAGCAATAATTAACCGGGGATAAATTTTATGAGAATAGCCTATTTTGACTGCTTTGCAGGAGTAAGTGGCGATATGATAATCGGCGCATTTTTAGATACAGGCGTTGATTTCTCTTATCTTGAAAAAGAATTAAAAAAACTCAATATAGACGGATACACATTATCATATAAAAAATGTCTGAAAAATAATATTTCAGCTTCAAAATTTGATGTCGAAGTAATATCCGATCAGTCACACCGGTCATTGAGCTCCATTGTAAAAATAATTGAGTCGAGCACACTCCATTCATCAGTAAAAGACAATGCCGTATCAATTTTTAATATAATCGGAAAAGCTGAAGCATTGATTCACAACACGGATATCGAATCTATACACTTCCATGAGATAGGCGGGATAGATTCAATTATTGACGTCTGCGGTGCTGCAATATGTTTTCATAAAGCCGGAATAGAAAAAGCCGTTTCATCTCCTCTCAACACAGGCAGCGGATTTATAGAGACCGCACACGGCACTCTCCCGGTTCCTGCTCCTGCAACTGCCGAGATACTCAAGGGTATACCTCTCTACTCAAATGGTATTAAAGCCGAATTAACCACTCCAACCGGCGCCGCAATTATTAAACACTACTGCCGGGACTTCACTTCACTTCCGGATTTGAAAACAGAATCAATCGGATATGGTGCAGGTACAAAAAATCTTGATATTCCAAACGTACTCCGTCTTTTCATCGGCGACGATGAAAATATTCATAAAACTGATGACGAAGTGTTCGAACTGGAAGCTTCAATTGACGATATGAATCCTGAAATCTACTCTTATCTGTTTGAACTTCTTTTAATGAATGGGGCTCTGGATATTTCTGTTATCCCGGCTGTAATGAAAAAAAACCGCCCCGGTCACATACTGAAAATTCTTTCACCAAAAGAAAAGTCAGACCGTATTACAGAGATTGTTTTCAGAGAAACAACAACATCCGGTGTTAGAATAAATATAGTAAAAAGGAAAATACTGGAAAGAACCCTGCAGGGTATTGAAACAAAATTCGGAATAATAAAAGTGAAGATCCACAAATTTAATGGGAATCCTGTTACTCTATCACCCGAATATGAAGATTGTAAAAATGCAGCAATAAAATATAATGTTCCATTAAAGGAAGTTTATAACGAAGCTGTATGTAATGCTCAGAATTTCTTCTGAGCATTACTGTATTCAGATTTAAGGAAGTCATTCAGTTTTAATAATTCAGATTCATCTTTTATGCTGAATTTTTCCAGAACCATCTCTTCAATATAATAATAGTAATATTTTCTCTTCTCAATTCCTGCAATCATGTTTGCAAGATAGACACAAAACCCCACATCCCTGAACTCCTCAGGCAGATTTAAAGGTGAGTGGTGATGCCTGATTATCTGAGCCAGAAATTCGGGAAAATTCCACTTTTCAGAAACCATATTTCCAATCTCTGCATGACTTATACCTATGGAGAGTTCCTCCATAACAGTGGTTGAAATAATATTCCTGTCATGAACAATCTCTGCAATTTTTCTAACCGATTCCATATCTACAGCAAGTAGAACCACCTGGCCCAGATCGTGAAGGAGTCCCGCAACATAAGCATTATCAGCAGCGCCGCCGGGAACTTTAAATGTAAGAGCAATCTGTCTTGAATAAAAAGCGACCCTGTTGCAATGCTCCCAGATCTCTTCAAACTTGCTGTATCTGCTCTCCATAATTTTCCTTGCATTACTGGCAAGAAGAATATTCTTAAGATTTTTTAGACCGATTTTCATCACGGCCCTGTTGATATCATCAACCTTCTGCCCGGATATAAAACCTGCTGAGTTTGCCAGTTTTATTACATCAGATGTTACTGATACATCAAGTTTTATTGTCTGTGCAATTTTTTCAATGTCAGCATCAGGGCTTGAACACATCTGAAGCAGCGTTATAATATTTTCAGGAAAAGTAGGTATACCTGTTATCTCTTCAAGTATCTGTTTTTTTACCGTAGTAGTAACTTCGGCCGGTTTGAGCTGATAAGGGAGCTGAACTGATGCAACAGTTACTTTTCCGTCACTCTTTAAATTAAATGCAGCAGGGGCTACACCCATGCTTTTAAGAAACATTACAATAAGGGCTAACCCGAGACCTGCACCCTCTGTTTCATCTTCAATGGTGTCATATATATCATTAAAACTGTTCTTTTCAACAGCCAGAGCAATTCTCATGTTAATTCTTGCCAATTCTTCAGGAATAATAGCAACGCTATTCTTTATTGTAAATAAAAGAGCTTCTTTCTCTTCAATTATATTTAAATTAATACTATGATCATTCTGTTGAATTATATCTTTGATAGAATCAAAATCACCGACAATCTCATTTTTAAATCTTTCAATTCCTTCAATGTAATCTGAGGGATTATTTATATCCAGATTATTGCTTTCAAAGAAAATTCTCTTAGTATTTGCTTTTAATGCATTTACAATTAACTCCCTTAAAATAGTTACAACAGAATATATAAGATATTGTAAATCATGTTTAGCCAGCTCTCTGGTTAAAATACTATTAATAAACATTAAAAGATCATCGGTCACATATTTAAAACTGAGCTTAACCGGTTCACCTTTAAGAATTTTTTCATAAATCTGTTTTCTATACTCTGTTATCATATATATCCTGAACATATTTTGTATCTACTTAAAATTTGCGGTAAAATTACTCTTTGCCGTACCTCTGGTGCGATGAATACTGATGCCGCCGGATTTTTTGCAGTTATTATTTTTTTCTGTCTGCAATCGTGAAAAACGGTATAATCATCTGAGCAAAAAAAATATTCCATTTTGATAAAATATTAAATCCTGCACCAGATAGTAATTACAAATATTTAAATAAATTTATCTCAACTTCGATTATAAATATTAAAATGAGTTGCTTAATTAATCAAGATTATATTATTATTAATCTAATATATTTGACAAATATTTTCATTATAATTAACGTTTTGTCCATTACTTTCACGGAGCTGTATTAAAAAATGCAGATTAGACTCTGGGGTGTGAGGGGCTCACTCCCTTCCCCGATAAACAACAAAGAATATACAGGCAAACTTCAGCGGATTCTTGACCTGGCAATTAAAAATCAACTGACGGGAAGAGAGAGTATAAACAGTTTTCTCTCTGATCTCCCTGATGAGCTGCGTTATGTCTTCGGCGGAGATACAACCTGCGTAACAGTTACGTCAAACTCTGGAAATATTTACATCCTCGACTGTGGTACAGGTATAAGAAGACTGGGAAACGTTCTTATGGATGGTGATTGCGGGAAAGGTAAGGGTAATCTTAATATTATGATTACTCATAATCACTGGGACCATATACAGGGACTCCCTTTTTTCAGACCTATTTATGTTCAGGGTAATGTACTGAATTTCTATTCTCCATACAAAAAACAGCAGGAATATCTCGAAAACCAGATGTCATCCCCATATTTCCCTGCAACATTTCAGGGTACTGCTTCAACAAAAAATTATCATTTTATCGAGCATGCAAGAACATCACCTCTACAGCTTGAAGAGGACCTTTTTCTGAGTATTTACCCATTGAAACATCCGCAGGGCTGTTTTGCTTATAAATTCACTCAGAAAAATAAAACTTTTATATTTGCTACAGATACTGAATTTACAGGTGAAACAATTGAATCATCCGGAGCAACGACTGAATTTTTCAATAAAGCTGATATTCTTATACTTGATTCACAATATACTTTGAACGAAGCTTTTCTAAAGGCAGACTGGGGTCATACCAGCTATACTATGGCCGTTAACTGCGCAACAAACTGGAATGTAAAAAAACTGATTTTGACACACCATGAGCCCGCATATTCAGATGATATACTTCAGGAGAATTATCTGCTTGCGCTGGAGCATGCCGAACTTCTTTCAGATGTTAATACAGAAATACTCCTTGCTCGAGAGGGGATGATTTTTGACCTCTAAAAAAATTACAGCTTTTATTTCATCAATATTAGCTTTACTGCTTATTCTGGCACAACCTTCATATTCCCAGAGAACTAAATCGAGTCTCAGCGCGGGAAATCAGAGGCATTCAGAAAAAAGTCTGAAAGACAACAGATATTTTTTGAACTTTATTAATACAACAATAACAAATAGCGGAACCGATGAAGAGAAAGCATTATTTCTCGAAGCATCAAGACGGGATATGATTTCGCGAATGCTCTATATGAAATTTTCATTTAATCCTGCAATGAACGAGATCAGAACTTCACAGCTGATACTTATAAATCTATTCAGTAAAATTGCTATCCGCGAAATCGAAAGTGCAACTTTACTTCTTAACGAAATAGCACCTGAAGTGCTTAAAACCGGAAATAAAGCATCAAAGAAATATATGTCTCTTGGATACCGTTCCGCTGACTGGGCTGAAAAAGTTAAAATTATGTCGGACAACCTCCCGGAAAAAAATTATTCAATTAAAATTTATGAATATGTTAAAGCTATAAAGAATGCAAAATACTGTAAACGATACGGGATAATTGCGTTAATTGAAAACAGAATTCCGCCGGAAAAAAAGGGGCGAATTAATTATAACAAATTTAATACAGTAAAGGATCTTATAGACCAATATATCCCTGAAAATCAGGAGAAGTACAATAAAATTCATTTTGATAATTTCTATAAAATAGAAACCTCTGCTTCCATATATGATGCATTTACATCCAATCCTGAACT
The DNA here is from genome assembly GCA_942493035.1 of uncultured Spirochaetota bacterium. GTDB lineage: Bacteria > Spirochaetota > UBA4802 > UBA4802 > UBA5550 > WRGT01. Next base: position 4,161,722 of record OW818666.1, on the reverse strand, counting down.
TGACAAAATTCCTGAGTACAAAAACTATATTCTGGAAAACTGATGATTGAAAAAATCACAGCAGTATTATTTTTTACTTTTTCTATCATCTCACTCTCATCTGCAGAACCGTTAATAAACCACGAATTATCAGCATCATTATCTGAAAAAGCTTTTTACAGCAAGCCTGAAGCTATAATTCACAAATTCGACAAAAGGATCGGGAACTGTCAGAACAATTATATTCTTGCAGGTGCATACCGTAACAAAAAAGAATTAAAGAAAGCCCTGCTTTACTATACCAACAGCTGCTTTGATAAAAATTTTAATTTTAATATAAGGCTTTTCCCTGATCCGATTTATCGTTTTACCGGATCACCAAATGAGAAGAGTATTTTTTATAGAGATTCAATTTATAAAATTGCATCTATCTTTTATGATTATGGGGAACATGAATATGTCTTAAAATTTTCAGATCTCATTGAAAGAGATGATTCAGCACTCTACAGGGATTCCGTTCTCCTTCGAACAAGATCTCTTTTAAAACTTAACCGTTTTAAAAACGCCATAGACGCTCTGCAGCTGATAATCCCATCATACAAAGACAGCGAATCCCTTTCGTTAATTCATTTACGTCTCGGAGCAATATATGAATCAGCAGGAGATTTACAAAACGCTGTTGAATCATATTTAAATGTTATAAAATCCGCAGGCGGGGTATGGCAGAACAGTGTTGCCTCTAAACGATTAGTTTACCTGACAACTGAGAAAAAGATAAAACTCGACTCAGCAGACAAGAACATATTATTCGCAAAAGCTCTATACGACGCAAAGGATTACAACAGAGCTCTTACTCTTGCAGAAGCAGCGATTCCGGAAACGGAATCATCTGATGGTCAAATGATAATACTGAAAATGCACACTATCAAAAATTCTCCGGAAGCGGCAGAATTTCTCAAAGAGAGAGAAGGTAAATCCGGTTATGATGAGCTTTTACTGGAACACGCGAATATACTATGGGAAATGGGAAAAAAGATTAAGGCAGTTAAAGTCTACACCAGACTTATCTCATCATCAGATATAAAAATATCTGAAAAAGTTCTGACAAGACTTTCATTTTTTTATGAAAGTAAAAAAAATCCTGAGTTTATCAGGTACATGGAGATGTATATAGAAAAGTTTCCCGAAGAAATTCAGTGTGGACGTTTTATATGGTTAATGGGCCGTTTCTATATGAACTACTCTAACAAACAGAAGGCTGTTGATTACTTCACCAGAGGGATAAACAGATACCCCGATAACAGTTATACATCATACTGCAGATTCTGGATGAATAAAATATCAGCTGCAGACAATAATTCACTAAACTACATTAAAATTCTTGAAGAGCTTGCTGTAAATAATCCGGACTCATATCACACTTTATCTCTTCTTAAATTATACGCCGATAAACTGGAAACATCAGAACTGTTAACTAAATTTCAACAAGCCGCTAAAAAAAACAATAGTAATGAGTTACAACTTTATCACGCACTGCTCTTTATAAAAAACGGATATACCACTTCCTATACGGAAAGATTAGAACAACTGGATACAGCCGTTACATCCCCTTATAAAAAACTGGCTGATTTAATGAATAATCCGCATTACACTTCCAGATATAAGCTGCTTGTGAAACACATGGAATTATACTTTTATGCAGGGGATATAGAAGCAATAAACCGAGAAATAAAACTTTTTCCGGAAAATGATAAAGAAGCACAGATAGATCTGGCTCTTGCATTAACAGTTTATTCAATGAAATACAGATATTATAATTTTTCAACTCTTTATAGTTTCAAACTTTTGAACCTCCTTGAACTGAAGGAAAACCTTTCTCTTATACCTCAAAACTTTGCCGCGGCACTCTACCCATATGCTTTTGCAGATTGCGTAGATGATGCAACTAAAAAAAATTCAGTTAAGCCTGAACTCATACTTGCCATGATAAAAGTGGAATCAAACTTCAACCACAGGGCAGTATCACCAGTTGGTGCGTCTGGTCTTATGCAGCTTATGCCGGATACCGCTAAAGATATTTCGAAAAAAATCAGTGCTTCAAAGTACGACCTATTTGATCCATGCACATCTATAAAGTTCGGATCAAATTATATAGCATGGCTGAATAAATATTTTGATAGTCAGATTGAATATATGGCAGCAGCGTATAATGCCGGCGCCGGAAATGTCAGCAAATGGAAAAAAAGACCGGTTAATAAAGATATTGATTATTTTGCAGAATTCACACCATTTGATGAAACAAGGGATTATATTTTCAGAACAAAAAAATGTCTAATTCAATATGAATCTATTTATAAACAGTAATTATTGATTATTCGAAAAATAAAAATTTAGTGTGAAAAACAAAAAATACATATCCCCGCCGCCTTCGGCGCCGGGGATAATAGATCTTTTTATACTCTATAAAAATTAAGGAATAAATATTGATTTATAAAAATAATCTGAAAGAAGTAACTTACTGAATAAATGCTTTTCTTAAAAACACATGTATGAACAGTATTTATAAACTGATGGGAAAAATGCTCTCTACCGTGCAGTAGGCGCTGCAGAGATACAAGCTCTACAGTTTTGAGAACAATTAATGACATAACATATTGGATAAAAAAATTATAAACAGGAGAACAGATATCAAATCAATAATTAAAATCACCCTTCTCATATTTCTGTTCCAGACTTTTACTTATGCAGAAAGCATCAGCATTGGGAGAATAGTTAAAAAGAACGGATATGTAAAAAAAACAAATATAAACTGTGATTCTGATGACTGCACCCGTGAGGATAAACTGATTTTCCCGGGGGACAGAATAGAAACTGGCAAAAAGTCTATAACATCTATACTTCTGAATGACGGAACTGCTATAGACTTAATGGAAAATTCAGATCTGATTATTTTCAGTATTATAAACAAAAGAGATAAAACACTTACAAATATATTTTCAGATTATGGAAGTTTTAAAATAATTCAGGAAAATGATTTCTCTGATGCATCGCTCGTTATTAAAACGAGAACTGCAATTATCAAATCGGTCTCTGCATCTATGAGTATCATTACCGGCTCCAGCGAAACAGGTTTGTTTGTATATAAAGGAGAAGCCGGTTTTGCAAATATCGATCCTTCGATAATCGAGGCATACGTTGTAAAAAGCGGTCAGGAATCATTTCTAAAAAAAAGCACTCCTCCTGCAGCACCGGCAGATGTTAATATCACACTAAGAACATCATGGCTTAAAAGACATTTTTTAACAAAAGATAAGGACCGTATTCTTAAGTATGATAAAAAAAACGGCCCTGTGGACTGGTTTTTTATTGAAAAGAAATAGCAATTTAATGTTACGAAACTCAATTATAGTATTAATTTTTATACAGATATTGTTTTTATTAAAATGCAGCACTGCTGTTAAATTCTCAAGTGATGCCGAAATTCAGAATAATATAACTATAGCAGTTACTGATTATAATTCAGATAACTGGGAAACAAGATTGAAAGCTATAAAGAGTGTGTCGCAATATTCTGATTCAATCTACGCAAAAAATTCCATTCTCCTTGTATTTAAAGCTCTGGATGATTCGCACTCTAAAATAAGAATCGAAGCCCTTAAAATTTTTATTAAAATCAAAGCCCCTGCCGCGGAGGAAAAAATCGGAGAATTAGCTTTAACGGATGAAAACTCCAACGCCCGTTTTTTTGCTTTTACAGCACTCGGTGAATATCAAAATATTAAAAATGAATATATTTTTGTTAAAGGATTGAAAGATAAAAACTGGCTTGTAAGAGAAGCTTCATTAGCAGGTCTTATGAAAATAAATGATCCGGAAATTCAGATTAAATATATAGATATAATTCTTAACGCAATGAGGGATAATAATGTTTCAATTAAACTTGCATGTATTTCAAATATTACAATCAAAGATCCTTTAATATATTCAGAATTAACAAAAATTATAAATAATAAAAACAGCGGCCTTTATCTTCTTAAAGCTGCTCTTAATAAAATTAAGGGATATAAGATTGATGATAAAACAAAAAAAAGAATTATAACGCTATTGACTCACAGAGATAAAGATATACGGATCTTATCTCTGCAAGCACTAAAGCAGGAGGAGATAATCATTCCTCTGTAATCAGATTTTTTTCTCCATAGATGTAAACACTTTGTTTTTATTATCCTGAAGATCCTTCTTGTAATCCTCTTTGTAATCTTCTTTTAGCATCTTGTCATACAACTGATCTTTCATATCTCTATCTTTCTTTTTATCTTCATCAAGTTTCATAGACTCAATGTGCGCCTGATACATGAGAAAAAGATTCTGTTTAGCCAGCCTGTAATAATATATTGAAGTTATCAAACGCTGTGCAGAACCTGTATTTTTTTCATTGGAATATTTATAATCGTCCAATATAGAACTGGCACGTTTATTAGCTGATTTAGCATTATCAAGATACTTATCCATTACAGCATCACGGGTCTTCCCTTCAATTTCCTGCTGTATTGAAACCTGAACATTTCTTTTTATCCCTTTATTTAAAAACTGTGATGAATCTTTGCTGTAATCAGCAGCAATTTTTTTAGCAATTTTAAAAATCTCTTTTTCGTTTTCACTGAACTTAGCCGCTGATTCTTCAACTTTATCTTCAAAATAAAGTGCAGTCGCATCTGCATACTGATCAATTAATTTCTGTACTTCAGCTTCGCCCCCGCCGTAATTCATAATAGCCGAACGGAGAAGTTTAATATTCTTAAAATTTTCATAACTTAATCTTTTAATAAGAGACACAGGATTATACTGCTGATTGAACTTTTTCTCTTCACTTTGAGAATATCCTGCATTAAATGCACCAAAAATATTTATAACAATAAATAACACTAAAAACCTTTTTTTAAGCATAAAAACCCCCGAATCCTATTTAGAGAAAAAATGATGAAAAATAATTTTCATTGAATCAAAATTCAGTATTTATTCCTTAAATTTTCCAAAGTTAAAAAACTCTATTATCCCCGCCGCCGAAGGCGCGGGGATATATAATTTTTGGTTTTTACACTAAAAATTATATTTAGGAATAATTACTGATCAAAATTATAATATCTACTGAATAGATAAAGTCAAGAAAAAATGGATTCGATGTTATTAAAATAGTGTATCTCAGAAGTAAGTCGCTTAACTTTATTAAGTTGATTATAATTTTTTAAAAGAGAGCATATATCAGCTGTTTTTGGAACTACAGCTGATATAATAATTAATGAAGTTTAAGACCAGATGTGGAATAATGACTGAATTGCAAAAACAGTAGTCTGGATAATATAGAAACTTGAAATGACAGTCAGATTGTAAATTTAACTGTTTTTTTGTGATTTGCGGTGATCTATATGAATAGCCTTAACCTGTCTTTTCTTGATCTTTGGAGCCCCTTCAGGATTATATTTCTCCTGAACATCTTCAATATTGTTCGTAACAAGCATTCTGACTGCCTGCTCCGCCTTATTGAGTATATCTATTAAAAGGAGGTTTTCCTCAAACGTAAAATCCTGTAAAAGATAATCTTCCATCGAAGTACCCTCGGGACACTCTCCGACTCCAACCCTGACCTTTGCAAACTTCTCAGATTTAAGGGCTACGGCCATGGAATCTACGCCTGCATGATTAAGATCTGACTGAAGATAGTCAATTCTCAACTCACCAAGATCAAGCGATGAATCCTCTACAATACAGATAATATCTTTAACATTTATTCTCAGGAATGAAGCTATGTATAAAACAGACTCTCCGATGAGAGTCACAAAAGTCTGAGGTTTGAGGAGTACAACGTCATTTTTCTGTATTTTTCCGCGGCCGATTATAGATTTTTTCTTTTTAATTCGAACTTCGATGTTCTCATTATTAGCCACAATATCGATTACTTTAAAACCGATATTCTGTCTGTTATTTGCAAATCTTTCGCCCGGATTACCGAAACCGACTATTAATTTCAATAAATATACCCCTTTAGAAAACTGTTAACCGACTTTAATAAGACACTCAGCCGGTTATAAAGTTTCATAAAAAATTTAATTCCCGGGCTGAAGAATTATTCCTTCCCGGAATCTGCACCCTGTTCTGCTTCATCTGCTGCTGCTTTTGGTTTCTCAACAGCAACCACAACATTGTTAGCAGTAGTAAGAATTTCATACTCTTCGCCATGAACAATATCACTTACATGAATTGTATCACCTGGTACCATTTTAGAAATATCTATTGTTATTTTTGCAGGCAGATTATTTGGTAAACAGTGAATCATCAGTTCTCTTTCACCATATTTAAGGATACCGCCCATTTTAATACCTGCCGGAGTACCGGTTAATTCAACAGGGACATGTGTTTTAATTTTTTCACTTTTTGTAACTTTGAAAAGATCAAGATGAAGTATTTTACTTGTTACCGGATCTCTCTGGAAATCTTTTACGAATGCCATTATATCTGTATGACCATCCATATGAAGATCAAAAATAACACTTTCAGAGATATGACCCTTGAAAAGAGTTGAAAATTCTTTTTCCTGTATCTTTATAGCTTCAGATTTGCCATGTGAATATACAACAGCTGGAATAAATCCTTCCACTCTGAGTCTGTTATTATTATTCTTCCCTGTTGCAGTTCTTGCTACTGCTGTTAATGATTTTGCGCTCATTTAAATTACCCCTTATTAACACTTACTATTATTACCATTATTATTAAAAATAAAGATTTTGATCAGATTATATAAAAAGAGAACTTACAGATTCTCCATTATGTATTCTCCTGATTGCTTCACCGAACAAAGGTGCAATTGAGAGAACTTTCATATTACTGAGCCTTTTATCCTCAGGAAGCGGAATTGAATTTGTAAAAATTATCTCTTTAAAATCAGCTCCTTTTAAGTTATCTGCCGCTTTATCCGAAAGAACCGGATGAGAAAAAAGACAGTAAACATCAAGAGCCCCTCTTTCTTTCAAAGCCTGAGCCGCTTTTGAGATAGATCCTGCTGTATCAGCAATATCATCTATCAATATACAATTTTTACCTGCAACTTCCCCGATAACATTCATTACATCAGAAATATTCGCTTCAGGTCTTCTTTTATCTATGATTGCAAGACTTGTATCCATCTTTTTAGCAAGGAATCTTGCTCTATCTACACCGCCTGCATCGGGGGAGACAACAACTACATTTTCAATATTGAGACCCATTAAATACTCAATCGCAATAGGTGTGGCATAAAGATTATCAACGGGTATATCAAAGAAACCCTGAATCTGGTCAGCATGAAGATCCATTGTAAGGACCCGATCAGCGCCTGTTACCTGAATTATATTTGAAACAACCTTGGCAGAGATAGGAACCCTGGGTTCAACTTTTCTATCCTGACGGGCGTAACCGAAATAAGGAATAACAGCTGTAATCCTTGCTGCAGAAGCTCTTACTGCCGCATCAATAATCAGTAGAAGTTCCATAATATGGTCATTCGATGGATTACATGTCGACTGAATTATGAAAACATCATGTGCTCTGACATTGTCTTTAATTTTTACAGAGATTTCACCATCTTTAAATCTCTTCAGATCAATACCGGAAAGCTCAGTTCCAAGATACTGGGCAATTTCAGAGGCAAGAGCATTATTTGACGAACCGGAAAATATTTTTAACGGATTATTATTCATGAGACTTATCCTCGATTTTCTTCGAAACATATTGCTCCAGAGACAACAGCTCTTCCCGTGTATTTATTCCCCGTCCCTCTACAGAATCTTCCATTGGAATAGTTTTTACAGTCAAACCTGCACTTACTATATAATTCAATGCATCAGGAAGATAATACTCCCCTTGCGCATTTTCAGTATTAATCCTTTTCAATCCCTCAAAGAGATACCTGCTTTTAAAAATATAGGTACCGCTGTTTACTTCATTTATTCTACGCTGCTCATCGTCAGCGTCTTTTTCTTCCACAATACGGACAAATTTTCCATTTTCTTTAACTATTCGTCCATACCCCTTAGGATTATCCTGCATCATTGTAAGAACCACTGCACCGGTTTCGTTATCTTCTGCAGATTCTATTAAACCCTTGAAAGTTTCAGGCCGTATTAAAGGGACATCTCCACAGGCGATTACAACATTGCCATCGTAGTCCTTGAAGTATTCCCCGGCCTGCATAACGGCGTGACCTGTACCCAGCTGTTCATGCTGCCATACATACTTACACCGGCTCCCGAGTTTTGCAATTACTTCTTCACCTCTGTAGCCGACAACGACAAGAATATCGTCAATCCCTGCAGAATTCAGACTATCCACAACATGTTCAATTAAGGATTTTCCACATAGCGGATGAAGTACTTTAGGTAGTTCGGATTTCATCCGAACTCCTTTCCCCCCGGCGAGCACAATTGAAGAGATTTTTTTGATTATCGATCTCCTAATTGATAAAATCTGAGGCGCAAGGATTCGAACCTTGGGATGCCGAGACCAAAACCCGGTGCCTTACCGCTTGGCGACGCCTCAATCATTTCAGTTTTTATTACTAAAAACTAACGACACATTTCTCAATATACGCTATGAAAGTCAATCATTAATTTTTATTACAGCGGAATTTAGTTAAATAGACCCTGTTTTTATCCATTTCAAAAATTTTTTGTGCATTTTCAGCCTCAAATCGGCTCTGAAACAGTCCAAATACAGTAGATCCTGAGCCTGACATTGCAGAAAAATATGCCCCGGTTTTGTACATTTTCTCTTTAATAGACCCGATCTGAGGATACAATTCGAAAACACTCTCCTCAAAATCATTTCTGAAAATTGACTTCCAGTCCGATTTTTTATAAATATTTTCTCTTATTAATTTTATTCCATCGGTACAATCAAAAACAGAATCAGAAACTGGTTTTTTTAAAGATTCATATGCTGAACCGGTATTTACATGTATTCCGTTATTAATCAGAAGTATAAAAGAGTCATCACTGTAATCAAAGGGGGATACAAACTCTCCTCTCCCTTCTACAAATGAAAATCCCCCTTTTAGAAAAAATGGAATATCTGAACCTGTTGACGACGCCGCATTAAGCAGAAAATCATCATAACCCCTGCCGAGAGCTTCAGCGATGATCATTAAGGCTGTGGCGGCATTGCTGCTCCCTCCGCCCAGACCTGCACCTGAGGGGATATTTTTTGTTAAACCGAAAACAAAATGACCGCCGAGCCCGATCTCATTCATATATTTTTTTACTGCAATTGAAATGAGATTATCTTCTACAGGGATATGGTCAATAACAGAGGAGAACTCCCCGCCGTTGTTTAAAATTTCAATCGTTACATCTCTGCTTTTTTTTGACAGATCTGAATACTCAAGCTCTAAAAAATCATGAAGATCGAGCTCTGCCATGAGACTGAAAAGATTGTGATAATTATCACTTCTCCGGTTTAAAATTTCCAGATGAATATTAATTTTAGCATATGATTTGATAACAAAAATCCTCTCTAATTCAGATAATTAATATTTATATAAAAATCTCAAATGTCAACAACAATAGTCTTTGACAACGGGGCGGTCCCAAAAACACAGTTTCCGGACCGCAGGGAGCCCTGCGGGGCTTATAAAGGGGCTACCGCCCGAGCGGACACGACGTTCGCATGCCAGCACCGACAGGAAGTCGGAAAACAGCTGGCCTTTACCCTGTAAAGAACTGCACTATGAATAACAGATATGGCAGCAATTCATCACGATGATAAAAAATCTGTTTTTTCACAGCTTGAAATATTTAACTTGAAATTCAGAAACAGCAGAATAACATTCTTTTTAAAAGAAAACTCGCAGACAGGTGAAAAAATTGAAATCAATACTCATATTCAATTATGTAATTTTAATATCCGTATCGATATATTTAATAATAGCACATTTAATAAAGAAAAATAAAAACATAACCGATGCTTTTTTTATTTTAACGGTATTCCCTGCAATAATTGAATTTTCGCTGATACTGGCAATCAATATCAAACCGTCACTGGCAGACATTTATCCTGTTTCAGCGTGTATTACAATTATCCCTGCATTTGTATTTATTATGATGATCTCTCTGACTGCACTTTTTCCGGCAGAGACAATCGGAAGATTTAAATTTCTGCTGCTTTTTCTTCTGATTATAATCTCTGCGGATATTACACTGCTTTTTATTCTAAAAATTGCAGGTGTGGTAGAGATTGATCAAACTCTAAACATCTCAGGAAACAGAGCATCTCTTATCCAGTCTGGAATAATTCTTTTATCAATAATAATCGTTCCGGTTCCGCTTCTCATGAAGATGCGATACACATCTTTTAGAAGATTAAAAACTACCATTACATACTATCTCTCAGGGCTTCTTTTATCTTATATTCTTTTTATTGCAGCTTATATCACCGGTCTGAAATATTACAAAATCCCCATGCTGACCAATCCGCTTATACCTGTACCGGTGCTGCTTTTCCTGATATTCACCAGTCATCTTATCTACAATCTTAAGAGTAATGACTTCCAGAAATTTTATAAAATCATTACAGCATATACTCTGGCTTTTATAATATTCTTCATCCCGGTTTATTTTTTTATAAGAATATATGATACATATTCACATATATCACAAGGCGGAGTGTATATAAAATCCGGTGTAATTTTTATATATCTTGTAATCTCATACCGGATCATTAGTCCGTATATCATTAAATTCAGGACAGGGAGGCTTCAGGATCTGCTGCATGCAATTAATAAAACATTAATGCCTGTAAATGAACTTAAAAAGTTTTCTGACATGGATACGTTCTGGGAGTACATAACAAATGATAATTTTCAGAATCTTAAATACACCCTGGGTATTCAGTCTGCATACTTTATGCTTATAAACAGGAAAGAGAATATTTTCCAATTTACATACGGATATGGACCTGATCTGAATTTTCAATTTATAGACGGCAATAGTGAAATTGCAGAGTACCTGACCACTCATGAAGGAGTTTTTGAAAAATCATTTCTAATATCAAATACACCTGTAAATAATATTAATCAGGAAATTCTAGATTTTTTTAATAATAACGGAATCGAGATATCCATGGTATTCAAGAACATGTCTGATCACATTATCGGTTTTCTGCTTCTGGGAAAAATTGAGGGGAACAAATCATATACATCAGATCATCTTGCGGCTCTTGAGATTTTCAGAATAAAAATTCAGAACCTTCTGATTACCGGACTCATTCTGGACGAGGTCACAGCTGAACAGGTTGCAGAGCATGATAAAATTGTTGTCTCCACTGTTAAAAAAAGAATAATACCTGAAGAACTGGCATCCATTCCGGGAATAAGAATAAGTTCGTTTAATATTAATAATTCATCATACGGCGGGGACTATTTTGATTCTGTAAAAATTGCCAGTGACAAAACCGCTATATTCATAGCTGATACATCTTACTCGGGAATAGACTCTGCCCTATCCGGGATGGAATTGTTCTCGATCCTGCACTCAAGGACCCTGGTGTTTAACTCACCGGAAAAAATCCTGAACACCATGAATCAGGTGATTAAAACTTCCAGGATGACAAGCGGTTTTACAAAATGTTCCTGCATAATAATATCATCCGACGGAAACTTCTCATTCGCAAATGCCGGTCATAATAATCTGATGATATACGAACCGGAAAAAAACTTTTTTACTGAAGTAGAAACAGAAGATATCCCTCTGGGAATGGAGATGGAACACCGGTATTCTTTTACTACAGGAAGGCTGAGAGACGGGGCGATAGGAATTCTCTATTCTCATGGACTGTTCTCTTCTTCCAATGACAACGATGAAAATTTTTCAATGGATAAAATAAAAGAGAAGATAATAAAATATTCAAAGGAAACACCGGCAGTACTTGCCAGAGAAATATATTCAGATTATAATTCATTTATCGGAGAGAGGCCTCAGCAGACAGATGTCACTCTTGTAATTTTCAAAAAGGTTAAAACCGAAAATGAACAACACTGAAGCGTTCATGGCTGCCGTAAAACAGTATAAAAATATTATGATCATCATACTTGGATCTCCGGATCCGGACGCTCTTGCCTCGGCATATGCGTTAAAGATTCTGCTGTCATCAGTTTCAATTAATTCTGACATTATTATTTCAAAAAAAATATCATTATCACAGAATAAAGCCTTTGTGAAATATCTCGACATACCTCTTTTTTTCAAAAAAGATCTGTCTCCCCAAAAATACGATGCTTACATTGTTCCCGATTTTCAGACAAATATTATAGATGGAATTTCCGGGACTATACCATGTGCGGCCCATATCGATCATCACACAAAAACAGATAAAAAAGTATCATCAGATTTTTCACTTATTAAAACAGATGCAGGATCCACCAGCTCACTGATAGCTCTTATGATTAAAGATCATATACCGCCTCTTAGCAGTAAAGATCTCATCTCTGCTTCAACTGCGCTGATGTTCGGAATTCAGACAGATACGGATAAATATGAACATGCAACTTCAATAGACATTGAAGCAATGCGGTATCTCTCAGAATTTTCAGACAAAGATATAATCAATAAGATTAACGGAATCCCGATTTCACCTGTAACAATGAGATATTACAGAAAAGCAACAGAGAATCAGCACATATATAAAGACTGGCGATTCTATGGTATCGGTTTTATAGATATTGAAAGCCGCGATTCAATAGCAATAACCGCAGATCTTCTTTTAAAAAAGCCCGACACCAGCACTGTAATTGTTTATGCTATTGTTGAAGATAAATCCCGAGGGGAACTTTTTCTTGATGTATCCTTCAGATCAAAATCTGAAAATCTTGATATTAATGCTTTAATAAAAAACATAACACCGACAGGCGGAGGGAGACAATTCAAAGGGGCATATCAGATTAAACTGGATTATTTTCAGGCGTGTCCGGATAAAAATCTGCTCTGGAAAACAGTTGAAATTACAACTATCGAAAAATTAAAAAAATCACGGGATCAGATTTACATTCACGACATAAGTTCATTTTTCTCAACAGCATTAAAACGGGCCGCTTCTTTATTCAGAAAATAAAAGATATCCCGGCATTGACTTCATAAGACATTATCTCTCTGCTTATACCATTATTTTCTCTGTTTCTGAATTTTTCCATAGCCATTTTTCCGCCGATAGAACCCTGAATATTCCTGTGAAGATCAAGATTAAGATTTGATGAGAGCATAAAAAGGTCATACGGTTCAGGCGCCACGGTTTTAAAATAATCGTATCTATTTATCTCCATTCTGTATTCTATAGAAAATAACGGTATACCTGTTAATTTGTAGAAGTTCGAAAAAAATGAATAGAGCCATTCGATGTCTGTTTCATACCTCGAAAGAAATACATGGCCGTAATCCTTCTCGCTGAAACTGCTGCTCCCCTCCATATTCTGAAGATAGATAAAATCAGTATCATCTTCTTCAAGAGATGTACTTATATATTCTTCATTGTTTTTATCTCTGAATTCAAATTCATATTTTAAATTCAGACTGCTCCTGTTCCAGTTGAAAACGAATCCCGCTGATGGAGCAATCTTCTTTTCATTTATATTATATGTAATGAGCATACTGTCCGTAAAACTCAGACCAACGTCAAAATTCGCAGCATGATATGACAAGCCCTCACCATTTGCCCTGAAAAAACCGAAGCTGAATATCTTCATAAGATCAAACTCAAAATTCACACCGGTGTCCGCAATCAATACCTGATTTGGAATTCCGTAAACATTACTCCTTTCGCAGACCTGGCTGATACTCCCTGAAGAATAAAATTTGAATAGATCCGCATCAACAGAGATATCGGCATTTAATCTATCTACAAGTTTGAGCGAATTATTATATTCACTTGAACTGCCAAGCTCACTGATGCCGTCATCATCATTTAAAGCATTATATAATAAATCACGGCCCTTCCCGGCATTCCCTCTCCCTCTGAAATATAATCCGGGATAATTTGAAATCAGATTATAAGCGGGTGAAGCAGCTCCTTTAAGCACATTTGATATCCCGTATTCTTCATCAAAAAGACCGGTTCCCTCCCCCTCATAGGGGACATCAGCTTCATTAAAATATATTGAACGCTGATAATTCAACTGAAAATTTTTTACTCTTTTTAACACTTCAATTTTTCTTAACTGGAAAGGGAGTGTAATCTCCGAAGTTAAATTGGACATGGTGCTTTTAAACCGGCTGAAACCTTCATCGATTACCGTTTCATCTTTATAATCTTTAAATGCATTCTCTTTATAATCTACACTCATGGAATATTCCGGAGACAGATATTCCAGAAACTTTACTCCCAGAGTAAAACCTGTCCCGTTATTTCTCTCTATAAACTTTGAGTCATCATAGTTCCGGAACGGTAAATAGAAATTCCCGTTTAAACCGCCGTCAACACCTGTTTCATCATAATTATCCCCTCCGTTTAACATTACATATTCGATAGAAGATGTTGTAAACTGGGGACGAAAAAAGAACAGACTGTTTGCATAATCCAGTTCAATTTTAGCATCAGATTTCTGTTTTTTTTCAGACTCACTCAAGACTACTGATGATGAAAGCATTGCGTCATCTATCACGGACGAATCACGATCTATTTTGTTATGCGAAAAAGCCATATCAAGAATCATCCTGAGTGAAAATTTCCCGTAAAGAAAATCTTCAAGATCCTGTCTGTATAAAATAACCGGTGTGTGAATTACACTGATTGAATCTTCGCTGTAACTGCTCCCTTCAGATGCCGCCTCTCTTATATTCTCATTTTTATCAAATGAGTATGAAAATGTAATCGAAGGAACATTCTCTACGGTAGAATTAAAAACCGAATTCACCATGAAAAAATTTCTCCGTGCATCCCCTTTTTTTGCGTCGGCAACCTCTTCATTCAAACTGTCCGTTCTGCTGAATTCATTGACATAATTAAAATTTGTATCCCAATTGGGGAGGATCTTCGCAGATGCAAAAAGCTCATGATAATTTTCTTCTACATCAGATGAAGTTTTATTCACTGAACTGAACTGAGAAGAGTGCCCTTTATATATATAACGTAAATTCATATCGGAAAGAACAGGTACACCGGAAGCAGTTTTAAACAGAGGTCTTAGTGTTTTCATTTCAAATTCATACCACTTAGCATCACCCTCCAGTGTTTCAGGCTCAGATACATATATTTCGTTAAGCCAGATTTTACCGCTGCTTCCGTTTCCATGCACTACTGCTTTGATATATTTTATTCTTTTTAAATCGGGATTTCCTGTGACCTGATACTTATCAATATTCCCGCTGGAATCTTTAGATAATTTTAATTTAATCTCACTCCAGATCATACTGAAATTCGGGGTGATTCTGTATTCAATAAAATCACTGTCAGATGATCCGATGATGAATCCGATCACATTTGATGAGATACTATCTCTGACATTAAGCCATAAATTCATTGTTTTATAAAATCTTATATCTATCTCTTTTGAAAACTTTCTTATAACCGAAGCATAATCCGGTGCATTAAGATTATATTCTATCTGCAGGGCCGTTTCGCTTTCGCTCTCTATATCATCGGTGCTTTCATCTCCATAAAGCTGTTTATACAATGATCTCTCTCTGATTAGAAAGGATTCATTTCTGTAATCGCTGTCACTAATGCTGTTTACAAGTGTAATCTTCATAGTCTCCGGATCATTGATAGGAGTGATGTCATTCAGCTTCGGATTTTTCCATTTTGCACTTATGACTTTAAGAGTATCGATTGACACACGGCCGGATGATCCGTTATTTCTTACAAGATTAAGTCTAATACTTTTTGTCTGCTGAAGCGCCTGTATCTGCGATGATGAGACAGTACTCCAGTCGATATGAACTCTGAGCTTCTGCCATACTCCACCAGCCGGAGTAATAGTCCCGACGTCCACCTGATAAATATTATTAGTTATATCAAGCAGACCATTCCCGTTAAGATCCTCACTGGTAAGTACACCATCACCCTTTGTTAAACTGCTCAGACCCGGTCCTGAACCGATCTTTGTCGCTGTCCCGCCGGCCGGGTTAAAAACATATCCACGATCCTCGGAGTATCCCGTTGACGGTTCAGAGTCTATGTATCCGTTCCTGTTTGCATCTTCCGTATCAAATACTCCGTCACCATCGGAATCCTCATCTACTGAACCGAAGTCGAGCTTGAGGTCCACCGAGTCCGAAGCTCCACCTTCATATTTAACCCATACTTCAACGTACTGCATCCCCGAGAGATCTATGGAGGTATCAGTCAGTTCTCTTGTTACAGCACTTACAATATTCTGACCTGCTGAGAAATTAGAATCAAAAACAAGAGACTTCTGATAAGCCTGCTCTGTAATATCAGAATCAACATGCCCCATTGCAATATTAAACGGTCCTGATTTTACTGAGTAATTTATCAGGTAGGAATTATACCCTTCACCCTTTAATGTCTCGGGGGAATCGGGATTTCTGTAAAAATAGTAATTCAGCAGACCCCGGCTGCTTTGCGAATATGAGGCAGGGAGAGATGACAGAATCCAGTCTTTCTCTGACAGTGAAACTGAAACTATTTCGTCCGAGGTCTCCATGTTGTCAATAAGGGCTTTTCCGAACGTATTCACATTTTTAATGCTCTTTGCATACTCGGCATAGGCGGAGAATTCCGCCGGAATAGATCTCTTTTTTCTCTCTGCAAAAATATTATATAGATCCGCCAGACGCTTCTGCGAAAGCCTTAGCGACGCATCCCCTTCGAATAGCAGCGTCTGCTCGCTTACATTTCCGATATCGGGAATAATTTCACTCTGTCCGTCTTTGGAAAACATTATGGTTCCGCCGAGTCTCAGGCTTTTGTTTAAATCATAATCTGCACGTACGCCGCTGATGAAGTTTTCACTTGAAGAGCCGAATGGGAGATACTCATATTTAATTTCAATTCTTGAATCTGAACTTATTACAGGATTATTTGAATCTATAAAATTTATATAGCCTGATTCATAATCTACACTATATAAAGATGGAGAGAGTTCAACTTCATTGATCTTGACCCGGACACTCTTATCAATGACATTACTATACTTTAACTTGAACAGCCGCGCCTCAACATTGAACTCAGAGATCATATTATATAATGAGTAGAGATAGCCATCAATAACTTTCGTTTCAGTATAAATTCTGGCCGCTTTATCTGCAGGCAGAACTGATTTAAAGGGCTCCCTTGTAGAGAATTGAATTAAACCTTCCTGGAGATTAAGCCTATAGCTGCTGAGTTTAGTTATATCCTCCTTATCCATAATCTGATTCTCTTTATAAAAATCTATGGAAAAGTCTGATGAAAGAATCTGCCTGTTACCGAGAAAATAGACCGATCTGATTTCATAGATATCAAGATTAACTCTGCCGTCGCCATTTCTATCTTCACCGGTATCCAGCACCAGATCTTTGTTTCGATCTTCATCAATGGAGTAGCCGTATTTTATAAAAACAAATATTCTGTTGGAAAATATCCCGGGTCCAGATGATAATGCGCATGGATCAAGAGTCCCCCCTGTCCGTTTATATACTGCAAATATCCTTGAACTCTGAGGAAACTCCTTCAATAAATGAATAACCCCTGTAGAAAAATTAATAGAATAATCACTACCGCTGACCATTCTTGTATAATATCCCCCGTCGAGGGGGAGGACAATTGCGTTATTGTTGTTATACTGGTTCTGATCGTCTACATAGAGTTCAAAATCTGACGGTGAGATGTTAACGGGAGACAGAACATATGCCGCTGGATTAGCCGGTGCTGAAGTAAATGTTACAAGAGAATAAGCTCCGCTCCCTGAAGGAGTTACAGCAGCTCCGTCGTAGCGGATAAAAGGTTCGAGCTGATAATAGGTTGCGCTTATATACTGATATTCCGCAATTTTAATACCGGATGGAGATGAATTACCCTTAAAATATTCCACCATTGTTTCACCCCGTGCCACACTGCCGAAGGCTTTTAATGTAAAATCATTCTTTGCCAGAGTAAAATCGACACCAAGACCTTTTGCATCAGTATTGTCATAAACTGCATATCTGGAGTGATTAAATTTTATATCAATCTCTCCGGCATTTATCTCGCGGATAACTTCATCATCAGAGAGGGCACGGTAATTGAGCATATACTGATTTTCTTTCCGGCTGCTGTCATGATCGATAAAAACGGTTATTCTATCACCGATAGTTCCGTCCATGTGCAGGAGAATTTTCTGCTCCGGCCAGAATCCCGAATCGATAACTCTTGAATACGGGAGATCCTCATCATACTGAATATATTTTTTGCTGGTATAGTATGATTTACCGTAGTTGAGATTTACATTAACGGAACCGGAAGCATTTATGTTTATCTTCTCATCGGAATAAAGATTTCCGTTTTTAAACTGCTCCGGATTTATAAACGATTCAGGATTGGAAACATATTCCGACCATTCACCGCTTTTAAAAAATGTATTGTTATTATTATCAGATCGAAGAAAGACATTATTTTCCGGATTTGCCGGTTCAGCAGAATCACTTTTTGTCCCGGCATTTTCCAGGAATTGAATCATTTTTTCTTTAAAACCGGAATGATCCTGCGCCCCTGCATAATAAATACCAGCAGCGGTTATGACAAGCGAAGAGATGTAGATTAAAAATATTCTATTCATTCAGCTGCTGATCTGCATTATTTATTATAAAACAGCTGATTATACCATATCACTCAAAACAGAGCAATAAAAATATTACCACATTCGACTCATATATGGATACGGGTTGATTGGAATATCTCCAAGTCTGATTTCATAATGGTTGTGGTTACCTGTGGCGTTTCCTGTCATTCCGACAAAACCGATGCGGTCACCCTTTCCGACTTTAGCCCCTTTGCCCACAGCAATGGAACTCATATGTCCGTAAATAGTTTCATAACCGAATTTGTGCTGAATCCTTACTGCTTTTCCGTATCCCCCCATCCATCCCGATGAGACAACTACACCAGGTGCGGTGGTACGGATAACAGTTCCTGCAGATGCGGCGATATCTATACCGGTATGGAAATCTCTCCCGTGACCGAAAGGTGATCTTCTCCATCCGAATAGAGACGATATATGACCGGGATTAGGTATGATAGACGGCATGTCCTGAATAACTTTGCTTCTCACATCGATAAAATTCTTAATTGTTTTAATAGTGCTGGTTGTGCTCATTAAATCCTTCTGCACTTCTTTCATTGCAAAAATCTCATCAGGGACAATTCTCTTATTTTTAAGGAGCTCCTCCATAACATCATGGTCGAAATCCTTGTATGCCCATAGATCACCAATCTCGTCAGTACCTGCCGCAAGCTGATAGAGATCTTCAATATCCGGTTTTAGATCGCTTACTATATCTGTAATTTCATTTGTCAGCTGTTCGTACCGGATAAGATCAGCCCGGATATCGTTATATGAAAGGAGAAGTTTTCTCTCCTCATTTTTAATATTTCTGTTTTTAATTACGGCATAAGAGGAGGTAATGATAACAAATATAAAAAGGCTGAGAAAGAAAAAAATAATAAATTTAGATATCTGGAAGTTGAAAATCTTCTTCTCATTGTGAGGGATAAACATAACGGTCATTTTTTCATGACCCTTTTCAACAAATCTCTTCCAGACCTTCTCCCTCTTCTTTTTGAAAACGAAGTAGCTCTCGTAGAATTTTCTTGAAAACTTATTATGATAGTGTCTTATTCTGAATCTCATTTTATTTATCTTTTTAACCTTATTTTCTTTTAAGAAATTTCGAAACAATATCCATCCATGCGGGCAAATGATTATTTGCCCCAACGACCAAAATTTTTCAGATAATATTCATCCCGTACGGGCAAATAATCATTTGGCCCGACATTTTATACATTTTTAACCATATATCTATATTTAGCAACAATTTTTCTTTTAAAACAGAGCGCTCATCAATTCGCTTATTGATGCAACAGCTACAATTTCACCCTCGAATCCGGCTTTCTGACTTTTAACAAGATCTGCAGGAGAGACATAGAGCTTTTTGAAACCTGAATAACGGAACTCCTGCACCCTTTTATCTATACCTGAAACAGGCCTTATATCACCGGAGAGTGAAACTTCACCGATAAAACCAGCTCCATCCTCAACTCTTTTCTCTTTAAGGCTCGATGCAATTGCCGCAGCTACGGCAAGATCCCCGGCTGTTTCGTTAATATTAAATCCGCCTGAAAGATTTATGAATACGTCAAAATTACTGAGTTTCAGCCCGGCGTGTTTTTCCAGGACAGCACATATTATTATAAGCCTGTTGAGATCAAAACCATCAGATAATCTTCTTGGATTTGAAAAACTCGAAAATGTAACAAGCGCCTGCACTTCGAAGAGAATTGTCCGGCTCCCCTCAACCGCTGCTGACACGGCATTTCCCGGTGCAGCAGAAAGAAACGGATTGAGAAAGATTTTATTTTTATCTTTAACCTCTTCCAGTCCGTTCTCGGTCATCCGGAATAGGCCAAGTTCGTTGACTGAGCCATACCTGTTTTTAAATGCACGTAGTACGCGATAATCCTTTGAAAAATCCCCTTCGAAATAAAGAACCGTATCCACTATATGCTCAAGAAGTTTAGGACCGGCGATATTTCCGTCTTTTGTGATATGACCTATTAATATTACAGGGACACCCTTCTTCTTGGCAAATTCAACAAGTCTTGAGGCCGATTCACGAACCTGACTTACTGAACCTATTATCCCCGGAATCTCAGCAGAGTAAATAGTCTGTATCGAATCTATAATAAGACACCCCGGCTTAATACTTTCGGCCAGTTCAATAATATCATCAACCTCATTGTTTACAGAGATATGGATCTTTCCCATATCTATAGACAGCCGTTCGCCACGCTGTCTGATCTGTACAGGTGATTCCTCTCCCGATATATATAACGCATTCAGCTTTTCGGATATCTGCAGCGAGAGAGTGGACTTCCCTATTCCCGGTTCTCCGCCGAGAAGAATAACCGAACCGGGGACAATCCCTCCGCCGCATACCAGATCAAATTCAGTTATACCGGTTTTCCCGCGGACTGTTTTCGCCTTATCCACAGAACTCAGAAGTACTGCAGTCGGTGCATCGCGATGTCTTCGCCCGGGTGAAGACTCGGTCTTTTCAACGATGGTATTCCACTCGCCGCATGCGCTGCATCTTCCGTTCCATTTGGAAAAATCCGCACCGCAGGCAGTACAGAAGTAAAAATCAGTTTTCTTTGCCATATTACTGCTTCTGCTTGAAAAAAAGTTTGGACGGATCCTGCTTGAGGTTATCAAAAAGATCCTTTGCGGATTTTGAAGCATCTTTTATATTGTAATATATCTCTTCATCATTCATCAGTTTACCCAGACTCCCTCTCCCCTGTTCCAGACGTCCTATAATTGTATTGAGATTGCTCGATATTTCAGACATGTTTTTTATTATTATAGTAACATCCTGTTTATTCTTTTCCGATAAGCCCGCCATGTTTCCTGTAAATCTGTTAAGCTCATCCATGAACAGCCTCATCTGCTGTGAGAAAAGAAAAACACTCGACTTGGTTACGAGCACGGTCTGCCGGATATCACCCTTGTTTTCCCTGGAGATTGTATTGAGGTTCTCAATAAACTGTTTTGAGTTTTTAAAAATTTCAGCAAGGAGCTCACCGCCGCTCTGATCCTGCATAAAGCCCTGAAAGATCAGCATCATCTGATCAAAACTTGGAGGATCGATTCCATATACCCGGTCTCCGTCGTTCAAAAAATCCTCAACATTTACCGATGGAGGAACAAACACATTTATATATTTACTTCCGATTATACCCTTTGTAAAAATTGCAAACTTTGTATCTTTAATCAGACGGTACTTATTATCGATCCAGACTACTACTTCGGTCTTTTCGCCGGACTGCCTTATTGCAGTAACCTGACCTATTTTTATACCCCCTGCTATGTTTACAGGAGCACCCACATTAAGGTCATTTAAAAAACCGAAATAAATTCCAAGCTCATAACCCGACCTTGACACGTTAATCCTGGCAAGGAGAGCAACAATAAGTATAAAAATTGTGAAACTTAATGTTATGATAAAGCCGACTTTTGCTTCATTGTTAAGCTTCATAATTACCCCCATGAATGCCGGATTAAGAGAATTTACGGAGATAAATCTCCGATTACCAAGCATTTCAATTCATTCACATTAAATCAAATAAAAATTATATTTCCTGAACTAAACTACACTGCCGCAATTGTTTCAGATGTGCGGATTCTTAGCGCTATGCCTCTAAAAAATAACTGCATTAAACGATATTTTTTTGAAATGACATATACTAACCGTTATAATAATAATTAGTACTCATCTGCTATATCGGCATAGATTGGCGAGCCCTATAAACTTAAAGAGGTAAAAAATGACAGAATGTATGGTATACATAACAACAAGCTCCATGGAGGAGGCTGAAATAATAGGACGGAACCTTGTATCACGAAAGCTTGCAGCATGCGTCAATATAATAAATAACATGAAATCGATCTATCACTGGGAGGGAAAAATCGAAACCGGTGAAGAGGTAATCATGATAGCTAAAACCAAAAAGGCTCTTGTCAGCGAACTTATAGAGAATGTTAAGACTCTCCATAGCTACGATTGCCCATGCATAGTAGCCGTTCCGATTATTGACGGTAACGAAGATTTTTTAAAATGGATAAGGAACGAGACAAAGTAAGTAATTCCTGCGGCATTCTGTCTCCCCGCGCCTTTGGCGCGGCAGCGATCATTTTTAATACCAGCTTAAGTGTACTTACTAAAGTAATTAAATTCATATAACTATTCTTATTGACAAAGTCTGTGTATTTATTTCTTATGCAAAAAGTAACTAAAATCCGGAGGATTCACATGGGAAAACAGTATAAGCCAGTTATAAAAAGAAAGAGAGCAAAGAAAAGAATTAAGAGACAAAAAGCAGCTCTGAAAGCGAAATTAGCAGCTAAGTAAAGAATAGAATATATCAGGTAACTTACCTGATATAGGTTTCAGGATTAACCGGAATTGTGTTATAGCCTTCTCCGGTTATAACAATAGTATCAGATCCGGATTCCATCTTATCTGAAATACCTTCACCATAAAAATTAAGCCAGTATCCTCTGTCTCTATTTTCAGGAACGTAGAGCAGTATTTTGTTAATTAATCCTGAGCTTTTTTTACTGAACGCGATAAATGATTTTATTCCTCTTCTTTCAAGAATTCCTCTGGCAAGATGAGTTCTCTCCTCAACAGTCCCCTCTCCATTTTTAATTATATTTTCCATTTCGCCTGGACTGAAATTTATCACTCCTCTTTTAGAGATGGTGGAGATGATTTTAAAATGAATATTTTTTATTATACTTTCAAAACTCTCATTTTCAGAGGGGATTACACTTATGCCGGCGGCAGATTTTTCCGTATATTTTATCACTCCGCTATACCATTTAACAAATGTTTTTTCATCGGGAAATCTGTGAATATCCAGAACTGCATTTTTAAGATTATTTTTAGACAATCTCTCCTTTGACTCAAATCTGATAATCCCGTCATTATATCTTCCCGGCGATAACGGTTTTCCATTATACTGAATATCCGGGGTAAAATTTCCATGACAGACAACCTCATATTCAAGCCATGAGACATTTTCATTTTCTGATTTTAAAACAAGCTGTTTAATAAAACTGAATACATCTTCACCACGACTCAGATATTCCGCTGAATATTTAATAACCGAGAACTCCTCTTTACCGCTGGATCTATATTTTACATAAAGCCTGTTTTTATCAGAACGGGCCGATCCGAAATCAACAGCAGTGGGGAGTCCATCCTTAGCTGTTAAAACGTATAAAACCCTGATCCCGCTTACAGATGGTATATCTGTTTTAATCTCACCCGAAGAGAATTCAATACCACCTTCAGAGTATTTCTCTTTGCTGATTTTTTCACCCGGAGGAATTATATCCTCCCCATCCAGCACCACTCTTCCCGATTCAAAAAGATGGATTGATATTTTCCTTTTTTTCCCGTTCCATCCGAACTCAGGATGAAGATCGGTATACTTTCCTGTATAAAAATCGTTCCCCTGAATAATACCATTTTCATAAATATCAGAGATATCCATCATCAAATCGGGATTATCCTCCACCGAAAATCCTTTTGACCAGTACATTACAGGATCGAGTCCGAGCTGCTTCTCTGCAAGGCCGAGCGAATAGTATAGCCCGTTATTATCCAAGACAGCAGCGCTATCGATGAGCGACCTCCTCCAGGCATTGCTGTCTCCTGAAGCTCTTAATATTTCCGGAATAATCTGATTGAAAACCGGATCAGATTTTAATGTTTTACAAAGGTTAACAGCTTCGGAATATTTTTTTTCTACGCATAACAGATAGACGTATGTTTTAAACGCATTTCTTGAAAAATATCTGACCGGCATAGATCTGACAAGAGCTGTAAACTTATCCCTGTCTCTGGTCATATAAAAATCAGCCAGCCAGTTATAATGCACATCTGATGATGGAAAGAGTTTCAGATATTTATCCATAATCTGATTAAACTCCGTTTCTCTATTCATAACATCAAGTAGCGGAATAAAAACCTTATATGCAGGAAAATATGACGGGTATTTATCTATTATAGTAAGACCAAGTTTATATCCCTCAGCAAAATCACCGTTAAGGATGTGTCTACTCATTTTATCTGTTATGACTGAAGCATCAGATGATAAAGATTCTCCAGATTTTTCTGAATTGAATATATTCTCTGATTCAAAATTATATGTATAGATTGCGGAACTGTATTTTAATTCAATCCTGTTATGATGCTCATCTGTAACCATCCCTTTAATGTAAGGATGATTATCACTAACCGGGCTGTACATCTTCATCTGCACAGTATAACCCCTGGCACCGCTAAGCCTGACAGCATGTACAACAGGTCTCCCAACTGACTTATTATTATGAATATCTTTGCCATTGATAATGAGCTTATATTCAGAATCAGCGGTAATCCACAGAATAACAGCTCCAGTACTTAAGAAGGAGCATGTTGCGTAAAAAATTTTATCGTCGCTATTATTTATTCCAAGGGTAAATAACTTCCCATTCTCTTCTGTAGAGAAATTTCGACCCTTCTCAATATCTTCAATTTTATAAACCAGTTCAGGATTAAATTTATACTCATAATCGGGTCTGCCATATCTCTTCCATGGACCGGATATATTCCATCTCTTTAAGATAGTGAAATTTTCGTTAATTGCTGAACTGGTTCCTTCCAGTTCATCGATTGAGTATTTTAAAATCTGCCCGGTAATGATACCTTTTCCTGGTTCTAATTTCAGCCTGGCAGCCACATCTTTAAACACCGCTGAGATTTGCTTTCTCCCCACGGCCGGGGCTATTTCCATAAGTCGATTTATATAAAACGGCATATGTTCCCCGTCAGGATTCTGTTTTAACTCCAGTGAAAGTTTTTCGGCAAGAGCAACTGAATCATTTTCCTCCGGCAGAAGAATTGAAGAGAAAAGTGTCTGCGGATTTAACAGCATAGCTACAATAATTAACTGAAAAAAAATAGCATATGTTTTCATTAGACCTTCTCCAGTTAGATTGACAGCCGCAGCTGCTCATAAGCTGATCGCAAATAATTTTTAGAGGCGTATGCTGAGCATACACACCCCTTAAATTATATCACTACCGCAGGCAGCTTATTAAGAAATACAATATTCTGTTTGACAATTCTTTTAACAACGTATCTGATTAAAAAGAAATAAAAAATAATACTGTCGCAACTTATAAATATGAAATATTACTACACACAGTATTTGATCAATTACAACAAAACATTTTAAGAAAATAAAAATAATGAAACAAGAAAAACTATGCTGAAAATATATCCTCTTCATGAGAGAAAGACATTATACCCTATTCTCGCATACTGGTCATATAACAACTGGTACCTTACAAGAAATGTTCCATTTAAATTTGTCCTTCAGGAATACAGACGACGGGCCGAACCGGACAGCCTGCCATGCTCATTCGTAGCCTTCTGGGGTGAACTCCCTGTGGGTATGGTATCAATTAAAGAGACCGACATGCTGCGAAGACAGGAACTCTCACCGTGGCTATCAGCTCTGTATGTTTCACCTGAGTATAGAGAGAGGGGCATCGGAGATGAGCTTATAAAGACTGTTCTGCAGTATTGCTCATATAAAGGTTTCAAAGCGATTTTTCTTTTTATTGATATCAGATTTCTAAATCAGCTTGAAAAGTATTACAAAGAGAGAGGCTGGATATATTTCGACGAAGAGACCGATTCCGACGGAAACAGGACAAAAATCCTGTTTCACGAATTAACATGTACGGGTGTGTAGGGGTGAATAATCATTCACCCCTACACACCCCGACGCGCCCATCAATGGTGATGATGATCGCCGTGATCATGATGATGGTGCCCTTTTTTATGCTGTATACCATGTTCAATGTGATTAATCAGTTTCGAAACATTAGTCCCTTTAGTTGCTGAAACTTCCATTATTCCTGCATCTCTGTTAAGTTCACGAACCTGTTTGTAAAAAATATCTGTATCGAAATTGGTTGAATCTAAAATATCAACTTTGTTAAGAACAATAAGATCTGCCTTGCTGAACATCACAGGATATTTATGAGGCTTGTCGTGTCCTTCGGAAACTGATGCTACCATTATTACTTCATCCTCTCCGAGAAAAAAATCTGCCGGGCAGACAAGGTTCCCTACATTTTCGATTATCAGACAGTCTATTTTGTGAAGATCAAAGTTTGTAAGCGCCCGCTCAATCATAGCAGCTTCAAGATGACACAGGCTGTGCGTGTTTATCTGGTGCACATTTATATTCAGTTTAGAGAGTCGGTCTGCATCGGCAGAGCCCTGAATATCTCCCTCAATTACCGCTATTCTGTATTTCTTTGCAAGTTCAGGGAGCACCGCCTCAAGGAGACTTGTTTTACCGGCACCCGGTGCACTCATAATATTAAGAACATATATCTGATGATCGTCCATATTACTCTTTATGTTTTCCGCAAGTTTATCATTCTGATGAAGAAGATCTTTTTCAAGTTCAACGTAATGCATTAAAATTCTCCTAGTTTTCTATATCAATTGAGTCAACGTACATTCTATCGCCGGATACAATCTTTACTGATGTGGATTCGCAGGCACCGCATTTAAAAATGTAGTCTTCCATAACTGTCTCCTGATTGCACTGACTGCATGAAAGAATTGTCTTTGTAGATTTTATATTAATTTTAGCGAATTCAAAAACAGAACCCTTTTTAGCAACTTCCATTGCAAACTCAAGAGCATCGGAGGATACTGAACTAAACTCTCCGACAATTATATTTACTTCATTAACCTTTTTTGCACCGTTCTGTTTAGCGGCATCTTCAACAATCTCCCGCACGCTCATTGCAAGACTCAATTCATGCATTGTAAACCCCGTAAATTGCCTGTCCGGCTGAAATCCCCGCATCGCTTGAAGGGATATTTCTGTTAATAAAAACTTTCAACCCTTTAGACGCAAGCTTTTTTTCGGCCAAATCAAGCATAATCCTGTTCTGAAAAACACCTCCGCTTAAAACTACCTGATCAGTTCCGTTTTTATAACAGACCTCTGCGGCTATATTAGCCGCTCCTTCAATCAGCGAATTGTGAAAAATCTTTGCAAGATCGTATAAACTATCTCCCGATTTTTTTCTCCGGTATAACTCTTTAATCAGTTCCGGTGAGTTGAATTCAAATAAACCGTTTTCTTCTGTTATCGGGACAGAGATATATTCATCACTGCTGCTTCTCAGCGCAAGCATCTCCATATAGATTGCAGCCTCCGCTTCATATGAAACATTTTTATTAAATCCTAGAAGCGACCCGGCCGCATCAAAGAGTCTGCCGGCACTTGAAGTTAAGGGTGAAAAATTTCTGTTTGCTGAAATCTGCAGTACATTATCAAGAACACTTTTATCCACCCAGGAACAGCAGTTAAAAAAATCTTCTTCATCGAGAAGTCCCGAGAGGATTCGCCATGGTTCACGAATTGCTCTCTCTCCGCCGGGCAGGGGAAAAGGAGCGAGTCTGCCGACCCTGCTGAATGAATGCAGATCTCCTGTAAAAATTTCTCCGCCCCAGATGGTGCCGTCAGTTCCATAACCTGTACCGTCAAAAATTATCCCAACCGCTTTGCCGTTTAAACCGTTTTCAAAATAACATGAAAGAAAATGTGCATAATGATGTTGAACCTGCATAAGCCGGATATTGTATTTATCTGAAAATTCCCGGGCAAAGGATGTTGACTCGTAATCGGGGTGAAGGTCAGCAATTACCACATCAGGTTTTATATCATAAAAATCCGATATTTCAAGAATTGTTTCCAGAAAGTGCGAAAATGTCTCCGGTGTACCCAGGTCTCCAATATGATTGCTGGTTACAAGATTATCATCTGATACAACAGAGATATTACTCTTCAGCTCAGCTCCCACAGCGAGGATTTTATTTCTGCTCTCTTCAGGGAGTTTTACAGGATAGGGCATTCTACCTCTCCCCATCCTTATACTTATCTCTTTTCCGCCGGATATAAACGAAATAGAATCGTCAGCTCTCTTATATATCTCTCTGTTATGCGTTAAAAAAACATCGGCTATATCTGCAAGTTCCGATAAAGCTTTATCATCGTTTATTATCAATGGATCTCCCGATATATTTGCGCTTGTCATAACCAAAGGTATATCCGCCCGGTCAAGAATTAGCTGGTGAAGCGGAGTATATGGAATCATTATCCCCAGATATCCGTTATCCGGAGCAATATTCTCCGCAATCGCCGAATGCTCCCTCTTTCTGACTACAACTATGGGGGACACCTTTGATGTCAGAAGTCTCTCCTCTTCAGGAGCAATGTTTACATACTGACGGGCTGTTTCTAAAGATCTGAACATTATTGCAAATGGTTTACCAGGCCTGCGCTTTCTATCTCGAAGTCTCTGCACCGCATTATAATCTACTGCAGAGCAGACAATATTATATCCCCCAAGACCTTTAACAGCAGCAACTTTACCATCAAGTAATGCAGCTATAGTCTCTTCAAAACCGGACACGGCAGGACCACATACATGACATGAAAATCCCTCTATATGATAACGCCGGTCTTCAGGATTATTATATTCATCTGCACATTCCTGACAGAATGGGAAAGCAGACATAGATGTCTTTGCCCTGTCATATGGCATATCTTTCATGTAGGTGTACCGCGGGCCGCAGTTGCCGCAGGTTATAAACGGATAGAGATATCTTCTGTTTTGAGTATCATAAAACTCATCACGGCATCTGCCGCACATTGCTATATCGGGAGGGATACTGAATCTCGTCGGCCCCGATTCTCTGCTTTCAATTATACTGAATGTCTTTCCGTCTGGAACCCACGGAATCTCCTCTGTCGAGAAAAAAGATATAACTGCATTTTCAGGGACAAAACTATCAAACAGGTCGATGTACTGCTGAACAGTCTCTATATCACCCTGAATCTCAATTTCTACGGAATCTCTGGTGTTGCAGACTTTCCCTGTAAGCCTCATTAAGAGAGCCTGTTTAGCCATAGCGGGACGGAAGCCTACGCCCTGGACTATCCCTTTTACTTTTATTTTTACCCGTTTAAAACTTGTTTTCATTTTACTCTGTTCGCTCCATTAAACCGACAGATTACATTCGCTGAACGGCGAAAGTTATCCGATAGCTATTAAGAGTAAAGGAAATCTTTTTTGTAAATAAATTGTTTCAAATGAATAAAAAAAGAGATGATTATTCCATAATGGTTTAAGGAAATATTTTTCAATGCAGATAAAGATTAGTTTTCTGTTTCAAGGGAAGCCAAGCCGATGAAGAGAACATACTCCGCTATTTTTAAAAAATTACCAGAGTTGAATTTTTTAAAATTTAATAGTAAAACCCTTCTCTTTAAAAATCCGAATACATGACTCGACAATTTCAGGTTCAAAATGAGTCCCTGCATTTTTCTGAAGCTCGGCAAAAGCTGCATCTATACCAAGAGCAGCTCTGTATGGCCGGTGTGATGCCATCGCTTCAAGAACATCAGCTACAGAAATTATTCTGGCCTGAATTAAAATCTCATCCCCTTTAAGACCGCGGGGATAACCTGATCCGTCAATTTTTTCATGGTGCTGAAGAACTATATCCGCAATGGGCCATGGAAAATCTATATTCTTCATAATCTCATATCCCATTTCGGAATGAGTTTTTATAAGGGCAAACTCAATTTCATTAATTCTTCCCGGTTTATTGAGTATCTCTGATGGTATTGCTATCTTACCCAGGTCATGTATCTGTCCCGCAAGATTAACACTTTCGATAACATCCCGGCTTAAGCCCATATCCTTGGCAATCTCTTTAGCTATATCTGCAACTTTCTTCTGATGCCCGGCAGTATAGGGATCCCGTGTTTCAACTGTTTTTGTTATCGCCTCGATAGTGCCATACATCGCGCGTGTAAGAGTATCCATACTCTCCTGAATTCGCCGGTCATACTCCACCTGCTGAGTTATATCACGGACAACAAGTACCGCACCGTTCAGCTTACCATTTCCCATACGGAGCGGGGTGGATGTAAAATCAACCGGGATCCGTTTATCACCCGCTGTAAGATAATTATTAAACTCAATATAGTTCATAGACATGGGGAAAAAAACATTCTCACCCTCTTTTGGATCACTACCCAGCCTGACAGTCTCATTTATAGGTTTTCCAAGAATATCATCCTTATTAAGATTGAGCATTCTCCCTGCAGCAGCATTAATATAATCTATATCACCCGATTCATCTACTACAATTACAGCATCAATAATTGAATTTAATATTGTAGATACGCGGTTTTCATTCTCCTTTACTTTACTCTCCATCTGATGCCTTAGCAGAGCCATCTCTATTGTCGCACGAAGGTCTTTTTTATTAAATGGTTTGATTATATAACCGTATGCATTACCCTCTTTTGCCCGTTCAATTGTTGAATAATCAGATGAGGATGTTATATAAACAAATGGTATAGATATTGTGCTGTTTATACTTTTAGCAGATTCAATACCATCAAGTTTACCTTCAAGATTTATATCCATTAGTACAAGATCAGGTTCTTTTTCATTAATAATGGCTACGGCTTCCTCTCCGGAAGCTACAGCACCGGCAAGATAATAACCGATATCAAGAATATATTTTTGAATTAATTTTGAAGTGATTCTATCATCTTCAACGAGCAGTATATTGTACATCCAGCACCTTTCACTTTTTTAGAATATTATCAATTTAAGTGGCTTTTCAGCTATAAAAGTTAAAAAAATCGGAACTCTATACAAACTGATATATAATGGAATATCAAAACCGGTAAAATTCAAGATTATTACTGTTACTTTCTTCAAATTTACATTTTTATATAAATAATTACAATATATTATAATAAATTTTCTTAATAATTGCAACATTTAAATTGATAAGATGTTATAACTTATATTAGATATAATTATATTGACTCTATTATGTATGGGAATTAAAGAGATATAATAATTCAGTATGTATTCATTAACTTATCTGTAGTAAAAAAGGTTCTATTATACCCGCCGCCGAAGGCGACGGGGATATATAATTTTTTTTGTACTTAAAATTATATTCAGGAATAATTACTGATAATAATTCAATCTTTAAAAGGGTCAGAGGAATTATGTTATCTTCAACTCCCCTCAGATATGCCAACATCATATTATTAAGAATCTGCTTTGTATAATAAATAAACAGTTCTTTGTGACTGATAAAGTGCATAGTATATTATTTTAGCACACTTATTAGTATTAAAAAAAGATTGGACATTAATAAAACTATTCGAAATATGTATCTGATTTTTTCAGGAGGAAAAACGATGTACAGTTTAGGCATTAATATCGGCTCATCCAGCATTAAAATTGTTTTAATGGATGGTGAGAGACTGTTACTTCAGAATGTTATTGAACATGAAGGCGATTTCCAGAGCGCTTTAAAAAAACTGATATACAACAACGAAATTCCCTTAGACAGCAGAATCCTTGTCACAGGAACAGAGGGTCGTTATCTGATCAACTCCAACAATGTTATAGAAAGCATATGTGTTGAAGCAGCTATTCAAAAACTAAATATCAAAGCCGATGCAGTCGTATCTCTCGGTGGAGAAAACTTTGTTGTTTATACCCTGGATGAGAATGGAAGAATTATAACCAACTTTTCAGGAAATAAATGCGCATCAGGTACTGGAGAGTTCTTCAAGCAGCAGCTCGGGAGAATGGATTTAAACCTCAGTGATATTCAGGCAATCCCTGAGTGCGCAAAACCTCATCCTCTTTCATCAAGATGTTCAGTTTTCATGAAAAGTGACTGCACTCATAAACTGAACAAAGGTGAAGCTACCAAACACGATATAGTTCTTTCACTCAGTGATGTAATGGCCACTAAGGTTGTGGACTTTCTTAAAAGAGCAAAAATCAGAGATGGACGTGTAGTTCTTACAGGTGGTGTTACTGAAAACGAATATATCATCAGATATATAAAAGATAAACTCCCGGGGATTGAGATCATCGTACCTGAAGAGGCTCGGTATTTCGAAGCATTCGGAGCTGCACTTTTAGCTGATAAATCCGGAAGTGAACTCCCGTCTCCCGACAGAATTTTCAGACAGAATGAAATCGCATTCGGAAGATACCCTTCACTCAAAAATTCACAGGGGAGAGTTAAATACATCGAACCTCTCAGGGCAAAGATCAGGGCCGGCGGTGAATATATCCTCGGCATAGACGGAGGATCAACTACAACTAAAGTTGCTCTTATAGATTTTGAAACAGACGAAATTGTTGCAGACTACTACGGCCGGACTCATGGAGATCCGGTAAATGCTCTTAAAAAATGCCTTACCGAAGTTCAGAGCCAGATCAGGGAGCAGATCGGAAATGCTGAAATAAAAATAACCCTGGCAGCAACAACAGGTTCTTCCCGTGAAATACTCGGTGTTTTTATGGAGACATCGGGGATTTATAACGAGATTATAGCACATGCAACCGGCACCACTTATTTCAAAAAAGATATAGATACAATCTTCGAAATCGGCGGACAGGACGCAAAATATGTATACCTCAAAAACGGTGTCCCCATCGATTACGCCATGAACGAGGCGTGTTCAGCCGGGACAGGGTCGTTCCTGGAAGAATCAGCATCGGGAGACCTTAACATCACAGATGTTAGAGAGATCGGCGATATTGCACTAAGAGCTGTATCTCCGCTGAAATTCGGCGAGCACTGTTCAGCATTTATCAACTCCGACATAAGAAAGGCAATACAGTATGGAGCCTCGAAAGAGGATATCACTGCAGGTATAATCACATCAATTGTCTCCAACTACCTGAACAGAGTTGTCGGCAACAGATCCATCGGACAGAACATTGTACTTCAGGGTGGAGTAGCTAAGAATAAGGCAGTTCCTCTTGCATTTGCAATGCTTCTTGATAAGGATATTACTGTTCCTCCAAGCCCCGAACTTCTCGGCGCATTCGGTGTCGGGATTCTGGCAAAGCAGAAGCTGGCAGACGGACTCATAGAAAAAGGATCATTTGATCTTGAGCAGCTTCTTAAGACAGATATCGTCAATGAAAAAGAATTTGTATGCAGAGCCTGTGAAAATTTCTGTCCTATAAAAGTTCTTAATGTAAACGGCCATACATATATGTTCGGAGGCCGCTGCAATAAGTATGCCAATTCCAGAAAAAAGAAAGATATAGATGAAGATTCTGTATTCAACTACATAGACGCAAGAGAGGAACTGATGTTCGGAGAGTGTTCTCCAGACAGTGTTTCTTTGGAGAAAAAGAAAGACTACGTTGTTGGAATCCCAAGAGCCTTCTCTGTTTATACACTATGGCCGTTCTATTCATGGTTTTTCCACTCCCTGGGGATCGAGGTAAAACTTTCCGATGAGATACTCCAGGAGGGTGTTGCAAAAGTTGAAAGCGCATACTGCTTCCCTGCTGAAATTGCCCATGGAGCCGTTCAGTCAATCATAGAATCTGAAGCAGATTTTATTTTCGTCCCGCACTTCAGGGATATGCCGAGTTATGAAAACGAAGTACATGCCAATTTCTGTCCAATTACACAGAGTCTCCCTTACTACATAAAGAAGGCTTTTACAGAAATTGATGATAATACTATTCTGTCTCCAATTATCAGTTTCAAATATGGTACAGATAAAGCTCTTGAAGGTATGCTTGAACTCTCATCTCAGCTTGATATTTCAAAGAGTGAAATTGAAAAGGCGTTCAGGATTGCTTATAAGAAACAGGAGGAGTTTTTTGCGAAATATAAAGCTCTTGGAATTGAAGCAATAGAGAGAGCAAGAAAAGCGAAACATCCTGTAATAACAGTTCTGGGAAGACCTTATAACGCATTTACAAAAGACGCGAACATGGGTATCCCGAAGAAGTTTACAAGCAGAGGTTACTCTGTTATCCCCTTTGACATGCTACCCTTTGAAGAGACAAAGATTTTCAATAATATGTACTGGTATTACGGACAGCAGGATATGAAGGCAGCATCGTTCCTGAAAGATGAAGACAATATATTCATTACATTTATATCGAACTTTTCATGCGCTCCCGATTCATTTATGCTGCATTACATCAAATGGATGATGGGGACTAAACCGTTTCTTATACTTGAACTGGACTCTCACTCTGCGGACGCAGGGATCGATACAAGAGTTGAAGCTTTCCTCGATATCATTGAAGGATACAGACTTAAGTTTACCGGTGATGATGACAGCCGGTATGACAACGGACTTCGATTTATCAATAACGGAAAAGATCCTCTTCACGTATATGATGAGCTTAACAGCAGACGGATTGAACTGTTCGGAAATAAAAAAGTAAAAATGCTCCTGTCAAATATGGGAAGACTTTCAAGCGAGCTCCTTGCAGCCACGCTCAGAGGTGTAGACATTAACGCAGAAGCAATGCCTCTGCCCGATGTTTACACGCTCCAGACAGCAAGAAGCTTCATGTCGGGTAAAGAGTGTCTCCCGTCACAGCTGGTTCTTGGAAGCGCGCTAAAATACTTCCAGTCCGACAAATACAGAAAGGACGAAATATACCTTCTTTTTGTACCAACAACAACAGGTCCATGCCGTACAGGTCAGTACTTCGTTTTCTACGAGAATCTGTTCAAGGATATGAGACTGGAAAATGTAGTTGTAGTAACTCTCGATTCAGAAAACTCATATAACGAAATGGGCCCATCCTTTTCAAGAAATGCCTGGTGGGGACTTGCCATTGCAGACTATATGAAGGATATCGAAACATCACTCCGTACATGCGCTGAAGATCCAGCTGCAGCAATAGCCAAGTATGATGAGCTATGGCACGGCCTCATAGAGATAGCTGAAAAAGACATCAGTCAGATTATACCGGCACTAAAAAGAATCGCTTCGGAGATCAAAAAGATCCCGCTTAAACAGACGGTTGAAGAAACAGCAAAAGTACTTATTGTCGGTGAGATTTATGTACGACGGGATGATTTTGCAGTTGATGAACTGGTGCGGATTATGAGCAAAAAAGGAATAATCGCAAAGGTATCCGGAATTACTGAATGGATATACTATACCGATTTTACCCGGCGACATGAAATTCTTAAAAAGTACAACCTGCTCCCGTCATATAAAAAACTATTCTCAAAAGAGCTGCGAGAACTTATTCTATGGCGGATTGAAGAGATCTGGAAACACAGAGTAGAAAAGAAAATTAAAAAAGCTCTGTCGGAAACCAATCTTATCCCGACAACTCCTCATAACATGAAGGAGATTATGGGTAACGCAAACGAACACTTCGTAACTACTGAACTCGATTCCGAGATATCAATTTCAAGCGGAGTTGCATCTACGGCAATGATGTACGATTATTCCGGAGTAATAAATATTTCACCATTTGCATGCCTTATAGGACGTGTTATCGAGGGACTTATAACTCCATGGAGCCGGGATAGAAATTATCCGGTAATGTCCGTGGAGATTGACGGTTCTGTACTCCCCCCGAATATTGTTAGCAAACTGGAAATATTTATGCTGAATGTTCTCAGGTTCAGACAGAATCCTGAAATCTCAGAGCTTGTGGAATGTGAAAATAATGTCGATTCATCGATGTGCAGAAAAATAATCAGATAGATCTATTAGGTCAATGCGGGGATATTCCAGCATTGACCTAATAGAAACAGATTACAGCAAAACAAAAGATTCCGGTCAAAACAGCCGGAATCTTTTTTAGCTATAGAACTTTACGTTTGAATTAAATTAAAACTAATTTCCCCTACTGTCATTCCCGTGAAGACGGGAATCCAAAGTAAACAATTACTCATAAACCTATATTATAAAAAACAATAGATCTCCGCCTCCGCGAAGATGACAGTAAAAAATAATTCAAAAAGAAAATAACCATAATTATTCTTTAATCTCTTCTTTATTCTCATCTTTTTTCATCGGATTATTTTTTTTATAATCATCAAGATTTTTGAATATCTTAGATTTATCATCTTTAAACTTCTTCATAATATTGTCGTAAGCTTTCTTGTATTCCTCTTTTACTTTCTGGATTGCCTGCTGATTCTTCAACTGCTGATCCTGAACAACATTGCATCTTTCAGCTATACTCTGAAACTTATCTTTTATAGCTTTATTTTTTGAGCCGTAATCCTCTTTCAGAATTTCAATGCTGTTTTTTGAAGCCTCATTCATTAAAATGTTATCACCGTTATCAGACTCTGCTTTAGCAATTTTATCACCGGCAACAGCAAGATCATCTTTAGTAGCCGCTTTCTTTGTTAATTCATTTATGCTTTCAAGATCCTTCGCATCAGCTTCACTTCTATCACCGAAATTATTTATATGATTTTCGTACTTATCAGCCTGGCTTTCAATATTATCATCAAGTGATTCATTTTTATCGTTCTGCCACTCTGAAAGATCTCCCTCAATCTCTCCGCTGACAGGCTCTTCTGCAACCTCAGCCTCAACTGAGAATCCTTCCTCAAGCTCAATCCTGCCGTACGGATTCCTAACATCGAGCTTCCCTTCTTTCAGTTCAATTTTTGAATCCCCCCCTTTGCTGACACCCATTGTAAACTCAGTACCTCTGACAGCACATATGGTTGTAGGAGTTCCCAGCTTATGTTCACCTTTTTTAAGCTTAACAAATTTTCCGCTTACTTCGCCGGAGATTACCGCTACATCACCGGAATCTTTAATATTTTTATTACCTATCTGGACAATCGTATTTCCTTTAATGGTGATTTTACTTGTATCATCATAAAGAAGTTCAACAATTCCGTTTTTTGCTGTTTTAATAATATCGCCGCTTGATACGTTATCACCCATCTTCAGATTTACAGTCTTCCCGTTCCTGGTAAGTGTTGATGTCCCGAGAAAAAAAGTAACCTTCATGGAATATCCAAATACCGGGAATAGAGACAGTAGCAATATAGCCGTCATAATAATTTTCAGTTTAGATCTCATTTTAATCTCCATTTGTTAAAATTCCTGATATATTTATTATAAAATAATATGAGGAGAATTACAACAAATTTTCGTTATTGATCACAAACCTGAAGCATTCTATCTTCACCAGTTCATAAGTAATTACAAATAATATCTATTGGGGAGTTCTAAAAACTCAACATTTAATAGGGTAAAGGCCAGCTTTTTTTCGACTTCCTGTCGGTGCTGGCAGGCGAACGTCGTGTTCGCTCGGGCGTAGCCCCTTTATAAGCCCCGCAGCGGTGTACTGAGCTCGTCGAAGTAGGCTACCTGCGGTCCCGGAAACGGAGTTTTTGCGACCACCCTATTGTACATTTCTTCATAAAATTAAGAATAATTGTATCAAAAACACATTGAAATAAATTTAATGACTTATACTGATTTTATAAACACGCATACCGCTTCAAATCTTTATCCGGGATTTAGCGGCAGATGTTTTTAATTACTAATCAGCAATCAATATTAAAAAAGAGAGCTTATGAACAATTACGATATAATTATTACAGGTACAGGACCGGCAGGACTTTTCTGTGCCATAAATTGTGCTGAAAAAACCGGAACAAAAATTCTGGTGATTGAAAAGAATATATCCCCCGGTAAAAAATTTCTATTATCCGGCACAGGTCAGTGCAACATTACACACACAGGAACAGTTCCAGATTTCACTCGACACTACGGAACAGCCGGTGATTTCGTTAAACCGGCACTGAGTGCTTTTACACCCGCCGCAATGATAAAATTTCTCAACGAAAATGACATCCCCACAGTTGAAAAAGAGAACGGCAAAATATTTCCTGAATCGATGAGAGCTATTGAAGTTTTATCAATGCTAATAGAACTATGTGAAAACCGCGGAGTCGAATTCAGATTCGATTCACCTGTTTCAGACATAATTTATAAAGACGGAATCTTTGAAGTTATTTCCGGCGAAGAAAAATTTACAGCACAGAAAGTAGTAATAGCAGCAGGGGGGGAGTCATATCCCGAAACAGGTTCTTCAGGAGATGGATTTAAGTTTGCTGAAAATTCAGGTCATACAATTACTCCAACCTCACCAGCCCTTGCTCCTGTTTATATCCGGAGTTTCCCTTTTACAGAACTTTCCGGAATATCATTTAAAAATCGCAATGTTTCACTTTTTAAAAGCGGAAAGAAAACATACTCAGCCTCGGGTGACATTCTGTTTACCCATAAGGGATTATCCGGACCTGTCATTCTCGACATGAGCAGATATATCAGCAGAGGCGATATCCTTGAGGTATCTCTTGCAGGTAAAAAGAGTGATGAGATGAATGCCGATTTTATTACTGAATCACGAGCCCAGGGGAAGAAGAGCATAAAAACTTTCCTGAAAAACTACGATATACCTGAAAGACTTATCACTGTTATACTGGAACAGGAGGGGATCGATCCTCTTAAAAATGTTTCAGAGATAAACAAAATCGAACGAATTAAATTATTTAAATCTCTGGGAGAATATCCTTTCATCGTTGAAGATAAAGGAAAATTCAATGTTGCCATGGCCACAACAGGGGGAGTATGCAGAGATGAAATTGATAAACGCACAATGGAATCAAAAATTATTCCCGGACTCTACTTCGCTGGTGAAGTGATAGATGTAGATGGTGATACGGGAGGGTACAATATTCAGTGGGCGTTCTCCTCAGGGAAGACTGCGGCAGACGGGATTAAGAGAAAATTGTAAAATCTAAATTTTTATGTACTCGTCAAAAACTGAATCAGTATATAAAAATTTCATTTTTTCGATTATGCTCTGAGAAAAGATAAGTCTATCAAATGGATCACGATGAATAAAAGGAAGTCTCGATACATATTTTGCATGAATAGCTTCAATAGCTAAAACATTGTAATCGCCATTAAAGATATAGGTTTCAAGATATGTATCAAAATCAGGTAGCAAATCAAGATGCCCGAGGCTATATTTAATTGCTATTTCCCATATACTGGCAGTACTCACATATAAAGAATTATCATTATCATCTATAATTTTTCGAAAATCATCCCGGAGTCTTTTATCACCTGCGATGTACCATAGAAGCACATTAGTATCCAAAAGATATTTCATTACATATATTCCTTAAAATCTTCTAAAGGTTCATAAAATGATTCTTTAATTGATGTTGACTCTTTACCCGATCCGAATTTTCTGACAGACTTTGTTTTTAAAATCCTATCTTTAAAAGGAATTATGATTATTTCCACTTCATCTGTACTAAAATCTGCCGGTAAATCAATTGTAATCCGGTTATTCTCAGGTTTAAGTATTTGTCGAATTGCTATCATCTAAACTACCCCCTTCAATCAATATAAATCAAATACAATCTCACCTCTTAATCAATTCTTTTTTTAAATTAGTAAAAGATTATACTCATGTTTTATATTTTTTAGGAATATTGACATCCAATAATCTATAAGGGCAAATGATGATTTGCCCCGACTTATTTTAAACATTAAACAGAAAGTGAACAACATCCCCGTTCCCGACTACATACTCCTTCCCCTCTGTTCTGAGCTTCCCTGAAGTACGTGCTCCGTTCTCTCCGTTACAGCTGATGAAGTCTTCAAAAGCAATAACCTCTGCGCGGATAAACCCTCTTTCAAAATCGTTATGTATTACTGACGCGGCCTTTGGAGCTTTCCATCCTGCCTGAATTGTCCACGCACGGACCTCTTTCACTCCCGCTGTAAAATAGCTGATAAGACCTAGAGCATGATAACTGTGCTGAATAATCTGGTCGAGCCCGCCCTCGGTTACTCCGAGCGATTCCAGAAACTCATCCCTCTCCCCATCACTCATGCCGGCCATCTCCTCTTCAATCTTTGCGCATATCTTTACAGACTTGGCGTTATGCTTCGCAGCAAAATCATGCACAAGTTTAACATATTCATTATCAGATCCCAGTCCGTCTTCATCAACATTCGCCGCGTATATCACAGGTTTGAGAGTTATCAGCTGAGTCTCTTTTGTAAGTTCAAGAAAAGCATCCGATTCGCATTCACTGAATGTATTAGCAGGTTCTCCGACATTTAAATGTTCCAGAAGCTTTTTAGCACAGTCCGCCATAGGCTGAAGTTTCTTATCTGTTCTCGCCAGCTTTTCCAGACGTGAATATCTGTTTTCAAGAGTCTGTATATCGGCAAGTATAAGTTCTGTATTTATAACTTCAATGTCACGGAGTGGGTTAACATCTCCATCAACATGAATAATATTTTCATCCTCAAAACAACGGACAACATGTAGTATTGCCGATGTCTCCCTTATGTGAGAGAGAAATTTGTTCCCCAACCCAGCCCCGCGTGATGCGCCTTTTACAAGACCTGCAATATCAGTAAACTCAACAATCGCTGTCTGAATTTTCTGAGGTTTTACTATTGCAGACAATCCATCGAGACGCTTGTCAGGAACAGGGACAATAGCCTTATTCGGTTCTATTGTGCAGAACGGGTAATTGGCCGCCTCTGCGTTCTGAGCCTTTGTGAGAGCATTAAAAAGTGTGGATTTTCCCACATTGGGAAGCCCGACAATACCTATACTTAAAGCCATTAATTTCTCCTGAAACTGTATGTTTAATTCTATGTAATTTAACTGAAGATTTATTTCGAGGTTAAATCAGAAAATTCATTTTTTTTCAGATACGTGTTCTGTCAACAAAACAATAGAAAAATTTCAAAACTCCATAATTGTAATCGACTAAATATTACCGGAAAATATCCTCTGTCTTGAAATTCACAACTGATCATAAACTGCAGGTGAAAGTGCTCTCCGCCGCGCCTACGGCGCGGCGGAGATAAAAACCACCGGTTAATGATCAGTTACTGAAATTCATTATAAATTTTCCGCAAGAGTATACATATGAACAATCGACAGACACAAATCGGCATTCTGGCAATGGTTGTAACCGCCTCACTCTGGAGTATTGCCGGACTTTTTATTAAAGTCATAGACTGGAATCCCATCGCAATCGCAGGGCTCCGAAGCTTCATTGCTTCGATTGTTCTCCTGATATATCTGAAAAAACCTGTACTCCATCTCTCTTTCCCGCAGGTAGCTGCAGCTGTGGCCAATGCCGCAACAATGCTGCTATTTGTAATTGCAAATAAAACCACCACTGCTGCAAATGCAATTCTGCTGCAGTATATTGCCCCGATCTTTACAGCATTTATCGGAGCAGCCCTGCTTAAAGAGCGGACTCAGAAAGAACACTGGATAGCCTTTGTTGTAGTCGCCGCAGGAATGATAATAATGTTTATGGAAAAACTGAGCGGCGGCCAGCTGGTCGGCAACATAATAGCACTTACATCTGCTGTAACATTCAGTCTGTTTTTTGTCTTTATGCGGATGCAGAAAGACGGATCTCCATTCGAGTCGATACTGTTATCTCACTGGATCACAGCTGGAGTCTGCCTTATCATTTCAATCTTTCTCCCCATGCCGAACTTCACAATTAAATCCACCGGTGCGATAATAGTTCTGGGCGTCATCCAGATAGGTATACCGTCAATTTTATTTGCAGTGGCAATTAAACGAATTACTGCAGTATCGGCAAATCTTATAGCAGTTATAGAACCGGTTTTCAATCCGGTATGGGTATTCCTTGTTCTCCACGAATCCCCGGGAGTCAATACTGTTATCGGCGGAGCTGTAATCGTAGCGGCAGTAACAGGAGTATCAATTATCAGCAGCAGAAGACAGTCTCGCAAACTGGAAGTTTAGCTGAAACTCAGAATAGCCATTTTTTTCAATACAGCTAAAGCATTTTACGATTGAAATAGTACTGACTTCGATTCCGCTCAGCCAGCGTTAAATTACACCCCTGCTTGTATTGAGCTTGTCGAAATGAGCGAAGTCGAAGGGCCAATTGTACTAATTCATTCGTTAACCGCTATAGTCTCTCCTAATAAGATACTTATTAAAATGTACATTTTATCATAATAATTCATATTAAAGATTTTATAAAGAAGAGCATTTTTATGCTAAAAATTCTTGACTCAGATATAAGATTAGATATTATATTTGAAATACAGATTTATTCTGAGAATAC
Source organism: uncultured Spirochaetota bacterium (assembly GCA_942493035.1). Classification (GTDB taxonomy): domain Bacteria; phylum Spirochaetota; class UBA4802; order UBA4802; family UBA5550; genus WRGT01. The sequence continues at coordinate 4,118,913 of OW818666.1, read as the reverse complement.
TAAAAATGAAACTATATGGAGGACTTAACGATGAAAAAATTTATCATGATATCGATGATTGCCCTCGCAGCAGCTGGTTTTACAGCTTGCGGCGGAGAGGAGACTGACGGATCAAAAGCGGATCTTAAATGGATCAACAAACACGACTCTGCTGTAAGCGAAATTCAGTGGCTTGATTCTTCATCCAACGAAGATCAAACATGGAGTGGAGACTATCCTGCTACAGCATCAACAGATTTTAAAGGTATAGAGACACTCACCGGTAAAGGAGAATGTCTATTTTCGGATGAAGGTTCCGGCGTTCCCGTACCTATAGTAATTGATGAAACCGATACAGCTCAGGAAGGTATTGCTGTACCTGGTACTAATGCAGTAACAGTTACTGAAAATGCAAGCGCAGTTTTAGTAATTGGCGGATATGCAAAAAAATAAATAATGCTTTCATATAAAACTGTAATTTCAATGACTTATAAAATCATCTATTTATCAAAAAATTGAAATTACAGTTTATAATTAAACCTGAAGAGAGATAATTTGAAAAAAATAATTTTATTACTTATAATACTAATAGCTGTAATTATTTCTCCACTTGTATCACAGGAAGCACATCATAAATGGCAACGTTTTACGGGGAATTGGTCTGTAAACAATTCAAAAATTTATGAATCAAAAGGCTTGATATCCCCATGGAATGTTTATGAATTAATTAATTACAATACAATAGTTTCATTAACCCCCTTAAAAAATTACACTTCAATAGAATATTTTATGAATATTACTGAACGTGTTGAAACTCCTGTGGAATTTATGATTTCATTTAATTTAAAAAGTGAATCTCAAAGCTGGTATTACCATATTTATTCTTTCAAATTAAGCGGGGGATTCTGGGGCATCAATAAAGTTTCATTCATACACTCGGACCGCAAAGACAGATCAAAACCTTTAACAGCAAAAAATAATACATTTATTTCAGAACTAGCATCTGCTGATTGCAAAGTCAAATACGATAAAATGTACAAATACAATGTTGTATTCGAAGGTAAAGATGTAGTCCTTTACATAAATGATAACAAGATTCTTTCGGCTCCGTTCCCGAATAAAGAACATGATGGATGTATTGCTATTAGTTCACGTAACGCAAAAATTGAAATTGATAAAATTTCAGTAAAAAAAGATGACCTGATTATTTTTGAAGATGATTTTAATCAAGACTCAATATATACCAAAGCTATAAAAGCTACTCGCGAGATAACGCCGAAAAACGAAACAATAAAAAAACCTGAATAACTGAATTCTATTTAGTCAGCAATCTCCGAACAGAACTTAAAAGGTTTAAACGATTCAACAGCATTTAACTCTCCACATATGTAGACAATCCTTCAACACTTTAATCCTATTCAAACAACATATAAATAAAATTTGACTCAACCGGGATATTTTAACTAACTCTATATAATACTCCCTCAATCTCTGGAGAACAGATATGAAAAACCGATCCCTGAAAAAAATAAATGATTACCTCTACGAGATACCTGCAGGCTCAATCAAAAACATGAATGTCCCTGCGAGAATCTACGGCAGTGAGATGCTGATTCAGAATATGGATGATGCAGTATTTACCCAGATAACAAATGTTGCCACTCTTCCCGGTGTTGTTGATGCGGCTCTCTGTATGCCCGACGGCCATTCCGGTTACGGGTTCCCCATAGGTGGAGTTGCTGCAATTGATCCCGATCATGGAATAATATCCCCTGGCGGAATCGGATTCGATATCAACTGTGGTGTCCGTCTTATATCTACAAATCTTACTCTCGAAGAGGTATCTCCAAAGCTTAAAACTCTTGTAGATCTACTGTTTAAGAATGTACCATCCGGAGTGGGTTCAGAAGGAATACTATCGCTTGGGAGTTCAGACTTTGAGCAGGCTATGATTCATGGTTCGGAGTGGGGAATTAAAAACGGATACGGAACAAAAAATGATATTGAATGCTGTGAAGAATCCGGAAAAGTACATGGCGCGGATCCACTATCTGTTTCAAAAAAAGCAAGGGAACGTGGTGCAGGGCAGATCGGCTCACTTGGTTCAGGGAACCATTACCTTGAAATTCAGGTAGTAAAGAATGAGAACATCTTTGATAAAACCGGAGCCGATACCTTCGGTATAACCGGAAACAATCAGATTGTAATTATGATCCATTGCGGCAGCAGAGGATTCGGACATCAGGTCGCCACTGATTACCTTGGAAGTTTTGCGAAACTTCAGGAGAAGTTCGGATATAACCTCCCCGACAGGGAACTTGCCTGTGTGCCATTTCAATCAAAAGAGGGGCAGGAGTATTTCCAGGCCATGAACTGCGCTATAAATATTGCTTTTCTTAACAGACAGATTATCAAGCATCGTGTTACCGAAATACTTTTTGAACTCTTTGGATCAAAGAACGGACTTAAAGTAGAAACCGTTTATGATGTCTGCCACAATACTGCAAAAATCGAAAAACATTCTTTGAACGGCAGCATAAAAAAACTTCTGATCCACAGAAAAGGTGCTACCCGCGCATTCCCTTCAGGAAGCAGCGATATTCCTGAAAAATACTCTTCAATCGGTCAGCCTGTTCTTATCGGCGGCAGTATGGAATCCGGTTCATATCTGCTTCGCGGAACTGAATCGGGAAAAGATGCATTTTATTCTACAGTTCATGGAAGCGGAAGAGTAATGTCGCGCCACGAAGCAAAGAAGCAGTTTAACGGCAGAGAGATTCAGAAATCACTCGAATCACGTGGAATATATATTAAAACTTCATCATACAGCGGACTTACGGAAGAGGCCGGAGGTGCATATAAAGATGTTGACGAAGTCGTATCCGCAGCAGTAAATGCAGGCCTAGGAAGTATAGTGGCAAAGTTTATCCCCATTGGCAATATAAAGGGCTAGTCTTCAAAACCGGCTATCAATACACAGGAGTCTGCAGCTGATGAAAAAATATCTTTCTCTGGTATTTACTTTTTGTTTAATAATATCATTCAACTGCACCAATGCTAAAATTAAACTAAAGCCCGATGATCATCATTTCTGGGAAATATGTAAAACCTGCAAAGGTCTGGGAACAGTAACATCATTAAAATCAAAAAGTTCTCCCGATGATGTAACAGACAATCCAGGAAATAAATACGGTTTCTGCATTTTCCCGTTTTTACTGGTTGCCGCCATCGGGGATAATGACGTTAATAAAGAAAAAACTAGAAGAGAGTACAACCGGGGATTTGTACATATTGATCCGGAAAAAAATCTGGATGTGATGGAACAGAGAGTTCCGGAAAGATCCGTTGTTAAAAGAATAGTTAAATGTCCCTTCTGTGATGGTAAAGGATGGACTGTAACAGAAACACCGGACAGCTCTATGGTAATAATTAAAAAAAAAAGTGAATTAACTGAAAAAGATTTTATCCTTAAATAAAATGAATTACGAATTAATTGAAAATATAACCTCAGCTGATATTGCTGTTCGTGTAAAAGCACCTTCACAAAGTCTTCTCTTTAAATATGGAGCAGAGGCTTTAATGTCGGAGATGATTGAAGATATCTCTTCTATAAATTTGATAGTTTCGAAAGAAGGTGAATTTGAAGGGACTGAGCTTTCATTATTATATTTTGAATTTCTGAATGAATTTCTCTTCTTCAAAGATGCAGAAAACCTCCTCCTCATCCCTTGTTCTGTGGAGATAATATCATCTGAAGATTTATACAAATGTAATTATATTCTAAAAGGTGAAAAAATCAATAGAGATATTCACAAGTTCAGAGTTGACATCAAAGCAGTTACACTTCATGCCTTAAAAATTTACAAAGAAAATGAAATTTATATAGCTGAATCAGTTTTCGATGTTTAGATGAATCCGGTACAATAACATTTAATACCGGATCTGGAGGCACTCACACAATACATGCTCCTTATAATAAAAATTTTCATACCTGAAAATAAAAACTGCATAATTATTTAATGTAAAGCAATAAATGAATTTAAAAAGATTGATTTTTTCCTGCTCATTTATATTATAATAAACATATAACGGACTGCTTAAAACTTTATAAATCAGCTTGTAGTAATCATTCATCATAACACCGCAGCAATCTATTTATTTTACGCAGTCACATCCAAAATGAGGTTAAAATGAATACATATCTTAAAACTCTGATAGTAGATGCTACGACAGGTTTTTACCGGATCAACAGATACAAAGTCGGAGATTATTTCGGACCTGTCGATCTGGGTCTCCACCTTGGAAGAAAATATGACAGTCTTAATATCGGGACAGGATTGCTGGCGGGTTCTATCTTCCCGGGATCTAACAGACTGATTTTTACCGGATTTGCTCCCGGCTGGAGCGGTTTCTATATCTCCACTATGGGCGGAGCAGGTCTTGTGTTTAACAACCTCGGTATTGACATGCTGACTATCACAAGTAAAGCTCCAACTCCCTCAGTCCTCTATTTAAACAGGATACACGGTGAAGAGATACAGCTTAGTATTGAACCTATTGACATTCATAATGTATGGAATTCCGGAAGAAAGGGTGTTTACTCTCTGACCGATTACGTGTACGAAAAGTACGGAAAAGAGTACAGTAATGATCCGAGAATTCTCGTTACAGGCCCTGCAGCTCTTGCTACAGGACATGGTGCTGTTGGATCTGTTCCGATTATCAAAGGCAAGGTTACAAAAGTTGATACATGGGCAGGCCGGGGTGGATTCGGATCTAAAATGATGCAGGAGCATGGAATTGCCGCGATTATATACGGCGGTACATTTATTGATGATGACTTCAGGGACCGGAATGTTGCCGACCAGTGGTTTGTTGACAAGTACAATAAAAAACTTGCTGCTAAAGATCTTGAAGCGACTGCCAAATACCGTTTTGAACCGAACTTCAATACAGGTGGAACATTCGGAGTTAACTACGCAACTCTCGGCGGAAAGATGATGTCGTTTAATTATAAGAGTATATATATGACAGAGGAACAGCGTCTTTATATACATGAAAATTTTGTAAAAAATCATTATCTTAAACAGTTCAATGAAGAGACTATCGCTCCGAAACAACAGACCACTTGCGGCGAGCCATGTGTTGCAGTCTGTAAAAAAATGAATGGTGAATATAAAAAAGATTACGAAACATATCAGACAATGGGGCCGCTGTCGGGTGTTTTCGACCAGAGGGCTGCAGAATTGCTGACTCACCATGCTGATATGTACGGAATGGATGGCATTGCTGCAGGGGGAACAATCGCATGGCTTATGGAATGTCTTGTTGACGGACTCCTCCGTCCTGCAGATCTCGGCATTTCAGATAGTATTCCAAAATGGGATATCGAAAATTTCGATGTTGTAAATGACTCCATGCATAATGCAAAAATAGGGATGGAGATTCTCGATGCAATTATGGAAAAAAGAGGAATTCTTGATATTACTGCAGGTATAAGAAAGCTTTCACGAAAGCTTGCCGGAACTAAAAGCAGAGAAATTCTCGACAAGCTTGTATGTTTAGGTTCAGCAAGAAACGGCTGGATGATACCTAACCAGTACTGGACACCTGGAGTTCTCTCCCCCATGGCAATAATGGGTAAATACTTTATGCACTATGGTGATGAATTTCTACCACCGCGAGAACTTGGACGTCAGGATGCAAAGAGATTAAAAAAAGAACTAATACTCGATAACATGGGCATGTGCAGATTCCACCGCCAGTGGGCAGAAGAGATGATACCTGAAGTTATGGAGTCATTATTTGGAATGCAGGAGCTATTCCTCAAGCAGTTATCAAAGGCTGCAGCGCGGATTAACAGCAGGAACTCTTCGGTATTCTGGGAGAGCGAAAGAAACTTCGACTTTATATATACATTTCTGAAAAGAAAGAAAGAGGTTGATAAAGTTGAACATCCTGAACTGGATAAGTGGATTGCAGAATTTGAGAAGGATAAGCATGAAGCTGCATTAGCATATTGGTATGAGATACATAAAGGTATACAGGAAACGCTGGCTGATTACTGATTTTCCCCCCATCCGCCCTGTCGGCCACCTTCCCCTTGATGAGAAGGGGAAGGAAGAATGCAGTATATACTTTTATACTATCTTGCTGAGAAGTTTCTCTTTTGTTCTTAAAAATTCCTCTTCCGATATTGCACCAGTTTCTTTCAGCTGATTGAGTTTTTCAATAGTCTGAAACACGTCGTCTTTACTGAAACTCTTTTTCAGATTCTTTGCATACTCTTTACCTTTGCTTAAGAGATCATTATACTGTTCTTTTACTGAATCGAGATTGATATTATCAAGTCCCTTACCTCCTGAAAAATGAGAATCGAATAATTTCCCCAGAGCATATGTTGTTGCTCCAGCCATTACAACCTGTGAACCTATTCCAAGAAAAGTCCCGACTCCGGGTATTGCCTTCAGGGCACTGGCTCCGATTCTGGATACAGTAGCACCGGCCAGCGATGATGCAAGAGTCTTCCCTTTATCAGCATCGTAATTAATATTATAATAAGCGGCCAATTGTTTTATCATATCATACTGGATTGCAGAAACAGCAACAATATCCGCAACAGGCACAGGAATGGCTCCAGCAGTCATCGCAAAAATAACGTGGTTAGATATAATGTCTTCTGAACTCTTTCTGTTTTCTTCCATTATTTTTTCTCCGGAAATTATAAAGTTTTATTATAGGAATAAAAACATTCAGACTGAGTAATAAATCCTGAACATTTGTTATTCCCGCCGCCAGAGGCGGTGGGATCAGTGACTGCTCATAAACCGGCGATGATAAATGCCACCGGTTTATGAGAAATTACAACTATTTATAATTTATGCATATAAAAAGAAGAGTCAAATAATATTAATCTTTTTTCGGATTCTTCTTCTCTATAACAAAAAATCCATACTGAGCCAAAAGATTAGGGAAATACTTCACAAGTTTAGATCGTCTTTTTTTTGTATAAGAAAAATTCTTCTCTTCAATAATATCAAATGAAAATGCATCGGCCATCTTTTCCATATCCGAAATTGTAAGAAGGTGAATGTTTGGAGATTCGTACCATTCATAAGGAAGAAGTTCGTTCACAGGCATAGTTCCCTTGAACATCAGGTATGATCTTGTGCTTATATATGCAAAGTTCGGGAAACTTATAATTGCTTTTTTACCTATGCGTAAAACTTCATTTATAACATAATCCGGCCTCTTCGTATTCTGAATCGTCTGATTTAAAATAACATAATCGAAAGAGTCATCTTTATAATCGCTCAGACCATCATCGATGTCAGCCTGGTAGCAGTAAAGCCCCTTCTCTACGCAAAGACTTACGCCCTCCTCGGAGATCTCAACTCCGAATCCTTTTACTTTTTTTTTCTCCTGCAGCATTACAAGCAGAGAACCGTCACCGCAACCCAGGTCAAGGACCTTAGCCCGTTCAGGTATCTCCTCAAGAACAAGATCATATCCAACTGTCATTTATTGTACCTGCTTTATACTCTTTTTAAATTCACTTCTTAAAAAATTTGAAATATTCTTTTCAATCACTTCGCTGGGTAGAAGAAACGCGTCATGACCGTTATCTGTAACAATATCTGTATAGTTTACATTCTTACCGTTTACACGAAGAGCCCTGACAATCTCCCTGGAGTTGTCACTGGGATAGAGCCAGTCCGTGGTAAAACTCATCACAAGAAAATTAGCCTCAACATTTTCGAAAGCAAAAGTAAGATTACCGCCGTAATCCTCTTTCAAGTCGAAGTGATCAATTGCTCGTGTTATATAGATATATGAGTTCGCATCAAATCTCTCAACAAACTTGATCCCCTGATGACGCAGGTATGATTCAACTGAATACTCCGATGAAAGATTCTTAACCTTTACACCCGAATCCTGAAAGTTTCTTCCGAATTTTTCATGCATATGTTTTTCACTGAGATATGTAATGTGACCTATCATTCTGGCAAGAGAGAGTCCCGCACGAGGGATTTCGCCATCATAGTATTTTCCGTTATTCCACGACGGATCATTGAAGATAGCCTGACGGCCAACCTCGTTAAATGCAATCCCCTGAGCAGAGAGGGACGCCGAAGTTGCGATAGCAATGCATGAGTTAACCATTTCCGGATATGATATTGTCCACTGAAGAGCCTGCATCCCCCCCATCGATCCGCCGGAAACAGCAAGTAGCTTCTCTATACCTAAATGTTTAACAAGATGGTACTGAGCGTTAACCATATCTGAAATTGTAATCATGGGGAAATCAAGACCGTACGGTTTACCAGTTGCGGGATTAGTAGAAGAAGGCCCTGTCGATCCGCTGCATCCGCTGATTACGTTTGAGCAGATAACAAAATATATATTTGTATCAAATGCTTTTCCTGGACCTACATACGCATCCCACCATCCCGGATTTTTATCTGTTGAACTATAATATCCCGCAGCGTGAGAGTCACCTGACAGTGCATGATTTAAAAGAATTGCATTATTTTTTTCACTGTTGAGTGTTCCATATGTTTCATAGGCAATGGTTACAGATCCAATCTTTTCACCATTGGAAAGAACAAATTCATCAGGGAAAGTGAAGTGTTGTACTTCGACAATTCCAACGCTCCCCCTTTCTTCATGTTTAACATTTTTAGTCATAAAAAAACCGCCTGTAATTAAGACAGCGGTTTATATTTCAAAACCTGCCATCTCATCTTCCGGAATAATCCGAAGGAATTAGCACCTTTTCTTTTTTAAAGAATGGTTGCCGTGACTTCAAAGGGCCTGTCCCTCAGTCACTCTTGATAAGATAATCAGTTGTATGTTGTATCTGTTACTCAATTTATTTAAAAAGCATCAAACTTCCCGGATCGTCCTGTAAAAGAATTTTATAAAACTTAATTTAATATAAGTACAAAAATTGATTTATGATACTTTTTTTTAAAAATCCATCTTATGTCAATAAAAAAAGCAGGATTATGATAAAACATCCACATCCTCTGTGAATTCCCTAACAGGAAAATGATATAGCTTTCATGGGCTTGCGAGTTTAAGAAATCATTTTCAGAGCTTCTTTTATTATCTGCTCAATCCCTATTTCACCCTTTTCGAGAGTAATTTCATTAACACATTTCAATGATTTGTTTTCATCAAAACCGAGTGCAACAAGGGCTTCAACAGCGTCGCTTTTTTTAGATGGTGTTTCACTTGAAGGGCCGGCAATTCTTTCCAGCTGCGGAAGTTTTCGTGTAAGTTCAAATACAAGTTTTTCAGCCTTTGTTTTACCGATACCCGGGATCTTTGTTAGGAGCATGGGATTCTGAGATTTAATAGCGTCAATAAGTCTTTCCGGTGTAATCCCGGAAAGAACAGATATGGCCATTGCCGGTCCGATACCGCTTACGTTTATAAGCGATCTAAAAATATCTTTTTCGATTTTAGTATAAAAACCGAAAAGTCTAAACTGGTCCTCTTTGTGGATAGTATGAACCAGAAGAGTAACGGATTTTTCATTCTGAATTTTCTCATATGTTGAGAATGGAATTGTCAGATCAAATCCGACTCCATTTACATCAAGAATCATTTCAGTCGGTTTAAGATCTTCTATAATGCCTTTTAATTTTCCTATCATTAACGTTCAGCCTACAGATGCTTCAGAATAAATTGTTCGATAAAAAGCTTCTCTGCAAGTTTAAGATTAGATTCGTTTAGTTTCATTATCTCTTTCTTGAATAAATTTTTATCCTGAACACCCGCTTTTTTCTTCTCAGATCTTGTTACGGATGTAAATCTCCTGATCATATTATTCACACCCTCAACACCTGTCCTGCTGGCAATAACCATATCCTCATTACTAAATTCAATAGAACTTCTGATAAGGGATATGTCAGATTTTTTAATCTCATTTTCGTTAAACTTTCTTCCCAGAACTTTATTGAAATGAGTTATGGAATCTTTTTTTATTATAACAAAGTGGGTCCCGAAAAAATTCGCAATAACAGCAACAATCAGAAACGACAGTATAACTCCCAGAGCTGTATAAATTACGATAGTAACCGCAACATTCAGCCGTCCTGCTGGCACAACGGCGAAATTTATTATATGAAAAAAACCGTAGTAAATAACAAACATAAACGCAATCTGAAGCGGATGATACTTGATTTTCCATGTAACATCCTGTGAATCCCGTCTTTCTGTAACCCTGATACTTGAACGGGCCGGCAGGACAATGCTATATGGATCGTATGTATGTTTTTTATCAATCATATCATATGGTATTTCACTATTCTCTTTAACAGGGAGGCCTACAGTTTTTTCGAAATTTTTTTTGAAATCAGCAATCCGTTTTTCATTATTGGATTTCCCTACAAGTAGAAGCGCCCCCATTCTGTTTTTCAGAAGGATTCCGTACTCCGGTTTATTTCTATTAACTATGTATTGTATAACAATTTCAGTGAAATATTTGTATGGTATTTTCAGAGGGGAGATGTCCCAGCCTGTTGATTCAACAAGACTAAGATATCCGGGATCTTCATTAATGAGTATTTTGTAATACTTAGTATTGAGAAGAGAAAACAGACCTGAAAATAGAAGAATTATCCCGAATCCTATAAGTACATGATCGAGAGGATATATCATTCCCAGATTATATATTCCGAATCCGCCCATGAGAGCACCAATAACTGAATATATAAAAAGAAAAGTAATAGGGGTCTGTATTTTAATGCTGTTTGATGAAAAGCTGACTTTTGATTTCATAATATCATCACTGTTATAATTTTTTTGTATCTACTCATAAACCGGTGGTGAGATCTGTTTCCCCGCGCGTGGATGAGGAGAAAACCATAATTACCTGCGATTTATGAGCAGTTACATTTTTTTGTTATTTATATAATAGTCTATTCATTATTCAAGAATTTTTTATATGTAAAATCAGGGGATTGGAAATTAGGTTAGGTAGAAAACAGAACAAGGGGCTTAAGCCCCATGTTCTGCCTGCAGTATATATATCAGATTTTACATAAATTGCGGTTCTTTGTAGGAGTACATGTCATGTACATGACCCTCTCTCTGAGCCATTGCCGATCTTATCTCAAATCTCAATTCTTTTGAATAGAGATTTTCATGAAGTGTTTTTACCGATGTCACACCTATATCCTGAAAAGAATGCTTAAGCCCCTGAAGCAGATAAGGCGCATAATCGTTCATTGAACCTTTATCCATTACAGCGCCGGAAACTCCCTGAGCTACTATAATCTTTGCATCTTCAGCAAAATATCTCTTATTTCCGCCGGCTTCCATAGCTTCCATAGATGCCATACCGCGGTACTTTTTCAATCTCACACCGTTGTCATAAAAATATTCACCGGGAGCTTCATTTGTACCGGCAAACATTGACCCCATCATTGCAGTAGATGCACCCAGGGCAAGAGCCTTTGATATATGACCTATATTTGCAATACCTCCGTCAGCAATAACAGGAATTCCCTGTTTATTTGAATATCTTGCTGAACGGTATACAGCTGTTGCCTGAGGACGTCCAACAGCCATAGTGGTCTGAGTTGTACAGATTGATCCGGGTCCCATACCTATTCGAAGAGCATCGGCTCCGGCTTTGATAAGCATTTCACACTGCTCTTCAGTTACGACGTTACCGCCGATTATATCTATATTCGGATAATTCTTCTTTATATACTTGATCATCTCAATCTGGTAGATTGAATTCCCCTGAGCTGAATCGATTATAACAACATCAACTCCCGCCTCGTTGAGCGCTGCCAGTCTCTCTTTAGATTCATCCTTTGTAGAGATTGCCGCTCCGACTCTTAGCTGTTTCTTTCCATCTTTTGTAGCGAGAGGGAACTCTCTGTTTTTCAGAAGATCACTTCTGCTTAAAAGCGCTATCAGCTTCCCTTCGGAATCTACGATAGGGAGCTTCCCTTTCTTTGAAGTTCTGAGAATATTATTCGCCTCAGATAAGGTTATACCCTCTCTGGCTGTAAGAAGATCTTTAACCATAACTTCAGAGAGAGTTTTAGTTCTGTCTCTCTCAAAATCTATATCTCTGTTGGTAACAATACCTACCAGTTTAGAATTAAGTTTTCCGTTTTCAGTAATTGGAATACCGGAAAAATTATATCGCGCCTTGATCATATCAACATCGCTGATTTTATGCTGAGGGGACAAAACAAGCGGCTTGTTGATAAAACCGTTTTCATATCTCTTCACCCTGCCCACCAGATCAGCCTGCTGCTGAATTGTATTATTGTAATGTATAATCCCAATCCCGCCCCAGAGCGCCATAGCAATTGCCATCTCAGCTTCAGTTACAGTGTCCATTGGACTTGAAACAAGAGGGCTTTTAAGTTTAATATTACGTGTGAGATTTGTTTCAAGAGAAACATCATCCGGAGCAAAGTCGATAAAACCGGGTAGAATAATAAAATCGTTATAGGCATAACCGGTAGGAGTTGTAAAAATCTCCTCAGCTGAAAATCCATCTTTAATCTGCATATATATACCCCTTATTTTGAATAATAAAAAAATCTATTATCCCCGCCACCTTCGGTGGCGGGGATATATTAATTTTGTTTAAGAATAATTACTGTTTTTTTATATAGATTTTCGCCCGCCGGCGGCGGGCGAAAATCTATATAAAACAATTTATTAACTATATAATAACTTTCTGCAAATAAAACAATATAAAATTTATCAATTTTATATTGTTTTAAAAAAGGTGGAGAATTATACTCCCGCCGCGCAGTGCGCGGCGGGAATTATTAATTTTTTATTAAAAATTTGTCAATGTCCGACATAATTTTTTACAGAGACTTTTGTCAAGAATTAGATTGAGAATAAAAAAATATTTGTTGCTAAACAGGGGGTTTGCACAGATGTGTATCATGTGATAATGCGGAATTAATTCTATACCGTACCGTCATCCGGCATTTATTAAGAGGTAACAATGGGCGATTGTAAAAGATGCGGCATATGCTGCCGCGATGTAAGACTTGCCGAATCACCGGAACTCCTTGAAAAAGCATACGGCTACTGGAAAAAAACAAAGCAGATAGATCCAAATTTCTCTGAAATATATCTTATTTATCCGATGCTTACTTTTCTTTTCGAAAACCAGAGTGAGGATCTCCCTTATCATTACGCATGCAAACATTACACAATAGATGACCAGGGACTCCCTGCATGTTCAATTCACCCTGTCAGACCGAGAATGTGTAAAGACTTCCCCTACTATGAAGACGTTTCCCATCTGCAGGAGGAGGAGAATCTAAGCCCGTATGAAGGTTGCGGATATAACGATCCTGACTGATTAAATTTTTTCCGGCGGAAGATATTTACTCTGAATATTCGACATTGAGCTGAATATATTCTGCCTGGCATTTTTATCAATCTTCTCCATTTCAACAAGAAGCCTTTTGGCATCGGCTCTCCTGGTGGCATCCCCGTGAGGACAGAGCTTCACCTGATTCGGATAATTCTTCATTTCTGCATACTCGCGTATTTCATCTTCACCAAGCAGTATAAGCGGACGGATAAGATCAAACTCACCTTCGAACATCGACAATGACGGAGGCATGGTGCTGATCGAACTGTTTGATATCATATTCATCAGCAGAGTTTCAATAGCATCATCCCTGTGATGACCGAATGCGATTTTATTACATTTCTCTTTTTTAACAAAATCAAAAAGCTCCTTTCGTCTAAGGCGGGAACATAAAAAGCAGATCGATTTTTTTTTGTATTTTATAAAGTCTGCTTCAGTTTCGACAATATGCAGTGGAACATCGAGTCTATCACAAAAACTTTTAATAAAATTCAGATCCGTTTCGTATCCGATATTATTAATATGAACATGAACTGCCAGTACATCATAATTTATCGGAAGCCGGCTCCTCCTGTTTGCCAGAGTTTCCAGCATCACAAGAGAATCCTTCCCTCCGGAAAGCGCAACGGCAACCCGGTCATCCCCTTTAATCAGAGAGTATGTATTTATAGCTCTTCCGACACTCTTTTCTATCTTTAAAAAATACTGCTCCGGACTGTAATTCATAATAATTATTTAATTCTTCCTGTACTTGTTTAAACACCTCTCCTCCTAATCCCCCGGAGAATCAGAGGGATTATTTCGAATCAGATTTAATTCCCTTTCATCAGATTAAGGTTGTAGATATTCAATCTATATCCGCTCCAGTTCGCCGGATGACTATATCGGTTTGTACCCTTGACTCTATTCACAGCTGCGGCAAATGATTCATGAAGAGATAACCCCCTTCCTGCATTGCGATAGAACTCCTCTATGAAGAGGGCATTATTTGTATCCTGTATAACCGATCCGTTAAGCAGAGCAGCCTGAAGATTGAACTCCCGCGCATAGAGAAGAAAATCAGAAGATCCGGTTCCATTCAGCGCATCTGAAGATGCTGAGAGAAGAGCGCTGTTTCCTCGATTCTCTTTCAGATTTCTTTCGTTTAATGTAAACTCCCGGGCAAACTGATTGTATTTTATCATCGAAGTCAGGTGAACCATTCCCCCGGCTGATTCTGATTTAGTACTGTACTTTATCCCCGACTCACGGACTGCAACACCGGCAAGATGCGAAGCTGTTGAATCATCAGACTCAGGAAGATACACCTCTCTTTTAATAGAACTGTCACCTGCAGAAGCAATAAGCAGAGAAGGTATATATAGCAGAAGTGCCTTGTCCGAAAGCATCTCTTTTTCACCTGCAATTTCAAATGGAATTCTTTCTGTTGCTGAATCTGTGGAGATGAGAATCACTTTTTTATCTTTCATCAGGGTATACAGGGGAGAGAGAACTTTTGCCGTCTCTCTGGACACACCTGTAAGATCCTTATCCGCTGCAGAAGCTTTAATATAGTCAGTTAAAAATTTCTCAAAGGAGGGATAAACATTTTCAATTACAAAAGCCTTTTTACTTTTTTTATCAGCAGTCCATACGAAGAGATCATTTTTATTCTTCGCAATATTGACATAGATTCCATTATCGGGAAGTATCTGCTGTATTGCAGCCATATCAATTGTCCCTGCAAATTTAAAAAGATTACTTCCGCATTTTGACGACGCAATAAGAAGTTTTTTAATCTCATTATAATAATGCGCGTCTGAATGCTGCCCGGTTTTCATTTTATAGTTAACAAACTCGTCAAAAATATCCCCGGTTATCTCTTTGTACCCTCTGCGATTAAGAAGTTCAGTATTGTGTTTAGCAAGATTGAAAGCTGATGAAAAAAGTTTTTCAAACTGTGCGGCATCTGCTGCTGTAGCTTTTTTAAGAGTGCTTAATCTGTTCAGTTCAAGCCGTGACAGCTGAAGGCTGAGCATATATTTTCGTTCAGGTGAGAGATTACCGATTTTACTCAGAAGTCCCCCTTTAATTTCAGCTTCTTTATATTTCCCCGATTTAATGTACAGGTTCATACGCAGCAGCTGCATATCGGCATAACTTTTATCTTCAGGTGCAATCAACTCCTCAGTTGAGAGAGCAGTATCATAACTCTCCTGATAATTCTCCATGAGATAATAATTCATTGCAGTATCAAGGGCAGTCTCTTTGGCGATTGAGTCGAATGAATTTTTCATTGAGAGTGCTGAAATACTTTTTAGAATTGGAACTCGCTCATTAAATTTCTCACTCTCAGATAAGAAATCATCGATCCTTTTAAGAAGCAGAATCCCGGCAGGATTATCAGACTTTGCTGTTATCGATTCGATATTGATTGTATCAATAAACTGAATCAGTTCGTTGTTAAGATTTTTCCCTTCATGCTTTATGATTGTCTGAAGAACAGGGAAAACAGATAATGAATCAATCCCGTCTTTAGCACGGATTAAACCGGCAGCGTCTTCTCCCTGTGATATCAGATCTTTGTTATTCCATAGCGCGGCAATCCTGTCAAAGCGGATCGATCTCCCCACAGGAGGTTTCACTCCCCCGATAATATTCCGCATAAGATGTTCACTCCCGGAAAGATAAGCCTGAGCAGGAATTGAAGAGATCATCTGTTTAGCTTTATCATCTTTTTCAAGATAGAGATACTGAGCGGCAGGAATGATATATCTTTCAGCAGGAAGAATAGTATTAAAAGGTTTTTTTAATCCTGATATTAAATCTGCAGAAGCAGCATCTCCGTTTCTGAAAAGCTTTATCAGAGAATTCAGAATTCTGACATCATCCGAAACTCCGGCTGACGCAGATATGTTACCGGTCTCCTTCTCTGCATTCTTAAGATCTCCCGAATAGAAATATGTATATGCTTTCCGGAGAGTTACAGCAGACCGGTCATTTGCATCGATGGGAGTATATGAATCAAGAACCGCCAGTGATTCAGTAATTCTTCCGCTAAGGAGTTCCATAAGCCATAGATTTTTTATATAAGCAGGTGATTTTTCACCTTTCAGGAGCGAATTCCATCTGGCCAGATGAATACCTGCTTTCTGAAAATCAGCACTCTTCATAAATCTGCCGAACAGGTTAAACTCATTCTCCGCAATTCCCTTTGCATCGGATATTTTCTTATCATTGAATATATTTGCATAACCGAGTGTAAAATAAATCCCTGCGGCAGAAGCTGCATTTTCACCATAAACTTTTTTTGCTAAAGAGAGAACCAGATCCCCACCATCGCCCGGTGTTACAATTATCCTTTTTGTTCCTGAGTATAATGCGGACTCCATGAGAGCAGTCAGATAGTTATAATCTGTTTTCATTCCCGTCTGTATAATGCACACCGGAGAGATCCCCGATGAAAAAATATAATCGGGACTCATATCAATCCCTGAACCTGCTTTGTCAATTATCAGTGAGTAACCAGAGAGGGATTTTCCGCCATTTTCATCGACATTAATCCCCGCAGCCATTGATCCGCGGATCCCCTTCTCCTCGCTGTGAATGCTTCCAGTAAGATTATTTGTATCTTCCAGAAACTCAGATATTCTGTCGATTGTATTGATGAATATAAAATCCGTAGACGATTTTAAAACTCCCCTGTTTGTCATATCTATAACAGTATCGCTGAGTAGTATAAATACAGGTGATCCTGTGCCTCTAGTAATTACTGAATCGATATTATCCTTTATGTAGCCTGATGACATTTTACCCTTTGAAACTTTCCAGTAAAAAAGACCCTTTCCTGTTTCATGAAATCCGTACAGATCAACGGATGAAGCGGGATCTTTATATCCCGATAATTCCACATACGGCTTTAAAGAACTGAATTCATTTCTAATCTCTTTCTGGAGAGATTTTAAACTCTCCTCCTGCTGTGATATATTCTTCTTCACAGAAGTCAATGAAGAATCAGCAGGAGCTGCTCCCGAAAGCAGAAGAGCTGATAACTCACTTCTGAGAGAATCCAGTTTACGCAGTCCGGATGAGTAATCATAATATTTTCGCCGGTCATACTCATTGCTGAATTCCGGAGAAAGATTATTTATTGAAATAATCCTTGCTGTCTGTGCATATCTTTCAGCAAGTTCAAAAGCCCTCTTTTCGTAACCTTTATCAATGAGGAAATTTATATAGTCTCTGTATATTATTTTTACGCGGCTGGAGTATGAGCTGTAAAGAGCCGGGTACTCCTCTATAGCTGAAATTGCTGTACTGAAACTTTTATCAGCCATTGATGTTGAGTCCGAGTTCTCAACCTCTTTCCCGTAGGAATAAAGGAAATTACCGGTTTTATGATAAGCATTTATCTTAATCCAGTTAAGAGAATTCTGCTCTGCAAAATTTTTCGCGTCTATCAGTGAAACATATGCTTTTTCAAATTCGCCTATCCTTTCATAGCATGATACGGCATTCATTGTAAGTTTTGCTTTTAATTCTTTTCTGCCGTATTTATCCGCTTCCGGAATTGATGTTTCAAAATTCTTTAATGCCTCTTTATACAGATTGAAACTCCTGTTGTTGATTGAGTACAGGCCTGTTCCCTTTGATGTATCTTTATCCGCAAGTGCCGGATCTGAAGCATAAAGAATCTCCGCAAGATAATACTTTAAAACAGCAGAAGATATATCCAGTGAATAATAGATCGATACAGCATCCTGCTCAATCTGAGTCCTCAGCGCAAAGATCTGCTCATCAGTTACTTTATCTTTTTTAGCTTCAGCAGCCTGGGTAAGAGCTTCAGTCTCCTGAATCAATCTCTGGTCATAGTAATTCTTCTTGTAGCTGTCTATTTTACCAATGAGTGATGTAATCTTATCTTCCCACTCTTTGCCGCCATTTTTTTCATCCTCAATCATCAATGCGTAAAGATTTACCAGATTCATCATCGATGAAAAAGTGCCCTTCAAATTCATTTTTTCTGCTGCAAGTTCTCCGGCCTGATTAAAATAAGTCTCAGCATCTTTCAGCTTACCTGATACATACGAATAGTATCCCAGATTATTAAGCGAACGTATTCTTGTATCAACTGCAACAGATGTCGCGGACTCTTCAAGAACCTTGATTTTATCCTTAAGAACTTTCATGGCTTCCGTATAGTTATTCTCGGCAACAGCTATCTCCTCAAGCAGAGAGAGATTAAGCAGCTTTTTGCTCTGAGTATCAAGCGGATAGTAAATTCTATTCTCCCCGATAACAACAGCGTCAGGTCCGAGATTGATAGAAAGAACAGGAAGAATTCCGAACAGTTTTATTTTCAGATAATACTTTCTTTCATCATCAGGATACTCTTCAAGAAGAACCGCTGAACGGTTAAGATTAACCCTGGCACTCTCCATGTTCCCGGTCTTTATAAAACAGTAGGCGATCTCCTGGAAATAACGCGCCCTGTCGATGGTGAGTTTATTCTCATCGGCAAATTTGAGAATCTTTCTATACCACTCTACAGCATCGGAATATTTATTTTCGTATCTGCTGAACAGCGCAAAGTATCTGTATATTGTCAGATACTGATATTTAAATTTTTCTGTACCCCCGGTAATTGACAATGAATTGTAAATGTCATATGCTTTTTTTATTTCAACCTTAGCAGCTTTTAACTCCTCATTCTGCCAGAGTGAATAACCGAGATGAAAATGAAATAGAGCTTTTTCAACATCTGACCCGAATGTTTTTTTATACTTCTCCGCCAGCTTGTATGAATTTAATGCTCTGGGGTAATTCAGAAGCAGAAAATAGTTATTAGCCATATTCAGGTGGATATTACCCTCATTTTCAGGATTAACCTTTTCGTCATTTGCATTCAGTGCTTTTTCAAGTATTACTATATTCTCTTCCCATAAATGCTTCGGGAAATATTTACCCGCGTATTTTTCTGTATCTTCAGGGGAATTTTTTCTGTCAAGATCGATATACTGATAAATCCAGCTCTTAAGAATGTATGGTTCAATAAAACCGTCATCTATAAAAAGAGCCCAATCTACCTGATCATCAGCATCTTTAAATGCCTTGTATACTTCATCTGAAGATGTTTTACTTTCATTATCAGACTCAGGGGAGATCAGATGAAGGGCTTTCTTTGTGTAAATATATCCAAGCCCGTATATTGCTGCTCTGTTGAAGTCCATCCTGAATACAGGTAGCTTATCCGTATAACTCTTTTCAAGATCAGATATCGAAGCTTCACCCTTTAATGCAGTATATGAATCTATATAGAGTATATGAGCCTTCGGCGCAAATTCACTATAGACTTCCGGATATAATCTTTTATTATGCATCAGAGTTACAATATTTATCAGCTTCTCGTAAGTCTCAGTTGAATCTTTATATGCACCTTTAAGTTCGCTCTTCCCGCCTGACTGAACATAATAGTTAACCAGCCAGAGGAGTCTCTCTTTAAAATTTTCGGTTTTAAAACGTCTTGAATATTTAATTACACCTGCGTTGAAATATTTTTCCGCCTCAACAAAACGGCTCTGTCTCCGTTCTATTTCGCCAAGTTTAATATTTGAAAGATAGTAGGTCAGATCGTTCTGGTGCGAAAGAGTAATGGACTGAAGCATCTCCTCCCGGCTCTCATCAGCTGAACCTTTAATGTCATATAATAAACCTGATATATAACTTAGAACAGCCATTATCTTTTTATCATCTTTAAACTTTGACTTTAATCCTGAAATTCTGCCGAGATAGCTGTCAGCTTCTGATGATGAAATACCCGGTCTGCTGAAGGGCTTAACAAGATTATTCACTATCGTTATCTTCTGATTCGCGTTTCCGCCGGTAAGAACCTTTATTGCTGATTCTGAAATCCCTGTCCTGCGCAGATCATCACTGCTCAATGATATTTTTGTTTTAATATCCATGATCCTTTCAAAGTCAGGATGTTTTTCTGAAATATAATTTAGAATTTTCAGGGAAGAATCCAAATCATTTTTAGCATAAAAAATATCTGCAATGTCCTCAAGGGCAAAGGGGAGAAAATAAATGCTGTTTTTTTCAGATCCGAATCTCCCGGAAATTGACTCAATATCTGTTCCTCTTTTTACATCAACCGGTTTTTCAAGCAGATCGAGGATAAAGGAAGCGTAGAGATCCTTCCCTTCAGCTCTCTTTTTAATGATTGAAATAATTCTTTTAGCCTCGGCTGTATCTCCGCTGCTTTTATAATAAAACGCCGCCTCTTCAAGAGCCCTGTTTACATATGCCTTTGAAGTATTATCTGTATTATTATTGTAAATATTATAAACCGATTCCAGAGAGAGAAGATATTTATCTGTGTCGTCATATTCGGAGAGAAAAGTTTCACACATGTCATACTGAAGTTTTGCATTTATCTTTTTAGGGATAATACCTGTTTCAGGAATAATATTAAGATTTATATTCTCCCCTGTTATGTCTGTATAAATAATTATACCGTTATAATCCCTGGTGGTCAGTACAGGGAGCCATTTAGCTTTAAACGATGATTCCGACTTACCAGTAAGAGGATATGTCAGATTACTTTTCGAATCAAAGTATCTTATGACGGATCTGTCCTGAAGATCCAGTGATCCGTTTTTATTTGTATCATTTTCTATCGATGAATAGATTATCCGGTTTATATCATTCATAAAGGTCGGGTAGAGTTTTATATTGCTTCCGGCAATTACCCGGTTTTCTTTACCGCTTTTAACATCAAGGGTGTAGATATCCCCATTGTCGTTTTCTCTATATGATACGAATACTATTTTAGCTCCATCAGCTGAAAATGAAGGATACTGCCCCCCCTTCTCAGTTATCCTCTTTTTGTCCGATCCATTGGAATCCATAATCCATATATTTGCCATTCCCCCTTTTGTGGACGAATATGCAATACTCTTCCCGTCAGGACTCCATACGGGATTTGCATCTTTTGTATTAATTATAACTTCAGAGACTTTATCTTTTTCTATGGAGATATTTACTGCATCCTTGTCTGGAGACAACATCTTTGTAGTCGATTCGCTCTGATTTTTAATCAGTTCCCCGGGATTAATTTTCATTACAAAAATATCTCCGTCCGGATCATCCCTGAATGAAACGAATGCAAGTTTTTTCCCGTTGGGAGAGATCACAGGAGTTATCTCTTTGGAAGGATGGGATGTCAGCCTTACTGTTGTTATATCTGTCATCGAACGGAGGTAGATATCATAATTCCCCCCTGCACTGTTCGATGAATAAAAAAAGTACTGCCCGTCCTTTGAAATATCACCGTCAGTTTCAATCGACTGGCCTATAGTTACAGGGATAACTCTCCCCACATTAAATCTGTATTCCTTATCAATAATACCGGGGTAACTGAATTTTACATTTCCGCCGGTTTTATCCTCACAGGATAATATAAACAGCAGAGCAGGTAAAATTAAATATATAATTCTCTTCATCATAGTTCCTATTTCTTCCTTCCCCACTTTCCGGAGCTCTCCTGAATCCACTCATCCTTACCGGCCAGAGCACTCTGCTCTTCAGCAAATGAATTACCGAAAGATTCAACCTCTGCCTTCGATGGTTCCGCATTTTTTAGAAGATACACAGATCTGGAAAAGATGTCTCGCCTTGCACTGTTCTCTTCATCTATCAATGTCAGCAGAATTTTTTTCTCTGCGGGGGATGATTCATATTTTTTTGTCTCCATATATTTAATGAATCCGTTACTCCCTTCGCCGATTGCTCCTTCACTCTTATACTCTTTTATTTTATCAGAGTGAAAATCCCTTACTTTCATATATTTAAAAAGTTCAGGATCTCCCGACATTCTCCCCGATGCGTTCTTTTTACCCACAGTAGTTTTAACAGATGATAGAGTCCATGCATCCTTTTCGAGCTCTTTGTAGTCCCCGACTATCTGGCTTTCGATAGCTGTTTTGCCGCTTGTTAGATGAACTTCCGGTGACACTATGCTAATACAGCTCGGAGTTGAACTGCATCCTGCTGCAAATAGTGCGGCCGCAACAGCCGCTATGATAATAAAGTATTTCTGCATTTATTTTTCCTCCGAAACTTTTCTTAGAAATTCCTGTATAGGAATTCTGTCAAATAGAACCTCATCATTTTCCACTTTGATAAAATAACTCAGGGCTTTACCTGTGAATTTTACTTTTGTATAAACAAGACCTTTATCAAGTCTGAAATCAAAACTCTGTATAAGCAGCGAATTATCTACAGCAAACTGAACCGGCTTCCCGAGTTTTGATTTACCCTTCTCCTGGCTCAAACCCTTCATCAGCCTGTTGGCAAACTCTTCGCCGATTTTATAGATATTTATATTTCCCGATGGAGTAAGCTCTTTGCTCACATTGAGCCCCTTCCCTGAAAAATTCGCGTTCAACGAAAGCTCAGCCTCTTTAGAAATATTCTTTGTTTTAACGTCATCAAGCCGCCCGATATTTACATTTGAAACATCAAGGAGAATGTTAAATTCCATATTATCCGGATTAAAATCAGCGAGATTAAAAAGGATAGTCCTTCCGTAAATTGAACCATCCATAATCGACGCCTTCAGATTTGAGATTCTGAATACGTTATCTTTAAAAATCATGTTAGTGGAAAAATCCTTCATATATTCAAATGATCTCTCCCGGGCCGGATGTTTTGCCTTGATAGAGGCGATTGTAAAATTCGGCTTATCGCTGAACTGATCGTTATCAATAACAAGATTCTGGTTCACACTGATATAGGACTTACCAGGTTTCCTCTCTTTAAACTCATACTCAAAGGGGAAATTCATATTGAATCCTGATACTGCCAGCATCTGTTCGTCATTCTTAAGATTAAAATCTTTAAACTCAAGGCTGCCGTAAGCTTTACCTGTCGTAAGGTCACCCTTCATAAACGCAGAGAGCTTCAGCATACCGGATGTGTTCCACGGACCCC
This sequence comes from uncultured Spirochaetota bacterium, assembly GCA_942493035.1. GTDB lineage: Bacteria > Spirochaetota > UBA4802 > UBA4802 > UBA5550 > WRGT01. The sequence goes on along the minus strand of OW818666.1, from coordinate 4,095,590 downwards.
ATACGCTCTTCATTTTCGGATTATTCAGCTCAAGCGAAATCTTCAGATTTGAATTGGAGAGAGGAACCTTTTTCAGCTCAACCATCCCCCCTGCATTCAGGGCAAGATTCATACTTTTGCTTCCGAGATATATATTATTGAGGGTAACTTTTTTTGCTTTGTTATCCTGAACCACTGCCGCTTTCAGTCTCAGATCGTTCACTCCGTAATCGGGAATCATTGCAAGCATCTCAACTCCCGCGTTGATAATATCTTTACCGAGATAAAAATTAAGACCGATATTCAGATCCACCGGTTTTTTGAGAGGTAAATCTGCAATCTGTTTTCTGAATCTACCGGGAACCATTGCAGCAAGCGGAGGTGTATTTATTCTGAACTTATTAATATTTACATTCCCCTGGGTTGCTTTTCCAAGATCAACATTTCCGTTAAGACCGAGCGACAGAGCTTTTCCTCCGCCTGGATTAAAGAAATCAAAACTAACATCATTAATCTTCAGCCTCTGAAAATTATTATAAGCAGTTGCAGATGCTGTGAGTTTAACACCGTTATCTCCGGACTTGCTCCCTTCAATTACATAAGCAAGATGAGGTATATTAAGCTCAGCTCCTATATCCATTGTACTCCCCGACATAGCTGCCGAGTAATCAAAACCGAGAAACGGAATTGCTGCCTCTGTCCCGGGGATTTTGAAATAGATATTTTTAAGTGAAAGCTTGCCTTTTATGTCAGGATTTTTAGCATTCCCCCTTACAGTAAGAGGAAAGAGTGAAATTTCTCCGCCAAACCTTGTGCTCCTGTCTCCGGTCATAAGGACAAAGTATGGATAAAGATCCTTCAACGGAATTATACTCTGTTCCATATTGATATTGAGCACCTGGGACCTTGTAACGCTGCTCACCATCCCTGAAAGTTTGATCCAGTTGCTGTTCATAAAGCTGAATGAGAAGTTGTTAATCTTCAGTATATCATTAATCGGATTGTAAAAAATATCATAAGCGATAAGAAAATTAAATGGAGAAAAGAATTTATTCTGCAGACGAAGCGGCATTCTCTTTGCTCCGACATTCATTGAGCTGTTGAATTCCGGAGTCCCGCCGTTATTAAAAACAAGTTTCCAGTCCAGAACAAGCTCGGGCACAGTTGCTGCACTCTTTGAATAAAATTTAACATTCATCCCTTTATGAGGATTGAGTTCAAATTTCATTGTTTTAAGAATACGCACAGCCTCAACAGATTTGGGGATAACTTTTACAGGGGGTACATCTATGCTTGCATTAAATGAAAGTCCGGTGAGCTCAGATGTGAGATCTTCACCATTTACGTATACACAGAGATCATCAAGTATAAAGTTAAAAAGAAAATCAACTGCTATCGGAAGTTTTATTTCAGTTGATGCAGGTTTATCAGTCTCCTCTTCCTCCCCCTCTTCAGGTTCAGGTTCTTTCTCAGGCTTCTTCTCTGATGGTTTCATAAGAGCAGCTGCATTCCATATCCCTTTTTTCTGTGTGAGATAAACTCTCGGTTTATAGATTCCTATTTCGGGAAAACGTATACTCCCTGTAAAGATAGGGAACAGTCCGTAATTCAGAACCAGTTTTTTCATTTCAAAAAGTTTTGCCCGGCCGAAGTCTTCACCGCTGCGGATCTCAATGTCATGAATTACAAATCCTTTGTAAGGATTAAAACTCTCAACCTTAAGATCAAGTGTCCCGTAGGATAGTTTGGCAAAATTCCCCTTAGCAAGACCCTCTACAACCGGAGGTGTCAGGTATAACTGCAGGAAGAAAAGAACAGCAGCAATCAGAACAATAACAAAAAGGGGAATCCGGATAAAAAGAGTTTTAGCAAACTGAATAAGAATACGAAGACTCAAGGGTCTCGCTTTCTTCTTTGCCTTTATCTCCCTTTTCTTCTCTTTTTTCATTTCCTTTCTGGAGAGGTTCCCTTTTTTCCCGATATCAGAACCTGGAGAAGATTTATAATCTTCATCATCGGGGAGAACTTCTTTCATTTTTTTTTCATCGATTTTACTCTTTGAATTTTTTCGTCCAAAAAGATTTTTAAGCCATTTTAACTTTAACATTTCAAGCTACCTGTCAGTTTTTTAATTATATGAATATAAGATAAATGCCAGAGAGAGAGAGATCGCCATGTAAATTCACATATACAGAAATTAAAATGTAATGGATTAAAATTCAAGTAAAAGTTTTAAAAAATGGAGTTTAAATATGGAAAGAAATCAAAAGATTTTCTCTACTTCGTGCCAAAGGAAGTTTGGAGAGAAAATATGCCTGTTTATAAGCAACTGCTCAAACATATGAAGAAATAAAAAAGATTTTAACAACAAACAGGAGATTCCCGCTAAGTTGTTAGCATATAAGGTCTGCAGTTTTTTGATTTGACATTTTTTAAATTATAGCTGAGTATTTAATGATGCAGCATAAAGATATCATTCTATTATATAACGAGTTAACAGAAAAACTGCGCGGTGACTGGCTGCTGGTCGGCGGAGCTCTGCTCCATGTCCTTAATATTAGCGATCGTGTAACCCTAGATCTGAACCTGGTCCCTCTGGATGAGATTACCAATACCGATCAACTAAATATAATGAAAGTAGCAGAGAGTAATAATTTCCCCCCTGAAACAATTAATTTTTCTGCAGAATACTTTGTAAAGAAACAGAAAAACTGGAGAAAAGAGCTGGTTATTCTTTTCGAGAATGAAAATGTCAGACTCTATCGCCCGTCAAAAAAGCTCTTCAGATTATTGAAAGAACAGCGCGGGACTGAAACAGACTTGATGGATATAGAGATGTTTGAAAAAAAGATTACGGTTCGATAATATATGACCGCTAAGAGTAAAGAACCGGACTGGAACGTACTGTTTCATTTCGGATTACCAATGAACATTGAGCAATCGGGAAATGTAGTTTCCCCATATGAAGAAGTGTTTAAAAATATTATTCTCTCTTCTCACTTTTTAATCGAAAATAAAAATAATAGAGAATACAATCGCTATTCTGATTCTTTCAAAGCACTACTTCTTGCATTGAAAATTCACTACCCGTCAAAATTTATTGAGATCGAAAAAAAAACCGGATTGGATTTAACAGTATCATTTAATCTTGATGATGTTTCTGGAAGAGACATTAAGCTGCGGAGATTATGCCTGTCTGGTGTTGCAAATTATTTTAAAGGTAATCTGTAAATTTAGAAAAAATGAACTGCACTAATCATTAATAACTGCTTAAAACTTAAATTCAGCACCTCTACTTATTTGTTTTATTTATATATTTTTCAAAGGAGTTAATACTTTCAGATTTATATCCGATCGACTCATATCTGATTTTTCCATTTTTATCAACAAGAAAAAATGCAGGTATAGCCAGCGCCTGTGAATATTTTTTTACAGTCTGCTGATACATATCAAGAAGACATGTATAGTCTTTTACACCCAGTTCACCAAGCACTCTCTCAGCTTCAGGTTTACCCTCTTTGTCGATATTGACATAAACGATATTGAATCTTTCTTTAAATTTATTATGAAGATTTACCAGTTCCGGAATCTCTTTCCTGCATGGTACACAATAACCGGCAAAAAAAACCAGAAGTACTTCATTCTTATTAATCTCGGAACTCAGTTTAACAAGATTGCCGCCTGTCGAGAATAGGGCAAAAGATGGAGCTGTTTTATCTGAAGAATATGCAATTACTGTAAATAAAAGAAGACATAAAGCAAATATATATTTAATAAGAGAGTATCTCTTCACAATTTAAACCTCACGATATTATTTTTTCCGATGATTGAAATACAGTTTTTTTTATTTATTTTTTTTAAACTATTTCACGATAAATCTCAGTCAACAAGATTTTATAGACATTCGCTAAATAATAATTCGCTATAAAACTACAGACGCACAATCCTTAGTAATACCGTTTTTACAATTTAAAATATATCAGTAATTATTCTTAAATATATTTATGTTAAAAAAGTTAATGAATTAAGTAAAATATATTGTCTTTTCGGACTATTTATTTTACTTAATTCATTATGATGATAAAAAGTTTTTATAAATATATATCACTGCTTTTAGTCCTTTCCCTTGTATCATGTTATGGACTCGGCAACGACGATGATGGAGGGGATTCCGGTTCCATTAAGTCTTATCAGTATAATACTCCTGATGAGATTGATATATTTCTTGATGAGATAAAATTAAATTATCCCGATATTATTTCAATTGAAACAGTGGGCTATAGTGAATCGGGCCGGATGATTAAAGCGCTTGTTATCTCGGATAATCCGGCTACTATTGAAGGGGAACCGGCAGTAAGACTGACCGGAGGAATTCATGGTAACGAAAAGATGGGGATAGAATTGCTTATACGATATATAGAATACCTCACGTCAAATTACAGCACCGATCCTGAAATAACAGACATTGTAAACAACAGATATATCTGCATAATACCGGTACTGAATCCTGACGGTCTTGCCGTTAACTCAAGATATAACAGCCGTGGGGTTGATCTTAACCGGAATTTTAATGATGCAGCCGATCACTGGACCTATGATTCACGTTCCGGTTCATCTCCATTCTCGGAATCTGAAAGCAGAGCTTTACGGGATTTTTCCATACCAAAAAACTTTGATGTTTCCATCACCTACCATACCGGAGCCGTACTTGTAAATCTCCCCTTTGATTTTGCGAAGGAGAATGTTCAGATTCCTGTTCAATATGCACTTATCCAATCCTACGCAAAAACATATACTAAAACCGGGACTTTTTTATCCAACCCCGATATGTATATCTCTCCATATATGGATGAAGGGACAATAAACGGCGGGAACTGGTACGTTGCAGCGGGCACACTGCAGGATTGGAGCTATACCCAAACCGGTTGTCTTGATCTTACCATTGAAGTCGCTAAAACCACTCCCGATACCGAAGCGGGAGTACAACAGGTTTTCATGTATAACAGGGATTCCATTACAGCATATATCAACAGAGCCGGAGAGGATGTATTTACCGGTGAATAATCTGCCGATTTTCAAAATAAATCTGTCTTCCATAAATCAGAATAAACAATCATTTCACTTCAAAAAAAATCTTGCTAATTAACCTTCTATAATCATGAAGTTCATCAACAGGAAATTACAGAAAAATATATGAAAGAAATATTCTCACCTGACGGCTATCTCGACAACGAACTCCCGGAATATGAATTCAGAGAGAGCCAGCTTGTCATGGCCGAATTTATTCAGGACAAGCTGATCGAAAATCAGAATGGTATAGTAGAAGCGGGAACCGGTACAGGGAAGACCATGGCCTATCTCATACCCGCGCTTAAATACGCGCTGAGTCACGATAAAAAAATCGCAGTAACAACTGAAACCAAAGCTCTGCAGAAACAGCTTATTGATAAAGATATACCGGCAGCACAGAAAATTTTTAAAGAATACCTTGGTCTCGATTTTAAATTTGCCCTCTGCCTTGGAAGTTCCAACTACCCATGCCGCAGAAGGTTTGAACGCTTTCTTAAAAAAGGGAGCTTCGAAAAGTCCGACATGAAACACTTTGAAAGGCTGAGCAATCTATTTAAAGAGAAACGCATATTCACTTTTTTCGATGCCGAAATACCGGGTCATCTCTGGGAAGAGATAGGGAGAGATTCAGAAACTTGTGACCAGCAGAGATGCCCCATGACCACAATCTGCCCCTTCCAGGCGGCGCGGAGAGAGTGGGCTCAGGCCGATCTGCTTGTTATGAATCACTATCTGTTTTTTTCCAATATTGCATCGGGGAAAACCTATCTTCCTGTCTCTGAAGCTGTAATATTTGACGAGGCTCATTCCATTGAGTCAATCGCATCGCGGCAGCTCGGTTTCTCCATTGATCACGATTTTCTCATTAATCTTCTGCAGAGATTTTATCTGCGCGGAAAATACGGAATAGTAAACAACTTCAAAAGCAATAAACTCCGTGAAGATGCAGTTCACTCAGTTGAACTAATAGCGAAGGAGTCGCAGATATTTTTTGAAAAGATGCGGGAAAAATTCGCAGGAACTGAAACTGTACGGAGAATTATTACCGTTACAAACGAAGGGAGAAAACTCACCGAACAGATGAAGCGCCTCATCGGGATTCTTGAACTTGCAGAACAGGATTTCGAAGAGGAGGACCTCCGTATTGAATTTGATCCAGCGCGGAACAGGCTTATTGCATACTGCGAATCGCTCATGTCGTTCCTCAATCTGTCATATGAAAATTATGTATACTGGATTGAACGGAGTGACCGGGAACTTCTCGGGAATATATCTCTAACAGGTCGTCCCGTTAATATCAATGAAATTATGAGGCAGGAGGTTCTCTCTTTCTACGAGTCCTCAATTTTTGTCTCTGCGACACTTTCAATCAAAAACGATTTTTCTTTCTTTATGTCCACAATCGGTTTTGAACGCGGTAGCGGAAAGGTTCTCGATTCACCGTTCAATCATAAAGAGCAGATGATTCTCTACCTTGCTGCGGATTTCCCTTCACCCGACGAGGATACTTATCCAAAAGCAGTTGCAGATGCATCAGCTGAGATAATAAATCTTCTTAACGGAAACTGTCTTCTTCTCTTCACTTCATACAGTATGCTGAAAAAAGTTAAAGCTCTGCTTGAACGACGAATTGAAAATACAATATACTCCCAGGACGGAATGAGCCCCTCACGTGCGCTTAACTGCTACATCAGCGACGAAGGTTCTGTTCTAATGGGGACACACTCTTTCTGGCAGGGGATAGATCTTCCGGGGGACCTGCTACGCGGAGTTATAATCACTCGACTCCCATTTGCAGTTCCGGATACCCCCATCATGGAGGCAAAATTTGAACGCCTCAGAGAGGCTGGAAAGAATCCGTTTATTTATCTTCAGATCCCCGAAGCAGTGTTAAAAATGAAACAGGGCGCAGGCCGTCTTCTCCGCAGAGGGACAGATAAGGGGATTGTGGCCATACTCGATTCAAGAATTAAAACAAAGGGTTACGGGGCAACATTTACAGACTCTCTCCCTCACTGTGAACAGGTATTAAACCTAAAAGATCTTACAACAAAATATATGAAGCTTATGAACATTAACAAAAATTAATAATTTCACTTTACCTCAATCAGCTCATAATTCTCATTATAAATTCCCGGCTTTCCGCTCTTCACAAAGACCCTCTTGCCTTCTTTAATAGAAGTATAATTAATGAAAAAAACCGGGCGTGATACAATCCAGTCAGCTGAATAAACACCGAAGTGGAGATGAGGTGATGTGGATGCCGAGTTTCCCAGCTCTCCGATCACAGCCCCCTTCCTGACTTTATCCCCTTTATTAAACCTTACACTCCCATTTTTCAGATGATAAAAATTATAAATAGATCCGTCATCGCTTTTTATATAGATATAATTACCGCGCTTCATGGTCAGCGGAAATGGATTATTATCTATGTTATTATTCTCCATTTCAAGTACAACACCATCTACAGGCGAATATACAGATATTCCAAATCCATACCAGTCGTTGAGTTTACTCTTATACGTATCCGCCCCCTTTTTCACCTGGTTGCCCCTCTCATCTGCACCGGAAAGATCGTAGCAGTTACGGTTAAGCCCCATGTGAGTTATATATTTTCTGCTCTCAATAGCTGTTGAATATATATAACCCTTCAGAGGTACCACTATATAAACCGGTTCTCTGTATTTAAACTTTCCGGCGAATGGGAGTTTCAAGGCCTCATGATATGCAGCTTCAAATTCAGCATATGCTTCATCTACCCGATTCTCTCTATACAAGATCATTCCGTTTAAATTGTGTTCAACAAATTCAAGCTCTGCAGTGACACCCTTTCTGAAAAGTTCCAGAAGAACATATGATTTTTGCTTTTCATCATCACTGAATTTTTTCCAGTAGGGACAGATCTTTTCCATCATATCAGAAATATGAATATGTGCTATACTTACCGCCATATGATGATAACTCATCCCGCTATCATGCATTACATCCATCTCAGAGGAATATCTGCAGAGATCATTTATACCGGTGATCATCTCTCTGTATTCGCCGTATTTTTTCCTGTCATGTGTATAATTCCAGTGAAGCCAGTAACCTGCCTTGTATATCTCAACATGATCTTTAAATCTCTTCCTGGCTTCAGGCAGCATGGCAATCCCTTCATCATAGAGCTCTAATCCCCTGCAGCTGTATAGATAGTTTGACCATACATCGGGATTATTCTTATCTCCAAATTCAAAAAACTTTTTCAGCAGATTTTCACTTTTAGTAAAATCGCCATTCTTATGCACCTGTGCTGAAAGATGATAATAACTCCAGGAGAGATTCTCTTTTATATACCTGTCGTCGGAAAATCTCTTATAACCATTTTCGAGAATTTCTACAGCATCACTATAATTTTTATTTTCGCGGAGAGCAGAACCGTAGCCGTTCAGAACCTCTTTTTCTTCCGGAAAAAGATCATAGGCAATTTTGAAAACTTTAAGTGAACCTGTAAAATCTTTGCTGTTGAATTTTTCCCACCCCAAACCGGTAAGTCCCCACATGTAGCTCTCTTTAATATACTTACTATCAGGAAACCTGTTAATAACAGAACTGCCTATTTTTACAGCATCACTGAATCTTTTACTGTGGCAGTACATAAAAATCAGATTGGAATAAAAGTTTGCCTCGTCAGGATATTCTTTAATCGCTTTTTCAAGCGCGGTGATCCCTTCTGAATAGTTTTTATTCTCATAGGTATTTTCAATGATGGAGTAGTATTCAGATTTTTCTGCAGCGTAAATATTTATAGAAAATATGAGTAATAGCGGGATTAGATAAGTTTTCATATTCACCTCTTTAATGCAGTATGTTAAATGCTGAAAAATTCTCATACTCAATCTTCACCATCTTTTATGGGGGAGATGTCACAAAGTGACAGAGGGGGCGGGAGGTTATTCTAAATTTTTTGATTTAATTACTCAATGATTAAAAAAACTTCCCTCCCCATCCGCCCGCCGGGCACCTTCCCCACGGTGAGGCGGTGAAGGGAAATCCAGAATAATATGAGTAAGAGAATTTTTTATGATAAAAAATCTACAACGCCCTGTACCCTATATCACTTCTGTAAAAAGCTCCATCGAATTTTATTTTTCCAATTTCGTCATAAATATTCTGCTGCGCCTCTTTGAGTGTACTTCCTATCGAAGTTACGTTCAGAACTCTTCCGCCGTTTGAAACGATCTTCCCCTCTTTATTAGCTGTACCTGCATGAAAGACCATAAGTTTATCTGAAACTCTATCAAATCCCGTTATCTCTTTGCCTTTCTCATAATTTCCGGGATAACCCCCTGCCGCAACAACGACCGTCATTGCATGAGCATCCTTAAATGTAAGGTTAAACTTATCAAGAGTTCCGTCAACTGCCGCGTTTAACAGATCTCCCAGTTTCACATCAAGAAGAGGAAGTATAACCTGAGTCTCGGGATCACCAAAGCGCGCGTTGAATTCCAGAACCGTAATCTTATCTCCGCTTATCATTACTCCGGCATAGAGGATACCTTTAAAGGGGATACCCTCACTTCTCATTCCGTCAATTACCGGCTGTAGAACCCTCTCCCTGATAAACTTCATCCTCTCCGGTGTAACCACAGGCGCCGGTGCATATGCACCCATCCCGCCGGTATTGGGCCCCATATCTCCGTCAAAAACCCGCTTATGATCCTGAGCCGCAACCAGAGGAATTACGGTTACTCCATCAGATATTGAAAGAACAGAAGCCTCCTCCCCTTCAAGAAACTCTTCCAGAAATACCCTTGAATCGGGCTTTACATTCTCTTCAACAAAAGCGAGAGCCTCTTCTCTGTTCTGAGGGATGGCGACACCCTTCCCTGCCGCAAGTCCGTCGAGTTTTATAACAAGAGGATACTTCTCCTGCTGCTCTATAAATTCTATTAATGATGTTTTCCCTGTAAAATCCCAATGTCCTGCCGTTGGGACTTCATAAGTCTCCATAATACGTTTTGCAAAAAGTTTACTCCCTTCGATCATAGCGGCTTTTTTAGACGGTCCGAAAGAGCGGATACCATTCTCACCGAGAAAATCAGCAAGACCCTCAACCAGGGGGATTTCCGGTCCTATTACAACCAGATCAATCTTTTTCTCATTACAGAAATTTTTAATCCCATCAAAGTCATCAATCTGAATATCAATTCTGTACTTATCTTCAATACCGCCGTTGCCCGGCGCTACATAAATCTCACTTGCACTTCCGTCGTTGAGCAATCTCCACGCGATTGCATGTTCCCTTCCGCCCGATCCTATAACTAAATATTTCATTCATCTCTCCATTTAATCTGCAATATATTCCAGAATTCTGCTGTAGTCAATCTTATCAATAGTTTTTAAAAACTCAGCTATACTTTTTGTAATTTCTTTTACTCCCCCCGGAACCTCTGCCTCAATATTCAGAGGAAGTACCGGATCATGAAGTGACAGCCTTAACAGGAACCATCCTCTCTGATTCTCTCCGCTGCATGAAACCCTGACACCCTCGTAGCTATTCGGAGCAATAGACCATCCTTCATTGCAGCTCACATATTCTTTGAGCGACTTTATAATCCCTTCTCCCTGTAAAACAAAATCGGACTCCAGAAGCTTAACTCTGAACTCCTCCTCTTCAACAGGCTGAACAAGTTTATCAACAAGACTCATGATACTTTTGCCACTTTCGATTTTAAGTCTTGCCGCCATGATAATAATTTTAGCAATAAGATAGGCACCGTCATCGAGAAAAAAGTTCTCCTTCAGCGCGCCATGCCCCGAAGTCTCTATTGCAAGATGACTCTCAATACCTTCGCTATTTAAACGTATGGATTCGTTTATAACATTTTTATATCCGCGCTTAAATCTGTGGTGCTTACCTCCGAGATTTTTTTCTATAAATTCAGTAAGCCCGTCAGATGTTACTGAATCCGTAACTATTGTGCTGCCGGGATGCTCCTCAAGGACAATCGCCGATGCAAGTGCTATAAGTGTATTCCTGTTAATTATAGTACCCGATCCGTCCACTACAGCCGCCCGGTCAACATCTGTATCAAATATTATTCCAAGCTCAGATTCCGATTCAAGAACAGCGTCTCTGATCGACTCCATCGCTTCATTATTTTCAGGATTCGGCTCATGGTTCGGGAATCGGCCATCGGGATCAAGGAACCTGCTCCCGGATATATCTGCACCAAGCGATACAAGAACCTTATCAGCAAAAAATCCTCCGGCTCCGTTCCCTGCATCAACGGCAATTTTCATTCCGGATAAAGGTTTTCCGAAGTTAACAGAGCTATTTATATCTTTTCTTATTTTATCTAAAAATATCTCTGAATACCTGTCCATGAGATTTATTGTTTCTGCTGAAGCATTTTCATCGTATAACGGCTTCTCTAACGAAGCTACGTCAAGGATCTGCCTGATATCACCCTTCTCAAGTCCCCCCTCTGATGTAAAAAATTTAAAACCATTTCTGTTAAAGGGGAGATGGCTGGCAGTTATCATAACAGCTCCATCGCAGCTGAACTCTTCAATTACTGTACTCATAAACATAGCTGGAGTGGAGGAAAGACCGCAATCAAAGGCGGTTCCTCCGGAATTGACTATACCGCTGATAATACCGGTTTTTAAAACGGGCCCTGTAATTCTTGAATCCATACCAACTGCAACTTTGAGTTTATTCAAATCTGTATTTTTATTTTTCGACAGCCACTTCATAAAAGAAGAAGCTATCATTGACGCTATTTCAGGAGTAAGATTAACTCTCTCTTCACCTGCTTCAATTGCTACTCCGCGTATATCAGATCCGTTCTGAAGTTTTTTCCAGTCTATATCCACTTGTTGTACCTCAACATTTTTTAATTATAATGTAATTAATGAAAAATTGTGAGGCAGCAAATTATTTTCGGAAATGCGTATGCTCGCATACGCTTGAAATGGGGGATTACGGGGGCGTTGCCCCCGTAATCCCCCATTTCAAGCACAGCGCGCAGCGCTGTGCACCCAAAAACAAATTGCTGCTGCCAATATCAATATAATCAGAATTAAATTATTCTTTACAAAGAAAGCTGTCAAAATAATTTCTTGCAATATACAGATTATTTCTACATCATTTCATTTATCAGCCTTTAAAAGACAGAATTCTTATAATTATCATATTTTAGCCAATCAAAAAATAACGGAGATAAACCATGGCAATAACATATAAAGACGCAGGAGTAGATGTTGAGGGCGGGAACCGCTTTGTAAAAAAAATTGCCCCCTTTGTCAGAAGCACATTTACAAAGGATGTTCTTACCGACATTGGCGGTTTCGGTTCGTTATACGCTGCCAATTTTCAGGGGATGGATGAACCTGTCCTTGTATCCGGCACCGATGGTGTTGGAACTAAACTTAAAATCGCTCAGATGATGAATAAGCACGATACCATCGGAATAGATGCTGTGGCAATGTGTGTAAACGATATTGTCACCAACGGAGCAAAACCCCTTTTCTTTCTCGACTACATCTCATGCGGAAAACTTCGCGAAGATGTTCTTGTTGACGTTGTTAAGGGTATTGCAGAGGGATGCCTTCAGTCCGGATGTTCACTTGTGGGAGGAGAGACAGCGGAACACCCCGGTGTAATGGATGCCGATGACTATGATATTGCAGGATTCTCTGTAGGTGTTGTTGACAAAAAAAAGATCATCAATGGAGAGAACATCTCTTCAGGTGATGTTATAATTGGTCTTCCCTCAAGCGGAATTCATTCAAACGGATATTCACTGGTTAGAAAGCTTATGTTTGATGTAAAAAAATATACTGCAGCGACAAAACTCAACGATCTCACTGAAGATCTCGGTCATACTCTGCTCACTCCGACTAAAATTTATGTAAAAGCTCTTCACTCAGCATTAAATTCAGGGGTTCCAATTAAAGGGCTTGTACACATTACCGGCGGCGGATTTTACGAAAATATCCCCCGAATTCTGCCGGATGACGCAGCTGTAAAAATATTTAAAAACTCATATCCAGTACATCCGATCTTTAAAATTATGGAGAGGGAGGGTGAAATCTCTGAAAAAGAGATGTTCACTACATTCAATATGGGTGTCGGGATGATGGTTTTTATCGCAAAAGAACATGCAGATGAAGCGATGAAACAGCTTAAAACTGATGGAATTACCCCTTATGTGATAGGTGAAGTTACAAAGTTTGATAATTCAAAAGTAACAATTCTCTGAAAAAGTTAACTCTTACTATTAAATATGCCGATAATTAAAGAAGCAATTTAAAGCTTTTCAGAGGGATTATTATGCGCCGGATATATCTAACACTTTTTATACTTTTTTTAGTTTCAGCAGTTTATGCCCAGAATAAACCTGCAGAAAAAACTAATGGAAAAACCGATCCAAAAACAGAAAATAAGGACACAACCAAGCCTGTTACTAACGGTGAAAAGACCGAAAAGATTCCAGACGGCTACGGAACCCTCACCTGGGGTATGTACCTCTCTGAAGCCAGAGATAAAATTACAGGTGTATTGATTTATACCGATGAAAAAAAAGTAATAGTATCAAAAGATAAAGAGATGGAATACTATTATGGATTCTTCTATAAAGAACCATCCGCTGAAGCTCTCCCTGAGAAAAAAGAGGAAACAATCGCTGCAGGTGATAAAGCAACTGATCCTGCACAGGAAAAGGATGAAGGTAAACTTTTTTATGTATCCATGAATTTCCCTTATCTGGATAAGGATACAGTTTATGACAAAATTCAGAAAAAATACGGAAAGCATACCGGCGAGAATATCAAGGATAACCAGGGAGCAATTGCCTGGGATGCGGAAAATACAGTTGTTATAATGTGGATTGACCGTTACGAAAAGAAGCCTTATTGCAGAAGAATAATTTATATCAGCAAAAAAATATCAAAAGAACTAAACGAATATACAAGTACTATATTTAACAAAACAGAACTCGATCTCATAAAAAGCATGAATCCCTGATCCTGCGAGTGTGTCAGCATGTAAGGGTGAAAAATTTTTCACCCCGACGACACACTCGAACACTCCGACTACATGATCTATACACGCCTCGTCGGGGCATCACACTAAGAGTGAATCACAAACACCGGAATAAGATCAATCCCGTCATCAAGCCCATGAAGCGCTTTACCAATAACAGTACCGGTCTTATCGAATGAATCTATCTTCCCTGCCATACCGCATCCTGCAGTGTCTGATGTAACAATAAGATCACCCGGCTTTATCGGATTATTTCTTGCGTCAACTTTACAGAGAGTTTTTCCTGCAAGCACTACGGGATACAACTTCTCCTCTTTGCCGCTGTTATTTATTACTATATACGGATTTCCTGAAACAATTCCTATCACCGATCTGCTGTAACTCTTTTTAGATTTAGACAGAATTGAATTTCCATTTTCACTGACTATAAGAAGATCCCCTGGCGATACATATTCAGCTTCATCAACCTCAAAAAGTTCAGCAGCGCCGCCTGGGAAATTTTTCTCTTTGCCGTCACCTTTTATAAATATTTTACCTTCAAATTCTGAGCTCCCTGCAACAAGAAGAGCTTTTCCGTTTCCTGAAAGTTTAACATTAGAATCAAACTTATTCAGAATAGATCCCGAACCATCAGCTATAAGGGAATACTCATGTTCACTGGAAAAAATTCCGCCCGCACCGAATCTGGAAGCCCCTGCAACACCAGCACCGGAACCTTCACTGCCGGAAGACTGTCCCCTCACACCTACATGTGAACTATGACCCAGAACACCATATGCATTAATTTTCTCTTTCGAAAGAGCGCCTGAAACCCCGGTAATACCTATGGAATAGTTCTTATCCGAAATGTTGCCGCCAAATATAACGGAAGAACCATCCGATGGAGGAGTAATTTCACTGAATGGTTCACTCATTTTTTCTTTTACAGAAATGGTCCCGACATGACTTGCATACTCATGCATCGCCGGGGCATAATCGTGTTCATGAGAAAGCGGTTCCCTCTTGTCATTAAGCCTGATATCATCCGCCTGTACAGCCATCTGATGTCTGCTCTCACCATTTTCAGAAAACCGGACAATACCTGAATTTTTCTCAGTTGCAGGTTTTAGCCTTTTGTCACTCCCCTGAACTGCAACATTTTCAGCATCTTCGCCATCCTCTGCAAATTCAACTATACCTTTGCTGACAGTTGTTGCATTCTTAAGCCGCTTATCGCTCCCCTGCACCGCAACGCACTCTTTGTTTTCACCGTCATTTGCAAACCTTACAATACCTTTAAAAGCAACCGTCGCATCCTTCAGCCTACGGTCATTCCCCTGTACCGCAACTCCGGGAGCATCCTCTCCATTCTCCGCAAGCTCAACAATACCTTTAGCAGAAGTTGTCGCATCCTTCAGCCTCCGGTCACTCCCCTGTACCGCAACTCCGTCTTTATCTTCACCATCTTCCGCAAATTCAACTATACCCTTCGCCGATGTTGTTGCGTCTCTCAACCTTCTATCGCTTCCCTGTACCGCAACTCCGTCTTTATCTTCACCATCTTCCGCAAATTCAACTATACCTTTACTTATAACAGTAGCATCTTTCAATCTTCTGTCATTAGCCTGAACAGCCGTCATCGGCTCAACAGCTCCATCGGAAGAGAATTTCATAATACCGGGAGAAACCTCCGTAGCTTTTTTTAAACGGCGGTCATTACCCTGAACAGCTACATTTGCCTCATCTTCACCATCTTCAGCAAATTCTACAACACCCTTCCTTTCAGTAGTTGCATCCTTAAGTCTTTTGTCATTACTCTGAACAACTGCCCCTTTTTTATCTTCACCATCTTCGGCAAGCTCAACAATACCTTTGCTTTCAGTAGTGGCATCTTTCAGTCTTTTGTCACTCCCCTGAACAGCCAGTCCGGGCTCATCTTCACCATCTTCTGCAAGTTCAACAATACCCTTATACTTTGTAGTAGCATCTTTGAGGCGCTTATCTGATGATAATACAACTGCGTCATCAGATGTCTCTCCGTCTTTTGCAACTCTTACAATTCCTTTATTATTATATGAAGCCTCAAGCAGTCTGCTGTCGTTTGCCTGAACTACAGTACCGCCGTCAGTTCCGCCATCTTCAGCCAGTTTACTTATTCCAAAAGATGAAGTGGTCGCCTTCTGAATTCTTGAATCATTCCCGGAAACTACTGAATGTTCTGTATATTCTCCATCGCGGCAGACCTTTACGATTCCGAAATTATCCTCTGTTGCATGCTGGAGTCTTGAGTCGCTCGATTGTACAACTGCGTTGATACTGGTTTCTCTATTATATGCAAGACGGACTATTCCGGCTTTCAGTTCAGATGCAGCCTGAAGTCTGGTATCGCTAGCCTGTACTGCCAGACCTGAAGTTGAATCTGAATCATTTGCAAGCTGCACAATCCCTTTAAATACAGTAGATGCATCTCTAAGCCTGCTGTCCGTCGATTGAACAACAGTTCCAGGTACAATCTCTCCATCACGCGCGAGCCTCACCATACCTGCGTGGAATACCGACGCATGAGGAGATATGTCCCCTATTGTATGAGTATGAAGATGATCTACCGGCGCAGCAGAGACTGCAATTTCAGAAATTTTAATTCCGAATTTTCCGTTTATCAGACGTTTACCCGGAGCTTCAAATCTTATAAATCGCGCAGCTCTGATATCAGTTTCCCAGAAATATTTTTTCCCGGTTTCAGTGTCTAAACCCTTTTCGTGAAGAAGAGTAATCCAGATCTCATTATCAACTGATGTTTCGATATGGAAACTCTCAGGGAATCCCTCACTCATTGCTCCGAGAAGAATTCTATTTACACAGCATGTTTTCCCAAGATCAATATTTACACATTCCATTACACTGGCTGCATTCAGGGCAGATTCCCAGAAACTTCCCGCATCTCCATTAATCAGCTTTTCAGGAGTATTTAAGCCGACAAAGCTGCTTGCCTTAATCTCCTGAACACCGGATATCCCAACCTCAACCTTTCCTATCTCGGAATAATAATTTGAACCTATAACAGCAGGATCAGTAATTAATATTTTAAGAAAACGGATTAATGTAAGAGGGAGATGGACTTCATGAATATTCGCCTCCAGAGAGGTATTGCTTTCACTATAGAGCAGACTCCAAAGCTCGCCATCATAACTGGTCTCCAGACGGAAACCATTAGGAAATGTAGATGACCCGCCGGATGAAGCAGTTATTTTTATATAATCAACAGGAACCTGTTTTTCAAAATCAATTATTGTATACTCTTTGATTGCAGCAGTTCTCTTTTTTGTACACCAGTGCCCTTTTTCACTCAGTATATTATCAGCTTTAAATATATCACTTTCACTGCTTGAACTGCTATGTATTATCCCTTTATGAAAAGCTCTTTGAGAGACATTAATAAATTCCATTTTAACTCCAGCCCGATTATTTAATAGATCATGCAGCAGAACTCATCCGGAAAAGAGAGGAACCGCATAGAGATATTATTATTTCAAAAAAAAGATTTGTGTCAATTATAAAATATGATAACTGCGGAGCTCATATCGACCGCTAATTTGAATGAGGATATATTAAAAGAAAGTTTTCCAGCAGCTTATCAGAAAAATTATACCTGTAGAAAATCTGAAAAAAGCATCAAAATAGATCATAAGTTTTATATCTTTCTCATTGAATACATTTTCCGAATCATCAAATACTTTCCGGATTTTTTCAGGATAAATCAGTATAAATGGACCCATAAATACTATCAGAAGCCCGATATAAAAAATAATTGAAGATAGATATCCTTTATAAAAAGTAAGAGGGAAACCTGTTAAAATCAGTACAAACCCATGAACGGGGAAAAATCGAACTGAAACCCATTTTTTCCACATTTGAAAAGATCTAGGCGGTGAAAAAATTTCTATAAGCGCTAAAACTACCTGAGCAGAACCTATAACAATCAGAAAATATTTAAACATTAAATTTTCCAAGCCACTCCTTCACATTTTCCGAAATAATTTTAATATCCGATTCTCTTGTCAGATTATGATCTCCATCTTCAATTACAAGAGAAGTACAGCTGGAAACACAGTTTTGAATAAAAGTATCAAGATTACTGAAATCAACAACTGCATCCATCATCCCATGTATAATAAGCACAGGACTGCTGATTTTTCCTACCGCATTAACCATATCAATTTCAAAAATTTCTCTGATAAAACGATTATTGACTTTAACACCTGAAATTAATGTATAACCATCAGAATCGAGCGATTCAAGATCCCCTTTTTGAATTTCAGGAACAAGTTTTTCAAAAGAGAGAGGAGCGGCAATCAGTATAAGGGACTCTATCCGGTATTCGCCAGGAGATGCAGTAATAATTGTAACTGCGGCCCCCATACTCGAACCCATGAGATGAATTTTTTCAAATCCTCTGCTTTTAAAAAGATTTATTGCGCATTTCAGATCATCCACTTCATCATAAATTGAAATATCGGTAATATTTCCTGAAGATTCACCTGAAAATGTAAAATCAAATGTCATAAGAGCAAAACCTGAATCCAGAATAGAACCGGCCATGCGGGTAATCTTGTAGCCGTCTTTACTGGAAAAAAGCCCATGACTGAAAATTACACCGGCTTTCTGATCTTCATTCTTTCTGTATATTCTCCCGGCAAGCTCTATACCACGAAGGTTTTTAAATTTAAAATTATCAATTATCATTATCGGCCGGAATAATTAAGTTTTATATAAGGCTCAAAATATCCCTCGGAATCACTCCCGTCAATGGATATTTTTTGAGGTCTTAACTCCAGATTCTTTTTGCCATCAGCGGAAAGCACCCTTGTACTGAATATAAAGTGAGAGGATTTTGCCTTTTGAAATCCCCCTTTAATATCTATATTTTTTACGCTTTCAACTCTTTTCATCTCTGAAATATTGATTCTGATGGAATCGCTGCTCTCAATATTATAAACACCTTTAAAGACAATAGAACTTGAATTAAGATAGAGTATAACAACTGCTCTGTAATTTTTATAAAACCTGAAACTATACCCGTAATCATTTCCGTAAAGAAGAGTCCAGCTGCCGCTTAAATTCTGAAAATTAACAGGCAGGGAATCGTCAGCACCCGATTTCACCGGGAACATTGAGCTGATAAAAATTATCAGCAGTATAATATATACGTGTTTTTTAAAAAGTCCTGAAAACATCTGATATTCCTTGTAACAATTATAGATTTACAGTTTCACTAGTAACAGGACTTGTGTCAATTATCATTTAATATATTGACAAATATTAAATGGGCTTTTCTCTAGTTCTTTGAAAGCATATTTGCAGGGGACGATCTGGTTTCGACTGCAGTTGTGGTCTTACAGTTGCATGCCGAGTGTTCTGGCACCTCGTTAATCGTGACAGAAAACATTTAAACGCAAACAATAATTTTGCACTAGCAGCTTAATACCTGCTTTGTCAATGAGCATTTCGCTCCTCAGGGAGGCTCAAAGGCATAAAATTACTGAGGATAGCCTGATATAGTGCTTCCGGATTGATGGCAAAATTAAGGGAGACCGAATTACAATACGGCGCCTTTTCCCGGCTTGTAGTTTTAAATCAAATGAAAAGGATAAGCATGTAGACGCTGTAGGGGTATGCTGTAGGACGCGGGTTCGAGTCCCGCCGTCTCCAATCTCAAAGAATTTTGCGGAGGATCTCTCTTCCGTAATCCTGAATCGAGAGATAGATTATTTCGGTATTTGTTCTGCTGGAGTAATCTATTATTCCAAAATTTCTAAGCCAGGTAATAAGATAAAAATCAAGGAACGAAATCATAAAGTAGTCATTACGCTCTGCAATATCTGTCATTTCAAAAAAATCATTCGAAAGATCTTCAACGCTTACCTCGGTATAAAATCCCTGAATCAGTTCAGCAAAGGTGTTCCGGTTTTCATGCAGTTTAACAGCAGCCTCGGGGGAAGAGGGGAAAATGTCGCTCCAATCTGTTTCATTCCAGAAAGACTGCAGCAGTCTGAAATAGAGACTATCTCTTTCCTGAAAGCTTTCAGAAACAAGAGCAGTCTTATCTTTAAAAATAATAAGTCCGCCCCGCTTCATAATATTAGTCAGCTGTTTAAGATTTATAACAATCAGTTCTTTATCGCCATTTTCAGTCAGAAGAGTTTCTGACAGTTCATTGTAAAAATTCTCCGGGAGAGAATTACCTTTACCGGCTATTATCTTTTCAGATGAGAGCTTGTCAATTATTGCATTCGCAAGAGTTAATGTATAGCAGTCTCTTATTTTCATTGATTTAAATAATTCATTACTCTGTAATGATGAATGAAATTTATAAATTGAATTAAATGTACTTAAAGCGGAATTGCAAAATTTTTCATCACTATTCTGCTTTTTCACTCTAAAATAAATTTGATTAATTTCTTTATCTTTTCTTTCTGATTTATTTTTCTTAAAAGAAGTCATTATTTTATTCTACATAATTATTATAATTCCCCGACGGAACTGTCAGGAATACA
Source organism: uncultured Spirochaetota bacterium (assembly GCA_942493035.1). GTDB lineage: Bacteria > Spirochaetota > UBA4802 > UBA4802 > UBA5550 > WRGT01. Next base: position 4,074,977 of record OW818666.1, on the reverse strand, counting down.
AGCATGAAAATTACAAGGCCCGGATATGGATACACGATTAATTTTAATACTTAGGTAGCTTTAAATTAATTTAAAGTCAAGATAAAATTTTCAAGCTCAACTATTTTTTGTGAAGCCTTAATTTCATATGAGACAATAAACAGTTCTCTCCACCATTCGGAGGAGAGAACATGACACAATAAGCAGAATTTGATTAATTATATTTTCATGCCATAGTCAATTTTGAGGCCATTTCGTAATTAATATTCCCCTGTGCTTCAAGAGACTGAACAGGATTACTTATTACCATGTCCGCAGTACTCTTGTTCAAACCGGGATAATTAAAATTGAAATCTTCAATTTTCTTTACACTCCCCAGTTCTGCAGTGTAGGTATTTACCCTGTCATCAATTTCCGGGGCGATTCCGCTCAGAATTTCTGTTACCGGTACAAAGTCTTCTGCTGCAACCTGTTTCCCGTTTAACAGATCCGTACCCTTCTCTTTCAGTCTTGCGAAACTTTCATCGAGCTTCACCTGTACATCGTCAACCGGAACCGGTGTACCCTCGACCGGAACTGATACTCTCTCGCCGTAACCGCCCATAGCACCATTGATGCTGGTCATCTGGCTGGACAGTTCATCCATGTTTACCCGCCCGGTAATCATAGCTTCTGACGCAAGCGACAATAATCTGGAAGATACATTAAGAGCCTTCTGTACAAGCTCTCTTGAAGATTGAGCAATAGCCAGAGCATCGATAAGAGATTTCTCCCTCTGCATTTTAACCATTACATCCTGTGTTACTTTTGCATCCGATACATTCATGCTGCGGCTGTTTGAAGATGAGCGTGGCAAAACATTTCCCGGCGGCCTGAGACCGGCGGAACTAACATCCGTTGTTATTTTCATAATTATACCCCTCCCGAGTATAAAAACTTCTTATATACTAAATTAAACTCTCTATACAGGTAATGTCAAATTTTTTTTGTTTGCACGATGAATTAAACGATAAAATGGATATTACATTTCATTATTTATTTTCTTAACATTTCTAAAGTAAAAAAACTCTATCTATCACCGCCTCCGATGGAGGAAATAATATATAGAGTTTTTTTTACACTTAAGCTTATATTCAAGAGAAATTACTGATTACAATTACTAATTTTCCATCTATTCAAAATAAAATTTATCTTGAATTTTAAGTCCCCTGTGAACTATAATCAGTCTGTAAAATATTAAAAATCCCGAAAGTGAATATAAAATGAAACGAATCCTTTTATTTATACTCTTTGTAGTTTCAGCTACACAGTTATCCGCATCAATAGCAGTTCTCCCATACAGAGATCAGGCATTTGATTCAAGAATATCGGGGAAGGAGTATGCACGAATGCTATCCCTGGGAATATTGCTCATGAAAGATACCGATGTGCTCTCTCCCGAGGAGGCCGATATCGGAATGAAACAGCTTGGCATTAATCCTGAAGGTTCCGTTGACGCTGAAGATCTTAATGCTTTCGGTATTAAATATAATCTTAAATATATCCTCCTTGGGTCAATCAGCAAACAGAAGGGTGCATTCGCTTTCGACAATGTCCTCTACTCTGTAAGAGACAGAAAGATTCTTTCAAGAAACAGCAACAAATCACACGATATTTATAAACTGATTCAGCAGGAGATTAAAGAAACACTGATTAATTTCGGTACAAAAAAAGCTGTAACCGGTAAAACTCAGGCTGATATAGTATTTCTCTTCGACTCATCCTACAATATGAGCGATGAATGGAGCGATGTCCGGAACTCCATATCTGAATTTTCATCGGCCCTCATAAGTAAACAGAATGTTGATACTCGAATATATCTTGCTCCGTACTCTGAAAGAAAATCTTTCGAATCGGTTACAACACACCAGAATTCGATAAAAGAATTAAACGAAACTCTATCCCGTCTTCAGCCGGGGGGAGCAGGGAGTGTTGACAAATTCACGAGTCTTCTTAATTACACATTAAAAAACATTAAATGGAGAAGTGCGGCGTCAAAAGAGATTTACATTATAAACAACTCCAGACTTGAAGGGATCTTCGTTCCGGAACGAATTGCTGTTGAAGCGAAAAAGAAAAATGTCCATATCAATGTTATAAGTTCGGGCAAAATAACCGGAGAGTATAACGACATTGAAAGGCTTGCTGTTCTTACAAAAGGTAAAAGCATCAGCATCTCATATCACCAGAGAGTATTCGATAAATCCGGAACGCGGCATGACCTCTACCTTCAGCGAGGGAGAATATTTCATTCAATAGCACCGCATCATGAATGGAAAAACGGCATCCTCTCATCTGCAGGGAACAATCCCAAATACGTTAGACCTCCCCAGGCCCTTGATGAAGTTTTTCATACAAAAACTTTATTAACTCCCGACAAACTTATTCAGACTTTTTCAGAGTATACCGGGATTATAATTATTCAGAAGGAAGCACTTCAGAATAACCTTGTTGAAATAGTTTCATCAATGCAGAGCGGACTGTCTGCAAGTTCAGGAACATCGTTTTCCGGGAGAGCTTTAATCTCCGACGGTAAAATTTCATTCTGGGTAAAGGTCAAAAATCAGAAAATTATGGATACATTTGAAAAACATGGTGTAAGCGGATTTTATATCAAAACCGGTTTTAATATAAGAAAATCAGACTCAGACGTATATGGAATTGAACTTATTCCTGTTACAACCGATATTTCAGCTGACTATATTCCCGATCTTGCAAAAACAACTCTTACAGACATTGTAAAAAATCAGGAATTTTTTACGACTAAAGGGATCGGTTCACCACCTGTCTGGTTTGTCGAAGTAAAGATTGAAAATGTTGAACGATACGATCAGAAGATAGATGTGAGAAACTGAGAATGGTTCAGAACGGATTAATTCATATTTATACAGGCACCGGTAAAGGGAAAACAACTGCTGCCCTGGGTCTCTGCTTCAGAGCTGCCGGATGGGGTATCCGTTCAGCATTTATACAGTTTATGAAGGGACAGGATACAGGTGAAATTCATGCGGCAGAACTGTTTAAGGAACTTATGATTTTTGAGCAGTACGGAAGCAGCGGATTTGTAAAAGACAAAAGTTCGTCCTCGTATAGGGAACATTTAGTAACAACTGTAAAAGGTTTAGCGAGAACAGAAGAGCTCCTGAAAGAGAAAAGATTCAGCATAATTGTACTTGATGAAATACTGACTCTCCCGCAATTCGGACTCCTCCCCGAGAAAAAAATCATAGATCTCATTGAGATGAAACCGGAGACGACTGAACTGATACTTACAGGACGCGGTGCGACCCCGGAACTGATCCGGCGTGCTGATCTTGTAACAGAGATGAGAGAGGTTAAGCATTACTACAGTTCAGGTGTTATTGCGCGTAAGGGGATTGAATATTGAAAGGATTAAACTCTGTCCCTTTTATTTTGAGTGTCGAATCTGATGCAGCACAAGTGGAGATCAGATTCGACAGATTTTGTTTATAATTAAGCTTTATTAAATAGCGTATCTTAATTCAATAAAAATCTCTCCACCGTCTCCATCTGGAGTAACTCCATCAATATCCGGATACTTTGAAACTGTATAAGTAAATCCCAATCTTCCACCTATACCATCAGCACCCCAATCTAAAAAAATGCTCAACGGTATAATTGTACCCCTTGATGACTCTTCAACATCAGTTGTTGCTGAATTAGAAAACATTAACGAGTATTTGTAACTTGAAATACCTAATCCTGCTGAAGCTCCAATCAGCCAATATTTGTCATCATCCAGTGGTATAAAGATGTTGGCATAACCGATGTTATTTACAATCTGCACCTTTCTTTCAAGTGTATCTCCGCCGAATGTTGAATACTCATAGCCCCCTTCCATTGTCGAAATTCTATAACCAGCTGCTAACCCGAAAGGGAGACTCAGCGAAAAAGTATCATTCAGTAAAAGTTCCGCATTAAAATATAAACCTCCCATCCCTTTTATTTCATCTTTTAACAAACCTGTTCTTTTACGAAAATCATCCTCTCCAGAAAACTGGTAATAAAATGTACCGACACCTAATAGAACATTACAATCCTTATACAGATTCTGCGCTTCGTTTTCCTGTGCATAAAGACTTACTGATAATAGCATTGTGGTGATTACTGCAAAAAATTTTGATAAAAACTTTACATCCATAATTGTTAGTCTCCTTAAATTTCTTTTGTCAGTAGCTACTGACATTATGCTCTTTTGACGAGTAAAAACACACGGCATAATAATGTCAATATATATTATCATATATTATTATTAATATTTTAATTTTAATTAATGTGTTAAAATATCCACTTCGCAAAAGGAGTTGCTGCTTATTTAGAGGTTTAAAAAAATATTATTAATACATCAATGATGTATATGAAATATTTACCATAGTAGTAGTGATAAAATCTCCCTTCCAGAGGGATTTTTTTTGAAATATGAAAAATAATTATAATGATTTAAATTTTTTGCAGAAGGAGGAGTTAGCTGGATAAAATCAATTTAAAAGTATAACAATAAAAAGTAAGATAATGTAGTAACTAATTACCCATACAAACGGATAATTAGTTACTTAAGTCTAAAAATTGAATATTATTACTAATCAGATTTTATCACTTAGATAATCTGAAATCATCTTATCATATGCAGAAGTTGTAGTGAAAACTTTGTATGCAAGTTTAAGATTTGTTTTACGCGATACTTCACCATTACTGTGCCTCATATCATCAAGAACAGTTTTATAATCTGCAGGATCAATTACCACAGTAACACTCTGGAAATTTTTTGCAGCAGATCTCAGCATTGTAGGACCGCCGATATCTATGTTCTCGATAGCATCTTCAAATGTACAATCAGGTTTTGCAATTGTCTCTTTGAAAGGATAGAGGTTTACCACAACCATATCAATTGGTTCAATTCCATGCTTTTTCATAGTTTCAATATGTTCAGGATTGCCGCGAAGTCCAAGAAGTCCCCCATGAACTTTAGGATGAAGAGTCTTGACTCTGCCGTCCAGCATTTCAGGAAATCCTGTGTATTCAGATACATCCATTACATTAAGTCCCGCATCACGGAGAATCTTTGCAGTTCCGCCTGTAGAGAGAAACTGAACTCCAAATTCGGACAAACCCTTTGCAAACTCAACTGCCCCGGTTTTATCCGAAAGACTTATTAATACTCTTTTAATTAGTGCCATTTTTATTTTCCTTTTATTAAACGATTAATCTTTAAAATAATTCTTTAAATATTATTCAACTATTTTATAGGATATTTTTAAAATTATAATAAAACCGTATACTAAGAGGCGCGAATATATATTCGCGCCCCTTAGTAATCAACTACCGGTAAACTCCGGTTTCCTCTTTTCAGAAAAAGCTTTCAACGCCGCTGCAACATCATTTGATGGGATTGTGTAATTGCTTACAGCTGCGTTAAACAGCAGCCCATCCTCAACTGATTTCCCGATACCGTATTTAAAAACAACCTTTGATGCCTGAACTGCCAGGGGAGAATTTGCTGCTATTTCATTTGCAAGAATTTCCGCTTCTTTTAAAAGCTCTTCATAATTTTCATAAACTTCATTTATAAGATTTATACGCATTGCCTTATCTGCATTGATCCTTCTGCAGGAATAAGCCATCTCTCTTGCATGACCCTGTCCGATTATATTCGGAATTCTCTGAAGTACACCCACATCTGCCACCATTCCCACAGATGCTTCCAGGAGAGAGAATTTAGCATCCTTTGAAGCAAGTCTTATATCACATGACGTTATAAGATCAAGTCCTCCCCCTAGACACAACCCATGAACAGCGGCAATAACGGGTTTTCTGCATTTTTCAATACAGGATAGTCCATCCTGAAGTTTCAGAAGTTTTTTCATAAAAGTTCTTCGCTGCCCCGCACTCTGAACCGGAGCGGCAAGCTCCTCAAGTTCGACCATCATCTCAACCAGGTCAAGCCCGGTGTTAAAATCGCTCCCCTTTGCAGCCACTATTACTACTCTGATATTGTCATCTTCATCGAGATCTTCAAAAATCGGAATAGTCTCTTTCCACGCCGGGGGATTCATTGCATTCTTCTTTTCCGGCCTGTTAAGCCATACCCATGCAATATGTCCTTTCTTCTCTACAAGGTAATATTTATAATCCATTTAAATCCTCTCTATACGGTCAAACTTTACTGATGTAGTTCCATAAATTATAAACGGTGTCAAGAATCTTATGCTCACCAACATGGTATTATATGCGATTTAATCCTTCATTTTTTCGTAATTGCACATAAACCAATTGTTTTTATCTCCGACGCGCCACTGGTGCGGCAGAGAGCAATTTCATCAGCAGTTTACGAGTAGATACCTTTTTTAGTTCATCTATTAATTTCATTTTACAAATTATTACAGTGATTAGAATAGGGTAATGAAAATAATTAAAAAATTTAAAACTCTTCCCCTGCAGATCTCAGGAATACTTTTTGCGGTCGGTGCTACAGTAATCTGGTCCGTTAACTTCATAATTGCAAGGGGCGTACATGATGCCATTCCACCGGTAACGCTATCATTTCTCAGATGGCTCACCGCTTTTGCAGTGATTGCTCCATTCACTTTTAAATACTTCAGGAATGATCTTCCAGTGATCAGACAGAACTATAAATACATATTACTCACTTCATTCCTTGGAATTACCTTATTTAACACTTTGATTTACATCGCCGGCCACTCAACTGAAGCTATTAATTTATCACTCATTGCTATCACAGCACCGGTCTTCATTATTATTTTCAGCAGATTGTTCTTTAAAGAAAAAATAAGTTTTCTGAATACTACAGGAATTATACTCACTCTTGCGGGTGTGGTCATGCTTATATGCAGAGGATCAATATCTGTACTTCTTAACATCTCATTCTCTGCGGGAGATATATGGATGCTCTCAGCAGCTGTAACTTTTGCGATTTACAGTCTTCTGCTCAGAAAAAAACCTGACGGTATCGGGACAATGTCATTTTTATTCGTCACATTCGGGTCGGGATTAATTATGCTTATACCTTTTGTATTGTATGAAACAGCTTATAATAATACTGCAACGTTCAGCCTTAAAGTAATAATATCAATTTTATATGCAGGGATTTTTGCTTCTGTAGGGGGATTTCTTCTGTGGAATAAAGCAGTTTCACATATCGGTGCATCAAAGTCCGGAATGATATACTATTCACTTCCGCTTTTCAGTTCATTCTGGGCGATACTCATACTGGGTGAACATGTTACAATCGTGCATTTTGCCAGTATGATTTTGATAGTTTCGGGTATAGTTATCGCCACAAAAAAAAATTAAATTAAACACCTCCGGGAACTGCTCAAAAACAGAGATTATTCCGCTTCGATCGCGGCAGAGAACAGTTTCACCGCCAGTTATAAATAGATTTTCATTGCTCAGTTGTGAGACTCTTTTATCCGCTTAAATTTTTTAAATCCGAAATATATTATACATGCAGATGCCAGGATGATTACTGCTGCAATATTATAATTTCTTATAATAATTGAAATCTTCTCCTGAACAAGTTCCCAGTTATTTCCCAGAGTATATCCCGAGTATATCCATAAAAAATTCCATCCCATTGCGCTGATCATTGACAGCAGGAAAACCTTCATCCCGTTCAGACCCGAAATCCCCGCAGCAATTGAAATAACAGACCGTACCCCCGGAAGAAATCTGTTTAATACAACTACGTAATACCCGTATCTGCTGAACCATTTTTCTGCAGCAAGAATTTTGTGAGATGAAAAGATCTTAAATCTTGTATTAAGAAAAAACTCCATTTCAAGAAAAGCACCTGCATAAAATAAAAGGATGAATCCAACAGAACTTCCAAAAGTAGTCACGGCATAAACATAAAAAAAATCAAGTTTACCAATCCCCACAAGAAATGCACCGAAAACAGTAATTGTATCGCCTGGAATAGGGGGGAACAGGTTCTCCAGAATAGAACTTCCGAATAAAAACAGATACAGGAGAAGAACATTCCAATCCATTATAACATCAATACTCTGAGAAAAAAATAATTCCATTACTGCACTCCGTGATCCGGCACTATATTATAAATTAAAACTCACGCCAAAGATATAAGACAAATCTTAAATCCTGTTGACAATTTGTTTATAATACCCGTATTAATTCTTTAACTTTTCTATAATAAAAAAGATTCTATTATCCCCGCCGCCGATGGCGGCAGAGATATATAATTTTTGTTTTAATACTTAACTTACAATATCGTTATTCATTTTCAATAAAAAATTCACAGAGAAAAATTGAATGAAAAAAATTCTATGCTATGGTGATTCAAACACCTGGGGCTGCAGCCCACGCGACAGTTCGCGCTATGATGAAAATACCAGATGGCCCATGGTTATGAAGTCAGCACTTGGCGGAGATTACACGCTAATTGAAGATGGATTAAACGGCAGAACAGTATTAAATCTCTCCCCTCTGAATAGAACGGCAAATGGCGTTGAGTGGATAAAATCTGTAATAAATGAATATATACCTTTTGATATTGCAGTAATATGCCTTGGGCTTAATGATGTTTTTATCGCTGAAGATGCCTCTGTGCATAATATTACAGATGGTGTTGAAGAGATAATTAATGTATTAAGAAACAGCCATATTTCTGCAGGATTTACAATCCCTGAAATTATAGTAATGACGCCGCCTGAATACAATGAACAAGTAGAAGGATCGATGTTTTTTGAACTTCAGATTAATAAACTGAAGAGTTTACCTGAAGCGTATAAAAAACTCTCTTTAAAACTCGATTGTCATTTTTTAAATGCTGCTGCTTATGTCAAAGGAAGCGATATTGACGGATCACACCTAGAGGCAGAGAGCCATATTATACTGGGTCAAAAAATTGCTGAATTTATTTCTGACAGGCTTCAATGAAATCGAATATACTTTTTTTTAATAAACATCTTCAGATAGTCTTTGCCGTAACTCTAATCGCAGTAATGGAGGTATCCTGTATAGCCCCTGTACTCCCCAGAATTGCCGAGGCTCTCTCCATAACTGCCGGACAGGCAAATCTCCTGATTGTAGTCTTTACTATGCCCGGAATTGTTCTTGCACCTTTTTTCGGAATTGCATCTGACAGATTCGGAAGAAAAAATGTTCTTATTCCGGCACTTCTTATATTCGGAATCTGCGGGACAGCAGCAGGATTTACGGAGAGCTTTTCACTCCTGCTTATACTAAGATTTTTTCAGGGAGCCGGAGCAGCATCTCTCGGTTCAATAAATCAGACCATCATCGGCGATATCTTCCCGGGGAGAGATAGAGTCACTGCCATGGGATATAACAGTTCAGTACTTAGCGTTGGGACAATGCTATACCCTTCAATCGGAGGCGCAGTTGCCATGTTCGGATGGCACTATCCGTTTTTTCTGGCGGCTATGGCTTTCCCTGTATCGATTCTTGTTATTATCGGACTTGACTATAATGAGCCTGTTAAAAATGGAAAAATTGGTGATTACCTTAAACAATCTTTTAAACTTATGAAGAAAAAAGATATAATCTCTTTATATATCGGAACACTTGCAGCATTTATTCTTCTTTATGGAATACTACTCGCTTTTTTCCCCTTCTATATGAAAAATCATTTTCATGCAAGTCCGCTCATCATTGGACTCGCAATGTCAACGTCATCTATCGGCGCAATAATCGGATCATTCAATCTTGGAAAACTGGCAGGAATTTTCTCATCAAAAAAACTCCTTGTTTCCGCATATCTAATATATCCCGCAGCTCTTACTATTGCATATTTTATGCCGACTATACTTTTATTTATAATCCCGGTTTTCTTTTACGGATTCGCAAACGGAATTCTTATACCGAACATTCAGACGCAGATTTCGATACTTGCACCTGATGAATATAGAGGAGCATTCATGTCTATCAATTCATCTGTTCTCAGGCTTGGTCAGACAATCGGACCTCTTCTCTCCGGAATTATTATTACAAGTCTTGGAGAAGGGTATGTCTTTATCTTCGGAGCGGGCTTTGCTTTTGCCGCCGCATTCTTTGTATCACAGGGAGTTAATGAGATGGGGAGACTGGAAAGGAGATAGAAAGCTCTAACAGACTTCTGGAAGCCTGATTTTTCATGAACATCTGCGCGGTCAAGGCGCTAAAGTTTAATATCAGCAGCATCTGCAATAAACGAGCTGTTAACTCTCTCATCAAATCCCGCACATATTTCATTGACTTTTGCTGAATTAAGAACAGGTTTAATCAGATAACCGATAATTATATCAAAACAGATCCCTATGGTAAATATAACCAGAACTGTCAGAAAACAGTGAGCAACGAACAAAGGAGAGGAGTAATACGCATCCCGATGTACAGCTGTGCCCCAGATCCATTCCCTTAATATAAAATTTTCATGGAACAGATATACGCCGAATGTACTCCCTGCAATATAGTTTATAAAACGGTTTGTATTTATATCAATCTTCAGAAACAGCAAAAAGAAGCTCACACCTATTGCTAAAGAAAAAACATTATTCATATCCAGAACCATATTATTAAACAATTCAATATTCAGAAAATGACCAGCAGGATAAGTTAAATATGAAAGAACCCAAAAGCCAGTTATTATAATCAATAATTTTGATTTAGTAATTCCATTCTCTGACTGATACTTTTTTATATATCCGGCGATTGCATAAAGAATTACAAAAGTTAAAATACCATTACGTTCATTAGACATCGAAAAAGTTCTATATGTAGAAATCCCGAAAACAAGTATTATAGAGAACAGAAGAAATAACTTATACTGTTTGACATTAGCCGAATTAATAAACAGATCCATAAATGGCGCCAGCAGACACATGCCAAGGTAAGGCCCTATAAACCAGTAAGCATCATAGCCGTACAGGTAAGGAATAACTGATTTTGAAATTGTACCTGCATCTAATATGTTATTTAATGCTAACACTCCAATGAGCAGGCAGATTAACGAGAATGCAACTACCTGTACTATCACCGAGAATATTCTTTTTGTTTTAAACTTTCCATCTCCGGCCATAAAGTAACCGCTGATAAGAACAAATGCAACAAGAGCAGGATAACCGGTAGACCTGAATAGATGACCTAAATTATTATTCAGATTAAAAACTTCATATGTCTCAACAATACCTCTTCTGGATACATAATGATTTAAAACTATAATAGCCATACATATGATACGAAGAAGTTCTACATTGGATTTGCGTGCTGTCATAATAATTTATGCCTTACCTGTTTTCTTTCAGGAGTTTGCGTTAAAGCTTATAATAAGGCAAAGAAAAATCTCAACTGCAGGAGTTTTTCACTCCAAGCAGAAAATCGACCATGTCATCATCACTGCAGGTATTCATTGCTTCCAGGAGTTTATCATCACTTACAATCTTCTTTAAGATGCTCCCCCGCTCTGCAGATTCTGTGCAGGAGAAACATTCATCCTCTTTAAGGAGAGTCCTGGCTGTTTTAAGTTTCTCAAGAACAAGATCAATATTTTCCGGAATATATTTTTCAATTTCGCGTCTCAGCCTCGCAGCCATAGCAGGGGAAGCTCCGGCTGTAGAGAGTGCAATGAGCAGATCACCCTTTCTAACAAAAGACGGGACATAAAATGAACAGTTAGGAGGATCATCCACTGCGTTTATAAGAATACCCCTCTCCTCGGCCTCACTGAAAACTTCTGCATTCACGGCTGAATCATTTGTAGCAGAGAAGACGATGTATGCACCTTCAAGATCATTCTTCTCATATTTTCTCTTCAGCAATACAACTTTACCGCTGTATAATTCTGAAGATTTGATTATCTCATCATTAATTTCCGGTGATACAACTTTTATAAACGCGCCGGCTTCAAGCAGATCCAAAACCTTACGCGCCGCAACTTCCCCGCCGCCGATTATAACAGCGGGTTTATTGTTCATGTTCACCATTATGGGATAAAGCTTCATTACCTGTTTATCTCCGCAGGCATAGGGAACTCCTCGCCATGACCTTTGAGATACTCAAGCTTATCCTTATCGAGTCCAATTTCTTCATCTGTGAGATAACATGCAGGATCGGGAGCCCATGGATCATCATAGATTCTGTAACCGCGTACACGCATTGAACCGGTACAGATCTCTTTGTACTTGCAGAGTCTGCATCTACCCTTGATATGCTCCGCCTTATGCTTCAGGCCCCGCATAATAGGATCAGATTCATCCATCCAAATATCTCCGAAATTTCTCTCGCGGATATTTCCAAAACTATAATCCTGCCAGAACTGATCAGGGTGCACGTTGCCGACAAAATCTATATTACCGATGCCGACACCTGATGAATTAGCAGCGCCGCCGTTCCACTTAAGCATGGAGTATATATCTTCAGCCTCGGGCATGTTCTTCTCTTTCATTTTGAGATATGTATAGACTCCATCAACATGATTATCCACTGTTAATATGTTAATATCCAGATTCCGGTCGAAGTAATCTTTAGTTCTCTCAAGGATTATATCCATTGCCTGTCTCGACTCGGTATGAGTAAGATCGTCCTTGGATATTGAACTCCCCCGCCCTGAATAAACCAGGTGATAGAAACATGCCCTGTTGATCTGTTCTTTTTCAATAAAATCAAATATTCCGTGAAGGTCGAGATAATTTCTTTCAGTAAGAGTAAGACGAAGTCCAACTCGCTGACCCACAGCACGGCAGTTATCAAAACCTTTCATGGTCCGGAGAAAAGCACCTTCGACTCCTCTGAACTTATCGTTGATCGCCTCCAGACCGTCAAGACTGATCCCCACATAAACAACACCTGAATCCTTCACTCTCTGTGCTGTCTCTTTATCAATTAAAGTACCGTTAGTTGAAATTACAGGTCGTACATTTTTCTTCGATGCATACTCAAGGAGTGTAAAAAGATCCTTCCGCATAAAAGGCTCCCCGCCTGAAAACAGGAGTGACGGAATTCCAAAGTCTGAAAGCTCGTCAATGAGCTTCATCGCCTCGGCAGTTGTGAGCTCGCCGTCATACTTCAGATTATCGGAATCTGTGTAGCAGTGAACACAGTGGAGATTACATGTCCGTGTTGTGTTCCATACAACAATCGGTCTTCTTTCGCTTGCAAGTTTCTGTACTTTATGAGGGGAGTTACCGTGGCAGTCCGGTCCAGATTCTTTTCCGTATCGAAGTCCGTCACCAGTTGATGATCCGCCGCAATAAAGTTTACCTATATCAATCATGATTTAACCTTTTCCATTCCTTAAATTCTTCCGAGAAATATCTTACTCTTTTTTTCTTAAACTCTTTCAGTGAAGAGAGAGAAAGATAATCCTTAATCCCGCTCTTTTCTGAAAGCCTATCCAATATATCTTTAAGCTCATCATCCGATTTCGCATGAACCATCGCGAATAGAGGATGCTCCCACCTTCCGGGATAAACGGTTCTGAAATATAAATGAGATATTGCTTTTTCATTCATAAATAGTTCCATATCAGCCGAACCGTCTATCTTCCAGGCGGTCATGGAATTTGCAGTGTACCCGGCACTCCGATGCTTCAGGACAGCGGCGTATCTCCTCATAATTCCCGATGCAGTGAAGTCTGTAAAATAAGAGAGAAGCTGTTTCTCTCCATGAATATACTTTCCACTCTCTGCTATCTTTTTAAATGGATATTTCTCTATGGGGAGATCGTTCTGCAGAAGCAGTATAGCCTCTTTCGCAGTATCATCAAGATCAACTGCTGCTGAAGATTCAGCTCCATGAGACGGTGCTGATTCACTGCTCTCATCGCTTTCACCGATGTTTAAAAATACTCCGATTTTTAATAATTTTTCATTCCGCATAACCAGAAAGTCTACAGCTTCTGCTTTTGCAGCAAGAATAGAAACAGTTTTGTGAAACTCCTCTTCGCTCTCTTCAGCAAGAGTAAACCATATGTTAAACTTATGATTCCTAAGATAGTTGTGACTCACACCGGGATGTGAGCTTATAATCGCAGCTGCGGCATCTGCCCGTTCAGCGGGGACTTCAAGCGCTACAAGACTCAAAAAATATCCGAGTCTTTTACCTTCGAATATTCCCGATATATTCCGTATAACATTCTTCTCTTTAAGATGTGAAACTGTCTCCAGAACTTCATCTTCAGTCAGTCCAATCTCATCCGCTATTGCTTTGAATGGTTCACTTACTCCTGGTATACCCTTCTGCACCCTGTTAAGGACAAGGGCCTCTCTCTCTGTAAACTCCACAGTGCTACCTTTTTACCGGTTCATATAAACAGTACGGTTCCTCTTCCAGAAAATCATCACTTGCGTAATGAGCCCTGGCTCTGCATCCTCCGCATACACCCTTATACTCGCAGATTCCGCACTTACCCTTAAGAGTTTTAAAATCCCTCAGTGTAAGAAAAACCTCTGACTTTTCCCATATCTCGTTGAACGGAGTCTGAAGAACATTTCCCGCTGATACCGGAAGATATCCGCAAGGCTGAACCTCTCCGCGATGAGAGATAAAACATACGCCGGTTCCAGCTAAACATCCTCTGGTCATTGCAGCCATCCCGTCTGTCTCGAAGGAGAGTGTGCGCCCCTCCTCCTTCGCTCTCTGTCTTATTATACGGTAGTAGTGAGGTGCGCAAGTTGCCTTAAACTCTATGTTCACTTCACGGGACCTGTCGTAGAACCAGTGAAGTACCTCTTCGTATTTTGCATCGGAGATCATATCGCTCTCAACAAGCTCAATACCGCAGCCCACTGGTACAAGCATAAAAATATGCAGCGCAGAAGCCTTCTCCCGGAGTGCAAGTGCAAGAATCTCATCTATATGTTCAACGTTTCTCTTTGTAATTGTAGTATTGTACTGAAACTCAACGCCTGCATCACGAAGCAGCCGCGCACCGTTCAATGCGCCGTCAAATGCTCCGGGGACTCCGCGGAATCCGTCGTGCATCTCCGCATTTATCCCGTCAATGGAGATACTCACACGTGCTACACCGGCTTTTTTAATCTTCTCAGCAATTGCCTTATCGATCATAGTTCCATTTGTTGCAAGAGCTGTTCTCAAACCTTTACCTGTTGCATATTCGGCTATATCAAATATATCTTTTCTGTATAATGGTTCCCCGCCGGTAAGAACAAGTATCGGAGAATAATTTGAAGATATAGTATCAATTATCCCTTTTATCTGGTCTAACTCGAGTTCACCTGTATAGTTGTTATCTTCAGCCTCGGCACGGCAGTGTGCACATTTAAGATTACAGCTTTTGGTAAGTTCCCAGAATATTAATCTGGGAGTATTTTTATTCATCATTTAGTAAAAAGGTCCTCCAGAAATTTTGTGTTCTTTTTCAATGATTCATCAGTTTCAGGTTCAGCACAGCAGTTCCGCTGTTTTTTCAGATTCATAATCGGATTGTGCAGAGTCTTATTCATTATCTGACATGTAATCTCTTCGACGAGTTTGAAGTCCTCTTCAGATAAATGTTTCATTTTTCTATTTCTATATTTATTAAGTTCGTTATTTCTTATTTCATCGAACTTATTCTTAATCACAGTTATTGTTGGAGCAATGGAGAGTTCATCATACCAGTGTACAAACTCATCTACATCTTCATCGATTATTGAATTGGCCTTTTCCAGTTCCTGCATTCTACCTCTCATATTGTTGTCAGCAATATCTTTCAGATTATCTACATTGTAAAGATAAACATTCTCAGTCTCGGTTACCGAGGGATCTATATTCCGGGGAACAGCAATATCGATAAGGAAAATCGGTTTCCCCTCTCTTTCAAACATAATGTTTTTTATATCAGCAGAAGTTATAACATGGTGAGGCGCAGTAACCGAAGTGATTACAATGTCAACCTGCGCCAGAGCCTGATCGACTTTATTCAGATTTATAATTTCAGCATTGTAGTCTATATCACGGCATATTCTCTCTGCATTTTCCGAGGTTCGGTTTGCAAGTACAATCTTATGAAGATTCTCCTTAACCAGATATTTCAGAATAAGTTCACCCATCTCACCTGCTCCTATGAGAAGTGCACTCTTTGTTGAGATATCATGAAAAATACTCTTAGCCTGTTCAACAGCGATTGATGCTATCGAAAGAGGGTTTTTTGAAATATCTGTTTCTGTCCGGACTCGTTTTGCTGTTGTAAATGCCCGGTGAAAAAGCCTGTTCATTATAGTTCCTGTAGTGCCCGACTCCACCGCTTTTTTATACGATTCCTTTATCTGCCCTGTAATCTCATTTTCGCCGATAACCATAGAATCCAGAGACGAAACAACGGAGAGAAGATGCTTCACCACATCCGTACCGTATCTTGTATATACAGAACTCATAAACTGTTCATGTGGAAGTTTTGTATAAAACTCCATCAACCTTTTAATGGTTTCAACGGCAGATTCGCTATCCTCAGCTGTCATAAAAATCTCAACTCTATTACATGTTGAAACATAAACAGCCTCTTCAACCCCCGCTTCTGATAGCCTCTCATAGAAAGAGGAGAGCTGCGATCCGGGGAGTGAAAAAAGTTCACGTGTTTCAACCGGAGCTGTTTTGTGACTCAATCCAAGAACAATAAGGTTCCCGAAATTTAGAGCCGATTTATTTTTATTATTCATGTTTTCATTCCGGAATGTTATTTCACTATTTTACAACTTACTTAACAAGATTATAAGCCGGCCGTAAAGTCAATATAATTAATTTCAGATCCCTGAAATCCTTACAGGGTGATTTTTCTTCATATAAAATATAGATATTTACCGGCCAAAAAGAGTTTTAAACAATTTTTTTTCTGATTATTCTACCGGTAATAAAAAAGACAAGCACAATTAATGAGAGAAGCAGAAGAGAAACAGTTACCCAGAATAGTGAATGCCCTGAAAAAATCTGGAAGAAGAGAACTGAAACAATCCACGCCAAAAGTGTCATATAAACTACCTGAGCTGAAGCAATAAACCAGCCCGATTCCCTGTACACCGCACCTACAGTAGCAACACATGGAAAATATAGCAGGATAAACAGCAGATATGCATATGCACTAAAACCATTACCGAAATATATCCTCATCTTATCGAGCATTCCGCTTTTTGCAATCTCTCCCCCCTGACTCTCCTCTGTGCTCTTCAACCCCAGCGGATCAAGAAGCCCTTTAAAGGATTTTGCCAGATTCACAGGAATGGATATAAAACCTTTTTTAATTTTACTGCCGATTGTTTCCCGTTCCAAAGTATTATTTTCAGATTGATCAATCTGAGTATAAAGAGAATTAAGAGTCCCCACAATTGCCTCTTTTGCAAAGGGACCTGAAAAGATCGCTACTGATGCAGGCCAGTTCTCATCACTTATACCCATGGGTCCGAATACCGGTGTAATAGATTTACCTAGACTTGTCAGCATGGATTTGTCACTATTCTGATTCCCGAATGTTCCATCAACACCCAGTGAATTAAAAAATGATAATATCATAACAGCTGCAACAATAACCTTTCCTGCGCTGAACAGAAAGAGTTTCAGCCTCAGCCAGGTATGAAGTACAATATGTTTAAATCGGGGGAAATTATATATAGGGAGCTCCATTACAAAATATGAAGGCTCACCGGGGAACATAGTTTTTTTCATTAAAATTCCGGTAAGGACAGCGAGAATAACTCCTGCGAGATACAGCGATAATACAATAATACCTGCATTATTCTGAAAAAAAGCAGCTGTAAAAAGCACATAAACTGAGAGCCTTGCACCGCATGTCATAAATGGGGTTATGAATACAGTAATAATTCTGTCCTTCTTCTCTTCAAGGGTTCTTGCCGCCATAACAGCCGGAACAGAACAGCCGAACCCGATCATAAGCGGCACAAATGATTTTCCCGGAAGTCCGATAATCCTCATCACCCTGTCCATAACAAAGGCGGCTCTGGCCATATACCCTGAATCTTCAAGAAGAGCCAGCATAAAAAACATGGAAAAGATAATCGGGATGAAAGACGAAACTGCCTGTATACCGGCACCGGCACCTTCAGCAAGCACTGTAATAAGCCACTCCGGGGAATGAAAAGAGAGAAGAAGCTCTCTGGTCCCGTCAACAAAAATTGCTCCTGAAATTGTATCAAAAAACTCAATAAGTGCTCCGCCGATAAACAGTGTAACCCAGAAAACAAAATATATTACTGCAAGAAATACCGGAATAGCAATAATACGATTCAGTACAATCCGGTCTATGATGTCGGTGATCTCTTTACGGTCTGCTTTTTTAACTACAACTTTTCTGACAACACCCTGAATAAATCCGTATCTGTAATCAGCAATAAGAATATCAGCAGATTCATGAAGCAATGTCTCTACCTGAACAATTTTCAGATCTATCTCTTCTTCCGTAATCCCTGTTTTTTTTACAACCTGATCTCTAATAAGAGGATCCTTCTCAAGCAGCTTAAGAGAGATCCATCTTTCATCAGCTTTTATTTCAGAAGAATAATTTTTCAGCTTATCTCTCCATGAAGAGACAATCTCTTCAATCTCATTCGGATACTCAACCTTTCTTGAGGTATCTTTAACTTTACCTATTAATTCAGAGAGTTTCTCTTTAAGCATTACTGTATTATTTTTATGTATGGCAGTGGATTCAATTACACAGCACCCCAGCTGTGATGACAAAATAGCAGTATCAATCAGCTTATTCTGCTTCTCAGCCATATCCATCCGGTTAAGAATTATAATCATGGGAATTTTAAGTTCTATAAGCTGCGTGGTAAGGTAGAGATTTCTTTCTATATTTGCCGCATCCAGGATGTTAACTACCAGATCCGCTTCTCTGGATAATAAATAATCTCTGGAAACCCTTTCATCTTCAGAAAATGCTGAAAGTGAATATATACCGGGAAGATCTACAATTCTGAAATCGTCCCCGTTATGATTCATTATCCCTTCAATTTTTTCAACTGTAACTCCGGGCCAGTTGCCTATTTTCTGATTACTCCCGGTTAATGCGTTGAAAAGGGTTGTTTTTCCGCAATTAGGATTTCCTGTAAGAGCTATAACTGGACGGTGCATAATTATCTATAACTTTTATTATAAACTGCTTTCAATTGAAACAGGTTTAATTACTATTTTTGATGCCATACCATGACCGATTACAATTCTTGTATCATTAATTTTGACTATAACAGGTCCGTTTTTTCTCACAGAGAGAACTTCTATATCTTTACCTGGAAGCAACCCCATACTCAGAAGTTTGTCTCTCAGTTTTTCTCCACCTGCAAATCTTTCAACCCGTACCACAGAACCTGATAAAGAGTCCGAAAGCCTTAAACCATCAATAATGTTTAAATGATTCATACATCTCTCCCTCAATAGCCGTCAGTAACCTTGTTAGTCTCAGCTAATTTAAAATCTAATACAATATTCAAAACTGTCAAGTTTAAATAAAATTAATCGCCCGGAAGACTAAAAAATATTACACAAGTGTATGTTTTTTTATCTAATTAGCATAAAAAATTTTTTCTACTTGAATAATTCTATGATAACATATTATTCTACTATAATTGAATAGTTATCTGAATTTTGTCGGATTGCTATTCAGTTATATTCTGGTTAAATAAGTACTCAAAAACTGCTGGTAAAATGCTCTTCGTCTCGGAGGAGATAGAATTCACCAGATTTTTGAGCAATTACAGGTTTAACCGTTTTTATTATTTAAAATATTGAGGCTTTTGATGGCAAAATGTATAATTGTTGATGATTCAAAATTTATGAGAAAAATTATTTCGGATATACTTATAAACGGCGGTCATACCGTTGAAGGTGAAGCTGATAATGGACAGGGCGGAGTTGATCTTTACGAAAAGGTTAGACCCGATTTCCTCACAATGGACATTACTATGGGTGGGAAAGACGGCATCAATGCAGTCAAGGAGATCAAAAGCAAGCATCCTGAATCAAGAATAATTGTAATATCAGCTCTTAATGAAAATACAATTAAAATGAATGATGAAAAAATTAATGCTGATGTATTTCTTACAAAACCATTCAATAAAGAAGAGCTTCTTACTCTCGTAGACAAATTGTTATCCTGATAACCCGGCATGTCTGAAGAATTTATAAAACTATATACAGTCAATGCAGAACCCGATTGCGCATATTTCCTGAGCAGCGGCGGTATCTACATGTATGCATCTAATATGGATAAATATGCAATTAAAGGGAATAACCTGATCATAGGTTCTACCGAATTAATAATGAATCACCTGCTCAACCAGAAGACACCCAGGATAGAAACTGCTATAGCTTCTAAAGATGCATGTGTAAAAAAAATATCAATAGAAAAATTTATCAGCGGCATGGAGACTTTTTCTTTTCTCATAAATGCTTCTATTGTACTTGCAAAACAGGTCCTGCTGACAAATAAAATAATTAATAAAAACATCGATTCCCTTGAAGGAAAAGAGAAACAGATGCGCGAATTATCAATGAAGTACTATAAGGCTGTTTTTAAACTGAATCAGGAATACGAAAAACGCAAACTCCCATGGATGAATGATCTTGTAAAAAAATATTTCACTTCCCTTAATTACAAAAGAGGTGAGGCTTTCTGCAGATCTCAGGATTCCATTACAATAGAATCATCAAATCAACTCTCCGATAAAATGATTGAGTATCCGCGCGGATCAATAATATGTGAAGAAAACACAGCCGGTGAAGAGATGTACATCCTTCAGACAGGTTCTATCGATGTTGAAATCGGCGGCAACAGAGTAGCTACAATAGATAAACAGGGGACAGTAATAGGTGAGATGGCTCTCCTGCTGAATGAAAAGAGAACTGCAACACTAAAAGCTAAAAATAATACTGTAATCACTGTAATCAAAAAGAAAGAATTAAAAGAGGTATGCGAAAAACAGAGTGATCTTCTCAAAAATGTGACTTATTCGCTTGCTCAGAAACATTATTATAACATAATAAAAATCAGCACAGTGAATAAATCGCTTATTGATCAGCACCTTGACAATGACGGAGGAGAAGATAAATCTATCAGCCAGATAGAAAGACTTAAATCAGATCTAGCTAAATTAAAAAATGATATTGGTGAAGTCATCTACAAAAAGGATGCCGAATTCCTCAAGCCTGTTCTTGAAGAATTATAAATCGCACTCCCTCTCCGCTATGAAGTCTTCAATGTTTTCAGCCAGCTGAGTTCTGCCTTTAAATGATGTTCCAGATATGATAAAATGTGTCTGTATGAATTATCATCCGCATCCTTTTCAATTTTTTCTTTAATACTTTCTATCTTATCTTTAATAAGAGTTGTTCTCTCTTCAAGGAACTGCTCTTTCTGTTCTTCAGTAAGATTATCAAAAAACATAAGAACGATATCAACATCAAAGTGTATGAAGTTTGTATCAAAATACTGTTTTAAAAGTTTCTTATAATGCTTTTTACCGGCAGGAAGAATTTCATAAACATATCTTTCCGGGTTACCACTCTCTTTTTCGGTTCCGACTCTTTTAACCCATCCATTCTCAACGGATTTTTTTATGGCATAATAGATTGATCCGAATTTAATATCTACATAATCTTCGAGTCTCTCCACTATCTTCTTTTTAATCTCATACCCGTAGAGATTTCCCTCCATAAGCAGACCAAGAATAGTTATTTCAATTTTCATCCCAATTCTCCTGAAATTTATATTACTTCAATTTGATAAAGTTTCTCTAGTTCTTAATTATATTAATATACGAAATTTTAAACATTTCTAATAAAATAAGGAATTTTCCCGAAAAAAAATTAAAAAAAATATAATATTTTTTATACACTATAAGACTATTATTTATATTTTACACTTAATTAAGCAAAAAGCAATAATATTATTAAAATTAATGAAAAAAAATATACATTTTTAAACATATTTTTTTAAATAACTCATGAGTATTAAAAAAAATGCGGTTAATCTCCGCCGCGCAGAGCGCGGCGGAGACAAAAATCCACGCGTTTATGAGTAATTACAAAATAACTGAATTGAGAAAACAAATGAAATTAACTGAATCTTTGAATAAATTGAATTCCGGTGAAGAGATAAATATAGTTGCCCTTGGGGATTCCCTGACTTACGGCTGGATGACTGAACGGGGATTTCTCGATTACCTGAAGGGTATGATCCTGAAAAAATTTCCCGGTTCAAAATTTAATATAATGAATAAAGGAATACCCGGAGATACTGCAAAAGACGGATTGAGAAGAGTTGAGAGCGATGTAATCAGATTATCGCCGGATCTTGTTTTCATACAGTTTGCCCTTAATGATGCCTATACAGGTTTCTCACCTGCGGACTTCCGGAAAAATATTGAATCGATAATATTAAAAATCCGGGAAAACTCAAATGCGGAAATAGCACTTGTTACATCTGTTGCACTGCTTAATCAGGAAGAGAATATAATTGCAGAGGAGTTCTACGATGAAATTCTGGAATGCGGAGAGAGATACAATCTCCCTGTTGCAGCTGTTCACGAATACTGGAAAGAAAAAATCTCTTCCGGCATAAGACAATCACTTCTGGTTCAATCTGATGGTATTCATCCTACTGAAAAAGGATATGAGCTTATGGCGGAAGCTGTTTTTAAATTATTCTGAAGTTTTTATTAAATTACTTCTTCCAGTTTCTTTTTAAAATCACTGCTTACATCTACAAATTCAATTCCCATTCCGGCTTTTTCCGAATCTGATTCATCAGCTCTGACCCATTTAACAACACCTTTAACCTCAAGCTCACCGTGTCCGGGGATATGAATTGACATGTTTACTTCTGAACCTTTGCTTAGAGGTTCGGGAGTTGATATAAAAATTCCCCCTTTGCTCAGGTCTACTGTTGAACTGAAAGAAACATGTTCATCCGCAATTACTTCGGATTTAACATCTTTTTTTATTCGTTCACTTTTTCTCTTATCTGACATTTTATTACCTCTTGAATTATTCCTGTTTTTAGAAAACGGCAAGTGTTAATAATTAACTATTTTTTCTGAAACTCAACCTGCAATGCTCGTAGCAAATTATTTTTTGGGGTGCGTATGCTCCGCATACGCTGGGAGTGGGGGATTACGGGGGCGCTGCCCCCGTAATCCCCCACTTCAGGCGCAGCTCGAAGAGCTGTGCCCCCAAAAATAAACCGCCACGTGTAAAGCTGATTATATTTTTAAAATATACATATTGACAAAATTTACAATCTTTTTTTTATACTAAGGCTTGCAATAATATGAATATAGCCGTCAAAAAATCAGATCACTCAAAAATAATTCCAAATGAATTAATTCACCGGATAGATTATATTAATAATAAATTCCATAAAGTGCAGTATAATTAACTGATGAATCAGGAAATAGTAAAAGTTTTCTTTTTAAATAAAAAAGTTCTTTTCCCTCATTGTACAACCAATGTACGGCTGAGCCACTCGACCTTTTCAGACAGCCTGAAAAAAGGTGATAAACTGATAGTATACCCCATCCGGAATATTTTTGATATTCTTCTGATAAAAAGACGTGTTGCCACTATTGCTGAAATTCTGGAACTGGAAAGCGACGATTTAAAAATAAATCTCCATCTCAAAGGCTTAGCAAGAGTTCATGTAAAAAAAATCAAGGGTATGCATGAAGCTTCTTATGAATTAATTAAATCCGACAACAACAGTTTTGATCCTGAATTATTGAAAGAACTGAGAAAAAAAGCACAGGAACTTGTCTTTCTTATTAATGTTCAGGAATCTGACAGATTAATTGAGCTTATGAACTTTTTATTTGAACTCAATCAAATCACCGATTTCATCGCTAATTATTTTGTACTGGACTATAAATTGAGAATTGAGCTCCTCAACAATACAGACATAAAAAAACGAAGCAGTAAACTTCTGGTAAAACTCAACCAGCTTATAAAAAAAATGGAGTAACAGGGTAATAAAAAATGAAAAAAGATATCAGAGGTCAGGATGCTTATTACTCGATAGAATGGTCACGGCTTTTTGAATACGATAAATATGAAGCCAGACGTGTTTTACCCGAACTTCCGGGAATCATCTGGATACAGAACAGAATCAATAAAAAAATTGAAACTACGCTTTTCTATGCATGCTGGAGAGACGGGCTCAGAGTAGGACTTGCAAAACTGATGGATGATCTTGTACTGAAACATAATGAACTGCGCGAACAGCTTATTCAGCATGATCTTTTTTTTCAGTATTGTGTCGTCGATACAAGCCCGCTTGATATTCAGGATATTATGTTCTGGCTGATTAAGGATCATAAACCGTCATTAAATGATATTAAAGGATTCAATGACTCCAAGCGTTACATGAATATATTTGTCAAAGAGATAGAAGATACATCGGGACTGATAAGTAAAAAATAAAATTTCAGGAGGCTGCCTCCCTATACATCACCAGATCTTCAGGTGTATAGATATGGCTTACCTTCTGTTTTATATAAAAGAACTCCAGTATATATTTAAACCTTGCACATGCATCCAGCGGAAGAGAGAGAGTGACATCAGACTGAGGGGAGAACTGCTGTATCATCTTAACATTAAGAGATTTTTTTTCAGGATTGTAGATAAAGATATCTTTTTGAAAAAGTTTAAACGTATCATATACAGACCGGATTATAGATTCCGATTCTATAAGATTTGCTATATAAAGATTTGTATCAGAATTATGAATATTCCGTGCAAAAAACTTCAGAATTCTCAGTACAATTTCCGGATATAAATAATCATTTATCAGGCTGGTAATCCGGGCTTCAAGTTCCTTATCGTGCATCCGTTTAGTCGGATAAGCCATATGTATAACATGAAAAGAGCCGGTCTGTATTTTAAAAAAAGTAAAATCCAGCAGACGGTCTATAGCATCCTTCCGCATAAAGTGCTGTTCAACGAAAGTCGATTCAACAAGTTTTTCAGCTACATCTTCCAGACTCTCATTTTTGATTATCTTTTCAAAGTTTATCAGCTGACTCTTTTCCGGATTAATACTCTCAAGAGAGTCAAACTTATATGATGCTTTTTCCACAAATCCCCCTGACTAAAATTCACTTTTAATTCCGAGTATTAATTCCTTTTTAAAATCTTCACCCTCATTGAACTCATGCGCGCTTTTTATTGATCCCACGAGTGAATAATTATAGAAAGAAAACTCGATCACTGAAAAAAATATCATCTGAAACTGGTTCTTCTTTTTATATCCGTCATAAATTCCATAAATCAGCGCTGCATTAGTACCGAATGAAAAAAGGCCAAGCATGTATTCCCCGGTATAAAAATATCCCGATCCCGGTATAACCGCAGAAAATAGTCCCGCAGCTAAAAGACTTTTTTCCGGTCTCGATTCAGCTTCTTTTATATAAAGTGAAAGATCTTCAGACTTTTTCTGAAGTTTTCCCTCTGGAAATATTTTTCTGTACTCGGCAATTTTTTTTTCGGCTTCATTATAGTTTTCGGCAAGAGCATAGACCAGGGATAAGTTAATTATTGATTCCTCCTGAAATATTCCCTTATTGTAAACATAGTTGTATTCCTGGAAATTTTTAGCAGCATAGTTATACGATCCGGCATCAATTCTGATCAGTCCTGAATAAAAAAGGGCCATTTCCCCGGCTTCGCTATCGGTAAACCGGTTGTAGCATTCTGAAAAAGTACTTAATGCCTTCTCTTTATCTCCCCCTTTATAATATGATTTTCCTGTTGTAATCATACTAAGCGGGTATAGTTCACCCTGGGGATATAAAAACTGATATCTCATACTCTCTGTAATGGAATTATAATACTCTTTTTTATTATAGTGATACTCAGCAAGATCGATCAATCCCTTCTCGGATGAGTAAACAGAGAGAGCAGTACAGATAAAACATAAACTGAGTAATAGCCTCATCACCTTAATACACTCTCTAAATCGATATAATCACCGGGATTATATGAACCATATTTCGAAACTACACTGCTATGCCTGCTCCGGAGCAATTCATTATTCCGCGCTTCTGCTGAATTATATGCACCATAAATATTCCCCCCGTAAAATAATCCCGAGAAAAAAAACAGCGTGTACGAGATCCCCTTCCTCCCCCGGTCTTTCATATAGACTCCACCGGCTGCAGAGGCAGCAATTGAGAGCAGAGAAATAATTCCGTCACCGGGATAACCCACATAACACTGACCAAGTCCCGGAACAATTGCCGACATTAAAGCTGCATAGCCGGGTGAGCTTAATCCATCCTTTTTATACTGAAGAAGCTCATCTCTGAGCTGTATAAAATTATAATTATCTTCTAAAAATATTTCTGATTTTGTAATCTCATCATCAATAATTCCGGTTTCACCGAAGAGAATCAGAGGTTCAACTCTCCGCAAAAACATTGTAAAAATATATTTTTCCGGTAGTATGCTGTATTCAAAATTTTTCAGGATTTCATAACTCTCCATGTACATATCTTTTTTAAAAAAAGACTGCGAGATGAGAAGAAGAGATGTAAACTGAAGTTCATCCGAAGAAAAATCCGGAGTATAATTATAGATAACAGTGTCATACTGTTCTGCTGAAAAATAGTTCGAGTAAATAAAATAATCCAGAACCGGTTTATTCTCAATAAACTGAAGCTTTTCAGTCTCAGCGATGGTATCGAAATGTCTTCCGCTCTGATAAAGCTCTTTGATAAACTTCACCTGTTTATCACGGGAACTGTTTGTTTCAGCGGCGGATACATTTATCGAAGCAATAATAGCCAGAAATAAAATGCATATTTTTTTCATTCAGCAAAAACCTTCCCGGGAACCGGATCTTTTTCAGGAGGATAAAACGGGTTACATCTTAATACTCTTTCCCCCGCCAGAATTGATCCGAGAAAAGCACCATGCTTTACAACAGCCTGTCTTCCATATGCACTGCATGTGGGGATATGCCTGCAGTTAGGCCCATCCTGCGGAGAGATAACAATCTGAAAAAATCTTACCAAAAAAAATGCTCCACCCTGTGCACCGTTGAAAACATTAGATTTTTTTTTATTCTCATTGTGAGTATGATACAGTAAATCCCCTGATTTTATATCTGAGTTCCACGGTGCAAATTCACCGTATAGTCCTGTCATACAAAAAATTATAAAGCAGATTGTGAGGCTTTTTCTCATCTTCCGAATCTCCGGTTAATTCGTAATTGCATATAAACCGATAGTATTTTGTTTCCGCCCCAACTGCTGGTGCGGCGAAGACCAATCTCACATCCGGTTTATCAGTAGATATTGATATTCAATATATGTTCAGAATTAGTTTATTGTAATATTTATACGTCAAACAATTATTACCATCATAAAGTCAAAAAGATATTTCAATGACTCTATTTCAACGAAAATTACTTGCTATTTTTAATTACAGAATACACCATTGCTGATTCTGAATATCAGAATAATAATTCATAATAACTACCTACCCTTGAGTGAGGAATTTTTTAAAATGAATCAGGAAAAAAAACTGGAAAAAATTCTGGAGTGCGCCCTCTCTGAAGAACTGGACGATTACCAACGACTCCTGAAAGTGATGAAGAAGAAACTCCCCTTCTTCGGCGGAACCAAAAGAATTGCTGCTGCCCTGCTTAAAGAACTGCTCGGCGACATATCAAAACTTGATATCAATGCTGAACGACTCCTGAACAAATCTGAAACCGGAAAAATTGTTTTCGAAGACATCAAAGACGGACGTGCCCGATTATTCATCAATGTTGGAAAAAATCAGAATATCTCCACGGGAGATTTAATACGTGAAGTTGTAAAAAGATCCGGGATCGATGGTAAGACTATCGGCAAAATTGACATCCATTCAACTTATGCTTTTTTTGAAATACCTGAACAGTATGCAGAACTTGTACTACACTCTTTTGAAAGCGCCAGGATCAGAGGAGTTCCCGTTGTTGTAGAACCTGCAAAAAGAAAAACCAGAACCAGATGATATCTCAATATCAAAACTGTCCTTTCTGCGGAAAATCATCAGACAAACATATCAGCAGCGATCTTCACAAATGCAGCAGATGCAGTTTAGTCTTTAATATAAATTGCAGATCCCTGTCATACGACAGGGATTATTTTATATCCGAGTACCAGGGGCAGTACGGCAAAACCTATCTCGAAGATTTTGACAACATATACAGAATGTCCTGCAGCCGTCTTGATAAAATACTGCCGCTTCTAAAATCAGCAGATAATGGCCGGTCAGTTCTTGACATAGGGAGCGCCGCAGGATTTTTTTTAAAAGCCGCGAAAGATAAAGGGATTAAAAGACTTAAAGGGATTGAGATTTCAAACTTCGCTTCAGAATACTGCAGAAAAACATTTTCTATCGATGTAATTGAATCCCCATTCGAAAGCGCAAAGATTGACGAAAAATTTGATATCATCACTTCCTGGTTTTTTATCGAACATTTAATGGAGCCATTACCATCTATAAAAAGAATCCATAACATGCTGAATGACGGGGGAGTATTCGCTCTCGCAGTTCCATCATATTTCGGCCCGATGTATTTTTTAGACAGAGAGGGATGGATCAGATCACACCCTAAGGATCACCGGATTGATCTCTCTCCAAAGGGTGCAGTGAAGATTCTTAAAGAGACCGGATTTAAAAAAATCAAAGTTGTAAGATGCGGTTTTCACCCGGAAAGGGTTGTTAGCAGAGAAAATATTTTATATAAGCCATTCGAAATAATCTACAGACTATTCACTTCTATCACAGGATTTTCAGATACTATTGAGATTTACGCGGTTAAGTAAGCTGATTGCGGATAACCCGCATCCTCTGTTATTTACTCAATATTTATAATTATTTTAATAATCCGATAATAATACCCATATAGTAAAAAGGCCTTTGCGGATAGCGCGATCCGCAAAAGCCTTTAACCTGGTAAAATTACATGTAGGAGTGTAATTTATTATCAATCACTTTCTATATCGTCATAAATGATAAATGCATTACAATTTTTTTTAAGGAGAGTGAAAAATTTCTATTAGTATTTTTTACATTCCCGATGAATTATTACAAACATACTTACCGGTATTATACGGACACTAATTCTTCAATACGCCCTGCTTTAAATTAGATTTTTTTAGATATTAAAGAATTATTGGTAGTTATATTGTGGGGATGATTATTGGAGAGGTAAAATAAGAAACGCCGGTGTTAATCAGGCGTTTCTTATTTTAAAACAATATTTGCTACTTTATGGTTGCTTTAACTGTCTGAACAAATATCAGCATCTGTTTTTTGTCTTTGGTTTCGCTATCATCTCCGGCTGATTTTTTAACATAGGCTTCCGCATCCCAGTCGTATAGACCCCATGAAAGACCGCCAGCCAATGTGCCGAGCAGTACAACGTCGTAGTAATGATCTTTTTCAATTGTTATTGTATCAGTTGATGCGTTTGACCAGACACCATCTGCACCCTTGGTTTCAACATAGTAAGATCCAGCCTCAACTTTTTTTCCGTCTTCACCCCATACTGACCATGTGTTCGAATCAGCAGCAAGAGATATGTCCCACTCAGCAGAACCGAATCTAATTCCGTATGTAATATTTGCATCACTTTCATTTGAGAAATTGATGTATGCAACTTCCTTTTCATCTTCCTTTTCCTCTTTTTCTGCAAAACATCCAATCCATGAAACAGCTGCTATAACAAGCAGAAACACAACTAAAACTTTTTTCATTATTTATATACTCCATATTTTTTTAAAAAATATACTGCACAAAAAACGGGGGTCAAGCAAAAAAAAGAGTTTTATAGTTACGAAGTTGAATTTTTCAACATAGGAAACTACAATAACAAACAGAAAGTTTAAACCGTACTCTCTGTGGTTAACGAACCATAATGAAGATTATCGGAAGTGGAATATAGTATCATTCTTCACAATACTTCTTCAATACGACCTGTTTAAATTAAATTTTTTTAAAGTTCTGCACTTCAGGCTGCATTGATGCATTACACGACCAGATTTTCATAATAATCAGAATATATGGCCAGGTTACAAGTCCGTAAAGTAGAAGCGCAAGCATCCGGACATGTATATAGCATTTCAGGCCTGTAACAGGATGAGTCTTTCCCAGCAGATAAAAATTATATATATTTTTGTAATGGCATTCAGAAAAAAACCTCAAATCCACTGACATCTGAAAGACCATACGCATGAAGGGAGTCTCCTTATCCAGGTTCAATGGCAGCTCTTCATAATTTGCTTCCATTCCCTCTATCAGTCCCCTGAGAATCAGATAAAAGAAATTCGACGGCTGCATCCTGCGGACAGGCCTGTCTCCAATGAAAAACCACACGATAAGACTAAAAGGTAAAAATAGTATTGTTGCAAGTCCGCTGAAAGAGAGTAAAATCAGCCATAACGGAAAAGTATTTATTCCCCAGAATAAAGTCGGCAGAAACCTTAGTGTCACATCTACAGCTTTATCTATTTTCTCTTTCCGGTCATATCCTGTTTCCTCATTTCCACTCTCTGCAAGTAACTCAACCTCGGTTTTCCCTCCTCTTTCAGCTGTTTCAGATCTAATGCCTTCTTTCTTTAAACTCCCCCTCGTTTTCATATACACCTCCGGTCTTTTCAATAGGAAACAGATAAATCATATTAATAAAGTTATTATAATAATAAAATATTCTAGCGGATAATACAAACAAAAGGAAGAGACAGGGGGGTTTTCTTTACGTATATTTTTTTATTCAAGTAGAAATATTAGATGATAGAGGATGTAAGATAAAACCGTCAAACCGGCTATTAAAAAGTATTGAAGGCCGTAGTTTCATATCGTTGTTCATTTGCTTTATACATTTGTACCTCCTGAAAATCTTTTTTTTCATAGGAATCTTCTATAAAATACTGAGAGTTTTAACTCGACACACCGGTGATAACGAGACCGATTGAAAATTTTATTATAGTTATTGTTTTTTATCTGGAAATTGTTTTTCCACACTACATAAGTCACTGATTTTTTACGGGAATCAGAATTTATTATAGATGCGGGAACTAATGATGATTTATTACTCAATAAAACGTATTCAGCAGATAATAGAGGTAATATCTACCTTCTGCTCATCGGCTTCTGATTGCATCAATTTTTAATAGTTATCAAATAGTTCAACAATACTATCTTCAGATAAAAATATCCCGTGGCTTGCTCCCCTGCTGCGGACCGATATATCCAAGCTCCTCCATCTTCTCAATCATTCGCGCGGCCCTGTTATATCCGATGCTCAGCCTTCTCTGAAGATACGATGCTGATGCCTTTCTTGTTTCTTCGATAATTTTAAGAGCCTCAACAAAAAGCTCGTCATTCTCGTCGTTAATCTCGCCGTCTTCATCCTGGAAGATTGATGCCTCGAAGTCTATATAATCAGGTGTTCCGAGAGTCCGAAGGTGAGTTACAATCTCCATAACTTCATCCTCGGAGATAAATGCCCCCTGTATCCTTACCGGATATGAACTGGTTGGAGACTGATATAACATATCCCCTTTACCAAGAAGCTTCTCCGCTCCATTCTGATCGATGATTGTTCTTGAGTCTGTTTTCTGCGCCACCTGAAAGGCTATACGCGCCGGGAAATTTGCCTTGATGATACCTGTTATAACATCTACAGATGGGCGCTGTGTGGCAAGGACAAGGTGTATACCTACAGCTCTGGCCTTCTGTGCAATACGCGTGATATAACCCTCGATATCCTTCGAGGCTACCATCATTAAATCTGCAAGCTCATCTATAATTATTATTATAAAAGGGATTCTTTCCCCACCCTTTCTCTCTTTTTCAATCTTGTCGTTGTAAGAAACAATATCCCTTGTATTCATTGCAGCAAGAAGTCTGTATCTCCGCTCCATTTCAAAGATAGACCACTTCAGAACAGCAGGAGCAAGATGAGGCTCCGTAATTACAGGTGTAAGGAGATGTGGAGTTCCATTGTAGAACTGAAGCTCTACCATCTTCGGATCGACAAGAATAAAACGAACGTAATTCGGATCGTAGTTGTAGACAATACTTGTAATAATCGAGTTGACACATACAGATTTACCGGCACCGGTCGCGCCAGCAATAAGAAGGTGCGGCTGCTTCTTTAAATCAAGCATTACCGGAGCGCCGAGTACGTCTTTTCCCAGGGCAACGCGAAGGCTCCCCTTCTGTTCCTGGTATGCCTTTGATTTTATAATATCGCCAAGAGTTACCATCTCCCTCTTTCTGTTTGGAAGCTCAACCCCTATGGCTGATTTTCCGGGGATCGGAGCGACTATCCTTACTCTGTACGCAGCAAGCGCCATGGCTATGTCATCTGCAAGTCCTACAACTCGCGTAATTTTTATCCCGGCAGCAATCTGCATTTCATATAGAGTAATAACAGGTCCGCGGTTTACATTTATGACACGGGACTCTATTCCAAAATCTGCAAGAGTACGGACCAGAAGCAGTGAATTTTTCTTTATCTCGGTTTCCCAGGTCTCTGTATCAACAGGTTCGGAGTTATACAGAAACGATGTCGGGATTATATACTCTTTATTTATCTTCAGATGCTTAAAAACCTGCTCCTCAGCTATTGGCTGATTCGGATCTGGAAATATTTTCTCAGGCTTTTTTATTACTGCAGTCTCTTCTGCAGCTTCCGGTTCAACGTCGATAAACGGATCTTCCACCGCTTCGGGAAGATCTTCATCAATTTCAAAAATCCGGTTTTTCTTTAATAAGTATTCATCACCAGGCTGTTTCTGCTTATCTGCCTTTTCCGGTTTCTTTTCTATCTTTTCCTCGAAATCACTTTCTGCATCTTCCTGAAAATCATCTTCGTATTTATGGAAGTTTCCATCTTTATAATACTTCTCTGCTACTATAGGTTCACTCCTGGTAATGACAGGTTCGGGTTCACTCTTTATTGAAAAATCATCATCCAGACCGAATTCATTCTCCTTAAGCATCCTCTCTTCATGGCTCACTTTGCTTTCACGAAGTATGCTCTCTATTTTTTCGTCCCCTCTCTTAAAAATAGATTCACCCGCCGCAGCTGAAACATTCATGCCCAGAAATTTTACCGAATCCTCTTTAACACTCTCTCTCTTCCCGATGATGATTTTCTTCCGTGTAATCCATGGAACTTTTTTACCGGAATAAATATCATCTCCAATACTGTTCTGAGGAATCTGATCATCAAATTTTTTTACTGATATCCATTCGAAAACTTTTTTTAATTTTTTACCGCTCCCCTTCACTCCGCCGTTTTCAAAAAATGCAGTTAAAGAAACGGTACCCAGAAGAATAAGACCAACAAGATTCATAATTACAATGACAAGATAAGCGCCGATCAGACCTGCTATTGATTTAAAAAAATGATATATATAATAACCGATAAATCCGCCGCTGTTCTGATAGATATCAGAACTTCCGATGGCAAGGAAAGATGAAAAACTTATTGTAAGGAAAAACAGAGCAAAAAGTTTATCTGAAACTGAAGAGATCTCTCCGCTTTTAAAAACAGCCCATCCTGAAAGGAAAAGCATCATTATAAAGAAATATGAAGAGAGACCGAATGCGGATCTGAATATATGACCCAGTAGTGCCCCGACGGGTCCTATGAGGTTTGATACAGGCCTGTTTAATACAAGAGCCCGGTAGTCTGTCTGTACATAACTTGCGATACCGAGGAGAAATATTATCCCCGCAAGGAATAGAAGTACCCCCGATATCTCTGTATATCTTTTATCCTTAAACACTGCTCCCTCCGCAGTTTTGTAACGCCCCCGCACCCCCGGAGGGGGCAAAGCTGAACTTTAACCCTTTCCGGGGATACCGGGACTGACTTTCTCTAAAAAAGAAACTTGACGATCAGACCTGTAACACCTAACGCAATTGTGTAGTAACCGAAAACATCAAGCTTAACCTGCTTTACCACCCAGAACAGAATTCTGATTGAAACAAGAGCAACAAGAATCGCAACTATCATCCCCACTGCTACCGGCCCGAAAATCTCCGCAGGGTAATTACCCCCGGGAATTTTAAGACCTTCAACCAGACCTGCTCCTGCTATAACAGGGACAGCCATCAAGAAAGAGAAACGCGCCGCCTCAACACCTTCGAGTCCGCAGAATAAACCACCTGCAAGAGTCGATCCCGATCTTGAAATCCCGGGAAGTATTGCGAATGCCTGACAGAAACCGATCAGTATTGACCTGAAGATTCCTGCCTCTTCTAATTTTCGGCCTTTTGAGGGAATTCTATTAGCCGTTATAAGTATAAATCCATTAATAATCAGAAAAATAAGCACCATTGTAACTGATGAGAATACTTCTTCAAAAAAATCGTTAAAAAGAAAACCGATTATACCTGCGGGAAATGACGCTATCAGTATATAAATCCCTGCACGAAACCCGGGATTTGAAAAATCTCTGTTAAATAATCCTGTAAGAAATCCCTTGATTATATTCCATATATCTTTCCGCATATAAATTAATACTGCAATAAGTGTTGCAACATGCAGACTTACATTAATTAAAAGATTCGTCTCTGCTGATGGTGTGTTCATGAGATTTTTCAGAAAACCGGTCTGTTCCAGCAGAACAAGATGGCCGGATGAGGATATAGGAAGAAACTCGGCAACTCCCTGGAATACACCGAGTATTACCAGGGCAATAAACATATTAATCATTTTAAACCTCTATAACTTTAAGTACAATAATCGGATTTCTTCTGGTCAGTTTGTAGATATAATTCTTCAGACTCTTCTTCAAAAAGTCCTCTATTTCATCCGCATCTTTTCTCTCGCGGAGCATCCTGCCCAGCTTTTCTTCAATATCCTTCTGCAGAAGGCCATGGATTTTTGTGTTTTCATTGCTGATAAAACCTTTGGTAATAACCTCCGGCTTGCTAAGCAGCATCCCCTGTGATACAACCATATTTGCATAGAATACACCGTCAGTAGACATCAGGTGTCTCTCTTTGATTACATCGCTTGCAATGTCGCCAATCTCGGCACCATCTACATACATTTCAAGAAGAGGAATTTTACTTACCCTCTTGAATGTCTTTTTTGTCAGTTCAAGAACATCCCCGTTTTTTGCAATTATAATGTGAGATGCCTTTACATTCAATGATTCTGCAATCTGTGCATGCTTCTTCAACTGTTTGTATTCACCATGTATCGGCATAAAAAATTTAGGTTTTGTCATGGCAATCATCATCTTCAATTCCTTTGAAGCGCCATGACCCGAAACATGTATATTCTCGGCCTTATCATAATAGACATCAGCGCCAATCTCCATGAGAGAGTTGACGATATTGGTTACCATTCTTTCATTACCGGGAATTACCGATGCTGTTATAATTACAGTATCACCCTTCTCCACGGTAAAATGACGATGAGTACCGAATGCCATTCTCGCAAGGGCCGACATCGGCTCCCCCTGGGTTCCGGTACCGATAACTACAAGCTTTTTATTCGGGAATTTACCCGCATCCTCTATCTTGATTACAAGATCCTCTTTGATATCGAGGAATCCGAGTTTGTTGGCTATCTCTATATTCTTTTGCATTGACAGTCCTGATATTACAACCTTACGATTGAACTTCTGAGCTGTATCGAATACCTGCTGGATCCTTTCAAGATTCGACGCAAAAGAAGCGACGATAATCCGCCCTTTTGAATCTGAAAATATATCTGAAAATCTGTCTAAAATTGTTGATTCAGATTTAGTGAATCCCTCTCTCTCGGCATTTGTACTGTCCGACATTAAAAGAAGAACACCCTTTTCACCGTGATGTGCAAACCTGTAGATGTCTGTCATCTCACCCTCAACAGGAGAGAAATCTATTTTAAAGTCCCCTGTGTGAATAATGGTTCCTGCAATGGTTTGAATAGCAAGAGCCACTCCGCCGATAATTGAATGGTTAACATTAATGAATTCAATTACAAAGCTGCCGATGTTAACAACCTCTCTTGGAACTACCTCAATAAACTGCGGAGTGTAATGAAGAGGTTTCTCTTCAAGACGGCTCTGTATAAGTCCGATGGTAAGCTTTGTTGCATAAATAGGGACCCGTACCTCCTGCAGCAGAAAAGCTATAGCACCGATATGGTCCTCATGCCCATGTGTAACAACAATCGCTTTCATCTTGGACTTATTCTGTCTGATATAAGTGAAATCAGGAATTATATAGTCGATTCCCGGCATTTCGTCCCGCGGGAACATTATACCGCAATCAACTACAATCATCTCATCATTCTGTGAAAAAAGCGTAATGTTTTTACCGATAGCCCCAAGACCGCCAAGAGGGAGTATGGTTACCTTATTTACATCTTTTGTATTATTTTCCTTCATATTCCGGAATGTCCGAAACCTCCTTGATCTCTTTCTGTTTTATTTAGTTCGTTTGTTTTTATAAATTCACCTCTGAAAACGCGGGCAAATACAATCTGCCCGATTCTCATGCCATTTTCTATTGTAAAATTCTCCTCGCCGAAATTGGTCATAATAATTTTAATTTCACCTCTGTAATCGGAATCGATTGTTCCGGGTGAATTTAAAAATGTTATTCCATGCTTCAGGGCAAGACCGCTTCTTGGACGGATCTGCGCCTCATAACCTTCAGGTATCTCAATAAAAATTCCTGTAGGTATTAATTTTGTTTTTCCAGGGGAGAGGATTACCGGTTCATCGACCATTGCACATAAATCAGCACCGGCTGAACCCCTGCTCTGATACTCCGGCAGAGAAGCACCATCCATCATCTGAACTTTTACTTTTATCATAAATACTTCTTTATTTCCCTCATCAGACATGCTTCCATTGTTTCACATTTTTTGCAGTGACTGTCTTCAGGTATAAAATCATCGGAAGCGCAAATATCATCATTCTCAACATAGAGAATATCGGCTAATTTAATATACTGATATTCATCATCGGTGATCGCATCGGACCCGCCGCTTTTCAGTTTTTCAAGAATTACTGTAAGCTTTTCAACTGCCGGTTCATCCAGATTAAGAGCTTTATCTCTCTCTTTTATCTCTTTACCCATTCTTGCTTTCATTTTTCTTGCGGAGAACTCTATCCCTCTTCTTCTTGTTATAAGAAAAAATATCACACCGAACAGTATGCCGCCAAGATGACCAACGTGAGAGACATTGCTGTTAGTACCTGATGATATAAGCGACATTATTTCAATCCCGCCGTACATTACCACAAGGTATTTCGCTTTCATAGGTATAAAGAAAAACACCAGAAGTTCAACATTCGGGAAGAGTAATCCGAAAGCAAGGAGAAGACCGAACACAGCACCGGAGGCGCCGATAGTGGGAATATATGCTCCCGTGCCACCCATGGCAAGATTTATTATAAAAATTGTAATCCCGGCCCCTACTCCGGTAAAAAGATAGTACAAAACAAATTTTTTAGAACCCCACAACTGCTCAACAGGGATACCGAAAAGCATTAGTGCATACATGTTAAGAAATATATGAAAAAATCCCCCGTGAAGAAACATATAAGTTCCGAGCTGCCATACATAGAATTTAGACATTACAAGTGCCGGTATAAGTCCAAAATAGTAAGTCATAGATGATGTCTGATTAACGAAGAGCTGATTCCCCACTGGAATTTCATATGGTACCATGCTCTGCATATTTATACCTTGAAGAAGGTAAATGATTACATTTGCAAATATAATCTTCATTACCCAGCTTCCTGAATTTTCGAATATTGAACCTTTCATATATTTCCAGTCCTTTTTTTTCTTGATGAATTGATATATTGTTACTGCTTAAAAATTATTATTTCTTCCCGCTCACAGTCAGAATCTCAACACCTGTTTCTGTTACAAGTACTGTATGCTCCCACTGAGATGATAGTGAACCGTCAATGGTAATTGCTGTCCAGTTATCTCTGAGCAGTTTAGTCTGATATCTTCCAGCATTGATCATCGGTTCAATTGTAAAAATCATTCCGGGAAACATGGGCAATCCTCTATGCCCTACATTGTAATGATGTACATGAGGTTCTTCATGAAACTTAATACCTATCCCATGACCGCCATAATCCCTGACAACTGAAAAACCGTTGCTTTCAGCATGCTTCTGTATTACTTCACCTATCCTGCCGAAATCATTATACGGCTTAACCTGCTGTATTCCCAGATCAAGACACTCCTTTGAAACTTTAACCAGCTTTGATGCTTCAGGAGTTACATCACCTATCATATACATTCGGCTGGCATCCCCATAATATCCTTTCAGAATACAGGTTACATCGACATTAATAATATCACCGTTTTTGATAACAGTGCTGTCTGGAATTCCATGACATATTACATCATTAATTGATGTGCATACACTTTTAGGAAAACCGTTATAATCAAGCGGAGCAGGAATCCCTCCGCGGCTCACGGTATATTCATGAACCCATGTATTTATTTCATCAGTAGTAATACCCGGTTTGATCTTTTCACTAACCATATCAAGCACTTCTGCCGTCAATCTGCAGCAGTCAGTTATTCCGGCAATTTCAGCGGGAGTTTTAATCTTTATCCCTCTGGGGGGTTTCATTTTTTTTTCAGGAGCAGTTCCGGATGCTTCATCAGACTCCATATGACATTTTTTATATTTTTTACCGCTTCCACACCAGCAGAGATCATTTCTGAGCATTTTCATCTTTTTTTTGTATACCTTTAATTTTTTCTTTGCATTATTATATTAAGATTATAGAATTACTATTCAGTGCAAGCTTTTTTTGTTACATTAGATTATATGGTAAGTAAGCACTCATAAATTGGTTATAAAATTACTTTCCGCCGCAATCTATACGCTGCGGAACTGGAAACAGCTGAAGAACATATCCGGAGGATCAGATGTATTTAAATTATAATAAACTTCTGAATATAATGATTGTTGCAATACTATCTCTAATCGTTATGATTACTCTGCTGCTCTTCATGAAAATTGCAAAAAAACAACATCCTTTCAATCAGGGAGCAGATATAGTGGATACTTATGCACCATATACTCCATGGAACAAAGCCCGTTAAGTTAATTTCTCTCCGGTTTTGCTGTTAAGCTCTTTTATCTTCTCCAGCAGAATAGAAAAATCCATCAAGTATACGACTTTGCCGTATTCAATCAGCACCATATCTCTGCATACACCTAGAATATTCCAATCCTGAGGCATCAACCCTTTCTCACCTTTAAAACTCTCTATCATATATTTTTTACCGCTGACTGTTATAAAACCATTTTTTGCGATAAAAATATTATCAATTTTTCCGACACCTTTTATCTCAATTCTCTTTTTTGTAGGAATTTCATATTTAGATACAGACCAGCTGCCGGTCCCTCCACGGACATATGAAAGATTATTATCATCTATATTCAATTCAGAAGATGACGCTGTAATATTTTTCATCAGAGAGTTTCCGCTGCTGCCGTCGAAAATACTGATATAATACAAACCTGCAATTCCGGTTGACAATGTTATAAATTTGTCCGAAACAAAAATAGAAGATCTGAAAAACTTTTTATACGGTGAATGATACTCCCCTGAATCCATTCTTTTAACTTTTTTATCGCCATATGACAACTCAAACATTTTACCATCTGAGAGGTAAATAATATTCTTATTCTTAAGAGCCAGGGCATCTATCCTCTCCTTTTTTTCAGGCTTATAGATAGTATGCGGATCTCCATCTTTATCAAATACACAAAATCCGTTTCCGTTACCCAGAACTATATTATCATCATTCATATCTGCAAAGGTTATATTTTCACCAATACTCTTATCACCTTTAATACTTATATCATCAGGATAGATTATTTCAATATCATCCCCTTTTACAGAGAGGATTATATTTTTATTAAAAAAAAGATCATCATAATTTACTTTAATTTCAGAAAATGCCATGAGGAATTTTTCCGCCATTAAAGTAATATTCCCCCCTTTACCATTCTCATACTTATCCAGCATCCTCTCATAAACAGCTTCAGGGGAGTTTGAACACGAAACAGTAAAGAATAGAAATGTAAAAATTATCAATTGTAAGATGGATTTTTCAATCAGTTTTGTATTCATTCCGGAACCATTTTCTTTTTTTATATTAAATCAGTAAATTAAACCATAACTTTGATGGTCAACTATTTAATTCAGCAATCATCTTATACTCCCGTAAGTACTTACAAACTGGTAGTAAAATTGCTCTGCGTCACGAAAAAGCATTCACTGGTATAGAATACCACCAGTTTATCAGCAAATATAGACCCTACCAACTGTATAACAACACAGTGTTCTATGACTATTTAAATATCG
The DNA here is from genome assembly GCA_942493035.1 of uncultured Spirochaetota bacterium. Classification (GTDB taxonomy): domain Bacteria; phylum Spirochaetota; class UBA4802; order UBA4802; family UBA5550; genus WRGT01. Next base: position 4,034,598 of record OW818666.1, on the reverse strand, counting down.
GGAAGTTACTCCAATGAGATAATACCCCGTCCAAGAAAAATTACTTGAAATATCAGCTTGCAGAAAAAAGTATGCAGGAATTATAAACATACAGGAATATAAAGGAAATTATGTCTAAAAAAATAATAAGTATATACGATACGACTCTCCGCGATGGAGCACAAACAGTCGGGATATCCCTCTCTATTCAGGATAAACTGAATATAGCAAAAATTCTGAACTGGCTGAAAGTAGATTTTATAGAAGGGGGATGGCCCGGATCTAATCCAAAGGACGACAGTTTCTTTACTGAAGTCAGAAATCTTGATATTGATCATTCCAAAATTGCAGCTTTCGGTTCAACGAGGAGAAAAGGTTTTAAATGCAGTGAAGACACAATCATGCAGTCGCTTGTTAATTCAAAGGCAGATGTATTGACTATTGTAGCAAAAACATGGGATTTCCAGGTAACCACAGCGCTCGGTATGGAACTGAGTGAAAACCTCATGCTGATATACGATTCAGTTGCATATCTTAAGGATCTGGGATTTACAGTCTTCATGGATGCCGAGCATTTTTTTGACGGGAACAAAGCCAATGAGGACTATTCATTACAGTGTATAGAAAAGGCATGCGAAGCCGGTGCTGATATGATTGTATTGTGCGATACAAACGGAGGGACTCTCCCTTCGGAAGCATATAAAATAACATCATCTGTAACATCAAAAATTAAAACTCCTGTCGGCGGACATTTTCACAATGACACAGGAGTTGCAATAGCAAACTCAATGTATGCAGTTGATGGTGGTGCAGTTTCTATCCAGGGGACAATTAACGGCTATGGTGAGAGATGCGGAAATTGCGATCTTACTTCTTTCATCCCCAACCTTGTTCTAAAAATGGGACACGAATGTTCCTCCGGCTCAGTGCTTCAGCATCTTACTGAAGTGAGCAGATTTGTAAGTGAAATAGCAAATCTTCCACACTTCGAAAATCGTCCTTATGTGGGTGATAATGCTTTTGCCCATAAAGGGGGGATCCATGTTTCTGCACTTCAGAAGGATTCAAGAACATATGAACATATAGATCCGGCACTTACAGGGAACAGACGGAAAGTAATGATCTCTGAATTATCGGGGAAGAGTAATGTGGAATTTAAAGCAAAGGAACTCGGCATCGATATAGAGGGTGATCTTAACCTGTCAAAAAAAGTACTGGAAAAAATAAAAAATCTCGAAGAGAAAGGTTTTCAGTTCGAGGCAGCTGAAGGATCATTTGAGCTTATTATACGAGAGGCCACTGGAGAATATACTCCTTTCTTCAAATTCCTCGGATTCAGAATGATAACTGAAATGGACGAAAGCAACAGACTCCTTTGCGAGGCTACGATAAAGGTTGAAGTCGGAGGTCAGCTTGAACATACTGCTGCCAATGGAAATGGTCCGGTTGATGCCATTGACAATGCATTGAGAAAAGCTCTTACAAAATTTTATCCCGAAATTGCGCATATGCATTTAACAGATTACAAAGTCCGTGTTCTTGAAGATAACAACGGAACTGCATCAAGTGTAAGAGTTCTTATTGATCAGACCGACGGTGTTGATCACTGGGGCACAGTGGGGGTTTCAACAAATATGATTGAAGCCTCATGGATGGCTCTTGTAGATGGTATTGAATTTCTTCTTTTTAAAAAAAGAAAAGATACAGCCGGCAAATGATTTAGCTGAGTACTTATAAACTGGCGCGATAAATTTCTCTCCGCCTCATCAGAGGCGCAAAAGAAATAAAGCCTCTAGTTTATAAGCAATTCTAATAACTCAGTATTTACAGGGTTTAAGGGCGGTAGCCCCTTTATAAGCCCCGCAGGGCTCCCTGCAGTCCCGGAAACGGAGTTTTTGGGACTGCCCGATAAACTGTTATTAAAAAATGGTTGCACAATTTGAACTTCAGGTATTATAAAGTGTTAATGAATGCTTCGACAAGCTCAGCAACCGTGTGATACGTTCAGCGAGCATGTCGAAATGCAATGTATTGAGCCTGTCGAAATGACAGATTATATACTATTTCATTCGTATCAATAAAGAATAAATTTTTTAAATGGAAATATAATGAAATTAAAACTAAATATAATACTATTATCTCTGATAATTCTCATTCCTGTATCATCCCGGGCATGGCAGAACTATGAAAAAGTTCTGGCTGTAGTCAACAGCAGAGCTGTTATGGAGAGCGATGTAGAACAGAAACTTGAGAGACTTAAAACTCTAAAAAAAATACCCGACTCTAAAATCAATTATGAGAAGAGCCGTATACTCGACCAGATGATTGAGGCTGAAATAATATTTGAAACAGCACAGAATGAATCGATACTCCTTTCGGACAAACGGGTAATAAACCAGCTGGAAGGTGCTATTACAAAATTTTTCAGCGGCAGAACAAATGACAAAAAAGAGATGGATGAAATTGTAAAAAAAGTTTCGGAAAACATGGAGAAATTCATGGAGAACAAATTTGAAACAAATTACAAAATAGATCCTGATCTGAAAAAATTTATCGATTTTATTGAGAAAAAGGAGAAGATAGATTTCTTTTCTTTTTTTGACGAAATAAAAGTAAACATCGCCCGTGAGCAGATTATGTCAGTCGCTATCGGTTCGAATCCCCCATCGACTGAAGAAGCGAAAAATTGGTACAAAGCAAATAAATCAAAGCTTGGATTTGAGGTTCATGTAAAACATATACTTATAATTCCAAAAAGCGGTTCATTGACTGATGAGAAAGCAGCCAATATAAAAGCTGAAGAGATAAGAAAACAAATTATGTCTAATCCCGGATCTTTTGAATCTGCTGCAGGAAAATTCTCACAGGACCCCGGATCTGCTAAGAATGGAGGGGATCTCGGCTGGCAGATGCTCGCACAGCTCGATCCATATTTTGCAGGGAATGTTTACAAAATGACAAAAAGCGGTCAGATCTCCGGAGTCTTTAAATCGGGATTCGGTTACCATATTGTAAAATATCTTGATAGAAGATCTGTCTCTTATGAAAGCGTTGAAAAGATGATAATGTACAAACTCTACACTGAAAATTCCCAGGAGCAGTTTAAAAAATGGGTTAAGCAGAAAAGAGATGAAGCCTCCATTAAGATTTATATGGAAGGATATATAAAAGGTTAGTAACCGGTGACAACAGTGAATATTGATGTAATAATACATATTGACGAGAATGTAAAAGACTCAGAGCTTTTTTTTAATGATATGTTTGTACCTGAAATGATCGGAGAGAAAATTTCCCGAAAAAGGCCTGAGACAAAGATTTATTACTCAATACCATCCGGTTATACCGGCAGACTTGAAAATCTGACAAATACTTTTAAGCGTGAAAACTCTGATGATATAAACTTCTGGAAAAACTATTTCAAAACTACATCTTCAGATCATGCGATTGTAATAAACGGGGACTCACCGTTCTTCGATGCTGAAATTTTTACAGAAATGTCCGATGTTCATATAAAATATCTTGCGGAGTTTACATTTTCCGAAAATCTCCCTGAGGGATTTGCCTGCGAAATAATTTCACGCGAACTGATAAATCAGATTCCCGATACGAATGAAAAGACTCTCCCACTGGGAAAAGTGATTCGTGCAAACATTAATAAATTCGATGTGGAACTTTTTTATAAAGAACCTGATATCAGAAGTAAAAGAGTCTCCTTCAGACTCAACAGCCTCCGTGAAAAAAAGATTATGGAAAATCTTTACAATATAAATAAATCTATCCCCCGGTACATAGAGGTTAAGGATCTCATAGAAGCAAATCCCGAATCACTCTTTATCGCGCCGTCTTATGTTGAAGTTGAACTCACTGGTAAATGCTCACTTGATTGTCTATTCTGCTATAGAAAATCACTCACGTCCGGTGAACATGGCCATATGGAATATAAAACATTCTCCTCTATTCTTCAGGGGATGAGAGAGTTTGCTCTGCCGTATACACTATGTTTATCCGGTTCCGGTGAACCGATGGAACACCCTGAATTCTATTCTATTATGGAAGCTTCGGTAAATGAGAATCTGCTTGAACAGCTTATTATTGAAACAAACGGAATAAGCGGCGATGCAAATTTTAAAAGTTTTATTTCAAAACCGGAAAACTCCAAAATCAGAGTAATAATCAACAACAACGGAATTGATAAGGAATCATATATAAGATACCATAAAGCTGATGCTTTCGACTCAGTTTTAAAAAATATTCAATCTCTCGGTGAACTCAATTCCGGCGGGGAGAGAGTTTACATCCAGATAATGAAAATAAATGAGACTGACGAATTTGCAAAAGAGAATGATATAAAATCCTACCTGGATAAATACTACGACTTCTGGGAGGGCCAGAAAGTACCGATCATTTTACAGAAGCAGAACACATACTTTGGAAGAATTCCCGACAGAAGATACTCCGACCTCTCCCCGGTAAAACGGACTCCATGCTGGCATCTGCAGAGAGATCTTTATATACTCTCAGATGGAACTGCTTCATTCTGTAAACAGGATATAGACGGAGAAGACTCCCATGGTAATATCAAAAATATGCCTATAAGTGAAATCTGGAACAGGCAGCGGAAAGCATTTATTGATGAGTTTAATGGACACTTCCCTTCTAAACCGGACTGCAAAAACTGCGACGAGTGGTACACATTTAATTTCTGATAACATCAGGTAATATGAAAGCAGCAGCGATAATACAGGTTCGAATCTCATCAACAAGGCTCCCCTCTAAAGCTCTGCTGAAACTCAGCGGCAAGCCGATGATAGTTCACGTAATTGAAAGAGCTCAATCTATAAAGGGTGTAGATACTGTAATTCTTGCTACCGGATCGGGAGATAAGAACATCCCTTTAGTTGAACTAGCCGCTCAGTGCGGAATAAAATCCTATACCGGATCTGAAGATGATGTCCTTGAAAGATACTACCTCGCTTCAAAAGAACTCGATTGCGATTATGTTATACGGATAACCGGAGACAATCCATTTACCGACCATAAATCTGCATCAAAGGCTCTTGAATATGCATTTAAGACAGATGCAGATCACTGCACTACTGCCGGTATACCTTTAGGAACAGGTGTTGAGATAATAAAAAAACAAGCTCTCGCTGAAGCATTCAAAAATGGAACAGAACCTCACCATCGTGAACATGTAACCCCCTATATAAAAGAAAATCCTGAGAAATTTAAAATTGTCAGATACCAATCGGAACTTGTTAATCCATTTTCTGATCTAAGGCTTACTGTTGATACAGCAGAGGATTTTAAAATGATAGAAATTCTCTACAATGAACTTTACAAAGACAAACCGGTTGAACTCGCCGATGTCATAAAATTTATAAAAAAGAATCCTGAGCTCCGCTTTATTAACAGCAGCGTTGAACAGCGACCTATGACACATCATAGCCGTGGATAAAAAAAAGATTTTAATCGTTACCGGAACCGGCGGAATCCTCGGAACCGGTCATATTCAAAGAATGCTCAATCTTGCCGTTCATTTAAACATGAAAAATAATCTTTCAGCATCAATATATCTCACACAAAACCATCATCCTGTAAAAAACAAATTCACCTATCTGCTGACTGATTCAATACCGCCGGATACGGATCTCATTATAAAAGATATGCGTGACTCATCTGTAGATGAAATTAATTCACTTCGTAAAACAGCTCCGGTACTTGCTATTGACGACTCCGGAGATGGTAAAGCCTTCGCTGATTACAATCTAAACCTTCTCCCTGTACCATCAGATACAGAATCCATTATTAAACTTGAAACGTCACTTTTCATCTACGGATATAACTTTGCCGAAGGGATTTCTCAACTAAAACATAAATCTATTTCTAAAGATATTGATGTAACCATATATGCAGGATATGACCCTTCCTCTGAACTTATCACATCAATAAAAAAATCTATCCCTGAATCTATAAATTCGATTTTACTGAAAAAAGGAAAAGCGGATAATTTCACCGGAGAAATTCTGAAATCAGAGATTCCCTATGCGGAAATCATTGCAAGGTCAAGGATTGTTATAACACACTTCGGACTGACAATGTTTGAAGCAGATGCCTGCGGATGTAAAATAGCTGCACTCAATCCGTCAGAGTATCACAGTAAATTAACCGGAATAATGAATCAGGATTTCAATATAATTTATTCATCAGAATACACTTCATTATCTATTGAAGATTTAAAAAATACAATAGAGACCGAATTGAAAAAAAAATATGATGATATTATATTGCCGGATAAGATACTTAATAAAATTAACACCGGTACAGAAAACTTTATTAAATATATAGAAAAGGTAACTACTTAGCTATATTTCAAGTTATGTTTGAAAATCAACGGAGATATATATTTTTTCATTAGTTTTCTGCATCTTTTTTCATAGCTAAATAATCACTAAAAACGATCATTAAAAAGAGGTAAGCAATGGAACTTCATGAAGCTATAATGACAAGAAGATCGGTACGAAAATTTACAGATCACAATGTAACAGATGAAGAGATAAATCAGATACTCGAAGCAGCTCAGTGGGCTCCATCATGGTCCAACACACAGTGCTGGGAATTTATTGTAATACGCGATAAAGAGTTAATAAAACAGATAGTTGAAACATATTCCGAAACCAATCCTGCAAGAAAATGTTCGGAGTCAGCTTCGGTGCTTATAGCATTCTGCGGAAAAAATGATCTTCCCGGATTCAGAGACGGAGTAAAACGGACTAAATTTGATTCATGGTATATGTTTGATCTTGGGATTGCTGTACAGAACATGATGCTCACTGCTCATAATATAGGACTCGGCGGTGTTGTTGTGGGATTATTGGATCATGAAAAATGCGCTAAGCTCCTCAATGTAACTTCTCCATATGAGCTTCTGGGAATTCTGCCCATCGGCCAGCCTGTTGAATTTAAAAAAGAGGGACCGAAAAGACGGGAAATACATGAGTTTACTCATAGAGAGAAATTCGGAGAAAAGAAATGAAAAATACCAACTAAAAGAATAAAAGAAATACCAACTTTACAGGGTCAAAGGGGCGGTAGCCCCTTTAAAAGCCCCGCAGGGCCCCCTGCGGTCTCTAAAACGGAATTTTTAGAGCAACCATTAACTGAGTTATTGGATAAAATTACTGACTCAAATATGCACAGCAAAATTCAAACCGGTATTTCCGCAGGTAAAGAGATATGGTAAATAAAATCTTCTTTATTTCTTCCTGATTATATCTACAACAGCTCTTACATCCTGAGACGAATCTTTATCAATTACAAGAATATCATTCCCGGACTGAACCACAACAATGTTCGAGACTCCAACAACGGCAATTCTCATCCCTTCACTCAAGACTGTACAATTCGCGCTCTTAACAAAAATGGAATTTTCCGGAGACTGCGTTCTATTGCAGTTTTCATCTGTATCAAGAATATCATCAGCAGCCTTCCAGCTCCCCAGATCGGCCCATCCGAAATCTGCCGGGATAACCATTCTGTTATCTGAATTTTCCAGTATTCCAGTGTCGATAGAGATGGATTTTATCGCAGAAAATATTTTTTCTTTTAACGACCATATTTCAGATGAATTTGATGCAATCTCTTCGTGAGAGAAAGCTTCGAGTTTAAGAAACTGTGCATACATCTCAGGCAGCAGCTCACGGAACCGTTCAATAATTACGGATGTTTTCCATACAAATATTCCGCTGTTCCAGTAATAATTCCCATCAGCAACATACTCTTTTGCTGTTTCAAATCCCGGTTTCTCAACAAACTTTTCAACGACAGACGCGCCGTCAATAAGCTCAACACCCTTTATATAACCATAACCGGTTTCAGGATACTCCGGCTTTATTCCAATTGTAGATAATGACCCTTTCTCTGCAAGAGATACAGCCTTATTTATAACAGAAGTAAAGCCAGGAATATCTTTAATAAAGTGATCAGCAGGAAGCACTATCATTACCGGATCACCATACTTCTTTTTCAGAAACATCGCAGCATAAAGAACAGCAGCTGCAGTATTTCTCGGCATCGGTTCGGAAAGGATTGTTCCATTAAGTCCGGTTTTTTTTATTTCAGTCAGAGATAAGTCTTCATATTTTCTTGCAGAGACTATTACTATCTCTTCGGGACTAACTGGCTTGAGTCTGTTAATAGTCTCTTCAAGCAGAGTCCCGTGACCGGACATGTTGTGAAACTGCTTGGGCTTATCCTCGGTACTCATAGGCCAGAGTCTTGTACCGGCTCCGCCTGCCATTATTACTGGAATTATCATTTTATTGAGAGTACTCCCTTTTCATCGAAGTTTAGTTTAAGCGGTGTCTTCCTGATTTTATCAGGAAACTTAACCATTGAGTATCCGGTAAGGGCAAAATCTCCCTTCCCGTCTTTGAATGCTTTAAGGATAGCAGAACCGAGAGCTTTGGAACTGAATTCGTTGCTGATGCTCAGAATATATTCTCCGGGTTTATTTTTAATATCTTTTGTCGATCCTTCAACCAGTCTGCTGCTGTTAACTTTAAAATCATAATTCAGATCATTAAAAAATACTGCAGCTTTGGTTTTATTCTTCATGACAACGTCAAAGTTCACTTTCATTTTCAGATCAAGATCAGCAGGGTTTATAACCTTGGCCGGATTTTTGCCGTCTAAAATAGCTCCAAACATATTAGTAATAGCATCCGCGTTTAGATTTTTCTTTGCAGCTTTTTTTATAGCTTTTTCTATATCTGCTTTTGAAGGTTTAACTACAGTAAAATTAGCAATATTTATTTCAGGTTTAATAGCAGGTACTTCTTTTTTCAGCTGAAATTTAAAGGTTACATCCTTTCCTAAACTAGAAACAGAATCAGGAAGAGGAAGAACAATCACCATATCAACAACGCATTCCAGAGAATCCTTATTCTGATAATCCTTAACAATTTTAGCCATATCAGCATATTTTATACTGACAAAGAGTCTGGTTGTCTCCTTCCCCTTAGCTTTAATTTTCAGTTTGTCAGTTGCAGTTTTAAAAAACTGTTTATTCTCTACAAAAAAAGTAGATTCAACTTTACTCAGTTTAAGTTTTACCGGATAAGGATTCGAAATCTCAACATCAAAAAGAAGTGTAATATCAGTGAAGCTTATAGCCTCTATATCAAAATTAATTATTTTAGCAGTCGGCTTTGGAACTTTGATTCCGGCGATGCTGTCCGGCAATTCAAGTGCGCTGCTGCTGGTAGATATCATTAGAATAAAAAGAGAAATTATAGAAAAAATCTTTATTTTTTTCATTTTGCCCTGCTCCGCGTTAAAGTTTAATTTGTAATTCTATTAATATTTTTATTGAGTTTTCCTCAACTCAATTTTATTTTTTATTCATCTTAAATAGGTGATATTTTATCTCCGGCGCAGCGGAGAACAATTTAACACATGTTTATGCGTGTTTACATAAGGGCAGTTTCAATAACTCAATCTTTATACAGGGCAAAGGGGCGGTAGCCCCTTTATAAGCCCCGCAGGGCTCCCTGCGGTCATGGAAACAGAGTTTTTGGCACCTCCCCCGTAAATTGGTAAGCTTCTAATAAGACATAATTCGTTGATTAATACATTACCATTCGATATTAATTGGAAAAGGAGTTAAATGGCTTGAATTAATTCCAATTTGAATAAAAAATGTCATTAATTTCGTTGACAGGTTTACGGGTATATATTGTTTTATACCCTTGTTATGTAAAAAATATGCAGTAGCTGTATTTTCTGCACAATTTAATGTAAAAAGAAATTTATAACTACCACTTGCCCCCAATTGCGATGTGTTAGTTTAACTCTTTATTCATTAAAATGATTAAAGAGAAATACTGAGAAAATTAAGAATTTATAGAGTTATGTGAGGCTTTTAGATGAAGGATATTCAAAAAACTTATTCGATGAAAGAAGCAGAGATTCAGAAGAAATGGTATGTTGTTGACGCAGAAGGAAAAGTACTTGGAAGACTTGCCACTCAAATTGCAACTATCCTTAGAGGAAAACATAAACCTGAGTATACACCTAATCAGGATATGGGTGATAATATAATCGTTATCAACGCCGACAAAATCGTTCTTACAGGTATGAAATCAACTGATAAAGATTATTTCAAACACACACAGTATCCGGGTGGTGAGAGATTTACAAACATCAAGAAGGTTATGAAAGAGCAGCCTGAATTTGTAATTATGCACGCTGTAAAGGGAATGCTTCCCAAGAGCAGACTTGCCAGAGTACAAATGACTAATCTGAAAATATATGCCGGCAACAAGCATCCGCACGAAGCTCAGTTACCAGAAATAATCAATCTATAGTATACGGGATTTAAAGGAGAAATTTAAATGGCAGAAAAGATTTATGCTACAGGAAGAAGAAAGACCTCAGTTGCAAGGGTATGGCTCAAGCCCGGTACAGGTCAGATCATAGTTAATAAAAAACCGATCGGTGAATATTTCAGAAGAATGACACTTGGACTTATAGTAAGACAGCCTCTTGAGCATGTTGGTCAGCTTGAGAACTACGATGTAATGGCTAATGTCTGCGGCGGCGGCTGGTCAGGTCAGGCTGGAGCAGTTAAAATGGGTATTGCAAGATGTCTTGTACAGACAGATGAAAAACTCAAAAAACCTCTAAGAGAAGCCGGTTTTATTACACGTGATGCAAGAAAAGTTGAAAGAAAGAAGCCTGGTCAGAAAAAGGCGAGAAAGAAATTTCAGTTTTCAAAACGTTAATATTTATCTTACAATATATACAGAAAAAAAGGATGCTTTATGCATCCTTTTTTTTGTGCTTAAACGAAATGTAACAGCTCAAAAACCGTTAGTAATTTATCTCCGCCGCGGCGGAGATAAATTTTGCTACCAGATTTTGAACAATTACGACGAAATTTTATTCTGCAAATACTTCAATGACCTGCCGTAATAAAAAAACTCCCCGAAATTGACAATTCCATAGTTTATCATTATAAGTTAAATATCAATATTGCTGAAATTTTTTTCTATAACATCAAATGAATGTATTTTTACACTATAGCAGTTAATAAATGAATTAATACAATTAGCCCTTCGACTCCGCTCAGGGATCGTAAATTAACGCTGGTTAAGCGGAGTCGAAACCTGAAGTCAGTACTATTTCAATCGTCAAATACACTAAACAGGAGATCTGTTATGAATTTAAAAACATGTTTTATTTTATCAATTATTTTGTTCTGTTTCCAGGGTGCCGCACTTTACAGTGATTCAGTTGATCTGGGACATATTGTATTAAAACTCTCGAAAACATCAGCAAGCTCCACTCTGATTGAAAAAGATAAATATGAAACATACTATGATGCAGATAAAGCATTTGATAAAAAATCCGGGACCGCCTGGTGTGAAGGAAAAAGCGACGATGGTATTGGCGAGTCAGTTACTGCAGAGTTTGAGCCTGTGAAAATATACGGCATATCAGCTCTTAACGGAATCGGGCCGACAAGAACTATCTACTTTAAAAATAACCGGATCAAGGATGTAATGTTTACACTATATCTTGAAGATGGTAAGATCAAAACAGTTAAGGCGACATTTAAAGATAATTCATGCAGCAGAGATCTTGCCGGTGGAAAGATGGATGTTGAGTCATTCTGTCAGGAAAAAGTCCCTGATTTCGAAACAAATAAAAAGAGCTTTGATAAGTGTATTCGTGATAAAAATGACGAATGCTATTATAGTGACTATGATGGAGGTGGTCAGCGATTTCTTTTAAAAACACCGATTGTGGTAAAAAAAATAAAGATGGAAATTTTGAGCGTTTACCCCGGTTCAAAGTTTAAGGATACGTGCGTTGCTGATATTAATCTGATCTTCCTTGTTGAAATGGGAGAAGATACTTTTAATGATTTAGAAGAGAAAAAATATTAAAAATCTGACTTTAATTTTTTTTCTCTTCCTATTCTCTCTCGCCTCAGCATATGCGGATGTAGAGCCTGTACTTCAGGAGGAATACGTTTATATCGATATACACAGTAATAATACAGCAGAAGTAAAGGTTGTCTTTCATTTTAACAACACTTCCGGATATGCGGGCGAAATGGGATTTCCTGGAACATACTGGTTCGGTTATGATAATTTTACCGCTGAGTGGGATGGTGTAAATTTAGATACGGTTTTTGAAACTGCTCCTCCGGGATACTATTATGAAATAAACAAAGATCGATACGGTTCTATCTATAAATTTAAAGCCCCACTCTCCGATAAGCAGAACTCTGTACATATTATCCGCTATACATACACTATACCATATGTAAATTTAGAAAAAGATTTAGAAATACAGGGATATTATATAGAATATATCCTCAGAACCGGTTCCCTCTGGAAAGGAAAAGTTGAAAAACTTTTTGTCCGCGTTAAAAGCCCAGACACTATGCCCTGCAGCAGTGTAAAACATCTTCCCGGATCATTCAGCGGAAAATGTACTTCGAAAAATGTCTGGAAATTTTATGCGGAGGATATTGAGCTTGATAATGATATAAGGCTTCTGTACAATGCAAGGTAAGACAATTATTGATGAAGCTTTACAGCATCCGGATGTACGGGGCTATTGGAGGATTATGCCGGTTGTTATAAAACTAATATTTAAAGACAACTACGTTCAACTTGAACTGGATAACAGTGAAAAGCTCAAAATATCCTTTGATGCATACTCCATGTATAAATTATCCAGCGGTACAACTCTCACTACAGAGTGCTATATGGAGATTTATGAAGAATCGAAAAAGTTTGAATGCATGGAGAAGGCATTCAACCAGTTAACTGTGCGGGGACGATCCGTCGATGAACTGCGTCAGTACCTGAAAAAGAAGAATTTTTCAGAAAAGCACATTGAAGAGACGCTCGATTATTTGAAGCAGAAAGGGTATCTCAATGACTTTGACTTCTCCATGTCTTTCGTTAAAGCAAAAATGAAGTCCGGGAAATCCGGAAAAGATATCATTGTCCGGGACCTTTACCGGAAAGGTATCGGTCGTAAAATTATAGACAAGGTTATGCGTGAATCGGGAGCGGATGTTCCCGATGAAGATGCACTCTATGAGTTAGCTATGAAGAAATATAAATCTGTCAAAGATAAAGAGAATAGTTTCATGAAAGTATCAAATTTCTTAAGAGGGCGAGGTTTTGACTTCGAATCGATCAACAGGGTTTTGAGAAGAATTAAAACAGACTATGAGGAGTAAGTATTTTTCGGAGGTAGTGGAATAAATATGGATACAGTCTTTTTGTATTCCAGGAATTCATCACCGAAATCCTTCAGCAGCCGTTTCTCCTCTGACTTTCTTAAGTATATAATGATAACAGGTAACAGTAAAATTACAAGAAGCAGCACAACGAATGAGTTAAGAAAAATCGAAAATCCGATATATATAGAATATGCTCCGAATACCATGGGATTTCTCGTGTATCTGTAGGGACCACTTATAACAAGAACTTTTGTCTTCGGACTTATCTCGATACCGAATCCTTCAGCAGGCCCCCCCTTCCCTATAAAAAAAAGAGCTGCGTTTGACCAGGCCATGAAGACAACCCCCGGGATGAAAAAAATCACTGCTATTATTAATTTCAACAATTCACTATTAAAAATTACAGATGAGAGTAATGAACCTGCAGAAAAAGAAACAGAGTATAACACTCCGGGAATAATCAGAAGAAAAAATGTCCCTCCGAATATGTAACCTGCAATATATTTAAAAAGTATCTTACGGTCCATGCTCCATCCATTTATAAAAAATTATTTCTGCAGAAATCTGATTATCTCCTCAATATCCGGTATTTCAGATTTTTCATAAACTTTTACAAAAACAATCTTCCCGTTTTCATCAATTACAAAGTTTGCTCTCCCTGAAATTCCGGCCTTATCAATAAAAATACCGAACTTCGAAGCAACCTCTCCATGAGGAAAAAAGTCTGCAAGCAGATCGGTATTATCAATTTCAAGAAAATCGCTCCATGCTTTCTTGCACGGCTGGCTGTCAACGCTAAGTCCAAGCGCCACAAGATTGAGCTTATTAAAAAGCGCGTTCTTAATTTCCAAAGATTTCATCTGAATATCACATACTGGTGTCCATGCAAGAGGATGAAATGAGACCAGAACTTTTTTCCCTCGCAGATCGCTGAGCTTTATCTCTTCACCATGCTGATTTTTTAGTGCAAAATCTGGCGCAGTATCTCCGACTTTTAATGCTGTTTGTTCCATTTGAGCCTCCATTTCTTATTACAATATTTCATGGAATAAATATAACATATTTGCTTTAAATTATTATTAATATAATTGTTAAATTTAAAAAAAGTGGTTCTAAGAAATATCCAACATAAAACTGCCGGGATAAATAATCCTTCGTTTAACACAAAAGCGTATACTGAAAAACAGTTTTAAAAATAGAGTATTTTTATGAAAAAAATCACCAAATCAAACTTGAACTGAACTTCTGAAAACAGTATTTTTAAAAATAATTCCTATCCGAACTATTTGCTTATGAGGTGATGAACATGAATTCAGGCAATATGCAGGTTTTACACGCTAAAGATATAAATAAACAGCTGGAACTGGAAACACAAGGGGAAGCTGCAACAAACAGATTAAGACTTTTTTTAAGCATCATTTTTACATTAGCAGTACTCGCTTCATTCAGATCAGGTTCTCTTGGAGATAATATCGGTTACTTTATTACAGGAGTTGTTCTCTATACATCATCTTTTGTAATGTCCAAAATAATTTTAAAGATGAAACGATACACAACACGAATTAAATATATTCTGCTGGCTTTGGAGATAGCAGCACTGTTTATTGTAAACTGTTCCTATCTTATGCAGCATGAACCTAGAATCTGGCTCAGTGCTGTGGATACAGATATTATGTATGCCATTTATTATCTATTCATAGGTTCCGCCATGTTGAGGTTTTCACCGAGGTTCACAATAATTACCGGGATTGCCTGCTCTCTCTCTTATATAATACTGTATACTATTGTTGTAAGCAGACCGGGAATTTCATTTATCATCTCAGGAGAAGTTACGGATAAAAACTCACAAATAACGCTTGTTACCGGGATTATTGCTGTTTCATTTATAATTGCGATGAGTCTGGTTCTGTTTATGGCAACACGTTTTGTCAGGGATCTTGTTTTAAAGGTTGAAGAGTCAGAAAAGAGGACACTCTACAATCTGGAAGAGATTAAAGAGCTTGTCCATGAAGTTAATACCACTGTGGATACAATTAATGAGTCCACGAGAAAACTTGAAAATATAACTATCTCTAATGAAAATCTCAGTAATGACCAGTTAACTGCAATTGAAGAGACTACCGCTACGCTTGAACAGATGGGTGCAGCTATAAATTCAATAACGGAAAAGTCAAAACTGCAGGACGACATGTGCAGACAGAACAGCGAATCGATGGAGGTACTTTATGACATCAGTAATCTATTGAATAAAATAAGCCATGTTGCTAGTCAGAGCGGAAAAGAGACATTGGATAGTGCCGGTTCCGGAGAGCAGCAGCTGGTAATGGCGATAGAGGGCATTAAAAGCATTCAGAAAAGTTCAGAAGACATCACTGAAATAGTAAGTGTTATTAATGATATAGCGGATAAAACAAATCTTCTGGCATTAAACGCAGCCATTGAGGCTGCCAGAGCGGGAACTGAAGGTCGTGGATTTTCAGTTGTTGCTGATGAAATAGCGAAGCTTGCTGATATGTCCAGTAACAACGCCAGAGAAATAGAAAAAATAATATTGAAAAACAAGCAGGACACAAATGAAGGTGTTGTATATATCCAGAATACTTTGTCATCTCTGAATATCATAATTGACGGAATAAAAAAAATGGTGAATATGATAGATGAAAACGAACAGCTTGTACGCGAGCAGAATACAAAGTCCGAAGAAGTGGCAACAATTACAGGACATATTCAGAATATGTCCTGTGAAATGAAAAACTCAACTTCAGATTTGTTGACAGGGACTAATGAGATTCTGCTTGCAATGGAATCTATTTCTGAAAGCGCAAATCAGTTTACTTTATCTACAGAGTCAGTCAGAAGTTCTACAACAAGTCTTACAGGTATAGTGGGGCGGCTTAAGGAGAGAATCTCAAGTCACGGATAACCTGCAGGATATTGTCTTCACGTTCATGGGATTAAATAATAGATTTATCCCCTATACCCTTCATCCACAGGAAGGTCTCTCCCTTTTGCTGCGGTTACTGCAAGTTCATCGCATCTTTCATTTAGCGGATTCCCGGCGTGGCCCTTTACCCAATTGAAGGTTATTTTAAGAGGTTCAATAAGATCCAGAAGCTCACTCCAGAGATCAGGGTTGACCGCCGGTTTTTTATCGGACTTGATCCAGTTGTTTTTTCTCCAGCTCTTTGCCCAGCCTTTGGTTATTCCATTAACAACATAGCTTGAATCTGTAAATATTGAAACCGGAAGGTTTTTATGTTCAAGATTTCTCAATGCTACAATAACTCCCATAAGCTCCATACGATTATTGGTAGTTAGACGGAATCCCCCGGACATCTCTTTCCTCTCTTCTCCATAGACCTGAACTATTCCATAACCGCCGGGGCCGGGGTTCCCTGAACTCCCACCGTCGGTGTAAATTGTTACCTCTCCGGCTTTCGGCGATGTATTAACAGGTTCACTCAATTTATTACTCTTCGGACCTGAAGCAGACTTGCTGAAGCCGGGACTTTTCATCCACTCTTCAGCCTCTTTGATTGTGGGGAATCCCTTAAAGACCGCACCGGGGAATCCCTCAATCTGAGCCTGTGCTGCGGGCCAGTTATTGTAAATTCCCGGCTTACGCCCCTTCGCTACTGCATATACTTTCTTTGGCGGCATACTTTTATTTTTTACTCATATTTGATTCAATCAGTTTGTCTTTTTTCAGCCACATTCCGTTGAGCCAGTCGAGAAACTCTTTCTGAAATATTTTATCTTCAAGATCCGCTTTCGCAAAACTTTCCGGTATAGGGAGTGTTTCAACAAAAACATCAACTTTCTTAACTTTTCCGCAGAGAAAATCCCACATTGACATAACACCATCTGGATAGACAATTGTTACATTAAGTAGTCTGTGAAATTTATCACCCATGGCCGATATTGTAAAGGAGAGCCCGCCGGCTTTCGGTTTAAGAAGATGTTTATATGGAGATTTCTGTTTATCATGTTTTTCCTTAGTAATTCTTGTTCCTTCGGGAAAAGTCATAACAGTTACATAATCAGTTTTAAATTTCTCACAGGCTTTACGTGTAATCTCAATATCCTTCCCTTTGAGTTTGGGATTCTTTGCAATATCCTCTTTTGTAAAACGTTTCATAAAAGGAAAATCCAAAGCCCACCATGCGATCCCCATAATCGGAACCCATATTAGTTCTTTCTTCAGAAAAAATTTAATGTATGGTATTCTGCCATGAAGAACTTTCTGCAGTATTAATATATCCACCCATGTTTGATGATTTGATATTACCAGATACCAGTCATTTTTATTAAGCTTTTCAACACCGGTAACTTTCCATTCAATGGGAAAAAAAATCTGTATGAATGATGAGTTTAAAAATACCCAGTTATTGGCAACTCTTATGAGAATTTTCCCTGTAATTTTTCTCCACCACGGGATGGGTATTATAAATTTAATTATTGCAAGAGGGAAGAGCACCGCTGCAGTAGAAAGAGTATTCAATGCAAGAAAAATTGAGACAATACAACCGATAAGCTGAGAAACTATACTTTTTAACATTTAATTTGTTCTCACTTTTTTTATTTTCAAAGGATTATTTAAATATAAAGTTAGCGAATCAAACATCAGAATTTCTGTCAAATATTATAAACTATAGTTTTAGAAGAAACACTTTCCCGAGAGTGCGGTGGCTTATGCGAGGAAGCTATAATCAATCCGTTGCGAGATAATAGAGTCTGCAGATGTTTATTGTATCGTAATCAACTTTGCTGTTAAGCTCATCATAAACAGGTTTCAGCTTTTCAACACCGACACTGTCAAATGCAGCAATGACCGAGGTCACAATTTTCTCATCAGCTGGAATTAACGGAGCTAAAAGATCTTTTCTAATACTCCCGCCATCCTGAATATATCTGAATAGATGATCAATGATAGTCCGCTGTTGAATCTTCTCCCTCTCAGCTAATTCACCAACAGATATTCCTGAATTATATAGCTCGCTGATTTCAATATGCCTTGGTGTTTTCAGATACTCCTTTACCTTCGGTTCTTCAAAACTCTTTTCAATCCCATTATTT
Organism: uncultured Spirochaetota bacterium; assembly: GCA_942493035.1. Classification (GTDB taxonomy): domain Bacteria; phylum Spirochaetota; class UBA4802; order UBA4802; family UBA5550; genus WRGT01. Next base: position 4,016,276 of record OW818666.1, on the reverse strand, counting down.
CCGCAGTACGATATAATTATCTCTAAAAGAATTTCGCCATACTTCTCTATTTTATGTGATCCTATCCCATGAATCTTTAAAAGAGATTCGTGATTCTGAGGATAGTAGGATGCTATTTCAAAAAGTGTTTTATCAGAGAAGATTACATACGGCGGAACATTTTCCGCTGCCGCAAGTTCCTTTCTTTTTTCACGGAGAATTTCGAAGAGTCCTGCGTCGTACTCTTTTGATGATGGATCCGATGAGTATCTCTTTTTATCTTCACTAATGCTTCCGGTTACACTCTCCAGTCCCTTCATCACATTTAATGCTTTCTCTGTTAGTTTAAGAACACCTGCAGTTTCGGTATCACTAACTACCAGTTTCTGTTTCATAAATTGACGGGCAAGTTTCATCCACATATCTTTTGAATAAGATTTCCCTATACCGTAAGTTGAGAGGGCCTGGTGATTGAAATCATTCACTTTCTTCGATTTTGAACCGCGCAGAATATCTATAATATGACCGGCTCCGAATCTTTCACCTGTTCTTTTAACACAGGATAGAAACATCTGAGCAGGAACAGTTATATCATCACTATGCTCTTCAGGGGTGACGCAATTGTCACACTTGCCGCAGTATGACTGGCTGTACTCCTCCCCAAAATATGTAAGAAGCGGAATCCTTCTGCAGGCTGCTGTATCAGCATAATCGATAAGAGCGTTGAGCTGTGTAAACGCGGCCCTCTTCTCCTCATTGTCGCTTTTCTGATCCAGAAAAAATCTTATCTTATGAATGTCCGAATAGCTATATAAAAGAAGACATGTGGAATCGACTCCATCGCGACCTGCGCGCCCGGTCTCCTGGTAGTATGCCTCTATACTTTTCGGAAGATCAAAATGTATTACATAGCGCACATTGGTTTTGTGAATCCCCATTCCGAATGCAATAGTCGCCACCATAATCTGAACATCATCTTTAAGGAATAAATTCTGATTCTCCTGCCTCTCCTCATCGGACAAACCTGCATGATACGGCCTGACGGAATATCCATGTTTTTTAATACTCTGATAAAGACGGTCAACACTGTCGCGTGAAAAACAGTATATAATCCCCGACTCATTTTTATACTGCTTAATAAACTCCAGTGTCTGTTCAAGAGGATTATCTTTAGGAACAATTTTATAAAACAGATTACCTCTGTTGAAGCTGGCGACAAAATCATTGGTTTCATTCAGCTCCAGATTTTTTCTTATGTCAGACCTTACCCGTGCTGTAGCTGTGGCAGTGAGAGCTATACACACAGCCCCAGGGAAAAGTTTCCTTACATTGGCAATCTTCCTGTACTCAGGACGGAAATCATGACCCCACTCTGAAATACAATGAGCTTCATCAATAGCAAAGCACTCGACATTAATTGTCTGAAGAAACTGAAGTATATCATTTTTAAGAAGAGTCTCAGGTGCTACATAGAGAAGTTTGACACTACCCTCTCTGATCATATTTATATTTTCATTATATTCCTGCCTGGAGATTGAACTGTTGAGAAGCACAGCCTCAACACCAAGCTGAATCATCTGGTCAACCTGATCTTTCATCAGCGAAATAAGAGGAGAGACCACAATAGTAATCCCGCTGAACATCAACGCCGGGAGCTGGTAGCATAATGATTTACCGCCCCCTGTTGGCATTACAACAAGCGCATCTTTTTTATTTAGAATAGATGTGATAATCTCCTGCTGTAATGACCGGAACTCATCATATCCGAATATTTTTTTCAGCAGCTCTTTTTCTTTATTCATTTTAACTCTTTCATTTTATTTACAATTATTGATCAGTATTTATTACTTAACTTTTCTAAAGTAAAAAAAACTCTATTATCCCCGCCGCCTTCGGCGGCGGGGATATATTTTTTTCTTTTACTCTAAACATTATATTTAAGAATAATTACTGATTATTGATTTAATCACAGTTTTATATTTTCAATCTATTTTGCGTCAATAAGAAACTTTTTAACAGTTATATATACATACGTTTATTGTTACTTAAAAATAAAAAAATTTTAAATAATACAAATTTTTTTGCACCGTATTTGATCAAACTTTGTTATATACAAAAAACTTGTAATATCTCATATTTATCATTCATAATATCCAACACAGAGAGGTTCTCATGCTGAGTTTTCTTCCAGGCAAAGTTAAAGGCATCATTACTGTAATTCTATTTTCAATCAATACTATCTTCTGGGTCAGCTTACTGTTATTAGTCTCCGCATTCAGGATAATGATACCTTTAAAATTCTGGTACCGGTTAACCTCAAAAATTTCAATTTTTATTGCAAACAGCTGGATTACAGGGAACAATCTGACAATTGCACTTTTTCAGAAAATAGACTGGGATATTGAGTTTACCGGCGATCTGAAGATGAACGACTGGTATCTTGTTCTGTCAAACCATCAGACATGGGTAGACATTGTAGTTCTTCAAAAAGTTCTGATGTACAAAATTCCGTTCCTTAAGTTTTTTCTGAAAAAAGAACTGATCTGGGTTCCTGTTCTCGGACCCGCCTGGTGGAGCCTGGAATTCCCATTTATGAAAAGATATTCAAAGGAGTTTCTTGCAAAGAATCCTCATTTGAAAGGGAAAGATATTGAGTCCACACGTAAGGCATGCGAAAAATATAAAACCATGCCGATATCAATTATGAATTTTATGGAGGGAACGCGATTTACTGAGGCTAAGCACAAAAAGCAGCAGTCCCGGTATAAAAATCTTCTTAAACCGAAAGCCGGAGGCATCTCCCTGGTAATGAACAGTATGGGTGACCTGTTACAGAAAATTGCCGATGTTACAATCTATTATCCCGAGGGTCCGAAAACATTCTGGGAATTTCTCTGCGGGAAGACTACAAAAATTGTTGTTAAAGTAAATATTATTCCTATTACAGATGAAATACGCGGCGACTATGTTAACGATCCGGAATTCTCTAAAAAATTCCAGTTATGGCTTAACGGTTTCTGGGAAAAGAAGGATAAGTATTTAACTGAACTTAAAAGATAAAAGTTTTTTAGTTTGAACTCAGCCTATGAGCCCTATGCTCCGTTCCATGAGCGAAGCATAGAGGGAACTATCCCCACTCCGTAATTCCACGTGTTACCTCTTTCCCGGTCTCCTTGCAGATCAGTTTATGTATTACTCTTCCATTTTCAATATCATTCACAGCCTGTGCAACTACGCTCTGTCTATAACGGGCTTCACCCTTAAAGTTCAGTATCATATCTTTCAGGATTTTACCCTCATTCAGATCCTGACCCATTTCATGAATCCATGCTGTGTATATCGAATTGTTTACGTGATTATTCATGTCAAGGTCACTCCGCCTAACGGCAAATTCCTTTTCGTACTGAATTACCGAAAGTTCAGGAACTGAAGTGAAGCTGTCGTATAGGGCCCTTTCCGGATTTACCGGATAACCGGGAAACATATTCGATGGTCTGACCGGTTCTCTCTTTACAATATTTAAAAGCATCCACGAACTTGTTGCCTGTACCAGAATATTTCCATTCTCATCTGTTACTGCATATTCGCGTATTGCATAATTTCCATCTTCACCTGATCTCCATGTAGTTACATGAAACTTATCAAAAAGAACCGGCAGTTTTGTTACTGATAATCTGTACCTTGTTATCACCCAGGAGAATCCTTTCCGGAGAATATCAGCTCCGCCGAATCCGATTGCATTAGCATGAGCCCCTGTTACACTCTGAAAATAATTGAACAAGATAGGAATCTTAATTGAGCCGCCGGGACCGGCGTCAGAGAGACTCACAGTAAATGGCATTGAAAACTTATTTGTCATTTTATATATCTCCATCGTGGATAATTCTCAGCGCACAGCGCTTCGCGCTGCGCCTGGAAATGGGGATTACGGGTATAATTACTTTCTCATAACCAGAGGATGATTCAATCCGCCGATGATATTTTTTATAACATCATACTCCGGAAGATTCTCAAAGAGCTGTGTAAGATTTTTAAAACCGTAAGCTCGAGGGTCAAAGCTCGGGTTGATTTTTCTTAAGTTTGAACCTACATGAGAGATATGAGTTTCAGAACCCTCACTGAGTGACATCTCGTATGCTTTGTTTATAAGATCAAGGTCAACGGTCTGCAGCTGTGTCTTCTTGACTTTTGTCTGAGCGTTTTTACCCTGATGCTTCTCTTTCTCTATATCGGGCATAATGTTTTCGCAATAGGTAAAAATTTCACATGACTGGACAAATGCATTCGGTGTCTTCTTCTCACCGATACCCATTACAAATATCCCCTCCTCCCTTATCCTCTTTGCAAGTCCTGTATAATCGCTGTCGCTTGAAACGATACAGAATCCGTCAACAATCTTGTCGTGGAGAATATCCATAGCATCGATGATCAGCGAAGTATCCGTAGAATTTTTCCCTGTGGTGTATGAAAACTTCTGAATTGGATTAAACGAAAGATCATTAAGTGTATCTTTCCACATATTCATGTAAGGGAGAGTCCAGTCTCCATATATTCTCCGGATAGTTACTTTTCCATATTTGGAAACCTCTTCAAGAATCGGCTTCATCAGTTTTGCACGTGCATTGTCGCCATCGACTAATATTGCTATACGGTTTACTGTATTTTCCATGTTTTTATTTCCTCTTAATTTTATTAAAAATTTCCAACTTCCGTCATTGTAAAATTACTGAAGTAGAGTTTAAACTTCAACCTGACTCTTAATCTTTAAATCATACATTAATTTAAAATCAAGCTATTTAAGTATTATTTTTTAGAGTTTTAATCTCAGCTGAACCTCTCATAAATAATAAAATTAAAGATGGTCTGCCGCACCATTGATGTCGCGGAGACCTGATTATGTATACTTATATATAAATACAATTTTTTTCAGTAAAAAATAGTTTGTTATTGCTTTTAAAAAAAATTTTCAATATGATGAACCTGTTATTTTAAGATGTTCTTAAACAAAAATATAAATTTCACCGGCAGATGATTCATTAAAAATATCTGTCATTATTGAGAGGATCATGATTATTTTCAGCAAACCGACTATTGTCATATCTTATGACAGAGAAAGAGCTATGCTCTATCAAAAATGGACCGGATACTCCCCCGGTGAAGACTTCAGGGAGGCTGTTGATATCTCCTTTGCATTTATGTCGGAAAATAATGTTTTCAGAGTGTTGAGCGATATAACTGAACAGAAAGTAGTGTCACCACATGAACAGGATTATACAAAAAATGCCGCGGCAGATTTCTACTATAAACATAATAATTTAAAAATTGCATTTATAACAGATCCGAAATCAGTTGCCATGGCCTGTGCAAGCAGATATAATAAAGCTCTTATCAGGGAAATAGGGGATGAAATTAATAGTTTTTTTATTTGTGAAGAGGATGCACTGGATTGGCTTCTGAAAATCTAAAGACAAACTTTCAGCGTTTGATGCCGAATTCTTCCATTTTTTTATATAGGGTATTTCTTGCTATTCCAAGTTCCTGAGCTGACTTAGAAATATTAAAATTATGCTTTTTCAAACTTTCCGAAATTATTATCATCTCATTGTCTTTAAGATTCCCGGCATGTTTCAGCGGTTCAGAATGATCAGCAGCAGTTTCAATTTTTTCTTCATTTTCAGAAATAAGCTCACTGATATAAGCAGGAAGGCAATCGGGAGTAATTGCATCACCCTCTGAAAAAACAAACGCGCGTTCCATTATATTTTTAAGTTCCCTTACATTCCCCGGCCAGTTATAAGCTGATAGCATCTGAATAACTTCTTCTGTAAGATATTTTCTTCCTGTTTCAAACTGTTTCCAGATTATACTCAGCATATGTTCTGCGAGTAACGGTATATCGCTCTTTCTGTCTCTAAGCGGAGGGAGCGTGAGCTGAATTACATTAATCCTGTAATACAGGTCTTCTCTGAAATTACCTGAAGCGACCTCTTCTGCAAGATTACGGTTTGTTGCTGCAATAATACGCACATCGACCCTTTTAAATCTCGATCCGCCGATCCTGACAATAATTTTATCCTGCAGAAACCGGAGCAGGCTCACCTGCATATCCTTAGGCATCTCACCGATCTCATCAAGAAAGAGGGTCCCTCCATCTGCAAGTTCAAACTTCCCCGGTTTCCCCCCTTTCTGTGCTCCGGTAAACGAGCCTTCATCATAACCGAAAAGTTCACTATGAATCAGATCTTTAGGGATAGAGCCGCAATTTATAGCAATAAACGGGCCGGTAGCACCGCTCTCCATATGTATCGCCTGCGCGATAAGTTCCTTACCGGTTCCGCTCTCCCCTTCAATCAGAATATTGAATGAAGACTTTGCTACTCGCAGTGCCGCATCACGGACTTTAATAAAAGCTTCACTCTTCCCTATTATCTGATCAAAAGTTATTGCCGAAAATGAAAGCTGCCTGTCGCGTATTGCGCCCTTTTTCGCAATAGTTTTATTGTCTTCTTCAAATATAAGAAGACTAACAGGTCTATTTTTATCATCCATCACAATTCTTCTGATGACTGTATATATTCCAGAAACATCTTCATCGACAGGTTTATCATTTCTGATTGTTACGTTTTTTAATTCGTTAACAACACCTGACGTTGAGAGAAGATCTTCGATCCGCGAACTCCCCGATATAAATTCAGTCACGTGCTTTCCGATTGCCTCTTTGCGGCTGATCCCCACACGATCGAGAAATTTACGGTTGGCATTTACAATAATTCCATTTTCATCAACTGCTGCTGCTATCTGCGAAAGAATATTCAGCAGTATTGGTGTATTATGATCAAGTATCTGTTCCCTTATAAGTTCAGCCTCAATAAGTCTGGTCCCCAGGGATACCATGGATTTTATAGCTGGGAGACTCCCCGTAAGATTAACAACGGCAAGAAATCCGGCAATACTTTTGTTGTAGTTAAATATTGCAGAACCGACTTCATGCCAGTTCTGAGCATGTGAATGAAGATTTTCAAGGCCGATAGTCTCGGCAAGCTGACCGGTACGTATTGCAATACCAAGCGCACTTATTGTGCCGTTCATTTCGTGGCATCGATGTCCCATTTTTATAGTGGCATTCTCTTTTTCCATCAGCTCAATTATATCACCCTCTTCATCAAAAAGAGCGACAACATATGACTGGGAAATTCCAGATAGAACCTCATTGATATCTTTCATTACAGGGACAGATTTTTCTAACAGATTGCGGTTATTTTCACGTTTTATTTTTATCTCGTCTTCGGAAAGAAGTTTTGGAGTATACTCCAGGAGGTTTCGCTGATAAACTTTTACCCATGAATCGGCCAGTTCGGGACGTATAACTTCAGTGTCAATGTCACCGGTCTTGATGAATAATTCCCATGCTCCTTTTATAAGATCGTAGTATGATTGCATTTTTAATCTCCGGAAATCCATCTTAAACTGGACAGATAATCCTTTTTGAACTTCAAGCATTTTTTGTAAACATTAATTCATATTCATCTAAGGTTATTTCAAAAGGTGCGCAGCGCGAAACGCTGTGCCTCAAAAATTAACCACCACCTATTTTAGTAAATACTCAGAACTTGTGGTAAAATTTATTTCTGTCAACTCTGCAACTGTTCAGTTTCTGAGCAATGGTCAAAATCTACCCATATCCGTTGTAGCATAACTGAGCAACTCTGTTCGATAAACAATCATAGCAAATTAATTTACCTCCACAATAGAATGTAAACACCGCAATTCGGCGTTAAGATTCTATTAATCTGTCAACTTCACTGTTGGCACGGAACATGCGTTTATAACATATAAGCAGTTAAGACAGATACCGGAATCAAAGGATATTTGTCTGATGCGAATTTTATAATTAAACGGATTACCAGTCTGTGAAATGAAGCAGGCTGCAATGAGGTTAAAATGTCAAAAATAATTGTCTGCTTTAAATGGGTTAAAGCTGAGGACGATCTCAGAATTGATCTTGCATCTTTAAACGTGGATTTAAGCAAAGCTAAAGGGAAGATAAGCGAGTATGACCGTAATGCCATCGAGGCTGCAAGGCTTGCCTCCGATGCTTCCGGTGGAGAAGCAGTTGCTCTCACTTACGGGGCCGCAGATTCTAAACCTTCACTGAAGGATGCTCTATCACGCGGGCCAAAACAGGGATACTGGGTAAATGACCAGTCTGCTGAACAGGCCGACGGGTTCGTCACTGCAAATGTCCTTGCTGCTGCAATCAGTAAAATCTCCGACTACAGTCTTGTTGTATGCGCAGAGGGAGCTGCCGATACATACGCGCACCAGGTTGGACCGCGTATCGGTGCGCTGCTTGATATCCCCGTTGTCTCATACGTTAAGGAAATGAAGATTGAGGGGAACAGACTTACGGCTGTAAGAAAACTGGAAAATTCACTCGAGACAGTTGAAGTTGAGCTCCCGGCAGTAGTAACGGTTCTTCCCGAGATTAATGCAGCACCGATCCCCGGACTTAAGTCAGTTCTTGATGCGGGGAAAAAACCGGTAACTGAATTCAGCATTCAGGATCTTGAGATTTCAGCTGAAGACATTCAAAGAAGAACAGTGGTCGAATCATTCAAGGGATGCTCTACCTCAAGAAAGAAGATCATGTTTACTGAAGGGGATGCGAAGGAGAGAGTTAATGCTCTTGTCGCTGCATTAAAGAAAGAGGGGGTGCTGTAATGGCAGGTATTTATGTTTATTCAGATAATCCGGAGTTGAACGGAGAGCTCATAACTCTTGCCAGAACTTCAGGTCAGGAGGTTTGTGCCATAACAATGAGCGATGCTGATGCTGCAGAGATTGTTAAATACGGCCCTGATACAGTTTTTGTCCTTAAAGGGCAGAACAGCATTGCCGAAAGCTATGCAGGTGCAATATCCAAACTCCTTACTGACCAGGATGCATCGGTATTTCTTGCAGGTGCAACAGTCCGCGGCCGTGATATTGCAGCACAGGTTGCATCAAAAGTAAAAGCAGGACTGATCAGCGAAGCCGGAAACATAAGTTTTAAAAACGGCTCAGTGCAGGCAGGGAGATTCATGTACGGCGGACTTACCGAGCAGATTGAAACAGGAACATCTCTCACAGTAATTACAGTTCCATCGGGAAAATATCCCTCAGAAAAAAACCAGTCTGTCAAAAGCGTAGTAGTTTCAATGACTGTCGATACAGATCAGCGGATAAAATTGATCGGTTCATCACCTATCGTCAAAGAGGGAGCAGATCTTTCAAAGGCAAAAAGAATCGTATGTGTAGGCATGGGTTTTGATAAAAAAGAGGATCTCAAAGTGGCGGAGGATCTTGCATCGGCAATTGGAGCTGAAGTGGGATGCACAAGATGTATCGCCGAAGACAGGGGATGGATGCCCGCTGAAACATACATCGGTATCTCAGGCGCTGTTGTAAGGCCCGATCTTTACCTTGCTCTGGGAGTTTCTGGACAGATCCAGCACACATTCGGTGTCCGCGACTCAAAGGTTATAGTTGGAATCAACAGCAACGACAAGGCAACAATCTTCGGCGTGGCGGACTACGGTATTGTCGGAGATCTATATGAAATAGCGCCTCTCATTGCTGGAGCTGTGAAAAACTGTTAAGGAATATGGGCATACCTGCCCAATTCCAGATTTTTAAAAGGGGGTATCAGCAACATGAGCGAAGAAGACAAGTTTGATGTAATTATAATCGGCGCAGGTCCTGCCGGAACTGCATGCGCTTATACTCTCGCAAAAGAGGGGAAGAATGTACTGGTCATAGAACGCGGTACATCAGCCGGAAGCAAAAATGTAACCGGCGGAAGATTTTACACATATGCGCTTGATCTGGTCGAGCCGGGACTCTGGAAAGAGGCCGCACTTGAGAGAAAAGTTACTCATGAGCAGATCATGATGATGGATAAAGACCAGTCTATAACTATAGATTACTCCAACCCATCATTTAACAAAGATGGTGAGATGCCTCAGTCATTCACAATTCTGAGAGCTGTCTTTGATGAATGGTTTGCTGGAAAAGCGGAAGAGAAAGGTACAGTAATCGCCTGCGGAATTAAAGTCGACGGGCTGATTGAAAAAGATGGACGCATTGTGGGTGTAAAGGCCGGTGGTGATGAAATGTTTGCCGACCTGGTAATCGCAGCAGACGGAGTCAACTCCATGATAGCACGGGGAGCCGGACTTGTACAGGAGCTGTCTGATGAAACAATCGGTGTGGGAGTTAAAGAGATAATCGAACTCCCGGCAAAAACTATAGAGGAAAGATTTCATCTTAAACCGGGAGAGGGGGCTAGTCTACTTATACTCGGGTGCACAGAGGGTATACATGGCGGAGGATTCCTTTATACAAACAATGAAACTGTTTCACTGGGATGTGTATTCACCCCGTCTGAAGCAGCAAAAAACGGAAAACAGATTCATGATATTTTCCAGGATCTCAAAATGCATCCATCTATCTATCCGCTCATTGAAGGGGGGAAGAGTGTGGAGTACGGAGCACATCTGGTTCGCGAAGAGGGATATCGTGGTATACCAAAAAAACTTTATCGTGACGGACTCCTTGTTATTGGTGAAGCTGCTGGATTTGTTCTGAATATCGGTTATACAATTCGCGGTATAGATCTGGCAATCGTAAGCGGTGTTGCTGCAGCCCGTGCGGTAATCAGCGGTAAAAATCCGGGTCCCGAATATCTTGAAGAACTTAAACGCATTAAGCTTCTCCCGACGATGAAAGCTGTGGATGGTTACTTTGACCTTCTGGAAATTCACAGATTATACGAAGTCTATCCGAAAGCAGCAGCAGGTGTATTCAATAAGATGTACAGTATCGGAGCAGATGTTCCGGTCAGTATAAAAAAAGGGATCTGGAACGTACTTAAGGAAAACAGACTCTCTCTATGGCAGCTTATGAAGGACGGTATAAGGGGGTTTAGATCGATATGAGTATACAACCGCTAGAAGCAGCTGAACTTCTCAGCCTTAACAGATTCAACGTTGATGAAGAGGAGCCGCACATAGTTCTGGACAAGGAGATATGCAGAACAAAGTGCAAGGATAAACCATGTCTTGTGGTGTGTCCCGCAGTTTTATACAAGCTTGATAAAACCGGAGAGATTACTTTTGACTATGCCGGATGTCTCGAGTGCGGCACATGCAGAGTCGTCTGCAAGGCAAAGGGAATTACAAAATGGGAATATCCCAGGGGAACTTTCGGCGTCAGCTACAGACAAGGCTGATTAAGTATTCTCAGGGTTTAATAAAAGTAAGCATTAAATAAAATATAAATTTTTGGAGGATTTGCAAAATGTGGTATATGAATGAAGAAAAAGAACTTATGCTCAATGTAGTTAAAGACTTTGTTGATCAGGAAGTAAGACCTATGGCAATGGAAGTTGACCGTACTTCTGAATTTCCAACAAAGCTTTTTAAAAGAGCAGGCGAACTTGGATTACTTGGTGTAACGATTTCTGAAGAGTTCGGCGGACTTGGAAAAGATCACACAACAAACTGTCTTATCATGGAAGAGATTGCAAAAAGCATGCCTGTACTCTGCGTAGCAATGGGCGCACACACCCTTCTTGCCGGCGGACTTCTAAACATGCTCGGTACACCTGAGCAGAAAAAGAAATACCTTGCTCCTGCAGCATCGGGAGAGATTATCCTCGCTTGCGGATCTACTGAAGCAGCAGGCGGAGCTAACCACATTGAACACACAACCAAAGCAGTTCTCGATGGTGATCAATATGTAATCAACGGCGGTAAAGTACTTATCAGCAACATCGGTGTTGCAGACGTATACGTAGTACTTGCGGTTACTTCTGAGAAAATGGACCCGGTTACAAGAGAGGGGATGAGCGCATTTATCGTCCCTGCAGGAACACCGGGACTTGAAATCGGAAAACACGAGCACAAACTCGGATGGCACGGTTCAGCAACGGGAAGTATCTCATTCAAAAACATGCGTGTGCCGAAAGAAAATCTTCTCGGACCTCTAGGCGGATGTATGAGAGCCCTTTTTGTAAGTGCAACTGATGAATTCGTAAGCTGCGGGCCTGTTGGTCTTGGAATGGCAGAAGCCGCATATGATATGGCATACAAATACAGCCTCGAAAGAATGCAGCGCGGACAGAGCATGTATGACAGACTCCAGGTTACCAGACACAAACTTGTAAAAATGTACGGTGAAATTGAATCTCTCAGAGCGCTTGTATATCATACAGCTGCATTAAAAGACAGCGGACAGCTCCCTCTTAAACTGGGCAGAATGCTTAAAATAAAAGGCGCGCAGGTTTCTGAATATGTTGCAGGTGAAGCAATTCAGCTTTTCGGCGGAGTGGGTACTATTGTTGATACAGGTGTAGAACGATTCTGGAGAGATGCAAAGGTTCTTGCAATTGGCGGAGCATCAGTTGAGGCGCTTACCGAGGATATTGCTACAATCACCAGAATGAATATGAGCAAGTACTAATCTGTACAACCAATAATAAGGGGGAAAGATAATGAGTAATCTGGAATGTAAAGTAGTTGTTATAACAGGTGCAGCAAACGGTATCGGAAGAGAACTTGCAAGAAGATTTGCAGTTCGCGGTTCCAAACTCGCACTTACTGATATAGATGCAAAAAATCTCGGCAAGCTTGAGACTGAACTCACATCAAAGGGTGCTGAAGTATACACTGAAGTTTTTGATATAGCCGATTATGCTGCAATGGAAAAGTTTTCAGGAAATGTATTTAAAAAATTCGGATCAGTTGATATTCTGTTTAATAACGCAGGAGTTATCGCAGCAGGTTCTATATGGGAAACTCCGATCAACGACTGGACCTGGCTGAATAAAATAAATGTCATGGGGACTGTACACGGGATTAAAGCATTTGTACCGGCTATGATCAAGCAGGACACTGTATGCAGAGTTGTAAATACCGCTTCAATCGCAGGACTTGTTACAGTTGAAAATTCACCTGCCTATGTTGCAAGTAAATTTGCCGCTGTTTCTCTTACAGAAGTACTTGAACTTCAGCTTCAGGAAGCAGGAACAAAAGTTAAGGCTCACGTTGTATGCCCTGCAGTTGTTCAATCTGATCTAAACAACTGTACACGTCACAGAACATCTGATATTTATAACGCTGATGATCCCGGATACAAAACAGAAGATTTTAAAAAGAGAAATTCAGTTGTTCAGATGTCAATGTCATTCGGTATGCCCACAGAAACAGCCGTTACCAGAATCATTAATGGAATTGAAAACGACCTGTTCTACATACTGACACACATGGAAGCAAGCCCATTAATCGGTCTTAGAAATATGGGCATTATGAGCGGTGCAAGACCTAAGAAGATAGTGAGATAAACAGCTTTGAATAAAGCTGAATAAGCATGATTTGACACAAATCTATGGTTGGTTTTTTGGAAAAGAATAACCGGTAAAGAGCTGATTATACATCAGACATCAATATCTGTTATTTTGAATTAGCCCTCTGGCTAACAGGCAGATTCAGTCAGCAGATTTTCAGGATTTAACTGACCCTGTTATCTGCAGTGATACTCATACAATAGGAGGATTTAAAATGTCAGATTATAAAGACAAGGTAGTAGTTATAACAGGCGCTGCCAATGGAATCGGCAGAGAACTTGCAGCTCAATTCGCGGCGAAGGGAGCAAAACTTGCACTTGCTGATATAGATGCGGAGAATATTGCAAAGCTTGAAAAAGAACTTAAGTCAAAAGGAGCTGAAGTTTTCACTTCGATTTTCGATGTAAGCAATTATGCAGACATGGAGACTTTCTCAAAGAAAACTTTTGAGAAATACGGTTCAGTGGATTATCTATTCAATAATGCAGGTGTAATCGCAGCCGGAACCATATGGGAGCTTCCGCTTAAAGACTGGGAATGGGTCTTCGGAGTCAATGTAATGGGAACAGTGCATGGAGTTAAGGCCTTTGTTCCTGAGATGCTCAAACAGGATAAAGAATCAAGAGTAATAAACACTGCCTCTGTTGCAGGTATGGTTACCGGAGCTAACCTCCCTGTGTATGTTTCAAGTAAATTTGCAGCATTATCATTAACTGAAGTTTTTGATATCCAGCTGCAGGATACCGCATCAAAGGTAAGAGCACATGTAATATGCCCCGGCATAGTTCAGACAGATTTAAAAAACTGTAACCGTCACCGTCCCGCAGCTCTTTTCGATGCAGATGACAAATATTACAAAACAGAGGATTTTAAAGCTAAAAATACTACACTTCAAAACTCCTTTGCTGCAGGAATCACGACAGAAAAAGCTGTATCTACAATTTTTGAAGAGATGGAGAAGGGAACATTTTATATTATGACTCATCCTGAATACAATCAGCATATCAGTTTAAGAGTAATGGGAATTCTTAAAGGGTCAAGACCGGTATTCAAGAAGTAGATATCAGGTGAGCAGATGTCGATCATCGGGGATATCGGCGTTTCCGGATGACTCGACTGTCTGTCAGGAAAAATAAAATTCAAAGGAGAATCAAAGATGTTTCCATATGAAAAAAAATACGACCATGTAGTAAAATATGAAGCGGCAAACGGAATAGCAACTATTACACTTGATTGCCCTCAGAATATGAACAGAGTAACAATACAGCAGATTGATGAACTGACACAGGCGCTTGAAAAAGCAAACTGGGATCATGACATCCGCGCTATAGTTCTCAGAGGTTCTGGAGAGATTACATTCGGCCCAGGAGATCTTGAAATTATTCAGACTAAACTCGCAAAAAATCTTCTTGAAGCGCGCGAAGTTATGGTTGAGATCGCAGACATGCTGAAAAAAATGTACTCAATATCCAAACCGATTATCGGAGTTGCAGACGGCGGAGCAATGGGTGGAGGATGCAACATTCTTCTTTCATGTGATATCGTAATTGCATCCGACACTGCATATTTCCATGAACTGTTTGTAAACTTTGCACTCTCTCCAGATTCAGGCGGACTATGGGCACTGCAGAGACTTGTTGGACCGATGAAAGCAAAAGCTATCTGTATGTGTGGAGATGCAATAGGCGCACAGGAAGCACTCAGCATGGGGATGGTTTACAAGGTAGTTCCTGTTGAAAGAGTATACGAAGAGGCATACGCACTTGCAGCAAAAATTGCCACAAAATCACCAGTTGGACTAAACCATATCAAGCAGATGTCAAACAAAATGCATGATTATACACTGGACACATATTTCCAGGTCGAAGGTGATTATCTTGCACTGGGTGCTCTGAGTCAGGATTTTAAAGAGACAACAATTGCTTCAATGCAGAAAAGATTCCCTGAGTATAAAGGATATTAAAAATGATATACCGTCATCCGTCGTTACTGGCGGATCGGTTAATCCACTTATTCTGTGGAATATAAGCAAACCCAATTAAGCCCCCCAACCCCCCGGAGGGGGGGCTTGTAAAACATTGCAGTTAGAATCAAAGTTCTAAATTTTTAACGTTTTTATTATTATCCCAAAGCCCGACTCCGGGGGTTGGGGGCCGGATGGTTATATAAAGCAGTTTGTTGAAATTCAATAATATTTTAATATTAAATGAGGTTTTGAATTATGAAATTAAAAGATAAAGTTGCAATAGTAACCGGCGCCGGAAGCGGAATAGGACGCGAGATCGCCAGAGAGTACGCAAAAGAGGGAGCAAAAGTTGTTGTATCAGATTTCCTTAAAGATACAGGAGAAGCAACCGTTGACCTTATAAAGAAAGAGGGGGGAACCGCGATCTTTGTTCAGGCTGACGCATCAAAAGAATCTGATGTTGAAAATCTGATGAACAAAACTGTCTCCGATTTCGGAAAGATCGACATACTTGTAAACAACGCCGGCATTGGCGGAACTCTCTCATCAATATTCGACACAACAATTGAAGAGTGGGATCAGGTAATGGCTGTAAATCTTAAAGGCCCCTTCCTCGCATCTAAAAAAGCTATACCTCACATGGTTAAAAACGGAAAAGGAAACATTATCAATATAGCTTCTATGGCATCTTTTGCTGCAGGCCGCGGCGGACTTGTGTATACAGCAGCTAAACATGGCCTTCTTGGTTTTACAAGACAGCTCGCTTTTATGCATGGACCACAGGGGATCAGAACAAATGCTATCTGTCCCGGACCAATTGAAACCGCGATGATACAGAGAGTTCTTGAAATGCCTCAGCACCCTCTGAACATGAAAATCAAAGCTTCACCGGCCGGTAGACCGGGAAAATCTGAAGAGGTAGCAAAACTAGCGCTCTTCCTTGCTTCTGATGATTCTTCTTTCATTCACGGAGCAGCGTACCAGATAGATGGAGGATATACAATTTTCTAAAGATCAATTCTCTATTCATACTTCCTGAACTTTCATCGAGCCGGATTAAAGTCCGGCTCAATTTTTTAATAAAACAGAATTATATGAATTCAGGATCAATAAAATATGCATTTATTCTTTAACTTTTCTGAAGTAAAAAAAGTTCTATTATCCCCGCCCCCTTCGGCGGCGGGGATATATAATTCTTTTTTTTATACTAAAAATTAAATTTAAAAAAAATTTCCAAAAAAATATATAAAAAAGCCTTATCCGCAAGAGAGGAAAAAATGGTACTTTTCATGGGTTTAAAAAAAAGACTTTTTCATAATTACAATAATAAAGGAATAGTAGAACGTTCAAGCGCGCAGTTTCTTTTCGTCATTGCTTTCATATTTTTATTACTAATGATTACAACATTCTTTATTTTCATCGGCAGAATAGATTTCATGAAGCTGGCAGTCTCCTGCTTAAGTTCCATTACATCTGCTGTAATTACCATCTTCCTGATATACAGAGGAAAACTGAGCAGCGCTGCCTCATTTTTTGTACTTTTTCAATGTCTCATTTCGATTGGAGGAGCAGAAGCCCGGACCCCTGAAATAACAATGGTAACGATTATATATTTTGTTTATCCCATGCTTGTCTTAGCTGCAATGTTTGCACCAAGAATTATTCAGTTTATTGTCGTATTTCTTATAATAGGCCTTTTTATATGGAATCAGAGCCGTTTTGATTCATCAATGGCAACTGCCGGAGCTGCTGATAAAATTGAGCTTATACGTGCAGGAACAATAATGGGGATAGTGTCAATTATCCTGACATATACCATTACATACTTTGTAATGAAATTTCTTCGTCTTGCAATAAGCGCAAGTGAAAATGAAGCGAAAATCACATCAGAAAAAAATGAATATATAACTCACCTGATTGAAACAATCCGCACATCATACAATGAGCTTACAACATCCATAAATTCAACAGAGGATGTTATAACAGATATATTTATCAGTACTCAGACTCAGGCTGCAACAATTGAAGAACTTGCTGCATCAATGGAAGAGATCTCTGCAAATACAGTAAATGTAGATAATGCAGCGGCAAATCAGAACGAATCCGTTTCAGAACTCGGAAGCAGCATACATTCACTTTATGAACTTATAAACCAGCTTCAGATATACGGAGTTGATCTGCAGAATGAGTTTGCTGTTATCACCTCTATCGCTTTGAGCGGAAAAAAATCATCTCAGGCTATAAGCGATATAAACAGCAAGATACTTGCGAACTCCATAAATATGCAGAGCATTGCTGACATTATGGATGATTTTTTTGAAAGAATAAATCTCCTTGCTCTCAATGCATCTATCGAAGCAGCCAGAGCCGGAGAACATGGACGCGGTTTCGGTGTTGTTGCCGATGAAGTGGGAAAACTTGCAGATAACTCCACAATTGAATTGAGTAAGATAAAAGATCTGATAAGCAATAACCGCAAAGATATGGAATCATCCGGTATCATAGTCGGAGAGATAGTCAAATTCATTGAAAGTATAGGGACATCTCTTATTGCCGCAGAAAAAAAAGCAACAGAAACCATGGAAACAATTTTAAAGCAAAGCGTTATTCAGCATGATATGCTCGATAAAACCGGCAGTGTTCAGGAGAAATCGGAAATCATAAAGAATGCAAGTTCAGAACAATCAACAGCCATTAATGAAATTGTAGTTTCAATAGATAACACCAGTTCAATTGTACAGAACATTGCCGGCAGTGCGCAGATACTAAAAACTAATTATGTAAAACTTAAACAACTTGCGGACAAACTGAATGTTATTATCTCAGATGATTCGAGTGTAGAGGTAGTGGCTTGATTATATTTTGAAAACACACATTAGTTAATTGCGGATCATCCGGTATCAGCATCACTACCGGATGATCCATTTTTTTAATTTATTACAAACTTCATAATAACCGGAAAATGATCCGAAATATCTTTCGTATCTTTTGATCTTACATAAAAATTAGTCATTCTAACTTTGTCTGAATGAATCACATAATCAATAGTTCTATCTGCTTCCTTATTATAATTTGCAAAATGTGTAAAATACGCATTTCTGTTTTTCAGCATGTTTCCCAAAGTAGGAAGAACATTGAATTTATCATATAAAACTTTCATTTCACTATCTTTCTGAAAATATTGTTTTTCATTTTCCGGTAAAAAATCATAACTGTTTCCGGGAGGGAGCAGATTAAAATCTCCAGCGATAATCCAATCACGTTTCTTATTGCTCTTATCTGTTAGAAGATCTGAAATATACTGCACCTGTTTCTGCATAGTATCCGATCCCTGTGCAAAAGCATCAAGATGAGTAGACATCAGAGAAATACTCTCCCCGTTTTTAACAGGAAAAGCAGCTTCAAGTACAGCTCTTTTAAACTGAAGGTTTTCAACTATATAATTATTAGGCATCAGCGGAAGCTGATATCTTGTTGCGCTTTGAATCTTATATTTTGAGATTATAGAAACTTTCATTCCCACTCTTCCCATTATTTGAGGGTGTGGAACAAATGCCGCCTTCCAGTAGTATGAATCTGTATATGATGCATATTCTGACGGGAGAAGTTTCAGCAGTTCCGCCATCTGATCCTGACGATCAGTCCGTTTGGCATCACAATCCATCTCCTGTAAAAGAATAAAATCGGGATTTTCATTTTTAATTATCTCAGCAACACGTTTAAAAGTAACGGCTATATCCTCTGCAGTAGGTCGGATATCAGGACCCGAACCATCCCATTCATCGTAGAAAAAAACGTAATTTTTTCCGGCCATGTACTGCACATTCCATGAAAGCACTTTGTATTCTTTCCCTTTTTGAAGAAGAGGGAGATTTTCTCCTGTTACAAATTTCTCTTTCTGAATCTCATCAGGATGAAATGTTGAAAAATAGAAAAGCCCAAATAAAATAAGGAAAAAACTCAATACTGCAATAGTAATTTTTTTTAATATCTTCATGAAAATCTCCTTAACTGTATAAATATATTTACTTAATTTATGACGCCTCTGCAACCATTTTTTAACTATGAAGATAATTTTAGTTCTCTTCAAAAAACTGCAAGCATCTATATAAAGGCTCTATTATCCCCGCCGTCTTCGGTGGCGGGGATATATAATTTTAGTTTTTTTCACTAAAATTATATTCAGGAATAATTACTGAAAAAATATCATAATGGAACCTTTCTTCTTTTTATCAGGTCTAACAATTAAAATTAAGAGGTTAAAGATTATGAAAAAGTGGTTAATTATAGTTATGACCGGTTTATTTTTATCTTTCACAGCAAACACATTATATGCCTGGAGAGGAGGCAGCGGATGCGGTTATGATGGATTCATGGGACCGCACTGGTTCGAATTTTTTAATGGTGGAGGTATCTTTATGGGAATTTTTTCATTAGTTATTCTGGGCCTATTGATTTTCTTGGGAATTAACTATTTTAAAAAAGATGGTTTTTTGTCAGGGGGTAAAGAAAAGCCTCTGGAAATATTAAAGTTACGTTATGCAAAAGGTGAAATAACAAAAGAAGAATTCGAAGCGATGAAAAGAGAAATAGCAGGTTAATAATATCAGCTAGTTTTTAGAATCATGGTTTTTCGACACTGGCTTGTTTATAATAGAAATTCACAGCGCTTTAAATTATTATATTTTTATTAGATTAAAAATATAATAATTAATTGACATCAATGCCCGGTAGATTTTTTAATAAATCAGTTCTTTGATAAAATTTTTACCGTTAGGGGTGCCGCAGTAAATGCGTGCTGAGATTATACCCTTTTTACCTGATCCGGTTAATACCGGCGGAGGGAAACGGCAGTACAATAACTATAGATTATCAATGTATATGCCGCGTTCCTCCGTACGCGGCTTTTTTATTTTTTAAAATATAAAACGGAGGAACCATGCTTGATGAATCAATAATTTCTCAACTGGTAATCGAAACATTTTCAGCAAAGCTGTTGGCACACCTGAGAAATCAGGTTGTAATAGTCGGAGGAGGTCCGTCGGGAGTTGTCCTTGGATACTACCTTTCACACGCCGGTATTAAAACTGCACTCTTCGAAAGCAAGCTTTCTATAGGTGGCGGAGTATGGGGCGGCGGTATGATGATGAACAGGGTTATACTGCAGAAGGAGAGTATACCGATAGCAAGAGAATTCTCTCTGCACCTTACCGAACATCCCGGCGATTATTATTCTCTCGATTCAGTGGAAATGGCAGCAAAGTTAACTGCACATGCTGTCGATGCAGGTCTGACCATTTTTAATACTGTTGAAGTGGAAGATGTATCAGTCAAAAATGGCGCAATGAGCGGAGTTGTTATAAACTGGTCACCGGTAAGAGCAACGGGTCTTCATGTTGATCCGCTTATGATTTCATCGGATATTGTTGTAGATTCAACGGGCCACCCCTCTGCAATAGTTTCAATGCTTGCAAAACGCGGGATTATTGATCCGCCCAAAGGTGAAGCTCCAATGAATTCAGATATGGGTGAATTGATGACTGTAGAAAATACCAGAGAAATTTATCCCGGCTTATACGTAACAGGAATGGCTGCATGCGGATACTTCGGTTCACCGCGTATGGGTCCCATCTTCGGAGGGATGCTTCTGTCCGGAAAAAAGTGTGCCGACGATATAATAAGAAAACTGACTCAATAAGAATCTATAGAATATTCCTGCTGTATATAAAATCGTACGGCAGGAATATTCTTTAAAATAAAACAGTTGAACCATACGAAAAAAATCTTTCCATTATTATATATTTACAACAAATAAAATACTTGTAATGATACCGGCAGAACTTATCTTTATATAAACAATAGGGATAATTATTTGAAAAAACTGAAACTGATAATAGTATCAATTCACATAAAAAATTCACCACAGGCGATGCCCCTCGCTGCTGCCCTGCTGAAATCACAGCTTGATTCAGTTCTGGAAATTAATAATAAAACAGAGGTCTCATATCTTGACTTTTATCTCGACACTGATGCTCAGCTGATTGCGGATCAGATATGCGGAAATTCCCCGGACATGATCGGTTTTTCCACTTACCTATGGAACAGACACCTGACTCTGGAAATATGTCACATCATTCATAACAATTTTCCAGATAAAGTTCTCTTTGCAGGGGGAGCCGAGGCTACAGCTCTTCCTGAAAGACTTCTGGAAAGCGGACCATTCGACTTTGTAATCAAGGGTGAAGGTGAGCTTGCCCTCACTGAAGTAATTAAAAAAATACAAAAAAAAGAACCCTGCAATAATATCGATGCGGTAATTGTAAAAAACCAGACTGCCGATTCAGATAAAAATCAGTGCCCGATAATGAATCTTGATGAACTCCCCTCCCCTTTTTTATCCGGAGTTATTGACGTAAAAAAATATTCAGGAGTTCTATGGGAACTCTCCAGAGGATGTCCTTTTAAGTGCAGTTTCTGTTTTGAGTCGCGAGGAGTTGCAGGTGTACGGCAGTACTCTCTTGAGCGCATCCAGAAGGAGCTTGAACTATTTGAATCGGAAAATGTAAATCAGGTATTTGTCCTCGATCCGACATTCAACCGTGATGTTAAACGTGCAAAAAAAATACTCCGCATGATAATTAAAACTGCTCCGCTTATACACTTCACATTTGAAGTCCGCACTGAATTTTTAGATTCAGAGATGGCTCAACTGTTCGCCATGATAAACTGCAGCCTTCAGATAGGTCTGCAAAGTGCAATCCCTGAAGTTCTTTCCAATGTGAACAGAAATATTGATCCTGATAAATATGCCGATAAAATTGCCCTGCTCAATGAAGCCGGTGTAATATTCGGCCTGGACCTGATATATGGACTCCCCGGAGATACCCTTGACGGTTTTAAACAAAGTTTAAATTACGCACTTACCCTTCAGCCGAACCATCTGGATATATTTCCCCTTGCAGTGCTCCCGGGAACAGTTCTGTATGACAATGCAGAATCATTTAATTTAAAATTTACCGATGACGCGCCATATACACTCATCTCATCACCCGGATTTTCTGAAAAGGATATGGCTTCCGCAGAGTCATTAAAAAATTCCTGCAATATTTTCTATAATCAGGGGGGAGCTGCAGGATGGATGTTTATGATTATCGAAACACTTGATATGGAACCGGCTGATCTGCTGGATAATTATGCACTTCATCAATCCGCTGCAAAACTATTATCCCGAAATTCAATAGATGATATAACATCTTCACAATTATCATTTGTGCAGGAGATATTCACAAGGAATGATAAAAAGAATCTCTTCCCTGTCATGAAGGATATTATTACAATACATGGAGCTTTAAACAACTCTCTGCTTAAAGGCCCATACACTGGAGAATTAAAAGTATCCTTCAATGATAATACACTGTTTAAACTCTCACCGGCAACTGAGTTTATTTCACTTAAATACAATTTCGATGAGCTCATGAGTGTTGGTGAATATACATTAGAGGAGTTTTTATCCAGATTCCGTCCTGAAAAAACAGCAGTAATAGTTTACAATTGCGGCGGAGAAGTTAAACCTCTGATCGTTGAAAAAGAACTAAGCGATTTCCTCTACGGTCTTACAGAGAAAAATACGCTAAAAGATATGCTGAAAAAATATCCTAAGATCAGCAAAAATGAAGTTTATGAATTTATTGAATATTGCCTGAATGAAACTATAATCTATAGTATTTAAAATTCATGTTCCCAAGAATTTTCAGTGATAAAAAACGGTATTTATTCCTTAACTTTTCTGAAATAAAAAAACTCTATTATCTACGCCCCCGGAAGCTGCGGGGATATAAAATTTTTGTTTTTTACAATAAAAATTATATTTAGGAATAATTACCGGATAAAAATTAAACTATTATATTGAACAGAGATATTTCATTACAAAGTTTAATTCAGGTTAAATAACAGGTGAATGAATGGATTGCGAAGATAAATTAATTCTTGTCGTTGATGATGAAAAGGTTATAAGAGAATCTATATCTGCCTATCTCGAACACGTCGGGTATCGCACCGATACTGCTTCTAATGGACGCGAAGCAGTCGAAATGATTAGATCAAAAAAATATGATGCGGTTATAACGGATCTCAACATGCCCGAAATTAATGGTTTTGAGGTTATAGAAAGAGTAGCACCGGAAAATCCTAATATGCCTATAATAGTATTGTCCGGTATCGGATTAATAGAGAAAGCAGTTGAAGCTTTAAGAAGAGGAGCCTGGGATTTTATTCCTAAACCTATAACCAGTTTTTCAGTGTTACCTATAACCTTGAATCGTGTATTTGAGAATGCACGTCTTAAATCTGAAAACCGGCTTTACCGTGAACATCTTGAAGAGGAAGTTGTACGAAAAACAGCCCAGGTAATTGAGATGAGCAGATCACTTATTGCAGCTCAAAAAGAGATTATTCTTAAACTTGGTGACGTTGTCGAAACACGATCTCACGAAACAGGAAACCATGTACAGAGAGTTTCAGAATATACCTATCTTCTAGGAAAACTCTATGGAATGACTGAATATCAGGCACTTGATATAAAACTCGCCTCCCCGATGCACGATGTGGGAAAAATCGGAATTCCTGACAGCATCTTAAATAAACCTGGAGAACTTACCGATGAAGAATTTGCTGTAATCAAAACACATACAACTATCGGCTACTCGATTTTCAATACATCAGAACTCCCTGTACTGAAACTGGCAGCAGAGATTGCTTTGTGTCACCATGAGAACTGGGACGGCTCCGGATATCCCAACGGTATCAGCGGAAAGGATATCCCTCTCAATGCCAGGATAACAACCATAGTAGATGTATTTGATGCAATATCACATTCAAGGGTTTACAAGGATGCATGGAACATCAATGATTCATGCATCTACATCAAAGACAATTCCGGAAAAATTTTTGATCCGGAACTTGCAGAACTATTTATTAAAAACATCGATCAATTTCTCGAAATCCATCATGAATTTACAGAATAAAAGTAAGGGCGATGAATCATTCGCCCCAATAAATCTAAGCCAGAAATAAAACAGCCATTGCAATTAAAGCAGGGAGAGCCTGAACAAAAAATATCTTCTTATCCGCTGTAAAAGCTCCGAAAACACCCGCTGTAACTACACACGCCAGAAAAAAAAGTGAAACCTGAAAACTCCAGATTCTATCTGATATCAGAAGCGACCATATTAATCCTGCAGCAAGAAATCCGTTGTATAAACCCTGATTGGCAGCCATAGCCTTTGTTGTATGAAAAAATTCTTTTGGAAAACCTCTGAACACTTTCCTCCCCACTGTAGTCCATACAAACATCTCGATCCATAGAATATACAGATGCTGAAATGCTATTAATCCGATTAAGACCTGCGAAATAATTTTCATTTTTATTTTCTCCACTAAATACTTATAATTCAATCTATATCCGTACGGGCGAATAATCATTCGCCCCGACAGATAATATCATTCTCTCAAATCAAGATATAATTCTCCCGAAAAAAAAGATTATTCGCACATCCTGAATTAAAAACAAATCTATCTCCACTTCTGCGGATTATTTATAATATACCTACGAATTCGATTTAAATCATCATAATTTCTTATAATATTCTCATAATAATCTCGCTGCCAGACAGACTCGACAAGTGTATGCTTACGGAACCATTTTGTTACACCTATCTTATATCCGCGAACAACCGATCCGATTGTTTTTGAAGTACCGCGCGGCCGCTTATTATGAAACAAATTATCATTTTCACGTACAGGCGAATAATCATTCTCCACGACATCAGTATCCTTTCCCCACCTCAAATCCGATTCCTTAATCAAAATTATCCCATGAATATGATCGGGCATAATAACAAATACATCCAGAGAAACAAAGGGATAATGTAAAGGTATCTCCTGCCAGCATAACTGAGCTGCTATACCGGCAGCATTTAAAATCATTTTACCACCGACAATATAGCCAAAAATTTTTGTTCTATTTTTTACACATAAAGTAACAAAATATGCACCCGAAGAAGAATAATCAAATCTCTTTAAACGAATAGATCGCCTATGATGAAAAACCGGATTATATGACATTTTAAATTCCTTAATAATATTTCTTACATATGAATACGATAGCAGCAGAGAAATTTTTAAAAAATTCCCTTAATAAAAAATATTTTATAAATATTATTCTCCCAATCACGTACGGGCGAATAATCATTCGCCCCAACGGATAGGATCATTCGCTCAATTAAAAATATCCTCTCCCCAATAAAAAAATCCCACTCCTAAAAATATCCCCTTTATAAAATTTCTCTCAACCTCGTACGGGCGAATAATCATTCGCCCCAACGGATAGGATCATTCGCTCAATTAAAAAATCCCCTCTCCCCGATAAAAAAATCCCACTCCTAAAAATATCCCCTTTATAAAATTTCTCTCAACCTCGTACTGGCGAATAATCATTCGCCCCAACGGAAAGGATCATTCGCTCAATTAAAAATCCCCTCTCCCCCGATAAAAAAATCCCACTCCTAAAAATATCCCCTTTATAAAATTTCTCTCAACCTCGTACGGGCGAATAATCATTCACCCCAACGGAAAGGATCATTCGCTCAATTAATAATATCCTCTCCCCGATAAAAAAATCCCTCATAAAAAACTTGACCCGGAATCATAAAAAATCTCTTAATCCCTTTAAGAACAAAAAGGATTAATAGACAATAATGAACTTAAAAAATATACATCGCCTTGGTTTCACCGTTGAAGCTGAAGCGGAAAATTCAGCTGCACGTGCATCCACTTTCACTACACTGCACAATACCGTACAGACACCTGTATTTATGCCCGTAGCGACCCTTGCTGTACTCCGTTCACAGGATACTACTGCCGTTGAGGATTTGGGGTTTCCTGTTCTACTGGCAAATACATATCATCTGCTGCTCCGCCCCGGGACTGATGTTTTCCGGAAGTTCGGAGGGATACATCAGTTCATGAACTGGAAGAGATCTGTACTTACTGACTCAGGAGGCTTTCAGGTATTTTCACTTTCAAAAGATGTTAAAGTAACTGAAGATGGTGCCGTCTTCAGAAGTTATCACGATGGCAGAAAAATTCTTTTAAGTCCGGAAACAAGTATCGGAACACAGAAATTAATTAACAGCGATATAATGATGGCAATGGATCAGTGTATTCCGTCCACATCAGAAGAGTCTCTCTGCAGAGAGGCAGCCGATATTACAGCAAGATGGGCAGAGAGAAGTATAGCAGCAAGGGGAGATTCAGCTCAATCTATTTTCGGAATTGTACAGGGTGCATGTTTCCCGGAACTCCGGAAAATGAGCGCAGGACAGATTACATCCCTCCCCTTTGACGGATTTGCAATCGGCGGGCTTGCAGTTGGTGAATCTGAAGATGAAAGAAAGGACATGACTGAGTTTACCGCATCACTCCTCCCGCGCGACTATCCGAGATATCTCATGGGTGTGGGAACTCCAATAGACCTTTTAGAGGGAGTTCACCGTGGTGTCGATATGTTCGACTGCATCCTCCCGACTGCAATGGCACAGCAGGGAGTTGCATATACATCCCATGGAAGAATGGAGCTGCGCAGAGGGATCTATAAATTCCAGGACAGACCCCTTGACGAAAACTGTTCCTGCCCGGCATGCAGCAGATACAGCCGCGCCTATCTCCATCACCTGACTAAGACTCAGGAGTACTATGGCGGCAATCTCATTGGAATACATAATCTCACTTTTTACCGCAATCTTATGAATTCAATGCGGAATCATATTCTAAAAGGAACCTTTGCATCTTACTACTCCGAACAGAAAGAACTGTTAGTACGGGATGACGATGAACATCCGGTAACTCACCCTATTCGCAAAAAAAAGTCAGAGCTACCTGCACTTGGAGACTACCAGATTGTAAAACAGGATGCGGGATTTCACAGCATTCGTCATATAAAATCGGGGGAGATAATGCATTCTGTTATTGAACCTTTAACTGAAGCAAAAACTCTTTACGTTGACCAGTCAGAGCTGGAAGTGATGCTCAATTCAATTACCGATGACGAACTTGTTATCTGGGATGTGGGGATGGGTTCAGCGACTAATGCAATGGCTGCAATACTGGAATGTGAAAAACTATATTCTGAAAATAATTTTCAGAAAGTGGTGCGCATAGTAAGCTTTGAAAATGATCTCGACTCATTCCTCCTTACAGTAAAAAATCCGTCACTTTTTCATCATGTGCGGCACTCAGCTCCTGCTTCAATTCTTAACAAAGGGTCATGGAGATCTGATAAGTTTAATATTGAATGGAATCTTGTTGAGGGGGATTTTCTTGATCATATTGAAAAATCTCATCAGCCGCACTGCATTTTCTTCGATCCGTTCTCTTTGAATACAAATGGAACTCTCTGGAATTATTCTGTATTTAAACGTATATACAATCACTGCATAAACAGACCTGCTAAACTCTTTACATATTCAAGCTCCACCATGGTAAGAGGATCACTTCTTGCTGCAGGTTTTTATACCGGATCAGGAAAGGGAACAGGTCCTAAAAACGATACCACTGCTGCATTCACATCACTGGAAATTAAAAACTCCGACATAAAACTCCTTGGAACTGAGTGGCTT
The DNA here is from genome assembly GCA_942493035.1 of uncultured Spirochaetota bacterium. Taxonomy (GTDB): domain Bacteria; phylum Spirochaetota; class UBA4802; order UBA4802; family UBA5550; genus WRGT01. The sequence continues at coordinate 3,988,273 of OW818666.1, read as the reverse complement.
GAACGATTCAAAAGGAGCAGCGCAAAGTTCGATGAATACATCTCTAAAGATGAACAGGATCGGATTGAAAAACTCATTTTAAATCACCCTCAGTTTCATGAAACAAAAGGCGCTGTCTCTGATGGAAAATAATGAAAAGAGTATGAATGAGATGATGGATCCAACTGTACTGTTTGATCTGGTAACTACAGAGATGCCATACGGAAAATACAAAGGTGTGACGTTGTGCAATCTCCCTGAACATTATGTTGTATGGTATCATGAAAACGGTTTCCCTTCAGGGAGACTTGGAATGCTTTTATCTACACTCTATGAAATAAAAATTTATGGCCTTGAGTATCTCCTTAATCCGATAAAAAAAAGATACGATGCACTGCTTTAGATTTCGTGATTAAACTTCATAACTATTAATTGTATGCTTAATTAATATTGACATTTTTCAACCGGCAACTGCCTAAGTATATCAATTGGTAAATACAATGAATTCTGATTATTTATTCAGTGATGATTTATTTAAAGTACAATCGGGACTGGCAACAGTAATTCTCGATAGTGATCTTATAGTATTAAAATGTAATAGAGAATTTTTAAAGATATCAGGCCTCTCCCCTGCAAATGTAATTCACAAACACTGGCACGATCTGATAATATATGATTATCCCTACACCCCCCTTGAACATGCAGCAGTTTTCGGCAGCATGAATGGTATCCCATCGGGAAAATTCTGGTGTTCAATAAAAGATAAAAATCCGAGAAAACTGATCTCTGCAACCATATCGTATAACAGTGAACGCCGTTGTTACTATGCGACATTTTATGACATAACAGGACAAATGGCTCCTGAAAGACTGCTCCATGACGGCGGGCTTATTATCGGGTCAATAGCTGATAATCTCAAAGACGCTGTTGCTTTCCATGATAGGGAGGGTATCATCAAACTGGCCTCTACAGAAATATGCAAAATGGCCGGTGTGGATAAAAAGGATATTCTGGGAAAACATATCCGAGAATTCTTCGACAGTAAAATAGTCGATGAATGGCTCTACTGGATGAAAAATAAACCGGATATGCTTCCACCATATCTTGAATTTGACAGCATAAAAACCAATGATAAGATTTTTCATGTTATTGCATCGCCGAAACTTTTTTTTGATCTGAACAAGAAAGTTGTAGGGTGCATGTTCATGTTTTCAGACATAACCGAATTAAAAATAACAGAACAGAAACTCCGCATCTCAGATGAAAAGTATTCAAAAGCCTTTCACGCAAGTCCTGCACCCAGTTCCATTACAACTCTCAAAGAGGGACGATACGTTGACGTTAACGAAAGTTATACAAAACTTGTAGGTTACTCGAAAGAGGAGCTCATCGGCAACACATCAACTGATATAAAATTTTTTACAGACCGGGAAGACAGGAACAGATTTATCAACGAACTTATTAAAGAGGGTAAACTCAGAAGCTACGTAACTCAGATGTATTCAAAAATTAATGGTATAAGAACAGTATCAATTGCAGCTGAAATTATTGAGCTTCAGTCTGAGAAATGTATAATATGGGTAGGTTACGACGTAACGGACCAGATACAGCTTGAAAAAGAGGTACTGACTGCAGCCAGTCGTGAACGCTATAAAATCGGTCAGTACCTGCATGATGACCTGGGACAGCACCTTGTGGGAATAGAAGCAATGTGTTCACTCCTTTTAAAACGGCTGAAGAATCAGAATAATCCTGAAGTTAAAATTGCAGAGGAGATACACGCATACCTTCAGGAGGCTCATGAAAAAGCAAGAGTCACTGCCAGAGGTCTATGCCCTGTAAGACTTGAGGAGAATGGACTGAGCTTTGCCATTACCGATCTGATAAATAAAACAGAAAAAATTTTTGCTATAAATTGTATTTTTCATAATTTCAATATGGATGTGAGAATATATAACAGCCAGGTTGCAATAAATATGTACTACATTGTACAGGAAGCAGTCAATAATGCGGTTAAACATGGTGAGGTTAAAAACATTATCATAACGTATTCTTCAAATGAAGACAACATTTATCTATCCATAGAAGATGACGGAAAAGGATTTAATGAGAATGAAATATCATCCCCGGGAATAGGACTTGAGCTGATGAAATATCGTGCAAGGGCAATCGGCGGTTCACTTGATATAAACAGCAATCCCGGATCGGGAACAGAGATACTTCTGAAATTTCCAAGAATTAACAATAAGAAAAATGAGTGGGACTGGAAGGAAAAAACATATGAAGAAATTACGAATATTTATAGTTGATGATCACCCCATATTCAGAAAAGGGCTTATCCAGCTGATCAACGAAGAATCTGACATGGAGGTCTGCGGCGAGGCTGAAGATGTTTTTTCCGCGACACATAAAGTCCGCCAGCTAAAACCGGATCTTGTCATCGCGGATATTACTCTGAAGGATACAAGCGGCCTGGAGCTGATCAAATTTATTCAGGACAACAATCTGAACATACCTTCACTGGTTCTATCGATGCATGATGAAAAAGTTTATGCCGAACGGGCATTGGTCACCGGAGCAAGAGGATATATAATGAAACAGGAGATGTCCGGACAGGTTACAACCGCCATCCGGCAGATTATCTCCGGAAAGATTTATATAAGCGAGAGTATGAATGACCGGCTGCTGAGCAATTTTCTGGCCAAGGGTGGAGAGGCCGGAAAGAAAAATATCGATGATGATCCAGCATCAATGCTCACAGGGAGAGAGCTGGAAATTTTCCGGCTCATCGGGAAAGGATATACAAGGAAAGATATAGCCGAGTCATTAAATCTTAATGTAAATACAATCGGAACATACAGGGAAAGAATAAAAGAGAAGATGAATATTTCATCATCGAATGAGCTTTTATCATACGCAATCAAATGGGTTCAGAAGACTGAGGAGTGATGAGTTAACAGGAGTTTGACTTCAGAGGATATAATGTAACTCTTTGTAATTACGGTAGTATACTGAAACTTATAAATAGAATCATTTAGTTTCATTGTTGACAAAAAGTTTTCAATTCACTTAATATTAAATTATTTCTTATGAGTAAATTGAAAACTTTTAAAAGCGCGTACCTAAAAATAACTCTACAAATCCCGCCTCAAACGAATTTTCGAACTGATTTTCATTTTCTACTAAATTTGTTGCATCGTAATTACAGACAATTCCGTAAAATAGATTATCAGCATTATAACCGGCTGAAAACTTCATATTAACTTTCAGAACATTATCAACACCTGTCTGCCGGTCATCAAGATTCTGATATTCACTATATGACTTTCCATAACCTATAAAGACAGCAAAAGAAGCAAAAATATCTTCATAAGGTATAATAATTCCCGCACCGGGTGAAATTGAAAGTGTAAAATATTTTCCGCCAGTATAGTTTGAATCTTCATCATAATATATATGCTGATTCTCAGGAATTAAACTGTAGCTGCTATCCAGCTTTACACGATTAAATGAACCCATTATCATAAATGAACCTTTCAATTCATTCTGCTTCTCCCCCTGATTCATTGCGGCGTTCATAGAATAAGCATCAGTAAATATATAGTAGATATTCAATCCCTGATGAGATGTACTTATATCGGATCTTATTGTTTTAGAATCTCCAGCAACATAACCGAAGTTTTCCGGATCATCCAGATAGTAGCCTTTATATCTCTGGTAATATAATTCACAGCCTAAATTTTCTGTAAAATAATACAGCTGGAAATCATAGTATTCAGTGTCCCCCTTTTTTTCATCATTTCTTAGATTAAAATCCTTTGAAACCGATAAGGCGAACGATTCGTAATAAATTAATGCGCTGATTGCTGTTTTCACATTGGGTAAATATTTAATATCTTCTCCTTCCTGATCAGGATCAATAATTCTGAACTGCAGGAAAGAATTTTTAATAGATGTACGGACAGTAAATTTATCTTCAAAATAATCTATTGATTGATCATTTGTTTCCGCTATACCGGAATTAAATGATGTCAGTAAAAAGATAGTAACGATTAAAAATTTTTTCATATAATCTTCAGTCCTTCAATGAATTTAAAAAATGATTTAAAAAGTCAGCCTCGCTCCCGCTATTGTTCATTACTCTGATACTCCCATATCAAACCAGTCTGTCCAGGTATCAAGCGCTAAACGTCCATCTCCCTGTTCATCATATAATCCAGTGTCGCGCCAGATGAGTGAGAGCGCATCCTGGTTCAGGAGACCGTTCCATAGTGCATCAAAATCACGAATAGAAAACCAGATAACAAATAACGCATTTGATTCGGCCGATTGTTCCAGCATAAGCGAAACAAAATTCTTCTGTTTTTCAGGTGTACCGTTAAAATCAATTATTGGGGCGTTTATTGTCTGCCAACTTTGCGCGGGATAACTGCTCTCGGAGATAGCTACCGGTTTATCTGTTAGAGCAAAGAGCCTCTGCATATAATCGTCCGGAAAAGATTCAGCTGTCAATGCACTCATAAACGGATGCACCGAGAACGCAAGAAAATCAATTGAAGAATCGAGATCTTCAAGTCCCGATAACTGATCATCAATATTATCTTCAGATGACCACTCCGGGAAGTAGGCGGTGCAGACGACAGAAACACCGATTTGCAATGATGGATAAAATTTTTTCAATTCAGTATATACATAGCGATGAAGCTCAAGATACTGCTGCCAGAGAGAAGGCGTGTTGCGGATAAGAAGATTAACCTCAACCCCGATGATGAGGAAATCGGGATCAAAATATTCAATCATTCTCTTCGAGTAATTTAAAAATGAAGTTTTGACCTCAATACTGTTCAAAGCGTATGTATTCCATGGCGCAGGCAGAGGCATACTTTCTGATGAACCGCGGTTGAGAGCCATTCCATCCCGTGCCATATTAAGAGGGGATACCGAGAGCAGAACCTTTTTACCGTCGATATATCTTATTGTGCGGGATTCAATCTCTGAAATAAGTTCGGCTGGAAAGTCTGAGCCGGAAAAAGATTCCTGCCATGGGACACCCTCTTCCATGTGGTGCGAGATAATATCCCCGTTTTCATTGATCTTTTCATACGACCAGTCGACAGCTTCGATTGTTGCATCATAGGGCCATGGAGTGAATCCCATAAGAAACGGGCGTGACTTCTGATCTTTTTCAGATGATCCGCTTTTCTCAAAATCACAGGAAAAAAAACAGGTTACAGAGAGTAACAGAAAAATCATTGCGGTTCGTTTTAACATCGATCCCCCGGTTTGTAGTATTTTCTATTTTAGATTCAATATATTCATTACAAATTTGGCAAAAAATAATCAATAAATACAGTTTAAATCAGTATTTATTCCTTAACTTTTCTAAAGTAACAAAACTCTATTATCCCCGCCGCCAATGGCGGCGGGGATATATTTTTTTGCCTTTTACTCTAAAAATTATATTTAGGTGTAATTACTGATTTTAAATTAAATCTTTTCCTCAACCATCTTTGAGAGAGCGCCCGTCTGTGAATTAAGTACCACCAGTGAATCCATCAGCACGGAAACACTTTCAACTACATCGAACATAATCTCGTTAAGTTGTTCTACGGCCTTAGCTACTTCAGATACAGTTATCTTCTGTTCACTCATAGCCTGGGTTATCACCTCGGAACCGCCTGTAATTTCAATTGAGCCTTTTCGAAGAGCAGATGCCTTTTTCTCCTGATCACTGCAGAGCAATCCTATTGATCTTACACTTTCAAGTACGGCCCCGGCATCAACACCTATCCCTCTTATAATTATTTCCGAGTCATAAACAATCTTAATCTCGGCCTCAATTTTTGACACAGCCGATTGAATGTGTGAATGAATCGATTTAGACTGAGTTATCGAAAGGTCAGCCAGCTTACCAATCTCTTCGGCAACAACAGCAAATCCCCTGCCTGAAGCTCCGGCGCGGGCAGCCTCGATAGCCGCGTTTAAAGAGAGAAGATTTGTCTTTTCAGCAATCTCATTTATAACATCAGTTATTTCGCTAATCTCATTCGATGAGATACGGATATCCTCCATTCCCTTTATGATTTCATTGAGTTTCACTGCACTCTCTTCAGTACGGCGGGTGTTTTCAATACTAAGAGTTTCTGCCCGTGAAGATGCATCTATAATTCTTTTCAAACCTGCAAGATATTCATTCAAAACCGGAATTGTCTGGTGAACTATATCATTCTGTTCCATAGTTTTATCCGAAATGGATGCTATTGAAGCGCTGACCTCTTCTGTTGCGGCTGATGTCTCCACAAGTGTGCTCCCCTGTATTTCCATCTTAGCCTGAAGTGTGTCTGCCGTTTTTCTTATCATTCCTGAAAAATCATTAAGCTCAGTCACCGAAAGCCTGATCCTTTCAACAAGATCCAGCAGTGATTTTTTTTCTATAAGAAGTTCTTCGCTAAGGATCTCTGCGGTGTTATATGCTTTTGAAAATCTCCGGGAGAGAAGATATGCCTGTGACAGCATAAATCCCATCAGACCAAAAGGAGCGTAGTATCCTGTGTTGATTACTGATATCGAATGCAGCAGATCATTAATTATTGTCGCCAGAAATATTGCAAGTCCTGATGAAAAAATAATAACCCCGTCGTAACCTTTCCGGAATGCAATAATGAGAACATATACAAAATAAATACATGTAACAAGAAGTAGTACCTGAAATAAATTAAGCAGGTAAGGATATATAAATGGTATTCTGATTATCTCGAGAAAGGTAAAAGCCGTTCCGGTATAGATTACCACACGCACAAATTTCAGAGAGACACATTCCCGGAACAGAGAGTAAAGAAAAAGTACAAAAACCGGGACTCCCATAAAAAGACCAAAGTATTCAAGACTTCTCAGAATCCTCCAGTTAAATCCTCCGATTAAATGAGTAATCAGTCTCTGATCCATAGTTATTGCTCTTGCTGCCATCAGGATGCAGAAAAGAGCAAAATAGAGTGGCGCCTTGTCGTCTCTTCGCAGAACAAATATGGCTATATGATATAACGCCATAATAATTAAAGCTCCAAAAAGGATATATATTTTTGTAAGTGATGATATCCACTCATTGCGGATAGCACGCTCACTTCCGATCTTAACCGGCTCCCAGAATCCGCCCCACTCTGCATGATAGTTGGATATATGAAATGATAGTATCAGTTCTGGAGTGGAATTGTCTATCACTGCATAATCAGGGCAGATGTACGGGATTGAAGTTGACTCTCCGTTTCCTGGAGTCCCCTTTGTTATAACCGGTTTTCCGTCAGCAAAAAGTGTATACGCACTGAAGACTGTATCTGTTCGTACGGCCAGACGTGGATGTCCTTCGGGGAGAAGTATTTTAACTGCAAATGTTCCCTTGCCGATTGCAGGATAGAGTTTACTATCCCCTTCCTTCCAGTTCCAGAGCCTCGGTCCGGAGAATATTTCTCCACCGCTGCTTTCCAGAAATAGATCTTCATAGTTGACGAACTTATCCCAATAAAAAAGATATTCACCGGTGATATCCGCTATATTGTTATCTGTGAAACTGAAACTCCTCAAGTCGAGCACTCCCTGCACTGCAGCCGGTGCCGAATTAACGGAAGTTGCCGATACGGCAGTTAGGATACAGAAAAGGATAGCTGTAGCAAAAATTCGCATTTATTCATCCTTGGAGGATTATTTTTACTGGATTAATGCAGTCTTGTTAAAGAGTATTTGTCAAGGATGATACTTTATTTTCAATTTAGGGAGGAATGTTAAACACATAATAGTATCATATACTTTTCGGGATATCTTCAAAAACAAGTGAGTTGCTCCTTCAGCATTCCTGATCCGGAGTGTAAAAATTGTCTGCATACAGTTCTACTCATTATCTTCGGAATATTCAATGGCTAAAAAATAATTTAAAAACTCTGAAATTGTTTAAATTATTAAGAGGATAAGCTGGTCCGTGATGCCTGTAAAATCCGTAGATAAAATTGAATAATTAAAAAAATGATGATGCCTTTATATAATATCCCCAGAATACTTCGGTTCTGCTGAAGTTCAGTTCAACTTCATCACCGGTATTAAACACAACTGGTGTACCTGTCTGGCTTCTGGCGGTAATATCATCTTCAAGCGTACTGTCGTATGATAAAGATGCCATGAATACTTCTGCTTTAATACCGGTTTCAATTCTATAGTGCTCTCCGGTTAAATGAAATGCATAACTGCAAGTGTAGATTCCCGTAATAGAAAAAGATTCAAATGATAAAGGATTATTGTAAGCTATATCGAAATATTGACTTTCAGGATAGTACGATGTAAGCAGCATACTCCCTGAAACAGAAAAGAAAGAATAGAAGCTGTCTGAAAACCGGTTTTTTAAAGTAATTCCAAAATATGGATCGATTATTTTATTTTTTGTGAAGAGTATAATTTTACCGCTGGTAGTTGAATTCTGTTTACTTATATCAACTTCGGTTGGAGCTTCATAATTCATATATCTTATACCCAAACTGAAAATTCCGGCATCGGATGTTGAATAATCAAATCTAAGATCGTATTTTGAATATTTAGTGAACCACTCAATTGTGTCGTACTCTTTAACTATTATTAATCCGTCATTTTTCGAATAATAGTTAATATCGTCTTCCTGACTTGAAGTTGCAGTAGTGTTGAATTTCTGATACGTTGCTGAGATGAATATTGACAGATTTCCAAATGATAATCCGTTAAATATTTTCAACTGTTCGGCAAGATGGCTCCGATTTTCTTCATTATTTTCATCTAAATTAAAAGCGTTGGAGAAAGATATATTGCTGTTGTTATATTCTAATCCAAAAGAGAATAATGAATAATTTGTTTTTATACCAAACTGCTTTATTTTATACGGTTCATTATTATAACTGAATTCAAAAAATATACTGGGGACTATTTTCCAATATGATAAATTATATCCTCCATAAATATTTAATGCGGCATTATCTTCGGTTAAAATTTTTTTATCCGATTCTTCTTCGGAAACAGCCCTTAAAGGCAATGTTGTTACAGAAAGAATAATCAATAGCGGGATCAGTATGGAATAAAATTTCATCAGTAATTTACCTTAGTTACGAGATTCTAATTATATAAATTTAAATAAGATAATCCTGCTAACTCCAGCGAGTTGATGCTGAAATTTTTAGAGTTAAAGGGACAGGTTGAAACTTATCCGAAGGTACTGATTGTATCTTTTCTAACAATCTATATTTATTCAATACGATTAAAGAGTAATACATAAGTCTATATTAAAATAGAGGTGACGATCGATGTGTTTTTTTAAGCATACAATAAAAAAATTCCGCTGCACCCCTCTCACCACAAAAAAATAATTAATACGACCACAAAACTCCCTCTATGACGGCTATTGCATTAATACTTTTTATGCCTTATCTCTCTTTATATGATTTTAAATTATTTAAAGACTCATTGTCGAAGCTGTACCGCTTCGAATACAAAAGGCAATCCGTTTTTAATAATTAGATAATGGAGGCTATTTATGAATGAAGTAGTAGTAGTTGGAGCATGCAGAACACCTATAGGTAAATTTTTAGGATCCCTGAAAGATGTAACTGCCAAAGATCTTGCTGTAACAGCAGGAAAGGAAGCGATTAAACGTGCGGGAATTGATTCTCAAAGCATCGATGAAATAGTAATGGGTCAGGTTTACCAGCATATGCAGAATTCTCTTCCTGCAAGAATCGTCGGACTTGCATGCGGACTCCCTTTCAGAAGTTCCGCCATGGTTGTGAATCAGAACTGTTCATCAGGAATGCGGGCAATGGAAATTGCTGCAAGCAATATCATGCTGGGAAAAACAGAGATCGCTCTTGTTGTTGGAGTGGAAAATATGTCGGCCGTCCCCTATATGCTTCCAGGCGCCAGAAACGGTTATAGAATGGGAAGCGGAGAACTTGTTGACGCGCTAACTCACGATGCACTTTTCGATTCACTTGTTCCTGGACACATGGGACTCACAGCTGAAAATGTTGCAGTTAAATATAATATTACACGTGAAGAGTGTGACAACCTGGCGCTGCTAAGCCATCAGAGAGCAGCAAAGGCTGTAGAATCAGGTGTGTTTGACGAAGAGATTGTTCCCGTAGAGATTAAAACTAAAAAAGGCACCACAGTATTCGCAAAGGATGAACACTTCATTCCAGATGCAAGTGTTGAGTCAATGGCTAAACTCCGTCCTGCTTTTAAACCCGACGGCGGAGTTGTTACAGCTGCTAACGCATCAGGTATAAATGACGGAGCTGCTGCACTTGTACTTATGTCAAAAAGCAGAGCTGAAAAGCTTGGACTAAAACCTCTTGGTAAGCTCATGAATGTATGTTCATACGGTGTTGAACCTGAGATCATGGGAATAGGACCTGCTGAAGCAATCCCGAAATGTCTGGAAGGAACCGGAATTAAATTTGATGATGTTGATTACTGGGAAATAAATGAAGCTTTTGCTCCGCAATTTATCGGATGCCAGAGAAAACTGAAAATTGACCACAATCTTGATCTTGATCTGAATAAAGTAAATCATTACGGTTCCGGAATTGCACTTGGCCACCCGATAGGATGCACAGGGGCAAGACTGATTGTTACTCTTCTTTATGAAATGAAAAGAAAAGGCTATTCATACGGAGGAGCATCCCTCTGTGTTGGAACAGGACCTGCAATGGCATCACTCTGGACAACAAAAATTTAATAAAAAATAAATGCTCTATTATTCCCGCCGCCAAAGGCGGCGGGAATATTTAAAATTTATAGTAAAAAGAGGAATAAAAATGAATACAGTAATAAGCAGCCAGGTAGAGAGCGGATTCGGATTCAGACTTACAGAAGAGCAGGAGATGATCAGGCAGATGACTGCTGAGTTTGCCGACAAAGAGATCAAACCCTTCGCCGGTCAGTGGGATCATGAAGACAAAGTTCCAATGGATGTACTTGCAAAAATGCACGATCTTGGTCTAACAAACATAGGAGTTCCCGGAGAATACGGCGGACAGGGACTTGACAACCTCACAAGATACACAGTAATTGACGAACTGGGACAGAGAGATGCCGGAATAGCAACAACCGTTGTTGCATCTTCACTCCTCGCTGCCGATCCGATTATGGTTGGAGCAAATGACGAGCAGAAAAAATGGTGGTTCGGAAGAATGCTTGAAGGTGCAATGTGCGCGTTCTGTCTCACAGAGCCGGGTGCAGGATCCGATGCTCTTGGAATGTCAATGAAATGCACAAAAGATGGAAACGACTGGATTCTTAACGGAACAAAACAGTTTATTACAAACGGCGGATTCGCAAAACAGTTTTCTGTTTTTGCCACTATAGACAAAAGTCTCGGCAATAAGGGTATCTGCTGCTTCATGGTAGACCGGGATTTTCCAGGTGTCAAAATCGGAAACAAAGAGGATAAACTCGGTATTAGAAGCACAAGTACAACTGAAGTAATATTTGATGATGTAAGAGTTCCCGGCTGGATGTGTATCGGCGGAGAGGGGAATGGAACTGCAATACTTATGGAGACTCTTGACTACTCAAGAACAGCTGTTGCAGCTATGGCTACAGGTATATCAACCGGTGCACTCAACGCAGCGCTTGCATATTCAAACGAAAGAAAACAGTTCGGAAAACCGATCTCATCATTCCAGGCAATACATTTTATGCTGGCTGACATGGCCACAACTACCGAAGCAGCCAGACTTCTTTATCAGAAAGCTGCATGGCTTCAGGATAACGGTCTCCCTTTTAAAATGCTCTCAAACATGGCTAAAATGTACGCAGCAGATACTGCTATGAAAAACACAGTTGATGCAGTGCAGATTTTCGGCGGCTACGGATATTCAAAAGAGTATCCCGCAGAAAAATTCATGAGAGATGCAAAGATTATGCAGATATTCGAAGGTACAGTTCAGGTGCAGAGAATGGTTATAGGTAAATATCTTACAAAAGATGGAAAATATAACTACACTTACTGATATTTTACTGTCATACTTTTGTGAAAGAGAGCCGCTAATTCAGCGGCTCTCTTTTTTAAACAGTAATCTGTGATATCACACAGAGAGTTTCAACGCCATTTCTACAAAGTATTCAGATTTTTGAATAATATTTTATTTCCCCCAGAAATCATCTTCGCTCTTTTGATCTTCAGTGAAAAGCCAGACCTGGGTGATTTTGCCGGTTTTCACTTCAAACAGGTCAAGTCCTGTCAAATCCATACTCTTATCCCCTTTTTTTCCGGTAAATCTTACCGGGCAAGCTATCAAGTCACCACTTACCATCAACGGACCATTGGGAACTATAAGCAAAGTACCATTTGTGACTGCCGACATTTCACCAAACATAGCTCCAATTTCATCAGGATTGTTTTTAATACCTGAAAATTTATTACTTCCTGGTTGATTCCACTTTACATCTGTTGTAAAAAATGAAAATGCTGTTGGAACATCTCCTTTTGCTAAAGCTTCATAAAAAGTTTCAATTACTTGTTGTCCTTTCATCTTATTCTCCTGTTATATTAATTTTAAATAAATTTAAATTTTATGCTGTAGTTTTAATAACACTAAATATGTGTTTTTTAAAATTCCAACTTGTAAGTATTGCCCTGATGATACCCTTTTACAACCGTCGGTTTCATCTTTAGTAATGTATAATCTGGAAATTGCTTTTCATTCTTAAGATTTAATAATCCGCGTGTTTCAGGAAAACCATCACCAGTTATCGTTTATAAATATGCCACCTCCGCAGTTTTCAATAAGTCGCTACTTATTCTTTTTAACTGTAAATCATCCATTTAAAAGACACCTCCATAATATTACTATATAAAACAGTACTATATAGTAATATTATTCGTCAAGTAATTTTATTTCTATATAGTACTATTTTTTAAATACTTTATGGTATTAATCTATAAAAAGGAATGTCAAAGAAACAGTATGATTAAAAATTATAGAAACAAGAGAAGTCGAATATTGTGTATTGATTGTTTTAACTCAGAATTTTTGAGGTGTTATTTTTTTAGCAGTTTGCCGGATTTTTTCATGGTAAAAATAGTTGATGATAATCGGTTTTCCAGTTGAATTTTTTTGAAATGGTTCTTCGTTAATAAGATATAAATAACCATTCTGTTCTGTGTAAGAAGCAATTTGATTATTCAATTCCTCCCAATACTGTCTGCTTTTGTTTTGATAGATTTCTTTATATAACGGAACTAAATCAGGATAACGACTTTCAATATAATTCATTATGACAGATTTATAATCTCCTCTCAGGTTCAAGTTTTCAAGCCATATATAATCGCATTGATCTTTTATCCTGTTGATTATTGCCAGAACATCCGTTATCCCCGGAAATATCGGTGAGATGAAACAGGTAGTTCGAATACCTGCATCATGAAAGATCTTCATGGCTGCGATCCTCTGTTCAATGGAAGAAGCTGAATCCATATCAGAGCGAAAATTCTCATCGAGAGTATTGATTGACCAGGAAACCAGAGGATCGGGAAATGTTTTTATCAGGTCCAAATCCCGCAGCACCAAATCTGACTTGGTGGTTATGATAAGATTTGCTTCGCTTCCCTGCATTTGTTCTAAAAATTGCCGTGTGCGTTTATATTTCTCTTCCAACGGATGATAAGCATCTGTAACGGAACCAATAATAATCGTTTTTCCCTTATATTTTTTCGGATTGGTTATAGGCGGCCAATTCTTGACATCCAGAAAAGTACCCCATGGTTCTGTATGGTTTGTAAAACGCTTCATAAAAGTGGCATAACAATACTTACAACTGTGAGGACATCCTACATACGGATTAACTGAATATCCTGCTATCGGCAGATTTGATTTTGTCAAAACACTTTTTGTATGAATCTCCTGTATCTTTTCAACCATAGTGCAATTCCTTTCCATTCAGCTTAAATATTCTATTAAAGTCATCCGGGAAGTTTTGTATCATATTCTCTCCCCTGACAACATCTTCAAGTGCAGCCTTCATGAATACCGGAATATTATACTTTTGGGCTTGTCTGCTAATATTCGTTACCCATTCTGCCCTTGCATCAATCTTTCCTTTTCTTTTTCCTGTCTCCGTGCCGATCACAATCCAGGAAATCCCATCCAGATCAAGTTTGCCTAAATCCTCATGTAAAGGTTCGAACGTTATAAAATAACGATACGCCTTTATATTTTTTCTCATGATCTTAATACGCGCTTTGTCATCATTGTTGTTTACCGTAACCCCAAACCAGACATTTTTCATGTCTGTAAAGTAGTCTATCAAGTCCGGACGTTTTGTTAAAAACAAATAGATATGCTGTGGATTCTGCTTCATACAGTCAAAAACTCTACCTCTCCATTCATCCTTCCAGCCGGAAAAATCGCTGGCACTTGTCATCAAATATATGTTGGGAGTTTTTGTGCTGATTCGTTTCAACCGTTTTTCTATTAGTTCCGGTACTGAAAAATCAACTGTAACAGGAAATCTTTGATTGTTAACTCGGGCATAACAATAACTACAGCCAATCGAGCACCCCGTAACAGCATCTAAGTTTTTGATATATTGTTTGATATCTATTTTTTCCATCATTTTCCTATTTTGATTCTATTACTAAAGAGAATAACTTTTCCATCAGCAGGTATTCTAACTCTATTCATAATTCCTTTTCTTTCAAATCTCATTATGAAACCGGTGTATACAGAAATCATAAAAACTTCACTTCTTTTGTTGTTCTATTTCTTGCATATTTTCTAATATTTTTATTAAATACCTTTCACACTGCAGTATTTCCTGCTTATTAAATCCTTGATAAAACAGGGAGCCCATCTCTGTGGATACTTCTTCATAATCCTTTTGCAAAGATCTGGCATTTTCCCCTAATTGAATTAATGTCTTTCTTCTATCATCGGGGTCAGATTTTCGAACAATAAGTTCTGCCTGCTCCATCCGATCCAACATGCTGGTAAGTGTTGTAACAGCCAACCCGGTACGATTTGCCAATTCCCGGATTGTAATGCTATCTTCCTGCCAGAGAATATATAAAATACGTCCCTGTTCTCCATTGAAGGCGTCAACATTCTTCTTTAAAAGCAGCTGATTGAATAATCTGCCACTCATTTGTTTTATTTGGCTTATAAGAAAACCACCGCGATACTCTTCCATATGAACTCATCCTTTTTATTCTATATAGAAATATACTATATAGTATTATATTTTTGTCAAGAAATTTTTTACCTTTTTCAATTTAATAATTTAGGCTGGAGTCTCATCAAAACTCTATAGAAAAAACAAATGCCGCACACTGCCACAGAAAAATAATTAATACGACCACAAATCAATAGATACGAAGGCTATTCCAATTACCCCCTTAATATGTTATCTCCTTTGTAGTATCAGAATCTTAATATTAAGGTTAAAATTATGAAAACAGAACATGAATTTGAAAATCTCAAATACCGGAAAGAGGGCCGTGTGGCCATCCTGACAATTTCCAGACCAAAATCGCTTAATGCTTTAAATGCAATGGTGCTTATTGAACTTGGACAGGCCATTGACATGGTCAATGATGATTCTGAAGTTTATGCACTTATCATTACAGGCGACGGAAAATCCTTTGTTGCAGGTGCAGACATAAACGAAATGAAAAATTATAACAGCGAAGAGGGGCGGGCCTGGGGTGAACTCGGGTCATCAGTATTTAACAAAATTGATAAAATGAAAATTCCTACAATAGCAGCAGTTAACGGTTTTGCTCTTGGGGGGGGCTGCGAACTTGCAATGGCTTGTGATTTAAGAATCGCAAGTGAGAACGCAAAATTCGGTCAGCCTGAGGTAAGCCTTGGAATTACTCCCGGTTATTCAGGATGTATCCGTCTCCCCAGACTCGTAGGGATAGCAAAAGCAAAAGAACTGATCTATACGGGTGATTCTATCTCTGCCTGTGAAGCGGCAAAGATCGGTCTTGTAAACAAGGTTGTTCCATTTGAAGATCTTATTGATGTGGCAATTGATATGGCGGGAAAGATAGCATCTAAAGCCCAGATAGCAGTGAGATATTCCAAAATGGCAATTAACAGGGGAATCGAAACTGATTTAGAAACTGCTATAATATTTGAAAATCAGATATTTGCGCTATGTTTCGCAACAGAGGATCAGAAAGAGGGGATGAATGCTTTTACTGAAAAAAGATCCCCCGCTTTCAAATTAAAATAATTCAAACTACATCCGCGGTTAAAATGCCGCGGATGTGACAGACTTAATGTAATACATAAAAAGATTTATCAGGGGAAAGGAGGCGCAAAATGTCAAATATGTGGAGCTCACAATATCAGGAAAAATTAAAGACAGCCGATGTCGCAGCAAAAATTGTGAAATCGGGTGATGTGGTTTTCCTCGGGGAATTTGTTCAGAATGTCGAAGCAATGGACAATGCACTGGCAGCAAGAAAAAATGAACTTAAAGATGTCATTATCGTTACAACAACCAGAGCAAAGCCGCTGAAATGTGTAGAAGCCGACAAGGATCGATCTGTATTTACATGGGACGACTGGCACTTCTCCGGCATGGGTAGAAAGTATTCAGAACAGGGTCTTGTCAATTATATCCCTTTTACATATCATCAGGGACCGGAGATCATCGCTAAATATAACAAAGTTGATGTTGTATGTCTTCAGGTAACACCTATGGATGAAACCGGATTTTTCAATTTTTCAACTTCTAATTCAATCGGATATGCATACTGCCAGAAGGCTGTAAAAGTTATCGTTGAAGTGAACACAAGCATACCAAGATGCCTCGGCGGTGCGTCAGAGGGTATACATATTTCAGAGGTGGATATGATTATCGAAGGGAGCAACTGTCCCCTTATTCAGCTCCCTGCAGCTCCGGTTACAGAAACCGATAAAGAGATCGCAAAGTATGTTATGGATCTTATTGAAGATGGTTCAACAATTCAGCTAGGTATCGGCGGACTCCCCAATGTTGTCGGTTCGATGATAGCACAGAGTGATCTGAAAGATATCGGTGTCCACACAGAAATGCTTGCAGATTCCTATGTCGAAATGTACGAAGCAGGAAGAATCACAGGGAAGAAGAAAAATATAGACAAAGGCAAAATGGTTTATACATTCGCAATGGGATCAAAAAAACTTTACGATTTTATGCACAATAATCCCGTCTGCGCATCCTATCCTGTAAACTACACAAACGATCCGAGAATCATCGGACTTAATGATAAAGTTGTGGCAATAAACAATGCGCTTGAAGTGGATCTTTTTTCACAGGTTGCTTCAGAATCTAACGGATCAAGACAGATATCAGGCACCGGCGGACAGCTCGATTTTATTATGGGTGCTTTTAATTCACGCGGAGGAAAAGGCCTTATCTGTATAAGCTCAACTTATAAAGATAAGGATGGCACAGTTCACTCTCGAATAGTACCGACTTTCTCATCTGGAACAATTGTCACATGTCCCAGATCAATAACACATTATGTAATTACAGAATTCGGCTGTGCGCAGATGAAGGGTAAATCTACATGGCAGCGCGCTGAATCTCTCATAGAAATAGCTCATCCCGATTTCAGAGAGGATATGATAAAACAGGCAGATCGTCTTAACATTTGGAGAAGAAGCACAAAACTCGCAGGATAACTTCATGAATTACAAATACCCGGGAAAAACCAATTTTTTTATCCGGGTATTTTTTATTTTACTTTTTTTTATTTCAAGGCACGTTTGGAACGTATGTATTAATGACTTAAAAAATATCAATATGGAGTTTCAAATGAACAAATTTAAAGTTTTTTTAGCAGCCATTCTCTTTCTTGGAATGGTCAGTTGTATCGATACTGAACCCGATGAGAAAGAAGGCAATTCATCTTATGCACAACTAACGCTTCAGGCAGATTCAAAAACTATCACTGCTTCTGAACATGAAGACACCAGAGGAATAAAACTCTACCCGGATTATGAGTACTGGCACATAAACTTTAAACATCAGGGAAGTCAATTGGAACACCCAATTATTTTCCATTTGAAAAAAGATCTAATAGAAGGTGAAATATTAAAACCTGGAGACGATGGTGTAAAAGTTGTTTTCAGAGAGGACAGCGGAACTTTTAAAACATCCCCATTCAATGATGATTTTACGCTCACCGTTGAGAAATGGCATGATTCCGATGTTCAATTATCATTTTCCGGAAAAGTATGGAACGGAGGAGTTTTAAATAGAACTCTCATTGGAAAAATTACAACAAGAATAGACAGGAATCAAACTTCAGCTTATTTTTCATCTTTCAATAATTTTGACGATTATAATGAAGATGGAACTATATCAATTAACATAACGCCTTACTCTAAAATAACTCTTTCGGGAGAATGTAACTCTTCTTACGGTAGTCCATCAAGAGATACATATAAATTAATTGTTCCTGCTGGAAAATACTCTTATAACTTTTCTGTTTTTAATCTTGCACAGGGAAGCATAGCAAATCTCATCAATACCGGATCATCAACTTTCATTTCAAGAATTGATAATGCTCCTTATAATGAAAATTACACAGTAGAGAGTGCCAGAACTGTAGTTATTCAACAAGGTTCTTACTGGAATACTCAGGGCGATTACACTCTTATAATTAAAAAAACCAATTAATGTCATCCTTAAACTAAAGTGGTCATTTCAGGCCATTCTTTCAATAATACTTCAGCAGAGAGTTTAATGACTCTCTGCTGATTAATCTGATTTTTAATTCATTTGATTACTTAACTTACTTCCCCTTAACATCTTCCAATACAAATAATTCTTGAAAAAAAACCTCATATTCCTGACAGATTACATTAATATCGCATTAATAAATAAAAAAGGTAACTTCATGCATAAAGCTAAAGATTTACGCAGATCTTTCATAGATTTCTTCAAAGAGAATGGTCACAGGATTGTACCGTCAAGTTCACTCATGCCTAAAGATGACCCGACATTACTGTTCACAACTGCCGGAATGGTACAGTTCAAACCGATGTTTGCCGGTACAGTAGATCTTGAATATACACGCGCCGCTTCCATACAGAAATGCCTCCGTACAAGCGACCTTGAACAGGTTGGACGGACTAAGCGCCACCTTACACTTTTTGAAATGCTTGGAAACTTTTCATTCGGTGATTATTTTAAAACCGAAGCGATCGAATTTGCCTGGGACTATTCTACAAACATAATTAAATTCCCTAAGGAAAAACTCTGGGCCACCATATACGAAGATGACAACGAAGCTCACGAAATATGGAATAAAAGAATAGGAATCCCTGCCGAAAGAATTGTTCGCCTTGGAAAAAAAGATAACTTCTGGGGACCTGCCGGACTTACCGGAGCATGCGGTCCATGTTCAGAACTCTACTACGACAGAGGGGAGGAGTTCGGATGCGGTTCTGCAGACTGCAAACCGGGTTGCGACTGCGACCGCTACCTTGAATACTGGAACCTTGTTTTCAATCAGTTTAACCAGGACGAAACCGGAGCACTGAATCCCCTCCCCCGTACAGGAATCGATACAGGTATGGGACTCGAAAGACTCACCACCCTTGTCCAGGGAGTAGACTCTGTTTTCGAAACAGACGAACTTAAATCTCTCATTGAATTTGTAAGCCGCGAATCTGGAATGAAATATGAGGGGAACAACACTCTCCCTATAAAAGTAATAGTTGAGCACGCAAGAACCTTAACATTCGCAATGTCTGACGGAATATATCCTTCAAACGACGGAAGAGGATATGTCCTGAGAAGAGTTCTCCGCCGTGCGCTTCGATACAGCAGATTCCTTGGATTTAAAGAACCATTTGTATATAAAGTCGTTGATCCTATTGTAGACATCATGGGTGAGTTCTATCCCGAAATAATAGGGAGCGCTTCAAATGTAAAAAGTGTAATCGAATCCGAAGAGAGAAGATTCCTGGAAACAATCGAAAACGGAATGGACCGACTCGATGAGATTGTCAAATCCGTGAAGAAAAGCGGAGAGAAAACCATCACCGGAAATGACGCATTTGTTCTTTACGATACATTCGGATTCCCTCTTGAAATGACAACAGAGATGGCCATCGAGCAGGGGCTCTCTGTTGATACAGAAGGCTTCAACACCGAGATGTCAAAACAGCGTGAGCGTGGCAAGCAGAGCTGGAAAGGGAGCGACATGGGGCTCGATACAGTTTATGACGAGATCATTTCAACATGCGGCAACACTGAATTCCTCGGATACGATTCAGACTCTGCAGAGGTTAAAATACTGGCATTATACAAGGAGACTTCAAAGACTGATACTCTCTCTGCCGGTGATCGTGGGCTTATCGTCCTGGACCGTACACCATTCTACGGCGAATCAGGCGGACAGGTTGGAGACAAGGGTCAGATAGTCTGCGGTGACTCAGTATTTACAGTAGAAGATACCAAAAAAACCAATAAAACAATAATCCACGTTGGAACTGTTTCATCAGGAACATTTAAAACAGGTAATAAAGCTGAAGCAAAACTGGATATAGTAAACAGAAACCTGATCCGTGCAAATCACACGGCGACACACCTGCTCCAGGCAGCTCTGCGCAAAACTCTTGGAAATCACGTTAAACAGGCCGGTTCAATTGTCGATCCGGAAAAACTCCGCTTCGATTTTTCACACTTCAACTCTCTGACCAATGAAGAAATAATTCAGATTGAAAATATGGTCAACGAAGTCATCTGGGAAAATGTCGATGTAACAACAGAGATAATGAACATAAACGATGCTGTTAAAAAAGGCGCCATGGCAGTATTTGATGAGAAGTATGAGGATACAGTCCGTGTACTTGAAGTCCCCGGTTTCAGCATGGAACTCTGCGGCGGAACCCACGTTACAAACACAGGAAAAATCGGACTCTTCAAAATACTGAAAGAGAGTTCACCAGGTGCCGGAATCAGAAGAATTGAAGCTGTAACCCTGAAGGGACTTCTCGACAGATTCAACGAACAGAATAAAATAGTATCAATACTTTCAGAAACAGTAAATATATCTGAGTCGGGACTTGTTAAAAAAGTAGATGAAATTGTAACAAAAAGCAAAGCTCTTGAGAAAGAGATCGACAAGATGAAAAAGTCATCCCTCACATCCGATCTCGAGGGGATAATCGCGTCGGGAAAAGATATCAATGGAATAAAAATCATCTCCAGAACATTTAAGGATATGGATGTTGATACACTGCGCGGACTTTCAGACTCAATAAGAGAGAGAGTCCAGAACTCAGTAGTATGTTTTGGTTCAGATATCGGCGGCAAAGCAATGCTTCTCTATGCAGCAACTAACAAGGCTGTGGAGAAAGGAATTGACTGCGGCAAGCTCGTCAAGGAAACAGTCGGAATTGTCGGCGGTGGCGGCGGAGGAAGAAAGGATATGGCCCAGGCCGGTGGAAAAGATGCAGCAAATCTGGAAAAGGCTGTTGAAGAGGCTGTCAAGCTTGCTGAGAAGATGGTGAATTAATTCAAAACATTCTAAAAATGTAGAGACGTAGCATGCTACGTCTCTACTATATAATTTCACCTGATATTTTCACAACATCCCGACATAACCTCAAAAATTCGTCCCTGCAATATTTAAAAATTCTACTCCCACTCAATCGTGGATGGCGGCTTCGAAGAGATATCGTAAACAACCCGGTTAATCCCCTTGACCTCATTTATAATTCTATTTGATACTCGTCTTAGAAGATCTTCCGGAAGATAAGCCCAATCCGCGGTCATTGCGTCAACAGAGGTAACTCCGCGTATAGCAATAACATTCTCGTATGTCCTCTTATCCCCCATAACCCCCACAGATTTTACAGGAAGAAAAACTGCAAATATCTGCCAGAGTTTATTATATAATCCCGCATCTCTAATTTCGTTAATCAATATCTCATCTGCATGCTGCAGTGTCGCAATTCTTTCAGGAGTAACATCCCCCACAATACGAATTGCAAGTCCCGGGCCTGGAAATGGATGTCTGTGAATAAGCTCTTCTGCCATACCAAGCTTAACGCCAAGTTCCCTTACCTCATCCTTGAATAATTCTTTCAGAGGTTCAACAACCTTCCCTGACTTAATCAGTTTCAGAATTTCAGGAACTCTGTTGTGATGACTCTTTATAGTATCAGATGGACCTTTAGTAGAAACAGACTCAATTACATCGGGATAAAGTGTGCCCTGTGCAAGAAAATCAAATTTCCCAATCTTCTTAGCCTCTTCCATAAATACAGCAACAAACTCTTTACCGATAATCTTTCTCTTCTTCTCAGGATCCCCAACACCTTTAAGTTTACCCAGGAATCTAGCAGATGCATCAACATATATAAGATTTAACTTCATATTTTTCTGATACCGGTCTACAACCTTCTTAGCCTCATCCTTTCGAAGTACACCATTATTAACAAACACACAGTATAGTCTGTCACCAATCGCTTTATGTAATAGTTCAGCGGTAACAGAAGAGTCAACTCCCCCTGAAAGTCCAAGAAGAACTGTTCCGTCTCCGACATCTTTTCTAATTGTAGCAATTGAAGATTCGATAAAGGAATCCATCGTCCATGTAGGCTTAAGCTTACAAATTCCAAATACAAAGTTGCTCAAAAACTTTGTTCCGTTTGTTGTGTGGTAAACTTCCGGATGAAACTGTACACCATATACTCTTTTTTCTTTATTCTCAATAGCTGCAATCTCTGCATTTTCCGATGAAGCTGTAACTTTAAAACCTTCAGGCATCTTAACAACTTTATCACCATGACTCATCCAGACCTGCTCTTTTGCTTTAAAACCTTTAAACAGATCAGACTTTTCCTTCTGTGTGATAAAAGCACGTCCATACTCTCTGGAGCTTGCACCTGCACTCTTCCCTTTGAAAGCATGAACAACAAGATAAAGTCCATAGCAGATTCCAAGAACAGGTACCCCAAGTTTAAATATCTCATCAGAGACTTGGGGAGCACCCTTTTCATCAATAGATGACGGCCCGCCTGAAAGAATTATAGCAGATGGTTTCTCTCTCATTATCTCATCCATGGATGTATGGAATGGGACTATCTCAGCGTAGACTTTTAGCTCCCGGATCTTACGTGCAATGAGCTGAGTATATTGTGAACCAAAATCTAAAATCAGAACCCGTTCTTTCGGAATTTCCGCGTTATGTTTTATCATTATTTTCCCTCTAATTTATCTATGTATTTCATCAAACCCATCTCTTTGATACTATTGTTCTTCTCGGTAATTTTTGTCTCCATCTTTTTCCTGTAGCTTATAAGTTTTTCAGTTATACTATTATCACCCACTGCCAGTATACTGATAGCAAAAAGAGCCGCATTAGCTCCGCCCGATTTACCCGTAGGCATAGTAGCAACCGGTATTCCAGCAGGCATCTGCAGTATGGAGAGTATTGAATCAAGCCCCCCTGCAATTTTTGTCTCAACCGGCACACCAAGCACCGGCAGAACAGTTTGAGCTGCAACAACACCGGGGAGATGTGCTGCACCACCGGCAACAGCAATGATTACTTTCAAACCTCTGTCAGATGCGCTCTGAACCCATTCTACAGTCTTTTCCGGAGACCTGTGTGCTGATGAAACTATTACTTCATAATCAATAGCAAACTGATCAAGAATTTCAAAACAATCCCTTACCTTGGGGAGATCCGAATCACTGCCGAGAATCACTCCGACTGCTGCCATATTGCACCTCACTCATTCTGTTTAAAAGGCATTTGCCTGTTATATATTTTAAAAAAATTTCTAATACTATTTCTGTAAAAAACAGTTTCAAACCCATTATTATAATTATAAATACTTTTCCATATTCCAACCATACTTTTGTCAACATTATTCATTTTTTGCAATTATTATATATAGTAACTGTTCATAAACCGGTGGTGAAATCTGTTTCCCCGCGCCGTAGTCGCGGGGAAAATCATAATTACCTGCAATTTATGAGTAGTTACTATATATTATGACTTCAATTATAATAATTGAATTGTCCGCTTTAATACAATAATGTAATAATATTATACAATGGATATAATTTTGAATATACTTGACTTTTTTTAAGAGTTTTTATAGTTTAATAAAATAATAATAAAAGGAGCTTGCAGATGAAAAGAAAAATATTAGCAACACTGGCTATACTTATTTTTTCAGTGGCAGTATTTGCTGAAAACTCAACTCTTAATATCAAAGGCGGAGTTCAGTATCCTGATGCGACTGAAAAAGCCGGATTTGATTCAGCTTTAACGTTGAATATTGGAGTTGATAAATATTTTACAGTAGGTGCTGAAACAGGTTTTGGCTGGATTCAGTGGAAAGACGAAACCTCTGATATCGCAGTTGCAAAAGTCAGCGGAGTTGAAGTTGACAAAACAAATCTATATACTCTCCCTCTTCTTGGCGTAGCCACAATAAGACTTGCAGATATGATGGAAGATTATGGATTTATGCCTTATGTTACAGGCGGAGTTGGTTATTCATGGACATGGTACCGTCATCCTGATTTCAAAGACAGATTTGATGGTTTAACCTGGCAGGCAATGGTTGGAGCAGAGATCAAACTAGGAGCAGATTCCAGACTTTCATTAATTGTTGAAGGCGGATACAGAGGAGCACCAGTTGAAAATTCTGAAAATGTAGAAATTGATATGTCCGGTCCGGTCGGAAGAATCGGTATAAGTTTCCCTCTTGAAACATCTAATTTCTAATAATAGCATTATATTAAAAAAAAATCCCGCCATTAGGCGGGATTTTTTGTATTCCCTATTTGAAAATAGTCGTCTGTTTTTAAATCAACCGCCAAGAAGCTGAAGAATGGTTCTTGTTTTCATATTTGCCTGAGCTAACATCGCAGTACCACTCTGCACTAGAACTTGATCTTTTGTTAAATCAACCATTGTTTCAGCCATATCAGCGTCTCTTATCCGGCTTTCGGATGCTTGTATATTTTCATAGGCAGTCATTAGACCTCTTGTAGCATAGTCGAGTCTGTTAAAATATGCGCCAAGGTCCGCCCGCTGCTTAGAAATTTTGTGAAGAGCATCGTCGACCACACCAATAGTTCTGTTTGCGCTGTCAGCAGATGCCAGATCAGCGATAAAGGCGCCATTTTTTTCTTTAAGACCTAAACCGTTCGCAGTCATAGTACCAATATAAACCCTCTCCCGCTGATTCATATTTGCACCCATATGAAACCACATACTGGCTTTCGCACCGGTTTTTGAGAAATCCCCCAGCAGAAGTTTAAATTTATTAAACTCAGCCTGTGATGCTATCCTGTCAACTTCGTCAACAAGAGCTGAAACTTCAACCTGGATAAGCTGTCTATCCTGATCAGAATAGATACCGTTTGAAGATTGTACGGCAAGAACTCTAATCCTTTGAAGTATTTCAGTAGTCTGGTTCAGATACCCTTCAGTAGTCTGAACGAAAGACATACCATCCTCAGTATTTCTCTCAGCCTGTCTTAAACCCTGAATCTGTGTTCTCATCTTTTCAGACACAGCAAGTCCTGAAGCATCATCTCCAGCCTTATTGATCCGGAGACCAGAGGAAAGAGATTCCATTGACTTGTTTGTATCCCACTGCTTGAACTTCAACGCTTTATTAGCATTGATTGCACTCATGTTATGATTGATAATCATATTAAACACTCCTTTGTTTAATTAGATGTTTAAAGTCCCTCCTACAGGACTCGAAACTGCCTGACATCCTTATCAGGCATTTGATACCAGGTTTGTACTCTTACTATAGGGAATACAGACGCCTTCATTACAGCGACCATGCGGCCTCGCCTGTGGGCGGGTTGTGTTGGCGAAGAAGTATGGGCGAAGTAAGGGCGAAAGATTTTTCGCCCTTACTTCGCCCCTCCGTTATGCCCCTGCGGGGCCTCATGCTCGCTATAATATCGTTTTCAAAGAACTCTATTTTTCTCCCAAAAGGGAAACCCGGCCGGCTCTCCCAAGCCCGCCGGGGTAAGAATAAATGATAATAAACCTTGTTTATCTAAGTAACTGGAGAATTCCCTGAGACTTTGAATTCGCCTGAGCAAGCATCGCAGTACCACTCTGCACAAGAATCTGATTCTTAGTAAAATCAACCATAGTCTCTGCCATATCTGCGTCTCTAATACGGCTTTCAGATGATTGAATGTTTTCATACGCTGTCATTAAGCCTTTAGCAGCATGTTCCATCCTGTTGTAGTATGCTCCTAAATCCGCTCTCTGCTTTGAAAGTACATGAAGAGCATTGTCCATAACCCCGATGTTTCTGTTCGCTTCACCAGCAGTTGAAAGAGTGATAGGGTTACCTGTCATATTTTTCAGACCAAGAGCTTTAGCAGTCATTGTCTGAATGAATATTCTTTCTCTCTGATGCATGTTTGCTCCCATGTGTATCCACATAGATGCTGTAACACTTACTCTTGCAAAATCTCCCTGAAGAAGATTCATTTTGTTAAACTCCGCCTGTGATGCAATTCTATCTACTTCATCAACCAGCTGAGAAACTTCAACCTGGATAAGCTGTCTGTCTTCTACAGAATAGATTCCGTTTGAAGATTGTACAGCAAGAACCCTGACTCTCTGGATAATGCTTGATACTTCATCAAGATATCCTTCAGTTGTCTGGATAAAAGACATACCATCTTCAGTATTTCTTTCAGCCTGTCTTAAACCGTTAATCTGAGTTCTCATTTTTTCTGATACTGCAAGACCTGATGCATCATCGCCAGCTTTGTTAATTCTCAAACCGGAAGAGAGAGCTTCCATATTCTTGCTTACGTTCCAGTTCTGAAATTTTAGGGCTCTGTTTGCATTAATAGCGGACATATTGTGGTTAATAATCATTTGATTCCTCCATGAATCGTTTGTTGTAAACCCGGCATCCTTGCCTGGTGCGTCAGTTTGGTTCTCCTGACATTTATAGATTCGGGTGAAGGTACCTTTTTATTAAGCCCGTTTAAGGCTATTTATAGCCGATTATAGCCTTTAATATCCGTTTATTACAAAATATAATACTCATCTAGCCTCATATATCTTTTTTTGCATATTTCTCCTTATTTATATATTCGGGTATCGTGCCATTTCCACTTAGAAAAAAAATTTCATTTGAATGAAATAATTGCGTAACAAATTTTTCTTGATTTTTTTAATACATGAAATGAACTAATAAGATAAGTTCTCTGTTTCTATCCCAATTCTCACCAGAATACTTCAGCAGAGGGCAGTAAAAAAATAACAGGAGATCAAAATGATTAAAAAAGGTATTATTCTATCAATGATTGCTGCAATATCAGTGCTTTGCATCTTTTCAGCTTGCGGAAAAGATGGCGCAAAAGGTAAAAAAATTGTTATCGCTACTGATGCAACATGGCCTCCAATGGAATATATTGATGCCAATAAAAATATCGTAGGTTTTGACATCGATATGCTGAACGCTGCTGCAAAAGAGGGCGGATTTGAAGTAGAATTTAAGAATCAGGCATGGGATGGAATTTTTGCAGGACTTGCAGCTGGTAAATACGATGCAGTTGTTTCTTCTGTTACCATCACTGCTGAAAGACAGAACACAATGGATTTTTCAGTACCTTATGTAAATGCAGGACAGATTATTGTTGTTAAGAAAGAACTTAGCGGTCTTGAGACTCTTGCTCAGTTTGAAGGGAAAAAAGTCGGTGCTCAGATTGGAACTACCGGAGCAATTGAAATTAAAAAGAATCCTAAAATTACTGCAAAAGAGTATGATGAACTCGGTCTTGCAATGGAAGATCTCGCTAAAGGAAGAATAGATGCGATCGTATGTGATTCACCGATCGCTGCAGACTTTGCTCTTCAGAATCCTAAATACAAGACTATACTAAAAATCGTTGGTCAGCCTTTTACTACAGAGGAGTATGGTGTTGCTGTAACAAAAGGTAATAAAGAAATCCTTGACTTAATCAACAACGGGCTTAAGAAGGTTAAAGAAAAAGGGATTGATAAAGAGTTAGAGAAAAAGTGGCTAAGATAAATACAAAAACCAAAATAAATGTTACAGATGGAGTACTCATCCCGGGAAGGGATGACTCCTCCCTCTTTTCCGCCTGGAGAATCGCATTTTACGGAGCAATAGCCACACTGGTATTGCTCCTTGTTGTTGCTCCGGAACCTTACCGGCAGCTATTTAAATTCGTTGTCGGTTTCGATCAGAACTGGCATTTTGATTATAAATCAAGCGGATTGATTATGACTTTCGAGGTTACAGTACTATCGATAGTCTTTGCACTACTGGTTGGACTGATTATCGGACTTGGAAGGATTTCAAGACACGCTTTCATTAACAGAATAAGTACAGTATATGTTGAAGTAATAAGGGGAATACCACTCCTTGTTCAGTTATTCTATATATACTATGCTCTTGCAAAATTTGTACGAATTTCAGATATCTCTTCAGCCGTTATCGCAATTGCAATATGCTATGGTGCATATATCAGTGAAATTTTCAGAGCGGGGATACAATCCATTCCTAAAGGACAGATGGAAGCAGCACTTGCACTCGGTTTTACAAGAGGACAGGCAATTTTCAGAATCATACTTCCTCAGACATTGAAAGTAGTTTTACCACCGATAGGAAATGAATTTATAGCACTGCTGAAAGATTCATCGCTGGTTTCAATCCTTGCCGTATCTGATCTGTTAAGAAGAGGACGGGAATTTGCTTCAATATCTTTCGATTATTTTGAAACCTACACGATGATTGCAATAATTTATTTAATTCTGACGCTGTTCTTTTCAAGACTTGTTGCAATAATGGAAGAGAGGATGAAAACAGATGCCAAGCAGAGTTAAAGTAATAAACGTATCAAAGAATTTTGACGATGTAATCGCCCTTAAAAATGTAAGCCTTGAAGTTAAAAAGGGTGATGTCTTCTTTATAATCGGATCTTCAGGGAGCGGCAAAAGTACTCTGCTCAGATGTATCAACAGACTCGAAAATGTTACCAGCGGGGACATATGGATAGAAGAGGATCTTGTTACTGGACCAAAAGCAAATATCAGACTGATAAGAGAAGAGACCGGAATGGTTTTTCAGTCATTCAATCTATTCCCGCATCTGACGGTAATTGAAAACATAACACTTGCGCCGCGTATTGTAAAAAAAGTTAATCCGAAAGATGCTGAAGAGAATGCCCGAATTCTACTGAAAAGAGTCGGCCTTTCTGATAAGGAAAAAGCTTACCCCGAACAGCTCTCCGGCGGACAGCAGCAGCGTGTGGCAATTGCAAGAGCACTTGCGATGAATCCCAAAGTAATGCTCTTTGATGAACCTACGTCAGCACTCGATCCCGAAATGACAAAAGAGGTCCTTGATGTAATGCTCGATCTTGCCCGTGAAGGGATGACCATGGTTGTTGTTTCTCATGAGATGGGTTTTGCAAAAGCTGCAGCAACCAAAGTTGTCTACATGGATGGTGCGGAAGTTATAGAGATGGGAACACCGGACGAAATATTCAATCACCCGAAAAAAGAGAGAACTCAGCGCTTTTTAAAAAATGTGCTTAGAGCTTAAGATAAATTTATATAATAAATTTCTAAAACCGGTCATTATGACCGGTTTTTTTATCTGAAACAGCAATTTCATTTTACCTAAATCAGATCTATTCTCTACTATAACAGTTAATAATTGAATTTAGCCGTTTTACCCTCAGATTCTCCCGGGAAGAGGTTCATACTCTTTCAATATTAAAACAAAACCTGAAGAATGACCTTTGAAAATACTGTAGTATAATTGAAAACCGGAAACCTCTGGCTCTAAAAAAGAAATCTCTTTTTTATATATGCATTTTTTGTGCTATCCGAAGTAACAAAAAAGAATTATATTTGAACTTAGAATTAACTATGCAAAATTAGACAAAATTTACTTGAGGTGTTTATTTATGAAAATTGAATTCGTTGGTGGTGCAAGAACAGTCACTGGATCTTCATATATTATCAAAGATGATGACTTTACAATAATGATAGATTGTGGAATGTTTCAGGGAAAACAGGAACTTGTTCAAAGGAATCAGCTTCATCTGATATACGCTCCTCAAAAAATTGACTGCATGCTTCTTACTCATGCTCACATAGATCACAGCGGATTAATCCCTAAGCTGGTAAAGGAGGGGTTTTTCGGGAACATATATGCAACAAAAGCCACCGCTGATTTATGCTCGGTAATGCTGCCGGACAGTGCCCACATACAGGAGATGGATACAAAATGGATAAACAAGCGGAACAAGAAACTCGGCCGTCCTGAAGTTGAACCTCTCTATACTCCTGAAGATGCTGAAAATTCACTAAGCCATTTCGTTCCTGTTAATTATGGCGAAATAGTACAGATACATCCAAGAGTTGAGGTCCGGTTCCGTGATGCAGGACATATCCTCGGTTCTGCATTTATTGAAATGTGGATTGATGAAAAAGGAAAAAAAACAAAAGTCGTCTTTTCCGGAGATATAGGCACCAGGGATCAGTCAATAATCAGAGATCCTGAGCTGCTTGAAGATGCTGATATAATTCTTATTGAATCCACTTATGGTGACAGACTCCATAAAAACAGAGAGGATACATACGAGGAATTTAAAAACATCCTTTTGAGTTCTATAAATCAAAAAGGAAATATTATAATCCCAGCTTTTGCAATAGAGAGGACTCAGGAGATAATTTTTACTCTTAACAGGCTTTTTAAAAGCGGAGAGCTTCCACGCATCCCGGTTTTTATCGATTCACCCCTGGCGATTTCTGCTACAGAAATTTTCAGAGAAAACAAGCAGTGCTTTGATGATGAGATGATTAAAATTCTTATGTCGGGAGATAATCCCCTTGATTTTCCGAATTTAAAATTTACGAAAACATCTGAAGAATCAAAACTCCTTACTGAAGCAAAGGGAGCTATAATCATCTCAGCCAGCGGAATGTGTACCGCAGGACGAATACAATACCATCTTCAGAACAATTTATACAAAAAAGAATCCAGTGTAGTTTTTGTAGGTTATCAGGCTGAAGGTACACTTGGTAGAAGAATCATTGATGGAGCTAAACAGGTAAAGATTTATGGAGAGGATATTGCTGTAAATGCTCAGATTCATACACTTGGGGGATTTTCTGCTCATGCGGATAAGGATGCACTGCTAAAATGGCTCAGTACCAATAAGAATCCCAAAACAAAGGTTTTTGTTGTACATGGCGAAGAGGAATCGGCGGAATTTTTCGGCAAACTTGTAAGCAGCGAGTTTGGTTTAACTGCATATGTACCGAGATGGGGAGAGATTGTTGATCTTGAAACAATGCATTCAGAATTTGCAGCATACGGATCTGAAACGACCGAAAGATTCTCACCTGTTGACAGCCAGATTGAAGCTCTTACTAACTCTTTAAAAATACTCACAGAAAAGTATAATAAAGCTAAATCTGAAAACAGACTTGAATCGATTAAAAGACTTCAGGATGATATCAACGATGCAAAAGAAATGTTATCCATGATAATAGACGAACTTTAAAATTGCTCTCCTCCGCGCCGGTGGCTCATCAAAGATAAGATATCACCGGCTTATGAGTAACTCACCCCGCCGCCTTTGGCGGCGGTGAAACACGTTGTACTGATGATACAATTTATTTTAAAGATAAACTTTTCCCGCTTAATTGATGACAAATCGCAATTGCAAGAGCATCGGCAGCATCATCCGGTCCTTCAATACTATCCAGCTTAAGAAGTTTTTTCATCATAAAATATATCTGGTCCTTTGTAGCTTTTCCATAACCGGTTACAGAATGCTTTATCTCCGTAGGGGAATACTCCGTATAGCTTATCCCCTTGAGTTTTAAGGTAAGAAGTATAACTCCTACAGCTTTAGCTACAGGTATTGCGGTTTTTACATTTTTCTGAAAAAAAATTTTTTCTACGGCGGCACAATCAGGATTGAATTCTTCAATAATATTATTAAGGCCATTGTGTATAGACAGGAGTCTTTCGTCGAATTCATCTGCGGGGGACGTTTTTATTACACCGTAATTCTCTACTTTAAATCCATTATTAAGAATTGACCACCCGACTATATCATAGCCGGGATCAATTCCGAGTATTTTTAAATTACTCGCCAAGTTTCGCCATTATTTCATCAGAAATATCATAGTTTGAATATACTTCCTGTGCATCATCCTGCTCTTCAAGCAGTTCCATAATCCTTAAACATTGAGCTGCTTTTTTCTCATCAAGCGCAACAGTCGTTTTAGGTATATATGAAATCTGATTTTCAAGAAGAGTAAAGTTTTCCTTAACAAGAAAATCAGCCACAGCCGGATAACCCTCAGGAGATGTAGTTACAATAATATTTCCATCTTCACTTTTCACATCTTCGACATCAAAATCAAGAAGCATCTCTAAAACCTGATCCTCAGTAATTGTTGGTGATTCAATAACAAGCATACCTTTCTTTTCAAAAAGATAATTAACTGAACCGGTTTCACCAAGATTTCCGCCATTTTTACCGAATATAGATCTTATTTCAGGAGTCGTCCGGTTTTTATTATCGGTAATACAATCAACCATAATAGCCACACCACCGGGACCATAACCCTCATATCTTACTTCTTCGTAAACCGCTCCATCGACATTACCAACGCCTTTTTTTATTGCTCTATCAATATTATCATTAGGCATATTGTTTGATTTTGCTTTTAAAACTGCAGTCCTTAACCTTGGATTTGAATCAAGCTCCTCTCCACCTGCTCTAGCAGCAACAGTTATCTCTCTTATAAGCTTTGTAAAAAGAGCGCCGCGTTTAGCATCTGTAACACCCTTTTTTCTTTTAATTGTAGACCATTTACTATGTCCTGACATAAAAACCTCTTACATAAAAAAATTTTCCAGTTATTCACTTTCTTAAATACGAATTAATTACTTAAAATGCCTCATAATCCCGAAGGTGGAAAGAATAGAATTTGTCCCCATTAACTACGGGAGTTTACACTGCAGATATATATTTTACTATCTGTTAAAAAGAAAAAATAATACACTTTCATGTGGATTGCAATATACTAATAACCCCTTTTAATTTTCAACTGTAATTTTACTATCAGGTCCCTTGCATTATTCGGATTATAGTTGTACTTAATTGATTCTCTGTAATATTGAATTGCTTCATTATATTTTTCAATTTTTTCATAAGAAACAGCCATAAACCATCTGACCCTGCCCGGCTGCAGTTTATTAAATTCAAGATTCAGAATTTCCAGTTCTTTATCAATTTTATTTCTGTCATCTAGCAGAATTTCATAATCCTCATATTTTTCAAACTCTTTGTTATTAATTAATGCTTCTTTCAGTTTATTAATTTCAAGAGTCAATTTTTTTCTTTCATCATCTTTTTTAACATTTAACTCCAGAATCTTAGACTGATAATTAATACATTCATTATAGAAAAGAAGAGCTTTATCATATTTCAAATTATTATAGGCCATATCGCCCAGATATTCATATGATTTGGATCTCCTGTAAATATCACCCTCTTTAAGAATTTTAAGTGACCGCTGAAGAGAAGATTCCGCTAAAATATAATTCCCTGTTTTAGAATATGCAATGTAACCAAGTGCAAACAGTATCTCAGAATCGTCAGGTTTAATTCTCAGATATTCATTATAATATTTTTCAGTTTCAAGATACTTCTCAATACTTTCGTATAATCCTCCAAGTTTAAGATATACCTCCGGTTTTACCTCACCATCTGTATTCTCAAGATATCGTCTAAAATGAAAAATCGCTTTTTTCTTATCCTTAGTTGAATATAAACTATCTCCAAGTTCATATGAATACAGAGGATTAGCGGGATTAAGAGTATAAGCCTGCTCCAGAGCATCTATATACCCTTTAAAAAAAAGAGTATCTTTGTATGTTTTAAAAATACCTGCAATCTCATAAAAAAGAACATCATCTCTTAAAGGCTCAATTTTTCTGAATCGTAAAGATTGAATATAATGATTAAGCCCGTCTTTTTTTTTATCCAGTGCTGAAGCACATCTCCCGGCAAAAAAGTGAAGATCAGCTAATTCGCTGTTATCTTCAATAAAAAATCCTTTTTCTTTTCTCTGTCTGAATAAAGTAAGCAGATCGGTATCTTCGCCCACATTACTCAAGGCTATATAACCAGCAGGTATTTTACGATCCTCAACTCTTTTGCTGTATATTCCGTTAAGAGTGGTAATAATAACCTCATATGCTTTTTCATACTCCTTCTTTTCAAAAAGAGAAGCATAATCATCTGCCGGCTGAGCTGAGAGTAATGAAATCAGAACGATAATATAAGGAATACAGAGAATAATTTTTTTCATCGGAAAAATCCCGTTTTACAAGATATTTGAATTCAATACTTAAAAATCTATTGATCATAATTTTTGAATTCTTTTATACTATATTAATATTATCGGAAAAAATTGGTTGTAAAAATCATTCTTTGCTTTTTTAATTCTAACTATATAAATAATTCAAATTTCAGCAGACATAACCGATTTTATAATAAGCATTATTTCTTTATTTATTATAATCAGACCGAGAGAGGAGTCTCTACAGATGAGTCATTTTAAACAGTTCAGTTATCCCGATATATCACGAAGATGGATGATCCTTTCTGCTCTATTTTTAACTTTTATTATCATTACATGTATATTATCGAATTCAATTCTAGTTTTCAAACAGTATTTACCATATTATCCAATAGTCCGGATAATATTATTTATATCTCTTTTTTCTTTTTTAGCTGGAAATATAGTGGGAAAAACAATTTATTCCTCTATAAAATACTATAAATTAATAAACATAACAGCTGCACTAATATTTTTATTCTCAATTATTTTTTATATTTTCAAAGTTCAGTTATTGGGTGAAAAATTTTCACATTTCAACCTTTACGTCAATTCACGATACCTTGCTTCATTGATAATTATAGTACCGGCCTTTCTGGCTGGATTAATTAATTGCTACTATTTAAAAATTTCAACTGGTGATTTCATAGATGAAAAAAATCTATTATCACAGTATATTGCCGTCCTGTTTTTATCAATCTCATCTGCTGCCGTTGCTTCACTTATTTCACACATGCTTTATCCGGATACAGTTTACTTTAATTATTCTATTATTGCATCAGCCGTTGCTCTATTGTTCTTATTAATTTTTTTAAATATTCCATTCAATCCTGAATCCCTTATTGCACAGCATTACCCTGATGATGATCATATAGAAACAAGCACAGAAATCTACAGAGATGACCTTTTCTATACTTATACAAACTTTTCATATATTACAATCTATCTTTTTTTAGGTCTTATCGTATTCAACAAGTTTTTTGGAGATATTTATTATTACAATTTTTTATATATATCTGTTATGCTCTTCTCAATGACAGCAGGAATTATTCTTGGAAAAATAATAAAGTTTTCAACCTGGCACGTATTCAGTGAAATGCTATTCCCTATATTTTTTTTATCATATCTGTTTTTTCTATATAACTATGAAAACAAAATCCATCCTTTAACAGGATTCAGTTTTCTGATTCTACCTTCAATTATATTCGGTTTTTCAATAAAGCAGACGATTCTGAATATAACAACAAATTATAAACATGAAAAAAGATTCAGCATAATAAGTTTTTCTCTTTTTATCCTCCCGATACCTTTAATAATATCTGCATCCCTTGTAAATTATACGAATATATTTTTCTTTTTAATACTATATATAATCACATCTCTCAATATCATTATACCGGGATTATATTTATTTAATTCAAAGCTGAGTTCCAGTAAAAAGATTTTTTATTTTGTATTTTCGCTGGCATTTATTCCGGCATTAATTTTTATGCATCTTTACTTTAAAATTCCCTTTAATAACAGATCTTTTGTAAATAATATAACAAATTTTGAGTTACTTCAGAATACAAATTACAACCTCCACTATATAAGTGAAAGAGGAGAGATAAAAAACTCCGGTTCAACCATATTTTATCTTTCAGAGAGTACTATACGGAATTTGAAAAGAGCCGCAGCAGCAACTTCTCTTTTTTGCGCTGAAGATTCAAAAATATTAATCATTGACAGCAATCAGAAGTTTTTCAGAAATCCGATATTCGGATTTTATAATAATTCGACATTAATTGATAATGTCTCTGAAAAATTTGTTAACGGGAACAAACTCCCGGTATCAGGGAGATCTCTGTATGTAGCTCAGGATAAAGAAATTCTGAATTTCATGATAGACAGCAAAGACCAGTATACTTCAATAATTGATTCCCCGAATATATTTGATCAGAATTTTCACTCATTCAGATTCTCAAGAGAATACTACACATTAGCAAAAAAAAGATTAACTGAGGATGGATTATATTTCAGCTTAGTAGATCTTCAATTATCAAATTATAATATTTTATCCAATTCGTTGTCTGCTCTTTCAGAAATTTATAAACATCATCTTGTTTTTATTTTCTCTAATATCGCTTTAATTGTCTCATCTGATAACATTAACAGTTTAAAAATAAGCCAGAACTCACTTGAAACAATTAACAGAATTATAGAAAAAAATAATATTTATGGTCTTATTTTTTATGACGAAACTCACCCCTTCCAGAATATAATTTTCGATGACCTGAATAACTTTAAACAGTATTTATTACCATCAGCAGGGAAAAATTCTTATGTATACACACCGGTTAAAATAAGAAATATTCCCGAAAAACTTACTGAGTATTACTTTTCAGAAAAAACAGAATTGCTAAGTTCACTATTTATAACAGATAAAGAGAGTTACAATTATATCTCTAAATTCAGATCCGATCTTTCAAGAAATTCTTCAATACTCAATCTTCTAAAAAGAACAGAATATGCAGAATCAATAAATGCTTATGATCAGGAAACCGATCTTTTATTTCAGCTAAAAAAACTTACTCCATATAATAATGACCTGAAAAATTACCTTCAGCTTATTCTGGAATATAAAGAAAGTTATTATTACAGTGAAGCATTGCGGCTCGAAAAAGAAAAAAAGTGGGATGATGCGGCAATTCTTTATCGTGCAATTCTTACGATGAACAGCAATAACTTCGATGCTAACTATAGATTCGGTCTTTTGTATATAACATTGCAGGACTTAAACAACGCATTTAAATATCTCGATATGGCACTCAAACTGAATAAAGATCACCCTCAGGTTCTTTACCAGATGGGGATATTACAATTTTCAAGTGATAAGTTTAAAGAATCGATAGACTATCTTGAAAAAGCAAAGGAGCTTGGAGTAAATACCGCCACTCTATATCTTTACCTTGGCATATCCTATGAAAAAATAAAACTTCTTGATAAAGCCAAAGAGAATCTCGAAAAAGCAATAATTCTCGATCCGGGCGATGCAAAACTTCAATCTCAAATTGATCAGCTTAATCAGAAGATAACTATTGAAACAAACCAGGGAACCAGCGAAGACAAAACAAACATGTCTGATGATGAACAGGATGAAGAGATAAAGATCCCTGTAAATAAAAAAGCAATAAAAGCTAGACTTAATGCCAGTGAAGAATAACACATTACGTAACCGCTCATAAACCGAAGCTATTTTATCTCCTCTGCGCCACCGGCGCGGAGGAGAATATTTTAACCACCAGTTTATAATCAGTTGCTAAACAACAATCATTTATATAACAAAACGGCCGCGTAGAATACGTGGCCGTTTTGTTATATAATAGAACTTTTTTACTTATCAAATGAAGCTAGAGCTTCTTTGAACTTAGGGATTGCTCTCTCAATAACTTTTTCAGAAGTACAATAGGCAAGACGAAAATAACCGGGACCGCCGAATCCCACACCTGGAACTGCCAGAATATTAAATTTCTGAAGATGTCTTACAAACTTTACATCATCTCCACCCGGAGATTTACAGAACAGATAAAAAGCGCCATCTGGAACTGAAAACTCATAACCTGCTTCTTTCAAACCGGCCATAAGTATATCGCGTCTTTTTTTATAAATACTTACATTTACAGCCGCATCATTTAATTGTGCAACAATTCTCTGCATTAAAGCTGGAGCATTTACAAATCCAAGAATTCTGTTGCTCAGATTCAACCCGGCCATAAGGAGAGCATAATTATCTGCTTCCGGATTCACCGCAACATAACCGATCCTCTCTCCAGGGAGCGAAAGCGATTTTGAATATGAATTTACAACAAGTGTGTTTTTGTATTTTGATAAAACCGGTGAAACAACTATGTCATCATATACAATCTCTCTATAAGGTTCATCTGAAATAAGAAATATACTCTTGTCTCCTGAGCTTTTTCGTCTAAGCATTTCGCAAAGCGATTCAATCTCTTTTTCGCCGTAGACTTTTCCGGTAGGATTATTCGGATTATTAATAATAATACCCTTTGTTTTAGGCGTTATTGCTTTTTCAATTGCATCAATATTTATTGAAAAATCATCATTCGAATCTACCAGTACAAGCGTACCCTGATGATTTGAAATATAAAAACCATATTCAGCAAAGTACGGTTTAATAGCAATTATCTCATCACCCGGGTCGAGGATAGTTTTCAGGATTATATTCATCCCTCCGGCAGCTCCGCATGTCATCACCAGAGAATTACCATCAAGTTTTATTTTATGGTCCTTCTCTACTTTTTGCGAAATAGAATTTCTCACATCGGCAAATCCTGAGTTAGGCATATAGCCATGCATACCTGCAGCAGTTGAATCAGACATCTTTTTAAGAGCCTGAAAAAATTCCACAGGGGGTTCAAGATCGGGATTACCCAGACTGAAATCATATACATTATCTGCACCGACTTCTGCCTTCAGTTTTGCACCCTCTTCAAACATCTTCCTTATCCATGAAGATTTTTCAATTGATTCCTGAATTTTTAAAGAAACTCCCATAATCACCACCGTTTATTTTTTCTTACTTTCTTCTATTTTTTTTATAAGATTTTTAATGATCTCATTATCTGGAGCTAATTCCAGTCCTTTTTTTGCATAGCCATCCGCCTCATCAAATTTTCCCAGCATCAGAAGACTATGTGCAAGATTTGCATTGATCTCTGCAGATTGCGGATTTACTGCAAGCGCTACTGAAAACGCAGCATTTGCATCGCCGAACTTACTTAATTTCATAAGAACCATACCCAGATCGTTATATGAAAAATATAGTTCAGGATCAAGAGAGACAGCTTTTTCAAGTAACTCCTTTGCTCTCGCATAATTCTCTTTCTGATAGGTGACTCTCCCCAGGATCCAGAACAGCATAGGGTCTTCTTTAATCTTTAAACCATCTTCTGCAATAGAATAAGCTCCATTCAATCGTCCTCTCTCTAAATATAGCATTGCAAGATCTATATAAGGATCAACTTTTGCTTTATCAATTGACATGCATTTTCTAAAATGCAGTGAAGCAGATTCATCATTTCCAAGCTTCCAGTGAATATGGGCTGCGAGAAATCTTATTTTGTAATTCGGAGAACCTGGTTTAAAATCATCTGCTACAATCAGATCTTCAGCCAGAATATTAAGTGATTCCTGATATTTTTTTTCCTGAAATAACGACAGCGCCTGGTCATATGCAGCAAATGCGTTTGAATTTATTATTGTAAATATTATCAAAAAAAATGAAAACTTCTTCATAGTTAAACCATCCGACCGGAATATATACCTGAAAAAAGGTATTGAATTTTAAAATTTGTTCCCTATCTGTAAATAGGGGAAACAATTGAGTAAAGTATTTAAAAAACTTTTTATGACCATGAATATATTTTCAATAACTATTTCTACTATTAATTTTTTTATTTTTGTGAAAGCACGTAACTACTCAAATACTGCTTTAATTTTATCTTTACTGTACCAGTGATGTAACGAAGAGCAATTTATCACCATTTTTCTTAAGATAAGAAGCGCAAATATATACTCATGCGTCCTATCTTAAGAAAAAAAAGAGCGGCCATTATGGTCGCTCTTTTTTTTTCGCTTATTAAACAATATCTCTTTATTTACTTTTTTTCTCATCATTCAAGATCACAGCATGTGCAGCTGCAAGTCTTGCGATTGGAACTCTGTAAGGTGAACAACTTACATAATCGAGACCAAGCATATGACAGAATTCAATTGAATTCGGATCCCCACCATGCTCTCCGCAAATTCCGATTTTCAGAAATTTGTTCACTTTACGACCCTTGGCAACTGCCTGCTTCATCAGTTCGCCAACACCTGTTCTGTCAATAGTCTTAAATGGATCTACTGATATAATTTTTCTATCAACATACTCAGGTAAAAAGGAACCCGCGTCATCACGGCTGAAACCAAATGTCATCTGAGTAAGGTCATTAGTTCCAAATGAGAAGAATTCAGCTTCAGCAGCTATATTATCAGCAGTGAGACACGCTCTTGGAACTTCAATCATTGTTCCAACCTGATAATCAACACGAATTTTCTTCTGTGCCATAACTTTCTCAGCTGTATCTACGATAATTTTCTTCTGAATAACAATCTCTCTGAAAGTTCCAACTAGAGGAACCATAACTTCAGGTTTTACATCCACACCCTTTTTCTTAAGCTCACAGGCAGCTTCAAATATCGCCTGAGCCTGCATCTCTGTAATTTCAGGGTATGTTATTCCAAGACGGCATCCCCTATGTCCGAGCATTGGATTAAACTCATGAAGAGATTCAACCCTTGCTTTAACTTTTTCAAGAGACATTCCCATCTCTTTAGCCATAATTTTCTGACTCTCTTCGTCGTGAGGTACAAATTCATGAAGAGGGGGATCGAGAAGCCTGATTGTAACTCCATATCCTGCCATTGCACTCAGAATTCCAGTGAAATCCTTTTTCTGCATGGGAAGCAGTTTTTTCAGAGCTTTCTTTCTTCCTTCAACATCTTCGGAAAGGATCATCTCTCTTACAGCTTTAATTCTATCCCCTTCGAAGAACATATGTTCTGTACGGCAGAGACCAATTCCCTTCGCGCCGAACTTTCTTGCAACAGCAGCATCATGAGGGGTATCTGCATTTGTACGAACAGAAAGCTTTTTATATTCGTCTGCCCATTTCATTATCGTTTCAAAATTACCTGAAAGTTTCGCTTCAACAGTATCTACTTTACCAGACATAACTTCACCGGTAGAACCATCAAGAGAGATAAAATCACCCTCTTTTATAACTCTTCCAGCCACAGTCATAGTTCTTTTAGCGTAATCAATACCTAGAACACCACAGCCGCAAACACAGCACTTACCCATACCTCTGGCAACAACAGCTGCATGAGAAGTCATTCCGCCGCGCTGTGTAAGAATACCCTGTGCAGCGTTCATTCCTTTAAGATCTTCAGGTGAAGTCTCTATCCTTACAAGAATTACCTTTTCACCCTTCTCCGCCCAGTCATGTGCCTCTTCTGCGTTGAATACAACTTTACCATACGCAGCACCAGGTGAAGCGGGAAGACCTTTTGCTATTACATCCTTTTTTCCTTTCGGATCAAAAGTAGGATGAAGAAGCTGATCAAGAGAAGCAGGATCTATTCTGAGAAGAGCAGTCTTCTTATCTATAAGCTTTTCGTTTACCATATCAACGGCAATATTTACAGCTGCAGCTGCAGTTCTTTTACCGCTTCTTGTCTGAAGCATCCACAATTTTTCATTCTCAATTGTAAACTCAATGTCCTGCATATCTTTATAATGTTTTTCGAGTTTAGTATAAACTTTTACAAGTTCATCATATGCCTTGGGCATACACTCCTGAAGAGACGGAAACTTTTCTTTTCTGTCTTTTTCACTTACTCCATTCTCTTTTGCCCAGTTTCTTGAGCTTACAAGTGTAACCTGCTGAGGAGTTCTGATACCTGCAACAACGTCTTCACCCTGTGCATTTACCAGATATTCACCATAAAAAGCTTTCTCCCCTGTTGAGGGGTCTCTTGTAAAAGCAACACCTGTTGCACAGGTATTCCCCATATTACCAAATACCATAGACTGTACGGTAACAGCTGTACCCCAGTCATCATCAAACTGATTCATTTTTCTGTATAAAATAGCTCTTTCATTATTCCATGAACCAAAAACTGCGCCAATAGCTTCCCATAGCTGCTCTTTCGGATCATCCGGAAATGGACGTTTCAATTTAGCTTTAATCATAGCTTTAAATCTTTTAACTAAATCTTTAAGATCATCAACAGTCATATCAACGTCTGAAGTGTAACCCTTTTCATGTTTAACTTTATCCATTACTTCTTCAAATGGATCAATCTCATCTGCAGATTCAGGTTTAAGGCCCATTACAACATCACCATACATCTGAATAAATCTTCTGTATGAATCCCATGCAAATCTTTCATTTCCTGTTTTGCTGATGATCCCCTTTATTGTCTGATCATTTAAACCAAGATTTAGAACAGTATCCATCATACCAGGCATTGAAACTCTTGCTCCGGATCTTACTGAAACCAGCAATGGGTTTTCAACATCGCCAAAACCGTGACCCATAATTTTTTCAACTTTCTTCATCGCAGCTTCAACATCTTTGTCCAGACCCGCAGGAAACTCTTTGTTATTATCATAATACTCTGTACATACTTCAGTAGTGATAGTAAATCCGGCAGATACAGGTACACCAAGAACAGACATTTCAGCCAAACCCGCCCCTTTACCGCCAAGCAGATTTTTCATGTCGGCACTACCCTCTGCAATTCCTGCGCCAAAACTATAAACTCTTTTAGCCATCGATCTTTCTCCTTTAAACATATTAGCAACTATTTATAAGGCTTTTTAATAAAAACCCGAAAAATGATACCGTATACTTTCCCCAAGTATAACTCTTACATTTCTATATTAAAAAATGAATAATATTTTTTGCGTTAATAAATTGTAAAGGCTTTTTTCTTTAATAAATAGTACTGAATTCACGATCATTGTCAAAAAAAAATTTCATATAATTTGTGTTTTAATACAGTATTTATTCCTTAATTTTTCTATTGTAAAAAAGGCTCTATTATCCCCGTCGCCGAAGGCGACGGGGATATATAATTTTTGTTTTTTATGTTAATTTTTATTAAAATATTTAATAAAAATATATTATCCTGTAACTGCTTAAAACAGCTGTTATCTGATCAACGGCGTGCTCGGATAACAGCCAGTTTATCACTAAATACCTGATCTTTATCAAATATTTTTTCGATAAAATTGACTAAAAAATTAAAAAGATACAAATAATACTTTAAAAAACCGATATACCTTTTAGAGTATAATATAAAACATATGACAACTATTCATAATAATAAACATATTAATTCACTTGATAGAGACAATCTTGAGAAGATGGTATTTGACCTGCAAAACCTGCTCGAAATTGCTTTAAGTCTGTCGTCAAATCTTGAATTTGATAGTCTTGTTGAATCAATTCTATATATATGCATAGGGCAGATGATTGTCGATAAGGCTGCTATTTTTTTAAATTCCAATCTTGAAAATGATGAACTTACTTTATATATGTCACGGGGTTATACTCTTGAGCCTGATTTAAAAATAGTATCAAAATCAAATCTAATCAATTATCTCTATTCAAATTGCGGCATAATAGACTCTGAAAAGGCCAGAGAACTTATGTCTGCAGATCCTTCAACAAAGGAAACATATGAGATGTTGAAGCCTGAAATAGTAATTCCATTAAAATCTAAAAATTCAATTAATGGACTTATATTTTTAAGTCAGAAAATTATGGAAAATTCATATACTGACCAGGATTTTCTATTTCTTGAAAAAATGGCAAAATTTGCTTCAATAGCGGTTGAAAATTCCCGTCTTTACAGAATGGCAACCCTGGACAGGATGACAGGACTCTTTATACATCATTATTTTCAGGAGAGACTTGTAGAGGAAATAAAAAGATCAGAACGTACGGGTACACCCTTAACCCTTATTATGGCCGACCTGGATCACTTCAAAGATATTAATGATACCTATGGCCACCAGCAGGGGGATGTTATTTTAAAGGGAACTGCCTCCATAATTCATCAGAATATTCGCGCTTTTGACATAGCGTCCAGATACGGCGGCGAAGAATTTGCAATAATATTAACAGAAACAGACCTTGATGCTGCATATACTATAGCAGAACGCTTAAGAAAAAAAATTGAAGCTGAAGTATATAAAAATGATAAAAAAGATATTCATATAACTATCAGTATAGGTCTGGCTCAATTCAACCATAACATTGAT
Organism: uncultured Spirochaetota bacterium; assembly: GCA_942493035.1. GTDB lineage: Bacteria > Spirochaetota > UBA4802 > UBA4802 > UBA5550 > WRGT01. Next base: position 3,943,985 of record OW818666.1, on the reverse strand, counting down.
AAAAGCGGTATTGATCTCATTAAAAGATCAGACACAGCTTTATACTCTGCAAAGGCTCTTGGAAGAAACCGGGTTATAAAATCAGAATAGTTTAGCGGGGAAAAATGCTGAATACAATAAATAATAACCAGACAGAGTTATACAATAATGAAAGTCTGATAAAAATAGTTGATTATATAAGACATAATCCAGCTGATCGTGATGCATATATTGAATTAGCAGCAAAATTAACCGAATTAAAAAGATTCGATCAGGCGATTAAATCTTTTTGTAAAGCAAACTCATTGAAAGAGGATTACATTACATTTTACAATATAGGATGCCTGTATTATAAAAAAGCAGATTTTAAAAACGCAATTTTAGTTCTGGAAAAATCCAAACTTCTAAACAGCAAATTCCACATGAATTTTTTACTCATAGGTCTATGTTACAGCAGATTAAATAATTTTAAAGCTGCTGAATCAAATTTCATTAATGTCCTTATGACAGATCCGGTAAACACTACAGCTCTTACTTCTCTTGCAGTTCTCTATCATAATCAGGGTAGAATCGATGATTCTCTTAAGTTTATAAATAAATTATCCTCTCTTAAATCTAATTCTGATGCAATTCAGAGAATAAAATCGGAATTGCTTTTCAGTTCAGGAAAAACTGCAGAATCTGCAAATGAAATCAAGCAGATCAAAAACAGCTCAGAAAAATTTAAAAACTTTAATGATTATGTAAAAACTATACCTGTTGCAATACTCACTGACAAATATGGATCGATTGAAGAAAAAATTCAGAAACTTGAAGAAACTCCATCAAAAACCAGAGATAACCTTATTTCGCTCAGCTTATGTCATCTATTTTCCGGCAATACCGATTCCGCCATAGATTATCTTATTGAAGCCAGAGGGAGTGTTGCAATTTAAACATTACCGGGATTATAAAATGGAATAAAATCTGATAAATTTACAAAATAGAAAAGGGGCCTGGGGCCCCTTTTCTATTATAATGAATAAGTATCTTCGCTTAAACTGATGGTGAATTTGCTCTCCATGGTGCTGCGGAGATAAAATAACACCAGGTTTTAATCAGTTACGATTATTTCTTTCTGAAAATAGATTTTATCCTGCTAATAAGTGAACTGCTTTTTTCTGGAGTCTTTGCTGCAGCTGTAACCGGCGGTTTTTTACTTTTTTTCGAAGGATCTGCAGTAATCTCTCTTTTAACAGTAAAATCCTCTCCGTATTTCTCTTTATAATAATCCATTCTCTTATCAGGAGTAAGATTTTTAGATGCTCTATCATTTACTTTTTCGGTAACAGTATCTTTTTTACGGTTATTTTTATCATTACTGTTTTTATCATAAACCTTCTTATCGGATGGAGCTTTAGGTTTTGTCTCAGTAATATTCTTTTTGGTTTTGAAATCTTTATCCTCTCTCTTATCAGGACCTTTCCGGAAATCTTTCTTCTCAGGTCTTGCTCCAGCAGCAGGTCTATCTTTCCCTTTTCTATCTTTGCTGAATTTGTCTGTCTTTTTATCATCATGTTCAGAAACAATTCTTGTCTGCTTTGATTCTCTCATATAATTTCTGATAAATTCATCTTTACTCATATCTTCAGCAAACATCTCGTCCCCGGCCCACTCTACGGGAATCTTCATTTTTATATATGACTCTATAGCCTCAAGTCCATATACAAATTTCTCACATGCAAAAGTTACGGCCATACCGGTTTTACCGGCTCTTGCAGTCCGCCCGATTCTGTGAACATAATTTTCAAAATCTTCGGGAATATCGTAGTTTATTACAATATCGAGATCGTTAATATGAAGTCCTCTTGCAGCAACATCTGTTGCAACTAGATATTTCAGTTTACCCGATTTAATATTTTCAATAATTTTAGACCGCTTACTCTGTGGAAGGTCACCAATAATATAGCTGCATTCGTATCCGTTACCTGCAAGTCTTGCGGCGACTTTTACTGCGTCCTGTTTGGTATTTGTGAATACAAGCGCGTTTTGAGGATTCTGTGTCTTAAGAATTCCAAGAAGAAGACTTATCTTTTCATTGGTTCCCACATGATAAAGAACCTGCTTAATTTTTTCAACCGTAACCTGTCCGCCGGAAATAGTAACTTCAACAGGGTCATTCATATATTCCCATGCAAGATTCTTTACCTTGGAACTTAAAGTAGCACTGAAAAGCATAGAGATTCTGTCAGATGGTGAAACCATGCGTTTCATCATTCTTTTTATATCCGGGAAAAATCCCATATCAAACATTCTGTCAGCTTCATCTATAACAAGAATACCAAACTCTCCGAATTTGATCTTTCCGCTGCTGGCAAAATCCATTAGTCTTCCGGGAGTTCCTACGTAAATATCGACTCCCTCCTTCATGGCATTTTCCTGCTGATTATACCCGACACCGCCGTAGAAGCTCTGAATTTTAATATCAAGATGGGCACCAAGAAGTTTCCCCTCTTTCTCTATCTGTATTACAAGTTCTCTTGTTGGAGCCAGAATAAGAACTTTTTTATTTTTCATCTTTTCATTAGTTAAAAGGAGGTGATAAAGCGGAATCATAAATGCGGCAGTTTTCCCGGTCCCTGTCTGGGATTGAACAAGGATATCTTTCCCGTCAAGTGTATACTTTAAAGACTCCGCCTGCACTTCCGTACAGTTAACAAAACCTGCATCTTCAATACCTTTTAATATTTTCTCATCAAGATTAAATTCACTGAATTTCATTTATTTTAAACTCCATTTGCATCTAAAGCGTAACTTTTAATCTACCGCAGTAAAGAGTATATGAATTATTACTGATTTAAAATATCATACAAGCTACTATAAAGCCATTTATCGTTAAAAGAAACTATTTGTAAAGTAAAAGGAAAAAATAGCAAAAAATAAAAATAATTCAGTAATTATTCATAAATATAATTTTTAGTGAAAAAAATTATATATCCCCGCCGCCTTCGGCGGCGGGGATATATCGCTTTTATTACTTTAGGGCAATTCTATAAACTCAACCTTTACAGGGTCAAAGGGGCAGCAGCCCCTTTATAAGCCCCGCATGGCTCCCTGCGGTTTCTTAAACGAGGTTTTTGGGACCGCACTTTAGAAAAATTAAGGAATAAATACTAAAAATAATTTGACTTTTATAACAAAATAATAGTTTGTGTTATTGGTTCAACCAATATACCAAAGAGTGTAATAAATGTTTACTGAAATAAACAAAAAAAATTTAAGTGATGAAGTTGCTGCTCAGATTATAAACCGTATAATATCAGGAGCTCTTATCCCTGGAGAAAAACTCCCTCCGGAAAGGGAAGTTTCTGACAAAATGAATGTAAACCGTCACACACTCCGTGAAGCATTGAGGAAACTGGAATCTCTTGGTCTTCTCTCTGTCCGTCAGGGGGATGGAATATATATAAAAGACTATAGGGATTCAGGAAACCTTGAACTTTTAAAACATATTCTATATCTGAAGAAAGACAAAACCGCTGATGTCTTTAAAGACATTCTGGAACTTCGCAGAATAATTTCTCCCGAAATGGCAGAAAAAGCGGCACTTAACAGAACTGATTCAGACATCGGATCTTTCCAGCAAATACTTACTTCGAAAAAATCTTTGATTGAAAAGGACATATCTATTCATCAGATGATCGCAAGAGCAGGGAATAATATACTCTACATATTCATTCTCAATTTTTTTAACGATATATTCAAGGATTTCGGCCAGCTCTACTTCACAATCGATGAGAATATAAAAGTTACAACAAAATTCCATACTGAAATTTCAAAAGCTATAATAGCCGGTGATGCAAAATCAGCAAAAAAAATTATGTCAGATGTAATAGTTTATGCTGAGAAAAAAACTTTAATTTATCTGGAGAGTAATTATGATAAGATCTGAATTTAACAGCAGCAATGAATACGATATAATCGTAATCGGCGGAGGTATAACCGGAGCTGCAGTTGCATACGATGCAGCATCAAGGGGACTCTCTGTTGCATTAGTGGAAAAAGATGATTTCGGTTCAAAAACATCATCTGCAACATCAAAACTGATTCATGGTGGTCTTCGATATCTGGCAAATTTTGAACTCTCACTTGTACGTGAATCCTTAAAAGAGAGACGTGTGCTTGAAAATATAGCGCCGAATTTTGTTTACCCCATCGGAAACATGATAATATTCAATAATCCTGCGATGAAAAAACAGAAACATCTACTTAAAATCGGTATGATTCTTTATGACATATTATCTTTCGATAAAAAATTTACATGGGACAAAAGTAAAAAACTCCCGTCACACAAAAACTTCTCCAGAAAAGAAACCGTTAAACAGGAACCGACACTGGACAGTAAAGAGCAGGATGGATCACTTGTGTATTATGATTGCGCAAGCCTCTGTCCTGAACGTCTCACACTTGCTTTCATCAAGTCAGCAGCAGCAAAAGGTGCTGATGTTGCAAATTACATGGAAGTAAAAGGATTCAGAATCAACAACACCAGAATAGATGGAGTAAATGTTTTAGATAAAATCAGCAACCGCGAATTATCAATAAAAGGAAAGATTACAATAAACTGTGCCGGTCCATGGGCAGACAGAGTTTTATCTCTCACTGGAACTGAAGAGCATAAAGAGGTTCTCCGCAGATCTGAAGGGATACATATAATTACAAAAAAAATTCTCAGCAAGTATCTTGTTACATCGTCAACTCCCGGGGGACGGCATATTTTTATAATACCATGGAGAGGTTATTCGTTAATAGGAACAACGGATAAAGAATACATCGGAAGCCCCGATGACTGGAAAATCAGAAAAGAGAGCGTCATGGAACTGGTTGATGATGTAAATGCATCCTTTGGTGAAAATGTTAAAATTTCATATGATGATATTCTTTACTGTTACGGCGGACTGCGCCCCCTTGTTGAGGATCAGACTGCAGATGTTTATGAATCTTCAAGAAAATATGAAATCTTTGATAACAGTTTAGACGGTTTGGATGGACTGATCACAGTTGAAGGTGGAAAATATACAACAAGCCGGAACCTTGCCGAAAACGTAATGAAAATGGCGTGCAGAAAACTCGGACTGCCGCAAAAAAAAGCCGGAACCGATAAAGAATTTCTATACGGTTCTGAAATAGAAGATATCAATGCATTCGTAGAATTCTGTAAAACAAAGTATAGCAATCTCCCTTCAGAATCAGTAGATTATCTTTCAAGAGTTTACGGCACCGAGATAGATAGTCTCATGGATATTGCGGAAAAAGACAAAGCTTTAGCTACACCTCTCACAACTGAAGGTGAAATCCCGGCACAGATTATTTATGCTGTAGAGAATGAAATGGCTTTAAAACTTACGGATATTTTATTCAGGAGAACCGGTTTAGGCACACTTGGCCATCCCGGAAAAGATACACTTATGAAGATAGCTGATACAGCAGGAACAATTTTAGGCTGGGATCAGGATAGAAAAAGCAGAGAGATACTTGAATCGGAAAAACTTTTTACAAAACCATAAATCAGGAGAACTTATCATGACAAAGAAAATAATTGAACCGGCATGGAGAGAATCCGCTCCGGTGGAAAAAAGCTACAGATCAATATTCAAATGGGGTGCACCTGAAGGATTTAAGCATCCGAATCATAAGCTTTTTGAAGAGATAAAAAACCAGTTTCATCTTGATGATTCACATTTTGCATCTGAAAAAAGCAATGGAGATGAAATTGTATCATTCAAAAAACCGGTTAAACTTAAGAAGGAACAGGTTGCTAAACTCGAAAAAATTGCAGGGAAAGAAAATACTCAGATTGATGAGTATAACAGACTGAAATATTCAACCGGTAAAACTGTTGAAGAAGCAATCAATCTCCGCAACGGGAAAATCAGTACTGTTTCAGATATAGTTATACATCCCATATCAGAAGCTGTTATCTCTGAAGTTATAAAATACTGTAACACCCAGAAAATTCCTGTTTATGTTTACGGCGGAGGTTCTTCTGTCAATTTCGGTCTTAAGGCATCGAAAGGCGGAGTTACACTTGTAATGAATACTCACATGAACAAGGTTCTTGAACTGAACGAACTCAACCATACAGTTAAAGTCCAGGCGGGAATAATGGGTCCCGATCTTGAAAAAGCGCTAAACAATGCTCCTGAAATATTGAACGCTAAAACAAAATTTACATGCGGACATTTCCCTCAGTCTTTTGAGTACTCATCAGCCGGCGGATGGATTGTAACCCTCGGTTCAGGACAGGGATCATCATACTATGGAGATGCATACGATATTGTTCTGAGCCAGAAATATATTACTCCGGCGGGAACCTTTACAACTCTCGATTATCCCGGAACTGCAACCGGACCGAAAGTTAATGATATAATGAAGGGAAACGAAGGAACATTCGGTGTTCTCGTTGAACTGACACTTAAAGTATTTAAATACATGCCGGAGAATAGAGAAAGATTCGGCTTTATATTCCCCACATTTCAGGATGCTATAAATGCAGGCAGAGAGATATCTCAGGCTGAATTTGGAATGCCAGCAGTATTCCGTATCTCTGATGAAGAGGAGACTCACATAGGTCTTAAGCTGTACGGCATTGATGGCACAATTCTTGATAAAGCAATGCAGCTGCGCGGATTCAAACCAATGCAGCGATGTCTCTTCCTCGGTTCAAGCGAAGGGGAAAAACATTTTACAAAAAATGTAAAAAAACAGGTAAAAAAAATCTGCAGAAAGCATGGCGGTATGTATATCACAGGATTCCCCACAAAGATGTGGGAACCGGGAAGATACAAAGATCCCTATTTAAGAGAGGATCTTCACGATTATGGAATTCTTATAGATACACTGGAAACCGGTGTGTGCTGGGATAATCTTCATAAAGTACACAGTGAAGTGAGAAAATTCATAAAAGCCCGTCCAGAGACAATCTGCATGACCCACAGTTCACATTTTTATTCCCAGGGGACAAATCTTTATTTTATATTTATTATGAAAGATAGCGGTGTAAAAGATTATGTGAAGTTTCAGGAAGGGGTAATAGATGCTATATGTAAAAGCGGCGGCTCGCTGAGTCATCATCATGGTGTCGGTAAAATGATTGCACCGTGGATGGAGGAACATCTCGGCAAAGAACAGATGAATATACTACGTGCTATTAAAAAGCATTTTGATCCGAATAATATTATGAATCCAGGCGGTCAGCTTGGTCTTGACCTTGGGAGTAATAAAAACTGGCGCGAAATAAAATAAATTAAGCCATATTACTCTACGGTTTCGCTCAGTCAGCGTTATTTACGCTGACTGAGCAGAGCCGAAGTCTAACATGTAATATATTAAATTCGTAAATTTTTCTAAATTCTTTAATTTTCTATTTTCAAACGAAGATGTTCCAGAATTATTTTCTGATCTTCAGGTTCTGTAAAATATGCACCTATACTTTTCCCGTTTTCATCTTCATCGCTGAATACACATACACATTTTACATCAGATTCCAATTCATAATACTTCAGATAAAAAATATCTCCTTTTTCAATGTTAGAATTTTTATGTACAGTAAGACCAATACCTAAAGGACTCAAATTCTCTATATTTGATTCAACCTCTTCATGATTGAAAAGAAGAATCGGTTTTTGTAATATTTCCGGAATGTCTTCCTTCAAGAGTCTTGCAATTTTTCTTGATTTTTCCAATATAAATAAACTCCAATATTCATTAAAATATCTCATTACATTTATAATATCAACTGAAAAGCGGTCATAAAAACTTCGTCTCCGGGACAACAGGTAGCCCTGTCAAAACCTCAAAAAAGCTCCCCTCAGACACTGTAAATCTGAATCTATCCGTAATAAAATATTAATCATAATTAATGGTGGCGATTTATTTTTGGAGGTGTGTATGCTCCGCATATGCACCCCCAAAATTAATTTGCTACCTAATTAATTATTAATGAAAATTTTATATACTTTTATTATATTGTGAATAACTATGATAAATATTGAACCCCAAATACTTTTAAAAATATTCATGCCTGTTTTATTATTATCAATCTGCAGCGGAATTCTGCTAATAGGGTCGCTGCTATACCTGTTTGTATATATTTTTGAAAAGAAAAGACTCTTCTTAACTATTTTAATAATGGGAATTCTCGGTTTTACATTTACTACATGTGAAGTTCTTGTGATAATTTTCAGTTCAGTGCAGAACTCCTCTATGGCCCTTTTCTTTCACAGAATACAGGCAGTAGCTGCTCTCTTTTTCAGTTTTGCTCTTCCAATGCTTCTGTCAGATATTCTTGAACTTGGAAAAAAATTCAAAAAATTTAATACAATTCTTTATAAAACATTAGTGCTGATTTCACTGATATTATTGATTCTATCCTTTGTTTATCCCGAATCATTTCTTTCATCAATAAAACCTTCAGATTCATTAATTACGCCATGGAACTTCGGAAGAGGAACTCCCGCAATACTATATCGAGTCAGGGACATTCTTATTTTCGCATCAACTATCTATACGTTAATAGCTATATCAGCAGATATTATAATAAACCGGCGAATCCGCTATCTGGGATTGATCTTACTGGGAATTGTTATTGGTACATTTTCAGGCGCAGTTGATATAATAAAAGGGATTATGGAACTTGATAGAGGTCTCTTTTCCTCCAGAATATTTTCATACTTCGGATTAGGTTTTACTGTATTTATTCTTCTATCAATGATAAGTGTTTTAAGATGGTTTCTCGATCAGGCTCACGATATTGACAATGCAAGAAAAATAAAATCATTAGGTCTGTTTGCCGGCGGAATCGCCCATGATTTCAATAATATCCTCACAGGTATCCTTGGAAATACAACTCTGCTCATTAGTAATCTTCACGAAAGAAAAGCTGATAATGAAATACTCTCAGATATTGAAAAAGCAGTATACAGAGCAAAAAATTTGACTATGCAGCTTTTGACTTTTTCACGAGGCGGAACTCCTGTAAAAGATATTACCTCAATAAAAAATATAGTTGAGGAGACAACACGTTTTGTTCTGACAGGATCAGGAATTAAACCAAGAATTACAAGTGACGATAACCTGTTCCATGCCGAAGTTGATGCCGGACAGATCAGTCAGGTAATTCAGAATCTTGTATTAAATGCAAGAGATGCCATGAACGAAAATGGCGGATTCATAGATATTAAAATGGAAAACGTCAGAATATCTCCCCCTTTCAAAAAAAATCGAAGGCCATCTGATTTTATAAAAATTGAAATTAAGGATTCAGGAACAGGAATAAGCGAACGTGTATTACCGTATATTTTCGATCCATATTTTACAACTAAAACCTTCGGTACAGGATTAGGCTTATCCGTTTCCAATTCTATTGTACGTAAACATGGCGGAGATATTACTGTCAGATCAAAACCTGGTGAGGGTACATCCTTTTATATATTTCTTCCTGCTACTATCAAACAGGAGTCTGCTGAAAATAAGGCAGATATAGAATCAAAGCAGCTCACAGGAAAAATCCTCATAATGGATGATGATCCTCATCTTCGCCCAATGCTGAGAAAAATGCTGGAACATATAGGTCTGACAGCAACTTGCGTTCCGGATGGAGATACAGCCATTACTGAGTTTAAAAAAGCATCAGATTCAGAATCTCCGTTTAACGCGGTAATTATGGATTTAACAATTTCAGGGGGAATGGGTGGAGTGCAGGCTTCAGAAAAAATAAGGGAGCTGGATAAAACTGTACCCTTAATTGTAGCCAGCGGCTATTGTGATGATCCGGTAATGTCGGATTATAAACAATACGGTTTTAATGAGCGATTATTAAAACCATTTACGCTTGATGATCTGAAAAGAACAATGATTGCTGTTTTGAAAAATTGACGAAAAATAGCTGAAATTTTATAAAAACGTACCGCCCCGCCCCTATCCGCCCGCCGGGCACCTTTCCCCATGAAAAAATTGGGGCAAGTGATACACGGAATATTTTGTTTTGCTCTCCACCTTCTCATCAAGGGGGAGATGGCCAGCGGCCAGAGGGGACGGTACGTTTTATCTATTATACAGCGAACATTTACCTGTCATTAAATACTTAACTCCCTCATCGAGCCCGTCAAGTGTAAGTTCAAACATTGGAAAAACATCACGAACCATTCTGATAGAGTGAACATACTCCCAAGATCTTTTCGGAAGCGGGTTAAGCCATATTGCATCTTTAAATTTCTCTTTAAAACGCTGCATCCAGATTATTCCCGGTGTATCATTATGATACCAGTAATCCACTGCACCGTTTGCCCATGTAAGTTCCGATGGAGCCATCTCTGCGTCACCGACAATGATTACTTTATAATCTGAATCTTCACTTTTAAGCATCTCTAAAGTTGAGATGGACGTATTTCTCTCCATATCGGTCCAGAGATCCTGATAAAAAGCATTGTGGAAATAAAAATGCTTAAACTTGCTTATCTGAGATGCGGATGCTGAAAACAATCTTTCAACAAGTTCAGAATACGGAGTCATTGAACCACCCACATCCATAAGAAGCATAACTTTAGAACTCTTCTTCTCTTTATCTTCCCAGACAAGTTCAATTTCCCCTGCGTTTTTACATGTAAGATCAATCGTCTTTTTTAAATCCAGTTTCTGTCCAACTCCCATTGGAAGCAGAGATCTCAGGTGAGATAGAGCAACTCTCATCTGCCTTGTGTCAAGGGTAATGTCACTGGAGTAGTTACGGAATTCACGTTTTTCAGCAATCTGAATTGCCTTTTTGTGCCGCGACTCACCCTGCCCTATTCTGATACCTGCAGGATTATATCCCCATGCACCCTGAGTTGAACGTCCCCCGGTGCCTATAGCTTTATTCCCGCCTACATGCTCTTTGTAATGCTCCTGCTTCAGCTGTTCTTCAAAATTTTTCAGAACCTCATCCAGATTAAGCTGCTCAATCTGTTTTTTCTCCTCTTCGGAGAGATGAAGTTCTTTTACCTTTTTCAAACCTTCAAGAATCTTGTCGAGCATCTCATCGGTAGTCTCTATATCTTTAAATGTATCAAGAAAAGCCATGTCATATCTGTCATAAAAAATTTCGTTTTTAACAAGTATAGCTCTGGCCATATGATAAAACGATGTAAGACTGCAGTCATTGAGATTCATAGCCATAGCTTTATGCAGAGTTATCCACTCATGCAATGAAACGGGAATCCCTTTACTCTTAAGATTGTAGAAAAAATTAATAAACATCTCTTGTTCTCATACTTGAATTATATGCGTAATGATTTTTACCTGATTTCTGGAGAAGATCAATATCCTCCTGTTTTTTAAGAAGAGTACCGAGGAAAGGGATCTCCTTCTCAATATCCTTCACAGGAATTCCTCCGATTATGAGCGCCTGCAGCCAGTCAATGAGTTCGCTTGTAGATGGTTTTTTTCTCAGCATATCGAATTCTCTGATCCAGTAGAATTTTTTCAATGCTTCTCTTAAAAGCTTATTTTCGATTTTCGGGAAGTGTACATTTACAATCTCCTCCATAAGCTCCTGACCGGGGAAATCAATATAATGAAAAACACATCTTCGAAGGAACGGATCGGGAAGCTCCCTTTCACTGTTTGATGTAATAATAACAATTGGTCTATGTTTTGCTTTTATAGTTTCTTTGGTTTCAGGGATATAGAAGCTCATCTCGTCAAGTTCGTTGAGCAAATCGTTCGGAAACTCGATGTCTGCCTTGTCAATCTCATCTATAAGAAGAACAACCTGTTCGTCTGCATTAAAAGCTTCGCCGAGTTTACCAAGTTTGATATACTGCTTTATATCCTGAACGTTATGATCTCCAAACCTTGCATCATTAAGACGCTGAACTGTATCATAAACATAAAGTCCCTCCTGAGCCTTTGTAGTGGACTTAACATTCCATATAAAAAACTGCTTTCCAAGACCCTTGGCAATGGCATGTGCAAGAAGAGTCTTCCCTGTTCCCGGCTCGCCCTTAACAATAAGCGGCCTCTGAAGAGCTATTGAAACGTTAACATTGTCGCGCAGCTCTTTTGATATTACGTATTCATCCGTCCCTTTAAAATAATCCATTTTATTCATTTCTGTTCCTGTACCTCTATATAAATTTTTATCAGCTTCTGTGAAGAATAAACACAAATTTTACTCAATAATTCTTTCACAAAAAACTATCTTAATCAGGAAAACCTGATCATCTCTTTCAAAATTGTCCTGATACTACTAGAATTCCCTCTCTTTTATTGGCAAGTAATTAATTATTCTCTGTAATACTCTTGTTTGGGTGGCGGTTTATTTGGAGGAGCAACACCCCTGTAATCATCCACTCCCAGCGTATTCGGAGCATACGGACTCCAAAAAATAATTTGCTAACTCTTGTTTGGCTAGCGATGGATTTTCAGCAATACCAGAAACAGTTCATAATTATCCATATTGTTATTGACATTTCTAGAGTTTTTCTTAACAAATCTAAGAATATAAAAAATTAAATAACAAATTTCAGAGGTGCATAGATGAAACAGATACTTGCAGTTTTTGTATTAACTGCTGCTCTTGCAGTTACCGCCTGTTCCAGCTCTTCAAAAAAAGCCGGTCCCCTGGACGCAGAATGGCAGGGTAAGGGAAAAAGTTTTTCAAATAAAAAATTTACCCGACCGATGAAGTGGGTTCCAGGACAGTATGTTGTTATGGGAACAATCAATGACGGAGATAAAGAATCTATAACAAAATCTCTGGTTGTTAGAAAAGAGAGCGGCGGATGGGTTTACGAAACAATAACAACTAATGAAGATAAAGAAGTTACCGGTATGCAGATGCTTGTAAACGGCATGGAATCTGCTATAGCCAAAGGTGATGCTTCTCAAATAAAAGTTTCATGGGTAAAACTGCTTCAGAAAGATGGCACCGTGCAGAAGATTGAAGGTGACGCCCTGGTAATGTACAATATGATACTACAGACAACATGGAATAATTTAATAATCACCGGAGCAAAATATACTGCCGGTGGTGCTGTAAAAGTCCCTGCCGGAAATTTTGCAGGTACAACCAAGGTTCATACAGCTGTTAAAATTCTATTTACAACTTTCGAGGGAGATTCATATCTTCATCCTGATGTCCCTGTTAATGGTGTTGTAAAAACTGTAGCTGATGATGTTACAACTGAGCTTATAGATTTCGGATTTAACGGGAAACCTCTTATTCAGTAACCATTCTTTTTAAATCCAGTACAGGATAAGGTGCTCGTGCACCTTATCCCTTCTTCTTAAAAAAAAATACACTGTTTTTTTTATCACTTTCTATATATCAATCCTCTACTTTTTTCCCAAAAAATACTCTTTTTTTAAAATCATATTGAATTATTTTTACTCATAATATATATTATGGCATCACTTGAGTTGACGGCATAATATCAGTAAATGCTTGAATTTCGAGTGTTAAGGAGTGTAAAATTATGATAAGAAAAATATTACTAATAACAGCATTGGCTATCTTCCCGCTGTTTACTTTTAGTTGTTCTGACAGCGGCAGCAACGGTGAAAAAACATCTATCACTGTTGATTTCAACGGTGCAGAAGTTTATAAATCACTTGCCGGTGTATCTGAAATACAGAAGGCGCCGGGAACCTCTGTTCTCCCTACTGACATAGAAACAATCACTATACAGGTAACAGACGGGAATGACATTATTTTCAGTGAGGATTTTGACAGAGATGTTATAGCCAATTCTTCAGATACACTCGCTCTGGATATTCCTACTGGAAAGGGGCTTGTTTTTACCGTTTTCGCCTACGATGCAAGCGGGTCAACTGTTAGATACTCATTTACTTCTGCTCCTATTGATCTTGTGCCAGGTGTGGAAACAACTATATCTATTGTACTTGTTCCAGAAGTTATTTTACAGGATGCAAATTTTTCAATTAAACTCGTTAAACCTGACGGTTCAACAGCTTATAAAGGTTCAGAACCTGTATATTTGAGAACAATAAACCCGATTGTTGTCGAAGTATTCAAACCCCAATACGTAGATGAAGAATTCTCACTCGGTACTCCTTTAGCCGCTGGAATTGACAAAACTGATATTTCAAACATACAAGTTACTAATGTTTTCGTAAAAACATATCAGCTGGTTATTGTCAAAGCCTACGGTGAGGATAATACAATTGCTGCAATCGGATCATATATTATATCAAATCTTTCAAGTGGTGATAATGGAATTATAAATGTTCGAATGGTCCCTCCCGGAAGACTTAATATTGTTAACAATGCACCCATCGCATCATACTCAGTTGATATGGAATATCCATCAGGCTGGCAAACCGTAGATCCAGGATCCGGGTCTACAATTATTGGAAATACTGTTCTTGTCTTAGTCCCAAACAACAGAATCGATATAGGAAAAGAAACCGATCCTGAAACATTAACAGTCGCTAGAAATATCAGAATTACTGTTAATACTGTTCCTAAATTTGATGAAACTGTTGACAATACTAAATCGATAGGATGGAAAATTTTCAATGTTGATTTTTTTAATTGGATCTGGACAGAACAGTAGTTTGATTTAATACAAGAATAATTAACAATTAAAAAAGCCCTGAATAATCAGGGCTTTTTTATTTATCTTTTAATTTTTTATTTCTGCAGAAAAATTTAATTTTAAACACTTTGTTTTTTGTTGTTAATAACTTATCCCCATTTAAAACTGTACCCTTGCACCGACCTGTGCTGTAAAACTTTTAGCCGGATCTGTTAAAACAACTGCAGCTTCTGCCTGTAATTTAAAAGCCAGAATATTAAGCTCAATACCGGCTTTCCATAATGGAACAGCAATCGGAACACTAAGCGGAGCGTTTGCGTTTAAAGAACCTGTTGCAATTGTCTCATTTACACCTACAAGTTCTGTAATATGACCGTCATCTGAATATACAGGAGTAAGATTAGTCAACTCACCATTTGCCGTCATACTTAAATTAGCACTTCCGGCATTCAGAGTTAAAGCCGGACCGGTATAAATAGAAAAAATATAGAACAGATCGACATAACCCATTATTTCCGGAGTGACTGATATCATATTCCACTCAATTGCAGCCTCACCCTCTACTGATGTTTTAACATTTACCTCCTGTGTAAATGTATCTCCTGAAAAAGAATCAACTCCTTCGAATTCTAATAATCGGGTATCCTCATATATCCCTTTGGTTGAAATTTTACCATGAGTATAATCAAGAGCCACACCTGCAGTAACTCCGCCGAATGAGAATATAAACGGTAGAATGGTTATCTCCTTTATAAGATTATATCTCCCCTTTATACCAAACGAAACAATATCTGTCTCCTCCAGAGTTACATTGTATAAACGGTCATCAGTCTTTTTCTTTATATCTTTATCCGGTGAATACATTCCCTTGTTGATAAGAAACTTAAAAGTAATATCACTGTCTGCTGTCAATCCCAAACCAAAATGAAGGGCTGCGTTTGCACCGATACCCGGAATTTCAGGATCATCCTTACTGAAATTTCCTGCTCGATCATATTGGTATACAGAGGCGCCGGCTGCAATACCAGCCTCAAAATTCGGAATTATTGATTTACCATTCGGATATCCTAAAGTGTTTGCAAGTGCAAGACCGTAAGGGATTACCTTTTCATTATTATCGATCAGACTTTCAGGATGTTCTTTTATCTGATCTTCAGAATCTCCTATCTCTGCAAAATCCATTGCAGGACCTAGAATAGATCCATTTGGATAGATATTAAATTCAACCGATGAATACAGTGGATTACCCGACAGTATAAACATACTTAAGAGAATTGCTGCTGCTGATATGGAAAGCCTCATTTTGAGCCTCCGTTATTAATATAATTATTCTGAAATTTCATTTTAAAACGGCATAATTATTATGTGCCATTTATTTTAAAATATTACACCTGGCTGAAAATATGTTCTATGACGCAGTAAACATAACAAATAGTTTTTATTTAGTCAAGAATTAGTTCATATACATATTTAATTTATAAATCATGAAAAAAAAATTCGAAACTGTCCTGCCAATAGCATTACATATTATATAATTAAAACGATTAGTTCTTGAAATTAATCTTCTAATTGATTAAATTGTAAAAAATAAAATGAGGAGTGTTAAAGATGAAACCTCTGAAAATGACAATAATTTCATTAATAATATTTTTATTCTCAACTTCACTTTACGCGGAAATAAGTGTGATAAAAGTTGAAGGAAATGCAGCCTACAGGGAAGGAAAATCGTGGCTCCCTCTCAAAGAAAAACAGAAACTCCCCGAAGGCGTTAAGATCAGTACCGGCGCAAACTCCTATGCTGAATTAAGTTTAAATTCTATCAATCATTCAGTAAAAATAAAACCCCTCACTGTCATACAGGTATTCAGCAAAGAGACTGCTGAAAACAGTGATACCCATATCGGTCTTAAAAGAGGGGGGATTACTGCAAAAGTTCCGAGAAATTCTAAAGTTAAAACTATTTTTAAAGTATCCAGCCCCATTGCCACTTCAAGCGTCCGCGGTACAGAAGAGGACATACACTATGGTCCGGACAAAGGGATGACTGTTAAAGTTATTTCCGGAGAGATCGAAGGAAAAAACAGGCATGGAAAAAATAACTATATCTCCGGAAGACAGAAATATGTTCAAAGATTGATGTATTCACAGGCACTCAATATTCTTAATGATGTGAGAAACCAGTCACTTGTTTCAGTTTATGGAAACGGTCTTACCCCTTCAGAAATTGCAACTATGATGTTTTTCGGTGACGAACAGCTTGGAAGCAGCGATGATAACGCAGCTGACCTGATAGATACAAATAGATTGAAAACAAGAGTAAATATAGTATTTGAATAGTAGCTTATTTTTCGGTTAAGTTAAATAGGAGAGAGCAATAATGAAAAAGTTATTCATGATTTTGACAGCTCTGGCTGTTCTGATTCAGACGGTTTCATCGTTTAGCCAGGGTATTGGCGAAATTGAATTGCTGAATCAGTTAGATAAAAAAATGACTGCATCATACGGAGATGCAGTATCGTTATTTATGCTGCAGAAAGGGAAAAGCCCATCAGTTTTTGAACAGGATTCAGCAGCTCTTCTTTCAGAAGGAATTGGTCTGAAAGGGTATAATCAGGATGCAATTCTAACGAAGGGTATGCTTTCAAAGATGACAACTGAATACCTTAAGCTTCGTGGAAGTTTTATGTATCTCATTTTCAGCTCAGAAAGATACGCATTTAAGGTATGTGTTGCTAACGAAATATTTACGCCGGACGGCAGCAGCTCTGATAAATTAACCGGACCGGAAATATTAGAAGTATTCTCAAGAATAAGTGAACTGAAGGGGGAACAGAAATGAAATACCTGGTAACTATCCTACTCTCCCTTTTTATTTTTGCAGAACTGGACCTGTCTGCACAGACATCAGCAAGAGATGAAGACAGATTTTTTTATGGCCTGGAAACTGATGAAGATATGAAACCGGTTCAGCCCGAAAAGACTTTTTTTTCAGAAGGTATTCAGTACGGTGCAATATTAAGCCCGGTTTACCTTAATGAGAGCGGTAAGGATGAGAGCCTCAGTTCATTGATATTCAATTCAAAAATCTGGGGAAAATCATATCTTTGGAACAACGCCTTTTTATATGCCGGAGTAAAAGATTCTTACCTGCATGTGCTTTCACAGGATGGAGATATTTATTCTGATGTTGAATCAGAGAATACATTCGACCTTGATCAGACATTTGTATCTATGTCAGTTTTTGAAGGCGCACTTAAATTTTCAGCCGGCCGGCAGTATTTTAATATTGGTACAGGCCTTGTCCTTAACGGTCGTGGTGATGGTGCTGAATTAAACTACTCAGCTTCAATATTTACATTCGATCTTATGGGTCTATATACCGGACTTCTAAAAGCCGACAATAATCCATATGGTCTCAGCGATAAGGATTTTACAGATGGTGCAGAACGGGTATTTTCCGGCGCTGTTTTATCTGCAGATATAGTTAATCAGCGTGTTTATATATTCGGGCTTATCCAGACCGATCTCGCGGATCAGGAGGAAACTTTAGAAACCAGATACAACTCTCAATATTACGGTATAGGAATCAATGGAGTAATACTGAGCGACCTTTCCTATTTTGCTGAAGCTGTATTTCAATCAGGAGAAAGTTATATAACACAAACTTCAGGTAATGAAAAATCGAAAATTGCCGCATATGCTGCAAATACAGGATTGAACTATTTTATACCTGTAAAACTTAATCCGACTTTAACTTTACAGTATGCATACGGTTCAGGTGACAAATACAGAGATGATTATACAACAGGCAACAGAGCATCAGGTGCCACAGGATATGATAAGGGATTTATCTCATTCGGAACATACTCCGGCGGTTACGCTCTTAAACCAGTTTTAAGCAACATACATATATTCAGAGCAGGTATAACAGTTACACCTCTGGCTACAATGAATCAGATGATGCTGAACAAGTTATCAATAGGAACGAAGTATTCCTACTACATGAAAGATAATGAGGAATCTTCAATTAATAGCGGAGAAGCTGAAGGATATGAATCGAACATCGGGCAGGGAGTTGACGCTTCATTAAGATGGCAGATTTTCTATGATGCTTCTTTTTATGTGAATTACGGAATCTTTCTCCCCGGAGAAGCTTATGACGAAACAGATTCACAGACCTTCGTCATGAGCGGTATCACCCTGAGTATTTAATTTTTTATTCTGCTGAGTATTCAAACCCCCATCAAATGATGGGGGTTTTTAATTAGAATGAAGGAGGATTTATTTTGAATAACAAAAAAATTACCGAATTATTAAACAGTTTTTTTGAGACAAACAGATTTGCAGGTGTTTTTATCGGATTAATTTCTGCACTTTTCATTATACCATTCAGTTTTACAGATATATACAATCAATTTGAATTAAAACTTTATGATTTAAGAATGAATGTTAAACCATCCATATCCGAGTGGGATAAACTCTACTTTGTCAATATTGATGACAACAGCACTACAGCTCTTGGACAATTCCCCTGGACTCGAGATATATATGCCTCAGGTCTTCAGACAATGAAAGATATTGGAATGTCCCAGATCTCTTTTGACGTCATGTTCCCTGATCCATCCCCGAGACAGGTGAACGAGGAAGTTTATAACAACCTGCTGAACAAAGCCGGAAAAAAGAATATCTCAACGGAAGAAATTGTATCGGTATTAAAAAACAATGATACTCTTTTCTCAGAGGGACTTAAAAACAACGGTACTGCAATACTTTCATATACCTTTAGTGAAGATATCCCCACAGAGGATATTATCGAAAGACAGAATACCAGAGCATTCTCAGAAGCAAAAAAACGATTTGAATCGATAGCATCTATACCTGTTCCGCAAGGGCGGGAAAAAGAATTTGAGACTCTATCTGAAAAAGAGACAGTAGCCATTGTTTATCCGATTAGCGAAATGTTATCGTCTGCCAGAAACTTCGGATTTGTTAACAGATTTACAGATATAGATGGTACAATAAGAAGGGTTCGCCTTGTCCAGGTTTTTAATAATAGAATTTATTTCAATCTTGCCCTTTCAATGATTATTGATGCCTGCGGAGTAAAAAAAGAAAACATTATAATCAATCCGGGAAAAAATATAATACTTAAAAATGCGTACAACGATATAAACCGCAAGAACGAAGATATTGTAATCCCGATCAATAAATCCGGGATGATTTTCGTAAACTGGGCGGGTGAAGGTCCTATCGAAACTTCATTCCATAATATACCCTTTTATGCTCTGCTGGAATATCCGCTGTTTGTAAATGGAGTTTACGAATTTTTTGATAACGCCGGTGGTCCTGAAGGAATTCAGAAACGATTTACACTTGAAACAGAGATTGATAAACTTTCAGAATCTCTGGTCTCTGCAAAAAATGATGATGAAAAAGAAAAAATACGTCAGGAACTTTTTACACATCAAAAAGAATTAAAAAAGGAGAAACTCAGTTACCTTGATGCACTCATCTCTGATAAAAAGAAATTTCAGGAACAGGCAGGCTCCAATCCTACAACTGAGCAGAAAAAGCAGATAGATGTTATGTCTGAAGATATTAAAACAGTTGAACTGGTTTTGAAAACTGAAGAACTGAAAGATAAAATTGGAATTATCGGTCTTACCGCTACAGGTACATCTGATATTGCATCTATCCCGCTCCACAATGAATATCCCGGAGTTGGAACTTATCACAATACAATTAATACAATAATGCAGCAGGAGTTTATTAAGTCTCCGGCTAAAATCATGGCAATACTGATTATAATAGCTATTGCTCTCTTTTCGGGATTTCTTGTTCAGAAACTCTCATCACGAAAATCTCTCGCAGCTGCAATTCTCGGTTTTGTATTCATTAACATACTGGCTTTTTATCTTTTTATTGTTCACAATATATGGCTTGAGCAGCTAGGAATTATTCTGGCCCTAATACTCCCATCGATAACTATAATTTCAATCAAACTATTGAACGAAGAGAGCCAGAAAAAATTTATCAAAGGTGCATTTTCAAGATATATCGCCCCTGACGTTATTGAACAGATTATGCTCAATCCGGAGTCTCTTGAACTCGGAGGGGAAAATCGGAGAATAACAATTTTCTTTTCAGATGTTGCCGGCTTCTCTACAATTTCTGAAAAACTTACCCCTCCAGAGCTGGTTGCTCTTTTGAATGAATATCTTTCAGAGATGACTGATATAATAATTTCTCATGGTGGAACAATCGATAAGTACGAAGGAGATGCGATCATGGCATTCTATGGAGCACCTCAGCCATATATTGATCATGAGCTTCGCGCATGTAAAGCAGCAATAGATATGAAGAAAAAGCTCCGTGAGATGCAGGAAAAATGGAGAAGCGTTGGTCAGCATGAATTATTTGTCCGGATGGGTATGAATACAGGCCTTGCCGTTGTAGGAAACATGGGTTCAAAGATGAGAATGGACTACACAGCAATGGGTGATTCAGTAAACCTGGCCTCCCGCCTTGAAGGTGCAAATAAGTTTTACGGTACAACAGCCATGATAAGCGAGAATACATACAATAATGTAAAAGATGATGTTGATGTACGAAAGCTCGATAAAATCCGTGTTGTCGGTAAATCAGAACCTATAGTCATTTATGAACTTCTTGGAATGAAAGGTACACTTCCACAGAAGGTTTACGAAGCCGTTGAACTTTATAACAAAGGGATGGAGATGTTTTCTGAACATCAGTGGAAAAAAGCGATGAAATTCTTTAATGAAGTACTTCAGGTCCTCCCTGATGATGGACCTGCTAAAACCTATGTAGGCAGATGCGACGAATTCCTGAGAAAACCCCCTTCCAAAAACTGGGACGGAGTTTATTCTTTTAAAACTAAATAGAAAAAAATTTTATTAATAAGTGTTCACAAATTTATGGTAAAATCGCTCTCCGCCGCGCCAAAGGCGCGGCGGAGACAAAATGACACCGGTTTATAAAATTTATTTTATCTCATTCAATTTACTGATAAAAACTTCAGGAACATTACAGATACTTTTATCAATATAACTGAAACAGACATGTCCTGTCTCTGCAAGAACAGCAGTTTTCCCGTTTTTAAGTATCCGATAATAAATTCTTATCCCCTTCTCTTCTATATCTGCAATATCTGTTTCAATAGTAATAACATCATGAAGAAAAAGTTCTGCTTTATAGTTTACCGCAAGATCACTTAAAATCGTTCCGGTTTTACCATCTCCAAGATTCAATTCACTTGCTTCAAGACTCTGAAGCATACTAATCCTTCCATCATGAATCAGATCTATCATCTGTGATGCACCGACATGACCAGCAGGATTAATATTGGAAATATACACCTTCTGTTCATGTGTAAATCTGTATCTGTCAAGCGGCGTTAATTTAACTCTGGCCAAAATGTTTACCCCGTATAAAAATTTTTATTTTTTTTAATCTTGTGGATTAAACTTTATACAACGATCTTTTTATTACTGCAAACAAATAATAAAATTCAATAAAATTCTTATTGAATTTTAACCTTTTGAAAAACTATAATGTTAGCGGTGATTATAAACAATCTAAATACTTGTAAGCTTAACTCTCCGCCGCGCCAAAAGTTACTGCGGAGATAAAATGCCACCGGTTTATGAGTAATTATAAATAATCGCCGGATAAAAATTGCAATCAATTTGTAAATTTAAAAAAAGGAGAGTTGTAATGAGAAACAAAACAATCAAATTCCTGGCTATACTTCTTGCAGCAGTATTTATTGCTTCAGGCTGCGGAAAGGATAACACAAAGGATAAGTCACTTGAGCAGATTAAAGCAAAAGGTTTTTTTATTGTAGGACTTGATGATCAGTTCCCTCCAATGGGTTTTCGCGGACAGGACAATAATGAAATTGTAGGTTTTGATATTGACCTTGCTAAAGAAGCAGCTAAGAGACTTGGAATTCAGGTTCAGTTCAAACCGGTTGCATGGGATGGAATTATAATGAGCCTCAATAAAGGGGACATTGACGTTGTATGGAATGGAATGACAATTACTGATGAAAGAAAGCAGAAAATTGAATTTTCAAAACCGTACCTGAATAACAGACAGATAATAATGGTTACTCTTGACAGCACACTCAGCACAATAGAGATGCTTAAAGGTAAAAAAATCGGTCTTCAGCTTGGAAGCAGCAGTGAGACTGCACTTAACAGCAAACCTGATCTTGTTAAACAGCTGAAAGAAGTAAAAAAATATGAAAACAATACTCTTGCACTCATGGATCTTGCTGCAAAAAGAATCGATGCTGTAGTTGTTGATGAAATTGTCGGAAGATGGAATATGGCCAAGAAACCCGGCGTTTATAAAGTGCTTGCTGAAGATATGGGAACAGAACTTTACGGTGTTGGTATCAGAAAAAATGACATTACATTCAAAGAAGCACTGGACAAAGTTCTAACTGAAATCAAAAGTGACAAAGCTGGCGAAGAGATTTCAAAAAAATGGTTTGGTGAGAATATACTTCTTAAATAGATTATGGAAAATTATATACAATACGTAATAGATTCATCAGTATTTATCCTCGAAGGGAGTGTTTTAACAATACAGCTTTATTTTGTTACAATACTGTTTTCAATCCCTTTGGGGATTTCTCTTGCACTGATGAAAATTTCAAAATATAGATCTCTGAGAATTGCTATCAGTTTCTATACATGGGTGTTCCGCGGAACACCCCTTCTTTTACAATTATTCTTCTGTTATTACGGCCTTGCAATATTCGGAATAAACCTTCCCGCTTTCACGGCTGCTGCGCTGACATTTATAATAAACTACTCCGCTTATCTTACTGAGATTTACCGGGCCGGTATTGAATCTGTTGATAAAGGACAATATGAAGCCTCAAAAGCACTCAACATGAATTATTATCAGACTATGAAGCGTATTATTCTGCCTCAGGTTGTAAGAAGAACAATTCCTGCAACATGTAATGAAGCTATAACGCTGGTAAAAGATACGGCTCTTGTTGTTGTTATCGGAATGGGTGACCTTTTAAGATCTGCAAAGGAATTATTTTCAAGAGATTTCGCCATTACACCCTTTGCCATCGCAGCTGTGGTTTATCTTCTTATGACTACAGTAATAGTTTACTTTTTCCGCAAAATCGAAATAAAATATTCTATATACGAATAAAACAGGATCCAGCATGAAAATGATTCAAGCCCGCAATCTATACAAATCTTTTGGAGCACACCGAGTACTCGACAATGTTAATTTTGAAGTCAACATCGGAGAGGTTGTTGTAATAATAGGACCTTCCGGTTCAGGCAAAAGCACACTCCTCAGATGTTTTAACGGACTTGAAGAGATCGATTCTGGAGTTATAACAATTGAAGGTGAATCATTTGCACATAAAGATCCTGAAAAAAAAGATAAAATCAGCTCAAAAGAGAAGAAAGAGATAGCTAGAAAACTTGGAATGGTTTTTCAGCATTTCAATCTTTTCCCCCATAAAACAGTTCTTGAGAATGTAATAGAGGCACCGGTAACAGTATCAGGAATGAAAAAAAGTGAAGCAGTCGAAATGGCTGAATCTTTACTTGAAAAGGTAGGTCTTTCAGACAAAAAAAACTCATTCCCATCTAAGATTTCCGGAGGACAGAAGCAGCGCGTTGCCATAGCACGAGCCCTTGGTATGAGCCCGGATATAATGCTCTTCGATGAACCGACTTCATCTCTCGATCCGGAATTAGTGGGAGAGGTACAGAAAGTTATAATCGACCTGGCCCGGGAAAAGATGACCATGCTTATAGTAACCCATGAGATGAGATTTGCAGAAGAAGTTGCAGATAGAATAATTTTTATGGATGAAGGAAAGATTATCGCAGATGAAAAACCTGATAAAATTTTCAATAATCCTGAGCATCCCCGTATAAAAACATTTATTGATAAAATCACCATGAGACAGTCCAACAGACAGGATTAACTCTTTTAGTATATATAAGGGTTTCCCTTATTACAAAATAATCATTTCCCCTGATTGACTTAATTTAAAAAAAATGCATAATACAAATACCATTTAAGTTGTATCATATTCATGATTTTCTCTCAGACCCCAAAATTATATTTTGGGGTTTTTTTTTATTGTAAAAAAGGCACCGGCCCAACTCAATCATTTCATGAAAAATAATAAACTACAATTATCAGACATTCTTCAAAATACGTTTACCATCACTAATCTTAAAATACTGGTGATTACATCCTTTTTAGTATTGTTAACCGGCTGTACCGGAATGCAGTCCGGATCGGAATCATGGGAGGGTATATCTGGAACGACTCTCAAGGTAACTATATATGAGTTTTTTCTCTTTGAAGAGAGTGCATCTGCAGATGACATAAAAAACCAGATACTGGAAAAGCTGAATCAGAGAGCTGCACTTCTGATAGCAAGTCACATTTCGATGAATCTTACAAGAGATAAAGTTTCTTCAAGCAGTGATTCTATTTTTAATGATAGTATTAATGAAGTTATTAAAAGCGGTAAACTCATAGACTACAGCTGCACCGAAAACAATTACTGTTCAGCCAATAGTCAGTACAATATTTCCAATCTGCTGGAAACTCTTGAATCGATTAATAAACAACAGTAAAAAATCTAAAACAGTCTGAGAAAAAATAGAGATGAAGAAATATTTAGAAGATCTTTCTTTTTAGATCAATTGCACCCTCAGGGCATATCTCCATGCAGCAGTAACATCTTATACACTTATTATAGTTATAAAACGGTATCCTCCCGTCTTCAGATTTTCCTATTACACCTGCGGGACATATGGTTTTACACTGATAGCAGAGTGTACATTTATCTTTGTCCGGGACAGGTTTTTCAATAACAAGATTTTTCAGGAACTGAGTGCTTATAGGCATTTTGCCCAGAAAAGATTTTGTTTTAGGGGGAATAAATTTATTGTTAAAATCATCTATTGAGTCTCCGCTGATATTTATCATGTCAATTGATGAAACACCAAGGCCCCTCCTCTCCCCCTCTAAGCATAGTTCCGATTTTCTTAAATCGAGACCGGCAACCCTGATCGCTACTGAATCCAGAGCAATTGCATCCATTCCGGCAAGAACAGCTTTTGCTGAAACAGGCTTTCCACTCTTACCGGGTCCCTCACCCTCAAGTCCGATTATACCGTCCATGATCGACACTATTCTATATTTTTTTGAATATAAAAAAGAACTATATAAATCTAACAGAAATGACATAAATTCACGTTCGCTCTCGGTCTTAACATGCCACTTGGATTTTTCCAGTCCATGAATCGTTCCAAATAAATTTTTGACTGCACCGGTAAAATATGTCAAAGAGTGTGTCTTCATTTTAGGAAGATTAAAAATAAAATCCGAATTAACAATTTCCTCCGCAACATGAAAGTACTTATATTTTTTTCCTGTTTCATTTTTCAAAACAGATGTTCTTGTAGTATCTGCAATCTGAATTTTTTCCTTAATAATTATATCTTCATATCCGCATTTTTTCAGAACTTTATCAAGATGAAAAAAAGCCGGAGATTCAACAAGAATTGGAATCCCCTTATTCTCTTTTATAAATCTAATAACCGCATGAAAAAATTCAGGATGAGTGGTTATTCCGCTCTCAGGAGAAGCTGCTGTAAGTAGATTCGGCTTAACTGCAATTTTAGCCCCGGCTAGATCAGCCGGGTTAAATGAAATATTTTTACATGATTTATTAATTGCTTCAAGGAGATCGTCACTATTGTAACTGCTGTATTTGAGGAGGGATACATCTGTCATAAAAAACCGTCCTTAAACAGAAAATTTATATCTGCTCATGAATTAGTGAAGTATATCTTCATTTGAAGGATAATAATGTTTTCTTGCCCATTCGAGTTTCTTTTTTTCTTCAGGGGTTAAAGAGCTCATCCCGTTTTTTGCGATCTTTCCAAGAAGTTCATCAATTATTTTTTTAGCTTCAATCCTGTTATCAATAACTCTCTTTTTAGCATTCAGTCTGTTCTTTTTCTTAAGGCTTTCAAAAAATGAAATTTTATTTTTTTTAGACAAAGCAGTATTCCGCATAAATTTTATCAGAATATATCCGGAGATAATCCCTCCGAGATGACCGATGTGGCTTATATTTCCGCCAGCACCGGCTGTAGATGAAAATGTACTAAAAAATGCTATCAGACCAAAACCAATTACCAAATACTTTATTTTTATTGGGATTAAGAAATAAAGCATTACCTCTCGATCTGGCCAAAGTACAGCGTAAGCAAGCAATATTCCATATAAAGCTCCTGATGCACCAATTGTTGGAGCTAGTGAGTTAGTTAAAAAATTCAGCAATGCAATAAATAGCCCTGCCCCAACTCCGGTAAAGAGATAGTATTTTAGAAATTTTCTCCTACCCCATACCATCTCAATTTCTCCAGCAAACATCCAAATGCCGAGCATATTAAAGAGGAGATGAATTATATCACCATGAAGGAACATATATGTAAACGGCTGCCATATCATAGAATTATTTATAAAACCGTTATGACTAATTCCAAAAATATTTACCAATCTGCTCGAATTAAAAATATTCAAGTCAATAAACTGAATAAGAAACACTACTCCGTTTAGAATCATTAACCATTTTACACCGGGAGTCATAGGCCCCCCGAATCTCATACTGACATTTTTCTGATACATCAGGATTCACCACCACCTTGTTTTTCTGAAAATTCTAAACGGATCTTATTAAATTTTTCGGCATTTTTCATAAAAAGATTAAAAAGCTCAGGATCATATTTGCCCTCTTCTTTGTTCATAATATCAATAGCTTTTTCATGAGTAAATGCTTCCTTATATGGCCTTCTAGAAGTAAGAGCATCATACACATCTGCAATGGAAACTATTCTCGCGCTTAGTGGAATATCCTCCCCCTTTAAACCGTAAGGATAACCTCCCCCATCCCACCTTTCGTGATGGTAAAGAGTAATATCCATCGCCATATTAAGAAAGAAATCCGACCCTAAATCCACGGCAGCATTTCTTAAAGCATCATAACCTATGACAGGGTGCTTCTTCATAATCTCAAATTCATCCTCAGTAAGGAATCCTTTCTTTAAAAGTATATAATCGGGAATACCAACCTTACCAATGTCATGCAGAACCGATGAATCATATAAATCCCGAAGGAACCTTGCATTGATTTCGGGATGATCTTCATCAAGTCTGTAAAGCTGCATTAGCAGAACTGAATAGTTACGGATTCTTTCGAGATGATCCCCGGTTTCAGAATCCCTGGCATCCGCAAGACTGCTTAATGCGAAAATAGTAGCTCGCTGGGTTTTGAGTACTTCTTCAGTTCTCTGGGAGACCATCTTCTCTAAATTTCTGGAATGATTTTCAATCTCCTTCATAAGCTCTGCCCGTTGAACGCTAAGAGCAATCTGCCCCACTATAGATCTTACAAATGTAATGTGATGATCTTTAAAGAAAGATTTTTGAGTAGATAAGAAAAAGATTATACCCCTTATCTGATTCTTCAGGACCAGAGAAACTGCAAGTATTGAGTTTATTCCATTTCTATTCACTTCACTGAAAACTTCATGCAATTTATGATTTTTTAAATACATACTCAGATCTTCTATATTCAGAAGATCGGTCTCACCATCTATCAGCTGTTTAATTGAGAGTTCGGAAATAAAGAAGCGGTCACCCTTTCTTAAAAAAGTATAAAACATACTCTGATTAAAAACCATGTTTTCGATATTAAGAAAAGTATTTGTTTCATTGAGCAGAGTCAGAAGCATCCCGTCAAAGGGGATTACCCGTTTAAGAGAAACATGCAGTTTACTGAAAATCTCCTCTGTACTCTTCCCGCTGTTAAGCATTGAAATGATTTCATTGATCTTTTCAAGTTCTGCCAGATGTCTCTCTTTGTCCTCTTTCAGCTTTTTACTTTCAACAGCACGCTTTATAGAAAACTCAAGAATCTCAAAATCATCGATCGGTTTATATAAAAAATCATACGCTCCTGACTTCAGTGCCGCAATAATATCATCGTTAGTCCCCTGTCCGGTAAGAACAATTTTAGGTACATCGGGATATGCAAGGAACATCTCTTTAAGAAGTTCAATCCCTCCAAGTCTCGGCATCTGTAAATCCGTCAGCACCAGATCATAAGAAAATGAACTGAGCATATCAAGGGCTCCACGGCCGTCTTCAGCGGTATCAACATAATATCCCAGACTCGATATATACTTTTTTAAGACCTTACGCACAAGCATATCATCGTCTACGACGAGAATTGATTGTTCACTATTCTTTGACATTTTTAACCCGTAGTAATTGATTATATTTAATGGATTTTCATTTAACAACTTCAGTCAAGAAATTAATAGAAGAGATACCAAATTATATTAAGAAGCAGTTATACAGATACCATCGGCCATTGAATGAATCGTTTATAATTAAATTTCAGTCAGTTGATATTTAAAAAATTATTTCATAATAATTATCTCTTCTAATTCCTGCGATCATGCGATATATACAACATATGAATAATTTTATTAATTATTTTTTATTGCTCTTATAACCCATTAATTTAATTAATGCACCAAAATACAAAACATACAGGAATAAATTAATGTATTCTCAATACGACATAATAATTATAGGTGCCGGACACGCCGGCTGCGAGGCGGCACTTGCTTCGGCAAGAATGGGTTTTAAAACTCTGATCCTTACAGGAAATCTTGACACCATTGCACAGATGAGCTGCAACCCGGCAATAGGCGGACTTGCGAAAGGACACCTTGTCCGTGAAATTGATTCGCTTGGCGGAGAGATGGCACATGTAATTGATAAGACCGGAATCCATTTTAAAATGCTCAACAAAAGCCGCGGCCCTGCGGTATGGGCTCCGAGAGCACAGGCAGATAAAAAACAATACCAGTTTCTGATGAAACATACACTCGAAAAGCAGCCCAACCTATCCATTATTCAGGATATTGCAGAAGATATATTAATTGAGAATAATTCAGTTACCGGTGTCAGAACTTTAAGAAATATTGAACATTATGCGAAAGCCATAATTGTATGTACCGGAACTTTCCTCAAAGGATTAATTCATATCGGAGAATATCAGGAGAAATGCGGACGTCTTGCAGACTTCTCATCCGAAGGACTATCGGATTCATTAAGAAGGGCCGGACTCAATGTGCAGCGTTTAAAAACAGGAACCCCACCTCGGGTAAACTGTGATACTATAGATTTTTCGAAATGCGAAGCCCAGTATCCCGATGATATACCATCACCATTTTCCTATTTATCCGGGGCCATTAACAGACCGCAGATTCCATGCTGGATTACATATACCACTGAAAGCACTCATCAGATCATCAAAAACAACATACACCGGTCCCCCCTTTACGGAGGACAGATAAAAGGGATAGGACCAAGATACTGTCCATCTATCGAAGATAAGGTTGTAAGATTTTCAGACAAACCACGGCATCAGCTTTTCCTTGAACCTGAGGGGCTGGATACAAATGAATATTATATAAACGGATTTTCAAGTTCACTGCCGGAAGAAGTTCAGCTTGAATTTATTAAGACAATTCCCGGCCTTGAAGATGTCCATGTAATGCGACCGGCATATGCCGTTGAATATGACTATGTCCCGACAGACGAGATTTACCCCACACTTGAAACAAAAAAAATTTCAGGACTATATCACGCCGGACAGATAAACGGCACATCCGGTTATGAAGAAGCAGCAGCCCAGGGACTTATTGCAGCCATCAATGCAGGAAGAAAACTAAATAATCAGAAACCCCTTATATTATCAAGATCAGAATCGTATATCGGAGTTCTCATTGATGATCTTATAACAAAGACGATAACCGAACCATACAGAATGTTTACATCCAGAGCGGAACATCGCCTGCTGCTGAGACAGGATAATGCGGACAAACGGCTTATGCAGTATGGTCATGAAAGCGGATTAATCAACCATGAACGTCTTTCCGCGATGCAGGATAAATATAACGAAATCAATTCTCAAATCACAAGGATAAAGAATACAGTAATCAATGTTGATGAAAGAATTAAGAACATACTAACCAAAGCCGATCCGACTATAGAAGCGAGAGGTAAAACCCGTCTTGAAAATCTTCTACGAAGACCGGGAATAACGATGAAAGATGTGATGGAAATATTAAACGAACAATACGACGAACAACTCTCCCCTGTAATAGAAATGGAAATCAAATACGAAGGTTACATTGCAAGAGATGCTGAAAAAATTAAAAGAATGGAAAAGCTTGAGTCTAAATACATACCAGACAATCTTGATTATAAACTGATTCAGGGATTAAAAAATGAGGCTCGCGAAAAACTCATCAAAATAATGCCCGCCACAATAGGACAGGCATCGAGAATATCCGGAGTTGATCCATCCGATATATCTATTCTTCTGGTATACCTTGAAACATCATCTCAAAAACAAAAGGAGGTTCCACGTGGAACATCTATCTGATATCAAAATAATATCTGAAAGAACCGGTATTACCGATAAACATAAACTTTCTTTACTCGAAAACTATGGTAATGCTATCCACTCAGAGAATATGAAATATAACCTGACCGGGCACAAAACACTTACTGATGTAATCGAGAACCTGATTATCGGAAGCATTGAACCATTGATAAGTGTAAATGTTCCACGTGGAACATTCTTCGCAGACCTGGGTACCGGCGCTGGCATACCTGGAGTTCCTTTTGCAATAAAACATGATGACTGTTCAGGGATTCTTTTTGATTCCAACCAGAAAAAGATTCGATTCATCAACAAAACATCAGCCGAATTAAGTATAAAAAACATTAAGGGTGTAGATCTGCGGGTTGAAGATGCCGGTCGGGATGAAAACTATAGAGGAAAGTTCGATCTGGTTATCACGAGAGCGATGTCCGACATCTACACGATTGCAGAACTTGGTGCTCCACTCTTGAAGACGGGAGGAAACATCTTTTTATATGTAAACGAAAGCCAGAAAAACTTTAACGACAACCTGCTTCAACATATTAAGGAACTCGGACTGACATTAGATACTATAGATAATTCAGTTCTTCAGATTGATTATGATTCAGCAGAAGGACTTCTGCTTACAAAAGTTGGAGAAACAGATCTAAAATACCCGAGAAGAATGCCTGTAATTACCAGAATGGCAATGAAGTGAACTGTAAAGAATTAATCCCGATCCTCTTTTCAGCTTTATGTCTGTCGTGTTCATCCGCTGAGAAATCCAGTTTATCACCTGATATAAACCTTATAGTCCCGGGTAAAGCAGCCGAGGGCTACTTCATTGGCGAAACGATTGAGAATAATGAATTAAACCAATATAGAATAATCAATGGAACCCTGAAGGATATTACAGATATAGAATATTTCTCAAAGTTTCAATTCGATTCTATTATCAGAAAAAAAGAATCAACTGTATTGTTCTTAAAGAATAAAACAATTACGGCAATTGCCGGAATTAAAATAGAAAGACGCATTACCGATGATGCAGTTCTGCTTTCAAAAGGAGTTGATAATCTTATTATGAATTATGGAAATTCCGGTTTGTCGGTAATCACAGCAAAAAAACATCGCCTGTATATATATAAAGAATCGGGCCTTGCAATATTCGATGATAACAGTGATGATACTATAGATATGTTTTTAATCTTTAAAGATTAGCCTCCCCTACTCTTCTGCTGAAACTAATCAATAAACTTCAACTTAATCAGATCAGTCTCCACCTGAATTATGTCATATCATCAGGAGACATAAAATATAATTTAATTATAACAATATACCGATAATCTAATATACAAGAGGAGTACGTACAGATGAAAACCAGTCTGTTATTTATAATAGCTCTTATTCTGACTTTATCATTAACGCTTACCGGTGAAGAAAACGAGAAGAGAGAGATACTTAATGCTATGGAGTTCCCCTTTCCTGAATTAAACCCATGGGAGGAATTGAACAATCCATTCATTGTAATAAATATTGAAAACTCCGCCCTGAACGAAGCTGAATTAAGAAAAAAAATTACTGAGCTTGAAAAGCCGGGGGTAATTGATACTGATTCTGAAAGATTATATCTGCTTGGTAATCTTTATAAAAAATTAAAAAATAATGAAAAAGCTTCAGGGTATTATTATCAGTATCTGGAATCTACAAAATCTTTAAACAGTAATTATTCAGCAGATGCTGGAGCTTTACAGATTAAAGGTGAAACATACTTTGCTCTATCCGAAATAGATATTCAAACAAAACGTCCTGATCATCTTGAAAAATCTTTATTTTATTTTACGAAGACTCTTGAGTTGAATCCGTCAGTTCATTCACTATGGATAAAGATCGGAGACTGCTATCTCTCCATGTGGAAAAGTACTGAAGCTTTATACTGTTATAATAAATTCAAGCATAGCAATAAAGATGATCTTCGGATATATATAAGACTGCAGGCTGCATTATTTCAGCAGGATTATTTAAGACTAAAGGTTACCGGAAATATAGATGAAATTAAGAATCAATCCATCACAGAAGGAATTGATTTTACATCAATTGAAACTGCAATAAACAACTCGCCGGCTGAAAATAAAGAATCACTGAAACTACAGCAATATATATATATGATCCGCCTGCTCCTTCTAAAAAATCAGGATTCAATAACTTATGATATTGCTGATGGCAAGAGCAGGTTTTCTGATCTTAAAAGTAATTTAACCAAAGAAGAGAAGAATATCCTAAGTGAAGCAGAAAGACTGATACAAAGGATAGAAGATAGACTTATCGATAAGGCAAAACTGGAATATATTTCCGGTGCAGTTAAATATCTTCAGAAAGATTATAAAAATGCTCTTGCTCATTTGAGAAAAATTGAACTTGAATCTGGAAATTCTAAATTGATTCATGATGAAATTATTCTGACCAGATTATATATGATGGAAGAAGATGATAAGATTATAAAAATGCTAGACGACATAATCAAAACTGATCCGCAGCCGGTTGATTATCTGATTCTTGCAGATATTGAATTCAGGAGAAATAATCCAGATAAAGCAATTATGTTATGTAACCGGTCATTAAAAATTAATCCTGAATATATTGAAGCGTATTCTGGATTGGCTGTTCTTTATGCAGAAAATCAGAATTATATAGCTGCAGATGAAATGATTAAAAAAGCTAACTCTCTCTATTACAAAAATGATAGACAGAGAAAACTTTTATTCCATCAGCTTAAGGTTAATGAAGCAGCTATCGCATTATTAAAAAATGAAAAAGAGAGAGCTTACATACTACTAAGATCTGCTTTATCGGTCGATAATAACAGGAAGGCTTTACAATTATACAACAGGTACTTTATAAAAAAATGAAAAATTATAAAATAGATTTCGAAAAAAATAATGGCATTGTTCCGGTTATAATTCAGGATTTTAAAACCGGGGATGTTCTTATGCTAGCCTATATGGATGAAGAGGCATTTACCATGACACAATCAACAGGTCACGCTCACTACTGGAGCAGATCAAAGAAAAGAATCTGGAAGAAAGGTGAATCGTCTAATCACATACAGATTATCAAAGAGATATATCTCGATTGTGATAGTGATACGATACTTCTGAAAGTAGATCAGATCGGAGGGGCTGCCTGTCATGAAGGCTACAGAAGCTGTTTCTTTAGAAATATAAAAGGTGATGATGCTGTTATTGATACAACCCCCGTCTTTAATCCTGAAGATATATATAAGGACTGAGTGTTATGGTAAAACTGAATGAAATAGATTTAAGTGAACCTCTGATAGCTCTCCCGCGGGGAGGCTATCTTGTACAGACTCCGGCAGGCTATGTCCAATTCGGATCTCCCCCTGAGACGATTAAAGATACAATGAAACTGCCCGATGGCGTCCCTGAGATATTTGTTTTGCCGGAAAAGATGTTTAACTGGATTAAAGGGATAAGTATTGCAGAAATTGAATTCCCATTATACTGGAATTACTTTATCCGGAAAAAAAAGACATTGATCATCTGCAGAGAGGAACAGTTTTCAAAAATGAAAAAGGTTCTGGAAGAATCGGTGTTCGGTCCTGAAATTTTTAATATACCTGATGATTACTCATCAGGTATCAATCAATCACATGTACCTGATATACTATCAGAGATGAATTATTTCAGGAATAACAATAAATTATCAAATATGGTACAGTTTGGAATTTTTAAAAATGACCGTTTTTCACATAACGGAATAACAATCACCATTGAGCAGGATGGAGATTATAGACTATCTTTTGAAAACAATTTGCTGGCGAAGATTCCGGGAAACATCGAATATAAAACTACGTATCTGATAGGAGAGAGACTCCCTGAACCTTATCTCCCTCCGCTATTTGGAGTTACATGCCTTGGTCCAAGTCACGGTTTTGATCCAGAGGAGAATACATCCGGATTTATAATCTGGCTGAACCATCAGGGAATTATGGTAGACCCGCCGGTTAACTCTACGGAATGGCTGGAAGATTCGAATGTAAGTCCTAAATTTATAGACAGCATAATCCTTACCCACTGCCATGCAGACCATGATGCGGGGACTTTTCAGAAAATTCTTGAAGAGGGAAAAGTGTCGGTCTACACAACTGAGACTGTAATGAAAAGTTTCCTTGAAAAATACTCAGCGCTTAGCGATGTCAGTCCTGAATATCTTTTGAGTCTGTTTCATTTTAATCCGGTAAAAATTGGAAATCCTCTTTATATAAACGGCGGAAAATTTGAAATGTTTTATACTCTCCATTCTATCCCTACAATAGGTTTCAGAATGGAATTTCAGAATCAGTCATTCGTATATTCATCTGATCATAATAATAATCCGGAACTACATGATGAGCTTCTTGAAAAAGAAGTTATAAATAAAATCAGATATGATGAACTTAAAAACTTTCCATGGGATTCAAAAGTTATCTATCATGAGTCAGGTGTGCCTCCCCTTCATACTCCGATTGATTATATGAATACACTCCCTGAAGAGATACAGAAGAGAACAGTAATCTATCATATTGCAAAAAAAGATTTTCCGGAGAATACATCTCTAACCCTTGCAAAATTCGGAATGGAGAATACCCTTTATTTTGAAACAGAAGCTCCGCTGCATGAAGATGCATATCAGATTCTAAGTGTATTTAAACGTCTCGATTTTATGAGTGACCTTCCGGTATGGAAAGCGCAGGAATTAATTGATATAGTAGTCATTAAGAAATTCAGTAAAGGTGAGATGATAATAGAGAAAGGGACTATCGGTGATGACTTTTTTATTATCTATGCCGGAAATATTTCCGTCGAAAGTGAAGGTCTTGAACGTGATAAAATTTACGGCCCATATGACTATTTCGGAGAAGTGGCACTCATTACAAAACAGAAAAGAGCTGCTAATGTTTATGCTCAGACTGACGTCATACTTTTTACGATAGAGAAAGATAAATTTCTGAATTTTATTGCAGGTACGGAATTTGAAAAAATATTAAAAAAAGTGGCTGCAACCAGAAGTATTGAAACATGGAATCTGCTTTCAATGAATAATTTTTTTAAACTCTGCACTCCGACTCAGAAGACATGGCTGGAATCAATTTTTGTACCTCAGACAATTGATAAACCTGAAACAATAATTAAAGAGGGCGACTTGATTCATACTCTATATATTATACGTGATGGAGAAATTGAAGTTTTTAAAAATGATAAAAGAATTGCTTATCTTCAAAAGGGGGATTTTGTCGGTTCACTTGAAAGACTCCATAAAAATCTTCCTGCAGTTTATACTTTTAAAAATTCCAAACCGGTTTCACTTTTTGCAATGAGAGGAACAGATCTGAAATTTTTTATTAATAAAAATCCCGGGCTGCTTATGAAGTTTACCTACGAAATAATGGAAAAATAAATGTTTAAAACAGTATCGATAAATTTCAGGCCCGATGACAGTAAATCGCTTGAGATTATAAAAAATATTTCTGAACTTCTCTTAAAAAATAAAATCGCTATTCTGCTTCCTGATTACAAAATTCTCCATGGCAGCGGACTGGAAATTTTTATTTCAGATGAAAATGAATATCTCAAGTCTCCAGATTTAGTAATAGCTATAGGAGGAGATGGAACTTTTCTGAAAACAGCCAGAATGTTTCTTGAGCAGAAAGCTCCGATTTTTGGAATCAATAGAGGGAAACTCGGCTTTCTTACAGAATTCAGTCCGGCAGAATATGAAAGCCATCTTATTCAGATACTGGATGGAAAATTTATTACCGCAGACCGTAATGTTATGGAGGCTATCCATAATAAAAACGGTACAAGTAAGTCGCTCTATTTTTTTAATGATGCTGTAATTTCTAAAGGTGCATTTTCAAGAGCTATACAAATTGAACTACACGTAAACAATCTGTTTCTTAACAGGTACTCGGGTGACGGACTTATTATAGCAACTGCTACAGGTTCAACAGCATACTCTCTCTCTGCCGGGGGACCGATCGTTGTACCCGACGCAAATGATGTCTTTATTGTAAATCCTGTATGTCCTCACTCTCTTTCGATAAGACCTATTGTTCTTCCTGCTGCATCAAGTTTAAAGGCGAGAACACTAACCGATATGACAAATTTATTATTGACAATTGACGGTCAGGAGGCTATCGAATTTTCTGCGGGGGATGAACTTCTGTTCCGCAAGACTGATAAAAAAATGAAACTTATACTTCATCCTGAAAAAAACTACTTCTCAATCCTCAGGGAAAAATTAAACTGGGGCTGATTTCATCTTCAGAGGATATCCATTATGCTTCTTGATCTGAGAATTAAAAACTTTGTTATTATAGATTCTTTAACTGTGACATTCAATCAGGGTCTTAATATTCTTAGCGGAGAAACGGGTGCGGGAAAATCTATTCTAATAGATGCGCTTTCCGGAGTACTTGGAGAGAAGATGAGTGTAGATATGATCAGAACAGGTTTTGACCGTGCGTCACTGGAAGCAGTGTTTGATATATCAACCCTTACCGATCTTAAAAAAATTCTCGAAGATTCAGGAATTGAGAATGAAGATGATACTCTTATAATCCATAGGGAATTATTTGCAAATGGCAAAGGAAGATGTTATGCAAATTCTATTCAGATACCGGTTGCCAAACTGAAAGAGATTTCTGAGAATCTTATAGATATACATGGCCAGAATGAACATCAGAATATAATCAATACTGCACGACACAGAGAGTTACTGGATAGTTTCGGAGCTCTCAATGAAGAAGTAAGCGCTGTAAAATCCATGCATGAAAAACTCACATCCATTAGAAATAAAATTAATTCATTTCAGATCGACGAAAAAGAAAAAGCAAGACGGATTGAGTTTAATACTTTCTCTATAAAAGAGATTGAATCCGCTTCACTTAAAATCGGAGAGGATGAGGAACTTAAGGCTGAATCAAACCTTCTCACAAATTCCGAGAAACTTTTTACAGAAGTTAACACCACTGCAGATCTTATTACAGGTGATAATGGTGTGCTTCGAAATCTTAAAAAAGCAGAAATGAGCCTATCAAAAATTTCAGATATCGATCCCAATATTTCTTCAATTTTAGACACCATAAGAGAGTCCCTATACTCTCTAGAAGATTCTACATCTGTTCTTCACGATTATAAAAACAGTATCGACTTCTCTCCGGAAAGAGTCAACCAGGTTGAGGAGAGATTAAGTCTTATTCATACCTTGAAGAAAAAGTATGGCGATACAATCCAGGAGATTCTTCAATACTCCGAGAAAGCTAAAAGTGAACTTGAGACAATTAATTCAAGTGAAGAGCAGCTTGAACAACTGAAAGATCAGGAGAAAAAAACTGTTAAAGAAGCTAAAGATCTGGCTCTGAACCTTTCTGAAAAAAGAAAAGCTGCAGCCAAAACTCTTGAGGATCTTGTCATCAAAGAACTGAATGACCTTGGAATGGGGGGAACAATTTTTAAGATTTCCATAACAAGAGAGATCAGTGCTGATGGAGATATAGATACCGGTGATAAAAAGTATATTCTCTACCCTCATGGTCTTGACCGGATAGAGTTTATGCTCTCTGCTAACGAAGGGGAGGATCTTAAACAGCTCCGCAAAGTTGCTTCAGGGGGAGAGATGTCCAGGATTATGCTGGCTCTTAAAAACGTTATCCAGTCAGCAGATATAGTTGATACACTTATATTTGATGAAGTTGATGCAGGTATAAGTGGTAAGACAGCTGAGATTGTAGGTAGAAAACTTAAGAATTTATCTAAAAGAAGACAGGTTTTGCTGATTACTCACCTCCCTCAAATTGCTGCAATGTCGGACAGTCACTATCTTGTTCAGAAAGGAAAAAGCGACGGTAGGGTAACCACCGTGGTTAAAAATCTTACAGAAAAGGAGAAGGTCAGAGAAGTTGCAAGGATGCTCGCAGGAGCTGAGATTACAGATATTTCGATAAAACATGCAGAAGAACTTATAGAGATGGCCGGTACATACTGATGCCGGGAGATTCAATTAATCTTACGGATATTCTCACACTTATTATTCACGATATGATTCAGTCCACCGATGAATTTAAAAAATTCGATTTGAATAAAATGCTGATATGCTGTGCTTCGAACAGGAAAGACTGCAGAGGAGCTACCTATGGAAAACTTCTTCCTCTACGATTTAAAGATGGAGCGGAAATCATAAAACATAATGGACGATTCTACACAATCCCGAAGGTAAAAATCGGTAATTCAGAAATATTATATATTGTCTACTTCTACATACCAAAATTTTTCAGTTTATCCGCTAAAGATAAAATAAATGTAATGTTTCACGAACTTTATCATATCAGTCCGGAATTCAACGGAGATATCCGGAGGATGGGTGAATTTAAAGCAGCTCATGGTCACTCAAGAAAAGCGTTTGAAGAAAAATATATTGAATATGCAGATATTTTTTTCGAAAAAATAAAAGATACACCATATTACAATTTTTTAAAAATGGATTCTCATGAAATACACAATGCTTTTAAAACTGTAAAATATAGACGAATGAAAAGTGTAAAACCTGTTCTATTAACAAGTAACTAAAAATTGTAATCCCCGTCAGTTTTTCCATTATACTCACTTATAGATACATCTTCAATTCTGCCATAAAACATAAAGCCGTCTGGATTCGATATCAACGCCGATACAAAACGCTCCAGAACTAATTCATCTTTAATATTCATGATTAATCTTACAGAACCATCACTAAGATTAGTAGCCGATCCGCTGATTAAATACTTACGTGCATACCTGCCGCAATAACCTCTGCACCCTACCCCCTGCACTCTCCCTTTTAAAATTATTTTTTTTATCATATAATATCAGCCTATTCTAAAATTATCTATTGCTTTCACACTAAGTAACATTGAGAAAATCGTTTCTATTATGATATTTATTATCAGAAATAATATAACAAATTAGTAAACAGAATTTGATGAAAAAATCAAAAATTATATATCCCCGCCGTCTTCGGCGGCGGGGATAATCGAGCTTTTTACTTTAGAAATATTAAGGAATAAATAGTAAAATTTTAAAAACTCGTTGAAAGCTGACGTGAAATTCAATTATCTGTTATAAATGTTTAAGATACCAAATATTCAAACCACAACTCATGTAAATCCGAGGTTATAAAAATTAAGTGCTATGAAAGACAAATATTTATTAAAAACAGATGATGGAACCTCAACGCTTTTTCTTGAAGAGTACGAGCAGGCCATGCACTCGATGTCAGGAGCCTATGAGGAATCTCTATTAAAGCATATTATACCATCTAAAATACTTGAAATTGATGATAAAAATATCAATGCCCTGGATATTGGTTTTGGACTAGGGTATAATGTTCTGGCACTTATGAACGAATTCATCATCAGGGAAAAAACAGAAAAGCTAAGTATCATTTCACTTGAGAAAGACCAATTCTTCCTGGAATTTATGAATAATGTAAAATTTAACGATCAGCGGGACAAAGTGTATTCCTTTATCAAAGATGTATATACATCTGGTGAAGGGGAGTATAATGGGATTTTCGTTAAAATTATTTTTGGAGACGCCCGGGAGACCCTGCAATCTCTTTCAGGGTATAG
The DNA here is from genome assembly GCA_942493035.1 of uncultured Spirochaetota bacterium. GTDB lineage: Bacteria > Spirochaetota > UBA4802 > UBA4802 > UBA5550 > WRGT01. The sequence goes on along the minus strand of OW818666.1, from coordinate 3,903,223 downwards.
ATTTAATGCAGTTTTCCAGGATCCGTTTTCTCCTTCTAAAAATCCGGAACTCTGGAGTGTTGATTATTTTATAAAGTTAAAACATCTGCTGACAGATAGTGGAATAATTACAACCTACTCAAGCGCAGACCAGATAAGAAGAGCCATGATGGAAGCAGGGCTGAATATAGGCCGCGGGCCATCAGTTGGTAAAAAAAGAGAGGGGACAATTGCAGCTTTATTTGAGACATTAACAGAATTAAACAATGAAGAAAAAAAAGCAATTCTGGATAATATAAAATCCGAACCATATAGAGATCCGGATTTTAATCTTTCAAGAGATACTATTCTTGAGAACAGATTAATAATTATAAAAGAGATTAAAGCAGGGATTAGATGATATCATCCAGCTCATCAAAAATTGATCCACCCGGTTTTTCACTTTTATTTTCGTTCGTTACCAGTTCATTATCTTTCTTATCAATCTCATCGAATTCTAGCTTACCTGAAAGATCTCCTTCAGAACTGATTCTATGTGAAAGTGCCGAAGCATAATTATAAATTGTTTCCATTGCTTCATAAATCTTCTTATTCTTAAGTTTTTTGTCCCCTTCTATCTCATAACTGAATTCAAGGATATCCTGAGGATTAGATATATATTTCATCCGGCCATTCATATCATCTATCAGCACTGCAAGCTCTGAGACCAGGTTGTCCATAAAAGATTTTATCATCATTCTGGACATGGATCCGGCCTGTTTTTTCTTTTTTGATATCTCATCAAGACGTTTCGAATAGGCGATATACTGATCATTGCTGGTAGGCTTCTGATTAAAAATTTTATTATATTCAATAAAAGTATCATAATATGATCTGAATGAATCATGAGATTTTTTCAGCTGATTGAAAATATCCTGCAATTTTGTTCTATAATCAATTTTTACATTAGTAGAAAAGTCAATATTATACTTAACTTTGTTCGTCGTAAGAATGAATGAATACTCTTTTTCAAACTCAAGGAAAAGCAGATAAGTCAGCAAAACTTTGTCTGTATTGTTTAAAAGTTCATATTCCCCTTTTTTATCATAAAGACTTCTTAAAAAATCGATATCAAGCTTATACATCAGTTTAAGGCCTTCTTTTACTGAATCATTTTCAATCTCTTTTTCAGGTTGTAGCTCAATATCTATTTCTTTTTCCGGCTCCTGAAAATTATCAACCTGTATTACCAGATTATCATCACGTCTCAAACGGTTGCCCGGTTTTTCAGATTGTTTGATTGAAAGAATATCTTCAATTAATTTATCAGTTTCAGTGAAGAGAATACCGTTATAATGGCAGAAAATAGTGTGTATACGTGGATACAATTTATCAAAAATAACAAATAAAGCATTTTTCAGATCTTTTTTTCTTATACTTTTATCTTTCTTTCCTTCGTTATATGAAATACTAATATCAATTGCTTTTTCAAAAGAATTTAAAACTGTATTCTCATAGGACTTTAAAATAAAAAGCATACGAAACAGTTCATTAATTAAATCTCTAAGCTCAGAGAGAGGCTGAGGTACGTCAGGATAATTATGATAAGCATCAAGAATCTGATCGATTAGATAAGGCTGATATAAATCACCGGCACCTTCACACAATTCATAATAAATTGGTGAAATCTTATCAAGTGAACGGATTATTCTGGAACCGGTTTTAGGGTCTTTTTTATATAAAGAAAGAAATATCATCTGAATTTCAATAAGAGCAGGTTTATAATTGTCATTAAACTTCTGGAAAAAAGATTGTTTAAAAAACACAGTATTGAAACCGGTAATGCCGAGAATTATCAATCTCATTCTTATTCTGAATCGGTCGATTGCAGACGATGTTCTGGCTGATACAGCAGGATATATTTTCTTTTGAGAAACAACACGCTGGTTAGAAGGGACTCTTTTATTGATATAATGCTCATCAAGACGTTGCTGATGTTGTTTCTGTTTGTCCCGATCTATTACTAAACTTCTTCTAGCTTCTCTTTCGGAAAGAACCTGGCCACCTGCATCTTTAAATTTATTAAACAGGTCTCTTCTTTGGGTATCATCTATGTCATTAACTCTTAGATTCTGTTTTGTTTTATCAATTTCTTTCATTATAAGCCTGTTTATTATTTATATAAAAGCTTTTTAAATATAGACTAAAATCAATTTTATAAAGATATTTGTCTGCAATTATACAGTGATCATTTATAAAATAATGTAAAAAATAATAACATAAGTCAATTATTTTATTGTTGATAAATTACTGTTAAACTATATTGTTCAAACAGAATAGCGAGTGGAGTTTAGTTTATGAAAAACATAGGAATAATCGGTGCAGGTATTATGGGTACCGATCTTGCACATATAACTGCGGAAGCCGGTTATCATGTTAAGCTTTATGATAATAGCATTAAAATTACTGAAAATGCTATTGCACAGATACATGAAAGATTGGATAAATATGTCGAAAAAGAGCGGCTCGCCGATCTAGAAAGTAAGAAGATAAAAAATCATATCAGCAAAGCTGCTGAAATTGAAGAATTAGCCGACTCTGACATTATCCTTGAAGCTGTCAGTGAAGATCTGCATGTAAAGAAAACAATTTTCAAGCAGCTCAATGATATATGCTCGGCAGGGAGTATTCTTGCTTCTGTAACATCATCAATATCTATAACTGAAATTGCATCAGCAACTACCAGGCCTGAATCTGTAATTGGACTTCATTTTCTTAATCCGGCAAGAGTGCTTCCATTGGTGGAAATTGTACCTGGATTATCAACAACACGGGAAACCGTTGAAATGGCTAAATCTTTCCTTAAAAAACTTGGAAAAGATTTTATAGAAGCTAAAGATTATCCAGGATTCTATCTTAACAGAATTCTATACCCGATGATCAACGAAGCTATTTTTCTTTTATATGAAGGGGGAACGAAACCTGAAATTATTGATAAGGCGATGAAAAAAGGACTTAATCTTCCAATGGGTCCTCTTGAAATTGCTGACATGGTTGGTCTCGATGTAATCCTTGGTATTGGTGATGAGATGTTAAGAGGATATTGTGACGATAAATACAGACCATGCCCTCTTCTCCGAAGATATGTTGCATCTGGTTATCTGGGCAAAAAAACAGGGAGAGGTTTTTACCTTTACTGAAATATGAAAAATAAATTATTTTTAATTATAGTTATCATCTTCTGCGTCAGCTTATCTGCTATGGCTTCGCAGTTTGAAGAACTTGATAAACCTCCGGAAGGTGCTCATGAAGGGCAGATGTTTCTTGGCGGTTATGTCTCGATAGGTCTCCCTTCAGGAGATATTATATCTGGTGAAGAGAAGTTTGTTGATGGTAACTATTATAAATTTGAAGAGAGTGAGATAACAAAAGAACTTCTTGTAACACATCTGGCATATGATTTCGGTATCGCTTTTGAATATATGCCGATCGACTACGTAGGAGTAAAGACAAAACTAAAAAGAGTTATCATCAAACAGAGATCTCTTTTCGGTTCAGATTTCCAGAACTGGAGTGAAACAATATATAATAACTACTCTCTTCTGTTTGGTCCGGCACTTCATCTTACAACCAGAAAGCAGTGGGATGTGACGCTTACTCCTATAATTGGATATACATATGCAAAGTATAATGCTACACCGATAGCGGCTGAACTGGTGGAAAGTTACGGCGGTGACAGAAATCGTAATGTTAACGGAATGACTTATGGTGCAGAGCTGAATCTGACAATATATTTCAGTGGAGGATTATATATCTCTTTAGGTACAGACTGGAACAGATACCCGATTAATTTCAGCCCTTCACTATCACTTTCTCAAAATGGTAATACTTTTATGGATGGAAAAAACTCCGGTAAAATTGATACTATGAATCTTGCACTATCAGCTGGTTATGCTTTTGCGAATTGATCCTCAATTTCTAAAATATTTTTTATCAGTTTTATTGCATTAAATGTAACCCATCTGCTTCTCCCTTTAGTTTCATTTATCATCCCCTGAAGGTTATTCTCGTAGTCCCAGGATCCGTCAATATTCTGTTTTTTTATAATATAATTAAAAAATTCCCCATATTTAGAATTTTCGCCGGTTCCTGTTCCGGATACTAAAATCAGTCCTGAAAGATAATCGTACTGTGACATGACAGGATAACCGGTTTTCTGAAAATCAATCCGGTTTCCGCATAATAATTTTTCCTTTGAATTAATAAAAAAATTATTTGATAAAAAATAATCCGATCCTTTTTTTATTGAATTCCCAAATTCATTCTTATCAGCCTGAACCAGAGATTTTAAACAGGAATATGAGGCCACGGGACAGCTTGGTACAACGGTATTATTCTCATATTTTAATCCGTTTCCGGACTTATTTAAAAAAACAAGTTTCATAACATCACAGAATCCGGCAACAGGGCAGTGCAGCCATCCACCGTCACTTCTTTGATTCTTAACAATCCAATCCAATCCCTTTGTTGTACGTGAATCTGATAAACCGCTTTTCATTAGAGAATAAACCATATTCCCGGTTCTGCACCCTACAGCATCTGATGATCTGCAATCGTATTTAAATCCTCCATTATCAAGTCCTGTTTTATTGCATATAAAATCTGCCGTTGACATAATTAAATCTGATGAACTCCTGTACCCTGATTCAACGGCATAAAGAAAAAACCAGACAGACCCGCGATAAAAAAGATCGAGATGATCCTTATCTCCAAGAATGCCATGGGATGAATTTATTTTAAAATAATCAGTTAAATCTGATTTTAAAAGTTCATCGTAAATTTTCTCATCATCCGGTCTTTGTAGAATTTCACTTTTTACCAGATAGGTCACTGCAGGATTTTCACCATCAATGAGCCATGGTATAGGGTCCATCTTTAAATATTTATTCAGCATTTATAACCATCAGTAATTAAAAATTCTGCAAATTTAAAATCCAGCTCTGTTGTAATTTTAATATTTCTAATAGAACCGTTTATCGATGAGACGGCATGTCCCATATTAAAGACAAGCGAGATATCATCAGTAACCGTTATACTTTTACTCTGTTTCTGTAATTCATGCGCCCTCATAATAAGATTATAACGGAAACCCTGAGGAGTCTGGGCGGAATATACTGTTTTTCTTTCAGGTATAGAATCAACAGTTGAATCCCTGATTAATGCAACTGTATCTGTGGATTGTATATAGGTACCGCACGCGCCTGTAACCTTTACATTTTCAATAATTTCAGTGATAATCTCTTCAGTTACAAATGGCCGGGCTGCATCGTGAAAAAGAATTATATCATCATCATTAAATTCAGAAGAGATAAGAGCGTTATATGAAGAATCAGATCTCTCATCCCCCCCTTCGATGAAAGATACAATCTTCGGATAATCAGATTGCGGAAAAATACTTTTTATCTCATGAATGAGATTTTTTTCTGAAACTATAATTATTTTATCAATCATATCGAACTGATGAAAAGTATCAACAGACCATGAAATCACAGGTTTAGTACCAAGTAAGAGCATCTGCTTGGGAACTTTATTTCCAAGGCGCAATCCCTTTCCGCCAGCCAGAACAACGGCTATATTCATTAATTATTATTCTCCAGAGGAATAAATTTTCATTGATGTATAATCGCCATTCTGTTAATATATTTCAATTAGAAAAAGTGTGGTTTATATGAATAATACAAAAATAGGCATCATTACAGTAAGTGACAGATCATCCAGAGGGGAAAGGGACGATTTATCTGGACCGGAGATACGAAAGTGGAGTGAAAAGATGAATTTCACTGTTGCTGAAGAGATAATTATTCCCGATGAAGCTGATGTAATAAAGAATACACTCATTGATTTATCGGACAAAGGTCTTGATCTGATTCTCACTACAGGGGGGACAGGTTTCGCACCAAGAGATGTAACACCTGAGGCTACAAGAGCTGTAATTGAAAGACAGGCTCCCGGTTTTGCAGAGGTTATGCGGATGAGATCACTTCAGATTACACCTCATGCTATGCTTTCACGTGCAGTTTCAGGAATCAGAAAAAATACACTTATAATAAATCTTCCGGGGAGTCCTAAAGGCGCCAGGGAAAACCTTGAATTTATAGAGAGTGCAATTCCTCATGCTATAAAGCTTCTTAAAAATCAGGTTAAAGACTGTGCAGAAGAGATGAAAAAATCTCATGCTTAGGCACGATGTAGTTTCACATATAACTATTAAAAAAGGTGATATTACATCAGAAAGCACCGATGCTATTGTCAACGCTGCCAATACTTCACTTCTTGGAGGTGGTGGCGTTGACGGGGCAATTCATAATGCTGCCGGTTCACGACTTCTTGAAGAGTGCAGAAAATTCAACGGATGCAATTCAGGAGAGGCCAGAATAACCTCTGGTTATAATCTTAAGGCGAAGTATGTTATTCACACTCCCGGACCGGTATATAAAGATGGAAAAAATAAAGAATCTGAAATACTTCGCAACTCCTACTGGAACTCCATGCTTCTTGTAAAAGAAAACAATCTCAAATCAGTATCCTTCCCTGCAATATCTACAGGAGTATATAGATATCCGAAAAATGAAGCAGCTGAAATAGCAATTGAAACAGTTATTAGCTTTATGGAAAAGGAGGAGTATCCCGTTGATGTCTCTTTTGTCCTCTTTGATAATGACAATTATGAAATATATATAAAAACTCTGGAAGATAAAAAAAATGAACTACATTGAACTGCTTAAAAACAGCGCTGAAAAATTTTCAAGTATTGTATGCATGGGCCTTGACCCGGTAATTGAAGATATCCCTGAAAAATATGGAACTCCTGGGGAACGGATTTTTAAATTCTATGAAAATATTCTCAACAGACACATTCAGAAAAATATTTATCCCGGAGCTGTAAAACCGAATTATGCTTTCTATGCTCAGTATGGAATTGACGGTATTGCATCACTTGAAAAGATTATAAAGATTTATAAAGCAGCAGGAATTCCGGTTATTCTCGATTATAAACGAGGGGATATTGGAAAAACTGCGAAAGCATATGCAAAAGAAGCTTTTGATTTTTTTGATGCAGATTCAGTGACACTTTCACCTTATATGGGATATGACTCAATAGAACCTTATATCAAAGATTATCCGGCTAAGGGATATTATATTCTTACTAAAACATCAAACAGCAGTTCAGGAGAGATTCAGGATATTAAGTCAGACAGTAAAGAGATGTTTATTCATGTTGCCGAACTTATTATAAAATGGTATCACCCCGGTATCGGTTCAGTAGCTGGAGCAACATATCCTGAACAGCTTGAAAAAATCTCTGACATATTTATCAATTCGGGGAGAGAGATTCCATTTCTTATTCCAGGTGTTGGTGTGCAGGGTGGAAGCATTGAAGAGGTAATTAAGGTTATTAAAAGATCTTCTGATATTGAAATACACAGAATCAACGCGTCGAGTTCACTGAACTATGCATATAAAAAATTTAAAGATTTGAAATACGATGATGCATCAGTGGAAGCTCTTAAGCAGATGAATGATGAGATTAACGGATTAATATAACAGTCACAGTGTATCCGCTTAAGAATCAAGGCGGATACACTTATTTTAAAATTTACATTAGTTTTAAACCAAAATTAAATGGAAACTTAACTGCATCAATCCCCAGGTCGTTATAAAACTCCTGCATCTCATTTTCATTCTTAAACGCTACATATTCAGGATTCTCATTATATGCAGAAATCAGGAATTCTTTTAATTCAGGATATATACCATCTTCAAGAAGCAAGGGGATATCATTAAAATCATTTTTTAGAATATCCTTCATCGACAAAGAGTTAACCAGCAATACCGGATGAATAAAACTATATTTTTTTACAGCTTCAAGATATTGTGTCATATTGTCTATAATATGAAAAAATTGAAATAAAGCACCCTCTGAAAATGAATTGAATACATTCAATCTCCGGTAAAAATTGTCAGTTTCATATTCATTTACTGTAGTAACCAGAAGTGCGTCATTGATCAGGATATCAGAATAAACAATTATATTGTAAAGCCTGCTCATATCAGCTGAAACAATAAATCTGGTTAAATTAGTATAAAAATTTTCAGATTCCTCAACTGTGATGTGAATATCTGTGACAATTGTATCAACTTCCCTTGATATTTTTTCCATAGGCCATGGATCAGAATTACTATTAAAAATCAGACCCCGTGTATAGAGAGAATCGCTGCAGTTTGTAAAATCTGGAAGATAAAAAATCTTCGATGACATCCCTGTTTTCTGCTCCATATAGTTTGACAGCTTTTTAATGTTTTCGAATTTAAAATTCCATCCTTCAAGAAAATAATAAGGGGGTTTATTCTGAAAAGATATTTTATCCTTTTCACTCTTTTCTCTTATTGCTGTGCCAGGAAGTATCATTAATGGATAGAGCTCAATGAAATCACCAAATCCTCTATCACACAGAACATCTATAGTTTTTGTAAAACTCGTTATGTCATCCCCAGGAAGCCCGGGAATTATCCCGATTTTTAAATCAATTCCGGCATCTGCAAGATTCCCTATACCATACATTTCCTTCTCAGGGTCCGTATCCCTCTTCACGTTACCAAGAGCTTTTTTATTCATGGACTGGAGACCCACTTCGAGGCTGCGGAATCCTGCATCATACATGAGCTCTGCTATTTCAGGCGTAATCCGGTCAGTTCTGATTTCTGTATGAAGACTGACATGATGATTCATACTCTTCAGAATTCTTAAGTGTGATATAAAGTCTTTTGAGCGGTCAAAGGTGGGGCTTAAAATATAAATCTCTTTTATTTCACCCCTTTTTCTGATTACGTCAGTTAACAGAGAAAAAGGGAGCTCCCTTACCTTCTGCTGATTTTTTGAGTAGAAACAATAACTGCACTTATATGGACAGCCGCGGGTCATCTCGATAAAAACTGAACCATCAACAAGAGTGTTGAGACGATTGGCAGAGAGTGGCTCAACAATACTCTCTTTATTAACCAGCTCAACTTCAGATTGAACAGCAACAGAATTGTTTTCTACATCAATATAGCGGATATCACGACCTGATAAAAATGAGTCAAAGAACCACTCCCCTTCACCGGAAATAAAAATATCTACTTCCGGATGATGAGATGATAATGCAATACTCCCCTCAGAAATTTCAGGTCCTCCAAAAAGAATTAATACAGAATCGAGTTTTTCGCGGATCATTCCGGAAAGACGAAGATTTCTTTCAACATTCCAGAGATATGAAGTGAAGCAGATAACATCAGGTGACTCAGCCGCAGCATATTTTGTTATGATTTCATCTGAACAGAAATTGGATAGTACTGACGGGAGAGTCTGGCATATAATATCACCATAATTCTTTTTAATATAAGATGAGATTACTGCAGGGGCATAGTCGATGTTTCCATTAACATATCCGTATGAATGATCAATAAGTGGTAATTGTATAAATAGTATTTTCATATTTTCCTAAAAAACAGTCTTGTAATTAATAATTGAATAATCTATAATGTAATATAGTGAAAATTCTAAGTAAACAATGTTTCCTTAGAATTTCAGAGCATTGCACTAAAGGAATGAAGCTATGGTAAATAATAGTATTATGAACAAATTAAAAAAAGTACAATAATAAACAATGACAAAAAAAGAAAATAATAAAAAGTTCGAAATACTCTGTATCGATGACAGTAAACTAAACAGGGTATTTATAAGTAAAATCCTAACTCCTCTTAATATTGATGTATTCGAAGCTGAAAACGGAATTAAGGGACTGGAAATGCTCAACGGTAAGGATTATGACCTTATACTTCTTGATATTATCATGCCTGAAATGGACGGTTTCGGATTTCTAAAGGAGTTTCAGAAGAGAGAAAAAAAAGAATTTATTCCTGTGATTCTTATGACCGGTCTCGATGACCTAAACTCAAAAATTAAAGGGCTTAATATCGGGGCAGATGATTACCTGCTCAAACCGCTGAATGAAGAGGAACTTATTGCCAGGGTATTTTCATTACTGCGGTTAAAAAAAGTTAATTCCGAATTATACCAGAAGAATCAGCTGATTAAAAGAGAACTTGAAGCTGCGAAAAAAATACAGCAGTTTATTATCCCGGACAATTTTGATTTTATAAATTACCCTAAGATCAGTGGAATATATCTCCCTATAGAGGATATCGGAGGTGATTTTTTTGACTGCTACAAGCTCGATGAAGATAGATCAGCATTTCTTATTGCTGATGTTACGGGTCACGGTATCCCTGCCGCTCTGACAATGACAATGTCAAAGATGCTATTCAGTATCTATGCTGAAAAATTTAACAACGCCGCAGATCTTATGCATGAAATAAATAAACAGCTACGCGGAACACTTCTTGATATGCAGTATATAACGGCTTTTTATCTTATTTATAATAAATCTACGAAAACTCTCTCTTATTCCAATGCAGGTCACACCCGGCCATTATATTATAAGGCATCAAAAAATCAGATTGTTGCGCTTGATTCTTTCGGATGGTTTATCGGGATATCCGATGATACAGATTATGAAGAAAAAAGAATTTCTGTATCCGATGGAGATAGACTTTTCTTATATACCGATGGCATCACAGAAGCAAAAAATAGAGAAGATGAAGATTTTGGCGAGATAAGGCTTGCCAGATTTATAAAAAATAATCAGAATCTCCATGGGAAAGACTTTTGTGATGAACTGCTTAAAACTGTTAAGAAATACACACAGGGTACGGAAATAAATGATGACATTGCTTTTCTGAATATAGAATTTTAAATATCATCATTTATAACTTATAACGAATTTTACTCTTTCTCTTCAGTATCCTCAGCTTCTACTTCTTCCTGATCAGGTATCCCCTCTGAATAATCGGCTTTATTTACCGGCGCAGGCTGCTCAGGAACTGTCCCTGAAGTTTTATCTTTAATATAAGCTTCCAGTTTATCAATACCATCTTTAAGCTCAGAAAACTCAGAAAGATTAAGAGCTACACCCTTCTGTGTAGGCTTATAAATATCTGTGCCATCCATATCTCTTCCGGCAACGTACCAGATACGTAAGTTTATCAGTTCCTTTCCTTTGAATTCAGAAACTTCTATCCTGATTATTTCATTATTATTTCTTTGAATATCTTTTATTAAAACTGCCATACCAATCTCCTTCAGGGTAAAATAAAAAAACTAAAATATAACATGACCCGCAGTGGTCAATAAAATCTACATATTCAATACTATTTTTAAGCAAATACTTCTTAAAGCCTGTTTATTTGTGAAACGTGTCTTTTATCTCATAATAAATAGACAGAAAGAGATGTAAAAACGTCGTTTTTGTTAATAACTCAATAATATTATATTGATTAGATAAGCAAACTTTATATCATGGTATATAATAAATGATTCAGGGAAAAACATGGATAAAAAAATATTAATTACAGCTATTTCGAATAACAATCTGGAATTTATTAAAAGTGCGATTCTTGAAATACAGAATTTTGATAATATAGATATTCTTATAATTGATGATGGGTCAGATTACGACATCCTTGATGAGATAAAAGATTTTAAGTTCGTTAAGAGTATCATTCATGATGAAGGTTTAGGTTATGGAGCCTGTCTTTCATCTGCTGTAGTTTTTGCCAGGGATTTAGATTATAACTATTTAATAACTTTAAATCCGGAAGAACCCGGTTTCGTAAAAGATATCCCGGAGATTATCAATAATCTAGATTACGGATATGACATTGTAACATGCAGCAGAATTCTAGAAAATTCCGATTACAGTAAGATTGATGAGAATCTTTTACAATTTTTTGAAGATCTTACTGATTATCTGAATAAGGTAACTGACTTGAATTTGACTGATCCGTTATCAGAAATAAAAGGATACAATATCACTACCACCAGAGATATAGATCTTACAGTAGAAGATCATAGCGTATTATTACAGCTTTTCGTGCAAAGTTCGTACTTCGGTTACAGTATAATAGAAATACCGTCCGAATCAGGCTCTTCATTCGGTAAAGAGCTGGCATTGTATGACACCCCGCTGGAAACTTTTATTGCAGTTATTGAAACTGAAAAATATTTATATAATAAAGGATCTATAAATTAATAGAAAACTTTAAAGTGGACAAAGTATCTACTCATAAATTGGTGGTAAAATTGCTCCCCGCCGTGTCTGTGTCGCAGCGGATATGAAATTCCACCAATTTTTGAGTAGATACTAAACAAATTCAATCATAATGCTTTTTTATATTGACAAAAGTTTTTTCTGACACTAACAAAATAAATCCTTTAAATGTGATGATAAAATGACAAGACCCGTTATAGTACAAAGTGACAATACATTACTTGTAGAAGTTGATAATCCTTCATTCGAAGAAGCACGGAATTTAATTTCACAATTCTCGGAATTAGAAAAAAGTCCGGAGCATATTCATACATACCGCATAACACCACTATCTCTCTGGAACGCCGCTGCATCGGGTCTTCGAGTAAAAGAGATATTAGAAAATCTGGAATTATATTCCAAATACGATATACCGGATACTGTTTACACTACAATTAATGAACAGATGAAAAGATACGGCCTTCTTAAACTGGTTATGGCCGGAGATGAACTTGTATTATCATCTACAGACCCAAACCTGATAAATGAAATTCTTTATAATAAAAAACTGCAGAACTATATCTATGAAAGATTAGATTTAAACAACATAAAAGTAAAAAAATTATTCCGCGGACACATTAAACAGGCGCTGATAAAAATGGGTTTCCCTGTTGAGGATCTTGCAGGTTACGATGAAGGTGATCCCTGTGAGATAAATATCCGTCCTCTTGAAGAAGACGGTAAAGGGCTCTCTTTCAGAGATTACCAGAACGATTCAATCAACGCATTTTACAAAGGTGGCGGTCCTGAAGGGGGAAGCGGTGTTGTTGTTCTTCCATGCGGTGCAGGTAAAACTGTTATCGGTATAGGTGCGATGATTACAATCAAATCTGAAACACTTATTCTTGTAACAAACACAATTGCTCTAAGACAATGGAAAGATGAACTTCTTAGCAAGACAATGCTTACTGAAGATATGATAGGTGAATATTCAGGCGATAAAAAAGAGATAAAATCTATTACTATAGCTACATATAACATTTTAACATATCGTAAAAATAAAAAAGAGGGATTTCTTCACTTCGATTTATTTAATTCAAAGAACTGGGGCCTGATAATCTATGACGAAGTTCATCTACTTCCTGCTCCTGTATTCCGTATGACATCAGAAATTCAGAGTAAAAGAAGACTCGGACTAACAGCCACTCTGATCCGCGAAGATGGTCTGGAATCTGATGTATTCAGTCTTATCGGTCCTAAAAAATATGATATGCCATGGAAAATTCTGGAGAAAGCAAAATGGATTGCAACAGCTCTTTGTACAGAAGTCCGGATTGAACTTCCTGAAGATAAAAGAATCCAGTACTCACTCTCAAAAGATAGAGAGAAATTCCGTATAGCATCTGAAAATCCGAAAAAAATTGAATATGTGAAACGAATTTTAAAGCATCATGTAGATTCAAATATTATAATAATAGGACAATACATATCACAGCTTGAAGAGTATAAACGGGTCCTGGGATTTCCCATGATTACCGGAAGTACTCCTCTGAATGAGCGTGAAGAACTATATAAAAAATTCAGATACGGGGAGATTAAATATCTTATTGTATCTAAAGTAGCAAACTTCTCAATAGATCTCCCGGATGCAAACGTAGCTATTCAGATATCAGGAACATTCGGATCGAGACAGGAAGAGGCTCAAAGACTCGGAAGAGTTTTAAGACCGAAAAAGAGTGATAATTTTGCTTATTTTTATACGATCATTACCTCCAATTCCGTAGAAGAAAAATTTTCGCATAACAGGCAGTTATTTTTAACAGAGCAGGGTTATACATATTCTATAATGAATGAAGAGATGTTTGATAAAAAATTTGAATAACTAAAAGCGTTTAATTTAGAGCAAAGTAGCCGCATTTACCTCAGTAAACATATCTATAATGCATTTTTTTTGCAAAAAAGGTCAGTAAGTCTATAATTCTTAAATTTTAATTGATTTTTTAAGAAGAACAGAATTATTATTTAATATTAGGTTTGAAGTATGCAAATACTCATGAACTGGTTCTGAAAATACTCTCCACCACGTCGTGAGCGCGGATGAGATAAAATCTCATCGGTTTTTTTAGCAGTTACAGACCCCACCTCCTCTAGCGGCGGGGAAGTATTTATTTCATCTCTGATCATACAGTGGAAGAAAATAGTTATTTTTATTGAGTATTAATAATCATTCTTATATTCCGCTTTTAAAAGGAATAATAATATCGAAATGAGCACATTTAATTTAAACTGGAAAATAGAAAAATCTTTTCCTGTAATAATTCTTGAAGGTGACATTACTTCAGAAGCAGATCAATTATTGGAACAGGTTTATTTTGAAATACGAAGCCAGATAAAAGAAAAAATATATATATTCGATTTTCGAAAAGCAAACTATATTAATTCTTCAGGTATATCCTCTTTTATTAAAATAATCCACATGCATAAAGAAGAGAATGGTGATTTTATTTTCACCGGGCTCTCTGAACATTTAAAGAAAGTAATGGATATAGTCGGCTTAACAGATTACGTAAAAATATTTGATACAATAGAAACAGCTATCAGCAAAAGCAAAAGTGAAATATAATCGGAGGTTCATTGATGGCTTCGAAAAAAAAATCTATTGATTGCGTACTATCAATAGATGCAGGTACACAATCAATTAGGATAGCATTAATTGACTTCAAAGGGAACTTCCTGAAAATAATTAAAACTGAAATAGAACCATACTTCTCCACAAATCCAGGCTGGGCAGAGCAGAATCCTGAATACTTCTGGAAAACATTATCATCCACATGTAAAAAAGTTTTTGCTGATCTGCCCGTAACAAAGGAATCGATCAAGGGCGTTACATTAACAACTCAGCGTAATACAATGGTGAATGTGGATAAAAAAGGTACTCCTCTGCGACCGGCTATTATATGGCTTGATAGAAGAAAAGCTAAAAAACCGGACTGGCCGCCACTTTATTTAAAAGCACCTTTAAAAGCATTAAATCTTTATGATGCAGTGGTATATACTATGATGGAATGTGAAGCATCATGGATTTATCAGAATGAACCTGAGATATGGGGTAATACACATAAATTCTTATTTCTATCAGGATACTTCACTTATATGCTTACTGGAGAATTTATCGATTCAACAGGTAATCAGGTTGGATATGTTCCATTTGATTTTAAAAAACATCAATGGTCGGGAGACAGTGATATAAAATGGAAAATGTATCCCTCTATAAATAGAGACCAGCTCCCTAAACTGGTAAGACCTTCAGAAATATTAGGCTACATAACATCAAGTGCTTCAGCAAAAACCGGAATTCCGGCAGGTATCCCGGTTTTTGCAGCTGCTGCAGATAAAGCATGTGAAGTTCTCGGTTCAGGCTGTCTATCCCCAGACATTGCATGTCTAAGTTTCGGAACTACTGCCACGATTGAAACAACTAATGAGAAATATACTGAAATAGTTCCGCATATGCCGCCATATCCAAGTGCTGTACCAGGTGCTTATAACACGGAAGTTATGATTTACCGCGGATACTGGATGGTTAGCTGGTTTAAAAATGAATTCGCACAGAGTGAAGTTCTTCTTGCTAAACAGAAAAAAATTGCTCCTGAAATTATTCTGGATCAGATGGCCGGGAGTATTCCTCCCGGCTCGATGGGTCTAATGCTTCAGCCGTTCTGGTCACCAGGTGTTAAAGTACCAGGACCTGAAGCAAAAGGATCTATAATTGGTTTTGGAGATGTACATACTAAAGCACATGTCTACAGGGCAATACTTGAAGGACTGTCATATGCTCTGAAAGAGGGTGCGGATAGAACAGAAAAGAAAAACAAGGTTGAAATACAAAAACTGCGCATTTCTGGTGGAGGTTCACAGAGTAAAACAGCTATGCAGCTCACAGCAGATATTTTTAATCTGGTTGCAGAACAGCCTCACACTTTTGAGACATCTGCTCTTGGTGCAGCAATAGACGCTGCTGTGGGATTAAAATCATTTAGCGGATTTAAGGATGCAGTAAACTCAATGACGAGTATAAGCAAAACTTATGAACCAAATCCTGAAAATAGTAAAGTTTATCATGAACTATTTGAAAAAGTTTATATGAAAATGTACAAAAAAATGAAACCACTTTATGAAGATATTAGAAGTATAATAAATTATCCTTCAATTTATAAGCATGATTAATTAAAAATGGGGCATTTCTGCCCCATTTTCATTCTAGTTTATTATTTTACTGATCATTTTTACTATTACATCAATGTCTTCAGCTGAACCCTTATCCAGCAGCTTTTTGAATGTAACTAATTCTTTTCCGTAAGTATTTTCGTCAGCAACTACAAATTTCTCACCAACACCATACAAAAGCCAGTCTACAGAAATCTTATGACGAATCGATACGCTTCTTAGAAACTTGAATGAAGGATTTTGTGAACCGCATTCAACTTTTGCTACATACCTTCTGTCAATTCCTGCTGATTCGCCAAACTCTCTTTGTGTAATCTTAAGATCTTTTCTGATCTCTTTGAGACGAAGCCTTATGTTTTTAAAAAACTCAGCTTCTTTGTCGTCATCAAGAATACTTTCAGAAAGAAATTCGTGCTCATTGTACCTTTCTCTGTACTTACTCTGGTTACCAATTGTTGTATTCATATTCCCTCTATATATATTTTTTTTTTGGAGAAAACACACTTTAATATATCATATTTTTTTTTCAAGAAAAATACTCATTTTTATGGAAATGTGACTGAATGTGAAGGATAAATTTTACTTTACACTTTGCGGTACAACATGAAAATTCATAATGAAATATAAACTCTGGATATAAAAATGGTCACTTTTGAAAATGCTCTGAAAATAATAATGTCAAATATCCCAATTAACAATCAATCTGAAAGAATTGATCTGTTTAATTGTCATGGACGTACTCTTTATAAGGATGCTATAGCTGAATATAATGTTCCGCCGGCAAATAATTCTGCAATGGATGGATATGCTGTTCTTACATCTGATATTGCATCAGCTGATAAAAATAATCCTGTTTCATTGAAGATAATTGATGAAATTCAAGCCGGTTATGAATTTAAAGGCGATAAACTTTTAAGCGGAACTGCTATTAGAATAATGACCGGTGCACCTATTCCGGATGGTGCCGATAGTGTTATACAATTTGAAGAGACAGAAGAATCCGGTGATATAGTTAAAGTATTTAAAAAAACTTTGATATACGAAAATATCCGTTTTGCCGGTGAAGATATACAAAAAGGTAGTACAGTTTTAAAAGCCGGCACCAGAATTGACTCAGCGGAAATAGGACTTCTTTCTTCAATGAATTTAAACGAAATTGAAGTTTATAAAAAACCGAAAATAGGAATTCTATCTACCGGAGATGAACTGGTTGAACCCGGTTCAAATAATTCTGGTAAAATAATTAACAGTAACGCATATGTTCTATATTCCGAAATAAAAAAATATGGCGGTGATCCTGTATATGGCGGAATTGTAAAAGACAATTACGAGGATGTAAAAGCTACATTTTTAAAAATGATGGAAAATGATATAATAATCTCATCCGGCGGAGTATCAATGGGGAGATACGATTTTATACCTGATGTTCTTAAAGAATTAGGAATTGATATAAAAATCGAAAAAGTGTTGATGAAACCGGGGAAACCAGTTGTTTTTGGTACCATCGGAAATAAAATATTCTTTGGGCTACCGGGTAATCCCGTGTCTGTTATGGTATCATTTATGCAATTCGTAAGACCTGCAATACTTAAAATGACCGGCAATATTAAGATCAGTAAACCATTAATAAAAGCCCGGACCACGGAAGAGATTACAAAGAAAAAAGGGAGAAAACATTTTATCCGCGGTATATTCCATATAGTAAATGGTAATTTTTGTGTAAGCACTACAGGACCTCAAGGATCAGGAATACTCTCTTCTATGAGCAGCGCTAATTGCCTTATAATAATACCTGAAGAAATTGAATTAATAAAAATCGACGAGCTTGTTGATATACAGCTTACAGGGCATAGTGAAATATGATAAAAAAAGGTAAATGCATACTGCTATATTCAGGAGGGCTGGACAGTCTTATAGCTGGTAAAATTCTCATAGATCAGGGTTTAGAAGTTATCGGACTTCACTGCATTCTCCCTTATTTTCCCCCTGACATGAATCCTGATATCCTTAAGGAATCTATAAATGCAGCACAAATTGGCCTTACTCTGATTCACTACAGATGTGGCGAGGATTATATAGCCATGCTCAAAAATCCGCTTCATGGTTATGGCAAGCAGATTAATCCCTGCATCGACTGTAAAATATTTTTTATAAAAAAAGCAGAAGAGATGATGATTGAAACAGGTGCCGATTTTGTAGCTACCGGTGAAGTTGTTGGACAAAGACCTATGTCTCAGCATAAGAATACATTAATCCATATTGAAAACAGTACTCTTAAAGGGAGACTCCTGCGCCCATTATCAGCAAAACTTCTGGATAAAACAATTCCAGAAATTGAAGGTATAATAGATAGAGAGAGGCTTTATGATATCAGCGGACGTGGAAGAACCAGGCAGATAGAACTTGCGGCTTCATTGGGAATTAAAGATTTCTCTTCTCCTGCCGGGGGATGTCTGTTTACAGATGGATTTATTGCTGCAAGAATTAAAGATCTTATGAAATATAATCCTGATTTCGCACAGAATGATCTTTATCTGTTAAAAATCGGAAGACACTTCAGAATTAATTCCAATTTAAAAATAGTAGTCTCCAAAAATGAAACTGATAGTGTAGAATTGGAAAAATATGAAAAAAATTCAGATTATTTTTTCAGACCCGGTTTCAGCGGTCCGTCTGTATATGTAAAAGGTCAGTTAAAAGAAGAAGATATAAGCATTATTAATTCAATAATGTGCCGTTATGGAAAACCATCAGATGACGAAAATATTATAACTATTTACAGAAATAAAAATTTTTACTGCGAGATCAAAACAATTGAACCGATCACTGATGAAGAACTTGAAAAATTTAGAATGTAAAAATAAATGAAAGAAAAAAAAACTATATCATTTCTTGTATCAGGTAACGGATCAAATTTTAAATATGTAGCTGAAAAAATTATCAGCGGATATATAAATGGAAAAATCGGTATCGTTATTTCAAGCAGTTCAAATGCTCTTGCATTAAAAAAGTCTGATGAACTGGGTATTAAGTCAATTGTTATTGAACCTGGAAATTTTATTACAAAAAAAGAATATGAAGCTGAGATGATAAGTGTACTTAATGAATGCAAAACAGATCTTATTATTGCAGCTGGTTATATGAGAATTTTATCACATGAGTTTATTGGTCATTTCAGAAACAGAATAATTAACATACATCCGTCGCTTCTACCCTCATTTCCGGGAAAATCTGCGCAACAGCAGGCACTTGATTATGGAGTTAAAATTACAGGGTGTACAACTCACTTTATTGACGAAGGTACTGATACCGGACCGATAATACTACAGTCTCCTGTAGTAGTTAACTACGAAGATGATATACACACACTTTCGACTAAGATCTTATTTGAAGAACATAAAATTTTAACTGAAAGCGTCAAACTTTTTTGTGACGATAAGCTTATTATTAAAAACAAAAATGTAGTAATTATTAAATAATTACTTCTTTTCGAATTTCTGCTTTAATCCTTCATCTGTAATCTGATAATAAATTTCTACATTGTTTTCAACTTTCTTTTCAGATAGTATTTTTCCATTCTTTATCGGATTTTCAAATTCAGAATTGATTTTTGTTATATCAGTAAACCGGCTTTCATTAAACATTCTGATTTTAACAATATCCTGCAGGATTTTATGTTTTGCTTTTTCCTTGGCTTTTTCTAAATTTTCGGCGGTTACTTTCACAGTATAAGTGTCTTTGTCGCTCCAACCTACAGCAATTTGTTCAGCAGGTTTTTCTACAGTCTGTTCTTTAATAACAATGGTCTCCTTTTCTGGTTCCAATATAGTAATTTCTTTTTTAATTTCTTTTTGAGCACATCCAGCAAGAAATATAATGAAAAATATCAAAAAGAGATTAAGTTTCATAATTCGACATCCTTTTTTTTATAGATTTTTTTAGGGTAATAATTATATTGAGTTAATTCTCTAACTATGAACAATACAAATTCAGGAGTATATAAAATTTATGCAAATACTTATTACTTTTATAATATTTACAATCATTTGTTTAATACTGACATATTATTTTAATCTATTTATAACACAAAGTGTTTATACCAGAAGTGAGCTTAGTAACATACTGCCACAGATCGGTAATATGATAAATACTGTTTATTATAGATATTCATTTTTATATCTATCAGGTTTCTATTTATTGTCCTGTTTTGCCGGTATTCTTATATTATCAATATTTGAAAACTGGGTTATTAATTCAGCATTATTCCCTTTTTTATTATTTATTTCAGCTCCTCGTCTTGCAGTGTATTTTGAACAGACACGGGTGACAATATCTGAAAACTATAAAGATATTGCTGAGGCTCTCTACTCAAAATATTATAATTATATTGTAAGCGGTTTTTCAGCCGGTTATGCTTCCAAACTTATTGATAACTGGATTAATGCGGGTTATATAAGTTTTTACTGGTTCATTATTAATTTTATTATTATTACAGCAATAACAGTTTTATCATTCAGGAATGATATTTTTGAATAAAAAGTTACCTGTATAATTATATCTTTGCATTACAAAAAAAGTAAGCCTAGGCTATTTCAATACCAGTTTAAGCGATATTACAATAAAAAAGTGTTATTAATTTAAATAATTGTTTGATTTTGTATATATAAACTCTCTTCTTAACGAAATAGTTTTAATTTTATGTTGACTTACTATAAAATATTTTTTATAGTAATAACATCTTAAACTCATGAAAATAAGTGCATGAGTAATAAAAATTTTTTACATTTACCAGGAGGTTCTTCGTATGAAGAAATTATTCGCAATGGCTCTTGTTCTAACTATGGGTCTGGTTTTCACCTTTACATCATGTGGTGGCGGCAAAATAGGTGGTAACGTTCAAGGAGAGACATTCAAAAATGAGAGTTGGGTTGATGATAATACTTACAGACTGGCAGCTGCCGGTGTTGCAAATTCAAAACTAAAGAACAAAGTAGCAAGAAGAGAGAGTGCAAAAAGAGCAGCAATTCTTAATGCTCAGTATCAGGTTCTTGAAAAATTCAAAGGTTCAAAAATTGAAGGAGCTGCTGGTATGTCAGATTTTGAAAATACCGGTATAGCTATCGCACAGGAAATTCAGGGAGTTGTAAAAGGCGGATCAGTTATGAGCGCAACTTATGACGAAGAAGATAACTGTGAAATAATTTATGAAGTAAAATCAAAAGGTCTAAAGAAAAAAGTTGCTGCAGCTGACTGGCAGTAATTCATTTAATAACTTTTTAGTTTCAAAAAAGCTGTCATTCGACAGCTTTTTTTTATGCACATTAATTATTAATAAAAAAAAGACATCTTAATGGATGTCTTTTTTTTATATTAACCCGGCAACGTCCTACTCTCCCACACAGCTACCCATGCAGTACCATCGGCGATAAGAGGCTTAACTTCTGTGTTCGGAATGGGAACAGGTGTGGCCCTCTTTCTATAACCACCAGGAAAAATTTCCTTGTTGATATAACATATATATTTTTATAAGCTGTTTGAGTCAACTAAAAAAAATAAAACATTCATTTTTTTTAGTTTCTAGTAAAAATCTTTTAATACTTTTATTCTTCAGTTTCTGAAAGAACAGCAAAATCTGAAACAAGATCGTTGTCATTCAGTTCAAGAAGTTTGATACCGACAGTTGCACGACCCTGAGTTGAAATATCCTTTGAAAGAAGTCTTATTGTCATACCAGATAAAGATGTAATAATGATTTCATCTGTATCCAATACTGAACGGATACCTGATGCTGTACCGTTTTTATCAGTAATTTTAAGATAAGTCATACCCTTTCCGCCGCGACCTTTATTGACGAAATTATTATATGCAATCCTCTTACCAAAGCCTTTATCTGAAATCACAAAGAGAGTTGAACCCTCTTTAACAATATCCATTCCGATAATGTAATCATCACCATCAAGACGCATTCCTATTATACCAGCTGCAGTACGTCCCATTGATCTCATTTTTTGAAGATTTGTTCTAAGCAGTGATCCATTTTTAGATGCTATTACAAGGTCACTCTCTTTTTCGACAACCTTAACATCAACAAGTTCATCCTCTTTTTTGAGATTTATGCAGATGATTCCGCCTTTTTTTGCATTTGCGAATTCTTTAATCTCTGTCTTTTTGAGAATACCATATTTTGTTGCCATACATAGAAAGTCATCAGTTTCGAAATTCTTGATAGCACATATTGCTGTTACATTTTCGCCCTGTGCAAGATTTATAAGACCTCTAAGAGATTTACCTCTGCTTGTTTTTGTTGCAGGAGGAATCTCGTATGTTTTTAAAGCAAATATTTTTCCTTTATTTGAAAAGAGATATATTGTATCGTGATTTGTTGCAACTGTCATCATTTTTACAAAATCTTCTCTTTTAGAAGACATCCCTATTACACCTTTACCTCCGCGTCCCTGCTTCTTGAAAGTATCAATCGGCATTCTTCGTATAAAAGCATCATTAGTAATAGATACAACTACACTTTCATCGGCTATAAGGTCTTCAATGTCAAAATCGGTAGAAGATTCCCCGCCGAGAACTATCTCTGTTCGTCTTTTGTCATTGTACTTCTCCTTTACTTCTGCAAGTTCAGTTTTGATAAGATTATTTACTTTCACTTCACTTTTTAAAATTGCATTTAGTTCAGCGATGAGCTTAATAAGCTCTTTAAGTTCATCAACAATCTTCTTAATTTCAAGGCTGGTTAATCTCTGGAGTCTCATGTCGAGTATTGCTTTAGCCTGAATTTCTGAAAGATGGAATCTTTTAATAAGTTTTGTTCCTGCTTCTTCAGGGGTTTTTGAAGCCTTAATGATTGCAATTACTTCATCTATATTTTCAAGAGCTATCTTTAAACCCTCTAAAATATGTGCTCTCTCTTCAGCTTTTCTTAAATCATATTTAGTTCTTCTTATTACCACTTCGCGTCTATGAGTAATGTAGTGCGAGAGAACAGCTTTAAGATCAAGAACTTTTGGAACACCATCAACAATAGCCAGCATTATAACACCGAATGATGTCTGGAGAGATGTGTGCTTCAGAAGTTTATTTATTATAACTCCGCTGTTGGCATCCTTTTTTAATCCAATATAGATTCTCATGCCTTTTCTATCAGATTCGTCACGGAGTTCAGCTATACCCTCAATCTCTTTTTCATTAACAAGTTCAGCTATTCGGGTTATAAGAGATGCTTTATTAACCTGATAAGGGATTTCAGTGATAATGATCTCTTCTCTCCCTTTTTTATTCTCTTCAATCTCGTACTTTCCTCTTATAACAATACTGCCGCGACCTGTGTTATAAGCCTTAATTATTCCTTCATTACCCATTATGGATGCACCCGTAGGAAAATCAGGTCCCTTTACATATTTAAGTAAATTTTTGACTGACGTATCAGGATTATCGATAAGGAATATTGTCGCGTCTATTACCTCACCAAGATTGTGAGGAGGGATTTTAGTAGCCATTCCGACAGCAATACCTTCAGAACCGTTCACAAGAAGATTCGGATAAGCCGAAGGTAGAACCTTTGGCTCTTTTCTTGAATCATCAAAGTTCGGAGAAAAATCCACTGTCTCTTTATCTATATCCCTTAGAAGTTCTTCAGCAACTTTTTCCAGGCGGGCTTCTGTATACCTGTAAGCCGCAGCACGGTCACCATCGACAGAACCATAGTTACCCTGACCGTCAATAAGAGGTACTCGCATTGAAAAATTCTGAACCATTCGTACCATTGTTTCATATACAGCGGTATCACCATGAGGATGATAGTTACCAATAACCTCACCGACAATTTTAGCTGATTTTACATAAGCTCTGTCGCTTCTCCATGCACGCTGTTCCATAGCCCAGAGTATACGCCTGTGTACCGGTTTAAGACCATCCCGTACATCAGGAAGAGCTCTTCCTACGATTACACTCATTGCATAATCAAGATAGGCTACATTCATCTGATCTTCAATTTCTACTTTTATAACTTGCGGTATAAATTCTTCATTATTATCTTTTTTTGATGGCACTTCTTTACTCCGGTAAAATTTTTAGATTTATTTGTTTCTTAATTCTACAAATCAAGATTCTGTACTTTATGCGCATTATCTTCGATAAATTTTCTTCTTGGTTCAACTGCATCACCCATTAAAACTGAAAAAACCTGTTCTGCTTCTATATCATCATCAATTCTAACTTGAAGCATTATTCTTTTCTGAGGATCCATGGTTGTGTCCCATAACTGCTCAGCATTCATCTCTCCAAGACCTTTATATCTCTGGATAGTGGTCTTCTGGTCTTTATTTTTATTAAGCAGAGCATCCTTTTCTTCATCACTGAAAACATAATGTAAATCCTTACCTATTTTTATACCATATAAAGGGGGCTGTGCAATATAAAGATACCCGTTTCTAATAAGTTCAGTCATGTATCTGAAAAAGAATGTTAATAGAAGAGTACGAATATGCGCACCATCAACATCAGCATCAGTCATGATTACAACCTTATGATATCTGGCTTTAGTTACATCAAACTCTTCATCACCTATACCGGCGCCAATTGCAGTAATGAGAGTTCGTATCTCTTCGTTGCCTAAAATTTTATCAATACGTGATTTTTCAACGTTAAGAATTTTACCTTTAAGCGGAAGTATAGCCTGAAAATTTCTATCTCTTCCCTGTTTTGCTGAACCCCCCGCTGAATCTCCCTCAACAAGATATAACTCACATTTCGAAGCATCCTTTTCTGAACAGTCTGAAAGCTTACCTGGAAGATTATCAAACTCAAGGGCACTTTTTCTTCTTGTAAGATCACGGGCTCTTTTAGCTGCGATTCTGGCCCGTGCACCCATAATGCATTTATCTATTATTTTTTTAACTTCCTGAGGATTTTCTTCGAAAAACATGGAAAGATTTTCATAAGTAGCAGATTCAACAAGACCTTTAACTTCACTGTTCCCAAGCTTCATCTTTGTCTGACCTTCAAACTGCGGTTCCGGAATTTTTACACTTATTATTGCAACAAGCCCTTCTCTTACATCATCACCGGAAAGCTGAGTTATAGACTTCTCATATTTACCTTTTTTAAGATAATCATTCATAACTCTTGTCAGAGCTGATTTAAATCCGATAAGGTGTGTTCCACCTTCGCGAGTATTTATATTATTAGCATAAGTATAAACATTTTCATTGTATGAATCTATATACTGAATTGCAACTTCAACATCTATTTTATCCTTTGTTGCATGAAAATGAATAGGTTTTTTTACAATTGGAGTTTTAGCTTCATTCAAATACTGAACAAAAGAAACAAGTCCCCCTTTGAACTGAAAAACATGTTCTGTTGTTTTTGCAGTTTTCTCTTTAGGTTCACGCTCATCTCTTAATACAATTTTTATTCCTGCATTTAAAAAAGCAAGTTCTCGCAATCTTTTTGAAAGAGTATCAAAATTATATTCTGTGGTATCGAATATTTCATCGTCTGGCCAGAATTGTGTTCTTGTTCCTCTATTTTTTGTATCACCTATTTTTTTAACATCCTGAACCGGAATTCCTTTTTTATAACTTTGAGTATATTTTTTTTCCTCACGACATACTTCAACAGTCATGTTTTTTGAAAGTGCATTAACTACAGAAACTCCAACACCATGGAGACCGCCGGAAACTTTGTATGTATCGTTGTTGAATTTACCTCCGGCATGAAGCTTTGTTAATACAATTTCCAAAGCAGACTTTTTGTAAACAGGATGAAGATCAACGGGTATTCCACGGCCATTATCTTCAACTTCAATAGAATTGTCTTTATGGATTGTTACCGAAATATTATCGCAATGTCCGGCTAAAGCTTCATCTATTGAATTATCTACTATTTCATAGACAAGATGATGTAATCCATTAACATCTGTTGATCCGATATACATTGCAGGTCTTTTTCTAACAGCTTCAAGACCCTCTAAAACCTGAATATTATTTGCGCTGTAACCTTTAGTCATTATTTCCTACTCCAAAATAGTTCATCTTCTTTTATTGTTATTCTTTTCATTATTGTAAAAGAACTTACTTCCGATGCCACTTTATTATTATCTATATCTAATGATATCATTTTATCATTATCATTTATTTTATCAAGCATCCATTTATTATCATCAGATAATTTTAATGTTTCAATATTAAAAATACCTACACATTTATGATCACTCACAAGAATATTATTTCCAATATGTATGTACATTATTAAGAACTTCTCCACTTGCTTTTTTTTACTTCAAATTTAATTGCTTTTATAAAATTATCTCCATAATCGTTTTTTATTTTTTTTAAAATATCAGCAGTATGTATTGATAACTCTCCTGCATAAGCTGAATGATCAACATTAATAAATAAATATCTGTTAAAAATTCTGTCAGGGAAACTATGTGTTGATAAAATATTACCTACATAAGTGGGCCATTTTTCTTTTAATTGCTGTATAATAAAAGAATCTTTAATATCAAGATCTTCCATCAATTCAGCAACAATATTGCCGAATGTAATTATAGTATTTTTTCTATTTTCACCAAACCTGAATTTCAACTATTTATCCTGTCAGATACTATTCCTTTATCAACAAAAAACTGTTTTGATGTTGATAATATACTTTTATCATAAAAATGATTTACCATTGTAAAGATAATCTGACCTTCATCTTTTAATGAATCAATCATACTATTACGCCGTTTTTCGTCAAGTTCTGAAAATATATCATCAACAAGAATAATACATTTTTTATTTTTTACAGCTTTTATTATTTCAACCTCTGAAAGTTTAAGGCAAATACTGGAGGTTCTTTTCTGCCCCTGTGAAGCGTAATTAATAAAAGCTATTCCTTCATCATTGTTGATAATATAGTCATCTCTATGTGGTCCTGAAACTGTATTTCCGCGCCGTATGTCAATTCTGCTGTTAGAATTGATCTCTGATATTATACCATCATAATTATCTGATTTTAAGGTTGATGTATAATTTATTGAGGGTGAATATTTTTCATTACTTATCTGCAGATAATTTTTAATAAACAGTTTGTTAAAATCCTGAATAAAAATTTTTCTTTTTTGTAATATTGAAAAAGCTTTTTCAGCAAACATTTTATTCCATACTTCAAGCAGCCTGATATCACCTTTATTTTCTTTAATTTTTTTTAATAAAAGATTTCTTGAATAACATATCTCTTTATATTTATTAAGTTCATCAATATATTCAGGATATAATTTTGATATTACAGAATCAAAATATCTTCTTCTTAAATCAGGTGAACCGTTTATAATATTTATATCAGTTGGAATAAAATTTACTGTAATAAGCTTACCGTAATAATCTGATATTTTTTTAATTTCATTTGAATCAATTTTTATTTTTTTTTTTGGTTTGTTATTCTGTATCGAAAATCCTACTTCAAATTTTGAATGTTCAGAATCTGAAATCTCTCCCGAGCAATAATATGAATCATGATTCCATTGTATGATATTACTGTCATTTATATTACGAAATGATTTTAGATTTGATATGATTGAAATTGCTTCCAGTATATTTGTTTTGCCTGAGCCATTATCTCCGGTAATGAAATTAATTCCCGGTGAGAAATTAATTTCAAGATTCTGATAATTTCTGAAATTAATCAGTTTTAAGTTTTTTAGAATCATTTTTATTCAGCTGATGTTTTTATCTGAATAGGCATTATAACAGAGATAAAATTTTTATCATCTTCAGGAATTATTGTAATAGGACTCATCTGGCCGGTAATACCGCAGATGAATGAAAACGAATCTATCTGCTTAAGTGTATCAAATAAAAAGTGTGCGTTAATACCAAGAAATATTTTGTCTTTATTATCTGATTCAATCTGTAATTCTTCTTCGGCCTGTCCTAACTCAGGTGTATTTGCTTCGATATGCAGAATATCCTGATTTAAAGTTATTATGATTTTATTAGCAGGTTCTCTTGTAAAAATCATTGCACGTTTAACTGAATCAAGTATTTTAGAAGTTTGAATTATTGATTTATGGCTGTATTCTTTTGGTATAATCTGCTTATAGTTTGGAAACTGTCCTTCAATTACTCGTGATATTATTTCAGTTTCGTTTATTTTAAAATAACACTGTTTGCTGTCAAAAGAGATTTTGCAGTTTCCTGAGTTTGATAATAATTTATAAACCTCGTTAATTGTTTTTAGAGGAATTATAATTCCTTCACCTATAAATGCCTCACTGTTTATCTCTCTTGTAATCATTGATAGTCTTCGTGAGTCAGTTGCAATTGCCGTAATTGTTCCAGGCTTTTCGGATATAATATATATACTATTGAATACCGGTTTAATCGTATCAGTGGCAGCTGCATATATTACTTTTTTTATCATCTCTTTTAAAACAGCCTGTTCGATATCAATGGAGTTGTTATCACTGATTTCCGGCAGCTGCGGATATTCAGATGAGTCAGTTCCGTAAAAAGTATAGCTCCCTTTGATGTTTGAAGATTTAATATTGATGACCATAGAATCATCAATATTAAGTGATACATCCTCATCAGGTAATTCTTTGATTATGCTGGATAATTTTTTTCCATTAGCTGTGAATGAAAAATCAGAATCTGCTGAAGTTTCAATCTGTGTTTTAACTGCCATCTCGTTGTCTGTTGCAATTATTTCCAGTCTGTTTTTGCTTATATTAAAAAGACAGTTTGATAAAATAGTATTAATGTTTTTGGATGATATAACGGAGTCCGCTATATTAATGGCTTTTAAAATTGTATCTTTGTTTATTGTAAATTTCATTTCGTAAGCTCCTCTATATATTATATTAATGTGTTTCTTTATTAATAGTTGTAGTAGTAGTCTCTAAAATATGTTAACAAGTTTAAAAAGTACTGATTAAATCAGGAGTTATGATTTTTTTAAATTGTTAGTAATTCTTTGTAATTTTATGTTTAATCTAAAGTGACTTGAATATCAACGCATTTGTAAACAAATTTAATGTTTCTTTAAAAGTTATCAGTTTTTATCAACAGCTAAACTCATCATTATTAACAGATTCTTAACTCCGCAATTCTATCTTTAATTCTTCTATCTGCTCTTTAAAATCAGAGTTATTTTTCATATCTTCTTCAATCTTGTTGAT
Organism: uncultured Spirochaetota bacterium; assembly: GCA_942493035.1. Lineage (GTDB taxonomy): Bacteria > Spirochaetota > UBA4802 > UBA4802 > UBA5550 > WRGT01. The sequence continues at coordinate 3,873,673 of OW818666.1, read as the reverse complement.
AGCATTTACAACTGTTGAGTGATCTCTGTGTCCGAATTGTTTTCCTATGTCTGTTGTTGTCATATCTGTCAGTTTTCTGGTAAGATACATTGCAACAAATCTTGGCTGTACTATTTTGCTCTGTCTGCTTTTTGATATTATATCCTCCACACTTATATTGTACAGGTCGGAAATTTTTGTTATAATATCGTTGGGCGTTACTTTTCTGCTCGATTCTTCATCGAAAAGATGTTTAAGATGCTCTTTTATATGCTTCATGGTTATAGGTTCATTATAAATATCATAAACCATTCTTAGATTGGCAAGAGCCGATTCGAGAGCCCTTATACTTGATGTTATACGCCTTGCAATATAGTTAAAAGCTTCATCTGAAATAACAATATTTTCTTTCGCAGCTTTATTCCGTAAAATAGCTTCCCGTGTTTCGAGATTTGGTGTTTGAATATCTGTTATCATTCCCCATTCAAATCTTGTTCTTAATCTGTCAGCAAGTGTTGCTATCTGTTTCGGGGGGCGATCACTGGATATAATTATCTGCTTTTTATTTTCATAGAGAGTATTGAATGTGTGAAAGAATTCATTCTGGGTCTCTTCTTTCTTTTCAAGGAACTGAATATCATCGATCATCAGGATATCAACATTTCTATATTTAATTTTAAAACTATGTTGAGTGTTTGTCTGAATCGAATATATAAATTCATTAATGAACTGTTCAGTTGGTATATAAAGGACTTTAAGGTATGGTCTCTCCTGCAGCAAGTAGTGACCTATTGCCTGAATTAAATGGGTCTTTCCAAGTCCTGTTCCTCCATATATGAATAGAGGATTAAACTGAGTAGCCGGAGATCTTGATACAGATTTTGCTGCAGCATGTGCAAGCTGATTGTTAGGACCGACTACAAAGTTTTCAAAAGTATAGTTTTCATTAAGCGGTGATTTTCTGTTATTTTCACTTTTTGTGTACTGGATATTATCTATAAACGGTTCATGAATTATTGATTTTTCCATATCTTTAAACTCAATCTCTGTTATAAATTCGCAGGAATATTTTTTACCCGTTGTTGATTCTATAATCTCTTCAATATCTTTCAAATATTTGTCTTTTAAATGACGTACTGCTACGTCATCCTTTACTTTAATTTGCAGAATATCCCCTTTTATTGACAGAGGTTCCGTGTCTTTTAACCACATACTGAAAGACTGTTTATTAATTTTTTTTTCGAGATCTGTTAAAACATTATCCCATATTCGTTGTGCCAAGAAGATACCCCTGTATTTATCAACAATTGTTGATAAGTATGTTTATAAACATACTTATTTTTAGTATTAATATTTAAATATATTTTGCAGTTAGATTGAATTAGCTCATATGAGTAACACATTTAAAAAAATTATAAGAAATTTAATCCGGGCTAGAGAGTCTTTATGTGAAAATTATGTAGTTTTGGAAATGGTTTTTGGCAACAAATTAATCTCATTTAAAATAATGTACTATAAAAAAATGAAAATCTCTTGATAAGTTATTTATAGTCTGTTTATAACACCTTATTTGTGTTGATAATCTGTTAATAATATGTTTATTTAAAAAAATAGGCCCTGGCCGGAGAATTAGATGGATATTGATAAAAAGAGTAAAACGGAGCTTTTTGAATTGGAAGAGCAATATCTACAGGCTAAAATAGATTATTATAGATTTGTTATAAGGAATGAAGATAAAACAATTCTGGCCCGTTTTGGTAAAATTCCTGACAATTGGGATAATTATAAACATCTGGATAACATCCAATTAACAGAGGGTGTAAAATCAAGACTTAGCGATATTAAAAGAAAAAAATCCTGGGAATTGAAACTGCAGAGTTTATATTTCTTCTTTATTACAAATATTGAAAATAAATTAATCACAGTCTTTCAGCAGGGAAGTATTGATAATGATGAGTTACAGGAGGTAATTGATTCTCTTTCGAATCTTATTCTTGAAATTGATGATGAGCTTTTAAATATAAAATATCTTCTTTTAACTTTAGCCAAAAGGTCCATCAGTGATTTTTATTATCTGATATCAGCTTACTGCAAGTTCTTTCTGAAAAAGAATTTTAATTACGAGAATGATATAAAAAATATTTTAGAAGAGATTATTAAAGTTTTCAGAAATTATAATAAGATAGAAAAAGATTTTCTCATCTTATTAAATATTGATGGGGAGATTTCACCACTTTTTACAAGAAGCAGTAATGAATTCGGATGGAGAATGAATGAGTTTTCTGTTAAAGAATATTTTGAAAAATCAAACCAGGCATTAAAAATCCAGGAACTGACAAAGCTTGTAAAAATATCGTATGATTATAAAAAAGCTTTTTTAAATTATTATTCATTTTTGAAATTTTATTATAATGAAAATGATGGTAAACTATTCAGACTTAATTTTGTTCAGGAATCGTTAAAAAGTAAACTGGATGAAAACAAAATAACGCCTGAAGTTTTCGGATCGTATCAGAAGATTAGGGAGAGTTTTGTTAATTATAAAAATCAGTTTGAGATAATAGGATTAATCGGATTCGGATCTGAAAAAATTTCATATTATGAGCTTCTTGAGTTAACATTTAAACTGTGTAAAATAATTGAATTCTACTATTTAAGAAATATGAAATATGATTCTCTACAGTTATTCAGAAATGATATATTATATTATGTTGAAAAAGAGATGCTGACTTTAAACAGTTAAAAATGTGATAAGCAATGCATTATATTCTGAGAAAAAAATTTAAAAAATTATTTTTGTAAATTATCAAGCTCTTTTAGATGACTGCTTATCTCGGGATTGAATGGAAGCATAGATGCTGCGGATTTCAGATACTGTTCTGCTTTTTTATAATTCCCCAGTTTCATATAAACAAAGCCTACTGTATCGTTATATGCCGGGTTTGTTGTTTCTTTTTTATAAACAAATTCTGCAATTTTTAATGCGCTGTTCAGTTCAATGCCAAGCGATGCCATGAGATAAGAAGTGGAATTAAGACTGTTTATATTTGATTTATCGTACCGGAAAATTTCACGATAGGTTTTTAACGCCTCCCTTAGTTCCCCTTTCTTTTCAAGGCAGTATCCTTTCATATTAAGAGCATGAATATCAGATTTAAAATCTGATATTACATCATTCAGAAATCTGAGAGCAGTACCATAGTCTTCAATTTTTATAAGAGAGTATGCAATATTTTTTTTTACGATTGAAGCGTTGATATATGATGTTTTAAGATTTAATACTTTAAGAAAATATTCGTAAGAGGTTTTAAACAACCCTTTCCTGCAGTAAGCTATACCCAGATTGAAAAGAATTTCCGGATTTTCTCTATCTATCATTTCAGCTCTTTTAAGATCTTCAATTGCCGAATCGTAGTCTCCGGTGAAGAGATCATTTAGAGCTGTTTTTTTAATAGCATTTAAGATATTATTTATATCATCCATTTTATTACTTTTTCTGTAATGTATTAAGGATATTATAGTCTGTTGAATCAACAGACATCGGTGTTATTGAAATATAAGCATTTTCAAGAGCATAACTATCATTCCACGGTGTACCGGCTGTTTCGATGATACCATACAGTTTCATTTTAAACTGATCAGGATCATCTGTTGGAGTCTGTAGATATTTATCTTTATATACTCTTTTTGACAAGTTAGTGTATTTTATTCCCTTAACTTCTGAAGAAGTCAAATTAGGATAATTGATATTTAAATAAGTTTTATCAGGTATTGTTTCAGTCCGGATAAATTTATTAATAAAGACAGAAGTATCTATTAAAAATGGTGAGGCTGTATGGAAACTGTCTATCGATACTGCCAGTGACGGTTTACCGAATATAAAGGCTGTACGTGCACCTGCTACTGTTCCGGAAAAATGAATATCATCACCCAGATTTGGTCCATGATTGATTCCTGATATTACTAAATCTATATCAGGTACTATATCTGAATGAATTCCAAGACTCACACAATCTGCAGGATAGCCCGATATTGAAAAAGCTTTTTCACTATGTTTTTTAATCAGAAGTTCATCTCTCATTGTAAAAATATTTGAACAGGCACTTCTCTCTCTATCGGGAGCTATAATGTATACGTCATGTTCATCAGAAAGAACTGTATATAAAATCTGTAATCCTTCAGCTTCAATTCCATCATCGTTTGTTAATAATATTTTCATTTTTCACTCAAAATTTTTTAATTATTCTAATTTTTTATCCATTCATATGTCAAGTAGAGAATCAGCATTTTCATGTCAATTTACTGGAAGTACTCTCTAAAATGTATGCTCAGAATTTGTAATTATTTCGTCAAAAATGTCAGTAATTATTCCTAAACTTTTCTAAAGTTAAAAAAACTCTATTTACGAATAATTACTGAAAAAATGTTATAAAAAATTAGTTTGATTTTTTTTGTAATGTATGTAGATTATAGATATGAGTTATTTTATGTGAATAACTTTTAAATTATTTACTGGAGGAATTTTGTGAAAAATATTTTTAAAGTTTTTATTATAACTGCTGGATTTGTATTAAGCGTTACTGTAAACAGTTATGCAATTGTGGACGCATCTGCATGGGGCGGTTATATTTTTAATGGAACTGTTGAATACAATGATGAAGCTGAACCTAAAGGGATAGATTATGGAATTAAAGCTCACTATAATATGTCACTTATTCCGCTGATTGAACTGGGGCTTGGAGCTTATTATGAAAACAGTAAAATTAAATATGGTCTTGATACTGATCCGGCATTAAAAAGAAAGTCCGCAGGTTTAGATGTAAATGTTATTCTTGCACTTCCTATTATTCATCCATATGCAAGAGGTACTTATGCATTATGGGATAAGTTTGAAACTGATACTGAAAAGTATAAAGCTTATGGTTTAGGTGCAGGAGTTGAACTTACTGTTTTACCTTTTATAAGAATATTTGGTGAATATATGCACCAGAATACTGAACATTTTGATGCATATCAGAAAACAAATTCTGTCAATTTTGGTTTAAAAGTCGATATCTAAGAAAGACTAAATTTTTAAAAAATAGTCTGAAACCGGATACATTTTTTAAATTGTATCCGGTTTTTTTATGTTATTAACTTATTCAGGAATCTCTAGTCTGTACCGGTAATAATTCATGACCGTAAGTTTAAGTGCAAAAATAATATTTACCCTTGCTATTGAAGCTTATGGGAATAATGGATCCTCTTTAATTTCAACAGTTGAGTAATAAATACTGATTAATAAAATTTTTATAAATTTAAAATTAAAGAAATCTGTAAATAAGCGTTATTATAAACGGTACCAGAATTGTCAACACTACTCCGCTGAATACTGATATAACTGCATATTCCTTTCCAGAATATTTTGCAATGACAGGGAGGGTTGTATCCATTGATGTTGCACCTCCTGATGCAATGGGAGCGAGTTTGCCGAAATATCGTACCAGAAGAGGAGTTGCAAGCAGGGTAAAAATCTCTCTTGAAATATTCGCGAGAAGAGCCATAACACCAAGAGTTTCATTTCTTAGTTTTGATATAATAATACTTGAAAGGCTGTAATACCCGAAACCGGAACCGATTGCCATGGAATCGAGCGGACCTATACCTTTTAAAAATAGTGAACAGACATAGGTTCCTGAAAGAGTCCCTGCAATTACTGCAAAGGGAACAAACAGAATTTTTAAATTCATTTTCTTCAGAACACTCCAGACATTGGAGTCAGATCCTATTCCTATTCCGACAAGAAACATCAGAAGATAAAGAGCATATATACTCGGGTCTCCAATATTTAAAAAATCAAGTGAGAATCCATAAATACCTGTTAAAACTCCGGCAGAAAAAAATAAAATTATTATAATACTACCGATCATATATCCTCATTTTTCTTAAATAAAAATTTATATATAATAAAAGAAAAAAATACACTCCCTGAAATTCCGGATAAAGTCAGAATTACTGAAGTAAGACCGATAGTGGCAAAGTTATTAATGATCATCTGATTATTACCGATGGATAATCCCAACAGAAAAAGGAGAAGATAGATTGACCAGCCTGCAAGCTTATCAGCTGCAGTTATAAGGCTTCGCTTTTTTTTGAAAATAAAACCTGTAAGAATACCAGCTATCATGATAAACAGAATTTCAGTCATAAATTCTCCATACAAAAATAATGATTATTATTCAGGGTGATTTCTACATCATAATTTTATAACTAACTTCAATAAGAGACCTGTTATGAAAGTCAACTTATTATCATGGATTGTTTTAATATAACGGCGGATAAATATTTTTATACATTCAAATTAAGAGAATTATTTTGTTCCTATAAACATAAAGGCCGGCAGATTATTATAAAAATGATTTTACTTTTTATCTTTGTTTAATAAAGTAACCTTTATGATTTTAAGGGCAGTCTTTTATGATGAATTTTAAATCATTTGTATTAAATGAACTGTTTACCCGAAATTATATAATTATTATGAGGAAATTAGAAAGTGAAACATAATTCATCACATAAGATTTTTAACGCGATTATGCGGCTGAAAGATATGAAAATCTACAAATGGATATACAGACACCCTCACCTTTCAATGATGATCCTGATACTCATTGCGGTAGTAATTTTATATGTTTTTGTAAGTTTTGTATTCAATTTTGTTATATAGTTTTTAATCGTATTAAGGGTATGTGTAATAAATGAGTTTTAGAATTCTGTTAAAAAATATTGTTATCTCCATTTTCGTTATTCTACAGGTTTTTGTGCCCTTAAGATCCCGTGCTGATACTTTCCACAATGAATTTCCTCTTGAGTATAAATACAGATACAGCGGCGTAAGCATTAAAACAGTAAACGGCAAGTTTTATGCTTATATAGTTCTTCTTTTCAATGAGAATCCTCATTTTGTTAATTTGATTCAGAAAGGTACAATTTCTCTCAAGGAGATCGGTATTGAAGGATTCCATGTCAAAGCATTCAGGAGCTATCTTACAACCATTCAGGATAACAAGCTTATTGAAGAGTGTGAATTAATACTGAAGCTTTTCCTTGAACCTGATCATTTTAATGATACACAACTCCGCCAGATAGAGAATGGTTTAGCAAAAAGAAATATAATTTTAAAATTTTATCGTGAGGGTATTTTTAAGGGAGCACAGATCACACTCGATTATTGTATCTATGGTGAGAAAATTAAAATAGATATTAAACACCCTCTTTTTGAAAACAATGACGAGATGTATTACATAAAACCATACATTTATTATGATGAGTTTTCAACAAGTAATTCAACTTTTTATTATGACATGGTATATATAAATCCGGACGAAGTTAACAATGATTATTTAATAGCTAAAAATATTATCAGCGGTAAAGATGTTAAGTCTATGTTTTTTGTCGGTTCAAAAGTAAGTGAAGATATAAAGCAGTGTATTACGATGGCTTTCAGGAATAATTCATCAATCAGAAGTGAAATCTGGAAAATGTTTGTTATTCATGAACTTACGCACAAAATCATGAATAATCAGTTTAATAATTATGATCAGGTAACAGGTGAGGAGATTTCTCTATCAAGTACGGTATATTCCAATCCTTACCTTGGTTTATCAGTTATGTACAGTTATCTGAATTATGGTAAGATGAACCCTCATCGAATGGCTGCAATGAATTATATAACTTATCTTTCGGAAGCATCAGGGATAAAGGATTTAACCAATAATCCTGCAAATGTAAAAAACATATCTGTTGACCGGTTGAAAGAATATACCAGAAATCATTTTCATTATTGTGTTGCTAAATTAAAACTGCATAGATAACCGATTGCGGTTATCTAAAGGGGCTTATAAGCCCCTCTCTGACATTTTTTTTAATGCTAATAGTTATTCAGGTTTCATTGTAGGAAACAGCAGCACATCTCTGATTGACGTTTCTCCGGTTAGAAGCATGACGAGCCTGTCTATCCCGATACCCATCCCGCCTGTAGGAGGCATGCCAGCCTCAATTGCCTGTACAAAATTTTCATCCATAGGTGGCGCTTCTTCATCTATATCTCTTCGCAGTGACTGATCATAAAGCGTTTTTCTCTGAAATACCGGATCATTCGATTCACTGTAAGCGTTGGCAAACTCAGTTCCATTTATAAATAATTCAAATCTCTGAAGAAATCTTTCATCTTCAATATCAGGCTTGCAAAGAGGTGTTGTTTCCAGCGGCTGATGTGTAATGAATGTAGGCTGAATGAGTTTATGTTCTACCAGTACCTGGAAAAGTTCATCAATAGCGAGGCCGCGGATATAATCACCCTTAATCTCTCCGCCATGTTTTTTAACTTCTGATTTGATTTCATCATCACTCATTGTCATAACGTCAAGTCCTGAGTATTCTTTAATAGCATCAGTCATTTTCATTTTTTTCCAGGGAGTTTTGAGATCTATCTGCTTCCCGTCAAAATTTAACTCAGTTGTTCCATTAACCTGCATTGCTGTATTTACAACAAGTTCCTCAGCAAGACTCATCATATCGTTATAATCGCCATAAGCCTGATACAGCTCAAGCATTGTAAATTCAGGATTATGAGTACGGTCAATACCTTCATTTCTGAAACATTTTCCTATTTCGTAAACTCTGTCGAATCCTCCGACTATAAGTCTTTTAAGATACGGTTCGAGAGAAATTCTGAGGAATAGGTTAATATCCAGAGCATTGTGATGAGATGTAAACGGCGCTGCAGCAGCACCGCCGTAAACAGGCTGAAGAACCGGAGTTTCAACTTCGTAAAAATCCTTCCCGTCAAGAATTCTCTTAATGTTTCTAATAATGCTGATTCTTTTTTTGAAAGTCTCTTTAACACCGGGGGTAACTATCAGGTCCACCTGTCTGTTTCTATATCTGAGTTCCTTGTCTGCAAAGAGGTCGAACATTTCTCCATCTTTCTCTTTTACAACAGGGAGCGGTCTTATGTTTTTTGTAAGGAGAGTCAGCTCATCGATATAAACTGTGATTTCTCCTACTTTAGTTTTTTTAACTGTTCCCTTTACTCCGATTATATCACCAAGGTCGAGTTTTTTAAAGAGATTGTAATGAAGTTCTCCCAGATTGGCATCAGCAATATATAGCTGAATTTTTCCCTCTTTGTCCTGTATAGTACAGAAGCTTGCTTTTCCCATTATACGCACAGCCATAATACGTCCTGCAATAGATACACGTTCCTGGCTCTCAAAATAACGGTCAAAGTCTGCTATGATTGAATTTGAGTAATGTGTTACATCATATTTATATGGGAATGGATTGATTCCGAAAGTATTTCTGATTTCATTAATTTTATCGATTCGTATCTGTATAAGGCTGTTTGTATCTTCCATTTTGTTTTATCCTGAAATTTTAAATTATAGCATATTGACTTTTTTTCATTAAGCTGTGTCAAATTATTTTTTTAAATTGAAGTTAATTGGTACGATTTATAAACTATTATTCTCCTCTATTTTAAAAAACGTAACTACTCAGCATTTTAATACTCCGGTAATTATGGAGTATAACAGTTAAAAGGTGAAAATTATGTATGAATTTGAACTCGGTCCGATCAGACCGCCAAGTGAAGCTTATAGCATTCTTCTTAGAATTACACGGAATTGTCCATGGAATAAATGTGCATTCTGCCCGGTATATAAAAACGAAAAATTTTCGCTGAGGTCACTTGAAGATATTAAAAGTGATATTGATTCTATGTATGGAATCTATAGCAGAATAAAAGAAAAAATAAATTTAAACTCCGGCGGACATGTAAGTGATGAAATTATAACATCACTTATAAATGATGATAAAATTCCTCATCAGTATCTTCAGCAGATGCTTTTCTGGATGCATTATGGTTTAAAAAGTTTATTTCTGCAGGATGCTGATTCTATGGTTGTAAAGTCTGCAGAGATGGTTGAGATTTTAAATTATATCAGAGAAAAATTTCCTACTATAGAGAGAATAACCTGTTACAGCAGATCCAAAACTCTTGTTGTGAAAACTGCAGATGAGCTGAGTAAGATAAGAGCTGCAGGGCTCAGCAGAATACATATTGGTATGGAATCGGGTTCTGATGATGTCCTGAAACTGATACGCAAAGGGGTAACCGGTGCTGAACATATTATAGCCGGAAAAAAAGTTGTGGATGCCGGATTTGAACTTTCAGAATATTTTATGCCCGGGCTTGGAGGGAGAAAGTTTACATCTGAAAATGCTCTGGAGACAGCTAAAGTTCTTAATGCTGTTAATCCATCATTTATAAGAGTACGGACTACAACACCTGTCCCCGGAACTGATCTTTTTGCCATGATGGAAAAAGGTGAGTGGGAGCCATTGAATGAAACTGAGAAAGTTGATGAGCTGCGTAATATGATTGAGCAGCTGGACGGGATTACCTCTTATGTTCAAAGCGATCATATGATGAATCTGATTGAAGACTCTAACGGAAAACTTCCGGAAGAGAAAGATAAAATACTTGCTCCATTAAATAAATTTCTTCAGATGAGTCTTGATGATCAGGAGTGTTTTATTGTAGGGAGAAGAACAGGCCGTATAAGATTTTTATCAGATTATTCACGAAGCAAGGATCTGATAGAATTGAGAGATAAGGTAAAAGAGAGATTCGGATCAATCGATAACGCTGCAGCTGCTTTATCGATCAATTCACTATAAAGAACAAAGCCGCCCTAGGGGCGGCTTTGTTCTTTAAGTTTGTATAGACTCTAATTTGTTTTCTTGGCTGTCATTATAAGCTTGTTAGGTCTTGAAGATGTTACATTGATTTCAAAACCCATATTTGCAGCTTTTGCAGATAGTTCGTCCTCGAAATCATTTGTTTTCCCTGCAAAAATAACCTCAAGTCTTGCAGCTTTTCCATCTCTTCCTTTTTCTATAACCTGCTTAACTCCCCTTACTCTGTTTGTGATCTGATCTTTAAAATCTTTAAGTTCAGCAGCTGAAAGACCCGCAATGATGACTTTTATCTCTCTTCCATTAGCCGCTTTTACGAATTTTTTAATGATAGTATCCATAAACTGAGCAGGCTGAAATTTTCCGGCTTCGTCCTGTTTTCCAAGAATCTGCTTAAGAGCTGCTTCAATTGCTTTTTTAGAAGCTGTTTCATCTTCAATATGAAGTCCCGGTGCCTGCTTGCTTGTTGAAGCGAGGATATCTCCGGTATATACATCAATAGCTTTAATTCTGATAATTGCTGATCTGGATTTCATCTCTGTTGCACCGAGATTTTTTAATGTTGCTGCACCCTGCTCTTTTGTTTCAGCAGTTCCTACAATAATAACCTCTGCACCGGCATCAGAAAGCAGAAGATCCTGAACATCTTCAGAAACAGCTCCCGAAACAGCCTGCTGCATCTTCGCTTTCTCTTTTTTCATCAGTTCCTGTGTCATTGCAGCGTCAACAAACTGAAAACCTGTATTTCCCATTATCTCCTGAACAAGCATTTCAGTTTCAGTAAAACCGGGGAGGTTATCTTTACCATTAAATGTTTCTTTTACAAGAACCATAAATTTTGGTCTTCCATATCTGTTTAATGCATCTTCAACTGCATCTTCAACAACTGAAGCTTCTACTGTACCTTCAATAGTGACAAAATATTCTGTCCCTTCCTGCCATTTCTTGACAATCTCAACATTCTTTACAAGTCCATATGATTTTGCTTCTACAATGTTAGATACAAGTTCATAGTTTTCCATAAGGCTGGTTCCGGAAATAGTTTCTCCGAGTATTTTAAGAACAAGCTTTGATTTTGCATCATCTGTTGCTCTGTCTCGTGCAAGTGCAGTATCACCATCAAATATTGTGGCATAACCGGTTTCCTGTCCTCTGTTTGCATTTGCCTGTTTTTTTGATGAAGATTGTTTATCATCCTTCACGCTTTTTCCGCCGCCGCAGGAAACGAATACTGTCAGCAGAATAAAAGATAAAGTGATTATAAGTCCCTTTTTCATTATGCAACTCCTTGATTAATTATTGGAAATATCAGAAAAATAAAAATGCTGAGCTAATTTACGGATGTCAATAATGTTTAATTCAAAAAAAATATTGAATCCATTTAAGTTAACTCTAATGATATTTCTTAACTGTAAATTTATTAAACGAATTTAACATAAAACAGTTAATATAGTCAAATTTTTTTTTATTAAGGATAATAATAATTCAATGATAAAATTATGTAGCAGGACATAAACAGACAATAAAATTACTCTCCGCTTCAACGTGGGCCCCTGGAATTAGAACAGCACTTGTTTAAATCTGTTTTTTTAATTTTCATTTTTTTATTATTTTTGAAAATGAGTTATGAATAATCAAATAAAGTCATAAGTGCTTGATTAAATTGTTAAGAGAATTTAATATTAACATAATTATAATATGGCAGGTATCTGAATTTGAGCGATGATAAGAATTTTCTGCAGTCAATTAAACTGGAGATAAGTAGAAATTTCAAACTTGATCCATATGAAAGAATAGCCTTTCATAAAGTACTTGCCTGTGGAAAAACAAATGCAGGAAAGGATGTTCTCATTCGTGAAATTGAAAAGGGTGGGGACGTTCGAACAAGTGCAATGAATGCACTGGGTGAATTTTCAGATCCCTCTGTTATATCTGTATTTATGCCGATTTTAGGGTCAGCTTCGTCAGAGACTGAAATTCATATTATTCTGGATTTTTTATATAATAACGGATCTGTAAGTGAAGTAGAACCGGTCATTCAGCTTATTGAAGATAAGAAAGATAATCCTGAAAACTCGTTTATTATTAAAAAAGCATTTAATGTATTAAAAAAAATAGGTGAAACGGATGATACTTTTCATGAATATCTGATTTCAATTTTAAGCAATCATGTGTCAGAGGGAGTAGTTCTGGAGAATGCAATAAATGCTTCATCTATACTTAAAAGACCTGATATATATGAAGAACTGATTAAAAGAAATAATGACCGCATTACATATTTTGTTTTTTTATCAATATATAATTTGAATATGAGTCTGATTAAAAATGATGTTGTAGAAAAAGAGGAATATTCTCCTCCGGTTCTGACTGTAGATAACAGTATGAGCGAGGAGGATGAACTCCTTCTGAATATTAAAGTTCTACTCGGGAAAATAACATCAAAATACGAAGATTTTTCTATCGATACTAAAAATGCATATATCAACGCAATGCTTTCCTGCAATCACAGGGAATCTGTAATTTATGCCATGAAGGCTCTGGATTCCCGGAATAATGAACTCATCCGGAAAACTTTTTTTTCTATATATAATAATATAACCCGGCTCCGCTTTCCGGAGAAACTACTCCGGAGTCTTATCTCAATGAGCATTGAGACTGAGGATAATAACAGGCTTATAGTTGATATCTTTACTAAATACTTTTCTGAAAAAAAGACGAGCAGATCGGATATACTGTTCCGGGATAAATTATTCGGTAATATAACTTCAACTCTTGAAAGTTATTTTGAAACCTACAGGCGCGAATTTATGATCCCGGATGTTTCAGAAAGCGCTCTTCCTGAAAATTACAAAAAAGTGAGAACTTTTATTTTAAAAAATCTTAATCATGAACACAAGAGAAAACTTATGACAGATCTTGAGTCTGAGGATAAAGATCTGCCGAAAAAAATTCTTTCAAATTTATCGGGATGGATTAATTATATAGGTGATGAGGATCAGGAGGCGATCTCTATCCTGCTTGATCTGATAATTGAAGAAGATAAAGTGTCTAGAGAAAACACCTCATCGCGGATAGACACTGTTAACTTTGAAAAGAGATATCTTCAATCCCGTATTGTAAGGCTGTGCAATATCATCAACGTTCTGAATATTGACGGAGCTGCAAAATCACTGGTGTATATTTATAATTATCTGAAAAAATTTCCTGACAAGGAGATTTTCGATTCAGCTGTTTGTGCCTTATGCAGAATAAATTATTCCTATATGCTCAGTGAAGTTGAAATTATGCTCACTGCAGGAAGTCCTGAAGATCAGATAAGGGCTGTGTCTCTGCTCCCTCTTTTTACCGAGAAAAGACTTATCAATATTCTTGTTGAGTATCTGAAAGTTAATGCATCATCGGGAAATGAAGTTACACACGGAATTGTTTCAATACTGTCCGAGCAGGATATTAAATCAAATATAAATGCAATTGTGGTTTTTAAACAGGTGATTGAAACAAATCTGGATCCTGAAATTAAAAGACTGGCTATCTTAGGAGTTGGAAACTGCTGTATTACAGAGGATGTTGAATATCTTAATGAACTCTTTCTAAAGGTGAAGGAACCACATTTGAAAGAGGCTGTTGTAAAAGCGATATGTTCTATCATAGCTTATAAGAGCGATTATAATAAGCAGCAGATTATCCGGTTTGTTCAGGAGTACCTTAAAGATCCTGATATAAAAGTAAGAATTTTTTCATGTATGATACTGATCCGTCTTGGTAATAAAGACGCCTTCAGGTCAATACGTGAGATGCTGATTATTAAAAATAAATTAATACAGAGAGAAATTCTGGCTATACTACGGGATATTAGAACACCCGATTTTTATTTTTTTCTGGTCTCTCTTTTAAAAGAGGAGTTTGGTATTAGTGAGGATATTATTTATCTTATCAGAAAACTCCCTGTGGATGAATTAAAAGAGATAGAGAGTTTTATTATAAATATTTTCAGAAAATTTGAAATACCTGCATTAGGTATGGGTGTTGTTTCAAAGGAGAGTTATAAACTTGAAAATTCAGTAAAAGAACAATTAACTGTTTTGTATCTGAATATTGAAAATTTTGAAGTACTGACAGCCAATATGAATTTTTATGAACTGATAGAGTTTTATCTGAAGATAGATTCAATAATATTAAAACCGGTAATAGAAAATTCAGGAGTAGTTTCGGATAAAGATAGCAGCAGTTTAAAAGCCTGGTTTCATGAACCGGCAGATTCAATCAATGCTGTGAATGAAATTAATAAAAGGCTGAAGAATATAAACAATACGGTAATATATAAAAAAAATATTAATATCAGAATAGTTATAATATCAGATTCTTTTTCTATGATCGGAGATGAGATATTTGATTATTCGAAAGAAAAATTCAATACAAATCACAACATGCCTTTGATTAATAAAATAGTCCTGGATCAGCAGACTGCAAAAATAATAGACATAAATTATTACTCAGCACCGATTCCTGAAATATTATATTCAGGCGAGATTTCAGACAGGTATCATTTTGAATTAATGACAAGGGTAAATTTTAAGCAGATAACGGACCTGATGCTTGATGAAAAAGAGACTGCTATCAGAAAAAATAAACAGGAGCAGGCGCAGATAGTTGCACAGGTTAAAAATCTGAAAACCGGAAACAGATCAATGACATCAATTGCCATTGCTGGTGAGCTTGAAAATATAGGGATAAGGCTTAGGGAGCAGCTGGAAGAGATTGAAAGATATGTAAATAGACGTTCCACAGATCGTGATCTGAATAAAAATGTCCGTCAGATGCTTAATAATGCCTATAATCTTTACAGGGTTGAAATCTCCAAGCTGACAATTAAATAAATTTATTCCATTGCGGTTTATCTGTCTGTAAATCTTTTGGATAGTTCAAGTTTATGTGTAATCAAAAACATAGAGTTCACAAGGAAAAATTTATCATTTTTGTATTTTAATAATGTTTCATACTGCTCAACTGCTGTTTTGTAATCACCAGTTTTAAATGATGATTCTGCAAAATAGTAATGGTATGATTTATCATAATCTGCAGTGGTATCAATTGATTTTAACAGAACCATCGCTTTAACATACTCCTCGTTTTTAAAGTGTATTTTTGCAAGTCCCAGAAGTCCGTTAGGGAATGAATTCTGAAGAGTTATTGTCGTTTCATAATACTTTTTTGCGGTTCTCAGCTGGTTTCTATTAAAATAAATATCACCAATAAGGATATATGTATTCAGTTCCCGTGGATTTTTTTTTAGTCCAATACGGAATTGTTCCAGAGCCTCACTCTCTCTGTTCAATCTTCCATATATATATCCTGTCTGAAGGTAAATTTTAGAATATTCCGGAACCAGCTGTGCGGCTTTACGGAAATGAATAAGAGCTGTCTGGAGTCTATTCATGTAAAGTGTACATATACCGGCATTATATCTGAAGGGGAAGAATATCGGTGCCTGTGTAAGAGCTTCTTCCAGTATAGCCAGTGCTTCAGAAAAATTTCCCGTAGTCATGAGTTCTGCAGCTTTATTATTAGCTCTCCCTGCCGGATCATCTCCTGTGCAGAAAAGGATATCATTCTTCGAATATATCTGATACTTACCGATTTGAACCGTTTCTTTATTTGCTTCGTCAAGCCATGAGTAGTCAGTAGCATGAACTGATATTATACTGAACAGGATTAGAAAAATTGTCAGGAGATTTTTAAGAGATGATAACATTCTCATTTATAATTATACCGGTTATTTAATAAGTTCAATATAATACTATATCGGGAAAATGGGCTCTAATTGATACCTTAAAATAAATAATTGCAATAGCCTGTTATAATCTGCCCGTAGTTAATTCAATGAAATAATTGCGGTGAGAGATGAGAGTACAGTAATGAATTAAAACTGGAGATATAAAGTCGCCGGTTTATAAGCAATTACAGAATATATTAATGTAAAAAATTCTTGAAAAGGTACCTGTTACTATTCAAATGACGTAGTTGCATTAAACCGGCAGTAAAACATAAATTTGCCTCTTTGTGTAATTAAAATGATATATGCCGGAAAAGATTTTGAAACTATTCCCGGCAGTCTTAATAATGAATAAAATTTGCGGTGACCGATAAATGAAAAAATCTGAATTAAATATTTACAATGATATTCCGGAAAATAACGGATTGTTCAATAATCCGGTTGTTACTATTGGAAACTTCGATGGTGTTCATACCGGTCACAGAAAAATTATCAGTAAGCTGCTTTCCAGTGCTGAAGAGCATAATGGTGTTCCAATCGTGATTACTTTCAGAAATCATCCGCGGACTCTGTTTCATCCGGAATCTGTATGCAGAATGATAACTACAATTGATGAGAAGCAGCGGGCTCTCCACTCTCTCGGTATTAACAATATTATTATGCTGAATTTTACAAAAGAGTTTTCTAACCTCACAGCTGATCAGTTTTACAATGAACTTCTTATAGGGAAACTTAAAGTAAAAGAGATAGTAATAGGATATGATCATGCATTCGGAAAGAATCGGGAGGGTAATATCGACTACCTGATTAAACTTTCAGAAAAAACCGGTATTATTGTTAATCGTGTTGAAGAGGAGGTTTGTGATGATGAAGTTATATCCTCTACATTTCTGCGTGACGAAATAGATAAAGGTAACATGATGATGGTTTCCCGGCTGCTGGGGAGACGTTACACATTGTCCGGAAAAATAGTAAAAGGTGCAGGCCGGGGTAAAGGACTCGGCTATCCTACAGCAAATATTCTCCCTGATCATGCGGATAAAATAATTCCCGGCAACGGAATATATGCCGCATCGATATCATTTAAAGATAATTCAGTTTTTCATGGGATGCTTAATATTGGTTTTAATCCTACATTTGCCGGTAAAGAGAAGACTATTGAAATGAATATTTTTAATTTTGATAAGGATATATATGATGAGATTGTCACTCTGGAATTTTATGAAAAGATCAGAGAGGAGAAGAAATTTGATTCTGCTGCATCTCTCATTGAGCAGATTAAAATTGATGAAATTCATATCAGGAGGATTTTCGAAAATGCCGGGTAGCATTGATAATAATAGATATTTTCATATTGTCAGTTATTCAGGATTTATGATTGAACTCAGTTCTACTGACAGGTTACTGTTAAAACTTGATTTTGTGAAAAAGAAAAAGATAAAAAACAGTGCAGCAATTCCTGATACATTAAAGGAAGCACTTTCATTTCTTGATGACTATTTCAGCGGCAGGAAAAATAAAACAGAGATCTGTTTTGTAAAATCGGGAGAAGTTCTCTCCCGAGATCATTCCGGTAAACTCCTGCTTGATATGTCAGATTATACAGAAAAAGAGATTAATATCTACAGGAATCTTTTGAGTGTTGAATCGGGTAAAACTGTATCATATAGCGAGCTTGCATCTGCAAGCGGCATAAAAGATGGAGCGAGATTTGCAGGGAACTGTATGGCGGGAAATAGATTCCCAATTATAATTCCATGCCACAGGGTAATAAAAAAAGACGGCGCCATGGGAAATTATACCGGTGGAGTGGAGATAAAAGAATTTTTACTGAACCATGAAAAGAATTTAAAAGAGAACTGACTTGAGATTAATATAAATTTTATTTATGTGATTTCATTTATTCGGCATCCTCTTCCCCGGAAAATCTAAGCTCACTTATAATCATACCTGCAAGAATTAAAATACAGCCAAAAACAGACCATCCGCCTAATCTTTCACCAAGAAGATAATAACCGAATATTCCGGCAAAAACCGGTTCACCGGAAAAAATCAGCGCAGTATGAGTTGAACTTGTAAAGCGCTGCATAATATTCTGGATAAGATAGGCACCCACTGTTGCAAAGATTGAAGTTACAAGAATTGCCTCCCAGACTACTCTGCCATAGGGAATGACTGATTCTTCAAACAGCAAAGCTGATATAACTGACAGAATTGCTACAATTCCAATCTGGACAATTGTCAGCAGAATTGAATCCATTTTCTTTGTATAATATCCCACAGTGAGAATATGAAAGGCCACTGCAAGAGCACAGAAAAGAACAAGTATATCCCCTTTGTTAACAGCAAAGCCTCCATTATACGAAAGAAAAAAAAGTCCCGCTATTGCACAGATTACACCTACTGTACTTTCTATAGATGGACGTGCTTTTAAAATTAGTGCGGAAAAAACCGGAACAAGAACAACACTGAATCCTGTAATAAAACCTGCATTTGAAGCTGTAGTATACTTCAAACCAACAGTCTGAAACGCATATGCAAAGAAAAGAAATATCCCCACAACAGATCCGCGGAGTATAATATATCTGTTCAATCCGGAGAGTCTTTTTCGAAAAAAAACTAAAAGAATAATTAAAGCCAGAATAAATCTTAAGGCAATAAAATTAAAAGGGGTAACACCGGCCAGGGCATTCTTTATTGCAACAAATGTATAGCCCCATACTATTACAACTGCCAGGAGTGATATATCTGCAAAGAGTTGTTTTCTCATATTTTATCCATTGTATGTATTAATGACATTACCAGTTCCAGATTCTCCCTGTCTGAGCGTATTTCATCATCGGGAGTCTCAAGAATAAAATCTATATTATCAAATCTCTCATCATTGAGAAAATATGAAATTCCATCATTTCCGATAAGTCCAAGACCGATATGATCATGTCTGTCGACTTTTGAACCGCACCCTTTTTTAGAATCATTCAGATGAAATAGTTTCAGTTTATCAATCCCTATGATTTTATCAAACTGTTCAATTGTATTTCTATACCCTGTTTTTGTAGTGATGTCATACCCTGCTGCAAAGATATGGCATGTATCGAGGCATACACCGAATCTGTCAGGGTATCTGCTGGCTGCGATAATATCTCTGATATGTTCAAATCTATGCCCGACAGACGAGCCCTGCCCCGCGGTAGTTTCGAGAAGTATTTCTACATCGGAATCGTCTCTCTCCAAAACCGAGTCTATGTTGAAAGCTATTTGTTTAATACCCTCTTCTATTCCTGCACCTTTATGATTTCCCGGATGAAGGACAAGCTTGTTAATTCCCAGAGTCTTTGCCCGATTGATTTCATCTGCAAGAAGAATCAGCGACTTCTCCAGATTCTCTCCATCTCCGGCAGGATTGATAAGATAACCTGTATGAGCGGAGACTGAAAGATCGGGATAACTTTTCCACTTTTCCTTAAATGCTTTAATATCTTTTTCAGGGAGAGGGGGAGCAGTCCACCTGTTGGAGTTTTTCAGAAAAACCTGGAGTGCATTTATTCCCAGTTCGGCAGCTTTATCAATTGTCAGATTTATACCGCCGGCGACAGATAAGTGGAATCCGATTTTTTTATGCATCGTCATTTATTTTCTCCCTTGATTTTAGCTATCACTTCAGGTAGATCCATACCTGAAACAGAAATTCTCTTATTTCTTCCATGATCACCCTTCTCTATTGAGATGTTCGACTTTGCTGTTTTAAGTTTTTTTGATAGTATATTAATACACTCTGCATTAGCTTTTCCGTCAACAGGGGGGGAGTTGAGATATACTTTAATTTTTCCTGATGCGTCTATTGTCACCTCGCTTCTGGAGGATTTCGGAGAGACTGTTATATCAAAAATTGATCTATTTTCCATAAGATTAGAGTAAAAAATATAATCTAAATTTCCAGAATAAAATATCTTTCCCGGATAAAAATTATATATCCCCGCCGACTTCAGTGGCGGGGATAATAGAGCTCTTTTACTTTGGAAAAGTTTAGGAATAAATACTGAAAAAAATTTAATAAAATGAACTTTTTTTAATTCAGTATTTGACTATTTTATTAAAATCTTATATATTACATACATAGATTTAAAAAAGGGGTATTTGTCATGAAAGAAAAAATTGCAAATGTAAAACAATCAGATATAGATAAAATACAGGGTAATATGGAACTGGATAAATGTGTAACGGCTCCTCATCCTGAAATGATCAGAAACACCAACGCAGATGAACCATGCGATGAAGATAGATAACAGGTATTAAAACTTCTTACTCATAAAACCTCCTTAATTGAAAGTCTGGCCGTCTGAATAAGACGGCCAATTTTTTATAGTCTATAACCTGCGATCCACATAACCGGTATATTTCAAAAACTATTGACACATTGCTGCAGCTCTTAATAACGTATAAATTTACAATAACATTATTTATAATTATTAAGAGAGAAAAGCTATGGAAATATATACACTCCCCAACGGACCATTTATGGTAAATTCATACCTGATAGTTAACGGGAAAAAAGGGATAATTCTTGATCCAGGTTCAGGTATAAGACCGCTGCTTGTAAAAGCCGAGTCTGAAAAACTGGAGATAGAAGCTATAATAGCCACTCATGGGCATATTGATCATATAGATGGTGTGAATAAAACTAAAGAGAAATTTAATGTTCCATTTTATGCAAACAGTCTCGATATGGAACTTATACAATCTGTGCAGATGCAGGCGAGAATGTTTGGAGTTCCCGATCCGGGACAGGTAATACCAGATAGAAATCTTCCATCATCCGGCGAAATCCAGTTAGCCGGACTTACTCTGGAACTATACCATACACCTGGTCATTCAAAGGGTTCAGTTTCAATAAGAATAGAAGATGTTTTATTTTCCGGTGATACTCTTTTTAATTTTTCAATCGGAAGAACAGATCTTCCAGGAGGAAATTATGAGGAACTGATATCATCGATCAAAACTCAGATATTTACTCTTCCTGATGAAACTCGTGTGCTTTCAGGGCATGGACCGGAAACAACAGTGGGAAAAGAAAAAAAGATGAATCCTTTTCTCTCATAAATTATAGAAGTTTATTTAAAATCTTAAAAGGTCCGGAATCGAACAATCAGATATCTCTCCCCGCTTTAAGCAGCGGGAGAAATATGATTTATTTTTTGAATTTTCTATATAACTGAGCAGCTATAAAATTTATTTAAAAACCGTTCATAGCTTCATCAACAGAGTTGAACAATTTTATCACAGATGTAACCTTTGTAAGCTCCAGTACTTTTTTTACATCCTCGTTTGGACATGCAAGTCTCAGTTGAGACTTCAGAATCTGATTAATATTCAGAAAGATACCAATTCCGGTACTGGTAATAAGTTTAACATTTGAAAGGTCCAGAACCATTTTTTTAATCCCTTTTTCTACGATTGCCTGCTGGATTTTTTCTTTCAGGTCAGGAACATCAAGGGTATGAACTTCGCGCATTACTACTTTAATAATACAAAGTCCATTCTCTTTCTCCTCAAGGTGTATCATAATAAATCCCTCTCAATGATTATATTGAATCCTCATTAATACATATATTCTTTATCAAAGAGTCAACAAATTTTTAAACTTTAATAATTCTCCTGGCCTCCGGGATTTTTAAAAATTAATACTATACAATATCAATTTGAAAAACTTCATGACAGTTACAAAATCAATTACTCCAATAGTGATTATATTATGAATTATAGACTTGACGAAAAATCAATAATTCATAGTATTAACTTAAATTAAATGATAACGAAAAAATCAAAATGAGCCTGCTGGAAAATTTAAAAAAGAATAACATATTGGTTAAACCCAATGCCAAAAACAGATGGGAAATTATCGAAGAGATGGTCGAACTGGCTGTCAGGAATAAAGAAATTTCTCATGATGATGCTGAAACTGTTAAAAATGCCCTCATAGAGAGAGAGAAGTCTATGAGTACAGGTATTGGAAACGGTGTTGCTATTCCTCATTGTTCCACTTCTAAAGTACATAATATTATTACTGTAATGGCTTTAACTTCAAAAGGTTTAAATTTTGAAGCTATTGATAACGAACCTGTCAAAATAGTAATTCTTCTTATAGTTCCAAAAGATAAGCTCACTCAGCATATAAAAACTCTGGCAAACATTGCAAAAATGATGAGCGACTCATCACTACGGGAAAAACTGCTGGAATTAAAAACCTCTGACTCAATATTAAAAACTCTTAAAAACTACTCTCTGACATAAGATGGATCAGATATCCAGAATATTAGACGCGGATAAAATTCCGGAAGAGGATTCAGATCATGAATTATCTCTAAGACCTGCCCGTCTTGATGAATTCATTGGGCAGAAGAAAATAACCGACAATCTGAAAGTATTTATTGAATCTGCAAAACTCCGTAAAAAATCATTAGATCATATACTTCTTTCCGGTCCTCCAGGCCTGGGGAAAACTACACTTGCATTTATTATTGCTCAGGAACTCGGCGTTAATCTTAAAGCTACTTCTGCTCCGATAATTGACAAAGCCGGAGATCTCGCATCTATTCTAACCGGACTGGAAGAACACGATGTCCTTTTCATAGATGAAATCCATCGACTCTCACCGGCTATAGAGGAGATTCTTTATCCGGCAATGGAGGACAGATCCATTGATATAATAATCGGTCAGGGGATTGGTGCCAAGAGTATAAAACTCAATCTTGCATCATTCACTCTTGTAGGCGCTACAACACGAACAGGACTTCTTACCGCAGCTCTGCGCGACAGATTCGGCATACCGCTGCGTCTTAATTATTACGAGCCTGAAGACCTGAAAAAGATTGCAACGCGTACTGCAGGGATTATCGGAATTGAGATGGATGACGATGCTGCTCTGGAAATTGCAAAAAGATCGAGGAGAACGCCGCGGATTGTAAATAGACTGGTCCGCCGTGTTGCAGACTTTACCACTGTTATGAAACATGATAGAATAGATCTTAAAACTACAAAGTATTCACTTGAAAGACTCGATATAGATGAACTTGGACTCGATGAAATGGACCGGAGAATTCTAACTGCGATTATCGAAAAATATAACGGCGGGCCTGTCGGTTTAAAAACAATCGCAATTTCCGTAGGGGAGGAGACTGACACCCTTGAAGATTACTACGAACCGTTTCTGGTTCAGATAGGTCTGTTGAAAAGAACACCAAGAGGGCGGATGGTTACTGCACATGCCTATAAACATCTGGGGATAGAACTGTCGCGAATAGCTGAAGATAACCAGCAGATTTTATTTGATGAAGATGTTAACTGATAGATATGTAAACCTTTCTCTCCCGCGGACCGTCAAACTCGCAGAAATATATACCCTGCCATGTTCCAAGTTGAAGTCTGCCCTTATCAATTATTACAATTTCGGAAGCACCAATCATCGATGATTTGATATGAGCCGCTGAATTCCCTTCACCATGCAGATAATGTACGTTTTCAAGATTTAAAGATCTGAGACCTGCCAGAATGTCTCTCTTTACTGTCGGATCGGCATTTTCGTTTATCGTTACCGCAGCTGTAGTGTGAGGGGTATATATGCAGCATAACCCCTCACTTACATTCAGCTCTTTAACCGCGGATGCAATATGTTCTGTTATATCAATAAGTTCTTCAGATGAAGCTGATCTTATATTAATAATTTTCATTAGAATTAGATTTTACTTAACCTGAAATTTTCCATTAACAAATTTACCCTTTCTGTCTTCTGTTCCGTCGGGTCTGTAAACTGTTCCGTTTCCATGGAATACACCATCTTTAAAATCGCCGACATATTTTATTTTATTTGCCTGAATAAAAGTACCTTTGCCGTCATACTTCCCTTTTTTGAAGTTCCCTTCATATACAGCACCGCTTTTTGAAGTATGTTTCCCTTTTCCATCAAGAATATCATCTTTAAAGTTCCCTTCAAAAATTTCACCATTTACAAATGTTACTTTCCCTTTTCCATTCAGCTTGCCGTTCTTAAAATCCCCAACATACTGATTCCCGTTCTGATCTACAAATGATCCATCACCGCTCATGGTACTGTTTACAAAATTACCTTCATATCTGGATCCATTTTTAAAAACAACTTTTCCGTTTCCGTTAAGTTTACCGTTAGCAAAAATTCCTGTATAAATGTCTCCGTTAGTATCAGTATACGAACCTGTACCCGCTGGTTTTCCTTTTACAAAAGTTCCTGTAAATGACGCACCATTCGAATACTTGTACACACCATTACCATTAAAAAAATCATCCTGAAACATACCAGTGTATTTTTCACCTGATGCAAATACAAACTCACCATTACCCTGTTTTTTGCCTTTAACAAATTCTCCGGTAAACTTATCCCCTGCTTTTGTTATTATAGAACCTTTTCCATCGAGAAGATTGTCTTTATAACTCCCCTCTGCTGTTTCGCCTGTTTTATAAGTTACTTTCCCTTTGCCGTTAAGTTTTCCATTAGTGAATTCACCTTCATAACGGTCACCTTTTTTGTCGGTGTACAGACCTTTACCAGTCATCTGCCCGTCTTTAAATTCACCTTCATATATTGCATTATTACTGTATGTAAATTTCCCTTTACCATTCTGACAATCACCATCAACGCATTCAGCTAAAAGATTAATACCTGAAAATACAACCAATGTTGTGACGAATATAAACTTTCTGAAATGAATCATATAGTTCTCCTTATTTACTTCCATTATTTTTTATATTTTTTAGTGTGGTTACTCTATTTCAATTTACATAAGAATAGTTTTTTTTCAATTTTATTATTAAATGAAGAAGAGTTTATAAATAAAATTCCGGATTTATAAAAATCCATTTAAATATCAAGATAAAATACACTAAAGAAAATTTTTAAGACTTTTGTTCTCGGCATGAAATGATTGTGTTAGATTTATAGAAGAACATACAATCTGGCATTTATTACTGTATATTCTCAATTATCCCTGTAGTAAAAATCGATGTCAAATCCCCCGAAGGATGAAACGAAAGACATATTCACATTATCATAAAGAGCTTTAATTGATATAGGATCATCATTAAATTCCGGAGGGGAGAGTATAAGATCGTGTTCGGAATACTGCATAAGATTTGCAAAAGTTCCGGTTATAAGGTTTGCAAGCTCACCCGCAACGTCGGCACTCATATTCTTTGATATCTTCGCTTTAGGGTCACCGATAAATTTTCTTGATATTTGAGTAAGGGTTTTCTGAGGTATATTAATAACAACCTCACCCTCAAGTGTACCTTTGATTTCAATAGCGACCTGCGGATCTTTTTCACCCGCCTGGCTTTCATAGACTTCAGATATATCATGATCATCTAAAAATTTTTTAAAGATATGATTTACCGATTTAGTTAAAATTTTTGTATAAGCTTCATAATCACTCATGCTGCACCTGCTCAGAAAATATATTATGTCATATAAATTCTCTAATTTGGATAAGGTCAATATTTTTTTTATGTTTATTTGTTAACTTTTCTGGTAAAGATGACTTGAATCTGACCTTTCAAAACGGTGTTAAAACTCTGTCATTTAATCTTCCATCTGGAATGAAGTTCAAGGTACTTTTTGATGCTCTCGTAATTACAGCCGATAAGTACTGCTGAATATGCGGAAAATACAAATCCCATAACAATGCTCATTGGTATTGTATAATCTGAACCGAATTCGATTTTCAGCCATAAAAATGAATCGCTGAAATTGATCAATAATATGCTGAAGAAAATAATCGATCCGATAGTTACCCATTTTAATCCGGAAATTGTTTTTACAACATAAACGCTTTCGCTTCTGATTATATCCATCACAGATGTTTTGATATCATATGGGGATTTATATACAGAATCGTTTTTCAACAGATTAAATACTTTTTTCAATCGCACTGCTTCTTCTCTGCATTCTCTGCAGAACATAAGATGAAGCTTTAATATAAATGGCGTGTGGGAATTATTTTCAAGTTTAAGATAATCTTCAACTGCTTTACTGCATTTCATGATACTCCTCCGCTATTGTACCTTTGAGTTTCTGTCGTAATATATTTTTTGCTCTTAAGACATCTGACTTTACAGTGTTTACAGGATACCCTGTAATCTCACTTATTTCGTTATATTTTAATCCTACAAAAAAATAAAAATCGATGCATATCCTGTATCTCTCAGGGAGCCGATTAATCTCATCTTCAAGTAATTCTTTTATCTCTCCATAAATATGCTTATCTTCAGGGAGTTCATAATTTGATTTAATCTCATCACTGTTAAACTCGATACCTTCATCGTGTTTTTTTTTCTTCATGTTTATTCCATGGTTATATGCAAGCTTAACCAGCCAGTATTTGAAAAGAGCTATCTCCCTGTATGATTCAATTTTTTTAAATGCTTTGAGAAAAACCTCCTGCGTAAAATCAGCAGAGTCATCACGGTCATAAAAAAATCTCATGCCGATGCTGAATATTTTATCCTGATATCTTTCAACAATCAGACTATACGATTCAAAATCACCTTTCTGAACCTGTCTGACAATGTGCTCATCGGATAATATTTTTTCAGGCATTGTTTGATTTTATCTTAAGTCTTACAATAAAAAAGACAAGCAGACTTATCCCTATAGATACCGGTATAAGACCGCTGAGAACACCGTAGCTGAATCCATCCTTTATAAGAAAAAAAATTGTCAGAGCAAGTCCCAGTATAAATAGAACAAGACCAAGAAGAAGCGAAAAGGTATCCATGTCGAAAGGTACACGTGTATAAAGTCCCTTATCAATCATATGTACTTTTAATTTATAACTCCAGAGAAGATAAAAAAAGATTACTAAACAACCCATTACAATCCCTACAATCGGGATAATAGTTACAATAACCTGTGCTGCTGTCGATGGTGTCGGCATAAAAACTCCTTTTCATATTCTTATTTCAGTTAACAGGATAGTTTCAATATAGCAAACATAATTTTCACGTCTGGGTTGCAAAAAAAAAGTAACTGTTTATAAATCGGTAGTATTTTCTGCGCCGTATCGATCTTGCTACGGAGAATATTTTATCTCCAGTTTATGAGTATTTAAAAAAAATGCAACTTTTTGGGCATCTCCCGGTTTTTGATTTTATAAATATCACCAGGAGAGAGTACATGAAAATTCCACACACTGAAAAAATTTCTGCATACACACATGGAGGAACAGTTCCGGTTATGATAATCGGAACTATTATATTACTTATAATCTCTTCCGGAAACATAACCGCACAGATTGTGTCTTTGATTTACGGGCTTTCGGGAATATTCCTTTTCAGTGCGAGTTTTTTGTATCACACAAAAAAAGTAGTTGAGAATGATAAAACAGTGTGGAGAAAACTCGATCATTCAGCGATCTTTTTTCTTATTGCAGGGACATACACACCAATCTGTTTTCTCTATCTTGAAGGGAATATGAAGTGGGGAATCCTCATTGCGCAGTGGTCACTTGTACTTTCAGGAATTATCTTTAAACTTTTTTTCGTTAATGCGCCAAGAGTAATTGGAACCCTCATCTATCTTCTCATGGGATGGATTGTAGTTATTCCAATCTCAACGCTTGTTCACACAATGCCTGATCCAGCTCTTGCTTTTCTCGCTGCCGGAGGAATCTCATACACGGTGGGTGCGATAATTTATATAATAAAAAAACCGGATCCTATACCTGAATTTTTTGGCTTCCATGAGATATTTCACATCTTTATAATCGGAGGAGCAGTTCTGCATCTCTTAATGGTTGTTTACAGTATTGAACAGTACGTGCATATGTGATGCAGATTTAAGCATGGATGTCTGAACCACAGATTAAGCGGATTTAAATGATTACTATGTTTCACGTTTAGTAAATCACAGTCTATCACTCAAATCACTGAAAATCTGCGGTTCAGACAGCATTAAAATTGCATTAAGTAAGATCATTTCCTCGTCCTGACTTTTTCTCTGAGCAGCAGGAGTTTTTCACCTGCTGCGATAAGGGTCTCCTCTTTTTTAGCAAAATGAAATCTTATAAGAAAATTAATATTCTCTCTGAAAAAACTCGAACCTGGAACAGGAGTTACACCGACATATTCCGCCATCCATTCGCTGAACTCCACATCACTATGTGCTTTAAACTCGGATATATCAACCATTACGTAGTAAGCTCCCTGAGGCCTGGTATATTTCAATTCAGCCCTGTCAAGGGCGCTCAGGAATATATCCCGTTTTCTGGTATAACTATCCTTAAGCGAGAGATAATAACTGTCAGGAAGAAGCAGCCCTGCAACAGCAGCCTCCTGAAGCGGAGCAGCGGCCCCGACGGTAAGAAAATCATGAACCTTACGCACACCGTTAATAATATTAGGCTCTGCAATAACGTATCCCAGCCTCCAGCCGGTTATTGAATAAGTTTTAGAAAGAGAACTGCATGAAATAGTCCGTCCCTTCATTCCGGGAAGTGAAGCAAAATATACATGCTCATATTCATCGTAAACAATGTGTTCGTATACTTCGTCGGTAACGACATAAGTATCGAACTCCTCTGCAAGAGATGCTATATAAAGAAGCTCATCACGGGTGAAGACTTTCCCGGTAGGATTTGACGGATTACAGAGTATAATAGCCTTCGGTTTTTTTTCGAATGCATTACGAAGTTCACTTTTGTCAAAGTTAAAATCAGGCGGGTGAAGAGGGACGAAAACCGGTTCGGCTCCTGACAGAATTGTATCAGCTCCGTAATTTTCATAAAATGGTGAAAACACAATTACCTTATCCCCAGCATTGCATATTGTCAGCATTACTGCCATCATCGCTTCGGTACTGCCGCAGGTTACAACAATATTTTCATCAGGATCTATATCTATCCCCATGAACTTCTTCTGCTTTTCCGCCAATGCGTTTCGAAAGTTCTGTGCACCCCATGTCATCGCATACTGATGCGGTCCTTTAACTGCACAGTGTACTAGTGCCTGTTTAAGTTCCTCCGGAGGATCAAAGTCAGGGAATCCCTGTGATAGATTGATCGCCCCGAAACGATTTGAAATACGGGTCATTCTTCTTATTACTGACTCGGTAAAATACGAAATCCGATTACTTAATTCAGGCATTGTTTTCCTCGTTAATGTGTATACTTATAGCATTTTAAAAATATAATTACTAACTCAGTCTCCGAAAGGGGCGAGGTTAGTAGTCATCACTGAATCCTTTTTAAAAGTATCAATTTATTTTTCAACATCAATTATTTAATACTTATTCTTTTGAAAGTAACAGTTAAAAAGCCGACTGTATTATGTCTCTACTGATTTATAAAAAATGTTATTAAAAACTTAATTATTTATTATATGAATGCCTGTATTCCATTAAAAATCTTGCCGTAAATAATTCAATGCTTATAGTTGTCTTCAGTGAAGAGGTAAATGTTATGACAATATCAAGAGATGAATCAATCGCGCTATTAAAGCAATATATCAATAATGAAAGAATGTTCGCCCATTCGCTTGCATCTGAAGTTGTAATGCGCGCCATTGCCAGACGTCTGGGAGAGAATGAGCATGAGTGGGGAACTGCAGGTCTTCTTCACGATATAGATGTAGAGGTTACCAATGCTGACATGAAAACTCACGGTCTAAAAGCAGTTGAAATTTTAAGCGAAAAGGGATACAAACCTGAAATCATCGATGCCATAAAAATGCACAACGAAGAAGCAACCGGATTA
Organism: uncultured Spirochaetota bacterium; assembly: GCA_942493035.1. Lineage (GTDB taxonomy): Bacteria > Spirochaetota > UBA4802 > UBA4802 > UBA5550 > WRGT01. Next base: position 3,843,409 of record OW818666.1, on the reverse strand, counting down.
GAGAGATCAGAAAAATTTCAGCATGCACTTGCTGCATGTGAAACAATAACAGGTCTTATCTTTGCGACGACTATGGTTTACCCGGATAAAAAGCTGGCCAGCGTAAAAGCAAAATCTATTACCAAAAGGATGAAAGAAAAAATATTCGCTGCATCCGTTAGAAGAGAGAATATAATGGAGTGCGAAAAAATAGGTATTCCACTGGACGAGTTTGCTGAAATTTCACTTAAGGCAATGCAGGACATAAGTGAAGAACTCGGATTTTAATTGGTCTTACTCAATTGAATACTACTACTGATGTGACATAATTTTATATCTTATTTTATTCGAAACACTCAACGGCATTATTGCTCTTCAATATCCTGATACCCTCATGCCATTTCCGCATATATAACAGCTTTATAAAATGTATAAAAATTTGCAGTCTGATAGTTGTTTTATAAAATATCAGGCTGCAAATAATCAATCTGCTTAATATTACAAATCTTAACTGGCGAAGTCGAAAGATGTTTATTTTATTTCTCTTTTTTAACCATGTCCTTTAATCCTGAAAAAGGGCTGACTTTTGCAGGCTGAGGTTTCTGTTCAGAAACTTTTTTCTTTTCAGAGGCTTTTGTACCCTGTACAGTTTTTTTATAAGTCTCTTCTTTTTTATTATCCGATTTTTTTTCTTTATTGAGTTCCGGATTAAAAGGGTTCTGCTTCATAGATAATGATATTCTTTTTCTCTCAACGTCTACTTCCATTACAGTAACAACAACTCTCTGCTGCACTTTAACAACCGATGCAGGATTGCTGACGTATTCATCTGACAGATGGCTGATATGAACAAGACCATCCTGATGAACCCCGATGTCAACAAATGCACCGAATGCCGCAACATTAGTTACAATACCGGGGAGTTTCATTCCAGGTTCAAGATCAGAAATTTTATGCACGTTTTCAGAAAAGCTGAATAGCTCAAACTCTTTCCGCGGATCTCTTCCCGGGCGTGCAAGTTCATTTAAAATATCAGTAAGAGTAGGGAGTCCTACACTTTCAGTAATATAGTTTTTAAGTATTATTTTATCTCTCAAAGTACTGCTGTTCATCAGATCGGAAACTGTGCATGAAAGATCAGCAGCCATCTTCTCTACAATTTTATAGCTTTCAGGGTGAACAGCACTGCGGTCCAGAGGATTTTCAGAATCTCTTATCCTTAGAAAACCCGCTGCCTGCTCATAGGTCTTCGGGCCCATACCCTGAACTTTTTTCAGCTCATCACGAGACTTAAACGGACCCTTTTGTGTCCGGACTTCAACTATAGTATCCGCCATCTTAGCAGAGAGACCTGAAACATATCGGAGAAGATGTCCGCTTGCAGTATTTACTTCAACTCCTACAGAGTTAACACAGCTTGCAACAACATCATCGAGCGACTTTTTTAGATCCTTCTGATCAACATCATGCTGATACTGCCCTACTCCGATTGCTTTTGGATCGATTTTTACAAGTTCGGCAAGCGGATCCATAAGTCTTCTTCCGATGGAGACCGCCCCTCTTACAGTTACGTCATGATCGGGGAATTCTTTCCTTGCTGTATCCGAAGCTGAATAGACAGAAGCACCGCTTTCGTTCACCATTGTAATAATTATACCTGTAAGGCCAAGCTCATTACAGAATGCGAGTGCTTCCCGCCCTCCGGTACCGTTACCGATTGCAATTGCTTCGATATTGAATTTTTTACAGAGATCCATTATCACTTTTCCCGACTCTATCTTTTTATTATGAGGTTCGAGGGGGTAGATCGCATCGTTATGAAGGAGTGTTCCCTGTCTGCTGAGAACTACAAGTTTGCACCCGGTTCTAAGACCAGGGTCCAGTGCAAGCACGGATTTCTGCCCCAGTGGTGATGCCAGAAGGAGCTCTCTTATATTATCAGAGAAGACTTTTATCGCCTCTTCATCGGCGCGTTTTTTCAGAACTGTGCGGATTTCGGTCTCCATTGATGGTCCCATAAGGCGCTTGTAGCTGTCCTTTGCTGCAAGGCTTATCTGTCCGGCTGCCGGATTCTCTGCTTTAACAAATTCTCTTTCAAGCATCGTTACAGCTTCATCCTCTTCGGGCAGAAAATGAATGGAGAGGAAACCCTCTTCGGCTCCGCGTAGGAGAGCAAGAATTCTGTGTGAAGGGGCATTGAGAACAGGCTCTGACCATTCAAAATAGTCACGATATTTTTCCCCCTCTTTCTCTTTCCCTTTTATCATTTTAGAGGACATGGCTGATTTTTTTGTGAACAGATTTCTAATCTGTTCGCGGGCAGTGCTGTTTTCATTTATCCATTCGGCAATAATATCCCGGGCGCCCTGGAGTGCATCTTCTGGGTTATTCAGACCCAATTCAGCATTTATATATTCAGATGCTGTTTTCTCAAGATCGAATTTTTTCTGTGAAAATATAAGTTCTGCAAGAGGCTCAAGCCCCTTCTCTTTGGCTATGCTTCCCCTTGTTTTTCTTTTCGGTTTGTACGGAAGATATATATCCTCGAGTTTTGCCAGAGTCTCCGCAGCATTTATCGCTTTCTCAAGCTCGGGAGTGAGTTTCTCAAGCTCCTTCATCGACTTAAGTATAGCTTCCCGTCTTTTATCAAGCTCTTCAAGCTGCTCAAGACGATCACGTATATCTGCGATCTGAACTTCATCAAGTCCGCCGGTCACCTCTTTTCTATACCGGGCGATAAATGGTATTGTTGAATCTTCGGATAAGAGGATTGCAACAGCTTTGACCTGCTCCTCTCTGATATTGAGTTCTTTACTTACTCGTAGAATGTTTTTTTTATCGAACATTTATTTCCCTCAAATTATTTAGTTTCAAACGATGTCTATTAATTACAATCAAACTGTAAATGTGAATAAGCTGGTACAGAGAGTGGAATAATCTATAATCTGTAAGTTATTACAGCTATATTACTGAGAACTGAACTTTTCTCAGTTAAATTTGATGATATAATGCATGTAATTTCGGGCAAGAAAATTTTAGAAAAAATTAATTAATAAATCGCTGCCAATATCATCAATATAGAAAATGATTTTTTCGTTGCAATATTAGTTCCTGGAAATTATTTTTAATACAAATAGGAGGTTTATTTATGATGCAGGATGGAGAAAAAGGAGTCATTATACAGAGAGATAAGTTAACTTATGCCGTTGCCCCTCATATACCATGCGGCGTTGTTTCACCTGATACTCTTCGGAAGCTTGCTGATGCAGCAGAAAAATATAATGCAGCAGCTCTAAAAATTACCAGCGCCGCAAGAATTGCAATCGTCGGACTTAAAGAGGAGGATGTGGACAATGTGTGGGCTGATCTTGGAATGTCACCAGGTGCCGGAGTGGGTCTATGTGTAAGAAGTATTAAGGCCTGTCCGGGAACAACTTTCTGCAAGAGAGGGATACAGGACAGCCTTTCAATGGGTATGAAACTCGACGGAATATATCATGGAATGGAACTCCCCAGTAAATTTAAACTTGGTGTAAGCGGATGTCCGAATCAGTGCGCCGAAACATGCATAAAGGATGTAGGACTCGTTGGTATGAAAAACGGATGGAAACTTCTAGTCGGCGGAAACGGAGGAGCGAGGCCCAGACTTGCGGTTGAACTGATGAACAATATTTCTGATGAAGAGGCATTATCCGCAGTTGACAGAATTATTACATTTTACAAAGATAATGGCAAAAAGAATCAGCGGATCGGCGGGATGATTGATGAGATGGGACTGGACGAATTTAAGAAAGTGTTAGAGCAATAAATGCCATTTTCAGAATAGTATTAAATTATAATTTAATTACGGAGTATCACGCATGAAAAAAATGAAAAAACTAGTTCTGCTTCCTGTTTTTGTTTTAATGTTAGTTTCAATCATCAGTTTAACTGTGAAAACAGCAGCAGCAAATAGTGATGTGCCGGGAGATAAAGATCTTAAAGTGAACTATGGTGCTAAAAATACAATAGTCTTATTTTCTACACAGAATAAGAAAATTGCCGAATTAACAGGCAAAACCGGTCAATGGGAAAATTCCGAAACTTATCAAAGTTATATATGGGCTGGCGGAGAAGCAGCATTTTTACTGACAGGTAAAAAGAAAAATCCTGAACTGGTAAGAATTGTTCTGAATAAAAACTTTAAGACTCCAAAAGGTATAGTTAAAGGTTCAACATTTGATGAGCTTATTAAAGTTTATTCTCAAAATTATGAATTGAACGAAGGCGGAAACGGAAACTGGTATGTTTTTAAATGGGATTCTGTGAGTACGTCTAAAAAACTAAAAGGTAAAAAGTATTCCATTTCATTTTATATTGTAGATGATCTTGTAGATTCAGTAATGCTGAAATTAGAGAATAAAGAGACAGATCAAATTCCTTTGGGGTAATTAGCCCTTATAATAATACGAATATTCTTAGACTTTTCTTCTCCTTCAGTCTTTTAATACAGGTAATCCACCCTAATACGGGAAGATTACCTGTAAATATTATTCAGCACCCTGCTTTATAAAATACATCTAAAATATTAAGTAAATATAATTGAATATCATTCTAATAATATCTTTTATTAATTTGTTGACAATAAATGTAACACTTGTTACGCTTATTGTCATAACCCGATTTTTCGTTTAGATATGAAATATCGTTAATAAATATTTTAGGAGTAAAATCATGCAGCGAATTATACTGATCATCACTTTAATCGGATTTTCAGCACTTACCGCGGCGGCAGTCTGGTTTCACGGAATTTGGGGAATTTTTGAACCTCACTTCAAAAGTTTTGGTGCTGCCCAGGTTTTTGTAGACCTGATAATAGCGCTCACTCTATTCATGGTCTGGATGTGGCGTGATGCAAAATCTACAGGCCGAAATCCATGGATCTGGATTATCTCTACGCTTTTGACGGGATCGATTGCACCCCTGATCTATCTGATCACGCGAAAAAATCTTAAGGATATCTAATTGTTTCGAAAATCAGGTTATAGTAACTCAATACTTTAACCTGATTATTAAAATACTTTGACAATAATAAAGGTGTAAAGTATATATTAATTATGAGCAGAACACCGGATTATACAATAAAAGCAGATATTCTTGAAAAAGTAATCTTTTCAATATCATATAAAGGCTTAAACAATCTCAGTTTAAGAGATATAGCCCGCGAAGTTGGAATGAGCGCGCGCATGCTTATTTATCATTTTGAATCTTATGATAATTTAATTAACTCAATATTTATTTATTTGAGCACTAAACATAAAAATATGATTAAAAATCTTCTAACTGAGAATTCAGATAAAACTCTTGGTGAGGTCACTCATATTTTTATTGAAACTATATACGTAGATGAAAATAAAAAATACCTGCTGCTGTTTCTGGAATTATATGTAAAGGCATTAAGAGATGTTGAAAAGTATAATGATTTCTTTAATGAAGTTTTACATAACTGGATTAATGAAATAGAAATCACCATCAACAGAAAATATGGAATTAAGTCAAAGACTTATGCATCTATGATTCTCTCATTTTATCGCGGCCTGATGCTTGAATGGCTTGCTTCGAATGATGATAAAAGAATTATAGAGAGCAGCAGATTGTTTTCTGTTATTATTAATAATTTAATGATAAACGCACCAGATAGTAAATAAAATATCTTACCGCAATTGAGTGACTTCTGGAGACCATAACCAGTCCTTAAGTCACTTCCTTATGAGTTACCTTCAGATATTTTCTTTGAGTATTAAAACACTTGATATTTATGGTTAAACAGCAATAATCGTAACTACTAATAAAATGTGGTAAAATTGCTTTCCTCCACGACAGAAGCGCATCGGAAACATAATTACCTGAGTTTTTTTAAGCAGTCTCCAGCAATCCTTTTACGAAAATGGAGATTCACTTGACCGGTTTTTATATTAATTTGTGAAGGCTATATAATTATGTTTCTTTCCTGAAAAAAATGGTAGGGCAGTTTTCATTCGAGGTGAAGTGATATGAATAAGTATTCTATTTTCATAGTTTTATTAATTATTTGTTTCTATCAGATATCATTTGGTGCTGAAAAGATTGTTATAGCAACAGGGGAATGGACACCCTATACTTCAGAGTCGATGACCGGATATGGTTTAATAACAGAGATTGTTACTGCTGCTTTTAAAGAAGTTGATATAGAACCTTCCTATAGATTTTTACCGTGGAAAAGGGCTGAGACAGAGCTTGACAATGGTAATGTATTCGGTATTTTCCCGTATATTTTAACTCTTGAAAGAAAGAAAAAATATAATTTTTCAGAAGTGCTGGTTGATAGTAAAGGTTATCTTTTTTATTATATTCCATCTAAAAAAGTAAAAAAAGATTTTAACTGGAAAACTTTTAGTGATTTCAAGAAATATAGAACGGGTGGAACTATAGGTTATTGGTATGAAAAACCTTTTAAGGAAGCCGGCCTGGTTGTCGATTATTCTGTTTCTGATGAACAGGGTATAAAAAAGCTTAAATATGGCAGAATTGATATTCTAGCCTCCGAGGAAAGGGTGGGATGGCAATTAATTCATAAATTGTTCCCGAAAGATATTGAACAGTTTGGTGTTGTTAAAAAGCCTTTGAATAAAGACGAACTGCGTGTAATGATTTCCCGTAATTACCCTGACAGTCATAAAATGATGATGAAGCTGAATGCCGGTATAAAAAAAATAAAAGCAAATGGTAAGTTAAAAAGAATACTTCAATCGTATGGAATAAAATATTAAAATATAATTGAATATGCATTTCTACTGATAAAAAAACTCCCCATCCGGGGAGTTTTTTGAACCGTTAGTAATTTGCTTCTTTAATTTCAAAGTGAGCCTGAGGATGCAGGCAGGCCGGGCACATTTCAGGTGCTTTTTCACCTTCATGTAAATATCCGCAGTTTCTGCATTTCCATGTCATCTTTCCGTCTTTTGCAAAAACTTTACCATTCTCAAGGTTGTCATAAAGAGTTCTGTATCTGTTCTCATGAGCTTTTTCAACTGTAGCAATCATTTTGAATGCAATTGCAACTTCTTTAAATCCTTCCTCTTCTGCAACTTTTGCGAAATCCTGATAGATCATTGTCCACTCTTCGTTCTCACCATCAGCAGCAGCTTTTAGATTCTCAAGAGTTGTTCCGATTATTCCTGCAGGATATGTCGCAGTAATTTCAACCGGACCACCTTCGAGAAATTTAAAAAATCTTTTTGCGTGTTCTTTTTCATTATCTGCAGTCTCGGTAAAAATAGCAGCAATCTGCTCAAGCCCCTCTTTTTTAGCCTGTTTTGCAAAGTAATCATATCTCATTCTTGCCTGAGATTCACCTGCAAATGCTTTCAGCAGATTCTGTTCTGTTTTTGTTCCTTTTATTGACTTCATCAATTCTCTCCCTTTAATTAGAATAATTGGTTCATGATAAAATCTTTAATTATCCGCTGCGCCGGATATATTCTTATCATAAACCAATTGTATTAACTAAAATATAAAACTTCCGGTTTATTTTCGAAAGCAGAAGAACTCCGCTGATCGCTGCCAGGAGACAGTCTTATTTTGACTCCTGGTAAAAAATAATAAGTTAATCAGCCCGGCAGTTATTCATCATAAACGAACTTGGTACCTGAATTAACCATGAAACGCACACTTAAATTGTTGTAAAAATCTCAACGGAATCCTGATGGATTTCGTTAAGAGGATGACGCTCCCTAGATCCTGAATATTTTATATCAGATCGAAACTGTATTTATCAGTTCCGCAGACCGGACATTTCCAGTCATCACTTAGTTCGCTGTAATCTGTTCCAGCCGGAACTCCATGTTCAGAATCACCTGCTGCCGGATCGTAAATATGTCCGCATATAAGACATTTGAAACGATCCTTTTCACATGCTGTATCTTCAATAGATTCAGGATTAATATAAGTTGGAGCATTCTTCGGTGCTTTACCTTTTCTAACTTCTCTATAGTATGCGTAAGTGAGAGGTTCGCCTGCTCCGTCGATAAGGTCATTATCAACTATCTCTGCAGTGAAAAGAAAATGAGTTCCAACATCTACAGTCTGTATTACTTTGCATTCAAACCATGCAATGGAGTCTTCAGTAAGAATCGGTACTCCTGTTCCGCCGGTTATATATTCAACATCTTTGAATTTATCAATATCTTTACCGCTCTGATAACCGAATACACCTATCAGCCCGGGTGATGCATCTTTTTTTAAGACCGAGATTGAGAAAGCCTTACTCTCTTTTATAAGTTCTGCCGTGTAGTTATTTTTACTGCAGCATACTGCAAATTGAGCCGGCTCGGCAGTTACCTGAAACACAGCATTGGAAACATATCCGTTAAGCTTGTCTCCGTTTTTTGAACTTACAACATAAAGACCATATGAAATTTTAAAAAAAGCCTCAAAGTTCATTGAGGCAGTATTCTGCGGAACTGTCATTTAATTACCTTTTCAAGTTAGTATAAGTATTTAATTAATAATCACGGTTGCTGTGATAATCAGCAATTAATGTGATTTTCTATTATTCAAATATCTACAGTAATATTACAACGATTAATTTATAAAAGAATATAGATATTTGGTATTTTATATAAAACTAAGTTACTAAAATTCCATTATTACTTCAAACTTTTTTATATAAAAATGTAAAATTATTTCAGTATTTATTCCTTAACTTTCCCATAATTAAAAAGCTTTATTATCCCCGCCGCCGAAGGCGGCGGAGATATATAATTTTTTTTACCCTGAAAATTATATTTAGGAATAATTACTGAAATAATTTGTATCTATTCATAAACTGGTGGAGAGAAAATACCACTGGTTTTTAAGCAGTTATAATAATTATTTTTTAAAATAAAATTGGAAGATGCGGCTGGTGTGAAATTTTCCAATGGGTTCTGTCAACAGCAACCCATTGGAAAATTATTGTGAATCATGATTTCTCAAATGAAGGGTAAATTCTATATTTTATCATCTGTAATAATTCCTGAACCTTTGGTAATAAAAAAAGTTTAATTATCCCCGCCGCCGAAGGCGGCGGGGATATATAATCTTCAATTCGTACACAGAATTTATGTTAAGGAATTAACACTATTCTATCATCATAAATATTTGTGATGATAAAATCAACTGTTATATTATGTCTCTTTATATTTTTTTATCTGAAAAAATTTTATCCAGATTATAAACTATATTGATTTATAAAACATATAAATTACATAGAATTAATTGTGCAGCATTCTTATGCGTTATCATAAAATATTTTTCGAGTGAGTTTATGTTTAATAAATCTGAAATTAAAGATGGAATATATGCAGGATTTCCAGTACTTGTGGGATATTTTCCTATTGCCGTTACATTCGGTCTGCTGGCTAAATCTGTAAATATATCTCTACTTGAATCGTTCTGTTTTTCTGCTTTCGTTTTTGCAGGTGCAAGCCAGTTTGTAGGACTGAACATGTTTCATGCAGGTATTGGTGCCGGAGAGATTACACTTACTGTATTTCTCCTCAACTTCAGGCATTTTCTCATGAGTGCAACTCTCGCATCTAAAACATATTTAAATAAATTTCTTGTACCGGTTATATCATTCGGAGTTACCGACGAAACCTTTGCTGTTGCAGCGATGAAGAAAGGTGAACTCTCCGCGGGGTATCTCATTGCTCTTAACATTACAGCATATACAGGATGGGTTACCGGAACTGTTGCCGGATATGCTGCAGGAGATTTTTTACCGGCAGATATTCAGGCGAGCATATCCATATGTCTCTATGCAATGTTCGTAGCAATACTTATCCCCGCTGTAAAAAAATCTTTTACTGCAGGTGCGATTGCAGTTATTGCCGGAGTTTTAAATTCATTTCTCGGATATACAGGTTTTATCAGTTCGGGTTGGAATATAGTAATTTCAATTCTGGCCGCTTCAACCGCGGGTATGTTTTTATTTAAGGGGGACGAGTAGAGATGGATGTTTTAACGGTTATAATCTTTATGATGCTTGTGACTTATCTTCCGCGGATGATTCCAATGTACTTTATTAATGTGGAAAAAATTCCATCAGAGCTAAAAAGATTTCTCTCATTTATTCCATATGCGGCATTAGGAGCGCTTATACTCCCCGGGAGCATAAGCGCCATAAACGGCAAACCTGCAGTATCTGCTATTGCTATAACTGCGGCTGCGCTAATTGCATGGTTCAACAACAACATTATCGTAACTGTTTTTCTCACAGTTGCAGCTACATATCTTCTTTTACTTTCCGGCCTTTAGCTTAAGATCAGCCGATCTGTCTGAATCGATCCGATATGTCTGCATTATCCTGCTGCTGAATTTATCCACTTTATCTTTCCGGAGGATAATTCTCTTTCCTGTATCATCTTCAATTATGTGATAAAGCCCTGTATTTTTTTCGAATGTATCTACAAGGTCTCTCATTGAAGAGATCTGTTTTCCGTTTACTTTTTCTATTATTATATTATCAGTATCGTGGTATCCCAGATTTATTTCATCTGCCAGTACTTTTGTAAGAAGAATAAGTTCCTTTTTCTCAGCTGTCCTCACTCCATTCTGATAATGATTCAGAAGTTTTGTAGGAGCGCTGAAAAACCACTGGCTCCCCCATTCAAGAAGATAGTTTTTTGTCAGAGGGGCAAATATAAGCCCCCCTATAATATAATATGTCGGTGCTGTTTCGTACTGTTCGAAAGGGACAAGCCTAACGGAGTTCATCGGAACTGTAAGTTTAATTTTAAGATCTTTTATCTCTCCATTTCTCAGTACTCTGACAGTCAGTGGATCATTAACAAATTTTTTCTGTATAATATAGTTCAGAGATGTTCTCTCACCCGGCCTGAATTCTGTTGATCCGTCGTTTTCGATATTGCTGTTTTCAATTGCTATTACTACATCATTTATATTCAGAATATTTTTTGCAGGTGAGTCGTTGAGTATATCAATAATCAGCACACCATTCTGATTGCTCTTCATCTGAAATTTTTCCCGCAGATCCGGATTTTCCATCTTCTGAAACATGATTCCAAGTTCAGGGAATCCGTCATATTTTCCATCTTCAATATCTTTAAGAAAATGATTTATAATCGGGGCAGGGACCATATATCCGAGATTCTCACCTCTTGTTGCTGATTGAAATGCGACGCCTACAATCATATCTTTTATAATAACCGGACCGCCGCTGTTTCCGGGATTTATTGCCGCATCAATCTGACATGTAAGAAGATTGGCACTGCTGTGTGAATAATTTCTCTGTTCGATTCTTGATACTACACCTTCAGTTATACTCATCTCGTCCCCGCCGGTTGGAAATCCATACACAGCAACTTTATCCCTTACATCAGGGAGCTCCCCGATTTTAATAGGCTGTGAGTCCTTAAAAAAAGCAGAATCGTTTACCTTCAGTATTGCCAGATCACTTTCGTGAGAGATAGATTCCACGTAAGCTGTATATTTAGTCGCTTCACCGGCTTTTTTCACCTGAATAAAGGTGTTATTGCTTATTACATGGGCATTGGTAAGTATCCTGTTACCGTCAATTATTGAACCTGAACCGGTACCGTTTGACTGTCCACCCATCTGCCAGGGATTATCATAATTATAACTGCTTGTTACAGTATATATTTTAACTACAGATTTTGAAATTGGTGTCTGTGCTGAGAGAATTGAAATATTAATAAAAAGCAATAATGCGGTAAAAGCTGATTTTTTCACGGATGACTCCTGTAATATATTATCAGTATTGAAAATAGACTTATAATCAGTATCTGTAAAATATAATATGTTTAATTTTAAATTTTTTCAGTATTTATTCATTAATTTTTTTAAAGTAAAAAAAACTCTATTATCCCCGCCGCCGAAGGCGGCGGGGATATATAATTATTGCTTTTTGCACTAAAAATTATATTTAGGAATAACTACTGAAATTTTTTGAATTATTAATATTCACGCGGAGTTGCTGATAATTTTCATCTATTATAGCATTTTTCGATTGAAATAACAACAATGCTGTCATTTCGTAAATTGTTAAAGGATGGAAATATATAAAAAATAATTGTATCTGAAAGCCGCTGATAGGGCTTCCAGATATTTTAAAAATTTATTAATTAGAACATCATACCTGCTTCAATAAAGAATATTCTATTTCCAAAACCGAAAACAGATTCATCACTCCCTACTGCTGCTGAATCTTTAAAGGTTGTAGCATTTACCTCTCCCCGAATGCCCCCTATAACAGATAGTCCTATATTCTGTAAAGCAATCCCGCCTCCAATCTCTCCTCCAAGACATAAAGATTCGCTCACTGGATATGTCTGATCCTCTCCATCTGTCGTCATTTTGCTCACCGGCGTATTTCCGAAAAAGAAACCGGACTGAACCACAATAGCAAGTCCGTCCTCCATGCCGATTGTGCTGAAATCTCTGAAACCTGCTATCCATCCGTCACCCTTAACTTCTCTCTCCTGTGTAGATGATGTGCTGTCACCATTCCACTCAATTGTCTCCTGTTTACGGACTGAATTCCAGTAACGCTTTCCAATATAAAAATAAGTATACCCCATGTCTCCCTGTTCGGCAAAAAGTTTAGCACCGATTTTAAAATCAAAATTGGTATAATTCCCGCTTCCGGTAGATTTATATGTAAACTCCTGACCTGTTAATTCATCAGTATCAGTCCACTCAAGATCACCGATGGTTCCGCTCAGCATGTTAAATTCAAGTCCCAGAAACGAATAGTTATACATTGCCGCAAGATTCAGATTGGCACCTGTACCGGTTCCAAGATCGCCGCTGCTGCTGCCGTGACTTATATATCCCCAGAAGATTGTACCAGCTCCAAGCCCTCCCCGTAAATGGAGCCCGTGATTACTGCTGTTTATGCCTGATTCTGATTCCTGCGCAGATAACAAAGCAGGCGTAAAAAAACAGAGTGCGGCCAGAATTGTAATTATAGATTTTTTAATTTTCATTTTTCCTCTTTAATCCGGTATTTTACTTAATCTGATAAATTTATTAACATTCCTGGCACTTTCAATACTCTTCGTCAAGACCAAAAAATTTTATTATGGTGTGACACATGTAAGTGCTCATAAATCGTTGGTATTTTACTGTCACATCTCATATTTTTAATTGTATAATTAATATGTTGTCTTTTGAAAATAAATGGATATTATTTAATGTAAAAGAGAGGAGAATTTTATGGTACCGGAAATATTGCGTAAATTATTTCTTCTGCATTTTGCTCTCGATTATATTGTCGCTATTCCTCTTATGTTCGCACCGGTTAAAACAATGATGCTTCTCGGATGGAATGCTCCTGAGTCTGTCGCAACTCGTCTTGTTGCTGCCGCTCTCATTGGTATTGGAGGTATCTCATTAATTGCTTATAAAGCTGATGTGGAAACATTCCGTCATATGCTTACAATGAAACTGTTATGGTCGGGATCAGCTGTTTTAGGGCTGGTGCTTTCGCTTGCTGATGGTGCGCCCGTCTTCACATGGGTCTTTCTTTTTATATTTGCAATATTTTTTGTTATATGGCTTTTTTACAGAATGAGGATATGATTTATGACTATGAACCGGAATCTGCTTAAAAAAATAATTATTGTATTTATAATTGCAGGCTGCGCGGCAGCTTTTTTTATATTTGATCTGAACCGGTATTTTACTCTCTCTTATATTAAAGAATCGAGAGATAGTTTTTACGCTTTTTACACTGAAAATAAAATCACGACCATTTTCATTTACATGCTGATATATATTGCTGTCACGGCATTGTCTCTCCCCGGTGCAGCGGTGATGACTCTGGCTGGTGGGGCACTCTTCGGATTCTTTATCGGGCTGGCTGCTGTATCATTTGCAAGTACAATCGGTGCCACGCTTGCATGTTTTGTTTCACGCTATCTTCTGCGCGGCTGGGTGGAGGAGAAGTTCGGGGATCGGCTCTCTGCAGTTAATGCAGGGATAGAGAAGGAGGGAGCATTTTATCTCTTTATGCTGAGACTTATTCCGGTATTTCCGTTTTTTATTATCAATCTACTTATGGGGCTCACAAGGATTAAGCTGATTACTTTTTATCTGGTGTCGCAGATAGGGATGCTTGCAGGTACTGCGGTTTATGTCAATGCAGGTAAAGAGATTGGAAAAATCGATTCTCTTTCAGGAATTCTCTCTCCGGGACTTATTATATCTTTTGTTATACTGGGGATTTTTCCTCTGGCTGTGAAAAAAATTATAAATCTGGTTCAGGCTCACAGAGCTTAAGTTAGTACTCATAAAATGGTAAATCAGAGGTGAGAAAATGAACTACAATTATCATATAATAATAATCGGCGGAGGTAGTGCCGGGCTTGTAACTGCTTCAGGAGGGGCTTCTATGGGGGCTAAAGTTGCTCTGATTGAAGAGGATAAAATGGGGGGTGACTGTCTCAATGCAGGTTGTGTTCCAAGTAAGTCATTTCTCCGCTCTGCCCGTCTTGCTGCCGAGATAAAAAGTGCACGCGATTACGGCATCTCAACCTCAATGAATGATGTTAATATATCTGCTGTAATGAAGAGAGTCGGCAGTGTCGTTGATACTATAGCTCCTCACGATTCAGTTGAGAGGTTTACTTCACTTGGAGTTGATGTAATAAAGGGTAAGGGGATACTTGTGGATAATCATACCGTGAGGATTCACGACAGGGTTATTACCGGAAAATATATAGTTATAGCAGCGGGATCTAATCCTGCAGTACCGGATATTCCCGGACTTAATAAAGTTCCATATTATACGAATAAGAATATTTTCAGTATAAAAAAACTTCCGACAAAACTGATAGTGCTTGGTGCTGGTCCCATCGGTCTTGAACTTGGTCAGGGTTTCCGTCATCTCGGTTCAGAGGTTGAAATTATAGATATGGCAGATCAGCTTTTTACGAAGGATGATCCAGAGGTTGCTCCGCTTATGGAGAGTCTGCTTAAGGAAGAAGGGATATCGTTAAATCTCTCTGCGAAGATAAAAGAGGTTAAAAAAACCGGAAGTAAAATCTCTGTGCTCATAGGAAAAGAGGGCACAACTGAAATTATTACCGGAACCGATCTGCTTGTTTCTCTTGGAAGAGTTCCAGCCACTGAAGGGATTGGCCTTGAAAATGCAGGAGTTAAAACAGATGACTGGGGATTTATTGCTGTTAATAAATATCTTCAAACGAATATAAAAAATATATTTGCATGCGGCGATGCAGCGGGCCCTTATATGTTTACTCATATGGCGGGTTACCAGGCTGGTGTGGTTTTAAGGAATATAATTTTCCCCCTGAAAAAATCGGCAGTGGATTACTCAATGGTTCCATGGACAACTTATACAAAGCCGGAAGTCTCCCATGTTGGTTACACAGAACAGTCTGCGCGTGAATCGGGCAAGTTTAAAGATTCGGTTCTCGTAGATCTTAAAGAGATGGACCGGGCGCAAACAGATGGGGATACAACAGGTTTTCTTAAACTGATTCTGGGTAAAAAAAACAGAATTATCGGAGCAACTCTTGTGGGGAACAAGGCGGGCGAAATAATTAATCTGGCATCATTGGCTATCAGATATAAGATGAAGGGTACCGGATTTATGTCGCAAATTTTTCCCTATCCGTCAGAGACCGAGATTTTCAAATTTGCAGGTTATGCACTTGCGAGAAAGTCTTTTAAACCGTGGATGAAGAATATTGTGCAGAAAATCTTTTTCAGGTAATTTTAATGTTTCTTGAGATCACAAAATTAAATAAATCATATCAGGATAAACCTATTCTGAAAGATATAAATCTCCGTGTTGAGCGCGGCGAGCTTGTTTCTATAGTAGGACCTTCAGGTGCAGGGAAGACTACTCTTCTTAAAATTATCTGCGGTATAGAGACAGCGGATTCAGGCAGTGTAATCAGAGAGAATTCAGTAAACGGACAGAGCCAGCCCATACTGGTTTTTCAGGATTACATTCTTTTCCCCAATATGACTGTTTTTGAAAATATAGCCTTCGGACTTAAAGCGCGTAAGATTGACAGTAGTGAAGTTAAAAGAAGAGTAAACGATATTATGAATTTTGTGAAGATCGGAAAGCTCAGCAGGCAGTACCCTTCACAGATTTCAGCAGGAGAGAAGCAGAGGACTGCAATAGCAAGGGCCCTTGTTCTCAATCCCCCCATGATACTTCTTGATGAACCATTTGCCAATCTCGATAAGAATTTAAAGTTTGAAACTGCAGAATTTATCCGGACGACACAGAAGGAGTTCGGAATTACTACAGTAAGCGTAACCCACGATCTGAAAGAGGCCTTTATGATTTCGGATAAAATAGGAGTTATGATAAACGGTGAAATTGTTCAGTATAATACTCCCGGTGAGATTTACAAATCACCCGCCGCACTGGATGTTGCAGCGCTGCTTGGAGATATAAATATTCTTCCTGCACACAGAGTTAAAGAGTTATGTAGTTCATGTGAAGATTCTAATGGAGCTAAAGTCTGTGTCCGTCCCGAGGCTGTTAAACTTGAAAAAAGTGAACATGGAGAGGGACAGGTTGTAAACATTGCCTTTGCAGGGCATTACTCCACTGTGACAGTTAAATATAAAGATATAGATCTACGGTCATTTAATACAAATGGAAGTTTTGCTGAAAATGAAAAAGTGAAAATTACCATAGATGAGATAATACAATTCAAGGAGTAGAGAATGAAAAAAATTATTTCTTTTTTGCTGTTACTGATTCTGGTTTCATGCGGCTCAAAAAAACAGAGTGAGGTAAGTGCAAATTTTGATGAAGTTATAAGAAAAGCGGAAAACAGCACTGTCCGTTTTGTCATGTGGGGGGGCTCATCTGCGGTCAATAAGTGGATCGATTCATATGTTGCACCGGAAATTAAGAAGAGATATAATATTACACTTGTCCGGGTCCCGGCTGACGCTTCGGTATTTGTAAATAAACTCCTCTCGGAAAAGAATGCAGGTTCAGTTAAGGGGAGTATGGATATCATCTGGATTAACGGCGAGAATTTTAAAAACGCTAAAGAAAATGGGCTTCTTTGGGGTCCCGTTGCGGAAAAGCTCCCGAACTTTACGGCTTTTGTAGATCCGGAAACAGTGAAGTATGACTTCGGATTTCCCGTTGAAGGATACGAGGTTCCATACGGCAGGGCGCAGTTTGTCTTTGTTTATGATTCTGCCAAATTGACCGATATTCCCGATTCCTATGAAAAACTTTTAAAATGGGTGAAAAAAAATCCCGGGAAGTTTACATATCCTCAGCCCCCGGATTTTACAGCCTCGGCATTTATACGACAGGTATTCTATTCTGAAACCGGGGGTCATAAACAGTATGAAGGGAAGTTTGATAAATCTTTATTTGATCAGACTAAATCTTCATGGCTGAAATATCTGATAGATCTATCTCCATACCTGTGGAATAATGGTGCGAACTATCCAAAAGATATTGCGGCACTCGACACTCTCTTTGAGAGAGGTGAAGTTCTGATAAATATGAACTATAACCAGGCCGATGCCCAGAACCGCATACTTGCAGGGAGATACCCATCAACAGTGAAAACTTTTGTAATGAGAGAGGGATCGATTTACAATACCCACTTTACTGCAATTCCATTTAACGCAGCTAATAAAGAGGGAGCCATGGTCGTTCAGAATTTTCTTCTATCGACTGAAGCGCAGTTGTCAAAAAATAATCCAGCAAACTGGGGTGATTTTACAGTTCTCGATCTTGAAAAGCTGAGTAAGGATGACCGTAAAAAATTTGAAACACTCGATCTGGGTGCACCGACTCTCCCGCTGCAAGTTCTGGAAAAACATGCAGTACCGGAAGTAACCTCGGAATATGTTGAGGCACTTGAAAAAGAATGGGAAAAGGTTTTTTCAAATAAATAATTTTTTAATCAGTAAATCTAATATCTGCAGGATAAATTATGAATTTACAATCCATTCCGGTACTTATGATGTCTGCTGTCTGTTTGTACGCTTCCTGCTATTATTTTATAATGCATGCCCTGCGGAGACATGAGCGGGAATACCTGACATTCGCGTTTTCATGTCTCTCTGTATTTATATATGATTTAACATGCGCCGGACTTTATAATTCAACCGGTCTTGAACAGGGTATTTTCTGGCAGAGAGGTAATTTTGTCAGCGCTTCTTTAATATCGGTTTCAGTTATATGGTTTATTTCTGATTTTACCAGAACGCCTATAGGTAAGCGGGCTATAACTCTCACATTATATTTTATTCTAATGATACCGGTTTCGATGCTGGTGAATAATGAACATGTGCTGACCTCAGCTAAACCTTCAATTAAAAATATAGAAATCAGGTCTCTGCTTAATTTCACATATTACGAGGGTGAGCCGGGAATTTTATGCTCGCTTCTTCTTATAATTACAATAATTTCATTTTTATATCTTATCATTATTCTGATCAGGTACAACCGGAATAATCCGGAACGTAAAACAGTTAAAATAATCGTATCCTTCTGCCTGTTTTTTGTCGGAGTGTTCAATGATATTCTTGTATCTTCAGGTATGTATAATTTTATCTATCTTGGCGAATACGCATTTATGTATATTATCATTATCATGGGATATGAACTCCAGGTTCATTATGTCAGACTACAGCTGGAGGTTGAGAGTCTTAACGTTAATCTTGAGCATAAGGTGGCTGAACGGACAATTGAGCTTATTGTAAAGCAGAAGAAGATTGAAGAGGAAAAAGATCTCATGACGGAGTGGCGTAAAGAGATGGATTTTGAACTTAATGTTGCAAGGAGCATACAGCAGCAGATAATTCCGGACAATAATCCCGAGAGTTTTATATCAGCTCTTTTTAAACCTATGGCGCCGATCGGAGGTGACTTTTATGATTTTATCAGATTTCGTGAGGCCGATACAATCGGCATTTTTATCAGCGATGTTTCAGGTCATGGTATTCCCGCGGCATTAATTACAACTATGATAAAAAGCCTGATCTCCGGATCGGGTGGTATTAAGCTTAATCCTGCACAGCTTCTTATGAACCTTAATGAGACACTGGTAAAACAGTCAGGAGATAATTTTGTTACTGCTTTTTACGGAATCTATAACCGGACCAACAGAACTATTCTTTATTCATGCGCGGGCCATAATCCCCCTTATCTGATTCACAATAATAGTTTAACGATGCTGGACAAAGCCAGAAGTATGCCGCTGGGTATTTATACTACGGATGAACTTAAAGTATCAGATAAATCATACATCAATCATATTGAAAAAATGCCGGCTGAAAGCAAGCTCCTTCTCTATACAGATGGATTAATCGAAACTCGTGCGCCGGACAAAGATGAATTTTATTTTGAGAGTATATTGAAAGAGATACTGCCGGAAATGATCAATCTTTCATGCAGGGATTTTATTGCCGCACTTTTTAAGGAACTTGTAGATTTCAGGGGATCTGAAAATTTTGAAGACGATGTATGCATGATCTGTGTAAATATTGAGTAAGATAGTTTATAAAATATGAAAACGGATTATAAAACAATATTAAAACTTTCGCCTCTTGCAGTTCCGTTCATATTTATATTTATGAGCGGAATAGTACTTACTGCGTTTCAGTCATTCGGGATAATGTTTTTCGGGTATAATTATGATGATAGTCTATTTGCCTATAAAAGCCTTTTTACTGAGGCGTGGTTCTATCACTCATTTGCACTGACTCTTTTTGCAGCAATATCATCATCACTTCTCTCCGTAATTTGCGGAGTTTTGATATCGTATAATATCTGGAGACTCCCCGATAATATGAAGAGATTCGGTATAGTTTCAAAAATACCATTAATACTCCCTCATATTGCTGTGGGATTTATTGTAATTCTGCTTTTCAGCAGATCGGGTATTTTTTCATCCATTAGCTCCGCCGCGGGACTTACTTCGGGGATAGAGGACTTCCCCGGAATTTTATACAGCAGATACGGCTTTGATATTATTCTGGCAAACATCTACAAGGAGACACCATTTGTAATTGTTATGGTATATGCTGTTCTGATTAAAACAGATAACAGACTTATACAGACAGCTTCCATGCTTGGAGCATCGCCGGTGAGAATATTTTTCAGAATAATACTTCCGGCTCTTCTGCCTATTATCAATACGGTTTTCATTATTATTTTTGTTTATAATTTCGGAAGTTTCGAAATTCCATATGTTCTCGGAAGCAGTAAACCGGGACTTTTAAGTATGAGGGTTTACGATTATTTTTTCATGAAAGATCTGTCTCTCCGTCCCGTTGCAATGGCTATTCTTATGGTGATATTTGTATTCTCCATGAGTTTCGTTTATGTATACTCCCGTGTGATTTCAAAAATCGATATCAGGGACCGTAAACTGTGATTGCGAAGAGATTATTTATAGTGATGCTTCTGCTGTTTTTTGTTTTTCCACTTGCGGTACTCCTGGTATACACCTTCGCACCGGTATGGAATTATCCCGATGTAATACCGCGAAAATTCAGCAGCGGAAGCTTTGACTATATCTTCAGTCAGAGGAGCGGAATATTACTGTCACTGGGCTCATCGTTCTCTTACTCAATCGCAACAGTTATTTTTACGATTATTATTACAATACTCCCGGCGCAAGTTTTCGCCAGGAAAAAGTTCAAAGGGAGAGTTCTGCTCGAAACAGTTGTTATCGCCCCGGCTCTCCTTCCGGCTATGTCATATGCAATGGGAGCACACTATATTTTTCTTAAAACGGGTTTATCCGATTCGTTTTTAGGGCTGGTTCTCATTCTCTCCACGATGAGCTATCCATATATGCTCCGTGCCCTCACTGCAGGATTTATTGCATATGGAGAGGAGTATGCTTTATGTTCAAAAAATCTCGGCGCAGGTTTTTTCACAACTCTCTTTCAGGTAGAGCTTCCGCTGCTGCTTCCGTCAATTATATCAGGGGGAACTATTGTGTTTCTGGTTTCGTTCTCGGAGTATTTTCTGGTTTTTCTTATCGGAGGGGGGGTTGTCCCGTCGTACTCAGGTTATCTGTTTCCATTTTTGAATTCATCGGAGCTTTCTATTGCATCACTTCTTACACTGATTTTTATGATAGTTCCATTTTTTCTGTTTATGATGATAGAGATGTTTTTAACGGTTTACTATAAGAAAAGATTTATTCAGATTTAGGAAATCCTCTCATCATATACTTTATATTTATAGCAGTAAACTATTTGTATTTTAAAAAATTTAATCTGAGAGAAATTAAATGAAAAATATATTTCCTGAACCGATACAAAACTTTCCGGAAGCGGATATTCCTATTGATGGAGTTACAGCATATTTGTCCCAATCTGATAAACATCAGATTATATTCATGCAGTTTGATAAGGATGTTGATTTACCGGAACATTCGCACGAAAGTCAATGGGGGATAGTTCTGGAAGGGAAGATAGATTTAATTATAAATGGAACAATGCACACCTTCTCAAAAGGTGACAGATATTTCATTGAAAATGGTGTAAAACACTCAGGAAGAATTTATGCAGGATATGCTGATATGACTTTTTTTAATGAGAAAAGCAGATATAACTGTAGGTAGTATTCCTGTAAATTATGAAAGTAATTATTATGGCTGAGTTAAACTGAATAGCCTGCAAAAAAAGCAGAGATTCAATAAAAGTAATATGTGTTGTTAAATTTATAAATTGTTATTTTTAATAACCCGCTTGGTCTAAATATATCTTGACTTCATGTTAATTTTTGATCATTATATAAAGGAGCATGAATATCTGATTTTTATTTTATATTTGTAAAGATGGCTCTCTGTCATTATCAGATAATCACCATAAATGTGCTGAAGCTGTTTTTATATTCCATAATAATATCCGGAAGAAAAAAATTATGTCCGACAAATTGAAAGTACCGGTAACTACAGCGCAGGAGCTGGTAAAAGATATCCGTATGCTTGCAACGTATGGTAAAACACCATTTATTGATCATCTTTATAAACCTCTGCTGAATGCCGGATGGCATGCCGAACCGGCAGGTCAGAGCAGACGCAAACTTATTGAAAGACTGAAAAGAGACTCAGCCGATCCTGCCTATCTGCACACAATAGCTCCCAGATGTAAAAAAATAATATGCATATCGATGGATGAGAGTCTCGCAGCGGTTGGAGATAGTTCAATTTTATTCCTGGAGAAAATGCAGATGCACACCGCAGTCTCTTCAAGCTCCGAGGCAGTGGAATTTGCAGAGATTATAACTCCCCCGCTCAGCGGATTCACTAAAGTTTACAGTGAAAAAAAAGAAGAGCTTTTTACCGAAGCGGTTTCCAGTGTTCATGTTGAGGAGCTTAAAACTGCAATAGAGCCAGTTAAGCTTACTGTAGATACTGAAAAGATTAAACTCGACAGTGAAATCCAGAGACTTTATGAAAACATACTCATTGCAAGCCAGTATTATAATATACCAAAATGCCGGAAACTTCTTTCATCATATATTATCCGCTATTCAGATGGTGATGACTATGCCCGGAGTGATGTTGAAAAACTTGTAAAAGCCATGAATAACCGGTCACCGGGATTTGAAGATGAATTGAAAAACACAATAGCAATAGATTTATATTATAAAATCACACAGGGTATTCTTAAAGGGGATATCGGAACTACAATAACCGCTATCAGAAAATACGGATATATTTTTGAAGGGGATTCGTCAACGCGTTATTTCTATGACATTGACAGGCTTGAGCGGATTCTTTATAGAATGATTTCAGATAAAAGTTTATGGGATGATTTAAAAACCGGGAAAAAATGAGGTGAGATTATGGGAGAAGCAATTTTAAAAATTACTGAAAAGATAACTGACGGTGTGTGTATAATTGAGTTATCGGGAGATATTGATGCTCATACATCTCCGGCTTTTAAAGATGCTATAGATAAAAATATATCTGCAGGGAATACCCGGATTGTTTTTGATTTTTCAGGTCTCAATTACATATCATCTGCCGGTATTGGAGTTCTTAACGCAGCACTTCATGCTGTCAAAGGTAAGGGCGGGAAGATGTCAATTGCATGTGCAAATAAGGTAGTTTATGATACTCTGGATGTGATGTATTTTACAAAAAAAATTTCAGTTAAAAATGATATTAATTCTTCAATAGCTGAGGTTAAGGCCCCCTGAATGAAACGGAGAATTTCAATTCCGGCCGTTCTTTCAGAGCTGTCTACGCTTCGAAACGAGGTCTCCGGTTTTCTGGGAGAATCATTAGATGATACGGATATAGGACGGGTTGTACTTGCAATAGACGAGGCCGTATCTAATATTATAACGCATGGTTATAATTCTGATGAAACTAAAAGAATAGAAATTGATATGGAGTCAGCACCTGATTCCTTTAAATTTATAATAACCGACACAGCCCCGGAGTATAATCCACTTGAATCCGAACCTCCAGATATAGATAAGTATCATGATGAAGGATTGAATAGCGGCCTCGGTGTCGATCTAATCAGACGGATTATGGAAGTCCGTTACGAAAAAAATCCTGAAGGCGGAAATCGCCTTATCCTTATAAAAGAGAAAATTAATGAAAATAAGTAGAATGTCAATAAGCGGTTATATCCGGAAAAAATCTGTATTAAAAAAACTTATGCCTGGAATACGATTTAAATTCTCTTTTTTTATTGGAGTTTTTATATCTGTGATATTAGCCGTGGCAACTTATATCAATTATGTAAACCAGAGCAGCATTCTGCGAAAAAGTTTTAATGATGAAACAGAGAACTCACTGAATTATATAAATCCTATCGTAAATTCCATGGACAGCATCAGGTCAAATCTCCTGCTTATTGAAGATTTAAAAATAAGAGTAAATCAGAAAAGCAAGGATTTGAAAAAGTACAAAACTTATTCATTAAGAAAAAAAGATTCTGTTGCCAATACTTTTCTAAGCATCGGAAAAAAACTTGGGATGAAAGTCAGGTATGATTACTACTACAAGGGTTATGAATCGTACTACAGCACTTATCTTTCAAAAAAAGATATTGCTGATCTTGAAAAAAAGACTGCATCTCAACTGAAGCAGCCGGATGGAAAAGATATCTCCAGCAGCGAATTCGCCGGTATTCAGCAAAAAGCAAATAAAGTCATGATTATTCAACGCCGGATTGACACCCTTCAGGATAGATTTGAAAATAATAAATCTAAATTGAATCTGCTCTCTTCAGCGCCTGAAAAAGATATGAAATCTGTTAAAGAGCTGAATGATGATAACCTGAAAATTGAATTACGGCTGGCAGCAGAGAGAAAAAGTATAGCAGCTGCAGAAAAAATATTCAGGAACAGACTTAATCTTTATTACAACTTTCAGCTTAAGAGGCTTGATGATACCGGAATTTACAACAGCAATATCAGAATTATTACTTATGATTACAATGGAGATATAAAAAGTGATACCGCCGGGTATTTCAGGGAGAGTCTGCCCGAATTTGCACCGTTGTTTGAAAATAAAAATTTCATAAAGGACAAGGCTGACTTTTTTAAGGGGATTGATATTTTTTCATCAATCAATTCTCATGAGTATGATTATATCTCTGAAAAAAAATCATACCATGTCAGGTATGTTCCTGTATATAAAAATCCCGCAACATCTGAAATGCTTATATCGATTGTAAAAGATCTCGATTCAAACTCGGGGAAATGGATGAAATTTCTAAAAGAGGATGCACGAATATCCTCTGAAATTGCTGAAGCAGCCAGGAATATCAGCATCCGAATTAATGATCTGAAAGAGAGCAAAAAAGCTCCAGGCGATGATTCTGAATTCAACAAATTGTATTCAGGTTATAGAAAACTTTTACATGAAAGAGATGCGGCTTTTGATAAAACTGCCCCCTATAAAGATGAGATGAAACAGATATCGGGATATTACAATTCCAGAATCAAAGAGATGTCGGATAATCTTTCGGATGAATTAAAAAAAATCAGTCAGATTAAAGAACAAAGGAAAATCTCCCCCGATGACTATAGTGATGATTTAGAATCATCCGAAGCTGCTGCTGAAAATTTGAAAGATGAAATCAAAAAACTTAAACGCGACATGGAGGAAGCCCGCGAGGATATCTGGAAGTCCGAAAAACTTTCAGCGCGTAATGCCATGCGTTATATCCGTGATGCTGCAATTTTTGAATATTCCATACTTAAACAGAAACCGGACCCTGCAGAATTCCGTAATTATCTCAGATCATCCCAGAACCGGAAAATTGAGACAATGAGATGGGATACTCTACGCCGCTGGATTATGAGTGCACAGAGTGAAACCGGAATCCCCGATTATGTTGATGGTTTAAAAAATGTAAGATTTGCTGATGATGGCGTACTGGCCTACAGCAGAAGTGAAGCTGAAGAGTATATGTGGAATATTGATAGTACACCTATTGCCGGACAGTTAGGATTGCTCACTGCATCTCTTGAGGGTGGACTTGCGAAAAATCTGCTGGAACAGAATATATCCGGCTTCCATGGAGTCTTTATTGATAAAACAGACGGAGTGACAGATATTTCAAATAACAGAGACAGGATGATAATGTATTCAGCAATAACAGCTTTGATTGCTATTATTCTGACATATTTTCTTGCAGGTTTTATGGTCAAAAGGATTCAGAATATTATCGGCAGTGCACGGCTTGCAGGATCGGGTAATTTAAAGGTGGAGTTCCCGGAAAAGGGACTTGATGAGATTGAGGATCTTGGAGCATCTCTTAATGTCATGATGCATGGTCTCCGTGAGAAAGAGGAGCTTAAAGGTGAGATTGCTGCTGCCGGTGAGATTCAGAAAATTCTTATGCCTGAAAAAATTCCGTCAAATCTTGAAGGTTATTATTCAATAGGAACTTTTTACCGTTCAATGCAGGGTGTCGGAGGCGATTATTATGATTTTATACAACTAGATGATGAGAGTATTTTTTTCTGTATTGCCGATGTTTCAAGTCACGGAGTAGGACCTGCAATAGTAATGTCTATGCTTAGGGCACATATCCACGGGATACTGAGAAGAGGTGTAGTCGAGCTGAAAGAGCTGCTTCTTGAACTCAATAGGCAGATTTTCTTAGAGACTCCGCCGAATATCTTCGTTACCATATTTACCGGTATCATAAACAGAACCAGTAATGAAATTCAATACTGCTCAGCCGGTCACCTGAAGCCGGTTATTTACAGATATAAAAAGGATGATATAGAAATACTCGAAGGGGGCGGGCTCCCTGTAGGAATGGATGATAACGATATCTTTGCAGATACAATTACAGTAAAGAGTGTTGTGCTGAAGCCAGGGGATCTCTTTTTTCAGTATACTGATGGTGTAAGTGAAGCTATGGATAATTCCAGAAACCTTTTTACTGAAGAGAGGATGTATCAGGAGATAAAAAATTACTCACGTAAAAAACCGGAAATTATGATCTCAAAAATTGCAGAAGCGGTAGAGACTTTTACCGGCAAAACAATTATTAATTCAGCAATGAGTGAACTAAATGATGATATTGCAATGATTGCTCTCAAGAGGCTTAAGTAATCCACGGCCAATACAGATATAATAATTTTTTAAATTTCCTCTTGATAACCGTCTAATATTACGGTATATTCAAAATAACAGTGATCTTATATAGCTGAATCCGGAGAAATTATTATGCTGAATCTCTTTATCCTTACGTTTATAATCATTCTTTTTTTCGCTCTTGCTTTATCAATAAAACTGTTTAAAAATTCACCTGAAGAAAAAGAAAATTCACATAACTGCTCCTGCTGCAGCATGGGTTCTACATGCAGAGAGAAGAGTGGTATAAACTTACACTAATCTGATTTTAAGCTGACCGGAGTTTTTCCGGATATATAAAATTAATAACTTATGGTTAAGGTAATGGGAAATTACAGGCTAAAAAGAACTTTCGATATCAGGCTTGAAGGACGCGCTGATCGCTTAATACTTGATGCGGATTTTCCCGGTGAGGTTGCGCTTAAACCGGCAGATTTCAAAGGACTGAATCCCAAACTTTTAGTTTCAGAGGGGGACAGGGTCTGTGTGGGTACTCCTCTGTTCTGTCATAAAGATAACAGGGATATTGTCATTACATCCACTGCTTCGGGAACTGTAAAGGATATCCGCAGGGGTGACCGGAGGATTCTTGAATCTGTTATAATTAATACTGACGGTAAACAGAAGTGTTTAAATTATAAAATTCCAAAAGGTTCCGTAGAAAACTTTTCAGCAGAAGATGTAAAAAACGTTCTTCTTGAAAGCGGAATTTTTGCATGTTTTATTCAGAGGCCATTCGGGATTATTGCTGATCCGTCTATAACTCCCCGTGATATTTTTATTTCTGCAATGGATACAGCTCCTCTTGCTCCTCTTATGTCGCTCTGTGCAGATTGTGAAAATCCCTATTTTCAGGCAGGAATTTCAATTCTGAACAGACTTACATCTGGAAAAGTTCACGTTTCAGTTGAAGGGAAATTCTCAGATGTTCCTCCGGAGATTCTGACTGCAAAGGGATTTGAACTTCATAAATTCATAGGGAACCATCCTGCCGGCAATGTCGGTGTTCAGATAGAGCATATTGCGCCTATAAAAGGGAGAGATGACATTGTATGGACAATAAACCTCAACGGAGTAAATCTAATAGGTAAACTTTTTCTCGATGGGAAAATCGATCCGGAAGTTACAGTAGCAGTTACAGGTCTGGCTTCAAAAAATCGATGTTACTACAAAACAATCATCGGCGCATCATTGTCATCATTTATCGGAGTGATGGAAACAGATGATGTACGTGTAATCTCCGGCAATGTACTTACAGGGAGAAACGAAGGCCTAAATGGCTACCTGGGATTCTTCCACTACATGGTTACGGCAATCCCGGAGCCGAAGGGTGATCAGGTTCTGGGATGGGCTACTATAGGTTTAAACAAAAGAAGTTTTTCACGGACATACTTTTCCTCATTTTTTAATTATGCCGGAAGATTCAGAGAGGAGTCTGCAATGAATGGTTCACTCAGGCCCTTTATAGCCACAGGGATTCATGAGGATGTTCTTCCTATGGATATCTACCCTGTATTTCTGATAAAAAGCATAATCGCCGGTGAGATAGAAGAGATGGAGAAACTCGGTATATATGAAGTCATAGAAGAGGATCTTGCGCTGGTTGAATATGTCGATCCGTCAAAGCAGAACTTTCAGGAAATTCTCCGGAAGGGTATTGATCAGATCCGGAGAGAGGGATAGATATGAAACTGAAAAAACATTTTGAGCAGGGGGGTAAACTCGAAAGATTTTATCCTGTTTACGAGATGCTTATGGGTATGATCCTTGTACCGCCCCTGCCTACTAAATCGGGCGCGCATATCCGCGATCATTACGATATTAAACGAATGATGGTATCTGTCATAATAGCTGGTATTCCGGCACTTATATTCGGAACCTATAATGCCGGATATCAGCACTATTTATCGGCCGGAATTCACGCTTCCGTTATTGACTGCTTTATAAAGGGAGCCTGGTTTGTTATTCCGATATTTGTTGTAGTTTATGTTGTCGGGGGATTCTGGGAGATGCTCTTTGCAATTGTCAGGAAGCATGATATCGCTGAGGGTTTTCTTGTTACAGGTTTTTTAATTCCGCTGATTGTTCCTCCGACTATTCCATTATGGCAGGTGGCAATAGGTACCTCATTCGGTATTATTATAGGGAAGGAGGTTTTCGGCGGAACAGGGATGAATGTATTTAATCCTGCGCTGATTACCAGGGCATTTATATTCTTTGCATATCCGTCATCTATCTCCGGAAATGAAGTCTGGACTTCAGTAGGTTCAAAGGTTATTGATACATATACAATGGCTACCCCTCTTGCTATTGCCTCAACAGGGAGCGGTTCAGATACAATCTCGCTTCTGGGTAATAGCGGTTATACTCTCAGCAGTATGTTCTTAGGACTGGAGCCCGGATGTATTGGTGAAACGTCAGCATTTATGATTCTTCTGGGAGCGCTTTTTCTGTTATTAAACGGAGTGGCAAGCTGGCGGATAATTCTCAGTGTTTTTGCAGGGGGTTATATCACAGCTCTGATTTTTAATTATACTGCACCTTCCTCCGGTCATTACTTTGCTCTCCCTGCGCATTATCATCTTGTTATGGGGGGATTTGCATTCGGAGCGGTGTTTATGGCGACAGATCCGGTTTCTGCATCGGCTACCAATACCGGGAAATATATATACGGATTTATGATCGGAGCTCTTGCAATTCTTGTCCGCCTTATTAATCCGGCATACCCTGAAGGGATAATGCTTGCAATTCTATTCATGAACGCGTTTGCCCCGCTTATAGACATTGCGGTTATCTGGTCAAGCGTCAGAAGGAGGCAGAAACGTGCGTCAAAGTAATTTGTATACAATAGTATTTATCATCATAACATCTCTCATCGCTGCTTTGATACTCTCTGTATCTTCAGACATGCTTAAAGAGAGACAGGAGAGAAATGTAGAACTTGATATTAAAAGAAATATCTTATCAGCTGTTGATCTTTTAAAGGATGGAAGTGATACTGCACTCTTATATAAAGATCGTATCAGAAGTGTTGTTGTAAACAGTGAAGGGAAAATACCGGAGAACTCAACTCCCGCTGAAAAGATTGATTTTGAAAGAGAACTTGAAAAAAAATCTGAAGAGAGGCAATACCCGGTCTTCATGAGTATAAATAAAGAGAAAGGAGAAGTTTCCGCTTACTGTATCCCCATCGTCGGAAAGGGTTTGTGGTCAACACTCTACGGATATCTTGCCCTTGAAACTGATCTTAAAACAATTAAAGGGATCTCTTTCTATAAACATGGCGAAACTCCAGGTCTTGGTGGTGAGATTGAAAATCCATCATTTCAGAAAAACTTTTACGGCAAGCAGATATTAACCGCTGCAGGGGAACTGGTTTCAGTTACAGTACTGAAGGGGAAAACACGGCCTAATTCTCCAACACTGATCCATGAAGTTGACGGGATAAGCGGTGCTACACTGACATCTAATGGAGTCAATAAACTGCTGAAAAACTGTCTTACAATATATGAGCCATATTTTAAAACAGTAAGACTGAAAACAGCTGGTAAGGAGAAATGATATGACAACTCAGGAAAGAGAACCGCTCCTCTCCGGAAAGAATAAAAAGATACTCGCCGATCCAGTGGGGATAAACAATCCGATCACTATTCAGGTACTTGGTATATGTTCATCTCTTGCTGTAACTTCGCAGATGATTCCGTCGCTTGTAATGGGAATAGGAGTAACAGTAGTAGTTTGTGCTTCAAATGTAATAATATCACTTATGAGAAACTATATCCCGAACAAAATAAGAATTATAGTCGAGATGACTGTTGTTGCTACAATGGTAATTGTAGTTGATCAGTTTCTGAAAGCATTCGCTTATGATGTTTCCAAACAGCTTTCAATATTTGTCGGCCTAATAATTACAAACTGTATAGTGCTTGGACGTCTTGAGGCATTTGCATTAACAAATAAACCATGGCCTTCATTTCTCGATGGTCTCGGCAACGGACTCGGTTATACCATGATTCTCCTCATAGTCGGATTCTTCAGGGAGATTCTCGGTTCAGGTAAAATTTTTGGTATGCAGGTTATTCCGCAGGGAGTTTACGATGCGGGTTATGCAAATAACGGCTTGATGGTTTTAGCACCTGGTGCATTTATAATTCTGGGTATTATTATCTGGGTGCAGCGGACAGTTACCGGATACAGAGAGTAAGGGGGAGATATGGAGCTTTTAAATTTAGGAATAGAATCAATATTTATAAATAATATCCTCCTGGCATATTTTCTTGGAATGTGCTCATTCCTTGCCCTATCAAAAAAAATGACAACGTCTATAGGTCTTGGTATTGCAGTTATTTTTGTATCAACAATTACTGCTCCGGCTAACTGGTTAATCTATGAATATATTTTAAAAAAAGGCGCTCTTGTCTGGGTAAGTGAAAGTTTGAAGGATACGGATTTGACATTCGTCACGTATATTTTTTTCATCGCAGTAATTGCAGCAATTGTTCAGCTCCTTGAGATGGCAATAGAGAAATTTTCCCCTCCTCTTTATATGGCTCTTGGAATATTTCTACCGCTTATTACGGTAAATTGTGCAATACTCGGAATTGCCCTCTTCATGGTTGAACGGAAATATTCACTTGCAGAAACAACTGTTTTCAGTTTTTCCGCAGGTACAGGATGGGCTCTTGCAATAATAATGATGGCTGCAATACGGAAAAAGATTGCCTCTTCAAATGTAATACCGGCTCTAAGAGGTCTGGGCATTACAATGATAATAACCGGACTTATGGCAATGGCATTTATGATTTTTTCAGGAATACAGCTGTAGAATAAAGAGGATAAGTATAACAGATGATAACAGTCATAGTAACAGTAATTGTCTTTATCGTTGTTTTAACTACACTAACTATACTGGTTATAGCTGGAGAATATAAACTTGTTAACCGCGGGAATGTCCAGCTGGTAATTAATGACGATGAAGATAAGGCCCTTTCGGTCCCAGGCGGAAAAACTCTCTTAGATACACTTAAGCTGAACAGAATTTTTCTCCCCTCTGCATGCGGCGGCCGCGGTACTTGCGGAGTTTGTAAATGTAAAGTTTTAGAGGGCGGGGGTAAAATCCTCTCTACCGAAACAACTCATATTAACAGAAAATCTGCAAATGACGGAGTACGTCTTTCATGTCAGGTTAAAGTAAAACAGAATATGAAAATAGAGGTTCCCGAGGAGATTCTATCTGTTAAAATTATGGAGTGTGAAGTAGTATCGAATGATTTTGTATCAACTTATATTAAAGAATTTTGTGTAAAACTTCCCCAGGGTGAGGCACTCGATTTCAAACCGGGGGGATATGTTCAGATACAGGTTCCCCATTATGATATTGATTACAGGCGGGACATCGATGTTCCTTCCGCATATAAAAATGAATGGCAGCAATTCGGGATGTTTGATCTCAAACATAAAAACAGTGAAAATATAGAAAGGGCTTATTCCATGGCGAATTATCCCGCTGAAAAAGGTTTCATCAAACTCAACGTTAGAATCGCGCCGCCGCCCTGGGATAAAATCAAAAACAGATTTAAACAGGTACCTCCGGGAATTGCATCGACATATATATTCAGTCTTAAACCGGGGGATAAAGTTAATATATCCGGCCCCTTTGGCGAGTTTTTTATTCAGGATACAGAGAGAGAGATGGTTTATATCGGCGGGGGAGCAGGGATGGCGCCTTTAAGATCCCATATCTTTCATTTATTCCACACTCTCAAGACTGGACGAAAAGTAAGCTACTGGTATGGTGCGCGTTCGAAGCTGGAGATTTTTTATGAAGATGAGTTCAGGGCAATAGAGAAAAAGTTTAAAAACTTTACTTTTCATATCGCGCTTTCTGAACCTCTTCCTGAAGATAAATGGAAGGGTGCTGTGGGATATATCCATAATGTTGTATGTGATAACTATTTGACAAACCATCCCGAACCTGAAGAGATTGAATACTATCTCTGCGGTCCCGGAGTAATGACTGATGCTGTTGAGTGTATGCTGAATAAACTCGGAGTGGAACCGGAGATGATCAGATTTGATAAATTCAGCTGATCTCTTTCAGTATTCTTATAAAGTCCATAATAATCTTAGCGGTTAAACCCCAGACAACACCCTCTGCGGTTCTGTAAACGTATACATTCTGTTTAAAATTTCCCCATGGGTCTATATATCTCTCCGGAAGACCAAGCTCACGAACCGGAAGATATATAATCTCCTCACCTGTTTCCTGATTTATTTCAGAAGAGAACAGTCTTATCAGAACCTGATGTATTTCAGGTTCAGTATTCATAAAGTAGGATACCGGTATGGTAAAAACTTTTTCCACTTCATCCCGGTTAATTTTAAGTGCGGAAATATTTGTATTCATAACTCCGACAAAAATTTCTATTACGGCACCCATTGCGGCCATAAGTGTATCGAGACGCCCGATAATCTCTATTTCTTCTTCAGGGAGACCGAGCTCTTCTGTAGTCTCCCTGAGTGCTGTTTCACGGGGAGACATATCTGTTCCTTCATCAAACATTCCGCCGGGGAAGCATACCTCTCCACCCTGACGTATTTGAGCATTTCTCTCTTCAAGTACAAGATGATATTCGCCGTTAATTTCAGCAAGAAGCACCATCACAACTGAAACGGGCATCTCTCCACGTCCGTTAATCCCTGGAGCTGCCGGGAGTTTATTCATTAGATTTTTAAGAAGTTCTCTATTCATATTGATGTATCCGCAGATGTTTTAAATTTTTCCGGATACCAGCTGCTCTTCTGGAAATACATATTTTCAAAAATGCGCCGCTGTTCCGGGATTCCTATAACTGCTACAAGATCACCGGAAATAAATACAGTTGCCGGTTCGGGATTGGGTGTAAACTCACCCTCTCTCATCAGTCCGACAATTGATATTCCGGTCTTCTTACGCACTTCAAGTTCGATTGCTGATTTACCTTCAAAGGCATTCCCCGATTGAATTTCATACCATCCGGTTTCAAGGAGGAATGGCGTGTCTTTCAGTTTTGAAAGTGACGTGGGATTCAGTAACTTATTATTCCCCGATGAGTATGCACCGCGGCGCATTTCATCGATAACATTCTGTATCCCTGTTACCTGGCAATCGAGATGCAGTAGCGCCTGCCGTATAATCTCAAGACTCGCTTCAAACTCCGGCTGGACTATCTCGGTTATGTTCAGTTTCTGCAGATCTTTTATCTGATCCATATCGTTTGCTCTTACAATAATATCTATTTCAGGATTGTGGATCGCTGCTGCTGAAAGTATCTCCTTTGCAGTAATTATGGACGGGGCCGTTATTATTATCAGCTTCGCCCTGTGGATGTCCGCGGCTGTAAGAACTGTTTCCTGTCCGGCGTCGCCATAGATTACCGGGTAACCTTCAGTTTTAGCTTTTTCAAAGCGTCTGAAATCCTGTTCAATTATTATAAAGGGGAAATTAAGTCTGCTGAGTACCGCGGAAATTTGTGAGCCCACCCGTCCGCCACCTGCAATAATCACATGATTTGAAAGTCCCCCTTCAGGCATATTGATTGTCTGCACCTGCTCATGCTTAAACCATCTGCGTTTTAGAGAATACAGAGGTGTAGAGAGCATAGAGAGGAAAGGGGAGAGTATCATAGTTATTACTGAGACCGCAAGTACAAGAGAATAGAAATTTTTATCCAGTACTCCGCTCTGCTCGCCGGTACGGGCTAGGACAAATGAGAACTCTCCGATCTGCGCCAGACCAAGACCGAGTGCAAGCGGTATAATATTCCGGTATTTAAAAACCATCGCAAGAGATGAGAATATAAAAATCTTCACTGCTATTACCAGAGTCACCAGTATTGTTATCAGTACTATATTTTCTGAAATTACTTCCGGATTGAGGAGCATACCGATTGATGTAAAGAACACCAGGCCGAATACATCCCTGAGCGGAATAATATCATTCAGAGCCTGATGACTGTAATCTGACTCGCTTATAACCATCCCTGCAACAAAAGCTCCGAAGGCCAGCGACAGACCGAACATATGGGTTACATAGCCGATTCCGAGACCTATTGCAGTAATTGTAATTAAAAAGAGTTCCCTTGAATTGAGTTTAGCGACATATTTTAGAATAAACGGAATCAGCCTGACCCCAATTACTATAATCAGAAAAAGTACAATCAGAGCTTTCATAATTGTAAGACCTATTACCGGGAGATTCCCTTTTATATCATGAAGCTGCGGTATTACTATCATCATCGGAATAGCCGCAAGATCCTGAACGATAAGCATACCAATCATAACCTTGCTTGAAAGTGTACCGATGAGTCCCCTGCTCATTAGAACTTTCAGAACAACCATGGTGCTTGAAAGAGATATTATCATCCCGAAAACTATAGATACATTTACCGGTAAATTCATAAAGTATCCGATTACATAACCGGAAAGTATACATAGTAGTATCTGGACCAGAGTCCCTAGAATAGCAATACCTTTAACATCTTTCAGTTCTTTAAAAGAGAGATCAAGACCAATAGAGAAAAGAAGAAGAGCTACACCTATCTCCGCGAGAAGTTCAACTCTTGGAATATCTGAAACTGTTATTCCTCCGGTGAATGGACCGATTACAATACCGGCAATAATATATCCGATAATCGGCGGGAGTTTGATCATATTAAATATCAGTCCGGCTGCAAGACCAAACACGATTACGATTATTAAATCACCTGCAATTCCCATAAAAACCCCTAAGTATTGTTTAGATGAGAATAAGATTTTTAAAAGTTTTTGTCAACAAGTTACGGCATGTATAAAGGTGAAGTTTTAACTTAACTACTCATAAACAGTTAGTGAAATTGCTCTCCGCCGTGCCCGTGGCGAGGCGGAGATAAAATACCTCAGGTTTTTGAACAGTTACGTTTTAAATGCATTGTTTAGAATTATTTTGATTGAAATTATTTGATCCAAAGATGATAAACAATTAATTAAACATTATTTCCGGTGATAAATGACATTAACTTATCTTTCAGTTTCACTAAGTGCAGGTATATGGCTCTATTTTATTTACAGATATGACCGGTTCGAACCTGAACCGGTACGATGTGTACTTCTAATCGGAGCTGTCGGAGGAATATTGAGTTCTATTCCTGCGGCTCTATTGAATACAGGAGCTGCATCGTTTTTCGGAATAGGTGATTTTCTAAATAATCCTTCCGGTGCCGGAGCATCCGGAGAAGGGATATTTCTTTTTTCTCTTTTTGTAGGATTTAATGAAGAGTTCTGGAAGGCGTTTATTGCAGTTCTTCTTTTAAAAAGATTCAAACAGTTTAATGAACCGATTGACGCTTTAATCTACTCTATGAGTATAGCCCTTGCCTTTGCTGCATTTGAAAATATAAGCTATACGGTTGCAGGTGGTTTCGGGACGCTTTTTGTTCGTTCATTTACAGCCGTACCGCTTCATGCCGGACTTGCATCTATATGGGGATCGGGGATAGCGCGGGCAAAGTATTACAAAAATGGAAGCTATTTCCCAACACTTATTCCTTATGTAGCGGCTGCAGCTCTGCTCCATGCATTGTATAATTACATTCAATTTGTTAATTACAATAATCCCGTTTCGCTGATAATAGCTCTGATTTTTGTTTTTTTTATTATTTCATATGCAGCGGGTAAACTTAGATATTTTCAGAAAGAGAGTCCATTTAGAAGATCCGGTTTATGTAATCAGTGCGGAACTCTGAATAATTACTTTGCACGTTATTGCAAAAACTGCGGAAGTTATATTGTAACAGATTACTATACTTTATGTAATCAGTGCGGTGCAAGAAACAGAAAAGGATTAACTACGTGTAAACATTGCAGCGGATCAATTATTGAAACCGGAGAGTTTAGAATAGAATAGTAAGTGTTTTAAATCATTCAAATCTCCCGGCCTACGGCCACCCTCTTTAATAAAGAGGGTTTAGACTTCCGGAATTTCATAACCCCCTTTATTAAAGGGGGATGTTGAGCGAAGCGAAACGGGGGGATTTCAGGTTTATGGCTGATTAATAAAATAAAAATTAAAAAATATTTGATTTCTACAGTCAAGATATAATCCTAAACAAAAAATATATAAAAGGTTTTAGAAATGAAAATGTTCAGAAAGCTAATACTCATTGCGGGTTTTTTACTGCTTGCCGGCAGCTCTTATTCCGCCAGTACAAAAGTTGTTACTCTTAAAATTTTTCCTGCTGTGTATACCCTCGAAATTAATGGGAAAGTTATTGTTCCTGTTAAGGTAGACCAGTATTTAAAAAAAATCGCACTTACACACGGCACATATGAATTTGTTCTCAAGTCAGACGGATATAAAGATAAAAAAATGAATGTTCAGATTAATAACTCCACATCTGAACTTGAAATCAAACTTGAGAAAAAAAACTCAATACTTGAACAGGTAGCGGTAATCCCAACCGGGAGACAGCCTAAATCTGTTGAGTTTACACCGGACGGCAAGTATATTGTATGTGCTCTGCTGGATGGCACAGGAGTTGATATAGTTTCTGTTGAGACTCAGCAGCTCGTTAAAAAAGTACAGTTTCCCGAAAAATATTCAAAACTGAGATGTTTCGTAGAGATAGCTTTTATCCCCGAAAAAAACGAGATGTGGGTTTCTCAAATGAACGGAAATTCTGTTCATGTTATTGATATGAAAGACTTCACATATAAACTTACTATTCCCACTCAGGGGGTATGGACAAAAATTGTGGCTTTTTCAAATGATTATAAACTCGCTTTTGTTTCCAACTGGGAATCTCATGATGTATCTGTAATAGATACTGCACAATATAAAGTGATAAAAAAAATTAAGACAGCAGGAATTCCAAGAGGTATGGCTGTTACACTGGATAATAAATTTCTCTATATCTGTATCTTCAGTACAGGTAATATCCAGAAAGTTGATTTAAGTTCATATAAAGTTGTTAAAACGCTGAATTTTCCTAAAGGCGCGAAAAGACATATTATTCTCGACAAGAAAAAAAATCTTTTCTATGTGTCCGATATGTATAGAGGGAGTATATATGTAATATCTCCAGTTGATGATAAAGTTATAAAGGAAATTCCAGTCGATTCTAAACTTAATACTGCAGAACTTACACCTGATGGAAAATATATTATGGTTTCATCTAGAGGTCCAAACAACAGAACATCCTATCTTTTAAAAGGACCTATTTTCGGAAAAGTCTTTGTAATCGACACAGCTACTCTTGAAATTAAAGAGTGGATATGGGGAAGAAATCAGCCGACAGGTTTAGACATATCACCGGACGGCAAACATATGGTTTTTACAAATTTTCTAAACCATGAGATGGAACTTTACAGGATTAATAATTAAAACAAAATAATTATATTGTAACTATTTATCATGTGATGGTAATTTGACTCCGTCGCGTCTTCGGTGCGGCGGAGAACAATTTTTCCAAAAGAAAATGAGCGCTTACCTTATATTGATTAAAGATAAGGTCTTACATCAGTAACTATCATCCCTGCTTTCTCTGCTGCAATTAGTCCCATCTCTCCGTCTTCAAATACCTGACAGAATTCAGGCTCAACTCCCATAAGTTCGGCACATTTTAGAAATGTATCAGGATATGGTTTATGGTTTTCCACATCTTCTGCAGATACTATTATATC
Organism: uncultured Spirochaetota bacterium; assembly: GCA_942493035.1. Classification (GTDB taxonomy): domain Bacteria; phylum Spirochaetota; class UBA4802; order UBA4802; family UBA5550; genus WRGT01. Next base: position 3,805,094 of record OW818666.1, on the reverse strand, counting down.
AAAAAATTTCTCAAATCCAAGCATCTTCAGAGTGAGTTTTGCTATCTCTTTTTTACCCCCTGTACCAATAGACATGGGGAGTATATTGTGATATTTTCGAACTATATCTGCAACAGGCTCTATGAGTTTTACATCTCTGATATTTTCAAGAAACAGTTCCTCTTTTCTTCGGGAAAATTCTATCGGGTCAAGATTAAGACCAAGTTCTTTATTGATAACCGGAACAATTTTAAGCGTTGGCATTCCTGCAGTATCAAGAAACTGTTTTTCAGTATATTCGAATCCGTTTTCTAAAGCTGTCAGCTTCCATGCCATGAAGTGGATAGGCATAGAATCTGCTAATGTTCCATCCATATCAAAAATAAGACCTTTTGTATTTTTATTAATTTCAATTTTCATCTATTCTCCGGTGATTAGGATTTAATTCATATCTATTCAAAACTGCAGACATTTTGTCTCCTCCGTGTTACAGAAGAGGCATAGAGCTGTTTAAACACCGGTTTATAATTAGATACTTAGTTCTTTATTTATTTTTTAAATTTTTTTGTCAACTGTGTGAGGTAATATTCTTTTGCTGAACTTCGTATAGAGGCTCTATTATTCAACATCCATACAGATCATGCAGACATCATCATCAAATAAATCTGAGCCATGAAACATTACCAGTTCTTTATAGATATTGCGGATGAACTCCTTAGGGGGATTACTATCGTATTTTTGTATAAATTTGGTGATCAGATCATCCTCAAAATATATGTTATTATCATAACGTGAAACTGCTTCCGTTAAACCATCGGTATAGAATAAAATTTTATCGCCAATTTCAAATCTGATATTATTATTTAACCGTACTTTATTGCCGGAACTTAGTGATTCATTATCAAATATTGCCAGAGGAATAGATCTTGTCCCTTCAATATTCTTTACGTTTCCCGATGAAAGAATAAATGGAGGATTATGCCCGGAGTTTGAATATATAAAATCTCTGGTTGATGGAGTATATATTCCGTAAAATGCAGTAACAAAATTACCACCAGTCTGATTGAGCAGAGTGTCGTTTAAACTTGCAAGGAGCCCTGCAGGATCCTCTTTACAGGCGCCTGCCTGAAGTATGCTTGTTTTTACCATTGATGTAATAAAAGCCGCCGGAACACCATGTCCGGAAACATCACTTAAAAAAATTCCTATCTTTTCAGAATCTCTGTATTTTATAAAATCATAAAAATCGCCGCCTACTTTATCCATTGGTTTATAAAATGCATATATATTTTCCACAGGGCTATGTCGCGGAATTATCTGTTTCTGAATTTTTTTTGCAATTATAAGTTCGTTTTCAATTATTTCGTTACGAGAGCGGAGGAGTTCCTTCTCTCTCTCCAGCTCCAGTGTTCTGGTGTTAACTTTAATCTCAAGGTTAAGAGAAAGATCTTCAATTCTATTAAACGCGCTGGCAAATTTCATTGATGAGATTAATGACTGCATAAGTATAAATGCAAATACTCCAAACGATGAAAGCTGCATTGTATGGATTATATTATTAACACTGAGTATATCGTTTATTACCGTAAAAAATAATATAACAAAACCTGATAAGGCAAGCTTAGCACCTTCCTGTTTGTCCTTCACGGCTCTTATAAGAACATATACAACAAAGATACATGCAATCAACGTTATTATATTATATACAGGTAAAAAGGGGCTGTAAACTTTAGTCGGAGAAAACAGTATTAATAAAGAATATATAACAGCACTTATGCTGAAAATAAACCGTATCTGTTTTTTTATTATTCCGGGATATATAAGATAGATAAAATGAATAAAGACAGGAACACATAGAGTTGTTGTGATAAAATCTATTTTATACATTATCTGCCAGTCGGCATCAGGGAAAAGCTCGTAAAGATACATCTCATTTGTTACCAGGGCTCTGATGGACAGCAGAAGTGTAAAAATAGAAAAGAACAAATTAGATCTATCAGTTTTTCTCATCAGGTACAGACCGGAATAATAAACACTTATAACCAGAAGGCTGGCAAACATAAAAATATCAAATGCGATTCTTCTGTTCCTCTGTCCGTAGACACTGTCGCGATGTCCGGCTATGACCGGTATTATCATCCCTCCAAGATAAATGGAGTAATTAGAAACCTGAATTATAACCTCAATTTTATTATTAACAGGTTCAAAATCATATATTACTGATTTATACTTGGGGATCTCATCTGCCGAATTTGTCGCAACTCTGCCGATTTCTCCATAATAGATTCCGTTTGCCCATATTTTGTAGGCGGAATTCGGCGGCATAATTTTTATATATATGGGATTGTTATCTCTGGTTATGATATTAAGTCTGTATGTGGAATGGACCCAGCTTCCGATTCTTTTTCCATCGAACAAAAAATTATCCCATGCATCCGGGACATTAATAAATGATTTTTTACCATTCGTATATAAAATAAAATCCCGCGGCTCAAGAAGCTGACCACAGTAGAATTCCCAGCTGCCGTTTAACTCAACAATCCCATTCGAAGAAAAATCCCATCCGGATAAATCCGCAACACCATCTTTAACAACGGGTTGTTTGTTATTTTCAATAAAATTGGAACATGAGCAGAACAACAGAATTGCGGAAAAAATTATTATATATATATAGCCTTTCATATTAATCCAATTAGGCTATATTTAACAAAATAATCCGCTCTTGTCAATATTAATACGGAATATTTAGCTTTTGATCATCAAATAGGATTTGATGATTGAAATAGTGCTGACTTCAGGCTTCGGCTTCGCTCAGCCAGCGTTAAGTCACATTCCCTGAGCGAAGCCGAAGGGTTAATTCATTCGTTAACCGCTATAGTATTAAAATTTTGAATAGATTTATTCTACTTCAGATTTTTTTTAAACCTGTATCTGAGAATAAGACCAGCCATATTCAATGTCAGAACAAGTGAAATCAGAACAATTGCCGTACCGTACTGCAGATGACGTGTCGCCTGAATATGAGTACCGGCTGTTGCCATTACATAAATATGATACGGAAGAGCCATAACTTCGTTGAATACAGAGACAGGGAGGTCCGGCGTATAGAAAGCTGCTGCTGTAAACATAACCGGAGCGGTTTCCCCCGCTGCACGCCCGAGTGAGAGCATAATACCTGTCATAATTCCCGGAAGAGCATTTGGTAATATGACTTTATATATAGTCTGCCACTTTGTAGCTCCAAGGGACAATGATGCCTCTCTGTAAGTCCCCGGCACCACGTGTAGTGATTCCTCTGTTGATCTGATAATCACCGGAAGGTTGAGGAGGCCAAGTGTTAAAGAACCGGCAAGTATTGAAGTACCGAAACCCAGGAATATTACAAAGAGAGATAAACCGAATAACCCGAAAACAACAGATGGTACACCGGCCAGATTGTTTATTCCCAGTCTTATAATTTTAACAACCCTGGGATTCCTGGCATATTCTGTAAGATAGATTGCTGTTATAATTCCCACAGGAATTGAAATGAGTGACGATCCAATCATAAGATAAAATGTACCTATGATTGCAGGAAGAATACCCCCTTTGGTCATTTCGTTACGCGGCATCTCTGTTAAAAAACCCCATGAAATAGCGGAAATCCCTTTAGTGAATATATATCCAAGCATTAGAAAAAGGAATGCTATAACGATAAAAGTTCCCGTACGTATTAAAAAGAAACCGGTCATCTGTATAAGTTCTGATTTTGTTTTCATAATCTCTTCAGTATTTATTCCTTAACTTTTAAAAAGTAAAAAAATATCTATTATCCCCGCCGCCTTCGGCGGCGGGGATACCATTTTTTTGTTTTCACTCAAAAAATTATACTTAGGAATAATTACTGTAACTTCTCCTAATTCATTTTAAATTTATATTTATTTGAAAGATAATCTGCTATCAGATTAAAAATAAAGGTAAGTATAAAAAGCATTATACCTATTGAAAACAGAGCCCTGTAATGTACTCCACCTACTGCAGCTTCAGCCATCTCCGCTGCGATATTTGAAGTTAAAGGTCTTACTGGATCAAAAATGGAAGATGGAATTATTGTCGCGCCCCCCGCCACCATAAGGACAATCATTGTCTCGCCGATAATTCTTGAGATACCCAGAATTATCGCTGTCCAGATTCCTGACAAAGAAGCAGGTATTACTATATGAATAATAGTCTCCCATCTGTTAGCGCCAAGGGCATACGATGCCTCTTTAAGGCTCATTGGAACTGATGAGATTGCATCTTCGGAGATACTGGCAATAGTAGGAATAACCATGAAAGCGAGCATAATAGATGCATTAAAAAGATTGAGACCGGAATCTACATTGAAATGTTCTATGAGAAACGGCGCTACAACAACCATTCCGAAAAAACCTATTATGACCGATGGTATTGATGCAATAATTTCTATGAGAGGTTTAACTATCTCCTTAACGGTACTCCCTGCAAGTTCGGAAATATATATTGCAACAGAAAGGCTCAGCGGTATTGCTATCAAAGAAGCAATTACTGTAATATAAAGTGAAGAGAGAATTAACGGAAAAATTCCGAATCTCGGATTATCACTTGTGGGATACCACTCTTTCCCGAAAATAAAATCTGATACCCCAACAGTTTTAAAAAGAGGAATCCCCTCTTTTATTAAAAAGACCATAATCGTGAATAGAATAAACAAAGAACTCAATCCTACAATTAAAAAGAATTTTTCAATCAGGACATCAAAAAACAGACTGTTGAGTTTTCTTGATTCTATTTTTTTATTTTCATTCGTCATTTTAAATTCCATTATAATATTAATTATTTATAAACTATATAAACTTCTTTAAGAAAAAATAAAGAAATGATAAAGATTTTATACAGATTTACTGTTTTCATTAAGTATTTATTCCTTAACTTTTCTAAAGGGAGTTTCCGAAAACTCCGTTTCCGGGAACGCAGGAAGCCCTGCGGGGCTTAGAAAGGGGCTATGCACCTTTCTAAGCCCCATTAAGTATTGGGTTTTTAGAACTCCCCTAAAAAAAAATTTCTATTATCCCCGCCGCCTTTGGCGGCGGGGATATGTAATTATTGTTTTTTACACTAAAAATTATATTCAGGAATAACTACTTTTTTCAGTTTCTGTTTTATCAATTGTAATTGTAAATGTTGAGCCTTTATTATCCGAATCAACTGAAATGTCCCACAAGAGAACCATTGCTGCATGTTTCACAATAGACAACCCAAGACCAGTGCCCCCCGTGGCCCGTGAACGGCTCCTGTCCACCCGGTAGAATCTTTCAAATATTCTCTCTTTATATTCATCTGGTATACCAACACCGGTATCAGAAATCTTAATTACTAATTCATCAGCTGATTCTGAACCGGTTATGGCGAGGGTCCCGCCATGACTGTTATAGTTTATACCGTTATCAATAATATTAAAGAATATCTCCTCCACAAGGAAAAGGTTTCCATAAATTGAATAATCAACACCAGCACCAAGATTATTTTTAAGAGTGATTTCTCTATCCAGTAATTTAGGAGCAAGCAGATTAAGACATCCTTCAATAATGATTTTAAGATCAATTTTTTCACGTTCAAATTCTTTCGAGGATTCTATCATGCTCAGTTTAATAATGTCCTGAATCAGTGCATTCTGTCTGTCCACATTACTGATTGCTCTATCTATATAATTCATGGAGAGAATTCTGTTATCGTAGTTTTCTTTGATTGTTTCCAGATAACCTCTCACTATTGCAATAGGAGTTTTCAATTCATGAGATACATTGCTCACAAGATCGGATTTAATTCTTTCGATTTTACGTTTTTCAGAAATATCATGCAGAACAATCAGTATCCCCTGGATAATTTTTTCTTCTCTTATAGGATTAATAACTGCTTCGAAAAATCGGTCACCGGGCATTTCTATTTCAAAAATATCCCTGTCGCCCCCTTTGAGACTTTTTTCAATTCTCCCGTTAAGGGTGCTGTTACGTATAATTTCAAAATACTGCTTTTTTTTTAGATCCGCAGTTATACCAAGCATACAAAGAAAAGAGTTGTTATATATAACAATATGTTTCCTCGAATCAACCATGGCAATCCCGTCACTTATACTGTCCAGAGTCGCTTCAAGTTTTTTATGCTCAAAAATATGGTCATTGATTGTTTCTACAATCTTATCTGCCATTTTATTAAGGGCCTTCTGCAGATCACCAATTTCATCATTGCTGTAATTCAGTATTCTCTTTTTATAATTTCCATCGGCGAAATCTGATGCGAAGCGGATAGTATCCTTCAGCGGTTTTGTTATTTTAAACGATATGATAATTATTATTAATACAGATGTAATGAGTGCAAAGAATGAAACATTAAAAACAAGATTTTTTAAAAACTGAAGACTCCTGTCAACTTCATGAAGCGGTTTGGCCAATCTGATTATTAAATTATCTCTCAAGAGCGCATGATAAAGCATATCTGTTTTAAGTGTACTGCTGTATCGTATGGTAAAACCTGAACCTGAACTGAGCGCATCAATAACCTCTTTTCTATATTGATGATTGTCCAGGAGTGAAATATCTTTTACATCAGAATCTGCAATAACCGCTCCCTCGGCATTAATAATTGTTATTCTGAGTTTCATAATTGCAGAAAAATCTGATATCATTTTAGAAAGCTCAACTGATGGTACCGGCTTAATATTCTCTCTCTTGAACCTGTCATATATAACCTCATTATAACCTGACATCTCTGTCTTAATGATATCTACATGAATTGTTCTTAAAAGGCTTCCTATAAGAATAAAAATTACAGCTACCAGAATTGTTGTAAGAATTATATATGATAAAATAAGTTTTGAGCTAAGTTTCTTCAGCATATTACTCCTTAAATCCGTAACCTACACCGGAAAATGTAGTTATAATATTTTTATAATCGCCAAGTTTTTTTCTCAGATTCATAATGTGAACATCAATGGTTCTATCTACGACAAAAACATCATGCCCCCGGACGCTGTTTATGATGTTATCTCTTGTAAAAATTTTTCCGGGATTTTCCATAAAGAGAGATAACATATTCAGTTCTGTTTTAGTAAGCTTGATCTCTTCGTTATCAACTTTCAAAGAGTACTGCTCCGGATTCAGTTCTACACCTTTATATTTCAATAATGATGTTTTTTTATCTTCAGGGGATTCTCCTGCCCGGCGGAGTATAGCTTTTATCCTCGACCGCAATTCTTTAATACTGAAGGGCTTGGTCATATAATCATCACCGCCAAGTTCCAGTCCAAGGACTTTATCGAACTCTTCAGATTTAGCGGATAGAAATATTACCGGGATGAATTTAAATTTATCATTAGAGCGTATCTCTCTGCAGAATTCAAAACCGTCCTTACCCTCCATCATAATATCAAGTATTATAAGGTCAGGTTTTTCCGATTCAAATCCCTTTGCCGCTTCAGCCGCAGATGAAAAGGCTGTTACAGTATAGCCTTCACTTACAAGATTAACCTTTAAAATTTCACGGATATCCTTTTCATCATCGATAACAAATATTGTTTTTTTCATAATATTATACCAGTTTAAACCTTCGGTTTCTGATGTCTGATCTCCTCTCCCTGAATATAATAAACTGCACGTTCAGCAATATTTTTTGTGTGATCACCAATACGTTCCAGCGATTTAGCCACACTGATTAAAGAGAGGCTCTGTGAGATGTTCTTTGATGATTCGCCCATGTATGTAAACAGTTCTCTATAGATCTGCATATTAAGTTCGTCGATTTCTCTATCCATCTCAATAACGCTTTTTGCTTTTTCTACATTCTTTTCTGTTATGGAAATAAAGGCAATATTTATCATTTTGACAGCTATTTCGCTCATTCTGGGAATATCAATCAGCGGCTTCATGAGAGGAGCTCCGTTTATACGTATAGTCTCTTTTGCAATATTAGCAGCAAGGTCTGCAATTCTTTCCAGATCGGTGTTTATTTTCAGCATGGCCAGAATAAACCGGAGATCTGATGCTGCGGGCTGTCTTGTTACAAGAAACTTAATGCATTCATCATCAATTTCTATTTCCAGTCTGTTAATCTCTTCGTCATTTTTTATGATAAATGCAGCCAGAGTATTATCGGAATTTTTTAATGATGCTACAGATGAAGTTACTGCCTCCATGGCATAATCGGCCATGCGGAAAATTTTTATTTTTATCTGTTCAAGATCCATTTCAAGATGAGTAAGCATTATGTTCTCCTTTAAAATTCATATGTTATTAAATCATTCATAAATTCAATTCTCTTTGCTATTGACTATCAGCCGAATTTACCTGTAATATAATTTTCAGTCATTATCTTATCAGGTTTTGTAAAAATCTTTTCTGTTTTATTGATCTCAATAAGTTCACCCATATAGAAAAATGCTGTATAATCGCTCACCCTTGCCGCCTGCTGCATGTTGTGAGTTACGATAATAATTGTATAATTCTTTTTAAGCTCCTGAATAAGCTCTTCGATCTTCTGAGTGGATATCGGGTCAAGTGCAGAGGCCGGCTCATCCATGAGTATAACCTCTGGCTGAACTGCAATTGTCCTTGCTATGCAGAGTCGCTGCTGCTGACCACCGGAAAGCCCCATGGCTGATTTGTTAAGCCGGTCCTTCACCTCATCCCAGAGAGCTGTGCTCTTCAGAGATTTTTCGACTGTATTTTCAATCTCATACTTATCTTTAACACCGTTAATTTTAAGTCCATAGGCAATATTATCAAATATCGATTTCGGAAATGGATTCGATTTCTGAAAAACCATTCCCACCCTTCTCCGGAGAGTAGTAACATCATATTTATGACTGTAGATAGAATCCTGATCGATAATTATCTCCCCTGTCATTCTTGTTCCCGGGATAATGTCGTTCATACGGTTTATGCATCTAAGGAAAGTAGATTTTCCGCATCCAGATGGACCAATAAGAGCAAGGACCGAATTCTGTTCTGCTGAGAGGTTTATATCTTTAATAGCCTGGTTGCTTCCGTAAAAAAATGAGACATCTTTTACAATAATTTTATCATTCATTTATTAAATCCTTAACAGTTACTTCTATAAGTCTCCGGAATTCACGACTCTATCAATTATACGCGTCCGGAATATTGATATATTTAATTATATTATCCGAGGTTAATAATTGATAAATATAATATAAAGAATTTGTTAAGATTACAAAAAATAATGTAATATCATAATAAAGTTATCACAAATAAATTATTTTGCACTAAAAATTTGTTTTAGGATTATTACTTATATAATCTATATTATAAGCAGTAATAATTCCTAAACATATATTTTAGTATAAAATAGAAATATTGTATATCCCCGCCGCCTTCGGCGGCGGGGATAATAGATTTTTTTTGATTCAAGAAATTTAAGGAATAAATATTGAATTATAAAACTTATTTATTCATGATAACTTTAACAAATCTTTATAAAAAATTAATATAAATTTATTAAGTTCTAAATACTAAATCAGAAAAGGAGAAAAATAAAATGAATCATATTCTTAGAAAAACTCTGTTAATCGGCTCTGCGGCAGTAATAGCTGCTTCATTATTTACAGGATGCTCAAGAGAAAAGGGCAATAAAGTTGTAATCAAGGGATCTACAACTGTACTACCTATTACCCAGAAGACAGCTGAGGCATATAGAAAGATCAATAGCAATGTCTCTATTACAATTGAAGGGAGCGGTTCAGGAAATGGAATCAAAGCTATAATCGATGGAACATGTGATATCGCAAATTCATCCCGTTCAATGACCGAAAAAGAGATTAAAAGTGCAGAGGAGAAGGGAAAGTCAATTAAAGAAATCACAGTTGCATACGATATGATTGTACCGGTAGTACATCCTTCAAATTCCGTTAAGAATGTTACACTTGCACAACTGAAAGCGGTTTATGATGGGTCAATAACCAACTGGAAACAGCTTGGCGGAAAAGATGAGAATATTGTCGTAATATCACGAGATACAAGTTCAGGTACTTATGAAGTATGGCACGAAAAAGTAATGAAGAAAACTGACGTAAGAAAAGATGCACTGCTTCAGGCATCAAATGGTGCTATAGTATCTGCTGTAGCCGGCAATCCTAAAGCTCTCGGCTATGTGGGATTCGGATATATCGATTCATCAGTTCATGCGGTAACAGTTGATAAAATTGAAGGAACAATCGAAAACGGAAAATCGGGTAAATTTCCAATTTCAAGAAAACTCTTCAAGTATGTTGATGAAAAACATCTCTCTGCTGATGCTCAGAAATATATAGATTATATTCGAAGCGCAGATGGTCAGAAGCTTGTAAAAGAGGCGGGTTTTATCCCTGTAAACTAATACACATATCCTGATGATATTCTGAAAACTCCCTTCGGGGAGTTTTTTTATTATATTCAGAAACTGGAGTTCTATACTAATTTTTCTAAAAAAATTTATTATAAACTGCACATTCCACACTTTTATCTCTATTAAACTCTATTTTTGGCCATTCGGCCAATTGACTAAATTTATTTCCTGGTATATAAATTAGTATTGCTGATTTCTATGGTTTCGCGGAACAAAATAGTAATTAAAAGTCTTTATGACTACTCCGGCGAAATAAATCCTGCGGCAATACTCTGACTGATGATTACTTCTTCATCGCAGAGTGTTATAAAAAATATCAATCGGCTATTAAACTCTTTTCAGCACAGCTAAGCACATTATACTGTTTGATGTTACTGAATTGCAGTTAGAATTATAAAAAGATTGGAGGATCAATAATGGAAAAAGTCAGACAGGTCGTAGACAAAGCCCTGGTTTTAAAGCCGTATCTGCAATTGCTTTCCCAGGGGAATATTTTCAAATCCGTATCTTCATGGTTTATAAGAATTGTAACCGGTGCAGTAACATTATGGTTTTTAATTGAATGGATTAGTATGTGGAAAACAATTTTTGAAATGTCAGGTTCAATGGTGCTGATCTTATCCCTTCTCATGATTTTGTCCCTTGGTTTTATGTTCATCATTATTAATATCATGCTGGTTAAAGCCGATTTAATTGCAGCTTTACCTGAAAATAAGGATTATATAGTTATTCCCATTGCTGTTTTGTTTGTAAAACTGGCTGGTGAATTATTATTCTTTACCCTTATTTTCTTAGGATTTGCCGGATTTTTTGTGTCTCTTACAGATGGCGGAAAAATGCTACTTAGAATGATTCCATTTTTTGATGGTGTAGGGCTTGCAGATGGAGTTAAAGGATTAGTCATATCTTTAGGAGTTGCATATTTCTCATTTCTACTCCATTATTTTATAGCTGAGCAGATTGGAGTCTTTGCAGATATAGCAAAAAATACCAAGAAATAATAAATTATTATTATTAAAAAAAAGACAGATATTACTTTAATCTGTCTTTTTTATTTATATTATCGATTTTCAGTACGGTTTAATTTAAAAGTGAAGTAAAAATATTCTTAAAATGTTCAATAAGCATTCCATTTACCAGCTTAAATTATTATCAGCATTTATATCAAATAAAATAAAACGAGGTTATTTAATGAATTTTTTTTATAATCAGAATAATGCTCATAATTTCAAAATGCAATTTATAATAATCACTATTTTATTAATCATTATTCCTTTAATCTCATGTAAAGAGAAGACATTTGTAGAAAAGGAGAGTTATCAGATAGGGGAAACGGGTCCTGCAGGCGGTTTAATTTTCTATGATAAAGGCAATGATAAAAACGGTTGGCGTTATCTTGAAGCAGCTCCTACTGACCAGAGCGATGACGATAAATGGGGCTGCTGCGCGTGCAGTGAAGTGAAATGTCAGTTGATTAATAAAAAAATGTCCATTAATGGTGCAAGAAGCAAATTCGTAGGATCCGGTAAAGCTAACACACAGGCAATACTTGAAGGCTGCGATGAAAGTAATACTGCGGCAAGAACGTGCAAAGAATATAGAGGCGGAGGAAAAGACGACTGGTTTTTACCTTCTATAGAAGAAGTTAAACTTATGTATAAAGTGCTGACTAAAGCCGGAGTTGGTAATTTTAAAACTGATGGTGATGATGCGGAAACAAGATACTGGAGTTCAACGGAACTTGATAAATACCAGGCGTACTCCTGGAGTTCAGCCAAAGAGAAGGTCTATTGGCCAAAAAAACATGAAAAATATAAAGTGCGGGCAATCCGTGCTTTTAGTATCGGAACTAATGTAGTTCCGTGATATCAGTAACAGCAGCAGAGTTGCAGTCAAAACTCTGCTGCTGTGAATTATTTTAAGCACCAGACTAAGATTAACTCTTTTGTAAACTCCATCCTATAATACCCTAACACACAAATTGAAAGCTTTACCCTTCTGGAATTCTTACTGATTTCTATATTGAGTTTTTTCACCTCAGCAATAATAATATCTTGCCCATTTTTATGATATTTTTAATGTATCTTTTGATAATCTGATGGTAAAAATGGTCTTAGCTTCACCGACATGAGTGTCAGGAAAAAGTACCATCTGTTTTCAGTAGTTATTCCTAATTATAATTTTTAGTGTAAAAAGCAATAATTATATATCCCCGCCGCCTTCGGCGGCGGGGACAATAAAGTTTTTTTTACTTTAGAAAAATTAAGGAATTAATACTGATTTTTTTGTTCAATTAACTTTACGTAATCTGACTTAATCTGTCAGTTGGTAAATTTGTCATTGTTCTTAAATATAAAAACTGCATTATACATTGTTTGATTCTTTAATATAATCATTATCGAGACTACTTGGAGTCTAAGTCTCCGTTGGAATTATTATATAAAGAACTTCAGTAGACTAAACATACAGGAAATAATAATGGATCTTCTAAAAAATCTTAATGATAATCAGAAAGAGGCGGTTCTTCATACTGACGGTCCTCTTCTTATTCTGGCCGGCGCCGGTTCCGGTAAAACACGGGTAATTACACACAGGATTGCCCATCTCATTGCAAATGGCGTTAAGCCCTATCATATCTTTGCAGTAACATTTACCAACAAGGCTGCTGAAGAGATGAGAAACAGGGTAATGAGCATTGTTGGCCCTCAGGGGAACAGTGTATTTGTTAAAACATTTCACTCTGCAGCTGTTTATATTCTTCGCAGATTCGGCGAGGATATTGGTTTATCCAGAAATTTTACAATATATGACGGAGGGGATCAGGAGGATGTGATCAAGCGGATTCTCATCGATATGCGGCTCGATCCTAAAAAAATCAAGCCTTCGATGATCTCGTCAAAAATTTCAGAGATAAAAGATAAAGAGGATTATCTTTCCGGTGTTGATGTGAACAGACTTATTCCCGACAACTTCTCTTTTAACTTCAGTGAGATTTTCAGCAAATACGAACAGAAGATGGCGGAGAATAATGCTCTCGATTTTAACGATCTTCTTTGCAAGACAGTCGATCTTCTTCGAAAGTCTCCATCAGCTCTGGCGGAGATGCAGCGTATGTGGCGTTATTTTATGATAGATGAGTATCAGGATACAAACTACTCCCAGTATTTAATAGCAAAGTATCTCTCGGCGGCGACGAAAAACATCTGTGTTGTCGGCGATGATGACCAGTCGATATATTCCTGGCGCGGTGCTGATATAAGGAATATTCTCAACTTTGAAAAAGATTACGATACAACAAAAGTCATTACTCTTGAAGAGAACTACCGTTCTACGAAACAGATTCTCGATGCTGCTCATTCTATAATCAAGCATAATGAAACAAGAAAAGAGAAAGATATAAAGGCATTCCGTGGTGACGGAGAACCGCTTACATGGTGTAAAACAAACAATGAATATGGTGAAGGTGAGTTTGTAGTTAATACCATTGTTTCACTTAAATCAAAGGAGAATTTAAAGAATCACGATTTTGCTATATTTTACAGAACAAACGCCCAGTCCCGGATCTTTGAAGATTTTCTTAGAAGAGAGAGGCTCCCTTACAGAATTATCGGAGGTCAGAAATTCTACGAGCGTAAAGAGATAAAGGATATTCTGGCATACCTGAAATTTCTTGTCAATCCTGCTGATTCAATTGCCCTGTTCCGTATAATCAATACTCCGGCCCGGGGAATAGGGAAAGCATCACAGGATCGAATCTCTGAAATTGCAAAAGACGAAAATATAAGTGAGTGGAAAGTCATACGAGACGAGCTTATGACAGGACGTGTACCCAAAGGGCTTGATGATTTCAGAAAGATTATCGACAAGCTTCTGAAAGATACAGTTCAGATTCCATCAAAAATAAAACTCTCGGCGTTTATGAAAAATCTTGTGGATGTAACCGGTTACCGCGAGAGTCTCCGCGAAGAGAATACAATGGAGAGCAATTCCCGCATCGATAACATTGATGAACTTATAAACAGTATCTTCGACTACGAACAGTCCGAACCTGATGCCACACCGGAACAGTTCATCCAGGATATTGCTCTTTATACTTCTGAACAGAATCCGGAAGAGAATCCCGATGAAAAAACAGATTGCGTAACACTGATGACAGTACATAACGCAAAGGGCCTGGAATTTCCCGTTGTATTCCTCACAGGGATGGAGGAGGGTACAATCCCGCATAAATTTTCACTGGACACCGATCAGGGAATCGAAGAGGAGAGACGTCTCTGCTATGTCGGTATTACAAGAGCAATGGACAGAATTTATCTTACCAATGCTGAACTCCGAAGAAGCTATGCCGGACCCGAGAATAAAATGCCGTCACGTTTTATTGACGAAATGCCCTGGGAATTTATAACCAGAACAAGTTATGTATCACAGGGATACGGCGGAGGTGAGAGCAGTTTCCGCGATATCAACCGGAGCAGTGAAAACAGACAGTATGTTGCAAATAAAGCTGAAACACCGGTTCAAACACAGTTCCAGAGTAAACCTAAGGAATCATATATAGATGAACTCTTTACCGAAAGAAAGAATGAAAGCGATGAAAGCGGTTCAAAGTTTTCTGTAAAAGAGAGTATTATGCACCCGAAATTCGGAACCGGGAGAATTGTGAGCATCGAGGGAACCGGTGACAATATAAAGCTTACTATAAGCTTCGGAGTAACAAGAAGAGTTTTTATGGAAAAATATACGCCTCTTCAGAAATTGAATTAAAAGAAATTTTTATATCCACATCAAATAGAATGAGAGCTCTGTTTTCACAGCTCTCATTCTATTTTACCCGCAGTTTTAAATAATTACAGTTAAAGCCTGTTAACTTATATTACGATAAGATAGTATAAGATAAAATACGGCGGAAATTAATGAATATCAACAGGTTTAGTGTTATAATAATTGTTTTATTTCTATCATGCTGCAGTAAGCCTGTAATAATTGAAGATGTCAAAGTTGAAGAAGTTAAAACTGAAATTTTAGAAACCGGTGATGTTGTTAAACTGGAAAAATTTTTTAAAAGATCAGAACTCGATGCAGTTAAAGCAGGTGCTGTTCTTGAAAAGTATAAAATAATCCAGCATCTTACTCATCTTCGAAGAATGGATTCCGGCGGAAAAAAGTACTATCTCCTTGAGAAGGATGATATTACCAGAATGATCAATACTGTCACTGAAGGGATCTATCTTGATTATATTCTTATAAATAAAAATGGTGATATAATATACACCAACCGTAATGAAATTCTGTTCGGTGCAAATGTTAAAAGCGGATATGACACATCTCCTCTTCAGAAATGTTTTCAGAACCGGTCAGGTGTTTATTTCGGCGATGTAGCATTTATTACACCGGCATCAGTTATTTATTCTTTATATGTTTCTACACCTGTTTATGTTGAAGGGAGTTTTCATGGAGTTCTTATACTTCAGATAGAAACAAAAAAAATCAGCGATATACTTCAAAGCGGGTCAGAAATTTTCAGCAGAGATGGAATAATAAGAGTAACCGTCACTCCGGAGAAAGTTTTTTCCAGGTATTCAGGTTTTGAACAGATTAATCTTCAGGACCTTGACAACCGTGGAATTATTCTTTCTGAAAAAACTGGTGAAAAACTCCGGTTTTCTAAATTTATATTTAAAGATATCAACTGGATATTGATGAACAAAGAGCTGTAATCAATTCTTTTTTTTCATAATCATATTTTCAATTTCCCGGTTTAGATCACTGCTGAATAATCCCGGAAGATCATATTTTTTATTCATCTGAATTGAGATTATCTCTGCGATACTTAATAACATATCATCACTGAAATTTTTATCTGAACCTGCAATAATTGCATTTATCATTGCAGGGAGCAGAGATAGCGTGTCTGTTTCTTCAATCCTGATAAACTCCCTTACACCTTTATCTTTTAGTGCCGGGATATCTCCCAGATCGGATGTAATTCCTGAAATAATAACCTGACCGGCTTTAAAACTCCGCATATAATCATGAACAATTTTTTCATCCATTATCATCAGAATATCTGAATTTGAGATTACATTTTCAACGGTGGTAGCAAGACCCTTTCTGTTTTCGAATGACATCATCTGCCGTTCATTTATATCATGCCCCAGTACTTTCATAAAACCGGATTTTACAAGAAGAGAGGTAAGCCTTATTGTGCTGTTGTTAAGACCGATAATACCCACAGAAGTATCGCCGGGAATAATTGAATGATTTTGTATAATAGTGTTAATAACAGCGAGGTAGTGAACCGGATTTTCATCAAGCTCTCTGAAAATAAGAGGTTTTGAAACTGCATCTATAATGTTGGAAAAAAGATAATCATCTTCGTCATTATTCATTATCCGAAGGCAGGAAAAATTCTCTTCAATACCTTTGATTGTCTTTATCATATCTTCAATTGAATGATATTTAATAACCAGCGGATATGAATTTTTTCCAGTAAATCTTCCAATAAGAACAGAATCTCTTTCAGAGTCTGCATACAGATGATAATAATGCTTATTGTCTCCGATGCTTGTAATTTTTATCCCGCTGATCAACGCTATACTGTTGAAACTGGCACAATAGCTGCTCTGTAAACCGGCATCAATTTTTTCATGAATAAGTTTATTGCCGCCGATCAGTGCTGTTGATATATCATTGATATTCTCTATTTCAACTTTGCTCGAAATTGTTAATACTCCACCTTTAATTTTATCTTCAAGAGTACTTGTAACTACTATATTCTGAAAGTACTCACTATTCTTTTTCAGAGTTTCAATAAGCCGTACCAGATCTTTTTTCGCCGAGTAGATAATTTCAATTGAATAATCCTCCCACTTCCCGTCCGATTCTGTAAGATTGATCATATTGATATCGATGCTATGTTTATACAGAGTTGATATAAATTGCGGAAGTATGACTTTCTTCATTTTAAGAGTGACAGAGGCTATTAGTCTCATAATATTCAGCCCGTTTACCTGGATTATTTATATAGTTAATCAGTAACTTTATAATTATTAATCGGAATATTTTGCTCCAAGAACACGGCATTTTTCTAATATATCAGGAGATATTTTTTCTGTTAAATCGCAGTTTTTTACAAGTACGGCTTCATCGGGATTGAATGATGTATTGATTGAATTATAAAAATGTCTTATTCCGGTGAGTACGCTTAAAAATATATCATTGTAGTCCGAGCCGGCAGTACAGATAAAAAAACCATTTTTATTTTTTACTTTATTATCTGTTCTCCGGTTCTCCTCCCATAACAACTGGCATCTGTCTATCAATGATTTCAGAGGCCCCGGGAATGATGAAAAATATAATGGTGATGATATTGAGATAATGTCTGCTTCTCTGATAAGATTGTAAATTTCAGACATGGAATCATCAAAGATACAGCGGGATTCAATCTTACAGCTCCCGCATGCAGTACATGGTTTGATATCAGTTTCGTAGGCATTTATTATATTTATTTTAGATCCATTCTTTACAAATGGATCTAAAAATTCATTGTGCAGTTTGGTCGAGTAACTGTTTTTACGGGGACTTCCTGTTATAGCAAGAAGGTTCAAAGCAGTCTCCCTTTTTTTAATCTTCCTTCAATCGTGTAAAAATCATTCTTCCCGCTGTTGTCTGAAGCACAGAAGTAACTGTTACGTCAACTTCATCATTCATTCTGCGTCTTCCATTTTCAACAACTACCATGGTACCGTCATCGAGATAACCGATAGCCTGGTTTGAATCTTTCCCCTCTTTCACAAGGAGAACACGCATCTCTTCCCCTGGAAGCACTATAGGTTTTAGGGAATTTGAAAGAAGGTTAATATTCAGAACATCAACTCCGTGGAATTCTGCGACTTTATTAAGATTAAAATCATTTGTGATAACTTTCGCTTTCATAACTTTTGCAAGCTGGACAAGTTTTGCATCAACCTCAGGAATATCCTTAAAATCCATGTCAGAGATTTTTACCATAATTGACTGGTCTTTCTGCATTTTATTCAGAATATCAAGTCCGCGACGCCCCCTGTTTCTTTTTATCGAATCTGCTGAGTCTGCAATCATCTGAAGTTCGTTGAGGACAAAATTTGGAATTACAAGAATTCCTTCAAGAAATCCTGTATCGCATATATCAGCAATACGTCCGTCAATAATAACACTTGTGTCGAGAATTTTGTACGGAATCTGAACATCAGAATCTTTTACACCCGGTGCAATAATTTTATCCAGAAAACTGATATCTTCCTGGTTAATAAGAAAAAACATCATTACTGCAAAACCTGAAATGTGATAAAGAAGAGGTTTGATAATCCCTGAATATTTTTTTATAATTTCCAGTTCAAATGAATTTAAGCCGCTTACAATAAGGTTTGCTGCAATAAGACCTATTAAGAGCCCCGCAATAGCAGAAAGAAGCTGTCTTGACTGAAAACTGTGAGAGACATATTCGATTACAATAATTATGCCCAGTGCAGCCAATCCTGCTATACAACCGGAAATCAACATAGCTGTCATTGAATAAGTAGAATAGAAGAGAGTAGTAAAGATAATGGATGTAATAATAAAAAGAGTTCGAAAAATAATTATTAACATAATGTGACTCCTGATAAAACAATAATATGTATTATAATATATAGTATGAAGCAAAAAGTATTTTTTTGTTTAATAAATTATAGAAAAGTACCCGCCAGACAGGAGTATTACATGAAGACAAACCGGCATTTATAACCGGTTTCCGGAATTGAGGGCCTGAGAGTTATTCCTCTTCTTTGAAGCCTGAAGAAAGAGCTTCAGAAACAATATTTCCAGCTTCATCTATGGCAATACTTTTGGACATCGCCACTTCATATGTAATAAGCTGGTAGGCATTTTCATAAAGTTTTCTCTCCATTATAGAAAGTTCTTTTTCGCTGCCTCGTTTAAAAAGATCTCTGGCAACTTCAGCCACTTCATATATTGAGCCGCTTTTTACTTTATCTATATTGTTCTGATAACGGAGTTTCCAGTCCTCTTCGATTGCTTCAGCTTCGGTTGCAAGAATAGCCATAACCTTCTTTATATCTTTTTTAGGAATAATACTTCTTATCCCTATCTCTTTCGCGTTATTAACCGGTATCATAACTTTCATACCGTTGCTGATGATTGTTATCATATAGTATTCATTTCTTTTTCCGAGAACAACCTTTTTCTCAATACCTTCAATTTCACCCACGCCATGCATGGGATATACTATTTTATCACCAACATTGAACATTTTGCAACTCCTGATTTATTTCTTATCAATAAATAAGAAATAATAATTTCATTGAGAATTTGAGAACAATATACACAGAATAAACGAAAATGTCAATAAATGAATTTATCGTTAATCTGTCAATCCTTCTTTTTCCATGTATCTTTCAAGAACTGTTTTCATTTCATAGTGATTTCCATCACATACTTTACCTGCACCGCTCCCTTTCAGACCTATACCACCGGATATTTTTTTACAACTCGGTCCCGGTATTAAGCCTGTATACCAGCAGACGCCCTTCCCCTCAACACCTTCAGGTCTTTCCGGAAAAACCGGATCGGGCATTCCGTTATATACCTCTTTCATATAGTATCCCCAGATTGGAGCAGAGATTCCTGCAGCTGACTGACCTTTCCCCAGAGTCATGAACGATTTATCATATCCAAGCCATACAACGGCCGCTATATCAGGAGTATAACCGCAGAACCATGCATCTGTCCAGTTCTGTGTAGTACCGGTTTTACCCGCTGCTCCTTTGGTGAATCCAGCCTGATTTCTTATAGCAAATGCCGGGGTTCCATGATCAACTACCCCCCGCATAAGATCTGTCATAATATAGGCAACAGTTTCCGGTATAATCTGTATTGTCCCTTCAATCTCTTTTGTAGCAATAATGTTCCCGACTTCTTCCTCTATATTAACAAGCTCATTCCCGTCCCTGTCAATAACATAACGTACTGCAAATGGAATTACATCCCGTCCTCTATTTGCATATATAGCATAACCTGTTGCCAGTTCAAGAGGAGTGACTTCCACTGTTCCGAGTGCAAGAGCCGGTCCGGGGGTAAATCTGGTTTCAGGAATTTTAAGCATGTTTGCCGCATAATCTATAACGCCGTCAGCACCAACAAGATCAAAAATTCTTATTGAAATAATATTTATAGATTGAGCAAGAGCTTTCTGGATGTTAACCATTCCCGAGAAATCACCTTCGTAGTTATCCGGTGACCATGTAGAACCTGCAGCGTCTACATCGATAATCGGAACGTCAGGGAGAACAGTTGCGGTACTTATTACTTTATTATAAATTGCAGATCCGTAAACAAAAGGCTTGAATGCTGATCCCGGCTGACGTTTAGCCTGAGCAGCACGGTTATACTGATTTGAAACCTCAAATTCAGAACCTCCAACCATTGTTGTTATGTAGCCTGTGGGGGGTTCTACAGCAATAAAAGCACCTTCAACTTTCATGGATGATGAAATGCCTGATACCTGTGTTCTAAAAGCTTCAATAACGTTATAATTACCTGGCGCGTCTGATAAAAGAGTCAGTATCTCCATTGAATCAATTAGCTGATCTACCATATTCTTTTTGAATTGAGTATCAAGATCATTAACAATAATAACAGAGGGGAGACTGAAAATCATTCGCAGCGCGCTATATGCACCGAATAAGCTTCTATCTACCGCACTGTTATAAAAAGAGTTCATCCGGGTAGAAACCTTATCCTGCTCAATCAATCCTTCGCTCAGATATTTCTGTGCAACTCTCTGCCTCTTCAGGTTAAGAGTTGTATAAACAGTAAGACCCTCATTATACATCAGATCTTTTCCAAAACGGGCATCTATAATCTGTCTTACGTAATCGGTAAAATAAGGAGCGTTATCTTCATCTTTTGACATTGCAGTTTTTGTCGGGAATTCTGTTCTTAATGATTCAACAAAAGGGGGCCAGAAAGCCTCATATATTTCGTTTGAACGCTCTTCTGTGAGATAACCTGCGTTAACCATCCTGGTCAGTGTATCCCGGTTTTTAGCATGTGCCTCCCGTGGGTATTTCAGCGGAGAGTAACCGGTAGGCTTTGAAGGGAGAGCTGAAAGCACACTCCCTTCGATAAGAGACATATGCTGTACTTCTTTATTAAAAAAGAATTTAGATGCAGTGGATATACCATGGCATCCGTGACCGAGATAAATCTGGTTGAAGTATATTTCAAGAATCTCCTCTTTGGAGAACTTTTTTTCAATCTGAAGGGCGAGTATTGCTTCAAGGGCTTTTCGTGCAAATGTTCTTTCGCTTTCGGTAAATAACTGTTTAGCAAGCTGCTGAGTTATGGTTGAACCACCCTGAACGATGGTGGGCCTGAATGATTTAACCGAAGCGATTATATTCTTACCCATTGCTCTTAAAATAGCAACAGGATTAATGCCGAAATGCTCGTAAAAATCCTTATCCTCCTGCGAAAGAAAAGCATTTATAAGAGTGTGAGGGAGCTGATCGAAAGTAACAAGATCTCTTTTCTCCTGATAAAGTTCAGCTATAAGTTCTCCGTTAACATCGTACAATCTGGTAGGGATACTCGGCTGGAATTTTTTAAGATTATGAATACCTGAATAATTTTTAATTTCAGATGTTATATAACCGAATATAAGACCACCTGATACAGAGCATACTGCTACAGCTATAAGTGCAATTTTTTCGAGTTTTAATACTTTTTCTTTTATGTCCATAATTCCCATGCGGTTTTCAAAAGATGGTGACAGTATCTGCTAAAATAAAAATGAGAGTTCATTAATCAACCATTATTTTTACGGGACTGATATATGAAATTACCCAGCAGATAAAGTACGACTATTATTGCACCCCACATCAGTACTTTTACTATGAAAATCAGAACCATACCTATCAGCTGCAATATAAGAGGAAGAATAAACTTAAATGCAATATAGATTAGAATAATAATGACGAGATATTTTATAATAGTTTGAGAAAAGTCGTTCATGGCCAACTCCGTATAATGTTAATAATTGATCATTCATTAAACATGTTTAATTTCAACAACAAATTATCGTGTACTCTGGTAAAAAAATATCTTTTTTAACGCTATGAGACATAACAGATGATTTTGAATGTAATATCTATATTAATTTCGATAAAAAATAAAAAAAATGTTGTCGAGATTAAAAGGATTATTTACTATTAACATAAATTGTGATATTATATTTTAAGTAACGGATGCTTAAAATTTGTTATCTTTATTTTAGGAGATAAAAACTTATGAATTACGGCAGATTATTATTAGTTGTAATGTCGTTCATTATGGTATTCAATCTTTCAGCTTCATCTCAGGAATTGAAAGAACTTGACCCAAAAGGAAGCGACAGTCTTAATGAAAATTTCAATCAGGCAGAAAAACCGGATGATTCTTACCTTGCACAGTTTCATGCACAGGATGTTGTTTCGAAATTAGTTAAAAAGAACCTTGAGCAGATTTATCTCCTTAGTGTTATAGTAACTAACTTTGACAAGGGCTGGAAAGCTGACTACGATAAAATTTATGATGAGTATAAAAGAGCAATAGAGCTTTATTATAAAAGAGATATGATCTTTGCTAAAGTATGGTTTGAAAGAAACCAGAAATCTATATCTGATTTAATGAAAAAAATGGCTGAACAGTATAATAAAGATACTCAGGTTATTTTAGATGATTGTCATAAGCAGATAGTAGCACTTCACCTGAACCAGAAAACAAGATCTGATCCCAACAAGTTTAAAGAACTTATTCAGAATCAGATGAGACTACAGATTGCTTATGGACAGATGGATGATGCTGAAGATGAGTATACAGCAAAAAATTACGAGCAGTCACTTTATCACTACAGAGTTGCAAAAGCTTATGGCATAAGAATTCTTGAAACTGTAGCTTACGCTGATGAGAGTGACGGCAAGAATGATGGTCTTAAGGTTAAAGATGTAAAAGAGAAGTATAAAAAAGATAAAGCTGACAATAGAAATAGAATTTATGAAGATGTTCAGAAAGGCGAGCAGAAAGCTGGTGATTCGACAACTAATCCTCAGTAATTTAATTATTTAAATATTTGTTCATATATAAAAAGGGGGTTAAATGCCCCCTTTTTATATTTTAAAGGCTGAATTTGTTTTAAAAATATTGATTAAAGTTTTTCTGTTAATTGGATTATATATTAAAAAAGATGAGAAAAAAAGTGAGATTTACAGTTATTCTGCTAATTATGTCCCTGACTTCAGGTCTAGGTGCAACACCAGAAACATTTAACCGATATTTTATTGATGCAGCTTCCATTGCAAAACCCTCTGTAGTTAATATAGTAGCATATGAAAAAAGAAACAAAAATGGTAAATCAAATCTTGTCCGAATATCATATGGAACAGGAACTATAATTTCTAAAAGCGGTTTTATTGTTACCAATTTTCATGTTGTAAAGAGAGGTGATGTCTTTAAAGCTGTTAGTAATGATGGAACAAGTTATGAGCTTCAGCTCTTTAATAACGGGAAATACTATCTTTCAGACCATAAAACAGATCTTGCTGTATTAAAGCTTGATAACAGAGAAGGGGAAAAGTTTAACCCTCTGAAACTCTCCGATTCTAATAGTCTAAATGAAGGTGAATGGGTTATTGCAATCGGAAATCCCTACGGATTGAAGCAGTCCATTACAGCAGGAATAGTTTCATCAAAAGGGAGAGATAATATAGGATTTACAGATATAGAAGACTTTATTCAGACTGATGTATCAATTAATCCAGGTAATTCAGGGGGACCGCTCGTAAATCTTAATGGAGAATTGGTTGGAATTAATACTGCAATAAGATCTGCATCGGGCGGATTTCAGGGAATAAGTTTTGCTATCCCATCAAATATTGTAAAACAGGTATGTTTTGATCTCACCAGCTTTGGAAGAGTTAAACGGGGCTGGCTCGGATTTGTAGCAAGAGAAAAAAATCTCTCTCCTAATAAGGAAAACAAACTCATAGAAGTTTTATCTGTAATCAGAAATTCTCCTTCAGATACCGCTGGTATTAAGCAGGGGGATATTATAAAAGAGATTGATAATCAGAAAATTGAGAGTCTTGGTGCGCTTACAAGGATGATTGGCAATAAAGGTGTAGGTTCCCGGATTGAGATTCTTCTCTCCAGAAACGGGAAAATTATTGATGTTAAATTTGTATTAAGAGAGAAGGATGAATTTGTCCGTCTTCAAGGCGAGCTTGAACAGCTCTTTCAATACTATGGCGTCGAATTAGATGAAGATTCTGTCACAGGACAGATTGTAGTAACATATCTTTCTCCACGAAGTCCGTATAAGGAAATTGAAGAGGGTGATGTTATTCTCTCTGTTAATAATAAAAAGATATCCTCTCTTGAGAATTTTATTGAAAAATACAGGGCATCTGACAGAAGGATAAGAAGTATTACTGTACTGAGAGATTCGGGAATTCATGAAATATATTTTGAAGATTTAAAGAATGAAGAATAATAACAGAAAGATAAAGTTTTTAACAGTTTTAATATTTGCATGTCTGCTTTGCCCTCATCTCTCCGGAGAGGATGGGGCGGTTGTTCTTGATGGTTCATTTTTTAAAGATTTTAATAGCAGACAGATAATTCAAAGAGATGATATTTTATCCGGTTTAACCAATAAGATTGTAATTGGACGCGGAACGATTACTGATATATCCGCAAATCAAAGATACAAAAAAAAATATAGAGTAATTATTGAATCATCTGACTCTATGTTATATAATCAAAAAATAATTTTTTTCGTATTTCTAGAAAATAAAGATACAGTTGATCTGTTGACTATTGATTCAAAATTTGAGTTTAAAGGTCAGCTTATGGGCTATACTCCTCTAAGCACAAAAAGAAATGAATATATTCTTGATGTAATACTTATGGATGGATCTACAGTAATAGAATAATAAAGGATGATCAGACAATGGACAATATTAAAAAATCTTATCAGACAATACTTGATGATAATTTTCCGGATGAAATGACTATAACATTCGGAGATCAGAAACTTCAGTATAGAAAAAGAATATGGAAGATGAATGACGAAGGTGTACAGGTAGAACGCGGATTACGATATGGAGAAAATCCAGGCCAGGAAGCAGCGATGTATGAACTGGTGAACGGAAATCTTGTACTTGCAGGCTGCGAATTTATTAAACCGGGTAACTCCTTTGTAAGCGGCATTGATGAAAATATGCTGATACAGTTCGGAAAACATCCTGGAAAAATAAATTTAACTGACATTGATAATGCGCTGAATATATTGAAATATCTAATGGATAAACCTGCAGCAGTTATTGTAAAACATAACAATCCATGCGGTGTTGCATATGGTTCATCCATTGCTGAAGCTTTTAACCGGGCTTACAGGGCCGATAGAATTGCTGCATTCGGCGGCTGTCTTGCATTGAATAGAGTATGTGATAAAGAGACCGCAGAACTGGTTTCAAATTTTTATCTTGAGGTAATTGTAGCGCCTGAATACGACGGTGAAGCACTTGAGATTCTTAAAAAGAAGAAAAATTTACGAATAGTACGAATACCCCGGATTGACCGTCTTGCAGAAGTAAGAGATGTAATATTCCCCGATTTTAAATCCTTAATGGATGGCGGTTTTATTGTTCAGCAATCCTCCACTACCAGAATTAAATCAAAGGATGATTTCCTCCCTGCGGTAACTGAATATAAAGGGACTAAATACAGCATCGATAGACCCCCTACAGCACGGGAGTTTGAAGATATGCTTTTCGGATGGTACGTGGAGCAGGGAGTTACATCAAACTCGGTTATATATGTTAAAGATGGCGTAACAGTCGGTATAGGTACCGGAGAACAGGATAGAGTCGGCGTAGCTGAGATAGCAATATATAAAGCTTATACCAAATTTGCAGACCTTCTCTGTTTTGACAGATATGGTATTACTTATAAAGAACTGGAGCTGGCTGTAAAAAAAGGGGAACGCAATAGTTCGGATAAAACCGGAATTGATAATGATACTTCTGCGGCAAAAGGTGGACTAAAAGGAGCTGTTGCAATATCTGATGCATTCTTTCCTTTCAGAGATGGAGTTGATGTTATAATTGAACAGGGCATTTCAGCAATTCTTCAGCCTGGCGGATCAATGAGAGATTTTGAATCGATCGAAGCATGTAATGAAGCTGATCCGAAAGTCACAATGATGTATACAGGTCAAAGGGCATTTAAACATTAACAAAAAAACCCCGGCATTGCCGGGGTTTTTTTATAAATATATAAAGTTTTATCTTTTTTTCTGTTTTTCATACTCTTTCATATATTGATCAATAAGACTTATTCTTCTTCCCTGTTCCTGATTTTTCGGTTCACTCTCTTTTACCGGAGTCAGTTTTCCTGCAAAAAATTCTGCTATTAAGATAAACGGTTTAGTGAGTATATCTTTTACAGTGACAAAATAATCTACGATAAACTCAAAAGCTGATTTAAATAATGGTTTCTTAGAACCTTTAGGAATTGATTTCATTGGAGCTTTAATTGGTGATAAAACTTTTTGTACACTATCGGCTGTTTTAGCTGCTGCACTCTCAACTGAAGCAGTTATAGTTTTTCCTGTACCTGATGCTGCAGTTTTAACTCTATACATAGATGGAATAACTGATGGTGATTTATCAAAAGTCAATGATGGAATTCTTGATACTTTCTGCGATTTTCGTCTTGATCTTAACGCCGGACCGCTTGTCTCAGATCCTCTGTCTATCATGAAAAGAAACATATAATAAAAATACATGAAGAAATTATAGAATATACCGAAGAAAGCAGCCCAGATATCCACAAAACCCCAGAACACCTCAACAAGAATTTTACCGAAATCCACTATTTTAAAAACAAAACTGAACGCATTATCTATAGCAGCATTAGAAAACTGCTTAACCATACTATATTTCATAAAGTAACTCCCGAGTCTTCTTTTTTAAATAAATATCTTGAAAATATTAATATTTTTAAGTAACCTGAGTCAATGATTTTTTAAACGAGCCTTAAAAACTTCCCCTCTGATGTAAGTATTGATCTGATAAAATGCACTTTTTAATAGTCATACTCAGGTATAAAACATCCAGAGAATAAAATATTTTTTTTATAGAGTAATTGCTAATTGCTAATGGCTCATAAACCGGTGTCATTCTATCTGAACCGCGTCTGTGACTCAGTAAAAAGCAATCTATCAGTACTTACTATAATTGCATGTCTTACAAATCTATCGGAATAAAAAGGAAATGAGATGATTAAAATTTATGTAGCTTCACCTTTAGGTTTTTCAGAGTCAGGGAGATTGTTTTTATATGAAAAACTAATTCCTCTTCTGGAACAGTTCAATCTGATATGTATAGATCCGTGGAAACTTACTCCCGATAACTTGATAGAAAATGTTAATAAAATTGAAAACGGGATTGAGAAAAAGAAAGAATGGATTAAACTCAATAGAATTATAGCGGAAAATAATAAAAAAGGTATTATTGAAGCTGATGGTATTCTCGCGATTCTTGATGGTACAGACGTAGACAGCGGAACAGCTTCGGAAATAGGATTTGGAGCTGCTTTAAATAAAAAGATATGCGGTTACAGAAGTGATTTCAGACGATGTGGTGACAATGATGGAGCAATTGTAAATCTTCAGGTTGAGTATTTTATATTGAACTCCGGAGGCCGGATAGTATCAGACCTCGCAGAGCTTAAAGATGAGCTGAAAAGATTTTTTATCTCTTAATGGGATTTACAACATAGTTTTGTCTGAAAAGAAGCTTATCCTCAGAATCAAAAATAAGAATTGATATGTTATTGAAGAAATAATATTTCTTCATAAATTTACTGAAATGGCGTGATCTGAATGTTATAATATCATTCAGATTATAAGGTTTTCCGGTTTTTTTATCTATACCGGCTTTTATATTTTTCGGATATTTCTGATAATACTTTTTGTCCACACCGGAATCATCTTTCACTGTATATTCGTAATTTGATAATTCATCAGGATATACCTGAATGAGTTTGATTAAATTTCTATCTTCAAGTTCCGGTCTCTCAAAACTTGATTTTGTTATATACTCTTTTTCATAAGTCGCTATTACAAAAATATATAAATCCATAGATACATTAGTTAAATTTTCAAGCTGGAACTCTGTTTCAAGTATTTCACCATTATTATCCGGCTGCTCTCTTGAAAAACTGAGATTTTTTAATTTAAAAAGATCTGTAAAAATAGAAAGAACCGGTTCTTTCTTCAGATCTATTTTTGTATCAGCACTTTTATCCTGAGAAAAAAGTAGTGCCGGTGTAATTAAAAAAAGAGTGATTATGAGATGTTTCATTTTTATACCTTTAATTCAGTATTTGCTTTCTTAATTTTCGGCATGTATCTTTTTTTATTAAAGGATAATTCTTTCTATTCCTTCTTTTTTTACTACTGAGGATATGAAATTCTTTTTCCATCCCCGCCCCAGAAATATTTCAGCAAGATATATCGACATCGCCTTTCCGGTGATTGAAGTTTTATTATTAATTTTTGATAGTCCCTGCACGCAGCTTGGACAAGTCGTAATGACAGTAAAATTTTCTTTTTTGTCAAAAATCTGTGAAAAATTAAACTCTTTTCTATCTCTTAATGAATTTGAAATTGATGGAGTTGAGAGGGACATTGTTCCACCTTCACCGCAGCAGTTTGGGGCAGTAACAGGTTTATTCCCTAGTATTGTATTAAAAGTTTTATCTACTCCAAGAGACTTAAGCGGAGAGTGGCATGGATCATGATAGAATATCTGATCTCTATGTATTTTTTTGTAAAGATCTTCCCTTGCTATAAATTCATTGATATCTGTTATTTTAGCATCAGGAAAAATATTCTCAATTTTGTATTTATCAAGCATTTCATAACAGGTACCGCAGGATACAATTACATCTTCAATATCCATATAGTTTATAATATCAGACATGCGGTGAAATAAAACGCGATTTTCGTAGCTCTTTGTTTCGGCTTCTTTTTTCCTTCCGTTTGCCAGGAATGGATAACCACAGCAGAGATATTCGGGCGGTATTACAACCCGTACACCGGCGTTATACAATAGAGCAATTACGGCAATACTTATCTCCGGAAACATTCTTTCAGAACCGCATCCGGGGAAGTAGACTACACTTTTAATTAGTTCTTTTTCAGGATTATGAAAGGCAAAAAAAGTATTGGCACCTTTTAATCCCAGATAATCCCGGAGTGTGGGAGTACCTGATTTAGGGAGACGGGACTGAAGAATACCATTAATTTTAGGGACAAGAAATTCAGTCAGCTTATTAACAGGTTTATTTACCATATAACCCAGCCGCTGCATCGAGTAACCAAATTTAAGAATGAGTATCCGGAAAAGTTTATTGGTATAATAGCCTTTTCGTTTCAGATAGAAAAGTACAAAGTTTGTAATAAGTTTAGGTTCAGATCTTTTTCTCTCGTTAAGAAGATTTCTAATAGCAAGTGTAACTGTTGCAAAGTCGATATTAACCGGACAAGGAGTGTAGCAGTTATGGCACATTGTACAGTGATCTGAAACATCACGAAGCATACGGAAATTTCTGAAGCTAAGATTATTTGTTGTCTGAGCTTCGTATAGTACTGCTTCAGTTATAAGGGTTACAGCAAGAATTTTATTCCTGGGACTGTAAAACATTGTGCAGGCCGGGACATGTGTGTTACATACATCTTTACACTTTCCGCAGCGGACACATGAAGCAATAGATTTGGTAAGGTCTTTCATATCCGCTACTTCGAGGATAAAAGCCTCAAGCTCCAGAAGATTAAGAGATGGGGTATAAACTGAATTGTGAGGAAAATCGTGTCTTAATTTTCCCGGATTAAAAATATCATCCGGATCTGCCTCTTTTTTATATGCAGCGTAATCATCCAGAAGAGCTTTATCTACAAATTTAAGCTTTGTGAGTCCGATTCCATGTTCTCCGGAAATTACTCCGTTAAACTTTTCAGTAGTCTCTTTCATTACTGTTGCAGCAATATCATCTGCATCTAGCATCATTCTATAATCATTCGAATGAACAGGAATGTTTACGTGAATATTCCCGTCACCGGCATGCATGTGAGTTGCAATGATAAGTTTTCTGCTCTGCCTGAATTCAACTATCTCGTTGAAGGAATTTATTATTTCATCGTAGCCGTGAAAATTCTTTCTGAATCTGTTCAACACAGTTTCAGAAATTGAAAAGGGTATTACTCCATCACGAAGCAGCTCGAATATCAGACGGTCTTTATATTCAGGATTTGTAATAATAGGAAGTACACCTGCCGGTTTTTCAATATTGCTTATGTAGTCAAGCTGATTTGATTTTATGCTGTTTATATAACTAATATACGATTCAATCTTTGATTGAAAGAAAACGTCCTCTTTTCCATGTATTGTTTTAAAATATTCTGTAAGATCATCTATTATAGCACAGTTGTTTTCAAGCTCTTTCTGAAGATTCAGCCTATCTATAAAATCCGAAAAATGAGGCAGCGATTCTACCGGGATTACAATATCCTCATTCAGTTTGAATGCATTTGTATGACGGGCGATTGCTCCGAGATTTTTTCTGTCTTTCCAGAATAGTTCTCTCTTCTCTTCTGAGTCGGCAATGAAACCTTCAGTATTATACTGCTTAACAATCTCGAGTATGCTGTTAGATGATATTTCAAGCTCTTCAATATCATCGCTCTCCACATCTATAAGAAGAACTGCTTTAGGAAATTCACTCCGGTCAGATTTATTTCTATAATTTATCGCACCGACATATTTGTCATCAAAGTGTTCAAGCGCTGTAAGATGAGCGTGATCATTAGTGTTAAAATTATCTAAAATTTCCACAATAGCTTTTGAAGCGTTAATCATATTAGTGCCGAAAAATTCAAGACATATAGTTCTGCAGTGATTAAATGGTTTGTAGAGAACAAACCTGGCAGAGATGATTACACCATCACCACCCTCTTTCTGAATTCCGGGGAGACCTTTTAAAGCTTTATTTGTAATATCCTTTCCAACGCCATGCTTTCTTACATCAAGACCGCTGAGTATAATAGTTTTAATTAGTTTTTCAGATTTCTTTTTTGCCAGAGAATAAACTTCAAAGACTACTTCATCTTCCGGTTCAATTTTTCTATGAGGGTGATCTTTTCTTCTTACATCAAGAACATGCCCTTCTGCATTGACAATTTTAAATGAAAAGATATTGTCAATGGCAGTCCCCCACATGACACATTTTTTTCCTCCGGCATTTTCAGAAATGTTTCCGCCGATTGTTGATGCCCATGCTGATGTCGGATCGGTAGCAAAGATATATCCTCTGTCTTTACAGAAATGTGTTACTGTTTCAGTAATGGCCCCGGCATCTGTTTCAATTACAGGGATATTTTTACCGTTTATATTTACAAACTCGATCTCTTTGATTCCGGACATTTTTTCGGTGTTGATAATCATTGTATCGGGAACAACGGGAATTGCTCCTCCTGTCAAACCGGTCCCTCCGCCTCGGGGTATGATCTTAAGATTTAGAGTTGAGGCTGCTTTTATAAGTTTTGAAATTTCATTTGTAGTTTCGGGATACACGATAACTTCAGGATACTCCACCCTCCAGTCCGTTGCGTCAGTGACATGAGTCACTTTCTGGAATGCGGAAAAATGTATCTGTTCTTTCGGGAGAATAGGATTCAATGTATTAAAAATCTTTTTTCGTTTCTTCCTCTCACTTCTGAATCTGCTGAAAAACTGAGCATCAACTTTAATCAGTTTTTCCACAAGTTCATGAATCCGTTCATTGGAGGTTTTGGTCTTTATTGCATGGAATCGTATCTCATGGAGTTTTTTTAATTTCTTCTGCTTTTTAATATCATCCAGAAAATCATTAAAAATATATGGATTACGGTCAATAATAAATATATCACCAATAATTTCAAAAATCAACCTGGCGCTTCTACCTGTTTTTCTCTGATGTCTCAGATCATTCAGAAGCTCCCATGTTGCATCATCAAAATATTTAAGTATAATCTCTTTATCCGAGAATGATGTATAGTTATAGGGTATTTCCCTGTAGCCGAAATCTTTTTTCATGAATTATATCCGTATTTAAAAAATATAAAAATCCAATTTACTCACATAACTTATGAGTGTTTATGTCAAGTAATTTAGAACGGGTAATTAATCAGAGGGATAAAGTGCCATATCTTTCAAAATTATCAGTTGACTTATTGACAATATAGTAAATTAATTTACGGTAAGACTCTAAGAGGAGACTGAAAGATGAGCGAAAATCGTCAATATGCCAGATATGATAAAGAGATGAAAATTGAGTATTCTTTCGCAGATAGTAATATTATAAGTAATACTAACGGGAAAGTATATAATATAAGCCTTGGCGGTATATATATGATTTCCGAACTTCTTGTAGATAAGGATTCATCTCTGGAAATGGTATTTTCTTTTGTTAAAGATGATGCATTAATTGTTCTTAAGACAACGGGAAATGTTCTGAGATCCGGAACTGTAGTTTCAGATTCAGTAGTAAATAAAAAATACAAACCTGTACCTGAAGATGGGGCATTCTTTGCAGTTATAAAATTTGCCGAACCCTTTGTTGAACTTTCGTTTATGCTTAACTGATCTGAATCCGAAGATTATTCCCAATCAAAACCATCTTCAAGAAAAAGACTCAGACATGCGTCTACAACGCATGATTCATATTTAATTCCTCTATATTTCTGAATCTCCCCAAGAGCCTCTTCCACTCCAGGTGATATTCTATACGGCCTGTTTGTTATCATCGCCTCAACAACATCAGCTACGCAGAGTATTTTTGCCTCCAGCATTATCTCTTCCCGTTCCAGACCGTATGGATAACCCCCTCCGTCATTTCTTTCATGATGCTGAAGAACTATTGAAGCAATGGGCCATGGAAATTCGATATCTTTGAGAATTTCAAATCCGATACGCGGATGAGTTTTTATTACAAGCAGAGCCTCTTCGGGAAGTTTACCCGGCTTTGTCAGAAATTCGCTGGGGACATAAATTTTTCCGATATCATGAAGTTTTCCGGCAACCATAATTCCTTCAATAATAGTATCATCGAGACCTGCTTTTGTTGCTATCGCAGTGGCGAGTTTTGAAACTCGCTGCTGATGGCCCGCTGTATACGGGTCCCGCAACTCAAGTGCATACATAAGTGAATTTACAGTCTGAAGGAACAGTCTTTTTGAAAGTTCCGATTTCTCTTTAAACTGCATAGTTCTGAGCTGTACTGTCTCCTCCAGCTCAAAGTTCAGAATTTTCATCTCATCGCGGCTTTCGCGCAGTTCTTTATTTGTTATATCAAGATCTCTGTTTTTTTCTATGAGTTCATGCTGGAGAAGATCAATCTCATTGGTACTCTGCTGAAGTGATTGCCTGAACAATGCTTCATCAGTTATATCGCGTAAAACTGCAGCTGCTTTGTAATTTTCATGAGGATGATGAATAAAATAGAGATTAAATATTTTCCCTATCTCTTCGTATCTGTTTATTCCCATTATACAGAATTCATCCTTTTCACCTGATAAAACCATTTCGATTTCATTCTCTAATCCGATTATCTCATTGAATAAATCTTCAAGTTTAAAATTCCTGATATTGTTGTCGAGGGAGAGATATGTACACACTTCATCATTATCAAAATGAATAATCATATTACTGTTAACAAATCCATAGTGTAAACCGAATCTGTTAAAAAGAGAGAGGAAGAATCCATTATTCATTTTTATATTCTCTTTCATTTTATATTTACTTCATATAACGCATTACTTAATTTACTGAATAAACTCTCTACATTCAAACCGGTCTTCGCACTTGTTTCTAAAACAAAATCTACATCACTTCTGCTAAAACTGCTTTCATGAATTTTTATATAATCATGAGGATTTTCTATCAGATCTGATTTATTTAAAGCGCCACAAATAATCATATGAGGATTTATACTTTTTAGAAGTTCCACATGTGCAGATACGGTATCAATAGTATTTTTTCGTGTTAAATCAGATACTATAATCCCTGCTGATGCGCCTTTGATATACTCAGGGGAGATCTTTGTAAATTTATCACTCCCGGCAATATCCCAGAGCAGAAGATCTGCAGTTATATTGTTCTTTATAAGAACCTCTTTTTTCGTAACTTTAACACCGATTGTGGTAAGGTATGAATCGCTGAATTCATCGCTGACAAAACGCCGTACAAGACTTGTTTTCCCTACAGCAAATTCACCGACCATAACAATCTTCCATTTGTACTCAGAACTCATTATATCTCCGCAAAAAATTTTTGATAGGTTCATCCCAGGGTTGTTATACTATGGGTATAATATATTAGAATAAACTTTAAAAAGCAAGCATTAAGTTGCCCGTAAGAGATTCTATATTGCAAGAAATCCAAGAAGAAGAATATCATCCTCCTGTTTAACATCCCCTCTGAAATCTATCAGCTGTTTAATAATTGCATCCATTGTCTCATCAAGAGTTTCTCTTTTACCGGAGCTGAAAAATTTCAGCAGTGATTCATCAAATCCGATTATTGTATCAGAAGAATTATGCGTTTCCGGTATACCATCAGTATAAAGAAAGAGCATATCGCCTTTCTCAATGACGGCTTCAAATTCACTATACTTCTGATCTTCAAAAATTCCCACAACAGTACCATTGCCGCCAAGCAGTTTAATCTCTCCATTTTTTTTCATAAGAATAGGGTGAGGATGGCCGCCGTTTGAAAAAGTAAATTTTATTCCATCATCAAAGCTGAGCTTCCCTGCTATAGCTGTAAAATAGTATGATGGTATTATCTTACTCAGGTAAATATGGTTCAGCTCCTCCAGATACCTTGCAGGATTTTCACCATATTCATTAATAATATTTTCGGAGAAATATTTTATAAGAGATAAAAAAAGAGCTGCCGCAACACCATGCCCTGAAATATCACAAATGAAAATATTTATACTCTTCTCATTTTTTATTACTGAGTAGAAATCTCCGCCAATCTGTGCAAGAGGAAGATAACGGCAGGATACATCAAAAAATTCTGTTGCCGGAAAATCTTTCTGGAGCAGTGCATCAACGGCATTTCCGGCTATTAGAAGATTTTTTTCCATCATACAAATCTGATCCCGAAGATCACTCCTGCTTATCTCCAGCATATTCATTGTATCTTTCAGCTGTTCCTCCATTTTTTTTCTTCCGGTTATATCGGTTATAACACCGACAATTACCGCACCGCCGTATTCACTATCGGGGAAAACAGATTTGTTAATTATTGTATAAAATTTATCTCCGCTCCTGCTGATAATTTCCGCTTCATAGTTTATCGATCCGCCAATAGCAATAAGTTCTTTGTCATATCTGTCATAACTGTTTTCATCATTATCAGAGAATAAGAACCCGGACCGTTGTCCAGTAAGCTCATCACGTGTTAATCCGGTAAAGTTTTCAAACTCTCTGTTGCATCCGATATATTTTCCCGATGAATCTTTATAAAATACCGGATCAGGGATTGTATTAAGAAGAGTTGTAATGAACTCCTCGCGCCGTATAAGTTCATTATTTTTAAGAATCATCTCATTCCGTTTCTGCTGTACCATCCGGAGAGAAAGACTCCCTTCTGTTATATCTTCAACAATAACCAGGGCAGTTCCAATATTTTCAGGATCGCTGAAAAGATGAAGATTAAAAAAAATCTCAGTGTTCACAGTTCTGTTAATTGTATTCAGAATAAAATGATCTTTCCGTTTGTGTATTACATCATTAATATCCGTTTCAAGACCAAACAGTTCAGGAAAAATATCCGTAAGTGATTCTCTATCTCCGGACTCCATCAGTCCTAAATAAGTCTTCAGATTTTTATCTGTAAACGACAGGATCATTGAAGTGTTTAGAACCGCATAGTATATACCAAATCTGCTGATTATTATCTCGATAGCATTTTTTGACATTCATTTACCGCTGCTGTCCGGCTCGATCTGTTTTATACAATTACCCATTGTGCAGTTTTATCTGATCCTATTCTTTACTCTGTTTTGCGAAGAGCATAATACCGCGTGTATCTTTAAATCCTGAAAACCTTGGATCTGCAGAGATAACATCGGGATTAAAGTCTGTAATAGTAATTCTGTCACCGTTCATCCCGAGAGAGATCAAATATTTTTTTATTGCCGCCATTCTCTCTTCAGCAAGTTTTTTATTAATGTCAAAGCCTCCAGCAGGATCGTTAAATGCTATTATATCCGCATTAATTTCCGGATACCCCTTGAGGATTTCGTAAATCCTCCGTGCCTGAAGTATCTGGTTGCTCCCTATTGAAGTAACACCGGAGGGGAACTGTATAATTATCTTTTCAAGCTCCTGCCGGATAAGAAGTACCTGCAGGTCATTAAATCTTTTGTCAAATTGTTCCAGTTCAAGTTTAAATTTTTCAACTGTCCGGAAATCTGCGGAGACAGTTTTATTGACAATATTTTCTATCCCTGTGAAATCAGAAACGATGCGATCAATCTCTTCACCTGTTTTAGGAGATGAAATTACACCATCAATAAAAAGTTTATCCCCTTCCGCATCCAGCACTACATCATGAGTATATGGAGGGAGAGATTCGTTAATTTTTGCTGCAATTTTTTTTTCCAGACGATAATCAATAATCTCACCGGCAATAAACAGAACGATAAAGATCATTGCAGCAGCAGATATTATTGCTGCAGTAATTTTCAGTTTTTTAAAAGACCTCTCTCCCGGTCCGCCGGGATAAGTTACGGCATTTGAGCTGTTAATAAATTCATTAAGTATATCAACAATCCCCTGCAGACCATCCATCGATCCTTTAAAATTTTTAAGTGAATCACGATACTTCAGATGGATGTCACTTAAAAGGGATTCTAAATTATTATTGAACTCAAGATCAGGTGATCCGTGAACGACAACAGCCGCGTAAAAATAAACATTCTCAAAAAGAATTATTTTAGAATCTCCAAAACTTATTTCGTTCAATTCACTGTTTTTTTTACTGAAAGATGTTCTTATAAAATCTGTAATTGCAGAGAGCATGGCAACTACAAGATCACGATCCGCCTCACTCTTCTCAAGCCGCGATCCCTGCGCCAGTAGAAGAGATGTTTTTTTTTCGATAATCAGTATTTCATCTAAAACATATGGCAGCGATTCTCTGAGAATTATCTCACCAATGGGGAGACCTGTTCTGAAGGAGAGGATCCGGTACTTCCACATTCTCATGCTCATTGTAGATTCAAGCCGGTCATTGATATAGTTCACAAGAGCTCTTAATGCATCAGCAATCTTTCTGGTTATAATTTTACCGATTATAGGTGTGATCAAATCAAACAGATCAGCTGATGGGATGTAGTTCATCTTTTTCATAAACTCAACATCTTTTTCCAGATGTTTTATCTTCCCTGCATTGATATATGCCAGTGCTATCTCTTCTATCTTCTCATCAATTTTATTGAATGAGATATGAACAAAATTTCCCGCAGGTTTATATTCAATTATGCGGTATCTATGGAGAGAATTTATGCTCTGGTACACTTCCATTGCAGTGAGCTCTGTATAATCAGCAAGGATGTTGTAGTGTGTCCGGATTTCTATCTTCCCCTGCCCTGTAAGCTCAAGCAGAATCCCAAGAACAACAGCATCTGTATCACTCAGTTTATTCTTCTTCAGATAGTGTCGCAGAATTGGATTATCAAACAGAGTTGTTTTATTTATAAGTGAAAGTTCTTTTGTTAACTCATCTTTTTTCATGACTGCTATCCCGGGATGTAGATGTATAATCGAATTTAATATTAATATACTGATTACTACCGTGATGGTCAACGAAATTAAAATTCTATTAAGGAATGTTCTGATTTGCCGGAGTAATTTTATTAGTAGCTATTGATTGAATTAAAATACCTTACTCACCGGCTCTGCTCATGGAGCAGATTATTTACTCCCTGAGTAGAACTGGAGGGTAAGGATGAACTAGTACTTTTATCTTCCCGGCACAATTGTGAGTGTATTTTTTGTATGATTTAATATCTGCTGATCACTTAGCCACCAGTAGAGTTTTTCACCATTCATAAATTCCGGTATCTGATCGGTCTGATGTTTATCAAAAAGTCTTCCTGTTGTTCCTCCCGGAAGCACTGCAAGAACTTTATCATTATCAGCAAGATCTGCCACCATCCGTAAAGAAGCAGTATATACAGGATTATATGGTTCATCGTATTTATACATAGCGCGGTAAAGCGTTTCTCCTGAACCATCCATAGGATGAGAGCCTCCTCCGAGAACTCCTTTTAACACTCCTTTCCGCATAATAGGCGAAACCAGTTCAAAGCGATGTATTTTTCCCCATTCCAGTTTTGACGGATCAGTTCCATATTGTTTCAGCATTTCTAATGCAGCCCGACGGATGATAGCATTCAGGTTCTCCATTTCGGATGTCCGGGTATCATCAAACCACACTGATTGACCGGAGAGAATCATTATCTCTAATCTGTTCTGCCAGAAGTACCACGAACTGAGCATTTTCTCTGCAAGATCATCACCTAATTCATCTTCATAAGTGAGCATTGCAAGATTGTGAAATATTATCTGAAAAACCGCAGGAGCTGATTTTTCTTTTGAATCAAAGTAATCCCATTTTTTTAATATTTCTGCAATTGCTTTTGTATCATCAGATTCATCAAGAGCCTTTATAAAAACCGGAGTTATCTTCTGTGCTAGAATATTTTTTGAATCACGCTGATAATTCCAATGATCATCAACAGATGTTTTCTCTTTCAAGTTCATCAGCTCTGTAAGCCGGGCATAGCGGTAGTACGGCGCGAAATATGACGAAACATAATCGGGATAACCATCCGGTACAGTGTTATGATTACATGTTCCAACCCACCCTTTTGGAGAGTTGTATGATTGAGGCATTTTCTCATATGGTATAAATCCCTTCCAGTTGTCAGTTCCATCTATTACAACATATGGAACTGTACTATCTTTTTGAGAACGTACGGGAATACGTCCTGTTGTCTGCCATCCGATATTCCCTGCATCATCTGCAAAAACAAAATTAAATCCCGCCATTGTAACTTCTTTCAAATATTTACGGATCTCTTTTACAGACGATGCCTGCATTACTTTATCGATACCTATACCGGAATCCATCGCTTCGTAAGATGAAAGACGGAGTGTAAAACATTTTTCAGTTTTTAATCCTTTTAATATACCGGATACAACTGGTCCACGTTTAGTCATTCTTATATTGACTTTCTCCTCTCTGAATCCCTCTGGTGATTTTTTATCTTTAATCCTAATTGTTTCAGTGATGACTGTAAATGGTATCGAACGTATCCCCTCCAGATAATTCCCGGAATTTGCCGGATCAATTGTCTCTATATAAATATCCTGGGTATCGCTATAAGAATTTGTTATTCCATATGATGTATGTTCAGTACGGCCGATGGTGATTCCCGGCATTCCGGGGAATGAGACTCCCACAGCCCTGATTCCGGATACGATTATTCCCACAGGCATCCATGGTCCGGGGAGCATCCGGGCGTCAAGATGAGGATCATTTGCAACAATGGGCTTTCCGCTGGATGAATGCCTGGAATCGACTGTCCAGTTATTGCTTCCGATTGAACAAGTCAGATCTTTCTGAAGCAGAGACATAAGATTTTTATCCTCTGACATTCCGCTGATATGACCGGCAGCTATTGTATCTGTCCCGTTGATTATTCTGGAAGCTGTAATTTTATTATCAGGATTTATATTTACAGGGAAAATCTCTAATGCTCTTTTTACTCCGAGTTTTTCAATAAGC
Source organism: uncultured Spirochaetota bacterium (assembly GCA_942493035.1). Taxonomy (GTDB): domain Bacteria; phylum Spirochaetota; class UBA4802; order UBA4802; family UBA5550; genus WRGT01. The sequence continues at coordinate 3,764,736 of OW818666.1, read as the reverse complement.
ATCTGTGCAATAATTTCGGTACCAGCGTTAGCTCCGGTATTATACCCCATATAGTAAAGTATAGTGAGCACGTCTTCAACAGCCCACTTTTCCGGTTTTATACCTGCCAGTTTAAATTCCAGATGAAAAGTTGACTCACTGTTTGTTATATATTCATTAATTCCATCAACATATGCCTGGACATTTGCTTTAGTTTCCGCATTAAGGATAGCTGCGTGTTTTTTTGCATTACGATAAAATCCGATAGTACGGATTTCAATATCAGATTCTCTCCCTGCATCACCAGCCAGTTCACTTATCCTTCCCGATGAGAAAAGCCTTGTCGTTTCCATCTGAAAGAGACGTTCCTGCGCGGTAACATACCCCTGGACAAGAAAAGCATCCTGCATAGTCTCTGCAAATATATACGGCATACCCTTTTCATCACGAAGAACCTTTGCAGGAGCGCTGAGCCCTTTCAGATTAATCTCACCATCTCTTGTAAATTTATTAGCAGTCCAGATGAAATATCCTCCGGCCGATAAAAGCACAAAAATCAGCACAATAATCATTTTAAACCATTTCATAGAATGTTCCTCCATTATAAATTTAACACCGGGTTTTAATTATTTTATCAGTAGTCATTTTTAAATATAATTTTTAGTGCAAAAAGCAATAATTCTATTATCCCCGCCGCCTTCGGCGGCGGGGATAATAGAGTTTTTTTATTTTAGAAAAGTTAAGGAATAAATACTGTTATTTCATTAACATCTATAAATTACAGAAGTGATATCAAATAGTATTCTTTATAATAACAATTTTCAGGCTCATAATTAATTTTTTTCGATATTTATTCCTTAGCTTTTTAAGTCAACTTCCGTACCGTCAGGCATGCGCTAATGCGGGCGAAAAAAAAGCAGGGCTTGCGCCCTACTTTTTAAAATGCATATATATCTTTGCGTTTACTTCAGATCATTTGTAAGTTTAAATTTCTCAAGAAAGTGAAAAATGATGCTTAGAATCATACCAACAACAGTTGCAAGAGCCATCCCTTTAAGCTGTACATGTCCTATTTTAAGAAACGCGCCGCTGATTCCGACGATAAGAACAACCGATGTAAGGATAAGATTTGATGCCTTGCTGTAATCGACCTTTTCTTCAACAAGCATTCGGACCCCTGATGCTGCAATTACACCGAAAAGAAGAAGGCTTATTCCACCCATAACAGGAACTGGCATTGACTGAATAAGTCCTGAAAGCTTACCGATGAATGCAAGTACAATAGAAATGACAGCAGCACCGCCGATAATCCATACTGAATATACTCTTGTAATAGCCATAACTCCGATATTTTCACCATAAGTTGTAGTAGGAACTGAACCGGTGAATCCGGAAATTACTGTTGATATACCGTCACTTAAAAGTGATCTGTGAAGACCGGGATCTACTGTAAGATCTTTTCCTACAATATTTCCTGTTACAATAAGATGTCCTATATGTTCAGATACGACAACAAGTGATGCAGGAAGGATTACAATTATCGCGTTGATATCAAACTTAGGAAAATAAAACTTTGGAACCGCAAGAATATTTGACTGATTGTACGCGGTAAAATCAACAATTCCCATGAGATAAGCAGCAACATAACCGACGATTATTGCTATCAATACAGGTATAACTGCCATGAAACCTCTAAACAATATCGAGCCAAAAACAGCAGCAGCTAGAGTAACAAGAGAGACAATTACAGCTTTACTGTTAAATGCACCCTGTGCATCTGGAATTATTCCCGCCATGGATGCAGCGACACTGGCAAGTTCAAGTCCGATTAGAGCTACAATAGGTCCCATTGTTGCCGGAGGGAGAACAATCTTAATCCATCCCGGACCGAAAAATCCGATAATTACGGCAACAGTTATAAAGACCATACCGGCCGCAATAAAGCCGCCAAGAGCATAACCGTAGTTAGCATTCCAAAGGCTTCTGTCAGCACCGAGAACAATAAATACCGGTGATAAAAAAGCGAAACTCGAACCGAGAAACGCAGGAGCTTTCCCTTTACAGATAAAAAGATAAATCAGAGTTCCAACTCCATTCATTAAAAGAACAATAGCCGGGTCTATTCCGAAAAGTGTCGGAACAAGAACCGAAGCGCCGAACATTGCAAAAAGATGCTGCAGGCTGAGAGGAAAACCGACTAAAAGGCTCACCTTCTCCTCTACCTGAATAATTCTTCGTGGCATAATACACTCCTTAAATTGATAATTTATTTAATATATATGATACAGATTCCAGAAAGATTACAGGAGATGAAAGCTCTTTAAACAGCCCCCGGAAAAGACTCCGCGGCCACAACAGAGAGTATTGTGACCCTCCTTAAATCTTAATGGAAGAAGACATTGATTTGATCCAGGATTTATTAGACAACAGGGGAAAGCAGAGTCAAGATATTTACAAGACTGCAGGATAATTTATATAGTTTTTAAATATTTTTACTCTAGATTTATTAATTAAACGACTGTAGATATTTTTTTAATTCAGTGAAGGGGAGCGGTTTACTTATATAATATCCCTGCGCAAGATCACAACCGGCTTTTTCCAGTATTTTCAGGTGCTCAAGCTTCTCAACACCCTCTGCAATAACTTCGACACCGACTTTTTTTGACATCGCAATAATTGACTCTGTTATATGTGTATCGCTTCTGCTCTTCTCCATCTCCCATATAAAACTTCTATCTATTTTAAGACTGCTGATCGGGAGATTTTTCAGCTGAGCGAGAGATGAATATCCTGTGCCGAAATCATCAAGAGAAATTGATATGCCGATTTCCAGCAGACTGTGCAGTACAGCAATACTCTCTTCAAAATTTTTCATGAGGGACGTCTCGGTAATTTCAAGTTCAAACCATTCCGGTTTTATATTATGCCTTGTAAGCGCGTCTGAAATTATATCAGGAAGCTCTTTCATACGAAGGGCCCGCGTGGAACAGTTTAGAGCAAGCTTAAGGGAGACTATACTTGAATTAATTAACTTCCCGATTTCGCTGAATGCAATATCCATTACTATTTTATCGAGTTCAATAATCAGGCCGGTCTCTTCTGCAAGCGGGATAAAATCATCAGGGCTTATTAAATTTCCATCATGTTTCCAACGGACTAAACCCTCCATACCTGCAATTGATCCTGTTTTTATCTCCATTTTAGGCTGGTAATAAACTTCAAACTCCACCAGCTCAATTGCTCTTCTCAGTTCATTTTCAAGCTTCAGCCGTTTTGCAACAGTTTCATTGAGAGATGTCGTAAACATCGTAAAATTTTCACGTCCATTTTCTTTTGATTTATACATAGCTGTATCTGCATTTCTTATAAGAAGATCTGTGTCTTCACCATCCTCCGGGAAAATTGCAATTCCTATACTGGTTCCCACATGGAGAGTGTTATCTTTGATGATGAAGGGTTTCTTGAATGAATCAAGAATTCTCAGTGCAAGAGATGCTGCCGGTCTTTCATCATTCATCTCTTCAACCAGAATTATAAATTCATCCCCTCCAAGTCTTGCAACTGTATCGGCGCTCCTTGCAATATGCCTCAATCTATCAGCAGCCTCTTTCAGAAGCAGATCACCCACAGCATGACCAAGACTGTCATTTACATTCTTAAAATTGTCAAGATCGAGAAATATTACACCGAATCTCTGCTCCTCTCTGCTTGCCCTGGCAATTGCCTTATCGATCCTGTTTCTAAGAAGGGGCCTGTTCGGAAGACCGGTAAGTGAGTCGTGAAATGCCTGGTGCCGGATAAACTCCTCCTGCCTTTTCATATCACTGATGTCATGAAATATTCCGACATAATGTGTTATTTCCCCGGAGGAATTCCGGATTGCACTGATTGATATCCATTCAGGATAGGCCTTTCCGTCCTTATGTCTGTTCCATAACTCATTAGCCCAGTGTCCCGATGTTGTCAGGTTACGCCACATCTCTTTATAATACTCTTCATCATGATGATCAGATTTAAGTATTCTTGGATTTTTACCTGTTACTTCATCTGATTCATATCCGGTTATCGATGTAAACGCGGGATTAACTTTTAATATTGTAGCGTTTTTATCTGTTATTAATATTCCCTCAAGTGAGTGATCAAAAACCTGCTGCATCAGCATAAGCTCCTGATTTGCCGTGAGAAGATCTTTTGTCCGATCCGTCACCTTTTTCTCAAGGGAGTAATTGACTTCAGCAAGATGATCAAGAAGTGCATTGAAAGCCCATGCAAGAGTGGAAATTTCATCTTTTGTTTTTACAGGGAGTCTTGAATTAAAATCACTGTTGTATTCTATAAGAACGGCTCGATTTGTTAAAGTCTCTATCGGATTGAGAATATATTTTTTTAAAAAAACAAACGCAGCATAGAGAACTAATAGGCCGCATATGAGAATCATCCCGGCACTTATTTGAACGGTTTGAATACCTATCTGTTTTATTTCCCTGGGATAATTTAAAGAGAGCAGAGCTGCAGGTTCATTCTTTACATTTTTTATAAGGCCGTATGAATCTATACAGTTGTCACCGACTTTAAAAATAAATTTCTCATTACTATTAGCAAGCTCTTCTCTTATCTCATTTTCAATGTCTGAAATTTTATCTAATTGTACTATATTTCCATTAACTTTTATCAGGGAACACATTTTTAAAATCTGCGCATCGTTGATTGTTCTACCCATTATTATTTTACCGCGGGGAGGAGCTTTCATTAAATCGTCGCTTACTGGATGTGAAGCGATAAGAAGAAGACCATGAGTTGTTTTAATTACTCCTCTATCTTTAAACTGCCCATTTTTAATTGTATGGGCAATCTGAGAAAGATCTGAATTGACATCATTAAAATCGTTAAAATTCAGAGGTTTATATACTTCTGAATTACCATCATAGAAAATCGAATAAATGATTTTACCTTTCAGGTCAATATGACATACAAACTGTATATTCTGAGTTTTCATATATTGAGGACTGAAATTAGCTTCAATATATTTCTTTGAAGGGGCGATCATAAACTCGTAGCTGTCTATCCAGTAGGCATAGTCTCTGCAGAATGAATCAACAGAATCCACTTCTCTATTTATTATCCCGACAAAACGCTCCATATTAAGAGCCGACTCTGTCAGTTCTGTTTTTTTAAACTGGGAAGATATATAAATCCATAGAAATATTGAGATTGCTGTAGTGGTAACAATCATTATAATTATCATTGCGAATATACTTTTTCGTGTAAGACCCATTATCAGCCTCTTACGTGCAGAATAAGTTCATAATATTGTAATCGAAAGTCTAACCCCAAGTGTTTAAATCTCATGAATTATGATAATTATTCATCACGGAAATAGCGAATTATTTCAAAAAAATTTCAGTATTTATTCCTTAACTTTTCTAAAGTAAAAAAACTCTATTATCCCCGCCGCCTTCGGCGGCGGGGATATATAATTATTGCTTTTTGTACTAAAAATTATCTTTAGGAATAACTACTGAAAAAATTTAAGAATAATAATTTATATGGAAACAAAAAATAAGAATGAAAACCTTATGGTTGTCTGATTTTTTAAAATTAAATTAAATTCTTGAAAACAAATTGCGCTTTATTTAATTTAAGCAATTATTCTTAAATATAATATTTAGTGTAATAAACATAAATTAATATCCCCGCCGCCGAAGGCGGCGGGGATATTAAAGATTTTTTTACTTTAAAGAAAAGTTAATAAATAAATACTGATTTAATTTGATGAATCTTTATATGTTTTGAGGAATCTGACCATGAATGGTGATAAAAAACCGGTAATAGCATTTACCAGATTCAGTCCGTATATGATTATCGATGCAGAGCATGTTGAAAATTATAATGGCGAATCTATTAAAGTGGATGCAGTTACATCTTTCTGCAGATGCGGAGAATCGAAAGACAAACCATTCTGTGACGGTTCTCATTCAGTAAAGGGGATAGACGGAGAAAAACAGCCGGATAGAGATCCTTATAAATGGAAAGATTATCGGGGAAAGGGGATTACAGTTCACTATAATTTGGGTGTCTGTTCACACGATGGTTCATGTGTGAGAATGATGCCGGGAGTCTTCAACATAAACTGCAGGCCGTGGATTACTCCTGACAACGGAGATGTTGAGAAAGTAATTGAAACAGTAAAACATTGCCCTTCCGGAGCTCTGAGCTATACGTTGAATGATAAAAAATATATTGATTATTATAATGGTGAACCGAAGATAAAAATCGCAAGAAAAGGGCCTCTGGAATTCTATGGAGGAATAGTTCTTAAAGATGATCAGGGATCAAAGCCTGAAACTTATGATCACTATACTCTCTGCAGATGCGGTTATTCAAAAAACAAACCTTTCTGTGACGGGAAACATTTAAAGCACAAATTTTCAGGCTGATAAATAGCAGGTAATGAATTGATAAATATAGAAGTTGATAAAATAGAAAAGAGGTTCGGTAAAACACTTCTTTTCAGAAATATAAGTTTTACTCTTAATCCAGGGGATTCGTTTTATATTACCGGACCGAACGGTTCGGGAAAATCCACTATGCTGCAGATCCTCGCCGGGATTCAAAAACCTGATTCCGGTTCAGTGATTTACAAATCCGGTGATTCTATTATTGAAAGTGAAAACTATAAAAACTATTTTGGATTTACAGGGCCTCAGGTCAATCCTTATGAGATGCTCACTTCAATAGAAAACCTCAGATTTACCTCTTCCGCTTCAGTTGATGAAAACTTGATGACTGAATATCTTAAAAAATTTGATCTCTACAGACATAGAACAAAAGCAGTAAAATATTACTCTTCAGGTATGAAGCAGAGGCTCAGGCTTATTCATGCACTTATAAATAATCCGCCGGTTCTCATGCTCGATGAACCGTGCAGCAATCTGGACACAAAGGGGCGTGATATTTTATACAGCATCCTTGAAGTTATAAAGAAAGATAAAATAGTAATAATTGCAACGAATGAATCTGAAGATATAAATCTATGCTCAAAGGGAATAAATCTTGAACAGTAGAATTCTAAACAATATAAAAAAAGATTTTCTCATTGAGTTTCGAAACCGGTCAGCAGTTAATATCAGTTTTGCATTTGCAGGGATAACAACTCTATCCGTAAGCCTTGCAGCCGGAGGTGCCCCTTTTACACCTGTGGTTCATGCAATTATATTCTGGATAATACTATTTTTCAGCGCTATGAGCGGACTTGCTCATATCTTTATTCGCGAGGAGGAGGAGAAAAACTCACTCTTCCTTTCACTCTATTACACACCTGAGGAGATATATCTTTCAAAACTGATTTTCAATATAATTCTATTTCTCTCTATATCAGTTATTGTAACAGCACTATATCTTTTCTTTCTTCAGATTTTTCCTGTTTACCCTCTGCTGTTTATTCTTACGGTTATATCTGGAAGTTTTGCAATAGCTTCAATTACTACAATACTTGGAGCAATAGTTTCAAAAGCGGGGAGCGGAAGTTCACTCTTTACTGTAATTTCATTTCCAATTCTTCTCCCTGTTCTATGGACAGCTATCAGCCTTACGGCAGTTTCAATAGATGGAGCGGGAGTTCAGGAGTATCGGAATATCGTTTTTTTACTTGCCTTCTCCGGAGTAATCGTTTCAGTTTCTTATCTTACTTTCAAATTCATATGGACGGAAATCTAAAATGAAAATATATCACCGCTTTATATTTTACTCTCTCATTTTTTTAATAATGCCCGGCGTCTTCCTCATGGCATTGAAATGGGCTCCACCTGCCGAATTTCTCGGAGAGTCGAGCAGAATTCTGTACTTCCACGTACCTGTAGCGTGGATATCGGTAATCTCATTTATAGCGGCCGGTTATCAATCCATTATGATACTCATCTCTGAAAGAGGTAGAAATGAACGGGAACATAAAGCATATAACGCAGCATTTGCAGGTATTGTTTTCACAATACTCACTGTAATCACAGGTTCAATCTGGGCGAAAATCAGCTGGGGAACCTACTGGAACTGGGACCCGAGAGAGACATCAATAGTTATACTCATGCTTATCTATATTTCATATTTCAGCCTCTATTCATCACTGAAAGATAATGTTAACAAAACCGGGATAACTTCTGTATATCTTATTATTGCAATGATAACGATGCCGTTTTTTGTTTTTATAATCCCGAGAATCTATCCCTCGCTACACCCTGACACTTTAATTAATGCCGATAAAAAAATACATCTTGAAGCCGCAATGAAACTTACTCTTTTTACATCAATAGGTGTATTTACAGTTTTCTATGGATACATTTACAATCTGATGAATCGTATAAGTTCACTTGAGCTTACACTGCAGGAGAAACAGAATGACAATTGAAGTAACAGCAACAATACTGATAATATGGTTTGGAATTGCTCTATTCATTTACAGACTCGATAGAAAAGTTAAAAGACTGGAGGAAAGTACCCGTGAAGAATAAAAAGATTTTTGTATTTATTATCGGATTGATTCTTCTGGTAACAGCTATTATCTCTCTAAGCGATGATCTGTTCTCCCCATATGTTTCATTTGAATATGCCGAGGAGCATCCAGGAAAGTACGTTCAGATTATTGGCAAACGCGCTGCTGATGCAGAGGTTAAACATGATGCAGCAGGTTTTTCATTTACATTGATAGATGGTAAGGGGAACAGGTTGAACGCTTTTCATAGCGGCGTTAAACCACAGAATTTTGAACATACTGAACAGGTCGTTGCTCTTGGTAAATACTCTTCGGATAAAAAATTATTCGAGGCGGATAAAGTCCTCGTGAAGTGCCCATCAAAATATGAAAAGGAGAAAAAATGAACATCGGTAATATAATACTAAGTACAGCCCTGATGCTATCTCTGGCATCAGTTTTTTTTATGTTAAGAAGCATCAGCAATGAAACGAAATCCTACCTTGCGGGACAGAGAATTTTTTATATAACAGGAATTCTTATACTCTTTGCGGTACTCCTTCTATTCAGCTCATTTATGAATAATGAATTTCAATACGCCTATATCTTTAACAACTCTTCAAAGAGTATGCCTGTTCCTTATAAGATTGCAGCAATGTGGGCCGGGAATGAAGGGAGTTTTCTTATCTGGCTTCTTATTCTCAACATTTGCGGTATAATTGTAATTAGAAAGCATGACCAGTTTACCCCCATCCTGCTGACAACGGTAGCAGTAACGCAGATATTTATTCTGCTTATACTTCTTGTTAAAAGTCCATTTGCCTACTTATGGGACTACTATCCCGGTGAGTTTAAACTTGGCGAAATGCCCGGTGACGGAACAGGAATGAACTCTCTTCTTATGGATCCGTGGATGATTGCACATCCGCCGATTTTATTTCTCGGTTATGCCTCGTCTACTATCCCTTTCGGATATGCAATAGCTGCTCTCATAAAAGGTGAGTATGACAGCTGGATAAGGAAGACATACCCATGGCTGATCTTCAGCGTGCTGACTCTCGGAATAGGAATTTTTATGGGGGGGTACTGGGCATATAAAGTTCTCGGCTGGGGGGGATACTGGGGATGGGATCCTGTAGAAAACTCATCTCTTATTCCATGGATAGTGTCTGTTGCTCTTATACACGGATTTATGCTTCAGACAAGAAAAGGAGTTTTTAAAAAGACCAATATAATTATGGCACTTGCCTATTTCATTCTGGTTTTTTTCAGTACGTTCCTGACCAGAAGCGGTGTACTTTCAGATTTTTCAGTTCACTCATTCGGAAAGTCCAGTGTTCTATATTTTCTTTTAGCCAATATCGCTTTCTTTCTCGCAGTCTCTATATTTCTTTTTGTAAAACGGTATAAACAGATTGAATCAAAACCGTTCAGTACGGAAATTTTTACATTCGAAGGGATGACCGTTTACGGAATAATTGTTCTGCTGCTGTTTTCATTTGTAGTTTTAGCCGGAACAACAATGCCCATTGTAACAGGCTTCTTCAATCAGCCTTCTAATGTAACGGAAAAGTTCTATAACAACATTTCAATCCCCTTCGGTTTGATGATTCTTTCGTTTATTATACTTTCCATGTTCACCTCCAGAAAATATCTGAAGCGTGATATTATTATCGCAGCGCTGTTTTCAATTACAGCAGGAGTTTTATATAATATTTCTTTTACAGCCAATCCGGCAGCAATACTATTTTCAATACTCTCGTTCTTTCTCACATCAATGATTTTTGTTGATTTAAAGAAGAGCAGTAAAGGGATTAATCTCTCTTCAAGGATAGCTCATCTTGGTGTTGCCCTGTTCATTCTCGGTGTGATTTCATCTAATCTGCATTCATGGAGTGAACAGAAACAGATCACTGTTGGAGAAACAATTCAGTTGGGTAAAAGATCAATTACTCTCCAGGGTTTTCATGATCATGAAAAATCTGATATTCTGTTAACCATAACTGAAAACGGAAAATCATACGATGCTAAAATGGCATACTATATAGATTCAAAAACAGAATCATTATATAGAGAACCATACATTATTACCGGACTTGCAGGTGATCTGTATATTACACCACAGCAGTATAATTTTGCTTCCATAAATTACAGCTCTGCAATGCTCCACGAAAATGAGGAAAAAATCATCAGCGGACATAAAGTAACTTTCCATGGTTTTATATCAGATAACATGGGATCTCAGGATATGATAATAAAAACCAATCTGCTTATAGATGGGAAAAAATATTTTCCCGGAATACGCGTTACGAGTACAGGTGAGACAGAAAAGATCGATCAGAAAATAAACGGAACTGATAAAGTGGTATCGCTTGAAAGTCTCGACGCGAAAGACAGATCTATAAGATTATTTATCACCCCTGATAAAAAGGATGTTATTCCCCCTGATTTTGCAATACTCGAAATATCTCACAAAAGTCTTATATGGGTAGTATGGCTTGGTACTATAATTATTGCTGCAGGCTTTATTCTTTCAATGGTCAGATTGAGGGAACAGGATAAATAGTAGTGTAACTTATTTCTGAATATATCCGGCATAATGGTGAAGCTGGAGATCCATTTCTCTAAATGGATCTCTGTTGAACCGTGGATATTTATTTTTCTTTAAAATGATCAGATATAAATTTTCCTGCCTCTTCAGCCGGAAGAGGTTTTGCAAAATAATACCCCTGGGCATAATCGCATCCGCACTCTTTTAAAATCTCAATATGAGACTCATCATCTGTCCCTTCAGCCACAACCTTTAATCCGAGATTATGAGCAAGAGCAACCAGAGATTTTACCAGAGTTTCACTCTGTTCATCGATATGCATCCATTTTACAAATGATTGATCTATTTTAATAACATTCATCGGGAAGTGCATGAGGTAACTCAGTGATGAGTAACCGGTTCCGAAATCATCCATATATAATGCGAATTTTTTTGACCGGAGTTCAAGAAGGGCAATATTAGCAGACTCCATATCCTCCATGAAAGCACTCTCAGTCAGTTCAAAAGCAATATCATTTTCATCAATTCCAAGTCGTTCTGTAATTTCAAATATATGATGTGTCAGTTCAGGATGAATGAACTGTTTTGCAGAAAGATTAACATTTATCCTCAAAGGTGTATCAAGTACAAACCGCTCTTTCCAGATATTTACCTGTCTGCAGGCCTCTTCTATAATCCATAATCCAAGGGGGAAAATTACTGCAGAATTTTCAGCAACAGCTATAAATTTATCCGGAGGGATTAGTCCATCTTCGGGATGTATAATCCGAATAAGTGCTTCGAATCCTGCGAGTTTTCCAGTATCAAGAGATATTACAGGCTGATAGAATAATTTGAAGTAATCATTTTCGTAAGCTTCCCAGAGTTTCTTTTCAACAATTCTATGTTCATTGACTCTTTCAAAATGGACTTTTTCAAATTTATCCTCAGGCTTAACTTTTTTCATGTGATCTTTAAGCATTCTATTCTGAATTACAAGATTCGAGATAAGACAATTTTCAGCATCAGAACATGTGCTGTCATAAAATCTTCTGTTTTCGATATCAGAATTATTATTCGAATTTTCAGGATTAATGAATTGTTCTATATATGTGAGAAAGTGCTGTTTGTTTACCGGTGAAGTGATTATGTTGGTTATCTGGTTTTTTATAAGAAAAGAATACGGTTTTTCACTGCTTCGGCTGATTATAGCAGCAAAAGGGGTTTCAAATGAATCAGAAATTACTTTTAATAAGGAAACCTGATTTGCATAATCTTCTAAAGAGTTATAAATTGCTGTAATAAGCAGATCAGGATTAAATTTCTGATAATATGATTCTGTATCTTCAAAATTACAGAATTCATAAATATAATGATCATCAGTGAGATGTTCCCTTATCTCACTTTCAATTCTGTCACCTACTCCGCTGAATAGTATTTTTCTGATTTCCTGATTCATATATATATTATACCTAAATATCGTCAGTTTTATCATCTCAAAAACAATTAATAATTTTTTTAGTAAAAAACCTCTTCAAATCGAAACATGATTCATTTTGAAAAGACAGAGTCAGCTTTTTTGTGCTATATAGAACCGTCCAGACGGTACTTAAATGGAAAATATAAAAAAGTATGGAGGAATTATGAAATTTTCATATTTAAACAGCAGAAGACTTTTTTCAGGATTTATCGGTATTTTCACAATTATTTGCATTATAACTTTTGCAGGATGCGAAAGTGTAGTGGAAGAAGGATCTTCCGAAGATCAAACAAGCCTTGAACTTACTTTAGAATCAGATGGAATTTCATCCGCTGAAGGAATTTCAAAATCAGTTACAGGCGGATCGGGTTCAACTGTTGCAAATGCAACGAATGTTCCGGTTGAAGCTAATGTTTCAGTTGCATTTGATGCAGATATTAACGTTTCAACATTGAACACCACTACATTCAAAGTAACACGCGTTGATACAAGTGAAGTTCTGGCTGGAACTGTAACTTATGCCAATAGAGTTGCAACATTTATACCTTCAAGGGTTTTCGTTTTTGATACAGTTAAGAAAAACAAAATCCGGAAGGGTCTTAAACAGGACACATCATACATGGTAACTATTGCTGCAGCAAGTATTAAAAGCACAAGCGGTGCCGCACAGGGAACATCAAACTATACATTTACATTTAAAACAGAAAATCTTGATTACGGATTTTATTTCCTCGGACCAAACGGCGAATATCAGAAAGCTGTGCCAGGTCAGTATAATCAGTATTATGACAGCAGCAAACCTACAGTTGTATATTACCACGGCTGGCAGAACGGCTCAACAAAGAATGAGGATTTCGGAAATGATAACGCGTTTTTCTTCAACTCATCTACAATCGGATCATATAATGTTATAAACTCATGGATGAATAAAGGGTATAATGTATGTATCGCGTACTGGGCACAATGGGCTGATGAGAGTGAAGTTAAAGACGCACAGGCTAAACTCTGGCTTGGTAACAATGGGAAAAAACAGATGAGATATATGGTAAGAGGCGGTGCGTATGTTTCACTTCCGACTACATATAGTGTGACTGATTTATTGTTTGAAGAGTACAAAGAAATTTTTGGAAGCTCGGTAAGCGGTATCCGTTTCATGGGCCACTCTCTCGGTAATCAGCTTGCCACTCTTATGTCTTATAAAATCAGCAAGGCTGTAGCTGCAGGGACTCTATCTTCAAATCTTATGCCTAAACGTATAACTCTACTCGATCCGTTCTGGGGAAAAGGATCTGAAACTTATTGCGGCGGAGTTTACCCTGGAGCAAAAAGTGTAACTTATATGAAAGAGATGCTTGCCCGCGATGCATTTGCTCTTGAAGAGATCCGTACCAACAGTAATATAGGCGGATGGGTAGGTGACAGCTGTACAGACATGCGTAAACTCTCGGCATACTACTGCCCATGGCCTTCATTCGGTGATGATACTGCAAAGCACCTGTATGCATATAACTGGTATGCAATGTCTATAAACAAAGTTGTTTATGCTGATAAAGCTCCTGGTCTCAATGGACTTGGCGCAGCTGCGAGCGATGAGCAGATTAAGTCTGTCATGAACTGGGATTTTACAAAAAAAGCTGTAAAAACTACACAATACAAATATCAGATTAACGCAGGAAAAACAACTGTTACTCCTGCTGATGATACTTTTACACAGTCATCAGGCGTATAAAACACTATAAAATATAATCTTTAATAAATAAATCGCGCTGTCCTTAAAGATGGCGCGATTTTTTATGTAAAAAATTTTTTTAGTTTCATTTCATTTGCGGTATAATAGATATGCCCTATTGCTAAACATTATATTAAAATTGTATATTTTGTATCTGTATTTATTCCTTAACTTTTCTAAAGTAAAAAGTTCTATTACCCCCGCCGCCGAAGGCAGCGGGGATATATAATTTGTGTTTTTTACACTAAAAATTATACTAAGGAATAATTACTGATTTTGTGTTATATTAATACATAAGATCAAACGGCGTTGCATCTCATTATATCGGGGGGAATGTTCATGGGACCTCATCAGATACTTCTATTCTCGCAATATTCATTTGAACGTTTTGCTCCGGCTGTATTGACATTTGTGATATTTCTATACCTTATAGCAAGAAAAAAGAGCGACCTCACTCACCGTTATCTTTCATATTATTTTGCGTTTGCATTTCTTTACGAACTTGGTCATTTAATAACCTATTCTTTCTATTCAACTCTGGGGGCATACGGATGGTATCTTGCCGCTCTTGCACCATTCGGACTTGTCTTCCTTATACAGTTTGCCTACAGTTTTTCCGGAGAACGGTGCAGGCGTGAATCAGTTATACTTTTCATTATAACCATGGTTATCTCCGCAGCGGTTTATGGTGATTATGTTTATAATGCTGTCAGCGGCGGCATAGAGTTTCGTGAAACGGGATATGCCCCTGTTTACAGTTCAAAACTGATCCCTCTTATAGTTATGATTTTCTACGGTTGGACCGTTTTTGTTTTTATGAGGAATCTGTTTTATGAAGAGAGGATGAACTCCGATCAAAATATAATCAGGCGCATTATTTTCCCTTCAACATATGGAGGATGGAACGCGCGGAATTTTGCTCTTCTTGTAATTCTCGATATTCTAAAAGTAGGACTTTTATCAAGCTATATTTTTTTCCGGGCATTACCCTATGTAACTATTATATCAGCCGTTACAGCTCTGTTTCTTATTGTGTACGCTTTGTATGCGGTAGTCTATGTTCACAGTAATCTTCATCAGCTTTCACTTACATTTAAAGTAACAGGATCAGTATTTATTATTAATATTCTTATTTTCTCCGCAATGGGATATGTCGCCCTCTCTCAGTTTGAAAATTCTTATGATGATAAACGGGGAGTAGAGGTTCGTTATCTTTCCGATGCAATCCGAACTGGAGATTTTACAACTGTTCCGGATGAGGTCGATTATATTGTAAAGCTGACAGTTCCGCCATATAATTGGGTATATACAAAAAATTCTGATTTTAAGAAACCTCAATCAATATTGCTGAACGATTTTACACCGGGGCGTTGGAAATTTTCTAATAGAGAACAGGATATTCATCCGGTTAATGCATATACGATGAAGCGTTATTTCGTTGCAATAAATAATGTTAATTATAACCAGTTTATCATCAATGCCGGCGATGAGAGGTATGGTATCGGATACAATTATCACTCATACCGGAAGTCTGCAAACTCACCGGCTCTCACTCTTATCCTTATTGCTGTTTTTTCTTCTATTGCAATCTTTATGTTAATACCGGTATTGATACTCCGTGTAAAAATATTTTCAGATTATAATACAGATCGTTCTATTCAATTATCTGATGTTCAGCCTGGATCATTTAAGAATTTTTCGAAAGAAGCTGTTAACTCAGGGATAGGTGAAAATGAATTTTCTGAAAAAGATGATGACTATATTGTAACTTCGGAAAAAATGCAGAAAATAAAAAAAACCGAAGATTACATCTCTGAAAACTATATGTTTGATATATCCCGCGAAGGTGCTGCCGAGTCTGTCGGAATGAGTCCCGGAAGATTCGGCAGAGCGTTTCTTACGTGTACCGGTAAGAAGTTCAGCGAGTATATAAATGATATCCGTATTGAAAAAGCTAAAGTAATGCTTGAAGGTGACAAATCAATTATTGATATTGCCTATTCAGTGGGATTTGAAAGTCTCAGCACATTCAGCCGTGCCTTCAACAAAAACTGTGGAATAACACCTTCAGCTTATCGTGAACAGTTTCATAAAAAATAACTTCTGCATTTATCTGAACTGATTAATTAGTAACTACTCAAAACCGGTGGAATTTCATCTCCGCCGCACCACAGGCGCGGCGGAGAGCATTTTTACCACCAATTTATGAGCAGTTACATTAATCGCATAAATATAAATGAAATGTTACTTGATTTTGTTCAATATAGATTTTATATGTCTCGTTGAGAGTATATCTTTCAGTTAAAATCAAAGGTTATAATGAAGAAATTTAAAGTTGTATCTCCATATAAATCATCTCCCGATCAGATCAAAGTTATAGACAGCCTTGTTAACGGAATTAATACAGGGAAACGGCTCCAGACTCTCATGGGGGTAACCGGTTCCGGTAAGACATATTCTATGGCTAAAATTATAGAGTCTGTGAATAAGCCCACACTTGTACTTACTCATAACAAAACACTGGCAGCTCAGTTGTTCCGTGAGTTTTCTGAGTTTTTCCCCGATAATGCCGTGGAATACTTCGTCTCATATTACGACTATTATCAGCCGGAAGCTTATGTTGTATCATCAGACCTCTATATAGAAAAAGACGCATCGATAAATGATGAGATAGACCGGCTCAGATTGAAAGCGACATCGTCGCTCCTTGAGAGAAAGGATGTCGTTGTTGTATCATCAGTTTCATGCATCTATGGTCTTGGTAAGCCGGAAAATTTTGAGAAATCCCATATTGTCATTAAGCCTGGTCAGGAGGTGGAGAGGGATACACTTCTCCGAAAACTCATCGCAATTCAATACGAGCGGAACGACATCGCTTTTACACGGGGGATGTTCAAAGTGAAGGGCGATATTGTAGATATATATCCTGCATATCTTAAGCAGGAGGCGTTCAGGATCGAATTTTTTGGTGATGAGATAGAGCGTCTAACTGTTTTTAATCCGGTAAGCGGAGAGGTTCTCCATGAAACCGATGCATGCGTTATATTCCCTGCAAAGCACTTCATTGCAGATCCCGATGACATGAAACTCTCCGTAGAGATGATAGCCGCAGAGCTTGAACAGAGACTTGAGGTCTTCAGGAAACAGGGGAAGCTTCTTGAGGCTCAGAGACTGGAAAGCCGCACTAAGTATGATATTGAGATGCTCACAGAGACCGGCTACTGCAGCGGAATAGAAAACTACTCACGCATAATGGACAGAAGAGAGGAGGGTGAGAGACCCTCATGTCTTCTGGATTATTTTAAAGAGGATTACCTTCTGCTGGTTGATGAATCTCACGCGACGCTTCCGCAGGTGAGAGGAATGTATGCCGGAGACCGTGCTAGAAAAGAGAACCTTGTAAACTACGGATTCCGTCTCCCGTCAGCTCTCGATAACAGGCCGCTGGTATTTACGGAATTTGAGAATATGATAAAACACGCTGTGTTTGTCTCTGCAACACCATCAGATTATGAACTGGAAAAATCCGAGAATATAGTCGAACAGGTTATCCGCCCCACGGGACTTCTCGATCCTGAAATAGAAATACGTCCCGCACTCAATCAGGTGGATAATCTTATAGGCGAGGTAAAGAAACGGGCAGAGGCTAATGAACGTGTTTTAGTTACAACTCTCACAAAAAAAATGGCCGAAGATCTTTCAGTTTATTTCGAAGAGGTGGGAATCAGAGCGCGATACCTTCACTCAGAAATTCATACTATAGAGCGTGTTGAAATTATCCGTGATCTCCGTAAGGGTGAGTTTGACTGCTTAATAGGGATAAATCTTTTAAGAGAGGGACTTGATATCCCCGAGGTATCTCTCGTTGCGATACTCGATGCGGATAAGGAGGGATTCCTCCGATCGAAGCGTTCCCTGATTCAGACAGCCGGGAGGGCGGCGAGGAATCTCCACGGTAAAGTTATCATGTACGCAGATAAGATGACCGGATCGATGCAGGAGGCGATTGACGAGACAGACAGAAGACGGAAGATTCAGAAGCAGTTCAATATTGATAACAATATAGAACCTGAATCTATTAAAAAAGAAATCATCGATATGATTGAAAGGGAGTACATGAAAGAAAACTCCTATATAAATTATGTGGCAGAGAATATATCATCGTACCGCAGCAACAATCAAAAAGAGCTTGAAGATCTTCGAGTTATGTTAAAAGAGCAGATGCTTGAAGCGGCGGATAATCTTGAATTTGAAAAAGCAGCAGCAATAAGAGATCAGATGATAGATATAGAGAATAAAATTGACGTGCTGAAAAAGAATAAGAAAAAATAAGAGGTAGAAATGAAACGTCTAGTTATAGTTTTAATGTTTTTAGCTGTGAGCACTGGAATTTTTGCTGCTGCAAATCCTGTTGTATTAATGAAAACTTCCATGGGTAATGTGGAGATGGAGCTTTTTCAGGATAAAGCTCCTGCTACAGTAGCGAATTTTTTAGCTTATGTTAATAACGGTTTTTACAACGGTACTATTTTTCATAGAGTCATCGGAAACTTTATGATTCAGGGTGGAGGATTTACTCCTGGAATGGGGGAAAAGAAGACCCAGCCTCCGGTTAAAAATGAAGCTTCAAATGGAATATCAAACACAACGGGGACGATAGCCATGGCAAGAACCATGGAGCCGCAAAGTGCAACGGCTCAGTTCTTTATTAACGTTGCTGATAATAGATTTCTTGACTATAAATCTCCTACAACAGAGGGATTTGGATATTGTGTTTTCGGCAGAGTCATAAAAGGAATGGATATAGTTGATATGATAAAAAAAGTTAAGACAGGGAATAAAGGCTATTTTCAGGATGTCCCGCTTCAGGATGTGGTTATATACTCAATATCTAAAAAGTAGTTCCGGAAAGAAATAAAGCCGGATACCGGCTTTATTTCTGTTTTCGATCAGTTGTTTCTCTGTGGTGTTCACAAAGTCTGTAAAGTTTTCCAGTACTTGTATTTTTATCTGTCACTTTAATACCGCATCTTACACAGAGTCCCTGCTCTCTCCTAGATTTATAAAGTCTCATGTATCTCTCGGTTCCGGATGATTTATATTTGCTTATCTGAATTCGGAATCCCTTAAACAGATAACTCCCTATTGAATTCTCTGATCCGTCTTTAATATCTTCAATAATCTTTTCCAGTGCTTTTATGGTGACTTTTTTAGGTTCCATACGGTTTTTTCCTGTGCATTTTATTTGATTCGTCAGAATTTACTCTTAGTTAAAATAAATTCTGATTATGAACATTAAAAATTCACAGGCAATCTTTTCAATAAAAAAAAGAAGATATAAATATTTATACACGGAAGATATGATAAATATTTAAGAACTAATATTTTATCTGATCGTAAACAGGTGATAAAATTGCCTCGCGCCCTTGCTGAGGGGTTGTAGAGATTGACGTTCGGCGGCTTATGAATATTTAAAGTAAATTTCAGGTTTTTTACCGGAAATGATTTATTTTGTGGACCATTATTTAACTTGACTATGGAATTAAAATATTAAGAAAGTGAAATCTGACTTGAAACAAAGCTGTATCGGGTGTAAAATTATTTTTTTATCGGCTGAATCCGGCGGGAAATATTTTATTATACAGAACCGCTTTTTTAAAAGTAAAAATTATTTAATCGGAGGCGTAATTCAGTGGAATGGTGGATATTGTATATAATATTAGCAATAGTAATCGGAGCATTGGTTGCTGGATATTTTATTCTCAAGAAGAGAATGGAAAAAAAGATGACATCGCAGAAGGATCTTGTTGATCAGCATAAGATAACAACAACTATCCTTGTACTTGAAAAGAGAATGGATAAGATTAAAAACGCAAATATTCCAAAAGCAGTTATTGATCAGATTCCTAAAATTTACAAATTAAGAAAAGTTCCTATTGTAAAAGCAAAAATCGGTCCTCAGGTTATGGATCTTTTATGCGAAGAGGATGTTTATGAAAAACTTCCGGAGAAAAAAAGCGTAAAGGTTGAGATGGCAGGAATCTTCATCGCCGGTATAAGCAAAGGAACAAACACAAACAAGGGCCGCAGATAGTTATATTGATACTTAATCTAGAGACGCAGCATGCTGCGTCTCTATCTGTTTAATCAGGTTGGTTTAATTCACATGCATAATTCCGACATTTTCCGTGCCAATTTATAATTTTTTTTACACTCAAATAAAATTCCGTTGACAGAAGTATGGCATAAAAACTATGGTCATATTCGTTGAGCAGGGGAGCTTGTTCAGCGCAGAGTACCGGAAGAGAGAAAAGTTAAATTTTTCTAAAAGATTTCAAAAAATTTTACAGAAACTTAACAAAAGGCTTGACGGGAAAAGGGTGGTTGCATAATTTGAAATCAAGTTGAGCGAATAGCTCGACGGAGTAAGAATCTGAAAACTGCTAAGCGATTAGCAAAGTGTCGGAATCTCCAAATGCTTCGAGAGAAGTGTGAGTTGGAGATTTTTTTTGCTTATTTTGAACCATCGGGTTTGCTCTTTGAAAACTGAGTAGTATTAGATAAAAAAGAAGCAGTAAAATGCTAAAGACGTTTTGTTTTGTGATGAAACTTATTTAAAATGATTATAAATATCATGGAGAGTTTGATTCTGGCTCAGAACTAACGCTGGCGGCGCGTCTTAAACATGCAAGTCGAACGGTAGTCCTTGAGCTTGCTTAGGGATGAGAGTGGCGAACGGGTGAGTAACACGTGGATAATCTGCCTCCGGGTTGGGGATAACTGTCCGAAAGGATAGCTAATACCGAATGAGATGGTGGTTGCACATGCAGCAGCCATTAAAGGTGGGGACCGCAAGGCCTACTGCCTGGAGATGAGTCCGCGGCTGATTAGCTTGTTGGTGGGGTAACGGCCTACCAAGGCGACGATCAGTAGCCGGCCTGAGAGGGTGAACGGCCACATTGGGACTGAGATACGGCCCAGACTCCTACGGGAGGCAGCAGTTAAGAATCTTGCACAATGGGCGCAAGCCTGATGCAGCGACGCCGCGTGAATGATGAAGGCTTTAGGGTTGTAAAGTTCAGTAAGCAGGGAAGAATAAGCGTGGGGTAATATTCCATGTGATGACGGTACCTGCCTAAAGCCCCGGCTAACTACGTGCCAGCAGCCGCGGTAATACGTATGGGGCGAGCGTTGTTCGGAATTATTGGGCGTAAAGGGCGTCTAGGCGGGGATTTAAGTTAGGTGTGAAAGCTATGGGCTCAACCCATAAACTGCATCTAAAACTGGATCTCTTGAGTTCGGGAGAGGAGAGCGGAATTCCAGGTGTAGCGGTGAAATGCGTAGATATCTGGAAGAACACCAGTGGCGAAGGCGGCTCTCTGGCCTAGAACTGACGCTGAAGCGCGAAAGCGTGGGGAGCGAACAGGATTAGATACCCTGGTAGTCCACGCTGTAAACGTTGTATACTAGGTGTTAGTGGCTTGTCCACTAGTGCCGCAGCAAACGCATTAAGTATACCGCCTGGGGAGTACGCCCGCAAGGGTGAAACTCAAAGAAATTGACGGGGGCCCGCACAAGCGGTGGAGCATGTGGTTTAATTCGATGATACGCGAAGAACCTTACCTGGGCTTGAACTGTGCATGACCGGCGTAGAGATACGTCTTTCCTTCGGGACATGTATAGAGGTGCTGCATGGCTGTCGTCAGCTCGTGTCGTGAGATGTTGGGTTAAGTCCCGCAACGAGCGCAACCCCTACTCTCTGTTGCTATCAGGTAATGCTGGGCACTCTGAGGGAACTGCCGGTGATAAACCGGAGGAAGGTGGGGACGACGTCAAGTCATCACGGCCCTTATGTCCAGGGCTACACACGTGCTACAATGGCCGGTACAATGAGTCGCAAGACCGCGAGGTGGAGCCAATCTCAAAAAACCGGTCTCAGTTCGGATTGGAGTCTGCAACTCGACTCCATGAAGTTGGAATCGCTAGTAATCGTGGATCAGAACGCTACGGTGAATACGTTCCCGGGCCTTGTACACACCGCCCGTCACACCATCTGAGTTGGCAGCACCCGAAGTGGCTGATCTAACCGTAAGGGGGAAGGTTACTAAGGTGAAGTCGGTGAAGAGGGTGAAGTCGTAACAAGGTAGCCGTATCGGAAGGTGCGGCTGGATCACCTCCTTTATAAGGATAGAAGTAAAAAATAATCTAAATACTACTCAGTTTTGAAATAGTGAACCCCGAGAGGGCCTTTATCTTATTTCGATAGGAAACAGGGCCTGTAGCTCAGATGGTTAGAGCGAACGACTGATAATCGTTAGGTAGGTGGTTCGACTCCACTCAGGCCCAAAACGATATTTTTGTTTAAATATCTTGGGGGTGTAGCTCAGCTGGGAGAGCATCTGCCTTGCACGCAGAGGGTCATCGGTTCGATCCCGTTCACCTCCAAATCAAATGCCGTTTAAAAACCCTATTTAAGTAGAAATTAAAAATTTATACTTAAATAGGGCCTTTAACCGGCCCGGATCTTTTAAAACGGTTAAGTCTTAAAAAAAAATGATAGTCTCATTTTTACTTAACAATACAATGTAATCGAGTATCAAAAAATTGATCGAGCGATTCCTCTATCGGTACGTTTACCGATAGAGGGAAAAATAATATGGTCAAGCAAATAAGGGCATACGGTGGATGCCTTGGCACTAGAAGGCGATGAAGGTCGTGGCAAGCTGCGAAAAGCTTCGGGTAAGAGCAAGCATCTTATGATCCGGAGATTACCGAATCGGAAAACCGACTATGGGCGAACCCATAGTGTACGTCACTGAATACATAGGTGGCGTAGGCAATACCGGGGGAACTGAAACATCTAAGTACCCCGAGGAAAAGACATCAAATGAGATTCCCTAAGTAGTGGCGAGCGAAAGGGGAAGAGCCTAAACCGGACTTTACGTTACAGGCCAAAACCGCTGTAAGACCGGGGTTGTAGGATATAAATTAGGGGTTTTTTGGGGCCCCTGGAGAGTTACAAAGCTTCATGTTAGCTGAACCCGCTGAAAAGAGGACCACAGAGCGTGATAGTCGCGTAAGCAAAAGCATAGAAGCCTCTCTTTTTATATTCCTGAGTAGGGCGGGGCACGTGAAACCCTGTTTGAATCTGGGAGGACCATCTTCCAAGGCTAAATACTAACTAGTGACCGATAGTGAACAAGTACCGTGAGGGAAAGGTGAAAAGAACCCCGAGAGGGGAGTGAAATAGATCCTGAAACCGTATGCTTACAAGGTGTTAGAGGGCTATGTTTACATGCCTGATAGCGTGCCTTTTGTAGAATGAGCCGGCGAGTTACTTTATACAGCAAGGTTAAGCGATAGTAATCGCGCAGCCGTAGCGAAAGCGAGTCTTAAATGGGCGTTTTAGTTGTATGGAGTAGACCCGAAACCGAGTGATCTAGTCATGGCCAGGTTGAAGCGTGGGTAAGACCACGTGGAGGACCGAACCGGTAAATGTTGAAAAATTTTCGGATGAGCTGTGACTAGGGGTGAAAGACTAAACAAACTCGGAAATAGCTGGTTCTCCTCGAAATAGCTTTAGGGCTAGCCTCATATGTTTTGTTGCGGAGGTAGAGCACTGATTGGGCTAGGGGGTCAACAAACTTACCAAACCCACTCAAACTTCGAATGCCGTAACTTTAGAGTATGGGAGTCAGACTACGGGAGATAAGTTCCGTGGTCAAAAGGGAAAGAGCCCAGACCAACAGCTAAGGTCCCCAAGTGTATACTAAGTGATAAAGGAAGTGGAGTCGCACAGACACCCAGGAGGTTGGCTTAGAAGCAGCAACCCTTCAAAGAGTGCGTAATAGCTCACTGGTCGAGTGACTTTGCACCGAAAATAATTGGGACTAAGTATACCACCGAAGCTTTGGATTGTACGCAAGTACAGTGGTAGAGGAGCATTCTGTACGGGCTGAAGGTCGACCGCGAGGACGGCTGGACTGTACAGAAGAGAGAATGCCGGCATGAGTAACGATAAAAGAAGCGAAAAACTTCTTCGCCGTAAACCTAAGGTTTTCTGGGCAATGTTAATCAACTCAGAGTTAGTCGGCCCCTAAGGCGAGGCTTAACAGCGTAGTCGATGGGAAGCAGGTTCATATTCCTGCACCACCTGGTGGAGGTTATCGTGATGGAGTGACGCAGAAAGGTATGGACGCAGAGCGTTGGTTGTCTCTGTTTCTATTCGTAGGCTTGGGGTCCAGGAAAATCCAGACCCCTTATGGCTGAGGATGTGAGGGAGTGTAGCTTCGGTGAAGCGAAGGTCCAAATCCTATACTGCCAGGAAAAACTTCTAAACGCGAAACCGGGTGACCGTACCGCAAACCGACACAGGTAGGTGGGATGAAAATTCTAAGGCGCTCGAGAGAACTCTCGTTAAGGAACTCGGCAAAATCGTCCCGTAACTTCGGGAAAAGGGACGCCTCATTAGTGTGAAACCCCCGCGGGTGGAGCATGAAGAGGCCGCAGATAAATGGCGCAAGCGACTGTTTACCAAAAACACAGGACTCTGCAAACTCGTAAGAGAAAGTATAGGGTCTGACACCTGCCCGGTGCTGGAAGGTTAAGAGGAAGTGTTAGTATGTATTTATACACGCGAAGCTCTGAATTGAAGCCCCAGTAAACGGCGGCCGTAACTATGACGGTCCTAAGGTAGCGAAATTCCTTGTCGGGTAAGTTCCGACCTGCACGAATGGTGTAACGACTTGCGCACTGTCTCAACGGGAGACTCGGTGAAATTGTATTGTTCGTGAAGATGCGGACTACCTGCAGAAGGACGGAAAGACCCCGTGCACCTTTACTGTAGCCTGACACTGTTGTTTGGTATAATATGTGTAGGATAGGTGGGAGACTATGAAGCTGGGACGCTAGTCTTGGTGGAGTCATCGTTGAAATACCACCCTTGTTGTATTGAACTACTAACCGATGCCCGTTATCCGGGATCGGGACACTGTCTGGTGGGCAGTTTGACTGGGGCGGTCGCCTCCTAAAGAGTAACGGAGGCGCCCAAAGGTTCCCTCAGCGCGGACGGAAATCGCGCGTAGAGTGTAAACGCAAAAGGGAGCTTGACTGCGAGACCTACAAGTCGAGCAGGTACGAAAGTAGGGGTTAGTGATCCGGTGGTCCCGCATGGAAGGGCCATCGCTCAACGGATAAAAGGTACGCCGGGGATAACAGGCTGATAGCGCCCAAGAGTTCATATCGACGGCGCTGTTTGGCACCTCGATGTCGGCTCTTCGCATCCTGGGGCTGGAGAAGGTCCCAAGGGTTCGGCTGTTCGCCGATTAAAGCGGAACGCGAGCTGGGTTCAGAACGTCGTGAGACAGTTCGGTCCCTATCCTCTGCAGGCGTTGGAAATTTGAGGAGATCTGTCCTTAGTACGAGAGGACCGGGATGGACGAACCTCTGGTGCACCAGTTATCGTGCCAACGGTATAGCTGGGTGGCTATGTTCGGAATGGATAACCGCTGAAAGCATCTAAGCGGGAAGCCAACTCCAAGATAAGATTTCCCTTAGGCCTTGTGCCTACTGAAGACTCCTCGGAGACTACGAGGTCGATAGGATGGAAGTGTAAGAACAGAAATGTTTTCAGCTCACCATTACTAATCAGTCGTGAGGCTTGACCATATTATAAAAAACCCGAAGGGAGAATCCCTTCGGGTTTTTTCATGCTCTTCTTTTACTCCTAATCGCAAGCAATTGGAACCGATTGATTTTCAGGTGTGAGTTTCATTCTCTTATTTTAAAATGTGTTATCACTGTAACTTTAATCTTGTAATTTCCCCTTTATTACAAATAGTGAAGAGTTGTCCCCTAAAGATAATCTGCTAGCTGTGCGATTATATATTTTCACTTTTTTTTGATTGGAAAAGCTGGTTTAATGTAGTGATTATAGAAGGAGCAGTTTGGATATTTTTTAGGATGATTCTAATAAACTGTTTCGATACTTAATATATCTTTTCAAAATTAAGCATGAAGCATAACCCTGAATATAAAAAAAGGCCTTCATTAATATGAAGGCCTTTTTGTTTAAACGATTTTAAATACTTTAGAAAGAAGAGGTATTTAAATCTAGTTTTGAGAGTACATATTGTTTATCACTTCTGAATAAGTCTCAAGAATAACTTTCTTTTTTGTTTTCTGAGTCGGAGTCAGCATACCATTCTGTTCTGTAAATCTTTCAGTCAGAATTGTATATTGTTTAATGTGCTCAAAACCCTCAAGCTCTTTATTTGCTCGAGCAATTTCTTCTGCTATTAAACCTCTGATGTTTCCTTTTTCAATAAAATCAGCACCTACTTTTACAACTATTGGAGCACCTGCAGAGTTGTCTATTACA
Organism: uncultured Spirochaetota bacterium; assembly: GCA_942493035.1. Classification (GTDB taxonomy): domain Bacteria; phylum Spirochaetota; class UBA4802; order UBA4802; family UBA5550; genus WRGT01. The sequence continues at coordinate 3,738,175 of OW818666.1, read as the reverse complement.
ATCTGGTTTTTGTCGTACTCTATCCCTTCTTTGTCAAATTTATCTTTAAAAAATGTAAGGCTTGGTACAATGAGTGTTGAAATTACAGCTCGCTCATCTCCAATAGTGAAAACCTGTTCGATATATGGACTTGTTGCAAATTGAGATTCTACCTTGGCAGGAGCAACATTTTTTCCACTCGATAGACAGATAATCGATTTAATACGGTCAACTATTTTGTAGTAACCGAACTTATCTATTTCAACTTTATCTCCGGTCTTAAACCATCCGTCAGGAGTGAAAGATTCAGCTGTCTCCTGGGGTTTGTTCCAATATTGTTTAAAAACACCTGCGCCGCTGATTTCAAGTTCTCCAATATCAGATATACGCAGTTTACTTCCATTTGATGCAAGGCCGACAGAACCCGGTTTACAGGCTAAAAGTGGCATATTTGAACATGCATTAAAACTTTCAGTTGAACCGTAACCTTCACTTACTCTGATTCCAATAATATAATAGAATTTAAGTAGATCGGGTGATATCGATGCACTAGCTGAGAATGAATGTTTAAAATTTGTTCCGAAAAGAGCTCTTACTTTAGAGAAAAGTTTATCAGCGATTTTATATTTAATTTTTAATCCCAGCGGGAGATTCCCTGTTATATCAAAATCATGTCCCATGTTGTATGAACCGGTTTCAGCATCATATCTCTGCATGAAAACTTCTTCTCCGACTTTTAGAGCCCAGTCAAAAAGTTTTCTCTTTAGTCCGCTTTCACCCATCTTCTGCTGAAGCTGAATGTAAATCTTTTCATAAAGTCTTGGTACACAGTTTATCCAGTGAGGATTATATCTTTGTAGATCATCAAGGAGTGTACCGGGTGAATCCGCATAAGCGATTGTACAGCCATTGTATATAGCAGCACCCTGGCATGATCCCCTATCAAATATATGTGCAAGAGGGAGGAAGCAAAGTGTTGTATACTCAGTTTTAAAACCCATCCCGCAGTAGTCAAAAAATTGATTTACTCCGTGCATTCTTGAAGAGCAGTTATGGTGAGTTAGAACCACTCCTTTACCCTGACCGGTAGTACCTGAAGTGTAAAGAATTGTATATATATCATCAAGAACGACGCCGTCTCTTCTCGCAATAAAAGCATCGAAATTTTTACTATCTTTTTTCCATTCAATACCGGCTTTCTCCAGGTCACTCATGCTGATTACTCGAGGGTCGTTACTTTTGTATTCACGATCCATTACGATAATTTTTTTGAGTGTTGGCATCTGATCAAAACCATCGAGTATCATTTTGAGAATATTGTCCCCTCGTAGAAAAAGGAATTTGCTCCCGGAATCATTTATAATATAAGATACTTCTTTAAAAGAGAGTGTCGGATAGATGGCCACACTTACTCCATTAGCACATGCAAGCGACATATCAGCATGAGTCCAGTATGGTCCGCTTGCAGCCATTATTCCAACCATATCCTGTTTGTTGAGTCCTATGCTCATAAGTCCGCAGGAGTAGTTTTCGACTCTTGCATAAACTTCACCATAGGTCATTTTACCATTATTGTCGCCGTTATAAAGAGCCGCATTGAAAAGCTGGAAGTTTTTGCCGGCATAAGCGGTAGAATTATCGACGAATTTTTTCGCAACTGTAGGGAGTTGAATTTTTTCCCATTCCCACTGATCTTTCCATGGAAGATTAAAATAATCAATATTTGGCATAGTGGTTCCTCTGTAGTTTTTTTATTTTTTTATGACTATTCCATAAGTTTTTGTACAGAAAATATAGAAAAACTCATATTTATTGATTCAATTTTGTCACAGAATGTCAAGCAGTTTGCGGTCTGACATTATTAAAAAGTAATCAAACGTCTCATTTTAGGAATGCCATTCTTATTTTAAAGCTTGTTTATAGTATTAAAAAGCATGATTGTAATGGTCATAAACCGTTGGAGTTAAATTACTGCCGTGATGCTTCGGCTGAGAGCTATTTTAACTTCAGTTTATGAATAGACGGGAAGTTAGATATATATATAATTATTAGGTAATTGTATACATATCTAACCTGAAATGCCGGTGTATTAAATTTTATTCCATATCCCAGAAGAAATCTTTGTTAGTTAATTCTTTCTCCATCTCCGGGGCTTCAGTTTGTAATTCATTTTTAATTGATTCATTTGAATAAATAATTTTAACCTGATCCTGTAAATCGGAAGTCTCTTTCTGCCAGTACTCGTCTGTTCCAAAGTGAGGAAAGATTTGCGGAAAAGCGGGGTCATTCCACCTTCTTGCTATCCATGCGGCGTAGTTGATATATCTTAATCCCCGTAGCGGTTCAATCAGTTTCAACCATGAATTTTCGAAATGACGGAACTCTCTGTATCCCTGAAGAAACATATTCTGCTCGCGCTGCGAATTACTATCTCTTGAGCTGATGAGCATCCAGATATCCTGAACAGCAGGACCGACAAGAAAATCATCGAAATCGAGAAAGTAGAAGGCATCATCTCTCTTTAATAGATTTCCCAGATGGCAATCTCCGTGAATTCTGTGAAACGGGACATCAGTAATTAAAGAGTTATAAACTGTAACGATTTCATTAACGGCATCTGAATATTTTTTTATACAATTTGAAGGGAGAAAATTATTTTCAGTAAGATAGTTTAGTGAATTTATGCCATATGCTTCTCCGGTAAGTTTTAATCTGTGTTTAATTTCTTTTGAGGCACCGTTGTTATGAATCCTTCCAAGAAGTCTCCCTATACTAGTCATATCAGCATCTGTAAGCTCTTCAGGAATTCTTCCTCCGGTTCGCGGCCAGATTGAGAAGAATATTCTTTCGGCTTCATGAACTGTTTTCCCGTCAGAAAATTTTAACGGGGCGCAAACCGGAATTTCATCATCAGCCAGGTCAAAGAGAAATTGATGTTCCTCCATAATCTGCTCAAGAGACCAGCGGCCGGGTCTGTAAAATTTTACAATAATATGAGAGTCATCTTCGAGTTTAAGATCGTAAACCCGATTTTCGTAACTGTTCAACACCATATAGTGGCCGGTAAGAGAAAAACTGCTTTTCTCTACAGCTTCTATTACTCTGTCCGGAGTCAGATTGTAAAATGTATTACTCATAAAAGTCCTTAATATTTATTTCTGTTTATTATAGTTATGATGAATATAAAGTAAATACTTTTATAGTTTTATTTCTTTGACTATTACCGTAAATTTAGGTAATATAAATGATAAATAAAAAACAAATGGTTGTTTTGAATGGTAAGCTTTGTGAAAAAAAATTATACTCCTGCCTCAGGTAGAGGAAAAGCATATTTTGCAGCGGCGGTAATTCTATATATTGTATTTGTAATAGGATTTGTATTTTTAATGAAAAAGTATGCCGGTGAATATGTTCTTAATGATATAGACCGGAAACTTCTAATGGTTGCAAAGACTCTTCCCATTGTTCTTCCTGCTGATTTTCACGATAGAGCTGTAAACGCAGAATCAATAAGTAAGGCAGAGTGGACTGAAATTGAAAACAGATTAACTGCTTTGGCTGAGTCTTCAGGCGTTATTTATGTCTGGAGTGATATTCTTATAGATGATAAAGTTTTTCTCACTACATGTAATAGAACAGATCAGAGCAGCGCGGATGGCCTTCAGATATATTACTATATGCCGTATGCAGAAGGCGTAAGTAAGGAAGAGATGAGTGCATTTGCAGGGAGTGAACCTGTTTTTGCAAATTTTTCTGATAAATGGGGTAATTTCAGAGCTGTTTTTATTCCATATATTTCCCCTGGTGGTAAAAAGTATTTATCATGCGCTGAGTACACCATTGATTATGTAGAAGAACTTCTGCTGAAAAGTCAGACATTATCAATTTTGATAGCCTTCAGCTTTTTTCTAGCATTTCTCCCTATATTTTTTGTATATATTCATAATTATAAAATTGAATCTGAAAAGCTTGAAGCTCATGCTGCAGCTCTTGAGAAGAGTGAAGAAAATCTACGAATTACACTTCACTCTATTGGTGATGGTGTCATTGTAACTGATAATAACGGGATGATTACTATTATGAATCCTGTTGCGGAAACTCTTACAGGTTGGAACAACGGATATGCTGAAGGTAAAACGATCTCTGATATACTGATAATTAAAAATCCGGAAACTGGTGAGCAGATAAATTATTCTTCATACAGTTTTAAAGAATACAAAAATAATTCAATGATGCTGAGAAACAAAATTCTTGTATCGCATGACGGTACGGAAAGAATTATTTATGAAAGCGTATCGCTTATCAAAAACAGAAACAGTGAAACTATCGGAGCTGTTATTGTTTTTCGTGATATTACTGAATATCAGAAACTTGAAGATGAGTTAAGACAGTCACAGAAACTTGAATCCATTGGTCAGCTTGCCGGGGGAATTGCTCATGATTTTAACAATATGCTTGGGGCAATAATGGGGAGCGCTGAACTGCTGCTGATTCATCTTAAAAAAGATGATCTGCTTAGAAATTATGGAGAGACAATTTTAAGTGCATCAGAGAAAGCTGCCGAACTCACACATAAGCTTCTAGCTTTTTCAAGAAAGGGGAAAATTAAAAATGAACCAGTGGATATACATAAATCTATTGAGAATGTTGTTACACTGCTTCAGAGAAGTATAGATAGAAGAATTGAAATTGTTCTGAGTAAAAGGGCTGAAAAAACAATAATAATGGGTGATAATACTCTGATTGAAAACGCAATTCTTAATATTGGTATTAACTCAAGGGATGCGATGCATGAAGGCGGAATTATCAGAATAGTTACTGATAATACTTATCTTGATTCGAAGTTCTGCGAAATATCTCCGTTCAAACTTAAGCCGGGGAATTATATTCAAATTAAGATTTTAGATAATGGCTCCGGTATTCCAAAAGATATTCAGAAGAAAGTGTTTGAACCATTTTTTACTACAAAAGAACAGGGTAAAGGAACCGGTCTGGGACTTTCAGCAGTTTATGGTACAGTCAAGGAACACTCCGGAATGATTAATCTTTATAGCGAGCCTGATGAAGGAACTACATTTACTATACTATTACCTGTTGTTGAAGACGATAACGGAATTGAAAAAGAGGAGGAGAGTTATTATTACAAGGGGCATGGAATAGTTCTGATTATCGATGATGAGAAATTAATCAGAGATTCAGCATCAAGTTTATTAAGAAACATGTGCTATGAAGTGCTCACAGCAGATAACGGTAAAGATGGTGTTGATGTATTCTTAAATAATAAGGATAGTATCTCTCTGGTGATACTTGACATGATTATGCCGAAGATGAGTGGACGTGATACATTCCTTAAACTTCGCGAAATTAATCCCTCTATAACTGTGGTCCTTTCTTCCGGATATGCGCGTGATAATACCGTTCAGGATCTTCTTAGTATGGGAGCCGCAGGTTTTATACAGAAACCATACAGAAGTTCAGATCTTGCTTATATTCTGATGGAAATTGACAGAAAGAATAAAAAATTAATGAGCTGATAGTATGATGTTATACTATCCGGATATGATTATCTATCAGGCATTGTATAAATTTCACTTAAGGTAAATTGTATTTATTACTTTAAACATATTGTAAAATCGTTGACATTTTCGCCTTATAATAATAAGTTAAAGTTAACTTTAACTTTATGTAAATATGAAAAAAGAAACATATACAATATCAGAGCTTGCTGCTGAGCTGGACATAAGCCCTTCGAGCATCAGATTTTATGAAGATAAAAACCTTCTGTCTCCTCAACGGAGTTCCGGAAATCAGAGGATTTATTCTCATAGAGATCGTGTCAGGCTTAAATTGATTCTTAGAGGTAAAAGATTCGGAGCTTCTCTTGATGAGATTGCGGAAATGGTAGGAATGGCTGATGTTGATATCAATGAGAGAAAACAGATTGAAACCAGCCTGTTCTATCTTGAAAAAAAAACTATAGAGCTTGAAAATCATAAAAAAGAACTGAAACTTTTTGAAAGAGATCTTGCCGATCTGAAAAAAAAATTATTGGAAAGACTACATCAGCTTAACGGCTGAAATAAATAGTCCGGAGGTATTCAATGTTCGATTTTACCATGAGCGATGATCAGCTCAAGTTAAGAGATGAAGCAAGGGAGTTTACAAAATGGGTTCCCCGGGAATTAATACTTGCTATGGATGCTGAGGAGATCCATTTTCCCCATGAATACCTTAAAGAGTGCGGAAGGCGGAATCTTCTTGGAATAAGAATTCCTAAAAAGTATGGAGGCCGTGGGCTGGGATGGGTTGAAGATGGAATTGTTGCTGAAGAGATTGGCGTAGCAAGTTATTCGCTTGCATGCTTGTGGGGCGTTGGTGCTGATATTGTATGCGAAGCCGTTGTTAAATATGGAAGTGATGAACTCTGCAATGAGATTGTTGTACCGCTTCTTAAAGGTGATGTTTACGCCGCGGAATGCCTCACTGAACCGCGCGGCGGTTCTGATTTTTTTGGTGCGACAACACGTGCAAGGAAAGACGGGAGTGACTGGATTATTTCAGGCCAGAAGAGATTTATTGTCGGTGCAGAGGGTGCAGACTGGTTTATGATATATGCGGTAACAGATCCCGATGCACCGCCGCATAAGAAAATGACATGCTTTATGGTTCCAAAGACAAAAGGTGTTGAGACTAAATATTTATATGGACTCATGGGTGTAAGAGGGGGCGGAGCAGGACGTCTTATACTTGATGAGGTAAGAGTTCCGGAAAGATATGCTCTTAACGGGCTTAACAAAGGCTTTGAAGTCTTTATGACAAACATGATTCCAGAGAGACTTGGAACTGCGGCTATGACAATCGGCTCCGTACGTCCGGCTCTTGAAATTGCTACTCGATATACTTCTCGAAGGAAAGCTTTCGGGACTGAGATTATGAATTTTCAGGCTGTGGGATTTAAGGTTGCCGATTGCGCGATGAAGATGGATGCAATGAGATCAATGGCATATACCACTGCACTTGCGATAGATTCAGGAAAGACAGATGCCGGACGAAACAGACGGATGGTTTCCCAGACAAAAAAATTTATAACAGAGGGAGCATGGGAAGTTGTCAATAACTGTATGCAGGTAATGGGTGGAATAGGATATACAAATGTATTTCCTATTGAACGGATTTTGCGCGATATAAGATTATCAATGATCTGGGTCGGTTCTAACGAAATCATGCAGCATATAATTCAGACTGAGTGGTATAAGGAATCACTTAATAGAAAGGACGATGTCAGGGATGTTGAACTTGATGCTATTGCTGCATTTGAACCTGATGAAAAAATTTATGAGTGATTTGAATACAGCATTTAACAATTAAATTCAATCGTATTACCCTTCGGTTTCGCTCAGGGAGCATTAAATGCGCTGGTTGAGCGGAGCCGAAGTCTGAAAGATGGTTTACTCTATCTGTAAAATACTAAATTTAGATTTATCTCAATTAACCGATACCGTAACAGAAGGGACATATTGTTCTGCATACATTACATGCGGTTAATGGATAACCTTTCAAGGAGAGACTCTCGGATTGATTGCGGCATTTATTCTGATTTACACTTTTACTATCAATAGCTCCGGAAGGACATTTTTTTATACAAAGAAGACAGTTATCTTTACAGAAGGAGAATGATTGAACTTCATCGGGAGAAATTTCAATGTCTGTTAAAATTGCACCAAGTTTAATCATATTTCCATATTTATAGTTATAAAGAAGATTGTTTTTACCGAAAACCCCGATTCCTGCAAGATACCCAGCATGTTTAAGAGAGATATCACCTCTCCCTGTCATTGTATCTTTATCCCAGAAAGCGTAAGGTTCAGTATAAACCGGAATTGCATTTAACCCTTTATCTTCAAGCAGCAGGGAAAAATTGTATGCTATATTTCTTATCTGGCCGGTGACTATGTCTTCAGAAATTGAATAAGAAAATTGATTTCCGGAGCGGACAGCACCTTTAGGGAAACGGCGGGCGAATACTATTACAGATTTTGTTTCTCTGTAGATATCACATGGATGAAATCCTTCAGGAGCATCACCAAATCTTTCAATGGGAGCAATTCCGCAAATATCTGCACCTGAAGCATAAGCTGAATTTTTTATTTCATAGTTCATATTAACTATTAATTTTTTAAATAATAATATACTATCAAAATAATAATAATATGTTTAGTCAATAATGAATTCTTTATATTTGATTAAAAAATGTAAGCAATCATAAACTGGTAGTGAAAAAGGTTTTCTCTGACTCGCAGGCAAGGCGTAGGTAATATCCTACCGGTTTTTGAGTAATTACTAAAAATTTGAGTGAAACAGAAAATTAGAGGAATGAAAAAAATGGCAAAGGGATACGAAGTAAACAAAAAGCGGCAGGAAGAACTCAATTTATTAGGACGGGAGCTTGCCAGGAGATCGGGATCGAAGTGTGAACTCTGTCTTGCTGCAGGTACAAAACTGAATGTATTTGAAATTCCCCCTTCAGCAGGTGAACCGGATTCAGCTAAGTGTGTATTTATCTGCGATACATGTTTATCAGGATTATTCCAACCGGTTAAACTCAATGATCACTGGCGTTGTCTTAATGAGAGTATATGGAGTGAAGTAAAGCCGGTGAAGATCTTATCGATGATAATCCTGAAAAAAATATCATCAAAAAATCCATGGGCCGGGGATATTATAGATGAGGTTTATCTGGATGAAGAAGATGAAAGCTGGATTGATAATTCAGGATTGTGAAAGTTCATCCGGATGAGGGTGTTTGACGGGAAATATAATTGTAAAAACTGTACCATTCTTCGAGCTGCTTATTGAAACATCGGCATTGTGTTCTTTGATTATCCGGTGACTCAGTGAAAGACCAATACCCGTACCTTTTCCTTTCTGTTTTGTGGTAAAGAAAGGAGTCCATATTTTAGGGATAATATCCTCTGGAATTCCGCTGCCGTTGTCTTTAATAATTAGTTTAACAATCCCATCATGAAAGGTTGTAGTGATTTTTATTACACCGTTAAAATCGCCGGCTGTTTCTATTTTTGAAGATATGGCGTCTTTTGAATTTAATATCAGATTTATAAACAGCTGTTCCAGTGAAAGATTATCTCCATAGATTCTGGGTACGGAATCATCTAGAACAAAAATAAGATCAATTCCGCTGTTCTTCATCTGGTTGCTTATAAGTTCAATAGCATTCAGAATGCATGCATTAAGGTCTGACTCCTGAAATGAAAATCCGCGTTTTCTGGAAAATGTTCGAATATGATCTATGATTGAAGATGATCGATCAACCAGTGATGAAATTTTTACAAGATCCGATACAGCCTGCATGTGATCAAAATCATTATAATTAATATCATCTATCATATTCTGTGAAAGACATTTGATTCCAGTGAGAGGCTGGGCCAGCTCATGAGCTATTCCCGTGGTTACCTCTGCGAGACTTGCATGTCTGGCAATCTGGAGGAGTTCAATATCCTTCTGGGAAATAATTTTTTTTAATGTATTATTGCTCTGTCTTAGTCTTGTAATTACCTGGTTAAGTCTTTTATTAAGATTATTTATACTGAGAAGTCTTAAATTTACAAAGTGAAGACGACGGGAATATTCATAAAGAACAAAAAGTGTAATCACAATACACAGTATAAGAAGTGATAGTATAACAAATGATTTATCATGAGTTTGTTTGTAATAAACAAGAATTAATACTGATGGCAGAATCATAGTAAAAAAAATTTCTAATTTGTTGAAAACTTTATCATCGATTGTAATAAATAAAAAAATGAATAACAGAATATACATCAGCAGAATAATAGAAATATAATTATAAAGAATAAATAGAAAAATAAAAGGCAGAGAAATGATTAACGAGCGGAATAAATGATTTTTTTTATCCAGAGGGAAAAAATCAGCAACAAGCATTATAAATGTAAAAGGATAAATTAAAAAGCCTGCCGTTGTCATATACCCGGATAATTCAAAACCTGTATTTTTGATACTGAAAAGTAGAGGTGAAATCAGAAGTAGTGATGGAATTAAATTAAGCAGCAGGAGTTTTGCTTTTTTATTTCTAATGAATACAAATAGCTGAATTGCAATGAAAATTAATAGAATAAAAATTATTTCTATTAGTGAACTGAACACTTAGTTGACCCGCAATATTTTCTGATTCATAAGAATTAAACTTTCAGATAGAGAAAAATAGTAGCTGACTCTCACTGAAAAAGGCCTGGATATTTTTCCTATTTTTACTTCCCCGGATGTACTGTTTTCATTTATAATTATTTTTTTTACTGCAGCATAACGGTAGGAGTTTTCACCGCCGGTAACCGTGACTTCGTTGGTGATTCCTGTAAAGGGAGTCTGTCCGTCAATCTGAAGATTTTTTTCATCCATTTTCTCAGGTGTTATTACTTCAATAAGAAGGAGACTGTTTTCGCATTCTCTGAAATCTATTTCATTATTTTCATTGAAACCGATTGTAATTTCAGGGGGAGAGACTGAAATATCTCTCAGTGTCAACGGGATACCGCTGGAACTGATTTTATTAACGTTAAAATTTTTTGAGCTGTCGAATGGTATTAGAACATTGTATTTAGATGTTGCTTTAGTGATGGGATTTATTTTTTTATTATTGATGATAAGAGTTTTGTTAACAATCTTAACAGGATATGAATCATTAACGCTGCCGTTCTTATTCAGGTCTATATTGATCTGTGAGAAGAGTAAATCTTTCTCATTAATTTTACCATCTGCTATATTACCCTGAATAATATATTTTTCAAACGGTAGTATTATCTTTAGTGATGAATATGATCCATCATCAATAGAATTTCTGATCTGATAGTTTAATACAAAATTAGATGAAGTGGTTTCGGATACGCTGCATTTTGAAATTTCTATTTCATTCTCAACTGCATATATCTTTAGCGTGAATATTAGTATAATTATAACTATTTTTTTAATCAATGTTTTTCTCAAAGTATTTTCAGTAGAATTTCGTTCATTTTAAGACGTTCACTTACTATCTCTTCATCGGGATAACCGAATGCGATAAGAGCCATAAATTCATTGGCCTGATTAATTCCGAGTATTTCACTAATCTTTTCTTTATTTTTAAGAATCTCTCCCAGCCATACAGAACCTATTCCAAGATGATGAGCATATAAAAGCATATTCTGAATGCATGCGCCAATGCTCATTAAATCTTTTTCTCTATGATACCCGGCCGGGCTGTTGTAGAATACAGCAACACAAAAATCCGAGGCTGAAACTATAGCTGAATAGTGTGTCATAGTTGAAAGTTTTGTTTTGAATGTTTTATCTTTGATTATAACAAAACGCCATGGCTGATTGTTCATTCCTGAAGGTGCCCATCTTCCGGCTTCCAGAATCTCATTTATAAGCTGATCTGAAACAGTTTCGTTTCTGTATTTTCTCACAGATCTTCTGGATCGTATCTCATCTAGCAATGTCATTTCATTTTCCTGTGGAATATAAGATTCTTTATTATAGCTATTGTTGAGGGGTTGCGGCAATAAAATTCTTTAATTTTTCCTGTTTTTTATCAACACCTGTTATATGGGTTTTTATAATTTTGTTAAAATCCAGTTCGCCGTGGATAATTTTATATCTTTCTGATTCAATATTGCTCAGCTTTGTTGTAATTTTAATTCTGCTCGATTCCTCTGCAAGCCTTTTCGCTTCGGTCCAATAGGGGATAGCCTCTTCATACATTTTTCTTGCTATATCAAGGCTGTCATTTATATCTTTGGCGAAAGTTGCATCATAGAATTTTATGTTTTTTTTATCGTATCTGGAACCGATTTTAAGATAGTTTCTCATAATCATGATATTGATGTGCATAAACATCAGCTTCCTGTATTTCAGATACTCATCCTCTGTTTCAACTTTTACAAGAGCCTGTGACGGGTGCCTGAATTTGCAGTTAAGACCGGTTTTCAGCATTTCAATATTTTTTCTTAATGAGTTTTCGTTGTAGTAAAGCTTCATACCGAAAAGAAGATAGTAGTCTTCAAGATGGTGAGGGACTGTATAGTAATGCATCCGGACTTTCGGGATATAATCGGAAAAGGGAACGTATTCATCTTTTTCACTAAAATATTGATACTGATAATCCTCAGCCGAGAGATCTGCAGCAGAGAAAAGAATTACTATCAGAAACAGTGAGGTAAATTTTTTAAATTTCATATTCTATTTAATAATCCGGACAAAGTTTGATAGTAAATAATCTATTAATATATCGGAAGAATCAGCTGTGGAGATTATACTTAAATAAGGGTATTGATTGTTTTTATTATCTCATTTCTATTAAAAGGTTTTGATATATAACCATTAAAACCTAAACGGATATACCTCTTTTTATCCTCTTCAAATGCGTTTGCAGTTTGTGCAATTATTTTCATCGAAGGTTTAATCTCTCTGATTAAATTCAATACTGTAATTCCATCCATATCGGGCATCTGAATATCCATTAATATAAGATCAATTTTATGATTACTATGAATGATATCGAGAGCCATCTTTCCGGAGGATGCTTCTATACATTTTATTCCTGATTTTTTAAGAATAGCTGAAAGAAGTTTAAGAACAGTTGAATTATCATCAACGATCAATATTTTTTTATTTTTGAAGTTGGGAAAATTATTATTATCTAAATCTATTGCTGAATCTGCAGATATCTGCCCGGATTCAGCTTTTACATATGGTATTTTAAAATAAAAAGTTGAGCCTTCACCCGGATTTGATCTCAGCCACATTTTTCCTCCGAGAAGCCGTGATAATTCCCTGCTTATACTCAGACCAAGACCAGTCCCGCCATATCTTCGTGCAATAGATGTATCTGCCTGCTGGAATCTTCCGAAAATCTTTTTCTGAACTTTTTTATGAATTCCGATACCTGAATCCGTAACGTAAAATTCAATGTACTTATTGTTTTCTGTAACAGTGTATCCGAATTCTATAGTTCCATTATCAGTAAATTTAATTGCGTTTCCAAGAAGATTACTTAAAATCTGGGTGAGTCTTACTTCGTCAGATATTATTATATCACTGCAGTCTTTTAGCTCAGGTTTCACAGATAGGTTTATCTGTTTATTTTTAGTTTTAATCTCGTTTCTGAAAATTTCATATAAATGATCAAGTTTCCTGTTAAGATGGAATTCTTTTTTATCGATATCCATGAGATTCGCATCGATCTTTGCTATATCTATAATGTCTGATACAAGAGTGGTAAGCTGTTTGGAGGATTCTCTTATTATGTCGATGTACATAATTTTATCATCAGGAGAGGATGAATTTTCTGACAGCAGTTCTGAAAATCCAATTATACTATTAAGAGGAGTTCTTATTTCGTGTGACATATTTGCAAGAAATGCTGATTTTAATCTGCTGTTCTCCTCAGCTTTTTCCTTTGCCTTAACAAGTTCTAGTTCGGTTTTTTTAAGTTCTGTAATATCAAAAATTATTCCCCGGCTTATTACAGCTTTTCCTTTGGAATTGTATTCAGTTTTACTTATCTGTTTTAAATGAATAGTCTCTCCATTTTTTGTTTTGCATCTGTAAGTATCATTATGAGGAGATCTGTTTTTTATATGAAGTATAAATTTGTTCATCATCGATTCTCTATCGTCTTCATGAACATGTCCGTACAAGTCTGATTCGCTTAGCTCCATGAATTCATTACCGTAGCCCATGATTTCGGAGAGTATAGAATCCCACGTGCAGGTTTTACTCTGATGATTGTATTCCCAATATCCGAGTTTTGCAATAATCTGCGCCTCTTTAATCTTTTCTCTGCTTAAATCCAGTGCCCTTGTTACTTCTCTCAGTTCTGTTATATCAATCCCGACCGACCATGAGTGCCAGTCTGGTACAGGATACAAATCGGAAAGACTTGACCACATTATAGTTTTTATTTTACCATCTTTACATACGAGGTCATATTCTTCATTTCTGTAATTTCCGCCGAGTTTAATACTTTTCTCGTATATACAGTTTTTGATTTTTTTCTCATCATCGTAGCAGAGGTTTTCCGAAGAATCGGGATTAGTGATGATCTCCTCTTTTGTATATCCGGTGACATGTTCACACTCTCTATTCCAGTGAATTACATTTTGTTCACTGTCCATTGCATGGAGCATGACAGGCATATTATCAAGAATCAGTTTAAGTCTGTTTTCACTCTCTTTAAGTTTATTTTCAATATGGACAGTTTCGGTAATATCGGAATTGGTGCCTATTACACGGGATGGCTGTCCGGATTCATTTGTTTCAATAACCATTGTCCGTGATAATAACCATTTATATTCGCCATCTGAAGTTTTTGCCCTGAATTTTAAAGTACTTCTTATCACTTCTCCGGAAAGACTTTTTTTAACAACGCTCTTGAGTTTAGTTACATCATCAGGGTGAACAATCTTTAAAAATTTACTGAATTTACCAGTCATATCATAATGATCATAGCCCAGCATTCTGTAAAAATTCTGAGAATAAAAGAATTCACCTGAAATTAAATCTGCATCCCAGTATGAATCGTTTGCTGCAAGAAATGCAAGATCGAGCCTCTTTTTAGTTTTTAATAATTCGCTTTCAAGAAGCATCTGCTCTGTAATGTCTTCACCCATAAAATTGATAAGAGTAACTTTTCCGGATTCGTTAAATAATGCATTATAATCCAGCTTAATAAGACGGGGTGTACCTGAAGTTGTAATAACCAATTCGATAGAACCGGTGCTTTTATTCCGGTTTAAGCCTGTTAGAGCTTTTTTTAATGGTCTGATCTCATCATGATCGATAAAATTGTATATGCTTTTTCCGATAATTTCGTTATGACTGATTTTCAGAAATTCAGGAAATTTTTTGTTGGAAAATGTGATTGTACCGGCAGGGAGTAGCTGGAAGAGTATATGAGGAGTATTTTCAATTATAAGCTCATACTGTTCTTTTTTTATTTTATTCTCATTTTCAGAGGATATTCTTTTTAAAGATCCTGTGATGATACTCGATACAGTCTGGTAAATCATCAAATCTACTGCAGTTAATTCCGATTCATTTCCGGTTATATCGAGTGCAATTATCCCGGTAATTTTATTCATAACTATAACCGGAAATAGAAGAATAGACTCTGCAGAGGTTTTGATCCATTTATTTTTTCCAAAAAAGTTTCCGGGATTATCTGCCTTCTGCAGCAGCGAAAAACCTGTTTCATATAAATCTGTTTGATCAATATAAAATTCGTCAGCAGGGATGCTGATTTCGGAATATACCGGATTGTTCTCATCATGCATAGACAACGATGATATGGTGCTGCATTTTTTTTCAGGTTTTATATAATAGGCAGTTTTAGAACCGCTTCTCCATGAGAGTTCCATCAGAACAATATGTACTACTTCCTGCTCATTAACCTGTGCATTAAGTTTTCGGGAGATGTTGCTTATATATTTTTCATTATGCAGATTACGGTAAGCGGAAGAGTTAATATTAAGTAACTCACTCTTATCTATACCGGCATTGAGATTTGGAAAAACCGCAGCTTGAATTCCAGTATTTTTACTTTCAAGCATATTCTTTAAGTTACGGTTATCCTGCTCAAGCTGTTCGATTTTTAGAATAAGCTCTTTCTCTTTTCCCATATGAATTACCCGGCACGTTTTAGAGTCGAATTTATATTTTTAATTACATTTTTGTAAATCATTATATCATATATCGCCACAATAATAAGAAATAATGCTCTTTATTTAAATAGAACTGAGTATTAATTATTCTACTTTGCAAAGAAAAATCAGTATTTATTCCTTAACTTTTTTAAAGTAAAAAATGCTCTATTATTCCAGTCTCAGAAGGCGGCGGGGATATGTAATTTTTGTTTTTTACACTAAAAATTATATTTAAGAATAATTACTGAAGAAAAATTGTTTCTTTTCAGAAATTAGGTAAATTAAACTATATGAAGAATATTCTTTTCTGGAGGCAATATATGAGTGATAAACAATTAAAATTTCTGGTAGCTGTCGGTTTCAGTGAAAAACCGGAAGATGTTCTTCAAAGAGCCGTTGAGGTTGCAAGAAAGTATAAAGCTAAAATTTATACAATCCATGTTATCGCGGAGATGCCTAAACTTACATTTTATTATGATGCCTACAGGCTATGGGAGGATTTCAGAGAGAGTGCAGTTACTGAAGCTATGGATCTTCTGAAGAAATATATAGGTAAAATGGCAGAGGATTACAGGGATATAGAACCGATTATTGAGGTTGGTGATCCGGGAATTAAGATTCTTGAAAAAGCTGATGAACTGGATGTGGACCTGATTATTATGGGACATCATGTAAGAACCGGATTAACACACATTCTCCATCAGAACAGTTGTGAACGGGTAGTCCGTTATTCAAAAAAACCTGTACTGATGTTTAATGTGGCTGAAGAGGAGTAGTTTAAATATATTCTCTACCTTTAAGTCCCGGATCGTGAGAGAAAATCTGCACATCCCCTATATTCTGAAGTTCACCAATTGTGTAATCTTTAAGAAGAAGGGGATCGGCACTCTTTCTCTTTTTGTACCATTTATCAATATAGGGGAGAGTTTCATTTCTCCAGAAGAATTTCTCCCCTCCTCCGGCTCTGTATTCATCCCAGTATACTTCAGGTACAATTGTCCATAACCATTCGTATGTAAATGGAGAATCCCCCAGAAGAAGTATGCTTTGACTCTCCCCCCGGATTTTTACAGCCTGATGACCGTGAGTATGTCCCCCTGTTCTTATGACTTCAATGCCGGGGAGTATCTCCTGATTCCCGTCAAGGAGTATAAAATCATCTAATCTGTCCAGCCAGTGTCCGGGACAGAATGATGTCTCTTCATATTCTCTAAGATGAAAAAGTCCCTCAATCTCACCTGATTGAAGATAAATCTCCGCATTGGGAAAATGTTTAATCCCTGCTGCGTGATCCCAGTGGAGATGGGTCTGGATTATTTTTTTTATATTGAGCGGATCGATTCCCTGCTGTTTTATAAGATAAGGGATCTCCTGATGCGGTTCGCGTTCTCCAAATGAATCAGGTGCCGGAATATGGTTTAAATCAAAACCCGTATCGACTAAAACAGCCTCTCCATTTTCATCAACAATGAGAAAAATGTATGACGGGATGTTCTTTACTTTCGGAAACTTCAGGTCACCTTTCCCGTTAAAGGCAACGGTGAAATGCCCTGTAAGAAGCGGATATACTCTGTATCGCATAATTTTTTCCAGGAGTTTTCTATAGTTTAGGATAAACTGTTCAGGAGTCAAATTCTTTTATTACTGGACAATCCTAAACTGATAATTATTATTAGAGGGTAATTCAAGCAGTGATAAGTTTACTTCTATATAAACATAGAGGGGTCGTTTGTTAACGAACTAATGGAGGGCTGATGCCGGGGATATATACTCACAATTATATTTTCCGTAAGAGTGTGGAGAGTATACTAAAAAATAAAAGCAGATCTTATCTTAACCGGTCGATTGAAACACTCTTTTCAACTCCTGAACATTTTAAGGCCGGGCTATTCGGATCTATAGGGCCGAATATATTCGATTATATGAATATAAAGGCTAAGGGGATCAGTTACGGTCATGAGATAACATTTGCTCTGCATGATAAACACTGCCGTGGTTTTCTTCAGAACATGTCCGATATAGTAATAAACAATAAAGACAGCAGAAATGAATGGTCTTCAGTTCAGAGAGGATATCTTCTTGGGTATATATCACATATTATTTCCGATGCAATTCTTCATCCATATATTTTCTACAGCTCGGGTTTTCCCGATAAGATGGATAGAGGCGATATCAATTACTGGCGGAAAAGAAATCTTCGTTTTCAGTATAATATTGATAATTACTTTATATATCGCGACGAGATGGGTCCTGTTATAAGCTCTATAGAAGATATGCTCCCTTTATATGAGTATAAAAGGAAAAAATTACTCTGGCCTTCAATCAAATATCTGATACTTGAATCACTCAGGAGGGAAAATGCACCTCTTCTGGAGAAATACTTTAAAAATATAAAGAATGAAAAAATTGATGGGGATACCGGACCTGTTAAAAATTTTGATAGAATACCTATGGGTATCCAGCTCTCTTATAAAATAAAAAGAACTGTTGATCCTAAATGGATAAACATCATAGACAGATTGTGCGAAAATCCGCTGACTTATTCAGATTTTTTTGTAAGATATCCGCTTCCTAAAAGAGTGGATGAGGATGCGATGAATATTCATCAGGGGAGATGGCAGTATCCGGCAAATCAGAGAGGATTCAGATACGAATCGGTTCTACATCTTATAAAATCAGCAATTGAACAGACTGTCAGGGTATGGGAGATGCTGGAACCTGCCGTTTACGGTGTGAAGCCATTTGATCTGAGTGAAATAGATTATTTGAGCGCATACACAGGTGAAAATGATATTTTCTTCGAAGAGATGAAAACAAAAGATCCAGTTAAATTAAAAGTTTAAAGCTGTCTAAAATTCTGTTTTGAGGAGTGCAGGAGTCTGCATCTATAAACTCAGAATACTTCTTCGGGGCTTAATAGGGGTCTGCCGGCATCTGGATTCTGTTAAAATTGAGTTATCGGGACTGGCATACTGCTAATTTACATGCGGTTTAGATATTCTGATGCTGAAAACCGGCAGTGATAATTATTAATTAAAAAAACAGTTGAAAAAAAAGTGAGCGATATGATAATGACGACTGGTTAGGAGTGGCGGCGCCACTCCTTTTTTATGCATGGAAAGGCTTATGCTGAAAGATGATATTATAAAAATTATAGACAAAGCTGCAGAAAATTCAGGTTACTCGATTTACGAATCATCTGTTTATCTTAGCGGTGTACATACGAAATTAACCATCAAAATTGATGGCGAAAAGCCTGTTTCTCATAGTGATTGTGAGAATTACAGCAGAGAATTAGCTTTATTGCTTGATGAGAGCGGAATTCTCCCCGACTATTCCCTTGAGATCTCTTCACCGGGCATAAACCGCAGATTAAAGAATGTTGACGAGTTTATTAAATATAAAAACGCTCCCGTAAAGGTTATTTACGCATTTAATGGTGAACAGAGGGTAGCGAAGGGAATTCTTTCAGAGATAACTGAAAATGAAATTGAAATTTCCGAAGAAAAGAATAAGATTGTAATTAGTCACAAAGATATTGTTAACGCCAATTTAGATTATTAAAGGTTTAGTGAAATGAGTAACAACTTTTTTGAAGCCTTGCATCAGATCGCAACAGATAAAGGGATCCCGAGGGATGAGATTGAGAGTTTAGTTGAATCGGCTATGCTTTCAGCTTTTAAGAAGCAGTACGGGGCTGTGGAGAATGTTAAGGTTGCTTTTGACAGAGATAAAAATACTGTTAAAATCGTAACTAAGAAAATGGTAGTTAAAAATCCTACTCTCCCTGCTGAAGAGATTGCATATGATAAAGCTCTCAAGATCCAGAAGAATGTTGAACTGGGTGATGAGATTTATGTTGAAGAGAATCCTTTCGATTCATTCGGCAGAATTGCTGCTCAAACAGCTAAACAGGTAATAATTCAGAAGATTAAAGAAGCTGAAAAGAATATTATTTATAATGAGTACAGCGGTAGAGAAGGGGAGCTTATAAACGGTTATCTGCAGAGACGTACAAGAGATAATCTTTTTGTTGATCTCGGTAAAACTGAGGGATTGCTTCCTTTAAGAGAGCAGAATCCTCTTGAAAGATATAAAATCGGAGACAGGATTAAAGCTCTTATTTTATCGGTTCAGAAAAGTGCCAAGGGTCCCGATGTAATTTTATCGAGAGCCAATCCCAAATTTGTGGAAAAACTTTTCGAGATGGAAATTCCTGAAATATATGACGGCATTGTAAATATTGTCAAAATTGTAAGAGAGCCCGGAATGAGAACAAAAGTCGCTGTTGCAAGCGATAGAGATGACGTTGACTCTGTTGGTGCCTGCGTTGGTATGAAGGGTATACGGATTCAATCCATTGTAAGAGAGCTTGAGGGCGAAAAAATAGATGTTGTTGCTTATTACGAAGATAAGAAAATAATGGCGGCTAATGCTTTAACTCCTGCTAAAGTTAAAGAAGTTGTACAGACTTCCGGCGGCGGTGTTATAGCTGTTGTTGATAATGATCAGTACTCACTTGCAGTGGGACGGTCCGGTCATAATGTAAGACTTGCCTCAAGATTATGCGGATTTGATATAGATATTAAAACTGAAGAGACTTATCAGTCATTTCTCGGTACCAGTGAATCGAGATCAATTGTGGATCAGCTTTTTTCTACAAGTGAAACTGATGAAACACCTCTTGAGGAGCTTGTAGATCTTGAGCCTCGTATAATTAAGATACTTGAAAAAGCAGGCATTTTCTCTGTAGAAGATCTTGTAGAGAGATCTTTCGAAGACCTGATGAAAATAGAAGGCATTGGTGAGAAGACCGCTCAGAGAATTCTGGAAATTCTGGCTGATGTGGTTGATTTTGAAGATGGGGAAGACTCTGATGCAGGGGAAGAATCTCCGGATGAAGATCACGTATAAAATTTAAAAACAGGATTGTTCATGAAAGCTATTGACGTTGCGACAAAAAATTTTATTACTATTGATGATGTAGTTGAGATATGTAAAGAGCTGAGTATTACATGTAAAGATTCTGCAGCTGAGTTAAATGAACATGAAGCTTTTCTTGTGGAAAGAAGAATCGAAAGTGTTAAAAAGAGAAAACTTGAAGATGCCGAAAAAGCACGAAAGAATAAAAAAATAAAACTTAAAAAGAAAGTAGATTTATCTGATGATATAAGAAAGAAAAAAGGTCTTGAATTAAGGGAAAAAGCCGATGGTGCTGAAGAGCATCCTCATGAAGAGATTCATGAGGTGGAAACAGCTGTACCGGTAAAACATGAAAAGATTGTTACGGCTGAATCTGCAGAAAAGGTGACTCCTTCAGAGGCAGCAGCTTTACCCGAAAAGGAAGTTGAGAAAAGACCGCATGTATCTCAAACACCGGGAACAGAGAGAAGACCTGAAAGACCACAGGGCTCTTCAGACAGCAGACCTCCCCGTCCTCAGGGATCAGGTACAGATAATAGAACAGACAGCAGACCACCGCGTCCACAGGGGCAGGGAACAGGTCAGCGTACACCATATCAGGGATCATCAGACAGCAGACCTCCTCGTCCGCAGGGTCAGGGAACTGGTCAGCGCACACCATATCAGGGTTCAAATCCGCGTCCGCAGGGACAGGGAACCGGTCAGCGAACACCGTATCAGGGATCATCAGACAGCAGACCGCCGCGTCCGCAGGGACAGGGAACCGGTCAGCGAACACCATATCAGGGTTCAAATCCGCGTCCGCAGGGACAGGGAACCGGACAGCGCACACCATATCAGGGATCATCTGACGGAAGACCACCGCGTCCGCAGGGACAGGGAACCGGTCAGCGTACGCCGTATCAGGGTTCATCTGACGGAAGACCGCGTCCGCAGGGACAGAGAACTGACAGCAGAACCGGAGGACCGGGTAGAGATGGCGCTCCAAGAGGCGGAGCAGGCAGAAGGCCGGGCGGAAAAGATGATGCGCCTTCTTCAATAGAAATAGACGATCAGGCAGCTAAAAAGAATAAAGGTCTCGATAAAGAGAAAGAGAAAGAGAAACACAAAGAAAAAGAATCCCGCAGATTGAACAAACGGGAAAAAGAGGATGCGGAAAAAGCTTTAATTCTCAAGAAAAAGCAGACTGCAGAGCTCAGAAGACTCGCTTCTCCTGACAAGATAAATATTACTGAAAGTGTAACCGTTGGTGAGCTTTCTAAAAAACTGAATGTTAAAGCCAGTGAAGTAATCGGAAAATTGATGAAGCTTGGCGTTATGGCTACTATAAATCAGGTAATAGACTCGGATACAGCTTCTATTCTTTCAGCCGAGTATAATACCGAAGTAAGTGTTGTATCTCTATTTGATGAGACTGTTATTAAAAATGACCAGGAGGATAAGGCTGAAGATTCAGTAACCCGTCCCCCTGTTGTAACTGTAATGGGTCATGTTGACCATGGTAAAACCAGACTTCTTGACGCAATCAGATCCGCTAAAGTAATTGAAAGTGAATTCGGCGGAATTACTCAGCATATAGGTGCTTATACTGTTGCAGTTGGAGATAAAAAAATAACATTTTTTGATACTCCGGGACACGCAGCGTTCACAACCATGAGGGCGCGTGGAGCAAGTATAACAGACATCGTTATTCTGGTTGTAGCTGCAAATGACGGTGTAATGCCTCAGACTATTGAAGCAATCAGCCACGCAAAGGCCGCTAATGTTCCGATAATTGTAGCGATAAACAAAATAGATCTTCCTGAAGCTAATACTGCTAAAGTAAGACAGGAATTAACACAATTCGGACTGATCCCTGAAGAGTGGGGTGGTACTACTCTTTTTGCAGAGATCAGTGCAAAGCAGAATCTGAATATAGATCAGCTTCTTGAACTAGTAATTATTCAGGCAGAGATGCTTGAACTTAAGGCAAATCCGAAACTCCTTGCAAAGGGAGCAGTAATAGAATCAAGACTCGATCCGGGCCGTGGCGCGGTGAGTACAGTACTTATCCAGTCTGGAACTCTACATGTTGGAGATCCGTTTGTAGTTGGAGTTTACTCCGGTAAAGTACGGGCAATGTTTGATGATAAAGGTATTCCGATTGAAGAAGCCGGACCTTCTGTTCCTGTAGAAATACTCGGTATATCCGGAGTTCCTGCAGCAGGCGATCCTTTCGAATGTGTTGAAGGGGACCGTACGGCTAAACAGGTTTCTCAGAAACGTCTTGAATACAAGAGAATCGAATCAGCCAAGAAAGTAAGAAAAGTAACTCTCGAATCTCTCAACGAGATGATTAAAGAGGGTGAAGTTAAAGATCTTGTTGTTATTGTTAAAGCAGATGTTGACGGTTCGGCACAGGCATTGACTGAGGCTCTGGAAAAACTGTCTAACGAAGAGATAAGAGTACGTGTAATACATTCAGGAGCGGGCGGAATTAACGATTCAGATGTTATGCTTGCTTCAGCCTCAAATGCGATTATTATCGGTTACCATGTAAGACCAACGGGTAAGGTTTCCGATCTTGCAGATAAGGAAAATGTTTCAATTAAGTTCTATAACATTATCTTTGAAGCAACAGATGATATTAAGGCTGCAATGGAAGGGATGCTCTCTCCGATATTCGAAGAGAAGATACTCGGTACAGGTGAGATCAGACAGGTATTCAAGGTGTCGAAAATCGGTTCAATTGCAGGTTGTGTATGTATGTCGGGCAAGATTACAAGAAAGGCGAAGATGAGAATACTGAGAGAAGGAGTTGTTGTATTTGACGGTCCTCTCGCATCGCTTAAGAGATATAAAGATGATGTATCTGTCGTTGAAGCCGGTCAGGAATTCGGATTCTCAACAGATAATTTCAATGATATGAAAGAAGGGGATACTTTTGAGGCTTATGAAGTAATTCAGATCGCTAAGAAGTTATAAAAGAAGAATTACTAATGAAATATAGAAAAGACAGACTTGAAGAATTAATTAAACGTATAGTTTCTGAAATAATTATGAGAGAACTCAAAGATCCGAGGATTGGATTTGTTACAATTACCGGAGTTGAGCTTAATAAGGATTATTCTGAAGCTAAAATAGGAGTTTCAATTCTCGGCAGCTCTACTGACGTTAGAAAGAGTATGGAAGGGATAAGATCCTCCAGCGGATTTGTTCAAAAACTTCTTGGTAAAGAGCTTAAAATCAGAAATCTGCCCAGGGTATATTTCTATTTAGATAAATCAGTCGAAGAAGGGGTGGATATGGTTAATAAAATCAATAACCTCCCCGGCGTTATCGATAGTAAAGATGATGAAGATGTAAACGAAGAAGATCTTAAAAAAGAAGATTCAGATGGCGATGGGGAGATTTAAGTTTTAGATCTGTGAAAATTTCCGGTTTTAATAATGCGGTTATCCTGCTCGATAAGCCTGAAGGTAAAACCTCCTTTGATCTGATATCAGCCGTAAAAAGAATTACAGGGATAAAAAAAGTCGGTCATTCAGGTACTCTGGATAAATTTGCCACTGGTTTAATGGTAATCTGTACCGGGAATGCTACAAGGCTTACAAGATTTTTTCTTGAAGATGATAAAAGATATACCGGAAGAATTCAGCTTGGTATTGAAACTGATACCTGTGATATTACCGGAGAAATAATATCCGAAAAACAGTTTTCGTCTATCGACTGGAGCAGTGCCGCTGATTCTCTCTCTCAGTTTACCGGGAGTATAAATCAGATACCACCGAAATATTCAGCATTGAAGATTGACGGGAAACGGGCATCCGACCGGATGAGGTCGGGCGAAGATATAAATCTTGCAGGAAGAGATGTAAATATATACAGTATTGATGTAATAGAGATTGATCCCTTGATGGGATATATTGATTTTGAGGTTTTCTGTTCTAAAGGGACATATGTAAGATCACTCGCCAGGGACTTTGGTGAGAAAATGGGAACAGGGGCATGTTTAAGCACTTTAAGAAGAGTTTCTTCTGGAGTTTTTAATATATCAGATGCAGCTACTGTAGATGAACTGAAGGAAGCTGCTGAAAGCGGAAATTTGACTGACAGATCATTTTTATTAAATCCTATGGAAGTATTAAAGGGATTCAGTAAAATAATTCTGAATGATGCAGGGAGGGCACGCGTCGCCAACGGAGCCCTCTTCAGCAGAGAAGAAGTAATATCTCTTGAAAATAGAGGTAGCGATTTTTTTGTAATAGCCGACAATCAGGAAAATCTGATTGCAATAGCTGAAATAGATATTGAAAAATGGCTTATTATTTATAATTGTGTATTTAATTAAAAAATGAAAAAACGAATCAATTAGGAGGATATAACAAAATATGACAACCAAGACAGAGATAATCGGTAAGTACATGAGACATGAAGGGGACACTGGTTCTCCTGAAGTGCAGATAGCCTTATTGACAGAAAGGATTAATCATCTTACAGAACATTTCAAGGTACATGCGAAGGACCATCATTCAAGAAGAGGCTTATTAAAACTTGTTGGTCAGAGAAGAAGACTTCTTGATTATCTTAAAGGAAAAGATCTGGATAAATACAGAAGTATTATTAAGGAACTTGGTCTAAGAAGATAGCAATCGCGGTCCATCCGCAAATACCGGTATTATATTTTATTTTATAATACCGGTATCAAATAAGTGTTGTGAGAGGTTTTAATGTCATTTGATTATAGTTTAGAAATTGGAAAAGAAAAGCTGAACTTCAATACAGGTTATCTTGCTAAGCAGGCTGACGGAGCTGTTGCAGTATCGTACGGTGAGATTGTAGTTTTTGCAAGTGCTGTTGCATCGAGAGATGTAAAAGAGGGACAGGACTTTTTCCCTCTGACAGTTGATTACAGAGAAAAAGCATACGCTGCGGGTAAAATCCCCGGCGGATTTATAAAGAGAGAGAGCAGACCAAGTGATAAAGAGGTTCTAGTTTCCAGGCTTACAGACAGACCTTTGCGTCCGCTTTTTCCGGAAGATTTTGTTAATGAAGTTCAGGTAATACTATATGTTATCTCTGCTGATGGTATAAATCAGCACGATGTAATTGCAATAAATGCTGCGTCTGCTGCACTTGCTGTTTCAGGCATGCCGTTCAACGGTCCTGTCGGAGCAGTCAGAGTAGGAAGAGTTAACGGAGAATTTATAGTTAATCCGACTTTTAAGGAATCTGAAGAGAGTGACATAGATCTGGTTGTAGCAGGTACAAGAAAAGCTGTTACAATGATTGAAGGAAGCTCAAAGAATGTATCTGAAGAGGATATGCTTGCAGCAGTTCAGTTTGCACATGACAATATCAAGCTGATATGTGATGTTCAGGATGAATTGAAAAAAGCAGTTAACAAACCTGCTTTTGAATACAAGTCCTTTAAGCAGGATGAGGAACTGAAGAGAGTTGTAAGAGAGAGATATTATTCCGATCTTGAACAGCTTAAGCTTATTACTGTGAAAAAGCCACGAGAAGATAAATGGGCAGAGATTTACGCAAAAGCTAAAGAGGAACTGAAAGAAGAGTTTTCTGCTTCTATCGGCCAGCTTAGAGGGATTGTTGATGCTCTTGACGGCGAAATAATGAGAAAGAGATGTCTTGATGAAGGTGCCCGTGCAGACGGACGCGGACTTAAAGACATCCGTGCAATAGATATAATGACAGGAATTCTTCCTAGGGCTCACGGTTCGGCTGTATTTACAAGAGGGGAGACTCAGAGTCTCGGGATAACAACTCTTGGAACACTTGCTGAATCTCAAAGACTTGAAGGGCTTGAGGGACGAAGCGAGAAGAGATTCATGCTTCATTATAATTTCCCTCCATTCTCTGTCGGTGAAACTGGAAGAACCGGTAATCCTGGAAGACGTGAAATCGGTCATGGAATGCTTGCAGAGAGATCTCTTGAATATGTAATTCCTGATCTTGCGGATTTCCCTTATACAATACGTCAGGTATCGGAGATTCTTGAATCTAATGGTTCGTCTTCAATGGCCAGCGTTTGTTCAGGTTCTCTTGCACTATTTAACGCTGGAGTTCCGATTAAGGCTGCTGTTGCAGGTATTGCAATGGGTCTTATCATGGAAGGGGATAAGTATTCAATTCTTAGTGATATACAGGGACTTGAAGATCACCTTGGCGACATGGACTTTAAAGTATCTGGAACAGAAACAGGTATTACTGCATTTCAGCTTGATATAAAAATCGAAGGAATCACTCCCGAGATTATGAAATCGGCTCTTGCACAGGCCAAAGAGGGCAGACTTCATATCTTAAAGATAATGGATTCATTTCTTTCTAAGCCTGAATCTGCTTTATCTGCTCATGCACCTAAGATTAAAACATTAAAGGTGAGAACTGAAAAGATCGGTGAGATCATAGGACCTGGCGGAAGAGTAATCAAGAAAATTGTTGAGGAGACAGGCGCTGAGATCAATATAGATGATACCGGAAAAGTTGTTGTTTCATCAACAAGTCAGGATGCAATTGATGCAGCTGTTAAAATAATTCTTGGAATAGCTGAAGATATAGAGATAGGAACTATTTATACAGGGACTGTTAAGAAGATCATGGAGTTCGGAGCTTTTGTTGAAATTGCTCCGGGTAAAGAGGGTCTTGTTCACATATCAAATCTTGATAATGCACGGGTTAAGGAAGTTACTGATATCTGCGCCGTTGGCGATAAGATGAAGGTTAAGGTTATTAAAATTGACCGTCAGGGCAGAATTGACCTTAGTAGAAAAGAAGCGATGGAAGAATAAGCCCCCGCACCCCCGGAGGGGGCAAGGATTATACTTTGTTCCCTTTTTAGGTTAGATGGTTTTAAGTATTAACCAATATAGTTTTTGAATATAAACTTTTGGTAATTAAAATAGAAGTTTAAGAAGAATAAATGGTAATAAAATATAAGCAGGAAAACGGACTCTCAGTTCTTCTTGAACCTGTACGGGAAGTAGTCTCTGTCTCTGTTGGTCTCTGGATCAATAAGGGTTCAAGAGATGAAAGTTCTGATCAGTATGGATATGCTCACTTTGTTGAGCATATGCTGTTTAAGGGGACAGAAAAATATACAGCAGGCGATATCGCCAGAAGCATAGACCGCGTCGGGGGACAGCATAACGCTGCAACCAACAGGGAGTACACCTGCTATTATATAAATGTTGTATCAGATTATCTCGAACTCGCACTTGAAATTCTATCTGATATGTACTATAACTCTCTTTTTGATCCGGAAGAATTAGAGAAAGAGAAAAACGTAATTGTGGAAGAGATCAGAATGTATGAGGATACTCCTGATGAATTCATTCACGATTTTTTCATGGAGAAAATGCTTCAGGGAAATCCCTTAAGTCATTCAATTCTCGGTTCAATCGAAGGGATTGGAAAAACATCCCGAGAAACAATTACTACATTTTATAATTCACACTATGTAAATAAAAATGCGATTCTTGCCATTGCCGGAAATTTTGATTCCGATAAGGCGCAGGGTCTTATTTCCACATATTTCGGAAAAGAAAAAAATGTTATAATCCCTGTAACTGATATTGATACGGCAGTTCCTGCAAGAATTTCCCGTGAGCATATGGAGAAGGATCTCGAGCAAGTACATTTCTGTATGGGGCTTGAAGGGATTAAGCGCGGCGAAGATGACCGTTGGGGACTCTATATTCTTAGTACAATTCTCGGCGGAAGTATGTCATCGAGACTTTTTCAGAACATCCGTGAAAAAGAGGGGATCAGCTATTCAATCTATTCTTTTCATTCATCATACTTAGATTGCGGTGTATTCGGAATATATTGTGCCACTCTTCCGGAGAAATTCGCATTAACCGTTGATCTGATCATGAAAGAGTGCAAAAAGATGTTCTACGACGGAATTACTGACGAGGAGTTCCGTGATACGAAGACGTATATGAAGGGTAATCTCGCACTCAGCCTTGAGAGTAATGAAGTAAGAATGAGCCAGCTTGCAAGAAATGAAATGACTTACGGCAGGTATTTCGATTTTAATGATATAGTAAAAGTCATAGATAATATTACTCACGATGACTATATGAGGGTCTGCGATAAAATATTCAGAGACAAAACAATGTCACTTGTCTCTGTTGGAAAACTGAAAAAGAAAGTCAAACTTGATAGTTTTGACTTATCAATTTAAAAATAATATTTGACGTATAGTAATTAATTGATTTACATACAGGCAGACGGTTTTAAACTTAAA
Organism: uncultured Spirochaetota bacterium; assembly: GCA_942493035.1. GTDB lineage: Bacteria > Spirochaetota > UBA4802 > UBA4802 > UBA5550 > WRGT01. Next base: position 3,709,309 of record OW818666.1, on the reverse strand, counting down.
TTCTTGTTTCTTAGTAATAATTATCTGTATTAATGGAGTATTTTTATGGCACCAAAACCTGAAGGGATAAACAGTACAATCGGAGAGGGTTCAGTTTTCGAAGGAAAATTCTACATCAGCGGCTCTTTAAAGATAGATGGTAAGTTTGAGGGTGAGATTAAAACTGATGAAGAACTGGTTGTAGGTGAAAAGGGAAGAATTAAAACAGATATTTTTGCTAAATCAGTTGTTGTAGCAGGGACTGTTATTGGAAATATAACTGCTGAAAATGAGGTAAGACTTCTCGAAACAGCTAAAGTTCTGGGAGACATTACTGCACCGGCGATATCTATCCAGCGCGGCGTTGTAGCGCATGGTAAGATTACAATTACAGGCATGAATAAAAAAGATCCTAAAAGATATATAGAAGAAGTTTATTCAGGCTCATCACTTGTAAACAAAATTCCTGATAAAAAATAAAGACTAAATATTTTTATTATAATAGACGATAAGTGAATAATATCTAATAATTTTAAATAAGCAGATTATAGAAGGATGTTTAAGAAAGGATTTAATACATATAAAATAGGAAAACTAACTATAAATATTTTTACCAACGATATAGTATTTATTTATATCGGAAAGAATGGTACATATATAAGAAATATTTATAAGAAAGACTTTTTCCGCCTTTCGAAGGCTGTCGCCATGACTGCCGGTTTTATTATAATTTCATCTATTATTATTACGGCTATTCCTTCGGGTGAAGCATCTGCAGGAGCATCTACAGCGGTTAACGCTGAGGCTGCAGAAGATTCAAATGAAAGCGAAGCCGGCGGCTTGATGGTTCTTGCCGATTATGACATTAAAAACATTGAAGAAGATGAAAAACTTAAGAATGAACTTCTTCTTTCAGATAAAACAGATTTCTCAGTCCCCTCTGTAAGCACTCCGCTTAAAGTTCAGACACATAAAGTAAAATCGGGTGAAAGCCTTAACGGTATTGCTAAGAAGTACGGTGTTTCAATTGACACTATATGCGGCAGCAATAATTTAAAATCCTACGATTATGTTGATCCGGGAACAACTCTGAGAATACCCAACAAAGAGGGTATTCTTTATAATATGAGAGAAGGCAACAATGTTGCGGGCCTTGCAGCAAAGTATAAAATACCTGTTGAAAAAATTCTGGCGGAAAATAATTTCAGAAATCCTGATTTTGTTCCGCAGGGTGAAGTTGTTTTTATTCCAGATGCGAAACCGCAGAATATATTTTCAGGATTTTTATGGCCCACATCAAGTAGAAGAATCACTGCAGGTTATGGGTGGAGACGAAATCCGTTTAACCACAGCTATAGGGAATTTCATAAAGGAATGGATATAGCTATCCGGTACGATTGGGTAAGGTCAACAAAATATGGTAAGGTCGCTTATGCCGGTTGGATGGGTGGATATGGGAATGCAGTAATTATTGCTCATCCCGGCGGATGGAAGAGCTTATATGGTCATCTATCGCGGATTATTGTTAAAGAAGGGCAGTATGTCAAGCAGGGTCAGAATGTAGCAAAAAGCGGAAATACCGGAAGATCTACCGGACCGCATCTGCACTTTGAACTGATAAAACAGGGAGATCATATTAATCCGAAAAAATATCTGAAAAGATAGGTTCTTCAGCATAACCACTTTTCTCTGTTCTAAAAATTTATTGACTCAATGAAGACCCTCTGTGATACCTCAATATATACTTTATTTTAAAGCCCTATAAAATCTTACGATAAATTTAAAGTTTACCCTTTAGGGATGCTTGTGTTCAGCTTAATATTATCAAAGTAAATATCCGGGCTTTGGCTGTGAGTTTTTAATTTCTGTAAAAATCCCCCTGCGTGCATGAAACAAGGTGTCGGGAATAAAAAATCTGTTCGGGAGTACTATATGCTTAACAATGCAAATTTTCTATGTGAAATAGGATCAGAGGAGATCCCTGCAGGTTATATACAGCCTGCGATCAACTCATTAAAAAATATATTCAGAGATAAACTTACCGAATTGCGGATTGATTTCGATGAAATTGAAACATATGCAACACCAAGAAGAATGGCAGTACTTATTTCAGGCTTGGCGGATATTCAAAGAAGTGAAGTTGTTGAATTGAAAGGACCGTCAGCACAGGCAGCTTATGACAGCACTGGAGCTCCTACAAAAGCGATGGAGGGCTTCCTTCGCGGAAATAGTATTGAGCTGAAGGATACTGCGGTCAGAGAGACTGATAAAGGAAACTATGTTTTTGCTTCAAAGACGCTTTCATCTGAAAAAACAGAGAATATAATTCCGGAAATACTTGAGTTCTGTATAGCAAATCTCCAGTTTCCAAAAAGAATGAAGTGGAGTGATAAAAAAGTCACTTTCCCGCGGCCGATCCAGTATTTTGTTCTTATGTTTAATGATAAACTGATCCCTTTTGAGATTGAAGGAATAAAATCCGGAAATTGTACAAGAGGACATTTTGTTCAGTATAACAAAATGATAGAGATCACTAATATATCAGAGTATGAAGGAAAACTGAAAGAGAATGGTGTTATTCTTGATCAGAGCGAGAGAAAGGAGCTGATAAGAAATTCCCTTATAAAAGCCGCACAGGCTGCAGGTGGAGTTCTTAACGAGGATGAAGAGCTGCTCGATACAGTTACTTTTCTTGTGGAGAATCCCCATATAATAACATGCGAGTTCAACAAAGACTTTTTAGAAATACCTGACATTGTTCTTATTACAGAGATGAAAGAGCACCAGAAATACTTTGCCATACTGAGCACCCAGGGTAAACTGATTAATAAATTTCTTGTTACTGCGAATAATCTCGAAAATGAGAATATTGTAAAAGGGAATGTAAAGGTAATATCGGCAAGATTTACCGATGCAAAATTCTTTTATAGAGAGGATGCGAAACTGAAACTTGAGCAGAGAGTGGACTCTCTGAAGAATGTCATGTTTCACAAAGAGCTTGGAAGTATTTACGACAAGATTGGGAGAATGAAGTCTGCGGCATCGCAGATAGCAGACTCTTTGAAGCTTGATGATAAAGTTAAAGCTAAAATAGATAGGGCTGTTTTTCTATCCAAGGCCGATCTTGATACTGCTATGGTTTATGAGTTTGCTTCACTTCAGGGGCGCGTGGGTAGAATTTATGCATTGAATGACGGAGAGGATAAAGAGGTTGCCGAAGCGATCAATGATCACTACAGACCGAGATTTTACGGCGATGTGGTTCCTTCTGCGATTGTATCAGTTGTTCTCTCACTTGCGGAGAAGATTGATAATATTTTCGGTTCGTACTCAGTGGGGAATATTCCTAAAGGATCGCAGGATCCGTATGCGCTGAGACGCCAGTCCAATGCAGTTGTTGAGCTTATCATCAGAAACAATCTCTCACTTGAGTTGAGTGAGGTTCTGGATAAAATTTCCGGGAACTATAAAAACGGAAAAGATCTTGTTGAGAAAATTATAGAATTTGTAAACGCAAGAGCGAAGACAATTTTTACCGAAGAAGGCTTTAAGTATGACGAAATTGATGCATGTATGATTGCCGGCAATACAGATTATCTTGAACTTTTCAGACGTGCAGAGAGTCTTAACAGTTTTAGAAAAGATGAAAAATTCTCCGAACTTCTTTTAGGCTTTAAAAGGATGAACAATATACTGAACGGTTTCCGTAAAGACAATAAAGATTATAAACTCACTTTCAGTGAATCACTCATGGAAGTGAGTGAAGAGAGGGAACTCTACAGCTTCTTTAATGCTAAAGAGAAGGAGATTTCTGCACTTATTGCGGAAAGCAGATATATAGATCTCTTTAAGCTCATTTCAGATGCTAAACAGTGTATTGATAATTTCTTCGACAAAGTTATGGTTATGGATAAGAGTATTCCGGTTCGTGATAACAGGCTTTCAATTCTTGAGGTGATTCTTAATAATTTTAAAAGTCTTATCGATTTTTCAAAGATTAGTGATAAATAATTTAAAAGTAGTGCTGAATTTAATAAAATTAAGCGATTTACTCATGAGAAGTTGAATAAAGGGCAGTACCAATAATACTATCTTTACAGGGTCTAAGGGGCGGCAGCCCATTAAGACGGCCCGCAGGGCTACCAGCTGTTCTGAAAACGGAGTTTTTAGGAACCGCCCTAAATAACGATTTTAGAAGTAATAATAACATGAAAAATAAAAATGGATACCTGATGTGGTATCCAATTTTTAGTTTTTAAATATAGTTTAAATTTATACAAATAGTTAAGGAATATAAACTTCCCCGTAACCGCTTACAGCATGAATATCTGTATAATCATTGTATTCAGATTCGATTCCTGGATTATATGGAACATCATCATCGTCGTCTTCGATGTGAATAATTGCAACTCTGTAAAAGTAAGTTCCGGTTGATCCTGGTGATTCAACAATACATTTTTTTATTGAGGTTGTTAGATCTCCAACTACTACTAAAGAAGTATTATACCTGCTTGCCACAAGTTCATATTCAGAATATTCATCGTTTGGTCTTGATGTGCGGTATATCTCAATACCTGCAAAATTGTCGCTTGAATCTGTTTCGTCCCAACTAAGCGCAACATCATCATCAACTTGAATATATTCTGCTTCAACCGCAAAAGATGCTCTGTCTGAAATTTTTCCTTCGACATAGTCCGACACGTATGAACATCCTGTGAACATTGTACTTAAGAACGTTGCTAATATTATCAGTTTAATATATTTCATATTTATTCCTCATTTATATCCTGAAAAATACACTGCCCTCAACTGCCCATTTGTCTGATGTTTCTATGAGCTTTTTGAGTTCAGTTGAAAAGTTATATTCGGTAGTAAAATCTGCTCCGAAATGTTTAAAATTTGCTTCTGCGCCGAGTATCCATCCATATACGTCATATCCTTTATCAGGACTGTCTCTATGAATCGCAATTGCAGGATCCCAGTACCAGCTGATTCCGGTAAAAGCTTTAAGTGTTGCATCTCCGTATGTTCCTTTGATAGGGTCAAAATTTATGCGGAGATACCACTCTTTAGTTACACTTACGTCGATAGGCTTGTTGTCAGCTTTAGTATAGATATCTTCTGTAATATACTGGGCAGCGTAGAAACCTTCAACAGTCAAGTATGTTGACAGTCTTTGAATTAATTTAAGTGAGAGTATATTCAAAGTAGCTGTATCCTTTGGATAATCCAAAGCAGGAATTTTAACCTTATTAACCCATACTGCATCATATATCTCGTCATTGTAAGCTGCTGTACGTTCTACACCTATAAAAGCAAGAGGGATATAAGGATTTGAAATATCTTTTACAAATGCGATAATCGGATTGATTGCTATATCAGTTTTTATAGATTCAGGTTTTCCTTCATCTATGTTCATGCTTAAAGCTGCTGCTCCATATACTTCAAGAGCAAAAAATTTCTTACTGTAACTCTTTATCGGATCATAATAATCCATTGTTCCATCTTCTTCAGGTGCATACTCATTATTGAATATTAATCCGCCATGAAAAACGAAGTAAGGTCTGTACATGATTGAGAATGCATATATGTCGTCAAAAAACTGTGAGTGTTTATAATCTGTAATTGTGTCGTTTCCTGCAGCTCCGCGGTCAACCTCAATCTCTTTTGTCAGTCCATAGTGGAAACCGGTTGTAGTTAAAGCTATAATAAGATCGTTTTCTTCCGGTGTTGCTCTGTGTCCGCCTATAGGCATTGCAACGGTCATACTTCCGTATGTTCTGGTAAGTTTGAGATCTGTCGTCTCTACTTCGTCTGTACCGGCATTAACTGTGTTAACATCAAATCCGAATACCCAGTTAATTTTACCGTAGATGTCAAAATAGAAATTTTCAACCTTTAGAGTATCCCATCTTTTCATGTATAGATTCTGAACTGTTTCAGATCTTGATACAGAGTTGTGAAGAGTTGAAGCTTCATATACCGCTGAAAATAACGGATTGAAGATAAAAAGCTGTGTCATTACAGCGACTGCAATTAGAATTTTTTTCATAATTTTCACTCATCTTTAATAGATATTGATAAAGAATTACTAAATCTAGCATTGTCTATGCTGATTTATAAAATAAATGAATATTTAATTTTATCAACATAATTTTTCTGATAAAACTTAATTTTTATATAAATAAAGTCGGTAATGATTCCTAAATATAATTTATAGTGTAATAATAAAGCTGTTTTTGCTTTAAAAAATTAAGGAATAAATACTGAAATAAAGTAGCAATTCTGCGTCATATTGTTTTGTAGTATATATTATTGAGACAGATGCATAATTATGTACAATATACGATATATATAAATTTTATAAAACCGGCAGCAAATTATTTTTTGGGCACAACGCTTCGCGATGTGTATGAAATAGGGAATTGCGGGTATGCAAAGCATACGCATTCCTGAAAATAAATGGTTAGCAATAAAATCTGTATGATTAAAATGAAAGATTAATTGAAAATATTTTAATAAAGAACCAAGAGTGTTAATGAATAATAAATATAATATTACAGACTGGCTCCCCACTACAAAAAAAGAGACAGAGAGCATGGGATGGGATGAGCTTGATGTTATCCTTTTTTCCGGAGATGCGTACGTTGACCATCCCTCTTTCGGCAGTGCCGTGATTGGTAGAATTCTGGAAAGCCGGGGTCTTCGCGTAGCAATAGTTCCTCAGCCGAACTGGAGAGATGACCTGCGCGATTTTAAAAAGTTAGGGGTACCGCGACTTTTTTTTGCAGTTACATCGGGGTGTATGGATTCAATGGTGAACCACTACACTGCCGGTAAAAGGCTTAGATCTGATGATGCCTATACTTCAGGGGGGAAGAGCGGTTTCAGGCCCGATTATGCGGTGTCAGTTTACTCGGGGATTCTCAAAAAACTATTTCCCGATGTTCCGGTTCTGGCAGGGGGTGTTGAGGCATCTTTGCGCAGATTTACACATTATGACTACTGGAGCGATTCACTTAGACCTCCCGTAATTTCGGATGGATCTATCGATCTCCTCATTTACGGAATGGGGGAGAAACCGGTAATTGAAATTGCCGATCTGATGAAAAAAGGAGTTCCTTTCTCTTCGTTGAAAACTATACCTCAAACTGGGCTGTTAATTCCCGGAGATGAAAAACTCCCTCTAAATAAAAACTGGGAGGATGTTGAACTATATTCTCACGAAGAGTGTCTGGCTGATAAAAAAAAATTTGCAGCTAATCATGTTGTGATAGAGAGGTATGCCGCAAGCAACGAGCAGGTACGGCTCATCCAGAGGTCGGGTGGTTCTTTTGTTGTAATGAATCCAGGAAGAATTGAGTCGGAATCTGATAATATAGATATTGCATTTGATCTTCCATATACCAAGCTCCCTCATCCGAAGTATAATAATAAAGATGGTGTCCCTGCTTATGATATGATCCGTCATTCTGTGACTATGCACCGGGGTTGTTTCGGAGGGTGCAGCTTCTGTTCTATTACAATGCATCAGGGTAAGAGAGTTATCAATAGATCGGAAAAATCTATTTTAGATGAAATTAAAAGTGTAACGGAGATGGATGATTTTAAAGGATACATCTCTGATCTCGGGGGACCTTCAGCTAATATGTATAAGATGGGGGGAATAGATTTTTCTATTTGCAGAAAATGCAGCAGGTCTTCGTGCCTCTATCCGTTGATGTGCAGCAATCTTGCTTTTGATCATAAACCGTTGATTGAATTATATAAAAAAGCTGAGAAAATTCCCGGTATAAAAAAAATATTTGTTTCAAGCGGTATAAGATACGATCTGCTGTTATGCGATGATGCTGAAAAAAGAAAAAAATATTCATGTGACGAATATTTAAAAAAGATTGTAAAAGATCATATCTCCGGCAGGCTGAAGGTTGCTCCTGAACATACATCTGACCGTGTTCTTAAATTTATGAGAAAACCCTCATATAAACTTTTTGATAAATTCAAAAAAGTATTCGAAAAATTAAACTCTGAGGCGGGACTTAATCAGCAGATTGTTCCATACTTTATCTCAGCGCATCCCGGGTCTGAACTTGAGGATATGGCCGAGCTTGCTGCAACGACAAAGAGTGAAGGTTTTAAACTGGAACAGGTTCAGGATTTCACTCCGACTCCCATGACTCTTTCATCGGTGATGTACTACACCGGGTTTGACCCGTATACAAAAGAGAAAGTCTACTCCGCGAAGAGTGCCGATGACCGGAGCGATCAGAGGAGTTTTTTATTCTGGTATAAAGAAGAAAACCGTGAGAAGCTTAAAAGGAGACTGCGGAAAATCGGGAGAGAGGATATATTGAAGAAGCTTTTCGGGGGGAAGTGAATTCAAGATGAAACATTATTGTTACTTGACTGTGCTAAATATATGTACATAATGTCATTGTACAATACAGATTAATTATAAAACACTCTATAGTTTTATGGTAAATAAACATGTAGAGAGTTGATTGAGGTTTATAATGCATAGTACCAAAGAAATAATTCAGGAAGCTGCTGCTCTTCCAGTCGAAGAACGTATATTAGTGGTTGACTCCCTTCTTCGTACACTTAATATTCCAAACAATGAAATAGACTCAGAATGGGCCGTGGTAGCTAAACAACGCCTTGCAGAAATACGTTCCGGAGTTGTTAATACAGTTTCTGGAGATCAGGTTTTTTCAAAAATCAGAGAGCGATTTATAAAATGATTTTTGTTTTTCATCCTGATGCTGAAGTGGAATTCATTGAGGCTATTGATTATTATGAGGATTGTGCTCCCGGGCTTGGTGAAGATTTTTCATTAGAGGTTTTCTATAGTGTACAGAACATACTTTCATATTCAAATGCATGGCCAATACTTGAAGATGATGTCCGAAGATGTTTTACTAACCGTTTCCCATATGCTGTCCTGTATAGCATTGAGAAAAATGTAATATATATACTCGCAGTAATGCATCTGCATCGTCGCCCGGATTACTGGAAGAAAAGAATTTAGAAAAATAGTCTGTTTCCAGGCAGGTAGTGAACTAAGTTAAGTTTTAAATACTTATGATTACCTTTTTAAAATTGTTTAATAAAATCTTATTGATAATATTCTCAGGAATATTCCCCAAATCTCAATTCGAGAATTATATCCCAGAACCATGACTGTTTTAACGGATCTTCTTTATAATAAATAAGACGACTCCCGGTGTAGTTATTATTTATACTTTCTAAAGATATATTTAATCCGCCAATATCTATCAGTTTAATTGTTACTGCATCGTTTGTGACTGATGAACTTACTATAGGTAGATCTGAAATTATTTTCAGTTTTGAGAATTGTTCATCTGGCAGTATAGTTTTGATGCCGTCGTTTTTTCTGATCGAAGCTATTGCCTTAAAAATATTTTCCCTGTGATATCCGCAGTATATATAGAATCCCTTTTCCAGAACTTCTCCATCATCACTAACAGTGTTTTCCGGATTAAACATCATCAGCAGGAAAATCCCCTCGGGCTTCACATCTGGTATTACAACAGGGATCTCTTTCAGGGACTGGATTTTTAAATCTTTATCATATTGCACTGCTAGAGCTCGGATGTGGATTTTATCTTTGTATAGTTTCAGAGTCTGGTAAAATACAAAATCTGTATGATAGTTCGGTATAAACCTTTTTATATCGTTTTTTAGTACAAAGAAGATCAGTTCGCCTATACCAGATTCTGCTAGTTCCTTTACATGTTCCGAGGCGCGTGAACTTACCGCATCGGGGAAAGCGCCGGTTCTGTTATGGAAAAGTGTGCATGACTTCAATTCAATAAATTTTTCATCGGCTCCATTTGTGAGCAGAAAGTCGAATCTGTGGTTTCCGTATACAGGTTCACTTTTTATTGAAGTATAGTGATCAAGACCAGGTACTTTATAATCTTTCAATAATGTATGGAAGAGCCTGTTGCTGTATGTTGAGTCGATCATTACAGGATATGATCTGTTTATGATGTATAGAATTTTGAATTTATATTTAGCGTTTATTGGTGACAGGAGAAGTTCTGCTCCCGGGAGTGCCAGCTCTGAAAGACGTCCGGTGTTTGGTACATAGACATTGAGTTTTTCATTGTTTATGGTTACTTCCGCGACAAACCGGTTAATTCTTTTTACAAGGATTGCTTTAAGTAATGTTTCGGGGTATTTCTGCATGTTCAAGTTTATAAAAGAGACTCCGCCGGATGGCGGAGTCTCGATAGCTTCTTATTTATCTTGAAATACAGGTTTTCTTTTTTCAATGAATGCATTAACAGCTTCAGTTTTGTCTTCTGTTCCAAAACAGTAGATAGACTGGGCCTGTTCGAACATAAGGGCTGCATATGTGTTCCCCTCTGCCGCGACATTAACTCCCCATTTCCCGAATCTGATTGCAGACGGCGGGAGGTTGGAAATTCTCTTCGCAAGTTGTGTTGCTTTGCCTTCAAGTTCTTCAGGTTTAACAAGGTATTCGCAAAGTCCAATTCTATAAGCTTCAGCAGCATCGATCATCTCTGTACAGAGAATAAGTTTTTTTGCCTGACCTAATCCCACAAGCTTTGTAAGTCTGGTAGTACCTGTCTGGTCTGCAGTAAGACCGAATTTTACTTCAGGAAGTGCAAGAGTAGCACCCTCTGCTACAATTCTTAAATCGCAGCTCAGTGCAAGCTCAAGTCCGCCGCCGAGACAAAATCCCTTGATTGCAGCAATTACAGGCTGCGGAAATTCCTGGAATCTGCTGAAGGTTCTCTGTAAAAAATTCAGCTTGTCTTTTACAAATCTTGTATCGACAGTTTGAAGAAACGCAGTGTCAACTCCGGCAGAAAAATGTGCTCCCGATGAACAGAGTATAACTGCTCTAAGCTGGTTGTCATTTGCTATCTCATCCTGAATCCTGGCCAGGCCGAGAACAACATCTTCATCAAGAAGATTCAGACCGCTCGGATCACAGAAAGTGATAGTGGCAATATAGCCGTCTTTCGTGAGCTTTATTTTTGATTCGCTCATAAATTTACCTCATTTTTTTTTATTGGCAGGAATGCCCGGGTAAATATTTTTATATATGTAAGACATGATTAAAGACATTTAAATTTTATTCAAGGAATAAAAGAGATTAAATAAATTTAATTTTATAACTGCTTATACATAGTTACAAAAATTGCTCTCCACCACGGCAAAAAAAATATCAGCGTTTTATGAGCTGTTATTTAATCAGTATTTTCCTTATTTTCTTTTCTGTATTTGTAAACTTTCATCCCCTGTTTTATATCACTTCTTTTCCCTTTGATAACTTCACATTTTGTGATAGTCTGCATCGGGAATGTTGACCTTATTATTATTATGTTTTCACCGGAGTAGAGGCAGAGTTTGTCCCCCATATATACAAGATCAGCAATATTTTTTCCGCCGACAATCAGTTCTTTGTTTGAAACTGATTTTACACTGCCGATTAATTTGCCTGATATCTCCAGCGATTTTTCCTGTTTTACTACGGCAACAGTATTTTTAATGAAACCCCACTTGCCGTTTTTACTCACCATGGCCATCCCGCCGGAGAAATCTTTAGCGCTGTCAAACTGAGGTTCAATACTGATCTTTCCTTCAATATTTACATAACCTGTTTTCCCGTCTTTTTTAACTGTTATCATCCCTTCTGAAAATGTATAACCCACCTCTTCAAATTGTGGTTCTAAAACAACAGCGCCCGCTTTATTTAAAAACCCGTATTTGTTATCTTTTCGAAAACTTACCATTCCTTCTGAAAAATAATTACCGCAATGCTCATACTCCGGTTTAATAATTATTTCCCCCTCTTTATTTATAAAACCGTATTTACTATCTAATCTTATCAAGGCCAGCCCTTCTGAAAAACTGAGAGCGTCTTCAAACTGCGGTTTGACAGCGATTTTACCATTGCTGTCAATAAATCCGGATTTTCCATCTTTAGTAACAATAGACATCCCTTCGGAAAAATACTGAATTGAATCAAACTGAGGTTTTACAAGAATTCGGCCCTCTTTATTGATAAGACCATATTTTTTGTCGGTCCTGACTCTTATAAATCCGTTTTTAATATTTTCAACTTCATCAAATTCAGGTTCAACAATAATTTTTCCATCTTTGCTGATGAGGCCATATTTTTTCCCGTCTTTAATTTTCCAGTAATCATCTTTAAAATTTTCCATGGATTCAAATTGAGGTTTCACAACAACTTTTCCATCTTTATTTATCAGGCCGTATTTTTTACTCTTACCTATTTTCGCAAGTCCTTCGGTAAAAGTCCCTGCGTAGTCAAACTTGACATCAATAACAACCTTACCCTCTTTATTAATATAACCGTATTTTAAATCTTTATTTATTGTGCCGTTTTCTGTATCTATACGCACACATGCCAGACCTTCAGAAAATGGTTCTATTATATCAAATTCAGGTCTGGCTATATATTCACCTTTTTTGTTTATTAAGCCCCGCTTAGTTAGAAAAACATCATTTTCGTGATAAGCAATCTCAACCTGGGCCATACCATCAGAAAAGTCTGAAACAGAAAAATAAACCGCTTCAATGGCTACATTGCCGTTTTTATCAATAAATCCCCTCTTGCCGTACTGCTCAGTCTGGAATGCAGCCAGATCTTCGGAGAAGTTATTCAGGCTGTAATACCGGGGTTTTACTACTATTCTGCCGTTTGTATCAATAAAACCGTAGTCGCCGTTAATCTGGATTTTAGCCATTCCGTTCTGAAATTTATCCGCCCAGTCAAACTGTGGTTTAATGACAATCTCACCCTTTTTATTGATGAAACCATACTTCCCTTTTGGTTCCAGTGTAACGGCTGAAAAACCTTCGGAAAAATTCCCTGCGCTTTGAAATTTATGTTTTATTACGGTTTTACCTTCAATGTTTATAAATCCATACTTTCGATCTTTCTGCACAGATGCCAGATCTTCAGAAAAGGGATTCACATAATCATACTGAGCTTTTATTAAAACAGCTCCGTCACGATTGATGAGACCACGTTCAGTTCTATTATTTCTGCTGTTTGTTATACTGGTTTCAAAATGAATATAATCAGAAGATGCTTTTATCTGATCATATTCAGGCTTCACAAGCCATTGAACATTATCATTCGTATCTGCCTGAATGATGGTGCCTGAGATCATAGTTGTTATCAGTAAGGTGAGGAGAGTTAGAAGGGATAGTTTTGTTTTTAACATTTTATTAAACCTGCAATTCTGTTTTATAAGGGGAGTTTGTAATCGTATATCTGATTATTCTAAAAAAGCATTTTTATCTTATATTCTCTTCCGGTTTCGTGATGTTCCAACGATATGTTTTTATAAAAATTCTGTTCAAGCTGGAATTCGAATCTGTTGAGCCATTTCTGAAACTCTTTTTTTCCAAGAATATCTTTATTGAAAGATAGTTCAAGATCGAACTCACTTAGTTTCATTAAAATTTCAAATGTACTTCCGTTATCACGTGAAAGTCTGGCACTGAATAGTTTCAGATCAAGAGCTATGAGTTCAATGTGTGAGGCTGTCTCCAGCGTAAAAGCGGCAATATCAAGTACCTTCATATAATCGATAGGGGGCATAATATGACTCCTTTATTTTTTCCGGAAAAGTTTCTGCCAGTATGTTATCTCCTCATCAGTAATTGACGGATTCTCTTTCTCGGCAGTTACCTGGTTGAGTTCCTGTTCCTCAAGATATTCTTTAAATGCAGCGTTAACCATCTCTGCAAATTTTTCACTTGTTATGTTCTTTGCCCCGAACCTGTTGATATAGAATATAATATCTTTATCCGAGGTTATCACTGTTGTCATTTTCGGATTGAGATCTTTTTTTATAAACTGTTTTATAAGGTAGTCGGCGGAGTAATCGAGCGAGTAATATACATCTATTTTTCCGATCTTCTCACTTGTTGTCTCAAGGGTTTTATCCTTCTTTCCGTCAAAAACTACACGTATTGCAGTCTTCTTCAGTTTCTGATACTCTTTGAGTTTGACAAGCAGCCCGGCACGCGCAGCATTGAGCTGACTTAAATACATCATCGCTTCCAGGTCCGGGAATTTGTAGATAAGGTTAAAACCGTCAATGAGAAGAGGCATAAAATTTTCCTGATAATAAAATAGTTTTGTAAGGGTGTAATTATTCACATGTTATTGTTTTGAGAATTTATAACATATAAATTGAATCAGTATTTATTCCTTAATTTTCTAAAGTAAAAAAAGCGTTATTATCCCCGCCGCCGAAGGCGGCGGGGATATATAATTTTTGTTATTTACACTAAAGATTATAATTAGGAATAATCACATATAAATTGAGTTAAATTTTTTTTAATCTGAATGATGTATTATTCAGTGTAAATCCTTTACTGGTGAAAAAATCTAATGCATCTGTTTTATTATCTGAAACGGTAATCAAAAATTCATTTGTGCTGAATTTTTCTGATTTATTCAGATATAACCTCAGGAGCTCTTTTCCTATTCCTGCTTTACGGAAAGTCTCTTTTACCATCATCCAGTGAATTGTTGATTCAGTTCCATTTACCGAACCGATTATAAAACCCATAACTTTTTTCTTCCGTACTGCTGAATAGAGTATTGATTTGTCAGATGCAAATCTATCTGCAAGGTTTCCCGTATTAAATGCAAGCGGGAGAAACTGGAATGACGGTTCACTTATTCCGGCTGAATATATCTGCGGAAGATCTTCCTCAACCGTTTTACGTATAATTATTCCCTTATCTGCAAGTTTCATTTTCTTATCAGTGATGTGAAATTTTCAATTATTGAATCTTCAAGTTCTGTAAGTGAAACTTTTTTATGTTCTGCTATGAATTTGTATGTATGTTTTATATATTCAGGGAGATTCGGTTTTCCTCTCAAAGGAACGGGAGTGAGGAAAGGTGAGTCTGTTTCAAGAAGGATTCTGTCAAGCGGTACATAAGAAGCGGCATCGTGAAGTTCAACTGCTGCTTTGTATGTTACGTTTCCGGCAAAGGATATTAGGAATCCCATATCAAGTACCCTTTTAGCTGCGGAAGAATCTCCCGCAAAGCAGTGCATTATTCCGTAACCATATTTTTTATTTTTAAGAATTTCAAGAGTATCGTCCATGGCATCTCTTGAATGTATGATAAGAGGAAGATTATATTTTTTTGCAATATCTATCTGTGTTTCGAATGAATGAATCTGCATCTCTTTTGACTGATGCATTCTGTAGTAATCGAGTCCGCACTCACCTATGCCCAGAAGAAGCCTGCTGTTTTTACCGCTCATCTCCTGTTCAACAAAAGCAGTAAGATTTGATAATTTTTTATTCTCTGTGGGAGATGACGGGTGAATTCCCGGTGTATAGAAGATACCTTTTTCGCTATTTCTTCCGGCAAAGTCGCGGGACCAGATAAAGTCTTTCTCCTCAACAGATATCTGGACAGCGTATTCCAGATTGTTCTCTTTGAGAGATTTGATCAAATCGGTTTCTGATATCTTTTTATCTTCAAGTATCATATTAAAATGCACATGTGAGTCGAGAATCATTTTAAACCTTCATAAATGGTAATTTGTTTTATAATTAACTACATCGGGTGGTGCCGACTGATTTGATACTATTTTAATAAGGAGTTTATAATCAAGAAGAAAAACAAATTATAAGGGATTCAATTGTTATATATATTCAAAAAGAGATTTTCTGCAGATATTTAAATTTTTCTAATTGAAATATGAAAATCCTTTACAAATAAAATAAATGTGTATTTATACTAAATAGAGTATGTTATATAGTGATAATGTCAAATCAGTAATTATTCCTAAATAATTATATATTTCCGCAGCCTTCGGCGGCGGGAATAATAAAGTCTTTTTTACTTTAGAAAAGTTAAGAAATAAATACTGATGTCCAGTATAGATTTCAGTGTAAAAAAAGAAAAAATCCATGGAGGAAAAGTGGAAAAAAAATATAATCTGGTGAAGAGAATAACTACTGTTATAATAATGCTAATATCACTTAGTTATCTGATTCTTGGATATAAATTAAAATCCGATACACCTTTTGTCTTGAGTGAGAATCTCAAGAATCCGTTTTACGCAACTAAGGATTCCTCCGGACTATTTTATGTAATAGATAATTCGAAAACCCGTGTAATAATTTTTAATAAAGAGGGGATCATCCAGGGTGTATTAAAAGGGGGGGAGAGGAGCGACAGTAATTTTTTCTATGCCTCCAATGTTTACAGGGGGAGTGATGGTTTTGTATACGTTATAAATATAGTTAATTCATTAAACCGATATGCAGTAGAGAAGGAGGAGATCTTACGGTTTAATCCTGACGGAAATTTTGACCGTATAGTTTATCAGAAAGTTTATGAATCCGATGACACTCCGGTCAGATGGGGGAGGCTTACAAATCTGTATGAGAGAAGCGGAGAACTTCTGGCATACTATGTTTATCCTGACGGAATTGAGCGCATTAAGATTCATAAAGGGAGCTGGATTGTTGAGAAGGAGAATATTTTAAAGGGTAAACTGAGCGGATTTCCTGTGAAGGGGATAGATTCGGATGTAAGCGGAGTTGTATTACTTACAAAGAGAGGAGAAATTATCAGGCATTCCGATGACGGAAAAGATACTCTTCTCTATGACGGGAAGTGGGATCCTAATGGAGTAAAATCAGTACCGGGTCACCTTTCGGTCATTTCAGGGAGTACTGTTGTATTCAGCGATCTGGAGAAGCGGACTATTGTAAGATTAGATGAGACCGGAAAGGCTAAAGAGTGGATTAAATCATCGGACCTTGAAGGTCTTAACCTAAATCCGTTTGAAGAACGGATTATAAATATGAAAGCCTTCAGCGATAATACTGTTGTAGCAGTACTGGGAAACTCGGTAGTATATAATGAAGCTGGTAAAAACATTATTTTTAGTTCCAATCTCAGATATAAACCGAAAGATATTGCTCTCCATTTTTCATGGTGGGCTGCTATGGCTGCTCTGCTGATATCTTTTCTTGTACTATTATTTCAGATATATAAATATACTCTCAACAGGCGGATACCTCTAATTATAAAACAGATTGTTGTTTATATTCCGCTTGTTATAGCAGTGATGGTTTTTTCCAGCTGGTATATACAGAGGGATTATTCGGCAAGAATCAAACGCGAAATGGTGAGCAGACTTAATACTCTTCTTAATCTTGCACCAAATGAATTTAATGGAGACATAGTTGAATCTATTACTGATCCGCACGATTTTATGAGCGATAAATATATGGCTCTCAGGGATAAACTCCATGGTGTTCTGAACTATAACAGGGATGAATGGAACGCTCCGTTCTACATTCTTATTCACCGCAGAATAGGAAAATGGCAGTATATGATGATTGATTATGATGATTCAACCCAGATTTACTGGCCGTATGAATATAATCCGGGGGAGAGTTATGTTGATACTGTTATGGCAGGGGGAATTGTTACTGATTTTTCCGAGGATCAGGAGGGGATGTGGTTATTCGGTAATGCACCGCTCCGTAATTCAAAAGGTGAAATTGTAGCCATTGTTGAAATTGGTGCCGATCTTTATAACTACAGAAACTATGAAAAAATATTTTTTTACAGGATAATGAAAGTTATGTTTATTTCAATAATTTTTATCGTTCTGGCAATTATAATTGTTTCATATTTTATGATATCCGCGATCAGAAGTCTCCGGACCGGTGTTCAGCAGATTGCAAATGGTTCGTGGGAGACCCAGGTTAATATAAAGACAAGAGATGAGGTTCAGGATCTTGGTGACGGATTTAATAAAATGGCCACTTCGATCAGAAATTATATAGATGAAATTTCTGAGATTAATAAAGTCTATTTTAAATTTATGCCATACCAGTTTATGGAATATCTAAAGATCAAAAGTATTACAGGACTGAAGCTTGGGGATCATGCTCAGAGTTTTATGAGTGTCATGTTTTCAGATATAAGATCATTTACATCTCACAGTGAATCCATTACCCCTAAAGAGAATTTTGAATTTGTAAATCGTTTTCTCTCTCTTGCCGGACCTGAGATCAGGACGCATGGCGGATTTATAGATAAATATATCGGGGATGCAATTATGGCTCTTTTCCCCAGCGCGAATGATGCAGTTGACGCCGCAATTTCTATGTATAGAAAGACATGTATTAATCCTGATACAATGATAAATGTAGGGAGAGAGCCTATTTCAATCGGAATAGGAATTTTTACAGGACCGGTAATGCTTGGTATAGTCGGAGAGGAGGAGAGGATGTCTTCAACTGTAATCTCGGACACTGTTAATATTGCATCCAGGATAGAGTCCCTTACTAAAAGATATACAACCGGAATACTTATAAGCAAGAGTACTCTGAATTCTATGATTGAAACGGAAAAATATAACTATAGATTCCTGGGTAATGTACAGGTTAAAGGAAAAAATGAGCCTGTCGGAATTTTTGAGATTCTGGATTGTCTAAGTGACGATATTAAACAGGGAAGGATGAGAACAAGGGAACCTTTTGAGTCTGCGATAAAGGCATACCATAAGGGAAATTACGATCATGCTGTGGCATGGTTTGAAGAGGTAATAGCGTCTGACACGAATGATGGAACAGCTTTGATGTATCTTGAAATGTGCCGTGAGGCTTTAAGGGATAACGCAACAACCGGAAGGATGTTTATATTTGACAGCAAGGAGTAACACAATGCCGAAAAGATTCTGGATTTTTATTTCTCTATTGATTTTATCTGTCTTCTATATATTTAACAATGCTGATGATTTTAAACTTAATCCTCTGGATAGTAAACTTGAGTTTTCATCTCCATATCAGTTTGTCAGATCCGCTGATGGAAACAGGTATGTGATTGATAGCGGCAAGCAGCGTTTAATACAGATTAATAAAGATGGTGAATCACAGTACATAATACACTCTGAAACCGGACGTGATGCAGGTCCTGACTGTATGCAGAGTATAGCGGTTGATGAAGAAAATAATGTTTACGTACATAATTATGTTCAGGATCTGAAAGGACTCTTCACCACTGAAGAGTATATTGTGAAGTTTAATAGTTCCGGCGAAAAAGTCGGGAAAATATTTCAGCACAAATATGACAAGCCGGATAGTCTTCTTGTTATTAACTGGAGCATTTCAAATCTGAAATATAGAAATAAGGTTCTTTCATGGATCAGGTATGATGGAGCAAAAGTTTTATTCAGCACCTGTAATACGACCGATAAAGAGTCTGCTGTTGATGAGAAGGTGCTCTTTGAAATACCGGATGCAATGTCCGTAATAGCATCTATTGATGTTGCTGATTCCAGGAATTACGCCTATGTAACCAAGCAGGGTGAAGTCTTTAGAGTTGCTGACGGGGTAAAAGAGAAAGTTTACAGCGGTGATAGTTTTGGAACAGTAGCTGAGGGTAAAAAACCAGGAGAACTTACTGTTCCCGGATTTGTACAGATGACGGATAAGGGACATCTGCTTATTCTTGATTCTACTCATTCTGTTATTTTTTCCATGACAGAAAACGGTACAAGGAAAGATCTTTTAAATGCAGATGATATTTCCTCTTTTACTAAAGAGAGTGCGGAGATGTTTTTCAGATTTCTGCTAAGTTCAGGAAATATATGTCTTACTAACGGTTCTTATATTATTGAAGCGGATAATTCAGGGAAAATACTATCCGCTGATTCAGGTGCAGTTTTTTCGAACAGAGCGTATGCGTGGCATATAACTTTTTTTATAGCACTTGCTGCAGCTCTGGTTTCAATTCTTATGATTGCACGGGATTTCTATGTACACGGGATTGAAAGGGTAATTCCGAGACAGATGACGACCATTACCGGTATTATAACAATTATGATTATAACAATGGTAATCGCGGTTAATGTTCTTATGCCGAATTTTGACAAAAGATATATTGCTGAAACGGAGAGCAGGATCAGAGGATTAACAATGAGTCTGAGCCAGACCATTGATGGCGACAGATTAAATCTTATTATGAACAAACAGTCTGATTACTACAATCGCGACTATAGAGAATTCAGGGATAAGATGGTAAAGGTTTTCGGAGGTTATCATGATCTGAAGGACTCTGAATTTTATTTTGTCATATATAAGAATTACGGCGGAGAGCTTGCTATAGTAATGACTCAGAATGATTCATATCTCCCCTACCAGACATATGACTGGTTAAAGAGTGAAGAGGAAAACATATATCTCGACTCAATGAATACCGGTGAGATTTATACAGAAAAGTTTCAGGATTCAACTGGAGACTGGATATACTCTGTAGGTCCCATAAGGGATTCCAATGGTAAGAATGTTGCTGTTATTGAGATAGGAAAAAACTTTTACGCGTTTAATAAGGAGAACAGCACTGTAAGAAAGAATGTTGTAATTGAGGTTATAACGGCTATTATTCTGGTGCTGATGATATTTATAGAGATTTCACTGCTGTCGAATGTTCTTTGGAGTAAAAAACGGAATAAAATAAATCCTAAATCTCCATACGACCGTGTAGATTTTTCCAGATTCCTGGGATTTCTGTATGAATTTATATTCAGTCTGCCGCTTGGATTTATTCCTGTCTATGCGATGAAGCTGCTTGATGGTAAAAGTATTATGGGGATGAGTCCCGTCATGGCAAGTGCTTTTCCAATTACCATGGCAACCTCCGGGATTGTACTTGGTACGGTTATTGCGGGTCTTGTTCTTCCTAAATTCAAGTGGAGAAAAATGTTTGTAATAGGACTTACCATGGCTGCTGCCGGTCTTTTTCTGACAGGGCTTGCACAGACTTTTGTAATGTTTACTCTGATGATGTTCTTTACCGGAATCGGAAGAGGGCTGCTTCAGATGGCGGCGAGGGGTTTTATAAATACTGAAAATGATACAGCAAAGAGAGGATACGCATATTCGAATCTTATTGCCGGTGTTGTTGTGGGAATAAATGTTGGTGTTGTTGTCGGTGGAGCTATTGCCGACCATATTTCATACAGGGCAGTATTTTTTGCTTCATCAGTTATAATTCCGGTGGTTATTTTATTTATACTTTTTGTCATAGAACGGACCGAGAGTGATAGAGCAGTTAAGATTAAAACTCCGGCTGAAATAAAAAAAGGCGGTATGACTCTCTGGTCATTTTTATCAAAGCCGAATGTATGGGGATTTTTCATTCTAATCTGCATCCCAAACGCTGTTGCATATATGTTTCTTCAGTACACATTCCTTATCGTGGCGGAAGGCGCAGGTTTCAGCAGTACGGATGTCGGCCGTTCATTTATTTTAAACGGGATGGCGATGTTTTACCTCGGGCCGATGCTTTACTCTTTCAGCATAAAGAAGATCGGATTAAAATGGACTATGATATCGAGCATAGTTATGTGGTCTTTCAGTCTTCTGATATTTGCTTTTACGGGGAGCATAGGCGGCGCTCTTGTAACTATTTTTATTATGGGTATAAGTGAAGGATACGGTAACGGAGCTGTTTATGTTTTTTATACTGATAAAATAAGTGAAGTTAATGAGTATGGTGTTGAAAAGGCGCTTGCAGTTAATGAATTTATGACGAATATGGGGATGGCTGCAGGACCATTGATTTTCGGAGCTGCAATGCTTCTTGGTCAGCAGCCGGGTATGATGGTTATTGCGGTATCAATGATTATTCTTGCGGCTCTATATTTTGTTATGCATAAAATATATTCAACCGGAGCGGAGGCTTAACAGTATGCAGGTGTGTGAATTGCATGATGTGGATATTAATGAAAGAGATGAATATGTCTGTCACTATATTGCAGCGCATTCACAAATATCTGATTACACATTCAGCTCACTTTTCATGTGGGCTAAGTTTTATTCTCTTGAAATTGCATATTATAAAGATCTTGCATGCATAATTTGCACCGGCGGAGAGTTTCCGCCTTCATTATTAATGCCTCTTGGTGATCTGGATAATAAAATGGGAGATGTTCTGGATTACTATTATCAGTGGTTCTCTGAAAGGGGCGAAGAATTATGTGTGTCTCATGTTGATGAAAATTTTCTTCCTGTTATAACGGCAGTCGAAGGGTATGATTTTACTATTACATATGACCGGAATTATTCGGATTATATTTATAATATCTCGGATTTTGTAAAAATGGAAGGGAGTGATTATAAGGGTTTCAGAAAAAAAATCCGGGCATTTGAGAATCATTTTCCTGACCATCAGTATTCGAAGATAACCGCTTGTGACGTTCCGGAATGTCTTGAGCTGCTTGAACTGTGGAGGAAACAGAAAGGATATGATGCAGATTCCTTTGAGACAGTAAAATTATTAAATAATTATGACGCGCTGAAATTAATCGGAGGTGCTGTTCGTCTTAACGGAAAGATTCAGGCGTTTCTTCTCGGGGAAATATACAACGATACCGGTTATATTATTGCAGGCAAGGCCGATATGGGGATACATGGATTGTATCTTTACGCAGTAAGGGAGTTTGCGAAAAACGAATTTTCAGGAGTAGACTATATTAACAGATGCGAGGATTTAGGTATAGAGACATTAAGGGAAGCCAAACTTTCGTGGATGCCGGATAAAATTCTTCATAAGTATAATGTCATATGCAAAAAAATCTGATTCTAAAGCAATGAACTTCATTACCAATATCTTTTTGTGCAGCCCCCTAAATCCCCCGGAGGGGGACTTCAATATGAAATTCTCTATTAAAAGGATTAGTTTTAATCAACATTGTTTTGCCAATGACCGGGGTGCGGGGTTTTTGCGGGCTGATTTACAATAAAAATAATAGATATGGGTAATGCTTAAGCCGAAGGCGGCGAGAGATATTTTTCATGAGAATAACTATTTTATCTCCGCATCGGGATAGTACCCTATAATTGTTTTATTACCGTTATTTGTTATCACTGTCGTATTGTATATTGTTGATGTATTGTTTCCGGAGTTGACTGTAAGTGGTACGGTTAAATCCTTATTGCTCCATCCAAGCCATGAGTATTCAGGGAGAAACCGGACATACCTGTATTTATCCGATGGATTCATCTCTTTTTTGTAATCAGCAGATGCATCTTTAATATTGCTGCTCGCGAAATTATATCCTGTATAGCCTCCAGCTCCTACTACACCGGCTCCGAGCCCGATGATCTCTCCCGATTCAGCATATATGCCCAGTACAACAACGCCAAGTCCGGCCGCTCCAATTAGAGTAAAAATCAGTAAACCTCCGGCAATACCAAGAAGAATACGTGTAGACATTTTTGCAGAACTCAGACTGAATTTTTCTGCATACTTAACATCATCAATTGTATCAGAAATTTCGTTGTTACGTTTTTTATGTCTTGCATACCAACCCGATGCATCAGGTGTTATAAACAGATTGAGATTAATATTTCCAGGGGCAGCCAGTGTGAGGTTTGATTTATTTCCCATAGCTTTGAAATCCACATCTCTATATCCTCGAATAAATCCGTTACCTTTCGGATTCCAGTAAGGCTGGTATCCGATACCGCCGAGAATTAGAGTGAGATTTTCAGGGGGAGTTTCCATATTGATAAGTTCCCTGATCCACTTCATTGACGGATTTAATATAAGCGCCCGTCTGAAATCGGTGCGTGCGTGGTCCCACTCGCCGCACATATTCCACAATACACCGCAGATTACACGCATGAAAGCATCATCGAATCTTCCCTCATCACTGAATTTATTGCTTAAGAGAACAGCAGATTTATTTACCTCAACACGGGCTTTGTCGAAGTCGCCACGTAGAGAATATCCCCAGCTGAGCATAAAATGCATCCATATTACTTCATGTTCGGAAGCGTAGTATCCCTCGGGTGTTTCCACAAAGAAGAAAGATTTAGCCTCACGGGAGACTTTGTAGCGTATCTGCTTATCAATGTTAATGGCGTAATCAGAAAGGTTTTCTATATCGGGATTACCTTTTAAAAGATTCAGATATGTCCGTTCCATTATTGTAATAAAAGTCTTACCCTCTCCATCGGGGAGAGACTTTATGGCGCTGTCGATATCGGCAGAAATAAGAGATGATGATGAGAAGTAATATGTGCTTTTTGTATTAAGGGATGAGCAGCTTATATTCAGCATGGATAAGATTAAAATTAACGAAATTATTTTTTTCATTTCCGGGTATTCCTTTGTTAATCGTCTCAGGGCAGAATTGATAATCTGAATAAGTTTATTTATGGCGGTGTCGGAAAAATCAACTAAAAAAATGGTCAATTTTTTAATGGATGCGGTATGTTAGCGAATTATTATCGAGGGTGTGTATGTTTTGCGTTGCGTCTTAAAAAATAAGATGTTATAGAATTTATACATGTTGAGGAATTTTAATAATCATTGAATTATTATTGGAGTTATATTAATATTACATCAGCAGGTGAATATGATGCAGATTAAGATATTAGGCAACGGCGGAGCTGTAAATGATGGTTTACCTTATAATTCATTTATGGCTGATAATTTTCTACTGGTTGAGACTCCACCGGATATAATGAACTCTCTTTTCAGGGAAAAAACAGATCTGTCTCTGCTTCGTGTAATATATATTTCACACTTTCATGGTGATCATTACTTTGGTCTTCCATTTCTGATACTCCGTTTATTCTTTAATTCAGCCGGTCAGTCTATGAATTATAAAATCAGCATTCTCGGCCCCGCCGGTATTAAAAACAAATCGAAAGAGATATGCAGACTTGCATTGGGGGAGAATCATCCTGTTAATAACTGGATTGATAGTAATTTTATCGTTGTTGAACTTAAAGCAGATAGCAGTATTGATTTAGATGATGTAACCAAGCTGAAAATAATTTCCATGAATCATTTTGTGGAGACATGCGGTTTTTCATTGTATCGAAAAGATAAAATAATTTTCTCTTACTTTGCAGATACTCTCTGGAGTGATGAATTGATCACAACGATAAAACTCTTCCCGCAAATTATAATAACTGATCTCAATGGAGAACCGTCAGATCCTAAGAAAATTCATATGTCAGAACAGGATCTTATTGAAAATGGGATTCCGCACAGTGAAGGGAAAATTCAGTTTTACGGAACTCATCTGAAAAAACAGAAAGAACCTTCATGTGATCAGATAAGATATGTCTATCCGGGTCAGGTCATTTTATTATCTGATTAAATTGTGAAATTGGTTTGACCTGTTTTTTAAATATATTATTATTTCAGTAATTATTCCTGAATATAATTTTTAGAATAAAAGACAAAAAATATATATCCCCGCCGCCTTCGGCGGCGGGGATAATAGAGCTTTATTTACATAAGAAAAGTTAAGGAATAAACACTGTTATTGTTTAAAAAAATATTAAGAGAAACCAGCCGTGAGGTGATATGACTGAAAAACTTAAAATTAAAAACGGATTTAAAGCTGTGATGGAAGTATTTGCTGTTTCATTGAAACTCGGTTTAACATCATTCGGCGGTCCAATTGCGCATCTCGGCTATTATCATAATGAGTATGTTGATAAAAGGGAGTGGCTCGATGAGCGGAGTTATCTCGATCTTGTTGCTCTGTGTCAGTTCCTTCCCGGTCCGGCAAGCAGTCAGATAAGTATTGCCATAGGAACTATTCGCGCAGGGATTCCGGGCGGGATTGCAGCCTGGGTCGGGTTCACTCTTCCATCGGCTGTTATGATGATTCTTTTTGCATTTGTTCTGCAGGGATTTAATATAATAGATTCAGGGTGGCTTCATGGACTTAAGATTGTCGCTGCTGCGATTGTTGCCCAGGCGATTCTTACTATGTGGCAGAGACTTATTAATGATAAGATCAGATCTTTAATTGCAATTGGAGTTTTTATAATTCTGTTATTCTGGCAAAATGCATTCAATCAGATTATTCTGATTGCAGCAGCGGGTATTTTAGGATTAATATTTTACAGGAATCATGAGACAACAGCTCCGGCAAAAATAAAAGTTCCCGTCAGCAGAAGATTCGCTCTCATTTGTCTGGTAGCATTTTTTACATTACTTGTCTCCTTACCGGTACTTCGTAATTTAACAGGGAACCATATGATTGCTGTTGCAGATGGTTTTTATCGGTCCGGATCTCTCGTATTCGGAGGTGGTCACGTTGTACTCCCCCTTCTTGAGCATGAGGTTGTACCGACAGGGTGGGTGAGCAGAGATGTGTTTCTTGCAGGTTATGGAGCAGCGCAGGGTGTTCCCGGTCCGCTGTTTACATTTGCGGCATATCTCGGAGCAATGATTGGGGGTATTAAAGGCGCCATTATCGCTTTGGCTGCAATTTTTCTTCCGGCATATCTATTGATTATGGGGGCTCTCCCTTTCTGGAATATGCTTCGCAACAGTTCTAAAATTCAGGGTGCTCTTACCGGTGTAAATGCCGCAGTAGTCGGCATACTGCTTGCAGCATTGTATAATCCCGTATGGATATCGGCTGTTTTCTCTAAAAGTGATCTTGCACTGACTGTTTTGTTGTTTGCGATGCTGGTTTTTATTAAATTACCTCCATGGATAATTGTAATAGCAGGAGCAGCAGGGGGAATGATATTAGAAATATTTCAATTCTGACTATAGCATTTAATGAATGAAATAATACATACTCTGTCATTTCGAAGAAGCGATAGCGACTGAGAAATCTAAGATTTCTCACATTAGTTCGAAATGATAAGACCTAATTCAATCGTTAACCGCTATATATATAAGATTAAAAAAAGAAAGGATGTATAAAATGGACGAAAATTTATTTTTATCAAAAATGGCAAAGAATTATAAAGTAACTCTCCCGGCAAGATATGAAAAGTTTATTAAAGAGAAAGAGTATGAGCAGTATGAAGAGAACCAGGCGCTCTTTACAGGTTTTATAAGCGGATTATTCCATCTTCATTTTTCGGATGAACTTCTTACCGATGTAATTGAGCTTGGGAAATCCCAGGGGATTAAAAATATTAAAGAGATATGGACAAGCGAGTTCCATACTTATATCCCTCTGGCATACTATGATCATCCCGAGGTTCCTGAATCTAAAGGATTTCTGGTATGGGATAGTTCTGAAGAGATGATGCCGGTTCTGATATTTGATTTTGAGGGACCACGGGTTTACGCTGTCGCGGATAATCTGGATCAGTTTTTTGAGAATTTTCCGGATATACATAATAAAGAACAGAAGAGCAGAGATGCCTCTGAGCTGGCTGCTAAGAGATTTGAATTCTGGAAAAAGGGTGATAGAAAACATTTTGATTTTTAAATTGTTTAATGCTACATCTCCATCATCTACAACATGGCCTGAGTTAATTGAGATCCTGAAAAAAGCTGGATCAAAATAATCTTAATACATAAAATAGAAAGATCTTTAAACGGGTCTTTTATTTTAAAGGTTTGACTACTCTCCCTTTATTTTTAATTTCATTATAAAGCTGGCCTGCAGTGATAGTAAAAAATGGGGATACATCCAGCCCCGACACTTTAAGGGCCTCTGCTATCCAGGTATTGCATGTGTTAAACAGATGATACCTGTAAATAGAATTAAAAAAGATTACATCTCCTGAATGTTTTTCAGATGCAATTATAAGATCGTTGCTGCTCTGCTTTGCAAAACTTTGATTGATGAAAGCGAGTAGTTTAAAATACTGTTCTTTTGTAAGATTAAGCATTACTACGTAATTGCTCCATAAAATAAAATTATCGCTGCTGTTGTATCCTTCTACGCGCAGAACACTTCTATTCGGAAGAAGAATCGCCCGTGCCCCCATGCAGTAATTGTCGTCGGGATTCTGGTAGAATTTCTCCTCTCCCCATCCGATATCAGTAAAACTGAATTGCTTAAAGTATACAAGTGCGGTTACGGCAACAATTGATTCACTGTTAACGGGAATAACTATCCCTGTGTGAAAACTGTAGTTTATTATATAGATTGAGTATTGTCCAGTAACGGTGCTGTTATTGCTGACTGAAATCAGATTTTCAGCTCCGTCGCATGAGGTAAATCCGAAAACAATTATTAAAAGAGTTATGAGAGTAAATCGCTGTTTTATCATTTTTTAATATCCTGTATCCCGATGAAATTATTGAATTTTCAATTTACAAAAAAGTATGACTTTACTCCATTCATAATCATCTCCAGTGCGATAAAAGATACCAGTACAGCCATTATCTTCTCCATCCCTTTTACGAATTCAGTACCAAGGAGTTTTTCAATGAATGATGAAGCCGATAGCAGAAGAGAACCTATTATGACTGCTGTCAGTAGAGAGATGAATAAATACAATTTATCCCATCCATATAAACTCAAATATGATATCATTCCAAATGCCATGCTCCCCGGACCTGCCAGCATCGGGATTGCAAGAGGGGAAACAGTAATATTTCTTAATTTAACAGGATCACTTTTTTCATCAGAGGAGTGGTTAGAAAGTATCATCTGAAAAGCAATATATAAAAGCAGAAGCCCCCCTCCGACTTTTACCGCCTCAAGGGATATATTGAAATAATTCATAATCTGTCTGCCGAGTATTGAAAAAATCAAAACAATTGTACCGGCAATAACAGACGCGGTGAAAGCGATCCGGATTTTATCACGTTGTGAATATTTTTTTGTAAGAGTGATAAACAGAGGTATAGTTCCGATGAAATCCATGAGTATAAACATCGGGATAAATATGGATAAAAATTTTGCAGTCATTGTCAGACTCCTTAGCAGTGATATTACTCTCCGCCGCGTCTGAGATAAAATATCACCAGTTTATCAGCAATTGCTGGAAATATAATATTTTTTTAAAATAAATTTACATTTAATTTACCGGAAATCATAAAAAAGATTATATCAAAAAATAGCATCCCTGCTTGATATATTCCCCTGTATTTATTACAGTTATAAATAGTAAAGTCGGACATAAGGAGATTAAATATTATGGGAGAGAGAAATAAATCAAGAATTGTATTTCATGTAAATGCCTCACTTGAGTATAATGGTAATACTGTTAACGGGGACGTTGAAAATCTCAGCACCAATGGTATGTTTATGAATACTGCAGATGATATACCGCTTGATACTCCGGTTGAGGTTTCAATTTATCTTTCAGGTACAACATCTGAACTGAGTCTCAAGATTAATGGTGTAGTTGCGCGTAAAGAGACAAAAGGTGTTGCGGTTATATTCAAGGAGATTGAATTTGATTCATTTATACACTTGAAGAATATCATCGATTTTAATGATGCGGGTAATTCTGCGGCTATGAAGGAGTATGAAAAATCCAGATAATATCTATGTAAAAAATTTATGCTGTAACTTAAAGAGTTATATCTTTACAAAAAAATTGTATTCATAAACTTTGAAAATAAAGATGAATATAAAAAAGCCGGAGCACTTTTCGCAATAAAATATACCATCTGAAATAACAGATATGCATATTGATCTGAATATTTATTCCTGGAAAAAAAATTGTGAAGATGTAAAATGTAGAGGTGCAGTATGAATATTCCAGTTATCGACGGCAGTAATTATTTTAAAGGGATGCTGCTTTTAATAAGAAAAGACAATAAAATTTCCGAACCGGAACATGTTATTATGATGCGGATAGGTAAGGCGTTAGGATTCGAAACAGGTTTTATCGAAGATGCGATTAATGAAATTCTTGAAAACAGATATATTTCTGAGGAACCTCCGGTTTTTTCTTCACATGAACTTGCAGAAAAATTTATTAAAGACGGGCTTATTCTCGCTGCTTCGGATAAACAGATTCACCCTCATGAAGAGGAGTGGCTTCTTTCAGTTGCAGGTGCAAACGGCATTGAATCCTCGTGGTACTTCAACGAAAAAAATTCTTTACTGCAGTTGAAATATCATACTATACATCTTGATGCAGATGACCTTGATGTAAGGTATTGAAGTAATCTTGAGTCTATTTGCGGAAAATTTTAATTTTTATATCAGCAGGTTTTATTAATGATAGAGTTGCTTGACCCGGGTTACCTGGGTCTTTTTATTACAGGATTCCTGGCTGCAACGGTTCTTCCTCTAGGATCAGAGGTGTTATTCAGTACAATGCTCTATGGGAATTATGATTTTACACTCTGCCTGTTGTCAGCATCTGCAGGGAACACCCTTGGAGGTATGAGCAGTTATCTTCTTGGATATCTCGTAAAGTGGGAATGGCTGGAAAGATATATGAATGCAAATATTGAAAAAATAAAATCACTCCATTTGAAAATTAAAGATCGTATAGCTCTTGCCTCTCTTCTATGCTGGCTGCCGGTAATT
Organism: uncultured Spirochaetota bacterium; assembly: GCA_942493035.1. GTDB lineage: Bacteria > Spirochaetota > UBA4802 > UBA4802 > UBA5550 > WRGT01. Next base: position 3,679,023 of record OW818666.1, on the reverse strand, counting down.
GGTGATCCGCTTGCCGTAGCATTGGGGTTTATGAGAGCTCCTGCCTGGAAGGTGTTTGTATTCATGTTTGCAGGTAAGTTTTCAAGATATCTTGCATTGGGGCTTATTACGATAAAAGTGATTAATATTTAATTAATCAGAAAATCCTGAAGATTGGTTTTACCGTAAGTAATTTTTGTATCTCTATCTTTTATCTGTTTTGCTATTTTTGCCATGATGGTTTTAACACCGTCAGTTTTCTCCGGATCGGTCATCGGAAGAAGCCGGACTGTGATGCTTGATTCTTTCCGTGAGATTTGTATAAAAAAATTCTGATTTTTCCCGTTTTCTATTGCAAGTGCTTCAACTAATACTATCTGCTCTGCTGCATTTAAATATTTATCCAGGACTTTAAGCATACCACCTTCTATCTTATCTGCAAAAGGTGCAATTGTCTCATAGGCTTTTTTTATTTCATTGATATTTTCAAGAACTATATGCGGCATGCTATCTCCTATGTTTATCGAATTTTTTATTTAACTCAATATGCGTATTTACTTAAAAAATCGGTTGAATTTTATCTCTGCCGCGCCACAGGCGCGGAGGAAAGCAATTTTAATACCAATTTATGAATAGATACGAATCATCTTAAAAAAAATTATTGAATATAATATGCTTTAATTAATAATATTAATATAATAGAAAACCATAATGAAAACAATAATAATCAGATATTCTGCAATAATTCTGGCGCTACTTTCAGCTGCTTTATTCGGTATTAATACGCCATTGAATAAAATCCTGCTCAGCGATATAAATCCGGTTTTTCTGGGGGGACTTCTTTATCTTGGAGCTTCAATCGGTCTATTACCTGTAATACTGATTCGAAAAGAATTGCCTCATCTTTTCAATCTTAACCGCAGCAATAAAATCAGGCTTTCCGGTTCTATTTTACTGGGCGGCATTCTTGGCCCGATTCTTATACTCTCCGGACTCAAGGCTGCTTCGGCGTCATCAGTCTCCTTGTGGCTGAATCTTGAACTGGCTGCAACGACACTTCTGGGATTTCTTTTTTTTAAAGATTTTCTTGGAGTAAAGGGATGGGCGGGTGTAATACTTGCTTTGATCTCAGGATTAATACTTACAGTAAATGAGGGGCATGCGGGAATTATTCCGGCGATTCTGGTCGGATCGGCTTGTATATGCTGGGGATTTGATAATCATTTTACAGCTCTGATTGACGGTATCTCGGCAGTGCAGAGTACTTTCATAAAAGGTCTCTTCGCAGGTATTGTCAATACTTCTGCCGGTTATTATTTATCAGAGAACAGAGTACCGGCAGAGTTTATACTCTATGCTCTTATTCTCGGGAGCGTGTCATACGGATTGAGTATTGTTTTGTATATAATCTCTGCGCAGAAACTTGGAGCTATCCGCAGCCAGATTATTTTTTCAAGCGCGCCGTTTTTCGGAGTATTTTTTTCAATAATATTTTTGTCCGAGAGTATAAGCAGTCTTCAGATAACATCTTTTTCATTATTTATTGTATCAATAATACTTTTTATGTTTGAAAAACACGAGCATCATCACCATCACCATGAGGTCGAGCATATACATTTTCACAGACATGATGATCTGCATCATACTCATTCTCATGATGAAAAGATTTCATATCATGAACATCTCCATCAGCATAAAGAGGATGAACACGCTCATCCGCACTGGCCTGATATGCATCATAGACACAAACATTAATGAATTTAGTGAAGATATATCTTGAATAGAGGAAAAATTTTATGAGTTTTAATGAACTTGATCAAAAGAGAATTGAGAAGGAAATGAAAGGGTATATCGAAAAGAACCGCCCTCCGGTTGAAATCCGGAATGAGATAGATATAAGTTATAAAATTGAAAAATTCAGCATAATTATATTTGAAATTAGACCAAAATGGAATGAGCCTGATAAAAAAATTGAGGTTCCTATAGCAAAAGCCACATATGTACAAGCAGGCAATATCTGGAAAATATTCTGGCAGAAATCGGATATGAAGTGGCATAAATATGATCCTCTGCATGAAGTTAATACGGTTAAAGAGTTTATTGATGAAGTAGATAAAGATCAGTATGGATGTTTCTGGGGTTGAAAAATACTACTAACAATAAAATGAAAATAACTTTAATCAATCCTCCAATCGAAGATTTTTATGTAACGGGAATACGGCGTCAGCCTCTGGGGCTTCTCTATATTGCCGCATCTCTTCAAGCAGGTGGATTCAGTCCGGTACTTCTGAACTGTCACAGCAGTAAGAAGAGTGTAATAGAACTCCCTGAAGAATTCACTTATCTGAAACCGTATATAAACAATGCTGATCCGGAACTCAGGTTCCCTTATTCAAATTATACACACTACGGAATGAGCTGGCAGGAGATCGATCGTCAGATCAGGACCTCTCCTGCAGATATATATTTTATCTCCTCGCTCTTTACTACTTATTATAAAGAGACTGAACGTGTAATTGAAATAATCCGCAAACATGCTGAAAAGGCATACATTGCTGTAGGGGGGTATCATGCATCACTATATCCTGAATATTTTCTTAATAATACAAGTACAGATTTTGTAATCTGCGGTGAGGGTGAAAATTCATCTCTTGAACTTGTCCGGGCAATTGAAAGCGGTTTATCCATTAATGCAGTGCCGGGACTTGTGTATCGTGAAAATGGTGTTATACATAAAAATTTGATTTTATCAAAGCCCGATGTATCACTCCTGCCTTATCCTGCGCGTGATCTTCTGCTTGAGAGAGATTTTAAAGCCTACAAAAAGAATTTTATCTCAATGATATCTTCACGGGGTTGTCCCAATAACTGCTCGTTTTGTACCGGGAAAATAATCTGGGGGAGCGGAAGAAGAGAGCGAGAATTGTCTGATGTTTTAAACGAAATGAAGGAATGCTTGTTTAAGTATAAAGCGGATATAATAAACTTTGAAGATGATAATATTTTCCCTTCTAAAAAAAGAGCCCGTGAATTTCTGGAGCTTCTGATTATTGAGAGAGAACAGAATGGTCTCTCTTTTGAACTTGCTGCAATGAACGGAATTTCACTGGAAAAAATCGATGATGAAATAATTGTTCTGATGAAGCGTGCGGGTTTTGGAGAGCTGAATATCTCTCTGGTCACTCACTCGGAGGATATACAGAGGAGCGAAGGGCGGCCATTCAGCTCTGAAAAGTTTAAGACTATTGCTGAGTCGGCAAAACGGAACGGTATGAATGTCCGGGGATATTTTATACTTGGACTTCCGGGGCAGAGCCTTGAAGAGATAGACGACACTATTTCATTTCTAAAAAGCATTGACGTGAAAGTATTCCCGTCGGTATATTATAATATTTATTCTTCTCAGGAGGAGTGGAAGACGCAGAGATCGTCAGCTTTCTTCAATGAGAGTGAACGTCTCTCCCGTAATGATCTTTTCAGGAGTTTTAACAGCTGTTTCTGAAACTGTTCATAACGTGGCAGAATTTTGTCTCCTCTGCGCCGGTGGCATGGCGGAGAGCAATTTTACCAGAGATTCAGGAGTAATTATATGTTTCTTTCCGGATTAAGTAAAATTCTGTTGCTTTTTTATTCAAACCTGTTTACATTAAAAGACAGAGCATTGATTTATTTAGAGCATCAAAAGGATAATAAATGATTCAGCCGAGAAAGGAAAAATCCCGTTTAAAAAAGAAACTGACTCTCTATTTTATTCTCATAGCGATAGTTTCAATTTCAGTAAGCGTTGAAATTATATTTGAATTCAGTTCAGCTAAATTCAGAAATGATATAAGAGATAATCTTATTATTGAGGTTCAGCAGGGTGTGCCGGCTCAATATGTACAGAAGCTTAATATAGAGAGACTTAACTCTGCGATAAACGATCCTATCAGTGATTTGAGAAATAGAATGATACTCCTTTTATTTGTAATATGTGCGAGTATTATCGGGGCGTTTGTCATGTTTGCAAAAGATATTGTTTCACCCATGGATGGAATAGTCGAAGCGACCAAAAAAATTGTTGATGGGGATCTAACTGTTACGGTTCCTGTGATGTCCGATGACGAGATTGGTCAGATTGCGACACTTATCAATGATATGAATATTAATCTTAATAATATGATTATGGAGATCCGGCAGGAAGTAACCAGGCATAAAAATAAAATTCAGATAGCCACAGATGCAATCTCATCTATCTCTCAAAAAAACGCAGAGACGATAATTGAGAACAGAGCTATGAAAGTTTCAGATTTTAAAAATATGATGAAGCTCAGTACTGATGTTGTAAAGCTTCTGAATATGATGCTTATTGATCTTGGTTCACTTGAAACTTTTGTTAAGATGTATAAAACTTATGCCGTCCATACAGAAATTCAGCAGCGCGAAATCGACCGGGTGCTCGATCAGTATGATGTAAATCTAGGTTTTGAGGAAAATGAATAATGAGTTTTGAGTACTGGTATATGTTCCCCGTGTCGGTTGTAATTGCGATACTTGCCAACTCTTCCGGTTTTTCAGGTGGAGTTTTATTCCAGCCGATATATAATCTGTTTCTTAATATTCCAATCCAGAGTGCAGTTGCTACAGGGATTGCAACCGAGACTGTTGGAATGACAAGTGGTGCAATGAGATATATCTATTATAAGATGGTTGATCTCCCGATTGCTTTTACTATGATTATGCTTACTATACCCGGAATAGTTCTCGGTAATCACGCTCTTATTGTAATAAATGGAGACCTGCTTAAACTTATACTCGGATTTATAATTCTCTTTATCGCATCCATGCAGTTTATAAATGCAGTAAAAAAAACTTTTGGTAAAAGGGAGAGTGTTCCTGTTGAAGATATCTATCCATTTATGTGGATACCGACATTCGGAGGATTCTTTTCAGCAGCAACAGGGACGGGCGTGTGTGAAATATCTCAGCCATTACTTGAGAAGGGGTTAAATCTTAAAACAAAAAGGGCCAATGCCACAGCTATTATGATTGAAGCTACCGCAGACTGGATTATAACCATCCTGAATATTCACGCGGGATTTATAATGTGGGACATATGGATTTTTACCGGTACAGGCGTAATTATAGGAGGTCAGATCGGACCATATATTTCACGGTTTCTTCCGGAAAGACTGATAAAAATAATATTTTCTGTTTCCATCATTCTAATTGGACTGTTCTATATATATAAGGGTTACCTCTGGCTGACTAAAGGAAAGGCCTAGTTAAATCTATGGGATTAACTGTTTTTCTCGAGAGTACGGCGGGGCAGGGTGTTCTTTATTTCAGTCAAACCATGCTTTTCGGAATGATGGTTTATATTCTCGCTGCTGAGTTTATCAGAACAAATGATAAAACTCTTGTGTATAAGCTCGTGGCGGCATGCAGCATTACAGCTATAAGCGGGAGTACTGCTTTAATATATATTCTTGATGCTTTTTATAATATTACGGTAACTCAGAAATATTTTCCTCTGATCTTCAACGGGCTTTTTGCATTCGTTGTTCTTTCACTTGCCAGAGCTTTTACATATGAATTTGTTTCCAATAGAGAGAAGTTTCAGAAGTTTATTAATGCAGGGATGTTTCTATCCGGTTTAATATATGCCGCTATGCAGATATACTGGCTGATTATTTTTCAGCCTGGAATGCAGTTCTGGAAGTCAGGGCTCCAGTTGATGTTTTCAGTATTCTTTATATTTATGCTTGTTTTTTCAATTTACCATCTTGTACGTTTCAGAAAGAGTTATAAGTTCAGACTGGTTACCGGATTTTCTTCTATTGCTGTAGTCCAGTCAATTAATATTTACGGATCTCTTGCTGATTATATCCCGCCGGTACTTGTAATAATAAAAGCAGCTGCACCGATGCTCGTTCCTGTTATGTTCACAAGTGTTGTATTTAAAGAACTTATAGGGCGCGTTGTTCTTCTTGTTGAGCAGTTAAAAATTACTTTTGAAAGGCAAAGGGAACTTGTATTTGAACTTATAAATATTGGAGCAGAATTATCTTCAATGTCGGATAATCTGGTAAAGACTGCGCTTGACGGATGGGCCAAGCTCTCCTTCGTTGTAGAGACTATCAGAGAGCAGATAAATGACAGTGATTCCCTTAGTGAAATAACGATTACATCTTCCGAAAGATTAAAGTCTCTGAATTTTAAATCAATTGAAGATTCCATAAGCAGACTTATCGATGCTGCTTCAGTATCTGATAAGAAAAATATAATTAACGATGAGAATTCTTTCGAAGAGATTCTTCCGGAGATAGAGAATACGGCAAAGCTCATAGCGGAAGCATCGATTGACGCGGAGAGATTGAAGCTTCTTCTTCCAGCTGTAAGCTCTGCACTTGATGGAATTGATGATATATCGGACAGGACAAATATACTTTCATTGAATGCGTCAATTGAAGCTGCAAGGGCCGGTGCTCAGGGGAGAGGATTTGCTGTTGTTGCAGAGGAGATAGGAAGGCTTGCCGAGAGTTCCCTTACCGGTTCAAAAGAGGTAAGGAAAAATATTTCAGAGATAATAGGATTGTTCAGATTATATGAGGAAAAGTCCGGCGGTGCTGTTTTGGATTTGAATCGTCTGGTTGAAAAGCTGGGATCAATTAATACCGGGACAGTTTCTGACCGGAAATTCCAGATCGATCCGGCAGTTACTGAAGGGATAAAAACAGGAATTGAAATATATAATTCGGTAGTTATAGACATAGTCCGGAAAGTTGATAATGTGGAGACTATTACAGCAAGAGGGAGAGTCCTGGCCGAAGAGATGAAGAGTAAAATAAGCGAGCATATTACCAATATTGAATCGATTGCCGGTATAAGCGATATGATAAATGACATGGTATCAAAACTCAACGGAAAAATAAATGTAATTATCGAACAGACTGGAGAGCTTGAGAAGCTCACTTCATGATTATATATCCCCGCCGTCTACGGCGGGGATAATAAAATATTTTTTAAATACAAATGTTAAGGAATAAATACTGATATAATCTACTATTTTGATATCCATAATTTAGAAACCTGCTTAAAAACATAAGGCGCTCCGAATGTTATCCAGAATCCGATCATTGCATATCTGATCCCTTTGAACAGAACCATATCCGGGAGCAGAATCTTTACTCCTGCCATAACTGCAAATAGTACAGCAAGCCCAAAAATCATTTTAACAGCAGCATGATGAATTTTACCTGAAGAGATATGATTGACGTATCTGTCTTCCAGAAGAATTCCTATAAGAAATCCGATAGATGCCCCGGCAGATTTTACAATAAACTCCTCTGTAAATAAAATAGAACAGACAATCATAACTGCTGCAACGATTCCTATTTTATAGATTGAACCGGCAATATTGAATCTGCACCAGATATAATCAGCGATAAATACCCAGATAATCCCGAAGATAATTCCGCCGATTACATCCTGCGGCCAGTGAACTCCGAGGTACATCCTGGATAAAGCGACAAGCAGAATTATTATTGTTCCTGAAATGTATAATGCAGGTTTCCTGAAAATCTTCATCAGGCCGGCCCAGAACATCGTTGTCCCCTGAGTATGCCCGCTGGGGAACGAGTAGCCCCCTGCGGTTTCAGTTCTAAGTGAAACAATTTTCTCATTACCGATAGGTCTTGAAATCTGAAATATATCTTTAAGTACACCATTGACAATGGAACCTGAAAGGAAGATCCATCCGACTCTTCTCCCTGCTGGTTTATCTCCGCACCAGATAAACCAGCATGCAACAAGAATAAAGAAATTCTCCTCCCCCAGCATTGTAATGTATTGAAATAATCTGTCGAGAACAGGTGTTTTAAAAGATTGTATGAAGAGTAAGGTATCCATGATTTTATCCGCCTGATAATTATTATTTTATAATCAGCCATCATAGTTATGATTAGAATTATGATGAACATCCAGTATACAAATTATCTAACACAAAAAATATTATAGTCAAGATATTATTTGTTCATAGAGTTCTTTTATATAGAGACTGCAGATCAGAATTCTTTCTTGACAATCTGCTTTGAAGTGACTTAGCTAAATTGTAATCTATTATCGATAGATAAACTTTGGGGTATTATGGTAAAAAAGATTTTGATCATATTTATTTCAATCTCTGCATTATATGGAGCTGCTGTTGTTCTATCCATGATCTTTGTACAGCAGAAAAAAGTTAAACCTTTCATCTCCGGATTACCTGATTTTACAGTGGTGGCTCACCGTGGAGCACCGATGAGACATCCGGGGAATACTCTGGAATCATTCAAAGAGGCTTTAAAGATTAATCCTGCTTCAATGCTTGAACTTGATGTGCATCAGACTAAAGACGGCATTATAGCCGTAAATCATGATGATTATATAATTAACAGTGCCGGAGAGAGAGTATACATAAACAGTCATACTCTTAAAGAGATTCAGGCAATAGATGCAGGGTATTATATCAGCTTTGATAATAATAATACATATCCCTTCAGAGGGAAGGGATATGTAATACCTGAGTTTGAAGATGTTCTAAAAAAATATAAGGGTGCACTGATTTCGATTGATATAAAACATCATACAATTGAATGCGCTGATTCTGTAATTAAAATGATTCGTGAAAACGGAGCAGATGAAAATGTGATAATAGGTTCATTCAGTGACGAAATCATGAACCATATAAGAAAAAATTATCCTCATATTGCAACAAGCTTCAGCAAGTCAGAGGTTATGAGGTTTGTGGTTCTACATAAACTCTTTCTTTCAGGTTTTTTTAGAGCGAAGGATGATGCAATGATGATACCGGAATTTTCAGATACAGAGAATCCGGAATATCTCGGTCCCGGGCATAAACAGGGCTTCAGAATTATTTCCCGGAGATTTATTAAAGAGACTCATGCTATGAATATTCCAGTTATGGCCTGGACAATAAATAAAAAAGAGAATATGGAAAGGCTTCATTCATGGGGAATCAGAGGAGTAATAACCGACTATCCTGATATCCTCAGCAGCATTGATGCGGATATTGTTAAGAAAAAATAAATTTGTTATTATTTAACGAGGTAGCCGGAGTTTTCTTTATAAAAGATTTTACAAATTCTGAAAAGTGTTTTTAATGATTGAATGAATATTTAATAGAGAGAGAGGAATATATGGCAGAACAGCAGTTTAAAATTTCTAAGACATTTTTGCTCGGATTCGGTTTTCTAGGTATATCAATGATATGGTCGTTGTATAATGCCTATGTACCAGTATTCTTAAAAGATACTTTTAATCTCCCTCTTACTGCCGTGGGGGGTATTATGACTATTGACAACATTTTTGCAATAATTCTTCTCCCGTTTCTCGGTGCTCTTTCAGACAGAACAAACACGCCCATCGGTCGGCGGCGGCCATATATTCTAATCGGTGCTCCTCTTGCGATGTTCTTCTTCATCATGATTCCATACATGAATGCTATGCAGTCGCTTATTCTAATGATGCTGGTTATTATTCTGATGAATCTTTCCATGTCACTTTACCGATCTCCGGTAATCGCTCTTATGCCCGATATTACACCGTCAAAGTACCGGAGTCAGGCTAACGGTATTATTAATCTAATGGGTGGTGTAGGCGCACTTCTAGCTTTCTTCGGCAGCAAACCTCTGTATAATATGGATAAGACTTATCCGTTTATTGCGGGTGGTATGGTAATGCTCTTTGCATGCATGATGGTGGTATTGTTTATAAATGAGGATAAGGCGCTCTCTTTCGATAACGGGAATAAAGATAAAGTTTCATTTAAGAAATCATTCGATGAACTTGTTGATAATCTTAAAGATGTAATTCACGGGGATAAGTCGCTGCTGTTTATACTTCTTTCGATTCTTTTCTGGTTTATCGGATTCAATTCTATTGAAACTTTTTTTACTCTCTATGCAAAATATTATCTTGGTATAGGTGAAACATCAGGCGCTACTATTCTGGGATACTACTCACTTATTTTTATGCTTACAGCTATTCCATCAGGATTGATAGGCGCGAAGATCGGTAGAAGAAAGACTATCCGGATTGGTCTTACAGTTCTGATGGTATGCTTACTGGCAAGTCTTGTCGGGTCATTCTTTATATCTAAAGACAAAACGGTTTTAATATTCTGGTCTTATGCTGCTGCATTTATGTGTGCAGGTTTCGGATGGGCTCTTGTAAATGTAAACTCTCTTCCCATGGTGGTTGATATGACCACTGCAGAAAAGGTTGGAGGTTATACAGGACTCTATTATTTTTTCTCTCAGGCTGCAAATATAGCAGCTCCACCTGTTGCAGGATTTGTTCTTGATCTGTCAACTGACGGAGGGAAGATTCCAGGCGGCTATATCTCTCTGCTGCTCTTTGCCGTTGCACTTTTCTTTATTGCCTTCGTTACAATGTCTCAGGTGAGAAGAGGAGAGGCTGAAAATGTCTAAAAAAATTAAAGTCCTTGCCCACAGGGGATACCGCGCAAAGTATCCCGAAAACTCGCTCCTTGCATTTAAGAAAGGATTCGAATATGGCGCCGATGGTCTTGAGTGTGATGTGCAGAAGACTAAAGACGGGCATTATGTAATAATTCACGATGAGACCATCGACCGGACTGCAAAAGATAAAAAGAGGGGCATTGTCGGAGAGATGACCCTTAAGAGACTGCAGACCGTTGACCTGGGAAAGAAGCAGACAATTCCTGAGCTTAATGAATTTCTTGCTTCTATACCAAAAGGTAAATATGTGAACATGGAACTTAAGGATGAGACTCTTGTCCCATCTGACGGCCCGGAGCTGCTTAAAATATTTCTGAAGCATATAAAGAAAGAGGATCTTCTTGTAAGCTCGTTCGACCACTCACTGCTCGATTACTTCAGAGATAAGCAGATACCGATAGGCCTCCTTCTCGAGGAGGCGCATTTAAGCCTGGGCTTTTTCGGGATTATGAAGCGGGTCATAAAGTACCATCCTGCATATATGAATCTGCCGGTAAAAATGTTTGATAAGATTGGCAAAACGCCGGCGCGTATACTGATATCAATTTTCCGGATGATGGGATGCGGTATTGCATTCTGGACAGTTAACAGCAGAGAGGAGTTTGAATATGCCTATGCGTTTGGAGATATAATAATGACCGATGAGGTTGAGTTTATTCTGGGAGAGCTGGAGAAGAAAGATAAATAATAATATAATCATCACAATAAGTGCGGAGATTAACATAGATATTCTCTGCACTTATTGCATAGAATATTTAATGAGAGTAATTATAATTATATATCAGAAGGTATACTTTTATTAGATATAAAAAAATCTAATGAGACATAAATAGTATTGACAACTTTGGTTCTTTTTATAATAAATATATAGGTTACAGGCCTGAAAACTGATTTGTCCTCTCCGGGCTTAATGGTTAGTTAAACGCCGTAACCACTTTATATATGGAAAGTATAAAAGTGATATGAACTCATTAAACAGAAAAGATCTCCTTGATATTAAATCCCTCTCCCCTGATGAGATAATGCTCATCTGTGATACTGCAAAATACTTTAAAGATGTTTTTACACGGGATGTTAAGAGTGTTCCGGTACTACGCGGTAAAACAGTCTGTACGCTTTTCTATGAACCGTCAACCCGTACACGGCTCAGTTTTGAGATGGCGGCAAAGCTGCTCTCTGCAAATACAATAAATGTTCCTGTTACAACATCGAGTGTTGTAAAGGGGGAGTCGCTGATTGATACAGTGCGGACTCTTGAAGCCATGAAGGCGGACTATATAGTAATGAGACATGGGGCATCGTTAGCACCCCATTTTTTATCTAAAAATATAAAGGCATCTGTTATAAACGGCGGTGACGGATATCACGCTCACCCTACACAGGCGCTTCTTGATACTTATTCAATACTTGAAAAAAGAAGTTCACTTAAGGGACTACACATCGGGATTATAGGTGATATCAAACATTCCCGCGTTGCAAGGTCGGATATAATCGCTTTTACAAAACTCGGTGCAAAGGTTACTCTCTGCGGGCCGTCTACACTTCTTCCCGATGAATTCAGGCAGTATGGAGTAGAGATAACCTATGATCTGGATAAGCTCCTTCCTGAACTTGATGTAATAAATATGCTCCGCATTCAGAGAGAGCGGCAGAAGGGTTCTCTTTTTCCATCAATCAGAGAATACAATCTTCTCTATTCTCTTACCGAGGAGAGATTTGCAAAATGTAAATCCGATATAATTGTAATGCATCCCGGACCGATGAACCGTGGAATTGAGCTGGATGATGCCGTTGCCGATTGTCCTAATTCAATTATAAACGAACAGGTGACAAATGGAGTTGCAGTACGAATGGCTATTTTTTATCTCCTAGCCGGCGGAACACCGCTTAGCGATGCTGATACAGAGGGTAATTAAAATTTATGGGAATACTAGTAAAAAACGGAAGATTTATCGATCCTGCAAGCGGAACAGATGACAGGCTCGATATTATTATAAGCGAAAATAAGATTACAGAGATCGGGAAAAATCTTTCAGCTGCACCGGGAGATGAGGTAATTGACGCGATGGGTTTTCTTGTTCTTCCCGGTCTTGTCGATATACATGTTCATTTCCGTGAGCCCGGCAGAGAGGATGTCGAAACAATAATCGGCGGATCTATGGTTGCTGCCAAGAGCGGGTTTACGTCTGTATGTACTATGCCGAATACAAAACCTGTAATAGATAATCAGGCCCTGGTCCGTTTTATAATCATGGAAGCAGCGAAGGGGCCCATAAATGTTTTCCCAACAGCCAACATCTCGAAAGGGGGAAAGGGTGAAGAGATCTCAGAGATGGGAGAGCTTGTTAAAGGTGGAGCGGTAGCGTTTACAGATGACGGACAGCCGGTAACTAATTCTATTTTAATGAGAAGGGCGCTTGAATATTCCAGAATGTTTAATGTGCCGATTATTGCTCATTCAGAGGATAAGCTGTTAGTTGATGAAGGCTTAATGAATGAAGGATTAAACTCTAATAAACTCGGACTTAGCGGTATACCTTGTGAAGCTGAAGAGGTTATGATTGCCCGTGATATAATACTCACACGGCTTGCCAAGGGGCGGCTTCACATATGTCATGTTTCATCAGCCGGTTCAGTTGAACTGGTGCGGCGCGGAAAGGCAGACGGAATAAGCGTATCCTGCGAAACTGCACCTCACTATTTTGCTCTGACAGACGATGCAGTTGAGGAGCATCTGTCTATGGCAAAGATGAATCCCCCGCTTCGAACTGAGCGTGACAGAATGGAGATTATTCGCGGACTGAAAGATGGTACAATTGAAGTTATTGCAACTGATCACGCTCCTCACGCCCTCTTTGAGAAGATGCAGGAGATGGAATATGCTCCATTTGGGATCATTGGACTTGAAACGGCAGTGCCGCTTATTATTACTGAACTTGTACGGAATAATAATTTTTCATATATAGAAGCATTCAGTAAAGTTACATGTAATCCATCAAGGATTCTTAACCTCGGGAAGGGTGAGCTTAAGATCGGCGGTATGGCCGACGTTGTTATTATAAATCCCGATGAAAAAATTACTGTAGATGAAAAGTTTTTAATGTCAAAATGTAAGAACACGCCATTCATAGGGAAAGAGCTCTTCGGCAGTATTGAGTACACAATCTGCAACGGAAAAGTAGTCTATAAGAGAGAGCAGGCCTGATATAGATGAAGTCATCCCAATCTGAAAAACATATATCTACCTCTGAAACAGCGCAGATGCTCGGGATATCCGAGACATCTGTGAAGAACTGGGTACGTCATGGTTTCATTGAAACAGTTCTGAGTGATGCAGATCATTGTTTCCTTGAAGAGGATGTAATCACACTCCGGAGCCGGATAATCAGCGGCGATTTGAAACGCCTGAACAGCAGGGCGAACAAATCTAATTCGCTTAAAACATTTCTTCCAGATGAACTTTTTGAAACAGAGTCCGAGAAACGGTCTGTTTCTGAAATTTCATCTTTTATAATGAGACATAATATCGATGTCTCATCTGCCTTGTTTTTTCTTTCATTAAATCTTCTGCAGAGAAAAGGCATGCTTGAAGGTGTTTCTCCAGAGGAGATATTATATTCGCAGGATATAAATATTAAAAAAAGAAGGATGTTAAGTGATACTCTTCACATCTGGAGAGATTCACTTATTGCTGAAATAAAGCCTGAATTTTTCGAAATTCTGAAGGTCAATATCCCTGATCACAGCAATATCACCGGAATTATCTATCAGTCCATTCTTATGGAAGGGGATAAGAGTAAACTCGGGATGTACTATACTCCCGATAAAGTTGTCTCTGAAATTATTGAAAGAATAGCTTTGCCGGAAAATCTATTTCTGGATCCCTGCTGCGGTACCGGCCAATTTCTACTGGCATTCTCTGATATAACTGATAATCCTGAAAATATCTATGGCATAGATATTGATCCAATTGCGGTAAATGTTGCAAGGATTAACTTGCTGATGAAGTTCTCTCATATCGATTTTAAACCGAAGATTTTCTGTGCAGATTCACTGCTTGATTTTAATGAATCTATTCTCATGGACGATATGAACAGGCTTTCAGAGTTTGACTGCATTGCAACAAATCCCCCATGGGGATCACATTTCAATAAGCAGGAATTGAAAAATCTTAAAATTTATTATCCTGAAATTTTTTCAGGTGAATCATTTTCATATTTTTTAGTTAAAAGTTTAAGGATGCTTAAAGCCGGAGGGGTCCTTTCATTTGTTTTACCTGAATCCGTATTGAATGTAAAAATGCACAGTGATATCAGAAAATATATATTTACGAATTACCATCTCTCGAGAATTGAACAGAAGAAAAAGATATTTAAAAATGTATTCAGTACTGCATCTGTAATCGATATCCGCAACATTGTGAGCAGTGAAGATGTTGAAATAGTAAACATAAGCGATTCATACCGGATAAGCCATGACAGATTCGGCCGAAACAGCAATTACATTTATGATATCAATGTAGATAAAACTGATGAAACAATTCTTTCCAGAATCTATTCCTGCAGTCATAAAACTCTAAAGGGGAATGCAATATGGGCGCTCGGAATAGTTACAGGGAACAATCCTGAATATATTAAAGATAAAAAAGATAAATGGAATGAACCTGTTATTAAAGGGAAAGACATCTCTCCATTTAAAATTACACAGCCTGATACATTTATCAGATTCGAACCGGAAAAATTTCAGCAGACTGCCGATGTAAGCTTTTACAGATGCAGTGAAAAGCTGATATATAAGTACATTTCAAATAAGCTTATTTTCGCCTGTGATAAAAAGCAATGCCTGACTCTTAACAGCGCTAATATTCTGATTCCTCAGATTGGTGGTGTGGATATGAAAATAATTATGGCGCTGTTTAATTCGGAGTTGTATCAGTATATTTTTCAGAAAAAGTTTTCTTCAGTGAAGGTACTGCGTAGTCATCTTGAAGAGCTTCCTGTCCCACTTCTCGGAGAGCCGGAGTATCAATATATTCTAAAACTGGTTCAGGAAATTGAATCTGGAAGTTCTGTTGAAGTTCTTGATGAATATGTTTATAAAATATTCGGATTAAATAAAAAGGATATTATCCATATAAAAAGCAGAGTAAAATAAATTACTCTGCCAGTTTTTCATTCATAAAATCCATCATCTCTGATATCTGTCCGCGCCATGACGTCCATCCGTACAATCCGAATTTATTATCTTTATAAACAATGCTGTAATCTTCGGGAGCTTTTTTCTGCAGCTGTTTCAGTTTAATAGCCATGATTCGTGATTGTTCAGGTTTGTATGCATCCTGTTTTAAACCATGGTAAAGATATACGTGGACACCTTTAAGACGTTCAGCGAGTTTTAGCGGATTATCATCATTCTCCCATCTTGTCTGAAAGTTTTTATAGCTTCCGTAAACTGCCTCTATCATTCTGCTGTTCTGCATAATTGTCGGATCGTAATAACCGGAGATTCCTGCTGCAACTCCGAATTTTTCCGGATACTGACAGGCTGTGACAATTGAACCATGAGCCCCTGCTACAATCCCCACAATTCCGGTACTCTCCTTTTTTAAGGCCAGTGAGAAATTATCGTTTAAAAATTTTATCAATGTTTCTCCGATAAATTTTCCTCCGGGAATAACATTCCATTTGTGAGATGTTTCCGGGTAGAAAGTTGATTCATAGACCGATTTACCCATATAGGGGCATACTATTACCATATTATATTTATTGGCATAAGATTCTATTGAAGATCCCGATTCCCAGTCTTTTTCATTATTATCGTACTGGTGAAGCGCAATTATTGTACGAAGTTTTTTCCCTTTGGTATAATCTTTAGGGAAGAAAATCTGTATTCTTGCAGAGGAGGTCTCTCCCATATATTCTGTTTTAACTGTTACATTTCTAAGCCATTTACCCGGCTGGATCTGACTGCTGTAATCTGAATCTCCGGCTGAAGCGGAAATTGTGAATGAAATAAAAAAGATAAATATAAGTTTTTTCATGAATATATACCTTCCTGTCATTCCCGTGAAAACCCGGGCTATGATTGATGACCCTTCTGAATCACAGCACAGATGCGGGAAACCATAATTGTTAGTATAATTCAATCAGTTTATAATGTATGAGTCAAGCAGTTTAATTTGAATTCAAAGTGTGGTGCGGTGGAAGTACTTTATTTTTAAGGACATATTGCTTTGACGGCTTAATTTATAATCAACGTCATTCCCGTGAAGACGGGAATCCAGTTTTTAAATGATGGTGGATCCCCGTCTTCACGAGGATGACAGATTTATTAAATCCGGGAATCAAGCCATATATCCGTTCTCTTTCATACTGTAGTACGATGAGTTTGTAAGAATTATGTGATCGAGAAGAGGTATCCCTACAATTTTACCGGCTTCAACGAGCCGTTTTGTAGTATCGATATCCTGTTTCGATGGTGATGCGTTTCCGGAAGGGTGATTATGTGTAACTATTATCCCCGAGCCTGCTTCCTTTATGGCGTCACGGAAAACCTCCCGTGGGTGAACTATCGCTTCAGTTATAGTTCCTATTGAGACTATGATTTTTTTCAGAAGCATATTTTTATTGTTTACTACAAGTACCCGGAACTCCTCTTTCTGCAGACACGCTATTTCAGGGAGGAGCAGATTCCATACTGCATTTGGTGAACTTATATGCTTCAGGTCGGTAACATCTGTAATAACTCTTCTTCCTATTTCAAAGGCAACGAGTATTTTAACTGCTGTTTTTAAACCGAGACCCTTTTCTGCGGCTATCTCTCGAAGTCCGGCCTTCGATACTGCAGAGAGGCCGCCCATATTTTTAATCATTTTAGCAGAGAGTTCAAGCACATCAATATCTTTAATTCCTGTCCCGACAATGACTGCGAGAAGTTCTGTATCGGAAAGATTTTTAACACTCTCACCATCAATACATTTTTGTACAGGGAGTTTAAAATCAGCATGCATTTTATTCATCTTACTCCGCCTCATTATATATTCTATTAAATTCTTCCATGTATTTTGACGCCAGTTCCGGACTCTCAAGTATTATTATATTTTCATCATTTTTGTTATTGGCATTTTTTGAGATATTGAACGATCCGGTAATAACAAAGGAATCATCAATGATTATAACTTTGTGGTGCATCACGCCTCTGTTTCTATCCAGCCGGACAGGTATACTCTCTACTTTCATTTTTATAAATTCAGAGTATTCAGTGTCGGAACCTTTCTTTTCGAAAAGTCCGCTGACGGCTATCCCCTCTTTAAATTTTTTAATAATCACTTCACCGATTACATCAGAGGTGAATGAGAACTGCATAAACCGTATGGATTTCGCAGCTTTATTTATTCTATCATGGATAATCTTTTCAACATTATCCTCCGGAGCGAAATAGACGTTGATATTCATTCCGTTGAGTTTTGTAAAATATTTCTTCCGGAGCTGACTGAATGCACCCTCTTCTGTTTTATTTCCGAATATACCTGAATAAAACATTTCGCTGAACTCCGCGTTGTATATCTCTGCAAGCTCTGATGATTTTATGATAAGAGCGTTGTTGTTGTTTTTCCATGTGCAGTTTTCAGTCGTGTTATATGATCCGGTGAATACAGTTAGACCATCTATGACTGCAAATTTATTGTGCATCAGGCCGGAACCTGTATCCGGAATTACAGGGATGCCGCTTTCAAGTATTTTTGTAATTGCCGGACCTGAAAAGGTATCATTTTCTGTGACAAGTTTAATATCTACACCGCGCTTATGTGCGGCAATGAGCTCATCGGCTATTTTGATTGATGATATATCGTAGAAAGCTCCGACTAAACTTTTTTCTGCATTTTTTATTATTTCAATAAGGCCGGATTGAGGATTGACCGTATCTGTTTTTTTTGTTTTAGAAGGATTTGTAAAATAAACTCTCCATTCATTTTCTGTTAGAGCCGGAGATGAAATAAAAGCAATAAACAGAAGTGTTAAAATTATTTTTTTCAAAGATATTTCCTTTTAGGTAAATAGTGTTGTGAACATTGAGTTTGAACAGGAAGCGTACTGCCGCCCGAAGCAATCGCAGCGGGCAACAGTACGCCAACGTAAAATTAGATCCCAATTATTAATACGCTGGAATTATAAAAATTATAAAAAATTTTTATAATTTGAAAAAAAATTTGTCTCGCGGGGTTTGAGTATGATTAGAATTATCTGGAATCTTTTAAAACTTCTTCTTTTTCAAGAATAAGATTTTCATATTCAGTGTATAGAAGCTGGTCATCTCTGCCTGGATTTGTTGATCTTACTTTTGATACAAGGGTTTTATATGGGGAGAGTTTTCTGAAGTCTGTTTCGGATTCAATTATTTCATTTATAAATTTATTATCACGGATAATCAGCGCAAGATAAAATTCGTACGCATTTTTCAGGTCGGTCAGCATCTGTCTATTCCTGATAACATCGGTATCATTTTTTTTATTTTCGAGAATATCATTTATAAAATATATAATAAACTGCGTATCAAACGCAGAAATGTCAAAATCGAGCAGAAGCTGGTTGAGATTTGAAAGGGCCATGTTTTTAAGATGGTAAGTAGCAAGGAAGACAGGATTGTCTGACATTGTATTAATACTTATATAATCTGATCCTTTTTCTTCAATGATTTCTTTTAGCGTTTCACCTTTATCAGTTGTTATCCTTATAATTTCACCGGGACGGTAACGGCTTGCTATAACAGATATTTCAGTTTCAGAAAGGGATTCATCAACGATCAGGTAGTCGATATCGGTATCAGATGGTATATCCTTCAGCATAAGGGAGTAGCTTTTTACCATAAGGATTTTCATCGGTATGATATCTACGGATGTTACGTAATGGATAAATAAAAACTTTCTCTTCTTTTCAGTTATATTTCTGTAGGGGAGTATTAAAGTATCATCCCGTACTTTCAGGAGGGAGTACTCTTTGAGATAATCCCGTTCAATCAAAAATATATTTCCAAGAAATACAGCCATCGGAAGTTTATGAAGAAGACTTCGGCCCTCTGTATCCGCTGAAAATGATTCACCTCTGCTGTTGAAAACAAGGAACTTCATTTTCTTGAAAAGTATTTTTAAAGTATAACCGGATGGTGTTTTCTCTTCAGCGAAATCCATAGCCTGCCATTTTATTCATTTATCTGCGCATGCTTCGCATACGCCGGGATTAGTAGTCACTATCAGTAATTATTCCTATATATAATTCTTAGTGTAAAAAACAAAATTTATATATCCCCGCCGCCTACGGCGGCGGGGATAATAGGGTTTTTTATTATAGAAAAGTTAAGTAATCAATACTAAGTCACTATTATTATAATTATATTGTTAAGCTGGATTTGCAAGCAATTATTTTACGGTTTGGGGCTTACGTCTATTGCAAATGAATCGAATTTGTTCCGGATATAGTATTGATACGAAATTCCTGCTATCATTGCGGCATTATCTGTACACATGAGTGGTGACGGGATTAGAACTTCTTCACTGCTTTTTCTTTCAGCCTCAATGAGTTCTCTTAGTCTTCCGTTTGCAGCTACTCCCCCTGCAACAACCATTTTATTTATTCCCGATCTGCGGGCTGCAGTAAAGAGCCTTCTTATCAGGAGTTCAAGGGCTCTCTCCTGGAAGCTGTAAACTATATCAGATTTATCCTGTTCGGGATTTTGTTTTATGTGGTTGATCACTGCAGTTTTTAATCCGGAGTATGAGAATCTTGTATCTTCGGGATCGGTCATTATTTTCGGGAAGAAGACTTTTTTTGATGCTGACTCTCGGGCAAGATTTTCAACGAGAGGTCCGCCGGGATAACCGAGACCGATATATTTTGAGACTTTGTCGAATGCTTCACCAACAGCATCATCTACAGTTTTTCCTATCAGCAGCATTTCGCCAGGGCCGTTGACACGATAAAGAGCCGTATTTCCGCCGGATATAAGAAGGCCGATAAACGGATACGCAGGCTCATTCCCTTCGAGAAACGGGGCATAAAGATGAGCCTCGAGATGGTTTACTCCGATTAAGGGGATGTCCATGGCGAAAGATATAGCCTTTGCGCTCTGAAGGGCAATCAGGAGCGATCCTGTCAGTCCAGGCCTGTTTGTGGCTGCAACATAATCGAGATCACTGAACTTAAATCCGCTTTCATTAAGAGCCATCTCAATGAGAGTATTAATTTTTTCAAGGTGTGCCCTTGAGGCTATCTCGGGCACAACTCCAGAATATTCGCAATGAAGCTCAACCTGACTGTAGATTCTGTTGGAGAGTATTTTCCGTCCATCTATAACGATTGCGGCGGAAGTTTCATCACAGGAACTTTCCAGTCCTAGTCCTATAACAGGTCCGGATTTATCTTTCATTATTTACTTAACTTTTCTATAGCTGCAGTCAGCTGATTATCAAATTCAAGATCATAAATCTGATCCTTGTGGTACTTTGTAATTTCTCTTTTTAACATAAAATCAGCTGTTTTATCCGAGATTTTGACATTTCGGTTCTGAAGAAATTTTTTAAATTCAGATTTTGTATTCTCATTGTAAACTGTTTTTATCGAAACAAATTCATTAAGCAGTTTATCCCTGCTGATCTTTTTCAGGTCTTCAGTTTCACTCTCGGGGAATTCAGCCACCTTAACTTCGAAGTCAGGCATAATTCCTTTGCCGTGAATCATAGCACCGGAGGGGGTGTAGTACTTGGCAATAGTTAAAGCAATTCCAACCTCTTTATCGAGATTGTATGTTTTCTGAACAGATCCCTTTCCGAAAGTTTTTTCGCCAAGAAGCATGGCCTTGTTGTTGTCACGCAGGGCGCCGCTTAATATCTCTGAAGCAGATGCGCTCCCTTTGTTTACCAGTACTATAATTTTGCCTTTATAAATCGGATCTTTAGCTGATTTAAAAAAGTTTTCTCTACCGCGGTCGGATCTCCCTTTTGTGGATACAATTGTCAGTTCTTTTTCAAGAAAGAATTCAGAAATTTCAACTGCTGCTGTAAGGAGACCTCCCGGATTATATCTAAGGTCAATTATAAGTTTATCTATTTTGTTATTATTAAAAGTGGTCAGGGCCTTTTTTACATCCTGAGTTGTGTCCGCTCCGAAAGTTTTAATTCTGAGGTAACCGGTGTTGCTCTCTTTAATTACTGCAAAATCTGTGCTCTCTATTTTTACAGGAGCTCTTTCTATACTGTAACTGATTTCGTCGGAGAATCCTTCTCTCCTTATGGATACATTTACTTTTGTACCGGGGAGACCTTTTATATTTTTTATAATTTCTTCGAGATTTTTATCTTTTATTAATTCATTGTTTACTCTTGTTATTACGTCGCCGCTTTCAATTCCGGCTTTCATTGCAGGTGAGTTTTCTATAGGACTGACAATAACAATCTCCCCGTCTTTAACTGCAATCTCAACACCAATGCCGACAAATTTGCCAGAGGTCATCTCCTGCAGCTCGGCAGTTGAATCCTCATTCAGAAATCTGGTAAAGGGATCTCCAAGAGATTCGATCATCCCTTTAATCGCGCCATAAAATAATTTTTTGTTATCGGGCTGATCAACATATTCACTGGTAATTATCTGATATGTCTGGTGAAAGAATTCAAGGTATTTATGAGCCGGTTCTCCAGCCTGGGCAACAAATGAAAAGTTTATTCCTAGGAAAAGACCTGTTGCAAAAGCGAGTACAATGAAATGAGTTTTTCTTTCTGAAAATCGTTTAAACATATTTAACTCCGGTTACGGGAATATAGGTATAAAATCAATGATATGTAGATTAAAAATAGAATCTGTTACGGGGAGTGTCAATAATTAAGTTGAAATATTAAAATTTATTATAAGAGTTGAATGACATCTTTGTTCCGTTCGGGGGGCGGGTGCTGCATTAAGCAGTTCACTCGCTTTTGAATACTTTCCTGGCAAAATCTGTTATGATCCTTGCGGTCATGCCCCAGATTGTAGTTGTACCAAAATCGTAGTAGAACACATCGAATTCACGGCCGTTGTGAGTGATTTTTTCACATTTGCTGTACTCTTCGTTATAAAAGATCGAGAATGGAACTTCGAGCATCTCATCGATCTCGTCCCTGCATACAACATATTCATGTGCCCTGTTGATTGCGCCTACATGAACATATACATGATAACCCATTATTGAAATGTACTCATCGAACTCGCCAAGAACCTCAATCTCTTCAGGGGGGATTCCAACTTCTTCCATTGTTTCGCGAAGAGCAGTTTCCAGAAAATCTTTATCGGTAGAATCGTATCCACCTCCAGGAAAGGATACCTGTCCTTTGTGAGTTGAAACTTTGTCTGTCCGGAGTGTCATAATAACATGCGGCAGGCCATCTTTTTCCATGAAAAGAATAAGCACTGCAGATTTTTTATATTCAGGAAAATTTATAGATCTTTTTTTTCTTCCGGCAAGTTTTTCAACGATAAATTTTTTAAAACTTTCAAAATCATTTTCTGTTGTGAACTGCATGTTCATAAATATCCTCTCCATACATATCGATAGCAACAACAACCGGGAAATCTTCAACAATAAATTCATGCACGGCTTCAGATGCAAGGTCATCAAAGGCAATTATTTTCGAAGAAATGATTCGTTTACTCAGGTATGCCCCTGCTCCGCCGAATGAGCTGAAGTAAACAGCTTTATGTTTTACAATCAGATCTTTTGTTACACTGTCTCTTTTTCCTTTTCCAATCATCCCCTTTATACCCTGGTTAAACATCACGGGTGAGAACGGGTCCATTCTGGATGATGTTGTCGGGCCTGCTGCTCCGATGATCTCACCGGGTTTTGCGGGTGTGGGTCCCACGTAGTATATTATCTCATCCTTTAAATCGAAGGGGAGTTTTTCACCGGCTGAAATCATACGGGCTATCCGTTCATGAGCCTTATCTCTTGCAGTGAGCAGTTTACCTGTTATAAGACATAGGTCTCCGCATTTTAATGTTTCGATTACGTCATCAGTGAGAGGTGTATTTATTTTTTTCCATTCCATCAGAGTGTGATCCTCCCTTTACGGAAAGAGTGACAGTTAAGATTAAGCGCGACGGGGAGAGAGGCAATATGAGTCGGAGCTTCCTTTATGTATACTCCTGCAGCGCTGTTTGTTCCGCCGAAACCCATGGGGCCGACTCCTGTTTTATTAAGACGATCCAGAATTTTAAGTTCAAGGTCTATATAGTACGGATCGGGATGATGCTCTGAAGGATTTTTAAGGAGAGCCTTCTTCGCATTCAGCATTGCCGCGTCTGCAGTACCGCCTATTCCTACCCCGAGAAAAAGAGGGGGACATGGATTCGGACCCGCTGCAATTACTGTCTCTTCAATGAAGTCGATTATCTTTTCAACAGAGTCTGTCGGACGGAACATTTTAAGAGCGCTCATGTTTTCAGAACCGCCCCCTTTCAGCATGACATCTATTGTCAGTCCGTCACCGGGAACTATATCAGCATGAATGAACGCGGGGGTATTGGTTCCGGTGTTCACTCTCCGGAGAGGATCTGCTACAATAGATTTTCTCAGATAGAGTTTTTTGTATGCATCGGCTACGGCAGCGTTTACCGCATCATAAAGATAATCACCGGCTATTTCAAGTTCCTGACCGATTTCAAGAAAAATAATTACGGAGCCGCAGTCCTGGCACAGAGGGATGGTCTCTTTTTCTGCAATGTCAATATTTTCAATCAGGATATTAAGAGTTTCAGCAGCCAGAGGGAGAGTCTCTCTCTCTTTCATATCTGCAAATATGTTTTTAACCTCAGGGGGTGTGATGAAGCTTGCTGTGCGGATAAGTTCTTCAATGGCAATTTTTATCTGATCTGTATGGATTGTTCTTTTCATAGTTTTAGTTCAATACTTTAAGTTTTTTTAAATAGAGATTATTAGCGGGTTTGAATGTCAAGGAATATAATAGGCGGTTTGAACTTTATGCGCCTCATCCCGGCCGTTGGCCACCCCTCTCCTGAGAGAAGGAGAAGGGCGAGTTTGTAAGCATATTGCTGTATTTTGATTCAGTTTATACTTGAGAAATCAATATGTTCAGGTTTACCGAAGTAATATCCCTGGCAGAATTGAATGTTATTATTCAGGGCAATCCTGTGCATATGTTCATCTTCAATATACTCTGCAACCATTACCTTCCCGGCTTTGTGGCAGAAGTCAGCAATACTTTCAATCATACTTAGTGCGTTGGTGTCTGACTGAACCGATTTCATTAGAAGACCATCAATTTTAACAATATCTATAGATAGATTCAGTAATGCTGAAAAGTTTGAATATCCTGAACCGAAATCGTCAATAGCTACTTTACATCCGAGATCCTGTACTGTTTTGATAAATCTTCTGGACAGGTCAATTTCAACGAGCTCTTCACTTTCAAGAATTTCAATTATCAGATTCCCTTTGTTATTTTTTATATCCACACAGATTCTGATGACCTCTTCCATAAAACCCGGATGTATAATGTCGCCAAGAGTAATATTGATTGAAATATCGTTTCCGGTATTTTTAATGAAATCATGAGCATTTTGTAAAACAAATCGCGTGAGCTGATTATAAAGGCCGGTATTTCTGGCGACATGCAGATAGTCGTATATTGATTCATAGCTTCCGTTTTTATTCCTGACCCGAAGAAGTGCTTCATACCAGATTATATCGCCAGTTACAGTATCTACTATAGGCTGATATACAACTTTAAAATGATTGTTTTTCATATTATCAAGCAGTGTTGAATAGAGTTCCGAGGATTTTATTACATGAATCCGGTCGTCAGATTCTTCATTGTAAATGTATGTATTGTGAAGAAATTTTTCTGCCATATTCAAAGCTATATCAGCTCTTGATAAAGCATCTGCTGTATTTTCAGGAGATATTATTGCAGCACCTATCCTGAACGCCGGGCAGAATTCCTGATCTCTCTCTATCAGTTTTATTGATTGAAGTTCAAACCAGAGCAGATTAAGAAAGTTTTCTATCCCCAGGCCGGATAAAGTTTCTGAATCTTCATTTACTATAATTCCGAATTCATGACCGAGAAGTTTATAGCAGCGGTATCCGTCGCGGTTGGCAATACTGCTGAGGGTCTTTGCAACAAAGAGAAGTATTTTCTCTCCGATTTCATAACCGAAGATAGATGAGATTGCACTGAAATTCTGAATGCGTACAATTCCGAGTACAAATCCGTTGTTCAGAGGAAAGCTTTTAATCATAGTCTCTTTATTCGGAAGTTTTGTGGCGCTATCGAATATCAGATTTTTAATGAGGTTACTCAGATGTTTTTCATTCTGCATCTGATCTGAGAAAACAAGTATAAAAGTGATAATCATCGATAATACAATCATCAGCAGATGATATTCAGAAAAGGCGAGCTTACATTCCGGTATTATTGAATGTGAAGATAAAATAAGAGAAAGAAATGCTGCTCCAAAAAAAAGGAGCGACCATATCGCTCCTCTGACTAAACCAGTCAGATTAAAAACAAATGGTGTAAACACAATCATAATAAAAATACCTACCTGTCTCCCCTGGGGAAGATATGCAGCAAGGAAAAATCCGGCAAAAGCAATTGTAATAGTTAACGTAATTATCAATTCTGATGATTTAATAAATAATATATATAGAAGTATTCCTGTGAGAATTATTAATGGAATAGTATAATTAATAATATATCTTTTTTCACCTGCAGATAAATCAATAAGTAGAAATGAAGCCGGAAAAAGTATTGTAGAAATATATGAAATTATAAGGACTCTGCGTTTATTTAAGTTTGTGTCTGCGGAGATTTTTTTATACCATTCAGTTTGTTTATATTTATACTCTATGGGTAGTATAGATAATAATTTTTTATAATACATTGATTTTTCCTGATAAAAAATTCTTAATATGATATTAATAATTGTCAATTGTAAAAGGTTTTTACTCAAAGCAGCAGCTGATAAAAAGTACTCAAGCAGTTATATAATTTTATACATCAGGGTAAAAATATTTGCAATAAATTTTTTTGTAAGCTGATATACTATAGTGCAGTAAATTATCTTTTGGGGCACATCGCGATGCATATGTACCTCTGAAAATAAATCGCTATCTTCCTAATAGTGTAAAAAAAAAATATTTCAGGTAAAAAAAATTAAATTTTAAAATTAAAAATCAGATTTTATTATTACTCAACAATAGCTCTGAAGCATTCATCTGTTAAGACTGCACTATGAGCATCAGGATTATATTCTTTGCAGAGTTTTCCAATATATATAATTGCCTTTCTGATTTTGTCATTCCAGTGACCTGCATTTAATCTTAAACAGTTATTGTATCTCGGTTTAAGCGAGAAGAGGCAGCCGGGTGCAATCAGTATATTTTTTTTGAGTGCTTCATGATAGATATTAAGAGAATCGATCCCCTCCGGGAGTGTAATCCACAGGAGTGACCCCCCCTCCGGATCTGTGACTTTTGTTCCTTCAGGGAAGTGTTCAAGTATAAATTCTCTTACCTCTGCGACCTGTAATTTAAGGGCTTCACGGAGTTTACGCATATGCCTCTCGTAGCCCCCCTCTTTCAGGAAGCGTGCGGCGGCAATCTGGTTGATTGCACCGGTTGAGATGTTAAGCAGAGTCTTCAGGCGGCATATCTCTTCAAAATATTTTTCTCCGGGGACTATCCAGCCTATACGCAGTCCGGGAGATACTGTTTTGGTTATAGATGAACAGTGGATTACATTCGATGTTTTATCGAAGGCCTTGCATGCAGATGGACGTGTGTCGAAATATAGATCACCATATATATCATCTTCGATCAGCGTAACATTGTGTTTTTCAAGAAGAGCAACCATCTCTCTTTTTTTCGCATCAGGCATAGTAAAGCCCATTGGATTATTGAAGTTGGATATGGTAAACATTGCTTTGACCGGATGGTTTTCCAGAACAAATTTCAGTGTATCAAGATTTATCCCCTCTTTTTCCGATGCATTTATTTCAATCAGTTTAAGGTTGAGCCGCTGAATGAGCAGGATTGAACTGAAATAGATGGGACTTTCATAGATGACAGTATCGCCGGGTTTGCATACTGTCATCAACGCAAGGAATATCGCCTCGTGGCAACCATTGGTAATTATAATATCTTCAGGATTAAGATCCATCCCCCCTGACAAACTTAGGCGGGACACCTGGTTGCGGAGTTCCGGATATCCGGGAGACATTATATAGCTGAATGATTCATGATTGTGATATCGGAGAGCCTCCTGCATATATTTTCCGAGCTTTTCTGTAGGCCAGAAATCGGGATTAATATTTGATAGACCCAGATTAAGTTCCGGACTGTATTTTCCCGAGTTCTGGAAGGCTCCATAAATCTGGCATAGACCCACCCGCTGCGGATCCATTACTGAGGGATCGAAAACAGTCGGTTCATGGTGCTTAATCTTTCTGCAGACATAAAAGCCCGACTGGGGAACAGCTTCTATATAGTTCTGCTTTTCAAGGGTCCAGTATGCTTCTTTAATTGTGTTAACACTCACTCCGAGTTCACTGCTCAGTTGCCGCATTGAGGGGATCCGGTCACCCTCTTTCAGAATTCCATTCTGAATAAGCATTAAAATTTTTTCAGCAACCTGTTCATATCGTGTGACCTTCATCGGGATAACCTCATATGTAAAAGGTTTATAATAACGTATAAATAAATACAGATACAGTTTCATCAAAATAGAGGGATACAGTAATACAAATCGTTACCCTGTAATCGTAATTAATCCTACAACTGGCGCTGTAAATTAAAACTATTTTATTCTATTTTAAATAAAAAATTAACTCACAGGCAGGCGGCGAAGTTTTGTTAAACTTAGCACTTACTTGTTATTTAAAAAAATGCGTGGGGTATATTTTATGAATTGGAATAAAATTAGAGAAGAGAATTATCTTATTGAGAAGGGCTGTAAAGAGTCATTCAGCAGAGGTCAGTTCAACATCAGATGTGTAAGGGGTATCCTCTGGATTACCTGGCCGGGGAGTGGTGATGTTCTTCTCCATGCCGGTGATGAAATCTCGTTAAAAACTGAAGGCATACTTTGCGTGACAGCCATGACCGGTGCACTGATGAGTGTAACAGTAAGTATATTAATTCCGCGGGTAAAGGATATTCCTGATTTACTGATTCGCAAGAGTTTAAAAGCGGTTTTATCGTGGTTAAAAAATGAAGAGAATCAATCGGTCTTCGGTGACTCTATTCATAATATCACAAGATAGAGATACTATCAGAGAGCATATAGATAGGTGTTTATAATGCTTGACATTACCTGTGATATATATAGTTTTCCTGTGATTTAGTTGTTTCAGATTCCGCCGCGCCACAGGCGCGGCGGAGATAAAATACCACTGTTTATAAGTAGATACGAAAAATGGCAATGATAAATATAAAAAATAATAGAATCATTACATTCATAAAAGTTAAGGCAAATCTGTTACCGGCAGTTTATATCTGCACGGCTCTTTTTAGTTCCTGTACTTCGCTCGACTTTTATCCCGACGTGAATGCCCTTGAACAGGTAAAAGCTGAAAATCGTATTATGAAGCAGTCTATTACTCTTGCAGTAAGAGAAAACAGTATACTTAAAGAGGAGAATATTCAGTATAAAAGTGAAACCGGGAAACTGAAGGCAAAGGTTAAACTTCTAGAATCGGAGATTGAATCACTGAATAAAAAACATGAACAGGATGTTGCGCTCCTTAATGAAAAATATGACAATCTCAATAAAAAAAATCTGATGTTCATTCATGAGAGTTCTATAAAAATTAAGGAACTCACTGAAATCAATAAAGACATTGAAGAGCGGATGACAAAAGAGATAACCAGGCTCAATGAGAATATCAGGAACCAGGAAGAAAAATTCAACAATGACCGAGCGGCGATTGAAACAGCCTTCTCATCAAAAGAGCAGGAGTATCAGAAGCAGCTTGCTCAGTTGAAAAAAGATATGCTTACATCAGTGATGGATATGGAATCCCTTAGATCAAAGCTTATAGAATCCGAAGCAAATTATAAATCAGCTAAAGCCGAACTAGTTAAACAGGAAGAGATTAACCTGGAATTAAAACAGAAGATTGAGTCCCTTGCCGGATCTGCCGGAGTGAAAAAGGAGGGCTCCAGTGAAATGAATACAGGAACTCCATGATGATTTTTAAATCCGCAAATACGGTAACCCCTTTTAATCGACTTCTGTTATTTATAACAATACTTACAATTTCATTTCAGTTCTATTCATATATTCCCCTTCATGCAGAGACAGGCCTCACTCTTTTACTTACATCAAATCTGCAGGGGCGTTTTTCTGAAGAGTCTTTAAATCAGGATAAATCCGATTCCATGCTCCTTCTTGCCCAGTCGTTAATCAAAGAGAGAGAGGGGCGTGGTTATGATATTTATCTTGATCTGGGGAACGCGTTTTATCCCGGTGCACTTTCGCGATACAGCTACGGTTCGGTGATGATGGATTTTTTCACTTTTTTTGACTGCAGGGCTACACTTATATCTTCAAGGGATATAAGTTTAGGTCTGACCAATCTGAAGTTTCTCTCGGATGGCAAAACTACAAAGATGCTTTCTGCAAATATCACCAGTGATAATGAGCCGGTGTTCACTCCATATATAATTTTAAATCATGCAAAGAGAAAAATAGGGATTATCGGAGTATCATCTGCGGACGGGCTTTTTGACATTGCAGACAAAAAAGTTCTTAATATATCTTTCAGAAAATACCAGGAAACTATAAAAGAGAGAGCTGAGGAGCTAAAGGGAGATGGCTGTGATAATATTATACTTTTATCAGGGCTTTCATATAGAAACAATATTGAACTGATGCAGGAGATTCCGGAAGTAAATCTCATTATAAGCGGAGGTGATTCAACCGGGAGTTTTTTTTCTATACCGGCATCCCGTGTTGATCTTCAGTGGGGGAGATCTGTTGTAGCGTTGCTGAAGAACGATGGTTACTACAGACTGGAACTTGATCTTGGTGAAGGCATTGAAATAAAATCCATGAATTTTAATAAACCGGATGAATATAAAACATCTTATCCGGCATATACAGAGTTTGCAAACAGGCTCGCTCTCTGGAAAGAAAAATTCAGAGGGGAGAACAGCCGCGTGATAGCGGACAATATTCCGGAAACACCGGTAACTGATGAATCAGTTGCAAATATGCTGAGGCACAGATACAGAAGTGAAATTGGAATAATTGAAAAGAATTCTATACTGCAGCAGACTCTATCCGGCTCTCTTTACTACTCTACAATTCTGACTCTGGTGAATGATGATTATCCTGTTTTTAATTACAGACTAAGTGGAGCCGATCTGAAAAAAATTGATGAGAACGGGAGCGATCTTGTAATAGCGGGCCTGAAAGAGGGGAGAGTACAGAATTACACTGTATCCGATGCAAGGACATATAGTATAAGTTCAACACAGTACACGTACGACAGAATTTCGCGGATACTGAGAAAACATATAGACTACGTCAACACATGGGAAACTCTGCAGAGCGAGTTAGAGGATGATCTTAAAACAGATAAGAGTCTTACATCGGTTGATTTTGATTATCTTGATGATAGATTCAGGATGCTCATTGATATTTCAATTTCTAATTTTTATGACAGGTCAGTTGTAGAGAGAGGAGATAGTATCACCACCCCTCCGGGTAAACCGGAGATGACATACCGCAGATGGGGTATGGAGGATACTATAAATATTACATTATATAATGCGGATCATAATATTGTTCTTACACCATATATATATTACATAAAACTTGATGAAGTCTATCTGCAGAACCTGTTTCGCGGATCACTGCTGTATAGTTTTAACCTGAATGATTATGTTAAACCTTATCACAAATCCCAGTTTGATACAGTGGTAATTGAGGTCGATGGAAGACCTGTGCTTATAAGAGAGACTGCAGGATTCTCTCTGACTACCGAGATGGTTACCGGGAAGATCGGTGCCGGTTTTGAGCAGCAGATACAGGACCCGGAGAATCCGAAACTCTACGGTTTTGAAACTTTGTTAAATGCAAAATTTCCATTTACTGATGAACTTACATATATATTTAAATTAGACTCATTTATTTCATTCAACAGAAACAGTTCCGGTGAACTGAAAGCACGTACAGAGATTACAAACGAGTTCTCATATAAAATCAACACTCTCCTTGGAGTATCACTGAAATACAAATGGTTTTATCTTTACACCAGTGATCTGGAGGAGTATTATAAATATTCTCAGACTCTTGTTTCTATCGATTTAAAAACTGATTTTAAACTGTTTTAAATATAATTTTTTCGTTTCAGCTGCTTATAATTATATTCCGACATCCCCTTTACATAATTACTCATAAACCGATGGTAAAATTGTCATCCGTCCCGGAGATAGAATATCATCAATTTATGAGCAATTCAGCTTTACACTTAATGTTTAAGTGATTGACTTTTCATAATTCTAAATCATCTCATAAAATCATAATGTATCAACAACAGGGTTTTCAGATATCTTTCTGAATATTTTATTTTAATTGTTAAGTTTTATTTACTATTTATTCCTTAACTTTTCTAAATTTAAAAAAGCTCTATCATCCCCGCCGCCGAAGGCGGCGGGGATATATAATTTGTGTTTTTTATACTAAAAATTATATTTAGGAATAATTACTGAGTTTTATTAATAATTTCAGCATCTTATAGGTTAGCAAATGAAAAAAATTATTAAATGTTTAATTCTAATCTCACTCTTTTTCTGCAGTAATCCGCTTCACCCCCAGGACAAGACTTTATACAAATGGATGGGAGATTGGGAGAGTATTTCCGGTTACTGTCCGCACTTCTGCATCCAGAGAAAATTTACTATTGAGCGCAAGGGGCTTCCCGCAATTAATGCCAACCTTGTCCTTTCGCATATAAACTACAATGGTTCAAATATGCAGTTTTTAGTATTGAATAGACAATATCTATGGATTAAAGAATACTATGATGTTACTTGTATCAGTCATGGAAACTATTTTATAGCAGATGCGTTTAATCAGTCTGAAGCAATCCGCTATGTCATGGATGATGCTGTCAGATCTTATCTCAGAGAGGAGGGAGCACTGAGAGCAGATTTAGAGAAGAGAGATTCATCATCTTCACAGAGCAATAAAGAGAATTCCTCCCGCAAGGAACTTGTAACAGAGGGTGAGAGAAAGCAGTTTATAAAAGATTCAATACGAATACTTCTGGATAAGGGTGAAGCCTATATAGCACAGCATAATTATGAAGCTGCTCTTTCACAGGTTAAGCTGGCCATTGAGATTGAGAAGAATCTTAATATTGCAGTGACGCCGGATGTGCTGGAGATGGAAAAAAGGGTAACCGGGCTGATGAAAGAGCGTGATGATAAAATAGCCGCTGATAAGAAAAAACAGAATGAAGCCGATGCACAGCGTGAGGAAAGGAAAAATAAAAAGCTTGATAAAAAAGTTCTCTTTGCCGGAAATCCCGGAAATAAACCTTATCCTAATCCTTATGATAATCCTGATCCTGACAGAGTGGTACACACAAGCCCTTTTGAATGGAAAGATTACCCTGGAAATATTAAAGATGAACCGGCACTTAAAAAGATGTATGATGATGCAGTGCGAAATCATGACGGGTACAGACTGCTCCAGCTTGCTAAAATCAGATATCTCACAGGAATTCATTTTGCTGAAATGAAGGATATACTCCCTAAAGTTCATGATATCGCTCGGTTTAACCGTGACCCCTGGCTGATGTACCATATGGCCGATTTCTATTCCAATTTACATGCTTTCAAATATCTCCCCGAGTTCCCCGGTGTTTACCTGAAAGAGGCATACGATATATCTATCCTTAGAAACAACGCTGCTTCGCTCTATAAAATATATCATCTGGAAAAAAATATGAATCTGATCCCCGACATGACAGGTGAAGACATTCTGAAAACCAGAGATGAAATGATGGAGTAGCTGGAATATATTGATAGGTCTAAAAAAGCGTTTTTTAAAAGAGAGGTAAAAAATGATTATTAAGAATAAGATAGGATACTGTTTTTTTATCCCTGTAATTTTTATATTTTTTTTCTGTGCAGAACCGGAGCAGGTATCGGTAGAGGTTTCAGGTATGCCTGATGGAAATTTTTTAGAATTATTGGAGGGCCATGAGAGGGAGGTTGTTGATACACTGGCAGATTTATATTGCGGAATGCCCGGTGCATCGGGCTGTTATCCGGAATTCGATGGGGATCTGACTTCTGCTGAATCAGCACGATTTCAGGGAAGTGTGAAAAAAAATTCAATCGGTGACACTCTTGAAGCTGATGTAACAATTACTCTTACCGATTGGACCGGGTCGGATTATTATAAGGGGACTTTTGATGGAAAGATCACATGGGAGAGGAGCTCTTCATATATTGAATATAACGGGAGTATTAATACACCGGCTATGATAGATAAATTTACCGGTTATACAACTGTTTACAGCAGCGGAAGGATGTATAATTATAACTTTAACTACACCAGGACTACGGTTACCGGTTCTTATCCTACGGTCTATTTGTATGAGGGGAATCTGGAAATCAATAATATCAGTTATATTTTCTCTGAAGAAATTCAATAATCATAATCCCGGGGTACTTTTATGAAAAATATATTACGCTTAATCTTTTCTGTTATGTTTCTGATTACTTCTGTTTTATACAGCCCATTGAGTTCTGAGGAGAAGTATATGGGTGAGCTCGAATTCGGATTCTGGTATACATTCTGGTTTCCTTCATCAGCGAACCTGACTACAGGGAAGGAGCTTGATATTTCAATAGCTCCCTCGCTGCTTAAAGAGGTAAAGTTTGCAATGAATTTTGGTGAAGAAGATGAAAACCATTTTGCTGTTGATTATGTAGCTGATAAGTTTTTTGAAAATTTTGAAATGGAGGCGCAGGAGAGGGTCGGTAAAAATAATACAGAAACCATGAAGCAGATTATGGCTCTTTTTAGAAGGGAGTTTGGCGATTACTTTATTTTTGAAGGGATTTTTACTTACGGCTCTTTCAAGGGGAAAGCCGGATATGATCTGGGAGACCTTAGCGATCATGATCTTGTTGAGGAGATGCAGAGCGGTGAATCGTTTATAATAGATAACAGATATTATTCAAAAGGCGACGTTTTTGTGTGGAACACTAATTTTCAGATATATGATGCCCGGCTTGTATTGAATCTCGGTGACAGCTGCGGAGGGACTACCTTTGACGGCGGCGGAGGTGCAATTGCTGCCGGAGTTAAGTTCATGAATTATACTACACCCGTTAACTACAACTTTACATCAGACAGTTCAAGTGATGGAATTTCTGTATATACTTTTACATCAAATTTTAGAGGGACATATCTGGCACTGACATTTCTGAACTGGCCCGGAGAAAGTGATGATTTCCGTTATTTGGAAGGGTGGAGTCAGATATACGTCGGAAAAGGTACGCTTGAGAATGATTTTTTAAAAAGTATAAATGTGTACGGTTTTGGTTATGATCTGGGGCTGAAGATTCTTATTCCGGTTGTGAGCAGTTCAGTAAGAGGATCTTTTTATCTGGGATTTCGCGGAGTGTTTCAGGTGCTGAAGGGAAAGGGTGATACAGCTTTCACTTCTTCAGATTCGGTGGGGAATAACTCAGGAACAGTGGAGGTTCTGATGAGCGATTATTTTTTTGGTCCGATCGCGGGTGTTCAGCTTGCATTTTAACTTTGATTAAATATTTATAGCAGACGTTTATGAAAACTATTATAATAGATTCATCCTCGGCAATACTTCTTTATAGATGCGGTGCTATTCCGGCTCTGCTCAGATGTTATACAACTGTAATACCCGGTGCAGTATTTTCGGAACTTACAGTTCCGGGACACTATGGAGCAGATTATTTTTCATCACTTTGTGTTTCAGGTGATATAAAAATATTAAAGACTCATGGTGTTCCGGCTGAGAAGTTCACCAGGTCACTCCATGCAGGAGAGAGAGAAGTAGTTACTCTGTTCAACGAAGGTAATGGGGATTTTATAATTATCGATGATGGTAACGGGAGCGCATTCTGCAGAGACAATAATATTCCATACATGAACGCCCTGCTTGCTGTTAAAATTTTGCATTTTAAGCAGATGATTAATGATCAGGAACACCATGATGCATGGAGATGGCTCATCGGAAACGGCAGATATTCAGGAGGAATAATCGATTGGGCGGAAAATGCCGATGAACAGAAATTAGATTTTTTTCTGTGATGAATACTATTTCTCTCCGCTTGCGATGAATAATTCAATTTTAATCTCTTCACCATTCTCTGCTGTGTATGTACAGTTTTGAGTCAGTTTTTCAATTGAAATATTCCGGAACTCTGCATTTATAAACCAGTCGTAAAGGTCGGGAAACGAAAATCCGGGCCATCTGTGATTATACTTTTTCTGAGCCTCTTCATTCTGATAAAGTATAATATCAGTGATCGCAGCCTTTCCCCCCGGTTTTAAAATCCGGATAATCTCTTTCAGTGCAGCATGGGGATCCTCTGTATTGTGAAGGTACATATTTGCAAAGGCGTAATCTATAGAATCATCATCGAGCTTTAATACAGATGGATCTGTCAGTATAGCTTTAAATTCTCTTATATCGGCAAATTTTTCCTTCATGATTTCGACCAGTTCCGGAGACGATTCAACCGCGATAACCCTCAGTTCCGCGTCAAGGAGCCCTTCGGACATAAACCCGGTTCCGGCGCCGATATCAGCGGCAGTCTTTCCGCTGATTGTTTTAAGCTGAATTATAGCCTCATCTCTAACACGCTCCAGCAGGAAATCATCTGAATTGTTCATATTTTTTACCTCGTAATATTTCTATACATGATGAATCGGTTAAAAATTAAAAGCTGTGAATAATAAACCGGTCAACAAATTTTTAATTGCATTTACTCCTGTCAGACTTAATATGTCAGTTTAGAAAAAGAAACATTATCCGCCGGTTTAACGGTTATATATTAATACCTGCCATAGGCGGGTAAATGCAATAAAATACTCAGGTTATTTAATGGAAATTGCGCGCTGTTACAGAATATTACAAATCGGAGAGAGTTCATCGGACGAGGATATTTCACGCTCATTTAAATCTATGGCCATGAAGTATCATCCCGATAAAAATCCTCAGCGGCGCGAATGGGCAAACGAACAGATGACTGTTCTCAATACTGCTTATTCCACTCTCATGAGCTACAGATTCAGCCAGGGGAGTGCCGAAGCTGCTCAGGAAATCAAAAAATCTGAAACAGAACATAGGGCTAAACCAGCACCGGATAGAGATGCTCAGAGAAGAGCTGCTCAGAATGAAGCTGCAAGAGAAGAGGAGAGGGAGTATTTAATAAGCAGATTTGTTAAAGCCCGTGAAGATGCGAAAGATGTGATGTACAGGTATTTTCAGTATAATCTCTACAACTTTCATAGGAGAGAGGAACGGGGGAACCGGAAAATATATAATGATATAATTGTCTCGCTCCGTAAGTCGTACCATCTCATAAAAAAATATACCTCTTTGACTCAGGATCGCGAATTGCTTGAGCATTTTAATGTATTCGGAAAAATGATATTCGATTTTTACAGAGCTTCAGAATGTCTTAATATTATAGATTCATATAACGACAGTTATGAGGTGGACGCATACCGGATGTATAGAAAGGGTGATGAGCATCTCCATAAGTGCGAGAAGGAACTTTTTTTTGACAGACACAACCGTGGGTTTCTGGATAAGAGAAAAACTGCTCCGGAAATTCTCGATGCGGAACATATTTTCAGAAGAACAGTACAATTATATAAAGATTCATCATGGGCGGTTGAATCATCAATCAAGCTTGAATATGTTTTGTCGCTTAAAACATATATGACGCTTTTCTTTTCTGATGATTGATGATTTTTATTTGATTTCCAAAACTCCGTTTTGAAGCCGCCGTGAGCTTTTGAATCCGTGTCTCCAGCCTTGGTAAGCTCTCACGCTATCAGATATATACGCAATACTAAGGGGATTTCAATAAATGAACAGTAGACTCCAATCAATAACGGGCGTTTTTTTTATTACATTATTTGGGTGTATAATAC
Source organism: uncultured Spirochaetota bacterium (assembly GCA_942493035.1). Lineage (GTDB taxonomy): Bacteria > Spirochaetota > UBA4802 > UBA4802 > UBA5550 > WRGT01. Next base: position 3,641,304 of record OW818666.1, on the reverse strand, counting down.
TATTAATTGCTGCATGCGGAAGCTCCAGCGGGAGTAGCGATGGAAGCAGCGGTGAATTGATAACTCAGGAGAGTATTTCAGGGGGAGGAGCTCAGACCGGTTCTACTATTCTTACGGATAATGATTTTAATGATGCAGCTTTTACTAATCAGATAACTGTTACTGCGCCGACATCAATCCAGGCCGCAATAGATGCACTACCATCTGGTGTTAAGACAAAAATAACGTTAATAGGGACATTCAATCAATCAGCTGCAATTATCGGCAGATCCTATATATGGCTTTTCTCAAATAGCGGTGCGATAATTGATGGTACAGGATTGGCTCTTAAAGCAGAATCCGATCCAAATCAGACAGAATATATTTTATTTATTAAAAATTCGAACTACATAAAAATATCAGGATTGACAATATGTAACCATAAAACAACCAGCAATGGCTCATTGACCCTTACCGGAATAATGATTAAGGGTGGGTGCAGTAACATTGACATCAGCGGCAATACCATTACAGGAATAGAAAACACAGCAGCAGATGGCAATGCCCATGGTATAGCAATTTATGGAAACTCATCAACTCCTGTCAGCAATATACTTATCGATGGAAATACAATTCATTCGTGCAAATTCGGATGGAGCGAATCGATTGTACTTAACGGAAATGTAACAGATTTTACTGTTTCGGATAATATAGTCCATGACAACGATAATATCGGGATTGATTTTATCGGATTTGAAAGCACATGTTCCGTAAGTTCACTTGATCAGGCTCGTAACGGGATCTGCATCGATAATACAGTTTATAATATTTCTTCACTTGTTAATCCTGCCTACGATGGTGAGCAATCGGCAGATGGAATCTATGTTGATGGAGGGAAAGATATTATCATCGAGCGCAATAAAATAGATGCATGCGATATTGGGATTGAAGTTGCAAGCGAACACCATAATAAAACCACAGAGAATATTACCATCCGCAATAACTTTATATCCAATTCCTATCAGGGTAATATTATGGCAGGAGGATATGATTCTGCTAGAGGTAACTCAAAAAATATTCTGATCATCAATAACACATTATATAATGGGAATAATGGAGAAATCATTTTACAATATCATAATACAGGGGTACTCATTACCAATAATATACTCTATTCCGGATCAGGTAACAGCTATACTCAGCAGTGGGGAACGGGAAATGATTCTATCTACCTGACGGGAAATATGTATTACAACGGGGAAACCGGCTCAACCGGTGATTGGAATGATGTCGGTGCAATTTTCGCTAATCCACTATTTGTTAACGCTGCATCTAATGATTTCCACCTTCAGTCAGGATCCCCTGCAAAAAATACCGGAGACGGATCATACGGTGAGGTATATTCAGGGACAATGGATATTGACGGAAATGTGCGCGTAAACGGAATAATCGATTTTGGCGCGGATGAGTTTTATTGAGCAGGTGATTGGTGCGTAATAAAAGATTTTGATCTTTTGAATTATACTCTGGTCGGGATACTCCCGGAGTATAAGTGTATCCTTCTCCCGATTTTATTATTATGGAAGAAATATAGTTGATTTATCGGAATAATCAATATCAATGAACTGGAAGTTAACGGTATACGAATGTGTTTTAATGATTGCTTATGCAGCTGTGTCTTCATGAGAATTCCCTGAAATAAAAATGGTAAACAGGTGAAACAGACGTCGGAGAAGAGCTGTGACTTAAATCCTGCAAATATTCTGTTTTATAGATTTATAATGATCGATTATAATAGAGAAGTATAAATGATTTTTGTGTTGAACACGGATAGTGGATAAAATTTTGTGAAGTACGGGAATGAAATACTATGATTCAATACAGCAGTGATTCACCCACATATACCGAGATAGATCTGGAGGCTTTCAGGCATAATCTAAGGGAGATAAGAAGAATTCTTAATCCCGGTACCGGGATAATCGCCGTGGTTAAAGCTGATGCCTATGGTCACGGCGCTGAGATGATTGCCTGTGAAGCTGTTACGAACGGTGCAGCTTTTCTTGCTGTGGCACGATTAAATGAAGCGGTTCATATTCGAGATTGCGGTATTGATGCACCGATTCTGTTATTCGATGATTGTGTTTCCGGAAATACCGCAAGATATATAGAACTCAACATACGTCCCACTGTGAGCACATTTGAAGAGGCTGAAATGTTTTCGGTTGAAGCTAAGGCATGTCAGCATAAGATTAAGGTTCATATTAAAGTTGATACAGGGATGGGGCGTCTAGGTTTTCTTGCCGATGGACTCACATCTGAGCAGGGGTACTGTCCTCTAGCGGAAGAGATCGGAAAGATTTCCGCACTCCCCTTCATTGAAATAGAGGGTGTATATTCACACTTTGCCAATTCAGATACAAAAGATAAAACTCATGCCAGAGAGCAGCTGAATTTTTTTTTGAAGCTAAAAAATGATCTTGAATATTTACTCCCTGAAAAACCGCTATATCATATGGCTAACAGCGCAGGGATTATGGAAATTCCTGAGTCGCACTTTGATCTTGTGAGACCAGGGATAATTATGTACGGGCAGTATCCTTCAGATGAAGTTGATAAAAGTAAAATTGATCTAAAACCTGTTATGTCATTTAAGTCGAAGATAATTCATGTTAAAACTGTAGCTGCCGGATTTAAAGTGAGCTATGGAAGCACTTTTGTAACAGATAGAGAAACTGTAATTGCAACTGTTCCTGTCGGTTATGCCGACGGTTTGAGCAGACTTTTATCGTCAAAAGGGGATATGCTAGTACGGGGGAGAAGAGCCCCTATACTTGGGCGCGTCTGTATGGATTTGACAATGATTGATGTAACAAATATTGATGGAGCATCACTAAATGACGAGGTTGTAATTATAGGTGCGCAGAGTGAAGAGAGTATTACGGCAGATGAAATTGCTGTGAAAACCGGCACAATCAATTATGAAGTTTTAACTTCAATTGCACCAAGGGTTATCAGAAGATATATTAATGTTTGAGTATAGCCCCGTACACTGGAGAGGCTATAAGTAATAATAAAAATTAACGAGTAAAATATGATAGAGAGCAGCACACAGAAAAAAGAGATTATATATCCTGCCGAGATTGTTTATAAAGCGGTATTCAGAAACATGCCGTACACGATGGATACTATCAGAAATGTTATTCACGAACATGCTGTTAACGGAATCGTTACAGCGAAAGAGAGTTCCGGCGGGAAGTTTATATCATATACAGTAACTGCGGTTTTTCACTCTGAGGATGATCTTAACGCGTCGTGCACTAAAGTTTCAATGATAGAAGGATTTATGTCGATGTTTTAAAACTCACCGGAGAGTTTTTCAAACTCGATTTCTGTTATTACTTTAATTCCAGATTTTATAAACAGTTCAGCTGCAACTCCGTTTCCCTCTATAAGTCTTCCGGTAAATGTCCCGTCATAAATAAATCCGCATCCGCATGAAGGGCTTTTTGATTTGAGAATTGCTTTTGTTATTTCATATTTTTCAGCGGCATCAAGGGACAGTTGCGCGCTTAGTGTAAAAGCCGCAGTATAATCGTTACCATCTTCCCCTGTGATTACAGATGATCCGTCGTTAAGTATATTTAACTCGCAGCGTACCCGCGGGGTTGATAGTCCACCCATTACCTCGGGGCATACGGCAATAGCAGTTCCATTATTAACCATCGATGCAATCGCACCAATAGTATTTGACTCTCCGTCATAACGGCATTTTTCACCGGCGAGGCATGCGCTGACGATATATTTCAAAGCCGAAGTACTGCTCATTTCTGAGACATCCCCGCGATTGCACCTGTGCTCCATGCAAACTGGAGATTAAAGCCTCCACTGTCTCCGTCTATATCGAGAAGCTCACCTGTTATATAAAGATTTTTTACAAGTCTTGATTCCATTGTAGCAGGATTGATTTTGTCAACAGAGACTCCCCCTGCCGCAGCAACAGCTTCGTCAAAGCCTCTCGGTTTACCGGGAGTAATTCTGAAATCTTTCAGAGATAAGGCAATTTTCTCCTTCTCTTTTTCTGACATTGTACCGCATCTCTTTTCATAATCCATTCCCGATATGGAGAGTATAACCTCGGGCATTTTCTCTTTTAAAATTCCAAGCAGCGAGAAGGAGAGCTTTTTGTTTCTATCACTGAAAAGATTCTCCAGAAGATTTTTCAGATCGGAGATATTTAAAGTGGGGAAAAAATCCAGGGATATATCGGGAACTTTTCCGCTTAGAATATGTTCATTAATACTGCGTGAAACTTTAAGTGAAGCAGGACCCGAAATTCCGTAAGCTGTAAATAACAGTTCATCCATTGATGAAGCCGTGCATTTCTCTTTATAGATAACTTTAACTCCGCAGTCCCACTTTATCCCCTGAAGCGTATGTAGAGCTTTCACCGGAATATTTATCGGAAGTATAACAGGAAACTGTTCGTAAATTTTATGCCCCAGACTCGATGCAAGTTCATATCCCGATGTGGATGCGCCTGCCGCGGGAAATGCCTGACTCCCGCATGCCAGTATAACCGAATCAAAAATCTCCTCCTCCTGACCGGCAGTAATCAGGCGGAATTTACCATTTTCAGGAATTATTCTTTCAATCTTTCTGTGAAGCTGTACGTTAACATTGCGCCTGGTAAGCTCGTATTCAAAAACTTTAGTTACGATTGAAGCCTGGAGTGATGCAGGGAAGAGTTTGCCGTCATTCTCTTCTATTAATGGAATTCCAACAGATGAGAAAAATTCCTCTGTTTCTGCAAGTCCGAATCGGGAGAAAATACTTTCAGTAAAATCTGTATTATGGCCGTGGTATCTGCTTTTATCAATATTTTTGTTTGTAATGTTGCATCTGCCGTTTCCTGTTACTAGAATCTTCCGGCCTATTTTTTTCTGTTTTTCAAAGAGAGTTACTCTGGTGTTTTCTGAGGCAAAGTATGCAGCTATGAGACCTGATGCTCCCCCTCCAATTACTGCTGTTTTTTTCTTTTCCATTTTATGATCGATTGATTTTATTTTTTTACAGCTTCCCAGTTATCCTGGGTTCCAATGTACCGGTAGTAGCCTTTTATGGTTTTTTTATCCGTTGTAAAAATTCCATAAAAGTCCTGTTCGAAATATGCTGTACCGCCGTACTTAATAAGATCCTCTTTTGTTTTAATGACCCGTTTGAAATATATTTTATCTTCAGTAACTTTAAGATCAGTCAGAGGTTGAGGGACACCATTCCCCCAGTTAAAAAATTTAATTGTACCGTAAAATCTTTCATTTGCTATCCCGATAAAAAGTTCACCTTTATATCCTGACATAGATAAATTGAATTCACCAGAATGAGAATCGATATCACTGATTCCGCTTTCATGAATGCTGTTACCGGGTAATAGAGGATTTACTGCGGTAATAATCTCATCCTTAACAGGCTCTTTTATTACTGTTTCTGTTTTTATAGTTTTTGCGCATCCGGTAATTAATCCAACAGTGATGACTATTGAAAGCATAAGTAAATGTTTATTCATGTTAACCCCGTGAGAAATTTTATTGATAATAGATCAGTAATTGATAATAAACATACATTTTGGTGTAAAATAGAAAAATTATATATCCCCGTCGCCGAAGGCGGCGGGGATATATAGAGTTTTCTTAATTCAAAAAAGTAAAAATAAATACTGTTATAAAGTATATCAGAGGGAAATTATCAGTATCGTCAGATCGTCAAGAAGATCGGTGTCCGGATATAGTTCCCTGATTTTATTTCTTAGAATATTTAAAATGCACTCAGGTGTTTCATCGATATTGCTCAGAATTATTTCAGATAGTGCAGCAAATCCTACATCAATATCAAGTTCATCTCCGCCGAGGGATTCCACAAGTCCATCTGTGAAAAGGAAAAGAATATCGCCTGTTTCGTATATTATGGTATTTTCCGAATAATTAGCAGCGGTAATTACTCCGAATGGTTTTCCATGAGCCTGAAGTTTTTGTACTGTGTGAGTTTTTCTTCTGATCAGCATCTGATCATTATGTCCTGCTGAGCTGTAAGTAATCAAATTTGATATTGTATCTATCAGCGCATAAAATACCGTAACAAACATTCCGGATTCAGCTTCATTGTATATTGCTGTATTAGAACTCTGGAAAAGGCCGGCAGGCCTGTGATTGTTTTTTGAACCGAATTTGAGAATGTTTTTAACAGTTCCGGTAAAGAGGGCAGCTGGTATCCCCTTTCCCGATACATCTGCTATCATTATTCCGCAGTTGTAATCATCAACCTCATAGAAATCAAAAAAATCTCCGCCAACATGTTTTGCCGGTTCATACAGAAGGGAAACAGTTATACCATTAAAGCTTGAGGGGATTTTTACCAGATTTTTCCGCTGAATGTCAGCTGCAATGTCAAGTTCCTGTTTGAGCTTTTTCCGTTTCTCCTCCTGACGACGGTTGGCAAAAGTTTTGTATACACCAGTCATATGGCTGATCAGTGCCGAGAGAACATTAAGTTCAAAATCATCGAAGAGTCTTCGGCTCTTTTTATCTGTGAGATTCAGTACCCCTGCTATTCTGTTGTTATAGTAAATAGGTACCGATACAAATGCGTTTGATTTATATCCGGTGTTTTTAAGGCAGTAATCGGGGAGATCTTTTTTTATATTACTTACATTTACCATCTTCCCGGTTCTGAAAACATGTGCAGCAATAGAGTCGTCAGACACGACAGATCCCACGGGGATGCTTGAACCGTAAACAGCTACAACCTCAAGCCGTCTTCTATCCGGAACAAATAAAAGTAGTGAGGATCTTTCCACGTGGAGTGACTCTGCAAGAGTAGTTACTACATTTTTGAAAAAATCTTTTTCATTATCCACCAGTGCAACAGATCTTGAAAGTTCATATAAGGCATTGAGTTCCTCTACCCGTTTTTTAAGATCTTCATATAGCAGACGGTTTGTGATGGATGAAGCGGATATTGTGGCCAGAACTTCTATAAGTCTCAAGTCGAGAGGTGAGAATTTTCCGTCATCTTTTTTGTTTACTATTTCAAGAACACCTACAAATTCGTCACGGGCCATCATCGGGGTGCAGAGAATATTTTTTGTTATAAAACCTGTATCGAGATCTATCCCATTATAAAACCGTTCATCGGTGTTGACATCATTTACTATTAGTGACTGTCTGCTGTTGAAAACATTCCACGCAAAACCTGAATTTTCCGGAATGCTTATACCAAGCATATTCTTCATTCCGTCATCTGTTGTGGACTTGAAATATAAAAGATTTTCATTCTGATGATAAAGGAGGAGTGATGCAGCTTCAGCTTCAAGTATATCTTTTGCTATCTCCACAATGGAAGTATAGAGTTCTTCAAGCCCTTTTCTGGGAGTTATTTCATCGGTAATTCTAAAGATAACTGAAATGTCAATCAGGGCATGATTATTCAAATGGACTTCTCCTATTTGTCGAATATCGGCTTATAGTCAAACTGATGTATGGCGTTTATGAATCTGATAGTATGAGTCTGCTGTCTTATAACCAGTGAATTTGTTTTCGCCCCGCCTGAAAAATACTGAACTCCCGGAAGCAGAACTCCATCGGTAACACCGGTTATTGAGATAAGAATATCATCGGTTTTTACAAGATCCTTTATTTTATAGATTTTATCGGCATTTCCCCGACCTAGATTTTCAGCTACAGTTTTTTCAAAATAATCGTTATAATAAATTTTTGCCTGCATATCTCCGCCAAGACATTTTAGACCTGCAGCTGAAATAACGGCTTCTTTAGCTCCACCGATTCCCATGAATATATCTATGGCAGTATTTTCAACAGCGGTAGAGATTACTCCCGAGATATCGCCGTCTGTAATAAATTTTATTCTTGCTCCGCATTTGCGGATATCTTCAATCATCTGATAGTTAACATCCCTGTCGAGAACACATACTGTTATATCTTCAATATACTTACCTTTTGCCCTGGCGACCCTTTTTATATTAATGTCAGGGGGCTGATTGATATCTACAACGCCTCTGGCATCGGGCCCTACTGCGATTTTATGCATCAGACTGGGGGGCATCTTCATAAATGCATTTCGTCCCCCTATTGCGATAACAGCGATGGAGTTGTGACCACCCATGGCGCATGTTCTCTTCCCTTCAAGAGGTTTAACGGCGATATCAACCTTCATCCCGTCGCCTGTGCCGACTTTTCTATTGTCGTAAAGATGAAGATCTTTATTTGAAGCACCTATAGCAATTTCGCCATCTATTTCCATCGACTCCAGAAGTTTCCACATTGCCTCATCGGAAGCACGATAGCATAAATCGTCATCCCCTTTCCCCATATGTCTGCTTGCGTAAAGCGCTGCAAGTTCAGTGAGCCTTGTGGCCTCAAGAGTGAGGTTCCTGTTCATAAATCCTCCGGATATTGTTCCAGAAATAATAGAAATTAAATATGACTGTCACAGTACGGCATTGGAGGGTTATTTTCAAGACATTTTCAAGGTGGAATATAGTGCAATAAAGCTGATTATCATAAGCAATAGAAGAGGCAGTTTTGTAAGTCAGATAATTTCTCCCCCTTAAGCATTAAGGGAAAACGGTACTTTATGATACCTTGATTATAAAAAGATATTTTCATTTTATGCAAATTGTTAAGATTTTTATTGACTGGATTTATGTCTCATTATATATTAATGTGACATAAAATACCCGGAGTGTACCTGTGAAAAAAACAATTATGATTATCGGCGGCGGACTGCTTCAGACTCCTGTTATTACAACAGCGAAGAAGATGGGGTATCAGGTAATAGTTACAGACTACAATCCTGATGCTATCGGCATGAAGGATGCTGATATTCCGATTGTAATGAGCACCAGGGATATTCAGGGCTCTGTGAGAGTTGCCAAAAGGCAGAATGAAATTACACCTATCAGCGGAGTTCTTACAGTGGGGACCGATGCCTCAATGACCGTTGCCGCTGTTGCTAATGCCCTTGATCTGCCGGGGATAAAATTTGACGATGCCGAAGCTGCGACAAATAAACTTAAAATGAGGATGAGATTTAAAGAGCATAATATCCCATCCCCTGCGTTTCTGCCCGTATGGACTTTGTCTGATGCAAAAAAAGGGTGTAAGATTCTTGGATTCCCGGTAGTTATGAAACCTTCTGATAATATGGGTGCCAGAGGGGTAATGAGAATTGATAATGCAAATCAGGTAGCTGATGCGTTTAAATTTGCAAAGAGTGCATCCCCAAGCGGTGAACTGATTATTGAACAATTTATGGATGGCCCTGAACTTTCAATTGATGCTATAATCTTTAATGAAGAGATTACAATTACCGGAGTGGCAGACCGTATTATAGAGTATCCTCCGAACTTTGTCGAAACAGGGCATACCATGCCGTCTCATCTGAAGATTGAGATGCTTGAAGATGCATGTGATGTAATGAGACGGGGGATTAAAGCACTAGGCCTAACAACAGGTGCAGCCAAGGGGGACATAAAAGTAACAAAGAGCGGTGCAATGATAGGTGAGATTGCTGCCAGGCTTTCCGGCGGATTCATGTCTTCATACACATATCCTCTTTCATCGGGCGTTGATCTTATGAAGGCGATGATTGAAGTATCTCTGGGACATGAACCGGGGAATCTTGAACCGGTGTTCAACAGAGTGGCAATTGAAAGAGCCATCATCTGCAGGCCCGGTGTTGTGAAAAAGATTTCAGGTCTTGAAGAGGCGCTGAAGGTTCCCGGTGTTGAAGAGATATTCCTTAATATAAAAGAGGGTGATATTGTAGTTAAGCCTACGTCAAATGTTGAAAAATCTGGAAATATTATTGCGGTCGGGGACACGCTTAAACAGGCTGAAGCCTCTGTTAAACAGTGCATGGATCTGCTGAAGATTGAGACATCGGATGATTCCGAGATTTCAATGAAAACGATAAATGCCCTTGCACGGGAAAAGTTTAAAAAGATATGCTATGTATGTAAAAGCTGCGACGGGTACGAGTGCGCTTCGGGTGTTCCCGGAATGGGGGGGACCGGTACAGGTGATTCTTTCAGAAGAAATGCCGATGCGCTTAAACAGTTTAAGGTTATTACAACACTGATTCATGAAGGTGTTGTTCCTGATACATCTGCTGAAATTTTCGGACACAAAATATCTTTTCCGGTAATGGCTGCTCCTATAACCGGCTCTGTTACAAATATGAACGGAGCTATAGAGGAACTGGACTATAATATTGCAGTTGTAAAGGGCTGTAGAAATTCCGGGACCATTGCGTTTGTCGGTGACGGAGCTACTCCCGACAAATACAAAATCGGCCTTGAAGCAATAGAAAAAGAGAACGGCTGGGGAATCCCAATTTTCAAACCGAGAAAAGACAACAATGAAATTATAATGAGGTTTAAGGCTGCAGAGAAAGCAGGGGCAATAGCTGCCGGTATCGATATAGATGCAGTTGTGTTTAAAACAATGGCGATGAAGAATCAGGAGGTCGCTGCCAAGAGCGTAAGTGAACTCATGGAAATTAAATCTGCAACATCACTGCCGTTTATACTCAAAGGGATAATGAATCCACGGGACGCCGAGATGGCATGTAAAGCCGGAGCAGATGCTATTATCGTTTCAAATCACGGCGGGCGTGTACTTGACCAGATGCCCGGTTCAATGGATGTGCTTGAAGAGATTGTATCTGCTGTGGGTAAATCGATTACAATTATGATCGACGGAGGGTTCCGTGACGGAGTTGATGTTCTGAAAGCAATAGCTCTCGGTGCAGATTTTGTATTAATCGGACGTCCCGTTGCGATTGCCGCAGTAGGTATGGGGATAGAGGGTACATCGTTTTATTTAGATAAAATTAAAGAAGAGTTCAGTAAAGCGATGGTATTAACCGGGTGCAATACTGTTAAGGATATAAAGAGCGATCTTATACGGAGAGTGTGAGAGGAGGAGTTCGGGTTTTTAAAATAATGTTCAAAGTGACTTTCCCGCCCCCTCTGTCGCGATGCGACATCAGTCAGCGCTTTTCGGACATCGTGTCCGCGCCTGACACAGAAACATCCTGTTTCTAGTCCCCCCGGTGAAAGGGTGAAGAGGAAATTCGGAATGTATTGGATTATTCCTTTCCCCATCTTATCATGGGGAAAGGTGCCCAACGGGCGGATAGGGGCGGGGCGGAGTTGTAGATTGTACTCTGCAGCAGCTACTTAACCTTAAACTCCGGAACCCTCTTGTCAACAAAGGCAGTCATCCCCTCTTTCTGATCCTCTGTGGAAAAGCATTGTGCAAACACCTGATTTTCAAATGCAATTGCTGTTTCAATATCTGTTTCAAATCCTCTGTTTATAGCCATCTTTGAAAATCTTACCGCAATCTGTGCCTTGGATGCAATTTTTTTTGCCATCTCCATTGCTGCTTCCATGAGCTGCTCTGCCGGTACAACCTTATTAACTAAACCGATCTTTTCAGCTTCACTTGCGGGGATAATATCTGCTGTATAAATAAGCTCTCTGGCTTTGGCTACACCTGCAAGTCTGGCAAGTCTAACACATCCGGAGAAGCCCGGTGTAATTCCAAGGCCTACTTCCGGCTGGCCGAATTTTGCGTTTTCAGATGCGATTCTTATGTCGCAGCACATTGCCAGTTCACATCCTCCGCCAAGTGCGAATCCGTTCACCGCGGCTATTGACGGGATTTTAAGTCTTTGAATGTTTCGAAGCACTGCAGCACCTAGTTCACCATATTTCAATCCATCAATACTGTTGAAGTTTTTCATCTCGGTAATATCGGCACCGGCAACAAATGCCTTTCCGTCACCGGTGATTATCAGTACATGAATAGATTCGTCCAGTGATATTGCGTCCACAATATCTTTAAGTTCCAGAAGGAGTTCCGTGTTCAGGGCATTTAAAGCTTTTGGTCTTGAGAGAGTAATGATTCCTATTGTTCCCTCTTTGCTGAATTTAAGATTATTATATTGTTTTGATGTCATAAAAGCTCCTTGTAAATTAAAACCGACTGCGGCGGTATAAAATGGGGGTGCAGGGGCTTAGCCCCTGCACCCCCATTAAACAGTGCAGTGCGGAGCACTGCAAACTTATTCTATCTTTCGAAAATCATCGCCATTCCCATACCGCCGCCTATGCACATACTCATAACACCGGTTGAGAAATTTTTTCTTTTCATCTGGTACATTGTAGTTACGGCCATTCTCGCTCCGGTACAACCGATGGGGTGACCAAGTGAAATGCCGCTTCCAAGCTGATTCGGGAAATCGTTGTCAAGACCGAGTTCTCTGAAACATCCGATTGCCTGAGACGCGAAGGCTTCATTTATCTCAACCATGTTCAGGTCTTTCATCGTCATTCCAGCCATTTTAAGGGCTCTTCTGATTGCAGGTACAGGTCCTAATCCCATGTATGCGGGATCTACTCCCCCTGTAGCAAAAGATTTAATCTTTACTATAACTTCGAGTCCAAGCTCTTTTGCTTTCTCAGCGCTCATCATAAGAACAGCGGCAGCCCCGTCATTTATCCCCGATGCGTTAGCAGCAGTTACTGTTCCATCTTTTTTAAACGCAGGTTTCATCTGAGCCATTTTTTCGAGAGTGGTCTCCATTGGTCTTTCATCTGTATCAATTATTATATCACCTTTTCGTGAAGGGATGATTACAGGAACTATTTCATCTTTAAAGAGCCCTGTTTTAATTGCATTCATCGCTCTCTGGTGACTTGTCACACCAAGTTTGTCCTGCTCTTCTCTTCCAATACCATAAAGTTCAGCAATGTTCTCAGCTGTTATACCCATGTGGTATCCGTTGAAGATTTCATATAATCCGTCATATACCATAAGGTCATGGATATCACCCACACCTGTGAGTTCCATTCTGTGTCCCCATCTTGCTTTTTTAAGCGCGAGAGGGGTGTTGCTCATACTTTCCATTCCACCTGCAACAATGACATCTGCCTGACCTGTCATGATTGCCTGGGCACCCATTGCGATTGCTTTCAGTCCCGATCCGCAGACCTTATTTATTGTGCATCCTGCAGCTTCTTTCGGGATCCCTGCAAAGATATGAGCCTGTCTTCCGGGATTCTGACCCTGTGCAGCTTGAAGTACGCAGCCCATAATTGTTTCATCTACATTAATCTCTTTAGCTGATGCATCATATTTATATCCTGTTTTTTCAAGATCTATCTGACCTTTACCTTTCAGTTTATCCGGCGCGAATTCATTCTGCTCGCCGCTTGCAACAGGTTTTAAATTTATCTTTCTGAATACTTCTCTCATAACGAGAGAACCCATCTCTATTGCGGAAACATCTTTTAACGAACCGCCGAAAGCGCCGATCGAGGTCCTTGCTCCGCTTACAATTACTACTTCTTTCATTAAGATTCCTCCGGAAAATTTTTGTGTTATCCATCCGCAATTGATGGGCGAGGTCAGTCGGGGGTGCGGGTAATGCTCAAATAATAAAAATTTTTGAACCCCTCCCTAACCCCTCCCGAAAGGGAGGGAAGTTAAGATAAGAGCATTCTAAACCTATTCTGCAAATTCCGCAAGTATATTTGTTGCAATTACAAGTTTCTGTATTTCTGAAGTTCCTTCATAAATTTCAGTAATCCTTGCATCTCTATAAAGTCTCTCTGCGATGTACTCTTTTACATAGCCGTATCCGCCATGTATCTGTATGCACTTGTGTGCACATCTGTGTGCGCACTCTGATGCGTATAGTTTAGCCATTGCAGCATATTTGCTTGCAGGGCGTCTGTTCTTACCGTTTTTAGAGAGGATATCAGCAGCCTTATAAACCAGAAGTCTTGAAGCTTCGATTTCAGTTGCCATATCAGCAAGCATCCACTGAATCGCCTGAAGTTTTCCAATAGGCGCTCCGAACTGCTCTCTCATATTTGCGTATTTTGCACCCTCTTCAAGACATGCCTGAGCTATACCGAGTGCCTGTGCTGCAATTCCGACGCGACCGCCGTCCAGGGTATGCATTGCAATTTTAAATCCGTCCCCCGGTGCACCGAGCATTCTTCCTTCAGGGATTTTGCAGTCAACATAAACCATTTCAGTTGTTGAAGATGCACATATTCCCAATTTTTCCTCAACTTTGCCTACTGAAAATCCCGGATCACCCTTTTCTATAATGAAGAACGATGTGTTTTTATTTTTCTGACCATTTTTATCTGTTATTGCAAGAGTTACATGAGTATCCGCATAACCGCCGTTTGTAATAAAATTCTTTGTTCCATTAATAATATAGTCACCGCCATCTTTTAATGCAACGGTTTTTGTTCCCGCAGAGTCAGAACCTGCGCCCGGCTCGGTAATTGCAAATGCTCCGATATGCTCACCGGTACAGAGTTTGGGCAGATATTTTTTCTTCTGCTCTTCAGTTCCGAAATAATATATCGGGGAGAGACAGAGCGAGTTATGGGCAGAAACTATAACTCCAGACGAGGCGCATACTCTGGAAATCTCCTCAACTGCTATTGCGTAGGAAACATAATCCATCCCTGCACCATTATACTCTTCGGGATAAACAACACCCATTATTCCCAGTTCCCCGAGTTTTCTTGTAGTTTCAAGGGGGAATCTATGGGTTTTGTCAATTTCTACAGCCTGCTCTCTTAGTTCTTTTTCGGCAAAGCCGCGGCACATGTCACGTACCATCGATTGCTCTTCAGATAATTCAAACATTGTTTCCTCCTGATAATTCCGATGAATTAAAGTTTAATTTAATTCCGGTAAATAATTTTAAGATTAAGAGAGGCAGCATTGGAAGCAGACTTGTCATTTACTCTGAAAAGCAGAGTCAGAACGTCCCCCTGAATGACACAATCTGTTTTTAAGCTGCACAATCTGATTATTCACGAGAATTTAAAATAGTAAAATTAGCATACACTATATGACTTTAAGAGCAAATACAATAGCCTTATTCTGTAGTTGCTTGTGGTAGAATTCACTATTTTTGTGTAGTAGATTTGTATCACTATATCCGACTATGTGGTCGTTTTTTGCAAGTTAAAAGTCGTGGTAATAATTTGAATTGCCAGGGTTTAGTGATTCGATCGTATTATTACTCATTAAATAGTTCTTTATATAATACCAATAAATCTCCCGGCCTATCGGCCACCCTCTTTGATAAAGAGGGTTTACACTTCCGGGATTGTACAGACCCCCTTTTATTAAAGGGGGATGTTGAGCGAAGCGAAACGGGGGGATTTGAGGTTTATGGCTGATAAATTATTCATAACATAACAATTTGCATTTTTAAGTATTGATGCATAATTACACCCTCACAGCACTAGTACAAAAGGCACTGATCCATGAGCTGAGGAATTTCAAATGTAAATTCAGCCCATTCACCATGTTTGGAATCTGCCCATATCCGTCCGCCGTGGAGAAGTATGATTTTCCATGTTACATAAAGTCCTACGCCGTGTCCTTTTCTTTCCGACAACTCCGGAGTCTGCAGTATGGAGAATCTTTTAAAAAGACGGATCTTTTCGCTTTCAGGAAATCCGGGACCCTGATTCCATACAGACACTCGAATCCGTCCGTTATCCGCGGTTATGGTGAGTCTTACCACTGCACCAGTATCGCTGTATTTTACTGCATTGCTCAGAAAATTGGTCATTACGATTTTCAATAATTCAGGGTCACATTTTACTACAGGAAGTTCAGGTGGTATATTCTGCTCAAATTTTATTTTTTTCTCCTGCAGCATTACAGCTATTATCTCATGAGAGTGAGATACTATATCCTTGTAAAAATCGACCTCTCTCGGCCTGGCCTGAAACTCTCCGGTTTCGATTGAAGAGAGACTCAGGTACTCGCCGGTAAGACTTAGAAGATATTCAGCTTTTCTGATTATTCTGTCAGCGGCGCTTTTCTGTTTCTCACCTATCTCGCCATAGTATCCTTTTGAAAGCGTCTTTGCAGTCATTATGATTGATGCTAGGGGATTTTTCAGTTCATGACTTACAAAGCTGAGCATCTCCATGTATGAAGACATTGCAGAGGAGAGCTGTTCGATATGATAGGCTTTCTCAACCGCCTGACCCAGTCTGTGTGCATAAGCCATCTGGAGGCTAATCTGGTGTATTCCATAGGCATTAGCCTCACGTGAACGGCACATGAACATACCGATGTATCTGTCTTCTGATTTCATAGGGCAAACCATTGATGATCTGATCCCCTCTTTTAAGAGCATCCGGGCTGATTCACTCATAGGATTGCTCTTCGCATGAAGTTCCATATCATTAATAACGCTGGGCATCCCTGAAAGAAAAACCTTCTGAATTGATCCTCCGATTATATCCGAGGCGAAACCCTTTTTCAGATAGACCGGTTCATAATCCGATTTTACAAACTGGATAACCATCCTTTGATTATCCTCTTCGATCAAAGCCACATCAATCCTGTCACAGGGGATAATTTTTTTAATCTCAGTAAAAATGAAGTCCAGCACTTCGTCGAGAGATTTACTCCCTGCCACTTTAAGGTTTATCTGGTATAATGTAGAAATCTCATCTTCTGAAAATGAGGTCTCCGGGAGTAGATCTGTTTTGTCGAAAAAAATAAGAGATTCTTTATTCATGTTTCCCTCATGCAGCCTTGTATCTAGTGTATTTATATTATACTGACAGACTAAAGAAAATTGAACAATGACCTGAGTCAATGATGACAATATACGTTTAATTATATATCATATCAGTATAGTCAAATTATTGCTAAAAGTCAATCATTACAGTTCTTAGGGTGAGTCTATTAATTGTCTGAACCGCAGATTTGCGGTGATTTGAGTGATGAGCTGTGATTTTGAATTTATAAATCAGTGTAATCGTTCAAATCCGTTTAATCTGTGGTTCAGACAACTGCACGATGAAGTTCCACGCGTATGCGAAGCATACGCGGCCCTGAAAATAAATTTCTATCTGTTATTTATTGCACATATGTTCTGTAATTTATTGACTAATGGAATATGCCGCGTGATAATGTAAGAGTTCTGACTTTCAGATCAGATGTAATTAAGAAATATTTATTAAAGGATAATGTATATGACAGATAAGGCTTATCAGGATTTTTATCCCGATGATTATTCTCACTGTTACGGCTGCGGCAGATTGAATGAACATGGAATGCATATAAAAAGTTTCAGCGATGGAGATGAAAGTGTATGCCGGTTTACACCTGCTCCTCAGTATACAGGGGGATTCCCCGGAAACATCTACGGCGGATTGATTGCGTCACTGATAGACTGTCACTGCGCCGGAACTGCCGCAGCAGCCAGATTAAAAGAGGACGGATTTAATCTTGGAGAAAAACCTCTACCCAGGTTTGTAACAGCATCCTTGAAGGTCGACTATCTTAAGCCGACGCCTGCCGGAGTGGAGCTTGAAATAAGGGCTAAAGTCACTGAGATCAAAAACCGCAAAGTTATCCTGAGCGCTGAGGTTATCGCCGATGGTATAACAACCGCAAAGGGTGAAGCCGTTATGGTTCAGATAAAAGAGAATGTGCCATCAATTGTATGATTATTGTAACTACTAAGTTGTAATTTATATATATACATCCCCCCGCCTAAGGCGGGGGGATGTATATATTTTTACAAGGTTTTTACATAGCTTTCCTAAAGCTGAGAAGTCTCTGATTATGTGTAAATGTAATTTCTAAAAATAAATAATTAAATGTGTGATAAATGAAACCAGATCCGCAGATAAAGTTTTCAAGGGCGCTTCTTGTAATAATTCTTTTTATTGATATGATGGCATTCACTATTATTCTCCCTGTAATGCCGGACCTGATGCACTATTATTTTACAGAGACCAGGCTTCCGGATATACTGGCTTCCGGTGCCGCATTTTTGAATGATCCTCAAACGGGCCAGTCGGGAAGCGAGGTGATGCTGGGCGGATTTATTATCTCCATATGGGCTCTTATGCAGTTTTTTTTCATGCCGTTCTGGGGTAGGCTTTCCGATCGTGTAGGCAGAAAAAGAATTCTTCTCATTACTGCTGCGGGTCAGGTTGCAGCAAGTCTTATATGGGCTTTCGCTGTTGCTCTCCCTTATTTTCTTGTATACAGGATTCTCGGCGGGGTCATGAGCGGCAACATAAGTGTAGCATACGCTGCCATGGCCGACATCTCTGAAAAGAGAGAGAGAACTAAATATATGGGGATGCTCGGTGCGGCTGGCGGGATAGGGATGATTGCAGGTCCGGTGATCGGAGGATTGCTTACTCATCCGGTTATACAGGGTGTATTCGCCGATTATTCATTTCTGCATCCATTCTCCGCCTGCGCTTTTGCCGGAGCATCTTTATTTATTCTAAATACACTGCTGATGTTCAGGTTCAGGGATTCACGAATTAAAACTGAAGATATAAGTTCACTGGAGAATATTCCACCTGATCTTCCGCTGCTGGCTCTCAGCTTTAAACCGAACTTTAAACTTCCCGGTTTTGGACGTCTTGCGTCTCTTAATTTTCTTTTCTGTTTTTCACTTGCCGGGATAGAACTGATTCTTCCATATTTTCTAAAATACAGATTAGGTTCCACAGCCGCGGTAATAGGTTTTATTTTTCTATTTATCGGGATCACCATGGCACTGGGTCAGAGTGTGATTATTCCATTTTTATTAAAAAGGATTTCTGAAAAGAAAATAGCCCTTATCGGATTCGGACTTATACCGGTTCCTTTGCTGATTATCGGATTTTTTGTTAACTCGTATACTTTTACAATAATCAATATCATTCCAGTTGTTATAGGGATCTCGGTTATCGGTCCGTCTCTGTCGGGGATGGTTTCCCATCTGGCGCCATCGTCAAAGCAGGGATATATTCTGGGGCTTTTCAGCTCATACGGTTCACTTGCTTATGCTGCAGGTCCTGTTCTTACAGCTGTAATTTACGGAGTCGGCGGAGTGTATGCGGCATGTTCGTGGATATCTCTGCTGACTTTTTTTTCATGGATTATTCTGAGGCGATTGAGGAAAGTGATCTGACATGGGACAGATTTTTAAATTTATAAACAGGACGTATTGAATACTTTTTGTCAAGAAGGATACATTTTAACATTCCTATAATATTCAATCTATCTCGTAAACGTCCGAATTCTGGTATAATATTCTCTGTGGTTTATCGCTCTTTCCTAAAAAGAAAAATAGAAACCGGGCGCTGAATCGTAATCTGATTTGCGCCCGATTAATTATAATTGCAGGAATTTAATGCGGTTTAGATTGTGCATTTAGTCTTCCACTCTTTAACAGCTTCAAGCCGTACCCGTCTTCTCTCCTGAGCTTCACAGTTTCTTCTTTTTTCATCATCTGTTTCCAGAATGATCGGATTTATCTGCTTCGGTTTAAAGTTTTCATCAAGCGCGACGAATGTCAGGTAAGCTGAACCAGTATGCCTTACCTCTCCGCTTACGAAGTTTTCAGCCTCAACCCTGACACCGATCTCCATTGATGATTTGCCGACATAGTTGACGCTGGCGCTGACCCGTAGAAGATCTCCGACGAAAACAGGAGAGTGAAAATCGACCTTATCTATTGATGCAGTTACAACATTTCCCCCTGTATGTCTTACTCCTACTATCCCGGCAGTGTTGTCTATAAGTTTAAGGATAACTCCACCATGTACGTTCCCTGCAAGATTCGCATCCTGGTGAGTCATCTGCTGTATTACTGTCATGCTTGTGGCTTTTACTTTTTTAGTTTCCATGTTCTACTCCGTATTTTATAATTAATTATAATGACCTGATAGATCAGTAATTCATAAGTGAGTCGCTCAATTATATTAGATTTAGCAACTTACTTATGAATTGTCTCACCACCGCCAAAGGCGGCGGGGTTTGTGGCTACTACAAAACTGGCAGTATTTAGTCTTCACCGCGCCTGCGGAGCGGCGAAGACTAAATCTAAAACCAGATCTTGAGTATCTAGATAAATAAGGTCATATATGAATTTTTATGTTACTCAAAATAATTTAAGTAATTAATAATATACTAAATATATAATGTTTTATCCTTTTTGTCAAAGAATTATTTCAGTTCCAGGAGTATTTTTTTCGATTCCTTCGCAGCAATTGCACCAGTCCCTTTCTTTAGAATTGTGACAATTCCAGTTGAGTTTAATCCACCGGTAAAGATTCCATATCCGTAATGAGAGTTTGTCCCGGCAATTACAGTTCCGGTTTTCCCCCACAGTTCTTTACTTCTTATGTTATGCCGTACAGATATATGATTGAGGGAGCTTTGCTGAATTACTTCATCATCGTGCTCTTTTGCCGTACCGTCAGTGAATGTTTTATGAAGAGCAGTGAATATTATACCGACTTTTCCGGAACTGTTTTCGCTTTTTTCCATGTAGATATAACGGTTAAGTCTGATTATTCCATCAATAGTTATTGTTAAATTAAAGTTAAGTCCTGCAAGGAGATTTGAAAAATCACTTTTGGATTTTATCGCAGGAACTGTAAGAACTATTCCCTGCCTTGCAGTAAATTCTTTTATCCATTTTGTAAAATCATCCGGATCAATCTTACTATAAAGAGATGCGAAATATTTGTTGCATGAATTGTATAATGCGCTTCGCAGATCCATCTCTCCATGACCCGATTTATTCCAGCAATGTGCGGGGATAAGTTTGTCTTTTTCATTCTCTTTGCATGTATATTTATAATTATAAAACAGGTCAGTTCTTTTCTCTGCCAGATATAGTGCTATAAATAGTTTGAAGACAGATCCGCATGGTATGATTCTGTTTCTAAATGAAGTTCCGCTGCTGCTCTGGATCGTTTCACCCGATTCAGAATTAAAAACGATATACTGAAGCCGGCTGTTTATCTCTCCCTCCGGTGAGCTGTATTGAATTTCCGGGTAGTAGTGTTCGATAATTTCATAGCGGGAGTATCCTCTCTCTGCAAGCTGAAATGCACCCTCAAAACTCATGCCGACTCCATGGCCCAGACCTGAACCTCTGAATTTGTATACTCCATCTATTCCGGTGAGCGAATAATTATTGCTCTTGATAAAGTTCCATCCCTTCACTCTGTTGACGGTAATTCTGAAAGTCTCCGGTGAAAGTTTTTCAACGGAACTTCCGGTATCAATAAATATTATCTCTTTATCACGGTCGAAGGTGATTTTTTTGATAAATGTTTTTTTCTCCGGATAGAGAATAGCTGTCAGCTCGGAATGCTTTATGGAGGCTTCCCAGTTCCGGTGATTTTTACTGCTCAGCTGAAAATTCTCCTGATAGATAATTTCTTTTGGTACAGGAGTCGATCTCTCTTTGGCGTTGAATATCGATTCTGTAAATATGGTTCCGCCGTTTGATGTATTAAAAAACAGTCCGTTCTTTAAATTGGCAGTTCTGATTGACACCGGGTCATTGAAAACTTTACCGCTTCTCCCTCTGTATGTCTGACAGCATGTAAGGTCGCAGAAGTGGTAGCCGTTATGTTTATTTGTAAGATAGGGGAGGGCACATCTTGCTTTTATAAGATGTGCAAGGGCATATAGGGCCTCGGAGTTTTTTTCGGATGTATCACCAAGTTCCCCCCATGCAGAGTCTATGGCGAACTGATCAACTCTCTCCTCAATTGACAGTTCCAGTTCTGATCCGGAATTTTTTATATAAAGCGGGAGAGGGTACTCTCTTTTTTCACCGTTTAACTCTATTGAAAATATATCGTTTCTATCCTGCGGATAGAGTGTATATTCGCCGACCGGTAAAGATTTCTGATCAGCTTTGATTAAGAGTGATTTATTTTTCGAGAAGAGCGAGAGAGTTCTCAACTTAATCCGCTTTGTACCTGTATTGAGCTCACCTGTTTCAGGGACTGTAATAATAATTGAATCTGTGCGCCCCTCTTTCAGCAGGCGAATATGTTTTGAGAGTATTAGTATTTTAACTTTACTGCTGCCGCTTTGAGGAACTTTTTCCGCTCTCACCCCGATGATGAGAGCAGAAAAAATAAGTGTGCTTATAATCAGCCGTGAGAGATATCGGCCATTAATTTTTTTCACTATAAACATCCAGTATTGTCGGGAGAGTCCACCCCTGTATGCTCTCCTGATACATGCATTCAATTCTTGCCGGACGCATGATGAATGAACCGGGGAGCTCTGCGCGTATGACGTATGCAACTTCATACTCTTTCCCCTTTTCAATCTCAGTGAAGAAAAATACCATTCGGTTGTCCCTTCTCTCAACTCTGGAGTAGGGCTGGAATTCATTGTATGCGCTCTCCTTGACCACTTCGAAACCTGCAGGGAGAAAATCCTGCAGCATCATAAATCCGAAACTCTCTTCTGCACGGAACTTTACCCTTACAAGAAGTTCGTCTCCTACGTTGACTTTCCCCTTTTCGTCAACCTCCTGAGGTACAAGATACTCCTGCATCTTCATATCTTTTACCCGGTTGAGATATGAAATCTCACGCCTTGCAGACACACCGTTAGATAGTCCCCGGATTCCGCGTTTCTCGGACTTCATGAATGAGAACAGTCCCTTCGGTTTGAAGTAGAGTGTTCCGCGGAGAGTTGCCGAGTATGTTGTGTCGGGTGAATCTTTGCCCGATACAGTGAGTTTATAATTATCAGATTTATTGTTTTTATCAAGTTTTACGGTACGCTCCAGTGATCCGGAATCTGAGTTCATCGTATAAGAAATCTTTTCAATTTTTTTATCGTTAAGCGCGAATTCAGCATCACCTGACGTTTTAAAGTCTATCCCTTTTGATGTGAGATAATCGCATAGGGCAAGGATAACAGTCCCCGATTCCTTGGTCGAGTTCCATGAACCTGATCCGAACCTTTTTGATAGAGAGGAGACAGTCTGTGATGTCATGGATGATTTATCCCCTGAGCTTAAAAGAGCTGAGAGAACGTGTGCAGTAATCTCGGTGTTCCCGCCGGCCCAGTTCCATGATTGACCCTGTGACGCAGGCCAGTATATACCCGATGAATCTCTCTTCGCTGATTCATTTATCTTTTTCTTCAGAAGTTTTGCCGCATCGTCAATTTCCCGTGATTCATGCTCCTGTAAAGTCCCCTTACCCTTGAATGAGTTCAGAGCCTTTATTAAATTGGCAGCCTGGTATGGATTCAGATCCTTTGAGAAGGCTATCTGTTTAAACACAGGATGATGCCATTTCCCAAACATTGAATAGATTGATGTAAGATACGAGAGTTCATCATTATCCATCTTTTCCGGTGCTTCAAATATGCGCTGTATAGCAGTAAGCCCCTGCTCGAAAGTGTAATCACTTACTGCGTATCCGTAATTTTTTGCCTGAAGCAGTGAGTACATGGCAAAACCAGTTAAATAGGTATTGCCTCTGTCCCCTTCCCACCATCCCCATGATCCGTCGTAGTTCTGTGCTTTAACTATCCGCTGAACACCGTCAGGGATGTTGCTCTCCACTTCAGATTTAAGTTTGTCTGGTATTACCTTCGCGTATCCGCTCCCTGAGAGAAGTTTGAGCATGGCCAGATTGGGAAGAAATTTGTTTATTGTCTGTTCTATACATCCGTATGGATATTCGTTAAGATACTCAACTGCTGAAATAATCTGAGTCACAGGAGATGGATTTACTGAGATATAAATCTCTTCAGGAACAAATTCAAAATCGGCATCTGTTTTAACCGGTTTAAGTGTAATCTCTTTATTGTTCTGCATATCCCCTGATCCGGAGATTGAATACTGAAGTCCGCGCTTTTCAACAGGGACAGTATGTTTTACTGCATCGCCTTTGTTCCCCGGAGTGAGAGTTTTAAACTCCAGTGCAAGTGAATCCTTACCATCTGGAACTGTGAGTGTATAATTTTTGGCCGCAGATCCGAACTCGGGGAGACTGACTTTAAATTCTTTGTCAGGCTGGATAATTTTACCGTCAGCCTTCATCTCTGTGGAAATAGATTCTATTCCTGAATCTGTATTGTTGTTAACAATTCCGATAAGACCGGTTTTGTCACCCTCAACAAAGAATCTCGGCTTACCGATCCGGGCAATGATATCCTGAGTGGAGAGAAATTTCTTTCTCACCTCACCCATGCGCCCTTTCAGGTCGTGACCTCGAACTGTGAGTCTCCATGTTGTAAGATTGTCCGGAAGAGTAAAAGAGACAAGAGCTTCACCCTTCGCATCGGTTTTAATATTAGCCTCCCAGAAAGCCGTGTCGCGGAAATTCTCTCTTACTTTAACACCTGCATCTTTACCGGCTCCAGCGAGAAGAGTGATGGGGTATGAGTAGGTTGTGATTACCCAGTTGGAGATCTTCGAGTAGAAGAATCCTGAAATCTCCGGTGTATAATCAGATCTTATATAGAAGATGGAATCATCAACCGCAGCAAGGGAGAGGTCAGCTGCTACAGGTTTACCTGCAAGGTCGACTGCCTTGACTTTTATCTTAGCGGTCTCACCGGGACCGTACTTCTCCTTATCAGGAGTAAGAGAGATGTCTATCTTAACATCATCAACCGGTATAGTGACCTCGCTTTCAGTTACGTACAATGCCCTTCCGCGCTGCATTGCTCCACGTATAAAAAGATTGGGCGCAAGTTTTGTATCTATTTTAAAAGTTACAGGAACAACATGTTTATCCATCTTTATAACTTTAGTTTCATACACATCTCTCCCTTCAAGCGAGAGCATAACATATGAGTCGGTAAAGCGGCTCTTAACCAGACAGGTAACCTCTCCGCTCTTCTCGAGAGAGTTTTTATTAAGAGAGACTTCAAGCTCTCTGAATTTGGAATCTATGTCCCCGCCGTTTTCACTGTATATCCATAGTATTTTAGATCCGGTAATGAGATTGTCCCTGGAGTCGCGTCCCTGAGCCACAAGGTCGTATTCACCGTCACCGCTGAAGTCAACAGGGAGAGAGAAATCGGCGTATCCGTTTTTATCAGTGGATATTTTTTTTGTATAAAAGGGGCGGCTGTCGTGAACGTAGACTCGCTCAACGGGTTTCCATATATATCTGAAAAGGCTTATCTCAAGATTTGCAGCAACGGGTTTGTCAGAATGTGTGGCGGTCTTTACCTTTATCTTTTTGTCGCCCTTTGCGTTGAAGAAGTTCTCTTCAGGTATAAGTTTGATGAAGTACTCGCCGCGTCCGATCTTTACAGTTTTACTTGCAGTAATTGTAATATTGGATTTGTCGGTGACAGTGGCTTCCAGTGTAATCTCTCTGTCATATGGATAGTTTCCCGATGCTATTTTAAGCAGAGCAGAACCGCCGGTATCTGCAAACTTTTCACCCTCAAGCTTGATTTTAGAGTATGAGCTGTTTGAGTCGTAACCGGAATCTCCAGAGTAAGCAGGATCGATATCCACTATTTTTCTTTCATAAAAAGTGTATTTAACCAGAGCGCCATTAAGCGGTGCACCGAAAAAATATTTTGCTTCCACTTTAAATTCAGCGGAGTCACCGTTAATAAAGTACTCTTTCGATGGTACTATATCTATTTTAAATTCAGGTTTTCTGTACTGTTCAATATAGAATGAACCGTTTCCATAAAGTTCCTTTTCGCTGAATCCGGCATTTATCCTGAAATATCCCAGATCCGAATTCTGAGGAATCTGAACCGAACCATTTGCAGTTCCCCACTCATCAAGAGTAAGGGTTCCCTGTGCAAGTTTTTTCGATGACCCTCCGGTCTGGATTGTATAATAGAGAGTTTTGTTTTTGATCGGGATGAATTTCTCCTCCATTTTTTTTGCTATAATTTTAAAGAAGAGTTTATCTCCGGCACGGTAAACCGGTCTGTCTGTATAAATATAAAGTTTATCTTTTTCAGATTTGTAGTAGTTTGATGCGCCGCCGCTGCATATTGCGTAACTTCCTTCATCGGAGACCGCAAGCATATGCACATCTTTATCAGACGTGAGTTTACTTTTAAAAATACCGTTATCGTCTGTCTTCCCCTTTGCCAGAACTTTTACAGGGAGCTGTTCAAGCATTAATGACTCCGGCTGATCACCTGAGTCTTCTCCGTTATTAGATTTTATTTTAAGCTGTTCGTTGTAGAATATAACAGATACATTTTTAAGCGGTTTGTTTTGAACAAGGTCAGTTATATAAGCAGTAACATTCTCCGGGGATCTTTTTAAAACCACACCAAGATTGGTAACGGTAAAAAACTGGCGTGACAGCACATCCCCTTTCCCTTTAACCTCGATGCAGTAGCCTCCCGAGGGGAGCGCCTTGTTTACTTTAACTGAGTAGTACATCCACTCATATGGATTGAAATTCTGTACTGCCTCATCCCATTCTGTTACAGTTTTGAAACCGGAAGCATCAGGCTCAAGCGATTCGGGATCCCTCTTTTCGGATACAAATATCTGCACCGGGACTTTGTAGATTTTAACATGGACAGTATCGAGACGCAGAGTCCGTAGATTGAATTCAATTTCGTTGCCCGGTGTAAAAGTATATCTGTACGAGTGTACTTTGATCTCCGGAGATTTCGCTTCTATATCAAAATTAATCTCTTTTAAATCTTTCCCTTCGGATACTTTAACATTAGCTGACTTGACAGTGTTAAACCCCTGATGGGAAAAAGTAATGCTGTAGGTACCCGGTTTAACATCTTCGAGAAGGAACGATCCGTCATGAAAACTTACGTTTGAATAAATATACCGTCCCTCGGCTGTAACATTTATATTTACAGCAGGTGAATCGATCCCTTTAATTTTTAACTTTCCCGATATAGACGCCGGCTTATACATCACCATCTGGAGTTTAAATGATTCACCCTCGCGGATCTGACTGAGACTGGCACTTTCAGTTATATATCCCGGCCTGGTGAAAGTTACAAGATATGAACCGGATTTAAGTTTATCAATCGAGTAGTTTCCATTGCTGTCAGTTTTGCTGAAAGCAGGTTTGACCTGATCCATCCCCTGCTGGTCGCTGTAGCTTTTCAGTTTAATTTCAACATCGGACATCGGTTTTCCGCTGCTGTCTTTTACACTCCCGGTTATTATGGATTCCTTTGTAAGCTTAAGATTATTTTTAATACTGGTAAAAGCTGCTGTCTCTATATAAGAAACATATCCCGGGGCGGTGATTTCTATATCGTATCTTATATATGGAATGAAGTCATTTATTTTGTAGTAACCGCTTCCGTCCGTAGATGTCTTATAGTAGCCTACGCCTCTGCTTGAGTTTTTAATCTCAACGACCGCGCCCTTAACAGGCTTACCTGTAGCCGAATCGGTTATAGTACCTTCAATATAGGACTTTTCAAGTTGAGCAGATTTTTCTGTATAAACGGTGTTCCCCTCCTCATTGGTAAGAACATCCGGCGATGCGCTGCTGATGAGTATAAGGCTTGTGAGAAGGACCAGCATTGAGAAAAATAATCTTAAACGCTTCATTTTAGTCTCCATGAGTAGATGATTTGTAAACTGAAGGAGTATCATTTTAACCGTCAGTTCACTAATACTTAAAATCCCCCGACCTTTCGGCCACCCCCTTTGATAAAGAGGGTTTTGACTATCTGAGTATTTAATCCGTTTACTCAAGGGAGAAGTTGAGTAAAGCGAAATCGGGGATCTATTTAAAAGGTTATTACTTGATTGTAACAGCGCGGAACTTCTGAAATCGGCATCCGCTGTTACCTGTTAATTTCAGCACCTTTGAAGAAGTTTTATATTCTGCAGGAACAATTACTGTCCTGGATGAATCTTCACATTCAGTAAAAATTCCGAAATTTGAAATGTCAACATTATTAATATCATCTACTGGTTCAGGATTGGATGTGACTGTGAGAATTATTTCAGTATCTTCAAGCTCATACTTTTCAAGAGGGGTGTGTCTGGGATCGAGGTATAGTGCGCCCTTAATATAATCTTTCAATATGTCAGCAGGTGTGTTATAACGATGACTGAATGCACCGAAACATCCGCGGACCTTCCCCTTCCGGATAAGTGTAATAAAAAGACCTGTACATTCCGGCTGAGCGGGGAGGGTAATATTCAATTCAGTTGTAATTTTATTTTTTTCGAGAATATTTTCTGCAGTGGTTCGCATCCATTTGCTCAACTGAATTTTTTCTGCTGTATGGGAAAACTCCTCCCACTTCATGAGACATGAATCCGCTGAAGCTGTGGAGAATATAGAGAGTGAAAGTATTAATGAAATGATTGTTTTTATTTTCATAATCTGATATTATATTTTCTTTTACGATTACGCAATAAAAATTTTCTTTTAAACAGATCGATTTTAGTAATTGCTCATAAACATGCGGATATAAAATGCTGCCGGTTTATGAGCAATTACTGACTTTAAAACTTGTTTTCCACTCTCGAAGGAGGGTTAACTGCAAAGATTGTTTTAATCCTCAGAAGCTGCCTGAAAAATTTCATCAGCTCTCTTTTTCCACTCCGCATATTTTAATGCATCATATACTGCCGGATACTTCCTGTAATGGGCAAGCATCCTGTTCCCCTCTGAATTGGCTCTGCTTAGTATTGCAAGAGCTGAGGGACGGGTGATACCGCGGATAAGAGTCCTGATCATCTGAGGCAGTGCCGGTTTTTCATAAATGCCGTTTATCGCACTCTCCAGCGATTTCTCATCCATGATATCTTTTTTAAACAGAAAGTTAATATCTTCGTGTGTAAGAGTCTGAAGTATAACGCGTAAAACCGAAAGTGCCGCAATATGAGAACCACGCGGATTGTCGAGATAGAACGCTTTATTCAAACCCCATAGAAGAGATATACCGGCCTTATCATTTTTTACTGAAGCTTCAATTGCCGGAAGAGCCCATAGAGCTGCGAACATTGCCGAGCCGGCTCCGCATCCTGTTGTAGGTATGGACGTTGCAGCAGCGTCACCAAGAACAATAAACCCGTTTGTTACAAAGGACCTTATCGGAAGGCCCACAATGCAGAGGCTTCTTCCGCCACGGATTTTCTCAGCCTGAATTGACGGATGACGGGATATGCATTCCTTTACCAGATCCTCCGGGTCGGGATTGGATTCATTGTTCTGCACTCCTGCGCCGACATCGATACTTCCGTCGTTGTGAACATGTGTCCACTGATAACCTGTGAAAAAGCCGTATCTGTAGTGGTCCGGATAGATATCTGTTTCTGTGAGCGTCTTATCGAGCTTCCGGACCTCTCTGTGAACTATGGCGAAGTCGCTCTGCTTAAAGGGCTCGGCAATACCTGTGTAAGCGGGTAAGCTTGTACGGAGTACTGAACTGAATCCTGAAGATTCAACAACGAGGTCGGCCATGACTTCAGATACTTCACCTGTTGATTCATCTTTAATTTTTACACCGTAAACCTCGACGCCATCAAGTGTTCCTGCACCTGTTTCGCGGTAAAGAAGAGATACTCCGGATACTCCGTACCGGATATCGGCACCGGCTTCTTTTGCCTGATCTGCTAAAAGCTGAGCAAAGTTCTGTCTGTCCAGAGTAATCATTTTAAAAGTTATCATCTTAGCCGATGAATAGTCCGGCGAATATACTGTCAGTTTGTCAACAGCATGCGGTTCATAAAGTCCCCGGCCTGATGCATCCTTCACATACTCTCCCTGCCATCTTCCGTCTTTACGTTCAGGAATAGGGAATCCCGCTGCTGCAATTGCAGATCTTTCAACTGCATCTGACCAGTCATGACCTAATTTTTCGTATGTTCCTTTTTCGTAGAGAGTAACTCTAATTCCACGGCGGGCGCATTCCCTTGCAAGCAGAGCTCCTCCGGGTCCGGCACCAATAACGACTATATGAAAATTTTTCTTTTCAGACATATTTACCTCATTAATAATGATATATAATAATTCCGGATAATTAGAGATGTCAGAATATATCTTGTCAATAAAGATAAAAGTACAATGATTCACTCACCGTAATCCCCCACTCCAAGCGTATGCGGAGAATACACACCTCCAAAAATAAATCGCCACCGGATCATAGTTTTAACTGCATAATATTTTTTGATTGATATTATTAATACACAGATTATAAAGTCTGTGGAGATAAAACATGGGTGAAGAATTATCAGTAAAAAAAGTCAGAGGTGAAGATCTGATCCAATTCACATTTGAAGAAATTAAGTTGAACATGAATGATATTATCAGAGGAAACGTTGCTGTTTTCAGAAAAAAATCTGATGACAGTCTTGTCCCCATACCTGTAGAGAAACTTGAACACTACTTTGGAGATGGACCTGATGATAATGTTGTTTTTTTCATAGAAAAAAACTGGAAGGAGAAATCCACCGAATTAAACGGCTTTAGTCTGAAAACCGATATAGTCAAGGATGGAGATGCTACTCCAATCCGGCAGAAAAAGAAGAGTTCAGAGATACTGGAGCAGTATGGAAAAGTCACTGAACAGATGGAGAAGTTCCAGCTTCTTTCAATTGTTGAGAGAGAGGAGAAGCTGGATGTCAGCATAGAAAAGCTGCATAATCTCAAAGAAAAAAACGGCCCCCTTGATTTGGCGGTAATTATACAGATGGTTGAAGTAGTTGCCAATACTTATTACGCGAACTACGCAAATCTTGAGGACATCCTTGATTCTGAAAATGTTAAAAATAATCTTTACGGTATTTTTATAAAAACGGAATGGATGCTTCAGCTCATAATTGATATATTTAAAAACAACGGAACCCTGTATGAGAATTACAGTAAACTCAATGAAATAGATACAGGCTCATATACTATAGATAATATGTGCAAAGGGGTACTTCAGTTTATCGGTTACTGTATTTTCTTTAACGATTACATAGAGAAGGGTTACGTTACCAAAAAGCTGCGCGGTGAATATAAGGACAAATATCTACGTTATTATAAAAAGCGGCTTGATTTAAATATGATGACCCTTGAGAAAATTATTAAGGGTGGGCTACGTAAAATCGATCCGGAAAAAGAACTGGTTATGTATTCCATGGGGGCACTTCTTTACGATATTGGTAAACTGCCGATTATTACATATCATGACGGAAATGATCCCTATGATGAGAGTATTGTAAAGATGCACGTTCTAATCGGTTACAACATGATTCTTAAAATGAAGAAGTATCCTTTTCCTGTGCTGGCCATGGCGGCTTTTCATCATGAATATTATGGAGTAAAGAACGGTTACAATTTCACCAATCCTGTGCTGACTAAGCTGACTAAGAAAAAACGTACAGAGGATAACGCCAGCTGTTTTATTACCTATGACGAAAAAGAGTTCAGAGATGGAACAGCTCTTGCATATTTTCCATGTAAGCTTATAGAGATTATTGATGTTTATAACGCTCTTGTGAACAGAAGAAACCAGCAGCCTTTCGAAGCTTTAAGGATAATGAAAAAGAATTTTATTACACTGAGTTTTAAAATAGATCCTCTTCTCTATGATATTTTTCTCGATTTTACTCAGGCCTGCGGTCTTATCACAGAAAAACAGCGGGCCGAGATTGATGCGATTATTTATTAAATTGCTATGATGATATGAAAATACTGTTTATTAGGCCGGATTCCGATCTGATCAATTGTAATTTCAGAGAGATTTTTTTTATTTTTTCATCCCTTCAATCATTCCCGGATATAGTTTTTTTATACAGTCAGGGCAGATACCGTGAGTGAAAGACATTTCGTTCTTATCATGGAGGTATTTTTCTATTGTTGTCCATGAATCGGGGTCCATCGGTTTATCATTGTTTGTCCTGATTTTTTTGCAATTGCTGCATATAGGCAGAAGTTTTTCCAGCTCTTTGATCTTCTCCTCGGCCTCTTTAAGATCCTTTATTTTTTTTGTTATATTTATTATCAGCAGCATAGATAGCATTATGAAAGAACATATAATGATTATACGGTTGATTAACGTGTTTTTTTCAGATCTTAACTGCAGCGCATATACTGAGTTATCGATCTTAGTCAGTAATGATTTGTCATGTGAAATTATCACCCTGAAAGATTCTTTATCCTTTTGCTTTAAAAAATTTAATATTATATTTTTTATAGGCTCCCATTCATTTTTAACATCCATCAGTCTTACAATAATTTCTTTATCGCTGTTTTCTGGAAGCTTTCTGAATATATGTGTATCGAGTTTATCGGGAGCATCTCCTCCATATATGAGAGCATCTTGAGTCTCTGTAAAAACTTTTATAGATTTTTCAATATTGTCAGATGTTAACTCTCCAAGGTTAAACAGAAGAATTTCTTTGAAGATTATCTGTGACAGCATTCTCTGTCTTCCGGCTAAGTTGATTCGAAGTCCGTAATCTTTCTGTAAGCTGCTGTAGTAATATCCGGCAGATACCAGAATTGAAAAAAGTATGATAACAAATCCGTAAATAACAAACGATCTGGTTTTTTTTAATTCCATGCTGCGTACCCTTTTATATTATATAATTTACTGTCAGTATAATCATGTATCTGTTTATAAACCGGCAGTATTTTATCTTCGCCGCGCCACGGTTGCGGCAGAGAGCAATTTAACTACCAGTTTTTGAGCAGTTACCTGTTTCATCAGGATATAGCATAAAATTACTTGTCAATGAAGTTATTAAATAGTGCAAATTCGGTACATTTAATTCAGAAAGTCATTATAAATAAACATTTGAAATTATAACTGTATTTACAGCAGATGGCTTCAGAAATAGTGATTTCAATTATGAAAAAATTTAAAAGAATATATATAGAAATAACAAACATCTGTAATCTCAACTGCAGCTTCTGTCCCGATACCGGGAGAGGGGCGGAATTTATGGGTGAAGAGTTATTCACCAGGATCCTTGATGAAATTAAAGATTCTTCAGAATATATATATTTTCATGTAAAGGGTGAACCTCTTCTCCACCCGGATATTGAAAGATTTCTGAATATCAGCAGTGAAAAAGGTTTTCATGTCAGTATCGCTACTAACGGCACACTTATCGGGAGGACCGGAGAGAAACTTTTAGATAAACCTGCTCTAAGGCAGATAAGTTTTTCTCTTCATAGTCTTGAAGATAAGACAGACAGTGATATGATTGAAAAGTATCTTGATGATATTCTTTCTTTTGCAGTTGAAGCTGTTAACAGAACAAAGATATTCATTGAATTTAAACTATGGAACCTCAACCGTGAACCGGAGAGTGAAGCCAATAAAATTATTTTCAGTCAGATAGCTGAAAAACTTAATCTGCCCGTTAACTTTCATGAAGGGATATCTTCAGGAAAGGGTGTAAAAATTTCTGATAGAATATTTCTAAGCAGAGGGAGCGAATTTTTCTGGCCCGATCTTAATTCGCCGGAGAACAATCCCAACGGATATTGCTACGGATTAAAGAGGCAGGCTGCTGTGCTCGTGGATGGCACTGTTGTTCCATGCTGTCTTGACGGAAAGGGGATTATGAAACTGGGAAATATAAAGGAATCATCCTTTGAGGATATAATCGGCAGCAGTAGAGCATTAAGAATAATTAAAGGATTTTCCGAGAGAAAAGCTGTTGAGGAACTTTGCAGAAAATGCACTTACCGTAACCGGTTTGGTTTTTAAATTTAATTACATTCTCATGTTTGTAAGGTGTTTGTAACTATTGCTGCTGGATTTTATTAAGTTTGAGTAGCGGGTAAAAAGATAAACTTCAACTGTTTTTTGACGCATCCGGATTGTTAACTTGTTTATTTGCAACTAATACCAGAGTCCGCATGTTATGATTACAAAAGTGATTTAAGTCTTGTTTACGTGTTTAAGAAGCTTTTTATACTAGAATATTATCAGAGGAATTATATTATGCAGATGACAATTTTCAATATGCCTGTGGTTAGAACCTTAGCTCACTGGTTATCACTTTTTCTTCTCAAAATTCTCGGGTGGAAGATTACCGGTGAACGCCCTGAAATAAACAAATATGTAATGATTGCCGCTCCTCATACATCGAACTGGGATTTTTTCTACGGACTTCTCATGAATCTTTATTTTAAAAATGAAGTATACTGGATGGGTAAAAAGCAGATTTTCCGTATGCCATTCGGTTTTATCATGAAGTGGTTCGGCGGAATTCCCGTTGACCGGAGTAAGACAAATAATCTTGTTCTGTCAGTCGTGGAGGAGTTTAATAAGAGTGAGTCGCTTATTGTTGTAGTCCCTCCAGAGGGGAGCAGATCAAAGGTTCATGAGTGGAAGACAGGATTCTATTATATTGCATCCGGTGCCGGTGTTCCCATACTTCTGGGATTTCTTGATTATCGCAAAAAGATCGGAGGCTATGGTCATCTCTTCTATACAACCGGTAACATAGAAAACGATATGATTAAAATAAAAGAGTTTTATAAAGATATAAGCGGAAAATTCGACAACTGATAATTGTCAGCGGATTTATGTTGCCACGGGTAATATTTAAATAATAAAATACAGAGGTAAATAGAAGGTTATCGATTCAGCCACTGTATTTTATTGTATGAATTGTTAAGTCATCACTGTATCAGTTAAAAATATTTTTCAGCAAATTCAACGGTTCTTATTTCATGCCAGAATTCACCGTTTTTACCGAATGTAATAAAACCCATGTGACCCCCTTTTTCAGGGACCTCCAGAAAAAGATTATTATTTGCTCTAGCCGCTTCATATGGGAAGCATTTCTCTCCGAGTATAGGATCATCCTTTGCATTGATAATCAGAGTGGGGATTGCCGTACCGGTTATAAAATTTGCAGAACTGCATTTCCCCCAGTAATCCATAGCATCGATAAATCCGTTTAGAGGCGCCGTGAATTTGTCATCAAAATCTTTAAGTGTTTTTATTGAACCGTAGTCCCTGGATATACCGGCTGGATGAAGGTGTTCTTTCTTCTTCATCTTTTCAACAAGCGTACTTAAAAATCTCTTTGAGTATATAATGTTTTTCATTTTGTGTATTTCAATCGATGAAGAGATAAGATCACATGGAGCGGAAATTCCCACTGCGCTTTTTATCTCCGGAGGGATCGATTTTCCCATCTCACCTGCGTATTTAAGAGTCAGGTTTGCTCCCAGACTGAAGCCGACGAGTGTTATCGCTTCATATTTTTTTGTATCGATTAAATACTGAATAACAGTGTGCAGATCCTCAGTTCTTCCGCTATGATAGGTTGCTGATGTTCTGTTTATCTCGCCGCTGCACCCGCGGAAGTTAAACGAAACTCCATCCCATCCTCTGCGGTTGAACGCTCTTGCCATCCCTTTCATATATGCTCTCCCGGATTTTCCCTCAAGGCCATGTGAGAGTATAACTGCACGGTCGGCATTTACAGATGATATGTCAAGATCGATGAAATCTCCGTCTGGCGTATCAATCCGTTCCCGGATGTAGTTTATCTCTTTCACTCTCCGGAAGAGAGTCGGGAGTATTGTCTGGAGATGATTGTTCCCCAGTAAAAATGGAGCTTTATATGCAGATTTTTCTATAACAGGCATCGTTGTCATCCTTTAGATCTGAATCATTTTTTAACACTATAATGTTTAAGGCAGAGTGCATTCGGGATATTGTCAATTAATAATTAGCAGCAGTTTTTGCTTATCGCGTAAATCACGATCTGTTATATAGGGCGATTTTAAAATCAAAGGTCTGCAATCATTTCGTCAGGTCTTTAAAATTATCTGCAAATGATAGTTGAGACTGCTGTAATTATTTCTAAATATAATTTTTAGTGTAAAAAAAATTATATATCCCCGTCGCCTTCGGCGACGGGGATAATAGAGTTTTTTTTACTTTAGAAAAGTTAAGGAATAAATACTGTTTTTTTATCAATGTTATTTTGTATAATTCCGATATTGAAGAAAGAAGTATATTTATATTTTTTTAAATTATTCCTGAAGGTATTCCATAATGAAGAGATATAATTCAAGTATAACGGTAATTTTGTTTATCTTGTTTTTTTCAATTACATCAGATCTTCTCTCAAAAGGGAAGGCGTTTTCTATTTTAGATCCCGATAAAATATCGAAATATAACGAAGATCGAATTGTTTATCAGAGAATTGAGAAAAAGAAAGATATTACAAAAGACGATTTTATTGAAAACAACTCCATAACGAAAGATAATTCTGTAGAAAATATTCTGATAATAAAAGATAGAAAGATGCACTTTATTGTTGATGGCTATGATTTATTAACCGATGTTCAAAGGACCAAAATCATTCAGGATACAGTGAAAAAATATATTGAAAATAATGATTTCTGGGTGAACAAAATTAATGGTAAGCCCGATTTTATTAGAGTTATCTACAGACGCAGCAATATTATTGTTAATTCAAATGAAGAATTTGTAACAACTAAGTTTGGTGATTTTTATAAATCAGTACGTGACAGATTTATAAAAATGCATGTTGATAAATTCCGTCAGCTTCTAAGAAACCGGACAGAGTCCGGTCTTATGGTAGACAAGCGTTTATTATCATACAAAATTAATCCTGAAAATTCCAATGATATAAAACAGAAATTTTATATTTCTGTTAAAGCAAAATCTAATGATGGAACAGTTTATTTCTGCGAAGATGCAGACGGTGATGGTATTACTGAAACATTTACTGCTTCTAGAGATGACGGATTCGACTGGGGTTTAGATTCAGGTCCAAATCTTCTTTGTATTATGCATAATAGTGATAAAATTGTAGAAAATTTTATAGGTAAGCTTGCGAATGAATCGGCTTATGGTACCATCGAAGAGGAGACTAAAATGCTTCAGCAGTTTCCATCTGAAAAAGATGTTTTAAATCTCATGGATCAGGTTACGCCAACGGATAAATTTTACGAATAATAATTATAAGTATTTATTACAAAAAAAAGCTGTTCCCTTGCGGGAACAGCTTAAGCCGTGTAAATACCTATAAATTTGTTGGAGTTATTATAGCTTTAGAGCCTGTCTGATTTCAGAAATCAGAACTTTTGGATCTACCGGTTTCTGCAGTGCACCATTGAATCCAAGTTTGCCGATTTCAACAGTAGAATATGTTGCATCACCTATTGAGCTAAGCAGATAAAGCGGAGTCACTTTATCATCCTTCCGGATTGCTTCTGCAACCTTAGACCCGGCATCAACTCTTTCCATCATCATATCACATATAACCAGAGCCGGTTTTTCGCTTTTAAATTTTTCTAAACCCTCTGCTCCGTCATATGCTGTGATAACGGTAAAGTTTTCAGATTTTAAAACTGTAGTTATAGAATCCAGAATATCCGGATCATCATCTATTACAAGTATCTTCATGTTGGACATGCGGACCTCCTTAAATTATATTTTCTGTCCCGCCGGAGCGAGACCGGGAAGCAGCTCTTCAATTTTTTTTAAAAGAAAAGAGTATGCCTCATTAAAATTATCATCTGCTTTCGGGGTAAATCCTTCAATAAATTCCCACTCGTAACCCTTTATGGCCATTACATATGCTTCCATATCCTTATCATAAAGATCTTTGCACAGAGCAATGATTGATTCCGGAGCCATCGTATGGGTGGTAAATGTTATTTCAGATGAAGGTTCAATCTTATAGAAAGAGAATGGTTCTGCTGCATCGATTGATGCATCGACAAATATTACCGTATCACATCCCGATATGTTGTATGCATCTTCAACATTCATCTGATAATTACTGTCGATGACTATCCCCTGAATTTTATCACTTTCAAGTCTGTCGATGATGGCAGGCCCCATGCCGTCATCCTGACGGCCGGGGTTTCCAAAACCATATATGAATAATTTTTTATCTTCCAAGAGATTTATTTCCTTCTTTTATCAAGAACAGTATCGTTGGAGTCAACCATAGTAATTTCAAGAGGCATCTGTCCAAGTGCATGTGTTGCACAGCTTAGACATGGATCATAAGCTCTGATTGCCATTTCAACTCTGTTCATCATCCCTTCTGTTACTTCTGTCTTGCCGTTAAACGCACCCTTGGCAACATAATTTACCGCTCTGTTCATCGGCTCATTATTGTTCGTTGTGGATACAATTAGGTTAGCCATCTCTATCTGGTCATTATCATTGATTCTGTAGTGGTGGAAAAGAGTTCCACGGGGAGCTTCAATAATACCGACACCTTCATTACCTTTAGTCCCTTTGGTAGTGAGGTTATCTTTCTGAAGATCCGGATCATTCAGCAGATCTTTAATGACCTCGGCAGAATGAAGAAGCTCAATCAATCTTGCATAGTGCATATGCATTGAACTGTGATTAGGCTTGCCGTTTGTAAGAGCCTTGTAGATCTCAAATTCCTTCTGAGCAAGAGGAGTAGGAATAAACTCGCACACATTAAGACGGGCAAGCGGTCCAACTGTGTACCATCCATTCTCCGGTCCAAGATGTCTGAGATACGGGAACTTCATGTAGCTCCAGTTCTTAACTTCCTCTGTTATTACTTTATGATAATCCTGACAGTCTACATCATTAAGTATTCTCTTTCCATCGGCATCAACAGCACGGAGTACACCATGGTAGAGATCCATTGCTCCGTCTTTTCGGACTAAACTTAAATGAGCTGAAGGGAAAACCGCAAAGTTATCGATAAAATCTTTATTTGCTGCGTAATATCCCTTAAAGAAATCGAGTGCACCTTGTGCCCATGCAATCATCTTGTCAATATTAAGAGGATCAGCACCCTTAAGGAAAGTGTCTCTCTCAGCTATTGAAAGATTCTTGTTTATACCGCCGGGGATTGCGCCTGTACCGTGAACTTTCTTCCCTGCAGTCGCAGCGATTATCTCCTGGCCGTATTTACGCATCATTACACCCTGTACAGCAAGGTCTTTATGCTCAAGTGCAACACCAATAACGTTTCTTATCGCAGGATCTCCATCCGCACCGAAGAGAAGGTCAGGTGATGCCAGATGAAAGAAGTGAAGAGCATGAGACTGGAACATCTGTCCGTGGTGCATGAGTCTTCTCATCTTTTCACCAACGGGAGTAAGTCCCTCCCCTGTACCCGCTCCTACGATTACGTCGAGAGCTTTTGCCGCTGCCAGGTGATGGCTCACAGGGCATATTCCGCAGAGACGCTGCACCAGTACCGGAACCTCCCAGTAAGGACGTCCCTGACAAAATTTTTCGAATCCTCTGAACTCAACTATGTGAAGTCTTGTCTGTGAAACGTTATTCGAATCATCTATCTGAATTGTAACTTTTCCGTGTCCTTCAACCCGTGTTACAGGTTCTATTGTTATTTTTCTTCCCATGTTAGGCTCCAATTAATCAAACTTTAATACTTCATATGGCATCTTCATCTCGTTGCCTGTTACAAGCGCTACAAGTGCCTCCCATATCAGATCAGCTCTTGGTGCACATCCCGGAATGAAGTAGTCGATCTTAACGATTTCATGACAGGGGTAAACTCTATCGAGAATCATCGGCAGCTCTTCATCGTTAGGGATGATTTTTTTAGTGTTTGTATCTACTGTCGGTCCGTCAAGATATGCCTCTTCAAGACAATCTTTAATAGAAAGACCGTTTCTCATCGCAGGGAGACCACCCATAATAGCACACTCTCCAAGAGAGATGAGAATTTTACAGTTTTTACGGAATGCAAGTAAGTTTTCCACATTCTCGCTGTTGCAGCATCCGCCCTCGATAATTCCTATATCGCACTGCTTGGTAAAAGTCTTTATATCATCAATCGGTGATTTGTTGAATTCAACCAGATCGATAAGTGTTAATATTCTGTCATCTATGTCGAGTAACGACATATGGCATCCGAAACATCCTGCAAGTGACGCTGTGGCCACAACCGGTTTACTCATAATTTGCCTCCAGGTTTTCTAATCGCATTTTAACCTTCGATTTCACTGCCGATAGGTTTAGTATCATATTTTCTCTGACCGATTGGTATTTTGAATCCGATCTCTTTTCGAAGGATACATCCAACAGGGCACTGGTTCATTGCTTTGAGAGCTTCTTCTTCAGTTAATTTTGCAGCGAGTTCTTTATCGATGCTGATAAGAGTTTTCCCGCCTCGCATTGTAACGCCGAATACATGTTTTCCGTCAGCAGTCACAACATCTCTTACGCATCTGAGGCACTGGACGCATCTGTTTCTATCGAGATATATTTTAGGAGCATCGGCAATAACAGATCTTTCGGGCCATAGATATGGAAATCTTGGAACCATCATTTTGTATCTGTATCCGAGAGCCTGAAGTTCGCAGTTACCGCTCTTTTCGCATGTAGGACACATGTGGTTCCCTTCAACAAAAAGCATTTCGATAATCTCTTTTCTCATATCCTCGATAGCTGGTGTGTTGTTTTCAACATTCATCCCATCTGCTACTGGTGTTGTACACGCAGCCATAAATCTTCCGCCGACTTTTACTGTACAGATTCGGCATGTTCCTGCTGGTTTAAGCCCCTCAAAATGGCAGAGAACCGGAATGTATACACGGTTGGCTTTTGCAGCTTCAACAATTGTCTGGCCTGATTTTGCAGTACACTCTTTTCCATCTATAGTAAATTTTATATCGCTCATTTTAGTGACCCTCATGACCTTCTAAATTTGGTTTTCTCCCCGCAGCAGCACATGATTCTTTAACCGCAGCAGCCAGATCAAATTCAGTAACAAACTCTTTACCTTTCTGAATCTTAGCTTCGTACAATCCTCTGAAGTTTTTCAGTGTTGACTGAATAGGATTCGGAGAGGTCTGTCCAAGACCGCAACGGCTCATGCTTTTAACAGTACCACACCATTTTTCCATCTCCTGAAGATCAGACTCAGTTCCATGACCATGCATTACTTTTTCAAGTTTGTGAAGGAGGAGCTGATTACCAACACGACAGGGTGTGCACCATCCGCATGATTCCTCTTCGAAGAACTCCATAAAATTATGGACAACTTCAAGAATGTCTCTGTCCGGTCCGATTACGATTACTGATCCGCCGGTTGCCAGATCATCAAAGCATATTCTGTTGCCGTATTTAGATTTGTCTATACATACTCCTGATGGGCCGCCAACCTGAACAGCCTGGGCAGTTCTTCCGTCGCACTCTTCGAGAAGAGTCTGAACTGTTGTACCGAATTCAACTTCATATATACCCGGTTTTTTACAGTCTCCTGAAACGCTTAGAAGTTTTGTTCCTTTAGACTGAGCAGTTCCCATTTTTGCAAACCAGGCGCCACCTTCGAGCATAATTCTGGCTGCAGAACAGAAACTCTCCACGTTATTGACAGAGGTTGGTTTACCCATAAAACCTCTCTGCGCAGGGAACGGAGGTCTGTTTCTCGGCTCCCCTCTTTTTCCTTCTGCTGATTCAATAAGGGCTGATTCTTCACCGCAGATATAAGCGCCTGCACCCATCTGAATTTTTATGTCAAAATTAAATCCGTTTTTTCCGCCTGCATTTTTTCCGAGAGTACCGGCTTTTCTCATCGTTTCGAGTACATTTTCAAGGTATTTTTTGAGGTACATGTACTCGCCTCTGAGGTAGAGAAGCCCTTCGTCAGCTCCGATTGCATAGCCGCCGATAGCCATTCCCTCAAAAAGCATTTCAGCTCTTTCAGTAAACAGGACTCTATCTTTAAATGTTCCCGGCTCACCTTCATCACCGTTACATACTATATACTTTTTATCACCGGCTGACTGTCTTGTGTAATCCCACTTCATACCTGTAGGGAAACCGGCACCGCCGCGTCCTCTGAGGTTAGAGATTTTCATCTCTTCAATTACTGCTTCGGGAGTCATGGTAACAGCTTTTTTAAGGGCAGTGCCCGGTTCGAAGGCCGCCAGAAGTACGGCACCCTTTTTCTGGATGTTGTTATTAACCATGGCTTTTATAAGCGCATCCTGGTTTTTACCGTCACCGAATTCTTTTACTGTGTCCTGGATATTTTTTCCTGATTTCATATCTGCAATGATAGTTTTAACTTTATCTGCAGTCAGATTTGTAAATATCACATCGTTTATAATTGCAGAAGGTTCCTGATCATTCATTCCAATATCAGCAGTGTAGTGAAGACCTATTCTACCGTCTGATGAAACCTCTCCGAATCTGCATCCAGCCTCTTTTTCGAATACTTTAGCGATGTCATAGCATCCCTTCATTACAGCTACAGCACTATTGTTCAGATAGACTGCATACTTGCCGACCGGCTCTTTTGAAAAGAAATGGTAGAATGTTACAACACCCTCCACATCGATAGAAGAGACATTCATCTCTTTTGCGATTTCTGAGATAGCATCGTTTGTTACCTGACCTAGTTCAGCCTGGACGTCTCTGATGACATCAAGCATTTTAGTCGGGTCTTTCTGGTAATTATTTGCGCATTTTTTAACTACTTCCGAGATATTACCCATGAGCCCCCCTTTTTTAATTTTTTAATTTCAGCAGTCATATTACATATATAGGCCACAGAGATTGAGGTATTCCCTGATCTATAATTTGTACAGGAGTGCTGTAAGATTAACTTTAA
Source organism: uncultured Spirochaetota bacterium (assembly GCA_942493035.1). Lineage (GTDB taxonomy): Bacteria > Spirochaetota > UBA4802 > UBA4802 > UBA5550 > WRGT01. Next base: position 3,598,896 of record OW818666.1, on the reverse strand, counting down.
AGGAATTTTATCAGACATAGCAGAGAGTACACACCGGACTCACTGCTGTTATCGGGACCTGCTGATTATTGTAAAAATGATAAACCGGTATCATCTTTAATAAAAAAAGCAGCGCCCGTTAAATTATTTTTCTGAGAGATCTTTATAGCGGGATAAATTCTCATCAACTCTTAAAAAAAATTCAATAAACATGGATTGTTATAACTCTGTAACATATCTGTTATTCTTAAATCACAAATCTGTTATGATAGTTTGAGTTTTATCAGAACTGCAGTAGAAACTTGTAACATCAATTTTATTTATATTATGTACTAATTATTGTAATATATGAAATTGAAATTATACTTGACTTCAGTATTTATTTCTTAACTTTTCTAAAGTAAACAAACTTTATTATCCCCGCCGCCGAAGGCGGCGGAGATAATAAAGTTTGTTTTTACACTAAAAAGTATATCCAGGAATAATTACTGACTTGACTTCATAATAATAACACAATACTCACAAAGTTAAATCAATATTCAGAGTTTTTAGCAAAATTTAATTTTATAATGGTAAACTATTTTGAAAGATCTGATTACAATTTTAAATTACCAGCAGTTTCTGGATACTCTTGACAGTTTATATATTATACTGAGCCCGGGTGGTAAGATATTGGCTGCCAATGAGGCGTTGAGAAAATTTGTTATTGATGACCTGAATAGAAAACGTCCTGATTTGAAGGGTAAAATTGAAGGGATGACATACTCTGATCTTATTATGACAGGGAACTGGGGTGAAATAATTTTAGAGGGACGGGTTAAAACGTTTACTGACTGTGTAGCCGAAAAGTGTAAAAAGCGTTTTGTTGATATTAATCGGGATGAAATTCTCGAAGGGCTGATGACTCCGATACTCGATGATGATATTGTCCGTTATGTTACAGTTAACATAGAGATAGTTACCGGAAATAAAATTTTTGAATTAAGGAAGAATCTTTCATTCTTTTCATTAAAAGAAGTTCTGTTTCTGAATGAAATAGTAAATGCCAAAACTGAATTTGAAATCTATTCAAATAAAGAATCTTTTATGAATTTTTATAATCTGAATTTTTCCGAAGCGGCGAAGAGGCAGATAGATAGGGCGCTTATGAGCGACTCCGGCTTTTTTAATCGCAGTGAATATGTAAAAAGAATAAATTTTAAAATAGCAAAATACATAATTGATCTTAATGAATTTTTATTATGTATGAAGTTTAATAATATGCGGCTTGAAAAGCATCTGGAGTAGGAATAAAATCTTTACATAAAACTGTCCGGCCCCCTAAATCCCCCGGAGGGGGACTACAGAAGTCCCCCTCCGGGGGATTTAGGGGGCCGGCTGTGTTGTGATAGTTCAAGATTTATTGAAATCGTAGATTTTACATGGTTATTATTGGAGATTATATATGAATAAGCGGAAGATACTGGTTGCGGATGATGATTATGATATTATAGCTTCTATGCTTATTATTCTGAAAAGCAGAGGGCATGATGTTATAACCGCTGCAAGCGGTGAAGAGGCGCTTATTAAATTTTATGAATTTAATCCTGATATAGTATTTCTTGATCTTATGATGGAAAAATTTGATTCAGGGGTAACTGTCTGTAAAAAAATCCGTGAAACTGATAAGGATGTAAAAATATATCTGATAAGTGCAGTTGGACATGAGGCTGTGGATATACCTGAAATTCATGAAATGGGTTTTAATGGCGCGATGTCAAAACCCATCACACCCGATGAACTTATGGGACTGGTTAATTGAAAATTTGAGCAATCAGCTGTAACAGTTAGAATTGTTAAGTATAAAAAAAATAAACAAAAAAGGAGAGAGTTAGCCTAATATACTGCAATATCTGCTGTATAACATTGAATTTCATGGAGTAATAAAATGCACTCTGCATTTATAGATGAATATAAAATAGACTCTCTTTTAAAAAACAATTCAAAGCCTTCGATTCCGGAAGTTCAGAATATTCTTCTAAAAGCAGAGCAGCTTAAGGGACTCTCTCCGGAAGATGCTTCAATCCTCTTAAATATTGATGAAGACGATCAGCTTGAAATGCTGTTCAACACTGCGTTTAAAATTAAACAGACGATCTACGGAAACAGGATGGTTCTTTTCGCCCCTCTTTATGTTTCTAATTACTGCACCAATAACTGCCTCTACTGCGGATTCAGAATTGATAATAAAGACATCGAAAGAAAATGTCTTACCATTGATGAAGTCAAAGACGAAGTAAAACTCCTTCTTGAGCAGGGGCATAAAAGAATACTAATGCTTATGGGTGAACACCCGACTGAATCCTCTTTTGAATATTTTATGAAGTGTGTTGAAGCTGCATATTCTGTTACCGATTCTAAAGGCAGCTCGATAAGGCGTATCAATATTGAAGTTGCACCTCTGACACCGGAAGAGTTTCAAAGACTGAACGGCATGCAGATAGGAACGTACATAGTGTTTCAGGAGACCTATCACAGGGAAACCTATGATAGGATTCATCCATCGGGCAGAAAGAGAGACTATCACTGGCGTCTAAATGTAATGGACAGAGCGCTAGAGAACGGGATGCACGATGTAGGGATAGGGGCACTCTTCGGACTTTATGATTATAAATTTGAAACGCTGGGGCTTCTCATGCACGCGAAACATCTCGATGAAAAATTCGGAGTGGGGCCTCATACTATTTCAGTTCCGAGAATTGAGTTTGCGAAGAATGCTCCATGTGCCGAAACTGTTCCTCATCCGGTATCCAACAGAGATTTTAAAAAGATAGTAGCAGTTCTCAGATGTTCAGTACCGTATACCGGAATTATTCTTTCAACACGGGAAAATGCGGCAATGAGAACTGAACTGATGCATCTGGGAGTTTCACAGATCAGCGCAGGTTCAAGGACAGACCCCGGCGGATACGGAAAAGATGAACATGATTCAGGGCAGTTTTCCCTTAATGATACGCGGAGCACAGGCGAGGTAATCAGATCTGTGATTGAAGAGGGATTTGTTCCATCATTCTGCACGGGATGTTACAGGCGGGGAAGGGTTGGTAAAGATTTTATGGATATGGCTAAACCGGGACTTATAAAGCTCCACTGTCAGCCCAATGCTCTGCTTACTCTGAAAGAGTATCTGATTGATTACGCGGATGATAAAACCCGCGCTCTCGGTGAAGAGATGATTAAAAGAGAACTGGAAACAATTCCGGATAATGGAAGACGCCATGCCACTGAAGAGAATCTTCTGAAAATAGAGAATGGTAAACGTGACATCTATTTCTAAAAAAGAGATCATTGAACTGCTGTTGCTGAGAGGTAATGAGCAGGCAGAACTTTATAAAAAAGCTTCAATTATCCGGCGCGATACAATTTCGGACCGGGTGTATATCCGCGGACTGATTGAGTTTTCAAATATATGCGTTAACGACTGCTATTACTGCGGAATCAGAAAATCAAATAAAAACTTGAAAAGATATGAGCTTACTCCGGATGAGATACTGTATGCTGTAGATGGAGCCGCCGATTCAGGGCTTACGTCAGTTGTGATTCAGTCAGGCGAGAGACGGGATCGGGCGTTTATCTCTCTTGTAACAGCATCGCTGCGTCTTATCAAAGAGAGATATCCGTTTATGGTCATTACTCTTTCATCCGGAGAGCAGGAACGGGAAGTGTATGAAGAGTTTTATAATGCCGGCGCATCGCGGTATCTTCTCCGCATTGAGTCTTCGAATGAGGAGCATTATAAGAGGCTTCATCCAGAATCAATGAGTTTTAATGAGAGAGTAAAATCTCTTCATGATCTGCGCGATACAGGTTTTCAGGTAGGTACAGGTGTGATGATCAACTTGCCGTATCAGACTATTGAAAATCTTGCAGATGATATACTTTTTTTCAGGACTCTTGATATCGACATGTGCGGAATGGGACCGTTTATTCCTCACAGCGGAACACCTTTCGGGAATGTTGATTATTCACCGGAAGAGAGTTTAAATCTTGGACTTAACATGATATCTGTTTTGCGGATTGTTATGCCGGCGATAAATATTGCTTCAACAACCGCGCTTGAGACTCTATCACCAGACGGCCGTGAATCGGGGCTTATGGCTGGAGCTAATGTTGTTATGCCTCAGTTTTCGCCGTTTTCACGGAGAGGTGATTACAGGCTTTATGATAATAAACCTATAGGGTCAGAGAACAGCCGCATATTTCTCGATTCATTGAAAGATAAAATTAAATTTCTGGGACTTGTCCCGGTGACGGATGATCCCGGAACTTCTATTCATTATTTAAGGAGAACAGAAAATGTCACTGCCGGTTGAAAGAGATAATATCGGAATATTCGGAAAGATGAACGCCGGGAAGAGTTCTGTTATGAATCTTCTGACACAGCAGGAGACATCAATAGTTGATCCGACGCCGGGAACCACATCGGATACAAAAATTTCTCTCATTGAAATTCACGGTATCGGACCTGTCCGGATTTTTGACACTGCCGGTATTGATGAGCATGGTGTACTTGGAGATAAAAAGAGAAAAAAAGCAATGAGTGATCTTAAAGAGACAGATCTCCTGCTTCTTGTTATTGATCCCTCATCATCTGACTTTACCGCTGAGAGAGAGCTCATTAAAGACGCGCGTGAGATGGACAGGCAGATTCTGGTTATATATAATTTATTCCCGGATAGCGATAAAGACCTTATACACTCTGTTGAGTTATCAGTTCCTCTGCTGAAATTTCATAAGAAGATTGAACTAAGAGCCGTTGACTCTGCCTGCCGGAAATCACTTATAGATTTTATTATCGAAAATTATGAAAGTGAGAAAACTGATGCTGAACTTATTCCGTTCGTTGAGCGTGATAACTTTTATATTCTTGTAATACCGATGGATGAGGAGACTCCGGCCGGCCGGCTCCTTCGCCCACAGGCAATGACTGAGGAATACATAACCCGTAAATGGGGATATCCGGTATCATTCCGCCTTGATCTGGCTGCTGCGAGAGGTGAGAATCCCGATGAGGAGAAAAAAAGATTCCTTGCAATTGTGAACGGTCTGCCGAAAAAACCCCGTTGTATTATAACCGATTCTCAGGCCATGGATATTATGAGCAGATGGTGTCCCGATGATGTTGATCTTACGACATTTTCGATAGTAATGATAAATCATATGAGCGGCGGAAAACTCTCTCTCTTTGCGAATGGTGCAGAAGTGATTGATAATCTGAAAAGCGGCGATTCAATTCTTATAGCAGAGGCCTGCAATCACAGCCGTATTGGCGAGGATATAGGGACAGTGCAGATTCCGGCTATAATAGAGAAGAGATATCCCGGAGTAAAAGTTGAACATAATTTCGGACGGGAGTTTCAGGAGAACAGTGAACTTGAAAAGTATTCTCTTATTATCCATTGCGGAGGGTGTATGATCAGCAGGCAGAAAATGACGGCGCGAATCCGTGACCTTGATGCAGTGGGAGTCCCATATACAAATTACGGAATATTCTTATCCGCTGTTAATGGTCCTGACGCGCTGCGGAAGGTACTGAAACCCTGGGGTATAGAACTTTATTCCTGAATATTTCCCTTCGGCAGTTCGATAGTAAATGTCGTCCCTACATCAGGAACACTGGTGACGGAAATTTTACCATTATAAATTTCCTCTACAATTTTTCTCGTTATTGATAATCCGAGTCCGCTGCCGCTGATTTTTCTTGTCTTGTCATTCTTCAACCGGACGAATTCCTGAAACAGTTTGGGGATGTCGTCTTCGCTCATTCCAATTCCTGTATCAGCGATTGTAATTTTTATACTCTCCACATTATCACGAAGAATGCATCGTACCTCTCCGTTGTCTTTGTTGTATTTAACCGCATTAGATATAAGATTGTTGAATATGATTTCGATTTTTTCAGGATCTCCATTGAAAAAAATCTGCTCCGGATCAGAATCAATAAAGATCTCAATATTTTTCTGTGCGGCCATGGGGGAAACAATTTCTTTGGAGGCTGAGGTGACTTCTGTAAGATTAATTTTTTTAAAATCTCTGTTTTTTTTGTCAGATTCAATTTTTGTAAGATCAAGAAGATCTGTTATTAGTAACCGCATCCCCTTGATTCTCTCAAGAGAACGGTTTACCATCTCTTCGTAGGCATCTATTGTATCTCCGGCTAGCTTTTCCTTCATTATCCGCAGATAACCTTCAATGGCGCTGAGAGGAAGTTTAAGCTCATGTGACAGAACAGATAGAAACTGGTTCCGGATCTGTTTATCTTCATTTTTAAGATTTTTTGTCATTCTGCGCAGATAGAGATGTTTGGTTATGCTCTCCATGGATGTTTTTAATTCCTGCGGCGTAAAGGGTTTGGGAACAAAATTATATGCTCCGTTATTTGTGGCTTTAATGGCCAGGTCAAGCGATGCGTATGAGGTTATCATCATAACGCTGCAGTCGATCTGTTTTTTATTGATATGCTCAAGTACATCAATGCCGTAAATACCGGGGAGTTTGTTGTCGAGCAGAATAATATCCGCACCGTTCCTATCGATGATCTCAACCGCTTCCTCTCCGGAGCCGACCTCCTGTGTCTCAAAGGTGAACTCCTCTTCAAGAAAAGGGAAATTCACCGAATAGTTTGACAGAATTCTGCTGATACCGGAACAGATTCCCGGCTCATCATCCACTATAAGTACTCTAAGTTTTGCCATATTTTATTTTCTTCTCGGAATCTGAATTTTAAATGTTGTCCCTGTGGGGCCTTTTTCCGGTTCGGTATTTGAATTAACCGAAACGTGACCTCTGTGCATTTTAACAATTCCATAGATCAGGGCAAGGCCAAGCCCTGTTCCTTTTCCTATTGGTTTGGTTGTAAAAAAAGGAGTAAAGAGTTTGTCCATGTTCTCAATTGAAATACCGGTACCGTTGTCATCAAAACAGAATACTACGTCATCTTCAGTTCCTGATAAACTTATATTGAGAATGCCGCCGTCTGTCGGCATTGCTTCAATTGCATTTTTTTCGACATTGGTTAAAACCTGCATCCACTGATCGGGGTCGATGTCAGCTCTTGTGTCGGATAAATCGGAATGGAATGATACCTTGACATTGTCAGGTATAATAATAGAGTTAATACTGTGTTTAACAAAATCATCAATATTAACAGTTACATAATTGATCTGGTTTTTCCGCGCAAAGTTGAGAAGTCCGCCGACAATTTTTTTGCACCGCTCTGCCTGTTCGGCTATGAGTTTCAGATCATTCTTCATCTGGTCATTATTTTTATGATCATCGAGAAGAATATTGCTGTACATGGTTATTATACCAAGGGGATTATTAAGCTCATGAGCTATACCGGCGGAGAGCTGCCCCATTGTTGCGAGCTTTTCCGACTGTATCAATGACTGCTGAGCTGAAGCGAGTTTTTCATTTGTCAGATTCAGCTCCAGGATTGAATTGTGCAGTTTATCAATTGTAAAGGGGAGACACATTTCAGTCTCCGCCAGCCCGGTAATAATTGCCATGGAGTGTTCAATACAACTGTCATATCCGCAGGCTCCGCAGTTCAGCTGATCCTGCGGAGAGAATTTTCCTATTCTCTGAAGAACCTTTTCAATCTCTTCATTTGACGGTAGAGGATTTCTTCTGTCATCTGAACTGAAAGTCCGTGAATAATCGAAATCTTTGTAGTGATTGAAATCTTTTTCCCATTTTATGTAATCAAGTTTTTCAAGTTTATTTTTTACATAGTTTCTGATATTTGCCGTTTTGGAAAAACTGCTACCTTCCCTGGACATACCGGGACCGTTGATGCACCCTTCGCAGCAGAGCAGTTCAAGGTGCTGAGTCGAAAGAGATTCCGTGTTGAATTCTTTAATCGCTTCTCTGAAGTCCACTCTCCCCGAAGCGACAAAAATATTCTCTTCACATATATCCCCGGACTTGTTGACAGAGTGGAGTTTACCCCTTGTGATGGGGAATATTGCGGCCTTGTTCCCGAGTGGACCGTCAAATTCTGCCGGTACTGAATTTATTTCTGATATTCCTCTCTGGAGAAAGAGTTTTCTTAATTCTATGAAGGTTAACACAACGTCAACTTCGGCTGACTCAGCTTTTTTTGCCACGCAGGGCCCTATAAAAACTGTTTTACAGTCGTCACCGTATAAATCTTTTGCTACTCTTGCTGTTGCAACCATGGGGGAAACAATGGGGGAGAGTGTTTTTGCAAGATCGGGATAGTAGTATTTTACATAATACGATACAGCAGGGCAGTCCGATGAAATAGTATGATCGGCGCTCTTGTCATCGAGGATTTTTTCATATTCATGGGCAACCAGATCCGCGCCGAACGCAACTTCAATTACATGGTCAAAACCGAGTTTTTTTATCATACCAATAAGAATTTTATAATCCTTCAAGTCGGAAAATTCTGCCGGAAAACTTGGCGCAAGGCATGCGACTTTAACCGCATTCCCTTTTAATATATCTTTGACATCATCAGTTGTATCAAGAAAAACTTTCGCATTCTGGCTGCAGACTCTGGTGCAGTTTCCGCATCCTATGCACCGTGAAGCAATTACTTCAGCCTGGCCGTTTATAATTCTAATGGCTTTTACAGGACATTCTCTGACACAGGTATAGCAGACTCTGCATCTGTCTTTAACGGTGAAAACCAGTTCACTATGTACTCTGTTCGGCATAATTTGAATTTTTCCCTGTTCTGTTATTCTGGAAATAGCTGAAGAGTGCAGGAAAGAATTTGTCAAGAAAGATGTGTATGTAATTTAAAGGAAAGTTGTAACTGCTCATAAATTGGGGGTAAAATTGCTCTCCACCGCGCCTGTGGCGCGGCGGAGAGCAATTTTACCGGTTTTTGAGTAGTTACGGAAAGTTGTATGTTATTTCTCTACATTTACAGGGGGATAAAAATCTTTGTATAAAAGATAGCTTTCAATAATAGTATTACCCTGCATTCTCTTTCTGTAAACGTATATCGATACTCCGGGTCTGATAGTTCTGTTTTCATCATTTGCAAATGGGAGATTTATCTCCTCCTCTTCTGTAATCACTTCGTAGAGATTCTGCAGATTTTTTTCGCTTTTTATTACTATGCTGAGACTTCTGTCATTCATTGATGCAAAAATATAAAGAGGATGACTGTGGAGATTTTTCATCCGGAGATCTTTCTTTCCATAACGTATTGTAGCATCTAGTCCCAGCGGTACATATCTGACAGGCCGTGAATGTCTATACCTTTCTGTGATGGAACACCCTGCAAGGAGCAGTGCATTATAGAGAGTAGATGACACCTGGCAGATGCCGCCACCCGATTCATATGCGACCGTATCCTGATAGAGAACTCTCCCTGTGAGAAAACCGTTTGCCGCAGAGCCGTCACCAACAACCCTGTTGAATGAGAAAACTTCTCCCGGGCCGATGACAAAACCATTCAGTTTGCCGGCGGCGAGGGCGATGTTAGTTTTAACATTGAACTCCTGATCCTGAACCGAAGTCGTAAATGATGATATTGTAACCAGTTCCGTATCTGCATGGAGTGATGACTGTGTAGTAAAACAGACAATAATAAATAGAAGCGATTTCATTTTTGTTGATAGTTTGTTCAAATTAATACCACTCTTGTAAACTCTTTGGCCCCCGCACCCCGGTCGGGGCAAGACCTAATCTTTGCCCCGACCGGGGTGCGGGGGCAATCAAAATCACTAACTCGAAATTACAGTCTGTCCGCTGAGGATTTGTCCTTTCCCGCCGTCAATTCTTACTGCTATTCCACTTGTAAGTCTTTCAGTTGCTTTTTCCGCACTTGTGATGATTGGTATGTCAAGCGCCTTTGCAACTATAGCTGCCGGCGAATCGTGACCGTCCTCTTCGGTGATAATACCGGATGAGTTTTTGATAAGATGAAGGATACTGTCCGATGATCGTTTTATTACAAGGATATCTCCACCTTTAAAATCACCGATGTTGGATTTGTCCTCTGCAATTACACAGAGAATACCCGCAGCTGATAAACCATTAAGACTTTTACCTTCGAGGAGGATATCGCCTACTATGTGAATTTTAATCATGTTTGTAGTACCGCTTACACCAACGGGCATTCCCCCGGTGATAACAACAAGGTCACCATTCTCAATCATCCCTTCATCGACTGCACCTTCTACGGCGTTTTCAAAAATTTCATCTGTTGTTTCCGCTTCATTGGACATCATAGGGCAGACTCCCCATGAAAGCGCAAGCTGGTTGTAGACTTTAATTAATGGTGTAGATGCAATGATACGGCACTTTGGTCTATATCTCGAAACCATTCTGGATGTATGCCCTGATTTTGTGATTGTAATGATAGCGGCCGCGTTAAGAGAATGAGCCGCAGAACATGTGGCGTAACTGATTGCATCAGTTACATTTTTTGAAATGTTTATGTGTGTATTTTCAAGAACCTGTGTGTAATTAATATCCAATTCTGTTTTTCTTGCTATCTTCGCCATCGTTTCCACAGTCAGAACCGGGAAAGCACCGATTGATGTTTCACCAGAGAGCATTATAGCGCTTGTTCCGTCATATATAGCATTAGCAACGTCTGTAATTTCAGCACGGGTCGGTCTGGGATTTTTTATCATGGATTCCAGCATCTGAGTAGCTGTGATTACCGGCTTCCCTGCGGAGAGAGTCTTTTTAATGATCATTTTTTGTAAATGAGGGATCTCTTCAAAGGGGATCTCTACACCCATGTCGCCGCGGGCTACCATTATGCCGTCGCTTACTCTGATGATCTCATCAATGTTTTTAACACCATCATGATTCTCTATTTTAGAGATAAGCTTGATGAATCCGCCTCCGTTTGCTTCTATAAAATTTTTCATCTCTTTTATATCGTCGGCTGATCTTGCGAATGAAGCGGCTATGTAGTCGAAATCGTTTTCAATTCCGAAAAGAATATCGTTTCTGTCATTGTCATTCATGAACGGGAGCCTGGTTGTTACACCGGGGACATTCATCCCTTTTCTGTCGCTTAGCTCGCCTCCGTTGAGGACTTCTGTAATTATATCACTCCCTTTGATTGCAGTTACTTTAAGTTCAATAAGTCCATCAGCTATGAGTATTCTATCTCCTTTTGTAAGGTCAGCCGGGAGTCCCTTGTATGAAATCGATACTCTCTCTATATCACCATCAATTTCATCTGTTGTCAGAATAAATGTTTTCCCTTTTTCAAGGCAGATCTTCCCGTCTTTAAATTTTCTAAGCCTTATCTCCGGACCCTTTGTATCAAGGAGAAGTGCCGCCGGGCGTTTTAATTCAGCACGCATTTTTTTAAACTGTTCAGCTCTCACCAGATGGTCATCATGGGCTCCGTGAGAGAAATTCAATCTCCCCACGTCCATCCCTTTCAGGAATAATTCTTTTAATACTGCCGGATCGTCAGTTGCAGGTCCCAGTGTGCATATAATCTTTGTTCGTCTCATAATCTATCTTCTCCTATTTCTCTTTTCCGGTTATTATTTCAATCCGTTTATTATTAATTCTTTATCGTATGTTATAACGATATCGTAAGTAATTTCTTTTTTAGCTCCGGGTGCAAGGATCAGTACAAATTTTCTTATCCCCTGTGCATACTCAGTACTCTTTTTTGTTATATCATCTGCAATAAATGAGTAAGAGAGATCTTTGATCTCGATCTTTACATCTTCAGATGATGGTACCGGAAAATTATTCATTGTGATAATCTCCCGTGTCTCTTTTGAATCGTTTTCAACTGTGATTTTATAAGAGTAAACAATCCGTTTGTTCCCGCCGAATACTCCCGATGTATCTTCATATTTTTTTACAAGTTCCTTTTTTGAACTTGTGTCGGAAACAATTCCCAGTACAAGTTCCTTCTCTTTGCTCACCGGAGTCTGCGGAACATCGACTTTTCCTATGTACTCATTTTCAAGAAAAACCTGAGCCTCTCCGCCAAGCCATGGAAGTTCTGTCTGATTCACAGTCTTTGCCATGAGAAAAACTTTCCCCGATGATTCAGGAATTGTATGATAGTAGAACTTCAATCCTTTACCGGATTTTATATTATAAGATTTAATATACTTTTTCTGATACTTTTCGGAAGACTCAATCGTCTGTTTCAGAGGGAATGATATTTCAAAAGAGAGTCCGCTCTCTTTAACCGATGTTTCAGGAATAGCCTCCTGTGCCTCATCATAGTCATTCATTCCTGCCGCGCCTTCCTCTCTCTGGACGGCGTATTCCTTTTTTGATTTTGCTGCGAAGGCATAATCCTCTTTATATGGTTTACTTGCACTGAGATACCATGGATTAAGCGCCGGAAGTGTTATGATATTAAGCGGTGCTCCGGTTGAGAGGCTGAGATTTATATTGTCCCAGTCTTCCCCTGTTTTCTGATAAATGTCGGAGTATAAAATGATCTCTATCTCGTCGCTTTTTTTGCTCGCCCTGAAATCGTACTTCATCATCCAGTATGTATCCGGGATCATATAGGTGAAGATGAAATCAGTTTCACCTTCTGCGGCGGAGAATATGTTAAGAAGAATTTTTTTCTCCGTGTCGATCTTTGACGTGTCGGTGTCAAGGAATCCCTTCTGTTGAGCGTACTGTTCTGTAAACTCGCCATACTGCTGCACCTGGTTTGATAGTGTGTTTTTATCAACGGCCATTTTCAGAGATTTGTAGTTCGAAAAATATGTGCGTCCGGCAATCTGAGTTAGCTCAAACTCCCACTTCTGAATCTCTTCTGCAAGATCTCTTCTTTTTTTATAAATTGCTCTCTTTGCGCTCTGTATCCCTTTTCTCTTATTGCTTGTGAAATCCATTGTACTGCTCCAGACTTCGGTCTGCGGCAGTCTGGTCACCAGCTCCTTTGAGGCGCTCTGCTTTGTGAAATCATTTACAGAGTTTAGAAAATCCTCCTGATGCATGATATTGGCAAGGTCATCGGCAAGATCGGCATCTTTATCTTTGAGCTCCTCAAGCCTCTTTTCTATCTCCATGACTTTCTTCTTACGTTTTTCAAGAAGAGCCTGTCTCGAAATTTCCATGGAGAGAATTTTTCCATTATACTTTTCCGGAAGGCTTCCCCTGGCTGACCAGTCGTAAAGATTATCCGGGAGCCCGTCGATCTGAATAATGTTAAGACCCTTTTCCAGCCTGATTTTTGAGACTCTCGTAATTTCAGCTTTATTTGTAAAAAGTTTAACAGATGAGATTTTACTCAGAACTGTCACGGGCTGTGAAGCTTTTCCCCATTCCGAAAAAGCAGTGATAATAATAAGGGAAATTATTATAATAAGATTTCTGTTCATAAATCCTCCGCAGTGATATATATATTTGAATTATAATATAAATAGTTATAAAAAACTGAAAGTGTAGTATAATAATATATTAATTCCTCTGCTTAATCCATATATTTTCTATCTGTTAGTCAATATTAATAATTGCATTAAAATAATTATCGCCATTAATTTTATTTTACACCTCTCATTTGAGATCCGGTATTGTGAAGATTGCATTTCTTTCACAGAGTATTATATCGGTTAACGAATGAATTGGTACAATTAGCCCTTCGACTCCGCTCGGGGAGAGTAATTTAACGCTGGCTGAGCGGAGTCGAAGCCTGAAGTCAGTACTATTTCAATCGAAAAATGCTATAATTACTGTATAGTTCAATGAGATTGCTGATTTTAAGAAAATAACAAATTCTGAGGTTGTGCCAGACCGGTCAGTCGGTAAGGGAATGATCAATTTCACTTTAGTAAAATATTCATTTGTTATGTTCAATTCTATGCCATGTATAAAAAATTTACATAAAAAAGTCTTGACTCGAAGGGACCGTTTTTTGACAATACTTTATAGTAACTAAGAATTTTCTCTTTTTTTACGAGAAGGAGTAAATCAGGTCTTCTTGTAAGCATATTGATGAGAATTTTTTACCGGCCGTAAAGAGTATCACAGCCGCCGTTTGCTGGATGGTTACAAATAAATAAAGAGATGGTGACTACGATGACAGTTAAATCATTGAAAGAAGCGAGAAGAGATCAGATCCTTAAGTCTGCAGAAAAGGTTTTTTCGGATAAGGGATTTCTTAATTCAACTATTTCTGACGTTGCAAAAGAGACTGGAGTGTCAGATACAACAATTTATGAATACTTTTCTTCAAAAGAGGAACTCCTTTTCTCAATCCCGCGAGAGGGAATTGAACTGAGCAAACAGATGCTCGATTCGCATCTGAACTATATAAGCGGTACAACAAATAAGCTTAGAGGCATGATCTATCACCTCTGCAAATTCTATCAGGATAATCCCTATTTTGCATCCATATCTCTAATGACACTGAAGACGAATAAGAAGTTCATGGAGACTGATACATATAAGGATCTTAAAGAATATTATAAAACAATGACCGATGTTATTAAAGAGGGTATACAGAGCGGAGAACTGAAGAGCGATACCGATCCCTATTTTGTACGATCTGTGATAATCGGAAGCGTTGAATTTATTGTAATCAGATGGCTCATGTATGGATGCCCAGAAGACAAAACTCAGCCGATCCTGAGTGTTGATCCTCTCTTTAAACTGATTATGAACGGAACAAAAAAAGATAAGAGAATGAAAAACTTCAACTTCAAAATTAAAATTGAACCTGAAGACGAAGAGACCGAAGAGGCTTAATACCGCCAGTTATACAAAACAAAATCCCCCGGCCCGCAGCCGGGGGATTTTGTTTTTATATCCACCTGTTCTTCTTTGCTTCAAATGTAAGCTCATCTCTGAACTGCGGATGTGATATTGAGATAAGGCTTTTTACTCTGGAGTTTATACTTTCGAAGCTGAGATCGGCGACTCCGTACTCCGTGCATACATATTGTACTTCATTTCTGGTTGTTGTCACCACCGATCCGTTTGGGAGAGTGGGGAGTATTTTTGATTTAAGTTCTCCGTTTTTATCTGTGTATGTTGATGCCACTGCGAGTATTCGTTTGCCGCCATTTGACATCTTTGCGCCCTGGTTAAAGTTCACCTGTCCCCCGGTTCCGCTGTACTGCTTTATCCCTATAGATTCAGATGCCGCCTGCCCTGTAAGATCCATCATCAGAGTGGTGTTTATTGAAATCATTCCGTCATTCATTGCAATATTGGAGGGCTGGTTTACCCAGTGAACCTCTTTGAATTCGAACATATCGTTTCTGTCGAGATCCTTGTAGAACTGGTTTGTCCCGACTGCGAATGCTGTAACAATTTTTCCCGGATAGAAATTTTTCTTTCCTCCTGTTATTACTCCAGCTTTAACAAGTTCCGTGACAGATGGTGTTACAACCTCTGAATGCATCCCCAGGTCTTTTTTGCTGTAGAGCATATGTCCGATTGCATTCCCCAGTCCTCCGAAGCCGAGCTGTATTGTTGAGCCGTCCGGAATCATCTCCACAATGTATTCGGCCATACGGTTTTCAACATCGGTAATCGGTATTTCAGGAAGTTCGAATATGGGGGAGTTGTTTTCAATGATGTAATCGATTTCAGATATATGTACTTTGAAATCCTCTCCGCTGCACCATGGAAGATGATTGTTGATTTCGCATATAATAACCTCTGCAGGTTCAAGACACTCCTTTTTCGGGAGGAAAGATCCGAAACACGATTTGTTGACATATCCATCCTTGTCAGGAGGGGTTGCTGAAAACGCCACTACGCGAGGTGCAGCCTTAAGAGCTACGCTCCCCAGGTCGGAAAAGCTATGGGGCTTATATGTTCCAACTCCCCATTCCATGCATATTCTCTCAAGAGGTCCTACAAACATCGTCTCTATATTAAAACTATCTTTCGCTTCAGGTTTCATGTAATCGTAAAGCGCCATTGCAAATCCCTGAAGTATAGTAACGTTACGGAGTTCTGAAGCTCTTGCTCCAAGAGCTGTAGAGAATGCCTTGGGTATATTTACACCTCCCCCTGTGAAGAGCGTGTCATTCGATCTGACCAGGGCGGCGGCCTGTTCCGGTGTTATAAGCTTTGCTTTATAATCGTCCATAAAAGAGCTGTGATTTACTGTTCTGTTTTTTCCTGTTCTTCTTCCGCTGTTCATAAATCCCCCTTTGAAAATATTTTTTTTATCTCTTCGCTCGTAATTGTTCATAAGCAGGCGGATGATAATTCTACTGCCGGTTTATGGTAATTGCTCAATATTTGTCTCCGCCGCGCCTTCGGCGCGGCGGAGAGTGATTTTATCGCCAGTTTCTGAGCAGTTATAATTTTATTAAATCTTTGAAAGATAAAATGGCGTAAAATTTTAGTATAAATATCAAAAAGTGTACAAAAATATTAGTTAAAGTTGTAAATATCTATAAAAATATTAGTCTATGCTGTAAATAATGTCAATAATAAAAGAGTATAGTATATTATTTTTTGTATTTCTTACAGTAAAACCGTAAATATTACTAAAATATTGCCAGATGGAAAGATGCTTTTTTCGAAATGGGGAACTGTATTAAAGTCTTTTGATATAATATTAACGTTAAGTTAATTTTTATGACTCAAAGTTAATTAATTTAACTCCGAGTTAAATTAATTATTGACCTTTTAATATGGTTAATTAAAAAGAAATCCATACGGACGGTATGGAAATAATGATAAGAAAACAGGCTACTGAAAACAGAATTAAAAAAGAGAGAGAGCGGAGAATTGATGATATTCTCGTAGCTGCCCGAAGTGTAATTCTTCTGAAAAGTTATTCCAGCGCAACCATGGACGATATCGCCGCCGAAGCCGGTATCTCAAAGCCTACTATATATCAGTACTTCAAAACTAAAGAAGAGTTATTTGTGCAGATGATAGAACCGATGATCCGCTCTCTGGCGCTGAACATGGAGAATATCCGTATCTCACTTGAGAAGAATGAGTACAGCACGGGGAGGGATATAGTTAAAGATGTTTTTAAAATATATTTCGAAACCTTTGAAAAGAATCCTGAAATTATAAAAATTTTCAACATGTTTCTGCAGATCGGCAGGCTTAATCAGCTGAACAAAGAAGCGACTGAAGAGATTAAAGCATGGGGGAAAAAATCCTATGTCGAGGGGAATTTAATTTATAAATACTCAATCGAGCAGGGTTTTTTTCATGAGACAGATACATTTCATGCAACGGATCTTGTCTGGGGGACATTCTGCGGAGTTGTTCAGATAGAACAGAATAGATGGAATAAAGAGGGCTTAAGCATATATCTTAAGCCGGCAATAGATTATGCTGAAAATTTTTTTATAAGTTCGATAGTGAAGAGATGACTGTAGCGTTAACGATTTGATTAGACCTGGTCATTGCGAATCCTCAGTCAGGTTCAGGATAAATGCTGTGGTTCTGCTGATCACTTCCAAACGGAAATAAATAATTATATATCCCCGCCGCCGAAGGCGGCGGGGATAACAGTAAATTAAGGAATTATTAAAAGAAATAAATATAAAGATAGAGTCTGGAGGAGGATTTGATTTTATGAACTACAACACAGGAATAAACTTCAATGGCGGGAAGATTGATAATGACGTAAGGAAAGTTGTTGATGATGCCATTAATTATGTCGGAAAAGATATTGTTCTCGGGGTGACTCTGGCATTAGGCAAACCTGTAAAAATACTTAATGAGTTCTACCGCAGAGCAAAGGAGGACCCGGAACTGAGCCTTCGGATTATAACCGCTCTTTCACTGGAGAAGCCGCAGGGTAAATCCGAACTGGAGGTCCGTTTTCTCAAGGATTTAAATGAAAGAATTTTTGGCGGCGTTCCTGATTTTGACTACATGCTGGACTTCAGGAAAGGGACACTCCCTCCCAACGTGCAGCTGTACGAGTTTTACTGCAAACCGGGGAGCAATATAAACAATTCCCATTATCAGATGAACCATCTGGCTAACCATTACACGCATGTTCCCCGTTGTGCGCATAAAATGAGAAGCAACGTTGGAACAATGCTGCTGGGATACAGGGAAATCGACGGTAAGCGGATGTATTCAGCAGGGTGCAATACCGATATTACCCTGGAGAGTCATGCCTTAATGATGGAGGACAGGGCTAAAGGTATAAAGAATGTTATGTTAGCTGAAGCTAATGAGAATATGCCTTTTATGTACGGTGATGCGGTAATGTCACCGGAGGATTTTGATGTAATCCTGCATGGAGAGGAGTTTAATTACAGCCTGTTCGCTCCGCCGAAAGATCCTGTTGCATTATCTGACCATATGATAGGTCTTAACGTAAGTCCCCTTATTAAAGACGGCGGGACTTTACAGGTTGGGATTGGCGCTCTGGGTGATGCAATCGTGGCAGGGCTTATTATGCGTAACGAGCATAACCGGGAGTTCAATGAAATAATCGAGAAATCCGGCCTTCTTAATAAGAGCAGGGAACTGATTGATGAGTGGGGCGGAATGGGGACTTTTGAGCAGGGGCTCTATGGCGAATCGGAGATGTTCGTTGATCCATTTATGCAGATGTATAAAAAAAATATACTTAAAAGAAAAGTATATGACAGTGCCTCTCTGATGAAATTGCTTAACAGCGGAAAAATTTCAGAAGATCATATACCTGGAGATATTATTGAAACCCTGATAAAAATGAAAGCTATACACTCCACTCTGGACAGGGATGATTTTGATCACCTGAGCAGCTTTGGAATACTTAAGTCCGGTCTTAAGTTTACAGATGGTAAAATATATGACGGAGATGCCGTTTACTCTGTTGAGCTTCATGATGAGGCAAATCTTAAGGCAATAAAAAATATACTTGGAAAGAGATTGCTTAACGGACAGGTTCTTCTGGCAGCATTCTTCATCGGCCCTAAATCTTTTTATAAGGCCCTTAATGATATGAGTGAAGAGGAGAGGAGCTTGTTCGGCATGTCAGGCGTGGGGAAGGTTAATCAGCTCTACGGCGATGAGGAGCTCCGTTCACTGCAGAGAAAAGATGGAAGATTTGTCAATGCAGGGATGAAAGCCACTCTCCTTGGCGCTGCAGTTGCGGACCATCTTGATAACGGAACTGTTATCAGCGGTATTGGCGGACAGTATAATTTCAACGCCATGGCTCATGCTCTGCCTGACGGAAGATTCATCCTTATGATTAAGAGCACAAAGGGTTCGGGTAAAACACTCCGTTCAAACATAGTCTTCAGTTATGGAAGCTGCACAATTACAAAGCACAGCCGCGATATTATTGTAACTGAATACGGTATTGCTGATATCCGTGATCTTCCTGAAAGTGAAGTTATTAAAAAGATGCTCAATGTTGCCGACTCCAGATTCCAGAAGCAGCTTCTGCATGAAGCTAAAACAGCAGGGAAAGTTCAGTCCGATTATGAAATACCTGCCGAATACACAAATAATTATCCTGAAAGAATTGCAGAGCTGTTGAAGCCTTATCAGGCGCAGGGTTATTTCCAGCCGTTCCCATTTGGTACTGATTTAACAGATGATGATGTTGCTTTAGGCAGCTCGCTGAAGGTGATGAAAGCTCTTGGTGAAAACTCAAAAGTTAAAATGTTTGCCGGTTTGATAAGCGAGTTTTTCAGATCTGTGCCGGCATCAGCAGAACGTCACCTGGTGAGGATGAATCTGGATAAACCTGCCTCATTGAAAGAGAAGGCTTATAGAAAGATGATAGTCTTTGCATTGAGGAAGAACGGCAAAATTTAATAGAGGTGCGGATATCGCAACATCCATAAAGTTATAAACAAAAATTTAAAGCAGAATAAAATGCTGGCCTGAATCAAGGTCAGCATTTTTTATTAACTGCAAATTGCAGCTTCATAAAAAGATTATATTTTTACGTTGATTATATCCCTTGCTGTTTATATGATTATCTTGAGGTGAGGAGGAAAGAAATTTAATTATGATAATAGATTTTCATACACATATATTTCCCCGCGATGTTATAGTATCGAGAGATCTCTATATGGACGATCCCGGTTTTAAGCTGCTTTACTCTTCAGAGAAATCATTGGTAATAGATCATATCGGGCTGAGTGAATATATTTTATCCGGAAAAATGTCCGGTGCTGTAGCGATGTCATTCCCATGGATGGGAGAAAAACATTGTCTCCTGCATAACGAGTATATGGCTTTCGTTAAGGGGAGAAATAATATTTATCCATTTGGAATGATCCCTCTCTGCGGTCCAAAAAGTGTAAGATCATACGCTGTAGAGATAAAGAGTCAGGGACTTTATGGTATCGGTGAGATTGCTTTTTACAATGGCGGGATGACAGAGAGCAATCTCAAATATCTGCGTGACGTACTTGAAGCTTCTGTTGAGTTTTCTCTTCCGGTCTGTCTGCATCTCAATGAACCAGTTGGTCATCAATATCCGGGAAAGTATGAGCCCTCACTTTCTGCAGTTTATCAATTAATTAAGTCTGTCCCCGGCGCGGTGGTTATTTTCTCTCACTGGGGCGGGGGTATGCTGTTTTATGAACTTATGCCGGAGGTGTGTGGAACATTAAAAAATGTTTACTACGATACCGCAGCATCTCCATATTTATATAGTAGTGAAATATACAGCACCGCCATGAAAATTATCGGATCGGATAAAATAGTCTTCGGAAGCGATTATCCTCTTCTGGGTGTGGAGAGATACATAAACTCAATTGAGAGTGAGATCATTTCACCTGTAGACAGAGATAAAGTTCTAGGCGTGAATGCAAAGAGAATTTTAGGGATTTGAAATAAATCAAAATCAAATTGTCTGTTGATATAAAGAAAGCAAGTCGTTCAGTTTTCTATCGGTAAAAGACAGCTCATTATAATCCCGTGAAAATTCTTACAGGTTCTTTATAAAAAAATCCGTAACCAGCTTCTCTGCTTTTTCAGGGTCGGACTGCCAGGCCTCTGCGTGTTTATCACAGTCCGAGGTCCATGTCTGTTTCGGCTCCTTTGCAGCTTTAAACATCCGTAAACCATGACTATATCCGATATAATTATCCCTGCTGCAGTGTATAAGGAATACCGGCCTGGGGGATATATCTCCGATAATATTTTCATTGTTCGTCTGATCGAGGTCAACACCTGCACGAACTTCAAAAAAGAGTATTGCAGTGTTGAGAATGGGAAATTCAGGAAGTCCGAAATCTCTTGTCAATATTTCACCAAACTGATCTTCCAGATTGGCAAGTGAAGCTTCAAAGACGCCAGCCTTAATTCTTTTATCAAGAGCCATTGCCGGTATGGATGAGGACGATCCCATGGATACACCGAATACTCCGATAGATTTCATACCTTGTTGTTTTTCGGCAAAGTCAACTGCGGCAATGACATCGTATCTTTCATAATACCCCATGCTGGTAATGTCTTTAGTACTCTCGCCGCTGTTTCTAAGATCAAAGGTGAGTATATTAAATCCCGCTTTATGCAGAGTTTTAAACCAGCGGGCACCTTCATAACGGTTTGCTCCATGTCCGTGTACAGTGATTACAATTTTATCTGATCCTTTAACGGGGATAAACCATCCCTTGAGATTGTATTTTCCCTGAGAGATAAAAGATACATTTTCAAATTCGAGACCCAGATCTTTTTTCGGGTCATTGCAGTAGACAAAATGTTCGGCAGAACACTTCAGTTTATCAGGTTTAGGCGGATGCATAACCTGTTCTGAAAAAAACCATCCTGCAGCTGATAAAATAACGGCAATTAATACTCCGGCAATTACAGAGAATGTTATAATAAACTTTTTCATTTTCTACCTGCTTATACAATATATGCTGTTTGTTTAAACTATTTTTGTTGAAATGTCAAACATTTCACCGATCATTAAAATATCACAAACGTAATTGCTTAAAAACGGGTGGTATTTTATCTCCGTCTCATCATAGAGCAATATTGCTATCAGTTTTTGAGTAGTTACACACAAACTATGATTTTTTTTCTGATCTTCGGGCTCTTTTCTTATCTTAAGTCTTTCTTTTGCTTAGCTTTTACGTTTTTTGTCTTCATCATTTTCAATAATAAGAGTGGGGACTTTTCTGGATTTTAAACTGTTGTCAAGTGAAGCAAATGTAAGATATGCAAATGCAACGGGACGGATTGCATCAGTTATAAAATTCTCAGCATCGACTTTTACTCCAATCTCCATGGAGGTATTATCCGTATAATTAATACTGGCCTTAATACCGAACAGGTCTCCGACAAATCCCGGATTAATAATATCCAGTCGATCGATCAATGCAGTTACAACATTCCCCGATGTATGGCGGCCTGCTACTATACTTGCAGTATTATCAATGAGCTTCATATATTTTCCAGTTACAGAGGTTTGTGATAAGAGGCAGATGAAAGAATCCGCCTCTTATCACAAAATTCAGGATTAAAATTAATTTTATTCTATAACAAAAGTACTGCTGTTAAAGACAAGACTGTTTACCGCATAAGGCATAAAAGCAGTAACACCGGTTAAAGAAATGTCAGATGCCCATGCAGGAACTTCTGCGAATGTTCCAAAATCATCAGTCAGATCACCCGGTGTTCCGTTATTATTATATGTTCCGGCAAATCCGTCAGAATTGAAATATGCTGAATTTACAAGATCCATTACATATATAAATGAAGCTACTCCCGCGTCATCCGGATTTGTTCTGTAATACCACTCCAGTACGTCGATTACTTCCGAATCCGGAAGACCGGCGATTGCACCATCAGTTAAATTAAGACTTGTATAAGTTTCCAGATTTGCAACAGTAAGCCCGTCAGTATTCCATGTAGTACGAAGCTCGTTACTTACAAATTTTTGAAAGACTGCAGATATACTATGATTCAGCCACATTGAAGCTTCAGTCTCTGAAGGAACTGCAGGATCACCATATGCGGCAACAGGAACAGCAAGGTTTAGTACAGCGCTGTCCGCAAGTGCTGAATCGCTGTAGTTTTCGGTATATCCTGCGGCGATAAAAGTATACGCCCTGTCTTCAACTGCATTGAAAAAATTCGCATCGTTTAAAATATATGTACCTTTAAGTACAAACTCCTCGCTGCTGTTAATTGATAAATATACATTGAGTTTTGAAATATCATCAACTGCAGGTGTAGGATCAACAGCTTTAATATCAATAAATTTTACTTCTGCTATTCCGTCAAAAATTACAGTTAAAGCAAGATCTTCATCCTCTCCTGGAATTGAAGCAAGATCCCAGCTCAGCTCACCCTTCGCTGCATCAGCACCATAAGTCAGATGAACAACAAGGCTTTTCTGATGATCAGTGCCGTTCCAGTAGTATACGCTAACAACCGTATCATAAACTCCTCCTGTGTCCTCTCCCCACTCAATTTTTGAAACTTCACCCGATACAAGGGATGGCTCAGTATAGGAACCTGATGAAGATTGACTCAGAATATCTTTCTCAATACCGACAATCATCTCTTCAACAGTTGCAACCATGTCCTCGATGCCTCCGATTGTCTCTCTTACACCTTCATAAACACTCTGAGTATCGGAATCCGCAGACTTGCTGATTCTATTAACTGCTTTTTTCAGAGCTAAATTTTTTTCATAAGCTGTTCTTGCTATACCTGCATTGCTTACTGCTCCCGGAATATTAAGAATTGAATTTTCAAGTTTTGAAGCATTAGATTTGTCGGAATCCTTGTCTTCGCTGGAACATGCAAAAACCGCTAAAGATAGTAATACAGCCAATATAATTTTTACTGATCTCATTTTCCTCCGTTATCCTTTTAACAAGCACAAAGGATTACTAAATATTTTTTAAATTGAACATGGAAATCACTGGAATATTGACAGATTATTCCAATGTCCTGTCGTAATATAATTACAGTAAATATAACTAAAAAACAATGAATTTTTCATTAGAACTTTATAAAATATTATTGATCAGCAAAAATCAGAGCATTTCTAAAGTCTATGCTGAGGTGTAGTCATTCTGGTTAAAAATTTCAATCTCTCTTCTTTAATTTTTGGTATTTGTAAACTTTCATACCCGGTTTAATATCGTTTTTACTTCCGGAGATAATCGCACATTTTGTAATTGTCTGCATAGGGAATGTTGACCTGAGAATTATGATTTTGTCTCCAGAATAGATAGACATCTTATCTCCCATATATACCCGGTCAGCGATATTCTTCCCGCCTACAATTATTTCCCTGCTATCAACAGTTTTGATTTCTCCTATAAGCACTCCTGTCTGCTGAATTGATTCCTCCTGTTTTTTTGGAGCAAGAGGATTTTTCAGAAAACCCCAGCTCCCTCCCCGCTTGACCATTGCCAGTCCTTCAGAAAAATTAGAGACCCAGCTGAATTGAGGTTCGATAATTACTTTACCCTCTTTATCAGCAAATCCGAATAAAACATCTTTGGCATTATCTGTTATTGGGGCCAGGCCTTCGGAAAAATTTTCTACACTGTTAAACTGAGGTGTTATTGTAAATTTACCGGTAATGTCAATATATCCCCATTTGCCGTTTTCCTGTACGGCAGCCAGGCCTTCAGAAAAATCGTATGCTTTGCTGAACTGAAGTTTTATTACGACTTGACCGTCCTTATTGATATAACCGCTCCTGCCATTTGAATAATCACCTTCTCTGATACGGGCTAAACCTTCAGAAAAATTATCTGCACCATCATATTTAATATCCAGAACAACTTTTCCCTTTTTGTCAATAAATCCCCATTTACCTTTAAAATAATCCCCCTTACGGACGGTGGCCATGCCTTCAGAAAATGATCTTGCAAAATCATATTTCGGTTTTACAACAAGTTTGCCTTCCTTATTTACGAAGCCGTATTTTTTTCCGCCAAAAAAAGAATCACTAATTATAAGACCCATACCTTCAGAAAAATTTTCCGCGTTGGTGAATTGAGGTTCAATAACAATCGTGCCCTCTGTATTTATATAACCATACTTTCCGTCTTTTTTAACAGCAGCCATTCCTTCGGAAAAATCTTTTGCATCTTCAAATTGAGGTTCAATTGAAATTTTGCCCTCTATATCTATATAGCCATATTTACCATCTTTAGCCATTTTAACCCGTCGCAAACCATTGGAGAAATTACCAATATGGAAATAGTCCGGCCCGGATATAACTTTACCCTCTTTATCAATAAAATTCCATTTGCCATTTTTTTTTACAGCAGCCATACCTTCAGAAAACATATAAGCATCATCGTACTGAGGTGTTGCCAGCCATATAATATTATCCTGTGATTTCGGTTTAACATTCCCGCCGAATTCGATCGATGCTATAATTTCAGAATAATCATCAGGGTTATAAAATTGAGGTTCCAGCTGCCGGCTTATGTTGGAACTCTCTTTTGCTCTGGTGTATCCATATTCAGTAGCTGTAATCAAGAGAGGCAGAATAATAGCAGATAGCAGGAATAATTTTCTTTTCATCAGAAGCTCTCCGGTATTCTTGATAATAACATTATTTATTGCATTCTTTAATAATGGAGATATTTTAAAAAAGATAATATTTTATTTGTCAAGGCGTAATCGGCGATAGACTCAACACGGAAATAAAAAGAGATCAAATAGAAATTGAATTACAGTTGTAATTGCCATTATTATACCTTATCATAAAAGACAGGAATTAATAACCGCTTTTTCAGATGGTGACCAGGTTTTTAATCAGGAGGCGATATGGCATTAATATTTTCGGCGAGATTCAATATCAGGGGTGAAGCAGTTTTCTGGATTGTTTCACTGATGTTTATTTTAACCGGTGTGCTGTTTTCATACGGGCTTCCTGTGATTACGGGTATTGATAAGAACATTTATTCACAAAAAACCTCCGGCAGTGTTGTTGAATTGTTCAAAACAAGTGACGGTTATTATTACCCGGTCTATGAATATAAAGACTCGCAGGGTAAAGTTCTACAGAAAAAATCTGCAAGCGGTTCAACTCCACCCGCGTTTAAAGAGGGGGATGCTGTTGAAATTCTTTATAATCCTTTGAATCCGCATGACTCTGTAATTTCCGGAGAGAATGACAATCTATTGTTCGCTTTTAAAATAATAGGGTACATTTTTTTATCGCTGGGTATTTTCATTTTATTGTTAACTCTCCCTTCAATTGTAATAAAAATTTATTCCCCGCAGAATACGGATTACTGGTTCTGGTGGGTCAACTTTATCGGCGGATTAAGCGGTGCTCTTCTTTTCTCGCTCCCCTCGACTTTTATATGGCTGATCTATTTTTGTCTTCCTTCAGGCGCTCAATCTGCATTCACCGGTAAAGGTTTTCTGCTTTGGATATTCACTGCGGTGGGGATTATTGTTAATGCCGGAGTTTTCTTCATCGAAAAAAGTCAGTTAAAGGGACGGCCTGTATGGAAAAGGTAAAATTTTAAAAACTATTCTGTTCTCGAAAAACGGAAACCCATACTCTCGCTTTCATCATATGGGAAAGTTTGACCGATAAAACGGCCCACCTGTAAAGCATTTGGACTTGTAAACCAGCTTCCGCTCCGCGCTGAGCGTTTAACTTCAACTTCTATTCCCCAGTCAAAACACCACTCCCAGACATTACCGCTCATATCATATAGTCCAAGAGCGTTTTCTTTTTTGGATTTAACCGGCTGTGTGGTTTCCGTATTGCCTGTGCCTTGTATTGTAGAATTGCCAAACCACGCGACAAGACTTGTTGCATTAAAATCATTATAATTCGCAGATGCTCCGCTCGCCCAGCTCCCTGGTGTCCAGCTTACACCATCTCTATACCGGGCTGCCATATCCCATTCCAGATTTCCCGGCAGCCTGAATCCTCTGGCATTGGATTTAACATACGGATTATCGTGACTACCCGGTGTTGTATTTATTGAACCGGAATAAGCACCATCAGCCGAATTTTTTAAAATTATGGTGTTTCCGGGATCTGAATAATACACACAATCCAGGTCCATAGATCCGCCGTTGTTTGCATTATAATATTCCGTTAAAGCATTACACCACACCATTGCGTCACGCCAATTTATAGTTGTTACAGGATGCTGATCAGTACCCACCGGGCCTGTAACAATTGATCTCCCGCCCTGTCTTCCGGGATTGGCAAAAGAATATCCATTTGCTATCGCCCAGGTATGAACCTCAAACCATAGTTCATAGGTTACCTCGGTCTCGGCAATCCAGAAGGATTTTGAAACCGCGGCAGTTGGTGCTATTATAACCGGAGCAGGTGAAGCACCGGTATCGCCGTTATCATCCACACCTGTAGGAAAAGTTCTCCCCCCGGGAACAAAAGCCATTTTAAACGATACTCCGCCTGATGTATAGGTAACTTTTTCTCCGGCATAGTGAAGCTTTTCCCCGATCTTCCCGTGCATATCATCAAGATCGCTCCAGCAGGATACACAGAGTAATAGCGGTAACGCTGCGCATAAGGATAAAGGAATAAACCCTCTACTCAGATTTTTTATTAATTCTACTTTTGCGATTATATGTTTAATCATAATTGGCCTGCTTGTAACTGTTTTTTGAAATCATAAAAGCTGTGCTGCGTTATGGCTATCTCTTACCGCTATTCATATGTTCAAATCTTATAACCTGCGGCGAGTTCAAATTTCATAAAGGGATATCCGGATATATCTTTATGAATCATTAACCCGGCCTCTGAACGTAAAAAGAGATAAACAGATTTACTGATGAGATAATCAAATGAGATTCCTGCACCGGCAATGGGACCAAAAGTCCGGAGATGCTTTTCTGTATCAAGCAGTGAATTGCTGTCACGTTCAGTATAAAGCATGTCAAGATAAGCTCCGCCTGCCGAGATATACGGCAGAACACTTATTGTCTTTGTAATGTTAAGCCTGTATCCGGCATTCAGCGATACAGGTATGAAAAAGGCGCGTCCGGTACTCTGGATACTTTCAGTTTCAGAGCCGGGATCACCTTTTCCCTGCATATAATAAAATCCGGCTGATATGCCTGTATCGAGCCCTGTGATAAAGAAATTCTGTTCTCTGAGACTAAGGGTCCCGCCATATCCGATTCCGGATATATCGCTGAAATTACCCATGGGGATAATTGTACCGGCTGATAAACTTAATACCATCGGCAAAGGCACTATCCTGATACCTCCGGGCGAAGACTCCGCACCTCTGTCGTCAACTGCTGTAGCTATTAATCTGTCAAAAAAAATCTTATCATTAACTGTGTACTCCAGCTTCGTTGTCTCGCCAATTAGCGTCGTAGCCTTACCATTTACAGTGTAGATCTGGTATTTAACAACCTTTCCGTCAGGATCTGATGCAGGTTCCCAGGCTATTCTGGTTTTACCATTGTCAATCGGACTGATAGTAACTCCACCCGGATCAACCGGGGGGAGATTTATTGTACGGAATGTATATTCATTGCTTGGAGTAGTTTCATCTCCATCACCTGCGTAACCGGTGACCTTAACCGTATACTCTGTGTTACTTGCAAGGTCATCAAGATTATATTTTACCTTCTTTGACTCCATTGGAAGTCCGTAATTCCCGCCTTTTTTCTTAAGATATATATTGTAGTGCTTCATCTTCTCAAAAGATGGAAGCCATTCTAATGCAACTTCATCAATGCCGGGCTCGCCCTTAAGTCCGGTGGGATTACGTTCAGCCATAAAGAGGACGTCCGCTCTTTTCATTGTAAACTCTACCGGTTTATAAAGATCCTTGCGGAAGGTATATGTTATGCGGTCTTCATCAACCATATAGACAGTATCAACCTTTCCGTCGCGTCTCTGGACAAATACCCTGCCCATATTAAGCTCGGTGTAGAGAAGCCGAAGAATCTTATCACGAGGATAGCGTAGCACCTTCCCCTCGTCATTCCGGAAGCTGATGCTGTCAGCCTTATCGCTGATGATACTCCCCTTTATGATTAAACCGTCTTTGAGGAAAAGGTATTCGGAACGAAGGTTAACAGTTAAAAATAAAACTGCAAAGATAAGTATAATTTTTTTCAAGCAGGATGTCTCCTCAGAATTATTTATATAACTTAAGTATCTGGAGACAATTTATTCCTGATACAGATATTATTTTTATTGATGGATATCCAATGACATTTGAAGTAATTTTTTAAAAATTTAATTTTTAGTGTAAAAAACAAAAATTATATATCCCCGCCGCCTTCGGCGGCGGGGATAATAGATCCTTTTTTACTATATAAAAGTTAAAGAATAAATACTGATGTTTATATAAAGTAATGAAGAAATAATGTCAAGAAAGATACATTTAGTGTCTTCTGATGAACCCAAATTCAAGGATGAAGTGCAACAAGATGTGAGTTTAAAATCTCTTCAGTTGAGGCTGAGTATACGTCGTACCTGCCATTCTGCTTTAATTTCACATAAAGTCTGACATTCCCCATAATAGTCTGGGTGTATTTATAGAAAATCAATACAATTTCTGAATTGAAGAATTTAAATTAAAAATACACCATCATGTTGCCTGTCTAATTCTGTCGTCTTAAATTATCTTAATTGACTGGTTGTCACTTAAAAATTTTTTGACTTATTATAAGTCAGGAAGACGAAATTTAAATCTGCTGCTATATTCATAGCCGACATATTACTCAATTAAAAATTAAGAAGAGAGTGTAATTATGAAGAAGTTTGTAAAGTTTATAAAAATGACGCTGATGCTGTTTGTTCTCTCCTCGATGATTATTGCCTGTGGTGGTGCAGACGAAGAGAAAGACAATGACAAAATTGATATAGTTTGTCTTGGAGATAGTCTTACTGCGGGAATGTCAGCGACGACTGTTTATCAGGATGATAAGGACAAGGCTTATCCGGCCATTCTGGAGAGCAAATTGGATGCTGTTGTTTTTAATGCCGGAGTCAGCGGTGATACTACTGCAGATGCACTGGCAAGACTTCAGAATGACGTTATTGACAAAGACCCGGCAGTGGTTATTATCTGTCTTGGCGGTAACGACTTTTTTGAAGCTACTAAAGACGAGTTGACTGGTTCGGGGAAAATTACAGTTAATACTATAAAAGATAATCTGATGTCCATCGTTCAACAGCTTGATACAAAAGAACGTCTTGTGGTAATTGCAAAATTCTTTAATAATGAAAGTGCCCAGGCCATGCTGACTGACTCTGTGAGACAGGGTTTATTATTTGATCCTCTTGGTCTCACAGATGCAGAAAAAACTCAGATAATCAATGATTGCGCGACTGCTTACAATGAACTTGCCGGGATGACGACAACTAACGTTCAGCTTGTGGTTGTTGATGACATCTGGACAGGTATATGGGGGACAGCGAATATGTCAGATGACGGCATACATCCTAATGCAGCCGGGTATGCGATAATGGCAGATAATTATTATAATGCACTTAAAACAGAATTTATAGAACTCGGTTTTGCTAAGTAAAAGAAGAAACTGAACACAGTAACCCCGGGATAATAAAGCAACCGGTGAATGGCTGCATAACTGGTCATAGATAATCAGTCATTCCCGGAGTTTTACAAACATGAAAATCTTTACTCATTTTTTTTAAACCATTTTTCCTTACCATAGAGTTCTTCGGCACATTGATCGCAGATGCTGTGACTGAATTCGGCTTCGGAATGATTTTCAATATATGTTTCAATCCGCTCCCAGTACCCTTCATCATTACGTACTTTTTTGCAATTGCTGCAGATCGGGAGAATCCCCTGCAGCGTCTTAATTTCATCAAGGGCGCTCTGCAGTTTAATTTCGTTCCGTTTCCTCTCGAGAAAAAGAATCCCGGTAAATCCGGCAGAGAGGGTAATGCTTATAATAAAAATATTTAAAGAGATCAGATTCGATTGAACCTCTCCCCCGGAAAATGGGCCTACGCCTGAAACAGTAAATATCTGTGCTATAAGTGATATAACAAAGCTTGATACAACAGCACCGGTATAATCAAATTTTAACGAAAGAAAGATTACTATCGGAAGCATCAGAAAAAAAGCGTTAACATTCCGCAGCACATTGCTCTCTCCCCATAAAATGAAAATTAGTGAAGAAATTATTCCGACAATTAAAGCTGATAAAATCCCTTCTCTTAACTTTTCTTTAAGAAGCGTTGGTCTGTTTTTTAAAACTGCTGCGGCTCCAAGAATAAGAGGAGTCAAAAGCATCTGGCCCATAGAATTACCTATCCACCAGTATGTAAATCCTGGAATCAGATCCTCCGTTTTAAGATTCTTCAGGAAGAAAAGAGAGCTTATTCCTATCCCTGCGCTTAAAGGCTGAAGCAGAAAAAAGATTATAAAGACAAGAAGAAGATAATCTCGAAGAGAATTCAGATTTTTATTAAATTTCAGTTTGTTTAATACCCAGAATGCAGCAACAGCCTCAATAGAATTTCCGGCTGATATAATTATTGTTATACTTATCGGGAGACTTGTAGAAATACCGAGGAGCATCTGGCCGATAAAAATTCCCGGCCATACCTTTCTGCCGTATAACAGAATAAATGCAAGAGCGACACCCTCAGAGAGGAAGATTGCGCTTGTTACCGTTTCATAAGAAATGGCAAATAGAAAAGCAAATTTTCCGAGCAGAAAGTATAATAGTCCAAGAATGAATATGATCAACAGGCTGAAGGTCTTATTGTTCATTGCACCATCTCTCCGTATCGCGTAACTCAAAATTAATCAAAATTTAAGCTATTGAATATGCATTGTCAAGAAAGATACATTCAGTGCTGTCTGATAAAATGTAACGGCTCAACCGGATGGCATTCTATTTACGTCGAGGCAAAGAACTACTGCTAATCCCAAACCAGTGATGTAGCTTTAAATATCAGGTAGACTTTTTTCCCCGGAATAATATTCATTTTAACTGCAGATGTTTCAGTAATATAGCAGCTGATGATCCGTCCGGATACTTCGGTTTCAACTCGTATTCTCCCGGTATTTCCCTCTGCTGCAAGGAGGTTTACTCTTGCCTCAATATGATTTACTGCAGATGTGCGTGTAAGTTTTTTTTCTGATAAAATAATATCATGAGGATGAAGAATAGCCGGAGTATTGCAGTCTGGCGGTTCTGTTGAATAAATTTTTGCACCTTCAGGAAGTGTTGTATGCCAGAGATTATTTTTCTCCTCGATCCATGGGCCGGGTATAAGATTTGCGTTGCCCGATCCTGCCAGTTTCCCGTTGTAAAGCTTCCATATATGATCAGTTACACTGTTGAGCCATGTCAGGTCGTGACTGGAGATAATAAGTGTTGTGGAGTGCTCCTCTCTCATCCATTTAACTGCGTTGATTATTGCGCGGGAACTTTCTGTATCCACATTGGCTACAGGTTCATCAAGAAGGAGAGCTTCAGGTCTTAGAATAAGCCTTGAAGCAAGAGCGACTCTTTTCGCCTCACCTCCGGAGAGTTCAAACCATTTTCTGTTCATGAATTTTTTATGATTTAAGTTTACTCTCTCAAGCGCATCGGCAGTACGTTTTTTTATATCCCTGTAGTCATTTGCGGCTTTCAGTCCGTAGGATACATTATCGTAAACTGTTCTTTTAAGTAAATACGGGTCTTGCTGCATCATCGTTGCGCGGAGTCTGCCGTCAGTTGTTCCGTTGAAAATAATTTTCCCGGCATCAGGTTTTTCCAGAAAAGACATTAGCCGGATCAGTGTGCTTTTCCCGCTGCCGTTCGGTCCCGACAGCCCTACTGCTGATCCTCTCTCTATTTTAAGTTCAGGTATTCTTAGGGTAAATTCGCCATAAGTGTGTTCAATTCCGGAAATTTCGTACAGGTAATTATTCTTAATCATATTATTGCCTAAGCCCTCTTCCTGAAAAATATCAGTCCCCAGTTAACTGCAAAACTGATCAGCAGGAGAACTATTCCAAGGGCAATCCCCATGGCAAATTCGCCCTTTCCCGTTTCAAGAGTAATAGCTGTAGTGATAGTTCTTGTGTGCCACTTTATGTTCCCGCCAACCATCATTGAAACTCCCACTTCGGATATTGCTCTTCCATAGGCTGTGGCAGCTGCAGTCATTACCGCGAAGCGTGATTCGTAAAGTGTGCTTAAAAGAATTCTTCTGGGATTAGCACCAAGAGTAATAAGTGTGCTTCTTAATCTCTCATCCAGGCTTTCTATTCCAGAGGCAGTGAGAGATATAACAACTGGAATGACAAGTATGATCTGGCCGACAATAATTCCCGAAGTCTGAAAGAGCAGATTCAGATCTCCAAGCGGGCCTTTTCTTGTAATGAAGGCATAAACCAGAAGTCCAACGACAACTGTGGGAAGGGCTAAAAGTGTATCAACAACTGCTCTTATATGTCTTTTGCCGGGGAAATTGTAGTAGCTTAGCGCAAAACCGAAGGGGAGACCGATGAGCAGACTTATTAAAATTGCAAATGACGAAACTTCGAGCGTTGTGAATACCGCATCATATGTTTCTGCGTGTCCCTGAAACAGGAGAGTAAAAGCGCTAAAGAATCCCTCAGCTAAAAATTCCATATTGTATGCCCTTGTTTGCCCGATTTAGTCTGCTGACCAGCCTATTCCTGGTTGTAATTCACTTAACCTTCAAGCTAAGCCCCCAACTCCCATAGGGGGTTGGGGTGCGGTTTGTGAAAATTTGAGATTTTATTAAATACGAGGCAGTCAGAAATTCTGTAAATTACTTTTTAGCGTTAGGTGTAAAAAGCTGTTTCCCTTCAAGTTTGAAATTTTTAATCAGTTTTTGTCCTCTGGCTGATGCCATCCACTTGATGAACTCTTTCGCAAGGTCATTTTTGACTTTTGTACATTTTGCAGGATTAACTTCTATAGCTGCATACTGGTTGAACAGATTGCTGTCTTTTTCAACAAGGATAACAAGCGGAGGATTTCCTTTGTTTGTTGCGGAATACTTGATATAAGTTCCACGGTCTGTAATTGTATATCCCTCTTTTTCTGTGGCAACTTTAATAGTTGCAAGCATCCCCTGTCCGGTCTGAAGATACCATGCCTCTTTATCTGGAGTTCCCAATCCTGCTGTTTTCCAAAGTTTAAGTTCAAGAGCGTGAGTCCCTGATTTATCACCGCGGCTTGCGAAAAAAGCTTTTTTATCTGCAATTGTTTTCATTGCTTTTACAACAGTCATTTTTTTAATCTTAGCAGGGTCGGTTTTCGGTCCAATAATTACAAAATCGTTATACATAAGTTCTTTTCTGTTCAATCCGTTGCCATCTGCTACAAGTTTTTTCTCAGCATCGGGATCATGAACCAGAAGCACGTCAACATCACAGTTTACTCCCATCTGGATAGCCTTTCCTGTCCCAACTCCGGTCCATTTTAATTCAATTCCTGTATCCTTTTTAAATTCAGGAGCCAGATAATCGAGAAGACCGGTGTCATCTGTGCTTGTTGTAGTTGCCATCATAAGAACTTTGTCCGCTGCTTTATCTGCTGAATATATAGATGAAGACAGCAGAATAGTCATAAAAAATGATAACGTCAGAATTTGAAGATAGGATGTCTTTTTCATGTAAATCTCCTTTAAATTGGTTAAAATCTGAAATTTGTTCATGTAAATGGTATTTTCACTGATAATATGGTATATATAAATTATGTCAAGGAGGAATAGGTCTGATTATCCTGAATTATCCTTGAAAATAACAATTCCCGATATAGTAATAATTGTTATAGTTGCACCCGTTTCACATTGTTCAACATCCCCATTTAATAACCGGAATGCCCATAGTCCGGGAGTGGGGTCTAAGCAACATTTCTTGACAGTAAAACAGCTCTGTGAAAAGTATGGATCATAAAATTTAATAATAAGGAAAAAACAATGAGCGGAATAACAGCAACATTTAAAACAAGCAAGGGTGAGATAAAAGTAAACCTTTTTGCCGAGGAGACTCCTGTAACTGTGGGAAATTTTATTAATCTGGTAAATAGAGGATTCTACAACGGATTAAAATTTCATAGAGTTATAGAGGATTTTATGATTCAGGGTGGATGCCCGTTAGGAACAGGTACAGGCGGACCCGGCTACAGATTTGAGGATGAGTGTTCGGCTAAGCTTCCACACGATAAGCCGGGCAAACTCTCAATGGCAAATGCAGGACCTGGAACAAATGGAAGCCAGTTTTTTATAACTCATGTTCCAACAGCATGGCTTAACGGAAAGCATACAGTTTTCGGATCAGTAGTCAGTGATGATGATATGAAAGTTGTCAACAGCATCAAACAGGGGGACATTATCGAGTCTATTACTATTGACGGGGACACAACAGCTCTTCTTGAAAAAGTTGCAGACAGAATAAAAGAGTGGAACGCTGTACTGGATAAGTAACAGTCTTATTTCATCTCCTCCCATTCATGGAGGAGATGCCCGACAGGGCAGAGGGGGCGCGGAAGTTTTATGAAAAAGATAGGCATAATCGGCGGAGTAGGTCCCGAGGCTACAATTGAGTATTACAGACTTATTGTGAAATATTACAGAGAGAAGAATAATGATGGCAGCTATCCTGAAATTATTATAAACAGTATTGATATAACAAAAATGATAAGTCTGATTGAGAAGAGTGATAAATCTGAATTGATCAGTTATCTCTCAGGTGCTGTTAAGTCTCTTGTCGATGCCGGGGCGGACTTAGCTCTCATCGCTTCCAACACTCCTCATCTTGTATTTGATGAACTGGCAGCAGTTTCAAGTATACCCCTTGTAAGTATTGTGGATCAGACCTGTGTAGAGGCGAAGCGTCTTGGATTAAAAAAGACAGGACTTATCGGCACAGCCTTTACCATGAATAACAGGTTTTATCATAAAGTTTTCGAAAAAGAGAGTATTGAAGTTGTAACTCCCGATGAAGAATCGAAAGAGTTTATTCACACGAAAATTTTCAGTGAACTTGTATCAGGAATAATAAAAGATGATACAAGGAAACGATTTCTGGATATAATAAGCAGAATGCAATCTGACAGCGGAATTGACGGACTGATTCTGGGATGCACAGAACTCCCTCTTATACTAACAGAGGGAGATATTCCCGGCATACCTTTTTTAAATACAACGGCACTCCATGCAAAGGGTATTGTAGACAGAATCTTGTAATTAAATTTATTGCTCTTATCTTTTCTCCTCCCATTCACACCCACTATGTCAAGCAGCGGATGATTTTTTTTCCTCTTCACAATAAAAAATTTCATCCTTCCAGATTTTGTAAATAACCTTTACCCATTTATTTGATAATGCTCTTAGTGCAACTGAATGGGTCTTTCCTTTGGCTTTCTGTTTATCATAATATTCTCTGGCCCATTTTGAAGATTGTAAAGTAGCAAAGGCAAATTTATACAAAATAGCTCTTGCTGATTTATTACATGCTTTACGCATCAATACTTTATGATACGTACCACTTTGATAATTTCTGGGTGCTGTTCCAAATAAACACTGTACACCATTGGAATTATCAAATCGCTTTTTGTTATCACCAAATAAAGCAAGCAACTTGCATGCTAAAATATCACCGGCTCCGGGCAATGATTTAAAATATTTTCCCAGATTATGAGAATCACTAATTTTATTCATTTCTTTTTCAACTCTTTTTAGTTCTTCGTCAAGAACCTGTATAATCCCGCACAAACATTTCGCTTCGAACTGATAAGCATATTCAACATCCGGTGAAATCAGCTGTTTATAGTTCTTGATTATTTCAATTACTTTATTGATATAAACAGGTCTGCGATATTTATTACTTATAAGAAATTCTTTAATTTCATTATCATCTGCAGCTTTCAACTTGTCAAAAGTTGGATATTTTATAATCATTTTTAAATGTACTATGCAGCCAAAATCAACAAATAGTGCTTCCTGGAGAGGGAAATACTGCCGTATTGCAAAATGAAGTTTGTTAATATGACGGACTCTATCATTTGTAAGACGAGTATGTATAATTGTAAGATTTTTTAATCGCTCAATCTCGGAAGAATTATAAATCAACTCTCTGGTGTATGATTTATTATTTTTTAGATATTCAGCAATTGCATGAGCATCTATGTCATCATTTTTGTCCCCTGATACCTTAATTGATTCTTTATATCTTTTTACTTTTAAAGGATTCAAGGAATATAGATTAAAGTCATTCATATGCAGGAAATCCACAAGAGGACCATGAGGGAGCTCGAAGCCGATACTGATATTTTCTAATCCGCTTAATTTTAGCCCGAGTTCAGCAAAGCCTTCATAATTATTAGATATTGTAAATTTTAAACTTTTGTTGTCATTCTCATCAATGATTCGTATCTTGTGATCGAGAGAGGAGTTGTCGATGCCTACGTAATGTTGCATGGTGCTGACCTCCTTTAATATTACTGTTCTTCTGCTGCACCCTTATATTAGTTTGTGCTACCCACTATAAGCAGTCAGAAGAGAGAGGGAGGCTGTTATGAATAAAGCCTTCTATGAGGCTGGGGGACGTCAGCCTCCCTCTTAATAATTTAACCCAAAAGTTTTTATAAATCCAGTATACTATATAATGGGGGACTGGAAACAGGATGTTTCTGTGTCGGCGGCGGACACGATGTCCAAAAAGCGTCGACTGATGCCAGACAGGGCAGAGGGGGCGTCTACTCTTTATACTCCGCAACAAGCAGAGCAAAATCATCTTCTATAATATTCCCTGCAGGAATAAAAATATTATCATAAATTTTCTGACATAATTTTTCAGCGGAGAGATGATAGTTTTCAGATAACATCTTTATAAAATTATCTTCACCGATCATCTGCCCTGTTGAATCAATTGCTTCGAAAACTCCATCAGTGTATAATACAATTTTATCCCCGTCATTTAAAGTCTTCTTAATCTCTTCATATTCAGAACTTATCAGATCAAAGAGTATTTTACCTGACGGTTTTACAAGCTCAATGTCTCCATTTTTCCGGATAATAACCATGGGGGGATGACCGGCACATGCAGAGGTGATTATCCCGCTCTGCATATCTATGCAGCACATAAATGCTGTAATAAAATTATCGCCTATCTTACCTCTTAGAAGATTTCTTATCTCAACAAATGCCTGTGCGGGATGAATAATAAATTTCCCCCACGAATGAAGTGACATCTTCACCATCGATGCGATCATCGCGGAAGAAGAGCCATGTCCGGATACATCACAGATAAATATGCCGAACTCATTCATCCCCTCTCTGTAATGGATATCGATAAAATCACCGCCGACGCCCATAATCGGTTCATATTTGAATGCTACATTCAGTTTTGTCAGATTAGGAATATTGGACGGAAGGAGCGCCATCTGGATTTTTCGTGCAAGCTGTATGTCGCTCTCCATGTCAGATTTCTGCTGTTCAATTAACGCGGTTCTCTCTTCAACAATTTTTTCCAGGTTATCCTTTATATCAGAAAGATTCTGATACATAACTGAATTGGCAAGAGCGATAGTCGCGTAAGTGCTTATATTACGGATAAACCGCACTTCGTTCTCTTTAAGTCTTTGATGGTCAATTCTCTCTGAAAGAGTCAGAATTGCTATCAGTTCATTCTGGTGAATAAGCGGAATAATATATTCGCTTCTTGAAGATGTAAATATCTGGATTAGCGGGAACGCAGTATTTTCAATTGTCTCATCCGATTCTATAAGACTTTTTTCAAAGAAAATTCCATTTAATAATATCAGTTCCGATTTAATGTCTATATCGATCAGGTTTCCGCGTGAATCTATGTAGTTTCCCGAGTAACTTCTCCGGATGTAGAGTGAGGCGTATTTAACATTCAGAGTTTTGCGGAGCATTGTTATCATCTGGTAAACCAGTTCATCAAGATTTTTAAGCATAGCCAGATCTCTGATAAAACTTTTTTCCATTTTTGCAAGATTAAAGTTATGTTTATTAAACAACTGATTTATTAAAGGCTGAATTTTAATGAAGTAGTAATAGTTTATTAAAAACCATAGAAGAAAAAAAACAGCAAGGGTGAACGATGATAAAATATTAAAATTATTTTTTACCAGAATAAATACAAAAAAATTCGGTACTGCAATCATGGATGAGAGAGCAAGCCAGAAAAATGTTATATGAAGAACACTGCTTATTCTTACCAGCCTGTATCGTAAAACTCCATATGTCATGATGCCGAGCGGAATAAATATTATATTGCTCAATGGATAAAAATCGAATCCGTACATTGCCGGAGCATTTGTAAAAGATAGTAATGCGCAGATAA
Source organism: uncultured Spirochaetota bacterium (assembly GCA_942493035.1). Classification (GTDB taxonomy): domain Bacteria; phylum Spirochaetota; class UBA4802; order UBA4802; family UBA5550; genus WRGT01. Next base: position 3,559,741 of record OW818666.1, on the reverse strand, counting down.
AATATGCAGTAAAAAGATAATAATATTTAAGCTTTATAACATTGTTGGTTTCAGAAAATATTTCGGTAATAAAAAGTTTGAATATATAGATAGTTGTAATCAATGCGTATATGGAAAAAGCGTTAAATGCAGGGCCGCCTTTTGCTATCATTCCCCATTTGTAATTATTGAATCCGTAAAAATAATGAGGTGTATGAACAAAATATAAAAGAGTAAGGCTTAATGCGAAACATAATGCTATCAGCGGTTTATTAATTTTATTGATCATAACCTGAAAAAATAAAATAGAAACCACCGGCATAAATACGAAGAGAGAATGAATGATCCTTTCAAATTGCATGATTTTAACAGGATCAGTTTCAATATTGTGATATATGAATGGATATGATAGCAGAGTCCACCAGAAACAGATGAGCACCAGAAGCATATTTTCTTTTTTAAATTTTCCCCAGATTAGAGAAACCATTCCAAGAGAATATCCGGTTATCAGGCATAGCAGCGGAGGTATTATATATGGAGATATTCCTTTCATGCAGTAAATTCTGCATAATATTTAATACAAAGTCAAGTTTTAAATATAACTGCTCAAAAACTGGCGGAGATAAAATACCTCTGGTTATTGAGCAGTTACTTTTAAATATATGTATTTTAATATAAGATTATTGACATGTTTTTATAAGAGGAAATCTCTGTATTGTAAAACGTATGGTCTCTGCTGGAGAAAAAAATGAATAGCCCTGTTTCGTCAGATAAAAAAAACATAGCCGCTGGAACTTTCTATGCCATATCTGCTTTTACAGCATGGGGTCTCCTCCCCGGCTACTGGAAGATGCTTAAAACAGTTCCATCAGATGAGATAGTCTTTCACCGGATAATTTGGACATTTTTAATTTCATTTGTACTTGTGCTTTTTACTGGCAGAAGAGAAGCATTTTTGAAAATATTAAAAAACAGAAGATTGCGCATTGTGGTTTTTCTTTCGTCTCTGACCATTGTCAGTAACTGGCTTATATATGTTTATGCTGTAAATACAGGGAGAATTGTTGAAGCCAGTCTGGGATATTTTATCAATCCCCTTGTTAATATTTTTCTGGGGATGGTTGTATTAAAAGAGAGGCTTAAATCTGTTCAGATAGCAGCGATTTTTTTAGCTGGGGCTGCTGTGATATACATGGCGGTGGATCTGGGGAGTTTCCCGTGGATAGCCCTTTCTCTGGCCTTCAGTTTCGGATTTTACGGACTTATAAAAAAAATGGGGAACCTCGATTCAATTGCATCACTCACTGCAGAAACGCTTATACTTTTACCGGTTGCAGCTTCTGTGGTTATGTTTAGAGAGTATAGCGGTACAGGTTCAATGGGGAGTTCACCGCTTCATATTAATCTTCTTCTTGCAGGAACCGGTATTGTATCTGCAGTGCCGCTCTTCTGGTTTGCTCAGGGTGCGAAGATGATTCCGCTTTCCAGCATCGGATTTATTCAATATGTTTCACCGTCAATTATGCTTCTGATCGGTGTTGCAGTTTATGGTGAGAGTTTTACGTTTACGCATGCAATAAGTTTTTCTCTTATCTGGAGTGCTCTGCTTATGTACACCGCTTCAGGCTTTATAAAAAAGAGAGGTTCGATTTAATCAGAATAAATACGGTTTCTGCCGTTTTCTTTTGCTCTATACAACGCTGTATCTGCCCGCTGAAGTACTTCGTCTATGCTTAAATCATCCTTCGATGAAGAGGATGCTCCTATACTTATTGTAATTTTTATTTTACACTCTTTGTGAATAATGTCAAGAGCCTCAACACGTTTTCGAATACGTTCGCCTATAATCATGGCTCCGCTTAGTTCAGTCTCCGGGAGTATAACCGCAAACTCCTCCCCTCCGATCCTGCCGATTATATCTGAAAGGCGAAGACTTAATTTCATAGAATTGGAAACTGTACGGAGGACAGTGTCTCCAGCCTGATGGCCGTAAGTGTCATTTACATTTTTGAAATAATCCAGATCTATCATCAGAACCGTAAAAACAGATTCATATCTTTTAGTTCTTTCGTATTCATGGAGAAGGCGTCCCATGAAATATCTTCTGTTTACAAGGCTGGTAAGTTCATCGGTAATAGCCATGCGAAGAAGTTTTTCTTTTGCTCTTTTAAGCTCAACATGAGTTTTAGTCCTTGCAAGGAGTTCCCTGTGTCTGAACGGTTTTGTAATAAAGTCCACAGCCCCGCTGTCAAAACCTTTTATTATACTTTTTTCATCATCCATTGCACTAAGGAATATTATTGGAGTGTGTTTTACTTTTGGATTGTCTTTCATAACTCTGCAGAATTCATATCCGTCTATTCCCGGCATGACAATATCCAGCAGGATAAGATCCGGGGAGTTGGTATTCACAAATTCAAGTGCGCTTTCACCATCTGTGCAGACGGCTGTATCGTAACCACCTTTATTTAATAATCTTTCACACAACCTGCCGTTTACAGAACTATCCTCAACTATTAGAATTAATGGTTTAGCTTCATCCAAAGTAGACTCCTTTGTATCTCTAATAATTATAGTAAGAATAATATTATACAAAGGCAATAAAATTTTTGCCTGCCGGGAAATTTCATAAGAGATCAAAGCTATAATATTTATATAAATATTATAGCTTGACGCTTTAGAATAATTATAATATAATCAATGTCAGTAATCTATTATCCCCGCCGCCGAAGGCGGCGGGGATAATAGAGTTTAATGTATCTTTTGTAATCTTTTTAAATTAATATTAAGTATTTTCGTATTTAATCATAAAACTGCGAAGATATAATGCCGCCTGTTAATGAGCAATTAAATATTTTCCTGCGGGTGAAACGTGAAAATAATAATCGGTCATACAAATATGGATCTGGATTGCATAGGATCCATTGTCCTTGCAAAGTATCTGTATCCTGATCATGTAGCTGTAATGAGCAGGCTTATACACCCTGCTGCGAAAAATCTAGTTAATCTTTATCATTATCATCTCGATTTTAAACCAGTTGATGAACTGAAAGGGCAGAATGTTGAAAGAGTTGTTATGGTCGATACCAGATCATATTCAAGGGTTAAAGAATATTTTGAAGTTATAGGGCGGGATGATAAAGAAATTGTAATTTATGATCATCACTCTGCGGATTCATGCGATTTTGAAGGGGCTGAAGTGCATGAAGGTGACTATGGTTCCAACACCACAATGATAGGGCTGGAGCTTATGAAAAACCGGATATCAATAGCTCCTAAAGATGCGACAATAGCCCTTACGGGGATATATGCCGATACTGGAAATTTTACACATGATAATGTCCGTGAAGATGACTTCCGTGTTTCATCATATCTCTTAAAACACCATGCCGATATTAAACTGGTTAATAATTTTCTGAAATCGCTTAAGGAGGATTACCAGGTTTCACTTTTCCATGATATAATGAATACTCTTGTGTGGCAGGATATAAATGGTCACCAGATTGTTTTCAGTTATTACTCTATGGAGAAGCAGGCTGCAGGACTTGCTGCGGTGGTCGAAGAGATTTTCAATATCGAAAAGCCCGATGCGATATTCGGTGTTTTTCATTTTGAAAAAAACGGCAGTACTGTAATAATCGGGCGGAGCGGTAAGAACGTCATTGATCTTATAGATATATTAAAACCATTCGGAGGGGGCGGTCATACTAAAGCAGCATCTGCCCTTGTTAAGCAGGGTGAGGGAAGAGAGATCTTCAGGAGTCTTCTTGATACCATGTCAAAGCAGCTTAAGCATGCAGTAACTGCAGAGGATATGATGACAAAAAATGTTGTGACTATAAAAGACACGTGGACATTGAAAGAGGCATCAATCTATCTGGAAGAGAAGGATCTTTCCGGAACTCCGGTGCTTAATGATCGAGATGAGCTTTGCGGAATGCTTACACTCCGCGATATAATGAAAGGGAGAAAACAGAATCAGATTAATTCTCCGGTCAAAGCATATATGAGGACAAAACTGATAACCTGCAGTTCCGGTGCAAATATGAGGGAGATTGAGAATCTGCTTTTTATAAACAGTATAGGTCATCTCCCGATTGTTGACAGCGGTAAACTTGTAGGTATAATAACCAGATCAGATATTCTTAAATTTTTACAGGTTATCTGATCAAACCGTTTCTTCCGCTTTTTTGAGAAGCTCTTTTGCGCTATCAAGAATATTATTTGAAGACTTAGCAAGTTCAGCGATTTCACTAACCATTTCACTTACTATTTCGTTGAGATCTTCAATTGCGTTACCTGTATTTTCAATTGCGTTCTTCTGCTCGTTTGTTCCCTCTCCGATTGAACGGGCAAGTTCTATATTGGTTTCCATCTGTTTGATGATAGAGTTAATGTATTTCTCCTCCACCATGAGAGAATCCTGAAGAATTTTTATATTGTCAGTGCTTCCTGACATGGCATTAATCATCTCTTTTATCATTGATGAAGAGTCTTTGATAACATCAACGCCCTTCTTTGTAACTGTATTGTTGAGAGACAGGACTTTTTCGATCTCTTTTATACTCTCTGTTGTAAGAAAAGCAAGTTTACCGATCTCATCGGCAACAACGGCAAATCCCTTACCATGATCACCGGCCCGGGCAGCTTCAATACTAGCGTTAAGTGAAAGTAGATTTATTTTATCTGCAATATCAACAATTATAGAAATAGTTTCGGCAATCTTACCGCTCTGTGACGCGATTGTATTCATTGTTGTTTCAACTTCCTGAAGCTTGGTGTTTGCTTCATTTGTTCTGTCGGATATTCCATGAAGACCGGCGTATGTGGAGTTGAGGTTTTCCTTGGTTTCATTCTTAATGGTTTTAAAATCGCCAACAATATCGTCCATCCGGACGTTCCCCTCTATCTGGTCGAGAGTTGTGTTATGTATACTTTCAGATGATCCGCGGAGTTCTTCCAATGTCGCGGATATCTCTTCGAAGGTTGCCGCCTGGCTCTGCATTCTGTCGTTAAATCGTACAACAAGGGCATTCTGTGAGTCTACTTCATTGAGGAGTGTTGCTACACTCTCTTTTGTTTCGACGTTCATCTCCCGCATCTGCTCAATCCGTTTTTCAATTTCTGCAGTCTGTTCAGTTGTTCTCTGCTCGAATGTGTTTACAATTCTAATCCACCTGAAAGCGACAAAGGCAATTATAAACATTGCAATTATCATAAAGACTTCTCTGGTCGGGACAACACCAAGATATATTTCTCCATTAACAACTGCATCCCATGAATATTCGGCTCCCTCTTCAAGAGCTATGTACAGGATAAGAGACCATATGATAATGACAAAAGTTGTAATGAATATAAAAAGTTTCTCTCTTAAAAAGAGGCATGTGAAAAAAACCAGCATAAGAAGAAGCATTGAGCTGTTATACGACATCAGGGTGAACGTCCACCCGAAAGATACTGCATATTTGAGTTTTGTAATGAATGGCATCAGTGATGTTATTATTGCCAGTATCCATGGTATTGATTTTGAATCCTTTTTATTTTTTTTAAGTCGAAAATAGATAAAGGCCAGAGAGATACAGAATGCTGACATAACCACAACCGGAATAACTTCTGCGGCAGGGACTTTACTGTATATAAGAAAAGATATACCTACAAATAGTGTAAGTGAAAGAGCCGTAAAATAAGCAAAGGCGGTTTTTATATGTAGTGCCTCTTTAGCTGTGTAATGCTGATTATTCATAATTCCTCTCATTTAAAACAAGTGCCTGTATATATTTTCGGCAGTAAAAGTATATAAATTGAAACAGTTGTTAATATATTTTACGAATATAATATGTAAAGCAAAATTATAAAATCAATACTTATAAGATCGTAACTGCTCAAAAGCCAGTGGTTTTTAATCTCCGGCGAGCCACGGGCGCGGCGGAGAGCAATTTCATCACCAGTTTATAATTAAATACAGAATATCCGGGGGATTTGAATCAAAATTATAACAACAGAAAAAAGGGAAAAAAAATACAGCCCGGGGTGGGCTGTGTAAAGTTTGCCGGTTCTTTTTATGAGGATTTGATTGAGTCATACTGAAGATTTTGCAACCTTGTATGATCAGTGTGTTGTATTTAAATAAACAATTAAATACCTGGAAGTCAATAGCCGTTGAAATTTTTTTTAAAAAAATACTATAATCACTAAGTATTTAATGATTTTTTTCAGTAAAAAATATAATAATACTCAGCTATTAACTTGTGACACGATGATTAATATGGTCTGTTTTTGTCAAATAAATTAGAAAAAAAGTGTTAATTTATAAGAAAAGTAACATAATTTTAAATATATGGCAGTACTATTATTACAAAAAAAAACTGTGTGTATATTTTTTATGTATCGTTATTCGTATCTGATGAATAGACTTGCAGATGATCATATTAAGGTAGGGACTCTCTAATGTTTGATTTGTGATAGTAAGTAAATATAAGCCGGTAAAGATATTCACCGGCTTTATTTAATGTTGTTATTACTGAAAGTAATCTGGCAGGATGGCGCTAAGTTTTTTTGCCTGATCAATATTTCTTTTTTCCGGAGCTGTGATGACAGCAAATTTTGCCGCTTCTTTACATCCGCATGTTCTGTCGTGGCCAAGTTTTGCCGCAAGCTTTTTAACAAGCTCTTTGGCGTTTGCAGAGTTTGTATTCATATTTTTTACAACCATCTCTACAGTTACATCCTCTTCGCTTTCGTGCCAGCAGTCGTAGTCGGTGCTCATGCATATTACAGCATAACACATTTCCGCTTCTCGGGCAAGCTTGGCTTCCGGTATGGTACTCATGTTGATTACTCCCGCACCCCATGATCTGTAGAGTTTACTCTCGGCTCTTGTGGAGAATGCAGGCCCTTCCATTACTATGAGTGTTTCACCTGTATGCATCTTCAATCCGAGATCTTTTGCCACCGGGAGTATAATATCATGCAGTCTGCTGCAGAAAGGGTCGGCGAATCCCACATGGCCTACGATTCCGTTTTCGAAGAAGGTTCCGTTTCTCCCTTTTGTTCTGTCAATAATCTGGTCAGGGAGTACAAAATCCATAGGGGGTATCTCCTCTTTGAGGCTTCCCACTGCTGAAAATGCAATGATCTGTTCAACTCCTATCATCTTCAGTGCTGCAATGTTTGCTCTGAAGTTCAGCTGGTGAGGGGGGTAAACATGCCCTCTGCCATGGCGCGGAAGAAATGCGACTTTTATCCCTTCAATTTCAACAATATCAATTTTGTCAGATGGTTTTCCCCATGGTGTTTCAATATCGAGCTGCTCTATAAGTTTTGCCCCCTCAATATCGTAAAGGCCTGATCCTCCGATAAATGCGATTGATGCTTTCTTCAAAATTTATTCCTCCGGTATTATTATTCAATTTTAAACTCTGACGGCATTTATATGATTTTACTTTCTGATTGGAAAGTATTTTTTTACTTCGGGTCTTTTATCCGGGCGGTTATCTTAACAGACGGGCAAAAAAATCTTTAAAAAAGAGACGACATCCGTGTCGGCTTTTAGGTTGACAATTATTTGTGATAAATCAATATGTCTTATACTTGCAATATTTTGAATATATGAGAATATATAATGAACGAAAAAGATATTTACAAACTCCATGCTGAATTTTGTAAATTCATGGGCAATCCCAAACGTATTGAGATTTTGTTTCTTCTTGGTGATACCGAAAGATGTGTTGATGAATTGGCTCAATTGATGGAAATCAGTATCACAAACGTATCCCAGAATCTTTCAGTAATGAAAGCTAAAGGTGTTGTTGAGTCCAGGAGAGACGGCACCAGAATTTATTATCGTCTGGCAGATCAACGTATACTTGAGACCTGTATCACCATGAGAGAGATAATGCTCGAACAGGCTCAGCTGAAGGTTGAAACTATCTCCAGAGGTGAATTATGAAATATCGTGAAAGCGGAATGCCGGCAAATGAACTCTGGGAAACATTTTATGATCCACTGAAGATTTTAAGCCTGATGGAAGTTAATTCTAAGGTAAATACATTTCTTGATATCGGTTGCGGTTATGGAACTTTTCTATTCCCTGCCGCGAATATTGTAAATATAAAAGTTATCGGTATTGATATAGACGCGGAAATGATTCAGTATTGCGAAGAAAAATCCACCAGCCTTAATATGAAAAATGTAGAGTTAATCACCGGGGATATAGATTCTCCGCAGATCACAAAAGCTTTATCAGAAAACGATATAGATTACGCATCGCTATTCAACATACTGCATTGTGAAGAACCGGTTAAATTATTGAAATCCGTTTATGATATTTTGGTACCCGGCGGAACCGCAGGTGTGATTCACTGGAAATTTGAAGATACTCCCAGAGGACCTTCTATGGAGATCAGGCCAAAGCCTGAACAGATAATTGAATGGGCTAAAATAGCTGGATTTGCAGTAGATAAGCAGATTGATCTGCCGCCGTTTCATTACGGAATAATATTAAAAAAATTAAGAGGTAAAGGTTTATGAAAGTCGGATTAATCAGATGTTTGCAGACGGAAGATATGTGCCCTGCGACTACATGTTTTAAAGTTATGAATGACAAGAAACTGGCATTTGAAGGTATATCTGAAGATATCGAAATAATCGGTGTTAATACATGCGGAGGTTGTCCGGGGAAAAAAGCAGTTACAAGAGCTGCTGAAATGGTAAAAAGAGGAGCAGACACAATCGCCCTGGCTTCCTGTATCACAAGAGGTAATCCAATAGGTTTTCCCTGTCCCCATGCTGAACAGATGAGGTCTGCTATTGTTAAAAAAGTTGGTGAATCCGTCAGGATTATTGATTATACTCATTAATATTAAATTGATTGAATACAGATTCTAAAAAAAATCGAAAACTAAAATTTAGGAGACTAATATGAAAATAGGTATAATTTTAGAAACCAAAGATTACGAAAAAGCGTGGAACGCGTTCCGTTTCGCAACAACCGCAAGAAAAAATAATCATGAAGTTAAGATGTTTTTAATGGGTGAAGCTGTTGAGTGTGAAGGCTTGATACATGATAAATTTAACGTGGACGAACAGTTGAACAATTATATATCTGAAGGTGGTGAAATTTTGGCTTGCGGTACTTGTCTTAAATCAAGAAACCTAAGCGGCACTGACTCATGTCCATTGTCAACTATGGTTGATTGTGTAAAAATGGTTGAGTGGGCAGACAAAGTAATTACTTTTTAGTATAAACAGGTGGCGTCCATGCTACCTTAATATTCTGTGTCGCCCGCCCTTCGTTCAACAAAGCTTATATGAAAGCGGCGCCTGAATTTTTAGTAGAAATTCGATAAATACGCAGGTACTCATAAATCGGTGGTATTCTATCTCCACCAGTTTATGAGTACCTACATAAAAATCACCCAATGATTTCTGAATTTTTTATTGTAGTTATTTAAATGCCACAACACCCTTAAAAGTCTCCCCGAAAAGATTGACTGTTTTCACACGAGAGAATCCGCATTTTTTCAAATCACTTAAAATATCATTTATATCGGGAAGAGGGTAGAGCCCCTGTGTAGCAGAAAAAATAAGATCATAATAAGATGACGATAAACTTTTGCTTTTAAAACCTGTTGCAAGCATGAACCTGCCGTTGTTGTTCAGCAGTTTATGAATTGATGCAAAAAGATTTATTCTTTCCTCGTCAGAAAAATAATGCATGTTTGAATAAGATGTGACAAGATCAAATGATTTATCTTTTACAGTTTCAGTTTTAAGGATATTACCCTGCATTACTGTAAAATTTCCTTCGATATTATTTTCAATAATTTTTTTACGTGCAACTGCTACTGCCGAAGCGTCTATGTCGATTGCGACGCCGCTGTTGTTTCTGTTTATATTGACATAGTATTTCAGGTATTCACCTGCACCGCAACCGAACTCAAGTATTGTAAGTGAAGCAGATTTTTTAACAGTATGATAAATAAAAGCTTTGATGAAAGGCTCCAGGATTCTTGATGATTCGGCAATAATTCCGCCAAAGTCTTTCAGGTAATCCCCTTTTTTATTATGCAAAAGATACGTGTCGAGCCTGCGCGCAACATCAGCATGGTATTGAACTGTTTCTCTAATGAGTTCTGCCAGAGGAAGGTTATTTACAAGAGCTTTCGCCATTGAACCTTTCAGCATATATTTCCAGTTTTTACATGATAGCTCCTTGAGTGTACATCCAAGATTCAGTAATGAATACAGCAGTTGTTTATTTGTTATGTTTAATTCATTGGCGAGCTCATCGAGAGTTAATGGTTTTTTCAGTATTTGAAGTAATCCGGTTTCAATAGCAGCATGATAAAAAATCAGGCTCCCCTCCAGCTTCATGATGTTGAATGTTTTTAGTTGTGCATTTAAGTCTTTTGAACGAATAAGATTTTTAACGGATTGAAATATCATATAGTATCCTCCATAATTTTGAAACAGGCACAGCTCAACCTGTTCTTTTGTCATGAAATATATACTATGCTTTTCTTTATATCGCCCGTGTTACTAAACCCGCACTTATTTTTTTAAACAGATAGCTGTTTGCGGTATTCTTTGGGTGTTCTACCTGTGAATTTTTTAAACATGGTATTGAATGCTGACTTTGAATTAAACCCTGCGTCATAGGCAATTGTCAGTATGTTATGATCTTTGAATTCTGGGTTAATCAGTTTGCATTTCACATCTTCAACGCGATAACTGTTAATGAAATTATAAAAACTCTGTTTGCAGTGTAAATTCAGTACCATAGAAAGATGATGTGTAGATAGAGAGAGCTCATCGGCCAGATTCTGAAGGGTTAGTTCATCATTGAGAAACGGTTTTTTTTCAGACATATACTCCAGAAGTTTTTTCACATATTTTTCTTCTTCCAATGCAGGAAGCCTGAATTTTTCATACTTCGGGTATGGTTTTTCTTCATTATCGGGCACAGCCTTTGCAATAAGCCGTACCCTGTTGAATATTTCAGGCTGAATAATAGCGATAAAAGCTATCACGAATACAAGTCCCAGACCGACGAGTATTGCAATAATATCAAAAATTTCATGTTCATGTCTCACGTGGCCGTTAGTAAATGGTAAAAAAATCAGTAAAACAGCTATGATCAGGATAATTAATCCTGCCCGGATAAAAGACAGCTTTAGCACATCAATATCAGAAAAATATTCTTTCAATCGGCTGATATATTTTTGTAAAATTATAAAAGATAAAATATAAAGTATTGCTTCAAATAAAAGTCCGCCGCCATTGATTATAATGTTTATATAATCTTCAGCCTGTGGTAACTGTATTATATCAAAAGCAGGAAACAGGATGATATTTAATATAAGTGTAATTACAAAAGGCACATAGAGGAGTAAGTATTTCTTTGAAAACGTATTGATTCGTGCGGTCAAAAAAGCGATATATAAAAAAAATGATGGACCGAAGATAAAAGAATAAGGAATTAAACTTAATTGATACGGCTGCGCTGGAACAATAAGTCCTTTAGCGCCAAGATATAATTCAAATAGATCCAGAGTTACGAAAAACAGATAAAGTGATAAATATATATTGGCCCTGCGGTTATTTTTTTTAGCTAGTAACACAAGAAATAAAAATAGAGACTGAATTGCACCGGCAAGGCAAACTGTTGCAAATATTTCGCGCATCTTATTTATCTGACCTTTTTTCAAGAAGATTTCCAAATATTATTAGAGTGTCAAGAATTATTAAATATCAAGGCATTGGATTTTTATAAATGTATTTTCTTTTCTGATCATATAACTACCGCAACGTTCTCGTGGAAAAAACTTAACCGCTGTGTTCGGAGTACCTTACATGAGTTTCGCCCTATTGTGCAAGAAGCCTGAGTGCCGGGGACACAGGTAACCAAAGGAGTCATGGGGTAATGATTTATCAATACTGCTTGACTCTCTGTCTTTGATCTATATATTAAATTCATCAGTATTTATTCCTTAACTTTTTTGAATTAAAAAAATCAATGATCCCCGCCGCCGAAGGGGGCAGGGAGTATATGATTAGGAATTATTACTGCAAATTTATTATTGTATAAAAAAATTTAATTAAAACAGAGGCAGTTATGGCTAAGGATATACTTTCAAAAGCACCGGAATTTGACTATATAGAAAAAGCTCCCAAAATTGACGCAAAGGAATTTCAGAAGGTTGTCGAATCGAGACGGTCAGTCCGGATTTTTGATGGTAAACCTATTCCGGAGCGAATAATGAATATATGCCTGGAGAATGCACTCCTTGCTCCTAATTCATCAAATCTCCAGCCGTGGGGTTTTTATCTTGTTATAACCCCGGAGAAAAAAGAGGCTATGATCAAAGCCTGTCTTGACCAGGTTGCTGCAAAAACTGCATCTGAAATTGTAGTAGTGATAGCCCGGACCTCTACCTGGAAAGAACATACCGCAGAGATGCTGAGAATTTTTTCTAAAGCAACCTATGTCCCCGAGGCTGCAAAAAGCTATTATAAAAAAATTGTTCCATTTGTATACAGCATGGGACCTCTGGGAATCTTCGGTCTGATGAAGAGGATACTTTTTTTCTTTAGAGGGCTCTCTGTTCCGATTATCCGTGAACCGGTTTCAACTGCTCACGTCCGGCAATGGGCAATAAAAACAGCAGCACTGGGGGCTCAGAATATGATGCTGTCATTGAGGGCTTATGGATATGATTCCTGTCCAATGGAGGGGTATGATTCTAAACGGATAAAGAAAATTCTTGCACTGCCGAAGGATGCTGTTGTGGTTATGGTTATTGCAGCAGGTAAGCGCGGTAAAGGTGGAATTTATGGTGAACGTATCAGATTTGATAGTGTAAGATTTATTAAAAAAGTATAGATTCTCTGATAAGTTTTTATTCCGTCATTGATGAATAAATATCATCCTTGACACGCACACCGGGAGCACGCCTCAGTATAAATCTATTTTTACGGGAATGATTTATATAAAACATAATAAAGTGAATCAATAAACATGAAGAATAATTCAGCAGTAGAACTGACTGTATCAGATAAAAAAATTGCCGTAAACCGGCCGGAACCTATTATTGCAGATGTAGAAGTGGTCGCCTATAATTATAAAATGGACCCGAAAATTGCAGTGGATGCCATTATGGACGGACACTTTGTTCTGGTGGATGACTATTTCAGCAGCGGTCTTATTATTCTGAAGGAGCTGAAAAGCTCTCTCGAAACTATTCATTATAATAAATCATTTTCCGGTCAGCGCGATTTGCGTTCTGCATTTCGTGAACTTTCAAATAAAATACTGCTGCTGATCAGCAATCATAAAATCAGAGTTAAAAAATCTCCGGAAATCGGCTGGCTTAAAATATTGTATCCGGAGCTTGAGGAGTTTTTGCTGCCGTTTCCTCAGGTTCAGGGTTTAAATAGCGCATGGCAATGGTACGAAAAAGGTATTTTAATGCCGGTTTTAGATAATAAAATTTTTCCGTTTTTCGGAACTTATTTTCCAACACGTTTTGAACATCTGCAGGTTTTTGAGCACTGGCTGAAACAATTAAAGGGTGAAAAAAAATCGGCCTTTGATATCGGGATCGGATGTGGTGTACTCTCATTTCTTATGGTGAAACATGGCTTTGAAAAAGTATATGGCACTGATACAAATCCGAATGCAATATACGGAGTTTATGAGTATATCTGCAGAAATGGATTGAATTCTAAAATCGAATTAATGCAGGGCGATCTATTTGCAGGGTATACGGATAAAACAGAACTGATAGTTTTTAATCCCCCCTGGATTCCCGCTGCACACGATGCGGAAGGGCTGGATAAAGCGATATATTATAACGAAGAATTATTTCCCCGCTTTTTCGCAGAGGCTGTAAACAGACTTGAACCGAACGGCAGAGTTGTTCTGCTCTTCTCAAATCTGGCGAAGATAACTAATGTAACTTCTGCTCATCCTATTGAAGAGGAGCTCGCCGGCGGCGGGAGATTCAGGAAAGAAGTTTTTATACAAAAGAAAGTGAGTGCCGCATCAACTAAAACCCGACGCAACCAGAACTGGCGTGCTGCCGAAATGGTGGAGTTGTGGGTATTGAAGGCGCTTGTTTAAAGAGACTCCCCGTCACATTTCCTCTCCTCTCGTAATCTAATCATTACCCATATCTATTATTTTTTACTGTAAATCATCCCGCAAAGCCCCGCACCCCGGTCGTTGGCAAAACAATATTGATTAAAGTTAATGATTTCAATGATTATAATTGAGGATTCTATACTGAAGTCCCACTCCGGGGGATTTACAAGGGGGCTGCAAAAAAAAATGTAGGTAATGATTAGTCTTGCCACGAGTAAATTATCTGATCCGAATAATATGTGTACACATAAATACAAATGCCCATAATAAGAGTGGTTGCGTCATATTCGATTAAAAATAGAAGGCGTGATTATAATATTGTCCGATAAAAGATGATGAAGTATTATTTTAAAAATTTTATTTGACATTGTGTATGCTAAATGATATCCTTTTTTGTATAATGGGAAGAATTTCTTATTAGCGGAATTATATATAAAAAAAACACACAAAGCACCCGGAAGAAAAAAATCAGCTCAGAAACTTTTCAAATCTAATAATTGGGGGATTATATGGGACTTAATAAACTTGTAGATTCAAGGGATCAGAGATTTGTTCTGTTTGAAATGCTGGGACTGGATAAATTATCCGTTATGCCCAGGTTTTCAGAATTTGACAGAGATACATATGAAGCGACACTGGAACTGGCTGAACAGATTGCAGTTGGTCAGGTTTATCCTATCAATATGGAAACAGATAAAGCCGGAGTCAAGTACGATCCGACAACCAGAAACGTAAAAGTTCCTGAACCGTACAAGCCTGCAATGGCTGCGTTTAATGAATCGGGATTTCCGGGAATTTCAAATGATCCGGAGATCGGCGGTATGGGGATGCCGGTGACGATGAATATAGCGTGTAATGAGTTTTTTAACGCGGGATCAATCGCGTGGAATATGTTTTCAATTCTCAGCGGTGGAGCTCTTAATCTGGTTAAGAATTTTTACAATGGTGCGGATAAAGAAGTTATATTGAATAAAATGATAGAGGGGAAATGGAGCGGTACGATGTGTCTCACCGAGCCTGATGCCGGTTCCGATGTCGGAGCATTGAAAACCAAAGCAACTAAAAATGCTGACGGTACTTATAGAATTACAGGGCAGAAAATTTTTATCTCTGCCGGTGAAAATGATATGTATGAGAATATAATGCATCCTGTACTTGCCAGAATTGAAGGTGACCCTGCGGGGACAAGGGGTGTTTCTATCTTTCTTGTACCGAAATTTCTTGTTAATACAAGTGGGACTTTAGGGAAAAAGAACGATGTTGTCTGTACCGGGGTTGAACATAAAATGGGTATTCATGGATCACCAACATGTTCTCTGAGTTTTGGGGATAACGGGGAGTGTGTCGGTTTCCTTATGGGTAAAGAGCGCGATGGTATGAAGATTATGTTCCAGATGATGAACGAGGCGAGACTGCAGTGCTCAAATCAGGCACTTGCACTCTCCAGCTCGGCTTACCTTCATGCTGTCACTTATGCAAAGAACAGAAAACAGATGCCTCATGTTACAAAGCTGCAGGATGCCGGCGCACCGTCAGTTGCAATAATTGAGCACCCCGACGTGAAAAGAATGCTCTTATGGATGAAGACTCATGTTGAAGCGATGAGAATGACGACATATTTTACAAGCTATAATATAGATGTATCTCATAACGCTGAAGGGGAAGAGGCTAAAGAGGCCGCAGCGCTAGTTGACTTTCTTATACCTATCTGTAAAGCGGGAAATTCCGATCTTTCATGGGAGGTGACATCACAGTCAATGCAGGTTTACGGCGGTTATGGTTACTGCTGTGATTATCCGGTAGAACAGCTTGCAAGAGATTCCAAGATTCTATCTCTGTATGAAGGGACAAATGGAATACAGTCTATAGATCTTATGACAAGAAAACTGCTGATGAATAGAGATCAGTATTATTTCAATGTATTCAGAAAGAGATTACAGAAGACAATCGAAGAAGCAAAGGGTGTTGTCGATTATAAGTATATCTCTCCGCTTGTAAGAGCGATGGACAAAATGGATGAACTTATCGATATGCTGATGAAGAATCTTGCTTCCGGAAGACTCATGCAGATCTTTATCAGTGCTACACCGTTCCGTGAGGCCATGACGATGCTTGTGCATGCATGGATGCATCTCTGGAGTCTTACACTTGCTACTAAGAAAATGAGGGAACTGGTCGGTGATCTTAAAGGTGAAGAGAGAGATAAGTTTATACATGAGAATGTTGAGGCTGCGTTCTATTCAGGTAGAGTTTTATCTTCGCAGTATTATGTAGGCGCATATTTTCTTAATTATTTCGGGAAGGTTGAGTCTATTCTCGCTGAAGAGACTGCGATAATAAAATCTTCAGATGCGATTTTCAGCGGCGCACCTGCGGAATAAACTCTTTATTATGATTATGCTGATGATGGAAAGGCTGTTCTACCGGAACAGCCTTTTTGTTTATATACTTTTTTATGAAGTGATGAAAATAATACTTAAACATTTTGCAAAGTCACATTATTATGTTAGTATAGCTATATCTCCAGAGGTGTAACATGAACGATAGTATTGATATAATAAATAAAGTGAAACCGAATAGAGTCTTTATCTGGTTTCTTTTATTTTTCATCCTCGATCCGCTTTTATTCGGCATTATGATGACACTGATGCTGGGTACTGAAAAATTTATAGAGATCGCTAAAATTCTGGTAATACTTGCACCTCCGATATTAACAGCAATTGCTGTTTATCTTTTCCTGGTTTCGCGGAAGGGTGAAACTATTGTCAGGTCTCTTTCGTCCGGAGATAGCACTCAGAAAAAAGATGCAGAATTATTTTTTAACCGTTATCCTTTTAAATTTGCTTTTCTTTTTTTTGCGGGCAACTCTGGAGGTCCGGTACTGGTTGGTGTTCTGGGCCTTTATGCGGGAATAATAAGTTCCTGGGAATCTGCTTTTTACTTTGCACTCACTGGTCTTTTTGAAGCTGTTATTTTTTCTTTTCTTCTTTATTACATCGCCCGTATTGAATTATTTCAACTTAAAGAAGTTATCAGGTTTGATCCGCTTAGTCTATTTATGAAAATTTCTGTACCGATCATAGCTCTTATGATGGGATTGATGCTGGTTCTCAATGTCACAATTTATAAAGTAATGTATTCAAGTCTTATAAAATCGAGCAGCAGTCATATGGTTCAGTCATTACATAATTCCGTTACGGAATCCACGCGGTATTTTGTAGAAACTGTTAATAAGCTTGAAGCATCTATTACTGCAGGGGGTTACAGCAGCATTTCTCCTGAAATGATTGAACCAGTTCTTAAACGGTTACGGAAAAGTGAAGGGAGCAATATTGAAGTTTTTTTCGGTGGCGACAGCTTTGGTAATACTGTAACGGACAATGGCAAACTGGTTAATGTTTCGGACAGGGAATATTTTGTTAAAATGAAATCTGATAAGAAAACTTCATTTTCGGAAATTATTGAAAGCAGAGCGACCGGAGTAAAAGTTATTGTTGCAGCAGTGCCGCTGATCATTGACGGAAGTATTACCGGATTTCTCGGTGCTACTATTACACTTGAGTCTGCAAACTCATTCATTAAGCAGATCAGTTCAGAAGGGAGTGTTGAGTATATCCTCTATACTTCTGACGGAAAAATTATAGCATCAACAGACACCACTCTTAATGAAAAATCGTTTGAAAAAGATATTACCGATGATGGTATAGTTAACAGGAATATCAGTTCCTTTGTTTTACAGCAGGAAAAAATTTCGGATGTAAGAATTAATGGTGTGGATTATATGACAATGTCTGCGCCGGTGCCGCTTCTTAATGGAAAACTTGCAATGCTGGTGAGGCAGAATGTTTTTTTCAGTGATATTGACAGGATGATATTTACATTATCAATAATGCTGGTTATTATATTCATTCTTATTATGGCATTACTCTTTGCTGTAGCATATAAAATAGCAGCACCGATAAAGGAAATAATTCTGCTTTTGAGCAGAGTTGCATCAGGAGATTTTTCATCGACATTTGAGAGGGTAATTAAGGATGAACTCGGAAATCTTTCCGATGCGCTCAACGGATCGATACTCAATATACGGAATATGCTGTCTACCATCATATCTGCAACTGAAAATCTCTCATCTGTTATTGAGGAAATTTCAGCGGGAAATCAGAGCCTTGCACAACGTACGGCCGAGCAGGCTTCTGCACTAGAAGAAATCGCATCCTCAATTGAAGAGGCTACGGCTTCCATTAATCAGAATGCAGAAAACAGCGATATTGCACGTTCAATGGTTGAATCCGGAGCTCATAAATCCGAGGAGAGTAATAAAATTTCACATGATGCTGTCGTGAGTATAAACGAGATGAGCAGATCGAGTAAAAAGATTTCTGATATTACTTCTCTTATTAATGAAATTGCATTTCAGACTAATCTTCTGGCTCTTAATGCAGCAGTTGAAGCTGCGCGAGCCGGAGAACAGGGACGTGGATTTGCTGTAGTCGCAAGTGAAGTCAGAAATCTTGCCCAAAGATCGGGGAGTGCTGCGAAGGATATAGAAACGCTTATTAGAAGTGCAATAGAAGATGTCGACAGTGCTGCAAAACTCGTTGAGAGGACAGGGATTGTTCTTTCTGAAATATCTGAAAAATCCGGTGAAACTGTAAAAATAATTGCAGAGATTACGGCTGCAGGTTTTGAACAGAAAGAGGGGATGAATCAGATTAATCTTGCAGTAAACGAACTGGATAAAATGACACAACAGAATGCTGCTATGGTGGAAGAGATTGCTTCCTCCAGTGAGGAGATGAACGCCCAGGCGGCAGAGTTGAAAGAGCTGATAGGGCAATTTAAAATTTAGTTAAAGCTTCAACTCTAATGTCGGTGTAGTGAGATTTGTTATATTAAGATAACAAAAAACATCTTTATTTCTGTATCCACTGCATCGCGTATCTGTTCAGTTCGGCGTTGTTCTGCAGATTAAGTTTCTCTTTTATCCGTTCCCGATATGTGGAGATAGTATTTGTACTTACTGTAAGGACCTCGGCAATGGATCTGTTTGTCATCCCTTTCCCGATCAGATTAAAGACTTCAAATTCTCTTTCACTTAACCGCTCAACCGGTGACGATGTAAAGTTCTGGCCGCCGGTGATTGATCTTTCCAGGAAGTGATCGATCATTGTATCGCATATATATATTTTCCCCTGGAGTACCCTTCTAATTGCTTCGATTACCTTACTCGTAGCCTCGCGTTTGGTCATGTAGCCTTTGGCTCCGGCTTTGAGTACGCGGTCTGCAAATATCAGTTCCTCATGCATCGAAAGAATGAGTACCGGAAGATTCGGATAAGTTTTCTTTATCTCCTTGGTAAGCTCAATCCCGCAGCTGTCTTTCAGTGTTATATCAACAATGATAAGATCGGGAAGATTTTCTTTAATATGTTTAAGACACTCGCCGGAGGTTTCACATCCGCCGACCACAATCATGTCGTCCTCTTTATTTATAAGCTGTGATATCCCATCTCTGAATATCGGGTGGTCTTCAACTATAAATATCCGTTGTTTCCGGTTGAGTTTTAGGGAACCTTCCGCCATAAGATATCCTCCCTTCTGATTTTAAAATATTAATTGGAATCTTTACACTTATTGTCGTTCCAGTAGGCTTGTTTTTATGGACAGAGAACGCTCCATCTATTATCTCAGCCCTGTACTTCATTATTTTAAGTCCCATTCCGCTATTCTTTTCTTTATCCGGCTTCTTCTCTTTAGGTATCCCCGATCCGTTGTCTTCGATTGAAAGAGTAAGAGTATCGCTGCTCCGCTTCAGGGTAATTGTGATGAGAGTCCCGCCTGAATATTTTGCTGAGTTAAGTGTTGCCTCCTGCGCGATGTAGTACAGATTTGTTGCAAGAGTTATATCTTCTATTATAATAGATTCGTCATATGTAAATTTACATTCCACTCCATAGAGATTTCGTACAACCTTTATCAGATTCATCAGCGGAGTCTGAAATCCTGATGATTCCAGATCTATAGGACAGAGTCCGCGAGCCAGCCTGTGTGTTTTTGTAATTGCTTTGTTAATCAGAGTGGTTATCTTCTCCGCATCGGCCGATTCAGATACCTGTTTTTTCTTAAGGCTCATGGAGAGCACCTGTGACAGCGCTTCAATTCCGATAAGATGAGGATTCAGATCATCGTGAAGATCCCGGCTCACCTGCTGTCTGATTCTTTCAGAGATCAGTATAATCTCCTTTTCGAGCTGTTTCCGTTCAGTGATATCCCTTCCGATCACAAGCATTCCGTAATTATCACTGTCGAGTTTTATGGGACTCGATATTGTTTCAAGCTGAATCAGATCTCCGAGAAAATTTGATACTTCAACACGGCTCTTGTAGTTTTTAAAATTTTTATTATTATTTACAAGTGCTGATGGTGTAAGATATTCACTTCCGGGGAAGAGGATATCCCTGACATTGATCGGCTTTTTTTTATCTCTGCTGATTCCGAAAGTTTCATAACCTGAACTGTTAAGATAAATCACTGTGCCGTTTTCGTCGTAAACAATAATTATATCTTTTGCATTTTCTGCAAGGAGTCTGTACTTCTCCTCGCTCGCCATGAGCGCGTCCTGGGCATTTTTAGTTTCAGTAACATCATTGAAAAAGAGAAGCACTGAAGGTTTTTCTCCCCATATTGTAAGAACAGAATTAATCTGGAACCATCGTTCGTTGCTGCCCGTATCAATTATCTTTACAGGGGATATTGTATTTGATTCAGTTCCATCCAGTCTATGCCTGTATTCATTCCGGACTATTTCAGAAAAGTCGGAGTGTACAAGTTTATAGAATTTTTTGTTAAGAATCTGATTTTCCGAGTATCCTGTTATTTCGCAGAGTTTCGGATTTACATAGCGAACCATCTCATCCTGAATTATTGCGATTGCCTCTTTTGTGTTTTCAACAAGCAACCGGTAATTCTGCTGGGTCGCGGCCAGTATCTCTTCTGCTTTTTTAATTTCTGTAAGATCAATGATTGAGGCGACACTTTTATTTGTGCCGGGGATCATTGTGATTGTCATAAATGCATTGTGATGTCTATTGAATTTGTCAATGAGTCTGAACTCGAAGTTCATCGGCACATCACCGTTATTCCGTCTCCATTCGTGATTTGATTCAAGGGTGAGACGGTCTTCGGGAGCTACAAATTCAGTCCACTTTTTCTTCCCTTCAATTTCATCTTTGGTGTATCCTGAAATTTTCTCGCACTCACCGTTTATCATTGATATAGTTTTATCCTCTTCAAGGAAGAGCATCGCTGTCCCTGTAGATTCAAAAATTATTTTATAGTCCTTCTCTGTAGACTTGATCTGCTCCTCGGCTCGTTTTCTTTTTGATATATCACGGATAAATGCCTGTATGCCGTGTCTGCCGTTAAAGTTGAAGTATGTGGAGGAGATCTCGATATCTATCGGGTCACCGTTTATAGTAATCATTTTATCTTCTGTGGATATATAGCTCTTTTTATTGTTTATGATGAGGCCGATTGCCTTCTCCAGAGATTTGTGGCTTGCCGCTGGGATAAAATCCCTGATATCTCTTCCTATTACCTGTTCTGCCTCTGCTGCTTTTAACAATTTCAACCCTGTATTATTTGTGAAAATTATCTTTTCATCAACGTAAACAAATATGGCGTCGGGAGATGAGTGTGCAAGATCTCTGAAATTTGTTTCGGTCAATTCAGGAGTCTCATTGCCGGAGTTTTTCCGATTTTCATCGGGTTGTAGTTCTATCATCTGATCCATTCTAATTTGACCTTTGAAAATAAGAATCCGGGAGTCAAAAAACTTTAGTTTAGCCGGAGTCTTTAGTCAAGCTAAAGTTTTTAATAATATTTATGCCGGCTGAAATGATTTTATCGGTTTAATCAAAGCTGGATTGGGACAAAATACAATTTTTACTGATTAATTTCTTGATAGTTGGCATATATCTGGTTAAATTTTCAGTAGTTATATATCCCCGTCGCCTTCGGCGGCGGGGATAATAGTGGTTTTTTATTTATGGGGGTAAAGGGGCACAGCCCCTTTATAAGCCCCGCAGGGCTTCCGGCGTTCCAGGAAACGGAGTTTTTAGGACCGCCCTTATGAAAAGTTAAGGGGTAATTACTTTTAAATTTTATAAATTGAGTAAAATAAAATAACAATATTAATTTTTAATTGTCAAAAAAGACATAATAAAATAAATATTGGTAATAAAATTAATATGATTAATATAATTAAGGAGATGCGATGGATATAAGAAATTTTTACCCTGAAGAGAAAGATATACCTCAGGAACATAATATAGAGTATATAGTTCAGAAAGAGTATCTTATTAATGGAGAGATACGGACCTGGAACGGTGCCATGCATCAGGTGCTCTCTCCGGTATATGTGAAAACCAATGGAGACCTGATTCAGAAAAAAATAGGCGAATACCCCATGCTTACAGCTAAAGAGGCTATGGAGGCTGTTGCTGCTGCTGAAAATGCATTTGATTCAGGACGTGGTTTATGGCCTACAATGACGGTCGCCCAGCGGATCAAGCATATGGAGAAATTTATTCTTCTGATGAAAGAGATGAGAGGTGATGTTGTCAAACTCATCATGTGGGAGATCGGTAAATCATGGAAGGATTCGATCAAGGAGTTCGACCGTACTGTTCAGTATATAGTTGATACTATTGAAGCGGTTAAAGATCTCGACAGGAAGAGTTCAAGATTTGAGATGGAGGAGGGTGTCATCGGGCAGATAAGACGTTCACCGCTTGGTGTTGTTCTCTGCATGGGACCCTTTAACTATCCTCTTAATGAAACATTTGCCACGCTTATCCCTGCTATAATTACAGGTAATACCGTTGTCTTTAAACCCCCCAAGTTCGGGGTTCTTCTACACAGGCCTCTGCTTGAAGCATTTAAGATTTCGTTCCCGAAAGGTGTTGTCAATACTCTTTACGGAGACGGTGCAAGTATTATTCCGCCGGTAATGAGTTCAGGGAAAGTGAATGTGCTGGCATTTATCGGCACCAGTCATGTTGCGGACATTTTAAAAACAGCACACCCCAAACCTCACAGGCTCAGATCTGTACTCGGTCTGGAGGCAAAAAATACAGCAATTATACTCTCCGATGCTGACCTTGAAACAACTATCAGTGAAGTCCTTGCAGGAACTCTATCGTTTAACGGCCAGAGGTGTACAGCTCTTAAAATGATTTTTGTACACAGAAAGATTATGCCCGAGTTTATGAGAATGTTAAATGATGCAATGTGTAATCTGAATCTCGGGATGCCATGGGAAAAGGATGTTGATATTACTCCGCTTCCGGAAGAGGGGAAGTGTGAATATCTTGCCGGGCTTGTGGAAGATGCTGTTTCTAAAGGGGCATCTGTTACTAATACAAACGGAGGCCTCTACTACGGTAATTTTTTCAATCCGGCAGTTGTTTTCCCTGTGACAGCGGAGATGAGACTTTACCATGAAGAGCAGTTTGGTCCGGTTATCCCCGTTGCTGCGTTTGATGATATCGAGGAACCGCTGAAGTATGTCATTGAATCGAATTACGGGCAGCAGGTGAGCATATTCGGTAAAAATTCAGACAGGATAGCAAATCTTATCGATCCCCTTGTTAACCAGGTTGCAAGAGTAAACATAAATTGCCAGTGTCAGAGAGGACCCGATGTATTTCCGTTTACCGGAAGAAAAGATTCAGCTGAGGGGACGCTGTCGGTTTCAGATGCGCTTCGTGTTTTTTCAATAAGGTCACTTGTTGCAGCGAAGGAGAATAGTGTAAATAAGGAGATTATTACCGATATAGTAAGAAACAATAAGTCTAACTTTCTATCAACAGACTTCATTTTTTAAAGATAACGAAATCTCTCCCGGCCTTTTCATTGAAAGAATCAGGCCGGGGGCGGTTTTTAATACAGTCTTTAAAGTTTAAAAAATCCGATATCGTTTTTTAATGACTCAGCCAGGTGTTTTACTTTTTCAGCATGAACTGTTATCTGCTCTGAACCTTCTGCATTTTCCTGAGTCAGTTCGTTGATGATGGTGATCGATTTCATTACTTCATCCATAGCTTTATTCTGCTCTTCAGCAGCCATCCTCATCTCTTCCGACCGGCTTTTTACATCAGTAGCTTCAGTCTCTACTACTCCTTTTACTTCACGCTGGCGGTTCATTGATCCGGCAACAGTATCCATCATGGTTTTGATGGTTCCGACTCCTGCAATGATCGATCCTATAGAATGTGTTGTATTCTCAATTGTCGAGAGTCCGCCATCGATCTCTCCATTTGTATCTTTAATAAGACGATCTATCTCTTTAATTGAAACAGCAGTCTGATCAGCAAGCTTTGAAATTTCATCAGCAACTACTGCAAAACCTCTTCCAGAGTCTCCGGCACGGGCTGCTTCTATCGCGGCATTCAGTGAAAGGAGATTAATTCTGTCGGAGATATCATTGATTATTCCGACGATACTGATCATCTCTCCGGATCTCGCTGCTATGCGTGAAATAGATTCATTCATAGCACTTAGAGAACGGCTCCCTTCAGTTGCTTTCTCTGAAATATCACGACTGATTGTATTTGCTTTTTCAACATCTGCCGAACTGCCGTTGATCAGATTTGCAAGTTCACCAATCTGTGCCAGAAGCTTTTCAAGACTGGCAAACTGTGAATCAGTTCCTCTTGATATATTCTGCATCCCCGCAGTAATCTCTTCAGCAGTAGCTGTGACCTCTTCCACCGATGCCGCCTGACCCTGCGCATTCGCCGCTGCCGAGTTTGAAGTCAGAGACATATCAGATGATGCACCGGCGAGCTCATTTGCAACTTCCTGGATATTCTGAATAATATATCTTAGCTTTTCCATAAATTCAATAAGGATGGTGAGAATCTGTCCAATGTCATCACGTGAATAACTGACAGCGTTTACAGTCAGATTGCCGTTACCCATTGCTGAAATAATTACTCTGCAGTCTTCAAGAGGCTCAAGCCGTACTCGTAAAATTCTGTAGATGCCATATCCGATTACTATAAGACCAAAGGCTAAGAATATACACATAAATAGAACCGGTTTCATCCCATAACTCTCTATTTCGCTGTCATTAACGGCTGAAATTGCGCGAATTCCGTAAACATTTGCCTGAGCTGCTGAGAAGACAAAACGGCTGTCAGCAGAATCAACAGTTAAAGTGGATTCGCCGCTATTCGAAAGAAGCTCTTTAAAATTATCACCGCTGAAGTCGCTCATAAGCTTATTCCTTTCATGGTGAACCGCAGCAATATTAAAACGATCAAGAATCATACAGTAACCGGTTGTTCCGGTTTTTATACGGTTGAGTTCTTTTGCTGTGAAAGTTTCTGTCTTTATGCAGAGCATAAGGATTCCCGGTCCGGATTTTATTGTAAATGCCAGAACAGGCATTCCGCTGACAGGAGATATTACCGCCGAAATAGCAGGCTCACCTGATTGACTGGAAGTGCTTAAAGCCCGTATCAGCTGCTGACCGGTAAGGAGATCCTTTTGAATTTCTTTATTTGAATATACAGTTTTTGAATTTTCAATTGCACTGAATAGAATAATGGAATCCAGTTCTTTATCGGATTCATCTGTAATTTTTAATGCAAGAGCATTCATTCCAGATGTATTACCATTGAAAGCATCAGCCGCGGCACTGCTGAAGGCGATGTTCCGTGCAGTTAAAACATAGCGTTCACTTAGAATGTTAGCAGCTCCCTGTGCTGATGTGGTATTTTCCTGAAGCTGGTTTTTGAAGAAACCATATGCTGAATTATAAAAAAGTCCATTTGCAATGGGTATCATTAAAGCACATAGTACTCCGACAAATCCTATAATGCTTACAGCAAGTACATTGCTGCTTCGCGCAGCCGGGATATTCTCTTCACCTGCAGCTTTGCGTGAGAATACACCACAACGTGCTGTTTTTCTTATCAACCAGTCTATCCCGGTATAATATAAAGCCCCGACTGAAATTATGTTAACTGCCAGAGTTGAAAAGATAACTGTTTTTGCCGAAAATGAGGGTGAGAACCAGAAGACCAGAAGTACTATAACAACCGGCATGAGTACAATCCATGCGATCATACCGCTGACGGCTCTTTTTAATGGAGCAGAATAGAACCGGATTTTTGCGTTAAAGTATTCCTCATCTGTAACGGATTCCCCGGCAGAGAGTTTCCGGAAATATTCCATTACGGGTATAAAAAAAGTTTTTAATTGAAACACCGTGAGTATACCTGCAGCACATGTAACCGCAAGCATAACAGCCGAGAAGAATACTATTTTAGATCCGCTGACATTAAGTACAATAAAAACAATAATTATTGATGCAGGTATATTGACACAATATGCAATCAGGTCACTTACCATGAAAACTTTGAATGGAAGCTTTTTCAGACTTGTGATATCAAATTCTGTCGAGTTCATGTTTTATTCTCCGGTGTTTCGGATTGCAGTTTGCAGTGCTTCTTTTTTAATTCAGTAAACCATGATGAATAGACATTAGAGATGTTAAAGAATAATTACTGATTCTTTATATAAATCAACTATATTTCCTTGTTTATCATAAAATAAATAACTAGTAGCTGTCCATGATAACATTATTCACCGACGGTATCACCATTCCATATACGATTGATGTGAGCCGGTCGATATGCTTTATCATCGAACGGGCTTCATCTATGGAAATCAGCGGTGGCTGTATTCTTTTCATCATGATAAACTCCATGCTGTATGTTTTCATAAGCTGTGAAAACTCTTCGGCCTCCATTACGGCATTTTCATAGTAATATTTTTTCTCTGACAGGATATCAAATGGCTTACCGGCAGAGCCGTTTAAAAATTCAATAGATAGGTTGACGAGAGTTAAAAATTCGATGGTACTTTTATTTTTCATCAGATTGTAATTATAGATCAGATCATTCATGAAGAGTACGTTTTCATCTGTCGGGATAAATTTTTTCTTTCTTAATTGTGTTTTTATACTGAGGATGCTAATTATATCTTCTGCCGGTCCATGAAGAGATATGCTGTTAAGAGGGATCTGAAGATTCAATCTTTTAAGAAACTGTTTACAGCAGAATAGTGAATCCTCTTTGGATAGAATTACTTTTCTTCCGCATATAAGAATAAATGATTCTTCACTACTGTTCAATAATAAATCTTCGATTATTTTTATCTGGCTTAAAGATAATCCCTCAGGGGGGATCAGATTTTCAATCAATTCTCTGAAGGTGTCATGGGGATATGAAATGAGATCTATAACTGTACCGCCGTCATCTCCATTTTCTATCAATGAGCAGATATCGTCCACATCACTGATTCCAAAAGCTGATTGAATAAAATTTATAATATCCTGATCCGCAGTAAAACCCTGGACGAGAACAGTCCTTAAAGCTGATGATATTCCTATGAGAGATTTTTCATTGTCCATCAGAGCGTCAGATTCGCCTTAATATAGGTTGCTGCATCGATTAATTCATCCTCAATTGATAATGAATGGAATTTAATAAAAAAATCGCTAGTTATTCCTAAATATAATTTTTAGTGCAAAAAGCAATAATTATATATCCCCGCCGCCTTCTTCGGCGGCGGGGATAGTAGAGTTTTTTTACTTTATAAAAGTTAAGGAATAAATACTGTAAAAAAATACTGATTTATAATATAATTTTAGGCAATTAAAAAAAGAATCCGGTACTGAAATAGTACGATTATATATTTTTGTTGACTTTGTAATAATTTGAATTGAAATATTAACTCTATTTTTGACTATAGTGATTCTGAAATAAATCATAACCTCTACATATAATTGCAGATTGCCATGGTTTTTATATTAAACAATTTAGCCGGTGAATTAAAATGATAAACACTTCCGCAGGAAAGATTAATAGATCTGTTCTCATTATAAATTATATTCTCGATTCATTTTTACTGCTTGGATATATTATTGAATATTTAAAAGGTGGACGGACTCTTCCATTTGTAATTTCTTTTTTCTGTGTAATGCTGGTACCCCTTGCAGTAGCTACAATACTAATCAAAAAAAACAGCGCAGATGAAAGGATAAAATATATAACTCTGGCGGGATATTTTATCCTATATGCTTTTGCCGTTTTTACTACAACGCGGACAATGGTATATGTATATATCCTGCCGATGCTCTCAATGTATCTTCTATATTTTAATCTGCAGCTGATGAAAATAAGCTGTTTTATAATGGTGGCAATTAATATTGTCCGGGTTGCCTGGCTGATTGGGTTTCATGGTATCAGAGATCCATATGTAATTACAGATTATGAAATACAGATTGCGTGTGTTCTTCTTTTTACTTTTGTATATATAGGAACAACAAAAATTTCAAATGAAATAAATTCTGAAAGGATAAAAACAATTGAGGATGAAAAGGATAAACAGAAAAAACTAATATCGGACATCCTTGAAACATCTGCAATTCTGATAGAGAATTCAAAGAAGGCATTTGATATTGTAGATAAGCTCGAACAATCATCCGGCGAAATATCAACAGCCGTCAGAGAGATATCAAAAGAGACTCATGATATAACGGGGAATCTGCAGAATCAGCTTCAGTTAAGCAACAGGGTTCATGAGAGTATTGAAAAATGCGCGGTAATTGCCGGAGAGATGGGGAATGAATCTACCGATACTTCACAGAAGGTTACAGATGCTCTTAACATTGTAAAAAAACTTACAGATAATAATGCAGTTGTAAACTCCAGCAGTGCCAGAGTTAATCAGACCATAACGGGGCTGCTT
Source organism: uncultured Spirochaetota bacterium (assembly GCA_942493035.1). Taxonomy (GTDB): domain Bacteria; phylum Spirochaetota; class UBA4802; order UBA4802; family UBA5550; genus WRGT01. Next base: position 3,530,797 of record OW818666.1, on the reverse strand, counting down.
GCCCAGTCGGACGAGATAAAAATGGTAACAGAGATAATCCGTGATATCTCTGACAAGACAAATCTACTCTCGCTTAATGCTTCAATCGAGGCAGCCAGAGCAGGTGAGGCGGGCCGCGGATTTGCTGTTGTTGCAGATGAAATTTCAAAACTCGCAGACCAGAGCATGGAATCGATCGGAAGTATAGGCAATATACTGAATGAAATGAAACGGAGAGTCGATGATTCTCTTGCTGCTGTTACCGGACTGAGCAATGCCAACTCCATGCAGAACAATATGATTCATGAAACAGAGAATGTTTTTAATGAAATTCTTGATAGAATGGAAGCGGTTAAAGTGAAATCTTTTACTGTTGCTGAAGGCGTCAAAGATGTGCAGAAGATAAACAGAGAGATTGTTGACGCGGTACACCGTATAACTGAATTCAGTGAAAAAACGGCTGTCGTTACGGGAAAAGCCTGCGAAGTAACCGATCATAACAGAGAGATTGCCCTTGAAGGGAAAAGAGTAACAAGTAATCTTATAGAGACTTCTGCCGATATGGAAAAATATAAGTAAAATGCAGTTGTATTGTTGAATATTTGTAATTATAATTGTCTAAAGGAGATACAAAATGGATGCGATAAAAAATGTAGTTATTCCTCACCTGATCGGGTTTGCGCTTATATTTTTCGGATGGTATATCAGTATTCTTAATGTAGGTTTGGCCCGGTTTCAAGCGGATGTACTTTTTACAAAAGCGACAGGTTTTGGATTTCTGATAATTTTAGCAGGCGCTTATTTCCCTGAAGTTTATATTTTTATCAGTAATAAGTTTAAAAAATAACACTCAGATATAGCGGATTAGTTCATTTACCCTTCGGCCCCGCTCAGGGAGCGTTGTATACGCTGGCTGAGCGGAGCCGAAGCCCGAATTTGTTATGCAGTACACTTCCTATCCAAACCCGCCACGACACCGTATTTATAATTTTAAAAATCAAATTTTATTGACACTTGCCAAATCGGAACAAAAAATGACTTCAAATTAATAAATTTGCATTTAATGGAGTACGTAGATGGAACTTTCCCCCTCATATGAGCCGAAGGAAGCTGAAGAAAAGTGGTACGAATACTGGGAGAAAAAGGGATATTTTCATGCCGATGTAAATGACGGCAAAGAACCTTATTCGATAGTAATTCCTCCCCCTAACGTCACCGGGAACCTTCATATGGGACATGCTCTGAATAATACTCTTCAGGATATACTTGCACGCTGGCAGAGGATGAAGGGTAAATCAGTTCTCTGGATGCCGGGGACGGATCATGCCGGAATTGCAACACAGAATGTTGTAGAACGGTTACTTGCCGCAGAGGGTAAAACCAAACACGATCTTGGACGGGAAGCATTTGAGAAAAAGGTCTGGGAGTGGAAGGAACATTCCGGAAACCAGATACAGGGACAGCTCCGCAGGCTGGGGAGCTCACTCGACTGGGAGAGAGAGAGATTTACACTTGACGCGGGGCTCTCAAAAGCCGTGCGTAAAGTTTTCGTTACACTCTATGATGAAGGTCTCATCTATCAGGGGTATAGAATCATCAACTGGTGTTCACGATGTGAAACTGCACTCTCCGATATTGAAACAGAATTCAAAGAGCTCGACGGCAATCTATGGCATATAAAATATCCGATAAAGGGAACTGGCGAATTTTTAGTTGTCGCTACAACCCGTCCGGAAACAATGCTCGGTGACTCCGGTGTAGCGATCAATCCTGAAGACGACAGACACAACCACCTCATAGGCAAAACAGCCATACTCCCGCTGATGAACAGGGAGATTCCGATCTTCGGTGACAGTTATGTTGACAAGGAGTTCGGATCAGGTTTTGTAAAGGTGACCCCGGCTCACGACCCTAACGACTTTGAGATGGGTAAAAGACACAATCTTGAAGAGATTATAATAATGGATGAACACGCCGTCATCAATGAAAACGGCGGTGTATATAAAGGACTAGACAGATATGCGGCGCGTAAAAAGGTCGTTGCCGATCTTGAAGCTCTGGGGCTTCTCCTGAAAGTAGAGAAACATGAACATTCAGTGGGGCACTGCTACAGATGCAGCACTGTAGTTGAACCGTACCTGTCGAAGCAGTGGTTTGTAAAAATTAAGCCTCTTGCTGATGATGCTATTAAAGTCGTTGAAGAGGGGCAGATAAGATTTGTCCCGAAAAACTGGGAAAAGACATATTTCGAATGGATGTATAATATTCGTGACTGGTGTATCTCCCGTCAGCTCTGGTGGGGACACCGAATACCTGCATTCTACTGTGAAGAGTGCAGCCATATTACCGTTACCATGGAAGATCCCGATAAGTGCGGTAAATGCGGTTCATCAAATATCAGGCAGGACGAGGATGTTCTTGATACATGGTTCTCTTCGGCTCTCTGGCCCTTCTCCACAATGGGTTGGCCCGATGAAACTCCTGAGCTGAAAAAATACTATCCTACAAGCGTACTTGTAACAGGCTTTGACATTATCTTTTTCTGGGTAGCGCGGATGATAATGACAGGTGTCAAGTTTATGAAGGATATGCCATTCCTGGATGTTTACATTCACGCGCTGGTCCGTGATGAACATGGTCAGAAGATGAGCAAATCGAAGGGTAATGTAATTGATCCACTTGTAATGATGGATCAGTACGGAACTGACGCGTTCAGGTTTACTCTGGCTGCATTCGCTGCACAGGGGAGGGATATAATTCTCTCTGAAAAACGGATTGAGGGTTACAGTTCCTTCTGTAATAAAATCTGGAACGCAACAAGATTCATACTTATGAATCTCGGTGATGATTTTAAACCTGAAAAACTGAACTTCGACAAACTTGAAGTATTCGATAAGTGGATTCTCCACTCCCTGAATAACACTGTTAAAAATGTATCCGAAGCGCTTGAGCAGTACCGGTTTAATGAAGCTGCAAATCTGATCTATGAGTTCTGGTGGAATGAATTCTGCGACTGGTACCTGGAGCTTGTTAAGCAGAGATTGTACGCAAAAGTGAATATCTCCGCTGAATCTTCATATTCCGCAAAACAGGTGTTATTTTTTGTTCTTCACAAGATGCTTCTTCTTATGCACCCGTTTATGCCTTTCATAACAGAGGAGATCTGGAGCAGAATAAAGGCTGAAAGTGATTCAGATATCATAGTATCTCAGTGGCCCGAATTTGAGAACAGCATGGTTTTTGATGAAGATGCAAATTATACTGTAATTTTTAAAGAGATTATATATAAAATCAGAAATATCAGGGGTGAGATGAATATTCCACCTGATAAAAAAGCATCGGTTGTATTTAAAACAACTAATGCATTGATGAAGAAGATTATTGAAACTGAATCTGTACATATACAGGCCCTTGCAAAAGTTGAAAGCATCACCGTCGATTCAGGCTATCAGCCGGACAAAACCGATGCCTCTGCAGTTATGCAGGATCTGGAAATATTTATGCCTCTTAGCGGACTTATAGATGTAGAAAAGGAGACTGCAAGACTTGAAAAGGAGATATCAAAAATAAAAGCTGACCTTGAAAAGGTTGTTGCAAAGTTAACCAGTGAGAGTTTTACCGGTAAAGCCCCTCTTGAAATCATTGAAAAAGAGAGAGGAAAAGAGCGGGAGTATAATGAAATTCTGGGCAAGCTTGAAGAGAGTTTATCAAAGATTAAATAAGCATTTTAGAAATATAAACAGTAAACGGGAGGAGTAAAATGGAACATAAATTTTTATACACAGCAGCAGTTATTGCGATGATGATTGCAGCTCCGGTTTTTTCAGCCGGTATTGAAGATCTTCAGACAAAAAAACTGACACAGGACAGAGTTAAGTTATTTCCTGTTCCTGCAGATAACATAAATTATTTATTTATGCAGTCAATCGAGAATGATACATTTATAGTAATAGGAGATTTTTCAGGCCTTGAGAAAAAGATTATATTTATTACTGATCATAATAATGATAACACTATCGATTCAGTAACGGAGTATTATCCATTAACCAAAGACTTGAAAAAAAGAACTGAGTCAAAGTCGAAATTTTTTAACAAAGACATAGCAAAGTTAAAAAAAGATATTATCGAAGGGACAGTTTATAGAGGAAACTACACCGATGATATGAAATCTCTCAGAACTCTGGAAAGTATTCTTAATAATTCAGATACCAATTCACTGTATACAGATGTCTACGGATTCATTCTCAGATTTTTTGAAGCTGACGAAAGAAGCAGAAACTCGGCACTTTTTTCATATGGTAAAAATGCATCAGGTTACTATCTTCAGTTTCAGACAGTCTATTACAGAAAAGATTATAAGACCGAGCAGAAACCGACTTTAAGTTATTCTGTATTCTGTAAAGATACAAATGATCCTGTAGTTAAAGAGACAGTAGAGAATCTTTTTAAAGTAAGACAGCCTGGTGTAAATTCTTCAAAGGGTGTAAGTCTGAAATAGAAAAGCTGAAAGCCTTTTACATGACAGTTTAGATAAAAGCCCCGGACATACAGCGGGGCTTCGTTTTAATACATTATTCTTATTTTTAGTGTAAAAGACAAAAATATATATCCCCTACTCCTGGCGTATGCGGAGCATACGCACCCCCGAAAATGATTTGCTACTGTTATTATATACATTTAAAATGCAGTTTAATAAAAAATACACTTGTGTTTTTTTTGAAAATTTCCTGAGATGCAGAGAGTTATATCTTAAAAAAGCAATAAAAATGAATTTTTTTATTATTTAATGGTTAAAATTCTTGTTTCCTCCTGAATTTTTCCTAATTTGCGCTATTATAAGGAGTGGTGAGATCTTATGAAACAAAAAATTATTTTTCTAGCGTCAGTTTTAATGGTATTATTTTTATTACCACTTTATTCAGCCGGACTTGAAGATCTTCAGACAAAAAAACTTGAGGGTGCCCGGCTGGTTTACTTTCCTGTACCAAAAGATAACATAAATTATCTTTTTATGCAGTCCATTGAAAATGATACTTCGATTGTAATTGGTGATTTTTCAGGAGTGGAAAAGAAGATAATAATGATTGTTGATAATAATAATGATAACACCATAGATTCAGTTTTTGAATATTTCCCTTTGACAAAGGATCTAAAAGTTAAAAAAGATTCGAAGTCAAAGTTTTTTACAACGGATATTGCAAAACTCAAAAGGGATATAATCGAAGGATCTATTTATAAAGGGAATTATACTGACAGTATGAAATCACTTAAATCTCTGGAAAGTATTCTTAATAATTCCGATACTAATTCGTTAAATGCCGATGTATACGGATTCAATATCAGGTATTACGAAAGTGATGAGAGACACAAAAATGCGGCGCTTTTTTCTTACGGGAAGAGTGCCGGGGGATATTATCTTCAGTTCAAAACAGAGTATTACAGGAAGGATTATAAAACCGTTCAGGAACCTGTATTAAAATATTCTGTATACTGTAAGGATACCAGAGACCCTGTGGTAAGTGATGTAGTCGAGTATCTATTTAAAATTAAGCAGCCGATTGTAAATTTTGATAAAACAAGTTCACTTCAAAAAAGTAATTAAAAATAGACTAACATATAGTAAGCAGCTCAGTTTTTTCAACATCATGCTTATCTGTAAATTTTTTTCAAGACGGATGCGGCGGGGGATTTAAGACTGATTAAACACCATCGTCATATTATCTCCGCCACACCATCGGCATGGCGGAGATAAGCTTTAGCTCTATTTTACAAGTTGTTATTACTGCATTAACGGTTTTAGTCTTTCATTTACTTCTTTCAGGAAATCTTCGGTATTAACAGTCTTCACATCTTTATCTTCGCATAACATTGCGAGATCTTTGGTCATTACGCCATCTTCGATTGTTTTTATTGATGCTTTATCCAGCTTGTCAGCAAAGGCTATAAGTTCAGGGAGGTTATCAAGCTCTCCTCTTTTTCGAAGTGCTCCGGTCCATGCAAATATGGTTGCCATTGAATTAGTTGAAGTCTCTTCACCCTTGAGGTACTTGTAATAGTGTCTCTGAACTGTACCATGAGCCGCCTCATATTCGTAGAAGCCCTCAGGTGAAACCAGTACTGAAGTCATCATTGCAAGACTTCCGAATATTGTAGCAACCATATCGGACATTACGTCTCCGTCATAGTTTTTACATGCCCAGATGTATCCCCCCTCTGAACGAACAACTCGCGCAACTGCATCATCGATCAGCGTGTAAAAGTATTCTATTTTAAGCTCTTCGAATCTGGTTTTGTATTCAGCCTCATAGAGATCCTGAAAAAGGTCTTTAAATGTATGGTCATATTTTTTTGAGATGGTGTCTTTTGTTGCAAACCACAGATCCTGTTTCTGGTCTATAGCGTAGTTGAAACATGACCTCGCGAAACTGTTAATGGACTCATCAAGATTGTGCATACCCATTACAACTCCTGCACCTTCGAAGTCATGGATCGTATCTCTTGTAACTTCGCCGTTTTCTGCAGTGAATACAAGTTCAGCCTTACCCTTTCCTGTTATGCGCTGTTCAACGTTTCTGTATACATCGCCATATGCATGACGAGCAATTGTAATAGGTTTTTTCCATGCAGGAATAGATGGTTTAATTCTGTTTACTGTAATCGGAGCTCTGAAAACTGTTCCGTCGAGAATGGCTCTTATAGTTCCGTTGGGGCTTTTCCACATCTGCTTGAGGTTGTACTCTTTTACTCTCTCGGCGTTTGCAGTGATAGTCGCACATTTTACAGCCACACCATATTTTTTTGTAGCATAGGCGGAATCCACAGTTACTTTATCTTCAGTTTTATCTCTGTATTCAAGTCCCAGGTCGTAGTATTCGGTTTTAAGATCGATGTATGGAGTTAGAAGTATATCCTTAATCATCTGCCAGATAATTCTGGTCATCTCATCCCCGTCCATTTCAACCAGAGGGGTTTTCATTGCTATTTTTGTACTCATTATATTCTCCTGTTTTGAATTATACAATAGCATATTTCTTATATGAAGAAATTTCTGTAAATCAATAAGTTTAATTACATTATTTTTTTCAGTAACTACTCAAAAACCGGTAGAATTTCATCACCGCCGCGCCACAGGCGCGGCGGTGAACAATTTTACCACCAATTTATGAGTAGATACTTTTTTCAGGTGTGGGTATGCTTTTCAAAAAGAAGAAGAGGGAAATTGTATTCATTGATTAAAATAATCTGGACAAGCTTTTAATAGAAATAAAATATTGTGTAACAGCTTATCAGCAGGTGGATAAATTGCTCTTCGCCGCGCCTCCGGCGCGGCGAAGACAAAATAACACTGGTTCATGAGCAGCTATAATTAAATCATCCCTGATGTTGCCTCGGAGAATGTTATTGAAATTAAAAAAATTTATTAAAAAATTTTCTATAAATAAGATCCGTGCAGGATATTATCCTGTTTTATTCATTCTGTCTATGCTTTGGATTTTTTACTATCAGCCGGAGCTTGACAGGATCAGCATGTTCTCTTTTGTAATTCAGCATATAATGCTTTTTTCGATGCTGCAGATCCTGGATAGCCTTATAGCTGTGAGAAAAATCAGATATTCTCTGGCTGGAATTTCAGCAATATATACCCTCATGATGCATCTTGATGCATTTCTTTTATCTATAACGTCAATGACCCTTTATGAGTCAGTTACGATTCTTGCTGTAGGTGGTGATTTTTTATATACACTGGAAGAGGCAGGACTTTCAACCGGATTTATTTTTCTGCTTATTATACTGCTTAGTGTAATATTAACTGCAGGTGTTTTTGTTTATAAATTTATGCCTCATAAAGTTTTGAACAGCAGAGTTTGTGGTTCTTCTCTCCAAGTGGTATTTCTTTTATCTGTATTTTTTTTTATCGCTGAACAGCATTCGAATAGAAATTCATCGAATTTTTTCGCACGGAGAATCTACCCTCTCTATATTAAGATTTTCTCATTTAATGATGAGACTCTCTCTATCAATATCAATGAAAACAATCGTCCCGATGCCGCATTGTACAGCCGTATCAGCGCGCCGGAAAATAGTAAAAATGTACTCTTTATAATTCTTGAAAGTTTCAGGAAAGATTCGATAAACTCTGTTCTGGCACCGGAGATGACAGCAATATCAAAGAACACGCCTGAGTTTCAAAACTATTTTACAGATGCTATCTATACTTCTCTGGCATGGAATACTCTGCTCATGGACAGACCTGCTTATACATTCACTTCTGATATAAATTACGACAGAGAACACCGCGATGGATCAGGAATTTTCAGAATATTTAAAAATGCCGGTTATGAAACATTCGTGGCGTTTTCGGCTAACATGGAATGGAAAAATTTTCATGACAGGGTAAACGGAAAAGATGGGCTGATTGATAATTACTATTGCGGATATGAAAAAAGGGATGAAGAAAGAAATTTCATAGATAACCGTGTAAGCGCAAAATCGGCTGAATGGATAAAGAAACACGATGCAAAAAAACCATTCTTTATGATGATCCAGCTCGACTCCACACACTGGACCTACTACGCAGATAAGGTTAATGAGATATCAAAACCATTTGCCGGGAAAGATGTAAACATTGGAAAACTAAAAAGCTGGAGTGATATAGAACTCCTTTTAAACAGATACAAAAATTCTGTGAGACAGGTTGATAGCGGTATAAATAAAATCATTACAGCCCTGAAGCAGAGCGGCAGATATAATAATACTGCAGTGGTAATAGTATCAGATCATGGAGAGGGATTTGCTCCGGGCATGATCGGACATAGCGTGCTCCAGGACGACATAAAGAAACCGGCTTTTATAATGCATCTCCCCGGAGTAGAGAAATTCAAAACGGATAAACTCATTTCACATAGGGATCTTTTCCCTGGCATTTTCGATTATCTTAAAATCAGGGGTACTGAGAAAATATTGACCGGCCGGTCGATTTTTGATAAAGATTATAAAAATCGGGGCATACTGACTTTTCACGGCAGCATAATGATGGCGGATCTGACTTTGAATGATTATATTGTTTTTTTCAGAGTTAGAAATAGCTCCGGTTTTATTTCCTTTACACCTGTAAAATATGCAGACCGATCAGGAAATGTTATTAAAATTCAGGATCACTATGAATGGAAGAGTATACTGAAAGAGATTATGAAGCAGCGATGATAAAACCTTTTGTACTTCAAAAAAATTAAGAAGTATTAATTTTTATAGAATAATCCGGCTGAAAGAAACAGAATATAACTCAAAGTTGAATTTATTATTAACAATCCAGTGAAACTTTTTAAAAAAAGCATTTATAAATTACTTGCAGTTGACTTTTTATTGACATCATTTTAATCCAACAATGTCATGTCGTTTCAGGTAATCATTTAGACGGCCTGCCGGCTGTTGATCTTGAGAAGCAAACTTCGTGTTCGTTACATAATATTGAACCAATCCACTGATTTGCTCCCTTAAGTTTTTTTATTACCGGATCTAGATGTAACTCTATCCGGTCTTATAATTGTATCCTGCAGGAAAACTTTTTTTGTATTTTGAATTTGAAATTAAGTATAATCTTTATGAACGCCTTTTAAAGAGGAATAAAATTGAAAAAAAATTTAGAGATAGATCCAATAAATGAGGGTAAAATGAAAGATTCAGTTGCTATTTTATGCGCGGGCGGACCGGCTCCGGGGATTAATACTGTAATAAGTGCTGTAACAAAAATATTTCTGCAGAACGGGTACAATGTACTGGGTATTCATGGAGGCTATAAAAGCCTGTTTGCCAAAGAACCGGAATTCGATTATCTCGATTTTGAATTCGCCGATCTTATATACAGCCGCGGCGGTTCAGCATTAAAGATGAGCCGGTACAAACCAAAAGACGATGAGTTTAACGATGATTTTTTTCGCAGATACCATGTTAAAATTCTTGTTACAATCGGCGGTGACGATACTGCATCTACGGCTAACCGTCTGGGAAAATATCTGGTTGATATGAAACTGGATGTTAAAAATATCCATGTTCCAAAAACAATTGATAACGACCTTCCGTTGGAGGAGGGAACACCGACATTCGGTTATCATTCAGCTAAAGAGGAGGGTGTACGGCTTGCAACTACAATCTATGAGGATGCGCGTACCAGCGGAAACTGGTTTGTGGTTTCCGCAATGGGTCGTGAAGCCGGTCACCTGGCATTTGGAATCGGTACTGCCTGTCATTTCCCTATGATAATCATTCCGGAAATGTTTAACAAAACTAAAATCTCGTTTGATAAAATAATCAAACTGGTTATTTCTTCCATGGTTAAACGCCGTCTTATGGGCATTGACTACGGTGTATGTATAATCAGTGAAGGTGTCTTCCATTTTATGGAAGAGAAGGAAATTATCGATACTAAAATTAATTTTACTTATGATGAACATGGACATCCCGAGCTTGGTAATGTCAGCAAGTCGCATATTTTTAATATGCTCACACAGCAGGAGCTTAAAAAGCACCGTATTGTGGTTAAAAGCCGTCCTAATGAATTGGGTTATGAATTACGCTGCTGCCGGCCGATTGCCTATGATCTTAATTACGCCACCCGCCTGGGTCTTGGTGTATTTAAACTTTTCAAAGATGGAAAAACGGGATGCATGGTAACTGTCAGCCGCAAAGGGGATATTTCACCTCTGTTTCTGAAAGATGTGGAAGATGAAAAAGGGAAGGTGCGCCCGAGACTGGTTAATGTTGAGTCTGAAAATGTGCAGTTGATTTATCGTAACAATCTTCATTTTATAACCAGAGCTGATTATAAGGCTGCAAAAAAATATATAGAGAATCCGGAAGATTTCGATTTTTACAAGATTTTAAACTGGGAAGAATAATCCGGTAATTTAGTGAAGAGATGCAGTCACACCGGATAAAAAATTATGGGAACGATTCAGCAGTGAGTATTATTGTATACTTTGAAATTTTATACTCACTGCTGAAAAAATATTTCATACAAAAATCCTGGCTGTTATTTCCTGGTAACAATAACCTCGCAGCAATCCGCCTGATGATTTAAATTTTTAGTATGAGCTACATCTACTTCAAAATCCTTATGAAAAAGACCTTTAACAAGATTCTTGTATGATTCGATTGTAACGATTCCGCAATCGGCAATACCTGCCTTGGCAATGGCTTTCTGGGTTTCACACTCTGTAGCTCTTATAATAACCGAGTCACCATCAACAATGACTGTTCTCCCCTGGATATTCACCATAGTGCTGAATATCTCCATCGCATCGATAAAACTTCCGGGCCATACAGGTTCCGGTATATAAGTGTTCCTTATTTTTTTCCCAAGCAGGTAAGTCAGCTGTTTCCATGCTTCGATATCCATATTCCAAGCTGCATCTATGCCGTATTTTTTTGCCGCAGCCATAAACCAGGCACCATCCATGCGGATAAACGTGTACTGTGACATTTCGAGCATCTGTTCAGGTGTAAGTTTCATAAATATATTCCTATAATTTAATTTTTTATTTCATTGATTCATTAACAATCTGTGCGACATCCATGATTTGTATCTTGCCATCAAGACCCTCATCTTTCACTGCATCGTCGAGCATCTTGAAGCATATTGGGCAACACACAGCAATTATCTCTGCACCGGTTGATGATGCTTCCCGGACTCTAACCCGCGAAGGGCTCATCTCGCCTGAACCGAGCATATCTGAATAATAGTTCCCGCCGCCACCTCCGCAGCAGAGAGCACTCGCCTGATTGCGTTCCATCTCCACAAGGGTAACTCCCGGTATTGACTGAAGGATCTGACGTGGTGATAAATACTGGTTATTCCATCGTCCCAGATAACAGGGGTCATGGTATGTTATTTTTTTGTTAAACTTTCCGGAATTGATTTTTGCGATGTTTGCACCAAGAACCTGTGTATAATGTAACACTTCAAAATCAGCACCGAATTCCCTGTAGTCATTTTTAAAAGCATTGAAAGAGTGGGGAGAAAGAGTAATAATTTTTTTTATACCGCGGTTTTTAAAGAGCTCAATATTTTTTTCAGCGAGATGCTTGAAAAGATCACCTTCTCCCAAGGCCCTGACATCGTTGCCGTCACTTTCTTCATCCACGCCAAGTATGCCGAATGATATTCCGGATGCTTTAAGCAGTGAAGCCGCGGCACGTGTCATTTTAACAGCAGTCTCGTCGAATGAGCCTTCATCACCGATATAGAAAAGGTATTCTTCATTTGTAAACTCAGGGATCTCAAGTCCTTCTGCCCATTGTCCCCTCTCAGATTGAGGTTTTTTAAACGGATTGCCGTTATTGTATATCTCCATGAAATAATTTTTTACAGAAGCGGGGAGTTTTCCCGTTGAAACGAGTTCTTTTCTTGCGTCTATTACCATATCCACAATATGATTTTTTATTTCAGGAATTCCGCATGAGACAGTACAGTTTTTACATGTTGCACAGGAGTAGACTATCTCCTTGAACCTGTTTGTGGCTTCAATTTCTTTATTCAGCCAGCCCCGTATCAGCCACAATCTTCCGCCGGGAGAATAGGTTTCAAATGAATACTTCAGATATGACGGACAATTAATATTTGAAAAATCCATGGGGAATTTGCACCATCCGCATCTGAAACATCTATGAAGCAGTTCTTTATATTCCATTTAATTTACCTCCCAGTTTCCGGGATTCATGATTCCATTAGGATCAAGAACCTTTCTTATATCGCACATAAGATTATATGTTTCAGGGTCCATACGGGCCATTATGTATTGCTGTGCAGAGCGTTCGGCTTTCCAGGGTATTCCGCCAAGTTCCAGAGCCGCTTTATTCGAATCATCAAGAGCATGTTCCGCTCTCTTCATACTCTCTTCATCGGAGCGGTCAAATGCATAGCAGTTGAAAAACATCATACAGTGTGACCGGCCGATAACTCTTGCTCCCATTGAATACTTTGCGTCATTCTCCATGGCAATTTCAAAACCGCGTTTTGATGCCTCTGCAAACTTTTCAAGGGGCATAATGCTCCCGACGTATTCGAATCCGCCACCCTTTAAAGTATCGGCAAATGCTGTAACTGCCCGGCTGGGTGTATCGAGTAGATCACCCTTCATGGAAGCCGGCACCGGAAAAAAGCCGGATTCTTTCGTGTCATAAAAACTCTTCAGCGATTCACGGATTATCTTTTTTTTGAATTTCATCTCGTAATCGGAGTTGGCATTTACTTTTATATTTATCATCTGAGAAGTTTCAAGCCAGGGCCTTTCCGATTTAACCAGAACTGTAATATCTTCAGCCATCCCTGTTGCAGTTAATCGTTGTATCACATCGGCAATCTGTTCGATGTTGTCAATAAAGTACAGCAGAACATCCTCCATGAGCGGTTTGGGATAAAGCTTAATGGCCACCTTTGTAATTATACCCGTAGTTCCATTCCAGCCTAGAAACAATCCCGCAAGATCCGGCAGTGGCGCTCTTGAAAACCAGCCTGGTACAGTTGAACATGAACCGGCTTTGATTACTTTCCCTGTGGGAAGGACAACCTCCATTCCGGTAACCATCTCAGAGTGAAACCCACCCTCGCTCTGGGACATGTGGCCCGATCCATGAATTGCTATGTTTCCGGCAATGGTTGCTCCGGGAGGAGAATCAGGTAGAGAGTGTTTGAGCTTCGGATGTTTTTTTTCCAGATAAGATTTTAATATCCCCTGTCCGGTTCCACCTTCTACTACCGCATACCTGCTTATTTCATTCACCTCTATTACACGGTTCATTCTTTTCATATCTATTACAATTCCTCCTTTCTGAGGAATTGTCAGGCCTGAAAGAACAAGTCCTCCCCCCATGGGCACCAGCGGAATTTTTTCTTCGTTAGCCAGGAGTACAATCTTTTGCACCTCTTCTGTCGAAGAGGGCATTACTATATAATCCGGGAGCTTTGCCTCCTGGAGGCCCTGATCCCTTGAATATATAAACTTCTCTTCTTCTGCATTTGAAACATATCCTCTACCGACTATCGCGGCGAGTTTATCAAGCACTGTATTCATAATTCATATCTCCTTAACTATTCACCAAGAGCTTTCAGGCAGAGGTCGGATATAAGAATTGGCATTATACCCTTTTTGAAAACTTTACCCATCATCGTGAAAAAACAGAGGGGACAGCTGAACACGCAGTATGCTGCTCCGCTTGCCTTCATATCATCGACATTCCTGTCCTGGTTATCCTCGGTCAGATCAAATTTCTGCTGATACTCAAGTGCGGCTCCGCAGCAGAGAGCATTCTGGCGGTCATAAACTCTGTCTACTCTTTCAACGCCGATGAGTTTGAATATGTCGTCTACAAAGTGATCGGTTTCAGGAGTAAGTCTCGATGAGCAGCTCCTCTGGTAGGCAGCCTTGATGTTCAGCGGTTTTATATCATCCTTAAGCTCTATCAGACGCCTGTGAATGAATTCAAAAAAGTGAACCGGCTTAAAGGGAACTTCAACACCGTTAAGCGGTGCCCATTTTGTATAAGTCCCGTAACACTCGTCATGATAGCAGATAAGTTCCGAAATATTATTCTTTTTAAGATACTTGGTCATGATGTTGTCTATCACTGCCGGTACCCGTTCAGATGTCACCGAATTTCTGGCGAAGTGCATATACATGAGGTTGCAGAAGTTGTCGTTCCCTGCAAAGGTTGACACATCCTTGAACAGCTTTCCCCTGATTGTTCCTGTAAGCATGGAGAATGTGCACATATTGATGACATCTTTTTTCATCTCAAGCTCTTTTGATTCGCCGTTCGGAGCAAGAACATTTACCATGGCGCTTGCTACGGTTTTCGGTACAGGATTAATCTCCAGTTTCTCCTGCTGTTCCGAAATGAAAAAGAAAGGGTGATTATTATTCGGGCAATACTCTTCACATCCGCAGCATGTTACACACTCTGTGAGAATCAGAGAATGCTCTCCGCGGATCATCTTTTTCTGCTCCTCCCTCGCCTTGTCAAAAGGGAGGTCGATGTACTGACATTTTGTTAAGCAATCCATTGTTGCACATGATTCACAGATCGCCGGATTAAATTTAAGTTCAGCCATAATCTCTCCGTTATCCAGTTTTAGTTTAAAAATTGAAAGTTATACATCCCCGCCGCCTTCGGCGGCGGGGATAATAGAAATTTTATATTAAAAAAAATTTCAGAAATTATTATTTATGCTTAAGATGTTATTCTTTTCTAAAATATCCCTGAGGTTTTTTTGGGCAGATGATTCTTCAGGCATCTCAAGCGGAGAGAGCCCCTCTGCATCGCGCCCGGTGATAAGAGGGTCAGCTGATATCATTCCGTAATAGTCCAGCCCTGCAGATCTTGCCTCTTTTATCAGTTCTTCGTTTTCATCGGCAACCCTGTTGAAGATTATCCCTTTTTTCAGCGGCTTCATTTTTGGTGACTGATCAATTGCATTATTTGCCAGCAGCGCGGTCTTGACTCCTCTCTTGGTGTTGTCAGTGAGAAGTATGGGGTACTGTACAGTCTCAGCAACCTGACGATTGATCTGCTCAATCCCGGCCTCTGCATCTATAATGATGACATCATAATTATCAGAGATACTTTTAATCGTCTCCCTGAGGAGATTGTTGATCGGACAGTAGCAGCCTATTGTATTAGTATGCCCCATTACTAAAAGAGAAAAGTTTTCCCCTTCGTAAACAGCTTCAAGCAGAAGGTAATCGACTATATCGGAGAGTCTCTCCTTCTCCGCTGCTGAATCGGCAATTTTCGCCTGCATGATGATCTCCTCTCTTGCCTGGCCTATTGTCTTATGAGAGGTTACGCCAAGAGCAGTTGCAAGCCCCATTGCAGGATCGGCATCTATAAGAAGGACCCTCTTTTTCATTGAGATTGCTATTTTTCCGGTTAACGCGGAGATGACAGATTTACCTGTTCCCCCCTTCCCGAGATATGCTATACTTACAGGATTACTCATTTAAACATTTTCCCCTCTTTGTAATTATTTCTTTTATTGAATTGCAATCTTTCTGTTCATCACAACTGCTGCAGTCAAAGTCCTCACATGTAAGAACACCGTCTTCAATCCAGCGGTTTTTATTATTCTCTGAAGAGATTAATCGTGCGGCTTCATTTACCTGTAGGTAGGATTCTATTTTTTCATCATCATCTGCGATCAGTAATATATCGGCATTTTTTACTCCGGGATTTTCATGGAGATATGTTCTGTGCAGCACCTCCGCTAAAGCCTGGAGAGTAAAATTTTTTTTCAAAAGAGATTTATGAATCCTTATCCAGATCTTATCAGTAAGGTTTCTGGTCATATAACCGGGAATGATATTGCTAAGATTTTTTATACGGTGGAGTTCTGTTTTGTACGGGTCGATGTTTTCATCAACCTCAATCATTACAATCTGCAGAAAAGAAATTTTTCGTCCTTCTGCTTCGGCTAGCGAATTCCCGATTATATACGCGCAGTTTTTAACAAGATTTTTTTTATTGGTCCAGAGAAGTCTGCTGACAGAGAGAGTTCCGGGACTTCCCAGTTCAAGCCCGGTATCCTCACCGAGTACAACGTAGTCACCCTTTGATGATTCTTTTTTATAATCGAAATTTTCCGGAAGGTCACTGTTTCCGAGATTAAAACATGAGTAGCATTCTTCATCTACTTTTATTATACGGAGAACTTCTTCAATAAGAATGGTGTGGTCTTTTATAATATTATCTTTAATCAAATTCTTTTCCGGATATTATTTATTTTCAGATGCAATCAATGCCGCACCATAAGCGGATACTATCTGTCTGTTAACAGGGAGTGTTACAATATCACGTTTAATCCGCTCTTTCAGAATTTTTCTGAATCCTTCAATTTCAGAAACACCACCTGTAAGAGCTATGCATCCCTCATCGCTTATCATTCCGAGCATAGTTTCAATCTTTGATACAAGCGAGTAAAGCAGACCACAGATGATATCAGCCCTATCCACTCCCTGGTTAACTCTGGAAATAACTTCGCTCTCGGCAAATACCGAACAGTTGTTTGTTATATGACATGGATTAGTCGATTTAGATATCTCTTCAGAGATCATGGAAAACGGGAGTTCAATCGCCCGGGAAATTGTTTCAATAAACCTTCCGCTCCCTGCTGCACATCTCTCATTTTCAATAGTTTCTATCAGTTTACCCTTATTTCCGATCTGAGAGATATGAATAAAAAGTCCCCCCACATCCACAGCAGTTTTAACTGAACTGTCCGCACCGTATACTCCGCGGGCAAGACAGCGGGAGAGATCGATTTTACATTTTGTTTTGTTAACAAATGCTGAACCGAATCCTGTTGCACCGGAATTCCTGATTCTGAAAGAATAAATTCCGGCTTTGTCCAGAACACTTTTATATGCGGTATTAATGGCCTTCGCGATATCACGCCCCGGTTCAGTAATTTCAAAAGCTGCAATCTCGCCGTCTTTAACAAGACAGATCTTAATAAATCGTGTTCCTATGTCATAGCCGATAGTGTACATTTTAAACCATTCTCATTTCAAATTATCTAAACCAGCAAAAACAGCTGCTCCAATCGCACCCATAAGCTGCGGGTCATGTTTCAGCGGAGTAAATTCAGTGCCCAGGAGGTCCTGAAGGACAGACACAATCCCGGTATTTTTTGATACTCCTCCGGTTATGCAGAGATTGCCGGTGATCTTTACAGATCTTGTAAGCTGGAGTACTCTTCTTGCTACGGCTTTGTTGATTGAACAGGCTATATCTTTTTTATTTTTTTTATTGTAAAGATGATTCATTACATCGAGTTCCATGAATATGCTGCATTTATTTGATATCTCAAGTTTACCGTTAGATTTAAGTGAGAACGGACCAAGTTCATCAAGTGTTAATCCGATCGATTCTGCAAGCAGCTCAAGACTTCTCCCTGTACCTGCCGCGCACTTTTCATTCATCACAAAATCCCGGACCATTCCACGGTCATCAACTGCAATAACTTTGCAGTCCTGTCCCCCGATGTCGATGATTGACCGTATTGAGCTGTCAGACCAGAACGCCCCGAGTCCGTGACAGGATATCTCACTTTTATTCATTCCGGAAAATGGTATATCATAGCGGCCGTAACCTGTTGTGCAGCATCTTATGATTTCATTTTGCGAAATACCGGCATCACCAAGTATCCGTTTATATACATCTTCGGCTGATTGAAGGGCCGAGGCTCTGACACTCATAATACAGGATGACCTGATCCGGTTATCCTGTATTATGACACCCTTTGCCGTAAGTGAACCTATATCAATCCCTGCAGTAATCATTTTAAACCTTTTCTGTTTTTAACCTCTTCTACAAAAGCCTGAATACGCGTCTTATACTGACCCTCGGACTTATCACCATAACCTCTCTCAAGGACCAGCAATGGGTAATCATATTTTTTTGATTCCTCTTTGAAGAGATGTACTTCACCTGAAAAGAGTATACAGAATGGCATCTTCCCCAGTACAACAGCATCGGCCCTGCCGCTTTCTACTATATTGTTGATATGTGCTAATCTCCGTTCATAGTCATTTGAAACTCTGGGGCAGGAGAGATGATTCAGATATCTTTTTGAAATATTCAGAAGCAGATCGCCGTTTTCAGATATATCTCCGTCAAAATGTCTCCAGCCGAGACAGGTGTTATCTTCAACAATGGAGATACCGGAATTTTCAATCATCTCCAGAAATGAACTCTCCTCCATGCATCCGCCTGCCAGGGCTACACGGATGCTCCTCTCTATCTCTGCTCCGGAGCTGCTGTTCAGCTCATCATCAACAGCCTTCAATATCTCATTCCCTTTTTCTACAGGGAGTGCTGTAACCGCCAGCATAATGCTTAAAAAATCACTCCCCTTGAATGATGAGTTCGGTACAGTCCGCCTGGAATAAATTGATCTCAGCAGAGCCCGTCTTTTGTTATATTCCCTTACTGAATTGAGCAGATTTTCATTGGTGATTTTACAGTTGAATTTTATCTCAATTGCATCAACAAAAGTCCGGAGTACATCCCTGTATCGTTTTTCCTGGATATCTCCCATAACATGAGGGACATCAAGGAAATGTACAAAATCCGGCTTTCCGGGGAGAGCTTCGATCCATATATCATAGAGCCGTCTTGTGTGATCGCAGCTGTTTGAAAAAATAATTCCGTCAAGAAAATCATAATTTCCTTTCATTGCCTGATCGAGTATATGACGGGGATATAAACAGTTGGTTGATGAATAATATGTATCAGCAAGTTCAGTGGTCTCTGAATCGACACCTCTCATGCGGTATGGAATAAAACCTGCTGCAGCAATAAATTCTTCAGGGATATAGGAACAGAAGTAGCCTATCACTTTCCGGCCGTTGACCGCAGATTTTTTTAATTCTTCATTGTATAATTCACGTGATATTTCATTTATTTTTGCAAGCTGTATCATCTGTTACACCAGTCCGTTAGATTTAAAAAAGAGATCTATCTGATCTTTAATCTCATTCTCCGGGCATTCCCGATCGTCGAAAATATCCGCACTCATGAAAAGGGCGGGGAGTCCGATTTTTTTGCATGTATCTCTGATTATTCTTGAAACAGCCCATCCATGCCTGCATCCGGAGTGCCGGATAAACATGATGCAGTCAGGTGAGTAATTTTCTACAGCGTCATAAAGTTCATCTATAATATAATCAAGCTTGCCGTGGGCCTGTCTTGACATGCCGTTATACAGATCAATCAGAGCTACCCCCTCCAGCATTTTTTTTCTGTCGGTTGTGTCAATGGTGTGTTCGGGATACTTCGCCAGGAAATTTGTAACGGTAACCGCGCCGTATTTCTCCTCCATCCATGGATAAACCGAGGTAAATGCAAGAGGGACATCCCACCATAGTACCCGGATATTTTCTTTTTTAACGATCCCCTTTCCGGCCTTCATTCTCTTCTTCGCAGAGTTGTATATAATCTCTGACATTTTTGTTGAATTCTCATTTCCTCCATACTGGCTCCGGAGCTCCCATGCTTCCAGCATGGATGTTATGTGGTATGGGCACGGCTTGTTCTTTCCCATTTCAGATGTTTCATAAACATTTTTGCTGAACTCGTTGTAATTCTTAACGGCCTCAGTGAACTTTTCCCAGTTGAATGTCTGATTGAGATTTTTTTCAAGAAACCCTATCAGCTCCCCGAACTGCGCGCCATAAAATTCAATTGATTCAGGCTCACGGTCGTATGGAGCATCAAGAACAAAGAGCGGAGCACCGGTGTGGTACTGCATATTCTGATAAACAGAAATTCCTGAATCGCAGGGGAGTGTTGTTGCAATAATTGCAGCAGGTTTAGGAATCTGATTAAGAAGTAATGCACCCATGGCTCCCTTCTGCGATGAGCAGCCCTCGGTCAGTATACCCTCTTTATCCGCCTCATCAAGAAACATGTGTGCAATGTCTTTATCAATAGACAATCCCATCTTTAGATAGTTTTCCGGGCAGAGTGATGCCACATCAAATCCGTGGAGAATAATACGCGACACTGACCATTCGACCCAGACAACAGGCTTGTTATTTTTTACGGAATCGATCAGTTTACCGAGTCCTTCTGCTCTTTCAACATAACTGAGCGAAGTTGCTTTAAGTTCATCCCTGGATGTGCGCCCCCCTCCGGTTACCATAAAGCTGAAACGCATTCCACGGTTGAATTTGGTATAGTCTTTGAAAGCGAATGGCTTTAAAACATAACGGA
This sequence comes from uncultured Spirochaetota bacterium, assembly GCA_942493035.1. Taxonomy (GTDB): domain Bacteria; phylum Spirochaetota; class UBA4802; order UBA4802; family UBA5550; genus WRGT01. The sequence goes on along the minus strand of OW818666.1, from coordinate 3,510,052 downwards.
AAAAATAATATGCCAGTGCCGGTTGTTTGAGAATACGGGTTGTTATTTTTAATTTTCTATGAACAGTCTCAACTGCGTATAGCGGCTGTTTTCTGATCTCTTCAGGTGTCATTAGCGGACTCCATTGTAGTTTGTTTTAAATAGTTTTCTTTTACAATAAAAAATAAAATAGTAAATTTTTTGTCAATACATTCAATATCAAAAGTAGCCATTGTAACAGCTTATCAGTATATGCCGCGCTAAGATGGCGAATTATGAAGATTTTTTAACAAAAAAGCTGGAAAATAATAAGAACTGAAGAGAACAGCTTTATAAAACGGGCATATTGTAAATTATTACTGATATTAATTTCACAATTTTGCTATATTGTTTTCAATAAGGAATAGGACGGAATAATATGATACAGGATTTAATTTCACAGTTTCATCCAATAACAATGGCCCTTTTCGCCACACTATTCACCTGGGGTATCACTTTAGCCGGTGCAGGTATGGTTTTCTTTTTCAAAACCATCGAGAGAAAAATACTTAACTCTATGCTCGGTTTCGCTGCCGGTGTTATGATAGCGGCAAGTTTCTGGTCCCTGCTTAACCCAGCAATAAAAATGGCTGAAGAGAACGGGGCAACCCCATGGATTCCTGCAGTTGCCGGTTTCCTTGCAGGGGGAGCTTTTCTTTTTTTAATTGATAAACTTATACCTCATCTTCACATGGGTCTGCCGATTGAAGATTCAGAAGGTATTAAAACATCATGGCATAGAAGTGTTCTTCTTGTTCTTGCTATTACAATTCACAATATACCGGAAGGTTTGGCCGTGGGAGTTGCTTTTGGTGCCCTAGCTTCGAACTATTCAACGGCATCGCTTGCCGGAGCAGTCGCACTTGCAGTGGGGATTGGTCTGCAGAATTTTCCCGAAGGAGCTGCTGTTTCAATACCGCTCAGACGGGAAGGATTCACAAGACTTAAAAGTTTCTGGTATGGTCAGTTGTCCGGTATAGTGGAACCGATAGCTGGTGTAGCCGGGGCTGCACTGGTGTTTTTTGTAACACCTGTTCTTCCCTATGCCCTTTCATTTGCAGCAGGAGCTATGATATATGTCGTTGTTGAAGAGCTTATCCCTGAATCACAGCAGGAGGAGAGCACAGACCTGTCAACAGTCGGGGCAATGCTTGGTTTTGCGGTGATGATGTTCCTTGATGTTGCACTAGCATAAAAATATTAAGTGTAAACAGTTCTCCGATCCGAAGGATTGCAGGGATTTTCATAACCCCGTTTCCCGTGTAATAGATTTTATTTTCAGGTCCGACAGAGGTGCTGGAATTGAATACATACGGAAAAACGGGTATGATGCTTTTGCAGAAAATATGGCAAGGGCAAAATGCATGGCTATTAAGAGATAAAGCACATTCAGGCTGGTACAATTCGGGGATAGGGCTTAAACCCGGATTGTAAAGAATGCGGATAGGTATGCTGAAACTACCTGTATCCTCCGGTAAATTTCCTGATGTAGAATCAGCTGATTATACATCAGGAATAAAATTTAATCATAGCTTCTACAAGTCCGTCAACAGTAAACTCATCCGCCGTGATCGCAGGTTTAAACCCATGTTCAACAATCGTATCAGTTGTAACCGGACCGATACTGGCAAGAACCGCTTCTGTTTCCGGAATCATTGCAAAAAAATTGGTAACTGTAGATGAGCTTGTGAATGTTATAATATCCGCGTTTTTTACATCATCAAGAAACTTTTCATCAGTATGAACCGGTTTTTCCGCAGTGTAGATATGAACTCTCTCTGCATCTGCACCCATGGCATTAAGACCGTCAGTGAGTGTCATCCTTGCGTCAGCAGAGCAGGGGATGAATATTTTCTGACCCGATACACCATGTTTTTTAAACTCATCGAGAAGAGATTCCGCAACAAATTTCTCAGGTATCATGTCAGGAATAATTCCGTATTGTTTCAGTTCATCGCCCGATGCTTTACCTATTACTGCAATATTTATCCCGCCGAGCGCCCGTGCATCTTTACCGGTTGCGAACAGTTCTTCAAAAAAGATGTTAATAGCATTCTGTGATGTGAATACAATCCAGTTATATTTTTCCATAGATGCCAGTGATTTTCTGAAAGAGGAGAGATCATCCATCTTTTTAATTTTAATTGTGGGGAACTCAATAGTTCTTGCTCCGAGAGCAGTGAGCATTTTTGTAAGCTTTGATGCCTGGTTTCTTGTACGCGTTACAACTACTTTTTTTCCGAATAACGGCTGTGTGTCGAACCATCTCAATTTATCACGGAGAGTAACAACTCCACCCATAATTATTATAGCCGGAGGTGTGAGATTAGCTTTTTCTACAGCATCTGCAATTCCGGAAAGTGTTGATGTTACAACGCGCTGTTCGGGCCGTGTACCCCAGGATATTATTCCAACAGGGGTCTCTGCAGGAAAATTTTTCTCTTCGATAAGAGTTTTACTTATATGATGGAGATTTTTCATTCCCATTAAAAACACAAAAGTTTTTTCCGGATCAAACTCAGGGAAGTTTACATCTTCAGTGTCATCAGCATCGGATCTTCTGTGTCCGCTGATTACTTCAAAAGCGTTTGAGAAATCCCTGTGAGTCAGAGGGATCCCCGCGTATGCCGGTGCCGAATAGAAAGATGAAATACCGGGTATAACAACAAACGGAATTCCCTTCTCAACGAGAAGTTCAGCTTCCTCACCTCCGCGTCCGAATATAAATGAATCGCCGCCTTTAAGTCTTACAACAGTTTTCCCTTCAAGAGCTTTTGCAGCAATGAGTTCATTTATCCCCTCCTGCTTCAGGGTATGATTGCTCCCCTGTTTTCCAACATATATTATTTCGCAGTCCAGTCCGTCAAGGAGACTCTTCTCCGCCAGATAGTCATATATAATGCAGTCTGCTTCACGCAGTACCCTCATCCCTTTAACAGAGATCAGTTCAGGATCTCCGGGACCGGCTCCGACAAGATATACAACTCCCTTTTTCATATATATTTTTCCGCTCCCTGTGATTTAATTTTTTTTGAAAGTTCAGCTCCGATTAATTCAGGATCTGTCCCCTTTGCATTAGCTCTTGCAACAAAAGAGCCGTCAATTGAAGCGATTACTCCATCAAGTACAATTTCATCATTTTTATATGACGCGTATGCACCTAATGGGATATGGCATCCGCCGCCGAAACTTTTAAGGAAAAATCTTTCCGCCATTACCAGAGCTTCGGTTTCAGCGTGGTTGAGTTTTCTTACTATGTCGTATGTATTCTGATCATCTGCTCTAACCTGCAGACCAAGTGCACCCTGGGCCGGTGCGGGGAGAAAAATGCTTTCGTCCAGCACCTGGATTAAAAAATCGCTGATGTCAAGTTTGATTCTGTCAACTGCAGCCTTAGCCATTACTATGGCGTCGTATTCACTCTCTTTCAGCTTTCGCAGCCTTGTGTTTACATTGCCACGTAGAGCCTCAACTCTTAGAGTGCTGTCAAATGCTTTAAGCTGTGCCATTCTTCTCACAGAGCTCGTTCCAATCATTGAGCTCCCTTTTATATCGATACCATCGCGTTTTTCGTATGCATCGGGATGCATAATGATCATATCATGGAAGTCGCCTCTTTCAGGGATTGCAGCAAGTTTCAGACCCTTTACGTCTTCAGTCGGGAGATCTTTCAGCGAGTGTACGGCGAGGTCGATCTTATTGGTCAGAAGGGCCTCCTCTATCTCTTTCGTGAAGAATCCTTTCCCTTCCATTTTGTTGAATGAGACATTCTGTATTCTGTCCCCTTCTGTTTTTATAATGACGAGTTCTGTATTCTCCTCGCCTATAAGTGTCGCTATATATTTTGCCTGCCATAGTGCAAGCTCACTTCCACGGGTTCCTATTCGTATTTTTTTTGCCATTTTGATTCTATCCAGCGAGACTTTATTTTTGTAACTGCTTAAACTGTGCAGTAAAATATATTTCCGCTGCACTCCTGAGCGGCGTATGCAGTAATTGCCGAATTTATCAGAGCAGTTGTTTATATGTGATGATACAAATTCCGGCCACTTTATGTCAATGTATTATTTTAACATTAATTTCTTACGTGGAGCTTTTCAAGTCAGTTATAACTGATATTATGCATAAATCTGCATGTTTTACGCTGAGAGACTTTATGATTGATGATAATTTGAAATTAAACTTCATGTTAAATTGTCAGGGGAATATCTGCTATTAATGCTTATTTCTTGACTAAATCGGGGTGTATAATTATACATAATCATAATACAGTAGCTGATCAGAAAACTTTAGTTAAGCTTATTTTTGCCTCCCTATGGTGTGGTGAGAGTATCTTGGAATGATTTTTTGAGCAGTCACAGACCCCGCCGCCTCTGGCGGCGGGGGAATAACTCACAAGTAAGTTTTACTCTTAATAAAATTACGTGACTTACTTATGGGGTATAAAAAATTATATTCAGGAGTTGTATATGAAAAGATTTTCAGTTAAATATCTATTAATACTCACTGTTATTTCTATAGCATTGATTGCAGCAGGATGCGGTAAAAGTAATAAATCAGAAAAAATTACAATCGGTATTTCAAAGATTGTTTCTCATCCGGCCTTAGATGGTGTTGAAAAGGGGATTCAGGATGAGCTTAAAGATCAGGGTTTCACAAATCTTACATTTGACCTTCAGAATGCAAATGGCGAAATATCCACAGCTGCTTCTATCGCGCAGAAGTTTAAAGCTGATCAGGTAAAAATAGCAGTAGGCATTGCAACTCCAACTGCCCAGGCACTACGAAATACTTTAAAGGATTCAGTTGTTATATATTCAGCGGTGACAGATCCTGTTGATGCAGGTCTTGTTAAATCTCTTACAGCTGGCGAAAAGAATGTTGCCGGTGTTTCAGATATGACTCCTGTAAAAGATCAGATTGCATTTTTGAAGAAAATCAAAGATATAAAAAGACTCGGCCATATATATGCAAGTCATGAAGCTAACGCTGTAACTCTTGCAAAGATGGCAAAAAAAGCATGTGATGAACTTGGAATTGAATTTGTTGAATCAACAGTAACAAACTCATCAGAAGTAAAGCAGGCCGCACAGACAATTGCAGGGAGAGTTGATGCTTTTTATCTAAGTACAGACAATACTGTAATATCTGCAATAAGCGCCGTTGTTGATGTTGCAAAAACAAATAAGCTCCCAATCATGTCCGCAGATCCGAGTTCAGCAGAGAAGTTTGATGTTCTTGCTGCATGGGGTTTTGATTATTATAAAATGGGACGGGCAACCGGTAAACTTATCGCGAAAATACTTAACGGTGAAAAGCCGGAAAATATCCCCACAGTTTTTATGACAGAGCCTGCGGATGTTGACCTTCTTCTTAATCTTGATGTTGCAAAAAAACTGGGACTTACAATTCCCGAGAAACTTGTTTCTCAGGCGAGCCGTGTAGTTAAAGACGGAAAAATGGAAAAGAAATAAATTTTATAAAGGCTGCCTTTTTAAAGGCAGCCTTTATTTATGGTTTCATTCCTGAAGGCTGAATTCAGTACAATCAGATTTAAATGGCTGATCATAACAGCAAATCGGAATATTCAATTTATTCATCGTGTAAAGATCTTTGTTTATTAACACTTTCCGGCGAGTGCTTCTGCTAATCGTTATTAGCATGGAAATCCTTCAATCAGCTGTTATTGAATTTTTCAGGATGAAAGGCCTGAATCTTTATTCAATTGAAACAATCTTTTGAAATTTAAAATAATCCAAAATAGCTGAAAACTCAATGATATTATTTATATAAATGGTTATAATAGTGTTAAACATCTCTCCTGGTGTGATTTTTGATGGTGTATAACAAATCTTGTTTAAAAAAAACAGCTTGAAGTTAAACTTTAATTTTAAGTTGAAAAAAAAACTTGTTAAATATAATAATAATATTAAGATGTAGTTTTGTATGTGAAATTTCTTATTTGGAAGGGATATTATGAGCTGTACAGTAGCGATTGGGGCACAATGGGGAGATGAGGGTAAAGCTAAAATGATCGATTATCTCACAAGAGATATGGACATAGTAGCGAGATATCAGGGTGGAGCGAATGCCGGTCATACTGTAGTCGTGGATGATAAGAAGTTTGTATTTCATCTCATCCCTTCAGGTATTCTTCATGAGGATAAAGTCTGCATCATCGGGAATGGCGTTGTGCTTGATCCGGTTGAACTTCTTGAGGAGATTACCCTTCTTCAGAAGAAAGGATATGATATAAAACACCGTCTTATCATTTCTGATTGCGCTCACTTTATTCTTCCTTACCACAAAGCTATCGATACACTTATGGAAAATTTCAGTGATGAAAAGATCGGTACAACAATGAGAGGGATCGGGCCATGTTATTCAGATAAATGTCTCCGTATTGGTATTAGAACCGGTGATATTTTTGATCTTGAAACTCTTGAAAGACGTGTAGCTGCAGCGCTGAAAATTAAAAATCAGCAGCTTGAAAAAATTTACGGTGAACCCCCCTTTACTGTTGATGAAATAATGGAAATTCTTATAGAGTTCAAAGAAAAAGCCGGATCAATGGTTATTAATACTCAGGAATATCTTCATAATGCAATTAAAGACGGTAAGGGTGTTCTTCTTGAGGGAGCCCAGGGTCACGCGCTTGATATCGATCATGGTACTTATCCCTTTGTAACATCTTCAAGTCCGACAATCGGCGGAGCTCTCCTGGGGAGCGGTCTTAACGCTTTTGATATAGATAATGTTATTGGAATAACCAAAGCTTATGTAACCAGAGTCGGTGAGGGACCTTTCCCCACAGAGGCTGATGAAGATGACAGCGAAAGACTCAGGGTAAACGGTAATGAATTCGGTTCGACAACAGGCCGTCCAAGAAGATGCGGATGGTTTGATCTCCCTCTGCTAAAAAAAGCGATTCAGATTAACGGAATGAATCAGCTTGCGATTACGAAGCTTGATGTTCTTACCGGTTTTGAAAAAATTAAAATCGGCATCGGATATGATATGAAGGGGGAGAGAGTAGATAATATATGTCCCTCAAAGTTCAATAAGGTTAAGCCGATATTTATAGAGATGGATGGATGGGAGGAGAATATCTCCAAATGCCGTTCGTTCGCCGATCTTCCGAAAAATGCTCAGGACTATCTGAATTTTATTGAAGATGAATTAAATGTTCCAATAACGTATATCTCAGTAGGTCCGGGCCGCGATTATACTTTTAAAAAATAAAAAAAATTGATAAAAGTAAGATTTTTTTTTATTTTCGTTAAATTATGTTGACAGTCAAAAACCTATTTTGTAAAAGGTTTCTACTTTGACAGTTGAGGCGTTAGCTCAGTCGGTAGAGCAACTGCCTTTTAAGTAGTGGGTCCCGGGTTCAAGTCCCGGACGCCTCAATAGAAAAAGTATTTATAGCATGTCCCCGTCGTCTAGGGGTCCAGGACACCGGGTTTTCATCTCGGCAGCAGGGGTTCGAATCCCCTCGGGGATGCATAAAAGAAAAAGACCGTTCATTACGAACGGTCTTTTTTTGTTTACGTGCAAGCTTCGCGTGCACGATGGAAAGTGGATAGCGGGCAATGCCTGCTATCCACTTTCTTATTTGAATTTACAACACTTCTTCTAATGATTCAGCTATTGCAGCAGCAGTTCTGTCGATGTCACTTTCTGTGTGAGCAGATGAGAGAAATCCCACTTCATAGCCCGATGGAGAAAGATAAATTCCTCTCTTCAGCATTGCAGCATGAAAAGCTCCGAACATCTTCATGTCGCATTTCCGCACCTGGTCAACAGTTGTAAGATCGTTGTCAGCAGTGAAGTAGAGACAGAATATCGATTCAATCTCACGGAACTGTACACTGCTGTTGAATTTTTTAATTACCGGAATTAATTTATCCTTTAATGATTTTCCTTTTGCGGAGAGATCCGTATAAAAGTTTTTCTCATTCAGCTTTTTCATTGTCGCAATACCTGCAGCCATTGCCAGAGGATTACCTGAAAGAGTACCTGCCTGATAAACCGGACCATCAGGTGCAATCTTCGCCATTATATCTTTTCTTCCGCCGTAGGCTCCAACCGGGAGTCCCCCTCCTAATATTTTACCCAGTGTTGTAAGATCGGGAGTTATTCCGAAGTATTCCTGCGCACCTCCTTTTGCAAGTCTGAAGCCGGAGATTACTTCATCAAATATAAGCAGAACTCCATATCTGTCACAAAGCTCTCTTACTCCTCTGAGATATCCCTCTGAAGGGAGAATGAGCCCGTAGTTGCACGGAACAGGCTCAAGAATTAAAGCCGCTACATTACCTGTTTCTTTTCTTAAAACCTCGCTGAGAGCCTCCAGATCGTTATAGGGGACAACCAGAGTATCCTTTGCGTTACCTTCGGTTACTCCCGCAGAATCGGGTGTGCCGAATGTCGCAAGTCCCGATCCGGCAGCAACAAGGAGAAAGTCCGCATGGCCGTGATAACACCCGTCGAGTTTAACAATTTTATCTCTACCGGTAAACCCTCGTGCAAGTCGTATGGCACTCATTGTTGCTTCAGTACCGGAGCTGACAAAGCGGACTTTTTCGATAGACGGTACCATTGATATTACAAGTTCAGCAAGTTCAACTTCGTATCTGTGGGGAGTTCCGAAACTTGTTCCGTAAAGTGCGGTCTCTCTTACAGCTTCGATTACGTGCGGATCGGCGTGACCGAAAATGAGCGGTCCCCATGACATGCAGTGGTCAATATACTCGTTCCCGTCTTCATCAGTAATCCGGCTCCCTTTACCGGATTTCATAAAAAGGGGATTTCCTCCAACAGATTTAAATGCTCTGACGGGTGAATCAACTCCGCCGGGGAGAAGATCCAGTGCTCTTTTAAATAGAAGTCCGGAATTTTCTGTTTTCATTTATTGCTCCATTTGTGTTTGAATTAGTCAAAATTATAAAAAATAATTGAATATCAGACTTTCCCGCCCGCCCCTATCCGCCGCTATGAGAAAGTCAAATTTAAGTGCTACCTTTTTTAAATTTTTTTCTTTTAGCGTGCTCCTTTTTTTTAATAACCAGGCAGCCTGCAATTAAAACGCTTTATATGCCGCTATTCGTACTTGTGTACAGTTTATTTATTCTTTAGCTTTTAATGGTGCTGATAAACCCTGTGACGTCCTCAGAAGGGACAGCGGATAGGACATCATGCACCAAATTGTTAAATAAAGCATTGTAATGTACAGCTCCTTGTTTGTTATAATATCCTTAAACATCAATGAACTAAACCAACCGTATATGGTGTTCTATGAATTAACAGAGTCCGTAAACGAATAGCCAGTTTTCTTGCAACTGCAACAATCGCTTTCTTTCTGCTTCCCGAACTGTTAACAACATTATTAAATATTTGCAGTAGTACAGGATCATATTTCAATGATCGCCATGCGCACTCAACAAGCCATGACCGTACTAATTTATTTCCCTGTTTTGTAATATGACCTTTCCGTTCCGTTTCACCTGATGAATATTCACTTGGGATCAATCCCAGAAAACTTGAGAATTCAGCTTTATTGTGAAACCTGTCAAGACTTCCCCACTCCAGAACAAGTCTGATTGCTGTCAGAATACCGATACCAGGTGCGCTTTTTAGCAAGTCAACATCTTCTTTGTATGCTTCTGACTTTGCCAATATATGAATTTCTTTCAGCACCTGTTTCTGAAGTTCCCAGAGATGAAACAATTCATTGAACATAATACTGAAGTCAAATTTCAGTGATAAAGAAATATCCATCTCGGGAATACGTTCGTATGCTTTTTTATAATGTGTTCGATACCAACTGCCTCCCTGAAACTGATTGTCTAAGCCGTGAAACTCCAATGCCCTTCGGATCCTGTTACATTCCCTTGTTATATCGCGTTGTAATTGCTCATATAAACGTGATATCTGGCGGTCTTCACGGCGCTTTCGATCTGGAACGTGGCAGATATGGTAATCGCCACTTTCTAGATTCTTTGCCAGCCTCCGGCAGTCTATACGGTCATTTTTCTGCCGTTGTGTTTTCTCTTGAGTTACAGTATGTGGAGGCGTAACAATACAATCATATCCGTCAGATTTCAACTGATCGTGTAATCCAAATCCCCTAAATCCGGCCTCATACATTACATGTATGAGGCAATCCGGAAATTTGTTGTTAAAATAGTTTTTAAGTACTTCATATTCAGCTGGCATACTCGCCTCATGAATTGTTACTTTTCCGCTTCGTACACATACTTTCCAAGTCTTTTTAGAATCTTCAAGACCAATAAAAATTTCCTTGTTTTTAACTATATAGTTCATTAAATTACTCATAAGGCTACCTCCTTTGTTGATTTTTGTTTTACTTCTTTTGCACTTCTAAGGTAGCCTTCTTTTTTAGATTTTCAAATAAATTAACCTCTCTGTTCTAGCATAGTAAACCCGATGGGCACCTTTCCCCATGATGAGATGGTGAAAGGAATGATACAGAAAATTAATATTTTTTCTCCACCCTTTCACCAGGGGGGACTAGAAACATGATGTTTCTGTGTCGGTCGCGGACACGATGTCCGAGAAGCGCCGACTGATGGCCAGCGGCCAGAGGGGGCGGGCGGAAGTTTCAAAACCACCCCCCCTTCAATATATCCCTTGTGTGATACGATATAATCATATCGGAACCGGCTCTGAAGAATGAGGTCATTATCTCCGTTACTATTCTTCTCTCATCTATATAGCCTTTTTCTGATGCGGCTTTAACCATGGAGTATTCTCCGCTTACGTTGTAGACGCATAGCGGCACTGAAGATATCTGTTTTGCTCTGTAGATTATATCCATGTATGACATGGCGGGTTTTACCATAACTATGTCTGCACCCTCGTCTATATCAGTGGCAATCTCTTTTTCTGCTTCTCTGCCGTTTCGGGGATCCATCTGGTAGCTTCTTCTGTCTCCGAACTGCGGTGCGCTCCCTGCTATATCGCGGAACGGACCGTAGAATGCGGAACAGTATTTTGCAGAGTATGCCATGATAGCAGTATTGTAAAAGCCATGTTCCTCCAGAGTGTCCCGTATCATCGCTACACGTCCGTCCATCATGTCTGAGGGAGCTACAATGTCCGCACCGGCTTCAGCGTGGCTGAGAGCTGTCCGTGCAAGGAGTTCCAGAGTCGGATCATTGAGCACCGATCCGTGATCAACAATTCCGCAGTGCCCGTGGTCGGTAAACTCGCAGAGGCAGACATCGGTTATCACAAGCACCTGATCTTTGAACTCTTTTTTTATCTTTCTTGCCGCTTTCTGAACAATACCGTTGTCGGAATAGGCACCCGAACCGACTGCATCTTTTTTGTCCGGAATTCCAAAAATAAGAACAGCCCGTACTCCCGATTTTACATCTGCATCGAGATCTTTCATCAGATTGTCAATGCTCACTCTCTCGATACCGGGCATGGAATCGAAGCCTTCCCGTATACCTATGCCCTCGGTGACGAAGTAGGGCATAATCAGTTTGCTGCTGTCTGGTCTTATCTCTGCTGTGAGGTTTCTCATTATTTCGCTTGTTCTGAGACGTCTGGGTCTGTCTATCATTCTGCGCTCCGTACTGTTGTATTAGGAAGATAGCAAATTATTTTTGGGGCACAGCGCTTCACTCTGTGCAAGGACTTGGGGGATTACGGGGGCAAAGTCCCCGTAATCCCCCAAGTCCCGCGTATGCGAAGCATACGCACCTCTTAAATAAAACGCTACTTAAAACTGTTTATCTGATTTTAAAAGCAGGTATATTTTAAATTAATGCAGGTAATATTACAAATATTTTTTTGAATTTACAGATACGCAAGAATCTTTTGTAGAGACGTAGAATTCTACGTCTCTACAAAAGAGATTATTTAAATGTCGTGAATTTTTCCGCATGTACCGGCGGTGGGGCATGAACTGCATCCGCTGCAGGAGCTTGTATCTTTTTCGCCTCTGCTCATTTTAATAAATAAGCGGATTTTTTTGTAAATTCTAAAAGCAGCATACATTGATGCTGAAATTATTATTATGCCAAAGATTATATTTTCCATGTTAACCTCCAATCTTCATTAGAAATGTACCAATCTGGTACACAATGACTGAAAATGAAAACGCTATAACCGTCATAAATGCAAACTGGAAGAACGCCCATCTCCATTGCCCTGTTTCAGCCTTAATTATTGCAAATGTTGCAAGACATGGCGCTGACAAAAGTGTAAACAGAATAAATGCAAGTACTGCCGGAATTGAATATGTCTCCTTTATCTTCTGTTTAAGATTTGTATCATCTTCAGTAACCTCCCCTAGAGAGAAAAGAATCCCGATCTGCGAAACGAAAACTTCTTTTGCGGCCATGGAAGCTACAAAGGCGCTGCCGGCTCTCCAGTCTCCGCCCATAAGCCCTACAGCTGGCTCCAGAACCTTACCAACGCGTCCCATATATGACTGCTCTACCTGCACCTTTGCTGCTTCTACTTCGCTGAGGTTAGCCGATGCTGCGTCAAATCTCGGGAATGCTGTGAGAGCCCAGAGGATAATACTCGTGGCAAGAATTACTGTTCCCGCTCTTTCGAGAAAGTGTTTACCGCGATCCCATGTCTGCATAAATATACTCTTCACTGACGGGAGAGTATAGTCCGAAAGTTCAATGAGAAGCGGATTCTCGTCCCCTTTTAGAATTGTGGAACGGAGAGTTCTTGCTGTTATCATCGCCGCCGTAATCCCTGTGAAATATATCCCCAGAAGTGTCAGTGCCCTGTATTTGTCATCGATAAACGCCGATATCAGCAGAACATAAACCGGGAGCCTGGCGCTGCAGCTCATAAAGGGGATTGAAAGAATTGTGGCAAATCTCTCCCACTTGTTTTCAATGATTCTTGTACTCATTATAGCAGGAACATTGCATCCGAAACCGAGAACCATCGGTATAAAACTCTTACCTGAAAGTCCCGTCTTCGACATATATCTGTCCATGATCACGGCGGCTCTGGCCATGTAGCCGGTTCCTTCAAGAAATGCTATCCCCATGAATAACAGAAATACATTCGGAGTAAAAACCAGAACTCCCCCGGTACCTGCAATTATTCCGTCAACAATAACAGACCGGAGCATTGAGTCTGAACCTTCAGGCCATAACGAACTCACTCCCGAAGAGATAGCACCGAAGAGAGCTTCAATCCATCCCATCATAGGATCACCAAGTGTGAATACAATCTGAAATAGAACATATATCATTGTGAAAAACAGCGGAATAGCTGTAAATCTATTCATAAAGATCGAGTCGAGCAGAGTGGTCAGCGGCTTCTTTTTTATATGTTCATGTTTAATGCATTCAGCAGCGATTCCGGTAATTATTCTGTACCGCTCTCTTAAGAAATGTTCAGAGGGTTCAACTCCGGTTCTTTTATTTATTTCTATTTTGATTTTTTCAGCAAGTTCATTGATTGTACTGTCAACTTTTTTGTGAGGAGAATCCTCTTCAATAAAACGTATTGCGTCCCATCTTGGATTTTCTGAATCGGATCTGTTTTTAATTGATAAAGCGAGCTTTTCAAGATCTGCTTCAAGCTCTGAATTATAATTCAGTGAAGATGGAGCAGTCCCCTTATCATAGGTATCTATAATCTCATGAATTAAATCTTCAATTCCATTTTTTTTTATTGCTGCTCCCGAAATAACGGGAATCCCCAGTTTTTTTGAGAGAAGGCTGCTGTCTATAGATATCCCCTTTGAAGCGGCGATGTCGCTCATATTGAGAAAGAGAATCAGCGGTATATTAAGCTCCATAAGCTGAGATGTGAGGTACAGATTCTGTTCAAGATTGGCGCTGTTAACTATATTTACAATCAGATCGGGCTTTTCATCATTTATTACATCCACGGCAATTTTCTCTTCAGGGGAGAATGAACTTATCGAATAAGTGCCGGGGAGATCGATGAAATCGAAAAGCCTGTCGTCATGTCTTGCTTTACCCTCTCTGCATTCAACCGTTACACCGGGATAATTGGCAACACACTGGTTAAATCCGGTTAACGAGTTGAATAGAGTGCTTTTGCCCACGTTGGGCTGCCCTGCAAGGGCAACTCGTATGCTCTCCATTTAGTTAATCTCCATCTGGATTTTTTCAGCCATTCCTCTTCCAATGGCCATTTTTCTCCCTGCTGATTCTATGAGGACAGGAGTGCGGAAATTATTGGAAATAATGCTTATCTCTCTCCCTTCAAATACACCCATAGATGCAAGACGTCTGTATATACCCTTTCCGGAGTCGATTCCGGTGATAATTCCTGTTTTTCCTCTTAAAACTTCTGATAGTGGCATGATTTATCCTCCAATTTATATTATATTAGTTATTTAAAATAATATTAGTTACAACTAACTTTTAATATGAAATAAGTCAACTTTTAAAGAATTTATTGTTTAATTTTTTTAAATTTCTGCATTTTTTTATAACTGAGTAGTCACCATAAAACAATTTAATGCACTTTTGTTGTCTGATGGATATTAGCTGATAAAATTTGACACTTTTTTTAGTTTTCATTATTATTTGAGCAATCGGTAGTAATTCCCGAAAATTTCTAATTTAAAAGGTTTATCATAATTCGTTGTTGTACCGGGGAGATTATTAAATCTTTCATTTTAAAAAATCCGGGGGAAATTACTGAAAATTAAAGTAATTGCTGAAAGGGGGATTTATATGCTGGAATTTATCTATACAACACTTGCTTCTATTGGCTTTGCACATCCTCTTCACCCTGTTGTGACCCATATACCCATGGGGATGGTTCTTGGGGGGATAATATTCAAGTTTGCTTCACTCAAATGGGAGAACCTTTCAAATACTGCTTTTCATTGTTATACAATGGCTCTTATCGGTGCTTTCCCTACAATTATTTTTGGGATTATGGACTGGCAATACCGTTATCATGGAGTATTAAACGGGCTGATTACCGCGAAGCTGATTCTTGCGTTCATTTTTACTCTAATGCTGGCGATAACAGTATACTCTGAGTATAAAAAGATAATGAATCAGCGGGTAATTTTTATTCTGTATGTACTCTGCTTTATTCCGGCTGTAGGTCTTGGTTTTATCGGGGGCGAGCTGGTTTTCGGTTAATATCATTAAATCTATTCTTGATGTCAATTGAATCTAATATTCAAGACTGGGACTCTGCTTTGAGTGTTTTATCTTACAGCATACAAAGTTAAGCTGAAGATAATTTTTCAGAAATTTTTAAAGGGGATTGTTATGAAAAAAATAACCGTGATGTTATCTGTCAGTCTCTTCCTGCTGATTATCTTTTCCTGCTCAAAGGGAGAGGATTCTGAAAAGGGAGTTAAATCGGGAATTGCCGCTAAGGGTGACAGCGGTTATACATACAAATTGACTTCAGGTACAATGGAGTTTCAATGGAGTATTACAGGAAATAGTATACACGTTAAACTTAAAGGGGGGACAGCCGGATGGATTGCGGCTGGATTCAATCCGTCTGAAGGTATGAAGGATGCAAACATAATAATGGGTTTTGTTAAAGATGGAAAAGTTGAGTTGAGTAACCATTACGGGATGTCAAAATACCTGCATAAGGATGTTTCAGCACTTGGAGGTAAAAATCACATTACTAATCCGTCCGGTTCCATGAAAGATAATGTAACTGAAATCAGCTTTGATTATCCGCTGACAACGGGAGATAAACTGGACAGGCCGATAAACATAAACGGTGATACTGTGCTTCTGCTTGCTATGGCACAGAGTAATATCATTTCCAGGCAGCATATGTTCAGGTCAAAGTTTATAGTAAACCTGTCAAAAGGGAGCTATTCAGTTATAAGCGAAAGCGGAAATTAATTTTTACTAATATATAGTTTCCTTATGAGACTGATAATGCATATAAAATATTTATCTTCATCTCATGCTGTACCTGTTTCATTGTACAGCAAATCCGCTTTTTCTATGTTCAATAGTTTAAAAGTGCGGGCATCATATGTCCTTGTAATTCTTTTAATTTTTCTGACAGCTGCTGACGGGCACGAAGTGAATGAAACTTCCAGTCCGGTGATGCTGGAATTTAAAACTGCAAATTCGGCAGATAAAATACTTCAGGTCGGAGTTGACGAGATGACCAGGAGTAAAATCGCCCTTGAAGCAATTTTCAGGGATGAGCAGGGGAGGATTGTGACACCGGGGAGTTTTATTGACAAACCTGTAATAATCCTTCCGGTATTCTATTATTGTACGCAGTCGTGCGGTGCAATGCTGGGAAGCCTCGCATCGGCATTGAACAAAGTCCCCCTTGTTCCCGGCAGGGATTATCGTGTACTTGCTCTGAGTATCGATTATGAGGAGGATCCCGTCTCTGCAATGCGTTCCAAAGAGAATTATCTCCGGCTGATTACAAAAGAATTTCCTGCTGATGAGTGGCTGTTCCTTACGGGTAATCATGAAAATATAAAGAAATTTACAGACAGTATCGGGTTCAGGTTTAAACGGATCGCTAGGCATAACTTTATGCATCCGAATGTTATGGTAATTGTATCACATGACGGCACGATCATACGTTATATGTACGGTCCGGCTTTTCTTCCCTTCGATATAGGGATGGCATTGACCGAAGCGGCCGCCGGAACACCCTCAATCTCTGTCAGGAAAGTGCTCTCATACTGTTTTACATATGATCCCGAAAGAAAGACCTATACCCTTAATATCGTACGATATATAATTGCGGGTATACTTGGATTGATCGGAATTACGCTATTCCTTCTTCTGAAAAAGAAAAAAAATGAATAGAGGTATTTTATGTCAGTTGAGCTTTCATTTTTTGAAACTCCATCTTCACCGCGTCTGAAAGGTATATGGGCCTGGTTATTAACAACAGATCATAAACGGATAGGCCTTATGTATATGGCAGTGATTCTCTTCTGGTTTTTTATCGGTGTAATTCTCGGACTGGTATTGAGAACAAGCCTTATGACTCCGGATCCGGGAATAATGGATGCTCAGATATATAACGGAACATTCACCGTTCATGGTGTAATAATGATTTTTCTGTTCATGATCCCTGCGATTCCGGCTATCTTCGGAAATTTTTTAGTACCTATTCAGATCGGTGCAGAGGATGTCTTTTTTCCAAAACTCAATCTTTTTTCATGGTATCTCTACGTTGCAGGTGGTATCCTTGCCATCGTATCCCTCTTTTCCGGCGGACCGCCCGATACGGGTTGGACTTTTTATGTTCCATTCAGCACAACTACAAATACCGGCGTAACACTGACTGTCTTTGCAGTTCTAATTCTTGGTATCTCTTCAATGATAACCGGTCTTAACTTTATTACAACTATCCACAGATTAAGAGCCCGCGGGATGGGCTGGATGCAGCTTCCCCTCTTCACATGGTCTGTATACGCAACAGCATGGGTCCAGATACTGGCTACTCCGGTTATTGCAGCAACATTTATAGTTATAGTATTTGAAAGGATCTTCGGGACCGGACTTTTTGATCCGTCTAAAGGGGGTGATCCGCTGATGTATCAGCATCTGTTCTGGATGTATTCCCACCCTGCGGTTTATGTTATGATAATTCCGGGTATGGGTATAATCTCTGAAATATTTCCTGTGTTTTCAAGGAAGTCAATTTTCGGTTATAAGGCGATTGTGGCAGCTACCATGGCAATAGCTATTGTAGGTTCATTTGTCTGGGCTCACCATATGTTCACAAGCGGGATGAGCGATATCTCTATACTTGTATTTTCATTTCTTACTTTTATTGTTGCCGTGCCAAGTGCTGTTAAGGTTTTTAACTGGGTTTCTACGATGTATAAAGGGTCGATTTATGTTGCTCCTCCGTTTTTCTTTGCAATGTGCTTTATATTCAACTTTTCGCTGGGAGGGCTCACTGGTCTTGTTCAGGGTGCTGCCGGGCCGGACATACATGTTCATGATACCCACTTTATTGTGGGTCATCTTCACTATGTCATTTTCGGCGGAACCGGTTTCGTCTTTTTAGCCGGCCTTCATTTCTGGTGGCCTAAATTTTTCGGCAGGATGTATAAATTCAAAACGGCTTATATTGGTACATTATTAATGACGGCGGGATTTCTCCTTAATTATCTTCCTATGTTTGTAACAGGACTAAAGGGTATGCCGAGGAGATACTATACCTATCTCCCGGAATTCCAGCAGCTTAATTTTCTCGGCGGTATAGGCGGGATTATTATGGTGGCCGGCATAATAGTAGTTTTTTATAATCTTTTTATCAGCCTGCGAAGCGGCACTGCAGCAGGTGATGACCCATGGGGCGGTACAACACTTGAATGGTATACCACCTCACCTCCGCCATTGCGTAATTTTACAGCAGAGCCTGAAGTAAGTTCATATCCCTATGATTTTAAAGCTAAACGGGAAAAGAGCATTGTGAAAGAGGGGGCTCAAAAATCATGAACGGTCATACAGATAAAAGAGGAGCAGCCCTGGGGATGTGGCTTTTTTTATATACCGAGTTTATGCTTTTCGGCACGCTTTTTCTTTTATACGGCGCGTATTATTACAGATATACAGCAGACTTTATTGATGCCGGAAAGAATCTCGAACTTCGCTACGGAATTGCAAATACGGTGATTCTTCTGATAAGCAGTTTTACCGTAGCATGTTCTATTGAGGCGATGAAAAGGAAGATGAAGAGTGCCGCAATGATTCTTCTGGGGATATCAATATTTTCAGGCGCCGTTTTTCTGTTTAATAAATATATTGAATGGAGTCATAAGTTTGAATCGGGAATTTTCCCCGGTTCGGATTATCTGGCCGGCGGTCCGCAGGGGCGTTCAATTTTTTATGGGCTATATTTTACTCTGACCGGGCTTCATGCGGTACATATCATTTCAGGTCTCATTGTATTTATGATATGTTTATACCTCATTAAATCAGGAAGGATTGAAAGTGAGCGGATCAGTTTTCTGGAAAATACCGGTCTGTACTGGCATCTTGTGGATATAGTATGGATATTTCTTTTCCCTCTGTTTTATCTGTTGCTCTAGATTAATTCAAGGAGAGATCCGGATCAGTAAATTTATGGAGATCATTGATATGGAAGATCATGAAAGCAGGGACTCGATTTCATTCAGGTTGCTTTTTTTTACGCTGATTATGCTTCTGAGCCTTACAGCACTCACCGTACTTGTTTCAAAATCGTATTCCGGTCCTTACAGAATATTCACCGCATTGACAATCGCATCTGTTAAGGGGGTACTAGTCCTATGGTTTTTTATGCAACTGCGCGGGGCAGGGAGGCTTGTAATTACAGGGTTCATTTCAACAATTGTCATACTCGCCACTCTAATTGCTTTAACATTTCTGGATATTGCTTACAGGTAGGGTAGACATGATTGATGCTGTAAAAAAAATAGATAATGCTTTTATCCTGATAATAGCAGTAAGTCTTGTTTTGCTGCTTCTGATAACAGCCGCTATGGTATACTTTTTATTCCGTTTCAGGTCAGGTAGAAATCCCGAGGCTTCAGATATCAGGTCGAACTTAAAGATAGAAATTTTATGGACTGTACTCCCTTCAATAATCGCATTGTGGATGTTTTATCTGGGTTGGCAGTCATATATCGGATTGCGACAGGTTCCGCCGGGAGCGCTTGAGATAGATGTTGCCGGTATGGAGTTTGCCTGGGTTTTTACTTATCCGGGCAATAAGGAGTCTGAAGGGATTCTTACAGTTCCTCTGGGAAAACCTGTAAAACTTAATGTAACTTCACTTGATGTGATTCATAGTCTCTATATTCCGGCTTTCAGAATTAAAGTAGATGCGGTAAAGAATATGAAAACCTATACCTGGTTCTATCCCGACAAACCGGGTACTTATGTTATTTATTGTGCAGAATACTGCGGAGCAGGCCATGCTGATATGAATGCTGAATTACGGATAGTCAGTGAAGCGGAGTACGCTGAATGGCTGAAGAGTCTGTAATGTTGTATCTGACAGCAAAGCGCGCCAAAGCTGAAATTTCGCTTATAAAACTTCCTATAAGTCTGATGAGTGCTTTGACGGCACTCGCCGGGTATTCCATGAGGTTACCGGTTTTATCAGAGGGTGCCGTGATAACTGCAGCAGGAGTCTTCCTCCTTGCGGCAGGATCATCAGTCTTGAATAACCTTCAGGACAGATCTTCTGACCAATTTATGGTCCGCACGGCAGGAAGGCCTCTCCCGTCAGGTGCTGTTTCACCATTGAATGCGTTTATCCAGTCTGTTCTATTTACTGCTGCCGGCACAGCTATTCTAACAGTATATACCGGAACGTTACTCCCCGCAGCAGCAGGTCTTTTTGCAGTACTGCTCTATAACGGGATTTATACAGCATTTAAAAGATACAGATTCATTTCATTATTTTCAGGAGTTCTGTGTGGGATGCTCTCTCCCCTTATCGGATGGTTCTCTGCCGGCGGTTCTGTACCGTCATTGCAGATTGTTTACTTCATGGTTCTTCTTGGAGTTTGGCAGATCCCGCATACATGGCTCATAGTTCTGATAAACCGTAAAGATTACAAAACAGCAGGCGTCTCCACAGTTATTGATATTTTTTCTGATGAAATATTAAAGGGAATGCTTCTCTTATGGATTCTGTTTTTTGCAATACTAACACTGTTTGCTGAAATTTTCTTTTATAATATAAATGTCCTGATGACTGTTCTGCTGATAGCCAATGCGGCATCACTTGCAGCTGTTTTTTTTACCAGACTGATCCTTAAAAAAGAGGGTGAAACTTATGATTCACTTTTTCATCATTTAAACTTTTCGATGCTTGGGGTGACATTACTGACAATCAGTTATCCTCTATCTGCTCAGGGAGCTTTTTAACCGGGAGGATTGAGTCTCCGTCATTGAGACGTGTTTTTTCTCTGAAGTACTCTTCAGCAGCTTCAGATGCTACATAGCATGCAGCACCGATAAAAACGCCCTCTTTTACATGGTTGTTTTTACCAATCAGTGTTATGCTTGAGTTGAGGGTGTTGGGGAAATTATTATTTTTTATAAGTTTTTCATCACTCCCTATTCTGCAGTTCTGGCCTGCATTGGGTCTGCTGTCTTCAGATAATGCTGATTCGTCTATTATGGAATTTATAATTCTGGCTCCGGGACCAATTTTTACAAAGGGGAGAATAATCGAATCTATAACAGTTGCTCCCTCTTCAATATCTACTCCGGGAAATATTATACTGTTTTCAACTTTTCCGTTAATATAACAATAATCTGATATGAAAGAATTTTTTACCGAGCATTTCTCGTCAAGAAGTGCAAACCGGTCTGACTTGATTTTACTTTTTATAATTCTCTCCCTGGTGAGAATTTCTGAAATTTCTTTATTCCAGATAATCTCCCTGTTGAGAGAGTAGTAATCGGTTACGGTGTTTATCGGCCAATAGTATGCATCCAGAGTTGTGCTGTTAATCCCGGTATGGATTAAAGAGTTTATTATCATTTCAAAGAAATTCTGAGATCTGCTTTTTTCTTTAATAGCTTTCTTGATTAGCGCTATAAGAGTTTTTTTATCGCATATTACAACTTTATATGCCATTGACGCTTTTTCATTAATCTTAAGTTTAATGAGGAGCGCTTTCTTCTTTGACGCTTTGAATTTATCAAATACCGCAGACAGATTTATTATAGATGGATTGTCCCCGTTGTAAAGAACAAAGTATGAGGTTTCAGTATTGGTTATAGTTTCGAGAATTGTTTCGGCATCAGATGTAATTGAGGGGTGAACGGTTATTTTGTGCACTTTTTTATCAGTTGATTCATCGGCATATTCATCAAGATAGTTCTGCAGCTGATCTTCATGTGTATTGAAAATAATTGTTCCGTCGGCATTTGATGATACCGAATTACGGATTGTAAAATCAATAACTCTGAATCTGCCGCCAATCGGTAGCATATATCTCGATCTTGAATCTGTCAGTGAAAGCAGATTATCAACAGTCTGTGTTGGATAAGATATAATTGTAAATCCGCTCATCTTTACTTCCAGAAATTAATTTATTATACGCAGCAACAGATTATTTAAACCACCAATATATAATGGCTGAGTTTTGCAAACTTTTTCAGTAATTATTCATAAATATAATTTTTAATATTAGAAACAAAAATTATATATCCCCGCCGCCTTCGGCGGCGGGGATAATAGAGTTTATTTACTATAAGAAAAGTTAAGGAATAAATACTGAAACATTTTTATAGCTATGTTTATTATATCGAAAAAATCAATAAAAAAAAATCAAATAAAATTTTAGAGCATGAATTCAGGTCTGTCAGTTTTGCGGGAGTCAGTATTTTTTATGAGAAGAAGTCCTGTTGAAAAATTCATGAAAGAGATCTTTATCAAGTGAAAGAAGCCTTTTTCGTATCTGGTCGCTGTTTTCGATATTGATATTCTGATGTTCGTAATAATCGAGCAGCCAGAGATACTTATTTATTATTCGCGGGAGAATATTTGTAGCTTCAATATCATCGCTGTTCATTCGGGTAAAACTGTTTTCAAGATTGAATACCTCCCGCTTGAGAGATTCAACCTGGTGTTTATTCAGATTTCTCCGTACATAAAAAATGTCAGTAAGAAATCCGAAGACAGGAATCCACTCTCTTACGTCGCGGACATTTTTTCCGCTCTGCTGAATTGATTCGATTATTTCAATAATCGGCTTCGCTTCAATGAGAGTCAGGTCTACCTGTGAAGGATCGATCTGAAATGCCTCTCTCATGTAGATCAGGCATTTGGGGATATCATCTATATGGTAGTACGATTCTCCAAGAATAAAAAGGAGCTTGGCGTTGCTTTTGTACGATGTCATGGCATATTCAAGAGTTTCGATGGCGTACTTGTGCTCTTTAAGTCTCAGGAAACATTCACCGAGATTTATCAGCAGATCAAATTTATCGTTGGTCTCTTCGTTATGCTGAAATGCAAGTTTGTACTGTTCAGCAGCCTTAAAGAATACATAGCGCATCGCGGATTTATATGCTGAAGAGGATTTCATCTCTTTGTAGGATGCATAATCCTCGAAGGCGTTCCACTCTTCCATGAGGAAATCAGCAGTTTTTTTCCCTTCACTGGTTTTTTTTATCTCTTTTTCCCTGTTTGACCAGAACTTGGCGGTTCTATATGCTTCAACGACTCCCGGATATTCGGGATTAATATTCATTAATTGATCTGTTTTTTTTATCGCTTCCTGAAAATTCCCTTCGGAGATCAGCTGATATATCTCGGTACTGTCGTGCAGCAGAGGGTCATCGGAAAATGTCAATTGTCCATTATTATCCATAAGTTATTTTAAAGATTAATCAGATTTCCTTCAATGTCCGGCTCGCTGCCGGGGATTATAACTACCACCTGTCTTTCGGGAAACAATTCAGGCAATAATTTTTTCATATTATCAGCAAATTCGTTATCGGCTGTAAAGGGATCAATAATAAACAGAGGCGGGAGGTCTCTGCTTATCAGCATTTCAGATAGAGCTGCCTTTATTGAAAAGGCCAGATACTTTTTCAGTCCTTTATGGTCACTCTTTATATTTTCAGAAGTTATTATAATACTATTAATTGTATCCGCTATATCCTCTTTTATAAAAGAGTTTCCTGTGAGTTTTGAAAATTTTTCCAGAGTTTTGGCAGATAGTTCCTCCAGTCTGCCGGTGCTCCAGACTCCGGCAGCTTCGTTGAAAACTGAATTGAGAAATTCTGCATGATCCAGATTTTCTCTGCATCCGTTAATTTTGTTTAATACATCCTCCATCTTAACGTCAAGAGAGAGTAAGCTGTTTTCTGTTTTATCGTACTGTTCAATCTCTTCTTCAAACTTTGTTATGAGGGATTTTTTGTGATTAATTTCAGTTTCATTCTCTTCAAAAAGATCATCAATTTCGTGAATTGTTTTTGCTGTGTTTTCAATCTCAGGGCGGGGATGAATTGACAGTTCAAGATTATCGATTATTTCATTGATGGAAAAATTAATATCTTCAACTTCATTATCAAGCTGTTCAAGTTTTTTCTCTTTTTCAGCGAGAGTTGACGAGTTTGAAATTTTCTTTTTAAGATCTGTAAGTTCGTAACTGATGTCTCTGTAATTTATAAAATCTTCAAAATACTGAAAAAGAATTTCATACAGCTCGCCGGTCCTGCAGTTATCAAAAGAAAAATTATTCTTTTTCAACAGATCTATGAGTGATGCTTCCATTTCTTTCTTCTTTTCCAGAAGTTCACCAGGGTAGAGCCGTCGGATTTTATAGTAATAAATTAATCCTGTTATTCCGGCAATTACCGCAGCTGACGCTGATGCTGCACCGAGAATGAACGAAGCTGATGATGTAAATATCAGAAATAGTAAGGCAATTATGGAAAAGATAATCATTGAAAATATAAGACGCAGAGCCCAGCCTGAATAAAATTTTTTATTTAACGCAAATTTATCAAGTTGTTCATTTGTATCTCTGAAAGAGTTGAATGACTCCTGAATCTGTTCAAGGTCAGGTATCTGTTCATCACCTTTGTCTGCGAAGTGCGAAAATTTCTCTTTTAGATTATTTTCCACAGAGGTTATTTTCTCTTTTATATCATGTAATTCAATTAGATCTTTTTTCAGGTTATTGATTTTAGAAGAGATTCTGTTTCTCTCGTCAATTTTTGATAATATATCGTTAAGACCTGATTTATATTTTAAAATAGACTCTTTTCTTTTCTCCAGTTTGTGCAGACTTCTTTCTGAAATCTGAATTTCTTTAAGAAGCTTCTCCTTTTTCATTTTTTTCAGTTCAAGCAGCTGCTTTTCACGGTCCAGTGATGTAAGTTCTTTCTCGAGCTGCTGAATAAGATTTTCTCTCTGATGGAAAAAAGGAAATTCCGGTCTGCTTATTTCACTGTCAACGAGAAGCGACTGAATCTTTTTTTTATCAAAAACTGGATCTCCGCTTTTCTGAATTTTTTCCAATGAAAAAAATGCTGATGTAAAAAAATCATCGGGAGTATAGGTGTTTATATGTCTTTCGTTTTCAGATCCGGTATCTTCGTTTATACATTTACCCGATGTATCCGATTCATTGATAGTAAAACATCCGTTTTCCAGTCTGAAAACTACATTGACGTCTGATATTGCGGATAAGGCATTTATGGTACAAGAAATTTGCTCAGGAAGATGAGCTGCATCATTCCCGGCCGTTCCGTATATACCGGCAGAGGGAATCTTCGAAAAAAGAGAAAATTTCTCTTTATCCGATATTGAAATAATATTTAATCCTCCGGTGAATTCTATTTTCAATTCACCGGTTTCAGGAGAAGAGAGATTAAGATTTAAAAATCGCAAAGTATTGCCCCCTCGCTCCTGCCCTGTATGTTTTTATTGATAATTCCTGCAAGTATTTCACTTCTGATTTTTCCAGAGTCAGCTCCGTTAATCCGTTCATTCAATAGCTGGAAAAAGACGCCTTTCAGGGATTGATTTTTAATATTTTCATCAATCATAATTTTTAATGTCGGGAGGGAGAAATCGGTAATTTTTAATCCTCTAAAGTATTCCGACAACTCTGTTTTGAAATTATTTTCAATTATAAAATCACGTTCACCTGTAAGTATTATATTTACAATACTTTTCCCTGGATAGGTGGATTTAATCTTATCTAAAAGAATATTCTGATTAATAATTGCACTGCATTCGATTTCGTCACTTAAAACTTTAACAGTATTTACAGCTATCCTTTTAATATTCTGAAGCCCGTTGTTTTCGATTTCCATTGAGACTGCAAACCGGTCACCGGTTTCATCAATCGAACATGGCTCGGAGCTTCCGGGATAAGCTCCGAGAATTTTACCGGCAAATCTGAACATCTTGAAATTGTGGTTTTTACCGAGAGCATAGAAATCAAGGTTCATTTTTTTTATATCATCTTTTTTTATACACTCAGAGTCGGAAGCTTCGTTTATCTGAGGATTAAAATCTGCATGGAAAAGTCCTATATGGAAGCCCTTTGATTCTTTTCTGGAGATATTCCATCCCCCTAGAGAGCTTCTGCTTTGCAATCCATATATGAAGATATCGCCTTTGCCCGATTTTATCATGTATTCATTTTTAGTATCTGCAAAAGTATATGTTGTATTGACCCCGGATATGACTGTATTCAAATTATTTTTTGCTGTCAATTCTCCGGGGCCGGGTGTGTAAAAAATCTCAATTCCGGAGTCCATCAGCGAAGAAAATTCATTTTTGATAATATCTGAATAATAAGCGCCGATATTCTCATCGTGGATCAGATCTCCGGCAATCAGGAGGATATCATGCTTCCGGGCAAGGGTCATGATCCTCCTGAAAGTGCTCAATCTCTCCTCTCCTGTTATGAGAGTATTTGTGCTCTCAATTCCCAGGTGCAGGTCTGAAATGAGTAATAATTTTATTTTTTCCATATCGGGTTTATGCTCTTAATAATGTTTATAAAAATTTTAACATTTCTATATATAGTACAATTAATTATTTGTCGATAAAAAAAATTTATTACTTTAGATAAAGATTGCAGCGGTAATTTATTTTCAGAGGTGCATATTCCTCACATATGGGGGAAATGGGTAATTACGGGGTCTTTGACTGCTCATAAACAGACGACATTTTATCTCCGCCTCGTCTTTAGCGCAGCGTAGAGCAATGTAATAACCGGTTTTTGAGTACTTATATCTTAATTTCAGTAATTATTTCTGAATATAATTCTTAGTGCAAAAAACAGGAGTTATATATCCCCACCGCCTACGACGGTGGGGATAATAGAGTTTTATATTTTAAAAAAGTTAAGGAATAAATAACTGTTCTTATTTTATAGCAAACCTGAGTTATTTTATTGACAAATATAGCCAAAAAGCAAGCTTACTTAAGGTTTAGTGAATATTCTACAGTTAAATACGAGAGTAACATATGAATAGCGACAGTGATAAAAATAAAGATACTGAAGAAGTTGAGTTTAAGTATTTTAAACCTCTGAAAAGGCTCGCAGTGATATTTTTTGCCGGTTTTTCAGTTTATCTTTTTATGTCTACGATGATGCTGATTTTTCTTACAAAGTCAGCGCCGGAAGTAAGGGTGCCTGAGGTAACCGGAAAAAGATTTGTTGATGTAAGTAACGGTCTTTCCAGAAAAGGTTTCCGTACAGAGTTGAAGTTTGTTGATGTTTACGACATCGAAGATGGTATTATTCTAAACCAGTATCCTGAAGCGGGGAGAATTGCCCTTGAAGAGAGCAAAATCACGCTTACTGTAAGCAGAAGTAAATTTTTTATCGATGTTCCAAGTCTGGTCGGTTCGCAGCTTCCGATAGCAGTTAATAAGCTTAAAAATCTGCATTATCAGGACAAATCGGTCTCTATAAGTACCGGAGTTATTTCATATATCCCGTCTGAAAAAACAGCTGCTAATGTTGTAATAGATCAGTCGCCAAAAGCGGGTTCGAAAATATCACCTGATGTTAAAATAAATCTGCTCGTATCAAGCGGTTCTGCGGTTGCTGATAAAAAGATGCCCGATGTTGCCGGACAGTCAATTGATCTCTGCTACGATCTTTTACTGGCAAAGGGTGTAATTGTTAATCAGGAGATAGTAAAAACTGATGATATCAACAAGAGCGGACTGATTAACAGTCAGAGTATTCCGGCGGAATCTCTGCTTAAAGACGGGGACATCCTGACAGTTTCAGTTAATTATTACAGTCTTACAGAGCACCCATATTCAGCATATGAGCTTGTTGAGTACACAATCCCTTCAGATCAGCCTCAGGGTCTGTATGAGGCATATATAGAGGATAATCATTCCAAGCGTATACGGTTTTCTGCTCATTCCGGTCCCGGACAGAAAATAAAGTTTCTTTTCCAGAGAGTTGGTAACGCCAAAATTTTTATAAACAGGGATAAGAAAAATCTCAGGGTATTGAGTATCAATGTCGATGAATTCTAAGAAAATAATCATATCCCCTTCAGTTATTGCCGGGGATCTTTCGACTATCGGAGCAGATGTTGCCGGATTTGATCCGGGTATAATTGATCTGCTTCATATGGATGTTATGGACGGGAATTTTGTACCGAATCTCACATTCGGCCCCGGTTTTATCAGAGATTTAAAAAAGCATACAGATATCCCTCTGGATGTTCATCTTATGATAGAAAAACCTGAGAATTCACTTGAAAAATATATTGAGCTTAAACCTGAATATATTGTAATTCACTATGAAAGCACAAGATTTCCCGCGAGAAGTCTTAAACTTATAAGAGAAAACGGTATAAAAGCCGGTATTGCGTTAAATCCCGCGACCCCTGTGGAGGCTGTTTTTGACCTTGCAGGATATTCCGACATGATTCTTGTGATGTCTGTAGATCCGGGATTTTACGGGCAATCCTTTATGAAGACTGCTGTTTCGAGGATTGCCAGATTAAAAGAGTATCTGATTTCAGCCGATTGTGCCGATGTAAAAATTCAGGTTGACGGTGGAATCAGTGAAGAGAATATTAGAGAAGTTGTTTCTGCCGGAGCGGATGTAATAGTTGCAGGCAGTTCGCTCTTTAAAGGAGGAGACATTAATCAGAGTGCGTTAAAGCTAAAAAAAGCAGCACTCGGGTAATTAATGTTGACAAAAAAATCAGGGTTAAAAATAATTTACACCCTAACTATATCAGGAGAGGTGGGCTTAGTGTCGGTTAAAATTCGTTTACAGAGAGTTGGAACAAAGAAGAAACCATTCTATAGAGTGGCTGCTATGGACAGCAGAAAAAAGAGAGATGGCGATGTAATTGAGTATATCGGTAAGTATCAGCCGATCATTACAGAGAAACAGTTTGTAGTTGATGAAGAGAAAGTATTGAAATGGCTTAATCAGGGTGCACAACCTACTGATACTATAAAAGAGCTGCTTAAAAAAGAAGGAATCTGGCAAAAGTATACAAGCGCTAAATAAACTATCAGGAGACGGTAATGAATTACAGTGAACTTGTAGGTTATATGGTAAAATCTCTTGTGGATCATCCGGAGCAGGTTGAAATAAGAGAAATTGAAGGCGAAAAATCAACAATTCTTGAACTGAAAGTGACAAAAGAGGATATTGGAAAAGTTATAGGGAAACATGGCAGAATTGCACGTGCCGTTAGAACAATAATCAATGCCTCAGCCACAAAATCCGGGAAGAGAGTTGTACTGGAAATTCTTGATTGATTCCTGAAAATAATTATCTCAGAATAGCTAAGATTAAAAGTGCCCATAGTCTCGACGGGAAACTTAAAATTCATGTCATATCTGATATTGAAGAAAGGTTTGAAAAAGGGAACACTGTTTTTTTGGGGCTTAAAGAAGGGTATAAAAAATACGTAATAAGCAGTTTTAATCCGGTGAAGAAACGGACTGCTCTTCTTAAGCTTGAAGGTGTAAATGATAGAAATGGCGCTGAATTGCTCGATGGCGTTGAAATTTTTATAGATAAAGCAACTGCAGAGAGTATAAAGTCTCAACTGGATGAAGACACATTTTTCTACCAGGATGTTATAGGATGTGTTGTTAAGTACAAAGGCAGAGATTTTGGTGTAGTTGTAGACATTTTTGAAGGCGGCTCAGGTGATCTTCTTGTTATCGAAGATAATAAGAAAAAAACTGTAATGATCCCCTTCGTTGACCAGATGGTTGACACCAGCGGAATTGCTGAAAGGACTATCGAGATAAATCCTGTTGAGGGATTGCTTGATTTTTAGGATTTACACACTCTTTCCGGAATTTTTCCATTCACCTTCTAAATCAGGGTTAATGGGAAAAGCGGTTGAATCCGGAATTATAAAATTTGATATCATCGACATAAGAAATTATTCAGAAGATAAGTTCAGAAGATGTGATGATTATCCATATGGAGGAGGTTCAGGCATGGTGCTGACGCCTTCTCCTCTGTTTGACGCGATTGAAGCGAATGAAAAAGGGGGATCATGTATTTTATATACTTCCCCTTCCGGAACTCCCCTTACGCAGGAGCTTGTAAAAGAGCTTGGAAATCTAAATGAGATTTCTGTAATCTGCGGGCATTATGAGGGGATTGATCAGAGGGTTGTTGAACGCTTTGTAAATAAAGAAGTTTCAATCGGAGATTATGTTTTATCAGGCGGAGAGTATGCCGCTTTAGTAATTACAGATGCTGTCGCAAGGTATGTACCGGGATTTATGTCTAATAAAGACTCACTTGTTGAAGAGAGTTTTGAATCGGATCTGCTGGAGTACCCGCAATATACAAGACCTGCCGATTTTCGCGGGATGTGTGTACCTGAAGTTTTAACAGAGGGTGATCACAAAAAAATTGCACAGTGGCGGCATGAAAAAAAAGTGGAAAAGACTAAGGGTGTAAGGCCCGATCTTTATAAAAAATATCTTATGAGATTAATATTAGGGGAGTGACCGAAATGGATATAATGCAGGCAATTGAAAAGGATATAATGCCTTTAGAAAGAACTATTGAATTTGAAATCGGAGATACAATCCGTGTTCATTACAGGATTGTTGAAGGTAACAGAGAGCGGGTTCAGGTTTACGAAGGAATTGTAATAGCAATTGATAATAAAGGTATCAGTAAAACATTTACAGTAAGAAAGATATCTTTTGATGTGGGAGTGGAAAGAATTTTCCCTGTATTCTCACCAAAAATAGCTAAAATTGAAGTTATCAGAAAAGGTAAAGTCAGAAGAGCCAAGCTTTATTTTCTTAGAGATCTTAAAGGAAAAGCTGCTAAGATTAAAGAGAGAAGAATGAAGTCTGTTAAAAAAGAGAAACCGGCTGCAGCTGTCTCTGATGTTAAGGCTTCTGAATAGTTCTATCTTTTATAATTGCGGCAGTATTTATACTGCCGTTGAAAACGTTTGAGGGGGTTGACAGGTATGTCGCCCCTTTCTGATTTATCAGGTACAGGCCCGGATTTTTCAATTGAGAAGGAGCTTCATTCAAAGGGCTATAAAATAATTGCAGGTATCGATGAGGCTGGCCGTGGTGCTCTGGCAGGCCCTCTATCTCTCGGCATGGTCATTTACCCTGTTCCTCTCTTTTATGACACCCCTGAATCTATATTAAAATCGGTTGCAGATTCTAAAAAACTCTCTGCAAAGAAGCGGCTGGAAGCTCTTCCGCTGATAATGGATTCTTCTCTTACGTATACTTCAGCTTTTATTTCTCATACCATAATTGACAGCACAAATGTTAACATCGCCACAGAGCGGGGGATTCATAAACTCATTGAGGAATCATCTGTTAAGCCGGATATTATAATTATGGATGGGAGTTTTAAATTTCAATTTGATATTCCGTTTATAGCTGTTATCAAAGGGGATAACAGATCCATATCTATAGCCTCTGCTTCTATTGTTGCAAAAGTTACAAGGGATCAGCTCATGGATAAACTCGATTGTAAATATCCGGGATATGGATTCTGCGGTAATAAAGGCTATGGTACCAGGGATCATATGGCTTCGTTAGCTGCTATTGGTTATTCGGAAATTCACCGGAAAAGTTATGAACCGGTTAAGAGTGAAATCGAAAAACAGAGATTATTATTTGATGAAGATAACAGGTAACCATGGAATATCGGTAAATATCTCAACTGTCCGGGAGCTCGGTTCCCTTCTGAAAAATATTAATCCCGGCGATTCAATTTCTGCAAATGTAGTACGGAGTGAAGGGAATAAAGCCCTGCTTGATCTTGGGGGACGTGTAATTACTGCAGAATTTACAAATGGAGTACCGCGGGAAAAAACAATTGAACTTGTACTGACTTCTAAAAATTCAGAAATGGTGCAATTCTCGCTTAAAGAGAATGATCCTGCCCATAAGCTTTTAAAGTTTCTATCTCCATTTTCAATCATTCATGAAGATGAAATTAAACATAACTCTCTTCAGAATCTAGCCAGATTTATAAGCACAGGTAAACCGGATCTTTCAGATATTAATCTTTTTCTTCTTGGACTGAAGAAGGATGATAGGAAAGATAAAAATATTTCATCTCTTTTTAACCGTCTTCTCCTGAAAGGGGTCCCTTTCCAGACTCTGGTGGATTTGAGTTATATAGTGTACAGTAAATATAATCCTGTACTTTTTGCGGCATATCAGCATATGCTGAACATTGCAGGACGGAAACCGCTTAATGCACAGAGGGAATCCATGTCATCTTTTGAAGATGCAGCTGAATTCTTATGCAGCATAGTGAAAGAGGATGATGCAGATTTTTATCTTATGCTTGATCTTATTTTTGACGAAGATAAAAATAATGAGATATATGGCGAATTAGCCTTTCCCGATGATGATATGTTTTCGAGAATTGAGTATATTCTTAAAGAAAATTCAATATTTCTTAAATTTGAGCTTTCAGCAGCAGGTCAGCTGGGTGTTTTCGTAAAATCTGAAAAAGAGGCTGTAACGATAAACTTTTTATCAGGCAAAGATGATTTTCTTGTTTATATTAAAGAAAGAGAAGATTCTTTAAAAGAGATGCTCGGAAATAACGGTATAAAAAAAAGCATTATCGGTTATTTTGACTCTAAAAAAATAGTTGATAAATTAGAACTCTGGAGTTTAGATTTTTATACTAAAAGCGGATTTAATATTAAGGTCTGAATTATTTAATGTAACAGCTCAAAAACCCGAGGATTTTATCTCCGCCGCGCCACCGGCGCGGCGGAGAGTAATTCAACAGTTAGTTTATGAGTAGATATTGTTATTATAGGGAATTTATGCAGAAAAGTATTGCATTACAATATGATAAGGATGCGCCGAAGATAATTGCCTCTGCCAGAGGGATTCTGGCGGAGAAAATGTTAAAAATAGCCATGGAAAAGAATATTACTATTTACAAAGATGATGATCTCGCTGAAATTTTATCAAAGTTTAAAGCGGGTGATGTAATACCGGAAACTCTGTTTGGAGCTGTATCTGTTGTTATGGCTTACTGTTACCGTATTAATTCTGATTTCAGGCGGAAATTAAATAATTCAGGACTATTGAATGGCTGAAATGAAGAAAATATCAGTTGAAGATTTGAAACCGGGGATGGTTTTCAATCAGGCTGTTTATATCGATAGCGATAATGTACTTGTTGCGCCTAACGTGCAGTTGAAAGAGGATGATATAAAAAAACTCATGAAGTGGGGTGTTAATCAGGTGGAGACCACCGGAGATCTGCTTCAGCCCGGTACTGATCCGGCAGCAACTGCGGCATTAAAAACCGGACAGGTTCTGGAGCGGTATGAGCAGCTTCTGAGTATGAGAAAGAGGCTTATTGAAATCCACAGCAATGCATGTTATCTTATTGAGCAGGTCTACTCTGCAATAAGAAAAGATCATTCTATAGAATTACCGGCAGTACAGAAAATAGTAACTGATATAATAGGTTTGTTAAAAGAGAACAGTAATGTTTTTCTTTTTCTTAACGGTTTTGATGATGTAGAGAGAAATTATCTTGTGACGCATTCGGTTAATGTTACTTTTTACAGTCTTATAATCGGTCAGGCAATGAACTATAATGAGAAGCAGCTTCTTGAGCTTGGTACAGGTACTATTCTTATAGATGCAGGTATGACCAAGGTTCCGGTTTATATAGTCCACAAACAGTCTAATTTAACAGATAGTGAATATCAGATGATCAAGGCTCATCCGGTACATGGATATAAATCTCTTAGAAGTTATCCCGATGTTAATGACAGGATGGCCAATATATCTCTTCAGCATCATGAGCAGTTTGACGGGAAGGGTTACCCCCGCGGTTTGAAGGGTAAAGAGATTGATGAGTATGCAAGAATTGCATCTATAGCAGACAGCTATGAGTCTCAGATTTCAAACAGAAGCTACAGGGAGAAAGTTGGAGCGTATCATGCGATGAAGAATCTTCTTGCAAGCGGTGTTAATAAGTTTGATCCTGAAATTCTGAAAATATTTCTCTCACGCATGTCTGTGTATCCCATCGGATCACTTGTAGAGCTGAATGATAAGACTATCGGACTTATCATCGGATCTGTTACGGAAAAACCTCTGAGGCCGATTATTAAACTGATTTTTGATCCAAACCACAAGAAAATAGAAGAAACGCAGATAATAAATTTACTAGAAGATACCACAAAGTATATCACAAAGGTACTTAATGAAAAGGATGCAGGTATAAATCTTTTCGATGTGCTCTGGGGATTTTAGTGCCTCAGGGACATAACAAGACTTTCGGAGCCGAGGGTGAGTCTTCAGCATGTGAATTTCTCGAAGCGGAAGGCTTTTCTATAATCAGTAAAAATTTTTATGCAGGACGAAGCGGAGAGATCGATGCTGTTGCACTGAAGGATAAACTTCTTCTATTTGTTGAAGTTAAAGCAAGAAATTCCGAGGCATTCGGCGGCGGGATATACTCTATCACCGAAAGCAAAAAAAAGAAATTAAGAGCATCGGCAAAGTACTATCTTTTAAAAAACCCGAAGTACAACTCTCCGGAATTTAATATCAGATTTGATCTTATTATTGTTAAAGATGGCAAAATCGAATGGATTGATGACATTATCAGATAGATAATTATCACATAATTGTAATCGGTACTATCTGTCATTCCCGTGAAGACGGGAATCTATGTATCAAAATACTATGGATCCCCGCCTTCGCGAGGATGGCATCATGTATGAATACTAAATTAAAGTATTTTGCTGCTATCGAGGATAATCGTAACCGGTCCCGAGTTGACAAGAGACACATCCATATCTGCAGCAAAGACTCCGCTTTTGAGTGAAGTGAAATTATCGCTGAATCTGCTTATAAAGTCATCATAAAAAATTTTTGCTTCTGCCGGAGGCATGGATGTGGAGAACGAGGGACGTTTCCCCTTTCTTGAATCTCCGTAAAGAGTAAACTGTGATACCACAAGAATTTCACCATCAATATCTGAAACTGAAAGATTCATCATACCGTCGGCATCGCTGAAGATCCGGAGTCCGGTACTCTTGTTTATTATATAGTCAGAGTCCGCGACTGTATCCTCTTTATGGAATCCCACAAGAATAAGAAGGCCTCTGCTGATTGAGGATACAACCGTACCATCAATCGAAACAGAGGCGCTGGTTACACGCTGTATAATTGCTCTCACGAATCAGCTTAGCTTTGTTTTTAGAACATTTTCAGGCTGAACACCGACGAATCTCTCTATCTCTTTACCGTCCTGAAATAGGATAAGTGTCGGGATTGAAACAATGCCGTATTTCTGTGCTATTGCAGTATTTTCATCCGTATTTAATTTTAAGATTTTTGCCTTAATTTCACCGGCTGAAACAAGTTTTTCCAGTATTGGTGTCTGCATTCTGCATGGTCCGCACCATGGGGCCCAGAAATCTACAAGAACCTTCCCTGCAGTCTGAATAACCTCTTTATCAAAATTTTCTGTAGTTGCTTCCATTAAATTTGCCATGTGATCCTCCTGAATTGTTATATAGTTCAAACTGAACAAAGATTTAAGACAACTATTTTTCACTGACCCATAAATAAATTTAAGTAATAATTCCTGAACTTATTTAATAAATACGATTCTTTTCGCAATTGTAAGAGTCATCTGATTTTTTATTCCTCACCAAAAGATCAGATAAAATAGCTAAGATTGTTCAGTGAAATAGTATTTAAGCATAATTTAATATACTTAAATACTTGTCTACTATTTTTTTGCTTTGTTTCATCTTTTTTTGGGAATTTACAGAGGAAAATTGAATGAGAAGATTTTAGAAAAATCGGACTTAGACGACAAAAATAGTGTAATTTCTATTATGATACAGTATTATTGCATTTTTAAATTGACACGAAATTAACTCCTCAAATAATTATATATATATTGATTTAAAATTTATATAATTATTTGGAGAGTTTTGAATGTTTAAAAAAGGCCTTACCTTACCTGTTAATGTGCTGTTTCGTTTTTATGAATTTAACAGGCTGTTTTGATTCAAATAATGAAGAAAGCATTGTAGAAAATTCAGATGCTGATGTTATCGTTACAGAAAAAGCTATTACAAAAACTAAAGATGGTTCTTTTGAGGAAACAATAGTATTAAGTTTTGATTGCAGAGATTCGGTTTATGCTGAAGTTGTGGAAGATATTGAACAGTTGAAAAAAGAAAATGAATTATTAAGTTCGATTAAAGTGTCAAATGTTCAAAGTGATAATTTAACTGAGAGAATAATTTTTGACCTTGAGATTACTGATGAACAGATTATTATTCTTGCCGCTGAATCAGAAGAGGTAAGTTCAACTGATACAGATGATAAAGTTAATAAAGGCTGGCCCTCATTGCCCTCCAAAGAAAAATATTGTATAAGATCCAACTGGAAAAACATTACATGCAGTACTGATAATAATTTATGGTACGACGAAGAGCGTAAAACAATAAAGACATATAACCTCGCGTTAGCGTCTGTTGCAGCTGTAGCTCGCTACGGAAAGGGGTGTAGTGCGAAAAAAGGAAAATGTAAAGCATATTGTAAATAATAATATTTAAGAGGAAAAATATGAAAAGAATAATGATATTAATACTTCTTACACCTGTAATGCTTTTCGCTGAAGAGTACAAGAATAATTCGGTTACTCTGTCGGTTGGGCCGGGTTTTAATACGATCGACTATCATAGATTGTTCCTGAATAATCATATAGATTTATCTGCCGGCGGTGGGTTTATTGACGATGATATTCAGAGCAGCGCTATTATGCCTGTCAGGTTAACATACATCCCGTTCAATTTTCTAATCAAACCCGATATTTTTGTTGGGGGTGTTTTTGCGTATAACTGGAGAGATGATACGGATAGAACCGATCAACGTGATCCAATATTTGATAAGGGGACTGATGCGTGTTTTGAATGGGGTTTGGGATTTACTGTTTCGCCGATAGCTGAATTTGTTACTATCGGCGCTCATGTCCGGTTTTATTCAGATAATAATGATGCGTCAAAAGGATTTATTACAATTGAAGCCGGGTATATGTTTTAAGGGAATAAACATCACTCCTGCACAAAATGTATGATTTGATGGGCCCCGTAAGGATTTTTCTTACGGGGCCACTTATGTCTTAAATTCAAGATTGTCTGTCAGACCTTATGCTGTATTATATTCAATCCCATATAATACTTTGATAAATCAATGATATTCCATCTATCAATTTCAATTGTAGAATCATTCTCTCCGAAAGAATACCTTTCAATATTTAAACTGAGTTCATTCTCCATTGCATAATCACGGAGGGATTCAATTGTTTTTTGATTGATCATGTTTTCTGTCATTTCAATTATTTCATCTATATCATATGCAGGATTTTCATTCACAGGAATTATTATTTTTGCACCCGAAATACTATGATCCGGATTATTAAAATAGCTCAGCCAGGTATCCGGTTCTCGTGGATTATGTGTATTTTTGATCTCTATATAGCCGGTATTGCCGCTTACTATTTTGCATGACCATACAAACTTTTCCTCTTTTAAAACCAGAATTCTGTAAAAACAGTTTCTGCCGCTGATTTTAAAATAAAAAAGATAGCTGTTGTCATCCTTCCGGTATCTTGCACAGACATACTCATTGTTCTCCATTTGAATAGTATCTTTTAACAAAAACTCTTCAGTAAAATGGATTGTCGGATTTACAAATTCATCCGCCGCAATTAAATAGTATTCTTTAACTTCATCTGTGAAATTCATGTAATCACCAATTAGAATCTAATTTAAAAATTGAGTAGTTTATAAGTTTTGTCAAGAATGATATTGATGCAGCATCCGGCATCTTCACCTGAAGGGTATAGTTTTCTGATGTTAATGAGTGATTCATCGCAGGTTACCCTTACGGGTGATTATGTTCTGGTTTCCGTATTTATAAATACAGTTTGCTGTCCCCAATTCAATGCATATCTTCTCTTTTGGACCGACAAATTGGGTCTCTATCCGTATATATTCTTTGTCTTGAGATTTCATGAATTCATAGAGTGTCATGAAATCATCGTTGTCTTTAACTATTTTTAAAGTATCAACAATTTCAATGAACCGCATTCCAGAAGCGGCCACAACATAGAAACTTATCTATCCGGTTAAGTTAATAGTTTATATGAGAAAAAAAATGGGATAGCGGAGAAAATTAGAAGAATGTAGTGGAAAGAGTTTTTATATGATTGTCTTTTATTTACATAGTAATTTTCAGAATATTCATACAAAAGCTGAAAAGTAAGAAATAATTATTGCAAGTATTCAATAATTATATGCCGGTATCCATTTTAATACAGGAGGAAATATATGGGGTATATTCTCGGAAGCAGCATCAAGTTTTTAATATTTATTGTGGTACTACCGTTAACTGGCTGGAGTGTGTACCGGATAGTGCAGAAAAAGAGGGGAAATGCATCAGTAGCAGATCCTGCAGTAATTTTCCCGACAATACTGATAACAGCTGTTCTTGTGAAGATTGTTCATGTGCTGATAAAACATCTTTATTAGTAGCAGGTTTGATAGTAATAATTCTGTTTTATGCAGACAAAAAAGAATGTTTTACGGAAAAATTTATTATTTTAAAAAAAGTTATTGAAAAATAAAACAAATCAATTAGGATCTTTTTTATCTTCTTTAGAATCTGGTAATTATATGCTTGGACTGTCAAAAAAGGGTGATTATGCTATCCGCGGTATGATATATCTGGCCCGTCAGCCGGAAGGATCGGTGTCGCTCTTAAACGATATTGCCCGGGAGGTCCTGGCTCCAAAGACTTTTCTTGCCAAAATTTTTCAGCTGCTAACAAAACTTAATTTTATTCATTCAACAAGGGGGGCAGGCGGAGGTTTCACCATTGCCAGGTCTCCTGATAAAATAACACTGCTTGAAATTATTGAAGCCGTAGAGGGACCAATAAATCCCAACAGGTGTGTTTCCTGCGATGGGCATTGTGAATTTAAGAGTACCTGCAAGGTTCATCCTGTCTGGTACACTATTCAGAGTTCAATTCGTACAACTCTGGAAGGGATAACACTTGAAGATGTAAAATAAAAAATTTAATTAATACAGGACAAAAAGGGTCTTATTTATCTTTTTAATTGCAGCTATGCGAAATAATAAAAGCAGGAGGTTAAAAATAAAAATGCTGAATCACCACAGGTTTTGCCGGATGAAAACACTGTAAAAAAATTTAAATCTATTGTGAGGTTATTATGGATGCAGTATTACTTGCCCGTATTCAATTTGCTATGCAGGCTGGATTTCACTTCATCTTTCCGCCATTAACTTTTGGCGTGAGTCTTATTGTTCTGATTCTCGAAACACTACATGTCCGCACAGATAAGGAATCATACAAAATTCTTTCGACATTTGCTGTCAGACTGCTGGCACTGATATTCGCCGTCGGTGTTGCCACGGGTATTGTGCTTGAGTTCTCTTTCGGCACAAACTGGTCAAGTTATTCACGTATGGTCGGTGATATTTTCGGAGCACCATTAGCCGCAGAGGGGGTATTCGCTTTTTTTCTTGAATCCACATTTCTAGGGGTTGTCATTTTTGCCCGGGATAAGATTTCCAAAAGAGCTTACTGGGTTGCTGTTTTACTTGTATTTTTCGGTTCTCACCTTTCAGGTCTATGGATTATCATTGCTAATTCATGGATGCAGACACCAGCCGGTTATGAGATTGTTGACGGAACAGCGCGTCTGACGAATTTTTTAGAAGCTGCTATTAACCATTCAACAATGGAGAGATACATTCATACCGTTGTTGCTGCATGGATAACCGGATCGGCATTTGTTTCGGGTATAGCGGCCTGGTATTTGTTGAAAAACAGAGATGAACTTCTTGCAAAGTCTCTGATAAAAGTATCTCTTATTGTCTTCATCGCGGCAGGCGTTCTGCAGTTTGTTACAGGACATGCCCATGCAATACAGGTGGCAAAAACTCAACCTGTAAAAATGGCGGCTTTTGAAGGGCTATGGGAAACACAAAAAAATGCCCCCATGTCAATCGTCGGTTTTCCCGATGCTGCGGCAGAAAAAACCAGAGGTGAGATCGCGATACCGGGTGCACTGAGTTTTCTTATACACTTTAATACATCGGCCGAGATTAAAGGACTTAAGGATTTCCCTGTGCAAGACCGTCCCCCTGTTGCAATGGTTTATTTCAGTTATCATATTATGATAATGCTTGGATCATTATTTGCTTTCATCGCAGCGGCTGGGGTGTATATGCTCGCTACAGGTAAACTGTATACCAGCAGTTGGTATCTTAAGCTCCTTCTGTTTTCATCTCCTCTTCCTCTCTTAGCCAATGAAGTCGGATGGATGGCGGCAGAAGTGGGGAGACAGCCCTGGGCGGTTTATA
Source organism: uncultured Spirochaetota bacterium (assembly GCA_942493035.1). Taxonomy (GTDB): domain Bacteria; phylum Spirochaetota; class UBA4802; order UBA4802; family UBA5550; genus WRGT01. Next base: position 3,469,637 of record OW818666.1, on the reverse strand, counting down.
ATGTATTACGTACAGCCCATGCCGCATCTCCCACTGTAAGCGTTGGAGAACTCTGGTTTTCGAATATCATGTTCGCGCTGATATATATTCTTCTTGGCGCCATGTTTATAAAGTTGCTGAAAAAAATAGTCAAAGACGGCCCGGATAATACCGCCGTCGGTTATTAGGAGGAACTCATGGATATTCATGTTCTACAGATAATATGGTTTATACTGCTTGGAGTTTTATTTATCGGATATTCAATTCTTGACGGATTTGATCTGGGGATCGGTTCTCTTATGCCATTTCTGGCAAAGGATGAGAAAGAACAGAGAATACTTTTTAACTCCATCGGACCTGTCTGGGACGGGAATGAAGTGTGGCTCCTTACAGCAGGGGGTGCGCTCTTTGCGGCTTTTCCTCATGCTTATGCTACTGTTTTCAGCGGATTTTACATGGCCCTCATGGTTGTATTGCTTGCTTTAATATTCAGGGCGGTTTCATTCGAATTTTATACCAATGATGAAAACAAAAGAAAGCTATGGAGCTTTACTTTTTTTCTCGGGAGCCTGGTTCCAGCTTTGCTTTTTGGTGTTGCCCTGGGGAACTTGATTGCCGGAATACCCCTTGTAAACATGGAGTACTACGGAGAGGGCCCTTTTATGCGGTTTCTGTATCTGCTCAGACCTTTCCCTCTGGTGATAGGCCTTCTGGGTTTAACGGCATTTCTTCTTCAGGGATCAGTATATGCCATGTTGAAAACAGAAGATGAAATTTATTCACGGGCCAGAAATATCGCGGGATTACTGCTGAATATTTATCCTGTAATGCTATTGGTTGCCTTTGCTGCAAGTCTGGTTTTTCTCGATACTCAAAAAATTCTGGGTAATATCACAGGCTGGATTTTTCTGGCTGTTGTAATCATCTCTTTATATTTTTTGAGAAAGTCGGTTGCGGGGGACAGACCACTGCAGTCATTTATTCTTTCTTCAGCCGCTTTTGCGGGTTTATGGGGGATGGCGGGTTCTTACCTGTTCCCGAATCTTGTAGTTAATAATGCCGGAAAAAGTATAACTATCTATAATGCCTCTTCAAGTCAGCTTACACTTACAGTTATGCTTATAATTGCACTGATAGGTGTACCGGTAATGCTGGCTTATACTTATTATGTGTACAGAATATTTAAAGGGAAGACCATTATCAGTCATTAAAAATGAGTGACTATATCTCATCAGGTATTCCGGACTTACCAGGTCCGGGATATCTGAAATGTCTATTTTCGATTATCGCATCGGCACACCTGATCCCGTCCACCGCGGAGCTGACGATTCCTCCTGAATATCCTGCACCTTCGCCTGAGGGGTATAGTCCTCTGATGTTAACGGACTGGAATGTTTCATCACGTGTTACTCTTACGGGGGATGATGTTCGGGTTTCTGCTCCGATGAATACAGCCTGTGGTGAGATGAATCCGCGCATTTTGTTTTCGAAAGATGTCAAGGCGGACCGGATCTCTGTTGTGATCCATGTGGGTAAAAATTCTTCCAGACGCGCAGGATTTACTCCGTTGAGGTATGAAGTTTTTCTTATCTCTTTGTCAGTATTTTTTTTAATGAAAGATGTGATTGTCTGAGCGGGTGCTTTGAAGTTTCCCCCTCCGGCTATGAACGCTTTTTTTTCTATCTCTTTTTGAAATTCGATTCCAGATAAAGGATCATCACCCATATCCTCTTTTTTTACAGTAACTACTATGGCGGAGTTGGAGAATCTGTTTTTTCTTCCGGACATGCTCATTCCGTTTACGCAGAGTTCGCCGTTTTCTGATGATGAGTTGATTACAGATCCTCCGGGACACATACAGAATGAGTATATTCCTCTATCGGTGGCTTTGTTGTTATGTGCAATTGTATATTCCGCAGCCGGGAGGTCTTTGAAGTATTGGCTTTTACCGTATTGTATTTTATTTATCTCTTCTACAGGGTGTTCAACGCGTACACCGGCGGCGAATCCCTTTTTTTCAAGTGCGGCACCTTTTGCTTTCAAAAGATAGTATATGTCCCGTGCGGAATGGCCTGCTGCGAGTATTACGCTGCCGGATAAGAATTCGTTTCCGGCTGAGGTTGCAACACCTGTTACTTTTCCGCCGGATATGCAGATGTCCGTTACTCTCTCGCTGAATCTTATTTCTGAACCGGAATCTGTTATGGACTTACGGATATTTTTTACTATTTCCTGAAGACGGTCTGTCCCTATGTGAGGTTTTGACTCGTAAGCGGCAGATTGAGGAGCGCCGTTTTCTATGAGTTTTTTATAGAACCAGAGAATCTCCGGTCTGTTTATTCTTGTTGTAAGTTTTCCATCTGAGTATGTTCCGGCGCCGCCCTCTCCGAATAGCGAATTGCTGTCGGGATTGAGTATTCCCTTCGCTTCGAGTAAGCGTATATCTTCCATTCTCTCCTCGACGCGTTTTCCCCGTTCAAGAACGATTACATGCGCACCCGATTCGATAAGCCGCAGTGCGGCAAAGAGTCCAGCAGGACCTGCTCCGATCACTATGACGCTTTCAGTATACTGACGTTTTATCGTCTCCGGAATTACTGGTTGAGTATATTCTTCAATATCACTGAGCTCTAGGAGCCGTGATGCAGTCGGATCGTCTGTATCTATCTGTATTTTTATATTATAGTGAATATCATTTTTGTTTCTTGCATCGAGTGATCTTTTTAGAATTTTAAATTCAGTGACTGCAAGATTATATTTTGAATTAATTATAGATATAATTTTATCTTCGGAATCGGATGGAGTAAGTCTGATATTGTTTATCTGAAGATGCATTTTTATGCTAGTGCGTCAAAGAATGAACCAGGTGTTATCAGAGGTTTCCGGCTGTCGGATTTTCCGTATGAATCGTATTGATTTTCGGACTGGAACATTTTACTGACAAGTTTTTCTCTCTCTGCAAGGTCCGGTTTGGAGTAAATCGGCTGTCTCTCTTCCGGGCCGGGGTTTTTTATCTTTTCGACTTTTGCATCGATATACTTCGGCCAGATATAACTCTTACCGGATACAGGGGAATTGGCTCCTGTTCTTCCTAAATTAATTTCTGACATGCCTGTAGATATATTCATACTAATTTATCGGCACATAAGTGGTAAATCTTTAATCGGGGGAGAGTAAAAGAGCTGAATTTATTAAAAAATAGGAAGTTTTTATTGACTATTGTAAACTGGTTTGTTAAACTGGTTGTATGAAAAGAGTAAATAAAACCATTGGTTCATTTGAAGCTAAAACCCATTTATCGGGACTGATTGATGAAGTTCAGAGCGGGACCGAGTATGTTATAACAAAAAGGGGTAAGCCTGTAGCACGGCTGATTCCGTACAGAATTACAGATGAGAGCTCAACCCTTAATGAAATTATTGATAGTTTTGCTGAAATAAGAAAATCGGTTCATGGCAGTACTGATATCAAGAGTTATATTAATGAAGGTAGAAAATATTGAAACAGTATGTGATCGATTGCTCCTTCTCTTCGGCATTGTTCATTCCCGACGAAAAATCTGATTTAATTAATGATTTTTTTAAAAATTTAAACAGCGTTGACCGGATTTATGTTCCGCACCTATGGTGGTATGAAACTAATAATGTATTGAATATTGCTGTTAAAAGAAAGAGAATGACCCATAACGATTTTTCCAGAGTTACAGAACTTTTCAGCAGGATGAGGATTGAGACTGACAGTGAGTACGGTTTTATTTTCAGCAGAGAAATTTTCGATCTGTCACAGCAGTATAATCTCTCTTCATATGATTCTGTATATCTGGAACTCGCAATGAGGAAAAAGTGTACACTTATGACTCTTGATAAGGAGTTAATTGCTGCAGCAAAAGTTATTGGAATCCCCTGCGGTTTATGATAGAACTCCTTTATACCAGAAGATATAAGATTAATTTTGTGATTTCTTTTATTCTATCATTCTTTCTGGCTGTCATTGCGGCGGGAGTTTTATCGCGTCTTCCCGACGGTACTTCTCTTGCTCACGACCTGAAGGCATTAGCCGGTGTTTCTGTGTTTATTATATCTAATCTTTACTTCACGCGAAAATACAGGCGGAGAAGAAAAGTTCTGCTTACTCCATTCCCCTCTCACTGGATTGAAATTCTTGAGAAACATGTTCCATTCTACTCACTCCTTAATGAAAATGATAAGATAATATTTCAGAAAAAGATTCAGCTGTTTCTCAGCGGTGTTCTTATCACCGGCGTGGGGATGGAGATTGACGATATAACAAGAGTGCTCATCGGGGCTGGTGCAGCTATTCCGGTTTTCAAAGTTACTGATTGGGAATATGTATTGATCAGCGATGTTTTTGTTTGTCCCGATAAGTTCAATGAGTATTTTCCTCTGGTGAACAGTGAGACAGATATTATGGGGCTGGTTGTCCATAATAAATCAGCAGTGTATCTGTCGAAGGAATCTCTGCTGCGCGGATTTTCGAAGACTGATGGAAACAATACTGGTATACATGAGTTTATGCATAAGATAGATGAGGGGAGCGGAGATATTGATGGTATACTCCCTCCGCCGTTTCTTTCAAGAAAAGATAGATTAGAGTGGCTTAAAATTGTAGATAAAGAAATGGAGAGGCTTAAACATGGGGATTCTCTTCTCCATCCCTATGCGTTAACTAACAGGGCGGAATTTATTGCCGTGGCTGCAGAGGTTTTTTTTGAAAGACCTCTTGAGTTGAAAAAACGTCATCCTGTTCTTTATCGTGCTATGGAAAAAATTTTCAGGCAGAATCTCTCCGCAGCGGCAGGACTTGAAACTAAAAACTTGTTTAAGAAGAGAAGTCCCGGTAAAGCTGAGAAAAGTGAATAGCTCCCGGTTGCACTTCTGATTATTTTTGTAGTCGTATGCGAAGCATACACCACTTGAAAATATTTCCTTACACCGGTCTGGAACATATGATCATAAATTAATTCTTGACTGTAATAATCTGCTGAAATTCATAATAATTATAATTAGAAATCTGGAGGAATCATGGGACTTTCCGTAACATATAAAATTTTGAAGGAACACCTTGTTGAGGGGGAACTTAAGGCGGGTGAGGATATCGGGATCAGAATAGATCAGACTCTTACTCAGGATGCAACAGGGACAATGGCGTATCTTCAGTTCGAGGCGATGAATATACCGAAGGTCAGGACCGATATATCCGTATCGTATGTGGATCACAATACCCTGCAGATGGGATATGAGAATGCAGATGATCATAAGTATCTTCAGACGATGAATTCCAATTTCGGGATTTATTATTCAAAAGCCGGAAACGGTATCTGTCATCAGGTCCATCTTGAGCGCTTCGGTAAACCGGGGGCTACTCTTCTCGGGTCGGACAGTCATACACCAACCGGCGGCGGAATAGGGATGATTGCTATCGGTGCAGGGGGGATTGACGTTGCCGTTGCCATGGGGGGCGGACCGTTCTATCTCACATGTCCTAAGGTGATTAATGTTAAACTCACCGGTAAGCTTCGGCCATGGGTTGCAGCCAAGGATGTGATTCTTAAAGTGCTGGAGATTTTAACTACGAAAGGTAATGTGGGTTATGTTGTTGAGTACACCGGACCGGGGATTGATACTCTATCAGTACCTGAACGTGCGACAATAACCAATATGGGTGCGGAGCTTGGAGTAACAACTTCTGTGTTTCCAGGCGACAATATAACAAAAGATTTTCTTGTAGCGCAAGGGAGAGGGGATTCCTTCCGTGAGATACTCCCCGATGCTGATGCTCTGTACGACAGAGTAATAGATATTGATCTTGGAGCTCTTGTTCCAATGGTGGCGTGTCCTCATTCACCGGATAATATTAAAGAGATTAAAAAAATTGCGGGGATGAAGGTAGATCAGGTTGCAATCGGAAGCTGTACAAACTCCTCCTTCCGCGACCTTATGACTGTTGCAGAAATTTTAAAAGGGAAGAAGGTTCATCCCGATGTAAGTTTTATTGTGGCTCCGGGATCGAAGCAGGTTTTTGAGATGATTGCTGCAAACGGGGCTCTTGCTAATATTATTGCGGCTGGCGCACGGATTATGGAATCTGCATGCGGTTTCTGTATCGGCTCTGGACAGGCTCCGGTTACGAAGGGTATCTCGCTCCGGACAAATAACAGAAATTTTGAGGGGAGATCCGGTACAGACTCAGGTCAGATATATCTTGTAAGTCCCGAGACTGCGGCGTTATCCGCTCTTAAAGGTGAACTTGTTGATCCTCTTGAGTACAGCGCGTCACTCTATCCGGATATAACGATTCCGGATAAGTTTATAATTGATGATTCACTGGTTATACCTCCGGCATTATCAGGTCAGGAAATATTCCGTGGTCCGAATATAGGTGAACCTCCATACACAGATCCGCTCCTTGATGAGGTGAGCGGTGTTATAGGACTGAAAGTTGGTGATAAGATTACCACTGATCATATTATGCCCGCGGGACAGAGGCTTAAATACAGATCTAATATCCCGGAGTACTCGAAATACGTTTTTGAAAATGTTGATGCTGAATTTTCATTACGCTCGCTTAAGAACAAAAACGCAGGTGTTTATACTGCAATAACAGCTGGAGAGAGTTACGGTCAGGGATCAAGCAGGGAGCACGCTGCAATATGTCCAATGTATCTCGGTGTCCGTGTTGTTATGGCAAAGTCATTTGAGCGGATTCATTCAGGAAATCTTGTAAATTTTGGAATAATTCCTCTGCTTTTTATAAACGGCAGTGATTATGATAAAATAAAACAGGGGGATAGTTTTAAAATATCAGGACTTATTGAATCTGTTAAGAATGGCGGAAATCTGAAAATTGAAATTGCCGGTTCTGTTTTTGAAATGCAGATTCTTGCAACGGAGAGGCAGAGAAAGATACTTCTTGCAGGCGGATTGCTTAATTATACAAGAGAGAACATGTAATACAGTGGGCAGGGATTCAAATGATAGAATTATACTCTGTCAGCCTGATAATACAAAGGGCTGCAGTTTGTGCTGCGGCCTTTTTAATTTCAATGATATATCACCTGAATCTCTTCGTAAATTTCTTGAACAGGGGAGGGATAGAGAGCAGACAATTCCAACTCATAATGAATACAGAGAAACTACAAGAGTGAGAGATATCTGTTCACATATCTGTCCATACCAGGGATTTATAAGTGAAGATAAACCGGGATGTCTGATTCATCCTCTTTCTTCCGGGATTGACGGCAGATGGAGATCCCTTTTCGCAAGTAAAATCTGCGGTGAATTTTTTTGTCCGGCACATACAATTTTAACTGATGAAGAGAAAAAATTTCTGGTTGAAAATGTTTCTGACTGGTACAGCTACTCCGCGGCAATTGCTGATCCGGACAGTTACTCTTTTATTTATAATTATGTAAAAGATAATTTTTCCGGGACTGCCGGCAAAAGATTGATGAAAACTATGGTTGACGATGGACTTGCTGCACATGCAGAGAATCTGGCGTCTTATGAAGGGATAATTTTCTGTTATTCGATCCCTGAGTATAATATAAATAAGAAAAGTTTTTCTGTAAAGTACATAAATGAATCGAGAGAACTTATTGTATCCCGCATTAAAAAATCACTTTCTGCTGTATAAAGATTCCCCTTGCCCGCTGATTCTGTTATTAATTGTATTATTATAGATCGGATGAATTGGCTTTTTTAAAATGTTGTAATTCGTTGACAGAGGTTTAGTTAACTAAAACCGGGGAGCAGGGGCATAGCCCCTGCCGTTCTCCAGTCTCGTGCATGATTTAATATTTAGTCAAAATTAAACGGCGGGTACTCATCAGTAAGACCTGTCATGAACGATGAAATTCTTGCCAGATATCTGAAGTACTTTGTCAGATAAATGAAAAGAATATTCGGCCATCTTCTTGTAATAATTACAGATATTATTCCTGTAAGATAAACAACCGGTATTGTTACTGTGATAAGTGACATTATTATAAGGTGAGGGAGCATAATCAGTAGTATCCCAATAATTGAAAGTCTCATTATCGCAAGATTTTTTGAATATTTAAGCGGATATGTTATGTTCAGCTGAAGCGGATGATCAAGATGTTCCCTTCCTGCATATACTGGACGGTCTTCAACTATACCGGTAATATTTGTTTTAATATAGAAGAAGTATCTCATTGTGTTTTCAATGACAAGAGCAAAATCCTCTACACATCGTCCTGTTGAAAGAATAACAATCTGATTTATAAAACCGACAATTGAAGACAGTATTGTGTAAATAAGCATTACAACCAAATGAGGAATCATGCTGATCAAATAAAGTCCAAGAAGTCTTAGAAGAGCTCCAACTCTTGAATATCTTAGAGAAAGGTCTATAGAGAAAAATGTACCACCTCTTTCAGGAGCCGAACTTACCTGCTCGGATTCATCATATTCAAAAATATCATAATCAGGTTTGCTGATTTCATCTATTTCAGTTTCTGTTTCCGGGAAAACAATAAAGTCATCTTCAAAATTATCTGCAGATTTTCCAGATGCTCTGTTCTCCTCTTGTCTGACTATGGCGTCATACTCATCAAGATCAATCTCGGGAAGTTCATCCAGTGTATCATAAACACGTTCTGTTTCCGTCGGTGCAGAACGTGCTATTTTATCCAGAGTTAGATCTGGATCAATATCATTAAGTGAAAGCTTGATGTCTTCTTCGAATGGTTCTTCAGGAGCAGGTTTATCCATTTCTGAAGTTAGCTCATCGAATGTCAATCCTGCGTCATCAAGAGTCAGCTTTTCATCATCTTCTGACAGTTCCGCGGACATCATACTTTTCTCTTCAGCTATCTCAATCTCCAGAGTATCGAGATCAATAGTGATGCTTTCGTCCTCTTCGACCTCTTCTATAAGAGCTTTCGGTTTTTTTCTGGCGGCAGGGACGGGCTGCTCTATATCGTCATCTTCAAAAATCAGCTCTCTCTCTTCGATCTCAGCAATATCTATGTCAAGATCATCAAGGTTGAGCTTGATCTCTTCTTCATCGAATTCGTCATCGGGAAATTCGACTTTTTTTGCGACGCTTTTTGCGGCTTTTATGGCTGCCGGTTTCTCCAGTATCTCATTTTCAAGAGGCATTTCATCGAAATCGATATCGAGATTGTCCATGTCGAGTGTGATATCATCTTCGAGTGGTTGAGCTTTTGCTTTCGGTTTTTCAGATTTTACAGGCTCGGCAAAAATATCAGATTCCATTGATGTTTCATCGAAATCGATATCGAGATTGTCCATGTCGAGCGTGATATCATCTTCGAGAGGTTGAGCTTTTGCTTTCGGTTTTTCAGATTTTACAGGCTCGGCAAAGATATCAGATTCCATTGATGTTTCATCGAAATCGATATCGAGATTGTCCATGTCGAGTGTGATATCATCTTCGAGAGGTTCAGCTTTTGCTTTCGGTTTTTCTGATTTTACAGGTTCGTCAAAGATATCAGATTCCATTGATGTCTCATCGAAATCGATATCGAGATTGTCCATATCGAGAGTGATATCATCTTCGAGTGGTTCAGCTTTAGCTTTCAATTTTTCAGATTTTACAGGTTCGGCAAAAATATCAGATTCCATTGAAGTTTCATCAAGATCGATATCGAGGCTGTCAATATCAAGAGTGATGTCATCTTCGAGTGGTTCAGCTTTTGTTTTCGATTTTTCTGATTTTACAGGTTCGGCAAAAATATCAGATTCCATTGAAGTTTCATCGAGATCAATATCGAGGCTGTCAATATCAAGAGTGATGTCATCTTCAAATTTTCCAGTATCTGTTTTTTCTTTTATATCAACGGATTCACTGCTCACTTCGAGATCAATGTCCATCAGGTCGAGGTCTACAGTGATCTCATCTTCAAATTCCAGTTCGCTCTCTTTTGAAATTGGTTTTTCATCAAACTCAATCCCCTCTTCCGCAAACAGGGCATCAATATCATCCTGGGAACTGAGCTTTTTCTCTCTTTCACTTTTAGTTTCTTCAGGGATTACCTCTGAATCTATATCATCAAAACTGAAATCGGATTCTTCTTCGAGAACCGGTTCTTTTTTTGCAGGCTTCTCATCGAAATCATCAAAGAAGATCTCTTCCTCTTCAGACTTGACTACGTCATCTTTCAGTTCCAGGCCAAATTCATCACTAGAAGTTTTTACCGGCTCTTTTTCATCAAACGATATAAAATCATCTTCGGTTTCAAATGATGTTTCTGAAAAGAGATCATCATCGACATTCACTTTTTTCTTTTCCGGAGGAGTTGTTTCAGAAAAAATATCATCATCTATCTCAGGGAAATCATCAGACTCTTCTATCTCAAGATTTATTTTTCTTTCACTTTTTACGGTCTTTTCCGGCAGATCTTCAGCGGGAAATTCAGATGCAAATTCATCCTCAAGTGAGTCAAAAATATCATCTTTTATCTCTTTTTCGGGTGCAGGGGTTTCATCGGAAAAGAGATCATCGGAGGTGCTGAAATCATCAGTTTCTTTTTGCGGAGATTCGGTATCATCAATAGAAAAATCATCATTGAAATATGATTCTTCGAGCTGAATATTTTTCTCATCCAAGCTCTTTTCGATAACTCTGTTATCGATTATGTTTTCTGTACTGCATTTAGGACATGTGAAAGCAAATTTTTTATCTGCTACTTTCTCATCATCAACAGCAAATGCAGACACACAGTTATTACACCTGACAATCATTTCATACTCCTGTTACGTTATCTGCCCGGAAAAAATTTTTCATTTACGTTATGCTGTATAATTATCGGTGAGATAGGGAGAAACAGCACCATGAACCATTTCATATCTCTGCCATTAATCAGTTCTGATTTCTGCATATATTTAAGGTTTAAGTAAATACTCCAGACTCCGAAGGTGAATACTGAAAGTATGATATTCATAACCGGATCATCACCGAAAACTCTGCTGATCCGTGCCAGCCACCAGAAATAGTAGAGACCCATTGTTATAGCTATAAGAAGAAACATGACTGCCAGATTATTTTCAGGGATATATTCATGCATATTGTTTACCTTCAACATTTTGTATTCTTCAGTTATTAAATCCAACCGTGTGAATCAGTGCAAAATAAGAAATCCGTATTAACTTTATTATTATATTCTTTTAAATCTATAATAACAAACAGACTTTAATTTGCTATAAATATACATGAGGATGAGTATATTTATTCTATAATATTAACGGTATTTTTTACTCAATATCTTAACAATTTTTGTTCAAAGATTTTATACTTTGAGAAAAACATTGTTTTCATGAATCCTAAAGGGACGGTCCCAAAACTCCGTTTTTGGGTCCGCAGGGAGCCCTGCGGGGCAATTAAGGGGCTATCGCCCCTTAGACCCTGAAAAGAATGAGTTTATGAGTACCTGCTGCTAAAGTGTCTGTTGAGTTTGTAAAATTATTTGTATGGCCTTTCTTTTATGTTAATATAGAGTTTTTTAAGTTCGCCATTTCTCCAGATCGAAACTGTTATGGTTTCACCAATAGTTAACTCCTCCATGGATCTGAAAAGATCTTTAACATCTACTATATTGTTATTGTTGATCGTCACAATAACATCACCCACCCGGATTCCACCTGAATCAGCAGGGCTGCCGTTTACGACTTCCCCCACAAATGCTCCGTGATTTTCTTCCAGACCTATCTGTTTTGCGTCTTCATCAGAAATCGGGACAATACTGACACCAAGATATCCTCTTTTGACTCTTTTATTCTTCTGAAGCTGGGCCAGAATAGATTTCGCTGTATTCATTGGAATGGCAAAACCTATCCCCATGTAGCCGCCGCTTTTTGAATATATCATACGGTTGATGCCGATTACTTCACCATATATATTTATAAGCGGACCCCCCGAATTTCCCGGATTAATAGATGCATCGGTCTGAATGTGTGATCCTCCCATGAAGTCAACATCACGTCTGCCGATTGCGCTGACTACACCGACAGTGAAAGTTTTATCGAGTCCGAAGGGATTTCCAATTGCTATAGCCCAGTCTCCAACCTGAACTTTATCTGAATCTCCGAAATAAACCGGAGAGAGTTTAGTTTTCGGATCTATTTTAAGGAGCGCGAGGTCTGTTTTCTCATCGGAACCTATTATTTTCGCTTCATAATTTTTTCCATTTATGTTTACGATAACTTTATCGACGCCGTGAATCACATGATTATTTGTACAGATATATCCATCTTCCGAGAGAATAAAACCTGTACCAAGACCGGTCCGCTTCTGAACCTGGGAACCGCCACCTCTGCCGAAAAACTCTCTCATCATGGGGTCATCAAAAAATGGATTCCTTACTTTAACCAGCTGTTCAGTTGTTATAAAAACTACAGAGTCCTTATACTGATTGAATATTTTACGGAATACATTCTGAATTTCAAAGGCTTTGGTAGATTCAACTTCAGATTTGATCGGGGATTCTCCGGAGTTCCCGAAAAGAACGCCGTTGTTATCCTTGCTGCATGAAAAATGATTAATCCCTGCAGCGGTAATAATTATTAATACAGGTATGATAATTAAAAGTTTTTTTGGTGCAAACTTCATCTCTCTTCCACCTTAAAAATTGTTTTTTTGATATTTTTTACCACGATTCTCTTCTTTTTCGATCTCTTTTCTGAATATATGTTTATCATCGTAAGATCCGTCTGTTTTAATTGAATCCATATCAACCATGGGATTCTCTTTTTTCTTACCGCAGCCTGTTATAAATGCAATAATAAGAAATGAAAGGAGGAAAATAGAAAATTTATTCATTTAAAACTCCTTAATTAACGGATTACAATTTTTATCAGCTGCAAAACCACTTCTCTATACATCTGGAAAATAGCTTATGAGTTACCTGAATCAATAATAAAGATATGATAAAAATAATACAAATAATTTTTTATAGCAAATTCTATGGTTGCTACTTGCCATCCATGTTTGTCTGGTCTCCCGTAGAATAAGGGAGAAAAGGTTTCAAATTTTATAAGGCGTAAAAGTCTTGATTTATTTTTTTGGATGGTAGTAAGTATAATGATCATAGGGGAGGTTTATTTTAACATTTGCGCGAAGGCCGGTTCTTTGCCTTCTCTCAACAAGAGGGTCGTGCAAATTTGATTTAAACAGGGCTTATTGAAAGCTTTTTGTTAAGGAGGATATAGATTCGTTCTACCAAAAATCGTCAGTATAATGCTTTAACACCAGTATTGTTCAATGAAATTTGCTGGTGTTTATTGGTTTTTTTGTATAAATTATTAATTGTTCCGTTGTGGGATTTTACAGAATAACTTTTTCTCTCAATGTAGATCTTCAATGTATATGTTTAATTTATCTTGCCGGCAGTTAAGCCGACAGGATAACATGACTACAGCTTACGAATAGTTGTCAAAAATCCATTCGATAAACCACAATACCAGACGTAAATAAAACTTAAATCGTTTTTTGTGAGACATTGAACACCTCCTTAAAAATTAATCGGAGGTCTTTGAATTATCTGGAAAAAGTAAAATTTTTTTACAGAAAGACTTGACAAAACACCTAGCATAATTGGTACTATATGACAAGAAAATATTTTATTGTCAAGCTAGCATTTTCAAAGATCTCATAACCACTGTGCTGTAACACAGTGGTTATTGTAGTTCGTTAGGAGACATAATTTTTGTCAAGTATTAATATTGCAATAATTATAATTTTATATGCTAAGCCTTAGGTATATACTTTTCCAGCTGCGAATAAATCACCCTTCTTCCTTTCCGGACTTACCTTTTTGTCAACCGCTGATTTTGGGGAAAATAAAAAGTATGCAAATCATTTAAATAGTGCTAAACCCGAATAGTAGAGTACATTATTCTATTTGAATTTGATTTATGCATTATATTGTGTAAAACAGATCAATGAATCGGGGTAAGTTTAACATTTACAATTAGACTTACAACAGTTGTAGATGATAATCAATCCTTACAATCCGTGATTCAGAAACGAAATTCAGAGAGTTTACAAATCCTGGTCCTTTGCTGATTCCTTAAAATCCCGTTTTGCATGAATAATTGCCAAAACAGCTATGTTGTTATCAGGATATATTTCATATACAATGCGGTAGGAATAAACAAAAAGTTCACGGATATTTTCATCCATAAACTCTGGCACAACTCTGCCGATTTTAGGGAAAACGTCAATCGGCTCAGTTTTTTCGATGATAGAAGTTATTACTTCTTCTGCATAATATTTTGAATCATCAGCGATATAGTCATATATCTGACGGAGATTGTCACGGGCTGGCTCGGTCCAGATCACCACGATTTTATTTCCTGTTTTAGTTTTTCTAAAGTTATGGTTTCACCGTTCTTTACAGCCGTCTGACCGCGCTTTATTTTATCAATAACATAAAGCCTGTACATAATATCCTCAATGGAAGCGTTGTCAGGCAGTGTGTTAATAGCATTGATTGCTTCCTGTTTTGTTGTTTGCATAACAGATTATACCTCTTTAATCATCAGTTTAAATTGAAATTATTAAATATTGATAAAAAATCAAAAAAATAAACTGTTCAGGTAACTGCTTAAAATACCACCACTAGCTTATAGTAGATACCTGTTTAATAATCTAATTTAATCAGGACGTATTATGAAATATTGTCAAGAAAGATACTTTTAGTATTTTTCTGATAAGGTCTGGTTATAATCATTTAACACCGGAAAATTACTTTAAAACCTTTTGGAGTTAACGCATTTTTCCATATAGAAAATCCTGCAGTCCTGGAACCGGAGTTTTTGCGACCTTCATTAAAAAAAAATTCTTTTTGACTTTACCCTCTGTCGAAGTATTAAGAAGCTATTGAATGAGAAAAAAATTAAAAATGATGATAAAAGATCTGCAATATAAAATTGAACCGGCTAAAGACGGGAATCCATTTCTGACTGTGATACAGGATGGCAGGGATATTCCGCTTCATAGCAGAATAAACCCTCTGAAAGAGGGGGAATCGACAACTTATATATTCGAACCTGAAAAATTCGATCTTCTTATTGTGTCAGGATGCGGTCTTGGATATAGTCTTCTTAAACTGAAAGAATTATCCGGCCGGTTCAAGTCTGTCATAATAATTGATATTCTGCATGGCATTGAGAATGAAATAGCACAGAATCCTTCAACATCATTTCTTTTTCAGAGAAAAAATATAACATTTCTCACAGGCATGGATATAGCTGAAATTGATGAGGCACTCTCCCGGATTATAGATTTTGATGTAATCAAGGGGATGCAGGTTATTGAGCATCCTCAATCGCTCCGTATTTTTTCATCATATTATGATGAGGTCCGGTTACTCATTAAAAGGCTGATCGATAAAAAAGCAGGGGATAAGGCAACGATCAGGACTTTCGGCAATGTGTTTTTAAGAAATGCACTTAATAATCTTCATAATTTCAAATCGACTCAACCTGTATCTGTGCTTAAAGGGGCGTTCAGAGGGAGAAAGGCTGTGATTGTTTCATCAGCTCCGTCTCTTGAAGATAATATTGATAAGCTGAAATTCTATGAAAAAGATCTGTATATTATTGCAGTTGATTCTGTACTCTCAGTTCTGAAGAGTCACGGTATAAATCCTGATTTTGTAATATCGATTGATCCCCAGGGGAGGATCGGAGAACACTTCCGTGGACATGATGTCTATGAAGCGCTGCATATTTTCTCTATTGTCTCTCCCCCTGAACTTGTTGAGAAGTACAGGGGCTTTATCTCTTTAAACAGTCATCCCGTGTCTCAGATTATTGATGATATGTATCCGGGTGTAAATGGTTCAATAGATTCATCTACCGGGTCTGTTGCCGGTGATGCTGTTAAGTTTGCTCTGCTGGCGGGATTTGAGTCTATTGCCATGACAGGATTTGACTTTTCATTTTCAGAAAATATTATCTACGCCCGTGAAACGGCATATCAGAAGAGGTATACGCAGTATTTTAACAACAGGTTTAAAACTACGGAGACATTTAACGCGGCATATATTTTTAAATCGAGCGGATCTCTGATTTCAGAGGGTAAGTACACAAGGCGGTCATTTATCAATTACAGAAATTCTCTCGACTCATTTATAAAAGAGAATAAAGTGAATAATATATTTATGATCAACAGAAGAGGTCTTCCTCTGGCAAACGCAAAAATAGCTGATTTTGATTCTTTTATGAGCATTCAGTGTTCTGTCAAAGTTGACAAGAGAGAATATCTCAATGGGATAAATGCAGAGAGAAGATCAAATTCGGTAAGTATAACAAAAGTTAAAGAGAGATTACTGGATAAAAGAGTTATTGATGCGGTTATTGAAGAATCTCTGGGGAGTGAAGTTACACCGGAGCGAAGAAGCAGGATTATCCGTATGATAGAGGGGATTATATGAGAGTTGGAGTTACAGGGATTTTTGCTTCAGGGAAGGGGACTGTTTGTGAACTGTTCAGGGAGCTTGGTGCTGAGATTATTGATACGGATATTGTCGCACGGGAGATTATGGAGCCGGGGCAGGATGGTTTAAAATCTATAATAGAGAAGTTCGGATCTGACTTTATTAATCCGGATGGGACTCTTGACAGGAGAGGTTTTGCCAATTCGGTTTTCGGAGATCACGAAAAAGTTAAAATTCTCAATGCGATTACTCATCCGGCTATACAGAAAATTGTAATTGAGAGAAGTTCCGGAGATGGAATATACATGATCAACACTCCGCTTCTTTTTGAATCCGGTTTTGATAAAATTATGAAATATAACATTGTGGTGACCGCAGGGGATAGTCAGGTGCTTTCACGCGGCAGTAAAAGAGATAAAATTTCTGAAGATGAGATAAAAGAGAGGCTTAAACATCAAATTCCGCTAAATGAAAAAGTTAAACTTGCCGACTATAGTATAGATAATTCAGGTACTATTGAAGATACTAAAAGGCAGGTTGTTGATTTATGGAAAATTTTGATCCAAAACCGAACGCAGTAAAAGAAAAGAATTTATATATTGTTCATCTTGATACACCCAGAATCATTATTCTATCCTCGGTAATAATAGGTATTATTACTGCAGCTTTTCTTTTTGGGATGAGTTTTATGAAGGATGATAAGCCCGGTTCAAAAGAGTTTGCAGTCAGCGGGATGAATTTTGATGACAGCAAAACTGCTGATATGCTTGGCGCTGATATTCCTCCGGTTCCGGGAGAGGGTGTTGAAGAGGGAGCGGCAGCAGATGATAAAATTGCCGCTGTTGATGAAAATAAAAACATTTCCCCTATTATAGACGATAACAAACTTCCGCAGAGTAGTGATATAGCAGGTGGAAAAGATCCGATCAAGTCTGATAAAAATGATATTCTTACCAATGATAGTATAAAAGAGATAATCCCTCCTGCCGGCAACAAGAATAAGACTGCCAGAAAAACTGAAACTGTTGCAAAACAGGATAAAAAGAATATTAAAGATAATAATAAGAAAATAGCAGTAAAAGATAACAGGAAGATTGAACAGAAGCATGAAACTTCAGGAAGTAAAAGCAGAGTTTATGAAGTATCACGCAGTGTTGAGGAGAAGAAGAGTTACGATTCATATTCTGTTCAGGTTGCATCCTACGGAACTCAATCTCAGGCCGAGCATGAAAAGGCTCTTCTTAAATCAAAAAGATTTGATGCTTATATCGATAAAAGCATAGTTAACGGAAAAAATTATTTCAGAGTAAGAATAGGACCTGTATCTTCATCAAAGAAAGCTTATGATCTGCTGAACGATGTGCAGAGCGATTCACGATATGCATCGAGTTACATGGTTAAGGAATAGGTACTTATTATATACTTTAAGAAGAAAGCGGCAATTTTGTCGCTTTTTTTAATTGAGCAGTTAATGATTGTTTAAACTATTTATAAAAAATTTTTTAAGGGGTTTAAGGGGTGAAACCCCTTATGGCCCCCCCCCCTTCACCACGGATGGGGTGAAAAGGAGAATGTTATGTATTCAATATTCAGTGCTACTAAAGATCTGGTTATGAAGATAGATACTTTCATCGACCTTGTGAGCGAATCTGTTCTTCATTTTGAAGAGGGTCTTAAACTTTATCTCTCAGGAAAAGAGGATGAGTTTAATGAAAGGCTTGATATTATAAAAATTCTTGAAGGGCGCGCCGATAATCTGCGGCAGGATATTGAAGCACAGCTTTATGTACAGACTCTGATCCCTGAATCGCGGGGGGATGTTCTTGAAATTCTTGAAAATATGGATGATATAATAGATTTTTCAAAGTCTATTATGTTTGAGTTTTTTATAGAAAAACCACAAATACCGGCTGAACTTCATGATAGAATGAAAAAACTCGCCGAGACAGCTGTCGATTCAACTCAGGCTCTGGTTCAGTCAACCAGATCTTACTTTTATGATGTGAACAGTGTAAAGGACCACCTGCATAAAGTAACATTTTTTGAAAATGAATCCGATCATATTGCGGAGAAGGCTAAACGGGAGGTTTTTCAGCTTGATATAGATCTCAGCAGAAAACTTCATCTGAAGAACTTTATAGTATCTATAGATTCTATTTCAGATATTGCCGAGGATATATCAAACAGGCTTTCTATTGCAGCGATGAAAAGGATTGTCTGATGTCACTTATCATTTTTTTATCAAGCGGACTTTTTCTGGGGTGGTCATTCGGTGCCAATAACGCCGGCAATGTTTTCGGTACTGCCGTCGGTTCCAAAATGGTAAGTTTTAGAGTCGCGGCAATAGTAACAAGTTTTTTTCTTATACTCGGATCATATATTTCAGGTGCAGGTGCAACTCTCACTCTGGGCAAGCTTGGCTCTGTTAATGAGATCGGTGGTTCATTTATTGTTGCACTTGCTGCCGCAGTCGCAATTTTCTCTATGACTAAAATTCACCTACCGGTTTCGACATCTCAGGCAATTGTTGGTTCAATTATAGGATGGAATTTTTTTTCAGGATCAATTACTGATTATGAATCTCTGATGAAAATTGTTTCAAGCTGGGTAATGGCGCCTGTCATTTCAGGTTGTTTTGCTGTTGTTATATATATTCTGATCAGACGGCTGTTAAACCGGATTAAAATACATATACTCTTTCTCGATTTTTATAACAGGATTGGTCTTATAGTAGTAGGCGGGTTCGGAGCATATTCTCTTGGTGCTAACAATATTGCCAATGTCATGGGTGTGTTTGTTCCGGTTGCACCATTCAGGCCTATTACTACATATGTAGGTACAATATCCGGGAGTGAGCAGCTTTTCATTCTCGGAGGTATTGCAATGGCTGTTGGAGTCTTTACATATTCTGCCAAAGTGATGCAGACAGTAGGACAGAGTATTATTCCGCTTACACCGATCACGGCTCTGGTTGTTGTTTCAGCTTCATCACTTGTACTTTTTCTTTTTTCGTCTCAGAATCTTGAACGCCTTCTTGCGACAAATGGTCTCCCTACAATTCCGCTGGTTCCCATATCAAGTCCACAGGCTGCAGTGGGTGCAATTATCGGGATCGGTTTATATCAGGGCGGCGGAAGCATGAATTTTAAAGTTCTGGGGAAGATCGCATCCGGGTGGGTTACTACTCCGGTACTGGCATGTCTGATAAGTTTTGTTTCACTTTTTATTATACAGAATGTATTCAATCAGCCTGTTTACAGACCTGTAAAATATAACATGTCTGCAATTGTTGAAAAGAGGCTTCTTTCCGAGGGGATTACATTCCATTCAATGGAGCAGTTCATTGATAAGGAATTTAGTACTGCAGTTGAATTTAAACAGGCTTTGGTTAAGGGAGCTCCTGATCTTGAAGAATCAGATATGAATAGAGTAGTTGAACTCTCCGAACTTAGACATATAGTTGTTGATACTGTTCTGATTGAATATGAAATTAATGAGGGATGGTTTACTCCTGAACAGGCAGAAACACTAAAACAATTGAATGGAAGGAGCTTTAACTATTCATGGGAACTCCGTGATGAACTTGAAGCTTCTGGATCTGCATGGAAACTGAAAAAGGATACACCTGAGGGGAAACATTTTAACCGGGGAATTATTTCAAGACTCGATTATCTATATAAAAAATTCTGGGTAACCAAGTAGTATTATAACTATCGGCTGACCAGAGGGGATTTATATCCGCAACGTCCATAGCGCAGCGGATAGCACGTCCCAATCCGTTTATGGATGTACATTTAAAATGATATTAAGAGAAATAAAAAATATTATAAAAGAGAGAGGGGAGATCTGTCTTTCTGAATTATACCCTCTCATTGATGCCGATAAGGGGCTTGTGGATCAGGTGTTGTCGGACCTTCTTGAAAAAAATATTATTACCGAGGTAGTTACTGACAGGGCATGCAAAGGATGCCCCATGAAGTGTAACGAAAGAGGAGAGAGAGTTTTTAGAATCTCCTGATCAATTGATATCATCTTTGGAGAGCATCTCTTCTATCTCATCAGCTTTTGCTGCTACATAAATAAGAGACTTCATAAATCTTTCAGGCTCGCAGTTTTCAAGAAGAACTGTATTATGCATTACAAGGGTATCATTATCCAGAGCCAGTGCGCCGTAATCAAAAGTCAGATTCTGCTGAAGAGCTGACTTGTATAGATCCCAAGTCTCCTGTTTTAATGCAGCTATAACAGAATGGTAATGAATTACCCTGTCCCCGGATTCATCTTTTTTTAAATAAACCAGTATATCCTGAGATCTGCCATTGTCAAATTCCAGTGTTGCAGCATAGTTGCCGTTTTTCCCTTTATGAAAAGGTATTTTAAACTCACTTGCTATTGCTGAAATAAAACCGTCAAAAATTTCCATCTTAACCTCTACTAAAGTGTGATTCTTTTCATCGTGAACCAAAAAAGTTATTATACGAATGATAAAATATTTATATTAAAACTTTAATTGCGTACTTCCGTGATTTGTTATATTATATGATATGCCTGATAAAAGTCAAGTTTGAAATTAGATGAAGAGTAGTAACTATTCAAAAACCGGTTCAAATATTGTTTTCCCCGCGCCAAAGGCGCGGGGGAGATGAAAGCCGCCAGTTTAAGAGATTGAAGAGAAATTATACATCTATTTTTTATTGACATGTTTCTTTATGAAAGAACTCTTGAATATATTCGTATTTGTCTATGAGTTAATTATGTAACTGCTCATGAATCGTAGGTAATTATTGTTTTCCCCGCGCCTACGGCGCGGGGAAACAGATTTCACCACCGGTTTAGAAACAGTTACTTAATTATAAGGGGCCTGCCGTCCCTTAAATCCGGCAAAAGATTGAAAGGATGAATAGTTATGATAGAAGGAATTTTTGTTGAAGGTCTCATATACGGGATAATGGTTCTGGGAGTTTTTATAACCTACAGAATACTCGATTTTCCCGATCTTACTGTTGATGGATCATTTCCGCTTGGGGCTGCCATTATGGCTTCAATGATAGTGAACGGGCACAACATATTTTTTGCTCTCTTTGCCGCATTTGCAGGTGGCATTGCTGCCGGAGTAGTGACTGCTACCATTCACAACCGGTTGAAGGTGCCGAATCTTCTTGCGGGTATTTTAACTATGACAATGCTCTGGTCTGTTAACATAAGAGTTCTGGGGAACAGGGCAAATCTTCCGCTTCTGCAGAATCATACTATCATTACTGATATTGTAAAATATACCGAAAATTATATCCCGTCTGAATATGCAATACTGATCTTCTTTTTTATTGTAGCGATGGCAGTAAAGATTGGACTGGATATTTTTTTCCGGACCGATATGGGTCTGACGCTGGGAGCGCTTGGAAATAATCAGCAGATGGTCATCTCTCAGGGTGTGAACATAAACATGATGAAGGCTATCGGGGTTGGTCTTTCAAACGGTCTTGTTGCTGTATCCGGCGCTTTTGCCGCACAGTATCAGGGATTTGCAGATGTAGGTCTTGGAACGGGGATTGTCATCATTGGTCTTGCATCTGTTATGATCGGTGAATTTTTATTTACATCAAACAGAATCTGGATTTTAACACTGAGGGTTCTGGCAGGATCGATAATCTATAAAGCGATTATGTATCTTGGCAGATATTACGGTTATCATATAGGGCTTACACCCAACGACCTGAAGCTTCTTGCGGGTCTGCTGATTATAATCTGTTTAATAATTGCAAAGGGTAAAAACAGCAAAAATATTTTCAGAAGGTGGAAAAATGATCAGGCTTGAAAATATAAAAAAAATTTTTCATGAAGGGACTGTTAATGAAAATACAGCTCTCAGGAGTATCAATTTGACTGTCAAAGAGGGGGATTTTATTACTATCGTGGGTAGTAATGGAGCAGGTAAGTCTACTCTTTTTAATACAATTTCAGGATCATTTGCCCCGACAAACGGACAGATATTTTTTAATAATGAAAATGTTACACGTATGGCGGAGTATCAGAGAGCGAAATTTATCGGTAGAATATTTCAGGACCCGCTGCTTGGGACTGCGTCTAATATGAGTCTTGAAGATAATATGATGATTTGCAATAAAAAGGGATTCAAGGGACTGAGGGTCAGCTTAAATTCTAAAATGAGGGAGAGATTCAGAGATGAGCTTAAACTTCTTCAGATGGGACTTGAGGAGAGAATGGAGCATAACCTCTCTCTCTTTTCAGGGGGGCAGAGGCAGGCGCTTACTCTTCTTATGACAGTACTTTCCAATCCTGCACTTATTCTTCTTGATGAACATACAGCAGCGCTTGACCCGAAGAATGCGGCGATGGTGCTTGAGCTTACAGATAAATTTATCAGCGAACGAAAACTTACTGCGATGATGATAACGCATAACATGAGTCAGGCGATAAAGTACGGCAACAGGATTTTTATGATGCACAAGGGGGAGATTATACTCGATATCTCCGGAGATGAGAAAAAAAATCTCACAGTCGAAGGGCTTGTGAAGAAATTCTATGATGTGAAACATGAAGAGATGACTAATGACGAGGTTCTTCTGTCGCACGAATGAGCAGATTGGTGATGAAAGATAAGATAATTGAAGCGTCAATTGAACTTTTTAATGAAATTGGGACCCACCGGGTTACGACCAATCATATTATCGATAAACTGGGGATCAGCCCCGGTACATTCTATTATCATTTTAAAAACAAGGAGCAGATAGTAGGACGGATATTTGACCGGATAACATCTGAGTTTGATGAACTTTTTATTATCACAGATCCGTCACCGGATATGAAATACTTTATTTCAGAGATTAAAAAAATTTATCAGCTTTATTACAAATACCGTTTTTTTTATTACGATATTTCCATGTTGCTTGATAGGGATGATGATCTTACAGTCAGATATAGAGAGAATTATAAATCTAAAATCGGTAAAATAAGAGAGCTTACTCTTACTCTGGAGAAAAGCGGGATATTAAAAAAATTCAGCTCAACTCATGAGAGGGAATGCTATATTGAAAATCAGTGGATTGTTAATGATTACTGGATGACCTTTCAGAAGGCGACAGGGAGTCTTGATGAAACTGAAGTTGTTGACCGCGGAGTGATGAGTTATCTTGCATATCTGAAGCCTTATCTTGCAGACAAAGCGGGGATTGAAATAGAAAAGTTTATTATATAACCAGTTTGTCAGCCAACCGGTATATTCACTTTATCTAACATTTCCTGATATTCTGACATAAGTTCGCTGTATACGGTAATTCCCCCTCCACTTTTAAATATAAAGCCTTCATTTTCTTTTTCAATATAGCGAATCATCACACCGCTGTCCATGTCGGTTCCATCGAAGAATCCGCATATTCCGCAGTAATAACCTCTATGATATTTTTCTGCGGATTTAATAATCTCTTCAGTTTTGTGTTTCGGTGCTCCGGTGATTGAACCTGCCGGGAGCAGCTGTTTTAAAATCTCTCCGAGATTTTCAGGATAATCTGAATCAAGAATTCCTGTTATTTCGGAACTTACCTGTAAAAGGTTTTTGCCGGCAGTCTGGATTCTATCGATGTATCTGTATTTTTCGACGGATACATTTTTTGAAACTCTGCTCAGATCATTCCTGATTAAATCGACTATTGTAATATGTTCAGCAGCCTCTTTCTCATCGTTAAGAATAATGTTCTCCGCATCTTTGACTGATGCATCGATAGTCCCTTTCATCGGATAGGATGAAATTTTACCATCTTTTATTGTTATAAAAATTTCAGGAGAAAATACAACAAACAGATCGCGGTACCAGAGTTTGTACCGGGCGCTGCTTATATGAAATATCTCTTTAAGTGTATAATTCATTTTAATCCGGGTGGGGAATGTGAGATTGGTGAGATATGAATTCCCGTCAGTCTGATTCTTCTGAATGTAGTTGAATGCTTCTTCATATCGTTCGATCGAAACAGGTTTTTTATCTAAAATAAAATCTTCGGGATGGTGAGATTCAACCGGGGTATAATTTTTTACACCATTGAAGTTATAAAGTATTTCATCGTGATTAACTTCAGCTATTGGGATGACAACCGGTTTTTGTAAGTCATAATCGATAATGAAAATAAACGGAATTTTCTGTTTAGCGTAAAAGCTTATTTTTTCAAATGAATCCAATGAATATCACCGTGAGTTTTGTATTGTTGAGTCTGTCGGCAAAAGTTAAAGTATAGCTTTTCACGAATGAAATAAACCGTTTTGTCATCTCCGCGAAGGCGGAGATCCATGTATACGTTAATATAAGTATGATATCAACTATGGATTCCCGTATGCACGGGAATGACAAGTAGTAACAGAAAATTTTAATAAAACAGTTACAATAAGTCTACTTTCCCAGCTTCTTGTAAACATCAGCAAATCGCTCAACAAGTTCACCGAAGTGTTTAATCGCTTTTACTATAGGATCAGGGGAACTCATGTCTACTCCCGCATCGATAAGTTCATCGAGCGGGTACTTGCTTCCGCCGAGTTTCAGGAAGCCGAGGTACGCGTCCCGTGCAGGAGCCCCTTCGCTCAGAACTTTGTCTGCAAGTGCAATAGCCGCGGAGAGTCCAGTTGCGTATTTGTATACATAAAAAGCCGAGTAGAAGTGTGGTATTCTTAAGCATTCAAGTGTGAGTACATCATCTATGTACATTTTGTCGCCGAAATATGTGTCCAGCAGTTCTTTATACACGCGCTGGATGACTTCAAGTGTAAGCGGGTCGTTCTGCTCAACAATGTTATGGGACCGTGTTTCAAATTCGGCAAACATTGTCTGTCTGTAAAGTGTTGCCCGTATATTATCTATTTCCCGGTTGAGGATGTATGCCTGCATTTTCGGATCATCTTTGTAAAGATCAAGGAGATACCGGCTCAGGAGAGTTTCGTTGAATGTTGATGCAACCTCTGCGACAAAGATTGTGTAGTCGCTCAATATATACGGCTGTGCATGTTTCGAGTAATATGAATGCATTGAGTGACCGGCTTCGTGTATCAAAGTATATAAACTGTTGATGTTCTTATCTTCGTAGTTAAGGAGAATATAAGGTGGTGAATCGTAGCAGCCCGAAGAGTATGCTCCGCTTCTTTTCCCTTTATTTTCGTAGCGGTCTACCCATCCATTGAGAAGCCCCTCTTTCATGATTGATGTGTAATCCTCACCAAGAGGTGCAAGTGATTTTACGCATGTCTCCACGGCCTCTTCGTAAGTCATTGTGAAGTTTACATCGCTAACAATGGAAACGTATGTATCGTAAAAGTGAAGCTTGTCAAGATTGAGTGCTTCTTTTCTGAGGTCTAGATACTTAAATAGAGGAGCGGTATTGCTTCTCACTGTGCTTACAAGATTGTCATATACTTTTTCCGGCATGTTGTCGGAGAAGAGAGATGCCTCCCTGCTGTTGCTGAATTTGCGTACTCTAGCATAGAAGCTGTCTTTCTTGTTTGAGTGATCAAGAGTTGATGCGACTGTATTTTTTAAATTTTTATAAGACTGGTAGTACTGAAAGAAGGCCTGTCTCCGTACCTCTCTGTCCGGGTCCTGTAAAAATGTGCTGAAGTTTCCATGGCTTAGTTCTGTTTCGTTCCCTTCGCTGTCTGCAATAACTCCGAATGTCATATCCGCGTTATCAAGCTGGCTGAATATCTGTGATGGCGCCTGGGCTATCTCCCCCATCATCGCTATTATCTGCTCCATCTCTTTAGTCAGGGTATGAGGTTTGAATCTTATAATTTTTTCGAGAAAAAATCTATAATCCTTCATCGACGGATCGTACATGTAGGAGTTGATAACTGCTTCATCTATCTCCTGGATCTCCGGTGTCATGAAGCTCGACAGCTCGGAAATTCTTGTATAGAGGTTTACCGATCTCTGATACATTGCAAGAGAAAACTGGTTGGTTTTATCTTCGTCACTCCGCAGGTGTGCGTAAGTGTAGATTTTCTCAACCTCCCGGGAAATGTTCATGTCAAATTCAAGAGATGTTCTGAAAGTTTCAAGAGATTCACCCATACGCCCCTTGAAGCTGTCGTATCCGTTTATTTTTGATTCAAGATTTTTATAGAGTTTTTCCCATTCTTCATCGTCCGGGATCAGCGATTTAAGATCCCATTTGTCGTTTTCTTTGATCTCTTTTCTTTCAGGTATATTTACTACAGCCATAATAATTCTCCTTATGTGATTTTACACAAAGTAGCCTGATGCTGCGAAATGGTCAACATCTTTACAGATCGACAAGAGAACATGCAAATTGTGAACGTCTTGATATAGGAATGTGCGCCTCCTCTGTCGCGATGCCATATCAGTCGGCGCCCCTATCCGCCCGTGGGGCACCTTTCGTCGAGTGCTTTTTCGGCGTCCTGCCGGCACTCGACACTAAAACATCCTGTTCGTCGCTCATGAATGGGAGAAAGGGTAAATTGAAATATTCTATATTTTCTCTCCTCCTATTCATAGGGAAAGGGTGAGGAGGGAAATGTTATTATTAGATCCTGAATTCAAGTTTGAAATGCAAAAGGAAATTAAAATAGTAGCCTCATGAGAAATCTCCATAAAGGATTGAGTCGACCAAAACCAAATCCGAGAGAGATACCCATGAGGCATTTTAAACAAGTACAGTTTGAAGAAAGATTTGTCATGCAAAAAATGATTTATTCAGATAAGCCTGTGAAAGAAACTGCTGAATTATTAAATCGTGATAAATCAACAGTTTATCGCGAAATTGATAGGAATAAAACAAAAGGCTATCATGCACAAGAAGCTCAAGCGGAATATTTAAAGAGGAAAAATTTAAAAAAATGAAAGCTTGATGTCAATGGCTTACTGCGTTTGATAGTTATAACCTTTTTAAGGAACGGCGATTCACCCGAATTAATTTCTCAATACCTAAAGACAATGTTTCTGGAAGATGCATCAATGCACTTATCACACGAATCTATATATCAGTGGTTGTATGCTCAAAAAAATGAAAAGGGTGAATATCGTTTTACTCAATTTTTATTTATAAAACGGAAGAAACGCCAAAATCGCTCAAATACCTATAAAAACAGGGCAAAAGATCCTTCGAAAAAGAATATAAGGGAACGCCCTGAAGAAGCAAATGATAAAAGCGAAATAGGCCATCTTGAGGGGGATCTGATTGTAAGCTCTGGAAATGATGCATATCTTCTTACTCTTGTGGAAAGAAAAGCAGCATTTACATGGGGTATTAAATTGCCTTCAAAAGATGCGGAAACTGTTACACGAGGAATTACAGAGGCTTTGGGTTCATTACCTGATGGATTTATTAAATCAATTACATTTGATAATGGTTCAGAATTTTGCATGCATAAGACAATTGAAAATGCTCTTAACTGTAATGTATATTTTGCTGATCCTTATTCCTCATGGCAACGAGGTCTTAATGAACATATAAATGGGCGTATCAGATATTATCTTCCAAAGAAAAAAAGTTTCGCACACTTGACAGATGAATTTATTGATGATAGTATTTTTTCTATAAACGCAAGGCCGAGAAAATCCCGTGGTTGGAAATCTCCTGCTGATATTTTAAACTCCCATCTTGTCGCATTTCAAACTTGAATTCAGGGATAAAATTATTAATTCAAAAAATAAACACTTGAAAAAGTCCGGTGCATAAATTGTTAAATTATAGATAGTAATTTTACCGGCATTTTATAGTCAGACACGAATAAAAGAGGATTTTCGGAATGAGTGATATAATAGAAATAATTTCATCAGCGATTGAAAAAATTCAGAAGCTGAAAGAGTTTGATACTTCAGCCGGAAAGTCCGGGGATGCTGCGATTTCAGCATCACTTGATGGGGATTTGAATGATATTAAACTTAAGGCCGTTCAACTTGTAAATGAAAGCCTGATAATGAAAAACGAAATCAGGCAGCTTAAGATCCGTCTTGGAGAGGAGAAAGAGTTTGATATAAAAAATAATGTTCTATATACTCCGGATGGAGATGGTCCATTCTGTCCGTTCTGTCATTCGAAACGGGGAAAGATGACACGCCTGCGTCAGGATATTTCAGAGAAAGATTCATCCGTAACTTATGCATGCCGACTCTGCGGATGGAGCTGCGGGGAGTAACCGCGTAATTCCAGTCCTTATTAATTATACTCAATGTCATTCCCGTGAAGACGGGAATCCCTAATTAAATACTATGGATCCCCGCCTTCGCGAGGATGACAGTTTGGTTTAAAATTATCAGGTCAGAGCACTAGTTTTTATTAATTACTGCAAGTATTCTGCTTATATTTGTTTTAGCTTCATCTTTATGAAAGCTGCATGAACCGGCACCTTTATGTCCACCTCCGCCGAATTGTGAAGCAAGATCCCCGAGATTTACA
Source organism: uncultured Spirochaetota bacterium (assembly GCA_942493035.1). Taxonomy (GTDB): domain Bacteria; phylum Spirochaetota; class UBA4802; order UBA4802; family UBA5550; genus WRGT01. Next base: position 3,440,801 of record OW818666.1, on the reverse strand, counting down.
TTACTTCCATTATTAAAAACATTTTTACCAAGGCTGACAATAACTTTATCACGGTCATCTTTGCTGTATCTGATTTTAACATCAACGTAGACTTCCGGGAAGAGAGAGTATATTAAAAATCGATTACCCTTCGGTTCTGTGTCAAGGGAACGGAAATCTGTAACGGCGGTGTTCCCGATTATCTGTGTATATTCCCGGATAAAGTTTGCGTATATTTTATCCTGTTTTATAATTCTGCTGCATCTTCCGTGTACTTCATCATCGGCCAGAACTTCCTCTATACGTTTTTCCCCTAGAAGTTTTACTACTCTATTCCAGTACGGTTCATCATTTTTATCTCTTCCCGAAATTGTAGATGAAAGCATGGCGTAGGGATAGTTCTCTGTGTGCAGGACTTCATCTATCGTTACATCCCCTGAATCAATCCGGTCGGTCTGAAAAACCAGTTCCTTAAAATTTTTTGTAAACTTATTCTGATAATATTTGAAGATAATTCCTGCAGCGGATGGTGCGTCATAAAATGCGCCATTAAAAACAGAATCAGTTTTATTTGTAATGTGATGATCGAACCACAGGGAGCATCCCTGAATAAACGGAAGATTTGCTACAATATCACCATCTGAAATTTCCGGAGAAAATTTTTCAATTTCATAGGGTTCAACCCACCGGGTTGGAGCATCAATATCAAAAATGTTCCTTAGCAGAACATCGCAAACTATTCCGTCAAAGTCCGGTCTGGTAATTATTCTCATGTTTTTCCTTTAATACTGATAGGTGATATTTTATAAATCGTTTCACTGTCAGAGGGTTATGATTTCTATACCATCAGTCAATGAATAAAAAATACTGCTCCGGTTACATTAAGTAAAAATTGAAATAAATATTGACAGTGAGTGATGACTCACTACACTCCGGAGGTAATACTGAATAACATTTAATTATAAAACAGGAGAGCATATATGATTATTCTGAAAAATGGAACTATATATGACGGTTCGGATACTCCCCCTTTTATCGGGAATGTTTATATTGAAAATGACAAAATTGTAAAAATAACTGACGCAGCAGGAATTAATAATAAGGATGCAGAGATTATCGACTGCACTGGTTTATCTATAGCTCCCGGTTTTATTGACGCTCATTCACATAATGATTTTTATGCAGCACAGGAAAATAATCTCAAATACTTTGAGCCTTTTATAAAGCAGGGTGTAACGTCAATGGTTTGCGGCAACTGCGGATTTTCTGCCGCAGGCTACCGCGAAAATAGTACATATAATCATGAAATCGGCGGCGGACTCTTTAGTAATAAGGGGAGAGACTTTTCATCATTTGCTAAATGGCAGAATCTGATTCCGGAGAAATCACCGGTTAATATTCTTTCACTGGTCGGACATGGTACAGTAAGGATAAGTCTTAATTCCATGTCTGGTTCAGAGCTTGATAATGATAAGCTCCGGGAGATGGAGGAGATTATCGATAGAACTTTATCCGAAGGGGCAGCCGGAGTTTCTTTGGGGCTGATGTATGAGCCGGGTCAGTTTGCGCCGCTTTCCGAGCTGGAGATGATTGCCGGAATTGTTAAAAAGCACAATAAAATATTATCCTTTCATTCAAGAGCGATGTCTAAGGTCTCAACTTCTTATTCACCGCCTGTCGGAGGCAGAGCCCACGGCCTCCGTGCAATAGATGAGGTTATAGGTATTGCAAAGAAGACCGGTGTAAAGACTCAGCTTTCACATCTGATTTTTGTCGGAGAAAAGTCATGGAGTTATGTCGATGAGGCTCTCTCGCTTCTTGAGAATGCAAAGAACGATGGTGTGGATATTATGTTCGATATGTACGCAATGGACTTCGGTGCATCAATTATTACAGTTGTACTGCCGATCTGGTACTTATCTCTTTCTAAAAAGAAGAGGAGCAGTTTCTTTATAAGATTAAGACTGGCAATAGAGACTGCCGTTACGAAAAAGCTGCTTGGCTTTGGTTTTAATGATATAATGATATCAAACACAAAAGGGATGATGCCTCAGATTGAAGGGAAGAGAATCAGCGAGCTTGCGAAAGAGTGGAAGATGAGCGAGCTGCAGGCTTATCTTAAAGTTATAGATGAAACAGATGCAAAGGCTGATGTGCTCATGTTTAAGTATGCCAATCCTGAAATAATTGAAAAACTCCGTCTGCACCCTTTGTCCCTATACATGACCGATGCATGGGTTAACGAACAGGGTGTGCAGAATTTTGCTGTCTATTATAATTTTCCGAAGTTTATTTCTCTCGCAAAAAAGGCGGGGACACCGGTTCATCAGGCAATCAGAAAAATGACCGGAGCAACTGCGGAGCAGTATAATATATCAGACAGGGGTTTTGTTAGAGAGGGTAAAAAGGCTGATATTACTATCTTCAATCCTGATAAGTTAAATTATAAAGAGGGGACCGAGGAGTCACCAACTGGGATAGAGTATGTTATCATCAATGGAAGAATTGTCCTTAAACATGGAGAGATTCAAAACTGTATAAAGGATGCGGGCGAATTTATAAAAGTATAAAATAGTATATATCAGAGAGTCCATAGCCGGCTCTCTGATATAAAGATGAAATCTGTTTCAGCAAATCATATCCACTTCAGAATTCCCGCAAATACAATCAACATTAAAGCATTAATCACAAAGAGTGATCCGATAAAAGTTTTCTGCCGTTTTGGAGTCCAGTCGTATGCAAGATTTGCAGCTAAAAAGAATGGAATGTATACTGTTATAAAAACCGGGAATGATCCCCACCATGGGTAGACCCAGTGGAATGTAGGGGTCTTCACGAGAAAAATTTCAAAAATGGAATAGAACCCGGCGTTCACTATTGCTATGAACCAGCGGTTATTGATACCGAGAATTTTCATCTTCGGATCATCCGGAAGAATCTTGGTGAATATAAGACCTGCAACGGAAAACATAAGACTTATTTCAACACAAACTCCAATCAGCAGAAGAAATGATGTGCCTGATGGAACAGTCCATAGTGCGTGACCTGAGAAGTGTTGAATGAGTGCATTAATTATTTCATAAAACCAGTGTACCATGTATAGAGATAGTCCCGCTGCAACACCCTTCCAGTTTTTGTTTGAAATTTCATTAAAATAGATATAAACAACAAATGCGAATAGAGGAATAAAATACCATTGAAAAGTCGCGGGATTTCGTAAAATTCCCAGTGCCTGCTGAGTAAGTTCCGGCTGATTCATAAAGTCCCCCTGATGTAAGTTTGTGATTATTATCCGGAAAAAATTCTTTCAGTCAATCAATTTATAAGAAATTCGAATCTTAAACTGTTCTATAATATTCTGCGGGTATGCTCGGAATGACCATACCCGCAGGCAGAAGTTTATGATGAGAATTTGAATTTTTTTATTACCAGTATAAGATATCCGTATAAATTTATTTTTCTCAAGACACCAGCTATATCCTCGTTAATCATATAGAGACAGGGAACAAAAACAAGTGTCAGCAGTGTAGCAAATAACAGACCGTATGCCATTGCCATTACTACAGGAACCAGAGTCAGCGCATTCCCGCCGATACCGTATACAGTCGGCATAAGGCCGGCGACTGTTGTGACTGTGGTCATTATTATCGCCCGCAGTCTCAGCGATGCTCCTTCTGCAACATCTTCAAACATCTGAGCTTTCGATTCTGTCTCGCTTTTATTTTTAAGAGTATTTATAAAATCGACCATGAGAATGCTGTCATTTACAACTACCCCTGAAAGACCGATGATACCTATAACTCCCATAAAGCTGAACGGGACTCCATGAAGAGTGAAAGCTATCAGAACACCAATAAGACCGAATGGAATTACTGACATTACAATCAGCGGCTGTGTAAATGATCTGAACTGGAGAGTAACCAGCAGATATATAAGAAAGAGAGCAATGATAAAAGTAATCCCTACCTCGGACATTGTGCTGGCGCTCTCTTTTGCTTCCCCTTCAAAGAGAAGATATGTTGACGGGTATTTTGAATTAAATTCTTTAACTTTATCTTTAACCATTTTCTGTACGGCAATAGGAGTAGTTCTATCACTATCTATGTCTGCTGTTATACTTATTGATCTGTCCCCGTTGAAATGATTTATCTCCGATTCTCCTTCACCGGCTTTCAGATGGGCAATCTCCCCAAGCTTAATAAGTCTCCCTGAATCGTTTGGAACAAGAAGATTAAGAAGATGAGTTTCGCTCCCTCTTGCTGAATCTTTAAGTTCAACTATAAAATCGAGTTTGCTCTCAACTGTCTGTATTGATGTTGCTGTATTCCCGGAGTAGGCGGTTCGGACTGTTGATGCGACACTCTCAACGTCCAGTCCGTACTGTGCCATTTTCTGATAATCAAATACAAAACGAAGTTCATTCTTCCCCTCCTTCAGATCTGAGTCTATATCTTTTACGCCGTTTATACCGGCGAGAATTGTTTTAATCTCATTCATCGCCATCATGGCTTCATCGTTCTTTTTACTTATAACTTTAATGTCAACAGCCTGTCCGGTCGGAGGCCCTGCTTTATCCTCCCGCAGAACAATCGATGTGAATCCAGTATGTTTGTTTTGTGTCAATTTTTTGCGCAGATCAGCGACAATCTCCCCGGCGGTTCTTTCTCTCTCATTGATTGGAACAAGCTTAATCTGAATTGTAGACCAGTAGTCATGAGTTGTTGACATCATCCCGGAATGTTTCCCTGCCTGGGTGAATGTTGAAACAAGTTCTTCTTTCGGGATCTGCTCAATAATCATTTTGCGGAGATTCTCAGTCATCTCCTCTGTCTTGTCAATGGATGTTCCGGACGGGACGTCAATGTCAATATTGACGTACTCATTGCTGTTGTCCCAGAAAAGGACAAAGTTTTTAAGTGTTTCATTTGAGAACAGTATTGATCCGAAGAGCATGACAATGAATGCCCCCAGAACAAAATACCGGTAATTCAAAGCTTTTCGAAGGAATTTTCTGTATGAGGCTATAACAGGTTTAAACCAGTTCTCTTTTTTGTCAGGTTTAATTTTAATATGACTGTATGCCAGGTGATTAGGGAGTAAGGTTACAGCTTCGAAGAGACTAAATAGAAGTGTTGCAGATATAATAACAGGGAACACAAAAATAAATTTTCCCATTGTTCCATCAATGAGAAGTATGGGAAGAAAGGCGAAAATTGTCGTGAGTATACTTACCAGTACAGGTATAAAAACCTCTCTAGTCCCGGATATCGCCGCTTCCATAGACGGCATCCCCTGATTCTTTTTTTCGTAAACAACCTCAGATATAACAATAGCATCATCAACCAGCATTCCAAGTACTGTTATTATTGCACCGATAGTCATTATATTCAGTGAGTAGTCATTTACCCTCATGAATATCAGTGTAAGAAGAAGAGATACCGGTATTCCGAAGGCTGTCCAGAACGAAGTTTTCAGATCGAGGAAAACAAGCAGTACAAGAAACACCAGAATAAATCCGATTGCTGCATTACTTATTACCACATCCATCAGTGATTTTACTGAAACCGAGTCGTCAGAAATTATAGATACTTCATAATTGTTTCCATAGTATGCCTTTTGTGTTTCAAGATATGCCTTTACTTCATCTACAGTTTTAATTATATCTGCGTTTTCTTTTTTCTTAATATTTAATACGACAGACTTTTCTCCATTAACACCTATTTTAACATCTTCATCTTCAAAGCCGTCTTCAATTGATGCAATATCCTTTACCTGGACTCTCCGCTGTTCAAAACCGGTTCTGATTATAACATCCCCCACATCCAAGGGATTTTCAAACTCTCCGATTGTAACTATATTTTTTTCATTGTAAACCGATTGAAGTGTCCCCCCGGTTGACCTGACATTTCTGGTTTTAATACTGCTCACTACATCACTTAAAGATATGTAATAATCACTCATCTTTTCGGGATCTACTTTTACATGGATCTCCCGGTCAAGGTAGCCGCTTAAACTGATTTCACTGACTCCGTTTAATCTCTTCAGCTGATTCTCCAGCTGGTCAGCGGTGTTATAAAGATCCCTATCAGTAACATTTTTATTATCTTTTATTGACAGGCCTATTTTTAAAATACTTTTCTCTTTTGTATTCATATCTTTTACAATAATATCTTCAACACCTGAGGGGATATCCGTTATGCTGCTTATTGATATTTTTCTGAACACCTCATCCTTTACTATCTGCGTGTCGGCAATGTCCTGATCCAGATCGATCATAATCTGGGCGCCCCCTTCAAGAGAGACTGAAGTGTACTGATCAATTCCGTTTATAGCCTTCAACTCGTCTTCTATCGGAACAACAGCATTGAGTTCAACATCCTGCGGGCTTGCCCCCGGATAGGTGACAGTTATTATCATTTTATCTATTGCTGTTGGGGGCATAGTTTCACGTTTGATATTTATTGCGGATGATATCCCCACTACCAGAACCGTAAGTATTATTATGTTAACAACAAGTTTATCTTTTACAAAAAAGCTTATAAATCTTTCCATGTTTTTCTCCTATTTAACCAGGTCATTGTAATCTATGTAGTAACTGATGAGCTGGTACTTAAGCGTCAGTATGTTTATCTTTTCCGAATTTATGCTGTTCTCTGTTTCAATCAGATATGAAAGATTGAGTCTTGCCTGACTGTATTTTTTCTTTTCTGTGAGAAGTTTGGATTCCAGCGCTTTAAGTTTATTCTCTTTATTTTTAAGCTGTTCGATTAATCCGTTTGATGAGTCAATGTAATTGAGCAGCTGTTTTCTGTAGCTGTTTTCAGCAGATTTGTATTCGTAACCCAGGGCTTTAATCTGAATTTCTGCATCCTCCAGGCTGCTTTCAGCGGAATTATTTTCCAGTGAATATTTGAATTCGAATCCGAAATTGTAATCTCTGTCTTTAACTCCATAAGTTTGAGATTCAGATATATTTTTTTGTGTTGCACCTGCGAATATGTTCAGCTCCGGGAGCAGCCTGTTTTCGTATACTCCTTTTGAGTATGAATAGTTTTTCATGGTTAAGTCCATAATCTTTGCGGATGTTGTTTTTTTGAAGTCGATCTCTTCAAAACCTGAGTTAACCGATTTCTGCAGATATTCATTAAAGATTTTTTCATCGGGAACTCCCCGGCTGATATCTATATAGAGTCCCATCTGGTTTTCAATATTCTTCAGTGATGTGAGATTTTCCCGTCTCTGGTTTTCGTAGTTTAATACTGATGCCACACTGTTCTGGTAGTCATCATTATCTGCAAGTCCTGCATCAACTTTTCTTTTAACCTGATCTTTAAGTTTTACAGAATTACTTACAGCTTCGTCGAGATTTCTTATGTTCTCTTTGTATATGATCCATTGGAAATAAAGTTTTTTGTACGCATTAAGTACGCTTTTATTATTCTGCTGAAGCTGATGTCCGGCTATCTCCAGCTGCATCTTCGCATTGTCTTCGGAGAATCTGTCCACCTTTCCCAGGAAGTTATTTAGAAGAGGCTGGGAGATTTTTACTGTAAAGGATGGTTCGAAAGAGGAGTAATCCGATGTTGAACTGAAATTACTGTAACTGTTTTTGGTGTAATTGTATGTTCCGCTGAGAGTTGTTCCTGTAGATGTGATGGTTTTGCTAAGTCCAGCGTAGTAATCATATCCCTCTACATCCCCCTTGTTATTTATTCCGGAGTATGAAGTATTTGAAAAAGCTGTCCCTCCAGCAGTGAGAGATGTATCTCCGCCGGATTTTGCGCTTTTTACTTTATTTTCAGCGGATAGAATATCCATTTCATTGCTTTTCAGTTCAGGGAGATTTTTTTCTATTCCCGTTATGTATTCATCATATGAAAGGGTTTTTCTGTTAACATCAGATTGTTCAGAAAAAGCAGCGGTTGCTGTTAAAACGGCAAAGCTTATTGCGGTGATAATTTTAAATCTCATATAGTAACCTCGAATTATTCTAAAACTGAGATTACTATAGATTAAAAATATCTTTGTATCGACCGGACTTACAAGACTGTACGTCCGTTTAAGAGGGAATGTGTCCTAACTTGCAAGTTCAGACTTGAATATTTTTCTGCTTCTGTATTCCGAGGGCGTCTGACCGGTAATTTTTTTGAACACTGAGTTAAAAGTTGACTTGGAATTAAATCCCGACTTAAAAGCTATGGCTATTATACTTGCCTCTGAATTTTCAGGATCATCGAGAATTGCAGATGCCTCTTTTATCCGGTATTCATTTATAAATGTGTAGAAGTTTTTATTCAGCATGTTGTTGATCACAATTGACAGATGGTGCGATGGAATCCTGACTCCGTCGGCAAGGTCTTTTATTGTGATGTTTTCATCAAGATAAGGTTTATGCGTATCCATATAAGAGGTCAGTGAAACAAGATATTCACTCTGCATTTTTTCATCAATATTCTGTTTTGCATATTTTTCAATTCCGGCCTGACCATCATCTTCCTCAATTTCATGGTTCATTTCAATATTTTTCTTAAAGATCTCCGGCTGATTTATAACATGATATGCAGTAATAAAAATTATAATGATAAGCATAATAATATTCCATGCCATACCAGTGTGATTTTTTGGAGTAATGTTCATATGCGCCAGCCAGAATCCGAGACACCAGACAGTAAGAGAGAGAAATGCCAGCGATGTAATTTTCATCAGCCAGTTAAGGCTCATCTTTTCAAGATCGGAGTAGTAGTTTTCAATTCTGTGATAATATTTTTTTAGAATTATTATTGTATATAGGATATATGCAATTGAGTTTACAAGTCCTGTACTGATAATAATGAACATGCTGTTTCTGAATTCGGGTGATTTCCTGGGATCACCTTCAATTTTGTAAATTATTATAATGAAAAATATCAGGTTTACCAGGTATAGAATAAAATGAAGCAGATGCCTTTTGCTCAGTTTTTCAATTCGCCCTGTTACTAAAAGCGCGTAGAGATAAATAAAGACCCCCGCTGTCGATATTCCCGGGATAGATATAGATGCAAATATCGCTGGAAGTATCTTTACCCCGGAGTTAAAAAGAAAGAATGAGAAAAAATTCACCGAGAGTATAAAAAGAAAAACCGAAAAAAAGATATTAGCCTTTCTATTTTTATCCATTACAAGAAGAATAAATATAAGCAGAACTGCCTGTGAAAACTCTGCCACAACGAGAAAATCCAGTAATCTGAAGATAGGCCGATCCATTTTTATTTATTCCATCCTGATAGATTAAGGTTAGTCATAATGAGTTCTGATAAATCAATTTTTATCGGGCGATTGAGCAGCAACTTCGCGAAAATCACACGATATTAAAAATCAGCTTTAGCAGCTACTCTATTTTAATTCAAAAATAGAGTGTTATAGATAAATGTCAATGAATTCATTAGTTCAGTTTTGTTTATACCTGAATAATGAAGGAAGCCTGTTCTATCGGACCAGGCTTCTTTTCAAATCTTCTTATAAAACTGAGGTTTGTATATCGCAGATTATCGGTCTATAGAAAATTTCCTGTGTTGCTGTATGTATATTTCAACTGATAAACATATGCATGATAGAAATGATTGGCAACTCTTAATGGATTAATCACAAAGGCGGTTCCCCATATATTTCTCAGCCAGCGTGTTCTTCCGCCATATTGATATCCTGAAAATCCCGCAAGGTCCGGAGATTTGCTGTTCATGTAACCCCGTGTGTCAACAAGCGGGCAGTATTTAACATTGTAATGAGAAATTTTCATTTTGTTTGTATTGAGTTTAGTTGTTGTTATACCCCATCTTGTTAAAGTACCTGAAGTTAAACCCGCAGCATTAAAACATGTTGCCTTTAATCCGGTATCAAGTGCAGCAAGCTGAGCCAGACCACCACCAAGACTGTGTCCTGCAATCTGAAGAGGGGAGTACTGTGCTTTAACGCTTCTGGCAAGATACACTGCTGCATCATACTGAGAAGCGGGTATACCAGTATAAGTGGTAAGGGCCTGGGTGAGATTTGTTACCCAATCTACAACACTCAGTGCATTTGTTCCACGGTATACAAGTACATAGGCATTTGTATCTAAATTACGGAAAAGTTCAGCGGCAAAGCCCATATTTCCTGTATATGTATTAACTACAATATATCTTGATGCATTACCTTTAAAATCGAGAGCTGGAATTAATGTAGGAGAGATGCCTGCAAGAGCCTTGTCCCATAGATCATGATATACTATAGATGTAAGATTGGCCATTTGCCATACGTTGTTAAATTCAGCTGTAGATAAACCGACAGAGCTGTTTGCATAACCCTTATCGCTGGCTGTAATACCGCGTGTTGGAGTATCACTTTCGAAGACGGGGGCATCTTCTGAACTGTCATCTGTTGATGTGGAATCGGCATCGGGTGTAAGAACAGCATCGGCAATATCGGGCATATCATCATTTATCGTGTCTATTTCGCATCCGGAGAATGCAAAAACTGAAAATATCATTAAGGGGATTATTATAAGACTGTAAATACCATTTAGTTTGTTCATGATAACCTCTTCTATTTTTTAAAATATTATTTCTTCAAACCGTCTGGACGGACTGTGTCATAAGTAAATCATACTTTAATAATACCTGTCATCTCAAAACAAGATGTCTTAAATTGATATGAAATATTTAGTGCAAGTATTTTGAAAAAGGTCACTTTTTTTGTTTTTCAGTGCAAAATCTCTTTATTCTATTCTTTAGCTGGAAAGTTTTGAAAAATATTTTATTATAATTCGCTGTTATGGATGCCGGATCAAATATAGCATTGGCAATTAAGACTGAGATAAAAACCTGATATATATCGTAATGTTATCTTCTTGACATCTTCTTCTTCCCATTCATAAAATTCTCCGATCAAACCGGGAGAATTTTTATGAACCAGTTTATATTTACATATTCAATCATCGGAATAACTTCTCTCATAACATTTTACGCTTTAAAAAATGAAACCTTTCTTGAAAAGACTCTCTTCTCTATTGATGGAATTATAGGCTCGAATGAATATTACCGGATATTATCATCTATTTTTATTCACGCGAATTCCGGGCATTTTTTATTTAACATGTTCAGTCTATACTCTTTCGCAATGGGAGTTGAAATGAAGTATGGGGCCGGGGTTACTGCATATATCTATCTGTTCAGCGGTACTGGAGCAGGTATACTCTCGCTGATATTACACCGGAATGATAGAAACTACAGAGCACTTGGAGCATCCGGCGCTGTGTGCGGAATAATCTTTGCTTCTATATTTCTGATTCCCGGAGGGAGCATCATCATATTCCCTCTACCCGTACCAATTCCCGCCTGGGTATATGCAATGCTCTTTGTAGCAGGATCGATTTACGCGTCAAACAGAATGGCCGAAGGGATTGCCCATGATGCTCATCTCGGGGGAGCTCTCATCGGGATTATAACTGCCGGCACCATTGATCCGCAGGCACTTACAGACAATTCATTTCTTCTGGGCGCAGTAGTGATACCGATAGTACTGTTTTTTGTTTTTAACAAACAGATCAGTTCTCTTTTACAGAAGTGAATAAATAACAGAAATTATATATCCCCGCCGCCTTCGGCGGCGGGGATAATAGAGCTTTTTTTAAAACTTTATCTCCACTCCAAAGTTCGGTATAAGAGAGAGTCCGTCATCCGGTTCTTTTACCGGATTATCAGATCCGTACGGTCTGGTGTAATCCCATGTTTCTGTTGATATAGTTTTGTTATTGTAGACGTTTATTACTTCCACATACCAGCTTATAGATCCCCATGCTTTATTGATTTTATAACTGTATCGTACATCCAGTCTGTGATCGATGGGGAAGTGCGCCGAGTACGGTTCAGAGCCGTAAAATGTACGTGCATACCGCGGTTCTGATCCTGTCGGTGTAGGGTCGGGACTTAATTCACTTCCGGTAATCGGTGTATACGGGAATGAAGAATTTGCCTGGAATCGTCCGCTTAGTGTATGCTTTCCTAGAACATATCCGCTTACAATCTTAAGAGCATGTTCCTGCTCATTGCTGAAGTTCAGGTATTCATCACCGTACGGATCGAGAGACAGAGGGAGTCCCGATTTCCGTTTAGATTGTGTAAATGTATAATTTATCCATCCGAATAAACCGTCCTGCTCTTCAACTCTATCGAGTCTCAGCATCAACTCCACGCCATAAGCCCGCTGTTTCCCTGTGTTGGCTATTCCATTAGGGAGTTCCCCCTGTTGTTCAGCAAGGTCATAAAAATTATTATAGAATCCTTCGATCTTAACTGCAAAGAGAGACAGTTTCTGTTCTATACCAAGAGATCTGTGCCATGCCCTTTCAGGTTTAAGTTCTTTCCCAAGAGATGTAAATTTAGGCGTCAGGTTGAATACGTATGGATTGGTCTGATAAAAACTTGAATACTTCCCGCCTGCTATTGATACTGTTGTATCTGTTGGAAATTCGTAGCTTATCATAGCCCTCGGATCAATTGTAGTGATTCTGCTCCGCTTCAGGTAGTCAGTTCTTACTCCCGGAGTAAAGATCATGCTACCGACGGTGAATTTATTTTCAAGATAGCCGCCGATACTCAGATTCTTTACTGATTTGGTATTCGGATCTGCCCTGTATGCATCATCATCGGAAAAGTCCGGTATACTCAGCGGAGGTTTAAGAGGGACGAGAGTATAACCGTCAACGGTAAAATCATAGAGAACCGTTTCAACTAATGCCCGGACCTCGGCGGTATCTTTCCACCACTCCCATTTAACTTTCTCTTTTAATCCGTAAGTATAGGTCTTTGAAGTAACATTTAATCCTTTAACCCATGACGCGGCGGTGCTGTCGTCAATATTAAGATATAAGTACGAATCGTTAAATGACCCGTATACCATGAGCGTATTCCGGAATTTTGATGAAGGCTGATAATCGTAATAGACTCCCGCTGAATTCGATGTAAGGTCGTTTTCAAACTGCCAGCTCTCCAGAAGCGGATCCACCTCATCGGGCTGCTCCTTGTCCTGTATAAAATTTATAAAGTCCTTTGTCCCCATAAAGAGTATTGTAACCGAGTTGGAGCTGTCAAAAAAATATTTCCCTTTAAACTGGTAATCGTAATACTCCGGAACTGACGATAACTTCTCTCCTGTAATGAGTTTGTAAATCGCCGGTACAAAGAGTGATAGATAACCGTACCGTCCCGCAGCAATTACATATCCCGCTGATTCCTTTGTAACCTCTGAATTCTCCGCATCATCAGCCGTACGTTCAAGGGGCATCTTCAGAAAAATATTCGATGATATAATACCGACTTCGACTGTACCGCCGGACTGCTTTACCTCGTCTATTGTGTTTATATTTATAATTGCTCCGTTAGCATTACCGAACTGCGCAGGGAACGCAGAGGCGTACAGGTCAATTTCACTCATAAGATCGCTAGATATAACAGACTGTATGGCGAAAAAATGCTGAGGATTGTATATGGGAATATCATCAATATAATATCTGTTTGAATTTGAATCGGCACCGCGGATTACAAGGGGGCCGAAGAATCCCGAGGTTCTAATAACTCCGGGGAGTGAAGTAAGGGCGCTGATCGAATCTCCGAAGGATGCAGGAACCTCTTTCATTTCACGGGGAGTCATTGTGTATCTGGACACTTTCTGTACGTCCTTCTCTCCGGTAATGGTTAATCCTGCACCGCGGATTCGTGCAGGATTAAGTGTAAAGTACCGGACAAGAGAATTTTTTATATCAATGGTCTCGGTCAGCGGATTCAGTCCTGCGGAACTTACTATTACGGTATAGGTTCCCGGCTGAGGAATTTGAAGCGAGTATTTCCCATCTTCATCGGTTCTGGTTTTGATCTGCAGTTCAGCAATTGCTACTGTGGCAAAATCTGCGGGTTTTTTTGTGAAGCCGTTTATAACCTTTCCCGATAATGAAGGCTTAACCGTCTGGGAATATAGAATTGAATAAGCTGAAACGGAAGATATGAGGTATATTAAAACAGCATTTATAATTTTTGTTTTCATAATGTACTCCCGGATGTTTTATATTTCATCCATTCTGAAATTTAACGGCAGCTCCATTTTTATAGGAACGCGTTTTCCGTTTATAATCGGCGGAGAGAATTGAGCTCCAAGCAGTATCTGTACTGCGGCCGATGAAAACTCATTTGAAAATTTTTTATTAAGATCAGCCGGAAGAGCTTTTGAAATTCTTACGGCAAGGATGTTTACCCTCCGGACAATTCCGTCGGGAGCGATAAGTATCTCGACATTTACAGTTGCGTCGAGATCCTGTTCCCTGGCGCTTTTCGGATATATTTTTTTCAGTCTCCCTACAGGTTTAGGTACTGCAATGTTCGGATAAAAAGAGATATCAATAGGACTCTCCTGGTCGGAGGTACCCATGGCTCTCTCTGCCGTGGATACTTCAGATTCACCGGTGACGGCTGATACATCCTGTTTAACAATTCTCCCCGGAGTGCTGACAGACTCAAGATTTATAAATTCCAGAGTATCTGACGGGATATTCATATCAGCAAGGTATATTGGTGAGGTATAAAATAGAACGACAGTAGTGACTGCCAGAGATATAAACAGCGGTATCAGGTAAGGATGTTTTTCATCTAAGTATGACAGAACAAAATTCAGTTTTTTTATTTCTGCTGAAAGTATCATAATATAACCTTACTCATCCTTCGGCTGCGACATGAATAGAATATTAAGAAAATCGTATTCTCTTAATATTCCAAGGATACTGGAAATTGAAGAATAATTCAGATTTTTATCTGCAGTAATCGATACAGGCCTGTCCTTCTCTCCAGCTCTTAATGCAAGCTGATCCCTTATCTCTTCTATAGATGAGAGTCTGCCGTCGAAATATATCTGATTGTTTTTTGATATTGTGATGTAGAGAGTATCCTGTTCGGCGCTTTCAGTCCTCCCTTTCGGCAGGTCTATCTCGACACTCTTCGGCGGCTCGGTTGATGTAGTAGCCATAAAAAAAACAAGAAGAAGCATGGCCAGATCCGCGGCAGATGCGCCGAGGGAAAAAGGCCTTAATTTGGATAAGAATGTCCTATTGCGGTACTGGCGTTTCACTTGAGATTCTCCATAATACTCAGTTATCTTTAAGGGAGACTTTAACAACACCCGATTCTTTGACCAGGCTCAATGAGTCGATCAGTCTGTCGTATACAACATCAGGTTTCATATGAATAACGGCAATAGTATCATTTACTAATTCTTTCCGTGACTTCAGCAGAGTTACAATATCATTTCTGGTTTTCCTCTCACCTTCAAAAACGAATCCGTCGTTTTGAGGATATATATCAAAAATCTGTTTCTCTTCAACTTTTACAGCAGCTGAATTTGCCGGGGGGAGAGAGAGAAATATTCCCTGGCGGAGCATGAATGATGCCGTTACTATAAAGAATATCAGAAGATTAAATGATAGATCAGCAATGGCCGTAGAATCGAACTGCAGGTCATTATATTCGCGGCGCAGCTTTTTTTTTCGTTTAATATAGCCGGACATTATCGATGCATCCCCCTCTTATTAAAAAAAATTTAAGCTTTTTATCAGTCTTAAAGCCCGCGCCGATGTCGGCGGTGAAAAAATTAACTGGCAAGTGCTGAACTGAATAAATTATACAACTTACTTATCAGTGACTTTTTGATACTTCATAATCAGAATATCGCGGAAGATGTTTTACTTTTTCAATTGTAATAACATCCAGTCTTGCAAACATAGTCTGTATCAGATGTGAGAAAAAATAAAAAAACGCAAGAGCCGGCACTGCAACTGACAATCCCCCTGCTGTTGTTATAAGGGCTATCTGTATACCTACGGCTACAACCTTTGCGTTGACAGTAGTTGCTGCGGCAATTGAAGCAAAAGCTCCGATCATTCCCTGTACTGTTCCGAAAAAACCGATAATCGGCGCGAGGTTCCCAATACCGTTCAGCAGTGCCAGTGCACGTTCGGCTCTGTTGGCATAAATCTGCACGGCATCCTGTATCTCATTTTCAAGCTCCTCGCGAAATTTTGCATTTGAGGTTTTTACTGCTTGATCAATGTATTCCTCAAGGGTCATTTTGTTCCAGATTCTGTTTCTATAGAAGTAAATAAGCCTTTCAATAATTATGGTACAGCCGAGTATTCCCAGAAAAAGAATGGGCCACATAAGAAGGCCACCCTGCTTAAACGTAGTATAAAGGCTGTCGCTGCGTGCATCCTGTTTGTAATCATTGGATTGTACCGCTGATTCGGCAACAGGAATATTGTCCTGTGCATAGAGCTGTTCTGAATTTAAAGAGTTCAATGACGGATGAACTAATGTTATGAAAATGAATGTGATCAGCGAAAATAGAATTATTTTATTTTTATATTTCATGGTGTCCCTCTGCTATTTAATAATTTAATATAATTCTTTATTTTCTTTTGTCAACGGATTTTTTTAACAATTAAGGCTGTTGAAATGGTAATCAATGGTAGAGTATACTTCAGGCATCTGCTTTGCTCAGCCAGTGTATAAACTGCTCCCGGAGCGAAGTTGAAGGGTCGGATTATTACTGTCTGTTATATTGTTATCTCTATCTGGTTCCCCTCAGGATCAAGAATTACACTTTCATAATACCCGTCACCTGTAGTCCGTGGTTCACCTAAGATTGTATACCCCTCTGATTTTAATCTATCTGTTAAATTGTCTACAGCTTCCTTTGAGCCGGCTGAAAAAGCAATATGTGCCCATCCGGATATCATCGGCTGAAGAGAAGACTCCAGGCCCGGTTTGTTCATTATTTCAAGTCTTGCACCATCTTCAAAAGAGAGAAAATATGATGAGAACTGTTTGAGCGGATTATAGTATTTTTCCGATGCCTGCGCCTTGAAGTAGAGAGAGTAAAACTCCTTCATCTTTTCCAGATCCTTTACCCACAGAGCTATATGTTCTATTCTCATTTTTATACTCCTTTTGAATTGTTATGAATAACTTTACACGCCAGCAAGAGGACAATACGCTATGCGCTGCGCCTGAGATGGGGGATTACGGGGGCAGCGCCCCCGTAATCCCCCATCTCAGGCGTATGCGAAGCATACGCATACCTCAAGATACTCAGATATCCTCTATAAATAAATATTTAATTTTCAGAAAGACATTATCTATTTTCATTTATATACAAATATACTTTTTTAGCAATCCGTAATTATTGTAACTTGACATAGCGTAATAAAAAAGATAAATTTTAAGAAACTTATCAAAATTAAATCAAGGAGTGTTTTATGAAACGTATTCTACTTTTCCTCACTTCTATTTTTGCCATTCTTTTTTTTGGATGTTCTACATCAAAAGCCCCGATAGGTATTGTTCTTCCTACCAAGGATGAGCCTCGCTGGATCCAGGATCAGACAAGGTTTATGGAAGCTCTGAAAAAAGCGGGAGTAGGTGCTGAGGTTCTTTTCAGCCAGGGTGATTCAGCAAAGGAGAAAGCTAATGTTGAAACTCTGATCACTAAAGGTGTTAAAGTTATTATTATATGTCCTCATGACGGCGCTGCTGCTGCGGCTGCTGCCGATGCCGCAAAAAAAGCCGGTGTAAAAATCATCTCTTATGACCGTCTTATTCTTAATACTGATGCAGTTGATTATTATGTTACTTTCGATAGTTTTAATGTAGGTGCGGCATGGGGTGATTACCTTGTGTCAAAAGCTCAGGGTAAAGGTAACCATCTTTATCTTTATGCCGGGGCACTTTCTGACAATAACGCATTTATATTTTTTCAGGGAGCATGGAGTGTTCTTCAGCCTAAAATTGCCGATGGAACTTTCACAATTATGAACTCTGACAAAGCTGTAGCTCTATCTTCAAAAGCAGATTTATCAAGAAGTGAACTCTCTACAATAATAGGACAGGTTACAACAAACTGGGATTTTAATGTAGCTAAGAGCAAAGCAGAAGCAAATCTTATATCAGCAAAGAAAGATCAGAAAGGACAGGTTTATGTTGTTGCACCAAACGATGGTACAGCCCGTGCTATAGCTGATGCATTCGGAAAGGATAAAGATGTTACTAAATATTACATCACAGGTCAGGATGCGGAAAAAGCTTCTGTTCAGTATATCATCGATGGAAAGCAGTCTATGACAGTTTTGAAAGATGTTCGTGTTCTTGTTGATGATGCCATTGCTGCTGCGCTTGCTTTGAACAACGGCAAGACTCCTGATAAAACAAAAACTTATAATAACGGGAAGATTGATGTTCCCGCTAAGCCATCTAAAGTTACAACAGTAACTAAAGAGAATGTAAAAAAAGAGATTGTTGATTCAGGATACTATCCTGCAGGTGAATTTAAAGGACTATAGATTTATAAGTAATAATAAATTAGTCTCTTGTTTAAGATTTGGATTTTGAGTCGATATTTTTTTCATTAAAGTTATAGTTAAAACAAAACTGTCATCCTCGCGAATGCGGGGATCCATAGTGTTTAAAAAAGTGGATTCCCTTTTTCAAGGGAATGACATTTTGTAAAATTTTTGAATGAATCATAATCAGCATAGCCGATGGTGATGGTATTATACATCACCATCATTTTATCCAAACCTGAAATTTTGTTAAAGGCAGGATTTTAATGAATACTCCTATACTCGAAATGAAATCAATTTCAAAATCATTCCCCGGAGTTCAGGCTCTGAAAAACGTTAGTTTTCAGGTGGCTCAGGGGGAGATCCATTGTGTTGTCGGTGAAAACGGCGCCGGAAAATCCACTCTGATGAAAGTTCTGAGCGGTGTATATCCGCACGGTGATTACTCAGGGGATATACTGTTCAACGGAAAGATTCAGAAGTTCAAAGGAATTTCCGACAGTGAATCTGCGGGGATTGCTATTATATACCAGGAGCTGGCACTTTTTCCTGAGCTTACAGTCTATGAAAACGTCCTTCTGGGGCATGAGATAAAAAAAGGACTTACAGTAAACTGGAAAGAGACTATAAAGAAGTCTACAGAGATGCTGAAGAATGTGGGGCTTAATGTTAATCCCGAGTTAAAGATAAAAGATCTCGGAGTGGGGCAGCAGCAGCTCGTGGAGATAGCCAAGGCTTTATGTAAGGATATAAAACTTCTTATCCTCGATGAACCGACTGCAGCATTAAACGAAAGCGACTGTGAAAATCTTTACAGGCTTATATATGAATTGAAGACGAAGGGCGTAACATGCGTTCTTGTTTCACATAGACTGAAAGAGGTTATCAATATTGCGGATACGGTTACCGTTCTCCGTGACGGGGAAACCATCTGCACCCTCAGCTCCGCTAAGGGTGAGGTTAGTGAGAGCATTTTAATCAAAAATATGGTCGGACGTGAAATCAACAATATATATCCTGATCGGAGTCATACCCGTTCAGAAGAAGTAGTTATGGAAGTTAAGAACTGGAATGCATATGATCCGGGACTCGGCAGACCGGTACTTAAGGATATTAATTTTAAACTCCGGAAGGGTGAAATTATAGGATTTGCGGGACTTATCGGATCGGGGCGGACTGAGCTTGCGCATAGTATATTCGGCAATCCCGATGGTTATGATATAACCGGTGAGCTGACTCTGAATAATAGCGAGTGTGATTTTAAATCTCCCAAAGATGCAATAGACTGCGGGATTGCCTATGCATCTGAAGACCGCAAAGGGAACGGTCTTATTCTTATTCAGGATGTAAAGAAGAACATAACTCTTGCCAAATTGAAGAAAATTTCTGAACGCGGCGTTATCAACGATAAAGATGAGATTAAATATGCAAGTGAGTATAGAACTGCGCTGAATATAAAAACACCGGGGCTTGACCAGATGGTAGTGAATCTCAGCGGTGGTACTCAGCAGAAAGTATCAATTGCCAAATGGCTCTTTGCTGAGCCGAAGGTGCTTATACTGGATGAGCCCACACGTGGAATTGATGTCGGTGCGAAGTTTGAAATATATACTATTATGAACAGACTGGTTGAACAGGGTATGAGTATAATAATGATATCATCGGAACTTCCGGAGATACTTGGAATGAGTGACCGTATCTATGTGGTATCGGCGGGGAGAATCAGCGGTGAGCTTTCAAGAGAAGAGGCAAATCAGGAACAGATAATGCTGCTTGCAACTGAGTAATATTTTTAAGGGGTTAAGGGGGCATGGCCCCTTTATGAGCCCCGCAGGGCTACCTGCTGTCCCCGAAACGGAGTTTTGGGGACCGTTCTTAATTTCAAATGTTGAAAACAGGGAGAATTAAAAATGAGTATTAACGAACTTAAGAAGATGCCTAAGATGAATATCCGTGATTACGGAATGTATATTGCGCTTCTGATGATTATAATATTTTTTGCAATTGTTACCGACGGGAATTTTATCAAGGCGCAGAATATAGCGGATCTGATGAATCAGACCGGATATATTGCTGTTCTTGCAGTCGGTATGACTTTTATTATTATTATAAGACACATAGATTTATCGGTCGGTTTTTTAGCCGGATGTTTAGGCGCTGCTTCAGCCATCGGTTTAACCAGCTGGGGTTTACCGATCTATGTAGTGGTTCCTGCAGTTCTGATGCTTGGAGTATTAGCCGGATGTCTTACGGCTCTGCCTGTTGCGGTACTGGGGATTCCATCTTTTGTCGCTTCACTGGCAGGGTGGCTTATCTACCGCGGAGTTCTGCTTATGGTAACTTCGGGAACCGGTACAATAATTATATCAGATCCGGCATTCATTGCTATCAGTAACGGGAGTATTCCGGATTTTCCCGCTTCTCTGAGTTTTATGGCCGGCACGCATAAACTTACTCTTCTGCTAGGTTTGTTTGCCATGATATGGATAATTTTAAGAAATGTAAGTATACGAAAAAGCAAACGGTCTTATGATTTTGAAATTATCCCTTTCTATATGTTTGTTCTTCAGCAGATTCTTCTTGTTTTTGTTATCGGTGCTATTACATGGGTACTCTCCGGTTCCAACGGGATGTCATGGACTGTGGTGATTATGCTTGTTGTTGTAATCGGATACGACTGGATAGCGCGTCAGACAGTGCTCGGCCGTCATATCTATGCTGTAGGGGGTAATCCCGAAGCGGCGGAACTTTCAGGTATAAGTGTTAAGAAAATTACAATGATAGTCTTCGGCTCCATGGGGTTTCTCTGCGGAGTTTCAGGAATAATGTTTGCCTCCCGTCTTCAGTCTGCATCACCTACTGCTGGTACACTATTTGAGCTCGATGCTATTGCAGCTGCGTACATCGGAGGAGTCTCCGCAGCGGGGGGAGTCGGTAAGATCTCAGGCTCACTCATAGGTGCGCTTGTTTACATGTCCCTGATGAACGGTATGAACCTATGGTCAACAACCTCTGATGCCTCACTTCAGTACATCATCCGCGGTCTTGTCCTTGCACTAGCCGTAATATTTGATGTAGCCACACGTAAAGCCCGAAGATAGAAATAACAATCAATTACTGATCCTTCCCCATCTCTCATGGGGAAGGTGCCCAACGGGCGGATGGGGCGGGGTAAATTTTGGAGTCACTATGCTCGACAGAATTTTAAGAAACATAAAAGAGATATTGCTTTACCCCTTTGCAAAACAGGCGGGTAATGTAGTGCATCCTAATGCGATTACGCTTATCTCTTTTGCTTTCGGGCTTGTGAGCGTATACTTTATTATTGAAAGATCCTTTATGACAGCTCTTGTTTTCTGGATATTAAACAGGATTTTTGACGGGCTCGACGGGACAGTTGCCAGGATCACGGGTAAGTCGAGTGACTTCGGCGCTTATCTTGATATAGTTCTCGATTTTATTATTTACTCCGCAATTCCCGTTGCTTTTGTGTTTTCAACACAATCACAGGATAATTATTTTATACTTTCAGTTCTGCTCTCATCATACTATGTAAATGCCGCAAGCTGGATGTATCTTTCATCAATTCTGGAAAAGAGAGGTCTCGGTGCATCTTCAAATAACGAGATGACTTCCATTACAATGCCGTCCAGTATAGCCGATGGAACGATGACTATTATTTTTTACACCATGTTTTTTATTTTTCCTTCGTATCTGAAACTGATATTTGCTTTATTTATTATTCTGGTTCTGGTCAGCATTGTGCAGCGGATCGTATGGGCTTATTTCAAAATCAGATAAAACAGATGATTATAGCATTTAACGATTGAAATAATATTGACTTCAGGCTTCGACTCCGCTCAGCCAGCGTTAAATTACGCTCCCAGAACGGAGTCGAAGGGCTAATTGTACTATTTCATTCGTTAACCGCTATAGTTTAAAAGCAATGCTGATCAGCCGTTTTTGAAATCTTCGACTTTCTCATTGAGATTTTCCGCAATTTGTGAGATAGCTTTGGCATTCCCTGCCATCTCTTCAGCTCCGATAGCATTTGCCTGAGTCAGTTCCGTAATGGTTGATATTGATTTGACTATCTCATTAGTCGCATTTTTCTGTTCCAGAGCGGCATTTTTTATCTCTTCAGACCGCTCTTTCACATCTGATGCTTCCCTGTTTACATCCTGATTGGTTGAATACTGGCTGTTCATGAATTCAGACATGGACGCCACCATTTTATTAATCCTGGTTACACCGTCGATAATTTTTGATAGTGAAAGTACCACTATATTTACAGTAGTTATTCCATGCTTTGTTTCATTCTCCCCGGTTTTAATAAGATTGCTGATATCCTTTACGCTGCTGAATGTCTGGTCTGCAAGTTTTGAAATCTCATCTGCGACAACTGCAAAGCCGCGGCCTGCATCACCTGCCCGTGCAGCTTCGATAGCCGCATTGAGAGAAAGAAGATTGATCTTATCAGAAATATCATTTATTATCCCGATTATATTTGTCATCTCAGCCGACCGCCGGTTCATGGACTGCATATTGTCATTCATCTGTTTAATAGAAGTTTCGCCGGTCTTTGCCTCCTGAGAGATTGAGTTGGTCATGTTAAGTGTATCGGAAATCATACTCTTCATGCTGCTGATCTGCCCCGAAAGCTCGTCCAGTTTCACAGCAAGTCCCTCCATCTTCATCATCTGGAGATTGGCAATGTCGGAGATGCTTTCAACTCCTGCTGAGATCTCCTCCACGGTTGCTGTAATCTCCTCGGCTGAAGCAGCCTGATTCTGCGCATTAGCCGAAAATACATCTGATGTATCGGACATGATGGAGGATGATGTGGCCAGCTTTTCAGATATCTCTGAAACTGAATGCAGAAGAATTGTTGTACGTTCAAGGATCTCCCTTTTATCCGCTTCCTCTTTGAGGCGTGACATTGTTTTCTCTGTAATACTTATAATGAGATAACAGATTGCAGTTACAATAATAAGTTCGAATGTAAAGTTTATATATGCCATTGTTTTCAGGGCGCCGGCAAGCTTTGCAGATGACGAAAGGGATATTATCTGAACAGTAAGAGCAGAAAAAGCTACAAGCAGGGTGACATTTCGAGTGCAGAAAAGTGTGCTGAAAATTATAAAAATAAAAAGATGATATCCTGAAACAATTACCCCTTCGTCAAATTTAAATGATCCGAATAAAAGATACAGACTTAAACCGGATAATGAAGTGAAAATAAAAATGTTCGCCGCCGCGTGATAGTGACCCTTACGCAGAATAAAAAGTGAAAGTATATTTGATATAATTACCATAATTAAAAATAGACTCAATACCGATAGAAATGAATGTTGAAGCACTGCAATGAGAAGAATCCACAGGAGAGGGACAACCATCAGAATTATTGATGAAAAAATAACCAGTGTTTTAGATTTTATTAATATATCGAAACTGATGTTATTCGTGTCGGGAATAAAATATGATAATAATCTGTTCATCAATATTGCCTTTTTTTTAATATAGCATTTTACGATTGAAATAGTACTGACTTCAGGCTTCGGCTCCGCTCAGCCAGCGTTAAATTTCGCTCCCTGAGCGGAGTCGAAGGACTAATTGTACTAATTCATTCGGAAACCGCTTTAGTTAATATAACAATCGAAGTTCAGAATTTATAGTAATTAATGTTGCAAAAATAATTTTCTGTCAATAATGATGTTATCTAATGCTGCCTGTGTCAATTTCAGATTCTCCGAGATCGAGCATTGCATTGATAAAACTTAGTTTTGTATAACGCTGAATATCATCCGGCCGGATATCAACAGGATGTATGAACCCATCTGATATGAGTTTTTCTCTTTTTGTCCCCTTCAGGAGCGGTGCTGCAGGTGTGTGCCATTCTGTTCCGTTGAATAATGCGGCGTTCGAAAATGAAGTATCTGTTACCACTCCGTTTTTAACAATCAGAATTTCATCATAATCCGGATGGAGCGCTTTCAGTCTATCAAGTGAGCTTTTATCTTCGCATTTAAAGGAATAATCTATTTCGTTTTCATAAACGAGTTTTACAGTTTGGATGTTTCTTTTATGATAAGCTGTAAATTCAATTTTTTCTATTTTAGAGGAGTATACTAATCTGCATTTGTAAACGCCTTTTGTGTATTCTTCAGGTATTGAAATTAAATCTGCAAGGTTAATCTTCTCAACGCTTTCGAAAAAACTCAGCATTGTAAATTCAAAACGCCGGTTATGGTATTCTATGTTTTCGATTATTCCATCCTTGACTTTAATCGATTCAACAAAGCGGAGCATAAGTCTAACCGTTTTTTATGATATTTTTTAATGTCTTCATCATATCCTGTCTGTAGCTTTCAGAGGCAGATTCGTCTATGAAGAAATGTTTAAAATGGCGATAACCCTCTAGTGTTGAAACAATAAGCTCTGCTGTCCTTTTGGGGTCATTTATTTTTACTTTCCCGCTTGAAGTTGCAATTTCGAGTTCTCTTACAATGAGTTTAACAAATTCGTCATACATATTCTGGAGATGTTTAAAAACTTTTTTATTCCTGAAACTCAGAGTCAGTATGGAAAAATCGCCGGAGATATCGGTATTCTGGTACCACTCATCGCTGCAGAAAATCTCAACCAGCCTGTCTATCCTTTTCTGCGGATCTGTGGTTTCTATTATCATATCGGAGAAGAGTCTGTTGTATATTCTGCTCATATAGTCTACAAGCTCTACTGTCATATTATCTTTGCTGGTGAAGTAGTGTATAATAAGACTTGGATTTATCTTCATCTTCTTGGCAACTTTCGCAATTGAAGCTCCCTCTACACCCTCTTTAAGAATTACCTGGTAGTAATTCTTAAGTATGTCCGGTTTACGAAGTTCGGCGTTTTGTCTTTTTTTCATTTTCACTTTGTTATTGATTTATTTTCAGGAGTGCCAATATTTCGCATACGCTGAAAATGCGGGATTATCAGGGGCAGGCCTCAGTAATCCTACATTTTTTAGCACATTGCGAGTCGATGTGCCCTCATAACTGCAATTAAAACTCATAATTGGTAATGGTCAAGAAATAAAAAAAATCCCGGAGAGGATCCTGAGTGTTCATAAACCGGTTGTATTTTATCTCCGCCGCGCCCTTTGCGCGGCGATGATCAATCTTACTACCGGTTTATAATTACTCAGGATCCCCTCCGGGTAATTATTTATCAACAGAATATCACAGGAGTGATATCGTATTAGAAAAGTTATACTGCAGTATCGGCAAAGTCACTAAAAAACAGCATTAATCTTCAAAAAAATCAGGCATCATTTTTAATGTCAATCCATCTGCATTTTTCAGGCGCAGGGCCAGTCCATGAATTTTCGGCAGCTCATAGTGATAGAAATAGTTTAAAGTGAACATCTTTCCGTTAGAGAAGTTTTTATCTGAGTCAGATTTATTTGAAAAGTCAGATTTTAAAACAGCAATTCCCTGGAGGAGCCACTGCCATGCGATACAGATTATTCCGGATAATTCGAGATAGAGTGTTGCATCTGCCAGAAAAAGATCGATTTCACCTTTAGCCGCAATTCCAAGCAGGCTGTAAGTCGTATCTTTCCAGAGAGCTGCCGCATCGGAAAGATTCGAGGCAGATGATTCCAGTCCGGGGATGCCTGATGCTTCATCTATCGCTTTCTGAATCTCTTCCAGGAATATCTTTACAGCTGCACCCTTTTTCATTGTTACTTTTCTTCCAAGTAGATCCATTCCTTGAATACCTGTGGTCCCCTCATGAATCGGATGAATCCTTACATCACGCATATACTGCTCAACAGGGAACTCCGAGCTGTAGCCGTAGCCTCCAAGGCACTGTATAGCCTGACTGGTGGAGGTAATCCCCATTTCCGATGGATATGTTTTTACTATTGGTGTGAGAAAATCCAGCAGCAGTTCGTATCTCTCCCTCTTTTCCCCTTCTGTGACAGTTGTAAGATCCACCAGCTTGCCGGCATATACCATAAGCGAAAGTGATCCTTCAAATATCGCCCGCTGCTGCAGAAGCATACGCTTAATATCAGCATGTTCTATGATGGGGATCTGAGCATTGAGTGGATTCTTCTCGTCAATTTTACGTCCCTGAAGTCGCTCTCTGGTGTATTCGAGTGAAGCATAATATGCCGCTGAACAAATTGCAGTGGCACCAAGCCCGACGTTTATCCGCGCTTCATTCATCATGCGGAACATATAAGTGAGCCCCAGATTCTGTTCCCCCACCAGATAACCCCGGCAGTCGTCGTTCTCACCCATGCTGAGCTGTGCAATGGGTGCCCCTCTGTATCCCATTTTATGATAGCATCCGGCACAGTTTACATCGTTAAATTCAAGCTCCCCGGAATCTGCAGGTCTGTATTTTGGTACTACAAATAATGAGAGTCCCTTAACCCCGGCAGGTGCATCTTTGACGCGTGCAAGCATTAGGTGGATTATATTATCCGCATTGTCGTGATCCCCTGCGGAGATAAATGTTTTCTGTCCTTTTATATGGAAGTAACCATCGGGCATAGGCTCTGCTGATGTTCTGACATCGCTAAGGGAGCTCCCGGCTTCAGGTTCGGTTAGAGCCATGGTCCCCTGCCACTTCCCGGTTACCATTTTTTCTGTATAATTTTTAATTAGAGTTTCAGATCCGTAATTATATATAAGGCTTGCTGCTCCTGTGGTAAGTCCCGGATATACACTGAGGGAATAGTTTGCAGACGCGAAGATAAACATGCATGCATTGAACAGCGACAGGGGCATCTGCTGTCCTCCATGCTCTGCGGGAAACATGGCGTTAATCCATCCCCCTTCGCCTGAAGTGTTCATGTATTGTCTTACCGCGGGATTTACTTTTATTGTGGTACCTGTATATTCAGGGGCATTTTTATCCATTTCGGAAAACAGCGGATACATAAAATCTGAACCTATGTTTTTTGCCGTATCGAGAATCATATCAAAACTTTCTTTATTGTAGTCGCCGAATCGGTCATGTTTCAGCAGATCTTCCACTTTGTGAACATCGTAAAGAGTAAACTTCAGATTTTTTTCACTAAAGAATTTTTCAGCCATATTAGTTTCTCCGGTATGTTTTTAGTTCAGATTATGCTGACTTATAAAGTTAATTGAACGTTCAGTCAATTAACTTTATAAGTCAACTTCTTTTTGAAATTATAACAATAGATATGGTGTTTTTTATTTTATAATCAGTATTTATTCCTTAAATTTTCTAAAGTACAAAAAGCGCTATTATCCCCGCCGCCGAAGGCGGCGGGGATAATAGCGCTTTGTTCTGTGCAGAAAGGTTTCCGGTGTAAATAAAATCTTGATCCAGCATTATTGTTTAGAATACTCAATGATAAAACTCATTTTAAAACTAAAAAACCGCCATGATAATCAAGGCGGTTTTTTTATACTCACTGCAGTTGAATCTTTTCAGTTATAGTCATTTCCAGAGATAAGTGATCTTTTACTCACCGAAGTATCTTTTAAGAAGTCCGGCGAAGGCCTGTCCGTGACGTGCTTCATCTTTGCACATTTCATGAACTGTGTCATGAATAGCGTCAAGATTCAGCTGCTTGGCTTTTGTTGCAATAGCTTTCTTTCCTTCACACGCGCCATACTCAGCAGCAACACGAGCTTTAAGATTGGCTTTTGTATCAGCCATAACAACCTCTCCGAGAAGTTCTGCAAATTTGGCAGCATGTTCGGCCTCTTCAAAAGCAATACGCTTGTATGCTTCGGCAATTTCGGGATATCCCTCTCTGTCTGCCTGACGGCTCATGGCAAGATACATACCTATTTCGGTACATTCTCCTGTGAAGTTCATTCTGAGACCTTCAAGTATTTCTGCATCAACACCTTTTGCAACACCAATAGTATGACCGTCAGCCCAATTGAGTCCTTCTGCTGACTGTTCTTTAAATTTTAAAGCCGGTGCGGTACACTGCGGACATGAATCCGGCGGAGTGTCTCCATTATGCATATAGCCGCAGATGGTACAAACAAATTGTTTCATTGAAATCTCCTTATTATTCATTTTAAATTACTGCAGGATGAACATAGCCCTTTGAAATAGATGTGGCGCTCCTTTATCAGGAAACCATTGAGTTCCGGAACTCCGGCATAACCTGTATTGTCAGCGCTGAAATCAAAGATTTTTCCGCACGTTTCGCACTTGAAGTGTCCGTGAAGGGACATGTCTATGTCGTAACGGATCTCCTTCTCCTCAATTACAAGGGGCTGAAGCATATTATGTTCAGCAAAAAGTTTTACCGTGTTATAAACGGTTGTACGCGAAAGAGTTGGAATTTCAGGGTGCAGATGCTCAAAAATATCATCGGCTGTCGGGTGAATTCTCTCATTCCAGAGAAACTCAAGAATCCTGGCTCTTTGAATAGAGGGCTGAATCCCCTTTTGTGAAAGTTCCATGAAAAAATCCATTCCAAGCATTTAATTACCTGCATTATTTGTAATGGTTACAAATGTGTATTCATTACAAATAATTTCAAGTTATTTTATTCTTATTTAATATTTTTTTTCAGTATTTATTCCTTAATTCTATTAAGCCCTGCAGGAGCCTGCTTCTGCGAGCTCAGGATCGGTAGCAAATTATTTTTCAGGCGCAGCGCGAAGCGCTGTGCCCCCAAAAATAAACCGCCACCCTCAGGCTCGGAGAGGGATTTGTTAAAATTTACTTGATTTTGTCTGTAAAATAGTGTAGAGAAAAGTAAGTATAATAATGGAGGTAAATATAATGCTGCGGAAATTCTATAGAATAAGCCTCGCTAGTTTGTGTCTGGTTTTTATTATGATATATTATATTCCATCATATGGTCTTGATGGAGCTGTAATAGGTAAAGTAAACTCTGTTAATAAAAAAACAAAGGAAATTATTGTAAATACTGAATCAGGGAAAGTATTAAAACTCGGTGACAAAGTTTATGTCCGCATTGAGGAAACGCCGGTTATTTTGAAGGTGACTTTTCCGATGCTGACCACCTTGAAATGTAAACCTGATAAAAATAACAAAAATTTCAGTCTAATTGCAAAAGGGCAGACTGTTTATAAATATGAACCCGGAATTGAAAAAACTGAAAAAGAGGCAGTGAATGAAAGTCTCTATCTTGACAGTCCTATTGTCGGTACATGGGACTATGAGGCGCGGATTTATGAAACACGGGATTATGTATCAGGGCAGTTGACTTTCAGGGCTGACGGAACATACACCAACGCCCGTGATAAAGATGGCAAAAAAGGTGCCGGTAGAAAGGATTCCGGAAAGTTTAAATTTGATATCGAGAATGGAATTCTTGAATTTGTAGATAAGGCAGGGACTGATATGTTTTATGCCGGTCCGCTCAGTCTATTTGAAAAGGATGAAAAATCGCTGTCGTATGTTTTTTATCATAATCAGGGATATGCTATTAATTATAAGATTTTACACAGCAATACTGCAGCTTTTAAGCTTAATAAGCGCCAGCGCGAGTAAAATAAAATTCAGTTATAGACTGTTTAATACTTTTTATCATGGGAGTTCCTTCCAGTTTATTCCAATAAGATTACGCCCCTTGAGGAAAAGAGTAAGAGCCGTGCCAATCAGCATAGCTGAACCGGCTCCATCCCTTTCTTTTGATTAAACGTTTCTGGTTTATAAAATCGAATATACCTGCTTCACCCGGTCCAATATCGCGAGTGAGTGCTGACTTTTACAAATATATTACTGTTATATCCGTGCGAATCCAAGAAAAACCGCATGAATGGAAACTACAATTACTGTGAAGAGAGCCCTTGCGGTTTTTTGAGATAATCCGTAAAAATTGTAATGAATTGAATTGTTATGACACACGTTTACACAGTCGCCGCACAATGTGCATGTAAGCCCCGGTTTGTGCGATTTGATTTCTTCATGACCCAAGGCACCGTATCTGCATATCTTAGAACATGCCATACATGATGAACAGGTTTTTTCTATATGTATTCTGAATGGAGATATTTTTCCCGCGAGTGCTGCTGTCAGTCCTATCGGGCAGTATGATGTGCAATGTATCATAACTCCGCGCTTTGCAGAAATCATTTTCATAATTACTAAACCTATCAAACCAAAACAGATAGCCGCTGATGCTGCTGCAATTTCATATACAGAAAATATTCTAAACAGATATGCGGTTAAAACAATAATCACCAGGATTAGAATTCGGATTACAACATTCTTTGCCGGGATAGAACCGCATTTTTCAGCTTTTCTCGCGGCAACATTATCCCATGCACCGAAATAGCAGAAATAGCTGCACCAGGCAGGACCCGCTGCAGCTATAGTAACAAAAAATAGTATCATCATAAAAAAACCATTACCACGGAAGACGGGGCCGCCAACTATAACAGCCGGTACCGGAATATGCAGATTCCCGGTCATGAGAAACTGATCTATACCTGAAATCCCCAGTATAAACTGCAGAAAAAAGATCACTGAAAATCCCGCCCATATCCTTACTCTTAGCTTTGATGTGTCTTTTAAAGTCAGAAAAAGTTCTGTGATAAATCCCGAGTAAATACCGAGAAAGATAATCTCAGCCATACCGCTCCCCGGTATAAAACGGTCAAGAATTATCATCGTATAAGGTGCTTTCCATCTCCCGATAATGAGAAGAACCACAGTAAGCAATACTGCGGCACCGGCCCATCTGTCCGTCTCCCTCTCTTTTATATTTTTAACAGATTTAAAACATAAAAAAGAGATGAAAATAAAAAATGCAATAACCAGACTCATTATAACACTTAATCTAATCCATGGTGAATCTGTAACGATCCGCTGCTGAATAGATCCGGCAGCTGTCATAATCCACACCGGGATTCCGGCAGAGAGTATAATTGCAGAGATGTATCTGCTCCATCGCCGTTTAATAAAAATCAGAACGATAGAGCCTATCATTGCAAAGGCAATGGAGATATTACCCGACCGCAGAAAATGTGCTGCAAGCAGAATAAATGATAGTGAACCGCATGACATTAATATTATATTCATTTATAATTTTCCTCTGAAAGTGTAACTATTCGATGTTGTTCCGCAGTATCGCTTTTAATGCACGAGCCTCCGTTTAGAGCAGTTAAAAAAATCTCCCTCAGGGAAAGAGGTAATTTTTCCGGATAGCGTAGAATCATATTTCTAAAACGGAGCTCTGAATAAAAAAGATCATTATAAATTTCAAAACAGATTTTAAATAATTCAATAACAGTATCACGGTCATATATATCAGGAAGCTCCGCGGCGAGCATCGGATGACGCCCCATCATCCCCCCGATAAAAACGCGGTAACCGGTTTTTAAAGTTGAAATTGTTCCGGTGGGACAGACTGCGGAACAGCTGCCGCAATGGAGACATCTTTCTCTGATAATCTCCGGATTTCCCGGTGCGGGGAATCTGATGGCGTCCTCCCGGCACGATTCAATACATGCATTGCAGCCGGTACATCCGGCGTCTGTTACATGTACAATAGAAGCTGCAATAATTCCAAAATCCGCAATCTGAGGACGGGAACATGCATTGGGGCAAAAAGATGCAGATACTGAAAATAAGCGGTGACTGAGTATTTTACTTTCCTTAATATTTGAATGATTCGAAGAAGCCTCAATCTTTTTTGATTCTAACGATATCTTTTCAAGTATGGAATCATTTTCAATTACAGCATTGCGGCATCTCTTAGAGCCTGCACACCCTTGAATCCGGCAATGCGCCGATATGTACTCCTTCACAATGGACCTCTGTTCTATTATCCCCTCTGTCATCGGAAGCGGGGATATAATTATTTTTTCATCGAATCAGCATCTTCCTTATGCCGGATTTTTATCATTTTATGAAAACAGTTTAAAAGTCTGACAGTTTAATCCTTTGATCTGATTTTATTTTTCGCTTATATGGAGTGTAGGCTAATAATAACACACATATTGTGCAACGCATTGACTTAAGTCATTTTTATTTGTTTTTTTTATGTTTAAATGTAAATTAATCAGCAGATATCTGTAATATTGGAGGACATTATGAATTACGCGAGTCAGGATTTAATACACGAACATGACGCGATTCTCTTTGCGCTGAGAGTGCTCGATGAAATATCGGGGAGGGTTCATCAAGGTAAAGATGTTCCAGCCGGAGATATTATTGAACTTATAGAATTTCTTAAACTTTTTGCTGATAAATGTCATCATGGTAAAGAGGAGGGCTTTTACTTCCCCGCGCTTGAAGCTGCCGGTATTCCCAGGGCAAACGGACCTATAGGTGTAATGTTATCCGAGCACGATACAGGTAGAGCGTTTATTAAAGAGATGCAGAGCTCAGTTTCAGAAAAAATATCAGATAAAGAAGGCTTTGTCAAAGCTGCGCAGGGGTATGTAGGGCTGCTACGTTCTCATATAGAAAAAGAGAATACAGTACTTTTCCCCATGGGTGACGCAAAACTTACTGAAGCTAAACATAAAGAGCTGCTGGATGAATTTGAAAAATTTGAAGAGAATGTAATAGGCAAAGGGAAACACGATGAACTTCATAAGCAGCTGGAAGAGTTTAACAGAAAATATTTAAAACAGTGAAGCAGATGACAGTATCAGAAAAATAAAATCATCAACAGTATAAAAAGGAGAATGCAATGAAAAGTGTAAAGCTTAGAGCGGTTTTGTTATTCATCCTCGGTCTATGTTTTGGTGTATTGATTTTCGGCGGTTATATGATAAAGAAGGAGAAGCCGCCAATTCCTGATACGGTAAAGAGCGTCAGCGGTGAAGTGCTCTTTACCGGGAAAGATATCATGGCAGGGCAGAACTATTATTTCAGCAGGGGAGGCCAGCATATAGGCACCATCTGGGGACACGGTTCATATCTTGCTCCGGACTGGTCTGCGGATTATCTCCACAGGATGGGGCTTTATATTGCAGCTCGTCATGAAAAAGTTTCACCCGATAAAGCTTTTCTTTTTGCGCAGAACGAGTTTGATAATCTTGACGCTGAAAAAAAAGCGGTTCTTATAGCAGCAGTCACTAAAGAGATTAAAACCAACCGGCTTGATAAGGATGGCAGCCTGGTCTATACTGAATATCAGGCCGAAGCGCATAAAGCGCTTATCGGTTATTATACCGCCCTCTTTAAAGATGGAAATGACAGAATGGGCCTCCAGCCGGGAATTGTAAGAAGCGCGGAAGAGGGGCGTATAGTTGCTTCTTTCTTCTCCTGGCTTGCATGGGCGGCGGGGACAAACCGTCCGGGTAAAGATATAACCTATACAACAAACTGGCCTTATGACAAACTTGTGGGAAATGAACCGATACCGGATTTTGTAATATGGTCTATCGTGAGTGTTGTTCTTTTAATCTTTGCAATCGGTCTTGTTCTCTATGTGTATAACAGGTATATATCCGGTGAGGATTATGAAGTTCCCTCCTCTGTAGATTTTAAGGAGCCGGTACCTTCGCCAAGTCAGATTGCTGTACTTCCCTTCTTTCTGGTGGCAGTACTTTTGTTCACAGCACAGATCGGTACCGGGTCTCTAACTGCGCACTATACTGTTGAGGGACTGAGTTTCTTCGGATTGCCCATTGCGGAAATACTCCCATATGCGGTACTGAGGACATGGCATATCCAGCTAGCTATTTTCTGGATTGCCACATGCTTTCTTGCAACAGGTCTTTTCATCGGTCCCTTTGTCGGCCATGAACCGAAACATCAGTGGAAATTAGTCACATTTCTTTTTGCAGCTGTAGTCGTTGTGGTGCTGGGAACTTTAGCTGGAACATGGCTTTCTGTAAACGGTTATCTTTCAGATCTTGCATATTATTTCGGACACCAGGGTTATGAATACATTGAGCTTGGAAGAGTATGGCAGATTCTTCTTATAGCAGGTATGCTCATCTGGCTGGTGCTCGTATTAAGGGCAATACTCCCCGCTTTGAAGAAAGAGAATGATAAAGGTGGGCTTACGCATCTTCTTTTATACAGTTCAATTGCGATCCCTCTTTTCTATATGGCAGGCCTCATGTACGGGAAAGGGAGTCACCTGTCGGACGCAGAGTATTGGAGATGGTGGGTAGTTCATCTCTGGGTTGAAGGTTTCTTTGAAGTATTCGCCACAGTTGTACTTGCGTTCATACTTACAAGAATAAAAGCCGTTGGCGAGAAGATTGCAGAGATAACGGTTTACCTGAGTATTTTCCTTTATCTGGGAAGCGGAGTGCTTGGCACATTTCATCATCTCTACTGGTCCGGTACACCTGCACCTCTTATCGCGATAGGTGCTGTATTCTCTGCCCTTGAGGTTGTGCCTCTTGCACTCCTTGGATTTGAAGCTGCGGGAAATATGAAGTTGCTGAAAAAGTCAGGTGTTAATTATCCCTATAAGTGGCCTTTATATTTCTTTATATCGGTTGCATTCTGGAATCTTGTCGGGGCTGGAGTTTTCGGGTTCCTTATAAATCCGCCTATTATTCTTTACTACATACAGGGTATCAATACTACACCTCTTCATGCTCATACTGCACTTTTCGGAGTGTACGGTCTGCTGGCGATCGCGCTTATGCTTTTTTCAGTACGCCATATCGTCAAAATTGACTCGTGGTCAGACACTCTTCTTAAAGTCAGCTTCTGGGGATTAAACGGAGGTCTTTTGGCCATGACAGTGTTCAGCCTCATACCCTCCGGTTTTTACCAGTTTTATTATGCGGTAAAATACGGTTTATGGTATGCAAGAAGTCCGGAAATAGCTTCAGGTGAATTCATCCGCTTTTTTTCATGGATGAGAATGGTGCCGGATATTATTTTTGCGTCGGGTGCCTTCGCGCTTCTATTCTTTCTAATAAGGGCAATATGGCTTTCGTATTTTAAAAGACAGAGATAAAGATAAAGATATGGAGACGTGATTACATGTAAATTGTGGTTACGTCTCCCCTTCCTGCGGATCAAGCGCGGTATATCTGGCAGATCAATAATTTTGGTTTCACCCTGCATACATTTATGTCCAACTTCTACAGCTTTGAAAAAAATTATAATAACTTCGCCGCATTCTTAGAATTTATTTCAGATCAATTGATAAAATATGGCACAGAGTCCGATTTAAAAAAGCAATATCTAATTTATATCTATCGAAATCCGGTGTCTCTTTTGTTAAAGAGATAAAAATTGAAAAAGATTATAAAATCCGAACAGGGAGTGGCGGCTCTGGCGGTAACATTCCGAAAGTATCTATAACCGAAATGCTTGAAAACATAAAATCAAAAATTTCCTATTTCGGATGAAGAGGCAATAATTATTAAAGAAGTCTGTGAAGAGAAGATTAATGATGAAAATATCCGGGAAGTAGTTGTTAATCATAAAAATGATGAGCCGTATCTTAATGGTAATGTTAAACCGGATATTAAAGAATCGATAAAAAACAGCTATGATTCAAGAGGTTTATATGAATGTATTACAGATAAAAAATATTCCGATCCCGGTTCAATATTTGATATAATGTCATACACTGTTATTCAAACGACATTGGATGCCTGCGCGTAAAAATTCATTAATATATAGTCTTCTTCGTTGCGTATTGGCAGCTGGAAAGGAGATGAGCCAAAAATAATAACGAATTTAATCTCTCCGGGGTTATCACAGATTCTTTTATGGATAGATATTAGTTACACCTTAAATAAATTCTTCGACTGAAACTTTATAAAGGGCTGCCAGTTGCTTCGCAATCTTTTTACTTATCGGTCTTACATCCCTCTCCATCTGGGAAATGTTCTGCTTCGGAACTCCCCCGAGCTTTTCTCCAAGCTCTGACTGGGTAAGATTCATCAGCTTGCGATAGTTGGCCATGGATTTCCCCGGGGTCATTTTGGAATCCATTTTTTTAAACCATTCAGTATCTCTGATATTAATTAACTCTTCATCATCATCAGATATGGAAAGTTTTTTTCCGTATTCTTTTTTTAATACGGAAAGAACTGATTCAGGAATATCCCCTGATATATCTATTTTAATACGGAGCGTCTTCACGTGAGCCTGCATAATACACCTCAATTATTATTGAATTATTTTCATGTTTCCAGCAAGCAACCCATTTATAAGATAGATGACAATGATGTTCATTCTTGCCTAACTTGCTGTAATTTGGCCACTCAGATTGAATTGGCCCTTTTAGTTCTAAATCTATAATGAGATCACGAAAAACCTTTTGAATAGGTTTCGGCATCTTTTCGAAGTTCTTTTGAACATGTTTTTTTGTCTTTATTGTAAACACGATAAACGTGTAATCATTTTCAGCTTACTTGTCAATAAAAAATTATTTTTTAAACAGGAAGAGTTTTTACCTCTATTATCTACCGTCCGAATAAGTCTTGACAAAATAATATAATCAATTTAGTTGAATGAATGTTCAGTTAAATAAATATATTCTGAACTGGTTGGCACAATATGTGATTTTTATCTGCTCTTAATAATCTATGATAACGGATTAATTACGTTATAAATCTTATAAGGCGATATAATAAGTTTATCTCCTTAACTACAGACTTCATAGGAGGCTTTATGACCAGGCGGATTGAAAAAGTAGCCGTAATAGGTTCAGGAATTATGGGGGGAGGGATAGCTGCACTCTGCGCAAGTGCCGGAGTTAAGACACTTCTGCTTGACATCGCTCCATTTGATCTTACAGACGCGGAGAAAAACGACAAAGCTGCGAAGAACAGAATAGTTGAAGCTGGACTTCAGGCGCAGGTTAAGGCTAAACCTGCTGCATTTATGGACAAGAAGAAAGACATGTCCCTTATCGAAACAGGCAACCTTACAGATGATTTTGACAAGCTCAAAGACTGTGACATTATCTTTGAAGTTGTTGTTGAGAATCTCAAAATTAAACAGGATCTTTTTGCCAGACTTGAAAAGGTAATGAAGCCTAGTGCAATTATTGCTTCAAATACTTCAGGTATTCCAATTTCACAAATGGCGGAAGGGAGAAGCAAAGCCTTCAAGGAGCATTTTCTCATTCTTCACTTCTTTAACCCTGTACGTTACATGAAAATTCTTGAGTGTATAGCTGGACCGGATACATCGAAAGAGGTATGTGACTTCGTATCTAAATGGGGAGAGCAGACCCTTGGTAAAGGTGTTGTCTGGGGTAAAGATACTCCTAACTTCATAGGCAATAGAATTGGTATGGCTCTTATCTGCGTAGCTCTGAAGCTTATTGAAAAAGGGATGATATCGATTCCGGAAGCAGATGCGATTTTCTCTAAGCCCATGGGTATGCCCGGGACAGCAATATTCGGATTAACTGACTTTGTCGGCGCCGACACTACAGATCATATTGCAGACAATTCTTACGAGCTTCTTGTAAATGATGAGATGAGAGATATTTACAAAACTCCTAAGTTTTTTAAAGATATGATGGCTAAAGGGATGTTCGGCAACAAGACCAGAGATAAAGGTGGATTCTATCTTTCGGGAA
Source organism: uncultured Spirochaetota bacterium (assembly GCA_942493035.1). Lineage (GTDB taxonomy): Bacteria > Spirochaetota > UBA4802 > UBA4802 > UBA5550 > WRGT01. The sequence continues at coordinate 3,402,939 of OW818666.1, read as the reverse complement.
AAACTCCAGACGGCAAAAGATTTAAGAAAGTTGTTGATATAAAAACTCTTGAGCATGTTGACTTCGATTCAAAAGCGACTTATCCGGTAGTTGAAGCTGTAAAAGAGTTTAAAACTACAGCTGAAAAAATGAAATACGTTTTCAAAAATAACGAGTTTGCAAGAATACTTGTTTCAAGCATGTGCGTCTACTCTGCAAACAGAATTCCTGAAATTGCAGATACACTTGTTGAAATCGACAATGGTATGAAATGGGGGTATGCATGGGAGTTCGGACCTTTTGAAATGTGGGATAATATAGGATTGAAAGATTCTATTGCTGATATAGAAAAATCCGGTTTAACTATTCCTGCAAATATTAAAACAATGATCGAGAAAGGTGGAACTACTTTCTATAGAATAGAAAAAGGTAAAAAGCAGTTCTGGGATTTTGCATCTATGTCATACAAGGATGTTTCATACAGCCCGAATATGGTATTTCTGAGTAACATCAAAGCCGACAAATCTAAAGTTGTAATGGGAACACCCAGTGCGTCACTTGTTGACATAGGTGACGGAGTCTTCTGTTTCGAGTACCACACAAAGATGAATGCAGTTAATGGTGAAATTGTTGATATGGTGCCGAAGGTTGTTGATTTTGTGAATAAAAACGGCGCCGGTCTTGTTATCGGTAACGAAGCAGGCGGTATGCCGCCGGCATTCAGTGCAGGGGGAGACCTCAAGTTTATGCTTGGAATGGCGAAAAAAGGGGATTTCAAAGGGATCAATGATTTTATTGCTGATGTTCACAGCGGCATGAAAGCGATGAAATACTCATCATTCCCCGTTGTGGCTGCACCATTCGGAATGGCACTTGGCGGCGGATGTGAAGTCTGCCTTTGGGCTGATAAGATTGTCGCGCATAACGAACTCTACATGGCTCTTGTGGAAGTAGGAGCGGGTCTGGTCCCTGCAGGCGGCGGATGTGTTCAGATGTGGAGAAGGCTGAACGAGTCCTCTGTTGTTCCTCATACCGATCTTCTTGCAGTATTCCTCCAGGCATTCAAAACAATTGCTATGCCTATGCCTTCAGGTTCAGCTCAGGAAGCAAGACTTAAGGGATTCCTCAGACCTCAGGATAAAATAGTATTCAACAGGGATTACCTCATCGGGGATGCAAAGAAAGAAGTTCTAAGAATGGCTGAGGATGGATATGTACCCCCTGCAAATATGCCTATACAGGTTTTCGGACAGGATGCAATGGGTGCTATCGATTCAAATATTCCTGATATGCTTGCGGGATATCAGATTGCTCCTCACATAGCAACTGTTGTACGGAGAGTCGCATATATCATCTCTGGCGGAACTGCATACAAGGGGGAATTCATCTCCGAAGATGCAATGCTTGCACTGGAAAGAGAGATGTTCGTAGACTGCTGGAAAACAGAGAACTCGCAGAAAATGGCCGAACACATGGCAACCAAAGGCAAACCTCTGTTTATATAATATTTTGTAAAATTAAAATCCTTCCCCATCTCATCATGGGGAAGGTGCCCAAAGGGCGGATGGGGAGGAAATGGAGAAACAAATCATGGAATACAAAACAATACAGTGCGAAACACCAAAAAAAAGGATTACGATTCTGAGCCTTAACAGACCCGATGTGTATAATGCTGTGAACCATCTGATGATGGAGGAGCTTGAACATTTCTGGCGGGAAAGACTTTATGATCTTGATACAAATGTTGTAATACTGAAGGGTAACGGTGACAAGGGATTCTGTGCGGGTCTGGATATGAAAGAGACAGGTGAAGTTGCCGGAAAATTCAGTACAGAGGAGTTATACCGTTTTCAGGCGAGACTTGCGCGGATCAATCTTCATATGAGAAGGGCGCCTCAGCCTATAATAACGGCTGTACATGGGGCAGCGGCAGGGCAGGGGTTCAGTTTTGTTCTTGCATCGGATATAAGAGTGATAAGCCCTGACGCTAAATTCTGTGCAGCATACATAAATATAGGACTCGGCGGAGCTGATATGTCCTGCAGCTATTTCCTTCCAAGAATGATCGGAGCGGGGAGAGCCTATGAGTTTATGTACACCGGGAGATTCATGACATCGGATGAGGCTGTTAACCTGGGACTGGTTTCGAAAATGATTGAAAGGGATAAACTTCTGGAAACCGCAATGGAGTATGCAGAAATCCTTATGAGCAAAAATCATATGGGACTCCGCCTGACCAAAGAAGTGATTAATATGAATCTTGATGCTGGGGGGATGGAGCAGGCTCTATGTATTGAGGACAGAAATCAGACTCTGCTTGCCATGGGCGCAGCTCTAAAGATGAATAAAGTGAAATAAGTAATACAGTATTTAAAATCTGATAATTATAAAGCATGAAACTTTTTTTGTGCTTTATAATTATCATAATCCGGAAGTAAACATCTCTCTCTATTAATTCTATCCCCCCTCCTCTCCTATAATATAAAATTCTCCATTAAAATGGCCTTGCAAACGACCGGGGTGCGTGGGCTTTGCGGGATGATTTACAGTAAAAATAATAGATGTGGGTACAAGTCTCTCTCTTACTGCCATTTTACAACGAATGTTTATATGAATCAGGACTGCATTATTGAAATGAAAAGTTATTAAAAATTTTGTAATTCATTTGTAACTTATAGATTGCAGCTGTACTAAAATTATCTATAATCCTTGACGGGATCGGGGATGAAAAATAAATTATATACAGTGAAAAACAGGGGATAATTTAGTTCCCTTGAAATAAAAAACTGAAAATTTTTAAGAGGGGTAATATGTTTAAACGTATAGGTCTTTTTCTGCTTACAAACTTTCTTGTAATTATCACAGTGAGCTTAATTCTGAATATAGTTCTTCCTATGCTTGGGATAAGCCCGAAGGGAATAACCGGACTTGCTGTAATGTGTGGAGTATTCGGTATGGTTGGCGCTTTCATTTCTCTTGCTATGAGCAGATGGATGGCGAAAAAAGCCTACAATATTCAGCTTATTCAGGCCAACGAACAGAATTATGAATTAAGAGAAATTTATCAGATGGTTGCACGTCTTTCAAAACAGGCCGGTCTTCCATCAATTCCTGAGGTCGGTGTATATCAGTCTGCTGAACCGAATGCATTTGCAACAGGTCCATCTAAAGATAAATCGATAGTTGCCTTTTCTACCGGTCTTCTTAACGCTATGAATAAGAATGAAGTTGAGGCTGTTGCCGCGCACGAAATCTCTCACATTGCTAACGGTGATATGGTTACAATGACACTGCTTACAGGTATAGCTAACGCGCTTGTAATGTTCCTTTCACGGATAATCGCAGGTCTCATCGACAGCGCAATGAGAGGCGACGATGATGAGGGCGGTTTAGGTTTTTTTGCTCACATTATGGTGGTTATGGTTCTTGAATCTGTGTTTATGCTTCTTGCTACAATTCCCATTGCAGCTTTTTCAAGATACCGTGAGTATAAGGCCGATGCCGGAGCTGCAAGGCTTACTTCTCCCACCGCAATGGCAAGCGCATTGAAAAGTCTGGCTCGCGCCGCAGAGATCCCGACACAGAAGGATTCATTTGCTATAGCAAAAATCAGTTCAAACAGAAGAGTATCTCTATGGTCAACTCACCCTTCAATTGAAGATCGTGTTGCAAAACTTATGAGCCTTTAATATAATTTTCCCTTTGGCTCAGCTCAGGGACCGGTTTTTACGCTGGCTGAGCGGAGCCGAAGACTGAATGATTATACATCAAATAGTTCGCTATATAATACCTACAAATCTCCCGGCCTATGGTTACCCTCTTTAATAAAGATGGTTTAGACTTCCAGGATTTAATAACCCCCTTTATTAAAGGGGGATGTTGAGCAAAGCGAAACGGGGGATTTTAAGTTTATGGCTGATAAATTATCCTTTCCACTGGCATTCTGAGAGTTACCGGATCGGGATAATTTTCTACATAACCTGCACGCAATATAAACTGAATCGCACCTTTGATTTTTAAATCATGCTGAAGAGCTGCTTCAAATCCTTTCTCCTCCAGAGGCTGAGTCATGGGATGAAGAGCTATATTTTTGTTGTAAGCGTTAAGTCCCAGCTTCAGAAAATCGGCGCCAGTATTTATGAGAGTTTCAGGATTCTCTCTGTCACATGAAATTACTATCCATGAACCATATGATGAGAGATGTTTTTCTGTAATTTCAACGGTCTGCTTTCTGAAGGATTCGCTCATCACGTCGTCTCTGGTGAAAAAATGTTTAACATACAAACCGGCCAGTCCATTGATCTCCATACCGGCCGGTGTAAGTCCGTTTCTGTGCTTGTCCGCATCCTTATCTTTCCATCTGATCCATTCCGCAAGTTCGCTCTGAGCATCATCTCTCCATGCCTGAACTCTGTTTGATTCAAGCACTGCCTTGTCTATAATTCCGGCTTCACTGCCCCTTCTATTAAAAGTATAGAGAGAAGAGTTTACATTCTGCGATATGTACTTCACATCTTCATGACTTATCTCTTTTTTAAGATAACCATTTCTTAACGTTCTCCGTTTTGTTAGAGCATTCATCTGCTCTTTAGAACCGGATGAGGTTTTGAAAGTAATTTTAACAAGCTCCGGTGAAAATGCATCCTTTGCGACTACACTCTTTATAGTTTCAAGACCGATGCTTTTTGCCGCAATACTCAGCGCTTCACAGAATGTCCCTATAGATAAAAGGAGTTCCCTGTTCTCCGGGTCAACTGCCGGGAGGGATCGTGATTTATCCCATCCTATTATCCATTCGCTGTCAGAAATTATTTTAACTCTCCAGGGCTGTGTGTTGTGGCCGCTTGGAGCAAGAGAGGCATTTCTGATAAGAAAACGATCTCTCTCTGAAAATTTTACCGGTGCAGTGTTATCCTCTGCCATAACTCTCTGCAGATATGAAAGTCCCGGAAGGACTCCGTTTATTGCCATAAGTGCTCCGGCACCAATTGCTCCTTTTATTATTAAGTCTCTTCGTGTCATCATAGTACCGCTCCTTATAATTATAGATTAAACATATAACCGATTTTAATCGATGCTGATGCTGATACCCTCTGTCTCCTGAACTCCTCTCCCCCTGCTATAACTTTACCATCGTTCATTCTGTAGTGAACTGCTGCAAATGGATCGAGGTAAACACTATCGGTTAGCTTCCAGACATATCCTGATCCTGCGGTGAGAATATTGTCGGTCCACTCCGCTGTTATTCCGGATGAGTTGTTTTCGATGGAGCAGTTCCACAATTCAGCACCTGTTCCGATCCAGAAGCCGGTAAGGTCATCTTTGAAGAAGTAATCAATAATAAATGCAGTAACATTCATCTCATAGTTGGTAAACGCTTTATCGATCACTCTATCCGGCTGATAGAGATGAGCGGCAACTATTCTCATCTTGATGTTATTAAAACCAGCCCATGCCTGAAAAGAGTATCCCGGTTCTTTATCAACTGCGCTTAATACCGTCGGGAATAGATCGACGGCATAACCGGCGGCTTTAATATCTCCATTCTCTAAATTATTATTCTGAGCATAGAGAGGGAATGCCGCGATTGCTATGATTATAGAAAGAAAAAGAAGTTTAGTTCTCATAATTTATTCTCCTTATTTTTGACTCTCGAATATTTATTCGAATAATTACCACATATCGAATAAATATTCGAGAGTCAAGCTTTTTTGGTTTTTTTTTGCTTTTATTTGAAAAAATTTAGTGGTATAAACGCTGTATCTCAGGATATTATGTTTTCGGGTTAATAATTATGAAATTAAAAGTATATGAGATTTTCTATTCAATACAGGGTGAAACAACCACATGCGGTTTCCCTTCTCTATTTATACGGCTGGCAGGATGCAATCTGAACTGCTCCTGGTGCGACACTGTTAAGGCGAAGGAGGGCGGGACCGATATGGATGTTGAAGCTGTCATCGATGAGGTTAACCGGAATAAACCGTTTAATCACGTGACGCTTACCGGCGGCGAACCGCTTATTCAGGACGGAGCGCTTCATCTTCTTCAGAGGCTTTCAGAAGAGGGATATACTACTCAGGTTGAAACTAACGGCACAGTGCTGTTCGGGACAATACCTGATAATGTAAGAATCATCACTGATGTTAAAACTCCTTCAAGCGGCGAAGAGAACTCCTTTAATGATGAGAATATAAAGCATCTAGGGAAAAATGATGAGGTTAAATTTGTAATCGCAATGATGGAGGATTATGAATTTGCAAAATCCTTCGTTAAAGATAAACTTAAAAATTGCGGGGCTGTAGTAAATTTTTCACCGGCATCCGGGATGATGGAACCGTGGGTTCTTGCGAATCTCATAATAAAAGATAAACTTCCGGTGAGACTCAATATTCAGCTTCATAAAATTGCTAAGTTCGCCTGAAAGAAATTTAAATCTAATGGTTACTTAATCAGGCTTTCAACGCATAGAGGCTGACCAAAAGAATAAGCTGTCAGGTTATAAAGTTAAATATACAATGATCAGTCGTCTTATTCTTAAGTCCCCCTCCGGGGGGTTGGTGGGCTGATTGCTAAGATTGCCTGTTTTTGATTTAAAAAGTGATGTAACATGTGACTGATCATGGTTACAAAAAGTAATACAATTATATCGAGGTAGTAAAAATGGATTATGTAGGACACGTCATAAGACCTCCATCCGAGGCATACAGCATGATAATACAGGTTACAGTGGGATGCTCACATAACATGTGTACATTCTGCGGTGCATATAAAGATCTTCAGCCCAAGTACTGGGTCAAGGACTGGGAGACTGTTAAAAAAGATATAGATGAAGCTTCGAGCTATAAGTACGGCTTTACCAAGGCTTTCCTTGCTGACGGAGATGTTCTTATCCTCCCGACTGAGGATATTCTCAGAATTATGAATTATATCAAACAGAAGAATCCGGCAATTGAAACTATAAATGTTTATGGTAATGCAAAGGCTATTCTCCGCAAAACTCCTGAAGAGCTTACAGCTCTTAAAGCGGCCGGGCTTACAGTAATATACCAGGGTATCGAGAGCGGAAATAAAGAGGTTCTCCGCAGAATACGTAAAGGCGCGTTCCCCGATGTAATGAAGGAGTGTGCTGCGAAGGTAATCGATTCAGGTATTAAACTCTCGCAGACTGTTCTTCTTGGGATCGGCGGGAAGGAGATGTCCCATGAACATGCACGGGATACAGGTAAGCTTTTAGGTGAGATGTCGCCCGATTTTGCTTCGGCACTTACTGTGATGATTCTTCCGAACACTCCGCTTTATAAAGAGTATCAGGATGGGAAATTTATTCTTCCCGATAAGTTCGGACTTCTTGAAGAACTTCAGATAATTGTGAAGAATATGAATGTGCGAAGAAAATGTTATTTCACTTCGAATCACGCGTCAAACTATCTTCCGATTAAAGCCAATCTCCCGGAACAGCAGGGAGCCGTACTCAAAATGATTGCGCAGGTAATCAACAATAAAGATGAGAGTATTCTAAAACCGGAACATATGAGAGCACTGTAAAAAATAAAAAAGCCCCCAACTCTCCGGAGGGGGTTTAAAAAATATGTTTATATATAGCATTTGTTTTTAAGCAATAATTTGTAAATATGAACTTTAAGTCCCCCTCCGGGGGATTTAGGGGGCTGTGAGGATTGATCAGGTTCACTCAATAAAGTATAACGAGGAAACGCAATGGATGATACAATGGAAAAAGCAATCAAGTATATCAGTGAAGTTCTAAAAGATACACCGGACACCGACAAACTTCAGCTTGTTGAAGAGACCTCAAAAAAGTTTAATCTTAATCCTCTCCAGACGGAATTTTTAACTAACAAAATTGTTTACGGCAGCTAACCGTAAACAATTCTTCAGTCTTTTATATAATAAAAAAATATAAATTTCAGGCATTGATAAATTCTGTAATTCTTCCTCTGCTGCATCTATACATCTTCTCAGATGAATATAATTTCTGCTGTTTCAGTTAATTTCCTGCATAAAAAATTGTTTTATCCTGCTGATTATATACTTTTTATTTGATATAGTTTTGCTCTTTTGAAGTGTATAATATGTGTTTTTAATATTTTTAAGGAGGTTTGCATATGTCAGTAAATAAGACTCAATTGAAAATGGTCCTGATAATTGCTGCTTTATTATTGTTAAGCGCATGCTCGACGGAGCGTTTGCTGCATAAAAGTTATAAAGGGGATAACCGGCCGAATGAACAGCTCGCTCTTTTTAACTGGGCCGGGACATGGTATATGGGGCTTGGATTATATAAGGCAGACGGAGTACCTCTTACTGAGGAAAACGAAGGTGGGACCTGGCCATGTATGTATAATGACAGGAATCTGGGAGGATTTAATGTCGCAGTTCTTCCGGGAAAAAGAGTTTTCGAGCTTTTCAATGCAAAGACTGAACCTGTATCTGCATTCCAGGTAAGTTTCAATATGGAAGCAGGTAAAACTTATACCCTGGTGGGCGATGAGGAGAAATTTGTCATCATGAGCGGCGGCAAAGAGGTGAAGTTCGATGTGGAGCCTGTTCCTGTATTTATCGAACCACGCACTGGTGAACCGCATGGTCTTTTAAAACTGGGCGGATTCGGATTAAACAAAACCGTAGCCCTTTTCAGAGTTGATGGAAAAGTCAGTAAACCTGTGCACAAGTGTCATCCCAAATGGGTAACCATTAATAAGGATATTCCGTTTATAGGAATGAGTGAATTTGAACTCAGGCTCTCTCCGGGAAAACATACAATCGAATACTCGGTTCTCAGCAGGATTTTCGGAGGCAGAGCCATGGGCTTCTATGTAAAAACGCTTACCTTCAATGTAAAGGAGGGGAAGAGTTATAATTATAAAGTTATTCCGGATCCGAATGGCGGGGATGAAGAGACTATTGAAATAGTCGAAATATAAAATTAATAAGTTACAGGTTTCAATCTGGCACGGCCATATGGAATGTTTTTTAATAAACGGAACATCATTGTATAATTTTATTCTGATACAGTTTATCGATAGATGTTTCCTGTTCGATAAAGCTTTCAGGAGTATCAATTTGATTACCGGATGGTGCTCCGGCTATAACTCTTGAAGCACGAAATCCTCTCTCCATATAGCTGCACCATGTCTTGGTCTCCCGTAGCGGTTTATTATATTCTTCCGGATATTGAATTTTGAGAGTGCTATCTGAAGGTGTTGGATTATCAAGCGGATTATCAGCATTTCTAAATTGATCAGAATGAATATCAAATGATGGTTTTTCTTTCATTTTCTACCTCATTAAAAATTAGTTTACAAAATCATTCCTATGACTGAAAGTCAAGTATAATGGAAAATGTTTTAAGATCCTTTCGTAACAGCTTATAAACCGGTGGTGAATATCAATCTCCATTGAGCAAGCCTCCTCCGTGGGTGCGGGGGCTTGAGTGTAGTAAATAATAATCATACATATGGAAAGAAAATAAATGCAGAAGCAGAGAGAGCAGAAGACGTCCCCCTTTGAAATCTTAAATATCCGTCTGTATATTGCATTTTCGCTTTTTTTTAATTCAAGATTTTATTACCCGATTTTTACTGTTATGTATCTGGATTACGGATTGACTATCTCTCAGTTTGCAATTTTAAATGCTGCATGGGCGGCAACTATAGTAGCAGCTGAAGTCCCATCCGGTGCGCTTGCAGATGTTTTCGGGAGACGCAGGCTCCTTGTTTTTTCAGGATTTGTTATGATTGTTGAGCTCTCCCTGATTGCTTTTGCACCAAGGGGGGATTTAAATCTTCTGTTTATTATATTTCTGATCAATCGTATCTTAAGCGGACTTGCCGAGGCTGCAGCAAGCGGTGCAGATGAAGCTCTTGCCTACGATTCTCTTAAAAGAGAGGGATTGGAGGATCAGTGGGGAAGAGTCCTTGAAGTCAGGACCCGTTATCAGTCGATAGCATTTATAGTAACTATGATAACCGGTGCTGCCATTTACGATCCTGTACTTGTTCAGAATTTTCTGGGTCTGATCGGATACGATATTTCAGTTACTCAGGATATGACTCTCCGTATCCCGCTTTTTCTTACGCTTTTTATGGGGGTTATGACTTTATATTCTGCCTTAAGGATGAAGGATCCTGAATCAGCTGATGTTGATAATCATCACGAACATATCTCTGTAAAGAGAGCTTTTGATATTACTCTTCAAGCCGGTTTGTGGATATTAAAAACACCTTTCGCTCTTGTAATCATTGCAACAGGGCTGGTATTCGACGGAGTAATCAGAATGGTTATAACACTGGGGAGCCAGTACTACCGTATGATTGATCTTCCCGAAGCATCTTACGGGCTGATCGGCGCATTTATTGCCATGCTCGGATTTATTATTCCACGGATCGCACTAAAGATGACCGTGAGCAGATCCCCTTTTTTCAATTTATCAGCAATGTCTATAATCACAATCACTGCACTAGCGGGGATGTCATTGTTCATACCTTATGGGGGACTGATTTTTGCGTTTATACTTTTCAGCGGAATGTACATGAACTCTTTTTTTATAAGTCATTACCTTAATAGAATTACCGATTCCAGGCATCGTGCTACAGTGCTTAGTTTTAAGGGATTATTTTATAACCTCTCATATGGATTTATCGGTATTGCATATTCTATTCTTATCTTTTTTTCAAGGAAGAGCATGGAACCTTTAAGTCCGGAGATTGATCCGCATCTTATTGAAAACAGGATTTTTATTGAGACATTTGTCTGGTTTCCCTATGGATTTATTGTGGCAGTAATTATACTTATTCTGTTTTCTTTTGTTATTCTTAAAAGATCTTCCAGTCTGGACAGAGCTGTGAAAATTGATCTTAAGTGAAATAATTAATATCATACTGAAATAAATATTCGACCATACAGGAAAGATAAAAAAAGGACCGGAATTACCGGTCCTTTTTTTATCTTTAGATAGAATTAAACCGAATCAATCTTTATTGATCCGATTTAATTTATAAATTTCAGTCGGATCAGGATTTAACTTCTTCTCTTAACTCTTTCCCCGGTACAACTCCCCATATGGCAGGTCGTATAACCTTTGTGGGGCATCTTGTAAGGCAGACAGGATCTGAGCATTTCTCTAAACAGATTTTGCTATCCACAGTGGCAAGAAAATTATCGATGACAATCGCTCCGTAAGGACAGTCTTTTGCGCACATGCCGCATCCGATACATCCTGCTTTACAATGTTTTCTTACTACTGCCCCTTTATCGTGTGAATTACAGTTTACCTTCACCATAACTCCGGGAGGTGTAAGAGTAATAATTGTACGGGGACATACTGTTGCACATTTCCCGCATCCGGTACATTTGTCGGGATTAACAACTGGAATACCGTCGGCGCTCATCTTCATGGCATCGAACATACATACTTTAACGCATGTTCCATATCCGAGACATCCGTATGTGCAGCCTTTATCTCCGCCCACAAGAATGTTAGCAGAAACACAGTCCTTAACGCCTTTGTAATCCCCGGTTCTGATTGCTTTTTCATATGTGCCGGCACATCTTACAAATGCGATTACAGTCTCAACCGCATCAGCTTTTTTACCGGTTATCTCCGCAACCATCTGTGCTACTTTATCTTTACCAGGTGTACAGAGATTGGGCGGAACATTAGGATTTGTTACAACGGCCTCTGCATAGGCCATACATCCGGGATAACCGCATGAGCCGCACTGACCCTTGGGGAGAACTTCATCTACTTCATGTATTCTCGGATCGACTTCTACAGACCATTTTCTGTTTGCAAATGAAATGAGCATACCGAAAAGTACGCCGAGTCCGATCATTACTAATATTGCATATATTGCTGTTAACATAATTGCTCCTTTAAAATTATAACGGAATCATGCCGCTGAAGCCCTGAAACGCAAGAGCCAGCATCCCCGCCAGTATAAAAGCTATGCCAAGCCCTTCGATACTCTTCGGCACATCTGAAAACTGAAGTTTTTCTCTTAAGCTTGCGAAAAGAATAAGAGCTATGGCGAAACCTGTACCGGAACCTAGAGCGTTTACAGTACTCTTGACAAAAGAAAAATTCGCCTCAGCGTTAATAAGCGGAACTCCGAGAATTACACAGTTGGTAGCAACAAGGAGAAGATATATTCCCCATACATTGTAAAGTGTCGGCATAAACTTTTTTATTACCATCTCAAGAAGCTGAACGAATACTGCGATTACAACAACAAAGACAATGGTCTTCAGGAAGTATAAACCGAGCGGCAGCAGTATAAAATGTTCAATCACCCATGTGAGCATTGAACTCATGGTCATAATGGAAATTATAGCCAGTCCCATACTTGACGATGCATGGAAATTCTTGGATACACCAAAGAATATACAAAGCCCCAGATAACGGGTTAAGACGAAGTTGTTAACTATCGCCGCGCCCATGAAGAGCAGAAAATATTCACTCATATTGTTCCTCCGGCTGCAATTTCAGATTTTTCTTTTTTACGTTTTTCGTAGAGATTCATCGCTCCTATTATAAAGCCGATAACGATAAATCCTCCCGGTGCAAGAATGATGATGAGAGGGGGATGGTACCAGCTTCCGAGAACCTGATATCCGAAAAAAGAACCGTTCCCGATCATCTCTCTAATACCGCCGATAACCACCATTCCAAGAGTAAAACCGGCTCCCATTCCAAGACCATCGATCATTGAAGGGATTACTTTATTTTTCGCTGCAAAAACCTCAGCTCTTGCAAGGATAATCGCGAAAACAACTACAAGAGAAAGGTAGATTCCAAGCTCTTTGAAGAGTATAGGGAGGAATGCCTCAAGAGAAAGCATCGCTACCGTAACAATTGTTGCAATTGAAATGATATATACGGGGACCCTTACTTTCGGGTGTATTACATTTCTGAATGTTGAAACGATTATGTTGTTACATGTTATAACAAACATAACTGTAAGCCCCATACCTAGCGCGTTATATACATTGGAAGTAACAGCAAGCGCCGGGCAGAGACTAAGTGCCAGACGGAAAATCGGATTTTCCGCAACTAAACCTTTTGTAAATTCTTTCCACAGATTCATTCCGACCTCCTATTTGGTCTCTTTTTTAGTTTCAGTATGACTTTCTGTTTTGCTTTCAGCACCACCCTGACTCAGGTATGCATCCAGATCAGTAAGTACATTCTTTACTGCAGTTGTAACTGCGCGTGAAGTGATTGTCGCGCCGGTTATAGCTGTAATCTTTCCTTCCTCCTGGATCTTTACAAGCTCCAGACCCTCGACGCCCTTTCCTGTAAACTGTGACGCGAATTTAGGTTTAAACGCAACATCACCAAGACCGGGTGTTTCTTTGTGTGAAAGAACCTTGTAGCCGATAACTTTCTTCTCAGGAGATGCAGCTACGAACAGTTTGATATGTCCGTCGAATCCCTTCTGATGAGTAAGAACAAGGTAGGCAATCGCTTTACCGTCTTTCTCGGCCTTGAACCACTCATGTTTTCCTTCTATTTCAACAAAAGCTGTTGCATCTGGAACCAGTTCTTTCATGGACTGTTCCTTGAGCTTTATTCTCTGGATCTCCGCTATAGGGGCAGTGAAGTAAAAAACAACACCTATGATTATACCGGCCATAAGGGTCGCCATAGTCAGATTAAGGGTTATTTTAAACATACTGTTATTATTGTGATCTGTATGGGTCATCTCTAACTCCTTTTAACTGGTTCTGGAAGTGAACCGAATTTAACCGGGAAAATATATCTGTCGATAAGCGGTGTAACTGCATTCATAAGAAGTATGGAGTAACAGACCCCTTCAGGATATCCTCCGTAGAGCCTGATGAGTACAGTAAGTATACCGCATCCTGCTGCAAAGAGTATCTGCCCCTTTGTTGTCATTGGTGTTGTAACCATATCTGTTGCCATAAAAAATGCACCTATGATCAGACCGCCTGAAAGCATATGCAGTATCGGGTCTCCGGTGAAGAGTGCGGCTTTGTTTCCGAAAATCCATGTGAGGAGCCCCACTGTTCCGATCATTACAACAGGAACCTGCCATTTAATATATTTCTTTATGATGAGAACAAGACCTCCGAGTAAAAGGAGAATTGCTGATGTCTCCCCAAGGCTTCCACCTGTATTTCCGATGAGGAGAGCTTTATACATCGCTGCCTGCCCGCCGAATGAATCAACAAGCGCCTGATAACCCTGCTGCTTGAGAACTCCAAGAGGTGTTGCAGAGGTGACTGCATTCAGTGTTCCGATTTTACTCATTGCGCCTGAAAAGTCTGCGCTGTTTCCGATACGGGATACTGCCCATGTGGTCATTGCAACTGGATAACTCGCCATGATAAATGCACGCCCGATATGCGCAGGGTTGAACACGTTATGTCCAAGACCACCCATCGTGTGCTTTGCGATTGCAATTGCAGCAACAGATCCTATAAGAGGAACGTACCAGGCAATTCCTGCCGGCAGACACATTGCAAGGAGCAGACCTGTGAGCACTGCGCTTCCGTCGCTAACAGTGATCTCTTTTTTCTGCCAGTACTGAATAGCGGCTTCACACGCAACGCTTCCGATGATACAGATAAGCATTGTAATGAGCGCCGGAATACCGAAGTTTATAACTGAAAATATCGCAGCCGGAAGCAGTGTAAGATTTACAATCCACATGATTTTGGTAACACTTTCCGTGTCATGAACATGAGGAGAGGAGGTAATTACCAGTTTTTCCGGTTTCTGGATGTTGGCTGTAGTTTCTTTAGGCTCCATCATTTACTCCCTGTTTTTATTGCGTTCCTGACCATGGCGTTCTTAGCCTTGGACTGTCTTATATAATGGACAATGTTTCTTCTTGAAGGACAGACAAAGTAGCAGCATCCGCACTCAACGCAATCCATAAGATCGTAGTCGGTCTGTGCTGTCTGGTGCTGTCCCTTTTCGCTTAAGATGCTGAGCATGTTCGGGCGAAGATGCATGGTGCATGCGTCGAGACATCTTCCGCAGCGTATACATGCGCGCTCTGTCATGATATCCAGTTCTTTTTCAGCTATTGTTACAATACCTGAAGTCGCCTTAATTACTACCGCATCGATGTTAACCTGTGCAATACCCATCATAGGCCCGCCCATGATAAGTTTGCTGTTTTTTCCGGTAAATCCGCCGCAGTAGTTAAAGAGCTCGCTGAACGGAGTGCCGAGTTTTGCCATGACATTTTTAGGATCTTTAACGGTATGTCCCGCCACTGTTACAATTCTTTCTATCAGAGGGATATTCTTCTCAACAGCATCGGCAACGGCTTTCATCGATCCTACGTTCTGAACGACACAGCCTGTATCCATTGGAAGTTTTCCTGACGGCACCTCTTTTCCGGTGATAGCAAGTATCATCATCTTTTCAGCACCCTGAGGGTATCTTGTTTCAAGCTCAACTACCTGAATGGGTGTACCTTTACATTTTTCTTTCATCAACGCAATAGCTTTCGGTTTGTTGTTCTCAATCCCCAGATAGCATATCTGTACATTGAGGATCTTCATTGCAATGAGTGTTCCTCTGATAACATCATCTGGGAATTCCATCATTGTTCTGTGATCTGAAGTAAGGTAAGGTTCGCACTCTGCACCGTTTATGATAAGTGTGTCAATGTGCTTATCCTTCGGCGGTGCAAGTTTGATGTGGGTAGGGAATGCAGCTCCCCCCATACCTACAATACCGTTTTTGAAGATGATATCAATCATCTCCTGGTTAGTCAGATTTTCGTAATTTCTTGTAGTGAGCAGATTCTCCTGCCACTCATCCAGCCCGTCAGATTCAATCACAACGCATAGAGATGCGCCGTAGATAGGATTCGGATAGTTTCCTATCTCTGTCACCTTTCCCGATGTGGGAGCGTGTACAGGTGTCCCTCTGCCGTCTGCGGTTTCAGCAATGAGCTGACCTTTTTTAACAATATCCCCTACAGCTACCACAGGTATTGATGCCTGACCGATATGCTGGTGAACAGGGACAAAGAGCTTCTTCGGAACCGGAAGATATTCTATCTTCTTATCCTCTGTGCTTTTTTTCTCATCGTGCGGATGTGCTCCGCCTTTTATTTTCCTGAACATGTTTACCTCATTTATTTAATGACTTCTATTATTTGAGGAAAGTTAGACCTGTTTTGCTTGTATTTTTTATCATAAGTATAAATGACAAAAATTGCTGCCGAAAGAAAAAGAAAAAATCCTGCAGTCATAAGTGCGGTTTCATTCAGTTTAAAAAACATAGCTGCAAGAGAACCAGCATAGAGACCTGCAAAGATTGAAAGAAGCGGTAAAACAAATATCATAAATGATATTCTAAGCATATTGTCCTGGATCATGGTAAACTTCACTTTCTGTCCCGGAGTCGCTTTTACGCGGTTATAGGCAAGCAGCTCCATATGGACAATATTGCATGATCCACAGTTGTCACATTCGGCATTAGGTGCTACTCTCAGCCTGGCAAGATCGCCGTCGAGCTGAAGAATAAAACCCTCCTGAACTTCATCCTGTAAATTGATATTATCGTGCATGTAAATTTCCCCTAATTATAACCTCCCGACAAATTTTCATAAATGTTTTTTTTGTCAAGGAATGAATCGTTTATTATGCTTTTTTATAGCACAAAGATAAGTTCTGCTCTTCAATCCATGGTAAAATATAGTATTTTTTATGCTTCACTATATAATCGTTTACTTCTGTGCAGCTCTTTGGGAGCAGGAGACTGCCATTGGCATATGTATCTGTCTAGTGGTCTGACCACTGGGTCGAAAAGTAAATATAATTGATAAAATGTCAAATTAATAATGAATAAATTTGATTATTTCATGGGAAATGCTTAAAAACCGATGGTATTTTATCTCCGCCGCGCCATGGGCGCGGTGGAGAGCAATTTTGCCCATAGATACATTGCCGTTTAACTAATAAAGACATAACTTTGATATTATATCTAACCGGATTATAAAAATAATAGTCGAATCTTAAATTGTTATTCAGGTTCATGGGGTTATTACCTGGTATGGCAGGTAATCGCTTTCTATGTCAGTGCGGAACTTACACAGAATTATCAATGGTAGATATTCATGAATATATTTCTTAAGCAGTGATTGAATGGCTGTAATTATGCATCTGATACTGTTTTGGTGTTACTCCGAATTTAACAGAAAATAATCTGATAAAATGTGAAATGTTCTCATAACCGAGATCGAAAGAGACTTCAGTTACAGATTTATTCTTAAGCAGTTTTCTGGCCTCATTCAACTTTATATTTGTATAATAAGCATTCGGTGAGAGGCCTGTTATTTTTTTGAATCTCATCGAGAAGAGCGGGGGCGACATCCTCAGTGATCTTGCGATTTCGGAGATATCAATATTTTTTTCAATGCTTGCTTTCATCATTTCAATGGCTTTACTCACCGGGTCATTTAACTTTCCGTGTATGATGATTTTACTCCCCATGCAGCTGAGGAGTTTATATGTCATTTCCTGAACATAAAGATCGATAAGAAACTCTCTGCTGCTTGATTTGCTCAGGGCGGCGATGGCTATTTTTTCAATTTCACTTTTTATCAGTTCGGAGTTTTTTTTAAAAAGAGGCTGGCCTTCTCCGTCTAAAGGGGCCTGATTAATTTCGAGTTCAAGGCATACTTTATTGCTTATATTGTCAATCAGCTTGTCGCTTATTTCCAGAACTAGTGCCCGGGTCGGTTCAGCAATTTCCATGGATACAGTAGATTCGGGGGGGAGAACTATAAACTGATTTGTGTCATATACAAAATTTTCATTATTATTGACCTCTACAAACTTACTCCCTTCCAGAATTGTACATACTCTGTAATACTCATATGATCTGTAAAAATCTTTGTAATAGTCTGGGAATTCATAGTATAGAACTTTAATAAAATCAGTTTCAAGTCCGTCACATAATTCTATATTTCTATCAAACCTGTTCATAAGTTATTTTTAACAGTTCATCATTAAAAAAACAATCATTTTTTAATTAACGAACATAAATAATTTTTTAATTAGTATAGTTGAATCTGTCATAAATGGCATAATGAAAAAAAACACTTTCCGGAGTTTGCATGCATTAAAACAGAGACTTTTTTAATAACGGACTAATTTATTTAAGAACAGGTTAGATTTTAAGAATCAGAGAGAGTATAAATATTAGATGTATTAAATGAAATATAGGGTAGTCCCTTTAGAGGTCCCGCAGGGCTCACTGCGGTTTCAAAAACAGAGTTTTTTGGAACCATCCTATATTAAACTATATTTAAGGAAGGTTGTTATGGATAAAATTTTAAGAATTAATATGAGCGCAAAAGGCGGCCCTGCCATTAAAGAGGAGATCAACAGCAAATATCCCGGCATGGGGGGGAGAGCTTTAACCACTGCAATTATAGCTGACGAAGTTCCGCCTACAGCTCATCCTCTTGGTGATGAGAATAAACTGGTTATTGCCCCCGGACTGTTAAGCGGAAGCGCTGCTGCAATGTCGGGACGTATTTCAATCGGATGTAAAAGCCCGTTAACTGGAGGTATTAAGGAAGCTAACGCCGGCGGACAGGCTGCTCAGGTTCTGGGAAGACTTGGATACGCTGCAATTGTATTGGAGGGGAACGTGGCGGATGGTGAGCTATATCAGATATTAATAAATAAAAGCGGAGTTAAAATTGATAAAGTACCTCAATATAAAATGCTCCCGAACTATGATTTGATTGATAAAATAAAAGCTATCCACGGGGATAAAGTTGCTTGTATATCTATCGGGCCGGCAGGTGAGATGAAATTGGGTGCAGCTTCAATCGCCTGCACAGATATGGAATTCAGACCTACAAGACATGCCGGACGGGGCGGTGTCGGTGCAGTAATGGGCTGTAAAGGAGTTAAAATTATAATACTTGACGATGCAGGGGTGGAGAACCGGCAGCCTGCAGATGTTGATAAATTCCGTGAAGCAAATAAAAAATTCGTAGAAGGTTTAAGGACACATGCCGTTACAGGGAGCGCACTCCCTGCATATGGTACTAACGTGCTTGTAAACCTTATCAATGAAGCCGGAGGTTTCCCTACTAATAATTTTAAAGAGGGACGGTTTCCCGGGGTATCATCAATAAGCGGTGAGACCATAGCAGATCTGGAAACTAAGCGCGGCGGAAATCCTACTCACGGATGCCATAAGGGCTGTGTTATAAGATGTTCCGGAACATATAATGATAAGAACGGAAAGTTTCTAACAAAACAGCCAGAGTATGAAACTGTGTGGGCTCATGGTGCAAACTGCGGAATTGATGATCCCGATGTAATTGCTATGCTTGATTTCCTTGATGACAATTACGGGCTCGATACAATTGATATGGGAGCCGCAATCGGGATTGCAATGGATGCAGGACTTGCAGCTTTCGGAGATGGTGAAGCGGCTATCAATCTGATCAAAGAAGTAGGGAAAGGGACTCCGCTTGGAAGAATTATCGGAAGCGGTGCTGCAGTTGCCGCCAAAGTGCTTGGTGTTGAGAGAGCTCCGGTTGTTAAAGGCCAGGCTATGCCCGCTTACGATCCCAGAGCTATTCAGGGGATTGGCGTAACTTATGCAACAAGTACACAGGGTGCAGACCATACCGCGGGGTACTGTATTACTGCTAATGTCCTGAAAGTAGGGGGATTTGTTGATCCTTTGAAAACTGAAGGTCAGGTGGATTTGTCCAGAAATCTCCAGATAGCAACAGCAGCCATTGACTCGACAGGTATGTGTCTTTTTATTGCATTCGCGATTCTTGATCAGCCGGAAACTTTTCAGGCGATGGTTGATATGCTTAATGCCTTTTATGGCCTGAGCATGACCGGTGATGATGTTGCAGATCTTGGTAAAAGAATCTTAACTATGGAGAGAGGCTTTAATAAAAAGGCTGGTTTTACCGCTCTTGATGACAGGCTCCCGAGATATTTCTATACAGAAAAGCTTCTTCCGCACAATGCTCTGTTTACTGTAACAGATAGCGAACTTGATAGTGTTTTCAACTGGTAACTTTAATATAAAGGATAACCGGATAGTATCAACTTTCCGGTTATCCCGGTTTTTTTTAAATTTTTGGTAGAAGTAATTGATGAACATTAAACTTATACACGTTTCATTCCACTAGAAAAAATTATTAAAATTCAATTTATATTTATATAGGACTGTTTCAAAAACCACAAGTATGAATAAATTAATCCACACATTGAAAATCCCATTTTAGATAAAGGTTTCTGGAGTTGAGCATCAGTTAATAAATATAGGATGCTTTTTAGTATTGATAAAAGTAATCCATCTGAGCATTTTAGTCCTTAATCAGCAGCATTATAATATTTTCTGAGCTTAGTCTTTTCGTGATTGCTCAAATGCCGCCAGTTTATGATCAATTACGGATCTTCAATTTATAAATAGAGTTACCTGCTTGACAAAATCCAATTTAATTTATTTCTGCAGAATGTGAATAAAATAAAAACGGGAGTATTGATTTTTATTATACTTTACAAGTACGTGCTGATTTTTAACTAAACTGCCTGCTTACTTTAAGTTACCTAAACAATAAATTTTTTAAGTCAGGATTTACAATCAGGGAGATAATTATATGGAATATTCACATGAAGTTGAAAGAATGATCTGTGTTGCCAAAGGACCGAATCATGGCCCGGCACCTATACCTCAGGAGGGTAAATGGGATCAGGTCAGAGAGATTAAAGATATTTCCGGTCTTACACACGGAGTCGGCTGGTGTGCTCCTCAGCAGGGGGCCTGTAAGCTGACATTGAATGTAAAAAATGGAATTATTGAGGAAGCGCTTGTTGAAACTCTTGGCTGTTCAGGCATGACTCATTCAGCGGCTATGGCTGCTGAAATTCTCACAGGTAAAACAATACTCGAAGCGCTCAATACCGATCTTGTATGTGACGCAATCAATACCGCCATGCGTGAGATTCTGCTTCAGATTGTATACGGCAGAAGTCAGACAGCTTTCAGCGAAGGGGGTCTGCCGATTGGAGCGGGGCTTGAAGATCTTGGCAAAGGACTGAGAAGCCAGGTTGGAACTATGTTCAGCACAAGAGAAAAAGGTGTAAGATATCTGGAGATGGCTGAAGGATACATCAGTAAAATGGCCCTTGATGATAATAGTGAAGTTATCGGTTATGAATTTATTCATTTTGGTAAAATGATGGAGATGATTAAAAAAGGGACTGATGCTAATGAGGCGCTTAAAAAGGCAACATCAAACTACGGCAGGTTCACCGAAGGGAAAAAAATCATAAATCCGCGCGAGGAATAGAAGGAGATTATATGGCTATTTTATTTGAAAGTTATGATAGAAGAATAAAAAAGATTACCGGTGTTCTTAATAATTACGGGATTGCATCACTTGATGAAGCAAAAAAAATCTGTGATGACAGACAGATTGATGTTTCCGGAATTGTAAAAGGGATACAGCCTATTGCTTTTGAAAATGCCGTGTGGGCTTATATTACCGGTGCTGCTATTGCAATAAAAAAAGATACAAAAAATGCTGCTGAAGCTGCTGAATTGATTGGAGAGGGACTGCAGTCGTTCTGTATTCCCGGATCAGTTGCCGAGGATAGAAAAGTCGGGCTGGGTCACGGGAATCTTGCTGCAATGCTTCTGCGGGAGGAGACAAAGTGCTTTGCATTCCTTGCAGGTCATGAATCATTTGCCGCCGCAGAGGGTGCAATCGGGATTGTAAGGTCGGCTAATAAAATCAGAAAGACTCCGCTTCGCGTAATTCTGAATGGTCTTGGTAAAGACGCTGCATTTATTATTTCGCGGATCAATGGATTTACATATGTCCAGACAAAATTTGATTATTATACCGGCGAACTTTCAATTGTAAAAGAGGTTCCATATTCATCCGGAGAGAAGGCGGCAGTAAAATGTTATGGTGCCGATGATGTCCGTGAAGGGGTAGCCATCCTGCATCACGAAGGTGTTGATGTGTCCATTACCGGGAATTCAACTAATCCTACAAGATTTCAGCACCCTGTTGCAGGAACTTACAAAAAAGAGTGTTATGAACAGGGGAAAAAATATTTTTCAGTGGCATCGGGCGGGGGTACGGGAAGAACTCTGCATCCGGACAATATGGCGGCAGGTCCGGCATCATATGGTATGACCGATACAATGGGGAGAATGCACTCCGACGCACAATTTGCAGGTTCGTCATCAGTACCGGCACATGTTGAGATGATGGGGCTGATCGGTATGGGAAATAATCCCATGGTCGGGGCTACAGTTGCAGTTGCTGTTGCAGTCAGTCAGAGTTGAGAATACGGATTTATAGTTTATAGTAAAAAAGCCCTCTTATCCCCGCCGCTGGGGGCGGCGGGGATATATAAATACTGTATTAGAATTGTATTAAAAATAAATTATTTCAAGATCATTTCTGAAAGTAATACGTCCCTTTAATACTTCCGAAACATAAACCTTCATCCCTGATGTTACAAGAACAGCTGAAAGAACAGGCATTGATACCAGTATACTTTTGGATTTCTCCAGTCCCGAAACAAAAAGTGCAGTAGAATATGCGTCTGAAAGTACAGGGTCTTTACTGAAAACTGATACAGATATCAGTCCCGAATCTGCCGGGTAACCTGTAGCCGGATTTAAAATATGATGGTAACGTTTTCCATTCACTATTCTGAATCTTTCGTAATCGCCGCTGGTTGATACTGCCTCTCCGTCATACATGTCGATGGCTGCGATAACAGAATTGCTGCGGGGATCCTGAATCCCCGTCCTCCATGGTGTTCCGTTGTTGTCTCCAATAACCTGAATGTCCCCGGCGCATGCGACAATTGCACCTTTGACATTTCTGCGTTTCAGTTTCGATATAGCTCTACCCGTGGCGTATCCTTTTGCAATTCCACCCAGACCGATTTTTGTCTCTTTTTTCAGGAATTTTACAGTTTTCGCTTTATTGTCGAGTTTAACATTTTTATATGAAATAAGGGGGAGAAGTTTTTGAACTGTTTTATCATCGGGGGGAGTAAAATTCTCTTTTGAAAAATCCCACAGTTTACCCGTGGAGGCAAATGTTATATCAAACGCTCCATGTGTAATTTCTGATATTTCAAGAGACCGGCTGATCAGTTCAAAAACATCATCTGCAGGTTTCACCGTGCCGTTTGAGGCTGCATTGTTTATCAGGGATATTTCAGATTCCGGATTGTACAGGTTAAAAGCTGTCTGAACTGCTTCAATTTCATTGAATGCTGCGCTGAAGTCTCCGGCGGTATGTTCAGGACTGTCAACTATTGTGATGGTTACTATTGTACCAAGGAGCGGGCGGCTGACTTTCGAAAGATTATTGCTGCATCCGGCAGACAGCGAAACAATAACAGCAGATATGATTACTAGAATTTCATTTTTCATAAATTACCCCGCCGGTCCCATGGGGACCGGTTTTATAAAAGTTTACCGGTTAAAAATATATGCGCGAATGTAAAATAAATAATAAGGCCCGTGACGTCAACCAGTGTCGCAACAAATGGAGCTGACGATGTCGCAGGGTCGAGTTTGAGTCTCTTCAGGAGAAGGGGCAGCATCGATCCGGATAGTGTTCCCCACATTACTACACCAATTAATGAAAACATAACAACAAAGCCGATACTCATCCAGTACGGGCCGTAAACTCCGCTGAAGTACTGCCACAGGGCTATACGTATAAATCCTACCACGCCCAGGATAAGCCCCAGAACAAGACCCGTAACAAGTTCGCGTTTCATTATTCTCCACCAGTCGGTGAAGCTGAACTCCTTCAGCGCAAGGCCCCGTATAATCAGCGATGTAGCCTGTGATCCGGAGTTACCGCCGCTTGAAATAATAAGAGGTACAAAAAGCGCCAGTATTACCGCCTTTGCAATTTCATGCTCATAAAATGCCATTGCCGAGGCGGTGAGCATCTCGCCGAGCAGAAGGATTACAAGCCATCCTGCTCTCTTCTTTACCAGTTCAAAAAGTGAAGTATTCAGGTAGGAGTCATCAAGAGCTTCAACCCCCCCTATTTTATGGATATCCTCGGTTGTCTCCTCTTCAGCGACGTAGAGTATGTCGTCGATGGTTACAATACCGATGAGGAAGCCGTCATTGTCTATTACAGGGAGAGCGTAACACTCATATTTTTTGAAACTTTCAACGGCAATCTCCTGGTCATCGGTAGCATTCAGGAATGCGAACTTATGGTCCATAAGTTTGCTTACTTTCTTTTTCGGCGATGAGAGAAGGACATCTCTTATTGTAATATCATCTATCAGTTTTCCGTCATCATCTATAACGTAAATCACATCGAGAGTCTCACTCTCTGATCCGTATTTCCGGATTTTTTCAAGCACTTCTTCAATTGTCATTTCTTCGTCAACTGAAACATATTCCGGGGACATGAGACGCCCGACGCTCTCTTCCGGGTAACCGAGAAGTGTTCTGGCAATCTCTCTCTCCTCTTTGTTAAGGAGGAGCATCATGTTCTTTACCACATGATGCGGGAGCTCTTCGAAGAGCGATGTCCTGTCATCGGGAGAAAGCTCATTTATTATCGATGCAACCTCTTTTTTACCCATGGACAATAATATGGTTTTCTGAGATTCAACTTCGAGGAAGTCAAAAACTACAGAGGTAAGATTCTTCGGGAGAAACCGGAAAACAATAAACTGCTGAGATTCAGGGAGATCGGAAATAAGCTCCGCAAGGTCAGCAGGGTGCCATTCACTGATTATCTCTTTCAGTGCTTTAAAATCTTTCATATCTATAAGTTCAATAATTTCAGGGAGTAAAAGTTTTCCAGACATAACAAGGCCTCCGGACATATTATCCCGCTCTGGCTGAAAGCGGAGATATCAAATGGTTTATGTAAAAAATTAAGGAAAAATTTTAAGGAGGTGTTTTATGATCCAATATTACAATGGCTTTTATAAGCCATTTCAGGGGAGTAAATTTTGTGCTGAATTTTACTCTGTGAGAGATAGCTTATATTTGCGTTGTAATCCTCATTAAATAGCACGATAACGGGTCAGGCATTTTTTTCTCCAATGGAATCTTTAATTATATAAAGATTTTATGACTTAAATTGTCAATTATCTTTATCTGATTTGAAAAGAATTTAATAAATTCAATGTTAAATCCTTAACAGGCGTTATAGTGTAAAAAATTATATATTCCCGCCGCCGAAGGGGGCGGAGATAATAGAGCAGTTGTCTGAACAGCAGATTAAGCAGATTTAAGCGATTATGCTGATTTTTAATTATAAAATCATAGCCTATTACTTAAATCACTGTAAATCTGTGGTTCAGACATTTTACAGGATGATTGTAATTAAAACATTCATGTTACCGATGAGTTTACCGGCAGGATCCTTCTTAAAATTGAATGGAGCGGCGGAACTTTTAATATTAAGTAAGAGTTTTACTGCCGCTCTCTAAGCTCAATAAGAGAATGCATCTCCTGTGCGATCTTTTTCATCGACTCAGTGACTTCATCAATTTTTGAAAGAACAAAGTCGATACTTGCATCTACTTCTGCACTTTCCACTGACGGTTTTTCTTTTTTTTCTTTTAGTATTTCAATAGTTTCGTGAAAATCCGCGAGATAGTTATTCAGTCCTTCGCACGATTTTGAAAGAATTTCGTAAATTCTCAGATTGTCAGAGTTTGATGTGCTGATAGGTTTAAGTTTAAGTTCATATTTTTGTCTCATAGTTCTGCCCTGCTGTATTAAAAATTCGTTTTATAACAAACGGTAAAACATCACAAATCCTGTCAATAATTGTTGTGTATTAAAATAACAAAATTATAACCCTCCGGGGATTGTGAAATGGAGGGTTATAAAAGTATTAAATAGTAAGAATGGCTTATATTAATATAATAAAATTTCTGCTGTTATATGTAATTTTTTATTTTGCAGTGAAATTTTTTTTGATAGCCAGATAGTTCATTTTAGTTATTGTATACATGATTATTTAAAAATCAGAAAATAGTAATGCGTCCCGCCCCCTCTGTCGCAAAGCGACAGAGGGGGCGGGACGCATTATAAAGATCCCGAGGAGAACGGTTGTAATGAAAAAGGTTTATGTTATAGGTCATAAAAATCCCGATACGGATTCCATTGTATCAGCAATCGCTTATGCCGAGCTGAAACGTTCTCTCGGTGAAAACAATGTTTTTCCTGCACGGGGAGGGAAGGTGAATCTTCAGACAGAGTATATTCTGAACCGTTTTAATGTGCCGCATCCTGAATTTTTAAGTGACCTTATACCAAAAGTTAAAAATCATATGAGCGAAGAGCCTGTTACTCTCCCTTTGGATACTCCGCTATGGGATGCTATGCAGATATTAACAGCAAATAAATTCCGGATGATTCCGCTTGTCGATGACCTGAGCAGGTATGTTTCAACTATTCATTTTAATATTTTCGCCGAGAATATACTGATGAAGATAGATCCTCAGAAAAACAGTATAATTTCGACATCCGAGGCAAATCTCGTTAAGACGCTTCGGGCCCAGCATGTTGTTGAAAAGGATAACAGCGAAATATTCAGGGCGCAGATAGTAGTTGCCGCCTCTGAGATTGATACGCTGAGAGAATTCATTGATGTGATGCCGGCTGAAAATTCCATTGTAATTGTTGGAGACAGGGTGGATATACAGCAGTATGTAATAGAGAAGGGGGTGAGAGCTTTAATCGTATCCGCAGGCAAAATGGTAAGCAGAGAGATTAAAGAGCTGGCCGCAGAAAAAAAAGTAGCGATTATAATTACACCGTTCAACAGTGCAAGTACGTCATGGCTTGTGCTCCATTCTGTTCCGGTAAAAACTGCAGGTGATATAACTCTCGTCCCGGTTGACGCTGATGAGTATATTAAGAATATCAGGGATCGGTTTGCCGATTCTCCATCAAGATCTCTGCCGGTAGTCGGTGAGGATATGAAGGTAAAGGGTGTAATATCCCAGAGTGACTTGATGAAAGAGCCGAATGTCGGGGTTATTCTCGTTGATCACAATGAGTTGTCACAGGGGATTGACGGTATAGAAAATGTAAGGATACTTGAGATAATTGATCATCACAGGCTGGGGAATCCTCCGACTACTTATCCGATAACTTTTATTAATAAGCCTGTTGGTTCAACATCTACTATTATTGCAAATCTCTACCGGGATTATAAGATTCCTGTGAAAAAGAAGATAGCGTCAATTCTTCTTGGCGGAATACTCTCAGATACTCTGATTCTCAGGTCCGCGACAACAACTGATATAGACAGGGATACTGCCGAGTTTCTTTCACAGATAACTGATCTTAATATTGATGAATTCGGAAAGGAGATTGTGTCAGCATCATCTCTTATCAGCAGTAAGCCTGTTGATGAAATCATCAATATGGATATGAAGAGATATAACGAAGGGTCTCACTCTTTCACGGTCAGCCAGGTTGAAGTAAATGATCCTGAAGAGATTATGGAGAGAGCAGAGAGTATACTATCACATATGGCTGGTCTGGCCGAGCAGAAGAATTATCTCTTCTGTTCACTCCTTGTAACTGATCTCAACAGGTTCAGCAGTTATCTCTTTATACAAGGGAAAGAGGACTTTATCAAAAAGATCGAGTATCCCAGATATGCCGATCATATATATCTCTTAAAGGATGTGTTGTCCAGAAAGAAGCAGCTTATGCCGTATATATCGGATATAATTAAAAGGATATAGAAGTAACTTTGCAATTATGTTGTCACCAAATGTCTGAACTACAGATTAATAAAGATTTTGATGTTACACTGATTCCCTTTTACGAAATCACAGCCCATCACTTAAATCACTGTAAATCTGCGGTTCAGACAACTGCACAAGAAATATTCAGCGAGTGACTTTATTACGGCAGTGTAAACTGTTTACATCAATTTCATCTTAAAATATAAACACCAATCTCCGGACATCGGAAATATCACTTCGCTTTGCCATGCTCTGTTATTTTGTTACGCCGCTGTTAATTATAAAGCTCTTCGATGTATTATAAACTCTAACTCTTGACTCGACTTATCATTCATATTTATTGATTATGCATCAATTATTCTGGAACAGTAATTATATATCCCTGCCGTCTTCGGCGGCGGGGATATATAGCTTTTTTTACTTTGGAAAAGTTGAGGAATAAATACAGACAAGACAGAGATTTATTTTGTTACAGGGGGGATACTCATGAAGATGCTCATTGTTGATGATTCATTTGTTATAAGGAAAACAATTGAAAAATATGCCGCGGAACTGGGGATACAGAATATTTTAACAGCATCAAACGGAGAGGACGCGATCCGAATTTTTGAGGCGGAGTTACCTTCTCTTGTGACACTGGATATAACAATGCCCGGAATGGATGGGATCGAGTGTCTTGAAAAGATAATGAGTATAAACTCTGCGGCAAGAGTTATAATTATTACTGCACTTAAAGATAATGCCACGGGTCTTCTTGCTCTGAAAAAGGGGGCAGCTGGATTTCTGCTGAAACCATTCACTCCGGAACAGATCCGCGATGAAATAATTGAAGTAACAGGGGGTGTGATATGACTGAGCAGGAAGTTAAATATTTTATTGACGTAGTTGTTAATTATTTCCGCGACATATCGGGTGAGCCTTCAGAAATGGGGATTCCATTTGTCAAAGAGAAGGAGACAGTGCTTCTGGACTACACCGGTCTTATCGGAATATCCGGTGCTAAAAAGGGTGCCATTTACCTTACTGCATCGAGGGAGATGCTCAGTGAGATAACATCGATACTCCTTGGAGACAGCAATCCTGAAGAGGCGCTTATTGTCGATATGGCCGGGGAGATTGCCAACACTATTGCAGGGAATGTTCGTGAAAACTTCGGAGCATCATTTATGATATCGGTGCCGATTATACTTAAAGGTTGTCCTGATGATGTTATAATCAGAATGGTCCCTCCGATATTTATTATCCCTATAAAATGGCGTAAACACAGTGCGTTTCTGGCAGTGGGGCTTGAATAGTATGGATAAGTCAAATGTAGATATTCTCTGGATTGTAATAGCTTCATCCCTTGTTTTTATAATGCAGGCTGGATTTGCCTTTGTGGAATCGGGAATGACCAGATCGAAAAATAATATAAATGTGGCGATTAAGAATCTTACCGATCTTGGGGTGTCGGTTACAGTATTCTGGATTGCCGGTTTTGCACTGATGTTCGGTCTTTCAGCAAAGGGGATGTTTGGTTCAAGTCTGTTTTTAACTCCATTTTCATCAGGAGTCTGGATTTCGGCATTCTTTTTATTTCAGGCGATGTTCTGCAGCACATCTGCAACAATAGTATCCGGGGCAGTTGCAGAGAGAGTTAAGTATTCATCATACATTATTTCGACGGTTATCATTTCCACTATTATTTATCCGGTTTCAGGTCACTGGATCTGGGGTGGTGCTCTTACCGGAACAGTTGACGGATGGCTGGGGAAGATAGGTTTTATAGATTTTGCAGGATCAACCGTTGTTCATAGTGTAGGGGGGTGGGTTTCTCTTGCTATACTTTTAATTATAGGCCCGCGGAACGGACGGTTCTCTCCGGATGGAACAGTGAACAATATCAGCGGAAGTAATATCCCTATGGCTGTTGTCGGAGTTATGCTTCTCTGGTTCGGATGGTTTGGTTTTAATGGAGGTAGTACACTTGCAATGAACAGTGATGTTGCAGGGATTGTTATGAGAACGGTGCTTGCAGGCGCAACGGGGATGATAACCACGCTTTTTGTCGGCTGGTTTATTCTGAAATATCCCGATGTAAATCTTGTAATTAACGGTACCCTTGCAGGACTAGTTGCTGTAACCGCTCCATGTCATGTTGTAAATGAAAGGTCTGCTGCGGTTATCGGTGCAGTGGGGGGACTGGTAATGCTTGCAGTGTCATTTCTCCTGCAGAAACTTCAGATAGATGATGCAGTAGACGCTATACCTGTGCATCTTGGCGCGGGTATCTGGGGTACTTTATCAGTAGCGATTTTCGGTGATCCTGCTCTAATAAATAACGGGCTCACAATCTGGAGACAGCTGGGAGTTCAATCTCTGGGTATAGTCTCTGTGGGAATCTGGGCTTTCTGCTGTACCTATGTTATTATGAGCATTGTTAACAGGTTCTCTCCTCTTCGTGTT
Organism: uncultured Spirochaetota bacterium; assembly: GCA_942493035.1. Taxonomy (GTDB): domain Bacteria; phylum Spirochaetota; class UBA4802; order UBA4802; family UBA5550; genus WRGT01. The sequence goes on along the minus strand of OW818666.1, from coordinate 3,372,732 downwards.
TCTGCTGAAAACGAACACACCGGACTTAACGTGGCTGAGCATGGCGCCTCTACCGAAATATTTGATCTCTATACAGTTATGGAACGGCAGGCCAGAACCGGAGATCTGACTCTTCGTGTTCCAGTTGAACCATTTACTGAAGTGGGACAGATTGCCGACAGGTATAATCAGGTGATTTCCAGCCTTGAAGAGAATCTTGTGGCAAGATCGGATTATGTGAGCATTCTTGATAATGTAAGTGACGGGCTATTTCTTATGAACAGAGATAATAAAATAGCGCCTCACTATTCATCATCTCTTGAAAAAATATTTGAACGGACCGGGCTTGCCGATACACGTTTTGATGATCTGCTGAAAGGGCTTGTGTCGGAAAAAGATCTGAATTCTTTCAGGGAGTACTCGGCTCTGCTTTTTGATTTAAAAATTCCATTTCGTACTCTTGAACGACTTAATCCTCTGAAGCAGATTGAAATATTCATAGATGACAGAAAAGGGGGATTCAACTCCAAACACGTCGAATGCAGTTTTTTAAGAATAACCGAGAATGGTGTAATTCCCAGGGTCATGTCTATTGTACGTGATATCACAGCCGAGACAGAACTCGCCTCCGAGATGGAGAGAGTAAAAGAGCGGAGCCAGAGCGAAATGCAGATGTTCTATCGTATCCTCCGGATTGAACCTGCTATGTTTATTGAATTTCTTGCAAATCTTGAAGAGAATATTTCTAAAATAAACGATATCCTCGAGCATGAGAAGGGGAGCCTTGTTGAAATGCTCAAGGAAATTTTCAGATATGTACATGCCATAAAGGGTGATGCCAATCTTTTTGAACTCGATTTCCTCGCGCAGAAAGCTCATAGTTTTGAGAGCCGCATTGATGAGCTTCTTAAGAAAAGGGAGCTTGAAAACGCCGATTTTCTGTCACTTGCGGTAATGGTCTCTGAACTTCACAACTCTGTTTCGCAGATGCAGACTCTGATAGGACAGATACTCTCATTCCAAAAAGATTTTTCATCGCACAATGCCGGATCAGAGGAGCTTATTGTTTTCTCTGTGAGGAATACAGTGAACCGTCTTGCTGAAAAGTCAGGTAAGTCGGTGACAGTTAACTCGGATAAGTTTGAAATTCTAAATATTCCTAAAGGTATACGGAGACGGATCAAAGAGGTATTTGTCCAGCTCGCGCGAAACTCAATTGTACACGGGATAGAGTCTCCGGAAGAGAGAGCTGCTGCGGGAAAAAGTCTTTCAGGGAACATCAGTCTGTCGGCATCGAAGAGTGATGAGGGGATGGTTATTTCATACAGGGATGACGGACGTGGCATTGATTTTGACGGGCTCATGGAGAAAGCCTCCGGTCCGGATGGTGTTAATGGTGAAAGCTCAACGTTATTATCGAAGGAGAGGCTGGTTGAGATGATGTTTCAGCCTGGTGTATCCACTTTTGAAAAAACGGATCTCGATGCCGGACGCGGAGTGGGGATGTACCTGGTGAGAAGGACAATCGCGGATCTCAACGGCCGTATTACGGTAAAAACCAAAAAGGGTGAGTTCTGCGAGTTTGAATTCGCAATACCATCTGCATGAGGACTTAATGAATATTAAATATATAGAACATGAAGATGGTTCAGAGCACTTTCATATCGATCCGGTAATAACAGGAGCTGAGAAGAAGAGCAGTCCAGGAGTTCTTAGAATCTGTTCCCGTGAACGGCCGCGAGGAAGAAGTCTCAGCGTCTCCAGCATTGCTTCATGCTTTTATTATGTTCATCGAGATACTCTGATCGGAGATGTTGTCGAAGAGCTGAATACACATGAGACTGTTCTTGCAATAGGGATGGTCGGTGATGACGGTGAGGCTCTTGGTGTGATAACCAGGCGTGAGCTTTTTAATCTTCTCGGCCGTTCATTCGGCGAGGATGCAGCACGGGATATGCCTGTCTCCCGAATTGCAAAGGATACCGGAATTTACAGAGAGGACGCGAATACAATCACAGTTTCAGGACAGATTGCCGGTGAGATGGAGAAACCAACACTCCGTTTTTTTCTTATATCAGATTCTGACGGAAAGTTTGCCGGGATATTTTCCACCAGGGACATTATGATGCATCTTGCTGCAATCACCAGAAAAGATCTGGATACTGCCGGAACAATACAGTCACGGATTGTTCCCGAGAAGACTTTTATGGCTGAGGGAAGAGTCGAAGCGGGCGCTTCAACTCAGATGGCCATGGGGGTCGGAGGTGATTTTTATTCAATACGTTCATTTCATGATAATAAGTGGTTTCTGCTCACTGCTGATGTTTCGGGTAAAGGTATGGGGGCATCACTTCTTACATCGATTGCCGGGGGATTCATTCATATGTATGATTTCTCCGGAGGCATTAAACAGCTTGTTAAAAAGATGAATAACTATATTTTCAATACGTTTAATGCGGAGAAGTTTATCACATCTGTATTCATGTTTCTTGACGGCAGCAATGGTGATCTTTCCATCTGTGATATGGGGCATTCAATGGTGTATCTGCTCCGGAAGAACAAATTTCACAACATACGCTCCGGTAAGACAAATCTTCCTCTTGGTATAGTTGAGAATATTGAGCCCAGGTCTGTCCGGTTGAAGCTTATTCCCGATGATATACTTCTGATCGTAACTGACGGTGTAACCGAACAGTGCGATACAGAAAAAAATGAATACGGTACTGATCGGTGTGCTGAAATTATTACAGAGAACAGAGATGAATCTCTGGAGAAAATAATGTCACTACTTAAAGATGATATCAACAGATTCAGGGGCGATGAGCAGCAGTACGACGATATATCCTTTATGCTTGTTCGCTACAGGTAACCAGCTCACCATCCGTAGTATTCAATATCATGAAAAGGCTCCAGAGCCTGAACCGCTCTGTTCGAGTGCTCCATTTTTACGAAAATATAATCTGTATTGAATGTCGAAATTGTAAAGATTGGAATGTTGTTTTGAGCAAGAGGTGCTGTTAACGAATTCAGAACACCAGTCATGCTGAATTCAAGTTGTGCATCAATTTTGAAAATCTTCATGCTGCATTCGTGAGGGTAATCTTCAGGAGTACCCTCTCCTGAACAGATAATCGACATCTCTTCACCTGTATCAGTGATACTGTAAAATCTTGCTTTATCAACCCAGTCCGGGATTACAGATCCCGAAGGTAATTTGAAAATTGTATAATCACCGGGGAGTATCTTTATTTTTAAACGCATAATTATTATCCATAGTATTTAATTCAACAATGCCAGATTCTAATAAACCGATATTTTATTTCTATAACTTTATTCTAAATATACCGGAATTATTAGCAGTGGAATGCACAGTGCTTTGCACTGTGCCGAGAAAGGGGGCTTATGGGGGCACTGCCACCGTAAGCCCCCTTTTTCACGTATACGGAGCATCCGCGCCCATGAAAATATCGCAACCAGTATTAATGTTCTAAAATATTGGTTGAAGTCTTATCCGCGGATATATATAATCGCTTTTGTTTTGATTCAAATTTCTTTTATATCCCGGGAGACAGATCATGAAAACATTATATCTTTTCAGACATGGCGACGCAGATGAGAGCAACTCCGGACCGGATTACGATCGTGAACTTACAGAGAAGGGACGGAAATACTCAGCGCAGCTTGGTATGCATCTGAAAGAGACCGGTACAAAAATCGATCAAATTATTTCAAGCGGTGCGCCAAGGGCAAAGGCTACTGCGGAAATAGCTGCAGGAGAAATCGGTTACAGGTCAGAAGATATTGCCGTTGAAGAAATGTTATATTCTTCCGGAAATCCCGAAGATATACTTGCTCTTCTTCTGGGGCTCTCCAGTAAAATTTCATCAGTTATGCTGGTGGGGCATAATCCGCTTCTCAGTGATTTTATTATGTACATCTGCAGTTCATGTTACGGATTATCTATGAAAAAGTCTTCAATTGCTAAAATCGAATTCGATCAATCCGATTGGGATTCAATCGGTTACAGATCGGGAAAGCTTGTCTATTATAAAGTCTCTTCGAAAAACGGAGTTCAAGATTCAATGGAGCAGTAATAACCGGAGGATTGATCAGTACATATGTTCAATGATTATTTTAACTCCTATTGCAATGAGTACAACTCCGCCGAAAACTTCAACTCTCTTCCCGAGAATTTTGTGAAGCCTGCATCCCATCTTTACTCCGATGTAGCTGAAAATAAAAGTAGTAACACCGATAATCGCAGCCGGTTCCGTAATGCTGTATCCGAGAAGTGAGAGACTCAGACCAACTGCAAGTGCATCGATGCTTGTAGCAACGGAAAGGACAAAGAGCCGTTTTAAATCAAGAATATGTTCATCCATCTCACAGCTTGAGTCTTCACTTTTTTCAGGTTTTAAACCTTCGATTACCATGCGGAGACCGATATAGGCAAGAAGCAGGAATGCAATCCAGTGGTCGTAATCTTTTATCAGGTCGGCAAAAAATCTCCCTGCGTTCCAGCCGATAACCGGCATAAAAGCCTGAAACAGGCCGAATGAAAGCGCGATCAGCAGTATATGTTTTACAGGGACTTTTTTCGGAGTGCACCCGTATGAAATTGAAACAGCAAATGCATCCATGGCGAGTCCCGCCGAGATACCGAGAATTGTAATATATGACATGTGAAGCAGCCCCCTAAATCCCACTTCGACAGGCTCAGTGCGGCGCCGGAGGGAGACTTTGATTTCTTTTATCAATCAGAATTATTTATTTTTAAAAAGTCCCCTGTTTTCTCGGAGGATCAGTCTTTTAAAAAAGAATGCAACAGCAGTAAATAGAAAAAAATAAATTAAATTCGTTATGCATTCTTTAAGTCCCCCTCCAGGGGATTTAGGGAGTCGATTTTAAGAGATCAAAACCTTCTCCATATCCGGAACTGTAATCCCCTCTGGAAGATCTTCAGTCGAGAGCGCTGTAAGCGGGGATATCTCAATCTCTTTAACACCTGCCGGGATACTTATACCCTTCTCTGTTAGCCACTTTCTGTTAAGCGCCGTCATCAGTTCCTTTGCCGATTCTGCTGAATCCTGTCCGGATGCATTCTTTACAGGTGCAAACTCCTCTTCTCTTAATCCTTCCAGGATTACATTTTTTGCAGATAGCGGGAGAGCGTCAAATACAAATTTTTCGAATTTATAACCGGAGATTTCAGCATGTTTACCGTCGACCATTGCTGTTATCTTTTTCTTTGCAATATGATAAGGGAGAGATATACTGCCTGAGTCTGTAAGTTCAGATATAAAAGAGATACTGAACAGGTGAATTGCCGGACTGCCGGCAGAGTAGAGCAGTTCTCCTGCTGAATCTTTTGCGTTAAGCTTATCCTCTGACAAATCGGAGTATTCGATTATTCCCGTGGTTCCGTTTGAGAATTGTACAAAGACACCGATTTTTTCTTCAGGATAGAGTTTTTTCAGCGCCTTGCTCGAAATGTCGGCCTGGTTCATTACATGAAATCCGATGAATACAGGGTCAATTATTTTAACAAGGGGATTGTCCACCTGAAAGTATGACAGAGTCTCAATCTTCAGCTCCTGAAGTTTTTTCAGCGCCCCTGATGTACGAAGAGCCGTGAGGCTTCCCCCGTGTCCATCGGGATTCATAAATATTCTGTTTGTTTCCGAAAGAATAAGCTTTCCGCTAAGATCGAGCGACGGGATCATATTCTGCGGGAATAGATGCACATTTGCCGGATCAAGCCCGAAGAAGTTCTGCTTCTTAAAAAATATTTCAGTATCGGTATGGTTGTCCCTTGATGTCATAATAAGAAATGGTATTGATGTGCCGTATTTCTTTTCAGATGCCTTAATCTTCTCTGCATGGAAATGGAACAGCGTCTTTCCTGAAACCGGTCCTATTGGAAATTTACCCTTCGGCCCGTCATAGCCAAGCCTTGAACCCTGGCCCCCTGCAACGAGAAATGCTGCTACCTTCCCCTCTCTGATGTGGGTTTCTCCTCTCTTCTTTGCATCTTCAAATAAAAGCCTATCTTTATCATTTACCGGAAGAGGTATAAACGGCGCAGGTGAAAACTCAATCTTTTCATCGTCTCCGGTATGGGAGTAAATCTGTTTGAGAAGAGGAAAGTTAATTGTTGCAAGATCTTTCAGAAGTTCGAGTTTTTCAGAATCGAGCAGTTTATCCCAGTACTGGAAAACATGCTCCTGGTTGAATCTGTAAACGCGCTCAATAACTTCATCGCAGCCATCAAACTTTATCATATACCCTCCGGGATTTTAATCAGTTTTCTGTAATAATTTTTAAACATACATTTTAGTAAAAAAATATTATATATCCCCGCCGCCTTCGGCGGCGGGGATAACTGGGCATTTTTCAACTACAATAAGTAACGAATAAATACTGAACAAATATAGTCATATTTTAATATATAATAAATATACTGAATTTGCAAATATTAAAAAGTAAAGTTTTTATTTATTCCGGAAGTAATTTCAAATTTCTTTTTGTCTGAATTATGATTTATAGGATTAAGGGTTTGAAAGATTCAGATTGGAATAATTTTTAATGAATCATGAAAGTTTTATTTTAATTGTCAGAATAAGGATTATCAGGATTTAAGGATTAACATGATTTACAGTGAGTTAGCTTTTACTGAATCCCGGAAATCCTTAAATCCCGCAAATCCTGATCAAAAAGGGCTTGTACTGTAAATAGTACTCTGTCATCTGTATATTGTAAATTAAAGAATTATATCTTTCTGCCCACTTCCCGGCGGGAGGAATGGAACCTGGTCTGTTTTAATCAATTTTCCCGGAGCGGTATATGATAAAGTCCATTGAAAAAGTAAATACACTTATTGAGTCTCTCCCTTACATAAAAGAGTTCAGCGGGAAAACCGTTGTTGTTAAATACGGCGGGCATGCCATGACAGATGATGCGCTCCGGTTGTCATTTGCAAAGGATATGGCACTCCTCAAACTTGTGGGGATTAATCCTGTGGTTGTCCACGGCGGCGGTCCTCAGATCGGGAGCCTTCTTGAGCAGCTGGGAATTAAGAGTGAATTTGTTGACGGGCTCCGTGTTACAGACTCTGCAACAATGGAGATTGTTGAAATGGTTCTTGTAGGGAAGGTAAATAAAGAGATTGTTAATAATATACATATAGCCGGAGGGAAAGCCGTCGGGATTTCGGGCAAGGATGCGGGCCTCATCACTGCAAGAAAATTATACCATGACGAGCAGGGTGCAAAACTTGATATAGGTCTTGTGGGCACAGTGGAAGAGGTTAATCCCGAAATTATAAGAATACTTGAAAAGGATAAGTTCATTCCGGTTATTGCGCCAATCGGTGCAGATGCCGCAGGAGTTACATATAATATAAATGCCGATATAGCAGCCGGAAAAATTGCCGAGGCGCTGAAGGCCGAGAAGCTTATACTCCTTACAGATATTCAGGGAGTTATGCTCGATGGCGCACTTGTGTCGTCAATAAATTCAGATGATATAGATGGACACATTAAGTCCGGGCAGATTAAGGGTGGGATGATCCCTAAAGTCAACTGCTGTGTAGAGGCTGTAAAAAACGGTGTAAAAAAAGCGCATATCATAGATGGAAGAGTAGAACATGCGGTTCTTCTGGAGATTTTCACTGATAGAGGGGTTGGAACTCAGATAATTTAGAGTAAACCCCCGTTGACCATCGCGCCCCCTCTGTCGCGATGCGACATCTCACCCCTGGTGAAAGGGTGGAGAAGGGGGTTGGAATATTTCGTACGTCCTTTTCGCCATCGTACTATGGGGAAAGGTGTTCATAACGGCGGACATAGGCGATGTAATGCTGATACATTAATTTTTAATTGATATTTAGTAATCTCATCAAAAAGTCTTCTTTAAAGAGCTTTATTTTCCCCTAAACTTAATTTTTTCATGCCGAAGTGATAAAAAAAAATAAATTTAATTTTTTTATTTGACACAGGTCGTAATATAAATAGATTTGCTCTCGGAGAGTTGTTCGAGTGGTCTAAGGAGACGGTCTTGAAAACCGTTGGGTTAATAGCCCCGAGGGTTCGAATCCCTCACTCTCCGAATTTTTTTCCCGTAAAAAAAGAAAAAGATACTGGATCAGGAGAGGTGCCCGAGTGGCCGAAGGGGGTTGACTGCTAATCAATTGTATCGTTTAGGTACCGGGGGTTCGAATCCCCCCTTCTCCGGATTAGTAAAATAGAATATGAACTTCGAAAATATTAAAACAAAATCAATAGCAATTAAGAATTACCTTCAGAAAATCTATACCAGCCATATTAAAACTTTTGATCCGCTTCGCTTATCGTATTTTCCGTTTATAGGATGGTTTATACCTATGACGATGAAAAAGGATGATGAGTTTTACATGTATCATGCAAAGCAGGGGTTTGTACTGGCTGTATTTTTTACAGGTACATGTACATTTTTATATTTTTTCCTCTATTTTGTTTCTGTTCATGCTGATATTCTCAAATTTATCATTGTAATGATGATATACATTCTTTACATTATCTATATTGCTGTTGCAGTAATCGGTACAAGAATGATATTGAAAAACGAGAAGGGTGAGTTTCCCCATATCGGCAAATACATCTCTGTATATACTTCTAAACTGAATATATAATAAACGCGTCTGTGGCTCAGCTGGATAGAGTAGCGGACTACGAATCCGTTGGTCGGGGGTTCGAATCCCTCCAGACGCACATAAAAAGCTCCTGAAAATTCAGGAGCTTTTGTATTTCTATACTATAGTATAGAAATATAGTTATGAATATGACCGCATTAAACATAATTTATTAATCCAAACCTATCCGGAATTTATACCTCTATTCTTTTCAAAAAAAAACTTCCCTCTGATGACTTTTTTCTTGAAATACTTTTATGAAATTGTATAGTTTTACAGTATTTATTTCTTAACTTTTTTAAAGTAAAAAAAGCTCTATTATCCCCGCCCCGAAGGCGGCGGGGATATATATATTTTGTTTTTTACACTAAAAAGTATATTTAGGAATAATTACTGATAATTTTACAAATTTATATATGGAGATAAAGTGTGAGAATAAAACGGAATTCAATCATCGCGATATTGATGATCGCGCTTTTTATTATACCCAGTCTAAAATGCAGTTTTCTTGTAAGCTCTGCACCGACACTGCTTCAGGGTGCTGTAGCAATGGCAGTTAAAGGTGAAGCGACTATTGTTACAAAAAACGGGACACGTGTAAAGCTGACCAAAAATCTTAAATTATCAGCCAGTGGAATTGTTCTTCCAGGGGCTCAATTAATCACAGGTCCCAATTCGTCGATAGATCTTGTATTTACCGATTCAATTAAGGTCCGTATAGGTGCGAACTCGTCGCTTACGCTGGATGTGGCACGGCTTCTTGAGAGCAAGCAGTTTACACAAATTAAAATGCGCCTTAAAAAGGGGAAGATATTTGCCACTACCGGAGGTAAGCTGTCCAAACATTCAAGTTTTATACTTTCAACACTGCAGTCTGTAGTCAATGTACGCGGAACTGAATTTTATGTTGAGGAGACCGGATCTTCAAATAATGTTATGGTGGCAAAAGGGGGAGTTGATGTAACCGATGGTGATGGCGCCAGGTCTGTATATGTTGAAGAGGGTAAGAGTGCAGGGATTGCTCCATCAGGTCAGGCGGAATTAAGCGATATTAACGCAGATCAGAAAAACATTTTAGAAACCATGTCAAGTGATATCGCCTCGCTTACTGCAGAAGAGAAAAAGAAGATTAAAGAGATAGCTGAAACTCATGAAGAAAATGTACGTCTTATTAAAGAAGCCTATGCGATTCAAAAGGCGATTATAACCGGTGCAGTTGTCAATCAGAAAGAGCTGGATGCGCAGAATGTAAAGGCACAGATGGAGAGAGATTCAGCAGAGGTTGGAAAGGTTAAATCGTCAGCAATCGATGAGGTGCAAAAAATAAAAAATGCATCAAAGAAGTAAGAGTTAAAGATTCTCTTTTTAGTCCGTAATAATGGAATTTTGCATATAAAATGTTAACCTTGTTGACATATGTAATCAATTGTTTTTGTTTATACACTGCTATGGAAAGAATAACGGTTCGTTATGGAAAAAGGAAAAATTGAAAATGCAAAAACAACTTGTTGTGTTTTTGATGTTGTTTATATTATTTATGACGTCGATGTCTTATACTCAGGAACTGAAAAAAAATGAAAATGGGAACTATGACGATCTAAGCAATTATCTGATAGTAAAACCATTCATAGCCTTTAATGCAACTGATTACATTATTTTTCATAATGATGCTAATGGCAAACCGGAGACGCTTACTTATCATACACTGGAAAAGGAGATTGACGGGTTGTCACTTACATTTGGTGCGTTCGGATTCTCTGTTGGAATAGGTAGGATTACCGCTGAAGAATATGAAAGCTATGAAGATAAAAATGAGCTTTCGTATGATTTTCGTCTTAATTATCTGGGACGAAGAATATGCTTTGATCTTTATTACCAGAAACAGAATGGGCTCTTCCTTGACAGTGTCGATGGTAAGAATTCAGATGGCACACTGTTCTTTTTTAACACAATGGATTTTATGATTTTATCAGCCAATCTTTATTATATTTTTTCGTGGGAATCATTCTCTCTCATGGCAGCATATGAATCAGTTGATGTACAGAAAAAATCTGCAGGTTCGTTTCTTCTTATGATGAATAGCGGTGTTATAACTTTAAAAGATGATTCACCAATTCTGAGAGATGATATTAATTCCGTTGAAGATAAGATGAAAGGTTTAAGTGAAATCAAATCTGAATACATATCATTAGCTCCCGGATATTCAAGAACGATTATATTTTTTGATAATTTCTTTTTTAATTTTCTTATTTTTTGCGGAGTCGGAGCAGATCAGACTGTGTATTTCACTGATAGCGGTAATCTGACTAAATATAAAATTTATCCCAGAGTTAATCTTAAATTCGCTCTGGGATATTCTGATGAGCGTTTTTTTTGCGGTGCAAACGTTAACATTGATGAGCAGACATCATCAATGAACAATCATAGTTCCTCTATGAATAAAGACCTTGATACATCCCTTCTGCTCTATGATTCCAAATTTTATGCCGGATACCGTTTTTCAATTTAATCATTATCTGGTCAATGCTGGTTAATACTTAACCCGCGAACTCAGCTTTCCCCTTAAGAAGCTTGTCAACTCTCTTCACAACGTCATCGGACATTACTATATCATCGGGCCACTCCCTTGTATGTCCGTCGGCAATCCCTTTTTTTGTTGCATCAATTATCATGCAGCCTTTTTCCATAACCACATCGCGGAGAGGATCGACATTATTGAATATTTTCCATAACAGAACTGAATCATCGTTAATATCTATTTCGTGGTCATACAATATAATTATACCCTCATTTTTAAGTAAGCTGTTTTTCAGCTTTTTAATAAAGTAGGGTGAGTTTGACTTTTTGTCTTTTTTTACAGTAAGCAGTATTACTCTGCTTCTGCAGTCATCAAATGCAATACGGGCACTGGAAATTTTTTTATCGAGAGTTTGAGTCAGTGCCTCAGTCTTTTTCTGATTCATTTTGCCATGAATGTATCCTGCAGTTCTTTTCTCCTCTCCCTCGAATCTTGCTGTAGCATCAATGCCTAGTTTTGAGCCGTAGAGAGGTTTGTCAGCAGAGTGATCGAGTACATCAAGTATGCCCTTAGTTAAAACAATGTCAGAGTTTAAATCAACAGTGTTCAGTATGTGCTTCATGAGTCCTGGCCTGTCTGCAAGAAGAGATGCGTCGTCAACCATGACAAGCATCTTGGCAAAACTCATCTGTCCCGAACCCCAGAGACCGTTCATAACTTTTACAGCATGTCCCGGAAACTCCTTCTCTATTGCAACAACTGCAATGTTGTGAAACACCCCCTCCCATGGGAGCATGTAATCCATAATTTCAGGAAGAACAGTTTTGATCATGGGGAGAAAAATCCGCTCTGTAGCGAGCGCCATGTAGCAGTCTTCCATTGGAGGTTTGCCGACAATAGTTGCGCTGTACACCGGGTTTTTTCTATGGGTAATTGCAGTGACGTGAAATACCGGATAATCACCTTTGAGTGAGTAATATCCCGTATGGTCGCCGAACGGTCCTTCAACGCGGATCTCTCCCGGATCGACATACCCTTCAATTATAAACTCAGCCTCTGCCGGAACTTCAAGATCGACTGTGATGCACTTGACCATCTCAACAGGTTTTTGTCTGATAAATCCTGCAAGAAGCATCTCGTCAACTCCGCGCGGTAGGGGTGCTGTTGCTGAGTATGTTACTGCAGGTTCGGTTCCAACGGCCACTGCTACTTCCATACGCCTGCCTGCTCTGAGATGCTCGTGGAAATGATGCGCTCCATCTTTATGTATATGCCAGTGCATTCCAGTTGTGTTCTTATCGTATATCTGCATTCTGTACATTCCGGCATTACGTTTTCCGTCACTCAGTCCTTTAGTAAAAACGACCGGGAGTGTTACGAAGGGGCCGCCGTCATCGGGCCAGCAGAATAGAACCGGCAGTTTAGTAAGATCGACATCATCCCCGGTTGTGATTATCTCCTGACACGGAGCTTTCCCTTTAACTGTACGCGGGAGGAATTTCGAATATTTGATAAGCTCGGGAAGAAGCTTTATTTTATCGATAAATGTTTTCGGCGGTTTTGTGTTTATAATATTCTGGAGTCTCCCGGCAAGAGCATCGAGGCTTTCACTTCCGAGAGCCATGTTGATTCTATTTGTGCTGCCGAACTGGTTTATAAGGAGAGGGTATTCGTATCCTTCCACATTTTCAAATAGTATAGCCTTTCCTCCACCGGGGAGTTTCGACATACGGTCTGTGATCTCGGTAATTTCAAGCCTGTTGGATACCGGTTCCGTAAACCGGATCAGTTCATTCTCTTTTTCAAGTTCATTTATAAAGTCATTCAGGTTGCGGTAGTTTTTTTTCATTTTTTATTTTCCATGTTTATAGTGTATATTCCGTTTCTCAATCGGGAACAGACTTGTATTCTATTCTAAAATCTAAGAGGCCCCAAGTTTCACGGCCCCCCAACCCCCCGGAGGTGGGCTTAAATATTTGTGTAAACGTATTGGCTCCTGATATTCTGCATGATTCATAATATCAGGAATATATTTTCTGAAAGCCCACCTCCGGGGGGTTGGGGGGCCGGATGGTATAAGTCTACCAGTTGATACGCGAATGTATTTGTCTACTTCCCCCAGACAGTGTTTAACTTGTGTTCAATCTTCAGCTGATCGAGAATTTTTCCTGTCATAAAATCCAGAAGTTCTTCTACTGTTTCAGGCTTATTGTAAAATCCCGGAGCTGCAGGGAGTATTACCGCTCCGGCCTCTGCGGCTGCGGTCATGTTTTTCAAATGTATCAGACTAAGGGGTGTTTCCCTTACTGCCAGTATAAGAGGTCTTTTTTCTTTCAGCATTACATCAGCCGCGCGCTCAAGAAGTGATGCTGAGTATCCGTTTGCTATCCCAGATAGTGTTTTTGTAGAACATGGGAGAACAACCATACCGTCAGTTTTAAAAGATCCGCTGGCGATCTCTGCAAACATATCGTTGTTGTCGTAAACCTTTACAGCACACGAGTGACACTCATGTATCTGGAGACTCATCAGTGCATCAGTAAGATTCATTCCTGTTTCATGTTTAAATACAGCGGCACCCATCTCTGTAATTACAATTCTCAGATCAACTCCCAGTTCCGCTGCATGCTTCAGAAAGTTGAGGGCGTATATGCTACCCGATGCACCTGTGATTCCTGTAACAATTATTTTTCTCATATGGCTTTCCTGTTATTTTCCTGTGAGATATCCCGTAAGTACCGCAAAAAATACAATTACCGATATTATGCTGTTTATGTGAAAAAATGCAATGTTGATATTTGAGATATCGTCGGGATTGACTATTTTATGTTCAATGATATATAGAATGGCAATTATTACTGTAAATATAAAATAGTAAATTCCGAATCCTGCTGTAAAATACAGCGCGATGAGCAGAGTTACTGTTATTATATGAAGAACCGCTGAAATCAGAAATGCTTTTTTAACTCCGAAACGCGCAGGTATCGAGAAGAGTTTTTTCTCTTTATCGAATTCGACATCCTGGCAGGAGTAGAGTATATCGAAACCTGCGATATGGGTCATCAGCACAAGAGAGAGTATTATCACCGATAGTTCCGGTACTCCGGCGATGGCAATCCATACCGCAACAGGTGCAAGACCTATTGCAAACCCGAGATATATATGTGCAAGCCATGTGAACCGTTTTGTGTACGAATAGAAAAAGAGAAATACCAACAGCGGGAGTGATAGCCATAAACATATTTCCGACAGCATCGCAGCTGCAAATATAAGAAGCGCCGATGAGAATACTGTAAATGCAAGAGCCTCTTTTTTTGAAATTGTTCCAGACGGGATCTCTCTAATGGCTGTTCTCGGATTTTCCGCATCTATGTCGGCATCGGCAATACGGTTGAATCCCATAGCCGCCGATCTTGCTCCAACCATGGCTATTACAATCCAGAATACCATCTGAAGAGTAACGCTGTGGTCTTTCAGGGCTAGAACAAGACCTGACAGGGCAAATGGAAGCGCAAATATTGTGTGGGATAGTTTTATCATCTTTGAATATGTAACTGTTTTTCCGATTAAACCGGTTTCCTGTGATTTTTCATTTTCCATAGTAAAATTCCATGAACATAATTTTTTTTCAAGCAGTGAAAATATAATAAACAGAATGAGCCCCATCAGGCTCATCCCTGTAATTCCGACGAAAATCATAATGTACTCGGCACGTGCCCAGGCATCCATTATCAGATACCCCAGACCGCTGGAAGTTGCAAAAGATTCGGCAAAAAATAAAACAGAAATAGCTGTACCGGTTGATATTCTTACAGCTGTGAAGCTGTGGGGCAGAGCCGCAGGGATAACCACATGGCGGAATATATCACCGACGCTTCCACCCATGGACCGTACTGAGTCGTAATATTTCGGACTGACCGATCGTACACCGTCGCGTACTGCAACAAGAATCTGGAAGAATAGTATCAGTGTTATAAGTATTATTTTTGAAAGATCACCCAGTCCGAAGAGGAGAACAACCACCGGGAGTAGAACCATTTTAGGTATCGGATATGCCATGTACACTATAGGAGAAAAAAGTCTATCCATTACAGGGCTGTATCCGAGAATTGCACCGAGTGGGAAGGCGATAATCCACGATAGAATGATACTGGCGCATACCCTCCAGGCGCTTATGCCGAAATGTATCCAGAACAGGGAGGTCCGCGTTTCCTTTACAAAGGCAATAAATACATCTTCCGGAGCGGGAAGAACGGCAGATGCTGCACCTGTAGATGCAACCTTCCATAAAATAAATATTACAGAGATTGACATGAATATATTAATAAAGGGAATTTTCTGTTTCATAAACTTCCGATCATCCCTCTGATTGAACTGCATATGGAGTAGAACTCTTTTGAATTTCTGAAATCTTTTTTTCTCCGGAATTTGTTGTCAATGATAGATAATATTTTCCCCGGTCTGCCATCCATGACCATAACTCTATCTCCAAGAAAAACAGCTTCTTCGATGCTGTGTGTAACAGTAATCAGAGTAAGGCTCCTTTTTTCATGAATGTCATAGATTGTTTGCTGGAGTTTTTCTCTTGTGAGAGTATCAAGCGATGAGAATGGTTCATCCATAAGCAGGATTTCAGGCTCGGTAGAGAGAGCTCTGGCAATTGCCACTCTCTGTTTTTCGCCGCCGCTTAGTGTAGAAGGGTATTTGTGTTTATGGATAAAGATACCGAGATCGGTGAGAATTTTTTCAGAGACAGCAGTTGTTTTCGCCGCGGGATATTTTTTGATTTTCATTCCAAGCGAAACATTTTCGATCACTGTTTTCCATGGGAGTAGTCCGTAATCCTGAAGTATGAAGGCTGTTCTGGAGTCCGGTTCCTTTATCTCTCTGCTGTTTATTAATATTGAACCTTCGGATGGCGGGATAAGGCCGGAGATCATATAGAGAATGGTTGTTTTTCCGCAGCCGGATGGTCCGATTATGGATAGAGATTCTCCGTTTTCAATTTTAAAAGAGATATCCTCTAAAACTAAAGTCCCGGAGTATCTCTTACATACTGAGCTGATCTCTATCACTTTTTAGTAATCGGCCGGATGAGCTTATTATAGTCTGCTGGAATAGATATCATGCCGTTCTTTTTCATCCAGTTATAAACAAGCATTACGTCATTCTCCTGCGGGAGAGATGCTTCGCTGAAAACCGGGACTTTAAAAGTGTCCTTGACATCTGCCGGAAGACGCAGTTTTGACACCATCAGGTCTTTGAATCTGTCCGGATTGCTGTTGATGGTTTGAACGCTCCTGTTATATGCAGTGATAAATTTTTCAGTCAGTTTTTCATTGTCTTTAAGAAAATCATTTTTAAACATTATAATTGTTGCTGTTGTGTCCAGTCCTCTGTCATCTGCAATAAGTCTGGCCCCATCTTTCAAAGCTTTTGTCACAAGAGGTTCAGGGAGCAGAGCAAGCTTCACTGATCCCGAGATAAGCATCTGGTAACGAACAGGGATGGCCTTAATCTCAAGTTTGTCTAAACTGTCAGGGGAGATGTTTTTTGAAGCTGTAATCTGATCAAGAAAAAATTCTATTATTGAACCCCTTGATATTGCAATCTGTTCGTTTTTAATCTCACTTATATCTTTTATTGAAGATACCGGAGAGGCGAGTAGCCCGAACATTATATTTTTATCAGAAGTATGATACGATTCACAGACAATTTTTGTGTCGATACCGGTTTTAATCATAAGAAAGAAATTTATAATATCACCGAATGCTCCATCGAGAGTTCCTGCTGTAAACGCGGCATCTCTTTCCAGTGCACTGTTGAAAATTACAAGCTCAACGTCGAGTCCTTCACTTTTAAATATCCCCTCAGCATCTGCTGCTGCAAGGGGAAGGGTATCTATAACCGGAAGAATCCCTATTCTGATTTTTTTATTCCCCTCTTTACAGGAGGATGAAAACGAAACTATTAGAATGAGAGTAAATAGAATCAATATTTTCTTCATGACTTAACCTTATATAAACATCCTTACGCCAAGCCGTGCAATAACACCGGACATATCAACAGTGATTCCGTCTTTTTCCGGAGATAGATCCCTGTAACCGAGATCCAGTACAAAATCTACAGCAGAATTCTGGAAAATTTTGTATGATGCTGAAGCGAAGATCTGCCATGCAAAACCGCTGTACATATCAGTTCCGGTTTCAGTCTCGGAGTCATAATCAAGTATCATGAAGCTGTAGCCCAGGCCGACTGTCAGTGATGGTTCAACAAACAGTTTATCTCTCAGAAATGGGAGTCTAATCTGCGCGTTTGCAAATAACGGGAAAGTGTACAGGTTTGTTTTTGCTGTGAGTGCTCCTCCTGCTGAACCCCCTGCGTTAACGTCCTCCAGTCTGTTCTCCCATTTGATCCAGAAAAAATCAGCTTCAAAACCGAATACAAAAACCGGGTCCAGATTGTATATGTAGTTAAGACTCAGGTCCAATCCGAATTTTCCGGGATCGGAAGCGTATCCTGTACCGAGTTTGCCTATAAATTCATTGTCAGACGGATTTGTGAAAACATTTTTTTCTCTGGTGATTACCGCTTTAGATTCCTCAGCGTGAATTGCTGAAGATGAAATGAGAATTGCAGTTATTAAAAAAAATATTTTTTTCATATTTTGTACCCCTTTATTTTTTTGTAGTATCACTGTTATTATGTAAAAGATAACAGTTAAATTATTATGTTAGACACTTTTTCTGTTTTTGGCCGATAAACTCTTAATAAATATAAATAATGTTCACACGGCACTAATTAATTTATTGAAATAAAAATGCAGCAATTTAGAGTATTGCAAACTTAAGCTGAGGCAATAATGACGAATTATGATGTCCATTCAACTCTTTTTTTAAATTATTTAAGGGTAAACCGGCGTATACTTTTATTGTTGGCTCTAATAGTTTTTATGCATTATTTATTACTGTTTTTTTTCCCGGGGAACAGGCGGACAGTAACAGGTGTTATATGGATACTGACAGGATTCTCCGCATTAGGAGCTTCAATATCAGCATTCAGGGAGAGCCGTGATTCAAACAGGACCGCCTGGCTTTTAATGGTAATCTACGGATTTTTAATTTTCTCCAGTATTATTATCCGATCCTATTATGACATAATTCTTAATATCTATACCGGAATTACTATCCTTCCATTTGTTTTTGCCGCAGCAAATCTTGCTCTTGTGCTGGCTTTAATTTTTTTAGGTTTTTTCCGTGAGTCGGCATTTAAAATAAGACGGCAGATGAATCTTCTGGGGCTGATACTGATAACTTTGATAATGGTATCGTTTATTATTAATTATGATGCGTTGTCAAATTCAGCGGATATCAAGCTTATTTTCAGAGCTGCAGTTTCGGGAGTTGTGAATATCGCGGCTATGATTGTCGGGATTGGAATATACTGGATAAGCATCTGGAAAAAAGATGACAAGAAAAGAACAGTATTCAATATAATTCTGTTATCCACTTTTATTTCATTCATTCTAAACAACTGTTTCTTTACTAATAAAATTCTTGCAGACGTGGCAATTACCGGAGGATTTTCTGATATTCTGGGTACTGCGTCTATACTGCTTATTTTACTGGCCGGGTGGAGTGAAGTTAATCTTAAAGTCAAATATCACGAGGGTGATGAGGACAGCCTTTTCTATGTTTCACGTATTGAAAGAATAATACCATTTATTACACTGGTTATAATACTTATTGTTCTGTATTTTAATATATCAAAGCTGGACAACGTAATGATCAGGCTGCTTTTCATTATGATGATTCCGTACAATATATTTCTTCTTTTTTTTGAACTGTACAGTTACAGGTCCGAGGATGCATTATTATCCATACTCTCCGTTTCACCAACAGGTATACATATTACCGACAGAAAATTTAAAAAAACTTTTTTTGTAAATAAGAGTCTCTTCGATATGTTCAGATCATCCGATATCCCTTCTGATCTTATTATCGCTAATGGTATAAAGGATGAAGAAAAACAGAAAATTATGAAAGCAGTATCATCTAACAAAACTCTGGAAAATCTTGAGATTATACTGAAAAGGCCTGACGGAACGAAGTTCAATGCTCAGTGCAGGATCATTCCAGCCCGTTATTATTCATACGATATAGTCATCGCATGGATATGGGATATTACCGAGAGAAAAAAATATGAAGGCACAATTCTTAAACAGAAATACTCTGCAGAGATTGCCTCTCTCTATAAAAGTGAAATGCTGAATAATCTGAGCAACAGAATTCAATCAGGCTATGTTACAATGAAGCCTGATGATAACGGATGGCCCGATTTTACTCTTACAGGTATGAATAAAAGGATTCTTGAACTTTTCAGTTTTAAAGGGGATCTTACAGGTGAAAAACTGCGTAAGATTTTTCCTGATGCTGAACCTGGATTAATTGCACGGTTTTTTGAGGTATTGAATACCGGAGTATCAGTGAAGAGAGAATTATATTTCAAGGATATCGATAAGATATTTTTATTTCTTATTTTCCGTGCAAGTGAGGATGAAGTAGCTTGTCTTATTGATGATATAACAGAGAGCAAGAATAAAGAGAAAGAGCTTGTGGAGAGAGAGCGCGAGATCAGCACTCTTCTGGGGAATCTCCCCGGGATGGCATATAGATGTATAAACAACAGAGACTGGACTATGCTTTTTGTAAGTCAGGGTTCACTGGAGCTCTCGGGGTATAATCCCGATGAGCTCATCGGTTCTTCCGGATTCTGCTGGAATAATATTGTTCATCCCGATGATAAGGATAGAGTATGGATTGAGGTTCAGGAGGCGCTGGACAGGGGGGAGAGCTTCCATCTCGATTTCAGGATTATTACAAGGGATATGAAGATAAAGCATGTATGGGAAAAAGGATTGGGTGTATACGATGAAAGCGGCAATCTACTTTTTATTGAAGGGTTTATTCTTGATATAACAAAACAGAAAGAAGCTGAAGCCGTTCTCCGGGAGCATGAAATAAAAGAGAATGAAGTTGAAAAAGCCCGTGCGCTTGGGCAGATGGCGGGTGGAATCGCTCATGATCTTAACAACCGTTTAATGGGGATCAGCTCATATACGTCTTTGATTGATATGAAGGTTAAAGAGATAAATATAAAGAAGTATACTGACGGGATACAGGAGTCTATTGGAAAATCTACTGAGCTTATCGAGAATCTTTTAATCTTCGCGCGTCAGAGCGATATTACTTCGGATATATTTTCAATGCAGACTATGCTTCGGGAAATGAGTTTTAAAGCCCTTGATGAATTTCCCGATTCTATAAAGTTAAACCTGTCTTTTAATACAGCATCAGATAATGTAAAAGGTGATTATAAGCAGTTATATAAAGCTGTATTTGATATTATATTAAACGCAAAAGATGCCATGCCCGATGGAGGAGAGATAACTGTTGCTACTGAGAATAAAACAATAGATAATTCTCTTCTCACAGATCTTACCAAAGGGGATAGAGATAAAATATTTATAGTAGTTAAAATTTCCGACAAAGGTATGGGAATTGAAAAGGATAATATAAGCAGAATATTCGATCCTTTCTACACCACAAAACCTGTGGGTAAGGGGAAGGGTCTTGGTCTCTCTGCTGTTTACGGAACAATACAGGCTCATCATGGTGCTATAACAGTGGATAGTGCCCCGGGTCATGGGACTTCATTCAGTATCTATCTCCCTGTGGTTTAGCATAAATCCTGTGACTGTGTGATTTTGCATCAATAATTTATCAATCCTAAACTTGAAATCCCCCCGTTTCGCTTTGCTCAACATCCCCCTTTAATAAAGGGGGTTATTAAATTTCGGAATTCTAAACCCTCTTTATCAAAGAGGGTGGCCGATAGGCCGGGAGATTTGTAGGGTTTATGTATAGAAATATTTGATTAAAAAATCATCCGGTCTTAGTGTTAGTCCTTTTTAAGTATCCGGAATGTATTTGTAATTGAATCTGCTTCTGTCATGTGTATATAAAGATCTACCGGTATGGAATTTGAGTATCGGATCATATACACAAAATTTTTATCTTCGCCGGGGAACCTGTCGCTCAGCTTTATTTCATCAGTACCCTTGTATCGTTCATCAAATAGCGCCCACTGCTGTTTAGTAAATATCCGCACGTAGAATAGCTCTGCAAATCCCGAAGCTGCATTTATCGGCTGCCACTCTCTTGATCTTGAAGGGAGTGCAAAATATATAACCGGGATAACAATCTGAGGATCGATGATTTCAGTTTTTTCAAAATCAATATAACTGATCCACTTTTCGGGGAATTGAATAGTGAACATATATTTTGTGTTTATATATTTCAGACGGAGCAGCGGATCATCTTTTTTTTCACTGCTTGAGCAGGAATTAAAAAATATTGCCGTCAGGATAATGTATAAAATTTTTTTCATAATGATAACATATTACAGCTTCAGTAATATATGCAATAAAAAAAGTTTTATTTTAAATTTATCTGAACGGGCAGGTTTTATTTTCAGGGGCGCGTATGCTTCGCATACACGTGAAATGTGGATTACGGGGGCATTGCTCCAGTAATCCACATTTATTGAACATCGCGAAGCGTTATGCCCCTGAAAATAATTTGCTACCCATCGAACCGGACGGATCGTGAGTAGTTTCTATTTAAACTTAAAGTTTTTTTGTTCAGCCTGCTCTCTTACAGTTTTAATTATTGCTGAATCGAGAGTATTTTCAGATGCACTCTCTTTTTCAGCTTTTTCGATAAAGGCTCTTCTCTCTTCGTTCAGCTTGTTGATTTTATTCTTTATCTCTTCACGTTTCTTTTCCATATTTTTAACATATTGTTCACGTTCTTCCGGATTCATGTTTTTCATTTCATCGGGGAGCTGATCTTTACTGGCTGTTTTGAGATCAAGCGATCCTTTAGATGCAGCATCGACTATATCCCATTCTGCGTTGTCATAATGCGCAGATGCTTTTGAAATTGAACGCTCGGCAGCAATAGAGGCTGATTTTCCTGCTGCATTGCTGTCCTGCTTCTCCTGTTCCAGTTTCTTATTTTTTCCGGAATTTCCGTATGCAATATAGGTGTTGTTAAGTTCAATTCCAAGCCGTGTTATCTCCGCATCCTGAGGCGCCGAGATTGTTCTTACCTGAATATTCTGGTCGATACTTATATATCTTCCTCCGGAAATATCTGCTCCATCCTGCCACCATGAATTTATTCCCGTTTGTCTATCGCCGCAGAAAATTGTATTAACTATTATCCCTTTTTTCTTTGCTCTGCGGACAGATTCTTTATAGCTGACCTCACCCTGGTCAAATGGTTCATTCCCTGCAATAAAAATCAGTTTAAGATTATTGTCATTGCTGTCCCACATAAGATTTCCTGATGCTTTATCTATTACCAGTCCGCAGTATTCATCTCCGCCGTTTGTTGTAAGGGCATACAGTTCTGCAGAAATTTTATCGAGATTCCCTGTAAATGATGTTACCATTCTAAGGTGCCCCTCCTGCATGGGTATACTGCTCTTCCCGTACTCGAAGAGTGCAACCTCAAGTGTCGGTATCTTCCCGTCTTTATGTGCAACTGCAAGTTCGTTAATTATTTTCCACAGCTGTGATCTTGCCTGATCGATCAATCCGTCCATGCTGCTGCTGGTATCGAGAAGAAGAGCAATCTGAATTTTCGCCTTACCATCTTTCTCCCAAGCGGCGTATGACGGCAGACCCGATATTACAGGTATTAGTATACAGAGTGTTAAAATTATACGTTTCATTGTGATCCTCCGGTTAATTTTAATTATTCGACAATACAGGTTTAAATTTAGTTCTCATTTTTTTACAGTCAAAGACATAAATTATATATCCACGCCGCCTTTGGCTGGGATAATAGAGCTTTATTTACTTTAGATAAGTTAAGGAATAAACACTGGTTTTTTTATTAAAAATTCAACTTCGTAAAAATATTTTGTTTTAATAATTCGTTTAACCTCTACATCAGAATTTAATCTTAAATCCTTTATCAGTAGATTGCATTTTTCCGGGTCTACCTTTATCCTGTAGAAAGTCTGTCTATCGGATAAATCTTTTCTAATAACAGAAACGTTATATTTAATAAACAGATTGTCAGGAAAAGACACATCCGCAGCCGGTGTATCTTTCTGACTTTCGATACTCCCTTTAGAATCATCGCCGGTGTAATCCCTTTCACTTGCTAATGATTTCTCTTCATCCATCGATGATACTTTTTCATGCTCCATTGATCGTGATTTTTTCATTTCATTTTTATTTGAAGAACTATAACTGTTTTCGGTTTTTGGTGAAATGTTATCATCTGTAATGTTTAAAACAGGGCTTGTCTCTCCGGTTTTATCTTTGCCGGGAACCAAATCAGCCTTCTCTTTCATGATTTCATAGTCAGATGAAAATTTATCTAATTGAACAGCTTTTTCAGCTGATTCAGTCTTTTCGATTTTTTTCATCGAAGTGCTCTCTTCGCGTGGTGATTGAATTGCTGACTCGGAACTCATTTCCGGAACTCTTTCATTGAAGAAAGGTCTGTAGAGAAAAAACACCACCATAGCCAGAGCAAGTACACCTGCCGCTTCAAGAGGAAAACTGAACGTGCTGATGCTGTATCTGAAGTTATTGAATATTTTTATAAAACTGTTTTCCCTGGTTTCAGATTTAATTTTTCTGTGAATTTCAGAAAGGAAATTATCAGGTGCCGGGACAGGTTTAACTGTTTTAATAATACTTCTATATTTTATCAGAAAGTCAAGTTCGGCCCGGCATTCCGGACATGAATTTATATGCTCAGCAAGGAGTGTGTCCTTCATGGGATCTATTCTGTTATCAAAATAGGAGTTCAGCATTTCATGTGCGTCTCTGCATTTCATGGCATCACCTCCTGAAGAAGCCCTCTGAGTCTGTGTCTCCCGCGTGAAATCCGTGATTTTACGGTTCCTGTTTTTAATCCGGTAATTTCTGTTATCTCTTCATAACTCCGGTCCTCAAGGTCTCTCATTACAATGAGAATCCGCTCCTCCTCCGGGAGCATGGTTATCGCTTTACGAACAGCCATCTCCCCCTCGGTTCTTTCAAACAGAAATTGCGGATCGGCATCCTCACCGGTAGAGTGAAGATTTTCATATCCATCTATTGAGACTCTTCTTTTCCTGTACGCGGAAGATAATCTGTTCCTGCATGTGTTAAGCGCTATTGAATACAGCCATGTGGACAGAGCGGATTTGAAGCCGAACTTATGGAGATTTTTATACATCTTTATGAAAACCTCCTGGCTGCAGTCAACCGCCTCATCGTAATCTCCGGTAATATTAAAACATAGATTGAAAATCATATCCTTGTACCTGATTACTAGAGCATCAAAATCTTTTTCTCTGCCGTTTAAAAATCCATAAATCAGATCGGCATCTTCAGCACCGTGATTCACTCTTTTCAGTCCCTTATCTGTTAGACTAAGGAAGCCTGAAAACGTTCTCACTTTTTTTATCATGCATAAAATTATTTTTAATAAACTCCGCGGAGTAACGGGGAAATTTATTATTGATGAGTTTAAAATAACTGCCGGGGGATTTAACATTGTATATTATTCTCTGCTTTTTATAAATAATGCCGGAGTGTATAATAGATAGATTACATAAAAATTACAACTCAGTTTTTTCTGTTTATTGAATTATCCTGATAACGGCTCAAAAACCGGGGGATTTCATCTCCGCCGCGCCACATGCGCGGCGGAGAGCAATTTCACCGCCAATTTATGATTAGATAATTATCTTAATTATAGCAGCCGGTTATTTAATCTTTTGTGATGGAGTAATCGGCCCTGTATATTTCATATATCTGAGGAATGACTTTCATCTCGGCAATAAAAACATCAATTTTTTCCTTCGAAACTTTTACAATATATTTTGGCCCGGTCTCCTGGAAATATTTTTTACCTTTACTGCTGTCCATGCCTTCAACAAAAATATACTCATGCTCAAACATTATACTGCTCGATTTTTCTATCGGTACATCTTTGTTAAATACAACAACCATATCGATTGCCGACGTTGATACTTTTTTATCGATAAAGCATCCTGCTGCTGAAAAAACTGCTGATAACAACATAACATGAAAGAGAGTAATCCTGATTATAGATTTATAATTTTTTTGAGTTTTCATCACATCTCCTCCGTTCAGATTATGTCATTTTGATATTTACAATATTAATACATTTTGAGCCAAAAATATTTTTTTTGAGTTAATTTTAAAAATATTCTCCGTATTTTTTCCTTAATTTTTCTATAAGAAAAAAGCTATATATATTCCCGCCGCCGGAGGGGTGATAATTATATAGTTGATTTTTTATAGTAATCCGATACTATTGATGAATCTCATATTAAATTACTCCAGGCGGTTCAGTATGCACCCTAAAATGAAATTAAAAAATAAATTATATCTTGCTCTATCTCTGATGGTGGTTATCTCTCTTTTGGTACTTAATTCGATGTTCGATATAATTAATTGTAATATAAAAAGAGACTATAAAGGGGCCAGGGAGAAGTTCTATCAGGAGGTGAAAGAAAAGATTCAGAAGCTGGAAAAAGAGGAGTTCAAAGATGCATCTGTTGCATCAAGACTTGCTCAGCAGTATAATCTTATAGGAACTTACTATCTTGAAAGCCGCTTATGGGATATGGCAATTGACGCATTCAATAAAGTGCTGAAATACGGTAATGCAAGTGATAATACATTTTACTCGCTGGGGCTTGCATACGGGAACAGAGGCGTTGAGAAAAATTCAAAGGATGATATAGATAAAGCTGAATACAACTACCGCAAAGCTGCAGCGATTAACCCGGATCTTCTTGATGCTAAGTATGCTCTTGCAATACTTCTTTTTTACAACAAGTCAGAGGGAAGAGATGAAGCTTTGACAATTATAAATGATGTAATAGTGAAAAACCGTGCACACTATCCGGCACGATTTGCAAACGGAAGATTCAATTATGAACTCGGGAATAAAGAGAAGGCTCTTACATTGTATCAGGAACTTTCATCCGATATTGATAGAATGCCAGACTCAGGATTGAAAAGCGATTATAAAGCCGAGTGCAGCAGAAACATAACACGAATAATGTCAGAGTTATCAATGAGGTAGGTGATATAACTTCTGGTGAACATATCCTTACTCATTTGTCAAAATGAAGACAAGGAGCCCGGGAAATTCATTACATCACCAGTTTTTGTGCAGATTCGTTATCTTTTCTTTACTGGACATACTGCAAGTCCTGATTTCAAGGAAATTTGTTGACTTTTGGTCAGATAACAGTAAACATAAATTAATTGTTTTAATAATTGAGGTGCAATATATGCGACAAGTAATCATTTACCCTGGTGAAGACTCATATTATGTGGCTGAATGTCCAAGCTTACCTGGATGTGTAAGTCAGGGAAAAACAAAAGAAGAAGCCATTATAAATATCAAAGAAGCAATTGAAGGTTATTTGATTGTATTAAACGAAGATCATTTACCTGTACCTGCCGAAACCTTTGATTCTATGATGGTTGTTGTATGAGTGGTTTGCCGAAAATTTCCGGAAGAGAATGTGTCAGAGTATTAGAAAAAGCAGGTTTTTATTTTAAAAGACAACATGGAAGTCATATCATTTTAAGAAGAGACGATCCATATTCACAGACTGTTGTTCCTGATCACAAAGAACTCGACAGAGGGACTTTGCGGTCAATTATTCGTCAGGCTGGAATGTCAATTGAAGAATTCAACCGTTTGATTTAATCACATACTGCTAATTACCGCCACTCTTCATCGGGAAGAGGTCTGCTTATTCTTGCATCTTTTGATTCTTCGACAAATTTCTCTTTAAGTATAACTATATCAACTCTCCGGTTATATGCCCGTCCTTCCGGCGTATTGTTGTCGTCTATGGGGCGGTATTCACCGAATGCGACAGACGATAACTGTTTCGGATTTACATTCTCTTCATCTGCAAGATGCTGGAGAACTGCAAGACTTCTTGCGGAAGAGAGTTCCCAGTTTGTCTTATATCCCTCACCTCTGGGCTGACCGATTGCGCTGGCATCGGTGTGCCCTTCAACCCTGGTAAAGTTGGGTACATTGCGGACTATATTTGATATTTTAGCAAGAACAGGTCTCATCTCCGGCTTGAGCTTTGCAGAGCCCGGATCAAAAAAGAAATCTGATGCAAGGCTTATGATAAGACCTCTTTCATCTTCGGTAACACGGACGCTCTTTGAAGTGATCTCAGGTTTAAACAACTCCATTGCTCTGGTAACTGCTTTCCCGAGAGATCTCCCTTTGTCTGTTGAAGGGAGACTCATCATGGTCTGACCCATTTCAGCAAGAGATCCCTTCGATAATGATCTCCCCCCCTCCATCATCCCCAGGTTCCCACGGAATGAACTTATTATCATTTTAAAATCATCAGCAGTACTTACGGTTACATCCCCCATCATAATGATGAAGAAACACATAAGGAGGTTGTTCATATCCCCCATGGTAACCATCCATGCTGGAGGTCCGGCTACACCTTTCTTTTCACGTTTTTTCTTCGCCATCTTTTATTCGCCCTTTTCGTCTACTAAATCAGCTCTCATAACAGGAGGGAGGAATGAAACAAGTTTCTCCTTCAGAATCCTGGGATTATCACCAGCCTGTATGGAGAGTACACCCATTACAGCTACAGATTTAAAAAGAATTTCATCACCGGTAAGGGCATCAAGGTTTGTCGACATTGGTGTAAGAACAAGATATGCAAGAATAGCTCCATACAGTGTTGTAATAAGAGCAACTGAAAGGTATGGTCCAACCATCGACTTGTCGCTAAGGTTTGCAAGTAGAAGTACAAGTCCCATAAGAGTACCAATCATACCGAATGACGGTGCAAGTCCGGCGAAATCATCAAAGATTTTTTTATTTGCATCGTGGCGGCTTGCCATTTCATCTATATCTGTTTCAAGAATTGTTCGTACAAGTTCCGGGTCAGTACCGTCTACCACAAGCTGAAGTCCCTTTTTTAAAAAGGGTTCGTCAAGAGCGTCAAGGTCATCTTCAAGAGCGAGTAAGCCCTCACGTCTTGATTTTTCAGAAAACTGCACCAGTGTTACTATCAGTTCAACGGGATTCAGAGTAGGAGGGAATACCGCAATCCTCATATATGTAGGCATTGCCATAAGTTTTGGTATGGGATACGCAACCATTAGAGCACACCAGCCCCCTCCAAAAGTAACGATGACCGAAGGCGCATCCCAGAACATTAAAACATTACCGCCGGCAACTAAAACACCGAAAATAAGAGTTCCGAAACCGGCAACGAGTCCAATTATTAATCCAACATTCATTTTCAACCTTCAAAAAAAGAATTTTATTATATCATCAGTTTTTTATAATACTAAAAGCTTTAATTTCAAACTTCTTCCGGGCATCTGACCTTGATTTTTCTGCCCGTAAACCGGCGAAGAAGAATTTTAACGTCAGTTTATGAGTTATCACATCTTCTGTTTATGCACGGATTAAGATAATGCTGTAAATTTGAGAAAGAGACCGCAATTATCTTGACTCTCTCATTATTTACTTATAACTTTATACTTAATAATCGGGATTGTGTAAATTATTCTTGAGATTAAAAAAAGTAATTACTCAAAAACCGCCGGTAAAATCTGACTTCGTAGATTCTGCCGCTCCAGGGATTTGAACTGCTTTTGTTTTTAACAGGGGTATGTATAATATTTTAAAGTAGTCTTTTATCAGAATTCAGAATCTTTTTTTAAAGGTGAGTTTATATGGAAAATAAAGGAGCTTTTTATCCCTTTGTCTGGCCTACTCCTGATGCCTTAGGAATAGGAATCGTTATTGGCCTGGTCTTCGCAGCTTTACTTGTTTATATAGTATATAAATATAATGAATCAAAGGAGCAGAAGAGGATTCATAATTATCAGTTTTTTTTATTTCAGGCAAAGCGTAAGGGGCTCAATAATTTTCAGTTTAAAATTCTGAAGAATATGGCCTCATATCTGAAATTATCGAATCCTAAAGATCTTGTTTCAAATGCTGCTTTATTTGAATCAATATTACCGGATTTTATCGAATATCTGAAAAAACAGACAGTAGGTGATGATAATCTTAGAGAGATTTTCCGTGATCTGACAATAATTTATGAAAGACTCTACATCAAGGGATCTCTTGGAAAACCTCTGGAATCAATGGCAGATATTGAGGATGGTGATATTCTTTATTTTACAGCCGATAGCGGCGAGGTATATTTAAGCAAGGTCGCAGGAAGGGGGAGTAATTTTATTGAGCTTATGCTTTTTACTCCGGCAAAGAATCTCCGTATTTTTGAAAATGAATCTGCAGTGTCACTTCATGCACTTAGAATAAATGACGCAGAATATCTTATTAATACTGTTACAATGGGAATTGACGGTAACATCGTTAAAGTTAAGTTAACGGATGATCTTACTAGAGAGAGGGAGTTTAGACATCCATATATAAATGTTGTTATTCCTGCAATAGTTTCAGTTGAATCTTTAACGGCTGTAGAAGAACCGGAACATATAGAATGTTCAATTTTGAAGATAAATGAGTACGAGTGTGTTATACGTATCCCTGTTCCGCTTGAATATGGACGTGAGTATCCCATCAGCTTTGAAATAAGCAAATTCAGGTTTAATGTAAATTCCCGCATAGTATCTTCAAAGACAGTTGAAACAGAGAGCGTGTATTACCTGACATTCAAATTTCTTGACATGACAGAACCTGGTAAAGTAATACTCATAAGATATATCGCGGAGAGTATGTAGTTCTTAAAACATATATTATTTAGAATTAATGTAAGTATAGCAGCTAATGATTGAATTAGATAAGCATTCAGACTTCGGCTCCGCTCAGCCGGCGTGTAAAATTTTCAGGGATAGCGTACTCCGTTCAATTCGCAGGACCGAAACGTAAACAGGAAAAATTATAATGAAAATGTTTTCATCAAATCAGCAGAAGTGGCTTAAGAGCTTTCATCTGCTATTCGCCGCTGTCTGGGTAACATGCGGGATTGTAATGCTGTCATTTACGATAGTTGCAGGACGGCTGAATAATGGCGATCAGTTATACATGCTGAATTATCTCACGGATTTTATCGATATGAAAATACTTGTACCTGCGGCAATGCTTACGCTTCTGACCGGATTATTGTACGGGATTTACACTAAATGGGGTTTTTTCAAACAGAGATGGCTTATTTTTAAATGGGTTGTGACTGTTTCAATAATTGTAATCGGTACAATATTTACAGGCCCATGGATTGCAGAGATGACTACCATGTCCGGTACTGACGGAATCACGGTGCTGCAGAATGAACGTTATATGTTTATCAGCAGAAGCCAGCTTATAGTCGGTTTGTGCATGAATATTACACTTATATTCACAGTATTCATATCAGTTTTTAAACCGTGGAGAAGTAAATAGAATTAAACTTTCGATATTCTGCAGTGGTTAATAAACCACTGCAATTATTGAGTTATAGAATCAGTCTCCGGAAACAAAAGCCGTGAGTAACCAGCCGCCATTCCGTTTTTCGAAAATAGCTCTATGTCCAATGGGTGAATGCACATAATGGCTGAATACATATCCTTCATTCCCCTGAGATGTTATTACCTTAATCCATTTTCCGTCTATACCGCTTACTTTGTCTTTCTTCGGATTTTCTTCTACACCGGTACTTTTTAAAATCTCATAGTCGAGTGTTTCAATAACAGCTGATTTTGCATCGGGGGCTTTTCTTATATTTACTTTTTTTCCGGTAAGGGCGACGTATTCAAAAGAATCGTAATCCGCGGGAAATGTGACAAATAGATACGGATATGCATACATTGTTTTTTCATCGTTATAATAAGCTGAACCGAGCGAAAGGACTTTATCCATTGCATACCAGAAATCTGACTTCTTCGGATTTCTGTCCAGCTTCCATGTTTTAATCAATCCATTAATCCCGTCCTGCGATTCGAAGGTAAAAGCCACGTCCGGTGCAGTTAATTTTTTTACTGCAGCAAGATTTTTCGTTTTAACAGCTTTTTTGAACTTTTCAATATATACGGAAAATTCTTTATCAGAAACGGAATCATCCGTCGGGAAGAGCTGAAATTTTTTAAATCCCTTTGTTTCAGCAGATGCGACTATTGCTGTTGTTACAGCAAGAATGATAAAAGAGTGATAAATGAATTTTAGCATGACAATCCTCCAGGAAATGATAAAAACATATACAAGAGATTCATTTAATTTTAATTTGTACAGTAGAAAATGAAATTATTTAACAACTGAATTTATGGTGAGTATGCTTCGTATACACCTGAAATAGTACTGACTCCAGGCATCGACTCCGCTCAGCCAGCGTTAGAGTACGCTCCCTGAGCGGAGTCGAAGGGATAATTGTACTAATTCTTTCATAAAATACTTAGTTGTTAAATTAGATCTGATGATAGTAATTTTTTAAAAAACCGGTGGTATTTTATCTCAGCCGGTTTATTATTAGATACTGATAATATTTGATTTTACTGAGGCATACAATGACATTAAAAAGACTGTTATTTAAAATCTTCAGCTTTTACCCTCCGTTTTTCGGAGCAGGGATAAGAGTTAAAATTTCGAAAGATGTTAAAACTGTAGATGTTAGTATGAAACTGACTTTCTGGAACCGGAATTATGTTGGCACACATTTCGGCGGTTCACTCTATGCAATGTGCGATCCTTTCTTTTTCTTTCTGCTCATGGAGAATCTTGGAAGAGATTATATCGTATGGGATAAGGGTGCTACAATACTTTTTAAACAGCCCGGGAAGGGGAGAGTCCATGCACGATTTTTTATACCTGAAGTGAAATACGAGGAGATAAGACAACTTGCAGAGAGCGGTAACTCAATAAACCCTGAATTTAAAATAGACGTTCTTGACGATGAGGATAATGTAATAGCCGCAGTGGAGAAAATTCTATATATAAAGAAAAAGTCACCGAAAGTTTAATCTATTTCATTCTGCGGCTGATTATCCCCATGAGATTATATGTAAGCTGTGCCGCTGCAAAATCTGAAACCTCTGAACCATCACCCGGTGCAAGCTCAACAACATCAAATCCGACGATTCTTTTCCCTGCAGGTATAGACTCAATGAACTTGAAAAAATCGTACCAGAACAATCCCCCGGGAACAGGTGTCCCTGTGTGGGGGATAACCGATGGATCGAGTCCGTCAACATCAACTGAAATGTATATGTCATCGGGAAAGTCTTCGGGAAAATCTATGCTGAAACAGTTCTCTCTGTAAATGTATGACGCATTGTAGCAGGTGATGTCGCTGTTTGCATCACGGTACTTCTGCTCCTCCATGGAGAAGCTCCGTATACCTATCTGCACAAGTGGAACTCCCTTTTCGTGCACTCTCCGCATTACGCATGCGTGAGAAAAATTTGATCCGTCCAGTTCATTCCGCAGATCTGCGTGGGCGTCAAAGTGTACTACTCCGATTATATCAAAGTGCTTTTTAGCCGCCATAATCGGTCCGTAGCTGACAGTGTGCTCTCCGCCCAGAATTACAGGGATTTTCCCCATGGAGAAAATCGATGCGGTTTTTCGTTCTATCTCAGCCAGTACTTCGGTATCGCTTCCGCTGCAGTTTACCGGTTTGTGCGTAAAGATCCCATGTTCAAGAGGGATAGATATTCCGTCGAATGCTTCAAGCTGCTGTGATGACGCAATTATTCCGGCAGGACCGTTTACAGTCCCTGTTCCATACGATACTGTTTTTTCGTACGGCACAGGGAGTATATGAAATAACGAGTCTTCGGAAGATCTTCTCTCCGATTCGCTTTCGAGAAAAAAAAGTTCTGCTGTCATGAGAGCCTCCCTTTAAAGTCGCTGTATCCGAAGCTTTTTCTATGCAGAATTTTTCCTGTTTCAGAATTGAAGTAATAAATATCGGGAAGTTTTATTCCGTTGAATGTATTTGTTTTCACCATGGAGTAGTGCGCCATGTCTGTGAATACAAGCCTGTCCCCTGCTTTGAGGGGTTTTTTGAATGAATATTCTCCGATAATATCCCCCGCAAGACATGTGAGTCCGCCGAGTCTGTATGTGTAAGGGAGTACTCCCGGATCGTCTGAACCGATTATAAACGGTCTGTACGGCATCTCAATAACATCGGGCATATGTGCTGCTGCAGATGTATCGAGTATTGCTATTTTTTTATCGTTATCAATTACATCGAGAACAGTGGAAACCAGGAATCCTGTATTCAGGGCAACAGCTTCACCCGGTTCAAGAAAGATTTTAACATTGTACTTGTTTTTAAAATACAGAATGAGATCGGTCAGCAGTCCTGTGTCGTAATCGTCTCGTGTAATATGGTGTCCGCCGCCGAAGTTCACCCATTCGCACTGATGAAAAAATTTTTCGAATTTTTTTTCGGCAGCTTCAATTGTCCGTTCAAGAGAGTCGGAGTTTTTTTCACAAAGAGTATGGAAGTGGAGCCCTGTTATATACTCAGGGAGAGTATCCGGGAAATTTTTTCTTGTGATTCCCAGTCTTGAAAACGGCGCGCAGGGATCGTATATTTCTACTTCTGTTTCTCTATGTTCGGGATTAATGCGCAGGCCGAATTTTATTCTGTCACTATGAGCCGCAATTTTGTCTTTGAAGTGTTCATACTGGCTCATAGAGTTTAAAACTATATGATCAGAAAGCGTTAACAGTTCGTCGAAATCACTGTCGCTGTATGCAGCAGCAAATGAGTGAACTTCACCGCCGAATTCCTCCCGTCCAAGCCTTGCCTCGTGCGGTGAGCTGGCGCATGTCCCTGCGAGATACTGCTTTACCAGAGGTGCGGCAGAGTACATGGCAAATCCCTTCAGCGCAAGTAGAATCTTTGCCCCGGTTCCTTTCTGTATATGCGCAAGAATTTCCAGGTTCTTTTTCAGAAGAACCTCGTCTACTGCAAAAGATGGAGTTTCAAAAATTGAGAAATCTGTCATGTTTTTCCTTTTTATTGAAAATTTCAATGCGGCCGCAAATCCTCCGCCCCCTAAATCCCCCGGAGGGGGACTTGAAAAATGTATTAGAGATTCCAGCTTTACCTTCTATCCGGCTTTTAGTCCCCCTCCGGGGGATTTAGGGGGCGGATAGAAGGAAGGTGGTAATTGTTAAACAAATTGCTTCTAC
This sequence comes from uncultured Spirochaetota bacterium, assembly GCA_942493035.1. GTDB lineage: Bacteria > Spirochaetota > UBA4802 > UBA4802 > UBA5550 > WRGT01. Next base: position 3,338,303 of record OW818666.1, on the reverse strand, counting down.
AGTATAATCTCTTTCCACGGCAGTCCGTGAACATTCAGTGCAGCCATAAAAGGATCGGGATCCATCTGTTCCATGTTGAAAACACCATCTCCTTTCCATTTTCCTGTCATTATCATCATTGCTCCGATCATTGCCGGTACACCTGTGGTATATGAAATGGCCTGCGACTTGACCTCGGCGTAGCACTCTTCGTGATCGCAGATGTTGTACACGTAATACTCTTTCGGTTTACCGTCTTTTACCCCTTTGCATACGCATCCGATACATGTCTTCCCTTTTGTAAGGGGACCAAGTGATGCCGGATCCGGAAGAAGCGCTTTTAAAAATTCAAGAGGGATTACATCCATCCCCTGAAATTTTACCGGCTCGATTGAAGTCATACCTACGTTCTGCAGAACCTCAAGGTGTTTCAGATAATTTTCTGAAAAGCTCATCCAGAACTGGGCTTTCTTTATTGTGGGTATATGTTTTACGAGAGACTCAAGTTCTTCGTGATACAAACGATATATATTGTATGTCCCGACGTTTTCAGGGCACTCAAACTTCTTATTCATCGACATCGGTTCAGTCTCGATAAATTTTCCATCCTCCCAGTGCTTGCAGAGAGCTGTAATTTCGCGGATATTTATCTCGGGATTAAAATTTGTTGCGAATTTAAGTCCATGATTTCCGCCGTTAACATCGATTATATCCAGTTCATGTATTTCATCAAAATGATGTTTCAGCGCGTGGGCTGTAAAAACATTTGTAACTCCGGGATCAAATCCTGAACCGAGGAGAGCCATTATACCGGCATTTTTAAATCGCTCCTGATACTCCCACTGCCATTTATAACAGAATTTTGCCTCATCGCGGGGCTCATAGTTTGCTGTATCGACATAGTGGACTTTCGTTTCAAGACATGCATCCATTATAGTCAAATCCTGGTAGGGGAGGGCAACGTTAATTACCACGTCCGGTTTGAAATCTCTGATAAGCGCAACAAGCTCGGGGACATTGTCTGCATCGACACGCTCGGTACGTATTGGTCTTTTTATCTGTGAAGCTATATTTTCACATTTAGAGAGTGTCCTGCTGGCAAGACAGATCTCCTGAAAGACATCCGGCACCTGCGCGCATTTATGAGCAACAACCTGTCCGACTCCGCCCGCACCAATAATAAGAACTTTTCCCATAATCTAAACCTCCCTATTTTTCAAAATATGTATATCCTCTAAGGCCTACATCATAAGCCTTCATAATCTCGCGCCGTTCGTTTGCTGTTATGCGTCCCTCTCTGATTGCCTGTTCGGCCATCTCTCTGAAGTCAAGGAGCATCTGCTTCGGATCGAATTCGACATATGAAAGAACATCGGCAACGGTGTCCCCTTCAATTTCACGTACAAAATCGTATTCGCCGTTCGGATAGATTCTAATACTTGCTACATTCGTATCGCCAAACAGATTGTGAAGATCTCCAAGTGTCTCCTGATATGCACCGACGAGAAAAATTCCCAGATAGTAATCCTCCTCCCCTAATTCATGGAGAGGGAGAACATGTTTTACATCGTGAAGGTCGATGAAGCTGTCCATTTTACCGTCACAGTCACAGGTAATGTCCGCTATAACGGCGTTACGTGTGGGCATCTCGGTCAGCCGGTGTATAGGCATTACCGGGAAGAGCTGATTGATGGCCCAGTGGTCAGGTACAGACTGGAATACTGAAAAGTTGCAGTAGTAAATATCCGCAATTGCAGACTCTATATCGCTAAGGTCGGGCGGTGACTGCTTCATCCGCTTCTTTTCCTGGGCGATTACGCTTATGATGTTCCAGAATACCGTTTCAGCAAATGAACGCTCTCTCAGCGTGAGTTTACCATGTTTGAAAAGTTCACGTACCTCATCGCGATAGTAGAGCGCATCGTTATAGCACTCCTGAATATTTTTAAGATTCATTGTATTCAGAATGTAGTATAAACTCTTAATAAGATCGTGCGAATCTTCAGGAGGAGTTTCCGGAATTTTGCTTATTTCAAATTTTGCAACGTCGAGTACGTTGAATACAAGCACTGAGTAATACGCAACAGTCGCTCTCCCCGATTCTGTTATAATTGTAGGATGGGGAATATTCTCCTCATTCATCGTTGCCTGGACAATCTCTATAACGTCAACACAGTACTCATCGATGGTATAATTTCTGCTGTTGGAGAAGTTTGTGTTCGATCCGTCATAGTCAACGGCAAGTCCGCCGCCAAGATCCAGGTATCCCATCTGCGCACCCTCTTTCACAAGCCCGGCGTATATTCTTGAACCTTCAACAACTGCTGAACGTATGTCTCTTATATTCGGGATCTGCGAACCGAGATGGTAATGAAGCAGCTTAAGACAGTCGAGCATGTTATTTTTTTTCAGCATGTCAACAGCGTCGATAAGCTGGGCTGTATTCAATCCGAATATACTTCTATCTCCGCCCGATTCAGTCCAGTGTCCGCCCGCTTTTGATGAGAGTTTAATCCGCATTCCAATAAGAGGTTTTACCTTGAGCATCTCCGAACGCTGCATTATCAGTTCAAGTTCACCTGGAATCTCCACAACAAAGAAACATTTGAATCCCATCTTGACAGCATAAAGTCCCAGGTCAATAAACTCCTCGTCCTTGTAACCGTTGCAGATAAGGCATGCCTCTTTATCCCGCATAATTGAGAGTGCGCCTATGAGTTCAGCCTTGCTCCCCACTTCCAGTCCGTGATGATATCTCTCACCATATTTTACAACTTCCTCAATTACCTGCTGCTGCTGGTTTACTTTGATAGGATAAACTCCCCGGTAATCCCCCTGGTAGTTCCACTCTTTCATGGCTTTTTTAAAAGACTCATTAAGATGGGATATCTGGGCATCGAGCAGATTTTCAAATCTTAGAAGTACAGGCATTTCAAAACCGCGCTGCCTTATCCCTGAAATGATATCCATAAGATTTATTTTTACATCGGATTTCTTGCCGAATGGATTTATCGTTACCTCTCCGGAAGAGGAGATGTCGTAATATCCCGCGCCCCAGTTTTTGATTCCATAAAGCTCTTCAGATTTTTCAACTGTCCAGCGTCCAAGTATCTCTTTTTTTATCATAGCCCTGCCTGTTGAGTAATATTGTTATAAGAATAAGTATTTTTAAATTTAATTTCCAGTAGGAAAAGGCATTTTTCTTCAAGGGCCAGTTTTTACAATAAAAAAAATAATTTGCTCACGCCGTTAAATCAATAGTGAATTATTTCCAGGGGTGCGTATGCTTCGCATACGCTTGAAGTGGTGGATTACACATCGCGAAGCGTTGTGCTCCGGAAAATAATCCGCCTATGATAAATATTATCAATGAGACATAATAATTAATTAAAGCAAATTTAAAAAATGCCGAAGATAGAAACATATGGAGTTTTGTGCTTAATGAATAATAAATTCTTAACAATTATTATAACAGTATGTATTGCTGTATCGGTTTCACTCAATCTTCGGGCTGAAGATCAGGTTGAAAAACTGGACAGTCTGGTATATCAGGATAATTCTGAGTTAAAATCGATAAGAGAAGATATAAAACAGGCAATATATACCGTTAAAAGCAGAAGAAGCGAAAGGAATCTCCCTGAACTTAAGTTCTACACATATAAAGTTAAAGAAAATGAAAACTTCTGGGTTGTCATGTCAAAATGCTCACTCGATATGGATACCCTCATGTCAGTAAATAATCTTACATCTCCGTTTCAGGTTGTGCCGGGAACTACTCTTTTTATACCTAATATGAGAGGGATTATTGTGCCGGGGACTAATTTAAAATCGATATATACTGCTCTGGCTGCAGATAAGATCGATATCAGATACGTAAAGGCAATAAACAAAAGCGATACCCTTGATAAAAAGTTCATTTTTATCCCATGCGGTAAAATTTCCACCATAGAAAAATCACTTTTTCTTGGAACTGCATTTTTTTCACCAATTCAGTACGGGAGAAAAACTTCAGGTTTCGGCACCAGAAAAAATCCATTTAACGGCAGAAGGACGGAATTTCATAAAGGGATAGATCTCGGCTGTCCATCGGGGACAAAAGTTCATGCTTCGCGAAGAGGGGAGGTGGTCTTTTCGGGATATGAAGAGGGGTATGGTAATCTGGTTATAGTTGAGCATGAATTCGGCTACAGAAGCTATTACGGTCATTTAAGCAGAAGACTGGTGAAAGTAGGTCAATCTGTAAAACCCGGACAGATTCTAGCTATGTCAGGTAATACCGGGCGCTCCACGGGACCCCATCTTCATTTTGAAATAAGAAAAAACGGCCGGGCGTTGAATCCGATGACTTTTTTAAAGCGAAAAATTTAAAAGGAAGTTCTCCGTAATATTAAATAGAAGTTGAGCTGCAATATGCCTTAATCCTGCCTTAATTATAACTTAATTTAGATATTGACAAAAAAACCTTACAGGGCTTTTTATCCGCATGAGTGAACCAGAAAAAATCGTTAAAATGTCACGGTATATAATCTTATTGGGATGCTCCTGCTTTTTTATCTTCCTTGGGATTACTTTGGCCTCTTATTATACTGCAATTGATCGTTTAAATAAGCAATTTGAAGAAAGTACTTTTCCAAAAATGACAGAACTTATAGATCGGAGAATAGATTTATTTTTTAAACCGTCACTTAAAGGGCTCTCACTGCTGGCTGAAACTTTTGACTGGACGCAGATAATGCGTGAAGCTGCATCAAATCCCCGATGGCTGAAATCTCAGATGAAGGCCTGGGCTGCAGAATTAGAGATAACCTCAATTGGTGTTTCTGACAGGGATAGAAGAATAGTCTGGGATTACTGGTCTGATAAACCTATTATCCTTGATCCGACGCTGACTCGCGATGCCTGGTTTTTTGATTACTGGAAAAAGGAAAAAAAATCTGAATGGTCATTTAATCTTTATTCCGAAGACAGTGCAAAAGACTATCAGTTGTATGTTGACCGGCTAATAAGGGACAGGAGTGGCCGCCCTATCGGGAGCATTGCTGCCCTGATTTCTTTTACCAGACTGAGAGAGCAGCTTGCGCAAATAATCAGTTTAGGTGAGAGGATTATTATTCTTGATGATTTAGGGAATGCTTTAATAGATATTTCCCGATTGGAGATAGGAGAGGGTGTTAAAGTTTTCAGCTTTAAGAATTCTACTGTTCAGGAAAAAAGTCAAAATCCCGTTGATATGTTAATCAATACAATCATGTCAGAGGATTTTGACTATGGCCGTCTTAAGGATGATAACGAGAATATATATTATAAAAGGATTCCCATATTTAATGGAGAAATGTCTATTCTGGCAGTTCTGGATACCGGTCACCTGCTTAAGGGGGAAAGGGTTCGACTGATTAAGGATCTTGTGATTTTATTTGTTTCGTTCTTTCTGTTTATCGGCGGGGTGCTGATTACAATGATGCTTTTTACTCAAAGGCTGAAGACTCTGGCAATCAGACTTGAAGTGGATAAATCTAAATTCGAAGATCTGCTGTTTATAGTTACACACGGTTTTTCAAATGAAATTCTCATGCTTCAGAAAAGTCTTGCCGGATTACCGAATAAAATCTCCACGGTAATATTTCTTCGTCTGTGCGAGATGTCTCTGATGATACAAAATTCAGTTAATGCAGCACGTCTTGGCAGCAGTAAAGATCTGATTATCTTAAAGTCATACGATTTTTCATGGCAGTGGGCAAAATTGACGGGTAATTTTGAACCGTTATCGAACAGCAAGGGGCAGACATTCTCTGCATCTCCGGCTGTTAATTGTATGATAAATGGTGATGAGGAGATGGTCTATCAGATTATGGCAAACCTTGTTTCAAACGCAATAAAATATGCGCCTTCCGATGGAATAGTTGAACTTGACTGCCGTATAGAAGGGGATAATCTTGTTATAACTATAAGTGATTCCGGTCCCGGATTTCTGCCGGAAGATAGAGAAAAACTTTTTCATAAGTTTACAAAGCTCAGTGCTAAACCGAGCGGAGGTGAACGTTCTACAGGTCTTGGACTCTATATAGTGAAGCAGCTTGCCGATGCGTGTAATATCAAAATTGCGCTGATGCAGGGTGATGGAGCTCTTTGCGGAGCAGTCTGGGAGCTTGAACTTAAAATAGATCAGTCCGGAATGTAGCAGTATCCGGTACCGCGATGGTTTTCAATTCTCCCCGCACCATGTCCGGCCTCGTTAAGAAGTTTTTTTATTTTGTTCATATGTACCCATATGGAATTATCACTTACATAAAATCCCTGCCAGATGATCTGTCCTATTTTTTCTCTGCTGTATACTCTTCCGGGATTCATCGCAAGGAGATAGAATATATCAAAAGATTTGCTGCTTATATTAAGAGCCTCCCCGTTAAAAAATATCTGACGGGTATTCCTGTCCAGTAGCAGTGATCCGCACTGAATCTGGGTTGATTTTCGTGATTCATTATCGCGAAGAGAGCGTTTAATCCGTGCCAGTGTCTCTCCGTCGTGATAGGGCTTGGTTATAAAATCTTCAGCTCCCAGTTTGAAACACTCAAGCCGTTCCTCCATGTCCAGCGTGGAGGATACAATAATTATATGGAGTCCGGGTTTGACCTCGAGAAGTTGAGGTATAATAAAACGTCCGTTGATATCGGGCAGTTCAAGGTCAAGAAGTATAAGCGATATCTCCCGTGATTTAATAATCTCAACTGCAGCAAGAGCAGCGGATGCCTCTACGTAGGGATACCCCTCCTTTTTCAGGATTCTTGCAAGAGATTCTCGATCTGCTGATTGATCATCCACAATCAGGATGGTTGGTTTATCTTCCATTTTATCACTCAATGACGGTTTTAAATCTATTATGATAAAGCAGTATATCTGTCAAACAGTAGTTAATAATTTAAGGTGAAATTAAGTAATTGTTAAGCAGAAATAAGGTTACTTCGTTGACAGAGACGTTTCTTTGTTTGTAAAGTAGAGTAAAATCAGAATATGGCCGCAATCTTAGATATGTAAGAATAGGAAATTAAATCAGGAGAGAGATTAATGAAAAAAAGCAGTGTTATTTTATTTTGTACACTATTTGCATTTGTCTGCATTTCGGGAGACATGGGGGTTGCAAAAAGTAAGCTTACTACGTTAAAGACTATGGTTAGTAAGGATGCAAAAAAGAAAGAAGAGAAAAAGGAAAAAAAGGCGAAAGCTAAGAAAAAAGCAAAAAAACTTGCCGCTTTAGCCCAGCAGTTATATGATCTGGAGCAGCCTGATGGACTTGATAGTGAGGCTAAACCTGAAAAACTTTCAGAAACTGCACTCTCAGAGGAAAAAGAAGAGTCAAAAGTACAGGGCAAGACTATTGACGGCAGACCTGTAACTTATGTTACAACTACCCAGAAATTTAAAGCAAGTGCGGCTTTTGACCAGCAGATTCTGCTTAATCCAGGTACAGATGTTATCTATCCCGGTTCTGTTCTCTTTGGGCATACCATTGCAAGCGGAACATATAAGGAGATAACAAAGGGTAAAAAGAATGACATTACGGTATCATATGATTTAACAAATGTTAAGGGTGATAAGGGTAAGACCGGGGTGGTTACAGGTAAACTTTTACCTTCTCTGTCAAATTATAGAAAACTCCATAATCAGATTCTGGGACAGAATATAGGTAAAGCTTCCACTACTTATTCATTTGAGGAATCAACAATATATTCAGAATCAGATTTCAATATTAAATTTAATTTTGGTGTCGGATTTAATTCAGGTGTAGTTGAGACAAGTGTTAAAACCGGATTTGAATTCGGCAAAGGTACAAAGAAGTATAAATACATGGTAAAATACATGGAGACATTCTATACAGTGGATGTTGATCAGGGTGCTAATACTTTCCTTTATCAGAATTTTGATGTAAAAGATTTTCAGGGATTCAGGCCGGTTTATGTAGCATCTGTAGCATATGGAAGACTTGCATATCTTACCATTGAATCTGATGAGACATGGGACAAAATTAAGGCAGATCTTGATGTAGCGGTAGATGCTTCCATGTATGGAAAATATGATGCTAAAATTGAGACTTCTGTTAATAATCTGAAAAAGAATAATAAAATCAACATAACTGTTATTGGAGGCTCCAAGATTGCGATCAGTCTTGACAGCTTTCTTGAAATGCTCAAAACAGACAGCTTTTCTAAAGATAATCCCGGGAAGATTGTAGCTTACAAACTCCGTTTTGTTGATGATAATACTGTTGCAAATACAGTTTATAATGATGAATATACTCTTACAAAAACAACTGAGCAGTTTGGTAAAGGGATCTCTACTACTTTTACACTTTATAAAATAAAAGTAAACGCTAATGACGGCGCCGGTAAAGGGATGGAGTTATATGGTAACCTTGAACTGTCAGATGGCGTTACAAGCAAAAGTTTATGGAGCTACTCACGGTCAGCACCTCATAAAGTCCAGGAGAAGAGTGAGTTCGGATGGGCTGGTGTACAAGCATTCACCTCTCCAAATGATAGTGCATCCTTTGGTATAAAACTTGAACTTAAAGAAAAAGACGGAGGAAATAACGCTGATATATTTACAAACGCTCTTGGTCAGGCAACTGGAAATGAGGCAAAATCCGTAATGCTCAATAATCTTGAAGACGGCAAAGATATCGTTATAAAATCTTATGCAACAAACAAGAAGGGCATAATCAGCAGTGAATGGGTTGAGTTCTATATCAGAGTTAACAAAAAATACGAATACTAATAGATGATTTCTAATTGCTCAATAGTCGTTGGAATTTTATCTCCGCCGCGCCCTGGTTGCGGTGGAGAGCAATTTCGACACCGGTTTATGAGCAGATAGGATTATTTTTTGACAGTAAGCCCTTTTTATTAATTTAAGAAGGGCTTACTTAATTGTTTTATTGTTTAAAATTTAAGCAGAGAAAAGAAGAGGCATCGGCCGGGCTTAGTTTGAATATCTTTTCATTGTGATCCATGCGGGAGCAATAATTATTGCCATATGGCTATGGGCAATAACAGGCTAAATTAAAAGGGTTATGGGTATATACATGAAAAAAAGAATTATTTTTTTACTGATTGCAGTGCTTGCTGTTTCATTTTCATCAACAGGTTCTACAGCTCCCAAATTTTTAAAGAAAGCAAAGGAAAAAATTACAAATAAAGAAGAAAAGAAAAAAGAAGAAAAGAAAAAAGAAGCAGCTAAACCTGTATCAACAGTAAATCCGCTCTCAGGCAAATGGTCTTTCTTCAGTCAGAATCAATTCTTTGAGATTACGTTTAGCTCCGATACAGCAATTTTTAATGTAAGAAATGCTGAAACTTATAAAAGCGAGAAAGTTGAAATGAAATACAAATTCAGCAACTCGCCTATTATACTTGAGCATAAAACTCCAGATGGGAAGACTATAAAACTTTCGATGAAGTATACGGTTAAAGGCGACAAACTCATCTACCGTTTTCTTAACACGAAAAACAAGTCAATACCTGGTCTTTATGAGGATTTTTCTATGACCCGTGCAAGCCGTACAGCTGAACCAAAGGATGCAGATATAGTCTTAGAAAAACAGGGAGGATCCTCTGAAGAAACTTCAGTAGTTGAGGAAGAAAAATCTGAGGTGATTTCCGTTAAACCCGCAGAGACAAAAAAGGATGATAAAAAATCAGCTGATGTAGTTCTGGTAAAAGGATTACAGCTTAAAGTTTGCCGCGAAGATCTTAATGACCCCGGATTCATCACTGTACCTGGTTTGAAAAACATCTTAGATGGTGAATACGATGCTGCACATGCTATGAAAAACAGCATAAAGATTCCTGTAAAAAACGGGAAGTTCGATTTAACACTTCCTTCAAATCCTGTATTTGGCGCCGAAGTGGAAAGTAATGAGGCTGTGTATGAACAAAAAATAAACGATTTTGGGACTGCCAAAGTTTACTATTTTCAACTTCTGGATTTCAAAAACTCTCGAAAACCTTCTGAAGCTTCTCACGGAAGAGATGTTCCGGCAGAGGGAAGAGTATTTATCGGTTTTTACCTGTACTATTCTGAAGCCGATGTTACGGGAACAATTAATGGAGATGCGGTAACATTAAAAAAAGGATGGAACATAATCGGGGATAAGACTGATTTATCAGCTAGTCTCGATTGTCGCCAGCAGTAAAAGCCGGAGCTGCACTAAAGACGAGGTTAATTTAAACAGGGCATATTGAATACTTTTCGGAGTAAGATACTTGCAGCACATTCCGACAACCTTCATTAATGTCCTTTAGCACCAGAACCATCCCTATCGGGATGGTTAAAAAATTGTTGATTTAATCACCGGATTTATACCAGACTTACTCGCTATATCCTGTATTTTAAATACAAAAATTTCGTATCTACTCATAAACAGGCGGAGATATAATACCATCGGTTTTTGAGCAGTTACAAAATTTCCATGCATGTTTTCAATTTATAAATTCACACCGGGGGAATTATGAAAAAAAATATTACTGCAGTAATACTACTGTTTTCCACTCTGCTTTATTATCAGATTGTATTTGCCGAGAAAGTCTTTGTGCCTGAATTGATTGAAGCAGTCTGGAAAAACGACGCAGCAAAGGTTGAACTTCTTATTAAGCAGGGAGCCGATGTCAATGCCAAACATCAGGATACCGTCCTTGTGGAAGCTGTTATAACAAAGGGGGTTAGCTCTGAAATAATTAAAATGCTTATTAATGCAAAGGGAATCGATGTCAATAAATATAGTACAAGACCCATGGGAGCCTACAACTGGTACCGGACTCCGCTGATTGCCGCTGTTGAAGCCGGCAATGTAGAAGCAGTTAAGCTTCTTCTTGCTAAGGGCGCAAAGGTCAACCTTACAGATCAGCATGTTCCCACTGTTGATATTGTAGGGCCTAATCCATTGAATTCTGCTCTGATGTATGCAGCTGGTAAGGGATCTGTTGAACTGACTGAAATGCTTCTAAATAAAGGGGCTGATATTGAGCAGATAAGTTCAAATGGAATGACTCCGCTGATGTTTGCCGTCGGAACTGTTGGTGATGAGGCACCGGCAACTAAAAAAGAAAATGCAGTGAAAACAGCAACTCTTCTTTTAGATAGAGGAGCCAAGGTCGATAATTGCGCGTTTTCATCCACCATCAGATTTATGAAGATTGATCTTCCGAAAGGAACTCCGACAACTGTAAATCCTAATCTTATATCCAGAGGGGGAGGGGGCACTTCTGCACTGATGTATGTAGCGATGAATGGATTTATTGAAGGAGCAAAGCTTCTTCTCGACAGAGGTGCGAAAATAGAACTTCAGATATACGGTAATAAATGGACTCCGCTGATGATAGCCGCCAATGCGAATAAAACTGTAATGGTTAACTACCTTCTAGACAGGGGTGCAAAAATTGAAGCGGTAGATACAATTGGGACTAATTCTTTATTGATAGCCTCTAACGGTCTTTTTTATGATACGGTTTCTGCTCTTCTTAAAAGAGGTGCCAATGTTAATGCGTTCACTCCTACCAATGGTGCTAATGCTTTAATGAATGTAATTAACTTCGGCCGTAAAGATCAGGAAAAAGCCAGCATCAGGATGATGAATCTTCTTATTGATAGTGGAGTCAATATCAACTTTCAGGGAGTCACGGGGGACACAGCCCTGATGTATGCAAGCGGATGGGGCGTTGTTACAAAGAATCCTGAAAGGGCAGGAATTCTTCTCGATAAAGGCGCAAATGTTAACTTACAGAATAAGAAAGGTGAAACTGCGTTAATGATGGCTGCTTATCGCGGACATGTAGACATTGCAAAATTGCTCATTGAGAGGGGAGCAAATATCGAGCTAAAGGATTTAAACGGGCGTACGGCTTTAATGACAGCCTCAGCCGCAACTGTTGATCTAAAAGACAATAACAGCGATTTCCCTGAACTTGTGAAACTTCTCCTTTATAAAGGTGCAAATATCAATGCTAAAGATAAAAACAACAGTACCGCTTTGTCTCTGGCTAAAAAGAACGGGCATAAAAAAATAGTTGCTGTTCTTAATGCAAAGGGTGGAACCACGGATGCATCAGAAAAAAAAGATGAATCGGGTAAAGCCATTGTAGGGATATGGGAGGGGCTTCAGAATTCAAATCCATATGATCTACACCGCTTCACCTTTAAAAGCGATAATACCTGGACTTATGAAATTAAAGCCACTGCAGCAATGCTGAAACAGATACCGGCAAGCCAGCATAAGTACTTTAACGACAGCTTAAAAGACAGAGCTAAACAGCAGGGGAATAAAGGAACCTATTCTTTCAGAGAGCAGTGGCTGGTGTTGAAAACAAACTCATTCTTCAGTCCTGAAAGAGTTTTTGGATGGTCTGTTGAAAAGGGGAAATTACATCTGAACGGAACAGAGTTTATTATGACAAAGGTTGGTAAATAAATTTTTTCACTCCGTCGCGCATAGCGCGGCGGAGATATACTTAACAAGCTGTTTTCCGGCGCGTTTTTATTTGATGATTTCGATTTTTTTAATTTTCATCTTTTTTAAATCTCTGTAAATGTTTACCGGTATTAAATTATTATTTTTAATCTTCAGATACGCAATATGCAGATGTGTAGGTGATCGTTTCATAATAGCATTTCTTCCGGTTCTTCCCATTGTTGCTATAACATCTCCCGGTTTTACAATATCTCCCGCTTTTACAAAAACTTTATTGTTATGTGCATAATAATATATTGCATGGTAATATGGATCATATATGAGAATGTTATTACCTCCGGCAGAATTCAGCTTCTCGTCCCAGTTGTTAACACATGCAATTACAACTCCCCCGGTAACAGATAGGATGTTTACAGGCATTTTTGTTGTATCATCAAGCAGGTCGGAATTTTCATCTTTTATAAATAGATCATAAGCAGCATGGTCCGTTGAGTAAGTGCTGCTGAAATAATTGTATTTTCTTCTGTACCTGTAACCATATCTTTCCAGTAGAGTTGTTTTGTGGTCATAACCGGCGACAGGGAAAACCCAGTTTTCTTTTTTGTAGTTTCCGCCATCTTTAAAACGGTAAATTTCAGCAGCAGCGTTAATGTTCTCAAAGAATATTTTTTTTGCTTCTGCTTCAGTATACTTTCCTGAATAGATTGTTCTATGGAGTTCATTAAGTATTGTAAAAGGAGTTAAATCAATTTCGATACTCTTTTCTGTTGGTGGATCATCCGGTTTAACATCTACAGGAGATTCTAATTCTGCTTTGCTTATTTCAACTGAATTGCGCGGAGTGTCTGAACTTTTTTCTTCATGATTGATAATTTTTTCAATAGCGAAATTTTCTATATCAAAGCCGCCGGTTTTTTCTTTTGATTCTTTTTGGATTAAAGCCGGAGAATTCAGATTACTATTATCAGCATTAGCTGATGTCATCTGCATTAATAAAATCGGTATGAACAGTAAATATATAATTATATAAGAATGCTTTTCACTCTTTAACATTTTATCCTTCAAGGTGCGTTTATAAAAACCGCAGATTGTTATGAATCTATTTTTAAATGATTTAACATAAGACTACGTTTAACCGCAATGAGTTTTATAACTGCTTTACGGAATAGAGAGATCTGATATTTTTCATTGCTGTATGATTGATGAATAATTCAACCGGAAAGTCAATCGAAAGTCCTGTTGAATAAGATTTTTAATATATCTTAACCTTAAAACTAACTTAATTCCAGAGTTTTTACAAATTAAAACATTGACTTCATGTTTTATCAATTATACAAATTTTAAGATTTTAATTTATAAAAGGAGATATGTCGATGAAAAGATACATCGTTGCTTTAGTTTCTTTATTTACCTTTTTAGGTATTGCTTCATCAGTTTCTGCACAAACTGCTACACCGGCAGGTGAGTATCAGGGAGTGCACAGGCACTGGACAGACAAGATAATAATTAACGCTGATGGTACATATAAGCGTGCTGTGAACAATGACCCGGGAAAATGGACTTATGACGGTAAAACTCTGATCCTCAAATGGGCCAAGTGGCCTGCAGAGACTCTGGTTCAGACAGCACCGGGAGTTTTCTCTTGTACTGCATATAAGTTTACGCTGACTTCACTTGCACCAAAGGCAGTGCTTGCAGCAGGAGAATATCAGGGAGTACACAGACACTGGACAGACAAAGTTATAATTAATGCTGATGGTACATACAAGCGTGCAGTCAACAATGATCCGGGAACATGGACTTATGACGGTAAAAAACTGATTCTAAAGTGGGCTAAATGGCCGGCAGAGACTCTTATTCAAACAGCACCGGGAGTTTTCTCATGTGCGGAATACCCTTTTACACTGACTGCTCCGGGGATTATTAAGCCTGTTATTGCAACACTTGCAGCAGGAGAATATCAGGGAGTACACAGACACTGGACAGACAAGATAATAATTAAAGCTGATGGTACATACAAGCGTGCAGTTAACAATGATCCGGGAACATGGACTTATGACGGTAAAAAACTGGTTCTAAAGTGGGCTAAATGGCCGGCAGAGACTCTTATTCAAACAGCACCGGGAGTTTTCTCATGTGCGGAATACCCTTTTACACTAACTGCTCCGGGGATTATTAAGCCTGTTATTGCAACACTTGCAGCAGGAGAATATCAGGGAGTACACAGATACTGGACAGACAAGATAATAATTAAAGCTGATGGTACATACAAGCGTGCAGTTAACAATGATCCGGGAACATGGACTTATGACGGTAAAAAACTGGTTCTAAAGTGGGCTAAATGGCCGGCAGAGACTCTTATTCAAACAGCACCGGGAGTTTTCTCATGTGCGGAATATCCATTTACTCTGACTGCTCCGGGGATTATTAAGCCCAATATTGTTACATCGATAGCAGGCGAATATAAGGGAGATCATAAGGACTGGAAAAACAATATTATCATCAACGCTGATGGTACATATAGAGGAACCAGCACCAGAGAAGTGTGGGGAACATGGACTTTTGACGGCAAAACTCTTGTTCTAAAGTGGACTAAGTGGCCGGCAGAGACTCTTGTTCAGACAACTCCGGGAGTTTTCTCCTGTCCCGCGTACAAGTTTACATTGACAATGATGAAGCCTTCACGTTAAAATTATTCAGGAGAGATGGCCATGACAACATGGCCGTATCCCCGTTAAGCCTGTATTAACAGTTTATCTGCAACTGCTGCAATAAGTTCTTTTACTGCATCTTTTACTGGAACCGTTTTTATTCTTTCACCTTTGGCAAAAAGCAGAATCTTACCGTTCTGTCCTCCGGCTAATCCGAAATCAGCCTCTGCCGCCTCGCCCGGTCCGTTTACTTCACAACCCATAACTGCAACTGTAATTTTTTCATTTCTCTGATTAAGAATTTCACTGAATTTCCGTGTAAGCTCGTTCTCTGTCTCCTGTGCAATTGCAAGAAGATCTATATCCTCTGCAGTTCTTCCGCATGTGGGACATGATATCATCCGTATCGGTGAAAACTTCAGATTCAGTGACTCAAGAATTTTAGTCCCTGTAACAGCTTCGTTTACAGGATCCCCGGTCATAGAAACTCTTATCGTGTCACCGATACCGCTCATGAGCAGATGACCTATCACAATTGAACTCTGCACAATACATGAAAGTCCGTACCCCGCTTCGGTGAGCCCAATATGTATCGGATAGTCCCGCAATTCAGAAATCATCCGGTTTGCTTCAACCGTGTGGAAGATGTCGGAACATTTAATCGATATGACTATATTGTTAAAGTTGTTATCTTCAAGAATCTGTATATTCTCCATTGCAGAATCTACAAGACTTTCCGGAGTTACGCGGGAGTATTTTTTTCTGTTTATCGATCCGCCGTTCACGCCAATCCGGATGGGTATGTTGTTTGCAGAGGCGGCTCTTACTACCTCTTTTACTTTATTTTCATCACCGATGTTTCCCGGATTAATTCTGATTTTTGAAATTCCTGCTTCAATCGCCGCAATGGCAAGTTTATGGTCGAAGTGGATATCCGCAACAAGCGGGATAGGCGAGGCCTTAATGATTTTCGAGAGGGGTTCAATCCCCTTTTCATTCCGCACTGCGAGTCTTACTATCTGGGCACCGTTTTTTTTGAGGTTTTCGATCTGTGCTATATTTCTGTTCACATCCTCAATGGGGATATTTGTCATTGACTGAATTACTATTGGCGAATCACCGCCGATTGAAATATTCCCTACCTGTATTTTTCGTGTGGTTTTACGTTTAATATAGCTGTTCATAATATCCTCTTCCGCCTGTCAGAGTATAAAATTTTTTTTAATGCTCAAGTATAATTTAAAAAAACCCCGTGTTAATTTCAAAAATATGTTTTGTTGTGAGATTATAGCAATTTACGAAATGTCTGGAACTCTGATCAGATTACTCTCCAATAAAAATTTTTCCTCTACGACAGAGCGTGATGTTAAAAGAAATTGACAGATTATTCTTAATCTGTAATTATTAACTCTATTATTAATACATTTAGTTTAAGGAGAATTTGACAATGAAAAAGTTATCACTGCTTTTAATAGCACTTTGTCTTTTTGTAGGATTTTCATCCAGCAGCGTTTTTGCAAAAGCTGTAGGAATCAAGGGGGGATATACATCTTTTAAAGATGACTGGCAGGATTATGATGAGGACTGGAATTTCGGTGTTTATTTTGACATGGGTCCATTTCTGATTACCAATCTTGATTTCAGACCTAGTATAGATGTAGTTTCACTGGAAATATCTGACCTGGATAGAAAAGATGCAGATGTATGGGGAATACATATGGACTGGTACTGGCATTTCATGGATAAAGGTACTTTTGCTCCATTCATTGGTTTCGGTCCATCACTTAACTATTATGATTTGGGCGATGACAATACAGCTGATGAAGATTCAGACGCAGGCGTCGATCTGTTTCTTGGCTGTGACATTAAAATTACCGGACCTCTTTCTCTAATGGTTGAAGGTCGATATAAATTTTTTGATATTGCGGCAAGAGATAATACAGCAATTCAGGGTAATCTCGGTATATCGTACAGTTTCTAATTGTAATCAGCAATAAACTATTAAATGGAAAAGCGGCATAAGCCGCTTTTTCTTTTTCTACCTCATGAACTTATTTTATCGTTACCCACATCTTTTTGTGCAGCCACCTAAATCCCCCGGAGGTGGACTTCAGTATAGAATCCTCAATTATAATGATTGAAATCATGAGCTTTAATCAATATTGTTTTGCCAACGACCGGGGTGCGGGGGCATTGAGGTCCACGACGTTGAAATTTGGTTGACAATTTATTTACAGTATAATACTTGAAAATAGACATAAATACATATATTGATCAGAAATGCAGTTTCAGCCGGATACTGCATTCTGAGAACTGTCTGCAACCAACTATAAAAAAATTTATAGAACCGATATTCTTAGGAGGATGACCAGGATGAGTATTGCCGATTCTTTTGGTATGGCTAGTACCGACGTTACGCGTGAGTTTTATTTTAATGTCGGCGGCCCACATGGATTCATGAGATGGGGAGTTTACATCTTCATGTTTGCTGCAGTTTTTTATCTGCTTTATACAATCGTTAAAAAAGTGCAGGTATGGAGACAGGGTAAACCTGAGCTCAGAACAGATTTCCCTGAAAAGAGAATTCTGGCTGTTATTAAGTATGCCTTTCTACAGGCGAAAGTTATCAGAGAGAAATTTGCCGGTATTATGCACGCCAGTATATTTTTCGGATTTGTTGTTCTCTTTATTGTTACAATGATAATCGTTGTACAAGAGGACTTTACAGGACTCTTTTTTCATTATCACTTTATCCACGGTGATTTTTATATCATCTGGTCACTGTTTGGTGATGTATTCGGAGTTGTTGTTCTTCTTGGTCTTTGTATGGCTATCTACAGAAGATATGTTCTTAAACCTTCAAGACTCGATACAAAAGCGATAGATACTTTCGCACTTGTTCTAATCACAATTATTATTGTCGGCGGATTTTTTAACGAAGCTATGAGAATTGCTCTTACAGGTTTCCCTGTATTTGAAAAGCTTGCTTCACCATTCGGTTATGTTCTTGCAATGCCTTTCTCGCTAATGAGTGACGGTGCTCTTAGAACATCTCACTATATCAACTGGTGGGTGCATATGATTGCAGCTTTCAGTTTTATAGGACTTGTTGCTTCGGATAAGATTGGTCATATATTTATTTCTTTCTTAAATATTTATTATGGAAATCTTAACAACGAATCTGCAAAAACTAAATTCCTTGTTCCTGTAATTGATCCTGCTGTATTTGAAGTTGCAGAGAGCTTTGGAGTAAGCAAAGTTGAAGAGTTTACATGGAAGCAGCTTATGGATGGAGACGCATGTACAAGATGCGGAAGATGCCAGGATAACTGTCCTGCTTATCTTACAGAAAAACCTCTCTCTCCTAAAAAAATGATAAATGATGTAAAAGACAATATGGACATCCGTATCCCTCAGCTTATGGTTGCTGAAGATAAGGCGGCTCTTGAGACTCTACCTCTTATCGGAGACAATACAGAAGGTTCAGGATCTGTTCAGCCTGATGAATTCTGGTCATGTACAAACTGCGGTGCATGTATGCAGGCATGTCCGGTTAACATCGAACACGTCCCCAAAATGATCGATATGAGAAGATACAAAGTTCTTATGGAAGGGGATATGGCTCCCGAACTTCAGACTACTCTTATGAATATGGAAACCAACTACAATCCTTACGGTTTTGCATTCGGAGAGAGAGGAGCATGGCTTCCTGCTGATCTAGGAATCAAAACTATTGCAGAAGATCCTGAAGTTGATTATGTTTACTTTGTAGGATGTGCTGCTTCTTATGACAAGAGAAATCAGAAAGTTGCGATTGCTCTTTTAAACATTATGAAAAAAGCTGGTCTTAAAGTCGGTATCCTCGGAGCTGAAGAAGCATGCTGCGGTGATGCTGCAATGAGAGGCGGAAACGAGTATCTTTTCCATTCACTTGCAACTCAGAACCTTGAGACATTTAAGTCTTACGGTATTAAAAAGATTATTACAACATGTCCTCACGGATATAATGTACTTAAGAAAGAGTATGCTTCTTTTGCTAAAGTTGGTATGGGTTCAGATGGTAATCCTCTTGAGCACAACGTTGAAGTTTTCCACCACACAGAAGTTATTTCCGAGCTTGTTAAGAGCGGAAAGATCAAACTAAAAGAAGCTCTCAAAGAAAAGATTACTTACCATGATTCATGCTTCCTCGGAAGATACAACGAGATATATGATGAGCCAAGAAGCGTTATAAAAGCTATACCTGGTACAGAATATGTTGAAATGAGCCGTAATCACGACACAAGCTTCTGCTGTGGAGCGGGTGGAGCGAGAATGTTCATCGAAGAGCATCATGGAACACGTATCAACCAGTTCAGAACAAAAGACGCTCAGTCAAGCGGTGCTACAAAGATCTGTACAGCATGTCCTTTCTGTCTTACTATGCTTTCAGATGGTGCACTTGAACTTGAAATTGAAACTCTTACAACTTTTGACATTGCTGAATACGTTTACGATTCAATGGAAAAATAACAGTTTTACAACGCTTCAGGCGGAATGAAACTTTTATAAAAGGCTCACCTTCGGGTGGGCCTTTTTTTTATCTTTTGACAAATTCAGCTTGTGGTTCTATGATGAGTTAACCTTAAATAATGAGAATAAAATGAAATCAAAATATAAAGTTTTATTGTTTCTGATAATCGCCGTTTTACTTTTTTCGGGCTGCTCCCCCGTTGACAGGGTTAAATGGAGTAAAATAGACCTTCTGGGTAATCAGGTTCCTGTAAGGAGAATTGTAAACGGATTATCGGGATTTAACGGCGAGGCAGACTGGACGTATAACCGCAATATTACATATCAGGACTGCGATGTCGTCACGGCGAATATAAAAGGAAAGCGTGCGCTTTTTGTTGTAAGTTTCGGATATAACCGGAAAAGTGGTGAGTGCAGACTGATCGAGTACAAAGTTAACGGACAAAACGAATCCCCGCTTTTTATTTATAGATTTCTTACTGCAAACCGCTATCGTTTTCTTCCTGATTTTATGGATTACTTTTTTTAAAAACTCACCTTGGGGTGGGTCTTTTTTTTACACTGTCTATTTATATTTTATATATAAATAATTAATATTCAAGTTGTAATTTAATTGAAAATGCTTAACCGGTGGTATTATATCTCCGCCGTAACCGTGGCGTGGCGGAGATATAATACCACCGGTTTTTGAGTAGTTACCTGTAATTGCAGTAATAAATGAATACAGGGTTTATAATACGTGCAGATAATAGTCTGCAAATTTTGTTGTTTAAGTGTTTCTCATTGTTCAGGCTTTGAAATGAATCGTCATAACTTGACACAATCCGGAATTTTTATTATATTTATATATCTTTTCAGGAATAGAATAAATGAATAAAATATTAAACCTTCTTATAGTTGATGATGACCGCTTTATATTAAGATCTGTTACGCGCATGCTCGGCCGTATTGAAATACTTAAAATATTTGAAGCAGAGAACCGTTCTTCAGTTTTTGATATTATCAGTAATAACGAAATAGATTGTATTCTCATGGATTATTACATGGCAGACATTACCGGTCTGGAGCTCATGCGTCTGCTGAAAAAAAGTGATATAAATATTCCGGTAATTATGCTTACAGGGCAGGGCGACGAGGAACTGGCCACAGCAATTATGAAAGCCGGTGCCTTTGATTATATTTCAAAAAAAAGACTCTCCGAGCAGGATTTTGCTGAGACTCTGACAAAAATGGTTACAAACGCAATCAGTCATAAAGCTGAAAAGGATGAAGAGGACAGATCTCTTCTTGCTCTTGAGCTTTCCGAGGCACGGTATCGCGGACTAATCGAAAATTCTCCGATTCTAATTGTCCGCTTTTTTCCGGAAGAATATATGGTCTCTTTTGTAAATGATTTTTTCTGCACCTATTTCAATGTGGAACGTTTTTCAATTCTTGGTGAAAATATACTCCATCTTATTCCTAAAAGTAACCATGAATCATTTAAAAATTATGTGAATAATATTCTGCCAGAGAAGTCAGTTATATCAATGGAAATAAAAACTATTTCAAATAATGAACTCAAATGGCAGATGTGGACCATCCAGGGAATATTTGATTCTGAGGGTAAAACAGCTGAATACCAGTGCATGGGTGAGGATATTACAGATTTAAAGAAGACTCAGTCACAACTGATGGATCAGAAAAGATATCTTCAATCTATACTCGATTCCCAGGATAACATGATTATAGTTGCTGATAGAAATAAAGTGTATGAGGTAAATATAAGTTTCCTTCAGTTTTTCGGGTTTTATTCAACTGATGATATGCAGAAAAATTTTGATCGTATTGCAGGCATGACGGTAGAGATGGAAGGCTACATGAAAGCTGAAGATGCTAAAACCATGTGGCTGGAAAATGTGACTGCCGATATGGCAGAAGGGCAGTATCGCCTTATTGCTTTTCAGCAGGAGGGGTCTGATGCTGTCCGGTATTTTTCAATGAAGTTCCGACCTCTTTCAATCGAGTCAGATATGTTTGTTGTAGAATTTTCCGATGTAACAGCTCTTGAAGAGAGATCAAAGGAGTTTGAAAGCCGGGCAAATTATGACGCCCTTACTCATATTTATAACAGGCGCCGTTTTCTTGAACTCCTTGACCGTGGTATTGAAAATGCCCATAGGCTTAACCATGACCTGAGCCTTGTGTTTTTTGACATTGATCATTTTAAAAATATAAATGATACATACGGGCATAATATCGGTGACGAAGTTCTTAAAGGTCTTACAGCTCTGACTTCTCAAACTATCCGGAGTTCAGATGTTTTTGCCAGATGGGGCGGTGAGGAGTTCCTTATTCTGATTGAATCGACTACACTTGAAAATGCTGCTAAAATGGCTGAAAAGCTGAGAAAAGTTATAATGGAACATGAATTTCCTGATGTAAAAAAAGTGACATGCAGCTTTGGCGTTGCCTCATATCATCATGATGAATCCGGGGAATCATTTATAGGGAGAGCGGATTCTGCTCTGTATCGTGCAAAAGAGAGCGGCCGTAACCGTGTAATCGGCATGAAAAAGAAGGGTGTCTGCGCAGATTGATAATGGAAAATAATCTGTATGGCTGTTGCCGGGCTTCTAAGCAGAAATTACCAATACAACTATAACATTTTGAATTATTTCATCGTAATCAGGAAATTGATAAAAGAAGTACAAACCAGTTTCAGATGTATATTGCTGCAGGAGGCTGTATGAGTAGTTCAATGACCCTTGCCTGGATTGCCTTAATGTGGGGATGCATAAGCGCGGTATCACTTCCTATCGGCGCATTTCTTGGAACATGGTTAAAACCCCCTCACAAAGTTACTTCATCTCTAATGGCCTTTGGCGGAGGGGCTTTGCTTTTCGCTCTTACAATTGAACTTTTTGCGCATTCACTGCATCAGTCTCATGCAGGGCATGATGTCCGGATTGTGCTTTCGACAATCGTCGGCGCCCTTTTTGGCGGAATGCTTTTTGAAACATTGAATCAGATTCTCAGCAATAAAGGTGCATTTCTCCGCAAGGCTTCTCTCTTCAAAAAATACGTTCACAATAAAAAAGAAAAAAAAGCGCAGATGATGATACAGAGCCTTAGTAAAATCCGGTTTCTCCAGCTTTTACCGGCTGATTCTGTTGCTCAGCTGATTCCTTACGTAAGCATCCGGCATTATGCTGCCGGTGTAACTGTCTTTAATCAGGGGGATCAGGGGCAGGAACTTTTTTTTATTGTAAAAGGGAGTGTTCAGGTAATACGGATTACCGGCGATACTGATAAAGTAATAGATGAACTGGAGGCCGGTGATACATTCGGAGAAATGGCACTCATCTCAGACCAGCCGCGAAGCGCAACAATCCGCACAAAAGATGATGTGGAAGTGTACACACTTCAGAAAATTGATTTTGAATATCTTATGAAGCAGTCTCCGGAGATGCAGGAATCCAGTAGGAAGCTCATGGCGGAACGGCTTCAAAGCATCACGCTAAAAGATAACTCTTTCAAGAAAGAAGCTGATCTTTGGGAGGAAAAAGCGCTGAGGAATTTTAACCGTCTATCCCTCCCTGTTACAAGCCACGATCTTGAACTTGAGCTGAAGGAGCAGAAGGGTGGAAGCGCCATGGCAATCTGGCTGGGGATTGCTTTAGACGGTATTCCTGAATCTCTGATAATCGGTATGCTTGTAATAAATGCCGCAGCTCATAATCAGAATATGAGTATTGCTTTTATAGCCGGTGTATTTCTGGCCAATCTTCCCGAAGCTATGTCAAGTGCTGTTACTATGCGAAGGCAGGGGATTAATTTAAAAAAGATATTTTTAATGTGGATGTCGTTGTGTATAATGACTGGTGTAGGAGCTATGATCGGTTCTCTTATATTCCCGGTAGATCCTCAGGGAATGATGCGTTATTTTATTTCCGGTATCGAAGGAATAGCGGCCGGAGCTATGCTTACAATGATAGCAAGCACTATGCTTCCTGAAGCCTTTGAGCAGGGAGGGAGTACAATTTCAGGTATATCTACACTTGTCGGTTTTATTGTCGCACTATGTATAAAGCTGATGGGCCAGTAAAAAATCCGCTCTTATTTACTATAGCATTTAACGAATGAAATAGTCCATAATCTGTCATTTCGAAGAAGCGATAGCGACTGAGAAATCTAAGATTTCTCACATTCGTTCGAAATGACAAGATCTAATTCAATCGTTAACCGCTATAGGTAATCATAAACTGATGTTAAAATTGTTCTTAGCTGCGTCTTCTGTTCGATAGAGATAAAATATCATTGGTTTACAAGCAATTACGTTATTTAAAGCCACTCCCGTTGACTATAGCATTTTACGAAATGTTTAGAAAATGTCATTTCGAACCCCTTTCACTTTTTCGGGTGAGAAATCTTAACTGGCCCTGATATATTAACTTTATAAAAAAGATTTCTCAGTCGCTATCGCTTCTCCGAAATGACAGATTATGTACTATTCATTCGTAAAATGCTATAATTCTTAAATATAATTCTTAGTGTAAAAAACAAAAATTATATATCCCCGCCGCCTTCGGCGGCGGGGATAATAGAGCTTTTTTACTTTAGAAAACTTAAGGAATAAATACTGGAAATTTTATAAGAAAAAATAGTGATTATGTCGATAATTATTATAGAAGAAAATCCTTTAATAAACCGGTAATATCCTGAAATGAGAAGAATTTATTACATTTTTACATCATTAATCTGTGCTGTTATTCTGCTTTCAACCAGTTCTGACTGCAGGGAGACCTATACATTCAGTGTAAATCTCCATCTGGAAAAACAGAAATTTCACAACAGCGAAGATATTATGCTCAATATCCAGATTAAAAACATAACGGACGACGAGATTTCGTTTTACATATACGATTCACCGAAACGCTCGGATCTTTTTGACAAGGCGAGAGGGGATAATGCCGATTATACCACATTCAAACCTGTAGTTTTTGATATGAAGGGGAGAAACGCGGAACTCATTGTACCATATATAATCAACGGTAAAGATAGTAAGGAGACAATCTCCTGGATGAAAAAGCGTGAGGTAAAACTCGCAGCGGGTGAAACTTTTATGCATACTCAGAATCTGAAGAGAATTTATAATTTCGAAGCTGATAAAAACTACAGATTGAGGATGCATTTTTTTCCGTTTATCGGCGACCCTGCTGATGAAAATAAAGTAATTATAAGCAGCAACGAGCTGTCATTCAAAGTAATAAATGACAAGGCATATATGCCGTTTCACGCAAAAGACCCAGGCGGAGTAAAACTGACAGCTTCGGAAGTTGTTATTCTTCTTCTCGATGCCGAAAGAGAGCGGCAGTGGGAGAGATCGCTTAAGTATATAGATATTGATAAATATATCCATTCATATCCGGATTTTTCAAGGAAGTACGATCTGGCTGATGATTATGATAAAAAAATTATTGAAAAAGATTTCATTAGATTTCTTGTTAACAGAGGGAATGATTATCTTGTTGATTATAAAGTAGTCAATGAGGAGATTGACAGCACTGGTCTTGTGTCTTATGTTACAGTTGATGCTTCAAGAAACAGCATGATCAGCTCGCAGAGAATGAAGTATGTCTACAGGCTGGAAAAGAACAGCGAAACTGATTATTTATGGCTTGTTTCCGGTTTGGAGGCAAGTATTACCAGGGGTGGGAAAAGATGACAGAAATATTATCGCAGGATGAGATAGATGCCCTGTTGACCGCCATATCCACCGGCGAGGTGGATACGACAGACTATACGGCAGTCAAAGAGCAGAAAAAAGTCAAGATTTATGACTTTCGCAGACCTGACAAGTTTTCAAAGGATCATATACGTACCCTGCAGATGATGCATGAGACTTTCGCCCGTCTTACTACAACAGCTCTTTCTGCGCAGCTCCGTGCCCTTGTTGGCGTTCACGTTGCGTCTGTTGACCAGTTGACTTACGAGGAGTTTATAAGATCTATTCCTAACCCGACTACTCTTGCAGTAATAAATATGGATCCGCTTAAGGGTTCTGCGGTTCTTGAAATTGACCCGTCTATTACATTTACTATTATAGATAAACTTTTCGGAGGTCTTGGAGAGGCTACAAAAATAAGCCGTGAACTTACAGATATTGAGCTTTCAGTAATGGAGGGTATCATTGTAAGGATTCTCGGTAATCTCCGCGAAGCATGGTCTAACGTAATAGACCTTCGACCAAGGCTTGGAAACATTGAAACAAATCCGCAGTTTGCGCAGATAGTACCGCCAAACGACATGGTTGTTTTAATAACACTTGAAACAAAAGTAGGGGAGGTAGAGGGGATGACGAACCTTTGTATTCCCTATATCTCCATTGAACCGATAATTTCAAAACTCTCAGCTCAATATATGTATTCAAGTATCAGGAAGGGTGCGACTGATGAAAACCTCTCCATTATTCAGGGAAGACTTGAAAATGTAACCCTCCCTGTTGTAGCTCAGATAGGTAGTGCAAAGGTTACTGTTCAGGAAGTACTGGGGCTTCGTCCCGGAGATGTTATTAAGCTTCCCGATACAAGAGTCGGCGATGATATGACTCTGACCATCGGAGGAAGAAAAAAATACAAGTGCACTCCGGGTCTTGTGTCCAACAGGCTTGCTGTTAAAATTGGAGATAGAATTGAAGATGTACCTGATGAACTCCTTACATCAAGCAGAAGCGAAGATGACTTCTAGCATTTAAAACATTTATATAACAGAAAAAGACCGGTAACTCCGGTCTTTTTCTGTTATATAAATGTAATGATATAATTTTTAAATATAGTGAAAGCATTTCGTTGAATAAACTTTCCAAATCCCCCCGTATAGCTTCGCTATACATCCCCCTTTGATAAAGGGGGTTAAGGAATACATTAAGTCAAACCCTCTTTATCAAAGAGGGTGGCCGAAGGCCGGGAGATTTTTAGTTATAAATTCAACCGGATATAAAAAAGATGGAATGGATAAGTGTTATCTCGATATTCTGTTCAGATAAGGCATGGGATCTACAAACTCTGTTCCGATTTTAACCTGATAGTAGCAGATATATTCAGTGGTTTTACCTGTTTTACCTGTATAGCCGATAACTTCGCCTTTAAGAACTTTCTGTCCTACTTCAACTGCTACTCTCTGGCAATGGCTGTATGAAGTTATGAATCCGTATTTGTGACGGATTGAAACTGTAAGTCCAAGTGACGGATCCCATCTGATCTCACTTACATTCCCGGGAGCCGTTGATTTAATCTCTGAACAGGGAAAAGTCTCTATGTCAATTCCATGGTGGAATTCGGTTTCAAAAGAATAAGGCGAGTTTCTATATCCGTATCTTGATACAATATAACCTTCTACGGGCCATATCGAAGGTGTATTTTCGATTATCTTTTTTCTGTAATTGAGGAAGTTTTTAATTTTACCTACAACATCTCTTGTTGTTTCAAGCTCCTGCTTAACTTCCTGAATATTAAGAAGTTCCATTGAAGGGACATTCGGATCATTTTCGGTCAGGTTGGGATTAGGATTCGGGTTATTCTCCCCCCCCTTTGCCCAGAGTGAATCGATGTTGCTGTCGGGAGTAAGTGAGTATAAATATGTTAACTCGGGTTTGAATTTCTGGAATATATCGTATAGCTTGTTTATCTCTTCTTTATAGATCTTAATCTGTACTTTTGAATCACTGCCGTCTCTTTTTAAAATTGAAACTTCTTTAACTGTAGATGAGTGATTTATTATTAGTACAGATGTTACTATTACTGTTATGAAAATGAATGCCGCAATGGATGATACAGTGAAGATAGATATATGAAAGTTTACTATTTTCTTTTCGGTATGAGGGATAAACATAACGGTAATACGTTCATTCCCTTTGTCATTAAAACGCTTCCAGAGAGTTCTGACTCTATGTTTTTTATCGACAAAATGATCAACGAGAAAGTCTGTGACATTCTGCTGAAGATCATTAAGATTGGAGTCTTTAAATGGATTTATTCCCATGGTTTCTACTTTCTATATTATAAATTTAAAAATATATGAAAAATTACATATTTTCTAAACACTTTCGTACTTTTATAAAATATCGGCAGATATATGTCAAGATTATAATTAAAAATCGAATTACCAGAATCCTATTATCTGTTCTTTAATCCGTTGGGCTGTTTCTTTATCTTTCAGGTATTCAATGATTTTCAGAGTAAATAAAGGGGCTGGTCCGGCTCCCATTCCGGTAATAATCGATCCGTCTATAACGACATGTTCTTTAATGTGAATTCCTTCAGGAATATCTTTTTCGTATCCGGGATAACAGGTGAATTTTCTGTTTTTCAGTACTCCTGCTTCGGAAAGTACAATTGGCGCCGCGCATATTGCTGCAGTGAGGCCTCCGGAACGGTTAATTCTTCTTATAATATTAATTATGCGCGGATCATTTTTTAAATTTTTGCTTCCGGGCATACCTCCCGGCAGTACAATTGCATCAAAATCGGATTTTTCATCAAAAATTTCATCTGCAGTAACTGTTATCCCGTGAGAACCTTTAACCGGATTTGAAGTAAGAGCAGCCGTGACTGTTTCTATACCTGAACGCCGGAGTAAATCTATTATAGTTACAGCTTCAATCTCTTCAAAGCCTTCAGCAAGCGGGACAAGAACTTTCATGGCTTACTCCTTATTATATCTTAAAATATTGTTTAGCTCCTCACGCCCTCCCCATCCGCCCGCTGGGCACCTTCCCCAACAAAAATGGGGAAGGGAATATCGGGACAGGTTTCTATATTTTACAGTTTAAGCGGTGCGCCGGAGTCTTTTACCTGAGCCAGTTTTTTCTTCAGATCATCTTCGAGTTTCTGGATTTCAATTTCGGCCTGAGCGCGTTTGGTTTTCCCCTCTGCCTGAATCTTTAGAGTTTCATCTATTGTAGAAATGAGATTATCATGAACTTTTTTCAGTGTTTCGATTTCAACTATTCCTTTTTCAGATTCTTTCGCAACCTCTATACTGCTGGTCTTAAGAAGTTCGGAGTTTTTTGTAAGAAGATCGTTTGTTGTCTGTGAAACCTCTTTCTGAAGCTCAAGAGCTTTTTTCTGCCTGAAAAGACTTATGGCTATAACGATCTGATTCTTCCATAGCGGAATTGTATTGAGTATTGAACTCTGAATTTTTTCCACAAGCAGCTGATCATTGTTCTGTATAAGTCTCACCTGCGGCAGGGTCTGAATTGAAATCATTCTGCTCAGTTTAAGGTCGTGAACTTTCTTTTCGAATCTGTTGATCATCTGTGAAAGGTCCTGCACCTTCTGTGCGTCAAGCGTATCATTTGATGCTGCAGCCTTGGCTTTAACTTCAGGGAGTGTTTTTTCGTTAAGCTCTTTAAGTTTAAGTTCACCTGCAAGTATATAGATATCAAGCTCGGTGAGGTATTCTTTATTTTTTTCGTATAGAGCATCAAGAAGCGTAATATCTTTCAGAAGCTGCATTCTTGCCTTGGTCATCTCGTCAGTTATCTCTTCAATGTGATGCTCTATGGATTGATACTGCGCTATAAACTTTTTTGCACCGGCGAAGAGATTCCCCAGAAGTGGAATCTTTGACATAAGGCTTTCGTTTGAAAGAGAATCTACATCAATCTTCTGTACAGTAAGCATCAGGTCTGTAAGAACTGCTCCGGCCTCACCTGCATCTTTTGCCTTCACCTGATCGAGAATGCTGTCTGCGAAATTTGAAATATTAGTCTGTGCGCCAACACCGAACTGAATGATACCCTGGGAGTCATTCACATCTATCTGCGCCATTATCTGTTCAACTTTCTGTTTCTGATCGCCTGTAAGCTCATTTAATGTCGGCTCTTTTTTTAACTCCTGAACTGCTGCTCCTTCCATTGTACCCTCCGATATGTTTATTATTAACTTAATTTCTAAAAAATTTCTATATTGTTTTTAATTGCTCATAAAGTGGAAATAAATTTTATTATCAGCTTATGAGTACATACATTTTTTCCGCAGAGCATAATGTTCGGCGGAAGAGAACTTTATAACTATTTTTGTGAACTTTCAGATTCTACCCTTCGTATTTCATTGTTTTTTCGAGAACAGAAATTTCTGTATTCAGATCAAGAAGATCGTCTTCAAGAAGATTGTGCAGCTGTTTGGAATAAGTCTCCTTGATCGAATCAAGCATCTCTTCCACTCTTTTAAGAGAGTCTTCAATCTCTTTGGTTTTGTCTTTTCGTGCTGATAGTTCTATATACTGATTTACAATTTTTTCAGTGGCATCGAGATAGTAATTTATAAACTGGCGGGCTTTGGAAATATCATCAGGATTTTTACCAAGGTAGTCAAATATCTCGGCGCCGGTTTTGCATATATCAACCACTTTAGAAGCAACGCTGTTATCTGTAATCATGCGTGTATTGCTTCTTAAGCTTTTCAGTTTTTCCATCCCCTCTCTGACAGCTTTTTCACTTGCTACTGCTTTGAACGGATCATTCAAAATTACCTTTGAGCCTTTTCTGGTTACTATGTATTTAAGGGATCTGTATGTGAGATAATATGCAAGAATACCCACAAGGATGGAGATGAGATAGCTGTTAAAAAAGAAAAAGAGGAAGAAGTGAAAAATTTTCCCTGCAGCTATACCTATAATTAGTGATATTAAAAATCTTAGAAACATTGTTCCTCCAAATTCTTACGTTAGTTACTCTCTCGCGGGAGTTTTATTTTATAATTTGAATATAAAATATATTAAAAAATTAAGGCATCTTTATTATCTGAATGTTACCTGTATTTTTTATTTTCCGGATTCCAGAGTAAACTGAGTATTTATAAAATAACTAATTACTGGGATTAAAGCAAGAGGATTTTATCATTTTTAACAGGGATTGTGTTTTTTAAAAATAGATATTGTATCTGATATTTTTAGAGAAAACAGGTATTTAATGCAGCAGAAAGTTTAATCTTCGTTTAAAAAAGTATGGAGTATCTTCATGACTTCCGGCATCATCTTTTCGATTTCGGTCATCTCTTCAGGGGAGAATTTCGACAGCACATGGTCAGATACAGACATTGCTTCGTTTTCCGGACGGCCTATTCCAAAACGGATTCTGTGAAAATCGGCGCTTCCTGTTTCTGTTATTATTGATCGTATGCCGTTATGTCCTTTGTGGCCGCCGGCAAATTTTGTTTTAACATCACCAAATTTCAGTTCAAGTTCATCATGGAATACGATAAGGCTGGAATGTTTCTCTCCGTAGAAATCCATGGCTTTTTTTACTGCTTTTCCGCTCTCATTCATATATGTCTGAGGGAAGAGCAGAAGTACATCTACACCCTCAATTTTACCGGTTCCGGTTTCTGACAGAAAGTTTTTTTTGTTTATTTTTATACTGTTGAGTTCAGCAAATTTTTCTCCAGCCATAAATCCGATATTATGCCTGGTCCGGCTATATTTTGTACCGGGATTTCCTAGAAATGCGAGAATTTTCACCTGCTGAAACTCCTGAAGTGCTATTTGCTGAAATCGAGGGCTTTTGTTGCTGCGTCAAGATTATCGAAAATCTTGATTCTTTTGTCAAGGCCGGTGATTTTAAACATCTGCATAATGTCGCCATTTATATTGATCAGCGAGAAGTGTTTGTTATTCTTTTCAGATTTTGTATAATAAACAACAATAATTCCAAGAGACGAACTGTCGATGAATGTCATTTCTGAAAGATCTATAAGTATATGTTTTTTCTCATCTACATATTTGTTCAATAGAGTTTCAAAAGGGGATATATTTTCGATTGAAAGTGTACCTTTTACATTAATTAGTACAAATTCATCCTTCATCTCAGTTGTTATTTTCATTCTCATGACCATTTTAATTATTTATATCTCTTTATTATTTATCGTCAGAAATCTGTGAAAAATTCTGTAAAATATGTTATCAGTGAGTATTAATTATAAAAATAATATGTATCTACTCAAAAACCTGTGGCATTATATCCCCGGCAGTTTATGAGCACCTGTAATTTTTACTTCTGATAATTTTATTAAAACCTTAAGAATTAACAAATTCAACAAAAAAACTTTATATACATTTAAGTTTTCATAAAAAAAGAGACTCTACACTAAAGTGTAATTATTCATTGCAGCTGGTGAAAAAAATACCATTACAATTTCGTACTTCTACAAGGTTTACTATTATAATGTCAATGGAATAACTATTCTCTGTTTAAAATTTATGTAATTGTTCAAAAGCCGGTTTTATTAACCCTCGCCGTGGCCGGGTTGCGGTGGCAATGTCATTAAGTTAAGAGGTTCTAAGTTCTTCATGCTTCATTTTGCAGCACCAAATGCTCAGCCCCCTAAATCCCCCGGAGGGGGACTTCAAAAAAAATCGCAAATTCATTCATTTTTGATATAATTTTTTCAAAACAATGTCTTTAAGTCCCCCTCCGGGGGATTTAGGGGGCTATGTGTAAAGTTCCGGGATTGCCAAATCCCTTAACTTAATGACATTGGTTGCAGCATTGGGTAATTTCACCATCAGTTGACGAATAGATGTAAATTTATAATATTCACGGCATTTTTAATTATGAAAATGTGAAGAATATTAAAGTTGACATCTGAATTTGTAAAATTAGCCTGTCAGAGTTGTATAAAAATCATACATAACGGGGCAAAATTATGCCTAGAGCAAAAATCTGGGGCTATCTGGCGGTTCTACTGTCTGCAGCTCTTTTCGGATTGAGTGTCTTCTCAATTTTTATTTTAAACTATCATGGTTTTGAAATGTTTAAAGACGTTAAGCTTAATGATCTCGAAACTATGACGTTCTATGCCGTAGCAATACCTCTTGCTGCAGTTGCAGTTTTTGTACTCTGCACAGGGTTCTGGATAGGATGGATAATATTGACTATAAAGGTGGTACCCCCAATGCCTGAAATCGTTGAAAAAAAAGATAATTCAAAAATCAAGGCTGTGTTCCTCTGCCTTATCACTGCTGCACTTGCTGCACTGATGATATACGGTGTTTATGTGAGAAGCTTCTGGGCGCTTGCAATACCTGCACTTGTTATATCTGCTGTGGTTCTTGGTGCGGTGTTCTGGGTAGGGATGGCAATTATCACAACCAGATCGACTCTTATTCCTAATAAAAAATAAAAGAATAACGAAGATAAAATGAGAGTTTTAATTCTTGGTTACAGAGGTAATCCCTACTGCGGAGGGCAGGGGATATACATTTACAATCTTACAAAAGAGCTTGCAAAGCTTGGCGTGACCGTGGACGTCATGGTGGGCCCTCCATATCCCGATCCTCTTGAAGATTGGGCAATTGTCTATAAAATCGAGAACCTTAATATCTGGTCTATCAAGACAAAAGATATCCCTCTTGAAAAGCTGAAAAGAATATTCTCTCCATGGAACTTTATCGATTATGTTTTAACACGGCTTCATCTCTTCCCCGAGATGGAGACATTCAGTTTCAGGGCATTTTTCGCTCTTGAGAAAATTTTAAAAACAAAAAGATACGATCTTATTCATGATATACAATCATTGGGATGGGCTACTGTTCCTATGAAGGGCTATGGTATACCCATCGTGACTACGGTTCATCACCCTCTAACTAAAGACCGTGAGGCGGACCTTCAGAGGAACTGGGGAATATGGGACAAGACTACAACGATTCTTTTCTATCCCCTTGTTATGCAGGGCTTTGTAATCAGAAGAGTCGACAGGATTATTACCTCTTTTCATGAAGGGGTTGATGAGCTGAAGAAAGCATTCAGGGTTAAGAAAGAGAGAGTCTCTGTCGTCTACAACGGCATGGACGTGGAAATGTTTCAGAATACCGGTGAACCGCGTGAGGAGAATGCTCTTCTCTTTGTCGGGAACACCGAGGATACCAAGAAGGGACTTGTTTATCTTTTCGAGGCCATGACTATGCTTCCGGAAGAAGTTACACTCACTATAGTAGATGACGGTCCTCCGAAGAAGATGACAGCCGGTGATCTTATCAAAAAGTATAAACTGGAACATAGAGTGAAGTTTACAGGGAAGCTGAGCTATGATCAGCTTGTGAGCATATACAGCCGTAAAACTATTCTTGTCATGTCTTCATTGTTTGAGGGTTTTGGACTCCCGGCGGTTGAAGCTATGTCGTGTCAGACCCCTGTTGTAGTTACAACTGCAGGTTCGCTCAAAGAGGTAGTATCGCCTGACTGCGGAATACTTGTTCCACCAATGGATCCAGTGGCGCTGAAAGACGGGATTATGAAACTTCTGAAGAATAAAAAACTGCGCGAGAAGATGGGTAAAAACGGGCGTAAATGGGCCGTTCAGAATTTTGCCTGGTCAGTTGCGGCTAAGAACACCCTTGATGTTTATAAAGATGTTATAAAGGAATACAGGAGCAGAGTATGAAAATCTGTCTGCTTACATATAGAGGTAACCCCTACTGCGGAGGGCAGGGTATTTATACAATGTATATTGCCCGCGAACTGGTGAGGCTGGGTCATGAGGTTCATGTTATACAGGGGCCGCCGTATTTCCCGCCAATGGAGGGCGTTCACATTCATTACGTGAGCAACCATAACTATTTTAATAACAAAACAAATTATATAAAACCGCACAAGCCCTTCGCGACTTTGAAGCCGCTTAACTTTTATGAGTTTGTTACGTCAAAGCTCGGGATATTTCCAGAGATTGAGACTTTCTCTTTCCGCGCGTATTTTAAACTCAAAGAGCTTTTGAAAACGCATAAATTCGATGTAATACATGACAATCAGAGTCTCGGCTACGGCTTTCTTCTTATCAAGAAATTCGGTGTACCGTTTATTTCGACTATACATCATCCTTTGTCGATTGACAGGACTACATGGTTTGAATATCCTTCGGACTTTCTGCTGAAGATAAAGAGAGTTCTCTATTATCCGCTGATTATGCAGGGTTTTGTCGCAAGACGGATGGATCATATACTTACGGTGTCACATGACGCTAAGATTGAGATTGCAAAGGCATTCGGTGTTAAGCCGGAGAAGATGAGTGTTGTTTACAACGGACTCGACACAAGTATCTTCAGGCCTCTCCCGGGAGTTAAGAAAAAAGAGAACAGTCTTATTTTTGTCGGTAATGTTGAGGACAGGAAGAAGGGTGTTGTTTATCTGCTGAAGGCGCTGACTCTCACTAAAAATAAAGTTCACCTCACTGTTGTAGACGGCGGCGCACCTAACAGACGTTATGTTACCAAGTGGATTGACAACTTCGGCCTTAATGACAGAATACACTTTACGGGGAAGATTCCGGGAGAGAAACTTATAGAACTTTATTCACAGCATCAGATTGCGGTTTCACCTTCACTGTATGAAGGATTCGGATTCCCTGCTGCTGAAGCTATGGCATGTGAACTTCCGCTTATATCATCAGACGGAGGGGCTCTCCCTGAAGTTGTAGGTGAGCATATGAAAACCGGTTATGTTGTTAAATCGAGAGATCCATACGCCCTTGCAGAGGCGATTGATTTTTTTATAGATAACCCCGGTATCCGGGAAAAGATGGGTAAAGCCGCGCGTAAGAGAATTCTTGAAGTCTTCACATGGGAGAACGCGGCGCGTGAGATGGAAGAGATGTACAAGGGGGTTATCGATGCTCACAGTTGATTTTGACAGGCTGGCGGTTCAGAAGGGGAATGTGGTCCTCGATGCAGGGTGCGGACTTGGAAGGCATTCAATTGAGTTTATGCGGCGCGGCGCATCGGTGTTCTGTATGGACCTTGACATCGGATCCCTGTTAAAAACACGATATACACTTGCCAGTATGAAGCAGAGCGGCGGATCTCCTGAGGGCGCGAGTTTTGTGACTCATGTTGGTGATGCACTTAACCTCCCGTTTAAAACAGGAACTTTCGACAGAATAATTTGTTCGGAAGTTATGGAACATGTTGACGACGATTTCAAGGCCTGTTCCGAACTTGCAAGAGTTCTGAAAACAAACGGAAGAATTGCAATTACTGTTCCTACATTTTTCAGCGAGATAATATACGACACACTGACATTCGAATATTTTACATCACCGGGCGGTCACGTCAGGAAATATTTTCCTTCAGAGCTTGCGGAGATTATGAGGAAAAACGGTCTTGAGGTTTATGCTGTGGGTTTTAAACACTCATTCCATACTATATGGTGGATTATCCGCTGTGTTGTTGGACTCAATAACGCAGATCATCCGATGACAAAAGGCTACCATAAGTTTTTAACACTTGGTCTTTTCTCGAAGTTTATGCGGAAGGCTGAACTGTTTGTAAACTATTTCTTTCCCAAAAGTGTTGTTATCTATGCGTGGAAGAAGTAACTGTTATTTATATAAAGTAATTACTTGAATTGAGGATTATCAGTTGAATTTTCAAAAGAAATTCAGCTGGTTGTATTCATTACATTTGAATTATGTATAAAAATTTTTCCTGTTTCCAGAAAAAATCACAAACCGGAAATTGTAATAAATGATCTGTTGTATTTAATAGATCCTCGCCTGATTTCCACGGATAAAAAGTAAATTTTTACAGTAGTTATTCCTAAATATAATTTTAGTGCAAAAGGCAATAATTATATATCCCCGCCGCCTTCGGCGGCGGGGATAATAGAGTTTTTTTTACTTTAGAAAAACTAAGGAATAAATAATGAGATTTTTAACAATTCCTTAATATCATATTAAATAATATATTGATTTAATTGTTTGAAATCAGTAATTATGAAAATTCATTTTTTCTTTTTAAGGATATATATGAATTATAAACTGAAAGCTGTAGTTATTCTTTTGTCGTGCTTTATTATTGCCGGATGTGCTAAATCATACTCCGGGAAAGATCAGCCGAAAGCTATTAATGGTGTGATAGATTTAAGCGCCTGGAATTTTGAAAAGGATGGACCTGTAAAGCTCGATGGGCAATGGGAATTCTACTGGAACAGCTTTATTGAGCCTGAAGCTGCTGTTGAACATTATAAAAATAATTTTAACGGATACATAGAAGTCCCATCGTTATGGACTACAAAAACAGTTGCAGGCCGGGCTGTTCCGGTTTCGGGGTATGCAGCATATAAATTAAAAATAATTTTTCCTGATAAAATATCAGAATCTGTATCTTTTCGTATACCCTCTGTTGACAGCGCATTTGAATTTTTTATTGATAATAAAATGGTTTTTACAAACGGTAAAACCGGGAAAACAGAAGAGTTATCGCTGCCGGTTTATTATGCTCCTGAATTTGTTGAGATTATTCCGCAGAGAGAAGTGGTACTTGTTTTTAATATATCAAATTTTCATTATCCCAGACCGGGAATCCGTGACAGTATAACCATAGGCGATACTAAAACTATATCATCAGGTTTTGAAAAAATGCTGGTGATCGATATTTTTCTCATTGGAGCTATTTTTCTCATGGGGATGTATCATCTCGGTGTTTACTATCTGCGCCGCTCAGACAGGTCCGCACTATACTTCGCTCTATTCTGTCTTTCAACTGTAATAAGACTTGCTGTAACCGGAGAAGGGTATGCATACCGGTTTTCCTGGATCAACTGGAATATTGGAACAGCACTGGAATATATACTTTTCTATATTTCAGTTGCGACATGCGGACTTTTTATGCATTCACTTTATCCGGTTGAGATCACCAGATTTACGGCTAAAGTGGTTGTGTCAGTATGCACGGTATTCACATTAATTGTACTGATTTTTCCGGTTATGATTTATGCTCAGACATTGATTGTATTTAATATCTTTGTTGCAGTCAGTATCTGTTTTTTTGTATACAATCTCAGTGTTGCGATTATCAGAAAGCGTGAAGACGCTGTGATATTCATGTTCGGGAGTGTTATACTCTTTCTGGCTATTCTTAACGACATAATGTATAACTACCGTGTTACACCTGTGTCATACATTATGCCTTACGGGCTTTATTCATTTTTCTTTGTACAGTCATTTATTCTTTCGAGCAGGTTTTCAAAAGCATTCACTGCAGTGGAGGAGTTGTCCAGAAATCTTGAAGAAAAAGTAGCTGAAAGAACCAGTGAGCTTGAAGTCGAAAAGGAGAAACTCAAACGCCATAATATGCTTATGGATAAGGAAGTAGATCTCGCCAGGATAATCCAGAAGGAACTTGTTCCTCAGACAAGTCCGAATGATTTCATATCATCTCTATACAAACCGATGAGTAAGGTGGGTGGGGATTTTTTTGATTTTATTAAATTCCGTGATTCGGATAAAATCGGAATTTTTGTAAGTGATGTATCGGGTCATGGAGTTCCCGCAGCATTTGTAACTTCGATGATTAAAACCATTCTCATTCAGGCATGGAGTAAGAGGGATAATCCGGCGGAACTGCTGCTTTACCTGAACAATATTCTTTTTAACCGCACCGGCGGGAATTTCTGTACTGCTTTTTATGGAATATACGATCCGGGCAAAAGATCACTTACTTATTCTGTTGCAGGGCATAATAAACCTTATGTGATTACAAGTGGAAATGTAAGAAATTTAACAGGATTTACAGGACTTCCCATCGGCATTATGGATAGCTGTGATGTTATGAACGGCAGCAGGGGATATAAGAATTCAGAGGAGATACTCCCTGCTGGAAGTAAATTACTTTTATATACTGACGGATTTAGTGAAGCCAGATCTCTCGAATCACATAAAAGTTTTGAAGAGAGTATTCTTGAGAAAGTATTACTGGAATTGCATGATAGTCCATGTAACCGGTTTATAAATGATCTGTATGCACAACTGGAGAAGTTCAGGGGGGCTTCAAGTTTTGATGATGATATCTGTCTTATATGTCTTGATGTGAATTGAAAAAAGTTTAATACTATTATACATAAAATATATGAGAGTCTGCTGTAACTGCTTAGAAACTGATGTTATTCTTTCTCTGCTGCACCGAAGTACGGCGGAGAGCAATAAGCATCAGTTTCTAAGCACTATGCAGAGTTTTAATTCTAGTGAGCCTCGTCCCAGTTCTGTCCAATTCCTATTTCAACTATTACCGGTACATTGAGCTTCAGGGCATTCTCCATTTTATCACGGATCATATCTTCCATTAATTCTTTTTCATCTTCGTGTACTTCAAATACAAGTTCATCATGAACCTGCATTATCATTCGTGAGCGGAGTTTTTTATCAGTCATCTCCTTCGCTATGTTTATCATGGCTATCTTTATCATATCGGCTGATGTTCCCTGAAGCGGAGTATTGATGGCAATACGCTCGGCTCCCTCTCTGCGGAAATGTGTTTCTGATGTAATCTCGGGGACTGGGCGTTTTCTCCCCATAAGCGTCTGAACATATCCGTGTTCTTTTGCAAATTCAATTGTTGTATCAATATAATTCCTGAAACCGGGATAAGTTTGAAAGTAAATTTTTATAAATTCAGCGGCCTCTTTCATGCTTATCTCAGCCTGCTGTGACAGGCCGTAAGGTGAAACTCCGTATATTGTAGCGAAGTTTATAATCTTAGCCTGTCTCCGCATATCGGGTGTAATGTCCGGAATTGAAACACCGAAGACTGAAGATGCTGTCATGCTGTGAATATCTATTTTATCCCTGAATGCTGATATCATATTTGCGTCATTTGAGTAGTGTGCAGCAAGGCGGAGTTCAATCTGTGAATAGTCCGCAGACATTAGAAGAAAACCTTTCTCCGGAACAAAGCCTTTTCTGATCTGTCCGCCGAATTCGTCCCGTATCGGGATATTCTGCAGATTGGGATCTGTTGATGATAGTCTCCCCGTTGCTGCAATTGTCTGATTGTATGATGTATGAATTCTCCCTGTGTATCTGTTTATCATTTTCGGCAGAGAGTCGATGTAAGTGCTGTGAAGTTTGCTCAGTGTTCTATAGTCAATGAGATAATCGATTATCTCGTGACTCCCCTTTAAAGTTTCAAGAACCTGTATATCCGTCGAGAAACCTGTTTTGGTTTTCCTTGCTGTTTTGAGCTGAAGTTTGTCAAAAAGAATAGAAGATAGTTCCTTCGTGGAGTTGATGTTGAACTCCTGCCCGGCAAGAGAGTAGATCTGTTTCTCCACCTCTTTAACTCTCTCTACAATCGTTTTCTTCATCTTTTCAAAATGAGCTGTGTCAATTTTTACCCCTGCGTACTCCATGTCAGCAAGCACTGAAAGCAGAGGCATCTCTATTGTTTCAAATAGAGTGGTGAGGTTCTCTTTCTCAAGCATCGGCTTAAAGAGTTTATACAATCTGAAAGTTATATCGGCATCCTCAGTTGCATACTCGGCGAGCCGTTCGAGTGGTACTTCAGAGAGAGGGATTGCGTTCTTCCCGGTTCCGGTAAGCTCTTTGTATGTTATTGTTTTGTAGTTGAGATACTTCTCGGCCAGATCATCCATGTTGTGCCTTCTCTCTGCAGGATTGAGAAGATATGAGGCTATCATTGTATCGAAATATATTCCTCGCAGTTCAATCTTCGCGCGTTTCAGCACAAGAAGATCGAACTTTATGTTCTGTCCGACTTTTTTTATCTTCTCATCTTCAAGTATAGGCTTAACCATGGGTATTGAAACTGAATGATCGGGGTAATCTCCGCCGAAGAGTCCCTGGCTCTGAAGAGGGAGGAACCATCCGCTGTTCTCTCTTATCGAAAATGACATCCCCACAAGATTAGCTTCCACGGGATGGATAGAGTCTGTCTCTGTATCGAAGGAGAGTATGCCGGCTTTCCGGATCTCTTCGATCATCTGTTTAAGTTCGGCCTCGGTTTTAATTGTCACATATTCTCTGGAGCTCTCCATGCCGGAAATTTTCTTTTCAGATTTTATTCCCTGAAAAAAATCTTTCGCAACAGATTCCATCTCGATACCGTTGAAGTATTCAATTGCTGTTTCGGGGTTAATCTCATTAAACTCCATATCGGTAAGCTCTGCATCGAGAGGAACATCTCTTCTTATTGTAACAAGATCCCTGCTGAGGAGGGCCATCTCTTTTCCGCCTCGCAGCATCTCACCGGTTTTGCCTTTTATAGAATCTACATTTTCATAAAGTTTTTCAAGAGTTTCGTACTCTGTTATGAGTTTCAGAGCCGTTTTTTCACCGATACCTTTTACTCCGGGAACAGACCTGTGTTAATTAAGGGAAATATCGTTAATTTGACGCTTACTTTAAAACTCTTTTACCATAAACTTACAGAAATGCTTCGAACTCTTCACCGGTTGGTGAGCTCGTCGAACAACGGTCGTATCGGCCACCGCTTTTATTAAAAACCTGATTAATCGTGTCTGAAATTTTTTTTCCGATTCCCTCCTCTTCGACACAAAATTTTCATATAAAATGGTTTAATTATTTCGTAAAATGCTGTAATCAGTACTGCATATCTAAAAACCGAATGAAACCGTTTTTTCCGGTTACACTTGAAATGTCTGCTTTTACATTATCATTCAAATCCATTTCATATAGAGTGTCGGAAGTTCTGCTATATAAAAATTTTGTATCGTTAAATATCATCCCCTTAGAATCTCCATGTTTCCACGAGCTGATAAAAAGCTTAAGATTATATCCGTAACTAAAGATTGATCTTCCATTAACCTCAACCGGCTGAGATATACCCAACAAATCAATCAATGTTGGATAGAGATCAATTATAGATCCGGAATTAGAGGAATTTATTTTTTGAAGGAGGGAATGTCGTATACTAAAGGGTACTTTTAATTCACTATTATAAAGAGAGAAGCTGTGCTTTACAAAACCATGCTCGCCGAAAGATTCTCCATGATCGCCTGTGATAATAAATATTGTATTACTATTGCTCGACAACATCAGTTGTACTATTTTATCAATTATATAGATTTCATAATCTATACAGTTTCTGTAACGACCCAGTACTGTACTGTTATCGTATCGATTAAAAAATTCCTTTGCTGGATTAAAGTAGGGTGAATGAGTTGATGAAAAACCTATACACAAAAAAAGCGGAGAAGATTTATCAATTCTTAATGATGCAACTTCATCAAACAATGCCATATCATCAACACCCCACGAAAATGAACTGTACGGCAACCCTGTCACCGGATTTTTTTTATTTTTATAATATTCCATATCGTATACATCAAATCCCGCCTGACCAAGCATGAAATTCAGGTTTTCAAAGTAAACCGGTCCTGAATAAAAAAATAGCGGCCTGTAGTCATATTCTTTCAGCAGAGTCGGGAGCGAATATTTTCCCTCAGCTTCATTTAATCTCTGCCTGTTGCGGTAATCTCCATAGTTTCCAGTTAGAATAGAATATATTGAAGGGGTAGTGTGCGGTACCGGTACAAAAAAATTGTTTACAGTCACAACAGGCTCACCGGATCTAAAATATTTTGTTCTGTTAAAATCAAAGTATTCCGATCCAACGCTTTCAAGAATAAAAATTACTATATCCGGTTTCCCAGTAATATTAAATCCATATTTTTTTTTAAAATGCCCTTCTCCGCGATATTTGAGTTTTGAATCTCTTGAAAAATTAACTCCTCGAAATTCATTTTCATTGCCAATATTTTTATTAAATGACTGGACAATTTGTAATGACAGAGGAACCACGAACAGAGCAGTAAAAAATATATACGAAATTATTTCAAGTTCTTTCAACTGTATTATCCTGGTTTTTTTTATAAAAAGATTAAGCTCAATACACAATGCAGCTGCAATTACAAACAGAATAATGTGAAAAGGCGGAATCAGCCGTAAAACAGGAATAATATCCGGGCGCAGCAGATAAATATTTTCTAAAAAATAATATGACAAAGA
Organism: uncultured Spirochaetota bacterium; assembly: GCA_942493035.1. Lineage (GTDB taxonomy): Bacteria > Spirochaetota > UBA4802 > UBA4802 > UBA5550 > WRGT01. The sequence goes on along the minus strand of OW818666.1, from coordinate 3,295,905 downwards.
TATATCTATAGCTGATTTAAATAATAAGTATACTTCACCGGATAAAAACAGGTACAGGCAGTTAAGAATAATGTAGACCGAAACTGTATAATCGGTTGCATTTATTTTTTCCCGTGTAATAAAGAAAATATAAAATACAATACATACCGCGGTAGATAATAAAAAAAATAGATTGAGAATAATTCCCTGCGGTGAACATTTTGAATAATATGAGACAGTAACTGCATATATCATTATTGCAGTTGATGAGAATGAAATTCTTGTCAGGTCCATTTTAAGTTCTCTGGTATTATATTTAATCTTCCAGGTTAATCATTCTACTGAAAATTCAACGGATTGAATGATCTCGCTGTTCCTGTATGTTACGACAGAATGCCTGCCGTTTTTAAGATCAATGGTTCTAGCTACATTTTTTTTTATCATAATTAATTCGCCATTGTCAATGCGATAATAAAACTTATTTCTGGCATCCCCCTGTTTTTCATTAATATAAATTTTAAGAGGTATTAACTGATTTTTCCCGGGAACCAGAGGATCAATAATAAAGGATTCTCCATGTACTGGCGAGATAATTTCCGGTTCATCTGATATTGTATAAAAAAATGAATCGAATGAGTTCCTCCCGGAGCAGATCCCGCAACTACCCGGCAGAGTCTCTGTCGATTCTACAAGTTCCAAAGAACATGGACAGTAAGGTCCGGCTATTAATCCTGTTTTGCGGCAGAACCTGATTTTTCTTAAACTATCCGGATAATTAAATATGGGGCTCTCCCTCTTCGTAAGAAGTCTTATTACCTGGTGAAAAATTCTTCCCGCCCCCCAACCGCCCGATACACCGTTCGTCTGCTCTCCTGAAAAATTTCCAACCCAGACGCCAACTACATATTTATCTGTATACCCTATTGTCCATGCATCCCGGCAATCTTTTGAAGTACCTGTTTTCACCGCGACATCAAATGGAAAATCGAGAAAATTTCTTTTTCCGAAGGCCCTTCTTCGGGCTTCTTTATCTGAAAGAATATTTGTAAGCTTTGCAGCTGCTGCTTCGGAAAGAACTCTCGCGCTCTCCCCGTACATTATATTGTCACCTTCACTGTCTGTACCCATAAAAACAGATGGGAGAATTCCTCCAGCGGCTATAGCGGCATAGCCTCTGCAGAGCTGAAGGAGAGAGGATCCCCCTGTTCCAAGAGCAAGCCCTGGTCCGTAGAACGAAGGTTCTCTATCCATATGTGTAAATCCAGCCCGCTTGAGAAAGAGATAAAATTCATTAATACCCACCCTGTTAACGGTATCGACCGCGGGAATATTTCTTGAACATGCAAGCGCCTCACGCAGCGGAATAGGACCCCAGTAAACCATATCATTGTTTTTCGGCGTATATGTTTCATTATTACCGGTATTAATAGAAAGGGGTGAATCGTTCAGTATTGTATAAGGTCTGTACCCGATCCTGTCCATGGCGAGTCCGTAAAGAAGAGGTTTAAGTGTACTCCCCGCTGACCTGATCGTTATGCAGCCGTTAACCTGTCCTGAAATTTTACCGTGAAAATTCTGTGAACCTAACATTGCCGCCAGCTCTGTTTTTTCTTTTTCATTTACCGGAAGTTTTAGAACAACCACAGAACAGTTTTCAACATTGTATGGAATTAGAACTTTAATTTCCGCGTTTATTATCGCGCCTATTTTTTCATTGAGATTATTTAATATTGAGGAATGGATATCCCCTCCCTGTTTATGCATCAGGGTTTTGATAAAAGCTTCAAAATGCGGAGTATAAGAATCAGATTTAGTGTACGAATAGCCTTTATCATTGAAAACTTTTTCTTCAACGGCAGATATTTCCTGAACTGAATTATCCGAATCTTTCAGAATCTCAACCATCCGTTTTCTGAACATATCTCTGGACGGTTGATTCTCCCTTATAAGGACAGTAAGTGCAGCGCTCTCCTGTTTTGAAATAAATCTCACATCACGTCCGAAGATTCTTTGTGATGCTGAAGGAATACCATTCTGATTAAATCTTAGCGGTACACGGTTCAGATATGCTTCAAGTATTGTTTTTTTTGAACAGTGAAGCTCAACTTTAACAGCAAGTATAATTTCATATATTTTTTTTAGATATATGTTGGACGGAAGCTCATCCCTGTAGGCTATCCTCACGAATTGCTGAGTAATAGTTGATCCGCCTGAAACTATCTTTCTGTGCGTTATATTCTGCCATGCAGCACGTCCTGTTGCCGCAGGATCAAATCCCAGGTGTGTAAAGAAACGTCTGTCTTCAGCGATGATTACATAGTTTTTAAGATACAAGGGAAAATCAGTCACATTAAGCCATATCGAATATCCGCCATCCGGTGAACTGAACTGCCTGAGGAGATTGCCCTCTTTCGAAAAAATTCGAAGGGAGCTTTTTCCCTTCAATCTTTCCTCTGAAACCGGGAGTGCAAAAAAAATAAATATCGAAAATATAACAAGAGCTGCCACCGGATAAAAGCGCCTGAAAATGAAAAGTTCTTTTAATTGAAACACTGTTTTTTTATTCATTTTTAATTTTCACTTTGTCTCTGGTTTTTTAAACCGGATTTATTTTAAAAGGAAAGGTTCTTATTGTTCTATTATTCCGGTATTAAAAATCTCCTCAACCTTTATAACAGAACAATATAATTATCATCAAACCATTCAAACAGAATTACTGTACGTTTAAGAACGAACTTCCTGTCCTTCCGAATACTTCCGGTGAATACATAAGTTTAGCGCTGGCTGCCGGTATTTTTGCCTCCCCCTTGCTTACTGGTCTTACAAGATAGATATACTCGTGCATACCGGAGTATAAGTACTCTTCGGTTATGACTACTTTATCGTCTCTGTATTCAGTTACACGGTTAGAAGATCCATACCAGTAGTCGTAATCATAATCGTATTCTCTTGAGCGACCGCTTTCAGCTCCTATATTGTTCTTCTTTTCTGTGGCAAAACTGCTGTTCAGTATCTCCACATTCGATGGGAGAGGATCTACAATAACTGCGTTATAATAAGATTTGGAATTTACAACGGTAATTTTACAGAGATATACTTCACCTCTTATAAGATTATCCTTTATTTCATTGCCGTAAATATTTTTATCTGTCGCTGTTGAAAGATCATAGAGTGTTCTTCTCACCTCAAAACCTTCATCGCGCGGGGTAACCTTTGTATTAACTACAGGCTGATACTGCATCGTTGTTGAATAATACAACCTTCCGTCCTTCCCCTCTTTTTTAAATTCAAGCGGGAGATTTATTCCGCTCTTCCCCAGTGTATACAGCGTGTCATATGTAACACTGCTGCTGTAGGCGCCGCGGGTATCCAGAGGAAATAGTTTCTGTAATAATTCGTGGGAGTTCAGTATTACTTTTGCATTTACCTCGCTAACCTTGCCTCCGGTTTTTTCATAGGTATTCTGATATTCATCCAGTGCAAGTGCAATTAGAGCTATACTCTGTGTATCTTCCCAGTAATGATGGTCCCTTGAACTAATGATATAATTGACAATCGATGGAATTACAGGATTATCCCTGTCAAGTCTTATCATTGAAAGAAGTATAACCCCGAGAGTGGAGCCCTCGGTGTAAAACGCCCTCATGTAAGCGCCTTCACTGCTATCCTTAAAAGAGACTTTCCCTGTAGAGATCTCCATGTTATTTTTAAATGAATCCAGAATACTCTTAATCTCGGTGTCTTCTGTGTAGTTTTTTACTCCACGCTGAAGAGCGGCCGAAAGTACAAGAAATCCCTTCGCTCTGGTTGAAAGAAGATTTTTTTTCTCCATAAGTGTCTTTGTCAGAAATTGATCCTTAAGTCCACCCACAGAGAATGTATAGTTTATAAAAGAGAATGTTTCCAGTATGTAACTGTAACCTTCCATTTCCGGCTCTTTCATGTAATCTTTCAGAAATGTAATGGCTCCTGCCAGAATTTCATCATCCACCTTGTATCCTCTGCTTTTTGCGGTAACAAGAACGAAATTTATATATGCTGTAAGATAGGGATTACTTTTTTGATCCTTTCCAGATTCCTTCCAGAGCCTGAATCCTCCATCTGCATTTCTGAAATCTTTCAGCTCACCGAGAAACAGCTGCTCAATCACATCAAAATCGTAACTGCTTTTATCGGGGGGCCTCATGGAAAATTCTTTAAGCAGTTTTCCCGATGTCATGGCAAGCAGAAATGCCGAAGCTCTCTGCTCCAGGCAGAAATATGGATTGCTTTCATAGAAAGTGAATCCTTTCTGGAGGCCTATTAATGCTGTGTTTGATAATTTAATATCAAGACCGCCGAACTCGGGGTGTATATCACTATTCGATGGAATTTTTATCATCTCTGAAGAACTGCTGTCAGTGAAACCGGTAACAGTAAAGGCTTCTTCAATCGGATGTTCCTTCACCGGAAATTCATAGAACAGTTTGTCCTTAACATCCCGAACTTCAAAACCGGCTTTGCTGAACTTCTTCATCTTTTCCGGTTCAACAGTGAGATAGCCCCTGTTGCTGATTATTTTATTTATATCTTTTTTCCCATTTCTGATATCATTGACTATCGATGTTTTTAATGCTGAATACTTCCTGGTGTTAACTGAAACAGGAAAGAGTACCTCTTTCGCCTCTCCTGCAGCGATAGTCTCGATTTTTGATGAAGCTTCAAAGTTAAGAAGATCCCCCTCTGCCGAAACTTTGAACTTTCCGCTTATGCCGGTCTGATTAATTACAACAGCGCCTATCATAAGCTTGTCACCGCACCTGATAAACCTTGGAACGCTTTTCTGGATGACCATGGCCTTTCTTACTTTGAATTCCTTTTTGAACTCCCTGTATTTTCCACCTGCAGAAGCAAGAGCCATAACCCTGAAGGTTGTAAGATTATCGGGTAATTTGAATTCAACTTCCGCGAAACCGTTTTTATCCGCCACAATCTGGGGATTCCAGTATGCCGTGTATCTGATATCGTTTCTTGTACCGTCTTCATTTCCAAAAGCGAATCCGCCGGATCCTTCTCCGCTATAGTCATCTCCTCCGCCGCCCGGTTTTTCACCCTTCATTGCGTACTTGTACTGTTTTATAATCAGACTCATGTTGTGGAATATTCTCACTCCAAGCGGATAATAGCTGTAAAACTTATCAACAGGGTTTGCGAACATATAGTTTATAAGATCAAGTACTCCTCTATCGGCGACAGATATGGCAATTTCTGCGCCCGGTTCTGAATATATTTTAAGTTTTATTTTTTCTCCAGGACTGTAACTTGGCTTATCCGCCACGATGTCGAGCTTTGCGTTTCTGGATTTTGTGCTTATATTAATTCTTGTCATACCCGCTTTAAATCTTGGCGCACCCAGATCATTTTGCATGAAGTTACGTTTAACATCATCCGGCGCGTCAGCTTCAAGATTTATTCTTGGACGGATCAGCATAATGCTGAGATAGACATTCGGAGTATATTCATCTTTTATCGGAATTTCAACCGGCGTACCTTTCCCGTCCAGTGTTACAGTTTTCTGCCAGTATATCGATTCCCGTTCCAGAGTAATTATTGCCTTGCAGTTTTTATATGGAGACTGAACAAGAATTTTCGCCGTATCGCCGGGATTATAACTTGTTTTATCCGGGATCATTGTTATGGAATCATCATCATTATAACCCCATGATCCGTAACCTCCGCCATAGGCGTAAAATCCTGTTCTGGAATATGACATTCCGTTTTTTTCCTGCACAGTTACAGTGTATACCCCCGAATCTGCGGGTCTGTACTTAATTGTCTGCGGTTCGTTTGATAGAGTTATATCCTTTCTATATACAATCTCTTTTTCAAGTGTATTCTTCACCTGAAGGCTCCCCTCGGGACCTTTTGTGTGAACTGTTTTCCATGTGTTTTTGATCACGCGCAGTTCCGCTTTTTTACCCGAGATTGCTCCTCCTGTATTTGTCGCGGCAACTATATCAAATTTGAATTCATCTTTAAAACTCTGGTAGCTGTTATACGATTTTATCCCTATCATAAAATCACCGGGGAAAACCGAAAAGCTCTCATGCCCGGTAACTGATTTAATATCCACATCGCGGACTGTCGCTTCTATATTTATATCGTATGGATCACTCATAGTGTACTTGACATCAGGTTTGTTCAGCGTTTCAACAAGTTTCATTGGTTTGAGATCAACATTAACAGCGAATCTTCCGGCAGCGGTGAGTTTACCCTCTGTTCCAGAGTAGTATCCCGTACCTGACTGATTTGATTCTTCATTGAACCAGTAAAGGTTATCTCCGAAAGTGAAGCCGGAAAAATTTTCAAAATCAATACTCTTCCTGGCTCTTGAAATACTGTATGAAACCGGTGCCTGGCTCATGGGTGCGCCGAAAAGATATTTCCCTTCGATAGTAAGAACAACATTTTCACCGCTCCTTGCGTTTCTTCCCCCTTTTATATCAACAGAAAAGGAAACCGGCCTGAACTCCTCCACCTGAAATGTATCACTTATACTGTTTACTTTTGTACTGATACTGACATTGTAGTGTCCAAGTTTTGCATCTGCTGGTATGGTGTAGTCCCCCCATACACCCCCATTTTCGCTGCTCTTGATTTTCTGTGAGTATACATTCTCACCCTCCGAGTTGGAGATACTTACATCTACATTCTCTCCGGCGAAAGGCTTCATTGTACTTCCGTTTTTCTCGGCAAGTACACCTTTAAAAAAAATCCGGTCTCCCGGCCTGTAAAGTTTCCTGTCAAAAATTATCTGACCGCGAACAATCCTGGTAGTTGCCCACTCGCTGTAATCAGCAAGACCATACATTGACACATCATTGTCCTTGCTTGTAAGATACGCCATATCTCCATTTTTATCAGATGCGAAAAATATTACCTCACTGTTTATTCCCGGAGTCTTCTTTGTTATTTCGCAGTAACCCTTTGCGTCGGTAATCCCGCTCTCTATTTTATCCTTTTTATCATAAATTTCAATGTTAATGCCGCTTTTTGATTCAACACCGGATAGGGTGTTTACCCAGAAATAGTATTTGTTATAGTCTTCCTTGATTGCAATCGACAGGTTTGTTGACTGGATTATCTGATCGGTAATTTTTTCGGAATAATTATTATCCCATGTATCAACAACTCCCGCTTTAAATCGGAAAGCAAGCCACCCGTATTTTCCATTAGTGAGAAAATTTGAAATATCAAAACCTGCCCTGCCTTCAGTATTTTTTGCAAATCCGGTTTCCCAGGTAAAATTCTTTAATTGAAGCCTATCTAACAATTTAAAATCATATCGGTTTGCATCAAGCTTTGCCTGGAGGTCGGCAATATTAAAAGAACCGTATGAAACATCAAACTTTTGTATATTTGTCAACTCAACTGGAAGCTTATGTCCCGATTCTGCCTCAATGAGGTTCATGTCGCTTTCCAGATAGTACTCCGGCGCGTAATCAGGAACTTTAATGGTAAACTCCCCCTTTTCATCAAGGGTGTTACCGTAGATATCTTTGAACTTTGACACAGTGATTTTATACTCAACACCGGGCTTAATATCCCATCTATAAATACCGATCCTAGTTTCTTCTTTGTCATATGTATTACCCTTAAACGCCGCGTGAGGTGAAAATTTAATCGCGTTAGCAGCTGTAATAACATCTACCTTGTTACTGAAAGAAAATCCGGAACGCCAGAACTTCTGATATACAGTACCTTCAATTTCAAACTTGAGCTTCAGCGGGCCATGTGTTTTAAAGGTCACCTCACTGTTTTCCATTAATTTTGATATTTTATTTTCAGATTTAATCCCTTTCTTTACTGCAACTGTCACCTCCGAATTCCTCTTGAACGGATTAGTCGCTTTTACAATAAACGCTTTTGTACCTTCTATGACATCTTCAACACCTCTTTTTTCATTTGAAGAGTCGTCCACACTTGCCTGACCCTGATTTTTTTTCACCGGAGTGATTATAAACTCATAGCTTTTAAAAATTCCGGATTTGATTGAAAGATGTTTATAAAGGTCCTCTATTCTAACGGGAAAATTAAAGCGCAGCATAATTGCCTGATCATAATCAATTTCTGATGAATATGAACCTGTGGAATTTATTGATACGTCCAGTTCGGGTGCGATAATATTAAAACTGAAAGTATACTCATTTTTCAACGTCTTGTCGTTAACAGATTTAAGACCTGCCGGAATTGTTATTTTGTAATCAATACCGGTTTCCCAGAGGTTATCCGGTTTGAAAGAACATATCCTGCTTCCATACCATCTGAATTTACCCTTCACATACGGAGTAACCGAAAAGACCCCTTTTGTTTCATTTTCAAGCATTGCAACCGGAACCAGGGGATGATTGAACATAACATAGATCTCTTTCCCTGAATCTGAAACTGTGAGATCACCCCAGGGTGTTGCCTGAATAATTCTCAGCACCGAATCATCGGCCACTGCGGGTTCCTTGAATTTTCCCTCTTCATAATTTCTCTGATTATCACTTTTCACGCTCTGGGTAAAAACAGATGAAAATAGAATAAGTGAAAAAAGTATAGTCATTATTATAGTATAGATGACTGGTCTTTTTTTCAGTAGAGATATTTTAATTTTTATCATAATATTTTAGTTCCCCGAATCAGAATTTGCAGGCACAACCACTTTTAATATTCTAAAATAACAGTTTAATAAAGACCATCTTTATAATCCTTACAAGCACTTTTTTGTAGTTTTACATATTAAAATCTGAATTCAATAAAGTCAGGTAGCAGATTATTTTTTGGGACACAGCTTTTCGTTTTGTGTGAGAAATGGGGGATTACAGAGGCGCTGCCCCTTGCCTGTCGATTAATTAAGAAGTAAAAAGAACTTTTATCCTTATTTCAGGCAAACTGATTTTACCATACTTTTTTGTTATGATAATGGCATAATAAATTTTATCGTTCCCTCCACCTCAAATCATCGTAGATTTAATCTCACCCCAAACTTTATCACTTATAACTTTCTAAAATTTCTTCAGATTAAATGTTATTCCGGCCATAATGGATATAGTATTACATTTTTTTGTCTCCGCCAATTCAATCGGATTGATATTGATCTCACCAATTCAGTTGCTACAAATACTATATCTACAGTTGGAGTTGAGGATTGGGTTGACTTTGAAATTTCCGATGATAGTGCGAGTACACTATACAGTGCAGTAGACGATGAGTTTACAATAACCGTGAATGAATGGAGTACGGAAAATGGTGGTGCAATCAGCGGGACATTAACAGGTAAAGTATTAGATCATTCAGATTATACAACAACTAAAGTTATTACCGGAGGGACATTTGAATCTGAGTATGAACGAGAAGTTGAATAAAGGGTAACTGCTTAATATTTGTTTTCCGCCGCACCGATGGTACAGCGGAGAACAATGACACTTAGTTTTAATTCTAGTGAGCCTCGTCCCAGTTCTGTCCAATTCCTATTTCAACTATTACCGGTACATTGAGCTTCAGGGCATTCTCCATTTTATCACGGATCATATCTTCCATTAATTCTTTTTCATCTTCGTGTACTTCAAATACAAGTTCATCATGAACCTGCATTATCATTCGTGAGCGGAGTTTTTTATCAGTCATCTCCTTCGCTATGTTTATCATGGCTATCTTTATCATATCGGCAGATGTTCCCTGAAGCGGAGTATTGATGGCAATACGCTCGGCTCCCTCTCTGCGAAAATGTGTTTCTGATGTAATCTCGGGGACTGGGCGTTTTCTCCCCATAAGCGTCTGAACATATCCGTGTTCTTTTGCAAATTCAATTGTTGTATCAATATAATTCCTGAAACCGGGATAAGTTTGAAAGTAAATTTTTATAAATTCAGCGGCCTCTTTCATGCTTATCTCAGCCTGCTGTGACAGGCCGTAAGGTGAAACTCCGTATATTGTAGCGAAGTTTATAATCTTAGCCTGTCTCCGCATATCGGGTGTAATGTCCGGAATTGAAACACCGAAGACTGAAGATGCTGTCATGCTGTGAATATCTATTTTATCCCTGAATGCTGATATCATATTTGCGTCATTTGAGTAGTGTGCAGCAAGGCGGAGTTCAATCTGTGAATAGTCCGCAGACATTAGAAGAAAACCTTTCTCCGGAACAAAGCCTTTTCTGATCTGTCCGCCGAATTCGTCCCGTATCGGGATATTCTGCAGATTGGGATCTGTTGATGATAGTCTCCCCGTTGCAGCAATAGTCTGGTTGTACGATGTATGAATTCTCCCTGTGTATCTGTTTATCATTTTCGGCAGAGAGTCTATATATGTGCTGTGTAGTTTGCTCAGCGTTCTGTAGTCTATGAGATAATCAATGATTTCGTGACTCCCCTTTAAAGTTTCAAGAACCTGTATATCCGTCGAGAAACCTGTTTTGGTTTTCCTTGCTGTTCTGAGCTGAAGTTTGTCAAAAAGAATAGAAGATAGTTCCTTCGTGGAGTTGATGTTGAACTCCTGCCCGGCAAGAGAGTAGATCTGTTTCTCCACCTCTTTAACTCTCTCTACAATCGTTTTCTTCATCTTTTCAAAATGAGCTGTGTCAATTTTTACCCCTGCGTACTCCATGTCAGCAAGCACTGAAAGCAGAGGCATCTCTATTGTTTCAAATAGAGTGGTGAGGTTCTCTTTCTCAAGCATCGGCTTAAAGAGTTTATACAATCTGAAAGTTATATCGGCATCCTCAGTTGCATACTCGGCGAGCCGTTCGAGTGGTACTTCAGAGAGAGGGATTGCGTTCTTCCCGGTTCCGGTAAGCTCTTTGTATGTTATTGTTTTGTAGTTGAGATACTTCTCGGCCAGATCATCCATGTTGTGCCTTCTCTCTGCAGGATTGAGAAGATATGAGGCTATCATTGTATCGAAATATATTCCCCGCAGTTCAATCTTCGCGCGTTTCAGCACAAGAAGATCGAACTTTATGTTCTGTCCGACTTTTTTTATCTTCTCATCTTCAAGTATAGGCTTAACCATGGGTATTGAAACGGAAGGATCGGGGTAATCTCCGCCGAAGAGTCCCTGGCTCTGAAGAGGGAGGAACCATCCGCTGTTCTCTCTTATCGAAAATGACATCCCCACAAGATTAGCTTCCACGGGATGGATTGAGTCCGTCTCTGTATCGAAGGAGAGTATGCCGGCTTTCCGGATCTCTTCGATCATCTGTTTAAGTTCGGCCTCGGTTTTAATTGTCACATATTCTCTGGAGCTCTCCATGCCGGAAATTTTCTTTTCAGATTTTACTCCCTGAAAAAAATCTTTCGCAACAGATTCCATCTCGATACCATTGAAGTATTCAATTGCTGTTTCGGGGTTTATCTCATTAAACTCCATATCGGTAAGCTCTGCATCGAGAGGAACATCTCTTCTTATTGTAACAAGATCCCTGCTGAGGAGGGCCATCTCTTTTCCGCCTCGCAGCATCTCACCAGTTTTGCCTTTTATAGAATCTACATTTTCATAAAGCTTTTCAAGAGTTCCGTACTCTGTTATGAGTTTCAGAGCCGTTTTTTCACCGATACCTTTTACTCCGGGAACGTTATCCGACGTGTCACCCATGAGCGCCATGTAATCAATTATCTGATCGGGACCGAGACCGACTTTATTTACAACACCCTCGGCATCGTAAATTTCGTACTCCGAGATACCTTTAGTGTTTGCATATATACGGACATTATCCTTCACCAGCTGGTATGCGTCTTTGTCGCCCGTTACAAGGTATACTTCCAGTTCGTCCGATGAGAATTTTTCCGCCACTGTTCCGAGTACATCATCTGCCTCGTAGTCGGCATGCTCAAGTGTTGTTATACCGAGAGTCTCAACCATGCGCTTTATTTCGCCGATCTGGCTTCTCATATCATCGGGCATTTTTACCCTGTTTGCCTTATACTCTTCGTAAAGTTTAAATCTGAATGATTTCTGCGGAGGATCAAATGCAACTGCAAGATAATCGGGATTCTGTTCTTTTATAAGTTTAAAAAGCATTCTGGCGAAGCCGAAAATTGCTGAAGTATTCTGTCCCGATGAATTCTTAAGCGGATTCTTTATGAAGGCGAAGTACGCCCTGTAGCAGAGGGCGTGACCGTCCAGTATGAATAGTTTTTTCTTTATTTTGTCACTCATTTTATCTCCCGTTGAAGTGCCCAAATCAGCCCAGGGAGTTAGATAGCCTGTGTCTGCTTGAGCCTGTTAATTTCGCTTATTTTACCTATCAATATTGTATCTGTTTTTGCAAGCCTTTGCGCAAGTATTGATACCATTTTTGCAGCAAATTGAGGATTTAAAATGAGGAAGGATTTAAGCTGAGTGACATTATCGATATATGCAAGTTTAACATCTCCCAGAGCCCGGACTGTTGCGCTTCTGGGGTGATCTGTAAAAAGCGATATCTCTCCGAAAAAATCACCTTTTTCCATAGTTGCCACAACTATATTTTCTTCACCGCTTGTAAGGAATACACTCACCCTCCCTTCAAGAATGATATACATTCTCTGTTCAATCTGACCTATTTTGATTATATTTTCAGCATTCTGAAAATACATTATATTCTTAGACATTTTTCCTCCGGAGACACTCTCTTTTTTTAATTATCGGCCTGAAGGGTAATTTTCCGCAATTAAGATTTTATCCGGTTTTTAATTTATTTTCATTATTGGAATAAATTATGACCGATATTATTAATATTTACCACTATATAAAGCGAAGAGGTTTCGTCTATGGAAAAGAAGAGAAAAGATATTCTGATGAGGATAGCTTTAATTCTATTATCTGCATCTCTGATTTTTCTTATTGTTTTACCCATAGTCAAAGTCACAACTTCTTCATATTCTGTAATCATAAAAGACAAAGAGTTGAACTATTTCAGAGGGGGAAATCTTTTTATATGCGGCAATACAATTATTGTTAAAAGAGATTCCGAATCAGTTAAGGATAAAGCCTCTCTTCCGGAGTTAAACATCGGAAGATTTTATTACACTGCTTTATCAATGAATAATATAATCAGTATTGAAATTATTCAGGAAGAGGATATTGCTGAAGCGGACATCTTACCGGTACCTCCGCAATATCTCGGCAGATTTAAAATACAGCTTCAGGGGCATGAGGGTATTCTTGTACTTGGTGTTTCTAAAGATCGGATATACGGCAGTGTACGTTTTCCCGGGTGGGGAAAAGGGGCTGTGGAATATCTTAAAGGGGTAAGGATAAGCTCCGGAGGGGTGAGGTTTACAAGATCAGCATCTACACCGGCAGAGATAAAAAGACTGGGAGCCAATTATCTCTTTAAGCAGAATTTTTCAGGCAGATACAGCTCTTCGGGAAAGGTCATTAAAGGAATTATGACCAATGATCGGGGAGAGAGGCATGAATGGGAAGCGGTAAGGAAGTAATATTGACTATTATATCTTATAGTGCTATAAAAATTAAAAAAAAACTAAAAAGGAGCATATTTATTAAAAATTTTTGATTAAATTTCGAATAGTTAATATATATGTTAAAGTTTAAACAGTTTAATGTTGACAGATTAAATTTACTATAGGAATGAATCTAAAAATTTCAGTATTTATTTATTAATTTTTTTAAAATAAAAAACTCTATTATCCCCGCCGCCGAAGGCGGCGGGGATATATAATCTTCTGTTTTTTACAGTAAAATTATATTCAGGAATAATTGCTGAAAAATTTTATAAAAGTGCAATTAGTATTTAAACAAGGAGTAGTGATGTTAACAGGTGCAGTAACCCAAAGAATAAATTTACAACAACTGGATAACTATATTCCTGAAATACTTCATGGTTCAAAAAATGTATTTATAAAAAAACGTTATTTAAATACTCAAAGAGATTATCAGAGTTATTTTGTAATAAATACCAGCAAAGAAATAGTTAAGTCTTATACAATTCTATATAATGGAACAACTGCCCTGAGACGGTTTTATTCCGGTATACCCCCTTTTGTACCTTCCGGCGCTGAAAGTGATAAAATTGAAGAGTTCAGAAATTATACTGCTGTGTTGAATGAAGATGTAATCGATTTTTTATCTCAAAGACTGACAATTCTTAAAGAGCAGGATAATCCCATGGCTTTATATATCATTCCGGAATTGGTAAGCAACGCTGTTAAATCTAATTATATAATAGAAAAGAAATTGTCGTCTGGTAATGCTCCGAAAAACAAAAATTTAAGCTGCATGCTTGAAGTGGTCTGTCTTATTAACCGGAAGAAGCCCGATTATATTGATTTAATATTAAGAAACTATGCCCGTTATCATGAAGATATTGAAAAGAATATTGAGGAAGCGTTGAGCTGCCGCTGGACAAAAAGTATTAAATTAAGGAATGAAAAAAAACATAGAGATAATTGTGAAAGTTCAGAGTATGGACTGCCGTCAATAAACAATGCAATCCGTAAATTTTATAATGGTGAATTGTCATATGACGGATATGATGATTCCTATGCTGATTTTGGAGCTTATCAGTTTACCATGAGGCTCCCGAAGATCGATGCCGGTGTTGAATAATTAAATGAAGAATTTACGGGGTTTTTGAGAACGTCCTGAATTTTTCATTAAACATTTTATGAACTGCCAGATCTTCCGGCGTATCATTTCCACGTAATTCATTGTAATCTTCATATCCTGAACAAATATTCTGTATTGCAATCTGATCATCGTCAATAATAAATATTATCTTCCACGTTTTGAATCTGAAAATGAATCCCTGATTACATTCTTCGAATTTTTTTCTGGTTTTATCATATGGATTGAATGCCAGCTGGCTGATTATTGCTCCGGTAAGATCGGTATTATGCTGTTTTAGAAAATTAATTTTAATACCGGCATCTTCTGAATATTTTACTGAATAGTTGTCTTTTACTACATTATCGAGCCAGCCTCTTGACGCTTCGGGGAAACTGTCGTAATCGGATATATACGGCTTGATGTCGAGGATTGGTGTATTGTTAAGGATATCCGAAGCCTCAATGTAGATTCGGTTTCCTGTAATCTTTTCTACTTTTACACAACTCATTCCGATTGGATTCGGCCGGTATGGTGATCTTGTAGCAAATACACCCTTCTTTCCATTTCCGTCGCTGTATGGCGGATTTGTCACAGGCTTCCAGGTAGTGTTGTGATGGAAAACAAAAATTACCCAGATATAGTTAAATCCGTCAAGATTCTTCAGAGCCTGTTCGTAGTTTTCGCCCTTAGATAATTCTATGTAACCTCCGGCATCGGAAAAGATCCCCTGTCTCGGCTGTTCATCTTTATAATCGCGGTCGCATATGAAGTGACCTATGAATTTAAAAGTTATCATGTAATTCCTTTAGCAGATAATCTGAAACATTATATTTGATTCAAAACCGGTTTTTTTGTAAAGCATGTTACTTTTAAAAAAAGGCAGCAATTGATTTTTTAAGTATGAGGTGTGAAGTGCAGTGCTTCAAAAATATTTATTGATAAAAGAAAAAAAAGTTGCAATAATACTATACGCGTGTATGGTTAATAATTATGTCACACAAAACTATTGAAATATCTGAAAGATTAAAGATACTCGCTGCATCTGCGAAGTACGATGTTTCATGCTCATCCAGCGGGAGTACCAGAAACAACCTCTCCGGAGGGATTGGAAACGCTGCGAAGTCTGGGATATGCCACTCCTGGGCCGATGATGGGAGATGCATCTCTCTGCTTAAAATTCTGATGAACAATAACTGTCTTTACGATTGTGCATTCTGCGTAAACCGTTCATCCAACCCCATACCACGGGCTTCTCTCACTCCGGAGGAGGTTGCGGATATTACTATTAACTTTTATAAAAGAAATTATATTGAGGGTTTGTTCCTCAGTTCAGGCGTTTTCCGTACGCCCGATTACACCATGGAGATGATGATCCGTGCTGTAAAATTATTAAGGGTCCACCACCGATTCAACGGATATATACATATGAAGGCGATCCCGGGAGCTGACCCGAAACTGATCAGCGAGGCGGGATTTCTTGCAGACAGGATGAGCGCTAACATTGAACTTCCATCTAGAAAAAGTCTGGCACTTCTTGCTCCGGAGAAGAGTAAGGATAAAATATTCACATCAATCGGAATGATCAGAAAAGGTATTGTTGAGAACTCTCCGGTAAAAAAATATAACACTCCGAAGTTTGTACCGGCAGGGCAGAGTACACAGCTGATTGTGGGAGCGTCTCCGGAAACTGATTTTTCTATTGTTAATCTTTCCGAAGCGCTGTACCTTCGTGCAGGACTTAAGAGGGTCTATTACTCTGCGTATATTCCGGTGCGTGAAGAGAGTTCTATACTCCCGGTGACTCCGCCTCAGCTGAAACGGGAGAACCGTCTTTATCAGGCGGACTGGCTGCTCCGTTTTTATAAGTACAGCGCTTCAGAGATACTCGATGATAAACATCCGTTTCTCGATCTTGAAATAGATCCTAAGAGCGCATGGGCTGTGAGGAATTACGATTTTTTTCCGGTAGATGTGAACTATGCTGATTATGAATCGCTGCTCCGGGTTCCGGGGATTGGTGTTTTATCTGCGAGAAAGATTGTTCAGGCACGCAGGGCCGGGTCGCTCACTCCGGAAAGTCTGAAGAAGATTGGAGTTGTAATGAAGAGGGCTAAATATTTTATCACATGTTCCGGAAGACCGGCAGCGCAGATTATAGATCAGCCTGAACGGGTCCGGAGTATTCTTGCCGGTTCAGCTGAACGTTCAGATTCCTCACAGCTTCTGTTATTTCCGGAAAAGGCGCTTCTTCCCGATCCGGAATCTTATATTTCTGCAATTACAGGTAATATATGAGTCAGATTTTTGTTTATGACGGTACAGTTGAGGGGCTGTTTTCCGCTATGGATCATGTTCTGAATAATAAAAATCCGTCTCCGGTGTTTGCCCGTTCGCGGGATAATGCAGGATTATTTGACGAGATTTTTTTTCATGAAACAGATTTTTCAAGAGCAAAGAATTTATATCGGCGCGTTGAAGCAAAGCTTAATCGGGAATCGTTGAAAAATATTTTTTACTGCTATTTGTCATGCAGTACGGAGAAGGAGCAGATAATTTTTGACTATATATGTGCCGGATTTGAATACGGGAATAAACTGGATCTGAGGCTGGCAATGTATCCTGTTAATGAGATGAACAAGATTGTATCGCGGGTAAAACTTGAATCCCACCGGATGCTTGGGCTTGTCCGGTTTTCATCAGTTGAGGATGATACGTTTTATGCGGAGATTGAACCTGATAACGATATCCTCCCTCTTATATCGGGTCACTTCTCACGACGGATGCCCGGTGAGAAGTGGATCATCCACGATAGAAAAAGGGGGACTGCGGCGATTAATCAGAATGGACGTCCTGAAATTTTACGGATAGATCTGGACCGGCCTCCGGATCGTGATTTGAGTGAAGATATATACAGCGGGTTATGGAAAAATTTCTACACTTCAATTGCGATAAAAGACAGAGCCAATCCCCGTCAGCAGAAGCAGTTTATGCCTGTGAGATACTGGAAACATCTGGTGGAGAAGAGCTGATTTTATATTTTTTAACCGTATTTATTTCTTAACTTTTCTAAAGTAAAACAACTCTATTATTCCCGCCGCCGTAGGCGGCGGGAATATGTAATTCCAGTCTTATTCCCCTTCTTTAATTCTGTCCTCTTCTGTTATAATCATTGGAGACTCTTTCAGAAAGATTGTTGCAATCAGCAGAACAATCATCATCAGCGAAAATGAGATCATGAAACTGTTCAGGTATATGCGATTATCCGCGGACATTGCAAGGACAAAAATCATTCCGGAAAAGTTACCCATAAGAAGCAGAAGACCGTTTGATATAGATTCTGCCGCGGGATAAGTTACCTCTGCTGCATACTGGAATGCAAGAGGACCCGCTGCCATAATTGAAAAACCTAAAATAAATCCCGAAACTATTGCAAAAATGTAAATAATCCTGATAATACCATCATCTTTTGGAGATCCATCCATTAGAATTTTTTCGTTCCTTACGACAACTTTATCGTAAGCTTTAAATCTTTCGGGTGTACCCTCTGTTAATCCCTTGCGGTACGCCGCATATTCAGCAGATCCCTTATCAACAGCGAGATATTTAACTATTCTTGAATCTATAACATCTCCATTAATGCTTAGTGTGTAATCAAATACAAATTCGCCATTGGCAGTAACAATGTAATCGGGGTGAGGAATATCTTTTATCATTGAAAACAAATCCTGAGGTGCGGAAATAACCTCCCACTTGTAATCATGAGGATTTATATATTTAATGAAGGAGAGTCCGCACATTCCCGGTATCATAATGATTACACATATGATAAGGAACAGCTTTCTCTTTCTGAATTTATCAGACAGAAGAGGGATGACGACTGCACCGATTATCCCGCCGATAATCATGAATATTCCAATCAGTCCGTCGGAGTCTTTTGCTCCGATGTTTCCGGCAATCGGATCCATTAAAGAAAAAATTGCATTGAATATTCCAAGTCCTATGAGAAAGAGAATCAACAGAAAGATCATATCTCTTTTTTTCATAATTTCAGCAAAGCCTTTAAAAAAACTCTGATGTTCGAGTCTCTCCGGTCCGGGCGATGTCGGGGGCTTCTCTTTTATCATAATCAAAGCCAGAACGCCGGCTGCAAAGGATGCAATTCCGTAGACCATAAATGTTTTTTCAAAACCATGGCCATAGTCAACACTTGACGGATCTGTTACTATCATCAGCGGCGTGATTCCAATCCCTATGATAAGGCCTATATACTGGGCCAGAGTTGCGATGCCCGAAGCAAGTCCTCTCTCTCTGATGGGAAACCATCGCACAGCAATTGATGTGATTGCGTTCAGGATAAACGGCTGCGCAACTGCAAGTATAAACTGGAGGATAACCTGGATCAGAAAAATATCAATCCAGATCCCTTTGGCCATGCCTGCAAGTGCAGTGAGGATTGAACCAATTCCAAGACTGATGCGGATACCGTATCTATCAATGATGTATGATGCAGGAATGCACATTATAAGATAGACAATCATATAAAGGCTTGCCAGAAGATCGATATTATAAAGAGAAGCGGGATTAAACTGTCCGGCATAGTAGGATTCGGCAGCTCTGGCAACTGAAGCATGTGCAACCCATTGGATTAGAATCGCAGTGGTGACCAGCATGTATCCGATCAGTACAATCCATCTGTAAGGGTAGACTTTGTAATTTTCCTTTTCCATTGTTTCTCCTTTTTGTTAGAGTTATCCGTTGAGAATTTTAAATAATTTTCTGTTTGATGTGTATAACTTTTTAAAGACTCCAAAATTTTTGCTGTACACGGTTCTGTTCTTTTCATCGGGAGTATAAGTGCCGGTTACTTTTATATATTTTTTCGCCTCGCTGAAAGATGAAAGTCTCCCCAGCCCCACAGCACAGACCAGCGCGGCTCCCATTGCGCCTGCGTTCTGGGGATTTTCAATTGTTTCGATTGTTCTTTCTGTTATATCGGCCAGTATCTGACAAGTCACTTTTGAAAGAGCCCCGCCGCCGACGAAGCGTATTGTCTTTGAAGTTTTTACTTTAGTATCCTGCGCTTCAAGCATCCATTTTTTGTGGAAACAGATACCTTCAACAACGGAACGTATCATTGATCTTTTACCTGTAGAGAGACTGAGGTTGAAAAACATCCCCCTTGCGGAGGGGTCTTCAAATGGACATCTGTTTCCGTGGAGCCATGGCGTGAATATAACTCCGCTGCTTCCGGCAGGAGTTTCTGTTATTGTATACGATAAGTAATCGTAAAGTGTGCGGTACATCGATTCAGGATCGTCTGTCACATGTTTCTTTTCGAGATAGATACCGATTTCATCCAGTGCCAGATGGTTCTTTACCCACTCAAGGCATTTGCCTGAAGTCTCCTGTTCCGCAAAATAGTTATAGAGTCCATGCTGCGCGCCGATTACAGAGGCTATCATATAGTTGATGTCTACTTTTCTTCTATCAGTTACGGTTGAGACCCATCCGGAGGTTCCTATGTAGATATGGGTATCTCCGTTTTCAACTGCACCTGCGCCGACACCGATAAGAGAAGCATCACCTCCGCCGCCGAAAATTTTAATTCCCGGAATAAGACCGAGTTCCGCAGCCTGATCTCCTCTGAGTTCACCGGCGCAATCAGTAGATTCAATTACATCGGGGAGATGGTTGTAGTCAACTTTAAGCATTCTGCAGAGTCTTCTGCTCCATTTAAATTTACCGGGCCGTGAATCGTACATAAAAGTCGCGAAGGCGGAATCCCGTGTCATTATAAATTTTCCTGTGGCACGGGCAATTAGGTATTCCTTAACATCAAGCCATTTGTGAACTCTGGAAAAAATCTCCGGTTCATTGTCCTGTACCCAGTGGTATTTCCAGATCGGATCTTTTACACTGGCCCCCACTGCTCCTGCGATATAAAGCCATGGAAGAAGTTTGAACAGGTTAATCCCTGCAATCTGTATTCCATGTTCAATGGAGTTGTGTTTCTGCCCAGCCGCCCGCTGATCCATATAGCTCATTGCCGGACGGAGATGACTGCCGTTTTTGTCAACGAGCACCAGTCCCTGCATCTGTGAACAGAATGAAATCCCACTTACTTCGGATGGCTTGATGTTTGTATGTGTCAGTATCTCCTTTGTGGATTCACACATGGCGCTCCACCACTGATCGGGATCCTGTTCGGCCTCACCATTATTTCCTATTACAAGATCATAACCTTTTAATGATTCTGCTTTAAGAACGAGTGTCTCTTCAAGTGAAAAGAGACAGGTCTTTACCCCTGTTGTACCGATGTCGTAGGCTATAACGTATTCATTTTTTGTCATTGATCACTGCTCCCGGAGCAATTGCCCCTTTTATAAACTGCATTATCTGAGAGGTTACAAGCGCATCGTTACGGGCTTTCCTCTCTCCAAGGTATATATCTTTCCGCTGCTGGTAATAAGTGCAGGCGTAGGAAAACTGAAGCATCATGAAGAGATTGTCCAGACAGAAGGCATATATGTTCTCGTCGGCATCGGCGGGGAGCAGTCCCTCTTTTTTCGCCTCCTTCATAATATGCCTGTAGGCCTTTGCACTTAACCCTTCGAATTTTTTTCCGAATTCCCGTATACTTTCAATTTCACCGTGGCTGGTAACTTCAAAATAAAGTCTGACCATCTCACCATGTACTTTCGAATATTCAGGGATAAGCTTTATTACTTTTTCGATTTTTGTAAGTATCGGTTCTTTTTCCGCCATTATTCCGCCGAGTATCCGTTCCAGCTGTTTGAGTCCCTCTTTAAGAACAGAGAGAAAGCAGTTCTCCTTGCTGCCGAAATATTTAAAAAGGGCACCGACGCTTATACCTGCTTTCTCTGCAATAATATTTGTGTTTGTACCGGCATAACCCATCAGCGCAAACTCTTCAGCTGCGATGCGGAGAATTTTTTCGCGTTTTTCAGCGGGGAGCCTGTCAAATAGTTCATTGTTATATTTTGTCATGCTGATGATTAATTCCCTTTCAGTTTTTATATTCTTTTAACAAAAACGGCAGTACAGAAAATTCCGGCTTTTGCCCGAGCGTCTTAATTATAATTTTCTGTGGTATTGAAAATATCACTTTTTGCGATTACTCTGTAAAAATAGCGAAATTGATTGACAAAAAAATAATAATACCCATAAAGTGAGTCATCACTCACTTTATGGGTAAATCGGGTGTTTTGTCAAGAACATTTTTATGGAGAATTACGGTGATCTACCGCAATTCTCCGTATAACTTAAACTAATGGTTCATTTTTAAATTTTCCTGAATTCCTGGCCCTTTTTGCATAAAAATTCGGGGAAAGGCTGATTTTATGAGCATAAAGTGAGTGACTACTCACTTTATGCTCATATGCAATATAATAATTCAGGGGGTTGTATTATGGATGGGGAAAAAACTTTAGTTAAAGAAGTCGATGCATCTGAACGTCTGAAAAATATCTCTATGCCCGGATTTTCAAATGATGAATTAATCTTTTTATATGAACATCTTTTGAAAAACTCGGATCTGTCATCTGATTCAATTCTTCATGAAATCGAAAATGTTGCACAAAACGTGGATCTGTATGATGATATGTATCCCGCGCTTCAGATTGAAGATATTTCATTTCTTATCTCCCATAACCGCTATCAGGAAAAGGACAGTGATGTTACGGTTGAGGGGGGATATGCGAATATCCAGGTTGTGGGCGACTTTGAACGGAAGCAGCTGTTTCTGATATCAAAAAACCATAATCTTATAAAAGCAACCGAAACAAAAATACAGGAAATAATAAAATACGGTACTAATGCTGTTTTCAGGCTCTCAGCTTTTGAAATAATAAATAAGAAAAAAATGGATACAAGGCGATTGTATATTCTCGATGAGGAACCGGTGCGTAATAAGGATGCAGCTTGTATCGAAAAAATGTGTGCTCACATACGCGGCAGTCTCGGTGCAGAATCAATGGAAATTACTGAATCTGACATGCGTTCCTTTGTTGAATCTGCGTCAGAGAAATTTCTTACAGCGCTCATGGAATCACCGGATCGGATTAATCTTAAATTATATATTTCTCAGTGGCTTGTTTTTAAAGATATGGCGAGGCATGGAAACGATGTATATATTGCCGATATCGATTTTCCCGGGAAAATCGATATGTCCGAATCATTTATACACTTATGGCTTACCCGGGAAAAGTTTCAGGAGAATTACGAAACAATCAATACAATATTTGAGCGCAGGGGCATCTCGTTTGTACGGCAGTTCTTTGAAACATTCCTGATAGACGGGCGGTATTATATAGCGTTCACAACATTTATGAAAGATCAGTCTATCAATGAAGATGAAGCAGAATTTCTGCACAATGAAATATTTAACAGGCTTATTCTGCTCAAGTCAACCCCGGTGTCTGTCGGTACGATTAAAAACATGCTTAATACTATTAAAGATGCTAAAGAATATCAAAAACTTGGACTTATTGATCACATGCAGAAAAATAAACAACGGGAGTATCTTGTCCCGCTGGTGCTGCTTTTAAATGAAAATAATATGGAAATCCGCTATAAGGCATTCGGCCTTATCAAGCATTATCTTCTCAATCCCACAGTTGAGATGAAAAATGACTACTACTGGTCAACTCTCAAAAATATTTTTTCTGCTGCAACTGTCCCGATTGAACGTGAAAAAGACCGTCCTTCCCGGCCGCTCACCGACGATGAAATTATCAAGCTGATAAAATATCGTGATATTTACTACAGCGATTATGTCGAACCGGTCACGCAGAACACGTATTTATTTATCCGAATAAACGGCGATGGTATAGGCAAGGGCGGAATCCGTGCACATGAGAGACATGTTTCATTTTCAGGAGAAGGTGCACTGGCAACCAATATGCTGTTTAAAACATTGGGAATCGGTATCCCGAAATATACAATAGGCAAGGGGGGAATTCTAGGCGACATCCGGTTTGACTCATGTATTGCTGATGTGAAAACCCGAGCGCGGCAGAATGTTCTTCAGGCGTATGCGGACTTTCTCTACTACAAGGCACAGGTCGGGCCGCTCTCGGATGTACCGGCTGGTGATGTGGGTGTGGGGGGAGAAGAGATAGGGATCATTTTTGACCGCATAACACAAAATGCCTATTGTGATATCGTAAGCATCTCTAAAGGATCGATCGGGTGTGATTCCCCGCAGGCAAAAATTTTGCGGGAGAATTTCGGGATACCGGTAACGGATAATGCAAAAATTCGTGAGCTTGCATCTGATATAAAGAAAGTTGAGTGGTTTACCGCGCCGGCTATAACTGGAAAGCCCGGTGATAAAGGGCTTTCACTCAGAAGCGGCGCGACCGGGAAAGGTTTGTTTGAAGTTCTGGCTGCGCAGCAGAATTATCATGAATTTAATAACGGATTACTCTGGTCGCAGGCAGAAAATGTCGGTGAAGCAATCCGCCTTGATGATGATTTTTATCAAAAGGCAAATAAAAAAATCAGGATGCTTACATTCGCAATTCAGGGATTTGGAAAGGTCGGTGCGTCGTTGGGTGATATTGTTTATAAAATCGGTTCAAAGGTAAAAATAATTTCGGATGTCAGCGGGACTCTTGTCAATGATCGGGGAATCCCGGATATTGATAGAATATACGATATCTGCAAATCCGGAAATTCCAGATTGTCGGATCTTCCTCCTGAACTCAGAGATGGGTCTGAATTTTTTTTGAATGATACAATCAGACCGCTTGGAGCTCTTGCAAATGTTATTGTCCCCTCTGCGCTTGAGGATGTAATAACTACGGTTGAAAGGGAAGACGGCACACACCTCTATGTGAGGGCATTTGAAGGGGATTATATGCTGCAGGGTGCAAACGGACCTGCAACATCCGAAGCTGAAGATGTACTTGCCGAGAACGGAAAAATTTCATTTCCGGATATCCTTGCGAATTCAGGCGGTGTGCTGGCCTCGTATTTTGAATGGCTGAACGGGTTAATCAGGCAGTTCGGATACTGTATGATTTATGAAAATGATTTTGTACATCCGGTAGTGCATAATCTCATTATGCATTTTCATCCGGATGCCATTCTGGAAAATACAATGCATATTGATGAAAAAGTATATGAATACGCTTTTAAGTTTATTTTGCGTCATGCTACAGTGACGACTATTACTCTTTCACGCGGATATAAAATTTCGCTGCGAACCGCTTACCTTGCTCTTGGCATCCGCAATGCTTCAGATGAATGCCGTTTATCGGATCAGTTCATTATTACGATTAATAAAATGAGGGATTCATTCGCAGAGAATTTAATCACAGATGAAATTCCGGCCCATTAGTAAACTCATTAAGACGGCGTGTGGAACTCCGGCAGTCCGGCCGCCGTCAGATTTCTGATGTAAAATATTTATCGGCAAAAGGATTAATTATGAATGATTTTGAAATACTTTTGCACTGATGGAGTGTTTATTGAAAAAGTGAACATTAGGTTTGATTTTTTAATGAAAAAGGCCCTTTTCGGGCAGATTTGAAGTCCAATGATCCGCTGGTATTGAACTTATTCTATTACATCATAATCTGTCTGTACTCAGTCAATAATGTAAAATTGATTGACAAAAAAAGATTAGTATGATAAAGTGAGTCGCCACTCACTTGTTTGTGATCAAAGTGTTTTGTGAAAAACTTTTAAGGAGAGCTATAATGGCACCGAAAAATAAAAAAAATGAAATACCCTCATCGGGATTTTCCATATCTGAATACCCTGATACAAAAGAGGTAATGCAACAGCTGAATACTCTTATAAATCAGCCGATCCGTTCACTACGACGTGATGCTCTGGATAACTATCTTGATTCGTATTATGAAAAAAAATGTACAAAATCTAAAAAGATGATTAATGAGGCTAAAGAGGTTATTCCCGGTGGAGTACAGCACAACCTTGCATTCAACTTTCCGTTTCCGCTTGTGTTTACTAAAGCCGACGGGTGTAAGCTCTATGATCTTGACGGTAATACGTATTACGATTTTCTGCAGGCAGGGGGGCCTACGGTTTTAGGTTCTAATCCTCCGGCTGTATTGAACGAGGTTATAAAACTTCTTAAGACATGCGGGCCTTCTACAGGACTGTTTCATGAGTTTGAGCTGAAACTCGCAGAGTTTATATCTTCACATATACCGACAGTTCAGATGTTTAGAATGCTCGGGTCAGGGACTGAGGGGTGCATGGCGTCAATACGTGTTGCACGTCTGGCTACAAAAAAGAAGCATATTCTTAAAATGGGGGGAGCATATCACGGATGGAGCGATATGCTGGCCTACGGTCTCCGTATTCCCGGGACACGTCATTTTGAATCACACGGTATTCCGAAATATGTATTTAAGAAAACAAATGAATTTTATCCTAATGATCTTGAGTCTCTGGAAAAACTTCTCTGGAGAAATAAATTTTCAGGCGGTACAGCTGCGGTTATGATTGAACCTTTAGGTCCGGAAAGCGGAACACGTCCTCTGGATAAGGACTTTAACGCAGGTGTGCGCAAGCTCTGCGATAAGTATGGAGCGCTGATGGTTTTTGATGAAGTTGTTACCGCGTTCCGTGTGGGACTTTCAGGCGCACAGGGATACTTTGGTGTTGAGCCGGACCTTACTGTTTTCGGGAAAGTAGTTGCCGGCGGGTATCCGTCAGCGGGCGGACTTGGCGGGAAGAAGGAGTACATGAAATATATGGCGGCAGGACTGCAGGCCGGAACGAAGAAGGCGCTTGTAGGTGGAACAATGGCTGCAAATCCTCTGTCATCTGCTGCGGGATACTTTACTCTTAAGGAGATGGAGCGGACAAATGCCTGCGAAAAAGCCGGTGCTATGGGGGATCGGCTTACCACAGGACTTCAGAAGATGATCGGAAAATACAATCTTCCCTTTGTCGCTTTTAATCAGGGCTCAATCTGTCACCTTGAGACTGTTGGTACAATGCTGTTTGACATCAACTTCTCCAGGTTCTGGGAGATTGCATCTAAAATGAAAGAGATTAAAGCAAGAAAAGAGGTTATGGAGGAGATGGGTGCTGCTTACATGGCTGAGGGAATTGTAACTCTCGCCGGATCAAGGATGTACACCAGTGCCGCCTATACCGAAAAAGATATTGACGAATCTCTAAAACGCTTTGACCGTGTGTTCCGTAATATAGAAGGGGTTAATGTAAAATGAATAAAAATCTGATCTCTGCTGCTCAGCGGGATATCTGTGCGGCGGGGCTCCGTCTTGTGAAAGAGGGGCTCGTTGCACGGACATGGGGAAACATCAGTATACGAATTGATGAACTTACCATGGCTATTACACCAAGCGGTGTGAAGTATGAAGATGTCCGGCCTGAGCATATAGTTATTATAAATCTTAACGACGGCAGTTTTGTCGGAGATGTAAAACCATCCGGGGAACGTAAGCTGCACATGGAGATTTATAAAAAGCAGCCGGGATCAGGTGCTATTATACATACACATCAGTTAAACGCTTCGGTCTGCTCAGCCGCGCGTAAAGACGTGCCTGTGCTTTCAGCATCTGACCGTGAAATACTTGGTACAGATATTGTCCGTTGCGGGTCCTATGGCCTCCCCGGAACAGGTAAACTCACATCGGAGACTGTAAAAGCCGTCGGCATCTCAAGATGCGCCCTCATGGCAAATCATGGAGCAGTATGCATTGGAAAAGATATTGATGAAGCATTTGCTGTTTCGAGGATTCTGGAAAAAGTCTGTGAAGAAATTATAGGTAAGTGCTTTATGGATATAACAGGACTTAAGAGTGCAGATGACAAGACCATATGCGGACATTACGAACTTCAGAATGTAAAGAGATAGGGGATTATACATGGATATTAAACAGGCACTTTCATTTTTAGGTGAGCATTGTAAACCCGCTGTAATCTCCGGAGTTCTAACTGCCGATGATCGGGTCAGCCTTCGTGATGGTGATAATGTCTGGATGACAAAAGAGGGAGCTGATCTCTCATCGCTGTCGGAGAGTGATCTGATAACATTTGATGTAAAAGGTAATTCTTCATACAGTGATAGAATTGCGGAGATACATAGTGTTCTTTATGCAGGACATAAAAGGCTCGGCGCTATCATCAACAGCAGCACGATGTACTCTCTCTCTGTTTCGCGTACAGGTGAAACGGTCCGTCCCTATGTTGATGATATAGCTCAGATAGCCGGTATAGATATAAAATGTACGGAGCTTTCCGATACAGGCAGGATTAAATCTCTCATTAAAAGACGGAGTGCATTACTCATTAAAGATTCAGGATCAATGTGTGCCGATATCTCACTTGATGACGCGCTTGCAACTGCGATGATAACCGAAAAGGCATGCCGGATTCACATCCAGAGCAGATATCTCGGCGGAGCAAAACCGATAAATGTTATCGAATCGGCTCTTATGAGATTTATATATCTTAAAAAGTATTCAAAGATAAAGTATTAAAAATATGACTGTTTCCGGGGGCAAGTTGTTCATAGTCCCCTTTTTTTGCTGCTAAACCGACTGATAAGTCAGTAAGCAGTTAAATTTTTTTAATTTTTCATTTTTTTATTAAAAAATATTTGACAGGTTTCTGTATAGAGAAACTATACAGTCATTGTTTTAAATTTAATGAAAAGGAAATTTATTTAAACCTTTATGAAATCTCTGGTAAAACTATCTCTTAACAGAAATTATGCAGTAAAAGAACTGAAGTCTTTCGGCTTTGGTTTTTTCTATTTCTATTTTTACGTAAGCGACATATTGAACTGAACGAGTTTTATCATAAGAATATACTTAAAAAGCCCTTTGATAAAAACTCAAAGGGCTTTTTTTATAGGTTTATTCCCTAATTAAGATTAAAATGTAGATGAAAAATGTAAAAAATAGATGAAAATAGATCAAAATGGAGAAAATAGATGAAAAATCTTAAGCTTGTAAGAATCAACGATGAGAATCTCAGGAGTACAATCAAGATCGGAAACTCGATCATAGGGAAGGACTTTGTAATTATCGGCGGACCATGCTCAGTTGAGAGTGAAGAACAGACATTGAAAACTGCTGAGGCTGTCAAGAAGGGACATGGAAATATGCTCAGAGGGGGAGCTTTCAAACCGCGAACCTCTCCATACGACTTCCAGGGACTTGGACTTAAAGGTTTAAAAATTCTTGAAAAGGCGAAACAGAAGACCGGGCTTCCAATCGTAACAGAGGTTATAGATCCGAGAGACGTGTCATGGGTTTGTGAATATGCAGACGTTTTACAGATCGGAACAAGAAACATGCAGAACTACTCTCTTCTTAAAGAAGTCGGGAAATCTAATAAGCCTGTAATTCTTAAAAGAGGGATGTACTCAACTGTCCGTGAATGGCTGAACTGTGCGGAATACATAATGGCAGAGGGGAATCCTGAAGTAATTCTTTGTGAAAGAGGGATCAGGACATTCGAAACATACACAAGGAATACGCTGGATTTGAGCATAATTCCGGCGATTAAAGAGCTGACTCACCTTCCTATCATGGTTGACCCTTCTCATGGAACCGGGAAACTGAGTCTTATCGAGCCGATGTGTCTTGCTGCTGTTGCTGCCGGTGCGGACGGACTTCTTGTTGAAGTTCATATAAATCCTAAAGAAGCCAAGAGCGATGCGGATCAGCAGCTGACTCCGGAGCAGTTTTATGCAATAACAGAAAAAGTTCTTAAACTAAAAAAATTCATGGATGCAGAGATTTTCTAGAATCAGATCTGGTGAAGAAATTGAAAGAGATAAGAATAAATATTAATGATCATGTCTCAACAGTACGGACTGGTGAGTCGATAAATAATATAAGGGAATACGCTTCCCCTTCAAATACTATTATCGTTACTGACGAAAATCTTAATCACCATTACTCAGGTAAATTTTCTGATTATCCGGTAATTGTGATCGGTACCGGTGAGGGGATTAAAACTCTTGCAACTGTTGAAACAATTATAAGAAAGCTCATTGAACTCCGGGCACACAGAAAAACATTTCTTCTTGGAATCGGTGGGGGGATTGTCTGCGATATAACCGGTTTCGCTGCTTCAATTTATATGCGGGGAATTCCTTTCGGATTTGTCTCCACATCGCTTCTGTCGCAGGTTGATGCCAGTGTAGGGGGAAAGAACGGTGTGAATATTGACGGTTTAAAAAATATGGCCGGCGTAATTAATCAGCCTGAATTTGTAATATGTGATCACGTGATGCTTAAAACTCTACCTGAAGATGAATATATAAACGGTATATCAGAACTGGTAAAAACTGCGTGTCTTGATAAGGATGGACTTTTCGAGTTTATTTCAGTGAACAGGGAGAAGCTGTTAAATCGTGATAGTGAAACGATATCTGAAGCGGTTTACAGATCTGTTAAGTTTAAGGCGAAGATAGTTGAAGAGGATGAGCGTGAGGAGAGCGTAAGACGTATCTTAAATCTCGGACATACCCTTGGTCATGCCGTTGAAAAAGTAAAAGGGACAAAGCATGGATTTGCTGTAAGCGCCGGGATCGGATTTGCTCTTGAGTTTTCTAAAAGTTACGGGCTTATAGACTCATCACTGGAAAATGAAGTTAAAGATCTGCTCAGGTTTTTCGGTCTTCCCTGCACGCTTGGAGAGGTTATTGATCAGAGAGATATTCCTGAAATTCTTAACGCAGTTGAAAGCGATAAGAAAAAAGGGGGAGATACTATAAACTTTATTCTGCTTAAAGGGATTGGTGTTAGTGTTATCCAAAGCATAAAAAATGAAGAACTTATAAAATATATAACCGGATACAGCAGTTTTAATAATAATTAAAAGGAAATTAATATATGATATGTGTAAGTATAGCAGATTTGAATGTATCTGAAGCAATAAAAATTATAGAGAGCAGTGAACTCTGCGAGATCAGACTTGATAGAATAAAATTTACCGATGGGGATATTGGAAAGCTTTTTAATCCAAAATATAAAACCATAGCCACATACAGACCTGTTGATTCGGTTACTGATGATGAAAGAAAGAGAGTGCTGATTGCTGCTGTAAATGCCGGGGCTTCATATGTTGATATTGAAGTGGAGAATGGCGACAATTTTAAAAATGAAATTATAGAAGCTGCAAAATTAAAGAATTGTAAAACAATTGTTTCATATCATAATTATGAGAAGACTCCGGTTATCCGTGAGCTTGAGCAGATAATGAGATGGTGTTTTGAAAGCAGCGCCGACATAGCGAAGATTGCTTGTCATGTAGATTCTGTAGAGGGATGTTCAAGACTTCTCTCTCTTTACAGTTACGGAAATCCTATAATTTCAATCGGTATGGGGCATGAGGGGAAGATTACGCGAATAGCTGCAACGCTTCTTGGTGCTCCCTTTACATATGCATCGATTGATGAGAGTAAAAAAACAGCTCCGGGTCAGTTCGATTCTGAAAAACTGAAGACTATTATAGAGATGATCAGGAATTCATAAATGAGTGACAATAAGCATATACTTCTGGGAGTAGCCGGATCACCTGTTTTTCACAGCAAGAGTCCCTTAATTTTCAGGTCAATTTTCAGGGAGAGGGGACTGGATGCATCGTACATGCGTATCGCAGTTCAGTGGGCTGATGAAGCCGTGCGTATATGCAGTGAACTGGATTTCACCGGAATGAACGTGACAGCTCCGTTTAAAAACAGTATAATATCCCATCTTGATTCAGTATCGGAAGATGCAGATAAGATGAGAAGCGTCAATACTGTAGTAAACAGAGCGGGTAAACTCACAGGGTATAATACAGATCATTACGGAGTTACTTCTCCGCTTGAGGAAAGGCTCGGATCTCTGAATGGAAAAAAAGCAGTGATTGCCGGAGCCGGCGGGGCGGGAGTATCTGCGGCTTTCGGTCTGTCGCGGTCAGGATGCAGCGTTACAGTATTGAATATTACAATTAAAGAAGCGAAAAATATTGCAGATAAGTTCCGATGCGGTTATGATCTTCTATCAAATTTAAATAAGTATATTTCAGATGCGGATATTTTTATTTCAACTCTTCCATATGAAGCGGATTCTCTTGATGTTTCAAAGATGAAGAGCGGTTCTGTTCTCATGGATGCTTCGTATAAAAAATCGCATTATAAAGATCTGGCGGAGAGATACGGGTTGATCTTTGTCTCAGGCGAGGAGTGGCTGATTCATCAGGCTGTTCATGCATGCGGACACTTTCTCGATTTTATTCCCGATGTTAAAACTGCATACGAAGGGATTGCAATTCCGCGTGATAAGAGGGATGTTATTTCTCTTATCGGATTTATGGGATCGGGGAAAACATCTGTAGGGAGAGAGCTTGCAAGGCTCAGCAGGATGGAGTTTATTGATATAGATGAACTGATTGAAATAAAAATGTCTAAAACAGTCAGTGAAATTTTTGGAACTTTGGGTGAAGAGAAATTCCGGGAAATAGAATCGGATATTCTTCATTCGTTTAAAGATAAAAAAAATATAATTCTTTCATGCGGCGGCGGAATTGTTTTGAAAGAGGCGAACAGGGACTTTTTAAGAAGTGAAACTGAGAGTATATGGCTCTACTGCGGAATGGATTCTATGATTAAAAGGGTAAATGACGGGACTAGACCTCTCATTAACGCGATGAAGAATCCTAGTGAGGCGGTGGATCTTTTCAATTCCAGAAAAGAGAAATATGCACAATCATGTGAATCAATTGTATTGACTGAAACATCACCAGAAAAAACGGCGGAACTTATAAATGAAGAAATACGTTTATCCTTCTGAAATCAGCGGCACTATTGCCGCACCTGCGTCAAAGAGTGTTATGCAGCGGGCTATAGCGGCAGCTCTCCTGGCAGATGGAGAGAGCATACTAACTCATCCATCTTTCTGTGATGATTCTCTTGCAGCGATGAGAGTAGCTGAAGGACTTGGCGCGACTGTGGAGAGAAAGCCGGATGAGGTTATCATCCGTGGAGGAATCAATCCTGCATCGGATACGCTGAATTGCGGAGAATCGGGTCTGTGCATAAGAATGTTTACACCGATTGCAGCGCTTACTGGAAAGAGAATGATTCTCACCGGTGAAGGATCTCTTGTCTCCCGTCCTGTTTCCGGAATTGAAGGGACACTTAGTCAGCTTGGAGTTAATGTTAAATCTAATAACAGTCTTCTTCCTGTTGAAGTATCTTCAATGCTTAAAGGTGGCCGGGCGGATGTTGACGGAAGTATGAGCTCGCAGTTCCTCACCGGGCTTCTTATGGCTCTCCCTCTTGCGGAAAATGACAGTGTGATAAAAGTTGATAGTCTTAAGAGCAGAGAATATATTGATATCACGGTTGATGTTCTGAAAAAATTCGGAATCAAAGTGGAAAATCATGGATACAATGAATTTATAATTCAGGGGAGACAGAAGTATATTCCTGCTAATATAGCCATTGAAGGTGACTGGAGCGGAGCCGCATTCCTTCTCTGTGCCGGAGCGATAGCCGGAAGTGTAAGTGTAACCGGGTTGAACCTTGAATCATTCCAGCCGGACAGAGCTGTAATTACAGCATTGAGAAAGTGCGGTGCGGAAGTGATAACAGAGAAGAGTGTTGTTCATATTAAATCAGCGGGTCTTCATGGATTTGAATTCGATGCAACTGAGTGCCCCGATCTCTTCCCGCCGCTTGCTGCTCTTGCTTTTTACTGTAAAGGGGAGAGCGTAATATGGGGAGCCGGAAGGCTTAAACATAAAGAGAGTGACAGGGGTGCCGCAATAATTTCCGAGTTTAAAAAAATGGGCGGTTCGGTAAAAGTTGATAAAGACTGCATGATAATAAGAGGATCTGCTCTTTCTGGAGCTGCTGTAGATTCTCATGGAGATCACCGCATGGCAATGGCCTGCGCAATAGCTGCAATGAGCGGTTCAGGTGCAGTGGAGATTGACCATGCTGAGTGTATAAATAAGTCGTACAATGAGTTTTATAATGATATGATAAAACTTGGAGCGGAGATAAAATGAACAGTTTCGGAAATATTTTCAGAGTTTCAATCTTCGGAGAATCCCACGGCTCAGCCATCGGTATTACTGTAGATGGATGTCCCCCCGGGATAGATTTTACTGAAGCGGATATGGAGAGCGATATACAGAGACGGATGCCCGGCGCTGCAGGAACCACTCCAAGAAAAGAGAGTGATACTCCGGAGATTTTAAGCGGTACATATAAAGGGAAGACAACTGGTGCGCCTCTTACAATAATTTTCAGAAACAGTAATACAATTTCTTCGGATTATGATAAACTCCGTGTTACTCCCAGGCCGGGTCATGCAGATCTTACTGGAATGCAGAAGTATAAAGGTTTCAACGATCCGCGCGGCGGAGGACATTTTTCAGGAAGAATAACTCTCCCGCTTGTTGCTGCAGGAGCGCTTGCTAAAAAGGTTCTAAACGGTGTTACTATACAATCTCAAATTTTAACTATTGCAGGGAAAGCTGATTATGCTGAAATACTGGAAGAGGTTATAGCAGCGGGAGATTCAGTCGGAGGAGTTATCGAAGTTAAAATGCAGAATGTCCCGGCAGGACTGGGTGAGCCTTTTTTTAATTCTTTTGAATCATGCATCAGCCATATAGTATTCTCTGTTCCTGCTGTTAAAGGGATTGAGTTCGGTTCAGGTTTTGCAGCGGCCGGAATGAGGGGGAGTGTGCATAACGATTCAATCATCTCCTCTGACGGCAGAACTGCAGGTAATAATGCAGGGGGGATAAACGGAGGGATAACAAACGGGAATGAGGTTGTATTCAGAGTAGCTGTTAAACCAACTCCAAGTATAAAGATGGAACAGCAGACGGTTAATCTTGAAACAGGGAAAACTGAAAGCTTAGTAATACAGGGGAGACATGACGCATGCATAGCACTTCGGGCTCCGGTAGTATTCGAAGCCTGTGCTGCCATTGCAGCTGCGGATCTCTATCTTATAAGCAGATTGTAATAATTAACATAAGTACAAAAAAGAAAAATAATTTAAACGGAGTATATATAATGAAACTTGAAGAGATAAGAACGGCCATAGACCAGATCGATTCTAAAATATTGAAACTTCTCAATGACAGAATGGAACAGGCGCTTCTGGCGAAAAAATTTAAAAATTCAATTGAAGATCCTCAGCGCGAGAAGGATATTATGGAGAAACTTAAGCATACTCCGAATTCTCTTCTGGATCAGAATCTCACTGAATCAATTTATAAACTTATTATTTCATGGAGCAAAGAGCTTCAGGCTAAGGATTGCCAGGTAATCGGATTTCAGGGTGAGCATGGCGCTTATAGTGAAGATGCAGCAAGGAGATGGAGCAAGGATCTACTTACTATTCCATGTACAACTTTCAACGGTGTGTTCGAAGGTGTTAATTCAGGGATGTTCGATTTTGGCGTTGTACCTGTTGAGAATACACTGGGCGGAATTGTCGGGCCTGTAAATGAACTCCTTATAAACACCGAGTTGTTTATTGTCGGTGCTATTGACATGCCGATACATCACAATCTCCTGATGCTCCCCGGTACCGATCACAGAGAGATCCGGGAAGTATATTCCCACTCTCAGGCATTGTCGCAGTGCAGACGTTTTCTATCCAGAAACAATCTTACACCTGTTCCCTTTTACGACACAGCGGGTGCAGCAAGAATGCTTACAGAGACTAAGCCGAGAGCCGCAGCATGTATAGCAGGAAGACTTGCTGCTGAACTTTACAGTCTGGAAATACTTAAAGATAATATTCAGGATTCAGATACAAACAGAACAAGATTTCTTATTCTTGCAAAAGAGAGAAGTGAAACTCATGGAACCAAATGTTCTATAACATTTACAACTGCTCATAAGTCGGGGACTCTTTTCGGGGTGCTTGAAATATTTGCAAGTGCCGGGATAAATCTTACAAGGATTGAATCAATTCCCACAGAGCCGGGCAAGTATTCATTTTTCCTCGATTTTGACGGTTCTGATAAAGATCCGGTAATAATCGAAGCTCTTGAAAAAGCAGGTAATTCAACAGTTGATCTTAAACTTCTGGGATGCTATATCGAGAAGTTTATTGATGATGAGACTATTAAGGGAGAGGAAGAATGAAAATATTTATAATCGGAGCCGGCCATATGGGGAGCTGGCTCACAGAGGAACTCTGTCACGATAATGATGTTGCTGTTTTTGATACAGATCCGAGGAAGCTTAAATATTTCATCAATGTCCATAGATATATGTCACTTGATGAAGTTAAAGATTTTAAACCGGACATGGTTATAAACTGCGTAAGCCTTCATAAAACTGAAGAGGTATTTGATACACTGCTCCCGCTCATTCCGGAGAACTGTATTCTTTCGGATATTACCTCTGTTAAAAACGGGCTTGTTGATTACTATAAAAAAACAGGAAGGAGATTTGTATCAACTCATCCGATGTTCGGACCGACTTTCGGAAACGTAAGAAATTTGAGCAATGAAAGCGCAATAGTAATTCAGGAGTCTGATGAAGAGGGGAAAGAATTCTTCCTTAATCTTTTTAATAACCTGAAGCTTAAAATCTACGAATACTCATTCAAAGAACATGATGAGATTACAGCATATTCCCTTTCGACTCCATTTGCTTCATCACTTGTATTTGCAGCGTGCATGAAAAAGATCGATGCGCCTGGTACGACATTTAAAAAACATATGGAGATTGCAAAGGGTCTTCTCTCTGAAGATGACTATCTTGTGTCCGAAATTCTTTTTAATCCGTATACTCTTAAACAGATTGAAAGCATAAACTCCCAGCTGTCTTACCTGACACATATCATCAAAGCAAGGGATTATGAAGAGATGGAGAAATTTCTGATTAAACTGCGGGAAAACATAAAGTAGATCCGGAAAAACAGAACAAGGGGCTTAAGCCCCTTGTTCTGTAATTTGTATATTTTATCTGTAAACTAGAGTTCTATTCAACTACAAATGATGAGATGCTCTCGTCGCTAAGAATGCCTTTTACTTTACTCGCTTCTCTTCTATCTCTTAATCCTTCAACGCGGACTTTGAAAAACTCATTATCCTGAACTATCTTTACCGGACGGTCTGTTATATTCTCAATTTTCGATTTGAGATTTTCGGCATTTTTTCTTGTATAGAATGCACCGGCCTGAAGTTTCAGTCCGTCATCGTAATCGGATTCTCTTTCACTTTTAACTGTTGTATATGTTTCATCATCCGCAACAGGTTCAACATATTTCCCCGATGATTTTGAATTCCCGGCAGTTTTGCTGTTCCCCATCTTCAGGACTTTAATCCCGACATTTGCCTCTCCGGTTTTAACCATGCCTATCTCTTTAGCACCGCCGAATGAAAGGTCGATAATTCTGTTACCTCTGTATGGTCCTCTATCATTAATTTTAAGTCTGACAGATTTTCCATTATCAAGGTTTTTTACTTCCACTATAGTTCCGAAAGGGAGAGTTTTATGAGCTGCTGTCATATCATTCATATCGAATTTTTCACCGGAAGCAGTAGTCTTTCCGTGAAACTCTCTTCCATACCATGAAGCTAATCCCTTCTGGTCAAATTTATCAGAATTATTTTCATTACTGTCCGTTTCTTCTTCATAACCTTTATTACGGCTGTTTATTCCGTTTTCAGTTTCATCATTATAATTCTCAGAATCTGAATACTTCCCTTTAACTTCATTGTATTCATCATTATTCTGATTTTTATACCCGGCTTCGGATTTTACACGTGGATTTTTATCGTAATGTTTACTGTTATCCGCATATTTACTACTGTCACCGGTCGATTTACTCTTATTCATTGCCGGGATTTCGTCATCATTTGTATTATTTTCACTATCAAATGCTTCAAATTCTTCACTCTGGAAGCTCCCCTTGTAATCATTACCTCTGGTCTGGGCTTTACCGGGAGTGCATCCCATAAATAGCATCATAACTATTGCACCGGCCAGGGATATTGATATGCTTTTCAGCAATTTGTTCATGTTAGTACCTCCGAATATATAAACACCTGTTTATCTTATCGGAATTGCAGATTTTATCCTTAACCATAATTTAATTTTATGTCGCAAAAATCCTTGACCTCTATTATGTATAGTATTATCAGAGATAGACGAATTAATCGGATTACGAAACGAAATCCCCCGGCTTTCAGCCACCCCCTTTGGTAAAGGGGGCTTTGACTTTTAGTTTAGGATATGTCAGAGTGTTATTTTTTTACTCATACAAACCCCCTTTAATAAAGGGGGGCAGGGGGGATTTTTAATCCGGTAAACTATGGTTTTCTAAATAACAGGAAAACTTATTAAAAATAACTATAAATAGAGAAGAAATAAATGAAAATATTATCCAGTAAGCCTACAATTACAAGAAAAGAGCTTGAGGGTGTTCTCGACTGCCTTATGCAGGATGAGCTTAATACCGGAGGCGCTGTTAAAAATTTTGAGGCAGCTGTCTCGGAATTATCAGGATTTAAATATCCGCTTGCAGTGAATTCACTTGTATCTGCCTACCTGCTGATTTTTAAAGCACTTGAAATAGGGGGAGAGGATGAGGTCATTATCCCGTCATTTTTCAATAATGCAGCTCTCAGTGCACTGAGGCTTACCGGCGGTGTCCCTGTTATAGTTGATTCAGATGAAAATTCGATTTTCCCCTCTACTGCGCAGATCAAGGATAAAATTACTGAAAAGACAAAGGCTATCATAGCCGGGGATACATTCGGATTTCATTTTGACGGAGAGGAACTCAAAGAGTTAAATATCCCTCTGATTGCAGAGATTTCACATTCAGCCGGAACGGAGTTTAATGAAAAACCGGCAGGCTCATGGGGAACTTTCGCAGTTGCATCTTTTGCACCATCGATGATTATTACAACAAGCAACGGAGGGATGGTGCTCACAAATAATTCACGGTATTTTTCCGTAATGCGGGATCTCCGGGGATACAGTGAAGAGGCCGTCAATTTCGATCTTACAATGACAGACCTGCAGGGCGCCATGGGGATTACTCAGATTATGAAGCTTAAAGATTTCCTTAAACGAAGACGTGAAATTGCCAAAAAATATTATGAAGCGATTAGAATTACATCGCATAAGCCTCTTTTCCCATATAATGAATCTTTCAGCTATCAGAGTTTCCCTGTAATATTTGATGCGCCGGTTGACAGAGTAGATAAGTACTGGAAGAAGTGCGGAGTTGAAGCTTCCCGGGTTCTTCCGTCACCGCTTCATGTAATTGCGGGACTTAAAGGTTTTGATTATCCCAATGCGGACAGGTTATCAAAAAAACTTCATTCAATTCCGTTATATCCGACTCTTACAAAAAAAGAGATCGATAAAATATCAAAATCACTCGGGGCATTTATCTGAGGTATTGTAACAACAGTTCGAATTTTTATACAGAATTTAGAGTTCAGCAAACAGTCTCCCCCATCTCATCATGGGGGAGATGTCGCATAGCGACAGAGGGGGAGGAGAAAATAATGTACGTATTAACAATAGAAGATCATTTTGCATCTGCACATCAGCTTAGAGGGTACCGTGGTAAATGCGAGAATATTCACGGGCACAACTGGAGAGTTGTACTCAATGTACAGGGGGAGAAGCTGAATGAGATTGGTCTGCTTATCGATTTTCATGATCTGAAAGATATTTTAAAGAAGATTACTAACTATCTTGATCACAAAAATATTAATGAAGTTGAGCCTTTTAATGTAATAAATCCAAGTTCGGAGAATATTGCGGAGTACATTGCTCTGGAAGCACAGAAGGAGATTACAGAGATCAATCCTGAACTATTTGTTGAATCTGTAACAGTATGGGAATCTGATACTTCCAGATGTACATTTTATCTTCAGAAAAGCATCTCTAAGCGAGAAGTTCACTGATCTTATTTTTCAGTTCATCAAGATTTGTAGATTTTGTTAAATACGCATCGGCAGTCCATGTCATGAAATTGCTTTTATAATTTGAGTACGCGGTATAGATAATTACAGGGATTTTTTTCTCCATAGTAATTACTTTTCCTAAAGTTTCAATTCCGTCCATTTCTGGCATTCTAATATCCATTATAATCAGATCAAATCCCCCGTTTTTCACAAGGTCCATGGCCTCTTTTCCGTTAGAGGCTTTTTCGACTTCATATCCCGCGTCGATGAGATCCTCTTCGTACAGGTCTCTCAGATTCTCTTCATCTTCAACAATAAGTAGTTTTGGCATTAGTTTCACCTGAATTTATTAAATTTATATCTCTGCATTTATCGTACAGATCTGTTTTTTCGCATTTACTATTGATTATTAACATCCAGTTTTTGCAGGCACAACGCTTCGCGCTGTGCCTGAGGTGGGGGATTACGGGGGCAACGCCCCCGTAATCCCCCACCTCAACGTATGTGAAGCATACGGATATCATCAACGATTAGCTATCCAGCATTTAACGGCGGGTTAGCAAATTATTGATGATAAAACTAAAATATATTCTTTAAAAGATATAATCAAATATTATTGAATAAAAACTTCGGTATCAGAATTTTTTTGTTCTAAAGCCGGTATAGGGAGCTTAATTACAAATTCAGCTCCTCCATTTTCATTATTATTAGCTGTAATTTTTCCACGATGGTCTTTTATTATTTTTTTAACATTTGCAAGGCCCAGTCCTACACCGGTAACCTTTGTGGTAAAAAACGGTTCAAAAAGGAGCTCAAGATTTTCAGCCTTGATACCGGTTCCGCTGTCAATGATCCGTATTACAACATCGGATTCCTCCGGCGCTGTTGAGATGGTAAGGCTCCCTCCGGAAGGGGTAGCTTCAATTGCATTCTGAAACAGATTCAGAAATACCTGCTTCATCTGGTTAAAGTCAGATTTAACATTCGGAAGGTTCTCTGCAAGATTCATGGTTGCTTTTATGTTTTTCTCAAGGAGAACATTTTTCAGGAGCCGGTGAGTATCTCTTATGATATGATTTACATCATTGAACTCTTTTATATATTTAGATGGTTTTGTGAAATCCATAACATTCGATAATATTTTTTCCAGACGTTCAGATTCTTTAAGGATTATATCTGCAGATTTGATTACCTTTTTTATATCGAGCATATTCTCAGAAGTGTATTTTAAAATCCGCTTTGAATATCCGCCCATTGTTACAAGCGGATTTCTGATTTCATGAGCGATATGAGAAGCAATTCTTCCAACTGCTGCCATTTTTTCAGATTCTATAATGGCATCCTGTCTCTCTTCAATTTTTTTCATCTCTCTTTTGACTTCAATAAGATTGAGATAGCTCTCTATGAGAAAAGCTGACTGAAAGCAGAAGATTGATAGAAGATCTATACTCTGCGTTGATATACCTGTCATATTGTATTTGTTATCTGCAATAATTACACCTATGGTTTTCTGGAATGATATCATCGGCATTATCAGAAATTCGTCCACTTCCATAAATTTTTTGATGTCCTCTGTTACTCTCGGATCTGAGCCGGCATTGCGGATGTGGATTCTCTCCATGTTCTTTATTGCCTGAGTAAATATGTTATCTTCAGAAAGGCTGATTCTGAATGTTTGAACTTTTTTTAACAGACTCCCTCTCTTTATTTCAATGGGATATTGTACAGTCACATCGATATCAGCAGAAGAGAGCGAGTTCCATATCTCTATCGCCTCTTCAAATGAATCCGGGCCTATGGCCATTTTACCCTGAAGCATATCGTTCTCAACCATGAAAAGCATTGCCCGGTTGAATCCAAGACCCGATCCGGATGTTACCCCTGTGAGTATATTGTAAAAAGTAGTTTCAGTTTCGTTCTCAACACCCATTGTTTCAGAGAGATGGCTTAATATTGATGCATGATAATCCTTGCTGAACCGGTCTGTTATATCATCTATGATGATTACAATCTGTTCTTCACCGTTCAGGCTCATGCTTGATATTTTCAGATCAGATATAATTGACTTTCTGTTTACAGACATTAAATGTACATTTTTTAATACGGCCGAGTCATTCTCTCTGTTTTTGATTACCTGACTTATCCCCATTTTAAGTCTTGTGTTTACAAAATAAAAAACACTGCTGAGACCTTTTCCGATTACATTATCCCCTTCAATATTGAACTTTTTGCAAAAGCTCTCATTGACATAGAGAATTTTTTCATTTTTATCAATTACAATAAAGTGAGAGTTTATTGAACAGATTATATGACTGTATATTTCGTGAAACTTTTTAAGTTCGTCACTCTGAGAGGACACAATAGATTCGAATTGTTTACCGACTGTGAGAAGCTCTTTCAATATTTGTGACACATTATCAGTGACACTGATATCCGATTCGCTCAGTATAAATTTACCTTTTTTAAACTCGTCTATAATCTGCCGTAAATTTTTTAAATTGTTCCAGAGGAAAAATCCTACCTTGTAGTAATAGAAATATAAGCGCGAAGCAAAATAGATCAGCATGCCGCCAAGCAGAAAATAATATGTCGATTTTTTTATATTCTCGGTGTAGGCCAGAAGCCCGAAAATAAAACATGCAAGGATAAGATTTGGAATGAAAATTTTCATTATCCAGTATAAGATGTTTTTTATATTCTGATTATTTGTTTTAAACATAAATTCCTGTTTTCGATACTTAGAGATTTTCCCTGTTCAGGATTATGAGATTAATGATAGACACATAATATAAGTATATACAAAAATAAAATGATTTCAATAATAATTACGATAAATCTAATAGAAAAAAGTATCTCATAAGAAAATCAAGAACTGTCACACTGCGTGTGACAGTTCTGTCCCCTGCGGGGGGCTTTTAAGGGGCTTCCGCCCCTTATACCCTGCAAAGTTTATTTTTTTTTATTTCACCGCCGCCAGGGGCGGCGGGGTCTGTGGCTACTTAAAAACTGGTAGTGAGAATGCTCTCCGCACAACCGTGACCCGGTGGAGATAAAATACTACAGGTTTACGAACAGTTACGAAAAAAGCCTTCCCCATATCTCCCCATGGGGAAGGTGCCCGCAGGGCGGATGGGGGTAAAAAAATGCAGGAAGAACAAAATGAAAATTGTAATAGCGTCATCCAATAAAAATAAAATTCTGGAAATCCGTGATAAGTTTTCATCCATTTCCGGGATTGAGATAATATCATTATCTGAGTATAGTAATATACCTGAAATTATTGAAGATGCAGATTCATTCAAAGGGAACGCTCTGAAAAAAGCACGGATAATAAGGGATTTTACAGGGGAGATATCACTTGCTGATGATTCTGGACTTGCAGTAGATGCTCTTAATGGTGGGCCTGGAGTCTATTCCGCCCGTTATGGAGGGGAGAACCTTTCGGATATTGACAGATATAAACTGCTTCTTGAAAAAATGACCGATGTGGCTGATGAAGATCGTTCCGCAGGATTTATCTGTGCAATTGCCATGGCGCTTCCTGATGGGAGAGAGTTCGTTACAGAGGGGAGGTGCGAGGGGGTGATATCCCGGGAACCATCAGGGAGTAACGGATTCGGATATGATCCCGTATTCTATATTCCTGAACTGAAGGCAACAATGGCAGAGATTAATCTTGCTGAAAAGAACAGAATAAGCCATAGAGCAAAAGCTCTGGAATCGGCATATGAAATTTTTTCCGGAATGAATTATGCCGGTTAAAATGACAAAAGCCCGTTCCGGGAAAATCTTATCCCGTCTGTATGAATACTATGGAGAGACTATTCCCGATCTGAACTTCAGAAATATTTATGAGCTTTCTATAGCTGTAGTACTCTCCGCGCAGACGACAGACCGTCAGGTGAATGGCGTAACCGGTCACCTCTTTGAAAAGTATCCCGATTTTAAAACTCTAAGTGAAGCCGATTACTCCGATGTTGAGAATATAGTTAAAAGCACCGGATTTTTCCGGACAAAGGCCAGGAATATTATTTTACTTTCACGGATGGTCTGCTCGAAGTTCGGCGGTGTCATTCCTGATAATATTGAAAGTCTCATTGAGCTTCCGGGAGTCGGGAGGAAATCTGCAAATGTAATTCTCTCCATCGGATACGGAATACCGGGACTTGCTGTTGATACTCATGTATCAAGAATATCAAACAGGCTGGGATACAGCATCAGTAAATCTCCAGTTGAAATTGAAAAAAATTTATGCAGTATTATTGATCCATCAGAATGGAAGAAGACGCATCTGCTTTTCATCAGGCATGGAAGAGTTATATGCAAGGCAAGAAATCCTGAGTGCGGTATCTGTCCAGTGGCGGAGTATTGTAATTATTATAAAGAGGTGGTGCACTGAATATGTAATTTTTCTTTAAATTTTTTAAAATCAGTGTATCAATATCGTCTTTATTTCTCCATCTTCCTGGCGTAATCTCTGAAAAAAAGAACAACTTCTACGTCATATTTATCTGTATTCATTACAGATGCCGGGTCCTGACCTGTTATGTTTTTAAGGGAATTGTATGCGGTCTCTGAACGCAGCCTCTCCACATCTGTAAGTTTATCTGTTAAAAATCGTACTGCATCAACATCATTAGTATATGCAAGAGATTGAAGTACCATTATTTTGAAAGAGTCATTACCCGATTGATATAGCTCGTAAAAACTGTTTTTATTATCGCTGTAGTATAATCCGAAATGCCTTGAAAATTCATTTAAATCTGTTGATTCCGGTGAAACAAATAATAATTGCGAAACGGCGTATTTCTTCAGCACGTCAAAGTTTAGTTTTATATTTTTTCTGTTGAGATGATCGAAAATGTAATTATTACTTCCGATTTTATTTCGCATTATTATTTTTTCCCATTCAGCGGTTGTATAGTCTGTATCCAGTTTATACTTGTCTATATAATCGAAGAGCATTTTTATATCTTTTGAAGATCCATACTCCGGGGTGCTTTTTTTAAGTTTATCCATCTGGAAAACAAATCCCGATTTTAAAAGGATACCCCCTGAAATAAAAAGA
The DNA here is from genome assembly GCA_942493035.1 of uncultured Spirochaetota bacterium. Taxonomy (GTDB): domain Bacteria; phylum Spirochaetota; class UBA4802; order UBA4802; family UBA5550; genus WRGT01. The sequence continues at coordinate 3,251,351 of OW818666.1, read as the reverse complement.
GTAGGACTCCCGGGGTGAGAAAAGAAGAAAGACATTGCTAAAAATGAAGTAACCAGAGAGAATGAAAAAATACCTCCGATAAATGAGAATAGTAATGATTCAAATAGCCTCCATTTCTTTTGAGAATATCCATAGACAAGAATAAAAATAAAAATAAAATATTTTGATAATTTAATTATGCTGACACCAAGGCCCGGCTCAAGCAGAGCATAAAGCTCATGATCTGCTACATAATAAATAATAGAGAATAGTATAAACATAGGAATTGATACACCGGGCCTCTTCTCCTGTCGAAGAACTACAAACAGCAGCAGCGGATATATAACGGTGTTGGAATACCGGCCGTCAAGAAGCCGATATACCGGTTCTATGGGCCAGTTGCTGCTGTTAAGGTAATTTATAATAACAAATACAACAGTAAGCAAATATATAAACAGAAACGGGAAAACTCGCAGTGTAAAGAAAAGATAATATTTACCCTTCCAGCCGTAACGGCAAAGGTAATCATCTCTGTAGTCTTCAGTTTCAAGTTGTGAAAAAATGAAAACTACATAAAAAGAGAGCACCATTATATAGACTCTGGCAATTGTAGAAACTCCACCCCATTCGTACCTGAGGTTAAATATGGCATTTACCGCAAAAAGAGGTATGAGGATTATCATAAAATGATTGAGTTTTGAGAACTGTTCTTTTATTATATGCATTTTTTCACCAGAGCAGATTATTCTTAAACATATTTTTTTCGAAATTTATAAGTGTGCGTATGCTTCGCGATGTGCCTTCAGAAATAAGTTACCACCATTTTTGGAGTAGATAATAAATACTGATATAATTCAATAATAAATTGGTTGAATATTTATTTTATTCATGACTTATTAACATTGTCTTAAGGGCGGTCCCAAAAACTCCGTTTCCGGGCCCGCAGGGAGCCCTGCGGGGCTTACAAAGGGGCTACCGCCCCTTTAACCCTATAAAGATTGAGTTAATATAACAGCCTTTAAGCGCTAATTGTTTTGTATTTTAAGTTTTTTATTTCCGGGAAATGTGCCCGCAGGGTAGATTGGGAGGTTGATTGAGATTTAATCAGGTTGAATATGCAGAGTATTATCACAAACAGCAGATCGAAGGGGGATACCCCGGGGAACTCCTCCCCTTTGTTATAAATGCACTTAAGGGTTCTTCTACAGTGCTTGATATCGGGGCAGGTACAGGATTATTTTCCAAACCTCTTGCTGAAAGCGGACATCTTGTTACTGCAGTGGAACCATCTGCTGAGATGATAAACATAATGAAAAAAAATCTCACTCCGGAAGTTCTCTCTTCAGTTAAAATCTGCCAGACTCCCTGGGAGGAGTGGAGAGGAGAAACTCATGATGCGGCAATCTGTGTACATGCTCTTTATCCTATGGCGGATATTAAAAAAGCGGTAACGTTGATGAATGAATCTGCTGCAAAGAAAATTATAATTATAAGAGATACTTCAGGGATGAGAACACTGTCCGGAATAGTCAGGGATAAGCTGGGGATTGTTTCAAATCGTGATTTGAATAGCGAGTTATCTCTTATTCTTGATGGACTCTCTCATCACTGGAATGTTGTAAATATACATGAAGAAAGAAAACATATAATTCGGGACATTCAGCATGAGACTGATTCTATACTTTATCAGCTGAAGCTTGACGGAAAGTTTAAAGATGACATTTATGATATAATTAAAAATGAGATAAATATCATCTCTGAAGAGCAATTTTTTTGTGCAATTTATTCAGATAATGCGTATATTTTTTAAAGGGACTGTAATAATGCAGCTTTTATGTAATTGACTGATCGATAATATTATTTTCATATGTAATAGATCACTTTCATTAGTTAAATGATCTAGTGTAATTATTTAATGAGGGTGGCGGTTTATTTTTGGGAGCGCAGCACTTCGTGCTACGCTGGGAGTGGGGGATTACGGGGGCAGCGCCCCCGTAATCCCCCACTCCCAACGTATGCGGAGCATACGCATCCCCATAAATAATTTGTTACCTTTAATGAGTCATATAATTGAAGTAAATATAAATAGATTTTATGCAGAGGGGAAATTGATGAACGGAAATAATACATTGAATATACCGGAACTTGAAGAGAGACTTGATGGTGATTTTGAATTGTTCGTGGAACTCTCGGAACTTTTTTTTGAAGATTCATCTACACTTCTGAAAAAGATAGAGGATTCAATAGTAAAAAAAGATTCAGACGCATTGAGAAAATCGGCTCATACCCTTAAAGGTGCAGTGTCGAATTTTTCCGCACAACGGGCATATGATGCGGCATATGAACTTGAAATTGCCGGAAAGGATAAAGTGTTTGAAAACTCTGATGAAAAACTTGCTCTGCTGAATAAAGAAATTGCTGAAGTGATAAATGCGATGAAGCTCCTTGTTACTCAAGGCTCTTTCAAATAAAAGTCTGAAATGCAGCTAATAGAAAGTATAAATGAAACAGTAATTGATATCTGCAGAAATGCCGGGGATATTCTCATGTCCGGCTTCAGGTCGGAATCCACGATAGTGAGCTATAAAAGCAGAACCGATCTTGTAACAAATATTGACAAAGAATCCGAGGAGTATATAGTCTCGGCTATAAAGAATAAATTTAAGCGCCACTCTGTTATCGCAGAGGAGGGGAGCGGAAGGGAGACCGACAGCGAGTTTGTCTGGTATGTCGATCCACTCGATGCCACTAACAATTTTGCACACGGCATTCCGTTTTTCTGTGTTTCAGTCGGAGTGTATTCAAAAATTGAAAAAGGTATTGTATGCGGAGCGGTTTTTGATCCGTGTCATAACGAAATGTTTCATGCAGTGAAGGGTAAGGGTGCTTTCTGTAATGGTATACCGGTTAAAGTTTCGGGTATTGATGATATGGGGATTGCACTCCTTGCTACAGGTTTTCCATATGCAAAAGATGATATGGAGCACAATAATCTCAAAGAGTTCAACAGGTTTCTGCCGGGTATACAGTGTATACGCAGAATGGGTTCCGCTGCTCTGGATTTATGTTCTGTTGCTGCCGGGAGAGTTGACGGATACTGGGAGCCTCTTCTCAAGTCATGGGATACTGCTGCGGGGAGTCTCATCGTTCAGGAGGCAGGGGGAACAGTTACAAAGTACGACGGATCGGAGTATGATCCTGAATACCCGGAGATACTCGCATCCAACGGTCTGCTGCACAAAAAGATGATCGATATACTAACATTAAAGTAAACAGGACTGTTCATGGAGTATGAAGTAAAACCCCGTTTCTACACTGTCGCAGAAATAAACGGACTGATAAAGTCTGAAGTGGAAAATAATCCCTATCTAAGCAGTGTCTGGGTTAAGGGTGAGGTTTACAATCTCACATATCACTCATCGGGCCATATATATTTTACACTCAAAGATGACAGCTCATCTATATCTGCTGTGTTTTTTAAATACGCAAATAAGAATTTAAAATTCAAGCTTGAAGAGGGGATGAAAATACTTGTCTCCGGAGGAATTACGGTCTTTGAAAAGAGGGGGAGCTATCAGCTAAATGTGCTGACTGCAAGACCTGAAGGAGCCGGTGAGCTTCAGAAACGGATAGAACAGCTTAAGAAAAAACTTACAGAGGAGGGTCTCTTCGATCCATCGAAAAAGAGAAAACTCCCTTTTCTTCCTGCAAGGCTCGGGATTGTAACTTCACCTACCGGTGCTGCAGTAAGAGATATAATTAAAGTAGCTTTAAGAAGATACTCAAATATTGAAATCATAATAGCACCTGCAAAAGTTCAGGGGGATGACGCCGCAGCAACAATTGCCGCTGCCATAAAAGAATTGAACAAACCGCAGTGGAATATAGATGTTATTATTGCAGGGAGGGGCGGCGGATCATTTGAAGATCTTATGCCGTTCAATGAAGAGTCTGTAATCAGAGCATTTGCAGAATCGAGAGTGCCGATAATTTCTGCCGTGGGTCATCAGATTGACCATCCGCTCAGTGATGATGCAGCGGATGTCGCAGCACCGACACCTTCAGCAGCTGCTGAGCTTGCTGTTCCGGTCAAGTCCGATCTGATAAATGAGATTGAATATCTGAGAACCAGAATGTCAAACTCTCTCACAAATAATTATCAGAGTTACAGGACTGCACTTAAGAATATAATCACAAAAAAGATTTTCCGTGATCCATATGAAATTTTAAATTCCCGTCAGATGCTTCTTGCCGATGCAGAAAACAGGATGATTAATCAGATGAAGCATAGAGTAGCATCCGATAGAGAGAAGCTTCTAAGGCTCCCGGATATTTACAGGCTCCAGAAAAAATTTCTGGTTCAGAAAAAGCATGACCTTGAACTGCTGATTCAGAATCTAAATAATCTTTCTCCTTTGAATATTATGAGCAGAGGTTATTCCGTTGTACTGGGCCGCGGTAGAAGTTTAATAAAATCTGTTGAAAATTTAAAGCAGGGTGATACCGTTGAGATTAAATTTGCTGACGGTGCTGCAGAGGCCGTTATCAATTCTATCAGAAAGGAGAATTAAGTGGAAAAAGATAAAAAACTCAATACTAAATCTACATTTGAAGATGCGCTTCAGGACCTGGAGGAGGTCGCAGATAAACTTGAGGGTGGTGAGCTTGGACTGGATGATTCCATTAAAGAATTTGAAAAGGGGATTAAACTCGCAAGATACTGCCAGCAGAAACTTGAAGAGGCAGAGAGGAAAATTGAGATTCTCCAGAAGGGCGCAGATGGCGAGATAAAGCCGGGACGTGTGGCGGTGAAACCGGACACCGGTGAGATTGAAGATGAAGAGGATCTGCAGGGTTCTTTAATTTAAAAAAGCGCTATCATGGAGAATGAAATGAAAAATATATTTATATGTGCACTGGTCTCCCTAACTATGATCGGATGTTCAAAGAACCAGGCGGTTCAGTTCTGTGAAGGTGTTGATATGGACGGGAAGGGAGTTAACTGCGGGAAAAAGTTTACAACAGGTGATCTTACGGGAGTTATCAAACAGAGCAAACCATTCGAAACTGAATTGCTTGAAGTAAAAGTTGTCCGGATTGAGAAGAGTTCGAAAATAGTCGAGAAGACTATTCATCTGAAAGTCGAAAGAGACAAGAGTACAGCAAGTACCCCTCTTTCATTTTACAACACAGGAAAGTATGTTGTTGAGCTTTACAAAGATAAAGATAAACTCGGCGAGAGTGAGATAGAGGTTGCTGACGTTTACTGAACAGAGGTAGTGTTCTCAATTCAGGAACTTCAACCAATTTATCATTTTCGTAGGATTTCGGTTTGTATGTTTCTAATTATCTATTTTATCTGTCATTAATAAACAGACTACCATTCAAGGCACAAGTTCCTGCAGATAAGGATATCCGCCATTTATTGAACCGCTTATTGCCCACATGGCAGCAAAATCCCAGTCCGTGTAAGTTGGCTGAACCTGCATATTGGCAAGGCTCACAGGTGTCCCGTATGTGTTGTTTGTATTTACATTGTTATAATATGAATTAGTAACAGTGCACGATGAACCGTTTAGTGCTCCGATAAGTCCCCCATTGCTTCCGGTACTTGTGACAACTCCTGTGGAATAACCATAATTAACAATACATCCGGTCTGGAGCTCACCGATTAATCCGCCAATACGTATTGATCCTGACGATCCGGCAACAGATCCTTTGGAATAACAGTATGTTACACTGGTTCCGGCAAGGTTCAGTCCGATAAGGCCACCTGCATTTACCCATCCTGATACATTCCCTGTAGCATAGCACTTGGTTACATCAGCGAAGTTACGGCCGATAAGTCCGCCTGTATCATACGGATTTGATACCCCGGTTACCGAGTTTAGAGCGTAACAGTGGCTTACTGTCGCGGTTGAATCATTTAAACCGATAAGTCCTCCGATATACAGCCGTCCCTGCACGGGAGCGGCGGCAGTCGTGTATGAATACGTTACTTCACCGCTATTGGTTCCCACTAATCCCCCTGTATCAGTATCAGTTGCATTTACAGGAACTTCTCCGGAACAGGAGGTGATTGTACCGCTATTATATCCTACCATACCCCCGACATATGCATCACCCCTTACCAGTGTACCCGCAACTGAACATCCGCTGATTGTCGATGAGTCTGAATAACCAGCAAGTGCGCCGATATAGTCGTAACCTGCCGCACTGACATTAACTCCGGTTAAATTCAGACCCTGCAATGTGGCATCGGATAAATAACCGAAAAGACCCTGGTTATTTCCCGAACCCGTTATTTTAAGATTGCTGATAGTGTGATTACCGGCATGTAATTCCCCGGTAAACGGCGCGGCAGATGTACCGATGGGAATCCAGCCGCCGGAATAATTAGCAGAAAGATCTATATCCACATCAAGTATATAATAATCGTCCGAAGTCCATCCGGCTATAACACCGCCGCGCATTGCATTAAGCTGAGCATCGTTGGTAATATGATGAATAGTACGCGTCGTCCACTTCGCATAAAGATCGACGTCACCGGGACCCATGGTATATGATACCTGATCAGCATATACAGCAGTTCCGCCAGAAGTAGTTGCCCAGCCCGCGAAGCTGTATCCTGTCAGGGTAAATGCATTCGCAGTCAGATTGGCCGAGCTGCCGCAGGCAATAGTCTGGTCTGTCATGCTTCCTCCATCAGAACCGTTACCATGAAAGGTTATTGTATAATTATTGGCTGTCCACACCGCATATAGCGTTGACCCGGTACTACTCATTGTATAAGATGCCTGGTCAGCATATACGACAGCTCCTCCCAAGGTTGTTGACCAGCCGGCGAACGTATAACCGGTTCTGGAAAACTGATTCAGACTGATATTCGCACTTGAGCCATAAAGTATATGCTGGGCCGCCATTGTGCCGAATGTTGCGCCATTTGCATTAAAAGTTATGGTATAATCACCCGCTGTCCACTGCGCATAAAGGGTCTGGCTTCCAAGATTCAGGTTATACGAAGCGCTGTCCGCAAAAGGATTACCGCTGTTATCGGCGCTTGTATTCCATCCCGCGAAACTGTACCCGGTTCTTGTAAATGAATTCGAAGTAAGTGTAACGGGATTGTTGTAATAAATAGTCTGACTGCCCATGGATCCCGTCCCGCCGTTTGAATTATAGGTTATAGTTCCCTGCCACACAGCATACAGGATTGCACCTGTTGTAGTCATTGTATAGGACTGCCCGTCGGTATACGCCACAGATCCGCCTGAAACTGTCGACCATCCCGCGAATGTATAACCGGTTTTTGAAAACAGGTTCGTACTAATGTTCTCTGCTGTGCCATATGCTATAGACTGCGGCGCCATTGTGCCGGATGTTGCGCCGTTTGCGTTAAAAGTCAGGCTGTATATATCGGGCGACCATACAGCATAAAGTGTTACGTTTCCGTCCGTCATATGATAAGAGGATTCATCGTTATAATCAGCAGATGATGCAGCAGAAGATAGTGCCCACCCTGAAAATATATAGTTAGTCCGCGTAAAGGTATTTGGAAGAAGCGTTTCGGATGCGTTATAATATATATCCTGCGGCGCTATTGATCCTGTACCGCTGTTCGCATCATAGGTTATAGTTCCTGACCACAGGGCATAGAGTGTTACTGTACTGGTTCCCATTATTAATGTCTGCCCTGCGGTATATGTAGTACCGCTGCCGTCATCTGCAGTATTCCAGCCGATAAAGCTGAAATTTGTTTTCTGTAGTATGCCGGTATTGTCCGGTACTGTAATAACATCTCCAGGTTTATAGACCACGGGTTCTGCAGGGACTGAGCCTGCAGTACTGTCATTATCATCGTAAAGTAAAGAGCAGACATGATTAAAAAGATTGTTGTAGACATTCCCATCGCATGAAATCAAAACAGGGAAAAACATAATTAAAACTGATACAGCAATATTCAGAGTTCTCATTGTCATGTATTTAACCGGTTTCATAAACAAACTCAATCTCCAGCTATAGCAAAAGTATACTCTAAACCGGCATGAAATACTATTGATGTAGCGGTCATATATCTTTCGAACATCCAAATATACTGCGCGTCCGCAAGGATATTGATTTTATCTTCAATAATTGTATAACCGAACTGAAGTCCGGCAAATAGAGACGGTGCCCATGCCCTGATTTCTACCGGCTGGTAATAACTTCCATAAACAGGCTCATAATAGTCGACACTGTTGTAATTATACCCGACACCTGCCATGGGCGATACCGAGAACCTCCCGGGCAATTTAATATGAAACGCGGAAGAGAGTGTTAACGGAATTACGTAGGCAGAGCCGATTTTACACGATGATTCGCTATAGATTTCATTGCTTGCACAATAATTCCAGTAGCCGGCGGAGATTGTGAAATCCATGTGAAAAAGTGTTTTATCATTCATGGATACCCCTAAATTATGAAGCGTCATTCCGGCAGTTGCTCCGTATCCTTCAGAATATACTCTGCCCAGTTTTCCGGTTGGTACGAGGTAGCTACCTGAAACACTCACCGATATAGGATATTTGATATTATCTTCAGAAGGTTTCCCTTTGACTTCTACTTCAACTGATGTTCCAGCCTGTTCCTGTTTTTTAATGAAATTATATATTTTTTTAAGCAGGTCTTCTTCATCAATATAAATTCCGTCCAGCATGTGCGATTTATTTTCTACTATAATTCTGAATCTGTAATTCAAAACATCATTAGTTTCCTGAAATGCCAGTCCGGCCGGAAGATAAGGGTGAAGGTTTTCATCCTTATATGATATTTCCTTCGTCCGGAGATTCACGTAAATGCCGTCCGGTGAAAAATAAAATTCTATGGATCCGGATTTTATTCTCTCCCATCTGCTGAAGATGTCCTTCAGCACTATGATTCGCTTCTGAGCAGTTTTGTCCGGAACAGAAGTATAATTGACTTCAAATGTCCTGTTATCACTGTCACGCAGCCTGATCTTCGTATAACCGCTCTTCTCCGAGGGGCCGCTGCCGATAATCTTTACGTTGAGATTGTCCCAGTCCGCTGCGGCAGACTGAACCGGAATAAAAAGGGCTGAAATAATTATAATATAAATTTTCATCCGGGTGCCGGCCTAATTTTTTATCAGGAGTATTTTATCGAATGGCTGAATGTCATCGGGAGCAATCCGTTTCAGCACTTTAGCTTTCATCCTGATACCGTCAGGACTAAGTTCGACCACTGCCAGTACATTGCTCTCCCTGTTCAGAATATACGCATGGTCACCTTTGTTAATAGTGATGTATGGATTAATATCAACCAGCATACTTCCTCCTGTCCCGGGATCTATCACATACCCGTGTTCACCTCTGGTCTTCGCGTAATAAATCAGAGCTTTTTTGTACAGGGCAAGGAGTTCATCGGTGTTTCTGGCTTTTTCACTCTCTTTCAGGCTTTCATCCCGGTAGTCTGCAAGCTCCTTTTTATATGCAGACACTATATTCTGAAATTCACGCTTCTGCTTCTCAATCTGCTCATCGGCTTCAGCTTTATATGACTGCACGCTGATTTCTATTTTATTTTCATAAGTCTTTTTTTCACCGGCGATCTGTTCCTTAAGCACTAACATTTTATCCCGGGCTTCGCGGATCTCCTTCTGCTTCTCTTTTATTCGGTCTTCATACTCTTTTACCGTTGACTTTGTCTTTTTATCATTTTCGTCGCGTATGATTTTAATCAGGCGTCTCTTTTCAGCCTGGCCAATATTTGATTCCTCAACTTTTTTAATCTCCAACTCCGCATTATGGAGTATTTTTTCCACCTCAAGATCCATGGCCTGCCTTGAGAGTGCGATCTTCTCATCTACATCTTTAAGCTCCATCTCAGCCCTCTTCAGAGAGGCAAGAAGTTCGGCAAGATTGAGGTCTTTGAAATCCGCTATACCCACTGATATACGGTCAATATCATGTTGTATTCCCCTGGTAAACCAGACGGTGGCTATGGCAAGGAGGATGGTGAATATCGTAATAGCTGCGTAAACCGGATAACTCCTGTTTCTCCTGCTCGCCGCAAACTCTTCAGACAGGTTATAGACAGCTGACATTTCATCCTGAACTATGCTCATACCCTTGCTCAGGAATAGACGTGTTATTTCATGCTCCTCTGCTGCATCTGCCGGATTTACGGGGAGTGATTTGTTCCCGGTTTTATTCACATTCATAAACCTGTCACTCTCCTCCCTGATGAATATTTGAAGTTTATTTCGATTCCATGGTCCATATACCGCTCCAGTTTTTCGGGCACTTTGCATCTTTAATCCTGTGAATGAAAACCTCTGCGGCCGGAAGAGAACACTTCTGAAAAAGCTGCCTGGCGCTTCTCCAGTCTCCACTGTAATAATGCTTCAGCCCCTCAGCATAGCAGCGCATGTCACGACGAATTGAAGCTGTAATATCTTTTTTGAATACAGGCCAGTACACCCTCTTCCCCTCATTTTTCCCTTTCACTTTAACCATGTCCAGCTCAAGGAACTCCAGACCGTGACGCGGGATATTGCTGATTATATCATTTTTAATATACTCGGAACAGATAACCGGTGCTTTATAGATCCGGTTAAGTCCTTCCATCCTTGAAGACGAGTTGACAGTATCCCCTATAACTGTATTTGTCATACGCTCATATGAGCCGATGTTACCGTAAAAAACATCACCTCCGTCAATTCCCACTCCCACCTCAATAAGAACCGCCTTGAAAACCTGTTCCTCACGATGCGTAAAAATCCCTTTTTCAGCGGTGATTTTTTCCTTTATGGCGATCATCTCAGCGCGTATCTCCGCAGTTACCTCATGTATTTTATAACCGGTGAGTACTGCCTGGTAAGATTTCATCTTTTCGGACTTTTCGCCAAGGGCTCCATAAACAACCAGCAGGGCGTCACCTATTATAGATCCGATGATTCCATTGTGGTTAAGTATTATTTTAATCACCCGGGTGTAGTGAAGATTAAGAAGGTTGATGATATCGGTACCAAGAACTTCAGTCATATTTGTGAAACTCTTTATATCCGAGAAGAGACAGGTCAGCTCCCGTTTAGACCCCTCCAGGCGGACATTTTTTTCTGCATATGCCTTCTCGACTATGTCCCTGTTTGTGAACTTCTGAAATATGGAAATCATCTTGCTGATAGTGTCCGAGAGCGCGTTGAATGACATCCCGAGAAAGGTTACATCATCTGCCTGGCTTCCGCTCATATCTATCATATCTATGGTATTTTTACTGATCATCTTCATAATACTGCTGGTAATATTCCGGATAAAGCGGAGAATATAGTTGATAATAAATACGCCGACAACAGCGCAGGCTATAGTTATTATTACTATTATAAGTGAAATCTTTCTGAATATCCTGTTTGAATTTTCATTATACTCGTTGAACTCCTCACCTCTGATAAGAAAAAGTCTCCAGTTCGCGTTATACTTGTAGACACCGAAATACTTTCTTCCCCCGAGAAAAAAGCTGATGAAACCCTCGCTCTGGTTCTTATCAAAACTTTCGTTTATCATTGAAAGGGTCCGCGTATCGGTAAACTTTTCTGACCTGCCGGAGGGGGATGACATTATCTCTATAAGACCATTTCTGTCTACTCCAAGAAACATAGACATCCTGTTTTTAAAATCAGAAGCGGCTCTATCGCTGATAAGTTTATATGATTCATCCCTGTTATTTCTGATACTATATATTTCATATTGGGTATTGGCGTAAGTGTATATCTCTTTCAGGTCTTTTGCAAGAAGCTGCCGTGTAAGCTTTATCATCTCCCCCCTGTACAGCATCAGGCTTATGTAATGGGAGGAAAAATTTGACAGAAGAATAAAAAGTATATATACAATGACTATCTTTGTAGTTATCGGAAAAATCCGGTTCCTGCCTATCTTGCGCCCGGATATTACAGCAGATGCCTTTTTTATCATTTTTGTAATTATCATTTAAACCATCTGGTGTACTGATATATTTAAAGATCATTTATGCGCGGATATAGAAAAGAGCCTGGACTTGTACGGGATTGATCTTCAGCAGGCCCTATAAAAAAAGCCCGGTTCGATCAATAATTACAGATATTATATAGCAGAGAGAGTTATTTGTCAATAGTCCTGGAATGAGTTGTGCTTCTAAAGGAATGAACTGTGCTTAATTTCAGTTTTTTTTTCAATGCCTTAAGAAATGCAGGGCCAACAGCGAGTTCAGTGTCATCCTCATCCATGAGTCGTACACGATAACGGCCGGAGATAATATGGATAAGACTGTGTATGTACTGCATATTGATGATATGACTTTTATGGATACGCTGAAACATGTCCGATGGAAGCCGGGAGATAATATCTTTCATCATAACAGGAAGTTCAAAATCACTTTTCTCTGTATGGATTATGATATTTTTTGAATGGGATGTAATGTGAATGATTTCGCTGAATTTGAAAGAATACATGGTATCCCGGGCACGGATTGTTATTCCTGTTGCAGCTGATTTTCTGATATTTTTCAGTTTCAGCATAGTGCCGGTACGGGCAAAAAGTTCATTTATGTGGAATGGTTTTACAATATAGTCATTGGCCCCGGCACTGAACGCGGCGTCAATATCCGCCATCATATTTTTCGCAGTGAGCATTATTACCGGAAGTTCTTCAGAATTGTACTTTGCGCGTATTCTTCTGCATACTTCATATCCGGACATTACAGGCATCATTATATCAAGAAGTACAATATCCAGATCAGTATCTTTTTCTATAGTTTCAAGTGCAATTATGCCGTCTGTTGCAGTTTTGACAATGCAGTTTTTTGATTCGAAATAGTTCTGCAATATCCTGATGTTTACAGGATTATCATCCACGACAAGAATAACAGGTTTGCCTGTAAAGTCCGGATCGTTTTCAGCAGCAGGATTATTATTGAAATAACCGGAGTCGTTTTCATCAGGTATGTCTTTTATACTTTCAATGATTATATCTTCATGTTCGACTGCTAACGGCCTGTCCCATACCGGCAGCGTGAAGCTGAACACAGAGCCGCTGTCTCTTCCGGACGTTACGCTTATAGATCCGCAGTGCAGTTCAATTATCTGCTTTGAGATGGCAAGCCCCAGGCCCGTACCGGTGTATGCTCTTATATCACCGGTATCAACCCGGTTGTATGCTTCAAAAATTTTCTCATGGTAATCAACGGGGATACCTATTCCGGTATCAGACACGCTTATCTCCACCATTGACGGCTTATTTTCATCTTTCGATACAGGAATAACCCGCGCGGAGATTTCAATTTTTCCTCTTGATGTAAACTTCACTGCATTGCCAAACAGATTATGAAGAACCTGGCGGATGCGGTCTTCATCAGCACTGACTGCAGGGATGTCTCTGGGCATACTGTTTATAATTTCAAGCGGTTTATCGCCTTTAAGGGGTATTGAAAGCATAATTACTGACTCGCTCAGTTTGTAAAGGTCAAGGCATCTCAGGTTCAGCTTAAGTCCATCGTTCTGTATTCTGGCCATGTCCAGCAGGTCATTTACCATGTCGGCCAGGCGTTGACTGCTGGATACAATCAGTGAAAGGTCTTCATATGCTTTATCGGGAAGTCTCCCGGCAGTGCCTGCAAGCAGTGACTCGGAAAGTCCTATAATGCCATGGAGCGGAGTGCGGAGCTCATGCGAGGTACTGGCAAGAAATCTGTCTTTAAAACGGTCAAGTTCCTCAAGTAATAAATTTTTCTCTATAAGATTTTCGGAGAGTCTCATCATCTCTCTGGAATATCTGTGTGCAACAACTATAGTTGTTGTAATACAGAATACCACCATGGTATAATGTGTTACAGCTGCTGTATCAATTACCCATATTACATAGAGCACATCGTTAACTCCGCCTGCGAATGCTGTAATGAAACCTATAAAAAAAAGGGCAACATCATCCCTTTGGTAAACAACAGCCCTGACCAGCACCCAGACGTTGTAAAGCATGAAGAAAATAATAAATATGAAAAAGAAATGCATAATCCGGTCTGCTGTTTTAAAATCTAAAAACAGCATAATAACAAATAAAATTAACAATGATGACCGGGCGAAACTGCAGACATGTCTTGAATAATCATCAGGGAATACAGACCTCATTGTCATCTGGCTAAAAAACACTGCAAGGATAATTGTTATAAAATCCACCATGTATGGGTTGCGTGGCCACGGCAGCGGCCCAAGAGGTGACAGGATGAGTATATTCAGGTTAAAAACATTTACTGCCATAACCAGACAGAATAGACCGGAATAAAGGGCAGTTATATTTTCCCTTCGAAAATAATAAAAAAGCATATTATAAACCGCAAAAAACAGCATGATCCCAACGATAATCATTTCGAGCGTATGTTTTAAAAATCTGCCCTGTCCGGTGATGTCCTGATTTTCAAGAACTGGAGATGCGCCGATGCCTCCGGATTTATAATCGTAATTAATTACCTGTATAATAATTTCATTTCTGCCAATGACCGGTGTAAAAGGCAAAATTCTCAAGTTATGGATAAATATGTAGTTATTCCCGGTATCAGTAAAAAAACCGGGCATCCCTTTTTCCTCTGCAAGAATACCGTTTATCCATACTCTGTAACCTGAATAAATACGGTTAAGGATAAGATTTTTCCCCACGGTATCACTTTCCGTGATTAATTCCAGACGGTATGTTCCCTCTCCCTTAGCAGACAGAATTGAAGTCTGGTCCTTCCATAGACCGGGTACTTTAAGTAAACTGCAATGAGCAGGTTTTTTCTTTTTGTTAAAATCAGTGGGCTGGAGTAGTTGACCAGGATAGAATTCCCACATTCCCGTAAGCCTCAGTGACCTGTTTTTATCAAAGTCCAGGGTCCTCAGGTTTATTACTCCATTGTTCACAACCGGCAATCGGGATTCATGAGCATCATGGGTGCATGATTGCAGTATCAGAATCAGCATGAAGCTTAATACCGATAGTGAAGTAGTTGTTTTTATAGGATCATATGAAAAACGCATGTTATTATTTAAAACTTAAACTGTAAAAAATGTCAATGACTTTAGCATGAATGAATTCAGGTGTATCCGTCAAATAGCACTTTCTTTTTAATAACAAATAAAATTGAAGAGGAATTTTTTTTGCAAAAAATGATACCCGGTTTAATATAACCGGTCTGATCAGTTTAATGTGTTTTGAAAAACTACTTGAAGTTAAGAATTTATATTACATCTGTGAATCAATGGAATTATCAGGAAGACACTAATTAAAACTTCAAGAAAACTTTTACTTGAAATAAAAAAACACCAGAGGATTTTGTTGAATTCTCTGGTGTTTAACGCATTTTCTTTTATAAATATAGGTATTATTTTTCTTTCTCTGCCAGTCTCTTTTTATCTTCCATATAGACAACAATAACAAGTAGTATCGCTCCGGCAATAATAACAGCATCTGCAATGTTGAATGTTGGCCATCTGTATACACCATCAACTCCCACAGAGATGAAGTCTACAACGCCGGGTCTGCCTGGGATGAGTCTGTCGTAGATGTTCCCGGCTGCTCCGCCGATTATCAGCGCCATAGCAACTCTAAAAAGTCCCGGCATCTGTTTTTCATAGAAGTAGTATCCAGCCATAATCAGCAGAACGATGACTGAAACAATCAGGAAGAAGTTTTTGTATCCCTGCATAATGCCGAATACTCCACCCTGGTTGTATGTGAGGTCAAATCTTATGAATCCGCCGAAAAAATCGTATCTGTCATAGAAACCCAGGTGCTTAAGTGCCAGATTTTTGGTTACAAGGTCTGCAATAAAAGCCAGTACAACAACGAGAGCCGGAATAATATGTTTTTTCATTTAGGTTTTTTCCCTGTTAAATATTTTTTATTACTGCTGTACAACGTACACATAATTCCGGATGTTCCGGATCACTACCCAGCTGCTCAAAGAAGTTCCAGCATCTGATGCATTTTTTCCCTTCACTCTTTGATGTTGAAATATAAGACGAATCATATGCTGTGAGCCCGCTGTCGCTGTCAGCTATTATAACTTTTGCAACTTGAAGGAATCTTCGAAGCTCCTCTTCCCCCATTTCGCTCATGAGTTTACGGGTCGATTCATCTTTTACAAAAACCTTTATGTCCGCTTCGAGTGAAGTTTTGATTATTTTATCTTTTCTAAGGTCTTCAAGAGATTTGAGAAGATCTTTTTTTATCTCGGCAATTTTGTTTATACGGTCGTGAACTTCAGCATTGTTATACTTTTCGTCAAGAGGATAGTATTTCTCCATGTGAACGGATCCCTTCATCCCCATGAACTCCCAGATCTCTTCAGTTGTAAATGACAGCACGGGAGCGATGAGTCTAAGGATTGTGTTGTATATCTCGCTGAGTACTGTAAGGTTCGCTCTTCGTATCTTCGCGTTTTTAGCTTCGACATAGAGTATATCTTTTGAAACATCAAAATATATAGAAGAGAGTTCAACCGCGCAGAAGTTGAGTATTTTTCTGTAAACCATGTGGAATTCAAACTTCTCATAATGTTTGATTACGCTGTCAGAAAGATGATACAGCTTGTGCAGCAGCCACTTGTCCACATCTGTGAGATCTTCATATGTAACTTTATCCGCATCAGTAAAATCGGCAATGTTTCCTATTATGTACTTCATGGTGTTCCGGATTCTTCTGTATGAATCGGCAACCTGATTCATCATGTTCATCCCTATACGGACATCGTTTCTGTAGTCCTCAGATGATACCCACATCCTTAGAATGTCAGCTCCGAACTGTTCGATGATTTTTTCCGGAGCTATAACATTACCTACGGATTTACTCATGGCCTTTCCATTTTCATCAAGGACAAATCCGTGAGTGAGAACTGTTTTGAACGGCGCCCGTCCGCGAAGTGCAAGTGCAGGCCAGAGAGATGACTGGAACCAGCCCCTATGCTGATCGCTCCCTTCGAGATACATATCCGCAGGCCAGGTGAGTTCAGGCCACTTTTCATTATCGAGAACTGCAAAGTGTGAAACTCCTGAATCGAACCATACGTCAAGAATGTCGTACTCTTTTATAAGGTTATCCGATCCGCATGAACATTTTGTCCCTGCGGGTATAAGTTTTTTAACATCATCAGTGTACCATCTGTCTATTCCATCTTTAAGCGCTATATCCGCGAAGAACTGCACAGACTCGGCAGTCATAAGATTCTTATTACAGTCGCCGCATTTGAATGAAGGGATTGGAACTCCCCATGAACGCTGTCTTGAAAGACACCAGTCTGGGCGTGTGTCAACCATTCCTCTGAATCTCGATTCGCCCCATGTCGGTACCCACTCTGTGGCGTCAACAGCCTCGGAACCTTTTTTTCGCATTCCGTCATGTTCCATGCTGAAGAACCACTGTTCGGTGGCTCTGTAGATAAGTGGTTTTTTACATCTCCAGCAGTGAGGATATGAGTGCTCGATCTTTGCAGTAAAAATTAATGCATTTTTACTCTCCAGAAGTTTGATAATTTCAGGATCGGCCTTGAATACATGGGTCCCCTTCATTTCAGGGAAGTCCGAGGTATATTTGCCGTAATCATCAACCGGGCAGTATACTTCAAGACCGTGGGCCAGTCCTACAATATAGTCATCATGTCCATGTCCTGGAGCAGTGTGTACAATTCCTGTTCCGGCTTCAAGTGTAACATGGCGCCCGAAAAGAACTTTTGATTCTCTCTCTATGAACGGATGACGTACATGAAGTTCAGCTATATCCGCAGGGGTCAGTTCGATCTCTTCGGAATGCTTAATACCTGTTGCAGATTCGAACTGCTCAAGGAGACCCTTTGCCAGGATAAAGTATTCATCGTTAAATTTATATGAGCAGTATTCGAATTCCGGATGAAAGCTCACTCCGAGATTTGCAGGTATTGTCCATGGAGTTGTTGTCCATATAACAACAAAAGTTTTGTCTTTATCTCCGCCGAACTTAACTGAAGATGCCTCAACGGGAAATTTTACATATATAGATGAAGATGTATGCATGTCGTATTCAACTTCAGCTTCCGCAAGTGCTGTTACGCATGTGGGACACCAGTAGATCGGCTTTTTATTTCTGCTGATGTATCCCTTTTTGAGGATCTCGCCGAATACTTCAACTATTCGCGCTTCGTAATCTGGAGTCATGGTTTTGTATGGGTGCTCATAGTCGCCGAAAACGCCGAGTCTTTTGAACTCCTCCATCTGGATTCCAACATATTTTTCAGCGGATTCCCGGCACTTCCCTCTCACCTCAACCTTTGACATCTCCTTTGCCTTATCTCCAAGTTCTTTGGTGACAAGCAGCTCAATAGGCAGACCGTGACAGTCCCAGCCCGGGACATATGGAGATTTGAATCCCATCATAGTTTTATGTTTTACTATTATATCTTTCAGAATTTTATTAAGCGCGTGTCCCACATGAAGGTGACCGTTTGCATAAGGGGGGCCGTCATGAAGAATATATGTTTTTTCACCTTCGCGGGATTTCTGAATCTGCTCGTATATCTTTTCATCCTGCCATTTTTTTACAATTGCCGGTTCTTTCTGGGGCAGGTTAGCCCTCATGGGGAAATCGGTTACCGGAAGGTTGACTGTTTTTGAATAATCCATTTGGTCCTCTTAATTCGTGACATTTTGTATTCTAAAGGGTTCGCAGAAACTTATGTTCTAGTAACAGGAGTGCCCTTAACGGGCTTTTTTAGCGGTTTAGGCCTCTGAAACCCTGATAAAATCAAATTAAAAGGTCTTTCTGAGAGTGGTATTTGTCAATATTTTTTTCAGAGGGGTAAATTCTGTGGGGCCTGAATTCAAGTTTGAAATGCGACAAGATGGGAGTTTAAAATATCAGCAGGAGATTTCCAACCACGGGATTTTCTCGGCCTTGCGTTTATAGAAAAAATACTATCATCAATAAATTCATCTGTCAAGTGTGCGAAACTTTTTTTCTTTGGAAGATAATATCTGATACGCCCATTTATATGTTCATTAAGACCTCGTTGCCATGAGGAATAAGGATCAGCAAAATATACATTACAGTTAAGAGCATTTTCAATTGTCTTATGCATGCAAAATTCTGAACCATTATCAAATGTAATTGATTTAATAAATCCATCAGGTAATGAACCCAAAGCCTCTGTAATTCCTCGTGTAACAGTTTCCGCATCTTTTGAAGGCAATTTAATACCCCATGTAAATGCTGCTTTTCTTTCCACAAGAGTAAGAAGATATGCATCATTTCCAGAGCTTACAATCAGATCCCCCTCAAGATGGCCTATTTCGCTTTTATCATTTGCTTCTTCAGGGCGTTCCCTTATATTCTTTTTCGAAGGATCTTTTGCCCTGTTTTTATAGGTATTTGAGCGATTTTGGCGTTTCTTCCGTTTTATAAATAAAAATTGAGTAAAACGATATTCACCCTTTTCATTTTTTTGAGCATACAACCACTGATATATAGATTCGTGTGATAAGTGCATTGATGCATCTTCCAGAAACATTGTCTTTAGGTATTGAGAAATTAATTCGGGTGAATCGCCGTTCCTTAAAAAGGTTATAACTATCAAACGCAGTAAGCCATTGACATCAAGCTTTCTTTTTTTTAAATTTTTCCTCTTTAAATATTCCGCTTGAGCTTCTTGTGCATGATAGCCTTTTGTTTTATTCCTATCAATTTCGCGATAAACTGTTGATTTATCACGATTTAATAATTCAGCAGTTTCTTTCACAGGCTTATCTGAATAAATCATTTTTTGCATGACAAATCTTTCTTCAAACTGTACTTGTTTAAAATGCCTCATGGGTATCTCTCTCGGATTTGGTTTTGGTCGACTCAATCCTTTATGGAGATTTCTCATGAGGCTACTATTTTAATTTCCTTTTGCATTTCAAACTTGAATTCAGGGGGTGCGTATGCTTCGCATACGCAGGAAATGGGGGATTACGGGGGCAAAGCCCCCGTAATCCCCCATTTCCTGCACAGCGCGGAGCGCTGTGCACCCAAAAAAAATTTGCTACCTTCACTAAATTGTGCTGTAAAAATAAAAAAAATCTTGATTAAATATACCAAGTATACTATATAGGGTTATTGGGTATACTATAATGAAATCAAAAAATAAAGCAATGGAAGAGCGTGTTTTAAAGAGCGCTAAGAATTTTATCTCCAGCTATGGGGTAAAGGGGTGGAGTATGGATGATCTTGCCTCTGCCGCAGGGATCACCAAAAGGACTCTTTATAAGATAATAAGCACAAAGGAGCAGCTTGTTCACGATATCGTCTTCGAGAATATCCGGGAGAACAGAGAGGCGTTTTTTCAGATACTTCAGAGCGGCCCGGACTTCGGTGAATATATAGATCTGATAATTTTTAAAATTCCTGAACTGCTGAAGAACAGTTACATCAACAGATATAAGGACATTCTTCACGAGTATCCTGACATTGAAGCCGAGATTGTACGGGAGAATGAACAGGTGAACAGCCATATGAGAGATTTCTTTCAGAATGGTGTTGATAAAGGTTATCTCCGGAAAGAGATCAGGCCTGAGCATATGAGTCAGATGCTTGCTGCAATTATGATATTTTTTGTCAAGTACAGCGACTCGCAGGAGGATGCAACAGAAAAGATAAGAGAGGCTCTCCGGTATATGCTTCACGGATGCATAAATTCCGTAGAGCATAAAATATAAGCAGAGGAGTAAATATGTATAATCGATTGTTATCAATACTTTCTATTCTGTATAAAAAACCGCGGCTGACAGCTCTCAGCGGCATTGTTATAACACTGCTGTTTTTAATCGCAATCCCATATATAAAGTTCGACAATGATATAAAAAATTTTCTTGCAGTTGATCATCCTCATCGTGCTGCTCTTGATCATTATGACGGAGTGTTCGGTACAAGTCAGATGATCTTTATCGGCGTTGAATCAAAGAATGCATATTCAAAGGAGACTCTTGAGTATATCAAATGGATCAAGGGTATGGTGGAGAGACTTAACTGGAGTTTCCCTGCAGAAAACATTTCGCGTGAACTCGGACTCAGTACTGATGAATCTGTGAAGCTGATTGAGATAGTCAATCAGAATGAAGTGCGCGGGAAGGATGAGCTTAAATCTCTTCTTGAAACTCCCGATCGTTTAAGCTCTGAAATGTTTCTTGATGCTGATAGTGCAAAAAAAATTTCTTCTGCAGTTTCAAAGGTTTCAGTTGAGAGAGTTCTGGAGCTTTATAAACTTCCGGTAAATGATATTAAATCAGTTCTCAACATCGACTACGTCCGTGGTGAGGGTGATAAGTTTGTAGTAGATAAGCTCATTGATCCGGACAAAATTGATGACAGCTCTGTTGCTGCGATGCGTGATAAGGTGAAGAGCTGGGACATATATGATAAAATTCTTTTTTCAGATGATGACACCCTTACAGTTATGTCTATCGAGATGAACTCCATTGATATAAATCTGCGGCAGAAGTTTGATATTGCTATTGAGAAGAATATTAAAGAAAATAATGTAAAGGGGCTCAGCGTATATATTGCAGGAGAGCCTGTAGTATCTGATAAAGTCAGCTCGTCAACAAGGAGTGATCTCGGCTGGCTCCTTCCATTTGTTCTTATTGTAATGATTATAATTCTATGGATAGTTTTCAGAAACTACGAGGGTGTCGTTTTTCCGATGATGGCGATAATTATCTCTGTAACCTGGACAATCGGGACAATGGCTGTACTCGGGATTCCCATGAGCATGGTGAGCATTACTGTGCCGACGGTTCTTGCAGCAGTAGCCAGCGCGTATGGAATTCACTTTATGACTCACTATTACATGAGTCATGAAGAATCAAGATATGAATCCTCAATGGATAGTATGAGGGTAAGCGGGCTTGCTATAATTATGGCGGCGCTTACAACAGTTGTCGGATTCGGTTCACTCGCTACATCGAGTATGACTCATATTAAAAATTACGGTATAATTACAGGCATTGGAGTATTCTATTCTCTGGCAGTTTCAATTGTATTCATTCCCGTTTTTCTTATAATTAAAAAAAGTAAAAAACCTCATGTGAAATTTGTAGAAAAAGAAAACAATTCTTCCGATTTAAGTTTACGTTTTCTGCGACTGGTGAGGAAATACACCGGCAGCCGGCCCGGGGCTGTAATGGTAATCAGCGTTCTTATTATTTGTGTTTCGTTATACGGTTTAAAATCGATGGAACTGAGTATGAACTCTATGGATTTTTTTCAGGATGGTTCGGATATCAAAATAGCTGAAAATCATCTTAACAGTAAACTCGCCGGGACTCAGATTCTGGATATCAATATTGAAACAACCGATGGCTCCGAAGTGATTACTCCGGCAATACTTGAAAAAGTGCAGAATCTCCAGAATGAAATAGTAACAAAATACAGCGATGTCGGGAAGACAATCTCTGTAAATGATTATCTGAAAAAAATGAATCAGGAGATAAATGGAGGCAAGGCTGAGTATAACCGTCTGCCCGATAATGCCGCAATGACACGGGAGTATATGCTTCTCTATTCCGGTGACATTGACGGTGTGATAACAAGAAATCTTGATAAGCTTCGTATTCACATAAGTATGAAGCGGGGTAAAGTTTCTGATCAGATGAAGATCAGGGATTATGCACTGGGATATTTTGATGAATCATTCAGGAAAGAGAATAAAGTAAAAGTTGAATCTTCAGGTTTTATGGATCTTGTGCTGGAGGCAAACAGTCTTATCGTCCAGGGTCAGGTGAGCAGTCTGCTGGCCTCTCTCGCGCTGGTTGCGTTTTTGATGGTTATGATATTCAAGAGTTTCAGTCTTACAGTTATTTCAATGATCCCTCTTATTGTAGGTATTGCCATGAACTTCGGGGTTATGGGATTTCTCGGGATTCCATTGAATGCGGTCACTTCCGTTGTGGCATCTATCTCTATAGGTATGGGGATCGATTACTCTATCCACTTTATAAATCAGTACCGTGTATCATATGCGGAGAGCGGCGACATAGATGCAGCTGTTGCCAGGACATACGAAGGGACAGGAAGAGCTATACTTTCGAATGTAGTATCAGTTACTGCGGGATTTCTTGTACTGATGTTTTCAAAATTTCCGATCATACAGCAGTTCGGCGGACTGATTGCATTTACAGTGGCATCAACAGGATTTGCAGCAATAATAATTATTCCAGCGGCGCTGAAGATTTCAGGCAGGATGGCTAAGCAATAATATAACGAACAAAACTTATCGCCCCCTAAATCCCCCGGGAGGGGACTTGAATATAGTAATTACTGATAATTACTTTAAGCTTTTATTGTTTATAAACATTTTTTCAAGTCCCCCTCCGGGGGATTTAGGGGGCTGGGATGAGATGGTTGAAATGATTGAATAGGGTTAACAAAAAATCATCATAATTTGTATAACGAATAAATCACAATATACAAAGGAGAAAGAAATGAAAAAAATAATCGGTCTCATAATCACAGGTGGTTTACTAACACTTGCCGGTGCTGTATCTGCGCAGGATAATCTTTCAGGGGAGGAGATTGCAAAGAGGGCGCATAGTGTTAATAAGTCTGCGTCGGGGATTATGCTTAAAGGTCAGCTTGTTATGAAAAATATGGAAAACGGTTCCACTGAATCACGTAAAGCCATGGTCTTAAGTGTCACCAAAGGTGGACTTACACAGGCTTTGATCAGGTTTACAGACTCATCCTACAGCGGAACAACAATGCTTACAGTAGAGCGTCCCGGTAAAGATAATCTTCAGTATCTTTACCTTCCATCTGTGGGGAGTCCGCGGCAGATAGAGGGTTCGGACCGTGAGAATAATTTCGTTGATACAGATTTCAGCAATGAAGATCTTGGCGGATCGCGTATTGCAGATTATAATTATAAGCGCCTGGCGGATCAGAAGGCCGGAGCATCGGATTGTTATGTAATTGAGAGACTCCCTAAAAACAGTTCCTCGAAGTACAGTAAACATATTGTTGTAATAGATAAGGCTACAATGACTCCGCTAAATGTTCAATTCTACGGCCGTTCAGGCAGAGTTGTCAAGACCATGCGCGCCGGGCAGATCAGGAATATAGGAAACAATTTAAATGTTCCGATGTTCCTTGAGGTTGTTGATATTCAGAAAAAACGACAGACAACACTTAATGTAACCACTGCAGAGGAGAAAGCGCTGAACCAGGGATATTTTAACCGTAACAGAATGAGCGCTAAATGGGCTGAGCAGTAACAGGCAGGATTGTTATGAAAAAGAAAAATATTTTTCTTGAAATAATTCTGACAGCAGCAGTAGCCGCTTCTTTAAACAGTGCTTTTCCTGCCTATGCTGCAATTGGTATAACCGGTGATGTAAGTGTAAAAAACCAGACCGGTATTCATGAGGGTGATCTCTACCGTAATTATCTTAAAGCGGATATTGTATTCAATGAGAGTTTTGAAAACACTGAAGTGAAAGTGATACTGCGCGGTGAGGATGATTCTCTCCGACCCGATGAAGGTGAAGAAAACTATGGGAATTATCTCAGAGATGATACCGGATCAAAAAGAGTTTATCTTCGTGAAGCATACATCAGTCATGATATATACTTCGAATCGTTCATAGATAGTGTAAACATCAAAATGGGTCGCCTTATCTACACATGGGGAACATCGGATGAAGTAAAGCCTGTGGATATTATCAATCCCCAGGATTATTCAAATCTTTATTTTACACCGATACGTGAGAGAAAATATGGAGTAATAAGCGGTTCCATGTCAGTTTTTTTTACCGAAAACTTTTTCATTGAAGGAGTTGCTGTGCCGGAGTTCCGTCCATCAGAGATGGCATCATCAGTTTTTGTAACCAGTCAGCTGCGCGGAATATCAGAAAATACAATTCTTTTTAATCTGGAGGATCCAGTACTCCCTGAAGAAAAAATTTCCAGCAGCAGTTATGCGGGACGAGCGGGATTAACTATACTTGATGTGGACATGCATGGCAATTATTTCTACGGATATGACCGTCTCCCTGTATACGAAATGGAGTTTGCAGGTGTACCTCCGATAGTTATATCTCCGGTATATAAAAAGATTCAGATGTTCGGATTCGATTTCCAACGGGCACTGCTATGGGGAATTTCAATACGAGGCGAGGCTGCTTATTTTGAGAGGGGTAAATTTTTTGCCTACGACAGCAATTCGCCTTCAGGGAATATTATGGTCTCTTCTCTTGCGGAGGATTTGATTGCTGGAGGAAACGGTACAGTGGAGAAAGACTACATTGAGTATACTGCCGGATTTGATGATCAAAATTTCATCTTCGATGATCTTTATCTTAATCTGCAGTTCCATCAGAAGATAATTAAAGGTTACGAAGAGGGTCTTGCTGATGAACGGTATACAAATCTGATAATCTGGAACATCCGTTACTTTATGTTTAATCAGAAGTTCCGTGTCTCATCTCAGGGAGCTTACGACACTGGTGACAAAAGCGTATATGGAAATGCCGAGTTTATGCTGAAACTGGCAGATAACTTTGAGCTTACACTTGGCGGATGGTTTGTAGAGGGTGATACAGATACGGATATAGGGCAGTTCGATGCAAATGATATGGTATACATTTCGGGTAAACTGACATTCTGAAATGCGTCTTTTACTTCATGCTCCATGTAATAGTGTCGTGGCCGGATGAATTTTCATCAAATAGTTTTCTGTATAATACCGATAAATCTCCCGGCCTATCGGCCACCCTCTTTGATAAAGAGGGTTTAAACTTTCTGGATTTCATAACCCCCTTTATTAAAGGGGGATGTTGAGCGATGCGAAACGGGGGGATTTAAAGTTTATGGCTGATAAATTATTTATAACACAACAGTTTATATCTTTAATTATTGATGCATAATCATACAGTCACTCCGCCGCAATTCCGTACACATTCTCCGAAACTCTGTCAAGTTCCGCAATCTCTTCTGCAGTAAGAACCAGACCTGATCCTCCGAGATTATCCAGAACCTGCTGTGCGGTTCGTGCTCCGACAATTGCTGCTGTAACTCCTGCTTTCGAAAGATTCCAGGCAATTGCAACATGTCCCGGTTTAACACATCTTCTTTTTGCAATTTCTGATACTTTGTCAACAACCGCTTTTACTTCAGTCCAGTACTGTTTCTTGAAAAATTTATAGAAAAAATTCCGTGCGTCACCTTTTTTGAATTGAGGTAGTTCCTTGTATTTCCCCGTAAGCATACCCGCACCGAGAGAACCGTATGAAATAATTCCAATACTATTATCAACGCACACCTTCATCTGGTCAGATTCAATCTCCCGCTCAAGGAGTGAGTAGTTCGGCTGGTAAGAGACTATCTCGCCATACTTCATTGCCTCTTTCAGCTGTTCACCTGAAAAGTTGCATATACCTATGTATCGTATCTTTCCCGATTCTTTCGCCTTCATCAAAGCTTTCATGGTGTCTTCAATCTGTACTGCTGGATCGGGCCAGTGGATCTGATAGAGATCGATGTAGTCTGTACCGAGTCTCTTCAGCGACTGTTCAAGATCGTATTGTACAAATTCCGGTTTTAGATTGTGCCTGTAACCGTTTTCAATATCGAGTCCGCATTTTGATGCAATCAATACTTTATCTCTTCTGCCTGAAATAATAGAACCTATAAGCTCATCTGCATGACCAGCACCGTAAGCCGGAGCAGTGTCGATGCAGTTAATCCCGTTGTCAATGGCTGCTTCGATAGCAAGTATCGCATCCGCTTCATCATACTCGCTCCACATGGTTCCGCCGATTGCCCATGTGCCGAGAATTATCTCTGTTACTTGAAGTTCACTTGTTCCGAGTTGTCTTGTTTTCATATGGACCCCTTTTCTGAGTAATATCTGAAGTTTTGTTGATGATCCGGTGAATGAAAATCGTTATTGCTTAAAACAATGATAACTGTATATCAGTCGCGGATCAAAAAAATCAGACTTTCTTCATAAAACATGTTTTAAGAACGATTGTACTCTTGCCGATGCGGCATTCAATCTCTTCGGCCTTTGATGTAAGCTTAATATTTTTAATGACTGTCCCTCTCTTCAGAGTGTCCGAAGCTCCTTTTACTTTTAAGTCTTTTATAACCTGAACTGAATCACCATCTTCTAATATTGCGCCATTGCTGTCTTTAACATCCATTTAGTTTCCTCTTTATGTTTACTATTTTATTTAATAATAACAGGGGGAGCTGAAGAGTATTTGTCAAGAAGGTTAATTCATCTTTTTATTTATGGAGTTTGAGTAGTTTTGCCGCATTAAGAGTTTAATGCCAATATCGTATAAGTAAGTAATTTTTTTTCGATTTTTTCAGAAAGTAATCTGTTAATATAATAAATTTTTTTCATAAAAAAATCGTCTTATCCTGCCGGAATATATATATTATGCTAACGACAGCAAATAGCTGTATCCTGATTATCCCATGGCAGAATTACTAATATGAAGAGCATATTAAAAAACAGAAAAATCCAGACTCTTATATCATCAGCATTTATAATTCTTTTTGCATTTTCAGCTGTAATAGCAATTATGGCGGTCAATTATAATATGAAGAAGGCTTCACTTGTTGAGGCTCAAAACAAAGCAGATTTAATTTCAGATGCCGCTCTTTCTATCCATACATATTACAGTCACCAGTTAAGGCCCGTGCTTTTTAAAGATTTTGAAAACTGTATTAAAAAAGATTATTTCAGGCCCGAGTTGATGTCCTCAACTTTTGCAGTGAGAGAGGTTCTCAAATATTTCAGTTCAATGAGTGATTTCAATTACTACTATAAGGAGTGTGCTATTAATGCCCGATCTCCTGAAAATGAAGCTGATGAATTTGAAAAAAATTTTATTCAGGGATTGAATAATAAAACAGGTGATAATCATCTTTCATCCATCCGGGAATATTCCGGTGAACCATTTTTTGTTTCACTTAAAAAGGGTGAAACTATGGAGCGGAGCTGTCTCAGATGTCATACTGATCCCGATGCTGCACCTCAGGAGCTTGTGAAAAAATACGGTGCTGTCAGAAGTTTTGCCCGGGTGGAAAACGAAGTTGTTTCTGCTATCTCAGTCCGTATACCTCTTGGTGAAGCTTATAAAACAGCCGATCATTTTTCTTTTGTATTTTCAATTTTTCTTCTGGTTATACTGATTGTTCTGCTTATATTGCTCCTCATCCTTAATGAAAAACTGATATTTTCCCCCCTTAAACTGCTGCGGGAGAAAACTGACCGTATAGCAGGAAATCATATTAATCTTAACGATATGATTGATGAACCTTTCGGAAGTGAGCTTTGCGGACTCGCTTCATCCTTCAACCGGATGTCGTCTACCATAAATGATTATCTTATTAATCTTGAGAATAAGGTCGATGAACGGACTATACAGCTTAAAGAGTATTCGTTAAATCTGCAGAATGAAATTACTGAAAGACAAAGAGCAGAAGATGAGCTGAAGAAAATTTTAGGAGAGAGGGAGATTCTGATTAAAGAGGTTCATCACAGGGTTAAAAACAATTTTAACGTAATATCAAGTCTCATATCTCTTAAGAGCGGAGGATTTGATGAAAAATCCAGATATGTATTCACTGAAATAAATCAGTCACTTCAATCGATGTCCAGGATCCATGAATTTTTTTATAAATCAGAAAAAATCACCAATATTGATATAGGTGAGTATTTTAGTAATATGACTGACGAGTTAGTCAGTACATTTAATATATCAGGAATGTCTGTGAAAGTTATTAAAGATCTGCAAAGCGTGTCAGTTAATCTGAATCAGGCAATAACCTGCGGGCTGCTTCTGAATGAAGTTATATCCAATTCAATGAAATATGCATTTCCTGCTGAATGGGACGGGGAGCCTGAAATCAATATATCACTGAAAAAAAATGACGGTTTAATTGAATTCAGAATTGGTGATAACGGATGCGGTATAACTGAAGGGGTAGACAAAGATTCATCAGATTCACTAGGGCTTACTCTAATTTACATGTTTCCCGAACAGCTTGGAGGATCGATAGAGGCAGATACTGAAAATGGAACACTGTACATTGTCAGGTTTCCGGAAAAAGCATGAGTTATTCTTTCAAGTTAAACCGAACCTGGAAAATTTAATTAATTTAACTCTTGAGGTTTTTATAGATTGACTGAATAAAAAAAAGTATTTTATTAAAACATAAATGAGTAAATAATTTTAATCAAAATTAAATAATATTAGTGAGAGTTAAATAATGTTCGAAAGATCCTTTAAATCAAAATTTATTCTTAATATTTATAAAAAATTTGATATGCCAATCAGGTTTGCTTATACGAGGATTCCTGTAGTTCGTAATATAGCGCAGAAACTTACCTTCGAATTGCTCTATAAAAGCCCACATAAAAAAGTTTTTGGAAACTATATTTCAGTAAAAACAAAATTTGAAAAACATGGAATGTCTTTTAAAGATATGACGGTCATAGAGATCGGACCCGGTACTTCCCTCATCCTGGCACTCTGCCTGCTGCATGATGGTGCAAAAAAAATTATATTACTGGATCGATTTCCGAGATGGGATCATAACATAATCAGTCAGGAAGTTGAATTTCTGGAAAGCAAGTACGGAATGAACGTCAGAAAATATCTTGATGAAAATATGAAACCTAAAGATGAATATTTTCAGTATGTGAAAAATTCAGTTGAGAATATGATTGATGTGGTGAGTAATTCAGTTGATCTTATAACAAGTTTTGGTGTACTTGAGCACATCCGCGACAGCGAGTCGGCTTTCAGTGAAATGTATCGTGTATTAAAGAATAAAGGTGTATTGTATCATTTTATATCTCTGGGTGATCATTATAATTTTAATGATCCCATGCGTTTTCTTAAATACCCCGATTGGTTATGGAATATAATTACAAAAGAGGGATATTCGTATACCAACAGATTAAGGGTCGATGACTATCTGGAAATAATTAATGCGCAGGGTTTTAAAATTGTAGATTCTGAAAATATTGCATGTGATGAAAGTAAATTAGGTAAGATTAATTCAAAGTTTGCGTCAAAGAAAAGCGAGGACATAAGAACAACAGAATCTTATCTTCTAGTGCAGAAATAACGAAATTGTTCTGATCTACTTAAAATGTGATAATTCGTTACTCAGTTCCAGCAGAATATATTAATAAAATTGAAGCAGCTGATAATACTACGATAAAAATAAGTAAGTCTTACACTTCTGATATTTCTGTACAGATCGGGATTGTAAGACTTATAGCCTTTCCATTGTTTTAAATACCTTTCAATAATTCCAGTATATTCACCCGATAAAGTCTTGACGCTTTTCAGCAGATTGATTCTACTACTGGCGGAGAAAATTCATGAAAAAAGCACGTTATATATTTCTTGCAGTGGGTGTAATTCTTCTTGTCGTACTCTTTGCAGTCTTTGGCATAAAAAAACCTGTTATGCAGATAGTTGAATTCGGATGGAAGTTCTGGATCTGTGTGCTGATTTATCTTTTTAATCAGATGCTGCTTACTTACGGCTGGTTTGTTCTTATTACTTATCCTCTGAAGGCACGACAGTATTTCAATGTTCTTATGGCCCGTATTGCAGGAGATGCTGCAACTACAATAAACACTGCGGCAAGCATCGCCGGTGATGCCCTGAAGGCGATGTATCTGAAAGATGTAGTACCCTTTAAAATAGGTTTTGCCTCTGTCGTAATGGATAGAACTATTCATATGGTGGGGAATACTCTTCTAATTCTAACGGGACTTTTTGTAGGTTTTTTTAAACTTAACATGCCACTTTATGTACTTGCGGGAGTATTTTTATTCTTTCTGCTCTTCCTGGGATTTCTTGTATATATAATGAAGAAACAGAAGCATGGGATTATACAGCATGCGGTTACAATGCTTCCAGAGAAGCTGCGGCTGAAAATATATTCATCAGAGAGCCGCAGAGAGAAGATTATAAACATTGATGAAGAGATCGGTTATATATTTAAAAGCAGGGAGAATCTTAATCACTTCTGGATCTCTCTGATAATGCATACCGTACCTGTTATGGCTGCAGGAACAATTGAAATATATATAATAATGTATTATGCCGGTGGGAGTGCTGCGCCTCTTGACGCAATGTTTGTTTATCTCTTCGGTCTGTTTATTGCTGCCGTTGCATTTTTTGTACCGCTTAATATCGGGACAAGCGAAGGGTCATATTCAATGGTTCTTGCTTTTCTCGGATACGATCCGGTTCTTGGTCTTACAGTGGGGATTATTCGCCGCCTCCGCGCCCTTGTCTGGTCGGGACTGGGGCTTATTCTTCTGTTCCATAAAGGGCTTACCGGGAAAGATGTTGAGAAGGATGAAAATCAGCTTAAATCATTTACTGAAATTAAATAAGAGTTGGTAAAATGAAGATAACAGAAAATATAATAGATAAAATTGAACATATGAAAGAGCGGGTATTTATATCAGTTCTTTTTATTACTGCATTTATATTCCGGCTCCCTACACTTTTTAATGATTTTTATGATGTTGATGAGCTTGCCGCAATAGTTCAGACAAAAGAATTTCTGGCAGGTTTCAAGCCGGGTATAGATTTTACAGAGAGCAAGCTCCCTCTCTATCACTCAATATTTAAATTTTCATATAGTGTAGATGCTGTTTATGGATGGGTTGGGGTCCATGCAATTACAATAATTATAGTTTTTTTGACAGCTCTGGCTGTTTACTATATCGGAAAACTTGTGCGTGACCGCAAAACAGGTATGATTGCGGCACTCCTCTATGCTGTACTGATTTCGTCATTCAACAGGCATTTTATGGCGACTAATGGTGAAGTTATATACAACCTCCCTATAACTGCAGGAATTCTTGTTCTTCTTCTTGCGGTTAAAAACCGTACATGGGTTTTTCGAGTAATATACGGCATACTCCTGGGTTTAATGATTTATGCGGCTATGAAAGTCAAGGTTCATGGAGCTGTACTTCTTCTCTTTACAGCTTTTTTCATTCTGATTTATATTCCATACTATTATAAAAAGTTCAGAAGGTTACTTCTTATATATTCCGTATTTGCAGTTGTAATTCTATTAGTAATTATATTCGATTATTTTATTACAAAGAAATTTGCTCCGAAGTCTGTAAATAATTTGTTACAGCTTTTATTTTATGCTACTGCCGGCCGGAGCAGCAATCCTCTTTTCCTGCTGGCTGTATTCAGTTACAAGCAGCTGACTATTGGTTTGTGGCACGCTGTTTTATGGATTCCAGCTGCTGTGTATATATACAGATTTATACGCAACAGATTCAGAAAAGATTCAATCGAAGAATCGGCAGTCGCTCTTTTTGGTCTTATAACATTTTTTATGGTATTTGCCGGAGGGGCGCGGCTTTACTATCACTATTTTATGACATCATACCCATCGCTATGCATTATAGCCGCAATAGCAATCTGCTCTTATGATAATTCAGCAGTCCGTAAAATCAGAAATAATTTAACTGTTGCTCTTCTTATCCCCGGTCTTTTTTTCCTCTCCTGGAATTTTAAAGATATTTATATTAAGCATTTTAATCAGGCTCTTTTTTATAATGAGTCTAAAGCCGCTTTCTGGTTCAGAGCTATTGCTGTCAGTTCTATGGATGATTATCTGCTGCCGAATGGCGCATATAGTCAGGCAGTTGAATATATAAAAACTAAGACAGATCCATCAGATACAATTTTTGTATGGGGGGATGGCCCGCACCTGTATTATTTTTCAGACAGAAGAATTGCCGTCAAACATGTCTGGCCAAGAAATAGTGCTATAAAAATAGAGAGATTCTATAGCCAGAAAACTCCGGAATCTATAGTGAAAGCGGAGGTCCGGCAGAAGGTATTTATCAAGAAAATGGAAGTTAAAAAACCGGAGCTTTTTATTGACACTTCACCAAAGGGTCTTTCCCGTGGCGTAACAAAGTTCGGAGATTTTGCAAAGTTTCCGTATGAAGTTCCGCCTGTTATACGGAAGTATCTAGAAAGGCATTACCGCTTTGAAGCTGTTATAAATGAATACAAGATTTACCGTCGTGTTAAATAGTTAGGAGTATCTTTGATGAATGGAAAAAAAAATTACACTGAAAAAATTAAAAAAATTTTTCCAGCAGTAAAGCCGGGTTTGGTTTTCTGCTTATTTGCACTGATCTATACAATTTTATTTAATGTTTCCCTTACATATATGGGGAATAGTGCTTCAAATTCACTCTCTCTTGTACTGAATTATTTACTCGGTTATCTGATAATTGTTGTGATGAAACTGACAGCGTTTTATCTGGTATTATACTCTTTATTCAGTATTTTCTTTTATTATGGAGTGAAAGGGATATTCTCTTTTTTCGGGATTTCATCCGGCGAAAGAAGGCGCGGAATAATTGTATTCCTGATGATTTTAATTTTCTATCTGCTGCAGCTTTTCCGGAGCATAATACATTATCCTCAGATGTATATCGATTCGTTTTATATGAAAAACAGATTTTACGCATTTATTCAGGAGTCACTGACAGATTATATCTCTCCATTTTTTCCTGGGACATTGCAGGTTCTCATCCTGATTGTTATTTCGGCAGGAATTGTTTATGAACTCTTTTCAGTTCACGAATTTTCTACCGGGCCGATAT
Source organism: uncultured Spirochaetota bacterium (assembly GCA_942493035.1). Classification (GTDB taxonomy): domain Bacteria; phylum Spirochaetota; class UBA4802; order UBA4802; family UBA5550; genus WRGT01. The sequence goes on along the minus strand of OW818666.1, from coordinate 3,217,679 downwards.
TCCGGAATGTTCGTGTCCGTTTTGCATTAGCAGTTTTTTTTATTCTAAGCGTTCTATTCTTTACAGGTGATTATTTTTATACTAACCGGAAGTTGCCGGAACAGAAAAATATTATTATCATTTCTTCCGATGCGCTGCGTCCGGATCATTTCAGCGGAAGCGGTTACTCAAGAGATACTACTCCTGCAATTGACAGATTTATGAAGGAATCTTTAGTTGCTTCGAATATGAATACCATCACACCGCGGACTTTTCCTTCATGGGTCAGTATTCTTACTTCGCAGTATCCGCATACACATTCAATCAGGAACATGTTCCCATCAAGTTCTAACCGCAACAGAGAGTTTGTAACTCTAGCCTCATTGCTGCGTGATAAAGGGTATGAAACTTCAGTTGCCGGAGATTTTGCCGCTGACATTTTCCCGCGTATAAATCTTGGTTTTAATAATGTTGTTACTCCCACATTCAATGCTTCGGTGCTTATGGAGCAGATTATTCTTAAAAGCAATATATTTATAACACCCTTTGTAACGAATCGCGGAGGGATGAAAGTATTTCCTTCAATCAGAGAATTTGCCGAATTTGCAGATCCGTCTTATGTTGTTGATGATATAAAATCATGCATAGACTCAAGTGTTAAGATGAATAAGCCTTTCTTTATAACATCATTTTTTTCAGTAACTCATTTCCCCTTTTCATCACCATGGCCATATTATAAAAAATACACTGATCCATCATACACTGGTCCATCCAAATATCAGAAGAACAGAATTGTTTCGCTCGGAGGCAAAGATGATAAAGACGATAAATCCGGTGAACAAGTAAGTACTAAAGATATTGAAAATGTACGCGATCTCTATGACGGATGTCTACGCGGCTTTGATGATTCTTTCGGCGAGATTCTCAAATATCTTGAAGTACGCGGACTTGCTGAAAATACAATTGTAGTTCTTCTCTCTGATCATGGTGAAAATCTTTATGAGTATGATAATGGAATGGGGCATGGGGAACATCTTCGCGGCCGCTGGTCTCTTAATGTCCCGTTTGCACTAAGAACGGAAGGAGTTAAGCCTGAGGTTATAACCCGTGCCAGTTCATTACTCGACGTTGCTCCTACAGTATGTGATATAATGCAGATAGAAACTCCCTCATCATTTGAAGGCGTTTCAATCCGCAAACCGCTTAACCGGAATTTTGATGCGTACATGGAGACTGGTTTATGGTTTGATACAGCCGGTGAATACTTTTTTCAGAAAAAACGATTATATTACCCCGATATTACAGGATTTTCAGCTCTTGAGTTTAATTATAACGGTGAGGTTTATGTTCCGCACCATTACTTTAATCTTTCAAATATTGCAAAACACCGGGCTGTAAAGAAGGGGAAATATAAGCTTATATATATGCCGACATCTCAGGGAATTGAGTATGAACTGTATAATACAGATAAAGATCCGGATGAAAGAGTTAATATTATTACTTCTGATAGAACAGCTGCAGAGCAGATGAAAAAAATTCTATTTGAATTTGCGGCAGAGGATTCAGGGGCTGTTGAAATCAAAGGATATTTAATTCCATTATTTAATGAACCGGTTTATTAAGAGAGAAATTATGAAAACAAAACTGAAAATAATAATAACCGCATTGTTTTATTATCCGCGAACTCATCCTGTTATTACGTTTATAAGTATTTTACTGACAGCAGCCTGTATAGCAGCCGGATATGCGGCCATCCGTTATCCTGACGACCGGAGTTTTATTGAGAAAACTATAGCTGGTGATAATAAATCAGCCGAAACAGATCAGGAACAGATTCTTGATGTTATCACTGAGAATGTTTCATTATCAATCATACCTGCATATACAAAAGAGACTTCTGAAAAGATTTCCATACTTCAATCTTCGGGATATATGAAATCTAATCCCTATTCTGATTCACAATATATTTTCCGCTATGTTACAGGGCGTACAGGTTTATGGATAGATGAGAAGAATTCTGTACTGCTTCCATGCGGATCATCTATGCGTTTTTCTTCTAACCCCTCTGATGGTTCACGTATTGAGTTTCATATTGCTGCGGTCAGTTTTACTGAAAAAAAAGCCGCCAGGAATATTGAATTAAAAGTTTTAAGTGACGGAAAGATATACTCAGTATTATCTCAGCAGGTAGAGATTTATGACCGGAAGGAGTTTCTTAAGTCACAAAAATCCTCTTCTTCATCATTCCCCGGTATTTATCCTTCTACCGGATGGCATAAGGTTACAGCTGATATTTCTAAGTTTAAAGGGAAAAGGATAACAGTCGAGATCTCTTCATCTGATAGAGAGGGGTTTATTTTTATAGGCAATCCGGTTCATTATGCGCGTTCTCAGCAGAAAAAGTACAATGTTGTTCATATTGTATTTGATGCTATGAACCGGGATTATATGGGGATATATAATCCCGAATCGCCATTAACACCGAATTTTAATAAATTGAAAGACGACTTCATCATTTTTGATAAATTCTATTCTAACGCGACAAAGACGAGAATTTTTCTTTCCGGTATGCTCACTTCACAGAATCCACCCGCGACAAGGCATGGCTACAACAGGAATATTATTCCCGAAGAGGATAAGAATCTTTTTTATAGTGATAAGTCAATTGATACATTACCTCAGGCGATGCAGAGAAATGGTTATCTTACAATGCAGGTGGGGAATAGCGGTTTTACGCATCCGGCTCTGCAGATAGCGCTTGATTACGGATTCAGCGAATCTTTTGATTTCCAGAAGATGCCTTATGATTCGACAGGTATTGCGTATCATCTGATACGGACACTCCGGGAACGTAAGAATTCACCTATGTATATTTATACGCATTTTAATACAACACATGAACCGAGAAAAACACCTCTTAAATATTATTTTAAGGGTTTTTTCGGGATGCCGGACAAAATATGGAGACCCAATGTAACCGGAGCAACGGTCCATGCGGATGCCCTCTTTTTACAGATTACTGAAGCTTTAAAAAAAGAGGGGCTTTGGGATAATACCATCGTCATTGTCAGTTCCGATCATGGGACTCTTTATCATGCTTCAAATTATAACCGTAATTACCTTGTGGAGGATTTTATACGTATACCGTTTATGATTCATCTGCCGTCTGAGCTTAAAAAGAAATATGCAGATGGCATGAAAAGATTCGAATCTGCAACAGGTTTTATAAATCTTGCACCGACTATACTGGACTTGACCGGATCGTTACCATCTTCAAAATTCAAAGGAAAATCAATAGTACCATTCCTTAAAATGGATAAATCTCAATTATATACCGATGAGTTTATCCGCAGTTTCGACAGCTACTCAGCCTCAATTATCTATAAGGGGAGATGGAAATATGTGCAGATTCAGGATACTCCCTTTTCAAATAACGAGAGCCGTACTTTAAAATGGTACTTTTTCGGAAGCGGTCCGGCAGACCCATCTGAAGCACTTTATGATCTTGAAAACGATCCGCTCGAAAAAAATAACATTATCGGCCAGCAGAGAGATATAGTTACATCTTGCCGGAAAGCTTTTCCGGATGGAAGCAGGCATCCGGCACTAAACATGATTACTGTTTATCCTGACGGTAAAAATAATAGTATAACAATCAGATCAGATTTAAAAAGCAGGGTTATCCGTGCGGGAATACTGAAGAAAAATGAGACAGATACATTTCACATAACTAACAATCAGTGTGAATTTAAAATTTCAGTAACCGATACTCCCAGATATATATATTTTGAAGGGGAGGATTCTGATGCTCCATTCAGTATGCAGGTAATTTCCAACGGGAAGCCGCTGAGAGACAGCAGTTTTTTATGCGGGAGTTACAATCTTCCACTGGTGAAACAGAATACACCGATTGAGGGAATAAATCTATTATCGGCTCTTCTTATAACTGCGAAACCGGCCGCACCGGAGTTCCAGGAAGGTGTAGCGGTAAATCTTTCAAGAATGGATATTCGCAGATGGGTTAAGGAAAACAGAGGCACAGCAGAAGCTGGAATGGATTCGAACATGAAGCAGGTTCTGAAATCATGGGGTTATATTCAATAGCGTAATTTGCGATGAAACCTGAGCCTTTTGAATCATACAGGCTCAGGTTCATTATGAATTTTTAATTTCTAAGCGTAAAGCTTCTTAATCTCATCTTTCAGATTTGCAATAACCACGTTTCTTTTTATCTTCAGCGTTGGAGTCATCTCACCTGAATTTTCTGTAAATCTTCTGTCGAGAATAATGTATTTTTTAATTCTCTCATATGATTCAAGTTCACGGTTTACTCTCTCAACCTCTTTATCAATCATCTCCTTCAGCATAGGAATCTCTATGAAATCTTTTCCGACACGTTCGCAGACTTCCACACCGTTAAGTGAATAATATTTTACAGCAGACTTGTCGTAGCTGATACCCTTCTGATTATAGAGATTCATAAACTCCTCAAAGTTCGGGACAATAATCGCGCTGATAAACTTCTGGCTGTCACCTGCGGCAAATGCTACGTCTACATAAGGACTTGTGGAGAACGCCTGTTCAACCTTTGAAGACGCGATATTCTTACCTGTATCGAGAACTATAAGTCCCTTCTTTCTATCTACAATTTTAATAAAACCTTCATCGAGCATCTCAACTATATCGCCGGTTTTAAAAAATCCGTCTTCAGTAAATGCCTCCTTCGTTGCCTGGGGATTATTCCAGTACTCAAGGAAAATATTATTCCCGCGAACCAGCCACTCGCCGTCCTCGGCCACTCTGCCTTCAACTCCGGGGCAGAGCGGACCGACCGAACCGGGGAGCACTCTGTGCAGTCTGTTCATGTTTATTGTATTGCATGTCTCTGTTGAACCGTATCCCTCGTAAATCTGAAGTCCCATTGCCAGAAAGAGCTTAAAGAGATCTGGTGACAGACTCCCCGCAGCGGAGCATGCAAATGCAAAGTTTCCGCCGAGCATTGCCCGTACTTTACTGAAGATCAGCTTATCATAAAGGTTGTATTTAAAACGGAGTGCAAATCCCACACCATCTGTAAGGTTCATCCCCTGGTAGACATCAATGAAACCCTTTTCATCGGAGATTGTGTTTACAAGTTTTAATCCGGTTGCTATTGCCCTGTTGAAGATCATTTTTTTGACAGGGGACTGTGATGCCCTTGCTTTAAGAGCCATGAATATTCTTTCATATATCCGCGGTACTGACATGAAGTAGGCCGGCTTGAAATCGGCGAAATCCTGTACAAGTGTCTGCGGTGATGAATATGCAATTGTCGATGCGGTGAGCATGGCAATACCGTGACCGCACTCCCTTTCGTAAGTATGTGACAACGGAAGAAACGACAGCATCACATAATCAGATTTAATCGCGGGTGCAAATGAAAGGTCTCTCATTATCGCCGCGTTTACACTGTGGTGTGTGTGAACGGCACCTTTAGGATTTCCTGTTGTTCCTGAAGTATAGACTATGGTCATTCGATCTGTAAGCTTTACAGATCTCCATCTATCATCAAAAGCGAATCTCTCTTTTATACAGAGCTGTTCACCCATTTTCATCAGAACATCGAGGCTTATAACTTTGCCGCTGTTTAAATTTTTATCGCTGTCTATTACGACAATTTTCTCCAGAGCGGGGAGTTGGGATGAAGCTTTTTCCGCTTTAGAAAGAGTGGCGCTGTCTTCAACAAAAAGAATTTTAGTTCCGGAATCTTTAAGTATATATGTCATTTCAGTTTCGCTTAGAGAGGGGTAGACACAGACTGTTATCCCCGCAGCGCAGAGGATTGCATAGTCGCACTGCATCCACTCCGCCCTTGTATTGCACATAATAGCGGCTCTGTCACCCGGCTTAAGTCCAAGCTCCATAAGTCCGCAGGTTATCTCTTTTACAATGCGTCCCATTTGCGCATAGGTGACCGATTTTATCTCTCCATCTTTCGATCTCCACATCTGAGCTTTTTTGGTGGCAAAACGTGTAACATTCCTGTTCAGGAGCTCCGGGAAAGTGAGCTGTTCCATAAACCAGCGGGGCTCTTTAAACTCTAAATAATCCATCATCGGGCCTCTTTTAATTATAATATTATTTCCAAAAGCATTAATGCACTATATTGATTAATTTTACAACTCATTTTGATAAAAAAAGTCGGCCGGTCGGCTTTTTTTGAGAAATTAAGCATTATAGCCAAAATGTTCAAATCTAATGAGTAGATATTTTAGTGGTTATGAATATGCCTATAGCAGTTTACGATTGAAAATAGTACTGACTCATTCGTTACCCGCTATGTTTATGTATTTTTAATTAATATGATATTATTAAAGATTTAGATCAGGTATCCGTCCATGTTTTTGATTTGAAATCTTTAGTTTTCACTTGACATGTAGTCTTTATTTGACTACATTGATTTATGTACAAAATCCTGATAAATAAAAAAGCACTTAAAGGCATGCAGAAAATGCCTGTCAAAATTAAAGAAAAAATGAATGTGCTTCTAAAAGATTTAAGAGACAAGGGACCAATAAGAAAAGAATGGTCAAATTTCAGCGAGCTTGGTGAAAATCTTTATCACTGTCATCTGGCACACAAATGGATAGCTTGCTGGAAGTATGAAAAGAATTCGATAGTAATAGAGGTATATTATGCAGGCTCACGTGAAGACGCCCCATATTAAAATAGATATTGAAGGTGAAATTCCTCCAAAAGTTCTTTCGGTGCTGAAAGAGGTTTATGGTAAGAAGATGAAACTTGTCAAGGATAGTGATGACGAACTTGTTGATGTTTTTCAGACTGATTGGTTCAAGGAAATTGACAGTAAAATGTTTCCAGGCAAGAACATGAAAATTTACCGTGAGATTCATAAAATGACACAGGAAGAACTCGGAGAAAAACTTGGTGGAATTTCCAGGCAGAATATTTCTCACATGGAAAGAGGCACAAGAGCAATCAGTAAACAAAATGCAAAGGGATTATCCAAAATTTTTAATGTGCCAATAGATAGATTTATCTAAATTAAATGAAGATCCGTCACTTATATGAGTACGCCGGATTGTCTTTTAATAATTTTTCAGTTTTGCTGTAATCGATACTGAGGAGAAACATTATTACTTTTCCGATGAGATCCTCATCCCCATCGATATTATCCATAAGCGCTTTCTGTATGCATATTCCCTCTATCGCGGCAAGTGCAATTGTAGATATTGTCCGGGTTAAATCTGTTGATTCAACTCCATAAATCCGCGAGAGTATACCGTCAATATTATTGATCCATTCATGATATTTCTCGTTGTATCTTTTCTGCAGTTCCGCATTGCCCTGAAGCGCTTCCCCCTGAAGATAGAGGTTCAGTTTATTTTTATCCAGCTGTATAAACCGGTTGAGAACTCCATTTGTTACCTCTTTCTTGAGATTTTCCACATCGGTATTATAATTTTTTTCTATAAGTTTACCTGCAATCTCGCGTGAATGAGCATTGTCCTGGGCCATTATATCATAAAGAATATCGTCTTTGGTTTTATAATAATAGTAAAGAGCTCCTTTGCTGATTGATGCGGCATCGGCAACAGCTTTAAGGGTCATGTTGTTCACCCCGATCTGTGAAAGAACTTTTCTTGCAGCTTCAATTATTTCAGCTTTCGCTATATCTGTTTTTTTTGACATTATACATTTCCGGTAAATTATTTTTTTTCTGCTCATAAACTGGTGCTGAAACTGATCTCCTTCGCGTCAATGGCAGGGAGGTGATAAAAACCTTCAGGTTTTTGAGCAGCTACATTATTTTCGATTGAGATATAATTAAATCGTTGCAGGTGAAACGGTTTTTGTCAAGAATGATACCAGTCAGATGAAGTGTTTATATTAAATCAGGCGGAAGGGTTACTGATGAACGTAATTTTTATCTCTGTCTTAAAACTGTTTTTAATGCTGTTCACCGGATTTGCAGCACGTAAAGCCGGTGTGATAGATCAATATATAACCAGAGGGCTTTCATCGCTTTTAATGAGGGTGACGCTTCCGGCACTTATATTCACTTCAATGCAGCGGGAGTTTTCACCGGAGCTTTTAAGAGAGAGTATTCTGATCACATCGTTATCATTTGGAGTATACGGATTATATTTTATCATCGCGCTGGCCGTGGGGAGATTTATAGGGGGAGGAAAAAAGGATACCGGTGTTTATCAATTTGCCATACTATTTTCGAATGTAGGTTTTATGGGTTTCCCTGTGCTGAGCAGCGTTTTCGGAGAGGAATCAATTTTTTATGCGGCAATGTTTAATATCCCGTTTCACTTTTTTGTTTTTACTCTCGGTGTATATCTGATGACAAGAGGTCATGTTGAAGACGCCAGGTTTGATTTTAAACTGCTGCTGAGTCCCGGTATAGTTATGACAATTGCCGGATTTATATTTTTTGTTTTCAGTCTCAAACTTCCTCCGGTAATTTTTGATCCTGTAAAATCAGTCGGAGAGATAACCATTCCGCTCTCGATGATTACTGTCGGATCTATACTTACGGAAATTCATCATAAAGAGCTCATGGCCGGTTGGCGGGTCTATTTTATAAGCGCTATACGGCTTGCGGTACTCCCCACGGTGGTCTTTTTATTTGTGAGATTATTCACGGATAATCCGATGATGATATCTGTTCCGGTTGTTATTGCAGCAATGCCTGTGGCGGTTAATGCCCCTCTTATCGCTCAGGAGTATAACGGGAATGCGCTGCTTGCGTCACGGCTTCTTTTTATATCAACACTTCTTTCTTTATTCACTCTCCCGCTTGTGCTCATGATTTTAAGGGTGGTAATGTAATTCCTTAACTTTAAAACAGTTAAGAAATAAATACTGATAGAATTACAAAATTTTTAAATATTTTCAAAAAGTAGTAATTCTATCTTGACTAAAATACATAGTGGCAGCTGATTTTCTTCATAAATTTAAAAATTATAGGTAAAAAATGAAAACAAGAACAATTTGTCTTATTATGGCAGTGGCATTCTCCTCAACAGCTATTGCCTGCAAAAAAGCTGATCTCGACAGCGACAAGGGTAAATACAGTTATGCAATCGGATTTAACATCGGATCAAGCATGAAGAAGGATAATGTTGATCTTGACATGAATTCTTTTGTTGCTGCAATTGAAGATGCTTTAAAGGGAACAGATAGTAAACTCTCACCAGAGCAGACTCAGGCTGCTATGCAGAATCTTATGATGACTCTTCAGAAAAAAAGAATGGAAGGGACTGAGGAGAACAAAAAGAAGGGTGATGATTTCCTCGCTGCCAACAAAGTAAAAGAGGGTGTAAAAACCACTGCATCAGGTCTTCAGTATAGAGTTATTACAGAGGGGAAGGGTGCTAAACCTAAAGCAACAGATATCGTTAAGGTTCACTATTCCGGTAAACTTATAGATGGAAAGGAATTTGACAGCTCATATAAAAGAAATGAGCCGGTTCAGTTTAAATTGGATGGTGTAATTAAAGGATGGACTGAAGGTCTTCAGCTTATGACTGCTGGTTCAAAGTATGAGCTTGTTATACCTGCGGAACTCGGATATGGACCTCAGGGGAATCAGAGCATCCCTGGAAACTCTGTCCTTGTGTTTGAAGTGGAACTTATCAGCATCGGGAAATAATCTTTTCTCACCAATAAATGCAGCATTAAGCCGGGCCTGTTTTTACAGGCCCGTCCTGTTTAATCCGAAAATTCCCATTTTTTAAGCCTATATTTTCATTGGTAGCGATTTATTAACCAGGGTGCGTATGCTTCACATACGCTGGGAGTGGGGATTTGCGGTGGCTTTACCCCCGTAAACCTCAATTTTTTGCACATCGCGAAGCGTTGTGCCTCTAGAAATAATTTGCTTCTTCTTCATTTAAACTGTAAATATACCAAAAAAAATTGACATAAATAGGGGCATTATATTATATTTTGAATATACCTGTCATTATTTTCAGGTCAGTAATTATCTATAATCTGGAGTCAGCCATGAGAAGCAGAACAAGCCTGATAAAATTTTTAGTTCCTGTAATCGCTTTTGTATTTATATTATCATGCGAATTTGATGTTCCTGTAACTGAAATAATCACAGCAAGAAATGCTGTTGAAAATGCTAAAAAATTTGATGCTGAAAAATATGCGCCTGAAGATATAAAAAAAGCTGAAGACCTGCTGCTGAAAAGTCATGACTTTATCATTGAAAATAAAGCTGATGATGCTAAAAAAACTGCAAACGATGCTCTTGCTGCAGCTCTGGAGGCTGAGAAAAAATCTCTGCCGCTATATGCTTCTGAGCTGATGAAAAAATCTGAAGATGCTTATATCTCTGCTGATCAGGCATATGCCGAGAAATTTTCTCCGGATAAATTTGCAGAAGCGGGAACTCTGAATGTTGAGGCTAAATCGCTGTATGATCAGAGTGATTATAAAAAATCCGCTGATGCATCTTCGAAAGCATTCAATCTTGCTGTTGAAGCGAAGAATGAATCACTACAGAATTCATCTGCAGTTGAAAATGAAGTTTCGACAGCTGAAAATAAATTAACAGAACTTAAAGGTGATAAATTCAGCAGTGCTGCTGCGGGTAATCTCTCTAATGCCGGAATCTCTATCGATAACGCGAAAAAAGGGATGGAGAGTAAAGATTTTAAAACATCTCTTCAGGAGATAGAAATTGCAAAGAAAGAACTTGAAGCTGCTGCAGAACTTATAAGAAAACAGAAGGTCTCTTCTTCAATCCAGAGTCTTCGAACTGAGATGAATGCTCTTGCAGGGAAAAGCAATTCTGCCGATGTGAAACAGGATTTAGATAATGCAATGCTTGAATTAAATGGTGCTGAATCTGCACTTGAGCAGAATAATATTGCCGATGCCGAATTGAAAGTAGAACAGGCGGAAAAGTTAATTAAGGGTTCTGATGTTAAGATGAAAAAGAATAATGCTCTTGCCGCTATTGAAAAAGCTGAAAAGCTTCTAACCGAGGCAAGAGGTAAAGATACAGAGAGTAAATATAAAGATAATCTTGATAAAGCCGGTACTGTTATAGGTCAGGGTAAAGTATCCATTGAATCCGGGAAGTTTAATGAGGGCATAAGCAGTGCTGAAGAGGCGGAGACTATTATAAGTGCTGTCCTTAACTCTATGGAGGCAGCTGCAGCGGAATTGGCAGTTAAAGCCGAGGCTGAAAAACATGAAGAGGAAGCTGCTGTTGAAGAGGAAACAAAAACAGAAACTGAGACCGTAATTGCGGAACCTGAAAAGACAATAGAACCTGAGAAACAGGCTGAGCCGGATAAAACATATGTAGTTCAGTGGAGAAAGAAAAATACAGATTGTCTCTGGAGAATTGCTGAACTTGTATATAAAGATGCTTCTTTCTGGCCGGCAATTTATCTTGCAAATAGAGATCAGATAAAAGATCCCGATCTTATTTTTCCCGGACAGAAGTTTATAATACCTCCAAAACCGCAGAAGAAGATTACTTTTAAAGAAGCGAAGGAGCAGATTAAAGAAAAATCTAAATGATAAAAAAAATATCAGCAATAATTATACTCCTCTCAATCAATGTCCCTCTTCTTTCGAGGGACATTGACTTAGATGCAATATACCTGAAAAAAGATTCTGCTGTTTACAGACAGTTGACTGCCGCTAAAGAGAAACTCTATGACCGGATTTCATCACTTTTTATCGATCAAAATGTTATTTATGCCGAATGGTCCGGTGGTGATGATATAATCTACATCAAGGAGTTTTCCGGTATAAATATAGTTTATAAATATACCAGGAGCAGCCGCGGGAGAATGGAAATAACGCGCTTTAACGGAACTGTAACTTCGGCGATGTTAAGCAAGGACGGGAATTTTCTTTACGCAAAGACTCTGTACTACAATGATGATGCAGAAGCTGTTTCGGAAACTCTTACTATAAAAACAGAATCCGGAGATACTATCAGGAAGAGGTCAGGTTTTCTTTTTCTTGATTTTACACTTCATCCTTCAGGGAGAGGGCTTGTCCACCAGACAGGGCAGGGGATTGTCAGGACAGATTCAGTAACAGGTGATAGCAGACTTGTTGTATCAAAGGATCTTATCGGGGATATATCTTCGGGAGGAGATCCTGTTCTTGCTTTCATATCACCTGATGAAAAGAAGACTGTTCTTATCTCCGGTAATGGCGGATCATATAGAACAAAAATTGTAACATCATCGGGGCAGACTGCACTTAACGGTGTGTCATCAAATACCGATCTAAGGTGGATTGATAACAGCAGATTTATATACAGATCTGGAGGTGGAGGGGATTACTCTGTCAGAATTTATGATCTCTCTTCGGGCAAGTCAAAAGAGCTGGTCTCCGGAACAATGAATCCCGATATAAATTTTTCGGAGATTCCCGGATTGATCACGTGTCTTGATAATCAGGTGATAACTATATTTTCCCGTGATTTAAAAAAGAGAATCGATACAGGTATAGAGGGTGAAGAATCTTATTTTTCTCCGGACGGAAGAAGATTTACATCGATATATCTCGGCAGGCTTTATGTTAGCAGTCTTAATATGGTGGAAAAATACAGGATAGAGATAAGGCGAAACGCTGAAGATATTACTAAACTCTACCGGAAAGCAGCTGAGACAAAATCTTTCTGGGAGAGCGATTACTCTCCGGAGTATATAAATAAAAAAATAAAGCAGTATGATAAGTTCCTGAAAATGAAGAGATGAATAGATGATAAATAAAACACGCCTGCGTATATTTTTTAAATTATACTTCTACAGGCTCAACCACGGTGCTCCATCCGGTGCCGGGGTAATGAGTGCTGAAGAGTTTTATGAGGATAATAAATTTCATCCTGTTCAGAAAGTGAAATGGAAGCTGAATCTTTTACTCTTTATTATTACACTCGGAACAACTACGCTTGCCGGTGCTGTTTATACGGATAATATAATTGATTCAATAGTAAGTGGTTTCCCATACTCACTGACTCTGCTGTCTATACTTGGAGTTCATGAATTTGGACATTATTTCGCTGCTAAAAAATTCGGAGTCAGGGCGACTCTTCCATACTTCATCCCTTTTCCATCGATTGTAGGTACAATGGGAGCAGTTATAAAAACACAATCTCCAATTCCTCACAGAAGGGCTCTCTTCTATATCGGTGTTATGGGGCCAATACCGGGATTTGTTGTAAGTTTAGCTGCGTCAATAATTGGTGTTATGCTTTCAGAGGTTCTTCCTCTCCCGCCAGCGGAAGGGATTACTCCGATATTCGGAAACTCGCTGCTCTTTGGATTTATTGTAACTCAGATTCATGGCGTTATACCTGCAGGATTTGATATAGCTCTTCATCCATTCGCATGGGCCGGATGGATAGGGTTTCTTGTGACAAGTTTAAACCTTATACCCATCGGTCAGCTCGACGGCGGGCATATTCTCTATTCTTTAATAGGGAGAAAGCAGGTCTATGCCGGCTGGACAGCATTTGCAGGTCTGATTATTCTTACTTTTATCTGGCCCGGCTGGGGTGTGTGGATTTTTCTTACTCTTCTTATGCTCATGGTGGCGCATCCGTATATTCCTGAACGTCAGGAACTCTCTTTCATAGAGAAACTTACCGGCTGGCTCTGCATGGTGATACTGGTTATTACATTTATACCTGTTCCGGTACAGATACATTAGATTTTAATTTTTACATATGAGTAACAGATGATAGTATCCTTAAGGTAGCCATTCAAAGGGCTGCTCTTCTACGAGTTTACTTTTATATAGTACCTGTAGTTTTTAATCATCTTGTATATAACAATAATATCCGCGGCAAACCATACAATGCATGCATAAATAAATGTTATTTTATTAATTTCAGTATTAAGAATTACCCAGCTGTCTGTTGAATCGAAAACACCAAGTCCGTATATCATAAATACCGCTGTCATAGCAGTTATAACCGCTGTCATAAATATTATTTTATATATGCTTGAGTATTTAGTAAGTGTTGCGTAAAGCAGAATGATGATAAGTAAAAGAATTATGAAACTCATTGTGTTTTCTCCGTCTTAATATATAGGGGCGTAAATGTAATGATTCCCATCATCTTAACAGCCCCCTAAATCCCCCGGAGGGGGACTTGAAAATAATAATCTCGAATTGCTTCTTAAAAGCCATTATTATAATAACACCTTCTTTAAAGTCCCCTCCGGGGGATTTAGGGGGCTAGACAGAAAGATGTAAGTAATGATTATCCCAATCGGATAGGGGCGTTACTCTTTATGAAATCCCCAGTTGAAAAAGAAAAAGCTGTCATTTTTAATCTGATAAATAATAGCATTATCATTTTTGTCAATTTTAAAAACTGAAGCTGAAGACTTCTCCATATCTGCATAATCGCTGAAGTTCAGTTTGGAATCTACAAATTTTATTTTTAAAAGTTTACCTTCGTTCATAAACTCATACTGAAAGAAAGTGCTGCTGATGTTCTCTGTAAACATTTTTGAATTGAGAACCATAACTCCCGATGATAAAAAGAATATCTCGGCTGGCTCCATCTCTCCGCCTGGATAAATGTATTTTTCAATAGTTTTAAGTTGAGCTGAATCAAATGCTTTTACAAAATCTTCACTTAAGTCCTTTTTCTGTTCATTAAATGATACTTTAATTTTGTCATATGCAGACTCGGTATTCCCGCTCTTGGTATCGGCAGGGGGAGTTTCCGGCGCTTTATCTTTACATGATATGACTGTTAACAGCAGCAGTGCTGTCAGCATAATTGATATAATATTTTTCATAGATTACCTCACCAGTTCTTTAATTTCGCTTATTCCGCTCTCTGCAGCGTAATCAGATGCGGTCTTGCCGTCACTGTCCCGGATATCAGCAGCTGCTCCGCGGGCCAGAAGTACAGGTACTATATCCGCAACTTTTTTAACATTTTTATCATTAGCTTCTTTGAGTATATGAGAAAGTGCTGTTCTTCCGAATTTATCCTTTAAATTAATATCCGCTCCGTTTTTAATAAGGAGATCAATAAGATCCGTTGTGGATTTTTTTTCTTTATCAGAAATTTTATAATCTCCGGTGTAATCCATTACAGTTTTTTTCAATGCAGAGTTGCCGCTGTTATCAACACCGTTCACATTGGCTCCACCTTTAATCAGAGCTTCAACTATAGTCATATTTTTCATTCTGCAGGCAATATCCAGAGGTGTTCTTCCATATTTATCAGGAATATCGGGATTTGAACCCTTGGACGTAAGTTCGGTGATGAGTTTTGCAGCCTGTGCGGATTTCGGTTTATCCTTAACTCCGGTGTATTGTGTCCTTGAAAGTATCATAATGAGAGTTTCGTTTTTCTGATTAAGGATATTCGGATCACCGCCGTTTTTAAGGAATAGATTTACTATGTTGAACTTTTCCAGAGCAGCCGCTTCATGAAGCAGGGGTGTACCTGAAGCTGTCCTGTCATTGATATCAGCACCACCTTTGATCAGATAGTCGGCACACCAGTATCCGCCCTCTCCGCCGGTTTTGATGCTTTTGAATAAAGCGGATTCACCGGCCTTATCCTTTATCTTAACATCAGCTCCTCCGGCAATCAGCGCTTTTACAGCATTCCCGTACCCTTTTTCAGATGCGAGCATGATGGCTGTTTTGCTTTCACCATTCAGTATATTCAGTTCAGCTTTATTTTTAATTAAAGAGTTAATAAAACCAAGCCTGTTGCCCATTGCTGACATGTGTACCGGCGCATTACCATTGTCGAATGTTTCTGCGGGTGAAGCTCCTGCCGCAAGTAGAATGTCGAATATATCCGATCTGTTTTTTTCGTATGAGATACGAAGTAGACCTTTACCATCCGTAGTCTGTACATTAACGGAAGCGCCCCCTTTAAGGAGAAGAGATGCTGTTTTGTAGTCGGATTTTGTTACAGCAGTAATAAGAGGAGTATTCCCCGCTTCATCCTTAACATTTAAATCAGCGCCGGATAGAATGAGAAACTGAATAATTTCTGTTCTCCCTTTATCGATGGCATGATTAAGAGGGTAGAGTCCACCCATATATTTTCTGTTTACATCACCCTTCTGCTCTACAAGCTGCTTAAGCGTTGCAATATCATTCTTTTCAATACTGAGATAGAAAAGTGTTTTCCCGTCGGGATTTACGGCTCCCGGATCTGCACCATTGAGAAGCAGAAGGCTCATCATCGCTTTGCTCTTTTCATATGCAGTTATAACAAGCGCTGAACCAAGCCAGTCTTTCCCCTTCGGATCGGCACCCTTTGAAATAAAAAAAGCTGCATTGTCAGTGAGATTCGCATGCACTGCTAGTGCAAGGGGTGTTCGTCCTGCAGAATCCAGCTCCGAAACCTGCTGTGCGTCAACCTCCAGTGTGGAGAGAAGAGTTATCCCCCCTTTTGCTGAAGCAAGATAATGTATCAGCGACATCCCCTGGCCATCTTTTGTCTTCAGATCTATTTTATCTTTCTGATCAAGGAGCATCTTTGCGAATAGAAGCTTACCTTTTTCTATAGATAAAAACAGAGGTGTTTTTCCGGAACTGTTTTTAATATTAAGATCGCGGTCAGGATTGATCTGCATAAGGTTATTATAAAATACACGATCATCTTTTTCTGCGGCCAGATGAAGTATTGAATTACCTTCACCGTCTTTAAGCGTGATATCTGCTCCGCGTTTAATAAGCTCTGTAAATGCCGGCTTTACATTCTTTTTATAAGCATAAAGAACAAGAGGATCGCTGTTTTTCTCTTTGAAATTAATATTAAGTCCGTTATCAAGAAGCACTTTAAATCCTTCAAAGTTGCCTGAATCTATTGCGGTTCCTGCTGCGGAAATGCCGGAGTTATCAGCACCGTTTACCTCGGCACCCTTAGTAATTAGAAGCGCAATAATACTATTCCAGGATTTACCTTTTAGAGATGCTGCTGCGTGAAGAGCTGTTTTGCCGGCTTGATCCTGTTTTTTTAAGTCTATCCCTTTCTCTATAAGATAAGCGGCAAGTAATGAATTTTTTGTTTCTATAGCTGTGATAAGAAGCGTTTTACCATTATTGTCTGTAAACTTATAATCGGCACCGGCATCGATGAGAGGTGTTACATTCTCCCATCTTTTGTTCTGAACCGCAGCCATAAGAGGAGTCACCCCTGAGCTGTCAGCTTTATTTATATTTATTCCATATGTTGAGAACGTGGTGATATTTTTTCCGTTACTCTTCCCTGATGCAAGAAGATGCATAATGTTTTTTCCGGAAAAGTCGAAAACGTCTGCACTGGCTCCGCTCTGAAGGAGCAGCTCTGCAATTTTAAGATATCCTTTTTCTACGGCTATAAAGAGAGCTGTTTTCCCCTGTGTTCCCTTTCTGTCTACTGCTGCCTTTTTTTCAATGAGATATTTTACCGTAGCTATATCGTTTCGTAATACTGCAAGATGGATAAGAGTCTCCTTCGCGGGATTTTCTGAATCTATATTGGCTCCTTTATCGGCGATAAACTTCATCGCATTGATCTGCCGTATTTCATAGGCATAAATGATCATAGGTTTATTCCCGAAATAATAGTCAGGGCGTACACCTCTGGTCATTAGGAGCTCAAGAGCCGCAATATTCCCCTTACTGACGGCTATCTCCGCCGGGGTCTGTCTTGGGGAGTTGAAATTAAGCGCGTTGATGTCGGATCCTCTGTTGAGAGCTCTCTCCATCAATGCAATTGATTCCTTTCTGCTGCTTGCCGCAAGATAGTGGAGCAGTGTATTCCCCTTGAGGTCACCGGATTTAACACTTGCCCCCTGTTCAATAAGAAACTCTGCGGCGGCATATTTTCCGCCTGATGCAGCAATCAGCAGGAGTGATCTCCCCGATGAGTCTGCAGTATCTTTACTGAATCCCTGACTTATTAAATCCTGAATTATTTTAATGTTCCCGGATTTAGCAGCGCTGATAAGCTTTGCTTCTGTAGCCGAAGCGCTGATTGAAAATAGAGAGTAAAAAAAAGCTGCGGCTAATATTAAACCGTTTTTATTCATAATTGTTTACCTGTATATACTAAATTATGGGTGCATATAATTCGTCGGATCAACAAACTCTTCGTAAGCCCTTATCTCAAAATGGAGGTGGCATCCGTATGAGTGGCCTGTGTTTCCCACTGTCCCTACTTTTTCACCTGAATTGAGTTTCTGTCCGTTTTTTACCGATACAGATGTAAGATGCCCGTAAACAGTTCTGTATCCGTTTTTATGTTCTAATATAACATAATTACCGTAACCGCATGTTGAACAGTTTCTGGAATCTTCAACCATTACTATAACAGTACCATCAGCAGCAGCTACAACATTTGTTCCGCACGATGCCGCAAAATCTATACCAGTATGATTGCTCACTTTCCCCTTGAGGATTCTCTTCCCGAATTTACTTGAGATAAAATAATCATCGGTAATCGGAATCTGAAATATATTGTTTATATCATCACCCTCTTCGAAGGCGTTGCTGTCGACAGATAAAAACGCTCCAAAAACCCAGCCGTCATAATCGAGATACTTAATCCTTACCCATTTAGACTTTTTTCCGCCCAGTGTAACTTCATCAGGTTCAATTTCGGTAACTTCAACTTTATCCTTATTCTGCAGACTGAATAGAACCGTACTGTAATCATCCGGTGCGTCACGGACTCTGAGTATATCGGACTTTACGTAAAGACTTGCACCTGTGGTCAGGTGTGAAACAAGGTCGTCATTCTTAACTTCCTCTGCGCCCTGGTCTTCAGTGAGATAGTATGCAAATACCCATCCCTCTACATCGTCTTTTTTGATCTTTGCCCATTTTGAATAATTTCCGCCGTAATAATCTGAATGAGCTGAATACTCAATGACTTCAACAATATCGTTTTTATAAAGACTGTATATAGCTTCACTGTCGAGAGATGGTTCGGATCTTACTTTGAGCACTGATGTGTTGACTTTCATGTTTTTCGATTCAGTAACGGATGTATCTCTCCCTATATACTGTGAAAGCACTAACAGTTCATTATTACCCTGGCTTCTGTATTCGTCAATTAATCCGTAATTGTTTCCCGGTGAAAACCTGTTATCGGGGGTGAATGAGCTTTTTTTTACATCAGCAGGTTTTTTGTTAAGAAGGAGATTCAGAGGGATATACCCCTCTACTCCATCGGGTGTTCTAATCAGCAGCCAGTCTTTTGTTATGCTGGGATATGATTTATCTTTTTTAAGATCCGGTTTCATTAGGACCAGTATTTTATCGCCTCTCGAAACAGTTGCGGTGAACTCTTTTATACTGTCGTAAGGGAGAGCCCGTAATTTGTAGCTGTCAGCGGTGTAGGCATAATACTGCTTCTGCTTTGTAATTTCAGAATTGTTATCAAGCTCAGCAATATCATCAGCTTTATCAGGGTTAACAGGGATGTTTATTTTGAGATCAGGGGCAAAATTCTTTACTTTTGCCTGAAAATCGGAGAATTTTTTCAGGATTCTTGCTCGTCTCTCCTCATCTTTTTTAATTATCTCCTGACGGGAGAGTTTGCTTCTCTCTGCAATCTCATCCGGAGTAGCAGCAATTAAAGCTGCGCAGAAGGGGAACATCACCATAAATATCAATAAAGTGTATTTTTTCATAATCACCACACATATGTTTTAATTATTTAATCTAACAGTAAATCAGGTGAAAAGTCAATCCTATTTAGATAGCGTAAATTATTGTTTTATAATTTTCTGGCAGCAATAAAGTTAAAAAATACGGCTTTTTTTAAAGCCGGCGGCATAATTGTTCATCCGCGTTTCTGGTGCGGCTAAGACAAATTTTACCATCAGGTTATGAGTAAATACAAAAAATCCTTGAAAGAGAACAGCTTTATTATAAATTGTATTAACTACAGTAATAATTCATGAACTTTTTTTTAATAGAAAAAGCTTTATTATCCCGGTCGCTTTCGGTAGCGGGGTTAATAAAAGAATTAACACTGATTAAACTACTCAATGAAAGGATTGAAAAATGAGAAAACTGTTCTATATAACTATGGCATGTCTTTTTTCACTGCAGATTATCTCCTGTAAAACGCCCACAACTATTGAATCAGTCCGTGCGCAGATAAAAGAGGATAATGAAAAGTTCCTTAATCCGGATAAAAAAGTCTCTGAAGTTTTCCGGGTTTTGCTTACATCTGATGAATACAGAATTATTCAGCTTAAAAATGATAAAACAATGGAGAGAGTTAAAGACGAAGGCGGAGATAAATATATCTCCAGCGAAATTCAGAAACTCGATATGATAGATGAGGCCAGAGTCGGAGTGATTAGTGTTTGGCTCTACCCCGATTCAGGAAGAATTATGAAGATCAGATCGCAGAGACCGACTTACTTTAAGGAGGTTGACGCTCTTCTTAATGATGATATTATGAGGTGGAGTTTCAATTTTCCGAAAAAAGTTGTCGAGCCTACAAAATTTGATATCGTATACCGTGTTGTCCTTTCCAAGAAACAGAGTGACGAGGAGATTATCAAAGCGGTGCAGGAAAGAATGAAGGAATAAAATGTACCAGTTTCGGCTGTGCCCGCTCTCCGGGCACATTCCGGTTCTCTGTGAAATTGCAGAAATTTGTAACAATCGCTGAAAACTAAATCTAATCTTAAGCAGATGCAAACTACCCGTTTTATCCTCAAAATAACCCCCGAATATAACGAGGAGAAGAATACTTATGAGAATGGATCGATTAACTCTCAGAGCGCAGGACGTTGTAAACAGCGCCCAGAATATTGCTGCTGAAAATAACAGTGTAGAAATTCATCCCGAACATATACTAAAAGCGGCAGCAGATCAGGATGGCGGAATTTTCAGCGCCATAGCTGAAAAACTCGGTGCCCCTTTAAAAGATATTAAAAATGAGATAAACCAGTATATCGCAGCTATGCCCAGGCAGACAGGCGGAGGCCCCGGCGGGGGATCTCTCTCGACCAAAGCACGGGATCTGATGAACGAGGGCTGGAACCAGGCTGTAAAACTCGGGGACCAGTATCTGAGTACCGAACATTTAATACTGGCACTTTCATGCAGTGACAGCACTAAGGCCAAGCACATACTTAACTCTCATGGTTTCAATAAGGAGAGCATTCTCCGTGTACTCATGGATATCCGCGGAAACAAGAAAGCGGAGGACGAACACGCAGAGGACAAGTATAACTCTCTGTCAAAATACAGCCGGGATCTTACCGATGCAGCAAGGATGAACAAACTCGATCCAGTTATCGGGAGAGATGAAGAGATCCGCCGTGTAATGCAGGTACTGTCGCGAAGGACAAAGAATAATCCTGTATTAATCGGTGAGCCTGGTGTGGGTAAAACCGCAATAGTGGAAGGACTGGCTCAGAGAATAGTTGAAGGGGATGTTCCGGAGAGTCTTAAGAATAAACGGCTTATAGCTCTTGATATGGGTGCGCTTATTGCAGGAGCAAAGTACCGCGGAGAGTTTGAAGAAAGGCTTAAAAGTGTAGTGGAGGAGGTAGAGGAATCAGCCGGTGAAATTATACTATTTATAGATGAGCTTCATACACTCGTCGGCGCAGGAGCTGCCGAAGGCTCCATGGATGCTTCGAATATGCTCAAGCCCGCACTTTCGCGTGGCGCAATGCGTACAATAGGAGCTACAACTCTGGCGGAATACCAGAAATATATTGAAAAAGATAAAGCCCTTGAACGGAGATTCCAGCCTGTATTCGCAACTGAACCATCAGTTGAAGATACAATTGCCATACTTCGCGGCCTTAAAGAGAAGTACGAGGTTCATCATGGTGTCCGTATATCGGACTCTGCGTGTGTTGCTGCTGCCGTACTCTCCAGCAGATATATAACCGACCGTTTTCTGCCGGACAAGGCTGTTGACCTGATAGATGAAGCTGCTTCTCTCATCAAGATGGAGATAGATTCAATGCCCACAGAGATTGATGAAATCGAGAGAAGAATACGCCAGCTGATGATCGAGAGCGAGGCTCTTAAGAGAGAAAAAGATGCTGCATCAAAGGAACGTCTTGATAAAATAGAGAATGAACTCGCGGAGCTTAATGAGAGTAAAACTATTCTTGTCGCGCAGTGGCGGAAAGAGAAAGAGATAATAAAAAAAATCAGTAATGTAAAAGAAGCGATAGAACAGTACCGGATCGAAGAGCAGCGCGCAGAGAGAGAGGGAAATCTTAACAGAGTCGCTGAAATACGCTATGGTAAAATTGTCGAACTTGAAAAAGAGATAGCTGAACTTAACAGTAAGGCTAAGGATATACAGGGCGAGAACTCTCTTCTAAAAGAGGAGGTTACTGACCAGGAGGTTGCGGCAGTAGTAGCCCGATGGACCGGGATACCTGTTGCGAAGATGCTTGAAGGTGAAAAAGAGAAACTCATACATATGGAGAGTTTTCTTGAAAAACGGGTCATAGGACAGAGAAAGGCTGTGGAGGCCATCTCCGGCGCAGTAAGAAGATCCCGTTCAGGAATACAGGATCCGAACCGACCAGTGGGGACTTTTATTTTCCTCGGTCCTACCGGTGTGGGGAAAACTGAAACTGCAAAGGCAGTAGCAGAGTTCATGTTCAACGATGAAAAGTCCATAATACGAATCGATATGTCGGAGTACATGGAGAAACATGCAGTGGCAAGGCTTATCGGTGCACCTCCCGGCTATGTAGGTTACGAAGAGGGGGGACAGCTCACCGAGGCAGTCCGAAGAAAACCATACTCTGTAATACTCTTTGATGAGATTGAGAAGGCTCATCATGATGTGTTCAATATCTTTCTTCAGATACTTGACGAAGGGAGACTTACAGACTCAAAGGGACGTGTCGTGGATCTGAAAAATACTCTTATTATAATGACTTCGAACATCGGAACCTCATATATAGCTGACCAG
Organism: uncultured Spirochaetota bacterium; assembly: GCA_942493035.1. GTDB lineage: Bacteria > Spirochaetota > UBA4802 > UBA4802 > UBA5550 > WRGT01. Next base: position 3,194,761 of record OW818666.1, on the reverse strand, counting down.
TCTATTCCTGAAGCTGATAGAATGGCGGGAATAGAACAGGAACTGAAGATGAACTTCAAGCCGGAGTTTTTAAACAGGGTTGATGAGGTAATTGTTTTCAATCCGCTGACTAAAGAGAATATCGCCGGAATAGTAAAAAATCAGCTTACAGATGTGGCGCTCAGACTGAAGGAGAGGGGAGTCTCTCTTGAGATTACCCGCAGCGCTCTGGATTTTCTCTCTAAAGAGGGTTACGATCCGGCTTTCGGTGCAAGGCCTCTTAAACGTGCAATACAGAAGTATATACTCAATCCTCTGTCTGTGAAGATTCTTTCGGGGGATTTTAAAGAAAACTGTGTTATCAAGATGGATATAAAAGGTGGTGAGCCGGTTTTTATTTAATCTTTTTACATCTCCCTCCCCATCCGCCCTTTCGGGCACCTTCCCCATGAAAATGGGGAAGGCTGTTTGTTAAACATCACCGGCTTTTGAGCAGATTCTTAAAATCCTTAAATACTGTTAAAAATATAGTGGATTAATCTGTTCAGATTATATAAATTGTAATAACTTTCTTATAACCGGAGATTTGTTATGAAATACAGGTTCTTATTTATATATCTATTTATAATTCTATCTGCAGGTAATCTTTCAGCTCTTACGGTTTCTGTGGATTTTGGAGATGCCACGCTTAATACAACTCTGGCTCCATTAGTTGAAAATGCCCTTGAAACTGAAATTTCTAAATACGACAACATGCCCAAACTTGCTAAAGGTTTTGGTAATGCAAATACATATGCCTCTCATGCGGCTACTTTGCGCGGCTACAAAGGATTTGACATCTTTGCCATAGGTGCAGGTTCGATGCTGTCCGTTCAGGCCCCAAGCGATGATCCGATGTTTTTTACAGAGCTTCAGGATGAGCTGGATACCGGAGATATTTATGCAGGTGTTGGAGGGAATCCTGCCGTTATTCAGGCCGGGCTTAATCTCGGTTTCATTATCGATGGTTTGTATATATCATTTAAATTCGGAAAGTTCGATTATGCAATAGATCGATCTGATTATAGTATTGAATATAACTCAAATCTTTTCGGAGTATTGTTAAATTATCAGATATTCAATGAGAAATCAATTCTTGCAAGATCAATTTTGTGGAGAGGTCTCTCGCTGGAATCAGGTTTTATATATTCGAATAATATAGTATCATTTTATAAAGAACTCCCTACTCAGGAGGTTGATAACGGGATTTTCTATGCGACGGTGGACTCGTCTGTCGATCTTGTAATGGATACAAAAACTGTTGTTGTCCCGATAGAGTTATATACTTCAATAAGACTTCTTTATATTTTGAATATAGGTGTCGGCGGCGGATTTGATTATGTTCCATCGGGAAGCACAAGCTTTAAACTGAAGAGTGCAGGGCCGATAGAAATAACAGATGATAGTGTCGGGGGACTTACCGGTCTTGTCGGCAGAAAAGGCTCTGTTTCTATTGATGCAGGTACCGATCCTGTTGAACCGGATAAGTTCAGACCTAAACTAATGGCTAATATAGGGCTTAGTATGGGACCTATCTTCATAGATGTTCCCGCTACGTATTATTATACGGATAACGGATACGCAATAGGTATTTCAGCAGGGTTGGCATGGTAGGATTTTTTTTTCATAATCTCTTGACAATTTTTTATGCTTCATGACTTGTATGATTCTGTTGAATGCGGAATTTTCCGGAATTTTCCGGCAGATTAAGTAATTTAATAAATTTTAATTTTTCTTTTACGGAGGAAATTATGGCTTACAAAATTGATAAAGATGCATGCACAAACTGCGGTGCATGTGCTGCTGAGTGTCCGGTTGAGGCAATATCAGAAAAAGGTGACGTTCATGCAATCAATCCTGATGTATGTATCGATTGCGGCGCTTGTGAAAGCGTATGTCCTGCTGATGCAATCTCTGCGGGCTGATTTTCACTGCCAAATGTTCTCATAAAACAAAAAATCCGGTTTATACCGGATTTTTTTGTTTTATGTATGGAGTTTGTATTATTTATTTAGTGAGTTATTTCCCGCCCACACTGTCGCGATGCGCCTCCTCTGCCCTGTCGGGCATCAGTCGGCGCTTTTCGGACATCGTGCCCGCGCCTGACAGAGCGGTCACGATGACCGCCTGTGGACAGACGACACGATGTCGTAATCCTGTCCACCAGAAACATCCTGTTTCTAGTCCCCCCTGGTGAAAGAATGGAGAAGTAATTAAAAATATCCCCACTCACCCTTTCAACATCTCACCATGGGGAAAGGTGCCCAACGGGTTTACTATGCTAGAACAGAGAGGTTAATTTATTTGAAAATCTAAAAAAGAAGGCTACCTTAGAAGTGCAAAAGAAGTAAAACAAAAATCAACAAAGGAGGTAGCCTTATGAGTAATTTAATGAACTATATAGTTAAAAACAAGGAAATTTTTATTGGTATTGAAGATTCTATAAAAGACTTGGAAAGTATGTGTACGAAGCGGAAAAGTAACAATTCATGAGGCGAGTATGCCAGCTGAATATGAAGTACTTAAAAACTATTTTAACAACAAATTTCCGGATTGCCTCATACATGTAATGTATGAGGCCGGATTTAGGGGATTTGGATTACACGATCAGTTGAAATCTGACGGATATGATTGTATTGTTACGCCTCCACATACTGTAACTCAAGAGAAAACACAACGGCAGAAAAATGACCGTATAGACTGCCGGAGGCTGGCAAAGAATCTAGAAAGTGGCGATTACCATATCTGCCACGTTCCAGATCGAAAGCGCCGTGAAGACCGCCAGATATCACGTTTATATGAGCAATTACAACGCGATATAACAAGGGAATGTAACAGGATCCGAAGGGCATTGGAGTTTCACGGCTTAGACAATCAGTTTCAGGGAGGCAGTTGGTATCGAACACATTATAAAAAAGCATACGAACGTATTCCCGAGATGGATATTTCTTTATCACTGAAATTTGACTTCAGTATTATGTTCAATGAATTGTTTCATCTCTGGGAACTTCAGAAACAGGTGCTGAAAGAAATTCATATATTGGCAAAGTCAGAAGCATACAAAGAAGATGTTGACTTGCTAAAAAGCGCACCTGGTATCGGTATTCTGACAGCAATCAGACTTGTTCTGGAGTGGGGAAGTCTTGACAGGTTTCACAATAAAGCTGAATTCTCAAGTTTTCTGGGATTGATCCCAAGTGAATATTCATCAGGTGAAACGGAACGGAAAGGTCATATTACAAAACAGGGAAATAAATTAGTACGGTCATGGCTTGTTGAGTGCGCATGGCGAGCATTGAAATATGATCCGGTACTACTGCAAATATTTAATAATGTTGTTAACAGTTCGGGAAGCAGAAAGAAAGCGATTGTTGCAGTTGCAAGAAAACTGGCTATTCGTTTACGGACTCTGTTAATTCATAGAACACCATATACGGTTGGTTTAGTTCATTGATGTTTAAGGATATTATAACAAACAAGGAGCTGTACATTACAATGCTTTATTTAACAATTTGGTGCATGATGTCCTATCCGCTGTCCCTTCTGAGGACGTCACAGGGTTTATCAGCACCATTAAAAGCTAAAGAATAAATAAACTGTACACAAGTACGAATAGCGGCATATAAAGCGTTTTAATTGCAGGCTGCCTGGTTATTAAAAAAAAGGAGCACGCTAAAAGAAAAAAATTTAAAAAAAGGTAGCACTTAAATTTGACTTTCTCATAGCGGCGGATAGGGGCGGGCGGGTCAGGCCGCTTAATTATTATCCAGCTTCACTGAAAACATCCTGATAATTGCCGGGAGCGATGCTGCTACTGGTATTAATGTCCCTGCCGTGAGCACTGTTGCTATTGTTGCAGTTGTAATCTCCAGTGACAGTTTTACTCCGGGTATTGTTATAGACTGAAGAATATAGACTTTCATCTGCTGTATAATGAATATTCCGCACCATGAAGCTGCAAATCCCATCAGTGCAAACTTTATTAAAATAGTCAGTGCTATGAAAAATTTAGATGCACCAAGAGTTCTCAGTATACGGTAATATTCGATTCTCCCCCATACAGCTGTTACAGAACAGAGAGCCGTTGTTACAACCGTCATCAATGAAACAAGGGTAATCATCATTGTAATAAATGCATTTACAGTTTTTTTCAGTTTTAATATTTCAGAGGAGAGCGTTTCACCTGTTTCTACTACAAATCCCATCTTTTTAATTCTGTTTTTTACATCCTCAAAATTTTTATGATCTTTTACGTTCACCAGGGCGAACATATATCTTCCGGTTTTTCCGAATTTCTTATTTATCTCTTCCGCGGCTTTTAAAGGGATAACAAGACCCATAATATTTATTTTATTAGTATACCCCGCTACAACTGATGACCAGTCATAAGCCCCTTCATAGGCATTCACACTGGATTTTCCGAATGATAGTTTAAATCTTAATCCCGACATTTTATCCGGTACAATTTCCGGCAATGCATTTGCAGCAGCCAATCCGTTATTATATGAGTCAATTAGGGTTTTAGGGACAAGTACCGGAATTCCTGTATCTCCGGGTCTGCTGAAGTTATATGATCCTTTAAGCCAGGCTTTTTTCATCTCGCTGTTTTTCAGGTCACTTTCAACAAACTGATAACTGGCTCCTGCTACAATAAGGTCAGTTCTGTACTGAAATGAAAAGAAGTAAATAGTCGCCGATGTAGGTACCGTTACAGCCATTACAGGATCTACTCTCCTGACTCCTGGTATTCTTGATATACTGTTGACTGCAGCGCTGTTGAGCTCCTTACCTGTTCCGGTGGAGAATAAAAAAAGACTTTTGCTCTCACCCGGTTTTACCTTAATTTCATCAGGTGGTATGGATGATGCAAAATTATTGGTAATGTAATTGTTGAAGTTTTCAGAAAGAATATTGAAAGAAACAATTGCTGACACAGAGAGGAGTATTACACAAAATACTATAAAGGAGATGAATTTCCCTCCGGCCAGCTCTTTTTTTATTAGATATAATTTACTGAGCATTACAGTTCCCTGAGGCTCCCTTTTTCCATTTTATATGTTCTATCTGCTTTTTTAAGCATATACTCTTTATGTGTTACAATTATTATAGATTTCCCCTCACGTCTAAGCATCTCAAGGAGAGAAAAAATTTCCATTGATGTTTCAGCATCGAGGTTGGCATCAGGTTCATCGGCGAGTATAAGCGACGGTCTGTTGACAAGAGCTCTCGCTATTGCCACGCGCTGTTTTTGTCCCCCCGAAAGGCGACCGGCCTTTGTATTCTGGTATTCCGCAATCCCCGCTTTCCCTAAAATTTCTATGGCGTAGTTCCTTATGGCTGAACCGGCTTTTCCTCTTATTCTGGCGGGCATCATTACATTAGTCATTACCGTTTCATCATCAAGTAGACGGAATGTCTGGAAGATCTGGCCGATCTCCCTGTTGCGGATTCTCGACATGGCGAAATCTGACCAGTACTTCAGTTTTTTCTCTCTGAATGAAATTATACCGTTATCGGCTTTTGTTATTCCGGTTATAATATTCAGCAGCGTAGACTTCCCGCATCCTGATCTTCCGGTAATAGCAATAATCTCTCCCTTGTCGAGTTCAAGTGAAAGATTGTTGATAACATTGATCCTCTCTCCTGCAACTTTATAAGATTTATTAATATTTTTAATTGATATAATCATAACTCACATTTCGGTCAGGAGATTCCCTCCAACCGCCCAGTTTTCTCTATCCACTTCTTCAAATACAATATAAGTAGTTTTCGGATCTTTTCCTGCAATTTCTTTAAGAGCTGTGGAAATTTTTTGAGCCAGCGCTTTTTTCTGATCTCTTGTGAGAGGTCCGGCAACCTTAACATTTACAAATGGCATTTTTTCTCCTTATTACTTCTTGAATTTCGAGACTATTCCCTGGAATATGGGAGGGAAATCATTAAATTTACTTTTACCTGCGGATCTTTTGTTATGTCTGAATAATCGATAATATTTTCTGCAAAAATCTCTCCGCCATGTCGTGTAATTATTTTTTCAACAAATGTAAGTCCAATTCCAAAATCAAGTGTATTATATCGTTCGTATACAAGTTTGGATATCCTGTAGAAAGGTTCAAATATTACTTTTTCATACTCTTCAGGAATACCTATAGTTCCATCTGTCGATTTTTGAGGATCATTTATTACAGATATTCTAAGCGTGTTATTCTGAGAGTAAACCATCACAATAATATTAGTTGCCGGTCTGGAAAATTTCAGTGCATTGATAATCAGTTCAGACATCGCTTCAGCAAAATACTGTGAATTGATTTTTATTTTCTTACTCTTCAGTCCTTTGGGGAGATCGTTTATAACAATTCTATGTTTATTAAAATCTGAAAATCTGCTGTTTTTACTTATAGTTCCCTTAATAATAGAGTACAGGTCCCGGACTGATTTATCTTCAAGATCAATATTGTTGGATATAATCCAGTCAATACCGGCAAATATTTTAAACGCGTCCTGTGCAATTTTTACATTTTTCATTGCTTCACTGAAGAGGGTTCCGTCAACGATTCTTGTCCCGTCTTTCTCCTTCGCGGATTTTGCCATCATCTCCATAAAAGTAATAAGAGTACCGAATCCGGCACCCTGGGTAAAACTGTTGTTTATATTGCTGAAGATAGATTTATCTGTCCGGGATATATTGCGGCTCAGCATCTTCTCCTTCCATGTCTGCCATGCCATATCTTTATCGATAGAATCAGATGCTGAGTTCTTAACAACACTTGTCATCTTTTCCAATGCCATTTCATCTTTTTTACTGTCGGTTATATCTTCAGCTGATATTACTATGAATTTAGTTTTCCCGCTACTATCTTTGATTTTGGAAACAGCTGCTTTCAGATAATAGATCTCACCGGTCTTTTTCAGATTATAAGTTTCACCTTTCCAGAAGTCCACACCCCTTATCTGCTTCTGAATATCCTCTTCAGGTAGAATCGGATTCGGAATACTATTTATATTTATACCTGTAACTTCATTTTTTGAATAACCTGAGAGAGCGGAAAAGGCTTCGTTTGTATATTTAACTGTTCCATTCTTTTCGACAATAATTATACAGTTTGCACTCTGCTCCACTACATCCATGAACAGTTTAATCTCTTCTTCGGCGAGATTCCGCTTGTCAATTTCATCAATAAGCGTTCTATTCAGCTTCTGAAGTTCACCGGTTCTCTCCTTTATTGCATCCTCCATCTCGTTTATCTGAGATGAAAGATTAACCTCGCTCTCTTTTTTAATGGAAATATCTCTTGTAATTACAAGAAGAATGTCGGGACCCATTTTTATAATTCTTGATTCGAAATATCCGGTATTGCTGCCGATTGTTTTTTCAAATTCAAAAATTTCTATAGAATCACCCGTATTGGCCCTGGTGATAAAGGGTTTCGCTTTTTCTTTAATATCTTCCGGCCAGAGTTCATTGAGAATTTTCTCGTATTCCGGGGAGTATGGTGATCCGTCAGCTTTGATTTCAAAGATTTTATCAGGAATTGATTCAAGGATTTTTTTCTGATTAATTTCACTCTGTTTAAGTCTTTTTTCCATATCAAATTTAAAAAGTGCTATTTCTATGGCGGAATTAAGCATTTTTGAATTAAAGGGTTTTACAATATAATTAAGAGGGAGTGATTTTTTTACTCTTTCAAATGTGCTGCTGTCAGTACCTGCTGTAATATATATAAAGGGGACGCTGTGTGTCTGGTAAATTCTTTCCGCAGTTTCTATACCATCTATCTCACCTGCAAGAGTAATATCCATGAGAATAAGATCTGGTTTACTGTTTAATATTGTGCTGATTGCCTCTTCACCTGATTCTACTACATCTGTAACATTATATCCCGATTTATCCAGAAGCTTTCTGAGTATCAGTCCGGATGGTTTGTCATCTTCAACGACTAAAATGTTTGTCATTTTGCAGCTCCAGGGATTTTATGTTCGATCTGCTATATCTGCCGGAAATTTTACTAATCTGCATCGATATGTGAATTATAGTAAAATCAGAGTTTTGCATAGCGGATCATATTTATATATCTACCAATATAGAATTTTGCTTGAAGTAATAGACTTTACTTTCTAATATAATGTTTATCATCGGTTCTATGTAATCTGATATTAAATTAACATAAAATAATGTTAGTCAATTAAATTTTAATATGCTAAATTATCAGTGAATTTCCAATGATTTTTTTATAAATAAAAATTTTATTTTCTTTTTGTAATAATATTTTTTAATTTTATATGCTCTGCTGTCGTATATTATCTGTAAGAAGGGAGTATTGATGGATGAAGTAATTATCAGTGAAAAAATCACTGAAGATCTTAAAAAAATATCACCATTTATTGATTACCCGAGTTTTACCAGGATAATTAATAAACTTACCGATTATGCCGAAATTCTTACAGAGGGTAAGCTGGCGAGTCTGATTAATTTTAATTACAGGCTTAATGCCTCTCAGGCAAATATGATTATTGATCTTCTGGTGGATATACAGGGTCTATCTAAAATTTACGGAATAGCTCAGAAGGGGAAAAGAGACCTGGATGTTGAATTTATTTCCAATATATTTTCAGATGTAAATAATCCTGCATCTACTTCATCATATATAAGTCTCAGAAATGTAATTGAAAACAGGCTGAGTCACCAGGTTCAGCAGTATAATATGAATATGAGCAAAAGCAATACTACGATGTCAATCCCGGTGAATGAACTTCACGGACATGTTAAAACATTTAAGGATCTTATGAGCAGCAATATTACAATTTCTCATAAGGCAAGACATGGATTTATTGCTGCATCACTCCATGATGCTTACCTTACAATACTTAACAGATTTGACTGGTGGGATGATAAGACATATATAAAATTCTTTTTTAATGAGGATAACTCTCCTAAGAAAAATCTCAATCTTATTTCCCGTGAAACCAGGCTTACTCTTTTTGAAATTGATGACAACATAAAGAAGGTGACGGAGTTTTTTCAGAATATATATCTTTTTAAAACTAAACCAAAATCAGCTGAACAGGATTTTAATCTTTCGGAGAATAATAACGGGGATAAGACATCAAAACGTGAAGGGCACACTGTAAATTTTTCCGATAAACTCCTTGTAACTCCTTTCGGAATTCAATACGGTCAGAAAATTGATGAAATTATAGATGGTATCTTTAATGGTGAAAAGATAAAAGAGACAGGTGCAAAAAGCAGTGAGGAGATTCGAAGAATAACAGCAACTCTTTATCAGGTCTATAAAGCTCTTCCCGGATCTCTGGCGATGAAGCAGAATCTTTCCATGTCAATAGAGCTTGTCTTTTATCTTCTGGGGCAGGATTATGGCATCAAGCGTTTTACAGAGGAGTTTATTTACTCAGACCGGAAAATTCCCTTTGTAAGATTTTTTCCTGAAGTAAAAGATGATGTTGAGGAGTTTCTAACGAGGCTGTTTATTATATTTTATGAAGAGCTCTTCAGTTCCATTTTCAGGATAATAAGAAGCCTTGACATGAAACAATATGCCTGTGCATTTATCATAAAACGTATATATCTGATAAAAGGTGAAGAGATGCCTGTTTTCGGCTATTTTCTCATTAAAGCTATAGCAAGGCACGGGAAGATCAAAGTCACGTAAAATGCTGCAGTATAGAAATTTATAAGTTATTAAATGAATTTTAATTTATTCAATACTTAATAATTCTCCGGTCCGTCAGACTCCCCCTGACGCACATGGACGTGCAAATGTCGGCAGGTACAGGAGACGTATTTTATAAAAAATGATTTTATTATTTTTTTATAATCCCCTTTAATAAAGTGGGATGTTGAAATGAAACGTGTGATTTACTGTTAAGGGTAGAATATATTTACATAATAAAAAAGAGGGAATAATTTTAGTGAATAATATTAATTCAAAGCTTATCTTCCGGAGGTCTGACAATGTCTGCCGGTTCAGATAATAATTATGATGGAGGTGTAAGTCTCGAGTCGGAGCAGAGTCTCAAAAAGCCCGAGATGTACAGGGTGCTGCTTCACAACGATCATTACACAACAATGGATTTTGTCGTTGAAGTGCTGACTACAGTATTTCATATGACACCGTCAAAAGCAACAGAGATAATGCTGGACGTTCATAAAAAGGGTATGGGAATCTGCGGAGTCTATACTTATGATATAGCCGTAACAAAAGTTGAAAGGGTACATCTTATGGCAAAGGCAAAGCAGTTTCCGTTAAGATGTTCTTACGAAATTGCCTGATCCTGTTTTTACAGGACTGAAGGGGCGAAAACCCCAATATAATAAAAAGGATATAATATGGAACTCAATCCTGTTTTGAATGATATTCTTATGTCGGCATTCAATGAAGCTAAATTCAAGAAGCACGAATATATGACTCCTGAACATCTGCTGTACGCAATATTACAGTATGAGGAGGGGCGTGATATAATTGAAGCTGCAGGCGGAGACATCCGCTCGTTAAGGCATAACATAGAAGAGTTTTTTAAAGAGAAGATGGAAGTCGTTGATGTTGAAGAGCCGAAGCAGTCTTCAGGTTTTCAGAATGTAATGGAGCGTGCTATCTGGCATACTGCATCGGCGCAGAAGGAGATCCTTGAGATAGGTGATGTCCTTGTATCGATTCTTGATGAAGAGGAATCTTTCGCCGCATATTTTATGGGGCTTGAGGGGATAACCCGTTACGAACTTCTGAAATATATCTCTCACGGGGTATCTGTTTTCCCGCACGAACCGTACGAGGACCTCAGTGAGTATGAGGATGTTGTAGAAAAGACTGATAAAAAATCGGGCGAAAAGTTCATTGAAATGTTTACAACTGAACTGACAGCAAAGGCGCTGGCAGGTGAGATTGATCCCCTTATCGGCCGTGAAGATATAATTGAAAGAACAATACAGGTGCTGTGCCGGAGAACTAAGAACAATCCTGTTCATGTCGGTGATCCGGGGGTTGGTAAAACAGCCATTACTGAGGGGCTTGCTCTTCGCATTGCCGAAGGTAATGTTCCGGAGAAGCTTAAAGGGCTGAAAATTTTCTCTCTTGATATCGGGAGTCTCCTTGCCGGGACGAAGTTTCGTGGAGATTTCGAAGAGCGGATGAAAAAAGTCATCCAGGAACTGAAAAAAATGAAGGACGTAATCCTGTTTATCGATGAGATTCACAACGTAGTTGGTGCAGGGGCAGTTTCCGGCGGATCTATGGATGCTTCGAACATGCTTAAACCTGTGCTTACTTCCGGGGATATTAAGTGTATAGGCTCAACAACATACGAAGAGTATAAAAAATACTTCGATAAAGACCGTGCCCTATCAAGAAGATTCCAGAAAATAGAAATTCCTGAACCGGGTATTGAGGATACAATCAGCATACTGCAGGGGATTAAAGACAAGTATGAAGATTATCACAAGGTTAAATATACAGATGAAGCATTGAGAGCAGCCGCAGAGCTTTCAAGTAAATACATAAACGACAGACATCTCCCCGATAAAGCGATTGATGTAATAGATGAAGCGGGATCATTTGCAAGAATTTATCATGTGCCGCAGAGTGATGTGATAGAGATAGGCACAGCAGATGTTGAGAAGATAGTGGCGCGTATGGCTAAACTTCCGGAGAAGAGCGTATCATCTTCAGAAAGAACCAGACTTAAGGATCTCTCTCTTGAACTTAAGAAAGAGATCTTCGGTCAGGAGAGTGCAATAGATATGGTGGTTAACGCCATTAAGCGTAGCAGGGCAGGTTTCGGAAATCCTGTTAAGCCTATAGCATCACTCCTTTTTGTAGGCCCCACTGGAGTTGGTAAAACAGAACTTGCCAGACAGCTTGCACTGAGTCTTGGGGTAGAACTACACAGATTTGATATGAGCGAGTATCAGGAGAAGCACACCGTCGCACGGCTTATCGGTGCTCCTCCCGGATATGTCGGTTATGATGAAGGTGGCCTCCTTACCGAGATGGTTAGAAAAACTCCGTATGCTGTTCTTCTTCTCGATGAAATCGAGAAGGCTCATTCTGATATTTTTAATACTCTGCTGCAGGTTATGGACTACGCGACTCTCACTGATAATACAGGGAAGAAGGCGGATTTCCGTAATGTTATAATTATTATGACATCGAATGCCGGAGCAAGAGAGATAGGTAAAAAACAGGTCGGATTTGATGAAAGACATGTAAAAGAGGATGCAATCGATAAGGCAGTTGATCGGTTGTTCTCTCCTGAATTCAGAAACAGGCTTGATGCAACAGTAACATTTAATGATCTCTCTGAAGAGATTATTCTTGATATAGTAGGTAAAGAGATAAACACTTTCAGTGCTCAGCTGAAAGAAAAAAACGTAACTCTTGATGTTACTCCTGAATGCAGAAAGTGGCTGGCTAAAAAGGGTTATTCACGCGAGTTCGGCGCACGGCAGATCGGGCGTCTCGTTCAGGATAAACTTAAAAGCTTCTTTGTTGATGAAGTTCTATTCGGCAAGCTCACAGAAGGGGGGCATGCCGTGGCGGACATCGAAGGTGAAGAAGTAAAGGTAAAAGTGGTATAACGTTTCCTATGCCGGTTTATTATCTCGGTGAAGATATTATTTTCCCGCCTGCCGAACATTCCGATCCTGATGGAATATTGGCCGTAGGGGGAGACCTCTCTCCTGAGAGGCTCCTTGAGGCGTATTCAAACGGGATATTCCCCTGGTACTCTTCGGAAACTCCTATAATCTGGTGGTCTCCCGATCCCAGATTTGTTATATATCCATCTGAAGTTAAAATATCTAAAAGCATGAAACAGGTTCTGAAAAGAAAAATTTTCGATATAAAGTTTGATACTTCATTCCGCGAAGTCATTACGGAATGCGGCGGTAAACGAAAGCATGAAAAAGGGACATGGATAACTGCAGAGATGATCGAAGCGTATGTTGTACTTCATAAACTAGGTTTTGCCCATTCTATTGAAGCGTGGCATGACGGGAAGCTCGTCGGCGGATTGTACGGAGTATCTCTTGGAGGGATGTTCTTCGGCGAGTCTATGTTCTCAAGAGTGAGCAATGCATCAAAGGCTGCGTTTATAGTACTTGCTGATAATCTACTGCGGCTCGGATTTGATCTCATAGACAGTCAGGTTCATACTGAACACATGGAGAGTTTCGGCGCGATTGAAATGGATAGAGATTTTTTCCTGGATCTGGTAAAAAAATCTGTCAGCCGCGATACTATCTCCGGGAACTGGGGAGATAATCCTTTGTTTAAAACAGAAATTGTATTCTAAATAGTTGACGTTTTGTCATATTTACTGTGTAATATCAGCCTTTAACCTGTAATCTGTTGAACATCTCCGCCAGCATTCTGTTAAGCTGTCTGTATTTATCTCCGGTTGTTCTCCCTGAAATTATTATAACATGGCCGTTTTTTGAAATCATATACGATTCCATAATCCAGTCATACCGGTTTTTTGATATAGTTTTTATATAGTCCGAGGTATCTTTTTTTCCCCAGTTTTTTTCTGTCATGGAAAATCCGGATTTTTCCGGCCATGATCCTGCAAGCATCTGAAGGTTCTGCTCGTCTTCGCGGATTGAAGTTATTTCTATTATACCTTTCATGTCCGGGCTCTCAAATGTTACTCTGCCGGTATGTCCGGAATCATTAACACTTTTTTTACCCCAACCTGCGGGTGGAGTAAAAGAAACCGTTAGCTCCGCTTCATCCAATGCCAGTGTCTCCTCTACTGTATCTTTTCCGTTACTGTTCCATGCATTCTTATTCAGCAGTTTTTTTAATTCAGCGGTAATATTAATATCTATCTGTCTGAAGTTCTTTCCATTCATTTTCCAGGAAGAGATAACAATTTCCGGTGACCGGCTGAAAGTCAGCTTCATTGCAGCAATCTCTTCAGGAGCAGGTGTGAACTTTACCGGAATTCCTTTCCGTTTGTAGTACTGCACAAGTGTAATAGAACTGCTTAGAGACTCCATCCCCTCTTTCGCCAGAAGATCTCTCGTCGCCATCTCTCGATCTACCAGTTCGGGATTGAATCCGCGTACAATCACCATGAATGCCGCCGGGAGATCAGTGCCCGGAATAGCTGTATGCTTATTCCCTTTTCTCAGTTCGTCGCTGATTCTATCATACTCATCTTTGTATCTGTTCAAGGCAAATGCAGTGTACTTCATACTGTTTATTGTCTGAGAACATCTTTTTGCATAACTGAAAAGTCTGTCCGTTTCGTCCTGGCCGATCTGCGTTTCAGAATTTAATAAAGATTCTTTTTCCGATGCGGCAGAGCGTGTAAATCCCGCAATACTTTCATCATAATTTTTTCGTGACGCTTTGATTAAAAATGAACCTTTTGTCCGGTAACCGGCGTTTATGAATGCAAATTCTTTCAGATGCTCTTTGCTTAATGTTTCACGGATTTCCGAAGGAATAGTTATAGGCTTGAGCATATTTCTGCTTGAGTTCAGAACTTTCGGTATTGTCCCTTTATAAAATGAGATGAGTTTATCCGCACCGGATTCCGAAAGTGGAATTGTATTGGCCGTAAGTTTTTCTGCAAATGAGATATATTGAATAAGGCGGTCAGTTCTATATTTATGAAAATCTATATATTTTTGAGGATCTGTTTTTCCCGCTGAATATAGAGCTTCAACAAAATCGGACGAAAGCCCTGCGTAGATATACAGTTCCTCTTTTATTTTGTTAAAATGACTTTGTGACGCTTTATACATCTCTTCATTATAAACAATAAAATCCCCTTTGATTTTTTTCAGTCTTTCAATCCTCATATTTTCACTTTTATACTGCGCATCAATACGGTTAATCCCCCGAGCGGCGATACCTATATTATTGCTTTTGAGTTTGGTGACTAAATCTGAATTCTCACTTCCACTGATATTTCTGATAAGAGTTTTTCTATATCTGTCAATTTCATCTATAGTCGAAGCAAGTTTCTGAAGATCCGGTATCTCATAGTATGGAGTATTTCCTGTCGCACCGCTCCCCTGAGTTGTCTCTTTAAGCAGATGATAAAGTCTGCTTTTTGCTTTAACAAATATTGCGTCTTCTGCAGTATTGATATCTTTAATCTGAGAACTGTTTTCAGGAGACCCCCCTCCGGTATTAACAAAATTCATAACAGACCTGTTTCGCGCTTCGAGGTTTGTCTGCTGCTCTGTTGTATATTTCCATTCCGGTACCGGTATAAGATACGCCGGATTAAACTCTTCGCCTTTAGAAAGATTTCCTGCTGTCAGCTTCTCTTCCAGCAGTCTCTGAATCATCCTGCCGAAATCGGATTCATTCGAATTATAATCGCTCCTGCTGAGTTCATATTGAGCTTTACTCATCAGATCTGTAGTTGTGCTGTTTAAAACTGCTTCAAATTCAGCAATTGCTTTCTCCATAATATAATGTTCAGTCATTGCGTTTTTATCTTCGGAGGATATTTTTATAGAGGAACTGTATTTCTCTAAAGCATAAGCAGTAATCTCTCCGGTTAATTTTTCTTTTATCTTCGTGTCACTTAGTTTCTTATAAGTATCAGACATATAGTACAGTGAAATTGCAGGGAGAGATATCGCTTTAACTCTCTTTTCGATTTCAGGGATGGAATATTTTTTAGTTTCAGATTTAAGCGATCCATCCTCATTTTTATATCGGTTAAGAATTGAAAGAAATTCTTCTGATGATTTTAGTTCAGCTCCGGTTATTTCATTAACAATGGTTTTATCAAACTTTTCGGGCGTAGTTTCGTTTTGAATTTTTTTCAGATTATCAATTCTGAGATTCCATCTCTCCACCCTTGAATCGACAGCGGATGCGGAAATTGAAAATAACAGTATAAGTAGTGCTGCGGCAGATCTGTACATGGCTCTCCCCGGATTTAAAAATTACTTCATATTTATTATCGGAAAAAGCGAAAATAACTATACGACATAATTGCATCAAACATAAGATTTAAATTCTTGAACAAGGCCGGTATATTCAAAAAAAAGAGAATGCCGGTTTTTAGTTGACTAAATAATCTTCATAAGTATCAATAAAAAGATAATAAACGTGGTTTAATAATATGAATAGTGAACAGAATAGAAAACGCCTTGAAAGACAGGCAAGATCCCTGATCCTGACAAAAGATATATCTATTGATGATAGAGAAAAAATCAACTCCCTCATGAGAAATCAGAGTATGGCTCATGAAGAGAGATATACAACTATCATTAATATACTTAAAAAATCTCCGGATAAGGAGACATCGGAGATAGAGGATGAGGAAGAGTCATTTAACGACATAAAGGCACAGGTAAGAGTTAAAAGAGATATCTCCTATCCCTCTGTAAAAAAACAGGCAGCTTCAATTTATACTGCTGCTCAGGCTCAGATTAGAAAATTCCCTGACATAAACGGACCTACTGAAACTAAACTTTTTATAAATGATATTTATCTTAAATTTAAAAAATATAAGCTCTTCAAAAAAAAGTATCTGGTTAGAAGAGATAACCGATTCGGCTACGGCTGGAGCAAAAGACTTATCCCTGCAAAGAAATTTACCGCTCTTATGAATGATATTAAATTTTTTCAGGAGAGTATCCTTTTCCGGCTGCCGCAGATTCTTGAAAGAATCCTTAAGGAAGAATCTATTGAAACACCCCTTGAGTTTAATTATCTTCGTCAGCTTAGAAGGTGGATGATAATATCTCCTTTTACTTCGCTTAATTATGATAAGATAAAATGGATGGAGCAGTGGGATTTTGAAAAAGAGTTGAGATCGTATGTTATTAATTTCCATTCATTCCTCCGTGTCGATACAGAACAACGCGAACTGGTCCTTGCAATGGTTGAAAAGTTTTTACGTGAAGAACCGGATCTGATTAAAGATGAAATTGGTGAAAATGAAGAGAGGAGTGTATCGATCCGGAAAGAGAATGAGAATTACCGGAAGGAGAAAATTATATTCGAATATCTGGGAGCTCTACGGTCGTTCATGGCAATGCATGGGGAATCTGACAGTTTTGTTGCCGCGTTTCTAAAAAAGAAATACGATATTTATACACTTGAAGATCTGCTGAACATAACTCTTGAAGCGCTTGTCTTTCAGCGACCATTTACTGCAACGGAGCTCCGTGAATATTTTGAAATAAAACCTCTTGCTGTCAGCGCCGAGGTATGGGACCTGAGCAGTGCGCGCTTGAAAATTTACGGAAAAGATCCCGAGTCGAAAAGGATTAAACAGGCTGAAAAACTGGAGAAGGAACTGCTCTGGTATGATACTGTCCATCAGATAATTAAGATAGATGACAATGGTCAGAATATTCTTATTAAATCTGTTGAGGAGCAGTGGAAGTATGTTGACCGGATAAACCGTGACGCTGAGGATTCATATAAAAATAATTTCATAGTCTTCCTTGAAGGCCTGACCCATTATTTCCGGAACTTAATGATACCTGTTCTTAACGGCAAACCTCTCCAGTTCGATTATTTTGGAGAAACAGTCGAGGGTGCAGTTTTTTCCCATGACTTTTTTTCTGAAGAGCTACGCGAGATCGAATCTCTTATTACGGATATATATAATTTCAGAAATATTAATCCTACATTAAAGGTTACTGAAGATGAGATAAAAAAGATAGTCGCCGGGAAAATATCCTCGATGAATCATGTTGAGGGTATAGTCTTTAAAGCAGGCAGTTCATTCTATGCTCTCGGCAGAAAACTCCATGAGGTTTATCATAATCATATAAAAGCTGCAGAAAAAAACACTAAGGCCAAATTAAGGACTATTCCACTCAGTCCGGAAGATAGAGATTCGGAAGTTTTTATTCCATACAGCACCTGCTTCTTTAAAGGATTCGAACCGTCTACTCCGCTTCTTAGAAGGATTGCAGGAAGAAAAATTTTAAGCGATACAATGAAGGGGGGGATTGTAATATTTATTATGGCATACTGCTACCAGGCTGCATCTTTATGCGGCTATCCGCAGATTCAGAATGATCTGGGTCGAAGAGATATAATCAGAAGAGAGATAAAAGACTTAAAAGGGGACAGCAATGATACTAAAAGATAACATGGTTACTCTCAAAGGTGAAAATGGAATAATTGAAATAAAACGGAACGAACACGGTATACCTGAAATAACCGCCATGTCATTCAACGATGCTTCATTTGCTTTGGGATGGGTTCATGCGAATGACAGACAGCTTCAGATGATGATAACAAAAATAATACTCGAAGGCCGTGCCTCTGAAAAGATAGCCGCATCTGATGAGCTGATAGAAGCCGATAAATATATAAGATCACTTAATCTCTACCCCGATATAGCCGGACAGAAAAAACTTCTGGATAGAGGTGTTCGTGAATCAATCGAGTTCTACTCCGCTGGCGTAAACAGCTGTATTGACGAGAGCGGGACTGTCTTTGAACTTAAATTTCTTAAATGCACGCCGGAACCATGGAAAATGGAAGATACAATGATGCTGGCAAAAGTATTCACATACTTCGGATTAACCGATGTACAGGGGAATATGGAAAAACTCATTGTTCAGATGGTGCAGAATAATATAGATGAAAAAAGAATCCGGGAACTTTTCCCTTATCTCACTGATGAGATAGATGTTGAACTTTTAAAGAAAATAAAGCTTAACCCGCCCATGATTCCGGGGGCTGTTCAGTGGCTCTCCAGAATCCCCAGATTTATCGGAAGCAATAACTGGGCCGTATCCGGAAGACTCACCGAAAGCGGAATGCCCATACTCTGCGGAGATCCTCATCTTGAAGTAAACCGTATGCCTGCAATCTGGCACGAGGTAATCATAAGGCTGCCTGATGATACTCTCATCGGATACGCGCTCCCCGGTACTCCTTGTATTGTAATCGGCCGAAACCGTAATCTTGCATTCTCACCGACATATTCATTTATGGATATGATAGATTTCCGCATCGAAGAGTGCAGAGCCGGGAAATACAGACGTGGAAATACGTGGCATCTTTTTGATGTACGTCGTGAAGTGATAAAGACAAAAAAAGGTGAAGAGATTAAAGTCGATTTTTATGAAAATGAGCTGGGAATACTTGAGGGCGATCCATTCGTCGATGGATTTTATCTTATACGTCAGTGGTCGGCAGATAAAGAGTGCGGCGCTCAGGAACTCAATGGAATATATAATGTTATGAAAGCAAAAACAGTAAGAGAGGGGATGAGGCACTATCGGGAGCTCGATTCAGCATCATTTAACTTTGTTATGGCCGATACCGGCGGAAATATCGGTTATCAGATGAGCGGCAGGCTATTTAACCGTCCATCGGGTGTAAGCGGACTTTTACCTCTCCCCGCATGGGATAGAAAATATAACAGCAGGGGATATGTTTCAAAGAACAGGCTCCCTTCGCTTTATAATCCTAAAGAGGGGATAATCGTAACAGCAAACCAGGACCTGAATCATCTTGGGACATCAAGTCCTATCAATCTTGCAATGGCTTCATACCGGGCCGAGAGGATTGAACATCTGCTGAAAAAAAGAAAAAAAGTCGGCACCGAATACATGAAGGAGATTCATTACGATCTCTATTCCATTCAGGCCGAGAAGCTGATGAAAATAATTCTCCCGCTGATTACCGATACTAAAAAAGGGAAAATTCTGAAGGAGTGGGACCTTCATTACAAATCTGATTCCGTTGGTGCAACACTCTTTGAAAATGTCTACAGAACAATGATCGAAACTGTTTTCGGTGATTACGGATTTGGAAGAGATACGGTAAAATATCTCTTCACTGAAACAAGTATCTTTAATGATTACTACGGGAATTTTGATAATATTCTGCTGAACAAAAAATCCTGCTGGTTTAAATTCGGATCAAGGGATGATCTCCTTAGAAGTATAATCACTGAAGGATTAAAAAAGAAATCCCCGGAATATGGAAAAACCAGAAAAATATATTTTAAACATCTTCTGTTTGCTGACAAAATACCATCTTTTTTCGGATTCGATTACGGACCGGTGGAGCTTCCCGGCAGCAGGGCTACAGTAACTCAGGGGCAGATATTCAAATCAGCAGGGCGCACAACTACATTCAGCCCGTCATGCAGAATCATTGCCGATATGGCCGATGAATATCTTCATACAAATACAACCGGGGGAAACTGTGACCGTCCATTTTCAAAATGGTATAAGAATAACAACAGTGACTGGCTTCACGGGATATATAAAAAACTCTCATGATTTATTCTTGACAGTTCACGAAAATGTCTTATTTTAAAACAAGTTAGATTTTTTATTCAACTGGATATAGGGGTTAACCCCTTTTTAAATTTGCCGCGGATTTACTGCGGATACAAAAAGAAGTTTTAGGAGGAATTATGCGTTTCTGGAATTTATTACTGGTTTTAGCAATTGCGCTCTCTCTTGCGGCAGGGTGCGGTTCAAAAAACAAAACAATGACAATAGAAGATTATGCTAAAATAGAGAGTGAAATAGAGATTCCTGATCCGGAACTCGATCCTGCAAGAGTGGAAACTGTTACTGCAAAATATGGTTATACATACGCGCAGTATAAAGAGTTTTATGATAAAGTTCAGAAAGATCCGGAACTTCAGGAAAAACTCGGTGAAGTAACCCTTAAAAAGCAGAAGTAATTTAAAACGGATAGATCTGTCGTGTAAAACGCGGCAGATCTATGTATTACAACGATGTATTATTTATCCCTTCCTGATTTTTCTGTGCTCAAACATCCACTCTTTATCGTCTGAGGTGTGAATTATTCCGTAATTCCCTCCTGAAAGGTTTCTCGGATTAAACAGCAGCGGATCCCCTTTGCGAATCATCTGTTCATGAGTATGACCAAAGAGTACAACATTTGCTTTAAATCTTTCCGCTATTCTTACAAGCTCTGAAAATCCGCCTTTGACATTAAACTGATGGCCATGAGTAACCATTACTCTTCTGTCCGAAATCTCTTCAGTAAGAATAGTGTCCGCTTCGCATCCTGAATATATATCCGTATTGCCAAGCACTTTCATAACAATACTTTTATCCGGAACATCTGCGCTGCATATATCTTTTACTCCGTCGCCGCAATGAATTATAATGTCAAAAGGGGAACATTCTGTGATTACTTTATCGAGCAGATCTGTGCTGCCGTGAGTATCTGAAACAACAACAATCTTGAGACTCACTATTTTTTCCGTATAACCATTACGGTGCAGTCATCGGAGCGTATCAGTTTTTCGTTGGATATATATGCGGTAAGTTCATTGAATATTTCCCTATCAATAAAATCCTTTCCGGTAAGCTTGTCTGCAAATCTCTCAAGATCCACCTGGTGATATTCATCATCAATAATATCAAGAAGACCATCGGTGTATATAAACAGACTTTCATCTTTTTCAAGCTTTGCACTGAAAGTGGAATATTTCATATCTTTAATCGGACCAAGAAAAGGATCATTCTCTTCAAGCTCAAGGTCGTGATTTTTACCGATAATGCGTGGCTTTGGATGTCCTGCATTCGAATATTTGATATCGCCGGTTCTGCTGTCAATAAGGCAGCAGAACATGGTAACAAAGGATTCAACCGGGAGATTTGCCGAGAGTTCGTGATTGACAATAGTCATAATATCGCCGGGATCTTCAGTGTTTTTAATGGCGTTCCGGAAAACCATCTTTACAATGGCGGTAAACATTGAAGCTGATATACTGTGTCCTGAAACATCGGCAACAAAGATAAGGATGCTGTCATTCCTAAAATGAATGTAATCGTACAGATCCCCTCCGATATCCGAGAGAGGGAGATTCCAGGAATATATGTCAATATCGTCAGAAATATATTCAGGTTCCGGGAAGATATATTTCTGAAGTTTTTTTGCCATAAAAAGTTCAACTTTCATAAACTCATTGAAGTCGAGAATTTCTCCGATTTTAATACCGTTTTCAATTCTCTTGAGCATAACTTCTGTCTGCTCAGGTTTTGTGATAAAATCGTAAGCTCCAAGCCTGTAGCTTTCGATTCTCAGGTCGGCGTCGTGGTATCCCGAAACCATCAGCACCGGTTTATTGGTGAGCTCATGTTTCCGGATATGCCGCAGCACGTCCAGACCGTTCATGTTCGGCATATGCATATCCAGTATGATGAGATCAACATAGAGAGTTTCAAGCATATCTATAGCTTCTTTTCCGTCAGATGCAGTAAAAACAAGATATCCTGTCCTTATAAGAATCTTTTTCATGAAATCTCTTACAGGCGCTTCGTCATCGATAAGGAGTATTCGTTTTTTCATTTTTTATTTAAATCTTCCAGCTTATTTTATAATGATCATATATCATGTTCACAGTAAAAGTCAAATAATTTATCTTTTTATTACAGTTAACAATTGGCACGGCGATTTATTTTCAGGTGCTGTTCTGCTTGTCATTCACCGGGAATGGTGTGATTACCGAAGCCGCCCATTCCCTGATTTCTTGCACATTGCGAAGCGTTTTGCAGTGGAAAAACAATTTACTGCCAGCAAAGGTTTCTGATTATTTACTGGTGATAAATTTTTTCTTCGCATCAACGGAGGGATTCGGGTAATGATCAGCTTAATGGGATGATGAAAATATTGCAGGATATCAGTTAAAGAAGCTTCCGCAGGATGGACACTTCCCGGTTTCACCTTTATGGATAACCTGGCTCAGGGAAGAGCCGCAGTTGGGACAGAATGATATCTTTTTTATCTCATCGAGCGATTCAGAGATAAAAAATTCATTAGTTGTTCTGTCCATATGCCCGTTTATAAGATTAAGGTCAATTGCGGTGTTCAGAAGTTTTTCAGCTTCAGCTTCTGAAATGCTGAATTTTTTTGCAATTTCAGTTAAAGTGATTCTTCTGTATGTTTTGATCAGAGCAGCAAGCTGTCTTAACTTTTCTTCCAGCTTTGAAAGTTTAACTCCGGACAAATAAAGTTTTATCCCTGGAATAATTACTGCCAAAGATAGCCCGCCGATTATATAACCGATATTTACATCCTCTTTTATACCTTTGTCATAGCCGGTAACAACCCCGAATATCGCTACAAAGAGCAGAAGAGATCCGGCAGATATTACAATTATTCCGGATGTTTTTTTTAGAGTATCTTTGAAAAAAAATAAATTCATGATTTATCCCCGCACCGGAGTCAGATATTTTTTACATTTTTTCTTTCGATCAGAAATGCTATAAAGCCGGTAAAAGAGATAATAAGAAGGAAAACTGCACTTTTAATACCAAGCTCGGATCCCGATTCTCTTCTATTTAAAATGAGCTGCAGATAAATCTTCTCATCAGGCTTAATCTCTCCGCCGTTAAAGATTTTACTGTCAAAATATCTTAGTGAATTTTTTACAGCCATACCGTCAGAATCCCAGTATTTATATCCTCCGAAAAGCTGAGGTTCTCTTAATAAAAGATATCCCTCTTTCATCGTTGATTCAGTTGATATGAGCATTTTAGCTTTTTTTTCAATAACAAGTTTTGAGTAGAGAGATATGCTTCCAAGCACTGCTGCAATAACCATCGGCGCTATAATTATTGATAGATATATTTTTATGTCATTTGTCTTTTTCATTATTTAAGTTTACTCCGTAGAAGTTCAATAATATCCGTTTTTTTCATATCAGTTTTTTTCATTACAATATTCTCATCTTCGATAAATCTATTCCCCTGATCCTCTTCCGATTCGATCTGTTCTTTTTTTATAGATAAAAGTTCAAGAAGAGGGGCAATCTGATCTGATGAGAACTCAATCCGCTCCTGAATAATACCGGTCTCAAAAGGGAGAATAGCTGCAGATTTAAATGGAACAGCGAGTACGGTAATTCCTGAATTATTTTTTACTTCAATGAGTCCGTTCACATCGGTAAACGCAATGCTGTCATTCTCGTTTTTAAGCCCGCAGGTGAAATTAACAGCGAATATCTTTTCACTGCCTTTATTTTCAATACCAATCTTAACCGATGGCGAAAGCGGCGCTTCCGGAATCTTAGCGCATGCGCTTAGCCCCATTAGCAGAGCCATGGACAGAATAAGTTCTTTTTTCGGAAAGTTTAACATTAAACGGAATCTCCCTTCAAATTTTATATAATTCCTGAAAACCGCAGTTTCGATTCCCATACACACATAAAGCATAGTTTGCGGATTGAACCGGCAGTTCTGATCTGTTACAGATTTTATGAATCATAGATGTCACATTTTGCGGAATAAAGTCAAGAAAAATAATCACCCTCCCCATCCGCCGCTATGAGAAAGTCAAATTTAAGTGCTACCTTTTTTTAAATTTTTTTCTTTTAGCGTGCTCCTTTTTTTTAATAACCAGGCAGCCTGCAATTAAAACGCTTTATATGCCGCTATTCGTACTTGTGTACAGTTTATTTATTCTTTAGCTTTTAATGGTGCTGATAAACCCTGTGACGTCCTCAGAAGGGACAGCGGATAGGACATCATGCACCAAATTGTTAAATAAAGCATTGTAATGTACAGCTCCTTGTTTGTTATAATATCCTTAAACATCAATGAACTAAACCAACCGTATATGGTGTTCTATGAATTAACAGAGTCCGTAAACGAATAGCCAGTTTTCTTGCAACTGCAACAATCGCTTTCTTTCTGCTTCCCGAACTGTTAACAACATTATTAAATATTTGCAGTAGTACCGGATCATATTTCAATGCTCGCCATGCGCACTCAACAAGCCATGACCGTACTAATTTATTTCCCTGTTTTGTAATATGACCTTTCCGTTCCGTTTCACCTGATGAATATTCACTTGGGATCAATCCCAGAAAACTTGAGAATTCAGCTTTATTGTGAAACCTGTCAAGACTTCCCCACTCCAGAACAAGTCTGATTGCTGTCAGAATACCGATACCAGGTGCGCTTTTTAGCAAGTCAACATCTTCTTTGTATGCTTCTGACTTTGCCAATATATGAATTTCTTTCAGCACCTGTTTCTGAAGTTCCCAGAGATGAAACAATTCATTGAACATAATACTGAAGTCAAATTTCAGTGATAAAGAAATATCCATCTCGGGAATACGTTCGTATGCTTTTTTATAATGTGTTCGATACCAACTGCCTCCCTGAAACTGATTGTCTAAGCCGTGAAACTCCAATGCCCTTCGGATCCTGTTACATTCCCTTGTTATATCGCGTTGTAATTGCTCATATAAACGTGATATCTGGCGGTCTTCACGGCGCTTTCGATCTGGAACGTGGCAGATATGGTAATCGCCACTTTCTAGATTCTTTGCCAGCCTCCGGCAGTCTATACGGTCATTTTTCTGCCGTTGTGTTTTCTCTTGAGTTACAGTATGTGGAGGCGTAACAATACAATCATATCCGTCAGATTTCAACTGATCGTGTAATCCAAATCCCCTAAATCCGGCCTCATACATTACATGTATGAGGCAATCCGGAAATTTGTTGTTAAAATAGTTTTTAAGTACTTCATATTCAGCTGGCATACTCGCCTCATGAATTGTTACTTTTCCGCTTCGTACACATACTTTCCAAGTCTTTTTAGAATCTTCAAGACCAATAAAAATTTCCTTGTTTTTAACTATATAGTTCATTAAATTACTCATAAGGCTACCTCCTTTGTTGATTTTTGTTTTACTTCTTTTGCACTTCTAAGGTAGCCTTCTTTTTTAGATTTTCAAATAAATTAACCTCTCTGTTCTAGCATAGTAAACCCTGTCGGGCACCTTCCCCTTGAAGAGAAGGGGAAGGTAAAAGGCTAAAGACAATGGGCGTGCGCCCATTGCTTTCAACATTATCTGTCTCCCCTTTTCACCAAGGGGGACTACAAACACGATGTTTGTGTGTCGGGCGCGGACAGGATGTCCTAAAAGCGCCGACTGATGTCGCTTCAGCGACAGAGGGGGGGGCTTAAAACAGTCCCGCTGGCCGGTTTTTCGAATAAAAATTAACATAGTCCAGACAAAAATTGTTGACAAATGCGATTACCGTTTTATTATTCAGAATACAGTTTTTTATAAGCTGAAATTTTTAAAAAAATAGGAGAGCACAATGAAAAAACTTTTATTAGTTTTAATCCTTCTCGTAAGTGCAGGTTCACTGTTCGCAGCTGAGCTTAAAGTTACAGGAGACGCTTTTACTCGTGGACAAATCGAAAACAATATCGGTCTTGTTGAAAAAGACGCACGTGAAGCTAGTTATTATGACTATGAATTAAATCTTAACTTGGCATTTGTAGCTAATGAAAATGCTACAGTATTCACAAGACTCGTGTATGACAAAAAAGTTGATGGTAGCGGAAAAGTTGCATTAAGCGATGCTGATGATACAACAGCAGATCAACTATCAGTTGAAAGAGCATATTTGAACTATAAGTTTCACCCTGCGCTTCAGCTTGAAGCTGGTCTTATGGGCGGCGGACAGTGGGCATCTACTTTCGGTGATACAGAGATCAATGTAATGAGACTTAAATTAATTGGTGCTCTTTCTGAAGATATGGTTTTTCTTGCAATTGTTCAGAAGGACAATGAAGTAGGAGCGAGTGCTGGATCGGCAATAGATCCTGCTGACGAAGATAAAGAAGATTCTGATACATATTATCTTGCTTCTAGAATGAAATTTGGTCCTGTAACAGTTCTTCCTCTTCTCGTTTACAATACAACTGGTTATGACTATGACGGTACAACTTTTGAAACAATTGCTGGTTTTGGTCAGGATGTAGAAGAATCTTATGATTTTACTACAATGGCATTTGACCTTGGTCTAAATGGTGATTTTGGAATGGTTGGTTTTAAATCTGAATTCATTTACAAAAAGTTTGATACAGGTGGATTGCAGGATGATATGGAGGATGTTTCTACTCTTGTTATCCCCGTAGGTCATGCATTAAGAGGTGTTACTGATACAACTACTTATGGTGCATATGTTGATGTATTCGCAAAAGTTGCTCCTGCAACTGTTGGTTTCGTATATGCTTATGCTTCAGCAGACGAAGAAGATGGAGTTTTCAACTGGGGTGAAGATTTTGATGTTTGTGTAGTTATGGACGATTATATTGGACAGGGCTCTAACAATCTTATGGGTTGGTCTGTATACAAGCTTTATGCTGATGCAACTATGGAAAAAATCTCTGCTAATATCGCTATTGCTTATGGTGCAACAAATAAGGATTATGTAGATACAGATGATAAAGATGCAACTTTCACAGAAATTGACCTTGGCGCAAGTTATGCATTTGATGCAAATGCAACATATTCAGTATCTGCTGGTTATGCAATGACAAAAGATGTTGTTGCTGGTGTTGATGCTAAAGCTTATGTTGTTTCACACAAGTTTTCTGTTAAATTCTAATTCTTAAAACAATATCTTAAAAGATATAGAAAGGGCGCTCAGAGATGAGCGCCTTTTTTTATTCCCCCCTCTGTCACATAGTGACAGAGGGGGGAATATGGTTGTGGGGTTCAAATGATGTACTGTAACCGTCAAAACAACTGCATCTTAACAACCTTCAGATAATAAGATATACTGCCTCTAAAATCAGGAGGCATTATGAAAGACCATACAGACTACCGGCAAAACCATGTTCAGAAATTGAAACAAAGCGGATTAAGCATGCAGAGATATTGTTCGGAACAGCAAATATCCTATTGGAGTTTTCGAGACTGGAAAAAGAAGTCCGAGCATGAAAAACTTTTTGAAAAAAAGGGCCTGGTAGAGATACCCGTCACACTTTACAAAACGAAGAAAGAGAATGAACCAATAGAAATAGTATTAAGCAACGGAATAAAAATTATAGTAAAAGAAAACTCCGGTACAGACCATCTAAAAACAATAGTATCTGCATTGGCAGAACTGCCATGAAAGTAGATTTCAGTAAAGCCAGAATATATGTCAGACCCGGATACATCGACATGAGAAAACAGATAAATGCACTTTCAGTATATGTGCAAGAGGATCTGAAAAATAACCCGCTTAGCGGAGATCTATATATTTTCTGCGGGAAGAGCAGAAGATTATTGAAAATACTCTACTGGGACAGGAACGGTTTTTGTATGTGGCAGAAACGTCTGGAGCAGGACAAATTCCCATGGCCAATGGATAAGGAAGACGTAAAAGAGATAACTGAAGATGAGCTGTCTATGCTGCTTGACGGAATAGATTTCTGGAACGCGCATAAAGTATTAAAATTTTCTGCGGTATCATGAAAAGTGCTATTAATAAAATTATACTCCGTTAATCATGATCACATGAAACATGAAAAAAGAATTCTCCCCGATGATCCGGAAAAACTGAAACAGATGATAGAATCTCTTGAAGAGAACTATCGCCTGCTGGAAGAGAAATATAAAACACTACAAAGGAAATTTTTCGGAAAGTCGAGCGAGAAACTTACACCGGAGGATGAACTTCAGGGACGTCTATTTGATGAAGCTGAAGAAGGAATTTATCCTGAAGGTGAAGACTCACAAAAAGATGAAGAGCCTGATGTCACAAGAGTAAAAGAACATGTCAGAAAAAAGACCGGGAGGAAACATCTGCCTGCAGATCTCCCGCGAGAAGAAGTTATTCATGATTTAACTGAAGCTGAAAAGAAATGTCCATGCTGCGGTGAAGAACGGAAGCAGATAGGCTCTGATGATACCGAGGAGCTTGATATAATCCCTGCAGCAATTAAAGTAATCCGCCATGTGCATATAAAATATGGACCATGCGGATGTGATGGCTTTCTTAACTCCGGTGAATCAGAAATAAAAAAAGCGGCAGCTCCGAAGCGTATGATTCCAGGAAGCATTGTGAGTCCGGGATTACTCGCATATACGGTTACATCAAAGTATGCTGACGCTCTCCCTTTTTACAGGCAGTCAAAGATATTTGAACGGATAGGGGTTGAGCTCTCGCGTGCGACGCTTTGCAATTGGACAATTGAAGCATATGAGAAGATGACCGGATTTATGGAAGTTCTTGAAGCGCAGTTAAAAAGCGGAAATTTTATCAGGATGGACGAAACAACAGTTCAAGTTCTGCATGAAGAAAACAGGCGTCCTGAAAATAAATCATATATGTGGGTAAGTATCGGTTATCCCGAAAGAGGGAAGCCTCTTGTTCTATATCAATATCACCCGACACGATCAAAAAAAGTTCCTTATGATTTTCTTGAGGGATTTACCGGATATCTTCAAACTGATGGATATGACGGGTATAACTATGCCCTTTCACGTGGTGGAATTGTTCATGTCGGATGTTTTGCTCATGCCCGGAGATATTTCTTTGATGCCGCAAAGCTTAACAAAAAGGACAGTCGGGCTCATAAAGGATTGCAGTTTATAAAACACATCTACGAGATCGAGAGTGAACTCCGTGTGAGAAATCTTGCTGATAATTTATTTGTAGAACAGAGAAAAAAACTTGTTCTTCCAGTACTTGATGATTTTCACCGATGGCTTGTTCTTACAAAAAATGAGATCATCCCAAAAAGTAAAACCGGTGAAGCTGTAAATTACACTCTGAATGAATGGAGTAAGCTTATCCGCTATATTGATGCGGCATTTTTAACTCCGGATAACAATGAAGCTGAAAGGACAATCCGGCCATTTGTTATCGGGAGAAAAAATTGGCTGTTTTCAAATACACCTCGAGGAGCTAATGCCAGTGCGGCTATGTATAGTCTGATTGAAAGTGCTAAAGCAAACAGACTCGAACCTTATGCATATTTACGTTTTCTCTTTACCAGGCTTCCTGAAACATCAAATCAGGCAGAATTAACAGCACTTTTACCTTGTTTTCTAACTTCTGAACAAATCAATCATTGTTAACATGAGATGCTGTTGTTTTGACGCTTACGATGTACTGGATAAAGTGAGTTTTGGATTTAATCATGAATATCTGTTAAATCTCTGTAATCCTGCTTAAACATTTATTGTATAATCTTTTGAACTCAAGACTTGTATTCCCGAAGTTCAGCAGCAGGCCATCGGATATATTATATGCTTCACAGTAGTTAATTGCCTGTGTTTTCTGTACATTCTCCAATTTATCAACAGCTTTTAATTCAACCATAACCGAACCTTCTACAAAAAAATCTATTCTACGTGTGCCTATCTGCGATTTTCTATAAAAAATTGGTATAGGTTTATCACGTTCAAAAAGCAAGCCAGATAAAGCGAGTTCAATAGAAAGCGATCGCTGATAAATTACTTCCTGAAAACCATGCCCTAATATACGATGAACCTCCATCGCACAGCCGATTATAATACCGGTAAGTTTATCCGTTTCGTTAATAGTCATAGTATTCTCCTTTTTCCTGTTTGTTACTATAACGACGGAAATTCGTGACTGATAAAAATTTTTAAAAAAATGTCACCATGGTATTACGAAAGATCATAGATGAAAAGATTTACATGATTTGATTGAAAACTGGATTTAATTTTGAATATCCGCCAGAATATTGGAATCCTGTAACATTTGTTGACAATAACTTACGATATAGTAAAATACATAATAAGAGATTAATGGATTGATATTTTTAAACTCAAAGGTAAAATAAATGAATAATGTTAAGGAATATCTGGATGAAGCGGTCAAATTGAATCTAAAGGAACGGGCTTTACTTATAGAAGGTCTGGTGAACAGTATAGATGAGCCTGATAAACAAATTGACGAAGTTTGGCTTAAAGAAGCTCAAGCACGATTAATTTTACAGAGAACCGGTAAATTGAAAAGTATTCCTGCTTCGAGGATTTTTGGAGAAGATATTTAGTTGTGGATATCTTTTTTAACGAATTCTGCCCCCCCATCCGCCCTGTCGGGCACCTTCCCCTTGGTGAGAAGGGGCAGGCAAAGGCGAAAGACAATGGGCGTAAGCCCATTGCTTTTAACATTATCAGTCTCCCCCTTCTCATCAACTAATCATTACCCACATCTTCTGTATGAGTTATAATAGACCATACAGAAGATACATCATTCAAACGCTGAAGTCCACGCCACATGACCTTAACACCAGGATCACCATCACCCTTGCGACACATGAAACCACCTAATCTTGCTATCATCATTGATGCTTCTTTTAGAGTTGGAGGCTTCTTTGGAAAATCTTTTTTCTGTTTTACCATACAATATAATGCATGCCATTCGTATTCTTCTAATACAATCTCACAAGATTCATCAGGTTTGATTCTGCTCTCATAGACCAGCCATAATAATTTCCATGAAACAATCGAATATAGAGAAAGTGCGTTTTCAATACGCTCTATAGTTTCAAGTTGCAGCTCTTCAACTTTGCATCCGCTCTTGAGAGTAAAATGAAATCTTTCAATCTTCCATCTCTGCCTATACCAGCCGAGTCTTTCTACCGCATCTTCAATGGTCAAAATTGGTATTGATGAGAGCAATAACCATTCTATTGGTTTTTCATCCAGTGCTGGATTTATCTCCCTGGCATATAAAGCGTCAAGTTCTATGAACTGTGAGTTTTTTGAATCTGTTGAATAATATGTCGGCTTTAACTGGAGTGTGCGGAATTTAATTTCCAACTCCACTTCTCTCTCCGGCAATTTAGAATTTGCATCCCTTGGTATGAAAACCTTGATTTTTCCGGCAATTTCTGCTGCTTCAATTGTTTTAATCAAAGAATTTTCTTCACTATTGACTTTCCGATTGCCGATAGCTCTTATCAGTATATCTTGTTTGAGCTCTTTGCTTCTTCTAAATAAATCAAAAAAATCTGCTTCGCGATCTGCTACAGTTACTGTTATTACACCATCCGGAATATCGGAAGTGCTTTCTTCCATGGCTTCTATCCAGCGAAAACTTTCCTTCTCTTCAACGGGAAGCTCTTTCCTTTTATTCTTTTTTCCTTTTTCTTCTGGATCTCGTGTCCAATACTTTTGAAATAATAAACCCAGAGGTACACCTTCCGGTGTTACAGCAAGAGTACTATGGAGTAATAAACCTTTACTATTAGGAGATGCCGCATGATCCCCCATTCCTTTTATAGCAGAAGGTCTGGTGTAATTGAAATCAGTTGTATCCTGTACAAGTAATACAATTTTATGTTCAGCCATTCTTACTCTGGTTGCTTCTTTATGTCCGGACAATATTCCTTCGGGAGTAACTTTTTTATTGTCTAACAATCGATATGCCCCTTTTATTTCTGACGGTTTTTTGCATGCTTGAGGAATCGAATGATTGGGATATTGCGATAATTGATCAATAGTTTTTGCCAATCGACTTCTTATCCTCTTATCATTGATTGTATTATTTCTAATTTCATCCGACAGATTTAATTTTTTATTCATGGATTATTCTTCCTGAAGATTAATCCAACCATAAATTAGCACAGATATTTAAATTAATATAACTTTTTTACCCACATCTCTAAAAAACTTAGAAATGTGGGTAATGATTAGTTCTCATCAAGGGGGACTACAAACACGATGTTTGGCGGACAAGATTACGACATCGTGTCGTCTGCCCGCAGGCGGTCATCGTGACCGCTCTGTGTCGGGCGCGGACAGGAAGTCCAAAAAGCGCCGACTGATGTCGCTTCAGTGACAGAGGGGGGATGGTTTTCCCCCGCAAAAATTATTATATTATAATCACCGGTTCTGCCGATATTAAATAAGATAATCCTGTTCCGGCAGAAAATGAAAATGAAAAAACTGATATTTATAATAACAATATTACTCGCAGTTATCCCTGTTTCAGCAGGGCCGTTTATTAATATAAACTCCATAGATGCAAAAACAGATTTTCCCAGAATTAAGCTTAATCTTACTGTTGTCGATCCGGACAGCAGGGGGATCAACGGCCTTGACGAGGAGAACATTCTTGTTTACGAAGACGGCTACAGAGTAAATTATGTAAAAGTTAAGGATATCTCATCTGCGACTGATTCTCTTTATCTGGTTTTTGCAATAGATTCGAGTAAAAGTATAAGCAAAGAGTATCTCGACAAAATTAAGAAGAGTGCAGCGGATATTGCTGATTCTGCCGGTGTAAACGATAGAATTGCTGTTCTCAGATTTAATGATAAGATTAAATTGCTGAACAATTTCTCATCTAACAAAATGGAAATTGTAAACAGTATTAAAAGTGTTGAACGACACGGCTCAAATACTGTGATGTTTGATGCAATATATGACTCAATTGAATTTCTCTCCCGTGTCAAAAGTGCAAGAAAGGGTGTTGTTGTGTTTACCGACGGGAAAGATGAAGGGAGCAGTCTTTCAAATGATGATATAATCAAATTCGGGAAAGAAACCGCTGTTCCTGTTTACTTTATCACATCATCAGCATGTAAAAACGCAGCCCCTCTTAGCCGCATAGCAAAACTTACCGGCGGATCACTCATATCATGCGGGGAAAAAAGTATTACTGGAATCTATAAAGTTATACTCTCCCGCATAAAAAATATTTACGAGATTTATTATCAGTCAATTGTCAAAAGAGACAATAACCGCCACATTCTTGAAGTGCGTTTGAAGTACGGCGAACTGAAAGATCGTGATAC
Organism: uncultured Spirochaetota bacterium; assembly: GCA_942493035.1. Classification (GTDB taxonomy): domain Bacteria; phylum Spirochaetota; class UBA4802; order UBA4802; family UBA5550; genus WRGT01. Next base: position 3,161,225 of record OW818666.1, on the reverse strand, counting down.
TGCTGAGTTCACAGCAGATCGTGATTTTTTTAAGATAGATTTTCCTGACGGGACCTACATTATTCTCTCTGTTCTTGTGATTCTTCTTATGGTTGTTCTTTTCGGTCTTCTTGTAGTCTTCTTTAAGCGGAGCAGAGAAAAGTATATTAAAATCCGTGAAGAGAAGGTTGATGATGGATTCGATCCGGGCATTTATACCGGCGAAGTATCTATTGATGATCTGCAGCGCCATGAGCCTTTTGACGAAAATGCTCCGAAAGAAGTCCCCGATGTGATGTATTCCCAGGTTTGGCTTCAGCAGAAGGATGATCATGGTTCCGGCGAAAAGTTTCAGATGATTAAAAGTGAAGTGACAATAGGTTCCGGAGCAGACAATTCCATTCAGGTGGAAGATGCTCTCGTTTCAGATAAGCATTCGAGAATAAGAAGGATAGACGGAGGATATTATCTCTACGATCTTATTTCGGATTGCGGAACTCTGCTTAACGGGCGTAAACTCCTCCGCCCCAAACTCCTCCACGACTGGGATGAGATAACAGTAGGTAGAACTGTTTTAATATTCCGTGCCATACGGTAAGGAACTCAGTCAATTTCGACTCTGATTGGCCCGCTGACTTTATCAAACTCGAGAACACCGTTATCGCTTCTAATTACAGCAGCTATTCTGTAATAAAATACTCCGGTAACCGAAGGTGGAATCATTTCAGAATAGGTCTCGAGAAATGTGCTATCTATATATTTATAATCAGAGAATTCGTCATTTGGTTCCGTTGTCTTGAAAATCTGGTACTGAAATTTATCATCTATCTCTTTCCACTCCAGTTTTACAAAATTTCCGTCAAAAGTGGCGGTCCCTGAAAATGAGGATTTATCATTAAAATATTCTTCCGTTTCATTTGTTACATATGAACATCCAGTAAATAATAAAGCAAGTATTGACGAAAAAATTATATTTTTTATGTTTATCATTTTAAACCTCATTATATTCTTACAAAAAAACTGAATTCGTATGTATATTTGTCAGCTGCTTCAATCAGCGTCTTAATATCGGCCGAATAGTTTTTAACAATTTTCAGTTCACCACCTAAATACTTAAGATCAAATTTATACCCTACTATCCAGCCGTATAATCTATTGCCTTTATCATGATCATCGCGCTGCATCGATATCGCTGGATCCCAGTAGGAGCTGAAGCCTAAATATCCATGTGATCTGAAGCCATATGGCAGGTTGGTCGGATCATAATTAAGTTTTATTGACCATTCTTTTGTAAGCGGTGGTGATATTTTTTTAAGATCTGTTTTTGCATAAATTGTATTGTCAATATACTGTGCTGAATAAAAGACATCAATTGAATATCTTCCGGTAAATCTTTGGACAATAGATGTGGAGAGTAGATTAATCCTTGCAGAACTTTTATTGAAATCTGAAATACTGCTCTTTCCTTCTGCGGTCCCGCTCCAGACAGGATCATATATTTTGTCGTTATATGCTGTTTTATATTCATACTCTACGGAAATTAGCGGAATATATATGTTTGAACTTCCAGGGTAATAACCTGAGAGAGAATTCAGATTGATTTTAGATTTAAAAGATTCAGGTATGCTCCTGTTTATGTTCATTTCCAGTGTCAGCAGGTTGTAAAGATCAAGACTGAAAAAGCTTCTTTTGGAAGATTTTTCAGGAGATGTGTATTCAAGAGTGCCATCCTCGCCGGGAATGTATTCATTACTGACTATCATGCCCCCGTGGAATATCAGATATGGTCTCCATAAGATCGACATTGCATATATATCATCAAAGAATTGAGAAAATTTATAATCGGTAACATTCCCCGCTACACCTTGACCCTGAAGGTGTATCTCCCTTGTTATTCCATAATGAAAACCTGCAGTATCAAGTGCTATAATAAAATCTTCTTCTTCGGGGGATTTTTTGAAGCCATTTAGAGGGATGGCGATAGTGAGACTACCATATGTTCTTACAAGATCCATGTCGGTGGTTGTATATTTGTTTGTATCAAAGTTATAGGTATTTATGCTAAGATTGTCAATGTGATTGAATTTTGAGTTTAGATCGAAATAAAAATTTTTGTCCTGATTTTCTGCCCATCTTTTTAAATAGATATCCTGCACGGTTTCTGCCCGGGATACGGAGTTGTACAGTGTTGAGGCTTCGTAAGATGCCGGGAATAGGTTTCCTTTATTGAAAATACAGAACATAACGATGGTCACACGAAAAAATTTCATAAGCATTTATCTCTTTATAATAATTTATAGTAAAAACTAATTTTGAAGGATTAATAAATATTCTAAGGTGATTTTTAAGCAATCTGAAACAATTTGATTTGAATACTATTCTTTTTCAAGATTAAAATTTTTTAATAACTTGTCGTACTCTTAAAAACCAGCGGTATACTGTCTATTCTGTGGACGAATCTTGTCTGATAGTGATTTTGCTACCAGCTGTGATTAGAAACAGCTTAGTACATCCTACTATTTTTTTATAATTAATGAGACATAAAATTTTATTGACATTTTCTTATCTTTTTAGATAAAATATTATGTCATACTATAATTTAATTTAAGAGCTGATAAGCCTTAATCGGGCAGTATTTCATATGTCTGATGCAGGTTTGCAATTTAATCCGGATTTATAAGGGGTAATATCCTGCATAATCTTCCGGAAGGGCGCTTACGATGAGAAATTTTTCTCCGTGCCCGGCAATCTAAGTCATAAAAATAAACATCTTCTTTAAGGATCACGCGATGATACTAAACATAATAACACTTGGAGCATGTTTTTTAATGCTTGTTCTCTTCCGGAGATTTGACAGGGCTAACCTTAAAATGGCTAAACTCCGCCGTTATTCATCAAAGGTTTTTGATGATTTCAAGAAAATGACTGAAAAGGAGAGCCGTAAATTTCAGGATGCGACTATTGAAATTGATATTCTCATCAAAAAATCCGGTGCTCTGGCTAAAAACATGTCTGAATCTATCAGGGAGATTGAAAACAGACTCCAGGGTCTTGATGTGGAGAAAACCAATTTAAAGAGAGTTGAAGAGGACATAAAGATAATTTCATCTGCTGCAAAAGATGTTAATAAGCAGATTCAGTTTATTGCTCAGGCAAAGGACAACTTTACAGATATAGCTAAGAAGGTGACTTTTCTCTCTGAAAATGTGGATAATCTCAATGGGCAGCTTACTCATATGGCCGGGAATTTTGAAGACAAGCTGAGAGAGAGATCGCGCGAAATTTCAGAATCATTTTATATGCAGACAGACAGTCTCAAGGGTGAACTTGAAGGTAGAGTTTCTGAAACCGGAGATATGCTTCTTGAAAACTTTAAGATTAAAATTGCCCCTCTAATCAGAAATGTTGAGAGTGCTGACGCGCTTAATACTCAGATTGCAGCGATGAAAGATACATTTTCCGCTATGGAGAACACTTTCTTTGACCAGTTTGCCCAGAAATCGAGAGATCTTAAATCAGAGGTTAATGATAACATAGATAAACTCACGCTGAAAATAAAGAATGTTGAAACTAATATTGAAGAATCGAAAGGGAAACTTGTAAGCACATTCGAAAATGAAGTAGATAAAGTAAGGACCGAGCTTGATAACTTAAGTATTCATGCGGTTTCCAAGAAAGATGAAATTGTTCAGGCTGCCAGACGGGAAGCTGAGGGTATAAGAAAGAGAATTGAGGATTTTGAAGACAGATTTGTTGAACTGGAAAACAGAATTATCGATACAGCGGAAGAGAAGATCAACAGCATCGATTCAGATTATCAGTCAATTGAATTAAGACTTAATACAATGCTCGGAAGATTGAAGGATGAAGAGGCGAGCTTCGGAAGGAGAGCTGCCGATCAGAATGATATACTCCAGAAGAGCTTCAGCGATCTTGAAGGGCGTCTTGGCGAGATCAGAAGCGAGATTGTACGTTACGAACAGAATAATGATATTTTCGGAAAAACAGATCAGCTTATGAAGAAAGTCAACGAGGCTGTTGCTCAGCTCCACCGTGTTCTTGAAGATGCGCAGAAGGAATCTAAAGATCTTGAAAAATTCGTTGCTGATATTGATCAGATTAAAGAGCTCAAAAAAGCCGCAGACAAAGAGATCCGGACATATTATGCGAAGAAAGAGAAGCTTGCTGATATTGAAAGTGAAGTACGGAATCTCATGGAGGTTAACGATCTCGTTGTTAATAAGTCCGATAAACTCCTTGAAAGCGTCTCGCGTGTTGATGCTGTCAACTCAAGAATTGATGCTCTTTCCGAAACCTATTCCGCTGTTGAAAAGCGTATAAACGAACTACACCAGTATGAGGATATCATCTCACGTAACCTCGATTCAGTGAATAAATCGGATATTATTATCCAGACTATAGACAGCCGGCTGCAGGCCTTTGAGAAGGTTGTGGACCGTTCTGATAAGCGTATAGAGAAGATTGGCAGCCATCTCAAACGTGTTGAGGAGGAGACTCTTATACTCAAGACTAAAGAGAATGATATCCGTGATCTTCGTGACAGGCTTAATGAACTTGATGGTCTTTCAGATCACATGGAGGAGCGTGTTAAGCAGATTCATGCCATGTTCGGCAAAGTTGAGACTATCAGGAAGGAGATTGATCTTACAGACAATAGACTTCAGGACATGTTCCATCAGACAGATATGAAAATGAGAGAGTTTTCAGATTTTATACAGGCGGTTGATAACAATAATCCCATTTTAAAGCAGGTGAAAGGGGATATTAAGACTATGCCTGGTAAAAATCTAAGCGATAATATTGTAAAAACTGTACGGGAGCTTTCGAATAAAGGCTGGGATCCTGAAGCTATTTCGAAGAAGCTTATGGTTGATGAAAATTCAGTCAGATTTATTATTAATACAACATTACTATAGAATATTTTTACACAGAATTTGAACAAAGATGAACAAAAAATTCCGCTTATGGCGGGATTTTTTGTTATTTCATATGGATTAAATTAGTGCAACTGCTCATAAGCCGGTAATATCAATCTCCGCTGTATCATGGCGGGTCGAAGACAAATTTAAATAAAATTAAATGTTTTCTTTTCCTTTACAATATGTTATAATAAATTTACAGGTTGCGGATATATATCTCCGGAGGTTTTATTTCATGAAAAAACTTGTACTGCTGGTTGATGATGAAGAGATCATTAGAATGACCACAGGTGAAATACTTGAGGAGTTGGGATTCGATGTTATTTCAGCAGGTACAGGTACTGAAGGACTGGAGATATATCGAGCTGATCATTCCAGGATTGCGTTAGTTATTCTGGATATGACTCTTCCGGATATTACCGGAATAGAACTCTTTACTGAAATGAAAAAAATCAGTCCGGATGTTAAATTTCTTCTCACATCGGGCTACAGGCAGGACATGGCTGGTGCAGGTTGTGATGCAGCATTTATTCAGAAACCATATACAATGTCGGATTTAGATAACAGGTTAAAATTATTTTTCAGTTAGCATCGTCATTATAGAGAATTATAAAAAAAGCACCGTTTTTAACGGTGCTTTTCTATTTCTATATATATAAGTGCAATTCTATTAACTCAATCTTTACAGGGCAAAGGCCAGCTTTTTTTCGACTTCCTGTCGGTGCTGGCAGGCGAACGTCGTGTTCGCTCGGGCGGTAGCCCCTTTATAAGCCCCGCAGGGCTCCCTGCGGTCCCGGAAACAGAGTTTTTGGGAACTATTACTTATTTACTGTTTTTACTGAAAAAAATGGTTAATGGCGTGTGTACAATACTCAATAATGATGTATAGAAAAATCCCAGCTGGAAAAGTAAAATCAGAGGAAGAGAGAGATATAGATCATTTGTATAAGTAAAATAAACAGCATATGTCATATAAACTGCCAGAAGAAGTTCAATAATTGAAACTGCATCTATGTTTCTTGTTGTATATACATTTCCGAGAACATTCTTTACCCGGGCAGATACTGAAGCATCCTCGCCGTCGGATACATTATATTTTGGAGTTCTGTTAAAAGGGCTCTGTTTACGCATAAGAGCTTCTATTACAGCTTTTGTATTATTGATACAGAGCCCGATACCGATAGCAACTACAAATGGAAGGAATGCCAGAGGTTTGGCCAGTGACCGGTTTTTTACACTTAAAGTCTCTTTTATTACTACGTATTCGGTATAAAAGTAGAAAAGGAATACAGAGAGTGTAGCACAGATGAATATCGGTATATCAAGGTAAAAAAGCTTCTTGTATCCATTATTGAATCTTATAATAAGTATTACCGGCATAAGAAGCGTCATTAGAGTCATAAGCGCGTAAGCAAAGTTAGCACCGATATGAAAAAATGCTTCAATTTTGACTTTAAGAGGAATGTCGGCTTTCATAACAGTCCCTTTTATTTTCAGGAATGTCTGGATTGAACCTTTGGCCCATCTGAACTGCTGAGATTTAAAAGCAGTCATTTCAATTGGAAGTTCTGCCGGAACAGTTAAATCAGGTAGATATATAAACTGCCAGCCTTTGAGTTGTGCTCTGTAGCTCAGGTCAAGATCCTCAGTGAGGGTGTCGTGCTGCCATCCGCCTGCATCTATAATTGTATTTTTTCTCCATATGCCGGCAGTTCCGTTAAAATTAAAGAAACGTCCTGAACGGTTGCGGGCTGTGTGTTCAATCATAAAATGACCATCAAGCAGGATGCTCTGACACTCGGTAAGGAGAGAGTATCTTCGGTTTACGTGATCCCAGCGAGCCTGGATCATACCTATATTATCATCTGTAAAGTAGTGCACTGTTTTTTCGAGAAAATCCTCTGGAGGAAGAAAGTCTGCATCAAAAATAGCGATAAATTCACCATCGGTTATTTTCAAGCCGTTTTCAAGGGCACCAGCTTTAAATCCGGTTCTATCTGTTCTGTGAATGTAATTGATGTTGAATCCCTCTTTTCTTTTCTCGTCACACTTCTTTTTTGCTATCTCCTGAGTTTCGTCAGTTGAATCATCCAGGAGCTGAATTTCTAAAAGATCTTTCGGGTATCTGATTTTAGATACATATTCTATAAGGCGCTCAACTACATACTTCTCGTTAAAAACAGGGAGCTGAATAGTAACTTTAGGCAGATTTTTAAACTGTGAAAGCGGTGTGATAACGTCGTGTCTGTGCTTTTTAAAAAGATAAATTGTATAGTATCTGTTTGCACCATATACTGAAAGCATAAATAGCACGAGAAGGTAGAAGACTATTGTAAAAGTTTCCATAAATTTTTAGTCCTTATATTGAAACATTATTCATTATTCTGAATTTTTAAGAATAGTTTTAAAACAAAAAATATTGAATGAAGCCTCATTTTAAGGGCTTCAGTGTCAAGTATTTTTAAACACAGTATTGAAAAGCTCTGATTAAAATCAATAATTACATGAAAAAAAGTTACACGAAAATTTCAATCTAAATTTTATTTTGAATTTTTCTCAAAAGGGGGTGGCGGTTTATTTTGGGGGCACAGCGTTTCGCACTGCGTCTGAAATGGGGGATTGCTCATAAAACGTTGTTAAAATCGCTCTTCGAAGTGTCCCTGGATCGACAGGGGCAGAAAGCATATGCTTTTGATCATTTGCATCAGGAGTCAGCAGAATTATGCTGAAGAGATATATCTTTTGATCAAAACAATCAGATTTATTTAATAAAACTTAAAAGAAGTAATAATAACTTAATTAAAGCTGATTATTGATTGCCCTATTTGCAGATTGTATTTTTATTTATGAAGCTGCTGAAAACACTGTTTTGATTTTATAGAGAAAATTCTATTTGTAAATAAACGGTTGCGATTACAATTGAATTGAGGAAGCGTGATCGGTTGTATCTTAATTTTCAGTTTGACGTGATAGTTGTGAATGTGATGTATAGCAGCATGTAACTATTCAAAAACCGGTGGAAAAATTGCTCTCCGCCGCGCCACGGTTGCGGCGGGGATAAAATACCGCATGTTTTTGAGCACTTATAGCAGCTGTTATTCAAATAATTATATTAGTCTTTCAGTAATTATTCCTAAATATAATTTTTAGTGTAAAAAACAAAAAATATATATCCCTGCCGCCTTCGGCGGCGGGGATAATAGATCTTTTTTTACTCTAGAAAAGTTAAGAAATAAATACTGTTAGTCTTTATAAAAAAATTGTTAATACCTATGAAATGATCTGGAAATGTATTATAATATTAGCATGAAGTCAGACACCGGTACTATCAATATTTAATCCATGAGAATAAAACAGGAATGAAATTCAGATATAAAATAATTCTCGCACTGACTCTCTCTTCAATTCTTTTTAATGTAATTTTCGGATTTTTTGCTATTAAAAAAGAGCTGGGCGGTGAGAGGGAGCGTTTTAAGAATAAGATTGAACATTTCAATTCTTTGATGCAGCTTATGAATGTAAGGCCCTTATGGGATTTTGATTCTGAAAAAATTCATTCAAACCTCGATCTTGTCTTTCGTGATCCTGAAGTTGTGGCAGTTTCATTAAGGGATATTACCGGAACAATAAATATTATATTAAAAAAAGATTATAAATTAGACTCGGATGAAATTATTCCACATACACTTTCTATTATAAAAGACGGAGACAAGCTGGGTGAAGCTCAGATTGAGTATTCAAACTCAATATACAGCAGCAGACTTTCTGATCTCGTTATTGAAAGAATTCTGCTTACAATAGGTCTTATTCTTATTAATATTGCGATTGTTTTTCTGATATCAAGTTATCTGTTAAGGCCTATCGACACAGTGGTTAATGGTCTCCGGAAAATTGATGAAGGTGATTTTAATTACCGGATGAATATTGATTCTGTTGATGAATTTAAAGAGATAGAGATTTATTTTAACCGGATGGTCGTAACATTAAGTATGGAGATAAAGTCGCGTATAGAGAAAGAGGATCAGCTTGTTGAGATACATAAGTATCTTGAAAATGTTTTTAATTCTATACCTTCTGTTTTAATCTCTGTTGATAAGACAGGGTATATAACTCAGTGGAATTGCGCCGCCGAGAGGTTTACATCGATTAATTATTCCGATGCTTTAGGTAAAAGTGTATGGGAGCTTGTACCGATTCTTGAAAAGTACATGAGCGCATTCACTGCTGTGATACAGGAGGAAAAAACAGATGAGATTCGGAGACAGTATGTCTCTCCCGATAAAGACCAGTATATAAACATCTCTATTTCACCTCTGATTTCCAATAGAGGTTCTGGTGCTGTAATTAGGCTTGATGATGTTACAGAGATGAAACAGAAAGATGAAAAACTCAGTCATGCCCAGATGATGGATACAATAGGTAATCTCGCCGGAGGTCTCGCTCACGACTTTAATAATGTTCTGGCCGGTATAACCGGTACTATATCTCTGATTAAATTCAGGATGAACAGGGGCGACGAACTCAGCCGTGATGAACTGGTGAAGTTTTTGAATATCATGGAGGATTCGGGAGTCAGGGCAGCGGATCTTACAAAGCAGATTCTTTCATTATCACGAAGAGAGGAATTGGACGTAAGAACTGTCGATCTTAATGCGATTTTAAAACAGGTAATCGGTTTCTGCAGTCATACACTTGATAAGTCCGTGGAGATTAAATCCGGTTTAAATGATACTGAAGCTCTGGTACTTGCTGATCCGGTAAGGATTGAACAGGTGCTTCTTAATCTATGTATTAATGCAAGTCATTCAATGACAGTTATGCGGAAGGAGGGTGAAGCCCGCGGCGGTGAAATTCTGATAACTCTTGAAAACTATGTTGCTGACGAATTTTTCTGCAACATACATACTGATGCTTTGGCAGGAATCAGCTACTGGCGTATTTCAATAATGGACAATGGTGTTGGTATTGAGAAGAGTGTTCTTAAAAAGATATTCGAACCTTTCTTTACTACTAAGGGGAGAGGTAAGGGGTCCGGACTTGGATTGTCAATGTCATACAATATAATAAAGCAGCATAACGGTTTTATAGATGTTTATTCCGAACCGGGTAAGGGTAGTATTTTCAGTGTGTATATGCCGGTTAATGATTCAAAAATTGAAAAAGAACTTAAAAAAGAGAGCCGGATATTATCAGGTTCAGAAAGCGGATTGGTTCTTGTTATTGATGATGAGAGTTCCATGTGCGAAATGACTGCAACTATGTTGAAGATATTCGGTTATGATGTAATGACCGCTGATGAGGCAGAAATAGGGATTCAAATATTTAAGGAAAATCATTTCTCAATTAAAGCTGTTATACTGGATATGATAATGCCGAAAAAATCGGGCGGGGAACTTTTTTTAATTTTTAAAGAGATCAATCCTGCAGTTCCTATTGTTATAACATCGGGTTTTGGAAAGGATGCGGAGATTGATAAACTTCTGAATAACGGGAAATCATATTTTATTCAGAAACCATTTTCAATGGATTCTCTGGCACATGTTATAAAAGCTGCAGTTCAATCCTGAGATATTATTCTTTTAATCTGTATCTGTTGTAATACTTATTAAAAATTTCAACATCGATTCCACTTAGTATTGATTTTTCATTATCGGCTCCGATCATGTATGGCGGAGCGGGGAAGACTGCGTATTTTATTGTTTCAGCGTTTAGATGAGATGTAGAGAAAAAAAATAAAATCATCAATAGATAAAATAACTGTCTGAGGTTAATTTTTATCATGATGATTACCCTGTTCTTCTGCTTTTATGTAAAATTTTTTAATAAACTCCATATCAATCTTCTTCTTGCCGCCTCTATTTCTATTAAGCTCCTGTTCAAGCCTTATCATAATATAGTCATTTTCGCTAATTATGTCATTCATGGATTTTTTTGAAAATACATATCCCGATGGACAATTGAAGTATTCTCCAAGCAGCTCGCGGAAAATCCATATTGTTTTAGCGAGATCTTTTTTCTCTTTTGTTAGTCTTTTATATCCGGGAAACTTTTCCTTATACTGATGGTGCTGGTCTACAATAAAATTTTTTTCAGAAACTCTTGCAGAAGCTTGAATATAATTGTCGTATAGATTTTTTTCTTTTAATTCATTTTCCATTTTATCATTTATATCCAGGAGATATAAAACATCATTAACTGCATATTCAAGGAGATCCTTTCTAATCGGTCGTCTCAGCCAGTTTGCTCTCTGGAATGAATCTTTAATTTTTTTTTCTATTCCAATGTAGTCTGCAAGATTTATTTTCATACCTAAAAGTTTTTGAGCTATGGCAATATCTCTAATCTGTTCAATCGAGTAGCCGAGGACATTTTGAGTCATGAAAAGGTCATTTTCACTGGAGAACATTACTTTAATAATATCAGGCGAGGTCAGGAAATCCTGGAGTTCCTGTGACTTAGCTGTTTTTAGCACATCAATTACCACTGGAGTAATTCCATCAAAGCACTGAAATATGGAGATTGAATAGTTGTAATTAATGGAACCCTGGTCACCTTCCAGATCAAGTGCAATTTTTTTTACACCGCGTATGCGGAGATCTTCAAGGTATGCTGCTATATCTTTTTCAGTAGAGATGATTTTTATTTCTGACATTAAATATCCATAAGTCTATATTTCAAACGATGATTACTATCTTTTATCATGTATCAGAGATTTTTCAAGGAATAATTAATTCAGCATGATTTTTAATGCATTAATAGTTTTTGTAGCGGAATATAAAATGATTGAATAATTTTATTTTATAAATATAGATGAATTTTGTTATATTAAATCTGTATTATTCTCTATCTGGCGTATTCCAGGCACGATAGAGACGGTATAATACCCGTTTATGATAAGATGCAAATCCGGAAATAAAGATATATTTGTTTAGAGGACAGTATTGAAAATATGACAGGAATAAATAAAAATTCTTATGTTAGTAATGTAGATGGAGAAGAGAGTCCCGATCCGGTGCAGAAAATTCCAGATGTATTGAACAACCTTTTTTCTGATTCAGTAAGAGAAAACGTTAAAAGCACAACTGTAAAGAAAGAATTAAAAACAGCTGAATCAAGATATCATTTCATATCCGAACATATGCTGGATCTGGTCTGTCTTCATGACAGTATGGGTCTTTATCAATATGTCTCTTCTTCGGTTACAGAACTACTGGGTTATAAACCTGAAGAGTTATTGGGGAAATCACCTCTGGATTTTTTTCATCCGGAAGATCGGATAAAAAATAATAGAGATTCTATTTATTCTTCAGCATATCATGTTGATGAAAACCGGATACAGAATAGAGTCCGTAAAAAAGATGGATCATACATCTGGTTTGAAACTTTAATCAGACCTATTAAAGATGAAAATGGTAAGATATTGCAATTTCAGACTTCATCAAGAGATATTTCTGAGAGAATAGTATTTGAACAGAAAATCGTTGAAAGAGAAATGATGTACCGGACTCATTATGAAAATTTCCCGCTGCCTTCATATACATGGACAAAGATTGGAAACGATTTTATTTTTACTGATTTTAACGAAGCCGCCTTAAAAGTATCTGATGGTAAAATAGCGGAATATCTTGGTAAAACCGCTCAGGATGTTTTTGCCGGTGATCCGCATGTGTTGGATCGGATTAAACAATGTTTCGATGGGCGTTGTGTAATCACTGCTGAAGAATCCCATGCTATGAAGACTACAGGTGTAAATAAAACTTTTATCATCAGTTATATTTTTATTCCTCCGGCAATGGTCACTGTACACATGGAGGATATTACAGAAAAAAAACTGAGGGAAGAGGAGATTCGCAGTCTTGCAAAATTTCCCGAGGATAATCCAAATCCGGTTTTTCGGGTCAGAGGTGATAACACGATTATATACTCTAACTCCGCCAGTAAATGGCTTCTTGACTGCTGGATAACAGGAGATTCCTGTCAACTACCTGATTATATTTCGGATGCAGTGAAGTATGTTATTTCGTTCAAGCAGACATTAACTGTGGATTTTGATGTAAAGAACAGGATTTTTAATTTTACAGTCACACCGATTTCTGATGTGGATGAAGTTTATTTCTACGGTCTTGATATTACGGAAAAAAAGATGGCTGAAGAGGAGCTTCTTCTTGTCGGGCGTGTATTTGAAACTACTACGGAAGGGATTGTGGTAACCGATTCTAAAAACCATATTATACGTGTGAATCCTGCGTTTACAACAATTACCGGTTATTCAGGCGAAGAGGTTCTCGGAAAAAATCCGAAAATATTAAAGTCGGAAAGGCATGATAAAATTTTTTATAAAGAGATGTGGAAAGCTATCACTGAAAAGGGGACATGGGAAGGGGAGATCTGGAATAGGCGGAAAAATGGGGAAACATATCCCGAATGGCTTTCTATAAATCTTATAAAAGATGAAATGAAGAAAGTAAAAAATTATGTCTCAGTTTTTCGCGATATTTCTGATATAAAAAATTCTGAAGAAAGAATTGAATACCAGGCATATCATGATCCTCTTACCGGGCTTCCTAATCGTTCACTTTTTTCAGATCGTTTAACTCTCGCGGTGAATCAGGCAATCCGGGAGAAAAATCAGATGGCTCTTCTATATATAGATCTGGATAGATTTAAAGTGATAAATGACAGTCTGGGACATATAACCGGTGATTACCTGCTTCAGCATGTTGCGCTTAAGCTCAATGAATGTGTAAGAGATGGTGATACTGTAGCCCGGGTCGGCGGTGATGAATTTGTAATTATACTCTCCCGTATTGAAGAGATAAATGATGTAGTCCGGGTATGCAGCCGGATTGGAGAAAAATTTGACATACCTGTAGTAATTGACGGACATGAACTGTTCATTTCTGCGAGTATCGGAATAAGTATTTTCCCTGACGATGGTTATTCTGTCTCAGAACTGCATAAAAATGCTGACATAGCAATGTACCACGCAAAAGAACTCGGTGGAGGGGAGTATCAGTTTTTTTCAGTAGAGATGAACAGTGAAGTCGATGTCCGTTTTATGCTGGAACTACAGCTTCGAAGAGCAATTGAGCAGGATCAGTTTGAAATATTTTTTCAGCCGATAGTGGACAGCCGGACCGGAATAGCCGCAGGATTCGAGGCTCTTTCCCGCTGGATTCATCCCGAACTCGGAGTTATTCCGCCTTCAACATTTATACCGGTTGCTGAGGAGACCGGACATATTATTCAGATAAATGAAATGGTTCTCCGTAAAGCATGCATGAAGTGTAAAGATATAATAGATGCAGGATACCCTTCGATTTACATATCTGTAAACATGACTTCTCATCAGTTTGTTAACCGCAGAATTCTGGAGTCTGTATCAATGGCACTTGAAGAATCAAAGCTTTCCCCGGGAAGTCTTATCATAGAGATTACTGAAGACAGTATTATGCAGAATGTAGAAGAGATTAATGTAATAATGAAAGAATTGAAGGAGAAAGGGATAAGGTTTTCTATCGATGATTTTGGTACTGGTTATTCATCATTAAGTTATTTGAAAAAATTTCCGCTCGATAATCTGAAAATTGACCGTTCGTTTATAATCGATCTGCCGGGAGATAGTGACAGTAAAACACTTGCGCGGACAATAATAGTTCTGGCGAAAGAGCTTGGATTGAAAATAATAGCAGAGGGAGTTGAGAAACAGGAACAGCTTGATTTTTTTACACAGAATGGTGAATACCTTATTCAGGGATACTATTACAGCAGGCCGCTTTCTTACACGGATCTGATAATGTTTTTAAAGAAACCGGTCGTAATAGTGCAGGACATTATTTAATATAATAATAAATTCGGTAGCCATACTCGCTCAGAAAATTCTAAAACGATTCTCTTCGCGAGTATGACACAGAGTAAAATTGATTTATACGATCAATACTGGTAAAATAATCTGATGATGCTGTTTGTAAAAAATTAATTCACACTCTCCAGCAATGCTTCTATACGCGTTTTGATCTGCCCTGCATCTCCTTGTGAATAATCAGTAACAATTTTAAGGAATGGGAGATCTCTTTTTTTCATGATGTGTTCACCCACTTTGTGGGATTCAACATTATAACCATGACATGCCTGGAGTACAATATCAATAACTGCATCCGGTTTGTAAAAATCTATCAGCATGTCAAGCTCAACGATTCTTCCATTATTTGGAGTCATACATGCGCATGGTATTTTAAGGTATCGTTCTGCAATTGCGCGTATAGGATCAGATGTCCCCTCTTTAACTTTTTCGGCAAATGGTTTTAAACCTACACATGAGTCAATGGCGACAATTACTCCGCCTGATTCTTCAATCAGTTTAAAAACTTTTGCGGCATCACCAGCTGTCGGACATCCGGTGATAAGTATTCTTGGTGCACCTTTTGCTCCATGCACATAATCCTGTTTTACTCTATCCTCAAGTTTGGAAACAATACCTTCCAGAACAGTGTTAATATTGTTTCCTCTTGCTGGAGTTGCAAGAAAAATAACATCGTGCATCTCCGCCCAGCCGATAACCGGTTCAGGCAGTGCGGCAAACTCCAGTATTTTTTTTACAAGATCATTCTTCCTGTTGTTTTCCATAATAGCATTGTGAATGTTTTCATCAGATGCTTTTGTATCAAATGTTTTTTCAAGGAAATCCTGAAGTTTTCTAATCATCACCGTCCAGTTATCAAGTGCTTCTTTCTCCTCCGGCAGCTGCGGCAGGTCCATAACATGCGTGGGTTTTCTTTCAGAGATAAGTTCAAACATCTTTTTCTTGCCGTCACAGGTTGTTTCACCAATTATTGCTTCAGAGAAAGAGTAAAATGGACAGGTGTCCTTTGCGATAAATCCGTAGCTTGACTTTATGAGCGGACAAAGATTTGCCGGCAGTACAGATTCTGCCTCTTCGATAGTACCATTTGAAAATGCGCAAAGAACAGCCGGAACAATATCCATTGCGTAAAACAGTTCAACGGGTGCATAGCCGCAATATATGCCTGCTACATGTTTACCCTTTTCACGCTCACCCTGAATATATGCAACTGCCCTTTTAGCAGGCGGTTCTCCAGCGAAAGAATCGTTGAATAGTGGTTCAGATTTAATTGTCATTATTTTCTCCTGTCATTTGTTTTCTAATCATTTAAAAATGCGCAACCGATAGCACCGATCATCTGAGGATTCTCCGGTATTATAATTCTGCATCCAAGTTCATTCTCAATAAGTGAAATCATACATTCGTTAAGCGCAACACCGCCCGCAAAAAGAATATCTTGCTCAACGGATACGCGCTTAAGCAGATTAACAGCTCTCTGCGCAATAGACTTATGAATGCCGAGTGAAATCTCATTTCTTGGTATACCTTGAGTTAAAAGGGAGATCACTTCTGATTCGGCAAAAACTGTACATGTATTATTTATAGATTCAGCCTTTTCTGCTGTAAGTGCATCAGATGCAAAATCTTCAAATTTATAACCAAGGGCAGCTGCCATAATTTCAAGAAAACGGCCTGTACCAGCCGCGCACTTATCGTTCATCTCAAATCTGCTCAAGCGCCCGCTGGCATCAAGAGAGATAGCCTTTGTATCTTGGCCGCCAATATCAAGGATTGTTCTGCAGCCGTTGCTTACTCTTCCTGCACCCACGGCAAAGGCTTTGATTTCGCTTACTACATTACAGTTCATGTAATTTTTCATCATATGACGACCGTATCCGGTAGCTGTAAGAGTATCAAATTCAACATCAGCAAGTATTTCACGACAAGTCTCAAGCGGATTGTAGGAGTTATACATCTTCTTGAGTTCTTTAATTGAACCATTTTCGTTTATAGCAAGTTTGATTGTCCTTGATCCTATATCAATTCCGGCGTGTATCATAGTTTAATCCCGAGTTGTTTAATTGTCATTAGTTGTTTAATATCCTTTTATCAGGGCCAAGCAGAGTCTTAAGAATATAAAGTTTTCTGATTTTAATTTACCATTAATATCAATGAAAAATTCGCTGTATTTAATGAGTGTTTTATTTTTAATCTTAATCAGGGTCGATATGTTTTTAGTCAATCATTAATTTAATAAATGCAGTGTATTAATAAATATGATGTTAAAATTTGGACTTAAACTGGCAGTTAATTGTTTTCCACATTATCCGGGGTTCATGGATGCTGTGTTGAGCAGGTTTTATAGCAATTTCAGATTTTTGTTTTTGTCAGCGGTAGAATCACAAACAAGTAAGTGTTTAGTTTAACAAAATTGCAATGTGTATTAATCGATGATATTGAATTCATTAATCCACGGAACATTGTTTTTGTTTAATGAAATATTTAATACTATGTATAATAATAAAAATCTGTTGATTTTTCAAACACTCCATATGTATTATTCTCTCTGGTGGAAATATGAAAAATTGTATGAAATTTACATTCGCATTAATTCTTCTCTTTTTCGGATGTTTAAACAGCAGGACGGTACAGCAGAATGCATCGATGCCTGAAATTAATCCCGATTCAGCCCTATTTAATTACTGGCTTGATAAAGAGACTGGTACTGTTCATAAAATTGCTGAGCAAAATGGAAAGGAAACAATTCTTTCAATAATTAAATACAGGAAGGGTATTCCTCTGGAGGATATGAAGTTAACATTTTCAGATAGTGTTAACGGACATCTTCACTGGATTTATTCTGTTCCTTCAACAGGCTATACCGTTGAGTTAACTGAAGTTTCTAAAAATAAGAATTCCATTGATGTAGAGTGGAAAAATAAAAATGATAAGGGTGAAGAGGATTCAGGTAATGATATTCTTATCAGGTGTGATGAAAACGGTTTTATCAATGACAGTGAGAGTATAATTGAAGAAGAGGAGCTTCCTGAGGATTTTTCTGCTTTCGAAGGTGTTGATTAATGCCATTGAGAAATTTAATATTTTTAAATAAAATACTCTAATATAAATATTTCTGATTTAAGAGATGGTATTTAAAAATTTTGTTATATAAGCAATACAACGGTTTTGCTAACTCTATCTTTGCGGAATACTAGATGTTTTAAACAATCATCGATGTCCCGTGATTCGACAGGTTCTCCAGCCCGCTGTCGGAACAGGCACGGCACGGCCCCAAAGCTGAGGATTAGATATGATCAATAGTATTTTTTTATGAGGAGTTTTATGCAGAATATTCTGGAAAAATTTTTTTATCAAATTACGTAAAAGCTCATTTTATAAACCAGCAGAAAGCCAGAGCTCTTCTTTATTACAACATTCTTATGGTGATACTTCTAGTGATTCTAATGATTGCCTATCCAATTTTAAATCCGAAAGGTATGGCTAGAGCAATTGTAGGAGCTAATACGATAATGTTGTTTGTAGTGCTCAGCTTTATATTCCTGAAAAAAGGATTTCTTTCCGGTACTGTAATGATTTACCTTCTACCTACAGTTTTTCTTGTTTCAGCCGCAAGATTTATTAATGCAATACATATGCCTTACGGCGGATTTACTTCTTATCTTTACTACAGCTTTTACCTCATAGTTTTTACTGCCGTATTCGGCAAAAAATATATGGTGCCGCTTATTTCGTTGTATTTTATTACAATTAATATTATTTTTTATCTTTTTATAAAAGGTAAACTTTCGGGTGAAACCCTGGAGATTGCAGGTGCCGGTGTTGCCAATAGTACAGCTGGTATGCTGATTATCGGAGTTGTGAGCTACATAAATATTTACCTAACAGAGAAATCGAATTCTCTTCACCGTGAGGAGGCCGATGTCAACAAAAAACAGTTTGATCTCATATCGAATCTGTTCATGTCAATAAAAGAGATTTCGGCAAAGCTTCAGGATACTGCATCAAGATTTAATCTCACTTCTGTGGGGATTGCCGATGGAGCAAGAAATCAGGCGGCAATTCTTGAGGAGTCATCTGCATCGATGGAAGAGATGGCTGGTACAATCGAAAATGTTTCGAAAGAGATCGCAAATCAGTCTGAATCTATAAATGAGATCGACAGATTTATGGGTGAATTAAATACGTTAATAAATAATCTTACAGAACGGGCAGGAGCCATAATGGCAGAATCCGACAGAGCAATTGTTCTTGCCGATAATGCAGTTAGTAATTCAGCTGTTGCGCTTGATGGTATGAGAAAAATTCAGAATAGCTCAGGGCAGATAAAGAGTATAATTGAACTTATTTCCGAAATAGCAGATCAGACAAATCTGCTGGCATTGAATGCAGCTATAGAATCTGCTAGGGCAGGGGAAGCAGGAAGAGGATTCGCCGTAGTATCAGATGAGATCTCTAAACTTGCAGATAAAAGTACACAATCAGCAAAAGAGATTGGAGCTCTTATAACTGAAACCGGTAAAAATATTGATACAGATTTTCATCTGTTTAATGAGCTTGATGTACAAATACGAAAAATGAAAGAGACTCTTGTCATATCAGAAAAACTCAGCCGCGAAATGAATGATTCAGCACTCGAACAGCTGAGATTAAGCAGAAAAGTAAAAGATTCAATACATCATGTAAACGGTGTATCCAGTAACATTACCCTTGCCATGAATGAGCAGAGTAAAACCTCATTTGTATTGTCAAACTCGCTTTCAAGCGCCAGTGAGATAACACAGAAAAATGCCGAAAGCTCAGCTGAAGTATCCGATATGACCTCCGGTCTTTTAGATACTACAGCAAAACTCCTGGAACTCATTAATGAAGCTGAAGATAAACAATAATGAGGCCGGTCGTTTGTCCTGATTTTTTTATTAATGATATTACTGTTCTCTAATAGTTTGTGATAAGATTATTGATACAGCGGGATTTATTATTAACAACAGTTTGAAGTGCTGAAAAGAATTACTTCTTTGTCTCTTCAGCACTGTTTCAGTAAAATTGATTTTCAGATAGGTATTATGCTCTTATTATTTTGCTGCATTCAAAGCTTTCTGTATCAGATCCTGATTAAATCCGAGGATTACTCTGTCTCCAATTAAAAAAACGGGTGTCGGAAAAGGTTCATCTTTTCTGCTGTACTTCTCCTCTTTTCTGTAGTAAGGAAGATTTTTATTTTTATAATATTCATAAACATCTCTTCTGAAATGAACAAAATTTGCAGAGCCTGTTCTTCTGGCAATTGCAGCACACATATTGTTCAGCTGATTCATGTTCCCGGTATTTATTTTGTTATTTCCATCAACAATTCTATAGGAAACAAATTTAATTCCATTGTGAGTCCATGAAGCTCCATCTTTAATTCCATCCGGCTTTTTGTAGTAAATCTGTGCTTCTTTGCACGCGGTGCAGTTTTCCGCCCAGAAGTAATAAATTGTTTTATTTGAGTCTGCATTTCCGGTTAGTTCCATTGCAAAAAGAAGAGCTGTAAAACAGAAAGATGATAATATTTTTTTATTGATGGTTTTCATTTTTTATTCTCCTTTAATAAGTTCCGATCCCTCTTTCCATCCAGCCGGGCATAGTCCTCCGCCCCCTTTGCGTACTGCAACTGCAGCATCAAGTTTTCTCAGCAGTTCGCCCGCATTTCTTCCTATAGAATCATTTGAATACTCAGCTGCTACGATAATGCCGTCCGGATCTATTATGAAGGATGCACGAATAGCTGCCCCGCTGCTTTTGTCATACACCTGCATAATATTACTAAAATTTCCCGATCTATCTGATAACATGGGGAACTCTACATCTTTTAATAGTTCATTCTCTTTTGTCCATGCTTTGTGTACGTAAACAGAATCAGTACTGATACTGAAGATTTCAGCCCCGGCCTCTTTAAAATCTGAATAGTATTCCGACATCTCTTTAAGTTCGGTAGGGCAGACGAAAGTAAAATCTGCAGGATAGAAAAAAAGTATAATCCATTTTCCTTTATAATCATTCAAGTCGATTGTTGTAATCTTATCGTTATAAAAAGCATCAAATTTCCTGAATGGGATAGTTTTGCCTATAACCGGTTCTCCTGCCCGGATCATGTCCGCACCGCTAAAAGATTTAGATGCAGAATACGATGATGAGGTACCGAGTATAAGAAGGATCAATAGAACTCCTTTAAATTTCATATCATGTCTCCAGAATTGATTGTATGTGTAATTATAGTTTAAAAATATTCAGAGTGTCAATATAAAAATGGTGTATTATAATGTCCCGGAGATTGTACTTGTTTTATATTTTCAACTGCATCGGATTATTATTCTGAAGATTAATTTATTTAATGACTTGTTATCATTTTTTCAGCATAAATCCGCTGTTTTTTAATGATTAATTACAATTAATCATTAAAACCCTGTGTTTTATCATCTTTTCTTTAATCTTTTAAAAAATAAAAGTAATTTCGTTTGACAGAGTTATACTCTGTTTTAACAGTTATTACATAAAGATTTCTCAAAGTACTTATAATTGATGAAATGCAGAAAACTTTTATTATTTAAAATTATCTCTTCGAAAAAAGGAAAGGAATTAATATGGCAAAAGCATCAACTCCTAAAGCGGCGCCAAAGGCGGCTGCTAAACCTGCACCAAAAGCCGCGGCAGCTCCAAAAGAAAAAAAAGTTGCTCTTCCTGAAAGTTTTACATTAAATTCAATGTCAAATTATCTGGCAGAAGCAAAAGGATTTTCTAAAAAAGAAGCTAAAGAACTTCTTGAAACAGTAATGGATCTTATCGAGGCTGGTGTGCTTCAGGGTGAGAGAGTTCCGCTTGGAAAAATCGGCAAGGTTTACGCAAAAGTAAAACCTGCTACTAAAGCAAGAAAAGGAAGAAACCCTATCACGGGAGAAGAGATTACAATTGCAGCAAAGAAAGCAACAAAAGTTCCTAAATTTACTTTCAGCAAGGGATTTAAAGAGGAAGTCTTAAAAGCAAAAATAAAAAAATAGCTTTTAAAAAAACCCGCCTCTGGCGGGTTTTTTAATACCGGATAATCAAAAGTGAAGTTCTGATAATTGACACTGTTTTTCTATTCTCAAAACCTGAATGTTGTAAGTGAATTTTGGTCAATTCACTATTAACCGAAATTCACTTTAACAGTAATGAGATAAAAACCAATAACAGCATCTTTCTTTTATTCTCATGAAAATATTGAAATTATAGTATAAGGGGGAAGTTGATGAGCAGAATATTGAAGATTTATAATTCACTGCAGGGGAAGCCGTTCGGTAAAAGAATTTTTTCTTATATAACATGCAAGGGGGCGCCTTATTTCGGATCTATTAAACCGTTATTTGTAGAACTTGAACCTGGTAGATGTGTAATCCTTATGAAGAAAAGAAAATCTCTCACAAATCATATAAAAACTGTTCATGCAATTGCAATGTGTAATCTTGTGGAACTGGCCGGGGGAGTCTGTACGGATGTTTCTGTTCCCGATGGTGTCAGATGGATACCTAAGGGGATGACAGTCGAATATCTTGCTCTGGCAAAAACTGACTTAACAGGAGTCTGCAATATAAACCTTGAAGAGATTAAGAACTGGGATTTCAGTCGAGATTTTCCCGCTTCAACTGAGGTTTATGATACTTCCGGAACAGTAGTTATGCGCGGCACAATTAATATTCATTTATCACGGAAAAAATCGTAAAAATATTTAATTTATCTTTGGAATCAGGTATGGTTACCCGAAAACTAGTCGAATTCTATTTCCGCAGCATCTTTGGTGCGGCTGAGAGTAGTTTAGCACCAGTTTATGAGTGCCTGCAATCCAAATATCAGTTGAGTCGTGTTTATCCTTGCAGAGGGTAAACACTGTAATTTTATCCTTAGAGACGTGTTGCTTTGCGTCTCTAAGGCGGATTTTGATGATTATTCCCGATAAAACATGCCAACGTTTATATTAATTTTAAAATATTGGATAATATCATCATTACATCTTGACAGAAACCTGCTTATTAATTTAGATTACTAATATTCTATTGATTTTTGCACGTCGGGTTAACCGTCAATTTTTTACAGGGATTGATTTCGAAAGGTCATTGTTATAGAAATTTATGTTGACATAAAATGGCCTGTTTTTATCATTTCATCCTGTTTTTTCCAGTAAAATCATAATATTTGCCCACGTAGCTCAGTCGGTAGAGCATTTGCATGGTAAGCAAAAGGTCACCAGTTCGATTCTGGTCGTGGGCTCATCCAATGCAGTTTTTTTTATTTCCAATTATAAGGAAAAAAGCGTTTTCCGGGAAAAAGCATTAAAAATGCTTGACTGAAAGAGGGCAGATATTAGTTTGCTCTTGGTTTACTATATATAAGTGTGGGGTATTTATATGCGAGACGTGGTATTGCTGGCTTGTCAGGAGTGTAAAAGAAAGAACTATTCTTTTACCAAAAACAAGAAAACACAGACAGGCAAGCTCGAGATCAAAAAATATTGCAAATTTGACAGAAGACATACTGTTCATAAAGAAACTAAGGCTTAAGCGTTACCCCAATTGATATCGAAAATTAAACAATTAATCAGTTTTTTTAAAGATTCCCGGGAAGAGCTGAAGAAAGTCACCTGGCCTGACAGAGATGAGGTTACAAGCTTTACTGTAGTTGTTGTTATCTCTCTTATTGTTTTTTCAATCTTTTTGTGGCTTGTTGATACCGGGTTAATGACTTTAATTAAGGTCGTGATTGGATAATTATGGCAAAAAGATGGTACATAATACATACCTACTCAGGGCATGAAAACAAAGTTAAAGCTGCTCTTGAAATCAAGGTTAAAAATCTCGGTCTTATTGAAGATGTCAGTGACGTCAAAATTCCCACTGTTGAAGTGGTAGAAGTTAAAGACGGTAAAAAGAAGATAAAGTCGAAAAAAGTATTTCCGGGATATGTTCTTGTTCGTATGGAACTCAATGACACTACCTGGAGTGTTGTAAAGGGCGTTCCCGGGGTAACCAATTTTGTTGGCGCTTTCGGTACGAATAAACCTAAGCCTCTCAGTGATAGTGAGGTTGCCTCTTTATTTGATTCTCTCGGCGGAGAGCAGAAAGCCGGGGAGAAGACTGCAATTACAGTAGATTTTTCTATTGGAGAGCATGTTAAAGTTATAGACGGTCCTTTCAATAATTTTACAGGCGTAGTTGAAGAAGTTTATCCAGAGAAGGGTAGGCTTAAAGTTAAAGTTGAAATTTTCGGCAGGGGAACTCCGGTTGATCTTGATTTTCTCCAGGTTGGAAAGATATAATATCGTAATATAAACTGAATGATCGTAATAGGATAAAAAAAATGGCACCAAAACCGAAAAAAAAGAAGATAATTAAACTTATTAAACTGCAGATTAAAGGTGGTCAGGCTAATCCGGCACCTCCAGTTGGTCCTGCCCTTGGTCAGGCCGGCGTCAATATTATGGATTTCTGCAAAAACTTTAATGAAAGAACAAAAGATCAGATGGGTACAACAATACCTGTTGTAATTACAGTATATGAGGATAAATCTTATACCTTCATTACAAAGACACCACCTGCATCAGTTCTTGTAAGACAGGCATTAGGTCTTGCAAAAGGTTCAAGTGAACCGAATAAAGTTAAAGCTGGAAAAATCAGCAGAAAGCAGCTTGAAGAGATTGCAAAGTTAAAAATGCCTGATTTAAATGCAAATGATGTACAGGCAGGCGCAAATATTATTGCTGGAACAGCAAGATCAATGGGAATTGATGTCGTTGACTAAGAAGTCAGCCAAGTGAAAAGAGGTTAATGAGATGAAAAGAGGAAAACAGATAACTGCCGCAAGGGGTAAGGTTGATAAGACAAACCTATATACTCTTGAAGAGGCTGTAAAGCTTATGAAAGAGCTTAAAACCGCAAAATTTGATGAGTCAATTGATATGTCTATAAAGATTGTCCATAAAAGTATGCAGAATGTCCGGGGATCAGCTGTTCTTCCTGCAGGTACAGGTAAAACTAAGAAGGTTCTTGTAATATGTAAAGGCGACAAACAGAAGGAAGCTCTCGAAGCGGGTGCGGATCATGTTGGTGCTGAAGATGTAATTGAGAAGATCAAAGAGGGATGGCTTGATTTTCAAGCTGTTGTTGCTACTCCTGATATGATGAAGGAAGTTGGTAAGCTTGGAGCTGTTCTCGGACGTAAGGGTCTTATGCCTAAACCTAAATCAGGTACAGTAACAGATAATGTTAAAGAGATCATTAAAGAGCTTAAAGGCGGACGTATAGAATATCGTGCGGATAAAACCGGTGTTGTTCATATACTTTTAGGTAAAGTTTCATTTGCCGATGATGCCATTATTGATAATATAAAAGCATTTTTTGTACAGTTGATGAAGGATAAACCTTCAGATGCTAAAGGAAATTATGTTAAGTCAATTCATATCAGTTCAACTATGGGACCTGGCATAAAAATTAATCATAAGGGGATAGAGCGATAATGGTTAAGCAATATAAAGTTGATGAAGTAACTGATCTCATCGCAAGATTGAAAGAGAGAAATAACTTTATCCTCACCGATTATTCCGGTGTTAAAGTTAATGATATAGCTGTTCTAAGAAGACAGCTTGCAGAAAAAAATGCTCAGTACAAAGTTGTTAAGAATAATCTTTTCAGAAGAGCACTTCAGGAAACAGGTTACAGCAACATAGATGAGCATCTTAAAGGGCCAATCGGAGTTGCTTTCGCCGGAGCGCAGGTTGGAGAAGTTGCAAAAGTACTAAAAGAATTTGCAGAGAAGAATGATAAATTCTCTTATGTTGCCGGTGTTCTTGAACATGTAGTATACGGCAAAGAGCAGATTAAAAAAATAGCGGATCTACCTTCGAAAGAAGTTCTTCTTTCTCAGACAATGCAGATGATAAATGCCCCTGCTAGAACTATTGCAACAGGCATGAATCAGATTATGGCATCTCTGGCTAGAGGTATTAACGCTGTTGCTGAATCGAAAAATAATTAACATCTGTTAATTATAATATATAAGGTGTTTAGGTTTCTGTTCCAGATATTACGTTAAATCGTTTCCGGATCAATGCCTGACCCCTTTATAGGTTTTACGGCTCAAGTCCGTACTAACTTGAAGTAATTCACTAAGTATAAAGGAGTAGAAAATGGCAAAATTAACAATCGAAGAATTGTTGGATGCAATTGGCAGTCTTACACTAGTTGAGGCAGCTGAGCTTGTAAAAGCAATGGAAGAAAAATTTGGTATCTCTGCTGCGGCACCAGTTGCAGTAGCTGCTGCTGGTCCTGCTGCTGAAGCGGCTGAAGAGCAGACTGAATTTGATGTTATCCTTACCGGTTTTGGCGATGCTAAAGTTGGTGTAATTAAAGAAGTAAGAGCAATTACAGGTCTTGGCCTGAAAGAAGCGAAAGAGCTTGTTGAAGCAGGTGGAAAAACAGTTAAGGAAAAAGTTTCTAAAACTGAAGCTGAAGCTATTAAGAAGCAGCTTGTTGACGCCGGCGCAACTGTTGATATCAAATAATTTATTCTTATAGGTTATATTGAATTACAGTAATTATTTCTTCAGTCTGAATTTAAGTAACAATGCAAAACAGGCGGAACAAAACATTCCCGCCGCGCACTGCGCGGCGGGAATCAGATTTACCGGCAGTTATTGTGCAGTTACTAATTTAATATTCGATAGGTTTGATCTGTTGCGGTCAAACCTATCGGTGTTAAAAAACTTGTTTTATACTCTTGATTCTGGTATTATATGTTTAATATAATTTTACTGGTTCCACATTTATTTCATTATCATGAAATGTTATTATCCTTAAATAAAAATAAAGGTTAAGGTTTATATAGATGCAAGAATTAAAGAAAGTTGTCAATTTCGGTAAGATTAAATCTAAAATTGACCTTCCGAATCTAATAGAAATTCAGTTAACTTCTTATGAATGGTTCCTTCAGACAAAAGTGGCCAAAAAGAAGCCTCAGGGACTTCAGGCGGTTTTTGATGAAATATTCCCTATTGAAAGCCCTCATGATGATGTTGTACTTGAATTCGTAAATTATGAAATTGGCGAACCAAAGTACTCCGAGTATGAGTGTAAAGAGAGAGATGTTACCTATGCCGCTCCTCTTAAAGCAACCATAAGATTAATCAGAAAAGACAGTATGGAAGTCAGAGAGCAGTTCGTTTATATGGGCGATATTCCTCTTATGACTGAACGTGGTACATTCATAATAAATGGAGCTGAACGTGTTGTTGTAAATCAGCTTCACAGATCTCCCGGAATCTTCTTTTTCTATGAAGAGGACGAAAGGGTATACAATTCAAGAGTCATACCTGATAGAGGTTCATGGCTTGAATTTGAAATGGACAACAAAGGATATATTGTAGGCCGGATTGACAGGAAGAAAAAATTCCCGGTATCTCTGCTTATAAAATCACTTGGATATGAAACAAACGAAGAGATTGTTAAACTCTTCTATGATATAACTAAAATGAAGCTTAAAAGTGAAGAGGATTACGAATCTCTTAACGGAAGACGTGTTGCTTCAGATGTAATCAGCAAAACAACAGGTGAAGTAATACTTGAAGCTGCTGAAAGGATCAATATAGATATAATTGACCGTTTTAAAGAGGAAAAAGTTTCAGATGTTGAACTTATTGAGTTCCCTAACAATAAGGAAGATGCATATCTGAGTACTACATTCCAGGTTGAACCTGAATTTATCAAAAAGAACATTAGAGTTGATGAAAATCATGATTTTACTAATGCTGAACTTGCCCTTCTTGGTCTCCATGCAGTTATGCGTCCGGGAGAACCAACTAACATTGATAATGCTAAAGCTGAGCTTGAGAGACTGTTTTTCAGTCCCAGAACATACAGCTTAAGTTCAGTTGGTAGATATAAAATCAACAGCAAGTTCGGATTTGACGAAGAGAATGAAATTCTGACAAAAGATGATATAATCCACACTGTAAAATATATTCTTTATCTCATTGCGGAAGCTGATGGCTATGAATTTGAACATACAGGCAAAGGCGGAAAGAAAGAGAAGAAGTATGTTCATACTATAGTAGATGATATTGACCATCTTGGTAACAGACGTGTAAGATCTGTTGGTGAGCTTATCATGAATCAGATTAAAGTCGGATTCCAGAGAATGGAACGTGTAATTAAAGAGAGAATGACAATTCAGGATCTAGATGTTATTACCCCTCAAGCTCTTATCAGTATTAAACCGATTACAGCTGTAATCAATGAATTTTTCGGATCAAGTCAGCTTTCACAGTTCATGGATCAGACTAATCCTCTGGCTGAACTTACTCACAAAAGAAGACTTAACGCTCTCGGACCTGGTGGTCTCTCAAGAGAACGAGCCGGTTTTGAAGTTCGTGACGTTCACCCGTCTCATTATGGAAGAATGTGTCCTATTGAAACTCCTGAAGGACCGAATATCGGACTTATTGTTTCAATGAGTACTTACGGACGAATTAATGATTACGGTTTTCTGGAAACACCTTACCGATATGTTGAGAACGGAAGGGTAACCGATAAAATTGAATATCTGACTGCAAATA
This sequence comes from uncultured Spirochaetota bacterium, assembly GCA_942493035.1. Taxonomy (GTDB): domain Bacteria; phylum Spirochaetota; class UBA4802; order UBA4802; family UBA5550; genus WRGT01. The sequence goes on along the minus strand of OW818666.1, from coordinate 3,132,823 downwards.
TTGAAGATAATTACTCTATAGCACAGGCTAATGCCGAGATTGACGACAATGGAAATTTCCAGAAAAGTCTTATTGCATGTAGAAATAGAGGAAACTTCCCGTACAAGAAACCGAAAGAGATCCAGTACATGGACGTTTCACCTGAGCAGATATTTTCTGTATCAACAAGCTTAATTCCTTTTCTTGAGCATGATGACGCGAACAGAGCTCTCATGGGATCAAACATGCTTCGCCAGGCTGTTCCTCTTTTAACAGAGGAAGCGCCTCTTGTCGGAACAGGGATGGAGGCTTATGCTGCTTATGATTCAGGTGTTCTCGTTGTAGCAAAAAGAGGCGGTGAAGTAATATACGCTGATGGTTACAAAGTAAGAATCAAAACTTCAAATGGCGAAGTTGATGAGTACATACTTCAGAAATTTAAAAGAACAAACCAGAGCACATGTTTTAACCAGAAACCGATTGTCCGTGAAGGGCAGAAGATAAAAAGCGGTGATGTTATTGCTGATGGTCCTGCAACAGATAATGGAAAGGTCGCTGTTGGTAAAAACATTCTTGTCGCATTTATGCCTTGGATGGGTTACAACTTTGAGGATGCGATACTCCTGTCTGAACGTCTTGTAAAAGAGGATGTATATACATCTGTCCACATAGAACAGTTTGAAACAGAAGCCCGTGAAACAAAACTCGGACGTGAAGTAATAACAAGAGATATTCCGAACCTTAATGATAAAGCTTTCAGAGATCTCGATGCTGACGGTGTTATTAGAGTCGGGGCATATGTAAAATCGGATGATATTCTTGTTGGAAAGGTAACACCTAAGGGCGAACAGGATCTTACTCCTGAATATAAGCTTCTTTATTCTATATTCGGTGAAAAAGCCCGTGAGGTAAGAGATACATCTCTGAGAGTTCCTAACGGAGTCGAAGGGATTGTAATAGAAGTAAAAAGATTCTCCCGTGAAAACGGTGATGAACTTGCACCGGGAGTTGAAGAACTGGTGAAAGTGTATATAGCTGATAAGAGAAAGATATCTGTCGGTGATAAAATGGCTGGTCGTCATGGAAACAAAGGGGTTATCTCAAGAATATCTCCGGAATATGACATGCCTTTTCTGCCGGATGGTACACCAATTGACGTTTTACTCAATCCTCTTGGTGTTCCTTCGAGGATGAATCTTGGACAGCTTTTCGAAACTGAACTCGGATGGGCTGCTCATGAGCTTAATGTTTTTATGGAGACTCCGATTTTCGATGGGGCGACAGAGCAGGACATTAAGGAATACCTTAAAAAAGCAGGTCTACCGGAAACTTCTAAATCTGTTCTTTATGATGGACGTACAGGCGAGCCTTTCGACAGTGATGTAATGGTAGGATATGTTTATATTCTCAAACTTGCTCATATGGTTGATGATAAAATTCACGCAAGATCTACCGGGCCATACTCTCTCGTTACTCAGCAGCCTCTGGGTGGTAAAGCTCAGTTCGGCGGGCAGAGACTTGGAGAGATGGAGGTCTGGGCGCTTGAAGCTTATGGTGCTGCTTATACTCTGCAGGAACTTTTAACAGTCAAATCAGATGATATGCTTGGACGTGCTAGAATATACGAAGCAATAGTAAAAGGTATCAACTCTACTTCACCCGGTATTCCAGAGTCGTTTAACGTTCTTATTCAGGAGTTAAGAGGACTTGCTCTTGATGTCAAAATTTATGACGATGCAGGAACAGAGATAAGTCTGTCGGAATGGAGTGAAGGATTTACCAAACCAAAAAGAAAGATTCATATCGAAACCCTTGAAAATGAGGATTTCGAATAACATAGCGTGCCTTTAACGGGTACTGGCGATAATAACTTTAAGTTTAAGGATATATCATGAGGGACTTTAACGATTTCAGTTCTATTCAGATTAAACTTGCTTCTCCTGACATGATCAGGGAGTGGTCTTATGGTGAAGTTAAAAAACCTGAGACAATTAATTATAGAACTCTCAAACCTGAAAGAGACGGTTTGTTCTGTGAAAAAACATTCGGAACTACCAAGGAATGGGAATGCTACTGCGGTAAATTCAAATCTATAAGATATAAAGGCGTTGTCTGCGACAGATGCGGTGTCGAAGTTACGCATTATAAAGTAAGAAGAGAGCGTGGCGGTCACATCGAACTCGCAGCTCCTGTTGCACACATCTGGTATTATCGCTCTGTCCCTTCAAGGATGGGTCTGATACTCGATCTGACTGTAAGTAATCTCAAGTCTGTTCTTTATTATGAGAAGTACATCGTAATTGAGCCAGGCGATGCTGAAGCGGATGATATTAAACGTGGTGATATCCTTGATGAAGAAGTTTATTATGATCTTTACGATAAATATGGTGAAAACTTCATCGCAAGTATGGGTGCTGAAGCAATTAAAGAACTTCTTGTAAGTATAGACCTCGATGAGGAATCAAGAGCTTTAAGAGCAGATATCGATGCCAAAGCTGCTAAAGATGCTAAAATAGATAAAAAGATAATCAAGCGTCTTGAAATAATTGAGTCATTTAAAGAATCGGGCAACAAACCTGAGTGGATGATACTGGATGTTGTTCCGGTTATTCCTCCTGAACTCCGTCCTATGGTTCAGCTTGATGGAGGCCGTTTCGCTACATCTGACTTAAATGATCTTTATAGAAGAGTTATAAATAGAAATAATCGTTTAAAGAGACTTCTGACTCTTAGAGCTCCAGAGATTATTGTAAGAAATGAAAAAAGAATGCTTCAGGAAGCGGTTGATGCATTATTTGATAACAGCAGAAGAAAGAGAGCCGTCAAGGGAAAAGGTAACAGACCTCTAAAATCATTAAGTGATATGCTTAAAGGTAAGCAGGGCCGTTTCAGACAGAACCTTCTCGGTAAGCGCGTTGACTACTCCGGACGATCTGTAATCGTTGTAGGACCTGAACTAAAACTTCATCAGTGCGGACTTCCGAAGAAGATGGCTATTGAGCTTTTTAAGCCGTTCATTATGAAGAGACTTGTAGACAAGGATTTTGTACAGAATATAAAATCAGCGAAAAAGATGGTAGAGAATGAGCGCGATGAAGTATGGGAGGTTCTTGACGAAGTTATAAGAGAGCATCCTGTTCTGCTGAACCGTGCTCCTACACTTCACCGTCTGGGTATTCAGGCTTTTGAACCTGTACTTGTCGAGGGTAAAGCTATAAAACTCCATCCGCTTGTCTGTCATGCGTATAATGCTGACTTTGACGGTGACCAGATGGCTGTTCACGTTCCGCTTTCACCAAAGGCGCAGCTTGAGTGCTGGACTTTGATGATGTCTACGAATAATTTGCTTTCACCTGCAAACGGACATCCGGTTGTAACTCCGTCTCAGGATATAGTCCTTGGAATATACTACCTCACAGACTTAATTGAAGGCAGCATCGGGGAAGATAAATACTTTGATGATATGATTGATGTAATGAGAGCAGTAGATCATAAGCAGATAAGATATAGATCCAGAATTAACTATCTTATGGATGGTGAATTTGTAAAAACTACAGCGGGTAGACTTATCTTTAACGGAATTCTTCCTAAAGGTTATCCATTTGTTAATAATGCAGTTACTGATAAAGGTATCTCTGCGATAATTGCAAAAACATTCAGAGAGTTCGGACCTAATGAAACTGTAAGAATGCTCGATGAAATTAAAGAGACAGGATATAGATTTGCAACTTTCTTTGCTCCGACAATTTGTGTTTCTGATATTCTTATTCCATCTGTTAAAAAACAGATTATTGAGGAAGAAGATAAAAAAGTTGAAGTAATTGAAAATGAATATAGAAACGGATTCATCACAGATGAAGAGCGTTACAACAGGGTTATTAACCTCTGGACAGAAGCAAACGAAAAGATTGCCAATGTAATGTTTGAAGAGCTTGAAGTGGATATGGATGGTCATAATCCTATCTTTATCATGGCAAAGTCTGGAGCAAGGGGTAGCAAGCAACAGATAAGACAGCTTGCAGGTATGCGAGGTCTTATGGCCAAGCCTAGCGGCGAGATCATTGAGGTTCCTATTCGTTCTAACTTTAAAGAGGGTTTAACGGTTCTTGAATATTTTATTTCAACTAACGGAGCGCGTAAAGGTCTTGCGGATACAGCTCTTAAAACTGCGGATGCGGGTTATCTCACAAGAAGACTTGTTGATATAGCACAGGACGTTGTAATAAATCATGACGATTGCGGTACAACTGTAGGTATAGATATATATCCGATTAAAGAAGGGGATATGGTTATAGAATCATTAGGAGCGAGGGTTCTTGGTAGAACACTTCTCTATGATCTGATAAATCCTGTAACCGGTGAAATCCTTTCTAAATCAGATGAAGTTATAAATGAAGATATAGCTGATATAATAGATGAGATAGAAATTGATTCTATTGAGATAAGATCAGTTCTTACATGCGAGTCTAAGCATGGTGTATGTGCTAAATGTTACGGCAGAAATCTTGCATCATCAAGACCTGTTGAAATTGGTGAAGCTGTAGGTATTATTGCAGCGCAGTCAATCGGACAGCCTGGAACACAGCTAACGATGAGAACATTCCACATCGGTGGTATCGCTTCAAGATCTGTTGAAGAGAGTGAAGTTAAATTCAGCTACCCGATTTTTATTAACAATATTACTTCGAAAATGATCAAAACTGAAGAAGAGAAGATCATTACTGTAAGAAGGGGTTATATTGTTGTTCAGCGAATTATTTCTGAAGTAGAGTTTAAACCTAAATCAGAGTTTATCATTGAAGATGGTGAAAAAGTTTACGCAGGTAAAATTTTTGCAAAATCTCCTGCAGGCGATGAGTATAGAGCAACTAACACTGGTATGCTTAAACTTGATAAAAAGAAAGCATATATAATAGGAGAGCCTTATTCTATCCCTGTAAATGTTGGTACTGAAATAGTAGCAGAACTTGAATTCGACAAAAAAAGCGGTACTTTCGAGCCTGTGTTTAAACCTTATCAGGCCAATGAGATCATAGCAGCTTTTGATCCATGGTTCGAATCTATTCTTACAGAGATAACAGGTAGAGTTGAGTATGTGGATGTTGAGCTCAATAAGAGTTTAATCGAAGAGATTGACCCTGTTACAAACAATAAGAAACGGGTAATCGTTGAATACAAAACAGAAAAACTTCAGCCTCGTGTAAATATTTATGGTACCGGCAGCGAGCCGACTACATACTTGCTTCCTAAAGGTGCAAACCTTATGGTTGAAACAGGGGACGTGGTAAATGCGGGGATTATTCTTGCAAAAATACCTAGAAGTGCTGAAAAAACAAAAGATATTACCGGTGGTCTTCCAAGAGTTGCAGAACTTTTCGAAGCAAGAACTCCCAGAGATGCTGCTACATTAACAGCAATAGATGGAACTGTAACAATAGGGGACACATCAAAAAATAAGAGGAAGATTATTATTACTGCTGAGGATGGTTCTCAGAAGGAATACTCAATCCCGGTTTCAAAATTCCTCCGCGTTCAGGATAAAGACTGGCTCGCGAAGGGTGAAAAAATTGATGATGGTCCTGTAGATCCTCATGAAATTCTTAAAATCAAAGGACCGAGAGAGCTTCAGAAGTTCCTTGTAAATGAAATTCTCGAAGTTTACCGTCTGCAGGGTGTTGCTATCAATGACAAGCATATAGAAGTAATCGTAAGACAGATGCTTCGTAAAGTAAGAGTTACTGATCAGGGAGATTCAAACTTTGTTATAGAACAGGTTGTAGATAAATTTGATTTTATCGAAGAAAATGACAGAGTACTCCGCGAGGGTGGAAAAGCGGCTACTGCAATACCGGTTCTTATGGGTATAACAAAAGCAGCGCTGAATACAGAATCATTTATCTCTGCAGCATCATTCCAGGAGACAACAAGAGTTCTTACTGATGCGGCTATAAAAGGTAAAGTGGATCACTTGAGAGGTCTGAAAGAAAATGTTATCATTGGACACCTCATCCCGGCAGGAACCGGTGTTCGAATATATGATAACATGGATGTTTACCAGGTAACTCCAGGTGATCTCGATGGGACAGTTCAGGAGATAGTTGAAGCAGAGGAACCTCAAATTATTGCTGTGCCGGATGTAGTAGATTTTGAAAATATTGAAAAATAAGTAAGTAAGTAATAATTTCTTGACAAAAGAAGGCTGAAATTCAGGATTACTTGAAATATTTAATAAGCTAATTTTGTTAAGAAATTTAATATCTAAATTTGTAGAAAGGATTTATAGGAGTTGAGATGCCAACAATTAATCAGTTAATCAGGAATGGAAGAGAGCAGAAGAATAAAAAATCAAAATCTCCTGCGTTAAAGCAGTGCCCGCAGAAAAGAGGCGTATGTACAAGGGTAATGACTTTTACTCCAAAAAAACCGAACTCTGCGCTTAGAAAAGTTGCAAGGGTAAGACTTACAAACGGTATAGAAGTAACAGCATATATCCCCGGTATAGGTCACAATCTTCAGGAACACTCTGCAGTTCTAATAAGAGGTGGTCGAGTAAAGGATTTACCGGGAGTAAGATATCATATAATAAGGGGAACTCTTGACTCACTGGGTGTTTCCGATAGAAGAAAGAGCCGTTCGAAATATGGTACAAAGAGACCAAAAGCTTAATTAGTAAAAAATAATCAGATTGAATTATTAAGAGGATATTTTAATGCGTAGAAGAAGACCAGTAAAAAGAGAAGTATTGCCAGATCCTAAATACGGAAGTAAATTGATTTCAAAATTTGCAAACTGTATGATGATGGACGGCAAGAAGGGAATTTCCGAGACAATTCTTTATAAATCTATGGAAATAATTGAACAGAAAACTCAGAAGAATCCTATCGAAGTTTTTGTTCAAGCTCTTGAGAATGTAAAGCCAATGGTTGAAGTAAAATCAAGAAGAGTTGGTGGAGCAACATATCAGGTCCCGGTTGAAATCAGACCAGAGAGAAGACAGGCTCTTGGAATAAGATGGATTATCAACTATTCAAGAAACAGATCAGAAAAAACCATGTTCCAGCGTCTTGCAGGTGAACTAATGGATGCATTTAATAACACAGGTGCTTCAGTTAAAAAGAAAGAAGATACTCATAAGATGGCAGACGCAAATAAAGCATTTGCTCACTTTAAGTTCTAGATAAATAAGATTCTTTTTTCCTTAACAAATACCAGGTTATTGCCTGGTATTTGCTGTTTTTAGGCTTTATCAATTTAGAAATTTTAATTATTAGCAGTTCAGCGGCGTTTTACGCTGCTGTCAGGAAAGGGGTAGCGGGGGCATCGCCCCCGCTACCCCTTTCCCGCGCATGCGGAGCATGCGCAAAAAAGATAAATATTTAATGCAGGTATATTATGGCTAGAAAATTGCCAATAAACAGAACTCGAAATATAGGTATAATGGCACATATTGATGCCGGAAAGACAACTCTCACAGAGCGGATACTGTTTTATACAGGTAAAACTCATAAGATGGGTGAAGTTCATGATGGAACTGCCGAGATGGATTGGATGGTGCAGGAAAAGGAACGTGGTATTACAATAACTGCAGCTGCAACTTCCTGTATGTGGAAAAATACGGTTATCAATATTATTGATACACCCGGACATGTCGATTTTACAATGGAAGTGGAAAGAAGCCTCAGAGTACTGGATTCAGCTATTGCTGTTTTTGATGGTGTAGCAGGAGTTGAACCTCAATCTGAAACTGTATGGCGTCAGGCGGATCGCTACCATGTTCCGAGAATCTGTTTTGTCAATAAACTGGATCGAATCGGCGCCGATTATGAAATGTGCATACGGATGATAAAAGATAAACTCAACGCTGAGCCGCTTCCTCTGCAGATCCCAATCGGATCTGAGAGTTCTTTTATCGGCGTTATTGATCTTGTTATAATGAAAATGCTTATATGGGATGATCCCAGCGGTAAAGATTACAGAATCGCCGAAATTAGTGATGATCTTAAGGGTGTTGCTGAAGAAGGCCGTGAATATATGATAGAAAAACTTGCAGATTGTGATGAATCAATCATGGAGAAATTTCTAGAGGGAATATCTCCCGATGAAGATGAAATAAAAAAAGCAATTAGAAATGCCACTGTAAATGCTAAATTGTATCCTGTCTTCTGCGGGGCAGCACTAAAAAATAAAGGAGTTCAGCCTCTGTTGGATGCCGTCGTTGATTATCTCCCCTCTCCAAAAGATAAACCACCAGTTGAGGGTCATGATGTAAATGATCATGATAAAATAATAATCAGAGAGGTTGACGACAAAGAGCCTTTTTGTGCGCTTGTTTTCAAAATCATGACAGATCCGCACGTAGGAAAACTTTCATATATGAGAGTATATTCAGGTACATTTAAATCCGGAGATCAGGTTTTGAATGTATTCGTAGGAAAGAAAGAGCGTGTCGGGAAATTTCTGAGAATGCATGCCAATCACAGGGAGGAGATTGATGATGTTTCAACTGGTGATATCATTGCTGCAGTCGGTTTAAAAAGTGTCAGAACTGGTGATACTGTCACATCTTTAGATCATCCTGTTCTTCTTGAAAAGATGATATTTCCTGAACCGGTAATATCGATTGCTATCGAATTAAAATCGAAAGCTGATCAGGATAAGCTTAATCTGGCACTTTCAAGGCTTGTCGAGGAGGATCCGACTTTCAGATCGAGTATTAATGAAGATACGGGGCAGCTGATAATATCAGGGATGGGGGAGCTTCATCTTGATATTATTGTAGATAGACTTCTGAGAGAGTTTAATATCCCGGCTAATATCGGTAAACCGCAGGTTACATATAAGGAGACGATTACCGGAACAGCCACATCTGAGCATGTTTACGATAAACAGATTGGGGGAAAAGATAATTTTGGTCATGTTAAAATAATAATTGAGCCGTCAGAATCAGGGAAAGGTTTCGTATTTAAAAATAATCTTTCATCTGATGCTGTTCCTAAAGTTTTTATCAGCAGCATTGAAGCAGGTTTAAATGATTCGATGATGGGGGGCGTTATTGCCGGATATAAAATGGAGGATATCACTGTAACTCTAATCAAAGCTGAATATAACGAACTAAAATCAACTGAGCTGGCTTACAGAATAGCCGCAAATATGGCTTTGAAGGACGGAGTGAGGGAGGCAAGGCCTTTTCTGATGGAACCGGTTATGAAGCTTGAAATTGTTTCACCTGAGGATTATACTGGAGAGATAATTAATGACCTGAATTCCAGAAGAGGTAAGATCGAAAATATTGATTTTAAAGGAAATCTTAAGGTGATTGATGCATTGATACCTCTGTCTGAGGCTTTCGGATATGCCACAGCCGTGAGGTCTATGAGTCAGGGGAGAGCAACACATACGCTTCAGTATTCCCATTATGATCTTGTTCCGGAAGCTGTAATGAATCGCATTTTAGGGAGAATGAGTGGATTAGTATAAGAGTTTTAAGAGATATCTTTTGTCGGGGCGAATAATCATTCGCCCGTACTATAAGAGATTCCATAATTTTTCGTCGAAATATAGATTAATTTAATTAATTGTTATTTTTTGTTTTACAAAATTTCTTTTGTTTTAGACAGTGACTTTCATGTGAAATTTTCTGTTTTGAAGCGGAAAGTTGCATTTTTGGGGAATATATCTTTTAAAATGTTATTTATTTCAAATAATGTTTAAAATTGGTAAATTTACTTGACAGAATATCGAGTTTTTTTTTTATTACAAAAACTCGCATTTCACTCGTTAGCGGATTTACTATGTATATGCAATGCAATTCTTCATATTGCGTGATTTATAATATAATCAAAAGTAATTATGAGTTAAATTTAAAAATTAGTAAGGAGAAATCTAATGGCAAAACAAAAATTTGAAAGGAACAAGACACACGTTAACGTTGGAACAATAGGTCATATTGACCACGGTAAAACTACTTTGACTGCTGCAATAACAAAAGTATTTCATGCTGCATATGGATTTGGTAAACCTGTAAATTTCGATCAGATAGATAATGCACCTGAGGAAAGACAGCGTGGTATAACAATTGCTACTTCTCACCAGGAGTACGAGACTGTTAAAAGACATTATGCGCACGTTGACTGTCCAGGTCACGCGGATTATATAAAGAACATGATTACAGGTGCTGCTCAGATGGATGCGGCTATCCTTGTAGTTGCTGCAACTGATGGTGCTATGCCTCAGACAAGAGAGCACGTTCTTCTTGCTCACCAGGTTAACGTACCTCAGATAATTGTATTTTTAAATAAAGTTGATATGCTTGATCCTTCTGACAGAGGAGAAATGGTTGAACTTGTTGAGATGGAAATCAGAGAGCTTCTTTCTAAAAATGATTTTCCTGGCGATGATGTTCCTGTAATCCCGGGTTCTGCTCTTAAAGCTCTTGAGGCTGCTGAAGCAGGAAATAAGGATGACGAGTGGTTTCAGTCTGTTATAAAGCTTGGCGAAGCTCTTGATAATTATGTTGCTGAGCCTGTAAGAGCAAAAGATAAGCCTTTCCTTATGCCTATAGAGGACGTTTTTTCTATCACTGGTCGTGGAACAGTTGTAACCGGAAGAATTGAAAGAGGAATAGTTAGAACCGGTGATGAAGTTGAAATCATAGGTTTTGTAGAGACAAAGAAGTCTGTATGTACCGGTGTTGAGATGTTTAGAAAACTTCTTGATGAGGGATTTGCAGGGGATAACGTTGGATGTCTTTTAAGAGGTGTTGCTAAAGAAGATGTTGAAAGAGGACAGGTTCTTGCTAAGCCGGGCTCAATTAAACCTCATACAAAATTTTCAGGTAGAATATATGTTCTTAAAAAAGAAGAGGGTGGAAGACATACTCCTTTCTTCGGAAACTATCGTCCGCAGTTCTATTTCAGAACAACAGACGTAACAGGTACAATTCAGCTTCCAGAGGGAGTTGAGATGGTTATGCCTGGTGATGACATCGATGTAAATGTTGATCTTATCACTCCGGTTGCTATGGAAGAAGAGCTTAGATTTGCAATTCGTGAAGGTGGAAGAACAGTTGGAGCTGGTGTTGTTGTTAAGGTTCTGGCATAAGAATAAAAGTTTTTAAAATATATAATCGTCAGGTTTTAACACCTGGCGATTATTATCTATAAATGTACAGGGTGAAAAAAGTGGGAAAGTTAGCAGGGCAGCGTATAAGAGTAAAGCTAAGGTCGTATGATGCAAAACTCCTGGATCAGTCAGCGGAAAAAATTGTTACGACTACAAATAGAAGTGGTGCAAAAATTTCGGGACCAATTCCACTACCGACAAAAATTGAGAAGTTTTGTGTACTCCGATCTCCTCATGTTAATAAAAAAGCAAGAGAGCAGTTCGAAATCAGGACTCATAAAAGATTGATTGACATTATTGATCCAAACTCTGATACAGTTGAGGCTTTGATGAAGCTTGAACTTCCAGCAGGTGTATCCGTAGATATTAAGTCTTAATTAAAGTAGATAATTATAAGTAGTACATTTCTGCTTCGGGAAAAAACTTTCCGTTACAGTAAATAAAAGAATTTATTTCGATAGATAGGTTAAGGTGATGAAAAAGGCACTATTCGGTAAAAAAATAGGCATGACTCAGTTTATAAAAGAAGATGGTACAGTTATACCTGTAACAGCATGCGAGATAGCACCATGCGTTGTTGTTCAGAAAAAGACTGTTGAAAATGATGGTTATTCAGCACTAAAGCTGGGGTTTGTTGATCAAAAAGAGAGTAGGCTTACAAAACCTATTGCTGCGGATCTTAAGAAAAAAAATATAGCTCCAAAAAGACATTTTGGAGAAGTAGAAAATTTCGATGATTCTCTTGAAGTCGGAAGTGAAATCAAATGTACTATTTTTCAGGAAGATGATACAGTTGAAGTAACGGGTATTTCTAAAGGTCATGGATTTACCGGTGTTATTAAGCGATACGGTTTTGGCGGTGGTAGAATAACTCACGGATCACATTTCCATCGTTCACCAGGTTCAATTGGTGCACATACATATCCGGCGGAAGTTTGGAAAGGTAAAAAGATGCCTGGTCGTCATGGAAATAAAACAGTAACTGTAAAGAATCTAAAAGTTGTTAAGATTCTTGAAGATAAAAATATTGTTCTTATTTCAGGTGCGATTCCGGGTAGAAAAGATACGCTAATTAAAGTAACAATTGCGAATTAGGTGAGTTATTATGAAAGTTGATAAATATTCAATCGATGGGAAAGTAGTTGGTCAGGTAGAACTTTCTGATGAAATTTTCTCTACAGAAGTTAATGATGTTTTAATATATGAATATATTAAAGCAGCTAATGCCAACATGAGGCAGGGTACTCATTGTTCAAAAGGCAGATCAGATGTCAGAGGTGGTGGTGCTAAGCCATGGAGGCAGAAAGGGACTGGTAGAGCAAGAGCTGGTACATCCAGATCTCCAATATGGAGAGGTGGTGGAATGATTTTCCCGAGAGAACCAAGGGATTATACAATTACACTTCCTAAAAAAATAAAGCGTGCTGCATTTATTTCAATATTTTCCCAGAAGGCAAAAGAAGGCGCTGTGAAAGTAGTTGAAGACTTTAAAGTTGCTGATGGTAAAACAAAGAATATAGCAAAAATTGGTAATGCATTATCAATAACAAAGGGAATTTTAGTTTCCGGAAATCCGGATGCAGAAGATTCATTACTGAAAAGAGCTATTAAAAACATACCATGGTTTAAATACAATCATGTAAGCAGAATGTCGGGTAGAGATATATTTTATTCAAAGGAAATAATTTTTACCGAGAGTGCTCTCAGTCAGATAAATGAAAAATACGCTAAGGTGAAGTAAAATGAATTCCAATGATATAATAATAAGGCCTATTATTTCAGAAAAGACAACTGAGTTAATGGAACAGAACAAGTATGTGTTTCAAGTTGCCAGAGATGCTAATAAACTGACAGTAAAAAAGGCATTAAAAGATTTGTTCAACGTAACCCCTGAAAATGTAAACATTTTAAATGTCAGGGGAAAGAATAGAAGATTAAGATTCAAAGTCGGCAAAAGAGCAGCCTGGAAAAAAGCGATAGTTACGCTAACTGCCGGTGACAAAATAGAAATATTTGAAGGTCAGTGATTAAGTATTGTCACGTAAAGGATAAAGAAAATGCCAATTAAAAAATTCAGACCAATAACACCTAGTTTAAGGTATAAAACAGTACTTGATAAGAGTGAAATTACTGAAGATAAGCCCTACAAACCTTTAACTAAAGGTAAGACTGGCGATTCAGGAAGAGGCCATAAAGGCCAGATCACTATGAGAAGAAGAGGGGGCGGTCACAAAAGAAAACTCCGTCTCATAGATTTTAAAAGAAATAAATTCGGAATTCCTGGAAAAGTAGCATCAGTAGAATATGATCCAAACAGATCTGCAAATATTGCTCTGATATTCTATGTTGATGGTGAGAAAAGATATATAATTGCTCCTGAATCATTAAAGGTAGGCGATAAAGTCGAATCTGGTGAGTCTGTAGAAATTAAAGTCGGGAATGCTCTTCCATTAAAAAATATTCCATTGGGCGCAAATATATACAATATTGAGCTTCACAAAGGTAAAGGCGGCCAGCTGGTAAGATCAGCCGGAACTACAGCAGTACTAGCTGCTAAAGAAGGGGAATACTGTCTTGTTAAACTGCCATCTGGTGAAATAAGAAAGATTCATAAAGAGTGTTATTCAACTATTGGTTCAGTAGGAAACAAAGATTATATAAATCAGACAATTGGTAAAGCTGGTAGATCAAGATGGCTTAATAAGCGACCAAAAGTTAGAGGTGTTGCGATGAATCCGATTGACCACCCTCTTGGTGGAGGAGAAGGTAAATCTTCAGGTGGACGTCATCCCGTCTCTCCAACAGGTGTACCATCAAAAGGATATAAAACCAGAAAAAGACATAAATACAGTGATAACTATATAATTAAGAGAAGGAAGGCTTAGTATGGGAAGATCAATTAAAAAGGGACCATATGTAGATTCTAAGTTATTTAAGAAAATAGAAGAGATGAACTCTACTAATTCTAAAAAAGCTGTTAAAACATGGTCAAGACGATCTACTATATTTCCGGATATGATTGGCCATACGCTGATGGTTCACAATGGTAAGATTTTTATCCCTGTCTATGTTTCAGAAAACATGATAGGACACAAACTTGGTGAGTTTTCTCCAACCAGGACATATAGAGGCCATACAAGTAAAGATGATAAACTGGCTAAGAAGAAAAGGTAAAGAGGATTAATTATGGAATCATCTGCTAAATCAAGTAATAATAGAGTATCAGCATCTAAGGTGCGTCTTGTAACTAATGAAATAAAAGGGTATTCATTACCTGAAGCTATTGATGTTCTGAAGCATATGCCGCATAAAGGGGCAAAAATTGTTCTCAAAACACTCAGTTCTGCAGGAGCAAATGCAAAATATCTCAATCCGGATATAATTGATGAAGCCTTATTCATAAAGAAGATTGCTGTAGACGAAGGGCCTACGATGAAAAGATTTCAGGCAAGAGCCAGAGGTCGTGCGGGTAGAATCAGAAAAAGAACCAGCAGTGTCACAATTATATTATCTGATGAAAATTAATAGATAGGTAAAGGAAAAAACAATGGGTCAGAAGGTAAATCCAATAGGTATCAGGTTAGGAATAAACCGAACATGGGATTCTGTTTGGTATGATGAAAAAAAACAGTATGCTATTAACCTGCATGAAGATATCAGAATTAAGAAATTTGTATCAAAAGAGAAGAAGAATGCGGGAATAGCAAAAGTTACTATTGAAAGATTTCCTGACAGAGTTAATGTAAATATAAATGCAGCACGTCCCGGCGTTTTAATTGGAAAAAAAGGAGCTGATATAGAAGATCTGAAAAATCAGCTTCAGAAGCTTGCTTCCAAAACGGTATATATAAATATAGTTGAAGTAAAAAAACCTGAAAAAAACTCAAAATTGATAGCAGAACAGATTGCATCACAAATCGAAGCAAGATTCCCTTATAGACGTGCTGTTAAGCAGGCTATTACAAATGCGATGAGAAGTGGTGCTCTTGGAATAAAAGTTATGGTTTCAGGTCGATTAAATAATGCTGAAATGGCCAGAACAGAATCTTTTAAAGAAGGAAGAATTCCTCTTCATACTTTAAGAGCTGATATTGACTATGGTACTGCAGAAGCTCTTACCTCTTTTGGTTTGATCGGTATTAAGGTTTGGCTGTATAATGGTGATGTTTTGACCAAAGACCAGGAAGATGAAGAAGATAAATATTCTGTAAAAAGAAAAACCCGATAAAGTTCAACGGATAAGGTGAATTGCTATGTTAATGCCAAAAAGAGTAAAATACAGAAAGGTTATGCGGGGGAGAATGGGTGGTCTTGCTCAGAAAGGGGCGACTGTTTCATTCGGAGAGTATGGCTTAAAAGCGCTTGAATCTGCAAAAATCACAAGCCGTCAGATAGAAGCGGCGAGGGTTGCAATAAATAGAAAAGTAAAAAGGGGCGGAAAGCTCTGGATTCGAATTTTTCCAGATTTTCCCTTTACAAAAAAAGCAGCAGAAACGAGAATGGGTAAAGGAAAAGGTAATCCTGAGGGATTCGTAGCACGAGTTAAACCGGGCAGAATTCTATTCGAAATTGCCGGAGTTGACGAAGAGATGGCAAGAACTGCTCTCGAAAGCGCTTCTCACAAGCTTCCATTAAAAACAAAAATTGTACAAGTTGAAAAATTAGGCTAAAGTATTAGTAAGAGCTAGAGGCAATGGAATGAAAGGAAAAATTGAAGAATTGACAATGACTGAACTAAATAAAAGCCTTACGGATACAAAAATAGAGCTCCGTAAAGAGAGATTTAAATCAGTTACAAGTAAAGTTGATAATCCAAAGAAGATTAAAGGATTGAAACGACATATAGCCAGAATTTTAACCCTTAAACAGGAATATGATTTAGGAATTAGGAAATCACGAGGGTAAAAAAGAAACCGGAGATTATTTAAATGAAAGCAACACGGAAACAACTAGTCGGAAAAGTAGTAAGTAATAAAATGGATAAAACTATAGTGGTTGAAATTGAAGATCTGGTTATGCATCCACTTTATAAGAAATCTGTAAGAAGAACTAAAAAATTGAAAGGGCATGATGAAAAAAATGAATGCTCAATCGGTGATTTAGTTAAAATTGAAGAATCAAGACCTTTATCAAAAGAAAAAAGATATAGATTGATTGAAATTATAGAGAAAGTGAAATAGGGGTTTGTCATGATACAGGTGCAGACAGTTCTTGAAGTAGCGGATAACAGTGGTGTAAAAAAAGTCATGTGTATCAAGGTTCTTGGTGGATCAAAAAGACGATATGCCTCTGTCGGAGATATAATAGTTGTTGCAGTCCAGGACTCACAACCATCATATGGTCTAAAAGATTCTACAGGGAAGAAAGTTCACAGTAAGTCAGTATTAAAGGCTGTAGTTGTAAGAACAAAAAAAGCTGTTAGAAGAAAAGATGGATCATACATCAAATTTGATGATAATGCTGTGGCTATAATAGATGCAAAAGGTGAGCCTAAAGGTTCCAGGATATTTGGACCTGTAGCAAGAGAGTTACGTGATAAGAATTTTCTTAAAATTGTATCACTTGCTCCTGAAGTTTTATAAAGAGGTTTGAGATGAATAGTGTAAGTGATTGTGTAAAAAGTAAATTAAAAATCAATGATAACGTAGTCGTTAACAGTGGTTCTAATAGAGGTAAAAGAGGAAAAGTCCTAAAAGTCGATAGAACAAAGGGGCGAATTATTGTTGAAGGTGTTAATAAAAGAAATAAGTATCTCAAACCTTCACAGGAAAATCCTCAGGGAAGAATGGTAACTTTAGAGTTCCCGATTCACATTTCAAATGTTATGTATTTTTGTGATAAATGTAAAAAAGGGACTAGAATCGGAATTGAGATCTCAGATAAATCCAAAACCAGGATTTGCAAATCATGCTCAAAAAGCATAGATAAATAAGGGTATTGACCATGCAAGTAAGATTAAGAGACGAATACAATACAAAGTATAAAAAGAATCTCATGGAAAGTTTTAAGTATAAAACTATCATGCAGGTACCAAAACTGGAGAAAATAGTTCTTAATGTTGGAATGGGTGATGCCCACTCTAATACAAACTATCTTAATTCAGTAATTGATGAGCTTACAATGATTACCGGACAGAAAGCTGTTAAAACTGTTGCCAGAAAATCAATTGCAAACTTTAAGATTCGAGAAGGGTATGATGTCGGCTGCAGAGTAACTTTACGCGGCATTATGATGTATGAATTTTTCGACAGATTGATAAATATTGCTCTTCCACGAGTACGGGACTTCAAAGGTCTTTCTCCAAAATCATTTGATACAAACGGCAATTATAATTTTTCAATAATGGAACAGATTATTTTCCCGGAAATAAATTTTGATAGAACTGAGAAGATTCATGGAATAAATGTTACAGTAGTAACATCTGCTAAATCAAAAGAAGAAGCTTTAGCACTTTTGAAAGAATTTAGAATGCCGTTTAGAGAACAGGGGTAATTGACATGGCAAAAGCAAGTATGATCGCCAAACACAAAATGGGCGGAAAATTTAAGGTACGTAATTATAATAGATGTGCAATATGTGGAAGACCAAGAGGCTACCTGAGAAGATTTGATATGTGTCGAATCTGTTTTAGAAAACTGGCTAGTGTTGGTGAAATTCCAGGTGTAACGAAATCGTCATGGTAGAAAATAAAAGTGGAGAGTGGTTGAAACATGAGTGCTACTAGTGATCCAATTGCAGATATGCTAACTCGAGTAAGGAATGCAGTCAAGGCAGAGCATTTGAAAGTAGATATTCCGTCATCAAAAATAAAAGTAGCAATAGCTAAGATTTTAAAAGATGAAGGATTTATAAAAAATTATAAAATCATAGAAGATAATAAGCAGAAAGTATTAAGGGTATACCTGAAATATAGTGATCAGAATCAGTCTGCATTGTTAAACATTGTTAGAATTAGTAAACCTGGAAGAAGAGTCTATACAAAAGCAGAAGAGTTAAAGCCAGTTTTTAACAATATTGGAATACGAATTTTATCTACACCTAAAGGTGTAATTACAAATAAAGCTGCGCAGAAGCTTAATGTCGGCGGCGAAGTAATTTGTGAAATTTCATAGTGGAAAGAGTGTATAGATATGTCTAGAATAGGAAAACTACCAGTTGAAATACCTGGAACTGTAACAGTAAATATAGTTGATTCTAATATAAATGTAAAAGGTCCTCTTGGTGAGGATAATTTAAATTTGTTGAGCGGCGTAAATGTTTCTAAAGAAGCAAATCTTCTTAATGTGAAGATTGCTGATGATAATAATAAGCAGTTAAGAGCTTATCATGGTCTTTTTAGAACTTTAATAAACAATATGGTTGTCGGTGTATCTACCGGGTTTGTTAAGGAACTTGAAATTATCGGTGTTGGATATAGAGCGATTCAGCAGGGAACAGATATTCAGTTTCAGCTTGGATATTCGCATGTTATTATATTTAAAGCTCCAGCAGGTATAATTCTTGAAGTAACCGAGCCTACTAAATTTAAAGTAAAAGGTTTCAACAAAGAACAAGTCGGTCAAGTTGCAGCTAATATACGAAAACTACGTCCACCTGAACCGTATAAAGGGAAAGGCATTAGATATAAAAATGAAAATGTCAGGAAAAAAGCAGGAAAAACAGGTAAAAAATAATGGATAAGTTGTCTTTAAAAAAGAAAAGGTTTTCAAGAAGAAGAATACGAGTAAAAAAGAAAATTAGAAAAAATACTGAATTATTCAGACTCTGTATATCTAGAAGTAACAAGAATTTTTTTGCTCAGATAATTGATGATTCTAAAGGGCATACACTTGTATCATCTTCGTCATTGTCACAGGATTTCCCGGAAATGAAAAACAGAGGAAATATAGAAGCAGCTAAAACATTAGGAAAGCTTGTTGCAGAAAAGGCTGTTTCTAAAGGTATAAAAAAAGTAGTATTTGATAGAAATGGTTATCTATATCACGGAAAAATTAAAGCTTTTGCTGATGCAGCTCGTGAAAATGGGCTAGAGTTCTAGGAGTTTATTATGAAGATTAAAAGAAAAAGAAGTAAAGTTGATGGTGTAGAGATCTCTGATAAAGTTGTAGTTATAAACAGAGTCGCAAAAGTTGTAAAAGGTGGTAGAAGATTTTCATTCAGCGCATTATCTGTTATAGGTGATGGAGATGGTCATGTGGGAGTCGGTTTCGGTAAAGCTAATGATGTTCCGGATGCTATAGATAAAAGTAAAGAAGATGCAAAAAAGAATTTATATAAAGTCAATCTAAATAAAAATACAATTCCGCATGAAGTAATTGGGCAGTTTAAGTCAGCAAAAGTAATCCTTAAACCAGCTGCTCCAGGTACAGGAATTATTGCTGGTGCTTCAGTAAGAGCTGTAATAGAAAAAGCTGGAATCTCAGACATTCTTACAAAAGCACAGGGATCAAGAAATCCTATAAATGTTGTTAAAGCTACACTTGACGGACTTTTACAGTTAAGAAGTCTTAAAGAAGCTGCTGCGATCAGAGAGATTCCAATCTCAAAACTTTGGGAGTAACACTATGGCTAAGAAATTATTAGTAAAAAAGATAAAAAGCAGTATATGTACAAAGCCTAATCAGAGAGCAACCCTGGTGGCTCTTGGTTTAAGAAAAATGAATTCAGCAAGAGAGCATGATGATAATCCTGTTATCAGAGGTATGATCATGAAAGTACATCATCTTGTAGAAGTTAAAGAAATAATTTCATAATTATAGAGAGATACAGTAATGGAACAATATACCATCAAAAAACCAGCTTCAATAAAGAAAAGAAAAAGAGTAGGTACCGGACCATCTGCAGGTGGTGGTAAAACTGCAGGTAGAGGTCACAAAGGGCAGATGGCAAGATCTGGAAGTACACACAAGCCCGGATTTGAAGGTGGTCAGATGCCTCTTCAGAGAAGGATTCCTAAAAGAGGATTCAATAATATTTTTAAAAAGTTTTATCAGATAGTAAATATTGAGCAGATTGATAAACTTGATGCAAGTGAAATAAATCCTGAACTTCTTTTCAAGAAAGGCTTGATCGAGGATACAACAAAATTAGTTAAAATCCTTGGAAATGGCGAGTTTAAAAAATCAGTAAAAGTTATTGCAGACTCATTTTCTTCAAGTGCTTCCGAAAAGATCCGGAATGCAGGCGGAGAAGCTGTTATCAGAAAAAACTAAAGTAAATAAACGTTAGGGTAAATGAATGTCAAGTGCAGTAGCTAATATATTTAAAATACCGGATTTGCGTAAAAGAATATTTTTTACTATTTTCGTTTTAATAGTATATAGAATCGGAGCTCATATTCCAATTCCCGGGATTAATGTTGAAGCGTTAAAGAATTATTTTGTTGAAGCTGAAAGTGCCGGTGTTCTGGATTTTTTTGATCTATTTGCCGGTGGTGCTTTAAAGAGATTTACCATCTTTGCACTTGGTATAATGCCATATATATCTTCTTCTATTATTGTTGACCTTTTGAAAGTTGTATTTCCTTATCTATCAGAACTTGCAAAAGAAGGCGCTGAAGGACAAAAAAAATTAAGTCAGATTACAAAGTATGGTACTGTTTTACTCTGTACTATACAGGGATTGGGGTTAACTTTCTGGATGAAATCGATGAGGACTTCAGATGGTGCTACAGTTGTATCGAGTGATGGCGGAATTGGTTTTGTTATAACTTCAGTAATAGCAATTGTTACCGGGACCATGGTACTTATGTGGTTGGGCGAAATGATAACTGAAAGAGGGATCGGTAACGGAATCTCTCTTATAATCATGGCTGGTATTGTTGTCCGTCTTCCTCAGTCACTTGTTGCTACAGGGAAAAAAATTGCTGATACCGGAGAACCTATTGTAGGATTTATCCTTATTGGTTTATTCTTTCTTGTAGTTGCTGCTTGTATTCTTTTAACATTAGGAATGAGAAGAATTCCTGTTCAGTATGGTAAGAGAGGAGCTGGCGCTGCTTCAGTAGGAACTTCATCTCAGTTTATCCCATTAAAAGTTAATGCTGCCGGCGTAATTCCGATTATTTTTGCATCAGCTATTATAGTATTTCCTTCACAGATGGTAAGGATGATGGGTGTAAGCAGTAATCCCTACCTTAATAAAGTACAGTTCTGGCTGAATCCTGGTCAGATTCCATATATAATTCTTTATACAGCTTTAGTCATATTTTTCTGTTTTTTTTACACACAGTTACGTTTCAATCCTGTAGAAATTGCTGATAATTTAAAAAAATATGGCGGTTTTATTCCAGGGATCAGACCCGGGAAGAACACATCCGATCATTTGATGGGCATTTTAAATAGACTTACTCTTTCAGGTTCAATTTTTCTTGCTCTAATAGCCGCTGTTCCGGATTTCATCATTAGAATATGGCCAGAGCAGGTTCCTCAGGATATGGCTTATCTTTTCGGTGGAACATCACTACTTATTATAGTTGGTGTTGCTCTTGATACATTAAAGCAGATTGAATCACAGTTATTGATGCGTCATTACGATGGTTTCCTTGGAAGCAAAAAGAAAATTCAGGGAAGATTTTAATAAATTTTTTAGAGAGAGTTTATGGCTAAAGAAGAACCAATAGAGGTTGAAGGAGTGGTCGTTGAACCGCTTCCTAACGCTATGTTCAGAGTAAAATTAAATAATGGTCATGTTGTTTTAGCACACATCTCAGGTAAAATGAGAATGCATTATATCAAAATACTTACTGGTGATAAAGTGACTGTTGAATTATCACCTTACGATCTTAATCGCGGTAGAATCACTTACAGATCAAAATAATGGAAACAAGCAGAATAAAGTTGACATAAAAATAATGCCAACAGTAAATGGCTTTTTGTTCGATGAGGAGTATTATTTATGAAAGTTAAAGTATCAGTAAAAAAAGTTTGCAGTGAATGCAAAGTTATTAAACGTCATGGTGTTGTTCGGGTAATATGTGTAAATCCCAGACACAAACAAAGACAAAAGGTTAGAACCGTAAAAAAACATTAATCTTATTTAAGAGGACTTTATGGCAAGGATAGCAGGTGTAGATTTACCAAGTGATAAAAGAATAGAAGTTGGATTAACCTATATATATGGAATAGGACCAAGTACTGCTCAGAAAATAGTTATGGAAGCTGGTATCAATCCTGATACCCGTGTAAAAGAACTGACAGATGATGAAATCGCAAGTATAAGAAAATTCATTGACCAGAAAATAAAAGTTGAAGGTGATCTCCGAACTGAGATTGCTATGAACATAAAAAGGCTTATGGATATAGGATGCTACAGAGGAATCAGGCACAGACGAGGACTGCCGGTAAGAGGGCAGAATACTAAGAATAATGCCAGAACCCGAAAAGGTAATCGCAGAGTATCTGTCGGTAGCAAGAAAAAGAAATAAGAGGTATCTGAAGTGAAACAGAAAAAAACAAAAACAAAAAAAGAGAAGAAAAATATTCCTGTCGGGAAAGCTTTTATTCAGGCAACATATAATAATACTATTGTTACTCTTACAGATATGCAGGGGAATGTAATTTCATGGGCAACTTCAGGTGGAGAAGGTTTTAAAGGTTCAAGAAAATCTACTCCATTTGCTGCACAGATGGCTGCAAAAACAGCTGCTGAAAATGCAATGGAAAATGCCGGATTACAGTCAATAGAAGTTTATGTTAAAGGCCCCGGAATAGGCAGAGAAGCTGCTGTGAGATCACTATTTCAGAGTGGATTGAATATTTCTAAAATTAAAGATATAACTCCAGTGCCCCACAATGGATGCAGACCCAAGAAAAGAAGAAGAGTGTAACGGAGAGTTTTCAATATGGCTAAGTATACAGGTCCAAAATGTAAATTATGTAGAAGAGAGATGACTCCTTTGATGTTAAAAGGACAGAGATGTTTAACTGATAAATGTCCTGTTAAAGGGAGTAAAAAATATCCTCCAGGTCCACCAAGAAAAAGAAGAGCTAAAATGTCAGATTATGCTGTTCAGTTGAGAGAAAAGCAGAAAATCAAAAGAACATATGGTCTTCTTGAAAAGCAGTTTAGAATTAATTTCGAAAATGCAAACAAGATGAAAGGCGTTACCGGTGAGAATATGCTTTCGCTGCTTGAAAGAAGACTTGATAATGTAATATATAGACTTGGTTTTGCTACATCAAGATCACAGGCCAGACAAATTATTCAGCATCAGCACGTACTGGTGAATGACAGAGTCGTTGACATTGCCTCTTTCATCGTAAGAGAAGGGAATAAAATTGAGATTAGAGAATATTTCAAAACTAATCTAATTCTTGAAGATGCGATAAAACTTTCAAAGGCTATAGATTCAAAGCCGGAGTGGGTTGATGTTGATTATGAAAACAGAGTGGCTAAAATTATCAGAATGCCGAAAAGAGAAGACATCAAAGATGGCTTCAATGAGCAGCTCGTAATAGAACTTTACTCAAAATAAGTAGTTTTTCGTTTTTCGATAGAGCTGTTTATTTATTATTTTGTTGGAGGAGAAAATGGCCCAAAAAAATCTTCTTAAGGGCTTTAAGAGACCGGGTAAAATATCATTTGAACATGATGATTTACAACCTAATTACGGCAGGTTTATAGCTGAGCCTTTTGAAAAAGGTTATGGTTTGACAGTTGGAAATTCACTTAGAAGAGTACTTCTTTCATCAATTGAAGGTGCGGCCATCACTGCAATAAAAATTGAAGGTGTCCCACATGAATTTTCTACGATAAACGGTGTGTATGAAGATGTAACACGTATGATTTTAAATCTGAAAAAACTCAGATTTAAATATGATGGTGAAATATCTAAAGTACTTCATATAGTTAAAGAAGGATCAGGAGAGTTGAAAGGTTCTGATTTTGATGTCGATCCTGATATTGAAGTTATGAATAAAGATCTTAAAATTGCAACTCTTAATGATTCTGCAAAAATAGATATGGAAGTTCAGATTGAAAGAGGGAGAGGTTATGTTCCTTCTGAGGTTAATAAGTTGAACACCGAGACTGTTGGAGTTATCTCAATTGACTCTATCTTTTCACCGGTACAAAAAGTAAATGTTAAAGTTGAAGATACCCGTGTTTCTCAAAGAACAGACTACGATAAACTGATTCTTGAAATATGGACAGACGGTTCAATTAAACCTGATGATGCACTTGCACAAGCTGCGAAGATTGTTAAGGATCATATGTCTATCTTTATAAACTTTGAAGAAGAGCAGGAAGAGGAAATTGAAGTTGTTGATGAAGGAATAGAAAAAATGAAAGTTCTTTTATCAAAATCTATTGATGATATAGAATTTTCAGTTAGAGCATATAATACTTTAAAGAGTCTTGATATTTCTACACTGGAAGAACTTGTTAAAAGAACCGAAGATGAAGTAAGGAAATCTAAGCATAATAGTGATATAGTGCTTAAGGAAATAAAGACTAAACTCGAGGCTTATCATTTAAGTCTTGGATTAAAGGATTGAATGAGGTTTATAAATGAGACACAAAAATAAAGTAAAACAACTTGGAAGAACTCATTCGCATAGAAAAGCTATGTTTGAAAATATGGTTACTTCATTATTCGAGCATGAAAGAATAGTTACAACAAAGCAGAAAGGTAAAGAGTTAAAAAAAATCTCTGAAAAGTTAATTACTAAAGCAAAACATAATATTGAAATACCTGAGACTGAAGGTGAAAAAAAGCTTCATAACAAAAGAGAAGTTCTTAAAGTAATTAAAAATAGAGATATTGTTGCTAAACTTTTTGATGATATAGCTTTAAGATTTAAGGATCGTAAGGGTGGATATACAAGAATGTATCTTCTTGGATTAAGAGCTGGAGACGCTGCTGAAATGGCAATCGTTGAACTTGTTGATAGAGCTCCTAAAGTAGAACCGGTTAAAGCTGATAAAAAAGACGAAAAGGCAAAAAAAGTTAAAGAAAAAAAATAGAAAATTTTATCAAATGATATAAAATAAAAAAACTTCAGCTGATGCTGAAGTTTTTTTATTGGTAGATTCCGTTGTTTTATTTACCATTCAAGGCTGCTGTCTTTTTTCTTCTTTCGAGTTCTACAGGGTACAGCATTTTAATATTGTCAATAGCATCTACTTTAAACTTTTCAGGAATCCTTTCATCGAAAATTGGTGTAATCTGATCCTTTCTAAGGTCATACTTATCCTGAATAGCACCCGTATTAAATTCATTTTTTACTTTGTATATTTCCAGGGCTGATACTTTTGCCATTCTACAGAACTGTATTGTGTTAATATATCTCTCAATGATATAATTAAGCTGGTCTGGTTTGATTTTTTTTCTGCTTTTTATAAATGCTATTTCTGGATCATTGAATAATCTTTTCGCTTCGCTGTAATTGAAATGCCCGTTTCTCAGGTAGCTTTCGACTTTTTGTGAATCGAAAAAAAAGTGATAATCTTTGGCTGTAAATTTTTCATCATAGGGTTTTACATCTTTCAATGGATCAAACGGTTTGTTGAAGTACGAAGCGTAACCGCTGTTTTTGTCATATTCAATAAAAATTTCAATTGTATTATTATCAATTGCGGTGGCAGTGAGAATCTCTTTTGTTCTATCCATATAAAGTGTACAGATATTTTCCAGAAGTTTAATTATTTCAAGTTTAAGATTGTAATATTTTATAGATGAAGAATCGTAATTCGTTCCGTAATGTTCCAGAGTTGCTTCTTCAAAATTTTTCATAAGGCTGTCCATTGCCTTTTGAGTTTCGTCTGTTTTGAAGTTTGTTACCATAGGTTTCATTTCACGAAGTATTTTTGTAGTAAAATAATAATCTTTACTCGATCTCACCGAAACTGAAATTGCTGAAGCTTCGGAATATATTAGAATAAGTGAAGTTATTATTAGTGCATTGAATTTTAGTAGTTTCATAGTTTCCTCTGTAACGGTATATCCTGTCTTTATAGTTTCGACAGGAAATTTTGATCTCTTAACTAGAAAATTGAAAGATATATATTTAATTTTTTTGTAATTTTATAAATATTTTAGAGTAATTTGAGATAATATGAGTTTCTAAGTAGATACAAAAAAAAATCTAAAATTTTTGTTGAATAAAAATAGAATAATTACTGATAATGAGATACAATCTATAATAATTCTACAATTTATTTTTTTATGTAAAATTATACTATTACGGAGTTTTTAAATGGACGAAACTAAAAAGATTTCCTTCAGGCAGAAGAATTTAACTTTATGCCCGGTTTGTAAAAATGAATTTTACAGGGAGGAGATGTTTACCGGCGGCGGAAGATTGATTGCGGAAAAATTGACTGATGAACTCCGCCGACTATATAAAGAAAGTGCAAAATGGGGCAGGATTTATCCTCTTGCTTATATGCTGAATGTCTGCCCTAATTGTTTATATACAGCTTATCCAAAGGATTTTTCAGATGTTACTGATGCTGAGATTACCAAGCTGCAGGAGATGCGGTCTGCAAGGAAGAATGCAGTAACAAAATTTTTCGGTGAACTTAATTTTAATGATGATAGAAATTTAACTCTTGGGGCTGCATCATTTATGCTCGCTGTAGATTGTTATAATTTCAGAAGAAAAAATGTTGCGCCTACTTTCAAAAAGGGTGTATCTTCAATTCGTGCTGCATGGCTTTTTTCAGATCTTGCTGAACAATTTCCTGATCAGCCATATAAAAAGCTTTCATTTTTCTTTTACAAGAAGGCATATGAGTATTACCTTAAGATTCTTGATCTACTGCAGAGCGGTGGTGAACCTGCTGATGCCGCCGGGAACATGGGACCGGATAATGATAAAAACTGGGGTTACGAAGGTATACTTTATGTGTCTGCAGTTCTAACAATTAAGTATGGTACTACAGAAAAAGACATGAGTAAAAGGATAGAGAATTTCAACATCAGCAAAAGATATTTAAGCCGACTCTTCGGAGCAGGTAAATCCTCTAAAACAACTCCAACTGAACTTCTTGAAAAGACAAGAATACTTTTTGAAAAAATAAATGGTATGCTTGAACAATGGGAGGGGGAATCCGAATCTTGAACAGGTACGCACTTCTTGTTCAATATGACGGCACTCCTTTTAACGGCTGGCAGCTTCAGGATCGCGGACGGACCATTCAGGAGGAGTTTGAAAAAGCATTGAGCATATTCACCAGGGAGAGCGTTAGAATCTCTGCTTCCGGACGCACTGATGCCGGCGTACATGCATTGGGGCAGGTTATACATTTTGACCTTCATAATGATGTTCCTCTAAAACAACTATGTCTTAGTATGAATGGGATTCTTCCTGAAGAGTTGTCTGTAAAAAATGCATACAGAGTTAATAATGATTTTCATGCAAGATTTTCCGCTGTTCAGAGAGAGTATATCTATCTGATTTATAAACATCCTCTTCGTACTCCTTTTATGAAGAAGAAAGCCATGTGGATTAATTTTCCGTTTGAATCTGATTATGCAAGGGAAGTCACTTCTCATCTTGTAGGGGAGAAAGATTTTAAGTCTTTTTGTAAAAAAATTTCACAACATAACGGCACAGTCAGAAAAATTGAGTCAATTAGTGTTACGGAGCAGGATGAGCTTATAAAATTAAGATTCAGAGCAAACGGTTTCCTTCATAATATGATAAGAATTATTGTCGGGACTACAGTTCAGATGTATAGAGAGCAGAGAGATCCTTCTTATATTCTGCAGATTCTGAATGAAAAGAATAGAGACGTTAGCGGTTTTACAGCACCGCCATATGGTCTTTATCTGAATAACATCATTTACGATCCTCCGCTGAACTTTTATGAATCAGCATTTTAATTATTGACATTATTCGTTCAATTTTAAGAATAACATCGTTGAAGATGGCTTTAAAATTTTTGAAGTTTTCTGTGACTTGAATCGGTCGTATCGATTATATGGAAAAACAAGTAATTACAGTATCCCATAAGATAAAGGATCCGGAACTTTTAACCAATGAAAAAAAGTATAATTTACATATCTGTTATAGCTGCTGTATTTCTGCTCGCATCTGATGTTTTTGCTGCGGGTTCCAGGAAAAAATATTTTTCAAGACCTCAAATCGGAGTCTGGTACGGTCCAATTACTCCTGTTATGGATACCGGAGAGCATGTTGAAACAGATCTTGGCGGAGGAGCTTTTTTCAGATACAATCTTCCTTATGAACCATTAAAACTTGGTTTTGATTTTTCATACCAGGACTATGAGTCTGATGGAGTTGACGAGCTGCAGCTTATCCCTGTCTACTTTAATATGCTTTATCTTTTACCGATAAACATCCCGGTTAAGGTGCAATTAAAAGCTGGTGCCGGTCTCTGTAATGTTTATATGGAGCCTGATAATGCACAGCAATGGGATCCGATGTTTATGGCTGGCACCGAGATTTCTTTTCCTGCGGGTAAGCTTGCGAATATAGCATTAAGGATAGACTATCTTTGTATTTATGAAAAACATCTTTCAGGTGCAACGACTAATGGATATGTGATCAATGCCGGAATTTCTCTATACTTTAATCTTAACTTGTAAAATGGTGTTTAATAGAAAATGAAATATAAAATAATATTTTTATCAGTAGTTTTTCTCTCAATTATCGGATGTGGTGATACACCGATTTTTACCGAAATGAAAACCAGCAGATTAAAAGTTGTAATAAAAGGTACCTTTGAGACTGACGGTGTTTCACAATTTGTTGATATGGCCGATTATGAATCTGATCTTACTAATTCAGTTTTTCAGGATGATTCTGTGGATGATGTTCCTTCCGGAACACACGATGTCCTTCCTGCAACATTTATGTTAGATATCGCTGAATTTAGATTAGATGGAAAAAAAATATCAAATTACAGGCAGGTTCATGAATTTTCACTAAATGATGCTGATGAGGCGGGTGAAGATTTTTTTAATGGCAGAGGTGTTGAACTAAAAAATGATGATCCTGCAGAGGGTAACTATGACACAGTTCAGGTATACATCAGAAAAATGATTTTTGATAAAGCGATGATTTATGAATCAGATGGAAATACTCTGACCTACGATGACGCAGCTTCGGTGATTTTTCATGAAAATGAACGGAATGGCTTCGATTTCAATCAGCTTCAGGTTGAATCATATTGGGATAGTTTAAGATTGGAGGGGGGAGAAGAATTGCGGAATTTCCCTCTTAGAATACCGATTATTGGTGGTCTTAAATATAATAAAAATAATGACGAGACTGTTCTTGAAATACGATTTGTAATTAAAAATTTTATAAAAAAGTATGAATATGATTTTTATAATTCGGGTGTTTTTAAAGTTTGTCATTATTATGCTCCTTCAGATTGGCTCAGAGATGTAAAGGCTGGAGAGAAATACGTTGGGAGGAATTTACTGACGGTCGCTAGAGCATATGTTCCAGGGAAAACTGCAGAGAGCGTCACAGTGACCGGACTTTCTCCTGATACTTATGTAATTGCTATACCAGAAAGTGAATTTATTACAGATTATTATAAAACTTCAGCAGGCAATAGAGGATTCGGTTGTGATTTGCCACAACCGCCGTCATATCCAGGATCGTATATAGAGGCTGTTCTTGATTATTATTTAAAATACGAAGACTACAAGTATAGTTGGAATGATGCTGCCGGCTCTTGTGTCGATTTTACCGCATATCAATCGGCTTGGGATACCTATGAGAGTGCTGTTGAAAATTTTAAAATCGCTCCATATGTTGCCTCTACTGGTGCAACAGGTAATTCCGTTGCTTTTACAAATATGGCACCTGGAAGATATAAGTTTTACAGTATTGCCAGACCTGTCTATGGTGATTTATTTACAGGATCAGATCCTTATGCCAAGCATAACCTGGAAGCTGCTGTTCAGGTAGATGAAGGCGCTAATTTAAGTTTTACATTTATTCCTTGAAAAGTGGTAATCGAAATGTCACAAAAAATTATAGTACAAAAATATGGCGGAACTTCAGTTAAGTCTCCGGAAAGAATTAAAGCTGTTGCTTCAAGAATCAAAAGTTATACGGATAATGGTTATTCTGTTGTAGTAGTTGTATCCGCAATGGGGAAGACTACTGACGTTCTTGTTGATCTTGCAAAAGAGTTATCGGCAAATCCTTCCAAACGTGAAATGGATATGCTTCTTTCAACTGGCGAGCAGGTGTCGGTTGCGCTTCTTGCAATTGCGCTTCACGAGATAGGGGTTGATGCTGTATCCTATACCGGGTCACAGATTAAAATGATGACTGACGGAAATTTTTCGAATGCAAAAATTGCTAATATTTCTACAGATAGAATCTTGAAATCTCTTGGTGAACAGAAGGTTGTTATTGTCGCCGGTTTTCAGGGTATAGATGAAGAAGATAATATTACAACTCTCGGACGGGGAGGCTCTGATACATCTGCAGTTGCTCTTGCAGCGGTTCTGCAGACTCGTGATTGTGAGATATATACAGATGTTGATGGAGTCTACACAGCTGATCCGCGCGTCATTCCCAGTACAAGAAAACTCCACGAGATAAGTTATGATGAGATGCTTGAGCTTGCACGGCTTGGCGCAGGAGTTCTGCATTCAAGATCAGTTGAGTTTGCAAAAAAATTTAATATCAGGCTGCATGTCAGGTCAAGTTTTTCATTTGAAGAAGGGACTATTGTAATGCCAATGGAGGAGATGGTGGAAAAATTTATCATTAGCGGGATTACAGCAAAGCAGGATGAAGCTAAGGTAACCATAAGGGAAATACCGGATAAACCGGGTATTTCGGCAAAACTATTTAATGAAATGGGAAAACATAAAATTTATGTAAATATGATCGTCCAGTCTACTGGACATGATAATAAAGCATCTATCTCTTTTACTGTTAAGAAAGAGGACCTTGCTAAAACAATTGAATTATGTACCGAAATGAATAAAGTTTTCGGAGGCAGTGCTGTCGAAGCGAAAGAGGATATAGCAATTGTATCTGCAGTTGGAGTAGGTATGCTTTCTTCATATGGTGTTGCAGGTAAAATGTTTACTGTTCTGTCCGAGCATAACATTAATATTGAGATGATATCAACTTCGGAAATTGGTATCTCATGTGTTATTGATTCCATGTATGCAGAACTTGCTGCCAAGGTAATCCACAAGGCATTTGTAGAAGCTGTCTGATTATGTTAAAGATTGGAGTACTATATGGCGGCCGTTCCGGAGAGCATGACGTATCGCGATGTTCTGCCGCATCTGTAATTAAATATCTCGATAAAACAAAGTATGAAGTAACTGCTATCGGTATTGATCATGACGGCAGATGGTATGTTCAGGATTCTCCCGAGATTGCCGAAGATAAAGATTTTGGAAGTGTGCTGAAACTTCACAAAACGGGGAACTGGTTTGTGAATCATTATGAACGTGAAGGAAAACTGTTTCTATTTGATGCACTATCTCTGAAGGAGGTAAGTGTTGATGTAGTGTTTCCTGTAGTACATGGTACATTCTGCGAAGACGGGACTCTGCAGGGACTTCTGGAGCTGGCGATGGTTCCTTATGTAGGAGCGGATGTTGTAGGCTCGGCAATAGGGATGGATAAGGATGTAGCTAAAAGGCTGCTTCGTGATGCCGGAATTCCTGTAGTAGAATGGATTACCGTTCTGAAATATCAGTGGGATTTACAAAAAGAATTAATTTTGAAAAATATTGCAGGTAATATCGGATTTCCATGTTTTATAAAACCATGTAATGCGGGTTCATCTGTCGGAATTTCAAAAGTTAAAAATGTTGAATTTCTTGAAAATGCAATTAATGAAGCGCTGATCTGGGATAATAAAATTCTTATAGAAAAAGGTATAGACGCCAGAGAAATCGAATTTTCAGTTATTGGAAATGATAGTCCGGAAGCATCAACTCCCGGGGAAATAAGACCTAAGCATGAATTCTATTCATATGAAGCAAAGTATATAGATTCAAATGGTGCTGAGCTTTTAATTCCTGCAGATATAGATTCTGCATTAACGGATGAAATGATGAAAACCGCTGTTTCCGGATATCTGGCTTTGTGCTGCACCGGAATGGCGAGGGTCGATTTTTTTCTGGATAGGAAGTCCGGAGAATTTTTTCTTAATGAAATTAACACATTGCCTGGATTCACTAATATAAGTATGTATCCGAAGTTATGGGCTGAATCTGGTATAGAGTATTCATCTCTTCTCGAAAAACTTATCTCATTTGCGCTAGAGCGTAGAAAAAATAAAAATCGTCTGAAAACAGAATTTTAAATAAATCCTGACTTTGAGAGAGTATGTTTACAGTTCTGTTATTGAAACGGAAGTTAACCTTATTTCTCTTGACAATAAATATAGCAAACGTTTAACTTTAACTTCAAAATACATAAAACCGGGATATAATATGAGCAGAAGAAAATCAATTATTCCAAGTCTTTTTACTATGGGAAATATGTTAGCGGGATTTGTTTCCATCCTCTTTTCAGCAAAATATGTATCACCATTCGGTGATATGGATTATCTTGTTATAGCTGGTGTTTTAATTTTTATCGGAGCAATTTTTGATGCATGTGATGGAGCCATTGCCAGAGCACTTGATGTTGAGAGTGAAATAGGAATGCAGCTCGATTCTCTTGCGGATGCGGTATCGTATGGAATTGCACCGGGTGTTTTGGCATACCAGGCTTTCCTTCATGAGTTGCCTGAGTTTTTTGGTATAAGTGTTGGAGTTGCTGTTGCTGCGGTATTTCCTGTTTGTGCAATATATAGACTTGCAAGGTTTAATTGCGAAGAAGGCGGTGATGGTTTTACCGGGCTTCCTTCGCCTCCGGCTGGTATTGTTGTAAGCATAGTACCTGCTTTATATAGTGTGGATGCGCTATATTTTGGTGAGATTAATTACGATGTAAATCTTTATGTATTTATTCCTTTTTATATCATTATCGCACTTCTAATGGTTTCTAAAGTTGATTATACAAAGTTTTTTTCAGATGTCTGGAAAAAAGGGAAAGCACCGGCTGCTGTTACAGCTGTTCTTTTTATTTTTTTACTGTTTGCCTTAAAAGCTTTTGCAATTTTTGGAGTGGCTTTTATTTATATTCTACTCGGAATTTTGAAGTACATATATAAAACTTTTAAACCGGTTAAAGCATAAATATGTCAGATTTTTCTCATTATAGTGATGATGGAAGGGCTGTTATGGTCGATATCAGCCCTAAGATATCGACGGAAAGATATGCAAAAGCATGTTCATTTGTTAAGATGGATTCAGCTACAGTTGATGCTATAGAAAACAGACTTCTTCCCAAGGGGGATGTTTTTGAAGTAGCAAGAATTGCAGGAATTATGGCCGCTAAAAAAACTTCTGATATGATTCCTATGTGTCATCCGTTGAAGCTTGATTATATTGATGTAAAAATAAACCTTGATCGAAGCAGATCCGGGGTTGAAATTTTTTCAGAAGTTAAATTAAGCGGGAAAACCGGTGTCGAAATGGAAGCTTTGACAGCTGCATCAGTTGCTGCTCTTACTATTTATGATATGTGTAAAGCTGTTGATAAAAATATGATTATAGAAGGGTGCAGAGTTGTTGAAAAAAGGGGCGGAAAGTCGGATTATCTTGCCCTTTAAACGTTTTTGTATATATTTTCTACATGTAGCTGCTGCTTTTAAATTTTTTTAAATAATAATGCCATTTTTTATCAAATTAATCTTGAAATAAAGAAG
Organism: uncultured Spirochaetota bacterium; assembly: GCA_942493035.1. GTDB lineage: Bacteria > Spirochaetota > UBA4802 > UBA4802 > UBA5550 > WRGT01. The sequence continues at coordinate 3,099,004 of OW818666.1, read as the reverse complement.
CGCATTTATATAATTGAATTGTTAGCACTCGTTAAGGTGAGTGCTAACAATTTGAAAAGTTGAATTCAAATAAAAACCTATATTAATTCTTAAGGAGGCTAATATGGCTATAAAACCGATAGGTGACAGAGTTTTAGTAGAACTGATCGATGAGGAGATCGCAAAAGTGGGATCTCTGTATGTTCCCGACACAGCAAAGGAAAAACCATCACGTGGTAAAGTTGTTGCTACAGGTGAAGGAAGACTTGATGGAAAAGACCTTGTTCCAATGAGAGTAAAAGTTGGTGATAAAGTTCTTTTCGGAAAATATGCAGGTGTGGAACTGAAATATGAGGATAAAGATTATTTAATCCTTAATGAGCATGATATTTTAGTAGTAATAGACTAATCAATTTTAACTTAAAATTTCATAAAAGGGGATCAAAATGGCAAAGATATTAAAGTATAATGATGAAGCGAGAAGAGCTATTCTTGAAGGTGTTGTAAAACTTTCTGATGCAGTACAGGTTACTCTCGGGCCACGTGGAAGAAATGTAGCGATTGATAAAAAATTCGGTGCACCTACAGTTACAAAAGATGGTGTAACTGTTGCAAGAGAAATTGAACTTGAAGATGCTTTCGAGAACATGGGCGCACAGATGGTTAAAGAAGTTGCTATCAAAACTAACGACATCGCTGGTGATGGTACAACTACTGCAACAATTCTTGCTGCTGCAATTTACAGAGAGAGTCTGAAAAATGTAACAGCTGGCGCAAACCCTATGGATCTTAAGAGAGGAATTGACAAAGCTGTTGAAGCTGCTGTTAATTATATCGCTTCTGTTTCAAGAGAGATCAAAGACAAGAAAGAGATTGCACAGGTTGCATCTATCTCTGCTAATAATGACATGGAAATCGGAAATCTTATTGCAGATGCAATGGATAAAGTCGGTAAAGATGGAGTTATTACTGTAGAAGAGGCTAAATCTATTGAAACAACTCTTGAAGTAGTTGAAGGAATGCAGTTTGATAGAGGTTATATCTCTCCATACATGGCAACAAATCCTGAAACTATGCAGGCGGTTCTTGACAACGCTCTTATTTTAATACATGACAAAAAAATATCAACAATGAAAGATCTTCTCCCTGTTCTTGAGAAAGTTGCTCAGGCTGGAAGACCGCTTCTTATCATTGCTGAAGAAGTAGAAGGGGAAGCTCTTGCTACTATAGTTGTAAACACACTAAGAAAAACTATCACATGTGTAGCTGTTAAAGCTCCAGGTTTTGGTGATAGAAGAAAAGCAATGCTTGAAGATATTGCTATACTTACAAAAGGACAGGTTGTATCTGAAGATCTTGGTATGAAGCTTGAGAACACAACACTTGATATGCTTGGTAGTGCAAAGAAAATTCTTGTTGATAAAGAAAATACAACAATTATTGAAGGTGCAGGAGTTCAGGGCGAAGTAAAATCAAGAATTGTTCAGATCCAGAAACAGATTGAAGAGTCTTCTTCAGAGTATGATATCGAGAAACTTCAGGAGAGAAAAGCTAAACTTGCAGGCGGAGTTGCTGTTATCAATGTAGGCGCTGCAACTGAAGTTGAGCTTAAAGAGAAGAAAGCAAGAGTAGAAGATGCACTTTCTGCTACAAGATCTGCTGTTGAAGAAGGTATTGTACCAGGGGGCGGATTGACCCTGATTCATGCTCAGAAAACAGTTAAAGAAATTGCAGCTAAGCTTGAAGGTGACGAAAAAATCGGAGCTGAAATCATTGGAAGAGCTATTGAGGCGCCGATGAAGCAGATAGCTTCTAATGCGGGTCTCGAAGGTTCTGTGATAGTTGAAAAAGCTAAAGAAGAGAAACCGGGTATCGGATTTAACGCATATTCATTAACATGGGTGAATATGATCGATGCAGGTATTATTGATCCAGCTAAAGTTGTCCGTTCAGCTCTTCAGAACGCAGCATCAGTTGCAGGAATGCTTTGTACTACTGAAGTTCTCATTACTGATAAAGAGGATGACAAAGGTATGGGCGGAATGCCAGGCGGCGGAATGGGCGGCATGGGTGGAATGGGCGGAATGTACTAAGAGAAATCTTAGAATACATTTCATTCTATATATAAAAAGAGAGGGTGGCGAAAGTCATCCTCTCTTTTTATATATAGGTATATTATAGAGAATAGAACAAATGGCTTAAGCCCATTGTTCTATTCTCTATATGTTTTATTTATTACTGATGGTTGTAGTATATTTTTGTGTTGTGGAATTCATATCTTCAAAATTGTTTATTACGCTGCTTCCATAATAAAAATCGGATAACATTGAAGTTGAATAACCTGAATTCATTTTAAAATGAAAAGTATCATCACTTATAATAGAAAAAAATGATGTAGAGGATACCGGTTTTATATTATAATCCAGTATTATATTCAAAAGTGCATCCGGTCCACCGGAGAGATGTGATTTTTCAGGTTCGAAAAGCCGTGAAATGAAGTTAATTTTTTCATCTGGAATGTTATAGCTCGACTTATTAACTAATCCCCATTTCCAGTTTTCCATTTGCGGACCTTCGATCCGGTTTAAAAAGCGCATAGCATTTAAAAATGCTGTGTCAAAAATCATTTCTCTGCCTTCAACATTTGGTGTATCGGCCTTATCAAATATAGAACTGATTCTTGTCTGGCATTCTGTATAAAAGTCCGGATAAAGAAGATATGCATTGTTTAAATTAAATTCGGAATCTTTTCCAAAATCATCTTTATATGATTCATTGATGTAAAAATGCAATGTAGTGTAAAAAATTGCCGGGGATTGAAGTCCTGATTTTGCTGAATAATCCCAATCATTAAGATATATTTTTGATAATTTTGAGGATGTTAGAGGATTATTCCCAAGCATCGATAGAAAAAGAGGGACAAATTTTTCAGCAGCGATAGAGTTGTCATCTGTAATTATTTTTTTTAATTTTTCATAATCATAGTTTTTCTTTTTATCGAGAAGTTTGTTTAAACGCTCAATCTTGAATTCGTTGGATATAGTATTTTTAAAAACACCTGGAATATCTTTATCTGACGTTAAATCACTCCCCGAATAATCTATCCCTGAAATCTGTCTGGAAACTGAAATTTTTGATATAGATTGTTTCAGATTATTACTCCCATCAATGAATATGAGATTATTATTATCTGACTGATTTATCAAACCGGAATATACTTTAAATGCTTTTTCTTTATTTGAAATAATAAAACCCTTTAAAGCCGAATCGTTTGAAAGTGCTTTCAGTCGGATCTTGTCAATGTCTGTATCAAACGGTATCTGCAGCATTAAATTGATATATTCTACACCGGGCTGAACTGAATCAATTACCATTATTCGGGACTCTGTTTTTGCAGTACTGATAAGTTCGCTGAAAACAGGGCCTTTCTCAGTTACCCATTTTATCTCAGATGCTGTCTCATTTCCTGTAAAATCCGGTACTCGTAGTGATTTGAATTCCTTCCACACACCGGCAGATTTATAATGTGTTATATTGTTTTTATTATCAGTTTCAAACAAATAGAAATTTTGAGTATCTATATTTATATTGATCTGAGAGAGAGAGATAGAGTCGTTCCTGAATGATAAAATAAACGGAAGACCATTATAGGTAACGGCATGAGTTATCTTCCCTTTTAATTCAAGTTTAACCGGATACCAGCCAGGATAAACATTAAACGAATCCTCGTAATTAAGGGTAGTTAACGAATTAATGCCTGATACTGAATACTCGGGTGAAATATAAATTGAATTGCCTCTGGCATATGTGCATATATATTTTTCAATTATCTCTTTTACTCTTCTTAAAGTGTAGAGGTATTGCAGATCATCATCGTTGTAAAAGTATAAAAAACGGTTACTATTCAAGAGATTTTTAGAAGCTGAAATTTTTGTATCCGGGAGATTAAAGATTAATTCTTTATTGTTCAGATATGTATTTGCCCATTCTTTCATTGATAGTATTGCAAGAACATCTTCGATTTTCCAATCCCGGCTTATCAGGTTTCTTACATGGTTTTTTTTTCGTAAATGGTTGATTCCATTTACATAGTTTTTAAGAGAGGAGATCTCTTCTTCTTTAAGTTTTATTGCTATGTCTTCGGCATTTTTAGTAAATCCAATTGTGATGCTGAGATTGTTAATTAGCTTGCTGTCTTCACCTGCGAATTTATCGGACTCACCGGTTGCGATTGACCGGAGATATTCAATTACATTGAGCCTGTCCTGTGCATGAAGATAGCCGAGTGCAAAGTAGAAGTCGTTTACAGATTCTGCATAGATGGATGGTATACCTTTACTATCGCGTGTTATGGTTAACTGAGAATCTATATCACTTTTTTCAGTGTTATTATATGATATTTTCAGAAACTTGTAGGTTATCAGTGCGATGATCAGCGATATTATTATAAATACTGAAATTGAAATCGCAGTTATTGTTATTTTTTTTTTAACAGGCATAATCTATTCTGTTTTGATAGTAATATCTGAATTTGTTATTTCAAGTTTTGTGTAATAATTATCAAGCATGGAGAAATATCTTTTGAACTCACCTTTTACGTTTATTACTGATGTACCCTTTTGAAGCTGAGATATCCGCTTAATATTTTTTGTATAAATATAGCATTCTATCAGCCCTTTCTCTGACTGAAAATTTGCAAGAACGCAGAAATCGTAATCTACATTAGTTGAAACAACTATATCTTTTACTGTTATATCATTCAGAACAAGTATTTTTTCAGACAGACTGTTTTTTAAAAGCAGAACTTCTGCGGGATTTGCAGAATTATCGATCTTCTCTTTTGCAGTAAGAAGTTCATTTATTGTTATATGCTCTCTGAGAATTGTGATACTATTACAGGATAAGAGTGATGCTATAAGTATTATTGTGAAGAATATCTGTGGTTTCATTAAGGTAAAACTCCTGGCTGATAAATTATCAAATAACGTTTTTTAAATTTGTTCCGGATATTAAATTTCAGGCAAAACCATGATTCTTTCTTCCAGATTCAGCAGGAGAAAAGATATTCGCCGATGATTAATACCGGGCTAACTATCTGTAAAAGTAATTTATTAATAAAATCTGTCAACTTATTATAATGGCGGTTTCATGTAAGATTTCAAAAATGTAGAAGTGATTTATTAAAGCAGCCCGGTGTTTTTGTGACTGCCGGTAATTACATAATATTTTATTGGACAACAGCTCCCTTTTATATCCTATTACAGTAATTATTTTTAAATATAATTTTTAGTTTAAAAACAAAAAATATATATCCCCGCCGCCTTCGGCGGCGGGGATAATAGAGTTTTTTTACTTTAGAAAATTTAAGGAATAAATACTGATCCTATTATATAATTAGAAGAAAAATATGCTTGAAATCAATTTAAACATGTGAATTATGTCGGATATACAATAAAACGAGAAATGGAAATGGCAAAATTAAACAGGATAGATGAAGATAACATCATAAACAGTATCATTGGAACCGGTTCTGAATTCAAAGGTGAATTTAAAATCAATGGGCTCCTCAGGATAGATGGTAAATTTCAGGGAACAATTGACACTCATGGTAAGGTTCTTATTGGACAGAGCGGTGATGCGATAACTGATATCAAGGCAAAACTTGTTGTTGTCGGAGGTAAGGTTTCGGGTAATATTTACGCAACAGAGAGAGTAATCCTTTTATCTACCGGTGATATCAAGGGGAATATCATTACTCCAAGTCTTGTTATGGAAGAGGGTGTCAAATTTGACGGCAATTGTGTGATAAACAAGAGGGCCGAATAATAAAATGATAGAGATTCCCAGAACAGATTCCAGACAAAAACCGAGAGAGGGTATTAAAGCAAAAACAAGAGCTTCCTCCGGCGGATCTAAAATTTCGAAATTTACAACCGAGCTTGATAACAGAATTTCTATTGAATTTCACGGAAGCATAGAAGAGCTTATGACCGATCTGCAGGATCAGGAGAAGAGATTTCTTGATTCACAGTCGCTTTATGAGCTTGAAAAGTATAAAATTCTCCTTAAAAAAATATTGAAAATGATTCTTGAAAACGGTTTTGAGTCACGGAGACTTGATCTTACCAGCCGTGAAAAAAGAATGGGAAAAGTCGAAAAGACTGTTATCGATAAAATCGATGAAAATCTTATAAAATTAGCACAGATGATAACTCGTTCAAGTGATGCATTTGATCTTCTGAAAACCATTGAAGAGATAAGGGGACTTGTCCTGGATCTGGTTTATTAACGCCTCTTACTTCTATAATAATAAAGTATCTGAATGAATCTAAATGGAATAATCGGACATGAACGGGAGCTGAAATATCTTTCATCGCTGAAGAGCGGTGAGGGGATGCCTCATTCAATTTTGTTCACAGGCCAGAGAGGCATAGGTAAAAGACTGATTGCCGAAAGATTTTTAAGCTCATTTTTGTGCAATGCCGTTAACTCTCCATGTGGTGAGTGTAATATATGCAGGCAGATCTCTGCTAAAACTTTTCCTGATCTTATAATTCTCGATAGGGATGAGAAGGGGAAAATACCTGTAGGTAATAAGGATAAACTTATGCCGGGCTCGGTAAGGTGGCTCATTGACAGGCTCTGCAGAGCATCTTCAACAGGTAACTACTCGGTAATCATTGATGGAGTCGATACGATTTCTGATGCCGGACAGAATGCCCTCCTGAAAACTATTGAGGAACCGTATTCAAAATCGAATATTTTTTTGATTGCCGAGAGCCGTACCGGAATACTCCCTACAATCATCTCAAGATGCATAGAGATTCCTTTTCAGCCTTTGAATGACGAGAATATACTTAAAATTATAGATATACAGGGGAGAAGAACCTCCGATAGTGAACTTTTTACTGCAGTTTCCGGGGGATCTGCCGAGATTGCCCTTAAACTTCATGAGGAGAGTCTTTTTAATGAAATAAAAAATATCTGCAATACTATCTCGGGATTTGTTAAGAACGGTAACAATGAGATGTTTAAATTTACTGATATAAAGGTTGTACCGGACAGCGAATTTTTATTGACTGTACTAATAAATATTTACAGTTATACTGTAAGGTATGGATTTGACGGTAAAACAGGTTATATACCTGAAGAGATTGCGGTTTCTCAGGGGGATGCTGTTAAAATTGTAAGAATACTGCTTGCTTTAAAGAAAGGGCTTGGTCACAATCTGAATGTTAAGAATATACTGAAGGGATTTATGTACTCTTTCAGTGAAATAGACTCTTCCGGATTTCCGGAGGCAGATTTTTCGTGGTTGTAGCAAATTTTTCCCATGCAGCTGTGCGGCACGGGAGAGAGTGATGCAGGGGGCGCCGGCGTTTAATGGCAGCCGAAGGCTGCTTTACGATATAAAAAAGTTGAGGATTATATGGAAGTTTCAGCTGTAAAATTAAGAAATAGCTATCAGATATATTTTGTAGATACAAATGATTTTTTTCTAAGACAGAACTCGCAGTGTGTTGTGGAGATTGAGCATGGCATAGATGTGGGGCGTGTGGTTAAGATCCGCGGTTATCAGAATAATCCGTCGATTGCTGTGACCGGTAAAATTATGAGAAAGGCTACTCCTGAAGATTTAAGCAAGATACCCGAGCTTGAGTCGATAGAAGAGAAAGCTTTTACTGTATGTCGGGAAAAGTCAAAGGCTAAAAAACTTGATATGAAACTGGTTTCGGTGAAGTGTCTTTTCGATAAGACAAAGATTATATTTTACTTTGTTGCCGAGAACAGAATTGATTTCAGGGAACTTGTACGGGAACTTGCTGCAGTGTTCCGTACAAGAATTGAGATGAGACAGATTGGTGTCAGAGATGAAGCTCGAATTGTCGGCGGATATGGCCCGTGCGGAAAACCGATGTGCTGTCTGTATCAGCGGGAGGAGTTTGAGCCTGTATCAATTAAAATGGCGAAAGAACAGAACCTCAATCTCAACTCAATGAAAATTTCCGGGATGTGCGGAAGGCTGTTATGCTGTCTCGGTTTTGAGTATAACACCTACAGGGAGATTAACGAAACAATGCCGGAGATAGATTCCGTTGTTGTAGCGAAGGATAAAAGTTTCAGAGTTGTTTCTGTTAATACTCTTAAAGAAACAGTAATGATTAAAGAAGGGGACAGGTTCCTCAATATCAAAACAAAAGACATGGACTTGAAAGACGGGAAACATAGAATCAAAGAGGAACTTATTGAGGAACTCTTTAAAATTGATGAAGATCTGGATAAATAGATATATTTGAGGCGGGAAATGGAAAAAGTTTTTTATGTTACAACACCAATTTATTATGTAAACGCTGAGCCTCATATTGGACATGCATATACAACAATTCTTGCAGATTTTGTTCACAGACTTCATCTGACACTTGGATATGATTCATATTTTCTAACTGGAACCGATGAGCATGGAGATAAGATTGCCACTGCAGCCGAAGCAGGGAGTATGACCCCTCAGGATTATGCCGATAAGATCAGCGGTAAATTCAAGACTGCATGGGATGACATCAATATTAAATATTCAGACTTTATCCGCACAACTGAGCCGCGTCACAAAAAAGTTGTACAGGATATACTTCAGAAGGTTTACGACAAAGGTGACATCTACTTCGGAAGCTATGGGGGTAACTACTGTGTTGGCTGCGAGAGGTTTCTTACTGATAAAGAGATCATTGACGGTAAATGCCCGGAGCATAACAAAGCACCGCAATTTATAGAAGAGAAAAACTATTTTTTCAAGATGAGTAAATATCAGGACTGGCTTCTGGATCATATAAATAAAAATCCGGATTTCATCAGACCGGAACGTTACAAAAATGAAGTCCTTTCAATGCTGAAAGGTGACGCTCTGGAAGATCTCTGTATATCCCGTCCGGTTTCGCGACTTACCTGGGGGATACCTCTTCCCTTTGATGAAAATTTTGTGACATACGTATGGTTCGATGCTTTGATAAATTATGTCAGCGCCATAGGTTATCCTGATGATGCGAAATATAAAAAATACTGGCCTGCAGTTCAGCATATAATTGCTAAGGATATTTTAAAACCTCACGGTATTTTCTGGCCGACAATGCTCAAGGCCGCTGATATCGATCCATATATGAATCTGAATGTTCACGGTTACTGGAACATGGATGAAGCCAAGATGTCGAAGAGTCTTGGAAATGTTGTTACTCCTCACGATCTTGTCAGTAAATACGGAAATGATCAGATAAGATATTTTTTCTTAAAAGAAATGACATTCGGGCTTGATGCACGGTTTAACGAAGATCTGATTATCGACAGAATCAATTACGATTTGGCAAACGATCTTGGTAATCTTATTAACCGTACATTTAATATGGCCGGTAAATATTTTGAAGGTAAAATTTCTGACGTCGGGGAAGATAAAGCGGGAAGAGATGAACTCCTTGCAGGATTTAAAAAAGCATCTGACAGCTATGTTGAGTATTGCTGTAAGTTTCAGACAAGTATAGGGCTTGAAAAGCTGTGGGAGTTTATCCGCTCTCTCAATAAGTATGTTGATGAAACAAAACCGTGGCAGCTTGCGAAAGAGAATAATATGGATAAGCTCTCCTCTGTAATCCGCAATCTTCTTGAATCTATCTACAGCGTTGCAGTTCTGCTGTCGCCTGTTCTCATTACGGTTTCTCCTGAAATTATCGCGTCGCTTAATGGAGAGAATGCTGCAACGGATATTGATTCTTTGAATGGTTTGAATAATCTTAAAACCGGGGAAATTCTTAAAGATTTAGGAATACTATTCCCTAAGATTGAAAAAGTTAAAACTGAAGTTAAGGTTGAACCTGTAAAAGAGAAGAAAAATGAAAGTGAAGGATTAATAGATATAAGTGATTTTGGAAAGGTAGATATCCGGGTTGCTCTGGTTGTTGACGCGGAAAAAGTTGAAGGTTCTGATAAACTTCTTTATCTTACAGTTGATTCAGGTTCTGATACACGGCAGATTGTGGCAGGGATTGCACAGGCCTATGCGCCTGAGGATATAAAGGGGAAAAAAATTCTCCTGGTTTCAAATTTAAAGCCCGCAGTAATTTTCGGCAAGGAATCGCGCGGTATGCTTCTTGCAGCTAAAAAAAGCAGTAAGGATAAACCTCAGGTAATTTTTGCAGATGAGAGTATCCCTGTGGGCGCAAGGCTCGGTTGATAGATTATGCAGATTGGTATAATGTCTGATACACATAACGATATTGATGCTACGAAAAAGGCTATTGCCATTTTTCAGAGCAGGGGTATTAAAACTGTAATCCATGCTGGAGATATTACATCTCCCAGAATGCTTCATTATCTGAAAGACTTCGAATGTTATCTGGTTCTTGGGAATGGTGACCTGATTGACAGTGAAGAGATTGATGTGAAGGCCAATGAACTCGGAATGAAGTCTGTGGATTTGAAATCCGAGTTTGAATTGTCGGGAAAGAAGTTTATGGTTTTTCATGGACATGATGTCCCGATGTATCGAGATGCAGTGGCTTCGGGAAAGTATGATTATATTATAAAAGGGCATACACATCATTTCGAGAATTATGTTTCAAATGAATGCAGGATTATTAATCCCGGTGCAGTTTACGGTCACGATGAATCTTCAATTGCAATTCTGGATATTGAAACCGGCAGGGTGGAGAAGATAGATCTGGAAGAGATTTAGATTTGTCTGAATTAAGATTTGCATGATTATGAAATTATAAGATTTTAAAACCGCAGGCTCTTGTCTTCTGTAGGCTCGTAGCGCGCTACGAGCCTACAGAAGACAAGAGCCTGCGGGCGAAAGTCATAATTATTTTATCTTCTCCATAATTCTTTCAAAATCATCGAGTGAATAGTAGCTTATTTCAATTCTTCCTTTGCTTCCTGAATGTCTGATTTCTACTTTTGTTCCCAGCTTTGTTATAAGGTCCTCTTCCATCTTTTTTATCTGCGGGCTTTTTGCCTGTACTGCTTTCTGCTCTGTGCCTTTCCCGTTACTGCCGTTTTCATTTTTTTCGGGTGAAATTATCTGTTCAAGTGATCTTACTGAAAGACCTTTTTCAACTATATCATTGAATAGACGAAGCTGCTTTTCAGGATCTTCAAGAGAGAGAAGAACCTTTGCGTGTCCCGCGCTGATTCTTTTATCGATGATCCCCTCCTGCACCTCTTCCGGAAGGTTGAGAAGGCGGAGGGTGTTGGTTACAGTAGTTCTGTCTTTACCTACTTTCTTTGCCACATCCTGCTGCTTCATTTTAAATCTGTTGATCATCAATTTATAGGCTTTAGCTTCTTCAATTGCATTAAGATTTTCTCTCTGGATATTTTCTATCAGAGCCATGGAGAAGTTCTGTTCTTCGTCAGCCTCTATTACAATACCCTTGATTTTTTTCATCTCGTTGAGTTTGCATGCTCTGAATCTTCTTTCACCTGCTATAATGATGAAGAGCCCGTCTTTTTCTCTGACAATAATAGGCTGGATTATGCCGACTGCGTTTATAGATTCGGCAAGGCCGGTGATTTCATTTTCATCGAAGAATGTTCTCGGCTGATCAGGATTAGGGATAATTTTGGACATATCCAGATCCCTGATTCTGTCTTTATTGTTTACAACGTTGTTTTCAATCTCTTCTACGGATGCGGGGGACATGGAGATAATAGCTCCGAGTCCTTTGCCTAATGCTTTTTTAGTCATTGTTTATTACCTCTTCAGCGAGTTTTTCGTAAGCTATACTTCCGGGACATGTTTTGTCATAATGTCCAATTGGTTTCCCGAAAGATGGAGCTTCGGATAGTTTTACATTACGCGGGATTACTGTCTTGAAAACTTTTTCCTTGAAATACTCTCTTACGTCATTAACAACCTGCTGTGCAAGATTTGTTCTTGGATCATACATGGTAAGTACAACACCTTCAATTTTAAGAGACTTGTTGAGCCGTTCCTGAACCATTACAATAATTCGAAGAAGCTGACTTATCCCCTCCAGAGCGTAATACTCGCACTGAAGCGGAATTAAAACTGTATCAGCCGCGACCAGGGCGTTCAGAGTCAGTACTCCCAGGGAAGGGGGACAATCTATGAATATATAGTCGTAATGCTTCTTTACAGGAGCCAGAATTTTTTTGAGTATAAATTCTTTCTCGTCAGTGTCAAGCAGGTCGACCTGTGCACCGGATAGATGTATGTTAGCCGGGATTATCGATAGTCCCTCAATGTCAGACTTGAAGATAGCTTCTTCAATAGGAATCTCTCCTATCATAACTTCGTATATAGTTGTCTGCATCTCCTCGGCATTTATACCGATACCATAACCGGCATTACCCTGTGGATCTATATCTATAATTAGAACTTTTTTCCCCTTGTCGGCCAGGAAAGCAGCCACATTTACTGTTGTGGTAGTTTTTGCAACACCACCTTTCTGATTGGAAACAGAAATTATTCTCCCCATCTGGAATACTCCTTTTAATGCAGGATTTATTGTAAGTGTTCATAGACCGTTTGTAAAACTGCTCCCGCTGCGCCAAAGGCACGGCGGCGATAGAATGTCGACGGTTTACGGCCAATTACGATCTTTTTACGTTAAAATATAATATTTTAAATATCTTCGAATTATTAAAAACAGCATATAATTTTAGAAACTTTGATGCACCTTCAGTAGAATACTGATGATGCATGTGCAGATTAAATTTCTGCTCGATGCAGATATACTTTTTTTACGGGATTTAAGGAGTGAAACCCCTCAAAAGCCCCCCGCAGGGGCTTTTAACGATGAACAAATACAACATTCATTAGATGAAAACTATTGTCTATTATGTAAATAAAAAAATATGGAATAATTGTTATTTTAATCTGGAAATTGTTACTTTAAGAAATGCTAAAATGAATACAGATCCTAAAATGCCCAGTAAAATTTTAACAGCATAGGTTACTCCGGGAGGAATTACAGCACCGTATGCTGAAACAACTGAATGCATTATAAATCTATCTTTTCCTGATGGATATACTTTAACAAAACAGTAATCTTCTTTCAGGGAAATTATGTTGTAGCTTTGAGCAGTTTCCTGAAAATCTTTCGATACAATTAATGACATATTTCTGTCGTATATTTCGAACATATATGTGGCATTCTCTGAAAGAAAATGGATCGTATTATTCCCCTCTTTAAGGTTGAAATAATATGTTCTATGTGACTCTCCACCCAGAAAAGAATCAACAATTACTCCGGTAGGTTCCTGCGATCGGTCTTTTACACGGTTGACCGCTTCCTTGCGTAAGTGACTCCCTGCGATACGATAAATATTAAAACGTTTAAATTCACTGTAAACAGTACTGTAATAGCTTGTATATAGAATTTCACCTGTATCGTGTATCAGTACGCTAATAGGTCCGGATTTATTACCACGGGGAGTGGAGAAATCAGCTTCTGCAAGTACCTCTGCTCCATCAACACTTTTTAAAGCGACCCAGCCGGGGTATTCCATGTAGAGAGCTGTTTTTCTTTTAAGGCTGAAACGTGCAAGGTCACCCTTGATATCAGCTTCAATCCGGCCGGGTATACCCATGAAAGCGAAATCATCAAAAAAGTTAAAATCATCATAGGCTAGCGCGAGCTGTTTGAATGCATATCCTGAAAAATATGATGAGCCACCATTTTTTGTGAAGCTTCTAAAATTGCTTTTAAATGCTTTTTCGTCCAGTTCAAAGAAATCTTTTGATAATTTTACCGATGTAAATTCTTTTCCCTGCCACTCAACATCAAGATTGTCTTCGTATTCGGAAAGAATTCCGGAAGGGAAGAATATCGAATCGTAATTGTTATATATATCACTTCTGCCCAGATCTTTAAACTCGATGAGGTTATATTTAATATGATAAGTATCCAGTACCAGTTCAATATTGTCAAACCGGCTTTTTACTACTGCAATCCGATTTGCGGCAGAGAGCCCGGCTGTAATACTTATAAACAATATCATAATTGCGGTCAGACGGGATATGGTTGTTATTTTTTTTAAGGTCATTTATTACTCCAGGGGAATAATTTCATTTTTACCTGTTGAGTCAATAAAAAAAAGTTGATTAATAATATATCATATGATTAATGGCTCATATGTTCACGTGATCAAGGGTAAAATATGAAAACAAAAAATCCTGAGTTTGACGAATCAAAATTTACAGATCTGGCGGAGTTCTATAAAATATTCGGTGATCCCACAAGACTGAAAATTCTTTTAGCATTAAAAGAGGGTGAGGTCAGTGTTACTGAACTTTCGAATAGAGTTAACATGAATCAGTCAGCTGTATCACACCAGCTCAGGACTCTGAAGCAGGCGAGACTTGCTAAAGTCAGGAGAGACGGTAAAAACTCATATTATTCGTTTGATGATGAACATATATATTTAATTTTAAAACTGGGGATAGAGCATATACTTGAGGTATAACGCCGGGTCCTGCTGAAAGCGGAAAAATAATAACAATTTAAAATGTTTATTCAAGTAAGGGAGAAGATAAATGCACAGTCATCATGAAGCAGAAGGTCACAATCACGATCATCATTCACACCATTCGCATAATACAGGGGATGGTTTTAAATTTGCGGTGGTTATAGCTCTTAATGTTATTATCACTGTTGCGGAATATATCGGAGGGATAGTCTCCGGGAGTCTTGCGCTTATATCAGATGCGGGGCATAATCTGTCGGACGTATTATCGCTTGTACTCGGGTATACCGGTGAAAAAGTTTCGGAGAAAAAAAGAACAGATTCATATACATTCGGGCTGAAGCGCTTTGAAGTACTAATAGCTTTTATTAATGCGTTTACACTGGTGCTGATCGGATTATATATTTTTTATGAGGCGATAGAGCGTTTTAAAAATCCTGTTGAGGTGGATTTTTCAATAATGCTGCCTGTTGCGTGTGTTGGTCTTGCGGGTAATCTTATCTCCATGTTTTTTCTTGGCCATGGCGGCGGAGATAAAAGTTTAAATATAAGAGCAGCGTTTCTTCATCTCTTTTTTGACGCTCTCTCATCAGTGGCTGTTATTGCTGCTGCAGTTGCAATTTATTTTACATCGAATTACTGGATAGATATTGTTATCAGTTTTTTTATTGCGGTGATGATTATATGGAGCTCATTGGGGATATTGCGCGAATCTCTGAGGATTTTCCTCCAGGGTGTTCCGGGGCATATTGACTCTGTTGAGGTTTATAATTTTATACTGGGAATTGAAGGCGTGGAGAGTCTTCATGGTCTTCATATCTGGTCGATCAATTCTAAAGAGGTTTTTTTATCATGCCATGTTTGTCTGGCTGGTGATTCTGCAGGTCTATCCGACAAGATTATAATGAAGATAAATTCAATGCTGAATGAGAAGTTTGATATTGAACATACTGCAATTCAGGCGGAACTAAGTGATTTCTGCGGAAGTCACAGCGGAGATTGCTGCGCTCATTAGATTTTGTAAGGTTCAGAGCTATAAGATAAGCTCTGAACCGGCAAAAGATTATGCGCTTTTTTCTGTTTTTGTACAGCACTTGTCATCGCATGTGCAGATACCAAAGGGTTTGTACGCAGGGCAGAATCCTATCCATGCTGTTCCAAGGTTAAGAGCTCCGAGAACGAGGAGTATAATTGTTCCGACTATACCCGGCTCAAGGATTATGATGTTTACTAAAAATGATATACCGAGCATTGTTCTTATAAAACTGTCAGCGCTTCCCATATTCTTCTGCATTGAATTCCTCCGGAATTAATAAATCATTAACGGCTATAGGTGAAATATGCAAAGTCAGAATGAATAGTAAAGAAAAATTTTATTATTGACACCAAAAATTACTCCTATTTTTTATAAATAATTGAGTAAAAAAGAGAGGATTTTATGGCGAGAGTTTTATCAGGTATTCAACCTTCCGGTTCACTTCATATCGGTAATTATTTTGCGATGATGAAGCCGATGATTGAGCTTCAGAACAGCAGTGAACTGTTCTGTTTTATAGTTAATTATCACGCGATGACCTCTCTTCATGACGGAGCTGAACTTAAAAAAAATACTATAAATGCCGCGATCGATTTTCTGGCACTTGGTCTTGATCCGGAAAAATGCTGTTTCTGGGTACAGTCAGATGTCCCTGAAGTGATGGAGCTTTCGTGGATTCTGTCATGTCATACATCTATGGGACTTCTTGAGCGGAGTCACAGCTTTAAAGATAAAGTTGCACGGGGACTTGTGCCGAATGTCGGATTGTATACTTATCCGATACTTATGGCTGCGGATATTCTGCTTTACGATGCGAATATAGTTCCGGTCGGTAAAGATCAGAAGCAGCACATTGAGATAACAAGGGATATTGCAGGGAGTTTTAATAATACCTACGGTGATATATTTGTAATTCCTGAAGGTAAAATTGAGGATGATGTTGCAACCATTCCCGGGATTGACGGTCAGAAGATGTCGAAGAGTTACGGCAACACGCTGGATATTTTCGAGGACGAGAAGTCTCTGAAGAAAAAAGTTATGAAGATTGTTACAGATTCTGCAGCGGTTGAAGATCCGAAAAATCCCGACACATGTAATGTCTTTGCTTTATACAAACTGTTTGCTTCAGAGAGCCAGCTGAATGATATGAAGGAGCTGTATCTTAAAGGGGGAACAGGTTATGGACAGGTTAAAAAGGATCTGCTTGAGATTTTAACCGAGTACTTCAGGCCATACCGCGAAAACCGTAAAAGATTTGAAGATGATCAGGCTGAGGTTTATAATATACTGAAGAAAGGTGCAGACAAAACTCGAAATGTTGCAGCAGTTACACTGAAGAGAGTTAAAGATGCAGTGGGTATTAATTACTGAAATAAAAGTGATTCGGTTTCTTTCCTGAAGAAGTTTATTTTTATCACAAATGGAAGGGTGGTTTTTCCAGGAATAGTTTTCTGCATTTTTTCTTCTCGATCTGTTAATTGTTTATCCGGCTTGACATTCTTCTTCCGGATTGATTTAATTATAATTGTTGATTATATGATACAAATTATATAACCATATGATAAGAATCAAAAAGGGTATAATAATGAAATTACCTGACAATATCAGGACTGAGATCATCGAAGCACTGAAAAATATGGACCCTGAAAAAGTTATTCTTTTCGGTAGCTATGCATGGGGCAATCCGGATAGCGACAGTGACATTGATTTATATGTAGTGACAAAAGATGATTTTATGCCAAACAACTGGCGTGAAAAAAACGAAATATACCTGAAAATTTCAAGGCAGATTAGAAGAATCAGAAGTAAAGTCCCTATTGATTTGATTGTTCATACAAAACAGATGAATCAGAAGTTCGTAGAATTGGATAGTTCTTTTTCCAGAGAGATATGTCAAAATGGAATATCTTTATTATGAATAAAACTATGGCAATTGAATGGCTAAAATCTGCGTCTGATGATCTGAAGTTAATTGAAGAGATAATTCATAATGATTATTTTACACATATGGTCGCTTTTCATGCTCAACAGGCAGTAGAAAAATCACTAAAAGCAATGCTTGAATATAACAACCGCAAAATACCGAAAAAACATGACTTAATATTATTGAAAAGTCAGGTATTGGATCTTTTGGAAATTATTGAAGATGATATTCTTGATAGTTTGAACAGGCTCTACATCGAATCCAGATACCCGGGAGATTTGGGTTTGATGCCAAACGGGAAACCGGATATTGAAGACGCTAAAATTTTTTATGAATTTGCAAAAAGTATCTATAAGAAAGTGGAGAGTGTTTTGTTTTAAATAACCCCCTTTTACTAAGGGGGGGGAGAGGGGATTTTCAGGATTGAGTTATTAAGCTGTGGATCCGGTTACTCTTCGCTCAATTACTGATACTGTTCAAGCATAGTATCCAGCTTAACAATATAGTCCTTCATGTGTTCAGGGAGCTCCGCTGTAAATGATAACTCCTCACCTGTTACTGGATGTTTAAATTTAAGAAATGTTGATGCGAGGAGAAGGTAAGGTACTTTGTATTTCTCCCACTTCTTTGAATAGATCTGATCACCGATGACAGGATTTCCGATTGACGAGAGGTGTACTCTTATCTGGTGAGTCCGTCCGGTGTGTATTCTTACGTCGAGCATTGTGAATGTACTCACCTGTGTATGCCAGATTTTAGATATTTTATATTCCGTAATGGCTTCACGACCATCTTCATCTATAGTCATTTTCTGACGGTATTTTCTATGACGAGCAATAGGTCTGTTTACTACAGCGTGTTCTTTTACCGGTTTTCCGATTATGATTGCAGTGTATCGTTTTTCGATTGTTCTGGCCTGAAACTGTTTGACCATCCCTTCGTAAGCTTCATCTGTTTTTGCGATTACCATTAAGCCTGATGTATCTCTATCTAGCCTGTGGACAATTCCGGGTCTGTGAGGATCACCTGCGGTAGACAATTTTTTTATATGATACATCAGTGCGCTGACCAGTGTGCTTC
This sequence comes from uncultured Spirochaetota bacterium, assembly GCA_942493035.1. Taxonomy (GTDB): domain Bacteria; phylum Spirochaetota; class UBA4802; order UBA4802; family UBA5550; genus WRGT01. The sequence continues at coordinate 3,080,510 of OW818666.1, read as the reverse complement.
TGTAGTTTCCCGGTCCCGGGTGTACTACAAGACCGGGCTGTTTGTTTATTACTGCAATATCATCGTCCTGATAGAGTATGTTCAGCGGGATATTTTCCGCTACCGGTTCTACATATTCCTCTTCTGTTATAGTTATCTCTATCTCATCATCGGTTTTTGCTTTGTAGTTTGGTCTTGTAGGTAATCCGTTTACGGTTATCTGTCCGTTTTTTATAAGCCTCTGTATCTGACTTCGTGTAAAATCCGCCTCAAGAGATGCAGGTATTACAAGATCAATTCTATCAAGATGAAATTCTTCAGGCACAGTTATTGTATATTTTTCTTCCAATTGGTTCCCCTTTATTTCAGCCGGTAATTTATTTTTTTAGGAGGCGCGTGCTTCGCACGCGCAGGAGATGGGGGATTCCGATGGCTTTGCCCCCGAAATCCCCCATCTCAGGCACAGCGCGAAGCGCTGTGCCCTCAAAAATAAATCGCTGACGCTATTTCAGTCATTCTATATAATATACATTTGTTGACAATAATTTTATTGTATCAAATAGTAAGATATTATATCTTAAATTTTCAGTAACTACTTAGCTATATTTCAAATTATGTTTGAAAATCAACGGAAATATATCTCTCCCCCCGCCGAAGGCGGGGGGAGAGATATATTTTTTCACTTATTTTCTGCATCTTTTATATAACTAAGTAGTCACAATTTTTATATAATACTTTATTCATGTTGCCGGGATTAATTTAATGCTTAAAAAAATCGATATCAAAGAAAAAGTGAACTCATTTGTTCCCTATCTGGCTACTTTTTACTATATAGAGATCATTTATCTTATGATTTTTTTAAATTTTCTGTATGGAAAATTCTATGCCGTTACTGCAGGTATTCTTTTATCTTTTTTTCTTACATTTCATGTTTTCAGACTTTTTAATAAGAAAGATATAAACCGTAAAATTCAGCTTTATTTTATGGATATTCACTTTGCTTATTCGCTGGCCTATGTTTATAACAGGATGTTTTCAGGAAATGATGTTACTACGGTTGATACCGTAGTAACAGTTTTCCGGTTTATCACAGCATTTATCGAAATTGCCGCAGTTTTAATACTAACAGATAGAATTATCAAGGATGAGTATACCAGTTAAGCTTTAATATTCTCCGCAACAGCATGACCGAACTCAGAAGATTTTAATGAAGATACTCCATCCATCTGACTTGAAAGATCTATTGTTACTTTTCCTTCAGAAATTGTTCTTTCGAATGCGTTTATTATAAGGTCCGCGGCTTCATCCCATCCGATGTAGCGCAGCATCATCTCACCCGAAAGAATAAGTGAACCCGGATTAGCTATATCTTCTCCGGCAATGTCCGGAGCTGTTCCGTGCGTAGCTTCGAATATTGCGTGATTGTTTCCGATATTTGCACCCGGAGCAATTCCAAGACCGCCCACAAGAGCTGCAAGCGCATCGGATATATAGTCGCCATTAAGATTCGGTGCTGCTATTACATCATAATTAAGCGGGCGTATTATTATCTCCTGAAAAAGCGCGTCGGCTATTCGGTCTTTTATAACTACTTTCCCTTCAGGTTGTTTCCAATTGTACTTCGCTTTAAGTTCTTTCTCTGTTATAGTATTATCAGGAAATTCATCTTTCGCAACTTCGTAGCACCAGTCACGGAAAGCCCCTTCGGTGAATTTCATAATGTTCCCTTTATGCATTATTGTGACAGATTTCCGGTTATGATTAATGGCGTAACGTACAGCGTTTCTCATGAGGTTTTTTGTGTTGCGGACACTGATAGGTTTTATTCCAATACCGGAATCATCAGCGATAGATTGACCCATCTCGCCATTAAGAAATGCTAGAACTTTTTCTGCTTCCGCACTTCCAGCTTTCCATTCGATCCCTGAATAGAGGTCCTCCATGTTTTCACGGAATATTACCATGTCTACATGTTCGGGCCATTTAACAGGGCTTGGTACACCTTTAAAGTAACGCACAGGTCTTATACAGGAATGAAGTTTGAATCTCTGCCTGAGAGCTACGTTGATACTTCTCATGCCTCCGCCGACAGGTGTCGTAAGTGGGCCTTTTATTGCAATTTTATATTTTTCAATCTGAGCGATTGATTCTTCCGGGAGCCATTCGCCTGTGGCTTTGTGGGCTTTTTCACCGGCGAGAATCTCTTTCCAGATAACTTCTTTTTCTCCGTTGTAAGCAACCTGAACGGCTTTATCCATCACCTCGCGCGCGCCTCTCCAGATGTCAGGGCCAATTCCGTCCCCCTCGATGTATAAGAGTACCGGTTTATCCGGAACTACAAGTATTCCATTATCATATGTAATTGTGTTATCTTTCATTTATGTTTACTCCGGATGTTATTATTTTAAAGACAGTCCTGATAACCTGATCTTAATAGGGTTTAAGTGGTGGAAGCCCATTTAGAAGTCCCGCAGGGCTCTCTCCTTCCTCGAAACGGAGTTTTGAGGATACGATATCAGATGTTATCATGAGATAAAAATGATACAATTTTGTCAAACCGGTATTAAGTGCAGTTGTGTAAAGATTGTGTTAAATAATGAGAATAGATGTGGTTTGTCCCCCATCCGAACCGCCCCATCCGCCTCCCCATCCGCCCTTTGGGCACCTTCCCCTTGGTGAGAAGGGGAAGGGAGTGATTAAAATTAATTTTCGGATGTTGCTGTTGGTGATACTTTTTCATAGATTTTTGCATCTATGAAAAGGTCTACGAGGTCCGAGTCGAGTTTGTTGTTGTCCGCTTCCTCTTTGAGTATTTTCACTACTTTATCGATCGGTACGGATTTTTTGTACGGTCTGTCCTGTGCTGTGAGTGCGTCATATATATCAGCTATCGCCATCATTCTTGACTGAAGAGATATGGACTCTTTTCCTTTCAGTCCATCGGGATAACCTGTACCGTCGAGTTTCTCGTGGTGGCGCATTGCAATTTCGGGTATCCGTTTATATTCCGGCGGCCATGGAATTTTGCTTACGAATTTGTATGTTTCAATAACATGACTTTCAATTTCCAGACGCTCTTCATTGTTGAGGCTCCCTCGTTTTATCAGAAGGTTTACTTTATCGTTGTCGGTGAGTATATCTACATGATGTCCGGTAATATCTATACATTCGATATTTTCAATTTCATGCAGAATCCCTTCCAGAACCTTATCGGGATCACGGTCTGTAACAGTCGGTTCGTTAAGACTTACCAGGTCATCCTTTATCTCAATTATGCGGGTAAGTTTTGCTGTTTTCTCTGACCGTATTCTGCTCAGTTCTTCCTCATATGGTTTATTAAAGTTTAGCCCTTCACGCAGTATCTCCATCTCTTTCGCGAAGTACGCAAGTTCGAGGTACCGGTAAAGGTAATCGAGACGGAGCTTCAAGTTTTCAAGATCTTTAGGATAGAGTTTTTTTGCTTTTTTAAAAATGTTCAGATCTATATATACTTTTCCGAAGTCGTGGAGGAGAGCGGCAAACTCCAGCTCCTTAATATCATTTTCATTGAAATTGAAATCTTTAAGATAACCTGAATGCATTTCGTTTACAGCTGCCGCCATCTCCTTGCATATCTGGGCAACTCTGAACGAGTGACCGGAAGTTGCAGGGTCCCGTGACTCTATGGCGGTTACTGATGCTTTGACAAATTCTTCGAACTGTTTCTGTATCTGGTTGATAAGTCTGTTATTTTCAATGGAGATAGCAGCCTGACCTGCGATTGCTTCGAGCAGACTGTTGTATCTTTCATCAAAGGTAACAACGTATTGATCGAAATCTGCAAGATTTTCAAGTTTAATTTCGAAGGCTTCATTCTCATATTTTTTTAGTCCGGAATGATCCTCTTTGCTGTTAATGAGCTGTATAACTCCGATTATCTGGTCCATATGATTTTTCATCGGGACAACAAGCATTGATCGGCTGATATAGCTGTGCTGTCTGTCAAAAAAAGGATTAAATGAATATGGTGCAAGCTCCTGAATTTTATAGGCATCGGGGAGGTTGAGAACTTCACCGGTTACAGCTACATAACCGGAGATAGATTTCTTGTTCATATCCATTACAAATTCTTCAAGGGGGATCTCTCTTGAAAATGTATGTGAATATTTAAATCTGAGACGCTTCTTCTCGTTTTCATCCTCTTCCACAAGGTAGATACTTCCCGCATCGGCGCCTGTAATTTTTTTGCTGAGATAAAGTATAAGCCGCAGGAGCTTCTCCATATCTTTTTCACCGGAGAGCGACTTCCCGATGTTGATCAGATCCTCCTGGTCTCTCTGCGCGTCTGTTAATCTGCTGAAATACCAGTTTTTTTTCTGTTCGTTCTGAAAGTGTTTTTCTATTATGGATAGAGATTTGTTTATTACAAATTTCAGTTTTTTCTCGGTGGCAGTCTCGGGAAGAAAATCACTGATATGATACAACCTGTCCAGATTCTGATCGTCAAGAGCCTCTTCCGATCCTATAAGAAGCATCTGGTAAAATATTCTGGAATAATCGATTAAATTCAGATGTTTGTATATATTTTTATATTGATCAACAGGTATTATAAGAACTGTAAGAAGTGTGCTGCTCTCTGTTTCCAGTAAAATAGAATCGATAGTTTTTTCAATATTTTCAGAGTAGATTATCGGGAACATCATGTCGGAGATTGTGACAATGTTCTTTCTCAGTTCTTCTGCAATTATTATATTTTTAATTACACTGTTTCTTTCGTACCGCATTTTAATGTTTTCCATTTAAGTATGATATATTATAATGATAAATTATATTTGAATAATTGCAAGTAATTATTGAGTAATTGAAATGAAATAAAGGGGAACTGCTTAAAACCGGGGGTATTTTATCTCCGCCGCGCCGGTGGCGCGGCGGAGAGCAATATCCCACTGGTTTAGGAGAAGATACAATAAAGATGAAAGCACAAATAACGGTGGATCTATTGTTCTCTTCCTGGCACTTGCGCGGTTGAAACTTTAAATCCCCCGGTTTCGCTCTGCTCTACATCACTTTAATAAAGTGGGTTATGAATATCTGTATAGACAAAACCCTTTTTACTAAAGAGGGTGGCCGCAGGCCGGGAGATTTGTTAGTTTGAAAACACTTCCGGTTTTTTAAAAATAAAATTATTCAGACACAGCTTTTTTCAACGGCTCACTCATTTCTATCTCTTCACCTTTCATCATTACAATATTTGATTCGCCCGGCGGAACCATGGGGTATACATTGTATTCCTCCTGAACCGGAACATTTATAAGAACCGGTCCGGGTACTTTCATACACTGTTCGATGGTCATTGAATTCGGTGCTGTTGAATCTATGCCGAAACCGGTTATATTGAAAGCTTTTGCAATCTCCGGAAAGTCAGGAGCTGTGATGAATGTTGTGGCAATAAAATTTTTATTATAAAACAGCTCCTGCTGCTGGCGCACAAGTCCAAGCTGGCCGTTGTTCAGCAGTATTATTTTTACATTAAGTTTAAGATCGGCAAGAGTTGCAAGCTCCTGTATGTTCATCAGAATTGAACCGTCTCCGCTGAAACAGATTACCTGTTTATCGGGATTAGCAAGAGCCGCACCTATTGCTGCGGGAAGGCCGAATCCCATTGTTCCAAGACCTCCAGATGTAAGAAAATTTCTCCCTGTTTTGAACGGATAATTTCTTGCTACCCACATCTGGTGCTGGCCAACATCTGTAGTGATTATTGCGTCTTTATCGGCTGCAGCGCTTACCGCTTTGATTATCGATTCGGGGTGAGCTTCTATACCGTGATGTTTTTTGTCATAACGGGCGCGCTTTGTTTTACATGTTTCGAGCCACTCTTCTCTGCTGTCTTGTTCAATTAGAGGCATAATAAATTCAATGGCGCTCTTCGCGTCAGATGCCAGCGATATAGATGTCTTTTTGATTTTGTTTATCTCCGATGGATCTATGTCTATATGTATTATATCTGCTTTTTTGCCGAAGTGGGCTGCAGTTCCCGTGGTTCTGTCATTGAAACGGCTTCCGATACAGATGATCAGATCGGCATTATCAAATATTATATTTGTGCTGTGGTTCCCGTGCATGCCAACCATTCCCAGGTATAGTTCGCTGTCACAGGGGAAAGATCCCAGTCCCATTAGTGTTACTGCTGTGGGGATTGAATTTTTTTCTGCCAGAGCTTTAAGCTCTTCAAATGCGGATGATGCGATAATGCCGCCGCCTGCGTATAGTACCGGACGTTTTGATGAATTAATTTTTTCTGCGATTGCACGGCAGATCCCTGATGGAAGCTTCGAGTGTTTTGAATAGTTACAGATCTCCGCAGGTTCCGGAAGTCCATCGATTTCTATTATGCGGCTTAATATATCTTTTGGAACATCAACTACAACGGGTCCCGGTCTGCCGCTCTGTGCAATACGGAATGCATCGTTTATAATCATGGGGAGTTCCTCTGTACTTTTTGCAAGGAGTGAGTGCTTGCTGATGGATAGAGTTAATCCGTACATGTCAACCTCCTGAAAGGCATCTGTTCCTATGAGCGAGAGTGGAACCTGGCATGTAATTGCAACAAGCGGGATTGAGTCGAGTTTGGCATCGGCTATTGCTGTGATGAGATTTGTAGCTCCAGGTCCTGATGTTGCTATGCATACAGCCGGTTTCCCCGTAGAGCGCGCCATCCCCTGTGCAATAAAACCCGCACCCTGTTCGTGCCGGGCAAGTACATGTTTTATGCTGCTGGAGTAGAGCGCGTTATAAAGAGGAAGAGCTGCTCCTCCCGGAATCCCTGAGACAGTTTCTATACCATGTTTTTCAAGAGATTTGATGATGATTTCCGCACCTGACATTTTCATAATGGGCTCCTTTAATTTGAAATAAAGTAATTACTTTAAGTATTTATTCCTTAACTTATTATAGGGCGGTTCCAAAAACTCCGTTTCCGGGACCGCAGGAAGCCCTGCGGGGCTTAGAAAGGGGCTACCGCCCGAGCGAACACGATGTTCGCCTGCCAGCACCGGTAGGATGTCGAAAAAAGGCTGGCCTTTACCCCATTAAATATTGAGTTTTCAGAACTCCCCTATAATTTAAAAAGACTCTGATATCCCCGCCGCCGAAGGGGGTGGGGATATGTAATATTTTTTTTACGGTAAAATGCATGTTTAAAAAATATTACTGAATCACTTTTCAATAATCCGGAATCTGTATGTGCGGATACTCAGCACATTTAAACAACCATAAACTAAAAAAGCCCCCGCCGGTTTACACCGGCGGGGGCTTTTATTGTTTATTATATAATAACTTACCCTACGGTATAAACCGGTATATGCATGAGCTGACCACCACGACCACGAGGATGAGGTTTTGTAAAATTGGTGATGTGCTCTGAACGGGTTTCATTTATTATTGATTATTCCTTTTAATATTATTTTGAAAAAACGTATTAACATGTAATCTGTCAAGTTTTTTATGAAGATTTTTTTTGATTTTTTTTGTAACTGCTCATAAACTGGTAGTAAAATTGCTCTCTGCACAACCGTGGCGCGGCGGAGATAAAATTCCACCGGTTTATGAGCAGTTACATTTTTTTACCGGTTACATTGTATGACAATTTCTCGCTTATAATATAATAATCAAACCTCTCAGCTCCGGGCCTGGTATGAATTTTTTTGGATAACTCTTATAAAAAAATAAAAAAATTCACCTGTTATATAAAGATCAGACACTATATCTTAAGTGTCTGATCTTTATATAAGATGCCAATTAAGAGTTGTTTCCTGTGAAAATAGGCATATGCCTAAAAAAAGAGCTTGTGTTCGTTGAAGACTACATTATAAAAGAATAATTAAATTTACCGGTGAGTATTTGATGAAAAAAATAGCAGTTCTGCTGACGGTTCTATCTGTCTTAATGATATCTTTTTCTCTCAGTGCAGCAGAAAATAATGATATTATACGTGAATCATCGAAGGGTGATATTCCAGCAATTGAAAAGCTTCTGCTCAATGGTGCAGATATAAATTACAGGGATGATAAAGGGATGACTCCGCTGATGTATGCGGTTTTGAGTAACAATCCTGCTGTAGTAGAATTTCTGCTTAAAAATGCCGCGGATATAAATAAAAAAGATAATATGGGACTTACCCCTCTTATGTACGCTTCAGATGACAATTTGATAAAGATAATCGGAATTCTTATCTCTCATGGCGCGGATGTCAATGCTGTAAATACATATGGAATAACAGCGCTTATGTTTGCTTCAGAAAATGGCCATAAAGAGGCTGTAATGCTTCTTCTTAGCCATGGGGCTGATTTAAAAATAAAAAACCATTCCGGCTTTACTGCTGCTGATTATGCCCAGTTAAAATCCCACAAAGAATTATACGAAATACTTAAAAACTGATAAATTCACCATTATTTTATTAGACATATAAAGATGCATGTTGAAAAAATATAATTGATTTTTCAAAATCGGCACTGGAGCTAATTAATCGGGTATTATTAGTCACTTTGTTCAAATACAGATTGACAGTGTCACATTGATATAATCATATAATAAGTTTTTTAATAAAACATATAAAAATTAGATGGGTATGATATTCTTAAGATAAAAAATCAGGAGTTACGTAATGAGATTCAAAAATGTTAAAAAAAGATTCAATGAGCTATTTATTTCATGTATAATTCTGTCACTTTTTGCATTTACTGCTTGTGGCGACGATGGAAACAGTGATGATGGAGGTGATGATGGTACTCCAAATTATTCTAATTCCGGATTACCTCTTACTGAAGCACAGGATTGGCTGATAATGTATTATTGTGATGCAGATAACGATCTTGAAGAATTCATCATGAATGACCTTAACGAGATGGAGTCTGTTGATCTATCAGGGAAGAAAATCAAAATAGTTGCGTTAGTTGATAGAAATGCAAGTTACTATACCGGGTCTGATAACTGGAGTGATTCACGTGTATATGAAGTTGAATTTGATTCGTCTGGTTATATCAATAAATCCATTGTGTCAAAGAGAATAGCTGTTGAATCGCTTGGAATATCAAACAATACTTCAGGTGCAGAAGTCAATATGGGGGATGGAGATACTTTAACAAAATTTATAGAATTCTGTATAGAGAACTACCCTGCAAATAAGAGAATGCTTCTTTTTACTAATCATGGCGGCGGATGGAGAGATAATCCTGCTGCAAAGAAAATCAGACTTGAAAGTATTGGAGTTACAAAGGCTGTCTGCTGGGATGAAACTGACGGTAATGCAACTCTATATACGTCTGAATTAAGCGCAGCAGTAGCATCAGCGATGGGTACAACTAAACTTGATATAATTGCTTTTGACGCCTGTCTTATGGCGATGGTTGAAGTTGCCTATGAACTTAAAGATTTATCATATTATATGGTAGCTTCACAGGAAACTATTCCCGGTTATGGATTTCCGTATACTCAGATATTAGAGGCTCTCCCTTCCGATTTGAGTACATATGATTCTATTTCATTCGGCACAAAAATTCTTGATGAATATCAGACTGCATATGTATTCGGTAATAACGTAGAAAACATTGGGGAGACCGATGAATCCATTACTCTATCATTGATTGATCTTTCCAAAATAAGTACACTTGCCGCTAAAATAAATGATCTTGGTGCTGCGCTTGATGTAGCAAACGGAAGCAATCCGAATATGGATGCAAGAATTCTTTCAGAATTTTTTGCGAATGCTGATTATATTGACATAGAAGATTATAGTACAAAAGAAAGCTTATGTACTACTGAACGTACTGCCGTTATTGCGGCACTTGGTGATGCTGTAGTTGCGAATTATATAGGTAATGATCATCCGAATGCTAACGGGCTTTCAATATTTATGCCAGTAAAATGGACCGGACTTGGTGAGCAGGCAGATTATACTGCAACTAATATTCAGTTTGCTGATTCGGGTGCAGCTCCCTTGTGGAGAACATATCTTACAACTATAACAAATCCCGATGCAACAGATGACAATGAAATTAAGGAGATTGCTGCTGGCGGTGGTATTTACACAACATCAACTTCAATAGAAACCGGATACATTTTTTACACTGGAGATCAGGATATTTATGAGGTTAGTTCTGATGGTACATTCAGGTTAAGTGTAACCGGTGGTGTAGCTGCTGAGGTAGATGTATTCCTGGTAAATAATACTACACAAGATGAATCGTATGTTGGCACACTGGATTCTGGATATTTTGCGGATATACCATCATATAATCCGACAACCCACACCATTTATTTAATTGTAAGTGGTTCAGTCAGTGTAACGACTCCTTATACGCTTACTATGACAAACATTTAAATATAGGGATTGAATCAGTTATGAAAATGATAAAAATAGTTCTTATTGTATTTATGATGTTTAATATATGCTGTTCTTCAACTCAGAGCAGTGTTAGGGGTAACAGTGATATAAAACCGGCTGTAGTTAAAACTACAGCCGATATCACTGAAGAAAAAATAAGCATCTATGGCTTGATAAAAGAAGATTCAGGTAATGTGTATATTGTGACAAACTGGACTTCAAAATCAATGGTTACCTACACAGTTACCGGTACAAAGAAGTCTGAACTTGCAAAAAATGTAGGAAAGTATGCCTCTGCCAGCGGTATTCTTACTCAAAAGCAGACATGGAGCGGGACTATAGAAGTTAAAAACATAAACTCAATTGATAAAACTCCCGATTCGAAAAAAGAGAAAACTGCCAATTTTAAAAATTTTAAACCGCGTAAATAAGAGGATTATGATGAGCAGGGGGATTTTCATTAGAATGCATTCCCTCGTTTTATTTCATTTAACGATTTTATTATCCGGATTGTTTTTTTTATCCTGTACAATTGAAGCAGATCGTCCGGGAAATATATCCTGGACGATCATGTTTTATGGTAATGGAGATAATAATCTTGAAAATAATATCCTTTCAGATCTAAAAGAAATGGAACTCTCATCTTTGCCTGAACAGATTACTATAATTGCGCTTGTTGACCGTCCATCTGTCCCATCTGACAAATTCGGCGGATGGTCTGATACAAAACTTTTCCGTGTTGTCCACGGGAATGACGTTAATACTTTATCTTCGGAAGAGATTGCATCAGAAGAACTCGCTCTGACAATCGCCGCAGCTGAAGAACTGAATATGTCAGATGCTTCTGTGATTACAAAATTACTCGATTTCTGCAAATTAAATTTTCCATCTGACAGATATGCACTGATAATAGGTAGTCATGGTGATGGGTGGAAATCTCCATCTTCCTCCATATTAAAATCTATCGGCTATGACTCGACTTCTTACAATACGTCTACAAGTATAGCCAATCTTGCAGTTGCATTAAAAGTTAATCCGCCTGATCTTATAGTTTTTGATGCCTGTAATATGGGAAATCTCGAAACTCTCTATGAACTAACCGGTTGTGCCGGGTATATCGCTGCTTCTCCAAATCCTCTTCCGCTTTCAGGTTTTGATTATACTGATTTAGTTTCTCATCTTGATTCTGATTTAACACCTGCGGATTTAGGAATGGTATTCGCTTCATCATGGAAGAGGGTTAATGACGATATTACAATGATGGTATACTCGATGGATAGTTTTTCAGAGTTTATAAATTATTCATTTTTAGGTAATTCATATATTGATGAAATATCTTCAGCCTCTATTTCTGATGCAGCTGGTGCAATGACAGCACGGAATACATCTACCAGATATTCTGTGAGTGGAGTAAGTGATCATATTGATATAGTTGATTACTGTGAAAATTTAATGCCGGGAAAAAATATTCCGTTCAGTTCATTTATTTTGACTAATTATGAACCGATGCTTTCTGTTTATTTTCCTGCTTCGCTTTCGGATGTTGCACCAGATTATGATTATACATCCTTTGCTGTAGATACTTTATGGAATGAAGCTTTAGATGCAATATTAGAATGACGCATATTTATAAATTAAGTAATAGTTAGTTTTTTTATTTTAAATAGAAACGGAAGAGATGATGTTCCATTTCTATTTAAAATTTTAATACAATTTTTTTATTGAAATTATCTCTGTTTACCAGACAATTCCTGTTGAGATATTCAATGCGGCTCCATTAGTAACCGGATACCATGTTAGACTTACATCGACAGGGAGAGGTCCAAAGCATATACCGAGTCCGCCTGTGAGTCTGAAATTGGCGAGTGTCGGTTCACCTGTTGTACCTGCGTCAATAGTTGCGCTGCCTGCACCAGTTGGATTAATTTTTGTACCGTTCTGGTAAAGATCAATATCAGAATTTGCTTCGGCGATTATTTCGGATGTTCCGAATGTAAAATCAAGACCTGCACCGACTGTAAAGTTGAATATCCATAATAGTCTTGCAGATGTTGAAATATCTACAGGGATTACATAGCTTGAGATGTCTAAACCAAATGTAGTTTCAGGTGTAAATCCAAGATAAAAAGTCTCTCCTGCAACAGGGGTGATTGATTCTGATTCATAGTCACCCATATCATAGGTCATTTCAATATTATTTTTGTTGTAGAGTAATCCGGTTCCTAAAGAGAGGCCTGACCATTTAAACAGACTGAATCTGTCGCCGCCATTATCTATCAGCTGATAGTTAATGCCAAGACCGAAAGTTTTTGTTTCAAATGAATAATCTCCCATATCAACAGAGTAGCTGAAATATTTAATATTCATATACAATCTGTTGGGGAGCAGAGCATCCAAACCGATCATGTTTTTCAGTAGGGTTATATTTAATCCAAGATTGAATGCATTAGATATACCAACACCGACATCGGCATCCTTATCCTTCTCTATATCGTCACCGATCTGGTCGATGCCCGATGCAGAGAGTGCAGGAAGCTGTATACCTACAGAGTTTCCATACATAAACGCGAATAGGTCATAGCCCTGGTATCCGTCGAGTGATGCTGAACGGGCCGCATATCCTACTGCGTTTCCGAAACCGGTTGCAAGTTTTTCCTGATTCCCCAATGTTTTAAGATCAGAGTTTTGCTCAAGGTCTGCGGCAAAAGTATTGGCAAGAGCAGCGAGTTGAGCATTAACTGTTGGATCGTCGCCTGTACCTGTAACTGTGGGCGGTTCAATATCAATTCTTATCTTTGCAGATAAATTCACTCCCGCCATAAAAAAAAGCATAACACTTATTATGCAGATCTGTTTTTTCATATATTCCTCTCTAATTAGTTTTGATGATTTTATTTTAATATAATTATTCAGTTTAGTCAAATTTTTAATGATTTGTTAAGACTGCGGGAATAGACTTGTTCTATTATAGAATGGTTTTGATGTATATCCTGGTATCGGAGAGCGACTTTCATTTTTTACGTTATGAAGGAGCATTGTGTGCAGCTGTCTGAACCGCAGATTTACGGTGATTTTAGTGATGAGCTATGATTCCGTATATGAAAATCACCATAATCACTTAAATCTGCTTAATCTGCGGTTCAGACATTTCGTTTGAGGCTCTGACCCCTCAATCTTCATATATTCATCTTTTTTTGATTAAGTTTGACTAATTGTTCAATTTAGATTAACTTGCTCATTGTAGGTTCGTTTTTCTACTATTTAATCCCGGGGCAGTGATGAATGGATAGGGTAAGGGGTAAAAAACTTCTCCTTGTTGAGGATGAAGCCATTATTTCAATGGTAACAGCTAAAATGCTGAAAGGCCGCGGATATGAAGTTATTACTGTTAATAATGGCAAAAAAGCGGTAGAAACAGCCGGGAAAGACTCTTCGATTGATCTTATTCTTATGGATATTGATTTAGGTTCCGGTATTAACGGCCCTGAAGCGGCGCGGCAGATTCTGTTGAATAATAATATTCCAATCGTTTTTCTCACCTCTCACTCCGAGCAGAGTGTTGTTGAAACTGTTAAAGAGATTACCCGTTACGGTTATGTTATAAAAAACTCCGGTGATTTTGTTCTTCTCTCTTCCATTGAGATGGCATTTGAACTTTTTGATTCCCATGAACGGCTGAAGATTTCTGCTCAGTCACTCCGCATCAGCGAGGAGAGGGTGAGGCTGAAACTGGACAGTATTCTCTCGCCTGAAGGGGATATTGGTATTCTGGAGTTTACAGATATTATTGATACCAGTATGCTTCAATCGATTCTTGAGGATTTTAACATAATGACCGGTGTCAGTGTTGGTATAGTTGACAATAATGGTGAAGTTATTGCTTCAACAGGTTATAATGGTATATGCAGGAAATTTTTCAGGGCGAATCCTGAATCATGCAGAAATTGCATTGAGAGCAACACTGAAGATGTTGAGGGAATTATTCCCGGTTCTTATAAGCTTGTTAAATGCAGGAATAACATGTGGGAGATGGCTACCCCTATTGAGATTGGCGGAAAGACAGCCGGTAATCTTTTTCTGGGTCAGTTTATGTTTGACGATGACGTTATTGATTATGATTTTTCCCGTTCTCAAGCAAGCCGGTTCGGATTTGATGAAGCGGAATTTATTAATTCCATGGAGTCTGTTCCGCGGTATGGCAGAGATGAAATTTTTACTGCTATGACTTTTTATATTAAACTTCTGAATATAATTTCAAAACTCAGCTACAGCAATATTAAACTCGCTAAAACATTGTCGGAACGTGACCGCTATTCCAATCTCCACAAAGAGAGCGAGGAGAGGCTTAGTGATGTTACTGAATATATGGCCGATCTTGTGGCGCGTCTTGATACTGATGGTTTCTACAAGTATGTTTCACCTTCATTTGAGAGAGTTTTAGGATACAGGCAGGAGGAGCTTTTAGGTACATGGGCTGGTGATATAATTCATCCGGAGAATAGAGAGCTGGATGTAAAAAATATAACCGGTATGTGCATTAAGGGTGAGGGTTCTGTTGAGTTAAAACAGAGGCATAAAGACGGGAGTTACAGGTGGTTTGAGGTTACAGGGCGCAATATTTCCGGTGAGAATGGTGTTGTTACCGGTGCGGTTTTAGGCGCGAGGGATATTACTGAGAAGAAGATTGCCGAGAAAAAACTGAATAAGAAAAACAAACAGTATAGAGAACTATTTGAGAGTATGATCGATGGTTTTGCTCTTCATGAGATTATTGTCGATGACTGGGGTAATCCCGTTGATTATGTTTTTCTTGAAGTGAACCCGGCTTTTGAAAGCTATACAGGACTTGATCCGGAAGTGATAATCGGTAAAAGAGTTACCGAGCTTATTCCGGATATTGAACCTTACTGGATTGCAACTTATGGTCAGGTGGCCTTTACCGGAGTACGTCTTACTATTGAAAATTTTTCACGTCAGCTGAACAAGTGGTTTAAGGTTACCGCATACTCCCCCGAGAGAGGCTATTTTGCTACAATATTTGAAGATATAACAGGACGGAAAAAAGCTGAAGAACTTTTAATCGAGAGAGATGTCAGGTATAAACGGCTCTTTGAATCGGTAGTCGGATATATTTACACGGTTTTTATCGAAAATAAATCTCCTGTAAGGACTGTACATGGTCCGGGGTGTGAAGCTGTTACCGGTTACACTCCTGAAGACTTTGCTGCAGATCCGGAGCTGTGGTATAAGATGATCTATCCCGATGACAGAGGGAGAGTGGTACTCTTTGCTTCTGATATTATGAATAGAGGTGTATTCTCTCCTATTGAGCATCGTATTATCTGCCGTGACGGTTCAATGGCATGGGTAAGGAACACACCGGTTCCTCATTATGACGATGATAAAAATCTTATAGAATATGACAGCGTAATAGCGGATATTACAGAACGAAAAGTTGCCGAGACTGCATTGAAGGATAGCGAAGAGATGCTGCTGAATATAATCAACTCCTCACCTGACTATATCTTCGTTAAGGGCACTGATCTCAAGCTCATTCTCTGTAACAAAACATATGCATTGGCAATGAATAAGAAACCACGGGAGCTCATAGGATTGAGTGATATTGAAGCCGGATGGGGCGAAGATAATGTTAAGGGTAATATTCAGAAAGGAATTAGGGGATGGGAGCAGGATGATCTTCGAGCTCTGGCTGGTGAAAAGGTAATTGTAGAGAATGAATCCGCTGTTATAAACGGTATGGTTCATTATTTTGATACGGTTAAGACTCCACTTTATAAAAACGGCGAAATTACATCATTGCTTGGAATAAGCAGGGATATGACTGAAAGAAGAGTGGTCGATGATGAGAGAAGAGCTATTATTGATCTTTTGAGTATTATTAATGCCGATAGTGATCTTCATGATTTTATGAAGTCGGTTATCATATTTTTGAAAAACTGGTCAGGCTGTGAGGCCGTAGGTATACGTCTTAAAGAGGGGGATGATTATCCCTATTTTGAAACAGATGGTTTTTCCCGGGAGTTTGTTAAACTGGAAAATTCACTCTGTGCTTATGATATTAATGGTCAGCTTCTGCGGGATGACATTGGTAATCCTGTTATTGAGTGCATGTGCGGCAATATTATAAGAGGCAGGTTTGATCCATCGAAGCCGTTTTTTACCGGACAGGGGAGTTTCTGGTCAAATTGTACAACGGATCTTCTCAAGTCCACAACCGATGAAGACAGACAGGCCAGAACAAGGAACAGGTGTAATGGGATGGGTTACGAATCTGTGGCTCTGATCCCTCTCCGGACGGGCGGTAAAACATTCGGTACAATTCAGCTTAATGATAAACGGAAAGGGATGTTCACTGAAAAACTTATAAACCTGTTTGAACATTTTGGAAATAATATTGCAATCGCATTATCAGAAAAGCTGATGATGAAGGAACTTGAAGAGAGCGAAACGAGATACCGTCTTATCGTGGATAAAAATCCGGATTTATTACTGCTTTTAAGGAATGGGAAGTATATTTTTGCGAACATTGCAGGAGCAGAAATACTGGGATTTAAAATGCCGGGAGATGTTATTGGAAAAGATGTAGCAGATACATTATCACAAAAGGATATGCTTGAAATAAAAAAAAGAGAAAAGCGGGCAATGACAGGTGATGCTAATCCTCCCATTGAGTTAACTTTTGTGAGACCTGATGGAACAGGCTGCCTGACGGAATCGGCTTCTTTCCCGATAACTCTTCCTGATGGTCCGGCTGTGCTTGTGATGGGAAAGGATATTACTGAAAAAAGAAAACTTGAAAAAAGGATTGCTGCCGATTATGAAAAATATAGAACGATAGCGGATTTTCCATATGACTGGGAGTTCTGGATCGGGACTGACGGACGTATGATCTACTGCTCGCCGTCATGTGAAAGAATTACAGGATACACAAAGGATGAGTTTGTAAACGATCAATTATTATTCCGCAGTTTAGTTTTCCCTGATGATTGTAATAGTCCGTGTTTTAAAAATAATGAAGTCCATCAGTTCCCCGAAGAGAATGAAACTGAATTCAGAATTACCACCAGAGACGGATCTGTAAAATGGATAGGGCACACCTGCCGTGCTGTTTATGATAATGCCGGAAATTTTGCAGGCCGGAGAGGGAGCAACAGGGATATTACTGAACAGAAGATCGACCGTATGGAGACTGAAACCGCGCTTGCCAGGCTTGATGATCTTTGGAATGTGGCAAAACATGCAGATGATGATATTAAAACTATTTGTGATAATATTCTTGCTACAATTGTCCGTATAACAGACAGCAGGTATGGTTTTTACGGTTTTATAAATGACGATGAAAAAGCTATGACTATATACTCATGGTCGGGCGAGGCTATGAAAGATTGCATGATGGATCAGAAGCCGCAGCAGTATCAAATAAGTGAATGCGGTATCTGGGCTGAAGCTGTGAGGTTACGTGAAGATATAATTATAAATGATTACAGCGCGGATAATCCGGCAAAAAAGGGCCTGCCTTCTGGGCATGTTAAAGTGGAGAACCTGATGGTCATCCCTGTTTTTGTTAACGGCCGGATAAAGTCCGTTGCTGCTGTTGCAAACTCTAAAAATGGTTACAGTGATAATGAGAGGATTAATCTTAAAATATTCATGTCAAATATTCAGGCTGTAATCCAGAAAAGGATGATTGAAGAGAAGCTCCGTGAATCAGAATCAAAACTTAAAGCGCTTATGAACTCGACTACTGACGGTGTTTTTCTTATGACACCTGATGGTATTGTTCTTGAGGCGAACCAAACTCTTTCTGACAGGTTTGGGGTAAGTGTCGATCAGATGATCGGATCGAATATGTTCAGTTATTTTTCACCCGGGCTTGCAGCTTCGAGACTTGAAAAAATAAAAGAGGTTATCAGCGCAGGTCAGCCGCTTGTTATTTCGGATGAAAGGGGGGGCTTATCTCTCGATAGTCATATTTACCCTATTAAAAACAGTGCCGGTGAAGTTGTAAGTATTGCAGTCTTCAGCAGGGATGTTTCTGAAAGCAGAAAATCTTTTGAAACGATAAACTCTCTTCTTAAAGAGAAGGAGCTTCTTCTTAGTGAAGTACATCACCGGATTAAAAATAATATGAATACAATTTCAGGTCTGCTGATGCTCCAGGCAGCTTCTATGAGTGATGCTGCTGCGATAACTGCTCTTAACGATGCACGGAGCCGTGTTCAGAGCATGATGCTTATGTATGATAAACTTTACAGATCTGAAGATTACCGCAAGATGCATATTAAAGAATATTTTGAAAAGTTTATAGATGAGATATTTCTTATTTTTGAAAATGCCCGACAGATTACCATTATAAAAGAGATTGATGATTTTATACTGGATACAAAGACGATTTTCCCGGTTGGTATTGCCATAAATGAACTTATTACCAATGCGTTTAAGTATGCATTTCCAGATGGAAGAGAGGGTATTATAAAAGTCTCTATTAAGAAAGAGAATGATAATGTAACTTTATGTATCAGTGATGATGGTGCCGGTGTCTCCGATGAAGTAATAGCATCAGGGTCCGGAGGTTTTGGACTTAATCTGGTTTCTGCACTTGCGGAGCAGATTGGCGGGACTGTTAGTATTTCTAAAAAGAGTGGTACCAGAGTGGAGATTGTTTTTTCTGTGGGGGTGTGAATCTAGTTGCATTGGCTCGCACGGTTCCGCCACGCCCCGCCCCTATCCGCCCGCCGGGCACCTTTCCCCATGGTGAGATGGTGAAAGGGTAATACGAAATATTCCGCATTTTTCTTCACCCTTTCACCAGGGGGGAGATGTCGCATCGCGACAGAGGGGGCGGGTGCGGCCATGGTGTGTGGCGTCTCTATCTTCCTCAGTCAAAGTAAACAATTTTCGATGACTTCTTTATCCTCTTCTCTAAGTCGAGCCGTCTCTGCTGGACATGGGCAAATTCGTTGATTGCTTCTCTTGATTTTATTCTTTTTAGAAGCACGTCGCTTGTGTCGGTGTGGTAGAATATTCTCCGGGAGTCTACTCCTCCGAAATTGTAGTTGAGTATTGGTATTTTTTCTGTTAACAGAAAATCCACTACAAATTCGATATTTCTCATCCCCATGCAGAACTCGGAAGATACTGTGGAGAGAATGGACGCCCCTCCGAATATTTTTGCAGTGAGTTTGTAGCGGTTAGCTCCGAGTTTCATCATCTGATTTATCAGAAGTTCCATGGCATTTATACCATATCTGGAATCACCATCACCCATTTCGGCGGGGCAATCTCCCGGAAGAAGTATATGATTCATCCCTCCTATTTTATTATCCGCGTCATAAAGGCAGACTGCTGCGCATGGCCCCAGGACTGTAGTTATAACAACGGGTGTTCTGCTGGAGTAGTAATCGCCAATATGTATATTTACTGTGGGTTTCATCTTATTCTCTGATAGTTTTATGTAGCAGTTATAATATAGATAAAATCAGCGATTAATGCAATAAGAATTTTTGTGGCCCGCCTCGCCCCTATCCGCCCGCCGGGCACCTTTCGTCGAGTGCAATTTGTGCGTCCTGCACGCACTCGACACTAGAACATCCTGTTCGTCGCCCATGGTGAGATGGTGAAAGGGTAGTTCGGAATGTTTTGTGTTTTTTCGGCGCCCTGCCCCTATCCGCCCGCCAGGCACCTTTCCCCATGGTAAGATGGTGAAAGGTGTACGTATATTTGTAGATACGCAGCATGCTGCGTCTCAACAAATATACGAAACATTCCGCGTTTTTCTCCACCCTTTCACCAGGGGGGAGATGGCCAGAGGCCAGAGGGGGAGCGACAGTGGGGGCGGGGTGGCAGATTTCCCGCATCACACGAACGTGTGATAGAAAAATCACACGTTCGTGTGATTGAATTGAGTTGTTTATTTATGATAAATGTGTTATATTGAAAAATATATTCTTTTATATCGAAAAGGACCTTCAATAATGAATAATGACACAAATAAAACCATTCTCCTTGTTGAGGATGAGGCTATAATTTCCATTGTTATTACCAAGACTTTAAAGAGGTTTGGCTACAATGTTTTAACTGCTGGTTCAGGTGAAAAAGCTGTGGAGCTCTCCACTTTAAACGGGAATATAAATCTTATTCTTATGGATATAGATCTGGGGAATGGAATAGACGGGACAGAGGCTGCAAAACAGATTCTTGCCAGACGTGATATTCCCATAGTCTTTCATACTTCTCATTCCGAGCGGGAGATGGTGGATCGTGTCCGCGGTATTACGCGTTACGGTTATGTCATAAAGAGTTCCGGAGATTTCGTTCTGCAATCTTCCATTGAGATGGCTTTTGAGCTTGTTGAAGCAAATAAGAAAATTAAGGCGAGTGAGGAGCATTTTTATTCCATGTTTGACAGGGCACCCCTGGGTTATCAGTCTCTTGATGAGAATGGCTGTTTTCTTGAGGTTAATCAGAAATGGCTTGAGACTCTAGGATACAGCAGAGAGGAGGTTGCGGGGAGATGGTTTGGAGATTTTCTCGCATCGGAATACGTTGAAGCATTCCGTGAAAGGTTTCCTATATTTAAAGCACAGGGAAAGATACACTCTGAATTTCAGATGATGCATAAAAATGGCAGCAGAAGATATATTGCTTTCGAGGGGAGAGTTGGATACCAGGAGGATGGAAGCTTTAAGCAGACGCACTGTATTCTCTCTGATAATACCGAGCGGAAGTTTGCCGAAGATGCCCTTGCTGTAAGTCAGAAAAATTTAGAGCTGATTATTAAAAGAATGATAAATGCATTTGTTTCATATGAATCTGTTTTTAATGAAACCGGTGAGTTTATCAGTTTCCGTTATATCTATATCAATGAAGCCTATGAGAGGATAACCGGGTTAAAAAATGATGAAGTTCAAGGTAAGACAGTTCATGAGATTTTCCCTGACATAGAAGATAGTTGGATAAGCAAATGCCGTGACGTTGTTATTACAGGCGAGGCTAGTTCATTTGAGATGTTTAATATTTCGACAAATAAAATATATCATTGCAATGTTTATCGACCTGGCGAAGGTAAAGACCGGTTTTGTGTTATTTTTGAAGATATAACAGAAAGGAAGCGTTCAGAAGAGGAGATTAAATCAAAGAATGAAGAGCTGGAAACGCTTAATGAAGAGTTAAACGCGACAATAGAAGAGATGGAGGCGACAAACGAGGAACTGACTGCGGCCATGGAGGAGATGGAGGCGACCAATGAGGAATTAATTTCAACGAATGAAAGACTGATCGTAAGTGAAAGAGAAGTTGAAAAGAGCGAGGAGAAATTTCGAGGAATGTTTTTCCAGCACCATGCAGTTATGCTTCTTATAGATCCCGTGAGCGGATATATTATCGATGCCAATCACTCTGCTGAATTATTTTATGGCTATGAACCGGATCATTTCCGCAGGATGAAGATACAGGATATTAATGTTTTATCTTCTGATGAAATTGCAGAGGAGATGCAGCGCGCTAAAGATGATAAGAGAACTCATTTTGTTTTTCCTCACAGACTTGCAAATTCTGAAATCAGAACCGTGGAGGTCTACTCATCTCCGGTAACCATTAATGAAAATAAACTTCTTTTTTCCATTATCCATGATATTACAGACAGGAGTGGAATGGATAGAAAACTTAGTGAAAGCATGGAGCAGTTCCGGAGCCTTGCTGAAAGCAGTACAGACTATATTATGGTTTATGATAAAGAAAAAAGACATATATATGCAAACAATGCTACATTAAAAGTCAGCAACACAACATGGGATGAGTTTATTGGCAGAACTCACAGGGAACTGGGATATGATCCGGCACAGTGCGAATTGTGGGAGGAAAAAATTCAGAAGGTTTTTGATACAGGCAAAGCACAAATGGAAGTCTTTGAGTGGGAGGGAGCCGATGGTAAGGTTACTCTCGACTGGCGTGTAACTCCGATTTTCGCAGGGGATGGTCAGGTTGATAGAGTATTAGGTGTATCAAGAGACATCTCGGATCTTAAACGCGCAGAGGAGAAAACTAAAATAAGTGAAGATCGATTCTCCTCGGCACTTGCTGCTGTTGACGATGGAATCTGGGACTGGCATGTCCCGGATGGCAAGGCATATTTTAGTGAGCAGTACTACAAAACTCTCGGGTACACTGATAATGAATTTCCCGCAAATTATAATTCCTGGAGAGTGCTCGTTCACCCTGAAGATATAGATCGCGTAGAGACCGATCTTAAAAAGAGTACTGATAGCGGACTCAAATTCAATATAGATTTAAGAATGAAAATGAAATCAGGGGAGTGGCTCTGGGTCTGCATCCGCGGCAAAGCAGTTGAAACCGATTCGGAAGGTAAAGCGTTAAGAATGGTCGGGACTCTCAGTGATGTTACTCTCCGTAAAAAAGCAGAGTTTGAGCTTCGGGAGAGCCGGAAAAATTTAAATCGGATTATTGAAAACAGCAGTGAACTAATATGTGAAATAGATGAAAACGGAAGATATACTTTTGTCAGTGAACGTTATAAAGATGTGCTTGGTTACAGTCCCGACGAATTACTCGGAAGGAACACTATTGAACAGATGTATCCCGATGATATTGAGTCTGCCAGACTAAAATTTTTAGAACTAAAATCAGAAAACGGAATTTCTGTAGATGAGTGGCGCTTTCGTCATAAAAAAGGGAGTTATCATACTTTCGAATGCCGAAGCAGTGTTTATCAATACGATGATGGACGTCAGAGAATGGTGGTCTTTTCCCATGATATAACCGAGTCCAGGCAGATAGAAAAGACTCAGATGTTTTTAATAATGGGAAGTTCGGGTTCATCAGGAGGGGATGATTTCTTTCAGTCTCTGGCCAGGTATCTTGCTGAAACTTTAAAGATGGATTTTGTGTGTATTGACAAACTTGTGGGGGGCGGGCTTTCGGCACGGACGGTTGCTGTTTATTTTGACGGCGAGTTTGAGGATAACATTGAGTATACACTTAATGACACACCTTGTGGTGTAGTTGCCGGTAAGACCATCTGTACATTTGAAACAAATGTGAGAGTGCTTTTTCCAAAGGATATTGTACTTCAGGAGATGAAAGCCGAGAGCTATGCCGGAGTTACACTCTGGGGATCCAATGGTGAACCGATTGGGCTCATAGCTGTTATCGGGCGGGATAAGATGGAGAATCCCCGTCTTGCCGAATCTATTTTAAAAATGGTGGCAATACGCGCGGCTGGCGAGCTTGAAAGGAGAGATGCCGAAGAGAAAATAAGAAGTCTTCTTCTGGAAAAGGATATTCTTTTGAAAGAGGTTCATCACCGTATAAAGAATAACATGAGTACCATTAATGGGCTTCTTGCTCTGCAGTCGGAGTCTTTGACTGATGCTGTTGCTGTTGATGCTTTAAAAGATGCACAAAGCCGTGTTCAGAGTATGATGGTTCTCTACGATAAACTATACCGTACTGAAAATATTAATGAAGTATCTCTCCGCGAATACCTTCCGGGGCTTGTTTCCGAGATTGCAGATAATTTTCCTAAAAATAAAAATGTAAAAATAGAGAGTCAAATTGATGACTTTGATCTTCATGTTCAAACACTGGTTCCCGTAGGGATTATAGTAAATGAACTTATAACGAATATGATGAAATATGCATTTATCGGCAGAGATGGCGGATCTATAAACGTATCCGCAGTTCTTAAGGGCTGTAAAGCCGTAATGATAATTGAGGATGATGGAGTTGGAATCCCGGAAACAGTAAAATTTGAAAATTCATCCGGATTTGGTATGCAGCTTGTAGGTATGCTTACTGAACAGATAGACGGGAACATAAGGATTGAGCGAGGTAACGGGACCCGGTTTGTGCTGGAGTTCGAAGTTTGACCTCTCTCCCCGGCCCCCTCTCCTCAAAGAGAGGGGGAGGTTGTAACAGGGCTGTTGTGTTTGGAAGAAATATTTTTTACAGGTTTATTTTGTTAATGCAGCGGAAAGTTTAGAATACGGAAAACCTCTCATTGAGGAGAGGGTGCGCAGCAAGCGGGTGAGGTCTATATGTTTAGTTATACGGGAGCACGTCATTATGAACAGTATTAAGATCCGGTGTGCGATGTTTTTTATCTTATTGTGTTTGATGTTCTTCAGCACAACATTAAATGCATCAGAAAGTGTTGTAACTTTTGGTGTTGATACGGACTATCCTCCGTTTTCATTTATTGAAAACAATACACCCCAGGGGTATGAGCTGGATCTGATTAAACTGATATTCGAAAAAGGTGACTATAAACTGGAATTTAAATATGGTCACACATGGAATGAAATCTATGAACATACAATAAATAACCGGCTGGATTTTTGCGGTCCGCTTGTTAAAACTCCGGAAAGAGAGAATCAGGTTTATTTCACTGACGATGCATATATCCGGTATTACGGAGTTTTCACGAATGTGAATGCCGGTAAGATGGACATTAAAAATGCGGGGAAATATAGATTGGGAGCAGTGAGGGGATACTACAGTGAAGTCATTGTACGCGATCAGTTCAAGTCACCAAATTATGAAGTTTTTGAAACTTTTTTACAGATGATAATGGCGTTGAAGGAAAACCGTATTGATGCCTTCATTGAGATTACAGAGGTAGTTAAGTATTATATATCAAAAAATAATCTGGTCGGTCAGGTGGTACTGCAGCATGATGGTTTGTTCCCTCAGGGCGCTTCATATGGAATATCTAAAAACAGGCCGGAGCTGGTGGAGTTCATTAATAAACGTCTGAAAGAGATTAAGGCCTCGGGTGAGTATGAGATTATCTATATAAAAAACTTTTCAACTCATTCTCCGGATTATTATGCCGCACAGAAAAGAATGCATTTATGGATAATTACCGGATTGGGTGTATCTGCTCTGTTTTTTATTGTTTTATTAAAGCTCCAGGTGAGGAGAGCCACTTTTAAAATTATTCAAAGTGAGTCTGAGATTAAACTGAAGAATGAAGAACTGGAAGCGGTCAATGAGGAACTGAGTTCAGCACTGGAAGAGATGGAGGCTGCTAATGAGGAGCTTATATCCACCAGTGACACTCTCCGCGACAGTGAAGAGAGATTCCGGAATCTGGTCAGTGATATGCAGGTTGGAGTACTTCTTCAAAGCCCGAAAGCTGAAATATTGATGAGCAATCCCAAGGCGCTTGAACTTCTGGGTCTTACTGAAGATCAGCTGCTTGGTAAAACATCTTTTGATCCTGACTGGAATGTTATACATGATGATGGATCTCCATTTCCGGGCAACACTCATCCTGTTCCTGAGGCAATTGCTGCCCGGCATGCGGTACATGATGTTATTATGGGTGTTTATCGTCCTGCTTCAGGCGACAGGGTCTGGCTGCTGGTAGATGCCGAACCTCAATTAAATGATGATGGAACAGTAAGGCAGGTCGTATGTACATTTATAGATATTACAAGTCTTAAAAGAACTGAGGACGCATTACGTAAAAGTGAGGAATACCTGAACGCGGTGTTGGATTCGCTTAGTGATGCAGTATTTGTTGATGATGCCGATACAGGCGAAATAATTGATGTTAACCGGAGCATGTGTGAGTTGTACGGATATACTCACTCTGAAGCTCTACGCACTCCGGTTGGTGACCTCAGTCAGGGTGAGCCGCCTTTTTCTCAGAGTGAAGCGATGGGATGGCTAAGGAAAGCGAGAGAATCGGGTCCGCAGACTTTTGAGTGGCTTGCAAAGCGTAAAAACGGAGAATTATTCAGTACTGAGATAAATATGCGTTTTGCTGTAATAGGGGGGGCAAATCGTTTTGTAGTAACTGCGCGAGATATTACTGAACGCAAACAATCGGAAGAAAAAATAAAATCCCTTCTGGTTAGTAAAGAACTCCTTCTGAATGAAGTTCACCATCGTATAAAGAACAACATGAATACGATAAAAGGTTTACTGACACTGCAGCTTCTTGCCGAGGAGAATCCCTCAGCAGCTGCATCTCTCCGTGACGCCGAGAGTCGTGTTCAGAGTATGATAATGTTATATGACAGACTTTACAGTACTGAAAATTTCCGCGAGCTCTCGGTTAAAGAGTATCTCCAGCCGCTGACAGAGGAGATTGTAGGGAGTTTCCCGAATTCCTCGAAAGTGAAGATTGAAACAGATATTGAAGATTTTATATTGAATGTTAAAACGCTCTCGCCGCTTGGAATAATCGTCAATGAACTCCTTACTAATATGATGAAGTATGCGTTTACAGAGAGAGATAGCGGAGTGATAAAAGTATCAGCATCTGTAAAAGGGAATCTTGCAGTAGTTTATGTTCAGGATAACGGAGTCGGGATGCCGGAAACAATTGATTTCAAAAACTCAACCGGTTTTGGACTTGAACTTGTGAATATGCTCGCGGAGCAGATCGGCGGAAGAATAAGGATTGAGCGTCGAGAGGGGACAAGGTTTGTGCTGGAGTTTGAAGTGTAGAGTGTTATCTTAACCAGCGCTTACACTTGACGCCCCCGCACCCCCGGAGGGGGCAAAGATGGATAAATGGGTATTGTAGTAGGGATTAGTTTTTTTAAAGTATTCCGCTTTGCCCCCTCCGGGGGTGTGGGGGCTGTAAGAAAATCGAGGCAGATCTTAAGTAAAAGAGAAAGTCTAATTACCGGAGTAACATTATATGAGTGAAGATAAAAGAAAAACTATATTACTCGTTGAGGACGAAGCAATTATTGCTGTTGCTCAGAAAATGACTCTTGAGAAATACGGTTATAATATCATCACTGCGGTTACCGGAGAAAAGGCAATTGAAGTTTTTAAGGATAACAGTTCTATCGATTTAGTCCTTATGGATATAGATCTGGGTGAAGGTATTGATGGTACTGAGACTGCAGAAATTATTCTGAATTACAGAGCTGTACCTCTTGTTTTTTTATCAAGCCACACGGAACCTGCAGTCGTAAGGAAAACAGAAAATATTACATCGTTCGGTTATGTTGTTAAAAATTCAGGAATAACAGTTCTTGATGCATCTATTAAGATGGCCTTTAAACTTTTTTATGCTCATGACAATATACAATCTCAGAAAATGGAGATGGAAGCTCTCTATGAAGAGATGGAGGCATCGAACGAGGAACTGGAAGCTTTGAATGAAGAGCTCGTCAGAACAGGGAACGAGATTATGGAAAGTGAGGCCCGTTTCAAGGCGCTTCATAATGCTTCTTTCGGCGGAATAGCAATTCATGATATGGGGATTATTCTTGAGTGCAATCAGGGATTGTCAGATATGTCCGGATACTCTGTTGAAGAATTAGTCGGCATGAATGGTTTACTTCTGATCTCCGAAAAGACACGCGATCTGGTGCTGGAAAAGATCAAAGCCGGTTATGAAAAACCTTATGAAGCGATTGGAGTCCGCAAAAATGGAGAGGAATATCCTATTCGTTTAGAAGCCAGAAATGTGCCATATAAGGGTAAAATGGTACGTACAGTTGAGTTTAGAGATTTAACTGAAATTAAAAGGATTGAAAATATATTAAACTCCGAACGTGACCGTGCTGCAAAATATCTCGAAGTTGCCGGTGTTATGATGATGGCTCTTGATTGTAATGGAGTGATTAAGATGATCAACCGGAAAGGGTGTGAAATTCTGGGTGGTTCAAGAGAGGAAATCCTTGGACTGAACTGGTTTGATACTTTTATTCCGGGAGCTATGGTTGAAGAGATAAAGAACGTTTTTAAAATGATTATGACTGGTGAGATCCGTTCTGTAGAGTTTTATGAGAATAAACTTTTAACATTAAAAGGTGAGGAACGGTTAATCGCCTGGCATAACACCATTCTATATAATTCCGATGGAAGTTTTGAAGGAATATTAAGTTCCGGTGAGGATATAACTGATCGTAAATCGGCAGAAGAGACTCTTATCGAAAGACAGAATCAGCTGTCAATATTGAGTGATAATCTCCCCGGCGGATTTGTATATCAGGTTAATACCGGTAAAGATGGTAAAGATCGGATATTCACTTATCTAAGTTCCGGAATTGAACGGCTTCATGGTGTTACTGCGTCAGAAGTGATGAAGAACCCCATGGCGCTGTATAGCCAGTTCGTTGAAGAGGATCAGAAAATGCTGGCTGAGCGTGAAGAGACTGCTATTTTAAATATGACACAGTTCGTTGAAGAGGCCCGTATTAGAAAACCTTCCGGCGAAATAATATGGGTTTATATTACATCGGCGCCGCGTCGTCTTGCCGATAATACGCTGGTATGGGATGGTATAGAGATAGATATCACAGACCGTAAGTTATCAAGTGAGAATCTCAGGCAGAATGAATTTTATCTGAAGAAGGCACAAAGTATTGGAAAAATCGGGCATTTCAGTCTTGATCCTGTTACTAATCATGTAGAGGGTTCGGATGAACTTTTCCGTATGTTCGATATTGATCCTGATAAACCGTTGTTCGAGGCATTTGCAGATTCTGTTCATCCGGAAGATGGAGGTCTGATCTTCCCGTTTATTGAAAGAGCATTAAAAGAAGGGATACCGTACGATGTCCAGCATCGCGTCATCCATCGTGACGGAACGGTCATATATGTTAATGCAAAAGGTGAAATCATAGATACACTTCATGGCCCGAGAATGGTTGGTATAATTCAGGATATCACAGAACGTAAAATTGCCGAAGATGAGATTAAGACAAAAAATGATCAGCTGAAAACTGCTCTGGAGGAGATGGAGGCGGCGAACGAAGAGCTTACCGCTGCCATGGAAGAGCTCGATGCTGCAAATGAAGAACTTATTGCCACTGCTGAAGATCTGCAGACAAAAGAACTGGCGCTTCGGGAGAGCGAAAAGAAATTCAAGGCAATTATCGATACACTCCCGCTTGCAATACATCTCACAACCGGAATAGAACAGGTTACACAATATGTTAATCCCACAATGGTTGAATTGTTCGGATATACAATGGAGGATATCCCCTCTGTTGCCGAGTGGTGGCCTCTTGCGTATCCCGATGAAGAGTATCGCCGAAAGATTTCAGAGGAATGGAATGAAAGAGTTATACATGCAATAGAGACTCAGACATCGATTGAACCGATGGAGGTTGTGGTTAACTGTAAAGACGGCTCGAAGAAAAATATTTCATGGGGCTATATAACACTCGGCGATAAAAATTATTCATGCGGTCTTGACCTTACTGACCGTATAAAGGCTGAGGAGGTGATTAAACTCGACGAAGCCCGGCTTGAGAGTCTGCTGAGTATTAATCAGCATTCAACTGATAATATTCAGAATCTGCTCGATTATACACTTGCTGAGGCAATTAAACTTACCGGAAGTAAAATCGGATATATTTATTTCTATGATGAAGATCGAGAGGAGTTCTCTCTTAATACATGGTCAAAAGATGTTATGAAACAGTGTGCTGTTGTTGAAAAGCAGACAATTTATATGCTGTCAAAAACCGGTCTTTGGGGTGAAGCCGTACGGCAGAGACAGCCGATTATGGTAAACGATTTTGAAGCATCGAATATTTATAAAAAAGGATTACCGGAAGGGCATAATCCGCTGAAAAAATATCTTACTATTCCGGTATTCAGTAACGAGCATATTGTATCAGTTGTTGGTGTAGCCAATAAAGAGACCGATTATAGTGAATCTGATATCCGTCAGCTTAATCTTATGATGGATGCGGTGTGGAAGATCGTCCAGAGAAAACAGGTCGAGGATGAGGTTTTAAATCTGCTCTCTGAAAAAGAACTCCTTTTGAAAGAGGTTCATCACCGGATTAAGAACAACATGGGTACTATTTCAAATCTTCTCCGGATTCAGGGTGAGGATCAGGATAATCCGGAGATTAAGAAAGTACTGTTTGATGCCGAGGGGCGGGTTCTCAGTATGATGGTGCTCTATGACAAGCTGTACCGTTCCCCCGATTTTGAAAAGATGTCCGTTTCAGATTATCTTCCTGTTTTGATTGATGAAATTCTGGCAAATTTTCCCGATAAAATGTCCGTTAAGATTGAGAAGCAGATTGATGATTTTATTCTGGATGTAAAGATTCTTCAGCCTTTAGGTATAATTATTAACGAACTGCTGACTAATACTATGAAGTACGCGTTCAGCGGAAGAAGCAGCTGTAAGATTACAATATCTGCAAATCTTACAGGAAGGAAGGTTTCTATTGTTATTCAGGATAATGGTAAAGGACTCCCTGAATCTTTTGATCAGAATAAACCGGCGGGTTTCGGTATGCAGCTTGTAAGTATACTTACAGAGCAGATCGGCGGTCATATAAGAGTAGAGCGTGGCGAGGGGACAAAGTTTGTGCTGGAGTTTGATATTGTCTGAATCAGGATTAAGCATATTAAGGGATTATAGGATTTAGAGAGGGTTTTATTTTACCGCATCCTTTAATCTTTAAATCCTATGAATCCTGATTCAGACAAAAGGATAGAGAGAATTTTTTGGTACAAGGAGTTTTTCATGATAATCATTGATCTTATATATAATCTTGCGCTTCTTGCGGCGCTTAGTGTTATATCCGGTTTTATCGGGGAGCGGTGGAAGGATCGCCGGACCGGTTCTGTCCTTCAGGGTATTTTATTCGGAGGGATTGCTGTGATTGGTATGCTCCGTCCGCTGAACATGGGGCCGGGTCTGATCTTTGACGGGAGGTCTGTGGTAATAAGCTTGTGCGGTTTATTTTTCGGACCAGTATCTGCATCTGTTGCTTTTGTGATGACTGTATCTTTAAGAGTTCTTCAGGGCGGAGCAGGGGCCTTTACCGGGATTCTGGTTATTGTATCTTCAACCATCATAGGATTATTTTTTTATTTTAGAACGACTATGAGGAATAAAGAAGTTTCAGCATTGAATCTACTCGGTATAGGTATTCTAGTCCATGTCTCAATGATTCTGCTGATGTTTACACTACCGCAGAATATTGCTGTTACTGTTGTGAAAAAAATTGCACTGCCGGTAATGATTTTATATCCGCTGGCGACTCTTCTCATCGGGAAAATAATATCTGATAATCTGTCACGGAACAGATTTATGTATGCTCTGGAAAGCAGCGAGTCAGCCCTTCATAAAAGTGAAAGTCATCTGCTCACTCTGCTGCTGGCTATTCCGGACCTTATCTGGCTTAAGGATAAAGATGGTGTTTATCTTGCATGTAACACAATGTTCGAGCGATTTTTTGGTGCAGCGGTTAAAGATATAATCGGGAAAACGGATTATGATTTTGTAGATAAAGAGCTTGCTGACTTCTTCCGGGAAAATGACCGCAGGGCAATGGTGGCTGGAAAACCTACCAGTAACGAAGAGTGGATTACCTTCGCCGATGACGGACACCGGGCCATGCTTGATACAATTAAAACCCCGATGTATGATAATACAGGGCATCTGATAGGAGTGCTTGGAATAGGCCGTGATATTACAGAGAGAAAATTTTCTGATGAGAAAATACAGAATCTTCTGCTTGAAAAAGAGCTTCTTCTTAAAGAAGTTCATCATCGTATAAAAAACAATATGAATACAATAAAGGGACTCCTCACTCTGCAGCTCTCAGCTGAGGATAATCCGACAGCCGCAGCCTCGCTCCGTGATGCCGAGAGCCGCGTTCAGAGTATGATAATGCTTTATGACAGATTGTACTGCACGGAAAATTTTCGTGAACTTTCGGTTAAGGATTATCTTCAGCCTTTGACAGAAGAGATTACCGGTAGTTTTATTGATAGAGCAAAAATTGAGATTAAAACTGATATTGAAGATTTTATACTGAATATAAATAAGCTCACACCTCTGGGAATTATAGTTAATGAACTGCTTACAAATATGATGAAGTATGCATTTACAGGGAGAGATCACGGCACGATAATTATGTCTGTGTCAATGATTGATAATCATGTTGTTATTAAAGTACAGGATGACGGTGTTGGAATTCCGGAGGCTGTGAGTCTTCAGAATACAAGAGGTTTTGGACTGGAGCTTGTTAATATGCTGACTGAACAGATAGGTGGAGTTATAAGGATTGAACGTGGCGAAGGGACAACGTTTGTGCTGGAGTTTGATGTGTGACGCCCTTATCCGCCGCCCCTATCCGCCGCTATGAGAAAGTCAAATTTAAGTGCTACCTTTTTTTAAATTTTTTTCTTTTAGCGTGCTCCTTTTTTTTAATAACCAGGCAGCCTGCAATTAAAACGCTTTATATGCCGCTATTCGTACTTGTGTACAGTTTATTTATTCTTTAGCTTTTAATGGTGCTGATAAACCCTGTGACGTCCTCAGAAGGGACAGCGGATAGGACATCATGCACCAAATTGTTAAATAAAGCATTGTAATGTACAGCTCCTTGTTTGTTATAATATCCTTAAACATCAATGAACTAAACCAACCGTATATGGTGTTCTATGAATTAACAGAGTCCGTAAACGAATAGCCAGTTTTCTTGCAACTGCAACAATCGCTTTCTTTCTGCTTCCCGAACTGTTAACAACATTATTAAATATTTGCAGTAGTACCGGATCATATTTCAATGCTCGCCATGCGCACTCAACAAGCCATGACCGTACTAATTTATTTCCCTGTTTTGTAATATGACCTTTCCGTTCCGTTTCACCTGATGAATATTCACTTGGGATCAATCCCAGAAAACTTGAGAATTCAGCTTTATTGTGAAACCTGTCAAGACTTCCCCACTCCAGAACAAGTCTGATTGCTGTCAGAATACCGATACCAGGTGCGCTTTTTAGCAAGTCAACATCTTCTTTGTATGCTTCTGACTTTGCCAATATATGAATTTCTTTCAGCACCTGTTTCTGAAGTTCCCAGAGATGAAACAATTCATTGAACATAATACTGAAGTCAAATTTCAGTGATAAAGAAATATCCATCTCGGGAATACGTTCGTATGCTTTTTTATAATGTGTTCGATACCAACTGCCTCCCTGAAACTGATTGTCTAAGCCGTGAAACTCCAATGCCCTTCGGATCCTGTTACATTCCCTTGTTATATCGCGTTGTAATTGCTCATATAAACGTGATATCTGGCGGTCTTCACGGCGCTTTCGATCTGGAACGTGGCAGATATGGTAATCGCCACTTTCTAGATTCTTTGCCAGCCTCCGGCAGTCTATACGGTCATTTTTCTGCCGTTGTGTTTTCTCTTGAGTTACAGTATGTGGAGGCGTAACAATACAATCATATCCGTCAGATTTCAACTGATCGTGTAATCCAAATCCCCTAAATCCGGCCTCATACATTACATGTATGAGGCAATCCGCAAATTTGTTGTTAAAATAGTTTTTAAGTACTTCATATTCAGCTGGCATACTCGCCTCATGAATTGTTACTTTTCCGCTTCGTACACATACTTTCCAAGTCTTTTTAGAATCTTCAAGACCAATAAAAATTTCCTTGTTTTTAACTATATAGTTCATTAAATTACTCATAAGGCTACCTCCTTTGTTGATTTTTGTTTTACTTCTTTTGCACTTCTAAGGTAGCCTTCTTTTTTAGATTTTCAAATAAATTAACCTCTCTGTTCTAGCATAGTAAACCCTACGGGCACCTTTCGTCGGGTGCATTTTGGACGTCCTGTCCGCACCCGACACTAGAACATCCTGTTCGTCGCCCATGATGAGATGGGGCAAGGGGTGTACGGAAAAGATTTTATATTCTCTCCACCTTCTCATCAAGGGGGAGATGGCCAGGGGCCAGAGGGGGCGGGGACGCAGAATGATCGATAATGTCTACCGGAGAAATAAATGAAAATTGATATATTCACCATGGTAATTGTACTTAGCATCACAAATTTTTTACAGGTTATTGCTCTCTTTCTGCAATACAGGGTTAATGAAGCCTACAAGGGTGTTGGATGGTGGCTGCTCGGTTTTACCTCAATGTCTTCCGGGTATATTTTTCTTTTTCTTCGCGGTATTATTGCTGTAAAGATGATTTCAATCATTCTGGCAAACGCACTGATCCTGGCGGGAACAGTTTTTTTATATATTGGGGTGATGCGGTTTTTTGATAAGAAAGAGAATAGTGGACTTATTATTTCAATTTTTTCTGTTTATCTTTTATCATTTATTTATTTTACATACTTTAATGATTATATAACATCCAGGACAGTAATTATTTATGGTATCGTTGGAGCCGTTTCATTTCTCATCGCATGGAGTATATTTTTTTACAAGACTGTTTCTGTTGAAGCTTCTGCAAATTTCAACACGGTACTTTTTTTTACTCAGGGCTGTTTCTTTTCTTTTCGTTCCATTATAACAATTGCTGCTGATCCCGTAGAAAGCTTATTTACTCCAGCTATGATGCAGGCGATTTCATTTGTATTTCTATTTATCTCAGGGATTCTGGTGACATTTGGTCTTATAATAATGCTCAATCAGCGGCTGAATTCTGAAAACAGCGAGGACAAGGAAAACCTGGAACTTTTTTTCAACACTAATCCCGATTCGGTTTTGATCACACAGATTGACGACGGTTTTTTTATCCGGGTAAATGAAGGATTCTCTACTCTGACCGGTTATACCCGAAAAGATGTAACAGGTAAATCATCACTTGAAATTAATCTCTGGAAATATCCGGAAGATCGGCTTAAAGTAGTTTCTGCTTTGCGTGAAAGAGGTATATGCGAAAACTTAGAGGTTGTTTTTCAGCGTAAAGACGGCACTCCGGTAACCGGATTGATATCTGCCAAGATCATTAATATTCAGGGTGTGCCTCATATAATGAGTGTGACACGCGACATCAGTGATCGAAAAAGGATCGAAACTGCCTTGCGCGAGAGTGAATTGAAGTACCGTTCACTTATTGAAAATACAAGTGATGTGGTCTTCTGCGTAAATGAAAAAGGGGAGTATCAATTTGCAAATAATGTCTTTGCTTCTACCTTCGGGCAGAAACCTGAATATTTTATAGGGAAAACTTTCTGGGATGTTTATCCCAAAGAGCATGCTGATTACAGGCAGGAAACTAACAGACAGGTTTTCGAAACCGGGGAAGCCCGGTCTCTGGAAGTTACAGTTCCATTGCCCGACAGAATTATGTATTTTCTCGCAAAGGCAAATCCTATCAAAGATGAAAACGGAATTGTAGTAATGAATCTTACTACTGCTACTGACATTACTGCACGCAAGGAGGCAGAGAAAGCCCTGCATGATAGTGAGGAGAAGTTTCGCCAGCTTGTCGAAAACAGCCACGATATTATTTACACCCTTACTTCAGATGGAATATTTACTTTTGTTTCACCTGCATGGACAGCACTCCTTGGTCACCCGTTAAATCAGGTTGTTGGTCAGTCCTTTGTGCCTTTTGTTCATCCCGATGATGTCCCGGCATGTGCTGAGTGGCTTAAGAAGGTGATTGAAACCGGTGAGCGGCAGGAGGGTGTGGAATACCGGGTATGTCACTTAGATGGGACGTGGTGCTGGCATACTTCAAGTGCAGTTCCATTGCGGAATGAATCCGGCACTGTCATAGGATTTGAAGGGACTGCAAGAGATATCACAGAGAGCAAACATGTAGAGGAAGCCCTTCGTGAGAGTGAAGAGAAACTGAATACTCTCTTCAGCTCAATGACCGAGATGGTAGTGCTTCATGAACTGGTGTTTGATGAGAAAGGTGAAGCGGTTAATTACCGGATAACCGATTGTAATAATGCGTTCACCGCAATTACCGGAATTGAAAAAAGTGATGCTTCAGGAAAACTTGCTACTGACGTATTTCAGACCGGGACTGCACCGTTTATCGATGAGTATGCACGGGTTGCCACGACAGGTGTTCCGTATGAATATACAACATATTTTGAACCGCTGGATAAATATTTTTCCGTGTCGGCAGTGTCCCCGAAAAAAAATAATTTCGCGACAATTACCACGGATATAACCGGTATCAGAGAGATACAGAATGAGATTTTTGCCAAGAACGAAGAGCTTGAGAATTATCTGTATATTGCATCTCACGACTTGAGATCACCCCTTGTAAATATTCAGGGATTCAGCAGGCGTCTGCAAAAACATGCGGATTCAATTAAAACTATAATTACTGATTCATCAATATCTCCCGGGATTAAATCTGATTTAGATCATATCATAGATGAGGATATTCCTAAGTCACTTAAATTTATTTTCGCCAGTGTAACGAAAATGGATACACTCCTTGCCGGACTTCTCCATTTGTCACGGACCGGACGGACATTGATGAGCATTAAAAAAATTGATACCAGTCAGCTGCTACATACTATTATAGGTAATTACAATTTTCAACTAACTGAATTGAATGCTATTGTAAATATATCAGACCTCCCGCCTTGTTATGGTGATGAAAATCTTCTTAATCAGCTTTTTTCTAACATAATCGGTAATGCAATAAAGTATCGTGACAAGAGCAGACAATTAATAATTGAAATTACTGCCGGTATTGAATACAGGAGGGTGGTATATTCTATGCGGGATAATGGTTCCGGTATTGACCAGAGGCATCTTGAAAAAATATGGGATATATTCTATAAGGTGGATTCCAGTCAGCCTGATACAGGGGATGGTCTGGGATTAAGTATTGTTAAAAGGATTGCTGAAAAGCATAATGGAAGAGTTCGCGTTGAATCTGAACCGGGTAAGGGGAGTACTTTTTTTGTAGAGCTGCAGAGATTTGAGTTTACGGAGTAATGGGTGAGTTTCAAAACCCACTACTAAGCCCCCCAACCCCCCGGAGGGGGACTTAAAAGACATTGTTTTGAAAAAATTATGTCAAAAATGAATGAATTTTGCGATATTTTACGAAGTCCCCCTCCGGGGGATTTAGGGGGCTGTTAAGATGCGGGCAGGTACAAGTCATGAGTTTGGCGGCTGCATATGGTGAGGTGAATCACAGTACTCAACTCCGGAAATAAATTTTAATTTAGACTAATATTAAAATCGAGGCATAAATATGACGGATTATAAAGAGATGATAATTCTAATCGCGGAAGATGATGACGGACATGCCGAGTTGATTAAAGACGGACTTGCGGATGCAGGAGTTTGTAATAAAACTATCCGCTTCACTAATGGTGAAGAGGTTTGGGGCTTTTTATCCGGAACCGGACAAAGTGAAAGAGACAAAAGTAAGAGTTATCTTTTACTTCTTGATCTTAATATGCCGAAAATGGATGGTCTTGAAGTTTTAAGAAGACTGAAAGTGAACCCTGAATTGAAAGAGATCCCGGTTATGATGCTGACAACTACTGATGATCCGCGTGAAGTGGAGGAATGTTATAAACTTGGATGTAATATGTATATCACCAAGCCTGTTGATTTTATAAAGTTTACAGAGACTTTAAAACGGCTGGGACTTTTTATTCAGATAGTGAAGATATGATAATTCTTATCGTTGAAGATGATACGGGTCTTGCTGACCTGATTAAAGAGAAGGTAGAGGAGTGCGGATATAAAACTGCAATTGTAAACTCTGCGGCAGAGGCTATGAACTGGCTTTTAATGTATACTCCATATTTTATGCTTCTTGACTATACTCTTCCCGATATGAACGCAAAAGAATTTATAACAGAACTGCGGGGGAATGGATTATATATACCATCATTTATTATTTCCACAGGTCAGGGTGATGAGCGGATAGCAGTTGATATGATGAAACTCGGAGCGAGGGATTACATTATAAAAGATAAAAACTTTCTGGACCTGCTCCCTGAAGTTATAAGAAGAGTTGTCAGGGAAATTGAAAATGAAAAGAAAGCAAAGGAACATAAAGAACGGCTTGAGAATGTAATTCAGAGTACCAGGCTCGGCACATGGGAATGGAATGTTCAAACCGGTGAAGTGATTTTGAATGAACGTTCGGCGGAGATTATAGGATACACACTTGAAGAATTAATGCCTGTGCGGAATCAGACCTGGCTTAAGAATGTTCACCCTGATGATTTAAAGAGCGCTTATGAATTACTGAAACTGCACTTTGCCGGGGAACTGGATTACTTTGAATTTGAAAGCCGTATGAAGCATAAAGATGGACGTTGGGTATGGGTTTTGAATAAAGGGAAAGTCATTGAATGGCAGAAGGATAATAAACCTCTTCGAATGTTCGGAATCTATATGGACATCACGGAAAAAAAAGAGATGTATGAAAAGATACAGGATATGTCTATCCGCGACCCACTTACCAATATATATAACAGAAGGTATATTTTTGACAGACTTGAAGTGATTGTGGCAGAATTTTTGCGGGAGAGGAAAAATTTTACGGTTTCAATCATAGATATTGATTATTTTAAAAAAGTAAATGATAAACATGGTCATCAGGCCGGTGATTTTGTCCTTAAAGAATTCGCAGACATTATCAGCGGCAGTCTCCGGCCATACGATCTTTCGGGCCGTTATGGCGGAGAGGAGTTTATAATTGTTTCAATGAATTCAGGGAAAGATCAGACGCGTTTGAAAATTGAGCGTATTCTGGATATTGTAAGAAATAAAAAGTTTATTTATAAGGATAAAGAGATCAGTTTTACATTCAGTTGCGGTATTTCAGAAAGTTCGGAACTTGAAGATGTTTCTGTGGCCTCATTAATAGAGACCGCAGATAAAAGACTCTATAAAGCAAAAAATTCCGGAAGAGATATGATTGTAATAAATTTTTGAAACGGGATTTTTGATGAATATATTAAAAACGATTTATAATAATCCGGTCATAACCGCTTTGACGGATATTTTTTTTGAGAAAGTCAGATGATTATAGTTTTAATGCAGTGGAGAGATACTGATGATGATTCTTATTGTTGATGATGATGAAGGTCTCTCTGAATTGATCAGAGATAAAGTAGAAGAGTGCGGTTATGAATCTGCAATTGTAAATTCAGGGAGTGGGGCTGTTGACTGGCTTTCGGTAAATAACGCGCATTTAATGCTTCTCGATTACACACTTCCGGATATGAACGCGAAAGAATTTATTACAGAACTGAAGCAGGCCGGGCATAGTCTGCCGTCATTTATTATCTCTACGGGTCAGGGTGATGAGAGGATAGCAGTTGATATGATGAAGCTCGGAGCCAGGGATTATATTGTAAAAGATAAAAATTTTATGGATCTGCTTCCTGAGATTATACGGAGAGTTGATAAAGAGATAGAAAATGAGGATAAGCGGAGAGAGGCAGAGGAGTCGTTGCGAAAGAATGAAGAAAAAATTCATCTCGTGCTTAATTCCACAGCTGAAGCTATATACGGAATTGACATGGATGGTAACTGCACATTCTGCAATAATTCATGTGTGACAATGCTCCGGTATAAACATCCCGATGAACTGCTTGGAAAAAATATGCATTGGCAGATACATGGAAAGCATTCAGACGGAAAATTTTTTCCGGTTGAAGATTGCCGTATATTCCAGGCGTTTATACAGGGTTCAGGTACACATGTTGATGACGAAGTGCTCTGGCGTTCCGACGGAACATCTTTTCCTGCTGAATACTGGTCTTATCCGCAATTGCGTGAAGGTCAAGTCGTTGGTGCAGTTGTTACATTCCTGGACATAACTGAACGTAAAATTGCCGAAGAAAAAATAAAATCACTACTTGCTGAAAAAGAACTGATATTGAAAGAAGTCCATCATCGTATAAAAAATAATATGAATACAATTAAAAGTCTTCTTTTTCTTCAGTCCGAAACTCTTAAGGATCCTTCAGCTGTTGCAGCTCTTCATGATGCGGAAAACCGTGTCGATAGCATGATGGTGCTCTACGACAAGCTTTACCGTTCTGCTGATTACAGAGAACTCTCTGTAAAAGAATACCTTCCATCGCTGGTAGATGAAATTATAAGTAATTTCCCGAACAAACAGATTGTGAAAATTGAAAAAAATATTGATGATTTTATACTGAGCGCAGGGACACTTTTCCCTCTTGGTATTATTTTAAATGAACTTCTGACAAATATTATGAAGTACGCGTTTGTCGGTAGAGACAGCGGTATTATAACTGTTGAAGCATCAAGAAATGATAACCGTACTCATATTGTGATACAGGACAATGGGGTTGGTATTCCTGATTCAGTAAATTTTGAAAACTCAAAAGGATTCGGACTGGAATTAATAAGTATGCTTGTCCAGCAGTTAAGCGGGAGAATAAGAATTGACCGTATCGATGGAACACGGTTTGTACTGGAGTTTAATGATGCCTGAATCAGGATTAAAAGATCAGCTGCACAGGGAAGTTAGACTATGAATTATGAAAATCAAAAGACGATACTTCTCGTTGAAGATGAAGCAATAATCGGGATTGTAGTTTCTAAAGCTCTGCAGAGATTCGGCTATAAAGTTATTACTGCGACTTCAGGTGAAAAGGCTGTTGAGATTACAGAAGGCGTTGAAAAAATTGATCTTATTCTAATGGATATAAACCTTGGAGAAGGCATTGACGGCACAGAGGCTGCCCGTCAGATACTTGCAGAAAAAAATATACCTATAGTCTTTCATACATCACACTCTGAACGCGAGATGGTGGAGAAGGTGCGTAATATAACCCGCTACGGCTATGTGGTAAAGAGCTCCGGCGATTTTGTTCTTCAATCGTCTATGGAGATGGCGTTTGATCTGTACAACTCTCACGAAGAGGCGAGAAAGGAATCTCTGCGAAGTCAGACAATTCTACGGACGATTCCTGACATGATGTTTGTTGTGGATAGTAAGGGATTTTTCAAAGATTTTTCCGGAAGTTCAGATTCTGATTCTCTTGCATTACCTTCTGAAGTAATTATCGGTAATAATATAAATGTACTGTTTTCGGCCGATGAAGTTCAGAAGCTTCTTGCTCTTTTCCGGAAGTGTATTGAGACAGGGGACATCCAGAATTATATATATACACTGGATATTGATAATGAGCCGCATATATATGATCTTCGAATAGCAAAGCTTGATGATGAGGAGGTTCTTGCTATAGTTCGCGACATCACCGAACGTAAACGCGCGGAGGTGGAAATTAAAAATAAAACTGAAGAGTTTGAAGCAGCTAATGAAGAGCTGAACGCCGCCATGGAGGAGATGGAGGCCGCGAATGAGGAGCTTATAGCAGTTAATGAGGATCTTCTGGCAAAGGATAGAGCTATTCTTAGTGAAAAGATTTTTATAGAAGCTCTTCTTGAAAGTATTCCCGGTTATCTCTATGTCTATGATGAAAATGGCAACCTTATACGATGGAATAAGAAACATGAAACTATGACCGGCTATTCAGCGGAAGAGTTATCTCATATGAATATGTCGGACTGGTTTGAAGGTGAAGATGCAGTAAGAGTGGCTGCAGCAGTAGATGAAGTATTCAGGACCGGTTATGGCGAGGTAGAGGCAAATCTGCTTATAAAGGGTGGAGGTAAACTTCTTATTCGCTCTAATGGTGTAAAACTTACTATCGACGGCAAAACGTATTTCACTGGAGTCGGTATTGATATTTCTGAAAGGAAGATGACTGAAGATGCGTTGAAGGGGAGTGAACTGTCACTAAGTCTTTTACTTCAGTCTTTACCGGTGCCGGTTTTTTATAAAGATCTTCAGGGGCGTTATACCGGATTTAATCAGGCATTTGAAGCTTTTTTCGGGGCGAAAAAAGAGGATCTCATAGGTAAAAATGTTTTTGATGTTAATCCCCTTGAACTTGCGGAAATTTATCATAAACAGGATTCGGTGCTTTTTGAAAAGGCGGGAATTCAGGTATACGAATCACAGGTGAAGAATGCCAGGGGGGAGCTCCGTGATGTTGTCTTTCACAAAGGGAGTATTAAAGATGTCTCCGGAAATATTACAGGTCTGATTGGTGTTGTTCTTGATATAACCGAGCGGAAGCAGGCCGAGGATGCGCTTCTGAAATCTGAAAATAAACTGGAGACGATGCTGCAGACAATGGTCGATGGCATGGTAACTGTTGATCTTAACGGTCAAATCACTTACTCAAACCAGGCGGCCCAGACAATTCTTGGTATTGGCAAAGATATTCTTGGGAAATATTATCAGAGCCGTGAGTGGATGCAGATTGATGGATATGGGAATCCATATCCTGAAGACAAGCTTCCACTTGCTGTTGCTTTGAAAGAACAGCGCATTGTAGTAGATCTTCAGCATCAGATTGCAGCAAAGGATGGTGAAAGAAAATGGCTGTCGGTTAATGCAGCTCCTCTCTTCAACAGTTCCGGACAGCTTGTCGGGGGGATTGCAAGCTTTCGTGAAATCACGGAACTGAAGTGTGCGGAAGAGGCTCTCAAAATTGCGGAGGAAACATATAGAAATCTTTTCCTCAATTCACAGATAGGGCTGTTCAGATCCGAGGTTGAATCGGGGCTGATGCTTGACGCAAACGATACACTCGCACGCTTTGCCGGATATGAAAATAGAGAATCTATTCTTGCGGTAAATTATAATATAGCTGAACAGTATGTTGATAAAGAAGAGAGAAAAAGAATGATTTCGCTTCTTAAGCAAAACAGGGAGATTTTTAATTTTGAAGCCCGTTTCTGGAGAAAGGATGGATCTATAATATGGATACGTCTCTCGGCAAAACATATTAAGGATAAGGACTGGCTTGAAGGTGTTGCAGAAGATATTACTGAACGGAAAATGGTGGAAGATGAAATAAAATTACTTTTTCGTGAAAAAGAGATACTTCTCAAAGAGACCCATCACCGGGT
Organism: uncultured Spirochaetota bacterium; assembly: GCA_942493035.1. Taxonomy (GTDB): domain Bacteria; phylum Spirochaetota; class UBA4802; order UBA4802; family UBA5550; genus WRGT01. The sequence goes on along the minus strand of OW818666.1, from coordinate 3,037,471 downwards.
AAAAAACAATATGAATACAATCTACGGTCTGCTCACACTGCAGTCCGATGCAATGAAGGATGAGGAGTGTAAGGCTATACTTCATGATTCAGCTCTTCGTATAAAAAAGATGATGATACTTTATGATAAACTCTACCGGTCGGATAATTATAATGAAATGAGTATTAAGGATTTTCTTGAACCCTTGATCAGTGAAGTGCTTGGGTTATTTTCTTATCGCGCTTTTATAAAAGCGGAAGTTGACATTGAGGATTTTATATTAAATTCAAAGATGCTCTCTCCTGTCGGGATTATTATAAACGAGTTTATAACCAATTCTATAAAGTATGCCTTCAATGATAAAGAGAGTGGAATTATAAGCATATCTGCAAAAAGAAAAGAGAATGTGGTTACAGTGATTTACGGAGACAACGGAGCGGGTCTTCCCGCGTCGGTAACTTTTGAAAACTCAACAGGTTTCGGAATGCAGCTTGCAGGTATGCTTACCGGGCAGATCGGCGGGAGTATAAGGATTGAACGTGGCGAAGGGACGAGGTTTGTGCTGGAGTTTGAAGCTGTCTGAATTAGGATTAAGCAGATTAGAGGATTATAGGATTTAGAAACTGTAGGCTCGTAGCGCGCTACGAGCCTACAGTTTCATGGAAATCCTTTAATCCGCTAATCCTATAAATCCTAATTCAGACAAAATGGGATGCGTGACCTCATTCCTTCTCTACATGGGGAGGAGAAGGAAGACAAATAGTAAATTCAAAAAGGTAATGATATGAAATCAGATGATAAATTATTCATTAAAAAAGCAGAAGAGCTTTATAAAAAGAAAGATCATGTTAATATATCCTCTTTAACCGCTCCAGAGATTGAAAAAATTATAACCGGGCTAGAGTTGAAAAATATTGAGCTTGAACTTATAAATGAGGAAGTACTCTCCGAAAGGGATATCGCAGCTGCTGCTGCAGAGAAGTTCAACGCGTTTTATGAATATGCGGCAATGGGATATTTCACTCTTAATCCCGACAGTACAATTTACGAGATGAACCGTAGCGGTGCAGGAATGCTTGGAAGTGATCGTTCTGATCTGGTAAACAGCAAGTTCAGATCATTTGTATCGCCGGAGACTCTCCCTGAATTCGATGACTTTATGGACAAGATCTTTAAAACCGGTTTAAGACAGATCTGCGAAGTAAGACTGAAAATTGAAAATGATATTAAATCTTTTATTCATATTGAAGGTGTGATCTCCTCAAATGAAAAAAAATGCTACATAAATGCTGTAGATATAACCGATCGGAAACTCGCAGAGGAGACTGTGTATAATCTGCTGAATGAGAAAGAGCTTATTCTGAAAGAGGTCCATCATCGTGTTAAAAATAATATGTATAACATCGGAGCTCTGCTGAACATGCAGGCAAACGCCCGGACTGATGAAGCCGCAAAAAATGTGCTCTTTGATGCTGCGGGGAGGGTGCAGAGCATGAGCGTACTGTATGACAAATTGTACCGTTCGGAACATACAGCGTCTGTATCTCTTAAAGAATACTTCCCCGATCTTATTTATGAAATTGTAGGAATTTTTCCTCTAAAAAAATCTGTTAAAATCAAAACCGGAATTGATGACATTGTTCTTGAGGCCAAGATTCTTTCAATACTGGGAATACTTGTGAATGAAATTATAACCAACGCAATGAAATATGCCTTTACAGGCCGCAGCGATGGTGTTATAAGCGTAACCGCATCAAAAGCGGGAAATATAATTTTAATAACAATTGCAGATAATGGTGCAGGGATCCCTGAAGGGATTACATTTGAAAACTCAACCGGTTTTGGAATGCAGCTTGTAGGTATGCTTACGGAGCAGCTGAACGGAAGTATAAAGATTGAGCGGGGCGAAGGGACAAAGTTTTTGCTGGAATTTGAGGATGTCTGAATTAGGATTAAGCAGATTAAGGGATTATAGGATTTAGTAGAGACGCAGAATGCTGCGTCTCTACAGGAAACACATTCTGTAATTTTAAAATCCGATGAATCTTTATACACACAAGAGAGTGGAGGGGGGCTGTTATAAAATTTAAAAATAATTTTTTAATACTTATGTTATCGGCGTTTCTGCTGATGTCATGTGATAAATCATATAACGCAAAACAGGTAGTTCTCGATCCTGCCGAGGAGGAGTGGCTCGATAACCATAAGAATGAGATCTATTTTGCTCCGGATCCGTTTTATGCACCTTTTGAATTTTACGATGACAAAGCTGGAACAACCAGAGGTCTGGCTCATGATTATATAAAACTTATAGAGAAGAAACTCGGAATCAGTTTTAATATAGTTAAGGCATCATCTTTTGATGAGATCCTTTCACTTGCAAAAGATAGAAAAGTTTCAATTGTTAACGCTGCGACAAAAACTCCCGAGCGGAGTGAATATCTGTTATTCACTGAGCCTATAGTGGAAATTAAAAATGTTATTCTTGTCCGGAAAGATTCAATGAGCAATTTATCTCTCAGCGAACTTGCCGGAAAAAGAGTTTCACTTGTTCAGGGATATGCTATAACAGAATTTATAAAAAAGAATCATCCTCAGATTAAAAGCGACATTGTATCTTCGGATCTTAACGCAATTCTTAATGTATCATATCGAATCTCCGATGCGGCTGTTATAGATCTTGCAACTGCATCCTATCTAACCGAGAAGGAGGGTATTTCTAATATTCAGATATCCGGTGATGCCGGTTACCCCATACGGCTTGCTATCGGGTCGCGAAAGGACTGGCCGCAGCTGAACAGCATTCTGACTAAGGGGCTTGCGGCTATATCACAGTCTGAGCGGGACAAAATTTACCGCAAATGGATCAGTCTTCATACTGTCAGTTTTATGGAGAGCCGCGAATTCAAATTTGCGGCTGCATTTATGATACTGTTATTTGCTGTTTCGGGATTTGTATTTTTGTGGAATAAACAGCTTAAAAAAAAGATACTGATCAGAACATTAACTCTAAGACATGCGCTGGATGATTTAAGATTAAGTGAGGCGGCACTGCGTGAGAGTGAAGCACGTTTACGAAATAAAAATGAAGATCTTATCGCTGCCGTAGAAGAGCTAGATGCTACATACGAGGAGCAGGTTGCAACCAATGAGGAGCTTACATCTACCAATCAGGAACTGGAAAAGGCGCAGATGCTATTGAAGTCGAGTCTGGAGAGCCCGGCAGGTCTGATTATCCTGTCTGTTGATAAAAATTACAGGTATCTTTATTTTAATAAAACTTATTCTGACGACATTAAGCGGAGATACGGGAAAGAGATTGCCACGGGGCAGAACGCACTGGACTTCATAATTCCGGAGGATGAGAGGGAAATTGCCAAACTGAATATTGATCGCGCTATGTCGGGTGAATCATATACTGTTGTCCGGGAGACTAACGACATCAACCGCTTGTTCCACGAGATTTTATATAATCCTATCTATAACAATAATGAAATAGTCGGTGTTTCAATTTTTGTCCGCGATATTACCGAGAGCAGACTTTCTGAAGAGAGAGTCCGCACTCTTCTTGCTGAGAAGGAACTTCTTCTTAGTGAAGTACACCACCGTATTAAGAACAACATGAACACTATCAAGGGTCTTCTTACACTGCAGATATCCGCTGAAGAGAATCAATCAGCTGAGGAATCACTCCGCGATGCTGAACGGCGCGTGCAGAGCATGATAATGCTTTATGACAGACTCTACTGTACAGATAATTATAGAGAGTTATCTGTTAAAGATTATCTTCAGCCGCTTACCGCAGAGGTCGTGGGGAGCTTTCCCGGCAGAATCGGAATACAGATTGAAACAGACATTGAAGATTTTATACTAAATATTCAGATTCTTACACCTCTGGGGATAATTATAAACGAATTACTTACAAATATTATGAAGCATGCATTCATAGGAAGGGATGAAGGTGTAATAAGTGTAACTGCCTATAAAAAAGATAAAATTTTTACTATACGGGTACGGGATAACGGAGTCGGAATTCCGGAATCATTAGAATCTGAAAAATCAAAGGGATTTGGACTTGATCTTGTAAATATGCTTGTTGATCAGGTTGGAGGAAGTGTAAAAGTTGAACGGGGAGAGGGAACGATAATTATTCTGGAGTTTGAAGTGTGACCTCATCACCCGGCCCCCTCTCCACATGGCGATGGGGAGGTTCTGCAAAATCAGTCGAAAAATATAACTGACGGTGTTTTCTTAATTCTTTTTTCAGCCTCAAGCCGTCTTTCCCGGACAACTGAGTCTTCAGTAAGTGCTTCTCTTGATTTGATTCTTTTTATCAGAACCTCACCGGTGTCGGAGTGATAGTAAATTCTTCTGGAATCAAATCCTCCGAAATTATAATTGATAATAGGAATTTTTTCTATCTCAAGAAATTGTATTACCGATTCAACATTTCTTATACCCATGTTGAATTCGCCGGAAATAGAGGAGAGTATTGCTGCTCCTCCGAAAACTTTTGCTGTAAGTTTATATCTGTTGGCGCCGAGTTTCATCATCTGGTTAATCAGAAGTTCCATGGCATTTATGCCATATCGTGAGTCGATTATATTTTCTCTGTCAGGGGCATCTCCAGGCATAAGGATGTGGTTCATCCCGCCGATCATTTTTGTCTTATCATAGATGCACACTGCCACGCATGGGCCGAGAATTGTTGTAATAATTGCCGGAGTCTTGCTCGCGTAGTATTCGCCGATATGGATGTTATACGAAGGTTTCATCTTTTTCCTGTAATAATTATGTTGTTATTAAAACATATGATTTCCTTCAATAACATTTTTAAAAGAGCAAAAAAACAATTACTATATGATAATAGAAGTTAAAATATGTCTTTCCCGCACCTGTAAGGAGTGGAGAAAAATGCCGCCGGTTTATAAGCCATTATGAATAATATCTTATTTTTAACTTCGGGAAATTATTGTGGTCATAATATCTATTAATAATTAACTTAATACATAGAATTGTTGTATAAATACACGGGAAAATTATAATCATATAAAGTCAATAACTGCCGGTTTCTTAGCGGGAAGGGTATATGGCGAAGAAAATTCTCATCGCATTTGAATCAGATGATTTCAGGGACAATCTGATTTCTATTTTGAATTTTGCCGGATATGAAGTAAAGGAAGCTTCAAATGGAGCAGATGCGCTGCTTATTCTGAAAGCTGACAGTATAGATCTATTATTATCTGATACAAATATGCCGGAGATTGATGGAATTACTTTACTCAAAATTATAAGGGAACAGAATGAATACCGTAACCTCCCGATAATAATTTTAACTGATGAAACCGATGATGACATTATAACTGACGCAAGACTGAATGGAGCAAATGCCTGGATTTCAAAACCGTTCCAGTCTGAACAGCTTGAGAATGTTGTCAAAAAATATATGAAGATCTGAAATGATTTTAAGATCGCGTAAAAAGGAATAATAATATGGCAGAAAAAAAAGTTTTAATCGCTGAAGACGACATAATAATGCTGAAGACTCTTGCGCAGTTTCTCATCTCAAACGGCTATGCTGTTGAGACAGCGGTCAATGGAAGTGAAGCGCTTAAAAAATATAAAAGCAATCCCGCACAGGTTGTTATTACCGATATAGATATGCCGGTCATGAACGGAAATGAACTTATATCACACCTGAGCTCTTTTGAGAATCCCCCGGTAATTTTTGTAACCACCATTGAACGGAGTCCTGAACTCATTATCGATATAATGAAGAAGGGTATATATGATTATATCCTTAAACCTGTTGATATGAGTGATCTTCTTTTGAAACTGTCCCGTGCTTTTGAAACCAGTGAGATGAAACATGCTCTTGATATAACCCGGAAAGAGAAGGTAATACGGCTGGAGAATAATCTTGAATGGTATAAATTTGAAGAGAGGCTGAAAAACCGTGATGATAAATCCATGGGTGCAAATATTTTCGAGAGTCTGCTGACCAGTTTTAATCAGGGTGCGGGATTTGGTGCTCTGGTAACTCTGATGGCTGTAATGGAATCTACCGCAAAGAAAGATGGGGAAGATTATAAAATCAGCGGTGAACTTTTTGAAATGATCCGCGGGAATGTAAGAGCTGCGGAGAAAGCACTGCAGACTTTCAGCGACATGATGAAGATTGTTACAGAGAAGCATATATCTGAAAAAATGCCGCTCGGCGCTATTCATGATAAAGTTGCTGAAAGAATATCCGGAATGACCTCAGTTGCATCTGTAAAAAAACATCATCTGATGTTGAGTGACAAAAAAGATTTTTTCGATAATTTGTATGCTGACATCAATATCAATTATTTTCTGCAGGCAGTGGAGGAGATTATTCTCAATTCGATGAAGTATTCTCCTGAATCTTCAGATGTTATAGTATTATTTATGGCGCAGAAGGATAACCTCACCATCTCTGTGATAAATGATATTCTTCCTACAGAAAAAGGTCTTAAGGGGATTCCGACTGGATATGAAAACCTTGTGTTTGAACCTTTTTACAGACTTACAAAAACGGTAAATGACGGCTACCATACTCTTGATTACGGGCTAGGGCTTACGCTTGTTGAAAAAATAGTAACAAAACATGGCGGCAGTATCGGGATAAATAATATAACAGATCATTCAGATATAAAATCCGGTCCTAAGATTAAAGTTGAGTGTTCTATGGTATTTAAGGTTACCTCCCTATAACACGTTCGTGTTATAGAATTTAACACTAACGTGCTATTGATTTATTCTGCGGTATGAGTTATACTATCGGTAGGCTGTTATTTCTGACATTTTCAGAGTAGCTTACCGTTTATATTAAATGGAATAAATTATGACTAAGGCTTCTTTAAGTAAAACAATACTTCTTGTAGAGGAGAACAAAGATTCTAATTCGGCAATTACGGAAGTTTTAAAAAACGCCGGATATTATGTAAAAAGTGTTTCCCACCCGGAAGATGCTGTAAAATACACCAATGAAAATAATGACATAAATCTGATATTGATGAATACAGATTCCTCTTCCGGAATGGACGGTGCGGAAGCCGCACGGATAATACTTGCCTCTAAAACTCTCCCTGTTATTTTTATCGCTTCAGGTATTGATAATCAAACGATGGATAAAATTCGCGGTATTACCCGTTACGGATATTATATCAAAAACACAGGAGATCTGCTGCTGCTGTCAGCTATTGAGACGGCTTTTGAACTTTTTGAAATAGATGGAAAGCGTTGTGAAATTAGGAGTGAAGTTACAGATTATAAAAAATCAGAAAAAATAATTGAGGCAAGGCTCAGGCTTGTGGAGTATTCGTTAAACCACTCCCTTGATGAAGTGCTTCAGAAAACTCTCGACGAAGTAACAGAGATATCCGAAAGCCCCATCGGATTCTATCACTTTGTGGGTGATGACGAAAAGACTCTGCACCTGCAGGCCTGGTCAACCCGGACAATGAAAGAGTACTGCAATGCTGAAGGTAAAGGGAGTCATTACGGTATAGAGAATGCCGGAGTATGGGGTGATGCAGTACGTGAGCGCAGATCTGTTATCCATAATGACTATGCTTCGCTTCCAAACCGGAAGGGACTCCCTGTCGGACATGCTCCGCTGATCCGCGAACTGGTGGTGCCGATATTCCGCAATGACAGGATTGTCGCGATTCTTGGTGTAGGGAATAAAAGTTCATATTATACAGAAAACGATATTCAGATTGTTTCTTTTTTTGCAGATGTGGCATGGGAAATAGCCGGGAAGAAAAGATCTGCAGAGGCTCTTGCAGAGAGAGAAAGAAACTACAGGCTTATATTCGATACTGCCAATGAGGCTATTATTATAGCCCAGGATGGTGTGATTAAATTTATGAACAGTAAAACCATTGAACTCTTCGGCGGCTATACTGCGGAGGAGATAACCGGCCGGCCCTTCATAAATTTTATTCACCCCGATGACCGTACCAGAGTAACAAATAATTATATTAAGCGGATCAGCGGGGAACATTCAGAGACAAGATATCCCTTTCGTGCCGTTGTCTTCGGTGGAGTTGTCAAATGGGTGGAGGTCAATTCTGTTCTTACTGAATGGAATGGTAAACCTGCCACGATGAATTTTTATACCGATATTACAGAACGTAAACATGTTGAAGATGAATTGAAAAAATCAGAGCTCTTTGCGCGTGCAACACTTGATGCTTTATCTACCAATATTGCAATTCTTGATGAGGAGGGGGTAATAATTGCTGTTAACCGGGCCTGGAGGGAGTTTGCATTAAATAATTCCATGGATATTCCCTCAACTTATGAGGGGAGTAATTATCTTGAAGTATGTGAGACATCTGGCGGTTCAAATTCTGATGAGGCAATGACTGTTGCATGGGGGATACGTTCAATTATTAATGGTGAGCAGGAGGAGTTTTCATTGGAGTACCCCTGCCATTCTCCTGAAGAGAAACGATGGTTCAATATGCTCGTTACCAGATTTGAATATAACGGGGCGATAAGAATTGTTGTAGCACATGAAAATATAACAAAGCGGAAACTGGTTGAGGCTGAACTCCGCTCTCTATCATATGTTGTGGAGCAGAGTCCTGTATCTATTGTTTTAACTGATACTAAAGGTTCAATCCAGTATGTTAATCCTGCAGCGGAAAAGACAACCGGTTATTCAAGAGATGAACTTCTAGGGAATAATCCCCGTATATTAAAATCAGATTTTTTAAAGGGGGATGAATACAGAGTACTATGGGAGACTGTTACTTCGGGTAAATACTGGAAGGGTGAGTTTCATAATATCCGTAAGGACGCGACCATGTACTGGGAGTCAGCAACAATCTCTCCGATACTGGACGAGAATGGCGTTATTGAGCAGTTTGCCGCGGTCAAAGAGGATATAACCGAGAGAAAAAAAGCCGAGGAGAAGATTAAAATTCTTCTTATGGAAAAGGAACTTATTCTTCAGGAGGTCCATCACCGGATCAAGAATAATATGAATACAATAAAAGGGCTTTTATATCTGCAGGCCATTGAGATAAAGGATGCTGCAGCATCTGAAGCTCTCCATGATGCAGAGAATCGAGTTCAGAGTATGATGATACTTTATGACAAATTATACAGTTCCCACGATTATCAGGTGATGTCGATTAACTCATATCTCGGACCTCTGGTTGATGAGATTCTTGTAAATTTTTCCAATTACAGTATTGTTAAGGTCGAGAAAGATATCGCAAATTTTACCCTTGATGCAAATATTGTATTCCCTCTGGGTATTATTGTTAATGAGCTTTTGACAAATATAATGAAGTATGCTTTCACCGGAAGAGAGAGCGGAGTTATAACTGTCAGCGCAGAAAAAAATGGAAGCCAGGTAGTAATTTCATTAGGTGATAACGGTAATGGAATCCCCGAATCTATTAATTTTGAAAGTTCAACAGGTTTCGGACTTAATCTTGTAGGTATGCTTGCATCTCAGATCGGCGGCAGTATAAAGATTGAACGCGGCGACGGGACAAAGTTTGTTCTTGAGTTTACGGTGTCTGAACCTTGATTAAAGGATTAAGGGATTTTCATGATTGTTGAGAGAGTAAATTGTAACGCAGTCACGTAAATTTTTTAATCGGGTGAATCAGGGTTCAGACAATCGCGTAAATACTTCGATTATGCGAATCGTGGTTCAGACATTTGTTAAATATTCAATTCGGGAAAAGTCATTTAATGGAAAATGAAATAGATATTGTTTTCAGTTCTAAATTCAAAGACAGCACTTACTCTGATGACGCATCCGCTGTGCCCGGACGAATGGAAGCAATTATGGAATCCGTTGAGAAGCAGAGCGGATTCGGGATTGTCACACCTTCCCCTGCTGAACTTTACGATATTGAAAATGTTCACTCAGGTGACTATATCGAAGGCGTCAGAAAAAACCGGCAGCTTTTTGATATGGCTCTTCTCTCTGCCGGTGCTGCTGTTTCGGCATCTGAGTCCGGGATGAAAGGATTTCCGGCAATCGCTATTGTGCGTCCTCCCGGTCATCATGCTTCCCGTTCTTCGGCCTGGGGATATTGTCATTTCTGCAATATGGCTGTTGCATTAAAGCGTCTGCAGAATCAGGGACGGAAACTGGATATATGTTAATGAAACAGATGTGTGAAATAGTTTGCCGTTTTTTGTTTTATAGATATTACATCATATTAACACTTCAAACTTTAAATCCTGAATTACCCTCAAATCCCGTAAAAATATAAAAATTAAAATATAACACGAACGTGTGATGCAAACATAACACGTTCGTGGCTGAAATTAATCACGTTCGTGTGATTGCCGATGCGCCATTGAGGGTATAAATTGAACTCATACTATACCTTCAGCGAGAGAAATGTTATGCCAGCTATAAGTCAACAGAACAAACAGGCCGTAAAAACGGAAGATACTTCCAGCAGACAGTATGTGACATTTTCTATTAAAGATGAATTATACGGTATTGATGTAAGAAGAGCCCAGGAGGTTATGAACCTCCCTCAGATTACAAAGGTTCCAAATACTATGCCCTTTATGAAGGGTGTGATAGATCTCCGCGGGAAAATTATTCCTCTCATAGATATGAGAGTTAAATTCAAAATCGAAGAGAAGGCCTACGATCAGAAAACTGTTATTATAATCATTGATGTTAAAAAAGTCATCTGCGGTATTATCGTAGATTCTGTTTCCGATGTAGCAAATATGTCACTCAATGACGTTCAGCACACTCCGCACTTCGCTTCTGAAATTGATAAAGATGCAGTCTTTGGAATAGGTAAAATCGGTGAAAAACTGGTTATAGTCCTCGATGTTGACAGCCTTTTAACTGACGAAGAACTTTTATTGATTAAGGCTAAATGAGGTAACAATGGCATTCACATATTTTTTCAGAGATATGCAGACGCTGGAGATGATCCGCGATTATGCAATCCCTACACTTCGTACAAAAAGGCTTATAAAAGTCTGGGACGCTGGATGTGCCATGGGGCCCGAACCGTATTCACTTGCAATTCTCCTTCGTGAAAACATGGGGAACATGATGTTCCGCAATGTCAAAATTTTTGCGACAGATATAGACGGGAGCAATCTCTTTCAGAAAATTATTGAAAGCGGCGAATATCCCCGTGATCAATTAGATCGTATTCCTAAAGATATTTTTTATAAATACTTTTCCCCGGTTGACGGAACGGATAATTATAAAATCTCAGACGAGATGATAAAATCTATAAAATTTTCCAAACATGATCTTCTCTCTCTTAAACCGGTATCGGATAACTTTGAGCTTATAATGTGCAAGAATGTGCTTCTGCATTTTACATATGAGCAGCGTGTGGAAGTAATAAGGATGTTTTATGATACACTTATTGACGGCGGTTATTTTGTGTCCGAACAGACACAGAAGATGCCTTCAGAGCTTGAAGAACATTTCAGGCAGGTGGTTCCGAATGCGCAGGTGTTTCAGAAGGTGGTGTGACCTCTCCCCCCCGGCCCCCTCTCCACATGGAGAGGGGGAGATAGAGAGGGTTAACTTTTTCTAATTCCCCCCTTCTCCTTGAGGGGAAGGGGGTTAGGGGGATGGGGTCTGTTTCGTATTTTCCTTTCTCCCATTCATGGGCGACGAACAGGATGTTCTAGGCAGGCATTATTATGACGTCCTGTCATATGCCTGCAAGCAGTCTTCCTGACTGCTCTGTCGGGTGCGGGCAGGACGCCCAAAATGCACCCGACGAAAGGTGCCCGCTTGGGCGGATAGTGGCGGAGTGTGGTGAAGATATATAATCTGACAGAGCGTAGTACGGTATACACTTCAAATGTGTATCTGATCACCGGCACATGGAATGCAATGGACGATGTTAACTCCCTTGTTGATGTAGGACGTGATTTATCTATTCTTGAACAGATCTTTGAAATTTCAACCGGTGTGGGGAAGAAACAGGTCGAGAAGGTTGTCCTGACGCATAATCATTACGACCATACCTCGATGCTTGCAAATGTTAAGACTGTTTTTAATCCCAGAGTATACGCCTGGTCAAAATCACTTGAAGGTGTAGACCGGATTCTTAAAGACGGTGAAACAATAAGAATGGGGGACAGATATTTTGAAGTAATACATACACCTGGACACAGCAGTGATTCAATATGTCTTTTCTGTGCCGCCGATGGAGTTCTCTTCGTCGGGGATACGCCTGTTATAATAAGATCAACAGATAGTACATACGAAACAGATTTTATAAAAGCGATGGAAAGACTCTGCAGACGTGAAGTTAAAACAATATATTTCGGACATGGTGAACCAATGACAGAAGGTTGTAATATAGTTCTTAGACGGTCACTTGATAATATAAGGGAAAGCATGGGGCTAAGGCCGGGGCAGTATCACTGACCTCTCCCCCCGGCCCCCTCTCCACATGGAGAGGGGGAGATAGAGTGTGCTAATTTTTTCTAATTACCCCTTCTCCTTGAGGGGAAGGGGGTTAGGGGGATGGGGTCTGTTAATTTTGGGAACAATTTAAATTATGCAATATAACAGTTACGGAGGACCAGATGTTTAAGAATATGAAGCTGGGTGTCAAGGTGCTTACCGGATTTGTAGTTCTGACAGTAATCGGTGCAGCAATAGGCATTGTCGGTACTGTGAATATCAATAAACTTGATCTTACAATTGATAATCTGTATGAGGATCAGCTTATACCGCTTGGAATTGCCGGCGATATTAATGCAATATATTTCAGGATGAGAGGCAATGTCAGGGATGTTCTACTTCTTGGTGACGATAAGGTAAAGCTTGAGGATTATCTCGGTAGAATTGCCGCGCGGCAGAATGATCTTGATAAACTGATTGAAGATTACGGGAAGAACGATTTAGATGCTGACGCACGGAAGGAATTTGATCATTTTAAAGAGGCGTATAAATATTCCCGGGTCCAGATAGATAAACTAGAGGAGCTTATTAAAGATGGTAATAGAGCTGAAGCAATCAGTTTTAACTATGGAGAGGTTGAAAAAGCGAATAAGGTTGTGATAGAGAGCCTTGATTCAATTCATGAAGAGATAGTTAATGATTCGAAAGAAAGGTATAATGTAAGCAATGCTGCGGCACGCAATGCAGCAACCGTTATGTATACATTAATTGCGCTGGCAATTTTTTGTGCAGCCGTTATTACATTTATTATTATTAAAAATATTTCCGGAATAATAAAAGGTATGCTAGATGAAATGTCCGACATCACCAGGGCTGCAGTTGACGGTAAGCTTGACACCAGAGCAAATCCGGCAGCTATAAATTTCGAATTCAGGGCTATAGGGGATGGCGTAAATAATCTGCTCGATGCCGTTATTGGTCCGCTTAATGTTGCTGCTGAATATATAGATAGAATATCAAAAGGCGATATCCCTGAAAAGATAAAAGATGACTATCGGGGTGATTTTAATGAAATTAAAAATAATCTGAACCAGGCAATTGATGCTGTTTCCGGACTGGTTTCTGATGCAGATATGCTTGCTGCAGCCGCAGTTGACGGGCGTCTGGAGGTCAGGGCGGATGCGGCAAAACACCAGGGTGAATTCAAAAATATAATTAATGGAGTTAATAAAACTCTTAATACGCTTGTAGGTCACATTGATGTTTTACCCTCGCCTGTAATGCTTATCGATAAAGAGTTTACGGTAAGATATATGAACAAGATCGGCGCAGAGATAGCAGGTGATTCTCAGCAGCAGGTGATCGGAAAAAAATGTTATGACTGCTTTAAAACAGAGCACTGCAATACTGATAACTGCGCAACTGGACAGTCCATGCGGCGTGACCAGAAAATGTCAGCAGAGACTGTTGCAAAACCCCGCGGAATGAACATTGATATTGCTTATACCGGTATTCCATTTAAAAATGAAAATAAAGAGATTATCGGAGCGATAGAACTTATAACTGATCAGACAGTAATTAAAAAAGCCCATCGTGTTTCAGAAAAACAGGCTAAGTATCAAAAGAACGAAGTGGAAAAGCTTGTTGATAATCTTGGAAAAATATCCATTGGAGATCTGAACTGCAGTCTCAAAGTTGATGACGGGGATGATGATGTAAAAGCAATAAGCGAGAATTATGAAAAAATTAATATGAGTCTTAATGAAACGATTAAGGCATTAAATGCTGTTACTGATATAGCGGAGGAGATTGCAGGCGGAAACCTTATGGTTAATGTTGCGGAACGGTCAGAACAGGATAAGCTGATGAAAGCCCTTAAAAAGATGGTTTCGGACCTTACTTCCATTGCCGTTGATGTCCAGACTGCGGCGAGCCAGGTCACAACGGGAAGCGGTGAAATGAGTTCATCGGCTGAAGAGATGGCTCAGAGCGCCAATGAACAGTCTGCAAGTGTTGAACAGGTCTCCAGTTCTATGGAGGAGATGAACAGCTCAGTCATACAGAATGCCGATAATGCCAGGCAGACAGCAGTTATTTCAATAAAAGCTGCTAAAGACGCGCAGGAGGGGGGATTAGCTGTGGCCGAAACCGTTAAGGCCATGAAGAGCATTGCGGAAAAGATAGCCGTTATTGAAGATATAGCATCACAGACAAACATGCTGGCGCTTAATGCTGCAATTGAGGCCGCCAGGGCCGGGGATCATGGAAAAGGTTTTGCTGTTGTAGCAGGAGAAGTGAGGAATCTTGCCGAACGGAGCGGAAATGCTGCCAAAGAGATTAACAATCTTTCCGTAAAGAGTGTTGAGGTTGCAGAAAGGGCAGGAAAGCTTATTGAAGAGATAGTACCTCAGATACAAAAGACCGCAGAACTTGTTCAGGAGATAAACGCATCAAGTGCAGAACAGGCAAATGGTATAGCCCAGGTGACCCAGGCAGTCGAACAACTCGATAAGGGAATTCAGCAGAGTGCTGCTGCTACTGAACAGATGGCATCAACAACAGAAGAACTTTTGAGTCAGGCGGAACAGCTTCAGCGTTCGGCTTCATTTTTCAAGGTGAATAACAACGGTGCGGTCAACAGTTCAATTTTCAGGTCTGCCCCTAAAATAACCGGGCAGTCACATTTTACCGGAAGGGCTGATAAAAAAAAAGTTATAGTGAAGCATGATAATAATACAGGCATAAATGACTTAAAGAAAAAATATGGTAATGATAATTCAGGTGATCTGATTCAGGGAGGAGTAGTTCTCGATATGACTCCAGATGACGGATTTGAAAGATATTAAAACACTTTCTATCACACGAATATGTGATGTATAAATAACACGTTCGTGACTGAAATAAATCACGTTCGTGTTATTGCCGGAGTAATCTTAAACATGCTATATTATATTTAGTTTAATATGCCGTTAGTCATCAGTCGGAATGTGGTGTTGAAAAAGAAACATTTAAAATTTATGTCTATAACAGTTACGGAGGATCAGATGTTTAAGAATATGAAGCTTGGAATTAAGGTGCTGACAGGATTTGTTGTTTTAACAGTCATTGCCGGTGCAATTGGTATTGTTGGTACGGTGAATATTCACAAAATAAATGCTGCCGATACAATGCTATATGAAAAGATGACAATACCAGTAGGTCAGCTAGGTGAAATAGGTATGAATTTCCATAGAATACGGGTGAATTTAAGGGATGCAATTGCAGAGAATGATCCTGTTAAAGCTGAAGGATTTACTAAACGTGCAGATGAATTTTATAATACAATCAGCAAGCTTCTTGTCGAATATGAAAAGTCTCTGATGACAGATGAAGGTAGGAAAGATTTTGCTGCATTTATGACAGCCATCAAAGATTATCATTCAGATCAGGAGAAAATCATAGATCTGATAAAACAGAATAAAAAGGTTGAAGCAGCAGCATTGCTGTATGGACAGGGTGGTAAAACAGCCAGGGTTGTTATTGAGGATATTGATAAACTGCACGATCAGAAGAATAAACTGGCAAAGGATACGGCTGATAACAACACTGTTATGGCTAATGCATCTATTGCTCTAATGTACACCCTTATTGCAATAGCAATTATTTTTTCAATAATATTAACTCTGTTTATAATGAAAAATATTTCTACTATCATCAACGGGCTTCTGAAAGTTGTTGCTTCACTCACTCAGGCTACTATTGACGGTAAACTTGATACACGGGCCGATGTTGCAACTATCAACTTCGAATTCCGCGGAATTGGTGAGGGCTTGAATAACATAGTCGATGCATTTGTTGGTCCGATTAACGTAACTGCAGAGTATGTGGATAGAATTTCAAAAGGTGATATTCCTCAGAAGATTACAGATGTTTATAATGGCGACTTTAATGAAATAAAGAATAATCTTAATGCATGTATTGATGTTATGAACGGACTTCTTGAAGAGACCGGTAAACTGATTCAGGCTACTAAAGATGGTAAACTTGATACACGCGGTAATGCAGATACATTTGCCGGCGGTTGGGGTAAACTTGTAAAAGGTGTAAATGAATTGATTGATGCATTTGTCGGTCCAATCAATGTTACAGCTGAGTATGTAGATAGAATTTCCAAGGGTGACATTCCTCAGAAGATTACAGATGTTTATAATGGTGACTTTAATGAAATAAAGAATAATCTTAATGCATGTATTGATGTAATGAACGGTCTCCTTATTGAAACCGGTAAACTGATTGATGCAACTAAAGAGGGAAAACTTGATACACGCGGTAACGCCGATACATTTGCCGGCGGCTGGGGCAAGCTTGTAAAAGGTGTGAATGAGCTTATTGATGCATTTGTCGGGCCAATCAATGTTACAGCAGAGTATGTAGATAGAATTTCAAAAGGGGATATCCCTCAGAAAATTTCTGATACATATCATGGTGACTTTAACGAAATAAAGAATAATCTTAATGCATGTATTGATGTAATGAACGGTCTGCTTGAAGAGACCGGAAAACTGATAGAAGCAACAAAAGATGGTAAGCTTGATACTCGCGGTAACGCCGATGTATTTGCCGGCGGCTGGGGACGACTTGTAAAAGGTGTGAACGATCTAATTGATGCATTCGTAGCCCCGATCAATGTTACAGCGGAGTATGTTGACCGGATCTCTAAAGGGGACATTCCTGCTAAAATTACGGATGTTTACAATGGCGACTTTAATGCAATAAAAAATAATCTGAATCAGTGTATTGATGCAGTAAATGAACTTGTTAAAGATGCCAAAATTCTTGCAAGAGCTGCTGTTGACGGTAAACTCGACACACGTGCCGATTCAACCAAGCATCAGGGGGATTATGCCGCGATAGTGAAAGGTGTAAACGATACACTTGACGCGGTTATCGGGCCTCTGAATGTAGCTGCGGAATATGTCGATAGAATTTCAAAAGGGGATATTCCTTCGAAGATTACAGACAACTATAACGGAGATTTTAACGAGATTAAAAATAATCTTAATGTGCTTATAGATGCAATGGATACAATCACAAATGTTGCCCAGGAGATTGCAACAGGTAACCTTATGGTTACAGTAGAAGAGAGATCTGCTCAGGATAGATTGATGCAGGCGCTGAAGAAGATGGTGGCAGACCTCACTACAATTGCGATTGATGTACAGTCTGCTGCAAATCAGGTAGCTACAGGAAGCGGTGAGATGAGTTCTTCAGCAGAAGAGATGGCACAGAGCGCTAACGAACAGTCTGCAAGCGTTGAACAGGTTTCAAGTTCAATGGAAGAGATGAACAGCTCTGTTGTACAGAACGCCGATAATGCCAAGCAGACAGCTGCAATTTCTATTAAAGCTTCGAAGGACGCTCAGGAAGGGGGAATTGCCGTTGCTGAGACTGTCAAGGCGATGAAGAGTATCGCTGAAAAGATAGCAGTAATTGAAGATATCGCAGCTCAGACAAATATGCTTGCTCTTAACGCGGCGATTGAAGCAGCAAGAGCCGGAGATCACGGTAAGGGATTCGCGGTTGTTGCCGGTGAAGTAAGGAATCTTGCAGAACGAAGCGGTAACGCGGCAAAAGAGATAAACAATCTGTCAGTACAATCCGTTGAAGTTGCAGAGAGAGCGGGAAGACTTATAGAAGAGATTGTTCCTCAGATTCAGAAAACAGCTGAGCTTGTACAGGAGATCAACGCTTCCAGTTCCGAGCAGGCGAATGGTATTGCCCAGGTAACACAGGCGGTTGAGCAGCTCGATAAAGGTATACAGCAGAGTGCTGCTGCAACTGAAGAGATGGCGTCAACAACTGAAGAACTGCTTAGTCAGGCGGAACAGCTCCAGCAGTCAGCTTCGTTCTTTAAAGTAAAAAGCAGCGGAAGCGGAGCAGCATTTGTCCGTAAAGCAGCAGGTCATGCAGAATCAAAGAAACCGGTTGTAAAACATGATTTTCATACAGCAGATCCAAAAGCCGGAAAGAAAAAATTCGGCAATGAAGATTCAGGAGATTCACTGACAGGCGGAGTAACACTCAACATGACTTCTGATGACGGGTTTGAGAGATACTAAAAGTCTGTCACTCCCCCCTTCTCCTTGAGGGGAAGGGGGTTAGGGGGATGGGGTCCTAAGTTTAAATAACAATATAATTTGTTTTAAAACTCAACAGACCTCTCCCCCCGGCCCCCTCTCCATATGGAGAGGGGGAGAAAGAAAAAATAAATCCTTGCTCCCGATCGGGGTGCGGGGGTTGTAAGGAGGTAAAAAACAGATGGCTGAGAAAATAAACATAAGTGATGATGCATCTCTTCCCGGAATCGGTGTCGTCAGTATGAGTGATAATGAATTTAATCTATTCAGCACGATGATATATAATCGTCTCGGGATTAAAATGCCTTATTCGAAAAAACTTATGCTTATATCAAGGCTGACTAAACGATTAAAAATTAATGGAATAAGATCATATAAAGAATACTACGATTTTCTTTTAACAGAAAAGGGAAAGTCTGAAGAGTTTAATAAAATGATCGATGCTGTAACTACAAATAAAACTGACTTTTTCCGCGAACCGGATCATTTCAATATCCTTGTAAAAAAGGTGCTGCCTGATCTGGAAGAGATGGAAAACTTTACTGAGAGAAAAATGGTTAATATATGGAGTGCTGGATGTTCAACCGGCGAGGAGGCTTATACTCTTACTATGGTATTGTCGGAATATTTTTCCGGCAAAAAAAGTAATGGTAAATTCAATATCCTGGCAACAGACATCTCTCCAAAAGTTTTACAGGCCGGATATGACGCGATCTACACCGAAAGTGTAATTCAGCCCATACCGGCCGCTATGCGGCAGAAATATCTTATGCGCGGTACAGGAGATAAGAAAGGGCTTTTTAGAATTATACCTCCGCTCAGAGAGAAGGTGACGTTTAAACAGCTTAATCTTATGGATAGTTCATTTAATGTCAGTACTCAAATGGATATTATATTCTGCCGCAATGTTATTATATATTTTGATAAAGAGACACAGAAAGAACTGTTTAAAAAGTTTTATAAACATCTGGTCCCGGGAGGTTATCTGTTTATCGGGAGCTCTGAAACTCTCTATGGAGTTAACAGCGATTTTGTCCCGGCGGGACCGACAGTTTACAGAAAGCCGAAGGTGTAACGCCCCCTCTGGCCTATGGCCATCTCCCCCTTGGTGAAAAGGTGGAGAAGTGAGTGTGAAAGTTTAGAGTTACCCTTTCCCCATCTCACCATGGGGAAAGGTGCCCGGCGGGCGGATAGGGGCGGGGCGGAGCGGGAAGATAAATTCAGCGGAAGTTTTGATATTATATTTACATTGATATAGCAGGGTGAACTGGATGAGCAAAAAAATAAAAGTCCTTGTAGTTGATGATTCAGCGGTTGTACGTCAGGTTATGAGAGAAATTCTCGAATCCGATCCTGCTATCGAAGTTCTAGATACTGCAGGGGATCCTTTTATAGCGGCTGAAAAAATAAAGAAAGAACTCCCCGATGTTATAACTCTCGATGTGGAGATGCCCCGCATGGACGGGATCACCTTTCTTAAGAAGCTCATGACACAGCATCCGATACCCGTTGTAATGTGTTCAAGTCTTACTGAAATCGGCGCCGAGACAACTCTCCGGGCCCTTGAATATGGAGCTGTTGATATTATTACCAAACCCAAAATGGGTATTCAGCAGTTCATTGAAGAATCAAGAATACGAATATGCGACTCGGTAAAAGCAGCAGCTCAGGCGAATGTTGTTAATTTGAAAATACAGCATAAAATGCAGCCCACTGCCAAATTGACTGCTGATGCTGTAATGCCGCGTCCCACAGGAAATGCAATGCTTCGAACAACTGAAAAAATAGTAGCAGTAGGCGCGTCAACCGGCGGAACTGAGGCTTTGAGAGTATTTCTTGAGATGATGCCTCAGGACGCTCCCGGTATTGTTATCGTTCAGCATATGCCTGAAAATTTTACAAAGGCATTCGCCACACGTCTTAATACATTGTGTGATATAGAAGTAAAAGAGGCTGAGGATAATGATACAATTCTCCGCGGACGGGCGTTGATAGCCCCTGGTAATAAACATCTGCTGATAAAACGGAGCGGTGCCAGATATTATGTCGAAGTAAAAGAGGGACCGCTTGTTTCACGTCATCGCCCCTCTGTTGATGTTCTTTTCAGATCGGCAGCACAGTTTTCCGGAGCCAATACCGTTGGTGTAATAATGACCGGAATGGGTGATGACGGTGCCCGGGGAATGCTCGAAATGAAAGAATCCGGCGCCTATAATATAGCTCAGGATGAAAAATCATGCGTTGTATTTGGAATGCCGAATGAAGCGATAAAGATCGGAGCAGTTGATAAAATATTACCGCTGGATTCAATAGCGGGTGCAGTATTGAGGGAGTGCGCGAATTAGGGGAACTTTTTCCCGTCCGCCCCCTCTGTCGCAGAGCGACATCTCCCCCTTGGTGAAAAGGTGGAGAGGTGAGTGTGGAAGTTTAGAAGTACCCTTTCACTATCTCACCATGGGGAAAGGTGCCCGGCGGGCGGATAGGGGAGGGCGGTGCAGCAGCCAAGTAAACGTGAAGTAAAACTGGAAGGTATAATAAATGGAAGAGATGACAAGAACTGAAGAGGAATATGTTTCACCACTTGAATCTGAAAGTGAAAGGGGTTTAACCGCTGCCGGTGATATGATACTCTATCTGACTTTTTTACTGGGGAAGGATCTTTTTGGAATTCAGGTCAGTGAAATCCGGGAAGTTATTGAATATAAGCAGGTTTTTAAAATACCCAGAGTCCCGGAATATTTAAAAGGTGTGATTAATCTCAGGGGTGAAGTCGTTCCAATTATTGATTTAAATTCAAGATTTTACAACTCACCGTGTCACGTAACCGGGACTACATCTATTGTTGTTGTGGAGATGGACGATGACGGACATAAAATTCCAATTGGAGTAATGATCGATTCGGTGAAGGCTGTAACTGAACTTTATGAAAATAAAATTGAATCTGTTCCGGAAATAGGGAGCAGAATCAGGGCTGATTTTGTAGAGGGTATCGGTAAGCTTGAAGACCAGTTTGTGATACTGCTGAAAGTACAGAATATATTGAACATAGAAGAACTGTCGGATATAGATGGATAACGATTTACAAGACCTCTTCTCCCGGCCCTCGACAGACACTGATGTCTTAGTGCCGCGACTGCACGGATGCAGAGGAGCGGCCTCTCCATATGGAGAGGGGGAGGTTGAGTTGGAATATTTCTTATAGTAATTCCCCCTTCTCCTTGAGGGGAAGGGGGTTAGGGGGATGGGGTCTGATAGGTGCGGGGGCGGATTTTGAACAGATTGAAATATTACTCGAAAATGGAGAATGAAAATGGCAAAGAAAATAATGGTTGTAGATGATTCAAATGCAATAAGGCAGTCTCTTGTATTTACATTGAAGAGTGCGGGCTACGAGGTTATTGAAGCGGCTAATGGAATTGATGCACTTAGTCTGATGAAAGAGCATTCAGTGGGGCTGTTTATTTCTGATGTTAACATGCCGGAAATGGACGGCATTACTCTTCTTAAAAAAATAAAAGAGGATAAAGATTATAAACATACACCGGTTATAATGCTTACAACTGAAGCTGGCGGTGATATGATTGAAGAGGGTAAAGTCGCCGGAGCCAAGGCATGGATGATTAAACCCTTTCAGCCGGATCAACTGCTGGGAGCTGTAAAAAAACTTTTTGTATTATAGAGTGAATGATAAAAAGAAGGTATGCCATGAAACTTAAAATTGTAAGAACAAAAACAGAAAATAATTCTCTTCATTTTGCTTTGACAGGGGAGATGACTGTTTACTCCGCAGCGAAACTTAAAGATGTTCTTCTGAAAGAACTTAAATCCTGTTCAGGAATGTCAATGGATCTTGCAGAGGTTGATGAAGCGGATACTTCCGGATTTCAGCTCCTTCTTTTTTTAAAGCGTGAAGCGGCTTTACTCGGTAAGAGTTTCAAAATTACCGGGATGAGCAGCAGATTCAGGAATATTTTCACTCTTTACAAAGAGAATGTATAACATGGAGGGGCGGCATGGCTGATAAAAATAGCGAAAAGAATTTTAAGAATGTATATTTTACCGAGAGCAGGGAGCTTCTTGATTCAATGGAGATGTCGCTTCTTTCTCTGGAGAAAGATAGTAAAGATGAAGATTCCATCAATTCAATTTTCAGAGCTGCTCATACAATCAAGGGCAATTCCGGTATGTTCGGATTCGGCCGTATAGGGGACTTTACCCATGTTCTTGAAAATTTTCTTGTCTGCGTAAGGAACGGATCAATTATAATCACGCCCGATATGACCGGTCTTCTGCTGGAGTGTCATGACTTTATACAGATACTCCTTGATCATTATGAAAGTGAAGAAGAACTACCTCTCAACAGTGAGGAGGAGTCTTTATTCGAAGGACTTAAAGTCCGTTTGAACGACTACATCCCAGAGTCAGAAAAAGCTAAAAAAAGTAAACAGAAAGAGATCGAATCTGTAATCGCTTCCACGTCACCGCCCACATCAACCTTTGATCAGGACGGGATGCATGTAGTCAATGACTGCTGGCATATATCTCTTCGCTTCGGAAAGAATGTTTTCAAGGATGGACTTGATCCCTATTCATTTATAAGCTATCTTAGTGAAAAGGGTGAAATTGAAAATATAAAAGCGATCTATGAAAATATGCCCTTTGGTGAAGAGATGAAGGCTGATCTCTGCTACCTCGGATTTGAAATTGATTTCAGAAGCAGCATAAATAAAAAAGATATAGAGGATGTCTTTGATTTTGTTATCAATGATTGCGAAATAAGAATTCTCCCTCCTAATACAAGTATAGCCGATTATGTTAAACTCATCGAGGATCTTCCTGAAAAACCTATGAAGATTGGTGATATGCTTCGCGAGATCGGTTCATTAACTGAATCGGAACTTCAGCAGGCACTGGAACTTCAGGCAGAGTTCGCTATGACAACAAAAAAAGCTCCGGAAGAACTTCTCGTTGGGAATATACTTGTCGAAGAGAATATGATACAGAAATATATTCTGGAAGCAGCTCTGACTAAACAGGAAAATGTAAAGAAGAGAGAGGAGAACAACCGGAAACTTATAAGAATAGATGCTGAAAAACTGGACCATCTTATAAATCTCATCGGCGAACTTGTGATAACAGGTTCAAACGTAAAACAGATATCAGAATCTGACGACAAGATCGGAATTGCGAAAGCAGTTACTGATATGTCCAAACTTATAGAAGAGATTCGTGACAGCACAATGGGAATAAGAATGGTTCCTATCGGTGAAACCTTCAGCAGATTCGAAAGGGTTGTCCGTGACCTGAGCAGAGAGAGAGGAAAGCGAATTGAACTTAAAATAATCGGCGGTGAAACAGAACTCGATAAAACTCTTATTGATAAACTTTCCGATCCTCTGATACATCTTATACGGAATTCTGTGGATCATGGAATTGGTACACCGGACGAGCGATTAAAAGCTGGTAAACCTGCAGCCGGTACCCTGACGTTGAATGCTTATCATGAAACCGGAAGCATTGTAATTGAGGTGTCCGATGACGGGAATGGCCTGGATTCAGAGGGCATTTTAAGTAAAGCAATTGAGCAGGGCCTTGCTAAACCGGAACAGTCATTCACTGATTATGAACTTTATCAGTTTATATTTCAGCCCGGATTTTCAACCGCCAAAGAAGTGTCTAATATATCCGGCCGCGGAGTGGGAATGGACGTTGTTAAGAAAAATATTGAGTCACTGCGCGGAAATGTTTTTCTTGAAAGTGAAAAAGGTCAGGGTACTACAGTCCGCATTCATCTCCCTCTGACTCTTGCTATAATTGACGGATTTATGGTGAGAATTGCAGATTCATATTATGTACTTGCTCTTGATATGGTAACAGAGTGTACCGAGGTGCATAAAGAAGAACTTGACTCCAAAGAGGGCGGAAATTACATTAATCTAAGGGGCGATGTTCTCCCGTTTATGAGGATGCGTGAGTTCTTTAAAGAAACCGGCGGAGAGCCTGAAAAACCTAAAGTTGTAGTTGTTGAATATTCAAGAAAAAAAATAGGACTAGTAGTTGATGATCTTATCGGTGAATTTCAGACTGTCATTAAACCTATGGGTAAAATATTCAGTAAACTTCAGTGGCTGAGCGGATCAACAATTCTCGGCACAGGAGAAGTAGCATATATTCTGGATGTGCCTAAGCTGATAAAAAATGCGAAGGAGCTGGAGTAGCAACCCGAATTACCGGTTAGTTTGTTACTGGCCGGATTTTTATGAGAAGAAATAATCCTTCAGGGAAGGCCCCCTAAATCCCCCGGAGGTGGACTTGAAAGAAGATGGTGATAAATAATAAAGTCTTTTAATAAACAATTCGCGAATATTATCTTCAAGTCCCCTACCGGGGGATTTAGGGGGCGAAGGATTTTGATCTGATAGAAATAGTCTTATTTGTAGTATCTGATGGGTACATGGCTTGATAACATGGAAACAGAAATGGAAAACGTGAAAAATAAAAAGCTGCTGATTGTTGAGGATGAGATAATTATAGCTCTGACCGAATCTGCAATGCTTAAAAAAAACGGTTATGAAGTTCTGGCAGTTTCAAGCGGTGAGCAGGCCATTGATGCAGTTAAAAACAATGAAGAGCTGGATCTTGTTCTTATCGACCTTAATCTGGGTTCCGGAATGAATGGAGCTGAAACTTCCAAAAAAATTCTGGAGATAAGAGACCTTCCGATTATTTTTCTTACCAGCCATACAGGAAAAGATATTATTGAACAGGTTAAATCTATCACCCGGTACGGTTATGTTTTAAAAGGTTCCGGTGAGCACCTTTTAATTTCTTCAATTGAAATGGCAATTGAACTTTTTGAATCGGGAAAAAGAATAGAAACCAGTGAAGCAAATTTTCACCAGCTGACAGAGAGTATGAATGAAATTTTCTGGCTTCGTGATATAAAAGATGATTCAATCATATATGTAAGCCCTGCCTACGAAAAAGTGTGGGGTCGTTCCTGCCGGAGTTTTTACGATAACCCATGGTCTTTCAGCGAAATTGTTCATCCCGATGACAGAGACCGCGTAATAAAAATCCATAAGACGATGAAAATGGAACATCTGCCTGTAGAGTATGAATACCGCATTGTTCGTGATGATGGAGAAACCCGGTGGATCGGCGCACGGAGTAATCCTGTTTATGATAAGAACGGGAATGTTTTCCGTTATGCCGGAGTTGCCGAAGATATAACGGAGAGGAAACTGGCTGAAGATGATCTACAGAAAAAGAACCTGGAGTATGCCGCTTTAAACGAGGAACTTCATGCTACACTTGAGGAGCTTGAGGCTGCCAATGAAGAACTTATTTCTACAAATAATTCGCTCTATGAGAGCGAGGAGAAGTTCAGAACTTTAACTGAATCATCACCGGTTGCGATAATGATTCATCAGGGGAACAAATGGGTCTACACAAATCCCATTGGTGAAGAGATATCAGGGTATACTGTTGATGAACTTTATAATATGAATTTCTGGGATTTCGTTGATCCCGAATATCAGCCCATAGTCCGCGAAAGGGCCTTAATGCGTCAGTTGTCTGAAAATTTCAGCATGTCCTATGAGTTTTCAATTACAGCAAAAGACGGGATAAAAAAATGGGTTTCATTAAAAGGTAACTCCATCGAGTTTAACGGAAAACCGGCTGGAATGATATCTGTTATTGATATAACAGCAAGAAAGATGGCTGAAGATGAACTGATAGAAACAAATAAACAGCTGGAAGCAGCCCTTGACCGGGCACATGAATTTGCAATAGCAGCTGAGGCTGCAAACATTGCCAAGAGTCAGTTCCTCGCCAATATGAGTCATGAAATCCGTACCCCGATGAACGGAATAGTTGGTATAATAAGCCTGCTGCTTGATACCGAAATTACTCCTGAGCAGAAGAGGTTTATAGAAATTATGCAGAGCAGCGGAGACAATCTCCTTGCGATAATTAATCAGATTCTTGATCTGTCAAAAGTGGAATCTGATAAATTTGAACTTGATCTGCATAATTTTAATCTTCAGACAGCAATGTATGATATAGTTGAAATGCTGGCCGTCAAAGCGGCTAAGAAAAATATTGTATTCAATTTTAAAATAGATGATGCTGCTCCATGTTCACTTACCGGTGATTCGGGACGTATAAGGCAGGTTGTAACCAATCTGTCGCACAATGCTGTTAAATTTACAGAAACAGGAAAAATTGACCTGAATATAAGTGTTGCAGAAGATCATGAAAATTCAGTTAAACTTAAATTTGATATTACCGATACAGGTGTTGGAATTCCCGAAGAGCATATTAATAATCTTTTTATTCCGTTTACACAGGTTGACGCCGGCATGAATAGAAAATTCGGAGGAACAGGGCTTGGGCTTGCCATCTCAAAAAAGATTGTGGAACTCATGGGGGGCGAGATTGGTGTTGAGAGCAGAGAGCATCAGGGTTCTCATTTCTGGTTTACAATAGTTCTTGAAAAGCAGAACCGGCCGCAGAATACAATTAATGAATCAGAAAATTTAAACGGGAACCATGCGGATATTGAATCAGCCGAAATACTTCTTGTTGAAGATAATAAAACCAATCAGTTTGTAGCAAATTCCATGCTGAAAAAACTCGGATATAAAATTGATTTAGCTGTTAACGGATTTGAATGTCTCGAAGCGCTGAGGCGGAAAGAGTATAGTGCGGTTTTAATGGATTGTCAGATGCCGGATATGGACGGATTTCAGACAACTGCAGAGATACGGCACGGGAATTCCGGTGTGATTAATCCCGATATACTTATCATCGCTCTCACCGCGCATGCTATGGACGGAGACAGGGAAAAGTGTATAAAGGCCGGGATGAATGATTATATATCAAAACCTATAAAGATCAGAGAGATTGATGAGCTTCTTAAACACTGGCTTAATCCGGATAGTGGAGTTTTGTTTTCAGCAGGACGTACTAAGTGAATTCTGAAAATAAAGTAATTCTGCTTGTTGAGGATGATGCTGTCACCGGCCTGGCAGGCAGGATGATGCTTGAGAGAAACGGATATACTGTACTGACAGCAATGAGCGGTGCTAAAGCTATCGATGTAGCTCTGAATAATAAAATTGATCTTATATTAATGGATATAGATCTTGGCGGTGATATTGACGGGAATAAGGCCGCTCAGGAAATTCTGTCGAAAAAAAATGTACCGGTTCTTTTTCTGACTGCTCATGTAGAACGTGAAATGGTTGAGAAGGTCAGGAAGGTAACCCGTTACGGTTATGCTTTGAAAAATACAGGTGAGTACGTACTCCTCTCATCAATCGAAATGGTATTGGATCTTTATGAGGCGCATGAGAAGACCCGGGAGAGTGAAGATAAATTCAGAAGCCTGGTGGAGGATATTAGTGATATAATATTTTCTATAAATGCAAAAGGTATTTTCACTTATATAAGTCCGCGAGTTAAGCATTATACCGATTTTGCGCCAGAGGATGTTATAGGCCGTTCTTTTCATGAATTTATAGCGAAAGATGATGTTCCAAAAGCAAGAGAACAGTTCGAAGTGATTGTCGGCGGAGGATCATTTTTTGAAGAGTATAAATGGATTAAAAAAACTGGGGATATTGTCTGGTTCAGATCATCAATCAGTCCTGTTTATATTAATGGTGAATTTCAGGGATTCAAGGGGCTGCTTACGGATATAACCTTCCGCAAAAAATCCGAGGAACAGCTGAACAGTTTATTGATTGAAAAAGAAAAACTTTTGAGAGAGCTCAACTGTCTGTATAATATTTCAAGGATTATGGAGGGCAACAGCGGGAGCCTGGATCGGGTACTCTCTGAAGTTGTAAAGCATATCCCTCAGGCTTTGAGTTATCCGCACTGTTCTTTTGCCGTTATTTCATATGAGGGGAGTGAGTATCTTTCTTCAGAATTTACAGGTTCAGATCATGTTATAGAGCGCGGACTTATAATCGGCGGGAACAATACGGGCCGTATTTTGATAGGTTATAAAAACGATGAAATAGTCTGTGGTGAAGATTTTTTTGACGAAAAGGATGAAGGTTTTCTGGATACTGTAGCTGAAAGAACCGGAAAAATTATTGAACTTTTTCTTGCACGTGATGAATTAAGAAAACTTGAACGAGAGGTAATTGAAATAAGTGAACGTGAACGCCGGAAAATTGGTCATGAACTTCACGACAGTCTTGGTCAGATACTTACCGGTGCAAGTTTTATGCTTAAAACAGTAAGTAATCAGCTCGCCGGTACTGCTCCTGCTTTGACAGACCGGATTAGTGAAATTTCAAGTCTGGTGCGGGATGCTACTATGGTCTGCCGGCAGATTACGCGGGGTCTTCCTCTGGTCAATATACAGCATAATACGCTTCTTCTGGCGCTTGATCAGCTTGCAATAAGCACCAGAGATATATTTAACATAAATTGTGAAGTTGAATCATATGGTTCAATCGATATTCGTGATGATTTTGTTTCATCTCAGCTGTACCGTATAACACAGGAGGCTGTGAATAACGCGGTAAAGCATAGCGGCGCAAAAAATATATATATAACAGTTGATAATTCAGCCGGTTTAGATCTGTCTGTCCGTGATGACGGATGCGGATACGATGCTGCTAAAAATGATAATGGTTTTGGTCTGAGCATAATGAAGTACCGGTCAGATCTTATCGGTGGTGAATTCGCAGCGTATAATAATGAAGATACTGGATTTGTAGTCTCGGTAAAAGTACCATAAGAAATCACACATTCGTGTTAAAAATAAATACACGAACGTGTGATTGTCAGATCTGGTGTAGTGTGAGTATTATTGATACGGGATTTCCGGTTTTTAGGGGGCTGGGCATTTGGTGCTGCATAATGATGCGGAAAGGATTAGGGTGAGGAGGATATATGAAGATAGTGCTTGTTGATGATCACCCTGTTGTACGGAAAGGGCTTAAGAGTATATTGGAGGATGATGCCGGTTTCACTGTATGCGGTGAAGCGGAGGATGCCAATACCGCAATAAAAATAATTTCTGAAACTGAACCTGAACTTGTAATTGTTGATGTAGAGCTGAAAGGGAATATAGATGGAATAGAACTTGTTGGAGCTGTAAAAGGGAGATTCCCTAATATTAAAATACTTGTAATGTCTATGGATGACGGAACTCTATATGCTGAAAAATCTATCAAAGCCGGAGCAAAAGGCTACATAGCCAAAGCGGAGGCTGCTGAAAATATAATGTCTGCTATTGAAGCTGTTATGGATAATAGAGTTTATCTCAGCAGTTCAATATCAAATAAAATAGCAACAAAGCATATTTACGGATCACAGGATAGCAGGAAGATTAATATACACCTTCTAAGTGGAAGAGAACTTGAAGTATTCCAGCTTATCGGAAAAGGCTACAAACGCAATGAAATCGCAAAAAGACTTAATATCAATATAAATACAATGGAGAGTCACAGAAGAAAAATACGCGAAAAACTCTCCATAGAAAATTCTTCCGAACTCACAAAAATTGCAGTACAGTATGCTGCGGGAGAAAACCGGTAGGTTAGGACTTCCGCCCCCTCAGGCCTCTGGCCATCAGTCGAGCTTTATTTGGACATCGTGTCCAGCTCGACACACAGACAGGATGTTCTAGTGTCGAATGCGTGCAGGACGCACAATTTGCACTCGACGAAAGGTGCCCGATAGGGCGGATAGGGTTGGTGTTGAGCATTCACCCTATTTCATCAGTGTAATCGAAAAAAAGTTGCCGTAACTTCATATATACTTTTAACTGGTATCAAGGTAATAATAATATGAAGACGAAATTCCATATACCGATGTATGACATGGTTGTCTGCCTGTCAAATGCGATAGACATGGTTAGTCCTACTTTATCTAACCATAATAAAAAAGTCGCAGCTATTGCCGCTTTAATAATGGAAGAGCTGAGATATGACCAGAATGATGTAATCAGAATCATTATCGCTGGATCCCTCCATGATATTGGAGCATTATCTTTGAAGGAGCGTCTTAATCTTCTCTCCTTTGAGGTTAATGATGTACAGAAACATGCCGAACTCGGCTACAGGCATGTGAAAAGTTTCAGTCCGCTGTCAGACGTAGCCCCGCTTATAAGGTATCACCATTTTAATGTGAATCAGCTGGACCGGGATGATATCAGCCGCAAGATCGCATTTGAAAGCGGTGTTCTTCATCTTGCAGACAGAATATCCATACTTATTAAAAATGATACCGATATTATTTCACAAGCCAGATTTATTACTGAATTAATCAAGCCGGCTTCCGGAACTCTTTTCTACCGGGAAGCGGTTGATGCTTTTCTTTCGGTTTCTAAAAAAGAATCATTCTGGTTTACAATTTCCGGGAATCATATTAATAGGTATTTGGAGTCCCGAATGAAAAAATGGAAAATGTTTCTCGATATCGATCATCTTTTTGAGTTCGCAAAACTTTTCGGCAGAGTAATCGATTTCAGGAGCGAATTCACTGCTGTTCATTCGAGCAGGGTTTCGCGTATTGCAACCGTACTCGCCGGACATGCCGGCATGGATGATGAGAATTGCAGACTTATACGAATCTCCGGGCTACTGCATGATCTGGGTAAACTTGCCGTATCCTCGGAGATACTGGAAAAACCTTCACCTCTTTCAGATGATGAATGGAATATCATGCGGAGGCACTCATTTCATACTTACGAACTCCTTTCTGGTATTGAAGGATTTGAAACTATTACAAGGTGGGCCGCGAACCACCATGAACGCCTTAACGGCAACGGTTACCCTTTTCATTACAAGGAAGATGAAATAACTCAGGGAGAGCGGATTGTCGCTGTTTCAGATATATTTACAGCCCTGACAGAAGACAGGCCTTACAGGGCAGGCCTGTCTCCGGATGACTCTCTTGCTATTATGAGACATATGGTTAAGCAAAATGCTCTGGATGGATTCATTGTTGAAAAACTTTCTGTTAACGTTGATCAGCTGAATCAGATCCGACTGGAAGCTGAAAATGAAATTGCTGCTGAATACAAAGAGTTTATCACGGACATATAAAACCCGCGGTGCCTGAATCACATCAGTTGAGTATTTTTCTTGACAATACCCCGACGTTCACTTAAAAAATAAAATCACCATAACCATTCATAAAACATCCAGCGGGTAATCAAATGGCTATTAATAGAGATGAAGTAAATGAACTAATCAAAAAGATCCGCGATAGATATAAAGAGTATTCAGATAAACACAGCCCCAAGTGGTTTGATCTCAACGCATTTGATGAGAGACTTTCGGCTGCTATCAAAAGCCGGATGAATATGGAGGGTTTTATACTTGCGGAGATTTCAAATTTTGAAAAGCTGAAAGACCGTTACGAAAAGAAAAAGAAGGCAAAAGAGAACACCTTCTCAAAAGAGGTTGATAAAATTCTTGAAGAGAATACCGCACGTATAAAAAAATATCCTCAGCTTTTTTTTCATCCGAAGTGCGGACTGGAGATTTCATATCTATACGGAGCCCTTTCATTTTTTTCAGCGGAGATTTTTCCAATAATGAGAATAGTAATCTCCGACAGCAGACTGAAAAACAGTATCAATGCGCTGGAGGACCGTCTTTTATTCCTTGCAGAGCCGAGAGGGAATCTTCATCCGAAACGTATAGCAGATCATATTCTGATGCTCAATAGAAATGGTGTCAAAGATATCGAAATTGAAAAGGACAGCAACGACTATCTTAAAGAGAGCGCATTTCTTCTCCATGATATTATAGATTTCTGTGACGGCATTATCGACTCCGGAAGGGATGAGTGGAATTATCCCGTAACATTCGAAAAACTTTTTATAGAAGAGGAGAGAAAAAAAAGGGTAATCGATTATTTCAGAGATCTTACGGGATATGGCGCGGTTTTTAAAGTTAAAGAGTATGCTGTTGATATAATTGCTGACTTCAGGCTTGGAGCTTTTAAAAGGAGTATTTAATCTTTTTTTATGCAGATAAGAGTTATATCGTCATTCTGCGGACGGTATCCGTTAAATTCATAAAAGTCTCCAAGGCAGTGATGAAGTGTTTCGATTGAGGTCATTGTATCTGCTTTTTTCAGGCTTTCAACAACGCGGCTCAGGCCATACATGCTGTTGTAGTCAGGGGAGTGTTCCTCTATCAGTCCATCGGTGTAGAGAAAGAGAATATCACCCGTTTCCATGTTAATTATTTCATCGGTATAGGTTTCATCTTCAAACAGTCCAATCACGGGACTTCTGCTTTTAGTAAGATTTATCTCCAGTCCATTGTTTTTCTTTACTATTGCTTCAGGATGTCCAGCGGATAGAAAGAGTATAGTGTTTGTATCAAAGTAAATCTGTATAATCTGAGCAGTACAGTAATACCGGAGTTCCTTCAGATCAACCGCAAGCTGAGAATTTATCTCTCTTACAATTTCGGATGGTCTTTTCCCCGGAGTTGACTTTTCTCTGAACATGGTTCGTATCTGATTACCCACGTAGGATGAAGCAATTCCATGTCCGGAGACATCACAGAGAATTATCTGATATATGTCGTCATCAAGAAAAAATCCGTCGAAAAAATCACCCGACAGCTCCTGAGCCGGCATAAAGGCGAAAGCTGTATCATAGCCGTGAACCTGTTTAAAGTCGGGGAGTTTCGAAACTTCCAGCCGCCTGATTATATCTATCTCTTTTCTATACTCCTCGTTCTTCCGCGATAGTTCACCCTGAGATGAAATCCGTTCATTAAGAAGATTTGTATAATCCAGAAAGAGTGAAATTATCTCTTTATCATTTTGAGAAAAAGGTTCAAGCCGTTCAAGCAGGATGTAGCCGTAGATATCGTTATTGAATTTTACAGCAAAGAAGTTGTTGTAAATTTCAATATCCCCCTTTCTGCTTTTGAAGAATTTAACCTCATTTTTTATATTCTGAAAGATAGATCCCTCTTTTTCAAAATCTTTAAAAGTTATAACAGGTGTATCTTTTGCAATCTGTTTCTGCATTACACTAAGAGGGATACCCCCTCTGACTTTAACAATCTCAATATAGGTTAAGTCTATCATTGAATGCAGAACTTCAGCGCTTCTAAGAGTCTCCTCTCTGTCTTTTGCCATTAGTCCGCTGTTGACAAAATTACTCAGTTTATAAAGCTGAACATTATGATCAAGCTGAGTCTGGTACGCATTGCGGAGGGTATCCCTCACTGTTAATATCCGTTTTATTATAAGAATTTTTGAAACAAGCTCATACTGTATAAATGGTTTTCTTATATATTCATCCGCACCGGCTGAATACGCTTTTTCAATTGTCGCTTTATCGCTTCTTGATGTAAGCATAATAAAAAAAGAATCACGGAATGCCGTGTTCTGTTTAAGTTCGCCGCAGAGGTCAATTCCGTCCCCGTCTTCAAGAGTTACATCCAGGAGGAAAATGTCAGGGACAGAGTTATTCAAAATGCGGAAGAATTCCTGTCTGTTTCCTGCAACCTGCAGTTCTCCGTGATCTTTAAGAGTCATTTTTATATACTCTCTCGCCACAGGATCATCATCCAGCGCTAAAATTTTCAGATGTTTATTGTAAACTGAATTCATTTATATTATAACTGTTTTGTTTTGATTATAGCATTTAACAAATGAGCCCTTCGACTCCGCTCCGTGAGTGTATTTTAACGCTGGCTGAGCGGAGTCGAAGCATGAGATCAGTACTAATTCAATCGTTAACTGCTAAAGGATTAAATATATAATAACATATTATATATATCATTACAAACTTATTTTTCAGATTCGCTGTAAAATAAGCAGGATTTACAAAAATTGAGAACTTTAATCGCGGTGCAGCAGTCTTAATTGATATGCGAATCGTCAGATTAATGAAAAAGAGATCTGCTGGAGTCCGGCGGGAAAGCTGCATAGAGTATTTTATTTATTTGACATATAAAAAAACAGGATTATTCTGTACGGAGTTATAAAAAAGGGGCATAAATATTAAATGAAAAAAATCGTCCGGCTGTTATTGATAATATCACTCTCTCTGTCGGGAGCATTTCTATTCGTGAAAAATTCTTCTGCTGCTGACGGGACAGCTCTGTTCAGTGAGGCGCTATATTTTAAAAATCTGGCTCTTCAGAGTGAAAATGCTGAAGAGAAAAATATGTATCTTGATAAAGCAATTGCAAAGCTTGAAGAGGCTGGGAAAGCCGACGAGGGGCTAGGGAGAGTTTATTATCATCTCTCTGAAATTTATTTTCTGAAAGGTGATGTCGTTTCTTCGGAAAAATATGCTCTGACTGCAATTGAAAAAGAGGGTAACTACTTTCCTCCATACAATAGACTCTATGGTATTAAGATGGAGAGAAAAGAGTATAAAGAGGCTTCAGCAGTCATAGAGAAATATCTTGCTGCTGATCCCGATGAGCCGTATGCTTTATATCTTCTTGGTGTTCATTACTATAAATATCTTAATGATATCGATAAATCTCTTCATTATTTTGAAAGAGAGATTTTTATATCAAAGAGCAGAGACGTCGCTCCATATTATCTTGAAAACTCCTACTATAATATCGGTTATATTTTTTACTCTAAAAATGAGAATGCAAAGGCTAACTTCTACTTCAGTAAAGCTTACGAGTTAAATGAATCAAACAGCAATACAATCTATATGCTCGCATTATCTGCTTTCGGATATTATAATCTGCCCGATGCCGAGAAGTATTCTCAGATCTATCTTAGAAAAATTCCCGGCGAAATAAATATGCAGTATATTCTAGGTTCGGTTTATTATATAAACGGAAACAGTAAAGCGCTTGAATACCTGTCGGCGGTAAAGAGGTCACGGACTTTTGAGGGTCTTGTTGCAATGGGATTGTATTATGAGCTGACCGGTGAAAATTCCAAATCTGAACCTATAATAAACTCTGTAATTAAAAGCAGAGACGATCTTATCGCTCCGTATATCGCAGCAGCGAGAATAAAACTTAAAGGCGATGACAAAGCGGATGCTTATAAAACTCTTATCTCTGCCGGAACTATATGCTTCAGGAACAATGTTTTCGGCGCGGCGGAGAATCTTTTCTATAAAGCCCTGGAAATCCGGAGTGATAACAACAGCGATATATACTATTTTTTAGCAAGGTCGCACGAAGAGAGTAAAAATTACTCAATGGCCATAAGCTACTATAACAAGTATTATAATTATTCAAAAGAGAGCAATATACTTGTTCATGTAGGCTATATATACGGCACTCTGAATAAACATAAAAAAGCATATGAGTACTTTCTAAAAGCGGTGAAGAGTGATCCTGAAAATCCCGGAGCATATTTTTTCTGGGGTCTTGTGCAGATATGGGAGGGGAAAAACAGCGCCGCCCGGGATAATATTTTAAGAGCTATATCGATAAAGAATGATGAAGAGACCTATTATTTCTACCTTGCTGTTGCATATGAGAAGCTTAACGAAATTAATAAATCCATAGAGAATCTTAAACTTGCTATTAACTCTAACCCTAATAGCGGAAGATCGTATAATTATCTTGGATATCTTTATGCCGACAAAAATAAAAATTTAGACGAGGCCTTTACTCTTGTTCAGAAGGCTCTTGAAATTGAACCTCAGAACGGAGCGTACCTCGATTCTATGGGCTGGATTTATTACAGGAAAGGTGACTACACATCTGCGCTTAAGAATCTTCTTCTCGCAGAGGAGAAACTTGATGAAGCCGGGACCCCCGATTCGGTAGTCTTTGATCATCTTGGTGATACTTATCTTAAGCTTGATAATAAGATTAAGGCTCTCTTCTATTGGGAAAAAGCGGTAAAAATGGAAAAGAGCAAAACAATTGATGAAAAGATAAATAAATATAGAGAGCAGAAAAATGATAAATAGAAAAACGATTATTTTTATTCTGTTTCTTTCTCTTATTTCAGGCTGCACCTCTGTACAGAAAACGGAGTTGAATGAGGCGGAAAATCTGAAGGCGAAAGAACTTATTGCTTTTATAAATGGAGCAAATGCCGCATCACCTGAAACAATATCATCTTCGTTTACTGCAGATGGAAATACCGGTGAAAAAAAATTCCGGGTAGAGGGTAAAGTCTCATATAATAAAAAGGGATACTACAAACTGACAGTTCTCGATTATATATTTCAAAGCCCCATACTTGAAGCATACCGGGACCTCGACAGGCTCTACTTCTATTATCCCACCGAGAAAAAACTGCTCGTTGATGATATAAATAAAATTGATCTTTCCAGATATACCGGATTTAAAGTGGAGTATAATCTGCTCTATACTCTGTTTACCGGAGGAGTTCCTCTTATCAATAATTTTTCTGTTTATAAATGTCTATATGATGAAAAGGAGAAGGGGTATAATCTTATTCTTCAGAATGAAGATTTTTTCCAGAATGTATTTTTTAAAGATGATGTCCCGGAAAAGATTCTTTTTATTCATAAGCTGACCAGAAATAAGGCCGAGATATATCTTAAATCAATTACAAAGAAAGATAAAAGTATTTTTTTCAGGAGTTTAAAAATTGTAGTTCCTGAACTGAATACCAGTATCAACTTAAATTTTTCTAAACCGGTTCTGAATACACAAGTTACAGTTGAAAAATTAAATCAGGAAAAGCTCTCGAAGAAGGTTGAGGTAGTTGTTGTAAATTGAAGCGGGAAGTTTAGAGCCACGGCACTTTCCCGCCCCCTCTGTCGCGATGCCACAGAGGGGGCGCTTTTAGGACGTCCTGTCCGCGCCTGACACAGAAACAGGATGTAAAATTTTTCGAGTTATTTTTTCCAGCATTCATGGAGGAAAAGAAAATACAAAACACCCCGTCTTTATTCTCCACCCTTTCACCAGGGGGGAGATGGCCAGAGGCCAGTGGGGGCGGATAGGGGGCATTAACTTTCTATACCCCTTAAACCATTCCTTCCCCAATCAGCCGCATCGTGAAAATCCGCAGCCTCTGCATACCGAACATCCCGATTCAAATTCAAGCGGTCCGTGACAATCGGGGCAGACTCCTGTAACTACGTTATCGTGGCCTTTCCCGTTTGTCTCGGCTATGAATTTTGCTGTATCTACCATTACATTTTCGCTTTTAGCATTATCTATACCTGCGTATCTCTCTATTGCTTTTGCAATAGCGTCGGAGCATGAATAGATTCTTCCACCCTTTTCCCATGACTGGTTGGGGCATCGTACACCTTTCAGCTGTTTGACAATCTGTTCTTTATCAACACCGGCTCTGAGAGAAAGAGATATGAGCCGTCCGATGGCCTCTGTCTGGCTGGCGGCGCATCCTCCCCCTTTACCCATTGCGGCAAATACTTCAAATATACCCTGTTCATCTTCATTGATTGTAACATAAAGAGAACCGCATCCTGTGTTCATCTTTCTGGTCGCGCCCCATGTTACTTCATGTCTCGGACGTGGTGCCACTGCGTGGAACATCTCAGATGCATCCTGTGGAATCTCTTTCTCCGGCTGAGATGATGATATCTGCAGTACCTGATTGTCCCGTGATCCGTCACGGTAAACAGTTACACCCTTGCACTCAAGTTCGTAAGCCATATTGTAGACTTTTCTAATATCCTCAACTGTAGCAGTGTGAGAGAAGTTTACTGTTTTGGAAACAGCATTATCAATAAATCTCTGGAAAGCGGCCTGTGTTTTAATATGCCATTCCGGTGAAATGTCATGAGCGGTTACGAAAATATTTCGGATGCTCTCTGGAAGTTCATCGGCATTATGGGCTGAGCCTTCATCGGCTATTCTCTCCATGACCGCATTGAAATCTATTTTATCTCCCAGCGCTTTTACTGCAGCTTCAAATGCCGGATTTGATTCGATCAGTTTGTTGTTATCCATTACGTTTCGAACATAAGCAAGTGCAAAGAGAGGCTCTATTCCGCTCGATGAATCTGCAAGAATACTTATTGTTCCTGTCGGTGCAATAGTAGTGGTTGTGGCATTTCGAAGAGGTTTCTCCCCTTTTTCCGCATATTCCGAAAGACTGAAGTTCGGGAAAGCACCGCGTATTTCCGCAAGTTCTGCTGATTTTATTTTCGATGCAGTTTGTATTGTTGACATTATCTGTTCAGCAATTTTAACACCCTCTTTGGAGTCGTATGGAATTCCAAGCTTGATAAGCATGTCAGCGTAGCCCATTATTCCAAGGCCGATTTTTCTGTTTTCTTTAGTCTTAAGTTCAATCTCTTTCAGAGGGTACGAGTTCATATCTATAACGTTATCGAGGAAGTGAACTGCATCGCGTGTGATCTCTTTCAGAAGTTCAAAATCTAACTCTGTTTTTTTACCATCTGTTTTTACTACTTTGTTAAGATTTATTGAGCCCAGGTTACATGATTCGTAAGGGAGCAGGGGCTGTTCTCCGCATGGATTTGTGCTCTCAATAAGGCCTACTTTTTTAACCGGATTGTACTGGTTTATTCTATCTATGAAGATAATTCCAGGCTCCCCGTTTTTCCATGCCATTTCAGTGATGAGATCGTAAACTTTTTTTGCGTTCAGTTTCCCGCATGGTTCGCCGCTTCTTGGATTTCTAAGATCGTAATCTGCGTTATTTTTAACCGCTTCCATGAAGCTGTCTGTGAGAGCAACTGATATGTTAAAGTTTGTAAGAGATGAAAGGTCAGATTTAGCCTGGATAAATTCCATAATATCGGGATGGTCAATGTTGAGTATTGCCATATTAGCACCGCGGCGGGTTCCACCCTGTTTTACTGTTTCTGTTGCCGCGTTGAAAATATTCATAAATGATACAGGACCACTTGAAACTCCTGCAGTACTGCTGACCATGTCGTTTTTAGGACGTAGTTTGGAAAATGAAAAACCTGTTCCTCCGCCGCTTTTATGAATAAGCGCCATATTTTTCAGTGAGTCAAAAATCCCCTCCATGGAGTCTTCCACCGGGAGAACAAAACATGCTGAAAGCTGACCCAGAGGTCTCCCTGCATTCATTAATGTAGGGCTGTTAGGTATAAATTTAAGCTCTGCCATCATTTCATAGAATTTTTTCGCAGTATTATTAACTTCGTTTTCATCTGCACCATAAAGAGAATCTGCTGCAGCTACAAAGCCTGCAACTCTTCTGAATAATCCCTCTGTTGTTTCGATTATGTCCCCTTTATTGTCACGGACAAGGTATCTCTTTTCAAGAACGGTAATAGCGTTTTTTGATAATTCCGGTTTTTTCTCTGAATTTATCTTTATCTGATTATGATTTTTGATGTTCATAGTTTTTTCCTTTTTCATTATTGTATGTAGCCATTTTTTATTTTAAGTTGTTTTCGAATCCACAATTATTTTAAAATTCCGCGATAATTTTTAATTTCACTGACCTGCATCTTCAAATCAGCCAGAATTTTCAGTCCAATCCATATTATAATAAAAACTACGCTTTTGAATCCTGTTATAAATAGAGCAAAAGCACCGAATATTATTGTCAGATGCATCACTACTATTCTTTTATATGGTTTTAACATATAATATTCAGCTTTTGTATAATTATATTCACCGGTTCTGATAAAATATATATAAAACGAAACAAAATGGCTTACGAAAAGGGCTGCAACCGCTGAAAATTCAGACTCAATGAATTCCACTGGTGTCATATCCCATGGAGAGAGAAGATTTATTGCTGCAAAGGGATTGTTTAGTGCGCCGGGATCAACGTTACCGGCTGTAGATGAAATAACCAGAAAAAGAAGAATAAATGCTCCATGAACAAACATAAACATGCCGTAATGAAATGTAAAAAAGAGAGACAAACCTGCTCCTTCAGCAAATCCCCCGGGTGAAAATTTATGGTCCTGGATGGTACCGCTTATAATCATCTTGAATATATTAAATATCCCGATAATCAGACTCTCCCCCCAGTAGATAAGGAGTATTATATAAGGATTCCATTTGAAAAAAATCACACCAATAACAGGGATGCTGTTTGCTGAGATTATCAATACAAGTGAAATGAAACCGCTCCTGTTAGACGGCTTGAAGTATGGAATTATTTCATCGGCAAGAGATAATATTAAAGATAACAATCTGTTCATATTCAATATTATGTCACATTGTATTTTAGTGTCAATGAATTAATTCCAGAATTGCCTCAACGGGGCTTTCTGAGGTTGAAGCTTTAATTTCAAACATCGCCAGAGAGGGATGACTTTTACATTTTTGTTGTCCTCTCCGTTGACCAATACACTCCGCAATGAGGACATCTTCCCCCAGCCATTGCCGCAACAGACACAGGTTTGCCGCAGGTTCCGCAGGACTTCGAGATTGTGCTGTTATACCCTACAGAATAGTCTGAACCGCTTCCCGAAAAAAGACTACTGATTTTTTCCCATATCGGATATAACAGCCTGCCGATTTTGAGAGCAATCCAGGTAAAAGGGGTCAGAATGAGCGCAGTGAATACGCCGAGAAGAATTATAAAACGACCGCCGGGTACTTCTTCGAAATCGGTCTCTCTAACGAGAAGCACAAGCAGCAGCGGAGGGAACAAAGTGCAGCATATTCCCCAGAGCCAGACATTTCTGTAGTTGTCCTCTGCTATCCGCACCGCGAAAATAATGCAGTAGAAATACAGCACCAGAAGGGAAATTGCCAAAGGAAGATTTAGTGAGGGGCCCGGTGGAAAAAACCGGATTACGATCCAACCGCCGGTAAACAGGATTACGGCTGCAGCCGCTCCGATTCCGGTATAGCCGTCCACATCCTTCCGCATAAGTACCGGAGCCGCTGCGGGACAGAACAGCATCGCGAAAACCCATCCTGCAGGATTATCACCATTCATATCCTTGAGACAATACGCTGTGAACGCTGTTATCAGATGACATGCCAGAATGACCCATCCCAGATAGGGAATTGAAACAGGGGATGTCATTAATCCGGCTGTTATTATCCACACTGCGGCAGCTGAATAGGAGACTAGCTTCAGAACTTCTTCATTTTCGGTGATATCCATAATCGGTCTCCGGATATTTAAGTTTCAATCAAAATTCAGTATTTATTCCTTAACTTTTCAATAGTAAAAAAAATTCTATTATCTCCGCCGCCGAAGGCGGCGGGGATATATAATTTTTGTGTTTTACACTAAAAATTATATTCAGGAATAATTACTGATCGAAATTTTATTTAAACATGATGTATTAAAGAAATATTGTCAAGAAAGATACCTTATCGTTCTATCGATAAGATGTATCTACTCATAAACTGGTGGTAAAATTGCTCTCCGCCGCGCCGGTGGCGCGGCGGAGATAAAATTCCACTGATTTTTGAGCAGTTACGATAATATTCGGTAGCAGTTTATTTTTGGGCGCACAGCGCTTCGCGCTGCGCCTGAAGTGGGGGATTACGGGGCATACGCACCCCCCGAAAATAATTTGTTGCCATAATATTCAGGATGTACCGTAAACACCAGGGTTTAAGTATAATAATCTCTGATGTTTGACGCTTTTTCCTGAACAGGAAAGACAAAGATTTTTGACTTGACCTTTCCATTTTTATATGATAGTAATATCAAACGGAGGAAATACAGCAATGCAGATTAACATGAACATAGATTCTGAGCAGATCATTGATGCGGCAGCGAGAATGCCTCTTGATGAAAAATTGAAGCTTTATAACAAAATCAAAGATGATATTACTCAATATCGTATTGAAGCGCTCTTTAATGAATTTAAATCAAATGATATTTCAGATGATGAAATTACCGAAATAGTTGAACATGTCAGATCCGAACGCTATAAAAATCATAGTTGATACCAATTTATGGATAGGGATGCTTATCGGTAAGAAACTAGCCTCCCTGAAAGAATTGTTAGTTCAAGGTAAAGTAAGGATATATTTTTCAGAGGAGTTGTTCGAAGAAATTGTAAAAGTTATTGAATATCCCCGCATACAGAAAATAATTTCAAAAAACAAATTTTATGAACTGATTTCGCTTTTGGATGAAAAAATTATCTTTATAAAACCAGACTGTGAAATTAATGACTGCAGGGATATAAAAGATAACTTTCTACTAGAGCTTGCCGTATCAGCGAATTGTGAATATATGATTACCGGAGACAATGACCTTCTTGTTCTTAATCCATATAGAAATATCAGAATTATAACAGCTACTGAATTTGAAAATATTTTTCAGATTGAAAATACAAAAACTTAGTTTAAACAGGGCGTATCTAATACTTTTTAAACAATGAATATGCTTTTAGCAAATTCCGACAAGATTCAGCATATCCCGTAAACACCAGAGTTCCGGTATAATAATCTCTGATGTTCAGAGCAACCTGATGTTAGCAGAATTTGCCACTTTTGAGTGCGGTAAAATCAATTTCGGTATCTCATGTTTTTCTGCATATACCCCCTAACCACGCCGGATTAATTCCAGATAAACAATTATTTGAAATAAAATTCATTTTTCATGAAATATGAAGCAATAACAATATGTATCTGTTATAAATTGGTGGGGGTAAAATTGTTCTCTGCCGCGCCTGTGGCGCGGCGGAGATGAAATTCCACCGGTTTTTGAGTAGCAATAAGGATATATTGTAATATTAATCCGGTTTTGTAGACATTTAAGCTTTAATAGTATATATTGCATAGTAATGGTAATTGCTCATAAACCGGTGGTATTTTATATCCGCCGTGATGAAGTGCAATTTTACCGCCGGTTTATGAGTAATTTCTGGTAATGATGTTGAGGAGACTTTCAGGATTTTAAAATCTTTTATAATAGCAAGAGGTTTTATGAGTGTAGAACTTACAGCAAGGCAGCATCTCGAGAAGAGGGGTGCATTCTTTTTCATGATAGCTTATGGTATTCTCTTCTTCTTTTCATTTACATTGCAGATCGCATCGGGACTCCCTTTTAAAGAGATAATTCCCGGTATTGTTATAAACTCATTCAACATGACTCTTGCATTGATAATATTTTATAAGAAGAAGAACGGGAAAAAAGCAAATATAATTCCATGGGTCTTGGGATTTATAAGTGTTTCCGCTCCTCTGCTCGTTAAATATAATTACGCCTTTCATGAAGGGTGGACTTTTGCGATTCAATCAACAAATACATCAATCATGATGGTTGGATTTGCAGTGATGCTTTATCTTTTTTATCAGCCGAATCTCTATAAATTCTATGCGTTCCTATCGCTGGGAAACTGGCTTTTATTTCTTTATCTTGCATATATAAATGGAGCGGAAATTCATTTTGTAACTCACATGAATGGAGCCCCGATTAATTCAGGACTTATTTTTTTCAGAGAGATTTTTGTAATAATGGTTATGGCAGTGGTTCTGCTTGTTGCGTATAGAAATATTCCTGATATTACAAAATACGAAGAGCGCATCAGTGAGCAGACAGGCAGAATAAAGGAACAGGCTGACACTCAGAAAGCAATGACAGCTTTAATTAAAGAGAAGATGAATATTCTTTTCCGGAAAGTTGATGAACAGAACTCTCTTATAAACAGATTTAATATGAGGATGGAGACGCAGGCTTCAAGTTTTTCAGAAATGTCCGCAACGATGGAGGAACTCGCCGGTTCTGCTGAACAGATAGCATCGGAATCTATAACACAGGTAGACGGCAATGTTAAGATGGAATCGATAGTCGAGGAGTTTAAAAATATTCAGGAAGAGACAAAGCTGAATCTAGCGGAAACATATGCTGATATTCAGTCGGTATCGGATAAGAGTACTGTTGCAAATGAACAGCTTATGGAGGTTGAAAAAACTGTATTCGCAATTAAAGATCAGAGCGGAAAGATCGGGGATACTGTAAATCTTATTATAGATATTGCTGATAAGATTAATCTCCTCTCTCT
Organism: uncultured Spirochaetota bacterium; assembly: GCA_942493035.1. Taxonomy (GTDB): domain Bacteria; phylum Spirochaetota; class UBA4802; order UBA4802; family UBA5550; genus WRGT01. The sequence continues at coordinate 2,993,100 of OW818666.1, read as the reverse complement.
TAATGCTGCCATTGAAGCAGCGCGTGCCGGTGAATCGGGGCGCGGTTTTGCCGTTGTTGCCGATGAGATCGGGAAGCTCGCTTTTCAGACACAGGAGAGTATCAAAGAGATTAACAGAGTACTTTCGGACAGTTCAAAGAATACAGTTGATGGAGTTGCTGTAATACAGAAAACCGCTGTTATGATGAGAGAAATGATATCTCACATGGGGGAGGGGGCGCACAAAATTCAGCTTCTGCAGGAGAGCATATTTATCGAAGAGAGATACATTAAGATAATCATCGGACAGATGAATGATAATATATCTCTGGCTAAAAAAATCGGTACTGCAACTGATGAGCAGAAGGTGGCCGTTGAATCAACCTCCCGCGCTCTTGAAGATCTGATTGTAATTCTTAACGAAATGGTTGATGAGATAAAAGATCTTGCTCAGTCGGCTCGTGAGATTCATGAAAATGCTGCAGATGTAATGGCTGATGCGGAAAAAGTTGTTAACGGATAACAGATATTATTTTGATTTAAGTGAGGTCTTAAAAATTCTGTTTTCGGGACCGCAGGGAAACTTTTTCGATAATGGCTGGTGAGCCAGTTGAACCACGGCACACCGTTGCGGGGCTTGTAAATCGGCTGCCGCCTCTTGGAGTCTGTAAATATTGAGCTTTATTTACTGCATGTAGTGCGCTGATAAAGCGCGAATTGATTTGAAAAATACTTTGCGAAGTATTGCTAAATGAGTATAAAAATTAGAATTTTAATGAAGAAACCCCTCCCGCCAACCGATATTATTAATGTACTCATGAACTATAGCGGTTAACGAATGAATTAGTACAATTAGCTCTTCGACTCCGCTCAGAGAGCGTTATGTAACGCTGGCTGAGCGGAGTCGAAGCCTGAAGTCAGTACTATTTTAATCGTCAAATGCTATAATAGTAATATTAATTTTTATCCCCATGAAGAGGATTTATGACTGTAGAACTTACACCAAGACAGCAGCTTGAAAAAAGAGGGGCCTTTGTATACTTAATAGCTTACGGAATTCTTTTCTTTTTTTCATTTACATTCCAGATTGCAGCGGGCCTCCATGCCAGAGATATTCTGCCTGGAGTTATTATAAACTCATTTAATTTCAGCCTGGCTATATATATTCTGTATAAGAAAAGCCGTGGGATCAGAGCAAACCGAATACCATGGCTGCTCGGTTTTGTAAGCGTTTCTACTCCAATTGCTGTTAAGTATAATTATGTCCTGCAGAGCGGATGGACTTTTGCGGCTCAATCGACAAATTCGACTCTTGTTGGAATTGGTTTTGCAGCTATGCTTTATCTTTTTTATCAGCCGAGAATGTTTAAATTTTACAGCACATATGCAATCGGGAGCTGGATTGTTTTTCTTTATCTGGCATATATAAACGGAGGAGAATTTTACTGGAATAGTCATCAGAATGGCGTTCCGGTTACTTCGGGAATTATTCTGGTAAGGGAATTTTATGTGATAATTGTAATGGTAGTTATTCTTATGATAACATACCGGAATATACCAGATATAATAAAGTATGAAGAGCGGTCTATTGAGCAGACTAACCATATTAAAAAACATGCCGATCTGCAGAGATCAATGACTGCAACGATAAAAGAAAAAATGAATGTACTCTTTCAGAAAGTAAATGTGCAGCATGAACTGGTTAACGGATTCAATATGAAGATGGAGACACAGGCTTCGAGTTTTTCGGAGATGTCTGCTACGATGGAGGAGCTTGCCGGTTCAGCGGAACAGATTGCTACAGAATCTATAACTCAGGTTGACGGCAACGTGAGAATGGAATCTATCGTTGAGGAGTTTAAGAACATTCAGGTTGAGACAAAGCAGAATCTTGCCGAGACATATGCCGACATTCAGTCTGTATCGGATAAAAGCACAGTTGCAAATGAACAGCTTATGGAAGTCGAGAAGACTGTCTTTGCTATTAAAGAGCAGAGCGGAAAGATCGGAGATACGGTAAATCTTATTGTTGATATTGCGGATAAAATAAATCTTCTCTCGCTTAATGCTTCGATTGAGGCGGCACGGGCCGGTGAAGCGGGGCGCGGTTTTGCAGTTGTTGCCGACGAGATTGGAAAGCTCGCTTTTCAGACACAGGAGAGTATTAAAGAGATCAACAAAGTATTATCGGACAGCTCAAAGAATACAGTGGATGGAGTTGCCGTAATCCAGAAGACCGCAGAGATGATGCGCGAGATGATAGCTCATATGGGACAGGGGGCTCACAAGATCCAGCTGCTTCAGGAGAGCATATTTATAGAAGAGAGATATATTAAGATTATTATCGGACAGATGAACGACAATATCTCACTGGCTAAAAAGATTGGAACTGCAACTGACGAACAGAAGGTTGCAGTAGAGTCAACGTCCCAGGCTCTTGAGGATCTGATAGTAATATTAAACGAGATGGTTGATGAGATTAAAGAGCTTGCACAGACCACAAATGAAATACATGCAAATGCAGTTGATGTTATGATAGATACTGAAAAGGCTGTCAGCGGCGAAGAAGCCTGATAGTTTCTGAAATATAAAATTTTTATGTATATAACAGAACAAGGGGCTTTGGCCCCTTGTTCTGTTATATAATCCGCATTAATTCAATCAAATCGAATCTGAAATACGCTGAGAAAAAACGTGAACCTCTGAAAAGCAGCGATACCTTAAAATTCCTGTTCAACTCTGATTTTATCTAAAAAAACTTGACGATTATACCCTTTAATTGCTATATAACTATATCAGGATATATTGATATAGTTATGGAAACAGTAACCTATTTTAAAGCTCTTGCGGATGAGACAAGACTTAGAATTTTAAATCTCCTTTATAAAAAGGAGCTGAATGTAAACGAAATTGTATCCATCCTGAATATGGGGCAGTCGAGGATTTCCCGTCACCTGAAGATACTCTCGGATTCATCTCTTATAATTTCAAGAAAGGACGGATTGTGGGTATTCTACAAGGCAAATGACAGCGGTTTTTCAGGTGCTCTTATAAGATTGATAGATTCAAAGCTGAAAAGTGAGGAGATCTTTTTACTGGATATTATCCGGCTTGATACATATATTAAAGAGCGTGGTGAAAAGGGGAAAGAGTACTTTAACAAAGTCGCCTCTGACTGGAAGAGGATTCGAGGCGAAATTCTGGGAAATCTTGATCTTAATTCCGAGATTGTGAAATTTGCAGGCAAATGTCAATGTACGGCGGATCTTGGATGCGGCAATGGTGAGCTTGTTGAACTTCTTCTTGCTAAGTCGGAAAAAGTAATCGGTGTGGACCGCTCACAGGGGATGCTCGATGAAGCGGGTAAATACCTGAAGTCTTCCGGTAAAACAGGTTTTGATCTGAGGCTTGGCGAACTTGCCCATCTCCCCGTAAGAGATAGTGAAACCGATTGCGCTGTAATTAATATGGTTCTTCATTATCTGGATGATCCTTCAGCTGCAGTCGCAGAGGCAGCGCGTGTTGTTAAAAGCGGAGGACGGCTTGTAATCACCGAACTTGACAGCCATGGCGATGAATCGCTTCGAACCGGTTACGGACACCGGTGGCTCGGTTTTTCAACAGATACAGTAAAGAGCTGGCTCAAGAGTAACGAATTTTTATTTAAAAAATCAAAGAGTTTCAGTGCCGCTAAAGGTCTGGATGTTATAGTGTATGTGGCAGAGAAAGTTTAATATGTAGTTTTGTTATCCCTTCACCATCTCATCATGGGGAAGGTGCCCGGCGGGCGGATGGGGCGTAAAATGTGTTGCTGGTCTATTTTTGGAAAATGCAGTAGATAATATAAAAGGAGAAAAAAATGAGCATTAAAATGACGAATGAAGAGCTTAAAGATCTTGCACCTAAACTGCCGTATAAAGTTGCAGATATAAGCCTGGCCGAATGGGGAAGAAAAGAGATTGAACTGGCAGAGGTTGAAATGCCGGGTCTGATGTCTGTAAGAGAGAAATACGGGAAGACCAAACCTCTTAAAGGACTTAAAGTTGCTGGAAGTCTTCACATGACAATCCAGACTGCGGTTCTTATCGAGACTCTTTCAGCTCTTGGCGCTGATGTAAGATGGGCATCGTGTAATATCTTTTCAACACAGGATCATGCAGCTGCAGCGATTGCAAAGGCAGGAAAGACTCCGGTGTACGCATGGAAGGGCGAGTCTCTTGAGGAGTACTGGTGGTGTACGGAGATGGCTCTCACATGGCCTGACGGAAGCGGTCCGGATCTTCTTGTTGATGACGGCGGAGACGCTACTCTCTTTATCCACTATTGTCACAAAGCGGAGAAAGACGCGAAATTCCTTGATCAGAAAGCCGAGCACAAAGAGATGCAGATAATTCTTGATCGTGTTAAGGCATGTGTGAAGAAGTTCCCCACAAGATGGACAGAGAATGTTAAGAATATCCGCGGAGTTTCAGAAGAGACTACAACAGGTGTTCATAGATTATATCAGATGGAGAAGAACGGAGAGCTTCTTTTCCCTGCAATAAACGTTAACGACTCTGTAACCAAGTCTAAATTTGACAACCTTTACGGATGCCGTGAGTCTCTTGCTGACGGAATCAAGAGAGCGACAGATATTATGGTTGCAGGAAAAGTTGTTGTTGTTGCCGGTTACGGAGATGTCGGTAAGGGATCAGCTCAGTCAATGAGATGGTTCGGAGCGAGAGTCATTGTAACTGAGATAGATCCGATCTGTGCGCTTCAGGCTGCAATGGAAGGATACGAAGTTACTACAATGGAGAAGGCTGTATCTCAGGGTGATATTTTTGTAACTACAACAGGCAACAAGGATGTTATTACAGGCGCTCACATGGAGAAGATGAAGGACAACGCAATCGTCTGCAACATCGGACACTTCGACAGTGAAATAGCTATGCATTATCTCGAAACAAACAAGAAGTGTAAAAAAGTTACAATCAAGCCGCAGGTTGACAGATGGACTCTTGAGTCAGGAAGAGCAATCATCGTTCTTGCCGAGGGCCGTCTTGTAAATCTAGGTTGTGCAACAGGACATCCAAGCTTTGTAATGAGCAACAGCTTTACAAACCAGACACTGGCTCAGATAGAACTTGCCGGTAAAAAACATGAGAACAAAGTGTTTGTGCTTCCTAAAAGACTCGATGAGGAAGTTGCAAGACTGCACCTTGAAAAACTCGGAGTTAAGCTTACAAAGCTAACAAAAGAGCAGGCCGAATATATAGATGTACCGGTTAACGGACCATACAAACCGGATCACTACAGATATTAAAAATATCTCCGCAAACAAAATCCTTCCCCTTTTCATCATGGGGAAGGTGCCCATCGGGCGGATGGAGAGTACCGTTGTGGGTCAAGGCATAATCCAAATACACATTTAATAGCCTGATATTTCTTCTCGAATATTGCCACAGTGTTTTTTAAACTGCATCGTTATTTATAGTTAAGATCCGTTGGAACAAGAGATTTAAGTTGAAACTATCTTGTGTGAAATGCAATTTTCTTCAATAGACAATTAAAGAAAATTCATTGACATATAACTGTCTAATCGAAAGTTTCAGATATTTCAATCAGGGGTTTTGATTAATGATAGTCGGCGGTATTAAAGATATCTTCATTATTTTCGGTTCGCTATTTGCATTTGTTCTTGTTGTGGGAAAACTTGTAGAGCGGGATGGGACTATTCAGCGATTTTTGACTATATTGATACTTTTCAATATGGGTATATATCAATTGATAAGCTATACTCTTTATTGTAATCCAGGTATTACAATACCTGAAATAAATAAATGGGCCTATATTCTTGAAGCAGCCGGATTCATGATCTTTCTCACGCATGGCCCGCTCCAATACGGTTATTGCCATTCTGTGTTATCGGCCCGGACCCCTCTTCCTGAACGCTACTGGCTCCACTTTCTGCCGGGCATTATTTATGCAGCATTTTATCTTCCCTTTGCACATATAAAAACTACTATGGCAATCGCATCCGGGGACACTTCTCTTTTTTTTCCGGGGCACGATAGAATCTATCTGCTGTCGATAATTCTAACTGTCATTTCTTATGACAGCTATATGTTTATATGTGTAAAAAGATTAGCTCCTCATTTAAGTAAACAATCGAATAGATTCAAAATTTTTAGAGTCATGGCAGGTGTCTATATTTTCGGAATGATATTCGTATCATTCTGGCCGATCGATATCCTGCTTAATATTAATTTTACAGATAAAGCCCGTATGGCAACTTCACTATATATTATAATTATATACGCAGTTAGCTGCCGATATCCCGAGCGGATGATTTTTGTGGACCCCGGAACAAAGAAAAAAAAATATCTGAATACCCAGCTGCAGGGAATGAATGTTGAAGAGGTTATTTTACAGCTCAATTCTCTTATGCATAATGAAAAAATCTATAAAGATAAAATTACACTCAAAGACCTTGCCGGATTATTGAATATCCGGCAGCATCAGCTTTCAGAAATATTGAATTCATATATGAAGACAACCTTTTCCATTTATATCAACGACCTGAGAGTCGAAGAAGCCGGACATCTCCTGCGAACAAGGGCTGATTTGAAAATTATAGAAATCGCTCTTGAGGTCGGTTATGATTCTCTCTCTGTCTTTTACAGAGAATTTAAAAAAAGAACAGGAATATCCCCCGCAAAATCCAGGACTCAAAATCTGCAGCAATAGCGTCCCCTTTTAATCTTATAATTTTATTTTTCACTTCTTATAAGTCAGGAAGACAAATCTATTTTTTTATGCGTATATAATCGTTTCGGAGATAATATCCGGCATAAAAAATATGATTATTTGGAGATGTTATGAAAAAAATTAAGTTTCTACTGTTTCTATTTGTATTCTCGACTATTCTGACCGCATGCAGCAAGGATGACTTAACCGACAAGGATGGCGTTTTTGCAATGGAGAATCTTCCTAAAAAGTTTTCTGCTGATATACCAGATTCAATAGTCGGCAATGGCGATTCGGCAAGGATGATTCATAAGAATATTCTTCGTGCAGTGGGGGACCAATCCCAGGGCTGCTCAACAGTAAAAGAAATGACTGGTATGATGAAGGAATTTTCAACCATGATTCCATTATATGCCGTTATGGCTGATGCGGCAATTTCCCAGAATAGTCTGTCACCCGATGGCAGTACGCATGATTGTTCGATTAAATATACCCGCGAAATGTTAGATGCTATTACTGAAATCATGGGTGATGATGTTATGGGAGACATGAGTGAATTGGAGCAAATGATCGGGGTATCAGAATCGGTTACGATCGTATATAGTAATACGGCCTCCGCACCCTATAAATATTCTGTTATTATTACCATGATGGACAGTACTACTACCATGTATTGGAGCGAAGATAAAACCAAAACGAAGATTGAATTGCCGATCTTTCTGGAAATGTCTCCCGAAGGTGATAAATTGAAGTCAACACCGTCCGAAGATGGACGTATTGAATTTGTTTATGACGACTCTGCCAAATCGATGAATCTCCTTTTTTCTTATACAGGGATGGAAATGAACATGAGCCTTCAGGAAGAAGGAGATGGCGCCCTTTTTACTATGAATAATAAATATGGTGGTTCTGTTTATTTGATGGAAGGGTATGCGGACGATAACGGCGGATATATTAAAACGAAGATTACTGATTCATCCTTTGGAACAACCTCTTTCAGCGAGTCGTTTGACGCAAATGGAATTGTGACAGAAGATACGGGTTCATATGCGGATATGTATGCTTCAGGTTCTACAGTTGTTGATGATCTTCAAGGTGACCTCGGTTTTATTAAAGACGAATCAGGTGCTGCCGATGGAGAATATCTGATTACGGCAAACAGTTCATTTTCAACCTCAGACATTGTAGGTTATGGTATTGTTAAAGATGGAAGACTTGTTATTCAGGATATCGGTGGTGCAAATTATAGTTCTGCCGCTGCCGGTAATACTGTTTATCTTTTTAGCGTAACTTACGATGATGCCAGTGGAGAGTCCACGATCGCAACAAGCAGTACGCCTGTAGCACTTTAATCTGTTATTTCAGTTTTTTGAGTTTTGAAACCCCGTCCGCTTGCGGCGGGGAGTTTCATTTTGAACTGTGTGTATTGAATACTTTTAACGGGAATGATACTAAATTAGTTTACAATTAAACAGTAATCTGTCTTTTTAACACCAGAGTGTTAAGTGGAAATTTTCTGGTGTTTATGAAAATTTCCTGTATAGAAAGATAATTCAAGGAGATCATTTTTTATGAAAAAAATATTTTTTTATATCGTAACTGTTGCCCTGTTAAGTATTTCAGTACCTTCCCAGGCAATGGAAATGAGCGTAGGGGCAAATGTATGGTATGCTAAATGGGATATGAATGACGGCGGTACGGAGGTTGATCCCGGTTTGCTTTACGGGCCGGCGTTATCTATCAAATTGTCTGACAGTTTCGGGTTTAATACGGTTTTTCTCATGGGCGATTTTGAAGCAGGTTCTGAATCTTATCGCAGGTATGATTCAGATACTTCCGGGAGTTACAAGCTTAATGATTATTTTAAAATCTTTGCCGGTTTAAAGTATATGGCCTATAGAATTAACATGGAATTTTCAGATGAATTTCCTTATACCGATCCAATAACCGGGGTGACCTCATATGACGAGTATTCATCTGAAGTTTCAATAGATGTTGATAGTTTCGGACCGGCCGCCGGTATCAGTGTAGTTTTTCCGCTTGGTAACAGTTTCTTCGTTATCGGTAATATTTCAGGAATGTATCTCTGGACTACTTTTAAAGAGGATGTTGAGGGAGGTAACAGCTCAACATTGAAAGAGAAAACTTACGGAGCAAATGCAACCGGGGCAATCGCATATTATATAGCACCTGCATCTGTGACAGTAAGCCTTAGCGGCAGATATCAATATATTAATTATTATGAAGATCAAATGGATTCTCAGCATGACATATATGGAGTTACGGCATCTGTCATATATTCATTCTCTCTCTGAATGACATAATTACGGCATCAACAAAAAATCCGGGATTATGATCCCGGATTTTTTGTTGATGCCGTTTGTAATCTTTATCAATGGCTCACTCAAGTCAATTACATAGTCGGAATATTTGATGCTCTGTCTTTTTTAATTTTTTCCTCTTTCTGTATCTGTTCCTCTTTTGCTTTTTGCACTTCTTCAAGGCGCTTTCTCTCTTCTTCCTGTTTCAGTGTCGCCTCTTCCTCGGATTTCTTTTTCTGAAGTTCAGCCGAATTGTCATGCTTCTTTATAGGGGATTCGTTAACCTCTTTATTCTTCAGTTCAATAGCAGAATCTTCCAGTATGTTCTGATTTACCTCTTCCGTCACTTCCGGATCAAGACCCTGGATGCTGTCGATCTTCATCTCCCTGACTTCGGCCTTTATCAGCGCAATTTCTGAATCAGTAATTTTAACAGGAGCATTCATTACGGTTTTACCAAGAACAATACTCTCAACGTTCTTTTCGGTGATGTAATCAGTCTTCATTCCTTTCTCAACGGCAGTGGTTTTATCCTCTATAGTCTTGCCATCCTTTACGGGATTAAGATTAACCTTTCCTTTTAAAACTAAAAGTCTTGATCCTTTTTTCCCGCTCTCAACTAAAAAGCTTGTACCGCGTACAGCAGCAGCAATTGTATTTGTCTTAACGTTAAATCCCGTACCCTTGAGTTTTGAAAGTGTAAGTAATATCTTTCCGTTTTCCATATCAATCGTTGTGGAATTAGATGTTTTATCAACAATTGAAGAGATGGAAATTTTGCTGTTTGCACTGATTCTTATTACCCCGGAGGTCCCATATGTCAGATCAGCGATGGAATTTTTACCTGTAGTAATTATTTCATTCATTGCCACTGTCTCTCCGGCAGATGCCGATCGGCTGACTCCAGCGGTGGAAATATTTACATCGCCCAGAACGGTCTGAATTTTAAATGAAAAATCCGGCCGGACAGCGGGAGATTCATCCTGTTTTTTGCTGCAACTGTATAATAATATCAAGGCTGCAATTAATGTGATAGTTTTATGGATATGTGATTTCATATGTTAAACCTCTTATATGAATTAATTTTAAGCTGTATTGATCTGAGTGCAAGTTATTTTTTTTTGATCTGATGTTTTACGCGGGAAAATTTTATTTCAAACAGAGCATATCGAAATTTATATATATTCTCCGTATTTATTGCTTAACTTTTCTATATTAAAAAAGTCTTTATTATCCCCACCTCCGAAGGCGGCGGGGATAATAATTTTTTGTTTTATCTATACCATGGGGTTGTGTAATCTTTCAGTAAAACTTCACCTCTTTATCATCGATAAACAATTTCGAAATTGCGCTCTCTCCGCTCTCCGAGACTGATACTTCCACTGATACATTTTTTAAACTGTCTTCAATTATTTTACCTTCTTTCTGCGGCACAAAATAACTCTCTACTCCGTAACGGATCTGTAATGTATTGCTTGCGTATTCTACTCTACCCTTTATTATCAGAGGATAAAGCTTTTTAAGCTCATCTCTGTTTTCTGATATCGCTGCAGCTGTATAATGTTTTCCATCAGCTTTTTGCTTAAGCGCTACATAGATCTCTTTCTTCTCCAGCTTTCCGGTATCCCTGATATTCGATTTAGAAATAATATCTTCACCGATTGAAGATATTTCGTAATTGAGTATAACGTAATCTCCGCTGAACAGTGACCTTGGGTCTATCGGCTGACACTTCAGTAAAACCTTAGTGCCACGGGCAAGGAGCAGCTCCTGTTTTGTAATCATGAATCCAAGCACTGCAAGCTGAAGAGCTACAATTACAGGGAATAAAATTTTCTGATATGATTTCATTTATTTCACCCTATCCTGATTTTCAGTTGTTTCAGACTCAATCATCTCTGTCAGATTCTGCCGCTTCTTTTCGAGAATGTAGCCCCCTGCAAGTCCCAGTATCCCCGTTACAATAAACAGAAGTGAGCCGGAAAACATATCCCAGAAAAGATCAAAGTAACGCGTGAATACGTGAATTATAATACCCGCAGTGGCGAAGTTAAGTATTTTTTTTGATTGAACTATTGTGCTGTAATACATGAACACAGCGGAGGTGATAAAAAGGAGAAGGTTAAATGTTATCGAATAGATCTTCCACGGTACAGCGGGACCGGCTGTGAACAGTGTAATTCCTGAAGAGATGAAAATTATAAGAGAAAGGAAAAGTATTATCCTCTCTCCTGCCATTTTTTTTAATAGTATAAAATAAAGAAGAACCGAAAGTACAATAAATATTATCAGCATCTTGATTACAATTGATTCGGCTGTGAATATCGACTTCTGTGCTTCAACTTCAAATGAGGCGAGATAGATCGATAACCAGACACCGGCTGCCGAGACTCCATCAATTATTCTTACAGGGTACTCAATCTCTTTTCCGCTGAGTATCTCATTCACAAGTCTGTTGATGAGAAAACATACTGTTACAAAGAGAATAAATCCTATTAGGTACGCCAGTTTATAACTCTCTTCAAATACGGAGTATCCTATGAAGCCTGAACCTTTTATAACGATGAGACTTATAGAAAATATAAACGCAAATGCTCTCTCGAATGATTTATCCGCAGAGATTGAAAATGAATAGCGAAGGAGAAGAAATATAAATGCAACGGCACCGAGGTGAAGTGTAATCATCCGCGTTGCAGTATGATTGAACGGAAGGATGAATACAGTAAAAGAAAATAGGACAACCGGGAGTATAAGCTGTATATTCTCTCTCTTTTTATATAGAATAAAAAGTCCCGCAGCAGAAGTCATTGAAAGCGCTACATATTCGATTGCGTGAATTTTAACGGCACCGAACTTCATCAGCAGCGGAAGGTTCTGCATATCCATTGGCCATGAGATTGCAATAAATGGTATAAGAAAAGAGAACCATCCGGCTACTGTGAAAACTTTTCCGGCGCTTCTCAGCACAGGGTGTCCTGTGAGATTTTTACCGGCAGTAACAAGCAGTGCCGCCATGGGGAACTGCATCATGATTATAATGTATTCGACAATATGTTCAGATGTATCTTCGGGAATGAGTCTGACCGTTGGTATATAGTAATAATAAATCAGGGAAGCAGCGGAGAGTGCAATTCCGCTGCTGTCCTTTTCTATATAGAATAATACTGCAATAATTATAACCGGAATGATATAGCCGTAAGCCGGAGATGATGATGTAACACTCCATATAAAATAAAGGGCTGCTGCAATATAGTATCCCTTCCTGTCTTTTGATATTACTGAAACAGCCAGTATCATTGACGCCCAGATTATAATGCTGTATGATGTGGCAGGGTGAAGATGTTCAATCTGAAACAGCGGGAGAGCATAGGCAATCCATCCGGTGATGAACAGTATATTCCCTGCATGTTTGTATTCCGGAATCCCTTTCAGTTTTTCACCGGATTTCTGCATTAGAAGACCCGATATAATATAGACTCCAATGAGAATATATCCCGCAGGACCGTCTGTAGCATAATGCTCAATCCAGTAGAATGCGAGCTGAAGAAACCACCAGGCAAAGAGGAATGCCGATAGAGCAGTTCCCTTTGAATTTTTTTCTCTGTAACTTATCCATGCGGTAATAAGAACCGGTACTCCGAAGAAGTATCCGGGATTGCCGAAATAAGAGTACTCCCAGATATCCCATATGACAAAGAGAGCCATTGACAGAATCAACCCGGATTTTTCACGCATAAGAATGGAAATAGCGAAGGCACCGATACCCCATGCGAGGAGACCGTTAGTCGGGTGAGAGCTTATATGATAAACCTGCGCTACAAGCATAATCCCCGCACCGTATGAGATCATCCCCAGAAGAAGGAGCGCTCTCCCCACAAGTGAAAATTTTCTTTTGTCCTGAAGGAACCAGTATGCTCCGCCGTATGTGGTTAGAATCAGAATGAATATCTGAACCAGTTTGAGAGATGGGGGCATTTTGCGCCAGTTTGACGCATAGAAAATTATTATTCCCACAGCCAGGCAGAGAGTTGCCAGACCGATTATTACACGGGATAGATTTATTTTTTCTTTTGAAATGGGTATTTCTTTATTCTGATTTTTTGTTTCAGGAGTTTTTTCAGCAGCTTCAGGGACTGGTGAAGTATAGTGATTTTCTATACGGTTTCTCTGGTCGGATGTTATTAATCCCAGATCAACCCACTCTGTTAATTCTTTCAAAAGCATCTGTATAAATCGGGCGTTTTTTATCATAGATAATCTGCTCCGGAATTATTTTTGTGGAAGTATGAATTTCATAAGAATAAAGCCGGATTTTAGAAATGTCAATAATATTTATTAGTGCCTTGACTGGATAGATTTTTATTAAATAGTTATCTATATAATATCGACAAATCTCCCGGCCTATCGGCCACCCTCTTTATCAAAGGGGGATGTTGAGCGAAGTGAAACGGGGGGATTTTAAGTTTATGGCTGATAAATTCTTTATAACACAACAATTTAAAACTACTGCAGGTAATCATCCTTATTCTATTAATTATTGACAGAAAACCACTCATGCTTACAGATAACAAACTATGGAAATAAAAACATCACAGAAAACATCAGTCTTAAGAAAACTCCCCATATTCAATGGTATATCGGATAGCGGTCTTAGCCTTATTGCTCCGATTCTTAAACTCATCACCTTCAAATCGGGTGAATCGGTTATCTGCGAGGGGGACGAGGGGGATTCGCTCTTTATAATACGGAATGGTTCCGTTGAAGTCTTTAAAACTAACGGTGTAGGTGAAGAGGTGAGTCTTGGAGTACTTAAAGAAGGGACTTTCTTCGGTGAACTCTCCCTCTTCGATGATCATCCACGATCTGCTACAGTAAGAACACTTGAATATACCGATTTTCTATCACTTTCCAGAAGCGATCTTGCTGCTGCTCTGGAGGGCAACCATGAAATTGAAAATATACTTTATCGTAATACTATTATGGAGACATTCAGCCGCTTTAGAAATGTCATCACCAACTTTACTTTTTCGCAGCATCACCTGAGCTCAAAAGATGAAATAATCGAAGAGATAAATCGCGACCTGCGAACCGCAACAGAGATTCAGGAATACTTTATTCGCGCAGAGGATGATGATGAAATAAATCTCAGGCATGGAGTAAGCCGTTCCTTTGTATATCTCCCTTCGAAAGCGATAGGGGGAGATTTCATCAGTACAATCAACGATGCTGATGGAAATATCTGCGCGATAATTGCCGATGTTGAGGGGCACGGAATAAGTGCATCCCTTGTAACTGGAGTTTTAAAAAGCGCATTCTCTTTTCTTGCTCCGGTTTACGGAAGCAGACCCGATGTTTTTATGGCGCATCTGAACAGGCATCTCTGCGGAATGCTTAACCGGCTCTATGCTACATGTTATTATGCCTATATAAATCTGCAGGATAATACTGTGAGTTTTGCCAAGGCTGGTCATCACCATCCGCTCTTCTGGAAATCTTCTGAAAAAAAATTCGAGCTGATTGAAGTGCCGGGTCCGCTCCTTGGACTTCTGGAAGAGGCGGTGTATGGTACTGAAACTTATAAAATCAGTCCTGGTGATAAAATTCTTTTCTATACAGACGGTATAATAGAAGAGAGAGGATTTGAGGATTCTGAGATGTTCGGAATTGAGCGTCTTGAAAATGTAGCCGAGCGTGCGATTGCCGGAAAAATATCCCCCGTTGTCGATTATCTTATTGTGGAACTCAACCGGTTCACTGCAAAGGATACATATGATGATGACATTACCCTTCTTCTTTATGAGTTTAACGAACCTGTAATCCTGTAAGTATTAAGTTATTGATACAGCCTTTAACTAAAGGGGCAGTGCCCCTTTACCCATTAAAAATTGAGTTTTTAGAACTCCCCCTAAATTACAAAATTCTTGTTATTTTATTTGCTTTTCGGCTAAAATAGTGTAATATTCTTATAAATATTCTTTTTTTGCACTTTATGTCGTCCGGAGGTTTTATATGGGACGCTTGTATGGAATTTTTAAAAAAATGAAACAGGTGCCGGATCGACGTTTTATGAAAGTCCTGAGGACTGTAGTTTTTTTAGCTATTACCCCGGCAATTTTATCGGTATTATTCTGCTTTCGTGAAGATGTTCTGAAAAAGGTGGATAAATATAACTCCAGCGAATCCGGCAACCCTCCTTATTATATAGAAGTGGTTTCTGTATCACCATCCAGCGGTGCCGTAGGAATTGGGACTGCTGTTGATATTAAAGCTGTATTCAATGATAATATAGATATGACCACTGTGGACCAGTTTACGTTTTCGGTAAACGGAGGAACGGTAGCAGGGACTTTTACATATGATCCAATACTTAAAACAGTAATATTTACTCCCGATGTAGATCTCTCTTACAGCACTCTTTACACCGTGACTTTAACCACTGGGATTAAAAATGACAGCGGCAATGGAATGGCTGCGAATTACACCTGGTTTTTCACAACTATCGCTCAAAATTATATCAGCGTCGTTTCGGTATTTCCGTCTGACGGTACAACAGATGTATCGACAAATACTGTTGTAGAAGCTGTATTCAATGATAATATTGACATGTCAACGGTAGATACATCTACATTCAGAATAAATGGAGGCGCGATCACTGGGACTTTTACATATGATCCAATATTAAAAAAAATAATATTTACTCCGGCTGCGAGCCTCTCTTACAGCTCAATTCATACAGTTACCCTTACGACGGGTATAAAGAACAATAGTGGTGATACACTGTTTACCGATTACACATGGTTTTTTGTCACTGCCGCTCAATATTTTATATCAGTTATTTCTGTATCTCCTGCGGATACTCTAACCGGTGTATCGGTGACCTCTGACATTCTGGTGGAATTTAATGATAACATCGATATGTTAACAGTAGACTCTTCCAGTTTTTCGGTGAACGGAGGAGCCGTGGCTGGCGCTTATACCTATGATGCACAATTAAAAACTGTTGCATTCAATCCGGCTGTGGATCTGCTTCCACTGACTTTATACACAGTAAATCTTACGACTGGAATTATGAATGTCAGCGGAGAGTCCATGGCAGCTGCATATACCTGGTCATTTACAACGGGGATTGTGCTGCAGCCGGAAATTTATATTCTGCCGCCATCACCGCTTGTTGAAATATTTTCAGGGGATGGTTATAATTTCGGTAATGATGTAAATCCGGGGACGAAAACAGCAGTATTTACTATCGGCAACAGCGGAGTGGCAAATCTGAATATAACAGGAACAAGTCTTTCAGATTCATTAAATTTCAGTGTATCTGCCATTACTGCTTTACCTATTACTCCAGGTAGCACAACTACTTTTACAGTTACATTTCAGCCGGATGGAATTCCAGGAATTGAAAACAGTGTGCTGACTATTACAAGTAACGATCCGGACGAATTATCATTTATAATTAATCTGACAGGTGAAGAACTTGCTTCACCTGCACCTGAAATTCAGTTTACAGATTCCGGTGTTATTCTTGTAAGCCCGGTGTCAACTGTCGATTTCGGAACTCTGGTTCCGGGAGATACAGCTAGCATTGCAATTATGCTTCATAACATCGGTTCAGCCGATCTGGTAATTACAGGTGCAGTTATCGGCGGAACTAATCCCGATCTTTTCTCAACGGATTTTATTGTGCCGGCGACAGTGACTCCAGGTTCAACATCGATTTTTAACATGAGTTTTTCAGCGCCTGCTGCAATTAATGCAAGAGCAACAATCACCTTTCAGAACAATGATCTGAATGAGTCGTTGTTTACTATTAAGCTGAAAGGAAGGGTTAAGTGATGTTCATTAGCTTTTCATCGGGGGATATATATGTCACCGGATAATATAAACAGTGTCAGGAAAAGGAAGTTTTATCCCATAAGTCTCAAGATGATAATAATGATTTCGATTATTGTTCTTGTCTCGCTCCTTGCTGTTACAGTTGCGGCAACATATTTTTTTCGTGCCGACAACAAGGTCCGCGCTATGGAGGATACTCTTAACTACTCTTCTCTTATTTCGAAAAAAGTAAATACAGATTTAAGTTCAATTGTTGAAAAGGCCAGACTGGCAGCTATCAATCTGCAGAGAGGGAGAGGTTATTCTCTCAGCAGTTCACAGGCTTTTGTGGAGATGATGTTCGACCGTGATCCGGATATGATTTTTATCGGAATAATGGATAAAGGTGGGGCCGATTCGCTTCGTTTTATGCAGAACTATGCATTTTTTCAGAGCAAAGGTCTCAAGCCCGATTTCAAGTCTGTAATTAAGGCTGAATCAGAGGCGGTTTCACGCTCTTTCTCCGGAGAGGATGTTGTGTTCAACCCATCTTTCTATTTTAACGAACCTGTTATAGGTATCTCGGTTCCTTATGACCGCGAGGTGAGTACCTCGGTAATTATTGTGTTTTACTCTATGGAAAAAATTCTTGAATCTATCAGTACAGCAAGCGTTGTGAGCAGTTTTATTGTGTCGGGCAGCGGGGATGTTATAGCTCACCGGGACCGCGCTCTGGTGAAGTCAAAAACCAATTATGCGTCAATGCCTCTCATCAATATGATGATGACAAATCCCAATCCAAATGCTCAGACTGCGTATAAAGATGAGAAGGGGGAGCGGTATCTCGGAGCTTTCAACAGAATCGGATTTTCCGACGCAGCTGTTATATCATATGTCAAAGAGGATATAGCCTTTGCCATGGTTTATAAGATTCAGAGAATAGTGATGTGGTTAACCGGTCTGGTTATGTCGGCATCGCTTATTGCGAATTATTTTTTCTCCCGTTCGTTGAGCAGTCCTATTTTAAAACTGACCGATGCATCGCATCAGATTCAGGACGGAAATTATGATTTTGAAATTTCATCGGTATCACATGATGAGATTGGTGATCTTACCGATTCATTCAAAGAGATGGCGCATGGCCTTGCCGAGAGGGAGAATATAAAATCCGCATTCGGTAAATTTGTAAACAAACAGATAGCCGAACTGGTTATGAATAACGAGATAAAGCTTGGAGGAGAAAGAAAAGATGTTGTAGTATTTTTCTCCGACATCCGCTCATTTACAAAAATTTCAGAGTCACTTGAGCCGGAGGAAGTAGTTGAATTTCTGAATCAGTATATGACCCGAATGGTTAACTGTATAAATAAAACAAAAGGTGTCGTGGATAAATATATCGGTGACGCGATTATGGCAGTATGGGGGGCACCGTTAAGTTCGGGCAATGATGCGTTTAATGCTGTTAATGCTTCACTGATGATGCGTGAGGAACTTATTAAATTCAACAGAGGGAGAGGAAACGGCGGGAGCAGGGGAAAACCGCTTATTCAGATCGGATGCGGTATTCACTGCGGACCTGTTCTTGCCGGGCAGATCGGATCTGAAGACCGGATGGAGTACACCGTAATCGGCGACACAGTTAACATAGCTTCAAGGATAGAGTCGTTAAATAAAGCCTTTGCAACAGACATACTTATTTCTGAAGAGACTGCCGAAAGGGTTAAGGATAAGTTCCGCGTTGTCCCCATGCAGAAAATAAAAGTAAAAGGGAAGAGTGAGCCTCTTCAAATTTATGCTGTTCTGGGGCGATATGCCAACTTCGATTCTCCGAAAAATCTTGATGAATTGCGGAAGCTGATAGGTACCGAAGATATGTTTGAAGAAAATCAGAATGACGAACTGAATTTTGACAAAGAAGTGAAATATGAAATCCTCGACTAAAATATTATTTTTGTTATGTATTTCGTTTATGGCGTTCTGTTCGTATTTTTTGTATATGGAACTTACCAGACGCGTAGACAAAACCGGCGGTGAAGCTATTGGAACTATTACATTCAAGAAAAGAAGCGCGTCCAGAAAGTATACTGATAATGTAATATGGGAGGAGATTGACCAGGAGTCAGAAATTTTTAATTACGACGCAATCCGTACAATGGAGTATTCATCAGCAGTTATCTCCCTGAAGGACGGGACTAAAATAGAGCTGGATCAGAATACACTTTTAGTAGTTGTTCTGAGTGATAAGGGATTGAATATCAATTTTGATAAAGGGGGAGTATCGGCCAGGAGCGGAGTCGGGTCTAAAAATCCGATTACCCTTAATTCAAAGGATGCCTCGATTGCCCTTGACAGCGGAGGCATCTCTGTAAACAGCAGCGATGCCGGGATGAATATACAGGTAAATTCCGGAAGTGTTAAAGTTGCTTCAGATGGAAAAGAGCTTCAGCTTTCAGCAAATGATATTACAACACTGAAAGACGGTGTTGCTCAATCGCAGAAAGCAACTCTTTTCCCGCAGTTTCCGGCTCAGAATTCGAATTTGATTACATTCGGAAAAACACGCAATGTGAACTTTTTATGGAGGAGCGAGCCTCAGGGAGAGGTTAAACTCGATATATCGCACAGCAGCGATTTTAAAAATATTTTAAAGAGCTACAAATCGCGTAAAACAGTACAGGATGTTACTCTCCCTGCTGGTGATTACTACTGGAGAGTCGCAAGAGGTGGTACCGCGAGTTATCCCGTTAAGTTTTCTGTTATCAACGACATAAAACCCCGGCTCATTGCTCCTCAGAAAAATCAGAAATTATCGGTAACGGAAGTTTCCGGAATGGTCCCGTTCCGCTGGGAAAAATCAAAGTATGCCGCAGGATATGAACTCACCGCGGCCCGGGACAGTAAAATGTCCGATGTTGTTGTGTCGCTTACATCAAGAGTTAATACAATATCAGCTAAAGGTTTTAAACCGGGGAGATACTACTGGACTGTAAAAAGCATATACCCTCCCGAGATAATATCCGGCGAGGTCGTGTCTGGACCTGAAATTTTCGAAGTGGAAAAATTTAATTTCAACATGGTAAAACCTGTTCCACTTGATCAGGGTCCGGTTACAACTGCAGCACCTTTTACTCTACACTGGAAGGGGGTAGCCGGAGCTGAAGGTTATAAAGTTGAGTTGGCATCCGATCAGGGGTTCGAAAATATTATCGTTACAAAAAACACATCAGATTCTTTAGTAACAATAGATCAGAAACTACGCGAGGGGAGATATTTCTGGAGAGTGAGCACTTTACTCGGTACAAATGTTTCTGCTACTTCGGTAACCGCGATACTCTCTCTGATAAGTCCAGCTGATATAATTCTTCTGAATCCCCCTGCCGGGACAGTACTCCTTGATAAGCCGGAAACAATTAATTTTACATGGAGAGATCCGAACAGGGGTGAAAAATATCTTATTGAGATATCCGGCACAGGTGATTTCCGGAATATAAAACATAGCCGTGAAAGCAGTCAGCCCGGGACAGAGCTGAAAAGCCCTGCTGCAGGGAACTATTTCTGGAGAGTAATTCTTAAGGATAATTCCGGTAGTATTATAGCTCAGAGTGCGGTGAGTGAATTTATTATTCCTGATGAATTGAAAATTCCGGTTACGGTATCCCCTAAAGCAAATGACAGGATTATTCCCGGTCTGAAAAAAAGTCTCCGCTTTGAGTGGAGTAAAGTCACAGGAGCCGATGAATATGAAGTTCAGATTTTTCAGAGAATAGCAGGAGTTGAGAAATCATTGATAATATATTCCTCTGAATCAAATCATGTTGATATAATAAATCAGACTATATTCACTCCGGGGATTTACAGCTGGATGGTAAAAGCAAAACAGGTCAGGAACGGGAGAGTAGCCGCTTATAAAGAATCTGAGAAATCATACTTTAACGTAGAAGAGGTTATTCTGCTCCCTGCTCCGGATGTTAAAACCCCGGGGATCATTTTTAAGTGAGCGTTTTTAATGAAAGTTAAACTTATAATGATTCTATTAATATACTCTGCAGCTTATTCCGCTCCAGACAAGCGGATAACATGGGAGCCTGTAGACGGAGCATGGGGATATCATCTTGAGATCAGAGACGACAAGAGCATCATCTTTGTTGACATAGAGATCACAGATAATTTTTATTCAGTAGAGAGTCTCGAACCGGGAGCATACTCCTTCAGAGTCGCAACTGTAAACATTATCAAACAGACGGGGGAGAGCAGTCCATGGATAGATTTTGTTATTGAAAAACGATTTATTCCGGAATTGAAATCCGTATCGCGGAAACAACTGCTCAGTTCATATAATAACAGAAATATTATCATTACAGGAAATGACCTGAAGCCCGGAGCGAAGCTTTTCCTTCGTGGAAACGGAAGAGAGATTGAAATCACTGATGTTAAGATAAAATCTGACAATGAAGCGGAGTTCAGCTATAATCCCGATACTGCATTGAAGGGGATTTACGATCTGGCTATAGTGAATAGAGGTGATGCCGAATCAGTATTAAAAGATGCGATAGAAATTGTTGAACCGGAAAAGGCGGATAATATTTATTATATAGGAGCTGCTTATACTGTGAATATTCCAATAGGCATATGGTCGGATTATTATACATTCTCCTATACCGGTGCCGGAATGTTTTTTCAGATTTCAGGGAGGAACATGGGATTTGAAAATATACTATTTGAAACTGAACTCGAAGCGGTAAGATATATTAATATCAGTTCTTTAAGAACGAGTACATTTTCTTATATCTCTCCCGGAATAGGTGCTGGTTATTATTATCCGCTTTTAAGCAGTAAACTGGAGCTGTCCATCAAACTTCACGGAGGAGTTGTATACACATATCTCACTATGGATGATAATCCTGCAGAGAGGAGTGTTACAACAATTGACCTGTTCACAATGGCCGGCACCGGGGTCAGAGCATATTTAAGTGAGAGTTTGTTCCTGGATTCATCATGCAGCTGGAGAACGGTCTTCTATGCAGGCGGAGCTCTTCATGATTTCAGATTATCACTGGCATGTGGTGTGAAATGGTAAATCGCTGGCGGATAGAATAGAGAAAAAAATTTCAGGGGATTTAAACTATGAACCTGTGCAGGTTATTAATGCGGGTGTTTATCCGTAGCGTTATTTGAAAATGAAAAGTATGTTTCAAGTCCGGCCATCTCCATGCATCTATAGATGTGAGAGTTGCAGTTGTTGATACTGAGACTTCTGCCCTCTACCATAAGTTCCCTCTTTATCCGGATCAGTGCTGAAAGTAGAAGCGAACAGAGAACATTCTGGCCGCTCATGTCTATAACCATATTCCGGTGATCAGTTCTTATAAACTCTTCAGTACTTTTTTCAAGAAGACGCAGATCTGTGGCCATGTTTTCACAATTCAGGAGGTAAATCCGTTCAGAATCGTTGTCTATAATCTCAAACATCCAGTTTTCTCCCCGGTAAATCTTCAGTCAGCTGAAATAAAAATTTTATATCCCCGCCGCCTTCGGCGGCGGGGATAATAGAGCTTTTTTACTTTATAAAAATTAAGGAATAATTACTGATAATTAATATATAGTAACAGCATATTATATCAAATTAAATACCATAAGTAATAAAATGGCAAGACATCCGCTGACATGTCAGATTTTGACCATAAAAAATGTCTGATTTTTAAGTTTTTTTTGAAAAAAAATGGGGTTTTTTCAATTTTCAGTGATAAATGAGGATTTTAAATTCAGTAGTTCTGAATATTTTTTTGTATTAGATCTAAATAATTTTTATTCCCGTTTTGATTATCTCTTTTGCAAATGGATTCTCTTCATTGAAGTCATCTTTACTGAAGGGCATAACTTCTATCAATGATGATACTGAACGGGTAAACTTGCGTATTTTATTTCTGTCTTTAATTCTATCCCCGGTGAATAGTTCAGATATCAGAGCTATATCTATATCACTCCATTCATTCGAATTTCCTTTCGAATAACTTCCATAGAGAAAAGCGCTATCAATTTTAATATCGTTTCCACTTAGAATCTCGATATATTTTTCAATTATCGGTTTTATTGTATCCGGGATTTTATCCATATTTTAATAATACAGGTATTTATAACAATGTCAATCTATTTTGTATACGATTTCATGTTTATTAAACGGCAGCAGGTAGATTTAATCTCCCTTAAAATTGACTTATCACTCCATGCACATTATTATTATTGATAATGTATAAGGGGTGAAGATGTGCAGTTCCGGAAAAGTTTTTTTATAGTACCGGTTCTATTTTTAATCTTTTCATGTACAGATGGGAACAGCGGCAGGGGGCACTCTCCCGTCAAGGTTACTCTTAAGATACACGCATGGAACGGTTACGTGCTTGAGTATGTTGACGCTTTTAAAAAGCACGCATTGTCAGAGCATGGACTTGATGTTGATGTAATCTACACTTCAACTTCGGGGTATGAATCGCATGTTGAAAATATAAGGGCCGGTTCAAAAGCGGATGTAATCTCTCCGTCCAGTGATTATATTTTACATTTAATGAAGAGCGGACTCCTTGTACCTGTCAATACCTCTCACTTGAAAAACTTTAACCAGATAAATCCCGTGATTCTTGAAACCGGATGCCATTTAGTTGATGGTACAGCCTATGCCGTACCATTTAACTTCGGCCCGTATGCAATTGCATATAATAAGGAAAAAGTACCTGAGCCAAAATCCTATCAGGTTCTCTGGGACAAAAAATACAGGAAGAGAGTTTCAATCCCCGGAGATTATGACACAATTAATATTTATATGACAGCTTTGATGCTTAAAATTCCGGCGAAAGATATCTTCAATCTTTCCGGCGCTCAGCTTGCGGCTGTCGAATCGAAGCTGAGAGAACTCTGTGTTTATCAGGTTAAAGAGTTCTGGACCGAGAATCTCAATCCGGATAGTTATAAGGATATAGATATCGGCATGGACTGGGGAATTGGTGTAAATAAGATCAATCAGAAATATCCTGGAAAATGGGGATTTGTTATTCCTGAAGAGGGTGCAACCGGATGGATAGATGCCTGGTCTATAACAAAAAATGCGGTTGAGTATGATGTACTTATGGCAGCTTATGCCTGGATTGATTTTATGATAAGCCCGGAAGTTCAGGCGCAGATGGCGCGTGTGACTTCATATGGACCGGTAAATCCCTACGCAGGGAGATACCTATCAGCAGAGGAGAAAAAGATGTATTATCTCAGCTATCCCGACTTTGTGAAAAAGATTATTCTCTGGCAGCCGCTGAAACCGGAAGTATTAAAAAGGTATCGTGAAACATGGAAACGTATAAAGAATTGAAAACCAGACCGCGCAGTATAAACAACAGCATCATTTCCATTACGATAATTACAGTAGCATTAATGGCGCTTCTTTTCGGCGGATTGAATCTTTTAATCGCCAGGTATTCTCTTAAGTCTCATGTAAATAAAAAGGGTGAGCATGTAATTTCAAAGCTTGAAAAAATTCTTTCAGTCCCGGTTATAAATCAGGACTATGTTCAGATTATTAATATAATTGATGAAGAGACAAAGAGCAGTGAATTAAAATATATATGGCTGCTCGATAAAAACGGAATAGTCCTTGCATGCAATGATGAAAGTCAGCTTCTGAATCCTCTTAGAGAGAACTATAAAAAAGATGAAGGATTTCTCTGCCGGAGATTTGAAAGCGGCGGATACGTCTGCCTCCTTCCGGATTATGGAGTCATAAATACTGTTACTCTAAGAGTGCTGCCATGGACTCTTCTCTCTCTCCTTATGGTGATTGCCGCAGTTCATAGAATATCTGTTAAAATGATAAACAAAATAACCCTCCCGATTTTAAATGCAGTGGAAGCATCTGCATCTATGGCAAAGGGGGACTTCGATATAAATCTTCCTGAGTCAAACATACTTGAAATGAATGATCTGAATAAATCTCTGACCTATTCTGCAAAAAATCTTAAACAGCTCACACTCCATCTTCAGGGAGAGAGGGATGATCTTACGCGGAGCAGAGAGGAGATTCGGAGCCTGAGCGAATTCAGAGAGAGTATAATAGACAATGCTAATATCTGGCTCGATGTACTGGATAAGGACTACCGTATTATTGTCTGGAATAAAGCAGCAGAGGAGATAAGCGGATACAGCCGCGAGGAGGTTTTGGGGACGGATAATATCTGGGATCTGCTTTATCCCGACAAAGCATACAAAGAGAGTATCATGCAGCGTGCTGCCGCAATAATAAATAACGGTGCAGTTGTAAAAGATATGATCACTGTTATAAAATCGAAGGACGGAGATGAGAAAACAATTTCGTGGTATTCTAAAAATCTTACTGATGTCGAGGGTATTCCCACCGGATCGATAGCAATGGGAATCGATATGACCGAGAAGATAAAGGCAGAGGAGACACTTCAGCAGGCGCAGAAAATGGAGACAGTGGGGATTCTTGCAGGAGGGATTGCCCATGATTTTAATAATATACTTATGGGAATTGTCGGGACTCTTTCTCTATTCGAATTCAAATTATCGGAAAGTGAAAATATTCCTAAAGAATCTGTAATTAAATATATCACAACTATTCAGAACTCCGCAGAACGGGCCAGAGATCTTGTAAACCGTCTGCTGACTCTGTCGAGGAAACAGAAGCTTGAATTGAAAAGTATAGATCTTAATACTGCAGTACAGCATGTTGTGAAAATATGCAAGGGGAGCTTTGATAAAAGCATTGAGATAACCTATCCTCAGAATCCACGGTCTGCTTATGTGTATGCGGATCTTTCACAGATAGAACAGGTTATACTGAATTTCTGTGTTAATGCTTCGCATGCTATGACCATTATGAGACCTTCCGGTGAAAAATGGGGCGGGACCATGACTATCTCTCTGGATTTATCTGAAGATATTAACGGTCTGATGCCCGTGAATCATACAGCGGGTCATTTCTGGCAGCTCTCAGTAAGCGATAACGGCGTCGGGATGAGCAGGACAGTTATGCGGAGGATATTCGATCCGTTTTTTACTACAAAAGATAAAGGTGCGGGGACAGGTCTTGGATTATCCATGGCGTATAATATTATTAAAGCCCACGATGGTTATATCAATGTTTACTCCGAACCGGGACAAGGGAGTGTTTTTAATATTTATCTTCCGGTGCTTGAAACAGATCATATCGATCAGGAAAAACCGGAAGAGACAGATGTTAAGTATGGAGAGGGACTGGTTCTTGTTGTTGATGACGAAGAGGTGAACAGGGATGTTGCAGGAATGATGCTGGAGGATTGCGGCTATACGGTTGTTACAGCATGCGACGGTGCAGAGGCAGTAAAAATTTACAGCGAAAGATGGAGCGAAATTAATATACTTATAGTAGACATTGTAATGCCGCTGAAATCGGGAGATGAAACCTGCATTGAAATACTGAAGATAAATCCCGATGCAAAGATAATAGTATCATCGGGATTCCGTGATGATCCTCGGGTTAAAAGAGCATTGAAGGCCGGAGCCCGTCTCTTTGTTCCCAAACCATATACATTAAAGACTTTATCCGATGCGGTAGACGCTGTGATCAACAGTGTAGAGCCGGATTAAATTTTTCCGCCCCCACTGTCACGTAGTGACATCTCCCCCATGAATGGGAGGAGAATCTTTATACGAAACTGGTCTCTAAGCTGGTTATTTTTTATAATTAAAAATTATTCTCCGGATGAAAAATTTCAACAGACTCTCCACCCTTTCACCAGGGGGGAGATGGCCAGCGGCCAGAGGGGGCGGGGCGGAAGAGGTTTACATTCTTCTTATAAATTCCCTCAAATCTGCCGATACTATAATTAATAAAAGATTTATTTATTGCAGAGTAAACTTGATAGAGACCCGGGAGGAAAACCATGGAATACAGGAATAGAAAGTTTTCATATAACTGCAAGTGCGGTTATTCACTTAATGTTTTTATAGATTTCGGCAGTCCGCAGGAGAACTACAAGTGCCGAAGATGCGGGAACATGATTAAAAGAGAAGAGACTCTTAGTTGAAAAAAAGAAGTATAATTTCGCAGGAATTTATTTTATATGTATTATTGATCCGCACTTCGGACATGGCACAGTCATCTCAAGTACAATATCTGCTTTTTTAAATTCACCGGTATAGCCGCACCTGCATTTTCCAGCTGTCTTTATAAATCGGACTTTCTGATTTGAATTATCAAATTCAAAAGACAACTGAATATCTTTCACGGTTTTATTTTTCATAAAAAAAGCACTCCTTGCGCTGTAGTTGATTTAAAAGGATGCTTACTCAAGATATTAATACAAATATTTATTTTGTCTACAACATTGCAGATTAGAATGCGGTATAAGTTGTAACTGCTCATAAACTGGCGGAGATAAAATGCCACCGGTTTTTGAACAGTTACGTATATGTGGCTTATGAAAATGTTGTTTTATACAATTTTGTTGTTTATTGGTAAAAACAAAATTGTATAAATTGATTAATGGTATATTAAAAAATCAATTTCCATCTGTGAATTCACATTTTTTGTTGAATTAGTGAAAAAGCAATAATGCACATCGCCTAACCTGAAGTTATTAAGTATATTATTCTGAGTGGTGCGAATATTGAGTAATCGCAGTTAATTAAGTAATTTCTGTGTCTGAGCATTTAACCAGGGGGAATACATGAAGTTTACAGATTTTAAAATAGGTAATAAAATAGCGATAGGTTTTTTTGGGGTTATTTCAGTGTTCATAGGAATATGTCTTTTTCTTATCATTGGAATGAATACAATGAAAAGTCTTGAGGATATGAGTGAAAAACGCGCTTTCGATGCGATAAAAATGGCTCAATATGAAATGCTCATTGATGAACTCTATTCTGTTATAGCTGATGGAATAATAAACAGGAATATATCAGAGACGGAAAAAAATTTAAAGACTATCAGTATTGAGATTGCTGAAGCTGTTGAAGTAATAAAGAGTATGGCTGATACAAATGAAGAGAAAGCTTTATCTGCTGAAATTGAACAGGGATTTACAGAATTATCCGGTATGTTCGAAAAGGAGCTTTTTAATGATTTCAAAACAGGTAGATTTGACCTGAATAAAATTCAAAACGTTGACGGCAGGATAGATTTAATCAGGGATAAGCTGGATGGATATATGTCAAAATATTCAGAATCTCTAATTGCTGAATCAAAAGAAGCATCTGCTGAGTTTGATGAAGTATCAAGGGAACTTGTAATCTGGGCAGTTCTTATATCGTTGATTGGTGTAATCGTTGGTATATTTTTTACATACATTATTACAAAATCGGTTACCGGTCCAGTCCGAAAAGGATTGGCATTCGCGGAACTTATTGCTCAGGGGAATTTTCTCGAAAGGATAGACCTTGATCAGAAGGACGAACTTGGTCAGCTGGGGAAAGCACTTAATACATCCGCAGATAATCTGGAAAAACTAATATCCGAAATAATAATGGCATCGCAGAATCTGGTGAGAGCTGTTGAAGAGATAGCATCCGGTAACGAAAACCTGTCACAGAGAACATCGGAACAGGCTTCATCGCTTGAAGAGATTGCCGCAACTGTTGAAGAGACAAACGCATCGACAAGACAGAACTCCGGCAATTCAAATGAAGCCAACACTCTCGCTGAAACTTCTTCAAGGCTTGCGGTAGACGGCGGACACATCGTTGAGAAAGCGGTTCTTTCAATCGGCGAGATAAATAAATCGAGTAAAAAAATATCTGAAATAATAAATATGATTAACGAGATAGCCTTTCAGACAAATCTTCTTGCACTCAACGCAGCTGTTGAAGCAGCCCGTGCCGGTGAACAGGGACGCGGCTTTGCCGTTGTAGCTGGAGAAGTGCGGAATCTGGCACAGCGATCTGCCGGAGCAGCAAAAGAGATAGGCACTCTTATTAAGGATTCTATCAGTAAAATTGATGAAGGGACAGATCTTGTAAACAAAAGCGGAGAAGCCCTGAAGGAGATTATACTTTCTGCTAAACAGGTTAAGGATATTATTGCAGAGATTGCAGCTTCAAGTGACGAGCAGAGCAGAGGTATAGATCAGATAAACACCGCGGTAAATGAAATGGATACAATGACTCAGCAGAATGCAGCACTGGTGGAAGAGACTGCGGCTGCAAGTGAAGAGATGTCCAATCAGGCTCAGGAGCTTCTCTCCATGGTTCAGGAGTTTAAAATCCGGGATCATTTAACGTCAGGAGTTCAGTCTTCAAAGCGTAAAGAGGTTCATATTAAGACGCTTCAGACAAAGGCGGGTGCAGGTAAAATTCCAGTTAAGAGTGAAGCTGTATCTGCAAAAAAATATAATCCGGAGCATGACGGGTATGAGAAGTTTTAGTTAGAACTCTCAGCATCCGCCTTGTCCACCAGATTCTCCACATTTTCTGTGCAGCCCCCTAAATCCCCCGGAGGGGGACTTCATAGAAGTATTGATAAATAATAACGACTTTTAAGAAAAAAATTTTGAATGTTATCTTCAAGTCCCCCGCCGGGGGATTTAGGGGGCTGTTAGGTTTGGTCAATTAATTAATTATTACTCTTAATTAAGATATGTGTTTGCCCGGTAAGGCAGTAGTTAAGGTGCTGATTTTATCTATCCGGCATGGAGACGTATAGATAGTCTATCAGTGTCTTTTTTTCTACGAGTTTTTTCCGCAATGCTTCAACCAGTTTTTGATGTATTACTATACTGTCGAGTTTCCTGTTCATATCCTTCATCAGATCAACTTCAATCGGATTATCATAAAACCGGATTGTAGCCTTCTCTCCGGAATAATCATATCGTGCAAAAACCATAACCTTCGGTTTCATTATATCCATTTTTGAAATATCAGTTACAAGACAGACTTCATTAGAATTGAGGATACAGAAGTCACCCTTTCTATAAAAAAACTGTGAGTTATTCAGGAGAGGGCCCATTCCATTCAGGAAGTCACTTACCAGTTCGCGGTCGAATTTTTTATCTGTTGAATTGAGTATAAGTTTCATTGCCTCGGACGGGCTGTACGGCTGACGGAACGGCCGGTGCGATGTAAGCGCATCATACATGTCACAGATAGATACTATTTTAGGAGATGAAGGGAGAGTCTCATATGGGAGGCTGTAGTATCCTTCGTCATCGAATTGTTCATGGTGAAATAGGATTGTCTGAAGTACTATTGGATTAATATCTTCAAGCGACTTTACAATATTATATCCTATCTGAGGATGAAGGTGCATCTTCATCATTTCGTCATCATTCAGTTTTTCAGGTTTATCAAGAAGAGACTTCTCAATTCTGACTTTTCCGAGATCGCTGAGATATGCTCCGAGTACAATGTTTTTAACTTCATCCTTGTTGAATTTCCTTCTCTTTTTAACCATAAGGGCCGTGAGAAGTCCCACGTTTATAGAATGATAATAAAGGTACTCATCAAAGTTTTTTATATCTTTAAGAAGACTGATCGCAGTGATCTCTTTGGAGTTCAGCTCATCAAGTATTTCACTTACAAGCTCTTCACTTTTTTTATAGCCGTCTATAGTGAATTTATCAGTATGGAGAACTGCATCCATAACTTCACGGGTTTTACTGAATGCCCTTTTGTAGACATATTCGGGCATCATCCCCGTTTCTTTTTCAGGGGGGGAGTAGTAGACTTTATTCCCGCATTTTTCACGTATAATTTTTATTTTCTGAGCTGTGAGGATCTCCCTTTCATCAAGAAGTTTCTCCCCTTCGGAGGAGAATATCGGATAGACAAAAGTCGTGTCGGGCATTATATAGTCAAGGTCGAGAGCTACCTTTTTTATTTTTTCAAAATTTTTAATCATAAATAACCTTAAATATAGATTTTTGAGTCTTATAAGTAAGTCGCATAACTTTATTAAGTTAAGCCTTGCTTATGAATTATTTCCCCGCCGCCAAAGGCGGCGGGGTCAGTGACTGCTCATAAACTGAAAGTGAAACTGCTTTCCGCCGTGCCTGCGGCGCGACGGAGATAAAATACCACCGGTATTCGAGTGGTTACGATTTTGTGAGTCTGCAATTACAATCTTATTAGCATAATCGACATACTATAAAAGAACAATACATTTTTATAGAAGGTTGTAATTTATTCAGCAACTATTCATTTATCCATTCAGTTATCGCATATGCGGATACTTTTCCCTTCGTTTTATTGTAAAGTCTGTGATAAAATTTTCCCGGTAAATCTTTCACCGCAGATACCCCGCATTCAAGTTCATCTTTAAATAAAATCTCCCCTCTGAATGAAATATCAATCGACTTCATTGTCATAGGTTTTTCTGATTTTACCATTACACTCTCAAAGAAAATTGAAGCATATGAGGCATTGTTCATATGTCCATTTATATCGATATCGTCATAACGTGTTTTCGTGGTGTAAATATAGTCAAATTCACTTTTGTGTTCAATATTGTCCGCTGAAAATTTAACACTTCTTTCTCTATTCTGTTCAAGACTTGTTGTTATAAACTGCGGAATCGGCACAGGTCTGCGGCTGTTTTTATCTATCAATGCCAGAGATGATGTTGCTCTGACCCTGATAATATCATCATCTCCACTGATAAGAAATTCCCGGCAGATAA
Source organism: uncultured Spirochaetota bacterium (assembly GCA_942493035.1). Classification (GTDB taxonomy): domain Bacteria; phylum Spirochaetota; class UBA4802; order UBA4802; family UBA5550; genus WRGT01. Next base: position 2,961,603 of record OW818666.1, on the reverse strand, counting down.
AATCCCCAAGAAGTTCCGAACGCCATGTTTCGCAGCGGATTTTATCGTACAATTCTGGATATTTGTCCACTATTGCATAAAATCTGCTGTATACCCATGTGAGATTCTGTTCGGCCATAAGAGAAACAGAAGTTCCCAGATTTTTTGAATGGCTGTCGGCTGCACACTGCATATAATTAAATATGGACTTTATCCCGGCTTTTAAATCAGGTCCAGCATCATGTATCAGCACTTCAAATTCCGTGGTCTCTTTCATATTTTTCACCATTATACTTATACTAATTCCGCCCCCTCTGGCCTCTGGCCATCAGTCGGCGCTTTTCGGACATCGTGTCCGCGCTTGACACAGAAACATCCTGTTTCTAGTCCCCCACGGGGTGGGAGGAGAAGTGATGCGAGATTGTAGAGACGCAGCATGCTGCGTCTCTACAAAACCACAAAATATCCCGATTCTCCTCTCCTCCCATTCCCATCTAATCATTACCCACATCTTCTGTATGAGTTATAATAGACCATACGGAAGATACATCATTCAAACGCTGAAGTCCACGCCACATGACCTTAACACCAGGATCACCATCACCCTTGCGACACATGAATCCACCTAATCTTGCTATCATCATAGATGCTTCCTTTAGAGTTGGAGGCTTCTTTGGAAAATCTTTTTTCTGTTTTACCATACAATATAATGCATGCCATTCGTATTCTTCTAATACAATCTCACAAGATTCATCAGGTTTGATTCTGCTCTCATAGACCAGCCATAATAATTTCCATGAAACAATCGAATAAAGAGAAAGCGCATTTTCAATACGCTCTATAGTTTCAAGTTGCAGCTCTTCAACTTTACATCCGCTCTTGAGAGTAAAATGAAATCGTTCAATCTTCCATCTCTGTCTATACCAGCCGAGTTTTTCTACCGCATCTTCAATGGTCAAAATTGGTATTGATGAGAGCAATAACCATTCTATTGGTTTTTCACCCAGTGCTGGATTTATCTCCCTGGCATATAAAGCGTCAAGTTCTATGAACTGTGAGTTTTTTGAATCTGTTGAATAATATGTCGGCTTTAACTGGAGTGTGCGGAATTTAATTTCCAACTCCACTTCTCTCTCCGGCAATTTAGAATTTGCATCCCTTGGTATGAAAACCTTGATTTTTCCGGCAATTTCTGCTGCTTCAATTGTTTTAATCAAAGAATTTTCTTCACTATTGACTTTCCGATTGCCGATAGCTCTTATCAGTATATCTTGTTTGAGCTCTTTGCTTCTTCTAAATAAATCAAAAAAATCTGCTTCGCGATCTGCTACAGTTACTGTTATTACACCATCCGGAATATCGGAAGTGCTTTCTTCCATGGCTTCTATCCAGCGAAAACTTTCCTTCTCTTCAACGGGAAGCTCTTTCCTTTTATTCTTTTTTCCTTTTTCTTCTGGATCTCGTGTCCAATACTTTTGAAATAATAAACCCAGAGGTACTCCTTCCGGTGTTACAGCAAGAGTGCTATGGAGTAATAAACCTTTACTATTCGGAGATGCCGCATGATCCCCCATTCCTTTTATAGCAGAAGGTCTGGTGTAATTGAAATCAGTTGTATCCTGTACAAGTAATACAATTTTATGCTCAGTCATTCTTAGTCTGGTTGCTTCTTTATGTCCGGACAATATTCCTTCGGGAGTAACTTTTTTATTGTCTAACAATCGATATGCCCCTTTTATTTCTGACGGTTTTTTGCAGGCTTGAGGAATCGAATGATTAGGATATTGCGATAATTGATCAATAGTTTTTGCCAATCGACTTCTTATCCTCTTATCATTGATTGTATTATTCCTAATTTCATCCGACAGATTTAATTTTTTATTCATGGATTATTCTTCCTGAAGATTAATCCAACCATAAATTAGCACAGATATTTAAATTAATATAACTTTTTTACCCACATCTCTAAAAAACTTAGAAATGTGGGTAATGATTAGCATTCCCATGGGGGAGATGGCCAGAGGCCAGCGGGGGCGGGAAAGGTGCCCAACGGGCGGCATCTACCCGGCATTTTTATTTAACATTTTTACAAATTCTTTATACTAATATCCGTATTATGAGTATATTCAATTACAATAATTTCCAGTATTTATTACTGAACTTTTTTAAAGTATATAATTCTTCCTTTTTACACTAAAAATTATGTTCAGGAATAATTACAGAATAATTTCAATGAATTTAAGGAGGTAAATTTTGAGCGATTCTGAAAAAAATACAAATGAAAACAGTCCCCCGAAAGAGGATATGAACTACTATTTTAAAATTTGGTTGAAAAAAACAGTATCTAATAGCAGATAGCGTGTAGATTTAAGAATCTATCAGGTATGCAGGCAGAGAGGGGAAAATTGGATAAAATTATAATCAGCAATTTTAAAGATGGAGCAGAGATTGAAGTTATCGGAAATCTCAATATCCATAATATTGATAATCTTCTTAATGACTTTAAAGCTATGCTTGAAAAACACCCCGAGACCAAAATAATCGGGATAAACTGCGAGTCTCTGGATAGTATAGATTCATCCGGTTTTGGAATGCTCATAAGCCTTTCGAGACAGGCGGAAAAAAGCGGATTAACTTTTTATATCTGTGAACTTAACAAACATGTTTCCGCTCTCTTTGACATTTCACATCTCGACAAGTTTTTTCATATAGTATCTATACAGGATTTCAGGCAAATTGTTCAGCGCTGAAATCCTCTTTCAGGGGAATGTCTTCTGCTGTAACCTCGCATAAAAGTTCATTTGTGAGAGCTGTAATTGATGCAAGCCTGTCCGCCTGATTTTGAACTATCTTATCGAATACATTCCGGACAAATCTTGCATTACCGAAACTTTTACTCCTCTTTTCATAAAAATGAGTAATCAGCTCCTTCAGTTTTATCTCCGCATCACTGCTCAGTTTAAATTCAACATTGTTTGCGAAGATATTAAAAATTTTTACAAGCTCTTCAGGAGTATAGTGATTGAAATAAAAATATCTGCTGAACCTCGACTTGAGTCCCGGATTTGAGTTTATAAATCTCTCCATTTCATCGGTATAACCCGCGGCTATTACGGCAAATCCCTCGCGCATATCCTCCATTCTTTTCAGGATGGTATCGATAGACTCTCTGCCGAAATCATTGGCGCTGTTCTCCGGAGCAAGGGTATATGCTTCATCAATAAAAAGAACACCGTCTTTTGCTTTCATTACCAGCTCGTCGGTCTTTATAGCGGTCTGTCCTACGTAACCGGCTACAAGACCCGCCCTGTCTGTCTCGATAAGGTGACCGCTGTTAAGCAGCCCCAGAGCTTTGTAGACGCGTCCCAGAAGCCGTGCGATAGTTGTTTTCCCGGTTCCGGGAGGTCCGTAGAATACAGCATGGAGTGAAAGCGGTGTAACGGGGAGCTTGCGTTTATCACGTTCACTTCTTATGCTTACAAAGTTGATGAACGATTTTATCTCCTCTTTGATATTCTCCATTCCGACAAGCGCATTAATCTTTTCCATGACATGCTCAATGGTCTCACTCTCTTCGACAAGATTTCCGGCGGCGACGGATGTAGAGTGCATGGTTTTCTGAATAAGTTCCGAAACACTCTTCAGTCTTGCCTCCTCGTTTCCGTCTATAACTCCATCTGCTTTGACCAGACACTGTGAGTATTCGTAAAATAGTGATGCCATTTTATCGGCATACTTTGATTCATGTTCAAGGTCGTAACGTATCAGGTACTCCAAAGATTTTAAACTTTTATTCTCTGCTGCATTCACTCTGGAAATGTCCGAGAGTATGATCTCCATCCTCCGGTTCATATCATCCCGAAGGTGAAGCGGGAAGTAGTCATATTTCATAACCTCATTGAGAAAGCTGACATGCTCAGTTCCGTTTTTTTCCTCCCCGGCAGAGAGTACCATGCATATGAAAAGGATTTCATTATCGGAGAGTGTACGTCCTGTCATTCCGCATAACAAAGAGATGGTGTATATATCATCCCGATACATGCTGAAAAATTCTTTATCAGTAATTATACTTCTGAATTCATCAAGTCTGGCTTTGATTTTTTTAACTTCAGGATAAAGGAAATTTGAAGGCGCGGCCTGAATTAAATCTTCTTCACTGGTTACATCGGACAGAATTTCAGGCTTAACGTCTGCTGCGGTAGTATATGTGTAATTCTCTTTTTCAACCGGTTTCCCCGCAGAGGAAAAAATATTTTTTACTGCAAATTCCGACAGGTGAGTTACGAAGGAGTGTACCGATTTTACAGCATCAATTTTGATTGTAAGAGATGAAAAATTCTTAACGCAGTTTATGCTTTTGATTTTATCTTTTTTCAGGACTGTATATTTATCGGGAAATTCTGACCTCATCAAAATTACGGTTTTATCCGTTACCAGAATCAGCCCGGAGTCATCTTTATCATTTTTTTTTCCGGAATCAGCAGGGAAAAAGCCGTCAATTACATCGACTATATATTCATCTCTGTTTAACAGCGATTCAAGTATGGGGAGTATTCTGTTTTTGCCCGGAATAAAATGCCAGCTTTTAAGACTTTTCAGCTGAACTTCAATCGAATCATGCGCCATCTAAATCCTCCGGGAGCTGCTGTAAAACTTTTAATTCATATGCATTTAATCTAATATTTATATTAAATGAAACGCTTTGTCAAGAGAGAAGTGGGGAAAATTTTAATAAAGCAGGGCTGGTGTTTAGACCGGATGATTTCTCATCAAATAGTTCTTTATATAAAACTGAAAAATCTCCCGGCCTATCGGCTACCCTCTTTGATAAAGAGGGTTAGACTTCCGGGATTGCATAACCCCCTTTATTAAAGGGGGATGTTGAGCGAAGCGAAACGGGGGGATTTTAAGTTTATGGCTGATAGATTATTTATAACACAACAATTTACATTATTAATTATTGATTCATAATCTCACGGTTAAAGTACCAGTTTTGCATAATAGCGGCAGAAAGAAACTGATTGATCTTTTGCGGTATATGGGTAATATCTGGCAATTATTACCGTTTAAGAGGAGCCAGGTCTGTGTTTACTTTAATGAAAATATTTAATTTTATAATATTCCCCCCGGCGATGTTTATAATCATACTCTTAATTGCTCTTTTTTATAACGGCAGAAGCAGGAGGAAAACCGCATTTTTAATAATTGCAGATATTATTCTTCTCTATATGCTTTCAATCGAACCGGTAAAAAATCTGATTCTTGCTCCGCTGGAAAATTATAAAGCACCGGTTGACCTTAATCAGAAATATAATGCGGACTATATTGTTGTTCTTGGAGGCGGGACTGTTGATCTGTCACCGGAGGAGAATGGGCTCGGCAGTCTTTCCGATGAGTCAACCAAGAGGGCGCTATACGGTATATATCTTTCCGGAGTGTATAAAATTCCTGTAATCTTCTCAGGGGGGAGAGTCTTTCCGGATCAGGCAGAGAGCGAGGCGGATATAGCTCTGAGGATAATGAAGCGCTATACATCTGATAATACAAAGCTGCTGAAGGAGGACCGCAGCCGTACTACTTCCGAGAACGCGGAGTACATTAAAAATACGTTTAATCCCCGCAGAGTAATTCTGGTAACATCGGCATATCATATGAAGCGGTCACTCTACTCGTTCAGCAAATCAGGAGTGGATTGCATAGCAGCACCGGCTGACTACAAGATCGACAGGTCGGGATATAATGCTACAAGTTTTCTGCCCAAGACAAGTGAAATGGATGATATATATAAAGGATTAAAAGAATATGTCGGACTGATTTTTTACATGCTGAAATAATTTTTGAAGAGGTTCAATTTCATGAGGAAAATATTTTTATATATACTTTCGGTAATCTCAATAGTTGTAATACCTGTTACGATTACGGCTTCAATTCTTCTTACACTCGCGGTAAATGAAAACTTTTATATCAGCGTAATAAAAAGTCTTAATCTGGTGGAGACATTTATAGAAACAAAAAATGTCCAGATAGAAAAAGATATAAAGAGAGAGGTTGAGAAGAAAACCGGCATGTCGCAGTTCAAGCCGATGTATGAATCTCTCCGCAAGGATTATGAAGATAAACTTATTGCTTATACAGTTTTAAATAAAAATGAGGAGTTCGACAAGGTTGAAAAACAGATAGATGAGCTTGATGATCTTAGCTGGGAAAAGTCTTCTGATGAATTTAAAACTGAAGATGAATTTGATCTATATAAAAAGAAAAAAATGAAAGATCTGAAATCCGCATTGAATGAGATTAAGGAGTATCGCAGTAAAAACGGCAGTGTAATTAATAAATCAGAAGATGAGATGGAAGAGGCGAAAGACAAGTTTGAAGATGCCGATGATGAATTAAAAGATAAGGAGGATGATGCTAAAGATATAATAGAATCCCGGAGAGGGGATTTTATGAATGAGATGTACGCAGATATCGCACGGATTGAGCCTGTGCTCACAGAGGAGCTCAACAGACTTTTTATTGAAAAAGAACTTAAAACCGTAATTAAAAAATATATCGATTTTATGACTTCATGGAAGCAGCAGAGAGATTCCGGAAATATTTATGAAAACAGACTTAACGTGGAATCCGGAATGATAGAGAATGTAAAGAAGATAAAACTCCCGCAGCTTATGTTAAGTCTTCGTGTTAAGGTGAGTGAAAATGGAATTGAAAAAGAGAAGAATCTTTTGAGTGAAGTTTTTGTTGAGAAGATAAGAGAGACTCCGGGGTTAAAAAGTCCCTGGGTGCTGACTCAGATATTTAAACTTTCGGATTCATGGGTTACAGAGACTGCGGCCAATACTTTTCTTAAAGATGCAGGATTAAGCATGTCCGGCGGAATTATCAGATCTGATGCAATTGAGATCTCCGGAGAGAAAGCCGAACATTTTGAAAAAATTATTATGATACTATCTGCCGCAAAATATACACCTTATGCCGCAGGTGGAGCTGTTCTTTTTTTCATTCTGACTCTCTTTCTTATAGCCCCTCAGAAAAAAGCGGGTCTGCGTGCGTCAGGTTTTGTGCTCAAATACCCGTCAGTATTAATAGTAATAGCCGGTATTGCTGTAATAATCGCCTCTATCAAGCCGGGCCTGATGATACCACAGATTATAAATGATCCGGTGAATTCCGCGTTTTTTGACAAAGTCGCCTTTACCACGGCACTTCATTTATTCGCACCGCTGACAGCAGTATTTTTTGTTTTATCAATAATCGGCAGCATCCTTTTATGGACAGGGAGAGAGAAAAAAACGCAATCGGCTTGACAATTATAATCCGGATAAAAATATAATACACAACTCGCCCCCTCTGGCCGTCGGCCATCTCCCCCATGAAAAATGGAGGAGAAACATGCGGGGAGTTTAAGATTTAATACAGGCAAATTGAAATAATAAATTAAACATCACCTCCCTTCCCAATCTCATCATGGGGAAGGTGCCCGACGGGCGGATGGGGAGGCCGGATGTGATGAAGGAGATAAAAATGGAAAGTAATATTACATGGCTTGATTTTGATTATGTACGCGATTTTATGAGGGATGTATTTGTTAAAATTGGAGTTCCGGAAAACGATGCTGCAGTCTGTGCCGATGTTCTGATTGAATCGGATAAGCGGGGGATCGATTCCCACGGTCTTAACAGAATGAAACCGATCTATTTTGACAGGATCAAAGAAGGGATTCAGCATGCTGTTACAAATTTTGAAATAGTAAAAGATAACATGGCCACAGCAGTTATTGACGGGCATGACGGTATGGGGCATGTAATCGGGAAGCGCGCTATGGAGATGGCTATTGAGAAAGCTGAAAAGTTCGGTCTTGGAATGGTAGCAGTCCGTAACTCCACTCATTATGGAATTGCCGGATATTACGCCACAATGGCAAGTGAAAAAAATATGATCGGCATTACCGGGACAAACGCGAGACCATCGATAGCACCGACTTTTGGAATAGAGAATATGCTCGGGACCAATCCCCTTGTATTTGGAATTCCCACAGATGAGGAGTTCCCCTTTGTACTCGACTGCGCCACATCTGTAAGCCAGCGGGGGAAGATTGAGGTTTACGCCAGAACAGGGAAGAGTATGCCCGAAGGATGGGTAATTGACCGTAAGGGTGAATCTACAACTGATTCAATCCAGGCATTGGGTGACCTGATAAAGGGGACTGCGGCTCTTACTCCGCTGGGCGGGATAGGTGAGGATGGCGCGGGATTTAAAGGTTACGGATACGCTACTGTTGTGGAGATTCTTTCAGCGGCGCTTCAGGGCGGAAGATTTCTGAAGATGCTCACCGGAATTGAAAATGGAAAGAAGGTTCCGTACGGATTGGGCCATTTCTTTATAGCAATAAATATAGCTCATTTTACAGAGGTTGATGATTTCAAAAAGATTGCCGGCGAAATTCTTAGACAGCTCCGTTCATCGGAGAAGATGCCCGGTGCAGAGAGAATTTATACTGCCGGTGAAAAAGAATACCTTGCGCGTCAGGCTAGAGAGGGGAAGGGTGTACCTGTAGGCGAGGAGCTTCAGCAGGAGATGATCCAGATGAGGGATGCAACTGGTCTAAGCCAGTACAGATTCCCCTTCGAGAAGTAACAGACTCCGCCGTCATTGGCGGCGTGGAAATAATTCACAGGTTAGTGGCGAACCTGATTATTTTAAGAGGCTCACTTATGAATAGAGTAGGATAATCTATGGAGAGATGCGATATTGCAGTAATCGGAGCCGGAGCTGTGGGACTTGCCGCAGCCCTGGAACTCTCTAAAAGTTATAAAAATATAGTTGTTTTTGAAACTGAGGACTCCTTCGGCAGACATACCAGCAGCCGCAACAGCGAAACAGTACACTCCGGTATATATTATCCTCATGGATCACTGAAGGCCCGGCTCTCCCTGAGGGGGAACGGGCTTCTTTACAGCTTTATACGCGATAATGACATATCTTTCAATAATTGCGGAAAGTATATAATTGCCTCCTCGCAGGATGAAGTGTCTGAAATTGAACGGCTCTTCGCTAATGGAATAAAAAATGGAGTTCCCGGAGTACGGATAGCAGATGGGGGCGAAATCGAAGAGCGGGAACCTCAGGTGAGGGCAGTGGCCGGGGTACATGTTCCCACTGCGGGAATTATGAACTCATACGAGCTGATGAAGAGGCTGGAGACTCTCGCTAAAGAAAATGGTGTCGTCTTTGCCTATAGAACCACTGTAACCGGAATCGATAAAAAAAACGGGGCATACGAAATCCGTACAGATGAAGGTTATACAATAAGTGCGGATATAGTTGTGAACTGCGCCGGATTATTTTCTGATAAAGTCGCCGCTCTTGCGGGAATCGATACTGCAGGTTTGGGATACAATTTAAGCTTCTGCAGGGGCGAGTACTACAAATCGGACAATGTTAAGTCGATGAATATGCTCATCTATCCTGTCCCGTCGCCGGACGGTCGGTCACTCGGGATACATAACAGACTTTTCACAGATGGAACAGCCGCATTCGGGCCAAATGCCTATTACATGAATGAAAATATTGCTGACTACTCCATGAATGACAGTAATAAGAATGAGTTTCTTTATTCACTATCTCTATTTATGAAGCCGGACATTACAGATATATATCCCTATGACTGCGGAATAAGGCCCAAGCTTCAGAGGGAGGGTGAAAAGTTCCGTGATTTTGTGATTAAGAATGAAGATAATGCAGGACTGAAAAATTTTATTAATCTTATCGGCATAGAATCACCGGGACTTACATCATGTCTCGCAATCGCTGAATATATTCCGGGGATTATCATCTGATAGAGTTAAACCGGTCTGGCAGAGAAAACATATAAGGAGACTTAATATGAAACTTTCCTCTGATTTCGTCGGGACTTCAATTAAAGAGTACAGAACTGCCGCAGATCCCCGGTGGACGATGAATTATTCAGCCGCAATCGGCGAGACAAATCCCATTTACTACAATGATGAACTTCCCGGCGGAATTATAGCTCCCCCTCTTTTCCCTGTGGCTGTAACATGGCCCATGGTTCAGCATATCACAGATAATATTGAAGCTGCCGATTTTCCGAAAGAGGTAATTTTTACACAGGTGCACTACAGCGAGCATCTTATAATTCACAGACCTGTAAAGGCCGACGACAGCCTTGTAGTCAACGGAACGATTGCCGCCATTCTCCCTCATCGGGCAGGGACTTATGTTACGCTCAGGTTTGATGCGGCTGATATATCCGGGGAAGCTGTTTTTACAGAATATATAGGAGCAATGATGCGCGGTGTGGAGTGCATCGGCGGCGGGAGAGGGGAGGAGAGTATTCCATCTCTCACTGTATGGAGTGAAGAGTCTTCTCCTGTATGGGAATCATCTGTTCCGGTAAGTCCGCTCACACCGTTTCTCTATGACGGCTGTTCGAATATTCATTTTCCAATACACACATCTGTTAAGTTTGCCCGTCGTGTCGGGCTCCCGGGGATAATACTTCAGGGCACTGCAACTCTTGCAATTGCGGTCCGGGAGATTCTAGAGAGAGAAGTCGCCGGAGATTCCAGACGTGTCAGTTCGCTCTACTGCAGATTTTCAGGGATGGTGCTCCCCGGAGGAGACATAAAAGTTATTCTTGAGGGGAAAAGAATAGACGATGAAGGAATGGATCTTTTTTTTACTGTTTTAAATTCAGAGAATAAACGCGCGATAAGTAGTGGTTATATAAGATTAAAAGGTTAAATTTTATATCAGTTTAAAAAAAATGTAAAAAAAAAAGATCCGGTATTGAATCTAACTACCTTTTTTATTATATATAAAAAAAAGGAGTTAGTGATAATGAAAAACCTGACCATAATTCTATTATTTCTGCTTATATGCAGCACCAGTCTGTTTTCTCAGGAGTATGATGATCTGCAGGAGAAGCAGATAAATATTGACAGGCTTAAACTGTTTCCGGCTACCGGGAAAAATTATTTTTTTCTTTTATCTGTTAATGATAAGACACAGATAGTGATTGGTGATCTCACCAGAACCGATAAAAAGATAATTCTTATCAATCTGAATGATGATTATACAACAATAAAATCTGTTATTGAATTCAATCCTGCTACAAAACAGCTGAGCACCAAAAAGGATTCCGATTCCAAGTTTTTCACTACAGATATAGTTAAATTAAAAAAAGATATAATTACCGGCGCAATAATTAAAGGCAACAATGCCGATGATATGAAGTCGTTCGGTGAACTTCAGGAAATCTTCGAACAGAATGACTCAAGCGTAATTTTCCCTGAAGTTTACGGATTTAGTGTTAAACTCAATGAGGTTGATGAAACAAATAAAATTATGGCAATGTATACTTTTGGTAATCATATAGTTTACGGATATTATCTGCAGTTTAAGACTTTCTACTATAGAGAAAATCCGACGACTATAAAACAGCCTAAATTGAAGTATTCTGTTTACAGCAAGCACACTCATGATCCTGTAATTATTGAGTACGTTGATACTCTGTTTAAAATAAGGAAACCGACTGCAAGCTTTGTTAAGTAGATTGCCCGTTCTGTAGTTTAAGATAAGAGGCTGAAGAGATGAAAAAATGGCTCTACTCTGTTGATAATGCAATAGAAGGAATTCTACACGCGGCAAAAACAGAGAGACACGTAAGATTTCATCTCTTATCTGCCGCCGCTCTTCTTGTATTATGTTTTACTTTTGGAATTAATAAATGGGAATTTATTATACTCACAACAATGGCGGCTATTGTTATAGTCGCCGAAATGTTTAACTCTGCAATAGAATCAGCAGTTGACATGATATCTCCTCATAAGCAGGAGAAAGCCCGCATTGTCAAGGATATGGCCGCCGGTGCCGTACTCATCTCTTCATTCATGTCGCTGGTTGCGGCATATTTTATTTTAAAACCCTATATTTCAGATTTTTATTATAATGGAATAAAAATTGCGCGGCATTCCGGAGATGATATAGCAGTTGCGGCTTTAATTATTATTATGATTTTTGTTGTGATTTTAAAAGCATATCTTGGTCAGGTTCATCCCTTAAAAGGGGGAATGCCCTCGGGACACGCCGCTCTTTCGTTTTCGATATTTGTTTCTATTTCTCTTATCAATCAGACTCTCCCCGCAATTTCCCTGTCACTTTTTTTTGCCATTCTGGTTTCATCGAGCAGAATATATCAGAAGATTCATTCACTTATTGAGGTTTTGGCTGGAGCAGCATTAGGCTCTGTTATAACATTTCTGCTGTTCAAAATGTTTTACTGAAAATATAATGTCTGATGTTATTATATGTAAATGAGGTCTTATGAAATCACTTAGAGAGATTTATAGAATAGGGCTTGGCCCCTCCAGCAGTCATACAATGGGTCCATCTTACGCGGCTCATATTTTTAAAAACCGGACCGAAAATGCCGCTAAGTATCGTGTTTCACTTTACGGGAGCCTTGCGCTTACCGGAAAGGGGCATCTTACAGATTATGCCATTATTAATGCTCTGACCCCTAAAGAGTGCGAAATTATCTGGATTAAGAATAAGGAGCTTCCGCTTCATCCTAACGGGATTCATTTTGAGGCTCTGACCCCGGATGGCAGATTAATTGAAGAGTGGACTGTTTACAGCGTAGGGGGAGGGGCTCTAATGGATAAGCCGGGCGGTCTTGATACAAAAGAGGTCTATCCATTCAATAAAATGTCTGAACTTCTTAAACTCTGCGAGGATCAGGGTAAAACCATATGGAATTTTGTAGATCAGTATGAGGGACCGGAGATATGGGATTATCTCAGAGAAGTGCTTGATGTAATGAAACAGGCTATAGACAGAGGGATTGATGCAGAGGGTGTGCTGCCCGGGGGACTTAATCTTGCAAGAAAGGCGTCGTCGTATTATACTCGAACTATACAGAGCAAGGGATTCATCGAAAAAACCGGTACTATCTTTTCATATGCATTGGCTGTTTCGGAAGAGAATGCAGCCGGAGGATTAATTGTTACCGCGCCCACATGCGGTTCCGCCGGGGTTCTTCCCGCAGTTCTGTTTTTTATGAAAAATTTTTATCAGCTCAGTGATGAAAAAATACTAAGGGCTCTGGCTACTGCCGGTTTAATCGGGAATTTTATAAAGAAAAATGCGTCAATATCGGGCGCTGAAGTGGGATGTCAGGGTGAAGTCGGTTCGGCATGCGCTATGGCTGCCGGTGCTGCTGCACAGCTTATGGGGGGCACTCCCCGTCATGTAGAGTACGCAGCGGAGATGGGGCTGGAGCATCACCTGGGGCTTACATGTGATCCGATAATGGGGCTTGTTCAGATCCCGTGTATAGAACGGAATGCAATCGCCGCAGTGCGCGCAATGGACTGTGCCACATATGTGCTTCTTTCTGATGGACGGCATATGGTCCCGTTTGACGAAGTTGTAATTACCATGATGCAGACCGGAAAAGATATGAAGAGCCGTTACCGTGAGACTTCAAAAGGGGGGCTGGCTTTTTTTCACAGAAATAAAGGGGTACCGAAAAAAGAGAAAAAATGAATGGGATTCTGAATTTCAGGGTCAGAGCATTTCGTTTACATAACAGAAAAGGCTCTGACACCTGAATGAAGTCTGACTCTGAAAAGAATTAAATCGGCTGCTAGTGACTGCACTCGTGTCCATGATCGCTGCATCCCACACCTGAATCTGTCAAATTACCAGAAATCCAATTGTCTGCAACTGCTCTTACATCTCCGGTACATCCTCTGACAACTTTTATTCCGTTGCTCCCTAAAACATTCACAGCTCCATCGCCCATGTTACCTGCAAGCATAACTTTTACACCCAGTTCCGCAAGCGTGCCGGCAATATTTGATTTACATCCGCATCCCACAGGGGACTGAACTTTCTCTTCCAGGATTATCTCTTTATTGTCGTTTAATGTGTATACTGTGAAAAACTCGCAGTGTCCGAAATGGCTGTCTATAGTGCTGTTCTCTTTTGTCGGTAGTGCAATTTTCATAAACTTATTCTCCGTTATTAATGTTGATTTTGTTTTTTCTGCATCTGGGGCAGGAGGGGGCAGCATCGCTGTTTTTACAGCATTCCCGGGAGAAATCGCAGCTGCTGCACTTTATCTCTCCATTCTCTTCAAGGGATACTACTCCGCCTGCAATTTTTAATGCTTTGCCATGAACAAGCGCCTCTGCGATTTTTTTCCGTGCTGAATCTATAATCCTTCCGAATGTCTGCCGGGAGATATTCATCATAAGGGCACTATTCTCGTGGTAAAGACCTTCGAGATCAGCGAGCCTTAAGGCTTCAAATTCATCAAGGGTAATAATTACCTCCTGCAGATCTGACGCAGGAATCCCTTCGGGCTTAAAATAGCTTGATCCGGGTTCAGTTCCTATTTTTCTGCAGTATTTAGGTCTTGTCATAGTTTTAAATTCCAATAAGATATTGGGCATATGCCCGTTATAAGTCAAGGAGAAATTTTGAAATACTAGTTCAAATGGTCTGACACTTTATCGGTAAAAGTGGGATAGAGGATTGAAAAGAAATATGAGCGGGAAGTAAAAGTGGAATTTTATAACATCCCGCAAGATGATTATATTTACCTCATTACAAATACAATACCGCCAACAGTGAACATAACTGCAACTGCAATTCTTCCAAAATACGTATATTTTGTTTTATAATAGTTCCAGATCCATGCCATAGGGAGCATGAGGAGGGTAATCCCTGCGGATACAGCAAGGCAGGTTCCGAAACCGAGGCTCTGACCCGACATGGTAATTATCGATTTTCCCCACCATAATTCACGGTGCAGAAACTGCAGATGCATGAAATATACAGCCAGGGATTCTCTGCTTGGGTAGAGTATTATCGGAGAGAGTTCTTCTCTCCATGTGCAGTAGTAATAGCACACTGTAAGTATCATAAATACAACTCCGAGTCTTCCCGCGAAGAAGAGTATGTCCGGGCGAACATCGGTTATCAGGTGATGATAATCTTTCAGGTAGAACATAAGCGGAATTGCTGTTACAGCCATGAGTGTTCCTGAGATTAGAAGACGCTTCATGAAAAGAGGCTCTGACCCTTTTTCTCTGAACTTCATGAAAAACCACGAGGTGAGGATACCCGCAGCCATAAATCCGAACCATGGAAATATCGGGAAATTAGTATAGTATATCGGAGTTAAATACATAGCCATGAACAGCGGGATATGCTTCTGGAACTCTATAGTGTAGATCCATGCTGCAGGAATAACAGCTCCAAGACCTAGAAAGATTACAATTCCGATAAATACTCTGTCACTCTTTATCGCAAGTCTAAGTATAAAGATAAGAAGAAGTCCAATAGCTATGCATTGAAGTACATCAACTCCAAGAAAGTTAAGCCAGTGATCAGGTGTGGCAATGCTGGTGCATTTGTATTTTGAAAAGAACGGAATATGAAGCATATAGCCGAGAAACCAGATGAGCATTATCCTTCCAATCTGTTTCCAGAATGCATATTTGAATGTTCTGAACTCTGCAAGTTTCGACTGCGATGCCAGCATAAAGGCGAATCCGGAGATGAAAATAAAACTGGGAGCAACCATGCCGTTTAAAAAGTTTACGTAATTGAACCACGTTTCATTTCGAAGAGCGGGATTCATCAGAGAGTTGACTACGTGGACTTCAATCATAACAATCATAGCAAGTCCGCGCATCAGATCGACAAAGTTTAACCGTGATTTCTTCATAACATCCGTTTCCATTTTTTAGGAAGAGGAATACATGCAGAAGTTCATTGTCAATTCATAATCTTTTGAATTTTAAAAGTAGTAAAAACCGCAAGAATCGCCTGTGCCGATTTTATAAATCCCCATCCTGCCAATCATTTACTAACCTCTTTCAGTTTAGCCCTTTTACGGCTGACGTGTTTAGATGCCCTTTCTGACATATAAGCCCGATGCTCTTCACAATATCTATGTTTACTGGACAATACATTACTGCAGCTGCCATAAGCACATATCCCCTGTGATGATTTTACTATTCTGGAATATGTTTTGCGCAGCTGTTCATTTGTCCGTTCTTCTAGCAGTTGACTTACTTTAGGCAGTAATTCGCGGGCAAGTGACCAGTCTTTATATACTCCATTACTGCAGGATTCAGCTTTCTTTCCAAGCTTAAGTAGTGCTTTCTCTCTTGCAGGTGTCCAGTATGCTCTTTCACCTTCTTTCATTTTTACCTCCAGTCATATATATTAAATTATTCCGGATATATTTTGCAACAAAAAATTGCTGATCTTTGAAAGTATCATGGGAACTGAACTTTAGTGAAATAGCTTATGGCTCTGACGGATATAATATAGATTGGAGTCATTCATTTATTCAGGCAGCAAATTATTTTTGGGGGTGCGTATACTCCGCATACGCCTGGAGTGAGGGATTACGGGGGTTGCCCCCGTAATCCCTCACTCCAGGCGCAGCGCGAAGCGCTGTGCCTCCAAAAATAAACAGCCCGTTTCTATTCAGTATCAATTATTTACAATTGTTGATGACATTATTGATACGTTTTAATTCCATTGCAGAATTCAGATTCCAATATGGCTGTAAAATATAATCCATCATTGTTTATAGTTCTTTTATAGATCAAGAGAATTATCTGTCTGAATTCTGTAAACGATGAGTGGGTGATAATAATATGTTTCATTCCCGCATTTGTGAATATTTTAATTATGGTGTTAAATGAAAGTAAAATCGAAAGTATATTGTTTTGTTTTAAGTATTCTAATCTCCGGCGTCTCTCTTTCAGCTGATCAGATTCATTCACGAGAGGAATCTGACGCGTATCCGAAAGGGTATTACGATGGGGACGATCTGCCTGAGAAAACAGCTTATCTTACCTTTGATGACGGCCCCTCTGAATGGACCGGAAGTATTCTTGATACTTTGAAAAAGGAGAATGTTAAAGCTACATTTTTTATATGCGCTTACTGGAATTATAAAACAATTACAGGGCCCGGTTCTTTCGATAAATTCAAGGAGTCTCTTATCCGTATGGTAAGAGAGGGGCATGTTCTCGGTAATCACACATTCTCTCATAAAAGTATTCCACGGTTGTCTCCTGATAAAATAAGGAGACAGTTCACATATAATCAGACGCTTTTAAATAAAGCGCTGGGCAATGATGCTCCTGATATGACAATTTTACGCATGCCCCAGGGGCAGCCATGGTCAAGACAAACGTCTCTGCAGAGAAAGAAATATGTCGGCAGTATTGTCCGTGATCTTGGTATTGTTGCAATGTGGACAAAGGATTCTGATTCTTCCGATGCATGGAACTGGGCAAGGGGTGAGTGGTTTAAATCATCTGCCAGGGTAGATACAAAAAATCCCTCCTTCATAAAAAAAAGTGTCAGAGTACATGACAGAATTATTTCAAATGCTGACGGCAGAGGGATGGTTATTCTTATGCATGATACACATCTTGTTACACGCGATGTTCTTCAGTCTATTATTGCAGATTTGAAAGGGAAGGGTTACAA
This sequence comes from uncultured Spirochaetota bacterium, assembly GCA_942493035.1. Taxonomy (GTDB): domain Bacteria; phylum Spirochaetota; class UBA4802; order UBA4802; family UBA5550; genus WRGT01. The sequence goes on along the minus strand of OW818666.1, from coordinate 2,944,077 downwards.
ATTCGCCACTATGGAAGATTTTGTCATCTGGAAGTATGGTAAAAGCAGCAGAGAACTGATCAGATCGAAATGAAATGGCTTTTGAGTGTCAGAGCATCATTTTGAAATTAAATGCTCTGACACTTAAATTGTTGTGTTATAAATAATTAATCAGCCGTAAACCTGAAATCCCCCCGTTTCGCTTTGCTCAACATCCCCCTTTAATAAAGGGGGTGGCCGATAGGCCGGGGGATTTTCCGTTATTATATACGAACTATCTTCCCGCCATCATAGCTTCAACATCGGCCTTAGCATCCCCTGTTCCCATTATATTGAAATTCTCAATGAGAACTTTCGCAACATTTGGTGAAAGGAACGCCGGAAGTGTCGGTCCCAGTCTCAATCCTTTAAAACCGAGTGCAAGGAGCGCAAGTAGAACTGCTACAGCCTTCTGCTCGTACCATGCAATATCAAATGATATCGGAAGCTCATTTACATCGGCCAGACCGAAGATCTCTTTCAGCTTCAGCGCTATAACCGCCAGTGAGTATGAGTCGTTGCACTGACCCGCGTCAAGAACTCTTGGAATTCCGCCGATGTCTCCCAGGTTAAGCTTGTTGTATCTGTATTTAGCACATCCCGCTGTGAGAATGATAGTCCCTTCAGGGAGCCCCTCAGCTACATCTGTAAAGTATTCCCTTGATTTCATCCGTCCGTCGCATCCGGCCATTACCACAAATCTCTTTATAGCACCGCTTTTTACAGCTTCTACAACTTTATCCGCAAGTGCAAATACCTGAGCATGGGCAAATCCACCGACAATTTCACCCTTTTCAATCTCAACCGGTGAAGCGCATTTTTTTGCAACGGCAATTACTTCAGAGAAATCCTTCGCGCCGCCTTCAGCTCTGTTTGGAAGATGTTTTACTCCCGGATATCCTGTCATACCTGTTGTAAAAATTCTATCCTTGTATGAATCCTTAACCGGAGTGATGCAGTTTGTCGTCATTAAAATTGCACCGTTGAATTTTTCAAACTCTTCGCTCTGTTTCCACCATGCGTTTCCGTAGTTACCTACAAAGTGGCTGTATTTTTTGAATGCAGGGTAGTAATTAGCCGGGAGCATTTCACTGTGAGTGTAAACGTCAACTCCTGTTCCCTCTGTCTGCTTAAGAAGCTCCTCCATATCCTTAAGATCGTGTCCTGAAATAAGAATTCCCGGATTTGCTCTGACCCCGATATTAACCTTTGTAAGCTCCGGATTGCCGTATGTCTCTGTATTAGCCTTATCGAGAACAGCCATACCCTTTACTGCCGCATCACCGCACTTCATTACCATTGCGACCATCTCTTCAACTGAGAGATCTTTAAGAGTTGATGCCATTCCTTCAATTACAAAGTTATACACATCATTATCTTCGTATCCCAGAACAAACGCGTGATGAGCGTATGCCGCAACACCTTTAAGTCCGTAAATCAGAAGTTCTCTGAGCGAACGTACATCCTCATTCTCTGTAGAGAGTATACCCACAGTGGAACCTTTCACTGCAAGGTCCTCTTTCCCGTCATTAAGCCATGTTGCAGCCTCAGGAAGTGTATCTGCGCCGGATGTTTGAAGGCCTTTCTTGATTTTTATCGATTCTGCAATAAGAACATTGAACCTGTCATTATCGAAATTGGCATTGGTGATAGTTGCAAAAAGCGAATCGATAATAAACTTCGCATTCTCAGATATATTTTCTCCGTTTTTCATCTTCGGTTCAGAAAGATATGCTATACCTTTCAGATTATATATCAGAAGATCCTGAAGATTTGCAGTGGAAGATTCTTTACCGCAGACTCCCTTGATTTCACACCCCTGGTTTTTTACCGTTTCCTGACACTGATAACAAAACATACTCATTTATTAAGCCTCCATTATTTGTTGATGATTAGATTTACCACAGGTATAAGTTAATGTCCTTGATTTGAGTCAAGTATGGGTGACTTTTGATGATTTTTTTAATATTTTACTTCCATGAAAAACAATATATTATAATATTTGGGCACAGCGCTTTGCGCATACGCATTTAAGAAAAACATTGAATAAAAAGGGTCAGAGCATAAAATGATAAATAAAGAAGAAAAAATATACCAGGTTCTCCGCGATACATTCGGTGTTGATGAATTCAGGCCGTCTCAGAAGGAGATAATTCTCCGGACTCTTGAAGGTGAACACTCTCTGGTACTCATGCCGACTGGGATGGGGAAGTCGCTATGCTATCAGCTCCCGGCTCTGGTTTTTGACGGGCTTACGATTGTAATCTCTCCGCTCATTGCTTTGATGAAGGATCAGGTAGACCAGCTGAAGAAACTCGGGATTGATGCTTCATTTGTAAACTCTTCTTTAGGGAAGGGGGAGAGAGAGATCCGTTACAGCAACATCCGGAATGGAAAATACAAACTGCTTTATGTGTCGCCGGAACGTTTCCGTAAGAAGGGATTTCTTGATGCGATTGCCCACAGAGAGATTTCACTGCTTGCACTTGACGAGGCGCACTGTGTCAGCCAGTGGGGGAACGATTTCCGTCCCGATTACTCCAGAATATGGGAGTTCCGTAAGATCATCGGTGATCCCGTAACCATTGCGCTCACCGCAACTGCAACTGTTGATGTGCAGCGCGATATAATCGAGAAGAGCGGTATCCCCGAGAGCGAGATTAAAATATTCAACGAGGGGATCTGCCGTCCTAATCTCTCACTTGAGGTCTTTGATGTAATTGACGAAGAGGAGAAGTATAACATAATCCTTGAACAGATCAGCGGAGAGAAGGGGACTGTTGTTGTTTACTTCAGTCTTATAAAGGGGATTGAGCGTTTCGCGGAGTGGCTCGATTTGAAAAAAGTCAGATACTCCATATATCACGGAAGGCTTGCGCCGGAAAAGAGAAAGAGAATCCAGCGCGAATTCATGGAGGCGAAGAGGTCGCTTATGCTTGCCACAAACGCATTCGGCATGGGGATAGATAAGCCCGACATCCGGATGATAATACACGCAGAGATTCCCGATTCGATAGAGTCGTACTATCAGGAGATAGGGCGTGGAGGGCGCGACGGCAAGCCTACAAGATGCATACTTCTCTATGGACAGGACGATCTTGCAGTGCAGATAAGTTTTCTTCAGTGGAAAAATCCCGATGTTATATTTACAAAAAATGTTTATACCATGCTCAAATCTCTGGGCGAGCATGTGAACTCCCACGATTATGAAGATTTACAGGAGAAGGTTGTGCATAAACAGAGAGACGATCATCGCCTCCAGACAGTGCTTAATCTTTTTGACATGTACGGCGTCACCGAAGGGACAATCGAGGCGAAGAATCTGAAACTCATCGGAGAAGTTCCCGATGAACTCCTCGAGGAATCATTCGTCAGATCAAAGATGGAGCGTGACCGGCAGAGGCTCATCGACATGGTGAACTACGCCAAGAGCAGCGAATGCCGCAGGGAACTGATATATAAATATTTTGGACTGGGAATGAAAGAGTGCGGAAATTGCGATAACTGCAGGGCGCTGGAGTAGGGGGCGCTCTCTCCGCACCGCAGTAGACCGGTCCGCTGTCCCGCCCCTATCCGCCCGTTGGGCACCTTTCCCCATGATGGGATGGTGAAAGGGTAATTCGAAACATTTCGTGTTTTCTCTCCCCATCTCACCATGGAGGATATGTCGCATCGCGACAGCGGGGGCGGTTACTTGTATATCCCCGTCTTCAGCACCGATAGATAAAAGTCCCAGTTGTCGTTGTATATTGTTTTGAGTTTCTTAACATTTTTATTTTTCTTTAACGCATGAAGAAAATCGTCTCTTGTCTTTGCCAGAAGTGAGATCAGCAGGTCAATTAATCTCTCTCTGTCGTAGAGCAGGTTGTCTCCGCTGATAGTTCCGAAAACTTTCAGGAACTGTTTCATAAATATTTTTTTTGTTTTATCTTCAAGAGTCTGATCATTGATCCGGTGAGTGCTTGAAATAAACCTGACGTAATCGGGATTTTTAATGTAGAAATCTATTGCGATAGATGATACAAGTTTAAATCTGTCGAGAATATCATCGGGGAGTTTATCGACTTCATTTTTTAATCCTACATGTATAAATCCATATAGTTTACTGTACGTGTATTCTGCTACATAAACAAATAGTTCCTCTTTCGTGGCAATATACTCGTAGAGGCCCCCTTTGGAGATACCTGCGGTTTTAATTATTCTGTCCGTGGAACTTTTTTCATATCCGTGAGAGGCGAATTCATCGATGCAGGCATTTATTATCAGCTCTCTTTTTATCTCTGGTATGTTGAAAAATGCAGGCTTCATAAAACCCCCGTAATTTTAAAGTGTAACCCGGTCATTGATCCATGATGTGTTATCTTTAGCAATGAGAATTGTTTTGGTTAAACCGGGATTTTTCATATTCCACCGATGCTGAGATAATTGTATAATATAAGATTTAATTAATAATACATAAACTTTAATTTGCATATCACACGTTCGTGTGATTAATTCTAAAATAATATTCTGAAGTTTTTAGAAACAAGATAAAGGTTACATTATTTCAGTATTTATTCCTTAACTTTTCTAAAGTAAAAAAAGCTCTATATATCCCCGCCGCCGAAGGCGGCGGGGATATATAGTTTTTGTTTTTTTACACTAAAAATTATATTCAGGAATAATTACTGACATTATTTATAAATCTTAAATATACAAACAAAATGGTCAACTTAAATATAAAACGCTGTCCCTGGGGGTGAATTTAATATTTTGCTCTTATTACCGCTTCTGTTTTACATCTTGACAAAAAATATGCAATTACTGAAATTAATCCGGAATTAACAGTTTAAATGCAGATTTATACCTTTGTGACGCCAGTGAACTTTTCTTTAAGACAGATAATATATTTGAGGTAATAATATGATAGATCCAAAAATAATCAGAGATGATATAGATTCAATAAGGACTCTCCTTGTTAAAAGAAATATGCAGGGGGCTGTTGATGTTGATCAGCTAAAAGGCATAGATGAAGAGAGACGTGAACTCTCGCTAAAGTCCGATGCGCTTAGAGAGAAGAGAAACACTCTTTCCAAGTCTATCGGCCAGCTGAAATCCCAGGGTAAAGATGCCGATGCCGAGATGAAAGAGGTTCAGGTCATCTCTGATGAGATGAAAACATTTGAGGACAAGCTTGCTGATTTGAACGAAAAGTTTAAAGAACTTCATCTCTCAATCCCTAACATGCTCGATAAGTCGGTACCTGAAGGTAAAGACGAAAAGGATAATGTTATTGTAAGAGAGTGGGGGAAGAAACCTGAATTCAAGTTCGAACCTCAGCCGCACTTTGAGATAGGAACAAAAATGGGGATTCTCGATTTTGAGCGTGGTGTTAAACTCGCCGGTGCAAGATTCTATGTCTACCACGGACTTGCTGCCAGGCTGGAGAGAGCAATTATAAATTTTATGCTCGACCTCCATACTAAAGAGCATGGATACGAAGAGACATTCGGCCCGTTTATCGTCAACGACGAGAGCATGACAGGTACTGGTCAGTACCCGAAGTTTAAAGATGAATACTACAAGATGGAGAGAGACGGACTCTCGCTGATTCCAACAGCAGAGGTGACTCTTACCAATATTTATAGAGATGAAATACTCGAAGCGGAGAATCTCCCTATCAGTTTAACCATGCAGTCTTCATGCTTCAGAAGAGAGGCCGGTGCTGCCGGAAGAGATACACGGGGGTTAGTGCGTGTTCACCAGTTCCAGAAGGTAGAGCTTGTTAAATTCGTTGAACCTGAAACTTCATTCGATGAACTGGAAAAACTTACACTGAATGCAGAGGAAGTGTTAAAGAGATTAAATCTCCATTACAGAACAGTTCTTCTCTGCGGAGGGGACACATCGGCTTCATCGACAAAAACATACGACATCGAAGTGTGGATGCCGGGACTGAACAGATACATGGAGATATCTTCATGTTCAAACTTCCTTGAGTACCAGGCGCGACGTGCAATGATCAGATACAAGAAGAAAGGCGAAAAACCGTCATATCTCCATACACTAAACGGATCAGGCCTTGCCGCAGGAAGAACCATGGCGGCAATAATAGAAAATTACCAGACAGAAAACGGAGAGTTCGAAATCCCCGAAGTTCTGAAGAAATACATGTAGATTTTATTTTTCAATCCTTCCCCATCTCACCATGGGGAAGGTGCCCGACAGGGCGGATGGGGCGGGGGACTGTAAATCACAGCAGTTTCCTGAAAGTCAGTATAGTATTAAAACTCCTCCGCCCCCCTCTGGCCTCTGGCCATCTCCCCCATGAATGGGAGGAGAGAAAATATAAAATATTCAGTATTGAGCTTTTGCCAATTCATGGGCGATGAACATGAAAAGTTTCGAATTACCCTTTCGCCCATTCATGGGCGACGAACAGGATGTTCTAGTGTCGAGTGCGTGCAGGACGCACAAATTGCACTCGACGAAAGGTGCCCAACGGGCGGATAGGGGCGGGAGGATAACGTATTATGAAAACAATCGAACTTAAAACTCCCGCATGGCGTCACATCCGCCAGACACTCTCTCTGTCACTTCTGAAGAGAGAACCTGTTGCTATAAAAAACGGATTTGAATTTATTGAAAAAAATTACGATCTGGTTCCATTGTTTAATGATCTGAAGAGAGTGGTCTTCGATACAGGCGCCGGTATGCTTGGAGATTCCGGTGATGATATTATTTTTAATCCTGAAGGTCTCTCCTGCGGGACTCTGGATTTTGTGACTGATAAATATTCTTCTATCTCCGAAGTTGAACTTTTTATTCTTCCTGCTTTATTCTACAATGATTTCCGTTCGGTAATAAATTATACAGGTGTTACTCACTGTCATCTTTCCTATCCTACAACTTTTCTTAAAGAGACATTGTTTTCATATCTTGAAATGACCGGCCACTATGCCAGTCTTAATCTCAAACGATTCGGCTTTTATGGTTCAGGCGGAGGTTTTGCCGAATCCAGAATTTATCCTGCAGAGCCGAAGAAGTGCGATAATCTTTTTTCATTCACAGATTCTGCAATCGAGGGTGTGCGGATATTCATGGCTAAGATGAATATGGAGATGGCTCATCGTGAAAGAGAATTTATAATTAAAAATACCGGCGTCGATGAGAGCCGGGTGCAGATTATGGAGATTGTTGATGCCGACGGTTACGGAAATTCAATTCATGTTTATGTTAAGTGCGGTGGTGTTAATATTATTCTTTCCCGCGATATGGAGCTGTACAACAGCGCTGGAGATTTTGTTTTCGAAGAGAGCAGATACTACTCAATGCTCACAGGGCTTCTGAAAGACGTAGAGAGACTTGTAAAGCTGAAGACGATGCCGGACTGTCTGATAGATGAAGTGATCCCGTATCTCCTCCTGAGCGGTTCTGAGGTCCCTGAAGCTTTCAAGAGTTCGGAGAGTTATAGAATCTGCAGTGAGTTTCTGTAATTTTTAAGTATTTATTCTTCAACTTTTATAAAGTAAAAAAACTCTATTATCCCCGCCGCCGAAGGCGGCGGGGATATATATATTTTATTTTTCGTACAGCTCAATGGGGAGATTATCCGGGTCGTGAAAAAATGTAAATCTCTTACCGGTGTTTTCATCAATCCGTACCGGTTCTGCGGTGACATCTTTTCTTCTTAAAATTTCAATCACATCATCCAGGTTATCAACTTCAAATGCAAGGTGTCTCAATCCTGCTGCTTCGGGATTTGAAACCCGAAGCGGCGGATCGGGAAACGAGAAGAGTTCAATAACATATTCGCCTTTTAACGACAGGTCCAGTTTATACGAATTTCTCTCTTCCCGATAAGTCTCCCTTATAATTTCAAGCCCCAGAATCTCAACGTAGAACGTTTTGGACTTCTCATAGTCCGAGCATATTATTGAAATGTGATGAACCCGGTTAAGCATGTTTTATTTGTTACTCTCTTTATCAAGGATACACATGTTACCGTCATCGTGAAAACACTTCCCGCATGATGTACATCTCGGTTTTGCGCTTTTATCATTCTCCCACTTCTTTATCAGGTCAGGTTCACTAAGAAGAGGCCGTGAAATCGAAAAGTACTCAATCCCGGAGTTATTCAGAAGCGATTCCATCCCCTCAATCGATCTGTTGCCGCCGACAAGGATTACCGGAATATCAACAATCTCCGCTATCTCTTTCGCATATACGGCAAAGTATGACTCCTTCCCGATAGATTCAGCAGGAAAGTTTGAAGGATCTTTTTCCGGCTTGGGGCCCCGGAAGACCGGACCACCACTTATCTCAATAGCATCGATCCCTTTCTCTGCCAGACTTCGGCTGAGAGATTTACACTCTTCAAAAGTGAATCCGTTCTCTCCGTTAAAATCAGAGCAATTAAGTTTTATCATTATGGGAAAATCATTTCCGGTTTTTAATCTTGCATTGTTGTATACTTCATGAATTATTCTTGCTCTGTTTTCAGAGCTTCCGCCGTACTCATCCTCACGCTTGTTAAAGTACGGTGAAAGGAAAGAATTCAGCATGTAGCCGTGAGCGCCGTGTATCTCAACTCCGTCAAATCCGCTCTTCTTTGCCCGCAGAGCGGCATCACCGAATGCTTCAACAAGAGTCCGGATGTCATCTTTTGTCATCTCTTTCGGGGTGACGCCGGTAAGTTTGTTAGTAACAGCCGAGGGGCCCCATATAACGCGTTCTCCGGTGTTAAACCATGAGAATGAGCCTCCGTATACAATCTGAAGAATAATCCGGCTCCCTTTTTTATGAACGGAGTCTGTCAATTTTTTATATTCGTCAATAAATGAATCGTTATAAATCCCCATCATCCGGGCGTTGGGCTGCTCATCTTTGATTACATAGGCATATCCTGTAATTATCGCGCCGGCTCCGCCGTCAGCAAGATCTTCATATAACTTAACAAGTCTTTCAGTCATGTGGCCTTTGTCGTCAGCCATTCTCTCCCAGGTTGCAGAACGTATAAATCTGTTTTTAAGTTCAAGTCCGTTAATAGATGTTTTTTCAAAAAGATTTTTCATGATTTTCCCGCTGTTGTTTTTTTAAATTATTTATCAGTAATTATTCCTAAATATAATTATTAATGTAAAAACAAAAATTATATATCCCCGCCGCCTTCGGCGGCGGGGATAATAGAGCTTTTTTTATTTCAGAAAAGTTAAGGAATAATTACTGATAATTTATACCAGATTTATTAAGAAATATTACTCAAATATTTTGTCCATTATTATTTGATCTGAAATTTTACCTGTTCATAAACTGGTTGTGAAATTGCTCTCCGCCGCGCCGGTGGTGCGGCGGAGATAAAATACCATCAGTTTATGAACAGTTTTCGAAATTTTATCTTACTATTGGCATGAAAATATTATTTATTAAAAGTTAATTTCTGAAACATATTATCTGTGCTGATTTCTTAATTTGTAAAGATGTTAAATCTTAATGAATTGTTATTGAGGTACGATATGAATATACCAGTAATGTACAATGATAATAAGATTGATGAAATTGACAAATCCAGGCTTGATGAACTGTTGTCAATGAACAAAATTAAAATGTTCATGAGATCAGATGGATGGGCAATGGTTGATGTGGCCGCAATCAGAGGGGCAGGGGGAATGTATTCCGGACCTGACCGGCGGGGATTGTACGGCTTGATGAATGAAAGTGTTTATAAAATTCAGGTCTGATATTAGGGAAATATTGTTAATTTTATTTTATCTGTTTTTTACCAGACGTATACCTGTAAATCCGAATTCCAGATGAGGTGCGCGGTTGTATAACTGATCAATTTTCATCTGCTCCGCATCCAGGCTGTAATGACCGTCCCTGATGATGCGGTACAATCCGGAATATAAAGGATGCCAGTCAAAACACCATTCACTGACATTCCCGCAGATGTCATATATTCCGTATGTATTCGGTTTTTTTGTTCCAGCAGGATGGGTGCTGCTGCCGGAGTTTTTTTCATACCAGCAGTATTTATCTTTCATTTCATCTCCCCAGAAGTATCTGTCCCTGCTCCCCGCGCGAGCTGCATATTCCCACTCATCAGACGCAGGGAGTCGGAACCCATCTGCATCTCTATTGATAGTCACTGTCCACCGTATCCCGCTGTTTTTATTTTCAGGATCATCTTTTCTTTTATCAATATTATAGTACACCGCAAATCCGGACTTTATGCTTAATTTGTTGCAGAATTCAACAGCATTAAACCAGCTGACCTGCTCAACAGGAAGCCTTGCTCCTTTGAAATAAGACGGGTTAGTCCCCGTAACTGATTTGTAGAGTTCCTGTGTTACTTCGTATCTGCTTATCCAGAAACTTGAATCCCCGGGTCCGTTAATCAATACCATCGCTACACCTGCGAAAACTTTTACCGGAATGCCTCTGTCTGTCTCCTGAATGGATTCTATTGCTGAATGATTCTCCTCTGCGCTGAGATAAACAGGGGTGATGCATGATGCGACAATTAAAGCAAATAATAACATCTTATGTAATAGATTTCTGTTTAAATATTTCATAATATTTATTTCTCTCTTTTCCTGATTAATTACAGGTTGATAAATTGTTCTGTTTATTTTAATCCCGAAGTTAGAGAGAAACCCCGCAGTCATTCCTTTCATATCTTCCGCGATATAATAGAAGCATGGAATAAGAACCAGTGTGATGAAAGTTGCGAATATAAGACCATAACCGAATGAAAGTGCTAATGGTGCTACAAGATAATCCTTTCCTCCGACTCCATATATTACAGGCATCAGTTCAAGGATCATTGATCCGGCAGTGAGAATGATCGGTCTCAATCTTACGACGCCCCCTTCAATCAGCGCGTCTTTCAGGCTTAATCCTTCATCACGGAATTTATTGATGAACTGAACCAGTACCAATGTGTTGCTTACAATTATTCCCGCCAGACTGAAAAGACCGAGCACACTCATAAATGAAAGAGGCTGGCCGTGACTGAAAAGAGCAAAGACAACTCCTACAAGAGCGAATGGTATTGCGATCATTATTATTACAGGCATAATCAGTGAGTTCATGAATACAGTTAATACTACAAATATAAATATGAGAGCTGCGATGAAAAGAGCACCGAGTTCACCCATGGATTTGTTTGTATCCTCCTGTTCGCCTCCGTATTTAATGGAGTAGCCGGGATAACGCTTTTCGATATCATTGAATTTATTCTCAAGTAGTTTTGTGACATCTACAGGTGTAATAACAGCTGTGTCAGCATCGGCCTGAACCTGCACAAGCCGTTTGAAATTAAGTCTGTTTATTTGTGAATAACCCTTGGCAATTTTAACATTGCTGACAGAGTCGAGAGGTATAAGTCCGCCCGTCATGTTGGTGATTTTAACCTCATGAAGTCCCTTTAGTTTCTGACGCGCTTGCTCATCAAATCTTACACGGACGCCGACCTCCTCTTCATTCTGGCTGACTTTTGTAGCAACTTCTCCGGCAAATGAAGCGTTTATTGCTGAAGCTATGTCGTAAGCGGATACTCCGGTCCATGCGGCCATTTTCTCGTTAACGGTATACTGATACTCTGTTTTACCGTTTTCAAGATCTATTGTGATGTCTCTTACCCCTTTTATCGTAGAAAGATAGTCCGAATATTCCGCGGCAATTATTTTTATAACATCGAAGTTTTCACCCTGAATCTCGACGTTAACAGGTTTCCCTACAGGAGGGCCGTCAAAAACGGATTCAACTTTTATATTTAACTCCTTCGCGATCAGCCCGCTCTCCTGTGCTTCGGAAATTCTTTTACGCAAATCAAGGTTTATTGTTTCAGCAATTCTCTTTCTATCTTTTTCGGGTACAAGGTAGATTTCAAATGTGCTTTTATAAGTTGCTTTTCCAGGTTTAGGGTCTATGATCTCGGTATAGTCTTCACCGGCATAAAGATGTAATGCTTCAAATTCATTTTCCGGGATTGCATTCAGTAAAAGTTTTTCAATCTTTTTCATCTCCGAAAGATTTGAATCAAGATTCGTTTCAAATGGAAGCTTAACTTTTATTCTTATCTGTTCCTCCCCTCCGCCTGATATAAATTTAAAGCCTAATCCGGGGAGCAGTGTCAGCGATCCGGTGAATAGAATCAGCAGAATCCCAACTGTTAGATAGCGGTGTTTCAATGCTGAAGTGACAAATTTTTTATATAATCTCTGTACCTGTCCAAAGAGACCCTCTTCGAAATTTACATCCTCGTTCTGTATTTTTTTTATCGATCTATTGATTTTCTTCCCGAATATTTTTGAAAATAATTTTTGCGGAAGAGTGATGTCTCTTTTATCTTTACCCTTGATGTGTGTATCTCCAAGGAAGATGTTCAGATACGTAGGGAGGATGAACATGGCAATGATCCATGATGCGATGAGCGCAGTTATGATTACTATAGGTATTGCCTTAACAAATTTTCCGATCATCCCTGTAACAAGCAGCAGCGGCATAAACGCGGCGATTATGCAGATGAGAGTTACTGTCACCGACCAGAATACCTCCGATACCCCCTTTACGACGGATTCCCTCCGTTTAAGTCCATGCTCCATGTACCTGTGGCTGTTCTCTGCTATTACTATACTGAAGTCTACCATCATCCCCAGTACCATAATCATACCAAAGAGGCTCATAATATTTATTGTAATACCCATATACCACATGATGACAAATGTGACCATGAATGTTACAGGTATTCCTGCCAGTACCAGCCCCGACATTCTTCTACCTAAGAGCATCAGCATAAAGAAACCTAGTATAACAAAACCGAGTGCAGCTTCGTGGACTACCGATCCGATACGGTTACTTGTCCCCTTACTCTGGTCATTAAAAAATGAAACATCAATATCTTCAAATCCTTCAACAGAATAAGCTGCCATGGCTTTTTTCAGACGGTTTGACAGATCAATTTCGTCAGCGCTTCTTTTTTTCCAGAGTTTCAGAATTACTGCTTCCTTACCGTTGAACCGCTGGTAAACATCGGCTTCTTTGTATGTGTCGGTTACCTTCGCAACATCTCCTATTCTCAGTGAGTAACCGGTGTCGTTTCCTCTTATTACAGTATTACGGATCTCTTCACTGTTTTTGAACTGCCCCTTGGTACGGAGAACAAATTCTTTTTTCCCGACGCGCAGTGACCCTCCCGGAAAATCTATGTTTCTCATCTTGAGGGCGTTAACCAGGGTATTCATTCCGATTCTGTACTTGTCCAGTGAATCAGGATCTACTTCAACAAGATACTCACGATCGTAGTAACCGAATTTTTCTACTACAGCTATACCGTCTATGTCATAGAAAAAGTCTTCTGATCTGTTTGCAAAATCACGGAGCTTCGAATATGGGACGTTTTCATTCTTTCCTGTCAGTGCTATACTGGCGAGTTCGGTATTGTCAAATGTGACTTCCGATACCAGCGGTTTCTGCGCGTTTGACGGTAGATTACCCACCTGTTCAACGGCATCTTTAATGTCCTGCACTACTTTTTTTTTGTCTTTAACGCTGTCTTCAATATATATAACGATGAGTGAAACGTTTTCCACGTTGTATGCCCGCACTTTGTCGAGTCCGCTAAGGCTGCGGAGTTTTTTTTCGATGGGAACGGTTATAAGTTCTTCAGCATCATTCGGTGAAGCTCCCGGATAAATTGTTGTTACTGTAACCATGTCGAATTTTATATCAGGGATAGACTCTCTGTTGATCTTTGAAAATGCGAACAGACCTGACATTATAATTATTACTACAACCAGATTGATGAGCAGTTTCTGATCCATCAGATAGGTGATTATTTTTTTCATAATATTTCCTTTGATAAATTTACGATAGATGTTAAAAAGTCTTTTTTTTAATCCGGCTTAACTTTAGACTTTTTCTTATTTAACGGTGTTTCCGGACTCGCCGGAGATTTTATAAGGATGCTCTCCAGTACAAGATCAATAATGCTTATCCTTCTCTCTTCAAGAAATGCCTTCTCGTCTGTTACCTCAATATCAACGGACTCGGTTATGGATTGAGAGAAGAAGTATATAATAACCATTCCGATAATACTTATTATCAGCTGATCTGTGTTGATATCACGGATCAGCTTGTCTTTTTTACCTTTTTCTATGATTGTTTTAAGTTCCATTGCCGGAGCATTATTCTGATGATTCTTTTTGAAGTATTTAATAGCGATTGGAATCTCCTCCGCGCCACTGCTCATGGCATCTACCATAATTTTTGTATACTGCCGGTTTTCGTTGAAGAATGTTATCTGGCTTGAAATGAACTCTGAAAGGATCTCTGCATATCCGCTGGAGCTGTTTATACTCTTATCCGCATTTTCCGGGATTGAAAAGGATGCTTCATTAAACACAAATTTCAGAACTTCGAGATAAAGTTCGTCCTTGTTATGAAAAATATAATATATCATAGCTTTATTGATATGGGCGAGAGCAGCAATCTCTTCCATATGAGCACCATGTCTCCCTTTCCTTGCGAAGACCGGTATTGCCGCACTTAGTATCCTATCTCTACTTTTCATTTAAAACCCCGTTAGTTAATCATGTAGTTTAACGAAATCGTTAAATAACAAGGTTAAATTAACCGGTTAATTAAATCAGGCAATATTTTTTTGTTAACTCGTGAGGTTTATTTTTATGGAAGAATTTTGTGAAAAAATAGGGGTTAAAATTTATCAAATCTGCGGTCTTAGTTATTTCTCAGATTGTGCAGTTTATCTGTTTTTCTTTAAGAGTGAGACAATATGCTTCGGCAGAATTAATTGATCTGACGAAGCGGGGTAGTTGTGAAATAATTCTGTGGTAAAGTTTTATTAAAAATGTGATTCTAAATCAGTCCTCGTACTTCTTCATTTCTGATTCAAAGAATTCTTTACGTTCATCGAGAGTAACACTGAGATCTTCGTACTCTTCGAAAAGCAGTTCAATCTCCTTCTGCAGTGCGTGGATCTCTTTTGAAAGAGTCTCGATTTTTCTGCTCTCGCCGCTCCCCGATGCTTCTATAATTTCATTATTTTTGTGTTTGAGAAGCTGTTCCTTTTCAGAAATTGTATTTTCAGTTTTTATAATTTTATCTTCAAGAGGTTTAATCTCCTTCGAACGTTTAGTTATTACATCCGAGCGGAGCTTGCGCAGATCTTTTTTGTTGAATGAAGTCTCCTTCTTCGAGTCATCGCCGCTGTTCTGATCATCTGTCTTCTCCTCATCCCATCCGATCTTCTCAAGGAATCCGCTGTATGTCCCTTCGTAGTGGATTATCCCGCTCCCCTGGAATACAATAAACCTGTTGGCAAGGGAATGGAGAAACATCTCGTTGTGTGTTACCATTATAACTGCACCGGGGAATGCATCTATCGCTGCAAGTAGCGCGTCGCACGATTCCATGTCAAGATGGTTTGTCGGTTCATCAAGAAATATAAGGTTAGCCGGAGTTGCGAGTATTTTACCAAGGAGTACACGGTTTTTCTCTCCCCCGGAAAGGACGCTGATCTTTTTAAGAGCGTCATCACCTTCGAACATCATCGATCCGGCAATGTTGCGCGCAATCTGCTTTTCGCAGCCGCAGTTTCCAATCTCCTCTTCTACTGTAAGATTCGGATTAAGGTTGATTATATTTGTCTGGGCAAAGTATCCGGTTTTTGTATTTGTGTGCATGCTTATCTTTCCGCTTTGAGGCTCCAGGTTTCCGGAAAGGAGTTTCAGCAGAGTTGTTTTACCACGGCCGTTTTTACCGATTACACATATTCTGTCATCGCTCCGGACATTGAGGCTAAAATCCTTTATCATCGCAACATCGTTGTTATACGAAAAAGAAATCTCCTCCGCAGCCATGAGCATCTTTGCGTTGAATTGTTTGTAGTTAAATGAAAATTCAAGATCCTTGATTCTCTCCAGTTTATCGAGAGTCTGCTGCTTTTCAAGAGCTTTTACCCTGGACTGAACCATCCCGGCAAGACGTGCCTTTGCCCTGAATCTGGAAACAAAGAGTTCAACCTCCTTGCGTTTCTTTTCGTCATTGATACGCGTCTTTTCGTAAATCTCCTCTTCTTTCAGAATCTGATCGTATAGTTTATCCGTTGAGCCTTCAATCTTCCGCGCCTTTTGTCTGTGGATACCTATTGTGTGAGTTGTTACGCTGTCCATAAAAGATCTGTCGTGTGTGATAAGAATCAGCTCACCCTTCCACTGTCTCAGAAACGACTCCAGCCATCTGATTGAAATAATATCGAGATAGTTTGTCGGCTCATCCAGAAGCAGCATCCCCGGTTCTGAAACAAGAATTTTGGTCAGGTTAAGCCTCACCTGATATCCGCCGGAAAACTCCATGGGGTTTCGCTGCATATCCTGAGCGGAGAATCCAAGTCCGGAAAGTATTTTTTCAACTTTCCATTTATCATCCCTGTGATCTTCCGGGAGCCCTTTGCACCCTTCTTCAATGACAGTACTCTCTGTGAATTTAATATGCTGAGTTACGTGACCTATTGTGTAACCCTTTGGAACAACAATTTCTCCGGAGTCGGCATGTTCCTCTCCAATAATTATTTTAAGCAGAGTGGTTTTTCCATGTCCGTTTCTACCGGTCAGGCCAATCTTTTCACCGGGATTTACATTAAAGCTTATATCATCAAAGATTACCTGCGTTCCGAAGGATTTATTCAGGTTAATTACTTTTATCATTTCAGGTCTCTTTTATTGTTAAATATTCTGGATTATAGAGTCAATTCTGCACATCTGTCTGGTAGACCGGTGTAAAACAGGGGTTTTCTTGTGTTAGAGTATATGCTCTGACCCTAATCCTTATATCACAGCTTCAGAGATGCTCCATTATTTTCAATAAAAATATTTTTTATAATAGAGCTCTGCTGTAAACCGGAAATCCCCCCGTTTCGCTTCGTTCAACATCCCCCTTTGATAAAGTGGGTTATAAAATCCCGGAAGCGTAAACCCTCTTTATTAAAGAGGGTTTACGCCGATAGGCCGGGAGATTTTTTGGTTTTATATCGAGAACTATTTTATGTAAAATCACATGGCCAATGTATCTGGCGTTTCAGTAAAGGCTTTGTCATCTAAAATAATTCACTTCTACTGTGTTGTATCTTTCTGTAAAACAGGATTTTTACCGGTTTGCACTTCGGAAGCGTCTGCGGGGATGATTTTTTTCACGGGAATGCCGGTTTTGCTCATCGGCGGTATAAAATTTATTGAATATACCTGGAAATTATTGTATTATATATGGAAGTAAATAGAAAGATGCTCTGACCCCGAATATTGAATACTTATTTTTAAAATAATAAGCAATTTTAAGAGAAAGGAATATGGATAAAAGTCCCGAAAATAAATCTAATTCATTAGATGTAAAAGTTAAGTTCCGGTTAAGGCTTATACTCCTGGTTCCATTCCTTGTGCAGATAATATTTATATCAGGGCTTGTTGGTTATATCTCTTACCGCAGCGGAGAGAGAGCTGTTAACGACGTGGCAGTGAGGCTTCATGCGGGGATAACGGAACGGATTAATGAATATCTGGACGATTTTGTTGAAACTCCTTACCTGATTGTTCAGAATAATGCTGTAACAATAGGGAGCGGTATTCTCAATTATACGAACCAGATCGAACAGGAACGTTATTTCAGGGAGCAGATTCAGATATATAAATCTGTCAGCAGTGTCTATTTTGGAAATACTTCAGGGGGGATTGCAAATTCGGGGCGCGAGGCAGTTACATTAACGACATATTTTCTCAGTTCGGATGGTTTCAAAAGCGGGACTCTTCGTAAATATTCAATGACTACCGGTGGTAATCGAGCAAGAACGCTTTTAAAAGTCCCGAATTTTGACGCCAGAACGCGGCCATGGTATAAAGCTGCAATATCAAAGGGTGATTCAGTATGGAGTGATCCGTATATTCTTTTTACAGGTCAGGATATGGCTATTTCTGCCAGTAAACCGGTTTATTCAGACAGCCGTAAACTTCTTGGTGTTGTGTCAGTCGATCTCTTCCTCTCTCATATCGGGAGCTTCCTTGCCGGTATTGATATCGGGAAAACCGGCCTGAGTTTTATAACAGATCATCAGGGGCTGCTTATCGCAGCATCAACAAATGAGATGATTTTTACACCGAAAAAGGATGGAGAGTTGCAGAGGAGACTCGGGGCGGGTGAGAGTACTAATCTTGTAATCCGGACAGCTGCTGAAACGCTTACTGATGAGTTCGGAAGTCTGAATAAAATAAGTACCGGCACTCATCTTGAATTTGATCTTAATGGAAATAAAAATTTCATGCATGTCTCTCCTTTCAAAAATCAGACAGGTCTTGACTGGGTAATTGTTACAGTAGTCCCTGAGTCGGATTTTATGGAGAAAATACACGCCAATAACAGAATTACTATCCTTCTTATAATCGGTGCAATTATTCTTTCAATCATTCTTGGAATTTTAACATCAAGGTGGATTGCCAATCCTGTGCATAGATTAAACGCTGCTGTTCGGGATTTAAGCAGAGGAATATGGCCTGAGCAATCTGATGACACCCGTGTAGTTGAGATAGATGATCTTAAGAGATCCTTTTTTCAGATGAGCAGCCAGTTGAAAATGCTTGTGGAAAATCTTACATCAGAAATTAAAGAGCGTAAACTTACAGAGGCGGCTCTTAGGGATAGTGAGGAGAAGTACCGGGATCTGATTGATTATTCAAACAGTATTATACTCCGGATGAATAATAAAGGTGTAATTACATATATCAATGATTATGCGCTGAATTTTTTCGGTTATTCATTGGATGAGATTTTATGGAAGAGTGTTATCGGAACCATTGTTCCCGTAGCAGACAAAGCGGGACGGAATCTCGAAGTGATGATAAACGAGATAATATTAAATCCTGAATTGTATGAAAGAAATGAAAATGAAAATATTCGAAAAGACGGTTCCAGTGCATGGATCGTATGGTCAAACCGGGGTATTCCAGATGAAAATGGCATGTGCAGTGAGATTCTCTGCATCGGTACTGATATAACCGAGCGCAGGCTTGCAGAGATTGAGGTAAAAAAACTACTTCGTGAAAAAGAGATTCTTCTTCACGAAGTTCATCACCGGATTAAGAATAATATGAATACAATAGCCGGACTTCTTTATCTTCATGCAGCTTCAATTGAGGATGAGGCGGCTTCGTCAGCGCTTAAAGATGCTCATAACCGTGTACTGAGTATGATGCTCATCTATGACAAGCTTTTCCGTTCAAATGATTTTAACAGTATATCCACGGCGGGTTATCTTCCCGATCTGATAAACGGAATAATTTCAACATTTCCTGATTCAGGTAATGTAAGAATTGAAACTGAAATTGATGATTGTTTGATGGGATCAAATGCGCTGGTTCCGGTTGGTATAATTATAAATGAACTTATTACCAACGCGTATAAATACGCATTTCCGGGAATTACTGATGGATTGCTCCGGATAGCTTTTCGTAATAAAGGGGATAATCTTTTTGAAATAATTGTAAGTGATAACGGGAAAGGTCTTCCCGAGTCGATAGTAATTGGTGAATCAACAGGTTTTGGACTGAATCTTGTTTTTCTTCTTGCTCAGCAGATGCGGGGTTCGGTTGAGGTTATCCGCGGGGAAGGGGTTGAGTTCCGGGTTAAATTTCCTTCATAATCAGATCTATTTTTTAATTGACAGAAATCCGTTCCGACTGAATAGTCAGCGACCATATAGTCGGAATTTATTTTTTACCTTCTATTTTACATCCTGTAAGTAATGCCTTCTAAATTCTGTTGAACCTGTAAATACAGGAATTGACGGAATAATCAGGTCATTACGGATAAAAATAATCAAAAAAGGAGAAATATATGCTGGGATTTGAAGGCGCGGGAGTCCTTCTCGCTTATTTGCTATCTATAGCTGCTGCTGTAATATGCGTCGTATATGGGATTAAAAACTGGAATACCCCTGGAGATGATGTGGTAAGCAGGGAAATAGATGAAGAGATAAAATGGGAAAAAAATGATCCTGAAGACGAGGGGAGGTAGAAGATGAATATTCTTCTTATAACAATTGTAACTCTGATTTTTCTTATAATAACAGCCTTTTTCGGATACCTCGGATACAGGCATACTAAAAATACAACAGACTTTCTTCTCGCAGGGCGTCAGACTCACCCGGTTGTAATGGCTGTTTCGTACGGTTCCACATTTATAAGTACCTCTGCTATTATCGGCTTCGGAGGAGCCGCAGCAGTTTTCGGAATGGGAGTCCTCTGGCTTACCGTACTTAATATTGGTGTTGGTATATTTATAGCTTTTGTTGTTTTCGGAAAGAGAACAAGACGAATGGGGCATAATCTTGATGCTCATACATTTCCTGAACTCATAGGTAAACGTTTTGACAGTTCACTTCTTCAGACAGCTTCAGGATTAATGATTTTTATTGCAATGCCTCTATATGCAGGATCTGTTATAATCGGCGGAGCTCAGTTTATCGCGCAGACATTGTCAGTATCATATGAGGCGGCTCTCTTTTTCTTTGTCGCTGTAGTTGCGGTATATGTAATTATGGGTGGTTTAAAAGGTGTACTTTATACGGACGCATTTCAGGGCTCAATTATGTTTGTCGGTATGATACTTCTTATTGTTATGACTTACTGGAAGCTCGGGGGAGTTATCGATGCTCATAGAGCTCTCAGCAATATTGCTCCTGAAGCTGTAAAGATATGGGGGCCTCTGGGTCATCAGGGGTGGACCTCAATGCCTGCAACAGGTTCAGTCTTCTGGTGGCAGCTTGTTTCAACAATAGTGCTTGGAGTTGGTATAGGGGTTCTTGCTCAGCCTCAGCTCGCGGTCAGGTTTATGACTGTAAAAAGCGACAGGGAGCTTAACCGTGGTGTTCTGGTTGGCGGAGTTTTTATTCTTATGATGACCGGTGTTGCATTTGTGGTTGGTTCATTGACAAACGTATATTTTTTAAACAATCCGTCATTCGGTAAAATTGCAATACTTGCTGCTGAAAAGAAAGTTGATAATATTATTCCTCTTTTTATAAATACAGCTATGCCGCCATGGTTTACTGCAATTTTTATGATTACGCTTCTGGCAGCTGCTATGTCAACTTTAAGTTCACAATTCCATACTATGGGTTCTGCCTTCGGAAGGGACTTTCTGGAACAGGGAATGAAAATAAAGACTAAAAGCACAATCAGGACTATAAAGCTTTCAATGGGCGCGGGTATATTGATAAGCACACTGCTTGCTTTTTATCTCCCCAGATTTTTCGAACAGGGGAGTGCAATTATAGCAATAGGAACAGCGATATTTTTTGGTCTATGTGCTGCTACATTTCTTCCGCTGTATTTCGGGGGTCTGTTCATAAAGAGGATAACAAAAGCCGGTGCTGTTTCCGGATTTTTTACAGGTCTGATTACGGCTTCGTTCTGGATACTGTTTATACATGCTAAGGAATCAGCTCCACTCGGATTGTGTAAACTTATTTTCGGTGTGCCTTCTCTAGCAGGAACAGCATCAAAGCTTCAGTTTGTTGATCCGATAGTCGTGGCTCTTCCTCTTTCGATAGTAGTAACAATAATCGTCAGCATAATGACAAAGCCTCCAACAGAGGAGCATCTTGCAAAGTGTTTCAAATAATCTGAAGAACATCAAATTGGTTATATAGAAAAAGGCATCCTTTCAGGGATGCCTTTTTTAATGGATTGCCTTCTAAAACGGAGCCCCCTAAAGCGGAGGGGGACTTTAAAGAGGATGTTGATAATTATGACAATTCGAGAATGGTCTTCTCAAGTCCCCCTCCGGGGGATTTAGGGGGCTTTGAGGAGTCGAGTTGAATTATTTTTTAGTCAATCTTGAGTATAGTTAAAAATGCCTCCTGCGGAATCTCTACGGATCCTACAAGTTTCATTCTCTTTTTACCCTCTTTCTGCTTATCAAGAAGCTTTCTCTTTCGTGAAATGTCACCGCCGTAACATTTTGCAGTAACGTCCTTTCTCATTGCAGAGATGTTTTCTCGTGCTATAATATTCGCGCCGATTGCTGCCTGGATAGGAATTTTGAACTGGTGTTTAGGGATTATATCCTTAAGTTTTTCAATAATATCCTTTCCCCGGGTTCTTGCCTTATCTTTATGAACAATGAATGACAGTGCATCTACCGGTTCAGCATTTACAAGAATATCAACCTTTACCATTTCTGATGGACGGAAATCGATCGGATCATAATCGAATGAAGCGTAACCCCGTGAGATCGATTTCAATTTGTCGTAAAAATTGAAAACAATTTCGGACAGCGGAAGTTCATAAGTGAGCTGGATTCTATCGGTTGTGATATACTCCATGTTTTTATGTATTCCACGGCTGTCGGTTACAAGCTGCATGATATTTCCGACATAATCGTTTGGTGTTACGATTGAAGCTGTAACATAAGGTTCTTCTATATGCTCTATGAATCCGGGATCAGGCATATTTACCGGATTGTCAATTTCGAGGAGTGTACCGTTCTGCATAAAAATTTTGTACTCAACACTTGGAGCGGTTGTAATCAGGGAGATATTGAACTCTCTCTCCAGACGTTCCTGAACTATCTCCATGTGAAGAAGGCCAAGGTAACCGCATCTGAATCCGAATCCGAGAGCGTATGAGTTATCCGGTTCAAACAGCAGAGACGCATCATTAAGCTGAAGTTTGAATAGAGCTTCGCGTAATGCCTCGTACTCATCACCGAACATCGGATAGAGTCCGGAGAATACCATTGATTTGACATCTTTAAATCCCTGAAGAGGTTCCTTCGCGGGATTCTTCGCAGAGGTGACGGTGTCACCTATTTTTGTATCTCCGACACTTTTAATACCGGCAACAATGTATCCTACTTCTCCGGGTCCAAGAACGTTTCTTTTTTCCAGATCGAGTCTGAAGACACCAACTTCAATAACAGTGAATTCCTTACCCGTGGCATAGAATTTAATAACATCATCTTTTTTTACAGTACCGTCAAAAATCCGGACTTTTATTACAGCCCCTAGATACTGATCGTAGAAAGAGTCAAAGATCAGCGCCTTAAGAGGGGCATCTGCAACTCCCTTCGGTGCAGGGATGTACTCGACTAGTTTTTCAAGGAGATCATCAATACCGATTCCCTGTTTGGCAGAAGTCAGTACCGCATGTTCAGTATCAAGCCCCAGAATTTTTTCTATCTGATTTTTGGTAGCCTCGACATCTGCGCTGGGCATATCTATTTTGTTTATTACAGGGAGTATTTCAAGATCGTTTTCAAGAGCAAGGTAGAAATTGGCAATTGTCTGAGCCTCAACCCCCTGAGACGCGTCAACAATAAGAATTACGCCATCGCATGATGACAGTGCCCGTGACACTTCATATGTAAAGTCAACGTGACCGGGAGTGTCTATAAGATTGAATGTGTAATCTATGCCGTTTTTCGCTATATAATTGAGGGTTATGGCATTAGACTTTATTGTAATCCCTCTTTCCCGCTCAATATCCATAGTATCAAGCATCTGATCTTTTCTGTTTCTGTCGTTTACCAGACGGCATTTTTCGATAAGCCTGTCTGCGAGAGTCGATTTCCCATGATCAATATGGGCAATAATTGAAAAATTCCGTATGTGAGCTAAATCCATTTTTTACCTGCAGATTAGTGATTTTTATAAGTAAAAATTCCTGATTGTATTTTACTGAAAAATGCTGAAATTTATATCTCCACCTCTTCCGGGGTGGGGATATAAAAGCTTTTTATTAACAAGTTAAGGAATAAATACTGTATTTTATTATATTATAAATATAAGTCCCTGATGATAGCAATATTTATTGCCAGTTATTGGCAAGTATTTTTTATGCGGAAAATTTTGAGGGCGTATTTGCTTAAATAAAAAATTATAGTTGACTATCGTGCTAATATTGATGAGTTAAATAAGATTTTTTATAATTTATGGAGGTTTTTTTGTGAAAAAAACTATTTTTACAATTGTTTCAATTTTATTAAGTCTAACTATCATTTCATGTTCAACAACAACTCCGTACACAGCAACCAGTAATCCTATTGGAAGTAAAATGGGGAAATCATCAGTTACTTATATTCTAGTGTTTCAAGTTAATAACGATGCTGGAATCTATAAGGCAGCAAAAAATGGTGGTATCTCAAAAATTTCAACAGTAGATATTAAACATACCGGATTTTTAGGTTTCTATAATAATTGGGATACAATTGTAACTGGTGAATAAAATTATTAAGCAGAGTTCATTTAAATGAACTCTGCTTAATTTATAAAAAAATAGAGAAGAGTTTAAGTGAAGAAATTATTATTATTTCAAATATTTTTACTGGTTATAATTACCAGTTGTATTTCAAGTTCAAAAATTGAAAGCCTATATGTTGGTGACGGTATTTTACAGTACTTCGTTTACCCGACAAATCTTAAAAATACTAAATCAAAAATTAGTATTGATATAACATATAGAGCAATTAAAGGAAGTGAAGGTTTTGTAGTTGTTAATTTTTCATACTACTATGATTCGCTATTTTCTGAAGTAAAAGAGGGTGGATTTGTCATCGGAGATAAAATATATTCTCTGTTCGATATTAAAACTCTTTATCAGGAAAAGCGTGAACATCATATTCGTTATACATCAAAAATTAAAGAAATTGATTTTCTTGAAATAGTAAAGGTTAATAGTCCCTCGTTTTTTATTATTACTGACGTCGAAAAATCAGTATATCCTGCAACAAATGAGTTTAAAGAAAAACTTAATGAACTTGCTATTGAGTTATTTTAAATAATTGTATTATTAAACAAAATGATTAAATGTTTGTAAAGTTACTTTTTATAAACTCTGCCATACCCAGTGTAATAAATTGTAAAATCAATGTCCTGATATTTAATATTGTCAATTACTAAAAAATCTCCCCCCATTTCACCAGCTTTATTTCTTAATCGAACAACTGCATCAGGGTAAGTAACACCTGATTCAAAATCGTGTATTTCGACTTTACCAATTTCAGTATAACCAGAAGGAGCATCTCCATTTATGACGTATTCTACCTGCATCCCGCCAGTACTGAGTTGAGCAGAGATACACCCATTTAAAATAGTCAGGGTTATAAACATCAAAATAATTTTTATTTTCATAATCGCCTTTGTTTTAATTTTTTAAAAGGAAATATTATTGATTGCCGATTTAATAAAAAAAATAATTTGAGCAGGTCGGAATGAAAATTTATTGTCAAGAAAGAAATATTTATTACCTGATAATTTTTAAATCCATGTACTATCATGGATTTAAATTTACTCAACTATTAACTACATTTTTTGTACAGTTTTTTGTATTACTATGGATATCAACTACTTAAAGTCAGAACTCGTTTCTGTTTAACATCACCAGTGTACAGTCTTCAATTACGGTAATTCCCGCTTCTTTGAGGCGCTGTGACATGACGGTGTTCTCGGTACCCGGATTTAGTATTACTCTATTCGGATTTACTGAAATTATATCATCTATGTATGAAGCGGCTCTATCAGGATTTACATATACTGTTACTGTATCTATGGTTTCATGACAATCAATAAGAGATTTGCTGCATTTAAGCCCGTCCACATCGTCGTAGAGCGGATTGACGGCCAGGACTGTATGCCCTTTTGACTTCAGGAGTTTTATTGCACGATTGGCAAATCGTTCCGGGTGATCAGTTGCCCCGAGTACAGCTACAATTTTTCCCATATTACCTCTCATTAAATTTCTGCTAGCTCTTTAAAACTTCATACATGACTATAGCTGCAGCTACAGACGCGTTGAGTGAAGACACTTTCCCTTTCAGCGGAATTGATACAATATAGTCGCACTTCTCTTCGGTTAGTCTTCTCATCCCTTTCCCTTCACTGCCGATTATTATACACGCGGGATGAACTTCTTTCAGTTTGCTTATCGGCACAGTACCGTGGTCACTTGTTCCAACAATCCAGAATCCGAGTTCTTTAAGTTCATCAAGAAACTGGGCGACATTTACTATTGTAATTATTTCGATGTGTGCAGTAGCGCCTGCCGAAGTTTTATGCACAGTTTCGTTGACTTCAGCTGAGTTATTTTTCGGTAATATAACAGCACCGCATCCAAGCGCTTCGGCTGAACGGATAATTGATCCTAAATTATGCGGATCGGTTATCTGATCCAGGAGTATTATAACACCTTTATCTTCAGCAACTTTTTTCAGGACTTCAGAGGGATCTACCTCTTTCTTCATGACGGGTATATGCAGCGCCACTCCCTGATGCGTCGATGATGAGCTGACATCTTTGAAGAAGCTTTTATCCTCTGTGATGATTTTTACTTTTTTTCTTCTGCAGAGATGCTGGATCTCAACTATAATTTTTCCATGAGCTGATGATGAGAGATGGAGTTCCATCCCATTCCCGTCAGTTATGCTGTTGAGATATTCTATTACGGGATTTCGCCCGGTTATTATTTTTTTCTTTTCCATCTTGTACCATCTTTAGTGTCTTCAAGGATTATCCCTTCGTTTTTGAGAATGTCACGGATCTCGTCTGCACGTGCAAACTGTTTGTTCTTCTTCGCTTCGATTCTTTCGTTTACAAGGGAGTCGATTCTCTCCCTGTCCACATCATCCTCGACACTGGCGCCTGAGAATACAAATCCGAAAACCTGGTCGAGTTTTTTTACAGCTTCAAGTATAATCTCAGCATCTTTTTCAGAGATTTTATCATCAGAGATCATTGTATTTATCTTGTGAATATACTCAAAGAACACTCCAAGTCCTCCGGAGATGTTCAGGTCATTGTCCACTGTTTCGCTGAAATCTCTGATAAGCGCTTCGGTGATCCCTTTTATTTCAGGATTCTCCCCCGCGATATTTTTTCTGTCGTTTAGTCTCAAAACAAAATTATCTATTCTCTCAAGAGCCTGATCTGCCTGGGTTATTCCGTCAAGTGTGAAGTTCAGCTGTTTCTTGTAGTGTGCAGACATTAAAAGATATCGTATTGAGCGGGGAGAGTAGCCTTTTGAAAGGAGATCTCTCAGCGTGTAGAAGTTCCCTGCAGATTTAGACATCTTTGTTCCATCGACAAGGAGATGCTCTGTGTGAATCCAGTGGCGTACGAATGTCTCTCCATAAGCTGCTTCGCTCTGTGCAATCTCGTTTTCATGATGCGGGAAGATAAGGTCAACACCGCCAGTATGTATATCGATTGTAGTTCCGAAAATTTTGCGTATCATGGCGGAACACTCGATGTGCCATCCCGGTCTGCCGGGACCGTATGGTGTTTCCCAGAACGGTTCGTTCTCTTTCGGGGCTTTCCATAAAGCAAAATCGCGCACATCCTCTTTTTCGTACTCGTCGGCATCGAAGCTTACACCGGATTTTATCTCTCTCCTGTCCAGCATGGATAGCTTTCCGTATCCGGGAAATTTAGCTATATTGAAATAGAGAGATCCCTCTTTCTCGTAAAGTATTCCGTTTGCATCGATTTTTTTCAGGATGTTAATCATCTCATCAACGGATTCTGTTGCTTTCGGATTGTGTTCAACTCCCTCTATGTTAAGAGTTTTTAAATCCTCATAAAATATCTCTGTGTACTTTTCGGTGTATGCGGCAAGGGTTACACCCTCTTCGATAGATCCTTTGATTGTTTTGTCATCTACATCTGTAATATTCATCGCATGATCCACGCGGAAACCTCTGAACTTGAGATAGCGCCGCAGAAAATCGTTAAAGATAAATGTTCTGAAATTCCCGATGTGGGCATAGCTGTAAACCGTAGGTCCGCAGGAGTAGATTGTTACAGCAGGGTAATCCTCGGGCTTGTCTTTTCTGATTCCGCCTGGAATAAGCTCATCTATCTGTCTGGTAAGCGTGTTGTAAATTTTAAGGGGCACATCATCCTCCGGATTTTTACTATGATAAAATAACTTCTTCGGGGGATATATATGTCAAACATTTTTCGGGGAGCTATTCAGCATCACCCTCGGCCATTACTTTTTCTTCAACTTCCTCGTATTGAGAAACAACATCTGCTGTTCTATCTCCGGGATATCCGAATGTAACCGGTATATTAAGGTTTTCCGCGTCTTCGGGGTTGGCATTCATGTGCGCTATGAATTGATGGAGTTGTTTAATATATTCTATAAGTTCTTTAAGTTTGAGGTTTTTTCTATCAATAACTCTTTTAGTCTCTGCAGCATATTTCTGAAGGAGTTTACTCTGTTTCTGAACTATCTGCTGAAGCTCAACAGCCGTATCGTAAAACTCTTTGTCAACCTTCTGAAAATCGATCCTTGCGAATACAACTTCATCCTTCGCCCTCTCTTTTTCAATTGAGGTGATAATTTCATTTAGTTCTTTTATTGAAAAAAGATCATCTGTAGATGTCTGAACCCATTTTTTACCGCTATCATCGGTAAATTCCCTCAGGTCGGGGATTATGACTTTGTGTTCTCTCTTTTTCATCGTGATTATAAAAAGTTTTCTCCTCGGATATTTATCGGCTTATCTGATATATAATATTAGAAATGAAAATCTGATAATGGTACTAATTTTATTTTTCGAAGGGTGTAATGACCGCGATTTTTAAAACTCTCCGCTCATTGAAATATTTTCGAAAAATGTATATTTTCCGGAATTTATATGGGAATTCACTTAAAATGTATATTTTTACATTTTTATATTAGTAAATGATAAGTTTATGACGATGAATCTTTATAGTTTGTTAAAAAAAAAGAGATTTAATTGAATTATTATAAGATTTATGATAAATAATATTTGACAAGTAAAACTAGTTCTGATTAGAATAAATCGAAAAGTTTTTGACGGTTTTTTGTTTTTCGAATGCCGACTTAGTATTTTGAGTTAACATTTTTGCTTCCTCTTTATCTCCCCCTGAAATTAACAGGGGGATCTTTTTTTTGTGCCACATCTCACTTGCATCGCCGTTACGTTTTATTAATAGTTGCATTAAAATTTATCTGTTTAATATGAATTTTATTGACATGATACTCCTGCTTAAAATGATACACTAAAAGCAGGATAAAATGTGTACTAATAATATAATTTCAGAAAATGCAGTAAAAGAGATTTCAAACTCCGGTAAAATTGATTTCAATTCATCTCTATCCCTCTGCACAACTTTTAAAACCGGCGGTAATGCGGATATTCTCATCGAGCCTTTTAATGAAGATTCCCTCTCGTCAATCATGCCTGTGCTGACAGGGGAGGGTATCCCGTTTCATATTATAGGCGGCGGATCTAACCTTCTGATAAGTGATAAAGGGCTTCGAGGTGCTGTTGTTAAAGTTTCAGGGATTGAAACCGGTTTTGGTATGTCCGGAGAGTTTATTTATGCGGGTGCGGCTCTCAGCAAGGAACGGTTTATAAGTGAAGCTATCGGTGCAGGTTTCGGCGGTGTTGAGTTTATGGCAGGTATTCCCGGGTCAGTGGGAGGTGGCATCTTTATGAACGCCGGGACATATATGGGGTGCTTTGTCGATATACTTAAAAAGATCCGTGGAGTGGATTATAACGGAAAAGTTTTTGAGGTTGATGCCGGAGCTGATATTTCCGGTTACAGAAAAATGAATCTCCCTGAAAATACAGTAATTACCGGAGGGCTCTTCTCTCTCCCTGAAGCTGATAATCCCGATGAAATAGGGAAGTGCGTTGAGGATATTATTAAGGACAGGTGGAGCAAGCATCCAATGGATTATCCCTCAGCAGGGTCTGTTTTTAAAAATCCGGAGGGACACTCTTCATGGAAACTGATTAATGACAGCGGCCTTAAAGGGTGCAGAATAGGGGGAGCCGCGGTGTCCGAAAAGCATACCAATTTTATTATAAATACAGGCGATGCTCAATCCTGCGACATATATAATCTAATACGGCATGTGCAGGAGACTGTCTTTAAGCAGACAGGGATAAGTCTTGAAACAGAGATTAAGATTATGGGGGAGTTCTGATGGTAAAGAATTCAGTAAAACTCTCAACAATCGATTTCTGCGCAGTTGATCTTGAGACTACAGGTGTAAATCCCGCGTTTGATAAAATTATTGAGATCGGTGCAGTAAGGTTCAGGCTCGACGGCGGGAGTATCTGTTATCAGACACTGGTTAATCCGGGAGTCCATATTCCTGAAAATGTAGTCCGGATTCATGGAATTACAGACAGCATGGTTTCCGGTGCTCCGATACTTGAGGATGTGCTGGATGAATTCTTTTCATTTATAGACGGGACTGTTCTTGTTATTCAGAATCCCCGATTTGACCTGTCATTTATTAACCGTGCATTCAGCATGAGTAATGCGCCAAGGCCCGAACTTAACGCGCTTGATACTGTGAAGCTGGCGAAGAAATATTTTACCGATCTTCCGAATCACAAACTCCCCACGCTTGCTTCGCATCTGGGGCTTGAACTTGTGAGCCATAGGGCGCTTGACGACGCAATAGCCTGTATGGCCGTGTTCTGCGAAACATTAAAAGGTTTTGGAATAACAGGTGATTCAATCTTCTCCGATCTGATCAGAGTTCATGGTGATCCGGTTCGTCCCGGTATGACCTCGGAGTCTTCGATAGGGACAGAGGTGTGGAGAAATATATGTATAGGCGAAGAAGTAACAATTAAATATATCGATTCCGATGGTGTTATTACACGGAGACAGATTCTTCCCAAGGAGTATCTTACATACGGCAAAAATAATTATATTCTTGCACACTGTTTTCTCCGCGACAGCGAAAGATGTTTTATGACCAGCCGCATTATGTGTGTAGAGTAGCTACCATTTCTTTGTGAGCTTTACCTGGAAATTGGTTCCGGTTATGTTATCCGGAAATAACCTGTGGTAACCGAAATATCCGATCAGTTCAAACTGATCATAAATAAGAAGTCTCCCTGTTGGCCCGTAATTTATCCCTCTCTTTGTCCCGGAAAGTATGCTGCCATCCGGCTCAAATATAACTCCCTCAATAAAACCTCCGGCATAAAGGAAATCCTGATATAACGATACCCTGTATTCACATGATGCAGCTGCATCTTTCCCGGTAAAGTAATCGTCCCCCTGAAATCCTTTAAAGTACTGGCTGTTTACTCCCTCTACCTGGTAAAACTGCGGTCTTCCGGATAGATAGATTGCCCTCGATTTCAAAGAGAGTATACTTAGATTGTCAAAATCAGTATCGTACTCCATCTGAATCTCGAGTTTATCTGAATTTTTACCTGCAATGTAGGATGTGTAGGTTATCACTACGTTTTTATCAATCCTGTTACCCACCCGTATGGGGATAGGGTCGAACTTCAGCCGGGCTTCAGCGAAGGTGTTGTGGTAGACGTCATCGCTTTTATCGAGATGGTTTTCTATCGTCCCGTCAATTACACTGTCATATATTTTAATCTGATCAGTCCCGAGACCGGCGTAAATTCTAAGATTTTTCAGCAGAGTAAATTCCGGCGCCAGGGTGCATTTTAAATTAAGGAATTTATATTCAGTAAGTCCAAGATCTTTTCTTGCGGAGTTACTGTGAAATGCTCTTGCTCTGATGAGAGGCCCGAAAAAATCATTCTGCATCGGACTGATTTTGTATTCACCGGTCAACTCTATGAACCGGAATTCCGGAGGAAACTGAAGAGTGTTTGAAGGGGGAAAACCGAAAAAACCTCCGAGTCCCGGATCTATTCCTGTTGTCAGCGAACTTTCCAGATAGTCTTTCCCTGCAAAAGTTTTCTCATTGTAATAAAAAATTCCCGGTACAAATACTGACGGAAACCTGTAGTGAATATCAATTCCAAAACCGTCGCTTTTGCCATTGAGGAAACCGTTGCTGTTGCCGTTTTTTTTCCGGGATGCTACATAGAAATGCAGGTCATGCAGCGGGACATATCTGTCAAAAAAATCGGTATCAAAAACTTCTCCAAGTTTTAATCTTTCAAGTTCTCTATCCAGCTGAACAAGATTGCTTTCGTAATCAGGCGGCTGTTTGAGTTCTACAGTTATCTCTGAAGAAGGAAATAATTTTTTAAGGTTCTTCAGATTCAGATTTAATACTTCAGTATTGTAAATCCTCCCGGGAAAATCTATCTGCTGCTTGAATTTAAGTGAATAATAATTATTAAGATTATGGACAATAATTTTACCGATTCTCCCCTCATCGACAAACAGGACGTATTCGTTGTTTGCGTTAACATCAGCAGGGTAGACTTTGACAAAGGGGTAATTATTTACTTTGTAGAATTTTTCAATTGAGTTTATTACTTCAGCGAGCGGTTTTTTCCCTTTTTCAAATCTATCAAGCAGAAGGAGAGAATAAATCTCTTTTTCGGAGTAGATTTTAAGACCTTTAATGATCAGTTTTTTATTAGTCTGAGAATTGAGTGATGATGAAATAAAGATGAGCGAGAGAGCCAGCAGGCATATATTTCTTTTAATAAGCATTATTCGCAGAAGAGATTTTTAAGTGTATCCATCAATGTTACAATATTACTATCTTTCAGTGAATAGAACATGAAATTGGCATCTTTTCTGCGGATGATAATGTCCGCTTTTCTTAGAACAGTAAGGTGCTGTGAAATATTGGATATTGTTGACCCGAACTCCTGTTCTATTTCACCTACGTTTTTCTCTCCATCAAGGAGAAAACAGAGGATTTTTAGTCTGATAGGGTGAGCAATCGATTTTAAAATTTCTGTCGCGGTGTCTATCTGGCATTCTGAAAATAACATTATTTCGGTCCCTTGAATTGCAGAGTTTAAGTATTTATAGAAATTGTAAAATACTCTTTGTTTCTGTCAAATCATTTTTCTGAAACAGCGTTAAAACCAGTGAAACTGTAAGTCCGGGGCGCAGAATTGAATATGATAATTTATAGGCTAATCTGGATAGAAATAATCATCGGCCTTAGATATGATTATTTTATTTTTAAATTTTTATTTGCAGTAATCTATTTCAAAGGCCCCCTAAATCCCCCGGAGGGGGACTTAAAATAAGGTTGTTGAGTGAGAAAGTTTATTAAAAATTCTCAGATATTATTATCAAGTCCCCCGCCGGGGGATTTAGGGGGCCGTGAGGTTTGTTCAAATTAGAGAGATTTTGACGTTTACACAGAGTGATGAGGGTAATGATTACACAGCCGGAATGTATTAAATTCCAAATACTTATTGAAATATTAATCTGTAATCTTCCTGATAGACTAACTGATCTGAATAATACAGGATGGCTGACAATGAAAAATATCCCCGGTGGAAATAAGAAACCCCTTGATGGAATAAAAGTACTGGATTGTACAAGATATCTTCCCGGTCCTTTCGCCACACAGATACTTGCCGATTTCGGTGCCGATGTAATCAAGATTGAGGAGACCGGCGGAGAGCTGGGCCGGTTCCTCCCTCCGTTTATCGGCGGGCTCGGTACAAGATTCTGTGCAGTTAATAGAAATAAAAAAAGTTTAACTCTAGATCTTAAGAGCGATCAGGGGAGAGAGATCTTTAAAAAACTGGCAAGGAGTGCTGATATTATAATCGAACAGTTCCGCCCCGGAGTTATGGACAAAATGGGTCTTGGATATAATTCACTTAAAGAATTCAATGAGGGGCTGATCTACTGTTCAGTTACCGGTTATGGTCTCAGCGGTCCATGGGTCAATAGGGCGGGGCATGATATAAATTATCTGAACACATCCGGTATCTCGGGTCTCACGGCAGGGAGGGATGGGGTGCCGGTCATGTCGTCAGTTCAGGTTGCAGATATGGCCGGAGGTAGTCTCTATGCTGTGATAGGTATTCTTTTGGCGCTTTTTCACAGGAGCAGAACCGGCAGAGGTCAGAACATTGACATATCCATGATGGATGGTGCGCTGAGTCTTCTATCGTATACTGTTGGTGAGTGGTGCGGTAAGGGGAGTGTACCGGAGACCGGTAGGGAGTTCCTCACAGGGGGATTTGCAATGTACAATACATATAAGTGTGGTGACGGAAAATACGTCGGCCTTGGCGCGATAGAGGGGAAGTTCTGGAGCGGTTTCTGTACAAAGATCGGCCGTGCGGATTATATAGATTTACAGTACAATATATCGAAGCAGGATGAGATTATAGCGGATATCAGCGGTATTATGATGGAGAGATCGAGAGACGAATGGGTTTCATTTTTTGCAGACTCGGATATATGTTTTACTCCTGTTCTTGATCTTGACGAGGTTTCTGAGCATGAACAGGTTAAGGCGAGAGAGATGCTGCTTAAAGTTATGAATTTCAACGGGAGCGGTTCGGATCTTTATGTTACGGGTAATCCTGTTAAGCTGTCAGAAACTCCGGGAGAGGTCGTCATGAAGTTCCCGGAAACCGGCGGTGATGCTATGGAGATACTTATCGATGCCGGATATACGAAAGATGAAGTTGAAAATTTTATAAGTCAAAAAATAATCTAATATAATTTCATTAAACAGGCTCTATTGTTTGGTGATCAGAATGAATTTAATCTATAGCATTTAACGAATCATATAGATCATCATTAAGGCTTCGGCTTCGCTCAGCCAGCGTATACACCGCTCCTTGAGCGAAGCCGAAGGGTAAAGCGATTTCATACAATCATTTGCTGCTGTAATAGAATTAAAACGATGAGCCTGAAGTTGAGAGTCTTGAGAAGAGTTCATCTCCGGCTTTACCGTATAAAACAATTTTTTTATTTTCTACAATGAATGAGGTATAAGTAGAAAAGAATAGCTTCCCATTTTTTATACCGGATATTTTTGTATACGGAATGAAGATCGGTTTATGCATAACAGAAAATATTTTTATCGTTTCAAGTATTATTCCGGTTCCTGTAAAGGATATCACTGCGCTCGATCTGTAATTTACAAAACCCATTTTCATACTGCTCATCGAATATTTGACAGCATTGCTGCCTCTGTCATTGAGAGAAAGAGGATATATTCTGCTGAGAGTTTTCCAGCCGCCGATAATCGAAAGGAGTGATAAAACAGCAACCCATATAGAGGAAAACCAGATAACAAAAGCTGCGATTATAATTAAAGTTAATTTCATCGGTTGCTCTCCTGTTGAGTTTAATTTATTAAAATAACATGATAACCTGATGGATGAATATTATATTATAACATTTCTTGAATGAATTAACAAGATTTCTCTCTCTAAAAACTGAAGGGTGAGAAATGGCAGGTTCTAAAAATTGCGTAAATTGCTATAGTTATTAATCCTTATATTTTAAAATAAAACTGTTATCCCTACTGCGCGAAGGCGGCGGGGATATATGCTTAGAAGCTATTATTGAAATTATATAATACTACCAATCAGAATATTTTTACTTTCATTATAAGCCGTATGAATTTTAAAGAAAGAGTTTCTTTCGAGTTTTTCGGGGACTTCAACAGGTATATAGTATTCGTTAAATCCTGTAGTGATTCCTTTACTGAATTTTTCGCTGAGGAAAACTCCATCTCTCTCTGAAAACTTTCTGTAATAATTAATTTTCTGTTCATTGAAAAGATCTATAATCCGGCGGCTTCTCTCTGTCTTTACAATTTCGGGAACAGCGTTTTTCATCTCTGCTGCCTTTGTACCGGCCCGGCTGGAGTAACGGAAGGTATGTATATGTGAAAATCCCACCTGGCGTATCAATGAAAGAGTATCTTCAAACTCAATGTCAGTCTCTCCCGGGAAACCTGCAATAACATCTGTGGTAAAATTAAAGTTTTTATCTATACTTTTAAGATATTCCGAAACAACAATATACTGATCCCTGTTATACGGTCTGTTCATTCTATTCAGAACTGTATCACTTCCGCTCTGCAGTGAGAGATGGAGATGTTTGACCATCCGTTCCTCGCTGAATAGATCAAGAAGTCTGTCCGGGGCGCAATCCGGATCAAGAGATGTAAGGTGAAGCCGAAACTCACCGCTTAGAGATAGTATGCTTTCAGCAAGCTCTGCAAGACCGGTCTCTCCATCGATGTACTTCCCTATATTTACACCAGTGAGTATTATCTCTTTGTATCCGTTATCAATCAGTTCCCGGAACTCATCAATTACCGCGCCTGAGGGTTTACTCACCGGTACTCCTCTTGTGTACGGGATAATGCAGAATGAACAGAAGTTGTCGCATCCGTCCTGAATTTTAAGATTTACCCTGTTGGTAGAGCATTTTACAGGAGCATCGAATTTGAACCGCGACGGAACCATCTTCGATTCATCGGGGTCCATCCCGTCTATTATTTCCGGTATCATATACTTGTGGTCATTGGAAAGATATGTTATTCGGGGATCTCCGGATATGTCATCCGGAGCGCATCCTGTTACGATAATTTTCTCTCTGCCCGATGCGCCTGTTTTAGCAAGAGCCTGATATATCAGCTGCCTGGTCTTCCTTTCACTTCGAGCAGTTACGGCGCAGGAATTGATTATATAGATATCGGCGTTATCATCGCGTGTAATTTCGTGTCCGGAATTCTGCAGGGTTGTCGAAACGCTTTCAATTTCCGACTGGTTAAGTCTGCACCCGAGAGATATTATTTTAATTTTCATTATGTTATTAATCTTGTAAATTTATAAATAAAAGGTTTAATGATGTTGTAAAAAGTTTTTATTACTTTATATTCTCTGCATTGTCTTTTACATCACCGTATCTGTCATCATTAATTTTTTATTTAGAAGGGGGTGTGCCTGTAAGTGTAAACCGGAAAGAACTAGTATTATATTAACCTTTCCGGATTTAATTTATTCGCGAAGCTTATTATCTTTTATGAGCGGCTTTTTTACATTTCATCATTCAATTCAGAAATATTATAACAGGATTATTGCAATAAATTTTAGAATGATAGTACCATGCCACATGGGATTGATTATTAGTATAAACAGGATGTTCATTGCACTTTTTTTTATTGTTGACGTAATTATTCATTTTAGCATATTCGAACTAAATTTAACAAAAGGAAATTTGGTTTATATGAAAAAATTTATTGCCTTGCCTTGCCTTGCTGCTGACTGGTTTTGTTCTTTTTAATCTTACAGGTCGTTTATTATTATCCTAAGTGTGGAAATTTGCATAACGGGAAAAAAAGTCGGATCCTTGCAAATAACTTTGAAATAATATAGAAGGGAAATCATATGACAAAAAAAATAGTATTTTTACTTTTAATAATGCCTTCGATTCTTTTTGCAAATGAAAATGAAAGCAAAATAAATTCAGTGACTCTGTCGTCTACACCTAACCTGGAAAGCACATTCGTATTGATTGAATACCAGCGGTTATTTCTGAGTAATCATATCGGTTTATCTGGCGGCACGGGCTTTCTTGATAACAGCAGAAATTCAGGGAGTGGACCGAAGAGTGTTTTATTCCCTGTTAACATTACATATATTCCATTTGATTTTATAATTAAGCCTGATATATTTTTCGGAAGTGTTTTTTCTTATAACTTGAAAGAAGATTCTGATGACGAAGAATGGAAACCTATATTTGACAAGGGAGCTGATGCATGTTTTAACTTCGGAGTTGGACTTACTGTGTCGCCAATATTTGAATCTGTATCTCTTGGTGTTCGTTTACGTATGTTTTCGGATAATTTTGATGAGATTTCTCATTATGGAATTTTCATTAGTGCCGGTTATCTTTTTTAGTAATTCTTTTTACTTATAACAGGGAGGCCGGTAAAATGATTACCTGCTTCCTGTCTTTTTTCTATAATAGGAATCTTCAATCGTATGATTCTAATACAGACATCGCCTCTGCCATATCATTCCCTTTAATCCAGTGAATAGCAAGTCCCCGTCTATCCATGCCCCTCAGCCAGGTCATCTGTCTTTTGGAAAATTTGTGAATCTCAATCTTCAATCTTTCAGTCATATCGTCGTAAGATATTTCATTTTTCAGATACATGGTGCAGTATCTGTACTCAAGACCCAGTCTTATAAGTCTCTCTGCTGTAACTCCATTATCGAGAAGGTCTTTAACTTCATCAATCATTCCGTTTTTCAGACGATCATCGAGTCTTGAATCAATTCTTTTTATCAGTTCGTCCCGCGGGTAAGTCACACCAATAATCAGCGGGAGTAATCTTTTATTATTGCATTCGGCCGTTTCTGACGGATTATTTCTGATATACCGGGCAATCTCGATTCCGCGTATAATCCGTCTTGTACTTGATGTATCTGTTCTTTCTAAAATCTCTTCAGACTCAGATCTGAGTATCTCCAGTAATTCATCTTTTGTTTTTTCATTTAATGAATTCCGCAGTTCCGGATCTTCAGGTGCCGGATACAAAGAGTAGTCTTTGAGCGCCCCCTCTATATATAATCCGGAACCGCCGGCCAGTATCGGCAGTTTTCCACGTGATGTTATCGAATCGAAAGCTTTGTTGAAATCTGCAATGTAGCGGTACAGGTTATACTCCTCCATGGGATCAGCTATATCGATAAGATGATGTATTACTTCTCCGGAGTCAGTTTTATACTCCTGCAGATCTTTACCTGTTCCAATATCCATTCCGCGGAAAACCTGACGGGAATCACCGGAGATAATCTCTCCATTGTATTTCAGCGCAAGATCAACCGCAAGTGAGGTTTTACCCCCAGCAGTAGGTCCGCATATGACAAGAATATTAAACTTTTTCATTCAGACACGCTGAACCATGTTGAGCTATATGGCAATAAAATTTCATTCGATTAACGAACCGTTAGCCCGGCAGCAATTTATTTTTAGGGCACATCGCTTTGCGATGTGAGGGAAATGGGAATAAAAAACTATATGTTATTCTGATTGTTAATAATGGTAAATAATTAAGGGCAAAAAAAACAGTTTCCAGCCGATAATATAAAAAAGTATAAAAAAATGTTTAAATGTGCTTAAATTGTAAGTACTTATAATTATGTGGTAAAGTTGATCTCCGCCTCTCCCTGGTTGCGGCGGAGATGGAATGCCACCGGTTTTTAAGCAGTTACCTGAAATTCACTTTTATTGTAAATACAACGTCATTGGTTAATTATGGAAATTGAAAAAATAATATTATCACTTATTCCTGTAGTCATATTTCTGCTGATTTACAACAGGTATTTTTTATCAGGGGGGGCTGTAACAAAATATATTACCTCACTGCTGACAGGAGTCGCTTATGCGCTTTTTCTCCTGCTCATCGGAAGTTTTATTGCAGATCTTATGTTTATAGTAAATCCGCTGGTCAGGGGATTTATTATGGCCGGTTTTCTGGAAAAAGGCGGAGCTGTAATAGCAATTTATGTTTTATTAAAAAGGTTCCCGGATTTTTCTATTTCAGAAGGGATAATTACAGCTATGTTTTTCGGACTCGGTTTTTCATGCGTGGAGAATTTTTTCTACGCTCTTGAGCTGCACAGTTCAATTATATATATAAGAATGATTTTTTCCGTCCCTCTGCATATTACAACCTGCGGTATCGCCGGATGTTATCTTGGTATTGCAAAACTTTCATGGTCCCCTGCAAAAAGAGTTCGATTCAGATTGAAGAGTTTATTCATTCCTCTTGTATTTCATGGTATGTTTGATACTGCTCTGATGAAAGGGGAGAGCTATTCATATATTGCCGCTCCGATACTTATACTCTCTGTTGTTTATCTGGAGATGATTCTAGCGCGTGCTCAATCATTTTATTCTGAGAAAAAACTGAAGTTAATAGGGATAAATTTTGAGGAGTGGAGACTTAAGGACAGGCAGCCCCGTTATGACAGATGGGTTAAGAGATATACGGGAATTTTAAAATCAAGTCCTGCTCCGTTTTTCAACTGGAATCCCGGTATTATCAAGTTTACTATTGTTGTTGCTATGGTCATTGTTGCAGGAACCGGAATGAGTTTGTATAGGGAACTGTCTTTAACGCAGAATCTGGTTCTTGCCAGAGAAGAAGCGGTTGCTGTTTTTGTTCTCTTCCCACTCTGCATTGCCCTTGTCCTGATAATATCAGGAGCGATAAATCCTATGTTCTTTGTTAAGAGTCTGCTCAGCCTTCCAATTATTTCAGATGTTGAAATTATTAAAAATGGAACGGTTGATGAATATCTGGGAACAAACGATATATCCACCGGCAACTGTTTCCTTCAGACTACTGAACCTCTCGGGCTTGGGAAAGAGATTTCGTTAAGGTTTAAGCTTGGTGATCTGGAATCGGGAATTATGACCGGAAAGGTTATGTGGGAAAATCATGTCATAAAGCATGAAGCTTTCGGTTCAATTATCAGATTTAATTCTGTTACATTTGTATTTTATATTTATTACATGAGGTATTTTCTTTTACGCTACTGGAAGGGGGCTGTGTTTCTTTTTAAACTTCCCGGTTTTGATGCAATAAAAGGATTTTTCTATAAACCTCTGGTGATGACTGATGATGAAGATTTTTTCTCTGCAGGATCAGTTGTTTTCAGAGAGGGGGATATTGGAGACAAATTTTATCTGATAAAAAAAGGACGTATAATATTTTTCAAAAATATGGATGGAGAGAATATTATTACTGTAAATACCGCGGTAGCAGGCGAGTTTTTCGGAGAACTTGCCGCGCTGGGTGATCATAAAATGAGAAATGCCACTGCTATCTGCGCGGAGGATACAATCCTTGCAGTTGCATCGAAGGATAACCTTGACATACTTATTGCCAACAATCCCGACTTTGCAATGGACCTAATAGAAACGCTTACCAATAGGGTCGTGCTTTCAGAGAAAGTTTTTTTTGAAAGTATGAAAGAAGTTGAACAGACTAAGCATGAAAAAGAGAATCTAACCCACGTTGCCGTTATGCTTGTTCTACTTGGTCTCGGTTTTGACCCCGGGAGAAGGGGACTTGATATGAATGTTGACGCAAAAAAAATTATGAATCTAATAAAGCATATGGATGATCTGGCCGCGGCACAACTTTCAAGTTTATTTATTAAAAGACAGACAATACTTATGGAGGGGCGGGATCCCCGATTTGATGAAGAGTTTATATCATCAATAAATGAAATTTTTTCAAATGTAAGTGATGAGGATGATATTGAATAAAAACCGGATTTTTTTAGAGGTAACAGAACAAGGGGCTTAAGCCCCTTGTTCTGTTAATATATTTTTCTAAGCTTCGCTTGTATTTTTGTTCTTCAGATAGAGTCCGAAGATGAGACCTGAAAGCATCAGGAATGCTCCAAGTATAAATACTTTATTACCCGGTTTTGTTCTGAGCAGAAACGCTGTAAGAGACGACTTCTGAACTTTTTTAATACTTATAGTCTTTATCATAATGTTTGAATCATAAGTATTCTCTTTGTATACATCGTTTGTCCAGTTGATATAAAGAGTTGTGTCCCCTTCAGCGAAATTCATAGTAACTTTTTCATGGTTCCAGTTCTTGTCATCCGCTTTGATGTTCATTGAAGCAGAATCATAATCTGAATCGATCTCAACATTGAATTCCTTGTAATTCTTCTCAAGAGGAAGAGAATCGAAATTTTTAGCTGTAACAGTTACTTCATATTCACCCTCTTCCAGGTTTTTGAAAGTATAACCTATAATCTGGTTTGCCCAGAATGTATGAGCAGCCTTATTCTCAAAAAACCATCTTCCATCCATGAATGAGAATTCATCACCATTTAAATGTTTTGCATTAACAGCTTTTTCTTTTGGCTCTTTTATTTTCTTAAGAACTACTTTTTTAATGTTAACATTTGCGTCGTATTTATCCTTCATGTATGCATCATTTGTCCATACAATGTTAAGCGTTGTTCCCGCAGGATTATCGAGTTTGATGTCCGCGCTTCCTCTGTGGTAAACATTGTCCGATGCTTTAACTGATATACCGGCTACAGTTTCGTTGCCGCTGTTGTTTACACTGAATGTAAATCTGTCGTAATTTGAAGGGAGTGTCCCTCTGTTTTTAGCAACGATTATAATTCTGTACCAGCCCGGTTCCCCTCTTTTAACATTAAGTTTGAGGTTTTCATTTGCCCAGTTAGTGTATATACCTGACTGAACTCTTCCTCCGTTACCGATCTTTGCTCTGAGTACTGCTATCTGTTCTCTGATCTGCTTAATTCTAGCCTTTGCTTCTGTCTTGTCTTTGTTGTCTTTATTGCCTTTGTTATCATTTACGACTTTGTCTTTATAAGAAGCAAGTATAGCCTTAATTTCCCCACGGAGAGTTTGTATCTGAGCTTTAATTGCTGCGGCATCAGCTTCAGAGAATAATTCTTTTTTAGTCTCTTCATACCATCTTCCCTGAGATGAGTCTAGAGAGTATTCGAGTTCATTCTGACTGACCGCTTCATCATTATTCAGAGCATCTACAACATCACCGGAAATTACAGGTACATCGGAAGTTGCTGGTTCTGTTGAAGCTGTTGTATCAGTAGTAGAACCGGTATCTGTAGAAACTGAAGTTCCAGTAGTAGAACCAGCGCCTGTAGACTCTGAAGTTCCAGAAGTTGAGCCGGTATCTGTAGAAGCTGTTGTTTCAGAGGTAGAACCGGCATCTGATGAAGCTGTTGTTCCGGAAGTAGAACCGGAATCTGTAGAAGTAGTTGTTCCAGAAGTAGAACCTGTATCTGCAGAAGGTGTTGTTCCTGTATTAGAAGCAGTATCTGAGGAATCTGTTGTTTCTGTAGTAGAAGCAGCATCTGTAGAAGTATTAGCAGTACCGTCCGAAGTGACACTGTCAGCAACGGCTGCAATAACTACATCTGAAACTGCACCATTCAGAATTTCTTCAGCATCATCGAGTCCTGTATCTCCGGAATCAGTGTCAAGACTCCCTTCAATTCTTGCGTCTACAATGCTTTCTACAACTGTCCCCTCTTCAGGTGTTGTTGTTCCGGTTATAGCTGTATTTGCTGTATCAACCACAGGTGAACCTAAGTCTGTGTACTCTTCGGGTGATACTTCAGGTCCGCCCTGTCCGGAGTTTGAACTTCCGGCAGATCCGCAGGAAGATATTATCACTGCTGCTGAAATAGCAAGCAGCCCTGCCAGTAAACTTTTCTTGTTTATCATGTTTTACGCTCCTTTTGCGAATAGTTTAATTCTTAACAGTAAATCGATAGAGACTATCGTAGAATTGCTCTATGTGTGATTTAAAAATAAATAAACTTTCTTATTTTCAATGTATTGATACTGCAATAAAAGTCAAGTTAAATAAAAGCCTAAATGGGCTTTTTATGAAAAAAAATGATTTTTGTATAGAATTATAAGCATTTTTGTCTTTTATTCTAAAAATTATATTTAGGGATAATTATTGATTTGTTATTGTAAAATTTAAATCCTTAGTAAAATTAGTAAACATATATGTATGTGTTTTGCACATGTAAATATATCAGTAAACTTATGTTCTAAAAGAGGTTATATGGATAGCACTCTCCTTGTTGCGGTAATTGTAGCTGTTGTTACATTAATAGTTATTCCCGTACTCATTTTCGCACTTATGACTTTTCAGAAACTGAAAAAACTTGAATCTGCCGCGGGGAGCAGTGAAGTAATGCTTAATATGCTCGGATCGCTGAAGCAGGAGCTTTCTGATACTACACACAAAAGCAGAATTGAGATGCAGCAGAAGCTCGATTCTATATCGACATTGATGAGCAGAAGTCAGCAGGAGACCACAGTAAACATGCAGAAGCAGTTTGGACAGTCTGCTGCAATAATAAAG
Source organism: uncultured Spirochaetota bacterium (assembly GCA_942493035.1). Classification (GTDB taxonomy): domain Bacteria; phylum Spirochaetota; class UBA4802; order UBA4802; family UBA5550; genus WRGT01. Next base: position 2,900,380 of record OW818666.1, on the reverse strand, counting down.
GATGTTACCGAGAGGCTCACTAAGCTTGATGAAACAAATAAACAGGTCCTGGATTTTTCAAAGCAGATGCAGAGTCTGGAGAACATTCTTAAAAATCCGAAACAGCGTGGGATTCTGGGAGAATACTTTCTTGAAACTCTTCTTGGAAATGTTCTTCAACCGGCGCAGTATAAAATGCAGTACAGGTTTACAGATGGAACAATAGTCGATGCTGCAATTTTCTACAGAGATAAAATTATACCGGTCGATGCGAAATTCTCTCTGGAGAAATATAACAAACTGATGCTTGAAACAAACAGTGATGTGAGACTGCAGATAGAGAAGGAGTTTAAAGCGGATTTAAAACTTCGAATAGATGAAACTTCCAAGTATATAAAACATGGCGAGAATACCACAGACTTTGCGTTCATGTTTATCCCGGCAGAGGGGGTTTACTATAATCTTCTTATATATAATGTAGGAACCGTGAACATCAGCACACAGGATCTGATTGAGTATGCCTTTGGTAAACATGTAATAATTGTATCTCCCACATCATTCTACGCATATCTCGAAACTGTAATGCAGGGGCTTAAACAGCAGAAGGTCGAAGAGAACATTAAAGTTATTCTAAACAGAATCAAGGACTTGAATAAGCATCTCAATGCCTACGAAGAGTATATGGACAGGCTGGGGAAAAATCTCTCCACGACTGTGAACAGTTACAATACAGCATCAAGAGAGTTCAAGAAAGTCGATAAAGATATATACCGCATAACGGAAGGTGAGGATGGCGGAGATTTCGATCCGCTGTTAATTGACAAGCCTGCCGAAGATTGAGCGGGTACATCGAATGATCTCTCTCTTAACATGGGCATTATGCCTAATTATTGAACACAATCCGGTTTTATTCTCACCATTTTATATAAATTGTTAACACTTTATTGATAGTATACCATTTACAAAAAAAGTAACTAGTCAAAAATTTGTGTCAAAATTGTTATCCGCCGCGCCACAGGCGCGGCGGAGATAAAATACCACTGGTTTTTAAGTAGTTACAAAAAAAATCATTTAATTTATAAAATTAAATTGATTATTTTATTATCATCTGAAAATCATAAGATATATATAAAAAAACGACATAAAAACAAGTAATGCTTTGAATTTAGAAAGTTATGCCGGTTTATCTGAAGTGTTTGCCAATTAAATCATGGGGATGATACAAATGGAAGAGAACAAGTATTCTAAGGATATTAAGTATTTTTTCGTGCTTCTTTTTCTTAAAACAGATTCAATAAGTTATTTTTTCCTTATACCTCTTATGGTCCTCTATGTTTTTTCAAATCTCGAATTTAATCCGGTTCAGCTTAAGGTGTTTATTATTGCGGCTCTGTTTGCTGGAACGCTCTCTTTCATTACAACACTTATTAATAACTATCTGGTACTCCGTCCTATATTAAAATATTTCGGAATGCTTGTCCGGGGTGAGGAGTACGATGAGGATACATATAACGCAGCTTTTATAAGATTTAGAAAACTACCGTTCTATCACAGTATTGGTGCATTTTTCAGATGGCTCCTGGGGATGGCCCTTGTCAATCTTCTTACGATGTATTTTGCAGAGTTAGGTGCCGTTCAGGCGATTAATATGTGGCTTCTAATGCTGATCAGCGGATCTTTTTCGGTTGTTCTCTTTTTTCTTCTCAGTGAGATTTATCTTCAGAGTGTTTTCGAACAGGGTATATTTCCCGCATGGCGCGATGTCAGCCGCTTCTTCAGTATAAGTATTCACCAGAAGGTACTTTCATCTATCATTGTTATTATGCTCGTGCCATTTCTCTCTATCCTTACTTATCTTCTGATTCTCAGCACAAAGATGAATATAGATAAAGGGGCAATATACGGCAGACTTGCAGTAATAGCTGTAATTGGTATTGTTCTGGCAGTGTATGTCTCCTTTATACTTGTTAAAACTCTGATCATCAGAGTTGACCGGATCAACCGTGTTCTTAAGGAGATGGGGAGAGGAAATCTCGCAGCGTACTCATCAAAAATAATAGTAATGGATGAACTCTCATCAATAAATAAATCTGTTTATAAGGTGAAGGAGCGGCTTAAAAATATTGTTACTACTCTTTCACAAAGCGCGGTAAATCTTGAGGAGACCGGATCGGGCCTGGATAAAACATCTGCAGATCTTTCGGATACTGCAAGAAATCTTTCTGCTATCACTGAAGAGGCCGGGAGTGCCTACGAGGAGATGTCGTCATCTTTTGATATAAATGTGGAGAGGATAAAGGAGCAGCAGCAGGAGTTTACTGTAATGAAAGAGGTGGTTCTTGATATTGCAAGGGATACCATGGAGTTGAAGCTTCGCACCGGTGAGATTATGGAGAGCGTATCTATTACCATGACAAAAACGGATGAGGGGAGAGCCTCGATGCTTAAAACTGTCGAAACGATGACGGATATCTCGGCATTCGTAGGGAATATAGACGGAATGGTAAGTATGATAAATGATATTGCTGATAAAATTAATCTTCTGGCACTGAACGCATCTATTGAGGCAGCCCGCGCAGGCGAGCATGGTAAAGGTTTTGCCGTTGTTGCTGATGAAGTCAACAAGCTTGCGGATCAGACTTCAAGTCTGGCCGGTGATATAAAAAAGAATCTCTCCGCACAGACCGGGAAGATCAGCAGAGAGCTTGATAATATTATGGAGACATCGAAAATTCTTGATATAATAAAAACAAGTATAAGTGAGACATCTGCGGTAATTGAGAACGCCTATAGTTTTACTGAAACTCTTTCTGATAAAAACAGAAAAATAGAATCCGAAATAGAAAGATTCAGTAATATATCGAAAGATATACACGATTCATCAATCGAACAGCAGCTTACAATCGATGAGCTTACAAAAGCTATCAATTCGGTCAACGAGTATGCCCAGCTCACCGCACAAAACTCGGATAAGGTAAGCGGGCTTTCCGGTGAACTGAACGGCAGAGCTCATGAGCTTACACGCGTAGTTGGCGCCTTTAAGACAGAGTAAAAAAAGCTTGACCGGGTATATCTTGGAGTCTATTTACATTTCAATTTAACCCGGGGTGCAATAAATGGTTTATTTTTCATCATCTGCTCGTTCCGTCCTTATTATCTGCATTACACCAGGTGTTTATATTAATAACAGAGACGCGGTTCATAAAATAAACCGTATTGTTTTACAGCAATGTTTCAGTATTTCCGTCATGGTACGACTGTTTATATCACAAAACCTTTCAATTCAAGAGAAAATATGACGAGAATTAAATCACAATCCGATTTTAAACATCTGCGTGATAAACTTATTCAAACCGGCAGACAGCTTCATGCGGGATTAGAGATTTCCGGAAAGAGTAAAAAATTACTATTTTTTTTCATGGTAATTTTATCTGCATCTACAGGCTGTTATGAAGATAGAAATTATTCCAATCAGAGCATAATTCTAAATGAGTGGGAAGTCAATGTAGGGAACATCCATGAAAAAGTCAGAGCTGTGCCATGGGAATTTTCAAAATCAGATGGAGGGATAGGTGCGGAGAGTTATAACGGGTATGGAGAATACCGGACAGAGTTTATTATTCCTGTAGAACTCAGAGGAACACAGCTGGCATTTTATGCGCAGAGCATCGATGATAGTGATGTCACATATTTTAATAACAGATTCATCGGTAAAACCGGAATTTTTCCGGATGAGAAAACCGGAGGTATTGAAACATTCCGTTCCGGTGTCAGGGAACCCAGAATTTATCCAATACCTTCAGATTCGATTAATTACGGGGAGATGAATTCAATAACAATTAAGGTTTTTGATTATGCAGGAAACGGCGGGATTGGGCCGAATTACATACCGGTAATCGGAACCTATGAAGAACTGTCTGTAAAAGCAGAAAACGATTCATATTTTATAATTTTACCCCGTGTTGCACTGCTGTCAATTCTGTCGGTAATTGCTGCCGGCATTATATTTTATATTTCAAAGATCATTACAGCTGATCTGATTCTATATTCACTTAAAAAGATTTTCGGACTTTTTAATATGTTTATATTTTTCAATTTGCAAAAGAAATTGCTGAAAGAGCGGGATCAAAAGGGTGAAATAATTTTTAGAATTATTGTTCTGATCTCAGTTGTGATCTCATTTATGTTTTTTATTTTTTCAGAAATGAATCTGAAATACTATTTTATAAAATCAGAACTTTTCTGGTTTAAGGCACCAGCAATTTTACTATATGCTGGATTTATAGCGCTGACGATCCTTTTACATTATGAATGTTTTGGTGAAGTATTTAGATTTTCCACTAATAAATATCTAAATGCAATAAATCTTATCTTTTCTATCTTTTCACATCCGATGTTTTTATCAGTTTTTTTAATTTACCTGTTTGCAGTTCCACCTGGTGATACGATGATGAAGTTCATATTTACAGGTATACTTATCATTGTTATAATCCTGAGTGCCCTTTTTATGAAAACCACATTTAATCTTTTAATGACCGGTTTGGAATACAAACATGAAGTTTACGGTGAAATATTCAAAAGAGAGGCGGCATTAAGGCTGATTTTTATAGGATCGATAATTGCCGGATGCCTGACGTTTAGATACTCACACACCATTATTCAAATGCAATCCTCAATAATAATGACCGTCACATTAATAGTATATGCGTTTTTTTCAGCTATTTTTTTTATGAAATATCCTGTAGATCCTCCATATGTTCCAAAGAAAAAAAATGATTTGATGATAAGCCGTACATCTGTGGAGAAAATTGAAAAAGTAATTAATCTGATAAATAAAAATTATAATAATGATATTTCCCGTGAGTATCTGGCAACAGCTGTCGAAATGAATCCGGATCATTTGAGCAGAATTTTTAATAAAGTTACCGGCAAGAGAATTGATTCCTACATCAATGAGGTGCGAATAGCAAAGGCCCGGATTGATCTGATAAATACCAGGAATCCGATTATTAAAATAGCAATGGATGCTGGATTTGAAAACCTCCGGACATTTAACAGGCTGTTTAAGGAAGTGGAAGGAATGACACCAAAGGAGTTTAGAGCTGTGGCGTGGAAGAACTGAAATATATTTTTAACCTCAAAAAAATATATTTAACCTGAATTATTACTAAAAACATGGCCAATTATTGCGCGCGCAGTAATTGGCTAGACAGTTCAGTTTAATTGTGCAGGATATTATTATTGAATTTAAAATAAATAATATATAATCCGGAGGATTTTTAAATGAAAGATTTTTTAAAATATTTAAACGGTTTTTTTATTATACTTCTTTTCACGGGTATAATCGCTTGCGGTGACGATGGTGGAAGCCGCAATAGTGAGAATACAGATGGTGACCTTCTGATTAAAATAACACCTCTGGTCGAGGCATCTATACCAAAGTATATTTCAACTTCGAAAAACAATATTCAGCTTAAAAGCTGGAGCGATTTTTCTGAGGGTGATGATCCGCATCTTGCTAGATATCTTGGACCTGAAGACGGATGTAGTTTGTTTTCGAATGTTGAATTTTATGACAAAATAGTGGATTTCATAAATTCAAAAGTAAGCAGTGATTATAAAACAACTGATTCCAATGTAAGTATAACAGAGCGCACTTCTTTAACAATACCTGTCTGGGGTAGCACAATTAATGGAAATTTTCATGACATAGATTTTGGTACAATCACATTCACACCTTTTGAAACTATGGACAATATTGTATTACAAAATATACGTGTCGCTGTTGAAAAAACTGAAATCACTGAAAAGGTTTTTATATATATTGATGTTTATGATAGCGGAAACCTTATGACAAGATCATCTGCCTGTTTCGAAAAAAACGGCAATGTTTTTTCTTACGAAGAACGATATTTTGAGAAAGGGAGTTCGGGTAACGATGGAGAGGGTCATATCTATATAGAGAAAGCAGATAGTGGAGATTTTGTTGTAAAAAGATTATATTTCAACTCAAATAATAATGTCGATCGTGCAATTGTCACAGGCAATCTTGATGACGATTTTTACATTAGAGTGGCAGGTGGATCTATAACACCAGCAACAACATGGGCTGCTACTGGCGGTACGGAAGCAATAAGTAATGATGAGTGTTTTAATGTGGGGAGCAGGAATTTTGAAAAAATTACTCCAGTTGGAACTAATGGTTCAGTATCGTCATGGTCTGGTGGTGTTTTTCCGGCAGATGTCGACAACAGTAATTTTTCCGGCTTTGATGTTCGTGATCTTATAAATAGTCAGCCAGCCACTTTCCAGTGGTGGAATTGAGCATAAGGATAAGAATATCTTCCGGGAATCAAACGCTGACGAATAAAAAAGGGGTTTATAATTATACTCTCGGTCTAATTATAATTTACCGGTTAATGAGCAGATTGTTTCGATGAATCGGGTCAAAAAAACTTTTCTTGACTTTATTATTTTTATCGGTATCCTGAAATTATGAATAATATTTTCGGGGCCGGTATAAATATGAGTGAGAATCCCTATCTTAAACCTCTGAAATCCTTCGATTCGGCCAATCTTCTCCTTGATGAATCATTTACCGGCCTTATTAAGGGTAAAATCGGATCTCTTATGGGGGATACCGAAGATGATCTTCCATATGAACAGACAAGCAGCACAGTTAAAGAATCCTTTACTTTAAGAACAGGCGGTGCAATCCATTCCGGCTGTATTAAACTTGCTAATACGCTAAATCGTGAAATTTATGCCGTGGCTAATCTCAAGGGGGAGATTTTTTTCTTTGAGCAGGGGGAGTCCGCTCTTCAGGCTGTCAGCAAGGTTACTCTCCAGGGTTCAATTTATACATCACCGGTTTTCTTCGAAGGTATTTTATACGCTGCAACGCGTGAGGGTGTAGTTTATGCAGTAGATACAGGACTCAATTCATCAACAGCTGAAACTGATGGGATCCGCAATAAACTTCTCTGGCAGAAAAAGATGAAGAAGGGGATTCTTGCAGAGCCGGTAATTGCAGGGAAATATCTGCTCATTACATCGCTAGATGGTATTTACGGTTTCGATACATTCGGCCAGAGTGAAAAAAGTTCCGGCATCCCTGTTTGGGGGGTCTCGATAAATGGAACGGTCTCCACTCCTGCTGTTGATTCCGGTATGCTGTTCATCGGTTCAGAGGACCGGCGGCTTTTCTGCTTTGATTACAGCGGCAGCAAACTTCAGAAACTCTGGGATTACGAATTGAGCGGCTCCTGCAGGATGAAGCCCTTTGTCTCGCAATCGGGGGGTTATGTTGCTGCAGCCACCACTGATGGTTTTATCTACGCTGTTGATAAAAAAAGCGGGACATATAAATGGAACTTCGTGGTTAAGTCACCGGTAATAGGTAATATAGTCTTCGGTATCGTAAGCGGAACAGAGCATCTTTTTTTCGGATCGGATATGGGAATTTTTTACTGTCTCGATTCTTCAGGGAAGCGTGTCTGGCAGTATGCTGCCGGGGGCAAGATAAGGACAGAGCCGGTTATACATAACGGCCGCATCTGGTTCGGTTCGGCCGATAATTCGCTCTATGCTCTTGATATGGTTACAGGTAAAGAGACATTCAGATTCAAGGCCGACGGCAATATATACGGCAAACCTCTAATCTCCGGTGACAGGATATTTTTCGGTTCTACGGACGGTTACATCCATTCTATAAATATATGATTTTTTCAGGGGGCATTAATGTTTAAATTTATTTATTCACTTGTTATGTTTCAGCAGCTTGATCCTCGGATTTACGAGCTTCAGAAAGATATTGAGTTTTATAAAATTTTACTTATTGGATCTGTTCTTGTAATATTGATACTTGTTCTGGCTGTAGTACTGCAGAGAATATCACTGAATAGAGCAAAAAAATCCGGTGATGATTTAGTCCCTCTCACCGGAAATGCTGATACTGACCCATCATCTAAAGCCAAAGTTAAACCAAAAAAATCCGTTGTGAAAGGAGCCATAGATCCGAAAGATCTTCCTGACCCGGGATTGATATTCAAGTATTCGCTTGCGAAAGAGGAGGTGAAGGAAAAGCTGATTACAATCGGTCAGACAGAGGGGAGTATTAAAACATACTCCACTGAGATAATGAACGATCATCTGAATATACATATCCGGATTATGGAAAACAGAGAGGAGAAAGATATATACAATCTCCCTGAGAGTATATCCGAAGAGTATATGCTCGACCTTCGACGAGAGGGTAAAGCTCTTATCTATTATCCCGGTCTTGATTCATTCAGGCAGATGGGGTCACGCGAGCGGATTTATATTATGAAAGATGAGGACCCTGCGGGCGATCCGACTTTCCCGGCTATTGATCCCAAACAGCCTATACGTATCCGTCTTGGCGAGAGATTGAATCAGGATGAAAAATTTGTAAACGGATATTTCGAATTTCATCTGTTCAATCAGGAGTATGAAGTTAAGACTGCCTCGGGGATTCCGAAGATCGAGAAGAATTTTCTGCTCAGACTCTACAGGGTTTATCCCGGATATGATATTTCATCTCCGGGCAAAGAGGGTCTTTATCCGATGATGGACCCATTCAGTTCAGCAGGAAAATAATATGGCAAATGACGATCTTCATAAATCGATTCAGAATATAATCAACGATGATAAGCCCACTGTCAGGAAATCTATTGTTATAGGTGTTGGGGGCTCCGGGATGAAGGGGGTTCTCTCTGCCAAAAAATGGATTGAGAAGAATATTCCTGCCGAAGCTCACAGATATATGAGATGGGTTGGTATAGATACCACTGATATAGAAACAAGTATTGAGGGGAAAGGGGGGCGGTACAGATTCCCGGCAGACCAGTACTTCCAGGAGGAGAGGAGAATGCTTTATCTGTCATCTCCAACTCCTGCTGAACTCTCCATGGAATTTTTACGTGACAAACACGCCAATGATCCATGTTTTGACTGGCTTCCAAATCCCGATGCTTATGATATTTCAACACGTGCAGGTCAGGGGGCTAACCAGACACGACCTCTTGGAAGACTTGCATTTTTTTACAACGAGGATAATATCCGGAAAGCTCTCATCAAAGAGAGAGACAGGCTTGACGAACTCACCGATGATCCAAAATATTTTCAGCTCATGGATGTTAAAGAGGGTGGAGATAAGAATGATGAGGTTATAAGCTTTGAAATAAAACGTGGTGTTAACAGGTATAATTTCAGAGATAAAATTCCGGCAGAGAACTATGTTACTCTGCTTGAGCCCGATGCTCTGGCTAAATCAGTACTCTGTCCGCATATTGACGGTAAGGTGGAGATGAAGTCTTTCCCGTCTGACGAAAACGGACACTATTTTGAAGTGAGCGGCGGCAGCTTCGAGGGGAAGGAGTTTAAATTCAGGGTGGTCCATACAAAACGTAAAGGGCAGATATCTATTTTTCTTACTGCTTCAATAGTCGGAGGTACCGGAAACGGGATGATCCTGGATCTTGCTGCAATGGTACGGGATATATTTAAAGACCACTGGCCGAAGCCGAGAATTTACGGCATACTTGTTCTCCCTTCGGCTTTCAAAAGAGTTGTGAGCAATAGAAATGCAAGAGCAAATGCCTATGCGGCATTGAAAGAGATAGATTACTTTATGAGCGGCAGTACCTTTAGTGCCTCCTATCCTTCCGGACGGAAGGTCGAGGTTACGGACAGGCTGTTTGATGACGGTATGCTCTATATGCTTGATGTGGAGAATATGGCTGGTAATTCACTTCAGGGACGGGATCAGGTTCAGGATCTTACAGGGCAGTTTATCTCCACTTTTGTGTCATCGATTGTCGGGGGAGCAATTGAGGAACGGATGGTAAATGATTCCACAAGGGCTTCAATTTTTCTTCCAAAAGATGATAAGTCTCAGAGAAAAGCCTGTTACAACTCATTCGGAATATCCCGTGTAATATATCCCGTACCGGATCTCAAAGAGATCGGCTACAGAATTATGGCTGTAAAACTTATTGATGCCTTCTTCCGGCCCGTAAAGGGGAGACTTATGTCGGAAACTCTCGGAGATATAAACCGTGGTTTAGTTCGTGCTCTCCGCCTTGACTGCAGAATGATCTTTGAAAGAATGTATCCCGACTACAAGGCAGACATTGGAATTGAGATGTCATCTTACAGGAAAAAGCTTGGAGCAGCCTCGGAGAGCGGAGACAAGCGGGCCATTACCATGCTGATAGAAAATGTCATCCGCGATTACGGCAAGGGTGAACTTGAAAAGCTTAAGTTCGGCATGATGGCCAGGATGGAGAAGCGCTACAGGCTTGAACTTGAAAAGATAAAAGGGATACTGGTTGCTGAAACGGGAAAATATATCGTCGATCCCGAGCGGGGATTTCTCTTTGCGTCAATGGCAGCGGATCTGCTCCTTGAAAAACTTGATCTTTATCAGAAGATATATTATCGAGAGAGAGTAGCTCTTGCAAGATACTCTGCCGATGATATGGAAAAAATTCTGGAAAAAGCGGAAAAGTCCGATACTCCCGATGTTAAGGCAGCGGAAGCGGTTGTTGAGATGGCTGCGTTCAATTTCGGTCAGCTTGTATATGAGTCGATGCTTACCTCTGCCGAAGCATTTACAAGGGATCTCCGGGCGGTTCTATTCAATATTAAAAACACAGAGATAAGCGTCCTGTCTGAAAAAGTTTCAGCTCTCCGGAATGATTTAATGAAAGAGATCGAAGCTTTAAGATTTAAACTTCTTGAAGAAAAAAATCCGCTCTTCTTTTATCTGATAAGCGGAAAAGAGATAAATGCCTTTATTGAAAAATATTTTTATTCCCGTCTTTCAGTCGAAGATCTTTGCCGTGAAGTTGACTTTATAAAATTCGATAGAGAGGACGACACTGAACAGTTTATAGAGACTTATCTTGTTTCAACTGAAGGGCTTGCTCTGCTGGAGATGGATGCTTCAGAAGTTAAAGAGATAGTCGGTATGAGATTCGGTAATCTGAAGGATAAGAGTATCGATGAGGTTAAAGAGATTCTATATGCCGATTCAGAAAAAGAAAACGGTTTAACGCTTAGCGAAACTACACTTCTGAAAATTGAAATTGATAATATCAAGAAAAAACTGTTCCAGCTTATTCATTCAAGATTTGAAGGATTCAGCTTTGAATCGATATCTATAAAGCAGATACTTGACGAAAGGAAGGTCCCGCTGAACAAACTTCTTGAAAAACTGGATGGATTTTCAAGGCCTTATATATATCTCGATACATCGGGACTCAGCTCTGTTGAGTATTTCAGAACTGTAACAAATTTTCCGCTGAACACATATGAGGATGGCGATGAGCCGGACAAGGGGGCTCCCAATGACCTTCCGGCGCGATTGAATCATTATAAGAAGAGAGAAAATGCTGACCCGGATATAAGTGTGGAAACATTTGAGGTTCCAAATCTCTGCAAACCATATGAGATGATCTCTATAGGAGTACTCTTAGGATTCCCGATTTTTAAAATAAATTCACTTGAAGAGAGTGCAGTTGATTACCATTCGTTAATCTCAGAGAGGAGTCATCCTCTTCATCTGTTCAATAATCCGTCATTTGATGCTAAATATTTTCCCGATCCTTTCAGGAAAACCAATTATCTCAATCCTGCTAAACTCTGGTCGGGACTTGTGCTGCTTAAAATTCTGGAGGAGAAAGAGGGGGCATACTCTTACGAGGAGAAACTTGCTGCACAGCTTAAAGAGCTTGAGGCGAGAGAGAATTACAAAAGAGTCATTCTTGAACTTGAGAAGAAGATTGTCCAGCAGGGGGGATTTGATAAAATTCAGCCTGAGCTTTTAGGTGAAGTAGTAAGCGGACTTGGTATACTTGCAAAGAATCCTGCTGACGGCAAACTCCAGTTCCGGAGAGAGTATTCGCTTGTAATCATGGACATCATGGATGGCGACGGTACAGGCGAAAGAGCCTCGGGGCAGGGTATGTCAAAAGATGAGTATATAGAAAAAAATATTAAGAATCCGAAGTTTGAACATGCCGGAGAACTGGCTGTTTTTCTGGAAGGGGACCGTAAAATCCGCGAGTTTGTTTTAAACTCAATAAAATCCGTTATGGAAAGGAGTAAAGGGAATGTTACTGCCGGTGCCGATATATCACTTCCGGCATGGAAAATTGAACAGACGGTGCTTCCGCAATTTAAAGATAAATTTGAATTTTACGATTATTTTGAGAAGAGGGGATCACTTGAGTGGCAGAATATTTTAATGGAGACACTCTCTAAAAAACTCGATGATTATGTTTCTTCGTCAAAATTCAGGCTGGAGAGTGATCCTACTCTTATTGATAAATCGAAGGTTACTGAATTTCTTAAATCACTTGATCAGAAGATGCCCGATGTTGTTATCAGGGATGTAAGTGTAAAAAACAGAATTGTAAAATAAAAAGAGGTCCGTATCGGACCTCTTTAGAACTCTTAAATGGTTATTGTTATAATTACTTTTTAACAGCTTTGAAAGAAACGCTTCTCTGTTTGAAGTCTTTTACATCAGATCCTTCGAGAGGCTCAGTAATACCAACACCTTTGTAAGTCATTTTGTCAGCAGCTACACCAGCAGCTTTTAGTTCATTATAAACTTTAGCAGCTCTTGCTTTAGAAACGCTCATCTGTTTTGCTTTTCCATCATAATCAGCAGCGTGACCTGTAATCTGCATTACATATCCTGCAGGGATCTGATCAATAATAGGTTTTACAAGCTCAACGATTTTTTTCATGTTTTCAAGATCATCGCTTTTGCTGAGTTTTGCGCTTCCACCAGGGAAACCATCAATTGCAAAACCTTTAACCTGACTGTTAACTGCTTTTACTGCAAAATCACCTGAATCAGCGTTAGCTTTAACTTCAGTTGTAGCAGTATTAGCTGCATCAGATTTAACCTGAGTTGTATCAGTACATGAACTTAAAAAAGCTATCATCATAAGAGATGACATAATTAAAACGAGAATTTTTTTCATTTTTACCTTCCTTTGATATTAATAATACTTTAATTGAATAATAATAATGCCCAATGTAGAGTCAATAAAATTTTTATGTTTTTTGTATTTATTATTCAAAGTAATACAGTTTATTCGTTGATATAGTCATAAAGTGAATAATGATTGTAAAATTAAGAAGGTTAAAACCTCTCTTCATAGAAATACAGTGTTGAGAATTAAATGTTTATTTCATATTTAAAAAATTAAAGATGTCAACCGTGTAATCAGATTGATTATTTTCAGTTGAAAATTATTTAAGTCTTCATAAGCTGGTGGTATAATTTATTTTCACCACGCCAAAGGTGCGGCAGAGATAGAATACAACCAGCTTATGAGAACTGACAAATTTATATTGTGACGGATTATCTGTAAAATTAAGTATAAATTAAGTTTAAATTAATAGAACAAAATTGGAGTAGAGAAATTTAGATGAAGATTGATGAAATTGTAAAACTTCTTCAGGAAGCCAGAGAGGCTTATTACAATACTGAAACGCCGGTAATGACTGATAAGGAGTTTGATGATCTGGAGGAGCAGCTCCGCGCCATTGATCCTGAAAATAAATACTTCACATCAGTGGGGCCGGAAATTTTAACAGCGGATAAAATCAAACATGAAATTCCGATGTTGTCCATGGGTAAGGCTAAAAATATAAATGACATAACTGCATGGATCAAAAAACTCGCTCTTACCGACGGCACTCAATTGATTATAGAACCGAAAATTGACGGCCTTTCCGCTACCTGCAGATATGAAAAGGGAAAACTTGTATATGCTGCAACCAGAGGTGACGGTGAGTACGGACAGGATATAACTCATATAGCCGGATACGTTAAGGATATCCCGTCATCTATAAAATTTACAGATGACGCTGTTGAGATCCGGGGTGAACTTTATCTTCCCCGTGATACGGAGTTTGATACAGGGGGTAGACCCCTGCGGAATAACTGTGTCGGACTTATAAACAGAAAAGAGAACCGGGGGGACCTCAAGTATGTCAGATTTGCTGTTTACCAGCTGAGTGGAGTTGAATCCAATTATTCCGAAGCCGGGAGAATAGATCTTCTCTCTGAAAACGGATTTAATGCAGTGAAGTATAAGCTTGTTTCAGATACAGAAGAAATTGATTTATTCTACAATCAGTATATGGAAAGTTTAAGAGGCGAGTGGGAGTATGAGACCGACGGACTTATTGTGTCGGTTGATGACAGGAGACTTTTTGAAGAGATAGACAGCAGATGGGTATTGGATCATCATCATCATTACGCAATAGCATTGAAGCCCCCTGCGGAGTTCCGTGAAACAATACTTAATGATGTCGTATGGCAGGTTAGCCGCCAGGGTAATCTTGTACCGGTAGCTTTATTTGAACCTGTTGTAATCGGCGGAGCAAAACTTGGCCGGGCAACATTAAATAATTATGAAAATGTGAAAAAACTCAAAATCGAAAAAGGTGATACTCTGATTGTACAGAGAGCTAATGATGTTATCCCTTTTGTTCACGGAAATAAAAGTTCTGCAGGCAGGGAGAATTTCAGCGGTGAGATTGTTGCACCGGCATGTCCGTCATGCGGAAGTGCCCCTGTTCAATCAGGTGTTCATCTTAAATGCATTAATCCAGATTGTGAAGAGCAGATAATTCAGAGGATTATATACTGGGTGAAAAACTGCAATATTGAGAATGTCGCCGAGGCTTCGATTCGTAAACTCTTCGATCTTGGAAGAATTAAAGGTATAAAAGATCTCTATGAACTGACAGAAAAAGATTTTGAAGGGATAGAGGGGTTTGCGGAGAAGAAAATTCTGAACTTTATTACAGAGGTCCACGGTTCAAAAAAAATAACTCCAGCTGAGCTGATAAGCAGGCTGGGGATCCCTCTTGTGCAGAAGAAATCTCTTGTAAAGATGGGGATTTATACAATTCAGGGATTTCTTGATTTTAACGATGATTCTTACGTCATCGGTAAAAATATTATTGAATGGAAAAGTGATGAATCTAACCAGAGACTTTTGTCTGAACTTCTTGAAGTTCTGGAGATCGTCGATGAAGAGATAAAAGACTCTGCCGGAAAAGTCTGCATGACAGGGAAGGGTCCCGGGAAAAGGAATGATCTGGCAAGAATGATTGAAGAGATGGGATATGAATTTTCCCCTACTGTTACGAAGGATCTTGCTATACTAATATGTGATGATGTAAACGGGAAGAGCAGCAAGCTGGATAATGCGCGTAAAAACGGGATAAAGCTTATGAGCTATGAAGAGTTTTTTGGTGATAAAATTATTGACATGAAGTGATAACGGGGGATTCTAAACAAGGGGTTTCGACCCATTGTTTCCGCCCCTATCCGCCCGTTGGGCACCTTTCGTCGAGTGCATTTTTGGGCGTCCTGCCCGCACTCGACACTAGAACATCCTGTTCGTCGCCCATGATGAGGTGGTGAAAGGGTTATTGTAAATTGATGGTGGAAAAATCGCAAAGGCTTGTCCTGTTTTCTCCACCTTTTCACCAAGGGGGAGATGCCCGGAGGGCAGAGGGGGCGGGGCGGGGATAGCCTGTACATGTTATGAAATCTATAAAAAGAGAGAGATAAATCATATGAAAGAAAAATCGATAAAGCATATTCTTACACTAGAAGGGAACGGTCAGGAGGTTCTTGTTGAGGGATGGATTAGAACCAGAAGAGATTCCAAAGAAGTTTCATTTATTGCGGTGAATGACGGTTCAACAATGAATAGTATACAGGTTGTTCTTGAACGGACTTTTCCCGGTTATGAAGAGATCAATCCCCGTCTGGTTAACGGAGCCAGTGTTTCTATAAAAGGAAAACTTGTTCCTTCTTTGGGAAAAGAGCAGAGCGCTGAAGTTTCACCGTTAGAAATAAAAATTCTCGGTGACGCGTCCCCTGAGGAGTATCCGCTGCAGAAGAAACGGCACTCTTTCGAATTCTTGAGAGAGATCGCCCATCTGCGCCCCAGAACCAACACATTCGGTTCTGTTATGCGTGTGAGAAATGCTATGAGTTTTGCCATACATAAATATTTTAATGAAAACGGATTCGTCTATGTTCATACGCCTATCATTACCGGGAGCGATTGTGAAGGGGCAGGTGAGATGTTTCATGTAACGAATTTTGATCTGAATAATATCCCCAGAGTTGACGGGAAAATCGATTATACAAAAGATTTCTTCGGGAAGGAGGCGTCTCTTACCGTAAGCGGTCAGCTCAATGCCGAGATTTACGCCATGGCGCTGAAAAATGTATACACATTCGGCCCTACTTTCAGAGCAGAAAAATCGAACACATCACGACACCTTGCCGAATTCTGGATGGTGGAACCGGAAATGGCATTCTGTGATATAATCGGCAATATGGACACAGCAGAACATTTTATAAAATATATTCTCCGTTATGTCCTTGATAACTGCAGTGATGATATGAACTTTTTTAACTCAATGATTGAAAAGGGGATTATCGAAAATCTTGAGCATATTGCCGCGAGTGAATTCGGAAGAATCACATATACCGATGCAGTAAATGAGCTTAAAAAATCGGGAAAGGCATTCGAATTTCCGGTGGAGTGGGGAATCGATCTTCAGAGTGAACATGAAAAGTTTCTGACTCAGGAAGTTTATAAAAAGCCCGTTATCGTAACTGATTATCCTAAAGATATAAAAGCATTCTATATGAAACTCAATGATGACGGAAAAACAGTACGTGCAATGGATGTACTGGTTCCACGTCTTGGAGAGATAATCGGCGGCAGTGAAAGAGAGAACGATTACAATAAGCTTTTAGCCCGGATAAACGATATGGGACTCCATGAGAAGGATTACTGGTGGTATCTGGAACTCCGTAAATACGGATCTGCTCCTCACTCGGGATTTGGTCTTGGCTTTGAGAGATTGATTCAATTTGTCACCGGCATGCAGAATATACGCGACGTAATTCCATTTCCAAGATGTGTTGATACACTGGATTTTTAAGTATTAAGCATCCGCATCTGCATGCCCTCCCCATCCGCCCTGTCGGGCACCTTCCCCATGATGAGATGGGGAAGGGTGGTTGGAATGTATCATTTTAATAATAAAGTATTGACCTTCTGTTATTGTTATATAGAATTTGCAGAATTAACAGTTTTCAGGTGATACCTTTTATATGCCAATTTTTGAAATGCAGACAATTATGTTCAGCTACCTTATAAGCAATATACTGGTCACAATTGTTATGGGTAACGTATGGCTTCAGAACAGGAAAAGGTTTAAAGGGACTTCACACTGGTTTATCTACTATATTCTGCAGACATTGGGGATATTTCTGGTAATGCTTAAGGGTATAATTCCTGATATAATCTCCACTGTAATTGCCAATACGATAATTGTATGTGGTATGATGTTTTTTCTCATTGGACTTCAGCGGTTTATTGAGAGGAAATCTGAATACTTAATCAACAGTGTTTACCTCGTCTTCTTTTTTATTCTGTATTACTATTTCCGTTTTATTAATCCTGATTTTAAATATAGGGTTCTTCTTTTCTCCATTTCAGTAATTATTATTATAGCACAGTCTGTTTATCTGCTTATGTATAAAACAGATAAAGATAAAAGACTTATTTACCGGAACACAGCAATAGTATGTTCACTGATGCTTCTTCTTTATTGTTTCCGCATAGGGGCTGCTTTTTTTCTCTACCCTCATGAAAGTGAATTTATTACCGCAGGTATAACCGATTCAGCCATTATGATGTGCAGCCAGATGCTGGGCATAATGATGACATTCTCACTTGTTCTTATGATCAACATGAGATTGTTTACAGAGGTTCAGCAGTATGTTGAGGAGAGAGAGCTCATGGTTCAGGAGCTCCGGAGGCTGGCAAGTACTGACGGACTTACCGGAATTTACAACCGGGCAAAGATAGAACAGATTCTCACAATTGAAGTACTCAGGGCTCGAAGATATAAGCATCCGCTTTCTATCATTATAGCAGATGTTGACCATTTTAAAATTGTAAATGATACTTATGGTCATAATGTGGGAGATGTGGTTCTATCCGGTATTGCTTCCATGATGAAAGAACATGTCCGTGAAGTTGATCTTGTGGGACGATGGGGGGGGGAGGAGTTTCTCATCGTCTGTCCCGAGACTACGGGTGATGGTGCGAGAAAACTTGCCGAAAAACTGAGGAAGAAGATAGAGAAACATCACTTCAAAGACATCGGTGTTAAAACCATAAGTATGGGTGTCGCACAGATTGAAAAAGATGACTGGGATGAAGATATGATAAAACGCGCCGATAAAAATTTATATAAAGCTAAAAGGGCGGGACGTAACAGAGTAGTGTGAATTCTTTTAGAAACGGAAATTGATATAACAATTCATAAAAAAAATCCTGCTTAATAAGCAGGATTTTTTTAAATATAAATAAATCAGTATCCCGACTGCTATGCTGCAGGAGCTTTGTATGTTGCATCTCCGAATCCCAGGAGAGGATAACCTATAAATCCCAGGAAGAAAAGCAGACCAACTCCCCATCCTTTGCTCTTACCAAAACAGACCGCAACTTCCATTGAAACAAGAATAATTACAACCAGGTTTACAATGGGAATAAGGAATAGAACAATCCACCAGATCGGTTTGCCTATAATCTGAAGAAGTACAATGATATTGTAAATAGGAATAATTGCAGCCCATCCCGGCTGCCCGGCTTTTTCAAATACTTTCCACATCCCGGCAATCCATGCAATAAAAATCAGAAGAGTAACAATGTTTGACATAATTTTAAGTCCTCCTGGGTATGTTGATATATGGATAACAGAATTTGTTATCTTTAATTATATGAATGCTAATTAATAAAAAAGGAAAAGGCAAATTTAAAGCGAATTTTTTTTAAATAATGCTGATATAGAATTAATAATTATGGTTAAAAACTCCCGCTAAAAAATTGACATGCCGTTCAGTAGTAGTTATAATAAAATGTAGGGTAATTTCAATCCAGAAAAAAGCAGAAGGGATAACAGTATGAGAGAAAATCAGACAGATAATTCAGTTTTGTGCGGAAATGAGTCCATGTCGGAGACCGGGCTCAGCCGTGAACATGCAGAGTTTCATAATTCATATCGCGAGGAGAATATTAAGAATGATATAAAATTTCTTCAGGGAGTATATAACGAAAGAATATCAATCTCTCCGGAGGATGTAGATGTTAATTTTATCAATAAGCTTAAAGTACTTGGTAAGAATATTTATTTCTTTATTCTTGCTCTTGAGAATGATGTCACACCGCATGATTATATAAAGTATAAGTTCGAATTTCTGCAGAATACAGTCCCGAATGCCGATCCGCATCTTTTCTATCTTGCATGGAACGGACTAATTAAAAATGACAGCTTCAAGCGTCTTCTTCATCAGAAGTTTTCTCTGGCGCATATAAGTGATATACTCGTACCTAAAAACATTCCTGCATTCGGTGCAAGACATACCCGTTATAGAACTAAACTTGTTCTGGCAATAGAAGATATGCAGATCAATCCGGGAGGGAAGATGCGTACAACTGGCCGAGTGCTTGATGACGGCAGCGGGCTTCTTCTTAAAGAGGGTATAGTATGGCTTGAGAATGGCAAAGGTATTCCAATTTATCCCGATGCGTATGTTCCTTTAAATCAGTCTCAGATGATAACCATCCGTCATGGTAAATCTATTCATGAATCGGGCGGGGATAATCCTGAATTTGTCGGCTCGGGGGTGTGGGATACGTGGAACAACAATAAGCGCTTAAGCGGATCAATCGGAAATAAATTGAAAGAAAAGGGAGTTGATACAGCCCGGGAGCTCGGAAAAGATTTTAAAGTAATGACAGACCTGCTTGCTAAAGAGGGATATCCCTTATGGAAAGCATCCGCAAAAAATCCGGTACAGGTTTTCGGTAGTGAAAGTGAAAATACAGAAGAGACTGCTGCCTGTTTTTTGCAGGAGGCGGGATTTTCTGATATTACCTTTACTCCTCTTTATGGATTGAACTCGCAGAAGTACGGAGCTCTTACACATAAACTGAAAAATGATGTTTATAAAAAGATGCTCGAAGTATATGGACCTTCTATGGAGGGTACAGATGATGAGAAGAAAAAAACAGCCAAGGAGCTTTTTAAAAACAGGTTTTATCATTTTCCTGAAGGTGAAACTCTAATAGAGGCTGACTGGAGAATTGCCCATTCATTTGCCGACCTGATGAGATCAAATCTCGGGAAACGCGTAGTCCTGTGTGATCATTCAGGTGCACTTAGGGTATTCGAAGCTGTTATACGGACTCTTGACTTTGCAGAATACTCTTCAATAAAAGAGGGACAGGATTCTATCATGGCAATGGTTTACCAGCCTGGAACAAATGTCCGTTATGACTATATACAGAAGAAAGGTTTTCCACTTAGGAAGAGAGAATAGTAAAATTATTATTATTTCAAATATATTCTCCCCCATTTTTTTGGGGGAGATGTCACATCGTGACAGTGGGGGCGGAAGAGTTTCTTCTGTCTGCGATATTTTTTAAAACCGGGTGTCCAGTATACCATTCCCTCCCCATCCGCCCGTTGGGCGCCTTCCCCATGGTGAGATGGGGAAGGCTGTGAACTTTAAATCTTATTATTAGCTCTGAGCGCTGCGACTACAACTTTGCGCATAATTTTTTCTTTACGGTTTTTCGGCTCGTGAAGATCCATTCTTTTGATATAAGGTTCAGCTATTACCGGAATTGTTCTGAACAGTTCAAAAAATATTTTTTTCAGTATTTCAGTCTTTCTTCTTCCGTTGAAAGCTTTTAGTGAACCTCCTATTACAATCTCTTCAGCAGTAAAATCAGTGCCGAATGGGAATGGCGCAAAATGTCCATCAGATTGAAAAGTCTTCAGTAAAGACTCAATCCTGGCAGGAAAATTCTGTTTGTATTCAGGAGCAAGTTCAAAAGAGGGATCGAGTTTTCCATGAAGTTTTGCCTCTTTAATGAGTTCATCCTGAAAGCGGGAATCCGTTACTTTCAATATCTCAATAATAACTTCTGCATCCGGTTTTCCTCTGAGATCAGCTATACCATATTCAGTTACCAGTATATCTCTCATGTATTTTGGAATTGAGCAATGCCCGTATTTGTATAATATACTTGATCTGATTTTTCCGGCTACGCTTCTTGTGCTTCTAAGCATCATTATACATCTGGCGTCTGGAAGAGCGTGTGCCATGGCGACAAAGTTATACTGTCCTCCAATACCGCTTACTACACGCTGATCTTCGAGATAATCTGATGTAATGGCACCCATAAGATTTGCCATCATTCCGGTGTTTACAAAACGGCCGTCCTTTCTCTGTAAAGATCTTAGAACTTCATCTCCATACAGCTGGTTAACTTTTTCAACTCCTGACATTCCAAACTGCATTCTCTCCTCTTCGCTCATAGCGTTAAGATCGTTATAGAAAGCACGCGGTCCAAGGTAGAAGGCTCCAAGAATAACCTGTCCGTTCTTCAATTCTTTTCCGATAAGTTTTTTAATGGCAGTTAAGTTTTTAGCAACAGAGAAATCGCATGAGTATTTTGTTTTTTCATCGATAATAAAACCATCTTTAAACTTAAGACCCTCTTTAAGAATACCGAAATAAGTAAGCATCTTAAATTCTTCTTCTCTCAATCTTTCATGTATACCGTCCTCTTTGAGAAGAAGTTCAATGATGTTTGCCGGTATTTTATTTGCGGATATTTTACCCGCATTCAGCAATTTCATAATAGAAATGTTCTCGTAAACTTTACGTTTTAGAACGCCGGATTTATAAAGCTGCATAAACGCATCTACGAACATTTCTGATGAGCCGTAAAGTCCCTCTTTAAAAGTCCCTGTCCCTCCGAGTTCCGAGATCAGATCCTTGTATTTATGAGCAATACCGGTTTCTTCCAATACTCTGTTGTATTCTGCATTCTCATTCTGTCTCATGCTGAGACCGGCTGCTATTGCATCACCAAGCGCCCCGATACCGACCTGGATGGTTCCTCCATCTTTAAAAAGCGTACTTACATGCAGACCAATAGCGTGATCTTTTATATTTACAGAATCTTTGGGAGGTCCAAACAGCGGGTAATTGAATTCAGGGCCATGAAGTAAAATGTCATAGTTTTTGGCATCATAAATTGCGTCGCCATACATGAAGGGCATCTGTTCGTTGACTTCTGCGATAACAGCAACTTTTTCACCTTTTGCTCTTTTCTTGTGAATTTCTTCATTCGCGCTGATGCAGATGTCAGTGTTGCATCCCATGGAATAGACCATTTTGCCGTTGACTTTACGGCAGCCTATAAGCTGTCCGAATACATTAGTTCCGAAATCGATGGCATCCCGTGTTACATGCGTATAACTTGAATTGAGGTGATTCTGTTGTGCGTGAGGAGTCTTAAGGTTTAAGCCTGCCTTGCCGAAAAATTCATAAATCGAAACATTCTTCGGCATTTTCCCTGTACGGAAATCAAGCATATACTGGAATTCCGGAGTGCCATGGAAGACTCTCTCCGTAAGCGGGCCTAGAAATCTTTTTTCCAGTTCACTTTTTCCCTTGGGGCGTTCCAGTGATAGAGCTGTAACGATCTTGAGGTTTATTGTCGGGTCCTCTTTGGCTCTTCTGTATAGCTCATTAATAAAAAGGATAGGCTTACCTAATCCCAGAGTCATGGCAAATGTTATATCTTTGCCTACGTAGTTTATGACATCATCGACACATTTTTTTACATCATTAGAAATCACACCAGTTTTTCCGTTCATTATTTACCCCGTAATTTTAATTTTAGTAAGTGTACAGCTTTAGAATAAGACGTCCTTGATAAATTCAGCTCACTGACGATGCAGTCGGTTGTGACAGCATTTGCCGGAAACATGGCAGTGATTTTTTATTACATTACCCTGCTTTATAGCTTCTCACTATCAGCTTATGAGTTTTATCTGTTGATTAAGTTTTGAACCGGACTATTTACATTATGCATCTGTATATTTTTGATTCTGTGAGCGTTAAAATTTTTTACGGCGTGGTTTAAGCATATATCTGTTTTTTCTACGATATAATCAATTCCATCTGCCATTTAAGTCTGCTCAATCCGCCATTTTAAAATGGTGAAACAATTATAAAGTATATCTTATTAAATGTCAAAAATAATTATGTTTGTTTATATTTATTTTAGATTTTTATTTAAAAATCTGATCGTTGATGCGTTATTTGTGTATATTATTTGTACACTACATTGGAAAAAGTGTATAAATACTGTTGAGAATAAAGTTCGCAAAAAAATACATTTGACACTTTTAAGTGATTTTTTGTTTAAATTGAACTGTTTATTATTATAGGGCGGTCCCAAAACTCCGTTTCCGTGACCGCAGGGAGCCCTGCGGGGCTTAGAAAGGGGCTACGCCCGAGCGAACACGATGATCGCCTGCCAGCACCGATAGGATGTCGAAAAAAGGCTGGCCTTTACCCCATTAAATATTGAGTTTTTAGAACTCTCCTATAGATGAATTATGAGAAATTAAGCCTGCCCCGAAAGGGCAGGCTTAATTTCTGGCGGAGGATTTAAATTCTGCCGTTTGCTCTCATTGCAGAGAGTACAATTTTACGCATCAGTTTTTCTTTACGTGTTTTCGGTTTATCAAGCTGCATTCTTTTTAAGAAGGGTTCAGCATGAGACGGAATAGATTTAAACATCTCGGCAATAAGCCCTTTAATAATTGCAGGCTTCTTTTTTGCAGTGAGGGCTTTCAGAGAACCGCCGATTGCAATCTCTTCTGCTGTGAAATCAGTTCCGAATGGGAAAGCCACAAAATGTCCATCGGCCTGAAACGGTTTAATCATAGATTCGAGTCTTTGAGGAGTGTTCTGTCTGTACTCCTGGGCAAGTTCAAAATCGGGAGCAAGCTTCCCATTCAGTTTTGCTTCCTTGATAATATCGTCCTGAAAACGCGAATCGGTTACTTTCAGAATTTCTTCAATAATTTTAGAATCGGGCAAGCCGCGGATATCTGCAATACCATACTCAGTTACAAGAATATCACGAAGGTGCTTGGGAATTGAACAGTGCCCGTAGTTGTACATTATATTTGATTTAACTTTACCCTTTTCGTTTCTTGTGCTTCTAACCATCATAATGAGTCTGCCGTCGGGAAGGGCGTGTGCCATTGAAACGAAATTGTACTGTCCGCCGATTCCACTTACAACTCTTCCGTCATCCAGCTGATCTGATGTAATGGCGCCGAATGCATTGGCCATCATTCCGGCATTAACAAATCTGCCGTCTTTTCTCTGGAGTGCGCGAAGTTCTTCATCTCCATACAGCTGATTAACTTTATGAACGCCTGACATTCCAAACTGCATTCTCTCCTCTTCGCTCATTTCGTTAAGAGCATTGTAGAAAGCGCGGGGTCCGATGAAGAATGCGCCAAGAATTACTTTTCCATGCTTCAGTTCTTTTCCGATAAATGTTTTTACAGCTTCCAGGTTTTTAGCGGCAGAGAAGTCGGCTGTTACTTTAGTTGTTCCGTCTGTGAGTACACCGTCTTTGAATTTTACAGTTTCTTTAAAGATGCCGTATTCAGAGAGCATCTTAAATTCTTTCTCGGATATCTGGGGGTGAATTCCTTCCTCTTTCAGCAGAAGTTCAATAATGTTTGCCGGTATTTTATTTGTTGAGAGTTTACCCGCATTGATCAGTTTCATGATTGGAATATTGTCATACACTTTACGCTTGAGTACTCCGCACTTGTAGAGCTGCATAAATGCATCAACAAACATCTCCGATGATCCGTAAAGACCCTGTTCAAATTTTTCTGTTCCGCCGAGTTTTGCTATAATATTTTTATATTTTTCAGCTATACCCGTCTCTCTGAGGACCTTGTTGTATTCTTCGTTTTCATTCTGTCTCATGTTGAGTCCCGAAGCAATTGCATCTCCAAGAGCCCCGATGCCGACCTGAAGCGTTCCTCCATCTTTCACAAGAGTACTGACGTATAATCCAATTGCGTGATCTTTAAGATTTACCGAATCCTTTGGAGGTCCGAATAGCGGGTAGTTGAATTCCGGACCCTGCAGGAGTATGTCGTAGTGGCTTCCATCATATACAGCATCGCCGTACATGAAAGGCATCTGCGTGTTGACCTCTCCGATTATCGCGACTTTTCCGCCTTTTTCTCGTATTTTATGCATTTCGTCAATAGCTTCAATGCAGATGTCGGTATTGCATCCCATTGAGTACATCATCTTTCCGTTGATTTTCTGGCCGCCGATCAGCTGTCCGAAAACATTACATCCGAAGTCCATTGCATCTCGAACAACGTGTGTGTAGTTTGAGTTAAGGTGGTTACGTTGTGCTTCCGGTGTCTGCATATATCCGCCGGCTTTGTTGAAAAACTCATATATGCCTACATTTTTAGGGAGTTTGCCCGATCGGAAATCATGCATATAATCGAATTCCGGTGTTCCTTCGAAGACTCTGTCTACGAGGGGACCCATGAATCTTCTTTCTATTTCACTTTTCATTCTAGGGCGCTCCAGAGCGAGAGCGGTGACTATATTTAGTTTTATTGATGAATCTTCCTTAGCCCTTCTGTAAAGTTCGTTAATAAATAAAATAGGTTTTCCCAGAGCGAGAGTCATTGCGAAATTGATGTCGTTACCCATGTAATCGAGAACATCATCTACGCTTTTTTTCACGTCGCTGGTAATTACGCCTGTTTTTCCGTTCATTATTCACCCCGTAATGTTTTGTTTTAGTTGTACTAATGCATAAAACGGGTAAAGCTCATGTAGCTATATCCCGCATTCTCATCATGCGTAGAAATAAATTTTATGAAACCCGGTTATTAATAGTACTGTTTAATTTGATCTGATTTTTTTACTGACCGAATTGGAAAACGTAATTTTTAATAAACCGGAGGGATTTTGTATCCGCCGCGTTTTTGGCAAAGCGGAGAGCAATTTATTGCCGGTTTATGATTACTTACTTAATATACTGCCAATTCGATAAGTTTTCTATATTTTTTTTAAATTAAGTGGTACAATTCTATTATGGATCTTATTAAATGTCAAAAATATTTACTTTTATTTGTGCATTTTTTTGATTTTGATTAAATAATCTGACATTTAGTGTGCTATTTGTATTATTATTTTACCGGCAGTAGTGAAATTGAAAGTTATATCGTATGTGAACACAGTTCCTGAAAAAACACAATCCACATAATAAAACTGAATATCTCAACTTCTGTCAAAATTTCATTTATATCTATTCATAAACTGGTGGAAAAATTATTCTCCGCCGCGCCACTGGCGCGGCGGAGATAAAATACCACCGGTTTTTGAGCAGGTACTTTCATTTAAATATGATTTTTGAAAAATATCTTGTAAAAAAAAAATTAACAAATTAACTGACCAAAATTTAAGATAACTGACCTGAGTTTCAGGAGATAATGCTTCTATTGTGTCATGTCGCAGTGGATAATTATTGTCCGGTAATTTATGGAGAGTTATATTATGAAGGCATTATATAATATGTATTCAAACACAAAGCAGTATAAAATCAGGGAGGAGATCCCTGTAGATATGGAGCAGATCAGAAAGCTTTTTATAATGCCTGATTCAGCTGATAAATTTAATGAATTCGGTAACGAACTCCTTGATCTTATACATAATTTTTTTGCAGAGAAAGGTGGGATTCACAGCTCTATTCTTCTCCCGGACCTGGCCAAATTATTTTCTAAAACAGATGTACCTGTATCGCCCCATCTTTTAAAAAATGTTCTCTATGAAATAAAAACCAATGTTATATCGCATTCAGTTAAAGTCGGTAATCCATACTATATAGGTCATATGACAAGCGCAGTGCCGTATTTTGTTGTGCTTCTTGAAATGATCATTGCAGCGCTCAATCAGAACCAGGTGAAGATAGAGTCTGCTAAAGCCTCAACATTTCTTGAAAAACAGTTTTTAGCATGGATGCACCGCGTTATCTTCAACCGTTCACCTAAATTTTATAAAAATAATATTCAGAACAGAGATACTGTATTAGGAAATATGGTCCTTGACGGAACTATGGCTAATCTCACCGCGCTTATGACTGCGCGAAATATAGCTCTCGGTCCTGACGGGAAATTCCCCGGGATAAGAGAAGCCGGACTTTATGAAGCGTATAAACATTATGGCATAGACAGAGCTGTTATTCTTGTATCAAAGAGAGGGCATTATTCTATTGATAAGGTTGGAAGATCAATCGGTATCGGAAATCAGAATGTTATAAAAATTCCAGTTGATTCTAAAAATAAAATAGATCTGATAAAGCTTGAAAAGACAATTATGGAGATTGAAGCAGCTAATAAAAATGGCGGGCCTAAAACTAAAATTATTGCAATGGTGGGGATTGCCGGTACAACCGAGACAGGAAATATTGATAATCTTAAAGAGATGGGATTGATCGCAAAAAAGTATAAGATATTTTTTCATGTTGATGCCGCGTGGGGCGGATCAGTTTTACTTGCAGATGAGTACAGGTATCTTTTTGCAGGTATCGAAAATGCCGATTCAGTTACAGTGGATGCTCATAAACTTCTTTATGCTCCTCCATCATTGGGAATGGTTTTTTTCAGAAACGGAACTGAGCTCCGCGCAATACAGCACTATTCCAATTATATTATAAGACCCGATTCAATGGATCTGGGGAGACATTCGCTGGAGGGTTCACGTCCCTTTGCGTCACTTAAGCCCTGGGCCACAATTAAAATATTCGGCCGTGACGGTTTTAAACTTATATTTGATCACGCCTTTCAGCTTACATCTGTTCTTCGCGGCCTTATTGAGATGCACTGCAATTTTGAATCTATGAATCAGCCGGAACTGTTTATTTTTAACTACAGATTTATTCCTAAAAAAGTAAAAGAGAAGCTGGGTAAGCTGATGATTAAGCTTGAAAATGAAGAGCTGAGTAATCCGCAGAATGATCTTGTGAAGGTAAAGTATCTCCGTAAAATTGAGCAGATTAATATGGCTCTTAATGACCTTAATACCGAACTTCATAAAGCAATAAGGGAGGAGGATGACAGCTTTGTATCGAGAACGATGCTGGACTGTCCTCAGTACTTTTATCAGTATTGTGTTGTTCTCCGTGCAATTACAATTAATCCGCTTACTACTCCGGATATTCTGCAGGAGATTATTGAACAGCAGAACAAGCTTGGAGTTAAGATCTATAAAAGCGGTTTTGAAAGCCGGTTTAATAAACTTTAAAAATTTAATTCATAAGTAAATTACTTAACTTTGTTAAGTTAAGCCTTACTTGTAAAATATTTTTCCGCCGCCAGGGCGGCGGGGTCAGTGACTGCACAAAAACCGGTGGTATTTTATCTCTGCCGCGCTTTGGCGCGGCAGAGAGCAATTTCATCACCGTTTATGAGTAGATACTAAAAAATTTATTGACAACTTCATGTGGGAATTTTAAAAGTAAAAAAGAGAAAAAAATGAAATCACGAAAGCAGAAAAATTTATTACTCGGTCTCCTTCTTCTTAGCCTGCTTAAAGCCGGCGATAATTCGTGATGTCTACTGATAATAAGCAATTTTAGAAGGCCGTCACGAAAACCAAGTGACGGCCTTTTTAATTTATAGAATATGGAGTTATATTATGAACGGCGATAAAATTTATATTTTTGACACAACTCTGAGAGATGGAGAGCAGTCTCCCGGTTTCAGTATGAATATGGAGGAGAAGCTGATTTTTGCAGATCAGCTGGAACGGCTTGGAGTAGATATTATCGAAGCTGGATTCCCGGTAATATCTGACGGCGATTTTGAAGCTGTAAGCCTTATTGCCGAGAAGGTTAAGCGTGTTCAGGTAGCCGGATTAGCAAGGGCCGGGGCGAAGGATATTGAAGCTGCTGCGAGAGCTCTTGAAAAAGCGGTGAATCCCCGGATACATACATTCATCTCCAGCTCGGATATTCATATTGAGTATCAGCTGAAGAAGACCAGAGATGAAGTTTTAAGAACTGCTGTTGATGCGGTTAAACTTGCATCTACATTTACAAAGAATGTAGAGTTCTCGGCAATGGATGCAACCAGAAGCGACAGAAAATATCTGGCAGATATGGTGCAGGCGGTAATTGAAGCGGGTGCTAAGACTGTAAACATTCCCGATACAGTGGGGTACACCATCCCGGATGAATATTTCAGTCTAATCCGTTATCTTTATGATAATGTTAAAAATATAAACGAAGCGATCATTGCAGTACACTGCCACAATGACCTTGGACTTGCTGTTGCCAATTCTATCTCGGCAATCCAGGCTGGCGCGCGTCAGGTTGAGTGCACAGTAAACGGAATAGGTGAGAGAGCCGGTAATACTGCCATGGAAGAGCTCGTTATGGCTATTAAAACCAGAAGCGATATACTAAACGTGTATACTGATATAAATACAAAGCTGATTATTCCATCGAGTAAATTGCTTTCAAATATTACCGGTGTGGCTGTTCAGCCGAATAAGGCGATTGTCGGTGATAATGCCTTTGCACATGAGTCCGGTATTCATCAGGATGGAGTACTTAAACATGCCCAGACTTACGAAATAATGCGTCCGGAAGATGTGGGGATTACCAAATCCAAACTTGTTCTTGGAAAACACTCGGGAAGACATGCCGTGCTTGACCGCTTGAAAGATCTTGGATACGAACTGAAGCAGGATGAACTCGATTCATTCTTTACACGATTCAAATGTATCGCCGACAGAAAGAAAGAGATTTTCGAAGAGGATCTGATTGCAATCATCGGAGAAGTTCTACACAAGATGGATCATAAGTGGAGATATACTGTTTCAAATGTGCAGATATCAACAGGCTTGTTCTCTCCGCCAATGGCTCTTGTAAATCTCAAGGATCATGAAAACAACAGCGAAGAGATATTCGAGGTTGCCAATGGAAACGGAGGGGTTGATGCCGGAGTAAATGCGGTCAAAAAGATAACCGGAACTAAAGCTTACATCAAGGCATTTAATCTCGTTGCGATTACAGGCGGATCTGACGCGCTATGTGAAGTCTCAGTCACTGCAGAAGAGGAGTACAATGGAACAATACTTAAAGTTTTCGGAAATGGAATGAGCATAGATATTTCAGTTGCAGGTATCTTCTCGTTTGTAGATGCAATTAATAAACTCGAATATATGAAGAAAGCCGGAGTAAGAAAGATTTCAATGACAGGGGAGGGGGTATAGGTATTTTCGAGTCGCTTTTAACCCCTTGAGAAATCAGCGCTTAAAGCCCCCGCACCCCCGGAGGGGGCAAGGATGTTTTTTATCTGATAAAATGTTAAAATGTAATTATTCTGCTTTGCCCCCTCTGGGGGTGCGGGGGCCGTTAAGTGTGGGAATGGTTAAAGTATGATTTTAATAGTAACTCAATATCTCCTCGTTCTCAATATATCGTACTCCAGGATGATTCAGTATTGCTGCTTCAGCCATTGCTGTTGCGATTTTATCTACATCAACGGAACGGTATTTTTTTAATCCGCAGATCAGCAGCGGATTGATGATGCTCATTACTTTTCTTGCTGCTTCTTCACCCGGTCTTGATTCTATTCTCGGTCCTTCAAGGAGTGACGGTCTTACTATAGTAAGGCTTTTAAAGTTGAGATTTATAATCGCTTCTTCAAGTTCCCCTTTTACTCTGTTGTAGAATACCGATGATCTGCTGTTGGCACCGAGTGCAGATAAAAGTACAAATCTCTCCACACCCTGCTCTTTACATGCTTCGGCAAACATCAGATTATAATGATAATCTACTCTGTAGAAATTCTCCCGTGAACCGGCATTCTTTATAGTTGTTCCGAGACATGTGAATGCGGTATCGGCATCGAATTTTTTATAATGTATCATGTCAAAATCTGTCTGCAGGTATGTCAGTCCTATTTGTATTTCATCGGGAAAGTTTCGTACAAGGCATGTGACTTCGCTGAATTCATCTCTTGCCAGAAGTTCTAAAGCTAATGTGCTCCCTGTTAGTCCTGTTGCTCCGGCTATTACTGCTTTCATATTGTTTCCTTTAATTGAATTAATTATTTCTGTTATGCGTAAATATTGAGGCCTGTTCCTTTCATGAGGGAGAGGCTTCCATTGTCGATTTTTTTTCTGTCAGAGTAGATCCGGTTTTTCGCTTCAAACTCCATTGCGACAGCTGCGTTAAGCGCCTGGAAATCCTGTGACGATGGTTCACCGGGTGCCATTGATGCTTTTTTAAGAGCTTCAGCTTTTGATAGAGCTTCTTCGGGAGTTCTTGAGTTGCCGGTAGAGAGTGTAACTTTCCCGCCGGTCGCGTAAGCCTTGCCGTCAGGACCGATGGTGTAGTCAAACTGAGCAGATCCTATTTTT
The DNA here is from genome assembly GCA_942493035.1 of uncultured Spirochaetota bacterium. Taxonomy (GTDB): domain Bacteria; phylum Spirochaetota; class UBA4802; order UBA4802; family UBA5550; genus WRGT01. Next base: position 2,868,951 of record OW818666.1, on the reverse strand, counting down.
ATCAGTTCCGGATTTGTACTATGGGCAGCTTCGTGAGTACGTACTTCTTTATCGCGGCTTTTCAGCTGTTCAATTGCTTTCTGTTTGTTTGATTCGGGTGAATCGGTACTCTGCTTTTTGGAAACAAGAACCTGATTACCCGATAGTCTGCTTATTATCCGGTTATCTGCTGAAATCATAAATTCCCTCAATTTATAATATCGGATATTCCAGTACTAATCTTGAGCAAAAGAATTGTGTAATTAATTTATTTTTTTCCGGGAACTGCACTATGACTTTTTCTATTCATCGAAATAACTGCGCCTATTGCTGCCACAACTGCACCGGCCATAATAGCGGTGTGATATCCATGAAGGAATGCAGCAGTTATCTGATGTGCAGCCGGATCTGAAATATTCTGAAGAAAACCGAGTCTTTTATTCTCAAATATTGAAACTGCAGCTGCTGTTCCTGTAACCATTCCGAAGTTCCGCATCAGCGCATTTATCCCTCCGGCTATACCCATCTTCTCACGCGGTACAGAACTGATAACACTATTGTTGTTCGGGGACTGAAACAGCCCGCTGCCAAGTCCCATAACAGCCTGAATCAGAGCAATATGTAAAACCGGAGTATCTCCGGTAATATAGCTCATTACAGCAAGACCTGCTGCAGTGATACTTAATCCCGTCGTTGTCAGATAGACCGGACTAATCTTTTCGGAAAGATATCCGCTAAGCGGTGCTGTTATACCCATAACGAGCGGGAACGGTGTAATTATAAGACCGACCTGTGATGGTGTTAATCCTTTTATATTTGTAAGAAAAAACGGCAGAAGAATTGCATTGCTGAACATCGCTATAAATGAAAGGAGCCCGGATAGATTTCCGGCAAGAAACGGGCGGTTTCTGAACATCGAGAGATCGAGCATGGGATGCTTTACTTTTTTTTCTACAGTAATAAAAAGTATAAGAGAAATTATACTGATAGAAATTCCTGAAGATACCTGTATAGACTGCCAGCCCCATTTCCCTCCATGGCTGAGCACAAGCAGGATGCTGATTATGGACAACGCGAAGAGGAAAGATCCTGTGAAATCAAATGTTTCATCTTTATGGATACCTTTTGGAAGGAGCATCCGTCCCATGGTGAACGCGATAATACCTATGGGGATGTTAATTAAAAAAATAGACTGCCAGCCGAAGATCCCCACAAGTAAGCCTCCGAGTGCGGGGCCTGTAACAGAGCCAAGGGCAACAACAGTTCCGATGGCACCAAGTGCTCTCCCTCTTTCCTGAACAGGGAATGTCATAGCTATTATAGCCGGTCCGTTGGACATCATCATCGATGCACCGATGGCCTGAACTATCCGGGATACAATCAGCATTGCTATTGATGACGATAAACCGCATGCCGCAGAACTTAATGTAAAGAGAGCTACTCCTGATGTAAGAACTCTTCTCTGACCATACATGTCGCCGGCACGGCCGAAAATCGGGAGAAGGCTTGAAATTGTTAAAAGGTATGCAGTAACAATCCATTGTGCAACATGAATTTCAGTTCCAAGAATCTTTGTCATTACCGGTAATGCGACGTTTACTATACTTGCATCGAGTGTTCCCATAAATGTACCCATTGCTACAACCGAGAAAATTATCCAGGGATTACGGGGTGAATGTATATCTTTTTGTGTATTCATTAATGTTTCCGGTTCTAAATTTTTATTCTGATTATTTCCTCAGAACTGAAAAAAATTGTCAACTAAGACAGCGTAGTATAATGTATATTATTTGATTATAAGTCTGGAGTAAAGAAACGCCGGGAAGTCTTTTTAATTATTCATCCAGATGTTCCTGGCGGATTTTTAGTATTTCCGGCATGATAGAAAGGAACGCGTCTACAACTGCCGGATCGAAGTGCTTTCCTCTTTCATTTTTAATAAGATTAACTGCGTCTTCGACGGGCCAGATCTCTTTGTAAACGCGCTTGCTTGTAAGTGCGTCAAAGACATCGGCAATCGCTGTAATCCTGCTGAAAATGTTTATCTCTTCACCTTTAAGTCTGCGGGGGTATCCAGTCCCATCCCATTTTTCATGATGTTCATATGCTATAACAGCAGCTGTACTTAGTATTAGAGAATCATGTCTGCCGATAATTTTAGATCCGATGTACGCATGGCTGTTCATGACCTCTCTCTCTTTTTCATCCAGCCTTCCCGGTTTCTGGAGAATGACATCAGGTATGCCTATCTTACCCACGTCGTGCATTGGTGAAGCGTTTAGCAGCAGTTCCGCATCTTTATTATCAAGACCGCATGCGAGTGCAATTTTTTCGCAGTATCTGCTCATTCTGATTATATGAATACCGGTTTCATTGTCTTTGTATTCAGCAGCACGGCCCAGTATTCTGATTATATCAAGACGGGTTTCATCAATCTCTGCAGTTCTTTTTTTTACCAGGAGTTCAAGATGGTCTCTGTGCTGTTTAAGCTCAATCTGGTTTTTTATTCTTTTTTTTACGATGGATGGATTGATCGGTTTTGTTATATAGTCAACGGCTCCCAGATCAAGACCGCGTTCTTCATTCATGTCTTCATTTAAAGTTGTAATAAACATTACGGGTATATCCGCTGTAATGTTATTATCCTTAAGTCTTCGGCAGAGCTCGTAACCATCTATTCCTGGCATCATTACATCGAGCAGTATTATCTCGGGCAGAGGATCAATGATAGATAGTTTTAGAGCTTTCTCTCCGTTTGTTGCGGCAATTATCGAGTATTCATCTTTAAGGGATTCAATTAAAACCTGTATGTTCTCAGGAACATCATCGACAATCATAATTTTTTTCTTCTCAGGCATGTGTTCCCCCTTATTCGATCTTTCTGATTATTCTGTTTATCAACTCAGCGGCGCGGTCAATATCAAAAATATTCAGCAATGCGGATATTTTCTTCAGATCATTAATATAATCAGAATCGGTGAAAGAATCAAGCATTGCTTCAATAAGATAAAGAGCTTCACCATGATCCGTATCAAGCAAAGACTTTAATTTTTCAAGACTTAGAATCAGGTTTTCCGGTGTCAATTTTATTTCTGAAGTATTAATGCTGATAAGAGCGGGTGAACTGAGTATATCTTCAATAGAATTTTTGAGGCTGACTGAAATTTCTTCTATCAATGCCGTGGTTTTATCTTCTTCACCATGGTTCAGGTGGTTAATGATCCGGTCAGACATCAGTGAAACATCAATAAATCCGAGATTGCCCGATACACCTTTTAACGTATGGAGAAATTCTTTTACGCCGGTCATGTCACCATCTTTAAAAATTTTTTTCAGATCCTGATCTCCATGACGATATGACTCGGCAAAATTTAAAATCAGTCTCAGGTATAGCTTGATGTTACCTCCAAGAATACTGAGACCCCTCACCGTGTCCAGGCCTCTTATCAGCGGAATTTTTTCAATGAGTTGAGGTTTAACAGAAATATTTTTATCCGGTTTTACCGGTTTAATAAACTTAAGAAGACTTCTGAACAGTTCTACAGTATTGATCGGCTTGCTTATATAACCATCCATCTTGTGATTTTCTACTTTTTCTTTTATATCGGACGCGACATCTGCAGTCATGGCAATTATCGGCAGCTCTGATGAACTTATACTCTCCCTTATAAGCATGGCTGATTCGAATCCACCCATTACCGGCATCTGAAGGTCCATTAGTACAAGGTTGTATTTTTGCGATCCGCCGTCTTTTAGTATGTTGTATGCTTCAAGTCCATTTGATGCTGTATCTACAAGAAATCCTTCATTCTCAAGAATCTCCCGCGCCACTTCTCTGTTTATCCCGTTATCTTCAACTACAAGTATTGATGTTCCACGTAAATGAGAAATTTCAAAAGACGATGCTTCAGTTCTTTTTACAGTATCATTGTTAGTGGTGTGACTGGATAATGTATCAGTTATTACATCAAGTAATGTTGATGATGTTACCGGCTTGACAATGAATCCGTCAAGACCAAGATCATTAGCCATGAGGTATATCTCCTCCTGCTCATAACCGGTTACCATAATTATACGGGGCAGAATATCCTTGCTGACTGATTCGATAATTCTTTTCGCAGTTTCAATACCGTTTATACCTGGCATTTCCCAGTCAAGAAAAATGAAAGTGTAGGGTTCTTCATTTTCGAGTCTGACTCTTTCGATTTCGTTAAGCACCTCTTCTCCGCTGTATACGGAAGTAGTTCTAAAAGATAATTTTTCCAGATATGATGACAGAACCCTGCATGATGTTCTGTTGTCGTCTGCAACAAGAACCCGTTTATTACTGAAATTCTGATCGAAAATATTTCTCTCCCGTTTCAGTATTGAAATTTCAAGTTCAACTGTGAAGTAGAATGTGCTCCCTTTTCCGTACTCACTTTTAATTCCGATGGTTCCATTCATTAACTCAACTAGACGTTTGCAGATAGCCAGACCAAGCCCTGTCCCTCCGTATTTTCTTGTAGTTGATGTATCTGCCTGGATGAAGGGGTGGAAAAGTTTATCAGTCTCGTTTTCATGTAGTCCTATACCGGTATCGGTTATGGAAAAACGGATAATAGCTCTGTCTTCAATAATCCGCTCTGTCACTGCTTCGATGACAATCTCTCCCTCTTCAGTAAATTTTACCGCGTTATTGGCGAGATTAAGCAGTATCTGTCCCAGGCGCAGAGGGTCGCCTTTGAATTCCACCGGAATGGTGTCATCAATCGATATTATCAGTTCGAGTCCCTTCTCCTGAGCTTTGAATCCGATCATATTTGAAAGATTTACGATAATGTCATTGAGACTGAAAGTGGTATGTTCCAGTTCAATTTTTCCAGCTTCGATTTTTGACAGATCAAGAATGTCATTAATTATTCCCAGAAGAATCTGAGATGACATATCGATCTTATAAACATAGTCTTTCTGTCTGGTATTAAGATCTGTTTTTTTGAGCAGATAGTTCATCCCCATTATTGCATTCATCGGTGTTCTGATCTCATGGCTCATGTTGGCGAGGAATGCGCTTTTTGCAGTATTGGCGGATTCAGCCTGAATTTTAGCCTGATTCAGGTCGTCCTGTATTACCTTTCTTTTAATCATTAGACTGAAAAGATGAGATATTCCGTCTATAAGGTTACGCTCTTCGAGAAGGAAAGGCCCTTCATCTTCTGAAGGTTTTTCAGTTGCATAAAAAACCTCTACCAGACCGACGTCATCACCATCAACCATTATACTACTTGCCAATCGCCATTGAGATGGCTGAAAAAAATCTGAAAAGTATTCTTTTTCACCATATTGAATTTTTACAGCCGTCTCACCAGGATACTGCCAGCTAAGCGGGAGAATGTTTACGGCGTAATCAAAAACATCATCTATATTCTGGTTTCTCTGAATTGAATCAGATATTCTATAGAGACAGTTAAGCTCTTTAACCCGTTTACCCATCTCGGCGATGAGAAGTTCGCGTTCTTTGAGTACTTTTTTTCGCTCGGTAATATCAAAACCTGAGGGGATCAGGTATTCAACTTCTCCTGTTTCATTTTTTACAGGTGTCAGAGAAAAATCTATATAATGAAGCTCACCTTTGTTGTCAACATGAGTTGCTTCAAATGAAAATGATTTTCCTTCCGAAGCGGTTTTTATTCCGGTCCTGAGACGTGCTCTGTCAATCGGTGAGTCATTCCACCACGGCCCTTCCCAGAATGGCCTGTTGATTACGTCTTCAGCTGAGACTCCGGCAAATTTAAGTGCGGCATTGTTCACATCGAGAAGTATGCCGTCTGTGCTGACAAATCCGAGCAGAAAATGTATGTTCTCATTGAATATTGTTCTGAATTTTGTTTCGCTTTTTCTTAGGGCGATTTCAACACGCTTTCTTTCAATAACATATCCCAGTTGTGTTCCTATCTGATTAAGAATAACAAGAAGATCGTTGTCGAATTCATCAATACTGTCTGTAAAAAATTCCAGAACTGCCTCAACATTTTCGTTCACAATAACCGGAAAACCGAATGCTTTACTGACACCGGGATCAACTCCCATCCTGGTTCGTATAAAGTTTTCATCTTTATAGATGTCTTCAATCAATTCCGGTTTTTTAGAAATATAAATTCTTCCGGGGAGTCCTATGCCCGGCTCAAAATCTGAAATATCTGTAATTTTTTTGATCACTGAGAATTTTTCAGGATCAGCCATATGCCATATTGCGGATGAAAAAAGCCGGCCTTTTTTTTCTGAAACAATATATACATGTCCAACGGGCCATCCTGTGTATTTGCATATTTTTTCCAGTGATATCTGAAAAGCCTCGTCAACAGTTGATGCCGCGTTTGCAGCTGATGCAACTTCTTTGAGAAGCATTGCCCTCTGTTCATTTTGACTGAGTGCATCCAGAGCATCGCGCAGTTCAAGGGTACGGATATTTACGCGTTCTTCCAGTTCTTCGTTAAGTTTGAGAAGTCTCTCTTCAGCCAGTTTCTTTTCAGTAATATCTATACCGGAACTTAAAGTTGATGTAATCTCACCGTTTTCATCACGGATGATGGTATTATTCCATGCTATCGTCCGCAATTCCCCTCCCTTCGATAGAATGACATCTTCATGGTACTTGTTCATCTCAATGTCATCATGCATGAGGTTGTTGAAAACGGTTTTAACTCTCTCTCTTCTATCTTCAGGGAGTACAAGGTCAAACCAGTTTCTACCGGCAATATCCTCTTCTGAATAGCCTGTTATCTCGCAGCCCTTCTGATTAATCATTTCAACTTTCTGATCTTTATTTATTACTACAAATATATTTCCGGCTATGTCGAGGTAGCGTTGTGCCTTTTCGCGTTCTCTGTTAATCCGTAATTCATTTTCTATCCGTTCAGTAATGACTTCGGTGAACATAATTATACCGCCCACTCTCCCGTCATTTGTCATCCATGGATGAATATCCCATCTTATCCAGTCAATCCGTCCATCGAACCTGGGGAAAATATCTTTTTCATTAGTTATACTCTCTCCGTTGAGACAGCGGCGATGTATCTCTTTCCATTCGGCCATATTGTCAATTTCTGGAAATATTTCATAATGGCTTTTACCGATGATCTCTTTACCCTCAATGTTATAGTCGTGGTACCATCTGGAACTGGCAGCAAGATACTTAACTTCATTGTCGAACATGGCAACCGCAGCCGGTGTATGTTTTATGAAAAGTCTCATCTGCTCTTCGCTGATTCTTAAAGCGTCCTCTATGCTTCGTTTTTCGGTTACATCCCGTCCTTCTGGAATCAGCAGAACTATCTCTCCATTCTCATCCCTTATCGGCTTGATTGAAAAATCGATAATGATGACTCTCCCGTCACCGCTAACAATTTCGGTTTCATACCGGACAAATTTTCCGGAGGCTGCAAGTTCAACCGCGTTTTTAAGATTGGCAGCTGAATCTTCTGACAGGGACCACCATGGGGTATCCCAGAATTTTTTTCCCCGAACATCATCTGCGTTGAATCCTCCAAAATCAAGGGCAGTTCTATTTGTTTCAATTAAGGTTCCATCAGGCTTGAGAAGGCCTATAAGCTGAAATGTCTGATCGAATATAGCTCTGAATCTCAGTTCGCTCTCTTTGAGGAGCTCTTCAGCTTTTTTCTTGTCATCGATATCAGTAATTGAACCGACCATACGGAGAGGTTTTCCGTCTTTATCTCTCTTGACCAATCCATTACCATGAAACCATTTATATTCACCGGATTTTGTTTTTAATCTGTATTCAATATTAAAGGGGATATTGTCATTGAAGTGATTGTTGACAAGTTTGTAGGTTCTTTCCCGGTCATCAGGGTGGAGGAGTTCAGAAAATGTTTTGAGAGATGATTCAATCTCACCATTTTTATATCCCAGCATTTCGTAAAAGCGGGGAGACCACCATTCTCTCTCTTCAGTGATATCGATCCAGTCCCAAATCCCTGCGTTGATACCTGCTATCGCGAGGTTATATCTCTCCTCGCTCTCCCTGAGTGCATCTTCGGCAATTCTTCTGTCGGTGATGTCGTTTCCCGTAGAGATAAAATGTGTTACAATGCCATCTTCATTCTTAAGGGGTGTGATTGTCTGATTATAATAGAATATTGAACCGTTTTTTCTGCGGTTTCTCACTTCCGCGTGAATCGGATTTCCGGAAAGTATGGTGCCCCAGACTTTTTTGTAATAATCACCGCTCATTCCGCCGGATTTCATGATGCTCGGTTTTTTTCCGATTGCTTCTTCTCTGGAGTATCCGGTGATGCGCTCGAATGCAGGATTTACATATTCAATATTTCCTTCTGTATCAGTTATAAATATTATATCAGCAGCCTGTTCAACCGCGCTTGATAATTTTCTCATTTCGCTCTCAGTGTGTTTTTTCATACACACTTCGTTACTTACATTAAGGACTTTATCATTTTCTGAAATCATCAGTGAAACCACCATTTGTTGCTGAACATTTTCAATGTTAACCCTGTGTATAGTATTTTAGTGTAAAATATTATACATCTATTCTATCCAGGTCGGCAGATGGAATAGGGGATTATTAATTTAAATAAATTCAGGAATTATTCCTAACCATTGAATAATATAATTATAAACACCGGAATAGTCAATAAATGATGCCGGAATTTTAATTCCGGCATTATACGTTATATTACAGACTGTGAAACGTGATGGATTATAACTTCCTGGTGGAATGCTTAAACCTGAAAGTAGTCAACCCGTGCTTTCAGCCTGTCTGCCATACCTGCAATCTCTTCGGCGTTAGCTGTCATCTCCTCTGCACCGGATGCTGTTGTCTGTGTTATATGGCTTATATCTGCTATTGATTTTGCAATCTCTTCAGTTGCTATTTTCTGCTCTTCAGATGAATGCTTTATTTCATCGGAGCGCTGTTTAATCTGCTGCATTTCGCTATTTGCTTTTTCGTTGATTCCAACCTGTTCGCTCATTGCATCATTGATTGAATGCATCATTGTGCTGATATCGCCGACTCCATCGATGATGACACTTATAATATCAACGGTGCTCTTTACGTTTAAAAGACCGTTCTGAATTTCCACATCGTTTGCTTTTATAAGACGGTCAATATCCTTAATGCTTGTTGCCGTCTGATCTGCAAGTTTTGATATTTCATCGGCAACAACTGCGAATCCTCTTCCTGAATCACCGGCACGGGCTGCTTCGATTGCTGCATTAAGTGACAGCAGATTTATTTTATCAGAAATATCGTTTATTATCTGCACAATATTTGTAACCTCACCGGAACTTTTTCCGATTTTCTGAATACTTGAATCCATACTGTTAAGTGATGATTCGCCGGACTTTGCCTTGTCGGCAATAATTTCTGATTGTTTAAGTGTAGAGTTAATCCGCGCCTTCATGTCCTGGACATTTGCGTTGAGTTTTTCTCTTATTGTTACAAGATCGTTAAGACGGGCAGCCTGCTGCTGAGCACTGACAGATACTCCATCCATCCCGGCAGAAATTTCCTCTATTGTAGCAGTTACCTCTTCAGAAGACGCGGCCTGGCTTTGCGCATTTTCTGAAAATGAAAGTGATGTTGATGCAAGTTCTTCTGAAGATGATGCCAGCTGGGCCGACATATCAAGGATTTCGTTAACTATCCCTCTTATCTGTTCAACAAAGCTGTTGAAGGTACGGGCCAGCATCCCGAACTCGTCACTTCTGCTGTCATCGATATTTGTTGTAAGGTCCCCTTCTGATACTCTATTTAATCCCGTGGTGAACTGGCGGAATGAGAGCATGATACTTCTGATTATAATAACACTGGTTGCAGCTGAAATTAAAATGGTAGTCAGAATAATTACAAGCTTAATAATAATAGATATTCTCTGAAATTTTTCAAGCTCAGCCTCATAGCTTTCCATTATTACATCAATTTCTGATATGTAGCTGTTGAAAAGGTTCTGCAGGCTTTCCACATTAGGTTTAGTCTGTGATTTGTAAACCGCAAGCGCTTCGGAGGTACTTCCCGCATTTTTTATACTCACAGCGGATGCGTGGAGAGTTGTGTGAAAACTCTCCATATCATCAATCAACTTTTTCCGTTTAATATCAAGTGATGAATAGCTTTCATTTTGTTTTAACGCGTAATACCATTTTCCAAATGCACATTTAGTCGGATCGGTCTGCCCGGCGAATTCTTTTTTTTCAGCGACAGTTTCCAGAAGCTGGTTCATCCACTGCAGATGGTCAATAAGCCGGCTTTTAAGCAGAATAGTCTCATTGTGAAGTTCTATAGTCTCTTCCGAAAGAGCCACGGTTTTTCTTTCAATGAAATATGTTGAAGCCCCGTCAATCAGTACAAGGGATATTATCGTTATAAATGCTGTCAGAAGTTTCTGTTTGATGGATAGTTTACGCATATGATTCTCCATATAAAGTGTTAATTTTATAGTATTAGTGCTACATGTTTTCATATGAATTGGGCATGGATAGTAAAAAAAATTAACATAGTTAAATTTATGTTAAAAAACTATTCCGCAGAGATTTAATTTATAATTATATAATAGGATAAAAATTCTAATTATGTATGATTTTTTTTGACATTGGCAGAAAAATTAGTTAGTTCTTCTATAGTGTTTAGTGATAAATGTTGATTGTTCTATTTTTAAAAAGAACCTTCCTGTTGAGTGTTTGTTTAAGACAGGAAAGTTCAGATTTATCTGCTGAATTTTCATATAAACAATCAAGGAGAAAGCTATGAAAAAGGTTTTGTTTTTTACGGTTCTGCTTCTGGTCTCGGTTTCATTATTTGCTGCATACAAGAATCTCAAGTTTTTCCCGGCAGGTATAAGTGAAACTGAATTGACTAACACTATGAAGGCCATATCCGGAGGCCTTGGTGTTAAGTGTAACTATTGCCATGATATGAAAGCTTTGGAAAAGGATACGGATTTAAAAATTATAGGGAGAGGGATGTTTGTAATGGTTAAGGATATAAATTCCAGATACTCCACTTCGATGTTCGTCAGTAAAAAAATAGGATGTATCACCTGTCACAATGGTCAGGCAAAACCTAAGACAATTTAAAGATGTTAAGCCAGCCGGATACAGTACAATCGGTATTTATATATGCAGCTGAGTTCAAGTGTAATGTATCCGGTCGAATTATAACTGATTTGATTAATCAAATCAGTTATAATTTGAAATAGGTAACTACTTATAAACCGGCGGCTAAATTATTATTCGCCGCGGTCAGGTTACGGTGAAGGTAAAATCCCGCCAGTTTTTGAGCAGTTATTGAAACTGTTTGATTTAATTTTAGTTGTGTCTTTTACTTCTCAATTTTTTGATATAATGAAAACTTACCAGTTTATTGTGTTCCTGATCCCAAAGGCTGAGCTGACATAACGGGACAAGGCTTTTACCCATTCAGGTTTTTCGCTGTTTCGCTTTAAACTTCTGTTATTTTCATATTTATCTGTCCGTGAACCTATACCATTGCGTTTCATATGACCACTCCCTGGGATTGAAATTTAAAGCCTTGTCTATATAAAATTAATTTTAGTAATAAAGTGCCATTGTTTATAATTGACTCGTTCCAACACAGTCATTATATTACAGATTATTATTTATTTAAATAGTACAGGAATAAAATATTACATATGAAGAAATCTTACAGTTTTAAATTTATACTGTTGCCCGGTGCAGGTTTAATTTTTGTAATTCTCTTTCTGCTCAGCGGGATTAATTATAGATTTTACCATAGCCTGATTGAAATGTCAGGAATTGTTGTTGCATGCGGCGTGTTTATGATTGTGTATAATTCCAGAGATTTTATGCAGAATAATTTTTTTGTCTTTATCGGAATTGCGTTTCTTTTTCTGGCGTCAGTTGATTTTCTTCATATGCTGGCATATAAGGGGATGGGAGTATTTCCGGGTAATGATCCTAATCCGGCGACACAGCTCTGGACGGGATCCGGATATCTCCGTGCTGCGACTTATCTTATTGCTCCATCCTTTCTAAAAATAAAGATTAAAATGAGATATGTTTTTCTGTCATATTTTGCAATAACCGCATTTTTTATCATTTCAATTTTTTACTGGAAAATTTTTCCCGACTGCTTTGTTGATGAGAAGGGACTAACTCCATTCAAGATCATCAGTGAGTATTTTTTTTCTCTTATACTTATTATTCCCGTGGCACTTATTTACAGGAAAAGGGATCTGTTTGACTTAGGTGTACTTAAATTGCTTTTATCCTCAATTGTGTTATTAATTTTTGCCAGCATGGCTTTCACATTATATACAGATGTCTACGGCATCTCAAATTTTATCGGACATGTACTAAAGCTCTCTTCATACGGATTTATTTATCAGGCGGTAATTTATACAGGATTGAGAAAACCATATAGTCTGCTTTTTCACGACTTGAAGCAGAATGAACTGAAACTGATCAATGCCCTGTCTGAGATTAAGACTCTCAGCGGTATTCTTCCGATATGTGCAAGCTGTAAAAAAATCAGGAACGATAAAGGTTACTGGCAGATGGTGGAGGTGTATATCAGTGAGCATTCCGATGCGAAGTTCAGTCACGGCATGTGCATGGACTGTGCAAAAAAAATATATCCTGAAGTATTTAATGATGAAAGTACACCGGATAGAGATTAAAGATTTATACGGTACTGAAATATTATTTAACCGGGAAAGCAGAAAGTATGGATTTAAAACAGAAAATTCTGGTTGTTGAAGATGACAGACTTACCTCCTGTTTAATTCTGACATTGTTAAAGAGGATGGGACACCATGTATATGAGCCTGTAACTACCGGTGAAAAAGCAATTGAAAGCGCTGTCCAGAACAATCCAGATGTCGTATTGATGGATATCTGGCTTGAAGGAGATTTGAACGGATATGAAGCTGCTGAAAAGATTCTCACATTATGTGAAACTACAATAATATTCATTTCGGGGCTATCCGAGAATGATGTAATCTTTAACAGCAGGAAGGTCAACTACTTCGCATTCCTCAAGAAGCCACTGGAGGAATACGAACTAGGTGAGGTTCTCAGACGTAACCGGTAATCATACCGGCCATACTTTTTTATATGAGCTCTCCGGAAAGAAACAGTTTGGGCATTCATCGGGGGGATTCTCACCGTAATGTATATGTCCGCAAATTCTGCAGCGCCATACAGTTTCATTTTTTCCATGATCCGGTTCCATTTCTCCTCTCAATCTCGGGATATCCTCCATCGGCGGCATAACAGGAACGTAGCTGTTCATAACATAGCCCGATACGATTACACGCTGTATTTCGCTGGTACCCTCATATATTGACAGAACCCTTATATCCCGGAGCAGTTTTTCAACAGGATAGAATCTCGTATATCCGTATCCCCCGAATATCTGAAGAGCGGAATTGGCTACTTCAAAGGCTATTTCAGTTCCGTAAAATTTTGAAAGCGAAGCACTGATTGTCGGATCAATTCCCGAATCCGCCTCCCATGCCGCTTTCATCGTCAGCAGCCGTGCAGTCTCTATTTTCTGGTACATTTCGGCAAATTTGAATTGTATAGCTTCAAAACTGGCTATCTTCTGTCCGAATGCTCTTCTTTTTTTTGCATAATCGATAGCGAATTCCATAGCTGATCTGGCTGCTCCGACACCGAATGCTCCGATAGGCGGGCGTGTCATTGCAAATGTGCGCATTGCAAGACCAAATCCCTCTCCCGGTTCCGCAAGCACGTTCTCTTTCGGTATCCTTACATTTACGAGTTTTATTGCGGCAGTATTCGAACTCCGCTGGCCCATCTTCTCAATTGAAGTACCCGTGGAGACACCTTCCCAATCCTTCTCTATCAGAAACGCGCATATTCCCTTATGACTGAGTGCCGGATCTACTGTGGCAAACACCGAAAAGTAGTCCGCAATTCCGGCATTAGTAATCCAGTATTTTGTACCGTTGAGAATATAGTCATCACCATCTTTTGTTGCCTGGCATCTCATTCCTGCAACATCCGAGCCCATCATCGCTTCTGAAGTGGCGTAGCATATCAGTTTAAATTCGTTAAGAATTTTAGGGAAATACTTTTCTTTAACAGCTTCATTGCCGCAGAGAATAACCGGTTCAAGCCCCAGAGAGTTGTCGAAGATGGAGGTGGCTATTCCGGCATCTGCAGCGGCAATCTCCTCAACGCCGACACATGCCTCGATAAGTCCAATGCCCTGGCCTCCATATTTTTTAGGGATGTTCCCGTTCATAAGACCGGATTCGTATGCTTTGCGGATTATATGCACAGGTGTAGTATCTGTTCCGTCGTAATGCCAGGCATAGGGGAGTATCTCCTTTATTGCAAAATCACGGACTTTGGCCTGCAGCTCAATCTGTTCAGGTGTAAGTTTAAAATTCAGCATAATCGGTTCTCCTTTTTTAAGTTAAGCGGTTAAACTGATTGTATAAAAAAATTCTGATAAATCAAAAAAAACAGCAGTTTCAGAAAATATTTTTTCATAAGTATCAGGTATATACCGCTTATGATGCTAAACCGCCAGATACTGCAGCCAAAGATAAATCATTTATGATTTAAAAATACGGTCAAACCGTTACTTGAAATGGATTTATTTTGTTATACATTAACAGCAGGTACATCTGAACCGGTGTTCGTATGGCGTTTTGGTTGATATTCAATCCGGAATGCAGATGCTGATCGAATCGTTGGGATCACCAGTGATAATCGGCAGCTATTCGGAGATAGTAAATATAAGACTTGAGTTCATAGAAAACGGAGAGTGAGGAGGCATCCTATGACGTCGGATAAAACAGCAGTTGTTACCGGAGCATCGCGGGGCCTGGGGCGAGCTGCAGGGGAAGCGCTTGCGAGAGCCGGTTATACAGTTTTTATGGCAATGCGGAGTCCCGAAAAATCTGTCGATGATATGGCAGGATTGAAAGCCGCCGGTCTTAAAATTATATCCGCCACACTTGATGTTTCTGATCATAAGAGTATTAAATTTTTCATTGAGTCGGTCAATAAGCAAACCGGCAGGTGTGATGTTCTTATAAATAATGCCGGGATTTTTATTGATAATGAGAGTAGTTCGGGATCGGTAATTGAAACAGATCAGGATATAATCAGGAGGAGTATGGATACCAACACTTACGGCCCGTTCCTGTTAATTCAGGGGCTTCTCCCGCTGATGAAAAAAAATGGTTACGGCCGTATTGTAAATATCTCAAGCGGTATGGGGTCATTCAGAGAAATGGATAAGGGCTACATCGGATACAGGATGTCGAAGGCTGCACTGAATGTTGTTACAAAACTTTTTGCAGCTGAAACAGGGAGTGATGATATACTTATCAATTCAGTCTGCCCGGGATGGGTTAAAACTGATATGGGGGGACGGGGTGCAATACGTTCGATTGAGGATGGGATTAGCGGAATTATATGGGCTGCCACCCTTCCTGAAGGTGGCCCGAACGGAGGATTCTTCAGAGACGGAAAACAGATCGGGTGGTAGAAGTTACAATGACATCATCAGTTAAGTCCATGCCTGAAGCGCTGGTTACTGCTGAAAATATAAGTATCAGAAAATGGTTTTCACCAGCATGACATGGAAAAACGGAGCAAAGCTCGCCGCTGATCCTGCTGTAAAAGCAATAATCAGTTTACCTGCGCTTATGTCATTATTTTTTACTGCGTATCTCACTGCGAGTAAGGCAAGCGGCATATATAGAAGAGTACCGGTAATGACACCGGGGACATAAACGAAACGTGTTATGGAATATGTCAGATGGAAGTATCCATTTGACATATTCATGAATAGAAGGGCAATACCTATCCATCTGATTCTGGTTCCTATCCACCCTGTAAGTCCGAATACTCCTGTTAAAATAAAAGCATTGAATAATTCCAGTGATGTTACCGGCGGAATTATTGAATCGGCCGAATCTATATTAAAAACACTTACAAAAAAATCACGGAATCCGCCGGGGAATCCGTACTCTTCAAACTGATGAAATCCGGCTGCTGCCAGATGGAGAAAAATAAACCAGTGGAAGTATGGTTCTGTTTTGAATCTGCTTCTGCGTTTCCATGCCAGAAATAAAAAGAACAGACCCGATGCCAGGCTGATAAACGGTATAATTCTCATCGGAGTCACCTTGACCCAGTAATAAATTTAACAGAGCGGGGCATTTTTTATACCCGCTAAGAAAAATATATCGTATGTCTGATTTTAATAAACCAGATTATAATTTTATTCAGTAATTATTTCAAAATATAATTTTTAGTGATAAAATCAAGAATTATTATTCCCGCTGCCCCAGGCGATGGGGATAATAGAGCTTTTTTGATTTTAGAAAAGTTAAGGATTAAATACTGAGTAATTTAAGTTATAAAAAATATTTTTAAAAGAGGATAATTTTAAAAAAATAGTTAACTTTAATAAAAATAATTCCGGAATATGGATAAATCCGGTATGAGGTGATTATTATGAGTTTTAAACTGATATATGAAAAAACAGCCTCCTTCGATGTTGATTCACAGAAAGGATTTACTCCGGTATGTCCCGATGAACTTCCTGTACCGGAGGGTGATATTATAGTCCCTTCTCTTAACGCGCAGGCGGAACTGGCGGCACTGCGCGTGGGATCAAAGGACTGGCACCCCTCAAATGCTGTCTGGCTTGCGGATAATGAACATCCGCAATTTTCACCTGTTGACGGTCCGAATGTTGATGTAAGGTGGAGACCGCATTGCATTGCCGGTACAAAGGGTGCTGAGCTTCTCGACGGACTGCCGCATCCATCCGATTATGATTATTTCATATGGAAGGGGATGGAACCGGACATGCATCCCTATGGCGCGTGTTACCATGATCTCGGAAATAAAAAATCTACAGGTGTAATAGAGTTTTTAAAGGCCAGGGGTATCGACACGATACTTATCGGAGGACTCGCTACCGATTACTGTGTTAAAACTACAGCACTTCAGCTCAAAGATGCCGGATTTCATGTAATTGTTAATCTGGCTGCGTGCAGAGGGATTTCACCGGATACTGTAAGCAGGGCTATTGAGGAGATGAAGAATGCCGGTATAATAATAGCCCATAATCTCTGATAAATTTTGAAAGGAAAATGTTCAGATGATAATAACCAGCCTTCTTGATAACGATTTTTACAAGTTCACGATGATGCAGGCAGTGCTTCATCAGTATCCGGAAGCGGATGTAGAGTACTCATTTAACTGCAGAACTTCCGGCATCGATTTTTCATCTATTGCGGCAGCACTCGACCGCGAGCTTGACAGCTTAAGTACATTGAAATTTTCAAAGGATGAGCTTGAATATCTCAGGTGTATCCCTTTTTTTAAGAAAGATTTTATTGATATACTCAGTCTGTTTCAGTTCAAGAGGGAACATGTTATACCTGAAATAAATAGCGACGGGACGCTTGATATAAAGGTGAAAGGGAGCTGGCTTCTGACTATTCTGTTTGAAGTGCCCATACTTACAATCGTAAATGAGATATACTTCCGCAACATGGTGCCTGATCCTGATTATGAAGGAGCACGGGAGTTTTTAGGCAGGAAGGTCAGGATTATAAAGAAGAACAGCAATATCTTCCGGTTCGCGGATTTCGGCACAAGGAGACGGCTTTCTTTCCGCTGGCATGAGGAGGTAATTAAAAATCTTAAAGAAAATCTCGATCCGGCAAATTTTATCGGTTCTTCAAATGTCTATTTTGCGAAGAAGTTCGGCATTAAACCTATAGGTACAATGGCTCATGAATGGATCATGGCCGGGCAGGCCGTGGGGGTAAAGCTTCAGAACAGCCAGAAGCATATGCTTCAGAAATGGACTGATGAATACAGAGGATCACTGGGAATTGCCCTTACCGATACTATCGGTATAGATGCATTTCTCCGCGACTTTGACCTGTATTTTGCAAAACTATACGACGGTGTACGACACGACAGCGGGGATCCCGTTGAGTTCGGATTTAAAATAATTGATCACTATCATAAGCTCGGTATTAATCCTCTGACAAAAACCATTGTATTCAGCAACAATCTCGATTTTGAAAAGGCGGAAAAACTGGCACGGGAGTTTAACAATAAAATTAATGTGTCATTCGGGATCGGTACAAATCTTACAAACGATTTCCCGGGAGTTACGCCTCTAAGTATAGTAATCAAGATGAACAGGTGCAACGGGTTTCCCGTAGCGAAAATAAGCGATGACACTGACAAAATAACCTGTAATGATCCGGCATACCTCGAATATCTTAAAAGCGTTTTTAATAAATATGCCTGAAGGTAATTTTTAAAATAGCCATCTGCAAAACCATTCCGTTTTCAGAATATAGCCGGAAAAAAATTAACATTAAAATTACTGATTTTACATATCAATATAATCGTTTAATAGAGGTGTATCCATGAAAGGGTTAAAAAGAATGCGGTTAAGGAAAAGAATGTTTTTCTCTTTTCTGTTTATATTGTTTTTTATGTTTGCAATGGGAATTGCGAGTTTCACCGGAGTAATCTCTCTTGCAGAAAAGACTATAAATATACTTGAAACTGATGCACGTCTTGCCGAGTATTCATCAGCGCTGAAAAGCAATGTTATAGCAATGAGGCAGTATGAAAAGGATGTTTTTATTAATATCAATGATTCCGGAAAAGTAGGGGAGTATATTGAAAAGTGGAAACATGAATATGACAGTGCTCACAAAAAGCTTCTGGCTGCTGAAAATGCCGCGTATCAGGATGAAGATTTAAAATTTCTTAAACAGATGAAAGATAATCTTGAAGTTTACCGAACCGGATTTGAATCTGTTTTAACCGGAATAACCGGCGGAAAAATAACTACAGCAGTCCAGGGCAATCAGGAGATCGGGAGATATAAAGATACTATCAGGGGTCTTGCCGTGGAGGCTGATAATTTTTCGGCAAAGTATACTGAAAAGATGCAGGGACTCTCGCTGACTGTAAAAAATGTTTCACAGAATACTCTGATTATAGTAGCAGCCTGTCTGCTCTTATCTATTGCTGCGGGTATATATGTCAGTTTCAGGTTAAGCAGGAGTGTGCTGGTTCAGCTGGGAGCAGATCCAGAGGATGTTATTGAAATCGTAAGGCAGATTGCAAAGGGCAATTTAACTGTTGAAATCAGCGTTAAAAAAACGATAAGTGGAAGTCTACTTGACTATATTACAGGTATGAAAAATGATCTTCAAAGGCTTATTCGTGAAATTTCCGATTCAGCTGAAAGCCTTTCCCTGGCGGTTGATCAGATTGCCGAGGGGAATATGAATCTTTCCCAGAGGACTTCTGAACAGGCTGCGGCCGTTGAAGAGATTTCCGCAACAATAGAAGAGAGTTCAACAGCCATATCACAGAATGCGGATCATTCAAAAAATGCTGAGCGGATAGCGCATAATACAGCAGTTCTGGCTGATTCAGGGAGCCTCATTGCAGGGAAAGCCGTTGAATCCATAACTGAAATCAGTTCATCCAGTCAGAAAATCGGTGAAATATTGTCAGTAATTAACGCAATTGCATTTCAAACCAATCTTCTGGCTCTCAATGCCGCTGTGGAGGCTGCCAGGGCAGGAGAACAGGGGAAGGGGTTTGCTGTAGTCGCAGGAGAGGTAAGAAATCTTGCACAGAGAACAGGAAGTGCGGCAAAGGAGATAAGTACACTTATCAATGATTCAATTTTCAAAGTAAAAACCGGGGTTGATCTAACTAATCAGAGCGGTGATGCGCTAAAAGAGATTGTATCGGCAATCAGAACTGTTTCAGGTTTTATATCTGAGATTTCAGCAGCAGGCGCTGAACAGAGCCAGGGGATGACACAGATAATTGCTGCAGTTGATAATCTGGACTCCATGACTCAGAGCAATGCTTCTCTGGTAGAGGAGACGGCATCAACCAGTGAAGAAGTTACAGGATTGTCAAAAAACCTGCTTAATATGGTCAAAAGATTCAGAATATAGTAGAACTTCCTGATTATTTGACCGGTATTATAAAAAACTCTTTACTGAAAGCCATATTCAGGCAGAATAAGTATAATCAATTCACAGAAAGGATTGACAATTGAAACATAGATAAGGTCATTGTACTATATATATTCATAAATTGATTCCCTGATTGTTCTGATTTAACGGATATGTAACAAAAATCTGCTGTTGATTCCAGAATAAAACCTGATGAATTTTTCTTTGTGCTTTTTATTTTAAGGTTTCAGGGTAATAATTAAATTGAAAATCTGGCTGTTCAGATCTATTTTGTTTCCAGTTAATGAATTTAACCGGATTTATTTATTTTATAAGGGGTAATTTGATGTCTAAAGAGAAAATTTTCTGCGCAAACTGCAGTAATTGTCTGGTGGTAAGTCAGTCTGATAACGGTTCTGACAGATATTCACTTAGAGTAAAATGCAGCAAAAAGCAGTGGAACAAAAAGTCGGGTGAAGAGAAATTTCATAAATACTTCACTGCGGCAAGACGTACTATGGATGAATGCGAGTATTATGAAGAGACAGGAGACCTGTTCCCATATATCAAGAATCTTAGAAAAGAACTTCCGATTAAAGATGAGCTTTATTCACCAAATTCGCATTAATATATGCCGGCAATAATTGCCGTACAATGACTGCAATTTTATTATAAAAAGGGGTTTGTCTGTAATTATGCAGGTAAACCCTTTTTTATTCGGATCACTTTAGGATAACCGTGCTTGCACTGTTTTATCCGGAATAGAAAATCCTGTATATAATACCTTTAAGATCGTCTGATACAAGAATTGAGCCATCCTGCAGAATCAGCAGGTCTACCGGCCGTCCCGCTGCTTTTGTTCCCTGCAGCCATCCATCTGCAAAAACCGAATACGATTCAGCTTTTCCATTATTAATTGTAACCATGGTAATCCGATAGCCCGATGGCGGATTCCTGTTCCATGATCCGTGTTCAGCAATAAATATTTTATTTCTATATTGAGAGGGGAATTGTTTCCCGGTGTAGAATTTTATTCCAAGAGAGGCGACATGTGCTCCAAGTTCCATTTCCGGTCCGGTAAATCCGGTGCAGCTTCTTTTTGATTCGTATTCAGGATCTGCAATTCCTGTTCCGTGACAGTAGGGGTAACCGAAGTGCATACCTTTTTCCGGCGCATGATTAAGCTCATCCGGCGGTAAGTCGTTCCCCATCCAGTCTCTGCCGTTATCGGTAAACCATAAACTGCGGTCTTCCTGATTCCATGTAAATCCCACGGTATTTCTTATACCATGTGCAAAAATCTCAAGATTGGAACCGTCAGGATTCATCCTCATTATCGAAGCGTAGCGTTTATCTGATGATTCGCAGATGTTGCATGGAGCACCGACCGGAACATATAGTTTTTCATCCGGCCCGAAAGCGATATATTTCCATCCGTGATGTTTATCTTTCGGGAAAGTGCTGTTGATAATAACCGGTTTAGGAGGATTAGATAGCCTGTTTTCTATATTGTCGAATCTGATTATTCTGGATACTTCCGCGACAAAAAGAGCTCCTTTATAAAAGGCAACTCCGTTAGGCATTGTTAGATTTTCGGCTAAAGTAAAAACTCTGTCAGCCCTGAAGTCTCCATTGCTGTCCTGAACGGCATAAACATTACCGATGCCTCTGGTGCCGACGAAGATTGTTCCTCTATCGCCCATAACCATTGAGCGGGCTCCGGGAACATTGTCGGCATAAACAGAAATCCTGAATCCCTCCGGCAGCCGTATGTAGTCCAGACCTTTACCGTTGGTGTCCGATTCAATAGTAAAGCATACATAGTCTTTTCCGGAAAAGATTATAAGAGAGACTGTAATTACTAATAAGGCTGAAATATATCTCATGTTATCATCCATTAAAGATATGTCAGGTGTGTTTCTCTATCTGCTATTTGCGAAGTATATAGCAGATTATTTTATAAAATATAACAGAATATATTATTTTCAATAAAAAACCTGTAATAATTCCTGAACTTTTTTTATATATAGCAATGAATTATTATTCCTTGAAACCGGCGGGGATATGTAATTTTTGCATTTTTCACTTAAAATTATATCAGGAATAATTACTGGAATATTTTACATTTTTTTGACTCTCAATAGAAGCTTCATTAATATTTATTGATGATAATGTTCCTGTTATATCATAAATCTGTCATGGAAGAGTAATATTATGGGTATTGAAAAAAATCCTGATCCCGGTTTTACAGATACTCAATTCCAGAGCGGTCAGGATCATGGTATACCTTTTCCTAAAAGTAAAATAAATATTCTGCTGCTTGAAAATGTTCATCCTGTTGCTGTTGAGATTCTGAAAATGGAAGGATTTAATGTTGATATTCACCCTTCGGCAATGTCAGAGAATGAACTGCTTGAAAGGATTCAGGACGTTTCAGTGCTCGGCATCAGGTCAAAAACTCAGGTTACATCAAGGGTGATTGAGGATGCAAAACGTCTGATGATGATCGGTGCGTTCTGCATCGGAACAAATCAGATCGATCTTCAGGCGGCCACAAGAAAAGGTATAGCTGTGTTTAATGCCCCTTTCAGCAATACCCGCTCGGTTGTTGAGCTTGTAGTTGCGGAGATGATTATGCTCATGCGTAATATTCCTGACAAGTCGGTAAAGATGCATAATGGTATATGGGATAAATCATCAGAACGGAGTTTTGAAATAAGGGGTAAAACGTTAGGAATTGTCGGATACGGCAATATAGGCACTCAGCTGTCAGTGCTTGCGGAATCACTCGGTATGAAAGTAGTATATTTTGATACTGAAGAGAAACTTGCAATGGGAAATGCAGCCAGAAGCAGTTCTATGAAGGAGCTGCTGCATGAATCTGATGTAGTATCAATTCATGTAGACGGGAGGGCATCTAATAATATATTAATAGGACCACGTGAATTTGAATGGATGAAAAAAGGTGTAATATTTATAAATCTCAGCCGCGGTCATGTAGTCGATTTTAATGCATTAAAAGAGAATGTTCTTAGCGGGAGAGTCGGCGGTTGCGCAATTGATGTTTTTCAGGATGAGCCTGCAGGCAACTCGGGGAAGTTCGATTCGGTTTTATGTGGTCTTCCGAACACCATTCTGACTCCTCATATTGGAGGGAGCACCGCTGAAGCTCAGGAGAATATAGGCCGATTTGTACCGGGTAAGATTATCGACTATATCAATACAGGGTGTACTTCCAACAGCGTAAATTTCCCGAATCTTTCACTACCTTCGCTGGAAAATGCACATCGCCTGATTCATATACACAACAATGTTCCGGGGATACTAGCAGGAATCAATCAGATATTAGCGGGACATGGCATCAATATACTCGGTCAGTATCTGAAAACGAATGATCTTATCGGATATGTAATCACTGATATTAACCGTGAGCATGACGTTGATGTAATAAAGGAACTCCGGAGGATAGGCCAGACAATTAAATTCAGGGTGCTTTACTAAGGATAATGTCTGGAATTGGTACACATTTGAGTTATTATTTTAATCAAAGAGGAGGAATAGTGATGGTAAAAAGAGTCGGAATAATCGGATCAGGTGATGTTGCAAAGTCGCTTGCAAAGGGATTTCTTAAATATAACTGCGAGGTTATGATTGGGACAAGAGAGACCTCAAAACTGCAGGAGTGGAAGAGCTCTGCCGGCCCATCTGCCCATGTCGGGAGTTTCACGGAGGCTGCTCTTTTTGGTGATCTGGTGGTACTTGCGGTAAAGGGCTCTGCTGCAAAAAACGCCTTAAACCTTGCGGGCCCAGCCAATTTTGCCGGGAAAACAATTATTGATGTAACTAATCCTATTGCTGACGAAGAACCGGTTAATGGAGTCCTGAAGTATTTTACAACTCTTGATAATTCACTGATGGAACAGCTTCAGAGCGGATTCCCCTCAGCGCATTTTGTAAAAGCGTTCAATAGCATAGGAAATTCAATGATGGTGAATCCGGATTTTGACGGAGTGAAACCGACAATGTTTATCTGCGGCAATAATGTCAGCTCAAAAAAAACTGTCAGTGAGATTCTAAACCTGTTCGGTTTTGAAATTGAGGATATGGGGGGAGTCGAGGCGGCCAGAGCGATTGAACCTTTGTGCATACTCTGGTGTATACCAGGTTTCCTGAAAAATGAATGGAGACATGCTTTTAAACTATTGAAATAGTTAAGCTCTTCGGCCCATTTTCAAGTGCTGCGGAATTATACGGAAGTGATTGTTGTTTAATCTCTCACCATTTGAACTTGAGCTGACTCAGGTCTATTTCCCAATTAATTCTGACTTCATTGTTAACATCTATTATCTGAATTGTAATTTCCGGGTCATAGCTGTCCCAGTCAATAGTAATAAGTCCGAAATTATTTTCCATGACCGGACCGGCTATCCTGTTAAAGTTCGGAGTGTAGAAAGGCCATGTTGATGTTATTCCGCTTGAAGTAATATCAAATATTTTGTACAAATATTGTTCTTCAATCATGGAGATTTCGCCGTAATGTACATCACCTGATATAAAAAGAACACCCTCTGCTCTTGTACTTTTTATCAGATCCAGCATCCGCTGCTGTTCATGGGGAAAGTTTGCCCAGGACTCATAACCGTTAGAGGTTACGGCGAATTGTGTACTTGTTACAATGAGTCTGAGATCCGCCGTGATCCGGAGCTGCTTCTTAAGCCATAGCCACTGTTCTTCCCCGAGTATTGTCCGATTCTGATTGAGATGAGGAGAATAATCCAGTTTATATCCGAACCCTTCAGTTACAGACCTGTTATTTTTATATGGTATAAGTCCATCACGGAACGTCCGCAGGTCGAGCATTATTATCTGTACTCTGTGCTTACTGTCACTGAATATTTTACTGTAATAAATCCCTTCACGCTTAAGAATGCCTTTTTCAGGTATTCCGAAGAAATCCAGAAAGATCTGTTTTGATCTCTCTTTATATGGGTAATCTTTTCCTGAGTCGTTCCATCCATAATCATGGTCATCCCATGTAGCAAGAATATCAGTGGTATTTTTCAGTCTTATAAATTCCTGTTTGCTCCCGAGCTTATTGTAACAGCCTTGAAGATCTTTAATCTGATATGAATCATTATAAACATTATCTCCCAGATATATAAAAAGATCCGGTTTAATATCTGATATCATATCGAGTATAGGCTGAGGGTCTTTCTGATGCGCGTCTCCGCCGAATGCTATGGTATTTAATCTTCTATCTGTGTCAACACGCATGTACTTATATGCAGGTGCCGGCAGTGATACTGCTGCCAGGGTAATAATAAATATCATTTTTTTACAGGCTGATAATTTATCTACCGATAATGGTGGATTTTTGATATAATCTGAAACACCGGTTGTAATGAAATTAATTTTGAGTTTTAATATGTATAAGTATTTTTTCAGCAAGATTTGTCACCGTCTGAGTTACTTTTCGTTAAATGTTATATATTATCTTTAATTGAAATCTATTAAAATATATTTTTCAAAGACAGATCTTTTATGCTAAATGCCGGTTTATAGTTCAAGTAAAATTTAAGGTGAATGCTGATGTCAATAGACTATGATTATAGACTGCATGACATTTATGCGGTAACATTTTGAGTCATCTCACCCGCTAACTGATAAAGTTATAAGATGTATTCACATGTGTAAAATCTGCACTGTGCACCCTCCCTAATCTGATTTTTGGTATCCATTTATCTGATTGACAAAAAGCTGAATACCGCATATATTCAATGTTATATTAATAAAACTGACCTCTTTTTCGCGTGATTTTTTCATTACTCCGACACCCGGAGTGTTTTATTTTTATACAATCTTTCTCATAATGTATTTAAAGGTGTTAATATTATGATCAGTCAGATAAAGTCAAAACGGGTTCTGTCCTTTCTTGCGCGATTTGTGTTTCCTACTGTGGTGACAATAGCGCTTTTTTTAACCGCGTTCTTTTCCATCATTATTCCTACGATCGAGAAAAACAGTCTCGATAGAAAGCGGGAGATGATCCGCGAACTGACAACATCGGCATGGAATATTTTTGCTAAACTCGATGGTGATGTAAAGAAAGGAGTTCTTACCCGGGAACAGGCTCAACGTCAGGCAATTGATCAGATACGCAATCTCCATTACGGCCGTGAAATGAAAGATTACTTCTGGATAAATGATATGCATCCCCGCATGGTTGTCCATCCCTATCGCTCAGATCTTAACGGCAAAGATTTATCCGAATACACCGACCCCGAAGGGAAACATATTTTTCTGGAGATGGTAAAGCTGGTCAAGAGTGAAGGTGACGGGTATGTGGAATATATGTGGCAATGGAAGGATGAGGAGAGCCGTGTACTTCCGAAGATTTCATATGTAAAAGGTTTTACTCCATGGGGCTGGATAATCGGAACGGGTATTTATATCGATGACGTAAAGGTCGAAATCGAATCGATTACGAATGATCTGATTAAAATCTCTTTATTCATTCTGCTGATAATAATCCTTCTCCTTGCATTCATAGCCGAGCAGAGCTACCGTGCGCTGCAGGAGCAGCAGGCTGCCGAGAGCGCTCTCCGCGAGTCTGAGGAGAAATATAGAACCCTTGTCGAATCAGCTGCTGAGGGTATGTTTATGGCCCTTGAGGGGAGGTTCATGTATGTAAACCAGACAATTGCAGATATGCTTGGATACACCAAGGAAGAACTTTCCGAAATGAACGCAGCAGATATCTTTCCTGCATTGAATGAATTTTCCGGCAAACAATATATTGAAGATCTCCTCGAAGGCCGGTCATTTCCGGAGAGATTTGAAACTCAGCTGAAAACAAAATCAGAATCGGAATGTGATGTTACACTTTCTGCGACACAGATTTCACTCGGCGGAAAGATCGGATTTATGGCTGTTGTGTCGGACATAACAAACAGAAAAAAAGCTGAAGATGAACTGGGTGCAAGTGAAGAAAAATTCCGTACAATGGCTAATAATCTTAATGTCGGTTTTTTCAGAATGACCACGGATAAGAATCCCAGATTTATTGAAGCAAATCCGGCTCTTGCTGAACTTCTCGGGTATGATTCAAGGGAGAGCCTTTTATCTGTCCCTGTTCTGAATTTTTATGTTAACCAGGAGGAATATAACCGTCTTGCTCCTCAGGCAGGTGAAACCGGTCTGAAGCGCGAAGTTGTAAAATTCCGCAGAAAAGACGGTTCCGTGTTCAATGCGTCAATATGGGGAGTGCGCATCAGTGAAGATGGAGACCATGCCAGGTACTTTGATGGTATCATGGAGGATATAACTGATGTTATAGAGAGGGAGGAGGAGAGTAAAAAACTTCTTTCCGAAATGCAGTCCACTCTGATGTATTTCAGCCAGCAGCTTGACAATCTTAAAGCCGGGAATCTGATAATCTGTTCGCCGGAACTGTCGATACATGAAACGGTTGAGATTATGGAAAAAAGGGATACCGGTATTATTCTTGTACGTAATGAATCGGGAGATAACCTTGGAGTTGTAACAAATTATGATTTGAGAAAGGCGCTGCTGCAGTCCAATGCCGGAGCAAAGAGTACGGTTTCAGAGATCATGTCATCGAAGGTTCTGACTCTCTCCGGACAGTCCACTGTTTTCGAAGCATGGGTAGTTATGACGCACAACAATGTTTCACATCTTTTTGTTACAAACAGCAGCGGAGAGATAACCGGTGTTTTTAACGGAGACGATATTCTCGCTATACAGAATTATTCCCCATACGTTTTATTATGGGAGATCCGGAATGCGTCAAATCCCGATGATATTGCCGGAGCTAATAAAATCCTCCCGTATCTTATAACTACTTTGATTGAGAGCGGAGCAAAACCTCAGAATATCAATCATCTTACAACAATGGTAAGTGATGCAATAGTAAAAAAATTTATAGAATTTGCAATCGAACAGCTCGGACCCCCTCCGGTTAAATTTTCATTTGTTGTTTTCGGAAGCGAGGGGAGAGAGGAGCAGACTCTACGCACAGATCAGGATAACGCTATTATTTATGAAGATCCATCTCCCGGCAGTGAAAAAGATGTCGGGGAGTACTTTCTGTCAATGGGTGTAAAAGTCTGTACATGGCTTAATGACGCAGGCTATACCTTCTGTGAAGGTAAGATAATGGCAATGAATCCTGATTACTGTCAGTCTTTATCTGTATGGAAACAGTATTTCAGTAAATGGGTATTTTCCGCAACCGGTGAAGATCTTCTCCGGGCAAAAATATTTTTTGATTTTCGTACCGGTTACGGCGATGAAGTGATCGAACACGATCTGAGGGAGCACCTGAACAGTATCGTACCGGATAATTCGAGATTTTTCCAGTTTCTTGCGCGGAACATTCTTGTAATGTCGCCGCCGATCGGCCGATTCGGTAATTTTATTGTTGAAACATCGGGGATACACCGCGGTTCTTTCGACATTAAAGCATCAATTATGCCCATCGTCGACTTTGCCAGGATATATGCATTGAAGAATAAAATTAAAACGGCTAATACAATGATGAGGCTTTCAGCGCTTCATGATATGAAAATTCTTACCGACCTTAATTATCAGGAGATGGTTCAGGCTTACACCTATCTTATGCAGATAAGATTGCGAATTCAGGCTGAAGCTGTTTCGAAACTGAAAAGGAATCCCGATAATTATGTATGCCCGAAGAATCTGACATCAATAGAACAGAAGCTTCTCAAAGAGATTTTTTCTCAGACTAAAAATTTTCAGGTCCGGCTGAGTTACGATTTCACAGGGCAGATAGGCGGCGTATAATGATTATGATTGTTTCAGATACACACTGTTATTACGAAATGGTGAATTATCAGATAGAGTATGCAGAGGAGGTTCTTGGACATACAATTTCATGTGTAATCCACCTGGGGGATTTTGGAATTTACAAATCTCACCTCAAGGACTATTTCAGGAGGCGCGGACAGAGCTTTCTGAAACCGTTATATTTTATAGATGGGAATCATGAAGATTTTAATCACATTGATAAACTTGTAAAAAAGTATGAAGATTTTTTTACATATCTTCCCCGCTCTACCGTGCATAGTATTGAGGGGTACCGTTTTCTTGCTCTTGGCGGTGCTGCATACATGGATTCAATGATAACCGAACGCGGCGCGGTAATTACCAATCAGCAGATAAACGAAGCTCTTAAGTTTCCGGAGGATGCGGTTGATATAATCATCACTCACGATTGTCCCGAAAATATAGGCGTTCCGAATACACCCGGAATGGCTCATTTCGGCGATACAGGATTTCCCCGGAGCGGTGAGCTCTCATCGCGCTACAAGCCGAAACTCTGGTTTTTCGGGCATCACCACAAATGGTTCTGTTCCGATGATGAGTATACAAACTACTTCGGGCTTAGCGGCATCTGGAGAGGTTTCGGTCTCCTTGACGATAATTATAATTTTACCATGATAACACATAAAGTTGAGTGGGCTGAGACTCCGTTCATCGAGAAGATACTTATAAAGCTGAAGATTATACGTCCTGACTCGGCTAGTTTTAAATGAATTGTGTAAACACATCTCGCGCCCGCCCCCTCTGCCCTGCCGGGCATCTCCCCCCTGATGGAAGGGTGGAGAGTGAGTCGGAATATTTTGTATGTTTGTAGAGACGCAGCATGCTGCGTCTCTACGGAAATATTTTATATTTTCCTTTCCCCATCTCACCATGGGGAAAGGTGCCCGGCGGGCGGATAGGGGCGGGAAGGAATAATTCTATAATAAATATTCATCTCTACACAAAAAAAGGACCGCCTTCCGGCGGTCCTTTTAACAATTTAGTCTTTGATCTTATGAGAAAGATTTATTATGCTTCGCTCTTTTTCTGTGTTAGAAGAGAAACGATAACAAGTGTCAGAAAACTTAGCGGTATTGCTATTATTCCAGGATTATCAAGAGGAATAGGAGCTACTGCTGTAGTCTTGTAGAGATCGAGATAAGTTGCTGGTGAGAAGAGTATTATAACAATTGATGTTACTATACCAACGAATATAGAAGCAACGATTCCCTGTGCTGTAGTCTTTTTCCAGAAAAGCATCATAATGATTGAAGGGAGGTTTGCCGCAGCCGCAACCGCGAATGCAAGTCCAACAAGGAATGATACGTTAATTCCTTTGAAGATTATACCCAGGATCATCGCGATGATACCAACGCATACAGCTGAAATTTTACCAGCCTTAACCTGACCTTTGTCAGTAAGCTGGATTCCCATATAGTTTGTTATAAGGTCATGCGCAACAGCTCCTGAAGCCGCAACGATAAGACCTGATACTGTACCGAGAACTGTTGAGAATGCGATAGCAGAGATACATGAGAAGAGAACTATTCCGAAAAACTTAGCAAGAAGAGGCGCAGACATGTTACTGCTCTGTACGTCAAGAACACCTGTAAGCATAGCGCCGAGTCCCATAAATACTGTAAGTACATAGAAGAAACCGATTGCACCGATAGCTACAATAGTAGATTTACGCGCATCTTTCGGGCTTGGTACTGTGTAGTATCTGATAAGAACGTGAGGAAGTGCTGATGTTCCAAGGAACAGTGCAAGCATAAGAGATACAAAATTAAGCTTTGAAAGGAAAGTTGATCCTTTGTCTACTTTGAATTTCAGACCCGGCTTCATGATGTCTTTACCAGAAGTAGGATTCTGCTTCCATAGAGTAGCTTTGTCTTTACCGTCAACAACAAGAACTTTTGAAAAACGTACTACTTCACTCTGCTCAACTGTAGAGAGAAATGAGATTGGTCCTAGTGCTCCTGTTTTGTCGACTTCTTTCCCGTCCATTACAAGCTTGCTTGCATGACCGACAGGGAAGAATTTCTGGTCAGCTTTAGGAGCGCCGTTATATAATATTTTTCCGTCTGCTGTATTTACTACGGAGAGGGTCTCTTTAAGGGTTGATACGCCATCCTTTTCAACAACATTCCAGTAGGAGATTACGCCGTCTTTTTTAAGTTTTACATAATGTCCTGTCTTATCTTTTATTGCACCTTCGATAGTATATGAAGCGTCATCTATCGCTGTAACATTACCGTTAGTCATAGTAGCTGTAAAGCTTTTGAACTCATGGTAACTGTCATAAGGCTTTTTGTTGATACCGTTCATGAAGATTGCAATTGAGAGGATTGTAGAGAATACGACCAGAAGTCCACCCTTAATAAACTGTACATAAGTTGTGGATGTCATACCTGCTGTAGCAACAATATATATTACTATAACGCCGACAATTAAAACTCCCCAGTGATGATCAAGACCAAGAAGTGGAGTTACAAGGTCACCGGCTCCAACCATCTGTGGAATAAGATAACATGTTGAAACAATAAGTGTGCTTATTGCAGCTGCAAGTTCGATTCCTTTAGAGTTGAACTTGAAGTTTAGAGCATCAGTAAAAGTAAATTTACCGTAACGCTTTAATGGCTCAGCAACAAGGAAGAGTGCCACAACCCAGCCTGCGAGGTAACCGATTGAATATAAGAATCCATCGTAACCGTCGAAAGCGATCATACCGCATATTCCAAGGAAAGATGCAGCTGAGAGATAATCTCCGGCGAATGCTATTCCATTCACCCCCCAGTGAATAGTACCGCCAGCGGCATAGTAGCCCTGTGCAGTCTGTGTTTTTCTTGCAAAGAATGATGACAAGCCAAGTACTCCAAGTACGAAGGCCACAAAAATGCCGACAGCCAATGGTGATGCAGAATAAATCATTTTTCAAGCCCCCCTATTTATTTAGTTCGTCTTCTTTTTTTGTACATAGATAATTATAGATAAGACCCATAACTAACGCTAAAACAATAAGTCCTACTCCGTAAACAATTGCCATGTTAAGTCCGGCAAATAAAATTATGCCCATCAGTTTAGGATTTACAACGTTGATTACAATAAAACCCGTATATATTATTACATAAATAATAAACATATACACTCCAAGTTTTGCTTTGTACTCAGACGCGTTATCAACACCCCAATCTGCTGCTGGTCCGTGTCCACCCATGGATTTCCTCCTCAAATATTTGTTAAAGATTTTGATTTTCTTAATTTATCATACTCAATTGTCAAGCCATAAAGTGTATAAAAAGTATATACATTCCGGGTTGCCGGTTTTGAGTGGATACTTTTTTTAAAAAAATATGTTAATTTTATTAACAGCGGAGTGTTTTTTTTAAATTTGTGTTGACAAAGCAAACACTTGATTGTTTTGTTAGTACATGAGTAAATAAGTTTCTCATTGCAATGTATAAAAAATATACATTAATTTTTTTGAACTAATAATTAGTTTTTTTAAGAAAAAGTGTTAAAAATTTAGGAGGAAAACATGTCAGAAGCGGTAAAAAACAAAGGCTGGACTGTTACAACTGCCGGAGTGGGGATTAACCTGGCTCTCGGAATTCTTTATGCATGGAGTATTTTCAAGGCGGCGATTGAAGCTTCAATCAAAGCAGGTGGTGATGGAGCATTCACATGGGATCTTGCAAGTCTTAACGATCCGTATTCTGTATGCTGTCTTGTATTCGCATTTTCAATGATTCTTGCAGGTAAATGTCAGGATAAATTCGGACCCCGGATTACAGCATTTATCGGAGGTCTTTTAGTTGGTGTTGGTCTTATATGGATATCTCAGACACAGAGCTATTTTGCATGGGTTATGGGATTCGGTGTTCTTGCAGGCGCAGGAATGGGATTCGGTTATTCAGCTTCAACACCTCCCGGATTAAAGTGGTTCCCTGCATCTAAAACAGGTCTTATCGCAGGCTTAATCGTTGCCGGCTTCGGTCTTGCTCCAGTTTATATAGCACCTCTTTCAGGATATCTGATTAAAGCTTTTGGTGTAAATCAGGCTATGTTTGTATATGGTGTTTCGTTTATAGGTGTTGTTTGCGGATTATCACTGCTTCTTGTTAATCCTCCTGCTGGTTATGTCCCGGTTGAAACAAACGCAGCTGCTCTTAAGAAAAAAGTTGCTCATGTTGACGTTGACTGGAAAGATGTTATCAAAACCCTTAATTTCTGGAAATTATGGATGATCTATTTTGTCGGTGCCGGTGCAGGTTTAATGGTTATCTCAAGTGTAGCCGGTATAGCTAAAAAGAGTCTTGGAGATCTCGCATTCATAGCGGTAGGTATTATGGCTATAGGTAATGCAGGGGGACGTATCATTACAGGAGTTCTTTCTGATAAATTCGGAAGAAATCAGACTATACTTGCTGTTCACCTTTTTCAGGGAGTTCTGATGCTTGTATCTATTCCTCTTGTTGGAAATCAGGGAACAAGTGCTGTACTTATAGTTCTTCTTGCAACATTTATCGGTTTTAACTATGGAGCTAATCTTGCTCTCTTCCCTTCAATTGCAAAGGATCTCTGGGGCATAAAAGCATATGGTGTAAACTATGGTATACTTTTTACAGCATGGGGCGTCGGCGGATTTGCACTCAGCAAAGTTTCAGCGATGCTTAAAGCTACAACCGGAAGCATGACTTCATCTTTCATAATTGCAGCTATACTTCTCAGCATAAGCGGTATGCTTACTCTTACTCTCGGCGGTAAAAAAGAGGAAGCTCCGGAAGGTGCAATTCTTACTCCCGGTCTTGGTTTAACTATGGCTGATGGTGGAGAGAAAGTTAAGGATAACAAGAAGAAAAAGAAATAAAAATAAGCCTTCGGGATAAATTGTATCTGAATTTAACGTGGATTATAGATTATCCCGAGACGGCCCCCTAAATCCCCCGGAGGGGGACTTTAAAAGATTAGAAATAAAAAAATATCTTTTAAAGGGGCGAAAAGAATTCAATGCCTAACCGGGAAGCGGCTTTGCCCCCTACGGGGGTGCGGGGGCAGGGTGATCGGGGCTGCATAATGTTTGGATTACGAAATGTTTGAATTGAATTTGTTGGGGTAGCACAACGTTTAAGCAGATAAAGAGTGAAGCAAAAAAAAATAAATATAGAAGAAAGTAATTAAAGGGGAGTAGAGCGGTAGGAATGGATAGACAGGATTATCAGATTGTACCGGAAGGTGAAAGGAAGTGTGTCTGGATGACTTCCGGTATAATTTCCTACAAGCTCTGCCCTCTAAATTATGCCTGTGAAGAGTGCATGTTCGACAGGGTAATGCGAAACGAAACAGCTGCAATGATTAGAAGGCCTGATATCGATGCAGCTCTTGCCGCCGATCTGGCTTCAATAGATTCATCTTCCGGTCACATTGATGGTTCACTTTTTTATCACAGGAGTCATTGCTGGGTAAAAGTAATTAATCCCGATGAGGTTATAGTCGGAATTAACGGTATTCTCGCCAGACTTATCTACGGAATAAAAACAGTTGTTCTCCCTAAAGCAGGGGAGGCATTATCAAGAGATCAGTTTTTTGCACATATAATTCAGGAAAAGCATATTGTCCCGCTTGTATTCCCTATAAATGGAGTTATCACTTCAGTTAACAGCGATCTGCTGGCTTCGCCTGAAATTCTGCGCAGCAATTACGGGGATAAGGGGTGGCTGGTGTCAGTTAAACCGGATAATCTTGAGAATGATCTGAGGACGCTGGTTTTCGGCAGTAACGCAATTGAATGGTACAGGAATAAAGACCGCAGTGTAAGTGAAGCAATTCACGCTATCTACAGTGTTAGCGGCAGTGATCTTGGTCCGACAATGCAGGATGGAGGGGAGCTGATGCTTAATCCTTCTGAAATTCTTACTCCTGATCAGTACTACAAAATACTTGAAGTCTTATCCCGCGCTGATTAATCTACATTTCGCGAAGTTCTCTCCGGCAGTTGTCGCACATCTCCACTGATTTATGATCAATATCCTCTACATATGTTGAAGATTTCATTACACACTCCTGATTGCTGCAGTGTATAAGGCCGAAGTTATGCCCCAATTCATGTATTGCTTCTTTTACGAGGCGCTCGGTCAGGAGTTCTCTATCTTCAGGTAGTCCGTAAAATTTATTGTTCAGGCGGTGATGTGAAACAACTGAGCCTATTCCGTTAAGCTGTGCTTCTCCGAATACAAAAGTCAGAATCGGAATGAATAGATCGACATTTACTATCCCCAGTATTTTTGAGGCATCCGGAGGTGGATTGTCAATCATCTGCAGAAGAATCTGTGACGAGTTATACTGCATTCTCTTCATATCGAATGTTTTTTCGAGACAGATGTCCGGACTGGCCAGCTTTGAGTAATATCCGAATGTTCTATGGATACTCTTCTCAAGATGTTCGATCCACGGGAATGGATCGGTTTCAACCGGCAGAATATAAATATGGGACATGATCAGGGCTGAGCTTCATTTTTATGTTTTTTCAGCTGATATTTCTCGATTTTATTATACATGGTTAATCTGCTGACTTTCAGTATTCCCGCAGCCTGGGCAATGTTCCCATTGGTGAGATCGAGAACTTTCTGTATGTGCGCCTTCTCCACGTCATCAAGCGACGGGATATTTTCTCCTGAATCGAGTTCCGCATCAGGGAAGAAGAATGACAGGTCGTTTAGCTCAATGAGATTACCCTTGGTTACAACCATGGCCCGTTCGATAACATTACGGAGTTCACGCACGTTACCGGGCCAGTTATACTCCACCAGCATCTCAAGAGTGTCATTTGAAATATCTATTACATTTTTATTCATGGATTGTGAATATTTCTTTATAAAGAATCTTGCGATAGCCGGAATATCGAGTTTCCGCTCACGAAGAGGGGGGATTGCTATGGTTACAACATTCAACCGGTAGTAGAGGTCCTCTCTGAAGCTGCCATCCTGCACTGCGCGCTCCAGGTCGTGAGTTGTGGCGCAGATGATCCGGAAGTCCACATCTATCTCGCGGTCCCCTCCAAGTCTTGTAAACTGTTTGGTGTCTATTACTCTTAGAATGTCCGCCTGCATTTTTTCGCTGATATGGCCTATCTCATCCAGGAAAATTGTCCCCTTGTCGGCCATTTCGAGTCTTCCCTGGCGCCGGTACAATGCACCGGGGAACGCCCCTTTTTCGTGTCCGAAGAGTTCACTCTCCAGGAGCCCGTCTGAGTATGCCCCGCAGTTTATTGTGATAATAGGGAAATATCTTCTATTGCTGTTGCTGTGTATGGCGCGCGCAATAAGCTCTTTACCCGATCCGCTCTCACCCTTGATGATAACAGTTGAGTCGGTCTGGGCAACTTCGATTACTTTCTCCATTACCCTTTTAATTGCCGGACTTTCACCTATAATTTCATCGGAGAAGGATATACCCTCTATATGTGTTCTAAGCTGACGGTTCTCGTAAAAAAGTCTTCTCTGCTCCACGGCATTCCGTATAAGGTGACTCATATCATCGGGATCGACCGGTTTTACAATGTAGTCAAATGCTCCCTCTTTGAGCGCCTGTATGCTTGTATCCACAGCGGCGAATGCTGTGATAATAATTGTTATTATATTTTTATCAATTTTTTTTATTCTTCTCTGAAGTTCCAGACCGTCAATACCGGGCATCTTTATATCGAGCATTACAATATCCCACGGGCCCTCCTGAAGTTTAAGGAGAGCGCTGTTTGCATCTTCAGCCGAGCTGACGCGGTAGCCGTCAAGTTCAAACCATTTGGTAAGAGCGTCACGTATTGACGCCTCGTCATCTACTATTAATATTGATATATCCGAAGGTTTCATATCCTGTAACTCCCTGTTTTATTCCGCATCAGCTTCTTTATATGCTCTGGGGAGAACTATTGTAAACTCAGTTCCCCGTCCGATTTTCGATTCCACCTGAATATTCCCCGAATGCTGCTGTACTATGCCGTAGACCGCGGAAAGCCCTAGTCCCAGGCTGCTGTTTGAATCTTTCGTTGAAAAAAACGGATCAAAAATAAACGGGAGATTTTTCTCATCTATCCCGTGACCCTGATCTATTACACTGATCTGAATTTTTTCTTTATCCTTGTAATCGGTCTTAACTATTATCTGTTTTCCCTGCGAAGAGGACTCAAGAGAGTTTACTATAAGAGAAACAAGTATCTGCTGTATTGCGCCGGGATCACACTGGATGGTGTCATCGCCGTTGTCAAGGTCCGTCTTCAGTTCAATATCTTTCATTTTAGCACTATGGTCAATTACTTTAGTGCTGAGAGTTATAATTTCATTCAGATGTACCGGCTGTACATCTCCCAGCGACTGCTTTGCGAAGAGCAGAAGATTCTTTACTATCTCTCCGCATCGTTTGGTTTCGCTTGCTATGACTGAAAGGTTGCTGATTACAGAGTCCACTGTGGACTGGTTAAGCTCGCCCTTTTCAAGATATTTTGTCGACAGCTTTGCGTAAGAGAGTATCCCCGAAAGCGGATTGTTTATCTCATGGGCCACCATTGCCGAAAGTGTTCCCAGTGATGCCATTTTTTCAGAGAGCGCCAGGGATGATTTTGTCTTTTTAAGTTCCTGTTCAGCCGCTCTCTGTTTTTTGTGAGTAAGATAGCTCACTCTTATAATATTTACGAAGAGCAGTATATTAAACATGCAGATGACAATAGAGACGGCTATTACATTCTGAATAAGAAGATCAATCTCGGCCTTAACATCCTCTGTATATATCCCTGTACCAATAACCCATCCCCAGGGTGCAAAACCTTTGACATAGGATATTTTTGGAATAATAACCGCAGAGTTGTCGTTTGCCTGCCATTTATAATTTACATAGCCCGATCCGCTTTCAGTAATTACTTTTATAATTTCAATAAAAACTTTTTTTCCGTCAGGATCGACGTAATCACTCAGGTCTTTTCCGTTAAGGTCGGTACGGTACGGGTGAATGATCATACGCGGAGACATGTCGTTGATCCAGAAATAATCCTTCAGCTGCTGGCCGTAATGGAGATTTTTTATCTGCTCGATAGCCTGCTTCTGAGCCTGCTGGCGGGTAATTAAACCTTTCTGTTCATCGTTGTTGAATTTCGCAAGAATGTTCCATGCAGATGTGGTCAGCTCCCGTATCATCTCTCTTTTTCTATCCATGCTGTTATTCCGGATTGATGGAATAATCACAAAGAAGAAAGCGGAGATGAATAGAATGATAGTCAATACCGTGGGGACAACGACTCTTCCTAAGAAGGTTTTCCATGGAAATGATATATGTGGAGTGATCATCTGAATACACCATCAAGAGTAATTATAGTTTTAAAGAGTTTGTATAAAAAATATACAACTTTGATATTCTAGAATTTGTAAAGCATTATATTTCTATTCATTTTAAAATCAGTGAATAGTTTATTAACATATTTATTTTTTATGGAGTGGGTATATTCTATAAAGTTTGATGATTTTGTGTTTTTAAGGGATAAACATAGAAAGTGTTATTTTATTTAACAATTTTATCATGCGAAGTTTTAAATATCTATAATATTTTTACACTCTTATAGATAGCTAATTTGACACATTTTCAAAAATGTACATGTTAATATTTTTTATTTTTTTAAAAAGTTAATCTCTTAGAGTATATGGACGGCTCCAAAAACTCTGTTTTCGGGACCACTGGGAGTCCCGCGGGGATATATAATTTTTGTTTTTTACACTAAAAATTATATTTAGGAATAATGACTGATTATTTATATATTAATAATGCTGATTATTAATTCAGGAGTATAGAATGACATATAAATATAAAACATTTCTGGTTATAACTGTAATGACTCTTATTTCGATTTCCTGCGCCAGTCCGGACATGGTGAGTGAAAAATCTTTAGAGTACCTCAGCGAAAAGTATAATGAAAAATTCAGAGTAGTATCTGTAAACATGAATAAGGATGAGGGCAACTACGGCAGCGCCGATCTTATAGTCAGCCCGGAGAGTGACAGTTCTCTTACATTTAATGTTGTTTATAATTATTCAGATGAAAAACTGACCTGGGAGAATTATAAAGGCGCTCTCTGGAACAGGGATATCGGTGCAGAGGCTGAGTCGATTATTCCGTTCACAAAAGGTGATGTTAAAGTGAAAGGGCGGATCACTGCAAAGGGATCTATTACACTCGATTCAATGAATCTTCCATACAACAAAAATTATACTGAAATAATAAATCTGCTGGATAGGCCGGCAGTTTCTCTTGATGTAGATTTTATTGCACAGGATGAGTGCCGTGAGCAGTTATTTCCGTATGAAAATCTGATATCTGCCGCGGGAGTTTTCAGGGATAAGGGGTTCGGAAAAGTTATGTTTTCTGTAAATCTTTTCTGCAGTGAGAAGAAGGAGAAAGCATATCAGAAGCTGAAATTCAAGCTTACAAAGGATATTCCCCTCCCCGGTGTGAACTCACTTAAGAAGCTGACTGTAAAAATCGGAGACTCACCGGTGGATGCAAAGGTTTCGGCAATATATAATGAGGCAAGGCAGCTCCATCAGTCGGGAGATAAAAAACGTGCACTCCAGCTGTATATGAACGTAATCAGTGTAAATGACAATCCTTACAGATATGATCCATATGCACCTGTTGAATCGGGATTTGTAATAGAGTCGGCATTTTATGCTGCCGGTATCGAGAATGAAAAAGGGAATAAAGAGCGGGCAAAAAAATTTTATTCACTTGTTGTGGAACGGGTCAGGTATATTGAGGTTAAGGGTGAATTTTACAATATGGAGAAAGAGGCTGTTAAGTATCTGGAGATGAACTGAATTGATGTGTATAGCTGGTCCTATGACCATACTATTATGCATCAGGAATTATAAACATAACAAATACATCTGTTACATTCTAATCTCTGAACTTACAGTATCTTTTCCAGGTGTTGAACCAAAGAGTCTTTTATATTCACGGTTAAACTGTGACGGGCTTTCATAGCCAACATGAAATGCGGCGCTATAGGCGTTAACTCCCTCTTCAATCATTAACATCCGCGCTTTGTGAAGTCTTACATTTTTTATATACTGCAGCGGAGCCATGTTTGTTACCGCTTTAAAACTTGAATGAAATGCAGATATGCTCATGCCGGTTTCCAGAGCAAGTGAATTTAAATCCAGCTTTTTGCCGTATGATTTGTGTATTTTATCAAGTATACGTGATATCTGAAAAAAACGCTGGTTCCGGTATGCCAGGGCACGAAGTG
The DNA here is from genome assembly GCA_942493035.1 of uncultured Spirochaetota bacterium. Taxonomy (GTDB): domain Bacteria; phylum Spirochaetota; class UBA4802; order UBA4802; family UBA5550; genus WRGT01. Next base: position 2,828,834 of record OW818666.1, on the reverse strand, counting down.
CATCCCCTTTCTCCCCGCAGAGAACTCTGTAAATAATCTCTCTGACAATCAAAGGCCCGAGAAAACGGCTGTCCGCTGGAGATGAAAAGGTTTCCAGAAGTCTCACAGCCGCGTCTATCATATGGTTATCCAGCGGAGCGGAATAGATTCCCTTTGGTAATGATTTAATATTCTGCTGAGCAGTGTCAATTGTGAGGAGAATTTCACCTATCATTTTTGCATCTGTTTTTATCTTTATACCAAGCAATGGTTTTTCAGGGCTTGCCGTAGTCTCGCACTCCAGTGGTAATGGTACAGATAAAACAAGGTAGTTTAGAGGATTATATATAAAAACATCGTCACCTATAAATATTCGCTTATGACCCTGTGCAAGGATAAGAATACCCGGTTCATAAGCCTGGGGTAATCTTGGTATTGAAGCGATAATACGGAATATGTCAACTTTTTCAATAATATCCTGAATGACTCCTTCTTTCGGCACAAGTTTGTCTAACAGTTCAATCATTCGATTTGAATTCATAATGACCCTCTATATATAATACAATTTTATGAAGTTTTATACAAGAAAACATGAGATAATTCAACATATTTTTTTAATTCCTGTAGAATCAGGCAATTATAAAGAGAATCGGATATTTACAGTAAAACAAAATTAAAGTAAGTTCATGTTCATAATTAAACAATAAGGAGTAAAAAAATGCTGAACAAGTTTAAAATCAGACGTAGAATCGTGTTTTTCACAACAATTACATTATGTGCGTGTCTTATTCAAAGTAACATCGCATATTCAAAGCAATGGGACAGGACTTTCCCGAAAAGTGACAAGGTTACTCATAAAAAAGTATCATTTCAGAATAGATATGGAATTACACTGGCAGGTGATTTATACATCCCTAAAAACGGCGGGAATGAAAAATTACCTGCTCTTGCTGTCAGCGGGGCGTTTGGTGCTGTAAAAGAACAATCTTCCGGGCTATATGCACAAACAATGGCAGAGCGCGGATTTGTTACAGTTGCATTCGATCCTTCTTATACCGGAGAGAGCGGCGGGAACCCCAGGAATCTTGCATCACCGGAAATTAATACAGAGGATTTCAGTGCAGCAGTGGACTTTCTTGGAGTACAGGCTAATGTGGATAGAAACCGTATAGGAATTATCGGGGTATGCGGTTTTGGCGGTATGGCACTGAACGCCACTGCAGTTGACAAGCGTGTTAAAGCGGTCGTTACAACCAGTATGTATGACATGTCACGTGTTATGTCCAGAGGTTACTTTGATAAAATGACTGCGGAGGAACGGACACAAATACTTGACCAGTTGAGCAAGCAACGATGGATAGATGCAGAAACGAAAACATCTGCTCTCGGTCCGCGCAATTTGCCTGAGAAACTGCAGGGTAACGAAGTGCAGTTTGTAAAAGATTACTTTAATTACTACCGCACTCCCCGTGGTTTTCATCCCCGTTCGAATAACTCAAACGGTTCATGGCTTATCACAAATCCGCTGTCTTTTATGAATTTTCCATTGTTAACCTATATAAAAGAGATCTCACCACGGCCCGTTTTAATTATTGCAGGTGAAAATGCACATTCACGTTATTTCAGCGAAGATGCATTTAAAGCTGCAAACAAACCAAAAGAACTTATGATTATACCGGGAGCAAACCATGTTGATCTGTACGACAATGTGAAAGTGATTCCTTTTGATAAAATAGAATCATTTTTTAAAAAGTCTCTGAAGTAAGTAATTTTTTATTAAAGAAAGGTAAAGATATGATTTTATTCGAATCATATCTTTACTACTTTATCTATATCATGCAGTAACATAAGGAGAAAGCAGTATGAACTTTGAATCTTATAATCCCACAAGATTAATCTTCGGCGCTGGTGTGCTGGACCGTCTGGGTGAAGTAACTAAAACATATGGTAAAAAGGCGCTGATTGTAACCGGCGGAGGGAGCGTCAAACGCAACGGAACATTCGACCGGGCAGCAGCTAGCCTTAAGGCTGCAGGTGTAGCATGGGCAGAATGCACCGGAGTTGAACCCAATCCAAGGATCACGACAGTAAAACGGGGTGCGCAGATAGCCCGAGATGAAAAGTGTGATGTAATCATCGCCCTGGGAGGGGGGAGCACTATGGATGCCGCCAAGATCATGGCAGCTGCATTTTACTATGACGGCGATCCCTGGGATATGATTTATCATGGACAGTCTAACCCTTATATCCCTACGCGCGCGCTCCCGGTTATAACAGTACCGACACTGGCGGCAACCGGTTCCGAAATGAACTGCGGTGCGGTCATTTCAAACGAGGAGACAAAGGAAAAATCCTTTGCTCAGACCGAATGTCTTTATCCTGTAGTAGCCCTGGTTGATCCCGAACTTACAATGAGCGTACCGGAAGACCAGACCGCCTATGGTGTCTGCGACATCATCACCCATGTGACCGAAGGCTACTTCAACGGTGTTGACGGTACACCGATTCAGGACCGTTTTGCAGAAGGAGTTATTCTCACTGTTATGGAGTGGGGCCCGAAAGCAATTGCTGACGGAAAAGATCTGGAAGCACGGGCGCAGGTTCAATGGGCGTCTATCGTTGCCCTTAACGGCTGGGTTAACTCCGGAACTAACGGGGGATTCCCGGTACATATGATTGAGCACACGCTGTCAGCATATCACGACATCACTCACGGTGCGGGACTTGCTGTGGTTAATCCCTCATGGATGCGCTTTGCAGCGAAGCACAGGCCGGAAAAGTTTGTGCAGTTTGCTGAACGGATTTTCGGCCTCAAGGCTAAAGGAGCCAATGACCTTGAATGTGCGCTTGATGGAATAAATCGTTTTGAAACATTTCTCAAAAGTATAGGATGTCCAACACGCCTGTCGGAATTGAATATTGATGATAAGCTGATCTCTGAATATGCCCGGGATACGCTGCGGATTATTAATGACGGGAACGGCAAGCTGCCGGGACGTCCGGCAATGTCTGTGAATGATATTATCGACGTGCTTAAGGCCGCCCTTTAAACAAAGTATTAAAAAACTCACCCCGCCGGATGTCTGTCATAATACCGGCGGGTAGTTTTATAAAATGAAGAACAATATGTATTGTAAAAGCCGAATTTATCCATATATTTTACGAATACAGGGATTGCATTACCTCAACCCTCTGGAGGAAATAAATGAAAAAGCTGATGTATATAATACTGTTAATTTTAATGGTAAGCTCCCTTGAAGTCTGTTCAAAAGAAAAATCAGAAGCAAAAAACACAAAGGTAACAGAGATGAAAATCAGACTGATATTTAATGATGCTGTACTCACTGCAGCAATGTATGATAATCCCACAGCACGGGATTTTATTTCTCTTCTGCCATTAACGATTAAATTGGAGGATTACGCCGGTACAGAAAAAGTAAGCGATCTTTCCAGAAAACTGTCGTTAAAAGATGCTCCCTCCGGCAGTGATCCGTCCATCGGGGATATTGCATATTATTCCCCCTGGGGAAACCTGGCGATTTATTACAGGGATTTCAGTTACTCCGGCGGATTGATTATATTAGGTAAAATAGATTCCGGTGTAAATTATCTTGAAAAATGGAAAGAATCAAAAACAGTAAGAATTGAACTTTTTTGTCAGGATAAATAATAATCTGATTTCGATTTCAGTAATCACAAACTAATACGGGATGACCGCAAAATTAAAAATTCGGTGCACCGCTTTAATGTAAGGTTTGTCCTTCGGCATATTTATTTCATGAATCAGCAGGCATCTCAATGGTGCTGAAATTGAGTTCAGGTCTGATAATTTCAATTTTTAACATTTGACTAAATGATACCTTTTTGTATTTGTAAATATTTGATAGAGTAGAGATTCTATTGATTAAATAGAGACCGATCATAAACCGGGGGTGAAATCGCTCTCCGACGTGCCAATGGCGCAGCGGAGATAGAATGCTGCCGGTTTATGAGCAATTACATTAAATATTATAAGAGGTATCTTTATGACTGAATCATTATCTGAAATTGCAAAAATCGCAGGTATGGCCGCAAGCATAATAATGCCTCTTTTTAATTTTCCTCTGGTTTATAAAATATGGAAACGAAAATCATCGTCGGATATATCGCTTACATGGGCTCTTGGAATATGGGGTTCCATTATATTAATGCTTCCTGCTTCATTGATCTCTTCAGATCCTGTATTTAAAGTTTTCGGTATACTGAATTTTCTGCTTTTTTCCGGTGTGCTTTTTGTGGTGCTTAAATTCAGGTAGTTTTCCCATGGAAATTATGCACCTGTTCCTGCTATTACCTCTTTATGTAATCAATCCGGTTTAGAATCTGAAATGATATGGAAAGCATATTTTCGGATTTATCCTTTCAGGAAAATTATTAAGGTGAATATTGTAGCATCAGCAAAAAAATGTGTAATAATCGGAGCCAATAAACCTTTTGAATATTTTCTGATAAAGCCTATCAGTAAACCATATACTCCTGCTAATATTGCTCCGATAAAGCCCCTGGGGAATCCGTTATAATGCATCACTCCGAACAATACAGCCTGAAATAGATTGATCACGATAATATTGCTTATAAATAATTCAAGGCCGTTCCAGAGTATACCTTTTAAAATGATCTCTTCCCATATGGAATTAAAAACTGAAAATAAAATTCCAATAATAATTATTACGATAACTGACTCGAAAGGCACCATCTTCATAATATCTGTTAAGTCCGGTCTGCAAAGAAATACCCACAAAATTAAAGAGGTTCCCTGAATTCAAGTTTGAAATGCAAAAGGAAATTAAAATAGTAGCCTCATGAGAAATCTCCATAAAGGATTGAGTCGACCAAAACCAAATCCGAGAGAGATACCCATGAGGCATTTTAAACAAGTACAGTTTGAAGAAAGATTTGTCATGCAAAAAATGATTTATTCAGATAAGCCTGTGAAAGAAACTGCTGAATTATTAAATCGTGATAAATCAACAGTTTATCGCGAAATTGATAGGAATAAAACAAAAGGCTATCATGCACAAGAAGCTCAAGCGGAATATTAAATTAGGAAAAATTAAAAAAAAAGAAAGCTTGATGTCAATGGCTTACTGCGTTTGATAGTTATAACCTTTTTAAGGAACGGCGATTCACCCGAATTAATTTCTCAATACCTAAAGACAATGTTTCTGGAAGATGCATCAATGCACTTATCACACGAATCTATATATCAGTGGTTGTATGCTCAAAAAAATGAAAAGGGTGAATATCGTTTTACTCAATTTTTATTTATAAAACGGAAGAAACGCCAAAATCGCTCAAATACCTATAAAAACAGGGCAAAAGATCCTTCGAAAAAGAATATAAGGGAACGCCCTGAAGAAGCAAATGATAAAAGCGAAATAGGCCATCTTGAGGGGGATCTGATTGTAAGCTCTGGAAATGATGCATATCTTCTTACTCTTGTGGAAAGAAAAGCAGCATTTACATGGGGTATTAAATTGCCTTCAAAAGATGCGGAAACTGTTACACGAGGAATTACAGAGGCTTTGGGTTCATTACCTGATGGATTTATTAAATCAATTACATTTGATAATGGTTCAGAATTTTGCATGCATAAGACAATTGAAAATGCTCTTAACTGTAATGTATATTTTGCTGATCCTTATTCCTCATGGCAACGAGGTCTTAATGAACATATAAATGGGCGTATCAGATATTATCTTCCAAAGAAAAAAAGTTTCGCACACTTGACAGATGAATTTATTGATGATAGTATTTTTTCTATAAACGCAAGGCCGAGAAAATCCCGTGGTTGGAAATCTCCTGCTGATATTTTAAACTCCCATCTTGTCGCATTTCAAACTTGAATTCAGGGTTGAACTGAGAATTATTACAGGTATCATTATCATAATAGTCGTTTTATCAATATTTCCGATTTTCAACCATTGGATTTCATTTTTATATTTATTATTAAACAGAACTAAAGGTAGATAGACAATTATGGGAAAAATAAAAGCTATCGGCCATGGGAGGAGAAGAAGAGATACTGAAAAAATAGGCCAGAATAATGAATGAACAAAATACGAAGTTTTATTTTTTAGAAAATAAACTACGATGACAACTTGTATTCCAACAAGAATCCATAATAGTTGTGATTGAGAAAAAAAATAAAAGAATGCTGCTATAATATTAATAATAGAAAGCACGTTGTGTAACAAATTAAGTTTGTTCATCCGGTATCACCATAATATATGAATTCTTATAGTTATAGTTATTCAGTGGGTGAATTGAAACTAATTCTGAAGTCTAATATATAAATTTACTTCTTAGATTCAGTTTATTGTCATTTTTCTTTTTTATCATCTGTCAAATATTTACGAACAAATTCGGCATTTATATCATATGCTTCAAGCCATACAGATGTGATTCTTTTTATTTTATCTTCATGAAATTATGACCGTTGTTTATTCTGTTGTCTTTATTTCTCGACTACAAGATAAATATTGTCTGGATTTGGCAGACTATCATCTATGTAAATTTTTTTTGCATCTTTAACTTTACTGGTTAGTCTAATCATATCGTCTTCATTTCTTAAAATTAATAACCAGTCGGCAAAAAATTCAAAATAACCCCTTTCTGAAATATTTTTATGTACATTCGTCATTATTAATTTCCCTCCCTCGTTTAAACAATCAACTAGAGCCGGTATTAATTTTAAAATCAGTTCATCTTTTAAATAATCAAAAAGACCGAAACAATATATGAAATCATACTTCTCAATTTTGATGTTGCCTTCTATAGAATCAATTAATAAATTTTTTATCGGATAAAGCATATATTTTAAATTATCCTGGGTGCCTAATCTGATTTTAATAAAATCTAAAGCTCTTTGATCCATATCTAAAAGAGTTATATTAATTTTAGAAAAATTCTCTTTACTCTCTTGGGAATATTCTAATATCTCAATGGCTGGTCCGCACCCAAGAGAAATAATATTTGTATTATTTTTATCAGAGTATTCATCAAATTTTTGTTTTAAATATGGAAATCTATTTTTGTGAGCTATAGCTGATGGAATTGATCTCGAATACTGATTTACTAATATACAGAAAATTGAATCACCAAGATAGTCTGTAAAATAATAATAGATAGTTAAATAATCGCCATTGTAACCTGCGGGTTTTTCATAAACCCTTGTATTAGGTAAACCAATTTTAAAATAGTTTTCTAATGAATCGGATATTTTTTTTCGTTTTTCTAAATATTCTTCAGATTTATATTCGATATCTTGTACAATGCACCATATGGAGTTCCAAAATGTAGAAAATTCTGAAAATATTTTTTCTTGTATAGTTTTAACATATTCTATTTTATCTGGTATATTAATATATTGATTGTCTTTCAAGTCACATTCTGTTTTTAAATTCTTTATATAATTCTCAAAATCAGCAACCAGTAATTCAAAACTTTTCATAATCTTCTCCTTTGCTATAATCCTGTCAGGCATTATGTTTTTATAATGATGGGCAGGATACATACTTAAAAATTAGAAAAATACTATTTTTCGTATATATACTTAATGATACCGTTTTTAAGTACGTTTTTACCTTTTTCATTTATTACAGAAAAATGAACTTTGCCAGATTTACAATAAAAAAAATAACAGTAAGTTTTTCACCTGGAAAAGCTGGATGAGAAAACCTTGCATCTATCTTTGTAAGAAGGGTGTTATCATTATCAAGATATTCTTTAGAAAAGATGGAGCAGACCATGCTCTGACCCCGGTAATATCGTTTTTAACCTCTTTTTTGCCTATTTAAGCCCATTTTTCTGGACAAAAACAAAATTTTTTTAGATTTTAATCTGCCGGAATTTCAAATAGGAAATTAATGATTATTAAGTGTCTTATCTGCCGTAAAAATGCGGCAGGCAAAATTTTAATAATCAAAATAAAAAAAAGTAAAGCAGGCTTGTCCAGTGGACGATGTGAGCATAATCAGCTTCTGCTGGTGACACTTACATGGGCTCTTGGAATATGGGGATCCATTATATTAATGCTTCCTGCTTCATTGATATCTTCAGATCCTGTATTTAAAGTTTTCGGTATACTGAATTTTCTGCTTTTTTCCGGTGTGCTATTTGTGGTTTTAAAATTCAGGTAGAGCTGCAGGGAAGCCATTCACATGAATCAGATATTGCCTGCCAGAAACCTTGCAGTATTGACACTTCGCACAGTCATGGATTGATATATTTTATGGCTTACTATTTTAGCCAGTTGGCTTCTGTTTAAATTCTCTCTATTTACATTCCAGATAACCGCACCTTTGACATATTTAATATTAATAAATTCTTTTTTTACCGGCAGAATATTTACTGTTTCTGCAGAATCTATCTCATTGAATAAATATGCTACATCGGTCTTCTGCTCTGAATTGTTCTGCCATGTCTCCGGAATGGTATCTGCTATCCTCTTTATTTCCTGCTCTGTTTTTATGAGCAGAGGGATGTGAAATCCGAATTCGTTTTTAAGGCCTGTTTCAGCTTTTTTCTGCAGATCTTCTCTTGTGCGTATTCCGGCCCAAACCTGCCACTCATTCCGGAAAATGCCTGCCACCTGTTCCGGTGCAAAGTTGCCACCCATTCCGGTTGAAACCTGCCACTTTTAGGTTTTTACCGGAATAAAAAACAAACCATTTCCTTTTAAAACAGAGCCTGACTAATCTGATAAAAAATCAAATCAGATGGAGTTACCGGGCATGTCACAAAGGAGAATATCGATGAAAAAAATCAGAGAAATCATGCGTCTTCACGAGCAGTCAAAACTTAGTCAGAGACAGATATCCCAAGCCCTTGGAATGTCTCGTCCGGTCGTCAGCGATTATATTAACAAGGTTAAAACATTCGGATTAACTTTTATTGATATAGAAAATATGCCGGATGAAACGCTTCTAAATATTCTACAGGGAAATAAAACAGCAGACAATAAACGACATGAAATACTTCAAAAACAATTCCTTCATTTCACGCAGGAGCTAAAACGCCTCGGAGTGACTCGCCAAACTTTGTGGGATGAATACATAGAGGAAAATCCAGACGGATACAGTTACTCGCAGTTTTGTTATCATTTTCAGATCTGGCAGAATATGTCAGAGATTACAATGCATATTGAACATAAAGCGGGCGACAAACTTTTTGTAGATTTTGCCGGCAAGAAACTTTCCATAACAGATCGGATAACGGGAGAGATAAAAGAAGTTGAAGTTTTTGTAGCAATCTTAGGAGCAAGCCAGCTTGTCTATGTTGAAGCCTCAATGAGCCAGAAGAAGGAGGAATGGATAAGACTAAATGAAAATGCATTAAGATACATCGGAGGTGTTCCACAGGCCATTGTGCCAGATTGCTTAAAATCGGCAGTAACAAAAACAGACAGATACGAACCGGATATCAATCCGGAGTATCTTGATTTTGCCAGACATTACGACACAACAATACTTCCTGCACGACCTGCAAAACCGAAAGACAAAGCTCTGGTTGAAGGGGCTGTACGAATTTCATATTCATGGATTTACGCCAAGCTTCGTGACCGTGTATTCTTTTCACTTGAAGAACTCAACGCTGCGATCATGGAGTTGCTTGAATCATTTAATGCCCGGACAATGCAGCGACCTGGTGTGAGCAGACGGGAACTTTTTGACAGCATTGAGAAGAGTGAACTGCATCCTCTTCCAGAGGATCGTTATGAAATCAAGAAGTTTAAAATCCTCACAGTTCAATTTAACTATCATATCTATCTGAGTGATGACAGTCATTACTACAGCGTACCATATCGCTATAAAGGGCGGAAAGTAGAAGTATTCTTCACAGAAAGAGCCATAGAAGTCTATTGTGGCAACGTAAGAGTAGCCTCACATTTTAGAAACAGGAGAAAAAACGGATACACAACACAAAGGAATCATATGCCGGAATCACACAAATGGGAGGATAATTGGAACCCGGAAAAACTGACCAATATTGCAAAACTAAAAGGCGATGCGGTGGTAACTGTAATTGAAACAGTTCTCTCCTCCCGGCAGCATCCTGAGCAGAGTTATAAAACATGCCTCGGAATATTTGCCCTAACTAAAACATATGGAGAAATCCGACTTAACCGTGCTTGTGAATTGGCTCTCTACTATGAAAACTGCACATACAAGATGATTAAAAATATTCTAAGCAACAACATGGATCAAGCAGGTGAAGAAGATAAAGACTCGGAATTCACCCTACCTGAACATGATAACATAAGAGGCAATCAATATTACATGGAGGAATTACAATGAACAATCAGGGAACGATTGAAAAGATGCAGGAAATGCGTCTTCACGGAATGCTCAGTTCATTCCGTGAAACATTCTCTACAGATATGAAAAACAAGTTCACGGTTGATGAAATGGTCGCTCATCTCATCGATGCTGAATGGGATGAAAGGTATAACAGGAAATTTAAAACTCTGCTTAAAAATGCAGCCTTTAGATATAAGGCAAGTGTTGAAGAGATAGATTTCAAACCATCACGAAAAATTGACAGAAATCTGATACTCAGATTCTCGACATGTGACTGGATCAAAAAAGGAGAGAGCATTATCATCACCGGTTCTACAGGTGCAGGTAAAAGTTTTATGGCCTGCGCACTTGGTCATAAAGCATGTATTCTTCGTTATCAGGTTGGATACTACAACTGCTTGAAATTGTTTTCACATCTGAAGTACTGTAAAGTTGATGGATCATATTTTAAAGAGATGAATAAAATTAAAAAACTTGATTTGATAATTCTTGATGACTTCGGGTTAAAGCCTTTTGATTCAGACTCGCGGTTAATGTTACTTGAGATGCTTGAAGATCGCCACGGCAGCAGATCGATAATTATTAGTTCTCAAATTCCTACAGATAAGTGGTTTGATCTTATTGGGGATGCGACTATTGCGGATGCAATCTGTGATAGACTTCTTCATACTTCACATAAAATAGACATTAAAGGAGATTCTATGAGAAAGGAAAAATCAAAAAATTCTGGACGAAACCTGCCACTTGAGTAATGGTTAGTTCGAAAATGGAAATGGATTAAAAGTGGTAAACTTAAAACCGGAATAGGTGGCAGGTTTCACCGGAATACGTACTTGTTTCAGCCGATTCAAAAAAAACATTTCCTGAATTTATATATGTTGATACACCGGTGCAGTCTAGAGATTCAAAAAGTGCTTTGAGTCTTTTCATCTCTATCTTGTTATTGCCGCCGACATTTATTCCTCTTAGCAATGCAATGTATTTCATATATAGTCTTCCCTCATTAAAGACATTGTTCCGCCGCATTCTCATCCGGACGGATGGGACTTAGGGCGGAACATTCTTATCAGCCTTAAAACGATCCGACCTTAACTTCTCCCGCACGTTTATAAGTGGCAAAGATAACTCCGCCAGGTGAAACTTTGCTGTCGATCAGTTCGAATGCTGCCGGAATTGTGCCTTCGTCAAAAAGACGCTTGCCGGATCCAAGAGTAATCGGGAATATTTTGATCCACAATTCATCGGCCAGATCGTGTTTCAGAAGCGTCTGGATGAGATTACCGCTGCCATGCACCTGTAAGTCAGGGCCGTTTTGGTTCTTCAGTTTTTTAATTTCCCCCACAACGTCGCCATTGATCAGGATTGAATTTTCCCAGTCAGGCTTTGTAAGAGTATTCGAAACCACATACTTGGCAGCTTCGTTTATACCGGGCCAGTCACTTGCATGGTGCGGCCAGTAAGATGCGAATATCTCGAAGGTTTTTCTACCCAGAAGCAGATTGAAGGGCTGCTTCATCTGCTCCCCCATAATCTCGCCCGCGAATTCATCGAAATATGGAAAAGCCCATCCGCCGTATTTGAAACCGCCGGAGGTGTCTTCTTCGGGTCCGCCGGGTGCCTGTATGATCCCGTCGAGTGTAACAAAAGAGAGAATTATTATTTTTCTCATAGTAGTTTCCTCTTAATCTAAAAATAATATTAACAGGTTATAAATATACTTTAAGTTGAAATAATAATAGTGATAATTTTATAAGATTTTAATAAATTAATATGATTATTTTTAGCCTTATAGCCTGATGATTCAGCTGGTAATCATGCTTCGTGATTTTTCCAATAAGTTATGGGTTGTTAATTTGAACGTTTTAGAATTTCTTAGTAATTATGACAGGTTTTCCTCTATATTTTAAGAAACTTTTAGTTCTTCAATAATAATCTTTTTCATCTGTAATAGCTTCTCCCAGGCACCGGGGGTAAGCATAAGCTTTTCAATATTTTCCGGATTTATTTGCCATGAGAGACCATACTTGTCTTTGCACCAGCCGCATACACTCTCTGTACCTCCATTAGTGGTGAGTTTATCCCAGTAATAATCTATTTCTGTCTGGTCTTTGCAGGAGATGTTAAATGAAACTGCTTCGTTAAATGTAAACTCATCACCGGCGTTAATGGCTGTAAATTGCTGTCCGAAAAGTTCAAAATATATCGCCAGGACTTTTCCGGCAAAGGGTTTTTGAAAATCGAGTAAACCTTCAGTCGGGTAGTATGATGTGGAAATGATTTTTCCATCAGGAAATATTGATAGATAATATTTCACTGCCTCCCCGGCGTTTCCTTTAAACCATAAATTTGGTGTAATTTTATTCATAGTAATTCCTCTTTATAATAATTAATTTTTAAAATCAAATTTATTTTCATTTGAAAATCTATTACAACTAATTCTCCGATTTGAAAATTTTTTGAATAGCGTATGACACCATGGGGAATTTCGTTTTTCAAAAAAATAATTCCTCATTTTACACGTTTTCTGCTGGAGCATACCTGAGAATTATGCCGCCAGTAGAAAGGGGATGTGCTTCAAGGAGTTTGAGTTTTTTATGGGGGATTCCCTGATTGAACAAAAGTCTCCCTTTCCCTAGAAGTACTGGCGCAATACATAATCGAAACTCATCAAACAGTTCTGCTTTCATCAAAGATTCAGAGAGGTTACCGCTGCCGAACACAAATATATTTCCGTTGCCCTGCTGTTTCAATTCGGGAATTTCGGCCGCAGCATCTTTGACGATTGTTGTATTGTTCCACTCTGCAGTTTTAAGCTTTCGTGAACATACAACTTTTGGAAGTCTGTTCATGTATTCCGCTATATCTGCGTTTTCTCCTTCAGCTTTTTTCCAGTAATCGGCCATACCTTTATATGTCGTCTCTCCAAAGATGAGCATGTCGGCTGATTTTAGCTGTTCCTTGCTGAAATCCTCAAGCTCTTTGCCCCAGACAAACTCGTGAAAACTCAAGTCCCAGTTTTTCTCACCCTCAAAATATCCGTCCAGGGTGACTACATTCCACATTATTAATTTTCTCATAATATATTCCTTAATCATTAAAAGTTTAAAATAATCCGTTTTCTGCAGCGAAGCGCAGGAAAACACATTCTTATACTGCTCTATAATTTAATAAAAATATAAGAAAAAATCAAATTTATCATTTTTTGAAAGTTAATCTTACTTTAAGAAAAACATCGGTACAACCCGTTGTTGTGCGGTTTTTTGAGTGATGGGTGAAGCCCGGGTGAGGTACTCCGGTGCTTAAGTGTGATCAAAGCGTGGTCTTTTGCCGCATTGTGGCTAAGCCCAAGCGTTGCACGCCGGGCGCAACTGTTAAGCTTTGCTATATAAAGGCCGGGCACAATTCAGAATAAATGCATTTCCACTAATTCATTTATCTGTTTTTTCTGCATATTATTTGCACAAATTTTTGTGACGACTTGTTCTCTATATTTTTTGATACTTCACTAATCTCTTTAACTTCGATCAAACCATAGTTTCCAAATTCAGTTTGTACTGAATCGGAATCATAAAAGAATAAAGTAACACCATGTTTAGTTTCAAAGGTGTCTTTGCTTATTTCTTTTCCTTCTCCGTACCTGTTATCTTTTTTTGAAATTGTTACAAAAACCATATAGCCGTTAAGTTTAAGCTGATTATAACAATCATTGATTAATTTTATCCGTTCTTTTGCATTTAATAAATGTAATAAAGCATAACAAAAAATACCATCGTATAATTCTTTGTCATATGGCATTGAACTAACTGGACCATGGTATACTTTTATATTATCACCAAAGTGTTTTTTTCCTATATCAATCGCAGTTTCAGAAATTTCTATTCCTGTTACTTTGAATCCATTTTCAGTAAAAATATTAGCATTTCTTCCGTAACCAAAACCAGGTATTAGAATACTATTTAATTTATGTTTTTTAAATAATTCTAAAGTCGTAATTGCAGACTCAGCGGGTTCTAAACCCCACATTTCCTGTTTATCTATAAAACTTGATTCCCAAAATTCTGTCATATTATACCAGCTTTATCAATGAAGCGGTGTTTTTTATTTCAAATAATGCTAAGGATAAATTTTCACTTCTAAAAAATTTTGTGATTTCAGATAACGCCTTGTTTACACGACGTCGCACGGCCTATTGCGCGATGTGCCGAAGCCCAAGTGAGGTACTCCGAACGCTGCAGGTAAGCTTTGTTGATGAAATTTGCCCACTTTCAAGAATAAGTTTCATCATGGCTTCCGACATCAATAGGTATTATTTTGTCATCTTCAAAAATGAAATCAATGCTTATACGATAAGAAATATTTATTGAAATTGAATATAGCTCCGATAGTTTACCTTTCAATTTATGCAGACGTAGTGATGGGTGGTGCGGGTTCATTTCTAATAATTCTAAAGTCTTTTGATATTGTGAAAGTAAATCTGGAAGCTTTTTAATAAATTTTGATGCACGTTTATTATAGCTTTCTGTGTAAATGATTTCAGCCACGGGTAATTCTCTTTATATGTTTTTTAACGGATTCTTTGAAAATTTTGCCTTCTTTAATATCTTTCCTGGTTTCATGCAGCGCTGCTTCCAGTTCGCATTCTCTTAAATAGTTATATTTTTCCATTGGTAGTACTACATACTTGCTTTTTCCTCTCACGGTAATGATCACTTCATCACCTTCTGATGTTTCATCGTTTAGGATAGAAATGCCTTTGGTTTTTAGTTCGTTTGCTGTTATTGTTTGTGCCATTTTAATAACCCTCATATTAGTACTATTTATAATACTAATATGAGGGTTATTTGTCAAGTTTTTACAATAAGTTTGGGCAAATTTTTTAGACTAACGTCGTGCTTACACGACGTTTGCCAACTTTTACTAAAAGTTTTGTACAGAACAAGTTTAAAGTTTTCAACAAAGTTTTTGCCACAATTAAGTGGCGAATGTGCAGCAGCCCAAGCGAGGTACTCCGAGCGCCGCGGGTAAGCTTTGTTAGGCGATGAGCTGCCATTTCTACAGTTTTTTACTCTAAATAATGACAATAGATTTGTCAATTAAATTGACAAATAAAATGACATATATTAATATGATATTAGATTAAATAGATAATGGATTAGTGATATGTCACAGTTGAATTTAAAATATCCTCATATACAATTTAAAAAAACTTGGAAGTTAAGGGACAGAACAATCTTTCAACTGGGTCAATGTGATGCTATAATTAAAGCTATTTCAAATACTCCTATCAGGCCTGATTATAGAGAACATCTTCATTCAATTGCTCTAATAAAAGGTGCTCAAGCTACAACAGCCATCGAAGGTAATACACTGACTTATGAACAAATTCAAGAAATTCAAAAAGGAAAAAAATTACCGCCAAGTAAAGAATATCTTCAGATTGAAGTTCAGAATATTATTGATGCATTAAATGGTATCTTGAATGATCTAGTGGTACAAAATAAAGTATTAATTATTAAACCAGAATTGATTCAAAATTTCCATAAACTAGCTGGTAAGAATCTTGGGGAGCATTTTAAAGCAATTCCTGGTAAATTCAGAAATAATAATGTCACAGTTGGTCATTATTTAGCTCCAGACCATAAAGATGTTCATGGAATGATTAATCAATTATGTGATTGGCTACAAAATGAGTTTCATTTTGAAAAAGAACAAAGTTTTGAAGAAGCAATTATTCAGGCAATTGTTACTCATGTGTATATTGCCTGGATACATCCATTTTCTGATGGTAATGGTAGAACTGCACGCTTATTAGAATATTACTTATTGCTACGAGCCGGGGTTCCAGATATTGCATCACATGTATTATCCAATCACTATAATTTAACGAGAAGTGAATATTATAGACAAATTGAAAATGCTACATTAAAGAAAGATTTAACAGAGTTTATTGATTATGCAATACAAGGCTTCCGAGATGGCCTGTATGAAACATTAAGTATTATTCAAGAAAATCAATTACAGATAACCTGGCGAAATTATATTTATGGAATTTTTGATAATAAAAAAGCAACAGGTAAAGCTTCAATCGCTATAAAGCGTCGAAGAAATTTAATCTTAAGAATTCCAATTGATTATTATTTATCAGAAGAAGAAATAAGTGAGTTACATCCAACAATAATTAGAGAGTATTCAGATTTATCTGCACGAACTTTGTCAAGAGATCTTGAAGAATTAGTCAATGCTGATTTATTAGATAAAAAGAAAGAAGGGTATAGAGCAAAGGTTGAGGTTTTAAGAAAATTTATGGCTTTAAGGTTAAACAATTAGTTTTGGCATTTCAGATAACGTCTTGCTTACCCGACGCTGCGCGGCCTTTTGCCGCAATGTGCAGGCCAAGCCGGTACTCCGGCGCAGCGTTGTAAGCGTTGTTGTGCGAAGTGGCTTCACAAAACTTTTTTAATGAAAGTATTTTTAAAACCAAAAAACTATATTTTGTTAATAATATTATCTAGTTTCATAAGATTTGATTTTGCACCCTCGAGATCCTTAAGATAGTTATTATTTTCAAATATATACATCGCTTTTAAATATAATTCTCGTGCTTCATTAACAAAATTCAAATCTCGTGTCTTTTCAAATTGTAAACATTTTAAAACAGCACAGTTGTTACATAAGGAAGCAAATTTGTATTCATTGTGTTCTAAAGTAAAAATTTTGGCAGCTTCTTCATAATAAAAAATACTTTCATTTAGTATAGAATCATCATTATTTTTTTCATATAATAATCGCAGTGAAGTACCGAGATTAATACTTATTTGAGCATATTGTTGTGGAAGAGTAGATACTTTAAAATATTTAAAACTTTCTTTGAAATAATTAATTGATGAATAAATATCTTCTATCTTGCCAGAAATATTGAATAATAACATATAGAGATTACCTAAATTCATAAATCCGAGATAATAATCATAAGGTTGCTCATCTTGTGTTATAATATTTATTGCTTCATGAATATTTTTAATACCAAGTTTAATATGTGTAATATCGTTAGTTTTTTCAGATATTCTAAAATATAATGCACCTAAATTTAGTTTTGTAATTGCATAATCTTTTGGAACTTCTTGTATCGAGCGATAAATTAATGCCTTATTAAAAGATTTTATTGCTTTATCAAAAAAATCATTATCATTATGAATTTGACCGAGATAATGGTATGTATTGCCTAAATTATTCTGCAATATACCATATTCTTTTTGGAAATTTTTTTCATCAAAAATTTCCAAGGCCATATTGAGATATTTTAGAGATTCATTGGCATTATATTTTGCATTGGATATGTCTGAAAGAGATAAATATGCATTAGATATATTGATGTAAATTAAGCTTAAACTTTTTGGTTTTTCATTAATGCGCATGTATATTTTGATTGCTTCGGCAAATGAACTTATAGCTTTTTCAAGATTTATTTGTCTATTTCTTAACTTCGATAGATCTGTTTGAAATACACCGAGAGCATCATACGCTTTTGCTTTATTGATTAGTTGATTTTTTTTGTGTGATATTGAAATAACTTTCTCAATATAACGGATTGCTTCCATTATATTTTGTTCAGATTTTTCTTTCCGTGAAATATTAAAATAACAAATTCCTAAGTTATAAAGAATTTTGATATAATTGTTTCGATAGAATGTTTTAAAAAAACTATTGTCATATTCTTCATAAATTTTTACAGCGTTTTTAAACTCTTCATGTTTCATGTATAAAAGGGCTTTATTATCTTTCTTTATAAATATATTTTTTTGTACATAATATTTCAATAAAAATCCAAATGAACTAATTATTATAGAGCCGATTAAAGTATTGATAATTATTTCTGGTTTAATTAAGCTCATTAAAGATATTCCTTTACATTATGGTTTTGAGACAAACTAAAATTTTCGCACAACGTCTTGCTTACCTGACGTTGCGGCGGCCGTTTGCCGCGTCGAGTGGCGCAGAGGAACCTCCCCTCTACGCTCTCACGGAACCGGACGTGAATCTCTCGATTCATCCGGCTCTTGTTGTTCAACCGTTACCGTAAAGAATTCTCCAATGCGAAAATAAACACGGCTCTTTCATCGCAATACGTTCTATCCAGTGCCTGGCTCTCCGTTTGTGATTTCTTAAACGTTTATATTTCTTCATTGCCCATCTCGAAAGAATTAAATCAAAATTACGTAAAGTCGGGTACATCGCTGATCTGTAAAAACTCCCATAATAGTTGATCCATCCTCTGATTTTCGCATTGAACCTACAGGATAATTCCTCAAGTGATTCTCTGCTTCGCTGATGAACATTCCACGCTTTCATGGTTATTCTCATGTTCTTCAATGCCTTATCACTCGCCGCTGGACTGAAGTTGATAAAATATTTCCCATGCTTCGTCTTTGACCTTCGTGCTTTAAATGTAAAACCCAGAAAATCAAAGCATTCTACCGGGTAGCTGCCCTTTCTTGCGTCATCTCTACAATATACTATCTTTGTCTTTTCCGGATGGAGTTCGAGCCTGCATTCAGCCATTCTCTTTTCCAGCGCTTCCTTCAGCCTGACTGCCTCATCTTCAGTGCGGCAGTGACAGATACAGTCATCCGCATATCTTTCAAAAGATACTGACGGATAATTTTTCCCCATCCAGACATCAAATGCATAATGAAGAAACAGATTTGCAAGAAGCGGGCTTATCACTCCGCCCTGAGGTGTTCCCTGTGTTCGTTGCTGAAGGCCTTCTTCAGTTGTCATAACGGGTGCTTTCAGCCATCGCTCTATGTACAGTCTAACCCATCCGCTTTCTGTATGCCGACGTACTGCTTTCATCATGAGGTCATGATCGATATTATCGAAAAATCCTTTAATGTCGATGTCTAACACCCAGTCGTATTTCCAGCAGTTTTTACGGGCACTTGCAACAGCATCTTTTGCAGACCGCATCGGGCGATATCCGTAAGAGCTGTGATGAAATACTTTTTCCAATACCGGTTCGAGCTCACGTTTGACTACCATCTGCGCTATCCGGTCAGACACTGTGGGAATCCCGAGTGTCCGGGTTTTCCCATCGCTTTTCGGTATCTCAACCCGACGCACAGGAGAAGGTACATAACTTCCAGATGACATCCGGTTCCAGATTTTATACAGATTATTTTTCAATTCTGCCTCAAAATCTGCCAGATTTACGCCATCAACGCCGGGAGCACCCCTGTTTGCTTTTACCTGTTTGTAGCTTTCCCAGACATTATGTTTGGAAATATAATACGGTTTTGCTTTATCCAATCAACTCCTCCCGTTTTCCGGTTGATCAATCTTTAAAGCTGAACAACGTGATTCCTTCGCTCCATCTCCATTACAGAGACTTCTTCACTACTACGAACCACTCCGCCCCTGTGCTTTGCTTCGGTACTCTCTTTCTCGCGGGGCCTCCGCTTGAAGTTCTCCCTTAACATCAAAACGACAGGTTCTCACGTTGAATATAAAAGCCTGTTACACAGTCACACCATCTTTATGCCGGAAGCCACCTGAGCAGTAGACAGGTTTCTCTCAGATTTATCCCGAAATCCACATTGTACCCCGGTTTTGACTTCAACTGTAGGCTCTTTCGACACCTCATCAATGATTCACTTGCGTTTGTCTCCGTGTAACGCACCTGACGTGTTTATCACGCCTTTTCCTTAACGCTCACCACAATAGCTCTTTACCAATGCAGCTTAAGGCGGTTTGAAGCCTGTACCTGTATACCGGCTCCGAAGGGCCCTCCTTCATCTTCTATACTCCTTGCGTGACACACAATGTGGCGAAGCCCAAGTGAGGTACTCCGAACGCCGCAGGTAAGCTTTGTTATATGCTGAAAGCGCATTACTATTTTGTATTATATATTATAAACTCATCAATAGCACATTTGATTTATACTATTCTTCCGGCGAAATTTTAAAATGATTTTTTTATAAGTTCAAACATTCGTACTTGTTCTTCTTGAGATAAATTTCTACAAGTTTCTTGTATATGAGATCTTATCATTTCTAAGTAATTACCAACATTTACGACAATATCTTTTCCATTATCTTCACCAAGCCGTTGCGCTCGAATTTTCACTTTAAAGGATATACCTCTTTTTGAATCACGAATCTCAGTATTATTTTCAACAGGAAATTGATCTTCCAGTATTAAATGAAAACTATCATTTTTAATTAAACTACCAAGTGATTCTATTATAATAGCGCGACCAACCCAGTCTAAATTATTTTCTTCATATTGCTTATAACGGAATGTAGCATTTTCATTGCATAATATTAATATTTCAATTAATACCGAGTAAGGATATTTTATCGAATGTTCAACCAATGTAAATTTTATTTGAAACAAATTGTCAATATAATACCAGTCCATCGACCAGTCGATATGTGTTCCAGTATTTGTAATCCTGCCAAGGTTTTGATTCGTAACAACTGCGACAGCTTCTAATACTGATATTAAACCAGATTCAAAATCATTTCTAAAATCTGCATACATTTTGTCTTTAAGAAATAGAGGTATGTTACAATCTTCATAAAGAACAGGGAGTACTACTACTTTTTTTTCTTCTAATTCTCGTATAAGACCAGCAGATAATTCTTTTTTACACCATTCTGATTCGACAGAAGATTTTGATAAAATTACTAACAATGCACTTGAATCTGTTAACGCTTCTTGAACTTTTTGTATTAACGAATCACCAACTTTTAGTTCCCATGTATCGACCCAGACATGGGCTTTATTTTTTACAAGGTGTGTAGCGAGTAGATCAACAAAGTTTTTATTTTCATGAGAATAACTGATGAATATTGTCATGGTATTTTTTCTCCTCGAAGTATAAAGTTTGCGCTTTTTGCATATAACGTCTTGCTTACCTGACGTTGCGGCGGTCTTTTGCCGCAATGTGGCGAAGCCCAAGTGAGGTACTCCGAACGCCGCAGGTAAGCTTTGTTATATGCTGAAAGCGCGATTACAAAATGTTTTGTACAAGCGAAACACACCCACTATGTCAAGCAACCGCTTCTAATTTTTTATCTTCTTCATAAAAAACTTCATCTTTCCATAATCTATAAATTACTTTTACCCACTTGTTGGATAAAGCTCTTATGGCTACTGAATGTTTTTTGCCCTTCGCCTTTTGCATATCATAGTATGCTCTTGCCCACTTGCTATGGATCAGTGTTTCAAAAGCAAACCGATATAATACAGTTCGTGCATATTTATTACATGCCTTTCTCATAGTAACTTTATGATAGCTACCACTCTGATAATTTTTCGGAGCAGTGCCGAACAGGCACTGTGCCTGGTTGGCATTATCAAAACGACTCATATTGTCACCAAATAAAGCAAGAAGATTGCTTCCGAGGATTGTACCTACCCCAGGTATAGATCTGAAAATCTTACCTAAATGATGATTGTCCAATATTCCAATCATTTCTTGTTCAATATCTTTTAAACTGCGTTCGATTGAACTCATTATTTCACAAAGCATATTTACTTCGTGTAGGTATGCATAAACTACATCTGGCGATATTAGCTGTTCATGCTCTCTAATTTTCCCTAACAGTTTAGTTATATATTTTGGATTATGATAATGATTCGATTTTAAAAACAATATCAATTCTTCATCGCTGGCCTGTCTAAGATCATCAAATGTTGGATATTTTATAAGCATTTTGAGTTGGACTGTACAGCCAAAATGTGAAAATAACGATTCATGCAGGTAAAAATACTGTCTTACAGCAAAATGCAGTTTGTTTATATACCTTGATTGTTCTTCAGTCATTCGATTATGTATTATACAAAGCATTTTAAGTTTTTCAACTTCTGATGAGCTGTAAATCATAGGTCTGCATTGATTGTGATTTCTTCTCAAATATTCTGCAATTGCTGCAGCATCAATTTTATCATTCTTATTACCAGATACGGTTATTGTTTCTTTAAACCTTTTAATTTTTAAAGGATTAAGAGAATAGGTTATATAGTTTTTTGTTTTGAGATAATCAACAAGTGGTCCATGCGGTAATTCAAATCCAATTAGTACTTCATCTAAATTTTTTAGTTCTGTTCCAAGCGCATTAAAGCCGGTAAGATTATTCTCAATCGTAAATTGCGAATATAAATTGCCTTCATTATTTAATATGCATACTTTATGATCGAGTGATGAATTATCAATGCCTACGAAATATGTCATGATGGTTCACCTCCGCATTATTGGTAGTTCTTCTGCTGCACCCTTATATTGGTCATTCGCCCCACTATAAGCAGTCAGAAGATAGGGGGGAGCGGTTGTGCCTCAAGCATTGTTATTATGCAGGACGCCGATAGCTCTCCCCGCTACCAATATAATTCTTTAAAACCTATATCTCTACATTTAGTGTAACATATAACGGATGTTGAGCTTGAATGCTAATGTTTTTTACATAGACTCAAATGTATTTACCATAGTTTCAATAATTAATGTTAAGTGTTTTCATCCCACTTAATAGATATTCTCCAAAGGTCACTATTCTTATTTATCAGACAATTTTCAACTATTTCCTGTTTGATATAGTTTTCTAATTCAAGGGCTCTTTCTTTGAAAATCGTTTCTTGAGGTGTAAGAGTTGGAATTAATTTATATTCAATAATACCGGAGAAACCCGGATCTTTTTTATATTTAAGAATAATATTGGAAATTGATAGTTTTATTGTTTTATCAAATTGTTCTATATTTCCACATCCGATAAAAACAAGTAGCCTTTTTAAATTGCTATTTTCTTCTTCTAATTCTATGCTTTGCATATATGGTTCGTTGTTATTATCAAAATATATTTGATCTGAATTGTTATCATCTATAAATAATGATCGCGTTGTATCACAATATAGTGGTTTGTCAATTGTGCGGAATTTTGAAAAGAATCCTCTTCCTCTATACTTTTGAATATAAATATATCCGACATTATCTAACCTGTTTGCTGACTCTACAACAATTGCGTCATATTTTTTATTGTTTATGGTTAGTGTAGTGTCAAAAGCCACCGCATATCTGCATACATTTTCAGGTAATTGTTTCACTGCATTTTTTGCCAATAGAACACTATCGGGATAAGTATCGGCAACGAATCTTGATAGTGTTCTATTGGATACAATCGTATCACCTTCTGACATTAAAAACGGAACTAATGGTCCATTTCCATCTTTGATAGATTCAATCCCATGGTTTAAGGCATAGAATATTAAATCCTCAAGTTCTTTTGTTATACTCATAGTTTTTTAATCCTCCTTATGTAAAATAATTTTAAATATATAATATTTACAAACAAGTCATGATTATAGATAAGAAATGTTCTGATTGGCCACGGATGGCCAATTAAAAAAGTTTTCGCGCTTTTTGCATATAACGCTAGCATACACGAAATATTTCATATAAGCTCCCGCAAAACAATAATATACGACGTATTGCGTATAATTGGATTATAAATCCAATTTAAAAATTCTGTGCAGTAAACCATGGATTATAAAGTCAACTGGATTGATGAGTGCTGCCGCATCCAGGTTGCTGACCACAAGCACTACAAATTCTATTAAATCAGACTTTCCCGGAAAATTAATCCGGAATCCGTTGATTACCCGAGCAATCTATTGCACTACTGTGCTACATGTCACATTATTAAATCAATAACTAAATGGGTTGAGTGTAATTATTGTGAACATTTTAACATAAAAATGCGAGGCAGAAGCGGAAAATGAATAATAACAAAAAGCTTTATAGTGATTGGTTTATCACTGATTAATCATATGACCCATGAAAGTCGTTTACACAACTTCTCCTTCAGTCTTTGCCCGACCGGTCCCCCTCCGGTCCGGCATTAACTTCATCGAATTCAGATATAATTACTAAGCACTCTGCGTAGAGCTTTCAGAACCTGAAAAGAAAAATATCAGGGATACCCGAAACAGATAAGACAGAACTCCAAAGTTTAGTTTTACTCTTTAATCTGATAAGTTTCCGCCGCAGCCGTGCGATTCTGCACTTTGCGGCGGTCATGGTTTAAGTATGCAATTACACTAAGTAAAAAAGGCCCTCCGCCTTTGGAGGAGACGAGGGCGACAGAACACGATGTTCTTAGTGTGGAACGCAGACAGGATGTCTGAAAAGCGTTCCACATTCGCGAAGGGGGATGCGGCTATCCCCCTTGCACGTTAAGTGTGGTAACACAAAAAGTCCCGTTTGGAAGGAACGAGTATAATACACAATAGAAAAGTTATATGATCACAAAAGTTTTATGAAAAAACAAAAAAGCGATCACACACAGCACCAGGGATTGCAGCGTTACCCCGCAGCAGAGCGGCGGTGATACTATGAAATACTAAACACTTAAAATTTATTGAAACTAAACTGATTCAGACCAGAATAAGTCTACCGCCGAAATGCGAGGAGTACAAGCGGAAAGCCCGTCCGCCGGGATTATGGCGACCGGTTTGTAATACTTAAAGAATTATTATAACATAAAGTTTAAATATAGAACAAGACCGGCGGGGCGCCAGATAATCAATTTTTATATTTCAATGAAGGCGGAGGCTTAATAATCTCTCTTGACAAAATTTCATTACAGCTTTATTTTTAAGACTAAATAATTGTTTAAATTTTATTAGGGGTATTGATATGTCAGAACACTCTGTTCCTGTAGGTATTTCCATCCGTCATCTTCATGTATGCCAGGCCGACCTGGAGATTCTTTTTGGCGCCGGGCATGAGCTTACTCCGGTGAAACCGCTTACACAGCCGGGACAATTTGCAGCTGAAGAGCTCGTCAGTTTAATCGGGCCAAAAAATTCCATAAGCAGGGTGAGGATACTCGGGCCTGTAAGACCTGCTACACAGGTGGAGATTTCGCGTACGGACAGTTTTATGCTTGGAGTTTCTGCTCCGGTCCGCGATTCCGGTGATTTAAAAGGTTCTGCCGGTATTATCATTGAGGGACCGAAGGGGAGAATTGAATTAAAAGAGGGTGTGATTCTTGCCCAGCGTCATGTCCATCTGCATTCAACTGAAGCTGCAGAGATGGGTGTTGCCGATAAGCAATGGGCTTCTGTTCAAGTTGGGACCGAACGGGCGCTTACTTTTGAAAGGGTTCTTATTCGGGTGGGTGCCAATTATGCCAGAGATTTTCATCTGGATTCCGATGAAGGTAACGCGGCGGGCGTGTCAACTGGTGATAAGGCTATTCTTATAATTAACAGGTAAATTTTTTCGATTTATCCGGGGTGAGTTTATAATGAATAAAGTTATGTCTTCAGTAATTGTTATATTCACTGATGGCACTTTCATTTGCCATTGTCTATTCGTCAGGATGACAGTTTTATTCAAAATCATCTGATCAAAACACTTACAGGGGCTCTGACCCCTATTTTTTACCGGTTTAAAACTCTTTTTTTGCCCATTTAAGCCCATTTTTCTGCACAAAAACAAAATTTTTGTGGATTTTAATCTGCCGGAATTTCAAATAGGAAATTAATGATTATTAAGTGTCTTATCTGCCGTAAAACTGCGGCAGGTAAAATCTTAATAATCAAAATAAAAAAAGTAAAGCAGGCTTGTCCAGTGGACAATGTGAGCAGAATCAGCTTCGGCAGGTAACGGTTCATGGAAAGTAAAACATTCCGGCTTTACTGCAAAAATACATAACTTAAAATACTAAGTGAGGTTTTCTATGGATCGTATAGTTGATTCACGTGACCAGAAGTTTGTACTCTTTGAACTTCTAAAAGTACAGGATCTGACACAGACTGAGAAATTTGCTGATTTTGATCAGGAAATGTTTGAAATGACTCTGGATCTTACAAAGCAGATCTGCGAAGAGCACGTTCTTGGTTGCTACCAGGAAGTTGACAGTGAAGGTGGAGCTCAGTTTGATAAAGGGAGTGTAAAAATCCCTCACCAGTACCACAACATTCATAAAATTATGAACGAAGCCGGTCTCTTTACTATGGGTGTAGACCCTGAGTCGGGCGGACAGGGTATGCCTTATACAATCTGTATGGCATCTTACGAGTACTACTCTTTCCACATGGGATTTATGCTTTATCCTGAAGCGACTGCGGGTGCAGCTCACCTTATCGATGCTTTTGGAACTGACAGACAGAAAAAACTTTACATGGAAAAAATGTATGCTCAGGAGTGGGGCGGAACTATGTGCCTTACTGAAGCTGATGCAGGTTCTGACGTTGGAGCACTAAAGACTAAAGCAGTAAGACAGCCTGATGGAACTTTTAAAATTTCAGGCGCAAAAATATTCATCACTTCAGGTGAAAACGATCTTTTCAAAAATATGGTTCACCCGGTTCTTGCAAGAATCGAAGGGGACCCTGCTGGAACTAAAGGTATCTCTATCTTCATCGTTCCTAAATACAGAGTTAAAGAAGACGGAAGCATGGGCGAGCTGAATGATGTACATTGTACAGGTATTGAGCACAAGATGGGTCTTAAAGGAAGCGCAACATGTTCAATGAGTTTCGGCGATAACGGAGATTGTATCGGTGAGCTTCTTGGAGAAGAGAGACAGGGTATGAAGATCATGTTCCAGATGATGAACGAAGCCCGTCTTGGAATGGGTCTCCAGGGAACAAGTACATCTTCTGTATCTTACCTCCATGCGCTTGCATATGCTAAAGAGAGAATTCAGGGTAAAAACATCAAAGATATGATGAATCCTGATGCACAGAATGTTCCGATCATCCAGCATCCTGACGTAAGAAGAATGCTAATGTACATGAAGTCACACGCGGAAGGCCTCAGAGCTCTTGTTTATCTCTGTTCACTCTGTCTTGATAAAGCTCACGCTTCTTCAGGCGACGAAGTTGATAAATGGTCTGGAATCATGGATTTCCTTATCCCTGTATGTAAATCATACGGAACAGATATGGGATTCAAAGTAACTGAGCTTGGTATCCAGTGTTTCGGCGGATACGGATTCTGTAATGATTATCCGATGCACCAGTTCATGAGAGATATGAAGATTGCTTCTCTCTATGAAGGTACAAACGGTATTCAGGCACTTGATCTTGTTGCAAGAAAACTCGGCGCGAAAAAAGGCGCAGTGTTTATGAATTACCTCGCAGAAATGAATAAAACTTTTGATGCATATAAAGGCGAAGCAAGACTTGCTGATATGTCAAAAGACGTTAAAGAATATATCGACCTTATGGCTGCTATGGGAATGTACTTCGCATCATGCGGTAAAGAAGGGAAGTTTATGGTTCCGATCACTAACGCTTATCCTTTCCTCAACATGGTTGGATGTATCTCACTTGCATGGCTCCACCTCTGGATGGCCGGTGTTGCTGAAGAGAAACTCCAGGCTATATACAAAGCCAAGGGAATTGATCCTACAGACAAGAAAGCAATTATCGCTCTTCCTTCTGAAGATAAAGAAGTTGCTTTCTATCAGGGAAAAGTTTTCAGCGCGGAGTATTACATCAAGAATGTACTTCCTACAGCTAAGTCTTATGCTGAAGCGATAAAGAAAGAAGATATGTCTTTAATGAAGATCAACGATGCATCTTTTGCATGTGGTGAGAATCTGTAAGATATAAGTTTATGCTGCTCTCTGTTTAATGACGGGAGCAGTGATTGTTTTGAATTATGAAAAGGCTCCCGGATGGGGGCCTTTTTTTTGCGGGATGAGTTTGAAGAGAGGCCGTTTGTCGGACCGATAGAATTTGTCTGATGACCGGCGACATTGATACTCTGCAGCAAACCGGATTATAATCTGCTGCAGATGTCGTACAAAAGATCACACCAACTGTCAACATTACCGTCATCCTGTCCGAAGCGTACAATAATTATATTTTTCTCCGGGCATGCATAGATATACTGTCCTAGATGACCTGCCGCAAAAATGTCATACCCGCCACCGCGGCGATAGCTGTACCAGAAGTATCCGTACGCAACATCGGAATTTCTGAACCATGCTTTTGCATAATAGTCTTCAGGCTGAGAAAAATCCCGTGCTATAGATTCTTCTATCCATTTTTCGGATACGATTCGTCTGCCTTGAAAAGACCCTTTGTTTAAAATGAGCTTTCCGATCTTTGCATAGTCGATCGCCCGCGCATTGATTCCGCTTTCCATCTTCTCAAATCCGGATGTACTGCTGTCGAGGCTCCATGATGCGTCAAACTCCGCACCGATACGGTCCCAGAGCTTTTTCTGCATATATGACGATACGCTCATTCCTGCCGCTCTTTCCAGAACCATACCGAGGATAATGGGATGATAATTATTGTACCAGAATGAACCATCTCTCACTGTATCAGTCTTCACTTTGTCGAAAACAAGTTTCCGCAGATCAGGATAATAATACGTGTAGGCATCATCGCCGAACGATGCCCGGCCTTCCCTGTACGATACGGGCGAGTTCATTTTCATCAGATCTGCAAGCGTCACTGAATCCAGGCCCCGTCCTTTAAGTTCCGGAATATATTTTACGAAAGGATCGCTGCTTTTAACCAGACCTTCATCAGCGGCTATACCCATGAGAAGAGATACATACGATTTTGCTGTAGAAAAAGATGTACAAACTGAGTCCCGCGAAGCGCCGTTGAAATAATTTTCATACAGGATAACATCATCCTTAATGATAATAAATGCCGTGCTGTTATTATTTTTATTGAAAAGGTCAAGATTTACAATTTTTCTTTTTTTTCCGTCATACATATACTGACATCCAGAAAGAGCTTCGCTGATTGTATCGCCTTTTTCTTTTTTGAAAGTGAAGGTATCTCCGCCGCGTTCAATCTTTCTTTCCGGAAAGCGCTTCCAGTCATCAACATCAGAATCTCTCCATATCAGAGTCCGGTAAAAATAGGAATCAGTTGAACAGGATACTGCAAACACAGCAAGAACTATGATGAAAATGTTTTTAACAATACGCATGTATTCACTCCATACGGCAGAATGTTTTCAATCACATATTTATCCTGAATGTTTTTTTGCAATGATTAAAAAAAATTTAATTTAAAAGCAGGTAACTGCTCAAAAACCAGAGGTATTTTATCTCCGCCGCGCCACTGGCGCGGCGGAGAGCAATTTCACCACCAGTTTATGAGCAGTTACAAAAACAGGATGTATTGATTACTTTTTGTAAAGAGGGGTATCTTTTGACATTCCAATAATATTCATTATGATCCTTTAACACAGAGAGTACGGTTTAAACTTTCTGTGTGTTATCGAAAATTCCTATATAGAAAACATGTAGCAGATATATATTGCGGTTATGCGCCAGTTGAACTTCTTTATGCCATGGATATAATTCCTGCAGTACTTTGCGCTTTTTCTAACGGAACAATTGAAGAAGCGGAGTCTGTGCTTCCAGAGAACCTCTGCCCCCTCATTAAATAAATTCCTATATAGATAAGAACAGTGTTTGTTGAATCTCTGCCTCAACCCGGGTTCGAAGAGGGCAATTATAACAGGTTATGAGTATTTACAAATTTTACTTAATTTCTTTAAGCTGATTATTTTCCCATTTAAATTTTTTTTCCTGTTTCTCCTTCAGTTTATAGTCTTCCGTTTTTTCATCAAATTCATAACTCTCACTAATGAGCTTCACAGTATCTTTCATTCCATTTTTATCAGCCGGAAAAATGTACTTTTCCTCAACGCGGAAAACTCCTGCCTCGTAAATGCTTGTATCTTTTCCAATGTAGTATAGCTTGTCCATACTATATCCTATCCAGATATTTCCCACCGGGTAGCCGCATGCTCCATAATTAAAATTAATTCTTAAAACTGAATTTAATCCTTTAAGACCTTTACTGTCACTAAGTTCAGTTGTTGCACTGTAATCATAAATGCCATTATCATCTCCAATTGAAATGTAATGCGGCTCAAATGTTGTAGAGGAGATCAGTTTATTATTTTTAACCAGTTTACACTCCCCGGTAAAACCCCCTTTCTCATTATATCTTTTTATCCCGGCGAGAAACAGCAGATCCCCCTTAACTGAATACCCGAGAGAAAGCATTCCGCCCCATACATACCCGGTAGAATCTTTGCCATTCTTTTTATAAGTGACTTTATACCAGAAATCTTTATAACCATCAATTACCATGGTCTGATCGGACTTCTTCAGTATTGTTATTTTATAACCAATATTAAGAGTATCTATTATGTTGGATTTTGCCGAATCGGGATCTTTTCTAATTCTGACACTGTCAGCAAATAGATATGTCTTTGAGTTTTCCGGAAATTCAGAGTTATAGACTGAAGTCTCCTCCGCAAAAGAAATCTTGATAAGAAAAAAAACAAAAAACGGTATCAGGTATTTTAAATTCATAATATAAATCCTTATGTCTAATTATTGATATCAGTCATATACAGATATCATTAATTAAGCCAGCTTTATTTTTTAAGATATATTCTATAAAAACAGCCAATGCTCAATTTAATTCTCATCAAAAAGTTACTTGATCTTTATTTATATAGTTTTCAGGTGTATAATATTAACAGGAAAATGTTGTCATTAAGCATTCTTCTGTATAATTTTATCAAAAACCGGTCAGTCACAGGTGATGCGATGCACGACGCTGCTTATTTTGTACAGTATACAGGTAGAAGCTTATTTCTTATAGTAAATATCATGCTGCTGTATATTTATCTCACGCCGGTGCGTTCACGGTTTGTTCAGGCTTTTGCTTTCATCTCCACATGGGTTGTTATCTTTTTGTTACGCATGGTGCTGGCGCCGTATAATTTTGACCCTCTGCTGGATAGTTATATAATGGGATCTCTCTATTTTATTCCGTGTCTGATATTATTTAAAGAGACGCTTCATGCTAAATTTTTTGTATTTTATATGGTCTACTCTCTTACACAACTAACATATCTTGTGTTTATACATATTGACCGGTTTCTCTCACCTGCAATACCGGAGACTTATGTTCTGGCCGGTCTGCTCATTGAAATTGCAGCACTTCCGCTGATAAACCGGTACTTGAAAGAACCTGTCAGGGATATTCTGGAAATTATAAATCAGCATAATCCGGCATTTACATTATATCCTGTATTATCATTTCTGCTTTTCGTAACCCTGGGACTGCAGAGGACATATACTCTTACTACATTTGTAACTCTGGTTTTGTCTACAACGTTGATATTCTTTTCCTATTATCTAATTGCTATCACTATAATTGGAACAAGGCTTCATCAGGAACTGGAATTCATGTCAATGACCGACAGTCTTACCGGCCTTCATAACCGCAGATACATGGAGAAGAAAATCCGTCAGTTTTATGATCATTACCGGAATACCGGAACGGAGTTTGCCCTTGCGTGTGCAGATATCGATTTTTTCAAAAACATTAATGATTTATACGGACACGCATGCGGAGATATAATACTGAAATCACTTGCAGAAGACATCGGCAGAACCATCCGGGAGAATGACTCAGTCGCACGCTGGGGAGGGGAGGAGTTTCTTATCCTTATGCCTGCGACGGATGAACTTCAGGCTGTGGATGTGGCCGAACGTGTCAGGATAATGATAGAGACGGGCAGATACGAAAGCGATTATGTTTCCGTGCCTGTAACCGTGACAGTCGGTGTAACAGTCATCAGACCCGATGATACACCGGAAAGCCTGTTTAAAAGAACAGACATGGCTCTTTATTTTGGTAAACGTAAAAGCCGTAACTGCGTTACTTCGTTTACAGAGCTTGATCATATTGAAAATCAGGATTCATAGATCGTTTTTTTTGTCATTCCCCGTCAATCACCAGATTGGTATCGTTTACAAGTACATATAAACTGGTTTTAAAAATTATCTCCGCTGCGCCGAAGGCGCGGCGGAGATAAAATGCCTCCGATTTTCAGGCAGTACAGTTTTTGCTGAATTAATATTATAAATAGTTCTAGTTTTTCAGTTTGTTCTTCTCGGCTTTTTCCTTTGCGTAGACATTTTCAAAGAAATCTTTTGTCTCTGAAGCAACGACTCCGCTTAGAAGAAGCAGACCTATAAGGTTTGGTATAGCCATAAGCCCGTTCATTGTATCCGCAAAATCCCACACAAATGAAAGCTTAACATAAGCACCCACTGCTACAAATACTACCCATAGATATCTGTAAGGCATAATTATCTTTGTTCCGAAAAGATATTCCGCGCATTTTTCTCCATAGTATGCCCATCCGAGAATTGTTGAATATGCGAATAAAATAATTCCAATAGCAACTATCCATGCTCCCGGCTGGCCTATACTTTTTGTAAAAGCTGCTGTTGTAAGCGCTGCGCCGGTAAAACCTGTATTTGCATCCTGCCAGACTCCTGTTATAGCAAGGACAAGTCCCGTTACAGAACATACCACAATTGTGTCCAGAAAAGTTCCTGTCATTGAAACAAGAGCCTGTCTTACCGGGTGGTCTGTCTTCGCGGCAGCAGCGGCAATCGGTGCGCTTCCAAGTCCGGCTTCATTTGAGAAGACTCCTCTTGCAACACCAAAACGGATTGCCTGTGCAACTGTAGCACCTGCGAAACCTCCGGCAACCGGCTCATGTCCTGCAAAAGCTGCTTTGAAGATATAGGCTATTGCATCGGGAAGCATTGTGATATTCATTGCTATAATGATAAGTCCGCCGATTATGTAAAATATCGCCATAAATGGTACTATTAAAGATGCAACACGTCCGATACTCTTAATCCCTCCGAGAATTACAAGAGCCGTAAGAGCTGCAAGAGCAAGGCCGCTTGCTAGAACCGGAACATGGAATGTTGATTCAATAGCCGCTGCAACAGAATTTGACTGAACCATATTTCCTATTCCAAATGCAGCAATAGCACCGAAAAGTGCAAAGAGCATTCCAAGCCATTTCATGTTGAGTCCTCTTTCAAGGAAATACATGGGGCCGCCTGCCATCTCACCTCTGTCATCTACGATCCGGTACTTAACAGATAGAACTGCCTCGGCATACTTTGTTGCCATCCCTACAAGAGCTGTAATCCACATCCAGAAAACAGCGCCTGGTCCGCCGAGAGTTACAGCTGTAGCTACACCTGCGATATTACCTGTTCCGATTGTTGCAGCAAGAGCTGTCATGAGCGCCTGAAAGTGATTAATATCACCCTGTGAGTTTTCATCCTGATGTCTGCTGAATGCCAGTTTTAATGCATAGGGGAGGTACTTAAAACTTATAAATTTAAGCCTTACTGTTAAAAAAAGACCTGTACCTACCAGAAGAACAAGCATATACGGGCCCCATACTATGGAGTTTACCATACCTACAAATTTTTCAATTGCTTCCAAATTGATTCCTCCTTGTAAAATTTTTATTTTTTTATATTTTGAAAATAAGTCCTGATTTAAGCCGTATTTTATCCGGTACCTTTTCAATTATCTAAAAACACAAAGAACCTGCCGGATTGAAGATACGCTATTGGAGTATGTGTTTATATCACTGGAGAGTGTTTTAGTGCAAATTTTTGTAATTTAGTTTTGAATAATTGTCTATTTATATTAATTGTACAATATTCTGTCAAGAAAATCACCGTCTGTGTGGACTGAAGTATTATAACTGTTCAATAACTGAGCGAGAGCAATTTCAACACCAGTTTATGTGTTAATGGCAGTTATCTGCCGGTAATACTTTTTTGCAGATATTTTTCTTGACTTTTTAACTCTTTAATTTAATTAACCAGTTAATTAAATTAAAGAGTTAAAATTTCAACCTTTCAATATGGCAGTCTCAGTCTTTTGATTCTGTTATTTATAAATACTGATTAAGGATTATATATGTTAACTATCATTAAATATCTCATTAAAGAGAAACTCATAGTTTCTCTTATCGTCGGACTTATCATTATGCTTGGTATAATGTCGGCAAAACAGCTGAACCGAGAAGCGTATCCTGAAGTAAACTTTGACATGGTCAGCATCCGGACAATTTACCCCGGAGGATCGCCCGATGAGCTTGAAAGCCTTATTACTGTACCGATCGAAAAGAAACTCCGTGAAGTGGATGGTATAGACAAAGTAAGATCGTATAACATTGAGAATGTTTCTGTTATTGCGATTTATATTGACGAAAAAGCCAGTGATAAAAAGCAGGTTGTGCAGGATATAAAAGATGCCGTGGCGCTTGCAGAGGATCTTCCATCTACGGCTGAAGAACCGGTTGTTGAAGAGATTAAAATAGACAAGACTGAGATATTTCATGCTGCGATAGTTGCGGCAAATGAAGATGTTCCTTATAACGTAATGAGAGGGGTAGGGGATAAGCTTGAGGATTTTTTCTACGACTTTGACGGTGTTGCAGAGGTTCAGAAGTTCGGTTTCTACGATAGGGAGTTTTTGATAGAGGTTGATCCCGGGAGTCTTAGCCGGTATCATCTGGGTATGAACAATGTTATAAACGCAATCAGCTCAAGAAATATTGATCTTCCCGGCGGACCGCTGAGAGTTGGTGACGATGAATTTGTTTTAAGAACAAAGGGTCAGTACAATAATATAAATGAGATTCTTAATACTGTTATCCGTTCAAATGACGGAGGATATTCTATCAGGATTAGTGATATTGCTACAGTGAAGGATACTGTTGATGAGCCTGATATTCTTGAACGTTACCAGGGGAAAAAATCTATTATATTCAAAGTTCTGAAGAAAAAAAGTTCCGATGAAATAGAACTTACTGATAAGATAATGGCGGACATGAAGAAATTTGTTAATCCCGATCCGGATCAGGTGAGTATCGAGTTTTTCAGTATTACCAGTGATTCCACAAAGGATACAATAGATTCTGTCGTTACAAATGCAATAACAGGATTTTTCCTTCTGGCACTTATACTTTTTCTTATGCTTGGTGTCAGGATGGCGAGCCTTGTGACTGCAACGATTCCACTTGTTTTCATGGTGGCGGTTATAGGTATTAAATCTGCCGGCGTAACGGTAAATGTTATCAGTCTATTCGGTATGATAATGGTGCTTGGTATGATTGTCGATTTTGGGATTGTTATATCCGAGAATTTTCATCGGTACATGGAGATGGGATACGAGAAAAGTGATGCTATAACGAAAGGTGTAAGTGAGCTGGTCTGGCCCGTTACTGTAACTTTCCTTTGCATATCCGCTGCTTTTATGCCGCTTATGCTTCTTACTGGAATTATGGGGAAGTTTATAAAATATATCCCAATTGTTGTTATGATATGTCTTACCGCATCGTGGTTTACAGCTCTGTTTTTAATGCCTACATTTCTAAATGTATTCACGAAAAATAAAAAGAATAAGAACGGAAATACCTCTACTGCTTTGAAAGATGGTGAACATCTGGAGAAGGGGCTTTTCGGCAGAATCCAGATCAGATACATGAAGCTTCTGAGTAAGGCTCTACGCCATCGTTATATTACAGTTGGTATACTGTTTTTAATGCTTGTAGGTTCGCTGTTGCTTGTCCCGAAAGTCGGATTTGTTTTCAGTCCCGGCGGAGGATCGGAAAATATTGAAATAAAAACATATCTCCCTAACAGCCGGAATCTTCAGGCAAATCTCAGAGAGATAAAGGAAATTGAAAAGATAATTCAGACTCTGCCGAAGGGGGAACTGGAGACTATATATTCAAGGGTCGGAACAGAGACCCCGTTCGGGCTTGATCCCAAGCCGGGTGATGGAACTCATAAGTCTACAATATCAATTTTTCTGACTCCGGAGAAAGATAGAAAAAGAACCGCTGCGCAGATTCAGGAGCAATTGAGGAAGGGGTTTGCTGAAGCACAGGAGAGCGGATTAATTTCAAAAGAGAACCGCATTAACGTAAAGATTCAGGAGCATGGACCACCAGTTGGTGATCCTGTAAACGTTGAGATCCGCGGGGAGGATTTTGCCGAACTTAATAAAATAGCAAATGAATATACCGCATACCTCAAAGGTGTAGAGGGCGTTTACGATATTAAAACAGATTTTGAAGCTGGTAAAACAGAATTCAGATATAAAACAGATGAAGTCCTTGCGTCGAGAGCCCGGGTGTCTGTGCGTGATGTCGCAACTGCAATAAACGCTTCTTTCGAAGGTGTAAAGGCTACAACAGTCCGTGACGGTGAGGATGAGATTGGTCTGCGTGTACGATTCAACGAATCGGCCAGGAAAAAAATGAGAAGCCTCAATGATGTAATGATATCAAATAATCAGGATGGACTTATTCCGCTGGGGATGATCACTTCCCGTAATGAGCAGCCCGGCTATTCACAGATAAGCAGACTCGATTACAAAAGGATTGTGCAGGTAAAGGGGAATCTTGATCTGACAAAAACAAATTCGGTACAGGTCAACAAACAGCTCGCAGCAAAGTTTGCTGACATCGAAAAACGTTATCCCGGCTATTATATATCTTATGGAGGGGAGCAGGAGGAGACATCTGAGAGTATGGCCGAGTTGGGGCGCTACTTCCAGATTGCCCTTGTGGTAATCTTTATAATCTTGGCAATATTTTTCAGATCACTTATGATTCCCGTCGTGGTTATGATTGCGATTCCTTTCTCGCTTATCGGAGTTATATTTGCGGTATTCCTCCATAATGAGCCATTATGCTTTATGAGTGTTCTTGCTATCTTCAGTCTTGCCGGAGTTATAGTAAGTAATACCGTTACTCTTGTTGAGTTTATAAATATCAAGCGGGATGACAGTCACGGCCTTGTTGGTGCTCTGACTGAAGCGGCTGCTTTAAGATTGAGACCGATTATCCTTACAACGGGAACGACTGTACTCGGACTGTTCCCCAGTATATATGGAATTGGAGAAAAGAACCATATGACCGCACCGCTTGCCCTTGCATTCGGCTACGGGTTGATCTTTGCAACTGTTATTACGCTGATTCTGGTTCCATGCTTTTATCATGTGGCCGAGGATATTAAAGGGAAATTTTCTGCGATTTTATCTAAATTCGGAATTACTATGAGCTCAACCATTTACCAGGCATCTCCCGCAGCAGCGGCTGTTATTGCTCTGAATGAATCGGCTGTTGTTGAACATGCTGGAATAGCCGTTCCTGTTAAAAAAACCGGAAAAAAGAAAGTGTGAAATATTAGAATAAAATAGTATTCAGAAACTGATGATAAAATTTATCTCTGCCGCTTTTCGGGCGCGGCGGAGATAAATACCGCAATTTTATGAGCAACTACGGATTTGAATGAAAAGTTATACAGTATGTTCTCTAAAAACAGATCCCCGCAGCAAGATAAATTATTGGAGCCCATGTAACACTCGCATCGGCATTTCCTCCTGTGGGCTGACTGAGGAATCCCCCTTCAAAGAATACAATATAATCGCTGTCTGCAAGGTATTGTACTTCAACGCTGAGATTCAGTCCCAGTCCATCTGAGTCGGTTTCGGCTGTTTCACCGCCAAGATTTTCTCTTGTACTTTTCCTGTAGCCGATATTTAAACCCGGCTTGACAGCCACTACCGGTGAAACAAGGAACCTTGGTTTTAGGGAAATTCCGAATTCATAAAAATCCGCGTCTGCTTCAAGTGAAAGCGGAGTATATTCAAGAGTTGCTGTTGAATAGTTGAAATAGCCCCCTACAGCAAATTTCGGCATCAGGTATGCATCGGCAAAAACACGAATCAGCGGTCCTGCACTCTTGTCAAGATCGATATCTTCAACTGCAATAGTTCCCGGCAGCCATAAACCGAGTACCAGCCCAATGTCGTACTGCTTTGCTTCAAATCCTCCGCCGGAGTAAGTTTCTTCCGCCTTAACACCCCCTTTTTGAGCAAAAGCAGTTGATGATAGAAACAGAAGAATTGTAAAAATTGTCAAAAGTGAAATGGTAAATCTGTTTTTAAAATCTGATAAGCTCATAGCTAAACCTCCTGATTTATTATTGTAATTGTTTGTTATTGTTAACCTGTTTTCTACCTGACCTGACTGCAGGTTTTTTTTCAGGCGGAATCTCAATCGTACTTCCATCATCAAGTTTGAAGTGATAGCTTATGGTAAATACATATGTTTTATATCCCTGATTATCACCGCTTGACATTGCCTGCTGGAGTATTGAGCTGAGTGTTATATCCCAGGGTAGATATATTATATCAATACCGTAATAGTGAGCCCTTGAAGATGGTATCCCCGATGAGATTGACATCGTTTCGCCATTGGCATTAAGGTCTATCTCTGCATCACCGGACAGGCTGGTTATCATAAAGAATGGAGTAAAAACAACTGAGGGGAGTTTAAAAGCCATCTGAATCCCGCCCTGGGGCCCTCTCATTGAACTCATTATATCAATTCCGTATACGTCAGTACCGTCATCGTAATCTACACCAAGGCTAAGCCATGTGAAGTTGAAACCCGCGAATATTATTAATGAATAGCTGTCTGTCCGTACAGGCTGAATTTCAATATCAAAAGGTACAGAGAGTAAAGCCATATCCATTGTAGCTGCATCGCCAACATCTCCGCTTGCACCCATGACAAGTCCACCTATATCCAGTGCAAATTTATCTTTGAATGCATACCGGTAGAAGCCGCTGAGTCCCCCGCCGTATACATCTACATCTCCACCGGCTTCGGCAGATTCTATTTCACCCGTAAGATTGATAAATGTACCGTTTACCTTAAGGTCTTTCTCCCCTTTGCTGAATTCAAACCATGGTATTGGAGGTACGGTTACCTGGAAACTTGTCTGCTGTGCGTAAGCGCACGGCAGAGAGTATGGAAGAGTGTATGCAGTTATGAGAAAAATAATTATTAGACAGATCCTTTTCATATATAACCTCCATTCTATTTGCATAAAACAGCTGCTAATCCGCTGCAGCATTATGTCAGAGAGATGCCGCTCTTCTAAAATTATGAACTTATCCGGTTTTTCTGAAATCAATTCCGGATACTTTCTCATCAGGAAATAGTAAATTAAGTGTACTAATGTAGAGTGTCGAGAGCAAATTTTTTTACAAATACCGAAAAATATAATCGGTTTTTTTAACCGAATCAGTCACGGTTATAGTAATTGATTCATGAAAAAATATTTTATACTGGATTAAACGGATATAAATGATCAGGCTGTTTGTTTATTTATGGAGCTGCAGCTGGAAAGACGGATTATTTATCTGACGCATTTGAGCGCCAGATAAATAATCAACAGGGATGTTGATTAGTGTAACTTTTTTACAGCGGCTTTACCGGGACACATATGTCCACCGTAAACTTACCGTTTTTATCTTCTTCAGGATAAATTTCGAAACAGAGCCTGTCGTCGGGCTGGTAACCGCTCTGTGGAAGCCATGTTCCGTAAACCCATCCCCATGCCTCCTGGAATTCATCTCCAGAGAGCGAGAAACGCGCCACGGCGTATTTTCCCGACGGAATAGTCATAATGCCGGTCTCTCCGCTTACTTCTGTTGCCGTTGGAACAACAAGCGATACGCTTATCCGGAGTTTGTTCTCCTCCGTGATATCCGGATTATCGTGGTACACTACTACAAATTTTGCGTCTTTTCCGATTAGATTTCTAGGCCCGGCCCATCCGCATAGTTTTCCGAAAAGCTTTTCAAAAAGTGCGGCATCCCCTTTGTATGGTCCGATATGACGTACATAAGCCAGTGTCATTTCCGGCAGATCCTTTACTTCCACAGTCTGTTGTTGAGTATTCATTGTAAACCTCCAGTGATTTGTATTTTCTGTGTACTCAACATACACCGGAGAAAAAATCTTTGCTTTCCCGTCGTTGCTTAATGCTTGATTTGAATTGCTAATCGTTTGACTCTGGTTGCTTTTATTTTTTCTCCATTCGCTGGGAGTCACTAAGAAATACTTTTTGAATGTGCGCGAAAAAAGTGATGGGCTGGAGAAACCGCAGTCGTATGTTATTGATGTTACCGGTTTTGCTATATCCGATAGCAAGAGGTAAGCTGCTTTCTCAACTCTGGTCCGCTGTATAAAATCAAAAAGTGTTTCATTCATAATAGAAGAGAAAATCCGGTGAAAATGATATTTTGAAAAAAACGAAACCTGAGCCAGTTCATCAAGAGTAAATTCTCTGTCTATATTCTGCTCTATGTAATCGAGTACGCGGTTTATTCTCGCATGGTATTCAGGATTAAGCTTGATGATGTTATCATTTTCATTCTTCATAACAGATTTCTGTTCCTCCGGATTCTGAAGTAGAAAGGTTCACTGCTGCTCGTTTTTGTCAAGGATGATAGGATTTTATATAATAACTAAAAGGTAACTGCTCATAAACTGATGGTGAAATTGCTCTCCGCCGCGCCTTTGGCACGGTGGAGATAAAATACCACTGGTTTTTGAGCAGTTACACTAAAAGTCCGGAGTTATTATTCTGAAGCTCTGAAATTATTCTTGATATTTTTATCCGGATTAAATCAAACTTATCCGGAGATATTCTGATTAAACATGAGGTGCTAAATGAAAAAAGTATTAACTGCAATTTTTGTATTAATGATGTTATCCGGAGTATCATCTGCCGGAGATAAATGGCCTGCGGAAGTAAAGATAATATCTGATAAAATAACTAAGGTTACTTTGGATTACTACAAGTCACTCAGTAAAGTAAAGAATGCGAAAGATGTTGCTGCAGCAATAAATAAATATGCGTCAGAGATGGAAAAGCTTGCTCCGCAGATTAAAGCTATTGAAGCAAAATACGGGGCTATGGATGATGAATCAAAAGATGATGATTCCGAAATCAACAGCGGTGAGGCGATGAAGGATTTTGAGTCGATTCAGGATGACTGGTCAAAGCAGCTGTCCGGTGCTGATTTCAGCGATGCTTTTATGAAAATTCAGCAGTATTATTCCGATCCGGCTGTGATGAAGGCGCTGGAAAGGCTGAGCAGAGTAATGGCTGATGCGGGAATTTCCGATGAAGATTCAGATAACGGAGATCCGGCAGCTGGTGGAGAGATTGATAATGAAGAAGAATAAGTTTTCAGTAATTCTTATTCTTTACTTAACATTTTTAATTTAAAATATAAGTTATTGTTTCCGCCGCCGATGGCGGCGGGGAGGTACAATTTTTCTATTCTACGCAACAGATATGTTCAGGAATTATTATTAATTTTTAGTCTTAACAGAGATTCCATCTGCTGCTATGAGAATTAAGTTTTAAATCAGCTTACAAGAACAAGAACATCCCCTGTTGAAACCTGATCCCCTTCGGATATAAGAAGTTCTGAAATAGTTCCTGAAACAGTTGAGTTGATCCTCGTTTCCATTTTCATCGATTCAAGTATAAGTATTGTATCCCCCGATTCAACATGTTCCCCTAAGTCTGCTATTATTTTGAAAACTTTTCCGGGTAGGGGTGACTTAATCTCTGTTCCATCGGGAGAGCCTGATGCCTGTGGAGCAGGGGTTACCGATTTGTCACTCTCATGGATAGTCGTGTTGTATATTTTTCCATTTACTATTGTCTTACCTTTATCAAAAGATACGGAATAGCTTTTTCCGTTTACTGAAACTGTATATGATGACGCACTTCCCGGTGTGGCGGATTGAACGGTTGCTGTTTCATTGATCTTGCGTACTCCCGACTCACTTTTACCTAGAAGAAATGCAATACCCTTCTCTTTACATGCTGCCGAGATAAAGATGTTTTCATCTGTTTCGGATAAACCGGCTGCTTTCAACGCTTTACGCGCAGGGGTAATTCCTTTTGACGGATCAGCATTGTCGATATCGATAGGTGCCTTATCTGTCGGATGAAGATTCATCTGTTCCGCGGATATTTTAACAATTTCGGGATCGGGTGCAACCGGTGTTCTACCAAAATATCCCAGTACCATCTTTCCATATCCTTCAGCAATTTTAGACCATGGTCCGAACATGACATTATTAAAAGCCTGCTGGAAATAAAACTGTGATACAGGGGTTACAGATGTCCCGAATCCGCCGCGGCGCACTACTTCCTCCATAGCTTTGATAATTTCATTATACTTATGCATCATTCCGTTATCGCGGAGCATCTGTGTGTTGGCGGTAAGCGCTCCACCCGGCATGGGGCTCCATGGGATGAGAGGTTCAACCCGTACTGCTTCAGGCGGCAGAAAATAGTCTTTCATAGAGTCCTGAAAAAATTCCTCTACTTCCATAACTTTTTCTACATCAACATCAAGATCATATTCGCTTCCGCGGAGAGAGTGCCACATTGTCAGAACATCGGGCTGGCATGTTCCACCCGATACAGGAGATAGCGAGAGGTCAATGAAATCTGCACCTGCTTCAATAGCTGCCCTGTAGCATGAAACTCCTATACCGGCTGTTTCATGAGTGTGAAAATCAATTATCGTTCCCTGCGGCAGCATTTTCCGTGCTTCTTTTATCGTTTCA
Source organism: uncultured Spirochaetota bacterium (assembly GCA_942493035.1). Classification (GTDB taxonomy): domain Bacteria; phylum Spirochaetota; class UBA4802; order UBA4802; family UBA5550; genus WRGT01. The sequence continues at coordinate 2,786,162 of OW818666.1, read as the reverse complement.
TAAACTTTAGATGGTGTTGATGTCCCGGAAGCGTCTTTGAAACATATCGAATTATATGGAATTCCCGCATCGAGAATTGACCTCAAAGTTTTAATGTAGAACTCCGGATCGTGAGCGCCTGTGCATCCGGGAGGGAGCTCCATCATTGTAACGCATACCTGATGCTGAAGTCCCGCATCGACTATGGACTGTCCGCTGAATATAAGGTTGTTCACGTCATTCAGTGCGTCAAAATTCCGTATAGTTGTGACTCCATGTTTTTTAAACAATTTAGCGTGTAACGAAATTACATCTGCCGGCTGTGAATCCAGACCTACAACGTTAACCCCTCTTGCAAGTGTCTGGAGATTGGCGTCAGGCCCGGCTGCTTTTCTGAACGCATCCATTACGTCGAATGCGTTTTCATTGCAGTAGAAAAATTGAGACTGGAAAGATGCACCTCCGCCCGACTCGAAGTAGCTGATCCCGGCATCACGGGCTGCTTCAATAACCGGGATAAAATCTTTAGAGAGTACTCTTGAACCGTATACCGACTGGAAACCGTCTCTGAAAGCTGTACACATGAATTTTATTCTTTTTTTAGCCATTTATATTCACCATTATTTAATTTAGTATTATATATCAGTATTTATTCCTTAACTTTTTAAAAGTAAAAAGCTCTATTATCCCCGCCGCCGAAGGCGACGGGGGCATATATTATTTACTTTACAAGCAGTGACCATAGAAATCCGGCTGCTATTGCAGAACCGACAACTCCTGCAACATTCGGAGCCATTGCGTGCATCAGGAGATGATTATGCGGGTCCTCCTTCTGTCCGATTATCTGTGCAACTCTTGCAGAGTCCGGCACTGCTGAAACTCCCGCTGCCCCGATAAGCGGATTGATTTTGTCGGTCAGGAAAAGATTCATAAATTTCGCAAAGAGAACACCTCCGGCAGTAGCTACTGCAAAAGACATAGCCCCCAGGACGAATATCAGAATCGACTGCTTTGTAAGAAAAGTCTGCGCCTGCGTGCTGGCTCCGACCGTCAGACCCAGAAGAATTGTAACTATGTCGATTAGAGCTGTTCGTGCTGTGTTTGCAAGCCGTTCGGTTACGAAACTCTCTTTAAGGAGGTTGCCGAAAAATAACATACCGATAAGTGACAGAGCTCCCGGAACTATCAGAGCTGAAATAAGAAAAGCTATAATCGGGAAAAAGATTTTTTCACGCTGAGAAACGATACGCGGTGATTTCATCCGTATGAGACGTTCCTTCTTTGTTGTAAGAAGGTACATAATAGGCGGCTGAATAACAGGAACAAGTGCCATGTACGAGTATGCGGCGATAGCTACAGCACCCAGAAGATGAGGTGCAAGTTTTGCAGTAAGAAATATTGCAGTAGGGCCGTCGGCGCCGCCGATTATACCGATTGAACTTGCCTCCTGCGGAGTAAATCCCAGGTAGAGAGCTCCGACAAGAGTAAGGAAAATTCCGATCTGAGCAGCAGCTCCAAGTAGTATAAGCTTCGGATTGGAGAGCATTGTTGAGAAATCTGTCATTGCTCCGATGCCGAGAAAGATAAGCGGCGGGAAAATCCCCTGCGAAACTCCAAAGTATATGTAGTAGAGAACACTCCCCTGGTCATACACACTCAGAGGCATACTCGCAATTGAAGGGATATTGCCGACAATCATCCCGAAGCCGATAGGGAGCAGAAGCAGAGGTTCATAATGTTTGATAATTGCAAGGGATATAAAGAGTAATCCGATTATAATCATCATAAGGTTTCCCGGAGTCATCAGATAAAAACCGGTTGTTTTAAAAAAATCGAGAAAAAATTCCATTATTTATACCGTGATATTTATTTTTTTGAAGACTGCATTGAATGATAAAGTGCGGCACTTATAGCTGCCACTACTTCAGTTTCTGATACTTTTTTTACACTGCTCTTTTGAGTTTCCGGTTCCGCTTCAGGGAAATAACGGTCAATGACTTTGAGCAGATATGGCGTCATTTTTATAACCAGGCTTATCAGTGAAAGAGAAAAGAAAACCAGCAGCATTCCTACAATTGTAATTGTGAATCCATTGGCAATTATTACATGGTGCCAGCCATATTCAAGATGAGGTAACGGGTTCATTTTTCCTCCGGACAAAGTTTTATATTAAGTCAGTTTAATCTGGAATAAATTTCAATATTTATTCCTTAACTTTTCTAAAGTAAAAAAAGATCTATTATCCCCGCCGCCGAAGGCGGCGAGGATATATAATTATATTTAGGGATAATTACTGAATAAATTTATGTTTATGCTGTAAAAATTTTTATAATTGAGAATGCGGGTAAATATTTTGTCAAGCAGGTTAATCAGTTCATTTTGTTTCTTTTTGCAGAAACGGAGGTTTTTATGCTTTTTTTATTATTTTTTTCAGATGAAGACCGGTTTAAGCAGACAATGCTGGTATAATGCTGTTTAAACCGGTCTTATATAAGTTACTTCTGGTTAATTGCTGAGAGTTTCCACTGGCTTGTTCCATTTGTTTTATAGAATGTCCAGTACTCCTCAAATTTTACAGGATCGGTTTTACTCCCATCGAGTATATTTCCTGTTTTCTCATCTAGGGTGTAATCGAGTATATTAGCGTATATCAGTACTGTAATACAGTCCGAGTCTGACTCCTGCCATGCTTCATCGATATCAATATTCCGCACTGCAATGTTTTCGAGTTTATTAATTTTTCCTGAAGCCTTAAGGTCGTCAATATCGCTCTGAAGATAATCTTTCATTTTTTCATCAAGAAGATGTGATGCAGATGAAAGGTCTCTGTTCATCCATGCCGCCTGGATTTTAAAAAACATATCCATAACATTGTCTTTAAAATTTCTTTCATTGAACGATGGATCGTTTGCTATTATATCTGAAAGTCCTGACTGTGATACTCCCGCTGAACCGGCATTCCCTTTAAAGAATCCTCCGGTGCTTACATTCGAAGAGTTAGTTCCTGGAGCGGAACTCCCCATCCGGGATCGTATAAATCTGAAAATCAGATATCCTAAACCTGCAAATATCAGAATCTGCAGAATCCCGCCCATGGCACCGCCTCCGCCGAATCCCAGAGATCTGAAAAGCATACTTCCAATCATCCCTCCGACAATACCGCCGCCTATGCTTTTAAGCAGACTCCCTTTATTCTGTGTAGGTGATCCTGTGGTCCCTCTCTGCTGTGAAAACGAATTTGATCGTGAAGGTGAGCTGCTGAAACTTTTTCCTCCGAAAGAACGTCCCCCGCCTGCACGGGCATATGAGAGTGGTTCAAAAACCAATGCTGTAAATAGAAAAACAAGAGCCGTCAATGCTGTAAGCCTGAAAAATCTTTTCATTAAATTTATTTTCCTGTGTTGAATGGATTAATAGCCGCTATCACATTTTTGTTTAACGGCTGATTGTGATTTTTTAATCACCTGTTATCTGGTTATTTCTGCAATCGTTTGTTACTTTTTATCTGTAATTGTTCATAAACTTTTTTATAACATAAAAGCTCTATTCTATCAGATGCTTCCGGAGGGGAGACCTGATTCAATCTTTAACCGCTGCTATGAGAAGTTTAGACTAAAACTGGTTTAAACGCATTAGAGTTGACACTTAATTATTATTTTGATGATATCCTCTTTCAATGTAAATTGAGATTTATAGCGGTTAATGAGTAAATCAGTACAATTAGCCCTTCGACTCTGCTCCGGCAGATTAATTTAACGCTGGCTGATCGGAGTCGAAGTCTGAATTCAGTAATTGTTACTGTTAATGTTGAGCAGTATTTGAAATACGAAATGGGAAATCAAATAATATGAATATTGTAATTCTCGGGGCAGGAGTTGTCGGTTACCAGATAGCATCTCAGCTGATAGCTGAAGGGCATAATGCTGTAATTATAGAAAAGAGTGTTGAACGTGCGCGATATGTTGACAGCCATCTTGACTGTATTGTTCTCAATGATGAAGGTAACAGTATTGAAACTCTTAAAAAAGCCGGGATTGAAAAAGCCGATTTTTTTCTAAGCGTGGTTGATTCCGATGAGGTCAACATGATCGCATGCGGAATAGTTGAAAGTGAATTCAACGTTCCTATAAAGATTGCAAGAGTAAGAAATATCGATTACTCCCGCGCGAAGATATTTGAGAAGTCTTTCCTGGGAATAGACTTTGTCGTAAATCCCGAAGTTGAAACCGCACGATTAATTGCAAACAGTGTAGCCCTTGGCGCCACAAGTGATGTTATGCTCTTTGAGAATTCAGATATGCAGATAAGAAATTATCAGGTCGATTCGAAATCTTTCTTCAAAAATAAAACTGTAATGGATATCAGAAAAAGTATAAATACGGTCGGTAAGTTTCTTATTGCCGGAATTATCAGAGATAATGAGTTTATTATACCATCGGGATTAACAGTAATACAGGAAAACGATATAGCCTATATTCTTGCTTCGAAGAAAACTCTTACAAGTCTATTTATTGAGACAGGTAAAAAGAGAGAGAGTATTGACCGGATACTGATTGCCGGAGGGGGTAGAATAGGATATCTCGTAACACGATATCTCATCAGAACCGGGAGAAAGATTGCAATAATCGATACAGATTATGATAATTGTAAATTACTTTCGGAGAAGTTTCCCGATGCCCTGGTAATTAATGCGGATATTTCAGACGAGACGATTTTTGAAGAGGAAAATCTTCATGATTACGATCTTATCATTACTGCTACTGAAAATCAGGAGTTGAATATCTTAAGCGCGGCATACGCGAAAAGTCTGGGGATAGGCAGAGCTGTAGCTGTGGTCAACCATCCGAATTATATGGCAATATCAAACAGGCTTGGTATTGATGTAACAGTGAGTCCGCGTAATAGTACAGTAAACGCAATTATGAAGTTTATCCGCAAGGGTGATATTAATAGCGTACATACTCTTTTTGGTCATAGCGCTGAAGTAATTGAGTTTTATGTTAAAGAGAAGAATTCTCTCGTTGGTTTGGCATTAAAAAACATTAAGATTCCTGCCGGATCTCTGATTCTTACTGTAGTAAGGAATAATGTAAATGAAATTCCTGACGGTAATTTTGTTGTGAACAGCGGCGACAGAGTAATAACCATCGCTAAGCGTGAATCAATACATGCTCTTGAACAGGTTTTTTTAAGCAAGTGAATTACAGTAATTGCCGTTGAAAAATGTTTTATTATCTCCGCTTCCGAAGGCTGCGGGGATATGTAATAATTCTTTTTTACGCTATAATAAGCCTGGTGTTCTGATCCAATAGATGGAACTTAATGTCATTCCCTTGAAGAAGGGAATCCACTTATTTCAATACAATGGATCCCCGCCTTCGCGAGGATGACAGATTGATTCAAAATCATCAGGTCTAAGCACTAGGGATTATTGTTGAATGAATTTATATAATAAAGGTATTAAATGCATTTCAAAATAGTATTAAGAATGCTTTCGTATATTCTCCTGATAATATCGGGGTGCATGGTTGTACCTGGAATTATTGCTGTTGTAAATAATGAGAATGATGCTTTGCTGGGTATATCTGCAACTATTGTTATAAGTATTCTCATCTTTTCCGGTATTAAATTTTTCACTCGCGGGAGTGATACAGTGAATCTTTCAACAAGGGACGGATTTTTATTTGTTACTCTCAGCTGGATTACTGCTTCATTAGTCGGCGCTCTCCCCTTTTATATTTCAGGAGCTATTCCGTCAATGGCTGATGCTTATTTTGAAACTATGTCCGGTTTTACTACAACAGGAGCTTCTATACTGTCAGCTGTTGAAGTTTTGCCGAAGTCGCTTATTTTCTGGAGATCGCTTACTCACTGGCTCGGAGGGATGGGGATAGTTGTTCTTACCGTTGCTATTATGCCCGCTCTTGGGATTGGAGGTTTGCAGCTTATTAATGCCGAGGCTCCGGGTCCGACAGTTGATAAACTCTCTCCGAGAATCGCAGAGACTGCAAAAATACTCTGGCTTATATACCTCGGGCTCACTGTTGCGGAAACAATTCTTCTTCTTTTTGGCGGGATGAATCTTTTCGATTCTCTTACTCATACTTTCGGTACTGTTGCGACCGGCGGTTATTCCACAAAAAACAACAGTGTTGCGTATTTTAATTCCGCATATATCGACGGTGTAATAACAGTATTTATGGTTCTCTCGGGAATTAACTTCAGCCTTCATTTCTGGCTCATCACCGGACGGTTTAAAAATCTTATAAAGGATTCTGAGCTGAAAGGTTATCTTGCGATTTTCAGTGTATCAACAATATTTATTACTTTTGATCTTTTTATGAAAAGCTATAATTCCATATGGGAATCTCTGCGATATGCTTCATTTCAGGTAGCTACAATTATGACCACAACAGGATTTGCCACGGCAGATTATGAAAAATGGCCATTTATGAGTCAGGCAATTCTTTTTATACTTATGTTTGTCGGGGGATGCTCCGGTTCGACAGGGGGAGGAATAAAAGTTCTTCGCATAGTAACTCTAATGAAACAGGGATTCAACGAAATGAAGTATCTTATCCATCCGAGAGGTGTTTTTACTCTCCGGATTAATCGGCAGCCGGTTAAGAAAGATATTGTATATTCAATATCAGGTTTCTTTTTTCTTTATATTCTTATGCTCCTTATAACTACACTTGTAGTATCTTCATCAGGAGCAGACGTTGAGACATCATTTACTTCAGCTTTGGCGACACTGGGGAATATCGGTCCCGGATTCGGAAAAGTCGGTCCGACAGAAAATTTCGGTTTTTTCCCTGCATATGTTAAGTGGTGGTTCAGTTTTGCAATGCTGGCAGGAAGGCTTGAACTCTATACTGTTCTAATTTTATTCACTACAGTTTTCTGGAAAAAGTAAAACTGATTATTTCACGTTAAAAGATAAGCGGCAGAAAATTATTGAAGAATATTTTTTCAGATTTATTTCAGGAATTATTCCTAAATATATTCTTTAGTGTAAAAAACAAAAAATACATATCCCCGCCGCCTTTGGCGGCGGGGATAATAGAGCTTTTTTGACTTTATAATAGTTAAGGAATAAATACTGAATTAATTTTAAACAAATTAATGCTTAGAAATACACATTTGATGTAACTTGATGATTTACAAAAAACACCGGCGTGTCATAGTATTAATGGCTGATCCGGAATGGAAAGGTAGAAGGAAAAAATGAAAACAAATAAAAATCAATATATAGCAGCAGTGATGGCAGCGATGGTTTTATACTTTAGTCAGTACACCACATTGAATGCAGAGTCGTCATCGGAGGTCGTGTTCAATCCCGATGATCTGGTTATATGGGCTTTCGGAGATATACAGCCCCGTAATCAGCGGGAGAGAGGTTTCTTTGAACTTACAGTAGAAGATGTTGCTTCGATGAAGAATATAGATGCGTCTCTCTGTGTCGGAGATATAGTACAGCATGGAACCGGGCAGAGTTCTATGACAACATTTGACTGGTTCTATGAAGTGTATAACAAATCCGGAATAAAAGATCTTTACGAAATTGCGGGGAATCATGATGCCCGGAATATTGAATCGTATCTTAAGGCGACGAATAAGCCGCTCCATTATGCGCTTCAATACGGAAATCTGCTCATTATTCTGATGTCTGATGAAAAAGACAGTTCCGGTTCTGATATATCCGATGGAGCTTTTTTGTGGTGGAAAAATCTTGTCGAAACAAACCGGGATAAAAATATTATTACAATGACACATTCGCATCTCGGCGGAAGCGGATTTATCTACAATATTATTTCTTACCGCAATGTTCAGGGATCAGAGCGTTTTACAGAAGTTCTGAAGAGAGAGAGGGTTGAACTCTGGCTGTGCGGACATACCCATATCCCGTCATTTTTCGGTCTTAGCAAACGGCAGATCAGTTCTCTTAACGATACAGTTTTTATGAACATAGCATCAATACGCGAGGACTTTGTTTTCAGCGATGCTGAGTCCCGGTTCATTACACTTAAAAAAGGATCGGATGAGATGACAGTACAGATCCGTAATCACCGGCAGAAGGAGTTTAAAGGGATTCTTGAACAGACTATAAAACTGAAAGCTAAGTTCGAGTATGACGGAAAAGCTCCGGTTATGATAGTCTATAAAGAAAGTCCTGATAATACGGTCGGGAAATAGGATTTCATTTTTAAATTTTATTTCACGGATCAGCATAGATTTTAAAATTTTTGCACGGAGCTGATAAATAGATTCATCTCCACTTCAGACAAATTGATTTGTACCGTCTTTTAAGAGATCCCGGAATCCCACTGCATTACTTCCAAAAGTCCCTGAATATCTATTCATAATTTCATTGACATTCACACCTGAAGATGTCCGGAATGATTACTGTCAATGTTTCGTTGGCGGATTTTAAATTCAGTGATATGAATCACTGGTTTCCTGATTAACAGGAGGAAGGTGTATATTATGGATTATCTTAATATTGCAAACAGCAATCTTATGTATATTATGGTTGCTGTGGTAATTGCAGTTGTATTTATTCAATCGGTAGTTTTTTTTATAATTGCATGGAAGCGCGGTTTAGCTCTGGGGCTTACAAAAAGAAAAATGCTCGATGCGGTACGATCAAGTGCTATTTTTTCAGTGGTGCCGTCTCTTCCGATTCTACTTGCTCTTGTTGCGATGGTCCCCGTACTTGGAATTCCTTTCCCCTGGCTGAGACTTGGAGTTATCGGTTCCGCCCCATATGAACTTCTTGCTGCAAATATCGGAGCTCAGAGTATGGGAGTGCAGGGGCTTGGTCAGAGCGGATATACCGCGCAGGTCTTTATGAATTCAATGTGGATCATGTCACTGGGTATTCTCTGGTCACCTCTGATTTTTCTTCTTTTTGCTAAACGTCTCCAGACTGGCATGACTAACATGAAGAAGAACGATTCAAAATGGCTGGAAATTCTTATCGCTTCACTTTTCTTTGGTATGATATCTGTATTTATCGGACAGCCAGTTGTAAATGGGGGAATCCAGCTTGCGACTATACTTACAAGCGCTGCAATAATGTTTGCACTTACCGCAGCCGTGAAAAAATTTGAAATCGCATGGCTGACGAATTTTTCTCTCTCTATTGCGATGATTGCTTCAATGGCTCTTGCGATATTCTACTCGAGGTTAATATAATGAATGTTAAAAATATAGAATCAGAATACAATAATCAAATACATTTTGCAGGCCGTCTGACAGCATTTCTTGTAATACTTATGCTGATCTCGGTTCCGGCTGTTATATGTCTTCAGTATAATATTTTCCCTACAATGAGCGGTTTTCTGAAAGGACTTGCAATGGTGTGGATGATCTATCTTCCGATATGCATTGCAGAAGTTCTTACGTATACTCCAATGGTCGGGATAAGCGGCGCATATTTAAGTTTTATCTCGGGGAATCTATCCAATATGAAAATTCCATGCGCGGCAATGGCAATGGATAACGCGGGAGTGAAAGGTTCAACTGATGAAGGAGATGTAATCGCAACACTTTCAATTGCAACTTCAACCATTGTAACTGAAATAATTCTTGTTATCGGGGTCATTGCTTTAGTTCCGTTAACACCGCTGCTTACATCAAAGACACTTGAACCTGCGTTTCAGAATATTCTCCCGGCTCTTTTCGGTGCGCTTGGAGTTTACTGGATTATGCGGCAGTGGAAGCTTGCAGTTACACCGCTTGCATTTGTAATAATGGTTTCAATTCTTGTCCCCATGTTGACCGGTAAATCGATCCCTGCGGGTCTTCTGATCCCTGTGAGCGGTCTGCTTGCTGTACTTGCGGCGCGGTTTATGTATAACAGAGGGTGGGTTACAAACGCCGGAAATGAGTAGCGATAAAATACCGGAGGTGGTGAATAAATCATGAATACTGCAATTATACTTATAGTACTGTTTTCAGTTCTGATATTGACTCTGTTAATCAGAACTTTCCGTTGTGTGGAGATACCCGTGGGGAAAACGGTTCTGCCCGGGATTACTGTTGATTCCGCAGGAGCGGCAGCACGGCTGTCCGGAGCTATAAAGATTAAAACCATTGGATATGATGATATTACAAAAACAGATCTCAAAGCATTTTCTGAATTTATTGAATATCTTGAAGAATCTTATCCACGCGCGCATAAGACTATGAGCCGTGAAATAATAAATGGATACAGTCTTCTCTATCACTGGAAAGGGAAGAGTGATGATAAAAAACCCGCGCTATTTTGTGCTCATATTGACGTAGTGCCGGTTGAGCCGGGAACAGAGGGTGAATGGAAGTATCCTCCATATTCCGGATCAGTCAGTGAAGATGCTGTCTGGGGACGGGGTACCCAGGATATAAAAGTTCAGGTGATTACTCTTCTTGAAGCGGCCGAGACAATGATCGCAAACGGCATGGTGCCGGAGCGTGATATCTATTTCGCATTCGGACACGATGAAGAGACGCGCCGTTATGACGGTGCGGATAAAATCGCATCCAGACTTAAAGAAAAAGGTGTTTCTTTTGAATACGTCCTCGATGAAGGGGGATGTGTAATTGATAATGCTGTTGCTGGAATAAACCGCCCGATAGCATTTATAGGACTTGCTGAAAAGGGTTTTGTGAATATAAGGTTCTCTGTAAAAGGGGAGGGGGGGCACTCATCGATGCCACCTGCACATACTGCAGCGGGATTGATCAGCCGCGCGGTATCCAGGGTCGAATCTAACCAGCTCCCTCTTACTTTAACTGTACCAGTACTTGAGATGTTCAGATCCCTTGCACCGGCAATGAGTTTCGGAAACAGATTGTTCCTCTCAAACCTGTGGCTGTTTGCGCCGCTATTCAAAAAGATTTTTTCGAAGACTCCATCAGGCGCGGCTTTCCTCCGTACTACAACGGCGCCTACCATGCTTGGAGGGAGCGGTGCTCCGAATGTTCTCCCTCTGAATGCTTCAGCTGTTGTGAACGCGCGTATTCTTCACGGGGACAGTGCGGCTTCGCTGAAGTCTCATCTGGAAAAGGTTATTTCGGACAGTTCTGTTTCTATTGAGATGCTTCAGGTATACGAAGCATCGAAGATTTCTCCGGCAGATTCGTATGGTATTACTGTAGTTAAAGAGAATATCCGTGCACTGTGGCCCGAAGCTGTAATCACTCCCTATCTTGTTGTGGGTGGTACTGATGCGAGAAAGTATGAAGAACTCAGTGATTGCGTGTACCGCTTTTCACCGTACCGTCTCGATAACAGTGAGATGAAGCAGATGCACGGGACAAATGAGCATATAAGCATATCAAATATTACTGACTCAGTGAAGTTTTATACAGCGATGTTTTTGAAGTAGAGTTTAATTTTAATCTTTAACGAATGAACCCCCGCATGCGGGGGTTCATTCGTTAAAGATTATTTTCAGATAACTAAACCAGTTTAACTATTACGATTATAAGAATTACAATTACCAGCAGACCGATAATTCCCATAGGTATACTCCTTCAGAATGTGATAAATATAATTAAATCAGAATAATAAATTCTGTCAACTTCTAAAAATAACAGACTCTTTTTTTAACAACAATGACCCTGCTATTATAAACAGAAATGCAGATGCGATATTAACTAAAAATGAAATTATAAAGAACACCGGTTCGGGATTATTATAGATTACTGAACGGAGCAGATATGAAATATTCAATACCGGTATCATGCTGTAAAATTTATTAACAGTGAATGGATCTGTACTGATAAGTCCGCTTGATAATGCCGAGCTTAAAATTATTACCGGAAGTGTAAGGATGGTACCCTCTTTGACGGATTTTGCATAGAATCCGATTGCCAATCCCGCTGAAGAGAACAGAATAATTGCAATTGCTGTCGAGAGTAATATTAATGATAAATTTTTTAATCCGCAGAATTTATAAAGCGATAATCCTCCGGTAATTTCAGGATAGAAATGTGAAGATATTATCAGGCCGGCGAGTAAAGATGCAATAGATGCAAATCCGATAAGCGATGACGCAAAGACTTTACCGAGGATGATTGTTTTATGAGATATATTACAGTTTAAAAGAGTTTCAATCGTTGCCCGTTCCTTCTCCCCGGCGCTCATGTCAACTGCACCAGACATGGCAGACGATGCCGCGAAAACCATAAGCAGTACAGGTAATAGTAATGAAAGAGTCAGGAGCGTCTTCCCCTCCATCTCGCTGCGGATAGTAACAGATGTTATCTTTACAGTTTCTGAAATAATTTCAGAACGGTTGAATGATTTTTCAAAGATTTCGTAAATTTTAAGATATGAAAGCATTGAACCGCTTCTGGCTGAATCATAATAGAGAGTCAGAGAGTTGTACCGGTCCCCGTATTTTACATAGTCGATAAAAATATCCGCCTTACCGTTTAATACCGCGTCGTGCGGAGAGTCAGATGTAATGAATTGAGTATCCCCGTATGATTGAAGTATTATTTCCTTTATGTGGCTGTCGTTATCTGCAATTATTACTCCGGAAGCCGGATATGTCCCTTCGGATGAAGTGTTATATGTTGTCATAAAAAGCAGCAGAGGAACAATTACTGCAGGCATTAGTATAGCAGCAACGATTGTCCGTTTGTCGCGAGCCTGATCTATCAGTTCTTTTTTTATTATTATCAGAAGTTTCATTTTACTCTTTAATGTAGAATGTCAGATCATGCCCGTGTTCAGAACAATATGATTCGACAGTTTTGTCGCAGTTGATTTTTCCTTTATGGATTACAGTTATTCTGTCAGCGCAGGTGAAAATTTCATCTGTGTTGTGGCTTGAAAAAAGAATGGTTTTGCCGCTATCTTTAAGCCTGTTTATAATTTTTTTTACAGAATTTCCGGCAATGATGTCAAGACCGGTTGATGGTTCATCAAGGATTATAAAATCCGGATCGGTGATCAGGGCCCGTGCTATTGCGGTTCTCTGTTTCATTCCTCTGGAGAATGTTGATACTCTGTCGTTAAGAAATCCGGAGAGAGAGAGGTCTTCTATAAGCGGTTCAATCCTTTTTTTGTAATTGGTGTTATCCACTCCGTTAAGCTGCGAGTAATATTTAATATTTTCCGCAGCAGTGAGACGGTCATAAAGTGATCCATCTCCGGAAAAGAGTGTGCCTGTTCTGTTCTTTATATAATCATGATTATCACTGAATTTTATATCGTCAAAAGAGAAGAATCCGCTATCCGGTTTCAGAATCATTGATAGAATTCTGATTAGAGTTGTTTTCCCCGCACCATTCTCACCAACCAGCGCCATGGCCTCACCCTTGTTTATAGAAAAAGATATGTCTGATAAAGCCATATCTTTTTTCTGAGGGAAACTTTTATATATTTCAGATATTCTGATCATGAGGATATAAAAGTTTCAACTGGAAATTTAATCAATAATTATTTAATAGATGTATAACAATATAACCTGCTCATAAACTTGAAGTATTATTATTCCACCTTGCTACTCCCTGGGTGAAGAGTAATTCCACCACAAGTTTATGAGTTGATACAGCGTAGCTTATACAGTATTTAAAATACATCATAATCTTTGTCGAAACTTTCTCCCCCTTGTATACCTTGTGAAGATGATGTTTTTCCTGCTATGTAATCTGCATTTTTAACATCTGATGATCTGGAATATTTATTTTCTATATCTTCAATTTCGGCATCAATTTTAAATACCTTTGTCATATTCATCAGCTCCAGAGCCTGTGAAGCCATCTCCTCGCTGGCCGAGGCTGTCTCTTCCACAAGTGCGGCATTCTGCTGTGTCATATTGTCAAGCTCCATAACGGCAATGTTAATCTGATCAATCCCCGATTTCTGCTCATCGCTTGCTGCTGTAATTTCAGATATGAGTTTTGTAACATTTTTTATTGATTCAATTATGTTGCTGATTGCGACACCGCTGTTGTTCGCCTGCTCGGTTCCTTTTTCAATACGGTTGATCGATTCTCTTATCAGGTCTCCAATCTGCTTTGCTGCAGTACCTGCTCTCTGCGCAAGATTTCTTACTTCGCCTGCAACAACAGCAAAACCGCGGCCCTGTTCTCCGGCTCTTGCAGCCTCCACTGCTGCATTAAGTGCAAGCAGGTTAGTCTGAAATGCTATTTCGTTAATAACAGAGATGATTTCTCCGATTTTTTTACTCGACTCGCTGATCTCGTTAATTGAAGAGACAGCATCGTTAACAAGGCTTCCCCCTTTTTCAGCAACTTTATATGATTCTAAAGATGTGGAGTTTGCATGCCTTGCGTTTTCAGTATTTTGCGATATCGTTGCTGTTGTCTCTTCGATAGTAGAAGCTATCTCTTCAAGCGATGAAGCCTGTTCTGTTGTCCGTTGAGACAGATTCTGATTCCCCGCACTTATCTGTTCTGTTGCATAATATAAACTCTGCATGGCTGTAATGATTGATGTTATCATTTTTTCAAGATTTTCATTTGCTGTATTGATGCTGTTGACAAGTGTTCCAACTTCATCCTGTCTCTCTGAATATTTTTTGTCTATTCTGCCGGTAAGATCTCCCTTCGCCAGTCTGTTCGCTATGAGAGCTGATTCTATTATCGGGAGAGCAATGGAGTTCCCGAAAAATATCGATAGAATAATTATAATGATTGAAGTGACTCCTCCGGCAGCCAGTACTACTGCAAGAAGCATTTTTATATACGCGCTGTTCTCAGATTCAAGGCCGGCAACAATCTTTTCAATATCATCAACATAGTTTCCGGTTCCGGTTACCCATTTGTATGGTTCAAATGATCTGCTGTAGCTTCGTTTCCTGTTCGCATTTTTTTCACCCGGTTTAGGAAACCAGTAATCAGTGAAGCCGCCCTCGGGCGCCCTCCCGTTTTCGATAATATCTTTTATAAACTGTTTTCCGTTGACGTCTTTTGAATCAATTCTCGATTTTCCCTCAGCCTCGGGATGTCCGGGGAAGCAGATATTGATCCCGTCAAAATCATCAATCCAGAAGTATCCATCTTTACCGTATGTTAAACCTCTTACAAGATCCCGTGCAATAATCTTACCCTGTTCATCTGATAATTTATTCTCCAGCTGATATTTATAGACAGACTTTATCAGTGAGATGGTATTCTCTACCTGGTTTTTTACATTTTCATCGTAATTTTTGAAGATCAGTTCTTTATTCATTTTGAGCAGTTTAGCGCTGTAATTATTGATTGAATAAAGGCTGATTGAAATAATAATAAAGAGTACACCCAGACCCGTTCCAAGAGTCAGCAGAATTATTTTTAATTTCAGACTTTTCATATGATCCTCCCTGATGCCGGTATGATTTGAAGATATTAAGATTTATTTTTTTTTCAAAAAAAATTCAGCGAGATTTATTAGTATCTACTTATAAAATAATGGTGAAATTTCTCCCCGCCGCGCCTGTGGCGCGGCGGAGATAAAATACCACTGGTATTTGAGCAGTTGGCATTATTACTTAAAATAGTGTAATAAATCTCTTGCTTTTTAAAAACTGCATTTTATGCTATATTGTTTTTATTATAAATCATTAATCAGCATTACATTCATGCAGTTTTAAGATTTAAATAAATACCACTCAGCGGTAGCTTACTATAATTATTATAATGGATAATGACAGGTTATATGGCACAGAGAGAAGAGAAAGTTGAACTCCTGAGAAAAGTCGATATTTTTTCACAGCTTAGAGAGTATGAACTCGATGTAATTGCAAATTACAGTGAATTTCTTGATATTAAAAAAGGGCAGCCTATCTTCAGTCAGGGGTCTGCTGCAAATGAACTATATGTTGTCGGCACCGGCAGAGTCGGAATAATAAGTTTTGAAATGGATGATGCAAGAATAGCTCAGATAGCTGCGAATGAATCATTCGGAGAATTCGATTTTCTCGGAAGGATAAATAGAAGTGCCGCGGCCTTCGCTGAAGAGGACTCAACACTGCTTAAATTCCCGGCAATAAAATATACTCCTGATGAACTGTTTCATGAGCATCCTGTTATTTTTGCAAGACTGCTTTATAGTCTTTTAGGAGTTGTTTCAGAGAGAATCTGGAATGTGAATAAAATGCTCTATGATAAAACACACTGGCTTCAGGATTTAAGAAAACAGCTGTTATGCGATAAAATGACGGGTCTTTACAATCAGATTTTTCTGAAAGAGGACTTTGTCAACATGCTTCCGGAGATAGGCAAAAACGCTGCTTTGCTGATGATCAAGCCGGATAATTTTAAAGATATAAATGACGGATTCGGCCATGAAGCGGGGGATCAGGTGCTTAATCTTATGGCAATCTTTCTTCAGTCCGAACTTCAGGAGAATGATATAGGGGTAAGATTCAGAGGGGATGAATACGCGGCTATTCTAATAGATACTGACCGTGATCAGGCTGCAGCGAGAGCAGTTGAACTCCGTTCTGTTTTTTATAATATGGATCTGACGCGGATCACCGGATCTGCTGAGATTAAACTCACAGTAAGTATAGGGATTGCCATGTATCCGGAAGATACGCTGAGCAGTGCAGACCTTGTGACAATCGCTCATGAGAAGATGATGACGGCCCGCAGTCATGGCGGGGATGAAATTATTAAATAAGACGGGTCAGAGTATGATAGAAAAACTTAAGAAGCTGGATTTATTTTCAGGTTACGATGAGAGTGAACTTGAAATTTTATCCAAATATTTTAAACTGAAAAAATTCGGTGCCGGTGAACCTGTAATTAAAGCCGGGGAAACCGGAAGCAGATTATATATAATTATCAGCGGTAAAATTTTCAGTACACTGAAAATTCCAGGGAGCATTGACCGTAAGCATGTAGAGTACGGTATGGGTGATGCTTTTGGTGAACTATCGGTTTTCGGGAATAAACCGGAAGTCGATAATTATACAGCTTCAGAAAACAGTGTGCTTATCGTAATTGAAGAGAAGCAGTTTCAGGATCTGATAGATGCAGCACCCGAATGTTCTATAAACCTGATTTCAAAACTTTTAAGCCATACAATTATGCAGTTCAGAAAATCCAGCAGATTTCTGGCGGATGTTGTAGAATGGGGCGAGAAAGCCAGCAGGCGGGTTATAACCGACGAACTTACAGGTCTTTACAACAGGGCATTTCTTGATGACGCGCTGGAAAACTTTTTTTACATATCGCAGAGTAACAACAAACCCGTCTCCTTCCTTATGCTTGACACGGATAATTTCAGAAAAATTAATGAACTCATAGGTCATGAAGCGGGAAACGGTGTAATTATTGAGTTTGCCGGAATAATAAAGAGAATCATAAGCAAGCATGGAATTATGGCACGCTACGGCGGAGATGAGTTCTCAATACTTCTCCCGGAAACGGATCTTAACACAGCAGTTGAAATAGCCGAGCAGATCCGTCAGAGTGTGGAGACATTCGATTTTTCAAAACATCTGGGCGGTCATGACATCCATATTACAACAAGTATCGGAGTAAGTTCATTTCCTGATACTGCATCCGATCTCGTATCATTTAAGCAGAAAGCAGATGAGTCTTTGTATAAGGCCAAGGAGTCCGGACGAAATTGTGTCAGGTGTGTGGAGTAGTAATGCAGCTCCGTCCCGCCGTGCCCGCCCCCTCTGCCCGCCGGGCATCTCCCCCCTGATGAAAGGGTGGAGAAAAATTCGAAATGTTTAGAACAACCCTTTCACCATCTCACCATGGGGAAAGGTGCCCGGCGGGCGGATAGGGGCGGGACCGGACCGGAAAAGGATTTCACCCTACAGCTTAATAATCTCCCCACCGTCAATTATCACCGTTTCGGGAAACTTCTCCTTCGTGTGAATTGCCGCATATCCTGTCGGCTCGTCTCCAAGTGAAAATGAACCCCAGTGAATCGGGATCATCTTTTTTGCGCCGAGTTCCATAAATCCCCGGATTGCCTCTGATTCATTCTGATGGGCATAGTACATAAACCATCTGGGCTGTGACGCTCCGGTTGACATAAATGCGTAATCTATTCCCGGATATTTTGCAGCTATCTCTTTGTATACAGTTGTATATCCCGTGTCGCCGCAGATAAATATTTTTTTCTTTCCGGTGTCAATAAGATAAGAACCCCAGAGAGATTCATTGGTGTCAAACAGACTGCGTTTTGACCAGTGCTGTGACGGAAGAAATACTATTTTAATCTCACCGGTATTTAACTCCTCCCACCAGTCCATCTCTTTTACTTCATCCTCTCTTATGTCGAGGATTGTAGATGAAAGACCCTTCGGGACAATAAATTTTGTGCCGGCAGGGAGGCTTTTCAGACTCTTCGAATCAAGATGATCGTAGTGATTGTGAGTAAGAAGAATAGTCACTTCACCGCTGATGCGTGAAGCCTCTTCGTAATTTAGCGCTGAGGGGACTCTTCTTTTTTTCACGAAGGGGATCTCTCCTAATACCGGATCAATCATGAAAACTCTCCCTGATATTTTAATCAGCATCGATGCATGACCGAGCCACGTTACAAAATTATCATTGCTGTTTATATATTCAGCCGTAAGCTGTACAACATCCGGGAGATGGTTTATTTCTTTCACTGCATATTCAGGTTTGTCAGCCAGACGCCATTTCAGCATTCTGGTAAATCCTTTTTCCGGCATAGGCATCCAGGGATTGTAATACTTACCATCTTTTTCATGCTCAGCATAAAAAAGAGATCTGTCGAGAGAGCTTATGGCTTTTTCCCAGTGGGCTTCGTTGAATTCATCCGGTGAATCATCATGCATCGCATAAAGCAGCGTTGTAGTCATAAATATTCCCGCCATTAATACATATATTTTTTTTCTTAATTTCATATTACCCTGCTTCTATAGGCTCTAAATTCTGCCTGTTATATTGTCTCATCAAAATTATATTTCAAAACTCCCGTTACAAACACTCCGGAAATATAACTTAAACTGTTTTTTCTCAAACTATAGCATTGCATGAATGAATTAAACCATTTTTGTCATCTCCGCGAAGGAGGAGATCCATGTATACATTTACATAAGTATGAAATTTATCATGGATTCCCGTCTGCACGGGAATGACAAGCAGTAACAGAAAAAAATAGATTTAATTCAATCGTTAACTGCTCTAATATAAAAAAAGAGTAAAATATTGATGGAATGTTGCAAAAAAATCAAGGAACTTTTCCGGCTAATATATCTTTAAATGATACTTGATATTCAAAAAAATCTTGCGGTACAGTGTCCGAAATTGTATATTGTAATTAAACATTATACTCCGGTATAATTTCGTAGTATTCCAATCTTGAAGCAAATGACAGGGCATTCCAATATGAAAATGATGACTCGATTCTCAATGTACGGATTTCTGAAAAATCTCGACTTTTCAGAACCTTTTCTGATTCTCTTTTATCTTTCACTTGGTCTGAATTTCCTACAGATCGGGATACTCGTATCATTTCTTAACATCTGTATAAATGTAATGGAAATTCCCAGCGGAGCTCTGGCAGATATATACGGCAGAAAAAATTCCATGCTGGTTTCAATGGGGAGCTATATTGTATCTTTTGTTATTTTTGCATCTTCCAGTTCGTATCCCCCTTTATTTGCTGCTGTTTTCTTCTTCTCTATAGGAGATGCTTTCCGGACTGGAACTCATAAGGCTATGATTTTTGACTGGCTGAGAATTAACGACAGGCTTTCCGAGAAGACAAAGGTTTACGGCTACACCAGATCCTGGTCAAAATACGGGAGCGCGTTGTCAGTAGTCATCTCGACTGTCATTGTTATTTTTTCAGAAGATTACAGATGGATATTTATATTTTCGATAATACCGTACATCGTGGGGATATGGAATCTCGCGTGTTATCCCGAGTATCTAAACAAAAAACTCGATAATAAAGTAAATTTTAAACTAATATTCACCCATACATTCAGCAGTCTTAAATCTACATTCGGCAATCTTCATCTCAGGAAACTTGTTGTGCAGAGCCTGGGATTCGAAGGTGTCTTTGAGGTCACGAAAGATTATCTGCAGCCTATACTTAAAGCTCAGGCTCTGATATTTGCTGTTTATTTTACCTTCCCCGAGAAAGAGACCACTGCGATAATTATCGGTATTGTATATTTTATACTCCATGTTATCTCTGCTGAAGCATCAAGGGGAGCACATATTTTTGCCGGAAGATTCAAGTCGGAACAGGGGGCAATTCTGTTTATGATTTTTGCAGGATTTATACTGGCATTCATATCGTCGCTCGGTATTTATCTGAAATTCTTTATCATTGCAATTATAGCGTATATTCTTTACTATGTAATTCAGAATCTGTGGAGGCCTATACTTGTAGCCCAGTACGATGACCACGCGGCAAGCTCAGAGCAGGCGACTATCCTGTCCATTGAGTCCCAGACTAAAACTGTGGGGATAACAATTATCGCTCCAATAGCCGGTTATATGGCGGATAATTACGGTATTGAATCATCTCTTCTTATGCTCTCGTTATTTCTGCTGCTTCTGGGATTTTATTCATCACGAAATAAGATGCAGAAGAAAGCAGATAATATAATCTAATTTATCTGCTGAGAATCTACTCCTCCATATTCCGTACTCTCTCCAGCCTGCTCGTGTCTCCGGGGCTGAGTTCGGACCGTCGTCTCTCTTCGATAATTTCATCGCGGATTTTTTTCTCGTCTTCTTCAAGCCGTTTTATTTTTATCAGTCTCTCTCTGTCTCCAGGTTCCATCTCGTGCATCTTTTTCTCTTCGATGATTCTATCCCGGATCTGCCGTTCATTCTCCTCCATCCTTCTGAGTTTAACAAGTCTGTCACGGTCATTCGGATCGAGTTCATGAATCCTTTTCTCTTCGATGATTTTATCACGAATCTGTTTTTCATCTTCTTCCAGAAGGCGGATTTTAATTAGCCTGTCTCTATCGTTCAAGTCCAGTTCGTGCAGTCTTTTTTCTTCGATGATTCTATCGCGTAAATGTTTTTCATTCTCCTCAAGCAGCCGTATTTTTATCAGTCTCTCTCTGTCGGAGATTTCCCCTTCATGAGCACGTTTATCTCTGATTACATCATCACGGAGCTGTTTGTTATTCTCTTCTGCACGTCTGATTTTTATCAGTTTTTCACGATCCATATTATCAGGTTCATTAAGCGGATTTCCCCGGTTTATTTCCGAAGGATCGTTTTTGCTCATTGCAGATGTCATAAAATACCTCCTATTAGAGTGTGATTTAATTATAATGCGATAATGCTATAAAGTCTTGAAAAAATTCAGTAAAATGAAATAAATATTCTCAAACAGATTTCCTTGAGATTTATCGAACTGGCTATAAAATGGTGATAAAATAGCTCTCCGGCGGGCCTGATGCGCGATAGAGAGATAATGCTGCAGGTTTAATAAGAGTCAGGTTTTTTTAAGGGAATAAATATTTTAACTCTGAAAAATTCTTGCCGAATTTATTCAGCTGTTTATTTTGACCTGACGCTTTGATTAACCGATTAATTAAAGCGTCAGGATTTTGCAGTTAATAATCATTGTATTTGCTTATAAACCTGTGTTATTCTATCTCCGCAGCAATCCTGGCGTGGGGAGAACAATTTTACCGCCGGTTTTTAAGTACTTACCATTATTAAACATAACAAACAGTATAATATTTTTTAAGGATTCTTTATATGAATGCAGCTTATAGTTTTAAAAATGTATCAATTGCATCAGTGCTTGCGTTTTTTTTATTCTGCTCAACTGCACTTACAGCTCAGGAAGCGGGAACTATTGATAATACTCAGATAGTTGTAGCTGGTGATGATTTACCTGAAGATAATGGTATAACCGGTAAGGATATTACCCGCTGGACGATACTCGGCGGAACGGCTCCAGCTGTTTTTCTCTTCGGATTGAAAACCTGGGATTGGGGGAGCAGACATAGTCCAAAGTCTGAAAGAGAGGGGTGGTTCGGTGAGGATACCAGTTTCGGCGGATCGGATAAGGCAGGGCATCTGCTTGCACATTACATGGTGCAGAGAGTTGTATATAACATATTTGACTGGACCGAGAACGGAGAAGATCAGAAGTGGGCCTATTCAATAGGTACTACTATGGTTGTAGGCCTCCTGATTGAAGTAGGAGATGCATACACTTCTGCATATGGTTTTTCATATGAGGATATTGTTGTAGATTACGCCGGTATTCTTATCGGAGCAGCACTCGATTATTCACCCATGCTGGATGGATTTATCGGATTCAGTATCGGATATATCCCTTCAGAAGGATACAGAAACGGATACGAAAAGGGTGAATTGATTAAGTATTCACTGGATATTGTAAACGATTACAGCGGAATGCAGTACATAATGAATTTTAAGCCCGCAGGTTTTCGGAACCTCGGCTTTGATGTCCCTTTTGCTCTTCGCATACTTAGTATTGATATGGGATGGTATACTAAAGGTTATACCCATTTTGACAAGGGGAGATTTCGCGACGGAGAAGAGAGAGATATCTTTATAGGAATATCCATTAACTCCGCTCAGCTCCTTTCTGAAATATGGGCTGAAGAGCATAGAAATACAGCATATACAATTGCACATACTACTCTCGAATATTATGCTTTACCATATGACCGTATACCTATACCGACACGATATGTTAATGATCTGAATAAGTGATGA
Organism: uncultured Spirochaetota bacterium; assembly: GCA_942493035.1. Lineage (GTDB taxonomy): Bacteria > Spirochaetota > UBA4802 > UBA4802 > UBA5550 > WRGT01. The sequence continues at coordinate 2,763,518 of OW818666.1, read as the reverse complement.
CTCAAACCGGCGGTGTTGTTTTCTCTAACCGCCGGTTTATGAGCAATTACATGACTGATCAGTAATTATAAAATAATTGAGAGACAATTGTGAATATATATATAACTTTTTCAAAAACTGCTTTTTTGTTCTATATGATCTTAATACTCTGTTCCTGCGGCAATTCGGATGTAACAGGCGTATTCGTTCCGAAAGAGAAAAGCCGCGTCAAGTCAGTTGAATTTGCTGATGGGAGCGCGCGATTTACAGATTCATTTCTGGAACTTAAACAGGGACGCATGGATTTTGAAGTCAAGGGGGATCTTATCTGCATTAATGATCCCATTGTCGGACCGATGATTTTCAGAATAATCGATGCCGATACTCTTAGATGTGAGATTTCAGGAATGTCCGGATTATATATCCGTAAGAAGTAACATCATTTTTTAATATACAAAACGCACAATTTATTTTCATTGCTGCCTCCCCCCCTCTGATATGAAGTGAGTCTGTTAATTCATCTCCACTAAAATGCCTGAATAAATAGTTTGATTATCCTGAATTATTTATTATATTCCATCAAGTGAGTTAATACAATCAAGGAAAATTGAAATTGATAATATATATGATTTTTAAGACTGGAAGGTCGGTTAAATCTTCTCATGAGTTACGCTTATGAAAAATTATTTTAAAGCTTTTACAGATTTAAGATCATCTGCTGCCGCATTTTTTATAATTATTTTACTCCTAAGTTCCGGCTGCATTAATGACAATCCTTTGAAGCCGGCTGCGGTTAAAGGTGTTATCGATCTTTCCGGATATAATTTTTCTGCAGACAGAGTTGTTACACTTGATGGAGAATGGGAGTTCTACTGGAAGAAGCTTCTTACTCCTGGAGAGCTGAAGATAGATACAGTTAAGAACCGGCAGCAGTACGCTGCCGTTCCATCAACATGGGATGATCTTTCAAATAAAGGTATTGAAGCTGAACCGAAGGGTTATGCTACTTACAGACTTAAAATTATAGTACCGGATGATAAGGCGATGTACGGTATTCATATATTTTCCGTAATGAGCGCTTATAGAATATGGGCTGACGGTAAACTTATCGCTGAGGCCGGGAGGGTCGGTGTTTCCGATCAGACAATGGAGCACCGGTGGATTCCCGGTGAATACTATTTTCAGGCAACTTCCGGTGAAGTTGAAATAGTCATTCAGATATCAAATTTCCGTTGTGATCTGGGAGGTTTCTGGACACCTGCGGGTTTCGGTTACGCAAGTGATATCGCGGCAATGAGAAGAGCAAGAATTTCTTTCGATAATTTTTTAATCGGAATACTTCTGATGCTGGCATTCTATCATATCGGATTTCATATCTTTCAGAGGAGAGAGACTTCGGCTCTATGGTTCGGGTTATTCTGCGTGATAATGGCGGTGCGTATTCTCTCTCTTGGCGAGCAGAGGCTGCTATATCAGATACTGAGCTTCTCCTGGGACATCTGTTACCGTATCGAAATGCTTAGCTTCTATATTGCCGGCGGAATTTTTTATTTTTTCCTCCGAACAATTTATCCTGATGAGAGTTTCGGTATAATTGAAAAGCTGACCAGGATACTAATGATTGTTACCATTGCTGCAGTAGCTGTTATACCCCCTTTCTGGATCGGGCGTACTATAAATTTTTATATCTTTGTTACTATTTTTTATATTGCAATAGCCATGGTTATACTTGTTAAAGCATTCTTCAAAGGAAGAGAGGGATCTTTTATCTTTATGATAGGTATTATCACTCTCCTTATTTTTGCATTTAATGACATGATGAATCTTCTCGGCGTGATACACACAGGTTTTTATATTCACGCTGGATTTATGGTCTTTGTCTCTGCTCAGTCCTTTATTATGCTTAGAAAGTTTTCTACAAGTTTTGTAAATAATGAAAATCTTACCGGGGAGCTTGAGCGTATTAATACAACACTTGAACAGAAAGTTGAAGCAAGAACACGGGAACTGGAAGATGATCGGAATGTTCTCCGCGAGCAGAGTCTGGTAATGGACGCGGAGCTGAAGATGGCCCGTTCTATTCAGCGCGGGATTATCCCTGTAAAAGCTCCATTCGATAATATTGCTTTTTACTACAGACCGATGAAACGGGTTGGCGGTGATTTTTTTGATTTTATAAGAATGCGTGAAGATAAGATCGGAATTCTTATCAGTGATGTTTCGGGTCATGGAGTTCCTGCAGCTTTGATAACATCTATGCTTAAAAGCTTTGTTCTGCAATCGGGTGAGCGGAAGCAGGATCCGGGACTGCTTATGGCATATCTTAATGAGTCACTGATCAATCATACATCCGGGAATTTTATTACGGCATTTTATGCTATTTATACTCCCGGAGACAGGAAGCTTGTCTATTGTAATGCAGGTCATCCGCTCCCCTATATTATATCGGGACATGGTGTTGAAGCTATCTCTTCGATCAACAGGAATCCTCCTCTTGCAATATTCAGAAATGATGAACTTGAGGAGTCCAGAAAACCCTATCGTAACAGCAGCATTACTCTTAATCCGGGGGAAAGACTTTTTATGTACACTGATGGTCTTATAGAGGCCCGGTCGGGCAGGTTTTCAAAAGAGTTCTTCGGGGAGTCCGGGCTGGAAGTAATTCTTTATGAAAACAGGGGACTCCCTATTGATAAATTCCTACCACTGATTAATGCTAAACTTATAGAATTTTGTCAGTCGGAAATTCTCGAGGATGATATCTGTATGGTATGTATAGATGTTTAACGGAATCAGTACTTCATTCTGTCATGGCACAAAATCCCCCATTCCCAGCGTATGCGGAGCATACGCATCCTCAAAAATAATTTGCTGCCGCAATTAATAATCAGCGGCAAAAATTATTGAACTTGCATTTTTTTACATAATATATATAATCTTACGTCTTCACATGTAAACCGGTTAAAAAGAGTTTTTTTCCGGCGGAATCCTGAGTTTTCAGGTGGTGAATTTTTTTAGAAGTATAATTTGAAAATAATTTAAGGAGAATTTTATGCAGAAATATGCTGTAATAGGTCTTGGAAATTTCGGGATGCACATGGCAAAATCTCTTGCTGAATATGGAAGTGAGGTTACCGGAATTGATATCGACAGCGCAAAACTTGCCCAGGCCGGAAAATTTTTAAAAAATCCTGTGAAAGGGGATGTTACTGATCCCGGTTTTCTGGAGTCTCTTAATCTTAAAAGTATGGATGGAGTACTTGTTAGCGCCGGAACCGATCTGGGATTAAATATTCTTGTCACTTTAAATCTTAAAAAACTGGGGATAAAAAAAATCATCGTCTGTGCCTATTCTGAAAATCATTATAAAATTATCGAGCAGATCGGTGTACAGGAGATCATCTTTCCTCAGAGAGATGTTGCTGCATGGCTCGGAAAGAAACTCTCTATGAAGAATGTTCTCGATTACATACCACTCGCAGGGGAGTATGTCGTAATGAATGTTAAGCCACCGAAAAGTTTTATCGGAGTAAGTATACGGGATCTTCAGATCGGAGCACGTTTCCAGTGTCAGATTCTCGGAATAAAATATCTGGAAGGGAATGAAACCTGGAATCCGGAAAAACCTGAATGGGAAAATATGAAAATCGCACCGACTGCAAATGAAGTTATTCCTGAAAATTCAGTTCTGCTTTTCCTTGGTAAAAGATCAGATCTAAGAAAAATTCAGGATATGGATTGAGAATTAATTTTATTCCTCTCCCAAGGCGGGAGAGGATGGAGTATCGGGGGTTCCTGTGGTCAGATGTAGTTTTAAAAAAATAATCATCCTGCTGATAATTCTTCTGTCATCAGCCGTGTATTCGAAGGATAATCCCGGTGATGAGTTTGCTGCAGGTAAAGTTGAATTCATTGATAAAAGCGGTAAAGAGGGAATTGTTCTGCTTATCTCTCCTGAAAAATCGTACCTTCTTAATAAGGGTGTACTCCTTTTGATTAAGAGAGGGGATAAATCCATTGTCCTTAAAATAACCGATGTACAGGGGGCACACCTTCGATGCAGGATAAACAGTGAGACAGAAAAATCTGTGCTGATTCACGGGGAGAATGTTTTTTATTCCGACGCAATCAACAGCAGTTTAAAATATAGAGACGCGAAGCTGATACTCTCTGAACTGATAAAACTGTATGAGGGATTTATCCTTAAAATAGAATCTACTGAAGAACCGGTTATAATTGCAGATGCAGTAAAAAACTTTTCCGCTGAACTGGACAGGCTTATTCCCGAGATGAAAAGAATAAACAGCAGGTATCCCGAACTGGAAAAATTTAAAATCTCGCCTCCGGCTGAACTGCAGGGTGAATCTGCAATGCTTGAAGTTCTCGAACCGAGATTAAGAGACGCATTTTTTAAAATACAGATGTTCAACTCGAATGAAAACGTAAAAAAATCTACAGAGGATCTGCAGAAAATTATTCAAAAAATGAATACAGGCCGGTGAAGATGGAGTTTGCTGAGAATATATTTTATTATCTGAAAAGCAGTCCTGCTGTGAAAGAGTGGAGCGGATATGCAGCTTTTATACTCATTCTTGTCATTTATCAGAAATTAAGACTGGGAAGATGGAGAAAAATACTGAAGAGGTCCGTTGATTATCATAAATTCCATTTATCATCAATCAGCAAAGATCCCTCGGTTGATGAAAAGACACGAGAGCTTGCTCAGGCTTTACTCTGGGGTGTTACAAAACAGCTGCCGCTTGATCTTGAGAATGGAAAAGGTGGTAAAGCGCTATGGAGATCTTTTATCGGTGATAAAACTGCACTCAACACATGCGGTACAGTATACTATGAGTGTGCAAGAAATTTCAGATATATTGATAAAACTATAGTTAAACTCAATGATACCCTGTTGAGCACTTTCTACAGAATTTATCTGCTTGAGTCATATTTCTCTTATATAACAATTTTTTACATGGATTTTTCTCTTCTGTTTTATATCTTAACAAAACCTCAAAGCGGTACCGGACGGCTCTATCTTGAGATGCGCGGCGAGGAGTAGAAATCCTCAAAATAATACCTTGACAATTCAATAATTGTATATCAAAATAAAATTAATGATAATTCATCAACATTGACATTATTGTAAAACAAAAGATTAATTTTTCCCGCCTCCAAAAGCGGCGGCGAAAATAGAATTTTTAAATATAAAAAAATCCAGGAATCCCTGCTTAAGGGAAATTCCAATAACTAATTATGTTTCCCGGCATCTTCGGCGCGGGGAAGCATAATCAGCTCCTTTTTATGAGCGGTTACAAATAAAGTTTTCAGGAATTGAGCCGGTTCGCATGAAAATAAAGACCAGTAAAAAAAAGATACTTATTGTTGAAGATCAGCTCATTATAGCCATGGACCTCCGGCAGACACTGGAGAGTCTGGGATATGAGGTAACCGGTATTGCCGGCAGTGCAGATGAATGTTTTCTCTATTTTGAAAAAGAGAAACCTGATCTGGTACTGATGGATATTATGCTTTCCGGAAATGTTGATGGTATATCTGCAGCAGAAGTCATTCATAAGGATTTTGATGTTCCGATAATTTACCTCACAGCTCACTCCGATGACAATTCTCTCCTCCGTGCAAATCTTACCGGCCCTTACGGATACATCGTTAAACCGATCGAGGAGAGAGATCTTTATACTTCTATCGAAATTGCCCTTCACCGGTTCAGCATTGATAAAGAACTGAAGAAAAGCGAAATAAAATATCGAACTCTCTTTGAACAATCCCTTGATCCGATTTTTATTGCCGATGAAAATGCTGTAATAATCGATGCCAATGAAGCGATGATAGATCTTTTTGAATATCCCCTTAAACGTATGCTGGGCCACAGTGCTTCGGAGTTCTTTCATGATTTAAGCGAGTACGAAGCTTTTATTTATCTGGCGGCAAATAACGGAGCAGTCAGTGATTTTGAATGCCGCATGAAATCAAAGTCCGGAAGAATAATGGATGTACAGATTACACTTAAAAAATATGACTACGGTAAAGATCAGGGTGGGGGATATCAGGGGATCATTCGCGATATTACCCAGTATAAACTTTATTTTGAAGAGCTGATAAAATCACGTCAGGAGCTCCGGAATCTTACTTCCCATATCGAGTCGCTGCGGGAGAAAGAGCGGACTGATATTGCCAGGGAGATTCATGATGTTCTGGGGCAGTCTCTTACCGCGCTCAAAATAGATCTTTCGTGGATGAGAAAAAAAATTGATCCCGGAGAGAGGGATCTTCTTGATAAAACCGTGGTAATGGACGGCCTGATAAACGATGTTATCGTAACTGTAAGGAGGCTATCGGCAAACCTCCGCCCCGGTATTCTTGATGACCTTGGTCTTGCCGCGGCGATAGAGTGGCAGAGCGAAGAGTTCAGAAAGAGAACAGGTTTTAACTGCTGCGTCAACTGTGAAGAGATTCCGGATATTTCCGAAGATAAGGCTGTGGCGTTTTTCAGAATTTTTCAGGAGTCCCTGACTAATATTATTAAACACTCAAATGCCGACAGCGTGAATATATCTCTGGGTAAAAATAATGATAATATCGAGATGATAATAAAAGATAACGGGCGCGGATTCAGCAGTGAGAATATGACCAACCGCGGTTCCTACGGCATAATAGGTATGAGAGAGAGGGTTAAGTCATTCAATGGTACTCTTAATATTTCCGGTACTGAAGATGGAGTCTCTGTTCATGTGCAGATACCGCTGTAGGTCCGATGGAAGTTTCAGAAGTGCTTTAGCACATTGATCAATGGAGCAGGTAATGATAAGAATTGTAATAGCTGATGATCATGAAATCGTAAGAGCAGGCTTAAAACAGATAATCTCTGACGATGAGGATATGGAAGTTCTCGGTGAATCGAATAACGGGGAAAATCTCATTGAGCTTGTTAAAAAGCATGATTATGATGTAGTTCTTCTCGATCTGAAGATGCAGGGGATAAGCGGAATTGACGTTATTAAACATATAAAAGCCATTAAGCCGGAGCTCCCGATTATCGTACTGAGTATGCATGCAGAGGACCAGTATGCGGTGCGGACAATTAAAGCCGGTGCATCGGGATACATTACAAAGGAGACGGCTGCTGAAAATCTTATTACAGCAGTAAGACGGGTAGTCGGAGGTGGTAAATATATAAGTCCTACTCTCGCCGAGACTCTTGCCGATAGTATTGCAGGGGGAGGGGGTGACCTTCCTCACGAGAAGCTTGCTGACCGCGAGTTTCAGGTAATGTGCATGATCGCATCGGGAAAGACCGTAACCGAAATCGGATCCGAACTTTTTTTAAGCGTAAAAACAATCAGCACATACCGGCAGCGTATACTTGAAAAAATGAATATGAAGAACAACTCGGAACTTACACACTATGCAATAAAAAATAATCTTCTGGATATGTAGAACTGTTAAACTCAAACAAAATTTGATGAGGTTGAAGCCGTTATGCATATCTAAGCCAGGTATGTTTTTAAATCTCATGTTAAACAGTTTGACCTTTTTTAAAAAACTGTTAGTTTAACAGTCATATGAAATCCGCAGGAATGTGGCATTGTTACGCCGCATTCCTATAAGAAAACATAGGATATTATAAAATCGTTTTCAGAATAAAAAGATATCGGAACTCTTACTAACGGGTCTAAATTTTAAAAGGCTATTGCATACCCTGCACTAATTATAAATCCACCGGGATAAAGAAAATTCATAACATCTATTGAGGTTTCGGACAATTCAAATCCAGTTTCAGATTCATATGTATAGTTTTCTTTCTGTAGAGCATAGCTGTAACCGGTTTCTATGTAAAACCTGTCACTTTCATTAACCTGAAAAGAGTATAATATGGATGCATTGATGCAAGTAACAGGTTTAAGGTCAAATTTAACTTTTTCATTCCTGACATCTCCATCTGAGGGATCCTGAACCTCCATTTTATCTTCATAAGGGCCTCCGGTGTTATATGCAGACCCAAGACTGAAAGCTAAACCAAACGGGTATTCAACATAATACCGTAAGTTGCCTGAGACTCGGTATCCCCACAGTCCAAGTCCTGTCGATGCATTAATACTAAAATTACCGATCAACAGATAATCGAGTCTCATCCCGGTTCCGCTATATCCGTTCCAGCCTGATTCAAATTCAAGAAAAGTTTTTGATGCATTATATACAGATTTTGTTACAGCAGATATATCTTTAGTGCTTTCCCCCTGGTTTGTGTCTGTCATATATACTGTTTTGCCATCTTTATAAATTACTTTATCAATCATATTCCGGCCGTAAAACTGTTTACTTTTATTTTCATCTAAGAACTCAACATTTATCTGATTGATAATAATTCCGCTTGCTTTGACGATTTTTCCATCTGTAAAATAAATCAGGTCTGTAATGTCAGATTTGATGAAATTCTCTTCTCTCCCGTCATCATATGAAATTTTTATAATTCCGGATATTTCTATTCTGTCGTAAGGGATTGCGCCGGCGGGATTATACTCAACAAAGGTTTCATTTTTTTTTATAATCTTCCCTAGTAGAATGGCACCGTCTTTTAAGTAAACTTTATCATAAAATTCGATTTCTTTACCCGACGAGTAAACGATTTTTTCAACCTGTTTTCTCGAAAGTTTTTCATTGATTTTTTCGGGAGTGGTGTATTCAAGCATATCTTCAGTTACACTTGTTAACGTAACCTCTCGAATGGAATTATCTGTAAGATATATTTTATCAGCAAATAATGGAGAAGAGATAAATATAATCAGTAAAAAATAAAATATTTCATAAATTTAAGCCTCACTTGTTCTAATCAGTCTTTTAAGTATCGCTTTATTACAGTGTTATACCGCATTTTTCTGTGAGTACGCATATATTATCTGAATACAGGAAAGCAAGTAATATAATAAATTTTTTATATTAGTTATTTTAACAGATTACATATGCAATGAATTTACTCTGTAGTCCTCTGTCCTACACGCTGTAGGACAAAACCCTCATCATCGAAGTCCCCTGTCTTACCTTCAAAATAGTAAAATACCCTGAATTAATTAGTCTTTGTCTGATTGAGTTATTTTCACTAGTGTGATAAAAATTCCACATGATGAAACAGGAAAGAATATGAGAGTGCTTGTTGTTGATGATTCCTCTCTGATAAGAGGCCGGATTCTCTCAATGCTTTCATCTTTTGAAGGTGTAAGTGTACTGGGAATTACAGGGGATGAGGATTGGAGTTTTATCGGAGGATTAAATCCTGATTTTGTTATTCTTGATATTAAACTCAGCAGAAGAAGCGGAGTTGACGTTTTGAGAAAGATGAAGAAGCTTTGTCCGCTTCTTCCGGTAGCGATGCTCAGTAACTATTTTGATAACTACTATATAAATAAGTGCAAAGAGTACGGAGCCGATTATTTTTTTGATAAGTCAAATGACTTTGAGCAGCTTGCAAATACTATAATAGACTACAAGAATCTTCATTAACAGATAGAAAAACGGGGGGATTTATGAGTTGCGAAATGATTGAAAGTGTGGAATTTGAAAATAGTTCCGAGTTTTTCAGAAGAGTAAGAAGTATCGGCTGTAACGATGGTCAGCTGGTCTTCGACTTTACAAGACTGGAGACTTTTGAACCCGGATTGATAAAAACTATTGCCATCGCTCAGAGATTTGCTATGCTCGATAATAAAAAAATAATATTCAAAGGGATTCCTAAAGAGACTATGGATCTTCTTGAGACTAAAACTAATGTTGCTGTCGCTTTTTAATTATAAAAATATAATAAACTTTTATTGACATATTAAATATTTCATGCCAAGGTATCGGACTGGCATGAAAAATGAAAAAAATAAAAATTGTAATAACATCAGCAGTTTTAATCCTTTCAGGATTTCTGATCTATTTTTTCAGGTTTTCTTCGGGCAATGATTCTTTTTTCACCCATTTCTTTTATATACCGATAATATTAACCGCATTCTGGTGGCAGTTTAGAGCAATACCTGTTATTTTTCTTCTCGCTATCTTCCTTTTATCTGCTGATTTTCTATCTGGTAAATCTTTCCTTGTTTATCACGATATTATACGATCTTTTATTTTCTTAACAGTAGGGACAACAGTATCCTATTTAAGAAATGTGCAGACCAGCCAGATCCATTTAAAAATATACAGAGATATACTTTATTCTATTCAGGAAGCCGTTGTAATAATTGATAAGTCTTTCGATATTATACTGACCAATGATTCATTTAATAGAGTGTTTAACTTCCCCGGCGAGAATATTGAAAATATCCAATCTCTACTTAGAAACGATCTTAAAATGAAAGAGTTTCAGGAGAACGCTTTGCGTAGTTTCTGCGGAGAGAGCGTATTTATGGGGGTTTATATTCAGAGTGACGGGGGAGAGGGGAACTATTATCTCGTCAGTTTTTATCCTCTGAAAAGCGAGACCGGCATAAATAATCTTATTTTAAGTTTCAGGGATATAAGTGAACAGAAAAGAAGCGAAATTATGCAGAGGAAATCATCTGAGAGACAGAAAATTTCAATTGAAGTACTTGAGCTTATTAATAGAAAAAAGACAGATTCCGATCTGATAAATGATATCCTCACATTGATTCGTGCAAAAACCGGAATTGACGGAGTGCTTATTAATCTTAAAACTGGAGATCAGTATTATAAATTTGCATCAAAGAGTCTTTATGATAGTTTAAAATGTTCTGTAAAAGGGGCTGCATCAGATTCCAATCCAACAGAGTGTAAAAAAGTGTATATCCCGGGATTTGATGAATCTTTCTGTAAAAATATAGCAGGTGATTCCCTTTTCTGGACAAACAATCTTGCAGAGTATTGTGCCGGATTAATAGATAAATATACCGGTTCCCCGGTTCTGAAAAATTTTCTGTCATGTGCGGTTATTCCGTTAAAAAATGAAAATGAAGTGACAGGATATTTTATGCTTCTCGATAAGAGGGGAGATTTTTTTACTGAAGAACTTATCGTCTTTTATCAGGGTATTGTTGAGAGTATTGAAATAGCTCTGAATAGAATTATTTACGAATTAAACCTTGAGAATATCATTCATGAAAAGGAGCTTCTTCTTAAAGAGGTTCACCATAGAGTAAAAAATAATATGCAGGTGATCATCAGTCTGATAAGCCTTCAGGCTTCACGGCAGAGTGATGAAAAACTTCGCGATATTTTGAACGAGTGTCAGAATAGGGTCAGAACAATGGCGCTGGTTCATGAAAAATTATACAGCAGTGATAATTTTACTTCAATCAACATTAATGCGTATATAAAAAGTCTGGTTCCAATGCTTATGACGTCTTATAGAGTCGATAAGACAAAGATCAGCGTTGAGATAGATGCCCTTGATACATTTTTTGGACTTAATACCGCAATTCCTCTGGCGCAGATGGTAAATGAAGTGCTTTCAAATGTTTTTAAACATGCATTTGCAAAAGGAGTAAGCGGAGTTGTAAGGATCTCTCTCTCCCCTGATTCTGAAACTAAAAACCGGTATATTTTAAAGATATCAGACAGCGGTGCCGGTTTGCCTTCGGATGTAAGTTATCCTCAGGGCGGAAATCTCGGTTTTCAGCTGATTGATGCATTGGCTAAACAGTTGAGAGGCAAGATCACTTTTTCGAACGGAGACGGCGTCACTATCGAAATAGTATTCAGCGAAAATTGACAGAGACCGACCACCACTCCTTTAGATACAGCTGTTGCGCTTTTAAGAAAGATGAAAATGTTCCAGTGGTAAATTAGATGTAAGTATCTACTTTATTTACACACTCACTTAAAAAGCCCCTTTGCGATGATAAAATTTGTAAATTTTCTTGACATTCAAACTGCTGGTAATAATTATACCAGCAGTAAAAATATTACTGACAGTAGTGAGTAATTGTTTAATTATGATAGAGAAAAGAAATAAATTAAGGGACCGGAAGAGCAGGGAACAACAGCAGAAGGTTGATGATATTCTGAAGGCTGCAAAAAAAGTTTTTTTTAAGAAGGGTTTTCTTAAAACAACTATGGATGAAATTGCCTATGAAGCAGCTTTGAGTAAGCCGACAATCTACAAGTTTTTCCCTACAAAAGAGGACCTTTATTTTTCTCTTGTTGTTCCAGTTATTGATGAGTGCCTCCGTGAAATGGAGGAGATAAATATGCAGCTTCAGCTTAACATGTACAGCTCCGGCGGGGATATTATCAGGGCTGTTGTTAATGTTTTTTTTAAGAAATATAAGGCCGAACCGGATATTTTCAGAATAGGCCAGATTTATCAGCAGGCAGGGATGCTCTGGAATATTGATAAGGATATTGAAGATTCCATCACCGGACTTTCGAAAGCAGTTATGGACGAGATGAGAAGTCTTTTTGATGCAGGTGTGAATCGCGGACTGATTAAAAACATAGACCGCTATAAACTTGTAGATATTCTAATCGGATCTTTTTTCGGAGTTGTTCAGCTTCAGGACAGCAAGTTCAGAAGAAGCCGTTCGGAACTAAACGTAGAAGCAGTTGTAAATATGACTGTTGATCTTTTTTTAAATGCAGTGGTTTTAAAATAAAAAAATGTAAGTATTTATAAATTTGTAATAGATTTTATATTCGCCGCGCCAAAGGCGCGGCGAATATAAAATGTCATTGGTTTATGAGCGATTTAAAATAAAAAAATGAGAGGAACGTTATGAAGACTTTTCTTGATGATTACAAGGCAAAACTGGTCACTCCGGAAGCAGCTGCAAAAGTTGTAAAATCCGGGGACTTTCTCTATTATAGTGAATTTTCACTTTTTCCCGAGGCGTTCGATGAGGCCCTCTCTTTAAGGATGGATGAGCTCTTTGATCTTTATCTAAGAAGTACAAGTTATACAAATCTTCCTAAAATGGTAATGAAAGATCCTGAAAGAAAACATATAAAAATGCATGACTGGCACTTCGGTCCTGCTTCAAGAAAGCTCCATACAATGGGGCTTGCAAGCTATATCCCCATTGCTTATCATCAGGGGCCAAGAATTATTCGAAAGTATCATACCACTGATGTTGCCATAGTTACAGCTACTCCCATGGATAACAGCGGATACTTTAATTTCGGTGTTTCAAATTCAGTCTGCGGATCGTACTTAAGTAAAGCAAAGAAAGTAATAATTGAAGTAAATGAAAATGTACCATACTGTCTCGGCGGAAATTTTGAGTCGGTTCATATTTCAAATGTCGATCTGATAATTGAGGGTAAGAATACACCGCTTGTTCAGGTTCCTAATGCTAAAATCACTGATGTTGATATTAAAATTGCAGAGCACATCATGAAAGAGATTCAGGATGGTTCAACAATGCAGTTTGGTATTGGCGGTCTGCCGAATCTTGTGGCTAAGATGATTGCAGAGAGTGATCTGAAAGACCTTGGTTTTCACTCCGAGATGATGACAGATTCATGTGTCGATCTCTACGAAGCCGGCAAATTAACCGGAAGAAAAAAACAGGTAGACCATTTTAAAATGGCTTACACTTTTGCTTTAGGTACTAAAAAACTATATGATTTTCTTCATCAGAATCCGACCTGTGCTTCTTATCCTGTAAACTATATAAATGATCCCCGTATTATTGCGCTTAATCCGAAAGTCGTTGCAATTAACAATGCCATGGAAGTTGACCTTTTAAGTCAAGTCGCTTCAGAGTCAACAGGATCAAGACAGATTTCCGGTACAGGCGGACAGCTCGATTTTATTTTCGGTGCGTTTAACTCCACCGGCGGAAAGGGGATTATCGCTTTAAGTTCGACTTACAGCGACAAAGAGGGTAATATAAAATCACGGATAGTACCGGCACTCGCTTCGGGCAGTGTTGTTACTACACCAAGATCGATTGTTCACTATGTTGTAACCGAATACGGTATCGCCATGATGAAAGGAAAATCGACATGGGAGAGAGCTGAAGCTCTTATAGAGATAGCTCATCCCGACTTCAGAGATGACCTGGTTAAAGAAGCCCAGAAGATGAATCTCTGGGTAAGGAGCAATAAAAGCTCTTAACACTAATTTTGCGGGCAGTTATTACAAATATAAGTCTCCCCCTGGTTTGAATATAATGGTGATGTCGTACTGTGCGGCATCACCATTATTTCTATTTAGGGCGGCTTTATAAGTTATTTAGTGATTGAATATATAAAGAGTTTTAAGCATTTGTCAGAGAGCAAAAGGTTAATTTTTCGGCATCTTTTTTATTTTAAAATAAATGTTTATCCGGCAGCAATTTATTTTTTTTGGATGCACAGCGCTACGCGCTGTGCATGGAGTGGGGGCTTACGGGGGCAAAGCCCCCGTAAGCCCCCACTCCAGCGTATGCGAAGCATACGCACCAAATTCGCCACCGGGGTGAATAGGGTTTTTATTATAAAAGATTTGAGGATTATAACTAAACATAAATAGAAAGTAGTTAGGGGGAAAAAATGGGTCGTTTTACAGATGAATACAGGTCTAAGCTTACAACTCCTGAGGAAGCGGTAAAAGTTGTAAGGTCCGGGAATCATGTTTTTTACGGGGAGTTTGTACTCTTCCCGCAGCTTCTTGACAGCGCTCTTGCAGACAGAATTCATGAGCTTAATGATGTCGAGATCAGAAGCGTATGTTTTACAAAATCACCAAAGGTTGTAGAAAAAGATCCCGAGGCTAAACATGCTGTTGTTAATGATTATCATTTAGGCGGAGTTTCAAGAAAGCTTCATGATAACAATCAGTGTAATTATATTCCGATTACATATCACCAGGTTCCACGAATTATCAGAAAATATCTTACTCCCGATGTTGCGTTTATCACTACCGCGCCGATGGATGAGAACGGGTATTTCAACTTTGGCCTTGCAAACTCAATTACCGGTGCAAACCTGAGTAAGGCAAAACGTGTTGTTGTTGAAGTTAATGAAAATGTTCCATATTGTCTCGGCGGAAATTTTGAATCTATTCATATCTCAAGTGTTTCACATATTGTTGAGGGACTTAATAATCCTCTTGCAGAGGTTCAGCCCGTACCTCCCCGCGATATTGACAGACAGATTGCCGGTTTTATAATGAATGAGATTGAAGATGGTGCTACTCTTCAGCTCGGTATCGGTGCGCTTCCAAATCTTATGGGGCAGCTCATTGCAGAGAGCGACCTGAAGGATCTTGGTCTCCACACTGAGATGCTTGTTGACTCATGCGTTGATCTTTATAATTCGGGTAAAGTTACAGGCAGAAAAAAGAAGATAGATCATTTTAAAATGACATATACATTTGCAATGGGAACAAAAAAGCTTTATGATTTTCTTCATCGGAATCCCACATGTGCGTCATATCCTGTTAACTATGTAAATGATCCAAGAATGATATGTCTTAATCCTAAAGTAACTGCAATTAACAACGCGGTTGAAGTGGATCTTTTCAGTCAGATATGCTCAGAGTCTGCAGGTTATAGACAGGTTTCCGGTACAGGGGGACAGCTCGATTTTATTTTTGGCGCTTTCAATTCAACCGGCGGGAAGGGTATAATTTCGATGACTTCGACTTACAAGGATAAAGACGGAACTGTTAAATCGAGAATTGTACCAACACTTCAGACAGGTGCTATTGTAACAGTTCCAAGATCTATATCGCATTATATTGTAACCGAGTACGGTATTGCAATGATGAAGGGTAAATCCACTTGGCAGAGAGCTGAAGCTCTAGTTAATATAGCACATCCCGATTTCAGAGAAGATCTTATTAAGGAAGCTCTGAAGATGAAGATCTGGACACGAAGTAAGAAGCAGGATTAAGATTCCTCCCCATCCGGCGCTGGAGCGCCACCTTCCCCATGATGAGATGGGGAAGGCTTTTCATGAAATTTATTTATTTTCGACCAATTTTATAGTTCCGTAAAATATTAGCCCAGCAGCTTCTAAATACCGCTTTGCGTCATCAACTGACGGTCTGCCATAAGGAGTATACCCGGTTAAAGCCGGGTAGCGGGAATCTATATATAATCTGCTGAGGTCATCAAGTATCTCTTCAACTATATTTTGATTGCCGATAAATTTTGTCAGGTTATCTATTTCATGATGAAGACGTATGAGGTCGTGAATTTTAGGGATGAGCTGTTCATCATTTTCCAGTATGGCTTTAAATGATTTTTCAATACATTGGTGTGCGTGAAATGAAACAATAGCGGTAAGTGATTCATCATCAACGAGCTTTTTCGCTGCGGCAAGATCTGTGCCGGCAAGTTCAATCCATTCGCGGACTTTCCTTTTCAAGCGATTGCCTTCCCTTTTTCAACAATAAGTTTCGAGAATGAACTCCCGGTTTCTACAAATAAATTCCATTCATCAATGGTGTATACTATTATATCAAGTGCGGTGTTCTTATTTATATCTCGGAGAATTCTTCTAACGATGCGGTGATTCTCCATTCTTTCGTTATAGTTCGCCGGGAATCCTCTTTTGTTTAATACCACCACAAGGTCTATATCACTGTCGGGGCCCGGTTCTCCATAAGCAAATGAACCGAATAGAATGGCCTTGAACGGTTTTATTGATGAAAGACTTAAAGCTATATTATGGATTATATCATTGCTGTTCATAATTATTCTACCTGATAATAATATAACGCTGTAACAAATAAATTGTCAAGATGTTTTATAATCTGTTATGGCACCTCTAACAGGTAAAATGAAGAATCTTTAACTCTTCCTTCTCTCCGGAATGGATCCAGGTTCTGTTCCAGTATTAAAAAATTCCTCTGTGAGATAAAGTCCGCAGTAGCAGTGTCCAAACTCTTTCTGATCAGGAACACAATAGTCACAAGGACAGATCATATCTTTGTCGTTTTCACGTATACCATCGGCATCGCGGCATGGACAGGAGAAATATCCGTACCGGTTGAAGTTTTTCATTAGTCCTTCAGTAATAATCTCCAGATGCTCTTTGTCTCTATTCAGTTTCCAGTTATTCTTTCCGGCTACCATCGTTATAAAAAGTGAAACATCCTCATATGATTTTGTTTTCATCTGTGTTAACCTTCGAGGAAATTTTTTTTGTATTCGTCTTCAGTAAAGCCGACAATTATTTTTGTGCCGTTAAGGATTAGAAAGGGGAAGCCTATATCTTTATTATATTTCTCTTTAAGATTGTTTTTAATTTCGCTCTTTCTGTCGTGATCATATTCATCGACATAGACATAGCTGAATGTTATTGAATTCTCTCTCAAAAATTTTAATGCTTTTTTACAAAATGCACAGGTTGATAATGCAAATACGACAATCTCTCCTTTGTTATGCGAACCCTCTTCTTTGATAAAAGCTATATCATCCATTGTTATATCCTCTTTTATTGTATAATTTCTCATAAACCGGTGGGGAAAATATAATTACCACGAGTTTATGGTAAGTCACAAATTGTATGCTAAAATGTGCGGCTGAATATAAATATTAATATATTAATGTCAATAAAGCAATTGATTATTATCTGATCAGATAATTTTTTTCTAATTTCTCAAATTTTGAGATGATTTTGTCTCCGCCGCGCCCAGGTTGCGGCGGAGAGCAATTTCAACACAGATTTATTATCAAATTTTTTTTCCAGGAGACAGGTCTATTATGTCCGGCAAGCTTTCGTCGGGTGAAGCGGCAAAGAGTTTTTGTTGTTTTGTTAAAATAAATTTATATTTAAACAAATAATATGAAAAGTTTGGATAACGTGTAACATCTTTTCAATTCATACTCTTATATAACATAAAAGCTTTTTCATTGTACTCTCCTCTGCCTGAAGCATTAATTTGCTTCGGGCTTTTTCATCAATGGTCTTCATTTTTATAAAGTGAAGACATTTAATTTGAATTGTGTTGATGTTTAATTCTTGAGAGCGTTATCAGTTTTTTCAGAATACAATTCACAGGAAATCAGAGGAGATTCTTTTTTCCATGGCCGTTTGTAATAGCCGTTACCGCAATAGTTTGCAAAAAGCATCGTCCGCAGCAGTTTTATCATAACAGATTGTTCCTTTTTTGAATAATGTCTATTAAACTCTTCACTCTGTTTTTCAGGAACAGCTCCACCTTTTGCAAATGCCCATTCTCGCGCATAAGTAAGGGCAACCCATTCCCGGTAAATAAAATCTTTTTTATTCAGTTTTATCAGCGAAAGGTATTCATCTTTTGTGATACCGGCTTTTCTGCCCACGGCAGAATGTACCGAAACTCAGCCGGCACAGTTGTTTGTCATTGATACTGTTATAAGCAGTTTTTCCCGGAATACCGGATGAATTTTTCTAAATGCAGTAATAAAAGAGGGACCTCTGAATATTGAGATAAAGCGTCTTAGAAAGTCATAAAATGAAGTGAATGTATTAAGATGTGTTTTCATGTTATTTCCTGTCCGATATTCAAATATATTCTGATATATTCAGATACTCTGAATTATTATATTAAATATCAATTAAAAATTACTCTGATTCTGTTCAATTTCAGTAAGTATGTATAAACATGTGATAAAATTGTTCTTCGCTTCGACAAAGAGGTGGTGAAGATAGAATGCTGCCGGTTTATGAGCAGTTATCTATTTCAGACATGAATTGTTTTTTCAGGATTTATTGATACTGGAATTTGAAAACATCGTTCTTTAATTTGTTATTTTGTTCTATAATATATTGACATTTATTGTCAAAATGTACAAATGGCTTCAAAAAAATGATTGTCCGGTCATCGCACTGACTGATCTACCGCTTTTGAAAATGCGAAGATTAAAAATCAGCTTTTCGCCGGACAGTTTAAATTATGTTGTAAGAGGTAGTTATGGATAACAGGCATATTGGTCGTGCTCTTCAGAGTAATGTTGAAAAATACGGTGATAGAACTGCTCTGAGATATAAAAGAGATGGTGAATGGATTTCTATTTCATGGAAATCATTCGGAGAGATGTCCGATGCTGTGGCAAAGGCTCTTATTGAAACAGGAATCAAAGAGAATGATAAAATAGCGATTTTCGCAAACAACTGTCCCGAATGGACAATTACAGATTTAGGTGCACTCAAAGGGAGATGTACAATCGCAACAGTTCACGCTCCGAGTACGGCAGCGCAGGCTGCATATGTGGTGGAGGATTCAGGCGCGAAAGTTATATTTACCGGAGATAAAGACCAGTATGAAAAAGTTTTAACATTTATCGATCAGGATAAGACACTGGAAAAAGTAATTGTGTTTGATAAAAATATCAACATCGCGGGGAATGCAAAGGCTATCTATTTCACCGATTTTCTTGAGACTGGCAGAAGATCAAAGGCTGATGCAGAGATAAAGGACAGACTTTCACGAGGGAAGTCGGAGGATCTTCTTACTATTATTTATACATCTGGAACAACCGGTTTACCCAAAGGGGCGATGCTTGCTCATTCAAATATATTTCATCAGTTCGATTCATTAAAAGCGATGTATAACACAACAGAGGATGAGATCTCTCTATCATTTCTTCCTCTTTCACATGTTTTTGAGCGAGCATGGGTATACTGTCAGCTCATGAATGGCGCTCAGGTTAATTACTGTCATGATCCGAAACTTATAATTGATTTTCTCTCCGAGGTTAAACCTACTGTAATGTGCAGTGTTCCGAGAATATACGAAAAGGTATACTCAGCAGTAATGACCGGCGTACAGAAAGCATCTCCAATGAAACAGAAGATATTCAACTGGGCAACTGGAATTGGTTATGAGCATTATAACAAAACTGTTGTACAGAAAAAGAAAGCTTCACTTTCTTTAAAATTAAAACTTAAACTCGCAGATAAGCTGGCCCTTCACAAAATAAGAGACATCGTAGGGGGGAGAGCTAAACTTTTCCCTTCAGCAGGGGCGCCTCTTGCGAAGGAGATTGAAGAATTTTTTCTTATTGGCGGAGTAATGATCTGCCAGGGTTATGGTCTTACCGAGACTTCTCCCACTCTTACAACAAATACTCCAACAGCATATAAATTCGGAAGTGTCGGTAAGGCATGCCCTCAGACTGACATCAGACTTTCAGATGAAGGTGAGATTCAGGTAAAGAGCCCAAGTGTTATGAAGGGGTATTACAACAAACCTGAGGAGACTAAAGAAGTCTTCACTCCCGATGGATATTTCAAAACAGGTGACGTTGGTGTAATCGATGCTGATGGTTATCTTACTATAACTGATCGGATAAAGGAGCTCATCATCACTGCCGGAGGAAAGAACGTTGCTCCGCAGGCGATAAACCGCGCACTTGCAGTCGATTTTTATATAGAACAGGTTCATGTAATCGGCAATCAGAGGAAGTATATCTCCGCGCTTGTTGTTCCCGCATTCCCGGCACTTGAGGAGTATGCTAAATCTAAAGGTATTGCATTCTCTTCGCGAGAGGAGCTTGTTGCTAATAAAGATATTATTCAATTCTACAAAGAGCGAATTGAAGAGAATACAGTAGAGTTTTCAGACTTCGAGAAGATTAAAAAATTCACACTCCTTGCGAAAGAGTTTACTGTTGAGGATGATGAAATAACTCCTACAAATAAAATCAAACGTAAAGTTGTAGAGGGGAAGTACTCTGATAAAATAGAGATAATGTATAATTGATTTTCTGCTGCAGATCCACTACGTTTTTAAGGCTCCCGCAAGGGGGCCTTTTCTTTATTTTACGAGAATTGCTTTACCTTCGCTAAAGTAGCGGCAGAGATAGGATGCCGCCGGTCTATTGGTAATTGCCAGTCATTATTCCTGAATATAATTTGTGTTTTTTACTTTAGAAAAGTTAAGGAATAAATACCGGGTAATTATAGAAATTTCAAAAATTATTATTTAAAAAAGTTGATCATATTATAATCATTTAATACAATATAACAAAACATCAAAGCGAAGGAGAAATGAATACTATTGAAAAAATATTGAGTGAATATCCGTTTATTATTATTGATGGCGGATTTGCCACAGAGCTTGAAAAAAAAGATTTTGATCTTAAAGACCGGCTGTGGTCTGCTAAGATTATTGCAGAAGCTCCCGATGCTGTTAGAGATGTTCACCTGTCATATCTGAATGCCGGTGCTGATTGTATTATTACATCATCGTATCAGGCGACAGTTCCGGGATTTATCTCTGCCGGATATTCGCGCAGCGAGGCGATTGCACTTATCTGGAAGTCGGTGAAGATTGCATCTGATGCTGTAAAAATATTTCATGACTCATCTCCTGATATGAGTAAACGCCCGGAACCATTCATAGCCGCTTCGGCAGGATGCTACGGCTCTTTCCTTGCGGACGGTTCCGAATACCGTGGTGATTATCATCTTGATGTGAACGGGTATAAAAATTTCCACAGAGAGAGAGTGGATATACTTGCCGATGCCGGAGCTGAAATTATTGCGTTTGAAACATTCCCCTGTATGGAGGAAGCCGCCGCGGTGGCTGAACTTATGGAGGAGTATAGCGATCTTAGTTACTGGATTGTTTTTACTATCAGGGATGCTTTTCATACAAACCATGGAGATGATTTTAAAGAGTGTATCAGATCTCTGCAGGGGAGAAAAAATCTTGCTGCCTCAGGTGTAAACTGTTCTCCGCCGGAGTTAATAATTCCAGTTCTCGATTCGCTTGATGCTGAACTGAAAAAAAGATTAGTTGTATATCCGAACTCGGGCGAGCATTATCATACGGACTGTTCATGCTGGCAGGATGATCCTACTGCAAGCGATTACCGTAAGTTGTCGGAAGAATGGTATAGCCGTGGTGCAAGGCTGATAGGCGGCTGCTGCCGCACCGGCCCGTCTGATATTGCAAAAATAAAAAGTTTCAGAGACGTTCTGATTGGAAAGAAATTAAAATAGCAGTTTCAGGGAGAGAGATATGAAGAGTATTTTTACACGAAGAAGTATTCGAAAATATAAAGATACAGATGTAGACGATGCGGTACTTAAAGAAATTATCAAAGCCGGGATGAACGCACCATCTGCCGGTAATGCCCAGCCTTGGCATTTTATTGTAATACACGATCACGAGAAGCTTGTTAAAATAAATGAAGTACATCCATATTCCAAAATGCTTCTTCATGCAAAATCTGCTGTTATAATCTGCGGAGATCCCTCTCTCGAAAAACATGAAGGTTTCTGGGTTCAGGATTGCGCCGCGGCTGTGCAGAATATGCTGCTTGCGATCGATTATAAAGGTCTCGGTTCAGTCTGGCTCGGAATTTATCCCCTTAAAGAACGGATTGATGGAGTGAGGAAAATTTTTAATCTTCCCGAGGGGATTATCCCCTTTGCAGTACTTCCGGTTGGTTATCCCGATGAGACAAAACCGGAGAATAATAAATTCGACGAGTCGAAGATCCATTTTGAAAAGTGGTAGCTGAATTTTTTATAATGTGCACTGATCCGGATTTGAAAGCGCGAAAAAGAATATTCGCGCTTTCGTGCGTATGGGAATTTATAGATATTATTATCAACAGATATATGAAGTCGATGAAGAATTTTAGTCAGCTTGATAATTAAAACTCTTGACTTATTTTTTCAGGATGAAATTGATTTGTTCTTCAAGCATTAGGCAACCAGAGTAAACTAATACGGAATTTTGATTTTCAATCTAAAATTATTATAACGAAGTAACGACTGAAAAAATGAACGAAAAGACATAACTGCTTAAAAACCGGTGGTATTTTATTTCCGCCTCACCACCGGCGCTACGGAGAGCAACTTCTCCACCAGTTTATGAGTAGATACAAAAATATTAATTTTAAATAGGTAAATTAATGAATAGTAGAATGAAATTTTTAGTTATGGTAAACATATTATTTTTTATTTTTAAATTATTCTCTTCAAATATTTATGCATCAGATCTGGTGCGGCTAGCTGTTCTGGATTTTCAATCTAATGGTGCTTCTAAATTTGCATCAAAAGCTGTTTCTGAGTATATAAGTACAGAGCTTGCTAAGCGACGTGAATTTACAGTTATAGAGAGAAGTCAGATCGGAGAAATTCTCAAAGAGCAGGGCTTTCAGCAGATTGGATGTACTGAGCAGGAATGTGCGGTTGAAGTAGGAAAGCTTCTTTCTGTTAGAAAAATAGTAATAGGTACTTTGAGTAAAACAGGTAGAACATATATAATCACTGTAAAAATTGTAAATGTTGAATCCGGTAAAATAGATTTTGCTGAATCAGAAGTTTGTTCAAGTGAAGATGATATTATTCAATCAGCAAAAATAGTTTCAGATAATCTTTATTTAAAAATGGTAGGAGTTGATAGACCGGCTTCAGAGGTTATAACTTCTCAGAGTAACGAGCGACTTCCATTTTCAATCGGAGTTGCATACAGGTATGGTGAACTGAATAATGTCAATATACCGAAATTGGAAGCTGGAGAGAATAGTATAATAATGGGTAGTGGTAAAATAAAAAAAATGAAAATTCATTCAATAATTCTATCCCCATCCTATGAGTTCACAAAATATTTTACTTTAAAAACAGAGTTCAAAATATCGAATAGTGATGAAAGTACCATTATTCAGGATGAAACTACAGATGAAAATTACAATGTTTTTGATTTTGAATCAAAAATGAAAGGAGGCTTTCGGGGATATGGATTTGCGGTAGAACCGAGTTTTACTTATTTTAAAAAAAGAGTCGGATTTTTTCTATCCCCTGGATTAGGTTTTGATATTTTTAAGATAGATTCACCATTAACAGATATTTATTATTCTTATTTTTTAAGCATAGATTCACCTTCGGTATTCATCATACAGCCTCAATACGATCTCGAGTGCACAGCGAATGTTTCTGAAACAGTTTATTCGCCTCTATTAAAAATTCAGTTTGGAATACTTTATAATTTACATCAGAGTTTTGATGTATTTATTGCGTGCGGTATCGATTATCATATTTATACAGAACTTTTTAGTGATGTGAAATTAAAGGAAGATTGGAGTAATCAGCAGGGGGATGTCCCTTTTTATTTTTCAAACATTGATACTAAAGAGTTTAAAGGAAATTTTCCGCCTGAGTATTATTTTCAGGCAGGTG
Organism: uncultured Spirochaetota bacterium; assembly: GCA_942493035.1. Taxonomy (GTDB): domain Bacteria; phylum Spirochaetota; class UBA4802; order UBA4802; family UBA5550; genus WRGT01. The sequence continues at coordinate 2,739,473 of OW818666.1, read as the reverse complement.
TAAATCTTAGACTTTTTTAAAAAAAATATTTGTCAATATTACGTGTAGAAATGTTGTATCGATCTATTCACGAAAGCGCGAAAAAGAATATTCGCGCTTTCGTGCGTATGGGAATTTATAGATATTATTTAAAATACTAGTTTCTCCTACAGTTCCTCAATGCTTTTAATAATCTGCTTCACTACATTCTCATCGGTCTTCGGATTAAAGAAAACCCCCTTCCATGCAGGTATAGAAATCCCCATAGGATTGTACCCCATTGAAGTAGTAAAACTCAGGTTTGCATCAATTGCCGGATCGATGGAATTTTTTCTTTTTTCGAACAGCCGCTGAATCTCTCCGAAATATCTTACATATTCTTTTTCCGTCAGTTCATTGTTTATAAGTTTATTATATATCTGCTCAGCATTTCTTCCCTTCGGTAGTACCCAGAAAACAACGCTCGGCCCCATGCATCCTTCGTTCAATACTTTGCAGTATTCGAGGTTGGAGAGTTTTTTTCTTAGAAGTGAAGTCATCTCAAGTGAATGAGCGACAAGAATCTGGTAACCTTTAAGTCCAATACCATTGAGGCTTGCCATTACCGAATATGGTCCTATTCCCGGACGGGAAGTTTCAAGTGTAAACATCGCAGGATCATGTCTGAAATCCGCTTCGGAAAAATACGGAATCTGTTCCATAGTCCTGAATAGATATTTTAAATCATCTCTATTGTAAACAATAAATGCGCTGGAAGGGTAGTGACCCCATCCCATCTTATGAAAATCCAGCGTGATAGAATCCGCGTGCTGTATACCCATGGAGAATTTTCTTAATCGTTCCACTACAGATATAACATCGTGACTCAAAGCAAACTCATTCTGTTCTATGTTGTACTCGTTAAGAAAACACAATGACCATCCCGCCGCAGCATCAACGTGGAGTTGAGGAACAGGCATATTGTGTTCTAAACTTTTCTCATTAATGATTTTTCTTATCGCAGCAATATCGTCTATGCCGAATGCATCGGTGCTTCCGAATGTGGCAATAACAAATGGTATGTAGATTTTTTCCTTATATAAACTTTCTATTTTTTCTTCAAGAAGTTTCAGGTTCATTGAGCATGAACTGTCTGTTGGGATTGAGTGAAGATTGTCTGTGCCGAGTCCAAGCCATCCAGCCAGGGTTTCATTGGAATAGTGAGCAGCTTCAGAAACAATACCTGCCATTTTAATTCCCTGAAGACCTTTCTTCATTGCATCGGGATGAATTTTTTCGATTCCGATTTTGCCGCCATACATATTGGATATAGTCCCACCCATTGTAAAAACTCCCCATGGATTGGCCGTGTGATAAAACACCAGATTTGCAAGAGCTGTGATCGCTTTAAGTTCAAGCTCGTTTGATCTCTGGCTGTATGTGTCAACACAGAGATTCGGATTTTTGAGTAAGCAGGCGATCGATCCGATCAGCGATGCATAGTTTGCCGGACCTTTTACATTCTCCATGTGGAGTTTTGACGACCACCCGTCAGTACCCCAGAAGTATGGGAATATTGCATCACGGGCATCTTTGAGATTTCCCGGTATATAATGAATTTCGGGATTTGATTGCGCTGTATCATAATTTCTGGACATAAGGTCCGATGTTGAAATTGTTTCCTCTGCTGCGAGAGTATTCAGCAGTTCATTGAAAATCTGTACAATCTCATCTCTATTACATGTGAAAAAATTTTCTACGATGTTGTTGAGAAGTTCTTTTTTCATTTTAATCCCCCATCTTCAGCGTATGTGTAATATACGCACCCTGAAAATAATCCGCTGCTTATGCGATCAAAGTCATATTCTGAATTAAAGTAAATTTCTGAAAAGAGTCAATGCTTTTAAACAAATGTGATTATTCTTTTTAACATTTATGTAATAAAACATTCCTTTTTCTGCTTGCCAATAAATTTAAAAAACCTGTTATACATTATAGAACATTTAAGTAATTTTTTAAGCAGATGAAAATACTTTTTACGGTAAACTGTATGCATCGGGCAGGATATTTTTTCGGATATTCCTGATAAGTTACAAACATGTTAAGTATTAAGTATTTGTTAATTTAATTATTAACAGGGAATTATCTTTAACAAAAATTTGACATAAGTATTAATAAAAACTCTTATGGCTTATTAAATTAGTAAATAATTAGATTTAAGGGAGAATAGATATGAGAACTAACGATTATGCTGCTTCTCAGATAAAAAAAATATCTGAAGAGAAAAAGGACAGGAAACCGGTTTCATCTTTTTTCGGAGAGTATACTTTCAACAAAGGTGTAATGCAGGCGAAACTTCCAAGATCAATATACATGAAGTTAATGTCATGTATTGAAGAGAACACCAAACTTGATATTGAAACTGCAAACGCTGTTGCTCATGCAATGAAAGAGTGGGCAATGGAAAACGGTGCGACTCACTTTGCTCACTGGTTCCAGCCTATGACTGGTGCTACTGCAGAGAAACATGATGCGTTTATTGAATTTTCAGGTACACATGAAGTAATAGAGAGATTTTCGGGGTCTCAGCTTGTACAGAGCGAACCGGATGCATCCAGCTTCCCAAGCGGCGGAATTAGAGCTACTTTTGAAGCCCGCGGATATACAGCATGGGATATGTCAAGTCCTGCGTTTATCAGAAAGAATGGTCTGGGTATTACTCTCTGTATCCCTTCAGCTTATATTTCATATACAGGTGAAGCTCTTGATAAGAAGACTCCTCTTCTTCGATCAGTCAGAGCGGTTAATGCAAGTTCAATCAGAATGCTCCGTCTTCTTGGAAACGATCATTCAAAAAAAGTAGTTTCAAATCTGGGACCTGAGCAGGAATACTTTCTTATCGACAGAAATTTTTACATTAAAAGACAGGATCTTATTCTAACTGGAAGAACACTTTTAGGTGCAGCACCTGCTAAAGGTCAGGAGCTTGAGGATCAGTACTTCGGAAGCATCAAAGAGAGAGTTCAGTCTTTCATGCACGATTTTGATGAGGAGCTCTTTAAACTCGGAATTCCGGCAAAAACAAGACACAATGAAGTTGCGCCTGCTCAGTTTGAAATTGCTCCGATATTCGAAGAGGCAAACCTTGCAGTTGACCACAACCAGCTGCTTATGGATACAATGAAAAAAGTCGCTAGAAGACACAATTTTGCGGCACTGCTTCACGAGAAACCTTTTGCAGGAGTAAACGGTTCAGGTAAACACGTTAACTGGTCAATCGGAACAGATGACGGAATAAATCTTCTTAATCCGGGGAAAACTCCTACTGAGAATATTCAGTTCCTTGTTTTCCTTATAGCTGTAATCAAAGCAGTACACCGACATGGTGATCTTCTCCGTGCAACTGTTGCAACTACAGGTAACGAACACAGACTCGGCGCTAACGAGGCTCCCCCTGCAATTATCTCTGTATTCCTTGGAGAGCAGCTTGAGAGAATCCTTAATGCAATAGAAAAAGGCGAAATACTTAAAGATATGGATGCTGCACTTATAGATTTAGGTCTTGCTTCACTCCCTGTTGTAAGTAAGGATAATACAGACAGAAACAGAACTTCTCCATTCGCTTTCACTGGAAACAAATTTGAATTCAGAGCTGTGGGATCATCTCAGTCTATATCACTTGCAGCTGCTGTAATCAACATGATCGTTGCAGAGAGCCTGGATGAGCTTGCGGATAAGATTGAGAAAGCCGGTAAAGGTGATCTTAAGAAAACTATTATGGATCTCATTCAGAGCGAAATAAAAGTAGTTAAACCTGTAGTATTCGGTGGAGATAACTATTCAGCAGAGTGGTACGCTGAGGCGGAAAAAAGAGGTCTTCCGAATCACAAGACAACACCGGAATCACTAAAGTCATTTAATACTGACAAAGCGAAGAATCTGTTTGAGAAATATAAAGTTCTTTCTAATGTAGAGCTCTATTCAAGATATCACATACATCTTGAGAACTATATCAAGAAGATTGAAATTGAAGCTAGAACATTTTACAGTATAGTTTCATCTCAGATACTTCCTGCGGCATACAAATATCAGAATGAAGTTGCAGGATCTATTAAAAATGCAATGGGTCTTGTTGATGACAGTCTGCTTAAACCTCAGAAAGAACTGCTCACAAAAGTAAGTACTCTTATCAGTGGAATACAGAATGGAATTGCAGCTCAGAAATGCAGTTGCGACGAAGCAAAGAAGATTGAACATGAACAGGAAAAAGCTGAATACTTCTGCAATAAAGTAAAAGTTGAGATGGATGATCTCCGTAAGCTGGTTGATGAACTGGAAACAATCATGGACGATTCACTCTGGCCGATACCGAAATTCTGGGAGATGCTTTTTATTATATAATTGAATGTAGCGTCCAGCCTGTAACTATCCGCCCTATCGGGCACCTTTCCCCCGTAAATGGGGGAAAGGGAAACTCGGAAAATTCCATGTTTCTCTCCCCCCATTTATGGGGGGAGATGCCCGGTAGGGCAGAGGGGGCGGATAGTGGGGCGGACTATTTTTAACCTCAATAATTCGGATCTTTAACTCTCTGATAAACTTTCTTTACTCTATCTGTCAGCTGTACCGAAATGTACTGCTTCGATTTAACTGCTTTTTCATATATTTTATAACCCTCAGACTGGCATCTTTTACATCCGTCAACAGGTATCTCTATGCCGACACATGTCGGGTGAATGGAGGCTGTTGACTCTATCACAAGCAGACCGCGGCAGTCTTTGCATGTCATTATCTGTTCTTTCTGACTCTCCTGAATTCCATCTGTGTCATAGTAAATATTTTTATGTCTTACAGTGAATTGCCCTACTGGTGCTCGTTCAATATCAGGGGTGGGATTAAAATAATTATTAAGTACCGGTTCTTTCAGTCTGGTAATATACTGAGTTATTTCATCCTCCTGAGGAGAGTAATTTATATCGTAATCGGGTTCCTTTACGTGAGAATAGTCGAGCCCGGCCATAGCAAGTACAATACCCAGATTGACATAGGGGAGTGCACCCTGAATTGAGTATCCCCCTTCAAGAACAGCAATGTGAGGGTTGAGCTTTTCGTTCAGTAGAGCATAACCATGAGCTGTGAAATTCATGTTTGTAATCGGATCTGTATAGTGATTGTCCTGACCGGCTGAATTAATAATTATTTCAGGCTTAAAGTGATCAAGTATAGGCATCACCATATTGTCGATTGTATAAATAAAACCCTCTTCGGATGTATTCGGCGGGAGCGGAATGTTGATTGTTTTCCCTCTGGCATTCGGTCCGCCAAGTTCTCTCATATGCCCGGATCCGGGATAGAGTGTTCTTCCATCCTGATGAAGTGATATAAACAGAACATCGGGATCGTGCCAGAATATATCCTGTGTTCCGTCTCCATGATGACAGTCCGTATCTACAATCGCTATTCGTCTCTTTCCGTATTTTTCCCGTATATATTCAACCATTATAGACTCATTGTTAATGTTGCAGAAACCTCTGTTTCCATGAACGCACTTCATTGCATGATGCCCCGGAGGTCGGACAAGCGCAAATGCACGGTCAACTTCTCCGTCAAGTACAGCTCTTGCTGCCCGGATCGCTCCACCCGCGGAGATCATATGTGATTGGGTAACTACACTCCGGACATCGGGAAAACAGAAGTGTGAACGCATAACGTCCTCGTCGGTAGCAATATCAGGTTTAAGTTCGACAATCCCCTCTATGTCAAAGACCCCCTCCTCGCGGAGCTGATCCTGAGTATAGAGTAGCCTCTCTTCTCTTTCCGGATGAGTGGGGGAAATCGCCCAGTCGTATGCAGGGAAAAAAACCAGTCCCAGTCTGTTTTTCGCTTTAAGCATATGATTCCCCCTTACTGTTTGTGCAGATTCATTACTACTCCGGGTCTGATCTGACATTTAACTCTTATGTCATTCCCCGAAGCGTAATAATCGTCAATCATGCGGAAACTGGTTGATTCAACAATGTCAATTTTAAGATCTTTATCTTTGTAGCCGGAGGTTTCAAGATATTTCCGCGTATGTGCAATAACGTCATCTTCCGCTTCGCTGAGTGAGTATCTTCGGGAAACTTTCTCTTCAATTCCGAGATTCGGAATAACCATTTTCTCTTTCCCCGTATCTGAAAAGAGCTCAGTTTCAAATGTTGTTCTTGCAAGCGCAGCTCCAATTGCATTTGCTACATTATAATTTTCCGGTACTACAATTTCGGTGTCACCTTTCATTATCTTCGCAAGTGCTGCCGCAGGTCCGCCGATTATATATATCTTTTTCGGGACAACTTTCTTCCCCTGCAGCATTTCATGAATAGTGTAGACCGGTTTCTGGTTTATCTCAGTAAGCAGACGGTTTATCTCATCCTTTATTTTTTTGACGCTGAAAGCTATTGCCTTTTCCGCCAGTTCTTTCGGAGAGAGTTTATTCTGTTGAGCCAGAAGTTTTATCTGCTCAACAGATCTCTCTTTATTCTGATAGTTTATTACACCTGTAAAATTCAGGGCATCAACAAGTGTAGGATGTTCTCCTCCTTCCGCAGAACATGGTCCCTTTCTTTCAGGACCGGTTTTAACTTCTCCGTTTAAAACTGTAATGGCCGAATCTCCGCCGATACCAATGGACCTGTTCTGAAGTGAGCGTACCAGTGTCGGGGTACCTTCAAGTAATATACCTTCTCTCTCCATGAGCGGAGCTCCTGAAGCAAAAATAGCTATATCAGTTGTTGTCCCCCCGATATCAAGAATTACGGCATCCTCTGTAATTCTATTCAGCGCAACTATCCCCATTATACTCGCAGCCGGTCCGGAGAGTATGGATTCCACCGGGAGTGTTTTAGATATTTCGGCTGGCATTGTTCCTCCGTCAGCTTTGAGAATATTCACCGGTGCATCAATCCCCATGGCTTTTAGAGATTCAATAATAGCTGATAAAAAATTCGAGTAGATTCTCCATACTGCGGAGTTGTAATATGCTGTTGCGGCCCTTCTCGGGAAATTGAGCTGGCTGGACAGATTGTGCCCCTCTGTAATAAATTCAGCGTGGTCTTTAATTGAAGCAGCTATGGCTGATTCATGGATGCTGTTTCTAGTTGAGAATTTAGTAACGGCTGCGAAAACTTTTATATTATCGTTAATGCAGACATCTATATTTTTTTGCAGAGAGGATAAGTCTAGTTTTAGTACCTCTGTGCCGCGATGATTAATGGAGCCATCGAGGATATATGTATTTTCTCCTAAAATAACCTAAAACTTTTATATTATCGTTAATGCAGACATCTATATTTTTTTGCAGAGAGGATAAGTCTAGTTTTAGTACCTCTGTGCCGCGATGATTAATGGAGCCATCGAGGATATATGTATTTTCTCCTAATATGAAATTTTCAGGATCGATCCCCGGACCGGATGATAAAAAAAGCGCTGTTTTTTCCAGCTTATTTTCAATGATGGCATTAGTTGAGAGAGTTGTACTGAGGTTTATATTTTTAATTTTTTTTACATCAATTCCGGAAGTGACCTGTTTCAGTGCTGTTGTAACTGTATGGAGCAGATTTTGAGTATCAGTTTTGGCTTTAAAGGTGGATTCAATACCATTTTCACCTATGAGAACGGCGTCAGTATGAGTCCCCCCTACATCTATCCCGAGCAGCATAGTTTTACTCCAGTATCAGTTATTTTGCTTCCATTCTGTTCAGCCCGATAATCAGTAGAAAAAGATAAATTATATGTGTCCGCCACTTACGGCTTATGAGTAGATATTTAAACTGTGATTATAATTCAGTAATCATTCTTAAATATAATTTTAAGTGTAAAAAAACAAAAATTAAATATCCTCGCCGCCTTCGGCGGCGGGGATAATAGAGTTTTTTTACTTTATAAAAGTTGAGTAGTAAATACTGATTTAAATTATATGTTTGTTATTGTTAAAAGTAAAATACAAAATGTCAAGGAAAAGAGCGTAAATATAATAATTTGCCGGGGGTATGTGGGATAACGGTTCTGTAAGCTCCGGAGGCCTCTCTGTCGTCAATAAAACGGGGTTTTGCGGACTCTCATAAAACAAAATAAAAATTATTATGAATTCAGCTGAAGAACTTCATCGCTTTTATTTTCAGAGTTTCAAAGTTAAGCATTGTTCGAATTTTTATATAGTGAACATAGCCGGACCATTTTGTCAGTACTGAGAAGTACATCACTTTAAAGTCCGGCCATTTTTTCTGAGAATTCTGATTTATACTGTCTTCTTCTTCCGATGGTTTTTTTTTTCATTTTTGGCGGATACTTTTTTGTTCTTATTTTTTGAATTCCCTGATGTTTTTGACGGATGAACAAACGGTTTAAATTTAACTTTTTTCTGCTTTTCAGCTTCGATTTTAACCGGAGGTGCAATTACATCAGTTGTCATAAATTTTCTGATCTGATCGGGATAACTCATCAGAGATAGTTTTCTTGATCCGTTACTGCTTTTACCATATTCCGAGGTGTCTGAAGTCCCGGATGCATCAGCAGACTGCACATTTCCTGCATTTTTTGTAATATATCCGATAACACCTTTCTGTCCCGGCTTAGTCATAAGGTAACGGTGAATCTGAAAGTTATCTTTTGACGGGAGCGATTCTCTCCCCTGTATTATGGTCATACCATATTTGTATCCGGCATTCTTTAATTCTTCAATTGCAATAGGGCTGTTTACTCCGAATGGATAAACCATTGCTTCAATTTTACGGTTCAGTTTCTCTTCCAGTACTTTTTTTGACAGATAGATCTCTTTTTTGAAACTGGCAGGTTCCTGATTATAATATTTTTCTGACAAAAACATGTGATGATATCCGTGCGAAGCTATGTAGCATCCATCATCTGAAAGACGCTTTACCTCTTCCCATGTCATCGCGTATTTCATTCTTCCAATTATTGCAGGATAGATTCCCAGCAGCGGTTTAATCCCCATAGGCTTCATAATTGAATAGTATGCATCGTAAACGCTTTTATTACCGTCGTCAATGCTGATGAGGATATTTTTATTTCCTGTGATTTTATTATTAATAACATCTTCAAAAGTAACAAATGTAAATCCGCTGCTTTTCAATTTATTAAGCTGCTCTCTGAACTGATCGGTCGAAAAAGAGTAAGGGTCTTTTTTCTCAAGAAAAGCATGGTAGCAGAGAATGTAAACTCCGTTTGAGTAAGATGGGGCTGCAAAAGTGAAAATGAGCAGTGCTGAGATTAATATGGTGATAAGATTTTTTTTCACGAAGGGTCTCTCTTTAATATGGTATATAACTATAATCGAAAAGAAAACTGTTTTTCTCAAGTACTTCTGTTTAATATTTAAGTAATTATTCCTAAATATAATTTTTTTACTTTAGGGCGGTCCCAAAAACTTCGTTTCCGGGACCGCAGTGAGCCCTGCGGGGCTTACAAAGGGGCTACCGCCTCTTAGACCCTGTAAATATTGAGTTATTGAGACTGCACTTTAGAAAAGTTAAAGAATAAATATTGGTAATATTTTAAAATTGGAAATTTTTTAAGTGATTCTGCTGAATTGCCTTCTCTGTAACTTGATGTACAAAGCAGAAGACAATCCGCACTGTTTGATTATGATCTGAAATATCTCTTTTCCGGTATTTATTTCAGAATATTCTTTGTCTTTATTTTATTTATCGCTTCGCTGTATGACGGATTCACCTGCATCATATTTTTTTCAAGTATGTCCAGGAAGAGTTCCGCCTCGGGGAGGAGGTATTTCTGAATATAAGTTGCATCCTCCCACTCCTCATCCTGCCGGTAATAATTCATTTCTGATACCTGCGCGTCTCTCATATGAACTATTTTTCCGTAAAAATTAATAATCTCTTCGGACTTATATTTAGCGAGAACCTTTTTCATCCCGGGAGCTTTTGCCTGTATCTCCTGATCTGACATTTTGCCGGCTTTGAAAATATAATCCAGTTCCAGGTCGGGATCAAAACCGTATCTGCAGTCTATCGAAGCTGTAATTTCATTCAGCATTATTTTTTCCGCATCTGTATAGAGTTTACTTTCAGTTTTTGTAATTCTGTTCCACATGGGTGACTGGCATTGAACCAGAAGAAGAGTTAAAAACATCATTAGAATTAATTTAGTACGCATTATATGCTCCGTTTATTCAAAATATTCCCATTTAAGGAGTGAGCCTTCATCTATGTCAACTTTCGATCTCTTCCCTGTGATATCATCTATCATATTCGGAGATATTCCGGTTCCGGGCCTGAGTGCTATTATTGAATCTGCAGTGAGAATTTCATCTGCGCTGATTCTTTTTGAAGCAAAGAGACTTTTTCTTGCAGCACGTGCAGTATCTGTCTCGCGTCCGGAATAGGGGATAACACCCTCGCCAAGCATTGCAAGAGTTTCATTTACTTTATTTATCATCTCTCTGAAATTTTCAGTGGTCAGCGATACATCCTTATCCGGGCAGTCCTGATCTTTATCAATCATAAAATGTTTTTCGATAACAGTCGCACCTAGAGCTGCTGCAATTACTGCTGACTGATAATCTCCAGTGTGATCGGACAGTCCCACAGGTATTTTGAATCTATCTCTTAGTGAAGTAATACGCATAAGGTTAGCTTCATTTTTTGCAGCAGGGTAGAGTGAAACACAATGAAGAAGATGAGTTTCGGTATTTCCCGATTCTTTGAGATTTTTTAAAGATATTTCAATATCACTCTCTGAGGTCATTCCTGTTGAGAGGAGTACAGGTTTTTTAGTAGCTCCGATTTTTCTGATCAGAGGGGTGTTTGTCACTTCCGATGAAGCGATTTTATAGAGTCTGACATTCAGTCTCTCCAGAAGCTCCACCGATTCAGCATCAAATGGTGCAGAAAAAAACTCAGTTCGGCATTTTTCAGATACCGATTTAAGTCTTTTCCATTGAGTCTCTGTGAATGAAAATTTTTTAAAAAAATCGATAATTCCGTAATCGGGATTTATCTCTTCTCCCGATTTCAGCAGTGATGAAGTATAGGGTGAGTTCATCTTCTCCGGGATAAAGGTCTGGAACTTGACCGCATCAGCACCGGCTTCAGCAGCTTTGACAATCGTCTCTTCAGCCAGTCCGGCATCACCATTATGATTAAGCCCTATTTCGGCAATGAATACAATTTTTTTATTATTAAAAATATTATTTAACATTATTTCCCGCAGAATAAAATTTAAACTACTATTTCCCGGCACATCACTTTAAGCCGTGCCGTAGTCCACCATCCACGCGTATGCGGAGCATTCGCATACTGAAAATAAATTGCAGACTAATTAACTATGAAATATTTCCCTGAAGTAATTTCAAGACTTTTTTAATTGTTTGACAATGAGTAATAATCTGTTTTATTTAACCATGCAATTCCCGTTAGAAATGGGATGTAGCGAATTATTTTTTTGAGGCGTATACTTTACATACGCTGAAAATGGGGGATTACGGGGGCACCGCCCCCGTAATCCCCCATTTTCAGGCACAGCGCGTAGCGCTGTGCCTGCGTTATAAAATGAATATTATTATTTCGGGGGAAATATGTCGGATAGAAAATTTATTATAGCTATTGATCTTGGTACAACAGGGAATAAAGTTTACTGTTTTGATGACATGGGGAGGGCTATATCAAGTTCATATAGCGAATTTACCCAGTATTTTCCTCATGCCGGATGGGTGGAGCATGATGCGATTGAAATATGGGATTCAGTAGTACGTCTTATATCGGAAGCGCTTAAAAAAGGGGATCTCGATCCTGCAAATGCTGCGTCAATAGGGATAACCAATCAGAGAGAAACTTCGCTTCTATGGGATTCCGATACAGGAAAACCGATTCAGAAAGCAATCGTCTGGCAGTGCAGAAGAACCACGGAAATCTGCAATCAGCTGAAAGAGCGCGGTTACGAAAAGCTCTTCAGAGAGAAGACCGGTCTTGTTCTTGACGCTTATTTTTCCGGAACAAAAATCAAGTGGATGTTTGACAACATTCTTGATGCCCGGCTGCTCGCAAAAAAAGGAAAGCTTAAATTCGGAACAATCGATACATGGATTCTCTGGAAGCTTACCGGCGGGAAGTCTCATATCACAGATTACACAAATGCCTCAAGAACTCTGATATTTGATATAAAGGAAAAGAAATGGTCTTCCGAGTTGTGTGAAATACTCGATATACCCCTGAATATACTCCCTACGGTTCAACCCTCGGCAAGTGATTTCGGCAGAACGCTGAATTGCCCCGGTTTACCGGACGGAATACTAATCGGCGGAATTGCAGGAGATCAGCAGGCAGCAATGGTGGGGCAGAATTGTGTTTTTCCCGGCCGGACAAAGAATACATATGGAACCGGTTGTTTTATGCTTCTTAACAATGGTCCCGATTACATTATATCAGAAAACGGACTGCTGACTACATTAACTCCTGATAATAAGGGGAATCCGGTTTATGCCCTTGAGGGATCTGTTTTTATCGGCGGTGCAGTACTTCAGTGGCTCAGAGATTCGATGAAGTTTTTTGACAGTGCTACTGAGTCGGAAGGGATGGCTTTATCCATATCGAATAAAGAAGATGAGGTTGTGTTTGTGCCTGCCTTTGTAGGGTTGGGAGCACCGTACTGGAAGATGGACACCAGGGGGGCAATTTTCGGTCTTACAAGGGATACAACCAGAGAGCAGATTGTAAGAGCTGCGCTTAAATCCGTTGCATTTCAGTCAATGGAAGTTATACACGCCATGGAGCAGGATACAAAGAAGAAAATCGCGGAACTGAGAGTTGACGGAGGAGCTACAGAAAATAAGTTTTTAATGCAGTTTCAGGCTGATATACTAGGTGTTCCTGTTCTTATACCGGAATTACGTGAGTCTACTGTTCTCGGCGCGGCTTATCTGGCCGGAATTACCGCGGGAATATATAGCAGCATAGATGAAATCGCGAAAGAGAACAGTATAATGAAGAGATTTGAGCCTGTAATGAGCAAAAGCGAAAGGAACAGGCAGAATGATTTATGGAAAAAGACAGTTGCAAGACTTCTATAAAAATATTTACAGACTTGATTTTTTTTAATAAAGTGTATATTATAATAAGATAGTATAAAAGTAACAACTCAATAACCAGTGGTAATATAAGTCTCTGCCGCGCCGAAGGCGCGGCAGAGATAAAATGCTGTCAGTATTTGAGTAGATACGTATAAAATAAAGTTTACGGTTCATCCGGAGGAAACAAATGGCAAAACCCTTACTTGGCGAAATGCTCGTTGAAAATGGAGTTATTACAAAGGAGCAGATGAATAAAGCGCTTGAAGTACAGCAGAGTGAAGGTGGTCTTATAGGGATTATTCTTGTATCACAGGGTATAATTACAGAACAGAAACTCGTTGAATATCTTGCAATGCAGGCAAAAATAGTTACAAATTCGGAATGATCGTATGTCGGGGCGAGTAGGGGCGAATGATTATTCGCCCCTACTTCGCCCCAATATTCTATTTCACTTCCAGAAGCCAGTTGAATTTATCTTCTAAATCTCCATACTGAATACCGGTAAGATTCTGATATAATTTTGTAATAACAGGACCTGCTGTTTCATCATTCCCGAATCTGTAATCTTTCCCTTCGTAATGAATCATGGTAACCGGAGTAACAACTGCCGCTGTACCGCATGCGCCGATTTCGTCAAACCCTGAGATTTCACTTACATCAACAGGTCTTCTCTCTATGGTCATGCCGAGATTCTCTGCTATTGTTAAAAGGCTGTCATTGGTAACGCTCTTGAGGATACTTTTTGATTTTGGAGTAATATAGGTGTTCCCTTTAATTGCTATGAAGTTAGAAGTACTGAACTCATCTATATATCTTTTTTCTTTAGGATCGAGATAAAGTACAACCGGATATCCTTTCTTCTTCCCGTAATCAGCTCCGGCAAGTCCTGCAGCGTAGTTTCCGCCAACTTTGCAGTCTCCAACTCCATCGGGAGCAGCCCTGTCGTATTCTGTTACAATCAGTGCTTTAACCGGGGTAAGGCCGCCTTTGTAATATGGTCCGACAGGTGTAACGAATATTATAAAGATATACTCTTCAGCGGGTCCGAGGCCTACCTTAGGGCCTGTACCAATTATAAGCGGTCTTATATATAAACTAGCACCTGTACCGTAAGGGGGGACAAATTTTCTGTTTGCTGCAACAACTTTTGTTATCGCTTCGATAAACATATTTTCAGTCATTGGAGGGATTGATATTCTTTCTGATGAGCGCTGAATACGCTTCCAGTTTTCTTCCGGACGGAAAACGACAATTCTGCCGTCCTTTGTCTCAAAGGCTTTTATCCCCTCGAATGTCTCCTGGCCGTAATGAAGGCATGGTGCCGCCATATGCATAGTGATGTTTTCATCGCCTGTAAGCTCGCCATCGGACCATTTGCCGTCTTTATAATAATATCTGATGTTAAAATCTGTTTTTACGTAACCGAATGGAAGTTCAGACCAGTTAAGATTAGCTCGTTCTCTGCTCATTTTATTACCTCTGAAGTATGTGAAATTATAAACTATTGCCGATATAATTTTTACAGATTATTCTGCTGAATATGGAATGATAATTATATTTTGAATAGCTGCCGTATTTATATATACTGTAAATAATAACTGTTTAAAAATCGTGGGTGAAATACCTGAGCGGCTGTAGTAGTCGTTACCTGTGTTTTTAAGCAGTTACAGACCCCGCTGTACTTGCTGCGGGAAAATAATTCACAGGTAAGTGCTGAGTTTAAAAAAAACCGCGCTGCCTGCTTGTGAAATAGTATAACTATAATATTAAAGGTATTATAGTTATATTTGTCAAGTATTAAGATGGAAGAAGGTCAAAGTGTATTAAATATTTTAAATTTTCTTGACTAAATGCTGTCAATTTATTCCTGTATTTTAAGTATGTGTTTTTTGTTACTGCTGAAAATAAGGTAATGTCCTGTTTCAGATACAGAGGAGAGCAGTTTTGCCGCAGTTTATGGGTAAATGCAGTTTTTAAACAAAAGATTATTTAGAGAATCGTGTAAAAGTAATTATAAATTTTAATCAAGGAGTTCCGTTGTGATATCAAAAAAGAGTGATATAAAAAGTCCTGAAGGTAAACTTGGTATATTGATACCGGGTCTTGGAGCAGTAAGTACAACTTTTATTTCCGGCGTTTTGTTGATAAGAAAAGGTATGCATAAACCTATCGGATCATTAACTCAGATGGGTAAGTTGAGAACAGGAAAAGGAACAGATGCAAAAGATGTAAATATTAAAGATTTCATTCCTCTTGCCACTCTGGAAGATCTTGAATTCGGCGGATGGGATTTATTTGAAGATAATGTTTATGAATCAGCGAAAAATGCCGCAGTTCTTGCAAGAGAAGATATAGATCCGATAAAAGAAGAGCTTGAAAAAATTAAACCATGGAAAGCGGTTTTTAATAGAAGATTTGTTAAAAATCTTGATGGTAAATGGGTGAAGGAAGCCCCTACCCATTGGGATCTTGCCGAGATGGTTAAACAGGATATACTTAATTTTCAGAAAGAGAAGAATCTTGCTAGAATGGTTATGGTATGGTGCGGAAGTACTGAAATTCACCAGGTTATGATCCCCGGCGTACATGACACAATCGCTAATTTTGAAAAAGCGATGAAGGAGAATCATCCTGATATAGCTCCAAGTATGATATACTGCTATGCTGCAATGAGTCTTGGAATTCCATATGCAAACGGTGCACCGAATCTCTGTAATGATATTCCTGCTTTCTGGGAACTTGCGGAAAAAAATCAGGTCCCTATGTGCGGAAAGGATTTTAAAACAGGTCAGACATTCATGAAGACTCTTCTTGCTCCGGGTCTTAAAGCGAGAATGCTTGGAATGAAGGGATGGTATTCAACTAACATTCTCGGAAATAGAGATGGTGAAGTTCTCGACGATCCCGATTCATTCAAGTCAAAAGAGGTGAGCAAGCTTTCTGTTCTTCATCAGATTCTTGAGCCTGAAGTATTCCCCGAACTGTATGGTGATTTTTATCATAAAGTAACAATCAACTACTATCCTCCAAGGGGAGACAACAAAGAGGGCTGGGATAATATAGATATATTCGGATGGCTCGGATATCCTATGCAGATAAAAGTCAACTTCCTCTGCCGGGATTCAATACTTGCGGCTCCATTTGTACTTGATCTTGCGATTTTCCTCGATCTTGCAAAAAGAGCGTCTCTATCGGGAAATCAGGAGTGGCTTGCATTCTACTGGAAGAGCCCGATGCATGCGCCTAATGAAGAACCTGAACACGATATCTTTGTTCAGCTCATGAGACTTAAAAATACACTAAGATGGTTTATGGACGAACCTCCTGTAACATATCTCGGTTCTGAAACTTATAACTAAATTAATAAAGTTCAAAAAAAATGGCTGCCTTCGGGCGGCCATTTTTCGTTATAGATGAATAAACCTGTTTTACCGGAAATACTGAAAGGAATCATAATGACAAAAAATATATATATCCTTTTTATTCTGCTGGTTTTATCTTCACTCTGTGCCGGGACTGCTTATTCCGGTGATTTATGCAGTAATACATCCTGTATCATTTCTTTTATTAATTATGATCTCGATGGAGATGTTTTATACCGGCTGGAGGGGGAGGGCAGGACTAAACTGTATGATAAAGTTGCGGCAATATCAAAGGATAATAATACTTTATATTACATACGCAGCGTACATGACAGGTGGATTGCCGGTTTTTTTAAGGGTGATGCATTGGAGAGTGAAGAGTTTAATCTCCCAGGGATGTATGAAAAGCTTTATAAATTTGCAGGATTTAATAATGTTTTTTATTATCTGGCAACCCCTCTGCGCGAAAATGCAGATGGTCAGAACGTGGGTGATCCTGTATATACACGGTTTAATCCGGATCAGTGGAGCCTTCAAAGTATAGAGGGAGTCAGCGATTTTATTCTCATGGGTGGAAAATCTGTAATACTGAAAAACCAAATCATTGATTATAATGGTTTTGAAATCCCTTTGTTAATTACCGGTAATCTCCGGATAGCAGAGCTGCTGGATTCAAGAATTGCAGTAATCAGGGGCGATGGCGGGGCTGAGATTGTCGATCTTATTGCAGGCAGGAACATATATCAGTATAATGAAGACTTTATCCCTGAAATTCCTGATGAGTATAATGTTATAATTGAATTTGTCGATAAACCCGCCATTCCCTCCGGTGAATCAGGAATAGGGGAGAGTATCTACTATGAAATACTCGTGGATGGTGTTGAGGATAACCGGACTGTAACCGGTAACGGTGAACTTATAAAAGTCTTTCAATCAAAACTGGTTCCGGGCAGATTTCATATTATAAAGCCTGAAAGATGGGAGCTCGACAAGTTAAAAGGGCGTTATGGAAGAATGAATAATATCAGTCAGCCGGCAGAGTTGAAAATCTATATTCCCGAGAACCGGATACTGAAAGTCAGAGTTGAATTTGACGGAACTGAGTATAGAGTGAATCAGTCTGTATTATTTAAATAAAAAATGAGGTCTTGGGGACCTCATTTTTTTATATTAAGAATTTATTTCTGCTGTTATTGAATGTTTATAACCTGGCTTTTTCTCTCATCCTGCTGGATAATTTTCTGAACCTCTTTAAACTCAGGTGATTCAACACCGTATTGAAGCTCAACAGCCATTAAAGTACTGTGATTCTTTTTGTTTTTGTAGAAGATTACATCCTCTTCATTTGTTTTACTGCTCTTGTCAAGCATCGCTTCCATTACAGCATAACAGCTTGAAAGATATTTATATGCCCAGATATCTTTTCTGTTTTCATCTCTCATTGTTACATATCTTTCAAGTATTGGAATACATGGTTTCATATTTCCAAGATCATACTGGACAGATACATAAATTCTGAAAAGTTTTGATTTGTAATCTACAAATTTATCATTGTTTTTCAGTTCGTTTGATTTTATCTCATCAAGTGTATTTATCGCACGTGTGAAATATGTTACAGACTTCATTTTAGCTTCAATTTTTAATCTGTTCAGGTATCTGTCCTGCGCATTTTTTCTGTCAACTTCCTGCCAGTACCATTTTTCATTGAGATATTTTGTATTTTTATAGATATCTTTTAATCTGATTGTCTCTGACTGCATATCTTCAAGAGTATCAAATCCTTTTGAGTATTCATCAATTGATCTTTTAAGAAGAAATTCAGAGAATTCTTTGCTCAATTTTTCAAGATCCTTGATTGTAGAGATGTATGGTTTGTAATCTGTTGTCATCCAGCCATCTTTTGCTTTATCGCCTGTGGTGCCTTCTTCTTTAACTGGTGTGGTCGTGTCTCCCGCCGCATTCTGTGCAGAAGCAGTGACTGAGAATAACGCACATATAAGAAATATACCATAAATAAAAACGGATGACTTCTTAATTATTGATCTAAGTTTCATATATAACCCCTTTGAAAACCATATGTTAAGCTTTATTGTAATAATCGACTATATGATATTAAAATATTATATTTTTTTATCATACAATCATTAAATTTATTTTTTTCCCGTAAATTTCTTAATTACTCAAAAACAGGCCGGATTTTATCTCCGCCGCGCCCAGGTTGCGGCGGAGAGTGTTTTCACTGTCGGTTTATGAGTGCTTACGAAATTTCAGAATTTATTCTTTCTCTTCCGCTATCTGGTAATGGGCAGCAATTTATTTTTGAGCGTATGCGAAGCATACGCACCCCCGAGAATAATTCATTGTCTGGTAATTATTACAAAAATGAGTCAATTAATCTTGACAATTACTTTTACAATAAAGCTTGTTTTAGTAATATTGAAAATATAAATTATATATCCCCGCCGCCGAAGGCGGCGGGGATATATATAGCTTTTTTTTACTTTAGGGCAGTTCTATTAAATCAATCTTTACAGGGGCTTATAAAGGGGCGGTAGCCCCTTTATAAGCCCCTCAGCGTTCCGTTTAGAAAAGTTAAGGAATAAATACTGATAATTTTCAAAAAATAAAATACAATGAATGAACATAAATGAAAAAAGAAGAAAAACAGGCATTCTGCCCATACTGTGATTATACAGGTATAGTTCACAATCAGGGATTTGAACTCCTGGGTGAAAACGTACTGAATCCATGTCCCAAATGTGTAATATCTCTGTGTAAGTGTAAAGGTGAGGATCCATATTATATCTATGACGGCGAGAGAATTCTTCCATGCCCATGCAGAGATGTGAGGATGAAAATTGATCGTGTAGTCAGCATATACTACTCTTCCGGAATAGGAAAGTATTTCAGATGGAAAACATGGGGAGATTTCAAACCTGAAAGTGAGCTGGCTCAGAAGGCATATAGTGCAGCGTATGATATTGTAATGAATTTTCCCGATGTAAAAAAGGGACTCTATCTCTGGGGAAATCCCGGAACAGGGAAAACTCTTCTCTCTGTAATAATCCTTACTGAACTTATAAAACATCATGCGATTAACGGAAAATTCATAAAAATTTCCCGGGACTTTTTCAATACATTGAAGTCCACTTTTGTCGAAGGTTCCGAAAGATACGGTGAATCGAGCAAAATAGAGAAGGATCTTGCCAATGTTGATGTTCTGATTATAGATGACTTCGGTGTCCAGAGAGATTCACCCTGGGAGCAGGAGACGCTCTATAATCTCATCGATGCAAGATATGAAAACGAAAAGTTTACTATAATTACTTCGAATAATAATCCTGAACAGTCACTGAAAGAGCTCTCCGGCGGAAGGATTCTCTCAAGGCTAAGAGAGATGTGCCGTGTACTTGAGCTCAGCGGTAAGGATTACAGAGAGAAAAAGTAATGGCTATAGTCTACATCGGACTTGGAAGCAATGTGGGGGATAGAGCTGAATACCTCAGGATCGCAGCTGAACAGATTCTGATAAAGTGCGGCGCTTCTCTTATTGAAGAGAGTTCAATCAAGGAGACAAAGGCTGTCGATTTTGAGGATCAGCCCGATTTTTTGAATCAGATTATAAAAATCAGTACAGATTCCAATCCTGTTACTCTTCTTAATCTGCTGAAAGAGATAGAAGTGGAGATGGGGCGGATTTACAGATTTTCAAAGGGTCCGCGTGAAATAGATATTGATATTCTTCTTTATAATGATTCAGTTATCAATGAGTGTATACTGGTAATTCCTCATCCGGAAATAATGAAAAGAGATTTTATATTAGAACACCTGGTTGAACTCGATCCGGAATTGATTGATCCCGTTTCGAAGAAAAAATACTCGGAGGTATTAACCCATGGCAGCTTTTAAAAATATCAATGATTTTGCTAAATCCAAGAGAGAGAAATCTCATATTTCTATGGTGACATGCTATGATTATGCATTTGCAAGACTGGTGGAGCAGACCGATATTGATGTCATACTTATTGGTGATTCTCTCGGGAATGCCATCGCCGGATATGAAAACACAATTCCGGTAACGGTTGATCAGATGATATATCATACAGGTATAGTAAAGCGTGGAGCACCTTCGAAGTTTATCGTCTGCGATCTCCCTTTTATGAGCTATCATATTTCTGTTGAGGATTCTCTCCGTAATTCCGGAAGAATAATGAAGGAGAGCGGATGCCATGCAGTAAAGCTTGAGGGTGGTGAAGACTTTGTTCCTGTAGTTAAAGCTCTTGTTAAAGCTTCAATTCCGGTAATGGGTCACCTGGGGCTTACTCCTCAGTCGGTACATAAGCTGGGCGGATATTCTGTTCAGGGCCGTGATGAGGATAAACGCAAGGTAATGATCCGTGACGCGAAGATGCTTGAAGAGGCCGGTGCGTTTTCTCTTGTACTTGAAATGGTTCCGGAAGATCTCGCGAAAGAAATTTCAGAGACTATCTCTATTCCTACAATCGGTATAGGGGGAGGGCGTTACTGCGACGGACAGGTCCTTGTTATAAATGATCTCCTCGGTATGAATGAATCGTTTAATCCTAAATTTCTGAAAAAGTTTGCCGATCTTTCATCGATTGTAAGAGGAGCGCTGAATGATTACAATCGGGAAGTTAAAGAGGGATCTTTCCCAGGTGAAAATAATGTGTTTAAAAGTGAAAAGAAAGACGAACCGGGCAAAGTCTACTCGAAATAGAGTAATATATCTCCCCGCTGTTTTCGGCTTCGGGAAGATATAAAGTCTTTTCCATTTGGTGGGTTTAAAGAATATTTACTGATTTTTATATGACTTTGCCTTAAGTTTAGTTATATTTATAACATCGACATTAAAATACGGAGGCGCATATGAGCACAAAGATATCTATTAACGGTTTCGGCCGTATCGGAAGAAATATTGTTAAGGCAATTTTCATGTATCCCAAGAAGTACAGCTCGCTTGAATTAGTAAGTATAAACGATTTAACAGATCCGAAAACTCTGGCACATCTTTTTAAGTACGATTCAATTTTCGGTATATTCCAGGGAGATGTTTCCTATGATGAAACATCTGTAATAATTAATGGTAAGAAGATTAAAGTTCATTCCGAGAAAGATCCATCCGCTCTTCCATGGAAAGCAGAAGGGATAAATGTTGTTATTGAATCAACCGGTAAATATACCGATGCGGATAAAGCTTCGGCTCACATTACAGCCGGTGCAGAGCGTGTAATAATTACAGCTCCGGCAAAAAAAGAGGATATTACAATAGTTATGGGTGTAAATGAGGGGATGTTTGATAAATCCAAACATAAAATAATATCCAATGCTTCATGTACAACAAACTGTCTGGCACCGGTTGCAAAAGTTATAAATGATAAGTTTGGAATAGAGAAAGGTCTTATGACCACAATACATTCATATACAAATGACCAGAAAGTTCTTGATGCACCGCATTCTGATCTTCGACGTGCAAGAGCTGCAGCTCTCTCTATGATACCCACAACAACCGGTGCAGCAAAAGCTGTTGCTCTTGTAATCCCGGAATTAAAAGGTAAACTTGACGGAGGCGCGATCCGTGTCCCCACACCTGATGTATCAATTGTTGACCTTACATGTGTTGTGAAAAAAGATGTAACCATCGAAGAGATAAATGCTTCAGTAAAAGAGGCTTCTCTCGGTGCGATGAAGGGAATTATCCAGTATTGCGATGAACCGCTTGTCTCTGCTGATTTTGTCGGCAACAGCTACTCGTCTATTTTCGATGCTGAACTGACAAAGGTAAGCGGCGGAAATCTTGTGAAGATACTCAGCTGGTATGACAACGAGTGGGGTTATTCGGTAAGATGTGTTGATCTTGCGGTGTATATTTCGAAATAGAATTTTTATATGAGGAAATAACCCTTCCGGGAAGGCCCCCTAAGTCCCCCGGATGGGGATTTCAAAGAAGATGTTGTTTAATAGTGGTGGTTTTTGAGGAATATTCGGTATTATTTCTTAAAGTCTCTCCTTTGATTTAGGTGGCTGAAAGTGGAATTGACCAGTTCATCTGTCGGTTGAAATAATTAAACAGTCATAATTTTGAAAAAATAATCAGGAGTTTATAGTTATATGAAAAGAAGAAAAATTTTCGCCGGGAACTGGAAGATGTTTAAAACATACAGTGAGGCGGTTGAACTGGTTAACGGGCTTAACTCGGGATTAAAAAAGACTGAAGGGAGAGAGTATGTTGTATTCCCTCCATCTCCATATCTCCGTGAGATTTCATCTCTCTGCTCTTCAACACCTTTTGAAACAGGTGCGCAGAATATGTATTTTGAAAATCAGGGAGCTTTTACCGGAGAGATTTCACCTGCAATGGTTAAGGATTGCGGAGCATCTTTTATACTTATAGGGCATTCCGAAAGAAGACATGTTTTTCATGAAACAGATGAAGAAGTGAACAAAAAGGTGAAAGCCGCTATTGCACATGGGATTCAGCCGATGCTCTGTGTCGGGGAACTCCTGGAAGAAAGAGAGAAGGGGGAAACTGTATCTGTTTTAAACAGGCAGATCCGTGGAGCATATGCTGGTGTGGAAAAATCTGATGCAGCGAAAATCTCTATTGCATACGAACCTGTGTGGGCAATCGGGACAGGTAAAGTTGCTACACCTGAAATGGCCGAAGAGGCTCATGTGTCAATAAGAGCTATCATGAAAGAATTATATGGCGATGACATGGCTTCCCTTGTTCCGATTCTATATGGCGGATCGGTTAAACCTGATAATATTGCGGGACTTGTAAAAATGGAAAATATTGACGGAGTTCTTGTAGGGGGAGCGAGTCTTGAGGTTAAATCTTTTCTGGATATAATTAATGTTTAATTTTTTTCAGGAGTCAAGGGTGTTGGCTTGATTTTTTAGATGACTGTTTGTATAATTATCAGAGAAAAAAATGTATTTTTAACATGATCGTATTGAATACTTTTGCCAGGAAAGAGATAGATTCATTCAGGCGTTAGAGTTCGGCAGGTTCTGTAAACTCCAGAGTTCCTATGTATTATGCTCCGGAGTTTAACACAGTTTCCAAAAAAGACATGGTTTTGATATTAATATATTATGACAGTTTTAAATTACTATATTTCCGGATTCCTGAAGCGGAATAACAGCAGGATTTATATTATAATCCGTTCGTTACATGGACTATGGTCTTTGATTGTATCCCCCTTTGCACTGTGGTTTTTTCTGAAAAACGGCGGCTCAGATTCTATGGCGGCTCTAAATACTGCGGCGTGGCTTTATGCAATGACAGTAATCATTCACCTGGAGCAGTATCTATATCCGGCAACACTCGCGGGTAGCCTGCGCCTCACCGGTGTGATTTATGTGAATATAATTTATTCAATAGTGATGAATGATTCATTCTATATCTATTTCGGGTTCTATACCACTTTTCTGACAGCTATGGCATTTGTCTGCCTTACGGTTACTGTACTGATAGTGTCTGTGTTGTTATCGGGATGGATTCAATTCCCTTTTTTTAAAAGCAGGATCGGTAGTTTCAGGGATAGGGTAATGATTCTTGCTGCGGTAATCCTGGTGTGCACACCATTTTTCTACGGACTTGCTGATTTCTCAAAACCGCTGCAGGATCATTTATTTGAGCAGAAGTATCCATATCAGAACCTGGCGCTGATGGCAGCCCAGCTTGGCAATACTTTTATTCAGTTTATCCGTCTGATGTTTTATCCTGACAATGATTATTCGTTAAAACAGAAAAAAAATTATACCGAAATCTGGTATCCTGTATCGAACATGATATTCTTTGTTTCCATGGTAGCCTCATTTATTGTACTATTGTAGTTTCAGAACCCGGGTTAAAAAATGATAAGTGATTGTATTGATCAGAGCCTGGTTAATGGTAAATTTAAAGAATGAGTTTAAACATAAAAAATAACGGCTGGACCGAAAAAGCGGTATCATTTTCAGACAAAGGTGATCTGATTAACGCGATAAGCTGTGCAAGGAATGCCTTGTACGAAAATTCTGAAGATATTACAGCATGGAAAATTCTTTCCGAAGGCGTCCTGAAACAGAACAGACACTACACTGCACTAAAATATTATAGAACCCTGCGGAGACTCAGCAGAAAAACAGGTGATGGGGAACTCACACGGATGGCTGGTGAAAAAATTTCCCAATTGAATTTATACTTTAAAAATTTACATTTAACGATAGGCTATACAAACCTTACTCATTTTACAGGAAAAGGGGACTTGGATAAAATACAGGGTTTCATTTCTGCTGGAGAAGATATTAACGGGAAAGATTATTACGGCTCCGCTCCGGTCCACACCGCATCAGAGAAAGGAGACATGGAGATTTTAAAATTTCTTGTAGAGCGCGGAGCTGATATCAATCTGCGGAATGGCAGCCGGGAAACACCCCTGATGATTGCGTCGGGCTATGGATATATGCAGATGATGAAATACCTGTTAAAACTGAATGCGGATATTACAGTAAAGGGGTGCGACAGGCACACAGCCCTCTGGAATGCCATATATACAAGCAGGAAAACCGGTCCGGTTAAACTGCTTATTTCACACGGCGCGGATGTCAATGAATTGTACGAGGATGGCTCAAATCCGCTCCTGCTCGCGCTGAACAGCGAGGCATACTCTATAGCGAGTTATCTGCTTCCACTTACCGATGATATCAATATCCGCAACCGTTTTGATCTCATCCCACTGAATCTCTGCGCAGCACGGGGTAAATTTATCCTGATGAAAGACCTGATCAGCATGGGAGCCGATGTCAACAAAACTACATCCTGGGGTAAAACCGCTCTCATGGAAGCATGTGAGCATAACTATACATCATGCACAAAACTGCTTCTACAAAGTAAGCGTAAAAACAACAGCATCTCATGTTAACAATGATTGATTTGTTCAGAAGTTAGAAAACAAGGTAAAAGTGCTGTTAATTCTGCCTGATTTGATGTTTCAGGAAGCCTGGTAAAGAGAAAACGTAAATATGCATAAGGTTCGAGTCTGTTTGCTTTAGCACTTTCAATCAGACTATACATAGCAGCACTGGCATTAGCTCCTCGAGGTGTATTTGAAAACAGCCAATTTTTTCTCCCGATAACAAATGGCCGGATTGTCCTTTCAGCTTCATTGTTATCCGGAGTTAAAAATGCCGCATCAATATAGCGGATAAGCTTACTCCATTCATTCAGAGTGTAATTTACAGCTTCACCGGTTTTACTTTTTGGGATGATCTCATTTTTTGTAAGAACAAGCCATCGGTGAAAATCATCAAGTACTGGAAGAACAAGTTTTTTTCTCTGTTCTACAAATAAATTATCAGCAAGATTTCTCACACGGAGTTCACTCTCGATCTCGTAGATGTGTTTTATAAACTGCAATCCTTTATGAGCCCGACTGTCCTTTTTGTTAAGCTTTGCGGCATCAAAGAAATATCTCCGGGCATGAGCAAAACATCCGACATGAACAATTCCACCACGTGAAAGGGCATAGTTATACCCGTCATATCCATCAGTTTGAAGATATCCGGTAAATCCCTCAAGAAAATCATAAGGAACTTTTTTTGATCGTGTCGGGTGATATTGATATAGAACAAGAGGCTTCCCTCTTTCGGGATAACCGATACTTACCCACATATATGATTTATTTTCAGGACGCCTGTTTTCTTCATGCAGAACTTGAACTGTTGTTTCGTCCATCCTGATAAAATTTCCGCTTTTTAACTGCGCTTCAAGAACTTCCATAAATCCGGTCATCTTCTCATATGCTTCAATTGTCCAATTGCAAAGCGTCGCACGCGAGAGCTCAACCCCTATCCGTTCAAATATCTTTGACTGCCTGTAAAAAGGGAGAGCGTCAGCATACTTTGATGTAACCGTATATGCGAGTAATCCCGGACTCACAATGCTTCCTGGAATCATACGCTTCGGAGCTGCCGCTTTTTTTATTTCTGATTCACCGGAGTTAAGAAAGCCATCACATCCGCATGGTCCATATTTTATATGCACATGGCGGATTACTTTAATTGCTGCAGGGATTATATCAAGCTCCTCGGTATCATCAGAGCCTATCTGCTTCCGTTCTTCACCGCAGCATGGACATTTCTTTTCAGCTTCAGTTAAATCATGAATAACTTCTTCTCGCGGGAGATCTGCAGGCAGATGTTTCCTCCCGGTCTTTTTTCTGACATGTTCTTTTACTCTTGTGACATCAGGCTCTTCATCTTTTTGTGAGTCTTCACCTTCAGGATAAATTCCTTCTTCAGCTTCATCAAATAGACGTCCCTGAAGTTCATCCTCCGGTGTAAGTTTCTCGCTCGACTTTCCGAAAAATTTCCTTTGTAGTGTTTTATATTTCTCTTCCAGCAGGCGATAGTTCTCTTCAAGAGATTCTATCATCTGTTTCAGTTTTTCCGGATCATCGGGGAGAATTCTTTTTTCATGTTTCATGTGATCATGATTAACGGAGTATAATTTTATTAATAGCACTTTTCATGATACCGCAGAAAATTTTAATACTTTATGCGCGTTCCAGAAATCTATTCCGTCAAGCAGCATAGACAGCTCATCTTCAGTTATCTCTTTTACGTCTTCCTTATCCATTGGCCATGGGAATTTGTCCTGCTCCAGACGTTTCTGCCACATACAAAAACCGTTCCTGTCCCAGTAGAGTATTTTCAATAATCTTCTGCTCTTCCCGCAGAAAATATATAGATCTCCGCTAAGCGGGTTATTTTTCAGATCCTCTTGCACATATACTGAAAGTGCATTTATCTGTTTTCTCATGTCGATGTATCCGGGTCTGACATATATTCTGGCTTTACTGAAATCTACTTTCATGGCAGTTCTGCCAATGCAGATACTATTGTTTTTAGATGGTCTGTACCGGAGTTTTCTTTTACTATAATTTTTATTCCGTTGCTTAATGCTATTTCTATTGGTTCATTCTCTTTCTTCGTTTTGTAAAGTGTGACGGGTATCTCTACCAGGCCCTTTTTTTCAAAAAGTTTTTCATGCTCGGACTTCTTTTTCCAGTCTCGAAAACTCCAATAGGATATTTGCTGTTCCGAACAATATCTCTGCATGCTTAATCCGCTTTGTTTCCATTTCTGAACATGGTTTTGCCGGTAGTCTGTATGGTCTTTCATAATGCCTCCTGATTTTAGAGGCAGTATATCTTATTATCTGAAGGTTGTTAAGATGCAGTTGTTTTGACGGTTACTCTACAAAATGGCGCCGACACTGAAAAAGTGACTGTTTACAACCAGACTGCATTATCACTTGCGGTTGAAAAAAACAATAATTCAATAATAAGACTGCTTGAAGGATATATAAATAATGGCGACTCCTGATTTTGCAATGACTCGAAGCCGAAAACCGGTGCATGCCCCGGCGGATTATTCCGGTATGGACCCCTGCGTCATTATACATGATAAGGGCAGCTGGCATCACAATACTTATTCCGGAAGCGGATTTCTTATTGATGACCTTATTCAGGGAGTCTGGTGGTATTCAAACGCAATAAAATGCGGACACTGCAGATCTTCTGATACTTTATGTATCTACCTGAAAAACGATGTAGCCCAGTTCGACTGCGAAGTGACAGTTGAACTGGTGTGCAGAAAATGCGGAAAGTACACCCAGTACTCAGGCTCAGATTAGTCGGCCCGATAGAAAAAACCGGACTCTACCGCAAAAAATTTACCGCCAGACCGGTCTCACTGATTTGATCCATTCAATAAGATCGGGATGATTTTTTTTCGCTGCTTCAACAATTTTCATCGGATCTTTTGCCGGTGTTATATTGAATTTATCCTTTATCCATTTTCTGAATTTACGGTTCTCAGGCTTGTTTTCCTCCTCTTCATTGCAGAAAGCTCCGTCAAAAGGTTCATAATCCCTGTTTGTCGCAAGAATTGAAAAAAACTCTGTAAAGCTATTGGCAAGAACTGTAGTCCCTTCCCCTTCACCCCCAAGGTATATTATCGGGGCATTCTCTGTTGTTCGGCCTTCGTAAAGCCACAGACCGAATAGTGAAGCGATACCATCTATCCCGAAAACCTTAACACTGGAGTAGCCCGCTTCGTTCCCTCTGAACCAGTCCTTGACGGCTTCGTATTCATCGGTATCAACTTCAAAACTCCCTGCAAAAAATTCGGGATTCTCGTCCCAGTACACGCATAGATCAGCAAGCATCTGCGGAACTTTGTCTTTTCCAAACTTCTTCATGAATTCATCCAGTGTTTCACTCATTCTAATCCTCCGGTATTTAAGTCATCATCTTACATTCTGTCATCTTCTGCGTATTCATATCTTTAAAGAATTAATGAATTATATCATTGAAACGGTTCGTATAAATTGCCTTAGATATACGTCAAATCTGATCCTCCCTGTATTCAATCGACATTGTATCCGGCCAGTTGTGAGTCGCGGAAAGATATGAGGATTTAACTTTATTCCTCCAGCTGTATCCGGCAAACTCTATGTATCTATCGCCCGGAAGTCCGGAGTCGGTCAAAACTTCATTACTGAATTCAGTGTAGGTTTTTAGTTCCGTTGACACAAACTGGTCATGCATTTTCCTGACTGTGTTGTTGATTTTTGCGATCATTCTGCAGATTTCCACACAATTATTATATGCGCTCTCTGATTTTACTCCAAACTCAATGTTATACTGGACAAAAAATAACCTGCTGCTTTTAAACGTAATCTGCCACAGGCCATCGCGCCCCTTGAATTTTTCGTATGTAGAGATAAACCTTTTATTTTTCATATCAGGCCAGAGTCCCGGATCATAATCTTTCTTTTGCGGAACGCCGATCTCCAGACCTTCAACTTTTTTCATTAAAGATTCGAGTGTTATATCCTCTGTCAGATATTCTAAAATCATTATAACTCCTGATGTCAATTATGTTCTTCAGCACAACACACAGTATGCGGCTGTTTAACCGCATCAGTATATACTTCGCGCGAAATTTTTGATCGATTATCGCGGTCAGTCACAAAAGCTCAGTATCTATTGCTTTAATCCTGCGAGCAGTGAGAGATGTTCGCGAACCGGCACGCGTTTTACGTATCTGAGTTCCGGGGCGCCGCCAAGCGCCAGTGCAGGGACAAATCCGTACATCTCATCCGGTTCCGGCGCGCCAAGTTTCTTCACTGACTTTTTAAAGAGCGGCTCCATGAAAGCCTTCTCGCGGATATTTGCATCAAGACAGAATTTATCAAGAAAAGCCTGCGGATCCTTAATCACTTTTCCGACCTTTCCACTGTGGGGATTCAGGTACCATATCTCCCCCTCCTGCCAGAAGAATAGCCTGCCGAAAGCCGTGCGCATAAACACAGAGGCCTTACCCGGTTCATCAAGCCATTCTTCTAATATTTCATCCCAGTTATCCGGAGAGAGCGATACAAGCAGACCGCCGCCCCATAAGGCTTCGCCATGCGCAATAAGGAAATCAGCAAGAAGATCAGGCAGCTTTTCGAACATTTTTCCTTTTTTTACATCACCAAAACGGACAGGGTCGGGATAGTACGAGATAAATGTATCGGGCATATAAAACTCCGTTATTTAATTTCACGAATTGGTCACAATTCTGCAGTCCGGTAATTTTTCACTTATGCGTTTCCGCTGTTGTGCGAAGTCAGGAATCTCTTTGTCAAGCCCTTCGAGTACCAGCCTCTTCAGGCGCTTTAGTGATTCAACCGGCTTTAATGAACTGACCGATGTATAGCTCAGATCAAGATTCTCAAGATTTTTCAGTGACGAAACAGGAGATATGTCGTCAACCTCGGCACAGTTTCCGATGTCAAGAATCTTCAGCCCTGATAATTTTTTCAGGGGAGATAAATCCGAAATTCCTGTGCCATAGAGGTTAAGCGAAGCGAGGTTTATAAAAATCGCAAGTGGAGATAAATCGGATATATCCCGTTCTGCCAGATCGAGTTCATCTGTTGTGCAAATCTGTTTCAGCAGAGCATCATTCATGCGCGGTCCGGTTTCAAGGACATCGCGGATTGTATCTTTCCACTCCGGGTCAAGTTTTTTCCACCACTTTTTTCAGCGTTTCAACAGGTAGTCCTTTTTTATTACTGTTTTTTGTTTTCGGATTTTTTTCAGAATTAAATTCACCTTCAGGATCAACAAATCCCTGTGACAGTTTACTCCGTATCAGCTGCCTGTACACAGCCGGGACCTGTTCAGGTTTTGTACATGTATGGGTATTTCCGCTTACTCGATCGCCGGCCCAGTTCTGTATCATAATAAAGGAATCACCTTCGTCATATGATATATAATATTCATTTCCGTTTTCCGGATTGACGAGCTTTTTTTCTGGCATATAAATCTCCCGGTTTTATCCTGTTCAACAGCTTTATATGCAGTTAAACAATGACTGCATATATCATAGAATATACAGCCGGGCGGATAGCATCGTCAACTTTTTGAGTTTCATTGGTTGAATTTATGTAATTTCTAACGTGTAGATATCCATAGCTATCTGATTTCACGTCCGCCCCCGGCAGGTGAGGAATAACATAGTTATAGAAAATAGATGCCTGATTTTCCGGCTCCACGGTGAAGACTAACATTCCGGTTTATTATGGACCGGTAAGTCCTGTTGATACAACTACATTCTCTACAATATTATTTTTATGTAAAACTGCTGTCTGCCATCTCCTGCTGACTAAAAATCCTTTTTCAATATCGCAGTACAAAAAATCAATATGTCTGTAAAGATTTTTGCCATCTGAAAATGTCGAGTTTTTCTTGAACGAGCAATTGAATCCGTTACTCTCCATGATCTTTTTTGCCTTGTTGATATCTGACCCGATTTTAATGACATTAAGAATAGATCTTTTTAATTCATCAGGTTTTGCGTGTAAATTAATTTTCGTGTTATTCGCAATCAGCGATGAAGTAATTAACAGGGTTGCGAAAATAAGGATTCTCATAGTATAAACTCCTTATGTTAAAATATTATTCTGATTTATTGCATACAGCGTTAACCGGTTTTAAAAAAAATAATATTTCATAACTGTTTTCAGTTCTGATTGGACAGTATTAAAAGCATAAATTCCAACGTCAGATATGCGTTTATGGATCATCCCGGACCGTGACATGATCAGATTGAAATTTTCAGGCATATAACTTTGCGGAAAATCCTGCAGATCCCCCTGGATGAATTCCCGGAATGTCCGTGATGTCCCCCATTCTCCAAATCTCCCACCGCCCGAATAGCTGCCGCAGGTAAATTCTGAAGATGTTAATGCGCATTCATAGTTCATGTTTTCTATTATTGTTCTCCAGTCGCCCCGAAGGTCATCAATGTCTGCAACTTCCGGCTTACCCGAACTGTCTATTCTGAAAAATCTATCGCCCGGAATTATTACTCCTTTGATTAACTGTTCAGCTGCTGAATATCCGGCGGACGGCATTCCGGATTCATTAAAATCAACGTAATGCCCTGTTTTAAAAAGGATGCCCCTGATCATTGCAGTATCTGTCAGTTTACACGACTGCAGCATTCCCGAGGGATAGAAGTAAATAAATCCCGAACACTCCATTCTGTTGATTTTACCGGTTCCGTCGATGCGGCCGACCCTGATCGATCCGCCAGGCCAGAAGGCGATTTCGCCGGAATATTTTATACCATTTATTATAATTGTTCCATCGATGTATCCCTGTTTTACAGATCCATCGTTGTATGTTTCAAGTGCAATATTCCGGGGTGCCGGGACTTTAAAATTCTTCAGACTTATCATGACATATTCCAGAGACCAATTACCGCAGATGAAAAAAGTGAAGCAATAATTGTAATGGCGGAGAATGCGGACCATTTCTCATGGAGCTGATTTCTCAATGGGAAAAACATTATATTTTTATTAAAAATACTCCCCTTCCACAGGGTTACTCCATCTGAAAAAACATGATATAAAAAGAAAAAAGCTGATATACCAATAAGAACAGGATTATTCTCATCTGAAAATTCTATCTGTACAGGTTTAATCATGCTTATTAATAGCAGACCAACAGAAAGAGAGGCTAAAGCAAGAAAAACCAGATACCATAACTTCATATCTCTCACTTCTGCTGAATTAATAATTTTATAACAGGTGTATCTTATTGTTATCAGTGCCAGGAACAGAAACTGTGCACATAACGCGCTTATAACAACCTGATATGCACCGTAATAAATATTCAGTCCGGAGAGTGTATAACCGGAAAATGCGTTCAGGATCATTCCGCCTGTAACTCCGAATGCCCCGGGGACGCCCGGCGGATAGGAATACTGTTCGAGTGCTACAAAAAGCAGAATCCAGAACATTGCTCCAAAGGCAAGGAACCATCCCAATACCGGATGAGCAAATTCTGAACCGTTCCCGTTATATTTAGTGTAGATTATAGCCAGAGGGAGTACTGCTCCTGTTGAAATAAGGTGAACCATTCTGAATGATGTATAAAGAAATCTCCCGGCAAAATGCATATCAGCGGGTGCGTAACCGCTTATAAGGTTCACGGCGCTTTCATTTTTAATTCCTGTTTTAATATTGTTCATGATTTTTTTCCTGATACATTTTTCCATAGTACATTAGATTTAATATAACATTTTTTTAATGGAAATATATCTGTTAAGAAGCTAATAATAACATTTATTCCCATAATCTCCCCAGGGTCTTCCATTTATCCTCTGAATCGGGTCTGGAGGACGATTTCAGCACTGTAATATCAGCAATAAGAGCCTTATTTCTATAAAAACGGTGTTTTTATATTACTATTATTTTTAACACAAAGTATTTCTTGACATTAGAATTACCGGTCATTAATCTGTCTTTTGATTGTTTTCGGATATTTAAATTTGAAACAATTCTTTTTCAGGCATTTATTAACAGCTTTTTGATCTATGTTTTCCCGTCGTGTGCTGCGATGGGGATATCTGGTAACTGTTCAAAAACCAGTTGGAATATTTTATCTCAGCCGCGTCGAAGATAAAATATCACCTGTTTTTGAGTTGTTACATTATTTATCTGTTGCTTAAACATTAATTCTAAAAATAATTAATTTATATAAAGAGGGCAAAATGGGAGTACTTACTTCGGTTTTAACTGTAATATTCGCGGTTCTTTGTGTGTTACTCATAATTATAATACTACTGCAGGCTGATAAAGGAGCCGGTATGGGTATTCTTGGCGGAGCAGGCCAGTCTACATTCGGTTCATCAACAGCAGATATCATTACTAAAATTACTACTTTTCTTGTTGCTGTTTTCATGATCGGCTCTCTGGGACTATCTTTTCTTGGTGCTAAAAAAACATCATCTTTAAAAGATAAAATTTTCAGTGCAGAAGAGAAACCTTCAGGAATGATTGAAAACGCGCCTGTACCGGCTGAAAATGATAAAAAAGCTGAAAAATAGCAAGGTATCCTTACCTGAATATTTTCCGGTAATTCATAGATTAAAATAACTACATTTAAGGAAATTGAAATGTCACAAAAAGATTTTATTTTTACATCTGAATCTGTATCTGAAGGGCATCCTGATAAAATTGCAGATCAGATTTCTGATGCAATACTCGATGCGCATCTTGCCGGTGACGGGAATTCACGGGTAGCATGTGAAACCCTTGTTACGACAAACAGAATAATTGTGGCTGGTGAGATTACATCATCTGTCAGCGTAGATTATGAAAAAATTGCAAGAAAAGTTGTCGAAGAGATTGGATACAATGATCCTGAAATAGGATTTGATTATAAAAACTGTGAAGTTCAGCTTTATGTTCATGCTCAGTCACCTGATATTTCACAGGGAGTTACAGAGGGTGAGGGACTTTACAAAGAGCAGGGCGCTGGAGATCAGGGGATGATGTTCGGTTTTTCTGTAGCCGAAACTGATGAGCTTATGCCTATGCCTATACTTGCTGCACACAAACTGGTAAAAAAACTTGCTGAAGTAAGAAAAAGCGGTGAAGTGAGTTTTTTCAGACCCGATTCCAAGTCTCAGGTGACTGTTAAGTACGAAAACGGAAAACCTAAAAAAATTGATACAATTGTAATATCTACGCAGCATACACCTGATGCAAGCAATGAAGAGATAAGAGAAGCAGTTATTGAAACTGTAATCAAAAGAGTTATACCTGTTGAGATGATCGATGGTGATACTAAATTTTATATAAATCCCACAGGACGTTTTGTTGTTGGTGGACCTCATGGTGATACCGGTTTAACAGGGCGTAAAATTATTGTAGATACTTACGGCGGAATGGGCCGACATGGCGGAGGAGCATTCTCCGGTAAGGACTCATCTAAGGTAGACAGATCTGCAGCGTACATGGGACGTTACATCGCAAAGAATATAGTTGCATCGGGTCTTGCGTATAAGTGTGAAGTACAGCTTGCATACGCAATAGGCGTTGCCGATCCTGTTTCAGTTATGGTCGATACTTTTGGAACAGGACATATACCTGAAGCGGAAATCGTTGCAAGAGTAAGAGAGTTTTTTGATATGAAGCCCACCGGCATTATTAAAGCTCTTGATCTGAAGAGGCCGCAATTCCGTGCTACAGCCGCTTATGGTCATTTCGGACGTGAAGACGAAGGCTTCAGATGGGAACTTACCGATAAATATGAAGTATTAAAGTAAGCCGAATTTAAGACCGGATTGTTTTTTAAATATGAATAGTTTAATCGAAATAAACGGAGCTCTGCATAAGGGCTCCGTTTATTTATTTATAGAGAGATGCAGGTCATTTTTTTTTATAGCCGGTATAATGCTGTTTATTTTATATCTTTCCGGCAGTTCTGTCTATTCTCAGTCATATAGTGATCTAAATCAGGACAAACCGGAAAATACTGCCTCATCGATGTCATCAAGCACAAATTTTGACGGAAGGATGCTCGCGGGAGCAAACGGTGATTCGATGTTCTCTCTTTCGATGACACAGGGTCTCCGCAATTTCGCTTATCAGTTAAATTCAAATGTTTCAAACAATAATGATTTTGAAGATTATAATAATTCCAGTTTCTGGACTAATGAAACCGGATTTACAGGGGAACTTTCTATATTTGATTACTGGAAGGTGATTCCGGAATTTGAAATTGCAAACAGCTCATACGGCATGTTTGATAATCCTTATTACAGCAGAGAGAATAAGGATAAAATAAGACTTCGTCTTAAAAATGAATACAAACCTGTACCTGCAAGATGGGAATTTGATCTGAATTATGCCAGATACGATCATGGTTTAAAACAGTTTGACTCTTCAGTTGAAGAAGAGAACACATTTCATTCTTTTAATGGCGTAATCGGGATGGAGTATATCTGGTCTGCATCTAATAAAATGGGGATCAGGTCTGAGAACGGATTTAACCGTTATCCCGAAGAATATGAAGGGGATTCTTTTTCATATAATGAAATATATGTAAGCTTTAAAGTAACTGAATATACAATGCTTACACTGACTCCGATGTTTTGCTGGAACGCGGATGGTACAGATTATTTTTATTTTAAAGGGAATATTTCATCTATAAACCTGAAGTATCTTTCACTGGAACTTCTTCATGAATACAAGCTTTCATCTTATAAACCTGAAGAGATAATTTATTCTCAGAAGTATATGGCAGATGTTTATGATCTCCCTCCATCTGTAATAAATCATACCGAACTGAAGAGCGATATAGAAGCTGAAACAGGTACAGATTCCAATGTACTTTTAGGAGTGAAGAGAGCGGGTTTAAGACTGCGCGGTATTTATGAGAATAATAGTAACTTTTACAACTATTATCCCCTTGATCAGAATGTTCAGACTATTTTGAGTGCTTCCGCTGTTCCTGTTAATTATATAAATGGCCGGGCTGAATTTGTAACCACACTTGTTTTATTTACTCAGGTAATAGATATGAAATTTGTATATGATTATTACAAATATCTGCCTGAAAAGCCGTATGAAGAGATAAATATTACATATAGACCGGAAAGTATTTTTACATGTAATCTGTCATATGAAGGTACATGGCTTGAGATAAACTGGGCCAATTCTTTCCGGAATGAAGTTTACGTAGATCCGGCAGATGATAGAATTATGGGAAACTCTATTCTTGGAACACTTGATATACATATAAAGCTCTATGAAACTTTTTATCTTCATTCAAGAATTATAAATCTTTATGATGATGATTACAGTTATAGAGAGGGGTATCCCGAACCTGGTGTTCAGTTTTTTACCGGTCTTAGAATTATAATTTAAGATCTGTATTTTTAACTTTTCAAAAAGTGCTGGTAATTTTTTTCTCCGCTGATTTTTGAGTAACAGGTTTTCTTGTAGTTGCCCAAAACCGGCGGCATTCTATCTCCGTCGTAATCTTGGAGCGGCGATGAGCAATTTTACCTCCAGTTTTTGATTACTTAAGTTATCTTCAATTTTTGTAAAATCATTTTGGTTGACATCTCAGTATACAATATGTAAAGGGATTGTCTGATCTGTTTTCTGAAAAAGAAGCTGTTTAAAAGCGCACATAATGATTATTCCTGCTGCAAAGATTCAGGCGGCGGATGTCTATCTCTATCGTGTGTTACAGCCGTAAAAAATATATAAAATCAACCGGGAATAGTACTAATACAATGACTATAAAAGCAAAATCTTTTTATCTGATCGCGGCTATGCTCGTTTCGCTGATCTCAATTACTGCGGTTTTTAATGCTCTTTCATCGGCCCCTTCAAAATACGAAGGGAAGGTTGTCCATAAAATTGAATTTGAGGGACTGAAAAATGTTGATGAGGAGGATGTCCGGGAAACAATGCTTACAACAGAGGGATATCCTCTTAAAGCTGTTGAGGTAAGAGAGGATATTAAAAATATTTTTGCTCTTGGCCAGTTTGAAAACGTTAATGTTGAAATTGATGATTTTTCTGATGGAGTTAAACTTAAAGTAATCCTTGAAGAGAGACCGGTAGTTGAGAAGATAGAATTTAAAGGCAATGATGAACTTATCGAAACAGATCTTGTAGAAGCAATGTCATTGAAAGAGGGGAGTATTTATAGAAAAGATTTTATTGAAAACAGTATAAAATCCCTGAAGGATAAATATGATAAAGAAGGATATTATAACTCATATATTACATATAAAGTAAAAGAGGGTGAAAGTGATAATTCGGTTTTAATTGATATTATCATCGATGAGGGTGAAGAGGTAAAAGTAGAGAAGCTGGCTTTACTTGGAGCTGATAAGATTTATGTTAAGGATCTGCTCGACCTGATGGAGACAAAAGAGGATTCTCTTTTCCAGGATGGTGCGTTTAAGAAAGAGGTTTTTGAAGAGGATAAGAAAAAGATAATAGGCTACTATCAGCAGGAGGGGTATCTTGACGCCCAGATTGTTGAAGAAAAAGTTGAATACGAATGGACCAATCCACTCGAACCCGGGACTCGATGCGTGTACATACAGCTGAAATTGATCGAAGGTGACAGATACTATTTCGATGGTCCATATGATATAAAAATTGGTGACGGCAAGAGCAATGTTCTTTCGGATTTTCAAATTGAAAGATTGAAGAGTTCATTTCTTCTGCAGAAGCAGGGGGAGTTGTTTGATAATTCAAAATTTCTTAATGACAGGCAGTCTATCAGCTTTCTCTATGCGTCTAAAGGTTATATTTTTGCCAGGGTTATTCCTAATAAAACTATAACTGAACGTGAGGTCGAAGTTGACGGTGTTAAAGAGAAGAGAAAACATGTAAAAATAGATTTTACTATTGATGAAGGTAAAAAAGCTTTTATTGAACAAATCATTATAAAAGGGAATAAAAAGACAAAAGATAAAGTAATAAGACGGGAGCTGGTAATTTTTGAAGGGGGACTTTTTAATTCCGAACTGATGCAGATTTCACGGGAGAAAGTCTACAATCTCGGATATTTCAAGCAGGTCGATTTTGATGTAAGACCTGGAACACGTGACGGATTTATGAATCTTGTTATCGATGTTGAAGAACAGCCCTCCGGAACAATTTCAATGGGGGGAGGTTATGGATCTGCAACGGGATTTTCAATATTTGCCGATGTCAGTGAAAACAACTTTTTCGGAAACGGTCAGACTGTGGGGGTTAAATTTGAGTATGGACCCAAAAAGACATCGGTAACTCTGAGCTTTCAGGAGAGATGGCTTTTTGATTATCCTGTGGGCTTCAATAGTTCTATATTCTATTATATCTACGAATATGACACCAGTTCAATTTTTCCTGAATCCAATGATTATTCCAATTATAAAAAACAAGGCCTTGGATACTCACTCGGTCTTAGTTACAGATTCTGGTACTACTGGGTAACCGGTGCGACGTGGATACACACATTTAAAACATATTTAGATCCATCGGGAAACAGTCCTGATGAAATTCTTCTCTCTGTTGATAGCGGCAGTCAGAGCAAAAGAACCATGAAATTATATATGTTTCGTGATTCAAAAGATAATTATCTCAATCCTACAAAAGGGTTTAGAACCGGTATGTCTGCAGCATTTACCGGGGGTCAGTTTCTGAGGGGGGACGATCACTTTACACAATATTCACCGGAATTTTATATTTATTACTCACCATTCAATCTCCCTTTTCTTAAGACTCATCCAACGGTAATTGAATTGCGCGCCAGTGCGGATTTTATACAGCCGCCTCTGGGGCAGGATTGGGTTAAAGAAAATAAGCCATATACTGATAATGAATGGCTGGAGAGTGAAGACAGGCTAAGTATCGGTGGTCCCGAAACGGTAAGAGGCTGGGATTATAGTGATACAGAAATGGCTAAATCCTGGCGATATGTAGGCTTATACCATAGAATTTTATATGGCGCTGAATACCGGGTTCCATTACATCCTCAAATGCTTTGGGTCGTTGCATTTTTTGATGCAGGCTCCCTCTGGTCTGATAGATACTGGGAGAAACATTTGAGTGAAACCTATAGTGAGTATGTATCCGAAGACCTTGTTTCTGGAGACTTGAGGAGAATTGATCAGATTCGAGACGGTAATCTGCTTCCGTACTTTATTTATTCCTATGGTTTTGGAATTAAAGTGCAGGTTCCGATGATGCCTCTCCGTTTCTGGTGGGCGAAGAAGATGGTTTATGATGAAGGATTTAAAACTATCAGCGATTATACTTTCCAGTTCTCTATAGGAGATGTGAGATTCTGATGAGAGGGCTGCCGGGAATATTGATTTGTGTTTTAATGATATTCTCGTGTGCATCTGTTAATCAGAAGACTTCCGCTGACTATGTAATAAGATATATTAATATGAACTCGGTTTATGAGTATGTTTATAATAACAGTAGCGAAGCACAGAGTATTAAAAGGAATTCAGAGATTCTTAATCTGAAAATTGATGAAATAGAAACTTCAAGCCAGACCGGTACAAAATCAGAGCTTCTTTCTTACCAGGCAGAGCTCGCAAGGGTGAAAGAACAGGAGAAAAAACTCAAATCCGAACTTTACGCAAGGATTAAAACGGCTGTAAAAAATACAGCTGCAAAACATAATGCGGACTTTATTCTTAATTCAGGTGATGGTGTAGTTTATTCCAGACCGGTATATGACCTGACAAATGAAGTAATAAAAGAACTTAAGGCTCTGGAAGTGAGATCATCCCCTGCTGCAAAATAGTTTTAGCTGAAAATAGCAGAATAATTAATCTTTATCTTTGCAGCCTTGAAATTGAACCGCAGATTAGAGGATTATGAAAAAAATATATCTCATATTATTATTGATACTTATGATAAATTCATGTGGAGATTCTAAAAAAGAATCGCTGAAACGTGCTTTCTCTGACTACAGGGGGAGATATGCTATACTTATTAATAAAAAGCAGTTCACTCTTGAAGTTTTTGATTCCGGTTTTAATAAAATTAATACATATAAAATAGGTTATGGGCATAATCCCGATATGAAGGCAAAACTTTATGAAGGTGATAATCGAACTCCCGAAGGGATGTATGAAATTAATGAAATTTTAAGCATGGATGCCGGTAAAGAGTCGGAGTCTTATAGGAAAATCCTTAATATGAATAAGTTTTTTTTCAGTAAATCAAAAGGTTATCATAAATTCGGAAATCCCGATGCTGATCTGGGTGATAATGCATACGGACCGAGGTATTATGGTATTAATTATCCGAATGAAGCGGATCTTTTAAATTACAAAAATGCAGCAGATAAAGGGGAGATACCTTTAGTTAATGGTAAACCTGCTGAGCCCGGTTACGGAATTGCAATTCATGGTA
This sequence comes from uncultured Spirochaetota bacterium, assembly GCA_942493035.1. Lineage (GTDB taxonomy): Bacteria > Spirochaetota > UBA4802 > UBA4802 > UBA5550 > WRGT01. The sequence goes on along the minus strand of OW818666.1, from coordinate 2,698,771 downwards.
ACAATGATGAAGATTCAATAGGGCATTTCTGCTCCAGCGGATGCATAAGAATGTATAACAGGGATATAATTGATCTTGAGAAATATATAATGCTTAAAACGCCTGTTATTATATTTCATGAATAAGTTTTCAGTATAATTCTTTGTAATTATTTATAAATAAGTTGTAAAATTGCTCACCATCGCGCCACCGGCGCGGTGGTGACAAAATTCATCCGGTTTATGAACCGGTACAATTCTTTTAAAGCAGCCTTAAATTAATAAGTTGACATAACCACCTTGTTATTGAGAATTGAAATACTCAAATATTTTATATTATAGGACGTGTTATATGTTTGGAACAGCTTACGCACAGGGGCAGGGCGCAGCCGGATCAGGTAGTTGGATGAGTTTTGTTCCAATTGTGCTTATGATTGTTATTTTTTACTTCCTCCTGATCAGACCTCAGCAGAAAAAAGAGAAGCAGCGTGTAGCTATGATAAATAGCTTAAAAAATGGTGATAAAATTATCACAGCCAGCGGGATTTATGGAGTTGTTGCCGGTATCAAGGATGACATTATTACTGTTAAAGTTGCATCCAACACTAACGTCGAAATTGCAAAAAGTGCTATCCAGGCTAAAATTTCCTGAAGAACAGGTGCGAAGAATATATTATGAAATTTTTAAAAGTATCAACGATGGTGTTATTTTCGTTACTCCTTGTTGTTTCTGTTTCATTTTCACAGGAATCTAATACATCAGAAAGCACTGCCGGTACTGTTGACTCCGGTAGTGCGGTAGTAACAGAAACTGAAAAGGCTGTTACTGCTGAGATTAAATCTGAACCTGTTACATCAGTTTCAGATACAGTGATTAATAAAAAAAATACTGCGCCTGTTAACAAAAACGAAACCCGGAAAAACTCGGATAAAAAAAATTCTGATAAAAAAGTGACTTCTAATTCACAGGTTGCGGAAGTGGAAAAAATCACCCCGGCAAAACTTGACGGAGACCTTCTCCCTATAAATGAGGGGAACTTTAAATATAAAAGAATACCTGATATTAAACTTGCTGAGATTGCTCCGGAAACTGTAGTGTTAAACACCACAACAGTTGCAGCTCCTGATTCCGGACAGGATAAAGACGCCGGTTTTTTAGGATTAGGTAAAACTGCTTCAGATGTAATTGTTAAAGGTGGAGTTCTCCTTCTTATTCTGGTAATTTTTATTCTATATAAATCAAGAATGGCCGGTCGTCCCGGTAATAAAAGTTCAAAACGAAGAAATGTTTTAAATAGTTACAGGAAATAATATTTCACAGAGGATTTAAATGACGAGAGGAATGATAAATAAACTCATTTTTATAGTTTTATTGATTATATTTTCGGTGCTTATAATTCTTCCAACAATTGGAAGCAAGAAGATGGAAATAAGATTTATTGATACAGCAGCTGCTGAAGATATAGAGGCTGTTAAACAGCGGTTTTCCGGTACTGGTTATGATCTGAAAATTGATAACAAAACTATTATAGTTTCAGGGAGAAATCTGACTGATGCTGTAATGAATGAAATAAAAGTTTTAAACGGTGTTGCAGATACTAAACTTCTGAAGCATTGGGCTGAAACCGCTTTTCTGGCAAAAAAAATAAATCTGGGTCTGGATCTTCAAGGTGGTATGCATCTTGTTCTTCAGGCGAATTTTGATTCAATCCAGAAAAAACTCGGACGTGAATTGAATGAAAAAGATAGAAACGAAATTACACAGCAGGCTCTTGAGTTAATCAGAAGCAGGATTGACAAGTTTGGTGTTTCTGAACCATCGATAAGACCGCGTGGAAATGAAGCTATAGAGATACAGCTCCCCGGCGTTAAAGATCCCGCAGGTGTAAAAAAAGCTATAGGTACAACCGGTAGTCTTGAGTATCGAATCGTTGATGATAAATATACAGGACTTGCAAATGCCTGGTTAAAGGAAAACTATAAAGAGTCAGCACTTCCGGCAGATCCGGTAGATCTTAAATCTCTTATGGTAAAAATAACAGAAGGGATCAAGCTTCCAGATACTCTGGAGGGTATGTTTTTCTACGAGAGAGATAAAGATACAGGTAAAGTAACAGCGGATTATCCTATTATACTTTCGAAAGAGATTTCATTGAAAGGGACAGATATTCAGGAGGCAATGGTTGATCAGGATGAGTATGGTCAGGTTGTTGTTGTTTTTAAAACTACTGCCGATGGAGCTGTTAAGTTTGCAGAAGCAACTTCTGAAAAGAATCATGGAAAAAAACTTGCGATTATTCTTGATGAAAAAGTCAGGAATGCGCCAAATATAAAAGAGACTATTGGATCGGGAAGCGGTAATATAAGCGGCGGTTTTACTTATGAAGAAGCTAAAACACTGGCGAGGATTATCAAAGAGGGTGCTCTCCCTGTTGATCTTAAAATTATTGAAGAACGTTCTGTAGGACCGTCACTGGGTCAGGATTCTATTGAATCCGGTGTGAAAGCATTCGGCATTGGTCTTGTTATTATTATGGTATTTATGCTTATATATTACAAAATTGCAGGATTGATTGCTGATATAGGATTGATAATTAATCTTATCCTTATGCTTGCAACGCTCTCGCTGCTTGGTTTCACCGTAACACTGCCCGGTATTGCAGGATTCCTTCTTACTATGGGTATGGCTGTAGATGCTAACGTTATTATCTATGAAAGAATCAAAGAAGAGCTGAAAAAAGGTAAATCCGTCAGAATGGCTATATCAGCCGGTTTTGATAGAGCTTTCTGGACAATTTTCGATTCAAACCTTACAACACTTCTTGCTGCATTTATTCTATTTCAGTTTGGTACAGGACCTATAAAAGGTTTTGCTGTTACTCTTTTTATAGGGATACTTGCAAGTATGTTCGTAGCACTTTATATAACAAGATTTGTTTATGAAATACTGTCTCTAAATAAAAAGAAAAAGACTTTGAGTATATAAGGGGATAAATTTTGGAAAAGATTATAAATTTTACTAAATATAGATTTATTGCTTTTGCATTTTCGGCAATAATGATCATCGGATTTTTTGCAGGGTCTTATTTCAGAGGCGGATTGAATTTTGGAATAGATTTTGTCGGAGGATACAAGCTTATTGTAAAATTCGAAGATAAAAGCGCCAACGAAGGTACAATAAGAAATGCATTGAAAGAGTTTTCACCGACTGTTCAGCAGATCGGTGAATCTGAAAAGAATGAGTATATTATATCAACCAAAATAGAGAACAAAATTTCAGAAGCAGCACCTGGAACTATTGCTGTTTCAAAATTTGATATGTTAAAAAATACTCTAAATGAAAAATTTAAAAATGTAAAAATTGAAAGTGAAGAAAATGTCGGTCCTGCTATTGGAGATTTTCTTAAAAAATCAGCATGGAAGCTTTCGATAATTGCAGTTATTATGATGTCGCTTTATCTTGCTTTCAGATTTGAAGTAAAATTTGCAGTTGGTGCAATGGCTGCATTATTGCACGACATCCTTGCTACGGTAGCTTTTTGCGGAGTTGCGGGAATTGAAATCAACATCCCTGTAATTGCCGCTCTTCTTACTATTTTCGGTTATTCTGTAAATGATACAATTGTTGTATTTGACAGAATAAGGGAGACAAATGAGCTCAAAGCAAAAGAGACTTTTGCCGAGCTTATAGATAAGGCTATTACTCAGACATTGACCAGAACCATTCTTACATCATTAACTACGCTTTTTGGTGTACTTGCTCTGTATTTTATCGGCGGAGAAGTTCTGCATGATTTTGCACTGGTTCTGATTTTTGGTATCGCGGTAGGAACTTATTCATCAATCTATATGGCATCTCCAGTGGTTCTTGCATGGGAAAAATGGAGATCAAAGAAGTAAAATATAATTACCCGGATTTCTATTGCTGGTATCCGGGTAATAGTTTAATAAATTGAAAAACTTAATACTATTTCTTTTAACAGCCTGCATGATTATCAATACAATGGTCTACGCCGAAGAGGTATCACCATTGTATGATGATTTTACCCCTGAAAAAATTTCCTCTTTTACATGTTCTCTTATAGAAGGGGGGGAGTATTACAGAGCGTATGTTGAACTTCTCCGGCTGAATTCATACTATCCATTGTTTATTGATCCTTCAGTCTTTGATATTACTTCGAATTATCTCTTCTATAAAAGCAGAAATTATAAAGATCTACTTGAATTTGATTCTACAAAAACGGAAGATGGTGTTTATATGCCTCTTTCGATTTTTAAAATTGATAGTTTAATAAAATTGAACAGGATTGATGAAGCAGAATCTGAATTAGTTAAACTTTACGAAAGAACTGATTCTGAAAAATATTCTGATTATCTGACAAAAAGGGGAGCATATTTATCTCTTTTAAATCATAAAAAGGATAGCAGATATAATAACAGATTGAAAAGTTATGAAGAACTTTTTAATTATTCTGACAGTATTTATGAAAATAGAAAAAATCCATACTTAGGTGCACTGGCCGGGATAATCCCCGGAATGGGGTATGTTTATGCAGGCGAAAAGGGTACTGGAGTTGTTTCAATGATTGTAATCGGCGCAGGTTCGTCAGTCTCTTATGGGGCTTATCGTAACAGCTTCGATTCTTTGTCAGTTATTTCGGGTGTCATCACATTCTTTTTTTACGGAGGAAGTATTGCCGGAGGATATATGCAGAGTGTAAAGTACAACGATCGTCTTATAGATACTCTTGAAATGAGGCTTAACAGAGAGTTAATGCCGGAACGTGATCTCGAAGAGATATATTTTAAATTCGGGTTGAATGCTAATGATTGTAAATGATATATATATGAAACGGGCTTGTGAGATTGCTTTTTCAAGAATCGGGAAGACCTCACCTAATCCGGCTGTAGGTGCTGTTATCGTGAAGAACGATAATATCATAGGAGAGGGGGGGACCGGCGCTTACGGATGTGATCATGCTGAAGTAACAGCGATAAAAGATGCCATACGGAGAGGTTGCGATTTATCCGGAGCGGAGATATATGTATCTCTTGAGCCATGCAGCCACTACGGTAAAACTCCTCCATGTACTGAAGCTATAATTAATTCCGGAATCAGTAAGGTTCATGTCCCGTTAATGGATCCGAATCCGGTTGTATCGGGAAGCGGTATCAGGAAACTTATTGAATCAGGTGTGGAGGTAAATATTATGCATAATTATTTCCACACAGCTTCGGATCTGATACGGAGCTTTAAAAAATATATTCTTCGCGGACAGCCGTTTATTATAAATAAATGTGCAGTTACTTTAGACGGTAAAATTGCCGCATCCTCAGGAGATTCAAAATGGATATCTAATGATTATTCCAGATTGTTTGTCCACAAGCTGAGAGCAAAAGTTGATGCTGTCATTGTGGGGAGTAATACTCTTCTTAAAGATAATCCTATGCTGAATGTCAGAATGAGTGATTTTAATAATGATATAAAAAATTCTCTTTCCGGCTGCTGCGGCTGCATGACAGGGCGTGATAATTTTTATCTCTCTGAATTGTTAAAATCGGAAATATCTGATTACAATGATCCGATGAGAGTCCTTGTCGGTATACCTCCTGAAATTTCTTCTCACTGTAATTTTTTGCGGGATGAAAATTATCTTATAATCGCCAGTGAAAAGGAATTTGAAAAAGCAGTGAAAGTAAACGGGGAATTGAGTATTTTATCAGAAAAAAATAAGATAGTAACCGGGAGGTTTGATTCCCATGCTGACAGTATTCATTTTACAATGAACACACTTAAAGAGAAGGGTGTGATGACAGCTCTTCTCGAAGGTGGCGGCACTTTAAATGGTTCATTTTTTGATGCCGGTGCGATAGATCAGTTTATGTATGTTATAGCTCCAAAAGTAATAGGGAGCGGAATATCTCCGATAAACGGAGCGCCAAGTGAACAGATGTCGGATTCTCTTGTCCTTAGAGATGTCTCCACTGTTTTATTAGGGGATAATCTTCTTTTCAATGGTTATAAAGAAGAATACAATTTTGAGATGATGTGAGGCTGCCGTGTTTACAGGTTTGATAGAAGAGACAGGATCGGTTCTTGGAATAAAAAACTCCGGTGAAGGGAAAATTCTTGAGATAGCTGCTTCAAAGGTTATGGCAGGAACAAAAAAAGGTGATTCCATTTCAATTAATGGTGCATGCCAGACTGTAACAGATATGACTTTAAAGAGCTTCTCTGTATTTGTTTCGAGGGTAACACTTGACATTACAACGCTGGGATCTTTTACACCGGGAAGATCCGTTAATTTAGAGAGGGCTCTGACTCTCAGTTCCAGACTCGGCGGGCATATCGTTCAGGGTCATGTTGACTTGCGCGGTAAAGTTAAAAATATTCAGAAAGATGTAAAGGGTGTGGAGATAGATATTACTGTTACCGACGATTATATGAAGTATATCGTGGAAAAAGGTTCTATTACTGTTGACGGGATTTCTCTAACTGTGGTTTCAACAAGCGGCAATGATTTTAAGCTTTATCTTATTCCTGAGACGATAGAAAATACCATTATCAAAGATTGGAAAGCCGGAACAGAAGTGAATATTGAAACTGATATTCTTGCCCGTTATGTGGAGCAGATGCTGAAATACGGTAAAAATAGCCCGGATGATAAAAGTGCTGAAAACGATGTGAACTTTATGAGCAAGCTCATGGAAAATGGTTATGTTTGACAAAGGGAATTTGCTTTTATCAGAATCGTACTCCTGCAAAAAAGATAGATTGCATGTTCAGAACCTGTATCATGGTGCCTTTAATCTTCATTGACTGATTTTCATTGCAGAAACTGTATCCGAATGAAATGGTATTATCTGTATATGCCAGTAAAAATTTAAAGTCAAATGCTGAATAATTTCCCCAGCCATGTTGCCATCCGGTTTTTCCGTTATGAGAATAGTAAAATCGTTCATATCCCAATGACAGTATTGGTGAAAAATAAAATCTCCATATTGGAATAATAACTGCTACTCCTCCGGAAATGGAAGTATTATAGCATTCCAGTTTCGTCATTTTATGAAATGATTTATCATAATGTAATTCCTTTTCTGCAGGTATAATAGCTGTATCGTCGTGTAATTTGAAATATCCTGGAGATACTTTTATGAAAGGGGACCATTTAAATCCTGTCACACCGGTTATGTTCATATAAGCATCGTTATATGAAAAATCATCATTAATAAAAAAATATGAATTCAGGCGGATGCTGGTTGTAGTAAAATCCTTATCAACTTTATATGTACCGTCAGGATTAATAACGATTTGGGCCTCATCATCTTCAAAGTAGTATCCTCTGTATTTCTGCATCATTAACTCAAATACTATTCTGTTAAAAGCCATACTGCCGGTAAAGTCATAAATCATGGTTCCATCAAAGACTGAAAATTCACTATTAACAGCAAAAAAATCGTAGGACATGCCCAAGCCTAAAACTTTTGCATCGTTTTCATCAAGGCCTGAACTTCTATCAACAGGATGATCAAGATCATACCCTTCGGAAATCATGACTGAGGATACCGGAAGTGTAAGATCAATGGAAATATACATTTTTTTGTCTTCATTCTTCTTTGTATCTTCGGCATAAGATGATATATTTGAGAATAAAACCGCTAAAGATAGTATCGCAATAATTTTATATAATCTCATTTAGTTCTCCACTTAATACTTTTATAACGATAAATCGATTTTGATTTTATTATTGTTACTGATTTTCTCTTAAATTTCCGGATCGCAGGATATTTCTTAAATTCTGGCAGATTTTGTTTTTATCATGAGAGTTTGAAAATCTTCTTCAGATCAATAGAACCCGGTTTGACAGGAAGCTCTACAGCTTTTCTCCCGAGATGTGAAGAATAATATACGGCATGAATAATTTCAAGAGCTTTGTATCCGTCATCTATTCCGGATACTTCTTTAACATCTTTTCCTTTAATAATTGCTGCTGCTGATTTATATAATTCTGTAAAGCAGTTCTTCTGTTTAACTGCCGGAAATTTTGTCTCTGCAAGATCGCTGAATCCGGTATAGAGAACAGATTTTTTCTTTAAAAAGAGTCTATTGTAGCCATTACCGATAAGAATCTTCCCTTCAGTACCCCATATCTCCAGCTCAAACTGGAAATATTTTCTGCCTCCCCCTGCTTCGAGAAAAATATTTACACCACTTGTACTCTGAAGCCAGGCTGATGCAGAATCTTCAAAACCGGAGGTTCTGGAAAATCTGCTGAACTCCCCCTGTACTGTTGCTATATCTCCGAAGAAGAATCGTATAATATCAACAAGATGAGTTCCATCGTGAAGCAGAGGTCCTCCTCCCTCTTCTATATGAGATTTTCCTCGATATGATCCTGTAAGCATTCTGGCGTTTACTGTTTTTATATCACCAATAATACCAGAAGCAAGCATCTCTTTTACTTTGTTATATCTTCCGTCAAAGCGTCTTTCGTGATTGACGATGATGCGGCATCCTTTTTTCGAAGCTTCAGATCTTATTATATTGATTAGCGGAAGAGAAACAGCTGCAGGTTTTTCAAGGATTATAATTTCAGCATTATTTTTAATTGCTTCAAGGGCAATTTCCGCATGGGTATCTGTCCATGTTGCAATTATTACCATTTTTGGTTTTTTTATTTTAAAGAGTGTTTTATAATCGGTAAACAGTGAGTCTTCTGAAATACCGGCGGTTTTTCCAAACTCTTTAAGCCTGTCATTGTTACGGTCGCAGGCTGATGTTATTTTAAGTCCGGCCGCAGATGCACCCCCGAAGTGGGTGCAGGGTTTGTTTCTTAATTTATCCTTTTCTAGAATAAAACCTATTCTGCCGCAGCCGATAAGTGAAATTTCGGTGTAAGGCATGTTACAGTCTCGGGAGATATGTCTTTATTTCGTAATCAGTAATATATTTGTTAAACTGTTCCTGTTCATAAATTTTGTTATCTATAATATTCTGATGTATAAATTCACCGAGAGTCTCTTTCATTAACTCGCTATTGGAAAAGCTTGTAAGCGCCTCATGCATCTGGCGGGGTAAAGTCTGGAATTTTCCCGGATCGTTTTTGAAGTTGGAAGATTCAATCGGATCGCTGAGTTCATATTTCTCTTCAATCCCTTTTAAACCTGCTGCAAGCATGACTGAGAACGCAAGGTATGGATTACATGCCGGATCAGGGCTTCTCAGCTCTACTCTCATCGATGCAGGTTTGTCCTGTCTGCAGTGAGGAATTCTTACCATTGCTGACTGGCTTTTTCTGCTCCATGTCGCGTGGGTCGGAGATTCGTAACCGGCAATAAGTCTTTTGTAGGAGTTAATCCATTGATTGGTGATTATAAAGTATTCGCTGCTGTGTTTCAGTAGTCCTGCGATAAAATGACGCCCTTCGTCTGAGAGATAATGCTCACTTTTTTCATCGAAAAATATATTCACATCATCTCTGAATAGAGACTGGTGAATATGGAGACCGGAGCCGTTTTGACCCTGGAGGGGTTTTGGCATAAATGAAGCGTAAATATTATTCAGCTGTCCTATCTCTTTAGCTATAACTTTAAAAGTCATAATATTGTCTGCTGTGGTAAGCGCGTCTTCGTGTCTTAGATCTATTTCGTGCTGGCTGTATGATCCTTCATGATGAGATGATATTACATCAATACCCATCTTTTCAAGGGTAAGAACTGTCTGTCTTCTGTAATCTGCGGCAACATCAAGAGGTGTTAGATCAAAATATCCCCCCTGATCGAGAACTTCCGGTTTATCAAAACTTTTAAAGAAGAAAAATTCTATTTCCGGGCCGGTATAGAAAGTGAGTCCCTTTGCAGCGGCTTTTTTCAAATTTTTCTTTAAAATGTATCTGGAATCACCTTCGAAGGGGGTCTTGTCTATTCTATATATATCACAGAATATTCTGGCAACAGAATCCTCCTGCGGACGCCATGGAAGAAGCTGAAATGTCGAAACATCAGGTATGGCAATCATCTCCTCTTCATCTGATCTGATATATCCCTGAAGAGTTGATCCATCAACCCGGACCCCTTCGTTTAACGCATCTTCAAACTCATCTATGGTAATGGCAAAACTTTTAAGAAAACCGAGAGTGTCGGTGAACCATAAACGGATAAATTTAATTTTATTGTCGTGAGCGAATTTTAGTATATAATCTTTATCTGTATTCATTGTGTTCCTTTTTCAAAGATAGGTATTTTACCAGCTTAGCATAATGAGAAGAATAAACAGGAGGAGTATAACAACAAAAAGTGATGTCATTATTATAATACTCTTACCTGAACTTTGAGTTTCAGCTCCAGCTGCAGCAGGCTGGTTCTCTTTTTTAACCGGAGTTTTCGCTTTTTCATTTATTTTACTGTCAGTTTTAGGATCGAACATCTTAAGTTTTATAAGTTTTTCATCCTCTTTACATAGTCCGTAAACACCTGGCATTATCTCTGCCAGTATTTCAATAGGATTGTTCTTTCCTGCAGATGATTTTATATCTATTACTGTGGCCGGGATTATTTTTACACCTTTATCCTCCCGTAAATTATACAGGTCAATATAATAGTTCTCCTTGCTTGTTGACGGAATAATCTTGACCATAATTTTATCACCGATCCGGAGTTCATAAATCGGTTTTCCGTTCAATGGTGCAAGAATCGGCTTTACCTGCAATATAACGCCGTTGCTGTCTTTCTTATCAGAAACATCATCATCCTGATTTTGAGGCTTAGACCGTTCGTCTTTTATACTCTGGAGCTCGGAAAGTGATATTTCCTGTATCAGTGTCTCCATAATGAGATTTTTATCATGTATTATATGGTTTATTATGTCATAAAGTATCAGATCCATCTGATCGTAGTCATAATTGTAAACGTTATCATATAGTATTTTTAAATTTCGCACATCATCGGAGATCTTGTTAAAAGCCTCCATGATAGATGCTGTCATACTGTTGTTGAAGTTTCCTTTCCATTTGCGGTCTACTATATACTCTTCAAATTTATGCCATGAAGTACTTAATTCTAAATCGTACATATCTGAATAAGAGGAGACTATTACATGATGACTGTCGAGTTTCTTCATAGCATTGAATGTTAGAAGGAAAAGGCCGTACAGATTCATCGAATTGGATCTAAAACGTCCTTTTACGATGAGAATATTCCCTTCCTGCTGCGCTGATAATTCAGAATCCATATTTGTATCCACGGAATTTTTTTTACAAATCTATATACTAATTATTATGTCAGTGAAACAGAATGTCAATATAAAAAACAAAGCAATGAAAAACAAATATTAAATCGCGCCATAATTGCTTATAAACAGGTGGCATCCGGTTTACGTCGTGGTTTAAGCGCGGTGGAGAGTAATCATAATAAAATTCCAGTAATTATTCCTGAATATAATTTTTAGTGTAAAAAACAAAAATTATATATCCCCGCCGCCTTCGGCGGCGGGGATAATAGAGCTTTTTTTTACTTTAGAAAAGTTAAGGAATAAATACTGTTAAAATTCAGGAAATAATACTGGTTGAATCTATAATTTTTTATTTACAATAAAAAGATTTTATTTTAGTTTATTAAAGTCGATATATTACATATAGAAATATAATGTTAATTGCTTAATATGTATTTTACTGTAAAATAATGGTATATTTCTCCCCATAGCCTTTGGCGGAGGGAGATGTAGAGTTTATTTTTAATTCGTAATAGAGTTCCACGGATTTCATTTCAAGGGGATAATAAGTAATGAGAATCATAAAATATCTTTCAACAGCAGCAGTTATACTGATTTTTAGCGTTATAAATTCTTTTTCAGCCGTTGATCAGACTTTTGTTGAGAGAATATTAAAAGAAAACAGAGAATTTGTCGATTTTATAGATCTTTCCGTTACTAATTTTGCACCTGATAAAAAAAATGAACTATTTACAATTTATCAGAAACATTTTAATGCAGAAGTTGCTTTTCTTCAGGGTGATTATAAACGTGCATTCGATAATGTTTATGACTCGCAAAAAGATATGGTGTCTCTTTATGAGTTTGTACTGACCGAATATTATCTTGAGGATTCTAAAAATATACTCGATGGTTTTGCTCCTGATATCATCAGAACAAAAAATACTGCAGCAAAACAGTATCTTACCCTGGGATACCGCGACAGAACACTTTCCAGAACTTTTTATATTTCGGGAGAGGCTTCACATCCGAAACTCTATTCATATAAAATTTTCAAATATCTTGAAGCGATAAATATGGCACGGAGATCTAAAAGATATGCTTTTATCTCTCTCTATACCGGCCAGAATGCTAAAGGTAAACTGAAAATTTATAATCAGATGTTTAAAAGCGAGAATGAGAAGGGTGGACTCTTTTTTAAACGTTTTGTTGATAAGAATGAGAAGGATTATATCCTTGAGATGAATAAAACTTATGAAGAGTATGAAAAAGAGCTGGAGCAGAAACCTGCAGCTGGTGGTGGTGAAGTAAAACCTGCCGATGGAGCAAAGAGTGATATTTCTGCAGAAGCATTGAATACCGCCGCTTTCGAGAAAAAAATGGAGAGAAGTGTCAGATTCAGGAGAGAGCAGCGGGTTGCGCAGTACATTCTCAATGAAGAGTTTGACAAGGCTGAGACCATTATAAGATCATACGTGGAAAATTATAATTTTAAACTTATACAGGCTACATTAAATTCACTCAGCTCTGGTGAATCTCATACAGCTGAGGGTGATACTCCTCCAGCAGCAAAAAAAGATTATGCAAAATTTATCCAGCATCATAACGATAATTATAATATAATGAACGGGAAATCAGTACTTGACAGCGTTACCGGTGATGTAAAAGTAATAGATGATGTAAAAAAAGATGATAAAAAGATTATTGAAGAAGGAAAAATTGAAGGCAACAGCAGTAAGGCCAGCGATTCTGAAGTAAATAAAAAACTTGAAGAAGCTGTAAAAGAGAATAAAGAAGCGAACAGTGAAGTGAAAAAAGAAGAGATTAAAACACCTGAGAAATAGGTAACTCATAAGTAAGGGATGTTTATGAAAAAGATTTTTTGTATAATGACTTTTATATTGCCGCTTGTAATTCTATTTTCGGCCTGTTCTGAAGATCAGAAAAATGGTATACTGGGGATTGAAGTTCCTATCGGGAGTGGTAAGGTAACTACAGAGACCCCCTATATTATAAGTGGTGTTTATGAAGATACTCCGGCGGATAAAGCAGGAATAAAACCGGGTGATCTTATTGTGCAGATTAATGAAATGCCCATATCAAATGGGATGAAATTTGATGAGATTTTTTTTGATCATCTTGCAGGGAAACCCGGGAGTAAGGTTACTATTTATGTTAAAAGAAAATCCGAGAATATTGTTTTTGAAGTTGTACGGGCAGAAAGGGTGAACTAAAATATATGAAAAATATTTTTTTTAAATCTTTTAAAATCTTTACTTACTTTTTTATCGCAATGATAGTTCTGGATATAATTTACTGGTATTTTTACTGAATTTTAATTTTTCCCTTTTACATTATATTCCCAAAGCTCTACCAGTTTATCGAATTCCCTGTCTGCAGGTTTATCCTTGTATGCTTCGTTTCTTCGTTTTATCAGGTAATAAACCGTTGAATCCTCAAGCAGAAATTTGTCCCCCAATTCATTCAGCTTATTGATTACATAAATCAGGTTATATGTGTTAAAGCTTCCAAGTATTTCCGTGGAAGCCACTGTCGGTTCATATTTTAAAAGAAGTTCAGTGAAGTAGAGCGCGCTCCTCCACGAATCATTAATGCCTGCAAGTCCTGATTTATAATGCATGCTTAATTTTTCATACAATTCCATATTTTTATAATAAGAATCATAAATATATTTTATATATTGAGGGAAGTTATTCTGGACTTCCATCAGGTCTATGGGCTCATTCATAGATTTGAACAGATCAAATATCTCTCTGCTTTTTTCATTGTTCGGTTCTACATCTATTAGTTCAATCTTTAAATCTTTTATTATTGTCCGGACAATACCTGCCTTTTTCAGGTAGATTTCAATCTCGACTGGTTCTATGTAGTATTTTTTTCCGTCGTCACTCATTGCTTATTCTTTTTCTGTATATGTTTATAATTTCAAACTGCTTGCTGATATATGAAAATTTTTCAGCTTCAGTAAGAAGAGATTCAACTTTACTCTTATCAGTTATATCTGTTTTTTCAATTTCATCTATTATCTTATAGAAATCAGCATTCATTTTCTCAAGCTTAGCACGGCAGAGATCCCATAGAGTATCCCCTTTCTGCACTGTAACTTTTTCACCATCAAGCATTATGAAAACATTATCCGGAAATATCCAGTGAGGATTTTTATCCTTCAGCCCGTCATATGATATTTTTTCATATCCGTTCTTTACTGCCACATCGTTTGAATATTTGTATATGTCCGATTCACTTATTTTTACTTTATGTTTCAGCAGAAGTTCTTTCTCCTGATTGTTGACTCTTTTTACTGTGTATATAATAGTTTTATCAGCAGTCTGAACTCCTGCTGATTTTTTATTTCCCGCAGCATCGGAAGATTGTGTAATTCCGGGAGTTTCTGAAGATCTGCTTTTTATCATAAAAAAGGCTGAAATGACAAGAAGCAGTATTAGAATAACGGCACTTATTCTGATCTTTTTATTCTGGAGAAGCAGCCGCGGATCCGCATTGACAAGTTTTCTTCTTACGTTTTTTCTCAGTTCGGAGAATGAGTAGAATTCATTATTGTATATATCCTTTCTTGCAGATATTTCATTTTTAAGCAGAGACATCTCTTTTTCAATTTTACTGAAAGATGGAGTCTCTTTAATCTCTTTGTAAAAGAGGTTTAGAAGTTTCATCAGTCTTTCTCTATCTTCGATGATTCTTTTACCGAGTATCCGCTGCTCTGAGTTGAGTGTTATCTCCCCGACACTGGATTCATTGTAGTCATCAATGAATTTTTCCTCTGCCGGCGAAGGGATCTGTTTGAGAATTGTGCAGCATGAATTATTATGCAGTGCAAGAATAACTTTTACCGTTGATTTAAGATCATCAGTAGGGTTGAAAACTATTTTAGGATAAGAATCCTGATAGATATCTTTCAGTGCAGAGTATTTTTTTCTGTCAGTTGTGTTCCTCATATATGCTTTCAGAAGTCCCGGCAGATTGAGAAGTTCCGGCGACTGTGAATTGTTGTTTAAAAGTGAATTGATTAAATCATCGAGTTTTTCTTTGTCGAAATTTTCAATGGCTTTCTTTATTTCATCAAGTCCGTCAAAATCATTTATCATATCTTCAAAGTTATGATATTTTTTCAGGTCATACTGAATTCCGGGCTTTAATATTATTTTGTCCGATTCGCTGATTTTCCTGATATTGGGATTACCGTCATCTATTACTATGACAGGTACTTCTGTTGATTTAAAGAGCAGAGCTGATTCTTCATATGCTGTATATGTTATTAAAACAGCATCGGATTTCTCTTTTAATATTTTTACAGTATCAGCGGGAGATTTTATGAATGGAATTATTATTTCATCTTCTTTCTGGTCGGTCTGCTTAAATGATATTTTTATATTGGGCGAGTTCAGGTATGAGTTTATTTTCAGACCTTCACTTGTATTTATGTGGAGGTTTGAAAATTTTTCATCTGCAACTGTTGAGTTTTTGAAGAGTTTTTTTATCAGTTCAATCTGCTCTGAATTATCAGAGAGGAGTTTTATTTTACCGCCGCGCTGATTTTTAAATTTCATGAATCCGGAAATATTTATCAGATTCTGAGACGGGAGCAGCAGTTCCCGGATATGGTTTGGATTGATCTGAAGTACGGAAAAATCGTGAAGACATTTGTCCGGGAACTGATAAGATGTAAAATAACTCTTCTGATAAAAAATCGGATTATTGTCGATTATTACCAGGCCCGCACCTTTGTATCTGTCGGTATTTTTTGAATTTGATGCGATCAGGTTCAGTATGCCGGCATTGTCCAGACTTTCGCGATTTATACTGTTCAGGTCAAAAATGTTTTTACCGCCATGATCAATTTTGATATTACCGTCAGTGTAAAAAATTCCGATAAACTGATCTCTGTCTGATACATTCTTCTGACTGGAGAGTTCCGGAATATCTTTTTCGATATTTACTACAGATACATTTGTAAGATCGAGTCCGAATATCCTCTGATATTCAAGAAATCTTTTAAGTATAGATTCCCCTCCGATATATCTGTTGGCTTCAAGGTGACGGACATCAATATTGAACTGTTCGTAAGATGGATTTCCGAGAATTCTATCAGATATTATAATATTTTCAACAAGCGGTATTATCTCGACAGGGAGGTCGTACCATGTTCCGATTCTGATGAAAGGTCTTTCATCATTTATTGATCCACCGGTGAAAATAATAAAGCATTCTGTATCAACTATGAATAATCTGTCAGAGCTGGTTTTTATAATATCGTTAAGATGCATAATTCCCTCACTTCAGTTTAGAGTCCGGGTGTTTCTATCTTTTAAAATAAAATTTTTTTATAGTTACATAAATCTGGAGAGAAATTTCTCTCCAGATTTTCAAGAGTTAAATTTATTATAGCACTTAATGATTGAATTAGTATAATAAATGTCACTGTGAGGCATGTAATGCCTCAGCAGTCGGTTTCGTCAAATATTTGTTTTATATAATAAAACTATTGTTCTTAAAGCAGATTGCTTCACTATGATCGCAATGACAAAGGCCTGAATAGAGTTTTTGTATTGTAAAAAGAATTCAGGTACTTTTATTGATTCGATTATAATGATAGCCTATTTTACATAAATTAAATAAAGTTGCAATTAAAATTTATATAGTATTATTATAAGTGTTTTAGTCTGTCCGGGCTTTTATGTCAGTTCTCAGCAGCCATAATTTGAAAATGGGGAGTGAATTGATTAAGGATTTAAAATGACGCTCTTTATATCGCAGTGAGTAGAGTGAGTGCTTAAAGGGCAGTTTCAATAACTCAATATTTACAGGGTCTAAGGTGCGGTAGCCCCTTTATAAGCCCCGCAGGGCTCCCTGCGGTACCGGAAACGGAGTTTTCGGTACCGCCATCAAGTGTCGTTATAATTATTAATATTATTTCAGGTTTTCAACTTGAAGTTGAATTTCTATCTGCCGATAATATATATAACCGATATTGTAAATAAGAGAAATAACGCAAAACAAATGAATAGACTATCAGGATATATATTAAACCTCTACTTCCGTTTTCCCGGGATAAGATTATTTTTCACAATGATTATTATTTTTATAATCTTCAGCATCATAAGTGTTGCACTAATGGTATCTGATGATGTGAAGACAGATCCAATAGGCTGGGATAAGATGAAGTTCCTCTCACCTGCAGGAGTGCCGGCTAAGAATATTCATGCCGGGCGCAGGGGGAATCTTGTTGCGGCTGTATTCGAGGGGAGCATTAAGGGTAGAACCGGAATTTATGCCGCACTTTCATTTGATGGAGGAGCCGCTTTTACAGATTCATATAAAATATCTGAATTCGCATCTGAGATAAGCAGTAATCCGCGAGTGGCCATATCCGGGAGAGGGGAGATCTATATTACATGGTATGTCATTTCCGGGGATGAATCTGAAAGCCGGATATATTTTTCAAAGTCTTCAGATATGGGTGCTACATGGAGCGATCCGGCAGTTATTACTTTTGGTATGCAGATGGAGATTCTTCCCGAACCGGCTTTTGATGATAAAGACCGGCTTCATCTGTTTTTTACATCTTACAGCGGGAACAGCTTTAATCTTTTTCATACATCCATGGGTGAGGATAATGTTATGGTTAAGCCTCTCCCTGTAGTAAAAGTAAAAGGAGCGATGAGAGGTGCTTTTTTCCCGGCAATAAAATTTGTTAATAATTTCATTATTGTAGTATGTCAGGGGAAGGAGGAGAGCTATTCCGATCATTTATTTTTTACTATTTCAGATGATTACGGCAGCAGCTGGAGCGGAGTAGACAGAATTACCACGGGGAAATTCAATAATCAGGCTCCGGCAATTGAAGTGTATGACGACACTATCTACCTTGTGTATATGAATAACAGTGAAAAGAACTGGAGTATAAATATGCTCCGTGGCTACCGCTATGGTTCAAGATGGGATACGGATCCTGTTAAAATTTCCACTACAAATGCGAACTGCTATTCCCCCGATATTACAAGTTCTCCTGACAATGAACTCTTTATTACATGGCATGACCTTCGAGAAAAGGGGAGCCGGATTTTTTACCGTAAATATTCAGTGAAAGGAAAAGAACTTCTCCCGGAAAATAAACTGTCTGTTAAGCAGACTTCAGGACGGGATCCATTATGTTTAACTACAAATAAAAAACTGTTAGTTCTCTGGGAGGAGGGTGGGCGGATTGCTCTGAATTTCAGTGATAATTATGCACCATCACCATTGGTCTATTCATCAACTCATCCTGAGGATAAATGGAGCAGAGAAAATTCTGCTGTAATTACATGGAAAAAACCATCTGATGAATCCGGAATAGCCGGGTATGCTGCAATTACTGATAAAAATCCATATACCAATCCCACCATCCAGAATCAGCGGAGTGAAGCATCGAGTATTCTTGTAACAGGGCTTGATGATGGTATTACTTATTTCCATATCAGAACCATTGATGGTGCCGGGAACATGAGCCGTACCGTTCACTACAAAATACAGGTGAGTTCAAATCCTCTTGCTACACCGGTTATTGTTTCTACAACTCACCCTCAGAACATGAAGTCAGACCAGACCGATGCTGTATTCAGGTGGGCTGTAAATGATTCGCGCAGATTAAAAGGTTTTGTTTACAGCATATCGAAGGATACAGCTTTAAAACCGGAAAAGTTTATTAAAGATTTTGAAATTAAGTTTAATGAACTTGAAAGCGGAGTTTACTTTTTTAATCTTGCAGCGGTAAGTACAACGAATCAGGTCAGCCGTGTATCGACTTACAGTTTCATTGTTGGTGAAGGGGTGCTGGACAAAGAGTATCTTAAAGATTTAGCCAATAAAGACTACAATCTCAAAGGTGAAAGTGAAAAGAGAATAAGCTATCTCCCCGGACTGGAGATTGATCTTCCATTCGGTGATGCCGGGATATTCAACAGGGGAGATTTTACAGCACTTCTAAAGCCTCTGCATATTCCCCAGTCTAACATCAGCGGATATTCTGTTGTTGTTGGAAATGAGAAGAAAGTCCCTGCCGATAAAATAAATCTGATGTCCGGAATTCTTAATATTGCGGGACTTACTAAGGGTAATTATACTATTGGTGTTAAGTGCAGATATTTTAAAATTATAAATGGTAAAAAAAAGTATTTCTGGACCGAACCTGTTTACAAAAGTTTTTCAATCGTTCCGGATTCTGTAAGTTCACCTCTTGATCGAATATACAGCCAGCTGATGAAAAAGTTTAATTCATCACCATATATTTTTTCCATGATAATACTGATGTTTTCAGTAACTGTTATTTATCGCGGTTACGGAAACAGAATCAATTTTTACATTAAAATGTTTAATTATAAATTGAAGTATTATTTTAGTTAATTCTTTTCTTCTTTTAAGTATTTTAGTCCTATAGCAGTTGCTACTGTTTTGATAAAAAAATAGTACAGCAAATTCTAATGTTTATTTTCATAAGAAAGAATTTATCTAAACAATTAAAAAAGCTGTTCCTTATGGATTTAAATTTTCAATTGAAGAACAGTATCCTTTGTGAATGTATTTGAGAAGTACGAATTAAATAATTGATACTTCTTGGAGTTATAATATTGCCGTACCAATTGGGGTGCCCTCAACTCCATCTTCCAGCCGTCGCTTTTAGAATGTCAAATTTAAGAACTACCTTTTTTAAATTTTTTTTAAAAAAATACCCAAAATTTGAATATTAATACACTTATATTTAGTTTCTTCTGTAATTCATGACAGGTGAAGGTTTCTTTATCTGTTTTTACATAAACACTTTTTTGCATCAATATTCGTTTTGCCTGACACTCTACTTTCTATGGAGAAATTTATGTACAGACAAATAACCAGTGCAATTATGATATGTTTTATCAGTGTATCATCAATTTTATTTTTATCCTGCGGCGGAGGCGGGGGTGGATCGGGGAGTGATAGTCCTTCAGATGCCGAATGTGTAGCGGAAGACAAGGCCGGTCTTTCTGTAATTTACGCCGGCAGCGATTCGGCTTCAAGTGTTACACAGAATATTACCCTTCCTGCCACCGGTGATAACGGTACAGTTATAATCTGGCAGTCAGACAATACAGCAGTTGCAATTGACGGCATTGTGACAAGACCTTCGTACACAAATGGAGATGCAACAGTTACGCTAAAAGCAATAATAACTAAAGGAAACGCATCTGACACAGAGACTTTTACGCTGACTGTTATCAAAGCTCCTGTATCAGACACTGAATGCGTAGCCCAGGACAAGTCCAACCTTGCAGTAATTTATGCAGGCGGAGACTCGGCCTCAAGGGTTACACAGAAAATTACACTCCCCACTGCCGGATCAAGCGGCACAACTATAATATGGCAATCTGGAAATAATGACGTTATAGCAATTAATGGCATAGTGACAAGACCTTCGTACACAAATGGAGATGCCGCAGTTACGCTAAAAGCAACAATAACCAAAGGAAGCGCATCCGACATAAAGACTTTTACGCTGACTGTTATCAAAGCTCCTGTATCAGACACTGAATGCGTAGCCCAGGACAAAGCTAACCTTACGGTGATATACGCCGGCAGCGACTCGGCCTTAAGGGTTACACAGAAAATTACACTCCCAGCAGCCGGATCAAGCGGTACAACTATAACATGGCAATCCGACAATAATGACGTTATAGCAATAAATGGTACCGTTACACGGCCTCCATATACAGGCAGCAACACAACGGTTGAGTTAACCGCAACAATAACCAAAGGGAGCGTATCGGATACAAAGATTTTTACAGTGACAGTAGCTAAAGAACCGAATGTAAAACTAGCTTCAATATCAGTTTTAAAAGGACAACTACAGCCGGCTTTCAGCCCGAATACGATATATTACATAGATGCGCCTGTGCCCTTCAGTGACAGCGCTGCCCCTGCATATAATGACACGCAGTCTGCCGGCATTACCGCAACAGCCGCTGATTCAAACGCGATAATCACTATCAACGGAACATCAGTCCAGTCAGGAAATCTGTTTACGATGAATAACCTGAAAGTTGGCAAAAACACTGCTGTAATAACCGTTTCTGCAGACGGCGAAAATGAGACAAAGACATATACTGTTGAGGTGTACCGCGCCATTCCGGTATTCAAGACAGGCCAGACAAGCACAGACCCGGGTGTTAGCTGGCCTTCGCCAAGATTTACCGATAATGGCGACGGCACTGTGACGGATAAAATGACGGGGCTGATGTGGATAAAGAATGCCAATGCTATAAAGACTCTGTATCCGGACTTTGACCATCAACCCGCTACCGGCTGGGGAGACGGCATGGTCACATGGGCAAAAGCTTTGGAGTTTATCGGCAAAATAAATGACGGTACTTTTAATTGCGGAGCAACAACGGCATACATCGACTGGCGTATGCCGAATGTTCGTGAAATGCGCATCCTGTTGTTATACAGCCAGGATTTTTCATTGATAACAGGTGCCTTTACAAATGCGGCGATTCTGCGTGATGATTTCTACTTCACCAGTACTACAGATCCGGCTAATACGGCTTATGCAATAACAACTAATTTTTATCAAAGCAGTATAAATGGAAGACCAAACAGTACACTTAATTATGTATGGCCGGTGCGCTCAGCTCCGTAAATGTGCTATATACTAATTATATCAACAATAAGGCAAGTTCACTTTAGCGGAACAGGAATATGAATGGGAGAAAAAAAGATTCGTCTGAAACTGAATATATACAACATGGAGTAATCATGAAGAAATCAAAAATAATAATTATAAGTATATCATCAGCGCTGGCCGTAATGCTTGCAATCACTGCTATAGTGCTCGCAACAGGCTCAGGCAGCAATCTGCCGGTAACAGGACAGACAACGGAATACAGCGCAGGCGACGACGGGGCGTACAAGAAAGGCACGGACTTGCCGTCAATACGTTTCTGCGACAACGGCGACGGCACCATAACGGATAATATGACAGGACTCATGTGGATTAAGAACGCAAATGCCATACAAGCGCTATATCCGGCATTCGATAATTTTGTTGATCCTGATTTGTATTTTATTGTTGGATGTCCTAGTTATTCCGGAGACGGCGCTGTTTCATGGGCAAAAGCGCAGACTTTTATCGCAGGCCTTAACAGCGGCACATATCCTTGCGGAGTAACGAAAACACCCCGGTATACCGACTGGCGTATGCCTACTGTGAACGAACTTGAAACGCTGATCAACTACAGCGAACAGTGCGGTTCGCTGAACAGTCAGGGCTTTAGTGATGTATCGTGTACAATGTACTATTGGAGTTGCACTGCGGCTACGATAACTGCGCCAAATGGACTTTCAAAAGACGTGGCATGGAGTGTAGGATTTCCCTATGCTACAGCAAGCGGCAGAATAGCACCCGTAATCAGGACAATGGAATGTTATTCATTAGTATGGCCTGTTCGCGGGCCGGTGAAATAAATCATTGAATGTCTTCATATACCGGTTACAGTCATTAAATATCCGATGGAAAGGCGGGAAAGGGGGTGTTCACAGGATTGCTGAATATTGCCAAAAGTTTTTCAAAATAGCTTTACGATAATACCATCAAGGCCGGTTTTATTTGAAAAACCTGTTCATTGCCGGCGTGAGAGCGTTGTGTTAGCTCAACGATACTGGTTCGTTCTACCTTTAACCTCATTATGATCTCTTATTAACCGGTGTGTAATATTTAAACTCTCTATGATTATCAAATATTCCTATATAGAAATGTTTAATTTTTCATATAGAGATAATCACTTTGACTATACAAGTTATAAATTTCAGTCTTTGGAATTCTTCTTATATATCAATTCCCCTGATTCAGGATTTCTCACAGGAACACTATATGTAAATTTTTAATTTTTGCCAGTGTTGCTTCATCTTTTTTTTCTGCAATCATTCCAATATTCAAAAAATTATTTTTTATAATTGATAAAGATTCTTCTTTTGTAAATCCCACTTCTTGAAGATAAGTTTCATCTACTCCAAGGTTTTCAAGTGTATTTGACGGTAGTTCTATCAAAGGAACTGCCTTTACAAGAATCAGCTGTTCATCATCGTCCATCTCGTAATATACAGTTTTATCAGTTTTATCATCTAAGCTAAAATCTCTTTTAGATTTACTTGCGTTAATATTGTTTTTATTTTTATCAAAAATGTTTTTGCAACTATAAGAACCAATAGTTAAAAAAGCTATTATTACTAATATTTTTTTCATACATCCTCTTACTTTAAAAAATATTTTTCTATGAAATTAAAACTCCCGTTTTAAGAATCATTTTGCTATGATTTCATGTTTAATTAAAAATTCCTTAATCTCTGCGTATTCCGGTATAATTCCCTATTAAAACGTCGGTTTTTATAATCCTGTGGCATGGAATGATTACAGGGAATCTGTTTCCCGCCATACAGTTTCCGGCAAATCTTGCATCTTTCGGAATTCCGATTCTCTGAGCGAGTTTACTATAGGAAAATTTGATTTAAAACAGTTTGTATTGAATACTTTTTATCAAGGAAGAATACTGATTTGTTCTACCGATAAAATTCGATCTGTCCTTTTATATTCAGAGAGTTGAGTCCAAATTCTCTATGTGTTGTCGAAGATTCTTATATAGAAATATATCTCATTTCCGCCGTAATCTCAGAAATTACAGAGTTTTTTTACAGAAAGTTTCGTAATTATTACCAGATCAAATTTAACAATTGATTGATATTTTTTTCTAAATTAAAGTAGAAGAGTTGTAATTATTACAGCTATATAAAGAGTTTTACGATAATGTATTAAAAAGAGATGAAAATTAAAATTAAAATATACAGAAAGATTATAGCGCTGTTCATAGCAGCCCTCTTCTTCATTCCTATGCCGATTTATACTCAGAGTACTGCTGAGATGGATCGTCAGGCGCAGGAGTATTTTGACAACAAGGAGTTTTCAAAAGCTGTTGCCCTCTGGCTGAATATTCTTGATGTTGATCCCAACAACATGGATGTTCAGAAAAAGGTGGAATTTCTCTATGAGATGAAGCAGAAAAAAGACCTTGAACTTGAAAAATCCAAACTGAACTATAAAATTGCTAAAAGAGAGATTATCAAGAATTTTGTTCAGGGTGTAACTTTTGATGATGCGGAAAAAAATCTTGGTGTTTCCAAAGATAATGCACGGATAGCATTTGAAAGTTTTGTCATTGCATACCGGATTGACCCTAAAGATACCGATATGCAGCTTATCCGGGAGGATATGCAGAAACTGGAAAAGATTCTTGCCTCGGAGGAGCGGAGACTTGCTTTGTCGAAAGAGCAGAGGGAAAAAGCTGCAGCTTTGACATTACTTGCAATAAAGGCCATGGATGAAGCGCGGTATCAGGATGCTCTCGGAAACTGGAGTGAGATTCTATCCTTTATGCCCGAAAATATTGAAGCAATAGAAGGAAAAAGACAGGCTGAAATAGCAATTGATAATATTATAAGATATGAGAGTATTAAGAAATTTATGGCAAGCGGGAAAAGTTTTTTTGAGCTGAATAACTTTAAACTGGCACGTCAGGATTTTATGAATGTCCTTCAGCTTGATCCGCAGAATAACGGCGCTCAGGATTATATTGAGAAAATTGATGAAATTCTGAATGGCAAGAAAAAATATGAACAGAGACTTCGTGAGGCGGAAACATTTTATCTTTCAGGTTTAAAAAATTTAAGAGAGAATAAATTCGATGAAGCGAGAGATGAACTGGAAAATACAATTACTCTGATTGCGAATTACAAAGATGCAAAAGAGAGACTTGAAAGTATTCCACGACTCAAAGCTGAGTTTGACAAAAGAGAGAGAGAGCGGAGATTACGGCAGATCGATGAACAGTTTCAGAACGGTCTGATTGCGCTTGCGGATGCAAGATATCAGGATGCTATTTCCGCATTTGAAAGCACATTGAAACTCGATCCGGGGAATAAACTTGCGCTGCCGTATATTCAAAGAGCTAAAGATGCCCAGAAGCTTGTAGAGGAGGAGGTTGTTGATGAAAACTCTTCCTACTTTGATCTTGTTAATTCACTTGTAGTTTCGGGGAGGAAACTTTTTGAAGCGGGTAAATATGCAGAATCTAAAAAAAGATGGAATCAGATTCTTGAGCTTTTCCCGTCGAACAAACTTGCCAATGAATACAACTTTAAGTGCGAGTTAAGACTTAATCCGGCGGCTGGTGAGACTATTATAAAAAAAATAATTGCTGATGGTGAAGATTTACTTAAAAAAAGGGAATACAGGAATGCCTACCGCAAATTTGAGCTTGTTAAATCTATATATCCCGATTATCCTGATATTGATAATCTGCTGAAAAAATCTGAAAGAGAGCAGGCCTATGTCGGTTCAACTGCTATTACTCCGGAGGATAAAAATGATCTCGACAGGCGGTTTAACCTCGGGATGTCTTATTATCAGAGAGGCGGAGAGGATAATATAAAGAAGGCTCTTGTTGAGCTGAGATGGGTGGCAGGTAAAGATCCGAATAATATAAAAGCTGTAGTTGCTGTAAACAAAATAGAATCACAGCTGCGGGCCGGTACATCATCTACAAAAAGTGGTGGTTCGAAGCTCACTCCGGCGCAGGAACTTCTTGTTAGAAAGTATTATTATAGCGGAATCAATTATTATTCAAATAATGATTTCAAGAGAGCTATTGCCGAGTGGCGGAAGGTAATTGCTATTGATCCGGAGCATACAAGGGCAAAAAATAATATAAGAAAGACTCTGGCGCTTATAGGACAATGATATAAATGTTTTCAATTAAATCTCTGTCAGGGGATTTAATTCAATAAGTTGAGGCTGGTTGTGCGGTTTTATACCAGCCTCAACTCAAACCAGTATGTGAAAGGATGATGTATAAATGAATGAAAAAACTCCCGATAGTAAACCAGTGCAGAAAAAGATTAAATTTGGTATAAGTCTGAAGTTCTCACTTGCTATTATCGCGCTGGTTTCTGTTATTATATTAACTATTGCTGTATTTATTGTTTACCGTGAGAGCGGACTTCTTAAACAGCAGGTATTCAATATTACAGAACGGGAAATTGTCCATCTTGCAAATACTACTCAGCAGACC
Source organism: uncultured Spirochaetota bacterium (assembly GCA_942493035.1). Lineage (GTDB taxonomy): Bacteria > Spirochaetota > UBA4802 > UBA4802 > UBA5550 > WRGT01. Next base: position 2,672,414 of record OW818666.1, on the reverse strand, counting down.
GTGGGATATGATGAACTCTCTCTTTCAGATGCAGTTAACGAACTGAAAAAAATTGAGTATTACAGATATGTTTTTGTTCTTGGAAGCAATAATGAAGTGCTGTATTACTTCGATCGCCGTGGAGCAGATGGTGATGTTAAACATGAAGTCAGAAAACCTCTCAGTGATTCCATTACAAGAACTCTTGATGGGAGGAGCAATCCCGATTCAATAGATATTACCGATTATAAAGATGATCAGTCAAAGGGCATGATTTACGACTTTTCTAAAATTGTATACAGCAGAGCTGATAATAAAATCAAAGCAGGTTCAGTTGTTATAGGCATGTCGGATATTGTAATACGGACTGAAATAGAAAAATTAAAACGTCTTATTATGTTCATTTTTTTGGGTTATATGGTGATATCAATAATCGGTGCTGTTATACTCTCAATGATTATTATCCGGCCGATTAAAAAGATTTCACATGGAGCATCTGTAATAGGGAAGGGGGATTTTTCCTACAGAATTGATGTCAACAGCTCGGATGAACTGGGAATGCTTGCCGCTGAGTTTAATCAGATGACAGAGATGATCCGTGAATCGAAGGATAAAGAGATCGAATCGCGGATTATGAATGAACAGCTGGAGATAGCCCGTGATATTCAGGAGGGGCTTAATCCCATGGGGTATTACAATAAAAACGGTATTCAGATCAAAGGATCAACAAAGGCTGCCAAAGGGGTCGGTGGGGATTATTTTGATTACATTGATATTGATGAGAACAGAGTATGTGCTCTCATAAGCGACGTTTCAGGAAAGGGTGTTCCTGCGTCTCTGGTTATGGTTATGATTCGCACGGTTTTTACCTCTTATGTTTCCAGAAAGGATATTGACTGCGCCAGTGTTGTCAAGGCGATCAATGATTCACTCAGTGCAGATTTTGCTATAGATAAATTTGCGACTCTTTTCTTTATGATATACAACAGGGCAACAGAGGAGCTCTCTTTCGCGAATGCCGGTCACGGTCCGCTCTTCTGCTATCGAGCTTCAGAGAACGTCTGTACCAGAACATCCCTCGATGGTGTTCCGATTGGTATTATGGAAGAGGTTGATTATAAGCAGGCGAAGGTTAAATTTCATCCCGGAGATGTGGTGGTTCTTTATACTGATGGTATTACTGAAATGAGAAATTCTGTTAAAGAGGAGTACGGGCTGCATAGAGTTCATAAACTTCTTATGGAAAATCATGCTATGAACGCCGATGAATTTCTTGATCTTTTAATTAATGATGTAGAGGTATTCAGAGGAGAAACACCCCCTCACGATGATACAACTGCCATGGTTTTCAAGAGAGAGAAATAACAATAGAATTTATGATTACAATATTACTTTTTATCCGATAAAGGTGATTCAATTAATTAAAAAAACCGGCTAAATAACCGGTTTTTAACTGAGATCAGCATTTTTATAATAATTCATCTTCTGAATCATATATGGTAAAAAATTTATCGAGGGTAGCCAGTTTCAATATGTTTAAAACATCATCATGAATATTCATAAGAGCAAACTTACCATTATGAGCTTTCATCTTTTTCATTCCGGCTACAAGCGCACCAATTCCGGATGAATCCATATAATTAACTTTTTTCATGTCTACGATGACACTATTATGCTGTCCATCTGTGATGCTGAACAGGGCTTTTTTTAATTCACTGACATTATATAGATCGACTTCACCACTTACGTCTATTATTTTATGTTCAGCAATGTCTCTAAATTCGATGTTCACGAATTCCTCCGAATTTATTTATACTTTACTCTGTTATAATGGGTTTTTTTTGTAAAGTAATAATTTTATTATTAAAGATTGATAATTGAAATATTTGTAATAAAGTATTACATCTCCCCTTCGTCTTCGGCGGCGGGGAGAATAGAGCTTATTTACTGTAAAAAATTTAAGTAATTATTACTGTTAAAATATCCTGCATAAATATACTATGTTCATAAACGACTGCAAAAATATATACTTTTTTTTATTTATTGTCAATAAATAATTTATCAATAAAACCGGAAAGATCAAGGAAATTGTTCACTTCCTTCATCTCTTTACAGTAGTGACCGTAAAGGGATGCAATACTGTCATTCCAGTCCCATAGATGTTTTTTATCAGGATTGAGCCAGAATACATTTCTGGTTTTATCATGAATTTTCTGAAAGGAATTGAGTCCCGGATCATTATCGTTATTTCTTGCATCGCCAAGAATAAGAACGGAAGTTTTCCGGGTCAGAGCATCACTGTGATTTTCAACAAACTGATCGAAACATCTTCCGTAATTGCTCCCCCAGCCGTAGGTGAAATTGACATCTGTAAACATCGAATTGATTGCTCTCTCCGGATCCATCTCTCTAAAGAGGTCTGTTATCTCCACCATGTTGCTGATAAAGGCAAAAGTCCGGACTTTCGAAAACAGGCTCTGCAGACTATATGTAAGCAGAAGCATAAAACGGGAATACTGGTTAACAGATCTTGAAACATCTACCATAACTATAAGCTGAGGGCGGTCAATTTTTTTAGTTTTATAAAACAGTTTAAAGGGAACACCGCCATATTGCAGGTTGGTTCGGAATGTCCTCTTTATATCAATTCCGCCGCGCTTAACCCTTTTTTTTCTAAGCGAGATTCTGCTTTTGAGTTTCTGCCCGAAGCGGTTTACTATCTCTCTCATTTCTTTGACTTCCTGAGGAGTTAGCTGATATATAAATTTGTTTAATAAAAAGTCTTCTCTGTTTTTAAGAGTTTTACCGATGTTCCTTTTTACAATTTTCAGATTGAGTATGTTTTTGATGATTGCCAGAAGGTCATCGATATTTTTCTGATCAGTTTCACCCTCTCCGCTTCTGGAGTAGTATGAACCGGCGGTTCCACCCTTTGATTTGAAAATTCCTATTCCTTCGCCGCCGCCGGAAGCATCGGATTCCGGGAGGTCATCGAGGAACATCTGCATTATCTCTTCTGCAGATTTTTCCATTACCATGGCCGGATCGAGTGATTCTATATATTTTTCAAGCTGTGAGTTTATTTCATTTATAAGATTGTTTGATGCTCTATCCGCAAAGTTGAGAAGATCATCGCTGTCCATGCCGTCTAAAAAACGTTCACGGCTGGAGAAGTATTCTTCAAAGCATCTGTCAAATACAGGGATGTCGGTGTAGTCTTTTACGAGAGTGGTTTTAAGAGTCTGTCTGAATATATGTTTTTCCTGAAGGTCTATCTCTGTTACAGCATTAAAGAGAGATATTACTTCATCTGCTGAGATGGTAATATTCGCATCTCTTAATATTTCGATGAACTCAAAAAGCTTGTCCGAAATATTGCTGTGATTAGAATTTTTATTATTCTTTTCTGAATTCATATCAGTTTAAGAAGACCTCTTTAGATTGAGATATAGCAAGCTGTATATCTTTTTCATATTTGAGAATAAAGTTGAGAGTCTCCATTGCTATCTTCGGATCGAGATCCTGGTAGCCTAGGATAACAAGAGCCTTCGCCCAGTCCAGAGTTTCGCTGATGCTCGGTTCTTTTTTCAGCTGGAGTTTTCTTATCCGCTGAACGGTTTCGACAATCTGGCGTATCATTTTCGGTCCGCTTTCCGGAACCTTCAGAGATACAATTTTTTCCTCAAGCTCAATGGTGGGGTAGTCAATATATAGGTGGAGGCATCTTCTTTTGAGCGCATCGGACATCTCTCTCTGGCTGTTTGATGTGAGGAACACGAATGGCTTGACATCAGTTTTAAAAGTTCCAAGTTCAGGGATTGTTACCTGAAAGTCTGAGAGTACTTCAAGAAGGAATGCTTCGAATTCTGAATCTGATTTATCTATTTCATCTATAAGGAGTACCGATCTTCTATTGTTGGTTATTGATTTAAGTATAGGTCTGGGGATTAGAAAATTTTCAGAAAAGAATACGTCTTCTGTTGCTGTAAGTTTTTCGATTGAGCCTTTAAGTGTCTCTTCCGATCCCATTATCTCTGAGAGTTTATCCTTCAGAATCTGGGTATACAGGAGCTGTTTGGCATATTCCCATTCATATAGCGCTTTGGATTCATCAAGTCCTTCATAGCACTGCATCCGTATAAGGTCAATGTTCAGAGCGGAGGCTATGCATTTTGCAAGTTCAGTCTTTCCAACACCTGCAGGACCCTCTACAAGGACAGGTTTTTCCAGTTTCAGGGCGAGATATACAGTTGTCGCAATCTCTTTTGATGCGATATATTGGACTTTTTCCAGTTCTATTATTGCTTCTTCTACACTTTTAAACATAACTGCACCATCTGTTTTATAATTTATCTCATGAAGATAATCATTACATTTTTTTTCAAGAAATAAATGTAATTGCTCATTAACCGATGGTATTTTATCCCCGCCGCCTTTGGCGGTGGGGAAATAATTAATAAGTAAGTCGCTAAATTCAAAAAAAATGAGCGACTTACTTATGAGATATAAATAGATCATATACTGGAGATAAAACAATTTTTTCCAAAAGTGATGAGATGTAGATTTGAGTGATTTTGAATGGAATGATTTACAGCTTGTAATTCAGGTATTATTTTATGAATGTCTGCCTGGAAGTGTTTATATTTTAATAAAATTAATAATCCCCTTCACTTTCATGAAAGGGATATAGTATTCCCAAAGTGCGGTAGCGGGTATATTGTTTTTCAAAGATGAATTATATTCAATTGAAGCATCTATATAATAATCACCAAATCCAAAATTATTATTTGCCGGTTTTTCAAATTCTGCACGGTAAAAACCTGCTCTTTGGAAAGCTTCTTCTCGGCTTGATGTATAATAAAGCCAGCCGTTTAAATTTAAAGTGTAAATGTCTTTGAGATTATCGCGGCGGATACTGTTTATAATTTTTTTCTTAAGCAGTGAGGTTTTTTTATTTTCAAGTGAGTATATCGATATATAGTAGACAATTCTTACTTCAGATCCGGTGTTGATTATCCGTTCTGCTTTTTCTGTAATTACTCCCTGCAGATTACCTGATATGATAATTCGTGATTCGGTCTGATGAAATGCTGGTGGCGTGAAAAATAGAACGGAAGCTATACTGCTTCCAAAAATAAATTTTATTATTAAATTCATTAACGTCTGATTCCGTTGTTAGGCATCGTTAAAAATATAATCGTATTCCGCCAATGGCGAAACCGCGGTAAAACTGGTTATATTCGGGATTATCTGTAAACGGGATTGCGTTTCCGATTTCAATGAACAATCCGACATGTTTATTTGTATAGAATTCAAATCCAATTAATGCTTTTCCGAAGGATCTGGAATTCATATCCGGAGGTTTAACTCTGCCAAAGAACAATCCGCCATAGCCCCGTAGATTGATACTCAGTGGTGTTTTACCTATAATACCGGCTGAGTAACTGATATTTTCTTTATCGGAATCTGACGGGTCAGAGGGATCGGGATAATATTCAAGATCTGCCCTGATTAACCAGTTTGGACTCCATGAATAGCCAAGCTCATATCCATAAACAGGTTGAAGACCGAACATCCCGCAAAATCTGAATCCCCCCATAAACCCGGTACCCCAGTCAGGATTCCCTCTGAAAGGGATACTGTTGTTAAGTTCTTTCACCTCTTCCCTTAATAGCTGTACTTCATTTTTGAGATCTTCATAATCTTTGTCAGGTTGCGCAATAAGCGGAATTGAACAGGATACCGTAATTAACAGTATGAAAATAATTTTTTTCATATTAATCTCCATAAGACTGATGAATACTATTCTCCGGTCTTAGATGTTTTTTAAAGCTCCGGCAATTAGTTATTGTTTATATCGCCTTTTTTACTTTTCATTAAAAGGTGTTTCCCTTCTATTTCACTGATTATCTCAAGTTTGTTGCCGCCAAGGACAATCCCCCATACGGGATTCTGTTTGATGAAAATATTTTCACCAGCTTCCGCTTTAAATGAAATACTGTCCCAGTTGTCGGCTTTTGAATAAATAACATGATTACCGGGAGTCACAGAGAAATAGAGATACATCCCATTTTTTGTATATCCTATTTCCGAATTATCATCCCGGGAATCAAGAAAAATGTGAAAGCGGCCAAGGCCTCCTCGGTAAGTCCATGGACGGACTACGTAGACTACTGAGTTGTTTTTTTCAGGTGTTATGGGGAGTGTAAAGTCTTTGCTCTCATCCTGCATCTGGCGGATTGACGGTTTTGAAGAACAGCAGGAGATCAGTAGTAGAGCTGTATATATTATTATCAGGAACGGTGATTTTTTCATAGTAATACCCTCTGTTTTAAATTCGGACTTGCCCGGTTCTCAGTAAAACAGCATTTTCATTCCTAATGTTAAAATTATACTGTTTACATTCGCATCTGCGTAACTCTCTTCAATGTAATTTGTTGTATAAACTGTGCTGAAATCAACCGCAATATTCTGAGTGAATTCATAACCGAGGCCGATTCGGATTCCTAAACCGGACATGTCGCTATCTTCATCACCCGATGAGGATAGAAAAGAGAGACCTATTCCGCTATTGATATAAAATGACGGTGATTCAGGATTGAGGAAATAACATCCCCCGATGCTCACAAGTGAATTTTCCATTCCGACTTTTTTTCCATTGATATTATCAATTTTATACAAATAGGCATGGTCATTCATCAGCAGCAGTTGAAGCTGTTTTGTAAATCCATATCCTATTTCTCCACCCAATGAAAAGGCAGGATTTATATCCCATGAATCTGCTGTGGTGATGGTATCTGGTGAACCTTTTCTGACATACTGTTTATAGACAATACTGCTTCCGCCTGCAGCCATGTTAAATATAAAGCCATCACGCTCTCCATCCATAAAATCAGCAAAACAGAAAGCTGGTAAACTGGCTGAGAGAACGTAAACAGTTGCTGCTAAAAACATTTTTTTTATTAACATAAAAACCTCTAAATGGTGTTAAACTTTTGGTATCTATATAACCGAATTACAATAAATCATTCCAATCCAGCTAAGGAATGCATGATAACTGGATTGGAATGGAAAATATTGTTAACTACGTCTGACTAAATGCAATTGATAAACTTCTTCGGCTTCTCCGGTAAGTTTTACAGTTACAGTCCCGGTAATAGTATTGCCGTCATCACTTATACTGCCCTGTACATGATACTGTTCAACCGGATCAGGGTAATCTACATCTACATTAAGTACTCTTTCTGAAAAGCTTCCTGAAATAGTAAATAGTTCATCATCTTCATCATACCAGGTGCCTGCCAGCGAACTTCCGGTCTGTTCAAAAGTAAAATATTCATAAGTATCGGTTTCATCCTCCCAATACGTATCCCAGATGCCGGATATTTCGGTAATGCTCCCCGGGTTTGAATCCGGTTCGCTGGCGTCACAACCTGCCATAGTGATGGATGTGACAAGAGCCAGTAATAAAAGAATTCTCTGTATCATAATTTGTTCTCCTTTTTATTAAGTATACTATACTTAATGCAAGTTTCATGCCAGAGTTATCGATTATTAAAAGCATGATAATCAGAGGTTTTTTGGATTAAATCTGAATGACAGAATTAATCTTTATCAAAAGTGATAGAGTAATATAAATTTTGATAGCAACTTTGCGGTATTGGATAGCAGCCGCTTTCTGTTTTCATATTATTTTTTCGAAAATATTCCAGATGCTGATTCATAACCCGTTTATTACTAGATCAGTCTGTAAAGGTTATTGGCATGAATGCCTAGTTCTTCTGCCAGTTTTTTTCTATCTCCATTTAAACTTTTTAGTCTGTTCTGCAGATACTTTGTCAGAAGTTTCTTTTTAATCTCCGAAAGTGTACCAGGCTGTTCATCAATGTCACCCGATACTTCATGAAATTCCGGAATCTGAAATTTCTTAATGAGACCATCGTCACATAAAATAAGAGAGCGATGAACAATATTTCTGAGTTCCCTTACATTTCCGGGGAAATCATATTCTCTAAGATCTGCCAGGGCACTGTCTGTGATTTGCGGATGCAGTAAATTATTTTCATGGCAAAGTGCGGCTATGAATCTTTTAACAAGTTCAGGGATATCTTCCTTTCTATCTTTAAGTGAAGGCATATTTATCTCAAGACCATTCAGTCTGTAGTATAGATCTTCTCTGAAATTTCCCGAAGCAATAAGGCTGCTGATGTTTCTATTTGATGCGGATATTATTCTGACGTCAATTTTTACGGGAGTCGAATCCCCGACTTTCATTACTTCTTTTTCCTGTAATATTCTCAATATTTTTGCCTGGAGATCGACAGGCATATCACCGATCTCATCAAGAAAAATTGTTCCCCCATGTGCTTTGATAAACAGTCCGTCCCTGTCTGAAGATGCTCCGGTGAATGAACCTTTTTTATGACCGAATAGTTCACTTTCAAGAAGTTCTCCGGGGATTGAAGCACAGTTTATTGCAGTAAAGGGCATAGAGGCTCTTCCTGATTTATAATGGAGGCGTCTGGCTGCAATTTCTTTTCCGGAACCGTTATCACCTGTTATCAGTACTGATATATTTGAAGGTGCTGCCTTATCGATCAGCTTCTCAACATCTTTTATTCTGATGCTGTCTCCGCCAAAACAGTTAGCATCCAGCATCTGTTCTCTGTATCGATCATTTTCATCTTTTGTTCTTCTGTCAGTCATTGCATTTTTAACAGCAATTTTCAGTTTGTTTCTTCCAAGGGGTTTTTCTATAAAGTCGTACGCACCGATTCTTATAGCAGAGATTGCTGTCTCAATATCTGATGCTCCGGAAATCATTATAACATTTATCGACGGGTACCGGTCTTTTATCAGTTTAAGGATTTCTACTCCATTAAGTTCACCGAGATAAACGTCCAGAAGAACAACATCAATCTTCTTCAAATCCAGAAGGGTTAAAATATTTTTTTTATCAAACGCAGTGTGTATTACGTATCCATCATCCTTTAAAGTTTCTCTGATAGATTCTGATATTTTAAGGTCATCGTCTACTATTAGAATGTCTCCCATTAAAAAACCATCCTCATTGTTATTCCCGTTCCGTCAGGGCCATCACTGATTTCAATATCATATCCATGATCGTTGAGTATCCTTTTCACAAAGTATAGTCCGTATCCGGTTCCGCGGTTTTTGCTGGAAAAGTCAGGTTTAAAAACTTTGTCTCTGATTGAAGGATCAATACCGGTTCCATTATCCGAGCATTCAAGATATACTTTCTCTTTTTTATCCACATGGATTGAAATTTTTCCTCTGGGAATGTTTTCAACAGCATCAATAGAATTTACCAGCAGATGTTGTAATGCAGAGCGAAGAAGTTCCTTGTCGCAGATTATTTCAAAATGCTCACCCTCTACGCTGATATTACTAAATTGTGAAGAGTATAATCCGGCTGTTTCTTCCGCCAGTTTCAGGAGATCGAGTTTTTCAGGTACAGGTTCTCGCATGTTCGAGAGATCTTTAAGGGAATCTGACATTTTTTCAAGAGTATCAAGAGACAGGAGAACTTTTTTAATATCTGTTTTTACAGATGATAAGTCATTATTGATGGCAAATTCTACAGTAGATTCTGCGGCAAGTCTTGCAGGGGTGAGTATATTGCTGATTTCATGGACTATTTCTTTCGCTGAAATTTTCCATCCCAAAGATCGCCCCTGCATTGAAATAGTTTCTTTCTGATAACTTATTGTCTCCATCATACTATTAGTTGCAGATAAAAGCATTTGTGATTCAGGAATTCCGGAAACAGGCATTGGAAAAACAGAATTGTCGCCATTTGAATACATTTTCATTGAATGAGTGAGAACTCTGATCGGTTTAAATAAGTTTTTTAATATATATCTGCTGGAGATGAGAAAAATTAACATAAAAAAAACTGATGGTATTAAGCTTCCTGTAATTGCAAAAAATTTTAACTCATTTTTTAAAATGTCGAATTCTTCAGCAATTAATAAGTTATTGTCAATAATCTGAGATAGTTCATTTGCTTCTAAAGCTGATTCAGAATTTCCGGAGTTTATTGAATATGTATGTTTTATATAATCCCTCATTTTAAACAGAACTTCTTTTGATTCTGGAGGATTATACATTCTGTGCAGTTTTGATACTGTTCTTTCCTGAACATAAATTGTCGTAATAATTGATATAACAACAGAGAAAATTATTACCAGCATAACTCTTCTATATAAACTCATAAATCGCTCAAAGTAATAATGCAGTTCAAAAAAGGTTTCATCAGCAGTTCCGGCACCATCGAAAAATTTTTAAGATTTTAATAAACCTGAAATGAATTGCAGATATTTTAAAAGTCAATCCATTTTCGATATATCTGATCATCATGTTTAGTATCTGCTCATAAACTCGTGGTGAAAAAGCACTCAGTCGCACCTGGGGCGCGACTGAGAATAATTTTACAACTAGTTGCCGTGAATTCCGGTTTACTGATAAGCTATTGTAATATATAATATTATCCTTTTAAAGAATTAAATAAAAACAAATCTTTGAGTTTTATCTTTTCTGAATCATGGAGAACCTGTTCACTTTTTTTGTATGCATTTTTAAATATCTCTACAAGCGGGAAGACTTTCTGAAGCGGTATATTCTGAGTGTCAATCCGGTCGGTATATACTGCTTCATCTATCTGTTTTGTCACTGAAGCGGACTGAAGTTCAAGCAGTGAGGTAATCTCATCATATGATGATAGTTCAGCTCCGGATTCATTCAGTATCTTTTCAGCATAAATCAGAAATGAAAGGAAAGCTTCAAGTATCATGGCTCTTTCAAGTATGCCGTATTTTTTCATCATTCTGCGTATCACAGAGTCGGAAATTTGCGGTACCTGAAACGGATGTATTTCTATATTATTTAAAACCAGTTTTGTATGGCTGACGCTTCTCATTATATCAAGGTTAAGATCGGGGAGAGCATCTTCCGGAAGAGCAGCGGAATTAATTAATGCAATATGACTGATTTTTTCATCACCGGCCATTCTGCATGTAACAATCATCAGGCCGGCATTTTTACCCGCAGTTATAAATTTCTTCTCACCATTAAGAATAAATCCGTTTGAGGTTTCTGTAAGTGTAACCGGAGCATTAGAATCCTCCGAGTGTGCAAGCGCGCAGAGCGAGTTGTGATCTATTATTTCAAGCATTGCTGAAAGTTCTTTATTGTCTTCAGACTTCAGTACAATCTCTTTCAGGATTGGCCTTATTAGTGCGGCCTGAACTATCCATAATACAGAGAGTCCCAGATCTCCCGTCTCTCTTGAAATTATTACAGATGGCCTTGCCGCTCTGTATAGGGTCAGGTCGGGCCTGAATTGGCTGGACAGGTTGACCCATATTCTTTTCTGTGAATCTATATCTGTGGTCCTTTTCAGGTATTCCGATTTAATCTTTTCAAGAAGTTCTATCATGGCGGTTCCTCCAGTAAAACAAAAACCATATCTGTAAAAGAAAGTCAAGTGATGTATTAAGCTGATCAGTATAAAAATTTTAATGCTTTACTTCATAATTATCTGTCTTTCTATGGTGTCGAAACAGGTTGCAGGGTAATTGAAATTTGATGCATCCCCCGGTATATGTATTTATCATTTGCTTCAGTAATAAAACTGTAATTGTTCATAAACAGGCGAGAGCAATTTTAACACCAGTTCATGAGGACTTACATAAGGGAAGTTTCATTAACTCAATCTTTACAGGGTCAGAGGCCAGCTTTTTTTCGACTTCCTGTCGGTGCTGGCAGGCGAACGTCGTGTTCGCTCGGGCGGTAGCCCCTTTTTTTAAGCCCCTCAGGGCTCCCTGCGGTCTCGAAAACGGAGTTTTTGGGACCATCTATAAAATTCTATTCAGGTAACAATGAAAAAAAAGAATTATATATTCACCAATGTCTATCATATCGATAAAAATTCCCGTGAAGTATGGGAGAAGGTTACCGATGTCGAGTCATGGCCGCATATCTGGAAATATTTCCGCTATGTTGCTATTCAGGGCGATGAAGATTCGCTGCAGTTAGGGAGCCGGATACACTGCAGGGTCAGAGCAGTCATGTTTTACAAGCTTGAATTTACAGTATTAATAAAAGAGATTGTTCCTTTTGTAAAACTGAAAGTTTCGGCCAGCGGCGATCTTGAGGGGGAGGGGACCTGGCTACTCAACAGCGATGGAGGCTCGGTCGAATCTGTTTTTGAGTGGAATGTAACAACTGATAATATGCTGCTGAAATTTATTGAGATGCTCCCTTTCGGGAGAAGGATTCTGCAGTTTAATCACAAACTCGTCATGGAAGAGGGTTACAGGTCATTTCTGAAAGAGTGAGTATAGTTTAAGGATAAATTTTTTACCTCCGTCACGATCGATTGCTGAGGTAAAAGTTTTTTACAGTGGATTTTTATTCTAAATATTTTCTTAAACCGGTTAGAGTTTTAAACGGGATTACCCATCCCCCCATGCGGACAATAAAATCCGGAACATTGCCGCCCGATTCTCCTGCTGCAGAAAACTTTACCTCTGTCGTCCCCGGACTTTTCTCTTCGAGTGTAACCTCACCCTCCATTGTGTAAATGCGTACATAGCCGGGATTGACTGCTTTATATTTTTCCGCTTCACCTTTGGTAAGTGAACTCATTCTGAAAATTGCCCGGCCGGATACTTCTGCTGATTTAATTTTTATTACACTGTCCCTTTTACTTACCGGCCATGGCGGAGCTGTGATATAGTAAGCTATTACTTCACCTGATTTTGTACCTGTAAGATATTCAGAGTGTATACAGTCTGCCATCCAGTAACGGTTTGAGGGGATATCCAGAATAATGTTTTTTATTGAGGATGATGCTTTGTTTATAGATGTAATTGCAAGAAATTCAAATATCCCTTCAGTCATTCCGGCACGGTGATACATTTTAACATCTGAAATAGTACGGGAATATACCCAGGGCTTGTTATTCTGCACCGGAGCGCCAATGGTTGATGAAAACAGCAGTACTGTAAGGCAGAACATGAAAAGTTTTTTCATTATTTAATTCCAGATTCATGAAATATTTTGGATTGCTAATTTTAAAGTTTATTGAAGTTTCTAATGTATGAAATAGATCATACTTTAGGCTTCGGCTCCGCTCTGCCAGCGTACAAAGCGCTCCCTGAGCGGAGCCGAAGGGAGTTAAAATCATTTACTTATTGTTTGAATAACCTTGCCGTTTGTAATAAATGAAAGTCCAACTCCCTGCCTGGTACTTATCATGACAGCCTCGACTATTGGACTTTGTATATTACTTTTGGAAACCCATTTAACAATGAAAGAAGCCCCTGTCCCGCCGGTTGTATCATTTTCGGCAATAACAATATCAAATGTTTCCATTGGTTTTACTTTTAAATTTTTAGACAGGAATTTCTTTACGAGTTCACCTTTTGAGTTGTAATAATCTATCTCCTGGAGATAGAGGTCGCCTGTCCGGTCGACGTTTCTTACATTAAGAGTAGCTGTGAGATTGTATAGACTTGTGCTGTCTTTAAAATATACGCTGGAATATATCGGAACATAGATTATCTCTCCTTCGACGATTGCAGTTTCATCAAAAGGCTTTTCAATTTCATGAGTTTTAATATTTAGAGAATTCTTTTTATTAAAGAATTCGACAGTATTGATCTGCGAATCCCCGCAGGAGAAAATGATAAGAGATAAAAGTATTACAACAGATATTTTTTTTGCAGTCATAGATACCTCTCTCTGAAAATCTTTTTAATATAATTAAATGCAAGTACTTATAAACTGGTGTTAAAATTGCTTTTCGCCGCGCCAAAGGCGCGGCGAAAAATCCTCTATTTTTTCTTAGCAGCCGTTGCCTTTTTTTTGTTTCTCAATAATGATTCCACTTTGAGAGGAAGACCGTAGATGTTAAGGAATCCTGTGGCATCCTTCTGATCGTAAAGTGTGCTTGCATCAAATGTTGCGATATCAGGTTCATATAAAGTGTCGTCAGATTTTCGTCCCACTAATGTGCAGTTACCTTTGTAGAGTTTCATTTTTACAACGCCGTTTACATACTCCTGAGTCTTGTTGATCATAGCATCAAGAGCTTCACGTTTTCTGCTGAACCATAAACCATTATAAATCAGACGGGAATATTCATTCGCAAGATCGTCTTTGAAATGCTGAGTGTCTCTGTCGAGTGTTATAGATTCAAGATCCCGGTGTGCGATCATAAGTACTGTCCCAGCAGGTGTTTCGTATACTCCCCGTGATTTGATTCCCACAAGTCTATTCTCAACAATGTCCACACGGCCGATTCCGTTTTCGCCGGCAATTTTGTTAAGCTTCTTCATCAGTTCAACAGGTTTGAGTTTTTTCCCGTCGATTGCAACAGGTTCACCTTTTTTGAATTCGATCTCAATGTATAAAGGTTTGTCCGGAGCATTTTCAGGAGATTTAGTAAGGAGGAACATGTTTTCATCAGGTTCGCGGTACGGATTCTCCAGTATGCCCCCCTCATATGATATGTGAAGAATATTTCTATCCATGCTGTATGGCTTATCTTTAGTTATAGGGAGCGGAATGTTGTGCTTCTCGGCGTAATCAAAAAGTTTAGACCTTGAGTCCAGGTCCCAGATTCTCCATGGTGCAATAATTTCAAGATCGGGAGCGAGAGATTTAAACGCCATTTCAAAACGGACCTGGTCATTCCCTTTACCCGTTGCTCCGTGACACACAGCATCTGCTTTCTCTTTTCTTGCAATTTCAATCTGACGCTTTGCAATTACAGGACGGGCAAGTGATGTTCCAAGAAGATATCTGTCCTCGTAGATTGCGTTAGCTTTTATCGCCTGGAATATGTAATCGGTTACAAACTCCTCGGTCAGGTCTTCAATATAACATTTGCTTGCGCCGGTTTTTTTCGCTTTTTCCGGAATGCCGTTAAGCTCCTCCTCCTGTCCGATGTCTGCCGCATATGCGATTACTTCACAGTCGTAGGTCTCTCTCAGCCATTTAAGGATGATTGAAGTATCGAGCCCTCCGGAGTATGCAAGTACAACTTTTTTTATCTTTTTCATTATGAGTTCCTCACTGTTTGAAATATTTTATTTGTCTCCCCCATCTCATCATGGGGGAGATGGCGCCTGCGACAGAGGGGGAGGGTGGCGTTTTTTTTATTTTATTAAAACATTACCGCCTCATTCGCACTCCCCATCCGCCCTTTGGGCACCTTCCCCATGGTGAGATGGGGAAGGGTGGTTCAGATTTTATCTCCCCATTAGCGCGCAGAGTACTGCTTTCTGGCAGTGGAGTCTGTTTTCCGCCTGGTCGAATACTATTGAGTGTCTTCCGTCCATTACTTCATCTGTTATCTCTTCGCCTCTGTGGGCAGGGAGACAGTGAAGCACCTTGGTGTCTTTTCCTGTTTTCTTAATCAGGTCCATATTCACCTGATAGTTTAAAAATGGTTTTTTCTTTTTAGCTGCGTCTTTTTCCTGTCCCATACTTACCCATACATCGGTGTAAATATAGTCAGCACCTTCCACAGCTTTATCTATATCATTTGTGATGACAATTTTTGAGTATGAGTTTGCCGCGAGTTTGTAGGCTCTTTCGAGTACCGCCATCTCTGGCTCAAACTTTTTCGGGCATGCGATTGTAATATCTGTGCCGAGTATTGCCGCTCCGATCAGAAGAGAGTTTGCAACATTGTTCCCGTCACCGATATATGTAACTTTTACTTTTGCTATATCCTTTTCTCTCTCAAAGATTGTGAAGTAATCGGCCAGGGCCTGACATGGGTGATAAGTATCGGTTAATCCGTTAACAACCGGAATATCAGCATGTTTTGCAAGCTCCACAACTTTGTCATGACCGAAAGTCCGTATCATTATTCCGTCATTGTATCTTGACAGGACTCTTGCGGTATCGGCAACGGTCTCTCCCCGTCCAAGCTGGATGTCATTGCTGCTTAGAAAGAGTGCGTGTCCGCCAAGCTGCAGCATTCCTGTTTCGAAGGAGACTCTTGTTCGCGTTGAATTTTTCTCGAAAATCATCGCGAGAGTTTTGTTCTCCAGAACTTTTTCAAATTTTCCTTTCTTTACATCCTTTTTGAGAGCCGCAGAACATTCGAAGAGCCTGAATATATCCTCTCTCGAAAGATCACCTAGTGTGAGGAAATCCTCAGAGCTTATTCGAGGTATTTTCATATAGTTCACCATTCTTTAAAATTAATTTTTCAAAAATATCCATCCCTTCTTCAAGGGTTTTCATGTTGATGTTCAGAGGTGGCATTATCCTTATAACATTCCCCGCTGTACAGTTGATTACCAGTTTCTCTTCGAGAGCCTCTTTGACGAGATGTTTCCCCTCTTCGGCTATTTCAACTCCGATGTGAAGCCCCAGACCTCTGAGACTTTTTATATAACCGGTTTTCTGTTTTATCTTTTTAAGTCTGTCAAAGATATAGGCCGATGATGTATTTACCGAATTAACAAACTGTTTCTTTTTTATTTCATTCAGCACGGCAGATGCAGCAGCGCATGCCAGATGATTCCCTCCGAATGTTGTACCGTGAGTTCCATAGGGGAGATGTTCCGCAAGAAAATTTTTAGCATGAATTGCGCCTATCGGTACACCGCCGCCGAGACCTTTGGCAAGAGTAAGAATGTCGGGCGTTACATTAAAATGCTGATGAACAAAGGTAGTTCCTGTTCTTCCGATACCGGTCTGAACCTCGTCAATAATTGTGAGAATACCCTTCTGGTTGCATGTATCGAAGATCTCTCTTACAAAGTCCGCATCTGCTACGTTAATTCCGCTTTCACCCTGAATCAGCTCAAGCATTACAGCTGCTATATGTTTATCGTGCTTCAAAATTTTTCGAATAGCT
This sequence comes from uncultured Spirochaetota bacterium, assembly GCA_942493035.1. Taxonomy (GTDB): domain Bacteria; phylum Spirochaetota; class UBA4802; order UBA4802; family UBA5550; genus WRGT01. The sequence goes on along the minus strand of OW818666.1, from coordinate 2,655,532 downwards.
TTTTTATTATTATATGGCGCATAGATAAAACCGGGAACTATAGGTCCGAATCCGCCGTGAATTTTATCCTGCGCAGTTGCTGACATTGAACCGAATGTTCTTCCGTGGAAAGATCCGGTGAATGTAACTATTTTATATTTTTTCCTGTGTATACTAAGTCCGTAACGCCTTGCCAGTTTTATTGCAGCTTCGTTTGCCTCAGTACCGCTGTTAACAAAAAGCGATTTTCCAGGGAATGAAGTTTCGGAGATGAGCCGTGCAGTCTCAATCTGTTCCTGGTTAAAGAACAGATTCGATGAATGGATGATCCTGTCGATCTGGCCGTGGAGGGCCTTCTGGTATGCCGGGTGTGAATATCCAAGGGCCGATACTGCTATACCGGATAAGAAATCGACATATTTCTTATTATCCTGATCGTAAAGATAGGAACCGTCACCCTTGATAAATGAAGCCGGCAGTCTCTCTCCGTAGTTCTGGAAAAGAAACTCTTTGTCGTCGTTCATAATCTTAGTAAGTTTTGATGAACCCAATGTTTTACCCCGTTACGTAAAATTAAAGTATAAACTAAAAGATTCCGGAAACAGTTATAACTCCCGTCCGTGTGATTCAGAGGGGAATTATAAAATTTCACATTATCTATTTATAAAGTATTGATTTTATCAGGAATTTACTGTCAATTATTAAAATAAAAATGAAGTAATTTTCTGGGGAACTTCTCAAAACCAGTGGTATTTTATCTCCGCCGTGCCACAGGCGCGGCGGAGAGCGATTTCACCACCAGTTTATGAGTAGGTAATTTTCTATGTGTAACTGTCTGGAAATTAGTGATTTGATGCTCTCATATTGAGAGCAGTCATGAGTTTGTTTCACAATCATTCAGCAGAAATTAAAATGAAAAAATATATTTGACTGACTTTGTCTTTAGAAATATTATAAAAGTATTCCAATCCCGGGGGCAGCATGAAAAGAATACTATTATCAATTATTCCGATATTATTTATATTTATTACATCAGGTTTAAATCCGGAAGAGTCAGGTTCTCTCAGGCCGGAACTCATGATTAACACCGGACATCCTCAATCGATCAGGAATATGGAATTTAGTCCGGATGGGAAACTCATAGCTACAGATGATGTTTCTAATTCAGTAATTTTATGGGATGTTGCTACCGGCAAAAAGATCCGTACAATTACTAATAATAATTTAAAGATAGAGTCTTCTCAAGCGGCTATAATGGGTAGTTTTTTCAGCGCAAATACAAAATATATGGCTGTTAAGTTTGACAATAATCATCCTGTGCGAATTTTTTATACTGCTGACGGACGTCCTCTCCTGGAATTTCCTTCGGCATACAACTACTATACTTATGCTCCCGTTTTTTTTGCATTCACACCTGATGAAAAATATGCTGCAGTACCATTCCAGAAAAAGGTTCTCATAATCGATTCGTCAAACGGAAAAACTGTTTCTGAATTTGGAGGACTTTTTTCAGGTCACTCCGGGATTGTTTTTAAACTTTCATTCAGCTCTGACGGATCAATGCTGGCTTCAGCAGATATCAGCGGCACTATCTGCATATGGGATGTAAAAAAAGGGAAGGAGCTGAATAAACTTAACCTCAAAGGAAACCGTATTTCAGGTGTATCATTTACCCCGGACAGTAAGAACCTTATTATTCGAAAAGATAATGGATCTTTTGACATATGGGATATGCAGTCAGCTGCAATCCGTACAGGTGAAGGCCCGGTGCCGGATTTGCCGGTTCATGATGAATTATCGATTGATGAAGATGATTCCAGGATGAGACAGAAAGATAGAAAATTAATGTTTATGGAAAAAGACTCTGTATTGAAATGGAAAAAAAATCAGGATGCCCCTGCTTCTTCACTTCAGATTGAAAAAAATATATTGCCGGATGATATTTTTTCAAGTGATATTACAGTAAGTCGGGATAACCGGTTTATTGCCGCACGCGGTACTATTATAGACGGTAATACCGGTAAGTTGAAATACAGACTTGACGGAATAAACACGAAAAAAAAACAGGTAGCATTTGATACAAGCCGTAAATTTTTATTAAGCCCCGATAGGAAAATGATAATTATTGACGAATATGATGATAATTTTTCATTCAGGGATACTGCCACGGGAAAACCTCTTTTCATAAAAAAAATGGACATCAGCCAATTCAGATCGATTTCAAAAGTGTTCGCCTTTACTTCTGATAACAGGTTAAGATTTTTTACAAGAGGGGATAAAACTTTTTTCCTGGATCTTAAAACAGGAGTAATTGAGCCTGAGATAAACACTGACAACCGGGGAGCGGAATCGATCTCTATGCCAGACGGGAGAAGATTTGCTGAAGCTTTATCGATAAGCCCTGACGGCAGATATGCAGCCTTCGAAGATGTAATATTTGATATTACAGCGGGTAGAACTTTATTTAAAATAGACGGCAAAGATCAGTTCTTAAAATATCCGTCTAAGCTGATTGTGACCTCTCCTGACGGGAAAGAACTTGCAGTATTAATAAAATCTCCTGCTGAACAGAAAATTAATGAAGAGTGGGCATCAATATTTTTTATAGATACCGCTTCCGGAAAAACGACACGGTCAATCCTGCTCTCCATCCCCGGTAGGGCAATCCGTTATCTGCAGAATTTTATTTTCAGCAATGACGGGAAAAGAATTTTTGTTTATGACAATTTAAACATTTACTCATGTGACAGTTTTACTGGCAAAGTACTGTTCTCATATTCTGGATCATCTGCGGTTACGACTCCACGGGATGTGATTGTGTCGATAAATACGGATGTAATCCAGTTCCATAATTCCTTAACAGGAGAACCAATCGGAGCAGCAGGCATATTAAAAGAAAGCTTCGTTGTTGCTGCTCGTGACGGACGGTATGAGGCGGGCGCTGATGGTATGAATTATATGCACTGGGTTACCGGAACAGAAATAATACCGCTGGATTCTCTTGATGAAAAATATAAAACGAAGGAACTTTTTATTTCATTGATGGATAATACCGGTTTTATACCCGATTCCGCGGTCCCTTCGGAAAAGGAAACTGCTGATAAAGTGGACGTGTCAAAACATCTTATAGGAAAAGTATCTTCTGTTCAGGGGAACGAAATTATAGTTTCGTCAAGCCGTGCCGCTGATCTTATCCGTATGGGTGACAGGCTCTTTGTGATGGTTAACGGTAAAAAGGTAACACTCATCGTCACTTTCCCTATGATGACCGTGGCGAAATGTAAATCTTCAAATATGTCAGAGATAAAAAAAATAAGCAAAGGAATGCCGGTTTTTAAATAGATAACCGGCAGCAAAATAAATTCTGGATTCAGTAAGTAATAAAAATGAGGTTCATATGAAATTGAAATTTTTAGAACTTTTTTATCAACAGCTGTTTTTATGTTATTTATTCTCGGAGACAGTGCCGCTAAAGGTGTGAATATCGGAAAAATCTCTGAAATTAATAAAAACTCCGGTGAGGTTACTGTCTCATCAGCGAAGTCCGCAGAGTGCATACGCATGGGAGATTTCACCATATATACAGAAACCGAAATTTGAAAAATGATATTCATCATATAGACGATACCTATCGTAGAGACGTAGCAGTGCTGCGTCTCTACGGGTAAATATTTAAAACGGGATCTCCATTTGTATATCGTTGTCTTCGTATACCGGTTTGGGGATTTTTTTTGCAGGAGCCTGTTTTGATGCAGGCGCAGGATTTTTCTTTTGCGGGGGTTTAGCCCATCTCTTTAGAATATGCTCCATTTCATCTATCTGGTATTTAAGAATCTCTATACCTTCGGTCAGGTCATTTCTTATATTTTTTTTTATTTTCAATGTATTGTCTATTTTACTGAATCCCCATGCAGGGTCATTTTTTACACGTTTAGCCTGTTCGCGCATGGCCTTCAGCTGTCCTTTGTATTCCTGCTGAACCTGTATAAGCTGGGAGAGTGAAGCTGTTTCGTAAAAATCCCCCGTGTGTATATTGCATAGTGCAGAAAGCATCTCCATCCGCTCAAGATTATTCTCCCTGTACGCGGTCTGGACTTCATGCCAGATTTCGTCATACCGTTCATTTGTCTCTTTCCGGCTGTCGGGGTGAAGCCTGCGGGCAAGATCGCGGTAAAGGTTTCTGATTCTTGATCCGGTTTCAGGATTATTTTTTGCATCATCATGTCTGCGGCTGGAGTTGTCCGGTTCATTACCGTAATATTCCTCTTTGAAGATGCTGAAGGCTTTATCAAAGAGTTTTTTGTCTTTGCTGATTGTTTTTAATAATCCCGGATTTGTTTCATGCATAAACTGAATAAATATAGTACGAAGGTCATCTTCGTCTATTGAGTCTTCATCAGATTTCGAATCATTATCAAATCGGGATTCCGATGCGTTTTCTTCAGGATCATCATGATATGAATCTTCGCCGGAATTTTTATCCTTATATTTTTCAGGATTTTCTCTCATGTCCATTACATGTTCATAAGCCTGAAAATATGTCATCCTGTTCATATATTTGCAGTTTTCAATTTCATTTATCAGATGTTCCATTTCGTAAACTCTATCTTTCATATCGCGCAGAATGGTAAGCTCTCTGCCGAATGTCGAATTGAGCCATTTACGGAATGCAGGCTTGTCCTCTTTTTCGAATACCGCCCACTCTGCTCTGGCACCATCTAGTTCGCGTGATATTTTTTTGAAAGACTGAATATGCTTTTTACGGATAGGCGCATTGTCTATAATCATGGGAGGATAAAACATAGTTTTTTTTGAACTTCGCTTCGCGGCGGTCGTTGTATTGTTTTTAATATTTATAGGAGTTTTTCCCATGTCTGATTTTCCCGGCAATGATTGTATAGATATTTAAAATAACGATTGAATAATTAAATGTGAGAATTATCTGTCAATGAGAATATCTGGTATCAAGTCTTCTTTAAATCTGTATAAATTTTCGGATGAATTCAGATTTTTTTTGGCTAATTCCAAAAGAGCCAGTTGAGCTGACTTTTTTTACTGTATTCTGCTGTTGTGTGTTTTCAGTGCATTCGTTGTTTGTGTGTTATGCGGTGAAAAATTGTTAGAATCAGGATTCGCAGGATTAACGGATTATAGGATTTAGTAAGGGTAACATGTTCAAAATCCTATAATCCTATAAATCTTAATTCAGACAGTTATGAGTTTGTTGCATACGGATTTTATTATGATACTTAATTGTTTGAATCAGGATTCGCCGGATTATTGGATATATTAAAGATGACATTCTCAGTATAAAAAAACTAGTCATCCTCTCCATCGTCTGCGTCACGAAATTTCAGTTCTTTGTTCAGTATTCCGATTGCGAACTCCCCTTTTTCGGTGAGCTTGTCTATAACTTCTGTCATAGTGTCTGAGTTGAAACTAAGGTACTGTTCGAATTTCTTTGTCATCTCTCTCCCGATTACAATCTCTCTACCCGGAAAGACTTCGCCGATATCTTTAAGTGTTTTTTTAATTCTATGCGGAGATTCGTAAACAATAAGAATCCCCTCGTGAGTTTTGAGCCTGTTCAGTTCGTTGATTCTCTTCCCCGGTTTTTTACTAAGGAAGCCGCCGAAGAGAACTGTTTTTTCCGGGAAACCGGAAATCGAAATAAGAGTGGTAAGCGCCGATACTCCCGGAACCGGTATTACATTTATACCCTCTTTCCGTGCCATTGAAACTATTTTACTCCCGGGATCTGAAAGTCCAGGCGTGCCCGAGTCTGTCATGTAACCGATGTTTACTCCGTTCTTAACTTCATCTATCAGCGACATTATTTTTCTGTCATCTGAATGCATGTGCAGGGATCGGAGCGGTTTGTTTATCCCGTGATACGACAGAACTCTTGCTGTCTGCCGTGTGTCTTCACAGTAGATAATTGCCGCTGTCTCTTTTATGATGCGGAGAGCCCTGAGTGTTATATCTTCAGGGTTTCCGATTGGTGCTGCTATTATGTAGAGAGAAGCTTCTTCTGTCATGGTTTTTCCTTTTGATAAGGTTGATTGTTCATATTGCGGGAGCAATATTGGACTTAATATTTATTTCCAGCTGATTGCCGATTAGAAAGCATAATTTATTCAACTGCTCATGCTTGACTATTAGAATTGTTATCGATGTCCGGTTTTAATTGCGCAGCTGTTATCTTTTGTTATATAAACTATTATTTTGAAGTTTGATAATAAAATCAATCATAATTAATGATTGAGCCTGTTTAAAGATCAGAAATATTTTTCTTGATTTTTATCATTAAACATCAGGAATAGTGTTTATCAAGTAATACATACAAGAGGCCATAATGCTTTCAGAATCTGTCGTTATAAAATCAGCATCAGTTTCATCTGCAAGATGGAAACTTTTCGGTCAGTCGCTTCTCGAGAGGAATATCCGCATAATTAAACAGGCCGGCGCAGGGAGGATATATCTTGATTTAAACGATTCAGATCTTAATTTTTATGAGAGTAGGGTCAAAAAACATATATCATCACTCCCCGGAGCTGAGGTCATCATCGGAAAGCCCCAGGGGGACCGATACCTTCTCATCTCGACAAATCACTTTCTTCTCTTCAGCGCTTTTTCAAAATTTGATGAAAACTTTATACTTCTGAATGGAATATATCAGCCTGTAAAAAAAGCTAATCAGTATATAATAGAAAACGATACCGATTTTGCAAATGCAAGAAAGTTTGCAATAGAAGTGATCCGTACCGGTTCAGGCGGGAAACTTGCCCAGAATATAAATAAGCGTATATCAATACCTTTAAGTCTTCTCTTTGCGCGTCTTCGTGTTCTTCCGAATGTTATTACCGTAGTAAACTTTTTTCTTGGAGTGCTTGCCATAGCGCTGATCTTTTCAAACAGACTCATCGATCAGGCTGCCGGCGGGATACTGGTTCAGCTATGTTCAATAATTGACGGATGTGACGGTGAAGTAGCGCGTATGACAACGAGATTTTCAAAACTCGGAGGCCTTCTCGACACAATAAGCGATCAGCTCCTTGCTGTTGCTCTTATTGTCGTTGCGGTTGTAAAAGTGTATCAGAATTTTCCGCTCTCTATTTTCTGGATTAATATGGTTGGAGTCGTAAGTGGTGTGGCTTTAATGATGGGAATTATAATCTATTTCATGAGACGTTACAGCGAATCGATGTCATTTGCGTCGTACAACCGTGAGTTTCTTGAAAAACTTCCCTCTTCGGATAAGCTCGCAAAATCTATGCTGTATCTCCAGTATCTTGCAAGAAAAGAACTCTACTCAATGATGGTATGCCTCTTCTGTCTATTCGGAGCACTGCATCTTTACATGGTGTTTTTTACACTGGTTGCAGTAATAGGTTCGATGCTGATGCTGTTTCTGAGTTTTAAATATTTTCCGAAACTCGAACGGATCAGAAATTGAAATTTATTTAAAATAATTTTTTATACCGATGGAATTCTCTCTGACTTAATTTTTAGTGTAAAAAACAAAAATTATATATCCCCGCCGCATTCGGCGGCGGGGCTAATAGAGATTTATTACTTTAGCAAAGTTAAGGAATAAATACTGGAATTTTTCAGTATTTTATTTATTTTAATACCATGTTATAGAAAAAATTACGGCGGTATACAGTTGCTAGATCAGAATACTTTCCGGATTATAGATGCAGTTAATGTGCCGGTACTTGTAGCCGATGCATCGGGTATTATAACTGCCAGGAATAAAGCCGCGGTTCTTTTTTTTCATAAAGATATAGCTGTAGGATCAGTCATAACCGAACTTCTGCCATCTGTTTTTTTCTCCGGTAACGACGAGATTCTTTCATTAAAAGACTCGGAGAGTTTTTATTATTTCGAGATAGAAGCTCTTGTAAAAGATAAAGTAAAAGAAGTAGATGTTGATATTGTTTTTATGGGAGACGGTGATAGCGGGAGTTATGTCTGCACTGTTAAGGATATTACGATATATTCTGAATTGATGAACAGTATAAATAAATTCAGTACTATAGTTGAGAGCAGTCCCGCGTCGGTGGTGATCACTGATATTTATGGCAACATTGAATTTATAAACGATAATTTCCAGCGTCTGACAGGATATAGTCACGATGAGTTAACAGGTCAGAATATCAGTATGCTCCGGTCACCTTTTCAGAGGAAGGAGTTCCGCAAGACTCTTCGTGAAACTCTGATAACCGGAGAGAAGTGGAAGGGTGAACTCCTGAATATTTCACGTGATGGGGATTCGTACTGGGTACTTGCCACAATCTCGCCGATCTATAATAAAAATAATGAAATTGTAAACTATATATCGATTCAGGAGGATATAACCTACCTGAAAAAAATCGAAGAGGATCTTAAACAATCCGAAGAGAAGTTCAGGGTCTTGTTTGAAACCCTTCCCGAGGGGATTGTAGTTACAGAACTTTCCGGCGTAATAATACAGGTAAATCAGGCATATCTTAACATTCACGGCTATAATGGACGGGGCGAGATTGTCGGGAAGAATATTTACAATATTGCCGATGAAAAACTGAGTGCCCTTATTCATAAGCTTTTTGATTCAGCTGAAAAAAACGGATATAGTGAAATTGAAAATTATGAAATAGTAAATTCAGATATATCATATATCGAGATGCAGTCCGCGCTTATGACTGGAGAGAAAGGTCCAATCGGATTTGTTCTTCTTGCTGGAGATAACACCAGCAGACTGAAGGCGGAGATAGCCCTCCGCGAAAGTGAGGCAAGAAACCGCGCTCTTATTGAAGCTGTTCCGGATATAATGTTCCGTGTTAACAACCAGGGAGTGTATCTTGATAAAATGCTCGGAACCAAAATAAGCGAGGTTTTCCCTGAGAGTATCGCCGTTGATACTGTAAGGTTTATATCTGAAGCGATTAAGTCCAGAGAGATACAGATTTTTGAATATCCTGTTGTAAGTGCCGGTAAAGATGAATTTTATGAATCGAGATTTATTGCTATTGAAGATGATGAGGTTCTGATAATTCTCCGTAATGTAACTGAAAGACATACTGCAATGATGCAGATAGAAGATGCCCGTCGAGATGCCGAGCTGGCTAACAGATCTAAAAGTGAATTTCTCGCGAATATGAGTCATGAGATACGGACACCGCTTAACAGCATAACCGGTTTTATTGAACTGCTTTCGCGAAGCCGCATCGATGACAGTCAGAGGGAGTATCTTGGAATAATAAAGAAGAGCGCGGACAATCTTCTAAGTATAATAAATGACATACTCGATTTTTCAAAAATAGAGAGTCATAAAATGGAATTGAACAAAATGGAGTTCAATCCTTTTGCCGAATTCGAGTCGGTGATAAGACTCTTTAACGTGAAGGCCGGAGAGAAGAATATGAGATTTTTCTCTTTCATCGATCCGCGTATCCCTGAAAGAATTATTTCTGATCCGCTGCGGATTAAACAGGTATTGTCCAATCTATTGAGCAATGCTATCAAGTTTACCCCGGAAGCGGGGCTTGTAATAATTGAGATTAATCTTTCCAGGAATAAAGACGGTTTCTGTCTTATAAATTTTTCGGTATCTGATACCGGTATAGGAATTCCCGAAAGAAAACAGAAACAGATATTTGAAGCTTTTATGCAGGCAGACAGTTCAATTACCCGGCGTTTCGGAGGGACTGGACTGGGACTCAGTATCAGCGCAAATCTTGTGCGGCTCCTTGGCAGTGAAATTGTTCTTGAAAGTGTAATGGGAGTAGGGAGTAAATTTTATTTTACTGTTGAGGCAGAGGTAAGCCTTGACTCATCTCCAGCAGATGCTTTTAAAAATTTATTGATTAAGACCTGTATTATAACCGGAGATATTGAGGATTATTCTTTTAAGAATCTTGAATCTTATCTTTCCGCCTGCGGATGTGTGACGCAGGTCTGTGAGAATTTTTCATCCGCATCGGGAATAATCTGTGATATGTTTTTTATAATTAAACCGGGGATTCCAATCGATAGTATTACTATTGATGATATCAGCGGATTAAAATCACCGGTAGTGTCGGTCACTGATGCGGATGATCCGAAGGATTATAATCACGAAGTAAAAAAAATGTTTTATGAAGTACTGTTACACCCTCTGACTCCGGAGAAGATATTCCGGACTTTAACAGGTGTTTCCAATCGTAATAATTCAGTGAATCAATTAACAGATGAAAATGCTGAAAAAATTAACCTTAAGTTTTCAGGAAAGGTTCTTGTCGGTGAGGATAACAGTATCAATCAGAAACTTATGATGCTTCTCTTAAAAGATTATGGACTTGATGTTGATCTGGGCGGGAACGGGCTGGCTGTTTTTGAAAAGTTCAGAAAAAATAAATATGATCTGATACTGATGGATATAAATATGCCAGTAGCAGATGGACTTGAAACCGCACATATGATAAGAGATTTTGAAAAAGATAACAACCTTGAAGTGATCCCGATTGTTGCTCTTACCGCAAAAGCGCTGAAGGGTGACAGAGAGATAATTCTTGAAAGCGGTATGGACGATTATCTTGCAAAACCTGTGGAGATGGATAAACTGGAAGCTGTTCTTCTCAAATATCTGGTAGTCTCAGAAATGGAAAAATGCCGTGACGGATTTACCGGGGGTGATGCGGATTCCACTGATCATGTTTATTATGATATTAAAAAAATTGCATCTGAATTAAAAATTCCTGTAAACGTTCTACTGAATATCGGCAGGGATTTTTTTGATGATACTCTAAAAGTTGTTGGTGATATTAAAGTCTCAGCTGCACAATATAATTATAGTGAAGTTGCGGCTTTTTCTCACAAAATAAGAGGAGCTTCCGCTAATTTAAGGTTTGTAAAACTCTCGGAATTCTTTCTTATGCTTGAAGAAAAAGCGGCACAGTCAGAAAAGAATTTTGATTATGCCGCAGTGCTTGATAATATAATTAATGAAATAGATCACCTTAAAAGCTATTTTTAATCAGAAGTAAATTTAAACATAGGTTTTAATGTAAAAAAGAAAAAAATATATATCCCCGCCGCCTTCGGCGGCGGGGATAATAGAACCTTTTACTTTAGAAAAGTAAAAGAATAAATTCTGAGTTTTAAATAGGAGTTAAAAATGAATACAGTACTGGCTATTGATGACGATAAAACTACACTGGGGATACTGGAATCACAGCTTAACGGATTGGGTTATAGAGTTTTTACCGAGAGGGCCGCTGTAAAAGGGGTGGAGATTGCAAAGGGATTTAATCCTGATGTAATACTTCTCGATCTTCATATGCCTGTAATGGACGGCTTTGAGGTACTTGGGGCTCTACGGCGGGATAAAACTACACGCGATATTCCGGTGATAATGTTAACATCGAATAAAGAGAAGGAGACTGTAGTTGAAGCAATGCGCCATGGCGTTGTAGATTATATAGTAAAGCCTTATAATCCCGATAAACTTAATCTTAAAATACGAGCCGCAATTAATTACGGCGGTATGAAAAAGCAGCAGAACATGGAAATTTTTATAGAGATAAGCAGAAAAGGGGACATGTCAGTAATAATGATGCGCGGAAGCATCTCTGAAAAAGGATTCCAGAACGATGTAAAAACCGTATTCAACAGCTTTTTTATGAAGCAGATTCATGGTAAAATTACTATTTTTGACATGAGAAATGTAAGCGAGATGAAGGAGCCGGATATAGAAGAGTTCGAAAAAATTGTAGCAATGTTTGCAGACTCTACAGTCAAAATAGTAGCGGGGAGACACTACGGAACAATTGTAACTGCAACTGATCTTGAAGAGAAAGCGGAACTTTTTCTCTCTTTTGGAGATTTAGAGCTTGCTATGAATACTATTTAAAACTGACCCGCACCAGCCCCTCTGCGCCTCACCCGGTCGACGCTGTCGCTGGACCACCCTCTCCCGGACTAGCGCCGGTAGAGGGTTATTTACATCAATCTCATTCTATCTTTACCCTCTCCCGAACTTTGTTCGGGAGAGGGTGCGTAAGCGGCAGCGATACGCGGGTGAGGCGCATGTGCGGTGGTACTGCCTGGATTTTGTATAATCTGTTGACACCAAAAACCCATATTGTAATTATTGCATCATGAAACTATCTATAATAACTAAAGACAACAAAAGTGCAGCAAGAGCCTGCGAACTTGAAACTACCCGCAGTGTAATAAAAACACCTGTTTTTATGCCGGTCGCAACACGGGGTGCAATCCGGGCTCTTACACAGGCTGATGTTGAAAGCATCGGTTTTGATATAATTCTTTCAAACACATACCATATTTATATGCGTCCCGGAACTGACGTTGTCGGAGCTGCAGGGGGACTTCATAAATTTATGAACTATTCGAAATCGCTCCTTACAGATTCGGGTGGATTTCAGGTATTTTCGCTGAGCAATCTCTGCAAGGTAAAAGAGGATGGAGTGGAGTTCAACTCGCACCTTGACGGATCGAAACATTTTTTTACTCCGGAGAAGGTCCTTGATATTCAGCGCGTAATAGGCTCGGATATAATGATGGTGCTTGACCAGTGTACGGATTATCCAATAGAAAAAAACAAAGCTGTGGCCGCAATGGAGAAGACAATCTCCTGGGCAAAGCGTTCAAAAATATACTACGATGAAACTTTCGATAAAGAACTTCAGGCATGCTTTGCAATCATTCAGGGGAGCGTGTTTACAGATCTCCGGAAAGAGTGTGCAGACCGGCTTGTTGAGTTGGATTTTCCCGGATACGCAATCGGCGGATTATCTGTCGGTGAGCCGAAGGAGCTTTACAGAGAGATAACTGAAAACCTCCTTCCGCATATGCCTGAAAATAAACCCCGATACATGATGGGGGTAGGGAGCCCCCTTGAGATACTATTTGCAATACGGCATGGAGTTGACATGTTCGACTGTGTAATGCCTACCCGAATTGCAAGAAACGGAACTCTATATACATCAACAGGCCGTATAAATATCAAAGCCGCACAGTACGAGAAGGATTTCGGACCTCTCGATGCAAACTGCAGCTGCTACGTCTGCAGAAATTTCTCGCGTGCATATCTGCGCCATATATTCAGAGCAGGTGAGATAGCGGCACTTACTTATAATACATATCATAATCTCCACTTTATGAAACAGTTCATGGATGAAATCCGTCAGTCAATAATCGAGGGTACATTCAGCGAAACCGAGGCGAAGTGGTATAATGTGTTCAGCTGAGATTTAACATAACTGCACCGGCTGCCGGAAGAGGTAGTTTATAAAGCAGTCTCAATAATCCATTTTTACATAGATTATTGAGACTGCTTTTTTTGCCCCCGCTTTAAAATGAAACTGCATTTCAGATTGACAATAAATTTATAAGCTTTATTATGAATTCAAACGAATATTATTTTATTTATCTACCGGTTATTACATGCAGAAAAAAATATTGATGTTACCATTGCTTTTTTGCCTGCTCTTATCCTCTTCAATACTCGCGCCGCAGCCATTAAGACAGAATTCAGGATACACAATTGAAAGTGATCGGGACTATGATTTTAATACGATAGATTCAAAGTATTTTATATCAGGTTATTTGTTTGATAGCACGTGTTCTATTGAAGGGAATATAATAAAAAAAACGAATGTAACCGATGCACTCTGTTTTTATAAGATTGCAGGTGAAGAAAAATTCCGCAGATTAACCTCAGATATTTCCATGATAGACGTGACCAATAAAAAATATTTTTTTAACAAAATCATACCCGAATCTTTTGGTAATGATTTAACTGAAAAGATACTTAATATTGATAATAGATTTTATTATTATGATTATGAAATTAAAGAGAAACTAACAAGGTCCAATTTTTTATATAATGAGCGGAACAATACGGAATCAGGTTTGCCAAATTTTTCTTATTATATCAGTTTTCAATCTGAAAGACGCATTTGGAAAGGAGCAGGATTAAGTCCAGGTAGTTGCATTGCTTTGCCTTTTCTTATTGCGTATGATTCATCCAGGAAACATAAATATGTTTCAGAAATAATCTATATTGAAAATCACAGAAAAAATTTTGAAATAACCGATATTAAAATTGGACATCCGGAAAAAATTGGGAAAAAAAGTGACTTTGATGAATTCACATGGGATTTTATTAAAGGTAAAAAAATGAATACACTGATTGTAAAAGTAAAAATGAATAAAAAACCTCTTGGGGATATTTATTCAGATACTGTATCATTTAAAGTAACCGGAATAATTAACAAATGAAAAATTTTATTATGATTATGGTTTTATTATTGTTCAGCGTAACTTTAGCTTCATGCTCATTACTGGATAAAAAAACTGAAAGTACAATTGATTTTAAAAGTGAATTATTAAACAGCGACGAACCTGTAGTTTATATCGCAAGAAACGAATTTTTTTTTTGGATCATATAGCAGTTATAAGATTGAAATTGATGGAGAAGTGATAGGTAAGCTAAAAATGAATGCCTATATATTTAAACAGTTAAAGCCAGGCAATCATACTCTAAACATATATGTATATGGTAATCCTACTCATAAAATTGATTTTGAAATAAACTCAGGGAAAGCAATGTTATTAATTTTAAATGGAAGCATTTATAAGTGCGGATATTTTGATAAAAATAAAATTCCATCCGGATTTTCAAAGTACAAACTAGATTTTGGTAATTAAAATTTCTTTAAAAATTAGCAGGCTTTTCGGGATTAACTCCCACACCCATTGAGGCAACACAAATCAACAAATGAAAATACTCTAATAAAAAAGGACAACCCAATGAATTTAAAAATCTGCTATATCTGCATAATCGTCATAGCACAGTTCTGCTTCACAAATAGCCGGGTCTTTTCTGAAGAGAATAACGGATTTGAAATAAAATTTTCCAACACGGTATTCGTCGAACACTTTTCAGATGTATTGTACAATGATATACGAACAGAGCAGAACACGTTGAGAGATCAACCTTCATTTTACCTTAATGAAAAATTTAAAATGTTTTATGTAGACTCACAAAATCAAAATAATGAAGATATTCAAATAGCATGCCTGTCGATTCCATCATCTGTATATATAAGCACTAATTTTCTTTATACTCATTATGAAAACTTTGCGATAAGAATAGGTTTGGAAGGTGAAATTGGATTCGGAGATTATAAAAATCCATTTATATCTGGTGGAATTGGGCTGGCTTATTTGAATGATATGATATTTAATTCTTCTGAATATAATAAAATAAATTATTTTTTAAATATTGGATATCGGGATGATATGCATTTCTTTTATGGTTTCTCTGGCCCACTGATTGAATCGGATTATTCGCTTAGAACTTTTAGAGATTATCAAGATGTGGATATAACACTTGGTTATAAGAGTTTTTTGCCAATATTTTTAAGATTAAATGCATTTTATACAAAAAACGATACAGAAATTGATGAAAATACAGATTCAAGATATTCCTATGGTCATACAGTTATGTTTACACATTTACAATATTATGGGAACTATTATGGAATATCAGCAGGGTATAGTGGAAATATGGAGTGGTATTATAAGGAAATTTGTAATGCAAATAGATCTGAAATAATAGATGAAATAAAGATTGATTCTACGACATCCCATGGCGGGGGCTTCACTTTTTATGTAAAAGATATCGCGTCATTTATCGAGCTGTTCGGAGAATTCCATTTGCTTGCGGATAGCGACATGAACTGGATGACAATATCAAAGTTCGGTGCAAAGGCGTATTTTTAATAATGTAATTTTGTAATAAACGGATTCCCTATCCATTACTTAGTACTGACACTCTAATAAAAAAGGACACTCAATGAATTTAAAAATTAATCATATTATTATATGCGGCATAATTATCGTTTTATTTTCAAACTGCGAATATTCAAAAAAAATGATAATTATGAATAATGATAACAATGATAAATGTGAAAATTGTGGAACGATTATTTTTCAATTACAAAAAGATCAATTCGAGGATAAACCAGTTTTATTTGTGAGAAGAAATCCATACGGAATTATTAATATATCAATTAAAATTAATGATATTGTTCAATTCGAAAATTCAATCAGTCATAAACAGATAATAAGAAAAATGGTACCGGAAGGTGATATAAATATTAGTTATTCAATATTTACAGAAAGTGATGATGGAAAATATTATTATACGGGATTGAATGATAAGACAGAATGCTTTAAAAATAATTCTATTCTCAGAGAAAAAGTATTAAATATAAAATTGAAATCAAATGAAATTGTTTATTTGAAAATTGTTAAATCTGGAGATGTAAGAAAAAGATGTGCCTTGGTGTCAGCGGAATGGTTTGGTGATCATAATTTTTATAAATCTTTTCAGGAAATAGCCTTTGAAGTAGAAAAAGTCGAAGATTTAAAACCTTGATTAATATTTTAAATCCAACTGTTTTCAGAGTTATAAAAATATTGGAGTTTTTATCATGAGGATGAAGTGTTTTTTTATATCAGTATTTTTAATTTTTGAAATTTCATTATCTGCCGAGTCATTAAGCGGTTCGAAGATTGTGGAAAATATATTAGATATTAAACAGTATCAGGAAATTCAAATAAGCTATGATTCAGGGACCGTGTATGAACTACAGCAAAAGAAAGGTAATTCATACTACCTGAAGAATGATTATGGTGGTCTTGAAAAAAGCAATTTAGATGATGAAAACGAAATATACAAAGCGAGAGATGAAGGAAAAGGCATAGGTTTGCAGTACATTATTGGATATGGTGTATTTGATTACTTCAACTGGAATAGAAAATATTTCTGCGGATTGGGATTATTGCTTGATACGAAATATGTTTACAGTAGAGAAAGCAGTATTGGTATGGCAGGAGCAGGTATTAATTTCCAGATGTTTTGGATTCTGGATCTTTCAGTGGGATTGGGGTACGCAAAATTCAGTGATAAAATGCTTTATATCGATTCTCATTATAACGATGGTACTGGCGATATACCGGTCTATTCAAAAAAATCTATTGATGGGGTGTATCTTTTTGGTCAACTCGGATTGAAGATTCCTTATAATAATAAGTATGATATATTCATGATATATGACATGAATGCATTTAATTATTTTTCAAAAACATTTAAAGAAGCCAGCTGGTCAAGAGAGAGCTTCAGGTTCGGTATTGGATATAAGTTTTAAGTGAAAATTTTACAATAATTATATTAGTATGACTGAGATTTTGGAAAATTAAAAATATAAAATAATTACAGCAATCTCCGGATATTATTCTGTATTGTTATTTTTCTTTAACAAAAAATCCGGAATATCAAGAACGCAGTTCGACAGACTCTCCAAACTCACAACAAGTTTTCGCCGCAGCCGTGCTTCACCGCACTTTGCGGCGATTATAGTTGAAGTTTGAAACAGGCAGAGTTAAGAAGCCCCTCCGGCTTCAGAGGAGCCGCAGGGTTCGCGAAGGGGGATGCGGTTATCCCCCTTGCACGTTATGTGTGGAGTCACTGAAAGTGTAAAAATAAATTTGAGAAAAAAGTTCATCAAAATAGTTAATAAAAATAACACCATACTCTGAAGAAGCAGTGCTGTGGTCTTACCAAACATATCAGCTTATTATTTGTGATTGACATTAATTTTTAATGATATTAACAATTCTATTATGATAGATATAAATAAACAGGTGATATTCTGGAAAGAAAGTGCTTCTGAAGATTTTGAAGTTGCCCGCGAACTGATATCTAATAAAAGGGCGCGTCATGGCTTGTTTTTTGTTCATCTTGCTCTTGAAAAAATAATAAAAGCGCATGTATGTAAGAATACAAATGATATTGCTCCAAGGATTCATAATTTAACACGATTATCCGAGGTTACTTCTCTTGTTTTTGAACAACATTTTATTGATATTCTTGCAGAATTAAATGCATTTAATATTGAAGGTAGATATCCCGATTCAAACATTATACCTGTTTCACAAAGTGAAGCGGTAGACTATCTGAAACGTGCGGAGGAGGTTTTTAAATGGTTGATGAATCTGTTATAACCGCAGTAAAGAACTATTTAAACAGACTGAAAGACGCGGGATTTCAGGATTGTTTTGCTGTAATCTATGGTTCACAGGTAACAGGCAAACAGGACGTATGGAGTGATATTGATTTACTGGTCGTTTCATCCCGGTTTGACAATGTTGTTGAGCGCAGTGATGTAAACATGCTCTGGAGGGCGGCTGCCGCAATAGACAGCAGAATTGAACCTGTACCTGTTGGTAAAATTCAGTATGAAACAGATGATGGTAACGCTATTATTGAAATTGCCCGGCGTAATGGTCAGATAATATTTTCTGCTGCGTAAGTTTTTTGCATTATGAAAATAGTTCCACAGTTCCCCCAAACATACATAAAGTTTTCGCCGCAGCCGTGCTTCACCGCACTTTGCGGCGATCATAGTTGAAGTTTTAAACAGGCAGAGTTATGAAGCCCCTCCGGCTTCAGAGGAGCCGCGGGGTTCGCGAAGGGGTGGGCGGTTCCACCCCTTGCACGTTAAGTATAGAAATGCAAAAGTACAATTCGCATAAAATAAATATGAAAATTCAGAAAATATTTCTTTAACAGCGTAATTATAAAAAAAAATAGAAAGCTTTCATCACCGCGCCACGGATTGAAGCGTTACCCCGCAGCAGAGCGGCGGGAATTAGATCAAATTTTAAGCACATAGAATTTATAGAAACTAAAAATATTCAGATCAAAACAAGTCTACCGCCGAAATGCGAGGAGTACAAGCGTAAAGCCGGGCCGCCTGCATTATGGCTGCAGGTTTGTAAAACTTTTAGAACTATTATAACATAAAATTTAAATATAGAAAAAGTAAGGCGGGGCGCACTCTGGAGTAAAACCGTTACTGAATGACTGAAAGTACAAATCCGGAAAATTAAACCGGGTCTATTGAAACTATCTTTTTGGTCTATGCACTTAATTGCTTATTCTTCTGCGTATTATTCAATTTAACGAAAATTCTTATTCTGCCAGAATAGTCATATTTTAACTTTAATTCAGGAAAATTACCGGATATCCCGGTGGTCTCACTGCACAATTCTCTAAGTCACAAGGCTAATTATCAATCATTTTAAAAACAACAGCTATGAACCTGCTTTTTATTTTAAAACTGAAAATATAAACATTAAAATACTATGTTTTTTAAATAAACTATATTAATCTATATAAAGAAAGAGTTTATAGGCTTGACAAGCTATTTAATATGAGATTATAGTGTTTACTATAGACGGGGTGTAAGGAGGAATGATCTCTATGGACATAAGTTCCAGAGCAAAGGGGGAGGTCGTCATACTTGATATTTCCGGTGAAATTGATTTATACAATGCACCTGAAATAAAGGATATTATAAACAAGTTGATTGAACAGAAAAGATATAATGTAGTAATTAATCTTAAAGATGTTACCTATATTGATTCTTCAGGGATAGGGGCTCTTATCTCAAGTTTATCAAATCTTAAAAAGTATCAGGGGGGATTGAAAATAATCAATGTTTTTGCCTCTGTACGGAAGGTTTTTGAACTTACAAAACTGACATCATTTTTTGATATTTATGATAACGAAGATGATTCTGTTAAAGCTTTTCAGCAATAATATTTAATACTGCTATTTTAATCAAGGGGTGTACCAATGAAATTAAAGTCAATTACCGGAATAATGTTGTTATTAACGTTTTTTCTCGCAGCCTGTGAGGTTAAAATTCCTATTAATGAGTTTTCAAAAGCAAGAGAAGCCATTGTTCTGGCGAGCTCTGTAAAGGCCGATCAGTATAGCCCTGAAGAGTTTAAAGAAGCTAATGATCAGCTTGTAAAAGCTCATGAAGTTCTTATCAAAGATGAAAATATTGATGATTCAATAAAGAATTCCGAGCAGTCGTATACAAAAGCAATGGAAGCTTATAATAAATCAGCAGTTCTTTATGCAGCTGATG
The DNA here is from genome assembly GCA_942493035.1 of uncultured Spirochaetota bacterium. Lineage (GTDB taxonomy): Bacteria > Spirochaetota > UBA4802 > UBA4802 > UBA5550 > WRGT01. The sequence continues at coordinate 2,635,559 of OW818666.1, read as the reverse complement.
CGCTTAAAAAAGCTGATGAAGCTATAGCTGCTGCAGATCTTGTTTATGCTGAAAGATTGTCTCCGGATCTTTATGCTAAATCACGGGAATTATACACTTCTGCAAATGAAAAATTCGAAGCTAAAGATTATATGGCTTCATACGCTCTATCAGATGAAGCCTACGCTAAAGCTGTAAAAGCAAAAGAGGAGTCTCTCGATAATAAATCTCAGCTTCAGGTTAAGATTGATGAAGTACATGCGCTGCTTTCAAAAGTAGAACAGTACGATTACGAGCAGTATGCAGCTGAAAACTATAAAATTGCCGCAGCTAAAACTGAAGAAGCCGAAAAAGGTTTCAGCAGTGATGTTTTAAAAGAGAGTTTTGAAGCGATTGAAACAGCAAAAATAAATGCCGATGAAGCTTACAAAAAGACCATGGATGGAGTTACTACCGGTAAACTTGCTGAAGCGGAAAATGTCGTTGCTGAAGCTGAAACATCAAGCGGTGCATCTGTAGCCGAAGAGGATTTAGCTGCTGCCAAAGAAGCTCTTAACAACGCTAAAATGCTTAAAAACAGCGGAAGTTATGAGGAATCTGTAACTTATGCCAATGAAGCTATCAGACTTGGAAATAATGTTATTGAAGAGGGCAAAAAAGCCGATGTCGCATCAGTACAGAGTCAGAATGATGACTCCGGAACTGCTGCAGCTGATTCCGGAAAAGACTCGGACGTTAATTCTGATGCCGGTACAGATGAAGCCGTCGTTGAAGAGAAGCCTGAACCTAAAAAGGGATTTGTTGAGGAAGATGAGGATTTCTTCTACTACAAAGCTAAATCATGGGAAAAGAATGAGGAATGCCTATCCCGTATTGCATTGAAATACTATAAAAATGCAAAATCATGGAAAAGAATCTATAATGCAAATAAAGACAAAATTAAAAATCCGAACCTGATCAGACCGGGCTGGGTTATAAGAGTACCAAAAGTAAAAAAATAGAAATTAAGAGAGTAATTCAGGTTAATTTAAATCTGATCAATTATGAGCCAGAGATATAATAATAGTGATTTTAATGATGCTGACGATGACAGAAATCCCGATGCGGTTCATTCCAACTCAAGAGATGAAGTGATGGATGAACTGCAGGAAGATTCAGATCTCAAGAACGAAGATAATGTAAAAAGCTCGGGGAAAGATTTTACAGATTCGTCAATCTCGTGGTATCTGGATCAGATCAACAGAATCCCTCTTTTAACAAGAGAGCAGGAGGATACTCTAGCCAGAGCATCCAGGGATGGCAGTGAAAAAGCAAAGGATGAGTTGATTAAATCAAATCTCAGATTTGTTGTGTCTATAGCTAAAAAATATCAGACCAGTGGTATCTCCCTTCTTGATCTTATCAACGAGGGGAATCTGGGACTTATCAAGGCTGCTGAAAAGTTCGATCCGGACAGAGGTTTCCACTTTATATCCTATGCGGTATGGTGGATTCGCCAGTCTATAATGCTTGCAATTTCACAGAAAGCGTCACTTATAAGACTCCCTCTTAATAGAACTGCCGATCTTCAGAAGATCGAAAGGGTTCATAAAAAACTTGAAAACAAATTCGGTCGTGAACCTTCAGCCAGTGAAATAGCTGAAGAACTCGATATGGATAATGAGGAGATAAACCATCTCCGTAATATAACACAGGACTTTGTTTCGCTCGATTCTACTCTGGGTGATTCCGAGGACACTACCATTCTCGATATGATAGTTGATCCCAAGGCCGATTCTCCCGATGAACATGTTTTTGAAGAATCGCTTGTAAACTCCCTTAATGAAGTTCTTGCAACCCTGACAGATTCTGAAAAAGAGATTCTCTGCATGAGATACGGCCTTAACGGTTATGAGCCGATGTCGCTTCAGCAGATAGGGGACAAGTTCAATCTCTCAAAAGAGAGAATAAGGCAGATCGAAAAGAAAGCGATAAGACGGCTCCGTCATCCTTCAAGAAGTACCAAATTAAAAAGTTTCATGCAGGATTAAAAAAATGAGATATCTTTTTGCCGGTTTAATAGCGGGGGCACTTGCGGGAATTTTCTTTTTCCAGGGTGTCTCCGCATCTGAAATTGCCCCGGAGTTCTACAACTCTCTTGCTGCCATGGATACCATGCAGGGTGCGGATAACCGGAAGGTACCGGAGTCTTTCGTTGTTCCTATGGATGGGCGTGTTTTCCTGGTAGATACTAATGGAAACGCCTTTAAAAAAGTTGAACATAAAGATATTTTAATCGAATTCAGCGGTAACGGAAAGTACTATATACAGTATGGAAAAGTAAGTACAAAGATTGAACTCTTCGGCATCAACGGTGAGAGATACTGGCAGAAGGATTCCAGAGAGAAGCCTTTTCTGTCGCACAACGGACGCCTGATTTTTCTGCTCAATGGCGATCATAGCGGTATCCGGATTTTTGATACAAACGGCAATACTGTCGGAGCAGGTCAGATCACCGGTCGGTTATGTACTTCAGTCGATTTTTCCGAAAAGAATGATTTTGGCGCCTGCGGATTTATTGACGGTTCATATCATTTTGTAAATCAGGACGGTGTTGTAATAAACAGCGGTTCATCTCCTGCCGGCAGCTCGGTAAAGGGGATTAAAGTAAGCAGCAACGGGAAGTTCGGTTTTGTTCATTATGGAACTATATCAAAGGATTTTGTAAGAGTTGTTGATATTGCAGATAACGATTATGATGATTCAGAGATCCAGAGTGTACATACAGTACGGACTGCCCTGAATATATCTGACGAGGGATATGGAGCAATTTTTGATAATGATAAAGTGCTTCTTTTTGATGATGACTGCGATCTGCAGTTTAAGGTGAATGTTCCGAAGAAGAGAGCGGGGTTTTCCACTCTGGCTTTTGATGGCGGTATTTATGCTCTCGGTTATACGAAGAATACAGGCGAATCTCAGCTGGTTGTGTTCCGTGACAACGGGAGGATTTTTTACGCTAAGGAGTATCCGGGTGAATCCTTTTTGAGCAGCAGCATTAAAGATAGTCTTATATTTCTAAGAGGTTCAGATAATCTGTTTGCGTATAAGATCCTTCTTCAAGATGACTGATTATACTTTTCAGGGTTTTAATCATAGATCCGTTCTCTCTTTTTTCTGCGCCGGTTAATAATATCCCGGCCTTTTTCAATGCAGTTTCCACCGCAGCCTCTCTGTATGACAGTTCAATCTCATCTCCGCTTTTTATAAGAAATTTACAAATTGAATAAAGTCTGAATCTGTCCATAGCGATGAAAGATGACGACAGCTGATCTTCATGACCGGCATACCGTGTTATAAGTTTTTCTTTTATCAGTCCAACATTTTCGAATGGAGTAATTCTCAGCCACAGATCGTAATCCTCGCATGCCTTCATCTTCTCATCAAACGTGCCGTATCGTTCAAAAATATCTTTTTTAATACAGACCGACGAAGGTGAGATCATGCAGAGCTGAAGTGACTGCATAAATATTCTGCCGTGAGGCTTCTGGTGTTTCACACCGGGATTGACCCTCACACCGTTTCTTATCCAGATATCCTCTGTCTGATGAATTGAAATCCCGGGATTATTTTTAATGAATTCGCGGTGCCGCAGCAGCTTGTCTTTATGCCATGTGTCATCCGAGTCGAGAAGGGTTATGTATGGTGAATTTGAGGCTGCAATCCCAATGTTGCGGGCACTGCTAACTCCTGAGTTTTTCTGGAAGATATATTTAATCTTTACGCCGTATTCTTTGATCAGTTCCGGTGTTCCGTCATCTGAACCGTCATCAACAACTATAAGTTCAAAATCGCTGTCGCTCTGCGAGAGCACAGAATCGACAGCATTTTTTAACTTCTCTCTCCTGTTGTACACAGGAATTATTACACTGAAAAAAGGCATTTACAGGTAGTAGAGTTCCTTGTCCGATATTATTGTAAAACCCGCCTCTTTCAGTAACTTTTCGGTCATTGGAACATTTTCCACCTGGAATACAAATACAGCCTGATTCTTCTCGCGAATTGTAAACCCGTATGCATCTTCCACATTAATATTATGACTCGATAGAAGCGAGGCTGCTTTATGCAGTCCACCAGGTGAATCATCAATTGTAATTGCTACAATATCCTTTAATGTTGAAGCAATACCCTCATTTTTCAGGCATTCATTACCCTCGGCAGGTTTATCAAGGAGGAGTTTAATAATGCCGTAATCCCCGGAGTCGGAAATAGTTATAGCTCTTATGTTGATATTATTTTTGCCTAAAACTTCTGTTACCCGGCTTATCTTTCCCGGTTTGTTTTCTGCGAATACAGACACCTGATGCGGCATACCTTCCTCCTATATTATCCTGTTATCTATTACTCTTTTTGCTTTCCCTTCACTTGGCGGAAGAGATCCCGGTTCCATAAATTCAATTCTTGGATTGATGATGATTAATGCGCGGAGTTTCTCAACAATATCTTTGTTGAGCTGCTTCAGCGCTTTGATATCGCCCTGAAAAAGTTTGGAGTACAATTCAACCTTGATGTGCATCCTGTCGAGTCCGTCTTCTCTATCCAGTACTATTACGTAATTGTTTCCCACTTCCGGAATATTCATAAGTACAGATTCAATCTGCGACGGGAATACGTTTACCCCTCCGACAATAATGAGGTCATCTGTTCTTCCTTTTATTCTTTCTATTCTTCTGTGGGTTTTACCGCACTTGCACTGTTCGGGGATAATCCGGGTACGGTCTCTGGTCCGGTACCGTATTATCGGCATTGCCTCGCGGTTGATGTGTGTCAGAACCAGTTCCCCCTCTTCACCGTCGGGAAGCTGTTCACATGTTTCTGGATCTATTATCTCTGCGATATAATAATCTTCTGCAAGATGCATTCCGCTTTTATATACACAGTCCGCCGCAACGCCGGGACCGTTCATCTCTGAGAGTCCGTACATGTTGTATGCGTCGACTCCCCAAAGATTTTCAAGTTTCTCCTTTGTCGCTTCAGAGTAGGGTTCTGCGCCGAAGTATGCTTTTTTTACTGCAAGATCATGGGGATTTATTCCCTGCTCTTTTATAATTTCAACAAGATGAAGTGCGTAACTTGGAGTTATGTGTATCAGTGTTGAGTTGAAATCCTGCATCAGCTGAATCTGTCTGAGACTGTTTCCCGTCGAAGATGGGATAACAAGACAGCCGAGTCTTTCCGCTCCGTAGTGAAGTCCCAGACCTCCTGTGAAAAGACCATAACCCATCATGTTCTGAAGTGTATCCTCTTTTCTCGCTCCGGTGCTGTACATTGCTCTGGCGACCTGATCGGCCCAGTTGTTTACATCGTTCTGTGTATGAAATATTACTGTGGATTTTCCTGTAGTGCCCGATGAAGCGTGCATCCGCACCAGTTCTGTTTTCGGAACGGCTACCATCCCGTCAGGATAGCTTAACCGCAGATCGTTTTTTGTAGTGAACGGAAGATCTTTTATATGATCTAATGTTGTAATTTTAGTAATGTCAACGTTATGCTGTGAAAAAAGTTTGCTGTAATAAGGCGTTTCAGAGGCGGTTTTAATTGCTTTCTTAAATCTCTCAAGCTGCAGTTCCTCAAGTTCTTTCCGGGGTAAAGTCTCGATTTTCTCATGTAGATACATTGTTTTAATCCTGTGTTCTGTTATTCATGCTGGTAAACCGGTATTCTTAGCAGTTAAATAATTTTTTATAAATCTGAATATATGTCAATAATAACTTTTTTTTCTGTCTGAATTAAGATTCGTAGGATTAGAAGATTTCAGGATTGCGATATTGTAGGCTCGTAGCTCGCTACGAGCCTACAATATCAGATAATCTTATAATCCCTTAATCTGTTTAATCCCTAATTCAGACAGCCTGCTAAAATTGGCTTTACATTAAAAAGCATGCTTTTGATAATGTTCAAAAAAAGTAATCCTGGAGGATTAAATGAATATTTTAATTTTCGGTCCTAATGGGAGCGGCAAAGGGACCCAGGGAGCAATTGTTCAGAAGATGTATAATGTTACCCATGTTGAGTCGGGCGGTCTCTTCAGGGATAACATTAAGGGCGGGACTGAGCTCGGTAAAAAAGCAAAAGAGTTTATTGATAGAGGGGATCTGGTTCCTGATAGTATTACTATCCCTATGATTCTTGACAGATTAAAGAGAGATGACTGTAAAAACGGATGGCTTCTTGACGGTTTTCCAAGAACTCCCGAACAGGCTGAAGCTTTAAAAAAGTCTCTTGATGCGGAAGGGATCGATATCGATTTTGTAATAGAAATATCTCTTGATAGAGAAATTGCAAAAAAGAGAATTATGGGGAGACGATTATGTGAGCATGACAATAATCATCCTAATAATATATTTATAGATGCTATAAAGCCTGCAGAAAAAGAAGACGGATTTGTATGTCGTGTATGCGGCGGAGCGCTTTCAACAAGAGCTGATGATCAGGATGAAAATGCTATAAATAAAAGACATGAAATCTATTATGATTCAGAAAAGGGTACAATTGCTGCAGTGAGATTTTTCAACAATAGTACAAAATATATTGCATTGGACGGAACACCGGGAGTAGTGGAAGTCAGTGATGCTCTTAAGAAGCAGCTGGTTTAAAAGTGTAAATATGTGAATTACTGTATATAAATCATTTTTTTCAAATAATAATGCCCGCATCTGCGGGCATTATTATTTGAAATCTTCGCCTGTTAATCTTTATTTGAATACTCCAGCTTTAATACCTGTATTTTATTTGACATTGTTAAAAAATTATGCTTAAATGACTGAATAATAACAGTATTTATTCCTTAACTTTTATAAAGTAAAAAAAGCTCAATTACACTCGCTGAAGGCGGCGGGGGTATATAATTTATGTTTTTTACACTAAAAATTATATTTAGTAATAATTACTGGAATAATAAAAAGAAGGTGGGTGCAATGGAAAAAAAATATAAAATGGCTGTTGCTTTAAATGCATTACCGGCATTAGTTAACATTTCAATTTCAGGTTACGGGTATTTTAATTTTTCAGCATTACAACTATCGGGGTATATCATTGGTACCGTTCTTGGTATTCTGCTTTCTGCGTTATGGCTTATACAGGTAAAGAAAGCCATGGGGACTCATGCTATAAAACTTCTTAAGCTCACGTTTAAAGGATTTTTTATTAAATTTATCGTCTTTGTTGTTTTTATTGTCGGTGTTTATAGTATGTTCAATTTCAGCCGTACTTTTTTTGCACTATCTTTTTTTATAGCATTGTTTATTAGTGCTGTCATAGAATTATGGTTCTATGCATCTTTAATTAAAGAGAATAATTAAATAACTATATATTCATAAACCGATGGTATAATTATTCTTCGCCGCGCCGATGGCAGAATTCCACCGGTTTATTGAGCAGGCACATACCCCGCCGATGTTGGCGGTGGTGAAATAATTTAATAAGATTAAGCGACTTACTTTTGAGTAAAAAAAATACATCAGGGATTAAATATGAATAAAGAGAGCCTTGAAAAGTTAAGCAGAGATGAGCTGATTAAGATAATTGAAAATATCAATCAGAAAAAAGAAGTCTTTTCCGATAGTTCAGAATTTATATTACCCGATTTCAGCTCTATCGTTGAATCAGCATATGATATAATATTTGTTATTGATAAAAACCTTCATATACAGTATATGAATAAAGCATGGAAAGACGCTTTCCCTACCCGTGACGCAAATCCTGGCAGGAACTACAGGGAGTATCTTCATGAGATTGAACTCGAAAGAGGGAACTTTGTTGTAGATTCAGTATTGAACAAGGGGCAGGTTTTCAGAAATGAACTCCTTAAAATATATGAAAATGAAAGACCCTACTATTTTGTGACAAACTTTTCCCCGATAAAAGGCTCAAATGGAGAGATTGTTGCCCTAATCGGTGTAATGAGGAATTATACCGAGCAGTATCAGATACAGAAAAAATTAAAAGAAAATACAATTATTCTTGAACAGAAGGTTCAGGAGCAGATAAAGCAGGCTGAGGAGTTGAAAAACCTCCGTGACCTGAATGAGGATATTATAAACAATGCTCCTGTGGGGATGTTTATGATTGATCCGTCCGGTATTGTTATAAATGAAAATCCCATGCTCAGCAAGATAATGGTTCGTGATCCGAATACTCTGGTTGGTGTGAACGTAATAAAATATAAAGGCTTTATTGATTCCGGTTTTACTTCAATGTTTAACCAGGCATTGGAGACTAAAAAGACTGTAAAAGCTAATGAAAAGCAGTATATTCCAATGTCCGGACTTAAGGAGTTGGTAGTTAATGTAACTTTCGATCCGATTCTAAACCGTCTTGGCGCGGTGGAGAGAGTCCTGGTTATGATCGAAGATGTTACCGAGCAGGCCGCGATCAGAAATAAAGTCAGCAGATCTGAAAAAATGAGTGCGCTTGGTCTCCTCGCATCCGGGGTCGCTTCTGAGCTGAAGAGTCATATCAATAAAATGGTGATGGACCTTAACTTTGTTGATACCAACGTTGATGAGTACAGTCCGGCTGCTGAATATATTGATTCTCTTAAAAAAGAACTTGAGAGGATTAAAAATATATCTGAACAGCTTCTTAGTCTTGCAATCATCGATGAGAGAGACAAAGAGAAGTGTGAGCTTAATAAGGTTTTAACAAATCACCCTGTTGATGTTTTTATTAATAAAATTAAAAGTGAAGGACATGAAATTGATGTCATTCTTCCGGAAGTCAGCCCTGAAATTTTTGCAACACCTAATCAGGTGCAGCAGATGCTTCTGCAGTTCCTTGAAAATGCGGAAGATGCATTGATTGACGGCGGGAAAATTACCATTAAAGTTGAAAGTATAAAAACTGAAGAAAATTCATATGCCGCGATAACACTTACTGATACAGGTGTAGGTATTCCAAAAGAGAATATTAATAAAATTTTCCAGCCTTTCTTTACAACTAAGGGTAAGAAGGGGACAGGACTTGGTATGATGATCGCTACGAATATTATTAATAATATCGGCGGAACAATAGGTGTAAAAAGTAATCCCGGTGAAGGGACTTCAATAAAAGTAATTCTGCCGCAGATTAATTAAAGGGAGCTTAAATTATATGATCAGTAATCGAGTTGATGTAATAAAGATATTTGAGAGTGAAGGTTACGATATTATAACTCCCGAAACAAAAACGGGTGCTGATTCTATTGCTGAAGAATCGGTAAATAAAGAACAGGCTGTTCTGGATTTTGAGTACAAGGAGAATATCCGTAAGAATGTACCGCATACAGTAACACCCGTTTTAAAAATGATACCCGAAGGTGAATATGATATCCCTACTATCATTGAGTATCTTAACTGGCACATGGGAAATGTCGGAGAGATTGTAATTGGAAGAGGGGAGATTATCCGTCAGGCAATTTATGCTATCCTTACCGGTGAGCATATGCTTCTTCTGAGCAGAACCGGTATGGCCAAATCCTATCTTGCAACTTCAATCTTCAATATTTTTGAGGGTGCTCGATTGTTTGCGGCTCAGGCGAGTAAAGATCAGACTCCGGATAACTACTTCGGTCCCTATAATATTGATGAATTCAGAAAGGGGAGAATCAGGCACAATATTAAGGGTTCGGTTATCGAGGCTAATCTTGTTTTCCTTGATGAGTTTTTTGATGCAAGTGATGTTGTGCTCCGGTCGTTACTTTCTGTATTGAATGAGAGAAAGTTTATCAACGGTTCCGAGCAGATTGATGCAGCGGTTCACACGACTATAGCGACTGCAAACTATATGAGGATGAATGAAGTAACCGAAGCTGTTCTCGACAGGTTTACATATAAGTCAATAATTCCCGAAGATAATAATGTTTATAATCAGCTTCTGATAGACCAGACTTACACCATCAGCAGAGGTAAGCCTACTGAGCCGGACAAGAAGATCTTTTTTAACCAGATACTTTTTCTGCACGATATTATTACAAACAAAAACCGCGACATCAAAGTTGAAGTTCCGGAATTCATCTACTTCATGAAAAATGTTTTTGTTACAAAGTACGTCAGTGAGATGCGGAAAAATGATCAGAACTTTTTTATCAGTCCGCGGAAACAGGCAAAGCTCAGCGATTTTCTCCGGGCATCTGCCATTGTCAATAACCGTTTTGTTGTCAACATGGATGACCTGCGCGAGATGTATCTTGCTCTGTGTACATTGAACAGTTATACTTCAATTAAGAATCTTGATAAATCTGAAAAGGATCTCTATCTGGACGTGTATCAGAAAACAATGAATCATTTTAAAGCAAACGGGGCGCTTGCTCAGATTGAATTTCTTCTGGGAATAAGAACAATTTTTGAAGAGATTAAAAATGATCCTGAAAAGAAAGATATGATTCTGAAGAAAAGTTCTCTTCTCGATAATCTTAAAAATCTTCTTAAGCTTGTCTTCACCGGAAAACGGAAAGACGAGGATGAAGAGTTGACTCTTGATTCGCTTAAGAAGAGTGTATTTGACGTAACATCATCTGTCGAAGAGGTGAATGAGCTTAAAAACGGTATTCTGAAGGAATACAGAGAACTGACATAGGATATTTGAAATGATCTCTCACAAAAAAGGGGACGATTTTTTTGGATACTGGGATTCTCTCGGTTTCTTTGATAATATCCAGGTGATTATACCTCCTCAATTTATGCTGCTGTTTGAAATAGCCCGCACGCTCTTCAGCGACCGGACTTCACTTGATGCGTTAAGTGCAATTGAGCAGATATCGACAGAAGATAAAATTCATATACCGGATAGAACCGAGAGTATATCGATAAACAGAATTGAACGTCAATCTCCGCTTAGTGATAAGATGGAAATTGAGACTTATAAGAATATTATTGATTTGAAACGTACTCTCCCGCGCGAACTCGCTCATGATGACGACATCTTCAATGCTAAACTTTTTACTAAGACATTGATGGTTCAGAAATACTATGAGTCCGAGGCTGATACTTTCAAACCGATATCTACAATGAAGAATGATAACGGGAGAGAGGCAAACAAATTCGAGCAGCTCTTCTATATACTTCTTGATACCTCCCGATCGATGGACATGAAAATGAGAGGCTTCTACGCGAAGTGCATCGTTTCTGAATTCCTCAGACGGAAACTTGACAGTAATGCGAAACTTTTTTTCAGAACATTCGATACTAATGTCGGTGATCTTCATAAGATTGAAAAGAAAGAGGATTATCCCTATCTTATTGAAAAGGTTCTGCTCTCTACAACCGGCGGAGTGAGCACTAATCTTACGAAAGCGGTCTACCAGGCTGTAAGTGATATCAATTACACCAAGGATATGGCAAACGCCGAGATACTTGTGGTTACCGATGGTGCGAGTAAAATTGATGTTCATGAAATGCTAGAGAAGCTCGGGAAGATAAAACTCCATATTTTAAAAATCGGTGATGATATGCCCGAACCTGATTTCTATGACATGAAATCAGAATTTGCAAACGAAAGGGTGGATTTCGATCCATCATCTGTAAATATTAAGCAGATCAAGAACCGAATGCAGAATCCGAAAGAGGATGACCGCCCTCTTTCTCCCACAGAGAAGAGAATCTATAGTCTCATGCTTGATGGTTCAAATAATATTTTCAAAGATCTGAAGAAAGTATCTAAAAACTACATCGAAGTCGGAGATATAAAGAGTGATGCTTTATACGATGTATCTTATGAAAATCTGGAGAATATATTTCATTGGGTGAAGAAGCTTGAGCATGCTGATTTCAAGTATATGAAAATTGATGAAAAGGAGCGTGTTTTTAAACAGGCTTATTTTTTGGGTCAGTATATAAAGATGCTTCATGACCAGGGTGCAAAAAATAAAGTTGAGCTTAAAGCGTTTCTCGACCGGATTGCTAAAATAAAGACTAAACTTATGGAGGATAATGAACTGTTTCTGCTTGTTGTCAGATCAGGAAAATATCATGAAGATAAGAAGAAGCTGAAGCTTGATAGAAAAGAAGCGCGTAAGCTGATCAAGCAGATGAATCTGAAAAATGAAAAGATTACGATAAAAGACATGAAGAGAGCTCAGCTTACATTCAGTTTTCAGCCTGGAGAGGGGAGCGCCGGAAAACTTTTTCTGATGCTGATTATTAAGCTGGGACAGTTTCTCGGAGGTGTGGTGACCTATCCGTTTACCAGATCAAAGAAAAAAGAAAAAGAGAAATTTTCAGGTATTGAATATCAGGGTGAGAAGAAAAGTAAAAAGAAGAAATAATCGGAAACTATAAACAAAAAAAACACCTGCAGATGCAGGTGTTTTTTTATAGGTTACTTTTGAGTCAGTTAACTTTATTTTTATACCAGTCCACTGTCTCTGACAAAATTTGAATGTTATCCTTTTTCGGTTCCCAGCCGGTAACTGTTTTTAATCTGTGACAGTCAAGATATACGCTGTAGAAAATAAAGAGAAAATGTTCTTTTGTAAAATAATTAACTTTAGATGGTTTAAACAGGATTGAATAGAATCTTGCTTTCATCTTTGTTATATGCTTTACTGCAAAGTCTAGTTTTTTCTTTTCCTGAAGTTTAACAATCTGTTCCATCTGGGTTGGAACATTATCTGAACCGACATTGAAAGTTAATCCATGGGCCTTGGCGCCGGATTTATATACCTTGAAAAATGCATCAGCAGCATCCTCCGGCGATAATAGTTGAAATCTTGTATCTCCGTCTCCCGAAAGATACATCACATTGTCATTTCCCAGCCCCATTGCCATATAAAGTGTTATAAGAATTGATGAATTTTTTACGTTTGGACCTGTTATCACTGAGGGTCTCAGTACTGACAGATTAATTTTATTTTTTTTAGCGAATGATTCGCATAATATTTCAGCTTTAAGTTTATCTTTTCCGTAGGGAGTATATGGCTTCTTTTTGTCATCTTCTTTCAGCGGGAAAGATAAAGTCTTACCATATACAGCGTAGGTTGAGAGAAATATAAAACGGTTAATTTTCAGTTTTTTTGCGGCATTAAGAAGATTTCTCGTTCCTGCTATATTGATTTTTCTCATTTTAGAGCGGCCGATTTTCTGAGGTCTGCTTTTATCCATAAGGTGAATAATAGTATCAGCACCTTTACATGCAAGATTCAGTTTTTTTGTAGTGAAGAGGTCACCCTGAATAAATTCGATTCCATCGGGAAGACTTTCAGGTTTATACTGATCGTAACATCTTATCTTTTCACCATTCTGTGTAAATTTTTCAACGAGAGCTTTACCTAACAGGGAATTTGAACCTGTGATAAGAACCATAAGTATCCTCCATAGAATCGGTAATTATAATAACAAGAGTTCTTAAAATATATATATAAATCTGAAAGTCAAGTGAGTATTTATATATAAAATTTTTTTAGTTTAAAATAATAAAAAATAACAATTAGTTTTTACTAATAAACAGGTGGTGAAATTGCTCTCCGCCGCGCCACAGGCGCGGCGGAGATAAAATACCACAGGTTTTTGAGCAGTTACAAAAATTATACAACCCCGCCGCCTTTGGCGGCGGGGATGATGGAGTTTTTTTAATATAAGTTATTGAGTAAAAACTGAAATAACAATGTCGGGGAATGTTATTCAGAGGAGCGGAATGGTTTTATTAAAAATTTTACTCTTTTTAATGAGAACAGGAGACCTTCAAGTCTTCCATATATGTTGTTATTTTTAACAGCTGCAAATCCTGCTAAATCATTTCTATCATCAGGTGCGGCAAAGTAATGCTCTGCACTTAAAGAGATGTTAAGCTTATATTTATCCCTGTTCTGTATAACCGGGTACTTGAATTCACCCTGAGTTTCAGAAATTACATCAAAATCTGTGAGAGAAAATTTTTTCAGCTCATTTTCGGTAAATATTGACAGAAACAGCTCTGATCCCCCAGCCGAGAATCGTCCGTTATCGTACGAAATTGTTTCACCGGGAATTCCGATAATCCGGATTAAACTTGAATTTTCATCGTGTAAAACAATCATCTCACCTCTTTTGTATGTCAGGTTCGCTGATTTTTTTATAACAGCAATGTCCCCTATTTCAATTATGGGGGGGTAATTCTGAGTGATTTGCTTAATAGAAAAAAAAGATATAAAAACAGCGATGGTGATAAATGTAATTATTAAATTGCAGGTAATAAAAAGTACAATGAATTTAACCGAACTGAGCCTGGATACTACTATCTTTTTTTTCTTAATAGCGATGATAAGAGCATTGAATGGTGAGAAAAGTGTAATTAACGCAAAAAATAAAAGTGCAAAGAAAACTTCTGTAAGATAAGAGCTTTTAATATTTGTCATAGAGTAGAACGGCACAGCAAGGAATGAAATTCCCCGGATAAGTGCAAGTGTAATTCCCCTCTGAGGTGATCCTGAATAAATCTCACCTGCGCCTGTGATAAACAGGGACATGGTAAATGAGATGAACGGTTTTAGAATTCTCTCTCTTCCTGATATTATTATTCTTTTACTCAAACGGGCTGCTTATTCTCCCTGATTTTTTCAGTATTTATTCTTTAACATTTTATAAAGCAAAAAGGGTCTATAATCCCCGCCGCCGTAGGCGGCGGGGATTATAATTTACGTTCAGGAATAGTCACTGAATTTTATATAAATTACGGGATGACTTTCTGAAGGTCAAACAGATTTTATATTTTTGAATATTTGTTGACTTGACTGTATTCCGGTTTAATATTTGATAATCTGCTTGAACGGTTTCCGGAGGCTTAACCTTGAACAAGACTAAATTCAGAAAAACCATATATGTCGCTGCAGTATTAATTATTTTCACTTTGTCTTCGGTTCTGGTGTCAGAAGCACAGAATGCTATTTCTCTTAACCGGGACGGCTGGGTAAGCTTTAATAAAACAGAATACGACAGGGCTCTTTTCAGTTTTACAAACTCGTTAAGGCTCAACGGCAGATATTCAGATTCCATGATCGGAGCAGGTAAGTCGTACTATGCGCTTGGTATTTACGACAGAGCCCTTGAAATGTTTTCCGATGCGCTTAGACTCGACGGCAATTCTGTTGATGCTCTTAACGGGATAGGGATGGTCCTTTCCGAAACAGGAAGATTTACCGATGCAATAAGCTATTTCGAAAAAGCATTTAAAATATCGGGAGATTCAATAGATTCGGAGTATGGCATTGCATATGTTTACTATAAGATGGATAAGAGACTATGGGCGAAAAGAAAGATCGAGAATATTTTTAAAAGCAATCCCTACCATTTCCAGTCACTCCTTCTTATGGCTGATATAAAAACAGATGAAGGCCGTCTTAAAGAAGCCAGAGCCTTTGTTGAGAAGGCGATAGATTCAGCAGGGGAATCCCCGGACGGTCATATCAAATACGGGAGCATTCTCCTTAAAAACTACATGATAACCGGGGAAGCAGATTCGCTGGATGAAGCCAGAGAGTCATACAACCGGGCGCTGGCGATCAATCCTTCAAACTTCAGGGCTAATATGGATATGGGTCTGATTTCACTTATGGAGATTGAAGATTATAATTTCAACAGCGCATTGTCCGGCGGCGGCAGCGCGGATATTTTAAAGGGTAAAAGAGATTCGGCTGTATCTTATATCCTCAAAGCTTCAGAGGTGAATAAGAGCAGGCCGGTTTTATATAGTCTTTCACTTGCATATGATATGTCAGGAGATAAAACCAGCGCCCTTGAACATATGCTCAATGCTTACAAAAAATTCCCCTCTGACGCGCTGCTGAAGGGTAAGCTTGAAAATTTTCTTATACTCAATGATTACAAAAGCGCGCATCCGGCGCGGATAATGCTTTCCAATGAAAATATAGAACTCTCGAAGCTGAACCGGAGAGACAGTCTGCATACAAATGTAATTTATTACCTCCGGAGATCTCTCCTTATGAACCCGCTCAACAGAGATGTGCGTGAACAGCTGATAGATTACTATTCAATACTCGATTATAATAAGCTGATGATTGATGAGATGAAGAATGTCATGATGCAGTACCCTGAGTTTAAATATCAGGATATGCTGAATCTTGCGATTATAAAAAGAAGAGACAGGCTTTATGCCCGCGAGGGTTACGCAAGCGATGAAGCGCCAAGAGATGTTCCCTCTGTGCTTGTTCTGAATTTTAACTCTGCTGGAAAAATTACTGATCATCCCGATTCGGGAAAAATTGCTGCCGGTAATCTGACCTTCGCACTGCAGCAGTTCGGAAGAATGAAAAGTCCCGGACTTGGAGATCGTGAAACTTTAGCCGGTAATCTCAAGACTAACGGTGAAAATCTTTTTAACACAATAAAGAAGATTAAAGACTATTCTGATAAAAGTGAGCAGAAAATTGATTATCTGATATTCGGTGAGATTTCGGAGGTTGATGACTACATAAGTATCTCCCTGAGGATTATGGATCTTAACAGAGGTTATATTATTTATGAACTCACTGAATCAAAAAAAGGGAGAGAGAATCTTAATCTTTTATCGATAATGATAGCTGAAAAAATATACAATATAATTCCATACAACGGGAAAGTATTGAAAGTTAAGGATGACGGCATACTTCTGAACCTGGGACTTTTTGATGGAGTGAAAGAGGGGACAGAGCTTGTTATCTACAGAGACAGCAGTTCGAGGCTTAATAATGAAACTATCAGATACGCGGAAATATTTACAGTAAAAGAGACCGATACATTTATATCATATGCCGAACCGGACAGACCCGATATATTGCGCGAGATAGATTCAACAAATAATGTTTATCCGCTCATGAAGCGAAGAGCGCGGAAGATCGAGTAATCAGCTCAGAGGAATAAGAACTTTAGCGTAGGTTTTATCTATACCGTTTGTTGTAACCGCAAAGTTTTTATGTGTAATATTAATATTTTTAAGCAGTACAACTACCATAGACAATCCGAGTCCCATCCCCTCAGCTTCAGGATCGGGATTCTCCATGAAAAATGCCGCGATGTTGTCATATTTTGAAGATTTCTTTATCCGGTCGTTTATTTTATCCATCTCTTTTTTAGTAAGAGGCATATTGTTGATTACTTCCATCGAAAGGTGCTTTTTGTAGACTTTAAGATAAATTCTTGTGGATAATCCGTATTTTTTCGTTTTAAGCCCGTATTCAAGGAGAGATTTTTCGTTAAGTATTGACCGTACTTTTTTTACTATGTCTGCAGAGTCGTTCAGGTCCTGGATGTCCCCTTCGAGTACAAGTATTTTCTTTGCGTTTGCTTTTGTCGCATTTGAAATAAGTTCTTTCAGGCAGGAGTAAACAGGTGTGAAAAGGTCGAAACGGTTATGTTTTTCGAGAATTTTTGCAAGGGCGAACTTTATATTCTCCTCAGTTCTTTCAAGAACTGAATATGTAATAAATACCATGTCATTTTCGTTTTTGACAGCTGTGATTATTTCATTCTGATGCTGTTCACTGATTAGATTTTCTGTCCGCACTTTTTATAAGCCTCGTTTGTTTAATGACACATATAATTTAGATCGGTCATTTTAATGTAAATCTGTAGCAGTTGCGAATTATTTCCGTGGGTGGGTATGCTCCGCATACGCGGGAGTGAGGGATTACGGGGGCGTTGCCACCGTAATCCCTCACTCCCGGGCGCAGCGCGAAGCGCTGTGCCCACAGAATAAATTCCTGCCATATTCACAGGAACACGATATGATCATATATTTATTGATTTTTTTCAAGTATAAAATATTACTGTATTAGTTTTATATGTAACTGCTTAAAAACCGGCGGTATTTTATCTTCGCCGCGCCACCGGCGCGGCGAAGAGCAATTTCACCACCTGTTTGTGAGCGGTTAGTTTTATACTATCCGGAATGACCGGCGAAATTCAAATATCATTACTGGAGACAAGCCATGAGATCACTTTTTACCATGACGGGAACTGAAAAAGCTGCGGCACTTCTTGTTCTTCTCGGACCGGAAATTGCTTCCGAAATTCTGCGTCATCTCGATGAGGATAGTATTGAAAAACTCTCGGCAGGAATGGTGCGGATGCAGTCTCTCCCGCAGGATGAGAAGGATGAGCTTATCGGTGAGTTTATAATCGAACTTAAAAGAACAGCTAAAAACAGCTCCGGCGGAATCAACAGAGCCAGGAAAATGATTGTAGATGCTTTCGGAGAAGAGAAAGCCGATGAGATTGTGAAGAAAATCGAAAGCCGCGATACAGAATCAAATTTTAAATTTTTAAACGAGCTTGAGGATTCGATGCTGGTGACTCTCCTTAAGGATGAGCAGCCGCAGATCATTGCCCTGGTAATTAAATTCATTGCTCCGCAGAAGGCGGGGATGGTTTTAAAAAGTCTTCCTCCGGATAAATCAAGAGATACAGGCGTAAAAATGGCTAGAATGAGCAGTCCCTCTGCAGAGGCTGCAGTTGCTGTTGCGCGGGCATTAAAGAAGAGATACAAAGAGATGAAGCGAACAGATGATGAAAAGGAGATTATGGGGGGAGTTGAGTCCCTTGCCGGTATAATGAGCCACATGAGCAGTGAGCAGGAGAGAAATCTCCTGAAAGGGATGGATATTATTGTTCCGAATCTTTCGAAAGAGATTATGGAGATGATCTTCACATTTGAGAATATTGCCACTCTTTCCAATAAAGAGGTACGTATCCTTATCGATGAGATTAACGATGATTACACTATTGCTAAATCGCTGAAAGGCGCAGAGGATGATATTAAATTCAAGATTCTCAGAAATATGAGCCAGAATAGAGCTGAAGGTGTGCTTTCCGAGATGAGCGCAATGGGAGCTGTACGGCTGAAAGATGTTGAAGAGTGCCGTGATTATATTGTAGGAATAATGCGTGAACTTAGCGAAAGCGGTCTGATTGTTCTAAGAAGAGATGGTGAGGTTTATGTTGAGTAATCAGCTTCTATCGCTGATCCATTCTGAACCATCGGTGTAAAACTCTTTTTTCCAGATTGGAACGCGTTTCTTTATTTCATCAATAATATAACGTGATGCCTGGTAAGATGAATCTCTGTGCGGTGATGAAACCAGTATCATGATGGATGTTTCACCAAGTGTTACACGGCCGTATCTGTGTATAATTATGATTCTGTTCAGCTCATGATTTGATGAAGCTTCGTCTGCTATCTTGTTCAGTTCTTTTACTGCCATTTCGTTGTAAATGTCATAGTCGATATGTGTAACAGTTTTACCGCGGGAGATATCACGTACTTTTCCGATAAAAACAAGATCCGATCCGTCACTGTTTGATGTGCCTGTTTTTAAAATTTCATTAAGATCTATAATTTCTTTCTGTATAAGTACAAGTTTCATTTCAACCGCCGCTTACAGGAGGGAAGATAGCCAGTATGTCTCCGTCTTCCAGTATTCTGTCCATTCTGCAATACTCTTCATTAACTGCGGTCAGGAGAGTATCTTTCTTTTCAGAAAGCTCTTCATTGCCCTTAACAAACAGATCAACGACTTCACTTACTTTTATTAAATCGGAAACAATCAGTTCCTTTTCATTAAAACCGCAAATATCCCGTATTGAAGCAAAAACTTTAATTTTAATTCTCATAATTATGCTTTTTTCTGGTTCTTGTCTCTTTTTATCATGAAAACATAGTGCTTCACATAGGGCTGAAGACCCTCAGGAAATACTGAAGTATCGGCACCTTTCGGCTCTGCAATTAATGTGTCGATAATAGCTTTCGGGAGATCCTCCTCGCAAGCATCAATAAGCACTTTAAATCTTTTTATAACTTCGCTATCCACCGCATCAATAGCCATTTTATGCATGTGATTGTAAAGTTTCGTTAGATTTGTTTTTTTAACATTCTTTCTGACTTTCTTTACAGTGCTTTTTGCCTTTGCCGGCATAAAAACCCCCTGAATCTTATGATGATGCCGATGTTAGAGTACAAGAATATGCTGTAAACACAATTTTTTATTTTTTGAAGTGCATGTTTTAAAAAAGAATGACGCTCTTTGATGTTTTAGCCGATTTATTATTATCATAACTATTTTCGAAATTGTTTATATTCTGATGGGAAAATGTATCCCCGCCGCGCCCTGCGCGGCGGGGAAATAATTAACAGTAAGTTGCTGAATTTAATAAAATTAAGCAACTTATTTATGAGAAAAATTTTTTCAAGGGGATTGATCCTATGAAATGCTCAAAATGCGGTAAAGAGATTAATACAATGAATCACTTCTATATTCCGGTAAAAAGCAGGAGAGAGGGTGTGCGTTACTGTATTACATGCGCGAGAGAAGAGCATATTGTAACTCTTGTCTGATTTCCGCTTCTCTTCTAATAATAAGCTTCTATAATATCCGGGGAGTATAGATGCAACATCGTTCTGTAATCTCATATATTATTATACTCTCTGTTGTTCTTTATCAGGGATGTGATAATGCTAACAACCGGAATATTGACAGACCCGTTGAGAGAATAATTTCTCTCTCCCCTTCAATAACCGGGCAGCTTATTGACCTTGGTGCTGAAGATAAGATTGTTGGTGTAACTCCATATCATCCTCCGCTTAAAAAAGAAGTCCCTCTTGTGGGGACATATATAACTCCCTCAATTGAAAAAATAGTAACGTTGAAACCGGATATGATTTTTCTGTCAGAGGAGGATGGAGACATCCAGCGGAATTCATTTTTCGAAAAATTCGGTTTAAAATATCATAGATTCGGAAGGAACAGGGATTTTAAATCAATCTGTAATAATTATACAATTCTGGCAGGAATTATAGGGAAAAGCGAAACTGCCCGAAGCAGGATCGGTTATTATGAAAGCAGGCTGAAAAAAATTAAAAGAGATGGGGCTGAACTTAGAGTGGCTTTTCTTATCTCGGTAAAGCCTCTGATTACTATTTCGAAATTGTCCCATATATCAGATGTCATAAGAAATGCCGGCGGAGTGAATGTATTTGATGAACTTGATAATCCCTATCCGATACTTACGATTGAATCTCTTATTATGAAAAATCCTCATGTTGTTATTGTAATGAGTCCGGGGGATGATGTTTATCTCTATCATCAGTTGAGGGATTTTACCAAAGTAGATTTTATAAATAAAAAAAATGTATTTGTTTCCGGTGATGAGAATATTCCATATTATTCTCCGAAGGAATATATTCTTTCTGTTGAAAAAATTTCGGGAATATTGAGTCTTGTAAATAAATGAAGAATAAATACATATATATTATTTCCGGATTGATTCTGCTGATTTCAATAATTGCGGGGCTCTGTTCCGGCGCCGAATTTATTAATCCTCTGGTGATCGCCGGGAATATAATAAACGGTACTGACACTCTCAATATGGAGATTTTATTCAAGATAAGACTCCCAAGGATTCTTGCCGCTGCTTTTGTCGGGGCAGCTCTTTCGGTCAGCGGTGCTGTATTTCAGTCTGTCTTCAGGAATCCCCTTGCTGATCCGTTTATCACCGGAGTTTCCGGAGGCGCATCTCTGGGGATTTCCGCTGCAGTGATTTTTTCACTCGGTCCGCTTTTAACAGTGTTTTTTTCTTTTGCAGGGAGTATTTCTGCAATTCTTATGCTCTACCTGTTGTCATACGGGAAGGGATTCGGAGGGGGAGTATTTATACTGGCAGGGGTTGCGTTAAGTTTTATTTTTTCATCTTCGGTTATGCTTCTTTTTTCAATTGCGGAATCGCAAAGTGTACATAAAGCAATTATCTGGATGATGGGTGATCTTTCATCCTCCGGTGATATAAGTCAATGGGTGGTCTCTGCTCTTATTATCTGTGTGGTTTCTCTGCTGTGGATCTATCACAGGCACATTAATATTATTTCACTTGGGAGATCTTTTTCAAACAGTTCGGGAGTTTCCGATTCCGAGCTGCGGATTATACTCATGCTTGCTTCAATTCTTTCCGCACTATCGGTTATCCTCGGAGGGATTATACCATTCGTGGGACTGATGATTCCTCATCTTGTAAGAATAATAAACGGTCATGATAATAAAAAATTGATCCCTATCTCTGCAATGGGTGGAGCTTCGTTTCTTATAATTTCGGATGCACTGAGCAGGTCCCTGATCTTTCCGTATGAGATTCCAGTAGGTGTTATTACCGGTTTTGCCGGCGGTCTGTTCTTTCTGTTCTTTGTAATCAGAAGCAGGCAGGTTTATTAATATGAAAGAACCTGTATTTCTTGTTGATATGTTAAGCGCGGGGTATAACCGTAATGTTGTCGTAGATAATATCTCTTTCGGCATAGGGAGAGGGGAGTTTATATCTTTAATCGGACCGAATGGCGCGGGTAAGAGTACTGTTATCAAGGCTGTTTCCGGATCTATTCCCGTTGTAAACGGAACCGTTCTTTTTCAGGGGCGTGACCTCGCTGGTTACAAAAGGAGAGAGCTGGCGGCAGGGATGTCTGTTGTAACTCCAATAATTGGTGAGATTCCAGATTATTCAGTTAAAATGTTTCTCTCTTTCGGACGCTTCCCGTTCAGGAGGCTTTTCAGTTTTGAAGATATGAATGATTTAATTATAGATGAGATGGCATCACTTTGCGGTGTTGTGCATCTTCTGAATAGATCAATACGTGAGCTTTCTGCAGGGGAGTTTCAGCTTGTACAGGTAGCACGGGCGCTTATACAGAATAGCGATGTTCTGCTTCTTGATGAACCTGTTTCCAATCTTGATTATAAACATATGATTCAGGTAATGGATATTCTTTCTGAACTTAACAGGTCGGGATCGACTATTGTGTGCGCCCTTCATGATGTGAACATAGCAGCTGAATACAGTTCCAGAATTATCGCTCTGAAAAAGGGTGAAATCTATTTTGACGGGATTCCGGAAGATGTTATTGTTGAGGATACTCTCTCGGGACTTTATGATTCAAAGTTTTACTGCGGGAAAAATCCCCTGACAGGACGTCCATCTGTCTATCCTGTCCCGGGATCATCACTTTAAATTCTACCAGTCGTCACTCTGTCTGTCTTTGTATTTATCTCTTACTGTTGCTGTTATATCATCAATGTAGAAATACTGCCATTCCGGATGAAGGGTAGCGTTAGCCGCTCTGTACTGGATGTGGAGTATTTTAAGAGCATTCTCTTTTTCAAGATACTGATCCTGCTGTTTAATTTTTGGTGCAAGATTAATGGTGAGTTTTTTCCAGCCAAGAAATGCCGTATTACCGAAAGTAACCCGATGAGTGGTTCCAGCTACATCCTGAAGCATCATTGAGATTTCACCGGAGAATTTTTTCCCATAAACCCATACAGAGATAGATTTGCAGTATTTTGAAATTGCAAGGGGTTTGGCCGGGAATATCTGGAATGCGTCACCTTTTTTAGTGTAGAGTTTTACACCAAGATATTTTTTAGAATTATTAAATTCCGCAGGGTACTGGTCCCGTACTGCAAGAGATCCCTGCTGCTCTTTTGACATAACGAATTTTAAATTTGCATTTGAGTATTGAGTCGATTCAAAATCCTCCAGAGTTATTTCGGTATAGATGCTCTGGGTAACCTGTTCTGCTTCAGCCTTTTTTTCAGGCTCTTTGACATCCTGGGATACTGCCGGCAGGATAAAAATCATCAATATGAAGCATATAAATATTTTTTTCATGTATCTTCCTCCGTAATAAATACTTTTTTAGTATAAATTGAATGTTTGTCAATGTCAATAAATTCTTGAGAAGTATTACAATTTTAATTATAACTGCTCAAAAACTGGTGGTAAAAATCCTCTCCGCCGCGCCAAAGGCGCGGCGGAGTTAATGTCACCAGTTTATGAGCAATTATTCTTTAATGCTACTATGGCGTTCCAAAAAACTCTGCTATGGGGGTGGCGTGGAACCTTGTCGGGATATAAACTCTTCGGCTCTGTAAAAATTCGATGTATACGGGAGAAGAGGGGAAGCGTTATATATAACTGTATAAATGTATAGAAAATATGGTTGCTTTTTTTATAAATGGTTATAGTTTAAAAAGTGTGTTTTTCGATAGTATTTAATTTTCTTAACTTATGGGATGTTCTAAAAACCCAATATTTAATGGGGTAAAGGGGCGTAGCCCCTTTCTAAGCCCCCTCAGGGCTTCCTGCGGTTCCGGAAACGGAGTTTTTGGAACCGCCCTTATCTGAATAAAAAAATTTTTATTATCCCCCGCCGCCGAAGGGGGCGGGGATATATATTTTCAGGAATTATTATTGGTTTTAATGACTATCCGGACTTAATTTTAACCATTCACTATAAAATCGATGAGCAGTTATAAACCTTTGAATAAAAAAATAAGCTTAATATGTTCCGTAATTATGTTATTCTCCATGGGTCTGTCGTGGAATTTATCTGGGGAGCCGGTAAAGAAACCGGAGAAGTCAGTTGACTGGTTCTGGTTCTTTTATGAACATACAGATGAACCTGCGGGGAGTACCTCTGTTTACAGGCCGTTTTATATGGAGGCGGAATACGGAGATAAATTATTTCAGGCTTCTTTAATGCCTCTTTTTTTCACACGTTATAAAAGCAGCAGAAATGATGTAACATACGGTTTTTTCGGATTTTATGAATCGACCGATTATCATCATTCAGATAAAAATAAAGATTATGACAATGGATTATTCCCTCTTTTTTTATACGGGAATGGAGAGAGTAAAGAGGATAAATATCTTTTTATCTATCCTGTGGGTGGAAATATTCACGGAAAGTTCGGATATGAACGGATATCTCCATATGTATTTCCCGGGATTGCTCTTTTCTTTTTGTATCCCCCTGCGCTTTTTTCATGGCAGGCGGCCATGTTTGCACTTGCGGCGATAGTCCCTGTCTACACAGAGTTTGAAGACAGAGATTATACCGGTACTGCTATACTCTGGCCGTTTATTACATGGGGAAAAGGGGAGAAGCGGGAGGATTTCAGATTTCTTCCATTTTACGCTCACAACAGAAAAACAGGATGGTATGATAATTATCAGTATCTTCTGCTTATCAATTACAGGGAGCTTTATCTTTCAGATGATGAAAAATATACTTTTTTCTTCTTTCCGTTTTTTGGAAAAAAATGGAATAAAAATGAGACAATGAAATCGTATACAGTCCTCTGGCCATTTTTTTCATGGGGTTATGATAAGGAAAAAAATGAACGGATATATAATCTCCCATGGCCGCTTGTGCAGATCGGGGATTCCGATCAGCCGAAAATGAAGAAGCGTATTTTCTGGCCATTTTACGGGACACATGAGACGTCAACTTATGAAAGCATGTTTGTTACCCCTCTCTATTTTAGAATGAAAAAAGATCAGGATAATTTTAAATCTGAATATCATATCTCATGCATTATAGCATGGTATTTTAAAAGAGATTATTCATATAAGCATGAGTATTACGGCAACTCCTGGAGATATTTTAAACTGTGGCCGCTGTTTCAGGTTGAATGGAGCGATTCAGGGATGTATTCTGTTAATGTTCTATCTCTTCTCCCCTTCAGGGATACAGACGGATACGAAAAACTTTACCAGCCGTTCTGGACTTTATATGAATATAGAAGAAAGCCCGATGGAGAGAAACATCTTGGTCTCCTCCTCAGAACATATTATCAGGTATGGAGTGACGACTTTTTCAAAATGAAAATACCAGTTGTGATAAATTACGAGAGCCGCGGTGATAATATAACTGAATTTACTATGCTGTTGAGCTCTTTCGGTTATGAAAAAGATAGAGATGGAACGTATTTGAAACTTTTATGGATTCCTTTGAAAATCGGCGAAGGTGATAAAAACCTGGCGGTCAAAGAAGATGTAATTGATGACGAATCAGACTTTTTATATAATAAAGAGATGTATGGATTTAATCCTGCTCATAATAATATTGCCGGTACAGATTTAAACGGTGGAGCGTATTGTAAAATGGATTTCCGGTTATGATTAATTATGAAAAATAAAAATGAAAAATGGATCACAAAATCTTTTTCGGACTCCGGGGCTAGAATCATTTATCAGCTTAAATTTACAGGATTTACATTGATTCTGATATTTAAAACATTTCTTGCATTAAGGTATGCCTTCGGAAAGAGAAGGGAGATCGTTAAGCAGATGTATATCTCGGGAGTAAAGAGTATGCCCGTATGTACAGTAGTTGCTCTTTTCGGTGGGATGATTCTTGCTCTTCATAGCGGAGTTCAGTTTATCAAATACGGGCAGCAGGATTTTGTTCCAACACTGATGATAAATATTATGAATAAAGAGATGGGTTCTTTTCTTACTGCTATTATTATAACGGCATTCTCCGGAGCGGCAATGGCTGCTGAATTGGGGACAATGAAAGTATCGGAAGAGATTGATGCTCTTGAAATGATGTCCATTAATCCGGTTGCTTATCTGGTTATGCCAAGGGTGGTGTCGATGCTTCTTATGCTTCCGGCACTTTCAATTTATACAGTAGTTCTTGGTGTTTCCGGTGGAGCGATTGTGTCGTATTTTCAGCTGGGGATAACAACTGAAACATATTATCAGATGGTTTTTGAATCTATATGGGTTAAGGATATGTTCGTGGGGCTTTTGAAAAGTTTTGTATTTGGTCTTATTATCTCTTCAATAAGCTGCGCCAATGGTCTTAAGGCCGAGGGGGGCGCACTGGGAGTTGGGCAGGCTACGAGGGTTTCCGTTGTATCATCGTATCTTATGGTTCTGATAGTCGGTTATGTTATAACAGCTCTCTTTTACGGAGGGTTCATGTGATTGAGTTTAAGAGTGTATCGAAAAAATTTGCCAGCAGGGTTGTACTTGATGATGTCTCTTTTATTATTGAAAAAGGGGAAACCTTTGTTATTATCGGGCTATCCGGTGCTGGAAAGACAACTATTTTAAGACACATCGCGGGATTTCTTGAACCGGACAGGGGAGATGTTCTTGTTAACAATGTAAAAATGAATGGAGCAAAATCGGGTATAAGATCGGCTTTAAGGCTGAAAATGGGATTTCTTTTTCAGTCCGGTGCTCTTATCAACTGGCTTTCAGTGAGGGAGAATGTCGCTCTCCCCCTTGTGGAGCATAAACTAGGTACAATGGATGAAATAAATAAAATTGTAGATGAGAAGCTTAAACTTCTTCAGCTGGGTGATGCCGGGGATAAGATGCCCTCGGACATAAGCGGCGGGATGAAAAAGAGAGCCGGTCTTGCCAGGGCTATAGTCCGTAACCCTGATATTATTCTCTATGATGAACCAACTTCCGGTCTCGATCCTGTTATGTCGGCCAGGATAAATGAACTGATAATCAGAATGCAGGAAAAACTGAATGTCACATCTGTTGTAGTAACACATGACATGGAGAGTGCTTATTATATTGCCGACCGGATAGCCATGCTTTATGAGGGTAAAATTATTGAATGCGGAACGCCGGACCAGATCCGGACAAGCATGAATCCCGTTGTACAGCAGTTTATTGAGGGCAGAATCGCGGGACCAATTGAAGGTTGACAGAAAATTTATAATGAATAAATGATGGGATATGACAAAATTAAACGAATTAATAGTAGGGATTGTATTCTTTTTTGCTATGGGGATTCTCGGTTATTATACGATAATCAGAAGTGATATTTTTGATAAGAGAAATTATTACTCCAGCTCAGTTATCTTTGATGACGTTGAAGGGCTTGCCATCGGGAATAAGGTTCTTGTAAACGGAGTGGAAGCCGGATCAGTTACTGCAATTGAACTGATGCTTGACGGTAAAGTTACGGTTTCTCTGAAACTGTTCAGGACTTTTAATCTTTACGAAAATTATAGAATCTTACTTAAAAATCAGACTGCCCTGGGGGGGAGAATTATTGTAATTTACCCCGGTTCACCCGAGGCCGATGGTCAGTTATTTGAAACTCTGGAAGGTATGAAGAATCTTTCCGGTTATACCATAGGTGATCCTTTGACGAAGATATCTGAAGTTATCGATGAGAACCGTGATAACATTAAGGTTGCTATTGAAAATTTCAGTGAATTTTCAGAAAAGATTAATAAGGGGAAGGGTACAATCGGCAAACTCGTCAATGATGATACTCTACATGAAGACACTGGTAACCTGATAAAGGAACTCAGGGATACAGTTGAGGACACACGGGAACAGGCTCCTGTGACAAGCTTTATAAGAGCAGCATTGACTGCATTTTAAATATCTTTTATTTGTGTCCCTGTCATGCCGCTTTACCCGAGGGAGCTCCAGTAGATTTCAAGCACTTCCCGGGAAATAAAAAGATTATGTTTGTTTATCAGATCATCAATATTATTTTTCAGCTGTGGTAATGATATTGCACTCCTGAAATAGGCAATTTTTAAAATTCCGAGAATTCCAATGGGAATAAGACCATTGCGTTCAGCATATCTTCTTGCGAGAAGGTCATCTAATAAAACATATTTTATCTCTTTTTCAATTGCAAGGCGTACAGTTTCAAGTTCACCTCTATGAAGACGGCCGATTGCGCCCTCAACGTAATTTTGTGCCGGTTCAGATAATAATTCGATTAATATAAAATCAGGTAATGACTTCGCACCCCACTCTTTGCGGACTGATTCAGATATAATAATTTTTGTAAAACAATGGTTGAGCAGTTGTAATGAATCAATCTTTTCCAGAAAGATCAGCGGGCTGGTATTTGAAACTGCTGCAGTATATGTCATGAAACTGTAATAAATGTGTCAGAATTTTGTATATCATCAATAACGGTTTCTTCAAACAATATATAACCCGTGTTGAAATGTTCTTTTAATCGAAATTGAAAATCTTCAAAAGAAAGACCGGCGAGTTCAGCAGCCCGTTTAAAAGATATTTTTTGAGCATGATACAGGCTCGCAGCCAAAAAAAACTCAACGGAATGGTTTCCCAGCGGTTCGAGCACTTCGTCAAATCTATCTAACAATTGTGTATTCATATTATTGTAATCTCATTTATACTTTAATATCAATAATTTAGTATCAAATAGATAGGTTGTCAACATAAAAACCCTGCCGTCCTGTTTCACATCATACTTCAAAAATTGCTGGTAAGTAATTATATGGTAAAAGGTAAAATATTATCTATTTTTATTGACAAAAAGTACGATTTTTAAAGACTTTTAGGAATGTTTAATCCAGTCTCATTTAATAATATTTAAGCAGAGTTTCAGTTCAGGTAGGGGTAAAATTCCCTGAAAACCTCCTGCAAAGGTGACATTTAGTATTAACTACATATAAAAGGATGGATTATCAGTGCCGAAAAGAGAAGATATAAAGAAAATACTTATTATTGGTTCGGGTCCCATTGTTATAGGGCAGGCATGCGAGTTTGATTATTCCGGTTCGCAGGCATGTAAATCTCTCAAAGAGGAGGGGTATGAGGTTATTCTTGTAAATTCAAATCCCGCGACAATTATGACCGATCCGGAGCTCGCAGACAGAACATATATTGAACCTATCGATCCTGAAGTTGTTGCGAGAATTATAGAGGTCGAGAGACCAGACGCGATTCTCCCTACAGTTGGGGGGCAGACTGCTCTTAACATAACTATGAAACTTGAAGAGATGGGGATCTTAAAAAAGTTTAATGTTGAACTTATCGGCGCCAATATCGAATCGATAAAAAAGGCTGAAGACAGGGATCTTTTCAAAAAAGCGATGATAAAGATCGGACTTGATGTTCCGGAGTCGGGACTTGTATCCACTGTTGAAGAGGCTCTGGAAATTCTTAACAGAATTAAACTTCCCATAATCATCAGACCGGCTTTTACTCTCGGCGGAACAGGCGGAAATATTGTTTATAACAGAGAGGAGTTTGTTGAACTTGTAAAAAAAGGTCTCGATGAATCTCCGATCAACCAGGTGCTTCTTGAGGAGTCCGTTATAGGATGGAAGGAGTTTGAGCTTGAGGTAATGCGTGACAAAAATGACAATGTTGTAATTGTCTGTTCCATAGAAAATTTTGATCCAATGGGAGTTCATACCGGCGACTCGATTACAGTCGCTCCACAGCAGACTCTTACAGATCGGGAATATCAGAATCTCCGTAACATGGGGATTAAAATAATAAGAGAGATAGGCGTTGATACCGGCGGATCGAACATACAGTTTGCGATAAATCCTGTTAACGGCCGGGTAATCATTATAGAGATGAATCCCAGAGTAAGCCGGAGTTCCGCACTTGCATCTAAAGCTACAGGTTTCCCTATTGCGAAGATTGCGGCAAAGCTTGCAGTGGGACTTACACTTGATGAAATTTCAAATGATATAACAAGAGAGACACCTGCATCTTTTGAACCGACCATAGACTATGTTGTGGTAAAAGCGCCGAGATGGGCATTCGAAAAGTTTGAAGGTGCAGATAAGAGACTGGGTGTTCAGATGAAATCCGTGGGCGAGTCAATGGCCATGGGACGTACCTTTAAAGAATCATTCCAGAAGGCTTTAAGATCTCTTGAGATTGACCGGGCCGGTTTCGGGTCAGATGGCAATCTTAAACTCTCATCATATCTTTCATCATTAAGCGATGAAGAGCGTGATATAGTTTTTGAAAGAGAATTTATCGCACCGAAAGAGGACCGTGTTTTTTATGTTCATGAAGCCCTGAAATTCGGAAAGAGTGTCGAGTGGATATGCGGACTGTCCGGTATAGATCCATGGTTTATGAATCAGCTGAAGGAACTTGTTGATGAAGAGAATATATTTGAAGAAGAGTGTTCAAAGTCCGGGGTAAATCCTGACACTGTGAAGAGGATGAAGAGCCTGGGTTTTTCCGACAGACAGCTCGGTTTTATGGCAAACAGATCTCTCATCGAAGATCTTTACAGCAGAGGACCTCTTTTTCAGAAAAAATATTCAATGGCACTCCGGCATTCCGAAACCGAAATAAGGAATCTTAGAAAAGAGAAGAATATAATTCCCGGATTCCGCGTTGTAGATACTTGCGGCGGAGAGTTTGAGGCTTATACTCCATACTATTATTCGTCTTATGATGGTGAGAACGAATCGTTCAGAACCGACCGTAAGAAGATTATGATTCTCGGAGGCGGACCTAACAGGATAGGACAGGGTATAGAGTTTGATTACTGCTGCTGTCATGCTGCATTCGCGCTTGAGGATGAGGGGATTGAGTCAATTATGGTTAACTCTAATCCTGAAACAGTTTCTACCGATTATGATACTTCTGACAGATTATATTTTGAACCTCTGACGTTAGAGGATATAATGCATATTTACGATAATGAAAAACCGGATGGAGTTATAGTTCAGTTCGGCGGCCAGACACCGCTTAGGCTTGCAAAAGCTCTTGAAGAGAACGGTGTGAAAATAATAGGAACATCTCCCGACTCGATTGACAGAGCTGAAGACCGGGAGCGTTTTTCTAATGTGGTTGATAAACTGAAACTTCGACAACCGGAAAACGGAATAGCATTTAACGAAGAGGATGCTGTAAAAATTGCCGGTCACATTGGTTACCCGGTTCTTGCACGGCCGTCATATGTTCTCGGCGGAAGAGCAATGGCTATAATCTTTGACGAAGCAAGTCTTCATAATTACATAAATACAGCGGTTGAGCTCTCTCCCGAGCATCCGATACTTGTTGATAAATTTCTTGAAGACGCGGTTGAGGTTGATGTTGATGCGATCTGTGACGGTGAGGATGTTTACATCGGCGCGATTATGGAACACGTTGAAGAGGCGGGGATTCACTCCGGTGACTCCGCGTGCATTATGCCTCCGATAACAATTACGGAAGATCTTCAGAATCAGATAAAGGTAACGACAAAGAAGCTTGCCATTGAACTTAATGTAATTGGTCTTCTTAATATTCAGTTTGCAATTAAGGACAATGAGCTTTTTATAATAGAAGTAAATCCGAGGGCATCAAGAACTGTTCCGTTTGTTTCTAAAACTACCGGTATTTCACTGGCGAAGATGGCCGTGAAGGTTATGCTTGGTAAAAAGCTGAAGGATCTGGGGCTTCTTGAGATGAAGAAGTTTCCATTTGTGAGTGTTAAAGAAGCAGTACTTCCGTTCAATAAATTTCCGGGAGTTGACATTCTTCTTTCACCTGAGATGAAGTCTACCGGTGAAGTTATGGGGATATCGTACAACTTCGGTGAGTCGTACTTTAAGGCCGAGCTTGCGGCTGGTGACAGACTCCCGGTTTCCGGTACTGTTTTTCTCAGCATCAATGACATTCACAAGGCTCAGCTTCTCGATGAAGTAAGAGCTCTGCACGAAGCTGGATTTAAACTCATTGCCACACGTGGAACCGCAAAGTTCTACAATGACCATAATATTCCCTGCGAAATGGTATACAAGGTAAACGAGGGACGTCCGAATGTTGTTGATAGGATTAAAGACCTTGATATAGATTTTGTAATAAATACACCTCTGGGTAAAGTTACAAGAGATGATGCGTATTCAATCCGTCAGGCGGCAACAAGGTATCATGTCCCTACAGTAACAACTATGTCTGCAGCGAAGGCAGCTATTAACGGACTGTTGTATGTAAAGAAAAACCGTGAAATCTCAGTTAAGCCGATACAGGAATACTACAAAGAGGTGAAATAGATGTCTGATGAAAAAAAAATTCTGAGCAAAGATGAGATTGATAAAATAATCATAGAATCATCGAATGCGATTTTTAAAGATATTGAAGATTTAGATCAGTTTGCCATTATAGGGATTCATACTCGCGGTGTTGAGCTGGCCGATAGAATCAGAAAAGAGATTGAAAAACTATCGGGTAAAGAGATTAAGCATGGTACGCTTGATATATCATTCTACCGCGATGATCTGACAACCAGGGGTAAACTTCCGGTTCTGAAAGAGACTCTGATAGAGTTTAATATCAATAAAAAGAATATACTCATCGTTGATGATGTTCTCTTCTCGGGCAGGACAACAAAGGCTGCGCTGGAAACCCTTACAACTTTCGGCAGACCATTCTCTATAAAACTTTTTGTCCTTGTTGACCGGGGAGGGCGTGAACTTCCTATTCAGCCCGATTACTGCGGATTTAAAATTGAGACAACTCATGAAGATCAGGTGAAGGTAAGATTGTCTGCAACAGATAAAGTTGAAGATGCGGTTTATATTGTGAGCGGGAAATAATAATTAGTTGGTGTTATAAATGAAAGATCTTGTAATTATAGGCGGCGGTCCTGCCGGGCTTACCGCGGGAATCTACGGGATGAGAGCCGGGCTCGATCTTGTAATAGTCGAAAAGTTCTCACCCGGCGGACAGGTTATAAACTCGTATGAGATTGAAAATTATCCCGGATTTGTTGATCCTGTTGCGGGATGGAAACTCATGGCTGATATGGAGGAGCAGACAAGAAGACTTGGTGCGGAGATTATTTCTGCAGAAGTTGTGTCTATTAAAAAAGATGCGGGAGTTTTTACTGTTTCACTTGCAGATGGAGAGATTCAGGCAAGAAGTGTAATCATTGCAGCGGGAGCTTTTAACAGAAGGCTTAATGTTTCAGGTGAGAAGGAGTTTCTCGGAAGGGGTGTTTCATACTGTGCAACATGCGACGGGGCTTTTTATAAAGACAAAGTAACAGTAGTTGCCGGGGGAGGAGACGTCGCTCTTGAGGAGGCTTTTTTTCTCACAAGGTTTGCAAGTAAAGTGTATCTGATCCACAGAAGAGAGCATTTTCGTGGAGCTGATATTCTGCAGAAAAGAGTTCTTGGTAATGAAAAAATAGTACCGGTACTCTGTACAAATATTGAGTCGGTAAATGGTGATACAACAGTCAGTTCTGTTACTTTAAAAAATACAGCGACAGGAGCAATAAGCAAGCTTGATACTGATGGAGTGTTCATCTTTATCGGATACGATCCCAATACTTCATTTGTTGATGCTGAACTTCTTAATGAGCATAAAGAGGTAATTGTTGATATGAATATGCATACTGCAGTTGAAGGACTTTATGCTGCAGGAGATATCCGTAGCGGGTCGAAAAGACAGATTGTAATGGCAGCTGCCGATGGAGCAACAGCAGTGCTTAGTGCCTATGAGTATCTTACAGGCAATTACTGCTCATAATAAATGGAGAATATAATATAATGAAAAGAATAACAGGCGTTACAGTTGTAATGATAATGATAGCTGCTGTTTCATGCAGCGGCAAAAAAAAATACAGTGATATAAGAGAGTTTATCAATGAAGTAGTCGCTACTCAGGAGGAGTTTCTTGCACTTCTTGAGAAATCGACCAAGGCGGATGATGCCGTGACTGCTGTTGACGTATTCGGGAATAAGCTTGTTAAGCTCTCTGAAAAGAGTTTAGAGATAAAGAAAAGTTATCCCGATATTGATAAATGGGTGGAGAATCCCCCTGCTGAACTAAAAGCGGATCTTGAGAAGCTTGAAAATACCGGAAATAAATTTGAACAGGTTTTCCTTAAAGAGAATGTGAAGAATATAGTTAAAGATAAAAAGGTTCAGGATGCATTCATTGTGCTGAATAAGAAAATGGAATCAGTTAAGTTCTTTCAGTAGAAGGCCATAATTTACAATTGTGAATTTAAAAACATTTTCTGTAAAATCTTTCCAGAGCGGACTGAACCAGTCCGCTTATTTTATTAATGCGCTGATCATCGATAATCATTTTTTCAAGATTGAAATAGTTTTCATTTAAAAAAAGTGACCTTGATATCGAGAGGCTCAGCACCGGTATTCCGGACAAACTGTAATTTTTCATAATAAATCCCCTGCTGTCATGGTCGGATACTCTGTAAATATCCGAAACAGTCTCACCCTCCTTTGACAGACTCTTCGCTACAGAAGACGCAAGTTCCATGGCCATATCAGCAGTTGCTGTCTGCTTTACTCCAGAGTCTGTATCCACAGTATATCCCGTAATTACAAGAGGCCTGGGTTTCCCCTTATCCGGTGAATTTGCAGGTCCAACAGGCATATGAGTATGACATTCAATTATTGCTTTGAATTTCATATCTTTAATGGAATTTCTTATCGATTCGTGAAAGGGGAAATAGTATCTGTGGAGGATATTTGATATTGCAATATCATCGGGGTAGCAGTCGCTTCTAAACACGTCTCTATTCATTGAAGTTTTTGACTTGATGACTCCATCGTTAGTAACAGGGAAAAGCTGCTTATATTCTCTATCGGGATCGACAAAGATTTTTGATATATCTGTCGATATTATTTTTAGAACAGAATCATTCAAAGAGAAGATCTCCTCTGCGCCGGCGTCTGCTTCGAAAAAAATGTTAAGAGGACTAAGATTCTCGTAGCCGAATAATTCTTCCGGGATATGAAGTCCGCCATGCGGAATTATAATAAGAAATGGGAGTTTCTCTGTCATATACTCTCTAATCAATCGTTAATCAAATGTGGTGATGGTGAATTTATAAAACTCCCCTGAGAATAGTCAATTCCATATTCATTTACAGTGTTTAAAATAAATTCGTTATCAACAAATTCGGCTATTGTTTTAACGTTAAGTTCTCTGCAGAGAGCAGCAATATTTTTTACAATGATTCGCGTTACCGGATCTGAATCTATTTTCTGTATAAGTGAACCATCGAATTTTACGAAGTCTATATGCAGCTTGGTTAAATGTGAAAAATTGGAGTATCCGGTACCAAAGTCGTCTATGGCAAAAGTGTAACCTGTCTTCCGGCATTTTCTGATGAAATCTCTAACAAAACCGTAATTGTCGAATCTTTCCGATTCGACAAGTTCCAGGATTATTCTTTTATAGCACCAGGGATGGCTTTTCATCATCTCTTCAAGGTAAGACGGAAAGTCGGGATTATAGATATCCTCCGCGGAGATATTGATTGAGAATGAACTTGTGTTAAGTTCCATGTATTCAAAAACTTTCTTTATCATAATTTTTGTCAGTTCGTGATACAGGTTTGTCTTTCGCGCAACTTCAAGATATTTTCCCGGTAACTGAGGTTTACCTTCAGCATCGATAATCCGCAGGAGAGATTCGTACTTGTCAATTTTACCGTTGCTGTTGTTTATTATAGCCTGGAAATACGGAATGATTCTATCATTGAGCAGAGCATTGTTAAGATCGGAAAGAATGTTTACATTATCTATGTATCGTATCCGGTCTTTGTCGTCATTGTTATATACATGAAAGGTGAGCTTTTTACTTATCGCATGATGAAGAGCAATATCCGCCTGAGAGATCAGTCCATCACTGCCGTCAAAATACGGAGCTATGCCGATGAATGGATTCAGCGGGATGTGTGTTTCCTGATGAATATATTTTTCCTCAGCCATATGGTTTATCAGATTTGATGCAATTGACCTGAGCTTTTCTAGCGCCTCATCACCGGTCTGTTTTATATCCGGTACAAAGGCAAATTCCCCGCCGGTGAGATTATAAGCTTTTACTTTTATTGATGAGTTGAATAGATTGATCCTTCTGCCGATGAATTTCAGGAAGTCGTCACCCATTGAGTAGCCGAAGAAGGTATTGATATCGTGAAAGTTATCAATTCTCAGGATGATAAGTGAGGGGTAAATTTTATGAGCGATATCTTCGATGAGCATTTTTCTGTTAGGGAGCCCGCTGGTATTATCATAATAAAGCTGGCGCAAAAGCAGTTTTTCAATACTGGAATGACGCAGTTCGGCATAGTATGAAAAAACAGAAATAAAAATATATACCAGAAATGTGATTACAAGGTTAGAAACCTG
This sequence comes from uncultured Spirochaetota bacterium, assembly GCA_942493035.1. Lineage (GTDB taxonomy): Bacteria > Spirochaetota > UBA4802 > UBA4802 > UBA5550 > WRGT01. The sequence goes on along the minus strand of OW818666.1, from coordinate 2,598,898 downwards.
ATAACCGGTCTGAACCAGTCCGGTCTGCGTTACTGCAATTGCTGCCGCAAAAAATAATCCTGAAACAATATTCCATATGGTTCCTGTTTTTATACCTGATAGATTGTATGTTATTACTGGAAAAATAAGAATAATAAGATATTCATTTAGTCTGTGTTCTGCAGTTATCATTGAGATCCAGAGCGAAATAATGAACATCATAAATATCAGAAATCTGAACAGTCCCTGTCTGGGAAAATACTTATACAAAAAGAAGAAACTAATAAAAAATGATGAGTACATGAAGTGGAATATGCTGAACATGTCGTATCCATAAACTGCCCGCACAGCTATGATAAGAATCGTGAGTATTAATCCCAGAAGAAGTGTAAACGGGATAAACCCATCTCTTACAATAATATCGTAAATTACTATATCATGCCTGGGATCAATTACAAAATCCCCCATCATCCGTTCTTTTAAATTCTTAGTAATCATTTTACTCTCATTTATGTTTATACATCCGTATGATAAAATCATTCCGTTTTAAATCTTTATGGCAGTCCTAATAAATCATCTTCAAAGGGTTTAGGGGGCAGTAGCCACTTAATAGGCCCCGCAGGGCTCCTGCGGGGCCTATTAAGGAGTTTTCGGCTCTACGTTCTTCGATGATATTATTTCTCAAGTGATACTCTTTAATGTAATGCAAATATCGCTAAGAGAAAATTATTTTCAGCGCATATACTTTGTAATAGTTAAAAGTATATATCTGACAGTTGACTCCCGCACCTGGAGGGGAGTTTAGAATCTTTTAGATTATTTCCTAAAGGATGATTTTCTGAGATTCAAAATGTTCTGCGTGATCATCTGAAGTTGAGTTTACATCTACTCCTCTTTTAATACTGAGGATCGAATATTTTTCAGCATTGAGGTTATCCCTTATATATTTTAATGCACCGGTGAAATCGAAATCACCGCAGCTGAATAGATCAACGGCGGCATAGCCATGTTCCGGCCAAGTGTGAATTGCCAGATGAGATTCCGCTATAACAATTATTCCGCTCACACCCTGTGGTGAAAATTTGTGGAAAAATGGCCGGATGATTGTGGCTTTTGATACTTCTACAGCCATTGTCATAATAGATGAAATTTTATTTTCATCATTAAGAGTCTCTCTGCTGCATTGATAAAATTCAGCAAGTAAATGTCTGCCAAGATAATCCATTAAATTTCCTTAAATAGTCTATGCCTGATTCAGAATTATGATAAATAATCCGGATAAATATTTTTTAGTATTTTTATGATTGAGTATGAAAGTCAATAATATTTTCAGCAGCTTTGATGTTTTAAATTTTTATTAAAACATCCACGGTTTATAAAAACTTATAAACTCCTGGTAAAATTTTTATAAACCGTGCCAATGGTGCGGCGTATATAGAATGCTGCCGGTTAATGGATAAACTTTTTTTAATATATATGCAGGTTAAAGGGCTTGACCAATCCAGGTCTGCTGTTTTTAATTTCAGCAGTAGTTATAGATCAGAAGGGGGAGGAGTCATATGCCGGTAAAACTTTCAAATGAAGAGATAAAGGGTAAGAGACCGGGGATTGCCGAACTCGAAGAGACCGAAAGATTTCCCGTGGCGGTGATTGCTGAAAATGTAAGAAGTCTCTATAATGTCGGATCGATGTTCAGAACTTCAGATGGCGCCCTTATTGAAAAGTTATGGCTCTGCGGATATACAGGTTTCCCTCCGCGTAAAGAAATAACTAAAACAGCATTGGGGAGCGTGGAGACCGTCCCCTGGGAAAATAACGATGATACAATCTCCGTGATAAAAAAGCTTAAGTCCGATGGGTATTCAATCGTTGCGCTTGAGCATACCGATTCAAGTGTAAATTACCTTGAAGCTGAATACAAATTCCCCATGTGTCTGATGCTCGGTAATGAAGTGGAGGGACTTTCCGAAGAGGCTGTCGCTCTGGCTGATATGGCTGTAGAAATTCCGATGTACGGTATTAAACAATCGCTGAATGTATCCGTTGCATATGGTATACTTGTTTATCATCTTATAGAAGAGTTCAGGAAGAACAGATCTGCAGGTCTTGTTTAGTCTGTAATTATATGATAATCAGAATTCCACATTTATGTTTTCTGCTGCATTTATAAAAAATCAGTTTTCTGCAGTAAAAATGCTAATAAATATGACATAATTATCCGAAAATCAAAGTGCAGATATAATCTGCCTGGAGATTCGTCTTATGAAAAAGATATTTTTTTCTGCTGCAATTATTCTTTCATTTGCCTGCCACGCCTCTGCTTATATGCTCAGCTGGAATCTTGCAAAAGATGACCGGATTGAAATGGTAAAGACTGCCGGGATAAAATATTATATAAACGCGAAGCTCAACAGAATATATGAAGAGCGGAACATCATTGATATCACATGTACAGATAAATCGGATAAACTGAACAGGGTGCATGGAGTTTTTTCAGTTCATGAAAAAGAGTATGGCGCAAACTCATTTAAAATGGTCAATCAGTCTATGGTGGATTTTCTCATTGAGCCCTCCGGCCGGTTTATTGTTAAGAAGGGAGATTATATGCCCAATCTCCGGCATATCCCATCTTTCCCCGATAAAGATATTAAAGTCAATGATTCATGGAAAGCTGATGGTGAGATGGTGCTCGATAATTTTTCGAGACCATTTAAACTCACCTTCCCGGTTGAATATACTTTTGTAAAAGTGATAAAGGATAATGAGAAGGATATCGCCGTTATCAATTATTACTATGCAATAAATGTTGATACATCCGGAACAGGATTTCCCGATGATTTTCCCATAAGAATTTCGGGCGAGAATAAAGGTATAATACACTGGGATATTGCCAATAATAAACCGCGAGATATTCAGGATGCGTATCAGATTGCTTTTATTTTCGCAACCGGGGGTCAGACTCTCGCATCCGCGGAGTTTCATATGAACATCAAAACAGAGAACAGCCTGTATAAAAATTTTACACCTAAAGAGAAAGAGACTGCAAAGGAGGAATTGCAGAAGGAACTCCCGGACGGTGTAGATGCAGATGTAGATAAACGTGGTATTGTCCTCCGGATGAATGATCTTCTTTTTGACTTTAATAAACATGATTTGAGAGATGATACAAGAGCAAAACTTGATCAGATTGCTGAAGCAATAAAAAAGAAATATCCCGACCGTGAGATTATAGTAGAGGGCCATACCGACAGTAAAGGTGAGAAAACATATAATCTCGCTCTGTCCGAGAAGCGGGCCATGAGGGTGTCGGAATATCTTAAATCAAAAAGCGGGCACGATAAGTTTTCGTATAAGGGCTATGGGCAGAGTAACCCTCTCGTGGATAACTCAACTGAACAGGGAAGGGCGAAGAACCGCAGAGTGGAGATAATTATTAAAACTAACTGATTGTTATGCGGTTTAATTCAGGTTTATAGATAAGGGGATCGGTCAATCTGTATCCCCTTTGTTTTTTCCGTTTTTACTCCGTTTCTCCTATAACAATTGGATCTTTTTGAATTTACTATTATTGTTTAAACAGGGATAGCTCGGGTTACTTTAAGTATTTAATAAACGTACATTATCAAAAATTTGACTTTCATGGGATTTTTGAGTAAATTCTGTTTGAGGTAAGTATTAAATATTTTTTATATTCGAATTATCGGAGTTTATGAAATGAAAACAGTAAACACACAGGAGCAGATAACCTGTGGTAAAAACTGGAATAAATTATATATAAGGACATCAAATCCGGTTGTTCTGAATATTTTTATAATAGTTATTTTACTGACAACCTGGTCCACCAGTATTATCTTCAGTCTGTTTCAGTATAATATGACAATACGCAAGGCGGAAGATGAAGTGTTCCGGATGAACCAGATTGTAACAGAACAGACCGGTAACGTGTTCCGTGAAATCAGATCATATCTGCAGGTGCTGGATGAATGGCTGAAGGATAATCCATCCTCCGATCCGCGAACTGATCCGGAGTTTATTAATCTGGTCGAGGCTATAAAAAAAAGCAGTCGAATCCAATTTGATATAAGGCTGGTTTCTAAAGATGACGGTCTTTTTTATATTCCTTCGAAAGATACCGGGAAACCTTTAGCTCTTGTGGGGGATCGGGAATATGTCAGAGCACAGAAGGATCCTGCCACTCACGGATTTTATATCGCAAAACCCGTATTGAGCAGGGTGACTAATTTATGGGGAATACCTGTTTCATACCCGATCACCGGAAATAATGGCGGGATGGCAGTCATCTTTGCCGCAATTGAACTCCCCACGCTGAACGAGCTATACGAAACAGTGAGACCAAAGCCGAATGGCGGGATCACTCTCGCGACTCTTGACGGTATAATTCTTGACCGTGTACCTTTTGATGCCGGCTCAATGGGGCTCCACATGCGGGGAGAAATGAACCATAGGGATATCCCTGATGGTGTCCAGTCAATTGTTTCACCAATCGACAAAGTGGAGAAAATAATATCCTTTCAGAAGATTCAGGATATGCCGCTCCGTGTGACTACTTCGATACCGAGAGATGAAGTTCTTTCACCATGGATATTCAGAATGATTATTTTATTCAGTCTTCTTTTTGTGATGAGTGTATTGATCATTCTGTTCGGATTTTTTCTTTATAAAAGCTGGCTTAAGATTATCGTATCCGAAAAAAACGCAAAAATTCTTAACGATGATCTGCAGACAAAAAACTTCGAACTTGAGGAAGCATTATCTCAGGTCAAACAGTTAAGCGGAATGCTTCCTATCTGTGCTTCCTGTAAAAAAATTAGAAATGATACAGGTTATTGGGAGCAGATCGAAAACTATATAATTACACATTCTGAAGCGGAGTTCAGTCACGGGCTATGTCCCGATTGCGGACACAAGCTTTATCCCGGTATTTTTCCCGTTGGTCATAAATAACTTACCGTGGTAAAAACTCAGGAATTTCCAGAAATTCAGAATATTTTTAGTTAGATGAGTTACCCCTTTACTAACTATCATATCGTATGATTACCCTTAAGCGTTCGCTACGCCCATCACCGGACTCATTGAACCTGAAACTTAGTCAAGCGCCGTTGGTTGGTTCCGCAATTAATCAAAATGTAATACTTTATGGTGTTTGTCCGCTTTTGATTTTTATACAATGCCTGTTCCGGTTTTATAATTCAGGATTCTTTAATGATAATTCAGGACGACTTTTTGAATAATCCAATATTTTATTATTCAAAAAGGAGGTTGGGATGAAATCTTTTTATGTTTTTTTTATGATAATAATTTTTACTATGATATTCTCAAATAATATTATCAATTCTGCGGAATCAAGCAGTGTAATTTTTACTGATGAAAAAATGAATTCCGTTTTGAAACGATTTTCTGAGTCATTAAAATTCAGAACCGTTTCAATAAAAGATGAATGCACTGGAGATTTTTCAGAGTTCTACAAGTTTCATAGATATCTGGCAAAATCCTTCCCGAATGTTCATAAAAAAATGCAGAACGAACTTATTGGAAAAGCAAGTCTTCTGTACAAATGGAAGGGCAGCAATGGAAATCTTAAACCGGTTATTTTTGCCGCACATATGGATGTAGTGCCTACCGAAAATGAGGCTGATTGGAAACATCCTCCTTTTGGAGGAGTTATTGCCGAAGGTTACTTCTGGGGACGCGGGGCACGAGATTATAAATCTGGATTAATGAGCATGATGGAAGCTGCTGAATATCTTATCTCTCAGGGCTGTCAGCCGAAGCGAAGCATATACTTTGCATTCGGCCATGATGAAGAAATACAGGGATTTAACGGAGCAGCAAAAATTGCTGCTATTTTAAAAAAACGCGGAGTTAATGCGGAATTTATTTTAGATGAAGGTGGAGGAATTACAAAAGGAATAATCAACGGAACAGAACCGGACAAACTTTTTGCCATGGTAAGTACGGCAGAAAAAGGTTACCTTACTTTAAAGCTGCAGGCAAAAAGCGGCGGCGGTCATTCTGCTTCCTCATCTGAAAAGAATCCGATAGTTATTCTATCAGAAGCAATTGTGAAACTTAATAAACTTAAGTTTGATGTTGTTCTGGACAAACCGGTTACAGAAATGCTTGATGCACTTGGTCCTGAATTAGACTTTATGAAAAAGTTTCTTTTCTCGAATTTATGGTTAACAAAAGGAATTGTTAAAAAAGTAATGCTTTCCGGTCATGATTCAGCATCTATGATAAGCTCAACATTGGCCTTTACAATGATGTATGCAGGAACTGCCGAAAATGTTATTCCTGGTAATGCGGAAGTATTAATAAACATAAGACTGCTTTCTGGAGACAGCTCTCAAAAAATTATTGACCTTGTAACAAAGCTGATTGATGACACGGATGTTCATATATCAATTCATGGTAGAATTTCAGAAGCACCTCCGATATCAAATACAGACACGGAAGCATACAGAACAATATCGGATTGTATAAAACAGACATTCACATCTGCGCTAGTTGTTCCGTCAATTACGACTGGCACTACTGACATAAGACATTATTCTTCTGTTAGTAAAAATTTATACCGGTTTGCTCCCTCGATCAGTACAAAAACATACTCAGGCAACTGACATAAAAACGATGAAAGACTCCCTATTGAAAATTACAAACAGTATTGTCAATTTTTTTACAATATTCTGGCTGAAGTAACTGCCAGATAACATTTAATTATTTCTTGACGAAGACCATGGGAATAGTAAATTACCAGTGGTCTTTTCAAGGAGATTTTAGTATGGATTTGTTGTCAGGGCTGATAATTTTTTTCGCTGCAGGCCTATGTTTAAAGAAAACGGTTGAACTCTTATTCATCCCCGGTTTATCGAACAGATATTTAAAATCGTTTTCATGTCTAATCCCCGGACTTCTGCTTCTTGAATTTTATCTGACACATAAAGCCGGCTTTATTGCTGACATGGCAGAATACCCGATTCAAACATTCGTGTTTCTAACAATCAGGATTCTAAAATATTCAATCGGTCCTCTTTTATTTTTAACATATTCAACACTATTCGGTTACAGTGAGATAAAACTATTTCGTACATCAGCTCATTTTCTAATTCAATTCATAGCAATAATTTTTACTTTTATTTATTTTGTTTCATCGAATTGGAATCTCGATTCATTTGAGATATTAAAAAAAATATTGTGGATAATTTCGGATTTAGGATTTATGCATTTAATTGTTTATATAATAAGTATCTTCGTTTACAATTCTTTCAAAACACAGCATAAATTCAAAACTGTTTATTCCAAACGGATTCTCACCATTCTGGTAATAACAATTACAATGACCGCATTTCTTCTCTTTTACAGATTTACACAAGTCAAGTTTTTAGAAACTTCTGCATATTTTCTTATTTCAGTTGCAATCATCGGATGGACAATTTTTAATCAGATCAGACCGGACATTTCTTACGGATTCATGCGCAAACAGAAAGCTAAAACTTATGCCACATCATTGCTCAACGGTTCAAATGCAATAATTCTTGAAGCTCGTTTATATGATTTAATGAAAAGTGAAAAGATATTCTGTGATGAAGATCTTTCTTTAGACAGGCTGGCAGCAATGATGACAATTTCAAAACATGCATTATCGGAACTTCTCAACAACAATATCGGCAAATCATTCAATGATTTTATTAATCAATTCAGAATTGATGAGGCAAAAAAAATACTAACAGAAGAACCGGGGAGATCCATTCTTTCGATTTCATATTCCTGTGGTTTTAATTCGAAATCAGTTTTCTATGCATCCTTTAAAAAGTTTGAAGGGATCACCCCCGTACAGTTTCAAAAAAGATTTGATGCTAAAGTCTAAATATTTTATAGGAATCTGCTATGAAAATAAAAAAAATTCAAAAACACTATCCCACATGAATTCATTGCTTACGACTATAAAACTATTTTCGATAAAGACAGAGGCAAATCCAGTGGTTATTGAGATTTCAAGGCGATTTTTTTATAGTGCTCGATCAGGCCTTCATGTTTCATCTCTTTCAGGACTTGAGCAATCTTCGGAACAAGAACAGAGTGTTTTTTATGCATGTAAACATAAGAATTTTCGCTTACCATAATTCCAGCCTGATATACTTTGTGTGTGGGAAAACCGGTAGAATTTAATCTGCTTTGCGTTTCTGAGACGACAAATACAGTATCTACATAAATATCTGTGCGGCCCAGGATTAATTTTTTCAATCCCTGCTCCGTTGTTGTAATGTTAGATAAATGCTCAGGTTTTATAATTGCAGATAATGCAGACTCTGGTAGTTTGGCTCCTCGTCGATATTCGACTCTATAGTCCATATTTTTCAGACTCTTCCATCCATTCAGGATTATTCCCGGTTTGATAGTGTATGCACCATATGAAGCAGTAAAACTGGATTCTTCCACTCTAATAAGATTTTTGGTAATTTTTACGTAATCACCGGCACGATGAATCTCACCATCAACATCACCATTTTCAGCCATTACAGGTGCACGTGCACCGGGATAACCATCATATTGAAAATCATATCCCAGTCGTCGAAAAGCTTCGGTATAAATTAAAAATAACAATCTTCCATAAAATGAATCTCTGGTATCCTGCGAACTAACCAGCACGATCTTCTCTCTGGCATTAATTTCATCCTGGAACGTAACTGCCATCAAAAAGATGATTACACATATTATGAATTTACTACAGGTATTGAAAGACTTCATCTAATTCCCTAACTATGTGTATTATTTTTAAAACAATATATAATTATTAAAAAATTACTTATCTTTATAATAATTATCAAGAAATTCATGTTAAAATTTCAGCTAATTTTATCTCAACCCCCAATGTGCCAAGATAGTTGTCGCCTGTATTTATTTTTTAAAAGAGGTCTTTTCTGTAATTCTCTCTTCTTCTACCCCCACATAACATAATTGACGTCAGAGTTTACGTGCATTTCCCCTGACTCAGTGAGTTCGTATATAAATAATTTAGATAAAACTTAGTTCTGCTTTTATTTATAAAGTTATCTACATTAGGTTATATTTATTTTCTTTCTTATAGGGTTTTCAAAATACCGATAAAGCATTTGTGCGGCAATTAAAGAAATACCAAAACTTATAAATGCCATACTTATTGGATTTTTTTTTAAAATACCAATACATCCAGCGTATCGTAATACCAATTGATGAATCATGTAGAAAGAGTAACTTATGGTGCCAAGATATACAATAATTCTTTTTTTAAGTATTTTAGAGATAATTCCTTTTTGAAAAGCATAAATGTATATTATAAAAGATAAAAATGGCATGTAATAAATTCCATATCTGTAAGATTGATTAATGTGTTTAAAATTAATTAATGCTATAGCTAATGCTAATAATGATGTAAACTCTAAAACATTTATTACATACAAATTAATTTTAGATTCTTTATTCTGCAAATATAACACTGCTAATAGCATTCCAATAATACAATCAGCTAACCTAGTAAAAGGAGAAATATAAAACAGCCAATGCTTATAGGCATTTAATTTGAAAACAGTTACAAGTAAAAATTCAATTAGAAGTAATATTAAAATATACATTAGAGTTAAATGGGTATTTTTTTCTTTAGTAATTCTTTTTACTAAAATTAATATCATAGGAAATAATATATAAAATAATAATAAAGATGATAAATTCCATGATACTGAATTAAAAGAAAAATAAACACCCTTGCTTGGTACAAAACTTTGTACTAACATAACATTTAAAATTGCTTCAACAATGTTCTTTAATGGATGCATTAAAATATCTCTGTACAGTAAAGGTACACTGATTAAAAAAGTAATAAAGTGAACTGGATAAACGCGAGCTAGTCTTTTTTTTGAAAATGATATTATCATTTTCAATGATACATCATTTAGTTTATTATAATAATTATAGCAAAGCACAAATCCTGATAGGGCAAAGAAAAATGTTACACTAAAATACCCTTCATAAAAACAGTTGGTAAATATAGTGCGTATTCCGGCCCAAACCTGCCACTCATTCCGGAAAATGCCTGCCACCTGTTCCGGTGCAAAGTTGCCACCCATTCCGGTTGAAACCTGCCACTTTTAGGATTTTACCGGAATAAAAAACAAACCATTTCCTTTTAAAACAGAGCCTGATTAATCTGATAAAAAATCAAATCAGATGGAGTTACCGGGCATGTCACAAAGGAGAATATCGATGAAAAAAATCAGAGAAATCATGCGTCTTCACGAGCAGTCAAAACTTAGTCAGAGACAGATATCCCAAGCCCTTGGAATGTCTCGTCCGGTCGTCAGCGATTATATTAACAAGGTTAAAACATTCGGATTAACTTTTATTGATATAGAAAATATGCCGGATGAAACGCTTCTAAATATTCTACAGGGAAATAAAACAGCAGACAATAAACGACATGAAATACTTCAAAAACAATTCCTTCATTTCACGCAGGAGCTAAAACGTCTCGGAGTGACTCGCCAAACTTTGTGGGAAGAATACATAGAGGAAAATCCAGACGGATACAGTTACTCGCAGTTTTGTTATCATTTTCAGATCTGGCAGAATATGTCAGAGATTACAATGCACATTGAACATAAAGCGGGCGACAAACTCTTTGTGGATTTTGCCGGTAAGAAACTTGCCATAACAGACCGGACGACAGGAGAGATAAGAGAGGTTGAAGTTTTTGTAGCAATCCTGGGAGCAAGCCAGCTTGTCTATGTAGAAGCTTCAATGAGCCAGAAGAAGGAGGAATGGATAAGACTAAATGAAAATGCATTAAGATACATCGATGGTGTTCCACTGGCTATTGTGCCAGACTGCTTAAAATCGGCAGTAACAAAAACAGACAGATACGAACCGGATATCAATCCGGAGTATCTTGATTTTGCCAGACATTACGGCACAACAATACTTCCTGCACGACCTGCAAAACCGAAAGACAAAGCTCTGGTTGAAGGAGCTGTACGAATTTCATATTCATGGATTTACGCCAAGCTTCGTGACCGTGTATTCTTTTCACTTGAAGAACTCAACGCTGCGATCATGGAGTTGCTTGAATCATTCAATTCCCGGACAATGCAGCGACCTGGTGTAAGTCGACGGGAACTTTTTGACAGCATTGAAAAGAGTGAACTGCAGCCTCTTCCAGAGGATCTTTATGAAATCAAGAAGTTTAAAATCCTCACAGTTCAATTTAACTATCATATCTATCTGAGTGATGACAGTCATTACTACAGTGTGCCATATCGCTATAAAGGGCGGAAAGTAGAAGTACTTTTCACAGAAAGAGCCGTAGAAGTCTATTGTGGCAACGTAAGAGTCGCCTCACATTTTAGAAACAGGAGAAAAAACGGATACACAACACAAAGGAATCATATGCCGGAATCACACAAATGGGAGGATAATTGGAACCCGGAAAAACTGACCAATATTGCAAAACTAAAAGGCGATGCTGTGGTAACTGTAATTGAAATAGTTCTCTCCTCCCGGCAGCATCCTGAGCAGAGTTATAAAACATGCCTCGGAATATTTGCCCTAACTAAAACATATGGAGAAATCCGACTTAACCGTGCTTGTGAATTGGCTCTCTACTATGAAAACTGCACATACAAGATGATTAAAAATATTCTAAGCAACAACATGGATCAAGCAGGTGAAGAAGATAAAGACTCGGAATTCACCCTACCTGAACATGATAACATAAGAGGCAATCAATATTACATGGAGGAATTACAATGAACAATCAGGGAACGATTGAAAAGATGCAGGAAATGCGTCTTCACGGAATGCTCAGTTCATTCCGTGAAACATTCTCTACAGATATGAAAAACAAGTTTACGGTTGATGAAATGGTCGCTCATCTCATCGATGCTGAATGGGATGAAAGGTATAACAGGAAATTTAAAACTCTGCTTAAAAATGCAGCCTTTAGATATAAGGCAAGTGTTGAAGAGATAGATTTCAAACCATCACGAAAAATTGACAGAAATCTGATACTCAGATTCTCGACATGTGACTGGATCAAAAAAGGAGAGAGCATTATCATCACCGGTTCTACAGGTGCAGGTAAAAGTTTTATGGCCTGCGCACTTGGTCATAAAGCATGTATTCTTCGTTATCAGGTTGGATACTACAACTGCTTGAAATTGTTTTCACATCTGAAGTACTGTAAAGTTGATGGATCATATTTTAAAGAGATGAATAAAATTAAAAAACTGGATTTGATAATTCTTGATGACTTCGGATTAAAGCCTTTTGATTCAGACTCGCGGTTAATGTTACTTGAGATGCTTGAAGATCGCCACGGCAGCAGATCGATAATTATTAGTTCTCAAATTCCTACAGATAAGTGGTTTGATCTTATTGGGGATGCGACTATTGCGGATGCAATCTGTGATAGACTTCTTCATACTTCACATAAAATAGACATTAAAGGAGATTCTATGAGAAAGGAAAAATCAAAAAATTCTGGACGAAACCTGCCACTTGAGTAATGGTTAGTTCGAAAATGGAAATGGATTAAAAGTGGTAAACTTAAAACCGGAATAGGTGGCAGGTTTCACCGGAATACGTAAATATAGACTTCAAATTTTCGTATTGTTTAAAATAACCAAGATGAGAAAGAAAAATAAAAACTACAGCAAAAAATCTTAAAGAAGTTAAAGTATCTATCATATATTTATCTCCATTTTCTCTTTTATCTACATCATCGTTTACATACCAGACTCAATTTCTTCATTTTTCATTCCATGCCAAATAGGTAAACTAATAACTTCATTTGCAATTTTATCGGTTATTGGAAAATGTATATTCATTTTATGTTGATAACGCGATTAAAAAATCTTCTTAAAACGTATGCAATAATTGTCGGGTATCATAAGAAACATTTTATTAAGTAGGTTAGATCACCTTGAAATTTTTCAATTTTTAGAGGAGATAAAAGAATTAATATTTTTTTTAAAAGGGCTGGTCGTATAAAGATCATCGAAAAAACAGAGAGTACCTGAATTCAAGTTTGAAATGCAAAAGGAAATTAAAATAGTAGCCTCATGAGAAATCTCCATAAAGGATTGAGTCGACCAAAACCAAATCCGAGAGAGATACCCATGAGGCATTTTAAACAAGTACAGTTTGAAGAAAGATTTGTCATGCAAAAAATGATTTATTCAGATAAGCCTGTGAAAGAAACTGCTGAATTATTAAATCGTGATAAATCAACAGTTTATCGCGAAATTGATAGGAATAAAACAAAAGGCTATCATGCACAAGAAGCTCAAGCGGAATATTTAAAGAGGAAAAATTTAAAAAAAGAAAGCTTGATGTCAATGGCTTACTGCGTTTGATAGTTATAACCTTTTTAAGGAACGGCGATTCACCCGAATTAATTTCTCAATACCTAAAGACAATGTTTCTGGAAGATGCATCAATGCACTTATCACACGAATCTATATATCAGTGGTTGTATGCTCAAAAAAATGAAAAGGGTGAATATCGTTTTACTCAATTTTTATTTATAAAACGGAAGAAACGCCAAAATCGCTCAAATACCTATAAAAACAGGGCAAAAGATCCTTCGAAAAAGAATATAAGGGAACGCCCTGAAGAAGCAAATGATAAAAGCGAAATAGGCCATCTTGAGGGGGATCTGATTGTAAGCTCTGGAAATGATGCATATCTTCTTACTCTTGTGGAAAGAAAAGCAGCATTTACATGGGGTATTAAATTGCCTTCAAAAGATGCGGAAACTGTTACACGAGTAATTACAGAGGCTTTGGGTTCATTACCTGATGGATTTGTTAAATCAATTACATTTGATAATGGTTCAGAATTTTGCATGCATAAGACAATTGAAAATGCTCTTAACTGTAATGTATATTTTGCTGATCCTTATTCCTCATGGCAACGAGGTCTTAATGAACATATAAATGGGCGTATCAGATATTATCTTCCAAATAAAAAAAGTTTCGCACACTTGACAGATGAATTTATTGAAGATAGTATTTTTTCTATAAACGCAAGGCCGAGAAAATCCCGTGGTTGGAAATCTCCTGCTGATATTTTAAACTCCCATCTTGTCGCATTTCAAACTTGAATTCAGAGTATATTGAATAATTATTGTCAAGAATGATATTGATCCAATTCCGATAACGTTGAGCATGTCCTGTAATCTCCAGATAGTTTGGTGTCTGGAGTTTACAGGATTTTCATATAATGATAAACTCAAGGCTTTATCACATCCGAAAGTGTCAGATCCTCCATCTTCAGTACAACTATTGTTTTATCCTCTCTGTTAATGTAGATAAACTTTTCAAAGAATGTTATGAATGAGTTTGAATTGATTTTCTCTTTCGATTTCGCAACCAGTTTAAGATCGGTGTCGAATTTTCCGAGGTAATAATTTTCCTGATCTTTTACAATTGCATATATATTGTTTTCTTTAACCTCGATGAAGCTTCTCCAGAAAACATTGTCAGTTCCGCTTTTTGTCTCTTTCAGCGTCTCTCTGTCGAGCAGGGTTAATCTATGCCCCATCTTGTGATCACCGGTATGTGTAATGACCGCAATCCCGCCGGAAAATACGTCATATCTTCTGCCGCATATATTTGTAACAGGTGATTTAAAATCGATCTTTTTAGTAGTGGTGTTGATCATATACATTGTATTGTTGTAGTGACCACCCTCAAGATACTCTTTAACTTCGAGATAATAAATTTTAAGTCCGAATACACCTTCACCGGAATCTTTATCTTTTAACTTATCCTCTCTCTTATCAAGTTCCTTCTCTTTCTCTATCAGGATCTCCTCTTTTTTCTTGAGAGCTTCATCAGTTTTGTTATCTGTTACTGTTCCGGTGTCAGCAGTCTCTTTTTTCTTTTCATCTTTTTTATCTTCAGTTGTTTTTTCTTTATTATTGTCGTCTTTATTTTCAGTTTTATCTTTCTCTACGTTTTCCTCTTTCTTTTTTACGTCCTCTTCCTTCTTCTCAATTACCGTTTCTTCTTTTTTAATCTTTTCTTCCTCTTTTACAATCTTCTTTTCTTCCTCGGTAATCTTCTTCTCCTCTTTTTTAACTTCTTCCTCTTTCTTTTTTATCTCGGTCTCTTTCTCTTTCCGTTTTTCGGGATCAGTAATCTTTGATGTCTCTTCTTTCTCTTTCTTTATCTCTTCTTTCTTTTTTTCAGTCTCGACTTTTTTCTCTTCAATTTTTTTCTTAACTTCCTGAGTCTCTTTTTTCTTCTCTTCGAGTTTTACTTTTTTTTCAGTGATATCTTTCTTCGATTTATCGATCTCTTTTTCTTTTATTGTTATAAGTTCATCGGTGACTTTTTTATTATCTTTGTCTTTTTTCACTTCTTCTTTTACGTTCTCATCAGAAATAATAAATGGATCTATACCGCCAATCTCTCCACGTTTGTTCTCTTCGGTAAGAGGGATAAGTATTGCTGTTTTGCCCGGCCATTGGTTCCATACAGTTGAAATTCCGGCATTTTTTTCTGTGAGATGTTTCATGACTACAGGTGAGTATACTGAAGAGAAGTAATCAATATTACCTCTGTAAACAGCATTGTAATACGTTGTATAGAGGGCAATGGCATCAGCCTCTCTCTCTGTGTATCCGTACATCCCTTCAAGGTATGCCGAGATTATTCTTCGTACATTCCGGATGTGGTCGACTCTGGCATCTCTATCTATAAAGAGAATGTCAGCAGAAAATTTTTCTTTGTCGGATGCTGCAAGCGCGCGGATGATTGAATATTTCATGTGGAATTTATATTGAGTATCCGGTTTTCCGTTTTTTACCTGATAGGATAATCTGTATCCGATAGACTTAATTTCGCTGATGCTTTCGCTCTTGCTTCCTCTCCCTGCGAAGTTTACAAAGTTGACTTTTTTCCCTTTTGATATTTCATCTATGTCAACTTCTATTGAAAAAAGCGCTGTTGAAAAAAGGATAACTGCTGCGGCAAATATATACTTCTTCATTTTATACTCCTGATTAAGAATTAATGGCAATTTAAGTTGTGTTGTACTATTCTTGCAAAACCGGCAGATATGCAGATAATTAGCAGGTTTTTTAATAACGATAATATAATCACTACAATAAAAATATTACAACAAAAAAATTGTTTACCGGAATATCAAGATTGTTAAAGTTTTTTGTGAAGCTGGTATTATAATCCGGATGAAATGCTTTAATCCGGGAAACCGGCTTATGCTATTTAAATAATAATGATTATAAAGAGGGATATGTATGATAAGACACATAGTATTTATAAAATTTAAGCCTGAAACATCAGATGATGCAATAATTGAAATTGAGAATGGGCTCAGGAACCTTAAGGGGTGTATTCCTGAAATCCTCGATTTTGAGTGCGGAAGGGATCTGATCCATTCGGAACGGTCATTCGATTATGCCCTTATCTCTGCTTTTGATGATCTTGACGCACTTCAGCGCTACCAGGTTCATCCGGAGCACCAGGCTGTAGTTGCAAAAATCAAAGCCGCTGCGGAATCTACCAAGGCTGTTGACTATTCGTTTTAGATGGACTCACATTATTTCGAGTTGGTTAATGGGATTTTATAAAGCAACCGGATTCTTCAAGGTGTGATTTGAATTAAATATTTTATCCCGCTCTGTGGATATTTTTTTCTAAAAGAACAGGTTCTCCTTTAGTTTTTTCGTATAGAGTTTCAGGGGCAATGTCAATAGAACTTTCATTCCATGTTAGCGTACCAAATTCAACAGTAAACTTTTTAAAGTTTTCAACGGATTGTACAGGCTCGAATATTTCACCATCTGAAATATATTTTTCCAGATCAATTACGCCTGATTTTCCATCTTCGAAAATAAGTTTTATCCGGTATCTATCTATATACTCAGCCCCAATAGTATTAAAATACATATATACTCCTATTTGAGTGGTTCTATTTTGAAAGTATGTTTTTTTGTACAGGCGAGTTCCCAGTTCGCAATAAGTTCCGATTTGTGAATTGCTGTCCATTCAATCACAAGAGCTAGAGCTTTCGGAAGAAAATTCCCTGCGATTATTCTGAAATTTTCTATATCAACGAGTATTTTGAATTCATTGTAAAAAGTATGAAAATGAGGAGGAGTATGGTCATCCGTAAACATTCTGATGATTATTCCATAGAATCTGCTGATTTCCGGCATCAGGAACTTCTGCATTGAAAATATATTTAAATATATTGAATACTGAAAAAAGGACAAGCAGTTTATTCCCGTAATCCTTAAAAGCTGTAAAACTTTATACTTGACGGGATCATTTATTTTTTTATTCTGATAGTACATTTTATTTCAGTTATAGTTCCTGAATTTTTGATTTTGTATAAATAATGATAAATTTTCTCCCCGCCGCCTTCGGCGGCGAGTTGATGAGAGTTCTTTTATTTGAAATAGTTAAGGAATTAATACTGATTGTATATTATATACCCAGAGGCATTAAATTTAATTATGGCAAGAACTAAGGCGTATCTTTTTGATTTTGACGGGACTCTTGTGGACACTATGTCCGGTTTTGCGGATATTGCAGCTAAGGTAATTCATCAGTTTAATCCCGAAATCTCCTTCGATAAAGCGCGGGAGAGATATCTTGAAACTTCAGGGAATCCGTTTTTTCAGCAGCTGGAGATTATCACTCCCGGCGACCCTAATAATAAAGAAAAAGCTAGAATATTTGAAGAGACAAAGATTGAAGGATTTTTTAACTCATATTTTACTACTGAAGTAAAAGAAACTATAAATATGCTCCGTGCACAGGGGGCAATTGCCGGTATTGCTTCAAATAATTTTCAGGAACTTATTGACAGGTTTGTGGCAGAGGAAAAACTTGATTTTGATATTATTCTCGGTTTCAGAGAGGGTTTTGAAAAGGGACCGGCACACTTCGATTATGTAAGGGAGAAGTTTAATCTTGAAAAAGATGAAATTACTTTCGTAGGTGATTCTTTGAAAGATGCTGAGAAGGCTTTCGCCTACGGCTTGAATTTTGTCGGGATTTGCGGTACTTTTAAGAGAAGCGATTTTCTGAAAATACGCAATGATATTGTAACTATTGAATCTATAAAGGAACTATTATACATATGAAAGCTATAGTACTTGCAGCAGGAACAGGGAGCAGATTGGGCGAAATAACAAAGGCCAGAACCAAAGGTATGGTTCCGGTTAGAGGGAGAAAACTTATCGATTATCTTCTGGATTTTCTTGATAAGGATTTTTTTGACGAGATTATTGTAGTGGGGGGGTTCTGTTACGAAGATCTCAGAGACCATATCGCCACACGCAACATCAAAAATGTAAGAGTTATCGAGAATAAAAATTATCTTAAAGGTAATATTTACACACTGGTTACAGCTCTGAATGAGTTCAGTGATGATTCATTTTTAATAACTAATGTGGATCATATCTATCCGCCGGTTATGTTTCAGAAGATGAAAGAGTCCATGTCCGGTATCACCGGAATGTGCGACTTCGACCGGAGTCTAAGCCACGACGACATGAAGGTGAAACTGCGTGATGATAAATCTAAAATTCAGTCGATAAGCAAGCAGCTCGAAGATTTCGACTGCGGCTACATCGGAATGACATATGTTGATAAAAAATGCGAAAAATACTACAGGGCTTCTGTCGAGAAGACAATAGAGCGTGTTGGTGAAAAAGCCGTGGTGGAGAATGTTCTTCAGTTTATGGCCGAAGATGGAACAAATTCTCCAAAGATCTGTGATCTATCCGGTTTCGGCTGGTACGAGGTGGATACAGAGGAGGACCTTTTGAGAGCAGAGAAGGGTCTTGAGAACGATTCAAATTTCAATTAGATGAGGTTAGTCATGTCTCATAGTCTGGTTTATTATGGAAATGAAACTCTCGCTTCAGTAGCTGAGAGAGTAGATAATGTAGATGGTGAAGTTGTATCTTTCATCAATGAGATGTTTGATATAATGTATAAAGAGAGAGGAATAGGCCTTGCAGCACCTCAGGTTAATGTGGGGAAAAGAATTATTGTTGTTGATACCGGGGATGAGAGAGATGGAAGACTTGCTCTGATTAATCCGGAGATAAAGGGTTTCTCTGATAATCTTGAACCATACGAAGAGGGCTGTCTGTCGGTTCCGCGTCTACTTGCCGATGTGGTCCGTCCTGCGGAGATTCTGATTAAAGGCATCTCTGTAAAAGGGGAAGAGGTTGAATTCGAAGCTTCAGGCCTTATGGCGAGAGTTTTACAGCATGAAGTTGATCACCTTGACGGCATACTCTTTATAGATAGAATTGATAAGTATATTAAAGATGAATTCCGGGCCGAGCTCAAAAAAATTAAGAAGCTGAATAAGCAGTAAGTAATTCTTTAGCTCCGGTTAAACGGTTTTGTTTTTGTACTAAGGCTTCTTTTCCCGAGGCCCCCCAAACCCCCCGGAAGGGGGCTTATATCAGATAAAATTGCGGTATTATGAAAGTAGGATTTTTTGGAACACCGGACATTGCTTCTCATATTCTAAAGAGATTGTGCAGAGAGCATGAAGTTGTATTTCTTGTAGCACCCGAAGATAAGAGGTGCGGACGCAACATGCAGATTCACCACTGTTCCTCCAAAGAGCTTGCAGCCTGCGAAGATATACCGGTACTTCAGCCGAAGAGTTTAAAAAATCCCGAATTCCTTGAAGAACTGAAAACATATAAAGCAGATATCTTTGTTGTAGTTGCATACGGGAAACTTATCCCGCATTCAATTTTTGACCTTCCTCAATTCGGCACTATAAATCTCCATCCGTCACTTCTCCCTCTGTATCGCGGAGCTGCTCCGGTCGAATGGGCTGTCATAAACGGCGAGCTTGAAACAGGCGTAACTGTTCAGATGATAAACGAACAGCTCGATGCAGGAGACATTGTGCTTCAGGAAAGAATTCAGCTCAGCGATACAATCACATCGGGTGAACTTTACGAGCTTGTAATGCCCATCGGCGAGGAGCTTGTTCTTAAATCGATGGAGATTCTATCCCATGGGAGAGATCTGCTCATACCCCAGGATCACAGCAGGGCAACACACTGTGCAAAAATCGACAGAGAGACTGCACATGTAGCATGGAGCAGAAATTCCTCTGACATACATAATCTTGTGCGCGGACTGAATCCCAAGCCCGCAGCATGGACTACTTTCAGAGGAATGAATATAAAAATATGGAAAACTCTCCCTTTTATAGATGAGGGGATTGAACTTATGCCCGGCGAGCTGCTAAAGTATCACAAAAAACGTCTCCTTGCAGGAACCGGCAGCGGTATTCTTGAGATACTTGAAATCCAGCCTGAAAACAAAAAGCGCATGGACGGCCTCGCGTTCATTAACGGATACAGACTCGTCGAGAAAGAGAAATTTGAGTAGAAAATGGGCTATAAAGATAGAGATATAAATAGAAAAAAAGAGCGAAGAGGGAGCCTCCGCCAGACTATGATTGCCGGCGATGCTGATGATCTGCTGAGCAGAGAGAAGAGCAAAGCCCGCGAGCTCCGGGAATCTGCATGGTGGAAATCGAAAATATCAACCGGCGAGTGTTATTACTGCGGCGGGAAATTTAAACCCTCCGAACTGACAATGGATCACAAAATTCCGCTTTCAAGGGGAGGTTTATCTGAAAAGATGAATATTGTCCCTGCCTGCAAAGAGTGCAATAATAAGAAAAAGTATATGCTCCCTACCGAATGGGATGAATATATGAATAAATTGAAAATTCAGGGATGATTCCTGAATATCTTTTTTTGAGTTAAAATGAATAATTATATATCCTCGACGCCTTCGGTAGCGGGGATAATAGAACTTTTTTATTTTTTCTTATTAGAAAAAATTTATTTTTTTATTGTAAAAATTTTCTTACCGATTATATAATAATGTGATATTTTATATTTATGCAGTCGCGTGGGTCCCGGCGGGGACACATTATTCCTGGAGAACAGAATGCCTGATAACAGAACTTTAAAAAAAGGTGAAGTCCTTTTCCTTCAAGGTGAAAATCCTGTAAAACTGTATATGCTTCAGGAGGGTGAGATTGAGATATTATCTGCACCTGAAGAGTTTATGGGGCTCGACAGTGATATCGTTATTGATAAGTCAGTGCGGGTCTGCAGTATTAAAGGGAAAGCGATGCTCATCGGTTTTTCGGGTCTTCTTATTTCAGAATATGGTAAATCTGCAAGAGCAATAACAGATTCAGAAATAATTGAATATCCTCTGTCTCAGGGGGGATTTAAAGGGGTTGCGCTGCGGGATATTAATGGTTCGATAAATATGCTCCGGCAGATTTTTAACAATTATATGCTCGCTCAGACACAGTTGAAAAAAACTATAAGTCTATATACCCGATTAAGTCAGGTGGAGGATAATCTTCTTCTTCTATATCATGACTTTTCCACAGGAAACGGTCCTGAACTTTTTAATAAAAAAAGTGAAGATCTCTATTCTGTTTTCAGTTTTAATAAAGGCAAATTTCCCGAGATGGTTGCGGCTGATTTTATAATTGAAGATAAAAGTGCGCTGCTGAAGAAGTCATACACTGACAAAATGATTAAAGAAGTAATCGGAAACGATTATGTTGAACTTATAAAAAAAATTCTTAAGCTTGATCCGCAGATTATGGCTGGTATTATAAAGAGTGATCCCGAGATTGCTGTTTCAATATTTTCTTCTGTTGCCGGGGCGATAAACGGGGTTCTTGACAATGTACATGATGCCATGGATAAAGTCGTTCAGAAAGCAAAAGTACTCTTCGGTGCTACTGAAAGCTGGTCAGGGTATTTTGTAAAACAGAACGGAATGAAAGACTGGAGTTCAACCGGTCGGGTCTCCGGCGATTTTTTTACAAATATGATGAAGATAAACGCAAAGCTTGATCTGATGTATTCCGAAGCAACCGGTAAACGGCTCGCTTCATTCCCGGGATACAGTGAACTTGCTAATGTGCTGAATGTATCTGAAATTAAAAAAGAAGATAAATCCGCAGCAGAATCAAATGCCGCTCCCGAGCCGGTGAGTGATGTTTCCGCACCAAATGTTATAAGTACCGGCCTGCAGAAATCAATTTTTCAGATTTTTGAGTTCTCAATGATAGAGAAGGAGTTTCAGAACAGAATGCTGAAACTTCTCAATGATTATAAAACAATCAGCAGCTCTGCCAGTGCCGAATCTGACGCAAGAAAGATGAGGCGTCATATTGCACAGCTCTACTGGGATCTGTATCAGCAGGTTTTTGTAAGATCAAAAAGTGAATCGTCAGTTCCCAAGGCTGCTAAACTTATGCTGAATTTCGGATTCCTTGATGACCAGCTGCTTGTTCCTGAACATCTTGTTGAACTTAATGATCTTGCACGCATACGGGAACGGGAAACCGAGATACCCGTCCTGCTTGAATACGAATTTTTATCAAAAATATATGCCGGTACCGAAGAACCGAGTATTACTGAAATGGGACTGACATATGATGCGTTCCTCCGGGAACAGGACAAGACTCAGAAAAAAAGGGAGCCCCAGTCTTCCGGCGGCGGTGATGATGATCTTAATATACAGAAGACTCTTCATGAAATCTCGCAGAGACTGAAAACAACGGCCGCTGTCTGTTCCGGATCGACAGTAACCGCATTCCCTATACTTACATCGGACATTGCTAAAGGAAGCCTTAAGAATATGTATGTCTCAAAAAGCAGGCTTAGTGCTATTGCAAAAAAACTTATAGATATTGATTTTTCACTATTTTATAGAGAGACAGTTTTAAGGCTCGATCAGTCAAGAGAGATCATTCAGGAGGAAATTCTACCTTATCTGGTTGTTGTGCCGACTTATGGGACAAAGTCACTGCTCTGGCAGGAACTGTCCGGTAATAATAAAAGATCAATGGGCAGATTTATGATTCCGGTGTTTTTTAACGGAGATCTGGAAAAGAGTCTTATGCATTCTTTCGCCTGTTTCAGGTGGGAGCTTACTAAAAATATGAAAGGTGCAATGTGGGCCGATCCTATTGAAGGCGGAGTTACAGGGGAATATTTTGATTATGTAAACAATTTTAAAAAGAACTCAAAACTCTCTCCCGAAATGAAAGAGAAGATTAACCTTAGATTTAAAAGCCTCAGAACAAACCGTGACAGATTTGCCGATGACTACTTACTCTGGATAGAGTATGAGCGCGAAGGTATTATGAAGCTAAACACAGTTGTCCGCGAGATGTTTTTTAAACATATCCCTTTTAAAAAAGATGTACGTGATCATCTTGAAAATATGCCGGCATTCAGCAAGTACGCAAACAGATATAAAAATATTCAGGCCCGGGACTACGCCGCATATGAAAGAAGATTTAAAAAATACCAGGATGCATCAGGCGAATATCCAAAAGAGATCCAGACATATTTTGAATTTTTAAAGATGTAGCCATCTTGCAAAAGCCTTCCCCATCTCACCATGGGGAAGGTGCCCGACAGGGCGGATGGGGAGGCTGAGTTAAGATAATGTTTAGAAAGAATATGAAAAAACTGGAGATATTATGATCCATTATAAAGATTTATTTCGTAAAGTCAGAGTTATGCTGCTTATAATGCTGATAAACGCGGCTGCCTGCGCCACGGATCAGAATGTTAAGGATCCTGTAAAAGGTGATGTTAAACCTTTGTTTACAGTAAACGGAAATACGAATGTAGTTAAGAATATTAATACAAAAAAATACCTTGATCTGCTTGTGAACATTAAAAGTTATTCAACTAATGGCGGATACTACCAGAATAAATACGAAAAACTTCTTCTTACAATGGCCGGTGAAGTAATTGAAGGTCAGGATCTTGAAATTTCAAAAGAGAGTATCGGATTTTATTATGATAAAAAATCGGCAAGAACAGACCGGCTGTTTTTTGGTGTAGATATAAATACCGAGAAGGAGAGCAGTCTTGATTACGGAAGATTTTCTGTTTCGCTCATAAAGGAGAATGTAAGCGGAATAGTGGATTTAATGTACAAGCATAAAGCGATTTTTAATGAAGAGGAAGTTGTAGGTGTTGTAATCGGATTTAAATGGCTCGAAAACGGCAACGGACAGCAGGTGAATATATGGATAAAAAAAGATGATCTTCAGCTTTTTTATGATGCGAAGATCACTCTTAATGAGATGTATCAGCGAAGTACAATAACCAATACTGCCGGTAAAATTATACTTCTCCCAATATAGATTCAATAGCTGTGCATACTTTTTTAATATCCATCATTGTCCCTATACTGATTCGAACATAGTCGGACTGTATAGGGCCCTCGAAATGTCTTACAAGAATATTCTGCTCTTTAAGTTTTATATAAAGATCAGCCGGTGAAATATCCGGGTGTCTGGTAAAAATAAAATTTGCTTTAGATGGGACAATCTCAAATCCGATTCCGCTTAATCTCTCTTCGAGATATTCTTTATTGCTTCTGAGCATTCCCAGATTGTAGTTGAAACTTTTACTATCAAGAAGAGCTGCTGAAGCACCTGCAAGAGCAAGCGTATCGACATTATATGAATCTTTCAGTTTAAATAGACCTTTTATAATCTCTTCGCCGGCAATAGCAAGACCAACTCTTAAACCTGCAAGAGAATAGGATTTTGAAAACGACCGTGTTATAATTATATTATCGAATTCTTTTATCAGATCGATAGCTGATCCGCCGTAAAAATCGATGTAAGCCTCATCTACTACAAGAAGACCCTTGAATATTTTAAGAAATTCTTTTATCTTTTCAACCGGTGTGAACGTTCCTGTGGGATTATTCGGATTCGCAATAATTACCAGATTGTATCCTTTTATAAGAAACTTATCAAGATCAAGTTTAAGGTCAGGGCCGGGATTTATTTTGTCATATTTTATTCCTGCCGACTGAGCCAGTGTATCATATAGAGAGTATGAAGGGTAGGGGAACGCCGCGGTCCCATTGCTTTCAATGAATCCGCGAAAGATAAGAGTGAATATCTCATCAGATCCGTTTCCAACGAAAACATTTTCAGGTTTTATTCCATTCTGTTCTGCAAAAATTTCGCGCAGTTTAACAGCTTTTGAATCTGGATATTTCTTCAATCCTCCATTCAAATGCCCGGCTATTGCTTTTATTACACTCTCAAAAGGGGGGAAAGGATTCTCATTGGTGTTAAGCTTTATATAATCTTCGTTGTCGGCAGGCTGTTCTCCCGGGATATATTCATTCATGCTCTTAAGTGTTTTGTTCCAGTATTTCATCATATCTCCGGTAATTATTTTATCTGTCAGCAGCGCCAAATGTCCCGCCCCCTAAATCCCCCGGAGGGGGACTTCGAAAAATATCGCGAAATTCATTCATCTTTGACATAATTTTTTCAAAATAATGTCTTTTAAGTCCCACTCCGGGGGATTTAGGGGGCCATGTGTAAAGTTCTGGCATTTCCAAATCTCTTAACTTAATGATATATACGTCTCCCCGCCGAAGGCGGGGGGACGTATATATTTGTCTTGTTTTCTACATAGTTTTTTATAGTTGAGTAGTAACAAAAAGTTTAAGAATTATTACTGTATCTTCTTTTAGAAATAATAAAGAACAAATGGAGTCAATAAAATAATACAGCTTTTTTATAAATATTTATGGGTAGCGGTTTATTTTTGGGGCACAGCGCTCCGCATACGCACCCCCAAAAATAATTTGCTGCCATTAGTTTATGAATATTTATGTTAAATTTTTGTTTGACACATTAACACCGGATTGATTTTTATTCACTTTTATGCTATTTATATTATAGTAATTATTACTGAATATATGTTTTATAGCGTTTACGATTGAATTAGGTCTTGTCATTTCGAACGTATGTGAGAAATTTTAGATTTCTCAGTCACTATCGCTTCTTCGAAATGACAGAGTATGTACTATTTCATTTGTTAAATGCGATAGCGTAAAATGCGAAGAATATATACCCCCGCCGCCGAAGGCGGCGGGGGTATATATTCTTAATTCAAAATGTTAAAGAATAATACTGAATATATTATAAGAATGAATGGATCACAAGGAACTAAATGAATAAGGGAATTTTTCTGGCCTTTGATATCGACGGCACAATTTATGATGCAGGAGATATTTTAGAGGAGTCGTTCAGGCTTGGTATTGAAAGTTTTATTGAGTCAGGGGAGGATAGATCAATCCATATACCCACAAGGGAGGAGATTACCGTTACACTCGGTTATCCTCTAGGCGAGATTTTTATGATGCTTTTCCCGTCACTTGAAATTCATAAAAGAAATGAACTTGCAGTTCTCTGTACTGTAAATCTGGTAAAGATGATAAAAGAGAAGAAGGGGAGTCTTATCGAGGGAGTTGATGAAACAATAAGAGCATTAAATTCAATGAATTACAAAATGCTTGTAGCATCAAACGGCGCCAGAGCTTATGTAGAGGCAATCCTGGAGACGTACGATCTCAAAAAGTTTTTTTCCGAACCATTTATTTATCCGGAAGGCGCAGTTAAAAATAAAACAGACATTATCGGCAGTTATATCAGACTAAATCCCGACAGGGAACTGGTAATGATTGGAGACAGATATACCGACCTTGCAGCCGCAAGAGAAAATGGAATTCCATTTATCGGTTGTGCTTTCGGTCATGCAGGTGCTGATGAGATTGAAGGCGAAAAATATATAATAAATAATTTCAGTGAAATCCCTGAAATTCTGGAGAAGATTAAAATAAGCCGAATGAACTGAATACATCAGGCCCTCTAAGTCTCCAGAACGGGGTTTGACTCAATGTATTCAAATGTCACAAACTGATAATTTTATAGGAGATATTCAGATGATTCTTGAAGATTACGGCTGGGATTCATGGTTGGATGATCAGTATAAATCTTTAAATATGCATTTAAAAGCCGGAAGAGTTGTAGGCAGCTCCGATGTTTACAGGATTATATGCGAGGACGGATTAATTGACGCCAGGATATCTGACCGTCTTTTTTATTCAACATCTTCCGACAGCGAACTTCCGGTTCCCGGTGACTGGGTTCTGATCATTTCGGATGAAAGCGATTCCGGCTACTCAATTTATGATCTGCTCCCGAGACGGTCGTTCCTTACTCTGCCTGATGATGAAAATCCCGAGGAACAGATTCCTGCCGCGGCCAATGTAGATTATATTCTTGCTGCAATTCCTGCCGGTGATGAACTCGATTCCTTGATAGTGGAAACTTTAACAGAGGTGAGTCGTGAATGGGGTGCCGAACCTCTGTTTTTATGCTACGGGAATTCCCATGGACAAAATGTGAAAGAGATTTTCAAAGAGACAGCCGGAGATGCCCCAGTAATATTTATCGATTCAATAGATAAAGCAGGATTGTCAAAACTGAATGGCGCTTTGGCCCCGCGTAAAACATATGCCGTTACCGGTGTTAATATAGATGATGTCTCTTCAATAATAAGTTATCTTACAGATGGTGAAGTTTTAGATAACAGATCTCATAGCACTAATCCGGATAATGGGATTCTGCATGTTCTTCCATCATCGGCCATACTTCTGGGGATTCCGCTTCCCGGAGATACCGGATTTCTCAATGGAAATAATGACGCTGACGAGAGTGAGGATTTCAGTGATATAATTGAAATAGCATCTCAGTGCAGATTTAATGACTGCCGCCACGTAAATGAGCCCGACTGCGCAATTCTGGAGGCGCTGGATAATGGAGAGCTTGATTACGATTATTACAGGGCATTTACGAAACTTCTAAAAAGGGAGGCTGGGAAAGTCACTTCTGCCGAGCAGTCCGAGGTGAAAAAGCAGCGGAAGAATACTCCGGTTAAGGGTGAGATTCTTATCCCCGAGTGATTGAATTGTTTCATAGAATTTTACGGAAATGGAATAGACAATTCTTCAGGCTTCGGCTCCGCTCAGCCGGCGATTATAACGTTCCCTGAGCGGAACCGAAGGGTTCACAATGACTATGTTCTAATGCTTCGATCGGATGATCTTTCATCAAATAGTTTTCTATATAATACCAACAAATCTCCCGGCCGATGGCCACCCTCTTTATTAAAGGGGGATGTTGAGCGAAGCAAAACGGGGGGATTTCAAGTTTAAGGCTGATAAATTATTTAAAAAACAACGGTTTCTCCCCGGTATACAATGCATATTCATCTCTGAAAAAATACTGCTGCCGTATAATAAAATGTTGAAAATTTAAAAAAAAAATTGCATTTTTCCCACTCTGTAGTCAGATAATTGATAATACATTCATACATTAAAAAAGAGTATGAATGACTGTGGAAAATAAAATAAATGATAAAATATAGTCAAATACACCGGAAGCAGATAAGACGGGGAATAAGAGTATTCGTAATACTTTTATTGCTCTCAGCGGTAGGGGATAATCTTATATCTGCCCCGTTCTATCCGGTAAGAGTAACAAATCTCAGGTTTATCAATGGTATAGGACGCGGACCGACCAGCAGCGGAACTGACAATTTAGCCACATATTACAGAGGATATGGTTACCCCGGTACACTTGTTGAAATTACAGCTGATATGAATAACGGGAGCTGGGGTGCCCCCATGTATGGCGATGTTCAGTTTACTGTTTCATACACTGACGGCGCAAATACAGGAACATTTAATGTTACAATGCCCTCCGGGTCATATACTGCAGTTACAGCTCTGCCATTTGACGCAGGTTCCGGATTCAATAGCGGCTGGATTACAGCCGGAACAACCGAAGCATGGACATATACAGTAACTGCCGCAACCGGAGATTACGCAGGGGCTTTATCATCTGCAGTATCCGGGGCAATAAACTGGGATAGAAATGATCCCCCCTATGCTGCCGGCACTCCTGCGGTATCTGTAAATCAGGTTGTAATATCATCAACATCGGTAACTCTATACTGGACGCCGTACAGCACCGTATCTACCGGAGTAGATCAGGATTTTTACGAATACCGCATATACTATCGAGAAGAGAATACATCTTCATTCAAGCAATGGAACAGTTCCCATGATTCAACTCTCGGAGGATTGAGCAATAATCCAGCTGTAACTCCAGTCAGTGATACCACCAGGCATTTTGATGCAAATGGCTGGAAATATACAACAATCCCGAATCTGAAGCTTTTTACCGGTTATGAATATTACATAACCGCAGTAGATGTATTCGGGAATGAAATAAGTGAAACGGATGCAGGCCCGGCCGCGGGTTTACGGGAGATTAGAACTCTCCCTCTGCAGATTGAAGCTTTAATAACCGATGGAATTACAACTCATACTGATTTTACCGATCTGACGAATCCGGCTCTCAGAACTCTTCGAGAGGCTAATACCAGGGTCGATATTTATACCGTATCATCTGTAACCCAGCCCGATGAATGTATTATATGGTTTGCGCAGACACTTGCTCCGGCCGCCGATGCCGAGAATATGGTAACACCATTATCAACAATAAATACAGCCATGGGTGCAAATCTCGATTCAGTCGCGGCGGTCAGAATAGGACCGAATATATGGTCGGCGTATCTCCCCACTATCCCCTCTGAGGGAAAAAATGTTATTATCGCAAATGGAAACAGTGTACGATTTATTGTAGAATTAAAGAACAGGGGAATATCGACCTTTGTTGATAAGGATTCCGGAGATGATGCCAATAATTCGGAATGGACCTATGCAATCGGAACACCTGCAAAATTCAAACCCTGGCCGGTGCGGATTCTTAATAATGTGATAACCGATAAAAATCCCAAAGCATATCCGTCGTATTATCTTACAGAAGATGCCTATGTTTCTATAAAAATTTATGATATAAAAGGGCGTCCTTTAAATGTACTTCTTGACAAGGCTTTCAGAAGGGGCGGTGTTAATATTAAAGAGAATGGATGGGTGGGAAATAATAAATCCGGACGTAAACTTGGTGTCGGATTATATTATGTTCACATTAAAGCTGAAAGCGCATCAAGCGGAAAAACAATCCTTGATACTTTCAAAAAAGTCGTAATGAGCCGATAATTATATATACTGCTGTTTTTTAAAAAAGTGGTAATTTTTTATTTTTTGTATCATTTTATTATGTTATTTTACTCACATTTAGTGGATAGGAATATATGAAAAAACTCCTTTTTATACTGCTTTCATTAACCATACTGGTTATCTCCTGCGGAGGGGATACCTCTTCCTCCTCTGAGAGTACAACTACGCCGGGTGGTTCCTCCTCATCAAGCGGACCTGAAATTGTTGTAAAAAGGATTAATACCGCCATCTCTTCAGGTAGCGGACCTTACTCGTTCGGAACTCTTGACGTTTCAGCAGCGGGATCTACAGTTGCATATTCTGTCGAAAATACCGGAAGTACAGATCTTGTAGTAAGTTCATTGAATATAACCGGAACACATGCGTCTTTTTTTACAATAGCCGGTATAGCAGCCCCTGTTACCGTTACTGCGGGAACATCTGTCGATTTTACAATTACATATGACCCTTCCTCTGCAGGAACACATAATGACGCTACTGTAAGTATTGTTCATAATGATAACACAGATACGGAAAATCCTTTTCTTTTTACACTTTCAGGGGTGGGGACATCTTCTGCTCCTGAAATAAATGTTAAGGATGATCTGAATAATAATCTCCTTGCTGGGAGCGGATTGAGGGATTTGGGGAGTACCCAGGTATCAACATCTCTTGCTGCTAAAACTTTTACCATACAGAATCTTGGAACATCTGTTCTTAACGTAACTTCGGTTACCAGCTCTAATGCTGCTGAATTTGTTTTAGTCGGAGGAGTTGCTGCAATTCCTGCCGGAGGTAGTACTACATTTACACTTGTTTTTTCTCCCGGAGCAGCCTCCGGGTATAGAACTTCTACAATTACGGTAGCTTCTGATGATTCGGATGAGGCTTCTTATACTTTTACTGCTTCGGGTACGGGGACTGCTGCGCCTTTGCCGGAGATTAATGTTAAGGAAGTTGCTGGAAGTAATGTTTATGATGATGGTGGTGCCGGGACAGTTCAGATCAATTTTGGTAATCAGAATTCCTCTGCCGGTACTATCGTTAAAACTTTTCAGATTAAAAATGTAGGGAATGCAAATCTTAATATTACGTCGGTTACCGGAGGTGGCGTTTTTACTGCAACAAATGTAAGTACAAGTCTTGCTGCAGGAGCGTCAACAACGTTTACCGTAACATTTGATCCTGCTGCGTCAATATTATATCAGCAGACAATTACTGTAAATTCTACTGACATCGATGAAGCGGTTTTTACTTTTGATGTTAATGGTTACGGGATAGAACAGGAGATTGCTATTAATCAGGCTGGGACGAATGTCGCTGATGGTGCAACTTATACCTTTACTCCATCTATCAGTGTTGGCAGTTCAAGTACTGTAATATTTATAACAATTCAAAATACCGGAACTGATACATTGACATTGATGACACCTTTTACCTTAGGTACTGGGACTAATTTTTCTATTGTATCACAACCTGGTTCTACATCCTTAGCTTCAGGTGGAAGCACTGTGTTTGGAGTTGTATTTCACCCAACAGTAACGGGCGTTCTTAATGATACTATTGCTTTTGGGAGTAATGATATCAATGAAAATCCTTATAATATAACCCTTCAAGGAACCGGAATAGCTCCGGAGATAACAGTATCAGCAGCAGCAGACGCGGGAACATATAGCTATTGGACTTTAGCAAACTCTGTTGATGTTGGAGCCAGCAATACCCAGACAATTACGATTTCAAACGCTGCCGGAGCAGCACCGCTTGTAATTGGCGGAATTTCAGTTTCTGGAGCGAATGCATCCGAGTTTTCACTGGATCTCAGTTCGACATTAATGACAATACCAGCGGGAAGCAACACAACGTTTGATATGACTTTTTCTCCATCATCATCCGGAGCGAAGGGTGCAGTCCTTACGATTCTCAGCAATGATGATTCAACAGACCTTGATTCCGAGGAGAATTACGGTATTACAATATCTGCTACAGCAAATGCAGGAACACCGGATATAAATGTGAAGCAGGGAGTTACCCCAATTGTTGATGCAGTTACTACTTATTCATATGCCAGTAATATTATAGTAGGACAATCCAGTACAGCAATAACATTTACAATAGAGAATACGGGTGACGATATACTTACTATAGCATCGGTAGCGTTAACAACCGGAACCCAGTTTTCAATTCCTTCTCAGCCTGGAGATTTATCACTGTCTCCTGGGGAGAATACAACGTTTACAGTTGTATTTAATCCTACAACAATTGGATTAAAAACTGATACTATTACGATAGTCAGTGATGACCCTGATGTAGGAACGGAAGACTCTTATACTTTTGTCGTATCGGGAACCGGAATAGCTCCGGAGATAACAGTATCAGCAGCAGCAGACGCGGGAACATATAGCTATTGGACTTTAGCAAACTCTGTTGATGTTGGAGCCAGCAATACCCAGACAATTACGATTTCAAACGCTGCCGGAGCAGCACCGCTTGTAATTGGCGGAATTTCAGTTTCCGGAGCGAATGCATCCGAGTTTTCACTGGATCTCAGTTCGACATTAATGACAATACCAGCGGGAAGCAACACAACGTTTGATATGACTTTTTCTCCATCATCATCCGGAGCGAAGGGTGCAGTCCTTACGATTCTCAGCAATGATGATTCAACAGACCTTGATTCCGAGGAGAATTACGGTATTACAATATCTGCTACAGCAAATGCAGGAACACCAGATATAAATATGAAGCAGGGAGTTACCCCAATTGTTGATGCAGTTACTACTTATTCATATGCCAGTAATATTATAGTAGGACAATCCAGTACAGCAATAACATTTACAATAGAGAATACGGGTGACGATATACTTACTATAGCATCGGTAGCGTTAACAACCGGAACCCAGTTTTCAATTCCTTCTCAGCCTGGAGATTTATCACTGTCTCCTGGGGAGAATACAACGTTTACAGTTGTATTTAATCCTACAACAATTGGATTAAAAACTGATACTATTACGATAGTCAGTGATGACCCTGATGTAGGAACGGAAGACTCTTATACTTTTGTCGTATCGGGAACCGGAATAGCTCCGGAGATAACAGTATCAGCAGCAGCAGACGCGGGAACATATAGCTATTGGACTTTAGCAAACTCTGTTGATGTTGGAGCCAGCAATACCCAGACAATTACGATTTCAAACGCTGCCGGAGCAGCACCGCTTGTAATTGGCGGAATTTCAGTTTCCGGAACGAATGCATCCGAGTTTTCACTGGATCTCAGTTCGACATTAATGACAATACCAGCGGGAAGCAACACAACGTTTGATATGACTTTTTCCCCATCATCATCCGGAGCGAAGGGTGCAGTCCTTACGATTCTCAGCAATGATGATTCAACAGACCTTGATTCCGAGGAGAATTACGGTATTACAATATCTGCTACAGCAAATGCAGGAACACCGGATATAAATGTTAAGCAGGGAGTTACTCCAATTGTTGATGCAGTTACTACTTATTCATTCATGCCGAATGTCACAGTCAGTCAATCCAGTACAATTATTACGTTTACAATAGAGAATACGGGTGACGATATACTTACTATAGCATCGGTAGCGTTAACAACCGGTACTCAGTTTTCAATTCCTTCTCAGCCTGGAGATTTATCACTGTCTCCTGGGGAGAATACAACGTTTACAGTTGTATTTAATCCGACAACAATTGGATTAAAAACTGATACTATTACGATAGTCAGTGATGACCCTGATGTAGGAACGGAAGACTCTTATACTTTTGTCGTATCGGGAACCGGAATAGCTCCGGAGATAACAGTATCAGCAGCAGCAGACGCGGGAACATATAGCTATTGGACTTTAGCAAACTCTGTTGATGTTGGAGCCAGCAATACCCAGACAATTACGATTTCAAACGCTGCCGGAGCAGCACCGCTTGTAATTGGCGGAATTTCAGTTTCCGGAACGAATGCATCCGAGTTTTCACTGGATCTCAGTTCGACATTAATGACAATACCAGCGGGAAGCAACACAACGTTTGATATGACTTTTTCTCCATCATCATCCGGAGCGAAGGGTGCAGTCCTTACGATTCTCAGCAATGATGATTCAACAGACCTTGATTCCGAGGAGAATTACGGTATTACAATATCTGCTACAGCAAATGCAGGAACACCAGATATAAATGTGAAGCAGGGAGTTACCCCAATTGTTGATGCAGTTACTACTTATTCATATGCCAGTAATATTATAGTAGGACAATCCAGTACAGCAATAACATTTACAATAGAGAATACGGGTGACGATATACTTACTATAGCATCGGTAGCGTTAACAACCGGTACTCAGTTTTCAATTCCTTCTCAGCCTGGGGATTTATCACTGTCTCCTGGGGAGAATACAACGTTTACAGTTGTATTTAATCCTACAACAATTGGATTAAAAACTGATACTATTACGATAGTCAGTGATGACCCTGATGTAGGAACGGAAGACTCTTATACTTTTGTCGTATCGGGAACCGGAATAGCTCCGGAGATAACAGTATCAGCAGCAGCAGACGCGGGAACATATAGCTATTGGACTTTAGCAAACTCTGTTGATGTTGGAGCCAGCAATACCCAGACAATTACGATTTCAAACGCTGCCGGAGCAGCACCGCTTGTAATTGGCGGAATTTCAGTTTCCGGAACGAATGCATCCGAGTTTTCACTGGATCTCAGTTCGACATTAATGACAATACCAGCGGGAAGCAACACAACGTTTGATATGACTTTTTCTCCATCATCATCCGGAGCGAAGGGTGCAGTCCTTACGATTCTCAGCAATGATGATTCAACAGACCTTGATTCCGAGGAGAATTACGGTATTACAATATCTGCTACAGCAAATGCAGGAACACCAGATATAAATGTGAAGCAGGGAGTTGCCCCAATTGTTGATGCAGTTACTACTTATTCATTCATGCCGAATGTCACAGTCAGTCAATCCAGTACAATTATTACGTTTACAATAGAGAATACGGGTGACGATATACTTACTATAGCATCGGTAGCGTTAACAACCGGTACTCAGTTTTCAATTCCTTCTCAGCCTGGAGATTTATCACTGTCTCCTGGGGAGAATACAACGTTTACAGTTGTATTTAATCCTACAACAATTGGATTAAAAACTGATACTATTACGATAGTCAGTGATGACCCTGATGTAGGAACGGAAGACTCTTATACTTTTGTCGTATCGGGAACCGGAATAGCTCCGGAGATAACAGTATCAGCAGCAGCAGACGCGGGAACATATAGCTATTGGACTTTAGCAAACTCTGTTGATGTTGGAGCCAGCAATACCCAGACAATTACGATTTCAAACGCTGCCGGAGCAGCACCGCTTGTAATTGGCGGAATTTCAGTTTCCGGAACGAATGCATCCGAGTTTTCACTGGATCTCAGTTCGACATTAATGACAATACCAGCGGGAAGCAACACAACGTTTGATATGACTTTTTCTCCATCATCATCCGGAGCGAAGGGTGCAGTCCTTACGATTCTCAGCAATGATGATTCAACAGACCTTGATTCCGAGGAGAATTACGGTATTACAATATCTGCTACAGCAAATGCAGGAACACCGGATATAAATGTGAAGCAGGGAGTTACTCCAATTGTTGATGCAGTTACTACTTATTCATTCATGCCGAATGTCACAGTCAGTCAATCCAGTACAATTATTACGTTTACAATAGAGAATACGGGTGACGATATACTTACTATAGCATCGGTAGCGTTAACAACCGGTACTCAGTTTTCAATTCCTTCTCAGCCTGGAGATTTATCACTGTCTCCTGGGGAGAATACAACGTTTACAGTTGTATTTAATCCTACAACAATTGGATTAAAAACTGATACTATTACGATAGTCAGTGATGACCCTGATGTAGGAACGGAAGACTCTTATACTTTTGTCGTATCGGGAACCGGAATAGCTCCGGAGATAACAGTATCAGCAGCAGCAGACGCGGGAACATATAGCTATTGGACTTTAGCAAACTCTGTTGATGTTGGAGCCAGCAATACCCAGACAATTACGATTTCAAACGCTGCCGGAGCAGCACCGCTTGTAATTGGCGGAATTTCAGTTTCCGGAGCGAATGCATCCGAGTTTTCACTGGATCTCAGTTCGACATTAATGACAATACCAGCGGGAAGCAACACAACGTTTGATATGACTTTTTCCCCATCATCATCCGGAGCGAAGGGTGCAGTCCTTACGATTCTCAGCAATGATGATTCAACAGACCTTGATTCCGAGGAGAATTACGGTATTATAATATCTGCTACTGCAAATGCATCTGTCGGAACTGTGATTGATTCTTCAGAAAATACTGGTGAACATTCATCTATTGTAGCAATAACATCATCAAAAATATATATAGCATATTATGATTATAATAATGGTGAAGTCAAATTTGCCAGATCAGTCAATGGTGGAACAACTTGGAATAAACAGGTAATAGAGTATATAGGAGACTATTCTTCAAATGAAAGGAATATATCTTTATTCGTTATTGCAGATAGGGCTGCTGATGGTGATGATGTTTATATTGCTTATTACGATCAGGTTAATACTAGACTTCGTGTGGCATATTCGGTAGATGGCGGCTCTAGTTTTACAAAAGTTGAAGTTGATAATACTGCTGATATAGGTAAATACTGTTCAATAGCAGTAGTTGCTGGTGCAGGTCCTGCAACAGATCATGTCTATATTAGTTCGTATGATAGTACTACATTTGATCTTAAATTTGCGTATTCGTCAAATGGCGGTGGTGTATGGGCTAATGAGATTGTAGACAGTACAGGTATTGTTGGTTTATACACTTCTATAAAAGCAGTTACTGATGTTGGCAGAGGTGCTACTGCACAGGATGATATTTATATTTCTCATTATGATGTTACCAATTCTAATCTTAGATTGGCACGTTTTAATAATGATTCAGTAGGTGCAAATGGTTATGCAGTTGATGCAGATTGGATTTTGACAGATGTAGTTGTTAACGCTGGAACTGATGTCGGTAAATTTTCATCTTTAGGGATTATTGCGCATGCAACGACGCCTGCTTCAGATAAACTCTATGTTAGCTATTACGATGCAACAGGAGCGAATCTTAATCTTCTTTTTAACAGATCATTAGATGGAGGAGCAACTTGGGGTGCTACTGTACCGGTTGATTCTGCAAATGATGTTGGACAATATTCTTCAATTTTTGTAGTACAAGACCGTCTGGCGGATGGGGATGATGTCTATATATCTTATTATGATGCAGTAACTTTTGATTTAAAACTTGCGGTGTCTATTAATGGTGGAACTTCATTCCCTACTGTATCAGTGGTAGATTCAACTGAAAGTGTCGGTGAGTTTTCTTCAATTTCAGTTATTCAAGGGGGCTCTCAGGCAACTGATGCATTATTGATCAGCTACTATGATGATACAAATACATATTTGAAGTTTACTAAATCACTGGATGGCGGAACTACCTGGTAAGAATTAATAAAAAGCCCGTTTCTGATTACAGGACGGGCATTCAATTATTTCCGAAAGATTATTTTTTTCCAAGTTCTTCAATATTTTTTACTGCAGCTGAATAACCGAGGGCAAGTGCTTTTTTATAGTCCGCTAGAGCTTTATCTTTCTCCCCTTTTCTCTGATAAGAAAATCCCCGGCCATAATATGCTATTGAAAAATCAGGTTTCAGCTTAATCACTTGTGAATAATCCTTAATAGCCTCATCGAACTTCCCTGAATTTTTGTAAACATACGCCCTGTTATTAAATGCAAATAAATTTTCCGGTTGCAGCTCTATCGCTTTCGAAAAATCCTTCACAGCATTTTCATAATCACCCTTGTTCATATAAGCTACTCCGCGATTGTAGTAAACAGTCGGATCACCCTGAACTTTAAGTGAATCGTTGTAACTGTCTATTGCATCGTCAAATTTACCATCCCGTACATGATCAACTCCCTCCTGTGCATACTTGCGGGCATTTTCAGGTGTCTTATTTCCTGTTGTGAAATAAAATACAACTCCACTTATAATTAATACTGCCAATAAAATAAAACCAGTTCGTTTGTTCATGTTAATCCTCTTTTATTTGATGTAAATATACTTGAATGAAAACTTAATAGCAGTATCCTGTTTAACAATTTTTTTACTATACTATCACAATCCCGTACTAAAATAAATATCTCTCTGCGTGACTTTATTCCCGCCAAAGTCCTCAACAAAATATGGAGATGCACTGATTCTAATTCTGTATTCAGTTGATATTCCCAGATATGTATCCGGAAACGGATAGAATCTGAAAGTCTTAAAATCAGTATCAGTGAAGACCGGGCTTATGTAACCTGTTACCGGTAATCCATCAGTCACATTATACAGTGTAACAGACAAGTCATTAACTGTCGCAGGATCAATCATCGGAACTTTATTATCAGAAAATATAATCTCAATATAACCGGTTCCTGCAAGCGGGTCCGGATCTACATTAACTGCTCCATTTGTAATATTTGTAAAAACAATAGTCGGAGGAGTGGTATCAACCGCTGATGTAACTCCAGTTTTAAACTTATACTCCACATACAAAGGATCCGCAGGACTTACTGTAAGAGCAGGGGGTATAACCAGATTGTCAAAAACAAGTGTCCTGCTGAATATCACAACACTCCCGCCGGTATCAGCCGTGGACCCCATATTCGATCCTGTATTATCATATGAAAAACTTGTACTGTCGATGACAGTTACTGAAACCATTGATGCGTTATAAGAAGCGTCAGCGGTTACACCTGCTATTGTTACAAATTCGTAATTGGATAATCCATGTTCAAGTGCTGTAGTAATTGTAGCCCTGTTTGAGCTTCTTGAAACAGTTGCGGTAGCTACGGCCGTATCTGCCGCGGCATATTTATACACCCGCAAAACGTACTCTGTATTCTGACTCAGCGAACCGGACACAGGTGAAATTGTAAAATATTTCGAGGAAACCGCGGGCAATACATTTACAGATATCTGTCCAGCTGACAGATCAACCAGCTCAATTGCCGCCCCCATTTCATTGTTGTCATTTTCCATAACATGAGAGAATACAACAACAATCCCCGGATATTCCGGAGATACATCTGACGGATATGATTGCGGAATATCAAGCGATTGCAATGTGCCGGGGTAGACTTTCTGAATCATCGGATATAGTGTTCCAATATCTTCAGATGGTAGACTACCTGTAATAGGAGATACCAGTATAGTATCACCCTCTCCGACACAGCCTGAAAAAAAAGCCGCCATTGTAAACAGGATTATTGAAAACAGTATTTTCCGCATATTATTAGTATTTATTTTCATCTTAATATAATTTCGACCTTTTGTATCTAACAAGTTACAGAATATTGAAAAAAATGCAAGTTAAATACAGTTTAAGACTCTGCATTATATGTAACTAACCCGCTATTTCCAGCTGTCATTTTCTGATCTAATCATTACACAAATAATTCTCTGTAACCCCATAAACCCTGCTTCGATAAGCACAGCAGATCGTCCGGGGTGACTTAAAAGAAGTGATGTTAAACAATAATGATTTTTAAGAAACAATTTAAACATGTTATTTTGAAGTCCCCCTCCGGGGGATTTAGAGGGCAGTTAAGCCTGGTCAAATATTTGATTACTATATATAGAATGGAATGTTATTTACGCTGCGGGACTTCAGCAGCCGTTTAAAAAAAGTTGAAAACCCGAATCATCAGGCTACATAATTTTAAAGTTGAGATCAATATAAGATTCATCTATTATTAATTATGATTGAAAAAACCGTAAAAAATCACAACATTTACGATAAGGATCAAATTAACTCTGATCTGCAATACTGGCTGTCACGTTCTCCGGAAGAACGTATTTCTGCGGTTGAAATTCTGCGGAGACAATATAATGGAAATTCAGCAAGACTTCAAAGAACTGTTAGAATTATTCAACTGTCACGAAGTTGAATATATCATAGTTGGTTCGATACTGATTAGTCTCAATCCAATAAATTAATTCCTTGAAATATAACCATATATTCCGGAACATCTCTTTCATCCCTGAATAATGGTAAATTAAATGACAAACTACTCCAGTTACGAAATAAACAACACGGACCCGTCTGAAAAAAAGCGTTATATCCGGTCCATGTTCGATTCAATAGTCCCCACATACGACCTGCTTAACAGAGTTCTCTCCGGAGGAATTGATAACTTCTGGCGTAAAGACCTGGTACGCATGACCGCCGGTCCGGGCAGCAAAAGAATTCTCGATCTATGCTGCGGAACCGGCGATCTTACAAGACAGCTTGTGAAAGGGGGAGGGGAACTCTTCTCACTCGATTTTTCATTCAATATGCTGAAGAAGGGTATTGAGAAGGGGTGGCTTTCCGGTGAAAATATTTCGGCAGATGCTGGAAAACTTCCGTTCAAAAATCAGAGTTTTGATTTTCTCACTATCGCTTTCGGTATAAGAAACATCCCCGATGTCGATGTATTCCTGAGTGAATCTCTTCGCGTAATTAAGCCGGGGGGTAAACTTCTTATACTCGAACTGACCAGACCTGATAACGGATTTGTCCGTTTTTTCTACAATCTCTATCTGACAAAGATTCTTCCATTCATCGGAGGCATACTCTCCGGCAAGCGCGAGGCATACGGATATCTTGCAGGGAGTATATCAACATTTCTAGACAGAGATACCCTGATCGAAAGAATAAAAACAGCAGGATTTAAATCCGTAGATTATAAAAGAAAAACTTTCGGAGTCGCAACAATTTATATCTGCGGGAAGTAGATTAATATCAAAAGCAAAAAAGGCCGGCACATGGAAAAATGGAAAATAGAAACTGAAAAAAAAGTTCATGTGAATAGAATATTTACAATTAAGGAACTTGATTGCAGACACGACAGGAAAAATATACAGAATGACTTTTATGTACTTGATACATTCGACTGGATCAATGTCATTGCTCTGACTACAGATGGTAAATTTGTATTGGTTAAGCAGCACCGGCTCGGTACCGGAGAAATTTCCATAGAAACGCCGGGCGGCATGATTGATGACGGAGAAAACCCTGAGGATTGTGCTGTCAGAGAGCTGCGCGAGGAGACCGGCTTCATCGGAAAATCGGTTCATCTCCTGAAAAGCCTATGGGTCAATCCTGCAATGATGAGTAACCGTATAAGTTTTTATCTGGTTGAGGGGTGTGAGCCTTCAGCCCCGCAGGATCTTGACGAGGCTGAAGATATTGAAGTCTTTACTGCCGATGTGGATGAACTCTCTGAGATGATCAGAAACGGGGCCTTCACTCATTCGATTGCTCTTACAGGTTTAGGTCTCTATTTCCTCTCATCTCACAACCGGTTCGGGCAGGTTATTTTTTAAATTTTCCGCTTTTATACTCACGGATAAAAGAATCTCCATCTTTTCTTCCAAGATCATAAGCAGCCTGAAGTCCGGCGGGATTGGTATAGTCCCACTTTGAGATTGCCGGAGTCTCCGATGGCTGAAGATAAACTCTATCATGGGTTTGCGGTATTCTATCTTCCCTGTGAATTCTTGACATGAGTACAAGCATTCGTCCTCTTTTCTCATCGTCACTGATAGCCGAAACCGGAACGTTGTCTATGATTCCGCCATCGAGTGAAATTTTACCATTATATCTCATAATCGGAAGGAATGGCGGAGTGCACGATGAACACATTATAACATCAGCAATCTCTTCCGCAGAATTACATTCATTCAGTTTAACCACGGTTGGTCTGTATCCCAGCTTCGATGCCATTTTCGGATGTACCGGATGCATAATATGTTTTTCCACTACATAAGTCATAAGTCCCACAAATGTTCCCGATAATGCTCCGAGATAAACAGGAGGATTGGCGAAGAGTACTCTTATCTCGGGACCTTTTTTAAATCGCTTTAGAGCAGCGGAATCGATTGTTTTCAGTACTGTATTTCTATATATTTCGTAGTGCGGAAAAACCGGTTCTTTTTTAAGAAAGTTGCTCATGTAAAAATTTTTTTTATTAGCTGCTGTTGCTTCCTTTATCAGGGTAAGTCCTGTTTCCGCTGTGCCGGCCATTATCATTCCCGCCATTGCCGCGCCTGCGCTTACACCGGCTACAATCTCCGGCTTTAGTTTCAGTTCCGGAGACACTGACTGCCAGAATCCGACCTGCCACATACATCTGCTTCCGCCGCCGGAGAATACTGCTGATTTAAAATCTTTCATTTTTTTCCCTCAATCTTTGAATCGCATCCGGAAACCGGATCGTTAAACTCGCCAGCTTCAATGGTCAGGCATAGAATTTCATCTCCACCTGCTTCATTGAAAAAGACATACCTCTGTGTACCATCCGCATTAAAAGAGAAGCAGCCGTTTCTCTCTTTTAATATTTTCTGAATAAAAGGGAATCTGCTGAAGTCGGAGTTTATCAGTCCTTTTTTAGGGTGATGAGATATTTTACCGTCATTTTTAATTATATAAAAATATCCTTTCCGGCCGACTGTATTCTTATCCAGTTTATAAATGCTCTTTCTATCTTTTTTTATAGATTCTGCAGCTGACTGCAGTTCTTTTCGTACATTATTTTCAGTTATCTGCATTGCTGAGCAGCTGAATATTCCCAATGTAAGTGCCGATAAAGTAATTAGAATTTGTTTTTTTGTAATTCTGTTTTTCACAGCACCTCTTGTTTCAGATTGAGTATTTTAGAGTATTTTATCAACTCTGTTAAGAGAAAATACAGGTATATTTTTGTCAATTTTTTGAATATATTTATATAAAAAAACAGTATTTATTTTTTAATTTTCCAAAGTTAAATAAGGCACAATTATCCCCGCCGCCTTCGGCGGCGGGGATAATAAGTTTTTTTTCACTAAAACCTGTGTTTAGTAATTATCACTGGTAAAAAAATGATTGTATCTTCATAAAAACTATGAAATTCTGTATGCAGGTTTTAAATTATAATACCGGAAATTGAATGAAAAGAATTATTGTCATTATACTGTTATTTATTGCAAATTCACTTTATTCTGAAGACAGATTGTCTGCAGGGCTCACTGCCGGTTATCAGTATGATGTGGGCATGCTCTCGGAGAAGAGATCAATTCAGGCTCAGGTTCAGCACAATATCTCCGCGGGGGCAATTTTTAAACTCGATATGAGCAGAGTTTTTCTCCGCTCGGGAGTTGAATATTCATATCCATTTGATAAAGGTGTAATCGTAAACGGCAGTGCCGGGGATATTCTTGAGACCGAACTTGAATTTATTGAAGTTCCG
This sequence comes from uncultured Spirochaetota bacterium, assembly GCA_942493035.1. Classification (GTDB taxonomy): domain Bacteria; phylum Spirochaetota; class UBA4802; order UBA4802; family UBA5550; genus WRGT01. Next base: position 2,555,493 of record OW818666.1, on the reverse strand, counting down.
GTTTATGGAGGCATAAATCTGCCGCTCCGTGATTTCGGAGTATTCTATCTCGGAGGCGGGGGGGCATATGTCTTCGGTATGGGGCATGTTAAAACTTCAGCAGGCGATGAGGACATTAATGAGCAGCTTTTCGGTTTCGGATTTCTTGCCGGTATTGAATCTGAAATTTATAGCGAAGCCTCGCTGATATTCGAGTGGGAGTATTTGGCTGCACGGAGCGCTCCCGTCGCTTCATCGGGTGCAGGCTTATATGATGATTATTCAATTGATTACTCGGGCCATAGAATCCGCTTTGGTGTAATATATCATTTCGGCAGATATTGATATTATGAAAAAAATAAAATATATAATTACAGTAATCGTTCTTTTTAGTACAGTTTTATCTCATGCGGCAGAGATATCATTATCTGCACGGCTTGGTTACTCTCCATCTGTTGGGGGATCCATGAGTTCAGGATGGCAGTCGGAAAATCTCGGCGTACCGGACGGAATCAATAATATAAACAGATCAGATGATGTTCAGGCTGTTACTTCTGTCGAAGATATTTTGGGAGTCATTGCCGGGGCGGATCTCCGGATTATAAGAAATTATATTTATTACAGGGCCGGAATAGAATATGTTTATGCGATGTCCGGCGGTACAGGTAAAACTATAAGTCCGGACGGGACTGAAATCGTAGATGTTACATACACGCAGTGGTCTTTTGATGTTCCTGTTACAACAGGTGTTTCGCTTTTATTCTGGGGAGAGTCCAGGTTGTATTTCGGGATTGGTGCAGCATTCGCATATGGTACTTACAGCAATAGTTTTAAATCAGCAAGTCTCAATAACAGTTCCAGTTTTACTGCTTATGCGATTCCATTAGTCGCGGAGTTGGGCTGCGAATATCTTTTGAATGAAAGAGTATCTGTCGGCTGCGAAGTGAAATATCTTAACGGAAGGAGCTCTGTCGTTAAAGCTCAATCAGATTATGCAAGGGTGGACTTCACAGGATATCATATTACAGCGTCAGCGACGCTCAATTTTAACATATAGGTTAACCGGAAATAATTTGTGAAATATTTCAAAATAACATTACTGATTCTATTTTTATGCGGAGATCTTTACGCAACCGGTATATTTAATCTGGGATTAATGGCCGGTGCTTCAAATGATGCAGGTGACGTGGAGAATATTGCCGGTAATATAAACAGTGAGATGAGATCTATAGCCGGAGCCGATGTGTCCGAGCTAGAATCAAAATATTCTCCGGTATTTTCTGTGACCCTGGCATATATAAACGACTCTCTGCTTATGAAAACCGGTATTGAATATTCTACAAATAGTTTCTACAATCCTTCAGGTTCGGTAGAGTCCGGCGGAGCTGATAATGAAGTAGATCTGAAATATTCAAGATTTACGTTTCCGGTTTCATTCGGTATAGTAATACCTCTTTCAGAGAGAAACCGGATCTATTTTGCCGGTGGAATAAATATGAGTTACGTAGTTGCTCTTGTGGAACAGTCCGATCCTGCCGGTGTAAATCTTCCGTCGTATCCTGAGGATTCTCATACTTTTGCCGGATACATTACAGGTACGCATTTAAAATTCGGAGCAGAGGCTCTGATCGACCGTAATTATTCTTTTTGTGTGGAGATTACAAAATTTTCAGGAAACGCAAAAAGAGTGAAAAGTGAAGATGAAAACAGTGAAATCATGATGAGCATGAATACTTTCGAAATCACTGCCGGATTAAACTACAATATTGATTTTAAAATCTGATAATATTTTTCAGTAATCAGCAATAATTTCTAAACACATGTTTTATGGTGTAGAATATAAAAATTACGTAACTGCTCATAAATCGCAGGTAATTATGATTTTCCCCGCGCCTACGGCGCGGGGAAACAGATTTCATCACCGGTTTATGAACAGTTACAAAAATACATATCCCCGCCGCCTTCGGCGGCGGGGATATGTATTTTTGCAAAATTCAAAAGAGTTAATGAATAAATACTGTTCAGGAATAATTATTTTGATAAACTATGTATTATTTTTTATTGCCGGAACATTTGCCGGAAGTTTTTTTTACACACTTGCAGAAAGATATGTAAACGGCAGCATTAAAGAGAATCCATTTAAAGCCCTATTCTCCCGCTCAGAATGTCCTGCATGCGGAAAAACTATAACCGCGTTATATTTAATTCCCCTTGCAGGATTTTTATTTTCACGGGGAAGGTGCTTCTCCTGCCAAAGCAGAATTCCATATGTATATCCGCTCATGGAGATTCTGTACGGCGGACTTGCAGTACTGGTTGCGTATTTCCATGGAACAGGTCTTCTCTCTCTTTTCATATACCTGATTGCTGCAGTTTTAGTTGCTATTGCAGTAGTTGATATTAAAACTATGGTTATACCGGCAAGTCTCACTATACTTTTTTTAGTTCTATCTGTCTATCCGGTTATTGTGCGGAATAGTTATCTCGACAGCTTATACGGTTTTCTTTTTCTGACAATTTTTTTCCTGGTAATAATGTTTCTTTTTCCCGGAGCCTTCGGCGGGGGGGATTTAAAACTCTACGCTGCTGCGGGTTTTCTCCTCGGGCTTGAAATGAGTATTGTGCTTCTTGAGGTATCTCTTATTTCCGGAGCAGTTTTTGGAATCTGCTGGGCGGCATTCAAAGGGTGGAGTTTCCGAATAAAAATACCCTTCGCCCCGTTCATTGCCGCAGGTATTATTATTACACTGCTTTTCGGCAATACAATAATTCTTTTTTATTACAGGAATTTTTTCGGGGTTTAGGGATTTACACACCGCTCGCCCGTCAGGTAGAGAAGGCCTCCCCATCCGCCCGCTGGGCACCTTCCCCATGGAGAGATGGGGAAGGGTGAGTGTAATGGGTTTGAGTCAACTGTATTCATACATTATTAGTCTCCCCCATCTCATCATCTAATCATTACCCACATCTTCTGTATGAGTTATAATAGACCATACAGAAGATACATCATTCAAACGCTGAAGTCCACGCCACATGACCTTAACACCAGGATCACCATCACCCTTGCGACACATGAAACCACCTAATCTTGCTATCATCATTGATGCTTCTTTTAGAGTTGGAGGCTTCTTTGGAAAATCTTTTTTCTGTTTTACCATACAATATAATGCATGCCATTCGTATTCTTCTAATACAATCTCACAAGATTCATCAGGTTTGATTCTGCTCTCATAGACCAGCCATAATAATTTCCATGAAACAATCGAATATAGAGAAAGTGCGTTTTCAATACGCTCTATAGTTTCAAGTTGCAGCTCTTCAACTTTGCATCCGCTCTTGAGAGTAAAATGAAATCTTTCAATCTTCCATCTCTGCCTATACCAGCCGAGTCTTTCTACCGCATCTTCAATGGTCAAAATTGGTATTGATGAGAGCAATAACCATTCTATTGGTTTTTCATCCAGTGCTGGATTTATCTCCCTGGCATATAAAGCGTCAAGTTCTATGAACTGTGAGTTTTTTGAATCTGTTGAATAATATGTCGGCTTTAACTGGAGTGTGCGGAATTTAATTTCCAACTCCACTTCTCTCTCCGGCAATTTAGAATTTGCATCCCTTGGTATGAAAACCTTGATTTTTCCGGCAATTTCTGCTGCTTCAATTGTTTTAATCAAAGAATTTTCTTCACTATTGACTTTCCGATTGCCGATAGCTCTTATCAGTATATCTTGTTTGAGCTCTTTGCTTCTTCTAAATAAATCAAAAAAATCTGCTTCGCGATCTGCTACAGTTACTGTTATTACACCATCCGGAATATCGGAAGTGCTTTCTTCCATGGCTTCTATCCAGCGAAAACTTTCCTTCTCTTCAACGGGAAGCTCTTTCCTTTTATTCTTTTTTCCTTTTTCTTCTGGATCTCGTGTCCAATACTTTTGAAATAATAAACCCAGAGGTACACCTTCCGGTGTTACAGCAAGAGTACTATGGAGTAATAAACCTTTACTATTAGGAGATGCCGCATGATCCCCCATTCCTTTTATAGCAGAAGGTCTGGTGTAATTGAAATCAGTTGTATCCTGTACAAGTAATACAATTTTATGTTCAGCCATTCTTACTCTGGTTGCTTCTTTATGTCCGGACAATATTCCTTCGGGAGTAACTTTTTTATTGTCTAACAATCGATATGCCCCTTTTATTTCTGACGGTTTTTTGCATGCTTGAGGAATCGAATGATTGGGATATTGCGATAATTGATCAATAGTTTTTGCCAATCGACTTCTTATCCTCTTATCATTGATTGTATTATTTCTAATTTCATCCGACAGATTTAATTTTTTATTCATGGATTATTCTTCCTGAAGATTAATCCAACCATAAATTAGCACAGATATTTAAATTAATATAACTTTTTTACCCACATCTCTAAAAAACTTAGAAATGTGGGTAATGATTAGATCTCATCATGGGGGAGATGCCGCATCGCGGCAGAGGGGGCGCAGACGGAGTGGGGGAGTCTAGTTAAACAGCTCCATTATTCCCTTACCGGCCGGTCTCTCGATAACACCTTTCTCTGTGATAATGGCGCTGATATTCTCTGCCGGTGTTACATCAAAAGATGGATTGAGTATTTTAACGCCCTCAGGTGCAATTTGTACATTTTTAATATATGCAACTTCATCTATACTTCTGTATTCAATTACAATTTTATCGCCCGATTCAGTCTGAGGATCCAGCGTTGACATTGGAGCAGCTACATAGAATGGAATATTATGCTCTTTCGCAAGAACTGAATGAGTGTATGTTCCTATTTTATTCGCGGTATCTCCATTCTTTGCAATTCTGTCCGCGCCTACAATTATCTTTTTTATAGTTCCGTTTTTCATAAAGAAGCCTGACATGTTATCAGTAATCAGTGTAACAGGAATATTATCTTTCAGGAGTTCCCATGTTGTTAGACGTGCGCCCTGAAGATACGGTCTAGTCTCACATGCGAAAACTTCGATTTTCTTCCCTTCTTCAACAGCTGCACGTATTACTCCAAGAGCAGTTCCGTAACCGCCGGTAGCGAGCGCTCCTGCATTGCAGTGAGTCATTATAACGTCACCATCCTGAATGAATTTAGAACCGTTTTTACCCATCTGCTTGTTCGCTTCGATATCCTCTTTAAGAATTAGAACTGCTTCACTTTCAAATCTTTTTACAGCTTCTTCAATATTGTTTATCTCTGAAAGAATTTTTTTCATTCTGTTGATAGTCCAGAAGAGGTTAACCGCTGTAGGTCTGGTGTGTGCAAAACATTCAAAAATTTTGTTCATCTCCTCTTTAAAGGCAGAGAGATTTGTAACCTTCATTTTTTTTGCACCAAGTGCAATACCCATACCTGCAGTAATTCCAATTGCAGGAGCACCTCTTGTTTCCATTGTTGTAATTGCTTCTGCAACCTCAAAATAGTCTGTATATGTGTTGTATTCCTCTTTCGAAGGGAGGAGCCTCTGATCAAGAATAGTAACTGAATCTCCGTTCCATTTTATTGCTTCCATAGATACCTCGTTTTTTAGTTATTAACGCGGCACAGCACTTCGCGCTATGCCGGGAAAGGGTGTTGCTGCTGTATTCAATCTTTCCCGTGTATGCGGGCATACACATCTTGAAAATATTCGCTACCCATCAGACCGGGGTGAAACAAATGCTGTTTTATAATTACGCAGATAAAACGAAATCAGGAAATTGATTTTTCGTTTCTGTTCACCTTGTATTTTTTCATTCTGATAATATTCCCTCTGTCATGCCATGATACTTCGTCCATATGTATCCTTATAATCAGCAGACCCCGTCCGCTGTTTTTAAAAAAGTTTTCCGGATCTCTGGGATCTGGAAGATTCATATAGTTAAAACCGGGACCCTGATCTTCTATTTCATAGAAAACATAATCAGGAGTTAATTCATAGGTTAATTTAACAGTTCTATCTTTAAAGGGAGATAAAATTTTTCTTCTTTCGATCTCGCTGTTGAACTCCTTCATTCCGCCGCTGTCCCTGAGAGACGAATCAATTTCAAAATTTCCATGAAACATCGCATTTGAAATTGACTCCTGCAGTGAGAGAGATATATTCTCGGAGGTTGTATAATTGAAAAGACCCGCCGGTACAAGATTTTTTGTGAAATTGAAAGAGATTGTGTTGATCAGATCCCCGTCGTTGGGAATTACCAGTACACACTTTTCGTACTGCTTGTAAACTGCCAGATTCTCCGAGAGCTTCTTCTGGAATTTTCTTTTCAGTATTGAACGGACTGATGATGTGAGATCATTTATATCAAATGGTTTACGTATATAATCACTGGCTCCGTATCTCAGAGCCCTTATCGCATCTTCAACATTACCGTGTCCGCTTATTATCAGTACCGGAATCGGTTCATCCATGCTGTTGATTCTTCGCAGAAGTTCAATACCATCCATTTTCCGGAGTTTTATATCAGTTATTATCAGATCGGCATTGTGATCGGCGTTCTTCAGATAATATAAAAGATCTTCACCCTTTTCAAATGAAATTACATTAAAGCCCGCACGCGAGAGCTTTTTCTGTATGGTAATTCTGATTACCTCTTCGTCATCAACTACGAGGATTGTTGGTAATGTATTTTCGGTCACTTAATTTATCTCACACCATGGTTATTCAGGTTTAATCTTCGCGTCGTCATTGCCTAAAATAAGATGTCCCATTCTGTCACGTTTTGTTTCAAGATAAAATCTGTTTTCATCCTTCGGCGCCATTTCAAGAGGAATTCTTCCTTCAACTTCAAGTCCGTATCCCTCGATACCGATTATCTTTTTAGGATTGTTTGTAATTAAACTGATTTTTCTAAGTCCAAGATCTACAAGAATCTGTGCACCTATACCGTAATTACGAAGATCGGAAGGGAAGCCCAGTTTAAGATTCGCCTCAACAGTATCCATCCCTGAATCCTGTAGATGATATGCCTTAATCTTGTTCCCCAAACCTATGCCTCGACCTTCCTGGCGGAGATAAAGGATAACACCATATCCGTGATTCTCTATATACTGCATGGCACTGTGGAGCTGTGAACCGCAGTCGCATCTTCTTGATCCGAAAACATCACCTGTAAGACACTCCGAGTGAACACGTACCGGAACAACCTTGTCACCTTCGATGTCACCTTTGATCAGAGCCACATGTGTTTCGTCGCCGACTTCTGTGTCAAAGGCAACTACTCTGAAGTTTCCGAAATCTGTAGGCATTTCGGCAGATGATACCCGTTTTACAAGGCGTTCTTTATGCTGTCTGTATTTTATCAGATCTGAAATTGTTGCTATTTTAAGGCCGTGAGTTTCGGCAAATTTATCAAGGTCGGGGCGTCTCGCCATCGTTCCATCATCGTTCAGTATTTCGCAGATAACGCCTGCAGGTTTAAGTCCTGCCATTCTCGGAAGGTCAACTGCTCCCTCTGTGTGGCCGGCTCTTACTAAAACTCCCCCTTTTCTTGCAGCCAGAGGGAATATGTGACCGGGACGTCTGAGATCTTCAGGGGTGGTCTTTTCATCAATTAAAACATGTACAGTGTTTGATCTGTCCTGGGCTGAAATACCGGTTGTAGTCCCTTCCTGAGCGTCTACAGAGACTGTGAAGGCTGTGCCGTATTTATCGGTATTCTCCTGCACCATAAGCTCAAGCCCAAGCTTTGACGCCCTGTTCTGAGTCATCGGGGCGCAGATGAGTCCTCTTCCGAATTTCGCCATAAAATTTATAATTTCCGGGGTACAATGTTCTGCGGCAATTACAAGATCCCCTTCATTTTCTCTATCTTCGTTATCCACGAGGATAATCATCTTCCCGTTTCTTATATCTTCAATTACTTCCGGTATTGTACTCGACTTCATTGTTTATCCTCCTGGATATAATAGGGACAGAATTATTGTAGTGCTTATAATTTCAATGTTTTTTTTATTATAAAACATGATATCATAGAGCAGTAGGACTCTTTCCGGGGGTAAAGTTCATTATGTGATTACATCTAGTTCTCAGACCCAATGGATGTAATTTAATGTCATTCCCTTGAAGAATGGAATCCACTTATTTAAATACAATGGATCACCGCCTTCGCGAGGATGACAGATTGATTCAAAATCATCGGGTCAAAGCACTAGGGTGACGGTTCTCTGAGTCGCCATGAGGTGAATTTAAAACAAGCAGTTAATATAAGGGAAGTTTCATTAACTTAATCTTTACAGGGTCAAAGGGGCGGTAGCCCCTTTATAAGCCCCGCAGGGCCCCCTTCGATCCCGAAAACGAAGTTTTTGGGATCGCCCATAATTTTAAAAACTTACAATAATTAGAGTTTTTTTAAATATTTTGTAGAAATCCTGTTTTATTTATATATTATAAATAATAAGGGTAAGATATATTCCCGCTTCCTCCGGCGAAGGAAATTATAGAGTTACTTTAAAAGCAAAGTTTGATGATAAGAGAGAGATGATGGTTATTGAACAAATTATAGTGGGACATATGTCTGTCTGCTGCTATCTGCTGGGAGATGAGGCGAGTAAAGAGGCTGTTCTAATAGATCCCTCTTCGGATTTTGAAAGAATAAATGCAGTAATTGATAAGTACGGATTCACTGTTACAAAAATTATTAATACACATGGACATTTCGATCATATAGGGGGGAACCGGTATTTTATTAAAAAAACCGGAGCTAAACTTCTTATTCACGAAGATGATTACTATTTTCTAGCAAAAAAAGTTAACAGGCTTCTCTCTTTTTTCAGAGGGGGGAGGTTTATTAAGCATGAGGTGAAACTTCTTAAAGATGGGGATATCATCACTGCCGGTGCCTCTGAAATCCGCGTCATTCATACCCCAGGGCATTCTCCAGGGAGCATATCACTCTATTTTGAGGGTAATCTTTTTACCGGAGATACGCTTTTTACCGAGGGGACCGGAAGAACCGATTTTGCAGGGGGATGCGGTGAAACAATTTTAAAATCTATAAAAGGGCGCATATTAACTCTGCCTGATGACACTGTAATCTGGCCCGGTCATCATTACGGAAGATTCCCGGTCACAACAGTACGGGAACAGAAAAAATACTATTTTTAAATTTTACTGCTATATCTCAATCCTCGATTATTACAAAAGCCGCAGCGTAATCCGTGTCGTGACTTATCGATAAATGTATTTTTTTATCTTTCAGACTCTCCGGAATATCTGTAATGAAAGGTTTTCCGTTTTCATCATTCAGTATAGTAATACTGCTGAATTGGAGAGAGATACCAGCAGCTTTAACCAGAGCCTCTTTGGCTGCAAATCTCCCTGCAATATATTCATCTCTTCGTGCATGGGGAATATTCTCAATCTCCTGAAACGATAGAATTTTAGAAATGAACCTGTCTCCATACTCATCTATACTCTTTTTTATCCTGTTGATGTTCGCAATGTCAATTCCTGTTCCGGTAATCATGCCGATTTTTCCACATCATCAAGAATCCTGAAAATCTCGTCTCTGTCAGTCGCAACTACTATTGCTCCGCGGGCTTTTGCTGCATCTTTAATCCCGTGAATATATTTTACAATATGTTTTCTCATCATATGGATTGCTCTTTCGCCATGTTCCTCAAGCATAAAATCAAAGTGTTCTTTTACCTGCTCAATAATCTCCGGTACCGTGGGAGTCTTCCCGCTGAAGATCCATGGATTTCCAAAAGTCCCTCTCCCTATCATAACTGCTTTACATCCGGAATACTCCATCATTTCGTATGCTTTTTCATATGAATCTATATCGCCGTTTCCGATTACCGGTACTTTTGAAGCGGCACATATCTTTTTGATAACATCCCAGTCTGCCAGTCCGCTGTACTGCTGAGCCCTGGTTCTTCCGTGCACTGTTATAAACGCAACGCCTGCAGCCTCAAGCGCCTGTACAACCTCCATATAATTGAGGGAGTTGTCATCCCATCCAATTCGAATTTTTGCAGTAACGGGAATCGAAGTGCTTTTAACGACAAAGTCTGTAATACGGAAAATCAGATCGGGATCTTTCAGCAGTGCAGCGCCATTACCTGAGCCGCATACCTTTTTCGCAGGGCATCCCATATTTATATCAATTATATCAGGCTTTAACGATTCTACAACGGCTGCGGCTCTACCCATTACTTCAGGTTTTCTGCCGAATATCTGTATAGCCAGAGGGCGTTCCTCGTCAGAAAATGTAAGGAGATCCATGGTTTTTTTATTTGTTCTGACAATCCCTTCTGCGCTGATTAGCTCAGTCATGGTCAATCCGCAGCCATGTTTGACGCAGATTTTTCTGAAAGATCCGTCTGTGTATCCTGCTATTGGAGCAAGTACAAGAGGTGAGAGGAGTTTTATTTTTCCTAATTCAATCACTGTTTTTACCTGAAAACGATTGATCTTTTTGTGAAATATATTGTCAAGCATGATTGACTCACTTTTTTTATAAGGGGGGGCCAAAAAACTCCGTTTTCGGGACCGCAGGAAAACTGCGGGGCTTATTAAGGGGCTATCGCCCCTTAGACCCTATTAAGCTTGATTTATTTAGACTAACTGTAATTATTAAGTACGTAGCGCTTGTTTAAAAAATTGCTTCCATACAGCCGGAAGCGTCTTCTTTTGAGTAGATACACTTTTTTTTATCAAAAATATATTTACGTTGTCTCAAAAACCGTATTTGTAGATATATTTAGTACATTGTTAAAGGAAAATAAACATGAAATATAAATATATACTTTTATTATTTAGCGCATTTATCACCTTATCTTCAGTTTCGTATTCTATGCCTCCGCATCCTGATGTAGTTGATCAATACAAAAGAGATGGCAAACTGAAGACGCTTATGAATAGAGTAGAATCAATCAGCAGCAGATTGAATAAAAATTCACCTGTAAAAGCCTTCCCCGCAGCCGGTGTCAGAAGAGTCCCTGTGCTCCTTGTCAGCTATGCAGAGCCTTATGATTCCGCTTCAGCACCTTTTCTGCTGGATGGCGACACCGGAGATGATAATTTCCCTGCTTATGCATTTATTATGACGATCACAGTTTTTCTGATGCTCATGCTGAAGCTGGTCAGCGGAAGAAAAGATTATGCTTTAAAACAGCTGACCCCGGTTTATATATCTTTATTTGTTTTTTTCATATCATGCGGAATTGATAAAAAGGAAGAAGATAATGGATTCCCAACCGATTCATCTGTTTATTCAGAGTTTTTGAACGGCGAAACAGCATCAGTGCGAAAATATTATCAGGATATGTCCAGAGGGAATCTTGATCTTGAATTTGATATTTATGGTCCGGTAAAAGTATCAAAAACCTGGGATTACTACGGCGAAAATAATTCAGATGGGGCAGATTTACATGATGCCGATCTTGCTGCTGAAGCACTGAGATTGCTTGTGAGTAAATACGCCTCTGTTGATTTTCGGATTTATAATCATGATGGGGATAATCTCATCGATGCCGTTATAATTGTACATGAGGGACCGGGTGAGGAATCGAATGCTGCTATAGAAGATCTGATATGGTCCAGTCAATGGGATCTTGCAAGCTCAGGTCTTGGTCCTGTTAATACCGGAGATGGAGTTGCCTTTAACGTTTACACAATGCAGCCGGAGTATACATTTGCCAGAGGGGATTCATCAATGGGAGTTTTTGCCCATGAATTCGGACATGTTCTGGGGCTCCCCGACATATATGACACAAGCAGAGCAACGAATGGTACAGGGGACTGGAGCCTGATGGCTTCCGGTTCATGGAAGGGTACTGGAACTGTAAATGACGGTACTGCTCCTGCGCCATTGCTTGCCTGGGAGCGTTTTAAAGCAGGCGGTAGCAGCTGGGTAACAATAACAGAATTGACTTCTGCCGATAATCAGGTGATACAGAATATTGATACTTCAGGAGAAGTGTTCAAAGTCCTGCTGGATTCGACAACGGGTGCGGAGCAGTATCTTGTTCTGGAGGGCAAAGTTCAGTCTGTATCAGGCAGCTGGTATGTTGCAGGCACAGGAGTTCTAGTTACACATGTACACGAAGGAGTTATCAATCGCTTTACTCCTCTGGATGAGGTAAATGCCGGAGATGGAAGAGTTCACGGTCTGAATATTTTAGAAGCAGATGGAAATGATTTGTGGTCAAAAACAAATCCGGGTACGGCCGGTGATCTTTATGTTGCCGGGAAGAGTATTACCAATGCTATTATTTATAACGATAATGTAAATTATACATTATCGTCCTCGGCTTCTACTGTTGATATAAACGATTTTGTACAGACGAGTCTTAGCCCGTTCTCTATGACTTTTGATGTCGTTCCGTGATAGGATTTTTAATCTTAAGTATTAATAAAAAAAAGAGATCTAAGTGATCTCTTTTTTTTATATTTTAACCCGGCAGCGTCCTACTCTCCCACACAGCTACCCATGCAGTACCATCGGCGATAAGAGGCTTAACTTCTGTGTTCGGAATGGGAACAGGTGTGGCCCTCTTTCTATAATCACCAGGAAAAATTTCTTTTCCGTTAATAAAACCATATAAATCGATATGGTTTTTAATGTCAACTCAATTCGTTTATTTTTAAATTTTTTAGAAAAAATTTAAAAATAAACGAATTGAGTTGAATACTTTTTTTCAAGGAAGTTATAAGAATGTTACAGATAGGTATTATTATAATCCTTTAATCTCTAAGAGGTCTGTCTAAATTCTCTTTGACTTAACTGTCATTCCCGTTTCAGCAGCATAAATCTTGACTTACTATTTATTATTGTATATTTTATCAGAGATGCTATTTAAGCATAATCTATCCTGTTTTAAAATGGTAATCTCACAGCGGGTAATTTTAAGAAAAAAGGAAGGCCGAAATGAAAGTTTATATAATTACAAAATATTCTGCAAAATGTGCCGGGTTATTAATCGCAACCGCACTTCTATTCTTTCACGCATCCCCATGTGTTCTCTATGCGGAGATTCCAGCGCGTGCATTTACCCCTGAAGATACTGTCAGGCTGTTTCTCGACATTATTCATTATGATAAAAGAATATTCACAGATGATCAATGGGTGACTACTGAAAAAGATGGCATGAAAATTATTAAACCTCGCGATGTAAACACTATCGAACGGGATGTTACTTATACCTTCGATAAGAAAAACTGGTATTTCTGCGAGTATGAACAGAACGCCACATCTGAGACGAGAGAAGCTGCTATGTATTTTAAAAAAGATAAAACACCAATAGTTGCAGTCTGTGCCACATGGGATAACGGTTACAGTGAATGTGGTTCATGGCTTAAGTTTTATACTTTTGCCTGTCCGGAAGGTCAGAATAACAGAAGGTGCGAGCTGAAAGATATAACTGGAGAAATATTTCCTTTAATCGACAGTTCACTTTTTATTAACAATAATACGCCAGCGAAAAAAATTCTTTCAGAACTCTCTTCCGATGCAATAAAAGTCATGTATAAAATTCCCAGGCTGGGCACAAGTATTACGGCTTATCCGGCAGTCACGGGTATTTCTTTAAATTGCAGAGGCAATGATTGCAGTGAAAAGGTTGGGGCACTTTCAAAATATAAAAGCATAAAAATAGACTGGCATAAAGAAAAAGGTAAATTTGTAATAGGAAAAAAAGAACCGGGCTATATGACCCTGTTTGAGAATTAATTTTATATCTGAAATGCAGAACCGGATTATTCAATACTGCTTGAAGCTGATCAACTGTCCATTGTTCTATATAAACTATATCCAAATGCAGTGTGAAGCCGTTAAGAATAAAACATGGCGGATTGAATAATTATGTCCCGATTGACGTAATAACGATTTACAGGTAAGTATTATTCCTACTTTTCAATTTAAGGAAGTTGAGTTTGAATTTTCTGAAATTTATCGTAGTTTCCTGATTAGAAAATAGTTTGCGATTGGGGGCAGTCGTGGATTGTTCTGTATATAATTATTAATAAAAAAAAGAGATCAAAGAGATCTCTTTTTTTTATATTTTAACCCGGCAGCATCATACTCTCCCACACGGCTACCCATGCAGAACCATCGGAGATAAGAGACTTAACTTCTGTGTTCGGAATGGGAACAGGTGTGGCCCTCTTTCTATAACCACCAGTAAAAATGAAATTCGTTTATTTTTAAATTTTTTAGAAAAAGTTATTTTTAATAACACTTTTTGAGATGAAGTCTACGTTCACAAAAAGTTTCTGATCTCTTACTGAAGAAAATCCGGAATTCAAGCATGTTGTTATATGTATCGCCCCTCATAGATATAAAGCATACATCAGTTTTTTTACTAAATCCGGATCAAGAGAAACCAGTCTATATCCATTTTTCATATATATCGAATATAATGCATCATCAATTTCTTTCTGGGTTTCAGTTCCATTAAACTGCAGTGTTCCTATCACTTCAGTTTTCATTACGGTTGCCCATGCTACAAAAAATGGAAGCACCTCCACAATAGAATCCCAGAATCTTTTATGCTTAAGTCTGGAATATGGGGGTTTAAAAAATGGGGCTTCTATCTGGGAATGTTCAAAAAAATACGATTTATAGGAATTCTTTTTGCAGATTATATTCGCTTTCTGCCCATAAAACAGGTGTGTCTGAAATGTTAATATTGCATCAGAAGGATGAACAATCCGTCCTTCGGGAAAAAAAAGCATTGAACGCTTGTATCCGTTTTTCAGTCTTCTTCGCCATTCCTCCCGTCCCCCCTTTGTGTCCAGGGCCAAACCCTCCACCATTGAACGGGAACAGAGACCTGAATCTATTATAAGTTTTCCAAAAAAGGATTCCCTGGCTGACAACAGGTAAGTCGAGTCACTCTGATGCAGGTTTGACAGTAAAAGCGCATCAACACGGGACCTGTGATTTGATATTATGACTGTACAGAGTCCCCCGGATTCTGAATCCGCGTCATGGGAGATATTTATCTGTTCTTTATTCTCCGATTTTATATAAATACCAAGGCATAAAAAATAAAGAAGGTTTACAATCCGCGGGTAATTATCCAGGCTTATGGATAGATGTTTTTTTAATAAAATACCGGTTCCAAAGACTAAAAAAAGTAATAATACGCGGACCAGAGCCATTGGAATGATCACAGGAAGGCATATTGTAAAAAGTAATGCCGACCAGGTTTTATCAAAGATGCTGAACCTCTTAAATTCACGCAAATACTCAACTCCAAGAGCTGTGATTTTACCGTTTTCAACAAAGTCCTTCTCATTATGCGTCTGATTTTTGAATGTGTAGGTTTTACCCTTTTCCGGATTTGATAAAGTCATTGTATTTATCCTGCCTTTTTTAATTAATTCAAGACTGCCCAAATATCTTCAATAAAACTGCCGGCATATTTGTTGTCAGAAAATCAATGCCTATATCATGGTATCTTCGGGCATTATCCAGAGTATCGTCCTTGCCATAGCTCCAGATTGCGACTTTTAATCCGCTATCATGTATTCTTTTCACCCACTCCTTTTTTATGGCCGTAGAATTTTCCATATCAAGACCGTCAATCCCGTTTCTGAAAGCTTCATTGATGTACATTTCCAGCTCCTGCTCATTTCTTACATCAGGCCATTTGCCCGGCTGAGGTTCAAATGTTGTAAGGTAATAAGCTCTATAACCGGGAAGTTTTTTTTTCAGCTGGTTCAGAAAATTATGGTCAAAACAGATGAATGAGATTTTCTCCGGGGATATCTTTTCTTTTTCAATCAGTTCCGGAAGATTTTCAATCACCCGCGGATCGGCGCCGGAATTGGCATCTCCGGTTTTTATTTCAATAAAAAGATGTTTTCCGTCGGGGATTGCCCTGAGTACATTTTCCAGAAGAGGAATTTTAACTCCGCTCCATTTTTCACCTTTCCATTTCCCTACGTCGAGTTTCTGCAATTCGTCCCAGTCTGTCTTTTCAACAATAAGATCAACTCCATTAAGAGCCGTCCGTTTGGTTGAATCATCGTGCATCAGCACAAGTTTATGATCCTTTGTCAGAATAATATCACATTCCGCAGCATAGGCACCCTGTTCCCATGCAAGCATCAGCGATTCCAGTGTATTTTCAGGAGCATCATCTGAAGCCCCCCTGTGTCCCACAATTTTCATTTTTCCTCTCTACATGTGAAAAGTATTAAACCTTATTCTTTAAATTAATATACAAAGTTTTTTCTCATATGTCAAGACACAGGTATAAAACCGTAAGTTTACAGGGATACATCATCGCCGGGCTTTATTTTTTTTTCTGAAGTCCATCTTTGGTCATTTTCCGGTTGCATTAAAAGGTGTTGGTTACGATTGGATCAGTCTGTTGTGTGTGGTGAAGGGTTGTTATGTGCTTCTGTTTAAAAAAAATTAATAAAAAAAAGAGATCCAAGTGATCTCTTTTTTTTATATTTTAACCCGGCAGCGTCCTACTCTCCCACACAGCTACCCATGCAGTACCATCGGCGATAAGAGGCTTAACTTCTGTGTTCGGAATGGGAACAGGTGTGGCCCTCTTTCTATAACCACCAGGAAAAATTTCTTTTCCGTTAATAAAACCATATAAATCGATATGGTTTTTAATGTCAACTCAATTCGTTTATTTTTAAATTTTTTAGAAAAAAAATTAAAATTTCATCGCGTTCCGCACGGTGGGGGAGGTGTTCGCAGGACTCCCGTCAGTCTGGTGCATTCGGTGCGGAAAGCGCTATTGATTTTTATTCAGTGCTTGTTCCGGCTTGTAATAGTCGAATTTTGGGACTTATAATTTTACAGGACATATTGAATACTTTATGTCGAGAATGATATGGTTCAGTTTTACCGATAATATTCATTATGATTCTTTAACACCGGGGAGCCTTGTTGTAATTCCCCGGTGGTTTAACACCCTTTCCTGAAAAGAAAAGAGATTCATATCTTGGATTTGCGCAGACGCTCTAATCGGGGTATAAAGCTTAACCCCGAATCCTGAAGCGGGACTTAAAGATAATCCTGTAAGTGGTTTATGCCACAACTGTATTATCCTTTAAGTCCCCCTTCGGGGGATTTAGGGGGCTTGGCTTAGAATACTATTTGCTGTTAATCCATTTCATCATTTTTCTGAGCTGGAATCCTACTTTTTCAATCTGGTGGTTTTTCTGCTCTTCTCTTATTTTGTTAAAGAATGGACGTCCTTTTTCATTCTCTTCGATCCAGTTTTTAGCAAAAGTTCCGTCCTGAATTTCGTGAAGGATCTTTTCCATCTCTTTCTTTGTTTCTGCTGTTACAATTCTTGGTCCGCTTACATAGTCTCCATACTCAGCTGTATCAGATACTGAATATCTCATGTAGTTGATTCCGCCCTGATAGAAGAGGTCAACTATCAGTTTTAGTTCGTGAAGGCACTCGAAGTATGCAATCTCAGGCTGGTATCCTGCGTTTACAAGAGTTTCGAATCCTGCTTTTACAAGTTCTGAAGCTCCGCCGCAAAGTACAACCTGTTCTCCGAAGAGGTCAGTTTCTGTTTCCTCTTTAAATGTTGTTTCAATAACACCCGCTCTTGTCGCTCCGATACCATCTGCATATGCAAGTGCAATATCTTTTGCTTTTCCTGTTGCGTCATTGTGGATGGCAATAAGTCCGGGGACTCCGCCGCCTTTTTCATATTCGCTTCTTACAAGGTGGCCGGGGCCCTTTGGCGCGATCATGATTACATCGCACTCTTTAGGCGCGTCGATTCTTTTGAAGTGGATGTTGAATCCGTGAGAGAATACAAGAGTTTTTCCAGCTTTCATTACAGGAGCGATATCTTCTCTGTATATTTTTTCCTGAATATGATCAGGTGCAAGAATCTGGATAAGGTCAGCTTTTTCAGCAGCTTCCTTTGCAGTCATCGGTTTAAAATTATGTGATACCGCGAGTTTGTAGTTATCTGTTCCTTCAACTTCGGCTATGATAACATTGAGACCGCTGTCTCTCAAATTCTGAGCCTGTGAGTGGCCCTGGCTTCCGTAACCTATTACAGCTATTGTTTTATCTTTCAATAAACTGATATCGGCATCGGCTTCATAATACATCTTTGCCATTGTTTTATCTCCTTAAATTCTTTTATATTTTGCAAATGTTCAGAAACATGGATTATAAGGTGGTTCTAAAAACTCTGTTTTGGGAACCACTGGAAGCCCTGCGGGGCTTATTAAGGGGCTTCCACCCCTTAGACCCTGTAAGTATTGTATTTAAGGAACTCTCCTGAAATACATATCCGCAGTAAAAATACCTGACGGATATGAAATCACATCATGTTTCTGGGCAGTTACTATTCTGTGTAATCAATCCTTTTCTTTAAGGATTGAGACAAGTCCTGTGCGCATTGACTCTTTGATTCCATATGGTGATGCCAGTTCAATAAACCTGTCAATCTTTTCAGAATCCCCTTTAATTGAAAATGTTATAGTCTTCAGAGAGATATCAGCTACATCCGCTTTAAAAAGCTCTGCAAGCTGGAGAATCTCTCCTCTCTTTGCTGCAGGGCAGTTCAGTTTTATCAGAGCAAGCTCTATCTGTATGGATGACTGTACCGCGTGATCTGAAACTTTTATTACATCAATAAGTTTATTAAGCTGTTTTTTAACCTGCTCAAGTATCCGGTCATCACCATTTACAACTATGGTCATGACAGAAATATCCTCCAGTTCGGTTCTGCTTACTGCCAGTGAGTCGATGTTGTAGCCTCTGGCGGAGAATAGGCCTGATACTCTTGCAAGTACTCCGAATTTGTTTTCAACTTTTACTGAAATTACATGCTGGCTCATTATATCACCTATGCTAATTCTCTCATTATTGTCTCTTTTATGGTTTTTCCTGCAGGAACCATTGGATAGACATTCTCCTCTTTACAAACAACAAAATCAATAATTATAGGCTTATCTGTTATGGACAGCGCTTTTTTAATAGCTTCATCCACTTCCTCTTTTTTTGTAACTCTAATTCCTACACACTCGTATGCTTCGGCGAGTTTTACAAAATCAGGCGCAAAATTTATACATGTGTGAGAATATCTTTTATCCCAGAAAAGCTGCTGCCACTGACGGACCATGCCGAGAAATCCGTTGTTGAGAATAGCGATAATTATTGGGAGCTTATGCTGTGCCGCAACAATAAGTTCCTGAATGTTCATCTGTATTGATCCGTCACCAGCAATATCAATTACTCTTCTGTCAGGCCGCGCAAGCTGTGCTCCTATTGCCGCAGGAAGACCAAATCCCATTGTGCCAAGTCCGCCTGATGAAATAAAAGTTCTTGGCTCGGTATACTTGTAGAACTGTGCCGCCCACATCTGGTTCTGTCCTACTTCTGTTGTTATAATCGCCTTTCCCTCGGTAAGCTTATACAGCTGCTCTACTACATATTGAGGTTTTATATCATCGTTCTCTTTCATCTCGTACTGGAGAGGATGTTCTGCTTTAGTTTTCTTAAGTTCATTAACCCATTCGGTAATATCCGGAGCTTTTATCTCTTTATTCATCTCTTTCAGAATTTTTTTACAATCACCCACAATTGGGATATCAACCATTACATTTTTACTTACAGAAGCCGGATCGATATCAATATGTATAACTTTCGCGTGAGGGATGAAATCTGAAATTTTTCCCGTAACACGGTCATCAAATCGTGCGCCTATTGCAATTAAAAGGTCGGAATTATGAACAGAATAGTTTGCATAATATGTCCCGTGCATTCCAAGCATTTCCATTGAAAGAGGATCTGTTTCAGGGAATATTCCCATTCCTAAAAGTGTTGTAGTTACAGGGATTCCTGTTTTCTTTACAAACTCTCTCAGTTCTTCAGATGCTTCGGAGAGTACAACTCCTCCCCCTGCGTATATTATCGGTTTTTTTGCCGATTCAATCAATCTGCATGCCTTTGTGATTTGACCGGGATGGCCGTCATATGTAGGCTTGTATCCTCTTATAGATACTTCTTCAGGATATTCAAAATCAAACATTCCATTTGAAATATCAACTGGAATGTCAACAAGAACCGGACCCGGTCTTCCAGTAGTGGAGATGTAAAATGCCTCTTTCAGTATTCTTGCAAGATCTTTTATATCCTGAACAAGATAGTTATGTTTGCATATCGGTCGTGTAATACCTGTAATGTCAACTTCCTGAAAAGCATCATTACCGATGAGATTGGTGGAGACCTGTCCTGTTAGAACTACAAGCGGAACTGAATCGAGATGGGCAGTGGCAATACCGGTAATCAGGTTTGTAGCGCCCGGTCCGGATGTGGCAAGAACTACTCCGGGTCTTCCAGATGCTCTCGCGTATCCATCTGCCGCGTGAATTGCCCCCTGTTCGTGCCTGCTTAGAACAAATTTTATCGGGGCATGATAAAGCTCGTGAAATATAGGAATAACGACACCGCCTGGATATCCGAACATGTACTCCACATTTTCTTTTATAAGCGATTCAACTATTATCTGGGAACCTTTAATTTTCAAGTGCATCTCCTTTAGAGCAGATATAAGAGTAAGAGTTTTCAGTGATAGAGCTTTTGTCAAATTTTTTTTATCCGGTAGCTTTTAAAAGCTTGATTTGATTGTAAACTATTTTATATTTATTCGATATATTTTGTGTAAGTATTCATAAACTGGTGGTAAAATTGCTCTCCGCCTCACCGGTGTCGCGGTGGAGGTGAAATACCACCGGTTTATTAGCAGTTACTATTTTGTAATTGCTCATAAACTTAGATTTTTTCTGATGTTGTATTTGTCTGGAATAATAAAAAAACTGGAATTAAAATGAACAAAGAGTTAGTAGACAGGGTTTTTAAAAGAATTGTAGCTATAAATTGTCTTTATAATATCAATTCAATCCCTCATTCGGATGTTTTTATTAAGGAAACCGAGGCGCTTCTTGGTCTTTCAGCGTCAGAAATTGATCTGATTATAAGTATTCTTAAGGAGTCCCATAAGATTTTTACTATGGAGATCTCCAGAGAGGATTCGAATAATAAAATTGAAAAAATCTACGGTTATGTCGATGCCGACCTTCTCAGTATTCAGAAACTGAGGGATATTTTTCATAGAGCACTGATGGATGATTACGAGAAAGAGTCCGGGAGAAGAAAGTCATCCGGCCAGATTATCAAGGAAAAGATTCCGCAGCTTCAGTATATTAATCATACACCTATGGGGAAACTGCTTAATAAAGCTATAATGCTTGATGAGTTTGCCCGTCTTCTTGAAAAGGATTACAAGGAATATACAGAGGAGTGGAAAGAGGAGAATCTTAAACTTCAGCTTTCGGTGAACGAGGATCTGCTGAGTAAGTATTCCGATGATAAAAAAGTTGTAGTTGAAGAGGTTAAACCGGTTGTTAAAAAAGAGAAACCGGTAAGGGCTGTAGATTCACCTCTCATTGATGATTTTTCTAAAGAGGTAAACGCAAGCTCCGTATCCCGGGTCCTTCATATCTACGGGGTGGATTTTTTCTTCAGAGTTAATTTAAGACAATATAAGTTTGAATATATTACGCAGGTGCTTGACACCGGAGTGATTGACAGAAAAAGTGACCTTATGATTCTTAAGGAAATGTTAAAAAAAATTAAAGAAAATATGGATTTTGACAAAGAGCTTGATAAGCATTATGATGAGATAATGTCGCTTGACAGAAAAGTAAGCAGGAATATAAGCTTTAGTAAAAAGTGATTTAATTTACCGTTTTTGTAGAACTTTAAACGGTTCTATTTATATATCGCTGGAACAATTCATTAATTCTGTTACGCGAAATATGATGTTGAATAAAGATTTTTTCAGGGAGATTTTTAATCGCAGTCTGAAAAAGTTGAATATAAAAAAATTAAAAAATGAATAGAAGATGATATGAAAAAACAATTATTAACAGTATTGATACTGATTTTAACAGCACCAGCAGCGCTGCAATCCAGAGAGTTTCTGAATACAGTGCTTCATCTTAATTTTGGCGGAATGTATACTATAACCACAGCCGGCAATATTATTGACAGTGAGAATAAAGAAATTGATACGAGCATCCCCGGTAATACGAATATAAGTCATTATGAAACAGCCTACTGCGGTACTCTTGATATAGTCCCGTTTAATCCTATTCTGCTTGGAATGGAGGAGCATGCTATTAAGCTCGGAGTTAGAGGTTCCTACCGTTTCAGCTTTCTGCAGCAGAGGGTAACAGAAGAGGTTGAGCTTGGAGATAAGGTTCTGGATTATAAATCCTGGGTGGTAGGTCCGGTTATACATTATGCGCCTTCCATTGAACCTTCAGATTTGAATGAGGATTATACTGCAAGCGGCGGTTTTACATTTTTTGCACTTGCCGGGAAAATTGATGGGGATCTGACCGCATTTCCCGCTGTGAGAGAAAAAACAAACTACTCTGGAGCTAACAGCACCAGCATCAGCGGGTATAAATATGATATCGGAGTTGGAGCAGAAATTGCTTTATGCTCATTGAATTTCGGAACTAATATTTATTATTCATATATGTCGTTTGATATGAAAGATAAGATTTATCCCGATTCAGGTAAAAGCGGATATTTAAAAGAGATTTGTCTTGAAATTTATGTTGGAATTCCAATAGAATCTTTTATTGAACCGCTTATTCCAACGTTTTAGTCTTTTTTCGCTCTGCAGAGATCGGGGTTTTTTATATAATCATCAAGAGATAATTTACCCTGATAGCACTCTTCTTTCAGGTATTTCAAAATAGGAAGAAAGGTCTTCTTCTCAACAAATCCGGGTAGAGTTGTTACTGGTTTCCTCTCCGTATCGAGAAAAAGTGTTGTGGGGAAACCATTAGAGCCGGTGTAAGCCATTAGTTTTGCCGGTGTTATTTTCTCCCCCATAATTTCGATTGTTTCACTCTCTTTTTCCGGATTAATCCGTATGCTGGTAAAATTATTATTCATATATTCAGATATCTCGGGATCATTAAAAACTTCGGAATCCATTTTTTTGCAATAGATACACCATTCAGTATAAAAGAATATTAAAACCGGTTTTTTTAGTGATCCCGCATTATTAAATCCATCAGATATTTTTTCCCATTTAATCTCTTTATTTTTTGAAGATATCGCTTTTTCACTCTCTTTTGAACATGAAAAAGAGCTGATAAGTAAAATAAGAACTACAGCCAGCATATATTTTGTTTTGTCAGTCATTGTTTGTCCTCGCAATTTTAATATTTACTATAATTATTAAACTTTATAATTTAATCAAGTAATTAATCCTTATAAAATAATTTTATCCCTTGACTCTATGGGGAATATTCTTTTTTTAATTAATGAAATATGCAGATATAGCCCTCGCACCCAGCAGCGGCAAAACAGTTTGTCTGCATGAAATTAGATTTAAATTTCCTTTTAGTCCGCACTTTTACAGAGATGCGGCGGCAAAAGGCTTGTCTCGATAAAAAATGAAAATTACGGAGAAAAATATGCCTGTAACATCAGATGAACTCTCACTTGTCGCGCGAACAGTAAGAACCCTTTCCATGGATATAGTACAGAAGGCTAACTCCGGTCACCCAGGAATGCCTCTGGGCTGTGCAGATATTGCCTCGGTCCTCTGGACAAAAATTATGAATTATAACAGTGACGATTTATCCTGGGCAAATAGAGATCGATTTATCCTTTCTGCAGGACATGGATCCGCGCTATTATACACAATGCTTCATCTTTCCGGCTGCAATCTGACTATTGATGATCTTAAAAATTTCAGACAGATGGGGAGCTTGACTCCGGGACATCCGGAATTCCGTCATACACCGGGCGTTGAGACAACGACCGGTCCTCTTGGGCAGGGATTCGCCAATGGTGTTGGTATGGCTATAGCAGAGAAGCTTCTGGCTGAAGAGTTTGGAGATGTAATTGATCACTATATCTATTCAATTGCCGGTGACGGCTGTATGATGGAGGGGGTAAGCTCTGAGGCTGCATCGCTTGCCGGACATATGAAGCTTGGAAGACTTATTTATATTTATGATTCAAACAGGATAACAATTGAGGGTTCAACAGATATTGCCTTTACAGAGGATGTTAAAAAGAGATTCGAAGCATACGGCTGGCATGTGCAGGAGATTGACGGACACAGTTTCAACGAAATTGAAACATCAATACTTGAAGCGCAGAAGGTTAAAGACAAACCCTCACTTATAATTGCAAATACAGTTATTGCTAAAGGGAGCGCCTGCATGGAGGGGAGTGAAGAATCTCATGGAGCTCCGTTCGGTGATAAAGAGATAAAAGCATCAAAAGAGAAACTGGGCTGCAGCGGTGATGCACATTTTGATGTACCGGAAGATGTATATGCTGTATTCAAAAAAGTAAAAGAAGAGAAAAAGAAGATATATGATTCATGGCAGGCTAAATTCAGCTCATCAGTCAAAGGAGACTTGAAGGATAAATGGAATCTGTTTTTCAGTAAACCTGATATTGAAAAGCTGAGAAAAGCAATGCCTGTGTTCGAAACCGGTTCAAAAATTGCAACACGCGCAGCCGGAGGTAAGGTTCTTGAAGTGTTATACAAAGAGCTTCCGAACTTTATGGGAGGTTCGGCAGACCTTGCTCCGAGCAATAAAACAATGGTTAAAAATATTAGTGAAAGCGGCGCGGGAAAAGTCGGCAGAATTCTTCACTACGGTGTCAGAGAAAATGCAATGGGTTCGATTCAGAATGGAATTGCCTATTACGGCGGATTTATCAACTTTTCAGCAACATTTTTTGTATTCATGGATTATATGCGCCCGGCAGTTCGACTTGCCGCGCTCTCGGGGCTCCAATCTATATATGTTTTTACTCACGATTCAATCTTTGTCGGAGAAGATGGTCCGACGCACCAGCCCGTTGAGCATCTTGCTGTATCAAGGGCAATTCCAAATCTTAATGTAATCAGACCATGTGATGCAGAGGAGACTGTGGAAGCCTGGATCTCTGCCATAGAACGTGAAGACGGACCGACACTGATTGCTCTCTCCAGGCAGAACCTTCCGGTAATTGAGAGAACTGATAAATCTTCGGCAAAAAATCTGGCGAAAGGGGGATACACTATTTATGATTGCGATTCTACCGATCTTGTTATCCTGTCGACCGGATCTGAAATACAGCTGTCAATTGAAGCCGCAAAGAGACTGCTGAAAGATAAAGGAATTAAAGCCAGAGTTGTATCTCTTCCATGTTGGGAACTCTTTGATAAACAGAGCGAATCTTATAAGAGTGAGGTCCTTGGTACCGGTACTAAGAGAGTTGTAATTGAAGCTGGAATTAAAATGGGATGGGAAAGATACGCAGGTGAAAATGCTCTTTTTATAACTATTGACGAGTTCGGCCGGTCAGCTCCGGAATCAGATCTTGCTGACTTTTTCGGATTTACTGTGGATAAAGTATGTGAAAGAATAATAAAATACATAGCTTAATTTGTAAGTGCTCATAAATCGGCGGTAAAATTGATCTCCGCCGCGTCCAGATTGCGGCAGAGATAGAATGCAGCGGGTTTTGAGCATTTAACTTATTTTCAGCTCATATTAATAATTTTTGATTTTGAAATCTTTTATACTTTACGCTGAAGGTCTGCCGGATATCTTTCCGGCAGATTGTTTTCTCCCTCTGTAATTTTTTTAACTACTCCAAAACTGGTGGTCAAATTCTCTCAATCTGACATGAATCGCAGCGTAGACAGAATGGTACAGTTTTTTCATCTCTTGCTAATTTTCCTTAGAATTTATATTTTTTCAGTATTTATTACTTAACTTTTTTAAAGTAAAAAAAGCTTTATTATCCCCGCCGCCGAAGGCGGCGGGGATATATAATTTTTTTTACACTAAAAATTATATTTAGGAATAATTACTGATATTTTTTTAAAACTAATCTTGAATAAATACCATATTTTTGTTATACTGAAGTGGCGAAGAGTGTAATTCGTTTGTTTTGCTTCTTATCCTTTTAATATGTAATATATATTCGATTTAATGCAGTTATCGTAAGAGGAGTGTACTTATGGGGGACATGGGTCTAACCGAAGTTTTTTTAAATGAATCAAAAGAGATAATCGGAAATCTGGAGACAGACATCGTAACTCTTGAAGAGAATAGAGAGGATCAGGAGATTATTAATAAGATTTTCAGATATTTTCATACTTTGAAGGGGAGTTCCGGGATTGCAGGTTTTAACGTAATTTACGAGTTTACTCATAACCTGGAGAGTCTTTTCGATAAAGTAAGATCGGGAGATATAGTGGTAACCAGTGATATAATTGATATACTTCTCGATAGTATTGACTGGATAAAGGGTGAACTTTTCAGCGATAGCGACATGGAAGATTCGGGTAAAATTCAGGCTGATCTTACCGCAAGGATAAATGAGTGCATGGGATTTAAACCCAAAGAGAAAGACGAAAAAGTGGATTTCCTGAGCGAAGTCGGTGCGTATTCCGGTGTCGGATCGAGTGAGAGATATTTTAAAATTAATGCACAATTTAAAGAGGATATTTTCAGCAACGGAATAGATCCTCTTATGGTTATTGAAGATCTCAGTACTCTTGGTGAAGTTTTAATTTCAAACGTTGACCAGAAAAAAATACCCGATTTTTACAAAATGGATCCCGAGAAATGTTATATGTCATGGGAGATTATTCTCAGGACTTTTTATGACGAGATGAAGCTGCGTGATGTTTTTATATTTGTTATTGATGATAATAAAATTGAGATAGAGAATGTAACTGATAAATATGCCCAGGTTAAAGATCAGGGATACCTGACCGAAAAGAAACTTGGTGAAATTCTTATAGAGAAAGGGATATTGAATGATTCCGATCTTGAAGAGATTGTCGAAGAGCAGAAAAGCCAGAAATTTAAGCTTGGTGACATTATTGTTCAGAAGGGGCTGGCATCTACAAAACAGGTGGATGAAGCTCTTCAGGAGCAGGATAAAATTAAAAAGAGACTTGAAGTCAGTACTGTCCGAGTTGATTCCGCTAAACTTGACAATCTTATGAATCTCCTTGGAGAGATTGTAATAGGTCAAGCTTCCCTGCACAGAGTTTCCGAAGATATGGATGAAGATAAAGCGTTCCTTTTAAAGAATTCTCTTTACGGACTCGACCGGGTAACCAGGGAATTTCAGGAACAGATCATGTCAATACGAATGGTACCCATAGGCCCGACTTTTGATCAGTTCAAGAGATTTGTACGGGATACAGCTCATTCATTGGGGAAGGAGATCAAACTTAAAGTTGAAGGTGGAGATACCGAACTCGATAAAACAGTAATTGAGAAAATTGGTGACCCTCTTAAGCATATGATTAGAAACGCCATAGGTCACGGAATCGAACTTGCATCTGTCAGAGAAGCGAAGGGTAAACCATCAGCTGGAACGGTTACTCTTAAAGCATATCATCAGGAGGGTAATGTCTTTATTGACGTCATTGATGACGGCAGCGGAATTCCTCTTTCAGACGTCAAGCAGAAGGGTGTAGCTCTTGGTCTTATTTCAGCGGACGAAAATTCCAAAGAGAAGATTCTCCCTCTTATATTTACGCCTGGATTCTCAACTTCTGAACAGGTAGGGGATTTATCCGGTCGTGGTGTGGGGATGGATGTAGTAAAGACTAATGTTGAGGAGCTACGCGGGTCAGTTGAAGTTAAAAGCAAAGAGGGAGAGGGGACTCTCATAAGAATTAAACTCCCGCTTACTCTGGCCATAATTGAAGGGATGCTCGTTAAGGTTGGTACTTCAATCCTGATAATACCGCTTCTTTCAGTAATAGAAACTATACAGGTTAAAAAAGATGATTACCGTACAGTTGAGGGGAAGGGAGAGGTTATTCTTGTAAGAGGTGAATACATATCGCTTATAAGACTGAATGTCCTTTTTGGTATTGAAGCAGGTATTGATAATCCATGGGAAGCGCTTATTGTTATAGTCGAATCAAATGGTGAAAGGGTCGGAATTATGATCGATGATCTTATCGGGCAGCAGCAGATAGTTATAAAGAGTATAGATAATTTTATTACAACAAGCAGATCTATTTCCGGAGCGACAATCCTTGGTGATGGAAGAGTTGCATTGATTGTTGATATTCATGGGCTGGTGGAAGAGATTAAAAATAATTAAATATTAAATAATTATTTTTGTTCATATTCGGCAAAGCTCAATAAGTAATAAGAGAAAAAATATTAAAGGGAATATTTATGAAAGTTGATAAAGAGATTAATATTAAAAATATCAACACCTTCTATTTTGCATTGAGAGAAGAGGTTGAAAACAACAGCCAGATTATACTCGATTTTTCGGACTCTTTAAGGATAGATTCATCGGCCGCACAGGCTATTTTATCCGCAGAGAAAAAGGTTAAAGAGCTTGATAAATCAATTCGTTTTGTCGGTGTATCACCTGAATTAAAAAAACTTCTGAATTTAGCCGGTATAAAATTACAGTAATTATTATTAGAGGGGGGAGATGTAAATGAGCAAATATATAATGGTAATTGATGATTCACCAACCATAAGGGTAAGTGTTGAACTGGCTTTAAAGCAGCTGGGCTTTATGATTAAGCAGGCTGAAAATGGTCAGGATGCGCTTGATAAAATCAGTGAGATTAAAAACGGCGGCGATGAAATTGTTCTCTGTTTAAGCGATATAAATATGCCCGTACTGAATGGAATAGAGTTTATAACAGAATTCAGAAAGGTTGATAAATTTACACCAGTAGTTGTGTTAACAACAGAGGCTGAAAAAGATATAATTCAGAAAGGTAAGGAAGCTGGAGCATCGGGATGGATTATTAAACCATTTCAGGCGGAAGATCTGCTTAATGTTGTAAAAAGGTTTGTGAAATAGCCATGTACGAAAATAATATTAATAAATCCGTAGAATCCAGCAGGAATGAGGAAGTGAAACAGTATGTTACTTTTCTGGTAGGAGAGGAGACATATGGAGTTTCAGTAATTAAGGTTCAATCTATAAATGAAATGATTGAAATAACCCATGTACCGAAAGCCCAGTCTTTTATAAAAGGTGTTATCAATCTCAGAGGTGCGGTAATCCCTGTAATTGATATGAGAAAGAAGTTTAACCTTCCGGCTAAAGAATATGATTCATTTACTGTTATACTTATTGTTGAAGTCAAAGGTAGACTAATCGGGATGATAGCAGATGCAGTGTCCGATGTTGTAAGTTTTCCGGTGTCTGATATTAAAACGAATATTAATTTTTCTGCCAGAGTTGACACCAGTGCAATCGAAGGTGTGGGGATGGCGGGTGAATCTCTTATTATACTTCTTGATGTGGATACGTTTTTAGACAGTGAACACCTTAAGGAATCATGCTGAGGAGTCAGAATAATAGAACCGGTAAAGTTCTGTATCTGTTATATCCAGGGGATCATTTTGCGTCAAATGATGACTGCTATATCGGCACAATCGCAGGTTCATGTCTTGTAGTATGTCTTTTTGATTCTGTAAAGAAAACAGGAGGAATGATTAATTTCGTAGTGCCCGGTACTACAGTAACCGAGGGTATACTGCAGGATGATATATTCAGGACCGGAATACTTAATATGGAATTTTTAATGGCTGATATGGTTAAGCTCGGCTGTGACAGGCATCACATGATAGCCAAAATTTTCGGTGCCGGTTACTCAGTTAATAACAGCACAGGTCAGATATCTTCACCTGAAAATAATATTAAATTTGTAAAAGAGTACTTTGCTTTTGAAAAAATATCGATTGAGAAAACAGATCTTGGCGGCAACTTCAGAAGGAAGCTCTATTTTTCTCCCGCTGATGGGACTGTTTATAGAAAGATATTACAGAATAATGAAGATTTTTCTGAATTCATAACTCTTGAAAAGGAGTACGTTGAAGATGAGTTCAAAAACAGAAATAAAACCGGTAAGATATTATTATTTGATTAGGGAAAAGAATGATAAATAACTATAACCTCAGCGATAGTGATTTTAATAAATTAAGGGATATTATTTACAAAGAAGCCGGTATTAAGCTTGGTGATGTAAAAAAAATTCTTATGCAGTCCCGCCTTATTAAGCGGCTCCGGGATTTGAAGCTCGATAATTTTACTGAATACTATGATTATCTTTTAGCTAACTATGAAAGTGAAAAAATTAATTTTATCAATTCAATAACGACAAATAAGACCGATTTTTTCCGAGAGAATGATCATTTTGAATTTATGAAAAGTAAGATCCTCCCTGATTTTGAAAAGAAGAAAGAAAAAGAGCTGAGAATCTGGAGTGCCGGATGTTCCACCGGTGAGGAACCCTATACAATTGCTATAACTTTATTTGAATATTTCAACGGGAAAGTCCCGCCGGAATTTTTAATACTGGCAACAGATATAGATACACAGGTTTTGGAAAGGGCTCATGAAGGTAATTACAGCGCAGACCATCTTGCCGAGGTTGATACTAAGTATCTGAAAAATTATTTTATTCATAATGAAACTGAAAAAGGTGAATTCTATAAAGTAAAAGATCAGCTTAAGCAGAGTGTATATTTTAGAAGACTAAATCTCCTGCAGGATGAATATCCGATGAAGAAAAAATTCGATATTATATTCTGCAGAAATGTTATAATCTATTTTGACAGGGAGACTCAGAAGAAACTCTTTGAAAAGTATCACAGCTATCTTAAGGATGACGGATATCTGCTGATCGGTCACTCGGAAAATATTACCAGCATTACAGATAAGTTTTCCTTAGCCGGAAGAACTATTTATAGAAAGGTGGTATAATTAAAAGTGCATGTAAATGTAAGACATAAACTCGGGAAAAATCTTAATATTATTTATCCGGGAGAGTATTATGTTACAGGGAAAGATGAACTTATTGGTACTCTTCTCGGTTCATGTGTATCCGTGGTTCTTCATGATCCCGAGAATAAAATCGGAGGGATGAATCATTTTATGCTTCCCGGTAAGATCAGTAAAACTGATATTTTCAGTGATGATAACGCACGATATGGAATTACCGCTATAAATACAATTGTATCGGAAGTTGTAAAAAAAGGTGCTTCCCGAAAGCATCTTACTGCAAAAATTTTCGGCGGCGGCAATATAATTAAATTTTTAAATATGAGCGGTAAAAAAAGTCTTATCCCTTCAGATAATGTCAGAGTTGCAAAATTATTTATGGAGATAGAGGATATTCCTATTGTCGCATCGGATGTGGGAGATAATTATACCAGAAAAATTATTTTCGATGTAGACTCCGGTAAAGTTTATTTGAGGAGGATTCAGGGTGGAGTGATGAATGAGATTGTTTCACTTAGAGATGAAAATGAGTTGATACACAACATAGAATGCAAAGAATAAAAAATTAGAAATTTGAGAAGAGAAAAATATGGAACAGAATAAAGTAAAAGTACTAATAATTGATGATTCCGCGTTGATGCGGAAATTTCTCACTGATATTTTATCCAGTTCACCACAGATAGAAGTTCTTGGTGCTGCGCTTGATGCGAGTATAGCCGCGAAAAAAATAAACATGCTCAATCCCGATGTAATTACACTTGATATTGAAATGCCTGGTATGGATGGTCTTACTTTTTTACAAAAGCTTATGATCGCAAATCCTGTTCCTGCAATAATGGTAAGTTCATTAACAACAAAAGGTACAGATGCAGCTGTGCGGGCTTTGGAGATTGGTGCTGTTGACGTTATCGGTAAACCTCAGATTGACAGGCCCGAGAGCGCCGTTGAATTCGGAAGGGAGCTGATTGAAAAAGTAATTGCTGCCGGACAGTCTAAAAAAAATATAAAAAAAAGGGCTCCTATAAAACTTGAAGTAGAACAGAAATATTCCGCGGATGTAATATTATCAAAATCTCAAATGGCTAATAAAAATAAACCGACAGAAAAAGTAATAGCGATAGGTGCTTCTACCGGCGGAACTGAAGTAATTGATCAGATATTGGTAAGTCTGCCCACAGGATGCCCTGGGATTGTTGTGACACAGCATATGCCGGAAAAATTTACCGAAGCCTTTGCAAACAGGGTAAATACTAAATCAAAACTTTTTGTAAAAGAGGCAAAAGATGGAGACAGACTTCTTACCGATATTGCACTTATAGCTCCCGGCGGAAAACATATGCTTCTGAAATCTGACCGTAACGGCTACTGGGTAGAGATTAATGACGGACCTCCGGTTAACAGGCATCGCCCATCGGTAGATGTAATGTTCCGTTCTGTAAGTCAATATGCAGGTGATTCAGCTGTTGGAATAATATGTACAGGTATGGGGAATGACGGTGCTGCGGGACTGCTTGAAATGAAGGAAGCGGGCGCGTACACAATTGCCCAGAACGAAGAGTCCTGTGTAGTTTTCGGTATGCCGAAAGAGGCAATAAAACTAAATGCAGCAAAAACAATTACAGATGTAGAGGGGATTATCAATTACATAAAGAAGATGTGCCGCTGAGATATTATGTAATTACCGCACAGTGTCAAATTTATTGTTAATTTAATCGTTGTAATTCCGGATTGTGTATCCTGCTCCGTAATCCGGGTGCTGTCAAAGTTGACCATCATATAAAATACCATATATGCTGAAAAAAAAATATTGACTGCCTCCGTATTAATCCTTACCTTAAGTAAGAATTAATACGGAGGCAGTTATAATGACTCACGCTATTTTAACAAGTAAAGGGCAGATTACAATACCTAAAAATGTAAGAAATAAGTTAAATCTCAAAACCGGCGATAAACTGGATTTTAAAGTAACTGATGGTGAAGTTATATTGATACCGGTTTCAAAATCTGTTTCAGAGGTTTTTGGTATATTGTCCGGAAAAACAGACAAAAAGATTTCTTTAGATCAGATGAATGTTCTGTTAAAAGAAAGAATACTAGATAGAAATAAATGAAATCATTGGATACGAATGTAATTATCAGATTTCTGGTAAATGATGATGTTAAACAGGGTGAAGCTGTTAAAAAATTATTTTTAAAAACAGAACGGGATAATGCGGTTTTTTTTATTTCAATGCCTGTTATACTTGAACTGTTATATGTATTGGATTCGGTCTATGAATTTTCACGAAAAGAAATTCTGGATGCTTTTAATGCGATGATTCTGATGCCTATTCTGTTATTTGAAAATACTGATACTATTCAGAAATTTTTATTTTCTGCTGAAAAAACTAAGATTGAACTTGAAGATCTTCTGGTTGGTATTGTTGCACGAGAGGCAGGATGTAAAACTACAATTACATTTGATAAAAAAGCTTCAAAGTCTGAATTTTTTGAACTGCTCGTATAATAAGTTTATTGGTAACTCTTGCAGAAAGAGTTACCAATAAAACTTGATGCAGCAAAAGCAATTATAGATGTCGAAGGTATTAACAATTATATAAAGAGGATGTGCCGCTGATATAATTATATCAAGTAAAATTCTTTATAATTCGAGGGGAATCATGTGGTATACTTAATATAATATATTAAGCTAATTCGGCTTTTATATCGCAACAGCTGTAATTGAATTACCAGAACTTATAGTAAGACCTGCGGCTGTAAAACCATCAACAAATGTAATAGTATAAGTCCCGTTAGTCGCATGTTTGCTGAATGTTACATTTGTTATTGTTACCTCTGAAGCTGTTGTTCCGTTATAAACCACTGTACATGAAGATAAACTAAGAGTTGTTTCAGGTATTGATGTGGCCTGCCAGTAAATTTTTAATTTCTCGGATCCATTTTGAACTCCAATTCCGACATATGAAGTCCCACTTATTTTTCCCTGATATATGATTGCAAGGCATGATTCCGAAGCTGAACATATTCCCACAGTATTTAATGTAAAAGCTTTATTGGCATTAATAGCTTTTGGTGTTTCCACACCCGGATCAATGTATCCGTTGTCAGAGTCATCATCGGATGATGATTTATTGCACGAAACTGTAATTAGTAAACTAAATATTAATATAGCTAAAAAAGACATTTTTTCCATTTTTTGCCGACCCCGGAATTTATTACATTCTCTTGTGCAATAATAAAAATAGAACAAGTTGTGTAAAGAAAATAATTTTAAGTACTCACAAACTATTGGTAAAATTGCTCTCTGTCGAAGCATACGCACCCCTGATAATAAATAACTACCATATTTTATGAATAAAAAGTATTTATTAATATAGTAAAAATCGAAATATAACTTGTCAATAATTCCCTATGACCGTCATTGATAAAGTAACTGTTCACAAACCGGTGGTGAAATCTGTTTCCCCGCGCCGCAGGCGCGGGGAAAACCATAATTATCTACATTTTATGAGCAGTAACTTGATAAATGCGGTAAGAACTCATAAACTGGAGAGATGTTATGTATGGTGAAATTGAAATAAAAGTAAGAGGATATCATCTTGATGTATATTCTCATGTAAATAATGCGAGATATCTTGAATTTCTTGAAGAGGCCAGGTGGGCGCTTTTTGAGGAGCTTGCATTGACAAAAGAGGCTATGGAGAGAGGATATGCATTTAATATTGTGAATATCAATATCAGTTATACGAATGAAGCATGTCTTGGCGAAATACTTGTTCTGAAAAGTGAGTTTAAGAAACATGGTAATAAGAGTATAACTCTCTCGCAAAAAATTTTTAGAAAGAGTGACGGAAAACAGGCTGTAGATGCCGATGTGACTTTTGTTATGCTCGATACTAAATCCGGCAGAGCTGTGGAGCTTGACGACGATATAAAAAAACATCTGTTTTAGAGGATAAACTTTAAAGCAAAATATGCTTTTTTCTTGACTTGAGTTTACTTTTGTGTATAATATACCGTAAAAAGAATCATCGAAGGGGTATTATCTTGAAAAAATTATTTTTAGCCGTTTTTATATTTTTAATCTCTATTACATCATCTTTTGCTGCATTTTTTATAGACGGTCAGGGGAATTATATAGCCACAGGTGAGTTCGAGCCTGTTATAGGATGGGCCGGCGGGATCGGTTTTGGAATTACGGATGATGTGAATTTTCTTTTGAGGGCTTCTGTTTCTGAATATACCGAGAATGAAGGTCTTGTTGATGAACTGAAGTATGAATATTCATCCGCAGCAGCGGGGATTGAGTATATACCCCCCATTGCAATACTGGATGCTTATAGAATTTACTGGAAGAATGCAATCAACATAGGTGCTTCGGATTTTGAAGTTTCAGTACCTGATGGTGATAGTGAAGGGGTTGGACCCGGTGTTTATGTTTCATTCAATACAGGACTTCAGTATAATTTTACCCAGGTTGTTGCGCCATACATTGATTTAGGATACCACAAATCTTATTATGATTCGACCAAGGATGTTTCTATTACCGGTTACCAGGTTGCGTTGGGTGTCAGATTCTATTTATTCGGCAGTAGAAATTACGAAACAGGTTACTGATTTTTCTGTATCTTTTTTTATATTTTTATACTTATATATTAAATGAAAGAGCTCAGGTTTATTCCTGGGCTCTTTCATTTAAAAGATTCTGTTATTTTGAGTTTCTTTGCAATAAAAACTCTTTTTTAATCCGTCACTGAATGGCGGGTATAAGATTTATTTTCTGGAGAGCTTTTCGAGCTGTGGATGGAAATATATCACAAGAGGAGAGAGTAATAAAATTCAGATATTGGACTAAGCTGATAAATATTTAA
Organism: uncultured Spirochaetota bacterium; assembly: GCA_942493035.1. Lineage (GTDB taxonomy): Bacteria > Spirochaetota > UBA4802 > UBA4802 > UBA5550 > WRGT01. Next base: position 2,519,854 of record OW818666.1, on the reverse strand, counting down.
CTGTTAATAATTGACTTTTTTAAAAAAATGATTAACTTATATATACGATCGATAAAAAGGTTTTTAATGAAAAGTGGATTGAATTTAGGATTAAAGCAGACACAGAAACTTGTAATGACTCAAACTTTGAGGCAGTCAATAGAGATGCTTCAAATGACAAATCTTGAACTTTCTGAACTGATCTCTCAGGAATTTCTTGAGAATCCGATCCTTGAAGAAGCCTCATCTTTACAAAATGAAGATTACCTTGAAGAGAAGCTTAACCAGAATTTGAATGGTGAAGAAGGCGATGCTGATTCACCTGAAAAAGACATTTATGACGATCCTAATGAAAGCGGTATAAACAAACATTACGAGGATGAAGATAAAAACAGATTATATATTGAGAATGCTGTAACAACAAGAGAGAGTTTGAAAGAGCATCTTCTCTGGCAGGCAACTATGACTGCAGATACAACTGAGTTATTCTCAGTATATGAAGAGATCATTACTATGCTTGATGATGATGGATTTATCGATGAGAATCTTTTTAATAGTATAAAATATAATAATAAATCTGCAGTAATAGATGTTATACGTAATTTTGACCCGGTAGGCTGTGCTGCATTTTCTATGAGACAGACTCTCTATATTCAGGCATGTTACTATTTCCCTGAAGATCCGCTTCTTCATACAATTCTTGGCGAACATTTTGAGGATATTGAAAAACTGGATTATGGAAAAATATCCAAAAATCTGGCTATACCTGAAAGCGTTGTCATTGAAAAAAGTAAAATTCTTCATAATTTAAATCCTTTTCCCGGAAGATCATATTCTGGGCGAGAGGCTAAACCTGTTATACCGGATGTTGAAGTTAAACTCGTTGATGATGAGATAATTGTAACTTTAAATGATGACTGGATACCAGGTATTAAGCTCAGTACATATTATATAAATCTTCTGAAGAAAAAGAGTATTGATAAGGAACAGCGTGAATATCTCAATACCAGACTTCAGTCCGCAATGGCTCTTTTAAAAAACATATCATCCAGACGGGATACTATTCTGAAAGTCACTTCTGCTATTATGACCAGTCAGAAGGATTTTCTTGTACATGGACCAGGTCATCTGAAGTATCTGACTCATCATGATATTGCTGATGAGGTTGGAGTACATGAATCAACTGTCAGCCGGGTGTCGAGCGGTAAGTATATTCAGACACCATGGGGCGTTTTTGAAATGAAGTATTTTTTTGTTTCACGCCTCAAAAATTCAGGCGATAATAATGATGATCAATCATCAGATCAGGTGAGAATGCTGATTCAGGATATCATTAATAATGAAAATCCTGAAAATCCTTTCAGTGACGAAGAGGTAGTAAATCTTTTAAAGGAAAAAGGTATAACTGTCGCAAGAAGAACAATAGCGAAGTACAGGGATATTCTGAATATACCTGCTTCAAATAAAAGAAAAAAAATTAATATGATTAAATCATAGGAGAGCTTATGAAGATTAAAATAACAGGACGACATATCGATGTATCTGACAGCCTCAAAGATTATGCTGATAAAAAGATTTCTAAACTTGAGAAGTATTTTCAGCAATTAATTGACATTCACCTCATTCTGTATGTGGAAAAACTCGATCATGCAGCAGAGCTTAATATTACCGGAGATTCAGTTCAATTTCATGCGCGTGAAAAGGCCGCTGATTTATATTCTGCAATAGATCTCCTTGTAGATAAAATGGAGACACAGATAGCGCGTTTCAAAGAAAGAATTCAGTCAAGAAAAGGACAGGGGGCTGAGTTCGATTTTTCTTATGATTTTACCAGTGACACCGGCACAGATGCTGTTCTTACTCAGGTCAGCAATAAACCGATTAATAATATTGAAGCGTTTCTGCAGATGAGAATCGATAAGAAGGATTTTATTCTTTTTAAGAAAGGGGTAGGAACTGTAGAAAGTGATGTTGATTATGCAAATAAGAATTACGCGGTAATTTATAAGAGCGGTCCGGTCTTTAAGCTGGTTGAAGTTCCTTTTGAGGATCATAAGGGGAGTGAGTTTAATGCTGACACTTTAGTAGAGTACGAACTGAATGTTAAAGATGAGTCTGCATCAAATCCTCAAATTGAATTTAAAAAAGGATCTGACTGCGCAATCGTTAAATTGACTCTTGATGAAGCTTTTGAATCTTTTGAAAAATCTGAAAAAGTATACATGCCTTTTTTCAATAAAGAAACAAGAATTCTTAATATTCTAAGCCGAAACGGAAAGAAACTGGAAGTTCTTGTACCCGCATTCTGATTATAATAGTCCTGCCGGAATTAGTTTTCCGGCAGGATCAATTCTTGTCTCTATATCAACATTTATTCTGATATAATTTTTTGTGTAAAAAAAATTATATATCCCAGCTTCTTCGGCATCGGGGATAATAGAGTTTTTTTTATTTTAGGGCGATCCCAAAAACTCCGTTTCTGAAACCGCAGGAAGCCCTGCGGGGCTTATGAAGGGGCTATCGCCCCTTCGACCCTGTAAAGTATGAGTTATTGGAACTGCCCTTTAGAAAATTTATGGAATAAATACTGTTTTTTATTACCGATTACATTTTTTTACTGGAAAGAAAATGATATAGTGAGATAATTATACCATGGGAAAACTTACATTAAGATATTTTATAGAGGGAACCGGCCGGATAGATCTTCAGCTGCGTCTTCTCGCCGGCGAAAATGGTCTCGATAAGGAGATCAAATCTGGTGAACTGAACAGGCCGGGGCTTGCTCTTGCAGGATTTTTTGATTATTTCGCTTATGACAGGATTCAGATCTTTGGTCAGGGCGAAACTGCGTTCATGAATCAGCTCAGCCGTGAACAGAGAATTAAAATATATGATGAATTTTTCAGCTATCCGGTTTTGTGCTGTATTTTTACTTATGAGCACAGGCCTGATGATCTTTTTCTTGAATATGCCGAGAAAAGGAATATTCCTATTTTTCTCACTAAAAGGGGAACTACAAGGTTTATTACTCTTTTTGTTCATGTGATAGATGAAATTTTTGCAGAGAGTGTAACTCTCCATGCTACGCTGGTAGATGTTTTTGGTGTAGGTGTCCTTCTTACCGGTAAAAGCGGAGTGGGGAAGAGCGAAACGGCCCTGGAGCTTATAGAGAGAGGGCATAGACTTGTCGGGGACGACATGGTTGTTGTTAAGAAAATTGATGAATCTCTCTTAATGGGAGGGGGTTCTGAAATATTAAAGCATCATATTGAAATTCGTGGAATTGGAATAGTAAATGTCCGTGAGATTTTCGGCATAAGATCTGTTCGGAACAGAAAACGGATTGAAATGGTTATTCTGCTTGAAGAATGGGATTCTTCTACCGAGTATGACAGACTTGGTCTTGATGAGAAAAAGTATACAATATTGGATATAGACGTTCCATATATTACTGTTCCGGTACGTCCGGGTAGAAATATTCCGATTATTATTGAAACAGCAGCGTTAAATCAGAGACTAAAGAAAGTAGGGATTAATTCCGCAAGAGAGCTGGATGAGCGGATTAAAAAATGGATTATCAATGAGGGTGGGAAGTAATGATTGAAAAAGATGTTGTTGTTAATAGTGATGCAGGTATTCACGCAAGACCTGCCATGATGATTGTTCGTGAGGCTATGAAATATCCATGTGAAATTACTCTGATTAAAGATAATGTTGAAGCAGATGGTAAATCTATAATGTCAGTTCTTGGCCTTGCAATAATTTCAGGTTCAAAATTGAAGATAAGAGCAAGCGGCGAGGGTGAGCATGAACTGGTGAGCTACATACTCAACCTTATTGAAAATGATTTTAAAATCTGATTAAAATATAATCTCTCCAGGAAGTTATTTTGTCTTCAGACAAAAAAAAAGTAAAAAACAAAAATTCAGTACAGGATATTCTATTTCTTGTCGGTATTATAATATTTTCATCTATTTTAATAATAGGTCTTTTCCCGGGACGGCTGAATGCCGGTCTGGTAGATGAAAATTTTTTTATAACAACCATGATGACTATTCCGATTATAGCCGGAATTTATTTTATTGTTATATCTTTTCGTAGAAGTATTAATGTCAGTACTGCTGATATTCCAGAAAGTATTAAGAAAAAGATCACTCTTTCATTCGTTTTTATCGCGGTCCTTTCAGCCATGCCGATTGTAATAATATCAAGTAACTACTTTAATAATAGTCTTTCCAAAATGTTCAGCGGAAGAACCATGAGTGCTCTTGAGAAATCTGTTGAGCTTACGCATGATTCTTATTATCGAATCGAGAATGAAATTAAATCTGAACTGAAAAACTCCAGATTTCTTTTTGATAATTTTATGTTGAAGACCGATCAGGATGATATAGATAGAATTACCGCAACTTACCGCAATTCCGAATTAAAAATTATATTTTTCAAAGTGATGGAACGCGAGCTGCATATCACAAGTAATGAAAATAACTCTCCCAAAATTGATAACTATAAATTATACGAATTTTACAGTACTTCTGAATTGCCGGGGATTAGAGTAGATCGGATTAAAATTGATAAGTTTGATCTCATCAGCGGTATGTTCAGATATCGGGATCTTATGATTGTTATTTATATCTCTTTATCAGAGGAATTGAAAGTCAACGAAAATCTGTTTATACAGGCAAGAGATGATTATAGAAGGATTGAGAGTCAGAAGGAGTATTTTGAAAGCGGTACCGGATCTTTTTTAATGCTTATTTCTATAATTATTGTGAGTATTGCATACTTGATCAGTTTGTATATATCCGGAAATATAGTAAGACCTGTTCTTGAGCTGTCATCAGCAGCAAAGCAGATTGCTCTTGGTAATAACAAACTGAATATTGAAAAGAGAAGTGATGATGAACTTGGAGTGCTTGTAGATGCGTTCAATTCTATGGCAAGGCAGCTTGATGAAAACCAGAAGTTTATGTTTCAGAAACAGAAGCTTGAAGCATGGAATGAAATGGCCAGAAAGCTTGTTCATGAAATTAAAAATCCCCTTACACCAATAAGATTATCAGCCGAGAGGATGAGAAAACTTGTGAAGGAGGGGAATCCGAATATGGAGAGCGCTGTAATTACAGGATCTGAGACTATTGTTGCTGAAGTGAATTCGTTATTAAAACTTGTAAGCGAGTTTAATAATTTTGCAAGGCTCCCTGTAAAAAAAGCTGAATCTTCAAATTTAAATAACCTGATTGACGAGAGCATTCTTCTGTTTAACAGCTATGATAATGTCGAATTCAGATTTATCAGAGAAGAAAATCTGCCGGATATTCTGATTGACAGAAGTCTTGTAAGACAGGCTTTGAATAATATTATAAGTAATTCCATACAGGCTTTTCATGAAAATGGAATATTAATAATTACAACTTGTGCAGATGATTCAGGTTTTTACCAGGTTGTAAAGATAAAAGATAACGGGCCGGGTATTAAATCAGCTGATATAGAAAAAATTTTTGAACCGGGTTTTACATTGAAAAAAACCGGTACAGGGCTTGGGCTTGCTATTGTTGAAAAAATTATATTGGAACATGACGGTAAAATTTACTGCCGGTCTACAGAGGGGCAGGGTGCTGAATTTATCTTAATGTTCCCGACTGAACGAGGAGTTGTATAATGGCTAGAATACTTATTGTAGATGATGAAGAAAACATAATAAATTCCATGACACCGATACTTCAGGATGAAGGACATGTTGTCTTTTCCGGAAAGACCGGTGAAGAGGGGCTTTCTTTTCTGAAAAAAAACGAAGTAGACCTCATCATACTTGATGTGTGGCTACCCGATGCCGATGGTATTGAACTTCTTGAGGAAATAAAAAAAATATACCCTGAGTCTGCCGCGATAATGATTAGCGGACACGGTTCTATTGACATAGCAGTACGATCTACACGGATCGGAGCATTCGATTTTCTTGAAAAGCCCCCTTCGCTGGACAGGCTTGTAACCTCAGTAAATAATGCTCTGGAACAGGTACGGTTACGCAGGGAGAATATTAAACTCAAAAAGAAATCATTTGTAGATGATGACATGATCGGCTATTCAAATCATGTGCACGAGATTAAAGATATTATAAGAAGAGCTGCGAAAACTAATGCAAGGGTTCTGATTACCGGTGAAAGCGGTACAGGTAAAGAGCTTGTCGCAAAAGCTATATTTCAGCTTTCCAACAGGTCGGATAAACCTTTTCTGAAAATGAACTGCGCTGCGATTCCCGATGAACTTATTGAAAGTGAATTATTCGGCCATGAAAGAGGTTCCTTCACCGGAGCTGTAGGGAGAAGACTGGGGAAGTTTGAACTTGCCGACGGCGGGACGCTGTTTCTTGATGAAGTCTGTGATATGAGTTTATCAGCTCAGGCAAAGGTACTTCGTGTACTTCAGGAGCAGCAGTTTGAAAGGGTTGGCGGCAGTGAAACAATTACTGTAGATGTAAGAGTTATAGCTGCGACAAATGTTGATATACCCAAGGCGATTGAAGAGGGTAAGTTCAGAGAGGATCTCTATTACCGTCTTAATGTTATCCCTATTCATGTCCCCAGACTGACAGAAAGAAAAGATGATATTGAAGTTCTTATAAACTACTTTCTCGAAAGATTTTCTCAGGAGCATGGTACAGGGAAAAAAGTGATAACTGAAGACGGCATGGAGTTTCTAAGAGAATATCCATGGCCCGGAAATGTCAGGGAACTGAAAAATATTATTGAAAGAGTAGTAATTATGGTCTCTACTGAAGAGATTAATGCTGAAGATATCAAAAAGAATATTGGCCCGGGCGGAAGAGATCAGAATAAAGATGGGAATTTTCATGGAGGTTCTTTAAAAGATAACCGTGATGCTTTTGAAAAAGAATACATTATTGCTTCACTTAAAAAGAATGAAGGCAATATATCGGTAACGGCAAGAGATCTGGATATTGAAAGAACAAATCTTCATAGAAAAATAAAACAGTATAATATCAATGTTGAAAAATTACAAAATGACTGAATCTGTTATCAACTTTCTGAAAGACCGTAGTTTGATGAAGAATACCCTTTTGTATAAAGGGGGTGATGAGTTGAATTATCTTCTTGAAAGGCTTAAACCGAAGTCAGAAGAATCTAAAATTACCACCATTCAGGATATTACATCTGATTTTAAACTTTCTGAATGTAAGGCATGTCCAGATATAATTGAAAGAAAAAATCCATTCGGTTCAGGATCAAACGGAGTGATGATTCTTCTGAATGCTCCAAGAATGGCGAACAGAATTGAGATCAGTATTCATCGAGCTGAGTCTGTCGATCTTCTGAAAAAAATGGTTTCGGCGATAGGTCTTGAAATGAAAGAGTGTTATGTTACTAATCTGAGTAAATGTGAAACAGGTGATGCATTATTTAAACCTAGCGATATGGTTAAAAACTGTACAAAAATTCTGCAGAGAGAAATTAATCTTATTAAACCCGGGATTGTAATTGTAATGGGGGAGATTCTACCCATTCAGGCAATTGTGAATTCCAGTAAAGGTATAACCTGGTTTAATACAGAGCATACTATTTCGCTGATAAAAAATCCAGAACTTAAACGACCCGCATGGGAAACATTGAAACTTGTAAAGGCAAAATATCTGGAACTTAACCATGACCCTCAATAAATCCTCTGTTGCAGATATATATATAAATTCTCCTGTCCCAAGATCCTTTACATACAAAATCCCTGAAACAATGAAGCTGCTTCCCGGGATGAGAGTTATTATAAATTTTGCCGGACGCCAGATGATGGGTTTTGTTTCTTCGATACATAACAACATACCGGAGGGTATAGAGCTAAAAGAGATTGAATCACAAGTTGACGATGAGCCTATATATGATGACAGAATTATAAGGCTTGCTGAGTATGTTTCGGAATCATATCTCTCTTCAGTTGGCGAAGCTCTAGGAAAAGCTCTTCCATCAGGTGAGAGTTCTAAATCAAGACCACGCGCTTCCAGGGTCAGGAAGATTCAGGACAGTGGAATAGTTCTTACTGGGAAGCAGAAAGATATTTATGATAAATTTTTAACATCAGATAAGAGAACTCATCTTATATTTGGAATAACCGGCAGCGGAAAAACCGAAGTATACATGAGTGCGGCAATTGATGCTGTTTCAAAAGGGCTCTCTGTTATATACCTTGTTCCGGAAATTACGCTTTCATCTCAGATTTATGAACGATTATATAAAGTTTTCGGGGATAATCTGATAGTGTATCACAGTCATCTTACTCAGAATCAGCGTCTTGCCAACTGGAAAAAGTTTTATAAAGGTGAAGCAATGGTTGCTGTTGGAACACGATCTGCAGTGTTTCTTCAGTGCCCGAAACTTGGACTGATTATTGTTGATGAAGAACATGACTCATCCTACAAGGAACAGAGTTCACCCCGATATAATGCAAGGAGAATTGCTTTTTACCGCAGCGAAACTGAAAATGCTAAAGTTATACTCGGTTCAGCTACGCCATCCGTTGAGACACTTTATGCCGCTGAACGGGGAGTAATTGAGCTTCATACTCTTGATGAGAGGTATGGGGAAGGAAAGCTTCCGCTGATTGAAATTGTAAAATTAAAAAGCAGCAGTGAAGAGATAACTCCAAGATTAAAGCTGTTTACTAACAGAGCAATAAAAGAGGGGAATCAGGCTGTATATCTTTTAAACCGCAGAGGTTTCGCACCTTTCGTGTTATGTGGTGATTGCGGTATAGCCGCCGAATGCCCCGACTGCAGCATCGGAATGAATTATCACCGTGGTAAAGGAATGCTCTGTCATTACTGCGGATATTCTGCCGAAGTCCCTGTGAAGTGTTCAAAGTGCGGATCGGAATCAATTTTGATGCTTGGTTCAGGGACACAGAAGATTGAAGAGACGATTACTAAAGAGTTTCCCGATTATAGGGTTTTCAGGCTCGATCAGGATAGTGCAAGAAAAAAAGATGCAATCTTTGATCTTCTTGAACAGATGAATAAGCGGGAGATAGATATACTTCTCGGGACTCAGATGATTTCGAAGGGATTTGATTTTCACGGTGTTACTGTTGCCGGTATAATAATGGCTGACATTGGACTCAATATGCCTGACTTCAGAGCAACAGAGAAAATATTTTCTCTGCTGATGCAGCTTTCCGGAAGATCGGGGCGTGGTGAGAGTGAAGGCCGTGTAATTATCCAGACTCTAAATGACGAACATGTTATTTTTGAATTTCTTAAAAAACAGGATTATTCCGGTTTTTATAGAGAAGAGCTTAAAATCCGGAAGTTGATAAACTATCCCCCTTTTACCCGTCTTGCAAGAATAGTTATTCGGGGTAAAGTTGAAGAAGCCGTTGATGAATCGGCAGATATACTTGCTGAGATTCTTAAGAAGACCGGAAAGGAAAAATTTCCGAAAATAACGGTGTTAGGTCCGTCACCCGCACCTCTTACAAAAATCGGAGGGAACTACAGGTATCATATTATTCTAAAAAGCAGTAAATTAAATGAACTTACACTGCTTATAAAAACAGCCCTAGATTCTTTCAAATCAAAGGCTGTTTATGTTGAAATAGATATAGATCCGGTTGATATGCTGTAACTGCTATTTCGAAAGTTCTGTGTCTATTATACTTTCGAGAATCTCCTTCGGAGGGACACCAACAATTTTTCTACCTGAAATGATAATTGTTGGTGTTGCTTCAATTTTCATTTTTTCAGCAAATTCTATATGTTCTTTTATCTGTGATTCTCCGCTTTTATTATCCATAAGTGATTCGAACTTCTGTCTTGAGTCAGATTTAATTTTAAACTGTTTTTCAGTCTGATTGAGATTATTTGTGATATTATCTTTTTCAAAAGAGTCCTTATAGTTTGCATAACCTGAAAAGTGAATGTAGAAATATTCTTCAAAAAAACCGGCTTCTGCAGCTGCATACATAGATTGAGAAGCCATGCATGAATTAGGATAAACCGCATCATCTATATATTTATTACATGCTGAATCGAGGGGATAGTGATAGTAGATAACCTGTATTCTGTTTTTGTATTTAGCAATTATAGATTTTTCAATCTGATACAATTTGTAACATGCAGAACACAGAAAATCATTGAAGATGTAAATCTTAAGTTCCGCATCTTCATCTCCTATTACCAGATTACTTTTTATGAAATCTATCTTTTCCGGATTCTGATTATAGAAATTTGTAAGCAGTTTTGATTTCTGAGTTTCAGGAGTTTTATTTACTCCTGCTTTCATTTTGATGATATTTGAACTGGTGAAGATTGCAAATGCCAGAAAAAATGCAAACAGTATTGAAAGGGAGAGTGTTGCCTTTTCATCTGAATTATCAGGTTTAAAAAATTTAGTAATTGAATTTACGATCTCTTCTTTACTGAAATTATTTTTAATAAAAAGAGACATTATTATAAACAGAAATATATTTATTATATAAGTAAGTATACAGAGCTGGCAGATCTCTCCGATCTTTATCATTAAGATTCCAAGAGCAACATCTGAAACAAGACCGATAATAATCAGCGGGAATATAATTCCGCATAAAATTTTATAGAATTTATCCTGTGCGTAATCCGCAACCAGTATAAGAAAAGATATCAGAATAAAATAAAGCAGACCGTAAGCTGCAACGGGGAGACCAAAAAGTATTGAATATTTTGACTGACCCACTGTAATGCATGGATTTGAAAAACCTTTTCCGCATGAAATAAAACCCATTTCAAAATCAGGAAAATAGTGCTGGTAAAGCAGAACTCCGGAAATCACAACACCGGCTACTGAAAGAAGAAGCATTGAATTGATATACTTTTTCACTTTATTCGTCCTTAACTATAAGTTCAATAATTTGTCCGCATAATCTTAAATGAAACTTTCCGTCACTCCCTTCTTCCAGCCTTTCGAGTATATTGAAAGAGGGGGATCGTTTAAATTTTGCAGGCATAGTCCCGTTCTTAATTCTGCAGTATAAGGCGTTATTTCTTTTGCAGTAAAGGGTATTGCAGTTCAGCTCTTCGGTTTCACCTGAAGAGAGATTAAGTATGACTTTTTCAAAATTACCGAATCCGCTGAATGTTACGCCTGTTACAAAATAAGGGGCGTCTTCTACTTTAATAGGGTAGGTGTATTCACCATAATGAATAACATATTCACCATGAGCTGTGATATTAACAGATCGTCCAAAAAAGCTAAGTATCTTTTCGTTGATGAATTTTTCACCGTTATGGTACCAGACACCTTCTTTGTCTATTAATATTTCATCTATTCCGTTTCCGGATGAGATGAGTTCTTTTATATAATCGGGTATTTCAGGAAATTGAATCTCCATATGTTCTCCTAAACTCTAATGAATGGATCGGTTAGTTTTTTATACTCTTCCAGAGCAAAGCGATCTGTCATTCCGGCGATGAAGTCTGTTACAGTTCTAATTAATCCGTGTTGTTCGATCTCTTCGTTGTATCTTTCCGGAAGTGTGTCGGGATGCTCTGTATATATATGAAAGAGTTCATTTATTACTTTTTGAGATTTGAGCGACATTCTTGTTACTCTGTAATGCTGATACATATTTTTTCGTAAGAATTTTTTCAGTTCGTTGTTCGCCTTGCTGATGTCAGACGAAAAACCTGCGAGTTTCACCGGAGATTTTTTTACATCGTCATATGAAATTATATTGTTATCATTAATATTTTTTATTGTAGAATTTATCAGATCGGTTACAAGAAGATTAATTATAGTCCTTATAATTTCACGTGCAGCCGATTTTTTTGATTCAGGGAGAGGCCTGGCGTATAATTCTTTTGCCAGTTCCCATATCTCAAGTTTTACTACTCCGTCATAATCCAGAAGTCCGGATGTAATTCCATCATCAAGATCGTGGTTGTTGTACGCAATTTCATCGGCAAGATCTATAATCTGAGCTTCCAGAGAGGCATGTTCGCCGGGGAGAAAATCAGATGTTTCAGGCCTGTCGTAAGGACTCGAATGTTTTATAATCCCTTCACGTGTTTCCCATGTGAGATTCAGTCCGGGGAAACTGCTGTATCTTTTTTCAAGAACCTCAACTACGCGGAGACTCTGCCGGTTGTGCTCAAAACCGCCATAATCTTTCAGCAGCCTGTTGAGCTCCTTCTCTCCCACATGACCGAATGGTGTATGACCAAGATCATGTGCAAGGGCAATACTCTCTGCAAGATCCTCATTAAGACGGAGAGCCCGTGAAACTGCTCTTGAGATCTGTGCCACTTCAATTGTATGTGTAAGCCTTGTTCTGTAGTGGTCACCCTCGTGATTGATGAATACCTGTGTTTTATATTCAAGCCTTCTGAATGCCCGCGAATGTATAATCCGCTCTCTGTCGCGCTGATATTCAGTACGGTAGGCGTGTCTGTCTTCAGCGTGATCCCGCCCTTTTGTCTCTGACGATCGGGCGGCGTACGATGCAAGACTTGACTCTTCAAGGTTCTGCAGGAATGTTCTATCTGCGTTTATCATCTCTCTTGTTCCAGTTGAGCTTCATATGCCTGAACAGCGGTTTTTCTGTTTATCCGCATCTCTTCATTTGATGAATCCTCTTCAATACCGCGGGTAAATGCCTGCACCGATTTTTTGTAATCCTTCATCTGGTAGTAGCTTTTACCCATGTTGTTATAAGCTTCAGCAGTCAATTTATTATCTCTTGATGACTTGATCGACTGGTAGAACGCTTCGACTGCTTTACTGTGCATCTCTTTTCGTGCGTATATAATCCCGAGTGCAAGGAGTGCATCTGAATCATCAGGCTTAAGAAGCAGAGCCTTCTGTATCATTTTAATTGAGTTGTTCAGACCTTCATCATCATTACGCTCGCCCGATGAGACTATCGCCTGATTAATCAGAGCTTTTCTGGAAAGCTCTGTAGATTCACCGGCTTCAATAACTTTTGAGTATGCTTTCTGAGCATCTTTGTAATTCTTATGTTTATGATAAATAGTTCCGAGTTTAAAAAGAGCTTCCTGATTGTCCGGCCATTTGTGTGCGATCTCCTGGTACTCTTTTTCGGCCTGATCGTTATAGCCCTGCTCGTAGTAATAATCAGCCATGGCGAGTCTTGCCTTGATGTTTCCAGGATTGATCTGGGTTGCTTTTCTCCATGAGTTTATGGCCATTGCAGATTTGTCAAAGTGCTTGTATGCAATTCCTAGATTGTAGTACGCAAGGTCATCATTATCTCTTATGGCTATGGCAGATTCATATGCCTTGACTGCATCTTCAAATCTCTGCGCATCATCGAGAATATTTCCCATGTTCAGATATGCAATGCGGGCATTCTCTGTTGCAGGCTGAATCTGAGTAACTTTTCTGTACGATTCATATGCCCTTTCAAGGTCACCTTTGGCATAGTAGATCTCTCCGATGCGTGAGAGTATTTTTACATTTCTGCTTGAGGTCTCCGCCACTTTATTGTATGATCTCAAACTACGGTCATAATCTTTCAGCGCGAAGTATGACTCTCCGATGTTTTCGAGAAGCATCATGTCCCCCTGGCTTAGTCTTTCGGACTCTTCCAGTTCTCTAAGGGCTTCGGCATTTTTGTTCTGTCTGAGATAGGCCACTGCGAGGTTGTATCTACCCACGGGGTCCTGAGGTCTAAGGTGTGTCGCCTGTACTAAATATTTTTCCGCAAGGTCGAACATGTTGCTTTCCAGAAATTCGGCACCAAGTCGGGAATATGAGTTGTATGCCACGTCTCCGATCTTATCTGAATCGGCAGCTTTTTTCAGAAATTCAAGAGCAGGGAATCTCTCCCCTTTCTTGAAAAGGGCAAGTGCCATGTTATAAAGTAGAGAGGGATTATTGCCGTCAATCTTAAGAGCTTTTTCGTAATAGCGGATAGCTTCGTCCCAGTTCGTAAGCTCATAATTGATGTTGCCCAGAAGTATCAGCGGATTAACATCATTCGGAATAAGTTCAGATGATTTTTCCGCATATTTTACGGCATTATTATAATCCCGTTTTTTTCTGTATGTCCTTGCCATGTTGAGATATATTTCAGGATTGTATTCATCGTAGTTTTCAGCACGTTTAAAATAATTTATGGCATTATCGTATTCGCCTTTGCGGTCTGCAATAATTCCAAGATAGATAAGGGCAATTGCTTTGTCTTTGGGAACAGCAGTAGATTCTACAACATCGGTAAATTCTGTTATTGCATTTGGTATGTATCCGCTGTTGTAGCTCGCTATGGCTTTTTTGAGCTGGGGATTTTCTGTCTGAAACGGAGTAAGCAGTTCTTTCCCCTGCATTACTTCGCTTCCGGTAGTCAGATTGTTTTCACCGGCAGTGAATCTGCCGGATCTGTTGTAGAAAAAATTGATAAGAAGAAGAGCTGAAATAAGAGATACCGATGCCAATCCGAGTATGATTATAGTATACTTCTGCTTTGCTGACATCGGCTCTTTTTTGCCGGTTTCGGTCTGAACAGTTTCAATTTCGTTGATTCTGTTTTTCTCGATATGAATATCGAATTCTGAGCTATCCTTACGGTTTCTTCCAATCTTCACAAGGTTTATCAACCCTCCCTGAGTTCATGTTTCTTTACAGCATCAAGAATCCCGTTTATAAACTGACCGGAGTTTTCCCCTCCGAATGTTTTGCCCAGATCGATACACTCATTGATTGTGACAATCGCAGGTATATCTTTTATGTAAAGCATTTCATATATTGCAAGTCTCAGGATAGATTTGTCAATGATGGCTATCCTTTCAAATTTCCAGTTTTTTGAATAATCTGTTATGATAGTATCGATTCTTTCAATCTCTTTAATTACACCCTGTATAAGCTGTACCGCGAATTTTTCTTCATCTTCGGCGATCTCACCATCGAGCCACTCGAATTCTATAATATTGTCAACTGCTGATTTAGAGACTTCATACATGTATAGTCCCTGAAGAGCATGTTCTCTTGCCTTGTGTCTCTGTCCCATTAGTTAATCTGTTTGAAAAGATTAGACATTTCTATTGCAGACATTGCAGCATCAAATCCTTTATTCCCTGATTTGGTACCGGCCCTCTCAACTGCCTGTTCAATTGAATCTGTTGTAAGTACACCGAATATTACCGGAACTTCTGCCTTCAGGCTGAGCTGTCCAACACCTTTTGTAACTTCTGCTGAGACATAATCGAAGTGCGGAGTAGCTCCTCTTATTACTGTTCCAAGACATATAATTGCATCATATTTTTTAGACTGCACCATCCGGGTAGCGGCAGCCGGGATTTCAAAAGCTCCGGGCACCCACATTACTGTGATGTCGTCATCATTGGCATTATTTCTTTTAAGGCAGTCGACAGCTCCGCCTAGAAGTCTGCTTGTGATAAATTCATTAAAACGGGATACTACAATTCCAAACTTAAGTCCCGTTGCGTCAAGTTTTCCTTCGATTGTTTTCATATTGCTAATCCTTATTTTCAGTTAAATGTAGAGCATTTTCAGTAAATAATAATATTTAAATCATAAATGAATTTTTTTCTGATATTTTTTACTTACTTTTAGTATTAAAGAAGAAGTTTAAAAGGCGTTATAGTCAAGCTTTTTTTGGGAGCCTCGTACCCCCGGATGGTGATTGGCCATCCGGGGGTACGGGGTTGTCGGGGCGGTAGGGGCAAAAAATCTTTTGCCCCTACCGCCCTTACGACTGTTATTTTCCGCCTGACATTGCTTTTTGAACCATCTCAAAAATAGCTTTCAGCTGCGGATTTGTTATTGCTTCGCAGAGGCTGTCCTGCCAGTTTTCAGTATCGAGTCTGTGTCTCATTTGTGATGCGATAGGGTATCTCAGGCAGTATTTAAGATTTGTAAATGCATGGCCCGGCTGATCCCACCAGTATGTTATTCTTTTCTTAGCAGCATCAAGAAGTTCAGCTTCTGGAACAATCTGGTCAACAAAACCCATCTCTTTCCCCTGCTCAAAACTGTGTCTTTCACCATCATACATGATGTCACGTACAAGTTTGTCGCTGTTAAGGCCCGATCTTACAAGTTCCATTTCTGCAATTGTAAGTGAGAGACCGATTTTAGTTTCAGTCATTCCCATTTTAGCTTTAGGATTATCTGTTGCAATTCTGTAATCACATCCCATTGCTACAATAAATCCGCCTGCAGTACAGTGTCCGTTGATAGCTGCAATTACAGGTTTTTTACATGTGTAGATTTCATAGAGCATCTCTTCTTCAACATTGAAGAAACCGAGAACATCTTCTCTTGTTTTGAAACTTATAAATGTAGGGAGGTCAAAGCCTGAACAGAAAAATTTGCCTTCACCTGTAAAGATAAGTCCTTTAAGAGAATCATCTTCATTGACTTTTTTCACTGCATCTCTAATGACTTTGAGACAATCAAAAGTCATGGAGTAGGCAGGAGGATTGTCGAATTTGGCAATCATGATATTGTCTTCAATTATTTGTTGAACCATAAAGTAACTCCTTGTTTTTGTTTGGAACGACTTGAATTAGCAGGTACTCATAAACCGGAGATAAAATACCAACGGGTTTTGAGTAATTACTATAATTACATTATCACTGGTATCTGCGTGTTCTCAAAAATGACGGATTAAATTTCTAATTGTATAATTTATCCGCTGAATGAGCAAATACTGGTATTTCCTAATAGAAAATAAACTAATTTTTATACAAGAAAAAAACGGATTTTTATATGTTTTATGAGATTTGAAAAGCTGTTTTATGGAGTGCGGATTTATAAACCGCCATATACCCAGGCACATCCGGAGGTGGGGTATAATTTTTAAGTATGCGGTAATTTTGGCAAAATGTACTTTTTATTTATGGGGCATAATCAGGAAGTACAGAGTCAGCGGTGCGGCAACTTCGTTGTAAGCCCCGCAGATGTGTGCTGAGTCTGTTTATCCGTGCTTATGAGTTAACTGTATTTTTCTATACTGGTATTCATCTCGTTGATCATTGCAGTGAGAGAATTGGCGTAATCAGCCATATCTTCTATGCGTTGTGAATTTACCTGAGATATTGCGCTTATGGAAGTGATAGTGTTTGATATCTCTTCAACTGCATTTTTTTCATCCTTCATGGCAACTTTCATCTCTCCGCCGCGTTCTTTTACCCGTGTGGCGCCTGTGTTGATGGTTGAGTTCAATTCTACCTGCTGCTTCATAAAATCAGATATTGATGATATTGCAGTGCTTATTACTCCTACATTACTTATTATTTTTGAAACGGATGTAACGGCATTCTGAATATTTGATCCACCGCTTTTTATTGCTGATTCATTTTTTTTGATAAGTGAGTCTATCTCTTTTATGCTTGCAGCTGTCTGATCCGCCAGTTTGGAGATTTCATCTGCAACTACTGCAAATCCGCGGCCGTAGTCTCCGGCACGGGCAGCCTCAATCGCAGCGTTAAGAGAGAGAAGATTTATTTTATCTGAAATATCATTTATAATCTGGATGATACTGTTCATCTGTTTAGAACTTAAAAAGAGTTCATCCATTGTTACTTTCATTACCGATATCGATTCTCCTCCTGTCCGTGCATCGTCAGAAATTGTTACAGCAACGGATAGTGCATCAGATACCGCCTTTGCAGTTTGTTTTAATATCTCATCAAGACTTTTCAATGCGCTATCGAGAGCATTCAGGTCGGTATCCTGATTGTCTGTACCGGAGGATATATTCTGTGCCGCGGCTGAAATCTCTTCAACTGAAGCAGCGACCTCCTCAAGAGATGCAGATTCTTCACTTGCATCGATTCTGAAAAGGCTCAGAGTTCCGGACATTTTTTTAGATGCCTCGAATATCCCCTCTGAAGCTGTTTTAAGAACGTTTTTTATAAAATCGTTCTGAGCTTTAATCTCTTCACCCTGCCTGAGGTTTTTTTCTGATTCAATTTGCGATTGTCTAAATGCTCCTGAAAAAAGAGACGAGATCAGATACGTCTGCGCTAGTATAAAAGCAGCGAGTCCGATGGAAGCCATATTCATTGTGTTAACAATCAGCCTGGTGTAGAGTATGTCATTGATACCGGTGAAGTATAGCGCCGCCATACCTGTAAAAGCTATAAAAGCGCCCTTGTTGCCGCGTACTGCGAGATAGAACATTGTTACTGTTATATAAAGTCCGCTTAACATGAGATAAAGATCGTAGATTATTTTACCCTTTAGAAAGATTGAAACAGGCAGAAGAGTAAACGAAACCATCAGTGCTGCCCCTATACCTGTAATAATATATTTACCGGTTTTCGGAAGTTTATTTCCATATAATGAATATTCAAACAATCCGATGAATGTTATATTGCAGAATCCGAATAAGTACTCAAGGCGGATCATCAGGTTCCAGTTGAAATCCGGAATAAAAAGAGTTACACAACGCTCACCAATAACCGGTATCCGCAATGCAAGAAATAATGCCAGTATACCGAAATAAAGAACTGATTTATCTTCGCGGCGCTGGGCATAAAGGCCAAGGTGGTATATAACCATAATAAGAATAAAACCGAAGAGAAACATTTCAATTCCGATGTTGCTGCTCTGGAGACGTGATACTTCATCATAGTATCCGAAACGGACACTCTCCCATAGGCCCCCTTTTACATGATGGAAATTTGAAACATGAATAACAATTTCAACATCCGCATCATCGCCTGTTTCCGGCTTTTCAAGTTTAAATGGAACAGTTAAAGGTCTGTGAAGAGGGACCCCAAGTTCAGGTTTTTCAGAAATTGCTCCATTTTCAGCGATCATACGACCATTCACAAAGAGGCGATATGCCGTCGAAGCATCGATCATTTTAATCGCGAAATTTTTTTCACTGTATTTAACTTTCAGTCTCGTACGGTAAGTTGCGAAACCATCACCAGGGAGAGGTGACCCGTTAACGATGGTATCATTCCATATTGAGGGAACTTTTACCGCAATTTTACCGGGAGCTGATTCGAATTCCCCGGAAGGAATAAACTTTTTCCAGTAAAAATCCCAATCGCCGTCAAGACGGACTATTTTCCCTGAAAGATCTGTTCCGCGAAGATCGAGTTCTCCGCCATGAATATCAGGTTTGAGATCTTTTCCGCAGCCGGAGAGAAATATCACAGCAGCGAAAGCTGTAAGATATATGAGCATATGCATTTTTTTCATTATTTATCAGCCATTTAGTATTAAGAGTAACTGCAATCATTCGGTTTTTATTTATATAAAATATCAAGACATTTTCAAATTTGTGAATAATCAAGTTTGTAATTACTCATAAACCGGCAGGATTTTATCTCCGCCGCATCTATGGTGCGGCGGAGAGCATTTTCACTATCAGTTTATAAGTGCGTACTCAAGTATTTATTCATAAAGCGGCTGAGACTCCATGCAGCTGGTTTTTAAACTTAATAAATTTATCTTTTGTAAAATTGTTGCATTATAGAAGCAGTTTAAATGTTGTTTAAATATCTGTAAATGTATCAACTCATAAATTGGTGTTAAAATTGCTCTCCGCCGCGCCTGTGGCGCGGCGGAGATGAAATTCCACCGGTTTTTGAGTAGTCACGGACCCCGCCGCCTTTGGCGGCGGGAAAATAATTCACAAGTAAGTGCTTAACTTAATAAAGTTAACCGACTTTCTTCTGAGTTACTTATAAATACTGAGACTTACTAAAGGAGTTATTGATGATAATTGAATCGGGTGAAGCTGCTGCGTTAGTAACTGCATTTTCGTGGACTGCAGCTGCGATGATTTTTGAAGCGGCAAGCACCCGGGCAGGGGTTACAGCCGTTAATACTCTTAAAGTGTTATTCGGGACAATATATCTTTCAATTCTTGCGTATTTTTTCAGCGACCAGGTTATTCCATTCGGGCTCCCGCTGAAATCCTGGTTTTTCATGAGTACATCCGGAATCGTGGGGTTTGTAATCGGAGATTACTTTCTTTTTAATTCGTATTTACTCGTCGGTTCGAGAATTGCGATGCTGTTAATGGCGGCTTCGGTTCCGATTACCGCTGTTGCTTCATATTTTTTATTCGGAGAGACAATCGGTTCTCTTGGAATCCTTGGCATCACCGGTACTGTTTTCGGTATCGGGCTTACTGTAGTTTCAGGGAATAAAAATACTTCTATTAAAAAAGATTCGGATAAAGGTGAGTATTTTAAAGGCATAGTCTTTGGTATTTTATCAGCAGTAGCAATGGCGGGAGGGACTCTGCTTACAAAAGTCGGTGCAGCTGATATCTCTGCCATTGCAGCCACTCAGGTTAGAATTTTTTCAGCTTTTGCCGGTTTTGTTTGTATTGTAATATTATTCAGTAAAACCGGAGAGGTAATGGATGCAGTGAAAAATTTTAAATCATTTTCGTTGATTGCAATCGGTTCTGTTTTCGGACCGTTCATCGGTGTGGGTGCTCTTCTTTATGCATTACAGCATGCAGAGGCCGGAATCGTAGCAACTATTTCCTCTCTTACTCCGGTTCTGATTATTGCTCCATCTATTATTTTATTGAAAAAGCGGATATCTCCTGCTGAAATTGCAGGAGCCTTTATTGCAGTAGGGAGTGTGTCATTGCTATTTATGCACTGAAATTCGACAGGCAATACCTTTTAATAAATCTATGGATATTTCTTTTAACAGTTTCTTCTCATTATGGAATGACACCAGCGGTTCTGTTTATTCTGCATTTCAATTTCATGACGGGCTTAGTTTTTAGAAATTTAGTGGTGTATCAGCGTATGGATAGCATAAACCAGAAGTGCTTTATAGTAATTATGTTGAGGCTACATTTCCGGTATACCGGTATACGGATATGCAAAGGTGATCATTGCATATCCGTATACCGGTGAAATGACATTTACTTTTTGCCGTGACTCGTATCTGTCTCTGCATCAATTATTTTATCTTCAATCAGTTCACCTAAATAACCTGGAAGCTGAACACCTGCCATTTTTGCTACTTCCTGAAGGGGAGGCAGACTCTTGATAAGACCTGAAAGAAAATTTGCGGTAGAGTTTTTTTCACCGGAATCCCATACTGTAACTTTATCAATTTTAATATTCTTTATAGCTTCAACCTGAAGTTTTACGATCTCCTGAAGTTTTTCTATCATTAACAGGCTTGTTGCTGCTTCCGCATCTCCATTGCAGCTTTTAAGCAGGTATTCGTAACCTTTTGCTTTCGCTTCCAGAACCTGAAGTATACCTTTTGCTTCCGCTTCATATTTCATCATTACCGCATCAGCAGCACCCTTGGCTTCACGACGTACTCTTTCTGCGTTAGCTTCAGCATCAATCTCCATCTTTCTTTTTGAGATCTCCTGCTTCACAATTTCTTCGGCTGTAAGTCTTTCAAGTTCTGCATGATATTGAGCTTTCTGAATTTCAGCCTCAGCCTCTTTCCTGGCGATTTCACTTATCTGCATAGCGCGAGCCTGCCTTACTTGCAGCTCAGAGTTGGTCTCGGCGATTGATGCTTTGGAGCTGTTCTCACCCTGTACGGCCAGAGCTTCCTGAACCTGAACGAATATACGTTGTTCGGCTTCAGCTTTTTTTCTCCCCTTAGCTGCATCAGCTTCGGTCTCAGCAATTCTGATCGACATCTCCCTGTTCGCTTCTGCTTCTCCAATGGCAGCACTTGTCTCCTGCTGCTGAACGAATATACGCTGTTCGGCTTCAGCTTTTTTTCTACCCTTTGCTGCTTCAGCTTCGGTCTCGGCAACACTTACATCTTTATCACGGTTGGCATGTGCCTGACCAATTGCACCAATTTTCTCCTGTTCTGCAACATCCACTTTTGCACGGTTAATCGCTTCTGAGGCAGATTTCTTACCTATACTTTCGATATATGTTGATTCGTCTGTAATATCTGTAATATTTACATTTATAAGATAGAGTCCGATTTTATTTAATTCGGGTTCAACATTTTTACGGATCGATTCCAGAAAGCTTTCTCTATCCTGGTTAATCTGCTCAATTGTAAGAGATGCAACGGTTAGCCTGAGCTGACCAAAAATAATTTCCCGTGACATCTCTTCAATTCTCTCAATATTCAGGCCTAGAAGCCTTACGGCGGCATTGTTCATTATCGCCGAATCGGTGCTTATACCTACAGTAAAAGTACTCGGAACGTTGATTCTTATGTTTTGCAGTGAAAGTGCATTCTGCAGCGGTATGCCTATTGTGATAGGGGTAAGAGACATGTATGAATATCCCTGAATCAGCGGCCAGATGAATGCGCCTCCTCCGTGGATACATTTTGCTGACTGTCCTTTTCCGACTCGTCCGTAAATTACAAGAATCTTGTCCGATGGGCAGCGTTTGTAGCGGGAAGCCCAGAATAGTATAAGAAAAAGAAATATTGCTATGAAAATTACAGCTATCAGTGCAATGCTGACTCCAAGCATAAAAAACCTCCGTTTAATTTTATATTTTTTCTACGATAAGAATATTCCCTTTGTAATAAATAGCCATAACCGGTGTTCCGGTTGGAAGCTCTTCATCTTTGCGGCTCATTGCCTCATATTCAACCAGCCTGTTCTGCACAACTATCTGGACTTTTCCGGTAGATCCGGGGAGAATTCTCTGATAAACAGTTCCTTCTTTACCGATGGCATTGTATATTTCTACTGTACCGTCAGACTGAAGATTTAAAAGTGATTTTAGAAGTTTAGCAGTAAGCCACATCGTTATAAATCCCGCAGTGATAGCTGCTGCAACTGAAAAAAAAGCACCGGATAGGGCTATTCTGTTCATTGTAAATCCGACAGCTCCAAACATCAGAAAAAATCCCATTATGCCCTGAAGTGATAAAATTTTAAAAGATGAATTTGAATTATCAGAATGTCCACTTTCACCATGATGTACATCGCTATCTATATCCAGATGAAAATCATGCCCGGCGTCCGGAGTGTCAGCTCCATCCCCCATGCCGAAAAGCATTAGTATAATCCTTGCAATGAATAATGATCCGCCAAGAACAGCACTTATAAGGAAAATCCAGTTAAGGAGGCCGAGGTTGTCAAGCAGCATATTTTATCTCTCTTTTTGAATTCAGGTTAACAAATAATTGATAACATATAATTATTTATCAGTCAAGGTAATTCATGTTTAACAGTTTTTATTTTTAATGGCAGAGGATATATATTTTTTTTACGCAAAAAATGTTTAAGAATTATTACTGGAAAAATTAAAAGTTTTTATTTATATGTTGTATTTTATTATTATAATGTAAACCACTTATTCAGAGAGAGAAGTGGTTTAAACTCAATTTTTATAATTACAGTGATTTTTTTTAATAAACATTAAACCTGAAGGATTTTGTTTGACAAATGGAATTTTATTATTTAATAAAATTATAAAATTCCATTTAAAAATTATTGTATTCATCTGAAATTTATCATTCGGGAGTGAAAAATGAATAAAAAAATTTCAAGAAGAGAACTCTTTACAATCGGAGCAAAGAAAGCGCTGCTGACAGGTATTGCTGTGTCGGCGCTTCCTCAGGTAGTAAAGGGTGCATCGGATCAGGAGCTTGCAACTCTGATAGATCTTAGAAAATGTATCGGATGTGAATCCTGTGTATATGCATGTAAAGATTATAATGAGGTTAAATTTCCTAAACCGGTAAAACCTTTCCCTAAGATGATTCCTGAGAAAGTTAAAGTTGAAGACTGGTCTGAAAAACAGGATGAAACGACGAGGCTGACACCCTACAACTGGCTTTATATTCAGAAGGTAAAAGTAAATTACAATGGTAAAGATCATGAACTGAATATTCCACGAAGATGTATGCACTGTCAGAATCCACCCTGCGCTAATCTTTGTCCGTGGGGATCTGCTCATAAAATATCAAATGGTATTACTGTAATAGATGCGGACCTCTGTCTGGGAGGAGCGAAGTGCAGGGATGTATGTCCGTGGGAGATTCCTCAGAGACAGACCGGTGTAGGACTATATCTGAATCTTGCTCCATCACTTGGAGGTAACGGGGTAATGTACAAGTGTGACAGATGTATCGATAAAGTCAAAGATGGCGGCGTCCCTTCATGTATAAGTGAGTGTCCAGAGAATGTACAGAAGATCGGTCCAAGAAGCGGGATAATCAGAGAAGCGGAAGCTATTGCTGCTGAGATTGGCGGCTTCCTTTATGGTTACAATGAAAATGGCGGAACTAATACAATTTATATCTCGCCAGTTCCATTTGGAGAGATTGATAAAGCTCTTGAGAGAGGGCAGGGGAAGCCTCACTTCAGGGGTGTTGAAGATAAAATGGCAAGTGCCGACTATCTTTCAAAGGCGATGATTATTGCACCGATTGCCGGGATTGCAGCGGCAGCGGGAAGAAATCTTAAAATATTTAAAAATCTGTTTGGCGGAGATAACGAGAACAATGAAAAAAATAGCTGATATTGAATTCATAAGCACCGGATTTATTAAGCGATTATCAATAGTTTTGATTACGGTTATGACCATAACCGGTTTAGGGCAGATGCCTCTTTATAAAAGATATTATGTTTCGGATATTCCGGGATTAGGCTGGCTGGGGAATTATTATATTACCCATCTTCTGCATTATACAGGCGCGGTTATACTTATTGCTCTGGCTGCATATCTTTCAGCAGAGTATTTTTTAAAGCAGCGCAATATTTTAAAATTGTCCAAAGCGGGATGGATACGGATATTTTTACTTTCCGGATTATTTCTGTCTGGAGTTTTAAAAGTAATTTCTAGTCAGAAGGGTGTTTACTTCGGCAAAATAACTCTGTTATCGCTTGATATTATTCACATTGCATTCATGTTTGCACTTTTACTATCTTTTGCAGTATTCGGATTTTTAAAGTCCGGGTGGTTCGAAACGAAATAAAAATAAATTACTTTTTTACCAGGGAAAAGGTTTAGATTATGAATTTTAAATTTATTATTTTTATCACCGCTGCGGCTGCTGTCGTTTTTATTTTTTTCTTTTTTAAGAGCGGCTGTAGTCCTGATTCTCGAGCTGTAGTGAAAGAGTGGATTGATAATGGTGCTCTCATCGTTGATGTTCGCACTCCAGAGGAGTTTGCAGCAGGTCACTATAAGAATTCCATCAATATACCTCTGGGTGAACTTGAATCTAAAATTGACCTTTTCGGGAATAAGGAAAACCATATAGTTGTTTATTGCCGCACCGGCAACAGGAGCGGCAAAGCTAAAGATATTCTCGAGAAGAATGGATATAAAAATGTCATCAATGGCGGCGGTCTAAATGATATGCAGTTTAATCATTAATATGTGAGTATGCAATACTACCTGATTTTTTAAACAATTATCTCTTCAATCTTTCCTGCGACTTCAAGGCCGGCATGACGTCCTGTATCATTAAATATTATTCTGCCGCTTTTTATATCTGTAAGATTTATACCTATTTCTGCAGTCATGCTCTCATCTATCCGCCCATCCATAAACCCCTGGATTGGCGAAGCCAGAGTTGCAGAATGACCTCTTTTTGCGTTTATCTCAATACGGTGAGAGCTGTTTTCCATCACAAGTTCAACTTTTGCTTTATCAATGTGGCATTTTTTTAACCGGGTTCTGTTGTACGTTGTGAATTTAATAAGCTGGTCATGAATCCATATCGCCGCGATAAAACCGGTAAACGAATTTCGTATCCAGGGAATTCTTGCAACGGACGCAAAAAGAGAAACTCCCGATTCGCTGAAATGGTTACACTGCATCCATGTATAAGCGCTGGGGAAAGAACGGCCCCAGTCTTTCTCTATATATCCGCGACCGTCAATAAACTTAATGGTTTCACCGTCTACATTCAGAATTCCGTTTACGCGATGATCCATACTTACAATCCCGTGATAACATTCCATGAAAGGTGTAAATGAATATGGTCCCATTACACCCGGCGAATACCACTTCTTCGGCCATTTTACATTGTCCGAAAAGTACAGCTCTCCCTTAACCTCCGGGAGATTTAACCTGATTTTATTTTCGGAAAAAAAATTATCAAGTATTCTTACTTCAAATTTCCCCGACGCGGGAACGAAATCGGTAGGATCAAATCGTCTATATAGTGAAGCAGCTTTTTTACCATTGAGGACCTGAATAAAACCCTGTCTGTTCCCGTTTTCATCCATGGCAATACCGGGAATAAATGCGAAGGCTTTTTTCTCTGTATGATCAACTACCTTAAAGTACCAACCTTCAAAATAACTCTTTGTCTCACCCCAGCCGTGATATTGTTCGGGATTGAAGAATGCATTTATCTTTTTCATTAATGATCCGCTCCCTTATGCGTTAAAACTAATCTTTTTGCTAATTGCTATTTCAAAAGACTTCGAATTAAAATGAGCAGCAAAATGAGATGAATTATTTTGAACATTAAATACAATGTTTTAAAGCAGAACTTAATGGGAAAATCAGCAGGTGACGCAGGGGTGTTGATAAATCTACCATCTGATGCTGAACAGAAAATCAGACGGTAGATGGAACGATTAAAATTAAACTGTTTTACTGTATCAATCCCTTAATCTTCATGCTCTCAATAATAATCCTTGCCGCCTGATCAACGGAATGTTCGGCATTGTTTATCAGAAGGTGATAGTTATGAGGGTCTGCCACGTCAAACTTCAGATACTCTTTGAGAAATGTATCTCTCTGCTTCGTTTTTTCAGCAATAAGTTTACCCGCATCCTGCTTCGATATATTCATTTTTTTTACAATTTCATCACTTCTCCAGTTTAACGGAGCAACAAGTCTTACATTGTATCCATTTTTTATGGAACGTGTAATGATGTTCGATCCCCTTCCCACAATAATAACATTTCCATTAAGAGCAAGAAGTGCTATTGTCTCTGCAAGTTTTTTGTGGACTGAAACCTGTGTCGGAAAAGAACTGAAGGATGTCTGCAGCAGATTTGTTAATCCGCTTCTTGCTGTTCCTGTCAGGGTTTCTGCAAGGCTTTGAGAGAGACCCATATCGTCCATGACTTTATCCAGAAGTTCACGGTTGTAACCCGCCCACTCCGGAGTCTGTTTCATTTCACTGTTAAAAATTTCAGTAAGTCGTTTTGCAACTTCATATCCGCCGCAGCCGTATTCTCTTGAGATTGTTATAAACGGTAGACGGTTTATTTTTTCCGGAGCCGTAAGCTGCTCTTTCTGTTTTTTCCAGTAAGTCACCTGTGCGTTTATATATTTTTCCATTGAACCTGGCATAAATACCCCCTTTTGTTCCGGACATTTTAATCCGTATTTTATATAATTATAGTACTGAAAAGAGCATTATTTTTCAATAGGATATTCAAACATTTTTAGAAAAATTGGAATGTAATTAAAGATTTTTTACTGTATAAAATCTGAATTTTATACAGTAATTATAGTATTTGCTGCCTTTTTCGTAACTACTCAAAAACCGGTAAAATTTCATCTCCGCCGCACCACAGGCGCGGCGGAGAGCAATTTTACCACCAATTTATAAGTAGATACGCTTTTCTGATTGATTTAAACCGGGAATGAATTTTTCTCATGCGAATGTCCAGTTTTGATATGGGATTAATATATTGACAAATATATCTAAATAGTTTCTATATATCTTACAAGTAAGGTATATAGAAAAATGTCAGTTAAACATATTATACTCGGCTCGCTTATGAACGGGCCTGCTCATGGATATTCCCTCCGTTCCGGACTGGTGTCAAAGGTGCTGGCCGAGTTCGGCATAAATGACGGTCAGCTTTATCCTCTGCTGAAAAAAATGACTATTGAAGGACTTATCGAAAAGGAGATTGAATACCGTGACTCCGGTCCGAACAGGCACAATTATAATATCACTGCAGCAGGGAGATCCGAATTTATTGATTGGCTCAAAGGGAGTTCCGGTGAAGAGAGGGGATTCCGATATGAGATGATCCGCAAGGACGGATTTCTTAATAAATGCATGTACTTCGGATTTCTTGATGCAGATTTTTCTGCAGAAAAGACCGGTAAGCAGATAAGTGAAACGGAAGCAACAATTGAAGATTTTAAAAAAGCATATGATGATATGAAGAGCCGGGATTTTGACTCTCTGCATCTGATGATTGTTAAATACTGTATAATGAGTCAGGAGACAAGACTTAAATGGCTTCTGGAACTTAAAGATGAATTGAAAATAAAATCAGCATCAGTGAAAAAAAAGAGAATAAAGTAAAATCTTTTCAGGAGGATACTATGGGGACATGGCATAAAACAGGTTGTGTACTGTGTGCACAGAACTGCGGACTTGAAGTTGAGGTTGAAGATAACAGAATTGTAAAAGTTAAAGGTGATAAGGACAATCCCCGGAGTCAGGGATATGTCTGCCGTAAAGGGATGAATATTGCATATCACCAGCACCATGCAGACCGGCTGCAGTATCCTCTTAAAAGAACGGAAAAGGGATTTGAACGCATTTCATGGGAGCAGGCAATCGAAGAGATTGCTGCAAAGCTGAAAGAGATTGTTGATAAAAATGGCCCAAGATCTTACGCATACATGGGTGGAGGAGGGCAGGGTTGCCACTTTGAAGCAGCTTCCGGCGTCACTCTTATGAAAGCTATCGGTTCCAGATATCACTATAATGCGCTGGCACAGGAGCTTACCGGCCAGTTCTGGGCGAACGGAAGAGCTACTGGTAAACAGTACAAGTTCTGTATCCCCGATGAGCACAACTGCGACATGCTTCTCGGGATAGGATGGAATGGCGTGGTAACACATCAGATTCCCCGTGCACCCCTTTTTCTTCGTGAATTCGCGAAGAATCCCGATAAACTGCTTGTTGTTATTGATCCGCGTAAATCCGAAACAGCACAGATTGCTGATGTTCATCTTGCCATAAAGCCTGGAACAGATGCGCTATTAACAAAAGCGATGATATCAATTGTAATTAATGAGGGGTGGACTGATGACGAATATATACGGGAGCATGTATCAGGATATGAGGAGATAAAGAACTGGTTCGCAGGTTTTGACGCGAAATCTGCTGTGGAATTCTGTGATCTTGACTATGAACAGGTGAAGGAGGTCTGCAGGCAGCTCAGAATAAGAAGAGCCTGTTATCATCCGGATCTTGGAGTATATATGAACAGGCATAGTACTCTCACATCCCATCTTGAAATAATACTTTTTACAATTACCGGTAATATGTGTGTACCTGGAGGGAATGTTATTCCCGGTATGCTGATGCCGATATGCGGACATTCCGATGAACGCGATCCTAAAACATGGCGTACACTGGAAACCGGATTCCCTGCGCTTGCAGGTGCGTTCCCTCCGAATGCTATGCCGGAGGAGATTATGAGTGACAGACCCGATAGATTGCGTGCGGTCATGTGCTGCCAGTCAAATCCGCTCAGATCTTTTGCGGACACAACTGCTTACGAGGAGGCTTTTTCAAAACTTGAACTTCTGGTGGTATGTGAACTTGCAATGACGGAAACTGCAAAATTTGCGCACTATGTCCTTCCATCAAGATCTGGATACGAATCATGGGATGGAACATTTTTCCCCATGACATGGCCGGATATATATTTCCAGATGAGGAGACCAGTTGTTGAGCCTGAAGGTGAACAGATTGAGCTTGGTGAAATACATATGCGTATTGCGGATAAAATGGGATTTATCCCGGAGATTCCTGAATCACTATATGCTGCGGCAAAGGAGAATCGTCTGAAGTTTGGTATGGAGCTGATGAATTTCGGCAAGGATAATCCCTCTGCGCTTAAATCTATGCCCTTTATTGTCGGCAAAACTCTAGGTAAAGAGATGGGGTCAACCAATCTTGCAAACCTCTGGGCTATGCTTATGACAGCGCCGGGTGGTTTCAAAAAAGCTGCAGTACGTGCTGGTTTTAACAAAGGTCCGCTGATGGGGGAAGATATATTTAAAGCAATACTGGATCATCCGGAAGGTCTGTGGATAGGAAAATCTGACCCGGAAGATAACTTCTCTGATTTGAGTACTGAAGATAAAAAAGTAAATATATATGTCCCGGAGATGAAAGAGTGGCTTTCTGAAATTGAAACAGAACGGGAGAGGAAAGAATTAGAGCATGAATTGGAATATCCCTTCATACTTTCGTCTGGAAGGCACATTCAGTATAATGCAAATACCAATATGCGTAATCCGGCATGGAATGAAGGAAAACGTGCGTGTACATGCATAATGAATCCGGCAGACGCGGAAAAGGCAGGTCTTAAAGATGGTGATATGGTTAAAGTTTCAACTGAAGCAGGATCAGTTGAAGTTGAACTTGAAGTGACTGAACAAACATGTAGAAGATATGTTATGATACCGCACGGTTTCGGACTTGAATTTCAGGGTCAGACATATGGAGTCAACGCGAACAGACTGGCGAAGAATACACATCGTGACAGATTCGCAGGCACTCCTTTTCATCGTTATATTCCCTGTAAAGTCGAACCGGTTAAATAAATGAGGACTTTATGAATATGAAAAATGATAACAGTCACAGCGGGGATATCTCGTCAATAATCAGAGACTTCACTGTGCAGGTTTACGATCTGGATATGAACTATTCATCTACAATGCCTGTGATTTGCAATTATCTCCAGGAGACTGGAATTACTCACGGTATGATGGTCACTGCAGATGCCGGAATTGCTTCCGATGATATGGTTTTTGTACTTACACGGCTTCATGTGCGTATGGAGCGGTATCCGCAGTGGAAAGAGAGAGTCTCCATCAGGTCATGGCTTTCTCCGGTGAAGGACAGATACGTTATACGTAATTTTGAAGTCCTCGCTAAAGATGGAGAAATTATCGGACGCGGAATCAATTCTGCCGTGGCCTTTGATATGAAGAACAGAACCGGGGGAGTGGTCGCTGGAGATGTATCGAAAGTGCAGACTCTAGATACTGAATTTGCTCTGCCTCATACATTTGAGAAACTCTCTCCTGTTACATCCGGTGAGTATCAGAACAATATAGATGTTCGATATTTCGACTGCGATCTTTATCATCATGTAAATAATGTGAAATATATCCAGTGGTGTATAGAAACACTCCCTGTTGAGTTTATCCGGTCTCATAAACTTTATGAAATAGATATAAATTTCAGGGCAGAGGGGAACATCGGAGATAAGCTTGTGGTGAAGACAGAAGCCGGTTCGGATGACGGGATATTTAATCATTCGATAACAGACTTAAGCGGTGAGAAAGAACTGGTAAGGATGAAGTGTATCTGGAGAGTTTAAATTATAAAAAGATGATTTATATTCCGCATTCTTCAGCGAGGGTATAAAAGCATTTACTAAAAAATGACTCATCCCGGTTTTTTGAAGTGAAGAAATTCATGAAGTTTACAGCCCCCTATCCCCCAGAGGGGGCACCTGTATAAAGTTCCATTCTCTTATAATTTAATTTTTATCATTTCTTCAATAGCTTGGATATTATTTATAATATCTTTTCATCTGGTTCAGATATATTGTTTCGAAAATCTTTCAGAAGCGTGTTATATACGAAGGTGTTTAACACTTTAAATTATAAATTCATTTCTAGTTTTATAGATACGCACCCCCTCCGGGGGACGGGGGCCGAAATAATTCTGATTATCCCAACATTACGGAATGAGCCGGTTTTATATAATCTTCTTTGATGTTTTAACTTGAAGAAGCTTTATAGACATTTATTAATGTGAATGAAAATTAACACTCCAGATAATACTTGACATTTCATATAAAATGAACACTATTGATGCAATTAATTCCTTCATTAAACTGATTATTCAAGAAATCAGGCATATATTAAATTGGACTGTTGCGGCATCTTATGCTTTGCGGTCTATCTGGAGAAAAAATGAAATTAAAATTTGTAATATCACTTCTGCTGCTGCTGATTTTTATAGGAGGATGCGGCGACGATAAAGATAAAAAAGAGGATAAAACAACGGAGCCGCCAACCACCGGTACCAGTCTTAAACTAGGTATGCAGGAGGTTCACTTCTCCATGATATCGGAGGTTAACTCCTGGGGCTTCGCTGATTTAGATGAAGCAAAAGAGTTGTTTGATTATATGGACGATCTGAAGATTAGCATTTTCCGTTATACAATTTTCTGGACATCAGCAGAGTTATATACTAAAAATAATTTTGTATGGACCAGACATGATGAGCTTATAAATTACCTCACAGGGAAAGGAATAAAACTTACGTTGACTCTCTTCGGTGATCACTATCTGTATGATCCGCTCGGGTCCTCCCCGTATCCGGATAATTCTGTTGCCGGCTATTGGGATGCCTGGCTCAGTTATATAGAGAAGAGTGTTACAAAATATAAGGATAAAGTTGACAGATGGGAGATCTGGAATGAGCCGGATTTCAGCACTGGTACAACCGGAGTATTCTGGAAACCAACCGTTGATGCGGTTAATTTTTCAGAAATGATTAAAGCAACATCTCAAAAGATAAAATCGATTCAGCCCGATGCGACCATAGTAATGGGGGGAGTAACAAATTTCAGCGGCTACCGCTCTTTCCTCGAGTCATGCTTCGATAAGGGGATACTCGATTATATTGATGAAATCGGAGTTCATCTTTACAGGTCAAATCCTGAAGGACCGTTTAATTTTATTGTAGATAGCACAGTCGATATCGATTCAGCTACAGCGGGAATACAAGCACCGACCACATTTTCAGAAGAGATGACCAGTCTGCGGACATTTATCGATTCATTCAGGAAGGATTTCCCTATAAGAAATACCGAAGAGGGATTCCATACCGGATCTCCAACACCGGAAAATAATTCACAGATGAAATATTTGACCAGGATGATTCTCGTGGAGCATTCACTTGGGATCAATGAGATAACATGCTTCAGGCTTCGTGCTCCACGCAGAAGTGATTATCCTGCCGGTTCAACAGGTGACAGCAGTTATATCGAAGCAATTAAATTTCCCGGAATTATCGACCAGAGTGATGTTGATGGAAGTTTTACTCCACGACTCGCATATTATGGGATTAAAAATCTGGCAAAGTACCTTGTTGATGATACTATTTTATTTCAGAAGAGCCTTATTCTTGAATCAGGGGGATATAAAGTCCGCGTACATATCTACACGAAAAACGGACTCCCTGTTATCGCCTACTGGCTTGAGGAGAACATCAATGACAGTGTAAGAGTTGTAAGTAATATCTCCTTGAAGATTGATGGGATAGGGGATCATTCCTACAGGGTTGTCGATATTAAAGATGACACTGCACCCGCGGTGGGGTCATATTCTTCATCTGGTAGTGATATAACATTCAGCAGCCTTCCTGTGACAGATTACCCGTTTATACTTATTGCGGAGTAATTGTTTTAAAACGGGTAATCTGTTCCGCAGAGTCTGTTTCGGGTATTGAATAATTATCATACCCGAATCAGACAATATCAATACATATCATACAGATATCATCTTCAAAGTTTTCACTTCCGTTAAATTTAATCAGCTTATTGTAAATATTTGTTATAAAATCTCTGCATAGAAGCTTTTGTGAATCGGCTAGAATATTGTACAGTCCGGCATTTTCGAATAAAAGATTAGGATCTTTTTTTGATGTTGTTTCAATTAAACCATCAGTGTAAAGAAGGAGCTTGCTGTCTTTCTCCAGAAAGACTTCTGAATTTGAATATGACTGATTTTTTTCAATCAACTGATCATTATTTAGAATCGCGAGAGGTTTACTCTTGCTCCCTTTTAACTCGTGAACTCCTGATGAATCTATTATAAAAGGTGAATTGTGACCGCCGTTTGAAAATAATAGTTTACGATCGGAAGGGCTGAAAATTCCATAAAAAGCTGTGACGAAATTTCCTCCGCTATGGTGAATCAGTATATTATTTAAAAACATAAGAAGACTTGCCGGATCCTCCTTTGCTGTTCCTGATTGAAAAATTGCTGTCTTTATAATCGTTGTTATAAATGCAGCCGGTACACCATGACCTGAAACATCGCTGAGAAATATTCCGATCTTATCAGAATCCGTAAATGAAATAAAATCATAGAAATCCCCTCCAACCCGGTTCATCGGCTTATAAAAAGAGTAGATATTTTTGTCGGGATTTTTTGACGGAATCAACTGCTGCTGAATATTGCGGGCCAGCTCAATCTCACCTTCAATTCTTATACTTTCAGACTTCATCTCACAATGGAATTTATCGATTGTAGTGTATGAATAATACGCAAAAAAGAAGATAAGCATAAGAAGACATGCGCGTATGACATGTTTAAGGTTCATTATATAATATGGAGGGAGCGGATGATCGCCGTTGTAAGCAATGTGAAATTCTATTGCTAAGTAAGAAACCGCAAAACAGAACGCCATAAAGTAACTGTATTTTCTCTCCCTCTCCGGGAATACAAAAAAAGCGAATATTACACCAATAAGAAGAAAGAAGTGTATGTCGCAGTAAAAATTGGTAATCACAGCTTCTACTGTGGTGAAAAT
Source organism: uncultured Spirochaetota bacterium (assembly GCA_942493035.1). Classification (GTDB taxonomy): domain Bacteria; phylum Spirochaetota; class UBA4802; order UBA4802; family UBA5550; genus WRGT01. The sequence goes on along the minus strand of OW818666.1, from coordinate 2,485,412 downwards.
TAATGCAGTAAAAGAGAGAATATTTCTGGAGAGAAAATGCCATCGGAAATAATTACACATAAGTGCAAAAGTATAAAATATAAACTGAAGAGTTACAGTGATAACAAATATTTTAGAATCCGGGAAATAAAAAAACATATATGGGATATAAAACCATATTGCCAGACCATTTATAATAATAAGAACATTGGTAAAATTGATATAATTTATCTCTTCTTTATCAGTGTTGCCGGCAATCCCTATTAAGTTTATTTTTTTTATTAGTCGTCTTATCATGTATTTTTCCACAGCGCCGGATTAAGTATTAAAATACTTTTTTTGTCTAAGTACTCATAAACCAGCAGCATTCTATCTCTTCCGCAACTTGGGCGCGACAGAGAGCCGTTTTATCATCAGGGCAGTTCCAATAACTCAATTTTACAGGGTTAAAGGGGCGGTAGCCCCTTTTGAAGCCCCGCAGGGCACCCTGCGGACCCGGAAACGGAGTTTTTGGGTCTGCCCTTCAGATTATAAGTACTCACTGTTATTATTAGTAATGTTAAAAAAATACGAAGTCAATAAAGTATTGGCTTTGTTTTATGAAATGGAAATTAATAAAAAAACGCGGTGAATAATCACCGCGTTTTTTATATTAGTGAATTGTATTATAGTCTTTGATCAGGTATCCGCAACAGCATATTGAATCTCAGAAATACCCTGAATATGCTGTAAGCGGAAAATTTTCCCCTTTATCAGTTTTTTGCAGTTAGGAGCGCCGCACTGGCATTCGAATGAACGGTAGAGTTCGTCCTCCGTTGTTTCGTAATCCATAGTGAGAAAGTCGCCCGGTTTAATATCTTTTATGGCAGTAAAAGTCTGAGTAGCCATATCACAATGCATGTTCGGATCACAGCTGTGAAGCACCTTCCCCATGAAAAACGGATCATGAAGGTGATAACCCGGCTGCATCTGAAGTGTAAAAAGGGTTATTTCACTTAAAAGAACCCCTGCAAATTTGAAAACTATTTCGCCTGCTGTAAAAGGCGATAGAGAAACGATCCCCTCGCCGACTTCATCAGTTTTAATAATTCTGAACTGATCTTTTGTCGGTTCATTTGTAAAACGGGGATAAAAATCCGGATAAAACCGGTCCGGGACATGATCTTCGATCATCAGCGTTATCTCCTTAAAATTGTGGTTTCTTTAATCTCTTCAGGCGCAAAGAATTCTTTAATCATACTGATTACAGTCTCTTCTTCGAACCACTTACAGCTGAAAACATCAAGATACAGATCACGCATCATATCATTTGTATGAATTGTAATCGCGCTGGTGACAATCAGCTGCACCGCGGATATTCCTTCCTCTATGCCTTCGCCGAACCTGGCTATAACCAGATCCCCGTAGGGAACCATATCAATTCGCGGAACCATTTCTGTTATAAACCGGGACACGGCATTTAAATCGAGCAGATTATCATTACAGGCTATGGCTGTTACCATAAGGTGTTTACCATAGTATTTCCCGCCATTAATCTCTGTTCTTTTGTACGCATCCCGGGCTACCAGGCCATCGGCAGTTTTACTCATCTTCTTTTTACTCCTGAAATTTATTAATATTATTTCTTATATTAATGATTCTGTACTATATAGAATCAGAAAAAAGTCAATTATTAAGTTAAAAAGTTGTCTAAAAAGTCACTTTTTATGTCCCTTTCCGGAGCATAAATGAGTGCATTAATAATACTGAACTGAGATAATTTTATGTGTGAAATATGTCAACATAGTTGTTAGATAAGAAAAATATTTTTTAGTTAGTTAGAGTTAGTTTTATATTTTATCCGCACAACAGAGAGTTTTACGGAAATAAAATTTTATTTGTGTTGTTTAAATGAACTTTATGTGAAATATTTATAGTAGTTTATCGTTGAAGTGTGTAGTTTACTATATAGTTGTATTACCAATTAATAAATATTAAGACGAATTAAAATTTATTAATTCAAACTTAATTTATGAAATTTGTGAATACCAGTGACCGGTTTAAGCTTTATTCAACCCGCTCAGTCAGATCGGAATAATCAATATAATTTTCAATCATCTGTTTTTTCAGACGTACCAGAGATATCTTTTCATTTGTTATTTCGATGGATGTGTTAATGAGAGTCTCCAGGTCGAGCTGTGCCTGCTGATATTTTTGAAGCTCAAACCTGTATTTACTTTCAAGTGTATCAATTCTCTTCTCGCGCAGATTTACCAGACGCTGTGAATTTCTGTATCTGCTCTCAATCGATTCAAGGCTTTTTTTGTATGAGTTGTGCGATATGGAGTATTCGCTGTTGATCTCTTCGATTGCCAGTTTTGTATCCTCAAGGCTGCTCTTGTTCTCTGTATTCTGAAGAGGGTAGGAAAATGCAAATCCAAAATAGTAATCCGATGAATTCATTTTTCCGGCAGATTTGGTAAAAGTCTCATCCTCCGATTTTCTGCTGTATTCTCCCAGAATATCAAACTGCGGAAGGAGTCTGTTTTCAGAAACATCTGCGGTGTATTTAAGATTGTTTTTTGTCAGCCTGAATATTCCGGCATTTGATGTAGTGTCAAAATTTACAGGGGTGTACTCCGACTTCAGCGAGGTCTCATAATAAGAGAAGAATTCCCCATCGTCCGGAACACGGCTCTCCTCATTTATTTCACTCAGGAAAATGTTCAGCTCTGTCTCCATTGCATTCATTTCTGTTTTTAGCTCTTCATATGCAATCTGATATTTCAGAACAACTGCTGCCGAACTGTAGAGATCGGCACTGTTAACCATTCCCGATTTGTACCGGTTCTTAATACTGTCGGCGAGTTTCATTGCTGTATTGATGGAGCTGTTGATCATTTTAAGTTCTTCTCTGTACCCGATCCATGTAAAGTAGAGTTTTCTATAATAGTTGATGTCAGATTTATTTGATTCAGTCTCTCTCAGCTTCTCTATTTCATAGAGCATCTTTGCGTTGTTTACGGCGTAACGGTCAATGGTACCGAAGGCATTTTGAAGCAGGGACTGGCTGAATTTGACATAAACCGACGGTGTGGAATATGCCGATGCTCCTGCGGTGTCATATTCAGTTCTGCTGTATGCTGCACCGGCAGAGATCTCTGTTCCGGTCTGCGCGATTCTTTTTGTTAATGCGACTTTAGAGGAGTAATCTTTTTTTTCTGTTGAAGTTCCGTTGGAGAGAATATCGCTCTTTCCGTATCCTGATTCGCCGGAAAGATATATGTCACGGGAGCTACCTGCGCCGTACAGTGTATTCTTTGCTTTTTCAACCTGTATCCGGTTCTTCTTCAGCTCCGGCAACTGCTGTTTTACACTCTCAATAAACTGTTTATATGATATTTTATCAGCGGACTTAGTATCCTCTCCTGCGATGCTGTTCACTGCTGTAAAAAGCATCAGCATCAGCGCTGCTGTAAAGGTTCTGTATATTGATCTCTTCATTTTTTTTTACTCCTGGTAAGCGATGAGTCTTTATCTATTCTTCCATCTGTAAGATGTATCTGCCGTTTTGCCATTGCGGCAAAATCCGGTTCGTGTGTTACCATAAGAATTGTTGTCCCTATCCGGCGGTTCACCTCTTTAAGAATGTCCATAACCTTAGTTCCGTTTTCCGAGTCGAGGTTACCGGTCGGTTCATCGGCAAAGAGAAGTTCCGGGTCCATTATCAGTGACCGTGCTATTGCAGTTCTCTGCATCTCTCCGCCCGACATTTTTGACGGGATTTTATCTTTACAGTGTATAACGTCAAACTCCTCCATTAGCTCCAGAGCGTATGAGGTCCGTTTTTTTTCTTCTTTGAACTTTCTTGCGGGAATGAGAATATTTTCAAGAGCTGTAAGTTCAGGGAGGAGATAATGGAACTGAAATACGAATCCCATCTTCCTGTTTCTGAACAGGTGGAGTTCTTTACTCTCAAACTCATGGATGTTTTTTCCCGAAAGGAGAACCTCTCCCGATGTAAGTTCATCGAGTCCGCTTGTAACATACAGAAGCGTGGACTTTCCCGATCCGGAGCGCCCGGTTATCCCGACAAAATCACCCTTTTCAATGGAGAGTGAAATAGACTTAAGTACAACAAGGGGCGGTTCTCCGAATGACTTTACTATATCTTTACATTCTATCGCGTACATGATCAGTCTGCTCCCCTGATAATTTCAATCGGTGATAATCTTCCGGCTGCCCGTGCGGGGAAAAAGCTTGCGATGATTGATGCTCCGAATACAAGAACGAATCCTTTGATGTAGATCATTATATCCCATGAAATCATCATGTGCTGTCTCCCCATTGGGATCTGTATCGTTTCAATATATAAGCAGCCTGCAAAACCGATAGCCAGTCCTGCCAGTCCTCCGGCAAGTCCTATAAGTACTCCCTGAATCAGAAAAAGAAAGGATGTATCCTTCTCATCAAATCCGATAGACCTGAGTATTGCTATATCACGCTTTTTATGATTAACGACCATATTGAGAATATTATAGATTCCAAATGCTACAATAACTATGAACGCGCTTGTAGTTACAAGTCTTACAACATCCTGTGTAGACATCATACTCAGGTGATCCTGGTTGAGCTGATCCCAGCTTTCAACCCGGTCTCTGCTCATTGTACTCCATTCTGTTGCAATCTCCGCTGCTCGGCTGAATTCCTTTATCTTTACAATGATTGTTGTAATTTCACCCGGTGATGAAGTTGCTTTCTGGACTGTTGTAAGTGAGCCGTAAATTACACGTTCGTCACTTCTTCTGTCCCCGGTATTGAATGTCCCGATTATTTTCATCGGGGTTACAATTCCGTCAGATGTTGAAATGTTAATCGTATCATTTACTCTTACACCGAGTATCTGCAGCAGTCTCTCTCCAACAAAGATGAGAGAGGTACCGTTATTCAAAGAGTTCAGATCTCCATATGTAACGTCCTCGGCCAGTGTTGTAACAGCTGTCTGGAGAGCCGGATCTATTCCGATAAAGCTTATTGTCTGTACAAATCCTCCGCGGCTTGCAATGGCATCTTTTGAAATGCGGGGAGCGTATCCGATTACCTCAGGATTATTCTTCAGTTTTCTGTACCATTCCGCAGGGCTGGTGAGGCTGTCATAGGACCGTCTTCCAGATGGAGTATTTACCCAACTTACATTCTCCCCTTTATAGAAAACATCCTTTAGAGTTTCGGCATTTATAAAATCATCCCGTGTGGATATGTTTATATGACCGCTTCTTTCAATGAGGCGTTTGACCATATACTCCTGAAAACCGAGCTGTATGCCTGAAAAAACAACATAACCGCCCGAGCCCAGTACTATTGCCAGAAATGTAAGAAGTGTCTGGCTTTTGCGTGAGAAGATGTGTTTAAGTGCAAGGAACCACATTCTATTTTTTACCTTTATCCACGTTTTCCGGTGTAATAATTCTGTCATCGGGGAGTATGGAATTATCAAGGACTTCCGATTTTTTTGAATCTATTTTTTTGACTGAGACTGGGACTGTCATTTTTTTACCGTTTCTAATTATATTCACTTTACCGGCTTTAACTGAGGAAGCCGGTATCATCAATGCGTTGTCATTTTTTCTTATTGTAATTGCCGTATCGCACGTCATCTGCGGAAGGACACCTTGCGGGAATTTTTCCGCTGCTATTCTGACAATAAATTCATCTCCCGAGAGATATACCGCCTCAACAACTCCGTTTACTTTCTCATTACGGAGATTTTCAAAACTCATCTCTGCCGGCTGTCCTTTTTTTATAGAAATGATTGATTCCTGGTCGAGAGATATTTTAACATAGAGATTTGTAATGCTTGAAATAGTGAGAATAATCTGTCCTGCCGCGGCCATTTCATCCTCAAGATAATTCACTGCAGTTACAACACCGGAGAATGGAGCAGTGAGAGGGTATGATGTATCTCCCATAACAAGAGGTGAACCCTTTTCAACAGAATCACCTTCGCGCACGTAAAGTTTTTTTATAATAGTATTCATCCCGAAACGGGCATTGTATAATTTATCTGTTTTTACCGTGCCTAGTGCATACACTGCCTCGACAACCGGGCCCTGTTCAGGCTTGGTTATGTTTTCATTTTTGCAGAAATTCACAGACAGTGAAATTGTTATTAAAAGGATGGCGGAAGTGACTATGAGAATTTTACTGCTGAGTCTGTTCTTAAAGCTGTTTAATCCAATCATATTATTCTACTCCGGAACCTTAATCACTTTTACATGAAGATTTATTATTTATTTAACCAGTAATTATTCCTAAATATAATTTTTATAGGATTTAACGAATTAAATAGTTCATACTCTGTCATTTCGAAGAAGCGATAGCGACTGCGAAATCTAAGATTTCTCACATCCGTTCGAAATGACAAGACCTAATTCACTCGTTAACCGCTATAGTGTAAAAAACAAAAATTATATATCCCCGATGCCTTCGGCGGCGGATATATATAGCATTTTTTACTATAAAAAAGTTAAGGAATAAATACTGTTAATAAGTTCAAATTTTTGTATTCTTAATCAATCATATAATTAGACCCATAATTTTACAAGAAGGTTCCATGAAATGCAGATTTTGTAAATAAATTAATTCTGTTTATCTGGCGGGAGTTAACCTGTTGAAGTATAGTCGGTATGCACACTGCAGCAGATTCCAAACCTGCTGCAGCTCACATACGGCAGAAGTATTATTACTCTGATGCCTGTATCGATTGAATTTTCTGCCCGAAGGCTTTAATATCAGGCTGGTTGTAAAATTCATAATCGAAATCCCGGAATGCCATCCACATATATTTTAAAATAACGGGCATGGTTCCGTCAACTGATCGTCTTGCGTAAAATTTAACAAACTGATGAGTAACGGTGCCACGCTCACTTGAATGTATTGCGGGAATTTTATATTTTTTGATTATTGTTTCTATATTGTCTGCACCGTAGACCCATTCACCTGTAGTATCTGTTATTTTCTTCTGAAGTACTTTGTCTTTATCGCACATAACTGCAAGTCTGGCCATGAAGCGTAAATGGTAGGAATATCTGTTGTAAAGATCATTACCTGAATATTTTCCGAACATTTTGTTACGGGGGTACAGTAATGTTCCAAGTGCATCAAGTGTTTTGGGGTCGTAGTGACGCATATAGTCGTCTTCTTTTTTTGTCAGAGGTTGTCCCAGAAATCTAATCTCTAAATATTCGCGTGTCAATTCGACAGGGGGTTTGGAAGGATCAACAGGCTCGCTTTTCAGCTGCTCCTCAGCGGCTGAATAAAAAAATCTCAATGGCTGTAAAATTACATGTATCTGCCCGCTGGCCATTTCAAGAAGTTTTATATTATTTTCATTATCTTTGACCTTTACACAGCGTTCCGTAAATTTTTTCCAGGGTTCTTTGAAATTCGGTTTAAGAAATATCTTCCCGGGGCCGGTAAAGGTATTGCATTTCTGGTTGTTAGATGCATACCATGATATGAGAGTTTCTGCTATGTATTCTCTCATTTTTATAGCTATTTCAGAATCTTCCGGAAGAGGTATAATCTTCTCCTCATGTACAAGTTTTGCTGACAGGAATACCTCTGCTTTGTCTGTAATGAGGGATGCATATTTGGCGCTTGATCCGGATATTTTGACTTTAGTCTGGCTCATCATGGGGAAGGTGACATCAAGTTCAATAATAACAGGCTGCCCGTCTTTCTGAGAGACAACATAGAGTTTTGTGCCCATTTTTATTTTAGAGGCAATATTTGCGGGATAAAGCACATTGATTTCTTTGCTTCCTTTAGTTTTAGATATCTTACCTATTATCTGTCCCTTTTCGACAGTAACAGTCTCTTCACTAAAAAGATTTCCCGCGGTAGTCGTAATTAATAGAATAATCAGAGCATTTACCAGTTTTAATTTCATGCAGGTGTCTCCTTCATCATCATATTATTATCATTTATATGAGCTTTATTCGGAGGTAAATTGTTATATATTAACATTAACACCTGGTTGAAGAAAAGTCAAGAGAGCTCAATAGTATAAGAACAGCTACAATGTAACTGTTCTTATACCGGAGATATTTTATTTACACTATAATCTGTATGATCGCAATTTGATGGATATAGCTTTTTGTTTTAAGATACTAAAAGTAATCTAATCGGCAAATCTTATCTGAAAAACTACAATCTCCGGTCGGCCGCTTGTCCTTACCGGCGGACCCCACGTTCCGTAACCTTTCGATACGTAAACATTTGTATCCTTTATTTTTCTGTATCCGCAGCTTACTTCAAAAATTGCGCTTGTTATATAATTCAAAGGCCATAGCTGTCCATTATGAGTGTGACCGGAGAGATGAAGATCTATACCGCTTTTTACTGATTCATCAATTGCAAAGGGCTGATGATCCATAAGTATTACCGGCAGTTTATTGTTTTTTTGCTGAAGGATTTCATCAAGAGATTTTCTCTTTCCCCCGGTGAAACGGTTTATACTTTTGTCCTCCCGTCCTGCCAGAATAAAGGAATTGTTTATCTCTATTGATTCATCACGGAGCACACGGATCTTGTGTTTAGTCATAAAGTTTACAGCATCAACTACTCCTCCGATATATTCATGGTTCCCTGTTACTGCATACACTCCATATTTTGCCCGTATAGATTCAACCAGTCCCCCCATATTATCCTTAATAACAGGACCGAGAGTTTCGTCAAAGAAATCTCCCGGGAAGAGTACAATATCGGGATCAAGGGAGTTGATTGTATCGACGAGGTGCTGGAACTTCTTTCTCCCTACAATGTTCCCAAGGTGTATATCCGATGCCATTACAATATTAAGCGAGTGTTCAATTCCGCCCGGTTTATCGATCTTAATGTCAACAGTCCGGACAACAGGACTTGACGCTGTGATAATCCCTGCGATGACGATGAGCGATACGGCTGTTACCACTCCGATCATCAGCTTTAGCGGTACATTATCAGCTCTGAGTACTTCATTCGGTGGAAGAAAATGAAAGAAAAAGTTTATCCCTCTTACTAAATCAATCAGCAGCAGGAAAAGAAGTGAATAAAGTAGAAATGCCAGCCATGTCGAACCGATGAGTATCAGAGTTTTATTATCAGTTATAAGTCCTGTCTTTTCTGAAATCTCTCCGATTATAAAAGAAAGAGCAGTAAATAGAAATAACACCGTATAAATTATTCTTGCAGGAAGGCTGGCAGGGAGAGCCTGCCAGCCTCTGATGAAAACATAAAAATTTCCTGCAAAAAAGATTGAAAGAAATATTGTGATAAACATAAAAAACTGATATCCTTTCATCGTATTATTCCGCGTGTTCCGTCATGACTACTCCATGTTTTTTCCGGAACTTCATATTCAGCATTTCAACTCCAAGCGAGAAGAATACTGCAAAGTAAATATATCCCTTCGGAATCTGGTGATGGAAACCTTCAAGAATCAGCATAAAGCCTATAAGTATCAGGAATGATAGAGCAAGGATCTCCAGTGTAGGATTTTTGTGAATAAAATCAGCAACTTTCCCGGAGAATATCATCATAAAGATTATAGAGATAACAACAGCTGTAATCATAACCGGGAGTCTGTCTGTAAGACCTATTGCTGTCAGAATTGAGTCGAATGAGAACACCAGATCGAGAAGACTTATCTGCACAATTGTATTAACAAATCCGGCAGTAACCGGAACTGCTTCAGCTCCGGCATTTTGTGTATCAATTTTATAATGGAGTTCACTGGTGCTTTTTGCAAGAAGAAATAATCCTCCGGCAATGAGGACAAGTTCTCTTACACTGAAGCTGAATGTAAGCACACTGAACAGCGGAGTAGTGAGATGCTTAACCATCCATGTTAGTGAAAAGAGAAGAATTATTCTGAAAACCAGAGCAAGCGAAAGACCAAGAATTCTCCCTTTCTTTTTCTGTGATTCAGGGAGTCTGTTTGTAAGGATTGAGATAAATATTATATTATCTATTCCAAGAACAATTTCAAGAAAAGTCAGAGTAAGAAGTGCAATAATCCATTCCATAATTTAATCTCCGGATTTTAAATGAATAGCAATTTATTTTTGGGAGCACAGCGCTATGCGCATACACAACCCTGAAAAAAATACTTCTATTTCATAAGTAGTTTCTAAATATAGATTCACAATAACGGTATTAGCTTCTGATGTCAATTATAATCACTGGTTACAATTATGACATTTTTTAGTATATAAAATTCATTATTATTCCCGCCGCCGAAGGCGGCGGGAATATACAATTTTACACTAAAAGATATGTTAAGAAGTAAACATTGACATTTTTACTTGAAAAATATAGAAAAAGTCTTTGATATTTTTTAAGCATATGTTTTAAATGCCTTTCAAGCGGGTTTTATCAGTTTAAATAAGAGGTTAAGATATGTACAGCAACATAACTCTGAATTATGCCTTTGCAATGCCCGGAGCAATGGAACTTGTAATTATTTTTCTTATTGTTCTAGTTCTTTTCGGCGCGGGCAAAATTCCAACTATCGCTAAAGATATTGGTTCCGGCATCAGGGAATTCAAAAAATCTATTAAAGATAAACCGGAAGACGATAAGGATAAAAAGTAATAAAAAAGGCTGCCAAATGGCAGCCTTTTTTATCAGCAGAATTGTACATGAAATATGAATATCAGTCTACTTTTGGTAATCCATCAAATCCTCTCTGCAGATCCGCGTCTGTAGGGACGTAATCTGTCATTGTCCCCTCATTGTACTGCATATATGCAGGCATGTCGAAGTATCCGGTACCCGTAAGACCAAAAAGTATAGTTTTCGCTTCCCCTGTTTCTTTGCATTTAAGCGCTTCCTGAATCGCGCCATAGATTGCATGAGATGATTCCGGAGCAGGGAGAATTTGTTCAAGTTTGCAGAACATTGTCGCCGCATCAAAAACTCTGTTCTGGTCCACGGATATGGCTTCCATATATTTATCATGATAAAGCTTTGAGAGGATAGGCGACATTCCATGATAACGGAGACCTCCTGCATGGTTTGGAGACGGCATGAAATCGCTGCCGAGAGTATACATTCTGGCAAGAGGAGTTATCTTTCCTGTATCACAGAAGTCATAAGCGTATTTTCCTCTGGTCATAGAAGGGCATGAAGCCGGTTCCACTGCGATAAAACGCGCATTTGATTTCCCTGTGAGTTTATCCTGCATGAATGCAGACATCAATCCTCCAAGGTTAGATCCGCCCCCTGCGCATCCGATAACCACATCGGGATACTCTCCCAGTTTTTCCATGGCAATTTTGGTTTCAAGGCCGATGATAGACTGATGGAGAAGAACCTGGTTAAGAACTGAACCGAGCGCGTAACGGCAGTTATCATCTCTCATTGAGAGTTCAATGGCTTCGGATATAGCACATCCCAGACTTCCGCCGGTATTGGGATCATTCGCCAGCATTGCTTTCCCTATTTCAGTTGTATCGGAGGGACTTGGAATAATTTTAGCTCCGTAAGTCTCCATTACAGCTTTACGGAATGGTTTCTGGTTAAACGATACCTTTACCATAAATACAGTAAGATCAAGACCGAAGTGAGCACAGGCCATTGACAGTGCAGTACCCCATTGTCCGGCACCTGTTTCAGTTGTCAGAGATTTTAATCCCTGCTCTTTAGCATAATATGCCATTGCCGCAGCTGCATTAAGTTTGTGGCTACCTGATGTATTGTTTCCCTCAAATTTAAAGTAAATCTTCGCGGGTGTACCGAGAGCTTTTTCAAGATTATACGCGCGAATCAATGGTGACGGGCGGAATGTTTTATAATAGTCCTGAATCGGTTCCGGAATATCAATATATCTTGTTGTACTATCCATCTCCTGTTTGCAGAGTTCTTCGCAGAAAACAGGGTATAGATCTTCTGTCGCAAGAGGCTGAAGTGTTCCGGGATTAAGGAGAGGATCATGCTGCTCTTTCATGTCAGCACGGATGTTATACCACTGTTTCGGCATTTCATCTTCAGTAAGATATGTCTTGTATGGTATTTTTGCCATGGTTGTACCTCTTTCGTTTGTTAATTGTTGATATAGGAAAAATCGGCAACAAAACGGATAGTTTTTTCTATATATGAATTGTTTCTGTTTGTAGAAACAATTTGTCAATGAAATTTTCTGAAATAATTAAAATATCACCGTAACTGCTCCAAAACTGGTGGCAAAATTGCTCTCCTACGCGCATTCGGCGCGGCGGAGATAAAATACCTCTGGTTTTTGAGCAATTACATATCACCCTAATTCTTTTTTATATGAGGTTAAAAACAGTATATAGAGATAAATGAGCTTGACTCGTTTACGGCAAAGAGGTATTTATTTAAGCTCTATTTTGTTTTTTTTATATTATTTAATTCTGATGAAAACATGTTTTCAGAAAGATTCACCAGATAATAAGAATCAATATGGGCAATCGGGTAAGTTATGAATATGAAGCATAAACTATTTCAGTCGATTGGTTTTAAGATGATGGCATATTATATACTGCTGTCGCTGATCAATCTGTCTTTTGTGATAACTATAATTTTTGAAAACCAGGTGGACCTGATAAGTAAAAACGTTCTTCTCGAATCTGAAAAACAGCTTTCTCAGCTTATCGGTTCAATGAAAAAATTTTCAGCGGAGATGAAACAGGGGACTCTTTTTAATATAAAGGACGATCGGGAAACTTTATCACAGTTTGTTAAGAGTATACATTTATATTATAATGATTTTATTATTTTTTCAGATAAGAATTCAGTCATTTACAACTCATCTCCCGGCAGAGAGCTGCCGGAGACATATAAAGAGGATCTTCTTCGATCTATGACCACAATGGCGTTCACCGGAAAAGAGTATTATATAAGAATTGATGATCAGAATAAAGTCATTAATTTTTATATACCTCTCGGTGGTTTATTAAGTGATGATTCTATACTTCTTGTTCGAAAAAAAATAAACACTGTCAGTGACTCACTTATAGCTCTATATAAACAGGTGATTTATGTAATTTTTGTTGTGCTTTTCTTCCATCTGCTTTTTGCAGTCATTCTCTATAAATCGATTATACATCCAGTAAGGAAGCTTGGAGAAGCAGCTGAAAAACTATCGCAGGGAGACCTTTCTGCGCGAGTGCAGCTGGCGGGGATAAAAGATGAATTTACCTCACTTTCATTAACATTCAATAAAATGGCAGAATCGATAGAGAAGAATATAAAATCATTTTCCAGCGAAATAGACACTGTAAAAAATATAAAGAATATTCTGGGAAAGTCTGATTTACGCGATGAGCTTACCGGACTTTTTAGTGAATACTATATCTATGAGCGGATTGATGAGGAACTTAATCACTCGAAATTAAAACAGAAAGATATGGCATTTATTATAATAAATCCGGATGATTTCAGTAAAGTAAATGGAATGTACGGCACTCAGACCGGAGATATAATGCTTAAGGAGATAGCCAGAAAGATTACAGGAAGCTGCAGCAGTAATGATGTAATAGCCCGGTTTGTTGGAGAGGAATTTGCAGTACTTTCACTTGAGCCGTCGCGTGATGCCGTAACTGATCTTTCCGAAAATATCAGATCCGCAATTAATAAAAGTGAAATTGTAACTCCGGATGGGAAGTTTTCTATAACCGTCAGTCTTGGCATTGCATATATCAGCTGTTCTGGTTTAATATCTTTTCAAAATAAAAATGATGTAATTGCATCGGCAAGGCAGGCGCTTATGAAGGCAAAAAGCAGCGGAAAAAACCGGGTTGAATTCAATTCCTGAAGTACATTATAAATGAAAAATAAAATTTTTATAATTCTGTCTTTAACCTCATCATTGCTGATTGTAGTCTATCTCTATATGATTAATCAGATGGTAATATCTATCAGATTGAATGAATTAAAGAATTACTTTCTTGAGTTTGATAGAAGTGAAGGGAGTGTCGATCATATTGCTCTGATTGCAACTTATGAGATAAATAAAAAAATATACGAGGATAGAATTTCACAGGATAAAGCTGACGAGTTAGAACAACAAATAAATTCTTTATCGCTTCCTGTAAATAACGGTGAAGAATTGACATCTAATATACTCAATATTTTTTCTTATCCTGCAATGGGTTTGATAAATATTAACCGGTTGATTTTAGGTAAGCCTCCGGTAAAATATCATGCTGATCCCGGCTATGAGTTTATAGAACTTGATAAAGCTTATTATTTTGAAAAAAATTATTTATTCAAACAGGCAATTGCCCAATATGATAAAGCATTACTTGACAGAAATTTAAACAGCACCCTGAAAGCAAGTATTCTTCTACGTCAAGGTTATTGTTATGCACTTGACGGAGCTGAGGAGAAAGCATTGAGTAATTATAATGTAATTATAACTGATTATAGTTATGAAAGCAGTGCAATAACAGCTTCAATACTTGCCAAATATCTTGAGGGATTCAGCCTTGCCCGGGATATGGTGCTTTTAGAAAAATCAGATCCGGTTTTAAAAAGCCAGAGACTGCTGAATCTCCTTGCTTATGAACAGGCTCTTGAAATTATAAATGCTGCTGATCAGAAAGCAGGCTCTAAAGACCTTCCGAGAATGCTTTATTTTAAAGCCAGATGTTACAGAGGACTTGGTCAGCCGGAAAAAGCAGTGGAAAACTATTTGAAGATTATAACATCAACTCCCGATTCACCTTACGCAAAATTTTCTAATAGAAAGCTTTTTATGATTGGAACTTCTATCGGTGGAGATAATGCAATCCTGGAAACATCTAAACTTATAAATAAAAAATTTGAAGATCCTGTTCTCAGCCGGATGATTGAAGATAAGAATGACGCATCGCCTTCCGGTCTCCGTATTCAAAATGCAATAAATATTTCAGTCCCTGAATCCCTTAAGACGAAAGTCGAGAAAATGATTATGAAGAGTGAGCCTGACAAAAATATATTTCTTGTGATATTGACCAGTGACGGCAATACATTTAAAGGTAAATTAATTGAAAAAAATTCAAATTATATATCATTGGAGACAAGTATAGGTCGAATTGATGTGAAAAGGG
Source organism: uncultured Spirochaetota bacterium (assembly GCA_942493035.1). GTDB lineage: Bacteria > Spirochaetota > UBA4802 > UBA4802 > UBA5550 > WRGT01. The sequence goes on along the minus strand of OW818666.1, from coordinate 2,470,359 downwards.
ATAAAATAACAAAGGTGATAGAAAGCAGATAATATGCGTATACACGTTTTTATTATTATTCTAATTTGTGCAGTCAGTCCGTTATCTATTCTGCAGGCCGATGTAATTATTACCAGAGATAATATGATCCTTAACGGTAAAATTATTGAAGACCAAAAGCCGGACTATGTTATATTTGCCAACAATCATGGTCAATTTGCTATTAAATATAATCAGATAAGAGAAATTCGTAAAACAGAAAACTTTAAGGATGATGTTGAGTATCTGCAGAATATAGGGAAAACCGTAAATGCAGATGATATAAAAAGTAATTACGAGTCAGGAAAAAAGAAGCTGGAAGAAAAGAAAAAAGACAGTACTGCTTCGACTGATGAGGCTGTTTCTTTTATATTAATGTCCGGTATTTTTTTTAATAAAACTTTTGGGGAACTCGCTCCAGTTCTTCCTTACCATGCCGGTATATTTTTTTCTACGGAGATTCCTGTTTATGATAACCGGTTTTTAAAAGCGCTTGAAATATACGGAATAGAAGGTGGAATGAATATTCTGTATTCATCTGGTAAAGATCGAAGTATAAATGGGATTTATATTACTGCTGGCCCTTTATGGAAATTCCCTATTGGTATAGCCGGTACAGATTTCAATTTTTCAGCATTGTTTGGAACCGGATGGTATTCAGTAAAAAATAATGAAACCAGGGAAAAACAGTCTGCAGTTAAAATGAGTATATCTATTCATGCCGGGCCTTCATTTAAAATAAGTACGATTATTTTTTCACCGGAGTTACAGATAGATTATGTTTATGATGGAGCAGCTCCGCTTACCGGAGCAGGACTAAGTCTTGGCGCGGGATATTCTTTCTAATTGGAATAATTTACAGAATGAATTTATATAATATTAAAAATGAGATCAGATGTGTCGTGATTTGTCTAACATGTTTCGTCATTTTTTCGATATTTTTTGTAACAACGGGATGCGGTTCAGAGTTTGAAATTATTCTTCACGAATCGCCTGGTAGTGATACTATTCCTTTAGATGATTCGTCGCGTACTTCTGTTATTTACTGGAGTGAATCTTCCGGTGCAATAAATTGTATAAATGAAGATGGTACGGGCAGGAATGCAATACTTACTTCAGCATATGCTCCTCTGGATATCGCTGTCGATTTATCTAATGAAAGAATTTTCTGGACGGAACACACCGGATCTGAATATCGGATAAGCCGGGCCGGTATAGACGGGAATGGAACAACTATTGTTTATACAGCCTCCAGTAGTGATTTCGGACCCTCTGCGATATCAATTGATGATTCAAACGGTATAATTTACTGGAATGAATATAAAATTATAGGACTTGAGCATAACATCTGGTATTCGGAGCTGTCATCCGGACTATTGTCAAGGGTAAAGTTACTGGGGAATATTGTGAATAATTATGCATACTCTATTTGCATTGATCATACAAACGGAAAAATTTATTGCACGGCAAATTCATATTATACTATTGGTTCTATCGCTGTTGCTGCAGCGGGTTCCGGTGATACAGGAGCTGTCTATACTGGACATACTGAAGCAACTAATAACGCATCACAGGTAACATCTCTTAACGGACCATCAGTCCCATCTGTCCCGTTCAAAGGACTTGCTGTTGATGGTGAAGGGGGACATGTATATTATGTAAATAATACAGCGCATGGTGTCTGGCCTAAGAATATCACACGGACCGATCTGGATCTTCTGAATCCGGAAGTTTGGGTATACCAGGGTGTTGTTGATATTCAGAAGATAGCCGTTGATCTTGAGCAGAGGAAAATTTACTGGACGTCTGAATCAGACAAGAGCATATACCGTGCTGATCTTGACAGCAGTAATTCAAATGTAGAAAAATTTATTAATCTTGAAAACATCCCGACCGGAATTGCCATATCCCGTTAAGAATAAAAATTATTTTTTAAAATACTTCAGCAGTAATTTATCAAGAGGTACGGGGCGGGAAAAGTAAAATCCCTGAAAGTTATCACATCCAAGTTTTCTGAAAAAATCGAACTGCTCTTCTGTTTCAAAACCCTCTGCAACAACTTTAAGATCAAGTGAGTGGGCAAGCTGCATAATGTGATATACAATCGCTTCTTTTTTACGGTCGCCGGGTATTGACTGTACAAATTCCATATCAATTTTAAGAATATCAAGGGGGAGTTCGGCAAGGTATGATAATGAAGAGAAACCTTTTCCGAAATCATCTATAGCTATTTTAAATCCATGTTCTTTGAGTCTTAACAGGCTTTCACGTCCTTTTGAAAAGTTTTCGATAAGCGTATTCTCTACAACCTCCAGAATTATCTGCTCCGGTTCAATCCCCTGCTGACTTGCGAATTCTGACAGGAAATCACTGTAGGCAGGATTGGTGAGCTGGGTTGATGAAAGATTAACACTGATTTGAAACCTTCTTTTTATATGCATTTCAATATCGTGAAAAACTTTCCGTATGACCATGTCGTCAACATCTTTCATTATTCCTGCTTTTTCCATAAGCGGAATAAATTCACCCGGGCCTCCGATGGATGGATCCGGATTTGTACAGCGGAGAAGTGATTCTGCATATATTATGTTCTTATTCGCATCTACTATGGGCTGGTAAAACATCGTAAACTGGTCAGTTGATATGCTTGTTCTTAAGAGGTTGACTATGCTGACTTTCTTTGATGTATAGTCTACGATATCTTTAGTGAATACCCGGTATGTATTTTTTGTCTGTTTCGCGTTTCTGATGACGCTGTATGCATTATTAAAAATACTATTGATATCATTCCCATCACGGGGAATTTGAATAATCCCAAGACTTGCAGTTACCAGATATGATGCTCCATATATAGGGAAAGGGTTTCTGAAAGATGTGATAACTTTACCTGCAAAATTGACCGACTCCTCTTCCGTGCAGATTTCTTTCAGTATGAATACGAAGTCATCACCCCCTATGCGATACAAATCCCCTTCGATTTTGAAAAGTTCGAGCAGCCGGATCGTAAGTAATTTTAAAATTCCATCTCCGACTTTTTCCCCAAAGGATTCATTGATACGCTGAAAATCGTCAATGTCAAGGAATACCAGAGATAAACTCCCTCCGTTTTTTTTCTGTTTATCCATCTTCAATTTCAGGTCATTCAGAAAGCCATTTCTGTTCGGGATACCAAGTTCTGAGTCATAGTGAAGAATCCGTTCCAGATCGTCTTTTATTTTTACAAGTTTAGAAGCATAGTCAATAATAATATCAACTAATCCGAATGAATTAAATAAAATGAAAAGAGCAATCCCTGAGCTGATATGCGGATAATAATAATTAACATATCCGGTACTATTGCTGAAAAATAATATTGAATAAACACCGCTTAATGTGAAGTAGATCAATATAAACAGGCCGAATATGATTTTTTTTACCGGATAAAATATTTTATTATAAGTAATGGAATATAGAAAGATAAAAACTGCATAAAGAAGATAAGATGAAAGTAAAATTGTTTTAAACAGGTAAAGAAATTCAATATTTTGTATTACAACAATCTTACGGTAATTTGCAGGGATTTCTGCAGTAAATTTGCCGGTTAATAATTCCGCATTAAAAAAAACTATCATAAGTACTATAATTGAAAAGAGAATTCCGGATTTGAAGAGAAGATCATTTATTTTTTTCAAAGATTGTTTTAATACCAAGGCCTGGCTTGCCAGATATGGTATGGCTATTAAAAATATTAAAGATGCCAGTTCTCTTATTGTTATAAAAAAACGAGCAGTGTATTGTTCAGATGTTATGATATAATAAATTATAGAGATCGTGTCACTGGTTATATACAGGACTGCTCCAAGTAATATTAAAATATGCGGTAGAACTTCTCTTCGGCTGCTTTGTCTATAAAGGTATGCAGATTTAATTAATGAAAAAAATGTAAATCCGGAAAGTAGCAGGGATATACATAAATATGAAACTGGAATGTTATTTATATTAATCATCAGATATTCTATACGCTGTTTATAATTTGTATAAAAATACACAGATAAGCTTTTTGTCAATACTTATTGTTCGATTAGTAATAGTTACTTTCTATTGCTATCAGGTATAAAATAATCATGAGATTGCATCTGTATATTATTTTTTTTAGTGACAGCATCATCATTATTTAGTATAATTCTGACTAAGGGTAATTTATGGGAAACAGAAAACTTTATGGCGCATTAAAAATATCGGCAATATACTTAATCGCTGGATGTATATGGATAATCTCATCTGATACGATACTAAAAATTCTAATACCTGATGCAGATGAATATGCAGTATATCAGACATATAAAGGGTGGGCATTTATTCTCTCATCTGCTGTTCTGCTTTTTATTCTCTTATACTCGGAGTTTAAAAAAAGAGATATTATCGAATCTGATCTGATAAAAAATCTCGGTGAAAAAAAAATTCTTTTAAATGAGATTCATCACAGAGTAAAAAATAATCTTAACTCAATAATATCATTTTTATACCTCGAGAATGCAAAGGCCATCTCTCCTGAATCAATAAATATTATTGAAACATTATCCGGAAGGATCTTCTCAATGGCACTTGTTCACGAGCATCTGTATAAGTCATTAGATTTTAAAGATATTTATCTTAAAGATTATATTCCTGAACTTGTTTTAAAAGTTAATGGGCTCTACCCTTTACTGAAGGATAGAGTAGAAGTGATATATAATATTGATGATACGGCATTGGACATAAATAAAGCTATACCTCTTGGCATTATTCTGAATGAGATTATCAGCAATTCATTCAAACATGGGTTCACCGGTTTAACAGACGGGAAAATATTTATTGATGTTAAGCAGAAAAATTCGACGTGTCAGCTTACCGTAGAGGATAACGGAATTGGCAAAAAAAATAGTTCAGATCAATCATCTGAACTGAGCCCCGGTATTGAACTTATTAATATGCTGGTTAAGCAGCTCTCCGGAGAACTGATATGTAGTAATTCATCGGGATATAAATATTTTATTGTTTTTCCTATGGATGAATAATTATGAAAAAAAAACGTATTTTTATCGTTGAGGATGAAGGGGTAAATGCAATGCTCCTTAAATATGCGTTACAGAAGGAACATATTATTCTAGGTATTGCTGTTTCCGGCCTTGAAGCCATTCAGCAGATAATTGATCAGAAACCTGATCTGATTATAATGGATATTCGTCTGGAAGGGGATCTAAGCGGTATTGATGTAATGAACGAAATCAGAAAGACTCATCATGTGGAGCATATATACTGCACAGCATATTCAGATGAAGAAATAATATTGAGTGCCAGAAAAACCTTACCGATTGAAATTATTATTAAACCGGTAAACATTGTTGAACTGAGTAAGATGATAAATACTGATCCAAGGGCATAGTGGTTTTGGAATTAATTCGAATGCGCGAATTTATATTCGCGCATTCGAATCCAGATTATCTATAAAATCAGATCTTGATTATATGTTCTTCAATTCTTATATTCTTTCCGCTTTTTAATACAGCTTCCCTTACCAGGGCAGTTGTTCCGTTGCAGCATGGAACTTCCATACGTGTGATTGTAATTGAGTTTATATCATGCTCTTTGACGATTATTGCAAGTTTTTCTTTATACTCATCAATATACGGATCGAGTTTAGGACAGAATGTAAGCATTGCTTTTCCGCTTAGATATTCATCGTGAAAATTTCCGCATGCGTATGGAGCACAATCTGCTGATACCAGAAGATCGATTTTTTTGTTTGTGAATACCGGTGAATATGGACTCAGTAGTTTCAGTTTTACCGGCCACTGTTCAAGTCTGGAAAAATCACCCTTACGCGCTGTCTGAGCTTCCGGAACCTTCTGGAATACACGGTTAGCACTTCCCGGGCAGCCGTGATGCTGTACTTCAGGTTTCGGAGCTGTCTCTTCGACAGTGATTCCTTTCTCTTTAAGAATCTTCAGCGCTTCTGCAAGATATACGGTTTCATTATGATCTTTCAGATGCTTCAGGTGAGCCTTTATTGTATCAGGTCCGTGCTTTATAATATTTTCCATTACAAGCGCTTCGTTATATGGAGCAGCCTCTCTCTCTTCAATCGTTATTGCACTAACCGGACATGTCCCGATACAGGCTCCAAGACCGTCACAGTAAAGGTCGCTGATAAGTCTGGCTCTGCCGTTTATCATCTGGATTGCTCCTTCAGGGCAATCGGGCACGCAAAGACCGCATCCGTTACATTTGTCTCCGTCTATGTGTATAATCTGACGTTTCATATTTAACCTCGTTTAATTTCTTCAGTAATTCATTTGACAGTTATATTATAGCCATATTACTTATTAATTAACATTGACCTGAATCAATTCCGGAGAAAAAAATGAAAATTTCTGAAGAAACATTATCCAAAAGCCTTTTTTTCGGGGGACTCTCTCCTGAAATCATTTCAGATATTGAAAAGAGGGGGAGAACCGAGAAGTTCAGTAAGGATGAAATTATATTTTTTGAGGGTGATAAAGGGGAGAAGTTTTTTTTCCTCATTGAAGGGCTGGTAAAAATTTATAAATCTGCTGATAATGACAGAGAGATTGTACTGCGGCATATCCGTCCGGGTGAGATGTTCGGTGAGGTTATACTATTCGAATCTGAGTCTTATCCGGTAAGCGCAACAGCCTTGAGAGACTGTACACTCTTTGCAATAAACCGGAAGATGTTTCTGGAGCATTTTAAAGATGATTCATTCCGTAATTTTTTTACCGGTAATATCTTCCGTAAGCTGAGATATCTTGCGGATAAAGTTGCTTACCTCAATGCATATGACGTTGAAGAGAGATTTTTTCTTTTTATCGAGGAGCATTACGGTATCAAGCCCGAGATTGTTATTGATCTTACAAAGGCTGAGGTCGCAGATGGAATCGGTACAATTCCTGAAACAATGTCCCGTCTTATAGCGCGGCTGAAATTAAAAGATCTTGTAATATGGAATAAAAACGAACTTAAACTGAATGTCGAATACGCCAGAACTGTAATTGATAAAATTAAAGAGATATAAAGGATCGCTCCAATGAAGAGAGAAATGAAACATGTTGTGATAATCGGTGCTGGATTTGCAGGTTTGTTTGCAGCAAAAAAGTTTTTTGGAAAAGATGTAAAGGTTACACTTATAGATAAAAATAATTATCATACTTTTAATCCTCTGCTGTATCAGGTTGGCGCGGCAGAAATTGAACCCGATCAGATTGCCTATCCTGTAAGATCTGTAATAAGAAATAAAATAAATATTGATTTCCTTATGTCGCAGGTTAAAGAGATAAAACTTAAAAAGAAGCTTGTTGTAACCGGGAAAGGTGAAGTGAAGTATGATTATCTTATTATTGCATCGGGGAGCAAAACTGATTATTTCGGTATTAAAGGGGCAGAAAAGAATTCCATCCCTCTGAAAACTCTTGATGACGCGCTCTCACTACGGAATCATATTCTTACACTCTTCGAGAAGGCGGTTAAATGCAGTGATCCCGATGAGAGAAAGAAATGTCTTACATTTGTTATTACAGGCGGAGGACCAACCGGTGTTGAATTTGCAGGGGCTTTTGCGGAACTTGTAAATGGTCCGCTTAAAAAAGATTTTTCAGAGATAAGACTTTCAGATATAGATATCCGTCTTGTCGATGCCGGTAAAAGAATCCTCCCGGCATATAGTGAGAAGTCCGGAAATTATGCAGCCCGCAAGCTCGAAGAGAAGGGTGTAAAGATAATGCTGGAATCTGAAGTCAATGCAATAGATAAAGGGATTATAAGATTTAAAAATGGAGAGAGTTTAAAGTCTCATACAATACTCTGGACAGCAGGAGTAAGAGGTGATGAGCTGAAGTGTGATGTGAAGATTCCAGTTAGAAAAGATCTGCGTATAACAGTTGATGATACATTAAGGATTCAGGGATTTAAAGAAGTTTTTGTATGCGGTGATCTCACATATTTTGAAGTGGAGGGAGTCCCTCTCCCGATGAATGCACCTGTTGCAACTCAGCAGGGTGAACATGCTGCATTGAGTATTCTGAAAATGATAGATGGTAATGAGCCCGATTCTTTTGTTTATAAAGACCGCGGATCAATGGTTACAATTGGTAGAAATTCTGCAATAACAAAGATTAACAACGTGGAGATCCGTGGATTTTTTGCCTGGGTATTATGGCTGTTTATCCATATACTCTATCTTATTGGATTCAGAAATAAAATTATAGTACTAATCAGCTGGTTCGGGGATTATATTTTATTTGAAAGGTCCGGCAGAATGATTATCCCATCTGGAGATGTTAGAGAATAGATCAAGAATAATCAGGATATTTTCGCACAATCTTCTTCTCCCCCCATCCGCCCTACGGGCACCTTCCCCATGAAAAACGGGGAAGGCTTTTATTTTAATGATATTGGTCCCGGTCAGTGGGGGCGCTATCGGTTAAATCTTAGTCCATCAGATAATTGAGAGCTACAGTTCTGTACTCATGATTTTTACTTACAATCAGCGGATAACGCGCACTGCTGAAGAGATGCACCTGTGCTTTTTTGAAAGACGACATGGAGTTTTTTAGTCTATCCTCCATATCCGGAAGGATGTCATATCCGCTGCTCCCTGCAAGTAGTATAGGACAGTTTATAATTGCAGGATCACCATGAAGATATCTCCCGCCATTTTCCATAAAATCTTCAAGCATGGCACTGTCCTCATCAAGTATCTTCTGCCATTTAGAACCGTTCATAGATTGGAAGAAATTCCCCGCATCTGTTTTTTTTGCATGTTCCCTGTAACTGAGAGTATTGTTTAAATAAGTCATATCAGGTTCAATTCCGGGAAGACTCTCTGCTATCACATTTTTCACAAGAGACGGGTTGATAATCGCCATATTTAGAGCTACCAGTCCGCCGCCTCCAAGTCCGATTATTGCAGTTTTTTTGAATTTCTCTTTTTCACATAGTTCAGAAATTGCGATTGCATTGCTAACCCAGAAGTTATTTTCTGTGTCATTACCTGAAGGTGATTTACCATGACCTGAAAGATCAACTGTCATGGTGTTAAAATAACTTGAATAGAATTTTATCTCTGAATCGAATACCTTTGAAGATTGACCGTTATCATGAATTAACAGAAGATTGTTGATATTCGTCTTTGAATTATATATATTATAATATATTTTGTTGTTTTTATTCTTGTAGGATGACATGTTCTAACCCTGATTAATTATTTTTAAAGTATTAGACAGGGAAAAATACTCTGCTATAATTTTCAATAAATTTATAGAGCGGATATAAAAACTTCGTTATTTTCAGTATTTATCCTTAACTTTTTGGTATTAAAAAAAGCTCTATTATCCCCGCCGCCGAAGGCGGCGGGGATAATATTTTTTTTATTTTACACGAAAATATATGTTCAGGAATTATTACTGGTTATTTTATAAAATCCGATTTCAGATCTTAATAAAAATGTAAGCAGATTTTCTTCGCAAAGACAGATTTAAAGCAGCAGCCCGGAAACCGGAAGAATTCTTTCGCTGCCGTAGATCAGGTAAGACTGAGATCAATTTTCAAAAGTTTACAGGTAGATTCGATTTAAAGGCATAAAAAAATGGATGATAATGAAAAGTTAAAGAACCCTGAAGATCTGAAGAATGCTGATGAAAAGTTCAGGCTTCACTATGCTCTGACCCTGGAATGTGTTAAGATACTTCCCTGGGAGCTTGATGTCGCTGCTATGAAAATGGACAATATTTTCGGAATGAATATATTATTTTCCGGGAGTAATGAACAGGTTAATTTCAGCAAATGGCTTGAGATGATGCATCCTGATGATAAAGAACATATTCTCCCTTCTGTTAAGGATATTCTTGAGGGCAGGGTTAATGACGCGGTTATTGAGTACAGGATAAAAAAAGATACCGGGGAATATATCTGGCTCAAGACAATAGCTAAAATCAGGCTGAGGGATGAGAGAGGAAAACCTCTGATTATAGCCGGGATTAATCAGGATATAACAGAGAATAAAACGCTGGAAATTAAGAATCAGGAGAGAGAGAAGAAGACCAGAGATAATGAGAGCAGACTTAAAAATGCTATGAAAATCGGGCGGATGTCTCCATGGGAATACTATTATGAACCGGGTGTAATAACATCTGACAGAGATATGGCGGATATGTGGGGGCTTGCTGATTATTACGACCGCAACGAACCGATTAAAATAGCAGAGCTTGCACATAATATTTATCCCGATGACAGGCTTTATGCTCTTGAACAGTTTAAAAAATCTATTGATTGTCATGAAAATTTTGAACTCATATTCAGGATCGTAGTTAGTGGAGTGATAAAATTTATTCATTTTTCAAGTGAAGTAATTTATGATGATAGCGGTAAACCTTTAAAGCTTGTCGGTATTGCGCAGGATATTTCTAAAATTAAAATTCTCGAAGACTCACTTATAAAACAATATGAAGGTTTGCAATTAATTGCAGAAAAGGCCGGATTGGGATTGTGGGAGTTTAATATCCGTGAGAATTTTATTTTCACTATTTCAAAAAATTATAACCGTCCCGAACCGGATGGTATCTTTAGAAAAATATCTTCTGAAAATTTTATGGATAGAATCCATCCTGAAGATTTTGAGATGTTTAAATCCAGGCTTGATCTTCACTCCGGCAATCCCGGAGAGGTCGTCGATTTTGATATCAGACTTAATATAAATGGTGATATTTATCGATGGTTCCATATTACTGCTGTTATGGATAAACTTGATGAATCGGGTAAACCCCTTGTATTCAGAGGGCTTTATCAGGATATCACCGAGAGGAAAGAGATTGAAGGGCAGTTATATCAGTCTCAGAAAATGGAGGCTGTAGGGAGGCTTGCAGGTGGTATTGCCCATGACTTTAATAATATTCTTCAGGTAATACTCGGTTACGGCAGCCTTGCTCTTATGGATGCTGGAGAGAACAGCGATATGCTTGAGAATATATCACATATTGTTGATTCAGGAGAGAAGGCAAAGAGTCTCGTAAGGCAGCTTCTCCTTTTTGCAAGAAGAGAGAAGTTCAGACCCAGTCCTGTTGACTTGAATAATATTGCCTCGGGATTTATAACAATGCTGAAACGTGTTATCGGAGAAAATATAAATCTTGTTTTTAGTCCCGATCCAGATCTGCACTACATCCATGGTGATGCCGGTCAGCTGGAGCAGATATTTATGAATTTATGCATCAATTCAAGAGATGCAATTGATGGAGCCGGATCAATAATAATAAAAACAAAAAATATAACTACAGATGAATACTGGTCATGTTATGACAACCGGATACCGCCGGGATCGTATGTAATGCTGAGTATATCTGATACCGGAACCGGAATACCCGATGAATATATCGGACAGGTTTTTGAACCTTTTTTTACTACCAAGGAAAAAAATCTGGGCACCGGGCTTGGTCTTGCTACGGTTTATTCGATTGTTAAACAGCATAACTGCTTCATCGATGTTCGCAGCATAGAAGGTAAAGGGACCACTTTTTCTCTATATTTTCCTGTATATGGAGACGTGGAGCTTGAAGATCTTCACCATGACGCGGATACAGCATCAAAATTTCATGGAGGTACAGAGACAGTCCTTCTTGCCGAAGATGATGATCTTATAAGAAAATATACTAAAAGAATACTTATTGATTCAGGATTTAGAGTTATAACAGCTGATGACGGTGAATCTGCAGTAAAACTTTTCAATGAAAACAGAGAGGTCATTGATCTTCTTATATTCGATGTAGTTATGCCGAAGAAAAACGGCTGGGATGTTTACCTTGAGATAGGGGGAGTTAAAGACAGGATCCCTGTAATTTTTTTCAGCGGATATGATCAGAACCTTCTTCCGGCAGATGTGATTAAAAGTATACCTATGATTTATGTCCAGAAGCCCTTTAAGTATTATACAATGATAAAGGCGATACATGATCTTCTTGATGGAAAAAAGTAGCTTTATCTGCCTGCTGGATAACAATTGCTGATGCTTAAATCCGGCGAAGATTTTCTTAATTATATGCCGGATTTTGTCCGATGATTAATCCATAATGGTGTGTTTATAATGAAATTAATGAAAAAATTTTATTCAGGAATTTTTAAACTCCCGGATGGTGATGAGTATACATCAAGAGATATTCTTGAAATCCGCGGAGCTTTAATTTTTACCGCTGTTATTTCTATTACATCCATTATTGGCGGGATTTTTCAGGTGTTGGCCGGCCATAAGGCTTTCGTCATACTTTCAACAGTATCTATTTATACGCTTGCTGTATTTCTTGCTTACAGGCTTTACCTTCGTAAAAAGAGTAAACGTAAATCCGGATTATATCCGCTGTTCATCGGAATTATTGTACTTCTTATACCAATCATTGCCAGATATAATTATACAGTTACTGTAGATTGGAGATATGCGGCACAATGTACAAATATCAATTGGCTGCTTATTGCAAATCTGATTGCGTTTCAGTTTTTGTATGATAAAAAGTTTTTTCGGCTTCTGATATATTTTGTAGTAATCAATGTGGTTGTTTTTTATATACTTGCATGGCAGCATGGAGTTCCAATGCCGTTCCATACTTACACTGATGGAAAAGTCAACTACGGTGTAATGAGTTCAATAGAAATTTATAATATTCTGATGATGATTATCCTTTCATACCTTTCCTTTGTAAATATATCTGAAATAGAGAAGTTCGATAAACTTACATTTGAGCAGTCAAAAATTATCAAGCAGCAGAGTGATGAACAGCTAATTATTACTCAGGAGGTCCGCGCGCAGTTTGAAGAGCTCGAAGCGCAGTATGAAGAGATTGAACAGCTTAATGAGGATATGACCGCTACTCAGGAAAAGATAATGGAGGTAAATAGAAATCTTGAGCAGGAGAAGAAAAAGCTTTCTATTACTCTTCAGAGCATAGCGCAGGGTGTAATAACGATAGGGAAGGATTTACAAGTGGAGTCTGTTAATGAAGGCGCGTGTCTTATCTCTGGTATGACTGCAGGGACAATGACTGGCGAAGATATTAATTCAGTTTTAAAAGTATATTATAATAATGGGAATTCTTTTGATCTTTCAAATAGTGATTTTTTATCAGGAGGTCTCTCTCTTGATCTGTATAATTCAGGAATATTGTTTCACAAAAAAGGCGCGAAGGATATTACTCTTAAATCTTCACCGGTAGTAATTGATGAAGGTGTGACTGCCGGGTATGTTATCGTAATTGAAGATGTGACAGAACTTAAGATGCTGAAGGATCAGATGCTTAATTCATGCAGGATGGAGTCCATAGGGATATTTGCAGGCGGAATTGCGCATGATATCAATAATTTTTTTACAGGAATGCTCGGCTGTGTTGCTTTAGCTAAAAGTGACTCATCTATCAGCGGTAATGATAAAATATTGAAATATCTTGAAGATATGGAATCGACCACTTTTATGGCCAGGGGGCTTGCTGAACAGCTTTTAACTTTCGCCAAAGGGGGAGAACCTCTCAAGAAACTTTTCTCTCTCCGGGAACTTATGGTCTCTTCGGCAGATTTTGTTTTAAGCGGGACATCAATTAAATTTGAAAACAAAATAGATGAAGATCTTTTAAATATAGAGGCAGATGAATCCCAGATATCACAGGTGATAAATAATCTTTTAATTAATGCATCTCAGGCAATGCCTGACGGCGGACGCATTGTAATTAGAGGACGGAATGCTGTTCTCGAAGAGAATAACCGTCACGGTCTGACACCCGGAAAATATATAGTGGCCGAGATTGAAGATAACGGACCGGGAATCGATCCTCTGGCTGCGTCCAGAATTTTTGATCCGTTTTTTACCACAAAGAGCAAAGGTTCCGGCCTGGGGCTTTCTGTTGCTTATTCGGTTATCACACGGCATAGCGGTGTAATTGCCGTATCCTCCGGATCGGAAGGGGGGGCGCTGTTTACGATAATACTGCCGGCAGTGGAAAAGATGTTATATGTGAAAAGTGAGACCGTTGCCGGAAATTTTACACTCCGCGGAACTGTTCTCCTAATGGATGATGACGATATGATACGTCATGTCGGTGAATCACTTCTTCAGAGTCTGGGATTGAAAGTAATTTCGGCTGGCGAAGGGGAGAGTGCTGTTAATATATTCAGAGAGTACCATGACCGTGGGGAGTCGTTTGACATGGTTATACTGGATCTCACGATTCGCGGTGGAATGGGAGGGCTTGAGGCTTTTTCTGCAATGAGAATGATTTCACCTGAAGTCAAGGGTATCGTTTCAAGCGGTTATTCAAGCGACCCGGTCATGTCCAACTACCGTGAATACGGTTTTGCAGGTGTTCTGAAAAAACCGTATATGTTCAATGAACTGAGTCTTCTTCTCAAAGAATTAATGGGATAAATAAATATCGCAGAAATCACACAAGGGGCGAACCCCTTGATTCTATGCCGGTTTAACTTCACCTTTTTCAAGGATGGCATAATACTCTGCCCAGGTTTCTTCAATTTCACGTGCCTGTTCTTCATCAAGTTTCTCAATTATAAAACCTGCATGTACAAGCACTTTGTCGTTTATCTTAATGTCAGGCATCATTGCGTAGTTTACCTGTGTTTCAACTCCGTTAGCCATTGCTATGGCATAGTTCCCGTCAATTTTAGTTATAGTCATCGGTATTGCAAGGCACATATTTTTCTCCCCCCCATCCGCCCTTTGGGCACCTTCCCCGTGGTGAGACGGGGAAGGCTTTTTGTATGAGTGTTGTTTAATATTTATTGATTCATTACAAATTGTTTCTAAAATTTTTGTCTTCCCCTGCTTTATCGCGGGGGAGATGTCGCTACTGCGACAGAGGGGGGCTTTCTCTAGTATAAAATCTATCCCTCCCCATCCGCCCGTTGGGCACCTTCCCCGCGGTGAGACGGGGAAGGGTGTTGTAAACTTTTTCAGCAAATCCTCGGCAGCTGTTCTTCTACTAGAAGAGGGAGAAGTCTTTTGCCGCCTATAAATGTCTTTATGTAAACCTTTCCCGGATAGAGTGAGTCGATCTCTCCGATTATAGATGAATTTTTTCCGTATCGATTCTGCTTCATTGTCTCAACTATTCTTTCCGCATCTTCCGGATTTGCTATGATAACGACTTTACCCTCATTCGCAACATACAGCGGATCGAGTCCAAGAAGATTGCAGATTCCCTTTACTTCTTCTGATACTGGGATATCATCCTCAATTATTCCGGCAGAGTAATCTTTTCCTGCTGTGATCTCGTTAAGTACTGATGCAAGTCCTCCGCGGGTTGCATCTCTCATAAACTTTATACTCAGTGGAAACTTCTCTGTTATCTCTGCAATCAATCCGTTTAACGGAGCGCAGTCCGATTTCAGATCGCTGGAAAAACGGAGATCGTTCCTGAGTGACATGATTGTAATTCCATGGTCACCCAGTGTTCCGCTTACAATAATTTTATCACCCTTTTTAATCTCTCTTCTCTGTACTTCGTTCTTAAATATGCCTATGCCTGAAGTATTTATATATATTTTATCACCTTTTCCATTAGGTACAACTTTTGTATCGCCGGTTACAATTTTTACACCGGCAGCCTCAGCTGATTCCTTCATGGAGGTGAGAATTTTTTTGAATGAATCAAAATCAAATCCCTCTTCGAGGATTAGGGAACATGACAGAAATTGCGGAACAGCACCCATTACTGCAAGATCATTTACTGTGCCGTTTACTGCAAGTTTTCCTATATCTCCGCCGGGGAAGAATATCGGAGTTACCGTATATGAATCTGTAGTGAATGCAATTTTACCCGATGCAATATCGAGTACCGCAGAGTCGTCAATCTGTATGGAATCTTTTCCCAGTATCTCCTTTATCATTCCCGAGATCATGTCATTCATCAGTTTCCCGCCGCTCCCATGTCCAGGGAGAATTTTTTTCAGAGTTTTATCTTTTGCTTCTTCCATTATCTTCTCCAGTATTTGTAATACGCCGAGCATGGTCCTTCGCTGGAGACCATACATGGACCGACGGCATTTTCAGGTGAGCAGACTTTATCGAACAACGGACATTCCGGAGGAGTAATTATTCCGCGAAGCAGGTCGCCGCACCTGCAGCCTGCATGCTCTTTAACCGGAGGAGGTGTAGCCGGAAATTTTTTCATGGCGTCATACCGGCTGTATTCATCTCTTATTCTTAAACCGCTTCCAGGTAATTCCCCCAGTCCTCTCCATTCGGCGGAGCATCTTTCAAAAACAGTATCTATTATTTTCAGAGCATGAGGATTGCCTTTCTCTCTTACTACTGTTTTATATTCGTTGGTGACTACAGCCTCTTTCTTCTCAAGAAGATCTATGAGGGCTAATACTCCGGTTATAAGATCGTGCGCTTCGAATCCGGCAATGACTCCCGGTTTGTTATATTTGTCAGCTATAAAGTTCCATGGCTCTCTACCGGTAATTGCGCTTACATGTCCGGGGATAATGAATCCGTCTATTTTTACCTCATCGGCGCTGAGGAGAGCGTCAACGGCTGGCGGAGTGAGTTTGTTCCCGGAGAGTATGGAAAAGTTTGTAAGACCTTTTTTTTCAGCCTCCATGATTATAATAGCCTCAGCCGGAGCTGTTGTTTCAAATCCTACGCTTAGAAAAATTATCTCTCTGTCGGGATTCTCCTCGGCCATACGGAGCGCGTCAAGAGGGGAGTAGACTATCCGTATATCCATCCCTTCAGCCTTCTCCTTTGCCAGAGAGCTGTATGATGAGGGGACTTTTATCATGTCGCCGAAAGTTGCGAGTACCGCATTATATTTTTTTGCGATCTCTATTATAAGGTCAAGATATGAATTCGGGGTTACGCACACCGGGCAGCCCGGACCGTCTATAAGAATAAGATTTTCAGGAAAGAGGTCTTTTACACCGGTTCTGAAGAATTCAGCGGTATGGGTTCCGCATACTTCCATAATTCGTATCTCTTCAGAAAGCTTTCTGTTTTTAAGGACATCCGCCAGATTTTTTACCAGTTCTCTGTTCATTAAAAGTGTTCCTTTTTTTTAAAATAGATATCATTTGAACTATTATATTTGTAACTGTTTATAAATTGGTGGTAAAATTGCTCTCCGCCGCGCCGGAGATATAATACAACTGATTTATAAACAGTTACTTATATTTGCTGTTACATTTCAGAAAAAATGTTGATTTAAAACATACTGCCGTTAGATGCTGTCATTAAATAAATACCTGCGCAATAAATGTCAATAATATATAATTTTCCCCGGAGGACTCCATTATAATGCTCTTTAATTTGCGAGTAAATAGAGACACAGTAATCAATTTTTTTGCAGTTGTAATATTTCCATTCTGCATAATTACTCTTGAAACAGTACTTTTTCATCTGCTCATGATTGTGTCAAATTATCTTCAGGCAACCACAATTATCTCAATAGCTATGTTTGGAATTGCCCTTGGGGGACTACTGAGTTTTTATCTCCTCAGATTTAACCGCAATCTTATTCTTTCTCTTTCATCGATGGTTTTCTTCGTTTCAATCGGGCTTTCATATTATGGCATAGTCCGTATGGATAATTTTAATTTTCCATACCTGCTGATACTGCCGTTCTTTTCAGGATCTATTATAGTGTCGTCAATTTTTTCCAGAGCGAATTCCCATAAGATATATTTTATTGATCTCACCGCATCTGCACTTGGAGTAATTTTTCCGATAGTTTCCGTGTCTCTTTTTAAATCTGAAAATACACTTCTGCTTCTTTCAGTGCTGCCGATGATCTTTATGGTTATTCAGCTGTCTGCAGTAAAAAATGTTTTTATAAGAATTGCCGGTCAGATTCTCGCTGTAGCGGCGGTAGTCTTCATCGGATGTTTTTTTATACTGAATACAAGTATACCCAGAGTTATAAATGGTGATAATTATAATAATCTGATTCTTCCATATGTTACAATCCCTCTTGAGAAGAAGCTGCTTGATGAAGTCTATTTCAAAGATACTGTGAGCGGCAACTATCTGCTAAATGCTGACGATCCTTACAAAGAACTCATGGCGAGAAATATTATAAATAAGACTAAATATTATCCATTTGTTATGGACCTTTCACGCAATTATAAACCGTCAATCTCCGCGGAAAAAAATCTTAAAATATATACAGATAAACTCGAAAGATATACTTTCCTCTTTTCTGCAGATAATCTTATGGGGCGAGTCGAGTACATTACAAAAACAGAGGGTGATCTTTTCTACATAAACAACGGCGCATTTTATGACAGAGTGATATATGGAGACAAGGGGAACAGGTGGGATATCAGGTTCCCGAATTATATGCGTGATACCCATGCGTTTATCATGGGGGCTTCTGCAGACGGCATAGTTAATTCTCTGAAACAGCTTCCGGGGAAAACGAAGATTACCGGTGTGGAGTTTAATCCTATCATTCATAAAACGATGATGTCCGGTTACTATTTTTATAAATCAGAAAAAGCCTATGAGAATACTGTTATACATAAGACCGAAGGCCGGGCTTACCTGAAAGCGACCGATGAAACTTATGATATGATTACTCATATGAATAATCATGCTGAACATGGATCGGTATGTACACTGGCGCCGGAGTATCTCCATTCAGTCGAGGGTATTACCGAAATGCTTGAAAAGCTCACAGATCGGGGTCTTCTTATTTACGAAGAGATTCTTTGGAGCAAAAGATCCGAATGGTCATTCTACAAGTTTATGAATACTGTTGTTACATCTCTCCGCGAAATGGGCATTCAGAATCCGGAAGATCATATACTTGTTTATGCCTGGGATTACTGGAACTTTCAGGATCCGGGAGTCAGATCCGTTGTAATAAAGAGAACGCCATTTAACTCATATGAGAAGAGCAGACTTCGCAGTAATCTTAAGTTTTATCTTGATTTGAAACCGGCTCCGCTTCCATCAGAAAGACACATTCACGCATTTCCGGGGCAGGTTATTCCGGGGATGATCGGAGATATAATTACCGGAAGTGTATCAAAGGATCTTATACAGCTTCCGGATTTTTACTGGATCGATGATTTTGAAAAAAATATTTTAAAATATGTCCCGAACGAATCGGATCAGGATTTTATCAAGTCTCTCTACAAGCCGTATCCGAGAATGGATCTTGATAAAGGCTGGGATTTTGTAAGTACTGTATGGAATTATAAACAGGGCCGGTATGTACTTAAGCCGGGCATACGTGATTCCGACAAATCAAGGTATCTTGCTCTTCTTGATAAAACAGATTATTCATATAAGATGGATATTTCTCCGGTGAGAGATGATATGCCTTTTCCATATAATGTTTATAAAGAGAAAAAAGAGGTGTTGAGCATACTGAAGATTGTTGCGATGCTGTCTCTTATTATATTTATACCGGTACTGTTGCTGGTCATATTAAAGTATTCATCACACAAACTTATTCTGCTTGAACACACATTGTTCTTTATCGCTGTCGGTTTCGGTTTTATGCTGGTTGAGATTGTTTTAATGCAGTTTTTTCAGAGGTTCATTGGTATACCGATTTATTCGGTTATTATAACTTTAGGTGCTCTTCTATTTTTCAGCGGAGTCGGGAGCCTCTTGAGTTCAAACTGGAAAAAAATATACATCCTCATGGCTGTCTTCGCTATTCCTGTTGTGATATTTCTTTATTACAACTACCTTGACCGGATTTTTAATCATTTTGCGGCTTCATCATTCGATGTGAGAATGGCTGCCGGAGTAGGATTGATGATTCCCCTCTCTGTGCTCATGGGGATTCCATTTCCTAAAGCAATGGAGAAGATTAAGAAAGAGATTTCAAATGAGTATGCAACTTTGATGTATGCCATAAGCGGTGCAGCAGGAACATTTGCAACAACACTTGCTCTGTATCTTAATGTTTCATACGGATTTTCATTTACATTTATTGTAGGTATGGGTGCATATTCAATTGGTGCGCTGTTACTGCTGTTAATATTGCGCGGGGAAAAGTAGAGTCTGCTTAATAATGAAATATTTAATTTATAAGGAGAATATAAAAGAATGAAAGGTAAATCAAAAGTAAAAAGTGATATAGAAATCGCACATGCTGCTAAGATGATCCACATCAAAGATGTGGCGGCACAGCTTGGACTTACAGAGGATAACATTGAGTATTACGGGAAATATAAAGCAAAGATCGATCTCGATGTTCTTAAAGACCGACCGTTGAAAGGGAAACTTATTCTTGTTACGGCAATTACTCCAACTCCTGCAGGAGAGGGAAAATCTACAACTACAATAGGTCTTGCACAGGCGCTTAATAAAATCGGTAAGCAGTGTACAATTGCACTGAGGGAACCGTCTCTTGGGCCATGCTTTGGTGTAAAAGGGGGAGCTGCCGGTGGCGGACACGCGCAGGTAGTTCCGATGGAGGATATAAATCTTCATTTCACCGGAGACATCCATGCTATCGGCGCGGCGCATAATCTCCTTGCCGCAATGATTGACAACCATATTAAACATGGAAATGAACTGAATATCGATCAGACAAAGATATACTGGAAACGTGTTGTTGATATAAATGACAGAGCTTTGAGACATATGGTTGTAGGGCTTGGCGGAACTGCACATGGAATTCCCCGTGAGTCGGGATTTATGATTACAGTTGCATCTGAGGTTATGGCCATTCTCTGTCTGTCAGAGAGTATTGCCGATCTCAAGAAACGGCTGGCGAAGATTATAATCGGTGAAAATAGAAAGGGTGAGCCTGTATCTGTGGCGGATCTTAATGTTCAGGGATCGATGGCCGCACTGCTTAAAGACGCGCTGAAACCGAATCTGGTTCAGACTCTTGAAAATACTCCGGCTATTATTCATGGCGGACCTTTTGCAAATATAGCTCATGGCTGTAACTCCGTGCTCGCTACAAAGATGGCAATGGCTCTATCTGATTATGTTGTTACTGAAGCAGGTTTCGGCGCCGATCTGGGTGCTGAAAAATTTCTCGATATAAAATGCAGATACGCCGGAATAAAACCGGAGTGCGTAGTTCTGGTCGCAACTGCCCGTGCGTTGAAGATGCATGGCGGAGTTGCAAAGGATTACCTCAAAGATGAAAATGTCGGTGCCGTAAAGACCGGTCTTGCAAATCTTCAGAAGCATATCGAAAATATAAAAAAATTCGGACTCCCTGTTGTTGTCTCATTAAACCGTTTTCATGATGATACAGATACCGAGATTCAGACAGTACTGGATTTCTGCAGGGACATGAAAGTCGAATGTTCACTCTGCGAAGTCTGGGAACATGGCGGAGATGGCGGAATAGATCTTGCTCAGAAGGTTGCGGCCATTATTGAAAAAGGTGACAATTCGCATTTCAGATTTCTTTATGATAATGATATGTCTATACGTGCAAAAATATCCACCCTGGCAGTCGAGATTTACGGCGCAGATGGTGTACTATACTCGAAGAATGCAGCAAGAAGAATCGATTATCTTGAAGAGAAGGGTTACGGCAATCTTCCAATATGCATAGCCAAAACCCAGTATTCTCTCTCTGATGATCACACTCTCATGAATAGACCTTCAGGCTTTAAAATCTCAGTAGGTGATGTTTCTCTCTCTGCAGGCGCGGGATTCCTTGTTGTACACACCGGTGAAATTATGATTATGCCGGGACTTCCGAAGAAACCTGCGGCGCTTAATATTGATATTACAGACGATGGAGTTATTACGGGACTGTTTTAGAGAAAAGACCTCACCCCCTCGATCCCCCTCGTCGAGCGATTTTTTGGACATCGTGTCCTCGCTCGACACTAGCGCATCCATGCGCGTCGTCCAAATGGAGAGGGGGAAGGTTGTGGAACGGGACTTGTTGAGTCCAATTTAAAATACTTGAAGTCTCTTTTTCACAAATTCCCCCTTCTCCATGTGGAGAAGGGGGTTAGGGGGGTGAGGTCTGAATGTTCTCCTTATAAATCCCATACCTCCCATTCATGGGGGAGATGTCGCATCGCGACAGTGGGGGCGGGTAGTATTAATATTGACATAAAAGTCTCAACCGGAAATATATTGCAATGCTGAAAGATTACTATGTATATATCATCGAATGCAGTAACGGCAGTTTATACACCGGCTATACTGTTGATATAGAAAAAAGATTTAATAAGCATGTTTCCGGAAAGGGTGGGGCGAAGTTTACAAGAGCATTCAAACCTCAAAGTATCGAAGCATCATGGAAAATAACCGGAGAACGTGGTGATGCGATGCATGTTGAGGCATACATTAAGTCACTCAACCGTAAAGAAAAACTTTTAATCACTGAAAATCCGGAATCTTTGATTGAGAGATTGAAACAGATTGAAGATGTGAAATGCAGTATTACTGTTTTTGATTATGAAATAAATATATAAATCATTCCTTCCTCATCTCATCATGGGGAAGGTGCCCAAAGGGCGGATGGGGAGAGAAATATTATGGCTGAAATTATAGACGGAAAAAAAATAAGCAGTGAAATCCGGGAGAAAATAAAACTCAACGTTGAAGAGCTGAAAAAAAAGTATAACGCGGTTCCGGGGCTTGCTGTTGTTCTGGTAGGGGATGATCCTGCTTCTGCCGTATACGTGAAGATGAAAGGACGGGGATGTGAAGAGGTTGGAATCCGTTCTTTTCAGCATATACTCCCGGGGAGTACATCGAAAGAGGAGCTCCTGTCACTTATTGATGAACTGAATCATGATAAAAATGTAAACGGAATACTGGTACAGCTCCCTCTCCCTTCGCATATCCATGAAAACGATATAATAAATGCTATTAGTCCCGATAAGGATATAGACGGATTCCATCCTGTAAATACCGGCAAAATGGTTGCAGATGTTGATTGTTTTTATCCATGCACACCTGCTGGTATTCAGGAGCTTATATACAGATACGTAAAGGATCTGAAGGGTAAACATGTTGTTGTAGTCGGTCGAAGCAATATTGTAGGCAAACCTATTGCGAATATGATGCTTCAGAAAAATGAGCGGGCAAACTGTATTGTAACAGTCTGTCATACAGCAGCACCGGATATAAGTGTTTACACAAAACAGGCGGATATACTTGTTGTAGCTGCCGGAAGAGCAAACACTGTAACCGGCGACATGGTGAAAGATGGGGCTGTTGTGATTGATGTAGGTGTTAACAGAATAGCGGATCCCTCAGACAGCACAAAGACAAAAATTGTCGGTGATGTTGATTTTGACAGTGTCGCACTAAAAGCATCTGCAATTACTCCGGTTCCGGGTGGAGTAGGGCCCATGACTATTGCAATGCTTCTTTTTAATACAGTGAAGGCCTTTGAGCTTCATAACAAATAGTGCATTTTTTTGCTGCATGGTATTTTAAAATATAAATCCAGTGTTAATTCTTAAATATAAACTTAGTGTAAAAATTGAAGACTACATATCCCCGCCGCCTTCGGCGGCGGGGATAATAGAGCTTTTTATTACAAAAAAGTTTAGGGATTATTACTGATATAAATCTATTTTTTCTTTAAAATAATTACTGTTACATCATCTGAAAGTTTATTGTTACCTGTGAATGAATAGAACTCGGATATTAACCTGTCCAGTGTTTCCTCCGCACTCTCATTGCTGCTGTTTACCAATGCTTTTGCAATACCTTTTATTCCGAATCTGCTGTTGTCATTGCCCGCAGCTTCTATAATCCCATCTGAAAATATAGCAAGAGTGTCACCCTCTTCAGCTTTGAACTTCACTGATTTATACGGGAAACTCATTTCACTTACACCTAGTATAGATCCCTTGAAATTTTTATCAGTAGGATTTATAATCCTCACCTGATCGCTATCTTTTTTTCTAAGCATAATATCCGGGTGTCCGGCATTTACATATTCAATGCAGTCATTTTCAAAACGCAGGACTATACCGGTAAGAAACTTATCTGTATTTCCGATCTCTCCGATGAGTTCATTGTTTGCATTCTCAACAATTTTACCCAGTCTGTTTTCTTTATTCATAAAGAAATGACGGTAAAAAACTGACTTGGCTATCATTGTTATAAGCCCTGAAGCTATACCGTGCCCTGAAACATCCAGCAGAATCATCCCTTCCATGATGTCGTCTTTCATATAGAAATCATATAGATCTCCGGAAACCATTGACATTGGTATAAATGCAGCTGCTATATCCCAATGGGTTGTTGCTGGCGGTACATCGGGGAAAATTGATTTCTGAACATTCGCAGCCATGAGCATATCAATCTCCGCCATACGACGGGTTTCGTTCAGTTCATTATTTGCAGCAGTTAATTCTTTGTTGGCCTCTTCCACTCCCTCCATCGCCCTCAAGAGCTCCTCTGTCCTTGACGCTACTTTTGATTCAAGATTATCCTTAAGGTCACTAAGCTTCTGATACATGACAGAATTGTTTATCGATATAGCCATTGATCTTTTGACGCTCTCAATAAAACGGGCTTCATCCCTGTTCAGGTTTCGAAGATTTAATCGCTCTCCGGTAAAGGCGATAGCGACCAGTTCATTATTTCTCACAAGAGGCAGAATATACGAGCATTCGAATTGACTGAATACCTGCGATAACTTTCCGATGATTGGAGAGTAATAAGGATTAGTGTTCATCATATCAAGTTCAATGTAACTGTCATCAGTTATAAACCAGTCGTAGAGTTCACGGTCGATCTCATAGGTAAGACCGGATTGATCTTTCAGAATCAGTCCGTCCCCCATTCTTATAAAAATTTTTAAATTTTTAAAGTGTATATTTAACACAAGGGCTGAGGTGAATAATTCAGTCAGCTGGTCGAGATTTTTCAGGAATGAGATACTGTCGGTGAAATCCATTTCAGCGCTGATCAGATTGAACTTGTCTTTATTAAATGTTCTATCGATAACCGGTTTAATTCTTTTAAAGTAAAAATAATTAATAACAAACCAGGCAACAAGAAAAAGAAAAAGTGACAAGTTACTCATTTCAACAAGATGAGGCTTGATAAAAATGAATATTAAAATATTTGGTATAAGAATAAGTGAAGAGAGAATTCCCCATATCAGAGTTATGTGAAGAACTGTTTTTATATCCATCAGCCTGTATTTAAGCACTCCATATGCGATGAGGGTCAGAGGTATAAACATGAAATTGCCATAGGCGTAAAAATCTATACCATTAATTGCAGGGAGATTGAATATCATTAATACTGCAGATGCAATGAATGAAAGGAGTATGTATTTTAGTTTAAGCCTCTCTGTATAATTTTGAACTGTTTTAACTTTACCGATAAAAAACAGGATAATATAGAGAAGGTGAGCGAATGCACAGGTACCGAATATGTTAAAAACAATTTCACCCTTCGCGCTGTATCCCCATGTATAAGTATGTAATCCTGAAATATAAAATTTTGTCGGAACAAAAATAGAGATAAGAATACTAAAAACAAAAGAAGCAATCACCAGATTCTTTTTATTAAGATTAAATGATTTCTGCAGATATAAAAGAATAATCGCCGGCATATAAACATAGAAGAAATGGAATGATCTTTCGATAGTCATTATCAGTTCTATGTTCCCCTTGAACATATGATGAGACAGGAAAACAAGCGGCATTAGGGTCCACCATATACATACAAGCGAGAAGATAACATTTTCTGTACGTAATTTACCTTTGAGCAGGGATACTGCTGCAAGGGTCCATCCTAGAATAATCGAGAGAAGGGGAGGTGCTATGTAGATGCTGATTCTGTTAAAAATGTATTCCATATGATGCCTCTATTCTATATAATACAGTGTCGAAATTTAGTATCAGGAAGTGAATATTTATATAATTGTTTTTGTATATCTGGTCTTAATTTTTCAGCCTGATGATTTTCTGTCAATCTTAAACCTGATTGGGCTTTAATTATTGCTGTGGTAATAAATAAAACTTTCGCACAACGTTCTGCGGCTAAGCGACGTTTTGTTTTGCGCCGATCAAGGCCGCAGGCAGGCACGAAACAAAACGTCGCGCAGCCCAAGCCGGTACTACGGTGCAGCGTTTTAGCCACTGTTGATGCAGCGAATTTATTTTTGCACTAATAAAGGTAAGCGAGCTTGCGGTAAATTACAATGCTTCAAAGAGTGACACTCATAATATCTATAAAAACAATCTTTGGTACCTTAAATATTCTCTGACAATATGACAAGGGACTGGTGATAAATAATTATCGTATAACTCTAATTGTGTTGTTTACTCGTAAGTACTTAGTTTCATCAATATTGGTGAATTAATTTTATCGAAGTTACCTGAATTGCTATAGTTTACAAATCGTCTAAAGAAATCTTTATACTGTTTTACTGTCGCGATCGTGGAAAGATCTTCAAATTGAAAATTTGCATAAGCAAACCTTTTAAGACTTACACCCTTTGACTTAAGGATCTTCGCATTTTCAGGATACAATGTATAGTCTTCATCAGTATTCATAGCAGAATTAAAAGCTGATTTAACTTCATCAAGGGAATACTCGCTATCGATATCAACAGCGAGATGCACAATATAACAAGTATATGCTCCCTTCGTGACTTCAGATATATAACGATCACCATATTTTTCTAAAAAATCCTGACTCCCAATCGTTAGAGTTCCCTATGTGCCAAGATAGTTGTCGCCTGAAATAAATCAGGAGATGACAATGAAATACAGTAAAAGATTCAAAGAATCAGTACTCAGGAAAGTGTTACCACCGGAAAACAGGAGTGTGCCTGAAGTTGCCAAAGAAATGGGTATATCAGATCAAACGATATACAATTGGAAAAAGATGCTTGAAAATGGAGAACAACTATTGGATGAAGAAAGCAGTCCTTCATCAATAGGCCGATTGGAGAAGTTTAATCTTCTTCTTGAAGGTAAAACCATAACTGAAGAAGAATCCGGGAAGTGGCTCAGAGAGAAAGGACTTCACAGTGAACATCTGAATCTCTGGGAACAGGAGTTTAAAGACATTTTGAAAGATAAAGAAACCGAACTAAGACAGGAAAATACCAGGCTAAAGAAAGAGAAAAAAGAACTCGAGAAAGAGCTTCGCCGTAAAGAGAAAGCATTAGCCGAAATGGCTGCACTAGTAACTCTCAAAAAAAAAGCGAATGCAATCTGGGGGGACAGAGAGGACGACTGATTTCTTTGGAAGATAAAACTCAGACGATTGAATTAATCAATGAAGCAACGAGCAATGGAGTCCGGAAAGCAAAAGCCTGTGCAGTACTTAATATAAGCTTAAGATCATTCCAGCGATGGGATAAAGAATGCTGTGCTGATAAAAGAAAAGGTGCAATGAAAAATGTTCCCCGGAAACTATCTGAAATAGAGAATCAGAAGGTGATAGATACGGCCTGTGATAATAAGTTTAAAGATCTGACACCGCATGAAATAGTAGCAATACTTGCGGAACAGGGTGAATATATAGCATCAGAGAGAACTTTTTACCGGATTCTGAACATGGCGAATATGCTTCATCATCGAGGGAATAATAAGCCCTGTCGTAAAACCGGTAAGCCTGATGAACTGAAAGCAACCGGTCCTGATCAGGTCTGGTGTTGGGATATAACATTTTTAAGAACACCAGTGTATGGATTATATTTTTATTGCTACATGATTAAAGATATCTGGACAAAGGAAATTGTCGGTTGGGAAATTCACGAAACAGAGGATGTAGAAATAGCATCCGATTTATTTAGAAGGCTTCAGAATAAATATAAACTGAAAGGTATAAAATTACATTCAGATAATGGGAATCCGATGAAGGGTGCAACGATGATTATGACTTTATATAATCTTGGAGTAATTCCTTCATATAGCAGACCAAGAGTAAGTAATGACAATCCATATATTGAATCATTATTTAAGACTCTCAAGTATACTGCTGGTTATCCGGGGCAGTTCAAAGATCTTTATCATGCAAGAATCTGGATGGCTGAATTCGTGAACTGGTATAATACTGAACATAGGCATTCGGCAATTGGTTATGTTACACCGGCACAACGAAGAAGCGGAGAGTATAAAGAAATAATCAGTGCTAGAAATAAAACTATGGAACAGGCGAGATTGCTTCATCCGGAACGTTGGGGTAAAAAAGTCAGAATTTGGAATGTGACAGAAGAGATATTTCTTAATCCAAATGAAGAGACTAAAGAGAGATTAAACCAAAAGAAAGTGGCTTAAAAAAGCGACAACTTTGTTGACACAAAGCGAGTTAACGCGTCTAGCGAATATGTTTTATTAAGGAAATAATCGGAAAGACCTATACAAGTGCTTTCATAAACGTAAGTTTCAGACCGGTCCCCAAAAGTAAGTGCTTTAATAAAACTAATTATTTTATTACTAAAGTGCAACACTCTATTCGTTGAGTCGAATGAATAAAACCCAAGATGAGATAACAGGTCTTCATCCGATACAAAATTATATTCCCCTGCGCTAGAAAAGCTCCCGCATCGTATATTTGCGCTTATAATAGTATTGAGAATCAGAGGTGATTCTTTAACCGTTTCTTTTGATAAACGATATCCGCTTCCAAGCGGCAAAGTGTTAAGACAGTAAACTTCATAATCAATTGACTCAGAATAATCTTTCATTTCAACGAGATCGTCAGAGTTAGAAGTGTCTCCATCTACTGAACTATAACAGCCGCTTAAAAAAAATAGAAATACAAACAACAATAAAATATTTAATGGTGTATGTCTTTTCAGTCTATGTAGTGGATTGATATCAAGAATAATAATACATGAATAGATGCGGTTCATTATATCCTCCGATTAAAATGTTTAACTATTAACAAAAGCGTTTCAATATTTCTGTCAATATTTATTAATAATATTCACACCAGAATGGAATGTTGCAATGGTTAGCTCCCAGTAAATACACTATATTATTCGGAATATTCAACGCTTCGGGATAGGAGTAGTTTAATTCCGGTATGGTTATGTGTTATAAATAAAAAAAGCTGCCTTTCGGCAGCTTTTTTCTATATCAATGGTGAGCATCATGCTCATCATGTTCAAGATGAGGAAACAACGGGAACCATTTTACAAAAGCCATATAGATCAGAATCATAACAGCAAAGCAGCCCAGTGTTATTGCCCATTCCTGAATAGTAGGCATATACGCTGTAAAGCCTTTCCATGGGAAGTTTGGTGCTGCAAATCCATGAAGAAGAACACTTAGTTTACTTATCACTATTGCTCCAACTGCACATGATAAACCGATAACCATATACTTTTCCTGATCTCTGTACTTTTTAATATTAAGAAGTACAAGCGGTCCTGCAAAGAGTATTATCTCAAGAACAAGCATCCATAATCCGTAATATCCGCCCCACATATCAACGTATTCTCTTCCACCCATAGGTGAATAAACATAAACAGCTTTGAAAATATCAAATATTCTGAAAATGAAGTAGAACACGAATATGAAACCGGAGATCCGTGCTAATAACTGAAATGTCTCCATTGGAACAAGTTCTTTATTCATGATTTTACCTGCAATATAAGGTATAAGGGTCATGAATGATGTACCGCCGGCCATTGCAGCAACAACAGCCATGTAGAAAAAGTGAGGTGAATACCATACAGTTTTTGCGTAAAGCGCTCCCCACATACCGCCTCCGAGAGATCCCTGGTGGAAGAATGAGAGGAAAGTACCGCCGGCTGCCATTGTCCACATCAGTAAATGCATATAGTGAGCGATTGCAGCTACATATTTATTCTTTATCAATACTTTGTGTTCAAGAATCACCGGAATGAGCTCAACAACAAGGATACAGAAGTAAAATGATAAACAGAAGAAAACTTCTGTTAACATTGAAGCCGGATATACTCCTTT
Organism: uncultured Spirochaetota bacterium; assembly: GCA_942493035.1. Classification (GTDB taxonomy): domain Bacteria; phylum Spirochaetota; class UBA4802; order UBA4802; family UBA5550; genus WRGT01. The sequence continues at coordinate 2,440,452 of OW818666.1, read as the reverse complement.
ACCCCAGTTCGGATAAGCAAAACCAAACCAGCATCTTAGAGGCTGTCCAAGGTCAAACAAAAGGAATACAAAAGTGAAGAGGTAACACATAAATCCGATAAGAACAGTTGAGTTAATTATCGGTCTCAGTTTATCCACTCTGAAGATATAGAGTATGTAACCTGTTGTGAAAGCACCGCCTCCAAGACCAACAAGACCAAGGTCACCGATGATCCATGCACCCCAGGTGAAATTGTTGTCCATATCGGTATATCCGAGTCCCCAGAAAAGTATCTGGATAGCGAATATTATAAACAGGGCGGTAAGTCCAAAAAGGACATAAAGTGCTATCTTCATGTTTTTAGATGTCCCTTCAAAAATCCCATCATAACACGCTTTGAAAATTTTTTTCAACATTTCCATTATAATCTCTCCATCTGCCTTATTCAGGAGTTCTTTTTAAACCGCATCATATCGCGGAGCCAGCTCTGGCTTGTTAAATAGTATACTTTAGGATTGGGAAACTGCTTTTTATTCAGAAGAGCCTGTTTTTTAACAGGATCTTTTTCGTCATCAATAACGTTTGTAAGTCTCATTGCTCTGTCAGATTTTGCCAGTTTGGAAACTTCTGATTCCGGATCATTAAGGTCACCGAAAACCATCGCTCCTGTAGGGCATGTTCCGACGCATGCCGGAGTATAGAGGACTTCATTGATATCAAGAATCCCTTTAGCAGCAGCGGCATCTCTTTCTCTTTTCCATATATGGCTGCAGAATGTACATTTTACAACTGTACCTCTTGATGCAACCGATACATCAGTATTGAGAGATTTTTTGAAACTGCCGTCATACTCAGGTTTCCACCAGTTGAATGCCCGTGCTTCGTAAGGACATGCTGTCTGACAGTATCGGCATCCAATACATCTTGACCAGATCTGGCTTACAACACCGTCGTCGCCGACATCTGTTGCAACTGCAGGACATACCGAAACGCAAGGAGGTTCAGCTTTATGTTTTCCGCTGTCATTTCCTTCACACTGCTGACACATTTTTGGAAGATATGCAGTCTTGACATCCGGAAATTTCGCGTCTCTATCATTGGTTACTTTCATAAGTTCAAGAAATGCAACCCTTTTAGGCACGTCTGAATCGTCCTCGAATATCGGCATATTGTTTTCCTGGTTACAGGCAATAGAACACTTGCCGCATCCAGTACACTTGTCGAGGTCTACAGCCATGCCCCATTTTCTTTTCATCTTAACTTCTATTTCTTTCTCTTTCATGACTTACCTCTTAACTAATTTTGACACGTGTTGACCACCAGTCAGCTGTTCCTGTAAGAGGATCAACATCAGCGGCCATAATCTTTTTAGGATTTACCCCTTTGTCGCTGCCGTACTTTGTGTACGATTCGTGACCGAAACCGAGCGGGATGGCAACTGTGTCAGGTGCAACAGTATCTGTTAAATGAACATAAACTTTGTTTAGCTTTCCTCTTGCAGAACGAATCACTATTGATTCGTTTTCGGACAGACCGTATTTTTTCCCGGTTTCCCTGTTAATCTGTACAAGGAGTTTTTCTTTGTAAAATACAGTAGGATCAATGCTTTTCAGAACATACGGGAAAGCAAGTCCGTCACCATCACCGACAAGAGGAGCTTCAACAGGTATCATGAATAGAGGATATTCCGCATTTGCTGCAAATTTTTTATCAAGGGCATCAATATCATTTTTTATTTTATCAACATTAAATGAAAATTTTGCTCCGGATACGGATTCTTTGCCGGAAATTTTGTATGAATCGATTCCAGTTGAGAAAGTAAAAGTATCCTTTGTTTTATCAATTGCTTTTGAAAGTGAAATGATTATATCTTTTGCATCTTTTGATTCTTTGAAATTCCCTACAACGGCTTTGTTCTCCGGAGTTTCGTTTTCAAGGAATGAAAGTGATGGAAGTATAATATCCGCATAGTTTGCTGAATCGTTCATTATAGGATTTATAGAAACAACAAATGCCTTTTCCATTTTTTTCTTCAGTTCTTCACCAAGTACACTTTTGTAAACAGGATCAGAGTTGTTGAGGAACAGCATGCTGAAGTTTCCGTCTTTAATGAAACTGTCAAGTCCTGCGAATTCACCTTTGTATGTTACAGCGCTGTTATTCATAAGAACAGCAGCTTTAGTTTTAACAAGTGTGTTAAGGCAGTATATCGCGATAATCTCCGCAGATGAAGCGTTTACACCGAATGCTCCTTTGCCTGCAACAGCAACGGGATTTTTTGCTTTGCTGAACTCGTCACCGATTTTTTTAATTCTATCTTCACTGACGCCTGTATAAGATGCTACTTTTGCAAGAGGGAATTTGTTGATGATCAGTTGTGACCATTTTCCGAACTCCTCGCCTGTTGAGTTTAATCTTTTACCTGTGATCAGATAGTTTGCTATACCGAATGCGAGAACCGCTTCTGTACCGGGTTTAACAGGTACCCATTCCGATGCCAGTGAAGCTGTCATTGAACATACTGTATCTGCCTGAACCAGTTTTGTGCCTTTTGCTTTCCACTGTGTAAATACTTTCTGCATGTCAGTTGATGTTCCCCAGCCTTCAACAAGCTTTGCTCCGAAACTGAGAACATAATCTGTGTTCGCGAAATCATAGTTTATGTATCCGCCAAGTGCAGAAGAAGTTAAAGAGTTTAGTGAAGGCTCGTAGTAAACATTATTGCTTCCGGCAGCTTTAATGAATTTCTCCATCAGCTGGCCATTTAGTGATTCATTTTTGTTTATTGCAGCAATTGAGTTTGATTTACCCTCAGTGATAAGGGAATTCATTTTAGAAGATATCTCTTTGATAGCCTCATCCCAGGATACTGGAACAAATTTTCCGTCTCCCTTATCCCCTTTTCTTTTAAGAGGGGTGGATATTCTTTCGGGATGATAAGTCAGCTGCAGTGCATTATGACATGCAGGACATACTCCATCTTTTGATTCAATTTTTACGGCTCTTTCGCCAATCATTCTTACGGATATTTTACATCCTGCAGTACATGAATCGCTGACAGCCTGTGTGTATTTTTCGTAACCTTTAACCGGTACATACTGGTCCTGTGTCCATTCCGCAAGCCACTGAAAACCCAGAAAAGGAGCACCGGAAAAAACCCAACCGGAAAGACCGCCAAGAACTGCGCCCCCTCCTAATTTTAAGAAGTCCTTTCGTTCTATTTTTTTCATAAGATTAACTTACTCCTCTCAAGTTTCTTTCTAGTCGTGACATACGGCACATTTGTTGCTTAGATTAAGCGCAGTATGACAATCCATACACTGTCCCATGAGCATTTTGCCTTTGAGCATTTTAGTGTCTGTTGTTAGAGCCTTGTCACCGTGGCATGAACCGCAACGTGCTTTTAATCTTCCGTCTTCGTATTTCGCTGTCATTACAACAGTGTGACTGAAATAGACAAGATCGGGCTGTTTTGCGAATGATTCCCAGGGCTGGTCTGTATCCTTGTATGAATCAAACATTGTTTTTTTTCTCGGAATGCTGTGATCATCGGATGTCGTAACTCCATCTCTGGCGTGACATACGGTACATTCGGCTATGGTTGGAAGTCCCTTAAATCTTCCGTTTTCTTCGTATCCGTGGCATGTTGTACAGTCGCTGATCCCGTATTTTTCCACATGAGTCTTGTGGTTAAAGGGGATTTTTTTTGCAGCATCAGCCTGCATTACGCTGTCACAGCCCTTTTGGGATATCCCGAAGAAAATCCATGTAAAAATAATAAAAGGGGTAAAAAAAAGCAGCAATGAACGTCTCACAAAAATTCTCCTTTTGTTTTTTATTTTTGAAAGAGTTGTAATTCTTTAAAACCGAAAAAGTGATTCAGAGACTGAACCGGCAGCATAGCAGAGCCATGCTTTGTTTATAGTAATCCAACTCAATTCCTAAAAACGTTTTCACTAAATGTCAACCAAAATTAAAAAAAATTCTATTTAGAGAGAGGATTATTTAATAAAATTTTAATATACTAAAATTGCAGTTTTATGTGTATTTTGATTGGTAATCGATAATTATCTAATAGTTATTTAGTTTCAGGGCAGTCCCAAAAACTCCGTTTCCGGGACCGCAGAGTGCCCTACGGGGGCTTATAAAGGGGCTACCGCCCCTTTGACCCTGTAAAGATTGAGTTATTGGGACTACCCTTCAAATTCTAAAGGTGTTTTCTATCTATTCAATTTTCCGTTCCATATACTCTCTTAAATCAGCAATAAATGACCTGCTTACCACAAGGCGCGTATCATCGGTATCATTGAGAACTGCTTCGTATCGGCCGCTTCCTATGTGTGTCACGCTGGATAGGTATGCAGTATTGATTATATATTGCTTGTGAATTCTGACGAATGTTGAGGGAAGCTTTATCTTAAGATCCTTCAGCATCAGAGAGATAATCTCGTCACGAACTGTAGTGTGCAACACCGTTTTTTTCCCCGTGGATGAAATATATATTATCTCATTGAATCGTATGATTCTGCTGACGCTCTTCTCCCTGATCAGCATGCCTGGCTCTTCTGGAGGTAAAACATTTTTAAGCTTCAGCATATTCTCAACCCGGCGGGATATCTCATCCATACTGAATGGTTTAATGATATAATCATTGGCACCAGCTTTGAATCCTGCCTGAATATCGTCAAGCTGAGACTTTGCTGTTACGAGAATAACAGGTAGTTCCTCAGTAGAGAGATTTTGTCTTATACGCTTAAGGAGGTCATAACCCGAAAGACCCGGCATCATAACATCAAGGAGTACCAGATCGAAATGAGTACCATCACTTAACTTTGCAAAAGCAATGTTCCCGTCATTTGCTGTTACTACATCATATTTAAGAAAAGAGAGTGATTCACTGAGTATCTTTCTCGATATAGGATCATCTTCAACCACAAGTATTAAAGCCCGGCCCTTCTCCATCGGATTTAAGGTTTGAAGCTGCTTTCCGGACAGGATACAGGAATCATTTTCGTTCGAAATATCAAAGTTCTGTTTTACTATCTCCGGTCGTTTATCCGCAGTTTCTTCATTTTTTTCAGCAATTGGAAGAGTAAATGTAAAGATCGAACCTTTCCCCGGCTGAGACTCTACTTTAATTGTTCCACCCTGAAGTTCTACCAGCTTTTTGGTGATTGCAAGACCAAGCCCTGTGCCACCATGATTCCGCGATGCAGAACCATCACCCTGTTCAAAAGCGTTGAATATTATTCTGATATCTTCACTTGTTATTCCGACTCCTGTATCGCTTACAGATATCTCTGCCATCCCATCTTTCTCAACCGCTGAAACGTCGATAACTCCGAATGGCATAAATTTAAGAGCATTTCCCGCGAGGTTCGTCAGTATCTGTCTGAGCCTTGCTTCATCGGCAAGCAAAGGATTAAAATTAGCAGGTATGCTATTGCGAAGCTCTATCGCCTTGCCATCTGTTAGAGGCTCAAGAAGAGAGAACACAGCAGTTATATTTTCACGAAGTCTCACAGGTTTGACTGTTAACGCCAGGCCGCCGTGTTTAATGCTTGAGAAGTCAAGAATGTCATTGACCAGATTCATTAGCCGGCGTCCGCTCGATGAAATCAGATAGAGATTTTCTCTTGCTTTATCGCTGAACTTTTCTCTCTCCGATCCGAGCATAAGCTCAGACAGACCAACGATTCCATGAAGCGGAGTCTTCAGCTCATGAGAGGTATTTGCAAGAAACTCATCCTTAATTTTCTCCGCTTTCTTTAAGTTATCTATTGAGAGAGTCTGAGCATCTATCCTTGCTCTCTCAATCTTTTTAATCCTTATGCTGATAGCGTAGGAAAGGATAAGTGCCTGTAATACAGTAAAGAACAGAAGCTCATTGCCGTTTATCAGGTCTGGAGAAATCAAATCAAACCTGACAAACATGTATAAGATGTTGCTTGATGAGCTTAGTATGAAAACAATCAGAAAATACCGGGCGAGGTCATTTTTCTGTATAATACGGATAATAATGACTATCAGTATCACAATATCCTGAAAAGTCGAAACAATAAAAATTGTACTCCAGATGTATTTTTCCGGCAGCTTGAAGCTTAAAAAAGCCACGAGTATAAATATAAAAATATAGCCATAAAATATCTTTGCGGCAACAGGCAGATCTCTTTTCAGATTCAGCATGTGAACAAAAAAGAGAGTAATAACTGCAGCGATGACTGCGATAACAGATGACATGATGATTGCGCGAATCATCGGGGAGACGGATCCTATATAAGACTGCAGAATACCTTCATTGACGATGTAAAGAGCTATATGGGCAGATAAATAGAATGCAAAAAAGGCATAGTCTTTGTCTTTCAGCACAATGTAGAGCAGAAGATGATATAAAATAAGAATGAGCATTATCCCTAAAAAGACACCGGTCATGACATTTTCCATTCCCATTTCATTGAACAGCTTTCTTTCAGATATAATTGAAAGAGGCAATATCATTACGCCTGTTGACTGAATGCGTATATATGCTGTTACTGTTTTTCCCGGCTGATCTATCAGCCTGAAAAGATAAACCTTGTACGGTATCTCCCTTGACGAGACTGGAACAGACGCTCCAGTCTCAGTTTTTTTGTAAGTCCCTCCCTGTTCGCTTATATACATCGTTACAGACGTGAGGTTGGGCCATCCGCATTTTATCAGCCATTTTCTGTTTTCTGACACACTTAAATCGGGAAAGCTTATTCTGAATCTTGCCCAGTAAACAGAATTCGACAAACGGTAGTTGGGAACATCTCTATCTGATGGTATAAATTGTTCAGAGAATGGAAGAGAGCTGATGTCTGAGAAAGAGAGGTTCCCGGTTTTGTCTTCAAGGATTTCAAGATTGCGTCCTATTGGATAAAACTCTTTGGTGTTGTCAATACTCACCGGTAAAGATATTTCCCCTGCAAAAAGAGGGATGGCCTGCGTTAAAAAGGAGATAATCAAAAACAGATAGCAGTATTTTTTATTCATAGTGATAGATCTGCAAAAACAGGTTATTCTGCAAGCAGAAATTATTATCAAAAAGATCTGTTATTGTTGCTGTTCATTCCCTTTCAGTACACGTTTATTCCTCCCCCCTTGCAACTGCTTTTAATAAGTGTAATATGGTGAATCAATAAAGTCATAAAGACAATAAGGAGCAACTCATGAAAAGATTCTGGTCATTTAGGGAATATTCTAAAATGATATTTCTGCTTCTGCTTACAGCCGGAGTATTATTGCAGGCGGCGTGTGGCAGTGACAGCAGCGATAATCCATCCGATATAAACAATCCAACGGGCAACACTTTTTTGGATCCAATAACTCCGAGCAGCAACGGGTTGCCTTTTGGTAAAAGACCATATACTTATTTAAAAAAAATATATGAATTTTGGGGTATTGGTATAAATAACAGCAAAAGCGACAACCAATGGCTTTATGATATTGATACTGATAACAAAACAGTCACCATTGTGAACTCATTAAAAAACACCAGTTTCGATCCCGGCAAAAAAAAATCTGCAAAATCCGGAAATTTCAATAATGACCTTTATGATGAAACAGCCATCATTACATGGGATCCGGTTGAATCAACAAAGGGTACATTATACATAATAGGAAAAGATGGTGCGCCTGTTGATACAAACGTTGACCTGACTGTTGTGACTGGTAAAAAACTCGTTGATTATGATTTATGCGTAGCGGATATTGATGATGACGGTTATGACGAAATCATTGTAGTCGGATCGGTTCTGTCGATAGATGCAGCTGCTGACAATGCCAGGCTCTGGATTATTGACGATTCAGTTAATAAAAAAGAACCTCAAGTGCAGTCTATTCAGGGAAACAGTAATAAGGGTGTAAAAAAGATTAAAGTTGCCGCTGGTGCAATTGCATCTGATAAAAAAATGAAAATTGCTGTAGCATGGTATGGATCAGAAGTATTTTCTTCCGGTATTCCTTTTGCAGGCAAAACCGATTCAATATTCTATAGTATTTATAACGCTTCGGATTTGAAATTTGAATTATCAAACGAAGTCGATGATATGATGAAAAGCACTTTAACGGGTTTTATTCCATCTGTCAGCTTATCGATGACTGATATTGACGGCGACAAGGATAAAGAGATCATTATTATCGGATTAAATTCAGGTAGTAATACTAGCGGTGTTTTTATGTACTTTACCCAGGCAATATGTGATGACTTTAAGTATGATGCACAAAATAATTTATCATGTGCTAATACTTACCAGAATTTATTAACTCAAGCTGATACAGTCTGGTGGAGAACCAGCTTACTTGATACTCCGGAAAATTTTATAGTTCCGATTGACTATAACCCGGAGATTGACCTGGAAAAAGATGCTTCGGGAAACTTTACTGGAAATAAAATCGAGGAGCTTCTTATTGGACCATACTTGTATAGTTTTGACAAAGTTAACAAAAAACTAATTAAACTCGTTATTCCAGACACTTTGTTCTTCAACCCGAATGATTATAATGGGAAAGTTGCCGATATTAAGTCTGTAGATTTCGACGGAGATTATGACAATGAGATTGTCGTTCTTTTCAAAGACGGATCGCTGAAAGTTCTAAAATCGGTATATGACAAAGAATCAAAAGAATATTCATGGACATGCCCTTATAAGTTTGACGGCAGCGGTAATACTCTCTGCAATAATGCAATTCTTGTTCCTGTCAATGTTGATGAAGATAGTATTGTAGTTGAGTACACCGGCAACAAAAACGTGAAAAGCGCTGATGATTCGTCTCATACAACTGCATACAAAGATATTAAGATTCTGGCTGTGCTTACGGCACCTCCGGCAAAAAACGGTATCGAACAGAATAATAGCAATAGTTCTACTAGTCTTGGTACAGGCGAGTCAACAAACTATAAAGTTGGAACAACAGCAAGCATAAGGGCTGGAGTTATTATTGGTACTGAAATTGCACTCTCTGCAGGATTAATAGCTAATGTTGAAGCGGCAAGGGTAGAACTTGAATTTGAACATCAGATTGAAGCTTCCGGATCGTATAACATTTCAAAGACAGAAACCTTTACTATAACTGATACAGCAGGTGCAGATGATGATCAGATAATTTTTACTGCCGTACCTTACGATATTTATAAATATAAGGTATCATCACACTATGATGCTTCTCTTGTTGGAACAACGATTACAGTCGAAACGCCTCAGACACCTAAAAAATATTCAAGAACAAGAACATACTACAATGACAATGTTGACGGAGTGAAAATAACAAAGAGTATTCTGCAAAATACCCCTTATGATGTTTCTTCATATCCCAAAAGCGCTGAAGAAGTGATTGCTCGCACAAATGTTGATGTTGGAAACAATATTTCGTTGAGTTCTTCATATAAAATACTTGGCCTATTATCACCGACTGGCGTAGCAGGTGGATCTTCATCCTCATCAAGCAAAGAAATAGTAAAATCATCCGGTTATGACTGGTCTACTGGTTTAACTCTAAGTACCGATATGTCTGCTAAATTAATTCTTGGAGGACTAAAAGTAGGAGGCTCTGCCGGATTCAGCATTGGTTCGTTCTATGAATCTTCGTTTGAACAATCACTATCATTTTCCGGTAGTGTCGGCGGTATTAAAGATTCGTACTTAGACTCAAACAGTTATGACTGGGGATTATTGGCGTATAAGCAAACATTGAAAGATGAAAATGATAAAGTTATGCAGGATTTCATTGTAGTTAATTACATTGTAACAAATATTAAGTAACCTGAAAATAGTATTTATTCCTTAACTTTTCTAAAGTAAAAAAACTCTATTATCCCCGCCGCCGAAGGCGGCGGGGATAATAGAGTTTTTGTTTTTTATACTAAAAATTATATTTAGGAATAATTACTGAATCTGAACATACTATTCATTATCTATATTGAACAGCGGAGTCTTTGTTTAATCATTCAGCATTTCCCTGTTTGTATCCCATCCCTGAAAACTTCAGATCAATGTATGGTGTAGACTGCTTTTCCAGCGGTAAATAAATAGTCCGGGATGTTTTTTTTATATCAACAGTTTTGATATATTTTTTACATTTATCACATACGTCAACTCTGTACTCCTCTTCTCCCTCAATTTCAAAATACTGCATGGTTTCGTGATCTGCATTTTCACAAAAGGGGCAATACATTCTTTTCGATTCCCATTTATGAGTGCAGAACCCGCATGTTAAAAACCGTTTCCCGTTCTCTTCAAATGTCGATAAATCAGGCATTGAGCCGCAGACAGGGCAGTATCCTTTATTCCATACGTTTTCGTGGTTGAGATATGCGGAAATTTTGTCAGAAAAAACAGAGAGGGAGGGTTTTAAACTGTTATATATAAGAAATCCGGGTATTGCTTTATCTATCTGGTACTCTGTTTCCAGTTTATCAAAATAATCTTCATTCTCTTTCAGAAACTCATAAAACATATCATTAAGATTCAGCTCTTTGTCATCAGTCAGATTGCTCAATTTTTTTATTGTTTCTGATAACTCACTTCCAGCTTCAATCAGTATTGTACAGATACTCCTGAAAAGTTTCTCAGATACATTTTGATCGATAAGAAATTGTGAAATATTCACCAGCGGAAAATGCTCTTCCAGTTTCAGGGCAAGAATTTCATCCGGAATGGTGAAGTCCTGAAGTTGAATTGAGCTTTTTGACTCTTCCTGTGCGATGTAAATCTTTTCATACAAATCAAACATTAGTGCATATTCGGGTTTTATTTTCTTTTTCTGTTTTACTGCTTCTCTGATATCATCAGAGCTGTAACCGGCAATTGTACTCATTGTTTTTTCCTTTTTTTAATAATTATTATTCTGCAGTAATTGTTTCAAGTCCACCAAAAGCCCCCGCACCCCGGTCGTTGGCAAAGAAATCGCTTTGCCAACGACCGGGGTGCGAGGGCCGGGGAGTGGGACTAAAGCATTCATTACCTGTGGCAGACATCACATTGATTATTCATTTTATATGACGTATGACATACAATGCACTGATCCATCAGCTTTCCACCCTTTGTTTTAGCGGTGCCGGTAGATATAGCTTTGTCACCATGACATGGATCACATTTAAAACCGGTTTTTCCATCGGGCAGTTGTTCGGTCATAAAAACTTTATGGCTGTAATAAACCAGCTGCTTATCTTTTGCCCGGGATACCCATGGTTTATCTTTGTCTGTGTATGAGTCAAACATGGTTTTCTTTCTCGGTTTCATATGATCATCGCTGGTGAGTTCGCCGTCCCTGCTATGACATACGGTACATTCTCCGATGGTCGGGAGACCGCGAAAGGTGTTATTTGAGTCATATTTATGGCATGCCCCGCAGTCTTTGATGTTATATCTTTCAACGTGAGTTTTATGACTGAAGGAAATCTTCTCTTCCGCCACGGCCTGTTTTGCGTTATTACAGGATGTTGTGATGACAGCCAGGAAAAAAAAGATTAATATTACAAAAGGTTTTAAAAACAATAATGAACGTTTCATGAAAGTTCTCCTTATACGATGCTTTGAAAGAATAGGGCCGTTATGAGCCCGATTATTATTCCGGGAATTTTCAGCCGACATGCAGTTTAAGCCGGTATTGCATTTATGATGCAATACCGGCAGAAAATTTATGCAAGTGATCTGTTTTTTGCTGACTTATCAAGCGCCGCAAGACTGTGATACATTTTACGGTTATGAGTAATCAGGTAAATAACTCTGACACTGTCCTGGTCCAGCAGTGTTGCTTCAGGAAACTCAAGTTTTACCTGTGCAAGCCTGTTGTTAGCAAGTACAAGCATCTGTTTTCTATCTCCGAAATTCATCGCACCTGTAGGGCATGTCTTTACGCAAATAGGTACATGTCCAGCTTCAACTCTTTCAAGGCACATGTCGCATTTATTGATTATACCGGTCTTCTCATTTCTTCTCGGTATATCATAAGGACAGTACTCCTTCATCATAAGGAATCCGTCTTTGGAGATCTTTTTAGTTTTCTCCGTAAAAATTACAGCACCGGTATCTTTATCCACAACTACGGCGCCTTTTACGTTGCCGTCTGCTGCGAGTTTACATGGCGGTTCAGTACAATGACGGCACTGATCCGGGAAAAAGTTCCATATAACACGTTCTTTTGTTTTAAACTCATTGAATCGCACAACTTTATAATTCAATGCATTGAGATCGGGCGGATTCTGATGGCTGCCCCAATCCAGCTGTTTTGTAAAATTTGCTTCAAATCCCTGCCATTCTTTACATGCAACCTGGCATCCTCTGCAGGCAGTGCAGCGTGATGTGTCTATAAAAAATGTTTTACTCATGGTGTCCTCCCGCGCTTAAATCCGTGTAAGAAAGTTCTGTAAGTTTGTTTTTGTCAGCCTTTCTGAGGTTTACGCAGCAGGCCTTATATTCAGGAATTGTTGTATTCGGATCACCCGTATAGAGAGTCAGACGGTTTGTTGCATCACCAATACCCGGTTTGGTCCATCCAAAAGCGAAAGGCATTCCTACAAGGTGAATTGTTTTGCCCTGAATATTAAATGGTACAATACGTACTGTTACCATAGCAACAGCTTCAACCTGTCCTCTGATGCTTTCCAGAATTACCGGTTCCCCGTTTTTAATCCCTTTTTCTTTTGCAAGTTCATGGCTCATCTCTACATAAAGCTGCGGTTCAGCTTCAAGGAGTGAAGGCACCATTCTTGTTTCACTACCGCCGCACCAGTGCTCAGTTAAACTGTAAGTGGTGAGGACAATAGGATATCTCGGGTCTCCGGGAGGAGCTATTTTATCAGTCGGTATTATCTTTGAACATGGACTTGTCAGCTGGTTTGAGAAACCATGATTCTTAACCGGAGTCTCTGTCGGCTCATAGTGTTCAGGGAAAGGACCGTCAACCAGACCTGTTCCATAGAGCTGTCCTAGTCCGTCAGGAAGCATGATGAACGGATTTTTCCCGCCCTCTTTGGATAGAGGAGGCTGTCCGCCATCGGGAACATCTCCCTCCCATTTTGATCCGTCCCATCTGATGATCGCTCTGCTCGGATCCCATGGCTGTCCGTTTTTATCAACAGAAGCTCTGTTATATAGAATCCATCTGTTCATCGGCCATGTCCATGCATAGTTGGGGAAAATACCGGCCTGCTTCTGCAGTGGTGTCTGTTCAAGGCTTGTCCGTTTCATTCTGTTTCCGTCAGCATCTGTTATACTGCCGGCATAAAGCCAGTTCAGAGAAGCTGTTGTTCCATCTCCAGCAAAATCACCAAAACCGGTAAGAAGTTTACCTTTTTTGTCTCCACCTACATAGAGTCCGTTAATACGCTTTGCTACAGCTTCAGCATCGTATTTTTTATACCAGTTCAGGTTTACAATCGGCTCTTTTAGAACTCCACCTTCATCCTCATACAGGTCTTTCACTTCGTTCATGATTTCTATCATGATCTGACCCATCGATTTGGAATCCCCTTTAGGTTTTGTCGCCTGATAGTGCCATCCGATCATTCTCTGACTGCTGCTTATGCTTCCTTCCTTTTCAAGTCTGTGGCATGATGGGAATAGAAACATCTCGGTCTTAATTTTTTTCGGATCCATTCCAGGGCCATGCCAGAAGTCTGTAGTTTCATTGTGGTGTACTTCTGCCATATAAAGAAAATCGAGTGTAGTAAGAGCTTGTCTGATATTGTTGGAGTTTGGAATACTCTGAGCAGGATTATGAGCCCAGATAGATCCCCCTTTCATCTCTCCCTTTGCCATCTTTTCATAGCAGTAGAGGAATGAGTAGTCACCGTTACGCTCGCTTGTAGCGGGTTCACCTTTAGGCAGCCAGCTGTATCCGAAATCATTCTCTTTTGTCGCATATTTCCCGAAGTAGGCTTTCAGAAAACTGGTCATGTATTTAGGTCTGTTCTGCCACCAGTTGACACTTTCAGGAATATTAGTTATCGGAGTGGTCATTTTATGGTAATCAGCAAGGGTCTGCATTGACGCTCTTGGAAGAGGGAGATAACCCGGCAATATATTATAAAGGATCGCATGGTCAGTAGTTCCCTGTACGTTCGGTTCGCCCCTGAGCGCGTTAACACCACCGCCAGCTATACCCGCATTACCGAGAAGAAGCTGAACTATACCGCTTGTCCTGATAATCTGTACACCGTTAGTGTGCTGTGTCCAGCCGAGAGCATACAGGATAGTACCTGCTTTATCCCGTTTTCCGGTAGATGCATAATCCTCATAAACTTTAATAAGATTTGCCTGGGATACTCCGGTTATTGAAGAGACTTTATTCAGATCGTATCTTGAATAGTGCTTTTTCAAAAGCTGCATTACACAGTTGGGATTTTTAAGAGTCGGGTCTTTTAAAGTCTGGCCTTTCTCATCTTTCTGGAACTGCCAGTCTTTTTTATCATAAAGCCTTGTTTTAGGATTATATCCCGAGAATAGACCGTTGTTGAATGAAAACTTAGGGTTTACCAGGTATGATGCATTTGTATAATCATTAACATATTCTTTGAAGTATTTTTCTTTTGTAAGAATGTAGTTTATCATTCCTCCCATGAAGGCGATGTCTGTTCCTGAACGGAGGGGAACATGCAGGTCTGATCTTGCTGATGTTCTTGAGAATTTCGGGTCAACATGAATAATTTTTGCCCCTCTCTCCTCTTTAGCTTTTATAACCCATTTAAAACAGATAGGGTGGTGTTCTGCTGCATTACTCCCTATTATAAGACAACAGTCGGTATTTTTGATATCTATCCAGCTGTTTGTCATTGCACCGCGTCCGAATGATTCCGCCAAACTGGCGACAGATGGGCTGTGTCAAATCCGGGCCTGGTGATCGATGTAAACAAGTCCAAGCGCTCTTTGAGCCTGAACCATGATGGAAGCTTCCTCATTGCTCATCTGGGAGGATCCCATGTGAAACATTGTTTCGTTACGGTTTACAACCTGTCCTGCGGCATTTTTTTCAGTAAAGTTTTTATCCCGAGTATCTTTGATTTTTCGAGCAACATTTTCAATCATCCAGCTCCAGCTCTTCTCTTCCCACTTTTCACTGTATGGTGCGCGGTAAAGCGGCTTCAATACCCTGTGAGTGCTGTTGACCATTGAATTCATGGTTGATCCTTTAGCGCAGAGAGCTCCTTCGCTTATGGGGTATCCCGGATCTCCCTCGGTGCTTACGACTTCTCCCCCTTTAACGTGTGCAATAAAGCGGCAGCTTACTGAGCAGAAGGGACATATGGATGTTACTTCTTTTGCTCCTTTGATTTTGAGATCTTTTGCGTAAGATTCTGTTATCAGGTAGTTGATACCGATACCACCCAGAGCAATCGCTCCGGCCCCGGCACCCGCAACTTTTAACAGTTCACGGCGTGTTAATTTCATTCAAATCCTCCTGGAAACTTAATGTATTCTCTGGAAATAAATAGGTATTAATTTTTTACTTCAGTGCGTAATGATTCTGATATACGATGAAGTATTGTTTCAGGTCCGGCGCAATAATATGTTTTTTTTATCGAAGGCCGACCTTTAAAGCTAAAGTGTCATATTTGACATATTAATGTCAAATAGTTAATTAAAATGATATTAAAAAAAGAATATGCTTTTTTTAACAATTGGTTATTTTTAACATATTGGCAGTAGTTTGAGTCTGCTGACTTACAATAATTTGCTCGTGCCGGATTACATAATTTATTGTGATAAGAGTTAACAGGGGTCTATCCGGAATGTTGGGGAAATGATATTACTTTGCGTGCCCTGTACCCCTTTATCTCTGGGGGTTAGGGGGCGGGGATAGGGGGTTTGGATGGATTTAATTATTATCCCAACATTCCGGATTGAGCTAAACTAATTTTAAAAAATAATTTGATTCAATTTTGTTGTAGACAATATAAGAATATAATATGTTAAATAAAACATAACGTGTTGTGGTGCTGTTTTACTGGTAATATTTTTATGAATCAGCGGGTTGATTGCTTTACTCCCGATTAGTGCAGTATCCATAAAAAAAAAGAGGGTTGACTTATAATTTTAATATGTCATTTCTGGCAACAAAAAATAATATGCTTTTTTTAACACTGGGGTTAATTATGAAAATGTCAGTCTGCAGGACTATTATTGCATTTATGGTTTCTATTTTATTCTTTTCTTTACCGGTTTTTGCTGAAGAAAAAATTACAGCCGGCGTTGCTGCAAATTATATCCAGACATTTAAAGAATTGTCAGCCGCTTTCGAGGCGAAAACCGGAGTTAAAGTCGAGGCGACGTTCACATCCTCGGGTACTCTATACACTCAGGTAAGCAATGGTGCTCCTTACGATATCTTCCTTTCAGCGGATGAGGAGAGACCGGCCCGTCTCTTTAAAGATGGTTTTGTTGAAAAACCTTTTACCTATGCAGAGGGTCAGGTAATTCTCTGGTCAGCAAAAAAAGATTTCTGTAAATCCAAAGACTGGACCCTCGCTCTTAAAAATGAAAATATAAAAAAAATCGCCATGGCGAATCCTGATACAGCGCCATATGGAATGGCTGCTATGAAGGCTCTGCAGAAAACAGGGCTTTATGATCTGATAAAGCCTAAAATTGTAAACTCCCAGGATATAGCTCAGACATTTCAGTATGCATCGACAGAAGCTGTTGACGCCGGCTTCTGCGCGTTCTCGGCATACTATTCAGAGAAGGGGAGAGCCGGATGCTACTACAAAATCATGGAAGCGCCTTCTGTCATTCAGTCGGCTTGTGTTTTGAAGAGTTCTAAAAATTTAAAAGCAGCACAGAAATTCGCTGCATTTCTTGTTTCAAAAGAGGCTGTTAAAATAAAGGAAAAGTACGGTTACAGATAATTGGATTATACAGCACTTTATATTACCCTGAAGCTCGCCATGTTTACTACAGTAATTCTTATGATACTGGCGGCCCCCGTAGCCTATATGCTGGCCTTTTCAAGCTTTCCGGGTAAGTCCTTTGTTGAAGCGCTGATTTATCTTCCGACAGCTCTCCCTCCCACTGTTATCGGTTTTTATCTGATTATACTCATGGGCCCGAAGGGTTTAGCCGGGAGCGCATGGGGGAGCGTAACAGGCGGCTCTCTCCTGTTTACTTTTACAGGTATTGTAATTGCTTCTGTGATTTACAGTATCCCTTACGCTGTGCAGCCGATGAAAGCGGCGTTTCAGAAGCTTGACCGCAGGCTGCTTGAGAATGCATATGTTCTTGGTCTTTCAAAGAACGGAGCTTTTTTTCGTGTTATACTTCCAAACAGTCTCAGCGGAATTGCTGCATCAGGGGTTCTGGTTTTTCTTCATAGCATTGGTGCATTCGGTGTTCTCATGATGGTTGGGGGGAGTATGCCCGGTGAAACAAGAGTAGCTTCGATAGCCATATATGAGGCAGTTGAGAGCATGGACTATAACAAAGCGGGGATTATATCCCTCAGTTTTATACCGATAAGCTATGCATTTCTTCTCCTTGTAAATAAGCTCAATAAGGATGGATCCAATGTCCATTGATATATCTATTAAAAAAGCACTGAGATTTTTTGATGTCGATGTCTCATTCTCATGCCCTGATAGTAAGATGCTTGTAATGATCGGGCCGTCCGGGGGAGGGAAGACCCGCATTATCCGTATGATGGCGGGACTTGATAAACCCGATGAGGGAAAAATTATATTCAGAGACCGCATATGGTTCGATTCGGAAAAAGGGATTAATCTTCCGGTACAGCAGCGCCGTCTCGGATATGTCTTTCAGGATTATACGCTTTTTCCTCATCTTAATTTATATGACAATGCCGCCTTTGCCGCCGTTGACAAAAAGGAGGTGGATGAACTCTTCGAGATGTTCAACATCGGTCACCTGAAGAAACGTAAACCTCATATGGTTTCCGGCGGCGAGCGTCAGCGATGTGCAATATGCCAGGCAATGGCGAGACGCCCCGCGGCGCTTTTGCTTGATGAACCGTTTTCAGCGCTTGATGTAATCACCAGAAGGGGGCTCCGCGAGGAACTGAAGAATCTGAAAGGGAAGTTTTCATTCCCAATGATCTATGTAACACATGATATCAATGAAGCATTATTTATGGCCGACGAAATTCTTCCGGTGGTAGACGGGAAGGCCGATTCCGGATGGATGCAGCGGACAATGAACCGTGATCAGCCGGTCAGAGCAGTGCGTGAACCGAGGCTGGCGTTGGCGTATTAAATTAATTCTGCCAATACTCTATCTTTTTTCAATATCCCTTCCCTGTCTCTTATGGGGAAGGTGCCCTCCGGGCGGATGGGGAGGGAAAACGAATATGTAGTTTAATATATGAATTTCAAGGAGCAATAAAAACATGAATATAGGAACTTATTCATATGAAGAGTATCAGCAGCTTGTAGTATCTTTTCACGGAGCAGCGGCACCGGGACTTCTTATCGGCGGATTTATCGTAGACATGGCACTGAAGAATCTACCCGAGGGTGAGTTTTTCGATGCTATCTGCGAGACCCCGGTATGTCTCCCCGATGCTGTTCAATTGCTCACTCCATGTACAATCGGTAACGGGTGGCTTACTGTTCTGAATTTTGGAAAGTTTGCAGTAACTCTGTTTGATAAGAGCACTGGTGCAGGAGTTCGAGTCTATCTGGATATGGAGAAACTCAAAGACTGGTCAGAGGTGAACAGCTGGTTCCTGAAACTCAAAACAAAGAAGGAGCAGGATCACGATCTTCTTATGAGTCAGATCAAAGATTCGGGCCATTCAATCCTCAGTATGCAGCGTGTCCGTGTTGTTCCTGAAAATGTTACCCGTAAAAAAATGGGCCCCTCTGCTATCTGCCCTGACTGTGGTGAAGCATATCCGGTTAATCATGGAGTCAAATGTAAAAGCTGTAATGGTGAATCACCATATGTGGAGATTGCAGAATTGTAGGTGTTCAGGTTTCAGAATCAAATCAGTATTCGTATCCCTTGTAGATACGTAGCGCGCTACGTATCTACAAGGGATACGAATACGAACCAATCAGAATACGAAAACAGACACGAATCGAATAAGCACATCCGCACAAAATTTTAACGCATTTACTGCATTTAAACTCCCACTTTGCTGCTATTTGCACCTCTATCACAGATTTGTGATTTTAAGTTGACTTTTCTATTTAATATGTCGAAAGTGGCATTACAAATAAAAATATACGTAAATACTAATTATGTTAACTTAAACATAATAACCTTGTATTAAAAACTTTAATTGGCGTTTGCATAAACCCTGTTCTTCACCTGGTTGGAGTGTAAACATGCGATTTCCTGTAAGGGTTCTACAAGAATTCCGGCCTTTCATTTTAAAGTCAGTACAGGTTAAAACTTTAACTAACATAAAAAGGAGAGGTATGGAGACCGTTATAGAAAAAATAATAGCAAAATATCCGAAGAAAGACTCTGCAATCATGCCGGTTATGCAGTATCTGCAGAAACAGAATGGTAATTATTTAAGCGGAGATGCTATGGATACTGCTGCAAAGGCTATAGGCTGCAGCAGAAGCAAAGTCTACGGTGTGGCTACTTATTACACCATGTTCAACACTCAGTCCGTTGGAAAATTTCATCTTCAGGTGGACACATGCGTACCGGGGTTTTTACAGGGTGCAGATGAAGTTCTTGCTCATCTGAGTAAAAAACTCGGAATAAAGCCGGGTGAAACTACATCAGACAAAATGTTTACTCTCACTGCGGTACAGGATCTTGGATCATGTGCTACGGGACCTGTAATTCAGGTCAATGACCGTTACTTCGAGAATATGACTATTGCAAAGACCGATGCTCTTATCGATGCTCTGAAAAGCGGCAAAGAGCCGGAGAACGATCCGTCAATGACCGTTGTGTCAAAGTGTGGTGTTCTTCTCAATGACCGTACAAAGAAAGACTGCCGGACGCTCTCCTTCTATAAAGGGAACGGGGGATACCAGTCTCTGAAGAAAGCTCTCTCCATGCAGCCGGCTGATATTATTTCTGAAGTCAAGGAAGCCGGAGTACGGGGCCGCGGCGGTGCCGGTTTTCCTGCCGGTATGAAGTGGTCTTTCCTTCCTAAAAATGATTCACGGCCTGTTTATCTTATTTGTAATGCCGATGAAGGTGAGCCGGGAACATTTAAAGACAGGCAGATAATGGAATTTAATCCTCACCTTGTTATCGAGGGGATAGCCATAAGCGCATTTGCATTAAATGCGAAAAAAGCTTTTATCTATATCCGCGGGGAGTTTGACTGGATTGCAGACATACTGGATACTGCAATTGAAGAAGCAAAGAGTGATGGTCAGCTTTCACATGTGGACATAGTAGTTCACAGAGGGGGAGGGTCATATGTATGCGGTGATGAAACCGCTCAGATAGAATCACTGGAAGGTAAACGCGGTAATCCCCGAGTTAAGCCTCCATTTCCTGCAAATTACGGATTATACGGATGCCCGACAGTTGTAAATAACGTAGAGACACTATCATGTGTTCCATACATAATTCAGAACGGCGCTGCTGCATATCAGAAATTCGGAACAACAAATAATTTTGGCCCGAAAATATTCGGTGTATCAGGTCATGTAAACAAGCCGGGTATATTTGAGTATCCAATGGGTACACCTCTTAAAGAGATCCTGGAAGCTGCAGGCGGAGTTAAGGGCAAACTTAAAGGAGTAATAGTCGGCGGTCTCTCCGTTGCGATTCTTACTGCAAAAGAAGCGGAAAATCTTATCCTCGATTTCGATTCATGCGTTAAGGCTGGAACTGCACTCGGTTCAGGCGGAATTATGGTTGTGAATGATACGGTTTCAATTCCGGAACTGGCGCTTCGCTCGATTCAATTTTATCACCATGAGTCATGTGGTCAGTGTGTTCCATGCCGCGAGGGATCACTTGTTATTGAGAATAAACTTCACGGTCTGCTGCATGGAAATGGTAAGATGGAAGATATAGATCTGATTCTGCATCTTTGCGATAATATAAAAGGTCTTACACTCTGCCCTACAGGTGAGGCCTTTGCAGTTCCGATTCAGGCCATGGTGAGCAAATTCAGACCTGAATTTGAAGCGCTTGTGAAATAGAAGATTATAACAGGAGAAAATAATATGAGTAAGACGATTTATATCGACGGCAGAGAGTTTGCCGCTGATGGAACAAAAACCGTTCTCCAGATTGCCAGGGAAAACGGGATTTATATTCCATCATTATGCTATCATCCGAAACTGGGACCTGCAAGTATGTGCAGAGTCTGTGTTGTTGAAGTAGATGGAACAAGAAACCTTCAGACTGCATGCTCCATGATGCCCTCTGACGGAATGAAAATTTCAACAGACAGCAAGCGTGTTATCGATGCACGTAAAATGGTTGTTAATATGCTTCTTGCAAATGGAAATCATAACTGTATTTCATGTGAAGTGAATGGAGACTGTGAACTTCAGGAAGCTGCATACAGACTTGGAATAGAGGTTCCTGCTTTTGTTGTTGAAGAGAATGAGCCTAAAGATGAATCATCACCATTTATCATCCGTGATTCAAATAAATGTATTCAGTGCGGACGTTGTATTGAAGGGTGTAACCGCATGGTTGTAAACGAGGTTCTCGATTTCGGACACCGCGGCGGACACACTTCTGTTATTTGTGATGAAGACAAACCTATGGGTGAATCCACATGCGTTCAGTGCGGTGAGTGCGTCCAGCTCTGTCCGGTGGGTGCTCTTATAGAGAAAAAAAGTGTCGGGAAAGCTCGCACATGGGAAACACATAAAGTAAGAACTACTTGTCCTTATTGCGGAGTAGGCTGCCAGCAGGAACTTCACATGAAAGGGGACCAGATAGTTCGTGTTACCGGTGTTGAAGGGGCTAAACCTAATGATGGTCACCTCTGCGTTAAGGGACGTTACGGTTATGACTTTATTTATTCAAAGGAGAGACTGACAACTCCTCTTATTAAAGATGCAAAGGGTGAATTTCAGGAAGCGACATGGGATGAGGCTCTTGACCTTGTAGCAGATAAATTTAAACAGATTATTAAAGAATCGGGACCTGATGCGATTGCCGGTGTAAGCTGTGCAAGAAGTATCAACGAAGATTCATTCTATATGCAGAAACTATTCAGGGCGGCAATAGGTACCAATAATATAGACCATTGTGCCCGGACCTGACACGCTCCAACTGTTGCCGGTCTGGCAACTACATTCGGATCAGGCGCGATGACAAACTCTTTCGGAGAATTTGAAAACGCGAAACTATTTTTTCTCATCGGAACAAACATGACAGAGGCTCACCCTGTAGCTTCATATTATGTAAAACGCGCTAAGCTTAAAGGTGCAACAATTATCGTAGCAGATCCACGGTATCATGCGCTTGCTAAAAAAGCTGACATTTTCGCGCAGATAAAAGTCGGCTCGGATGTTGCGTTTATCAATGGTATAATGAACGTACTAATTACAGAAGATCTCTATGATAAAAAATTCGTAGAAGAGAATACTGAACAGTTTGAAGAGATGAAAGCTGTTGTAATGCAGTACACTCCTGAAAGAGCTTCTGAAATTTCGGGTGTACCAGTTGACACAATCAAAGATATTGCCCGTACAATGGCCAGGATTAAACCTGGAATGCTCTGCTACACACTTGGAATAACCGAACACACATGCGGTAAAAACAATGTAATGTCTACATCAAACCTCCAGATGCTCCTTGGAAACATGGGTATGGAGTCTGCCGGAGTTAACCCTCTTCGCGGTCAGAACAATGTTCAGGGTGCCTGCGATATGGGAGCGCTTCCAAATGTTTATCCCGGCTATCAGGCTGTAACTGATCCTGCAAATCGTGAAAAATTTATGAAGGCATGGGGAGTAAATAATCTCTCTGATAAAGTTGGACTTATGATTCCCGATATGATGGCTGCTCTTCCATCGAAGAAAGTAAGAGCGTTCTACATCTTTGGAGAGAATCTGGCGCGGACTGATCCGAATATTACTCATGTTGAACATGAACTGGAATCAGCGGAATTCCTTGTCTGTAACGATATTTTCCATACAGAGACAACACGTTTTGCAGATGTAATATTCCCATCAGCGGCATGGTGCGAAGATGAAGGAACATTCTCCAGCAGTGAGCGGCGATTAAACCGTGTACGTAAAATAAAGGATGCTCCGGGTCAGGCAATGCCGAACTGGTGGATATTTAAAGAAATTGCAAAACGGCTTGGTCATAACTGGACTTCTAATAGTGCGCAGGAGATCTGGGATAACGAGCATTCAATGGTAGCTCCGGCTTTTGCAGGGATCAAATATCACCGGCTTGAAGGAGATGGGCTTCAGTGGCCATGTCCTAACGAAGAGCATATGGGAACAAAATTTCTGCATAGAGATGGTAAGTTCACCCGTGGTAAAGGTCTGTTTAAGGGAATCGAATGGACACCACCTGCAGAGGTTGCTGATGCAGAATATCCGCTTGTACTCAGTACCGGTAGACGTCTTGTACACTATCACACAAGGACACAAACAGGACGATGCGGTTTAGACCGTGTGCTTTCAGATAAAACAGGTCTTAACCAGATGATGTCCGAGGAGAGAGTGGATATGTCTGCAGCGGACGCCAAGAAACTAGGAATTGCTCAGGGTGAATATGTACAGGTAAGTTCACGCCGCGGATCCGTTAAGGTAAGAGCTAAGATAACAGATGAGATTCCGGCAGGAATGGTATGGATGTCATTTCATTACAGTGAAGGTAACGCAAACTGGCTCTGCAACAATGTTTTCGATCCTGAAACTAAAACAGCTGAATACAAGGCATGTTCAGTTAAAATAGAGAAAATTTAATTAACAGGGTCAAGCGGCGGCAGCCACTTGTAAAGCCCCGCAGGGTTACCCTGCGCCGCATCATCGTAGATGATGCGGCGAAAATAAAGGAGGATATATGAATAATTCTTTTCTTGACCTTGCCATTCAGAGAGAAATAGAAGCTTATGAGTTTTATATGGATCTGTATAATCGTGTAACCGACAATACTGCAAAAGAAGCATTAAAGTGGATTGCCGGCGAAGAGAGAAAGCATGAAGAGTTTCTGAAAAATTACAAAGAGGGAAAAATTCCTTCAGGTACTTTGAAACTTTCAGCAGTTGAAGATCAGAAAATAGCAGAGCATGTTTCTGCACCTGAAGTAAAACCGGATATGGATACAAAAGATGTTTATCTTGTTGCAGCACATAGAGAGCTTGCTTCTTTTACTTTTTATACTGAATTTGCAAAACTGCATTCAGATGCAGAAGTAAAAGATATGCTTACAAAAATTGCAAACGAAGAGCTAAAGCATAAAGAAAAAGTAGAATATCTCTACTCTAACACAGCTTTCCCGCAGACTTCAGGGGGCTGATGTTTATCAGATTAATATAAAAAAATTTGAGTCACTTTGAAAAGTGGCTCTTTTTTTTGTTTAAATTCCCCGCTCTTAATTTTAATAGACTAAATAACAATTTATTATAGATGGGTAGCAAATTATTTTTGGGGGTGCGTATGCTCCGCATACGCTGGGAGTGGGGGATTACGGGGGCAGCGCCCCCGTAATCCCCCATTTCAGGCGCAGCGCGAAGCGCTGTGCCCCCAAAAATAAACCGGCACCTTATAAAGGTTAATTCCTTAAATCATAATTTAATGTACAAAAAAGAATTATATCTCCCCGCTGCCTTCGGCAGAGGGGAGAGTAGAGTATTTTTATAATAAAAAGTTAAGAAAATATTAATGATTTATTATAGACAATCAGTGTATATGTTTATACCTCTATTATTAATATGCATAGATTCATTAATTATCCCTGAATATAATTTTCAGTAAAAAAAACAAAAATTATATACCCTCGCTCCCTTCGGCAGTGGGGATAATAGAGTTTTTTTACTTTAAAAGAGTTAAGGAATAAATACTGGCATAAATTTATAATTTTAAAGAAGAACATGGAAAAACTGAATATATTTAACAGAATACCGGTAAATCTGCCTGAAAAAGAGATATTCTCCAGGCTTAAATACAACATACACAAAACCGAGATTGATGATGAGAGCCGGAAAAAGATTATCTCGGCAGTCAATAAAGGTTTCGCTCTCTGCGAACCGAAGGGGGCATGGACACGCAGCAATATTCTGGAGAGATCAGATGAGTCATTAACTTTTGAGAATGGAATTATTATAAAGAGTAATTCAATAGTTAATCTTTTATCCAATAGTAATGCTGCTGTTTTTTTCTCTGCAACGGCCGGTTCAGCCATTGTTGAAATTGCGGCGGAGTCGTTTAAAAATGGTGACGGGGCATCGGCTGTGATCTATGATGCTGTAGGGAGTGAAACTGCAGAGGCTGCAGTGGATTGGCTCAATACTTATATCTCCAGAGAGCTTAAACGGCGGGGGGAGAGTCTCACTGCAATGAGATTTTCTCCAGGTTACGGAGATTTTCTACTTGAAAATCAAAGGCATTTCTTTGAACTGCTTAAACTTGAAGATTTTGGAGTAAAACTAACTGAAAGATATATATTTATTCCTGAGAAGACTGTAACGGCAATTGCGGGGATAGAGAAGAATAGTCGGGGCGAATAATGATTCGCCCGAACGAAGCGAATAGGGGTGAATAATGATTCACCCGAACGAAGCGAGTAGGGGTGAATAATGATTCGCCCGAACAAAGCGAATAGGGGTGAATAATGATTCACCCGAACGAAGCGAGTAGGGGTGAATAATGATTCGCCCGAACAAAGCGAATAGGGGCGAATAATGATTCGCCCGAACAAAGCGAATAGGGGCGAATAATGATTCGCCCGAACGAAACGGGTAGGGGCGAATAATGATTCGCCCGAACGAAGCGATTGGGTGCGAATAATGATTCGCCCGAACGATGAAATATATAAAAGGATACAATAAATGAATAAAAAAGAATTCAGAGATTTTTTAAGCAGAGGACTTGTAATACTCGATGGAGCCACAGGGACTGAACTTGTTAAGCGTGGAATGCCGGCTGGTGTATGCCCCGAGCTGTGGTGCATGGAGAATCCCGTTGCGGTAAAGGATCTGCAGGAAAAATATATCTCCGCCGGGAGTAACATTATTTATACTCCGACTTTTGGAGGAAACAGCTGCAAGCTTGAAGAGTTTGGACTTGAAAACAGATCATATGAAATAAATTTTGCTCTGGCTGCGATATCGAAGAAGAATGCAGGTGATGCACTTGTATTCGGTGACATCGCGCCGACTGGAAGGTTTGTAGAACCTTTTGGTGATCTCTCTTTTGAAGATGCTGTTGTGATTTATAAAGAGCAGGCGAAGGCGCTTCTTGACGGCGGAGTAGATGGCTTTGTGATAGAAACAATGCTCGATATTCAGGAGGCCAGGGCTGCCCTTATTGCTATCAGCGAAATATGTGATCTCCCTGTTATGGTGAGTATGACATATGAAAAGGATGGACGTACACTTAACGGAACTGATCCTGTTTCTGCGTTGATTACACTTCAGTCCCTCGGGGCCGATGCTGTGGGATGCAACTGCTCAACAGGTCCTGCTGACATGATGAAGGTTATACGCATGATGAGTGAGTATGCACGTGTTCCGCTTCTGGCTAAACCGAATGCCGGTATGCCCAGACTGATAAACGGAGTGACCTCCTTTGATATGGGGCCCGATGAGTTTGCATCATATGTTGAAGACTTTATCGGAGCTGGTGCTAATCTTCTTGGAGGATGCTGCGGGACTACTCCTTACCATATCGGAGCTGCTGCAGTTAAAGCCCGCGGACTTAAAACCCGGACTCACTCCTCTGAGTTTACTTCAGCGGTTTCATCTGCACGAAAGAGCGTCTTTGTTGGTAACGGCAGACCATTTGCTGTTGTAGGAGAGAGGATTAATCCTACTGGAAAGAAAGCGCTTCAGGCAGAGCTCCGCGAGGGTAAAACCGGCATTGTTCAGGACTTTGCACTTGAGCAGCAGATTAAGGGAGCTGCTATACTTGATGTAAACATGGGGCTTTCTGGAATTGATGAGAAGGAGATGATGCTCAAAGCGGTTCGGCTTCTTTCAAGGACCAGTGATCTCCCTCTGTGTATAGATTCAACAATACCGGAAGTAGTGGAGGCGGCACTCCGTATTTATCCCGGACGTGCTCTTGTTAACTCAATATCAGCTGAGAAAGAGAGAATCGAAAAAACACTTCCGATTGCAGCAAGATATGGAGCGATGTTTATACTCCTCCCTTTGAATGATGAGGGGATTCCTCAGACACTTGAAGAGAGAAAAGATATAGTTGAATTTATACTCAGTGAAGGTGCGAAGTACGGATATAAAAAAGAGGATGTTGTAGTTGACGGACTTGTAATGACTGTGAGTTCAGATAAAAATGCCGCGCTTATGACACTGGATCTTATCGAGTGGTGTTCGCGTGAAATTGGTATAAATACAATCTGCGGTCTCTCCAATGTGTCATTCGGACTTCCGTCGAGAGACTGGATTAACTCATCGTTTCTTGCAATGGCGGCGTCGCGGGGACTTACAATGGCAATAGCAAACCCTGCTTCGGAACTGCTCATGAATACGGTTTTCTCATGCGACGCGCTTTCTGGGAGAGATAAAAATCTTACAGGTTATGTGGAAAGATTCTCGGGAAGTACTGATAAGATAGCTTCCGCAAACATCGACCTCTCGCCGGAGAAGATGGTGTATGAATCAGTACTCCGCGGCTGGGACGATCGTATTGAATCCGCGGTTCAGAAAGCCCTTGAGTCCGGGATAGAAGCGAAAAGACTCGTTGATGATTTTCTGATTCCGGCAATTACTCTTGTCGGAGACAAGTACGAGAAGAAGGAGTATTTCCTTCCGCAGCTTATAATGAGTGCCGATACAATGAGAAAGGGATTTGCGGTACTGGAGCCGCTTCTGGTTAAAAAGGCCGGAGATAAAGAAGCCGGACGGATAGTAATAGCAACTGTCAAAGGCGATATTCATGATATAGGAAAAAATATAGTAGCGCTCATGCTTCGTAATTACGGATTTGAAGTGATTGATCTTGGAAAGGATGTATCTGCGGAGACTATTGTTGATAAAGCTGTTGAAGTAAAGGCCGATATTATAGCACTTTCGGCACTGATGACAACAACAATGACCGAGATGCGTACAGTGATTGATCTTACCCACAGCAGAGGACTTAAATTCAAGTTTATGATCGGCGGAGCAGTTGTTGATCAGAATTACGCGGACGAGATCGGAGCTGACGGTTATTCAATCGACGCAATGGAAGCAGTGAAGCTTGCGAAGGTGCTGACTGCGGAGTAGTTATTATTTTAAAATCCCTCCACCATCTCATCATGGGGGAGGTGCCCGGCGGGCGGAGGGGGCGGTTGATTTGTTTCATTATACTATTTTTTTTAAACAGTAAGTTTTATATACTTTGCTCCCCATCCACCCGTTGGGCACCTTCCCCATGGAGAGATGGGGAAGGGAGATCGAGCGTTAATTCTCAACCTCAAATAGTTCCGAAACCTCTTTCAATATATCCTTTAGATTTTCAGCTTCTGCAGAGTTCATAATTGCAGCAACCGGTTTAAGTCGGATGGTGTTTGCATCGGATAGTTTTATTCTGAATTTGGATATATCTTTTGATACTGCAAGTTCGATGCTTTCCGCCTCTTTCTGATCTGTTTCAGGTAGGATCATTGCTATCTTTCCGTTATGAAGAAAGAGTTCGAGTGTCTCTCCTGCGGACTTTTTTATTACTGGAAATATTATTTTAAGCACTGTATTTTTCTGTTCTCTGTCGATATTCACATCGCGGAAAATATCGATAAGCAGAACAAAAAACCCGGTACCGATTTTCTGTGCCGAATATATCTGTTCTGAAAGCTTCATGTTGAAATATGACGCACTGTAGAATCCGGTTTCCCGGTCTACTATTACATTATTAATTACAAGAAACTCTTTAATATCCCTGGAAATCTCTTTAACGTCTGTCTGAAGTTTGCCCAGGTCGAGCGATGTGGCAGAATCTTTCAGCCGTATTTCGATAAGCCCCAGCAGGGATTCATCATCAATGACAGGGATACGTATAACTCTTCCATTGTCTATTATGGTTGCGCCCGATCTTTTAACATTCTCTATTTCTGATATTTTAATATTATCAAAGAGTGACGAATCTATGCGTAGAAATGTTTTCTCTTTCAGCTCATATGATTTGGAGAGTCGTCCCTCCATCTTTTTTATATATAGAGCTATTGATTCAGGTTTAAGTTCTTTATGAATCTGTTTGAACAGGTCAAAGATTCTTGAGTTCAGGGCGTTTACTGCACTCTCTGTTTCGGGATTATTTTTACGGATCATTTCGTTGCTGTTTCTGTCTGTACCTGTTCCGATTATCGGAGACAGATCATTCTCGTCGATCTGTTCTGCTTCCGGGCTTTTTGTATTCGAAGCTTTCTTTTCTTTTGTATCCTGTTCCGATGTTTCACTGACGGATTTTTTCGCTCCAAGAACTATTGTTCTTACATTGACATCTTCAGTGATCCCTTTTTTACGGAGTAGAGTAAGAACAACACCTGTGATAAGAAATGTAAAGCTTATAAGAAGCAGAACTTCAAGGGCAAGTCTTACCAGTATTTTTCGTTCCAGTTTGAAAGTGAATACTGCGAAAGTTTTCTGTCCCGATGATATATATGGGGATATGTAGAATCTCTCACTCCCCCCTCTGCCGTCGCTGTAATTTTTAACAAAGGGTTCACCTTTATTATCAGAAATAAAACTCTTTTCTTTGATATCATTCATCAAAGAATCCACTACATTACCGGATATTATCAGGCGGTCATTTTTAATAATGTACTTCATGTTGTCCGATCTATCTGTAAGAACAAGAGCAGCAGCGGAGGGCTCTTTGGCCATAATCTCATTGAATATTTTTTTTATTTTTTCAGGGTCTGGCGACTGCTCGCGGTTAAGCATCTCTGCAGCAGGTTTTATCATCTCAGCTTTGATGATTATTCCGCTTATATACTTTTTCTCAACACTTTCTGATCTTAATATATAGTATGGTGAAAGTATGGCCACCAGTATTATCATGAATATTGCAATGTCTCTAATCTTTGATCTCATCTTATACCTGCCGGATTTCCTTATTTCATTTTCGGTAACGGGAGGGATGTGGTGAATACTATTTTTCGGATGACTGTAAAAATAGTATTAAGGGAATAATTCAAATGCAGGTTGACTATCAGGAAAAAAATGGTTTAATTAAAGTGAACGAAAACCGCTAAGAGAATATTATGTCTGATCAAAAAGTTTAAATAAATAATACAAATATTTTTTAATGTTAACTTTTTCGTTTCATCGATGCAGTTTTTTGAATATGTGTATAAACTGATTGCAAAAATGATTACCTTCACGCCGATGACGCAGCGGAGATAAAAAAGCAGCTGGTTATGAGTAGCTACTGTTTTTCTATAAAATAAGGAATAAAATGAGGTGTATATAAATGAATGAGTTTTTTGTAAGGTTTAAAAATATTTCTATAGGCCGGAAACTGATGATGATTCAGGCCGGGGCTATAGTCGGTATGATTATAATACTGGCTCTGGTAGCGGGATTTATTATAAAGAAACAGTTTACATTAAATAGTTATGAGCAGCTTAACAACCTGAACGGCCGTATCATAGATATGATTGATGCATATAACAGTAAACTTAAGGAACAGGCTGTTACTCTCGGTAATGTTCTTTATTGTTATAATACTTCAGGCGGAAACGATCATAATCTCTCACAGCCGGAGATTGACCGGTTTACGGATATTACTGGTGCTGTAGCTACGCTGTTCCAGAGAAAGGGGGATGATTTTCTACGTACTGCTACATCTCTGAAAAAGGAGGATGGATCACGTGCGGTCGGTACCATGCTGGACCGCAATCATCCCGGTTACAGCAGGATAATCGCAGGAGAATCCTACACAGGACCGGCAGTTCTTTTCGGACGAAATTATATGACGCATTACAAACCGGTTATGGATGGAAATCGTGTGACCGGGATTCATTTCATAGGTGTGGATTTTACCGAAGGGATTGGAAAACTGAAGGAAAAAATCAGATCTGTAAATATAGGTGCGCTTGGTTATGTCTATGTTATAGAAGGAGAAAAGAGCAGAGATCAGGGGAGATGTCTGGTTCATAAATCGGTTAATCTTGAAGGAACTCAAATGCTTGACCTTAAAGATGCCGACGGACATTTTTTCATAAAGGATATGATACAGCAGAAAAACGGGGTAACAGATTATTACTGGAAAAATCCGGGAGATGCTTCCGGAACTACAGAAAAAAAACTTGCTGCGTTTTCTTCTTATGACGACTGGAACTGGGTTATTATTTCGGGATCGTATGAAAATGAATTAATTGCAGATGGATATATTTTGAGAAATTATCTTTTCGGAGTATTGATTCTCTGCTCGTTATTAATGCTTGTACTTCTTAATGCTGCTATAAAAAAAATAATTCTGGCACGATTCAGAAAGCTCACTGAATTACTCGGGAATATATCGAATGGCGACGGAGATCTTACAAGACGTCTCGATTTTGATAATAATGATGAAATTGGAGAGATTGCCGGACTTTTTAATAAATTCATAGGTGATTTTGAAAAAATGATCTCTGATATTATTTCAGCTTGTGAAAAGCTTGAATCGTCAGTCAATAACATTCGGGAAGGGAACATCAATCTCTCGAATAGAACATCCGAACAGGCTTCAACTATAGAAGAAATAATGTCCACACTTGATGAAGCAATCTCTGTAATAACACAAAGCTCCGAAACAGCCCATAGAGCAAAATTTATTACAGATGGGGGATCTGAAAAAGCATCAATAGGAAATGCAACTTCCGGGAAAGCCGTGGTAGCGATAAATGATATTAATAGTTCCAGTAAAAAAATAGAAGAAACAATAAGTGTAATAAATGAGATATCTTTTCAAACTAATCTGCTGGCTCTAAATGCTGCGGTTGAAGCTGCACGTGCCGGGGAGCAGGGAAGGGGGTTTGCAGTTGTTGCCGGTGAAGTACGGAATCTGGCGCAGCGTTCGGCCGTTGCGGCAAAAGAGATTGCTGATATAATAACTGAATCTATATCACGTGTTGAGCATGGAACTGTAATGGTAAAGGAAACAGGAGTCAGTCTTGCGGAAATTGCCGATTCTGCAAAAATGATAGCTTCGTTGATATCAGAAATCAGCATATCTTCGGAAGAGCAGAGAAAAGGGATTATTCAAATTAATAAGGCAGTTTTATCTCTTGATACCATGACTCAGCAGAATGCTGCTCTGGTTGAAGAAACAGCCGGTGATTCGGAAGAGATGGCTGAAAGAACCGGGCTGCTTATGGAATTGATTGGGAGATTTAAGATAAACCGCTGAGTTTTAAAACACCTGATTTAATAAAACATGTTGTAAAGAGACCTGCTCTCCTGATAGAGGGCAGGTCTCTTTTTATTAAAAAATAAGCTTAATTCCACTAACCTGGACAAGAGGGTGATCGTTCAGAGTTTTTCTGAAACCGACAATTGCACCCGCTTCTCCTTTGGCAATGCCTTCGCCTCTATATGTGTAGTCATGAACCGGAGCGTATAATTCAACTCCTTTTGCTGATTGATCCATCTCTTCCACGGGGGTGTATCCTTCTATCGTAACTCCTGCGGGGGGAGCTGCTATTATAGCTTTGATCTCTTCGCCATATTTTTTTGCGAATGCGTTGGCTGTAAATTTAAATGTACACTCTTTTATCAATCTTGCTGACTTGGTGTATTTTAGTTTTAAGTGTCTCAGGTCACTTCTATCTTTAAGAGCACTCTGGAGAGCGTTGTGAAAATCCTCTTCGAGCACAATGTGGTGAAGCCTTGTTTTTAGAGAAGCCCACTCTTTTATTATCTCGGTAAAAGTCTCTGTCTCTATTCCGGCATCTTTACTTGAATACCACTCCCAGTTAACATTTTTACCCAGCAGAAAACCTTCAAGCATTCCGCATATTATGTTGTAGCTCCCTTCGAATACGACTTCGTAATATTTCTTTCCCATTTTGCTCTCCTTTATTAAAAGAATATGTATGTTACGAGTATAAATACCGGAATAAGAATCGGAATTGAATACTTGAACATATATCCGAAAAAGCTCGGCATTGCAACACCGGATTCTTCAGCAATTGATTTAGTCATAAAATTCGGTGCGTTTCCGATGTAGGTATTCGCACCCATAAAGACAGCTCCGGCACTTATAGCAAGGAGTGTACCTGCGTGAACTCCCATAAGATCGGCTGGATTTCCCCCTGCTGTATTAAAGAAGACAAGATATGTCGGTGCATTATCGAGAAAACTTGATAATATACCGGTTGCCCAGAAGAAATGTGAATTTATAAATTCACCGCTGCTGTCTGCTACACCTTTTATTACAATTCCCATAGGGCCGTCTGCGCCGGCTCTTAGCATTGCTATTGGTGTAATCATAGTCATAAAAATTGTAGCAAAGAGTTTTGCAACTTCTTTGATCGGTTCCCAGTTGAATCCGTTTCCTTCCCGTATAGAAATATCGGACACTTTAAGTGAAACAATTGTTATTATAAGAAGTAAACCCACTTGAAGTATAGATGAAACCGGAACTCCTACATAATGCAGTGTAAAAGCAGTTCCCATATCGATACTTGAAACTATAACAGCTCCGATTATACATGGTATCAGCAGCATGTTCGGTACACCAACAAGTTTCAGCTTTTCACCTTCACTCTTTTTAACCGGCTTATTCTCTTCTTTGCCGTAATAGTAT
The DNA here is from genome assembly GCA_942493035.1 of uncultured Spirochaetota bacterium. Taxonomy (GTDB): domain Bacteria; phylum Spirochaetota; class UBA4802; order UBA4802; family UBA5550; genus WRGT01. The sequence goes on along the minus strand of OW818666.1, from coordinate 2,406,649 downwards.
GTATCCATAATGAAGAAAATTACAAGAAGTACTCCAATAATAAATGAAACAAGCGGCAGCATATGCTTCACTGTCCAGAAGAAGTCTACCCCTTTAAGGAATCCAAGGAAGAGTGGAGGATCTCCAAGAGGAGTAAGTCCCCCTCCGACATTTGCTACAACAAATATTACAAAAACAACTATATGAGCTCTGTTTTTTCTCCATTCATTTGCTTTGAGTATTGGTCTTATCAGAAGCATCGCGGCACCAGTGGTACCCATAAAGCTTGCAAGAATTCCGCCGATAAGAATCATTATTGTGTTTACCTTAGGTGTTCCTGCAAGATCGCCTTTAAGCTGAATTCCTCCTGCAACGGTAAACAGTGCCAGGAGCAGAGTTATAAACGGAATAAATTCCAGAATGTAGACTTCAAGAAGATAGTAAAATCCTGTTCCAATACTGAATTTTACACAGAATGCCCCGAAGAAAACCACCCACCAGAATAGTGAAACCTTACCATAGTGATGGTGCCAGAAATGTGGTGTAAGGAGCGGAAAAAGGGCAATTGACAGGAGAATCCCTACAAAGGGTATTATCCATAAAAGACTTAAATTTTTTGCATCGATGTGAGGAGCCGCATGCCCGGATCCATGGTCCGCTGCAATTTCAGTTTTAGCATGATCAGCGTTTTGAGTACTGTTTTCAACTTTAACATCGGGCTGTGATGCCCCGGCTTTTATGTTAAAAATCTGCGGAGATAAAAGAAGTAAAGCAGAAACAGCAATTAGTGAAATGAGAATTTTCTTCATTATATATTTTCTCCCGGAATTATTTGATTATAAAATAAAATAATAGCTGTCATTGTCAAATAGTTATATCAGGTTTTATGAAAAAATATTTTTATATATTTTTAAATATTTAGTACGGAATTATGAATTTTGAGACAATCACGTGATTTGATTAAAACGGAGATTAGATTGTAGTATAACTTACAATTATCAGTTTATACTAAAAAGCAAAAAGCTTTACAACAGAAGAGGCGTTTTATAAAATAGGATTAACATAGTTTACATTTAAGGTGAGAAGATGAAAGATAAAAGAATCGGACCTGATACTATAATGAAAATAATAAGCGGTATATCAATAGTTCTATGGATCATTATTGCTGCAGTAATTATACTTTTTGCAATCTCAAATCCGACACAGCCGGGTATGGCTGCCGGGAGACCCGGATTAAAAGGTGCCGGTCAATGGGCAACAAATCTTATTTATGGTTTGCTGGTAATTCAGATCTTCCTCAGCATTTCAGGGATAGTTTTTAATGTTACACGTCTTAAGAGGAAAACTGACCGGATTAAGCTTACACCGGTTATCTCTGCAATATTGGGAATAACAGGGATTCTGCTCTCTTTGATCTGATGACTTACTTTCTGATTAAATGCTGCTGTATAAACAGTAAGAGGAGACTTCCATTGTTGGAGTCTCCTCTTACTGTTTACAATCTGTTTTAAATTTTATGCTGCTTCAGCAGTGAGATATTTAACTCTTTTTTTACCGGCAAACCAGTAGTATAGAGCCGGAACTGCAAATCTGCTAAGTATAGTCGCTGCCACTTCTCCTGACATCAGGCTCAGTGCAAGTCCCTGAAATATCGGATCAAAGAGCATAATGAAACTACCAGCGACAACTGCTGCTGCTGTAAGGAGCATGGGCCTGAATCTGATAACCCCTGCGTTGATTACAGCTTTTTTTAAACCTACACCGTTTTTAATTTCCAGTTCGATGAAGTCCACCAGAATGATCGAGTTCCGGACTATTATCCCTGCTCCGGCGATAAAGCCGATCATTGATGTCGCAGTAAAATATGAACCTGCAAGTGCGTGTCCCGGAAGAATACCTATGAGACTTATTGGTATCGGCGCCATGATTACAAGGGGAACAATATAGCTTTTGAACCATCCCACAACAAGAATGTAGATTAGAATAAGCACCACAGCAAATGCAGCTCCAAGGTCACGGAAAACTTCGTAGGTAATAAACCATTCACCGTCCCATTTAACAACAGGATTCTGTGTGTTCCACGGAACCTCAGCTGTCTGGATAGGGTAGTTTATCTTCGGAGCAATTTTTAAAATTCCGTACACCGGAGCCTCTTCTGAACCTGTCAGTTCACTCATGACATAGTTTACCGGTTTCAGATTTTTTCTATGAAGAGTAACCGTCTCCCTCTTCTCACCTTTTTTTAATATCTGATCAAGATGTGCAACCCCGCTTTCGAATGTTGGAATGGTAACTCCGCTGAACGGTTCGGGTGATGATCTATGGCTCTGCTTAACCGACAGATTCACATTTACATCTTCCGGCCATGTTACATCCGCAAGCGAGAATAGCGGACTTTCAGAGAATGTCAGATATCCCGAATTTACAGCCTGTTCGGCGCTCGCTCCGTAGAGTCCGCCGGTCTGAGAGTTGAAGCTGTATACAATTCTGCTCCGGTATGGTCTCCAAGAATAATCGAGATCGGCTACACTGCTTTCGTCTGCAAAAATATTGTAAACTTCACGGGCAACAGTCTCACGTGATTTTCTGTCTGGTCCGTAAATCTCTGCCACCATTGTTGAAAGTACAGGTGGTCCCGGTGGTATCTCCAGAACTTTCGAAACAGCTTTTTTTCTCTTCGCAAAATCCGCAACCATGGGACGTATCTGTTCGATGATTTCGTGGCTGGACATTTTTCTTTCATGCTTCGTTTTCAGGACTATCTGAAGGTCATTCATGTAGTCGTTGTTACGGAGAAAAGTATGCTTCACCATTCCCGAGAATGAGTAAGGCGCCGGTTCCCCAGCGAAGATCTGTATCATTTCAAAATTTTCATTTTTCAGAAGCTCCTCTGCAAGCTCCTTTGACCACGCGGCACTCTGTTTCAGAGATGTGTTCACCGGGTAGTCCAGTAGGATCTGAAACTCGTTCTTGTTGTCAAACGGGAGGAGTTTAACCTTTACTGCTTTGAACAGGAAAAGACTCATGGCAAGGAGAAGAAGAAAAATACTTATCCCTCCGAATATCATGGCATCTTTTTTCCTTGTTATAAGCTTTGTGACAAACTTAACATAGAGCGCGTCAAGCCTGCTGAGTTTTTTAGTTTCATCCTCTTTGTGTACATGTTTTTTTAAAATCCGTGCGCTGGCCCAGGGTGTTACGATGAACGCAACAAAGAGTGACAGTATCATTGCAAGGCTGGCGCCGACGGGGATCGGTTTCATGTACGGCCCCATCAGTCCGCGGACAAATGCCATTGGGAGTATCGCCGCAATAACGGTGAATGTTGCAAGAATAGTCGGATTTCCCACCTCGGATACAGCATTGATCGTCGCTTTTATCAGGCTCAGTTTGTGATTCTCTTTCAGATGACGCTCGATGTTTTCAACTACGACGATTGCATCATCGACAAGTATACCTATTGAGAATATAAGTGCAAAGAGCGTAACGCGGTTAAGCGTGTACCCCATGAAGTAGTACAGGGCAAGTGTGAGAGACAGGGTTACGGGAATTGCTATGGATACGACAAGCGCGGCCCGAAGTCCCATGAATATTGCTATGAGCGCGGCAACGGATAGTGTTGCTATGATAAGGTGCTCGATCAGTTCAGTAGACTTTTCTCCGGCAGTTTCTCCGTAGTCTCTTACTATAGAGAGTGATACGTCAGCGGGGAGAGTTTTAGAAAAAATTGCCGCTCTCTCTACAAGCTCTTTTGCAAGAACAACAACGTTTGTACCTTTTCGCTTGGCGAATACAATTGATACTGCATTTTTCTCAACAGAACCGCTCTTCTTCTCCAGAAGATAGGATACCCTTGTCCGCTCTTCAGGGCCCTCTTTGATATCAGCCACGTCTCTAAGACGGATGATTCTTCCTGCACGAAGGCCCACTGATATATTCGCAAGATCTTCAGCGTTTGAAATTCTTCCCCCGACTTCAACATCGTAGACATTGCTGTCGCTCCAGTTTTTACCCGATGGCGCTGCTGCATCATTAGACTTCATCGCACGGGCAATCTCAGGAAAAGAGATTCCATATGCAGATGTCTTTGCTGGGTCGATAATAACTCTTACACTTTTTTTTCTTCCTCCGAGAAGTTCAACTCTCCCCAGATCGGGTGTGCTTGACAGCTCTCTTGCAAGAGGAGCGGCAAGCCCGCGAAGCTCGTAATCATCCCTGTCTGCAGAACTGAAAGTAAGTATAAGAAATGGGACATCATCTATTGTATATGATTTAACCTGAGGCTGCATAATTGACGATGGAAGCTGATTTCTTATCTCCATCAGTTTGTTATGCACTTTTACAAGCGACGGTTCAATAGGCTCGCCGATTTTAAATCGTACTGTAATAAGAGACCCGTGAGCCTGGCTTGCCGAATAGACGTACTCCACTCCGTCGAGTCCCCATACTCCCCGTTCAACCGGTTCGGTGATTTTACGCTCCACTTCTTCAGCTTCGTAGCCGGGAGCACCGATCTGGATATCGATCATAGGGACCGAAATCTGCGGTTCCTCCTCTTTTGGTGTAAGTATTACCGCGAATATCCCAAGCAGTATACTTACTGCTGCGATTATTACTGTAAGTTTTGAATTGATGAACTTCTCCGCAAGCATCCCTGCGAAGCCTTTACTTATTTCTCCGTTTTCATTTTGTTTCATGTTCTGCCCCCTTAAGATCATCTGTTGAATAGTTATATATACCGGCCATTACAGAGAGATACTCCTCCTCTGCGCCTGCCAGATTGATGATAAGATCTGTTTTTCTTGAGAAGACATCTACTAGCTGAAATGCCTTTATCGATCCGCTTGAAAAAAGTTTCTGTGAATTTCTTACAAGCTCGTTCATCAGCGTTGTATTCTCTTTCATAAGTGATATATTCTTTTTTAAAATATCCGCGAAGGTGTAGAGTCTGTTAAGTTCAATTTCACCTTTAAGTTTTGCATCTTTTGCTCTGTATTTAAAGGCATCGCTTTCAAGCCCGGCCTGTTTAACCGCGCCGTAATCCATCGGCGAGAAGATATTCATTCTTATATAAAATCCTGCGGTATATGAATCGGCAGTATCGCGTTTGCCGTTGTATATATTAGTTTCTGCAAACACTCCGATCTTCGGGAGGAAGACAGCTTTTTCAGCCTCAGCTCTGTTTGAACTGCTTTCAGCCATGGCCTGATATGCCTTTACGTTGTACGACCCCTCTGCAGTAAGATTATCCGCCTTCAGATAGGTGACTGCGTATTCTGTAACATCCTCTTTGTACGGAACCCATCCCTCAGCCAGAGCATTACCCGACATCTTTTCAAGATAAACCCGGAGTGCTGATACTCTCGATTCGTTCTCGGCCATGTGAACTTTAATTCTGTTCTGCAGAGTTTTCAGCGAGAGTATTCCCGAATATTCAACCAGATTGGAACGGAGTCCGCCCTGATAGTTGGCAAGTACAGAATCAACTCTTGCTGACATGGACTTCAGTTCTTCCGAGATCTTCATGAAAACAATAATCTGCCCGTAGGCCGAAGCGGCACTGCTGAACTCATTTAAATATAATGAACTGCTCTGATATTTTTTTGCCTCGGCAAGTTTTTCCATCGCCCTGGCCGCTTCTGTTTTTGCGCCCCCTTCGTATAGCGGGAGGTCCAGTCCAAGAGTCCCTTTCTGATAATTACCTCTATCGGGATTGTTCAGGTTATCGGGAATAAAATCCTCCTGGGTCACTCCGCGCTGTCCCATGTTTGACATGAATGTAACAGCCGGATCATTGGTGGTATATGCTTTTGCATCTGCATAAATTGTAGGCAGCCAGTGTCTTCCCGAACGGTTTTTAGAAATGACAGCAGCTTCAGCTTCAGACAGCGCCGCCTTCTGAGAAGGGGAGTTTGCTTTAATCTTCTCCCATATCTGCCGGAACTGCAGCGCCTCAGAGGAATTAGTATCCTGAGAGTAAAGCTGATTTGATGTGCCTAAAAGTGTAAAAACAGTTATTGTAATAAGATACTTAATTAGATTTTGTTGGTTATTTTTCATAGCTGAAACCCCTTTGTATAAACTATATTTCAGTAATTAATGAAATACTTAAATATTGTCAATGTTTTATTTTAGTTTTTATGAAATTTTTTAATTAATGGCATAAAATTAATTCTAAAAGCAGACAAAAAATGAATTTTGTTAATATTCACTTTCTTAATTTTAATTTGCTCCATTCTTTTAATCCATTATACTAAAAGCAGCGACATTGATCAAATTTTTCCGTATGAAGAAATATATGTGACCTGACTGAGAATCGGAGGAATAATATGAATTTTAAAGTAATCTCTCTGTCTATCCTGCTTATCTGTTCAGGGATTAACTTATATGCGATTGATGCCTCTGAAATAATAAAAAAATCGGAGGAGGCTGTCAGAGGTGATTCTCAGACCGCAACTGTGGAAATTATTATTAAAACCAGAAGATGGACCAGAACCCTTGAAATGAAAAGCCGGGAAAACCGTCTGGAGAAAAAGTCTTTCTCTGAAATTACCGCTCCAGAGAAGGATGCCGGCAACCGTTTTCTCCTTATCGATCAGGAGATGCGCCAGTATAATCCACGGCTTAAAAAAGATATAAAGATATCTCCATCGATGATGCTCCAGTCCTGGATGGGTTCAGATTTCACCAATGATGACATAATTAAGGAATCGAGTATCACTAAAGATTATTTTCATACACTGGAGGGGACTGAAACAGTTGACGGTCACCTTTGCTACAGAATAATTCTAATGCCGAAGCCTGAAGCTGCTGTGGTTTGGGGTAAAATTGTATATTACGCCAGGAAGAGCGATTATCTCCCTGTGCTGGAGGAGTTTTATAATGAGCATGGAGTTAAGAAGAAGGTCATGACATGCGGCGGATTTAAAATGATGCATGACCGGATTATACCTACAACCTATAAAATGCAGACTGTGGGGAAGGAGGATCGTTATACCATGATGAATATCCTCTATGTGAAATTTAATGAGAAGATACCTGATTCTGTTTTTACTCTCCAGAATCTGAAGAGAAGATAACAATGCGGAGAGTTGAGGAGATAACTCTTATTGCTGAAATGTCCTGGCGGAATGTCTGGAGAAACAGCCGCAGGTCATTTCTTACATTCCTCACTATAGTTGCCGGCTGTACGATGATACTTTTTATGCGATCACTCCAAAACGGAGGATACGAACAGATGATTGAGGATAGTATTGCACCGGTTACAGGGCATATTCAGATCCATGAAAATGGATACCGGAAAAATATGACCCTTGAGTATGCATTTGAAAATGACAGCAGACTGATTGAAAAAATCAGGGAGATGAAAATGGTGAAAGAAGTTACTCCAAGAATTTGTACAGGTGGACTTCTGATTTTCAAAGATTCATCAGCAGGGAGTGAAATATATGCAGTTGATCCGGTGCTTGAAAAAAGAATAACCACTCTGCATAATTATATTCTCCCCGGCGGGAGATACCTCGAAGCAGGGGACTCTCAGTCAATTGTACTTGGTAATAAACTTGCGGAAAATCTCGGTGCAAAAACCGGGGATACCGTTTCGATTTTGTCACAGGGATTCGACGGATCGATTGCTGCTGACAGCTTTGTTATAATAGGTATCTTCAGAAGTCCAAATGCCGGTTACAACAGAGGGCTCGCCTTGATACCATTGATACAGGGTGACCAGACTTTTTCCATGAATAATTTCATAAGCGCATATGTGATACGTGCCGATGAAACATCTTCAGTGGAAATTCTTGAAGGCAGAGTAAAGCAGATAACCGGTGAAGAACTTGAAGTAATAACATGGGACCGTATTATGCCGGAGATACTTCAGTTCATTGCAATGGATAGAGTGAGCAGTCATATCTTTGTATTTATACTCTATATGATTGTTGCTTTTGGTATACTCAATACAATTCAGATGTCGGTGTTTGAGAGGATACGCGAGCTGGGGATTATGCTTTCAATAGGTACATCACCTGCCAGGATATTCTCCATGATTCTGGCAGAATCGTTTATAATCTCAGTAATAGGAATTGCTGCAGGACTGTTGAGCGGCTGGGCTTTAAGCTTTTATTTTACAATCTATCCCATGGACTTCTCCGGATATCAGGCAGAGATGGAGATTTATGGTATGTCTACTCTGGTTTATTACGCAAAGATGAAATCATATGATTTTATAGTTACTGCGTCAATCATACTGGTTCTCTCTTTAACTTTTACGGCATTCCCGGCAAGGCGGGCTGCGAAGCTCAACCCTGTCAGGGCAATAAGGCATTTGTAGCGGGGGATTTAATGCTTATATATATTAAACTCAGCTGGCGCAACATCTGGAGAAACAAAAGGAGATCGCTTATTGTTATATTCTCAATCGGTATAGGAATTTTTTTTATGCTGATAACTATGGCTCTGATGAACGGCATGAATTATCAGATGATTGACAATACTATAAGCACATCGCTCGGTCATGTTTCAATTCATAGAAAGGGATTTCCGGATAACGTTAAGGTTTCGTACTGTTTTACACCGGATTCCGGAGTTTACAATAAGCTTGATGCGGTAAACGGCATTGCAGGATGGGCTCCACGTGTTAAAACAGAGGGGATAGTAAGGTCGAGTGAAGCATCACAGGGGGTCATTATCGTAGGTATAGATCCTGAAAAAGAGAAAAACGTTTCTGATATATTTAAATATACTTCGAATAGTGATGGAAGTGAATTTCTTAAAGATTCCTCAGCCGGAGATGTGCTTATATCGGACCAGCTTGCGGATAAACTCGATCTTGTTATCGGAGACAGACTTGTTATTATGATTCAGGATAGCCGTGATGAAATTGCGGGTGAGGCCTTAACCGTTCGCGGTGTGTTCCGCTCGCCGATAGACAGCTTTGATAAGTATGTGATATTCACCGGTATAAAAAAACTTCAGGATGCAGCGGGATTGAAAAACAGAATTTCTGAAATAAGCATAAGGACAGTTACAAGAGATGATTCAACATCTGTTAAAAATGCAGTGAGCCTTCTGCTTAAAGATCCGGGAATTGAAGCCCTGTCGTGGCAGGAGATGTCGCCGTCGATGATGAGCGCTATCAGACTTTATGACGCTATGATGTTTATATTTTTCGGAATTATTTTTACCACTGTAATATTTTCCGTGGCAAATACAATGATCATGGCGGTGATGGAACGATTCCACGAAATAGGGGTGATGAAGTGCATCGGTACAAGGCCGTTATATGTTTTCATTATGATTGTATCCGAAGCGGTTAATCTGGGGCTGGCTGGAATGGCTGCGGGGCTGTTTTTGGGAACGATATTTAATATTGTTTTCGGTGTAATAGGGATAGATCTCTCCATTTTTTCAGAGTCTATGAGAATATGGGGAACAGGGAGTGTTATATATCCAATAATTATGTTTAAGGATATTGCAGCATCAGTTGTTATTGTTTTTCTCACTGCTGTGATTTCTGCAGTATATCCAGCTTACAAGGCAGCGAAGATTAAACCTCTGGAGGCTCTGAATTTTTTATGAGAAAGAGAGAGCGTGAATATGTAATTGAAATTAGCGGACTCTATAAGGATTACTCCGCAGGGGGAATCCCCGTTCATGCGCTGAATGGAGTTGATCTTAAAGTTGAAAAGGGTGAGTTTACCGCAATTGCAGGTCCATCCGGTTCCGGGAAAACAACTCTTCTGAATATCATCGGCGGAATTGACAGACCGGATAGCGGTGAGATAAAAGTCACCGGCATGAATCTCGGTATCATGAAGGAGAAAGAACTTTCGGATCTCCGGCTTAACAGAATCGGTTTTATTTTTCAGGCCTACAATCTTATCCCTGTTCTAAGTGCACTTGAAAATGTTGAGTATATACTTCTCCTGCAGGGTGTTGATAAACTGCAGCGGAGAGAAAGATCTGCAAAGATTCTCCGTGAGGTGGGGCTCGAAAAAGAGATGAACAGGAGACCTGCTGAGATCTCAGGGGGACAGCAGCAGCGTGTTGCTGTGGCACGGGCAATAGTTTCAAAACCGGAAATTATCCTTGCAGATGAACCCACTGCAAATCTTGATCAGAAGACAGGTTCAGCTCTCATCGAACTGATGAGACAACTCAACGAAGAGATTGGAACTACATTTATATTCTCCACACACGACCGTATGGTGATGAAATCTGCACGGAGGCTCATTAACCTTTGTGACGGGAAGATAGTACAACGGGTAAAATGAGATTCAGAAATATGAAAGTGAATCCTGTTATTTTGATCACAGTTCTTCTTTCATCTCTGATGTTGTTTTTTTCAGGGGAATCAGTCCTGCATGCAGATGGAGATGAATTTACAAACGAAGGATGGAATTTTAAACTCGGCGGTTATTATAAAAATCTGTTCATGTACCGGAAAATGAATAATTTTCAGACCGATATCTACTCCCAGCCTGAAAATAAAAACCTGATTTCAGATCTTAACAGATTGAGAATTTCACCCGAAATTAACTACAGCGAAAGCTTCATGTTTCATGCTGATGCGGATTTTGAAGCTGTAGGATCAAACTTTAATAAAACTGACCTGTTCGATGCGTACTGGATAGAGTCTGAGTATAATGACTTTATAAAACTTTCATATGAGCCGTATTACAGCAGAGATCTCTACTGTCGTTCAGAATTTCAGAATATCTACGCAAAAATGAGTGCAGGAAAATTTACAGGCACAGCCGGAAGACAGCAGATTCGATTCGGAAGCAGCAGGTTGTGGAATCCTCTTGATCTTATGAATCCGCTCTCCCCTCTTGCTGTTGAAGGGAGCGGTGAACAGAGAGGGGCCGATGCAATACGTCTCGACTGGTATCCGGGCGAGTCTACGGAGCTTACCGGAGTTGTCAGTCCTCTTAAAGAGAATGATAACTACGGGGATATCGAATCTGATAGTTTTAATTATATAGCACGACTTCAGACGGGGGTGAAAGATTTTGATGCCGCACTTCTCGGAGGTTATACTGCAAAGAGAAGAAACGGCGGAGCAGATTTTGCCGCAGAAATTTACGATGGTCTCCTGACGGGGGTTTTTTTATACTCATCGCCGTCTGATGGAGAAGATTACTATCAGTTCGGATCAGGATATGAGTATACATTTTCATACGGTGTATATTTTCTTGTGGAGTATTTTTACAACAGTCTTCCTGTAAATGAAGATGCGGAACTTCAGACTGCCTTTTTATTGTACTCGATTAATGGTATTGATGAGAGTAATTACTATATCCTCTCAAACAGAATTATTACATATAACAGACACTATCTGTCTGTTTCAGCTGGATACGATTTTTTTCCTCTTCTTCGCGGAGAACTTTTTTCTATTTACGATTTTCAGGGTAGGGGGATTTTTCTGAATGCTGCGTTGAAGTTTAATGCGCTTGAGAATCTTGATTTTATTTTTGGAGTAATCTCAGCATATATAGATGAAACAGAGAGAGTTTCAGATTTTGTTATGTATGATGAACAGCCGTTGTATTACGGATCGCTGCAGTTTTATTTTTAAGGGGTTAAAAATTCCGTGTCACCGATTAATCAGTTTTAATTAATTGAGTCCTGCTTTCCTGATTATTCACTTCTATCAGAATTTATTTGTTTTTTCCATCAAAGTTTATTACAATCATAAAAACAACTTAACTCGGAAATAATTGAATGGGTATAAAAACTGGTATAAAGATCGGAGCGGAATGTCTTCCTGATGGTATGTGCAGGTTTGTTATATGGGCACCATCAGCGCAATCGGTTAAATTAAAATTGGTGTATCCCAAAGAATTGATCGTAGATATGGAACCGGGTGAATCCGGTTACTGGCATAAGACAGTGAATGATGCTGCGGACGGTTTCAGATATTTCTATCTGATCGATGGAACTCTGCTGAGGCCCGATCCGGCATCGGCATATCAGCCTGAAGGTGTTCATGGACCATCTGAAGTTGTTAATCACAGAAATTTTATCTGGAACGATTCCCGGTGGAGAACCCCATCTCCGGATAAAATGATTATCTATGAAATACATACCGGAACATTTACCGCTGAAGGAACATTCGACGCAATAATACCTCTGCTTCCCGAAATTAAAGATCTTGGAGTAACCACCATTGAGCTTATGCCTGTTGCGCAGTTTCCTGGAAACAGAAACTGGGGTTATGACGGAGTCTATCCCTACGCTGTCCAGAATTCATATGGCGGACCTGATGGTTTAAAGAGACTTTGTAATGCCTGTCATATATCAGGACTGTCTATATTTCTTGATGTCGTATACAATCATCTTGGACCGGAGGGGAATTATCTTTCTGCTTTCGGCCCTTATTTTACCGGCAGATATAAATCATCATGGAGCGAAGCTGTAAATTTTGACGGTGAGCATAGTGATGGTGTACGGAATTATTTTATCATGAACGCCATTCACTGGTTTGAAAATTATCATATAGAAGGACTGCGTCTCGATGCTGTACACGGCATATATGATATGAGCGCGAAAAATATTCTTCAGGAACTCGGGGAGGCCGTTGAATTATATTCTGAATCCAGCAGAACAAAGCATTATCTGGTTGCGGAGAGTGATCTCAATGACAGCCGTTTAGTAAGGAGTGTAAAACATGGCGGATATGGCATCAATGCACAGTGGTCGGATGATTTTCATCATGCCGTACATGCTCTGATCACTGGAGAACGATCGGGGTACTATCAGGATTTCGGCAGGGTTGCGCATCTTGCAAAGGCTATTACAGAGGGGTATGTGTACAGCGGGGAGTACTCGGTCTACAGGAAAAGGAGTCACGGCAATTCATCTGCTGATCTGCCGGGCTGCACCATGGTTGCATTTATTCAGAACCATGATCAGGTTGGTAACAGGGTTTACGGTGACAGGATTACTGCTATTGCAGGTTTCGAAGCTCATAAACTTGCGGCAGGTGTATTGATGACCTCTCCATATATACCTCTTCTCTTCATGGGTGAAGAGTATGCAGAATCTGCACCCTTTCTTTATTTTATCAGTCACGGTGATCCGGATCTTGTTGAGGCTGTGAGAATCGGGAGGAGACGTGAATTTGATTTTTTTCTTCATGGAAATGATCCCCCCGATCCGCAGAGTGCGGAAACATTTGAATCATCAAAGCCTGACAGAACTCGTATTGCCGGAATTAAAAATGCTGCGATGCTTAATTACTACAAAAAGCTGATTAAGATAAGAAAAAATACTCCTTCAATAAATAAACTTTTTAAAAAAAATATCTCTGTTGAGACAAATGAAAACAACAAGCTTTTAATACTCATCAGGATTTACAGGAATTCAAAAATCTGTGCAGTCATGAATTTCAGTAATACAAATATTTCAGCTGTCATTGGTGAAGATGATATTCTTTTCATAAAGATAATAGACTCAGCTGATATTAGATGGAGCGGTCCAGGTTCAACTGCTCCGGATTTAATAAACAGCAGGCAAAGTATAGATTTAACTCCGTATAATTTTATAATCTATTCAGAGAGGGATGAGTGATGAACCGGTATATCTGCATACATGGACATTTCTATCAGCCGCCAAGAGAGAACCCCTGGCTTGAAGCTGTTGAAGTACAGGATTCGGCTTATCCATACCATGACTGGAATAAAAGAATAAGTGTTGAATGCTATGCGCCGAATGCTGCATCACGGATACTCGACAGTGATAACAGGATTATTGATATAGTAAGCAACTATTCCCGGATGAGTTTTAACTTCGGACCGACTCTTCTTTCGTGGATGGAGGTCAATGATCCGGGTACATACGATTCGATAATTGAATCGGACAGGGAAAGCATAAAACGGTTTTCCGGGCACGGATCTGCAATAGCGCAGTGTTACAATCATGTGATTATGCCGCTGGCGTCATCAGAAGACAAGCGGATGCAGGTTCTATGGGGTATAGCGGATTTTGAATACCGGTTTAAAAGAAGACCTGAAGGGATGTGGCTTCCTGAAACAGCGGTTGATCTAAAGTCTCTTGATATCATGGCAGAGCACGGCATCCTATTCACTATACTTGCACCGTCACAGGCAGCAAGGGTAAAACGAACCGGTGAAAAGCAGTGGCATAAAGTTAAGAGTGAAAAGCTTAATACTGCTGTCCCTTACTGGTGCAGACTCCCCTCAGGGAGAAGAATTGCAGTTTTTTTCTATAACGGAAGTGTTTCACATGATATAGCATTTGGAAAACTCCTTGATGATGGAATAAATTTTGCGGAGAGACTTAACTCCGCTTTTCATACGGGTGATGAACCGCAGATTGTTCATATCGCAACAGATGGCGAGACTTACGGACATCACCACCGTTACGGAGAGATGGCTCTTTCATATGCGATATATCATATCGAAAAAAATAATATGGCAAAAATAACTGTTTATGGGGAATTTCTCGAAAAGCATCCCCCGGAACATGAAGTTCAGATACATGAAAACTCTTCGTGGAGCTGCGCGCATGGAGTTGAGAGGTGGAGAGCCGACTGCGGCTGCAGTACCGGATCAGACAACGGTTGGAGTCAGAAGTGGCGCGGGCCGCTTCGGGGAGTAATGGACTGGCTGAGAGATAATCTTTCAATATTGTTTATACAGGAGATGTCACTATATGTATCAGATCCTCAATCTGTAAGGGCCATTTATATAGATGTAATACTTAACCGCAGCTCTGAGCAAAGTGAAATTTTTTTCAGCAGGTTAACAGATAAACTTATCACAGGTAGACCTCTTTCTACTGAAGATAGAGTGAAGATAATGAAGCTCCTTGAAATGGATAGAAATGCAATGCTTATGTACACAAGCTGCGGTTGGTTTTTTGATGAGATATCGGGTCTTGAATCGGTACAGGTTATTCTCTACGCGGGGAGGGCAATGCAGCTTGCTCTGGAGATAAGCGGGCTTCAGCTTGAGGAGACTTTTATTAAACTTCTTGAAGATGCACCTTCGAATTACTTTGCTTATAAGGATGGTGCAGATGTTTACACCCGGCTGGTTAAACCGGTAATGATTGATTCTGTAAGATTTGGTGCGCATTATGCGGTTTCATCTCTTTTTCGTGATTATAGTGAACAGGATGATGTCTACTGCTACAGTGTTAAACGGCTGAAGTATGAAAAGATCGAATCGGGAAAACAGAAACTGGCGCTTGGATTGATTCATATAACATCACGTGTTACACTTGAAGAGGATGATATCAGTTTTGCTGTTCTCCACCTGGGTGATCACAATATTTTCGGTGGAGTAAGAAAATTTCTTGGCGATGAATATTTTGAAGAGATGTGGAGTGATATTGCCGGTAAATTCCGTAGTAACGATGTCCCGGGAACTTTCCGTAAAATTGAAAAACATTTCACATCGGTCAATTATTCCCTGTGGCATCTTTTCAGAGATGAACAGAGAACTGTTATAAACAGAGTAATAAATTCAGCTGTTACAGATCTGGAAATAAATCTCAGGAAGATCAATGAAAACAATTATCCTGTTGTACAGGTAATGAGGAAGATGGGGATGCCTCTGCCCGGTGTATTCTCGTCGATAATGGAGTTTGTTCTGAACGATGACCTGAAAAAGATGCTTCTTCTGGAGAATGCTGACAGAGCAGAGATGGATCGTATAATAATGCAGATAAGGGAGAACGGATTTGAAACTGACACTGTTAGTATCTCTTACTCATTTACGCAAAAGCTTAATGATTATATGGAAAAATTTGTTACACATCCCGAAGACATTGAGATACTTGAAAGGATTGTAGATCTTCTCGATGTCCTGAAACCTCTGTCTCTGAAATATGAGAGGTGGCGCATGCAGAATATCTATTTTATAATAGGCAAAGTTTTTTATCCGGGAATGCATCTTAAAGCGGAAGAGAAGAAACCTGATGCAGTTCTATGGGAGGAGCTGTTTAAACGTCTTGGTGATCATCTGAAAATCCGGGTGGTGTTATGAAAATTCCGCAATCGACATACAGACTTCAGTTTAACCGTGAATTCACTTTCAATGATTCCGCCAGGATTATTGATTATCTCGCAGAACTGGGAATAAGCGATATCTATGCCTCTCCGGTATTTAAAGCGGTAAAGGGGAGTATGCATGGATACGATGTAGTAGACCATAATTTTCTAAATCCCGATCAGGGTACCGAATCTGAATTTAAAGAACTTCAGGCAGCAAGGAAATCTGCGGGATTAGGCTGGATACAGGATATTGTTCCAAATCATATGGCTTTTCATTCTGAAAATAAAATTCTCCTCGATCTTCTCGAAAATGGTGAAAACTCGGAGTTTAGAAATTTTTTTGATATAGACTGGAACCATACTCATGAATCGCTTAGAGGGAGGGTGCTTATCCCGTTTCTCGGAAAATTTTATTCCGAGTGTCTTGAAAGCGGGGAGATAAAAATTGTATATGAAGAGGGGAGTCTGTTCGTTAAGTATTATGATCATATGTTTCCACTAAGTCTGGCATCTTATCCTGTTGTCTTCGGTGGGCCTGATCCGGATAACGGAGGTATTTCCGGTTCAGAGAATCCTCTCCTGTTTAAGCTTCGCGGTGTTCTCCATCAGTTTACCATGCTTGCAGGTTCCGCATCTGATAGCGTGGGTTATGACAGAACCGGGCATGCGAAGAGTATGCTTCAGAGTCTTTATCTGACAGAGCCGCTTGTCAGAGATCACATGGATGAAAGATTATCATTTTATGATTCCGGAGGATCTGCTGAAAATGAAGACAGGCTCGATTCTCTCCTTGAGAAGCAGATGTATCGTCTGTCATTCTGGAAGGTCGCGGCGGAGGAGATAAACTACAGGAGATTTTTTAATATAAACGGATTGATTTCTCTCCGGATTGAGGATGATAAAATTTTTAATTATACAAACCGTTTACTTTTGAAAATGATTCAGTCAGGTGATATTACGGGGATCAGAATTGACCATGTAGATGGTCTCTATAATCCGGAGGAATATCTTCGAAGGCTCCGTGAAATTGCCGGTGACTTGTATATTGTTGTTGAAAAGATCCTGAACAGCCGCGAGGTTCTTCCCGAAGTGTGGGGAGTTCATGGTACGACAGGTTATGATTTCATGAATCAACTCAACGGTCTTTTCTGTAAACGGGAGAACGACAGAGAGTTCAGCAGGATTTACTTTAATTTTACTCATCAGAATTTCCGCTATGACGAACTTATCGCAGAAAAAAAGCGTATGATAATTGAAAAACATATGACCGGTGATGTTGATAATCTTGCATCGCTGCTTAAACAGTTTTCCGGCAGTGACAGGTACGGACGTGATATAACCATACACGGTCTTCGGAACGCTCTTGTTGAACTGATTGCATTCTTCCCTGTATACAGGACATATATAAATTCAGATACAATAAGCATCGCTGACAGCGGATACATAAGACTCGCCTTTGAAAAGGCAAGAAAGCAGGCTCCTGAGTATTCATTTGAGTTTGATTTTCTGGAGAAGTGTCTAACTCTTCAGTATATAGAAAAAATGGACTCTGTTAAAACATCGGGACTTATTCATTTTATCATGAGGTTCCAGCAGTACACCGGCCCTTTTATGGCAAAGGGATTTGAAGATACAGTTCTTTATATATTAAACAGGCTTATTTCACTCAATGAAGTAGGCGGCAATCCCGCTGTATTCGGAATCACCACCGGACAGTATACTGAATATATACAAGCAAGATCTGCATCACATAGATATAGTATGAATGCCACATCAACCCATGATTCAAAAAGAGGTGAGGATGTAAGAAGCCGGATAAATGTACTCTCAGAATTTCCGTCGGAGTGGATGAGTGCCGTCAGACAATGGGGAAGGATAAACCATGTACGGAAAAGACGCGGTGCATCAGGTCCTGTACCGGACCGGAACGATGAGTACTTTTTATATCAGACGCTGATAGGTACATTTCCCGACAAGCTGGATAACTATGATGAATATGTCAGGAGGATCAGGGATTACATGATCAAATCCGTAAGGGAGGCCAAGGTGCACACCGCCTGGATTAAACCGGATAATGAATATGAAGAGAACCTGCTTCTCTTTATTAACCGGATATTGCTTCCACTCGAAGGAAACCGGTTTCTTGAACAATTTGTTCCGTTTCAGAGGAAGATCGCGTATTATGGTATTTTTAATTCGCTTTCACAGGTAATTTTAAAAATCACCTCACCGGGCGTTGCGGACTTTTATCAGGGGACCGAACTTTGGGATTACCGTCTTGTAGATCCAGATAACAGGACAAAGGTTGATTTCACTATTAGAATTAATCATCTTGAATATATAAAAGATCGGGAGAACCGTGATCTCGCCGCGCTCCTCAATGAGCTGTGGGATACCAGAGCTGACGGACGGATAAAGCTTTATTGTATCCGCAGGCTGCTTCAGCTTAGAAACAATATGAAAGAATTATTTGGTAATGGTGAATATATTCCTCTGGAGACATGCGGAAGGTATAGTAATTCAGTGATTGCTTTTATGCGGAAACATGGTGATGAAGCTGCAATTGTGATTGCTCCCAGGTTTCTCACGTCTGTCGTAAGAGAAGGGGAACTCCCTGTCGGAGATGTCTGGCAGGATACATGTTTTACTCTTCCGGAAAGTTGTAACTCTGTAATGAAAGATGCTCTGACCGGATTTGAGATTAGAGTTTACGGAGTTATGATGCTTCGCGAGATGATGACTGTTTTCCCCGGAACGGTACTTACAGGAAAAATTCAACAATAGAATTAAAGGGAATGTGTTATGGAAGATCTGTTTTTATATAAATTTGCCGGAATTACTCTGTATCAGTATCTCTACTTTATAGTGCTGACGATATCGGGCATAATTGGAGTAAAGTTATTCCGTCTTGTAATTTTCTCCAGGATAAAAAAAATATCAAGTGCAACAGATCATGATGCAGATGATCTCATTGTCGCCGCATTTCAGAAAAACTTGATTCCGGTGTTTTATCTCATGGCTGTTTATCTCAGCACCGGAGTTCTTGCTGTTGGCGGTTTGCCGGGAAAAGTGATAGATTATATTTTCATTATAGCTGTTGTTTTTCTGATTACCCGTTTCTGTATCTCTATTATCATTTTTGTAGTTAACAGGTACTGGCTTGTTAAAAATGAAAGTGAAGGTGTAAGCAGTGTTGCGCTTCTGTTCAATATGATTATTAAAATAATTATCTGGGCTATTGCAGTTCTAATACTTCTTGATAACCTGGGATTTAAAATTTCCGGACTTATCGCCGGACTTGGCGTTGGTGGTGTGGCAATTGCATTTGCCGCACAGTCGATACTTCGCGACATATTTAATTATTTTACAATATTTTTTGATCATCCCTTTGAAATCGGAGATTTTCTTGTAGTTGATTCGCTGGCTGGTGTAGTCGAGCATATTGGAATAAAAACTACACGATTAAGAAGTCTCAGCGGTGAAGAGCTTGTATTTTCAAATACCGATCTTACCGGATCACGAGTAAGAAATTATAAGAGCATGCAGGAGAGACGGGTTGTGTTCGGATTCGGAGTAACCTATCAGACACCGGCGGGTAAATTGAAAAAGATAACCGTAGAGATTGAAAAAATTATAACAGACATCGAAACAGCAAGGTTTGACCGCTGCCATTTTCATAAGTTCGGAGATTCAAGTCTCGATTTTGAAATAGTATTTTACGTACTTTCGGGTGATTATCGTACATATATGGATATTCAGCAGGATATAAATATAAAGATAATGCTGCTTCTTGAAAAAATAAAAGTTGAATTCGCCTATCCTACAAGGACACTTTTTATAAATAAATAATAATGGAATTATCTTAAATCCGGATCTCCCCCTATATAATTCATTATTTTTAACTTAAATTTAGCTTAATTTTAGTAAGTTAAAGTAAAAAAATACTTGATTATCCTGTCTTATAATTTTAATAAAAGTATCTTTATTTTTATAAGATTATGTTTCAATTACCGGTTCTATTATAGTGATTGGTTATTCTTAAAGTATTGCTGAAGTGTTTTGTCAGATTGCACTGTTTTAGTTTAAATCATAATCGCCTCTTTTATTTTTATTAAAATAATATAAAACTTTTTGATTTAACAGTCCAGTGCATCTCTATTTTTAAATTATTACAGGAGTAAACTATGAGGAAATTCAAATTGTATTTTTATATTTTTTCAGTAGTTCTTTTTTATTCTGCAGCATCGGATCTACAGGCAAAGTTTAAAAATCCAATAATAGCAATTAAGGACAAAATAGAAGTTGAAGGTGGCTGGGACAGGTATATCTATGCCTGGGGGGAGTCTGATATTCCGGACACAGAGCGGTGGACTGCAATAAGGACTCCGCATAAAAAAAGTAAAGATGACATGGGGAATTTCTGGGATATCCCTGGCAGCGGGAATGAAACTAAAGGTGCCGGGAAGGAGCTTCAGCTTTGGGAGATGCAGTACAAATTTCAGAAGTATCCGGAACAGGACAGACGATACAAGTTTATTCCCCTGTGGGAGAGAACCGGCAATGTTGAGGACATGGGCTATTATATAATAGAATGCATGACAGGATATTATGTTCATAACAGTGCACAGGCAAGCTCAGTTTATAAAGACGGGATAATCCCTTATAGTGACGTTTATATAAAATCAGTTCAGTCGGGAGAGTCGGGAGAGTCTGGAGAACAGGGCTTCTGGGATCAGCCGGGCGGGCCTTCAAAGTATAAGGCGGGTGATAATATCGGGATATGGCAAAGAGACTACGGGATAGATCAGCAGTTCCGTTTTGTCCCTACCGGTGATGGAATGTTTAACATCGTATCACGGAACGGAGGCTATGTTGATGTTTCCGGAGGGACAAACGGCGACGGTGTTAACGTGCAGATCTGGAAACCGAATAATACTGTATCTCAGAAATTCAGGCCCCGATATCTGGGTGAAGGACGCTGGAAGATTTTTACCCATTGGGGGAGAGTATTGTGTACTCCTCGCAATTTTGCAAATGGTTCCAATGTTCATACATGGGGGGATCATCAGGGGGAATGGATGGAGTGGTATTTTACAGGTGCAGGCAAAGATAATATCGAACTCAATAAATCTGCATCTATTAACACCGATACTTCATATCACTGGAAGATAGATAATACAGGTAAGAACAGGTTCAGATTTATATCAAGAGCTGACAACAAATATCTCTCCGCATCGGGAAATGCGTCATCGAATGGATCAAAACTGATAATGTCTTCTTTAAAAAATTCAAACTCAGAGTGGGAATTTATTATCATTGCAAACGGTGACGAAAAGAAAAGTACCGAAGACCTGATTAAGAAACGAGCAGGTGAAGTTAATAAAAAACTTGCAGATCTTAATTCCACAATAAAAAAGAAAGGTTACAAGTTCAGAGTTAAGGCTTCCTCTGTCGTTAACAAAACCATAAAAGAAATTACAGGCGCATTTGATGTGCCCATTGATCCTGCTTCCGCTCTGTATATGAAAGATGATAAAGCAGCCTCATCTCTCCCTGAATCTATTAAACGCTCTGCCGATATGAAAGCTTTTAACTGGCGTGATATTAACATGATGACTCCGGTAAAAAGCCAGCTCGACTGCGGGAGCTGCTGGGCATTCTCCGGGATAGCAGTTTATGAAAGTATCTATAAAATTATGCACAATAAGGAACTGGATCTTTCGGAACAGTATGCCGTTGACTGCATTGAGGGTACTACACCAGCAGGTGTAAAGGCAGACTGCGGCAGCTGTAATGGAGGAAATGTACCGTTTCTTTTTAAGTCGATGATCAAAACCGGTACGGCACTTGAATCCGAATTACCATATAAAGGGAAGTACGGTTCATGTTCCGGGAAAACTCCTTCGTTTCCGTATAAAGTGAAACAGCACGGCTATATAACCTTTGGTTCTCCCACGGTGAAACAGATAAAAGAGGCTATATGCAAATACGGGCCGGTTTTTTCAAGTCTTAAAGTTACCGATCTTTTTCAGGCATACGGCGGGGGAGTTTATGATGAAAAGGTGACCGTGACCGGACCAAGAGATACAAACCACGCGATTGTAATTGCCGGATGGGATGACAGTAAAAAGGCCTGGTTAGTCCGTAACTCATGGAGTGAAGGTTGGGGTGAAAACGGATATGTCTGGGTAGAGTATGGATGCGCGAACATAGGAAGTAATGTCGCATGGATAAGAATTGATTAAATAAAAAATGCTTATAAAAATTAAAAAAATATAAGAGGCTAAAATGAATCAGAAAACTTTTAAAACACTTATAGTATCAGCTTTGGTACTGCTTTTCTCAACAGCGGTATTTGCTCAGCAGGCATTTGATCAGTATGGCTTTGGCAACAGGGCGTTTTTAATTCAGTCAGCGCTTGAGGTTGGAAAATCAGCAAACGGTTTCTGGGATGTTCCCGGAACACCGCGAAAAACTGATGGCAATCTAAAAGGAAGTAAATGGATGGAAATGAATGTCTGGAATAGAGAGCAGGGTGACCCTGATGACAGACTCTTTACTTTCAGTCCAGGACAGATGAGTGCTGCAGGTAAGTACTTTATCAGATTTGCTCGAGAAGGACAATGGGGAGTGAGTTATATTCCGGGTACCGGGAAAATTGAAGCCCGTTCCGGAGTTGATGCTTTCGAATTGAAAAATATAGGCGGTGACAAATGGAAGATCTATGTCAAACCGGGATATGTCTTGTGTCTTCAGCAGAATACTGCAAAAAACGGGACTAAGCTTACAGTAAAACCTGATCATAACGGAAATGATGCAGTATGGGTATTCTATGATCTTGCAACACTTAAATCGTTTATACCTGCTTCAAATAGAAACTCAGCTTCGACCAACTCATCCTACAAAGGTGTACTGAAAGATTCTATTTCTTATAAAACACCGGGAACACAGTATTTTGAACAGGCCGATGGAGCAAAGTTTAACAGTGAAAATTCAAATGGAGAGCTTCAGACATATTTAAATGCAATGCAGACATCGGACCAGTGGGCTGCAATTCTGAATCTGGTTAAGGCTGTTAAGAATAACAAAGATACTGAAGCAAGAAAAAGCATGTACAAGGCCATCTCTGAAGCTGAAGTAAAGGCAGGAAGCAATTTTGCCGAGAACCTTCTTAAAGGAAAATTTGTTGAACAGATTAATGATGTGGCCCGCAGTGAGAAAGATTCGGCTGCAAAAGGTTATATCACAGTAACCGCAGAGAAATTTAATTAACTGATAGACTATGATCTATACCGGCAGAGTCTATTATAATTCTCTGCCGGTGCTTCTATTCGGACGAATGAAGCGTTTTTAATAGTGCGGCGGCTTCTCACCCTCCGGGAGCTTTTCCTTTTTCTCTTCAATGTCCTTCTTTATCGCCTCTGTTTCTAATAAAAGTGCTTTGATCATTTTTTCCTGATCAATTACAACCTGGTTAAGATCGGCGACAAAGTTTTCCAGATATGCGATCTTTGTTTCAAGTGATATTATTTTTTCTTCGATTTCCATTGTCACTCCATAATAATCGGATAGCTGATTATTTTCGGGGGCGTATGCGTGTAGCGCTGTGCCCCGCGAATAAACTGCTGATTGATATATATTGATAAAATACAGAGTTATCACATCAATACTTTTTTTATTTATAGGGCTGTCCCAAAAACTCCGTTTCCGGGACAGCAGGAAGCCCTGCGGGGCTTAGAAAGGGGCTACGCCCCTTTACCCCATTAAGTATCGGGTTTTAGAACTCCTCTATAACTATTATCATAGTTGGCGATTTAATTTCATTTTTTGCATATCGCGAAGCTCTTTGATCTGATAAATTTCATATGTAACTTTTCATTCCGGTTAATACTAAATTAATTGAATTGAAGTGTTGATTCAAGATGTAAAGTTTAGTATTATTACATGAGCATTTTATTAAATCAGTAACAATTATAAAATGGAGATTAAAGAGAATGGCTTTATCACCAATTGTCTGGCTTGCCATAGGTGTTATCCTTATGGCTTTAGAGATTATCATGCCGGGATTTATTATTTTCTGGTTCGGTGCAGGGGGATTATTAACCTCCATTTTTATCTATATTGGAATTATATCCCCGCTTAACGAGGAGCTTCAGTGGATATTTTTTTTCCTCTCCTCTCTGGCTTTTCTTGGTTTATGGCAGGTTTTTTTTAAAAAAAGATTTCAAAGCAGTGTTGTTGATTCTTCCCGAGACGCCACTCTTCAGAATGTCAGAGGGAGAGTTACTTCGAGGATTACTCCGGGAATCCCCGGAGAGGTTGAACTTTATACCGTATATCATGGTATAAAAAAATGGCAGGCAGAGTCGGCTGAGATTATCGAAGCCGGAGATGAGGTGATTGTTACCGATGCCAACGGTATAAAACTCATTGTAAAACATATTTAAAATAACTGGAGGTCTCTATGCCGTATTTTCTGTTAGCTATCGGAGTATTTGTTCTTTTTCTTATCATGAAGGGTGTGCGTATAGTTCCGCAGGCGGAAAACTGGATTGTCGAAAGATTCGGTAAGTATGCAACAACTCTTAATCCCGGACTTAATCTTATAAACCCGATCTTCTCCCGTGTAGCAGTTAAGATAGATATAAGAGAGAGTGTTCTTGATCTTCCAAAGCAGGGAACTATAACAAGCGACAACGCATCACTTGAAGTTGACGGTATTGTATATTTTAAAATTATGGATACATACAAAGCTTACTATGGTATTCAGAATCTTCACTATGCAATACAGAATCTTGCGCAGACCAATATCCGTTCAATTCTTGGCCGGATGACGCTCGATGAATCGCTCTCTTCCCGTGAAAAAATTAATGCCGATCTCCTCATTACTCTTGATGAAGCCACCGATGCATGGGGGACAAAAATTACCCGTGTCGAGATTAAAGATATTCAGCCCCCTGATGATATTGTTAATGCAATGACTCTTCAAATGAAAGCTGAAAGAGAGAAGAGAGCACGGATTCTGGAAGCTGAAGCAAAGAAAGAGGCGGCTGAACGTGAAGCTGAAGGTGTAAAGCGTGCGCAGATACTCGCAGCTGAAGGACGTAAGGAATCTGCAGAGAGAGATGCTGAAGCAAGAGAGAGGCTTGCACTCGCTGAAGCCAACGCAATTAAGATGGTGTCTGAATCGCTCAAAACCAGCGGAGGAGATCCGGTTACATATCTTCTTGGGCAGGAATATGTAAAGGGTCTTGTTAAACTGGGAGATTCTGCAAACAGCAAGTTTATAATGCTGCCGCCGGACCTTCTTGAGTCGGTGAAACAGATATTTAAAAAATAAAATTATTATTTATGCAAAAAGTTCTATTCTCCCCGCCGCCAATGGCGGCGAGGGTAACAATTCAAAAACTGGTGGCAAAATTGCTCTCCGCCGCGCCACCGGCGCGGCGGAGATAAAATACCACCGGTTTTTGAGCCAATGGCGGGGATATATAATCTTCATAGAAGGACTTGACTTTTCATTAATATATTTTAGAATTTGTAAAGTAAATTTAGAGAGAAATGCAATATGACAGATTTAGCCGAAAAAATAACATCAGAAATTAACTCTTTGACCGATATTGAAAAGCTTCATATTGTAGATATAATCCTGACAGATCTGGATAAAACCGATCCTGCTATTGATCGAATCTGGGCAGATGAATCGCGTAAACGCTGGGCAGAATATAAATCCGGCAGCATCTCTGTAGTATCTTACGATAAAGTAATGGAAAAACATCGTAAAATATGAGAGTAGTTTTTCTGCCTGTTGCACAATCTGAACTTGATGACGCAGTCGAATGGTACAACGAACAGACTCAGTGGTTGGGTGTAAAATTTCTCGATGACCTGGATCGGTCAATCCGCCGTGTTATTGCATATCCGCTATCATCTCCGGAAATTGACCAGGGATTAAGAAGATGCCTTCTAACCCGTTTCCCTTTTGGAGTAATATATGGAATTGATAATGAAACAATTGTTGTAATAGCAGTTGCACATTTACACAGGGAACCTCGTTACTGGTGTGATCACCTCGAATAAATAATACATACAATTGAAAATTCATTCCCGGCGCCGATGGCGGCGGGAATATTGAAAATTATAAATCCGGTTTCAATGCCGACTTCAAAATGAAAAATACCGTTTTATCTGAAATCAGACAACATGTGAGGATGCACTATTCGATCTTTTGTAATTGTATTATTTTATCCAGGTACAAAAACCCGTCGGAATATTTCCATTTTCTGGTAAGAGGTTCTTTTCCCGGTATTATAAATATCAGGGTATCTTTTTGTGCAGTGTACGTTCCTGTTTGTTTTTCAATGACTTTATTAGATATGTTCCGGTATTGAAAATCAAAGCGATTATTACTTTCTAAAGTAAGGTAACATAAAGTTCTCGGCTTTTGAGAATTCATCCCATGCCAGGATCCAAGGAGAAACGGATTTGTGGTGCTTTTTGCACTGCTGCCCGAATCCGGCGTTGCCCCTTTTGAACTTAAATATTTGGTCACTTTGTTCTTTCCGGATTGGATTGCGTAACTGTTAGCCGTTTGTCCGGCGTTGTCTTTTATATTGATATTGGCACCATTGTCGACCATGAGCTGAACAAGCTCCAGATTTCCCTTACTTGCAGCAAGTATAAGCGCCGTTACTCCCTTTTTATCGGCAATATCGGGGCTGGCTCCCTTTTTGATCAGCAGCTTTGCTTTATCCAGACCTTGACTGCTCGAGAAATATTCTTCAGTTACAACCGCCATCAATCCGGTTTTGCCGCTTGGTGACTGATAATTCGGGTTGAGTTCGCAGTCCAGCGTGTCCTTGATTATTCCCAGATTCTTCTTGTGATCGAGAGGATTCGGATCTGCGCAGGCAGCAAAATAAGACAACATGGATAAAGCGCTGACTTTCTGGTTTTTAAAGCTGGCGCCCCCTTTACGCAGAATATCAATCATCTCTTTGTTACGCAAAAAGATCGCATGTGTAAGAGGTGTTTCGCCTTCTTGATCCGGTATCGTTGTATCTGCACCGCGTTCTACCAGATACTTTACCATAGGAATTCTTTTGATTGCAACACTCAATGTAAGAGGGGTTTGTCCTAATGCTCCCTCGAGAAGATTTAGATTTGCACCATTATCCAGCAGAAATTTGACTCTATCGACCATATTTGATTGGACCGCCTGGTGCAGGGCTGTTCCATTTAAATTCACATAATTAACGTTAGGCTTCAGACTCATGATTTTTTTATGAAAACGCAAAGGATCATATTTGAACTTCTTTATAAACCAATCCTCGTGTTTATTAAGACACGCATACATCAGAACTGTATATCCCTTGGGACCCGCGAGATTAATATCTGCTCCTTCGGCTATTAGATAGTCCAGCACTTCGAACTTCTCATGGTAAAAGGTTAAGGTGAGGATGGAATTCCCCTCGTCAATCAAACGATTGATCTTGATACCGGCTTCATGGAGCATCTTGACCATCTCAAGGTTCTCCCACTTGATCGCAAAATCCAGTGCTGTGCGGCCATAGCGGTCTTTAAAATTCACATCGGGTTTATACTTAAGAAGCATACGAACTGTTTCCATGTGGCCGCTTCCGGCCGCAGCCATCAGGGACGAAAACGTGATATTGCCGTCCACAATTCTGCGGGCGTTGATATTTGCGCCTTTTTTGAGCAGTATTTCGACGATATCGGTCATCCCTTTTTCTGAAGCGGTAATTAACGGAGATTCCTCAACATCGGACTGCTTTATATGAAAGGTGCTCGTTGTGTTGACCTTTATCTTCGGCGATTGGAGGATCAATAAGATGATTTCTTTTCTCGAATGGTGTTTTATATCTTCGAATAACGCCGCACCAAGCAGTGTAACCTCACCATTCATCGCATTGACATCAAATCCGCTATTAAGGGCTTTCCTGACCGTATCGATCTCATTGCGTGCAACCGCTACGAAAACTTTTTCTGTACTGAATTGTTCGGCAGACAGCGGTAATGTGAAGCACATTAGAGCAAACAAAATAATTGCGACAAGCCGGGAACCGGATATTCCGGTGATCCCGGGAAAACCTTTGAACGGAGACAGGTTTAAAAGATGAAATAGTCTAACTAAAGCCGGGGGGATTTTCATAAAGGGCCTCTTTTTTTTGTTGTTATGATAGTAACATAATAATACCATGCGTCAGCAGCAGCATCTCGACTCCGCCCGACATAAAAAACCAGCACAGTTATATAGAGGACATCTTTATAGCATAAGTCAAGGAAAATACATTAAGTCTTTCCCTATAGCCTTCATCAAGATTTTTTAACTCCAGGGTGTTGAGTTGGAATTCTCTGGAATTTGTCGTATATCCCTTTATGTAAGAGTTTTACTCCGGCTTCAAAGCCGATTTTAAAATAAAAAAACCCGTTATACCTGAAATCAATGAACCTGTGAGAATTCCGACTTTGGCAACATCCAGCAGTTCTGCTGAATTAAATGCCAGATTTGCAATGAACAGCGAAATGGTAAAACCGATTCCGGCAAGTATTGATGCACCGTAAATCTTTGTCCAGTTTACACCTTCGGGCTTTGCCGCAAGTCCAAGTTTGATTGCAATAAAAGAGAAAGAAAAAATCCCAATCTGTTTTCCGAAAAATAATCCCAGAATAATCCCCAGGCTGACCGGATTTAATAGAGCAGTATCCAGACCTTTCCTTATTGACACACCTGCATTGGCAAGTGCAAACACTGGCATGATTGCAAACGCAACCCATGGGTGAAGTCCATGTTCAAATTTCTGAAGAGGTGTAAGAATCTTTTCGCAGTTATTCTTAATCTCATCAATGATTGTCAGATGATCACTATTGTTTTACTGTTTTCGCTCATGAATTGAAGCTCCTCTTATTCTAAAAATAGTACCAGATGCTTTCGTACTCATCTGCGTTTTCCCCTGATTCTTCCAGTCTATTAAGATAGTCGAGAATCGGCATATCTGTGCCGACGTAAGTCTTCTGGTCGGCAATCTTTTTTTCCCATGGATGAAATTCGTAAATGCGTGAACCATCCTTTCCTATAGAAATAAGATCCCTGTTCTGCCATGCATTCAGGTGATTCTTTCCAAGTCCCGGCACATTGTAGACCGGTTCATCTGTACGTGCCAGTCCAGGCATAAGCCGCGATTCCTCTTTATATTCCTGAAGCATCCTTGCAATTGGTATACGGTAGTCCGCAGTTTCAATTTTTCCTTTTGGATAGAATGAATAATACGGGTCAACACCGCAGAGTTTGATTAAACTCCGGAGTCTTGCTGCTTCAAAACGTCTTGAAATGTAAAAAGTAAACACAAGCTGGTTATATATGGATATACCCCGTGATCTGATCTTCTCTACTGCTGCAACAAATTCCGGTGTGACCTCAAGAGGATGCTGAATATGTGTCATCATGGAAATCTCTCTTCTCCCCGGTATCCTGAATGATGCAAGTATCTCGCATAGCTCATCGGTAATTCTCATGGGTAGCGTAACAGGTGTTCTTGATCCTATTCGTATCCGTTTAATATGATCAATTACGGAAAGCTTCTGTAAAATCTCTCTGATCTTTGAGTCTGACATTACAAGAGGATCTCCCCCTGTTATAAGAACTTCAGTGATGGCCTCATGCTCAGCTATCCATCTGATCGCGGTGTTTATCTGCTGATCATCCGCCATTGCTCCATGTTCAAGCGGACCCTTTATCTCCCAGTTTCTCTGACAGTAAACACAGATCTGCGGGCACGAGTTGTACGGTTTTAGTATTACTATGTCCGGGTAACGTCTTGTTATCAGGTCAGTGGGTGAGGTATCTGTTTCCAGCATAAAGTCATTGATATTCTCATCTTTACATTCTCCCTGAGATGCGTTTATATAGCTTTCAGGAAACAGAACCTGCATTCTAATAGCTTTGTCTTTATCCGATTCGGGACTATCGAAAAGCGATGCGTAATATGGCGTTACTCCAAAAGGTATGCCGAGTCTGTTTACCTCCTGGATATTTTCGATCTCCTTGTCTGAAAGCTCCGCAAGCTGCGAGAGTTTCTTCTCATCTCTTGCTATATTCCGGAGCTGCCAGTGCCAGTCTCCCCAATTTTCTTTTTCTGCACCCAGCCGGGAGAGAATCTGCTGTCTGTTTTGTTCCCGCTGCTCTATAATTCCATCATTAAGCCCCGATCTGTATTGAGACATCTTTTCTTCGAGATGTTTATGAATAAGATCAAGTTCCTCTGATCGGGCCTGCGCTGCGTCACGCCCTTTAAGTTCACCCGTAGCGGAAAAAGAGAATTCTGTGTTTTCGTGAAATCTGAACTGTCCTTCGATCCCTCGAACAAGATGGCATATCTCACCCCAGAAAGCTTCAGAGAGAGACGGCTCGGATCTCCCAATTGCAGCGTTTATCAGTTCGGTGAGTACACTCAGACCGGAAAGATTCTCGCTTCGAGGATGGAGGATCCCTCTCCACACTCTTGCACAGTCACGGATAATTACAAGGTCGAGATCGTGCATGTCATTGTCTTTATCCGAATATGTGATGAAATGTCTCTCATTGATGTGGTTAAGCAGGTTCTGCCTTATCGAATCGATATTATCTCCGGATCTGAGTATGGAACTCCATCTTCCGGATATTGACAGGAATAGTTCCGGTGTAAATTTTTCTTTCATTGAAACTCCTTTAAAAATTATCAGACTGTTCCGGGAATAAAAAAATATGACCCATTCTGATCTTCAGCACTGTGAAACAGTTATAATTTTATTTGATGTTGTGTTCCCGATGCATGAAATATTTTGAGCATTTCATGCATCGGGAATTGAAAACTTTTTGAATCGGGTGCTTTATGGAACGCAACTGGAAACTTATAAGTATGTTATACTGTTTACATAACTGTTACAATGTTTTTTTAGCTTAAATTCAATAAGTTTACTTAAACTATATTTATTTGATAAAAAAACTGCATTATATAAACACAATCTGCTCTTATGTCGGTTTTAAAGTGTGAAAAAGCCTTATGTTTATATAAAAACTTGATTTTGAATTTTTAGAATGTAACTTTTAAATATAAAACTTAACCGATTAAAATATGCAGGTAAACTCTGGAATAGCTGTAAAGTAATCCTCTGATTGCCGGGTATCATGAATCATCAGCTTTTTATTTGTTTATGCAGTATTTCATCAGTATAAAACACTTCAGGAGGTCTCTTTGAGTAAAGAAAAGGAGAGCAGTTCGAGATTAATAATAGTATCTCACCGGTTACCGGTTACGGTTACATCCGGTAATAATAAAATATCATTTACTCTCAGTTCCGGCGGTCTTGCCACAGGTTTGTCTTCATACAGCAAAAAAAACAATTTTACATGGATAGGTTTCAGCGGAATAACCGCAGATAAAATAAGGGATGAGGAATCTTCTATAATTGCAGAAAGACTTATGGATGAGTATAATTGTGTACCGGTTAGCCTTACAGAAAATGATATTAAACGGTATTATAATGGATTCAGCAATAACACTATCTGGCCCCTTTTTCATTACTTCCCAATATATACAAGCTACTCTGCAGAGACATGGTTAGTTTATAAAGAGGTGAATGAAAAATTTTGTGAAGTGATTCTTAATTGTGCATCAGAGGGTGATACCATCTGGATTCATGATTATCAATTGATGCTCCTTCCCCTGATGATAAGAGAACGACTACCCGGTGTTAAAATAGGATTTTTCCTTCATATTCCTTTTCCGTCATCGGAGGTTTTCAGACTCCTTCCATATCGAAAAGAAATTCTTAACGGACTGCTTGGATCTGATCTTGTCGGATTCCATACATATAATTACTACAGACATTTTCTCAGCAGTATACTCCGGATATGCGGGCATGAAAATACTTTCGGCGAGATTGATCTTAAAACCAGAATGGTTAAAGCGGATGTCTTTCCAATGGGTATTGATTTTAATAAATATGCAGGTGTAAATAAAGCCGGTGTAAAAAAAGAGATAAATAAAATCCGGGAAAAATCTGAAGGGATAAAAATTATTCTTTCCATCGATAGACTTGATTACAGTAAGGGGATTCTTCAGAGACTCGAAGCGTTTAGTCTTTTCCTTGAGAGTAATCCCGGGTATCATGAGAAAGTTGTGCTGATACTTGTCGCTGTTCCCACAAGGACTGAAATAAAACTTTACCGGAATCTGAAGAGCGATGTTGACAGACTTATCGCCGGTATAAACGGGCGTTACTCAACAATATCATGGAGTCCCATCCGGTACATGTACCGGTCAATTCCGTTTAATACCCTGCTGGCATTCTATAATGAGGCAGATGTGGCATTACTCACACCACTACGAGACGGTATGAACCTGATAGCGAAGGAGTATGCCGCAGCACAGACTGCGAAAAGCGGAGTCATAATACTGAGTGAGATGGCCGGTGTTGCCGAAGAGATGGGGGAGGCAATCATAGTTAATCCGAACGACAGGGCAGGGATTGCAGATGCGATCAAAAGAGCTCTTGAAATGCCGGAAGACGAGCGGAATCTGCGGATGAAAAAAATTAAGGAGAGAGTTAAAGAGTATGATGTTTTTAAATGGGCGGATGATTTCATTTTAAAACTTCAAAACATTCCTGTTGATAACACTAAGTACGAAAAGATTATTCTTACCAGAAAGATTCAGAATCAGATAATTGATGCATACAAAAAGTCGGAGTCAAGGATACTATTCCTCGATTACGATGGTACTCTTGTCGGGTTCAGCTCAAGGGCAGATGATGCTGTTCCGGATGAGGAGCTTTACAGCATATTGGACCGGATCGCCGCAGAAGAGTGTAATGACATTGTTGTAATCAGCGGCCGCAGCAGGGTTTCTCTTGAAAAGATTTTCAGCAGCAGTAAAAATCTGTCTCTTGTAGCTGAGCATGGCGCCTGGATAAAATATTCCGGAGGAGGGTGGCAGCAGACAATCGAAGTTGATACAGGTTGGAAAAAACTGATACGTCCGCTGCTGGAAAAATACGTAAGACATACTCCGGGGACTTATATAGAAGAGAAGGACTTTTCTCTTGCATGGCATTACAGGGATGCCGACCTTGAATTTTCATCTGTAAATTCAAAGGAGCTTAAACTTCAGCTGCTCGGTTTTATTTCTAATCTTAATATAGGACTCATGGAAGGGAATAGAGTCATTGAAATAAAAAGTCTTGAAAACAGCAAAGGAATAACAGCTTCAAGGCTTCTGACTGATAAAAATTATGATTTTATACTCGCTGCGGGTGATGACGTAACAGATGAGACAATGTTTGAAAAGCTGCCTGAAAGTGCTTATTCTTTAAAAATAGGTCTTGGGAATACTTCCGCAAAATATAATCTTTATGACGTGGAAGAGTTCAGGAAACTTCTTAAAAATTTCGGGGAAGTATGATATGAATAATGAATGGTATAAAAATGCAGTAATCTATGAGTTAAGCGTTAAGGGATTTAAAGATTCCAGCAGGGACGGCAAGGGTGATATTCCTGGGCTTATATCAAAGCTCGATTATCTACGCTGGCTCGGGGTCAACTGTATATGGATGCTCCCCATATATCCGTCGCCCGGACTTGATGACGGTTATGATATTTCTGATTACTACTCGATTGATCCCGCATATGGTACTATGGATGATTTTAAAGAACTGATAGCCCAGGCTCACCTCCGAGGGATAAGAATTGTCGGAGAGCTTGTACTAAATCATACTTCTGACCAGCACCCCTGGTTTATCGACGCAAAAAAAGGTGAAGGTTCAACATATCATAACTATTATGTCTGGTCCGATACTTATAAAAAATATCAGGATGTGCGGATAATATTCAGCGATACCGAAAGATCTAACTGGGCATGGAGTGATGAATGCGGAAAATATTACTGGCACAGATTTTTTTCATCTCAACCGGATCTGAATTTTGAAAATCCTGAAGTACGGGAGGAGATGAAGAGAGTCTTCAGGTTCTGGTTTGACCTGGGACTGGATGGATTCCGTGTTGATGCTGTGCCGTATCTTTTCGAACGCGAGGGGACAGATTGTGAAAACCTTCCTGAGACGCATCAGTATATCCGGGAACTCCGTAAAATTATTGATGAAGAGTATCCTGACAGAATACTCCTTGCTGAGGCGAATCAGTGGCCCGAGGATCTTGTAAAGTATTTCGGAGATGGGGATGAATTTCACATGGCTTTTAATTTCCCCCTTATGCCCAGGATATTTATGGCATTCCAGAAGGAGAACAGCGAACCTATAGTTAATATTATAAAGCAGATCCCGGACATACCGGGGAATTGCCAATGGGCTACATTTCTCCGGAACCATGACGAACTGACTCTTGAAATGTGTACGGATCAGGAGAGGGATGATATGTATAGCCTCTATGCAAAAGACAAACGGATGCAGCTTAATATGGGGATAAGACGTAGGCTTAGCCCTCTTCTCGATAACGACAGAAAAAAAGTAGAACTGGCCTATGCTCTTCTGTTTACTCTTCCCGGAACTCCTGTCATCTATTACGGCGATGAGATTGGAATGGGGGACAATATATATCTTGGAGACCGGAATGGAGTCCGGACACCCATGCAGTGGAGCGAGGACAGGAATGCCGGATTTTCGGAGAGTAAGCCGTCAATGCTTTATTCCCCCGTAATAATTGATCCTGAATATAATTATAACGCAATAAATGTCGAAGCTCAGATGTACAGTTCATCGTCGCTGCTCAATTTTATTAAACGATTAATAAATAAAAGTAAATCTCATAAAGTCTTCGGGGACGGGTATATCGATTTTATCGAAGTGAATAATAAAAAAATACTGTCTTTTATAAGATTTGATAATGAGGAGAAGGCTCTGTGTGTTTTTAATCTTTCGTCAAAAGCAGAGGCTGCAAAACTTGATTTACGTGAATATATAGGGCTGACGCCGGTGGAGCTGCTTGGAGGATCAGTTTTTCCTGTGATTCCGGATAAAGAGGAATACATCATCACTCTGCCTCATCATTCGTTTCTGATATTTATGCTTGAGCAGAGTGCATGTTCTTAGATGTTTTCAGCATTATATCGATTTTACTTTTCTGCGCCTCTCCTCCAGAAAGATCCGAGGATCATGACAGTGCTTGTTGTTAATACAACAATAAAGAGGACATCGATGTTTATTTTATTTATTTGTAAAGCTGCGGGGATGCTCATATAAAGAAGTATGCTTATAAGCCCCCTGGGTGCATAAAAAATTTCAGGAAATACATTCTGTCTGGCAGTGAGGAGTATGATGATTCGCACTCCGTATATTGCTCCGATAATTGACGATGCTGCAGCCAGGTTTTCATAATGTAATAATGATTCAGGTGTTAAAATAAACCCGAATATTATAAAGAAAAATGTTTTAACAAGGAAAACTCCCTCTGAATTAATCTGCTGCATAAAATTGAATTCGTTAAGATAATGCAGATTATTAAAATGTTTTTTTATAAAATCTGATTTGATCAGGTTTATATTTTTCAGCAGAAGTCCGAACATCAGCACCATAATCAGAGAAGAGACATGTATCGATTTTCCCAGCGCGTAGAGAAAAACCATCACTGAAAGAATAAGTACGAATTTAATATTATGCTCTATTGATCTCAGCAGATAAAGAAGTATCATGCAGAAAAGCATTGATACTGCGGTAACTATGACGATTTCCATAATAATTGTTCCCGCAAGATAAAATGTCAGAGAGCTGTTGATTACAGCGTAATTGAAAAGTATAATCCCCAGAATGTCCGAGAGTGAGCTTTCGAATGTTATAAACTCCTTATTCTCTGATGAGAGATGTGCAGCAGATGGTATTGCAATTGCTGAACTTATTATGCTCAGTGGTATAGCGTTGATAAAACATTTATAAAAACTTTCACCGGTGAGGTGTCTGAAAATAAATGAAAGAATAACTGATGTGAAAGCAAGCAGAACTACAGAAA
Organism: uncultured Spirochaetota bacterium; assembly: GCA_942493035.1. Classification (GTDB taxonomy): domain Bacteria; phylum Spirochaetota; class UBA4802; order UBA4802; family UBA5550; genus WRGT01. The sequence goes on along the minus strand of OW818666.1, from coordinate 2,370,635 downwards.
CAATGAGGACCTTAAAGAATATTTTTCTTTTATCATTGTGATACTCAATTTCAAGGGCCCCTTCGAAGACTATAAGTATAAGCCCCACTGTTCCGATAACAGGTATGAGCCTGATGAAGTCTATTGATGGTATTTCAAAATAGCCTGTTAATTTTTTTAATAGTATTCCAATAAGAATCAGGAACAGCACTGCGGGGATGCCTGTTCTTTTGGCAGCAATTTCGAAAATGTACGACAATATTACAAGACCACATAGTAATAGAATTATAAAAGTGCTATCCATGATTATTTATCCTCTGTAAAATCCAGTAATTCATAAGTCCGCAGAGCATTCCCCCCGCCGGTTTGTGAGTAATACAAATTATAGAGATAATATATTCATATAGTAATGATTTGAACAGGAAAAATAATTTTTTTTACTGCTATAGTAATTCATCAGGCCATGTGGTGTCTAATGAATTACTATAGCAGATATTTGACCAAACATCGCGGCCCCATAATTCGCACGGAGTGGGATTTATGGGGCCGCGAAGAAGTGTGGGAAATGTCATAATATAAAGACACTGCTTTATCTAGTTATAAGTCTCTGATCCAAGTGTTGTTACAGCCGGCTCGTTCTTAAGCCATCTGAGAGTATTCTTAAATCTCATGAGCTGTACAAAGAGATCATGTTCCGGCTCCTGATTGGGTAGATGCATCGGGCTCTTCCAGTAGAATGACAGCCACTCCTGATTTCCGAATAGACCTGATCTCTGAGCCAGATCGAGAAATATTACAAGATCGAGAACAATCGGTGCCGCGAGTATTGAGTCACGGCAGAGAAAGTTTACTTTCACCTGCATGGGGTAACCGAGCCATCCGAATATATCGATGTTGTCCCATCCCTCTTTGTTGTCCCCTCTTGGAGGATAGTAGTTGATTGTAACTTTATGATAAAAATCGCCATAGAGGTCGGGGTAGAGTTCCGGCTGGCATATCTGTTCCAGTACAGAGAGTTTGCTCACTTCTTTAGATTTGAATGATTCCGGATCATCCAGTACTTCACCATCTCTGTTCCCGAGAATGTTTGTAGAGTACCATCCCTTCATTCCAAGCATCCTTGCCTTAAATCCCGGAGCAAGAAGAGTCTTCATGAATGTCTGACCAGATTTAAAATCCTTCCCACCCATTGGAGCTTTTCTAAGATCTGCAAGTTCCCAGAAAGCAGGGATGTCATTACAGAGGTTCGGTGCACCGTTGGCGTATGGAATACCAAGATCAAGTGCGGCGTAACAGTAAATCATACTCGGCGCTATTGAGGGGTGATTCTCTTTCAGGGCTTTTTCGAAATTAGCGAGAGTGTCGTGAACACCGGGGATCATCTGCTGATAAATCTCGGTACTTCCGCACCATACCATGACAAATCTTGAAATATTTTTTTCCTGTTTGAATTTGGCAATATCATCTTTAACGAGCTGAACCATATCCCAATGTGTCGGAGCCTGTTTTACATTTTTACCATCGAGATTTTTAACAAAGTGTTTGTTGAATACAGCTTTCCAGGGCTTGATAGCTGCAAGTTCATCTTTAACAGATTCAAGATCATCTTTTGTAAGAACCTGCGCGTTTGCAGCTGATTCATAAACTGTATCTTCGAAGATGTCCCATCCGCCGAACTCCATATCTTTAAGTGACGCAAGCGATATAAATTCCTTGATATCCACCTCTTTAGCGTTATCGCCTGTTCCAGTTCTGAGTTTACCCATTTGTGAGAGTGACCCGATCGGCTTATTCAGGCCTTTTCTTATCATCATGACTCCGGCGATAAATGTAGTACTTACGGCGCCAAGACCCGGAATAAGTACTCCAAGTTTACCATCGGGACTTTTAATTTCAATTTTGTTAGGTTCCACTATGAAACTCCTTTTTGTAATAATTATTTGTAACGTCTAATATAATACCTGATGAAAGATGCATATTTGTAAGCACATCTATTATAATAGATGCATTATTCGTGCCAGAAGTTTTATTTATTTAATAAAGTGTAAGCTCTGATTATATCAGCATCTTCAGGATAATGAACATTTCAATTGAACTTCTGAGCTCTTGAGAAATCGGGGAAAAACGGGGGATAATCTTACATGTGTATCATTTTGTGACATCTGTCTGCTTTCAGATGTCACAAATGTATAAAAAAAGGGGGTTTTATACCCCCTTTCAGACTTTATGTTTTTTTGATTATCTTCCGAATCCCTGATGCATTCTTCTGGTTAGTCTTGCTTTGTATTCCTCTTCCTGCTGTGAAGAGAGAGTCTCCCATTTGTCTTTTTTTCTTGTGAACTTTAATTTCTCTTTCTCCTGAAGTCTCTCTTTCTGCCAGTTTTTCATTCTTTCAGATGTCAGTTCGGTCATGCAGTCATTTGCAAGTTCATCAAGAATCTCTTTTGCTCTCTGAATTTTATCTCTCATTTGTCTGCTGAAAGAGTCATGATATGTGGACTCCAGCTCAAGTATGGTCTGTCCCACTTCCATGATCTGCATCGATAACTGATGAGAAAGTTTCTGCTCAGTTGATTGGGTTACTTCCTGTTTTGTTGCCATTTTATTCTCTCCACTCTTATTTTAACAATTTATCAAAATATATTCACCCGTAATTTACGGGACATTAGACGATAAGTCTTTTTACTATCTGCTCCTGATTTTACAAGCAGAATTAAAGAAATTATTTTTCTTCTTATGTTCTCTATGATATCTCCCCTGCAGGTTTGTTATTTATATATTGAAGATATACATTAATTATTAAAATTTCATTAAGATATTATATTTTTAGTCAGTATTTATTCCTTAACTTATTTTAAAGTAAAAAAAGTTCTATTATCCCCGCCGCCAAAGGCGGCGGGGATATATATTTTGTTTTTTACACTAAAATTATTTTTTAGGAATAATTAATGATTTTAGTCAAAAATTCAGCAATTTTACTTCCGGTTTATTAGCAGATAAAATGCAGCTTTTTTTCGCACTCCGCCGCATCTTCGGTTCGGCGGAGTGCAGTTTTACCGCTGGTTTATAAACAGATTAAAAAAATTATAAAAAAGTGAGATTTTTATTGACAAATAATCACTAGTTATACTAGTATATTGGTAGTAATTAAAAGAGAGGCGATTTTATGAGTAAATTAGATGGTCAATTAAGAAGAGAATCACTCGCTCTCCATGCGGGGCAGGAACCCGATCCGGTAACAGGATCAAGAGCTGTACCAATCTATCAGACTACATCATACCAGTTTAATGATGCAGATCACGCGGCGAGCCTTTTCGGGCTGACATCATTCGGCAATATTTATACACGTCTGATGAATCCGACAACTGATGTTCTGGAGAAGAGGATAACTGCACTTGAAGGTGGAGTAGGGGCTCTTGCTGTTGCGAGCGGTCAGTCTGCCATCTCCCTCGCTCTTCTGAATATTGCTAAATCGGGCGATGAGATTGTTGCTGCAAATAATCTTTATGGCGGGACATATAATCTTCTTCATTATACATTCGCAAAATTCGGTATTAAAGTAAACTTTGTTAAATCAAATGATCTCGATGCTATTGAAAAGGCTATTACTCCAAAGACTAAGGCTGTTTATGCGGAATCTATCGGTAATCCGAAACTTGATGTCTGTAATCTCGAAGGGATAGCAGCTATTGCCCATAAGCATGGAATACCTTTTATTCTGGACAATACAGTTTCGCCGTATATTCTGAAGCCATTCGATCATGGTGTAGATATTATAGTTTATTCCGCTACAAAATTTTTAGGGGGACACGGTACGTCACTCGGCGGGCTTATTGTAGATTCAGGAAAATTCGACTGGAGCAGCGGGAAGTTCCCTCTGATATCAGATCCCGAACCGAGTTATCATGGTCTGGAATTTATTGAAGCGCTTAAGCCCATTGGAAATATCGCATATATACTTAAAGCAAGAGTTACACTGCTCCGCGATCTCGGACCGGCATTGTCTCCGTTTAATGCTTTTCTTCTTCTTCAGGGAGTTGAAACGCTTCATCTGAGAATGGCGCGTCATTCAGAGAATGCTCTCGCTACGGCAAAGCATCTTGCCGGTCATAAATCCGTTGAGTGGGTAACATATCCGGGACTCGATTCAAGTCCGGATAAAAAAAATGCGGATAAGTATTTAAAAGATGGAGCAGGAGCTATAATCGGTTTTGGAATAAAAGGGGGAATCGAGGCAGGGAAGAAGTTTATTAATTCTCTACAGCTTATATCTCACCTTGCAAATGTCGGTGATGCGAAATCTCTTGCAATACATCCGGCAAGCACAACGCATCAGCAGCTTTCACCGGAAGAGCAGATTGCAACTGGAGTTACTCCTGACTTTATAAGACTTTCAATAGGTATTGAACATATAGATGATATACTCGACGATATAGATCAGGCGCTGGCAAAGGCTGTGTCGTAAGAGTCGGCAGTGAGAGTGAAGAGAGTGCAGACTCAGGGTAGGGCGGACTCTCGGTAGGACAGACTCTCGGTAGGACAGACTCACAGTAAGGGCGAATAATCATTCGCCCATACGTTGCAGTCAGAGCCCGTCCCCGGCAGGCAGAGACCGTCTCAGTGAGCCAGAGTCCGCCTCCGGGACCCTCGCCTGCTCTGGACAGTCAGAGCCCGTCTCTGAGAGTCAGAGACTACCTTGCAGGTAGAGCTCGTACTCCGCAGGTGCAGCTTAAGCCTGTCTGCTTACACTCTGACCATACTTACTCAAAAAGGAGAAAAAAAATGGCACGAATATTTGATGATATAACAAAAACAATCGGGAACACACCCCTCGTGAAAATTAATAAACTCAATACTGCAGCCGGGGTAACACTCCTTGCAAAGCTTGAGTCTTTTAATCCGTTGTCGAGCATTAAGGACCGTATAGGCGCGGCTCTTATCGAGGCGGCGGAAAGGGAAGGGCTGATTAAAGAGGGAACAACTATAATTGAACCGACAAGCGGTAATACCGGGATTGCGCTTGCTTTCGTAAGCGCTGCCAGGGGGTACAGGCTTATCCTCACAATGCCGGAAACAATGAGTATTGAGAGGAGACAGCTGCTTAAAATTTTCGGCGCGGAGCTTGTTCTTACTGACGGAAAACTCGGAATGAATGGTGCTATAGCTAAGGCTGAGGAGCTGCAGAAGGAGATTCCCGGTTCATTTATTCCTCAGCAGTTCAACAATCCCGCAAATCCGGAGATTCATAGAAAGACAACAGCGCTGGAGATATGGGATGATACTGATGGTGCTGTTGATATAATAATCTGCGGGGTAGGCACAGGGGGAACCATTACCGGTATAGGAGAGACTTTGAAAAAAAAGAAACCCTCTGTAAAAGTAATTGCTGTAGAACCGTCAGATTCCCCTGTTCTTTCCGGAGGGGCTCCGGGACCTCATAAGATTCAGGGAATAGGTGCAGGCTTTGTTCCCGGAAATTATAATAAGGATATTGTCGATGAGATTATTCAGGTAACTCATGTTGACGCCGGTGACACTGCGCGAAGACTTGCGAAGGAGGAGGGGATTCTTGTGGGGATATCAAGCGGTGCAGCGCTTTCTGCGGCACTGACTGTTGCCGGAAGAAAAGAATCAGCCGGTAAAACTATAGTTGTTATTCTTCCTGATACCGGAGAGAGGTATCTTTCAACATGGCTGTTCGATCAGGTATAATGGTTTCGCTGTTGTGAATTCAGGAATAATCAGTAATTATACCTGAATATAATTTTTAGAGTAGAAAACAAAACAAATATATCCCCGCCGCCTTCGGCGGCGGGGATAATAGATCTTTTTTACTTTAGAGAAGTTAAGGAATAAATACTGAAAAATAATTCAATTGATATGGATTAAGGAGATTCAGATGCGTCTTTCAACACGGTCAAGATACGGAGTAAGATTAATGCTCGCTCTCGGAGCGAACAAGCAGAGCAAACCGCTTTTTTTAAAAGACATAGCGAGTTCCGAAGAGATGTCGGAAAAGTATCTGAGCCAGATAATTATTCCTTTGAAGGCTAAAGGACTTGTGACTACATTCCGCGGGGCTCATGGTGGTTATCTGCTCAGCAGACCGGCATCGGAGATAACCTTGCGCGACATTATTGAACCTCTTGAAGGTGATCTCAGTCTTGTGGACTGTGTCGGTAATCCTGCTGTATGCGGAAAGGCAAATGAGTGTGCAACAAGAGAAGTCTGGGATGAGATGAGTTCTCTTCTTCTGAATTTTCTCGATACATTTACCCTTGAAGATCTGATTCAGAAATCGGGTAACATAAAAAGCTCTCAAAAGAGCGGATCAGATTATTCTATCTGACGGGATCAATCCGGACTGGAAATAAATTTCTCAATTGATTCAGCCCTGACGGAAGAAGATTCAACATGTTTCAGGAGTGCTGCCGGATAGCAACTGTCTCAAATAAGTTATAATAATGGATGAAGTGAATGAAAATTGCAGTTGGAATGAGCGGCGGAGTAGATTCATCAGTTGCCGCATTATTGCTGAAGCAGCAGGGACATGAAGTAATTGGAATTACAATGTCTATATGGGACGGCTCCTTCGCGTACACGCATTCAGGGAAGAATGCATGTTACGGGCCTGATGAAAAAGATGATATAGAAGCGGCACGTCAGATATGCAGCCAGCTTGATATCCCGTTTCATGTTATTGACTGTTCAAGCGAGTATAAAAAGACTGTAATAGAATATTTCAGAAAAGAGTACCTGAACGCCAGAACGCCGAATCCGTGCATCGTGTGCAACCAGAAGATTAAGTTCGGGAATCTTCTCACTACAGCAAAAGCATCCGGACTGGAATTCGATAAATTTGCGACCGGTCACTATGCAAAAATCGAACATGATGTAGATACAGACCGTTTTCTACTTAAAAGAGGATTTGATTCGGATAAAGATCAGTCATATTTTATCTATAAATTGTCGCAACAGCAACTTGCGGGGACAATTCTTCCGCTTGGAGGTATGAAAAAAGCTGAAGTGAGGGACGTTGCACGAATTGCCGGCCTCGCGGTTTCGGAGAAAGAGGAGAGTCAGGATTTCTACAGCGGGGATTACAGGGAACTTCTGAATGTAACCAATAAAAATGGTGAAATAGTAGACATGAACGGCCGGGTTATCGGAAGCCATATGGGAATCTGGAATTATACTCCCGGACAGAGAAGGGGACTCGGGATTGCCGCAGCGGAACCGCTGTATGTTGTAAAGCTTGAAAGCAGTACAAACAGCGTTGTTGCCGGAACAAAAAGAGATCTCTGCGGTTCGTCATTTTTTGTTAAGGATATTAACTGGATTGCCCTTCACAAAGTGTCTAAAAAATTCAGAGCTTCAGTCAAGACAAGATCAACACAATCAGGGGATGAAGCTTTAATTGAACTAATAAATTCGTTTTATGTTAAGGTGACACTTACAGACAGCAGCATATCCATCTCCCCGGGGCAGTCTGCAGTCTTTTATGACGGAGATACTGTTATAGGTGGAGGAATTATTGAACAGGAAAACCGGATATGATTTAAAAAGAAAATAACCGGTATATCTCCGGAGTTTATATTTATTTTATAAAAATGATGATTTATTCTATAACCGGTCTGGGTAAAAGTCCAGCCCGTTCTGTAATCTCCGGAATTCTATGTTCCCACTCAATTGCCATAATATGTAAACCTGCGATTCCCGGAATTTCGCGTATCTGTTCTACATGTTCACAGAAAATTCTGATCCCCTCTTCGGCAGCTTTCTCCTTCGGGACTCCTTCCATGCGGTTTAACAACGAATCCGGTATCTGCATCCCCGGAACATTTTCTGCCATATATCTTGCCATACCGGCCGATTTCAGAGGCGTCAATCCTGCAAGTATCGAGCATTGTCTGTCAAGACCCATGTCGCGGACTATCTTCATCCATTCACGGAATTTTTCAACATCGTATATGCTTTGAGTCTGTATAAAGTCTGCACCGGCTTCAATTTTTTTTCTCAGGTGCATGGCGCGGAATTCAACAGGGGGCGCGAAAGGATTTGCAGCTGCCCCGATGAACATGGGGACTTCACCCTGAAATGGTTTATCTTCACTGAGCATCTTTTGTTCATCACGCATTCTTTTCACCAGCGAAATCATCTGCATTGAATCTATATCGTAAACTTTGCGTGCATTTTTCTGATTCCCGAAACTGTGGTGATCCCCCGAAATTGCCAGCATGTTTTTAATCCCCAGTGCCGATGCGCCGAATATGTCACTCTGAATTGCTATACGGTTTCTGTCACGGCATGTCATCTGCATAACAGGTTCAATCCCCATCTGGACAAGAATTGCCGATGCAGCTATACTCGATAACCGTACAACAGCTGTCTGGCAATCTGTGACGTTTACTGCGTCAACATTCCCACGGATAAATTCTGCTTTCTTTTTAACTATAGACAGGTCGGTACCTTTAGGCGGGCCGAACTCTGTAGTTACAGCAAAATGTCCCGCTTTTAATACTCTCTCCAGATTACTCCCTGATTTCATTATATATTGTTCTCCATAATATTCTACTTTTTATTATATCTGTTTTCATATCCGTTCTGGATAAGTGTCCCCGGACCTTTGTCTGTCCAGTCCATGGGGGGATGTATTGACAAAATATTTTCCACACGATTCTGAGCCTTTAACCGTTCGTATATCTCATTCCATGCACAGGGTATATCCCTGCTTACTTCACAGCTGCCGTCAATGTTTGTACCGCCGCATGGACCGTTGAATAGACTCTTAGAACAGCATGTTACCGGGCATATTCCGCCGGTGTATCCAAGCTGACAGTCACCGCATGTACGGCATCTCTCCTGGTATAATCCTGTACTTAGGTTCTGACCGACAAACATGGTGTTCAGTGCAGGGAAAACCGGTTTTGATCTGTACCTCTCTGCAAGAAGCTGTACACCGGCTCCGCATGCAGCGGATATTACACAGTCATAATCATTAATCATATCTTCAATATCCGAAATATATTCCCTGCTGCACTGGCGCTCTATAACAAATACAGAGATCTGCGAGCTTTTACCGCTCTGCTTAAATAGATGAGCCAGATCTGTTTTCAGCATCTGCGTTTCACGCTGCCCCCCGGCGAGACAGACTGATGTACAGCCTCCGCACCCGACGCAGAGTATACGCTGAAAGCCTTTAGTGAGATTGAATATCTCTTCGAGAGGTTTTCGTTTTGCTTTTATCATTATAATCTCCGGAGATTTACTATTTGTGACATTCGCCGCAGAGTCTTGGACCTGCAGCTTTGCTGTTTTTAATCATCGATTCATGGCATCTGATACATGATCTGTGATATGCCTTTTTGAGATCTGACGGATTAGAGTGGCAATGACTGCAGTAAATCGATTTGTTGTCATCACTCAGTTCATTCGGTTCAATTACATTTCTTCCGTTTTCAAATCTATGGTGGCAGTCGGTGCAGGAACCGCCCTCAATTGCCATGTGATTAAAATGATTGAATTTTACCGGTGAACGGCTTTTTGTTTTAAACATTTTATTGTCGATTGTTATTATCTCCATCTGGGCAAAGAGGACAACTGGAATGATAAAACAGACAGTTATAAAAAGAACTATATATTTCTTCATTTTAACTGGCCCTCTTCCAGTTCGTATGTGCGGTAAACTCCCTTTTCTCTGCATATACTTCGCGCGCATGCGATAAGCGACGGGATATTTATTCCAAGCGGACAGTAGCACCGCATACAGAGAACGCATTTATCCCATATCAGATTTTTAATTTTGTCGTACTCGCTGTCAGAGAGCTTACCCTTCTTTTTGTAAATCCTTCCTATGGAATTGATTACTTTATATGCCGGTGTGTAAGTCGGATCTTTTTTGTTTGAGTTAAACATAAAACAGCTGTCTGAGCAGATTGAGCAGTGTACACATGCAGAGAGAGATAGTTTTATCATATCTTTTTTCTTTTCAAGAATATCCCCGACTCTGTCCGATACAGCTGTCTCTGTTACTATATTGTTCATCTGTTTAGTCTGCTCCTGAATGGTAATAGTATTGATTATATTTACCAGCTGCGGTTTCCCGGTGTAATGCTGTGTTCGCTATCAATGTAAAAACGTGAAAAAATAATAAACGGCATATGTACAAGACTTGTGAATGGTAATATCATAATAGCTATCTCTCCAATAATCATGTGGAAATAAATTACTGTATGATAATTAAAAAAATGATGATACGCAAAGAAACCGCTCGTGAAGGGCGCCATTACAAAAAGAAGTATAAGGTAATCTCGAGCTGTGGAGATCATCCGCACCCGGGGGATGAAGATACGTCTTGCTAAAAAGAATCCCCCTATTGCCATAAGCGCTATTGTAAAAACATCTGCTATCTTTTCCGGAATAGCCGGGAGGCTTACTCCTATCGTAAGATCTGCAATAGTATTATGAGCAGATAGAAACACCGGGATTATAAAAAGCAGTATATGAAAAATAAGACTTATCATGCCCATTACCGGATTTGTTGTGAATATTGTATTCTTTAATTTTATTTTAATTAAGGGTAATACTCTTTTTAGTTGATTGCTCTCTTTAGATTCTGATCGCTTTTGAAAATAATTTTCCTGATTTATGCTGCTCATCCGAATCTTACGTGTTGCGCGGATCAGCCCCAGTGTCCGGTAGATAAATCCTGCTGAAAAAACCAGGAGAGAGATCGCAAATCCCGGACCGCGTAGAAAATCATAAAGATCGGGAATTGCGAAATTCATATAGTCTTTCTCCGGAATATTTTAAAAATTTTATCTAAACGGGACAGCATGGAGTATTTTGTCAAGAATGATAATTCATTTATGATATATGAAAAAAAAGTTAAAAAAATTTGAATTTTTTGAAATTTTAACTAATTTTATAATAACAGATCTTTTAGCGCAATAATTTTTCCGGAGCTGTTTATGAATAATGAAATTCGAATGAGTATCAAGCCGGAGTGGGATAACATAGAAGATGTACGTGTTCAAACTGAAACTTTTCTCAAAATGCAGAAAATTCAGGAAGATGTAATGGATGCAGTTATAATGAACATAAGTGAACTTCTGGAAAATGCAATTAAATATGGTAATTTTAATAATGGTATAAATGATATAATAGCTTCAATATCAATATCAGAGAGGGATATTACCGTTGAGGTAAAGAGTCCTGTTAAAGATGAAGACGACAGGCACTTTCGCAGACTCGATAAAATAGTTCAATGGGTGAGAGGATATCAGAATCCATTTGAAGCATATATAGAAAAAATCAAGGAGGTTTCTCTTCAGCCTATAGATGATAATCAGAGCGGCCTTGGAATTGTCCGCATTGCTTATGAAGGGCAGTCAATTATAGATTTTTTCGTTAATGATGATAATATCATATCTGTTTCAGCTGTCTATCATCTGTCCGAACCGGGGAGGATATAGTATGTCAAATATTGAAACATATACCAGTAATCTTCTGACAATCGAAGTCGAAGAGACTCAGTCAGATATCAATATTAAGTTTAAAGGCAAAAGCACAGAGAGGGATCCTTCAGGCTTTATATCCCCGGTTCTGCTTGAATCGATGCAGAACAGTAGAAAATTCAGTAAAAAAATCAGAATGGATTTTATGGAGCTGGAATATATGAATTCATCAACAATAACTCCAATAATTAAAATTCTTGAGAGTGCAAATGATTCGGGTAACTCCATTTTAATATTATACCGGAAATCAAAAAAATGGCAGGAGCTCTGTTTTTCGGCTTTAAGAATTTTTGAAACCAAAGATCATAGAATAGAGATAACAGGGAAGTAATCAATATGGAAAACAGCAATAATTTCTTCAAAGGGATTCTAAAGTCAGAAAATAATTCTATTCCTGTTGAAATCCATTACGCATCGAAGTTTTCTGTTTTTGCAAAATTTGAAGGGAATCCTCCGGTGAGGGATGGAAAGAGATTTTCATCTCTATCAATAGATGTTGAAGATAAAAAGTATGAATTGGGGAACTGCCGTTTTATACTTGAAACGAATATGCATGGAATAAACGGGCGCCTTGTATTTATTAATGATATTTACAATTTTGATTCGCTCTTTAAGGAAAAGGACTTTGTGAATCTTGAGAGGCTTTCAAAAGACCTGAATCTTATTTTAAATCATAAAGATAAAGTCAGGGACGATTTTAAAAATTATACATCAAGCCTTACATATGATTTAAAAGTTTACAAACACTTCTTTGATGAACTGGATAAAACGATTAAATCTGAACCTGAACCGGTTAAGGAATATGTTCTTCAGACCGTAATTGATACCGAGGGGAGAAAGTTTATGGATTTCTTCTCCGGCTATCTGAAAGAGCTTGAGGCTCTTATCCGTAACTTCTCACGCGAGGAGCATGAGATACATGGATTCTATCTGCGGAAGCAGGTCTGGGATATTATACTCTGTTCTGAATTTATGACAAGAACAAATCTTAAGCCCAGGGGCTACATCGGTGATTCAGATACGATGCGTATGATTTATGAAAACGAATACAGAGGAAGCAGCACTTTTGCGAAAATTCTATACAAATATTCACTTGAACATCCCGGTGCGCAGGCAGTGAGAAACAGAAGAATTATGATTCCCAAACTTCTTAAATCTATCAAAGAGAGCTTCCATGACAGCTCTGTCACCAGTTTTAAATTCATGTCAGTCGCATGCGGTCCGGCATATGAACTGCATGATATTTTTGCCAATGAAGATGATGTAAAATTTTTTCACTGCACTCTTCTTGATCAGGATGACGAGGCTATCAAAGAAGCGTCAGAGAATATTCAATCTATTGAAAAACGGATAGGATATAAAATCAATGCAACATACCTGAAAGATTCAGTAAGGACAATGCTCAGGACTAAAAATCTGACAGATACATGGGGGAGATTTAACTACATATACTCAATGGGACTGTTCGATTATCTTACACCCCCTGTAGCAAAAGCTGTTATTGAGAAGATGTATTCTCTTCTTGAGCCGGGGGGCAAATTATTTGTAGGGAATTATCATTTCAATAATCGAAGCCGCTGGTTTATGGAGTACTGGCACGACTGGGTGCTTTACTACAGAACAGAAGATGAATTTATGTCGCTGCTTGGTGAAACTGATGCAACGGATTTATCTATTATTTTTGAGGATACCGGATCCCAGATGTTCATGACAGCAACGAAGCCATAGGGGTTATATATGAACGGAATGAATGATGATAAGCTTTCCAGAGGAACTGACCTGCCGTTTAATGAATACCTTCATAAAATTATTCATGAATGGTCAATTACTCTGTCAGCACTTGCATTTATACTTGTTCCGTTATTTTTTATACTCGATTATTTTACAATGCCCCAGCATCTTCTTCCAAAATTCGCAGCATACAGATTAATTGCTACAGTTATACCTCTGACTCAGTATTTTATAATTAAAAAAACTTCACCGGGCATGCTTTCCCACATACACGGTTATCTGGTATCGCTTGTTGTAGGGGGAGTGATTGCAGTAATGACAATTGACCTGGGAGGATTCGATTCAAGTTATTATGCCGGGATTAATCTTGTCATAATAGGAGTAAACCTGCTGCTTCCGTGGAAGGCATACCATTCAGCCGTCAATGGTATAATGCTGATATTATTCTATGTAATTATTAATTTTCTATTCCCCAATCCATACAAAATAGAGAACCTGATTAATAACCTTTATTTTATGAGCGGTACAGTTGTAATTGCAGTCAGTATAAATTATGTGCGCCATAAGCTGATTAAACAGGAATTTTACCTCAGAACCGAACTGCGTAAAGCGCGGGATGCACTATGGGGAGAGATGGAGCTTGCAAAAAAAATCCAGACAACACTCCTCCCTGAAAACGGCAGACTCGGGGAGTATCAGATAGCTGCTGTTATGAAACCGGCAGATGAAGTCGGTGGTGATTATTATGATTTTTTTGAAACTGATTCAGGAGAAAAATGGGTTACCATTGGTGATGTATCGGGTCATGGAGTCGATTCCGGTCTTATAATGATGATGACACAGACGAGTATTTTTTCTATACTTAACCGTACTCCGGGTTATACTCCGTCAAAAATGCTTAGTTCAATAAATTCTGTGATAAGAAAAAATATTCAAAGACTCGACATGAAGAGGTATATGACACTAATAGCCCTAAAGTTGTCAGAGGGGAAGGTGACTGTTGCCGGAAAACATCAGGATATAGTAGTAATGAGATGCCGCGGCGATGTAGAGATAATTCCTACAAACGGAACATGGATAGGTATAGCTGATGACATCGGAAGTGTAATGAAAAATCACGAAATCAAAATCAGCAAAGGTGACATGATTTTATTGTACACTGACGGAGCATCTGAAGCTTCAGACAAAAATGGTGAACTTTTTGGAGATGAGCGGATTATAAATTCTTTTAAGGCAAACGGTTCCCTCCCTATAAATGAAATAATTCAGAACATACTGAATGATATAAATGCATATCAGGTGAAACAGGACGACGACATTACAATTATGGTAATAAAAAAGATTCTTTAATCCGCATTTTTTTTAAATTCAGAGAGAGACATCAGCAGCTCCACAAAATTACTGTAAGCCTTGAATGCTGATGATTTTTTATCTGTTATCTCACACCCGGCACGGATGTAGCCGCAATCTTCGGCTAAATGTACAACTGTAATATTTAACGGTATCCTGATACTCTCATTTAAATGAAGATAGCATTCAAGTGACGATGATTCAGTCAGCTGCATTCCAGGTTCTGATTCGAATGATATGCCGTTCCTGCTTAAATCAACTATAGTAATTTTTCTTGAGCCAAGATGAGGCATGGTCAGAAAAATACGGAATGTATCAAGTATGTCTCTCCGGACAGAGATCCTCTCTTCAGTTTTATCCTTCATAACTTTATTGGTATTCATGCTTAATTCACTCCTGAATCATTTTTTAAATGAGAAATTTATATCCATGCCTATTCCGGCAGAGCTATAAGTTAATTTAAAAAATTAAAAATCAAAAATCAAAAAAAAATTGGTTATTAAGCTCTTTTCCAATAAAAAATTGGAATGCCATCGGTGTTTGAGTAGCAAGAATAACCTAAAGTTTTTTTGACTTTAAGAGAAGTTATTAGTATTATTAAAGTATTATAAAAGGCGGTTTTGTTGAATTACGGGGGTTATGATTTTGATTTTTTCAATAAGACGTTTAAAATTCAGTGATCCTCAGCTTGAAAATGAGTTTCGTGAGGATTATTATAGAAAATCATTAATGACTACAAGAATAGCATTGATACTGGGAATCGCTTTGTATTCAATTTTTGGAATTCTTGATATACTCATTGCTCCGTTATCCAAGTCAAAAATACTCTTCATCCGTTTTGCAATAGTCTCTCCGGGGCTGCTTGCAGTTTTCATCTTATCGTTCTTTGATGTCTTTAAAAAAGTAATGCAGCCTGTTCTGATGGTTATATCACTCATAGCCGGACTTGGGATTGTGGCAATGGTGGGGATTACCGTTGAAACAGAGGCGGGTCTTTATTATTATGCGGGACTTATGCTTGTTCTGATGTGGACATATACATTTGTTAAACTGAGATTTTTTTATGCAGCGCTTGTCTGTTGGACCATCGTCTTTGGTTATGAGGTTACTACCATTTTCTTTCAGGACATGCTTGCTAATCCGCATCTTCTGAACAGTTTTATTAACAATAATTTCTTTTTTATTTCATCAAACGTTATAGGGATGTTCGCGGGTTACCTTATCGAGTTTTATACCCGAAAAGATTTTCTTCAGCGTCGGGAAATTGCTGAAAAGCGTGAAGAGCTTCAGATCGAAAGGAATGAACTTAAAAAAAGAATTACAATTATGAATGATGAACTCGACATGGCCCGGATCATTCAGCAGAGGCTTATACCCTCCGGAACACCGAATGTTAATATCTTCTCTCTTTATAAGCCCATGGAGGCAGTCGGCGGAGATTTTATGGAGTTCATTAAATTCAACGATGAAAAAAAAATAGGAATTTTTATCAGTGACGTATCGGGGCATGGGGTGCCGGCAGCTCTTATTACATCTATGATCAAAAGCAGCATACAGGAATCTAAAAAAATTTACTCCGATCCGTCTTTGATGCTTCTTCACCTGAATCAGGTTTTAGGTACCCATACGGAGGAGATATTTGTAACAGCCTTCTATGGTATATATAATACAGATGACCGGTCGCTGATCTATTCCAACGCAGGCCATCATCCGCCTGTTGTTATATTAAAAAATAAAGTAACAACTCTCCGGAGATCACGGAGTGTTCCTCTTGCTGTGATGAGCAATCTGGATATGATTGAAACTGCAAATGTTTACAGCAACAGCAGAGCGGTTCTGCCGAAGGGGAGCAAAGTACTTTTTTATACCGATGGTCTTGTAGAGGCCCGAAACATTAACAAAAAGGAACTGGATTTTGGACATGGTTTTGACAATAGATTGCTGGCACTAAAAGAATTCGACAGCAGGATTTTTACCGAAACACTTTTCCGTGAACTTATTACGTTCAGGGGGTCGGAATCTTTTGATGATGATATCTGTATAATATGCATGGATATTGTTTGAGTAAAACTTTGTGGCTGCTCGGCTATGTATTAAATATATAGCCGAAAATTATTTAAAAATATATAAATCCCCCCGCCGAAGGCGGGGGATTAATATATTTTTATCCGCTCACTCCGAGAAAAGTTTTCAGTTCATTGAACGGCAGTGGTCTGCTGATAAAGTATCCCTGTACAATATCACATCCTGCAGTTTTGAGAAAGTATAGCTGTTCCTCTGTTTCAACTCCTTCTGCAATGACCCTTACTCCGAATTTTTGAGACAGAGATACGATAGCTTCAATAATATGACCATTGTCCCTGTTGTTAATGATTTCCTCTACAAAACTCCGGTCAATTTTCAGTGAATCAATCGGCAGGTTTTTCAGCTGACCCAGTGAAGAGTATCCTGTTCCAAAATCATCAAGGGATATTGAAATACCGATCTCTTTAAGGCGGAATATAACATCAAGACTCTCTTTGTAATCTTTCATTATTGCTGTCTCTGTAATTTCAAGTTCAAACCATTCCGGACTAAGATTGTATGCCGATAGAGATGCGGCTATAATATCGGGAAGTTTTTTCAGATGCAGTACCCTGGCGGAACAGTTAAGGGCGAGTTTAAGAGGGAACATCCCGGTATTGATTAACTCACTTATCTGCTGAAAAGCTTTATCCATGACAATTCTGTCAATTTCAAAAATCAGTCCATTATTTTCGGAAAAAGGGATAAATCCGTCAGGATGCATCATGAGACCGTCAAGGCTTTTCCATCGGACAAGACCTTCTGCGCTTACAATCTTTTCAGATTTTAAATCCATCTGGGGCTGATAGTGAACTTCAAAGCTTTTTTCTACAAGAGCCTGCCGCAGATCATTCTCAAGTTTCAGATTCCGGGTGACTGAATCATTCAGTGATGTGGTATACATTGTGAATGTATTTTTTCCCTCCTCCTTTGCCCTGAACATTGCAGTGTCGGCATTTCTTAGAAGAAGATCTGCCTCTTCTCCATCTTCAGGGAAAATGGAGATTCCCATGCTTACACCTATATGAAATGCGTTGTCGAGTATTTTAAAAGGTTCTTTAAATGCTGTAATAATCCTCTGCGCCAGGGTAATCAGCGGTTTTTCATCTTCAATGCTTTCAACCAGTATAATAAATTCGTCCCCTCCGTGACGCGCTACTGTATCAACATTCCTGGCAATCTGACGAAGCCTTTCGGATGTCTCTTTTAAAAGGAGATCTCCGATCATAAGACCAAGACTGTCATTGATTTTTTTAAAGTTGTCAAGATCGACGAACATCACTCCAAATCTGTTTTTGTCACGTGTAGAGTGGAGGATCGACTGCTCCATCCTGTTCTTTAAAAGAAATCTGTTCGGAAGTCCTGTCAGCGCATCATGGAATGCCTGATACCGGATAAGCTCCTCCTGTCTCTTCATATCGCTGATGTCGTGGAAGACTCCGACGTAGTGAGTGGTCTCACCTTCTGAATTACGGATTGCAATGATGGACATCCATTCAGGGAATGAGTATCCGTCTTTATGCCGGTTCCAGATCTCGCCGGTCCAGTGTCCATCTGTCATGAGGCATTCCCACATGTTCTTGTAAAAATGCGGGTTGTGGTGATCCGATTTTAAAATACGGGGATTTTTACCTATAACTTCATGTTCCGTAAAACCGGTGATGTTTGTAAATGCCGGATTTACTTTGTTTATAACTGCATCACTGTCGGTTATTATAATCCCTTCCAGTGAATGCTCGAACACCTCCTCCATGAGCGTCAGAACCTGGTTCATGGTCATCAATTCGGATATCCGTTCTTTTATGCTCCGTTCGAGCATGATACTGTTAGTCTCAATTTTTTTCTCAAGGGAGTAGTTTAACTCCGCCAGCCGGTCGAGAAGCGCGTTAAACGTCCATGCAAGCCGTGATATTTCATCATCGGTCCGGATCGGGAGCCGGGATGTAAAATCGCAGTTGCTTTCAATTTCCATGGCTCTTTTCGTAAGTATGTTTATAGGTGAGATTATATTTTTTCTTAATATCAGCAGAAATAGCAGAACAAATCCTGAAGCAAGCGTAACGACCAGTGCAGCTCCAATTACCCATGACTTTTTAATTTCATCAGTATTATACACAATTCTATAATCATTAGAAATATATATCCATAATGATAAAAAAAATACCACAAAGAAAGAAAGCATAAGAACCGCAGCGGTAAGATATGTTTTTTTTGACAGGTCCACCGTTCCCCCCTGATTGACGGAATCTCCATCGCGGTTGAATTATATTCATTTTAAATCCGGAGAATCCTTGAGATAAACATATTCATTATATCAGTTGAAGCAAAAAAAACATTAGAAAAGAGGAAAAATTTTTTAAGCAATTACCGTTTTAAAGAGTTATTGCCGGACAGCACATTGTTTTCCGCGTATACGAAACATATACACATCTGAAAATGAATCGATAGAACTATTTCTGGTAATTGTTCAAATAAAGCGGCATTATATCTCCATCTTGCCTTATGTGCGGCGGAGAGTAATTTCACCATCAGTTTAAGAGTACTTACTAAATAATATCTTTATTAAAAATATTATTTAATTGACAAAAACCGGGTGGCTTTCAGAATAGTTGTAATTACAACAATCTGACTCTAGACGACTCTTTTTGCAGCTGAATTCAGGGGGCTTTGTGTTTCGGGATAAAATAACTGTTTTACTGCAGTTCGTAAAAAAAGTTTTTTATGAGCATGATATTTCAAAACTGGACTGTGATATCAATAAGACACAGATAAACATCCTTATGTTTATTAGTGAGAACAATGAAAAATCGATGTCTGAAATAAGTTTAATGACCGGATTAGAGAAAAGTTCTTTTACCCGATCAGTAGATTCTCTTGTAGAGAATGGATTTATTACAAAGAATTTTCCTGAAAACGATAGAAGGAAAATAAAGTTATCTCTTACGGAAAAAGGGATTAAAGCTGCTGAATTTATTAAGAATGATTTTGATGTTTATTTAGAGTCATTGATATCAGATTTTACAGAACAGGAGAAGGATGATTTTTTTAAATCATTAACCGCCGTTTCCAGATATATGAATAAAATATTAGAGAGTAAAAAAAAATGAATAAAACAAAAAAAGAACTTTCAGACAGAAGGCAGGAACTTTTAGACAAGAAGGTATTGTCAAAAGTCATCAGCGATTGGGCGGGTGAAAATAAAAAAGCTTTCTGGAAATATGAAGTATCAAGCTTTTATAAAACGTATTTAATAAAGTTAACTAATCTGCCCGAGCCTTCGGTAAATGACATTCAGCCGTTATTGATTAATAAATTATTGAACGAACAGCAGAAAAAACAGTTATGTGCTGCAATTGCAAAAGCTGCTGCTAAAGCAACGGTGTTTAATGGTCCATCTATCGATTTTCAGATAGATTATGTTGACGGTATTGTCGTTGCAGAAGTCGTATAGCTGAAGGGAATGATTTAATTTTTAAAACTCATCTGTCACCAGTAAGAGATGCCGGGGGTTAAGTGTGAAAATAGATCGCAATGCTGATTGTCCTTGCGGAAGCGGTAAAAAATATAAAAAATGCTGTGGTAATCAGTCCGATTCAAAAGATGTAAAAAGGTATGTTAATGAAGCTCATGAATGGATGGATGCAAATGTTTTACACGGAAGATATCCTGTTTTATACGGATATTTAATACTCGTAGATCACAAAATTCCCGCTGAAGAGATCTGGACCCAGCTTCAGTTCTGGACAGAACAATATCTGGAATTTGGAGAAAACCGTACTCAGATATGCCATAAGATTATTGATGAAACTATTGAGTATCAGGCAGAGCTTGATAAACAGGATGGTTTTCGTCCCTACTTTTGTCACAAAGGGTGCTCAAACTGCTGTTATCAATCTGTAGCATGTACCGATGAAGAGGCACTGCTTATATATAAGTACTGTGCAGATAATAAAATAAATATTGATTTTGAAAAACTGGAAAGACAGCAGCGCTGCCTGGAGGTCGATTCGTGCAGTAATTTCCATGAAAAAACTGCCTGGGCTGATCTGCCGGATGATGATCAGTCATGTGTATTTCTGAATAAATCTGAACAGGCATGCATGATCTGGGAAGTCCGTCCTTTTATATGCCGTGTTCATCTGGCGGAAAAGACAGATGAATTCTGCAGATCTTACACCGGGATTCCGGATTTAAGGGCAAGCGGGATACATTATCCTGCATGCAGCTATATACTAAGTTCGATATTTACAATACATCATGATTCTATTGGTGAAATGATGGGGCAGTTATTATTGAATCAGAGGATTAATGAGTATAATTTGACGCTTAATTAAACCTCTTAAGGAAAACTGATTTACAATTTTAAGACCGGATAAATACTTTACACCGGTTACATGAATAATATTATGTTCATGCATATTATTCTGCGGTCCTAAAAACTCCGTTTTCGGGACCGCAGGGAGCCCTGCGGGGCTTATAAAGGGGCTACTGCCCGAGCGAACATGATGTTCGCCTGCCAGCACCGACAGGAAGTCGAAAAAAAGCTGGCCTTAGACCCTGTAATGATTGTGTTATTGGGACCGTCCAATTTATTTTGCTGAGGAGTATTTTTTGATGAAAAACGTATATGATGTTTTAGTAGAAAGAGGATATGTTGAACAGGCTACTCACGAAGATGAAATTCGTGAACTTTTAGGGAAAGAGTCTGTTACGTTTTATATAGGATTTGATCCCACGGCCGACAGTCTCCATGTAGGGCATTTTATTCAGGTCATGGTTATGATGCACATGCAGCAGGCCGGGCATAAACCAATTGCTCTCATCGGCGGAGGAACAGCAATGGTTGGAGATCCTTCCGGACGGACAGACATGCGGCAGATGCTTACAATGGAGCAGATAGGAAAAAACAGCGAATCATTCAAGAAGCAGTTCTCCCGCTTTATCGATTTTGGTGAGGGGAAGGCAATTATGGTAAACAATGCCGATTGGCTGCTGAATCTGAATTATGTTGAATTTTTACGTGACATCGGACGGCATTTTTCTGTGAACCGTATGCTTGCTGCTGATTGTTTCAAGAACCGTCTGGAAAAAGGACTCTCATTTCTGGAATTCAATTACATGCTTATGCAGTCTTATGACTTTCTTGAGCTCTACCGCCGATACAACTGCAAGCTCCAGCTCGGCGGGAACGATCAGTGGTCTAATATAATATACGGTGTAGATCTTATACGCAGATCCGACAACGCATCGTCCTATGGATTAACATTTAAGCTTCTTGTAAACAGCGAAGGGAACAAGATGGGGAAAACCCAGTCCGGCGCAGTCTGGCTCGATCCGGAGAAGACCACTCCATATGAATTTTATCAGTACTGGCGCAACGTCGATGACCGGGACGTGAAGAATTGTCTCTCACTCCTTACATTTATTCCTATGGATGAAGTGAACCGTCTCGGCTCTATGGAGGGTGCGGAGATTAACCATTCAAAAGAAATACTGGCTTATGAAATCACAAAACTGATACATGGTGAAGTGGAAGCAGAAAATGCCAGATCTGCAGCTAAGGCTCTTTTCGGTAACGGCGGAGATTCTGAATCAATACCATCAACTGAATTCGATAAATCAGTATTCGACAGCGGCATCGATATAATCAGCCTGCTCTCAAAGACCGGTCTCATTTCAAGCAATAGCGATGGACGCCGCCTCATTCAGCAGGGTGGAATCTACATAAATGATGTCCAGGAATCCGATTCTGCAAGAGTTGTGACATCATCTGATGTTAAAGAGGGTAAAATTCTTATCCGCAAAGGTAAAAAAATATTTCATCAGGTAGTGGTGAAGTAAATATAAACGTTCATTTCTTCGATCTGTTTTAAAATAGGCCGGAGGAGCGTAGTTGTTCGTAAACCGGCTGTATTTTATCTCCGCCATGCCTTTGGCGTAGCGGAGAGCAATTTAACCGCCGGTTTATGATTACTTCCGGAGGGGCCATCCTCAGGTTGCTGTTTCTTGTTGCATTTTTAATGATAAATATTAAACTGTACCAATGAAAGAACAGGAAGAAAAAAATATTATTCTCGATAGCATTGCCGACGGGGTTTTTACTGTCGATATGGACTTCAGAATAACCTCTATAAACAGGGCCGCTGTTGAAATTCTAAAAATTAATGAAAACGACGCCATCGGGAAGTTATGCTTTGAAGTTTTTCACGCAAGTATATGTGAGCATTCATGTGCATTAAAGGAGACTCTCGGAACCGGGCGAAATATTATAAATAAAACAGTCTACGTCGTAAATTCCTCCGGAGACAAAATTCCTATTACTGTAAGTACCGCATTACTGAAAGAAAAAAACGGAAAAGTAATAGGGGGAGTGGAAACCTTCAGGGATATATCCGAAATGGAAGTACTCCGTAAGGAGCTTGAATCAGGTTATACCATAGAGGATATCGTAAGTAAGAGCAGGTATTTCAAAGATCTCTTTGCCATACTCCCCGACATTGCAACCAGCGACAGCACAGTGCTCATTGAAGGGCCCAGCGGTACCGGGAAAGAGCTTGTAGCACGGGGAATTCATAATCTGAGCAACAGGTGTAAAAAACCTATAGTTACAATTAACTGTGCTGCTGTACCGGACAATCTCCTCGAATCAGAACTATTCGGTTATAAGGCGGGTGCTTTTACCGATGCAAGAAAGGATAAACCGGGTAAAGTTGCACTTGCCGAAGGGGGTACGCTTTTCCTTGATGAGATAGGGGAGGTGTCTCCGGCAATACAGGCTAAGCTTCTCCGGTTTATACAGGGTCGGGAGTATGAGCCGCTTGGAGGTTCTGCACCAGTCAAATCCGATATAAGAATAGTATCCGCAACAAATAAAAATCTTATGAATGAAGTGAAAAACGGAAAATTCAGGGAGGATCTTTATTACAGGATTAACGTTATAAATATAACGCTCCCGTCGCTTGCATCGAGGAGAGAGGATATTCCGCTTCTGGTAAATCATTTTATAAAAAAATTTAATATTATAAAAGGTAAAAATATTGAGGGCGTCACTGATGAAGTTATGAATATTTTAATGGATTATAATTATCCGGGGAATGTTCGTGAACTGGAGAATATTATTGAACACACCTTCGTTTTATGTCGTGAAGCATATATCGGAATAAACAACCTTCCAAATCATTTGAGGCATTCCAACGCTGCATTAGATGTTTCTCTGACTCTCTCCGAGATGGAAAGAGTGTACATTATCAGGGCTCTTGAAAAAAATAACGGGAGCAAAACAAAGGCTTCTGTGGATTTAGGGATTGATTCATCAACTCTATGGAGAAAAATAAAGAAGCTCAATATTGACTAAAGCCTGTGTGAAATCTTTTTAATTTGGTCACACAGGTTCAATCTGCACGGATCCGATGTCAAGGTGTGAGATCGATGTCAATTCGATATTGGTTCCAAATTATATGTAAAATCTATTTTTTTTCATTGATATTGTAAGCAATTTACCAGCTTATTTGAAGGTTTTATATGAAGTTCTTGCTTTGGAGTTTCATTGTATCTTTCTTTATAAGATAATTGGTATTTTATATCATGTTTAGTGCTTTTAATATAGCATTTTTTTATTCGTAAATTATTATTAATTTTGCTGGAATATGATTCTCTTCTTGAAATTAATTCAGAATTTTGATTCGAATAATTTGCCAAACGACATCTTAAATTATTTAAGACAACTTCTTTTGTTTGTGGAGTTGTCACACTCATTAATTCTTTTAGATTATTGATTTGATCAATATCAAAAAAAGTGAAAACTTTTTCATTCTTTTCATATTCTTGCATTAACTTATTATATTTTCGTTTCTGCCGTCTTTCGGTAAAGACAGCTAAAATTATACCTAAAATAATTGTACAAAATAAATATATCATCATATTATTTCCTCGATGTAATTAATTCTTTAAATTGTTCTAATATTGTTGTATTTCTCGTTATAACAATGGTGTTTTTATCAATTATATCTTCCATTCTTTTTTCTTTTTTATATGATAATACCATTTTGGTAAAAAAGTATGCAACACCACCTACTATTATCATCAGTATAACAAATGCCATTATTGTTAAAACAATACTGTTATTTATTGTATTAAATAAGTTGTTTAAACTATCGATTGTATCTTTATTAATTGTCATTTTTAATAATACTTTTTTTAATTATTTCAATTTTATTCTTTGCAGCATCGGCTTCTATTATTATGGTGTTTAAATCATCTTCAGTTAATTCAATAATTAACTGCTCTTCTGAGTCCGATTTTTTTATACTTAAAATAATTGGATAAATAAACTCATTTATTTTTGATCTTTCTATATTAAAAATTGGTCTGGCATCACATGTTAAAGCAAAAGATTCCAATCTTTGATGACGATTTATAATATTTTCTTTTTTAATATTCAAAATAAATGGTTCTAAGCTCGCTAAGTTTTTTTTAATTAGAGACCATGCTCCAATTACTTTTGAATCATTGCATGTTGTTATATTTAATAAATCAGCTTCAAAATATTTTATCATTTCATCAATACTACTTATTGTAATTGCGCTATCTGCAATAAATCTAATAATTGAATAGTAAGTCTTAGGTTCTTCACTTTTGCTTATATTATCCTTAAACCAGATTTCATAGTTTTCAAAATCATTATTTGTTTCAAATGGATTTTGACTTAAGTATTCGAAAAAATCTTTAATCTTGTCATCTGGCAAATCATTGAATTTTGACAAATCGTTAGTAAATTCCAAAATAAAAACCTCTATAAAATATGTTAATGAAAGATTATCCTTGAGAAGAAAAAAATCAACTATTTATTTTATGATTTTGTTATAAATAATTATTATTTAAATTTCTGTCTGACACTTATCTGACATTAAAGTTTAATTTGAATGTTTGATATTTAGTAGCAATAAAAAAGCCCTGATATAATCAGGGCTTTTATGAGCGGGTAGCGGGAATCGAACCCGCGTAGTTAGCTTGGAAGGCTAAAGTTCTACCATTGAACTACACCCGCGCTGTTGGAATTGACTAAATATTTTTATGCCATTTGCGTCAACAAAAATAAAAATATTTTTTTATTTTTTTTATATCGCTCAAAAACAGTGGTATTTTATCTCCGCTGCGCCTGATTGGCGGTGGAGACACGATGTCACTATTTTTTTCCAGATTATAAATGCTTCAATTGTACTATTGAAGTGAGTCTCTATAATGAAGCTCTTTAGATTTTTGAGGCTAATGCCGCATGGGCTGGTGTGATGCAGATTCTCACCCTCCTTTTCGGGGAGGGTGAGATCTTATTTAAATATAACCGGGATACTGTTTATATTCTCCTGGCGTTACGGAGTGCGGTAAGTACTGTCTTCTGCTGAAATTTTTCGCTTAAGCCGGATGGTTTTTCAAGATTCATCCTCTTCAGGTATGGAGCCGCTTTTTCAGGAACAGGTCTGAGCATTTCGGAGATGAGTTTGAATATCATGCTCAGCGGTTTTGAACTTTTGTATGCAAGCAGTCCCTTTAATGATCCTCCCAGAACAGCCTCCTCCTGTGTCACATCAGTACCGAATGGGAACTGTTTAAAATATCCCTGTGACTGGTACTGCAGAATAAACTTTTCAACCTTTTCCGGGTAATTGTTTTTGTATTCTTCCGGAAGCTCCCAGTCCTGCTCCAGTTTGCCGTGATTTTTGGCCTGTTTAATAAGGATCTGCTGAAATCTTGAGTCGGCAATTTTTATCATTTCCTGTGTGACCTGTTCTTCTGAAAGCCCTCTGATATGAGCGATTCCATATTCTGTAACAATAATATCTCTCCAGTATTTCGGCACTGAACAGTGGCCGTATCTTAATACTATATTTGATTTTGTATGTTTACCCGATCCTCTGGTTGCCCGTAGAGCCATGATGAGTTTACCGTCGGGAATCGCGTGAGCCATTGTTACAAAGTTAAACTGTCCCCCTATACCGCTTACAATCCGGCCGTCTTCAAGCTGATCCGATACAATGGATCCGTTAAGAGTGGCCATCATACCTGAGTTTACAAATCTGCCCCCTTTTCTCTGCAGCGCGCGAAGTTCTGCGTCACCGTAAAGCTGGTTTACTTTTTCAACACCTGACATGCCAAATTGCGACCTTTCCTCTTCGCTCATATCATTCAGCGACTTGTAGAATGATTCCGGTCCCAGATAGAATCCGCCAAGTATTATCTGTCCATTTTTAAGTTTATTACCCAGAAGTTTTTTTATTTCATCAAGATTCTTTTTTTCATGAATATCTGCATCGTACTTTTTATCACCATCATATATAAAACCGTCTTTGTACGTAAGGCCATTTTTTAGAATTCCAAATTCAACGAGCATATTGAAGTCCTTCTCTCTGAGTCTCAGATGGATTCCATCTTTTTCAAAAAGCAGTTCAAGAATATTGTCCGGAATGTTATTCTCGGAAATTGTACCTTCGTTCACAAGTTTCTGAATTGCAATATTATCGTAAACCTTTCGTTTTAGAATCCCCTTTTTGTAAAGCTGCATGAATGCATCAACAAACATCTCCGATGATCCGTACAGTCCCTCTGTGAATGTGTCAGTTCCTCCGAATTCCGAGATAAGATCTTTATAACGCCCGCTGAGGCCTGCATTCTCAACAACAGATTTGTACAGGTCGTTGTGTGAGTGCCTCATGTCCAGGCCTGCAACTATTGCGTCGCCAAGAGCTCCGATCCCGACCTGGAGTGTTCCTCCGTCCTTAACAAGTGTGCTGATGTTGAGTCCAATCATGTGATCTTTGATTGTAACAGCATCTTTCGGCGGTCCGAAAAGTCTGTAGTTATATTCAGGTCCCTTGAGGAGAACGTCAAATTTATCAGCTTCGTAAACAGCATCGCCATACATGAACGGGAGGTTCTCATTGACTTCTCCGATTAGAACTCTCTTCTTCCCTTCAGCTTTCCCCTGGTTAAGAAATAGATTAGCTGTTACATTTATATCTGTATTGCACCCCATGGAGTACATCATTTTTCCGTTAATCTCCCGGCATGCCAGCATCTGCCCGAAAACATTTGTGTTCTGTGTAAAATATGCATCCCTCGATACGTGAGTATAGTTTGAGGGGAGGTGGCGTCTCTGCTGTGTCGGCAGATGCATAATCGATCCTGCTTTGCTGTAGAATTCCCATAGTTGTATATTGTCGGGGATTGTACCTGCGCGAAGATCTTTCATGTATTCCAGTTCCGGACACCCTCCGAAAACCCTCTCTACCAGCGGGCCAACCAGTCTTTTCTCCAGATCGCTTTTTCCTACAGGTATATCCAGAGATAGAGCAGTCATGATTTTGAGTTTTATTTCGGGATCCTCTTTCGCTCTTCTGTATAGTTCGTTAATGAATTTAACAGACTTGCCCAGCCCCAGTGATGTGGCAAAATTGATCTCCTTGCCCACGTAGTTTATGATGTCATCAACAGTTTTGACAACATCATTTGTTGTAACTCCAGTCCTGCCGTACATGTGAATTGATTTTTCAAGCATATTCATACAAGCCCCCCTTTGTATTTTTTTTATCTATATTTGAGCCATACTGTACTGCAGCATATTGCATGCTGTGTTTACAGTCTTCTCCCCGCACTGACACGTCAGTGCAATAAAAACCGACAAGACGGTTTTTTTCATATATATAAATATTTGTCAATTATTTTGATCCATTTGTTCAAAATTTATCATGTTTTTCGATAAATCTTCAGAAAAAGCGGGTTAAAGCATACCTTGGGTAGATATATGATAGATAAATTTAAGTATGAAAGAACCTGATTGCAAAATTCCTTTAATTAGCAGCTGATCTCTTCCCGTTTGGGATTTATGCTCTGATCCCTTCTTCAAATCATTCATTTTCATAATAATTTTTAGAGAACCGCTGTATCGGCACCACATCCTATTTTATTTAATCATTTTTCCCATTTTTTCTTTTTATTTGTTGACATTTACCTCTAATTTGGTAGAAAGTGGGGAAACGTGGTGAAAATTGTTGAATTCTCACCATTTCCCGGGGTTATCAGGTAAAATTATATGTTTATGGGTGAATATTCACCGGCACTCGATGAAAAGGGGAGAGTTGCAATCCCTGTTAAGTTGAGAAAGGCCTTTGGAGAGGAAGCTTCCATGGAGAAGCTTGTGGTTACCCATGGCTTTGATAAATGCCTTATGGCCTTTCGTGAGCAGGAGTGGAAAGAGTTTGTCGAGACCAAGCTTATGGCTCTTCCCCAGTCCGATCCTAAGAATAGAATGAGTGTAAGGTTTCTTGTCGGGGGGGCCTGTGAATGCGAACTCGATAAACAGGGGAGAGTGGTAATCCCTTCCAACCTTCTTAAATATGCCGAAATTGAAAGTGATCTTATAATTCTTGGACTCAGCAACAAAATTGAAATCTGGTCAAAAGAGGTTTATGAAAAGTACAAGCCTGAGGGGAGCGCTCTTGAATCCTTCGCAAATGATCTGGGATTTTAAAGGTTCTAAGATATTATGAGACATAATCTTAAGATAGATGAATTTTTTAATCCTTCATATATTCATAAACCGATTCTGTGGCGGGAGATTGCCGGTTTTATAGCAGACTCCGTTAAGCAGGGTAATGGACATCTTGCAGACTGTACGCTTGGCGAGGGTGGACATACAGAACTTTTTCTGAATATGTTTCCCGGACTTACAGTAACGGGATTTGAAAGGGATGGCGGAATTCTGGAGAGAGCTAAAGAGAGACTTGCCGGTTTCGGAGATAGGGTCTCTTTTGTTAACAGCAATTTTTCAGGTATTGCAGAGCATTTTGAGGGGAGAACAAAACCGGATTACATTCTCTACGATTTCGGTATCTCTTCATACCATTTCGAAAAAAGCGGGAAGGGTTTTACTTTTTCTGCAGATGAGCCTCTTGATATGAGTCTCGACGGAGATGGTCTTACAGCATGGCATGTGATAAACAAATATCCGGTCAGGGAACTTGAGAGAGTTTTTAAAGAGTACGGTGAGGAGAACTGGGCGGCTCATATTGCAAAGATCATTGTCGAGAGAAGAGCCCTTGAGCCAGTGAACACAACAGCGCAGCTTGCGAATATAGTTCTGGCCGCTATTCCAAAGCATTTTCATGTGAAAAACATTCACCCTGCTACAAGAATTTTTCAGGGTGTACGGATAGAGGTTAACAGGGAGCTTCAGTCTATTGAAGAGGGTCTTAAAGGGGGATTCGAAGTTCTGGAGAGTGATGGAGTCATGATGGCAATATCCTTTCACTCGCTTGAGGACAGAATCGTTAAGACATTTTTCAGAAGAATGAAGGACGGATGTCTCTGCACTGCTGAACCACAGCACTGTTTATGTATGAACAAACCGTTTATGAAACTTTTAAACAAGAAACCTCTCGAAGCTGAAGCGGATGAGGTTGCCTGGAACAACAGATCCAGAAGCGCAAAACTCAGAGCGGCAGTAAAGCTGAGAGATATTGCAAAATGAAGTACTTCTCGATTGTTTTCATGATAAGTGTTTTTGTTGTCTTCTATGTCTGGCAGAATATTGAGATGATGAAGCTGAAAATGGATTATAAAAAACTTATCAGAACAGAGAAAGAGATAACAGTGGTTAACGATAAGCTTAAGTTTGATTTTGAAAGGCTGAGAAATTTCCGTTCGATAGAAGCTAACGCGGATAAGAATAATCTCAAGCCGATAAGTCCGACGGATCTTGTAGTAATAAAAATAGATGAAGAAGCTAAAAACGGAAAAAGTGAAAACAAGTAGAATGAAAATCAGTGAAATTATTCAAAACTCCAGTGTAGGCATTAATTCGGTGGGCGGATTTAATGACGTGGAGATTATATCTATAGAATATGATTCAAGAAAAGGGATAGAGGGATCTCTTTTTGCGGCAGTTGAAGGGTTTGAAAGTGACGGGCATTCATTTATTGAGAGTGCTGTTGATAACGGGTGCAGATGTATTCTGATCTCTGAAAAGAGACTGGATGAGTTTGCCCATCTTGCGGATAGAGGAGTTGTGATTCTTGTTTCAAGCGATACAAGACGCGCTCTATCCGCAGTCTCTTCAGCTTTTTACGGTAATCCTTCCGGTAAACTTCATGTAACAGGAATTACCGGCACAAACGGGAAGACTTCAATCACCTATCTTCTCGAAGCGGTGTATGCGTCTCAGGGGATATCCTGCGGTGTAATAGGTACTGTAAATTACAGGTGGAAGGGTAAAACTCTTCCGGCGCCGAACACCACTCCGGAATCGAAGGATATACAGGAACTTTTGAAGACGATGCTCGATGATGGTGTTACTCATGTTATCATGGAAGTATCATCTCACGCGCTTGAGCTTAACCGGGTTGATGACGTCGAATTCGACAGCGCGGTGTTTACAAATCTCACAGTTGACCATCTCGATTTTCATAAAACCATTGATGCTTACTATAAGGCCAAGACACGGCTTTTCGATCTTATGGAGAAAAGCCCCAAAAAAAACAGAACTGCTGTTGTAAACATTGATGATGAATTCGGACGAAAACTATATAGCGAAAAATCGAAATACTCATACAATATAAAATCTTTCGGTACAACCGGTGACGCGGATTTTAAAGCAATAGGGAACTCCATCGATAACAGAATCACCGGTGTAAGATACAGACTCTCATGCGATGCTACAAGCTATAATGTTCAGTTGAAACTGGCTGGACGATTTCAGGTATATAATTCATTAGCTGCTTTTGCATCGGCATACTATTCCGGTATCAACCGTGAGGCTGTTATCCGCGGACTCGATTCACTCAAAGCTGTTCCCGGAAGGCTGCAGGTTGTGGAGTCAAAACTCGGATTTTATGCAGTTGTTGATTATGCTCATACCGGTGATGCCCTTCTTAAACTACTTCAGTCGATAAACGAGATGCCTCATAACAAAGTCATCGCAGTTTTCGGATGCGGCGGAGACCGAGATAAAACAAAGCGTCCGGTAATGGGTAAAATTGCCTTTGACAATTCGGACATCGCTATCGTAACAAGCGACAATCCGCGGACAGAGGATCCTGAGCTTATCATCAAAGATATAATTGCCGGCATGGGTGATGGTGAATACGTTGTTGAACCGGACAGAGAGATGGCGATTGCACTTGCGGTTCAGAAGGCTTCATCCGGAGACATCGTTGTACTTGCCGGGAAAGGTCATGAGGATTATCAGATTATAGGGAAAACTAAACGCCATTTTGACGACAGCGAAATGGTGGCAAAATATATGCGAGAGAGAGAAAAGGTTGAAGGGAACATTTAAAACAACCGCAGGTGAGATTGCTGCAATAACCGGCGGAAAAATTATCTCCGGGAATGCCGATGTTATCATCGAAACTATCTCAACAGATTCAAGGGAACTTGGAGAAAATACTCTCTTTATACCGATAGTCGGAGAGACCTTTGACGGTCACGACTTTATAAGCGAACTTTCTGAAAAAAGAAAGATAGTCTGCGCTCTCACAATGAAAGAGGGGTATGAGAAATCTGCAGGTGACTCCGGAACAGTTCTGATCCTCTGTGACAATACTCTTTCAGCTCTCGGCAGAATCGGAAAATTTCACAGAGATAAGTTTAAGCCTGTGACTCTGGGAGTTACAGGTACCAACGGCAAGACTACAACGAAGGAACTGATCTATGAAGTTCTTTCATCTGCATATAGAACGCATAAGAATATAAAAAATTACAATAATGAAATTGGTGTTCCTTTTACACTTCTTCAGCTCGATGAGAGCCATGAGGCTGCGGTGATTGAGATGGGGATGAATCATACAGGGGAGATTGAAAGATTGTCGCTTATGGTGTCCCCGGATCTTGGCGTGATAACAAATGTGGGAGCAGGGCATCTTGAATTTCTTGAAAGCATGGAGAATGTCGCCTTTGCAAAGTCGGAAATCATTAAAGGGATGAAAACCGGCTCTACCCTCATCGTGAATAAGGATACCGAGTGTTTCCATATTATCAAAAAACTTGCAGATGAAAAGGGAATAAAGCTTTTTACATACGGTCTTGGAACAGATGCCGATCTCCGTCCGGATTCTTTTAAACTTACTGCTGAAAAAACAGTTGTTGTATACAAAAAAGAGACGGTAACCGTCCCGTTATACGGCAAACATAATGTGTACAATATTCTTGCAGCACTTTCTGTTGCTGAAATGTTGAATATAAAAGTATCCCAGGCGGCGGAAGCGCTCTCAAATTTCGTAAATGTCGGCGGCAGAAGTGAAATTATTGACAGGGAATACACTGTTATTAATGATACCTATAATTCTAATCCTCTCTCGTCGCTATTTGCTCTTGAATCTGTCTGCGAAGTTTTTCCGGGACGGAGAAAAATCGCAGTTCTTGCTGATATGAAGGAACTAGGGGAATCATCCTGCGTTTACCACGTCAAAGTTGGGGAGTTTGCAGGTTCGAGAAAATTCGATCATCTTGTTTTTTATGGTGAGATGGCTGAATATTACGAGAAGGGAGCATTATCCGCTGGAATGAACAGCTCGGCGGTTAAGATTTTCGATACTAAAGAAGATATTGCGGATTATCTGAAAGGTTATCTGAAAGAGAAGGATGTTGTTCTTGTAAAGGGTTCCAGATCCATGAAAATGGAAGATGTAGTTAACAGACTTATTGCATGAGGTAAAAAAGATGTTTTATCATCTGATACTGCCGTTAAAAGAGTACGTTTCATTTTTAAATCTTTTCAGATATATAACCTTCAGATCTATGGCTGCGGCTGTAACTGCATTGGTTCTTGTGCTTATTCTCGGGAATATAATTATAAGATGGCTCCAGAGGCTGAAACTTGGCGAAGAGATCAGAGCGCTCGGTCCTGAAAGTCACAAGGCAAAAGCCGGAACTCCAACAATGGGAGGAGTTATCATTATTGGAGCAGTAGTTGTTTCGATGCTTCTCTGGGGGAATTTCAGCAATCATTACGTTGTAATACTTATGATTGCAACTCTGATGCTCACCGCTCTCGGATTTGTTGATGACTACATCAAATCAGTCCGGAAGAAGAAAGATGGAGTTAATGCCAGGGTAAAACTTTTATTTCAGATTCTGATAGCTGCCGCGGCAGCAAGCTGTGTATATTTTTTCCCGTCAAACGCTAAGGAAGCAACAACACTTTATATTCCGTTTATCAATAACGCGATACTGAATCTCGGAGCAGTGTGGATTATATTTGCAGTGATAGTGATTATCGGAAGTTCAAATGCTGTTAATCTTACTGACGGACTTGACGGGCTTGCAACGGGGACTGTTGCCATAGTGGCGGTTACCCTTTCAATTATGACATATCTTACAGGTAATATTAAAGCAGCTGATTATCTTTTAATTCCATATATAGCTCACAGCGCCGAGCTTACAGTCTTTCTTGCAGCACTGACAGGCGCTCTTATCGGTTTTTTATGGTTCAACAGCAATCCGGCAACTGTATTTATGGGTGACACCGGATCTCTGGCTCTCGGCGGGATTATCGGGATTGTAGCGATAATGATCAAGAAAGAGATTTTTCTTTTTATAGTCGGAGGGGTTTTTGTAATAGAGGCTCTATCTGTTATTATACAGGTGGCTTCGTTCAAGTCCAGAGGGAAGAGAGTTTTTAAAATGGCTCCCATTCATCATCACTTTGAACTTTCAGGATGGCCTGAACAGAAGGTTGTCGTCAGGATGTGGATACTGGGACTGCTTCTTGCTATACTCGGACTCGCATCTCTAAAAATTTTATAGAAGGTTGAAGTTAATGGCTGAAGATTATAAAAAAGTTCTTGTTGTAGGTCTCGGATACAGAACCGGTGTTGCTGCGGCGGGCTTTCTGTCGGCGCGTGGAGCTGATGTCACTGTATCTGATATGAAGAGTGAAGAGGAACTTAAGGATCTTATAGCAAAACTCGATCCATCTGTAAATGTAATCGCGGGACATCAGAGAGCTGAAATACTCGATGAGGGATTTGATCTTATCGTTCTGAGTCCCGGAGTACCTGCCGGTATTCCGTTGATACAGGAGGCGTTCAGCAGAAAGATTCCTGTTATCTCTGAAATTGAACTTGCATTCCGGAATATGAAAGGGAGCTTCATCGGCATCACAGGAACAGACGGTAAATCTACAACTACAAGTCTTACAGGTCATATATTCAAAGAGCTTGGATTCGACACCTTCATCGGCGGAAACATCGGCATACCTCTTATCTCTTTTGCTGACCAGACAACAGATGAAACTGTAACTGTAATTGAGCTCTCTTCATTTCAGCTCGAAACTGTCGATACATTCAAACCGGATGTGGCCGCCATACTAAATGTAACTCCCGATCATCTTGACCGGTACGACGGAATGGAAGGATACTTCGAAGCAAAAAAACGTATCTTTAAACATCAGGATAATAATGATTTTTTTATATATAACAGGGATAACGAGATTCTGGAAAACAGCAGAATGGATTACCCTTCGAACACACTGACTTTTTCTATTGACGATGACAGCGCCGATTCGTTCTACAGAGACGGCGTGATATATATAATACATGAAGGTTCAACGATCCCGGCAGTAAAAGTAAAAAAGCTGAGCATCCTTGGAATTCACAATATTCAGAACGTCATGGCCTCACTCCTTATGGTAACCTCTCTGCATAAAAAATTGAAGATCGAACCTGATTTTGAAATGATCGCAGCAGCGTGTTACTCTTTCAACGGACTTGAGCACCGTATGGAGCTTGCCGGAGAATACATGGGCAGGACTTTCGTGAATGATTCGAAAGCCACAACCATCGGAGCTGTGGAGATGGCAGTAAAGAGTATTAAAGATAAAGGAGTTCTGATCATCGGCGGAAGAACAAAAGGTGATGATTATTCAAGACTGAGAGATATCGTTGGAGAAAAAGCGAGATGTATAGTTGTAATCGGTGAATCGAGTGATATGTTTTCAGAGATTTTCAGCGGATTCAATGTTGTAAAAGCATCGTCAATGGAGGATGCGGTTTTGAAGTCGATGAAAAATTCTGAAGAGGGAGACATGATACTCCTTTCACCTGCATGCGCATCATTCGATATGTTCAGCAGTTATGACGAAAGAGGGAAGGTTTTCAAAGAGAGTTTCAGGAAATTGTCGCAGGGGGAGATCTCTTGGATCTGAAAGACGTACTCGATACAAGGAGAAAAGGGGAGCCCGATCTGGTTCTCTTTGTCGCTATCTTTACCCTTGCGGGTATAGGTCTTGCTATGAGTTACAGTGCAAGCGCTGTTTACGCCTTCCGTGTTTTCGGTGATTCATTTTACTTTTTGAAGCGTCAGATGGCATGGGCGATTATCGGGCTTATTGCGCTTTTTGTATTCCAGAAGATTGATTATCGGGAGTATGTTAAACATACCAAGATTATGCTTCTTGTATCTACTGTTCTGCTTCTGATTGTGCTTATACCGGGACTCGGATCGAGTGTTAAGGGCTCTTCCAGATGGATAAGTATCGGCCCTGCTAATCTGCAGCCTTCGGAGTTTGTTAAACTGGCAGTTGTTATTTATCTTGTGAAGATCTACTCTTCTGAAACAAAGGAGAATCATGTAATACAGCTTCTTGTTCCCATGCTGGTGGTTGCTTTTATTTTTCTGCTGGTAATGCTTCAGCCCGATTTCGGTACAGCAATGGATCTTCTGATTATAACTGTGTTTATACTTTTTGTTTCAGGTTTCCCTCTGTTATATATTCTTTCACTCTTTGTGGTTAGTATTCCGATGTTCTATCTTTTAATATATCAGGTGTCATACAGGTGGGATCGTGTTCTTGCATATTTTGATCCGTATCACGACAGGTATGGAATCGGTTATCATGTTATTCAGTCTTTCACAGCTTTTAAAAAAGGTGGGCTTCTTGGTGTGGGTCTCGGTTTCGGTACACAAAAAATCGCCAGACTCCCGGAGCCACATACAGATTTTATTTTTGCGGTAATTGCAGAGGAGACCGGTCTTCTGGGTACAATATTTCTTGCTCTGCTTTTCTGTTTTGTTTTCTGGAGAGGGACACTTATTGCTCTCCATGCACCGGATGATTTTGGAAGATTGCTTGCCGTGGGACTGAGTCTTCTTATAACAGTACAGGCATTTATCAATATGGGAGTAGTAAGCGGCGCGCTCCCCACAACAGGTATACCGCTGCCGTTTATCAGTTACGGAGGATCATCTCTGCTTACTAATATGATTGCGGCAGGTATACTTCTTAATATTTCGAGATACAGGGAAGTATCCATTCGTGAAGTCAAATTTGAAGAGGTATGGAGCCATGAGTAAAAATATACTTATAATAGGCGGAGGAACAGGGGGACACATCAGCCCCGGAATCGCCCTTTATGAAAAACTTGGTGAAGACGGAAATCTGAGCCCTCTTTTTCTTACAGGAAAAAATGATCTGAGATTCGGATCGTTTACAGACATCGACAGCAGCAGACTTTTTACATATAATGCGCCTTCTCTTACAGTAAATCCCTTTAAAATTCCCATGTTTCTTTTGAGATTTACCGGCGCAGTCCTTAAGACTATAAGGGTAATCAAAAAAAATAATGTATCCGGCGTTGTGGGGATGGGGGGATATGTCTCTGCTCCGGCGCTTGTTGCTGCTGGATTGTGTAAAGTTCCGGTATTTCTCTGCGAGCAGAATACTGTTCCCGGTAAAGTAACATTAAAGTTTGAGAAAAAGTGTCAGAAGATTTTCGGAACTTTCCCCGATTCAGTATCTTATCTCAAGATGCCGGAAAAATATATTCATTGCGGTAACCCGATCAGAAACAATGTTCTGGTTCAGACTCCGAAGAGTGAAGCAAAAAAAGCGTTTCACCTGGAGCATTGTGATAAAGTAATACTGATAATCGGCGGAAGCCAGGGTGCTGTAAAACTCAATAATCTGGTACTTGAACTGAAAAAGGCTTACCCCCGTGAATTTAAAAATATCGGGATAATCTGGAGTACCGGAGATTATTCATTCGATGAGTATAAGCAGAAATCCCGGACTGAAGTTGAAGCCGGATCGGTCTATATATCTCCATATATAAAAAGAGTCGGCAAAGCATACAGAGCATGTGATATTTCAATATCAAGATCCGGCGCAGGTGTTATGATGGAACTCGCCGCTGCAGGTGTACCTTCTATACTTATTCCATATCCCCACGCTGCAATGGATCATCAGAGTAAAAATGCAGATTCATTTGCCGCTGCCGGAGCTGCAGTTAAAATTTCAGATGACGATGCCGTTGCTGAAAAAGTTGCACCGGTACTCTTTGATCTGCTTAATAATCCGAGAAAACTGAAAATCATGTCAGATTGCGCTAAACAGGCTTCTAAAATAGATGCGGCTGATGTGATTGTAAAAAATATAAAAGAAATACTTGAGTCACAGAGGTAATTGAGTTGTTCAGAAAATCAAAAAAAATGCATTTCATAGGGATCGGCGGGATAGGCATGAGCGGGATTGCCGAGATACTTATGAATTTAGGATATGAAGTTTCAGGATCGGATCTTAAATCATCCGAACAGACCAGAAGACTTGAATCACTTGGAGCAAAAGTATTTATTGGTCATTTCCCTTCGAATATTACAGACTATCATGTTGTTGTAACATCAAGCGCAATTGATTACAGCAATCCTGAAATTATAGAAGCGAGAAAAAGAAGTATTCCAATCATTCACAGATCGGAAATGCTTGCCGAACTTGTCCGTCTTAAACATGGAATCGGAGTTGCGGGAACTCACGGGAAAACAACAACTTCATCAATGCTTGCATCGGTACTTAACGATGGAGGAATGAATCCCACAGCTGTAATCGGGGGAAAAGTTTTTAATTTCGGATCTAACGCAAGAGTCGGAGAAGGGGAGTACATCGTTTTCGAGGCTGATGAGTCGGACGGATCATTTCTTAAACTTCTCCCGAGCATAGCAATTGTAACCAACATCGACGCGGATCATCTTGACCACTACAAATATTTTGAAGCTGTTAAAGATGCTTTTCTCACATACATAAACAATATTCCGTTTTACGGATATTCAGTGCTCTGTACGGATGATAATGTAATAAGAGAGCTCCTCCCCCGCATCGAGCGTCCGTTCTATACATACGGTTTTAACGAGGACGCGGATTTTACAGCACACAATGTACGGATGGAAAACGGGAAGACCTGTTTTACCTGTAATTATAAAAAAGAACCGGTTGGAGAGTTTGTACTATCTCAGCTTGGAAATCATAATGTTCTCAACTCTCTCTCTGTAATAGCTGTTGCTCTGGAACTTGGGCTTACATATGAAGCTATCCGTGACGGGCTGAAAAATTTTGAGGGTGTAGGGCGCAGACTTGAAAGAGTCGGTGAAAAGAACGGCATACTTGTAATGGATGATTACGGGCACCATCCTACTGAAATAAGAGCTACACTCTCTGCTCTTAAAAATCTCGGCAGAAGAATAGTTGTGATATTCCAGCCGCACAGATATTCACGGACTGAACTTCTATGGGATGAATTCGGACAGTCATTTGCTCATGCAGATGAAGTTTTTCTTGCTGATATATATCCGGCCGGTGAAGATCCAATTGATGGAGTCTCCACTGAACTGATCTGCCAGGCTGTTAAAAAACATGAAAACAGGGACGCGCATCATATTCCAAAGTTTGAAGATATAGCTG
Organism: uncultured Spirochaetota bacterium; assembly: GCA_942493035.1. GTDB lineage: Bacteria > Spirochaetota > UBA4802 > UBA4802 > UBA5550 > WRGT01. The sequence continues at coordinate 2,331,275 of OW818666.1, read as the reverse complement.
CTTCGGTAGTGAAAGTTTTGAAAGAAGGTGATGTTGTTATTACACTGGGCGCCGGAGATATTCATAAAGCAGGTCCGGCAATACTTGAGCTTATTAAGTGAGTTAATGTGAATCTGAAAAGAGTTATATTGCTGATATCTTTTTTATTCTGTGCCGCGTCATTGACCGGATCTGATTCATCAATCTATGTGGAACGGATTGAATTCAGAGGGGTAAAGAATGTTGATAAATATGACATTATCAGAAATGCCGGGGCTAAAGTATCTGAAAAAGGGATAATTATTGATGTAGAATACCTCAAAGAGGTTATGAACGGCAGCATAATGATAGAAAATTATGATGTTGATATTGAAAATAATCTGATGATTATAACTGTTGAGGAAAAATATCCTCTATTTATGGTGTTCAGGGTCGAAAAAAATATAAGTGTTCCATGTCTGGTTGACGAAAAAATAAATGTTCTCGATTCGGGGAGATTTTTCAGGACAGATATGCCGATAATAATTACAGAGAAGGAATTTTTTGAAAGTGATAGCGGCAGTGAATATGTGAAGGGGTTATTTGATAATCTTCTGCAGCTTGGCCGGGAAAGAGCGCTTTTTGCAGGTGAACTGGCCGAGATTGAAATTATTCAGGGCAGAGATCTTAGGGTTAAATTAAAAAGCAGAAAAACAGATTTTATTATAAAAAATGATTTGAACGGTTTTAAAAAAATTGAGAAGAGTGCCGCTTACCTTGATGCGATAAATTCTTTTCCGGAGAGTCTTAATCTCAAGGATAAGAGAGTTCTCATCAGGCAGTAGTGGAGAGGTTAATGTATGGAAGATATTATTGTCGGTCTTGACATAGGAACAACGAAAACATGCGCGGTTATAGGCTACCTGAATGAAAACAGTCAGGTGGAGGTGGCTGGTGTTGGAGTTGCGCCTTCACGGGGATTAAAAAATGGAGTGATAGTCAATATTGACAATACTTCTGCGTCAATAGTTAAAGCAATTGAGGACGCGGAGCTTATGGCCGGATATGAAGTAAGCAGCGTATTTGTAGGTATCAGCGGACAGCATATAAAGGGTGAAAACTCGAAGGGCGTTGTGGCAATTGCGAACCGAAGCAGAACCATCTCAACTCTTGAAGTGAAAAGAGTAATTGAAGCGGCTCAGGCAATTGTAATTCCCGTTGACCGTGAGATTATGCATGTTCTTTCAAAGGAATTTTCTGTAGATGACCAATCCGGGATCAAAGATCCTGTAGGAATGAGCGGAGTAAGACTTGAAGCTGAGGTTCATATCATAACAGCAGCAACAACAAGCATTCAGAATATGATAAAATCCGTGGCGAAAGCCGGTTTTCAGCATAGAGATATAGTTTTTAATCCAATCGCATCAGCTGATGCGGTGATAGGACGTGATGAAAGAGAGCTTGGTGTTGCACTTGTTGATATCGGCGGCGGTACAACTGATATAATTGTTTATCTCGAAGGGGGGGTTGCATACTCTTCAGTGCTCCCGGTTGGAAGTATTCACATAACAAACGACATATCGATAGGACTCAGAACATCAATTGAGTCTGCCGAAATGATAAAAAAGAAGTACGGATGTGCCGAACTGTCGCTGGTTGACGCATCTGAAATGGTTGAAGTCCCGTCAGTCGGGGGGAGAGCTCCAAGAAGACTCTTCCGCCAGGAGCTGACACAGATTATTCAGCCCCGTGTAAGCGAAATAATGGAGATGATTGACCACGAGCTGATGAAAAGCGGAAGAAAAGATATGCTGGCAGCTGGAATTGTCCTCACCGGCGGCGGAAGCATGCTCGATGGTTGTATTGAAGCGGCTGAAAGAGTGTTCAATATGCCTGTGCGTATTGGAACACCGGCAGATATAGTTGGTCTCAAGGATGTTGTAGCGACGCCGCAGTTTGCAAACGGTGTCGGTCTTCTGAAGTATGGTATCAGAATGAACAAGTTCAGAGGACAGGGTAAGTACAGCAGGAGTAAAACAGGTTTAGTAGACAGGCTGAAGAAAGTATTTGAAGAGTATTTGTAATTTTTTTCTGCAAATCAGTAATATGTATAAAACTGATTTGACAAATAAAATTAATATTTTTACTATAAATACTTTATTAGCTATTATCTATATTAAATCTATTTAAATTAATTTAAATCTCTCTTGCTGCTTATCTTTTATGGATTTAAAGAATCAATTCTAATGAGACATAACGTTGTAAAAATAAATAAAGACCGGATCGGGAGGGTACATGTTCAAACTGGAAGAAGAAAAGCCTTTGTCTACGATTATTAAAGTTATCGGAGTTGGCGGAGCAGGAACCAATGCTGTTAACAGAATGATCGCAACAGGTATGGAGGGCGTAGAGTTTATCGTTGCCAATACGGATGCACAGCAGCTTCGTGATTGTCTGGCACAGGAGAAGATCCAGCTTGGATCTAAACTAACCAGGGGACTTGGAGCAGGAGCAAATCCTGAAATCGGCAGAGAGGCTGCTAATGAGGACCGTGATAAAATCAGCAAAGCTCTAAAGGGTGCTGATATGGTATTCATAACTTCAGGTATGGGGGGCGGAACCGGTACCGGTGCTGCACCGGTTGTTGCGGAGATAGCGAAAGAGTTGGGCGCTCTTGTTGTCGGCGTAGTAACCAAACCGTTTAAAGTTGAGGGTAAAAGAAGAATGGCACAGGCTGAAGAGGGGATCAGAAACCTCAAAAGCAAGGTGGATACTCTTATTACTATCCCGAATGATCTTCTTCTTAAAATAATAGATAGAAAAACACCTATTGAAGACGCGTTTAAACTTGCTGATGATATTCTTCGTCAGGGAGTGCAGGGTATAGCTGATCTTATTATGGTTACAGGTCTTGTGAATGTAGACTTTGCAGATGTAAGAACTGTAATGAAAGAGACTGGTGATGCTCTTATGGGAGTCGGTATAGGTACAGGTGAGAATAAAGCCCTTGAAGCAACTATGATGGCGATAAACAGCCCGCTTCTTGAAGAGACAAGTATTGAAGGTGCAAAAGCCGTACTTATCAATATTGCCGGTGGAAATGACCTCTCACTCCATGAAGTAAATGAAGTAACAAATGAAATAACAAGACAGGTAGATCCTGATGCTAATATAATTTTCGGTACTACTGTAGATCCTGCTCTTGATGATAAAGTGCGGATAACTGTAATAGCAACGGGATTCGACCGTAAAAAGAATATGCTTTCTGTAACTACTGTAAACAATCTCAAGCCCAGGGAGACCGTCAGAGAAACACCCCGGGAGAATGGAACATCTCTTACGCTTATTGATGGAAAACAGGAGCTACAGAAGCCTAAACCCGCAGTTGCAAACAGAACATTTACAATTGATTATGACAGAAAACCCAGGAAGGATTTTACAAATGAAGATCTCGATATTCCTGCATTTCTGAGAAGAATGAGCGAATAATACCAACCCGATATACGGGCTGCCTGTTAACCGGGCAGCCCTTTTTTTATTTCTTTAATAGTAGTTCAACTTTTCTATCCTGATAGTAATACCGCGGACCTGATCTTCCAGACACTGACTTCGATTCCCCGAACCATTGAACAGTAATTCTGCTTTCAAAAATATCAAGAGACTTAATCAGTTCCGCAACACCCTGCGCGCGTTTCATGCTTAATCGGTCATTCGATTTTGCCGATCCTGAAACATCTGCATACCCGGAAATTTCAAGTGTCAGTTCGGGATTGTCCCGCATAAGTTCAACAAGTTTGTGCACTTCGGGAATGTACTCCGCGGGAACTGCATAAGAATTGAATTTATAGTAAATAGTCTGAATATATGGTGGAGCGGACTGATCTGTATCGTTTTTCATCACGGGTGATTTTACAACTGTATCTATGCACGAACTCTCTTTCTTATCGGACACGGAGTTTTTACTCAGGTAGAGTTTTATATCCTGAACCTGTCCCGGAATAACATTAACTTTTGATTTACAACCTGTATAGAGGTTTGAAACCGGTTCAATAATGATTGAATCAACATCCACTTTTGGACTTATTGTAAATTTTCCGTTGTTTCCGCTCTTAATCTCAACCTTTCTCAGGAAAACAGATTCCTTCTCTCTCTCCCCCATGAGAATAACTCTGAATCGGTTTTTTTTCAGAACCTTTCCGCTTTTTTTGTCTATAACTGTAATGTTGAGAACAGCGGGCTGCTTATCATTTACAGTCTTTTTTACAGGGGTGTAAATTTTGGCCGATGGTATGGATGAGTAGAGGTCAAATTTTCCGTATCCGCCCGCTTTGTTTGAGCTTATCACCGAGTTGATGTTTGACTCTGAATAATACATGTCGTCATAAGGCGTGTTTATATCTCTCCCTGCATTGACGGGATTTGTGAAATTTTTTCCCGACAGGGTTGTATAATAGATATCCCATCCGCCGGAACCTCCCGGTCTTCTCGACGCAAAAAAGTATCTCCCCGATTTATATGATGGTCTGAAGCCTATTTCATAGTTGCCGGAATTTATTGAAGCAGGGAGTTCTTTTACATCTTTAAATTCTCCTCCGTCAAGTTTTGCAGAGTAGATTTTTGCTTTACCGGGATTATTATAGGGCCATCTGGTGAAGTAAAGCGTCTCTCCATTGCTGCTTAAACCGGGAGCCCTTTCGTTCATGTGAGTGTTGACGTTGCCTTTTAATAGTTCCGGTTCAGTCCATTTGCTGTTAACCAGTCGTGAAATATACAGATCGAATGTAATTCTTTTTCTTCCGTCAGATGTGGCCGATGATGATAAGCCGCCCGGTCTGTCCGATGCGAAAATAATTGTTTTTCCATCTGCAGATATAAATGGAGTCTCCTCGTTGGCATCGGAATTTATTGTAAAGATCGGATAGGGATCTCCCCATGAACCATTTTTGCTTTTACATATGAATATGTTATGTGATTTTTCTCCCGGCATCTGTGAATTAAAAACAGCAGTACTTCCATCACTGGTGAGCGACGGGGCATAATCATCACCTTCAGTATTAATCCGCATAGTGAGATTAAAGAAAGATGACGTTTTCTGAGAGTATGCCGAGGTGAAAATCAGCACCGCAATGGCCGATACTGTCAATATGGAAGTATATTTTTTTGTTTTTGGATTCATTTTAATTCTCCCCATCCGCCCTGTCGGGCACCTTCCCCATGGTGAGATGGGGAAGGCATTTTGATACATATTTTTTTATTTCGAACTCGCCTTTCCTTCCGTCTCCCCCGTCTTTCATGGGGGAGATGTCGCTCCGGCGACAGAGGGGGGGAGGGAGTTTTATAAAAATAATTCATTTAATTATAATATACCAGTATACTGTGTATATTATAATTAAAATTATCTCTGTAAACAATAAATTAGCGGGTAAATAAATAATTTAACTTTGCGGCAAAAATAACGATAATAAGAATAGTAACCGGAGGATAGTGATGCGTCTAAATATGAAATTTTATCCATTAGCTATATTACTCATAATTATAATAAGCGGAACAATCTATGGCCGTGAAAGCTATGAAGATTATATGGATCAGAACGATAATAAGAGTTATAATAAAAATATAGATATAAAACGTGATAAACCCCTTTCTGAGGTAAGACCGGAAGATAAAGAGGAGCTTCTCGATGAACTCCGGGGTGCAGTACGTGAAGAGCTGGATCAGAGCATAAAAGATGAAAAGAGCGGAAAAGAGAAAAATATTAATCAGAGCAAGTTTGTAGAAGAGGTTCGGAGTATAGTAAAGGAGGAGATTGAAGATGCTATCAGGATTAAACAGAGCAAATATCTCCGGCTATATACCGTTGAATTAGGTGGATTTGTATCTTATCAGGCAAAGGGTGTAGATTCCGATGAGCAGGATAATAATAATATTCTAAAAGTTTTTCCTCAGTTTGCTTTTTTTGTAAATAATAATATTGCTCTTGCGTTAAAGGGTGAAGCTGAATTCAATCTTACAAATGATACTCAGGCTTATTCCGGCGGTGCCGGACCGCAGTTTATTTTTGGTCTTACAAAGAGAGATGATGTATGCTTTTATGCCGAGATTATGGCCGGGGTCAGCAGAAACTCTCAGATCAGTGAAGAGTTAGGGTACAGGTATTCAAATGGATTCGGGCTTAAGTTTGTACTCTCTAGCGGAGTAATCTTTAATGCCGGTGTACAGCTTGTCTTTGATAATCTCGGTCCGAATATGACAGGTTTTCAGACTGTTGTTGTTCCTACGTTAGGTATTACTGCATGGTTTTAAAGGGGGAATTTTTTGTCTAAAAACAGTTACAGCGAAATCGATATAAATAAGGTCAATGATTTTGTAGATCATCTTCTTTCCAATCCAGGGATTAAATCTGAACCTCTCCTTGTCGGTGAAGGGATGATAATGAATTTTATTGTGCAGAATCTTCCGCAGCTTAAAATTACTTTTAAAAACAGTCAGTTTTTTCCTCATCTTGAATGGAACCAGGTGCTTGAGCTTATTTTCGAAAATCTCTATTCAAGGGTCTCCGGGATAGTTCTCCCGGTCATTAATCAGTTTGTAGTTAATACCGATTTTTCGTTTATGGATAAATTTTCAGGTACAGGAACTATTGCTGATAAATTCAGAAGAGAGAAGCTTCATGCTTTTGTGCAGATGATATTCAGGAACCGTGATTCCAGATTTAATATGAACAGTACCATCAATATTTTTAATTATGATGTTCTTGATAAGTATATGGGGGAAATTTTTAAAAGACGGGATTTTCTTCACAATGAGCTTGTCCGCGTACAGAAAACCAATCTCGATTCTCACGAGTATATTATTTTTTTAAAAACAATGCTGCTTATCCGGAATACTGTCTATATGAAACTTCCGCTTAATCCTTCAAATCCCGATTCTAAAATAAGCATTACGGATATTGGAAAGAACAAAAAAATGATTACTTCGTATACAGGTTCAGTTGTTAAATATATGATTCCTCTTCTCCCTGGAATTCCTGAAAAGCTTATTCAGCTTGCTGTGAAATCCAATTTCACAGCTGATATGATTGAGCAGGATGAGGCAGCTGCGAAGCTTGTATTTATTCTAAGCTCCAGATTCCAGAATTATAAACATATTGCAAAGATTGAGCGTGGTGCCGAGTCGGCCGATAAAAGCTGGTTTGGTATTGCTAAAAAAAATGCTGATCATTTCGGATATGACAGACGGATACTCGATGCTCTCTATCTTATAGCTGGAGATAATAACTGGTGATCAGAATGAATAAACTATTTGATATAAAAAAAGTTTTAGAAACATTTATTATTGCAGCGATATTTCTGGTTATTATTCAGACACTGCTCGATGAATACAGCAGGTATGCCCACTGGAGTGTCCGGTCCAGAAATATATTACTTGTTACAGGATTCTGTTTTGATCTGATTTTTTCAATTGAGTTCACCATAAGATCCGTTTTCAGCGGCGGGAAGGGTAAATTTTTATCATACATAAAATACGAAAGGGGATGGGTAGATTTTATCAGCTCATTTCCGCTTCTTGTTCTCGATTCCGGTCCGTCATTATTTTTTCTTTTAACAGTTGATGCTCACTCCGGCGCAGGCGCCATCGGTGCAATGAACGTTCTGAAGGTTGTGAAAGCTGTGAGGATTACCCGGATACTGCGGCTTGTAAGAGTAATTAAAATTTTCGGTAAAATTCACAATGCCGAGTCCAGGATGGCTCAGCATCATACTGCCACGATAACCACAACGGCGGTGTTTACTATAGTATCGGTTCTTCTGGTTTTTACTTTTGTCTTCGGCACATCTGCATCTCACTTTTCGAAGGAACGGTCTGATGAGTATGTAAACCAGATAGACGGTCTTAAGAGAATAGCGGATATGAACGGTCTTGGATTCAGGGAGACAGCAGAAGGGCTGCTCATGTCAGATAAAAATGTTCTTAAAATTATTTATACAGGCGGTACTGTTGTTGAGAAGCTGGCTGATTCTGAGTTTAAGAGGTATTATGATGAAGAGGATTATATCTCTGTAACAGGAAAGGGCTGTACACTGATTGTTTCAATAATTGATATCAACAAAGAGATAGCTCTTGAGCATATACAGAGTTTTATGATAATTATTTTTATTGTACTCTCTTTTATGATTTTATATACTAGGCACTTTGTTCAGAATATCTCAGATGTGGCTCATATATTAAATCTTGGTTTCAGGAAAAAGGATTATAATCTGCTTGTAAAGATTCCACCGGAGAAGGCTGATCATGAAATTTTCAGACTGGCAAAGTTTTATAATGAAGCATATCTGCCGTCAAAGATGAAACGGATGGACAGCGCCGATCTGAAGAGCAACAAGTCTCTCTCGATGAAGGATCTGATGAATTTCAAGTAATGGCTGTAGTTAAATAGAAAGAAGCCTGTATCCGACTCCCGGTTCTGTGATGAGAATTTTCGGATTGGATGGATTCGCTTCGATTTTTTTTCTAAGCTGAAGAATGTATACTCGCAGGTAACTTGTATCGGGCTGGGAGCTGATTCCCCACAGTTCGTCAATTATCTGGTTGTGTGTCATCACTTTACCGGCATTACATGCTAGGAGCTTCAAAAGAGAGTACTCTGTTGGAGTGAGTTTTATCTCTTCATCATTTTTTGTTACAATTCTTTTTGAAAAATCTATTACCAGATCTCCAGTGGTGAATATTCCGTCAGATGTATCCGCTGAAATATGCCGCAGCGCAGCACGAATACGAGCCAGAAGTTCACCCATACTGAACGGTTTTGTAAGATAATCATCCGCACCGGAATCGAGGAGTTCAATTTTATCCTGTTCGGAGTTTCGTACAGATAAAACTATAACCGGAATTCTGCTCCAGCTGCGGATATCTTTCAGAGTTTCCAACCCGTCTTTATCGGGAAGATTGAGATCCAGAATGATGAGATCGGGGCGTGCAAGAGCAGCCTGCTGCAGCCCCTCCTGAGAGGTTGTCGCATCTTTCACCCTGAATCCATGAGCTTCAAGGCTGAGCCGCAGCATTCTTCTTATCTGCGTCTCATCATCAATTACAAGTATTACAGGACCGTCACTCATCGCTCACCATAGCTTCTTTTGTATTTTCATCTTCTGCCGGAAGAGATATTATAAACTCCGCCCCGCCGGCTGACCTGTTCCTTGCGGTAATTGTACCTTTGTGAGATTCGACAATCCCCCGGCATATTGAAAGACCAAGACCTGTTCCTCCCGGTTTTGAAGTAATCCCTCTTTTAAATTTATCAAAAAGACCCGGAATATCTGCAGGATCAATCCCTGATCCGTTGTCGCTGACAGAAATAATTAAATGATCTTTCTGTAAATGTGATTCTATCTTTATTTCTGTTCCTGCTTCGGTATAATTCAGCGCATTATATACAAGGTTTATTAATACCTGCTCCATAAGTACAAAATCTATGTTTATCATAGGGATTTCATCGGCAATGTCAATAATAACTTTATAATTCTGCAGATCAGGTTCCAGTTCTCTTAATACTACGCTGACAAGATCGTTGATGTCATGCTTATTAAGGTTTAATTTCAGCATTCCTGACTCAAGTCTGCTCATGTCAAGTAGGTTGTCTACAAGCCTGTTCAGTTTCAAACCGGCACGGTTTATCTCACGGATGAGACTGTTTCTTATCTCCGGCTGAGATAGTACAACTTCATCCATGAGGCTGCTTGAAGCACCGGTTATTGTAGTGAGCGGAGTGCGGAGCTCGTGAGAGAGTGAGTTTAGAAGTATACGGTATAAGCGTTCAGATTCCTCAATCAATTTTGATTTTGTGCTTTTTTCAGATATCATCTCTTTTTGAAACCGCATTGATAAATGATATGATATATTCATCAGAAAATTATTCTGTTCGAATGTAAATTCGTTATCGTCATCTCTTCGTATTGCCAGCACTCCGGTCATATAACCACCAGCATTAAGAGGAATATAGAGAGCCCCGGCCTGCGGGAGAGTCTCTGTCCCGATCCCGGCAGATTTATTATTTCTGAATACCCATTCGGCAACTCCCGGTCCGTTACTCCCGATGTTAAGGGTGCTTTTTTCGTGTACAATGCCGTTAAGATTCCCCGAATCATCCGCAAGAATAAATGCGGATTTTGCATTGAAATTGTCTTCAAAATATTTTACAGAAATCTGAATGGATTCGTTAATGTCAGATGCGTTACTGATTAATTTTGAAAACTCATACAGCCCCGATATTCTTTTTTCTCGCTGGGCGATTGCCCACTCTTTTTCCCGTAGCTTAGATGTAAGGCCGCCGATTATGAAAGCGATTATGAAATATGTTATAAACATTGCAAGGTCTTCAACTTTTCCTATTCTAAAAGTATGCAGCGGAGGGATAAAGAGAAAGTTCCAGGCTACTGAACTCAGCAGTGCGGATAAAAAGACAGCACCTCTTCCGATGAACAGAGCTGCAACTGAGATATAGAACAGATATACAAGTGCAATTGTCCAGTATCCGGTATAATGAACCAGTAGAAAATTGAATAAAGTTATGATGGAAACTGAAGAAATTGAAATAAAGTATTCATTTAATTTTGCCGGCATTGACCAGCTGTGAAAAAATAATTTTGCCTGAGGCTGGACTTTCGGCTGACTGACAATATGAATTTCAATATCTCCGCTTACTTTAAGGAGCCTTTCGACAAGGTTTCCACCGGAAAAATAATCTGAAAGATAGGGCTTCAGAGGTTTACCTACTATAATCTGGGTGATGTTTCTCTGGGCCGCGACCCGCATGAGCCCTGTAACTATATCTTCGTCAATAGTTGAGATCACCTCTGCTCCAAGTTCTCTTGCAATGTTAAGATTTCTTGTGAGATTAACTTCGTCCTGCTCTGTGAGTGTTTTCTGTTTTTCGATGTACAGGGCAAACCATGATGCTTTGAGATTGAAAGCCATTCTTCTTGTCCATCTTATGAGGTATTCGGAGTAGGGGCTTGGACTGACGGCTACCATCAGGCGGTCACCGGCTTTCCATGGACCGGAAATTTTACGCGTCATCATGTAATCCCGCATATCGTTATCAACGGATTTGGCAACATAGTTAAGAGCCATCTCCCGGAGAGCTGTTATATTCCCCTTTCTGAAAAACCGCGATGCCGCAAGTTCAGCTTTTTCCGAAATATAAACTTTCCCTTCGGATAATCGCTTAAGGAGTCCATCCGGTGAAATATCTATCAGTTCAATTGAATCAGCTAAATCGAGTTTTGAATCGGGAACTGTTTCACGGATTCTAACTCCAGTGATCTGCTCAACTACATCGGACTGGCTTTTAACATGCTGGACATTAAGTGTTGTATAAACATTGATGCCATTATCCATGAGTTCAACAATATCATTATACCTTTTAACATGACGCATTCCTTCAGCATTTGTATGTGCCATTTCGTCTACAAGGACTACTTCGGGTTTGCGTTTAATAACAGCATCAAGGTCAAAATCTTCAATTTCTAATCCGTTATAGCTGATTTTTATCCGCGGGATAAGCTCAAGATCAGCTACAAGTTCATCAGTTTCAATACGTCCATGAGTTTCCACATATCCGATGACAACATCAACACCTTCAGCTTTGAGCTTATGAGCTGATTTAAGCATGGCATATGTTTTTCCGACACCCGCGGACATGCCGAAAAATATTTTAAGTTTACCCCTGTTCTCTCTCTCTTCAAATCTCTTAAGAGCTGTAAGCAGAACTTCCGGATCCGGTCTGTTATCTCCCATTATCTGCCTACCTCCATATTGTCAAGAGCAGTGTTCAGACTTAAGACGTTGACAAATCGTCCCCCGTAAAAAGGGAGCTGTCTTTCACTGTTTGATTCTATTATATCTGCAATAAGGTTTTTTTCAATATTTCTTGCAGAAGCAATTCTATCAACCTGCAGAAAAGCTGAATCCAGTGAAATATGCGGATCAAGCCCGCTTCCTGAAGCAAACACAAAGTCTGACGGCAGCAGTGCTTTATCGGACAGATTAAAATCGTGCCGTATCTGATTCGTACGGAATTTAACTTTATCCGCAAGCTTTTTATTTGTCGGCCCCATATTGCTCCCCCCGGAACCGGATCCATCATATTCTGTTGATGATGGCCTGCTTTGAAAAAATTCCGGATTCTCAAATTTCTGTCCTATCAGTCTGCTTCCGATAACCGCACCATTTTTTATTATCAGGCTTCCGTTAATCTTAGCCGGGAAAAAAACCTGACCTATACCTGTAATAATTGCCGGGTATATAACGCCCGTCATGAAAGTAAAAATTAAAAGAACTAAAAATGAAGTTTTTAACTGTTTCATAAAAATCACCTATATTACCTTAATAAGCAAATCAATCAATTTAATGCATATAAAAGGGAGTAATATTCCCCCTAGTCCATAGACCAGAAGATTTCTTCTCAGGAGAGCTGAAACTGATGTTACACTGTACTTAACTCCGCGTAGTGCAACCGGTATCAGCGCAGGAATTATCAGCGCGTTAAATATTACCGCAGATAACACCGCTGATTCGGCGCTTTCGAGATTCATTATATTCATAATCCCAAGTTCAGGATATTTTACTGCAAATACTGCAGGTATTATCGCAAAGTATTTCGCAACATCATTTGCAATGCTGAACGTTGTTAATGCTCCGCGTGTAATCAGGATCTCTTTTCCGATTTCCACAATATCGAGAAGCTTGGTTGGAGATGAATCAAGATCAATCATATTCGCAGCCTCTCTTGCGGCTTGTGTTCCCGCGTTCATTGCTACAGCGACATCAGCCTGGGCAAGGGCAGGGGCGTCATTGGTGCCGTCGCCAATCATCGCAACCAGATTCCCGAGATTCTGATAGCTTCTGATCAGATTCAGTTTAGTTTCAGGTTTTGCCTGGGCAATAAAGTCATCAAGTCCGGCTTCGGCTGCTATTGAAGCGGCTGTAAGATGGGTATCGCCTGTTATCATTACGGATTTTATACCGATTTTCCGGAGTTGGGCGATCCTTGCGGCAATTCCGCTTTTTACAATATCTTTAAGGCGTATAACTCCAAGTACGTCAGTATCACTGATAACAACAAGAGGTGTGTCTCCCACCATGCTTATATTATCAACTTCTCTATAAATTTTGTCCGGGATGACCATGTTGTTCTTTTCAATTAAATCTTCAATAGCCTGCAGTGAACCTTTTCTTATTTTTTTCCCGTCCATATCTATCCCGCTCATTGCTGACTCAGGTGTAAACGGAATAAATACCGAACCCTCGGGCTGACGGATGTCACCGCCGTGAATCCCCAGCTCTTTTTTCGCCAGTATAACTATACTTCTTCCTTCGGGCGTTTCATCTGCAAGAGATGAATACATCGCAGTTTGGAGCAGCCTATTAGTGTCAACACCTTCAGCCGGAATAAACTCCGAAGCCATTCTGTTTCCGAGAGTAATCGTGCCTGTTTTATCAAGAAGAACAATGTTGACATCCCCGGCAGCCTCAATTGCCCGTCCGCTCATTGCAATGACATTGTGCTGAAGCACTCTGTCCATCCCTGCAATTCCAATAGCAGGGAGGAGACCGCCGATTGTTGTCGGCATAAGACATACCAGAAGAGCCACGAGAACTGTAATATTAATAGAGAAACCCATATAATTCGCGAACGCCGGAAGCGTTACAACCACAACTAAAAAGAGTATGGTGAGCGCGATAATCAGAATATCCATTGCTGCTTCATTGGGAGATTTCTGCCTTTTTGCGCCCTCAACCATTTTAATCATGCTGTCAAGAAAGGATTCCCCCTGGTTGACTGCGATTTTAATTTTAATGTTTCCAGAGATAAGTCTGGTGCCCCCGGTTACTCCGCATCTGTCACCGCCGGATTCTCTTATTACAGGTGCGGATTCACCTGTAATTGCAGATTCATCAATAAGACCTGTCCCCTGCATTATATCACCGTCGCCGGGAATAGTTTCACCCTCGTGTACAGAAATGATATCCCCTTTTTTTAAAAGTTCGGCACTGACTTTCTCCTCTTTTCCGTTTTCGAGGATTCGTGTAGCTTCGAGCAGATTTTTTGTACTACGCAGTGAACTGGCTCTTGCTTTTCCTTTTATTTCAGCAAGGGATTCGGCAAAGTTTGCAAAGATAACCGTTGCCCAGAGCCAGATGCTTATCTGCAATGGAAAATAAACATTATCCCCGGAAGAGAAGTTTACTACAGCAGCAGTTGTTGTTATTATAGATCCGATTTCCACTACAAACATTACAGGATTTCTCCATAGTGTAAACGGATTCAGCTTTTTAACAGACTCCCTCAGTGAGGGTAATATAAATTCAGAACGCATTAGATTCATGATTCATCTCCTTAAAACGTCAATGATTGCTGAACAAAGAGATGTTCAAGCACAGGCCCGAGAGCAAACACTGGGAAAAATGTCAGTGCTCCCATAATTATAATGACCCCCGCAACAACAGCAATAAAGAGAATCCCGTTAGTAGGGAATGTTGCTGTACTGTCCGGAACTTTTTTCTTGCCTGCCAGCGATCCTGCAATCGCAAGCGCCGGAAGTACTGTCGCAAAACGTCCAACCAGAAGCGCAATTGAAAGAGTGTTATTGTAGTACAGAGTATTTGCATTAAGCCCGGCGAATGATGAGCCATTGTTCCCTACTGCGGAAAAATACGCATAAAGAATCTCTGAAAGTCCATGAGCTGACGGGTTGTTAAGACTTGATAATCCGTAACCGGTAGAGACTGCTATTGCGGAGAATATTATTGCTGTACACATGGGGAGAATAAGTGCAATCAGCGACAGGCCCATCTCCTGCGGCCCGAATTTTTTTCCCATAAACTCAGGGGTCCTTCCTATCATTAGCCCGACAATAAACATCGAAAGTATGACATAGAAGAGAAACCCGATAAGTCCTACACCGACACCGCCGAATATAACTTCCCCTATTCCGATATTGAAAAGCTGCACCATTCCTGCAAGGGGCATATAACTGTCATGCATGCTGTTTACTGAACCATTTGAAGTTACAGTTGTGGACTGGCTCCAAAGTGCCGACCAGAACACTCCGGTTCTTAATTCCTTTCCCTCCATATTCTGAATATCCGTTATCCCTGCGCTTTCGAATACGGGAGCTGTTTTGTTTTCACTGTAGAGAATTGAAGAGAGACCAATAATAAAAAGCAGTGCCATTGTTAAAAAGATTGCTCTACCCTGTTTTTTGTTATTAATCATAAAACCGAACATAAACACAAACGCAAACGGGATAAGCAGTATTGAAAAATTTTCTATAAGATTGGATATAAATGTGGGATTCTCAAATGGATGTGTAGAGTTGACGTTAAAAAATCCACCCCCATTTGTACCGAGCTGTTTTATCGCAATCTGAGAAGCGGCCGGCCCCATGGGGATTAACTGTTTCCCCCCGTCAAGGGTTTCCGCTGTAATATAAGAATGAAAATTCTGAATGACACCCTGAGACATGAGAATTACAGCAGTAATGATTGAAAGCGGAATCAGCACGTAAAGAACCGAACGTGTCATATCTACCCATATGCTGCCGATTGTACCTGACTCTTTTCTCGTAAAACCGCGGATAAGAGCAATACCTGCCGCCATCCCGATTCCGGCAGAAACAAAATTTTGTACCGTTAATCCTATCATCTGTGTAAAGTAACTCATTGTTGATTCGCCGCTGTAACCCTGCCAGTTGGTGTTTGTCACAAAAGAGATTGCGGTGTTAAGTGCACTGTCCCATTTTACTCCGGTCAGTTTCTGCGGATTAAGCGGAAGATAATATTGTACCATCTGAATAACCGTCAGAAGTAATATGCCGGCCAGATTAAAGAGAATAAATCCGGCAGCATAAGATCTCCATGTCATCTCTTCAGATTCATCAATGCCGCATATACGGTAGATAATTCTCTCGACGGGGCGGATCACCGGGAATAGAATAGTCCTCTCGCCGCTATATACTCTTTTCATATAACCGCCCAGGAAGTATGATGAGATTACCGTTATTCCCAGAAAGACAATTCCTGAAAAAATATCATAAATATTCATATTAACTGCTCCTTAAATATGTTTATGATATACTGTAAATTTGATATAAAGTCTATATCGGACCGGTTAAATTCGCGGGTAAATGCATTAAGAAGCTGTGAAATAAATCATATAATCCGTTAATATTCTGTTAGTAGAAGTGTTTGGTTTATTTTTTCAGTAATAAAAGTGCAGAGAAATGGAGTGTGTAAGAGGCTTAGCTTCTGTCTTCAATTATTTTTAACGACGAACTTTCGGACTCAACAGGTTCATCGGATTTTTTGAAAATAAGAATAATCTCTGTGCGGCAGTTATTTTTAATTATAAAGTAGTATTCCCCGGAAAGTTTTCTAACCAGATCTATTCCCCGTCCCGATTCAGATATGAACTCGCTTATATCCTCTCCGGAAGTTATCGATGCTTCGATGAGCATATTCTGTTTGATAACATTATTTATGCTTTCAAGAATTTTATCCTTTGAAAGCAATCCGTTTGAGTCTGTAATTGAAATTGCGAATGCGTCATCGGTATAGCAGAATTGTATATCTACGAATTTATCCTCGGGCAGTTCAACAGGGATTCTCTCAAGCTTTTCCTGAGTTAATCCATGTGAATGGTATACCGCATTGATTACCATTTCGTTGAGTATAAGCCCCAGTGTTGCACGGCTGGATACTGTAAAATTCCATTTCTCTACCTGATCAATAATCAGGTCAATAGCCCTGTTTATCTGAAGAGATTTCCGTATTTTCATCCTTTTTATTTCTAATATATTTTCGAGATAGTTTTTTAAACCGAAAATATTTCTCTTTGTAATAAGTTTCTCTGTCAGGTTAAGGATCTCTTTGGTATTAACAGGCTTGTGGAGAACATTCCCGATACCCTGCTCAAATATTCTGTTAAAAAATTGATCTATATTTTTGTCGGTTACCATAATAATTGGAATGTAGGGATAGTTCTCCTCAACATATTCATAAAGATCAAACGCATTATCACCGGGGAGTTCTACTTCAGATACAATCAGATCAAAATCATATGCTTTTAGCTTTGAAATTGCGTCAAATGCGGAGTCACAGAAAACGGCATTATAGCCGCTATTTGTGAATATATCTTTCAGAGTATTTTTATATGAGGATAAGTCGGCTATCAGAATTTTATACATAAATACCCTAAGTGGATTTTAAAACATTATTCTGTTATTTTGAGTAACTACTCTAATTAAATCAAGCTAAAATGCTGTTTGATGAATTAAATATTACGTAAGTACTCATAAACTGGTGGTGAAATTGTCATACTGCGCGACGGAGAGAGAATGCCGTCGATTTATGAGCAATTACAATATTACGTATCTACCATCAAATTTATGTTAAAACGGAGATTTTTTAACCCTCCACGGGTTTTAATTTTTAATGTTAAAAACAAAAATTATATATCCCCGCCGCCTTCGGCGGCGGGGATAATAGACCCTTTTTTACTATATTAAAGTTAAAGAATAAATACTGAATTTTATTGTAAAATTGTTCCGGAAATTATCTGTAAAGCCGATAATCAAAGGAGAAAAGATGATAGACAGTATTATAGAAATAAAGTACTTTTCTAAATATTTATTTCTGAATATAATGTTTGCATGAATTAATACTTTTTAGTATCCTTATTGCTCATAGCGGTACGGGTATGAGATATTTTTATCAGGGAACCGTAAAAGCTGAAAGCTTTACATGGTCGGAGGTGAAAGCCTCTTTAGAGCCTCACGGATCTCCCCGGTAGCTATGGGAACCGGTTAATGCCGGAGCCATATTCTATAAATTTTATTTTCAAAATATACCTGGAGGATTTATGAAAAACAGATTAGCCGCATTTATGGTTTTATTTTTAATATTGCCTGTATTTTTAACTGCACAGGATAGTAAAGTAAGCACTGATGAAAAGAAGAGTACCCTTACTTCAAAAGCAATTGAAGAAAAAGGGCAGGGATTTGACAAGCAGATTGCTGATCTTAATAAAAGCATTCAGCAGGTAGTTGCAGATGCAAATATGATGTCGGGATCCGGAATTAAAACGCTGCCTTATCAGACTGATATAAACTGGGGACCTGAAAAAGATAGTCCTAAATATGTTCAGATTGTTAAACATATATATATAAAAGATGGTCTTTTTACCGGGGCTCTAATCGGATTTGAAGAGAAGGTGCTGAGAATTTATTCAGACGGTAAAACTGTAAGTCAGGTTGAAACTATAATTAAGACTAAAAATTTTAAAAGTCAGGATGAGGAGATAGTAACAGTTCTTGATCCATCTCCATCAACGGAGAGTACAGATGATGTAATTCTAAATCATACTCTGAACGGAAAGAAGCTGATAGATAAGAAAAAGCTTGGTGAAGTTCTGAATGATGTAGATTCTCCGATCAGAAATGGTATAAAGTCAGAATTTATTATACTGAATCTTACTATATTGGAAAAAACTCTTCTTTTTATAACTGAATCAAATAAAAAGGGATCAAAAGACGCGGATCTGAATATTTCCGAGTTTCTTAAAAAATCAACGCTATATTAGAATTGTTTTGTAAAGCAGCACTCTGTGGTACTCTATATTATGCAGATAATGGATTGATGAATAAATAGTTTATAACAGGAGCTCTCCATCGGGGAGCTCTTTTTATTTTATTATTTCATTCGTTAAATGCTATAGTAATATTTTTTTATATAAAATCAGAATGATTTATATTATATTGACAATATGGTTAATCCAATAACCATTTAGTAGGATTACTCTTTCAGCTATTAAAAAAAATTTAAGGGCAGTTCTACTTTACAGGGTCAAAGGGGCAGTAGCCCCTTTATAAGCCCCGGAGGGCTCCCTGCGGTCCCGGAAACGGAGTTTTCGGGACCGCCCTCAACAGATCATAGAACTTATCAGGTTAATAATATGAAAATGGATTTTAAAAGTTACTTTAGTTCAATCGGCGGGAAAACAGTTGCACTTCTATGTTCGATTGCTCTTTTTGCGTTACTAAGCGTATCAATACTTACCTATATTTTTGCTCGGATGATGCTTAATAATGAAATTGATCTTAAGATGAAAAACAAGCTTGAGAGCATCAGCCAGACAATTAATATGAACATGACGGAAACATCATCTGTTTCAAGACAGATTGCCAGACTTGTTGAGATCAACGGGAACAGGTCAGATAGAAAAGAGTATCTTGATATAATGCAGAACTCTATAAAAAATCTTAAAAGCGTATTCGGTGCAGGGATATGGTTTGAGCCTTACAGATATAACGAGGCAACTAAATATTTCGGACCATACGTTTACCGGGACGGTACCGGATATATCCGTACACTCGATTATGAAACTGCGGAATATAATTTTCATAGCTACGACTGGTATAAAATTGCAAAAGGAAAGGGGAGCGATTTTTTCTGGAGTGATCCATTCTATGATGATCTGACAAAAATTACAATGGTTACATGTTCATCTCCTTTTTTTAATTCCGGGGGCGAGTTTAACGGGACCGCAACAGTTGATACTAATCTGAAGGATATTCAGTCATATATATCGACAATGAAAGTCGGAGAGACCGGATATGTTTATATGGTGGATAAAACCGGTTTATGTATCGCTCATCCTATAGAAGAATATGTAATGAAAATGAAATTCCATACTTTTCCGAGTGAATCCGTAAAAAAATTCGGACTTGATCTTCTCGATAAGAGTGAAGGTTCCGGAAACTATAGCAATAACGGAAAATCCTTTAAAGGATATTTTACTACAGTACCCAATACCGGATGGAAGATTGTAATAGGGATTACCGGGAAAGAATTGTATGCTCCATTGACCAATCTTCTTAGAATAATGACTTTAATCAGTATTATTATACTTATGTGTGCTATAGGAATGGGGCTCTATTTTTCATCAAGGCTGACCAGACCCGTTGTAGAGCTTACGTCCAGAGTCCGGAGTATGGCAGAAGGTGATCTCACCGTTGTAAGTGGAAGCAGTGTGCATTCGGATGCTGCGGATAAATCACGTGAAAACGGGAAGGATGAAATATGGATTCTAATAGCTAATTTCAGGACTCTTGTATATAAACTGAGAGAAATCGTTTCCACTTCGGGAGAGATCTCCGCGACACTTGCGTCATCCTCTAAAGAGCTTAACGCCACGGCAAATTCATTTTCGGCTAATGCACAGAACCAGGCTGCAGCAGCAGAGCAGATCAATGCTACAGTAGAAGAGATATCAGCCGGATCCGAAGGAATTGCATCAATTGCCGATAAACAGGCTGATAATTTGAATAATCTTGCAGACAGTATCCGTAATCTGGCCAAAGGGCTTGGAGAGATTGGAAATGTCATTGATGATACAGTAAGCAAAATTATGATCATCAACAAAGAGGCTAATGCGAGTGATAAATCGATAAAGACAATGAATGATTCAATGATGAACATTGCAAAGAGCTCCGGTGACATGACTAACATTATTGATATGATTACCGGAATAGCGGACCGTATAAATCTTCTCTCATTGAATGCGGCAATTGAAGCGGCAAGAGCCGGTGAAGCGGGGAAGGGTTTTGCTGTTGTTGCAGATGAAATTTCCAAGCTTGCCGATCAGACTCAGTCGAGTATCAATGATATTAACAGAATAATTGTAAATAATGAGAGTGAAATAAGCCGTACACTCTCCGGAGTTGAAGATACTACTTCAAAAATTAATTATATAATAGATGGAGTTAATTCGATCTCTGAGATTATGGGTAAAATTCAGAAGTTTATGCAGGAACGTGTAGAAGAGAGCGCAAAGGTAAGTTCAGAGGTTGAAGATGTTCGTGAGAAATCTGAGCAGATCAGAACTGCAACCAATGAGCAGAGAATCGGTATTGAAGAGATTGTAAACTCCATGTCGTCAATAAGTGAGTCAACTCAGCAGAATGCAAACGGTACAGCTGAAATGGCCGGAAGCAGCGACTCGATTCTGGAAATGGCAGAGAAGCTCAAGGATGAAATATCATATTTTAAACTTTAGAACACAAATTATATTATCCCCGCCGCCTTCGGCGGCGTGGATAATATAGCCTTTTTTTACTTTAGAAATAAAAAATTAAATCAATATATTTGAGTTCTTCATAAAAAACTCCGTATTTAAAGCGGAGTTTTTTTATGTATAATTGCGAACCTATTAGCAGTAACATTTTATTCTCAGGGGCACGTATGCTTCGCACACACCGGGAATAGTGGCTTACGGGGGTGTGGCCCCGTAAGCCACTATTCCCCGCACAGCGAGGAGCGCTGTGCGTGCCGAATTGAAAAGGTGTTAACTTTTTCTAAATGATAATTGACTTTTATTAAATTAAGTTTAGATGTCAAAAAACACTTAAATGGCGTAATAACTCAACATGGAGATTTTTCAATGAAAAATACTAAGAATATTTTTTTATTGTTCATTTTGATTCTGTTTTTTGGTTTTGCATGCGGTTCAGGTGGTTCTTCAGATGATGAGAATGATAATAGTCAGACTGTATTATCTGGAACATGGTACGCTTTTTCACAAAACGTTTTTGGTCTTGCTAAAGTCCGGCAGACACTGAAGATTACAACAAATTCTTTTGAACAGATTGACGAATATTGGGACAACACTACATGGAAACAGTATACAGGATTTAAGGGGAAGCTTACACATATATCAGGTTCTGAATTCACTGCAGAGCTTAAAGAAATTTATTTACCCGGCGGGAGTACATTTTCAGAAATGGCCTGGTTTGATGAGTCCTTATCGGAGTTCAGTTCGTATTGTTTTTATTTATGGTCAAAGACAGGTGATACTACAAAGATTTCACTGGAAAAATCGGGCAGTACTCTGACTTACAAACGGGATCAGAGTGGAGACGGTTTATTCAGCAGTCCCGATGATTCTTCCGTATCAATGAATGTCAGTGATTCAACAACTTTGGAAGGACATGGGAAATATCCGTCTAACCGCTGGAGGAGTTGGAGCTTCCACGGCAATACGAACAAGGCCAGTTCCTCTATCCAGCTGGATTCCATTTTCGGGGAGAGTCTTGATAACTCTGCATCTACTCTTGTTCAGAGCATTACCGGTAAAGCAAAAGATCAGAATGGAAATACCTATGGTCCATTTACTTATGACTGGGATTCCGTTGATGAAGACTGGGGGATGGAGTATACTTTTACTGATCCTTCTCCTGGGGGTATATGGTGGCTTGCTGAAATTACTATTACATATAAAGACGGATCTAATGCTGTATATACTGCCGCAGATCCATGGTCAAACTACACAGTTTCATATACAACCGATACCGGGTATGTTTCCCCATCTGCTGTCTCATGCGATTTCATAGCAGCTCAGGACTATATGGCACCCGATGCAGCCGGGTCCGGTTGTACATTTTATTATGTCCGGACACTCCCCAACGCATCAGGTGATCTTGCAGCTGATAAAAGTGACTTTGCCGATACCAAAATATATCTGTATTCTTCTGATGATACAACAAAGTGGCTTGCAGCAAACGACGACTGGGATGATGACTTTTCAGGTGTATATTCAGCATTAAAGTATCCTTTCGATCCGGCAAAATCATACTTTCTAAAAGTCGCGGATCTCAATGATAATACAAGAGCTTACAGCGTGGTACTGCAGTCTGTTTATCCTATTTTAAAATCTACAGGATCAGTAACGATCGCTAATGATGATTCATTTGAGGATGACGACACTCCGGAAACAGCACGTAATTTATATCTTAACGCAGTTCAGGATCGGGTCTATACTACTGGTGATGCAGACTGGATGAAGCTTGTATTTACTACACCGTAAACCTGTGTTGAAATTGTACTCCGCCTCGCCGATGCCGTGGCGGAGATAAAATGACGCTGGATTTTTTAATAGCAGCCTGATCATTACGTAGAATGCTGGTGCAGCTTAATAGATTTAAAATTAAAAGCCTTCGCATTTATGCGGAGGCTTTTATTAAAGAGGTTCCAGCTTAATTTTGATGCATTTTAAAAGAATTGATCCTAAAATCAATTTGTTATATATCTATTTATGATTATTTTTTTTCTGCCGAATTGTATGATTTTATAATCTTCTCACTTTCTCTTCTATTCTTCGCAATCATCAAAAGTCTGTAGAAGTTATCCCAATCTGATTCATCAACAAGTCTCCAGTTCCCAACATCTCTTTTCTGTACTACAAGTTCTCTTTTTTTATTTTCAACAGATACTTTAAAGGCAAGATAGATCCAGAGAACAATTACTATAATTATATCCAGAACTATAAAAGTAATTACTGTAATCAGCCATGATGAATGTTCCATGGTCCGGCCGAATCCCACATAGACACCAGCCAGTAAGACTCCTGAAACTGCAGTGACAATCATGAACGAAAGTATAAATTGAGTAATCCATGCCGGATCTTTAAGTATATCTTTCAGTGTCAGTTCAAGCGTGTGTTTTTCAACGGCAGTGTCATCCATCTCGAGTACCATCTTTGAAAAGACTGTTCCCGGTATAACTTTTTCCACATGGTTTACCATTATACTTCTGAAATTGTAAGTAAATTTTCGCACAGTTCCCCCTGTTTTTCCCGCAGATAACGGGAGAATTTTAAGTCCGGATTTATTTCTTATATTTAATATCAGCATTTACTTTTTAACTTTTATAAAGTTAAAAAGTGCTATTATCCCCCGCCGCCGAAGGCGGCGGGGGATATATAATTTTTTTTACACTAAAAATTATATCTAAGAATTATAACTGATAAATATAAAAAAAGGTCAAGCACTAATACTATGTTTAAGTATTGTAATACATCAATTAAATTTATCAGCGCAATTTTTTTTAAGATAAAGGAAGTGTTAGATTACAGCGTTGTATTTGCTGTATCTATAAAATTTTACTGTTGAAATCTTTATGATTAACTTTCTTAGTCTGACATTTATTATTACAGGTACATCATAATGTCAGTAATCAAATTCAATGCCGGTTTATTAAATTTAATTTATACGCTGTGTGACGAAGAGATTAGTGATTGTAGAAGTCACTATAATTTCTAATTTGAATAGGGGGGATTCCCCCTATCTGATATAAAGATTATCCCCCTATTTACAAAACCTGATTATGTGTCTATATACATGGTAATAACGAATAAATAATAAAAAAGAATAATTAAAAAATATTTTATAGGAGTTAATAATTATGTTTCTATTCGAATCTATACCATGGTACTCGGCCCTTATGTGGTTCGCAGTTCTTGCGGGATTAATCATTGTTAATGAACTTGCCCGTATAAACAAATGGTTTGCATTACTGATTTTTCTTGTGCTTCCGGTTGTACTAACTTTTACAGTCTGGCCTAATACTGCCGGAGATGGATCAACCGTAGGAACATGGTTTCACTGGGCGAAAGTTTACTCTGCGCTCGCGGGATGTCTTGGATTTCTTGCGCTTCGTCATATTAAAGGTGCAATGAATTATAAATATCTTCTGTTCTTCCCTCCGTTTATTCTGGCGCTGAATATACTTGAAGCTTGTATCCGTGACTTCCAGGTTTACAGTTTTAACGGTATGGTTGACGGCATGATGCTTGTTGGTGGTCCATGGAATATCATGAACGGTGTTGCAGGTCTGCTGAATATTATCACAATTACAGGCTGGATGGGAATTTTTATAAGCAAAGATAAAAGAAAAGATATGCTATGGCCTGATATGCTATGGTTCTGGATTATCGCTTATGATCTATGGAATTTCGCATATGTTTACAACTGTGTTCCTGAACATGCATTTTATGCAGGAGCTGCACTTCTGATTTCATGTACTATACCTGCGTTCTTTATCAGAAAAGGTGCATGGCTGCAGCATAGAGCTCAGACTCTGGGAATATGGATGATGTTTGTAATGTGTTTTCCGTCTTTTGTTGACACGTCTATGTTCGCGGTAAAATCTTCACACAGTACTGCGGCACTCTGGGTTGTAAGCTCACTGGCTCTTGCTTCAAATGTGGCAGTGTTCGGATTTCATTTATACAGAGTAGTTAAGTTTAAGCTCAATCCTCTGAAAGATGAGTTGTATACCGATCTTGAAGGTTACAAACAGGTTGCCTATGATTACAGATCAAAAGATCAGGCAAGCATTAGCGTGGATGATTTTACAAGATATGCCTTTAATAAATAAAAAATAATATTCTGATAAAAAGCCCCGGTCAAATTTCTGATCGGGGCTTTTTTCTAAAACTCCGCAATAACCACTGCCCGTACCGGTGCAGGATACCCTTCAATTTTTTTATGATCTTTTATGACAGAAAAAGTCAAGTTAAAAATCTCTGTGTTATATCATAGTTTCTTGAAAAGTCAAATTTGTAGCGGTTATTTACTTTTCGTATTTGCCCGGTCGTATCGGCCGCCGTTTTTCTATTCTGAATTTTCAGGGATTTTTTTTCGTCTTGTCTGTACTCCTGTGAAACCTGCCATCAGCTGCTGTAAGTGGCATATCTGCCCACACTGATAACTCCGTGCGCGACGTTGAGAAGTAGGTGACTTTTTTTGTTCACTTCTTATAAGTCAGGAAGACAATTTTTTTTATTTATGATAAAATTCTTATTAATTAGGGCGTAACCGGAATAGCATATTCTACTTATTTTATAATGAGATGATTGTTGCACATGACGGGTACAGTCCTCGAGAATTTTGATGGATGAATAAAAGAGGGGAAATTATATGCAGAGAAAAATCGGAATAGTAGCAGTATTGTTATTCTGCGCGGCTCTTGGATTGACTATGGGCTGTTCGGGAGGATCGGGTGGAGGAAATGATCCGGCAAGTTCCACCTCAAAGGAAATTACTTCATTTGAGATCACAAATCCGGCCGCAGCCGGGGTAATCAATGAATCGGCAAATACTATCAATGTTACGGTTCCCTTCGGCACTGACGTCACAAAGCTCGTTGCTGAATTTGTCACTACCGGCGTCAAAACATCAGTCGATGGCGTTGAGCAGAAGAGCAGTGTCACGGAGAATAACTTCGCGAGCCCTGTGTCGTACACTGTAACAGCTCAGGACGGAACGACCGCCGTCTACACCGTAACGGTGACTGCGGCGGCCGGCAATGCAAAGGAAATAACGAAGTTTGAGATCGAAGGACAAAGTTCAAGTGTGACAAACGGCACGGGGATTACTGTCGTTATGCCAAACGGAACAAACCTGAAATCGCTGTCTCCCGATATAACACATACCGGCGCGAACGTAAGCCCTGCGTCGGGAGCGTCGCAAGACTTTACGAATCCTGTAACCTACACCGTGACTGCAGCCGACGGCTCGCAGAAAAAATACATTGTGACTGTAACGGTTGCACCAGGCAGCGCATCCGAGATCACGAAGTTTACCATCTTCGGCGTAAACGGAATTATCAGCGGAACCGATATCGCTCTGACAGTTCCTTATGGTTCGGATCTAAAGTCGCTTGTGCCGACGATAGAATTCTCCGGCGCAAGCGTTAGTCCTGAGTCGGGTGTCGCTCAGAATTTTACGAATCCGGTAACATATACCGTGACTGCAGCCGATGGCTCGCAGAAAATTTATACTGTAACTGTAACGGTTGCATCAAGCAGCGCATCCGAGATCACGAAGTTTAACATCCTCGGCGTAAACGGAAGTATCAGCGGAACCGATATCGCTCTGACAGTTCCTTATGGTTCGGATCCAAAGTCGTTTGTGCCGACGATAGAATTCTCCGGCGCGAACGTTAGTCCTGAGTCGGGTGTCGCTCAGAATTTTACGAACCCGGTAACATACACAGTGACTGCAGCCGACGGCTCGCAGAAAAATTATACTGTTACTGTGAAAGTTGCAGCAGGCGACTCAGCCGAGATTACGAAGTTTACCATCTTCGGTGTAAACGGAAGTTTCAGCGGAACCGATATCGCTCTGACAGTTCCTTATGGTTCGGGTTCGAAGTTGTTTATGCCGACGATAGAATTCTCCGGCGCAAGCGTTACTCCTGCGTCGGGAGCGTCGCAAGACTTTACGAATCCTGTAACCTACACAGTGACTGCAGCCAACGGAAATACGAAGCAATACAGAGTCACTGTATCATTGGCGAACCCGTCAAATAATGTGAATCTTTCATCTCTTGCAATTTCAGCAGGCACACTGTCTCCGGCATTCGCATCTGATATCACGAGCTATCAGGTAAGCTTTGATAATCCGACAGCATCAATCACTGTGACGCCGACGCTTGAGGATGCGGCGGCGAGTGTTACAGTAAATACCATAGCCGTTGCGAACGGAACTGCATCCGGCGCGATAAACCTTTCTGAAGGGATTAATACGGTTGCCGTTGTTGTTACCGCTCAGAGCGGAATAACCAGGAGTTATAAGATTAAGATTATCGTGAAAAAAACCTTTACTCTTGACGGTGTGTCTTTTAGCGAGATCAAGGTGACATCAGGCACAGTGAGTAGAACAAACCCGATCTCGTTTCCTACGGGTCATGACAATGACACAACCGGAAAAATTGAGGCGCACTTTGCGATGAGCGAGACGGATGTCACCTACGAACTTTGGCTAAAGGTGTACAACTGGGCAACAGATCCCAATAATCAACGCTATTACATTGGCCCCCCTGGCTACGTACATAACGGATCTGATAAAGCGGGCAACGGGCTCGAGACTTCAGTTTCCACTCAGTATCCTGCGACTCGCGTGTCCTGGCGGGAGGCGATGGTGTGGTGTAACGCCCTTACTGAGTACTATAATGCGCATAACAGAGACGACGAAGAAGATCTTGGTTTCGTGTATATGTATGCCGGCACTACAGAGCCGATACGGCAATCTAATAATGACATTGTCTCATTTACTGATCCTCTTTCATTGGACCTTACCGAGGTTGACCCGCAAGCAAAAGGGTTCCGTCTGCCGACTATGCTTGAATATGAGTTTGCGGCGCGCTATATAGGGACAACCGCTCCGGCAAATACAAATGTCGTAAATAAAGAGGGGGTGTATTATACCAAAGGAGACTCTGCAAGCGGAGCAGCGGCAAATCATATGGATACGGCGGCAACAGCTGATGTAGCAGTTTACAATGTCGATTCAACCGCTATAGTAAAAAGCAAAAAGCAAAATGCGCTTGGTCTTTACGATATGTCCGGCAATGTCAGCAAGTGGTGCTTTGACCTTGTTTCATACAATTCCGGAAGGCGTTTTATGGGCGGTAGCCATTTCCTGCAAACAAATGATTCCATGCAGCTCGGCAACTTTGGAGACTACTTTCCGATTGCACACCAACATTATTTCAGTTTCCGTATAGCGAGGAACAAGTAAGCGCATCTTCTCATCCCCCTTCTCCCCAGGTGGGCGAAGGGGGGATTTATACATTTACAACTAATTTATATTTTTCCAGGAACTTATGATCCTTTCCAGGAATATACATAATTCTTGAAAAGGACCATGAGGCTCGTTTTTACCGGATTCCCATGCTTCAAAGGTTTTTATTCTTTTTTTCATCAAGAGATAACAAATATCGGTTATATATTTCTCTGTCATCATCATCCATAACTTCAATTTGTATGCCCACTTTAATTATACCGAATTCTGATAAAATGGAATATTGGACTTTGCCCTGAAAATGTACTTTCACCTTTCCAGGAAGAGTCAGATAAGAGCAGATTGTTGATCCCGTTTTGAATAGTCTTAGATACTTTTTATCCTGAAGCAGAACAGATACTCCGGCAGCAGAAACATCATAAACTACAAGTTTATCACTTGAGACCGGAAAAATACCTGATTTGCAAAAATGCCTCTCAATTGATAAAACAAAATTTCTGAGTGTTTCACCTATAGGTATAATATTAAAATTTTCCACAAGCACCTTTGCCACATTGGGAGAAAGGTACGCATGGAGCGTTGGTCACAGCCTTATTGTCTTAACAATGCAAGGAGTACAATTATAGCCTTCTGTTCGTACCATGCAATGTTGAAAGAGATCGTCAGCTTGTGTTTACATCATAAATTTAATTTAAAGCATGGCGTATGAATACTTTTTGTCAAGGCCGCCCTGTTTATGACATCGTGTCATGCGACGGCAGGCGAACATCGTGTTCGCTCAATTATACTTTTAGACATTCCGATAATATTCATTATGATTCGTAACACACAGAGAGCTTAGTTAAAACTCTCTGTGTTATATCGCAGTTTCTTAAAAAAGAAAAGACATGCATAGACTCATCCGAAAGAGGAAAAATAATGAAAAAAAATTGTAAGCGACGATAATTTCCTCGAAACAATAAACTCCTGTAGCGATGACGAGATGATAGACTTTATTCTTGGAGCAAAAAATTCCTGCGAGCGAGGATCAAACATATGAATGGGCATATAAAAAAGAATGAAAATATTATAGGCTCTTGATATTAGAAAAAAAGCGCAACGAGATGGAAGAGAAAGTACCGCAGGTATAAGAGATAGAGAATTTGGACGATTCATTGCATCGTATAGGGATATTGAAATGTTTGTTATGGATGGAATAGATAAGTATTTTGACCAGAAATAAACCGCCTGGATTTGGTTGGAGTGAGAAAAAGCCGCGTCACTGCTGCTTTTTTGTCGGGGTTTGATCTCTCACCTTCGTAAGAGTATGTTTCAATTTAATATATTAAGACTCAGGTTGAGCTGATTCATTATGGTGATAAGCTTTTATTATTCTATATAGACATAGTTGTGCGTTCTTAAGATTGTTTTTTACTGTTCATCATCCGCCCCAATCTCCCGCTTAATTTTCTTCGGCGGAAGATAATTCTCACCAGTAATAACCTTTTTACCGGTTTTAGCTTCAAGCTCTTTACGTGCGGACTTTGCGATTTTCCCGCCCTTTATACTGGCTTCAGCATTTTCAACCATACCGGTTGCATCAACACTTTCAGCGATCTGCCTGGTGGAGAGTTCTGCCAGGGCGGTGAAGATTAATTCCGCCTCACTCATGTGATCACGCAGATTCTGTGTTTTTAATCCCTTAATTGCCTTGTGTTCCTTAACGGAAACATCAGCCCATTCCTGATGAATGATATTTGTAAGAACCGCGTATTCCTCGTCTTTAGTAATTTCATGATTTTTCCAGTAATCGGTCAGCTTATTACGGGTTTCCTGTCCCATCATCCGCTGCTGAATCCATTTTTCACTTCTGCCGTGCTGCTGCCAGTATTCACGGGCACGATCCAGTGATAATTCGGGATCGGCCATATCCTTCATGCGCTCGTATCCAACCTTTGCAAGCCAGAGTTTTATCGGCTCTGCTTTTGGACTTGGTACTGACTGGATAAGGCGAAGTATGGTTTCGGGATCGGCAGCATCAGTCAAACGCATTTTACCGTCTTCAGCAGTCATTTTCAACTGGTGACAATTTGTCACCGTTTCACTCCCTTCATGAACGAGCCGCTCTTTAAGTTTATTCCAGTATTTACGGGTAGTCTGAAAATCATTCTGGTCAAGTAATACCCGGATAATGTCCACAACTGAAAAATACCATATTCCAGTTGTTTCATTATAATGACGGCGGATTTTATAATCTTCAAAAATTGCAATAGTATCTTTCATATTACCCCCTTAACCTTCTCAAGAAGCTCCAACGCACTGATCTCCATTCTGGAAAAATTTAATTTAAACAGGTCGTGTTGAATACTTTTTGTCAAGAAGGATACTGATTAGTTCAACCGATAGTACCTGAATTCAAGTTTGAAATGCAAAAGGAAATTAAAATAGTAGCCTCATGAGAAATCTCCATAAAGGATTGAGTCGACCAAAACCAAATCCGAGAGAGATACCCATGAGGCATTTTAAACAAGTACAGTTTGAAGAAAGATTTGTCATGCAAAAAATGATTTATTCAGATAAGCCTGTGAAAGAAACTGCTGAATTATTAAATCGTGATAAATCAACAGTTTATCGCGAAATTGATAGGAATAAAACAAAAGGCTATCATGCACAAGAAGCTCAAGCGGAATATTTAAAGAGGAAAAATTTAAAAAAAGAAAGCTTGATGTCAATGGCTTACTGCGTTTGATAGTTATAACCTTTTTAAGGAACGGCGATTCACCCGAATTAATTTCTCAATACCTAAAGACAATGTTTCTGGAAGATGCATCAATGCACTTATCACACGAATCTATATATCAGTGGTTGTATGCTCAAAAAAATGAAAAGGGTGAATATCGTTTTACTCAATTTTTATTTATAAAACGGAAGAAACGCCAAAATCGCTCAAATACCTATAAAAACAGGGCAAAAGATCCTTCGAAAAAGAATATAAGGGAACGCCCTGAAGAAGCAAATGATAAAAGCGAAATAGGCCATCTTGAGGGGGATCTGATTGTAAGCTCTGGAAATGATGCATATCTTCTTACTCTTGTGGAAAGAAAAGCAGCATTTACATGGGGTATTAAATTGCCTTCAAAAGATGCGGAAACTGTTACACGAGGAATTACAGAGGCTTTGGGTTCATTACCTGATGGATTTATTAAATCAATTACATTTGATAATGGTTCAGAATTTTGCATGCATAAGACAATTGAAAATGCTCTTAACTGTAATGTATATTTTGCTGATCCTTATTCCTCATGGCAACGAGGTCTTAATGAACATATAAATGGGCGTATCAGATATTATCTTCCAAAGAAAAAAAGTTTCGCACACTTGACAGATGAATTTATTGATGATAGTATTTTTTCTATAAACGCAAGGCCGAGAAAATCCCGTGGTTGGAAATCTCCTGCTGATATTTTAAACTCCCATCTTGTCGCATTTCAAACTTGAATTCAGGGTATTCATTTTTATCCGTTATAACACAGAAAGTCACGTTAATACTCTCTGTGTTTATTGCAGTCTCCTAAGAAGAAAACTCAAAACTCTGCGATAACCACGGCCCGTACCGGTGCCGGATATCCTTCTATCGTTTTACTGCTGTCAGCCGGATCGAGAAAATCCGCAAGAGTTTCTGTGCTAATCCATTCGGTCTTCCGCTGCTCTTCAATAGTTGTAACAGATATATCAACGCATCTTATATTTTTAAATCCTGCACTCTTCAGCCAGGTAAATAGAACCGGTACTGTCGGTATAAAATAAACATTCGGCATCTTCGCGTAACGCTCCTCTGGAACAAGTGCCGTGTGACTGTCTCCTTCGATGATGAGAGTCTCCAGAACAAGTTCACCGTCTGCAGTGAGCATCTTCTTTATCTGACTAAGAAATTCAATCGGGGACTTTCTGTGGTAGAGAATTCCCATACAGAATATTGTATTGAATTTTTTAGTGAGAGTTACGGTGTCCTCAAACTTCAGAGGAAGAGTGAATATATTCTTAATATCCGCAATTGAGTTGAGCATCATGAACTGGTAGTAGAAATTAGTATATGGATCTATCCCCATAACCATGGCCGGATTATGTTCAAGCATCCGGAACATATAGTATCCGTTACTCGAACCGATATCGAGAATATGCCGTTTTGTAAGCGGTTTCAGGTGTTCGATAACTCTATCCCATTTTAAATCGGACCGCCACTCGCAATTAATATCGATTCCGAAAACATCAAATGGACCTTTCCGCCATGGAGACATTGAGAGAAGCGACTCGCGTAGTTTCGTCCGGAGATTGTCATCTATCTCATCGGGGCTGCCGATTCTCACTGCAGGTGAAGTGAAGTCGCAGAAGCGGGATTTTAAATGACTGTATTCATTCACCACACCCGAGAGGAGTTTACCCTTTGCGTCATGGTGTGAAAGGTAATCCGCTCTCTGTTTGGATATGGCTTCAAGATGGCTGATGTCCTCCGGAGTAAAACCCCAGTCGCCTGCATTTAACGGAAGCATTTTCATATTTTTTTCCTTCCGATAAACGCAGCGAAATGAAACCATTTAAACCATATCTCTATTGCGGAGAATCCGGCGCTTTTCATTCGTTCTATATGTGTTTCGATGGTTTCAGGAATCAGAACGTTTTCAAGCGCTTCTCTTTTTCGTGTAATTTCAATTTTGGAGTAGCCGTTCTCCTCTTTCAGCCTGTAGTAGAACTCCTGCTGAAGTTCTGCCAGGTCATTGTCAGAGTTGATTGTCTTTTCAGTGATGAGAAATATTCCACCCGGTACAAGCGAATCGTATATTTTTTTGATAAGAATCTCTCTCTGTTCAACGGGGATAAACTGCAGAGTAAGATTGGCAATGACTACAGAAGATCTTTCAAACTCAATGTCCATTATATCCGAAAGAATAGGCGTGACTCGTTCATGGCCGACGAAACCGGAAATCCTGTTGTTGAAAAACTGTAGCATCGGTGCTGAATTATCAACAGCGATAAGATCAAATTTTTTATCCCCCATTTCCGAGATAAAAGCTGCAGTGAAGTTCCCGTTGGAACATCCCAGATCATAAATCTTTGTTTCGTCCTGATAAAATTTTGCAGTGAGCCTGCTCTGCTGTTGGATAAGTTCTTTGTAGTGCGGAACAGATCTTGTTATCATATCATCAAAAACCGAGGCAACGGTTTCATTGAATTCAAATGGTGTTACATTACCCTGGGTATTAAATATATTATCTTTTTTATCCATTTGTATTTCTCCGGAAAAGGCTGTGTAAAAGTAACTGCAAAAAAGTTGTTTTTATTTGTGAACTTTAACAAATTGAAGTGAAAATAAAGCATTTTTTAAGTCAATCCGTTTATTTTGACGACTGATTTGTGTGAATTATAGCGGTTAACGAATGAATTGG
This sequence comes from uncultured Spirochaetota bacterium, assembly GCA_942493035.1. Lineage (GTDB taxonomy): Bacteria > Spirochaetota > UBA4802 > UBA4802 > UBA5550 > WRGT01. The sequence continues at coordinate 2,297,473 of OW818666.1, read as the reverse complement.
TACAATTAGCCCATCGACTCCGCTCAGCGAGTGTAATTTAACGCTGGCTGAGCGGAGTTGAATCCTGAAGTCAGTACTAGTTTATTCGTAAATTGCTATAGTAAAAAATAATGTAACTGCTCAAAAACCAGAGGTATTTTATCTCCACCGCGCCACAGGCGCGGCGGAGAGCAATTTCACCACCAGTTTATGAGTAGATACAAAAAAGTTAAATATTATAGTTGCATTTGTATAAAAGTTTGATATTATAGTGTTAACTAAAATGACTCAATAGGGGGATTCATGTCCTTCAAAGAAGCATTGTATTATAAAAAAAAAGATAATGTAGATACAGAGTGTCTGCTCTGTCCGCACCATTGTATTATCAAACCAGATAAGGCTGGTGTATGCGGTGTAAGAGTGAACAAAGATGGTAAACTTTTAGCTTCGAATTATGGAGAGGTTACCTCAATTGCAATGGACCCTGTAGAAAAAAAACCGCTTTATCACTTCTATCCCGGAACTGAAATTCTTTCCATAGGAACTAAAGGGTGTAATCTGAAGTGTCCCTTCTGTCAGAACTGGTCTATCTCTCAGGATACAGAAGCGCGTTCCTCATTCCGTTCATCCGATGAAATTGTAAATATGGCTATTGCAAGCGGATCAATCGGCGTTGCATATACATATTCCGAACCTACTGTGTGGTTTGAATATGTGAAAGATACAGCTCTCATCGCAAAAGCAAACGGTCTGAAGAATGTTATGGTTACAAACGGATATATTAATCCCGGACCTCTTGAGGAGCTGACGGGATTTATTGATGCAATGAATATTGATCTGAAATGCTACAGCACTGATGCTTATAGCCAAATTTTAAAAGGGGGACTTGAACCGGTAAAAAATACAATAAGACGGGCATATGAGCTGGGCTGCTTTATTGAAATCACAACTCTTATCGTTACCGGAATTAATGATAACCTGGATGAACTTATGGGGATAGCAGAGTTCATTGCTTCAATTGATAAACGGATACCATGGCATCTTTCACGCTATTATCCATCATATAAGTATAATAAACCGGCAACAGATGTTGATTTTCTATCTGAGGTTTGGGAGTCTGCAATAGAGATTCTCGATTATGTTTTTACAGGGAATGTCCACCCTACGGATGCGCGGAGCGATACAGTCTGCCCCAAATGCCATAGCGTTGTCATAAGCCGTAACGGATATCATACTGTTATCAAAGAGCTTGAAAACGGGAAATGCAGCCAGTGCAATTATGACCTCGGAATTATTCATAAGTAGCTGAAAATTAATGTTTTGACAACAAATCCGCTCTATCAAGAATCTGACTTGTAATTATATTAGTATACAATCTAAAAGCCTTCCCCATCTCACCATGGGGAAGGTGCCCGAAGGGCGGATGGGGAGTAGAGAAATGAAAATACTTGTAACAGGAACAGCCGGATTTATCGGATACTATACAGTTTTAAAGCTTATAAATAAGTGCGACAGCATCATCGGAATAGATGGTATAAATGATTATTACGATGTTAACCTGAAATACGGCAGACTTGCAGAGACCGGGATCGATAAAAACTCCATAGAGTATAATACTCCCGTTAAAAGTACAAAATTTGATAACTACAGTTTTATAAAACTCAATCTTGAAGACCGCGACGCAATGAACAGGCTTTTTGAGAAAGAGAAATTTACCCATGTATGCCATCTCGCGGCCCAGGCTGGAGTGAGATACTCCATCGAAAATCCATACGCCTACATCGACTCCAATATCAGCGGATTTATAAATATACTTGAGTGCTGCAGGAACCATAAAGTTGAACATCTTGTATACGCCAGCAGCTCATCGGTTTACGGACTTAATGAAAAGATCCCTTTCTCAACGTCAGATAATGTCGATCACCCTGTGAGTTTATACGCCGCAACAAAGAAGAGCAACGAACTCATGGCACATGCATACAGTCATCTTTACCAGATGCCGGTAACCGGGCTCCGTTTTTTTACCGTTTATGGTCCATGGGGACGTCCCGACATGGCATACTTCAGTTTTACGAAGGCTATCTCCGGGGGGAAATCTATAAACATTTTCAACAACGGCGATATGATGCGGGATTTTACGTATATAGATGATATAGTCGAAGGCGTTGTGAGAGTTATAGCTATGACCCCGACAGGCAACAGCAGCTGGTCCGGACTGAAGCCCGATCCGTCATGTTCTAAAGCTCCGTATAAGATTTATAATATCGGGAATAATAATCCGGTTAAACTTCTTGATTTTGTTAAAGTTATTGAGAAAGAGCTGGGGCGGGAGGCTGACAAAAAGTTTCTTCCAATGCAGGCCGGTGATGTATATGCCACCTATGCCGATGTTGATGACATTGTAAAAGATACGGGATTCAAACCGTCTACATCAATAGAAGAGGGTATCGGGAAATTTGTTCAGTGGTATAAGGGATATTATTCTATTTAGCGGACTCCGGCAGATTTACGAAGTCAGAATAATCGTAAATCTGCTATACGGTTTTTATTATTTTTTTGTTTCATAACCAAGTTGTGTTGAAACAAGTTCAGATGTATATCTTACAGCTTTGGTTATCTCATCTCTCTTTTCGTTGATTCGTGATGTGTCTCCGGAAACAACGAATGCGGCAAATACGTTTCCGGTATAGTTTCTTAACGGCCCTCCAATACCGGATAGGCCGCGGATATTTTCCTCGTTATCAAAAGCAACTCCATTTTCGCGGATGTTCGCAAGCTCAATCTCGAACTGTTCGATGTTCTGAATTGAATTTGTCGTCCAGGGACTGAATTCATAGTTTTTTAAAATACTTTTTCTCCGTTTCTCTTCCATGAATGCAAGCATTATTTTGCCGATACATGAAGTATGCGCTGCAATATTGAATCCTGCATCGGGATATGCTATAAAGTTATTATCCGGTTCAACTCTGAATAGGATAGTAACCCTGTCGCTAAGCATGGTTCCGACATTAATTGGTATGCCGAACTGAAAGCAGATTCTCTCCATCCAGACTCTTGCCGTTGAAACAAGGTTCATGTTCATGGAATATTTGGTACCAAGCTGAAACAGCATCGGCCCCAGTCTGTACCTTGATGTTACAGGATCACGTTCAAGATACTCAAGGGCTGTTAGAGTGTTTACTATTCCCTGAATTGTCGTTTTGGGGAGGTCAAGAGCCTTTGCAAACTCGCCGATTCCCATTGTTTTATTATCTATGAGGAAAAGATTCAATATATCTGATGCACGGACGATGGACTGAATCATTTTTTTATCTCTGGTTTCATTCATAAAATCTACTTTTTTCTATGATACTGTACCTGTCAATAGTTTCTACCTAAGTTTTTTTAAAATAAATATTAGAAAAATAATAAAAATGCTTGAAATTCCGAACATGTTCCCATCAGAAGTTATATGTGCTATATTAATGAATATGTTCGACAATGTCGAACGAAATTTGGGGGAATAAAATGTCAAAAAAACTGCATTATGTTAAAGATCCTCAGGACGAATACCGGAAGAAATTAAAGTCAGCCGATCAGGCCATGACACTGATTAAATCCGGTAATCGTATTATGTATGGTGAATTTGTAAACACACCTGATGCTTGTGACGAAGCTCTCGCAAAGCGCAAGGATGAACTGATGGATGTCTGGGTTTATACAAACACTCTTACTTTTATACCAAAAATATCCATTGCTGATCCATCTCATGAACATTTTTTACATATGGATCTCTCTTTCAGTATTGTCGGGAGGAAACTGAGCGATGCGGGACTATGTTTCCATGTTCCATGCGGCTATAACAGCTGCTACAAAATGCTTAGGGAGAGCCCTGACTGCCCGAGAGTTGCCATAATCGGAGTATGCCCCATGGATAATGAAGGTTATTTTAACTTCGGGCCTACTTCATCTCTCAATCCGTTGTTTCTGGAAATCTGTGATACAATAATAGTTGAGGTTAATAATAATCTGCCTCGCGTGTACGGAGGCGGTGAGTTTGCGATTCATATTTCTCAGATTGACGCTGTTGTGCAGGGGGCAAATAAACCTCTTCTGCAGATTCCAAAAATAGAAGCCAAACCTGAAGATGACAAAATAGCAATTCAGGTAGTAAATAAAATTCAGGATGGAGCTTGTATACAGCTTGGAATAGGCGGGATGCCTAACCGCGTCGGCGAGCTGATAACATCATCAGACTTAAAAGATCTTGGTGTTCATACCGAGATGCTGGTTGATTCTTATGTCGATATGTTTGAAGCGGGCCGGATAACGAACATGAAGAAAAACATAGATAAAGGAAAGTTTGTTTTCACCTTTGCAATGGGGAGTGACAAGCTGTATAATTTTATAAATGAAAATCCGCAATGCAGTATAATGCCTCCGGTTTATACCAATGATCCTTCAATTATAGGGAAGAATGATAATGTTGTCTCTATATGCAGCTGTATATCTGTTGATCTTTACGGGCAGGTTTCATCGGAATCGGTCGGTCCCCGGCAGATTTCCGGAACAGGCGGACAGTTCGATTTTATTTTCGGTTCATATTTATCCAAAAATGGAAAAGGCTTTCTATGTCTTAACTCAACAGCCAAAGACAAGGACGGGAATCTGTCTTCAAGAATTGTATTCGGACACGAGCCGAGTACAACTATTACCGTGCCGCGTCATGTTTCTCATTTTATTGTTACAGAGTACGGTATTGCCGATATGAAAGCAAAAGCTACATGGCAGAGAGCAGAGGATCTTATCAATATTGCTCACCCTGATTTCCGTGAAGAACTTATTAAAGACGCGGAACGTATGAAGATATGGAGACAGACAAATAAAATAGCTTAAATTATACGGGACAGTGTGTTATAATGTAAATATTGATAAACTGTTGCAGAATTGCTCACCACCGTGCATCAGGCACGGTGGAGACAAAACAGCATTCATTGTTGAATGATTATGTTATATCACCATCCCGTTTTAAATTGATGAAAAATTTTTTTTAAGAGGCGGGAATATGAAAGAACTCAATGTATTCAGACAAATAGCCGCGAATCCCTATGCATATGCGGAAGATATAAAAAAGACAGGAAATAAAAAAATAATAGGAACTTTCTGTAGTTATGCTCCCGAGGAAATTATTACCGCAGCCGGGGCTATACCATTTAGAATTTTCGGTACTAAAGAAAATATTACACGTGCAGACGCGCATATCCAGGCATATTGCTGTTCTCTTGTCAGGGGCGGCCTTGAAGATGCTCTGACCGGAAGACTCGGTTTTATGGATGGCACAGTTTTCCCTCATACATGCGATTCTATACAGAGGCTGTCCGATATATGGAGATTGAACGGTAAATTTAATTTTCACTTTGATGTAATTATGCCGGTAAAACTGAACACCGGAAGCGCACGGACATACATGGCAGATGTTCTGGAAAAATTCAGAAGAGATATTCAGGTTGCTTATGGTATTGAGATAACTGATGAAAAACTCGCCGAATCAGTAAAAATGCACAACAGACTTCGTAAAAATCTTCAGACGCTTTATAATATTAGAATGAATAATCCCGAGCTTGTAAAAGGTAGTGATCTGCACAGTGTTGTAAAAGCAGTTATGGTGATGGACCGGGCTGATGCGCTTCATGCAACTGATCTATTGATTGCAGCGCTTCCGGGAGAAGCAAAATCTCAGGTAAAATTAAAGCGTATTTTTCTTTCTGGAGGAGCATGTAATCACCCTGATATATATTCAATCATCGAAGAATCAGGTGGAATAGTTGTTGGTGATGAGCTTTGTACAGGTTCAAGATATTATTCCGGTAGTGCAGCAGAAGAGGGAAATCCTGTAACAGCAATTGCTGCAAGATTCTGCGATCGTGTTGTATGTCCCGCGAAGCATTTTTCAAATACTGCCCGTGCTGATGAGCTTATAAAAGAAGTCCGTGAAACCGGTTCTGAAGGTGTTGTATTTTTTTATTTAAAATTCTGTGATCCCCATTCATTCGATTACCCTTATATGAAAGAGGCTCTTGATAAGGAAGGTATTCCGAGCATGCTCCTTGAAATTGAAGACTCGTCAAATTCAGAGGGGCAGACAAGAACCCGTCTTGAAACTTTTATATTTAATCTTAAATAATGGAGAAGATCATGAATGAGAAAACAGACACTAAAATAAAATCTGTCAAAAGAATGAAAGAGATAATGGTGGCATATTATATAGAAGCAAAAAGTGCCGGACAGAACGGGAAAAAGGTTGCATGGATTACAAGCGGAGGTCCCGTTGAACCTTTGATAGCTATGGATGTTATACCTGTATATCCGGAAAACCATGCGGCAATGATCGGATCTACCAAAATGGCTGTTGATCTGTGTGAAAAAGCCGAAGCGATGGGGTATTCCCGTGATATCTGTTCTTATGCGAGGGCTGATATTGCATGTTCTACTGTAAACGGCGGGCCTATAGGAGGACTGCCAAAACCGGATTTTCTTGTTTGCTGTAATAATATTTGCGGGACAGTAATGAAATGGTACGAGGTTCAGGCGCGTTACTATAATGTTCCTCTTTTTATTTTTGACACACCGTTTATTCATACCGATTTTTCAGCGGAAGCAAAGAAATATATCGTTAAACAGATGGAGGAATATTTCGTTTTTCTTGAAGAGCAGTGCGGCAAAAAGTTTGACCGCGATATTCTGAAAGATGTTGTCAGGCGGAGTGTCGATGCGCAGCGTCTCTGGAAAGAGGTTCTTGCAAGTACTCAGCATAGTCCTGCGCCCATGTCCGCTTTTGACGCTTTTTTTCACCTCGGGCTTATTGTTACTCTGCGTGGTACGCAAACTGTTGTTGATTACTATACAGAACTCCGTGATGAGATGAACGAGCGAATAAAAAACACTATAGGTATTGTTCCGAATGAAAAGTACAGGCTTTTATGGGATAATCTCCCGCTATGGTATAAAACAAAATGGCTGTCAGATAAGTTTGCATCACATGACGCATGTCTTGTAGCGGATACGTATACCTCTGCATGGAGTATGGTTATAGATCTTATAGATCTGGACAATCCTGTTGAATCTCTCGCTATGGCATATTCAAGTATTTATATCAATATATCAATAGATAGAATGTACGATAATCTTAGAGATATGGCAATAAAGTGGAAGGCCGACGGTCTTGTACTCCATTCAAACAGAAGCTGTAAACCATATTCTTTCGGGCAGTATGATACGGCAAAAAGACTTTCAAGTGAACTGGGAATACCGACATTAATGCTTGAAGCGGACATGCTTGATGAGCGTTCTTTCAGTGAAGGTCAGGCTCAGACAAGAATTGACGCGTTTATTGAACTGATCGGTCAGAAGAGAGGCAGATGATGATCAGTGCGGGTATAGATATCGGTTCAATAACATCAAAGGTTGTATTATTGAATGATGGTGTTATTTCCGGATCAAAAATCGGGTTTACCGGTTATAATTCGGAGTATGCCGGAACATCTCTTTTTAATTCGCTTATTGATGAAATGGGGATCTCATCTGAGAGTATTGATTCGATTGTTGCAACGGGATATGGACGCAACAGTGTAAAATTTGCCGATAAAACATTTACAGAAATACTCTGTCATGCAGCGGGAGCTTTTTATATGAACAGGGATATCAGAACTATAATAGATATCGGCGGTCAGGACAGCAAAGTTATTTCATTAAATTCCGATGGAACAATCAGAGATTTCGCCATGAACGATAAGTGCGCTGCTGGTACAGGACGATTTCTTGAGGTTATTGCAAGGGCTCTGGAGATAGATCTTGAAAGCTTTTCCACACTTTCTCTTATGTCGGAAAATCCAGCTCCAATTTCTACAACTTGTACAGTCTTCGCGGAATCGGAAGTAATATCTCTAATAGCAAAAGGAACAACTCGTGAAGATATAATAGCCGGGGTTCATGATTCGGTCGCTTCACGTTTATCCTCAATGGTTTACAGGGTAGGTCTCACTTCGCCGGTTATGATGACCGGCGGTGTGGCCAGAAATTCAGGTCTGGTAAAAGCTATTGCAATTAGGCTGGGCATAGAAATTCAGGTGACAGACTCAGCTCAGATAAATGGCGCCCTTGGTGCGGCTCTGCTGGCCATGAATAAGGGACTAAAACAATAATGAGAGGTTAAAGTTATGATGAATATAAATTATGGATTAGAAAATAAAACTGTACTTGTTACAGGCGGAAGCAGCGGTATAGGTCTGGCACTTGCACTTGAACTGCTTAATCAGAAGGCGAGGGTAATAATCTGCGGACGTAAAGATGAGAATCTGTTAAAAGCCGAACACATTCTAGGCAAAAGTGAAAATCTGATGACTGTGAAAGCTCACATCGCCCGTGAAGAGGATGTTAAAATCATGTTTGATGAAATTGAAAAAAAATTCGGAGGGCTTGATATTCTGATTAATAACGTCGGCATGAATCTCATAACTCCGCCTATTGCGGATACCACATTTGTTCAGTGGAACAAAATTATCGATACAAATCTTAACGGAACTTATCTCTGCTCAAGAGCCGCTGCCGGTTTGATGAGGAAACAAAAATCAGGTAAAATTGTTTCTATCTCTTCAATTGCAGGGAGAAAGGCAACTCCGGCAATGGGTATATACGGTATAGCTAAAGCGGGAATTGAAATGCTCACAAAGGTGCTGGCTTCCGAAATGGCTCAATTTAATATTCAGGTAAATGCTGTTGCGCCGGCAATGGTCAGGACGGAGTTCAGTGAACCTTTCTGGTCAAATGAAGAATTGTTTAAGTCAATACTTAAAACTATTCCAGCCGGAAGAATCGCAGAGACAAGAGATGTAATTCCGCCTGTTTTATTTCTGGCGAGTGAAGGTTCCTCTTATATTACAGGTCAGACTATTATTGTTGACGGGGGATCGACTATTATATAGCAGAATGATTTAATTTTATTATCTTCACCATATTTGATGAAGATAATAAAAATTATTTTTTTTGGATATCAATTTCAGGGCAATTCAAATCAGTTCTTTTACTTTTTTTGAGAGTTCGGTAATAGAGTAGGGCTTCTGTATAAAACCGTTTACTCCAAGTGATAGAGTCTCCTGTACTCTTTCATCCTGTTTAAATCCCGATGCAAGAAGAACTTTCACTTCCGGATTAATTTTTTTCAGTTCTATATAAACCTCTTTTCCGGACATCGCCGGCATGGCCATATCGAGAATAACACATGTGATATTATTTTTATTCTCTTTGTAAAAGCTTATTCCTTCCTTACCGCTGCCGGCAGGGATAACTTTATAACCACACTCAATAAGAATACTTTCCGCAGTAAGACGAACTATATCTTCATCATCAATTACCAGAATCAGTCCCTCACCTTTTTCAACTCCAGGTTCATGTTCTGTAGCTTCGAAAGTCCTCTCTCCCGCCATTTCCGGAAAATAGATATTGAATGTGGTACCGGTTCCCGGTTCAGAATAAACATCTATAAAACCTCCGTGATTATGAACTATACTGTAAACCATTGCAAGGCCAAGACCTGTACCGTTCTGCTGCTCTTTGGTGGTGAAGAAAGGGTCAAATATCTTCTGCAGATTTTTTGAGTTTATCCCCACTCCTGTATCTGATTGAGAAACCGCCCAGTATCTTTCTGCGGATCCTTCCGGATGATTGGAACTGAAATATTTATCAGCAATTATAATTCTTACCGATAGAGTCAGCTTTCCGCCGTGTTTTTGCTTTTCTCCTCTCATAATAGTCATGGCATGCGATGCATTAATACATAGATTAAGAAAAACCTGTTCTATCTGTGACGGATCACCTTTTATGATAGCGGGGATACCTGAATATTCAGATGAAATCTCTATCGATTTATCAAAAGTATTCCTGCAGATTTGAATTATATTCTGTAATGATCTGTTAATATCAAGCGGTACAAGGGAAACTTCTGACTTTCTCGAAAGAGTGAGAAGCTGCTGCACCATCTCCGCAGCCCGTTTGCCGGACTTGTCTATAATATCGATATAGTTTTTGAACTGCTCGTTTGAATTTTTATCTTTTTCAATTATATGCTTGATAAGACTCGTTGTTCCGACTATTCCGCTGAGTACATTGTTAAAATCATGAGCAAGACCGCCGGCTAGAGTTCCAACCGTCTCCATTTTCTGTGCCTGGCGGAGCTGTTCCTCTTTTTTTATAAGATCTGTTACGTCAATAATCAGGACTACCGCCCCATTTATACCGCTTGAGATAAGAGGATATAAGGTAAGATTAAAATAACGTCTTTCTCCGTTTTTTTCCAGCAGAAGTCCATGCTGTGATACCGGCTTATTGCCGGCTATAGCTGCATTCAATGATCTGATTGATGGAGCAAAATCCGGGAGAATTGTATCGATCGGCATTCCAAGTGCATCTTTCATTGTGGTTCCGGAACGATTTTCGGTTTTTTTATTTATAAGAGTGATATTCATTTCAGAGTCAAGACCAACGAGCATATCCGGATTGGAGTCTATAATATTGTTGAGATAATTTTTTAATCTTACAGCTTCCTCTTCTGCCTGTTTTCTTTCGGTAAGATCAATGAAGGTGGAAACTATCTGAGTCAATTGTCCATTTTTATCAGGTACAGGATAGGTATTTGTAAGGATCCATGTATATCGACTATCGCTGGATCTGCGGTTTCCGATGATTGTGTTATTTACAGGTTTTCCTGAAGTCATAGTCTGGAAGAGAGGAGTTTCCTTCATCTGCATCGGTGATCCGTCTTCTTTAACTATATCCCATAGATGATTCGCGGTATTTCTGTCCAGCATCTGCTCAACTGTCACACCGAGTATTTTAGCAGCCATCTGATTCGCGTAAATAATTGTCATGTTCGTATCATAGATCATAATACCCGCAGGCAGAATTTCGATCAGTGTCCGGTATTTTGTTTCGCTTTCACGGAGTTCATTTTCTTTATCCGCAAGTTCTGTGTTTGTTGAGATCAGTTCTTCGTTTATGACTTCAAATTCTTCATTTGCTGCGGAGAGTTCTTCATTAGTTGCGCTCAGTTTTTCATTCATTTTTTTCAGCCGTTTCTCGGCTTCTTTTTGTCCGGTAACATTCAGTACTGATGAGAGGATCATTTTTTTACCGGCAATATTGATTATCTCGCCGAAAAAGATTCCGTTTTTAACTTTTCCGGTTTTTGAAATAAATTCAATTTCAAAATTATGTGCGTGTCCCGTTGTCTGAATTGATTCGACTATTCTGTGTCTCTCTTCTATGTTTTTGTATATATTCAAATCAGTTACAGTCCGGCCGATCATCTCATCCCTTGTATATTCCAGCGCTTCAAGAAGAGCTCTGTTAACTTCAATGTATAAACCGGTATCGATATCCGAGATTGACATGGGGCACGGATTATCATTAAATGCCGTGTTAAACATATCCTCTGCACGTTTTCTTTCTGTTATGTCCCGGACAACTCCCTCAACTCCGGCAACATTACCTTTATCATCATAGTAGATATGACTGCTTGTCGATACGACTACCGGAGATCCGTCTTTTCTTTTTAGAATTGTTTCATAATCAGTTACTTTCCCGTTTTTCTGAAGCAGCGAGATAAGCTTATCTCTCTCTTCAGGGCTGTAATACATTTCACGGGCGATGTCCATGCCGATGCAGTCATCAGCAGATTTGTATCCCAGAATTCTGGTTACACTGGGACTGATCATAATAAGTTTACCATGAGAATTGCTGCGGTAAATAACGTCCTGTATATTGTTAATTATATTACGGTAGTTTTCATCATTGTTCAGCATTTCATATGATCGGGATTTTTTAGACGAGCTATCTCGATCAGCAGCAGGGGATGTAAGTATTTTTTTTTGCAGGATTGACATTGACGCTAATCCGGCAAGAAAAGCTGCATAAATAGCTGTAACTAAGCCATAGGATATTACCATCCTGTACCGAATTATGAGACTTATAAATTTATTTTGATTGATGTAATTATTGCTATTACTCAAAAACCGGCGGAGAGCAATTTTGCCGCTAATTTATAAGCAGATATCAATTCCTAAATTTAATAAATAATTACAGTTTAGTCAAATAAAGATAAGTATTTATTCCTTAACTATTCCAGAGTAAAACAACTCTATTATTACCGCCGAAGTCGGCGGGAATATGTAACAATTGTTTTTATTATTACTGATTTGTCATTGTATCATCTTTTTCATCAGATCAACGTTCTCTTCGTGCTGAACTTTTACCGCTTCAAGAAAAAATCTGCTTGAAGATGTGTCTATCAGTTCACGGTTGTATCGTATCTGTTTTGCTACCCATTCCTGCCCTTTGATAAGGAGTTCGAGTTTGTCTTTTACTGTTTCAAGTGCCCTGATTTTTTCGGCAAAATCCCCTGTTTTGTTGCCCGGTTCTGAACCGAGATTTTTTATCAGAGCAATGAGAATCTGGCAATTCATTCCTTCATCGCGGAGATACCTTGTCATGGCAGATTTGAGTTCACCTTCTTCTACCAGCGGCAGAATATCACTTATGGACTGTACTCCGGCTCTTTCTGCTTCCAGAAGTATTCTGTAAAAATCAGTCAGTTTTATTTTGTCTTCCTGTTCCATTTTTTAATCCTTCTCAAATTATATTATCAGGTATTAATGTATTTACTCATAAACTGTTGGTGAAATTGCTCTCCGCCGCGCCACTGGCGCGGCGGAGATAAAATACCACTGATTTATGAACAGTTACTTATTAATACATTATAATTATAAGGTTTACATTGACTTAAGTCATTTTAATTATTATATTTTTCTGTAATAATTACTAATATAGGTTTTAGTGTAAATAATACATATATCCCCGCCGCCTTTGGCGGCGGGGATAACGGCGGTTTTACTTTAGGGGAGTTCTGATAACTCAGTGTTTAAGCGGGTAAAGTGGCACGGCCCCTTTCTAAGCCCCGCAGTGGTGTGCTGAGCTCGTAGAAGTAGGCTCCCTGCGGTTTCAAAATCCGATATTAATTTTAAAGGAGTACATAAATGAACAGACATGTTAAAAATAATGTTTACTGGGTAGGGAAGGTTGACTGGGAACTGCGTAAATTCCACGGTGATGAATACTCAACGCATAAAGGGTCATCTTATAACTCATATCTTATTAAAGAGGAGAAGACTGTACTTATAGATACAATCTGGAAACCTTATGCAAAGGAGTTTGTTGAGAATCTCAAGAGAGAGATAGATCTGAAAAAAATAGACTATATCATAGCAAATCATGGAGAGGTTGACCACAGCGGTTCGCTTCCTGATCTTATGAGAGAGATTCCCGATACGCCGATATACTGTACCGCAGCAGGAGTTAAATCTCTGAAGGGACAGTATCACTGTGACTGGAATTTTCAAGTGGTTAAAACCGGCGACAAACTGAGTCTGGGGAGTAAAGAGATAATCTTTGTGGAAGCTCCAATGCTCCACTGGCCCGACAGCATGATGTCCTATCTCACCGGAGACAACATTCTTTTCAGCAACGATGCTTTCGGACAGCATTACGCAAGTGAAGCGTTGTTTAACGATCTTGTAGATCAGAGTGAGCTGGCTGTTGAGTGTATGAAGTATTACGCCAATATACTAACTCCTTTCAGTCCAATGGTTACAAAAAAGATTAATGAAGTTCTTTCATTTAATCTTCCGGTTGATTATATCTGTACAAGCCACGGCATCATCTGGCGGAAAGATCCGGCACAGATAATTACTAAATATCTTGAGTGGGCGGATAATTATCAGGAGAACCAGATAACTGTGATCTACGACAGCATGTGGGAGAACACCCGTAAAATGGCTGAGTACATAGTTGAAGGTATAAAGCAGAGTGACAGTGATGTAAGGATAAAAGTTTTTAATCTTGCAACAAGCGATAAAAATGATGTTATGCTGGAAATTTTTAAATCAAAAGCGGTGCTGCTCGGTTCTTCAACTGTTAATAACGGTATATTGACTTCCATAGCAGGGCTGCTTGAAGAGATGAAAGGACTTAAATTTAAAAACAAAAAAGCATCATCGTTCGGCAGTTACGGCTGGAGCGGTGAGTCTGTAAAGATAATGAATGAATCGCTGAAGAATGCTGGATTTGAACTTGCCGGTGAAGGAATAAGGGCATTATGGACTCCTGACGGTGAAGCTGAAAAAGCATGTATAGAATACGGGAAGAATTTTATTCAGAGTATATAAACTTCTTTTAAAATCGCGTAGGAGCTGTTGAGTTGTTTCATCATCTCCTCCGATCCCCCGCATCTGTCGGGGTGAAATTTTACTGCAAGCTCTCTGTATCGTGTGGTGATATTTTTTCTCCCCGGTTTGTGGATTCCGAAAAATTTTAAAGCCTCTTCAATATCACTCTTCTTCATGCAGTAGACTTTTATACCGCTCATCAGCTTTTTCAGAATATCTGATTCTCCAAAAGTTATATTACCGGGATCGGTATAAAAGTCGAGCAGTACATCATATGACACACTGTTTCTGTAATTTTTATATTCCGGTGCATGGTAATTACAGAAGCCGGATGATGTAGACTCACCGCAGAATTTTCCTGTTTCAGCTTCGTAGTGTCTACAGAGACCCTGTCCGGGAATCTGTATAAGACGTATCCTCATACAATCGAGATGAAGGTAGTATCCTTTTAACCCTGCGGAAAACTTCAATTTATAAAGCGCGTGATAAATCGAAAAATGTTTAACGAAGAGAGTCTGCTGAGCCGGATCATTGATGTCTGATGGTATAAAATATTTAATAATATCAAATTCCATAACAGGCTGATTTTTCTGTCTGAGGTATTCGAAGAGATCATCTTCTCTTATTGGTATAATTTCCGGATTCATAATTTTATCTGTTAAATTTAACTTTCCCGTATGTTATTTGTCAAGATTAAACTTCAGTATCATATGTCTTCTCTGCCGGATTGACTGCATGCTCTGAGCAGTTTAATATTTTTTGTATAAAGAATAAATTTTAAACATTTTATCTGGAATTTTCCTCCGAATATTTATATAATATAACCATCCAGATTTGATTTAAGTTTAACTGCTCAAAAATCAGTGGTATTTTGTCTCCGCCGCGCCAAGGGCGCGGCGGAGAGCAATTTCGCCACCGGATTATGAGCAGTTACATTTAAGCAGTAATGTAAAATTCCGGTATTATTGATAAATAAAAATTTGAGGTGAGATGAAAGCATGCAGACTATAATTTTTTTAATTTTACTCCCTCTGATCATTTCTGTAATACTTGCTGTAATACCGGCAAAGCCTCTCTGGTACAGAAAGACAATAGGATTTGTTGTTAATATTCTGCTTATCAGCGCAGTTATTTATCTCTATTTTATATCACCGGATGATGCTATGTACTTTGCGGCAGAGATCCCCCACGCGAATCTGTTCATGCTCGGTGCAGAACTTGTCCTTGGAACTATTATTGCGGTTATGGCATTCCGGGCTGCCAGATACTATGTTATAGTCCTGGTTGTAATTCAGGCTGCACTGATGATCACTTTTGAAGTTCTATATGGCGAAGCTGTCACTTTATCAGTAACAAATAATCTCTTTATAGATAAACTATCTCTCATCATGGCGCTGATTGTCGGAATAATCGGAAGTCTTATATGCAACTACGCAATCGGGTATATGACCGAGTATCATGAACATAATCCTGAGGTTAAGAACCGCAGGAGATTGTTTTTCTTTATGTTCTATCTTTTTATATCCGCCATGTTCGGAATTGTTTTTTCCAATAATCTTATCTGGCTGCATTTTTTCTGGGAGATTACGACTTTCTGTTCTTTCATACTCATCGGATACAAGGGGGACAGCGAGTCCGTTGTTTCATCATTCAAGGCTGTGTGGATGAACCTGCTGGGTGGAATAGCGTTTTCAATTGCGATAGTCTATTCGCATAAATATTCCGGTCTGATTGAGATGGATAAAATTCTGAAATCCGGGGCGGAGAATGTTGTTCTTCCCGCGGTGCTTATATGTTTTGCTGGTCTTATCAAATCCGCGCAGATGCCGTTCTCCAGATGGCTAAGCGGTGCAATGGTTGCGCCGACTCCGGTATCGGCACTGCTTCATTCCAGTACAATGGTTAAGGCAGGAGTTTACATCATCATACGTTTTGCGCCACTGCTGGAAGATTCTCCTGCAGGACTAATGCTCGCACTTGTGGGAGCTTTGACATTCCTGGTTTCATCTTTTATAGCTGTATCGCAGAGTAACGCCAAACAGGTTCTTGCTTATTCAACAATTTCAGTTCTTGGATTAATTGTCATGTGTGCTGGAATTAATACAACAGAAACATTATGGGCGGCAATTCTGCTTATTATATTTCATGCGGTTGCGAAATCTCTTCTATTCCTCTGTGTGGGGATTATCGAATATAAAATTCACAGCAGGGATATCGAAGATATGGATTATCTCTTTATGAGGATGCCGAAAATTGCTGTAATGCTCAATATTGGACTTGGCGGGATGTTTCTCGCTCCATTCGGCATGCTCATCAGCAAGTGGGTGACACTGAAGGCTTTTATCGATTACAATCCGATATTCGGTCTTGTCCTCGCCTTCGGAAGTTCGGCGACTCTTTTCTTTTACACAAAATGGATGGGAAAGGTGCTTACGATTGAGGACGGCATAGACGCACACGAAGAGGAGATCAGCCTCTGGGAGTGGAGCACACTGTTTATTATTTCAATACTGACGGTTGTCGTCTGTATTGTATTTCCGTTTATTACAACGCAGATTATTTCACCATACCTGCTCTCTGTATTTGGAGAGACGCCGCTGCTTGATACTTTTAATATTTCAATGATAGTTCTGATAATGGTGGGACTGATTATTCTTGTTCCTGCAGGGCTTCTCTATTACTCGAAATTTTTCCGTGATTACAAACGCGTGGGAGTATATCTCGGCGGAGCGAATACAGATTCAACTCATTACCGGAATGCGTTCGGTACTCCGGTTCATGCCGATCTGAAAAATTACTATCTTGCTGATTTTTTTAATGAAAGAGAGCTTCTATTTACAGGTATAATTGGTGCAATTGCGCTTATTGCAGTAATGTTCGGGGTGTCACTATTATGAATCAGATTAATGAAATACTCCTTTTGATATTCGGGAATGATAATAATATAAATATTTTCTTCAGAGTTGCGGGATATCTGATTTTTGCTCCTGTAGCAGGGGGGCTGTTGTCGGGGATAGACCGGAAGCTTACAGCGCGGATGCAGGGGAGAGTAGGGCCCCCTCTGCTGCAGCCGTTCTATGATGTGTTGAAACTGATGAAGAAACAATATATAATTGTAAATGTTTTTCAGAATTTCTTTGTGGTTCTATTTTTTGTATTTACTGTGTTGAGCGGAGTTCTCTTTTTTATCGGAGCAGATCTCCTGATTGTAATATTTGCACTTACGCTCGGCGGCGTATTTTTTGCACTGGCAGGATTCTCAGTTAACTCCCCATTCAGTCATATCGGGGCGGAGAGAGAGCTGATACAGATGATGGCATATGATCCCATGCTGATTATACTCGCCATGGGAATGTATCTTGTTACCGGAAGCTTTAATGTTTATGAAATATATGACTACGGCCAGGGCGGACAGGCCTTGATTTACTATCTTCCTTTTATATTTGCAGGTTACATTTACATATTAACAATAAAATTCAGAAAGTCTCCGTTTGATATATCTATGTCGCACCATGCCCATCAGGAGATTGTAAAGGGGCTGATTACAGAGTTTTCAGGTAAGTATCTTGCAATGATTGAAGTTACTCACTGGTATGAAAATGTGCTGCTCCTTTCAATTGTATATCTGTTCTTTGCATTTAATGTTCCGCTGGCAATATTCATGGTCTGCGCAGTCTGGGTGGCTGAGATTTTTATAGACAATACATACGCAAGATTCAAATGGCAGCTTATGTTTAAATCATCATGGCTGGTAACTGCTATTACCGGAGTAACCAATATTATAATTTTATACTATCTTCTTCCGAAAAAATAAGGAGTATAACATGTCATCACTAAGCCGTTCACCATGGGTCCTTCATTACAACGCCACAAGCTGTAACGGCTGTGATATCGAAGTAGTGGCGTCTCTCACCCCGATGTATGATCTCGAAAGGTTTGGTATACTGAGCACCGGTAATCCGAAACATGCGGATATACTCCTTGTGACCGGCTCTGTGAGCGATAGAAGCGCAGAAGTTCTCCGGACACTTTATGATCAGATGCCAAGCCCGAAAGTTGTAGTAGCTCTTGGAATATGCGCCACATCCGGCGGGATCTTCGCAGAGTGCTATAATATAAAAGGTGGGGCAGATAAAGTATTACCTGTGGATGTATATGTACCGGGATGTGCTGTGCGGCCGGAAGCAATAATAGATGGAGTCATCAAGGCTCTGAGTATACTTGAACAGAAGTACAAGGACGGGACAAGTCCGATGCGTAAGGCTCAGGGGGATTTAAGGGGCCGTTAGGATTGATTAAGAATTGTTTTAAAGAAGATGTAATTATTTAATAATTAAAGAAGGTTACGGAAAATGATAGAAACCCAGGAATTGATAGAGCTGGATGAAGAGGGACTTCTAGCTAAAGTTTATAACTTTTTCTCTGATGGATACAGGCTGGTGCAGATACACTGTACCCGTCTTGATAACGGTTTTGAAATGAACTATTCATTTGATAAAGATTTTAAATTTACAAATCTGAGAATGGTTATCGATAAAGAAAGGGAGATCGCCAGTATAAGCGGTATTTACTGGAGCGCTTTTCTCTATGAAAATGAGATTGCCGATCTGTTCGGTGTTAAGATTAAAAACATGGTTATCGATTACAAGGGAAACCTGTATCAGTCTTCCGTAAAAGCCCCCTTTGCAGTACCAAAGCCTGAACCTGAAAAGAAAGTGTAAACGATAATTAATTAAAGAGAAATAATATATGGCAAAGAGAAACATTATCCCATTCGGTCCTCAGCACCCGGTACTCCCTGAGCCGATACATCTCGATCTTGTAACAGAGGATGAACGTGTAGTTGAAGCAATCCCTCAGATCGGATTTGTACACCGCGGTCTGGAGAAACTCGTAGAACTGAAAGACTTTCAGGAGTTTGTATATGTTGCTGAACGCGTCTGCGGAATCTGCAGCTTTATGCATGGAATGTCATACTGTCAGGCCGTGGAGGAGGTAATGCAGATTGAGGTTCCGGAGCGGGCTCTCTGGCTTCGTACGATCTGGTCCGAATTCGCAAGGATACAGAGTCATCTGCTCTGGCTCGGTCTTGCAGCTGACGCCATGGGTTTCGAGAGCCTTTTTATGCATACATGGCGGCTTCGAGAGCATATTCTCGATATAATTGAGATGACAACCGGAGGAAGGATAATCTTCGGTTCATGTAAAGTCGGGGGAGTCAGAAGAGATATAAACGGGGAGACTCTCGCTTATATTATTAATAGAGTTAAAGAACTTGAGGTTGAAATAAAAGAGGTAACCGGTACGTTTATCAATGATTACTCTGTACAGCATAGATTCTGCGGAGTGGGAGTAATCAGCGCCAGGGATGCATATGAACTCGGCACTCTGGGGCCGGTAGCAAAAGGGAGCGGACTTCCCTATGACGCAAGAAGAATCGGTTATGCAATGTATTCGAAGATTGATTTTGAGCCTGTGACCGAAAAAGACGGTGACTGCTATGCCAGATGCGCAGTGCGTGTGAGAGAGGTCTTTCAGTCTATCGATATTATCAGGCAGTGCGCGGGACTTATAACTGATGGAGAGATTGAAGTTAAAGTGAAGGGATTCCCTTCTGGAGAGTTTTATACACGTGTGGAACAGCCGCGCGGAGAGGTTATATATTATGTACGGGGTAACGGAACTAAATTTTTGGAGAGATTCAGGGTGAGAACTCCCACCTTCGCCAATGTCCCTGCAATGGTAAAGGTGCTTCAGGGATGCCAGATAGCCGATGTACCGAATATTATACTGACAATAGATCCATGTATAAGCTGTACGGAGCGTTAAAATGAGACGATCACTGATTTTTTCATTTGCAAAAACTATAAGCCGGAGTTTTTTCAAAAAACCCGCAACTCTGATGTATCCTCAAAAAGAGAGAAAATATTACTCCATTACCCGTGGAAGAATTTTTAACGATATTGAAAGATGCATCTTCTGCGGATTATGTGCGAAAAAATGTCCCACTCATGCAATAACTGTAATGAAGGAGACCCAGGAGTATGAACTGCGCAGTCTCCAGTGTATAACCTGCGGAGCATGTGTCGATGTCTGCCCTCCGAAATGTCTGTCAATGGAGATCAATTATTCTGTATCGGTTTACGGCCGTGAAGAGGGTGTTTATTATTATAAGCAAAGCGAGGGGAAGGGAGAGACGAATTAGGTGTATCTGATAGTGAAGGAGTAAATTTAAAAACTGTACTCCATTTTAAATGAGAACGCCACATCTGCTCCTGCGTATGTTATCGGGTCCTCATCTATACTGAACTGCAGAACAGTCTGTTCATCCATCTGCCAGCGTACTGAGTATGAATTGATTATTGTAACCCGGTCTATCTTTGCAATTCCGGTGTTGTAGAGACTGCTGTGAACATAGAATTGTATTGAAAAATAGATCGATTCATTAAGTGTTACACCACCCCCGATGGCGGAACTGAGCATGTAGTCACGGAACTGGTCAAGCTCATCCTTATAAATCCCCTCACCGTAAAAGTAACTGCATCCCGCCATGGTGTAGATATAAAATATATTGTAAGTATAATCAGCATTTATATTCAGTCCAAAGTCTGTAGTACCGGAATTAATGAAGGCCTTATTCCCTGCCCGTGGTTTTAATCCGGCCGATAATGTAATCCCCGGATTATCGTGATACAGAATTCTTTTTAAAAAAAATGAAGGATCACCAATTCCATAGAAAGCGTTGTCTATATCAGGACCTCCTGCATCACTCTGATATTGAATGTGAATTTCATTATCTCCGCCGTATTCTCTCCCTCCGTTTTTAAGGCCTTCACCGGGGAAGGCGTGATGGAATTTTTCGATACTTTTGTCCATAAATCCGCCGCCATGGTAATAGAAGGGGAGGAGGATTTTAACTTCAGTTAAGTCGTTAATTTTACGTGCATAATCAGATATGAAAGAAGTAGTTTCAACATCTAATTTGCCCTCTTTTCCATTTACGAGGAAATGATAAATATCACAAATTGTGTTGGATTGGATTAAACTTATTCCGGCGCTATTAAATCTGCTTTCATCAATGAATGAATCCCCGGCAGGAATAAAAAGATGTGATATATATAGAATGTGAGTGTTTCTGCTTTCGATAGGTTTTGCGGGATTTCCCGATGCGGCGGATTGCAATAATATTATGAAATATAAAATTGACGCGGCGATGTACTTTTTTGTAATTATGTTCATATTCCGTTGCTTTTGATATCTATTTTATGAAGATGTGAAAAGGTAGAGCTGTTTTTTTCAAGAATTTTTCTTTTCTCTCCATTTTCCGGCTTTATTTGCAATTTTTTTTAAATTAATTCCAATAAAAATATAAATGGTTGACAAACCTGCAAGGCATAATCTAATGACAACAAGTTAGATTATGTTGTATAAATTCTTCTAGTTTTCTTACCTCGAGTAAACTTCTAGCACAATTTAATACTCAATCAAACTCCGGGGGAAACCCTTATTAAAAACTCAGGAGCTCAACAATGGCGCAAGGAACAGTAAAATGGTTTAACGACCAAAAAGGTTTTGGATTTATTTCTGCAGAAGATGGAAATGATTATTTCGTACACCACTCAAGTATACTTGGAGATGGTTTCAAAACCCTTAAAGAGGGTGCAAATGTACAGTTCGACATCGAAAAAACTGACAGAGGACCAAGAGCAGTACAGGTCTCTGTAATATAATAATAAAAGTTATAGTTAAACCTGAAAAGCCTGACTTATAGTCAGGCTTTTTTAATTAATATCAATATTTATTTTTACAATGAACAGATTGAAAAACAGGCGGGATTTTATCTCAGCCGCGCCGAAGGCGCGGCTGAGGGCAATTTGACAACAGTTTATGATTACTTACTGATCTTTTGTCTCTTCGAAATATCCTCGTCAGTTAAAGATGAAAGCTCATCGAAAATATGAACAAGAAAGCTTCCTGCTCCATTGCTTTTCTCTGAAGCTTTTTCTCCGGCAATTCCCCAGGCCGATAAAGCCGCTGCTGAAGCTGACGGCAGATCTTCCGGCATAACCGCCGCGAATGAGCCGATCATAGAAGCAGCCATACAGCCTGTTCCTACAACTCTCCCCATCAATTCCGAACCGTTATCTACTGTATAAAGCTTTCCATCACCTGCAATGTAGTCTCTTTTACCGGTGATGACAATGGTGCATGATAGTTTTTTAGAAAGATTCATTGCAACTTCTGAAAGATCAAATGATACATCTGTACTGTCTACACCTTTGGTCGTAACATCAAGCCCGGCGATGCATGACACTTCCGATGCGTTCCCTTTTATAATGCTTATGTGCCCTGACGAAATGAGGCGAATGCAGCTCTCATTTCTCATCGCGCTTGCTCCGGCTCCGCATACATCAAGTACAACAGGTATCTTTTTCTCTGCCGCAGCATTGGCCGCAATGAGCATGCTCTCAATAATATCTTCAGTGAGAGTTCCGATATTGAGTACAAGAGCAGATGAAATTGAAGTGATCTCTGCAGCTTCATCAGGTGCATGGGCCATTACAGGAGATGCTCCAAGTGACTTTACCGCCTGGGCGCAGTTGAATATTGTTACCCAGTTTGTGATGTGATGAACCAGAGGTTGTTTAGATCTGATCTGATTTAAGAGTGAATTGTTCTGCATAGTAAGTCCCCTTTAAAATAAAAAATAGGGGGCATGAGAGAATGTATATTCCGGTTTAAATTCCCTACGCCGGCATTATCCGGATCAGGTTATACGGGTATAATCTCAGGCTCGTTAATGAACCACCCCAACTTGTGTGTATTTGTATTTTGTATTTATTTTCAGTCAAGAAGATTTAAGCAGAATCGGGGTAAAAAATCCTGAATTCAAGTTTGAAATGCAAAAGGAAATTAAAATAGTAGCCTCATGAGAAATCTCCATAAAGGATTGAGTCGACCAAAACCAAATCCGAGAGAGATACCCATGAGGCATTTTAAACAAGTACAGTTTGAAGAAAGATTTGTCATGCAAAAAATGATTTATTCAGATAAGCCTGTGAAAGAAACTGCTGAATTATTAAATCGTGATAAATCAACAGTTTATCGCGAAATTGATAGGAATAAAACAAAAGGCTATCATGCACAAGAAGCTCAAGCGGAATATTTAAAGAGGAAAAATTAAAAAAAAAGAAAGCTTGATGTCAATGGCTTACTGCGTTTGATAGTTATAACCTTTTTAAGGAACGGCGATTCACCCGAATTAATTTCTCAATACCTAAAGACAATGTTTCTGGAAGATGCATCAATGCACTTATCACACGAATCTATATATCAGTGGTTGTATGCTCAAAAAAATGAAAAGGGTGAATATCGTTTTACTCAATTTTTATTTATAAAACGGAAGAAACGCCAAAATCGCTCAAATACCTATAAAAACAGGGCAAAAGATCCTTCGAAAAAGAATATAAGGGAACGCCCTGAAGAAGCAAATGATAAAAGCGAAATAGGCCATCTTGAGGGGGATCTGATTGTAAGCTCTGGAAATGATGCATATCTTCTTACTCTTGTGGAAAGAAAAGCAGCATTTACATGGGGTATTAAATTGCCTTCAAAAGATGCGGAAACTGTTACACGAGGAATTACAGAGGCTTTGGGTTCATTACCTGATGGATTTATTAAATCAATTACATTTGATAATGGTTCAGAATTTTGCATGCATAAGACAATTGAAAATGCTCTTAACTGTAATGTATATTTTGCTGATCCTTATTCCTCATGGCAACGAGGTCTTAATGAACATATAAATGGGCGTATCAGATATTATCTTCCAAAGAAAAAAAGTTTCGCACACTTGACAGATGAATTTATTGATGATAGTATTTTTTCTATAAACGCAAGGCCGAGAAAATCCCGTGGTTGGAAATCTCCTGCTGATATTTTAAACTCCCATCTTGTCGCATTTCAAACTTGAATTCAGGAATGTTACTCCCCATCCGCCTTAGCTGCCCGCCCCATCCGCCTCCCCATCCGCCCTGTCGGGCACCTTCCCCTTGGAGAGAAGGGGAAGGGGGAGTGTGAACCTTTGTGGTTTGCATTTATATTCTATATACTTGATGAGAAATGATGAATACAACAAATTTAAAACCAGAATGCCTTCACCATCTTATCATGGGGAAGGTGCCCGACAGGGCGTATGGGGCGGGTGGACATGAGTGGGGAAAGTTTCTTTACATTTTTGTATTTCTATGTTATATTGACTCAGTAAGAATATAAATGATTACATATCCCCGCCGCCTTCGGCGGCGGGGATAATAGAGTTTTTTTTACTTTATGAAAGTTAAGGAATAAATACTGAAATAGTTATTAAAAAATATTACATACATATAATTGATTAAGAGGTGTACAAATTGGAAACCATGACAAAGGCTCAGAGAGGGCGAATTGCAATCCGCACATTCAAAGTGACTGCTGATGCTCTTGCTTTGCGGGGATACTATAAACCATCGGGACGTTCAGGACAGACTCTTGAGGAGAGTCTTAAAATGCTCTCTCCGGAAATTTACGGTACAATGAATGATTCAAGAATTATTGAACTTAAAGGACTGGAGTATGTTACAGACAGACTTCCTAAGGGGATTGAAGAGTGCAATCGTATAATACTCACTGCCGAGGAAAAACTCGATCATACTGCTTTTGAAAAAATTGTTCCTCTGAAGCGGCGAAGAGTTTCATACAGGATCAGTGATCATGAAATTAATTTTATCATCACACAGGGGATGAGTGAGATTTATGACATCCTGACACATCTTACTTTTTTGAATATTGAAGCTCATAAAATAAAAAATCAGATGCTGGATGAATCGGGAAATATGACTGCCGAGTGGGTAATTCTTGAAAAGAGTGTAAATAACAGCTCTCTTCAGGGGGCGGAGCTTGACAGGGCTTTGTGGAATCTCAGTATAATACTCGGCAGGACGTTCAGTGAAACGAGAGATACTTATCAGTATCTTGAAGATTCTAAAAATGATAAACAGAGCAACAACGGACTGTTTAAAATTATTTATGATCTTGGTCTGCGCGCACTTGAAGATGAGAACGATAAAGACAGTATGCTGATGATATATTTTACACCTTCACTTCGCGATATGATCGGCAGGCATAAATTCGGAACTCTATGGGCCGACAAAGTAAAGAAGCGGATTCTTGAGCTAGGTTTCGAAAAACGTCCGTTTCACATCATAAGCGCAAACATGCATAGTGTAATAAATGCACTCTATGCATGGGAGGCTTTGAAGGATAAAAGGGGTACAGATAAAGAGGATCTTTATGATTTTATTACAAGAGGGAGAGCGTTCCAGAGTCAGATAAGAAAATTTGCTTTAGAGCATGGTCTTTATGAGCTGCCTGACAACTCCGGTTTCTCTATTGATTGTCAGATAATTGATATGGCTAAATTTAATGGAATTGAAATTCATCCTGAAATTCAGATTACTAACGCCTGTTATGATGATCATAGGCCGGTTATTCTTGTAATCGATTATGCCTTTGGTGCACAGGCTTATGAAGTAATGGATGAGCTTTTAAGTCCGCATATTATTGATGAAAAAGATCATTTCTTCCACTTCAAGTCTATATCTATCATGGGTAAAGCTGGAATTCTTCCGGGCCAGAAGGGTGATATAATGCTCCCCACTGCTCATGTATTCGAAGGAAATCCCCATAATTATATAGTAGAGAACGATCTCGATCCGCGGGATTTTGACGGATCAATTCCTGTTTATGTAGGGCCTATAGTTACAGTTCTCGGAACTTCTTTGCAGAACACCGATGTCCTTGAAAAGTTTCAGAAGTCGAGCTGGAAAGCCGTGGGACTTGAGATGGAGGGGGGACATTACCACCGCGCAGTTAACGCTGCAGTTATCAGAGGGCATATCCCCCGTGACGTTAGAGTGCGGTACGCGTATTATGCTTCAGACAATCCAATATTGAGCGGGCAGACTCTCTCCTCCGGAGCTCTTGGTGATGAGGGGATCAAGCCGACATATATGATCACAAGAGTTATACTCGAGAAGATACTTAACTAACACTGCACCATGTGAATGTATAAAAAAAAGGCCTCCAGTGATGGAGGCTTAAGTTTGCCGGTTAATTTAGTAGGAGGAGGTGTCTGGATTCCTCATGTTTATAATGGCTTATAAACGTTGAGTTTGAAGGAGTTCAAACTATATATAGAATTAAACATGAATTGTTCAAATATGGAATAGTCATTGCAACTATTTACTTGTAGCAGTTTTATAATTTTTTTTGTAGCCGTTAATGTTTTTTTGATGGAGATTTTTTAAGTATTACATAAAATAATGTAACACTTTATCTTCCTTAAGCCTATATTGTATGAGGAGATACGATATGGAAAATATAAAACTCAATGAATCTGATGAAGCAAATGAAAACATAATTGAAGATGCAAATCCCTACGTAAAGGGGATTCCCTTTGAGATGGAACTGAACGAGGAGTGGAGAAAGGTCCGTTACTCATGTTCAGGTGCCGGGAGAATTGAAAAAAAATTTGATGTGTGGCATCCTTCGTTTATTTTGATGGAATAGAGATCTGGAATTAAAAATTATATATTAAGCAGAAGTATCTGTTTATAAAACAGATACTTCTGTATCACCTCCGCGCCTTTGACGCGGAGGTGAGCATTTATACCTTCGGTTTACAAGTATTTGCTGTAACTGCTCAAAACCGGTAGTATTTTGTCTCCGCCGCACCTTTGGCGCGGCGGAGAGCAATTTTACCACCAGTTTTTGAGTAGTTACTACTTTCCTTAATATTATTTAATAATTTATGTTGATTTATTCATAATAGGGTAAAAATTGACAAAATCAGCTTAAGTCAGCTGATTTTTTATGTACTATGAATTATTTTAAATGTTTGAATCAAAGGGAGATAAACCATACATGAACTCCGGATATATACCAGAAGAAGTTATTAAAGATAAAAAGCTGATTCCCATATGGGAAAAAGTTAAGAAGTCCGTTCCGGTTTCGGAGGATGATCTTCGTCTGATGCTCTCAACAGATGATGTTATGGGGCTCGGGGCAATTGCATCTCAGGTGAGAACTGCAGTTAACGGCAGGAAGGGGTATTACGGCGTTAATATGAATCTCAATTACACAAATATCTGTGAGCTCCGATGTCCGCTCTGTGCTTTCTCATGCGACAGCGGTGATCCGCAGGCGTATATCTATTCGCTTGATGAGATTGAGAGCAGAGTAAAAGCTGAAGCTGAGAAAGGTATAGATGAGGTCCACATTGTCGGAGGTCTCCATCCCGATCTGAAACTCGATTATTTTGAAGAGATGCTTCGCCGGATAAAAAAGATTAAAAACGATATGTTTATTGTAGCCTTCACTGCCGTTGAGTATGACTACTTTGCAAAGATAAATAATATATCTATCGATGAGGTCTTCCGCAGACTGATAGATGCGGGATTGGGTGCACTTCCCGGGGGCGGTGCGGAGATATTTGCCGAAGAGAAAAGAAGCGTAATCGCGCCGAAGAAGATATCGGGCAAACGCTGGCTTGAGATTATGAAGATTGCCCACAGTTTCGGGCTTAAGACCAATGCGACTCTTCTTTATAATCATATAGAGGATATGGATGATATTGTACATCATCTTTCCGAACTTCGCGCAGTGCAGGATGAGACCGGCGGATTTAAAACCTTTGTTCCTTTGTCGTATCATGATGAGAATACCGGAATAAAAGCGAAGAAGAAGTCCAGTACAGGTTTTGATGATATAAGACTTTATGCTTCAGCGCGGATATATCTCCACAACATTCCGCATATTAAAGCTCTCTGGATGTATATCGGCGAGAAGATGGCGCAGATTCTTCTGAATTTCGGCGTAGATGATATCGGAGCGACATATAATTACGAAAAGGTTGTTCACTCGGCGGGAGCCGCGACTGCTGACTTCGGATCTGAACAGTTTTTAAGAAAGCTCATTGAATCTGCAGGCTTTGAGCCTGAGAGAGTTACAGCAGCGTACGAGGTGAAAAAATGAAACTCGGTTATATAGATTATCTGAACTGTTATCCATTCTATCATCATATGTTCCGCAAGGAACCGCTTGATAATACAATCGTTCCACGCTATCCAGGAGAACTTAACCTTCTGATGAAAGAGGGGCAGCTTGATATGAGTCCCATATCTGCGGGAGCATATCCCGAGATGCAGGAGAGCGTAATTCTCCTTCCGGATTTCTGTCTAAGTTCAATAGGTTATGTCCGCTCCGTGGTGCTGCAGAGCAAGCTTCCGATTGAAGATCTGAACGGAAAGAGAATAGGGCTTACATCTGCATCAAAGACGTCAATGGTTCTGCTTAAAATTCTTCTGGAAAAATATTATAATCTTAAACCCGAATATATTCCATGCACACCAAATCCCGATATGGATAACCTGGACGCAGCGCTTGTAATCGGGAACGAAGCCATGGTTGAAACCGACAGGCCTCTCCCGTATATCTACGATCTTGGAGATCTATGGCTTCGAAAAACAGGATTTCCCGTTGTATTTGCAGTCATTGCAGTACAGAAAAAAACTGCAGCTGAACATTTAGATAAAGTAATGGAAGTCTCTGAATCATTCCGGCTCTCTCTGAATGATCTTCGTGACAACCGGTTTGACGTAGTTAAATATGCCGGTGAAAAGTATCCGCATATTACTTATGATATAGATCACTATTATAATCTGCTGAAATTTGATTTTACCGATGATTTAAAAAAAGCACTGGAGTTCTATTTTTCCGAGGCGGCATCCATGGGACTGCTTGATGAAGTTAAGAGGATTAATTTTATATAGGATATGGTGCTTGAACGTTCAGCACTTTTTGTAAAAGCCCCCTAAATCCCCCGGAGGTGGACTTAACAGAAGATATTGTAATAAAGGAAATTATATGATAAATAAAAATGATCTTAAAAATAAAATAAAATCGGGAGAGAGGATAACCGCAGAAGAGGGAACTTCTCTCTTCGACTGGGATATTGTTGAACTGGGCGCGCTGGCTGATCTCCGGAGAAAGATGATCTATCCCGATGAAACTGCAGGTTTTATTGTGGACCGGATAATCAACTATACAAATATCTGCGAGGCTCAGTGCCGGTTCTGTGCTTATCATTCAAGGGCGGGGAGAATCGAACCATACAATCTGAATATGGACGAAATTTTAAATAAGATCGAAGAGCTGAATGATATCAGCGGACTGCAGGTTATGCTTCAGGGCGGGCTTCATCCTGATGCGACACTGGAGTTCTATGTTCAGATGGTATCTGCTATAAAAAACCGATTCCCGGATATATATCTTCATTCATTTTCACCTTCAGAGATAGTTCATATATCAGCAAAGAGCGGACTCTCATATGAAGTGATTCTTAAAACGCTGAAGGATGCAGGACTGAATTCGATTCCCGGTGCATCGGATCTTCTGGTGGACAGAATCCGGAACATTGTAAGCCCGAAAAAAAGTACAACGGAACAATGGTGTAATGTAATGAGGGCACTCAAGTCCAACAATATGGGTTCTACCGCCACGATGACTTATGGTATGGGTGAGACAAATGCAGAAAGGATTGAACACCTGAATGTTATCCGTTCGATACAGGATGAAACAGGAATACTCCGCGCTTTTATCCCATGGTCATTCTCTCCGAAAAATACAGACATGGAACACATTGTGCCGGCAACCGGTGTTGATTATCTTAAAATTGTAGCCATCGCCCGGATCTATCTTGATAATATTGTTTATATACAGGCAGGGTGGCTTACTGAAGGTTTGAAACTCGCTCAGATTGCACTTGCTATGGGCGCAAACGATATGGGGGGAGTGCTCATGGAGGAGGTTGTAGTTAAGGCAACCGGCGTGGAGACTTCAACGAATATGGCTGAGCTTGTTGAAATTATAAAGAACTCCGGGAAGGAACCTGTGCTGCGCGATTCGGAATACAGGATTGTGAAGAGGTTTTAAAATGACTCTATTCAATCAATCCCTTTGAATTCTGCAGACTATTTAAAATTCTTCGTTCTTCTGACACTGTACATTAATCTTTTCAATTATTAATAGAAAAAGAGTGTAAAGAGGACCCAGCAGAAAATACATAACCTGCATCCATTGAGGGGCATGAATACAGTTAATTACCGGCACTGGCTTGTAGTGTGATGTCGCTGCATTTCTAAAATTGAAAATATGGTAGGATATATACTCAACCATAACCATAAGTGTTATACATATTATAGAGTAAGTAATGAACCTGTAAGTGGTATCTGCATCAGCAAGTGAATGCGAATTAGAAAGCAGCAGCGATACGGCAAATAAACCCATTCCCCATACAAAAATAGGATGGAGAGCTATACCTCCGATTTCTGTAAATTCTCTGCCATAGTGGTAATTCTCTTTTGCAGCAAAGACCCATAAAACTGCTATAAAGAATGCCGCAAACAGGTTTCCAGTGAGGTGAAATCTCCCCGTTAATTTCAAATATAAAATTGTAAGAACTGCTCCTGCCATAAGAGGAGTCTGAGATTTCATATAAAGGGTGCAGACAAGAATCGTTGAACAGAATATAATATCTTTCAAAAGCATATGTTAACCGGTTATCACAATATAATATTATTCCAGTAATTATTCCTAAGTATACTATTTAGTGTAAAAACAAAAGTTATATATCCCCGCAGCCTTCGGCGGCGGTGATATATAACTTTTATTACTTTAGAAAATTTAAGGAATAAATACTTCTGGTATTTACAACTTTACTCTTTGTACTTTATATCAACATATAAAATCTCTGTACAATTCGAAATATTAAGTTTTATATTAAGCAGATTCAGGGACAATGTTCATTTCACCTTACAGATCAACTAAAAACTTTTCAACATAAAACCGGTACAGCAGATCCCTTGTGTTTTTAATATTTTCAATAATCTGATTATCAACTGTATGTGCAGGTGTGTCTGTGACTATTTTAAAGAGATAATTTTTGACTTTAAATGTCCGGCACGCCTGGACGAATGCGGCTCCCTCCATGTCTACCAGAGATGCTAGTTTTCCGACTCTATCACGCTCTTCAGCAGATACAACCGCTACATCCTGTGTTGCAAGAACTGCTGTTCTGTATCCTTCGAGTAAATCCGGTTTCAGGTATCTCGGTTTTAAACCGATGAGTTTCGGACGGTCGTAATCGATAACAGAGTCTATATGAAGAATGTCTCCGAGTTTGTAGTCCTCGGAAGTTGATCCTGCAGCTCCGATATTAAACATTATCTCTGTCTGATACTTGAGAATGAGATACGTTGCAGCAATGGCCGCACTCCCTTTTCCGATGCCGGATAGAATTAGATATACAGACTCATGTTTGTAAACAGGGAGAGGTTTTTCTTCTATGCATACAAACATCCCCGAGTCGATAAATGGTGCTGCCTCAAGACGTGTGGCCATTACTATTCCTGCAGGGGTGCTCTGTTCCATTATATTATATGTCTCTCTTTTGCCATCTCTTCAAGTCTCTTCACTGCATTGCGCCCTTTTTCTCCTAGGTCGAGTGAAAATTCATTTACATAAAGCCGGATATGATTTTCAATTACGTCATCATTGAGTTCCTGTGAGTAACGTTTAATGAATTCTTCAGACGCATCCCTGTTGTCGAATGCGTATTGTATTGATGATTTTAGAATTGCATCAAGTTCGGATTTCTCTTCTTTCGTAAAACGGTCATTTTTAATTGCAATACATCCAAGCGGTATCGGGAACGATGTCTCTCTCTCCCACCATTCTCCAAGGTCTATTACCTGATGAAGACCGTAATTCTGAAAAACAAATCTCCCTTCATGAATAATCAGGCCGGCATCATATTTACCGGATTTTACTCCATCCATGATTTTGTCAAATCTTATCGGGGCAATATTTTCAATCGCCGGATTCCATAACTTAAGGAGCATGTAGGCTGTTGTGTATTCACCCGGAATTGCGATCAGCATGTCCTCAATTCTTTTATCAGAGTCCGCCTTCACAAGGAGAGGACCGCAGCCGAAACCGAGTGCCGATCCGGAGTTCATCAGATCGTACTTATTCTTTAGATAGAGATATGCGTGGAATGAGAGTTTAGTAATATCAAATCTTCCTGTAAATGCGGAATCGTTAAGAGTCTCCACATCGTGCAGATGTGTTTCGAACTGAAAGTTGCCTGTATCTACAAGACCGTGGAGCATGGCATGGAAAATGAAAGTATCATTGGGACACGGGGAGAATGCTATATTTACTGTTCTCATTTTTTTCTCTCGCTGATTGTTATTTTACTGATTTTGTTATAGATTGTTAATAACAATTAGTGCCGGATGATTTAGTCAATAATTAATTTGGTCAAGATTGTTCATAAAAATATTGAAAATGCTGAAGATATTACTATTCTATAGTTATTATTTCCCGGAGGTGGTTCTTTATGCATAATGGGATAAGATTTGAAAATTATGATAATGATCTTGCTATTGTTAAAAACGGCGAGACTATACTCTCTGCCGAAGCTCTATATTCTTTAGTTTTTGATCTTTTAATGGTGGACTGTTCCCTGCCTGAAGAGTGGCCCCATATCCGTCAGAGATTTGATAAGAACAAAAAAACTTTTGAAATTACAATAGGCGCCGAGTCTGAAAAACATGTTCCTAAAGAGCTTATTGATGATGAAAAATATATTAATGAACTTCGGGAGGGGGAGTATTTTCTTGAGAGTGTTATCGATCCTCAAAAGTTTGTAAATATTCTCCGCAATAAATTAATATACCTGGGACTTACGGAATCGAATGATTTCCGGATAGATTACAACCGGAGATTCGGACGAATCTCGGTTATATTCACCAGCTATGTTTAAAATATATCTGTTACAACAACAGTAAGGTCATCTTCAAAGAAACCCTTATTCCCGGACCATGATGCAAGATGTCTTTCAATACTGTGTGTAAATTCATCCGCGTTTTTATCCGCATTATTAATTACGAATTCATTGAACCTGTCATCTCCAAAATACTCGCCTGCAATATTCCTTGTTTCAGTAACGCAGTCGGTAAAGAGTATTATTCTATCACCGGATTCGATGTCGATCTCTTTAATCTCAAAGTTATCTATGGGGAAAACTCCAAGTATTTTCCCTCTGCTTTTTACAGTGATTACTTCGCCGGTATTTTTTTTCAGGATAATCAGAGGACTATGCCCGGCATTTGAGTGCAGCAGTTTCATCCTGTCGAGATCGATAAAAATATAACTTGCGGCGACAAAATGGGTTTCACACTTTCCGTAAAGGGCGTTGTGGATATTCATAAGCAGTTTATCCGGCTGATCATAAATCTGAGCCTGAATGTAGAATGCAATTTTTACCATGGAGGAAATCAGCGATGCGGGAATTCCGTGTCCAGATACGTCTGCAACAAGTATGCCGATTTTTCTGTTGTTCTCATAATGAAAATCGTAAAAATCTCCGCCGATAAGATCCATCGGTTTATAAGCCACCTGTATATCAAGGCCGGGCAGATCAGGTAGTCTTTCCGGCAGAATCGAAAACTGAATCCTTCGTGCAATTTCAAGTTCTTTGTGGATGCTTTCCAATCTGTTATGTTTACTAACCGCCTCTTTAAGTGTGAGGAGCATGTCAACACGCGCGATCAGTTCTCTCCTGTCGAATGGTTTAGCCAGGTAATCATTAGCGCCTGCTTCAAATCCGGCAACAATATCCTGTATCTGATTTTTTGCAGTCAGCAGAAGCACCGGGAGCTGGTAAAGTGAAAATTTTTCACGGATAAGATTGCAGACGTGGTAGCCGGTCATTCTGGGCATCATAACATCCAGTATAAGCAGATCGGGGACGCAGCTGTTCTGTATAATATTGATCGCTTCCATTCCGTTTTCTGCAGTGAGTATGGTGTAGCCTTCCAGTTTCAGCTGATTGACAAGGACCTGGACATTTACAGGTTCATCATCAACGATAAGTATTGTCGCATCTGTGCATGCCCGGTGCTTCAAAGCTTTATCTGCAGTGTACTGAGTGTCACTCTCTTTTAAGAGCATCCCTCCGGATTTATATGCGTCATCAAGATATGATCTCGGCTGAATTGCCATCTGGGCAATTGCTGCGTTTCCGGCTGTTGGAATTGTAAACCGGAATATTGAACCTGATCCCGGTTTAGAAGAGACGTCAATTTTTCCGCCGTGCAGTTCCACAAGTTTTTTTGTAATGGCAAGTCCCAGACCGGTTCCGCCGTAACTTCTTGTATCGGATGAATCGACCTGTTTAAAATATTCGAAAATATCTGCGAATTTTTCCTCCGGAATTCCTATGCCTGTATCGGCAATTGATATTTCCATTTCAGATTCCGAGATAGAGGATGAAACTGTAATTGTTCCTGAATCTGTAAATTTTACCGCGTTACCCATTATGTTGTACATTATCTGCTGTATTCTGTTTTCATCAGCATATGCAGGGGGAATCTCTGCATTGATATTGTTAAGTATTTTCAGAGATTTATTTCCGATAACCGGGAGTAGTAGAGTTGATACCAGTTCGGTTATCTGTCTCATATCTATTGCTTTTTTATGCAGTACAATGTCGTTGTTCTTCATTTTGGAAAAATCGAGAATGTCATTAACCAGATGAGTCAGTCTTTTCCCGCTGAATACAATCATCTGCAGATTTGATTTCTGACTGTCGTTCATCTCTCCTGCTGCACCGTCAATCAGTGATTCCGCAATTCCTATAATTCCGGTAAGTGGAGTCTTCAGCTCGTGAGATGTGTTGGCGAGGAAATCATCTTTGAGCCTGTTGGCCTTTTTAAGTTCATCATTAGCTGTTGTAATTTCTGTGTGAGCGCTCTTCAGATTAACAACCATGCTATTGAAGGTGTCGGCAAGAACTCCGAATTCATCGGTTCTATTAATTGAAATTTTACAATCAAGATTTCCGTCACTGACTCTTTTCGCGCCGCTGGTAAGCTTTCTGATGGGGATGATTATATACTCTGCAAGAAGTATAGTAAGAATTATAGTGGCAATAAAAGCTATAAACGAAGCAATAATTGCAATTTTAACCATTGAGCTTTTAAAATTTGAAATTTCTCTCTGGAAAAGTTCAATAACGACAAGACCATTTGCTACACCTTTATTGTCAGAGATAACTCCATATACAGTGGAAGTATTCTCTCCATAGATACTGGTCTGGGTCTCTCTTTTAACTATTGTATTTCGCTGGCTCTCAATTACCTGTTTACATCGTTCAACAACCTCTTTAGACTCCGCGTATAGTTCTCCCGGAATACTCTGCGACTCCCCCTTTGCAGTGAATGAGCAATACAGCTCAACGGGCTTGCCTGTGATATTAATATCCGAATATAATTCGCGGTTTTTTATGCTTAATAATTTATCAGATGCTTCCATTGTGAGGGGTGAGCGTGAAACTATTTTTACAAGTTTCTGTTCGCCGAGATAAAGCGTACCGTTATCGTGAATCTTCAGTGGAATTTTGTTGTCACCGATACGGATGTCGAAATCTTTTGTGTAGACAGACTCGTTGTATTTTATCGCGATTTCATTATCCTTGCCAATTGTCAGTGCCAGTCCGAAAAATTCAGTTGTAATCCAGATTGTATCCTTTTCGAGAATATCTGAATCTATAATATACGTAAGTTTGTCATTTTTTCTGTCGTAGTTTATTGTAAAAAGATAGCTTATATAATCTTCATTGAGTTTGATTTTGTTCATGTAGTTGAGGTATCTTTTGTATTCACTATCTTTTGAAGACTCAAGTGTCGTGAGAGTTTTGTGCTTTTCACCATCTATAGAGAGGGCTATAGAACGGGCTAGAGATTCTTTGCTTTCCAGAAATGAGTTGTAGTATAATTCACCTGCATATTTATAAAGTGCCACTCCGAGGGAGACTGCTATTATCAGGTCTGTAATCAGAGAATATAGAATAATCTTTTTCTTCAGGTTTATCTTCATATAATGCCGGCTCCGGTAATATCAGGGATTAATAGTTGAAGTGACTGGTTTTTTTTAGCAGGGAAAATTCTGTATGTCAATATAAAAATGATGAGGGGGTAATATCTAAGATATTTTTACGGTGGTAATACTTGATCTAATATAACTATGAACAAAAATTATATTTTTACTTTTCCGCCCCATCCGCCTTGCAGGCACCTTCCCCAACAGAGATGGGGAAGGTGTGTATTTTGAAATTTTTATCATGTTCCTGAAAAGACAGGTTTTTTTCTTTGTGCGAATGACTGAAATGCTTCAATAAGATCATTAGAGGGGATAGTGTAGTTGCTCACTGCGGCATTGAATTTTAATGAGTCTTCTATCGATTTACCTATGCCGTATTTTAAGACCTGTTTTGACGCCTGAACAGCAAGAGGTGAATTATCTGCAATCTCCTGCGCCATTTTTTCAGCACCGGCGAGAAGTTCGTCATAATTTTCAAATACACGGTTTACAAGGTTTATCTCTTTTGCCCGGACTGCATCGATGTTGCCGGCAGTAAAAGCAAGCTCTCTCGCAACACCCTGGCCTACAATCTGCGGGATTCTCTGAAGTACACCTACATCTGCAACAAATCCGATTGCAGCTTCTCTGAGAGAGAATACCGCGTCTTTTGTGCATAGTCGTATATCACATGCTGTTATAACATCAAGTCCTCCGCCGATGCAGTGAGAGTGGACTGCTGCTATTACGGGCTTTCTGCATTTCTCCATTGCGGAGATCCCTTCCTGAAGAGATACAATCTTTTCGAAAAATTTTCTTTTAATCCCGCCGTACTGCTGCTTCTCCATAAGTTCGCTGAAGAGAGGAACCATGCTTGGAAGGTCAATACCTGCAGAGAAGCATGAACCTTTACCGGCCATAATTATAACACGGACTTCATCATCCTCATCAAGCTCTTTGAAAATCGGAATTGTCTCTGTCCAGGCAGGGGGATTCATACTATTTTTTTTATCCGGCCTGTTGAGCCACACCCAGGCGATATGTCCTTTTTTCTCTACTGAATAGAATTCATAACTCATAAGTTTTTCTCCTTATATTTGTTCCGAAAAAATATTTTTAGTTCTGTTAACAATCGTATCAGATCCTGTCATATTAAACCTTTCAAAAAGTTCAGCAGCCATCTGATATGGTCAGTGAGCCTGTCGAACAATGATGTAAAATCTTTTACTCGGTTTTCTCAGCGGCATCCTTAAGATGCGGCGCAAGAATAATACTCTGTATTATTACAAAGATCAGCATACATCCGAAAATCCCGAAAAGCTTAAAGTTTACCCATACATCAGTTGAAAAATGATAAGCGATGTAAATATTCAATCCTCCGACAACTGCAAAAAATATCGCCCATGAAGTATTGAGTTTTTCCCACACGTGTACAGGCACTTCAATCTGCTTCTGAAGCATTGACTGAATAAAATTTTTATTAAAAACATACCGTCCGATTATAAGCGCAGAAGCAAAAACCCAGTACAGAACAGTAGGCTTCCACTTGATGAAGAGTTCATTGTGCACCAGCAGTGTAGCTCCGCCGAAAATAATAATTATAACAAGACTTATGATCATTGGCTTTTCGACTTTTTTATTTTTAAAATAGGTGTATGTTATCTGGATTATACTTGCAGCAATCGCCACTGCAGTTGCGACGTAGATACCCTGAAATTTATAAGCTGCAAAGAATAGAATTATGGGGAACATCTCGAATAGGAATTTCATTTTTTCTCCGTTTGAATTTTATTTATATAATAATTTCTGAACTGTTTTATAAAAAAGTTTTATTCTCCCCGTTGCCGAAGGCGGGGGAATGTAATCTTTTATATAGTCACAGTGTCAGTATATAAATCAACAATAACTGTTATAAACTTAATCTGGTGAAGGGTGAAAAGCTTTACGTTAAAAAGCAAGAAAGTTTTCAATTGGAACTTATGTTTTTCGTTTATGTAAAATATATGATGTTATAATATAAAACTAACTAATTTTATAGAACATCCGCGTCATACATTTTTGATGGTTCATTAATCTTTAGTTCAATGAAATCGAAATACAAAGGAGTGAATGATATGTACAGGGTGATCAGAAAAAATCATTTACGGCATCTGTCCGGGCATCTGAATGAATATGCCGGTGGTAATATATATAAACCGCTTAATAATAGTAAATATCCGGTTTCAATCAGAGGAATTGTTTCAGGTATTGAAAAACTTAGAAAAATGGTATGGGCATTTTATATAGATACTGGAGTTTCAACAGGTAAAGTCAGAGGAGCGGTTCAGGAGATGAATCACGCTTTAAAAAGTGCCGGTGAAAATGTAAGTCTTGCTGTCAGATATTCCGATATGGCACATTTAATCGCTGCTGATATTGTAGAATCTTCTGTTAATGCAGAGATTGGAATAAATGAAATTAAACAATCTGCCGCAGTGATATCATCTGTGGCAGAGGATATATATAATGAAAGTTCAGATGCCAGGAACAATTGTGAATCGGCACTTGCGGCCATGGAAGACGCATCTTCAGCGTTTAGTGATCTTAGAAATGCGTCACTTCAAATGGCAGAGAAAGTCCGTCTGCTGAATGAAAATACACGCGGAATCGACTCACTTCTTCTTGTTATACAGAACATCGCAAGCCAGACAGATCTTCTTGCATTGAATGCAGCAATTGAAGCTGCGCGGGCTGGAAGTCAGGGGCGTGGATTTTCAATTGTTGCGGATGAGATACAGAAACTTTCAGCTGAAGCAACACTTGCCGCTGATTCAGCGAATAGACTTTTAGCCCAGGTGAATAAAGGAATAAGCGAAACCGCCTTTTTTGTCAGCGCAGGTGAGAGTATATTAAAAAAAGGGGGCGAATCGGTTCTGCATGGCAGAAACTCAATTCAGGATCTTTTAGAAAAAAATATATCAATAGAAAAAAAAACATCCCGGGCAAAAACCGCGGCTTCGGAACAGCTTAGATCAACAGCAGTAATAGCTGATTACTCCGGGAAAAATGCCGAAACCTGCCGGCTTGCGGTAAGTCATACCGAAAAGGTCAACTCGCTTATGGAGAATCAGCATAATCTTTTTGATGAAATATTCAGAATGGGGAACACTCTTGATCTAATCGCAGATGAACTTGTACTCGCAGGTATGTCCGTATCTGTGACGGAACCTCAGGCGGGAGAAGGCAGAGGGAACATCCGAAAAGAGATAGATAACCTGATACCGGAATTGAATAAACTCGCATCGCAGCTTTCTGGATTCGGCAACGATGCGGATAAGCATTACGGAAAAATTGATACCATGCTGAAATCACATGCAGATCTTGAAGCGGTATGGACCAACAGTAGAGATGGAAGATTTATTGTATCTATTCCCTCTGCCGGTATCGCAAATGCAGGGGGGAGGGAGTGGTTCATCAAAGCTATGGAAAATGATTTTTTTATTTCATCAGTTTACATCTCGGCGATTTCCAGAAATCCCTGTATTACAATATCTCTTCCACTGAAACAGAATCATGTTATTACAGGTGTTCTTGGTGTTGATTTAAAGCTTAAAACAGAGTAGTACACAGGGTTCTTTGACCCGATAAGACTAAAGTCCGCGCGTTATCCTGATTAAATCCTGTGCTTCTGCTTTCAGTTATAACAGAATGTTAATTTGTTGAAAATTTCATTATATATCAGTAGTTATTTATGAATATACTTTTTAGTGTAAAAAACAAGATTATATCCCCACCGCTTTCGGCGGGGATATAATCTTGTTTTAGAAATGTTAAGGAATAAATACTCATTCAATATATTTTTACCTTCAATAACTTCATATTTATTAATCCGATTCTTAAATAATACGTTCTGTTTTTTGACAAATATTATTTAAGGATATATATTAGAGTAAAATGATTCATTGATAATTAATAAAATTTATAGAGAATTCAATATTCTTTCCGCTGTCTTCTGGCGGCAGTGATATAAAATGGTTTATTTTAAACTAAAATATTTGTTAAGGAATAAACATTAATATTGTTTATTTTTTGTATATTCCTGCATTATATTAATGGAGGAGTTATATGGGATTAAATTCTGTTTTTGAGTTAAGGAAATTTGTAGCTCCCGAATTCTTATTTGGAAAAGATGCGGTAGAGATGACTGAAAGTTATGTTAAAAATCTCGGCGCAAAAAAAGTTATGATAGTAACAGACCCTGGTGTAATTCAAGCCGGCTGGAGCCCGCTTATTGAAAAGAGACTAAAAAACAGCGGTGTTGCTTATATAGTATTCAGTGATGTTACACCTAATCCTCGTGATTATGAAGTTATGGCAGGATCTGAGATATGCCGGAAAGAGGGTTGTGACCTTATCATTGCAGTCGGGGGAGGGAGTCCCATGGACTGCGCCAAGGGGATAGGAATTGTCACAACAAACAGAACCGGCGTACTGGAGTTTGAAGGAGTTGATGAAGTTCTTCTTCCTGGTCTCCCTCTGATATGTATACCTACAACTGCCGGAACTTCGGCTGATATATCACAGTTTTCAATAATTCTAGATACAGAGCGTAAGGTGAAAATTGCAATTATCAGCAAAACAGTAGTACCAGATATTTCACTTATTGATCCGGCCGTAACTGTTACAATGGATAGCTGTCTTACAGCTGCTACAGGTATTGACGCGCTTGTTCATGCTTTTGAGGCATATGTATCTAATGCTTTTTCTCCGGTTACAGATCTGAATGCCATTGAAGCTGTGAAGATTATACGGGCGCATCTTAAAGGTGCTATTGATAATCCCCATGATATGGTTTCACGGGGGAATATGATGCTGGGGAGTATGCTTGCAGGTCTTGCTTTTTCCAATGCGAGTCTTGGACTTGTACACGCAATGGCTCATAGTCTTGGAGGTCTGCTTGATCTTCCACACGGTGAATGCAATGCCATTCTGCTCGACAGGGTTGTTGATTATAATTTTAATTCTGCAGCTGAAAAATATACAAAACTTGCCGGTGCAATGGGTATCGATACACAGGGCTGCAGCAGTGAAAAGATAAAAAAACTTCTTATAGAGGAGATTGCCTCATTCAGGCATGAGGCAGGAATTACCTCTTCACTATCAGGGTTTGGTGTTACGGGGGAGATGATTGCAAATCTTGCAGAGAATGCCTTGAATGATCCATGTGCAGTAACAAATCCCCGGGAGCCCCATATAAATGATATAGCAGAAATTTATGAAAAATGCATCTGATAAATTCAATGACCGTTCTTCACTTAGAAACCGGATTATCGGGCTTGGAGAAAAGTCACTTAAAAAAAGCTATTATCCACAGCTTCAGGAAAAAATTGAAAATCTGGAAAAGAACCGGGAAATTCTTGAGGATGCGATCAGCAACGCCGAGACGCAGCAGAAAATGTTCCGTATTCTCTTTGATAATGCAAGTGATGGTATAGTTCTTTTTGACAAAGCTGATTACAGTATAACTATGTGCAACAGAACTTTTTCAGGAATGATCAGAGCTGATGATAACAATTGTAGTTCACTTACCATTTATGATATTCATCCCGAAGATTCTATCCCTCATATTCTGGACGAACTGGAAAGAATTTCGTCCGGTGAAATAAAAATTGCCCGGGATATACCAGTCAAAGGCTTTGATGGAACAATAAGTATAGTCGATATCAGCGGAACACCGGTTGAATTCAACAACAAGGTTTATCTGATTTGTATACTGCGGGATATGACTGCAATCAGGCAGGCTGAAATAGAAAAAGCCGAGCTGGAGGCCCGGGTATCTCATTCGCAAAAGATGCAGGCCATCGGAACACTCGCAGGGGGAGTAGCACATGATTTTAATAATATACTTTCAGCTATAATGGGGAATATTGAATTGTCAATCAGGCATTCTTCTCCGGATAGCGGTATTATAAAATACCTTGATAGCGTGATGAAAGCCTGTTACAGAGCCCGGGATATAGTGAGTCAGCTGCTTACTATATGCTATAACGGAGAGAATAAGCTTGTCCCGATAAAACTCCTCCCTGTAATTAAAGAGTCTATAAAACTTGTCAGGTCTACTATATCTTCAACTGTGTCAATACAGACGGTTAATAAAGCTACTGTTGATACAGCAAGAGCTGATTCAACTCAGATAAGCCAGATAATACTGAATCTATGTACAAACGCTGCCCAGGCTATGCCTGATATGAATGGTGAAATCAGGATTGACCTGAACAACAGGTATCTTGACAGTAATTTTTTAAAAACACACCCCAACCTTTCAGAGGGATGGTATTTTCAGATTGATGTAACCGACAATGGTTCAGGAATTACTCCGGAAATTCAGAAGAAAATATTTGATCCTTTTTTTACTACAAAGGAGAGAGGGAAGGGAACAGGGCTGGGACTTTCAGTCATACATGGTATCGTCGAGAGTCATAACGGATCAATCTCTGTTTACAGTGAGCCGGGGAGAGGGACAAAATTCAGAGTATATATACCTCTTACCGGTGATGAGATTCCGGCAGATCAGGCGAATTCTGAAATTGAGAATATCCCGCATGCCAGCATATTGCTGGTTGATGACGAGGTTATGCTGACGGAGGTAAATTGCGAGATGCTCGAAAATATGGGTCATAGTGTAACAGTTTGCAATGACAGCATTGAGGCTCTATCGATTTTCCGGCATAATAATACCCTTTTTGATTTAGTGATCACAGATATGGCTATGCCTGGAATGACCGGAATTGCTCTTGCAAAAGAAATTCAGAGTATCCGGCCCGGTATTCCGATTATTATCTGCACCGGTTTTAACGAACAGCTTGATGATAACAGTACAGAGTTAAAGGGTATAAAAGAGATACTTATCAAGCCATTCACGTCATTTGAACTGAAAAGGAGTTTAGCTGCATCATTAAAATGATTGAATAATTTCACGCAATGGTTACATGTGAATTTTTTTTCATGGATAAAAAGACTTTTTCTTCTGTTAATATTTATTTTGATGCATCAACACCAAATGCTGTGATAGTATAAACTTTGATGTTATAAGTTAATTCCTACCGCGTGAAAGATGCGCAGGGTTTAGCCCGCAGGGCCGCAGCGATAGCGGAGGTCCACTATCGACATCCATGTCTTCGCGGACACTCCCTCTTCCTGCGGGTCGTCCGTTGCAGCCTGACCGTGACGCAGAATATCAAAAAATAATGAAATAATATAATAAATATAAATTACAGAAAATTGCGTAACGGGCACGCCCGGAAGATGAACGTCAAAGGTTGATACTGAAATTTGTTTACATCTTCATCTGGAATTAACCGCTGAATCTGATCTTCTTTAAATAAAAATAGTTCTGATCAGATAAAAATTATTGCCATGAGCAGATGAAACAACAATATAGTTAAATGATTGTTAAATGATTGCGTATCATAATTTCAGGATAAGTATTTCGTAATTATCTGAATAATCGGACTGATAACCTGTAATCGAGGCAGATTAACTATATATGAAGAATTATTTTAAGATCATCGCCGCAGCTGTATTTTTAACTCTGACAATCACTCCGG
Source organism: uncultured Spirochaetota bacterium (assembly GCA_942493035.1). GTDB lineage: Bacteria > Spirochaetota > UBA4802 > UBA4802 > UBA5550 > WRGT01. The sequence continues at coordinate 2,253,636 of OW818666.1, read as the reverse complement.
TAATAATGTGTGCCGAATCTGACGGGCACAGGAATAATCTGTTTTACCTGGAGGAACAGAAAAAAACCGAAGCAGCAACGGTGCTGCTGAATAACCGCAAAAGTATTATCCCTTTAAAAAATCCTGAACGTGGTAAAATAGCAGTTATCAATATTGATTTTGAATATGCAGATTCTTTTAATAGTATGTTACGGAGATATGTTCCGGCAACAGACATCGCTTTCCCGTTAAAATCGTTCTCTGCTAAAAACATTAAAGCGTTTAATAAAAAAATAAATAAATTTAAAACTCTGATAATCCTGACGACGGATCAGTCCCTTGCGGACCGTGCTGTGATTAAGTTCATAACTGTCAGTCAGAGTAAACATAATGTTATTCTCTGCGTAACAGGAAACAGGAATATTCTGAAAAGTCTTAACAAATTCAGTCATCCGGTAATAATCTCCGATAGAGCCTCGGATATATGGGCTGCTTATGCCGTTCAGGTAATACTCGGCGGTGCCGGAATATCATCGAAGCTTGAAACGAAAATATCCGCAAGCTATCCCGCTGGTGCCGGGTACTCCACAGTCCCTGTCCGCCTGAAATATACTGTGCCGGAAGAGACCGGTATTAACAGTGACGATCTGCAGCCGATAGATACAATCGTAAATGAAGCGATAAATAACAAAGCAACACCGGGTGCTGTTGTAATGGTGGTGAAGGATGGAAAAGTAATTTTTGATAAAAGCTATGGAAGCCATACATATGAGGGTGATACACCACTTAAAACAACAGATTTATTTGACCTGGCTTCTATTACCAAAGCAGCAGCTTCCACTATTGCGGTTATGCGTCTTCATGAGCAGGGAAAAATCAGATTGGATAAACCCATCTCGTTATATATACGTGAGACCCGAAAAACTGATAAGAAGAAAATTACATTAAGAGACCTCCTGCTTCATCAGGCGGGTCTTGCACCATCTTTAGGATTCATCGCAAATATTAAACCTTCCGATTACAGGAACCGTTATTCGTCATCATATAATGTAAAGGTTGCCGATAATTTTTATCTTCGAAAAGGATATTATAAAAAAGAAATGTGGCCTCAGATTCTAAATACACCGCTAAGAAAAGAGGGGGAATATGTTTACAGCGATCTGAGTATGTTCTTTGTCAAAGAACTAGTTGAGAGGCAGTCCCGTCAGAAATTTGAAAAATATCTTTATAATAATTTTTATTCACCTCTGGGGATGCAGACTGCGGGTTTCAATCCCCTGGATAAATTTTCAAAAGAAAATATTGTACCGACCGAGATTGATACATATTTCCGTAATTCAACTCTTCATGGATATGTTCATGATCAGGGGGCCGCAATGACCGGGGGAGTCGCCGGGCACGCAGGGCTTTTTTCAAATGCAAATGATCTTGCAGTATTATTTCAGATGCTTCTGAACCGTGGCAATTACGGCGGTGTCAAATATTTTAATGGTGAAACAGTAGATCTGTTTACTTCCAGGACTTCCGAACAGAGCCGCCGCACACTTGGATTTGACGGCCGTGATCCCGAAAGTAAAAAAGGATACCCTTCATCGCTTGCATCAAATTCAGTTTATGGACATACGGGATTTACCGGAACATGTGTATGGGCAGATCCCGAGAATAATATGATATATATATTTCTCTCTAACAGGACTTATCCCAATACGCCGAATAAACTGGCGAAGATGAATATCCGGTCGAGAATAATGGATGTAATATATCTGGCGATTAATAAATCAAAAGCTGCACAGAAGTAGTGTTCGACAGTCTCTCCATGCGCTTAGCATCTAATTTAATTGCGAAATGCTGTAGTTGAATCATTTAAGAGTATGGCTATTTATCAGAATACTTACATTATTTGAATCAACGGTCCGGCCCTCTGGTGTAATATTCAAGTAATATTGATGTTCCCGGGGAGCAGAGGCTGCTGTTTTCCATCTTTTCCGTCATCAGTTACCTCCTGAAAAAAAATAAATTTTCAATAATTTAGTGGAAATGGTTATCGTTAACATATAAAATATATACAATAAATGAAAAATAAGCAAACTGTTAATCAATTATTTTCCGGAGGTTAATTATGAGTATTTCAACGATTTATGAAAAGTTTGATGGCTACAATGCATACCCGGCTGGTGAGGGGGAGGAGATGATCCGCGGGAGATTGTCTGCATTATTCAAGCGTCTTATTGAAAAAAATGAAGGCTGCTTTGTTAAGGTCCGCGATAAGGGGCTTGAAAAAATCATGTCAAGAGTGCTTCAGGTTAAAACACGAATGGAGAGGATGAAGGATGAGATGGACCACAGGTTTGCCGGTAGTGAATACAGTTTCAATAAGTTTACTGCCGCTGAGGAATCTGAGCTAAAAGAGATTGATCTGTCACTGGAAAATTTAATGAATAAAACTTATGAAATCATGGACTCTATGGATTGTCTTGAAACGGATATGCATATATCAGACCGGTTTGCCGGTGTGAGTGATTGCCTCAGGGACATTGAACATTTCTGCCATAAACGGACTGAGATGTTTAAAAAAATGAGAGTTTACGGGTGATCCGGTTAATTGAATTATAATTTCATTATTGTTAACCTGGTTTTTATTAATGCAGTTGATTTAAATTAGATCAAAGAGGATATTTATGTAAGCACTCATAATCTGATGGTAAATTGCTCTCTGCCTCGACAATGGCGCGGGGAAACAAATCTCACCATAAGTTTATGAACAATCACCATATATACTATTTTTTTTAATAAATTACATAGACTTTTTGATGAATCTATTTGACATTTAGATTCGGCCTTATTTTTCTGGTAATGAAAATCATTACCATTATTTTTAATTAACGGGGATTAAATTTTGCGCGGAAAAGGGTCATGGTGGCAGGAGAAGTTTAATCAGAGCAGTGTAAGGATAACCGCTTCAAGAGAGGTTATTATAAATATTCTGCACGAAACTGAAGAGCATCTGAGCGCGTCTGATATTTATATCAAGGTTCACTCAACAAATCCTGAGATCGGATTGACCACTATTTATCGTACACTTGAACTTCTTGAGCAGATGAGGATTGTTCAGAAATTCGATTTTGGTGACGGACATGCGAGATATGAGCTTCTCAATAATCCGGGGGGCAAAGGACATCACCATCATCTTATCTGCGTAAAGTGTAAAAGGATTATCGATTATAAAGATTTTATCGAAGAGGAGATCAATTGTCTCGGTAAAACTCAGGATCTGCTTTCAAAGAAGTATAATTTTCAGATAAACGATCACCTTGTGAGCTTTTACGGTATATGCGAGAATTGCAAGACGGATCAGGGCTGATTTTTTTTAAAGAATTATTGGTAATGGTTTTCATTATTACTATAAGAGGGAGTTAAATATGCAGGAAAAGAAAAAAATAATTGTTATCGGCGGATCAGCTGCCGGTCCAAAGGCTGCCGCGAAAGCAAGACGTCTTGACGAAAATGCTGAAATTACCATTATTCAAAAAGCTCCGGATCTTTCAATGGCTTCATGCGGTTATCCTTATTATGTGGGTGGATTTTTTGATGACCGCAACATGCTGTTATGTACACCAACAGGTGTTACCCGTGACCCGAAATTTTATCTTAATGCCAAGGGTATAGTGGCAAGAACTCAGACTGAAGCGTTGAAAATAGATAAGAAAGCTAAAACTCTTTTAGTAAAAGATCTGAAAAACGGAAAAGAAGAGATCCTGTCATATGATAAACTGGTTATTGCTGCAGGTTCTGTGCCCCGCAAGCTGCCTATTCCCGGAGCGGATCTTGATGGAATTACAACTCTCCAGTCAATGCAGGACGCGGATTATCTGAGAAAAGTTCGTGATGATAAAAAGATAACAAAAGCTGTTGTTATCGGCGGCGGACTTATCGGTATTGAAACATGTGAGGCACTTCAGCTTGCCGGAATTGAGATTACTGTTGTTGAAATGCTTCCGCAGCTTCTCACTTTTCTTGACTGGGAGATGGCCAAGCTTGTGGAAAACCATGTCCGCAGTAAAAAAGCGAATGTTATAACTGAAAACGGAATTGCAGAATTTCTTGGAGAGAACGGAAAACTTACCGGAGTGAAACTTCAGAACGGGACCGAGCTGCCATGTGAACTCGCCGTTGTTGCAATAGGTGTTAATCCTAATGTGAAACTTGCGAAAGATGCCGGACTTGAAATTGGTGTTACGGGCGGTCTTGTTGTTAATGAATTTATGCAGACATCCGATCCGGATATCTACGCCGCAGGGGACTGTGTTGAATCACTGAATCTTATCACGGGGAAAAAGGTTCATGCGCCTTATGGAGACCTTGCCAATCTGCAGGGCCGTGTAGCTGGTGAAAATGCCGCAATCGGGAACGGTGCAACATTTCCCGGTACTATTCAGACTGGTATATGTAAAGTATTCGATTTTGCCGCAGGTTCTACCGGACTATCGGAAAAAGCAGCGCGTGCAGAAGGATTTACAGATATTGAAACAGTTATAAATGCAAGTCCCGATAAACCCGGATTTATGGAAGGACTTCTTCTTGTTACAAAACTTGTAGTCGAGAAGAAGAACGGGAAAATACTTGGAGCACAGGTTGTCGGCCCCGGAGATGTGAGCAAGCAGCTCGCAATATGGGCAATGGCGATAAACGCGGGATTTACAGTGGATAAAATGATAAATGCAGACTTACCATATGCCCCTCCTTTTTCTCTTGCTATTGATCATTCAATTGCTTCAGCACATATTATGCAGAACAAGCTTAAAGGCCGGATGACCGGGATAAGCTGTGCTGATGTTAAAAAGAAAATTGATTCAGGAGAAAAACCATTTATTCTTGATAATCGCGGTCCGGATGAATTTGAAGTTATGCGTCTTGGAATTGGAGAGAGACTTATACCTCTTGGAGCTCTCCGTACAAGGCTTAATGAACTCCCTGAAGATAAAAATAGTGAAATCATATGCTACTGTAAAATTTCACTCAGAGGCTACGAGGCGGCGCGTGTTCTTGAAGGGAGAGGCTGGACAAACGTAAAAGTTATGGAAGGGGGAGTGATGGCCTGGCCGTTCTCCAGAGAAAAATAGTTTTTAAATAAGGCAATTTAAACAGAGTTGGATATTGATATCCAGCTCTGTTGCTATCCTTATCTGTAAATCAAGTCAGCTTATTCCGCGGGTTTGATTTATCCTGAACGAACGGGATTCATAGACAAACACGACAAGTTCTCTTCAAATTACGGATTTCTTTTTAGTAAAAAAATCCGAGTCAGGTTTTGTTCTTTTTGCAGATGTAAATGATACAGCATCAAACTTGCAGACGTTGATACAGGTTCCGCATGAAAAACAGTCGGGTATAATTTTATCACGTCTTAGAATTGCACTCATTACTGTTGACGGGCAGGCTTTCTCGCATGCAAAACATGTAGTGCATTTATCATAATCGACAACTATCTTATACATGCTTATCTTTTCCACAAGCCATCCTGCAAGTCCGAATGGACAGAAAAGATGACACCATGGGCGATAGATGAATAGTGAACCGATAAGCAGTATTGCCAGCATTATTATTCCCGGTATCATCAGAAACTGAGGTTTAAATATTTTAAACGGATCTATATCCGAGATAATGTCATAAGACCAGATCAATGCTGTAATTGTGAAAACTGAAAAAAATAAAATCCGTATACTGTTGGTTATGACGAATGGAATTTTATATTGCTTTATAATCCCTTTTTTATCATCTTCACTTCTATTGATGCGGAATATTAAATCCTGCAGAACACCGAACTGGCAGCCCCATGCACAGATCATTTTATTGGCAGCAAATACTGTAAAAAGAAAAACGGACAGAGCAATCATGCGCGGTTTAAATATTACATGTTTATCTCCATATAATGCTATGGCATCTTTAATTGTACCCATGGGGCTGGGGTCTGCACCAAGAATTATGCCGAAAACTACTACTCCGGAGATATAGAGCAGTATTCTCTTTCGTGGATTGAGTATTTTTATTTTTATCATATAAAAAACGGATCCCATAAAAATAAACCATAGCATAAACTTTAAAGGGATTTTAAACCAGTTTTTTGTCTGATTTTCTTCATAGAGAGCAATGGACTTTTGAAGACTCTCTACCAGTTTTTTATTATCAGTTTCAGAAGGGGAGACAGGCATTTTAAGCTGATCGGCTCTGTCTTTACCGAAAACTTTAATTATAACCTCCTTTGGTATACTATAAGAATCTATCAATTCCTCTAATGTAATATCTGGTGTAATAACAATATCCCTGGATTTTGTAATCTCTTCATTTTTGTCCGACCACATTTTAACTGATAGAAATGAACCTGATATAACCAGAAAAATTGTCAATGTTAACCTTGAAATTATACCTGACAGTTTCATGCCGCCTCCGGAATATAATGTTTGAATTTAATTATATATTAATTCTGGGAAAAATAAATTTATGTTCTGATACTGGTCTTTTGCTTTTATAATGCCGCAAGAACTCTGCTAATTTCCGCCGAAAGATCATAAGCAACATAAGGCTTATGGATTATACCTGTTACACCCATTTCTAATGCTTTCTGTTTAGCTTCAATATCTATCATTCCTGAAGAGAGAAGAATTTTAACATGGGGATTTATACGGCGCAATTCATGAAAGACTTCAATTCCCGATTTCCCCGGCATGGAGAGATCAAGCAGCACTGCTGATATTGTTTCCGGTTTTTTGCTGTAAATATCTATACCTTCGAATGGTGTATCTGCTGTGATTGTTTCATATCCGCATTGATGAAGAATGCCCTCGGCAACTTTAAGTATGGATTTTTCATCATCTATAATAAGGATTGTCCCTTCTCCGGGTATGAGGCTCCCCCCTTCGTGCCTGACTGATAGTTCCGCATGATCGGATTTTCCGCATGGAATAAACATTGAAAACACCGAACCTCTGCCGGCTTCAGATTTTACTTTAATAAAACCTTTATGCTGCCTTACTATATTGTATGAAGTTGCAAGTCCAAGTCCTGTACCCTCGTCCTGTTTTTTTGTACTGAAAAACGGAGCAAACAATTTATCCTGAATCTCTTCACTCATCCCCACCCCGGTATCGGTAATGTCAATACGGAGCCATTTTTCAAGTGTAATAGAACCGGCGGGAATCTGCCCGGTGAGATCTGAGCTGTTAAGAACAGTCGATGTTACCGTTAATGTTCCACCCTGCGGTTCATCATCCCGTTTCATTATTGTCATGGCGTGTGATGCGTTTATGCATAGATTAAGAAGCACCTGTTCTATCTGTACCGGATCGGCCATAACGTAGAGAACATTTTCATCAATTCTGAAATCAAGTATTACCGACTTTGGAAAACTGTTTTTGCATATATCAAGAATATGCCGCAGTGACTGATTGATATCAATAGTTATCAGTGTCAGTTCGCTTTTTTTGGAAAGAGTCATAAGCTGTTTTATTATCTGGGATGAACGCCCGGAGGATTCAAGACCGACTTTTATATAGTTCAGTATTTTTTCCCTGTTTTTAAAATTTTCATCAGGTAATAGTATTTCAATAAGATTGAAGCTGCCAATAATACCGCTTAGAAGATTATTAAAATCATGTGCAAGTCCGCTTGCGAGTATCCCCACTGCCTCCATTTTCTGAGCCTGAGACAGCTGCGATTGAATAGCCTCTTTCTCCTTTTCAGCTTTTATTTTTTCTGTTAAATCACGTGTGATCCCCACAATACCTATACTTTTTTTATTGTCATCTTTGATGAATGATAATTTAATCTCTGCAGGAAATATGGTCCCATCTTTTCTTATCTGGTCAACTTCAATGAAGATGGAGTAATCACATGGAAGTTTACCTGCCTTATCCAGTTCTATATTCTCTAAATATACCTCTGCTATTTTTTTTAGAGATTCCGGCGTTATCCAGGAGCTTAATTTAACATTTAAAGCTTCTTCCACGGTGTAACCAAACATTTTTTCTACAGACGGGCTGAAATAAATATAGTTCATTTTCATGTCTGCCGCCCATATCAGGTCTGTAATATTATCGGCAAGCAGTTCGAATTTTTTTTCTCCGGCTATATATTCATCACGCGATTTCTGAAGTTCAGCTGTTCTATCTGCTACAAGCTTTTCAAGCTGAATCTTATGTTTTTCCAGCTCCTCCTGTGCGATGGTCTTCATTCTGTTTTCTATATCAAGCTGTCTTACGGCGAGTTTTAATGAATTCTGTTCATCGGTAATTGTTTTCTGGTATTTCTGCCGTACAGATTCGTAGTTATACGAGAAGAGAATTATAAATGCAAAGGTCAGAAGATAACGGGCGGCAAATTTCAGCGAATAGGTGTAATGCAGGTCCAGACCCATGGGATTAATCATTACTGCCGCAGATGTTAAAAAAAGAAGAACTGCCCAGAACATCCCCTCTCTCTTCCCCATGAGAAAAAGAGCAAAAGGTGTAAATGAAAGAGCGAATAGGCTGGCATAACCCTCTATCGCACCTGAGTAGATCCAGAAAAAAAGAAGAGCAGCAACAATGAACATCGTCAGACGGTAGAGATAATCAACCTGTTTCTTTCTCCTTTGTATAATTATCATAGATATAAGAAAGATGGCCATGAGTGAGTTAATAATCCCGAAATGGGCGTTACCTGTGACAAAATGGAGTGCGCTGAATGGGATCAGGGGGAGAAAGAGTATGGAAAGAAACGAGACAAATAGTCTCCTCTTTCCAAATTCTTCTATGGTAAAATCCTTAACAGGTATCAGGAGATTCAGCAATATAGCAGCAGATTTATTGATTATGTTATTCATTATACGAAGTTATACAGGAAAACATTAAAAGTAAAGATTATTTTTCATCTGGTATATGTCTGAGATATGTTGCAATGTGCAACAAATATCCCTCTGGCGTATTGCATATTGCAATGAATAGATTCCGATTCAGTTAAAAATCCTGCTGTTGAAACAGGAATAACCGGTTGTTCATCCTCTGCTCTCTCCCTGTCTAAATACATTTTTCCGGAAGTGTAGATATATTCCGCTTAAAATCTATTCTATTCTGATAATAAATATAATTCCGTAATCATGGCACGGAATCTGCATATATATAAAGTATGAAAAGTGAACTTATTGCAATACCGGTTTTTGAAGAGAGGATTTCTCCGCTGCTCGATGTCTCCGAGAGGTTTGTACTCTATGAAGTTAAGGATAAGAGGATTACACAGAGAATCGTCATTAACGTTAGCGCGGAGACTGATAGGCATAGGATTCAGAAGCTGAAGGATCTTGGAGTTGCGGTAATTATCAGCGGTGCGGTGAGCCGGTTTCTTTCATATATAATCACTGAGACCGGGATTAGACACATTTCATGGATAAGCGGGCCTGTTGACGAAGCAATTGAATCATTCCTGAAGGGCACACTTGAGCCGGTTCCACCCAAAGGTGGGAGCTGCGGCGGGATGATGAGAAAGAGAAAACTGGTAGCAGATCTGCATGTGAAGAGGTCAGCAGATAATGATAAAAAGGAGATGTTATGAAAGTAGCAATATCAACAGAAGGGAAAGATCTTGAAGCAGTTGTAGATACAAGGTTTGGAAGAGCAAAGGGATTTCTGGTTTATGACATGGACTCTAATGAATCTGTATATGTTGACAATAAGCAGAATCTCGAAGCAGCTCAGGGTGCCGGTATACAATCCGCGAAGACAGTTATTGATGCAGGGGCCGATGCTGTTATTACAGGAAATGTGGGTCCCAAAGCATTTACAACTCTTAACTCGGTCGGAGTTAAAATATATCTGTTTAAAGATGGTAATGTGCAGAAAGCTATTGACCAGCTAAGAAAGGGCGAGTTGGAACTTTCAAGTGAAGCGAATGTTGAGGGACACTGGTAACCGGAGATTCCGGAAAGATATTTTCTTATATTCCCATAAAAAACTCCTGGCCGGATACTTCGTCTGTTGGAGCGGAGTATCCGGCCGAAATTTTATTAACGGAGAGTCGTCAGAATGATTAAAAAAGTAACTGTAATATGTGAAAACAGTGTATATGTCCCTTTTCCGCTTATTGGTGAGCATGGTCTCTCCTTCCTGATTGAGGGGGAGGACTCTTCTCTTTTTGACACAGGGCAGGGGCTTGGCATTATGCACAATCTTAAAACTATGGGAAAAGATATTCAGTCTATAAAACGGATTATCTTAAGCCACGGTCATTATGATCATACAGGTGGTCTTCTTCAGGTGCTTAAAGAGCATGAGGGCGGGCTTCCGGTGTATGTTAATGGGACTGTTTTTATCGATAAAGTCGCGCAGTTCTCCTCCGGCGGCACACACCCTATAGGGATGACAGAGTCACGGGAAGTGTACGAAGAGAATGGAGCAAGGTTCCATGAAGTTGACGGGAAGTGCAGAATAATTAATTCAATTACATCCTTCAGTAATATAAAGCATGAAGCCGGATGGACTTCATGGGACCGGATGCTTAAAATTAAAACAGATTCCGGTGTTGAGAGTGACCCCTTTACGGATGACCTGTCGCTTCTTCTTGATACACCATCTGGCCCGGTTGTTCTTCTGGGATGCGCGCATTCAGGAATGGTGGAGATTCTTGATCAGATTGCTGAAAGCAGCGGAATAAAAAAATTCCATGCAGTAATAGGCGGAACACATCTTAACAGCGCATCGGAAGAGTACGTATTGAAGGCAATTGATTCCGTAAAAAAATATGATGTGCAGATAATTGCTGTTTCACACTGCACCGGTTTTAAAGTGGCGTCGCGTTTTGCTTTAGAGTTTGGTGCCAGGTTCCAGAATGCCTCTGTTGGAAAAGTGTTTGAGTTTTAATGATTATATCATATAGATCCGGAGAATAATAAAGTGATTTTAGATGTTTTTAATAATTATTACCAGATAAAAAAATTTAAGTCTGCTCAGGCCAGGCTTGCGAACAGGCCGGCGTTTAATTATCTCTATCCTGCAATTCAGATGACAAATGCATGCAATAAACAGTGTAAGGCGTGTCTCCGTTCTGCAAATTCTGATATTGCAAAAGTTGAGTTTGATGTATTTGAAAAATATATTGGAGATCTCCGTAATCTTTCTGAGTCATACCAGATTGAATATCAGTTTGTTACCGGCGGTGAGCCTACAATCTGGAAGAGTCAGGGATTTGATATAGTTGATATACTTGCCTCTCTTTTTGAACTGAATCTGATTAAGACTATCTCCATGCCGAGTAACGGTAAAGTCTTTGAAGACATAAATTTTGCCCGTGAATTTTTCACGAGACTGTCATCCCGCATAAACGGTACAATGATTGTCGGAATAAGCATTGCCGAATATCAGGAAAATCTTACAGATTCGGGATACATTGCAATGGACAATCTGATTAAACTGAGCAAAGAACCGGGTATGAAATTTCTTCCAGTAATTCTGGTTACGCTTTCAGTTAATGATGATACCGACCAGAGGCTGGGTAAAATATATCCCGGTGTTTTCCAGAGGGTTACACCTCTTGCTCCGCTCGGGGATGCTTCTGATATGAAAGATATTGCGCCATCACTCAGTCTTAAGGGTAAAAACAAGGATGCTCTCGGTTCATTCTATCCTCACTACAAAGAGGATGTAATGAAAAAGCTTAAGATTTCGGGAAGGGATTTCGACAGGATGGCTAATTCTGAAATCATAGACAGGATGTCTCTTCACACGCACTGCGGGATGAGTCCATTTATCGATGACAAGTGGCATTACTGTCTTCCGTATAAGGATGATCCGAGATTCGATCTTTGCGGTATCGGAGAGATGAGAGAGGGGACAATTCCTGATTTTCTTAATGATGCCGGTGCTATAAACTGTTTCCGTGCTGAAGGACTTATCACCACGTTGAAGGACCATAAGAAGAATCTTACAAAAGATACAAGAGAAAAACTTGAAGATCTCTTTAAATTATCTTCTAAAGTTTCAATTGCATACCGCGGCTGTATGGTGTGCAAAGCGTTTTATGATATAGGAGTAGTGGAGGAGTTATTACATGAACATAGCGATTGCAAGCGGTAAAGGGGGAACAGGGAAGACCACAATTTCCATGTCTCTTGCCTCTTATTATGCCGATAAAAATATTTCTGTAGCGATACTCGACTGTGATGTGGAGGAACCGAATGTAAACCTTTTCCTTCAGGCGCAGGTAGCCGAGGAGGTGCGTACTACTGTACGTATACCTCAAGTAGATAATTCATTGTGTACAGGATGCGGGAAGTGCGGTGAAATCTGTGAGTACAGTGCGATTGTACTTATTAAAGGGAAGCCTCTTGTGCTTAAGGAGATGTGCCACTCCTGCGGCGGATGTTTTCTTGTCTGTCCCGAAAAGGCGATAACTGAAGTAAAGAGAGAAACCGGAGTTGTTGAACTTGGCGAAATTAATGGAATAGAGTATGCCGGAGGGAGACTTAATATCTCCGAGGCTATGTCACCCCCTCTAATAAAAGATGTAAAAGAGTATTATCCCGAAGCGGAGATCAGACTGCTCGATTCACCTCCGGGAACGTCTTGTCCGGTAATTGAATCTGTTCGCGGATGCGATTTTCTTCTTCTTGTTTCAGAGCCCACACCATTTGGGCTTAATGATCTGAAACTCGCCGCAGAGATGGCTAGGGCGATGAAGCTTCCGTTCGGTATTGTGGAGAACCGTGCGTCTGAAGGTAACACAAGTCTGAAGGATTTTTGCACAAAAGAATCTATTCCGTTACTCGCGTCTATACCGAATACACGGGAGATTGCTGTACGGTATTCACGCGGTGATTCGGTCTCTTACATTAAAGAGAATTACAGTGATGAACTGGAGAGAATAGCGGTTCATATTGAAAATACTGTTAAGGCTGGTGTGAGATGATAAAAGAATATGTAATACTGAGCGGGAAAGGGGGAACCGGCAAAACCAGTGTTGCCGCTTCTTTCGCGATGCTCGCTCAGAATAAAGTTATGGCTGACTGTGATGTTGATGCTGCCGATCTTTATCTTATTATAAAACCTCAGAATATTAAAGAGGAGATTTTCGAAGGGGGGAAGAAAGCTTTTATTAACAGTGATGCATGTATATCATGCGGAAAATGTGTTGAGCTATGCCGTTTCGATGCGATAAGCGATTCATTTGCTGCGGATACTCTATCATGCGAAGGGTGCGGGGTCTGCGCTGCATTCTGTCCGGTTAATGCAATTGAGATGAGACCCCATCAGTCGGGGAAATGGTTTGTATCTGAAACAGAGTATGGCCCCATGGTTCACTCAAGGCTGGGGATTGCCGAGGGGAACTCCGGCAAGCTTGTTACTATTATCAGAAATAAGGCTAAAGAGATTGCAAAGGAGAATAGTTTTAAAACAATTATTGTCGATGGTTCGCCAGGTACCGGATGTCCGGTAATAGCCACTGTAACAGGCTGTTCTTTTGTACTTATTGTAACCGAACCCACAGTGTCGGGAATTCACGATCTTAAAAGAGTACATGCTCTGGTTGAACACTTCAGAGTAAAGACTGCAGTGTGTGTTAACCGTTATGACATCAATAAGGAAAAAGCGGATGAGATTGAGGAGTTCTGCCGTGAGAAGGGGACACCTCTCTGGGCGAGAATACCATACGATGATGATGTAACAAAAGCTCAGATTGCCGGTAAAAGTGTTGTTGAGTTCTCAAACGGTCCGGCAGCATCGGCTATCAGGGAGTTGTGGATTAAGATGGAAAATGAAATTTTAAACGAAGGAGTCAGATAAAGTATGAATGACAAAAACAGTAAACAGCCCTCGGCCTGTTCACACGGGGCTAATCCCGGCGGAGATCAGAGCGATCAGATTCTTAAAGAGAACATGGGGAAGATCAGGCATAAAATTGTAGTTCTCTCCGGTAAAGGGGGAGTTGGAAAAAGTACAGTTGCAGTTAATCTTGCAGTTTCTCTTGCAGCAAAAGGGATGAAGGTCGGTCTTCTTGATGTGGACATACATGGGCCGAGTGTCCCGAAACTTCTTGGGCTTGATGGAGTGATGGCTCTGGGCGGAGGAGAGAAGATAATTTATCCGGTTAAGTACAGTGATAATCTCATTGTAATGTCTGTGGGTTTTCTCATGGCCGATGCGGATGAAGCAGTTGTATGGCGCGGGCCCTTGAAATACGGTATCATAAAGCAGTTTCTCTCCGATGTTGTATGGGGAGATCTTGACTATCTGATAGTCGATTCACCTCCGGGAACCGGTGATGAACCTCTATCTGTCTGTCAATTGATTGATAATCCCGATGGTGCGGTAATTGTTACAACTCCTCAGGATGTGGCTCTTGCCGATGTGAGAAAGTCTGTAACATTCTGCAGGCAGCTTAAAATGAATGTAATTGGTGTAATTGAAAACATGAGCACATTTGTATGCCCTCACTGCGGTGAGGCTACAGATATATTCAAAACCGGCGGCGGAGAGTCAATGGCTGAGGATATGGGAGTAAACTTTCTGGGCAAAATACCGTTAGAAGCACATATAGTTCACAGCGGAGATGGCGGAACGCCATTTTCTCAAATGGTTTCTGATAGCAAATCGTTCGCAATGGAAAAGTTCAGTGATATAGTAGATTTAATAATAAAAGGGGAACAAAAATGAAAATAGCAATACCCGTATCTGAAGGAAAATTATGTATGCATTTTGGACACTGCGAGCAGTTTCACCTTTTCGATGTGGATATGTCCAATAAGACAATACTATCAACAACGCAGGTGACACCTCCGCCTCACGAGCCTGGAGTGCTTCCGGGGTGGATCGCAGGTAAAGGTGTAAATTTTGTAATTGCAGGTGGAATGGGCGCGCGTGCTGTGGCGCTTTTCAAAGAGCAGGGAGTTGATGTCGTTACAGGTGCGCCTGCAGGTGACCCGAAAGCGGTTGTTCAGACTTATCTGGATGGTAAGCTTATAACCGGATCAAATGCATGTGATCATTAGAATACAATGAGTGATATATCGGTAATTCTTAAAACCGGAGACCACTGTATTCAGGGAGCTGCTAAAAGCGAGTTCAGAAAAATTACAATGATGATTCTGGAATCCACCGGCGATGAAATATCGCCGGTGTTAGCTGAGCAGATTGAGCTTCTCACAGATTTTCTTGAGAAGAGCGACTTCGGTGAACTCCGTTCTTCTGATGACAGGCTTTCAGGAACTGTTGAGACTGTATGTATTCTCAAGCGGGATGAAAATGGTAATCCCGTAATAATGTTTAATGATAGGGATTAGTGTATGAGAAAAGTACCCGTTGCTGATCAGTCAAAATGCAGAAAATGTAATGCCTGTGTTGATGCATGTTATCTTCATGCGGTTTCAGTTATTACTAATACATGTTGTGCTAAATGCATTAAGTATTGTATTTCAATTCCTGTGCCATGTCATCCTGAATATGTAGTATTCGATTATGATATTTGCGACTCCTGCGGCAAATGTGTTGAAAGGTGTCCTCACTGTGCCATATATTTAACAGATATTGAAACAGCTGTTTTAAAAAAAATGGCATCTATTTAAAACGTTATTGTTCTTCAGGTTTGATTTTGAATTATTTGATAGACTTAAAATTACCGTTAATGAATTATAATAATTTATCTGTATCGAATTTAAAATGCAGATATTAATTATTCATTAATGGGGTATATATATGGAAGTTGTTTTCACCCGAAGATATAAGATAAATCTTTTCTTTTCACTTGCAGTTTCACTCACTGCGGCATCATTCGCTTCATATGCTTCTCCTTACTTATTGAAAGATCTTCTCGCTTCAGTTGAAAACTATCAGGGCGGGATTGCCGCTGTTGTCTTCATAGTATTTCATCTGACATTGACCTCCAGATATCGGAAAAGAAAAAAAATTGCATCTGCTCAGTTCCCCGAAGAGTGGAGATCAATACTTTCAGATCTGGTGCTTTTTTATAGAATGCTCAGCGCAGATGATAAATATATCTTTGAAAAGAAAGTTCAGATATTTCTCGGTGAAAAAAGAATCACCGGTATTGAAACTGAAATTGATACTACTGTAAAACTCCTTGTTGCATCGGCGGCAATTATTCCCGTTTTTAAAATAGAAGACTGGGAGTATGATACTCTTGGAGAGATTCTTGTATACCCCGACAGATTTAATCATGATTACAGTTTCAGTACAGATTCAGATGACCGTGATGTCCTTGGAATGGTGGTGCAGCATAGTTCCTCTCTGATAATATCAAAAAAAGAATTATTCAGAGGATTCAAAAATATGGATGGAAGGAATACCGCAATACATGAGTTTATTCATAAGATCGATGAAGAGGACGGCGAGATTGACGGTCTCCCTGTACTTATGCTCAACAGGCCGGAGCTTGCTGAATGGAAAAGAGTAAGAGCTGTTGAAATGGAAAAACTTAAAACCGGCAGATCTGATCTTGATGCATATGCGATGAGCGGTGAAGCGGAATTCCTTGCAGTTGCGGGGGAGTATTTTTTCGATCATTCCGATAAGATGAAAGAAAAAAATCCCGAACTTTATAATATTTTAAAAGTCATATTTAAACAGGATGCGGCATCAATTATTAAATCGGAAACACGGAGATTATTCAGATTAAAGAGGAAATAGTGGCTTCAGGCTTCGACTCCGCTCAGCCAGCGTTAATTACGCTCCATGAGTGGAGTTGAAGGGCTAATTTACTAATTATTTCGTTAAATGCTATAGTCTTCTAAAACTTTTTCAGGGTTAAATTTTCTGAGTATTAGAATAAAGATTGAATAAGAAATCAGGCCCATAGGGAGAGAAATAATCACCCAGATTAAAAGGCCCTGAATGTTTGCAAGCCATAATATCTTTACAGCTTCGATGAAGCTCTCCTGGAACAGTTTAACTATTTCATTAATGGATAGGCTTGTACTTGTGTATCCGAAAACGCTCTCTCCCGCTTTGATAAAAGGTATAAATAAAATCAGCTGAAGCGGGTAGGCGGCATAATTTGCAATCTGTATCGCAACTATGTTAAGTCTGAAAATCAAGGCAAGAAACGCGCATATTGCAGTCGAAACTCCGACAAACGGAATTATGCCGATAAAAAATCCCAGCACAATAGATATTGCAAGCATCTCCGGCGTTATTCCCTGTTTTAAGAGGTCCATAACAGGGAGAAGTATTTTGTTTTTAATGAAGCTGATCATATATTCAGGCGCTACTCCTGTGTCATTGTGTTAAAATGCAATTATAAGTGATATATATGACGGCGGCAATTCCATGTCAATGTTAAAAATAGAGGTTTATATGGTAAATCCTGTGCTGCAATTTATTCTAGACCTTTGGTGTGAAAGGCGGTTCTTTTGCAGCAGTAAATCAGCGTAATCATGAAAATCTGCTTAATCCGTGGTTCAGACATATTATTTTTATTTATTCTTGACAAATTGCAATCAGTTTTATAGTTTGATATATATCGAAGTGTTGCAAAAGGGAATATGAAGAAAAACGTTAAGAAACCGGTTGATATTAAAAGGATTACAAAAATATTTAAGGCCCTCTCTAACGAGAACAGGCTGGAGCTATTTCTTGAGATATTGAAAATTAATGAGGCCTGTTTTGAAACGGAGTGCGCGGAATGTTTTATAACAGATATCATGGATACTCTTAGTATTGGTGCTCCTACTGTTTCGCATCATATGAAAGAGCTGACTAATGCCGGGCTTGTAATCACCGAGCGCAAGGGGAAATTTCTTACAGCAAGAATAAATGATGAGCTGATCAAAGAGCTGGCAGAGATTTTTTCATCAGATAAAAACTGATATTTTTTTAACTTTATAATTCGATATTTGTCGAATTATAAAAACATAAAATTAAAGGAGTTGATAGATGAAAGAAAAACGTATGGAAGAACTTATAAGAAAGAGATACTCGTGCAGATCGTACAGGGATTTAATTCTTTCGGAGAAAGACAGATCGGAAATGGATGAATTTATATCACAGAAGTTTACCGGACCTTTCGGCGGCAGTGCGCGTTTTAAACTCTTAGCGGCGGAATCATCCGATAGTGATGTACTAAAAGGGTTGGGTACATACGGTTTTATAAGAAATCCCGCTGCATTTATCGCCGGTGTAATAAAACAGCCAGAGATGAATTATGAAGAGTTCGGCTACCTGATGGAAAAAATTATTCTCCATGCAACTGAAATTGGACTTGGCACATGCTGGCTTGGAGGGAGTTTCAAAAAAAGCAGTTTCGCCATAAAGGCAGGTATAGGGGAGGATGAGATTATTCCGGCAGTCGCATCCGTCGGTTACTGTGCCGATAAAAAAACATTTACTGACAGAATCGTCAGAATAAGCGCGGGGTCTGATAAAAGAAAAGATGCGGGAGAGTTGTTTTTCGGCAGCAGTTTCAATAAGCTGGACATAAATTATACCGATGGTTACGGCTTAGCTCTGGAAATGCTGCGGCTGGCACCTTCAGCATCAAACAAACAGCCGTGGAGAGTTTTAAAAGAAGACGAAAAAAATGTATTTCATTTTTTTCTTGAAAGAACTGCCGGTTACGGAAAACAGATAAAATTAATAGGCGGTGCTGATCTGCAGAGAGTTGATATGGGGATTGCAATGTATCATTTTGAATCTGCTGCTGCTGAAAATGGTCTTAAAGGTGTATGGAAGTGTGACAAATTCTCTGATTTGAAAATTCCTTCAGAGTGGGAATACATTGTAACATGGAACGGTAAGTAAAGTATGAAAATAACAAGAAGATCATTCACACTTGCGGCACTTGCCGGTGCTGCCGGATTATATTTCTGCGGAAAACTTAACGGCAGAGTACTTAAAATTGAAAATAAAATGAAAACCAATAAAGTCAAAAGAGGACTTGTCGTGTGGTATAGCCAGACTGGAAACACTGCCAGAATCGGCAAGCTCATCGCAGCGACATGGCGGAAATCGGGTATTAAAGTTGACTCCGGTGACTACAGGGAACTGAAGGATATAAATCCTGCTGATTATGATGTAATAGCTGCCGGCAGTCCTGTTTATTATTATGAAGTTCCGGAAAATTTCAGACAATTGATAAATGGAATATCCCGCATTGATGGAACACCTGTAGCTTCCTTCGTCACATTTGGCGGGAAGGGGGGAAATCAGCACAACACTGCATACAGCATTCTTGAAATGCTGTCCGCAAAAGGGGGAGTTCCCGCCGGTATGGGTCTATTCGGTGCAATGTCATCATTCGCTCCAACATGGTCAGCCGGCAATGGCGATCGGGTTCTTAAATTTAAAGATCAGCCCGATGAAAAGATTTATTCCAGAGTGCGCGAATATGCGGCGGAGATACTGCAGCGTGTCAATGAAGGTAGAGCTTTCGAAGCTGACAGTGAGTTTACTTTCAGTGATTATATGAGCGGGGGCGTTTCTATCAGCGGCACCAAACTTTTAATCACGGGACATGGTGTTAATACAGATAAGTGCATCGGATGCGGAAAGTGTGTCGAGTCATGCCCGGTGAATGCAATATTTCCCGACAAAGGGACTGTTGATACAGGTCGATGCATTGCGTGTCTCGGTTGTGTAAATAACTGTCCAGCCGATGCTGTAGAGATGAAGTTTATGGGAAAGAAGGTTTACGGATTTAATGAGTTTCTGAAGAGGAATAATGTTGTGATTAAAGAACCGGTTGAAATAGCCCGATGAAATATTAAAATACAGAGGAGTGAACTCTCCTCTGTATAAATTTATTTTATGGAATGTCAGATTTTGAGCTGCTCTTTCATGTCCTGAATAAGTATCTTCGACATTTTAGAAAGTTCCCGGTCAATGGTATCCTCCGGTAAAAAGACGAAAAACCATCCGGTAAGACAGCACCCGCGAAGATAGTTTTTATTTGTATTGTAACTATATCTTCCCGTACCAATAATTTTACCATGTGTAGTATCAATGAATCTCAGATTGATGGTAATTCTTATTCCGGGATTTCCGTCACCGTCAGGATACTGCTGGTACTGACCAAGGCTCCCTGTGATAAAATAATCAACGTTGGCAAGCTTCCCTAGTTTACTGTAATCCTCTTCAGTCATCCCTGTTGATTCAATAGATTGTTCTTTAATAACTTTCATGAGTTGTGTTCTTTCAACAATATCCCAGTTCGATATTCTGATCAGTTCATTTGTTATTGCATCAGCTACATTAATTCCGGATTTCTGGGCGTTTACGGCGTCTTCAAAGGGTAGTACTGCAATCCGGACATTTTTACTGAATTTGACTGTGTCTTTGAAGTAGATATCTTTATCGAAAGATGTGCATGATGTTGCCATTAAAAGAGTTAACAGGAATAAGGATGAGAGGAATATACGTTTCAAATGGAATCTCCTTAGTTTTGATCAGAAATATTACTACTATTCATTTAAAAAAGTCAAGCATTCTATTTTTTATCGAAGGCTCACTACGGAAACTCCATCTCCGCCTTCGCCCATTTCGCCCGGTCTGAAATTTCTGACGTATATGCTCATTTTAAGTGTTTCACGAACAGCCTGTTTCATTGCTCCGGTGCCGTGGCCGTGAATAATAATCACCGTTTTTATTCCCTGACGGTCCATCCTGTCGAGTGATGAATTCATAAACGCAAGAGCTTCATCTACTCTCTTACCTCGAAGATCTATAGTGTTATAAGATGTCTGAATTGTGGTCCCGATTATATTATCCGAAATTCCTGATATTACGGGCCGTTTATAATCTCTCTGTTTAGATTTATCTCCCGACCTGTGAGGTATGAGATAGAGATCTTTGATCTGGAAACGGGACTTTATCGCACCGCCAAGGAGAACAAGCGCGCTCTTCCCCGATCCGTCAATCTCTTCGATAGTACCCTCTGCTTCGATAGAGGCAATAAACACCCTGTCACCTTTTTTTGCCTCATCGGGATTAAGTTCTTTCAGTGTATCAGAATACTTCTCCCGCGATTCTTCACTCATTCTTGCGGTAATTTCACTCCGGAGTTTCATGATCTCTTCGTTAAGCTTACCTGCATCTTTCTGGTTAAGAGCCTGAAGCTCTGTTATACGCTGCGAAATTTTCTCTCTGTAAGAGTTAAGCTCATCAATAAATTCCAGTCCCTTCGCTTTCTTTGTCTCGGCTATCAGCCGGTTCAGTTCATCCTGCTTTGTTTTTATTTTTTCACGGTCTTCTGTGATCTCAACAGTGAGCATGCGGACTTTTTCCCGTTCCTCTTTTATTTCATCCTCATATGCCTGGATTTTTTCGAGGAGAGCTTCGACGCTGGACTCTTTGCTGTCGATAAGTTCGCTTGCTCTGCTGAGTATTTTATCCGGGACACCGTAGATTCTCGCGATTTCAACGGCATGGCTTACTCCGGGGATACCGATGCGGAGTTCGTAAGTCGGTTTAAGAGTCTCAAGGTTGAATGTAACAGATCCGTTTCTGAATCTGCTGTCGTTCACCGCAAGTTCTTTAAGCTCTGTGTAGTGTGTCGTTACAACTATCCGGCTTCCAGTGTCGATCATGTATTCAAGTATAGACTGCGAAAGGGCGGCACCCTGACGCGGATTTGTCCCTACGATAATTTCATCTATAATTACAAGTGTCCGCTCATCGGCCTGCCTGAGTATGTCATTTATAATTGTCAGCTGTCCGGAAAATGTTGAGAGCGACTGTGACAGGTTCTGGTCATCGCCTATGTCTGCCATAATATTTCTGAATATCCCGATAATCGAATCGGGGCTTGCAGGTATATGCAGTCCATACATTGCAAAGAGTGTGCATAAACCGATGGTCTTAAGCATTACAGTTTTACCGCCGGTATTTGCACCGGAGATAATAAGAGCGTTATAATCAGTACCAAGTTCAACATCATTCGATACGATAGTATCGGGGGACATTATGTGCAGAAGCGGATGATGCGCCCTGTAAAGCTTCAGGATCGGCTGGTCCGAGATAACCGGTTCGCTGCTCCGGGTCATGATGCTGAACTTCGCGGCTGCATTTATAAAATCAAAAAAAGTAAGTACCCGGAGATTCGCGTCAAGGTAGTCGCCGTGAGCCGCAACAGCTATGGTCAGCTCCGCGAGAATCTTCTGTATCTCCTGTGAGAGTTCCCTGTCGAGCATAATTATATTGTTGTTGATGTGAGTAATCTCTGCCGGTTCAAAATATACCGTAGCGCCGCTTGCAGATATATCGTGAACGTTTCCGTTGATCTTTCCTCTCATCCCGGATTTAACAAGTACCACATAACGGCCGTTTATTGTGGTGAATGTTTTTTCCTGAAGTATCTTCTCGTTGTCGGGAGAGTGTATTATTTTACTGAGCCGTTTTTCAATGTCGATCTTAGTCGCGTGTATATCTTTTTTTAATTTTCGAAGGACGGGGAACTTATCCTCGTTAAGGTAACCGTCGTCGGTAATCGCCTCTGCCAGAATTTTATTCAGCTCGTTCAGCGGATTGATCCGCGAGTATTCATCCTCAAGAGATGTGAACTCCTCCCTGTGCGCCGCGAGATATTTTTTTATCCTCTCCGAGGCAATGGTGAACTGTTTAACCTGTAGAAGCTCTTCAATGTCGAGAACTCCCCCTTTCCCTGCTATTGCCGTAAGACCGGAAATATCGCTTATCCCGCTTAGCTGAGGAGCATTCCCCCGCTGGATAAGATCCTTCATGGCGCTGATCTTTTTCATCTGAACTTTAACCTTCTGTTCCGGAACAGGTTTCAGCTTGGATGCCAGTCTCTTTGCCGAGTCGGAAACGCAGAGGGAGATTATCTTCTCTTCAATGAGGGGCCATTCGAGTATATCAAGTATTCTTTTATCAAATCTGTCTTTCATTTTAACTTTCTTTGTTGTTTTTTATATTGGAGGCACAGGGTAGTTTTATGTGTCAATAATTTAATTTCAGAGTATGTTGGATTAAATGATGAAATAAAGGTTTTCCCGGTAGGCAAGCAATTGCGGCACGTTGGGAATTAAATGTAGGCTCGTAGCGCGCTACGAGCCTACATTTAATTCCCTGTGAACGCGTTAAATCTCGCATCGCCTCAGTTTACTCTGAAACTTCTTCTCTCTATCGCTGAGAACCATATTTGTAAAATCTACAATCCCCTGAAGCCGGATAAGCTTCTCTTCGGTTGTGAGCTTTATATATTCTTTTATTTTGTCATCTTCTACAGTGCAGCTGAATCCTGTCTTATCCATTGCTGTCATTCATAAACAGAAGGGGTTTTTAATCAATATTTTATAGAATAATTATAAGTCTGCCGGAATAAGTTTTGTCAATAATTATTATTCAGATATGTTCTGACCTCACCCCGGCCCTCTCCACATGGAGAGGGGAGTATTATTGTGTTGAGATTGACGGAGTGATTCATAATAATCAACAGCTGCATTAAGTTCAGGTACTGCTTTCGGATTAAACTGCACTTTCATTTACCAGGTCTTTTACGAATACCATTTATTACTGAATCAGATGAGACTGTTTTAACCTCACCTTTTATTTTCTCCATGGCACGTCGTTCATCTTCTTTTTCCCGGATTTTTCAATTTTACTGTTAAGAGAAGGGTTGAGGCTTTTAATAAGAATATCAATTAGTTCAGCCCGTTGATTAATAGGTAGAGAAGTCACTTCATCAATGATGGCATTTTTCATATAACATCCGTAAATATTTTAATAATCTATTATTACCATATAATCAAGTCAAAAGTAAATTCTCTATCATAGATCGATAGAGTGAAAGATATTTAAAGCGCAGCTTATCGGCGGTCAACACATCATATCGAATCATTTGTCAAAGAATACAGCAGAGAGAAGGGTATTTATTTCATCCTGAAACATCAAAGAATGCAGTTAAATAGGAGAGAAACGACCTATGCCCATGCGGAAGCGGTAAGAAATATAAAAAATGCTGCGGGGCGGAGTGAATGATCTCCGCCCGTTATCCATTTATCTGAAAAGCGCGATTACTCTCTCAGCAGTCTCGCCAAGCACTTTCCCGTCATTGAAGTTATATTTATCATTGGCAATCATATCTCTAATTCTGCCGGTTTTTGTTCTATCCGGAAGATTTGAGTTTTCTGTTAAAGCTTCAGTATATCCCGCTTCTTTCTTAAGCCGTGCCTCTTCAAAGCTTAGAATTTTAGCCTCTTTGTGACGCTTTACAGCCTCATCGGAAATTTCAAGAAAATCCTCACCGCCGCTTGCTTTTCTGTAGCCTGGCGTATGGTTCGGCATCGGCTCTGACCCTCTGACTGATTTTCCGTACTGATTATTTCCGTTAAAACCTGTATTTAAATTAGCTATCTTCATTATGTCTCACCTCTTGAATAATTTTATAATAATATTATCGTAATAACTGTATATATGTTTAGTATAATTTTGTGTAGCATTAAAATTTTTTATTTTTTTAGATATTTGGCCGGGGTTGGTGGAGGTGGATTAAAAATCATATAGTGAGGAAGCGTCTTCTGTTGTCCCTTATAATATATTTGACTTTAAATCGAGTTTAGATGTATTAACTCATATAACTGTAAACAAACTGCAGAACAGTAATTTAAAACGAAGGTTGCCTGACACCATGAGCTATAAATCTCAAATGAATAAACTTAAAGAGAATAGAGAAAAATATTTTCCTCTGATGGAAACGCTTCTATATGTAGAGAGTAAAACTGATAAAAAAGATCTACCTATCGAGATGGTCGATATAAGCCAGATGGCAATTGTCATGGAACTGATAGATATAGGATATGTTAATAAAGAAGCTTTTATTATTAAAAAACATCGAAAGGATATATCGGGAGTATTCTACAGAGGAGGATATCCTCTCACCGATGCAGGGATAAAAGTTTACCGCCTGCATCTCCACGAAAAAAGAGGAAAATTTATCCGCGGTCTGGCGCTTGCTGTGTTTGTGATACTTGGAATGCTTCTGTTTTTTATGATAGCAGGATAGTGTTAACTCTTCTTATCTGTAACAAGATAGGTGTTGATAGCGACTTCCTTCCCCTTAAGTTTAAGTTCACCTCTGGGCTTAAGGAGGTAACTGTGCCGGACTTTTTCATTTTTTGCTATATTTTCCGAGATGAGTATTTCATCTTTTCCGGCAACTGATTCAAGACGTGCAGCCGTATTTACATTGTCACCGATAACTGTAAAGTCACGCATATCCGCAGAGCCCACATCACCCTGCATAACCTCGCCGATGTGAACTCCTATACCAATATGCAGATCATCAAAGGTATGCCGCTCTTCACTCATTTTTTTCTGAATTTCAAGAGCCGCATCTATTGCAGCAGCCGGATCGTTGAAAATCGCCATTACCTCATCTCCGACAAACTTATCTACGTCACCGCCGAATTTCTTAATGATATCGGACTGGAGTGATAGTATTCTGTTTAAAGAACTGATTACAATCCCGGGGTCACGGGAT
The DNA here is from genome assembly GCA_942493035.1 of uncultured Spirochaetota bacterium. Classification (GTDB taxonomy): domain Bacteria; phylum Spirochaetota; class UBA4802; order UBA4802; family UBA5550; genus WRGT01. Next base: position 2,228,190 of record OW818666.1, on the reverse strand, counting down.
TCGGAATATGTTGTAAATCCCCTGATATCTGAAAAGAATAGAACAAGAATTTTGCGGGCCGTTTTGTGTCCGCCGCTCTCATCAAGAGATTCTTTGACTGCGTCAATTGTTCCCTGCGATACATAATTATAAAGTCTGAACTTTTCTTTCAGACCGCTGACCATTTCATTAAAACGTTTCGCAAGAAGACCGAATTCATCATTTGATTTTTCAGGGAGAGAGATTTCAAGATTTCCGTTTCCGACCTCCTCCATGGCATTTGTAACTTTTATGACCGGTTGAATAACTGTTCTACCCATTATCAGCAGAAGTGTTCCCAGCAGACCGGTAAGCAGCGTTAGTGCGATGATTATTGCTCCGGTTTCTATCGCTGTATATTGAGCCTCCAGCAATGTGATACTCTCTGTGAAATCGAGTTTTACTTCTATTACCATTGGTATGCCGTTGATGGGATTAAAAAAGGATACTACATCTATGTCTTTGGAAATTTTCCCGTCTGGATCTTTATATGATTCATCAACTGTCTGCATTTTTTTATTTATAAACGCGTCACGGATATCATCATGTGCCGCGTAGCTTGTCCCGGTCTCACTTTCCGGAAACGCCGCCTCAACAGTGTAATCCTGTTTTATCAGCAGAATTTTTTTAAGTTCAAATCCCTTGCTTTCGTCAGAGATATGTTTTGCTATAACAAAATCAGCCGTTATCGATCTCAATGCATTTTCATGATCGGGATCTTTAAGCGATGCTGTAATTCTATGCTGAAGAAAGAGAGTTATATTCTCTGCCTGTTTTTTCATCATTTTTGTAGAAAGACTATCAAGAACAAATGTCAGTCCGAATATAACGACAAAGACGTTTATGGCTAATGTTACTCCGAATATAACGAAAATTTTAGTTCTAAGATTCATCTTTTATTCTCCACCGGTACTACAGATTATATATTGCACTATATATCTGTTTCATTATGAAGTAAACTAATTATTAACTTGAGCCAGGCTTTTTTATTATTCCTCCCTGATATTTTGCAAGATGAATGCCATAAGATTTAGCCCTTGACAAATAAGGGGATTGCAGTTATTATTTTAAAAATCTGATTTTCGAGAGATAATAATGCACGGCAATGATAAAGATACAAACTTTTTAGTCTCTGAACTTGAGTCTCTCCGTAACAAAATGGATGTGATGAAAATAGTGCTCGATGAATCTACAGACCCGATTTTCAATATACTTGAAGATGGTACATATCGTTATGTAAATAATGCATTCGCGACACCGTTTAAGAAAACACCTGCTGAAATTATAGGCAAAAAAATATATGACATCTTTTCGCAGGATGAAGCAGAGAAGCGGATGACTGTCGTAAAGAAAGCTTTTGCAGCAGGCGAGACAATTGTCTTCGATGTACGTGTTCCCGTGGATACGGGGGATATGTTTTTTATTACTTCAGTTAAACCAATTGTTGATGAGAATGGCACAGTAACATCAGTAGTCTGTATCTCTAAAAATATTACAGAGCGGAAAAGAGGGGAGGAGGAACGCGAAAAACTCATCAGAGATCTGCAGGAGGCTTTGTCTAAAATCAGAACACTCTCAGGAATGCTCCCCATATGTTCAAGCTGTAAAAAAATCAGAGATGATAAGGGTTACTGGACACAGATTGAGTTATATATCCGCGAACACTCCGACGCGGAATTCAGTCACGGTATATGTCCCGATTGTTCACAAAAATTATATCCCGACCTTAATCTGGCAAAAGAGTAATGTATAATCCCCTTTAAAATCTAGCAGGAACCGGAAGCTTAATTCATTTTCCAGCCGCAGGTGATCATATATTAAAATAATTATATTTGATAATTCATTGTCTGAAAGCAGGTATTTGCCGGTTTTTTAATGGTGACATAATAAAAACCTGAATTCAAGTTTGAAATGCGACAAGATGGGAGTTTAAAATATCAGCAGGAGATTTCCAACCACGGGATTTTCTCGGCCTTGCGTTTATAGAAAAAATACTATCATCAATAAATTCATCTGTCAAGTGTGCGAAACTTTTTTTCTTTGGAAGATAATATCTGATACGCCCATTTATATGTTCATTAAGACCTCGTTGCCATGAGGAATAAGGATCAGCAAAATATACATTACAGTTAAGAGCATTTTCAATTGTCTTATGCATGCAAAATTCTGAACCATTATCAAATGTAATTGATTTAATAAATCCATCAGGTAATGAACCCAAAGCCTCTGTAATTCCTCGTGTAACAGTTTCCGCATCTTTTGAAGGCAATTTAATACCCCATGTAAATGCTGCTTTTCTTTCCACAAGAGTAAGAAGATATGCATCATTTCCAGAGCTTACAATCGGATCCCCCTCAAGATGGCCTATTTCGCTTTTATCATTTGCTTCTTCAGGGCGTTCCCTTATATTCTTTTTCGAAGGATCTTTTGCCCTGTTTTTATAGGTATTTGAGCGATTTTGGCGTTTCTTCCGTTTTATAAATAAAAATTGAGTAAAACGATATTCACCCTTTTCATTTTTTTGAGCATACAACCACTGATATATAGATTCGTGTGATAAGTGCATTGATGCATCTTCCAGAAACATTGTCTTTAGGTATTGAGAAATTAATTCGGGTGAATCGCCGTTCCTTAAAAAGGTTATAACTATCAAACGCAGTAAGCCATTGACATCAAGCTTTCTTTTTTTAAATTTTTCCTCTTTAAATATTCCGCTTGAGCTTCTTGTGCATGATAGCCTTTTGTTTTATTCCTATCAATTTCGCGATAAACTGTTGATTTATCACGATTTAATAATTCAGCAGTTTCTTTCACAGGCTTATCTGAATAAATCATTTTTTGCATGACAAATCTTTCTTCAAACTGTACTTGTTTAAAATGCCTCATGGGTATCTCTCTCGGATTTGGTTTTGGTCGACTCAATCCTTTATGGAGATTTCTCATGAGGCTACTATTTTAATTTCCTTTTGCATTTCAAACTTGAATTCAGGAAACTTTTTAACATTACTGAAAATATTTTGTGGTAATTTTTTTCTCGCTTTATATCATTAGTAATAGTTTTGATTTCAGCTCTTTATTGGGAATTTAATGAACAGTGATGCTGCAAAGAAGATAGTTCTTGTCGAAGATGATAATATTATTGCTTTTTCTCAGGCTAAGTTTTTAAGAGAAAAAGGTTTTGAAGTTGTAGCGCTCTCTTCCGGTGAGGAGTGTGTTGAGTATGTAGCGTCCAATGCGGCGGCTGATCTTATTCTTATGGATATCGATTTAGGTAAGGGGATAGACGGGATTGTTGCAGCGGAGAAAATAGCTGAGATTAAAAATATACCGGTTGTTTTTCTTACTGCTTTCAGCGACGAGGATACGATCAACCGGGTTAACGGTGCTGCCCGTTACGGCTATGTGGTAAAGAGTTCCGGCAATCCGGTAATTCTATCTGCAATTAAGATGGCCTTCCGCCTTTTTGAATCTGCTGAAATACTTCGTGAGAGTGAAGAGAAGTACCGTTTTATTGCAGAAAATTCAACTGATATAATATCAAGGATGGATACTGCGGGGAATATTATCTATATGTCTCCACTTTGTAAAACTCTCACCGGCCACGATCCTGAAAAACTCCTTGGACATAATATATTTAAATACTATCATCCTGAAGACCGGCATCTGATCATTGATGTGTACCATCGTCTTCTTGATCAGCCGGAGATTGTAACATTTAATTACAGGTTCAGAATGGCGGATGAAAACTTCATATGGCTTGAAACTACAAGCAGAAGACTGGCAGATTCCGATGGTACTGTTACAGGAATTATTTCGTCGTCCCGCGACATTACCGCAAGAGTTGAAGCTGAGAAAGCATTGCAGGAGAGCGAGGAAAAACTTCATCTTGTAATGGATGGCGTGCCGGCTCTTTTATCATATGTAGATAAAGATGAACGGTTTGTCTATGTCAATGATGCCTACGAGCGATGGCATGGAATCCCCGGGGATAAGATTGTCGGGATGAAGATAAGCGAACTGTTATCCCCGGAGTCATATGAAAGATCATCTGAATTTTACAAGATGGCTCTTGCGGGTGAACGTGCTGTATTTGAAAATTTCACAAATGACCGGAATGGTGAAGAGCGGTTTGTAAGAGGTCATCTTGTTCCGCATGTTATAGATGGAATTGTTAACGGGTTTTTTACGCTGATATTTGATATTACAGATAATAAAAGATCTGAGCAGAAAATTCTTTCGCTCCTGAATGAAAAGGATCTTCTTCTTAAAGAGGTTCATCATAGAGTTAAGAACAACATGGGTTCAATTGCAGCTCTTCTTTATCTGCAGATGGACTCAATGGTCAATCCCGAAGCGGTCAACGCTATCCAGGACGCAAGAAGCCGTGTAATCAGCATGATGGGTATATATGATATACTCTACAGATCGGGTGAATACCGTTCAGTGGCTGCCCGCGGCTATTTCTCTGATCTTATTGAAAAGATATCTTCAACATATATAACTTCAAGCCGTATAAAAATAACAAGTGAAATTGACGAGATGATTCTTGATTCCAGTATTCTTTTTCCTGTGGGGATGATTGTAAATGAACTTCTGACAAATGCGGTCAAGTATGCATTCACAGGTGACAGATCGGGAGTTATTCAGGTTCGTATAGTCAGGAAAGATGAAAAGCATGTCGAGATAAGTATCCGTGATAACGGAACAGGCCTCCCTGACGCTCTGGAAATTTCCGGCAGCCGGGGATTCGGACTTACTCTTGTTAAAATGATGATACAGCAATTGAACGGATCAATCAGAATAAACCGTATCGGCGGAACAGAATTTAAAATTAATTTTCCTGTTGAGAGGAGTATGTAGCGATTGCCTCACCGGACCGCTTTTATCCTCCGCACCTATCCGCCCTACGGGCACCTTTCGTCGAGTGCATTTCCGGCGTCCTGCCGGCACTCGACACTAGAACATCCTGTTCGTCGCCCATGGTGAGATGGTGAAAGGGTGATTCTAAATATTTCGAATTTCCTCTCCACCCTTTCACCGGGGGGACTAGAAACAGGATGCTTCTGTGTCAGGCGCGGACACGACGTCCGAAAAGCGCTGACTGATGTTGCATCGCGACAGTGGGGGCGTTTATCCATAAACCGGCACAAACAAAAAAACACTGACTTGTGGTCATTTCACCCCTAATCTTTAAAATTCCCGATAAGAGAAAAAATTGACATGTTAAACCATTCTTTTATAATTGGTTCAGGAGAGGTGTATAAACCTCTTTTTTTTTAAAGTGAAAATAACTGAAATGAAACTGATAAAAGGTAAATGAAATGAAGACATTTAAAAAAGTTCTAATTGCAAACAGAGGGGAGATTGCCATACGGATTATCCGCGCATGTCATGAGCTGGGTATTCGTACTGTTGCAATATATTCCAGAGAGGATAGATATGCGCTTTTCAGGACAAAATCTGATGAGTCATATCTTATCGGCGCAAACTGCGGTCCTATTGACGCATATCTGGGGATTGAGGAAATTATAAATCTTGCACTTAAAAAAGGAGTCGATGCTATTCATCCCGGTTATGGATTTCTTGCAGAGAATCCCGACTTCTCGGCAAAGTGTGCTGAAAATGGAATAGAGTTTATAGGACCTACAGCGCATATGCTCGACAGTCTTGGCGATAAAATAAAATCAAAACTTGTTGCTCAGAAAGCGAATGTTCCGGTAATACCGGGAGTTGAGAAGCCGATAAAAAGCGATGCTGAAGCTATAGAGTTCGCTAAAAACTGCGGATACCCCATTATGCTTAAAGCATCAGCCGGCGGCGGCGGACGTGGAATGCGTATTATCCGTAATGAAGCCGATCTTATTGCAGGTTTCCACAGTGCCGGTAACGAGGCGAGAAAAGCTTTCGGTAACGATGATATATTTATGGAGAAATATCTTGAGCAGCCTAAACATATTGAAGTCCAGGTGCTTGGTGATAATTACGGCAATGTAGTCCATCTTTTTGAGAGAGACTGTTCAATCCAGCGAAGACACCAGAAGGTCATAGAGTTTACCCCTGCAATATCAATAACTGAAAAGCAGAGAGCGGCGATATGTGCCGATGCGGTTAAAATCGCGAAGGCTGTTGACTATAAGAGCGCAGGAACTGTTGAGTTCCTTGTCGATAAAGATGGCAACCACTACTTCATTGAGATGAATCCGAGGATACAGGTGGAGCATACTGTTACTGAAGAGGTTACCGGAATCGATCTTGTGCAGAGTCAGATTCTTGTAGCTCAGGGTTACAGGCTCGATTCCGATCAGATTGGTATCAAATCACAGGACTCGATACAGTCGAGAGGATTCGCGATTCAGTGCAGGGTAACTACTGAAGATCCGGCAAACGGTTTTGCACCCGATACCGGACGTATTGATGTTTACCGAACAGGATCGGGATGCGGGATAAGACTTGATGGAGGTAACGGTTATACCGGTTCAGTTATCAGCCCGTACTACGACTCACTTCTTGTAAAAATTATTTCGCATTCACGGACTTTTCAGGATGCAATTAATAAAGCAAAACGTTCCATTAAAGAACTTGTTATTGCCGGTGTAAAAACCAATGAAGGATTTCTTCTTAACGTGCTGTCTCATCCGGTATTTCAGAGCGGTAATTGTACAACAGGTTTTATCGAAAGTACACCTGAACTTTTTGATATAGCGCCGCATGATGACAGTGAAGTAAGAATTCTTACTTATCTCGGAGAGAAAGCTGTCAACGAAACCAAGGGTACTACCATGGAACATGATGTTCCGAGAATCCCCGTTGTTCCTGAAAATCTGAATCTCCGTGGAACAAAGCAGATTCTTGACGAGAAAGGCCCTGCCGGAGTTGTCGAGTGGATTAAATCACAAAATAAACTTCTTCTTACGGATACTTCGTTTCGGGATGCTCATCAGTCTCTTATGGCGACAAGACTCCGTACTTACGATATGCTGAAGATTGCAGAACCTACGGCGTTTCTTGCTCAGGACCTTTTCTCTCTTGAAATGTGGGGTGGCGCGACTTTTGACGTAGCATACAGATTTCTGAAAGAGGATCCATGGGAGAGACTTGATCTGCTGAGAAAGAAGGTCCCGAACATAATGTTTCAGATGCTGCTCCGTGGCGCGAACGCTGTCGGCTACACAAATTATCCCGACAATCTTATCAAAGAGTTTATAAAAGAATCAGCATCTGCCGGCATAGATATCTTTAGGGTCTTCGATTCACTTAACTGGCTGAAAGGGATGGAGGTTGCGGTTGAAGAGGTTCTAAAGGCCGGTAAAATTGCCGAGGCATGTGTATGCTACACAGGAGATATTCTTGATACTAAAAGAGATAAGTATTCACTTGAATACTATGTGAAAACTGCTAAAGAGATTGAGAATATGGGAGCACAGATTCTCGGTATTAAGGATATGGCCGGCCTGCTTAAGCCATATGCGGCAGAAAAGCTTATCAAAGCTCTAAAGAATGAAATTTCCATTCCGATTCATCTTCATACTCACGATACAAGCGGTAACGGAGTCGCAACGGTTCTTATCGCTGCAGAGTCCGGTGTTGATATTGTCGATGCGTCATTCAATAATATGTCCGGTGTTACAAGTCAGCCGGCACTTAACTCAATTGTTGCTGCCCTTGAATATACCGACCGGGAAACCGGGCTGAGCCGTGACAATATTCAGCTCATTTCCGATTACTGGAACGATATCCGTCCCATATACAATAAGTTTGAATCGGATCTTCAGTCCGGAACAGCAGAAGTCTACAAATACGAGATACCCGGCGGACAGTACTCCAACTTTAAGTCACAGGTTGACAGTTTCGGATTGGGTCACAAGTTTGTTGAAGTAAAAGAGATGTATCTCACTGTCAACCTTATGGTTGGAGATATCGTCAAGGTGACTCCATCTTCAAAGATGGTTGGCGACCTTGCTATATTTATGGTCAAGAATGATTTAACCCCGGAAAATATTCTGATCAAAGGGAGAGATATGGCATTCCCCGATTCAGTCGTTTCATACTATGAAGGCATGATGGGGCAGCCTGTGGGGGGATTTTCAAGAGAGATACAGGATATAGTTCTGAAGGGAAAAGCGCCGATTACATGCAGACCCGGTGAGCTTCTCCCGCCTGTGGATTTTGAAAAACTGAAGGCCGATCTTGCTAAGAAGATGAATAGAATCCCTTCGAACAGAGAAGTATTAAGTTATGCTCTCTATCCTAAAGTGTTTGATGAATTTCTGGCTTTCATTAAAAAATATGGTGATCTCAGCATGATGGATTCACCTCTGTTTTTTGACGGGTTAAGAAGAGGAACACCATTTGACGTTGAACTTGCAGAGGGTAAAATATTTATTGTTGAACTTATTCAGATAGGTAAAATCGACAGCGACGGAAACAGAAGAGTTGTCTTTGAAGTGAACGGCAACAGGCGTGAAATGACTATCCTTGATAAAACCTACAGATCTGAAAAGACTACAGCTTTATCAACTCAGATGGCCGACCCTGATAATCCGAAAGAGATCGGCGCGGGAATCCCCGGTTCTGTTTCCAAAATTCTGGTTAAAGAGGGTGACACGGTCAAAGAAGGGGACAGTCTTCTTATCCTGGAAGCGATGAAGATGGAGACAAATATTACAGCACCGATTTCCGGTGTGATAACCACTATAGCTGTTAAAGAGGGTCAGCGCGTAAAAAATGGCGAGCTTCTAATAAGATTTGAGTAAAATGGATGTCTGACTTAAAATTTTCTTCTGCTCTGAGAGCTCTGTCCAATAGAGATTACCGTCTTTTTTTCTTCGGACAGGGCGCGTCTCTTATCGGCACATGGATGCAGAGTATTGCGGCAAGCTGGCTGATCTACAGGCTCACCGGGTCGGCTTTTATGCTCGGTTTAGCGGGATTCCTTGGACAGATGCCTGTGTTCCTCATTTCACCAGTCGCCGGTGTTCTTGGAGACCGGTGGAGCAGACATCGTATTCTCCTGGTTGTTCAGGTGATGTCAATGATACAGGCTTTTGTATTTGCTGCAATAACACTAAGCGGTGTGGTGCAGGTCTGGCATATTCTGACACTTACATGTATCCTTGGTATAATAAATGCATTTGAAATGCCTGTCCGTCAGGCATTTATCATTGAAATGATAGAAGACAGATCCGACCTCCCTAATGCGATTGCGCTCAATTCATCTATTTTTAATGCTTCAAGGCTGCTTGGACCGGCAGCTGCCGGTGTAATTGTTGCAGCCGCCGGCGAGGGTGTATGCTTTCTTATTAACGGGATAAGTTATATTGCTATAATCGCTGCTTTTCTTTCAATGAATGTTGCAGCTTCTATAAATAAAAAGTCCGGAAAAAATGTTTTTACTGAGATGAAAGACGGATTCTCATATGCCGTCAGTTTTGTCCCCATAAGAGATATACTTGTCCTTATTGCGTTAATCAGTTTTTTCGGTATGACATTCCCTGTTCTGCTGCCGATTTTTGCTGCAAAGATATTCAACGGAGGCTCCCATACATTCGGTATTCTTGTTTCGGCATCGGGAGCAGGAGCATTCCTTGCAACTATTTATCTTGCTATGCGCAAGTCGCTTAATGGCCAGGGGCTTATTATGAATATTGCAGTTTATGTCTTTGCATTAAGTCTTATCGCGTTTTCTTTTTCAGATATTATTTTTATATCAGCAATTCTTCTGGTGATTATCGGTTTCAGCATGATTGTAGTTGTCGCTTCGTGCAATATGGTTCTTCAGGCTGTAGTGGATGAAGATAAAAGAGGAAGAGTTATGAGCTTCTATATAATGTCCTTCACCGGGGCTGCTCCCGTAGGAAGTCTTATAGCCGGTTCGTTGTCATCAAAAGCGGGAGCTCCTCTCACAGTTTTCATCTGCGGCTGTGCATGTTTAATGCTTGCCGTTGCTTTTTCATTCAGGCTCCCCTTAGTCAGAGGATTAGTGAAACAGGCAATCACCAATGGGAGAGCCGAGCAGCATATTTGATCCTGACACTCTGATTTTTTGTTAAATCAAAATTTATTGTGCAGTTGTCTGAACCGCAGATTTACAGTGATTTGAGTGATAGTCTGTGATTTTTTACTGGAAATCTGCGTAATCTTTCATTTCCTGAGTATGCGAAGAATCCATGCTCCTGATATACGGGTAATTGCTCATAAACCTGTGGCATTTTATCTCCTCCGCGCCATTGGCGCGGAGGAGAGCAGTTTACCATCAGTTTATGAGTGCTTGCATAAACTGATGATATAATAAATATAAATTACTTGAATTTCGATATATATATTGTTATATTGATCAAAATTTTACCAAGGAGTTTTATATGAAGAAAGTTTTAGCATTGTTATTTGCAGTAACTGTTGCGGGGATGGTTTCCTGTTCTAAAAGCCCTGAAGCAGAAGCTAAGGCTCTGATGCTTGATATGACAAAAGCAACAGAAACTGCTGCAGAAAAAATTGAAAAATCAACAAGCGCAAAAGAAGCCGGAGATGCTCTTATCGGATATGCAGAGAGTATGAAAAAACTTGCAGACAAGGGGAAAGAGCTTGAGAAAAAATTCCCTGATTTTAAACCTGAAGGTGATGTAAAGTTTAAAGCTGAGCAGGAAGCTGTAATGAAGTCAATGGAAAGATTTACAGTTGCAATGACAGGTGCTATGAAGAAATATCCGGGTGCTAAAGAGATTATGGATGCCTCTGTTAAAATGACTGAGATTATGAAGGACTGATAATTTATTATATTTAATTCAAAAAAAAGAGCTCTGTCCACAGGGCTCTTTTTTTATCTACACATGATTTCGTGTAGAAATTGCTCTCAGCCGCGCCAAGGGCGCGGCTGAGAAAAAAGCTTCCGTTTGTGTGCACTTATAGATCCCGCCGCCACTGGCGGCGGGAAAATCATTTACCAATAACTCCTGAATTTGATGATAGTACGGTACGTACTGATGAGTTCTTGTTTTTTATATTTTATTTTAAATTTAATAATTGCCATTGCGATATTTATTGTCTATCTTTGAATAATGTAAGCAACCATAAACTGGTAATAAAAACTTTTCGCCGCGCCAACGGCGCGGCGAAAATCAATTTCACCACCGGTTTATATGTAGATATCTATCCGGAATGTTCGTGATTATTCAATTGTTTGATTATCTGCAGATAAAAAATCATGGGGGATGAATTATATGAGATTAAGAATTTTATTATTCAGTATTTCTCTTTTGTGTTTAGTTTTAATAAATTTTTCATGTAATAAAGATAAACCGGATGAAACCTCTATTGTAAACCCCTACGTAATTGAGGAACCTGTTAAACCCTATGATTTTGAAGCGGAAAAGTCCGGGGAATCATCAAAAGAAAAATCCGCAAGAACAAAAGCCCTGGTGCAGTTTGCTATAAAATATTTTGAAAAAAATGGAAGAGAGAAAACTCTTGATGCCATTGATAATCCGAAAAATAGAGATCATAAGAAGTTTATTGATGGTGATTATTATATATGGGTGTTCCAGACTGACTTTGAACATAAGGCAACAGTTGTAGCTCATGCAATTAATAGTACGTTAAAGGGTAAAGAGTGGTATGATGTAAAAGACCCTGACGGTAAACAGTTCTTTCATGATATTGTGAGGATAAGCAGACACAAAGGTGAGGGGTGGGTTCTTTACAGATGGGCACATCCGGTTTTTAAAAAAGCATTTCCTAAAGTCACATATTTTAAAAGGTCAGGTGACCTTGTATTTAATAATGGATATTATCTGGAATAGAACTGAATAGAATAGATTTCAGTTTTAATTCCCAACCGTTTCATTTAGATGGAAATTCAATACTCCAGCCGGAGCTTCAGGTTTTGAACGAAAATTTTATCTTGCGGCGCTAAATTATATTCAGGAATCAGTAGTATGCTAATAATAAAAAAATCCGGTTTGTACATTATTCAGAAATATAAAAGTCTCATATCCTCATCAACAGCACAAATAGATAACCTGACAGTCAGAAAAAAGATATTCCTGGCTCCTGCAGTAAGTATATTTTTTATTTTTCTAATGGGGATTATATTTTTTGCAGGGCTGACACGGCAGAAATTTTTAGTCAGTGATATTTTTGAAAAACGTTTCCGCCTGTATCAGCAGAGCTCGGATGTAGTAAAAAAAATCAATATAATCCATACTAACATGTATAAAGGCTTTGTATGGGCTCTGTCCGGTTATGACCTCAAAGAGGTTGAAAAACTTTTATCCGAACAGATACCGATGGTGGAGGAGGTCTCATTACAGATTAAAAAAATTCTTGAGTCTGAAACACTCGAACCGGATGAAAGGAATACTTTTGTATCGGTACTATACAATATTGAAGAGTATAAGAAAAGGGCCGATTACGCTAAAGAGTCTGCCCTTGTCGGCGGCGATATTACAACAGCCTCAACAATTCTCCAGATGGGGGATGATCAGTTCTGGATACTTTACGAAAGACTTAATCAGCTGATGAAAATTCAGAATGAACTGAGCCAGAAAAGCTTCAATTCCTCTCAGAGAAGTTTTCTGAGTTTTATGATATTTACAATTATTTTTGTTATAATTGCTTTAATGGTTTCAATATTTATAAGCATAAAAATCTCGTCATTTATAATTGATCCGATTAAACAGATAGTCAGAGTGCTGAGAAAAAACCCAGGCTGGAACATCGATCCTGCAGAGCTGGGAAGCGTTGCATCAAAAGATGAGATTGGTGAATTTGCCAGGTATTTCAGGGAATATATTACTGAAATAAAAAATACAACTCAGGCTCTTGTCGAAGCAAGGGATGAACTTTGGGGAGAGATGCAGCTTGCAAAGAAAATCCAGACAGTACTTCTCCCGGTTGAACCCGTTCTCCCCGGATATGAAGTTACAGTTCATATGATCCCTGCAGATGAAGTCGGAGGTGATTATTATGATATTATTAATGTTTCAGGAAATTACTGGGTGGTAATAGGGGATGTCTCCGGCCATGGAGTTCCTGCCGGACTGGTTATGATGATGCTTCAGACATCAATTAAAACAGTACTTTATAAAAATCCGCAGACTTCCCCTTCGAAACTGCTTTCAGATATAAATAAAGTTTTAACCAATAACATACGGATACTCGGTGAAGATAAATTTATTACAATAACAATACTTGCGTGTTTCCCCGATGGACTGTTTGTGTATTCAGGGCTTCACGAAGATCTTATGGTTTATAGAAGTAAAAACAGTTCTGTTGAGCTTGTTAAAACTAAAGGTATGTGGCTTGGAATCAGGGATGAGATAAAGACTTTTATGGAAGACGATGAACTGACCCTTGAATTGAATGATGTTCTTCTATTGTACACTGATGGTATAACTGAAGCCTTTGACAACGGCAGGAATGTCTTTTCCAAAAAGAAACTTTTGACTATTTTTGAAGAAAACGGGAATAAATCTACAGATGAAATTAAAAATACAATTATCGCTCAGCTTGAAGACTACAAAAAACACGATGACGTTACGATGATTATTTTAAAGCGTGTAGAATAGAAATATTATATATATCCCCGCCGTCGAAGGCGGCCTGACTTGTACCCACATCTCAAAAGCCCCCTAAATCCCCCGGAGGGGGATTTAGGGGCTTTTGAGATGTGGGTAATGATTAGTTCGTCGGCGGGAGTAATAGAGATTTTTTCAACTGTTTATTACTCTGCTTATTGCTTCTGATAAAGAATAGATTGTAAATGGTTTCTGAATAAAACTTTTTACGCCTGATTTGATAATCTCTTCCGATCGCTCGTCATGCTTGTATCCTGTTGCAAGAAGTACTTTTACTTCCGGATCAATCTTTTTCATTTCATAAAAAGTATCACGGCCGCTTTTTTTCGGCATGGCCATATCCAGAATTACTGCGGTTATATCTTTATACTTTTCTTTAAATATCTGAACTCCCGACTCGCCGTTTTCAGCAGAAATTACCTGGTACCCTGCGGTCTGAAGCATTTTTATTGTTGTTACGCGGATCAGCTCCTCATCATCAACAACAAGGATTAATCCCTGTCCGGGAATTACCTCTTTTTCAGATTCAAATTCTTTTTCTACATATTCCTGATCAAAGACAGGGAGATAAACGTTAAATACTGAACCGGTTTTAAGTTCGGAATATACATCAATAAAACCGCCATGGTCGTGAATTATATTGTAAACCATAGTAAGCCCAAGGCCTGAACCTCTGATTCTTGAATTCTTTTTTGTTGTAAAGAACGGTTCAAAAATTCTCTCCATTGTTTTTTTATTCATCCCTACGCCGTTGTCTGCAATTGAAATTATCCAGTAGTCAATTTTATGAGCTTCATGATGAGCCTGCATTAAAGCTTCATCGGCATGAATTTTTCTTATATCAATTGTAAGTGTTCCGCCAATCTGATCGTCTTCATCCCGCATAACAGTCATTGCATGATATCCATTAATACAGAGATTCAGCAGCACCTGTTCGATCTGGATAGGATCTGCGTTGGTTACCGCAGGTTTCTCATTGAAATGGTATTCGATACCAACAGATTTATCAAAAGTATTTTTTGAGATTTTAACAATATGATTTATCGCAAGGTTAAGGTCTACGGGAACCATCGCAAGATCCTGCTTGCTTGCAACAGAGAGAAGCTGTTTTACAAGGTCTGTCGCTCTACCTGAAGCATTTTCCATAATGCTCAGATATTTTTCCAGCTCCTCCTCTTTTATCCCTTTGGCATTATATCTTAAAAGTGAAAGAGATCCGACAATTCCTCCAAGAAGATTGTTGAAATCATGAGCAAGTCCCCCCACAAGGGTGCCGATTGTCTCCATCTTTTGAGACTGAATAAGCTGTGATTCAAGAAGGTTTTTTTCAACATCGGATAATATTCTTGCAGCATGATCTGCAAAGATTAAAGCAAATCCGCTCTCGTCATCCTCCCATATCCTTGCATTGCCGGCGTGCTCAAAAGTAACAACACCTGTAATTTTACCCTTCAGCATGATGGTTGCCATAAGGACCGATGTAATACCATTCGGCTTTAGATATACTTCGGAAAGTTCCCGTGCTGCTTCGCCAGTGTCGGTATTGTCTGCTTTTATCAGTCTATCAGATTTTAAAGATCTGAATATTTCAGGATTAGTTTTTCCGGAGAATACAATGTCGGATATATGCTGGGATGTTAATGATGAAAACAGATCCATGCATCTGAGTTTTTCGCCATTATCTTCCAGTATCCATATTCCGCATCTTTCGATATCAATTGTTGCTGCTGCAATTTCAGTAAATATTCTGAAAATCTGCTTTGTATTTTTGTATGATTCATATGTAGTTAAACCCAGATCCGTAGAAGCCTTCAGCTGTCTGCTCAAACGGTTTTTGGATTTAATCAGTTTTCTTTGAGAAATTTCAAGATCAAAAATATTCTGTACCAGACCCTGGGCGTAGTCATCGAGCTGATTTGTAAGTTTTTCATATTCCGCCATATCACGGGCGTGGACAATTACCAGTTCATAATCGGAATGATAATAGACATAGAAGTGGTAGAGTCTTCCGTTTCTGAATATTTTAACAGGCTGAACTGAAGTGCTGTTGTCGAGAGAAATAATTTTTTCTTTCAGCAGATCTCTGTCGGTGTTTTTTTCTATTATAGTTTCTAATGCTTCATCTATTGTCTTAATATTTCCGATGGAAAACATTTTTTTAAAAATGTGATTCATTAGAACAGTATCACTTCTTGAATCTTTGATGAGAATAGCCTCAACAGGATTATCCTCCATGAAATATAGGGATAAATCTGCTTTTTTAATTTTCTCTGTATCCGGTTTCATCTTCAGCCTGACTGTTAGATCTGTTCAATAATTATAAAATCGGGAAACAATTTTTGTAAAACAGGCAGAGTGCTCTCCTGCCAGGCAATATTGTTATTGGCAGTAATAGAAATTTTGTACTGCATCTGTTCCGGAATTTCTGTTAACTTCATGATCCAGTTGATAAGTGATTTGATGCCGTTAGAATTCATAAAAGTGAGATTCATCAGGTTGAGTTTAACAGCTTTTATGTTGTTCTGTATAAGCGCGTTATGCACTTTAATTAAATATGGAAGAAATTCCAGAGATGTGTCTCTCATGTCTATATCACCGGCCAGCACCAGTGTGATACCTGATGTATTATCTTCAAGAGAGGCTCTTGCATTTTCAAAGTGGAAGGGGTCAATATTAAATGCACTCATTGCATACCTCTATGTTATCAATTGGAATTGCTGCATGAACATTTACAAATCCGTCATCGTTATATGTGTGGTTAATTTCGGCATTCGATTCGTATCTGACTCTTGCCAGTCCGATAGCGCTTTTATCATTTAAAGAATCGAGGCTTGATTTCATCCTGTACATATACGCTTCAAGGGGCGGTAGGCTGTTTATTTCATCAAGTATTTTTTTGAGATTGCTCTCCTCTTCCACCGTAGCGTGATTTGATACATTCACAT
Source organism: uncultured Spirochaetota bacterium (assembly GCA_942493035.1). GTDB lineage: Bacteria > Spirochaetota > UBA4802 > UBA4802 > UBA5550 > WRGT01. Next base: position 2,211,656 of record OW818666.1, on the reverse strand, counting down.
AGATTTTTTTTTCGTTGGTAATAATCTGAAATTTTATTTGTATGTCCTCTTTGTCAGAGTATTTTATTGCGTTTTCAATAAGCTCATTTACTGACATTGCAATCAGTCCGGCTTTTTTTTTGTCTGCAAGAGATATCGCCATAAAATTTTCAACAAAAGTCCGCACCGTGGAAATATATGTCCATTTGGGTCCGAACTTTAAATCGACAAATACTTTATTTTCATCATCTATCTGGTTCACATTTTTGTCTCCTTTCACAGTATCTACACGTAGTCAATATAATTAAGAATGATGTACATGTCATTCTTTTATACTGGAAATTTCGTTATACAATAAAATTTGTAACTACTCAGCTATAGAAAAGCTATGTAAAAATCTGATAAAAATATATATCCACACCGAAGGCCTAATCATGAGCAACATCTTTTGTGCAGCCCCCTAAATCCCCCGAGGGGGGACTTCAATATAAAATTCATTATTATAATCATTAGTTTTAATCAACATTGACTTGCCCCCTCCGGGGTGCGGGGGCTTTGCGGGATGATTTACAGTAAAAATAAAAGATGCGGGTAATGACTAGGTCGAAGGCGGGGATATATATTTCAATTGTATTTAATATACAGATAAGTAGTTAAGAGTTTACAAACAATGAGGTATGAGAAATCCTCCCTAGCGGGAGGATTTCTTCAAAGAGGTTTTTTTTGTTTTAGATTTTACTTTTACTTCAGGTATAGAATCTTCTACATCAGTTTCATCATCGGCGGGTGACGGGATATGTTTTATCCGGAATTTGCTCTCGATAAACTCTCTGAATATGTCAATGTATTCAAATGTAGCAGGTACAACAACAAGAGTTATAATTGTAGAAACAATAAGTCCGCCGAGAATAGCTATACCCATTGATTGCTTAATCTTTGCACCTTCACCAAGGCCGAGTGCAAGAGGGAGCATTCCTGCCATCATGGCGAATGTTGTCATAAGAATCGGACGGAGCCGTTTAAGTCCGGCATCCATAATCGCTTTCTTTCTTTCCTGCCCGGCGCGGACACCTACAAGGGCAAAGTCAACAAGCAGAATTGAATTTTTAGTTACCAGTCCCATGAGCATTATCATACCAATCATGCTGAACATATCCAGTGTAAATCCTGTAGCAAGCAGAGCCAGAATCGCCCCTGTCATTGCCGGAGGGATCGCCAGCAGAATTGTAAACGGAGTTATGAAAGATTCGTACAGGCTGGCGAGAACCAGAAAGATAAATATAATGGATAATATAAAAGCCACTTTTATCCCCGATAGCAGCTCGTCAAAGCTTTCGGCCTCACCAATAAAACTGTATGTAACACCATTCGGCAGAGGATACTTTTCTTTAATCAGTTTGTGTACATTTGTCATAGCTGTTCCAACAGCTCCTTCGGGAGCAAGGTTAGCGGTAATGACTATTACATATGCACGGTCCTGTCTGCTGATCTTTGCCTTACCGGTGGTATTGCTGAACTCCGCAATAGCAGTGAGAGGCACCATCATGTTGTGCATATTCGGAACTTTGGTTGAAGTATATGTATATCTTAAATCCCGTTGTTCCGGTTTGAGTCTGGCACGTATATCATACTCAAGCCCATCGTCGGAGAGTTTGCCCACAACAGCTCCGGCAATGTTGTACCTGAGTTCCATTCCCGCCATACCCTGTATTACACCGAGTTCTTTCATCTTCGTCTGATTCATTTTTATCTGAAATTCAGGTTTACCTGTTTCGTAACTCGATTCAACTTCAGTTAAATCCTGGAACTGCTTTATATCATTTATAATATTTGATGAATATTCTTCGATAATTTCAAGATTATTTCCCTTTATTGCAAGTATAAACGGTTTATCATCCAGTGATGAGATTTTTATTCTATCAACAGCCGGTTTTGCATGTTTAAAATCTGCAAGAAATTTTCTGGTCTCCTGCTTATTCCATTCAGTATTGTTTTTCCTCATATCAGGCGGCAGCAGAAAACAGTCTAATTTTCCCTGTTCCGGTTCACCCTGATCGCCGCCGACTGTTACAGACATGTAATCAAGATCTTTAAGTGTTTTAATTCTCTCTTCGATCTGTTTTATTACATCCTGTGTTCCCTGGAGGCTGGTACCTGTTGGAAGTTTTATCGTAACAGTATACATTCCGTCATCACCTTCGGAGATAAATCCCTGCTTAATAAAAGCCATAAGTCCGATGCTGGAGATAAAAACTGCAGTGGTTACAATTATAACAGTTAAAGGTCTGTTCAGTGAAAAATTCATAACCACAAGGTATTTCTCTTCCAGATACTCCTGGAATTTTTCGAATGATGTGACCAGAATATTTTTCGCCTTGTGTCCCGAACCAGCGAAGTAGGCACTGAGGAACGGGGCAACTGTCAGAGCATCAAAGAGACTGATAGCCATTGCAAAGACAACTGTAAATCCGAACTGCATAAAAAATCTTCCCACAATCCCCTGGAGAAAAGCTATCGGTATGAAGACAGACATAATTGTAAGTGTAGTTGCGATTACAGCAAGCATAACTTCTTTAGTCCCCTTTTCGGCAGCTTCTTCCGGAGGGAGACCATCTTCCAGTTTCCGGAATATATTCTCCCGTACAACAATTGCGTCATCGACAAGGAGACCGACCGTGAGCGAGAGAGCAAGAAGTGTTACAATGTTTATAGTGAAACCCATGGCGTACATTATTATAAACGCACCGATAAGGGAGTTCGGTATTGCAAATCCGGTAATCAAAGTGGAACGTATATTTCCCAGGAAAAGGTAGACGACGAATATTGCCAGTATTATTCCAAGGATGATATCTCTGGTAGTCTCTTCAACATTTATCCTTATCCAGTGAGATGTGTCCAGTACAGTAATAAGTCTGGGATTTCCCTTGTAAGTTTTGAGCATCTCATTAACATCTGAAAGTCTGTTGTTTACTTCATCTACAACCTTTACTGTATTTGCACCTGATCTTTTCTGCACATCGAGAAAAAGACAGTATCTGGTTTTCCTCTCCGTGTCGGACTCATTTTTTTTCTTTTTGTATTTTGCTCCTTTCTCAAAAGGGTAGTAGAGGTAAGCAATATTTTTTACATCTTCATTTCCGTCTTTTACATTTCCGAGATCTTTAAGCGCTATACCGCTTCCTATATCGCCGGAAAAAGAAACCAGGCTGTTTTCAATCTGTGAGAAGTCTGTGTACTCTCCTATTGCCCGGAAATTAGTTTCGGTATTTCCATGTTCTCTTTTTCCTACAGGAATGTTTGAACCGGAACCCTTCATGCTGTTTACAACAGATGATGTTGAAAGCCTCAGCTCGTTAAGTCTGTTCTGGTCAAGCTCAACCTGAATCTCACGTCTTGTCCCTCCAAGTATCTTAACATCTCCCACACCTTCTATCCGTACCAGTCTCGGTTTGAGTACTTCTTTTGCGATATCATATATTTCAGATGGAGTGAGATCCGCGACAAGTCCCATCCGGAGTATTGGCGCGTCAGAAGGATCGAGCTGCTGGACAAGAGGCTCATCTATCTCGTCAGGGAGTTTATTTTTTGCTATGTTGATCTTACCGCGTACATTCTGATCGGCCTGTTTTAAATCTGTATCAAGTGTAAATTCAATAGTGATGATTGAAACACCCTCTAGATTTGTTGAATAAATATGCCTTATACCCTCGATTGCCCCGAGTTCCTCTTCGAGAGGTTTAGTAATCAGTTTTTCAATCTCTTCCGGTGCGGCGCCTGCATATACAGTAGATATGGAGAGCATTGGGAAATTAATCTCAGGGTAGAGGTCAACGCCGAGTCTGTTCAGGGATATAACCCCGAAAGTCAGCATGGATAAGACTATACATGTAATAAGAATTGGCCTTTTAATAGAGAGGCGGGCGATATTCATTTGTTGCTCCCGTAATTGTAATAGAAAAGTATAGTGTTTCAGTTATGATAAGCCTGAAAAGTTTAACTATATAATTTAATTAACCGGTTAATTAAATTATATATATGATTCTGTCAATATAATTTTCCGGATTTTTATTGACTTGCATAAAGTTGTTTATTTTAATGATAAAAAAATGATCAGGGGGTTTTATGACGGATTTTGTAAGAGGGATGTTCCTGCTCGGGAATTGACTTTGGTACAGAAATTTCTTAATTAAGTAAAAAGTTTAATCTCAGAAATTCTTCCGCAGCAATTACCGCACTAACTCTGTCTTAACAGGGCAGGACATCGTATACCATCATTTTATAATTAATAAATTTTTGCAGAAAACTATGCATTAAATTCAGGACGAAACATGTATATTTATACCATCAGTTTTGCAGGTATAAATTGTTAAGCGTTATGAATAAAAGTTAAGGAGTTAATAATGTCAGAACTAAATATACAGTATAATATTCCCATGAAATCATCTGAAGTAAATAATGACGGAGGTGAGGAGTGAAACTTGAAGAGATAGGATGGCGAAATTTTTTCAGTGAGCAGTTATCCAATGTCAGAAATCCGAACCTTATCCCCGGAAGAATAACCTCTGTAACCGGGCCGATATACGGAATAGAAACAGAAACAGGCAGAGTTGATGCCCCGCTCTCGGGTTATTTCCAGTACACTTCAGCAGGGAGAGCAGACTATCCGGCGGCAGGGGACTGGGTTTTGCTCCGCGGAGATTCCGGTGCATATATGATCGAAAGAGTTCTTGAGCGATCAAGCTTTTTTTCGAGGAAGGGGGCCGGCAGAAGCTGTGACGAGCAGATTATAGCAGCGAATATAGATATTATGTTTATAGTCGCATCGCTTGACGGAGGGAGGAATTTTAATCTCCGCGCTATTGAGCGCTATATAGTTATGGTCAGAGATGGGGGAGCTGAACCTGTTCTTCTTCTGAACAAGTGTGATTTATGCGGAGACCGGGAGAATTTTATAAGCCAGGCCTGTTCCGTTTCCGGTGATATTCCTGTTTATATGGTGAGCGCGCTTACCGGCGAGGGGATGGAACATGTAGTGTCTCTGCTTAAACCTGCTGTTACTGCCGCTTTCACCGGACCATCAGGGGCCGGTAAGTCTGCTCTGATTAATTCGCTTATCGGAGCTCAGATAGAGAAAACAGGTGAGTTACGCCAGGATGATCTGCGCGGAAGGCATACTACTACACATAGGGAATTATTTTTTCTCTCTTCGGGAGCAATGGTGATTGATACTCCCGGTCTTCGTGAACTCAGTCCATTCGGTACAGTGGAGTCTCTTGATCTTGCATTTGCAGACATAGCAGAAGCTTCATCGTTGTGCAGATTCAGAGACTGCACTCACACCGATGAGCCGGGATGCGGAGTAATTGAGCTTGTAGATGAAGGACAGATCGATTACGCAAGGTATCAGAACTATATTTCCATAAGAACTGAAATCGAGTCACTGAACTCCCGGAAAGACCTTGGTGCCCGGCTGGAGAGAAAAGCAAAAGAGAAGAAGCTTTCAAAAATAATCAGAAAAATAAATAAGTGATGTTATTCAATACGGTAATAGAATATTAATCAAACCTCTCAGTCCCCTGAATCTCCGGAGATTCAGGGGACTGATTTCGTCAGGTAATGATAGGATTCGTCCGCTGAGTTATATTTTTAATGAAAAAAATTATATATATCCCAGCCGCCTTCGGAGGCGGCTGGGATATATAATTTTTTTTACTTTAGAAAAGTTAAGGAATAAATAGTGAATTATTACTGAAAAAATTCAGTATATTAAACTGAAGGTGAACTAAATGCCGTTTATAAAGATAGAGGGATTTACCGGAAATATTTATGTTCCTGAAACAAATCATATGAAGAAGAAACACCCCTGTAAAGACTGCTTCAGTTGTCAGTTCTGCAGTGACGAAAGATGTGAGCTCTGCCTGAAAAAGAAGAGTGTTAAAGGGAATGAATCATCACTGGAAACAGATGGTGAGAAGAAAAAATGAATTTCAGTTACAAAGTCTTTCCGTTAACATAGTAATTCAGCATCGATGCAAGGTCCTCCATTCTGTAAGGTTTTCTAAGGCTGTCGTTGAAGCCGTAATCGGTTGGGGATGATATTACCGGGTCATCGGAGTAGCCGCTCGATGCTATCGCGGGTATTTCTATACCCATATCACGCATTCTTCTTATGGTTTCTTTTCCACCCATTCCGTTGGGTATTGTAAGATCAAGTATAACAGCTCTGAAGTTTACTCCGTTTTTTAAACCCTCTTCAATAATTTTTATAGCTTCATTTCCCTCTGTAGCTTTATAGACATTATATCCCATTATTTTAAGCATCTCACCTACAGTCTCCCTGATGAATACTTCATCATCCATAAGCAGAACAGATCCGTTACCTTTTTTCTCAGAGGATATCTCTACAGTTTTAGTTATGGTTTGACCCGTAGATGCCGGGAGGTATATGTAAAATGCAGTTCCTTTTCCCGGTGAGGAATTCACATCGATACATCCGTGATGCCTGGTGATAATTGAATGACTGGTGGCTAGTCCCATCCCTTTGCATTTTTTTTTGGTAGTAAAAAACGGGTCGAATATTTTTGGAATCATTTCACCCGGAATTCCGGTGCCGCTGTCCCGTATGGAAATTTTAACATAATCCCCCGGTTCCAGATAAGTATTTCTTTTATCAGGGATGTTAACATTCTCTGCTGAAATGTAGAGACTGCCCCCTGCAGGCATTGCCTGTATTGCGTTTGTTATAATATTTTCGAAAGCATTGGAAATCTGCCCGCTGTCATATTCGCATCTGAATAAATTATCAGGGAAGCTGAATTCGTAAGCATGTGGGGAATCTTTCATTAAGAAAGTTGTAATGTCGATTAAAGTCTGTGTTATTGAACCGCTTTTTTTAACGGGATCTCCACCTTTTGCGAATGTCAGGAGCTGTCCGGTTAGAGCCTTGGAACGGTCAAATATCTGCATGGCACTGTCAAGATATCCGCTTACAACTTTATCTGCTCTGCTGTAATTTCTTGCCATTTCAATATATCCGAAAATACCGCCAAGAATATTGTTGAAGTCGTGTGCTATTCCTCCGGCAAGAAGGGCAAGCGATTCAAGTTTATTCGCTCTTTCATTAAGTGAAAGAAATTTTATTTTATCGGTATTATCCAGGCCTAATCCATTGTATATTACCTCATCTTTCATAATAACCGGATTTGAAGTACAGCGGAACCATATAGAGTCGCCGGAATCTTTTATAAAAATTCCTTCAAAATCCCATGGCACTTTATTTTTAACCGAATAATTGATAGAATTAATAAAGTTTTCGCGGTAATCGGGTGAAACATGCAAAGAGAATTTTTCAAAAAAACCGTTTAAATCATTCTTCAGCCCGAATATACGTTCGGTACTTTCGCTTATATAATAGAAGCCTGTCTCCCCGTTATCTTTTACATAATACTGGAAAAGAGCTGCCGGAACATTTTCAGATATGTTATTCAGCTGTATATCGCGCATACGGATGGTTTCTTCAGAAGCTTTAAGACCGGTGATGTCAAGAGCAGTAAAAGTTATCCCTTTAGACAGATCATTAGTATCAATAGCACTTGAGCTGAGCAGTATATTGATTATTTCTCCGTTCTTCTTCTTCCATCTTGTTTCAACATGTCCGTTACCTTTTTCTTTTATTTTTCTGTATTTTTCAATACCTACATATTCAAAATCTGCATCAGAGGGGTAGAGCAGCTGGGCACTATGACCGATTATTTCATCCATGTTGTATCCGGTCATTTCACACAGTGTATTATTCGCTTCTATAATAACTCTGTTTACGACCATGCCTATACCTACGGGAGCAGCACGGAATATACTCTGAATAATTTTTTCTTTTTCATTCCGGGTATGAACATCTGAATCGTTTTCATCTGTTTCAATCGTACCTGTTTTAGAGGTCATATTTCTTCCGCCCTATGAAGTTCTTTTGTTTTAATAGTATCAATACAGTAATTAAAATAGTATTAAAGAGCAAAAACAAATAAATTTTATTTTTTTCTATAGAAAAAATACAAAACTGTCTTTTATGTCTGATAATTATTAACTCCGGTATTCATGTTTAGTTATTAAAATGGGCATTCGTCCATGATTTTATAATTTACTTGCGTTGAAGATTCAAACTTTATAATTTGTATGTCTTGATGCTGGGCGATACATCTCTCATTCTAATTTTAGGCGGATTTTTATGAATATAGCAAAATTATCCATCAAGAGACCTGTCTTCATGGCATGTCTTGTTATCCTGATGATGGTTGTCGGATTTATAAGTTTTAAAAGGCTTGGCGTAGATATCTTTCCTCCAATAGATTTTCCTGTTGTAGCCGTTATGACTGTGTATACCGGCACATCACCTGAAGAGATTGAAAAACTTATTACAAAACCGATTGAAGAGCAGGTTAGTACAATTGCCGGAATTAAAAGACTCTCATCCAGAAATATGGAGGGAGTTTCAATTGTTGTTGCTGAGTTTAATTTTGAAACAGATATAAAATTTGCCGTTCAGAATATGAGAGAGAAGGTTGCTCTGGCACGAAACAGACTCCCCGATGATCTTGAGAATGAACCGGTTGTACGTCAGTTCGATTTTACAGATGTACCTGTTATAACCCTTGCCTATGTTTCGGATCTCCCGCCGGCAAAGATGTATGATGTTGTAAATGAAAAGATTAAGCCGATTTTTGAACAGGTAGAAGGTGTCGGAGAGGTCCGTATCTCAGGAGGAACCAAACGAGAGATACGTGTTGATCTTGATAGAGATAAACTTAATGATCAGCAGATATCAGTAATCACCATCGCCAGCCGGCTGGGGAATTCCGGTGTCAACGTTCCTGTAGGGAAGTATGACAGTAATAATAAACTTACAGTATTCAGAACAATAGGCGAGTTCAAAACTCTGGATCAGCTGAGGAATACGGTAGTGCAGTTTTCGGGAGACTCGAATAATCCTACAACGCTTGCACGTCTTGGAGAGGTCCGTGACGGCACGGCTGATGCTACTACCAAGGCCTATCTGTACTATCCTGTAGCAGAGCCGGGTAATCCTGACAAAGATAATAAAAGCAAAGATAAAAAAATTAAGAATAAAGATATTAAGAGAGAAACAAGAAGCTGTCTGATACTAGATGTGTTTAAGCAGTCCGGGGCAAATACTGTCAATGTTGCAGATGGTATTATGAAACGGATAGACCGGGCAAACGGAGTAGTAGCGAAGGATGAGGGGAATTCAAAACTGATATTCGTTTACGATATGGCCAAAGTTATCCGGAATAATATTGATGATGTAAAGGAGACAATGTTCATCGGGATAATACTGGCGATTCTGGTGGTTTATCTTTTTCTGGGTAATATACGTTCAACAATTATTACAGGTATCGCCATTCCTAACTCGCTGCTTGGTGCATTTATCCTTATGTACTTTATGGGTTTCACTGTAAACATAATGTCCCTTCTCGCGCTCTCACTGACTGTGGGTCTTCTCGTAGATGATGCTATAGTCGTCAGGGAGAATATTTTCAGAAAGATTGAACATGGCATGAAACCGATGGAGGCTGCGGAAAAGGGTACAATGGAGGTAATGCTTGCGGTAATTGCAACTTCACTTACCATTATCGCGGTGTTTCTTCCGATCGGTTTTCTTGACGGGATTATCGGGCGTTTTTTCAAACAGTTTGGTCTTACTGTTGTATTTGCAATGCTCATAAGTCTCTTCGATGCATTAACCATTGCTCCTCTTCTCAGTGCGTATTTTGCGGGAACCAGAGGGAAGGCGACTAACTTTGTTGTAAGAGCCTTTGACAGATTTCAGAATAGAGTAGAAATATTGTACAGAAGTGTAATAGGATTTTCACTGGACCATCCCGTTGTAATTATTCTTATAACATGCGCTGTGTTTTTCGGAAGCCTGGTTGCCGGCGGAGCAGTGAAGAAAACTTTTCAGCCCGATCCGGATGAAGGTGAGTATAATCTCAATATTGAAGTTGATCCCGGAACATCTCTTGACGGAACTGATGCTGTTGCGAAAAAAATTGCAGCAAAGATCATGACCATCCCTGAACTGAATTATATGACAATACAGGTCGGGACAGGGCAGGCTGGGTACAATAAGGCATCTTTCGGAATATTTATGGTCCCTGCAAAAGAGAGAACAAGAACAACCGCGGAAATTAAAGAGGATATCCGTTCTATGATGAAGGAGTTCCCCTATGCTAAACCATCGGTTGACAACTACACCCGAAGCGGAGGGGGTGGAGGGAGCAATAAACCCTATATGCTTAATATAAAAGGTGAAGATCTTGATGTGCTGAATCAGTATTCGAACAAACTCATAGAAAAGCTTAGAGCGATAAATGACCTGACTGAAATTAAGACCAGCATGGAGCAGGGTGTGCCTGAAGTTCAGATAAGGATGGATGAGCAGAGAATGCTGATGGCCGGTGTAAATAATAAAACAGCAGGAACCGAGCTTCGTTATCAGATAGAGGGTGCAGTGGCCGGTAAATTCCGTGATAAGGGGCTTGAGTACGATATCCGTGTAAGACTGAAACCGGATCAGCGGGACCTTCGTGCAGGATTTAATGATACAAGAGTGCCGAATATGCAGAACAGGCAGATTCCGCTTTCACTTATCGCAAATGCTGCAAATGCCACTGGCCCGTCAATTATTATCAGACAGGATAGAGCCCGGTCTGTGCAGATATCGGCTAACCTCAATAAAGGGGGAGCTATCGGTACTGCAATTGACAGGACAAAAGAGATTATAGAGAAAGAGCTCCCTCTCCCTGATGGTGTTACCTATGGTTTTATCGGCCAGGCAGACAGCTTCCAGGATATGATAAAAAATATAATCATGGCCTTTGTTTTATCCATAACATTTATATATCTGGTTCTCGCAAGTCTTTACGAATCATTTATCACTCCGTTTACAATTCTTCTGGCGCTTCCGCCGGCGCTGTCAGGTGCAATCTTTGCTCTGTACTTTACCGGAAAGATGATGGATATGTACAGTATGATAGGGATTATTATGCTCCTTGGACTTGTAACAAAGAACTCGATTCTTATGGTTGATTTTGCTCTTCACGGTGTCCGCGAGGGTATGTCCAGGAAGGAGGCTATCATGGAGGCCGGAGTAGTGAGGCTTCGACCGATTCTTATGACTACATTTGCCATGCTCGCAGGGACTCTTCCTGTTGCGATTGGTGCAGGTGAAGCGGCCAAGTACAGAACAGGTATGGGTGTTGCAATTATGGGCGGACTTATTGTTTCGACTATGATTACACTGGTTGTTGTGCCTGCAGTATTTGAATATATAGATATATTCAGAGAGAAGATCGAGAGTAAATTCAGGCCGGAGCAGTAGGCCTGAATAATTGTAACACTATCTTTTCATGTGGCCCCGGAGTTCACTCCGGGGGATTCAGTGGCTGTTGAGAAGCGGGTAATAATTATTTCCGCATTATATCTTAGATGTTGTTTTTAATGTAGTCAACAATGACGTGACCCGCTTTTTCGCTGTGGGTCTCCATGTTGCTTTTCAGTTCGATGTACATTGAGCATGGCAATGCATCTATCAGTTTTTTTATGTTTTCAGTTCCATGTAGTGTATCCGTTGTAGCACCAATGATAAGAGATGGAATGGTGATGTTTTTTATACGGTCCCATAACGCATAGTTCCGGATAGCAAGTGCGTTGGCTTTGAGCTTATAAGGATCGGCACAGTCCAGTGTCTTTTCATACTTTTCTATCTGTTCCATGCTGTTCTTTTTATCCAGCCTGAAGTTTTTCAGATACCATTTTATAACAGGTTTAAACAGAAAATAGATACCCGGATGTATTGCAGGGATTATTGATCCGAGTATTTTCGGAAATCTGAATTCGGCATTGGGACCTACCAGTACGGATGATACCGGTTTTCTACCATCTGATCCGCAGTATTCGAGAATTGCTGAAGCGCCCAGAGAACTCCCTGCAAGTATAAACTTTGTTGAAACAGGGATAATCTTTTCTACCACTTCGCCAATGTCCAGTTTAAGACGTTCCATATTAAAACTTACTTTTTTAACATCGGGGACGATTGATGAATGCTTCTCTCTCGACTCAAGATAGAGTACTCTGTATTCTTCAGTGAGAATTTTCAGTACACCTCTCCATCCCGATATAAGTGATATCCATCCGGCGACAAAAAGAATTACCGTTTTTTCCGGGGAGATATTCTGCGGAGTAAAATCAATTATCTTCAGCGAAACACCATCTGACATCTGAACCATATATTCATTAACTGTAGTTGAGCTTTCAGTATACTGTGAATAATCCATAATAATCATCCCGGAGTATTTATATTTATGAGATTATATAAGGTAATTGATTTGAGGTCAATCAGAAAAAAGTTCAGTCATATACTCATGCCGTATCTACTCATAAATTGGTGGTTAAATAATTCTCCGCCGCGCCTGTGGCGCGGCGGAGATGAAATTCCACTGGTTTTTGAGTAGTTATCTCCCGCAGGCCGGGTCTGTGGTGGTTAAATAATTCATTTATTCCCGGTTTTTATTATCAAAATGGGAGTCGATAATAAACATTATTTTGCTGATCTCAACAGGCTTGATTAAATATGCAATGGGATTTACTCCCTGTGCTCTTGTTTTTATCTGCTGATCATCATAGCCGGTCACAAATATCAGTGGAACATCATAGACCGATTTTATTCTTGATGCTGCTTCAATCCCGTCAATTTTGCCGGGCATGTTTATATCCATTAAAATAAAATCGGGCCTTTTTTCCACTGCAAGTATAAATGCTTTCTCTCCGGTAGTTGCGTTTGAGATGATTCCGTATCCGGCTTTTTTGAGCTCGCTTTTCATCAGCATACCGGTTATGACTTCATCTTCAACCAGGAGTATATGTAATGTATTCCTCATGTTAAACACGTTTCCTGTGAAGTATTTTAGGAAATCTCAGAGTGAAGGACATTCCGTTTGCGCAGTTAAAGCAGACGGTTCCCAGCATCTGATCTTCTCCAATACTGCCTATCAGATTCAATCCCAGTGTGGTCTGCTGTGCAATATCAAATCCGTCGGGGAAGCCTATCCCGTTGTCACTGTACCGGAGTGTGGCATAATCGGAATCTTCAAGAGTAAGAGTTATTGAAATTGTACCACTCTTATTCTCAGGGAACGCATGCTTCAATGAGTTGGATATCAGCTCTGTAATAATTAATCCAAGCGGAATTGCGCTATCAAGAAGAAAAAAATAATCATCAATTTCAAGTGAGAGGGAGATTCTATCGACTGCTGTTTCAGTGTTTTTAATATAAGATCCGATTAGTTCATGGATATACTCTTTAATCGGGATGTGCGATAAATCTTTAGAATTATAAAGCATTTGATGAACCAGTGATATGGCCTGTATCCGGTTTGCCGTCACCTCAACCAGTTCGTTAACTTCAGTATTTTCAGGGAATTTTTCGGCCTGGAGTTTCAGTATACCTTTTATTACCTGCAGAGTATTATTTGTTCTGTGATAAAGTTCCCGTATCAGAGTCTCTTTTTCTTCAAGAGATCTGTTCAGGTTTAAATTCGATTCTTCCAGTTCGGCAGTTCGTTCAGCTACTCTTATTTCCAGTTTTTCAGTAAGCAGTTTCAGTTCCGCTGCCTGTTTTTCTATACGTTCATGGGACAACGAGTTTTTTAATGCAAGTGCTATTACAGGTGACAGGTGTTTGACAATTGCTGCAGTCTCTTCAACACGATCAAGACCGGGAAGATTAAATAGCAGTACTGTGCCCACAAGGTTCCCTTCGCCGGCAAGTGGAAAGCTTAGCATCGAAGCTATACCGGAACGTTCAAGCACTGTTCGTAAAGGATGGTCTGCCGGGAAATCCTCAGTTTTTCTCGGCATTTCACTATGGCTGCTGCTTATACAAAACAGGTTGAATTCATCGCCTGAAAACAGATTACTGCGTCTGGGGGGGGAAGCGTGAATCAGCCGGTGCAATTCAGGTTTATCCGCGTGTGAAATGAGCATAACTGTTTGTGCGCCGGTCAGTTCGCGCAGCTGTTCAGTAAGATTTTTCCCGAGTTGAGCAGGATCGGTAGATGCCAGTAATTGAGCGAATACATCAATTGCCATTAACTGTTCGGCAGGTGTGGCTGATCTGGCTTCGAGTTTATCAATCATTATCATTGATTCTCCTGCTTGATAAATACAGCATTGTCTCTTGCTTTTAACATGAGATTCAGAAGATTGTCAAGCGTAACTTTTTCTATGCGCCAGGGAAGTCCGGTATATTCCGAGCACTCTTCAAGTTCCTTTACCGGTATCTCCATCAGGCCTGTGTCCAGATAGACCAGTTCGCGCCGGTTTTCCCCCATAAGGTCGCGTGCTACTTCACTGGAAAGACCCAGTTCAGTTTTCATTATATGTCTCCACTTCATCGCCCATTCCGGAAGAAGCATAAATGATTCCGCTTTCATCAGTTCTCGGTATCGTTCTTTACCGAGCAGCATCTGTGCACAGTTAATTGCATCTACTCTCCCTATGCGATACTGCTTTACAATGTCAAGCATACGTGAAGAACAGTCCCCATATACAAGAACAATCCGGACATCTTCAGTATTATGTCTGTTAATAGCAGCCGGCAACAGCTCCTCCAGTCTCTGAGGAACCATATGCAGCATGGAGTTTAAAAAAAACAGAGTACCGCCTATTTTGTTTAAACGTTTAAGTTCTTCAATCTCGGCACGGAGCACTCCGCAGCTCAGCCATATAACATTATTATCCATTATCAGCCCCTTGTTTTGCCTGAATAATCTTTACTTGCGTCAAGCATCGCCTGTATATTTCCAGGAGGTGTACTGACTGGTATATCAGCACCGGAGTTGCAGAGAATAAATCGTCCGGGCGGAGCAGCTGTTTCAAGGCGATCAAGGCATTGTTTTTTCATCTCTTCCACTGACATTGACGGATAACTGAGGTTGTCAATATTTCCAAGCAGCAGAAAATCTGAACCGATTTTACTGCGGGCTTCGCTCAGGCTGTCTTTCGATCCGATAACTACTCCTGCAAGATTAGGCAAACCCGGGAGAAGATCAAGAATCTGAGAGATGCACCCTCCGCCATGGTGAAAAACAATCGGACCGTTTATTAATGAGAAAGTATTATGTATATGCGGCATTAATTTATTTTTAAAAATTTCACGGGTTGTTATTTCAGCGGCTCCCATTGATTCTGTTACTACAATCCCGGTTACACCGGCTTCGAGAAAAGCATTTGTCCAGGAGACGAAAAAACGGCTGCTGTACTCAAGAAGTTTCAGTGCAGTGTTGTAATCAAAGAGCAGAGTCTCCATCCACGCCTCCATGCCCAGAATTAATACAGGGAGAGCTCCGGGGCCTGGAACTACAGCAAACACCGGAACCTCCTGATAATAAATTTCAGATAACTGCCTGGAAGATTCAATTATCAGTGGCAGCCTAGCGGATGAATGCGGATCGGGAAGGGGTATAGACATAGCTTCCAGTGCTGTTGAGACTGCCGGTTTTTTCATATTGGGAGCCTGGTCGCGGAAATATGCAACTTTACCGCCGAAAGCTTCAACAATAGCACTGTAATCAAATGGAGTCGTAACCATGTCGAGTCCGAATAAATTCCTTACAGCATTCTGGCCTGCAACATATGCAATTGTATCTGTATATATTGTCTGCAGATCGGTACCTGTAACTCTACCGCCATATGCTCCAAGTACTGCAAATACCGGAACACGGTCTGCCGGTATTCCCTGAAGAGTGTTCATTACCCTTTCATAGGAGTTCATAACCCTCTCCCCCTTTTTGCCTCATTCTGAAGCCGCTTGAAGAGATCGTCTACTTCTGCAGCGTTTTTTGCCGTACCGTCACCGCCGACTTCAATCACCAGATCGGGGCGCCAGTTGAATACAGCACCACCCACGGCCATCTTTATAGTATCTGTTAAGCCCCGGCTGTCAATCAGATCGCGAAGCTTGCGTATATTCAGAGCTGTGGTCTGCATCATTGCTGAAACCCCGATGACAGATGCACCCAGCTCAAGAGCTTTTTCCAGAAACTGTTCTGCGGGAACATCATTCCCCAGATCATGAACATCCCATCCTGTTGCTCGAAGAAATGAAGCAATAATTCTTCTCCCCAGGCTGTGAAAATCATCTTCTATGTTTCCTATGACAATAACACCCGGGCAGGGTAATGCTTTGGGAGAGGAACTGTCGGGGATGCATCTTATCAGTATATCTTCGGCTATTTTGGCAGCTACAAATGTCTGAGCAAGAGAAACCGATTCATCTCCCCATAAATGTCCAAGGCGGACAAGCGCCGGATCAAGAATTTTAACAACTATTGTATCTGCCGGTGTCCCGTCGGATATTGCCTTCCCGATAAGAATTGAAGCTCCGGTCCGGTCAGCATTTATCATTGTCTCAAGCAACTTGTCTCGTAATTCCGGGAGATCCATTTTTCCCTCTCTCTATTTCAGTTATGAAAGCATAGGTGGCGGTTTATTTTTGAGGGCACAGCGCTCCGCATACGCACCCCCGAAAATAATTTCCTACCGAAAGCATCGGTTTATGTCTGATTAAATATATGTTGATTTATAACTGATTTGAAATATATTTAAATAGAGTAATTATTCCTGAATTTAATTTTAATGTAAAAAACAAAAATTATATGTCCCCGCCGCCTTCGGCGGCGGGGACAATAAAGTTTTTTAATTTAGACAAGTTAAGGAATAAATACTGATTTAAATATAATATAATGCATGAGTAGATTTATCCAACAAAAAAATAGAGTATATAATTTTTATTGGAATTCAATGGGATGATAGTATAAATTTGATTTAATTCTGAACCTGTAAATAATACAAATGAATATCCGGGAGAGTTATAGTGAAAGAGGAAAAACGCAAACATAACCGTTTTAAAATTAATCAGATGTGTGAAATTTTTATGGGGAGAGAGGTTTACATTCCTGTCAAGGGCGTAGATCTCAGCGAAGGGGGGTTATCCTTCAAAACAGAGGAATCCCTTGCTATAAGCTCAATTGTGAATTTTCAGATTGCAGTTTATATCGGAGATAAATCCCGGACAATTGACTGCGAGGGTGTTGTAAGAAGAGTAAATCTGCATGGGGATTCATACACCGGAGCGATAGAGTTCACCGGTTTGTCCGCTGAAGACAGAAAAGTTATTCATGAATACGTGAAGGGGAAATAATTTTAAATTATTGATTTTTTTCATCGGCCGGATTTTTTTGAGAACCGGCTGCTTATCTGCCCTGTCTATTATACATCAAAAAAACAGATTTCCGGAGGAAAACAATGTATAAGATAAATCGATACAATTGGACAAAAATTTTAATCACAGCCGCGGCAGGTCTCTCGGCATTGTCAGTTTTAATGCTTACAACATGCGGCGGTCAGAGGCTGGGAGGGCAGGTACAGGGAGAGATTCAAAAAGAGTATTCGCGGTCTGCAAAAAAATCGGCTATGAAGGATTATCCCTCTGCGGCGGCGGGGATGAGAGATGAAGAGATAGCTGATGACTCATTTGTTCAGCACAATACCGAAGAGTATGATCTTATAAAAGAGAATGAATTTAAAGGAGTAAAGGATAATCCTCTCTCAACGCTGTCGATTGATGTCGATACTGCTTCGTACTCGAATGTTAGAAGATATTTAAGCGGAAGTCAGCTCCCTCCGAAGGATGCTGTCCGTATAGAAGAGATGATCAATTACTTCAAGTATTCATATCCTCAGCCTGAGGGTGAACATCCCTTTTCAATCAGTACTGAAATATCGGAAACACCCTGGAATAAGAGCAGCAGACTTCTGCTCATAGGAATACAGGGTAAATCTCTGAACTACAACGATCTGAAACCGTGCAACTTCGTGTTCCTTCTTGATACTTCCGGATCGATGAACTCACCGGAAAAACTCCCGCTGCTTAAAAAATCTTTATCACTTATGCTGAAGGGACTTAAGAAAAACGACCGTATAGCAATAGTAGCTTATGCGGGATCGGCAGGGCTTGTGCTCCCGTCAACACCGGCAACAGAGAGCGATACAATACTTGGGGCATTTGAAAAGCTTACAGCCGGAGGTTCAACTGCAGGTGGAGAGGGGATAATTCTTGCGTATAAAATTGCAAAAGAGAACCTCATTAAAGACGGGAATAACCGTGTCATTCTCTGTACCGACGGTGATTTCAATGTAGGTGCATCATCAACATCGGAGATGGTACGCCTTATCGAAGAGAAGAGAAAAGATGACATATATCTTACAATCTGCGGATTCGGTATGGGGAACTACAAAGACGGAAGGATGGAGCAGATCAGCAACGCCGGGAACGGGAACTATTTCTATATAGATAACATAAAAGAATCTGAAAAAGTTTTTGTTAAAGAGATGAGAGCCAATATGTTTACTATCGCAAAGGATGTAAAAATACAGATAGAGTTTAACCCTTTGAAAGTAAAATCATACAGACTTATCGGTTATGAAAACCGTGTCATGGCTAAGGAGGATTTTGATAATGACAAAAAAGATGCAGGTGAACTCGGTGCCGGACATACAGTGACAGCACTCTATGAGATAGTTCCGGCAGATGGAGATAAATCAGGCGACAGCAGCATTAAGCTTAGATATCAGGAGAGCTCAATTAAAAAAGAAGCAGCTATGGGGAATGAGATCATGGTGCTTAAGATGAGATATAAACCGATAAAAGAGGATACGAGCAAACTCATAGTTAAAACAGTTATAGACGAACAGGTTAAGTTCGGAAAAACATCTGAAAACTTCCGTTTCGCATCAGCGGTTGCGGGATTCGGAATGCTTCTTCGTGATTCACAGTTTAAAAATGATCTTACTGCAAAGGATGTAATTAGAATAGCGAAAGACGCGAAGGGTTACGATGAAGAGGGATACAGGTCGGAGTTCATAGGACTTGTCGAAAAGTATTCACTGCTTAAATAGTTGAGACTCATCCCCCCGGCCCCCTTCTCTAAGGTTTTAGAGAAGGGGGAGAATAATATTTTCGTAACTCTCCTCATTTTAGAAACCCTGAAAGCTATTGACTAAATTTAAAAAATAAGTTATATTTAATAAAGTAAATCAATAGGAATAATTAATGAATCAGATTATAACGTTTATCTCTAATATGGAGTGGCAGATAATTATTATTATCTGTCTTACTCTCGGGCTGGCACCTTTTACTCCCCCTCATATTTTTGAAAAACTTTCGATGCTTGTTCATGGAACGCTGAAGAGACCTCTCGACTGGTTCGATCTGTTTCTTCACGGCATTCCATGGATTATTCTTATACTTAAAATTATAATTACTTTCAGTAATAAATCCTGAATTTTTTTGTAATAAAAAATGCTTTTATACCCCCGCCGCCGAAGGCGGCGGGGGTATAATTTTCAATATTTACACTAATATATGTGTTAAGGAATTAACACTGAGTAACTATTAAAAATCGCGGAGTTTAAGATGATAAAAGAACGTGCTGTTAATCATTTTACAGGAAAGAACGGCTTTGATAGGCTTAATTGTGCCCAGACTATTCTGGAAATTTTTAAGGATAGAGTCGATTTTATATCTGACAAAACTATAACAGATTTTAAAAAGATGGGAGTTGGTCAAGCTCCCGGCGGTGAATGCGGAATGGTATATGCCGCAAAGTATATACTTCAGAATTCCGGAAAGTCTGTTAATATTGAAGAGTTTGAAAAATTTTTTACCGAACAGGCTGGTTCACTGAAGTGCAGCGATATCAGAAAAAAGAAGAGAGATTTCTGCAATCTCTGTATCCGGGAGACAGCCGGTTACCTCGACGGAAATTTGTAGATTTACAGCCTGTTTACCGGTTTGATTTTTTTTGACGAATAGTATTTTAAAAAAATCTGCTTTAAAATCAACGGTATTTAATCTTCGCAGGGCTCTACGCTGTAGAGCGTCATGTTGCCGTCAGTTTGTGTTCAGAAAAAAATATTTAATTTCGGGAATATTTATTTGACAAATTGATGGTATTAAATAATTTACTAAAATAGTAAAATATATTCCCCATCGCCCGAAGCGATGGGGAGATAGAGAATATAATTTCAGGCTCAATAATACACATAGAGAGGGATACATGTTTAATAAACTATTCGAACCGGTTAGAATTAATAAGGTTACTGCAAGGAATAGAATTGTCTATCCGGCTCTGGCTCTTATGTATTCCATGGACAACACGATAAACGAACGATATATTAATTATTTCAGGGAGCGGGCCCGCGGAGGGGCGGGTATCGTAACTGTCGGCCCGGTTCTTTTCTGCAAAACAGGAGCAGGAGTCATCGCTCCATCTATAGAGTTTGATGAATCCATCCCCGAATTCCGGAAATTGGCTAATGCAATAAAAGATGAAGGGGCACTGGCGTGGATTCAGCTCTATCACGCCGGGGCTTATTCGTACCGTGTCCTCATGGACGGAGAGCAATCCATAGCTCCGTCCGCTGTTTATTCAAATTACGCAAAAGATACTCCCCGCGAGATGACCATCGAAGATATCAACCGGGTGCACGAGATGTTTATCCGCGGTGCTGAAAAGGCAAAAGAAGCAGGATTCGACGGAGTGGAGCTCCTAGGCTCTGCCGGTTATCTCATTACACAGTTTTTATCACCTCTGAAAAATCAGCGGAGCGATGAATACGGCGGAAGCTTTGAAAACCGCACACGCTTTGTCCGTGAGCTTATTGAGAAGATGCGTTTAAGACTTGGTCCCGATTTTCCAATAACTATAAGGATGGCCGGAAACGATTTCGTTGCCGGAAGCAATACCGATGTTGACATGCCCGCCATAGCAAAGCTTTATGAAAAGGCAGGAATAGATGCCATAAGCGTTACCGGAGGATGGCATGAATCACGGGTGCCTCAGCTTGCAATGGAACTCCCGCGCGGCGGATTCGCATTCCTTGCAAAAAATATAAAGGATGCTGTATCTATACCGGTAGTGGCGTCCAACCGGATATCCGAACCTCACCTTGCCGAGCAGATAATCAGAGATGGAATGGCCGACATGGTGAGTCTGGGGAGAGTACTCATTGCAGATCCGTACTGGCCAAAAAAAGCCATGGAACTCCGTGAGGATGAGATACGCCCATGCGTAGCATGTTCGCAGGGCTGCTCCGATGAATTGTTCAGCGGAAGGCCGGTAATGTGCATAGCCAACGCTGAAGCCGGATTTGAAGATGAGCGCGTAATTCCCGTAACAGATAATCCGAAAAACATTATGGTCATAGGTGCAGGACCCGGAGGATTGGAGGCTTCATATCGCGCAGCCAAAGCCGGGCATAAAGTGACACTCTATGAAAAAAAAGATACAATAGGCGGACAGCTCTGGATAGCGGGGACTCCTCCGAATAAGCAGGAACTGTGGGAATTGATAAGATATTACGAAGCAATGCTTAACAAATATAATGTAGACCTTCGGCTTGAAACGGAAGTGACGCCAGAAATAATTAAAAATGAAAAACCTGATTTTATAATTGCTGCAGAGGGAGCCGAGCCGCTGATCCCGCCCATTGAGGGGATGGATTCTCCGGAGATAATCTCTGCATGGACTATGCTCGACGAGGACCCGCCAATTGGAAAGGATATAGCTGTTATCGGCGGAGGAGCTGTGGGCCTTGAGACTGCAGAGTTTATTGCAGAGAAGGGGACTATCAATGCAGAGACATTATATTTTCTTTTTAAGAATGACGCAGTGAATGTAGACCGTCTTAAAGAGCTGGTGCATCACGGTTCAAAAAAAGTTACAGTGTTTGAAATGCGCCCCAAAGTTGCAATGGATATGGGGAAGTCCAACAGGTGGGTGCTTCTTGGGAATATTGATAAAATGAATATTGATATAATTACCGATGCAAAAGTCATTTCAATCACCGGCGGAATGGTGAAGTACGAAAAGGGCGGAGAGATTCTGGAGATGCAGTTCGACAACGTAATCAATGGAGCCGGATCAAAATCTGTGAAAAAAATATCTTCACTCCTCGATGGGATGGGGATTCCCTATGCCGTAATCGGTGACGGTGTTCAGCCGGGAAGGATTGACAATGCAGTACACCAGGCGTACCTTGCTGTGATGAATATGTAAAAGGAAATAATCTCTGCCGTAATATACGGCAGAGATTGAATGAATCAACTCATTTGCTGCGGCACATCGAGCAAAAGTCCGCGCAACGTCGGTAAGCAATGCGTTATGTGAAACGATGTAAAATAATAAAACAAAATATAATACGGGAGAATCTTATGGGGAAGGTTGCAGTTGCTGTAGGCCTTGGCTTGCTATCCATAATCGGATTTATTCTGGTTTTGGGATTAACACATCAGCCGTCTATTGAAATACCAGAAAATATGGCAGGGAAGCATATTGAAATTGATGGATTAAAAGTTAGGTATGTGCAGCTCGGAAATGGCCCTGATATTCTTTTTGTTCATGGAGCTCTTTGTTCAATTGAAGATTTTATGCCTATTGCACAGGAATTGTCTAAAAAGTATAAAGTTACAATCTTCGATCGTCCAGGTTGCGGATTCAGTGAAGTTGATGAATATCATTATTCATTAGAAGGTAATGCTTCAATAGTCAAAGGAATTATTGAAAAGCTTGATCTGGATAATCCTCTTATTGTCGGCCATTCACACGGTACGTCTGTATTAGCAACATTTGCTGTAAGGTATCCTCAGTATGCCAAAGGCTATGTATTTATGGGTGTTTGTGTATACCCGGACAAAGTAATCCCATTTAAAGAAACTACTTTTTCTGATCAGCTTATTGCAAAAGTTATCTCATTACCTGTATTCGGGACGGGTGTATCAAGAATTATTTTGCCATTAGCAGGAAAAGATATGCTTCGTGATTCTTTCACACAGATATTTAAACCAGGATTAATTCCTGATGGGTATATGGAGACCGGATATTCGTGGAGTCTTGATCCTCGTTGTCTGGTGACTCTGTTCCGCAATTCTAATGATTATGATAAACAGATAAACACAGTCTATGAAAAGTATCCGCAAATTAAACAAAAGATATCAATTATTCAAGGTGAGCAGGATTACTATACTGATACTGTTCCAGGCTCACAGCTTTTAGCAAAGGAAATTAAAAAATCTAAATTAACCATGCTGCCGGATACCGGACACATGATTTATTTTCAACACCGGGAAATTGTTTTAAAAGTGATCAATGACTTTGATGTAGAATAGTCTTCGCACGTCGCGTCATATAATAGCGGCGATGCGCTGCGCCGGAGTACCGGTCTTTACGGCACGTTTGCCGTAAAGACCGGTAACATTTTAGATGTTTCAGTTCCTGATAAACAATGATCATTATTGAACAAAGGGGAATATGATTAATACAAAACTTTTAACCATTCTCATTTCGATTTTAATTATAGCAGCAGCAGTGTCATGCTCTGATGATAAAAATGACAATACCCGTTCTGGGGATAGTATTCTTTATAATCAGAAAATTATAGATAATGACGATTTCTTCACCGGTTCACACTGGAATGACCCCCATGTTTTATACAGGGACGGGCAGTTCATCATGTTTGCCTCTTCCGATCTTTCATGGGACGGATTCGTTAAGATATACAGGCTCGTTTCATCCGATGGTAAAAGCTGGACTATCACTAACGGCGGAAATCCCGTGCTTGAACGTTCTGTTTCAGGATGGGACAGTCATGGAATAGAGACCCCTGCAGTTGTATATTTCAAGGATGAGTATCACATGTTCTATACAGGGTATGATGTGCCATACGACTACACATCGCCGGACGGAAACGGTGCCGGTGACGGAGATACAGCTTTTGACGATGATATTGCCTCGAAACATTTCCGCATAGGGCATGCAACCTCGTCAGATGGAATCACATGGACAAAAGATACTGGTAATCCTGTTGTCAGCCCTGTAGATCCCTATACCGCGCCTGACCTGAATTTCGACCAGTATACCGTGGGTGAACCCGCACCGGTTGTGTTCAATAATAAAATATATTTGTACTTTACAGCCGTCGGCGCACAGACCGATCCGGGGGTCAATTCCTCATGGCAGACCATAGGACTTGTCACCTCCTCGGACGGAACAACCTGGGATACTCCGCGCCGTACATTAACGCCTGATTTAACTCTTTACCCGCGAAATTCCGGAGTTGAATATATAGGTTATTCAACTCCAAACGCCGTTGTTTTAAACGGGAAAATACATATCTACTGCGACGTTGCTCTAAACAGTCCATGGACGCAGGTGGCTATTCATCACGCATACTCATCTGACGGAGAGACAGGATGGACACAGGATCCGGCTCCTCTTCTTGAACGAAGCAGCTACAGCTGGACAGCTTCTGAAATACGGAGCCCTTCCGCGATTGAGTACAACAATAACCTTTATCTGTATTTTGCAGGACATTACTTTGAAGGGGGGAGTCCAAACCTGTGTATAGGATTGATTGTGTATGATGAGTATTGAATGAAACAAGTGATAGCTGAAGTTTGTCAAGCCGTATAGTCTTTGAATGCAATGTCTTCGGGTTGTATCCGGGAAATACTTTTTAAGGAGATGTTTTATGAGAACATTAGTAATTTCAATGGTTATTGGGATTATAGCAGGAATTATAGATATTTTACCAATGATAATTCAAAAAATGGATAAGAGATCAATTCAATCAGCTTTTTTACAATATTTTTTTGTATCAATAATTATTGTGAACATTGATTTACCTGGAATTATCTGGTGGTTACAGGGGGGCATAATCGCTTTTGCATTAGCAATTCCGATTATTATTATCGTATCAGAAAAAGACAGAAAAGCAGTTCCTGTTATTGCGTCAATGTCAATAATGCTTGGTACATTAATCAGCATTGCAGGATATTTATTGAAGTAACTAATGCTGAGAGAAATTGAACGAAAAGAAAGTAATTCCCGCTTGCTGAAAATTTATGGAAACTGCCTATACTGTAATAATTGTATCCAAAAAGGTCAACTCAGTTGACTATAAAGTTTTATGTTTAAAATGTAGAGATGAACACTGCGGTAAAACCCAAACCAACTGCATAGGGGCGGTGCATCCTTCGATTACCTATAAGCACTGGTATCTTAATTTTAATTATCTGTAATATCCGGTTGTGATGAATATGTAACAAGCAATAATCTACGGCGTTATACGCGGCATAAGCATAATAAATTAAATCCTCTTTGTATTACGGTCACTCTTCGATTTTAATTTTATTTTGTATATCAAATTTGTATCAAAAAGACTTGAATATATGTTTCTTTTCTGGAGTGTATTCGCAGATAGATGCGTTATGTGCAATGCCTGCTGTTTCATGAGAATTGATTGACATTTCATGAAATTTTATTATATTGTAAATATAGAGGTGAAAACATGGCAATCCTGCAAGTACGCGATATTGATGATAGATTATATTCTTCTTTAAAAGCAATTGCAAAAAGTGAAAATAGATCTATTAGTCAAGAGGTAATTTCCATCATTGAAAAGTACCTTTCTAATCCGATGGTTTACAAAAATAATCCTACTAAAGAATTTATAGCACTTTCTGGTGCGTGGGATGATAATCGAAACGCTGATGAAATAATCGATTCTATTAAAAAATCTCGAAAAAATTCAGAAAGGTTTAAAACAGATAATGTCATATTTGATTGATACTAATATTATTATTTACAGTATAAAAGGAAATTCAGTTGTTCATGATAATTTTTTAAAAAATGAAAATATACCAAAATCAATTTCAGTAATAACTTATGGAGAACTTTTATTCGGAGCAAAAAAATCTCAAAATCATGAAAAGAATATAGCTATAGTATATCGCATAAAAGAACTCTTTCCAATAATTGATATTGATAAAGCAGTAGTTGAAACATTTAGTGAACTGAAAGCAAATTTGAAAAAATCAGGATCGACTATTGATGATTTTGATTTATTAATAGCATCAACTGCCCTCACCATGAATTCCGTTTTAGTTACGAATAATGAAAAGCATTTTAACAGAATAAGAGGTCTAAAAACAGAAAACTGGTCCAAATAGAAACAGCGGGCACTGCACATAACCTATAAAAGTCTCAGCATAGCTGCCGCAAAAAAACTGTTAAGTTTTATTAGCGGTTTATCATAGTAACGGATGTGATTTTAATTATCCGAATCACCTATGTTAAGACTCCGTTGAACGAAGCAACTGCCGTCACACGGAGCATCTTACGATTACACTTAAGCACTGGTATCTGAATTTCAATTTCCGGAAATATCCGGCTGTGATGAATATGTAACAAACAATAATCTCTGGCGTAATACACGGCAGAGATTGAATAAATTAAAGCCTCTTAGTTTCCCGATAATTCTTCGACTTTTCTTTTATTTTGAATGTCAAATTTGTATAAAAAAGAATTGATTATATGTTTTTTTATGGAGTGTATTCATGGATAATAGCTTGTCAGCAAGTAATTGTATAAATTCTTTTTTGCAATTTATACGCATTTTACTTGACAAGTTGACCAATAACGTTATATTTAAATTATGAAAACATTACAAGTCGGTGAATTTAAAAGCCATTTTTCAGAAGTTCTTGAAGATATCAAAAAAGGGGAAGACATAGCTATCTCTTTTGGGAAAAAAAAAGAGAAAATAGCGGTGTTGATTCCTTATGCAAAGTATATTAAAAAAAGTAATCGTAAAATAGGATTATTGGAGAAAAAGGCGACTTTTAATATATCTTCTGATTTTAAAATAACGGATGAAGACTTTTTAAATTTATGAAATATTTATTAGATACTCATGTATTTTTATGGTCGTTATTTGATACCTCCAAATTAACAAAATCGGTTAAAGAAATTATATTAAATGAGCAAAATGATATTTATGTGAGTACAATCTCATTTTGGGAAATATCATTAAAATTTAGTATTGGGAAATTAAATTTACAGAATATCCAACCAGAAGAACTTCCATCTTATTCAATTAAGTCCGGATTTGAAATATTAAATTTAGATGAGTTCATTGCTAGTTCCTTTCATAAGTTACCTCGCTTATCACATTCAGACCCATTTGATCGGATGTTAATATGGCAATCAATTACTTATGATATGACAATATTATCTAAAGATGACAAATTTAAAGATTATCTTTCTCATGGCGTAAAACTGTTCTGGTAATAAAGAAACGCCGCACAACTTATAGAAGTCTTAGCATAGCTGCCGCAAAAAAACCGCTAAGCTTCATTGGCGGTTTATCATAACAACGGATATGATTTTAATTATCCCTTGCATCTTTGTAAAGATTCTGTAGAGCAAAGCCACTGCCGTCACACGGATCATCCTTCGACTACACTTAAGCACTGGTACCGGAATTTCAATTACCGGAAATATCCGGCTGTGATGAATATGTAATAAACAATAATCTCTGGCGTAATACACGGCAGTAGTTGAATAAATTAAATCCTCTTTGTCTTCCGTTCATTCTTCGATTTTAATTTTATTTTGAATATCAAATTTGTATAAAAAAGACTTGAATATATGTTTCTTTTATGGAGTGTATTCATGGGTAGTAGTTTGTCAGCAATAAGTCGTATAGATTTTTTTTGCAATTTATACGGAGTAATGTGTATAAAGATGCGTTGTGTGCAATGGCCTTTTGAAAATAAAAATCGGAGATGTTATGAATAAAGTTCAAAATATTTACATAACTCTGGATGAATCAGGTGAAAAAGGATATTCTGACGCAACAAATATTGATATTGATAACATCGGAATTATGGCAGGTATCATTACAGAAAATAAAGATAAACATAAGTACGTATTCCGGTGAAACCTGCCACCTATTCCGGTTTTAAGTTTACCACTTTTAATCCATTTCCATTTTCGAACTAACCATTACTCAAGTGGCAGGTTTCGTCCAGAATTTTTTGATTTTTCCTTTCTCATAGAATCTCCTTTAATGTCTATTTTATGTGAAGTATGAAGAAGTCTATCACAGATTGCATCCGCAATAGTCGCATCCCCAATAAGATCAAACCACTTATCTGTAGGAATTTGAGAACTAATAATTATCGATCTGCTGCCGTGGCGATCTTCAAGCATCTCAAGTAACATTAACCGCGAGTCTGAATCAAAAGGCTTTAACCCGAAGTCATCAAGAATTATCAAATCCAGTTTTTTAATTTTATTCATCTCTTTAAAATATGATCCATCAACTTTACAGTACTTCAGATGTGAAAACAATTTCAAGCAGTTGTAGTATCCAACCTGATAACGAAGAATACATGCTTTATGACCAAGTGCGCAGGCCATAAAACTTTTACCTGCTCCTGTAGAACCGGTGATGATAATGCTCTCTCCTTTTTTGATCCAGTCACATGTCGAGAATCTGAGTATCAGATTTCTGTCAATTTTCCGAGATGGCTTGAAATCTATCTCTTCAACACTTGCCTTATATCTAAAGGCTGCATTTTTAAGCAGAGTTTTAAATTTCCTGTTATACCTTTCATCCCATTCAGCATCGATGAGATGAGCGACCATTTCATCAACCGTAAACTTGTTTTTCATATCTGTAGAGAATGTTTCACGGAATGAACTGAGCATTCCGTGAAGACGCATTTCCTGCATCTTTTCAATCGTTCCCTGATTGTTCATTGTAATTCCTCCATGTAATATTGATTGCCTCTTATGTTATCATGTTCAGGTAGGGTGAATTCCGAGTCTTTATCTTCTTCACCTGCTTGATCCATGTTGTTGCTTAGAATATTTTTAATCATCTTGTATGTGCAGTTTTCATAGTAGAGAGCCAATTCACAAGCACGGTTAAGCCGGATTTCTCCATATGTTTTAGTTAGGGCAAATATTCCGAGGCATGTTTTATAACTCTGCTCAGGATGCTGCCGGGATGAGAGAACTGTTTCAATTACAGTTACCACAGCATCGCCTTTTAGTTTTGCCATATTGGTAAGTTTTTCCGGGTTCCAATTATCCTCCCATTTGTGTGATTCCGGCATGTGATTTCTTTGTGTTGTGTATCCGTTTTTCCTCCTGTTTCTAAAGTGTGAGGCTACTCTTACGTTGCCACAATAGACTTCTATGGCTCTTTCTGTGAAGAATACTTCTACTTTCCGCCCTTTATAGCGATATGGTACGCTGTAGTAATGACTGTCATCACTCAGATAGATATGATAGTTAAATTGAACTGTGAGGATTTTTAACTTCTTGATTTCATAACGATCTTCTGGAAGATGCTGCAGTTCACTCTTCTCAATGCTTTCAAAAAGTTCCCGTCGACTTACACCAGGTCGCTGCATTGTCCGGGCATTAAATGATTCAAGCAGCTCCATTATTGCGGTGTTAAGTTCTTCAAGTGAAAAGAATACACGGTCACGAAGCTTGGCGTAAATCCATGAATATGAAATTCGTACAGCCCCTTCAACCAGAGCTTTGTCTTTCGGTTTTGCAGGTCGTGCAGGAAGTATTGTTGTGTCGTAATGTCTGGCAAAATCAAGATACTCCGGATTGATATCCGGTTCGTATCTGTCTGTTTTTGTTACTGCCGATTTTAAGCAGTCTGGCACAATGGCCTGTGGAACACCACCGATGTATCTTAATGCATTTTCATTTAGTCTTATCCATTCCTCCTTCTTCTGGCTCATTGAAGCTTCAACATAGACAAGCTGGCTTGCTCCTAAGATTGCAACAAAAACTTCAACCTCTCTTATCTCTCCATTCGTCCGGTCTGTTATGGAAAGTTTTTTACCGGCAAAATCCACAAAGAGTTTGTCGCCCGCTTTATGTTCAATATGCATTGTAATCTCTGACATATTCTGCCAGATCTGAAAATGATAACAAAACTGCGAGTAACTGTATCCGCCTGGATTTTCCTCTATGTATTCCTCCCACAAAGTTTGACGGGTCACTCCTAGGCGTTTTAGTTCCTGCGTGAAATGAAGGAATTGATTTTGAAGTATTTCATGTCGTTTATTGTCTTCTGTTTTATTTCCCTGTAGAATATTTAGAAGCGTTTCATCCGGCATATTTTCTATATCAATAAAAGTTAATCCGAATGTTTTAACCTTATTAATATAATCACTGACGACCGGACGAGACATTCCAAGGGCTTGAGATATCTGCCTCTGGCTAAGTTTTGACTGCTCGTGAAGACGCATGATTTCTCTGATTTTTTTCATCGATATTCTCCTTTGTGACATGCCCGGTAACTCCATCTGATTTGATTTTTTATCAGATTAATCAGGCTCTGTTTTAAAAGGAAATGGTTTGTTTTTTATTCCGGTAAAATCCTAAAAGTGGCAGGTTTGGGCCGGAATACGCATAAGCATTTATTTAATGAATTGAATAAAGAGTATCTAAAATTCAAAAATTTTTTAAATGCGAATGAAAAAATACATATGTCTAATCCCCAACTTAAAGATAAAGAAATTATTACAGAAACCTTTTTAACAATTCTAAAGTATAATAATGTTAATTGTTTATACGATGTTGCGTATTTTTCAGGTTTTAAGACACATTTTGAGCATTTAAAAAAAATACACAAGAAAAGTGTTCAAGTTGCCAAAAATACAGGTAAGTATATTAACAACAATTATAAATCTACGTCGCTTCATGAGGAATTGTTTTTTTCTCTGATAGGGCAGATTATTCTTTATTCATTTTGTGAATTAAAAAAAGATGAAAGTATTCTGAGATTCAATATTTATACTGATCCAATAGATATAAGTATAAAAAAACAATTCATAAGAAATATAGAGGTAATCAAAAATTATAAACAAAATGAGAGATATTTAGTAAAATCCTATGATACTGAAAATAAAAAAGAGACTATAGATTTTGAATATACTATTATTAGTTCTTTCAAATTACCAGAGTTCATTGATTTAAATTCTATTGAATATAATATTGAGATTGAAGATAATGCTTTAACTTTTACAGCAGATATTTTGGCTTATGCACTAAGAAAATATTTTATTGAAAAAACAAAAAATGGGCCTTTATTTTCATTACATTCAGAAGAAACAATGAATGATTTTAAATATAAAGAACTTTTTAACCTGTCAATTCGAAAAGATAAAAAAGGTAGTTCAACTGATTTTCTTTATAGACATCCTTCATTTAAAACTAGTAGTGATGGCAACGGCATATAAGCTTATACGCTGCGCTCGGAGTACCTCGCTTGGCATGCCCCACATCGCGCAAAAGGCCGCGCGACTTCGTAATCAAGGCGTTAGCGGTAATATCTGACTGTGATGAATATGTAACAAATAATAATCTCTGACGTAATACACGGCAGAAGGTGAATAAATTAAATCCTCTTTGGCTTCCGGGCATTCTTCGACTTTTCTTTTTAATTTGAATATCAAATTTGTATAAAAAAGACTTGAATATATGTTTCTTTTATGGAGTGTATTCATGGATAGTTGCTTATCTGTGAATAGTCATATAGATTCTTTTTTTTGTAATTTAGATGAAGTAATGCGTATAATATGCGTTAGGTGACATTTTGCCTCAACATTTTGTGATAAAAAAATAATATTTATGAAAAAAAACAATTTTAACAGGAAAATTTAATGTCACATAAATTACCAGTTTTTATTAGCTCAAGAATTAAAGAATTATTTGATATCAGAAACGGAGTTGAAGGCTTCTTAAAAGAATTTGGTCTGAACCCTTTTTTGAGTAATGACAGTGGTTTCCCTAACCACAGCAATTATCCACCACATATATCGTGTTTGAAGGTACTTGAAGATTGTCCTTTGATTATTGGAATTATTGATAAAAGCCTAGGTTGCTCTATTGAGGATTGGGGAAGTTATTCAAAATATAATAATTTTTGTCCAACTCAAGCAGAGATTGTTCACTCATTAAACCTGAATAAAAAAATTTTAATTTTTATTAGAGATACAACAATGCAATATTATGACGATTTTTCTAATAACATTGAAAGATATAATGATATATCATCAAAAAATATGCCTGAAGTTGCAGTGATTAGTTTTATTAATCAATTAATGAAAATGGAAAACCCTCCGTGGATAAGAAAGTTTTCCTCTATAACAGATTTGAATTCCTCTTTGAAAGAAAATATTATTAATGAATTATATACTTCTTTTAAAGAAATTGAAAAAGAAGAAAAAGACAAAGTTGATTTTATACTAAATAAAATATTTGAAGCTGCTCCAGAAGTTCGCAAAGAGATAGAATCAAAGATCAATCCAAAATTATCGGAAAATATTTCTTCACTTAAAGATGAAATTCGAGTTATTAAAGAAGCTAAGAGTCAAAGCGAAAAAGAAACAGAATATCTTAAAATAAAAAAATCATCGCTTGAATTAGATCTGATTAAAGCAAAAGAACAATTAGAACAAGCAAAAATAAAATTAACTCTTTCTGCATTAAAAGATTTTTCATGGCTTGAAACAATAAAAAAAACATTAATGCCAAAACAAGAAGGAAGAGTTCCTTTTCACAATGATGAAGAAGTAAGCATGCACGGCTATCACTGTTCAAACATGAGAAATTATAAAATTGAATTAATTAAAGTTACTTGGTCAAAACTACAATATATTGAGAATAATTTACACAGAGGTTACTACGCTGGAATAATTTTTTACGGGAAAAATATACCACCAGGTACAACATATGCATCTAGAATTATAAATACAAATAATGAAAAATTATTTTGGCGTTTACCAAACATCTATTTTCGTGATTATCTTGAAGTTTCAACAAACGAAGATGAAATTGAATCACCATTAGCATGGATTAATCATGAGTTTTGTATTAAAACACCTGAAGGTGAATTATCCAATTGGATAAAATTCTCCTTTGATTTTGATAATAAAAAAATTATAAACGAATTCAATATTCAAAAAAATAGTGGTTTAGCCTTATTTGATAAAGGTGAATATGCAGCTTCAATTGAATATCTTCGAAGATCATACACTATTGGGAAAAATTTTCCTGAAATTCCAGATGAAGAAGCAAATTCCTTGTCCATAAAACATCAAGAAGCAATAAAATTATCTAAGGAATTATTAAAATATGATATTGGGATGAAACTAGAAGTTATAAAGTGAGCCCTTTTATCAACACATAATATTTTTAACTTTTAGTGGATACTCACTTTTAAGCTGCCTGTTCTTGAGAATGTTCATTGAAAACTGAATTGTATATTTCATTCGGTGTAGCATATTCAAGCGACTGATGAAATCTTTCAGTGTTATAAAAATTAAAGTATTTTTTCAAGGCAATCTTTAAATCATCCATTGAACGATATTCATTAAGATATATCTCTTCGTACTTGAGCGACCGCCAGAACCTTTCAATATAAATATTATCAAGAGCACGACCCTTGCCATCCATACTGATTCTTATTTTGTGATTCTGAAGTTTTTCCGTAAATGCTTCAGATGTAAACTGACTCCCTTGATCAGTGTTAAATATAGCCGGCTTCCCATAAATCATGATTGCTTCTTCAAGAGCTGAAATACAAAATTCAGTATCTAGCGTGTTTGACAATTTCCATGATAAAGTCTTTCGGCTGAATAAATCAATAATTGCAACCAAATAGACATGACCTCCGGAAAGTTTAATATAGGTGATGTCAGTTGCCCACACCTGGTTCGGGAGCCATATCTCTTTATCTCTGAGAAGATACGGATACTTCTCATGCCATTTAATCGGTATTGAAAGCCGTTTCCCTGGATAGATGGCTCTTAACCCTGCCTTTTGCATAATAAGCCTTATCTGCTTTCTCGTAACACACATATCTTTAAGAGCCAACGCTATTTTCCGATAACCATAAAATGGATGAAGCTTTAACTCATCTTTAATGGCTTTCAAAATTTTAATTTCCTCTTCATCGACAATCGGCTTCGATTTATAGTAATATGACGATCTGCTAATCCCAAGAAGCTCACACTGATCTTTAATTGATAATTCCATATGATCAGACTCTATAAATTCGGCTCTGTTCCGTATAGTTGTTTGTACTTTTTTTTAAAAAGTCATTCTCAACTTTTAATTGTCCAATTTGACTAAAAAGCTGATCCTGCTTTTTTTCAGATTCTACAAGTTCTTTGTCATTACCCTTCTTATCAAATGCTGTTGTTGCATTCTCTATCAATTGCTTTTTCCAAAGCGTTACCTGATTGGGGTGAATTTCAAACTTCTGAGCTATTTCCTGTACGGTCTTCTCTCCCTTGAGAGCTTCAATTGCAACTTTAGCTTTAAACTCTTTGCTGTGACTTTTGTTCATATTGACTGATTCTCCTGTGTTTTATTTTAAGGAGATATCCACTTTTTCAAGTCTAATTTCGTGTCCTATTTCTTGGGCTCATTATAATTACAACCTCTTCGCATTTTAATGACATGTAAATATTTCCCACTCTGAATTGTTACTGGACATGTACCGGCATAACATTGAACAGTTTGATACGATTCAAAACGCTTTTGTACATCCCCAAAATGCATTAAAAGTCTTGGAGCTAGTCGATCAGCAGCACCCGGCAATGAAGAAAATATTGTTGAATATTCATTCGCAGCGTACAACATTAATATTTTTTCTTCTACCTGTTTTATCGATTTCATAAGGAACAGTAATTGATCAACAATAATCAACACTCTCAAGGAATAACATTCCTGTATAGTTTTATTAGGAGATATTGTTTGATCCTTTAATAAACAATAAAATTCTGACTTCCTTTTTTTAGTCATATATTTAACATCTTTAATCAACTCAAGATAGTCTTCGAAAGTTGCATTTATTATCTGTTCCGGTTTATTTAAAACTTTCAATAAATTCAGTGGAACGCTCGTAAAACCGTCAAAAAAGTCTGTAAATATAGGGAAATACTGATGCAAGTCGTTCTTCAACCTGTTTTCAAAACGCGTTTTTTCTTGTAAAAGCATTTCAAGTGTTTTGCCGTGCATTTTTAACGCTTCACAATTGTTACTAGATTTTATTATCGGGGTAAAGCGATTAAAATCCTTAAAAAAGTATTAGTGCAATATTGTACGCATCAAAGTTATCATCTTTTTTTGAGGACACCGAATATCGGTCTTTAAATCTATTAACACAAAAAGGATTCAATCCATAAACCTGATAACCTAAAGCAAGAAGATAATCCGCAAGAATATTTTTATCTGTTTCAATACCGATGAAAATTTCCTCCTTTGCAGAATGTATATTTTCAATTGCATCAATCAATTTCTTAAAGCCCTGTTTCGTTACATCAAAACGAAACTTGTTGACAACTTCCTCCTTTTCATTTAAAATACATACATCATCATGTGTTGACGACCAATCAATACCAATGTAAGTTTTCATAAGTCGCTCCTTTTATAGATATTGTGGAAACCTTTTATTCCATTTCGCCTATATATCAGGAGCTCTCGATGGAGCATACTTACTATAAATGGTATTGAAAGGTTATATAATTCGGGAGAACAGAACCGCAGGAAGTCTTTGTTAGGCAGGCACATTGAGTTCTTCCCGAATTATCCAGTATAAAAAGAATAAGTATCAATTCAGATGACACAAAGAATAAAAATCTGAATTAATACAAACATAACATATAGGCACATTGCGGCAAAAGACCGCCGCAACGTCGTGTAAGCAAGGCGTTGTTCGAAAGCGGTTTGTGAATGCCGGAGACATCGGTAACAGTTTATTTTTTTACAAGAAAAACTTTTTACTAATTCAAAAAATGATATCTTGACTTTTATTAAATATTAACAAATGGTTTTTTATAAGTTTAATCGCGGTAGGTTGATAAAAAAAGTGTTAAGAGTTAGAATTTTAAAATATATTTCATTTTTTTTCTTCGTCTCAGTAATTATTACTAATTTTCTTTATATAATTTGTGATAACTTCGATGTGCCAAATAAATATTATCTATATTTATTTTGGTATTGTTTTGTATTTCAATTTTTAACAATATCAGATATAATTTATATCAATAAAAATGCTAAAAATAATGATAATATAATTATAAAAAGTTGGAAAATTTTATCATTAAGGAATAAAGCTTTTATATATATTTACTTTATAATTATTATTTCTACTGGTCTTTTCTATTATCTATCATCTAAGTCTAATCCTGCTCACCAAAAATTTATTTATGTTGCTATCGCGATTGGTATTTTCAACAAAATATATTTCTCAATTTATTCAAGCAGACAAAAAATTCTTACCGAGTATAAAATTGATGATGATTACAAATTTTTGAAAAGTATAATACCACCCAAAGAATTATTACTTGGAATGATTTATACTTTTATAATGCTAGTAGTACTAGTTATCATTTTATTTATTTACTTTTCAAAATAATCAAACTTGTAAGAGAATATTTTAAAAACATTTTATTTAACATAACACCGCCATCACATAACAAAGCTTACCTGCGGCGCTCGGTGTACCTCTCTTTGGCTAGGCCACATTGTGCAAAAGACCGCGCAACGTCGCCTAGGCAATGAGTTCTCTGAAATTTTAAAACTGGATGCTTGAATGAAATATGTTTAATAAACAATCATTATATGATGCCCGATATCTACTTGCTATTGAAAATGGTTATGACTGCTGGGGTGGTAACGATAGATTTTCAAAAAAGTTAAATCAAATTGAAAATCTTATGAACTCAGATTTTATTCCATATTCCGGGAAAGTTCTTGAATTAGGTTGCGGTGAAGGTGTTTTATGTAGAGAATTTTACAAAAAAAGTTACTCAGTTACCGGAGTAGATATTTCAAAAATTGCTATTGATTGGGCAAACCAGAAAAATGAATTACAGGGAATGAAAATAAAATATATTCATTCTGACTTATCTAAGCCGGATATAAGTTTAAATGATCTTTTTGATTTAATTATAGATGGAAATTGTTTTCATTGCATTATCGGGACTGATAGACAAAACTTTCTGAAAAACATATATCATATGTTGTCCTCATCCGGGATTTTATTTATTAGCAGTCTATTGAGTCATGATGCTTTAAATCATACAACGACTGTTGATGGTGCACCTTATCGTTTTATACCAACAGAAGAATTTTTAACAGCTGAAATTAAAAATAGCGGATTCAATATTATTGACAAGGTAGTACATCAGAGAGATAGATTTAATCATATTGAATTATTTTGTAAAAGATAAAAATAACTGTTTAAGATCTCAAAACAGCATATAACAAAGCTTGCCTGCGACGTTTGGAGCCTGTAGATAAATGCGACAAGGGATTTATTGGTTCAATATGGACTGACACTATTTCGATTTTTATTCAAATGTTTAGAATGATAAGTGTTAAGAAATAATTTTTTCAAAATCCTGCAAATAGTAAGCACAATAAATATTGTCCAATCATCGGGATTAAATAAAAACCTGCTGATCAATTAAAAAGAGGGTAGTGTCTACATGAATATGAAAAGATTTTCCTTATATTTTCTATGTCTTACGATTGGATGTACTCTGTCGTGTGCGACTGCTGCGATCCGTAATACTCTGCTTAATGACGGGTATCATAATATTGCAGACTATAAGTTTGATCCTGCATCAACCATGGAATCACGAATTCAGTTAATTCCTGATCCAACGCTCAAACTTCTTATGCAATATGATCAGAGAAATGATTATCAGTCATACATGCCGACCGTCGGCGAGATGAAGATGTTTGCGGAATATTGTAAAATTCTCCCTCCGGTGAACAGGCGGGTAATGCAATCTTCACTTGTGCGCATTTATTTTATAAAAAACTTTATCGGTGCCGGAATGGCGGATTTTATTTTATCGAAAGACCGCAAAGTATATACGATTATTTATATCAATCCGTTATTATTCACTGAGGGAATTTCTGAATGGATCACCCATCGTGAAAACTCGATGTTTAAAAATAATTCTAATGCACATGTGGATGTGAATTGCGGTAAAAAATATACAGCCCTAATGTATTTATTGCTGCACGAAACGTCGCATGTTGTTGATTACGTGCAGTCACGAACACCGTTTACAGATCCGGATTTTGCCGCAGCACAGGGGCTTTCAGGTGACATGACCCCTTTTGTAGAGGGGCTATGGGACTCATACAATGTTATGAATAAAAAAACTGAGATAACAGAGAGCAGAGATCTTTATGCCTACGGGCTCTCACCGGCATCAATTGATGCCTCGAAAATTTCGTCGTTATACGAAAAAATATCCCGCACTCCGGTCATGTCTGCGTATTCCGTCAAGAGCTGGGCAGAGGATTTTGCAGATACAATAACATTTTATCATCTTACTCAAAAATTGAATCAGCCATTTACCATTACTATTACCGAAAATGGAAAGAGTGATGTGGTGTATCACCCTATGAAGACTCCACAACCTCCAGCCCGTCTTAAGGTAATCAATGGCATGTACAGTAGCAATTTGAAATGGGGTGAAGAAGGAGAGACTGCAGATGAATAAAACTCCGGCATTATCAAAAACAGATCAGCTTCATTTCTTTAACAATCTTCGAACATTTATTATAATTCTGGTAATAACATTCCATGCGGCATTAAGTTTTGTACCGGGCTACTTATGGTGGGCCAATGATACCTCGAAAAATGATATTTTTGGTGTTGTCATAAGCCTTATGGATGTGTTTATGATGCCGATACTTTTTTTTCTTTCCGGATGTTTTGTTATTCAATCATATATGCATAAAGGTTTTGGCGGATTTGTTAAGTCGAAATTCAGGCTGCTTGCAGTTCCATATTTTATTTTTGCGCTTATCTCATGCCCTGTTGTTTCATATATAGGATTAAAGAATTTCTCGGCTAATGCGGATCTTTTATCAAAAAACCTTTTTAACTATTATATACATTACATGGCCAGTATCTTCTCTTTACGAAGCGGAGCTGCCGATCTAAGGCGTACTGCAGTTGAAGGTATATTTAACATAAATCATCTCTGGTTTATTTTAATGCTTTTTGCTATATTTACTATTACTGCTTTAATCTTTTACATTGTAAAATTTGAAGAAAAGTATAAAAATAGAAAAAGTATTATTACAGAAAATTTTCGTTTCAAAAGATACCGCATGTATGGTTTACTCTTTATTATTTCTGCTGCCTCATTTTATTCGGTAAATATTCTTCTTCCGGAAAACTCATTATTCGGTGACGCACCATGGTACAACGTAACTCCGTTGTTTTTCTTTCAGCCGTCACGATTAGTTCTTTATATTACTTTTTATCTTGCGGGAATATTTTCTTTTTATAATGGATTATTCACTAATGATTTACACTCGGAAAAAATATCGTTCTGGAGCATTTTAACTTTTTTATCTTTTATGCTTTTAATAAAAATCATGTCAGACTATTACATTATTAAAATTCCAGGGAACGATCTTAAGATTATTTATTCTGTCTCGCGTGTTCTATTTGCGGTATCTGTTACCGGACTTTTGATAACTCTGTTTTTCAGGTACTATAATAACAGTTCTCCTTTACGGAAAAGTTTTTCAGAAAATTCATATAATATGTATCTCATTCATTTCCCTTTAGTAATTATTATGCAGCAGATTATGGCAAAGTATAGTATGAATAACTGTTTTTTTGATTTTACGATAGTTTTGATAATATCCTTAAGCGTCACTTATTTAATAAGCAATTATATACTGAAACCGGATCAATTTAAAAGTTGAAAAAAAATCAGTGGGAGTTAAGCTCTTTTGAGATGAAAGAGAGCAGTGGATGACATGCGAAATGATTTTATTAGTAAAGGATAACATTTAGCGATGATAATAGATCGATCCAGCCTTGAGGCTCTGTATGCAATTATTAGTTCACCGGAAATAATTAATCCTGATGATGACAACTTCATTACTTTATTAAAATCAACGGCATACAGAGAACTACTCAACGACAGAATTGATCACTACTCCGCTGATAATATTAAGAATGTTATAAATGCATACAAAAATTTTAAATTCAATAAAATTACTAAAATTGAACACCGGTTTACGAATGACAGATTGCGGGCATTCGATGAAAACTATCAAAATCATAAATTTGAAATTAATAGTATTTTTGATAGCAGTAAAATTGAAGCTTTTAGATATTTACCGGCTGATTTTACTTACGCGGAACCAGTTATTGCATTAGGAATAT
This sequence comes from uncultured Spirochaetota bacterium, assembly GCA_942493035.1. Lineage (GTDB taxonomy): Bacteria > Spirochaetota > UBA4802 > UBA4802 > UBA5550 > WRGT01. The sequence goes on along the minus strand of OW818666.1, from coordinate 2,171,447 downwards.
TATTTTCGGAACAGGAACTAGCATATAGTCTGGATAGCAGCATAATTATTAATTATACAAACTCTTTTAACTTTAATGAATTTAATCATAAAATATTATCACATGAATTACATCATTACTATGCCCGTCAGATCTGCAGGCTTTCGGATGAGAACTTCAATAACAATACCATGGAAAATATATTTCTTTTTGTAGTTCAAATGGCCAATGAAGGAATGGCTGAATTAATAACCATGCCCTTTGCTTTAAAGTATCCTGAAAAGATCGGCGCATATGGATCTAAGATTGTAAATGAATATAAATCAATAAATGAAAGTTTACAAAGTTTTATAAATATTTTAAGATCAGATAATAAAACTCTGGAACAGGATTTATTAAGTTTACGGAATAATGGAATGTTATTTCATACATTAAGTTATTATAATAGTAAATAAAATTTATACGGTATCTGGTAACGATGCGCTGTATAAGATTATTGAAAATCCATTAACATTATTTTATCATTATAACAAAGCAATAATCTCTCTGGATGAGAATCGGTCATTACTGGTAAACAATGATTTTATATCTTTACTGGAAAATCACTGTTGTAATTCTTACAGCGTATAATTTATAGAACATTGTTGTTTTGATAAATTTTAATTGCATTAATCTTTAATAGTTATTACTTTGTAACTACATTTAGTGAGGTGTTTAAATGATAACGAAGATTATACAAATCGGTAATTCAAAGGGAATTAGAATTCCTAATCAAATTCTGAAAGATATGAATATTGAAAATCAGATTGAATTAATAATAAACGACAGCAAAGATGAGATAATTCTTAAACCAATTCACAAAATACGTGAAGGCTGGTTTGATTCTTTTAAAAAAATGAATACAAATTCCGAAGATAAACTAATTATAGATGATTCCATTGATCTGAAAGATTGGGAATGGTAACCGATGGAAATTTTACAATATCATATATATCTGGTAAATCTTGATCCGACAGTAGGCCATGAAATTCAGAAAACCCGCCCGTGTCTTGTAGTATCTCCCGATGAAATGAATCAGAATATTCAGACAGTGATTATTGCTCCAATGACAACTAAATCACATAAATATCCTACAAGAATTCCGGTAACAGTTCAAAATAAAAAAGGATGGATAGTATTAGATCAAATCAGAACAATTGATAATAAGAGAATTATAAAAAAAATTGGAAAGATAAATACTGAAACAATTAAAGAAGTTAAGAATATTATCAGGGAAATGCTTGTTGAATGAAACATACATCAGAAAGGAACTCCACATACTGATTTCGAAAATATAGTATATAATCAATGGGAGTGAATATAATAAATAAAAATATTAATTTACGAGATAAACCATAATAAACAAAATCCCGGTGAAACCTGAATGAAAAAAGAAATTAGAACTGCATGCATTGATGATTTAGAAAGCCTTATACATTTGCTGAACGTGTTGTTCTCGCAGGATATTGAATTCGAAGCAGATTATGAAAAGCAAAAGAATGGATTAAAAGAAATTCTTGAAAATCCGGATATTGGTGAAATTCTGGTTTTAACAATTGATGATAATATAATCGGAATGGTTAGCTTGCTCTACAGTATAAGCACTGCGTTAGGCGGTAGAGTTGCAATTCTGGAAGACATGATTATTGATAAAGATTTTAGAAGTAACACTTACGGAACAGAATTGATAAATGAAGCTGTCAAATTTGCCCGGGAAAATAATATTTTAAGAATAACATTGTTAACTGATTATGATAATGATAGAGCAATTCATTTTTATGGAAATGCGGGATTTGTAAAATCAAAGATGATTCCCATGAGACTAGTCTTAAACTAAAAATATTAGACTGCGGAACTGGACAGCCGTACAGACTTTAGAAAGTACGGGCCATATTTATCGACAAAGGCATTAAACGTTGACTTCTGAGAGCCTATTTTAAATTAATATAAAGAAACATTATAAAAAATACCACAGGATACTAAAAATGCAGATACCAATTCGAAGGCAGGACCGGAAACTGAATGATGATGAAAGTCTTTCAATTTTAAACTCAGGCGAATACGGAATTCTTTCCATTGCAACGGACGAAAATGAAGGGTATGGGGTACCTTTAAATTATGTTCTGTGGGATAATTCAATCTATTTTCATTGTGCATTAGAAGGTAATAAACTGAACTTTATAAAGGTCAACAATAAGGTGTCATTTTGCATTGTTGGAAAAACTGAAGTTCTTCCCTCTAAGTTCGGAACAAAATATGAAAGTGCAATTATTTTCGGGAAGGCAGTAGAAGTTGAAGATGCTGAAAAAAAAGAAGCACTACTGCAGATAATTAAAAAATATTCTGCTGACTATATTCAGGAAGGGATGCTGTATATTGATAAATTTTTTGATAAAACAAAAATACTCAAAATTGAGATTGAACAAATGACAGGGAAATCCCGGAAAAGCTGATCTGTGATATCCGGTGAATTTTTAAATTACAAATGACATTAATAAACATGTCGTGTGAAGTTTATCTAAGGCTTTGCAGGAAATGATGCATCGGTTTTTTATATAAGGAGTATTCAAGCATAACTAATCCTTGAAACAACTTTCAGTAAGAAGAGGAACACTGTGAATAAATTATTAAATAGAACGTTACCACTGTTTATTTTACTATTTTTTATGATCTTCCACAATTCAGCCCATGCTTCGATTCCAGTAATAATTGAGGACAGCAAGGATTCATATCCCCTTGGTTTGCACTTTGAATACTTTGAAGATAAAACTACAACATTATCTTTTGATGAAATATTATCACCTCAGATAAATAACCAGTTTAAACAACATGAAAAGAAAGTGGTAAATTTCGGTAAAACTAAATCAGCATACTGGTTCAGATTTACTATCGTTAACAAGATGACTTTAAAAAATGAACTTATTTTGGAATCTTCCTGGCCGCTTTATGACAGAATAACTTTATACATTGAAGATGGCAAAGGAAGGTTTATTGAAAAAAAATATGGGAACATATATCCCTTTAATGAACGTGATGTAAAGCATAGGAATTTTATTTTTAAATTAGACACACCTTCAAATTCTAAACAAACTCTATACATTAGAATTCAAACTGAAACAAGTATGCAGGCTCCTTTTACTATTTGGACGAAAGAATCATTTGATATAACAAATCAGAATGACTTATATTTTATCGGTTTTTTCTTTGGAGCTATGATAATAATGATTTTTTATAATCTATTCATTTATTTTACAATTAAAGATTATAATTATATTTACTTATCCGTGTATTTATTATTACAAACTACATTTCAATTGTCATTCTTGGGATTATTAAATCAATTTGCTTTAGGCGAATATCCTTTATGTAATATTCATAGTATGCCTTTTTTATTAGGCTTGTCTGCAATGTCTTCTCTTCTATTTGCAAAAAGTTTCTTGAATGTAAAGCAATATAATTCAAAGCTTAATAATCTATATATTACAGTTATCATGTCGTTTGCGATACTTATCTTTTTTTCTATTTTTACAATATATATACCACTGAAAATAATGAATTTATTGGGTATTTTTTTCTTACTACTCCTCACTTTCACATCGTACTACATTTTTAAAAAAGGGTATAAACCAGCAAAATACTTTTTTTATAGCTGGATTTTTATAATCATTGGATCAGGTATTCAGGTTTTTAAAAACCTTGGTTTTCTCAATAATAATTTTTTAACAGCTAATTCAATGATGATAGGCACAGTTTTCCAGATACCATTTCTCTCTTTAGCTTTATCCGATAGAATAAATGCAATTAGACAGGATTTAATTAATCATCAGATTTTTGCCCTTGATATTCAGACAAGAATGACTACTTCGTTTGCCCGTTTTGTTCCGAAAGAATTTCTAACTTTTTTAAATAAGGAAAGTATTATCGATGTTGAACTGGGAAACCAGGTTCAAAAAAACATGACAGTTTTGTTTTCTGATATACGTTCTTTTACTGATCTTTCAGAGCAGATGACTCCCCAGGAAAATTTTAATTTTCTAAACTCATATTTAAAACGTATCGGACCTATTGTTAGATCAAATAATGGATTTATAGATAAATATATTGGTGATGCTGTAATGGCTTTGTTTTCAGAATCACCAGAAGATGCTATTAATACTGCTATCCAAATTCAGCGAAGTATTCTTGAATATAACGAACAGAGAAAAAATAATAACTATCAGGAAATTTTAATCGGGATAGGTCTTCATTCCGGGAATTTAATGCTGGGTACCATTGGTGAAGAAAATAGGATGGAGGGTACTGTTATTTCTGATGATGTAAATCTTGCATCCCGGATTGAAAGTCTTACGAAGTATTATGGTGTAAGCATTCTTATCAGCGGTAGATTATTTAAACAGCTTCAGGATAAAAACAGATACAACTACCGGGTCGTTGATACTGTAATTGTTAAAGGTAAAAATAAACCCGTTACACTGATTGAAATTCTTGATGAAAAGACAACACAATATTATGACTTGAAGATTCATACAAAAAGTCAATTTATTAAAGCAATAAAATTATACCGTGATAGATCAATAAATGAAGCCTTTAAAATATTTACTGATATTTCAGTTGAAATGAACGGCCTTGATAATGTAATTGAAATCTACATAGCACGATGTAAATTATTATTACAGAATGGTATCCCCAATGACTGGAATGGTATTGAAAGACTTGATTCAAAATAAAAATTATTCTGTTGATTATATTCATTAATACTAAATCAGTTGTCAGTATTATATTTAAGAAGAGCATCCGGATGGTTAAGTAATGGAAAACAAAAAGGTTAGAAATAATGATCCCGCTGTAGTCGATTTAAATAGTGTAAGAATTAAAAAGAATGTTCTGGAAGAGACCAATCCTGATTGCAGGGAAGCTGTAGAAGATTTTTTAGAAAAGTTTAAAAATGATACCCTGACCGGTTTATGAGTATTTGCAAAGTATTTAAGGAAGAGTACAAATGAATAGAGTTATAATTATTGCAGGGAACGGAAAACTTGCACAGAGTATATCATCCGGTCTGCCTGAATATATTGGTAATTGCAGAATTGATTTATGGGAGAAGAACGGACTTTATCCGGATGATAATAAAGTTATTGTTCACATTGGTTCGGGGAGACAATTTAATGATGCAATTGATTTTTGTGCAAAAACTAAAACGCCCCTGATACAGGGGGCAACTGAAGTAAAATCAGATCATAGGAATGCGGAGTTTACTTATGTAGATGCACCGAATTTTAATCTGCTGATGCTGAAATTCATGTATATGCTGAAAGAGTATGGAGAATTTTTTAAAGACTATAATGTATCTATCGTTGAGAGTCATCAGCAGTCGAAAGTCACAATTCCCGGTACAGCAGTTGAATTTGCGCAATCTCTTGGTATTAATCCGGCAGAAATAAAAAGTATCAGAGATCCGGATGTTCAGGAATCTGTTTATGGAATTTCAAAAGAACATCTGTCACTTCATGCCATGCATGAAATAAATATTGGCGATGAAAACACTTTAATCAGCTTAAAGACCATGGTGAAAGGGCATGAGTCATATGTCCGCGGATTGGCCGCCATTATCGGTTCTTTAGATATACTGGAAAATAAATATTATCACATACTGGATCTCATTAGTATGAAAGTAATTTAAGGTATATTACCTGAGCGAACAGGTTTGTCAACATGCCGGCATCGGCAAAAAAATCTGAAAAAAGCCGGCCTTAGACTATGTAAATCCGGTTTCAGTCTTATTGCAATTGATTCATTACCTGCGGACTAGTGCTTAGACCTGATGATTTTGAATCAATCTGTCATCCTCGCGAAGGCGGGGATCCATTGTATATAAATAAGTGGATTCCCTTCTTCAAGGGAATGACATTAAGTTACATCCATTGGGTCAGAGAACTAATCCTCTTCTAAGCTTAACCGTACGGGACTGTAAATATACTCTGACCTTGAGTCGGGTTGTGAAGTTCCATATTTCAATAGATCCATCATCGACTGCATCTCAATGCTTTGAGACGCCAGTTCCTCACAGGTTGCTGCCATCTCTTCTGCTCCTGCCGCATTCTGCTGAACTACAGTATTAAGCTGCAAAACGGCATTATTTATCTGATCTATTCCGTTTGCCTGTTCTATGCTGGCTGCGTTTATCTCTGCAACAAGCTCTGTTGTCTTTTTAATCTCCGGTACAAGATCTTTGAGCATTACTCCTGCCTGTATGGCTATACCCACATACTCTTTTGAGAGTGTGCCGATTTCAACAGCCGACTGCTGGCTTCGCTCCGCGAGTTTCTGCACTTCACTTGCAACAACAGCGAAGCCGCGGCCGTGATCACCCGCTCTTGCAGCTTCAATAGATGCATTCAATGACAGCAGATTTGTCTGTCTTGCGATTTCGTTTATAACAGTAACTTTTTCAGTTATCACTTTCATTGCATCAGCGGTTTTTGAAACAGTCTTACTGCAGGTCTCTGCATCGGCTGCGATTTTTTCCGCCATCTTTTCTGTCTGGTCCGCATTGTCGGCATTTTGTCTGATAGTTGCTGTTATCTGTTCAATTGATGATGATATCTCCTCCACATTCGCAGCCTGTTCTGATGTACCTTGTGAAAGTGCATCTATTGAAGAAGAGATCTGCTGGACCCCTGCGGTGACATGGCTGGATGAGGCATATACAGAATCTACTACACGTAGTATTGAACGAAGAAGAAAGTAAGATGCAATAATTATACCGATAGTCATCAATATTATAATTATCACGATAGGGTAGACCACGGAACTGATCTGCTCGTTAACTCTGTCTTTATAAACACCCGAACCTATTATCCAGTTCCATTCTTTAAATATCTTAACATAGGATATTTTAGGAACAGGGACGCTCTTCCCCGGTCTTGGCCATAAATAATCGACATAACCTTCATTGTCTTTGCGGCATACTTCCGCCATTGCCTGAAAAAGATTCTGATTAACACCCATTGCTACATTGAAAGAAGGGCTGTCCATAATTTTACCATCGAGTTCCGGTTTAATCGGATGCATTATCATCTTCGGGTATGGCAGCGATGAATCGTTGATCCAGAAATACTCCAGACCTTCGTATCTTAAAGATCTGATTCTATCCATTGCATTTTTTTTTGCGTCCTCTTCGGACATTTTCCCCTGGACAGAATCATTGTAGTATTGGCTTATAATACTGTAACCTATTTCAACTGCAGCTTTAGCTGTATTGTTCCTGGTTTCATGTATTGTATTGGTAAGCCTTAATCCTGAAAAGAGGCATATCAATCCGAAAACCAGAATAATTGTTCCGGTCAGTAAGTATAACTTTTTAGAAATATTAAGATTTACTTTCATATTAACAACCTCGTATTTTAAAATTGCAGTAATAACTGATAAATGTCTTTCCTCTGATTCAAATTTTAGAAAAATTTAAAATTATTTTTTCAGTTGAGAGAAATTACTGCTTTATTAATTTTTTTACAAAAAAAAGTTTATAAATAATAAGATTATTTCAATGTCAGCTGTTAGCCTGACATATAGTGGTGTTGCAGACTCTCCGGTCGGCTGTTACAGTAACCTGTTCAGGTTGTATAATTCATATTTTTATAGTTAAAACAAGTTATTCTTAATGGCAATTATTCGATAATTATTATAATTCCGTGCATTTTATACTAAAAAATATATTACAATAGAGTTTTTTGATGGAATTATTTGAGCATATACTGTATACTGTTTATAATTAATTCAGTTTTAGTCTACATGCCTCTTGTTCAATAATTCTTTTTCTGCTCCGGGAATCAGAGGATGGTATCATTTTTCATAACTGCTCAAAAAACGCTGTTATTTTATCTCCGCCGTGCCGGTGGCGCGGTGGAGATAAAATAACAGCAGTTTATAAGTAGATACTATTTTTCAATATGAGATTATATTTTTAAATTTGACACATAAAAAGCGGTGGTTTAAGGATGAATCTGAACATTAAAAAAAATCAGGACACAATTATAATTTATCTTCATGGCCGGTTGGAGGCTCATCATGTTGATGAAATTGAAAAAGATATCATTAGAATAATTGATGCAGAGCCATCAATGCATCTGATTTTAAACCTTCAGGATATCGATTATGTAAGCAGCTCAGGTATCGGATTATTTGTCACTGTTATGAATGTTTTAAAACAGAGAGGCAAAATGTTCGGTATATGTGCTCTGAATAGTCCGGTTAGACGGATTATGGAAATTGTTGAAATCAGCACATTGCTTCACATCTTTAAGGATGAAACCGATGCGATGGAATTTTTAACAGGGAGTACTTTGCAGAATTAAATCACGGCTTAAACCTGTTAATGTTAAGCCCTGATTATAACAGAAAATCATGGGGACATTATGCAGGATTACAATACACTACTTATGTTTGCTTCAGCTTCAATTCTGCTCGCGCTTGCACCGGGGCCGGATAATCTTTTTGTACTCACTCAGTCGATTTTATCCGGAAGATCAGCCGGATTCAAAATTACACTGGGTCTCTGTACCGGGCTTATATTCCATACCACAATTGTCTCTCTCGGTGTAGCAGCAATATTTCAGACATCGGTGATTGCTTTCAACACACTTAAATATATCGGAGCTGCGTATCTGCTATATCTGGCCTATGGTGCATTCAGGTCGTCATCTTCAAAATTTGAAGTTAAGGAGAGCGTTAAACTTTCGTCATGGAATCTTTACCGGCGCGGAATTATAATGAATATTACAAATCCCAAGGTTTCGATTTTTTTCATGGCTCTTCTCCCCCAGTTTACCGATGCTTCAAAGGGATCGATAACTCTTCAGATGTTTCTCCTTGGATTTATATTTATTATTGCGACCATTATTATTTTCGGATTAATAAGCATGATGGCGGGAGCAGCCGGGAATATTCTTTCAAAGTCAGAGAAGGTTGACCGAGTGCTTAATCTTCTTGCCGGGACGGTCTTTGCCGGTCTTGCAGTAAAGCTTGCTCTGATTCAGCAGAGGTAAAATAATCCGGATTTATAAACGGGTCAGAGCATTTTTTGTATCTGATTTTATAATATTCTCTGGCTCGGAATACCCCTTCACGTATGATTTTTTACTCATATCCTGCTACCCGGTTAATATAGTTGTAAATAAAATAAACATAATTCAATTTATGTTGAAATTAAAGTGTAAAAAAATTAAAAAAATGTCTTTTTTTATACTTTTGTTACACATTTCTATACATTACGCTTATATTATCACTTTAATAATTCAGATTAAAAATTGTAAGTACTCATAAACTGTAGGTAAAATTGCATTCCGTCGCGCCGATAGCGCAGCGGGGATAAAATACCACCAATATATGAGCAGTTGCAAAAATTTATTTAAAGCGGTCACTGAAGCGGGTTATATATGGCTATAATATCATGTAAAAAAAAAGACGGTTCGTTATACGTATCATTCGGAACAGATACATCCATACGTTTTTCCTCCAGGATAAAGGCGGCTCTCTCTAAAATAATGTATCTCCCTGTTAAAAAATATTATATAGATCTGGCGGAAGTTGAGGAGACAGATATTACTTTTATCCAGCTTCTGATAGCATTCAATGAAAAATTAACAAAACAGAACCGGCCGATGATTCTTATTAATCCTGCTGCTGGTTCCGGATTTATGGTTACTGCAACTGAGTGCGGTGTGGACATTAATAGTCTGTTTGAAATTGAGGATGGATGATTATGGAACTTGAATCGATTAAAGAAGTGTTCAGAGAAGAAGCACACGAGCTTCTCTCTCAGATTGACATCCCTCTCATAGAACTTGAAAAATCTCCGGACAACTCCGAGCTTGTAAACACCATATTCAGGACCCTTCATACAATTAAGGGGTCGGGAAGTATGTGCGGTTTTGATGAACTCGCCAGATTTACTCATGACCTTGAAAGCGTATTTGACTGCATGCGCAAAGGTGTAATTAAAGCTGATAATAAGATAATAGGTCTTACACTTAAAGCTAAAGACTGCATGAGATTTCTCCTTGATGGAACTGACTCGGAGGAGGAGAGCAGTTTAAGAAACCGGATTCTTGAAGATCTTAAAATTGCTACTGAAGGGAAGACCTGTGTGGATATTGAAAATTCATGTGTTGAATCTCTGGCTGAAAATACCGATGCCGGTATTTCTGCTGCGGTACTCCCGGAGGAACATTATAAAATTATATTTATGCCGGCCCCTGATATATTTCAGAGGACAATGAAGGTTGAGCCGCTGCTTCATGAACTGGCCAATCTGGGCAGGTGCAGTGTGCGGATTGACACAGGATCAATCCCCGATTTTGATGAGATTGATCCGGAGCGATGCTATGTCAACTGGATAATAGATCTCTATACTGATAAAGGGATTGAAGCAATAAGAAATGTTTTTATTTTTGCCGAGGATTATTCCGAGCTGATTATTAAAACTGTAAATGGATTCTATGTTAATCATGCATTTTTTCATAAAGATGATGTTTCAACACCTAAAGAGATTGTACAGCAGAGAAGCCTGGCCCGGAGATCCGGAGACGGTATCATATCTGACAGACGGAGAGTTGATGCAACCTCGATCCGTGTGAAGAATGAAAAACTGGATACACTGGTGAACGTAGTAGGTGAGCTTGTAACACTTCAGGCCAGACTTAATCAGGAATCCACAAGAACGAGAATGCCGGAGTTTGTGTCGATATCAGAACAGCTTGGACGGCTCACCGATGAACTCCGCGACAGTACCATGAGTATCAGAATGGTTCCTCTTTCCGACACATTCAACGGATTTCAGAGACTTATCTATGATCTATCCGCGGCATTAAACAAAAAAATGAAAGTCGTAACTTCGGGCGGCGAGACCGAGCTCGACAAAAATGTAATGGAAGGCCTGCGTGATCCGCTCATGCATCTTATAAGAAATTCTGCTGATCATGGAATTGAGAAACCGCGGGAAAGAAAAGAATCCGGCAAGGACGAAACCGGTACGATCAGTCTTGTGGCTGAGTATGCGGGTTCAAATGTAAAAATCATTATCTCCGATGATGGCGGTGGACTTAACAGAGAGAAGATCCGTCAGAGGGGAATCGAGCGGGAGCTCATTGGTACAGGGGATTATGATGATCGACATATATACAATCTCATTTTTGAACCAGGTTTTTCCACTGCCGAGGTGACAACGGATATTTCAGGCCGCGGAGTAGGGATGGATGTTGTTAAAAGAAATATCGAAAAGCTCAGGGGGAGTATAGAAATCGAGAGTGTTCCCGGGGCCGGTACTACAGTTATACTTACAATTCCGCTTACTCTTGCTATAATTGACGGATTTATGGTAGAGCTTGGGGGTGGTCTTTTTATTATTAATCTCTCGAATGTTCGCGAGTGTCTCGATTTTTCAAATGTTACACGGGCTGATGGAGACGGCCAGTTTGTCATAAATCTCCGCGGGGATTTAATACCGTGCATTGATCTCCGGACAGTTTTCAAAATGAACAGTGATACTCAGGAGTATCCTCATATTGTTATTACAGAAATTGACAGTATAAGGTACGGATTTCTTGTAGATAAAGTAATCGGTAAGTATCAGACAGTGGTTAAGCCTCTCGCAAGGGGGAGTCAAAACAGGGATATGATTGCCGGGGCTACAATACTCGGCGATGGATCAGTGGCGCTGATACTTGACGCGGCAGCAATCGTGAAAGATATGATCAGTTCAGCTGAAGGGAATAAAAGTAATTATTATCAGTAGTTTAAAATGGTAATTATTCCTGAATATAACTTTTGTGTAGAAAACAAAATTTATATATCCCCGCCGCCTTCGGCGGCGGGGATAACAGAGCTTTTTTACATATAGAAGAGTTAAGGAATAAATGCTGAGTTTTAAAACAATCTGATGCAATTATTCGATTTATATTTTAAAAGGAGGACTTTATGAAAATTGGTATTAGAGGGAAGTTATTGTTTACATTTATACTGACAGCAATTGTTACATTAATTGTCGGTCTTGTAGGTTATATCGGTACAAGCAGGATTGATGCTATGATAGATGACCTGTATAATGTAAATCTCACAGAGATAAAATTTTCTAATGAACTGGAAAATAAAGGATTAGTTTTAAGGGTCAATATTTTAAAACATATGACTGTACCGACTCTTGATGAAAAAATTATTCATGAAAATGAAATTGAGAAGATTTATATAGGGTACATCAAAGATATCGAAGAGTATAAATCGATAACTGACACAGGGAGGGAGAAGGAGCTTGCAGAGGTTCTGGAGACAAGTATCAAAAGTTATAAAGAAGCTGTAAACAGGCTGCTGCCGTATTCAAGAGCGGGAAATATTGATGAAGTAAATAAAATTGTAAATGTTGCAGCTCCAATTTTTACCGAAAAAATTGGACCGTCTCTAAAGGAAATGGTCAAAATAGCCAATGAACAGGCAAAACTTTCACATGAAAAGAGTGAGACTGTTTCACAGATGATAGCTTTAATTATGGTAATATCGATTATTACAGCAATGGCTTTTTCAATTATTGCATCATTGATTCTTACACGATCAGTCATGAATGTTGTTTCGAGTATTGAGGCATCTTCTGATAATGTCAGTGCAGGTACAGAGCAGATCTCCTCATCATCAGAGGAACTCTCCCAGGGGGCGAATGAGCAGGCTGCCAGTGTTGAGGAGATTTCATCTGCAATTGAAGAGATGACTGCAACAATAAGACAGAACGCCGACAATGCCGGACAGACCGAGCGTATTGCAAGCAAAAGCGCCATTGACGCGAAAGAGAGCGGAGAGGCGATGCGGCATACCGTTAACGCCATGAAGAATATAGCTGATAAAATTTCGATCATACAGGAGATAGCCCGCCAGACAAATCTTCTGTCGCTTAATGCCTCGATAGAAGCTGCACGTGCCGGAGAACATGGACGCGGATTTGCCGTTGTTGCAAGCGAGGTGCAGAAACTTGCAGAGAGAAGCCAGGTCGCTGCAGGCGAGATAAGCCAGCTTTCAGGATCAAGTGTTGCCATTGCTGAAAAAGCCGGTGAAATGCTCGATAAACTTGTCCCGGATATTCAGAAGACTTCTGAACTTGTTGCTGAAATCAATGCTGCAAGCAGCGAACAGGCAAACGGTGCTCAGCAGATTAATATTGCTGTCCAGCAGCTGAACAGTGTTGTACAGCAGAATGCCTCTGGAGCCGAGGAGCTTGCTGCAACTGCCGAACAGCTTTCAGCACAGACTGTATACATGCAGGATGCTGTTAACTTTCTTAAAACAGGTGAGAAGAACAGCGCTGCAAATGATACAGTAAATAAACCTGCTCAGAATATGTATCGTTCCAATCCTCACCTGATAAAAGCTCACGGAGATATATTTCATGGACGAAATACATACTCCAGCAGTGGTAATGGTAACGGTAAAGGGAACGGCAAGAGTAATGGAAACGGGAATGGATCTCATCTTCTACATAGCGGATTACAGAACGGAAATCAGAGTGGAAGCGGGGTGGTCCTTAATCTGAGCGATTCTGAAGACTCAGATTTTGAAAGAATAAACTGAATGCGGGAGGAATGATATGAGCAGCGATATGAATAATGAGGGAGCTCAGTATCTTTCATTTCTGCTTGATGGAAAGATTTTTGCTTTCGATGTATTAAAGACGAGAGAGGTTCTTTCGTATACAAATATTACTCCCATTCCATGTACTCCTGCTTATGTTGCCGGTGTACTTAATCTGCGGGGGAGTGTTGTTACTATTATGAACTTCAGAACAAAGTTTGGAATGAACAGCGCGGCAATTACCGATGATACCGCAATCATTATAGTCGAAGCTAATTACGATGACGAAATGGTGGTGGTTGGTGCTCTTGTAGATGCTGTAAAGGGTGTACTCCGTTTTGAAGCAGATCAGATAGAACCTCCCCCTAAAGTAGGGATGAAACTCAGCACTGAGCTTATAAACGGGATTGGAAAAAGAAATGATGACTTTGTTGTAATTCTCAATGTAGATAAAGCATTTTCCGAAGAGGATCTGCTCATTGCCAAGGATGCGGTAGCTGCACCAGCTGTGTTTGAAAACGATGGTGCCGGTGAGACCGGAGTGGAGATAGTGCTGGGAGCGGATTGAGAGATGTGGTAATCTAATGTTGTAATACTTTTCGCCCCCGCACCCCCGGAGGGGGCAACGCAGTTCTTTGCCCCCTCCGGGGGTGCGGGGGCTGAGTTTTTGCGGCAGGGGGGATTTAATTGATTCTAAACCTGAATTCCTGACAATAAACGGAGCAAAATACAATGAACGGTTTTGAAATTGAAATGAGTGAAAAAGAGAGATCAGATTTAAGCTCATTGATTGAAACACGTTTTGGTATTAAAATGCCCCCTGTAAAAAAAGTTCTTCTTACAAGCCGGCTCTCAAAAAGGCTTAATGCTTTAGGTTTTAAGAGTTATAATGAATATTATAAATATCTTACAAACGAAAAAGGATCAGCGGATGAACTGAATATATTTGCGGACCTTGTCTCCACTCATGAAACAAGTTTCTTTCGTGAGCCGCAGCATTTTGAGTATCTTTATAAAACAGCGATTCCTCAGCTGCTTCAGGAGAGAGGAACCGGAGTTAAGACTCATCTTAATGTTTTAAGTTCGGCCTGTTCTACAGGTGAAGAGGCGTATACAATTTCACTTACTCTTGAAGAATTTTTTAGAAATAATAATCTTAATTCTTATTCGTACAAAATTACCGGAACAGATATATCAACAAAAGTTGTAAATGCTGCGATTCGAGGCGTTTATCATGAGTCAAGGATAAGCAATCTTCCTCATGAATATAAACAGCGATATTTTATGAAAGGTAAAGGGCAGAAGAGTGAACTGGTAAGGATTATCCCGGAAATCCGTGCAACTGCTGATTTTCATTACATGAATCTTATGGATGACAAATACCCTTTTTCCGAAAAATTTGATATTATTTTTTTCAGAAATGCCATGATATATTTTGATAAAGAGAATCAGGAGAAAATTCTGGGACGTTTAGCCGGGCATATGAATAAAGGGGGATTTCTTTTTATCGGACATTCAGAAACAGTTTCAGGGTATAACCTCCCTCTCCGGTCTGTTGCGACTACAATCTACAGGAGGGCATAGATGTATATCAAAGAAAAATTTGACGAACACTATTTCCTCAATCCCGGTCAGCTGATAGTTACATCAAAAAATACCCCGGTTATGACCATACTCGGGTCATGTGTAGCGATAACTGTTTTCTCACCTGAAAACAGAACCGGCGCGATTTTTCACGCAATGCTCCCTGAGCATAGAGATAAAGTAAAAGTAATAAGCAATTCACCCCCCGTATCTCCCGATTCCGATTATGTTGATTATGCATTTTACTACATCCGCGAAAAGTTCAGGCAGAAGGGGATAAATTTTAAAAATGCTAAATTTATGCTCTTCGGAGGTGGAGATGTAATTCAATCGTTATCGTCAGCTAAACGTTTATCAATTGGATATCAGAATATTAATATGGCAAAACAGCTTATTGAAAAAGAGGGCGTATCTCTTCATGGAGAGGATGTGGGGGGCAATAAAGGGAGAAAGCTTATCTTTCTCCCCGGCGAGGGCAAAGTCTATCTCGAATATATTAAAAATGACGCACTATAGGGCGTTCCCAAAAACTCCGTTTTCGGGAACGCAGGGAGCCTGCGGAGATAAAGGGGCTACCGCCCCTTCTACCCTGTAAAGATTGAGTTATTTGAACTATCTTATAAGTATTAAACTTCCTTCCCCATTGTTGATGGGGAAGGTGCCCGACAGGGCGGATGGGGAGGGCTGATAATGAGAGGCTCAGCCTAAATTTTAAACCTCGATACCATCTCCGCAAGATCTTCAGCTTCGCTGTTCATGGAATTACTTGATGCTGTCAACTCCTCTCCCAGTGCCGCGTTCTGCTGAGTTACTTCGTTTATCTGATTAATAGCCGTATGTATCTGTCCTATACCGGTGCTCTGCTCATTCATTGCCGCTGAAATTTCCATTATAATTGCCGATGTCTCTTTTGTATTATGGACAATTCCTTTCAGGATTTCACCCGATTTCTGAACCAGATTATCTCCTTTGATTACACGGTCAAGGCTCTCTTTTATAAGCTGCTCAATTTTCTTTGATGAATCGGATGTTCTTACCGCCAGGTTCCGTACTTCAGAAGCAACGACTGCAAATCCTTTCCCCTGTTCCCCCGCACGTGCGGCTTCTACCGCGGCATTAAGCGCAAGAAGATTTGTCTGAAAAGCAATGTCGTTAACAACCTGAATGATCTCGCCAATCTCCTTGCTGCTGTTTTTTATCTGCTGCATGGCATCGATGGTTTCCGAAATTGCACTTTCCCCTTCAGTAACCACTTCAAGAGTTTTCTTGGAATTTATATCCGCCTGCTGAAAATTCTTTGTTGTTATCTGGAGAGTTTCTGTAATCATTTCAATGTTTGCAGAGATCTCTTCAATAGTAGAAGCCTGTTCCTGAGTTCTCTGCGCAAGGTTCTGGTTGCCCGAATTGATTTCAGATGATGCACCCTTAACTGTTTTTGCTGCGCTCAAAACCTGTTTCATGGATTCGCGCTGTTTTGTAATAAATGAGTTAAAACTTCTGGCAAGCATTCCAATTTCATCAGTTCTTGATTCATATTGCTCATCAATTGTATTTGTAAAATCACCTTCAGCCGTTTTGTTGAGTACACCGGCAGTTTCTGATACAGGATCTGAAATTGTCTTTGCTACAAGATAACCTGCAGCTATTGCTCCTGCAGTAAAAAATATACCGACAATATAAATTAAAATCCGCAGAGACCGTGCGCTTCTTGTTATTTCTGATTCTTCTATTACTCCGATTATTTTCCATCCTGCTTTTGGAGATGTTATAATCTGAGCCAGTCTTTCTTTGTCGTCAATATTAAAGTAAATGGATGCCTTGTCCGATTTAATTCCTTCAGTCAACGATTGAATACCAAGCTCTGAAATATTTTTAGATATAATTTCTTTCTTCCCGGGATAAGCAAGAACAGTTCCATCACTTTCTGTTAGAATGAGAAATCCGGTTTCTCCGATTTTTATGTTATTAATTATTTCTGTAAGTCTTTTAAGGGATATGTCAATACCTCCGACATAAAGGACTTCCCCTTTTGCGTCTTTATATGCTTTAACTGCTGCAATTACATTTTCACCGTTAGTTGATAAATAAGCTTTTGCGATAAGTGCTTTACCCGGTTCTTTAAGTGCATCGTTATACCATGGTCTTATAGTCGGATTATATGGAACTTTAAGAGGAGCATCATCATTTGAAACAAATCCGCCCCATCGGGTCCCCAGATAGAGTTCTATATAATCAGGGTGTGTTTTTATTATATGCGTGAAATGATCAAAGAGGGCTCTTTCTGTTTTATTTCTATTTATCTTTTTCAGGTCAACAATACCTGTGCTTTTTGAATAATTATTAATTGTATTATCAAGCTCTGCTGCTGCGGGATGTGTACACATCATTTCAAGGTTCAATATCGCGTTATCAAGCAGAATATCTATTACATTATTTACCTGCAGCATTTCACCGGTTGCCCGTGCAATAAAATCCTCTCTCCCTTTACTGCTGACCCATATTGATACTACAATGAGAATACATACTGTGGGTATTAGTACAAGGAACATTGATGCTACGAAGAGT
This sequence comes from uncultured Spirochaetota bacterium, assembly GCA_942493035.1. GTDB lineage: Bacteria > Spirochaetota > UBA4802 > UBA4802 > UBA5550 > WRGT01. The sequence goes on along the minus strand of OW818666.1, from coordinate 2,153,672 downwards.
TTCTTCTTTATGCTGTCGAGTTTCAAATAATCGGTTTTCATGCGGCTCTCCTTAGGTTGATGTATCTCAAAATTTTCTGTAGCAGTTTAGATCAATAACTGTTAAAAGTACTTTTTTTAAATATTTAAAATTAGAAGATTATATATCCCGTCGCTCTGGCAGCGGCGACAATAGAGTTTTTGGTAATTATTATTGTTAATAGAAATATATATATATCTGTATGATGTTTCAATAAATTAAATATAATAAATATTTCAGAAATTTTTTTTGCATGAGTTTTAGCTGAAATTTTTTGATTTTAGTAAATCCGATGTATAAATTCGTGTTTTTTTTAAAGATTATTACCGGAAAGAGAGTCGATTAAAAAAGTTTAAAGATATTTGAAATAGTGTAATACATTATATAAATTATTACTATTACTTTATTATATAATATTTTTAGGGATGAGTTGCCTTATGAAAAGGAAAAGAAGTCTTGCAACAAAAATAATATTTAAACTCTCCATCATATTGGCTGTTATTATGGTGATTGCAGGCATTTTAACTTATTCCGGAATGAAGTATTATTATATCAATTACTACTATTTGGATACATCTGCAGATATTGCATATACAGTTAAGAGTCAGATTGAAACGCTTTTTAAGACAGAAATTGATTCAGGACGGCATACAATTGAAGAATTAATGTCCGAAGATTATAGAGAGCTTTCGATAGAGGAATGTCTCGAAATGTGGAGTATTCCTGAAGATAAAGATAAATTCAGTAATGAATATCTTCAGAAAATATTTAAAACAGTTGATACAACTGTTCCCGGAAAAACTGAAGATTACAGAAGATTTATGACAAAGTACGCAGAGGATAAAGATCTGGGGCGAAGATTCCGCGGGATCGTTGACGGATTTTTAACAATGAAACAGAAGGGGCTTCTTTTTGCTGCAACAATTGACCGTAACGGCTATGTCGCTTTTCATCACAGTGAAAACAGCATGAACATTACAGGCGACTTTAAAACAGATGTAAGGCAGAGCAGGACAAACCGTAAATGGGATTACCTCGGGAAAGGACTGGATCCTTCAGGAATTAAAAAATCATATTATAAACGGGATACCGGAGCTGAAGGTGTAATGGTTTCAGTTCCTGTTTATATTGGAGAAAAATACTGGGGCGGAATTCTGGTGGCTTATGATATTAAAGATATTTACGGCAAAATATATAATGCCGCAGCGGTAGTGACGGGGATTATACTGCTTGGAGCGCTTATTATTTTCGTTTCTGTAGATATCATGATAAAAAGAAATCTCCGTCCTATTGTAATGATATCTTCAATATTGAGCGAAGTTGCGAAAGGTGATTTTACACATAGAGTTGATTTTACTTCAGATGATGAAATTGGTGAGATTGCCGACAGTGCCAACAAAATGATAGAACAGTCTACAAAAACCCTTGATTATCTTAAAGGAGCTGCTGCGTCATTGGCGGCTTCGAGTGAAGAGCTAACCGCCACATCCATATCGCTTGGTCAGAGCAGCGGTGAACAGGTACATTCTGTCAGAAGCATCTCAGCGGAGCTTAACCTTGTTCTGGATTCAATAAGCGAAACAACGGAATACATAGGCGAACAGGTTAATGAGATATCACAGGCTGCGGATTCAGTGAGCGGTCTTGAAGATATGTCCAACAAAATTGTTGAGAATATGAAGATGGTTAAAATTCAGAGCGATGAATCTATAACTACTGCACGTAAGGGTGACGAGATGGGGTCATCGGCTTCACAGGCGATGAGTCTTATTGTTGAATCATCTCAGAAGATCAGCGAGATGGTTAACATGATAAATGACATATCTGACCAGATAAATCTTCTCTCTCTAAATGCGAGTATTGAAGCTGCCCGTGCCGGAGAGGCGGGGCGAGGTTTTGCTGTCGTTGCCGAAGAGATTGGAAAGCTGGCTGACAAAACATCTAATCAGGTTAAAGAGATCCATACCCTATCAACTGAAATATCCGCAAGCGTACAGAAGGGGAGCGATATGGTTACAAGTATCAGAACTGCCATATCCGGTATTATGAATAACATCTCGGCTAACTCAAAGTCCATTGAAGATATTGCTGTATTAACCGAGCAGCAGGCGCAGAATCACTATCTGATAAAGAATACTATGAAGAACCTGGAGGAGAAATCTCATAATATTATTGAAGTGGCAAATTTTCAGATGTCAAACAGTGTTTCGATGAAAGAGGCGATGAATCGCATAAAAGATTTTGCAGCAGAGACTGCTTCAGGATCTGAGGAGATAGCGGCTTCATCCGAAGAGTTGTCATCAAGGGCTGAAGATTTAAGTCAGCTTATCGAAGGTTTTAAAACGAGGGAGGATATTGAGGCCGGTAGAGAGTTTAAGTCCGGAAAAAAGAATAAAAAAGCTGTTTAACCGGAATAAGATTTAATTGACATATGAAAGATTATGAATTATAGCATTAAACAAATGAATAAAATCAGTATTTATTCCTTAACTTTTTTAGAGTAAAAAAAACTCTATTATCCCCGCCGCCGAAGGCGGCGGGGATATATAATTATTACTTTTTGCACTAAAAATTATATTTAGGAATAACTACTGGAATTAAATTATACTTCAGGCTTCGGCTCCGCTCAGCCAGCGAAAAAATCGCTCAGTGAGAGTATCGACCGATCCCTGAGCGGAGCCGAAGGGTGAGCGGTTTTAATTCAATCGTCAGCTGATATAGATTTCTGATAAATTGGAGGATACAATGTCCTATCGTCATGTTATTGGTGTAGGTGCTTCGGAGGATAGACTCGAAAAACTTATCCAGGAGAGATTACAGCCTGGTGCGGATAAAGAAAAAGTTGATAAACGGATCTGGGATCTATTCGGCGAAGACTGGTGCGTCATGTTCACCGATCTTTCCGGATTTTCGAGAGGTGTGGCGAAGTTCGGAATTATACATTTTCTGCAGACTATATTTGAATCTGAACGTCTGCTTATTCCGGTAATCGAAGATCACGATGGGATTCTTCTTAAAGCAGAGGGTGACAGTCTTCTTGTCATATTCAGAAATGTTGACAAGGCTATTCAGAGCAGTCTGAGGATGCACGATGTTCTTCATGAATACAATCTTGATAAAGCTCCTGAAGAACAGATACTTCTCTGTGTTGGTTTAGGTTACGGGAAAGTTCTCCGTATTGGTGATCAGGATGTTTTCGGATCAGAGGTTAATGCCGCAAGTAAACTTGGCGAGGATACAGCTGAAGCATGGGAAATTCTTGTTACTAATAGTGTTAAAGATAAAGCTGAAGTCATTCCCGGAATTCAGTTCGAGGAACTCAGCGATGCTCCTCCTGGTGCGGAGAGAGCATATAAGATAACAATCAGAAAATAGTCCAATGTTTATATGAAGATAAAAAAAGAGGGGTAATTTACCCCTCTTTTTTTATTAAGCCATTAGATCAAGTACCCGTCCGAGTTTTTCGTCAGATACCTTTTCTGTTGCTCCGACCTTGATGAGTTTGTCCTGAAGACCGATTGAACTGTCGGTTATGTTCTTCAGAAGATTACCCATATCCTCAATGCTTCTTGACGTTGCAGTAGCGACTGGTGAAATATTCATTCGCCCCTCCTTGTACGCAATATGCGGTATTATATTATCGGCCGGAATGTCAGGAAAGTTGAGCGGGATATCAGGTTATTTATTTATATAAAAAATCTTAAGAAAGGGAATTGACATCTATTTTGCAGCTTTATATCAGTACCATATTATAGAAATAAGGGATTTTATCCCATTGTTCTGTATGGTTTTTATATGTTATCGAGAGAAAAAATGATAAAGTCAATCCACCATTTATGTATAGAAACAGACAGATATGAAGAGAGCATAAATTTTTACTGTTATTTTCTTGGATTTAAAATTATAGAAGAGACAAAAGATTTTCACGGACGTGAATTCAACACATGGTTAAAAAAAGATAGTATAATTATAGAGCTCCAGACGCCTAAATCCGGTGAACCGGAAGTTTCCGGTTTTCCCGGCCAGACCGGATTAGTTCATGTCTGTTTTATAGTGGAAAATCTTCCGGAAGCAATTAAAGAGCTGAATGAAAAAGGATTTACTTCATTCCGTAAAAAAGGGGATGAGATTATATATGACGTAAAAGGTGGTTCTCTTGCAAAAATCATAGCTCCGGAAGGTACTGTGATTGAACTGCGGGAGGAATGAATACCGGATTGTACAGTGCAGTGGCAGCTGCTACTCTGGTGCAATCGGTCAGATGTGATTGATTCATATTAACTGTTTTACAGCTCTTATTAAAGGAGAAAATATATGTTCGGAAAAACTACAACAGAAAGATACAATGATATTCTTCCCGGAATAAAAATCAAGACACTTGTTCATGGTGAGAAAACTTTAATGACTAAATTTGTTATGGAGAGCGGCAGCACCCTTCCTAAGCATAGTCATCCATATGAGCAGACCGGATATCTTCTAAACGGAAAAATCCGACTCTCCATTGGTGAAAAAACATTTGATGTTGCTCCCGGAGACAGCTGGTGCATCGACTCAGGTGTTGCCCACTCTGCAGAGATACTAGAGGACTCTTCCGCGCTGGAAATTTTTACCCCGCCCAGAGCAGATTACATAAAGTTTTTTTCAATTGATGATGTGAATTGAAAAATTTCTCTATCAGACTTTTTTTAATAAGTAAACATAAATTGCCGGTAAAATTGCTCTCTGCCTCGCCAAAGACGCGGCAGAGATAAAATGCTGCTGGTCATCCGGCAGACCTCATTTTTTTATGTAACAAAAAATAGTCAAAAAACACCATAACATCTTGAAAATTAATTGTAATAATACTTTAATATAAGCTTAATGTGTTTACTGCTTATTGTGTGATACTGTTTCGGGGATATGTTTGTATATTCCGGATTAGTAATATCTCACCTCTACACCATCTCATCATGGGGGAGATGCCTGAATGGCAGAGGGGGCGGGGCCGGGAGTCTGTTTTCAAACACATCCTGTTTTAAAATTTCAAAATAAAAATAAAAGTTTTCACAGGGAAGAGGAGGTTTTCCTTCTATGATTAGTGTTAATGGTCTCACAAGATCCTATGGCAATTTTAAAGCCGTGGATGATATCTCATTCACCATCTGTGATGGAGAGATAACAGGTTTACTCGGTCCCAACGGTGCGGGGAAAACTACAACTCTCCGTATGCTCAGCTGTTATCTGAATGCCGACAAGGGTTCAGTAATTGTTGACGGTATAAATTCGGCAGATGATCCGCTCAAAATTAAACAGATGATCGGGTATCTCCCGGAGTCTGCACCGCTTTACGGCGACATGCTTGTGTTTGACTATCTCATGTATATAGCAGAGGTGAGAGGAATCCCGGGTGTTGAGCGTGTCAGTGAAGTTGCGGAAATCTGCAGAATAAAAGATGTCATGCATAAAAATATAAATGAACTGTCGAAAGGGTACAGGCAGAGGGTGGGACTCGCTCATGCGATGATACATGATCCGCAGATACTTATTCTTGATGAGCCGACATCCGGACTTGACCCGATTGAAATAGTAGAGATCAGAAACCTGATAAAGGAACTGGGTAAAAAGAAAACAGTAATACTCTCAACTCATATACTCTCCGAGGTCGAAGCTACATGTGACAGAGTAATCATTATCAACCGGGGACGCATAGTCGCAGATGACAGAACTGAACTTCTCCAGTCGTCAGCCGGTGTTGAGAAGAAAATAATAATCAGGATCTCCGGAACTGATTTCAATACACTTAAGTCTGCATTAATAAATATTACAGGGGTTAAGAGCATCGAGCAGACCGGAGATACTGAACTCACCGCTGCGGTGATTACTGTTTCCGGAACTGCCGAAATCCGGCCTGAAATATTCCGTGTAATCAGTTCAAACAGCTGGATTATGTACGAAATGAAACAGGACCAGGAGAGCCTTGAAAATATATTCAGAGAACTTACAGCGGGGGGTGAAAATGGGAAGGTTCAGTGAAATGAATGCAATAATGAAGAAAGAACTGAAAAGTTATTTCAGCAGTCCCATAGCATATATAGTAATAACAATATTTCTTGTTTTTACGGGATTCTTCTTCTTTAAAGATTTTTTCTACTTTAACCAGGCGGAGATGAGAAATCTTTTCCAGCTTATGCCGCTTATGCTCTGTTTTGTGATACCGGCTGTTACAATGAGACTTTTATCTGAAGAGAGGCAGAGCGGATCATTCGAGATTCTGATGACGCTTGCGGTTTCATCATGGGATATTGTTCTGGGCAAGTTTCTCGCCGGTACAGTATTCTCTGCTGTGATGGTATCTCCGACAATTATATATCTTGTAACTGTAGTGCTTACGGGATCACCGGACCTCGGACCGGTTATCGGGGGGTATGCAGGGGTTCTGCTTCTATCGGCGGCATATACTTCAATCGGTCTTCTTGCGTCGTCATTCACGCGGAATCAGATTGTATCATTTATTTCAGCATGGGCCGCGTGTTTTTCACTCTGGCTCATTGACAAGGCTCTGATTTTTCTACCTTCAAAACTCGGATTTATCTCGTATTTAGGGACTGATCATCATTTTCAGAATATTTCAAAAGGGCTGATCGATTCCAGAGATATAATCTATTTTATCTCAATCTGTGCACTATCTCTGATGTTTACTGTCAAAGTGATAGAGGAGAGGAGGTAGATCAATGAAAGACAAAATTCTGAAATTAAAATCATTTGTAATGAATTCGATGAAGATGAAGGAGAAAAACTTTCAGATTCTTCTTAATGTAATATTAATTATAGTACTAAATCTCGCTGCGGCAGCGTTCAGCTTAAGATTTGATCTTACTTCAAACGATACATATTCACTTTCGGAACGGAGCCGCGAAACCGTATCCACTCTGAATGAAAAACTTAAAATAAAAGTGTTCTTCTCTGAAGATCTACCTGCCGAACATGCGGCGGTTTACAGATATCTTAAAGATATTCTTGACGAATACAGTTTCTACGGAAACAGAAATTTCTCATATGAAATAATAGAAGATGATAAACTTGAAGAGCAGGCCAAAGATTACGGAATAAATCCTGTACAGAGCAGAGAGTTTGTCAGTGATCAGGTGAAGCTTAGAAGCGTTTATATGGGGATTGTAATTCAGCATGCCGATCTTATCGAAAAAGTGGAATCATTAACCTCAACAGTTGGTCTTGAGTACCAGATTACTTCGCGCATAGAGAAGATGACCGGAAAGATCGACAGACTCCTTAAGCTGCAGAAACCTGTCATGCTCACACTCTATCTCGATGAGAGAGTTAAAGATCTGCCGATAGATGGAATCGCCAGGCTTGAGGATCTGCTGAAAAATTCAGTAGCTAAAAGTAATTTAAGAAATTACGGAAAAATCCAGTTTCAGATAGTAGATCCGTCGAAGAGTGATGTTAAAGAACTCGATTTAAAATATGGTGTTTCAAAACTGAAATGGGGAGCAATGAAAACAAGGTCGGGAAAATCGATACCGGCAGGTGAAGGCTTCTTCGGTCTTGTTATGGAAGCAAACGGCAGATTTGTTAAAATAAATCTGGATGTTGCTCCAACGATCATGGGGACAAATGTTATAACCGGTCTTCAGGGTCTTGATGACACAATAAATAATGGAGTGGGGGATCTTCTAAGCAACAGTCCGAAAATCGGTTATCTCTCCGGACATAGAATGCCGGATATTGCAGATAAGAAAACTCCCGAGGGTGCGGGACTATTCGCGGAGATACTCTCTGATATGTATCAGCTTGTACCGATCGATATCAGATCTGATAATATCCCCGATGATATTAAAGTTCTTATTATAAACGGGCCTATGGATATTTTCTCCGATGCGGAAAAATACAAAATAGACCAGTTTCTCATGCAGGGGAAATCTGTTTTATATTTTGTTAATTCATTCATGGAGATCGATACGGGTCAACAGGGCGGTCTGATGGGGAATCAGCCTCTTATACTTCCTGTAAATTCCGGACTTGAAGAGATGACAGCACACTATGGTGTGAAAATAAATAAAAATGTGGTGCTGGATAAAAACTGTTCAAAAGTAAATATGGGACAGATGCTTACAGATTATCCTTTAATCCCTCTTATCGGGAAGTCCGGTCTGAATAGCGATAGTGTAATCACAAAGTATCTTAACAGCGCGCTTTTTGTAAAAGCATCATCTCTGGAAATTGATGAAAAGCTTAAAGAAAAAGGTGTGGAATCTGCTGTTCTGGTATCAACATCACCGCAGAGCTGGCTTATGGAAGGGCAGATGAATTTCAATCCGTTCTTTATGGCTCCGCCGGCCGGTGTTGAACTTAAGAGCTATCCCGTGGCTGTTCTCGCTTCCGGTAAATTTGAAAGCTTTTATAAAGGGAAAAGTATTCCGGCAGAAGTCCTCGCCACTGAGAAAAATAATACACTCAGCACAGTTCAAAAACTAGACACCACAATATCATCTGGAAGATCGGAACTTATTGTCGTAGGGACATCTGAGCTTAACTCATCCGGTTTTCTGAATTCAGCAAGAAGAATTCTCTCGGGGGGTAATGGTGCGGGCGTATTCTCAAATGACATACTGCTCCATTCAATGGTTGACTACCTGGCGGGCAACAGCTATGTCCCCGAAATGAAGAGCAAGAGTCTGGACTACAATCCTCTTATAAAAACCGGAGATCAGACGCGTTTTCTTCTGAAAATTATAAATATGGGACTTGTTCCGTTATTTGTAATTCTTATGGGCCTTGTAGTGTGGAGACGTAGAATCGCAAGAAAACGTTTTATTGAATCTCTGTTTTTACATGGTGGTAACGAATGAAAAAAAGAACTCTCATAACTCTCGGGCTTATCGTGTTTCTTAGCGCGGCACTTGTTATTAAAAACTGGAGCTGCAGCTCTGTTCCTGAACTTGAAGGGTGGTATGAACCTGCAGATGAAATTAATGTTACAGGTAAAGATGTTAAACTGTTTATGTCAAAAAAAGATAATAACTGGTTTATCAATGAGCAGGCTTTTCCGGGCGATGCAGATCTGATAGAAAGTCTTGAACGTAAAGCCAGAGATTTTAAATTACTTGATTTAGTCTCGGATAAAGGTTATTATGATAGATATGATCTTACAGAGGATAATGCTGTTACTGTTCTCATTAAGGGGAGGGGTAAAGTGCTCAGGAAGATTCTAATAGGGAAAGCAGGGTCTACCAATAATCACTCCTATATCCGGTTTGATGATAGAAGTGAGATATATCTTGCATCGGGAATTATGAAGAGTGATTTTTCATTACCGGTTTCTGATTTAAGGGATAAACGTATCTTCGATCTTAAAAAAGAAGAGATTAAATTTTTCAGTATAACTTATAACAGGAAAACCTATGATTTTCAGTTATTTCAGGATAAATCTGAAATTGATAATAAAGACGGTGATAAAAAGCCTGCGGGTAGATGGCTCTGCAGAGGATACAAAAATCTGGAGTTGAATAATTCTTCTATTGATTCAATTCTGGCTCTCTTTTCGCCATTAAAAGCAGCAGAGTTCCCGGCAAATGCCGAAAATGAAAATTCCGGTGATGTAATTTGCACTGTAACAATTCCTTATGGTGATAAAAAATTTGAGCTTGATATTTTCAGTAAAAAAGATAAAGATATGCATTATGCCGCGGCAAATGAGAGTGAATATGTTTTTACACTTGGAGCATGGCAGACCGAGAAGCTTTTTATAAAAGATATAACTTCTTTAGCTGTTAAATAAATAAGTATGAGGTGACCATATGTCAGATGACATTAAAGATATTGCAAGCCAGCTTATAATCGCAGAGGACTTCCGTCCCGAGAAGATGACCATCATCCCCATCTCACAGCGTCCCATATTTCCCGGTATGATGATACCTCTTATTCTCACCGGGGATATAATGATCGATAGTGCTCAGGAGATCATGGACTCGCCTAATAAGATCGGGGGAGTTGTACTGATTAAGAATCAGCACGACGGCATGGCGAGATCAGAGGATCTATATCATGTCGGTGTAGCTGTAAAAATTATCAAAATAACACCGGTAGACGAGCGGACAGTACAGGTGATGCTCAACGCAATAGGACGCTTTACACTGAAGAGTGTATCTCAGAACGAACCTATTATCCGATGGAATGTTGAAAACTACTACGAGGCAGAATTTAAACCCACAGATGAAATGAAAGCATACTCTATGGCGATTATAAGTTCTGTTAAAGATCTTATAAAAACAAATTCTCTCTTTCAGGAGGAGCTTAAACTTTTCCTTAACAGGTTCAGCGTCGAAGATCCGGGTAAACTATCGGACTTTGTAGCATCAATGACACAGGCCGAGTCCGGAGAGATTCAGGATATACTGGAGACATTTGATGTACGTCAGCGTGTAAAAAAAGTTCTGATCCTCCTTAAGAAAGAAATAGAGCTCAACAAACTTCAGAAAAAGATAACTCAGCAGATTGAGGAGAAGATATCCAAACAGCAGAAGGAGTTCTTTCTCAGAGAGCAGCTCAAAGAGATAAAAAAAGAACTTGGTCTTGAAAAGGATGAGAAATCCACTGAAATTGAGAAATTCCAGGAGAAGATCGAGAAGCTGAAACTTACAGAAGAGGCAGCGAAAAAGATCGATGAAGAGATGAACAAGATGCGTCTCCTGGAGCCTCACTCCGCGGAGTACGGTGTAAGCAGAAACTATCTCGACTGGCTCACTTCTCTCCCATGGGGTATAAACTCCGAAGATAACTATGACATCTCAAAAGCCCGGGCAATTCTCGATCGTGATCATTATGGTCTTGATGATATAAAGGATAGAATTATTGAATTTATTGCAACCGGGAAGATGAAGGGGAATATCTCCGGATCGATCATCTGCTTTATCGGACCTCCCGGAGTCGGTAAAACTTCAATAGGAAAGTCTGTAGCAGAAGCGCTGAACAGGAAATTTTTCCGTTTCTCTCTCGGCGGTATGAGGGATGAAGCTGAGATCAAGGGGCACAGGCGTACCTACATCGGTGCAATGCCCGGCAAAATTATACAAAGCCTTAAAACAGTCGGAGTCTCCAATCCTGTTATTATGCTTGATGAGATCGATAAAATCGGCGCGAGTTTTCAGGGTGATCCTGCTTCCGCTCTGCTTGAAGTCCTTGACAGCGAACAGAACAATAATTTTCTCGATCACTATATGGATGTGAGATTTGATCTTTCAAATATACTTTTCATTGCTACAGCAAATACAATGGATACCATCCCGGCGCCGCTTTTCGACAGGATGGAGATAATGAAACTCTCCGGTTATATACTGGAAGAGAAAGTACAGATTGCTAAAAAGTATCTTGTGAACAAGCAGCTGCTGGAGCATGGACTGAAAAAGACTATGGCCAAAATTGATACCGGCGCCTTAAAAAAAATGATAGATGGTTACGCGCGTGAAGCCGGAGTAAGATCTCTTGAAAACAACATAAAGAAAATTATGAGAAAGGTTACTAAAAGATTTGCCGAGGGAAATACAGAACCGGTATGCGTCACAGAAGATAATCTTGAAGAGTATCTGGGGAAGCCGAGATTTACAGATGAGTCTCTATATGACAAAAGTATAGCCGGAGTTGTAATGGGTCTTGCCTGGACAAGTATGGGCGGGACTACATTGTACATCGAGTCAACCGGAATCCATACAAAGGTAAAAGGTTTTAAACAGACCGGACAGCTTAAAGATGTAATGCGGGAATCTTCAGAGATTGCATATACTTATGTTCAGTCACGAGCTAAAGATTACGGAATAGATGAAGATTATTTTGCCAATCATTATATCCATCTTCATGTCCCGGCAGGCGCTACTCCAAAAGACGGACCCTCTGCAGGTATAACTATGGCTACGTCGCTTTATTCTCTGGCGAAGAATATGCCAATTAAGAAAAACATTGCAATGACTGGAGAGCTTACTGTAACAGGTAAGGTTCTCCCCATCGGCGGAGTGAAAGAGAAGACCATTGCTGCTAAAAAAGCAAAAGTTAAAACGATAATCTATCCTTATGAAAATAAAAAAGATTTTGAAGAGCTCCCTGATTACATAAAGAAGGGACTCGATGCGTACTTTGTAAATTATTTTGATGAAGTATTGGAGATTGTTTACTGATGTGACCTCTCTCCCCGGCCCCCTCTCCATATGGAGAGGGGGAGGTTGAATTGGAGAATTTATTGTGTTTTTTTTCATTTTTGGTTTATTATACTATATTCCCCCTTCTCCTTGAGGAGAAGGGGGTTAGGGGGGTGAGGTCTAATTGTTTGCTGTTATTTGATTCTACTCCGATTTTATGTGATTTCCTGAATCCGTCGGACCTTAAAAAATTTTTAATTTTTTTCGTTGACATTATTACCTCAAAAATATTTAGTCTCCTAGAAGTTGATGTGCCAATGCCCAGGTGGTGGAATTGGTAGACACGCATGGTTGAGGGCCATGTGGGATTTTCTCGTGTGGGTTCAAGTCCCGCTCTGGGCACATATAAAAAAGGCTGTTTGATTTAAATCAGGCAGCCTTTTTTTATTGCATTTTTTATTTCTATTATCATTAGTAATTTCTGAATATAGGTTTAAGAGTAAAAAGAGAAATTATATATCACCGTCACCGATGAGCGGCGGGGATAATGGAGTCTTTTTTTACTTTCGAAAAGTTTAAAATTAAATACTGAATTCATTTAAATTAAAGAGGAATTTTATGGAAAGAACACTCTCAATAATCAAACCGGATGGAGTTAAAAAAAATATCATTGGTGAAGTGATAAGAAGATTCGAAACTGCGGGACTGAAAGTGGCCGCTATGAAAAAAATTCATATGTCAAAATCTGTTGCTGAAGGATTCTATGCCGTCCATAAGGGGAAATTTTTCTATGACGAACTGACATCTTTTATGTCGGAAGGCCCTGTGGTTGTAATGGTTCTCGAAGGTGAAAATGCCATAGCTCTTAACAGAAAAATCATGGGCGCTACAAATTTCAAAGAAGCAGATCCCGGAACAATCAGAGCAGATTTTGCTGAGAGCATCCAGTTTAATGTAGTTCACGGATCGGATGCTCCTGATACAGCAGTATTCGAGATAAGTTATTTCTTTGCTGCAACCGAAATTTTCTAAAACTATATAAAAAAATTAATTAACAGACAAAACTTGTTCATTCATAGTCTACGTAAGGCAGCTTCCGGTTCGCGGGAGCTGCTGATTGATTTTGATTTTACCGGTAAAGCACAGCCTCGCATGGAGCTATCCGCTGATGGATAAGTATTTAAATATTTAATTCGAAAGAGTGTATAGTGTAATCCTGCCCGGTATTTCCTGATTACTCTCTATATTTACGTGATATTTCTGCTGTTTTTTTATCACTGATCTCGCCAATTTTGTTCCAGAGTCTCTCTGCTATCTGATTATTCTTCCTGTAATATTGATGACTGAACATTAAAAAATAATCTTTTTGTATAAATGGTTTCGGAAGTTTTTCTATACCGGTAATATTCTCAGACTGGAGATAATTGTCTGCAACAAGATCCTGGTGGGCAAATCCTGCAATTCTCCCAGTTTGAAGTTTTAAAAAATTCTGCTGAGTCGTCTTTGATCCGTCGTCAACAGATACACCTTTTTTCAGGAGATCATTTGCAACAGAATAGCCGGAGTTTGCTCCTATTATAAGTTTTGAATCGGTAGTTCCCATTCCATAAAATTTTTTACCGTCCCAGTTTAAAGCAGATCCCTTTTTTTTATAGATGTAATAGCTGAGTGTTGCAATTTTTTTATTCCCATCGGGTTTACCATTTAAGGAGGGATAGACTCCATTAGCAATGCGTTCCCTGTTGTAGGAAAACATAAAAGCTCCATCAATTGTAATCCCGTCTTTCAGCATGAGCTGAACCCGTCTGTTGGGGAGTCTTAAATATATTACTTTAATCCCTGTCAGCTTTGCTGCTTCAGATATTATCTCGAATGCTATTCCGGGAAGATCTTTGTCATCCCGTATCTGGTATGGAAATGCTTCAGAATCGGAATAACCGATACGGATTATATTTTGTTCTGCGGAAAGAGTGTTAAATGCGGTTGTTACAGTTAAAAGCGATATTATCAGAATCTTTATGTATGAAAAAACTTTATTTTTCATGAAAACTCCGGTGCTTTTTGAATACTATATATAAAAAATCATATAAGGTCAAACATAAAAAAAATTTAAAACAATACAATGGCAAGTATCTACTCATAAACCGGTGGTGAAACTGCTCTACGCCGCGCCCGAGACGTGGCGTAGATAAAATACCACAGGTTTTTGAGCAGTTACCAATGGTAAGTATAGGTAAATTGCTTTCCGCCCGGCCAAAGACGCGCAGAGAAAGAATACCGCCGGTTTGTGAGCAATCACACACAATGACAGCAGCGATTTTTATCAGGGGTGTATATGCTTCGCGCTGTGATTTCTAAAATAAGCTTTATGCCGCAATGATAATGATTATTGTAAATTTGAAATAAAAGCAGAAATTTGTTTATTGACAAAGATTCCATTATAAATTATCAGGTATCTAATGCTTAAGGAAAGGTGTCCGAGTGGCCAAAGGAGCACGGTTGGAAGCCGTGTGTTGCGCAAGTGACCGAGGGTTCGAATCCCTCCCTTTCCGTATAAAATATCCCCCGGGTTAAATATGTCATACCAGGTAATTGCCAGAAAGTGGAGACCTCAGACTTTCGGTGACGTCGTCTTCCAGGATCATGTTTCAAAAACAATACAGAACAGCATAACACAGGGCAGAATTACTCATGCCTATCTCTTTTCCGGACCTCGTGGTGTCGGTAAGACAACTATGGCAAGAATTCTTGCCAAAGCGCTTAATTGTGTAGAGGGGCCAACTCCAGCTCCATGCGGAGTATGCGAAAACTGCGTCGAGATAAAACAGGGGAACTCCTTCGATGTAATAGAAATCGATGGTGCTTCAAATAATGGCGTCGATAATATCCGTGAACTCCGCGAAAACGTTAATTTTGCTCCAGCCAAGTCGAAATACAAGATATATATAATAGATGAAGTCCACATGGTTACTACGCAGGCATTCAATGCGCTGCTGAAAACACTGGAAGAACCGCCTCCTCACGTTGTATTCATATTCGCAACCACCGAGATGCACAAAATACCGGAGACCATTCTTTCCCGCTGCCAGAAGTATTTCTTCAAAAAAATACCCGTTGAAAAGGTTGTTGACCATCTCCGGAATATAGTAACGAAAGAGGGGTACAAAATCTCCGAGAACGCCCTGTTTCCCGTGGCGCGTATTGCAGACGGTTCAATGAGGGACGCCCAGTCTCTTCTTGAGCAGGTTATATCCTTTTCCGGTGTTGCCACAGGGGGAGATACTGAAATATCCGAAGAGGATGCTCTCTCTATAATGGGGGTTGTTCCTACAGAGAGTTACATCCGTCTTATGAATCTTATTTCCGATACAGACGGGAAGGGCCTCATGGCCGAAGTCGATAAAATAGTTTCAATGGGTATCGATATTTCAAGATACTCATCGGGTCTTATTGAAGTTATACGGTCTCTCCGGCTTATAAACAGCGGTGTAGATCTTCAGGGAATTCTGGGATTGTCAGCTGAAGAGATGAAATCACTCAGGAATGCTGCTGTTAAATTCAGCGATGAAGAGCTGAGCAGATTCTTCGTTAACGGGGCCGATCTTGTCAAAAATCTCAGATTCTCCGGTAACGACAGGGTCTATCTCGAAATGACGCTTCTTGATATGGTCTCTGTAAGGAAAACACCATCCATTGCCGCAATAATAAAACATCTTGAAAGCGGAATGGGGAGCACGGAACAGCAGCCTTCAACGGATGCTGAAAAAAAAAATGAAAAAATAAATCAGCCTGTTAAGAGTGCCGCTGTAAGTATAAATGATTCCTGGAACCGCTTTCTTAAGGAACTGGAAATTAAAAAAGATAAATTGTTTTTCATTTTAAGACCTGCAGAAGCAGTTTTTAACTCAGGAGTGCTTATACTTCAGTACCCCGAAGGATTAGGGAGCTCAAACTATAAAGAGATACTCGATGCGGAGACATTAAAAAACATTGAGGATAAGTTTTCTTTGATACTTGGTTCGCCCATAACTGTTAAAAGCGGAAAACCATTACCCCCTTCAGAAAAAAAACCGGTTGAAAAGATAGATGAAGCTGACGGAGCGATGGATGTAAATGACTCCGCACCTCTCCCGGAAGCTGAAATGATTTTAAATCCTGAAAAGGAAGACTATAATGTCGAGAGTCACGCGATCACAAAACTTCAGAACGCGTTTCATGGACAGATAATAAAAAAAGGAGAAGATATATGTTAAAAGGATTAGGCGATATCGGCCAGCTGATGAAGATGCAGAAAGAGATGAAAAACATCCAGAAGACAATTCAGAAGACTAAAATCAATGGAGAGAGCTCCGACGGAAGTGTTAAAGCTACTGTCAATGGTGAATTCAGCCTTCTCGATATATCAATCGACGAAGCTCTTATCAAAGCCGGAGATGTAAAAAAAGTTGAGAAGATGGTTTATTCGGCTGTTAACGATGCGGTAAATAAAGCCCGTGATTTTGCAGCAGGCGAGATGAAAAAGATGGCCGGCGGCATGGATCTCGGCGGAATGTTTAAATAGTATATAAAAGTTAAGGTGATATGATTTGACCACACCATCTGTATATCTCGATAGAGTGACAAAAGAACTCTCGAAACTCCCCGGAATAGGGCATAAAAGCGCTTCCCGGATAGCTTTTCATCTTCTCAAGATGGGTAAGCCGGAAGTTGAAAGTATTGCTGCTTCACTGATTGATCTGATAAACAATATCAGGGCATGCGCTGAGTGCGGAGGTATCTCGGATACTGAGATATGCTCGCTCTGCTCTGATACAGGGAGAGAGCGGGACGTTCTCTGCGTTGTAGAGGGTGCAAGGGATGTGCTTAATATTGAAGCTTCAGGAGAGTTCAGAGGGCGCTATCACGTTCTATCAGGGCTTATATCCCCTCTGGATGGCATAGGGCCGGAAGATCTGAATATCGGTACTCTGGTTAAAAAGTGTGCAGCAGGGGGATTCGAAGAGGTCATTATGGCGTTAAGCCCGACTATTGAGGGCGATGCAACAACGCTTTACATCGCCTCTTTAATTTCTCCATTTGGAATTAAAGTAACAAGAATTGCACATGGTCTCCCTGTGGGCTGTGACCTTGAGTATGTAGACTGTGCAACAATTGCCAAATCAATAGAGGGGAGAATCAGAATCTGATTATCTCCTCCTGTTACCTCTTTCCTCCCGGCCGTTCTCTCTTCTTTTTACCCTCAACATGTATTATAATCGGGAGCCCTTCAAGATCAAACGCCTTCTGCAGTTCCTTCTCGAAGTATCGTATAACATCCTTCTTGAAAAAATCCTCATTGTTGACGAAAAACTTGAATTGAGGCGGAATTGTATCTATCTGTACAGCGTAATATACTTTGATCTTTTCTCCAAGCTGAGGAATTTTACCGAAACTTTTAATGTTTGCCATAACTTTGTTGAGAGTTGGTGTATCAATACGTCTGTTTGCTCTCTCTTTTAGAAGTATAGCTGTCTCCAGAAGTTTGGTGATCCTCTGTTTCTCTTTTGCCGAGATTGAAATTATAGGAAAGTCCGTGGCTTTATAGAATTTGAAAATAAGTTTATCTTTAAATGCATCAAAGGTTTTGTGATCTTTTTCAACCGCATCCCACTTGTTAACCGCAATAATTATTGGTTTTTTCGCCTTGAGTATCTCATCGGAAATCTTCTTATCGTTTTCCGTCAGTCCCATGGTGGCATCAATGAGGTGGATGACAACATCAGCTCTATGAATTGACTCAACGGTACGTGTAAACGAATAGTATTCGATGTTTTCTGTGATCTTACTCTTCTTCCTTATACCGGCAGTGTCGATAATCTGAATGTTTTTGCTGTAGTAAGAGAACATGTCATCAACAGAATCTCTCGTAGTACCCGGAATTTCCGACACAACTGATCGTTCAAAGCCCATAAATGCATTGAGCAGTGTGGATTTACCGGCGTTCGGACGTCCGACGATGGCAATCTTCAGGTCAGGCTCCGGTATGGAAGTCTTCTGTGACGGGAGAAATCTTACTATATTGTCCAGAAGCAGGTCAATGTTGAACCTTCTCGCCGCAGAAACCGGTATTACTTCTGTCATTCCCATCTCGTAGAAGTTGGTCATAACCTCAAGCTGGTCACCGCTGTCCATTTTGTTGACGGCAATAATCGTTGGTTTGGACATTTTACGTATAATATCGGCCAGGTCATAGTCAAAAGCCTCCGGTGCCGGGTATTCCATAAGAAAGAGTATAACATCTGACTTTTCGAGATGTTTATTCGCTCCATCGATAATATTATCTGAAAGTTCCGATGCAGATGAGAGGTCGAGTCCCGGTGTATCGGAAAGTATAAAGCTAACTCCGTCATGGACCAGATTTCGGGATATTACATCCCGTGTTAGTCCGGGAAATGAATCGACAATAGATTTTTTATCTTTAATCAGAGTGTTGAAGAGTGTGGATTTGCCCACATTCTGCCTTCCGACAATTGATACAACAGGTAATTTAGCTGACATTGATGCTCCTCCGGGTCATGTTTGGTGCTGTTTGAACGATTTTTTTAGCAAGTTTAAGGAAAAAAACAGCACCCTGTTAAGTCAAGACATTAATAGATTATATTTTTTCAAAAAAACAGCTAAAAATAGCGATTAATTGTACTTATAGCCTCATCATGCGGATGATGTTTCACAATTAATCTTCATTGTATTGAGTAAGCATCATCAATCGGGTTAATAGAATAGTGATAATTTTAAAAAATATTCACTCCAAAGGGCGGATAAGGTGTCATTTGATACTGATGATGAGCCGGTATCGATGATTGGACCTTCTGAAAGTCAATAATCTCACAATCTGGTCACTCCAGTTGATGGTTATAACATAATCAGTCACCAATTGTTGGACTTACATCATCATCCGGTGATGAAAACTCCGGTTATTACATTAAAATCAGAGACTCCAACAGACGGGTGTTGAGTATTTTTATCTTCTGACTCTCTCTTCTCAACAATTGAGCATCATCAAACGGTGTTAATCGCAAGAAAAAGGGAACTCCACAGACCGGAAGTACCGGTTTTGGGTAATTTTATCTGCAGTTCCCGGAAATCGGAGGTCAATTAATGGAGATAAAATAAATAAATAGGCTTTATCACGGCCCCGGAGAGGTGGCGATGCGGTGCATTCGGCTTTTTATAACATGCAATCAGTAATTAATAAAAAATATTAAAGCCCGAAGTTTGTTGTACCGACATTTTATGTAAGATTATTGATGCTGTTATACGATTTTTTTATTTTTTACTTGCATTAATAATCGTTCTATGTATGATTAAGTAAATTTTGAATTATTAAAAAAAAAATTTGAGGTGTAATTTTATGGCAAGTGCAAAGCAACTGGAAAATACCATCAAGAGAAAAAGCGAAAAAGTAGCTAAGCTTCAGAAAGACGTTAAGCTTGAGACTGCAGCAATCGCTAAGCTCAAAGGCGAATTAGTTATCGAAAAGAAAAAAGAAGCAGAAGCAAAAGCAAAAGCAAAAGCATCAGCTAAACCAAAAGCAAAAGCTAAGCCAAAAGCAAAAGCAAAAGCTAAGAAGTAATCTTATTCTTTTTAATTTTGTGAAAAAGAGGGAATTCTCCCTCTTTTTTTTTTACTTCACCGAATTTATTATTGAAAATTAAAATGTAATCCGATATTTAAAGTGATTAGTAACTATATCTGTAGATCGGGGTAATCAGTTGCTTAAAGTAGAACAGAGAAAAAACAGGGATTTCAACACGTTTCAAACTATTGATGATGTTATAAATATACTTAAAGAACAGTTTACCACCCGTAAACTTTACGTAAAGTATGACGTCGATAAACATGAAGCGATGATAAATGAATATAATCCGGATAAGACTCTTATGATTGTTACGGATCCTAACTATAAGGTAGACAAAAGTCTGACAATTTACGGCTTGTCCGATAAATATATCGAAGTTGACCTCAATGTTACCGATGAACTTGGTCCCGGGTACTTCAAGTGCAAGATAGTAAGTGCAAGAAGGGCCATGGAGGGACGAAGGGATCTCCGTTTTAAAGTCAGCAAGGGCGAAGCTGTAGCTACTAACTTCAGAGTATCAAAGCATACTATAGATGTAAGCAGATTCAGTATACCTACAAGTATTAAAGTCGTGCTCGATCAGTTTCAGTCGGTTAATATCAGGTTTACCGATCAGTTTAAGGTCGATGTATTGACTAATGATTCGAAAGATGCCGTTTTAAAGAATATAAAGACTACAGGGAAGACTCTTTTCATTTCGGATGTTAATGATCCCGACTCATATAAGGCAATGACGGATGATTTTGTAGATATTGCAAAGATTTACGGCCATGAACTTAACACTCTTATTAAGAGAAATGTAGAGAAAGGTTTTAAGTCGATAATAATTGTACCGGTAATCTACCTTACTGAAGATGAAAAGTCCATACCCTTTGCGTATATACAGGCAATTTCAAAAAACGAAGTACTCGGTATCGACAAAGTTATAGATCTTAAAGATATGTCTTTTAAACTTGTGGATCGTATAAGAGATGCCAATACTCTCCTTGTATCAGTGCATCAGCAGATTGTTGATATAAGCCGCGGCGGTGCAAAACTTAGAATAACTGACCCGGATCTGAAAAAATATATTCAGAAGTCGAGAGGATTTATCTTCGATATAGTTTTTAAACTACAGGCTCCGATGACTATCTATGGAGATATAAAAACTACATCAACTGATCCGGATGGAGATCTTTTTCTTGGGGTTGATTTTGAAGGGAACTCGTCAAGAAAGGATGAGATGAAGAGATTTTATGATGTACTTAAGCCTATGGAAGCTGAGTATAAATCAAAACTTATTAAAAGTATAAAGAATAAAAGATAATTACCTGCTCTCTTTTGCAATCTCCGCATCGGATTTTCTTGTATAAAACGGTAGTATCTTATTAAAATCTATATATTCGCCGGGAGATTCACTGTATTTTCTGAGAGTAAGTTCAATCGCCGCTTTTCCGTCGGGAGTAAAATTTTCAATATATTCATAGCTGAAACCTTTATTCTTTGATAATTCTTCAATTGTATCAATATATTTTCCGCATCCGTCACCAATGAAGATAAGATTGCCGGGATTTTCGATTGAATTTAATAGTTCTTCCATAGTAAAGTCGCCAGGTTCAATCAATTCCAATGTTGTTGAATCATCAAGCTGATAAACTCCGCCGAAAACTTTCGATTTTTTAGCATCAAATGCTGCAATAACAGTTTTTTTCCCGGATGGAGCTGCTGAAGCGGCATAAATCTCGGGACTTTTTAAACCGACAATCGGTATACCCAGTATCTGCGCAAACATTCGTGCTGTGCTGACTGCAATTCTTATTCCGGTAAATGACCCTGGACCGATACCTACACCAATCAGATCAATGTCGTTTATGCTGATTGAAGCTTGAGTCAATATGGACGAAAGATTCTGAAACATCGTTACGGAATGAGATATTCCCGCATTTTCACAGAATTGAAAAATTTTTCCATCTACTGAAAGGGCAAGGAGCTCAATCTCGGTGGATGTATCAATTACCAGTATATTCAACTGTTATTTCTCTCCTGTTCTCATCTATGTATTCAATGAAAACATTAATTCGTTTTTCGGGAAGCAGATCACCTGCTTTCTCCGGCCATTCTATAACCGACACTCCATCACCTTCCCAGTACTCTTCAAAACGCAGATTGTCAAACTCATTTAAGTCTTCGATTCTGTAGAGATCAAAATGATAGAGCGTTTTCTCACCCTTGTATGATTCCATCAGGCTGAAAGTAGGACTGGTTATATCCTCTTTAATACCTAGTCCAATAGCTAAGCCCTTTGTGAATATAGTTTTACCTGCCCCGAGATCCCCATAGAGTGCAATTACAGCAGGAATATCGATATTTTTTCCCAGATTTTCTGCGAATGAAAATGTTTCTTCGGGAGAGTTGCTAATTATTGTTTTTTTCATATCCCATGTCAGGTAAAATAAATATTCAGTCTATTATCTCTGTCTGCTGCACATGTTATTTGTCAAGAATTTCATTTAATCGTATAAAACATAGGGTTAGCAGCAATTTATTTGCTGTGGTGCGTATGCTTCGCATACGCGTTAAAGGGGGATTACGGGAACTAAGCCCCCGTAATCCCCCTTTAACGGCACGGCGCGGAGCGCCGTGCCTCAGATGCTGCGAAGAGCAATATTATCATCGGTTTTATAGGTAAATATGGGGTTCGAGCTTTCTGATTTCATTAATTTGCGGCAGAATTCCATTTTTATGTCCAATTCATTAAGCTGTATATTTATTTTTTAGTGATAAAAACGTTTTTTTATTGCACGAAAGAGTGTCTGATTCTTTATTGTGAAAAAAAAGTGCAGGTAGTGGTTTGGATAATTCAAAAGAAGATAAAGTAAAAGCAAGGAAAAGAAGGGTAACTTCAGCTCTTAAAGTCCTTTTACAGAAGCATGTTTACTCTCAGATTTCTATTCAGGAGATAGCTGATGAGGCTGGTTATTCCAAAGGGGGTGTCCTTCATTACTTCCCGACTAAAGATGACATCTATATTGAGCTTATCAATGATATGTACACCGAGCTTGATTATCATCATAGACGGATCCTGAAAATTGATCTCAAATCCGAGGAGATGGCGCCTATATCCTCGCTTCTTGGAGTTGAGAGTTTTGTTCTTGATAGAGCCAATATAATAATTCTTATAAATATAATTCTTTATTCGTTTGAAAATGAGACGCTGCGTCTGATGATGAATAAATTTTTTGAAAATCACCGGTTGTTTTATGAAAACATTATAAAAGAAAATACCAGGAACGAAATTAATCCCGATGGTCTTGATGATAAAACTGCAGCAAGGATTATTCAGGCTGTTGTATTTTTTATCGGTCTTATTGAGGAGTTTGATCCCATCGATCTGGATTATACGAAAATTGTAAAATATGTTTCGAATCTATTGAGGTCAAAAACTTCCGTTACTGATATTAATTAGCAATAAACCGAAGCCGGTTAGAATGTTTTTATCTTTCCCGGATGACATTCTGCGATGGAAATCCGGATGTAATTCATTCAAAATTACCGGTTTTATAATTGAAAAATAAAATGCTTGCACATACCCTCTGTCGGATGGTTATTTTTTACAAAACTGCAGCATTTTGCGGGATAAACTGAATTTCCGGTGCCGAATGATAAATCAGGATGAAATATTTTCAAAACTTAACGAAGGGATGCTCCTTGAGCGGAGCCGTTCTTTCAAAAATAATTTAATTAAAAACGTCCCTCTTATTAAAAAATGGGGAGGATTGCGCTCCGTTGTTGATGATTTCAGAGGAAAAAACCTTCTGGTAATTGGTTCTGGCCCCTCTCTCGATTTCTGTTATGAAAATATGAAAAAACTCCGGCATCGTGATGATATAATATTTCTCGCGTCAGATATGGCTCTCAAGCCTTTAACTGAGCGTGGAATTTATCCTCAGTATGTCATTACTTGCGAAACAACTCCGTCGAACTTCTTTTCCGGAATAGATACTGTAAATATTCATCTGCTGTCATTCAGCTGTTCTTCGCATTCAAATATCCGTAAATGGGACGGGAGAATCAGTTTTTTCAACTGGATGATCGATGGAGATTTTTATGATGAACTCTGGAAGGTCTCCGGAGAGGATCTCGGTTTTGTAGCTACGGGGAGTATAGTCACAACGCAGGCCGTATCGATGGTGCTCGGATGCGGTGTCACATCACTCCTTCTTGTGGGGAATGATATGGCCTTTTTCGACAGGTTCTATGCTTCCGGAGCCCATCCGGCTGAGAAAAAATTTTTTCTCTCCGGAAGATTGAATACTCCAGATTCAATTGATATGAATAAAGGGAGATTCGCAAGGGATTATCATGTCAAGAGGGAGGGGGAGCTGTTTTATACCAATAATCAGTTTCTTGCCGCCAGGTTATGGCTTGAAAATCTTTTCAGAAGCGCTCCCTATCCTGTGGCGGACTGCAGCAGGCCGGGCTGTTCCCCCGGGAGTATTCATAAGATTGATCTTGATGAATATCTGAATATATTTAATAACAGGAATTAAGGGGGTAATTTTTATGATTCATCTTCATAAGCTCAACGGAGAGGCTTTTGTACTTAATGCAGGCCATATCGAGGTCATCGACACTACTCCAAATACTGTTATTACGCTGACAAATAGTAAAAAATATGTGGTATCGGAGAGTGCCGATGAAGTAATCCGGCTCACCATAGAGTATAAAAAAGAGATATACCAGAGTTTTCGCTGAAAAATATCTGAATTCATTCCTTAACTTATTATATTTGATAAATATTAGACCTCTCCGCCGCCGCAGGCGGCGGAGAGGTCTAATATTTCTTTTCTACAATAAAATATATGTTTAGTAATTATTACCGGAAAAATGTTCTATTTAATCAAAATTTAAGTTCTTGTTAATTCGTTTATTGCCGAAAATATAAATGGACAGTTGTACAAAAGAGAAACCGGATTATAATTTTATTAAATCAGTTTTAAAATTTGTACAGAATGGGATGTAGTCGCAAATTATTTTCGGGGGTGCGTATGCTCTTCATACGCTGGAGTGGGGGATTACGGGGCGCTGCCCCCGTAATCCCCCACTCCAGGCACAGCGCGAAGCGCTGTGCCCTCAAAATAAAGCGCTACTAATGGGATGTTTTATGTATTAATGAATAAATTAATTGACATGTTGTATCGATGTTTGATATTATGTCACATAATTTATACCCATGTCTATCGGTCGGGCTTTAGTGCTTTATATTTTAAAGCTGTTATATAAATAGAATAATGGTGGAAGGCTTATGGGTGATGACGAAAGAGATATAGTCGAGGACGAGGGGAAGGGCCCGGAAACCGAGGGCAGCACCGGTACTTCGAAGATAGTTAAGATACTTTTATATGTAGCAGGCGGAATTATAATTTTCGTTCTTATGATTGGTATATCTTATTTAGTATCAAAAACCGTGCAGGAAAATAAATATCAGAAAAGTCAGGATATCATTGCAGCACCCCCTCCTGAGCCTCTTGCTGTTTATGCCCTTCCGGCATTCTCGAAAACTACAGCCGATGCGGAACCGCATTTTATCAAAATGACAATCTCTCTCGGCTATGTTATGGATCCGATGCTCAATTCGGAGCTTGTAAACAGGAAAGATGAAATTCAGCATATAGTAAATATACTGCTTCAGGGAAAGACATATGAAGAGCTCAACTCGGTCAGCGGCGCCATCACTCTTGCTGAAGAGATTAAGGCTCACATTAATATAAGACTTATTGCAGGGAAGATTAAAGAAGTTTACTTTGTAGAGTTCGTTGTTAACTAAATTCTTTAAGTAAAAACTTGAATTGTTCACTCCGGAGGAGGAAGTATGGGCGACGGCTCTTTATCACAAGACGAAATTGATGCCCTGTTACAGGGAGCAGATGATATAACAACAGGTCCTGAGCCGACGGGGATGTTTGATTCTCCCGGATCAAGGGGCAGTTCCTCATTCTCTTCTGGTGAACAGTCTAATCTCCGGAATCTGGTTAATTCTGCAATTTCTCTGGTCGCTCCATCTCTAAGCGGATATCTCGGAGGGAAGAATCTTATCCTTTCCAATCCGGTGGTGGAGTCTAAGCCTCAGAATGCTGTCCGGAGTGATTTCAGCGGTAAATATGTTCAGATTTCTATGAGTTACTCCGGTGCGCTTAATGGAGTTAACCTTGTTATTTTCAACTTCAGGGATGCAGGTATTATTTCATCTCTTATGATGGGGGATGAAACCGGTTCTGTTCCAGCGGATATAACTGATGCTCATCAGAGTACAATTCAGGAATTTACAAACCAGTTTATATCATCAATGGCTACTCAATTCAGCAATAAACTAGGGGGAGGTGTAAATACTACACCTGCAACAGTATC
Organism: uncultured Spirochaetota bacterium; assembly: GCA_942493035.1. Classification (GTDB taxonomy): domain Bacteria; phylum Spirochaetota; class UBA4802; order UBA4802; family UBA5550; genus WRGT01. The sequence goes on along the minus strand of OW818666.1, from coordinate 2,127,521 downwards.
TATTGCACAGAATCCGTCGGATCTTCAGCTCCCTCCCGGCGACCTTGTGAAGATAACATATGATATAATTATTGACGGGGTGATGAACTCCAAACTCTATCATATTATGGATGCCAATATAGCTTCATCTCTCGGAATGGGGGGCGGCGGCGGTGGTGGAATGCAGTCTCAGCAGCAGCAGTCTCAGTCGCAATATCAGCATCAGGGACCACAGACTCAGATCAGTTCAGTACGATTCCCGCAGATGGGTGAGAGCATAACATCGGGCGGATACGGCGATATCGCTCTTCTTCTCGATGTAGAGATGACAATGACTGTTGAGCTTGGACGGACAACCAAACTTGTAAAAGATATACTGGGGCTTGGAGAGGGTTCAATTATTGAGCTTGATAAACTGGCAGGTGAGCCTGTTGACCTTCTGGTAAACGGAAAGCTTATAGCCCGCGGTGAGGTTGTTGTTATCGATGAAAACTTCGGAGTCCGGGTAACCGACATCGTAAGTCAGGATGAACGTTTTAAATCAGTAAATAAGTAGAAGTTTATTCCGCCTGAAACAGGTGATACAATACATATGCAGTTTTTTTGCTGCATGAAGAAGATTGGCAGGCGGGCACTGTCCCCTCATCAATCTTCCGGAACAAGCGAAGCGTATGCGTAAATAAAAATTTTTTTTAATCCGGGAAAATATGAGACATAATACTTCAATTTCTTATCGGGCGGACAAAAGATTCAGTTTAGCTTTTTTTATCCCGTTATTATTTATTTCTGTTTTATTTACATTTGCTGTCATCACAGCTGTTCCTGCACATGCACAGAATAATACAACGGCTGCTCCCGCTGTAAACGGTAATGCAGGTGCAGTAAACAATGCTCCCGACACCAATACTGTTCCGGGACAGGGTTTTGTAGAAGAGGATTTCAGGCCTCAGGTTGAAGAGGATTCCGCCGCGTGGATGATTATCAAGACTATACTGGTTCTGGGTCTTTTCATCGGCGGTTTTTATATGTTCTTTAAGTTCGTTTCACAAAAAGCGGGGCTTAGTCTCTCCGGAGGGGAAGCGATTCAGATCCTTTCAACGGTTTCAATCGGGACAAATAAATTTGTTCAGATTATTGATGTGGCAGGGAAAGTCTTTCTGCTAGGTGTTTCAGACAGCAGTATTAATCTCTTAACTGAAATTAAGGATAGAGAGGAGATCGACCGTATAAGGCTACTCAGCTCAAGATCTACACCGGTACAGGGTGCTACTTTCCCTGAATTTATCGCAGGTCATGTGGAATGGGTAATTGATAAAATTAACGAAAAAAGAACTCACGGTTTCAAAAAAACAACTGTGGAGGAGATTTCACAGAAAGATTTTGATATGAGTTATCTCAATAAACAGAAAAATCGGTTAAAAAATTTAGATGGTAGCGATGATGAATAAAAAAACAATTTATTTTACCATATTTACCATGATATGCTTTCCGGTATATCTTTTTGCGCAGAATGCCGGCGGAGTAACAATGCCGATTCCGAAAATCGCCTTTGATATTACTTCGGCAACTTCACCAAAAGATGTAGCATTGAGTCTGCAGATTCTTTTTCTGCTCTCAATACTTACGCTTGCACCATCAATTATTATTATGACAACAGCTTTTACACGTGTTGTTATTGTTCTCGATTTCGTGAAGAGAGCGCTATCGCTGCAGCAGATGCCGCCTAACCAGGTTATCGTCGGACTCTCGCTCTTTATTACTTTTTTTATTATGGCACCGACATTTACAGAAATGAATGATAAGGCGCTTCAGCCCTATCTCAATGGTCAGATCTCAAATCAGCAGTTTTATGATAAAGGTATGGCGCCGCTCCGTGATTTTATGTTCAGACAGACAAGAGAGAAGGATATTGCTCTTTTTGTTAAACTCTCTAAAATTGAAAAACCTAAAAATAAAAATGATATACCGTCATACTGTCTTATACCGGCTTTTATGATAAGTGAACTTAAAATTGCCTTTGAAATCGGTGTATTCCTGTTTATGCCTTTCATCGTTATTGATATGATAGTTGCCAGTGTACTTATGGCAATGGGGATGATTATGCTTCCGCCTGTAATGATCTCTCTCCCGTTTAAACTTATTCTTTTTATACTGGTCGATGGCTGGAATCTGCTTATTTATGAACTTGTCAGGTCGTTCAAGTAGCGTATGAGGGGATAAAATGACAGATATACTTGTAATTAAAATTTTAAGAGAATCGCTGATGACGGTACTTATAGTTTCCGCTCCGGTACTTGGTGTAGGTATGTTTGTCGGACTTATTGTATCTATTATTCAGACCACAACATCAATTCAGGAGCAGACGTTAACATTCGTTCCTAAAATGATAGCGATATTTATCACAATCATACTTTTCGGGTCATGGATGATCCGCGTTATGTTGAATTACACCATCAATATTTTTGCACTAATCGGAAAAATCGGAGCAGGGTGAGTTAGAAATTAATGGAGTATTTTGTTAATAATTTTCAGGCTTTCTTTCTGATTCTGGTAAGAATAAATGCCATGATAATGATAGCCCCATTTTTTTCAAGTGGGGTTATTCCATTTAGAATTAAAGCTATGCTTTCATTCTTCATTACGCTTGTTCTTTTCCCGGTTATTGTATCAACGATAAAAGTTCCCGGCAGTATGGGGCTTTATTATCTGCTGGTTCTGCAGGAGGCAATGATTGGTATATACATCGGATTTCTTGTTTCGATTATATTTACATCTTTTCAGCTTTCGGCACAGTATTATGCTGCTCAAATCGGATTCGGTATTAATGAGGTTCTCGATCCTGTTGGCCAGGTTTCTGTTCCGCTTATAGGACAGCTTAAAAACTTTGTAGGTCTTATTGTTTTTCTTGCTATTGACGGTCATCATTTTCTGATCGAAGCTATATATAAATCTTTTGAACTGGCTCCGACATTCGGGGTAGGGCGCTCTGCTTCTGCAGGTTTTCTGAAATACATGCTTTATGCATTCAGCGGGATGTTTATAGTAGCTCTGAAGATATCTCTACCCATTGTTGCTACGGCTTTTCTTATAACTGTGAGTATGGGTATACTCGCAAAAGCCGCACCTCAAATGAATATTATGATGTTCGGTTTTCCCATTCAGATTATAGTCGGGTTTGGTCTGCTTGCTCTGACTTCACCGCTGATAATTCGTATAATGCAGGTTGCTATAGAGAGGAGCTTTAAACTCCTCACCGGTGTTATGCTCCATTGGCCGGTATAGAGATAGAATAATGGAATTTCTGAAAAAATATTATCCCGAAAATATAGATCTGATTGATGATTTCAGATTAGACCTTCAGCTCTTTGCTGCTGAGGATGAAGGGCGAACCGAAGAACCGACTGAGAAAAAGATACGCGAAGCCAGAGAGAAAGGGCAGGTCGTTAAAACTCAGGAACTCCCTCAGGCTGTTGTTATAATAGCTGGATGCATGGTGCTTCTTATTTTCAGTTCCTGGATGTATGATTCAATGGCGGCAATATTGAAGTATTATCTTACTTCTTTTGCCGGACAGACAATAACAACCCGATGGTTTGAACTTGAAATGCTGAAAATTATTTTCGAAGGGGGGAAACTGCTCTTCCCTGTATTTCTTGCAACGAATATGGGTGCAATTATTGCCGAGGTTTCTCAGGTAGGTTTCCAGATATCAACTCATCCACTCCAGCTCGACTGGAGTAAAATGAAACTGGACCCGGCCTCTATCATGAAAAAAATCTTTTTTTCAAGACAGATAGCGGCAAATCTTGTTAAATCGATTGTTAAGATTATTTTCATCGGTTTTGTAGCGTATCTGATTATCAAGAGCGATTTTGATGAGATACTGAAGAGTCCCGACATATCCATAGCTCTTGCTATGCAGAATGCATTATATACCGGTTTTAAAATTGTCATATGGAGTACCGTTCTTCTTATCGCTCTTGCCATTCCGGATTACTTTTTTCAGAAGAGTGAGTTTATGGAATCATTGAAAATGAGCAAGCAGGAGATGAAAGAGGAGATGAAGGAGACCATGGGTGACCCTCATGTCCGGGCAAGGATGAGAGAGATGCAGCGCGAAATTCTCATGAAAAACATGATTCGTGAAGTCCCGAAAGCAGATGTGGTTGTAACAAATCCGACTCACTTTGCCGTAGCGCTTCAGTACGATAGAGATACTATGGAAGCACCGACTGTTATTGCTAAAGGTGTCGATACCATGGCTCTTAAAATAAGAGAAGTAGCTAAAGAACATAATGTTCAGCTTATAGAGAACAGACCGCTGGCGCGGGAGCTTTATAATCGTCTCGATGTAGGAGACATAATTCCGGATGACCTTTTCCGTGCTGTATCTTTCGTGTATGCTGAGCTTTATAAACGCGAAAGAAGATACAAAAAGGCAATATGATGAGGAGTTTAAAAAATGGCTGAATCGAAAACATTATCATTATCTCCCGGTAACAGAGCCTGGATGCAGAAGAGTGACATTCTTGTTGGTCTTGGTGTCATTTGCGTAGTGATGATGCTCGTAATTCCACTGCCGACATTTTTACTCGATTTTCTGATTGCAGTGAGTCTTATGCTTGGTCTTCTTATTCTGATGATTACCATGTTTATTCACCGGTCATTCGATTTTTCAATATTTCCATCATTGATTCTTATCACAACCGTTTTCAGGCTGGCACTTAATGTGTCTTCAACAAGGCTTATTCTTCTTGAAGGAGCGGCATTTGACGGGAAGATTATTAAAACTTTCGGACAGTTTGTTGTCGGGGGTAATTACGTTGTAGGATTTATTATCTTTATAATCCTGGTTGCAGTTCAGTTTATCGTAATCACAAAAGGTGCTACCAGAACCGCGGAAGTTGCAGCTAGATTTACTCTTGATGCTATGCCTGGTAAACAGATGAGTATAGATTCAGACCTGTCGAACGGTTTGATAACCGAAGAGAATGCAAAGATCCGAAGAGAAGAGATCCGTAAAGAAGCCGATTTTTACGGAGCAATGGATGGAGCATCCAAATTCGTATCAGGGGATGTAAAAGTCGGTATTATTATCACATTTATAAATCTTATCGGCGGATTTATCATCGGAATGGTTCAAAGGGGTGAGGCTTTCGACGTTGCTTTAAAAACATATAGCTTATTAAGTATCGGAGATGGTCTGGTAAGTCAGATCCCGTCATTGCTCACAACTACAGCCACAGGTATTATCGTTACACGGGCTGTCTCAAATGAAAATTTTGGTGATCAGATTGCCGATCAGCTTACATCACAGCCCAGAGCGCTTTATATGACAGCAGGAGCTCTTGGCGCAGCTGTGCTTATCCCCGGCTTCCCTAAAATACCGTTGATATTACTTTCTGCGGGAATTGCATCCTTGGGGTATCTGCTGACTCAGACACGGGAAGAGGAGAGGGAGCATCGTGAAAGTGAGGCTAAACAGCAGTCAGTTAAGGATACCAAACCGGAATCCGTTCTTCCCCTTATACAGATCGACCCCCTTGAGGTTGAGATCGGATATAATTTAATACCCCTTGTTGATCCTGAACAGGGGGGAACACTCCTTGACAGGATTACTAATATCCGAAGACGGAGTGCCCTTGATATGGGGCTTATTGTTCCTCCCATCCGGATAAGAGATAATATGGAACTGGAACCTGAGATGTATTCAATTCTTATTAAAGGGATTGAGGTTGGAAGAGGTATACTCCAGGTGGGCAAATTGATGGCGATGGATTCCGGAGATATAAGTGAAAAAATAGGCGGTGTTGAATTTATAGAGCCGGTTTTTAATCTGAACGCAATCTGGATTGATTCAGATAACCGTGACCTTGCGGAGAGCAGGGGATATACTGTTGTCGATTGCCCCACTATTGTAGCGACACATTTGACTGAAATAATTAAACGTCATGCCGATGAAATTCTCGGACGTGAAGAGGTTAAAAAACTTATCGATAATATCCGGGGTGATTATCCCGCAGTTGTTAAAGAGATCGAAGAGAAAAATGTCTCCTTTGGCGAAATGCAGAAGATACTTCAGAATCTTCTCCGCGAGCGTGTTTCAATAAGGAATATGGTTACGATTCTTGAAACGATTGCAACATATATAGATCATACCCGTGACGCGGGACTCCTCACCGAATATGTCCGGACAGCACTTGCAAGACAGATAACCGGTGCGTATACTGCAGAGGATAATGTATTATCGGTAATTACCGTTGATCCGGATATTGAAAGCGTAATAAGAAATTCAATTCACGAAGACCGTATCGAAGGGAAGGTGCTTGGATTGGATCCTGATACTCATTATGCAATTGTAAATACACTTCTTGATGCGTATCAGCGGACAAGTAAGATGGGGTATACTCCAATCTATCTTGTTTCTCCGCAGATCAGAAGTGTAATGTTTGCACTTCTTGAGCGTGAAGTTCCGGCACCTGTTGTGTTTGCGTATAATGAAATAACAAAAAATATAAAAGTTAATGTTGTAGTATCTGCATTACTGCCGTCTGGTCTGCAGGTTTAATAATATATGAGGTGCTTGAACGGTTCGTCGTGTTTTGGAAAGAGCGAGTAAGTAAAAAACTGTAAAAAATAGATGAATAAACTTACTACTCATAAAAGTCAGATATTCTGTTTCCTCCGCGCCAACGGCGCGGAGGAAACAGAATATTCATCAGTACATGAGTAGATACAAAAAAAGATTTCAGGAGAGTAAAATGAAATATTTGAAAATAACAGCAGAAAATTACAACGAAGCGATGAAGAAACTCCGTATGGAACATGGAGACGAAGCAATTCCTATAAGCCATAAATATGTCAAGCAGGGCGGTTTTTTTAATTCAAAGGTATTTGCAAAGGAGGTTGTTGAACTCACTGCAGCGGTGAAGGAACGAAAACCTTTTCAGAATCAAAACCAGAATCAGCCTCCTAAAAAAAGTAGTATAGATTTTATCGTTGATGATAAGAAAGAACCCACACGGCTTAGTAAGGTTCAGGAGATTCTCGAAAGAGCATCTGCCGTAAAAGATGATTTTAATGTCGATTCAATAAATAAATCTATTGATAATGCCAATGACAGTCTCAACAGTTTTAAACAGCAGCCTGTTCATTCCGATTTTCATGATTTTTCAGCAAGAAAAGACAGAACCGAAGTCAGAATTGCAGAAATTCATGAACCTGTAAAAGGGCGAAGTAATAGTGACTCAGGTGTGGTCACTAATATCGAGCGAGAGGTAAATGATATAAAAACAGCTCTCAATAAACTTCTCGAAGGGCAGAAACAGACTTCAGTCAGCTGCGATGAGGATCATTGCTTTGCTCCGTTTAAAGAGATGCTGCGAGCAAACGATTATGATCCTGAAGAATGTGAAATAATGATAAAAGATGTGAAAAACAGTATCAGCAGAGAAGATCAGAAAGATAAATATAAAATTGAGAAAAGCCTGAAAGATCTTATTAAAAACCGTATTGTTACTGCGGGACCGATAAAAAAAGGGAACAAAAAGAAAATTGTAATGTTCATAGGACCGACTGGTGTGGGTAAAACTACAACTATGGCAAAATTAGGCGCTATCAACTCATTGCGTGAGGGGAAAAAAGTATCGTTTATAACAATAGATAATTATAGAATAGCTGCAACGGAACAGCTGAAAAAATATGCTGAAATTATGAGAATTCCAATTCACGTGATAAGTGATCAGAGACATTTTAAAGAAGTAATAGCAAAGGAAAAGTCAGATATTATCATGGTAGACACATCAGGCCGCAGTCATAATAATGAACTGAAGATATCTGAAATTAAAAGTTTTGCTGATAATGTTGATTATGATTTTGAAAAAATATTATGTGTCAGTGCAAATACTAAAAAGGGTGATTTAAAAGAGATTTTCAAAGCATTCGATGTAATGAAATTTGACAGTGTAATAATTACTAAAGTTGATGAAACTTCTTTTATCGGGAATGTAGTAGATATTGCCGATAAGTATAATAAGCCCATTTCATATTTTACCGATGGGCAGGAAGTTCCCAATGACATCCATATTGCAAATTCTGATGAGATTGCTGATATGATTATAAGGACTTCAATTGAATAATACTTAGGAGGTTTCCCTTGGATCAGGCAGCAAATCTGAGAAGACTGGTTCTCGAGAAAAAAGCAGACGGTGCATCAGCTACACGTACTATTGTAATTACAAGCGGAAAGGGTGGTGTGGGTAAAACCAGTCTCTCTGTCAGTCTTGCAATTGCAATTGCACAGGATGGGAAATCTGTTACTCTTCTCGATGCAGATCTGGGACTGGCGAATATCAATGTTATACTGGGGATTATTCCAAAATATAACCTTTACCATGTAATTAAGGGTAAAAAGAAGCTCAAAGATATTATTATTGAAGTTCCGGAAGGGATTAAGATTATAGCAGGTGCTTCCGGTTTTCAGCAGCTTGCTAATCTTGATGTAAAACAGCGGGATGAGTTCATCAATTCTATTGCAGAGCTTGCCAATGATGATTTTCTCATCGTAGATACAGGAGCGGGTATATCGCAGAATGTTTTAAGTTTTGTAATGGCTGCCGATGAAGTTATTGTCGTTACAACACCTGAACCGACTGCAATTACAGATGCTTATGGAATAATTAAAGCAATTGCATCTCAATCAAATGAGAAGCATATAAAGCTTATTGTTAACCGTGCTCAATCGGTAGCTGAGGGTAAAAGGGTTGCACAGCGGGTAATAAATATTGCCGGTCAGTTTCTGAATATTAAAGTGGAGGAACTCGGTTTTGTTTACGAAGACCTCTATGTTCCTAAATCTGTCAGAAATCAGAAACCATTTATCGTGAGTTATCCGAATTCAAAAGCATCCGGTTGTGTTAAAGTTATAGCAGACAGAATCAATAATAAAGAGATTGAGATCAATAAGGGTACCGGAATCACATCTTTTATTAAAAATCTGCTTGGACATTCCAATTTAGATGTTGAAGAGTAGAAAAAGGCTTGATTTGTTTATTGATATGAATTTTTATATAGTGTATATTGAATTCGGGTTGGATTGATGATAAAATTTGATGAATTAGGGATGGAATTAAAGAGCGGAATTATATTCTCCGTTTTAGCTCTCTTTTTATCTGTAATTGCAGGTTTTGCCGGAGGTGTTCCTTCTGGAATGGTTTTTTTCAGGTCGCTGGTTATAACTCCTGTTTTTTTTGTTGTAGGATTCGGGATTATACTTGTTATAAAAAATTTTGTTCCTGAAGTTTATGAAATACTTTCGAGTTTAAAAACATCTGAAGATCCGGCTGAAAAGGTTGATATTACAGCTGACAGCTTTATGAGCGGCAGTGAAGATTTTTCTGAAAAAACTGATTCAGGATTTTCAGAATTTACAGAAAAAGATTATGACAGATTACAGAGTGTTAATGATTCCGGTCTTGATGGTGCATTAAGTACTTCAGACGGGAAGCTTGGAAAACATATAATTGTACAGAATCAGTTTAACAGTTATGAACCTAAGCTGATGGCGATGGCTATCAAAACTATGATGAGTAAAGATAAAGATTAATTTTCCGGGAATGTGTATATGGATAATAAAAAGTATAAAGAGTATGAAGCACAGGATGAAGATAAACTCTGGGAAAAGTTTGCTAAAACAAATGACCAGATGATCAGGGACTTCTTCGTGCTCAAGTACGCGCCTTTGGTCAAATACGTTGCCGGGAAAGTATCCATGGGGATGCCTCAGAATATTGAATTTGATGATCTGGTTTCTTATGGGATATTCGGATTGCTTGATGCTATAACAAAGTTTGATCCGAATAGAGGGATCAAATTTAAAACATACGCAATGACAAGAATTAGAGGCGCAATTTTTGATGAACTCCGGTCAATAGACTGGATCCCGCGTTCAATAAGACAGAAAGCAAAACAGATAGAGCTCATCATCTCGGAACTTGAAAATAAACTTGGAAGAACTGTAGAGGATGAGGAGATCGCAAAGGAATTGGGGGTCAGCAGTGAGGAGTTTCAGTCGCTACTCAATAAATTAAGCGGGACTTCAATGCTCTCTCTGAATGATATATGGTATCTTGGCGATGATAATGATGAATTATCCATACTTGAAACCCTTGAAGCGCCTGAAAATATGAATCCTGATGTACTTGTGGAAAAAGAGGAGATAAAAGATTATATAATAGATGCGATCAGAAAGCTTCCGGATAAAGAAAAAAAAGTTATAGTTCTTTATTACTATGAAGATCTTACTCTTAAAGAGATTGGTGAAGTTCTTGAAGTTACTGAAAGCCGTGTTTCACAGCTCCACACAAAAGCAATAATGAGGCTGAGGGGAAGACTCGGCAGAATTAAATCAAATATAGTCGGTTAATATGGCCAGTTTAAAAGATCTTTTCATGGAAATCGAAGATTCAGGTTCCGGTGAATACGATGATAGTTCGATAGAAGTATATGCAGATTCTGTTAATCAGGCTCTTGAGATTGCAGCAAATGAGTTGGGACTGGATATCTCCCAGCTCGATTATGAAGTTGTTGAAAAAGGTACAAAGGGATTATTCGGATTCGGACGCCTTCCTTATCGCGTAATTATTACACCTCTGAAAATAAATGAAGAACATGATGATCTCGATGAAATAGAAATGAAATTAACCGGAGGTTATACTCCTGGTATAAATATTGATGATAAAAAAGATGCTGATGGTACATTTTCTGTGAGGGTATCAAAGAACGGAATCTGGGTTAAGGTAACAAAACCGAGAGGGAAAGGGCTTCCTGTGGCAGTTGAAGCTGTTGAGAATAAATGTTACGGCTTAAGGCTTAACAATTTTGATAAAGCATTAGTTGCAAAGGCTGTAAAAAAAGCTGATGGTGAAAAAGTAAAAATCGGCGAATGGCTCCCTAATCCCGCTTATGATTCAACTATGCGTGTTGAAGTCACAGAAGATGAATTAAAAGCATTTGTTTATTTTAATCCTCCGAAATTTTCCGGCCGGCACATGGATTATGAAGATGTTATTGACGGTCTGAGAAATGCCGGTGTAGTAACTGGTATCAAAGATGAGGCTATTAAAGAATACCTTGAAGAGATGGATTACAAAAAACCGCTAACAGCTGCAGAAGGTCAATTGCCGCGGGATGGAAATAATGCATATGTTGACTATAAAGTAAAAATTGATAAAACAACAATTAAATTTGAAGAAGACGACAGTGGTAAAGTAGACTTTAAAAATCTCGAACTTCTTGAGAATGTTGTTGTTGGACAACTTCTTGCTGTCAAAGTCCCTATGGAAGAGGGTATACCTGGTAGAACAATAACAAATCGTGTTTTGCCTGCAAAATCCGGGAAAGATACTGCAATCAGATTCGGGAAAGGTACTATTCTCTCTGAGGATGAGACAGAACTGACTGCTGAGATAAATGGCCAGGTCGTATACAAACTTGGCAGATTATCTGTTGAACCGGTATTTGTTGTGTCGGGTGATGTTTCTCTCGAAACAGGAAATATTGTATTTCTCGGATCTGTTATAATACAAGGGAGTGTGCTTGATAACTTTGAAGTTAAAGCTGCTGGTAACGTTGAAGTAAAAGGCACTGTCCAAAAAGCTTTTATTGAGGCAGAGGGGGATATTATTGTCCATCAGGGTATTTCCGGTAAAGATGAAGCTAAGGTTGAATCAACCGGCGGTTCTGTGTTTGCTAAATTTGCTCAGAATTCAAATATAATTGCAGAGAGAAGTGTTGTTATCCCCGAGGGAATTCTTCATTGCAGAGTTGATGCGGGTGAAAAAATATACTCCATAGGGCGACGGGCAAAAATTGCCGGCGGTCTTATCCGTGCCGGAGATGAGGTTAATGCCGGATATCTCGGCGCTGAGGGTTCAACAAAAACTATAATACGGGTTGGTGTTAATCCAAAAATGCTTCAGCAGATTGATGATCTTGTAGATGCCAAAAAACTGCTGGAAGATGAGCTGTCTACCCTGCGTCTTGATCTTAAGACACTGAATACTCAAAAAAGGAATGCGGGCGGTAAACTATCCGATGATAAAGAGAAAATGCTCGTAGATCTTACATCGCGTGAAGAGAAGCAGGCCGGCAGATTTACAGAGATTGCGGGAGAGCTGGATGAACTGAATGAGTACATGAACCTCCTGGAGCATAAAGGTAAAGTCTGTGCTGAAAAAGTTGCATATCCCGGAGTTGAGATATATATCAAGGATAAAGATTTTAAAATCAGAGATAATTATAACCATGTTAAATTTTCACTGAAAGGGGATGAAATGAATATTTCAGATTATGATCCCCCGGTATTTGTTGAAGGGAGCCAGCGGATAACAACTGTAGTCAGACGAAGGTGAGATAATTGTATGACAATTAAACCGATAGATCTTCAGACAAATATCGGGCAGATGCCGGAAGTGAGTAAGCATGAACACGCCCGCCAGGGAGCGCTTGCGGCACAACAGCAGATTCTTGATAAAGAAGCTGCAGAAAAATCTAATTTAAAAAATACAAAACTTGATGAAGCTGAAAAAGGGGAAAAAACTTCGATCAAGGATGAACAGAAACAGCATGGACATCACCACGGAACTGAACATGAACATAAGAAGAATGATGAGAAAAGCAGCGAAAAAATGAAAGATGATAGAATGGGTAAAATAATTGATATATTTAAATAATTCAGTCTTTTTTTATTATAATGTGACATAACGGAGTAATAATGGATATTTTTCTTTTATTTATTTTTAATATTTTTACTGGCGCTGTGATTTTCCTTATATTAAGTCTTAAGATCGAAAAGACATCATCTACTTTTCAGGAGAAGAAATTGAGAAGAGAGATGGGGGAGATTATTACTGAGTTTAACGCCACTGCTGAAAGAAATATTACGCTTCTAGAGAGCCGTATTTCCGTTCTGAAAAAACTTATGAACGAGAAAGGTTCAATTAGCGGAGTTGATTTTACTGTACTCGATGACCGGATGACTAATAATACAAAACCTGAAACTAAAGTTTTATTAAAAAACAGTATTGAAAAAGAGAATAAACGGGATGCGGCTGGAACTGGTAAGCAGCCTGTAAAAGATGAACATAAAATCATTGGTAATTTTATTGATAAAATTCAGTCATTTACAAAAAGTGACGATACTGAGAACATTTCTAAACCAGAAAAAGTACCGGTACCTTTAAAGAAAACAGAAATCATTAAATCTGACAAGTCTTTTTCGATAGTCGAGAAAGAAGTTCCATCAAGACGAAGTAATATTGATTTCTCAGCCGATGAAGAGATTACATTGAAATATGAAGAAGAGAAACCGGTAGATATTGAAGAGTTATTCCAGAATACAGAGGACAAATATCTTCTTATTGCTGAATTGTTTAATGACGGCCACTCGATTGATGATCTTGCAAAATACTCCGGTCTTCCTGCTGGAGAAATAAGACTTGTAATCAGTCTCAATTCTTAGCATATTATAAAAATAAACTTATAGCAATAACTTTTCAGAGTATTTATTTACAAATATATAATTTAAAGGGTAGAAAAAGATTATGGATCTTACAATAAAAAGATTAACAGATGACGAATTCGCTAAATTTGCCAAGCTGATATATGATGAAAGCGGTATCTTTATGAAGGATACCAAAATTACCCTTCTTTCAAACAGGCTGAGAAAAAGGTTAAGTGCTTTATCACTCTCTGAGTTCAGTGAATATTATGACTATCTTCAGAAGCTGACCGGCGAGATCAAAAGAAAAGAATATGAAGAACTCCTGGATGTTGTTTCAACAAATGAAACCTATTTTTTCAGGAATGAACGGCACTTCGAGGCTCTTATGGATGTCTGTTTACCCGAGCTGTCAAAAATAAAGAAAGATAAAAAACTGAGAATATGGAGCGCTGCATGTTCTACAGGTGAAGAACCATATACAATAGCAATTTGTGTCCTTGAGTGTATGAAACATTTCCCGGGATGGGAGATAGAAATAATAGCAACAGATATTGCGCCCTCTGTTCTCGAATTTGCGAAAGAAGGGTATTACTCCGGAAGAAGGATTGAAAAAGTTGCACCGGAACATCTGAAAAAATATTTTACACTTGAAGATAAAGAGAAGGGTGTATATAAAGTAAATGACGAACTTAAGAAAATGATCGATTTTCATTATCTTAATTTTTTTGCTAAGAGTCCGTTTCCCAAAAATCTTGATATTATTTTCTGTAGAAATGTAATGATTTATTTCGATAAAATTCATCAGAAGAATCTGGTGGCAGATTTTTATCAGTCAATAAATGATACAGGTTATCTCTTTATAGGTCATTCTGAAACTCTTCATTCAATATCTGAAGACTTTGTTTATAAGAAAATTTTAGAATCTCCGATTTATATTCCAAAACCCAGGAGCTAAGAATGTCTTTCGATCTTATTAATGTCGGAATCGCGGATATGGGGGTGGCAGCATCTCCAAACACTTTAAGAACAATTCTCGGGTCATGCGTCGGTATATGCATTTATGACCCGAAGATGAAGATAGGCGGACTTTCTCATATAATGCTCCCTTCGAGTAAAAAGCCATCGAATAATCTTAAGAAATATGCTGATACAGCAATCCCGCTTATGATTGATGAAATGATGAAAATCGGAGCTATTCAGGATCGAATGGTGGCGAAGCTGGCCGGAGGAGCTACAATGTTTAAGCATTCCGAAAATTCTTTGATGGGGGATATTGGTAAAAATAATATTCTGAGTGTAAGAGAAATTCTTAATATGCTGAAAATTCCGGTTCTTTCAGAAGAGGTCGGCGGAGATTACGGGAGAACAATAGATTTTTATCTCGAAACCGGTGAATTAAAAATAAAAACTATTGGTAAAGAACCAAAAATTATATAGGAAGTATTTTATGGAGAGCATGACAGGCTATGCGTTTCTGGAGAAAAGTTCAGAACAGTTTTCTTATTCTATCGAAATTAAATCTTTAAATGCCAAGTATCTTGAGGTATATGTTAACCTTCCGAAAATTTTAAAAAATGAAGAGAATGAATATATCCAGATTGTAAAAAAACATTTCAAAAGAGGAAAAATCGAGTTATCAATTGATATCTTTGACTGGAATAGTACAAAACCTGTTTCTTTAAACGTCGATCTAATGAAAAAGTATTACCATGAATTGGAAGTTCTGCATAAATCATTAAAAATTAAAGAACCATTGAAGTTCGAATCTCTGCTGATGCTGGAAGGCATAACTCAAAGAGAACGGACAAATCTGTCAGACAAATCAAAAAAAGAGATGCTGAATGCTCTTGATGTAGTCATTTCGAAAGCCATCGATATGAGAAAAAAAGAGGGTATTTCTATCCGTAAGGATATTGTTGCATCACTGGCTCAAATAGGAAAAGATGCTGGAAAGATTAAAAATCTCTCGAAGAAAGTACTGGAAGATAAAAAGGAGAATTTAAAAAACCGGCTTAAAGCAATTACAGAAAACAATATTGATAATAACCGGCTATATGGAGAAATAGCACTTCTTGCTGATAAACTTGACATTAATGAAGAGCTTGTAAGGCTTAATGATCATCTCGATAAATTCAAAGTGATGCTTAAAGAGAAAGATCAACAGGGGAGAAAATTCGATTTTCTTGCGCAGGAACTTTTTCGTGAAATAAATACTGTGGCCTCAAAATCGAATAATTCTGATATTTCGCAGATTGCTGTTGAGATAAAAAATCACATAGATAAAATAAGAGAGCATTGTCGCAATATAGTTTAATGGTAACTACTCAAAAACTTGTGGTACTTTATTTCCGCCGCGCCTGTGGCGCGGCGGAAAGCAATTTTGCCACCAGATTTTGAGCAGTTACGTTTAAGGTAGCGGTTTATTTTTGGTGGCACAGCGCTCCGCATACGCACCACCGAAAATAATTTGATACCACGTTTAATGAATATAATTATTAAAATTCATGTTGACAGAAAAAGTATAAAAAAAAGAGATATTAAGTGAACGTTATAATATGAAAACTACACTATTAAATATTGGATTCGGGAACGCTGTTGTTGAGGAGAGGGTAATAGCTGTTATAACTCCTTCATCTGCTTCAGGAAAGAGGCTTCGTGAAGAGGCACGTGAGAATAATCTTCTTGTTGATGCTACTCACGGAAGGAAGACCCGATCGATAATAATTATGGATAGTAATCATATAATCCTCTCCGCTATGCAGCCTGAAACTCTTTCCAACAGGCTTTCCAGTAATTCGGATAATTGAAGATGGTTTTCGTAATATCAGCACCGTCCGGCGCGGGGAAAACTACCTTAATCAATAAGTTACTCAAAACTGAAGATGATTTTATGTTTTCAATTTCGACCACAACCAGGCATAAGCGTTGGGATGAAGTTGATGGTGTTAATTATCATTTTGTTTCAAAAGATGAATTCAGTACTATGATCAGTAATGATGAATTTATTGAGTGGGCTGAAGTATACGGCAATTATTACGGGACTACTAAAAAAGAGGTTGACAGGATCCGTAATAGCGGTAAAATTCCACTCTTCGATGTAGATATCCAGGGCAGCAGAAATTTAAAAAATACGCTGGAAGAGGGTGTTTTTATTTTCATTATCCCGCCATCCCGTAATGTACTGGAAAAAAGACTTGTCGGGCGTGAAACTGAAAATAATGAACAACTTGATTTACGATTAAAAAATGCATATAACGAGATTGCTGAATATGTAAATTTTGATTATGTAATTATCAACTGTGATCTTGAAAGTGCATTTAATAGACTTATGGCAATTGTTACAGCGGAAAAGTGCAGATTAAAAAATATAAAAAATGAAATTGATGTCATATTGGAGGACTTTAATGGTTATACCACTCGATAAACTTTTAACTTTAAACACAAATAAGTATATTTTCACCAAGGGAGTAATGAAGGCTGTTGATCTGGTTGGAAATATTAAAAATTACCCGGAAACAGACTTGAACTGGAAAGTTGTTCCCAATGTACTGAAATTGGCACTTGATGGTGAAATTACTCTGGTGTATAATCATGAGGGCGAAATTATATAGACGAAGGTCAAATTATAAAAGCTGTTGCGATTGTCGGTCCAACTGCCTCAGGCAAAACAGATTTATCTATTAATGTTGCAGGTGGTATTTTTGAAATAATATCTGCTGATTCTGTCCAGGTTTATCGTTTAATGAATATCGGAAGCAGTAAGCCTGCTGAAGAAGAGATGAAAGGTGTAAACCATCATCTTATTGATGTTGTTGATCCTGATTATCATTTTACTGCCGGAGATTACTGTATAAGGGCCACTGAGGCTTTTCTTGATATCACTGGAAGAGGGAAGATCCCCCTGATTGTAGGTGGTACCGGTTTTTATATAAATTCCTTTTGTGATGGAATTGATGAAGTGCCGGATATTGATGAAGCAATAAGGATAGATGCCGGCTTAGAGTATGACAGCGGTCAATCTGAGTTGCTTTACAAAGAGCTTAAAGCCGTTGATCCCGAATTTGCTTCAAAAGTTCATATAAATGACAGACAAAGAATTGTACGGGGAATTTCAGTTTTCAGAGGTACGGGGAAACCGCTTTCAAGTTTTTTTGGTGCTAAAAAAAAAGAGATTAATTTTGATACTCTCTTTATCGGGTTGTATATTGAAAAAGAGTGTCTGTATAAAAGAATAGATTCGCGTGTTGACTTAATGATACAAAAAGGATTAGTCGGCGAAGTCGAAAATTTAAGATTAATGGGATATTCCTCTTCACTTAATTCCATGCAGTCTATCGGTTATGCTGAAATAAACAGATATATTGACGGATTAATAACTCTTGAAGAGGCTGTTACTGATATTAAAAGTAATACTAAAAGATATGCAAAAAAACAGATGACATGGTTTAAAAAAAATAAGAGTGTAATCTGGTTCAATCCGGATGAAATAAATAAAATTCCGGATATTGTTAAAAAGTGGTTAAATAAATATTGAGGGGTTTCTAGTTATGGCTAAGCAGTTGAGTAATCTACAGGATATTTTTCTAAATTATACCAGGAAAAATAAAACAGAGATCACAATTTTTCTTGTTAACGGGGTACCTATTAAGGGTAGGGTTTTGAGTTTCGATAATTTTACAATACTTATCGAAGTTGATAAAAAGCAGAATCTTATTTATAAGCATGCAATATCTACTATGGTTCCGGCTAAACTAGTCCCATTCAGGGATGATGAAGAAAATCTGTAAATAAAGAGGGAATATGAAAACTCTCATAAAACTATTGATAAAACTGGTTGTAGTTTCAGCTGTAATCTACGGGGTATATTTTTCATTCTATAAGTCAGGGAATGAAAGTATTGTCGTATTAAAAGATTTAAAAAATAACAGTGTAGCACAGGTTTATACCGGTACCTATAATGTTATATGGCAGGGAGTAATGCCATGGAGATATGCTGTTGTAAAAACACCTGTAAGATATTCATCTTTAGTAAGCATACCGGTGAAGATTCCATCGCTTTCATCATTGAATGATGATTCATATCTTATAAAACTCCCTGTGAACATAAGTTTTCAGTTGGACAAGGCAAATATTCCAGATATCTCTTATCTCGATAGTAAACTTTCTATAGAGAAATATTTTATCGAAAAGGCTTCTCTTGTAAGTCAGTCTGTGTTGATGAATTATATTGAACCGGTTTATGATCGGAATATTATTCTAAAAAATGAAAAACAGATTATTGAAACTCTTACATCGGAACTTATGAAGAAAATTCCTGTTGCAGGTATTCTCCCTGATAAGATGGAGTTCATATCTCCAGGATATTTCCCGGATAATAAGTTTTTTAATGAAGGGCTTATTCAGAATAAAGAGATGAGGGATCTTGATTTTTCTAATAAAAAACAGGAAATATTGTTGAGTAAAAAGCTTATTAAAGATAAGCATGAAAATGAGCTCTATTTTGAAAAATTATTAAGGGTTTCCTCAATATTGAAGGATAATCCTGAAATTTTAAAATTTATTTATATTGACAAAATGGGTGATGATATAAAAGTTATAATATCATCGGATAAAACAGGTTTACCCGCCATGTTCAATGACAGTTCTGACGGCACAAAACCCGGTGTAAAGGGAGATGTTGATAATCTACGGTGAATAAGATTAATTTGAAGTAATTTATAATAAGGAGTTTTTTTATGCCCTGCGGTAAAAAAAAGAAAAGAAAAAAGATAGCGAACCATAAAAGGAAGAAAAGAAGAAGACAAAATCGTCACAAGAAAAAATAATTTAATTTGGTCTTTTAAAAAAAGGAGATTGGCAATTAAGGCCAATCTCTTTTAGTATTTAGAGGTGATGAAATTATGGCAGCTATTGAAAATGAAGAATTCACCTGGAAGAGGAGACCTTCGGAAATCAGAGGGTACGAGCGTGCTATGTATACAACTACTGATGATGGTGATTATATCAGAGTTGATTATAATATAGATGAAAAAATTGTAAGGATTTATGCTGAAGTAAGCGAAGACAAGGGGGCTTCTTATTATGCTGTGATAAATAAGGGGCGTGTTACCATTGAAAAGAACAGCAATGGTAGATCCACCAGGGTTTCTGAACGATTAGCCGAAAGAGCAAAGGAGTTTTCAACTCTCCCTAATAAAGATGTTTTAAAACTTATTAGCGGTAATTACGGTATTTCAACCTCATTACCTTCCGGCAGGAATCGTAAGAAGGATCGTTTACAGGTTGAGCGTCAGGAAGTTAAACGAAAGTATTTTAAGACTGATGATAATCCATACGCAGAAACCGATTATTCCAGCGGTAAAGCCGCAAGTAAAATTGGCATAGTAGATCTTTTCGATACTTTAACAGGTGTTCTGGTTACGGGATTGTTTTTCTTTATCGGTCAGTATGACTTAACAGCAGCCGGAGCCGCAGCTGTTATATGGGGTATGCTTCTAGGGGTGTTTGATATTCTTTTAAGAGAGAGAGAGCCGGTCTTTATAAAGATCCTTTTCTTTCTTATCACCGGGACAGGACTCTATTTTTACAGTTATCTTTATCTGTAGTACTTTAAACTTATTACCTGAAAAATGTTTAAGAGGTTTTATTTATTCCTAAAAGGTGAAAAATATCGATGAGAGTTTCTTTAATCAGATTTACAGTGATATTCGATATAAAGTAACTGCTTATAAACCGTTGGTATTTTATCTCCGCTGCGCCACTGGCGCGGCGGAGATAAAATTTACCACCAGGTTATGAGTATATACGATATAAATTATTGAATAATATTTTTTTTTCTTGAAAAGTTTGAATAGAAATTGCTATTATATAATAAGTACTTTATTCACTTTTTTGTATTTTAATAAAAAAAAGGAACTATAAAATGCATCAGAAAAAAATGGAAGTTACCACATCACTTCAGATAGTATGTTTTAAAATCGGCAGTGAAGAGTATGGGATAGACATACTTCAAGTTCAGGAAATATTAAAAGTTCCCAAAATTACAAAGCTTCCTAAATCCCGCACGCATATTATGGGTGTAATTGATTTACGGGGAAAAGTTATTCCAATAATTGATCTTGGGAAAAAATTTGGAATAATAGCAGATTTAAGTAATTCCAGCAGAACTATTGTTGTTGATATAGATGGTAAAAGAGTGGGGCTTGCTATTGATTCTGTCAGTCATGTAATTAAAGTAGATCTTAATGAGATTGAACCCCCTCCGCCTGTAGTGAAGGGTATTTCAGGAAAGTATATTGTTGGTATAGCTAAACTAAAAACAGGATTTGTTGTTATTCTTGATATCAATCAGATTTTTTCAGCAGAAGATCTTGCAGCAGTTTAATTAAAACGCTGCAATAAGGATCGTTTCAATTTCGCTTTTTGATATTTTTCTTGGTGTATTATTTATGAAAGGATAGGTGAAGGCCAGATCTGCTATGTTTTTGAACTGGCTTTGACTTATTTTAAAACTTGATAATCTTTGCGGTATTTCAATATCTATTTCCAGTTTTCGTACAGCTTCAACCGCTTTAATCGCCGCTTCAATAACTGTAATGTCTTTTACATCTTCACCCATAACTTTTGACATCTGAACATATTTACCCGGAGAAGTTGTCAGGTTAAATTCCATAATATGAGGAATTATAACTGACATTGCTGTTTCTACATCTATATCTGTTTTTGATGCTATTGCCAGAGCCATAGCCAGTGATACCGATAGAAAGGCTACAGAGAATGCTATACCGGACATAACTGAAGCTGTTGAAAGATTGATCCGCGGTACAATATTCTTCGATTCCTTATATGCAACCGGAAGATTCCTGAATGTTAAATCTATCGCTTTCAATG
This sequence comes from uncultured Spirochaetota bacterium, assembly GCA_942493035.1. Classification (GTDB taxonomy): domain Bacteria; phylum Spirochaetota; class UBA4802; order UBA4802; family UBA5550; genus WRGT01. Next base: position 2,106,151 of record OW818666.1, on the reverse strand, counting down.
CATAGGTGTTTATTACATCGTTATTCATGGTTGAAATAACCGATTCTGTTGCTACTGCAAGTGAGCTTACTGAAGTTTTAAGAATTTTATCTTCGGGCATAAAAAGTGATAATTCCGGATCTACAATAGATGCCAGCGGATATAGATTGAGATTGTAGTAAACCTGATTCGTGAGCTTATGTATCTCCTTAATATAAAACATTGGAGAAATTTCAAATCCGAAAGAGGGGTAGGCCGGCATTGTTATATACTTAGCAGGGGGATTCAGAATTTCTTTCGTATATAATGCGTCATAACAGAAAATGAAATTTTTAATAAGAAGGGCAATGGCTTTTGCTGAATTAATAGATTCAATCCCGCCAAAACCGATAATAAGATCACATTTTGTCTTTTTTATGAACGAAACTGCAACATCAATATCCTCTGTTGTAGGATTACCCGGTAATTCATCATAAATGATGCATCCAAGGTTTATATTTTTAAAATACCTGTATATTTCCGACAGTGTTTCCTGATATACTTCAAAATCTGTTGAAACCGTAACAATAACAATTCTGGAACCGAATTTTGATGCAATTTCTGCAGCGTTTTTACTTATACCCTGCTTAATATATATTTCTGTCGGAAGATGAAATTCAGGTGATATAATATCGCTCAATGTTTTCCTTCCCTGGTAGAGCTTTTATCAGATCAATAAAAAAAGCGGACATATATGATATCCCCGCTTTTATTTTGGCCAAGACTGTATCGATTTATTATCTTACAAGGAAATTCGCAATTTTGTCTGCTACCATTTCCAGCATTTTGTTATCATTGAAATCATAAGTACCGTTATCGATTCTCATTTTGATATCTTTTACTCTTTCTACTCTAGTGTCAGGGGTATCTTTAACTATCTGAGCGCTTTTAGCTATCTCAGCAGCCTGTTTACCTGCGCTGGAAATCTGTATAGAATCGCTTTTAATTTCTTCTTTTTTCCCGGAAACATGTTTGCTCTTCTTTGTTTCCGTGATGTTGTTAATATTTCCAATTTTTTCTATTACCATTGTAATAACCCTTATCTTTTCTAATATATGTATCGGCAAATTTTGTCAAATCTTTAATCAATTAAATGATTATATGTGTTCTTTTCAAATTAAAAGTGAATCCCCACTCCTGCAAATATAATTCCGGTATCCATCGGTTTATCCTGGTAAAATATCCTTTTGTATAAAAAACCTGTTTTAATGGTAAATGTTGAAACATTAAGGACAATATATGATGAAATATCGATATTTGGATCGTATGAGTCCTGTTCTGATAGTGAACTGGTGAATGGAGAGGATGGATCAATAGTAATTGTTGTTTTTGATCCTCCACCTCCGGCAGATAGACCAATTCCGAACCAGTTGCTGAGTCTGTAAAGATAGCAGAGAGAGAGACTACTGCTTAAAATTTTCAACCGCGAGTTGCTATTTGTTTCAACTTCTTTAGCATTGCTTTCAATTGCTGTAAATTTTAATGAAAGTGAAAGATAATCAGTCAGATCCAGGTCAATGAAAGGAGCAAAATAAAGGGAGTTTTCATATAACGATTTCCATTCTCCCGACATAAAGAGGTATCCGCTATCGACCCCTAATGTAATTATACTTAATGGTGTGTTAAGCGGGTTAAATAAAGAGCTGGCTTCAGATTCGAGGTAAAGGCGGTCAAGATTAGCTATGGTATCGCTGATTTTCTGCGATAGCTGATCTGTCGTCCCCTGTAGTTTAACTCCAAGTTCATCGCTTAGATGTTCGAAAACTTCAATCTGTTTACCTCTCACATCAAATACAACTATACGCGTTGTAAGCTTTTTATCAGCAACATGGAAATTTCCGGTAATAATATAATCCGATTTATTCTGAGTTCCGAGATCTACCAGTTTTTTTATATACTTCTTTTTCTCGCTTTTATCCTGGATATCGGTTTCAATTGTGAATGGTCCTGTTTCGCGGATTACTTCATAATTTCCAGCATTATTAAGGCTTTTTAAGATAGTTTGAGGGATTACAATGGAATAATATTTGTAGTTATTCTCTTTCTTTTTGACATTATCATAATTATCTGTTGTGATGAAATTATATATCAGGAGTTTTGGCTTCTTTACTATGTCTGTATCCTGTGGATATGCATTTATAGAAAAAAGTGCCAATGCAGTAATAATATATATTGTTTTTAAAATTTTCATCATTTATATTAAAATCCTTTTTAATAGTATAAAACTAAATATAGATTACTGTCAATTTATTTTTAAGTACCCTTTCTTTATCGGATGTATCTATTCAAAAACTGATGGTGAAATTGCTCTCTGCCGTAATATGCGGCGTGGCGGAGAGCTAAAATAGAACCGGTTTTTGAGCCGTTCGGGCGGATCCCGGCAGCAATTCATTTCCGGAGGTACGGCTCTTTAATCCTGATTGAGGTATGATGTTTCATCGTATCAACTCCGATGAAACATCATTGTTTGTGTTCGTTGAGCAGAATTGCTTTTTAAATACCGGAGAATTTAGTATTAATACTTTAAAGATCTTGAAGGCATATTGGATATCATGTCATGTCGAGTAAGTTGCGTTGATTTTTACATAATCATATGATATATCAGTAGTGAGCATAGATGCTTCTCCATCTCCAAGGCCTGCATCGATTGTAATAGTATAGTTTCTCTCTTTTAAAATATTTTCGATCTCTTTATAGTCAATGCCGGAGGGTTTACCTTCTATAAAGAGTCCCTTTTTGTTTATATAGATGGAAAGCTTCTCCTCCTGGATTTCTGCGCCGGAATAACCCGCAGCACAGGCAATTCTTCCCCAGTTCGGATCATTCCCGAAGAAAGCGGTCTTCACCAGAAGTGATTTAGAAACTGATCCTGCAATAAGTTCAGCGTCTTTATTGTTTAATGCATTTACTACGTTTATTCGCACCCCTTTAGTTGCACCCTCGCCATCGAATATGAGAAGTTCGGCAAGTTTATTCATTACATATTCAAGAGAAGCCTCGAATTCAATCAGTGCTTCGTTGCTGAGATACTCTCCGGCTGCAGGAGAGAGCAGTATGGCTGTGTCATTAGTAGACATGTCCCCATCTATCGTGATTGCATTAAATGTTGTCTTAACAATTTTTTTGAATATTGCGTCAAGGTCCGCTTTTGCAACCGGGGCATCCGTCAATAGAAAAGAGAGAAGTGTAGCCATATTAGGAGAAATCATACCTGACCCTTTTGCAATGCCGGCAACGGAGTATGTTTTTCCATTGTATTCAAATGAAGCTGCGGCTTCTTTCGGTATAGTATCTGTTGTCATAATTGCTTCTGCAACTGCGTGTCCATTCTGCGGATTTAATTTTTTTACAAGTTCATCATGTGATGACAGCATCTTGTCTACAGGCAGCTGGCGGCCGATAATTCCAGTGGACGCAGCAAGGATACTAGTCTGATCTATTTTTGTCTTATCTGCAATATCAGCGGTGAGTTTGATAATGTTATCCTGTCCTTCATCTCCGGTACATGCATTGGCATTTGTTGAATTGATAAGAATAGCGCGGATCGGATTATTTATTCTCTCTCTGCATATTTTTACAGGTGCAGCTGTTATTTTGTTTATTGTGAATACTCCTGCAGCATTACATGGAGTTTCTGATAATATAAGCGCGTAATCGAGTCTGTTTTCATATCTAATTCCGCATTTTATTGTTGAAAATGAGAAACCTTTTACGTTTTCAAGCCCGCCAGTTAAAATTTTCATTGCGATCTCCTGAAGATTAATAGTTTAAACAATGACAAAGTCTGATTTTATCGGTTATTGCCGGTCATGTGTACTTAATATATAAGGGATTGCCGGTGATTTGAGGCAAGAAATAATTTTATATGATGAAATAATTACGGATAAAATAGTAATAAATATATATGACTAAATGTATATTTATTCAGGGCGGTTCCAAAACTTCGTTTCTGGAACCGCAGGGAGCGCTGCGGGGCTTATAAAGGGGCTAGCCCCTTTGACCCTGTTAAGATTGAGTTAATGGAACTGCCCTTCAGTAATTATTCCTAAAATATAATTTTTAGTTTAAAAAACAAATTTATATTTCCCCGCCGCCTTCGGCGGCGGGGAAAATAGAGTTTTTTTTACTTTAGAAAAGTTTAAAGTATAAATTCTGATATTTATTAACAAAAAAGATAATTTTATGAATAAAAACTGCTTTTTAAAAAAAATATATTGAAAAAAAAGAAAACAATTATAATAATATGAAAAATAACGATAATAAATATATGGATAAATACAGGTATATATCAGCAGTGGAAATTAAACGAAAAGGTGATGTTGTAATTATTTCCCTGCCGAAATATTTTTATATTGGAAATATCGCGGAAATTGAGGGAGCCTGGGATAAGATTATAAACAATGATGCATCTGTAATCGGTTTTGATTGTGACAAGCTAGAGTTTATAGACTCATCTGCAATAGGAACCCTTGTTAAATTTTTCAACAGTTCAGTTAAAAATAATGTTGGAATGTTTGTTTTTGGTCTGAGAGCAGAGCTGCAGAAAATTTTTGATACTACAAAGATCAATAGAGTGATGTCTGTAATATCGAAAGAAGAATTTGAAGAAAAATTTTTAAAATAATATACAGTGTCAGGTTACATTATTGAATTTCATAAAAAAAATATTTAAACATACACCATCTTTTTTCCTGCTGCTGATTCTGATCTTATCACAATCTTTTTATTCCTGTACATCACCTAATAAAACATCCTGGCCCTATGTTTTCCCTGGAACAAAGAGATATTCAATAGTTAAAACTGCAGAAAAATATCTTGGTGTCCGTTATCGATTCGGAGGAAGTGACCCTACAGGTTTTGACTGTTCCGGTTATTCAAGTTATGTTTATAAAAAACACGGTTTGCTGATTCCTCATTCGGCTCAACAGCAGTTTGCTAACGGGAAGAGAATTGGTATAAAAAAGGCTAAACCGGGTGATCTGGTATTTTTCAGGACTTCAGGATGGAAAATTTCGCACGTAGCTATATATATGGGTGATTACAAGTTTATCCATGCACCAAGCAGAGGGAAACATGTTTCTTATGACGATATAAGGAAAGAGTATTGGCGCAAAAGATATGCCGGTACAGTTACGTTTTTCTAGTGGTTTTAGCGCATATCCTCTCTTTATAATTCTGTTTCTTCCACTTTTGGCAGATTTTAATACAAATTCTCTCTTTTTTATCTACTTTTAGTCAAACTCCATTAACAAAACCTTATTATTTCTTGACAGATTAGTATTTAAATATAAATATTATCCAGTATAAATTTTTGGAGAATTATGCGGATTGGAATTTATCCTGGATCTTTTGATCCTTTGACATATGGACATCTCGATATTATCGAGAGGGCAACGAGAATATGTGACAAGTTGATAGTTGGTATACTTGTTAATAGTGCTAAAAAGTCTTTATTCACATTTGAAGAGAGGCTTGAAATACTAAAGCACTGTTGTGGTGAAATTAACTCGAATATAGAGGTTGTGTCGTTTGGTGGTTTGCTTGTTGATTTTTGCAGAGATAATAATATATCCTGCATAATCAGGGGATTAAGGGCTGTTAGTGATTTCGAATATGAAATTACTCTGGCTTCTTTAAATAGAAGACTCGCCCCTGATGTTGAAACATTATTCCTTATGGGGAAGGATGAAAATCTTTTTGTTTCATCAAGTCTTGTAAAGGAAGTGGCAATTTATAACGGCGATATCTCAACACTTGTTCCTCCATATGTATCCGGAAAAATCCGTCAGAAAATCTCCTCTGTGTAACTTAATTTATATACGCTTGTATATTGTTACATCTTAAAAAAGTTTATAACAATTTTAAAATTGCAGATTAAACGGTCTGATTAATCAGTCCGAAAATTAAACATGCGGTAAGGGAGGTTGAGATGGTAACCACGATTATTTTAGCTGCGGCTCTCCCTGTTGCTGGTATTCTGGGGTATGCTTTAAGATCATACTTCGGGAAGATAAAATTGAATTCAGCAGAGGCCAGATCTCACAGAATTATACAGGATGCACTTAAAGAGGCTGAGAATAAGAGAAAGGAGCTTCTGATCGAAGCAAAAGATCAGCTGCTCAAGGAAAAGAATATTCTTGATAAGGAAATGAGAGAGAGGCGTCAGGAGCTTCAGGTAACTGAAAAGAGGTATTTTCAGAAGGAAGAGGCGATTGATGCAAAGCTGGAAGAGATTCAGAAACAGGAAAAAGGCCTGGAATTAAGAGACCAGGAGACAAAAGAGAAACAGGAAGAACTCAGGAAAGAGTTTGAAAAACACAGACAGGAACTTGAGCGGATTGCCGGGATGAGTTCTGATGAAGCAAAAAATCTGCTTCTGAAAAATGTTGAGAATGAAGCGAGATTTGATGTTGCAAGGCTCATCAACAAAATTGAAGAGGATGCAAAAAGAACAGCAGACAAAAAGGCAAAGGACATTATTGTCTCCGCCCTTCAGAGAAATGCTTCAGAATACACATCAGAGAATACTGTTACAACAGTGTCTCTCCCTTCGGATGAAATGAAGGGGAGAATTATCGGTAGAGAGGGGCGTAATATCCGTACTCTCGAAAACCTCACCGGTGTGGATATGATCATTGATGATACTCCTGAGGTGGTTGTTATCTCGGGATTTGACCCTGTAAGAAGGGAGATTGCAAGATTGTCGCTTGAACGTCTGATTCAGAACGGGCGTATACATCCTGCGAGAATTGAAGAGGTTGTTGAAAAGATTACAAAAGAGATTGAAGAGACTATGCTGGAAGAGGGAGAGAAGGCTGCTTATGCACTCGGTATCCCCGGTCTTCATAAGGATGCTCTTTACAATGTCGGTAAATTGAAATTCAGAACAAGTTATGGACAGGATGTACTTGCTCATAGTATAGAAGTTGCAAATCTTGCAGGTATCATGGCTGGAGAGCTGGGACTTGACGTTCAGCTTGCAAAGAGAGCCGGACTGCTTCATGATGTCGGGAAAGGAAGTATTGTTGAAGGTGAGGGAGCACACGCCATTGTCGGTGCTGAAATGGCTAAGAAGTTTGGTGAGTCGGAGAAGTGTATCAATATCATCGCATCTCACCATAATGACCGTGAGCCTGAATCTTTTGAAGCAGTACTTGTTCAGGTTGCGGATGCCATATCAGCTTCAAGACCCGGTGCAAGAAGAGAGTCTCTTGACACTTACATCAAGCGTCTCGAGAATCTTGAAAGAATTGCATCTGAGTTTAAAGGGGTTGAGAAAACTTTTGCAATCCAGGCTGGACGCGAACTTCGTGTTATGGTTGACAACACTCTGGTTTCTGACGAGAGAGCTGAACTTATGGCAAGGGATATTGCTCAGAAGATTGAGTCTGAACTTAAGTATCCGGGAATTGTCAGAGTTACGGTAATCCGCGAAACACGGGTTATAGATTACGCAAGATAACAGTTTTTAATATAGTTTGTTATGAAAAGGGGATTCCGGATGGAATCCCTTTTTTTATGTTTCCGGTTCTGATAAATTGAAATTTCAGTTTTGTACTGATAGATTTTAAAAAGTATTAGACAGTTGCATGTTAAGAATTAAATCTGTTTTGAGAGATAATAAAACTGGAAGTGTTATGAAAGAGATTCGTATATTTGCAATTGGAGATATAGTCGGAAGGGCCGGAAGAAATGTACTTGCAAGCAAACTTCCGGGACTGATCGATCGCGAGAGAATTGATGTGGTTATTGCCAATGGAGAGAATTCTGCCGGCGGAATGGCAATGACACCGGAGGTTACCCGCGAACTTTTTTCACGGCCGATTAATGTAATCACCTCGGGTAATCATATTTGGAACAATAGTGACATTCTGCAGATTATCGATGCGGATCTTAATCTTCTCCGCCCCGCAAATTATCCACCGGATGTTCCCGGTAAAGGATACTGCATCATCAATTACAAAGGTATGAAAATCTGTGTAATTAATTTAATGGGGAGGGTTCTTATGGCAGCTCTGGATTGCCCTTTCCGCAAATTCGATGAAATATATGCGAAGGTTAAAGCAGAGTCCGATATTATTATGGTGGATTTTCATGCTGAGGCGACATCGGAGAAACAGGCTTTTGCGTGGTATGTGGACGGCAGAGCTACTGCGGTATTCGGAACACATACTCATGTGCAGACCGCTGATGAAAGAATTCTGCATAACGGTACAGGATATATAACTGACATCGGGATGACTGGTTCATTTGATTCTGTAATTGGTGTGAAGAAGGAAAATTCGATCAGATTTTTTTTGTCACAGGCTAAGGTGAAGTTTGAACCGGCAGAGGATAATCCCGGAATCAACGGTGCTGTATTTACAGTTACAAACACCGGTAAAACTGTTTCTATTAAGAGAATAATGGAGTAGTTTTATCTCATAGTAAACTGAGTATAAAATAAAGAATTATATCTCTCCGCCGTCTTCGGCGGCGGAGAGATATAATTCGTGAAATACCGCTGAATTTGATTTGTAATTTTTAAAATGTTTTAGTAATTCTTTATCAGCACTACCTGATTACCTTTATTATTAAACTTTATTTCATCAAAGACGTTTGTGGCCATCATTATTCCTCGCCCGTGGGCAAGCATCTCATCATTTGCTTCATTTAATTTTTTTATAACTTTCCGGTGATCAAAACCTTTCCCCTGATCTATTATACTGAACTCGGCTCTTTCGGGGGTTATACGATATTCAATTTCAACAGTACGCTTGTTGAAATTGGTATCCTTCTGTTTCATCGCAAGAATTTTAAAATAGTCATCATTATAAAGGGCTTCTGTTTTGTCCTCAAATGATATTTCAAAATTTCCATGCTCAATGGCATTTATAATCATCTCCCTGACCGCTATTCTGACCATATTTACTTCTTTTTGATCCATATAACGGGTAAGATTTCGTGTAATCCTATGGCTGACCTCTTCAGCTGTAGTAAGCTGATTTCCAATATTGAATGAGGCCTTCTCTTTTATGAAAAATTTTAACAGGGAATCTTCCGATACTCGTGAAATATTACCCAGAATTTCATTGCTCCCCTCTATGTTTATGTATTCAAGTTTTACGTTGAAATCTATTACATCCATGGTGGCCGGCATCATATAGTCTATTTTGAAGAAAACAGGTTTTCCGTGTTCTTTCAGTTCTTCAAATTTTTCAGTGATGTATTTATATTCAACAGATCGTCCATCGGAGCTTCTTTCGACAAACTCCAGAAAATTCATTCCGATTATTTCCTCAGAAGATAAACCGAGTTTCTGGCGAACTGTATGGTTAACATTCTGAAAAAAGTAATTATTATCAAGTGTGAATATTACCTCGTTGGAGCCTTCAACTAAAAGACGGTACTTCTCTTCAGAAAGGCTTATCTTCTGATTAGCCAGTTTTAAATCGGAAATCTTTTCCTCTAAATACATATTCAATTTTTCAACAGTCTTGTAAATATAAAGAAAACGATTGGACAGTACCATGGCAATACCGACTATAAGAAAAAAGAAACCATATTTTGATACCGATAATCCCAGGTTAAGATAAACTGCATCAAGTATATCGAAGAACATGCAGGCAACTACAACAAACATTCCAATGAGAAGATTCCCGGGGACTGATACACCAAGCCCGCGGAAAATTGATATTGTCAGACTTTTACCTTTATCTTTAAAGCGCTTAACCTGCTTTAAGTAGCTGAAACCGATTGTATAAAAAAGATAGTAAAGTGTAGGGATGATGGCGGATATCTGCCAGATTCTTAATATGTCCTCCTGAAATGCTTCAGGTGCCGGAATAGTTATTAATATCAGCAGTAAATAAAATACAGCATAAATTAATGTAATTTTTTCAATTTTCTTTGATATGATAAGTCCGGCAAATGCACCAAAAGTTGGAACGATGGTATAAAGAATAGTCAGTTCCCCCTTGATTACAATATCGCTGTAAGGTATTAATGAATATACTGCGTGAGTTCTGAAAAAAATATATAGAAAAAATTCAATACTAACCAGTCCAAAGAATAGATTATAAAACTCTTTGCGATTGTTGAGGTAAAGAAATATATGATAAATCCCTATTACAAAGTATACAAAAATCAGCATCAGTGTAATTTTTTCTGATGATTTTATAATAATAGATTCATTCTCATCAATATATACAGGATAAAGACTTATTCCATTTTCAATATTTAAGGGATCACCGACAAATCGAATGGCTAGAACATTTTTACCATTTTTTAAATACTGACTATTAAATAAAATGTGTATATGTCTGAGATTTCTTTTCTTTGTTATATATCCATCATTGTCGAGGTACATTTCACGCTTAATGAGGCTGCCGTTTAAGTAGACCTCCCAGTTATTACCCATGCGGTGTATATATAATCCCGGCGATGTATAGCTTGTCTGATTAAGGAACGGAATCACGAGAGTAAAATTCTCAGGCTTACCGGTCTTAAGAGAGAGAAAGGATCGTTTAGGCAGATCAGGTATAGGCTGGTCTGCAATTCTCATTTTCTTTCTTGCGGGATCTGTCGTCAGTTTTGTCCATGATGTATCAAATTCCTGAAGAGTTGTCCATTCTGCATCAAAGCCGCTTCTGAGATACATCTCTTTATCAAGAAGCTGTATCTCCTGAGCTGATGCAGAGGAGACAGTAAACAATATTAGAAACATTATTAGAGTTCTCAATCAATTATACCTCACCGGATATATGATAAAATCAGATTATTATATGCTGTCAAGATTTATTCATTGAAAGATGATAAACCAGTTTACACCGGAGTGATGCGGGGAGTCCATCTAAATGCTCAGTCCGGTCTTCGGTTAAGGCCTGAATTCAAGTTTGAAATGCAAAAGGAAATTAAAATAGTAGCCTCATGAGAAATCTCCATAAAGGATTGAGTCGACCAAAACCAAATCCGAGAGAGATACCCATGAGGCATTTTAAACAAGTACAGTTTGAAGAAAGATTTGTCATGCAAAAAATGATTTATTCAGATAAGCCTGTGAAAGAAACTGCTGAATTATTAAATCGTGATAAATCAACAGTTTATCGCGAAATTGATAGGAATAAAACAAAAGGCTATCATGCACAAGAAGCTCAAGCGGAATATTTAAAGAGGAAAAATTTAAAAAAAGAAAGCTTGATGTCAATGGCTTACTGCGTTTGATAGTTATAACCTTTTTAAGGAACGGCGATTCACCCGAATTAATTTCTCAATACCTAAAGACAATGTTTCTGGAAGATGCATCAATGCACTTATCACACGAATCTATATATCAGTGGTTGTATGCTCAAAAAAATGAAAAGGGTGAATATCGTTTTACTCAATTTTTATTTATAAAACGGAAGAAACGCCAAAATCGCTCAAATACCTATAAAAACAGGGCAAAAGATCCTTCGAAAAAGAATATAAGGGAACGCCCTGAAGAAGCAAATGATAAAAGCGAAATAGGCCATCTTGAGGGGGATCTGATTGTAAGCTCTGGAAATGATGCATATCTTCTTACTCTTGTGGAAAGAAAAGCAGCATTTACATGGGGTATTAAATTGCCTTCAAAAGATGCGGAAACTGTTACACGAGGAATTACAGAGGCTTTGGGTTCATTACCTGATGGATTTATTAAATCAATTACATTTGATAATGGTTCAGAATTTTGCATGCATAAGACAATTGAAAATGCTCTTAACTGTAATGTATATTTTGCTGATCCTTATTCCTCATGGCAACGAGGTCTTAATGAACATATAAATGGGCGTATCAGATATTATCTTCCAAAGAAAAAAAGTTTCGCACACTTGACAGATGAATTTATTGATGATAGTATTTTTTCTATAAACGCAAGGCCGAGAAAATCCCGTGGTTGGAAATCTCCTGCTGATATTTTAAACTCCCATCTTGTCGCATTTCAAACTTGAATTCAGGAGGTGCCGTATTATCCGGTCATAGAAATTTTTATGAACACAATTAAGTGATTTCGGGTAATTGTAAATTACATAATTCTTAAAGTAAAAAACTCCATATCTTTGTAGCCGAAGATATGGAGTTTCATTTTTTTAAAAAAACATTCTGAAATTATTAATGAGTTTTAAATAAGAGTCAGGAGTTCATCTTTACTGAAGGAGTATTCTTTAGCACAGAAAGTGCATGTAATGAAAGCACCCTCATCCTTTTCTATCATGTCTTTGATTTCCTCTTCCGGGAATGTCCGCATTAAATTGAAAAGAGTTTCGTGGGAACATCTGCATTTGTGTACAAGCGGTGTAGTGCTTAGAACTTCGGTTTTATGATGGTCAAACAGTTCTTCAACAATTGAGTAGATATTCTCCCCGTGATGAAGTCTGTCTCCAAGATGCCGGTCCATTTTTTTTATATTAGCTTCGACTTTTTCGATTACAGAAATATCTGTATCGGGGAAAGTCTGGATAAGTATTCCTCCGGAAGAGGTTATCTCGCCATCTTTGTCTATGTTCAGTCCTATCATTACAGCGGATGGAATTTGCTCTGAAGTGACCAGGTAATATGCCAGGTCCGCTGCTACTTCTCCGTTCATCAGCGGAGTAACGCTGGTGTATGGTTCTTTACCTCCGGTGTCTTTTATGACCGTAAGAAGTCCCGCACCGATTGCTTTTGAAAAACTTATTTTTTCGAATTCATCTGTTATATCAACCATGGGATTGGCGATGTATCCGCGCAGGTTTCCGAATGCATCGGCTTGTACATGAACTTCGCCGATTGGTCCGCTTCCGGAAAACTTCATAAGTATACTCTGGTTGGTTTGAGGTTTCAATGTTGCGCTAAGTAAAGCAGCGGCATTTATTGTCCGTCCAAGAGCGACTGTTGAGTTTGGTGTCGTGTTATGCAGAGAAGTGATCTCCCTGGTGATATTAAGTGATGTTACTGTGTATGCTCTCAGTTTTAGTGATTCGCAATATATTCGTGATATACTATCCATTTATTTTTCCTTTTAATAACTCTGTTCTGTTCCGAATGCGCCTCTCCCTTCAAGAGGGATGAAAACGTAATCCTTGTATTCCCGCTTAAGGGCTTTTGTAATGCTTTCGGCTGTCTCTAATTTAGTTTTAATTCCTTTGCCGATAAAGTTAGAACCTGCATCTACGTAATAAATAATTCCTTTTTCATTCTTATCTGCTTTAATATGACCGCCATGAGTCGGCTTAAAGTTAAATCCTTCACTCCGCAGAGAGTAATGTGTAACCTCATGAGGCTTTGTTCCTATTGAATAGAATTTCGGTGCATAACTTGTTGTTTGAGGGACAAGTGCAATATATGTAATATGCTCGCCAGGTTTCAGTGCTTTCAGATGTTCGTGAAATTTTTCTTTTCTGATATTATCCCAGTTTATAACTTCAATGTATCTGCCGATTTTAAGTTTCTGCTGCATCGGGATAAATACTGTATCGAGCATATCATTCTTTTTCATGTAAAGTATATGTTCTGGAGTAAATACAGATCTGAAGAATGACTCCATGGCTGTCTGGAGTTCCGGATTCTTTTTGTAAAGCGGCCATGTTGTTAAAATCTCCATTGCATCTGAAGATTTTTTATTCCTGGAAAATGAAGAGGTATAGCAGTATAATGTGTCCTCATTTGATAGTCTTACTATTCCGGCTTCTGCAGCAAAATCTGAAGATGTCATATCAATCACATTTACCAGAATTAAACCTGAATCATCATCAAATCCTGTAAATTGTCCCTGCTGATTTTTTGAGCTGTTAACTCTTCTTAAAACTTTTCCGGATGTAAGCTTGCTGCAATCATCAATTACTTCTATAATATTACTCTCAAGCAATTCGTTAATACTCTGTTGTGTGTCAACTATCATTACGATTCCCATTTATTGTTAAATTGAATATCTGATAAAAAAATATCATCAATCAGATTGTCGAACTTATCTCTCACTATCAGATTAGACAGATGTTCTTTCTTTAAAAAACCCTCTTCGACCATAAACTCCAGCTGTTTTATGAGATGGTTGTAAAACCCGTTTATATTGAGTATCATTACAGGTTTTGAATGGTAACCCAGCTGAAGCCACGTAAACACTTCAAGAACCTCTTCCAGTGAGCCGATTCCTCCCGGAAGGCAGATAAAAGCATCAGATATTTCGTACATCAATGCTTTTCGTTCATGCATTGTTTTTACTACAATAAGTTCAGAAATACCTTTATGAGTTACATTTTCATGAATCATTTCAGGTATTATACCAATTACATGACCGCCTCTATCCATCACAGTTGATGAGATGATCCCCATAAGACCGATATTTCCGCCGCCATAAACAAGAGATATGTCATTATTGACGAAATAATCACCCAGTTTTAAAGCTGTATTTGAATATATGGGATCTTTTCCGGTGCTTGACCCGCAGAATACACAGATTTTCTTCATAAACTCTCTTCTGATAATATTTTCTATAAATATCGTATAAGATATTCAGTCTAAAAAATACAATTACTTTCACTTTTAAAAATTATTTTTTTATTAGTACTGAAAATGTTCCCTTTCAAAAACCAGCTGCATTCTGTCTCCACCACGCTAACAGCGCGATGGAGAGTGTTCTCATCAGCGATTGATTAGCAGGCTCCTGAAAAGTTCATAATTTTTTAAAATAGTGTTTTATTTTGTTGACTTTTATTAACTAAATAGTTAGTTAATAAAAGATGTTTGGAAGTAAGGTGATATTGAATTTATATGATTCAGCGGTCTGAGCTCTTAAATTTTTATCGGGGTCAGAGCCGGTTAGAAAAGTCAAAATTTGTCTAAGTTTAAGCATAACGAGAGTTAATTTATGAAAACAAAAGAGACTAAAAGCAGCGAGGAGAAAGTTCTGGCTGCTGCAGTTGAAGAATTTGCAGCATTGGGATATGCCGGAGCCAGAGTTGATACAATTGCAGAAAAAGCAAAAGTGAATAAGGCGATGATTTATTACCATTTTAAAAGCAAAGAGCAGCTCTATGAGAGAATTCTCAAAGATCTAACAGATAATATCCTTTCACAGGTAAAAGAGGCAGCCGTAGGCGAGGGGGATCCCATGGATGTTCTTTATTCTATTATAAACAAATATATGAATATGCTGGATGGTTTTGATAAAAGTTTTTTTCAGATTATGATGAGAGAAATTGCCAGCGGAGGGGAGTATTTTAAAAAGATAGCTATTCCGAATCTTGTTCTTCCTGTTTTTTCAATTGTAGGTCCATTGATGAAATCTGCAGCGGAGGAGGGCCGGATGAAAGATTTAAAACCGTTTTATACCTTTCTGCAGATTATTGGAGGAATAATTTTCTTTAATATAATCCGGATACCGCTGGAAGGTACCGATCTTGCAAAGATTATCTTTAAAGATGGCTATCTTGATGAATATAAAGAAAATTTTTTTGAAATTTTAAAAAGTGGAATCGAACTTAAGGATGTAAATTTATGAAACAAAAAATGTTTTCTATAATGTGCTCTATACTGAATACCGGAATATTTATCTTCTGTTTAGTTAATTATGCTCACCCGGAAGAAACAAAAAAAATTACAGTGCAGGATGCCGTCGAAATTGCCCTTGCGAATAATCATGATTATAAAATCGCTGAGTTAAAACTCAAACAGGCAGATGAAAAAGTAAATGCCGTATGGGGTGAGCTTTTCCCGGTTCTTGAATCAGAAGCGGCAATGACAAGACAGAATGCTGAGAAGGGATTTATGAGTCTCTCCGATGGCCAGCTTGATATTAAATTTGTTCAGCTGAAATTCGGAATAAATCCCGGTATTTTTTACAATTCACTTCAGCTTTCAAGAAAATCTTTCATTGCTTCGAAAGAGGAGGTAAAGAGGATTAAGGCTGAAACCGAACTGGCAGTTATAAAAAGTTATTTCTCTCTTATACTTGCCGAGGAGATGATCAGTCTCAGAAAGGATTCGATCGATCTCCTTAAATCAAATTTAAAAGATGTACAGAATATGTATTCAACCGGAAGTATCCCGAAGTTTGATCTTCTCCAGGCGAAAGTCCAACTTAACAGTCAGCAGCCCCTATTGCTTGAGTCTGAGAATAATTACCGGACAGCTCTTGACTTCTTCAACTATACACTTGGATGTTCTGAAATCTATAAGGCGGATCTCTCTGTACTTGAAAATACAATTGAGAGAGTTTCCAGTGAAGAGATGGACAGGAAAATTGAAACTATTACTTCCGCTGCGCTTAAGAATCGACCTGAGCTTATTCAGATTGAGAAAAAAATACAGGCTGCACAACATAAGGGGAATATGTATGATTCATATTATCTGTGGCCGACTTTTTCAGCTGGCGGTTATTACGGTATGACAAAGAGCGATCCCAATAGCATTGATACCGGAATTACGGGACCTTTTGCTCCGGATTTTTCTCAGCTGTCCGGCGACGATCAGTGGCAGAATAACTGGCAGGTGAGAGTTGCTGCAACATACAGGTGGGGCTCACTCTTTGGTGTTGATTCAAACAGCTCTTTTTCAAGGGAAGAGGATCTTTACGTAAAACAGAGTGAAGAGGAGTTGCTGAAGCTTAAAAGGCTTATCGCAATAAATATAAATTCAGGTTATTCAAAACTTCTCACTGCATATCTGACAATACTGTCACAAAAAGAGAATGTAGAGACGGCAGCTGAAGGAGTCAGAATTGCAAGGGAGAGTTTCAGAGCTGGTGTAATAAAGAACTCTGAATTACTTATATCTGAACTTGCACTCACTTCAGCCAGAACAGGCTACATCAACGCAATCAATTCGTATTACACCGCTTTGGCAGAATTAAAAAAAGAGACCGGACTAAGTGATTATTCTATAATTTTTGAGAAGGTAAACAAATGAAAAAGAAAAAAATTCCTCTGATAATATTCGGGATTATACTGGTTGTTTCAACTCTATACTTTGAAGTTTTCCGTAAACTGGGCGGCAGTTCAAATGCAATTTCAGGTTCCGGTACTATAGAAGTTACAGAAGTGGAGATAAGTTCTAAAATTGCAGGACGAGTTGCCGCACTCCCGAGACCGGAAGGATCTGATGTTAAACGGGGCGATCTGGTTTCGAAACTTGAGTATGAAGAGCTCTCTGCTCAGCGTCTGTCGGTTAAGGCTAATTATGAAAATGCTGAAAAAAACTACAGACGGGTAAAAGATTTGTATCAAAGCGGATCTATTTCACGTAAAGATCTTGATAATGCAGAGGCGGCATTCCGCATGGCCAGGGCCGGGTATGATCAGGTCAGCGCTACAATTGAAAATGCGGTAATCTATTCTCCTATTGAGGGGACGGTTTTAGATACAAATGTTGAAGTCGGTGAGATGGCATTTCCCGGCACTCCAATACTTACGATTGCCGATCTTACCAGGCCGTGGATGTACATTTATGTTAACGAAAAGAGTCTCGGATTTATAAAGATCGGTCAGTCTGTAAAAGTATTTATCGATTCATTCCCGGATAAAGCATTTTCCGGAAAGATAGTATCAATATCGAATAAAGCCGAGTTTACACCAAAGACAATTCAGACTAAAGAGGAGAGGGTAAAACTGGTTTTTGCAGTGAAGGTAATGATTGAAAATCCGGAAATGATTCTAAAACCGGGGATGCCTGCAGATGCTGAAATCACTATTACCGGAGATGCAAAGTGATTGCTGTGAAAAATATCACAAAGAGATTCGGAGATATCACTGCAGTTGATGATCTGAGTTTTGAAATACAGAAAGGGGAGATATTCGGTATAGTAGGACCTGACGGAGCCGGGAAAAGTACACTTCTCCGGATGATGTCCGGAATCCTTCGTCCAAATGACGGTGCTGTTGAAATCAATGGTGAAAATATCCAGAACAATCTTTACCGGATTAAGGAAAACCTTGCATATATGCCTCAGCGATTCGGATTATATGAAGATCTGACTGTTGAAGAGAACATCTTTTTTTTTGGAAGACTATTCGGAGTTTCAAAAAAAGAGATTAATGTTCGAATACCTGCATTATATGAGTTCAGCAGACTTGAACCTTTTAAAGACAGACTGGCGGGGAAACTCTCCGGCGGAATGAAACAGAAACTGGGACTTGCATGTTCGCTGATACATAGCCCGGATCTGATACTCCTTGATGAACCGACAAACGGTGTAGATCCTGTATCACGGAGAGAGTTCTGGAAAATACTATACACTCTTCTCGGCGATGGAGTTACAATTGTTGTAAGTACTGCATATCTCGATGAGGCCGAAAGATGCAACCGTGTTGCCATGATGGATAAAGGTAAATTTATCCGCAACGGTCATCCCTCTGATATAAAAAAATCAATGGGCGGGATGATGCTCGAAATCGTAACAGATAATGTATGGAGAGCTGAAGAAGTTCTGATGAAGAGCGGAAAATTCGGAAATATTATAAGAGAAGGGAATTCACTGAAAATTTTTGTTACATCCGGTGTAAAAGATAAAGAAGTTAAACGGATACTTGAAAAAGAAAAGATTCCGGTATCATCTGTAATGAGTAAAATCCCGACTCTTGAAAATTGTTTTATGGAGATTGTGGCAGAAAATGGCTGATATGAAATCACTGGTACGGATTGCTGCTGTAGCGGACAAGGAATGGCTCCAGATACGGAGAGATCTCCGCAGCCTGATCCTCTCTCTCCTTGCGCCGGCACTCCTTATAATTTTATTCGGATATGCTCTGACAGTTGACGTTAAGCACGTTAAGCTTACTGTGTTTGACCAGGACAGGAGTACAGTATCGAGAAATCTTATTCAGGAATTTGCACATACGGAATATATTGATATTGTTGGTTATGCTGAAAATTACAGCAGCATTGATGAGTCGATAAATGCCGGGAGATCTACTCTGGCTCTGGTAATCCCGCGTAATTTCGGGAAGGAGATTAAAACCGGAGGAAAAACAGATATTCAGCTTATCGTTGACGGTTCTGATTCAACATCGGCAACTGTGTCTATCGGATATGTAAAAGCAATTATTGCAAACTATAATATAGATGCAAAGATAAAGGAACTTAACAGCGCCGGGATATCATCATTCGATCTCCCCATGGATGTCCGCAGCAGAATATGGTATAATCCCGAACTTCAGAGTAAAAATTTTATCATCCCCGGACTTATTGTTCTTATACTTGCAATAATATCAGCATTGATCGCTTCGCTGACAATATCCAGGGAGTGGGAGCGCGGAACGATGGAGACGCTGATGACAACACCTCTCCGTTCATGGGAGCTCATTGCAGGAAAGATGATCCCTTATCTGTTTATAGGTCTGTTCGATGTACTCATGACCGCATCGGTGGGTTATTTTCTTTTCGATGTACCGATTAAAGGGAGTTTCTTCGAGTTTTATCTTCTGGCGCTTCTTTTTCTCACAGGAACAACGGGATTGGGAATACTTATCTCGACTGCAACAAAAGTTCAGGTGCTATCTGTGCAGGTTGCTATGGTTGTTACATATCTTCCATCATTCATCCTTTCCGGATTTATATTTCCTATTCAGAATATGCCGCTCCCGCTACAGGGGATAACGTATCTGATTCCTGCAAGGTATCTCATCGTCATAGTGAAGGGGATTGCGTTAAAAGGGATCGGCGTCACGATGCTCTGGACGCAGATTGTGTTTCTTATGGTATTTACAATTCTTGTGCTGGTTATCTGTTCAGGAAAACTTAAACTCCAGCTCGGGGATAATTGAGGAATAATATGATAAAAGGAATACTCCGGCCCGCAATATTAAAAAGTCTGATAGTTAAAGAGTTTAAACAGATACTTCGCGATAAGCGTATGAAGATGATGCTATTCGGATCTCCAGTGCTTATGCTTCTTATTTTCGGATATGCAGTCAATACTGATATTACCGAAATAAAAATGGCAATACTTGACAGCGATAAGACAAGCGAAAGCCGTGAGCTGATAAGAAAATTCACAGCAAGCGGATATTTCAAACATTATACTTCTCTTGAATCACCGGATCAGGCCGCGGATTTTCTTGACAACGGGGAAGCGGACATGTTTATGCATATACCCCGTGATTTCAAAAAGAATCTTCTTTCCGGTACACCCGTTGAACTACAAATGATAATTGATGGGACAGATTCAAGCCGTGCATCTGTGATAATGGCTTACATTAATCAGATCTCATCCGATTTTTCGATAGAGTATCTTTCTCAAAAGATTAAAATGACACTGCTCAGCCGCGGGGATTCGGCCGGGAGATTTAAAGAACCGCTTCCGGTAAAAGAGAGAGTGATGTTCAATCCCGATCTGACAAGCCGTAATTTCTATCTCCCGGGAGTTCTCGGATTACTGGTTGCTCTGATAACAATAATGCTTACATCAATGTCGGTAGTTAAAGAGAGGGAGAGCGGGACAATTGAACAGATAATTGTATCTCCACTCAGACCCGCTGAATTTGTCGCAGGGAAAACTCTCCCTTTTGCAATTATCGGAATTGTTGAAATATGTGTAATTACTATAATATCAATTTTCTGGTTCAGGGTTCCATTTAATGGAAGCTTTGTTTTCCTAGTTTTTTCCAGTATATTCTACATAATCTGTACTCTGTCAGTTGGACTTTTTATTTCAACAGTTTCGCAGACTCAGCAACAGGCGATGCTTTCAACTTTTCTGTTTTTCATTCCGGCCATTCTGCTTTCAGGGTTTGTTTTTCCGATTTATGCAATGCCCGAAATTTTTCAATACATTACATACTTAAATCCTATGCGTTATTTTATGACTATCATCCGCGGAATTTTTCTTAAAGGAGTAGGATTCTCAGTTCTCTGGACTGAGCTTCTCTCTCTGACAATACTAGGTTCAGTACTTATATATTTTAGTATCAGAAGATTCAACAGGAGGTTTGAGTGATGGAATTTTCTGTTGAAGTACAGAATCTTACAAAAAAGTTTGATGATTTTACTGCAGTCGACAGTATTAACTTTTCCGTAAAAAAGGGTGAGATATTCGGTTTCCTCGGTCCCAACGGAGCCGGTAAAAGTACTACGATTAAGATGCTCTGCGGAATTCTCTCACCCACGGATGGATCAGGAACAGTGTCCGGATATGATATTGTCAATGAGCAGGATAAAATTAAAAATACTATCGGTTATATGTCCCAGAAATTTTCTCTTTATCACGATCTTACGGTCCGTGAAAACCTTGAGTTTTTCGGGAGCATTTACGGATTATCCGGCAGACGGCTTAAGGAGCGGATCGACTATGTGCGTGAGATGGCCGGTATTGGTGACCGAATGGATGCGCCGGTAGATATTCTCCCCGGCGGGATTAAGCAGAGGCTTGCTCTTGGCGGTGCAATCCTTCACGATCCCCCTGTACTTTTTTTAGATGAACCGACCTCCGGAGTCGATCCTCTTATGCGGAGAAATTTCTGGGAACTGATATATGAATTTTCCAGGGAAGGTAAGACTATCTTTGTTACGACACACTACATGGATGAAGCGGAACACTGCAACCGTATGGCGCTGGTGATTGCCGGGAAAATTATTGCACTTGATACACCTGCCAATCTTAAAAATGATCTGCCCTATAGCGTCTACGCACTTCAGGCTGATGATTTTATTAATGTTTTTGACAAAATTGCGAACCTGGATTTTATTGAAGAGGCTGCAATATTCGGAAGCGATATACATATTCTTTGTGACAGAAAGTATAAATTAAAAAGTGAGCTTGGAAAATTTTTGACCATGTCGGGAATCAGTGATTACAGAATTGAAAAGATTCCTGCGACTTTAGAGGACGTATTCGTTTCACATGCAAGAAGGCTGGGGGTATAGGGTAAATGTCATATCATCTGTTGAATATAGAAACATCGGAATACTATTATTGTGATGACAATGAGTGGACGCGTGCGATTGAAATTGCTGTAGAAAATGACTGGGGTCCTGACGGTACGTTTTTCGATATTGTTTATGAAACAGATGATAAATGCTTCGATTCAGATGATCCCGCATACTGGATGTTTATGTTTACAGTCTCAAGGGATGAAGCTCTTGAGTGGGACGGGAATTATATAGAGAAGAGGAATCAGGTTGTAATGTATGAAGACTCTATCTATCTTGCAAAGTCACTGGACGGTACTGGTGTCAGCGAGGAACTGTTAGATTTTATCCGGAAAGGGAGCTTCCGTATCTGTTCTGAATAAGTATAAATGAATTACATCGTAAGTATTTATAAACTTGCAGCAAAATTGCTCTCCGCCGCGCCTGAGGCGCGGCGGAGATATAATGCTACCGGTTTTTGAGTAGTTACGTTACATCGTCTGATCGTCATCGATTATTTTACGGAACAGATTTGTACACATTTCTCTCAAACTGGCGGACCTTCTATATAATGAATCGAGATATGAGTTGTCGGGATTTTTTGAGTACAGCGAAAGAAGCTTCATTTCATACCTATATAGGTGATCTTCAAGATTTTTAATATGAAAGAGATCCTCATCGCCCTCACCAATTATAACAGATGTGATTCTATCCATCAGATCATTTTCTTTTTCAAATCCTGGCAGATCGTCCATCTGGGATAGAAAATCTCTGCACATTATTGCAATTGTTTTCTGATAATCTGATCCTTCATTCATAACAGGTCTACCTTCAAAACAGGAATTGCCGCAATATTGCGGCAATTCATATTATCAGTCAATTTTTAAATTTTATTATTTTTTTTGTGAGAGCATATGCTTTTTGTATTCCGTAACAATTTCTTCTGCTTTGCGGCTCTCCCCTTTAAAAACATAAAGCATACTGAGCCGTGTAACATCTTTCAGGTGCAGGGAATTTTTCATCATAAGATCTTCGAGAACATTGATCGCAGCATCAACATCGCCTATCTCTTTGATCTTGTTTTCGTAAGTGAGGCCTTCAAGATAAAGCTTGAATTTTTCATACTCGGGATGCATTGAAACAGCTTCCTTGAGGTATTTAACAGCATCGTTGTATCTTCCAACGTGAAAACAGCAGAAACCGTAATATCTGTTGATAAAACTTTTATCATCAGCAATATCCCATATAGCATCGAGACATTCTATAACGCGTGAATACTCTTTTTTCTCATAATAGATGTGAGATAACATATAGTTCGCTTTAATATGTTTTCTGTCAGCTGAAATTACAATCCGAAGATAGCTTTCAGCTTTATCATACATTTTAAGATTGTAAAAAGAGAGTCCGGTGTAATAATTCCCTTCAACAAAATCCGGCTTCTGTTTTATTGAATCGAGAAAATATGTCAGAGCAGTATTATAATTTCCGGAATTGTAGTATTCTACCCCAAGATTAAGAAGGACTCTGAAATTCTTTTCTATATCAAGAGCTTTATTATAAGTGGTAATTGCAAGTTCGCTCTTACCCATAATAGAATATATCTCACCCATATTATTATAAGCTTCAATGAAATAAGGATACATCTTGATCGCTTTCTGGTA
The DNA here is from genome assembly GCA_942493035.1 of uncultured Spirochaetota bacterium. Taxonomy (GTDB): domain Bacteria; phylum Spirochaetota; class UBA4802; order UBA4802; family UBA5550; genus WRGT01. The sequence goes on along the minus strand of OW818666.1, from coordinate 2,082,653 downwards.
TTCAGAAATGGCTGTCGGCAGATCACCTCTGTTTGTTTTTTCGAGAGCTCTGTTGTAGATTGAAATTGCTTCTGCTGGCATTGCATTTGTGTTCATATTATGTAACCTCTTAATGAGTAAATATCAATTTTCGGGTATCTGATAGAATTATCGGTAATTGATTTTTTTTATAAAGATAAAAATATTTTTTGTTTTTTATATTTTTTTACACTAAACTTATCATATAGCGCACTCTTTCTGTAAATGGCTTGACATTCGCAAAGAAGTGCATTTTAATATGCATAATCGTTTTTTCAGTACATATCTTAATATTGAAGAAAAGTTTCTGATATTATCTAAAGTATAATTTAATGACGGGGTAAAAGGAAAATGTTAGGAAGGAAAGTAAATAATACAAGGGTAGTTAGAGTAACAACAAAGATTGTCCTTACTTTCACCCTTTTTATTCTTTTATCAAATCTGGCTTCAAATTACGTCAATCTGCTATTTAACCGTTCTGAACTTCTTAAACTGATGAACCAGTTATTGATTAAGGATCTCAAAACTATGTATTCATATTGCAATAATCAGTATGAGATATATATATTTGACCAGAAATTTGATGAATCGATGAAAAGTATCGAGAATAAAGGCCTTAATGAGGTCAAAAACGATAAAGCTGTTGTTCTTGGCATAAAAAAAGACGGATCTCTTCAGTTCCAGGCTTCGAAAGTTCAGCGTTATGAGAAGTTTACTGATCAGGCTGCAATTACATATATGGCTTCCAATATTAAAAGTGAGGATGGAGAGGGTAGTGAGGGCCATCTGAATTTTGTTTTTAATAACGAAGCCTATTTCGGAATGTTCAAATATAACCAGAAGTGGGACATGTTTATTCTTCGCGGTGAAGAGAAAAATGAGTTTTTCAGAGAATCTAAGGTTATATTTTTCCAGGTCAGCATAATAATTGTAATCATAACATTACTTTCAGCATTTATAGGGATTTTCGTCTTAAGAAGAATCCTCCGGTTTATTGATGTCATAACCAATTCAATTATGAAGATGATCGAAACCAAAGAGCTTACTCTTATCGATCTAAAAGGCGCTACTAATGACGATATTACATATATGGGTACTGCCTTTAACTCTCTTTCTAATACTGTAGGAAATCTTGTTAATATTTTTGAAAAATTTGCGAATCAGGACGTTGTATCAAAAGCATATAAGGATAGAGAAGTTAAGCTCGAAGGTACAAAACGGGAACTGACAATATTATTTACAGATATCAAAAGTTTCACATTTATAACTGAGACTCTGGGTAATGATATTATAAAACTTCTCAATATGCATTACGACCGTGCCATCAGAGAGATAATCCGGTATGATGGAGTAATCGGATCTATTATCGGTGATGCTCTCCTTGCTGTTTATGGTGCACTTGATGATACCAATGAAAATAAGTCATATCAGGCTGTACTATCGGGATACAAACTCCATGAAGTAACTGAGCTTCTCAGATTGCGGATGGATAAAATAAAGACAGAACTTGAAGAGGAGAAGGGAAAACTCAACAAAGAGGAACTCCAGGTTTACAAAGCTGTGCTTCTTGAAATCGGAGTCGGTATAGATGGCGGGAGTGTCTTTTATGGAACCCTCGGATCATATGTGCGTATGACCAATACAGTAATTGGTGATAATGTAAATGCTGCATCCAGGATGGAAGGTTTAACCAGAATATATAAAGTACCTGTTATCTGTTCAGAATATGTAAAAGATGATATTGAAAAAAATGTTAAGAATCACGGGATATACTTCCTCGAGCTTGACCGTGTTATGGTTAAAGGTAAAACTAAAACTCAGAAAGTCTACTGGCCGATTCTGGAGTCAGAGATGGATGAAAAGTTTAAGAAGAATATAGCCGCATTTGAACTGGCGCTTGAACTCTATTATAACGGCAAGTGGTCTGATGCCCGTAAACAATTGAGTAAATGCACTCTCAAGCTTGCAGATATATTCAAAGAAAGGACTCAAGAAAAATGTCCGAGTAACTGGAATGGTGTATGGCAAATGACAACGAAGTAAAAAAAGATTTAGCTCTCAATTCTAAATTTCTGCCGGCTGAAATAGCAAATATTGACGGCGGGTCAGAGGTTTACTCTCTTGAGGATGAATTTTCTAAAACAAAAAAGAATAAGAACTGGCTGGTTTTTATTATTGTACTGGTGTTTATATCGCTGATAATTGCTTTTATAGGAATCTTCACATATTATACCGGTGAGAAAGATAAAAATATAGATATCAGTATTACTGAATTTAATGATCTGCGGTTAAAGGAGATTCTTAATTCATCCCGATTGGCTGAAAACAATATTCAGATCAGGAATAATGAACTGCAGTCTCTTATTGTTGAAATGAAGAATCAGATTCTTGAGGTCAATAACAGATATCTTGTAAGAGAAAATTCAATTCTTGACAAGGGGATGTCTGCTGCTGAATCGCGGGAAAGACTTCTTGAGCTTAAAAATGCTGAAAGAAATGAGATCAATGGAATAAAAGCTCAATATGAATCAAAGATTAATGAGAAAAGGGATCAGATCGGCAGAATTCAGGCTGAAAAAAGAGCCGAAGAGTTAAAACTCGAAAAAGCTAAAAAAGCTTCCGGCAATATCGGTGATGAGAATAAAATTTATGAAATGAAAATGAAGAGTCTTTCTGATTCTTCACAGAGTGGTCTTGCTGCAATGGCGGATTACTATAATAGATATATTAGCTATTTAATTCTCAGATATAATCCTGTTTTTTCAACAAGTGATTTCAAATCAAATATTGATAAAAACAGTAAAAGAAATGAGACTAAAAATCTGAGAGATTTTGATGAATTGTTTCAAAGAGAAAATGTTATAAGCAGAAAACGTTTTGACGATCTTCGTATAAAGATAACTGAACATGATCTTCTCATGCAGAGACTTATCGGTATAGGATATGAAAATTCAGTGCCGCCGGCTCTGAAAAGTATAGATAATCTTTCATCTTCTATTGTAAATGATTATGAAAACTTATGGTTTGGTCTTATTTCAACCGTAAAACAGAAAAATTCACAAATAGAAGATTACAAAATAGCTCTGGATGCTGTTTTGAAAGAAAAACCTGAAAGCGGATATATAATTTCCGCAGATAATCCATCTAAAATATCAATTCATATCAATAGGCTGCTGACTGTTAATGAAGGTGGTACAGGGCTTGTCTTCCGTACAGATGACAAGTATATTGGTAAAATTGAATTTTACCGTACTGCTGATGGTTTAAAGGCAAAAGTAGTTAGCCTGGCCGGCTCGAATAAAATGAGACCATTTGATAGAATACTAATTAAGGTTAAGTAGGTTTAAGATGAAAAGGAAAGGATTTTATATTTTAATATTTTTTATAATGCTTGTTTCCAATGCTATGGCTTACGACTGGAAATCAGCTGGTTTCGAAGAATCAGATTCAGGAACCAAAGGCGATGAAAACTATATTGTTTTGAAAGATACTAATTCTACTTCAATAAAAGTAAGATTCCAGGGTGAGTTGGGTGATACCTGGGCTGTAAAAATTATTGAATTGAATAAAAAATTCTCTGAATGGAAAAATATGAAACCGGATAATATAGATTACTATATAACCGGCGATACCCTTGAAATACTGGTAATACCTTCTGTTTTTAAATATACGGAAATTGATTTTATCCCGTATATGCCGGGTGGAATGACATTTATTTATGATTATGCATTAAGATATAATTTCAGAATAACGAAGAATGAAATATTTTTAAGATTGAATGATAAATTCATCGATGAAGATTCACTCTGTATAAGAATGAAAGAAGCGCTTGATGATCCGATTGCATATCTTAAAAAAAGAGAACCTGAATATTTCCTTCAGAAGCTCAATGAACTGGAAGAGAATATGGCAATCCTTAAGGATAGTCAGGATAAGCTTACAAAATCACTTCTTTATTTTCAGAATTCCGGATTTCTCGGTTTTGGAAATACACCGGTTAAAACTGCTGTGGTAAAAAGAATAGTTGAACTCAAAACTGCAGATTTATCGATTGATAAGGTTAAAATAAAAGAGACTCTTGATAACGAAAAAATTGAAACGACAGATAAGGAGATTGAACTGGTTCTAAATGTTTTATATAATGAGTTCAAGTGATTTCAATCCAGCGTTTTTCAGTTGTAATTCAATACGGGCGCTGATGCCCGTATTGCAGAAAAAGTTTAAATGATATTTCATCGTGAAGATAAGTCCGTTTACTCTCAATTTATATTCTTGCTTCGGCAGATTTAGAAATTTGAAATTTTTCATTTGTTTTATTTTTACATTCCTGCTGTTTCAAAATTCCTATCTTTTAAGTCAGATAAATAATCCCGAAATGCCGGAAATACCGGTAATTAATAGTGATATTGACACAGAGATTTTTAAATATAAAGTACGAATTGCACTACAGGGAAAGTCTGAATTACTCGAAGAGATTATTGTCCTGGGTTCGGATACTCTGATTTCATCAGATAATAAAAGAATTAAAATTAAGGATGTTTTCAAAATAAGTGTTATATCGTGGGAAAAAAGAACCAGGGTGAACAGGCATGTATTCTACCCTTCCAGGTATGAACTTCTACTCCGTGATTACAAAAAGCTGGTTCTTAATGGAAATATTGAATTGATAAACAGAATAAAAATTAATAATAAAAAATCCAGGTATTTCTATCTTTTTTTTCATGATTATTTTAAAAACGGGAAATGGAGTAACAGCGGGGAAACGGATTTTAACACTCCGGTTTCAAGACCGGCAGATGGATGTGCCATCTCTATTGAATTGATACAATGAATTCTTCTACGGATTCATTGAATCCGGTACTATTTTCAAAAAAAGGTACATGTCCTTCATCATTAAAAATTACTATCTTTGAATCTTTAATTCTCCATTTCATCTCATCAGTCAGATATGAAGGTATCATCCTGTCATATTTATTTGCTATGAGCAATACAGGTACAGCAATTTCACTCAAATGTTCAGTGTAATTTATACTCGAACAGAGTTTTAAATCATCCGTAATAATTTTTTTTTGTGCTTCAGTTATGTTTTTCTGAGCTGCTAAAATAAAGATTCCGGCTTTTTTATGAAATATCCGCGGCAGCATTTTGTTAAAGAATGTATCGAAATCATTGATCGAAGCATCTATCAGAGTTTTGCTTACAGGAATAGTGGGTGAGGTTGATATTAGAATCATTGCTCTCACTTTTTCTTTATGCTTTAAATAATTCTCCAGACATATCGCTCCGCCCATGGAATGTCCAACGAGAATATAAGAGTCAATTTTCTCTTTTTTTAAAACTGCTTCTATACTGTTGTTATATATTGTTATTGTCTGTCCTGAAATATTGGATGATCGTCCATGACCGGGGAGATCTATCGCAATTGTTCTGTATGAGTTTCCAAAATATTTCAGCTGATTATGGAAAAAACGGGAATCACCAGCGAGTCCATGAATAAAAACAATAGGGATACCGCTCTCTACACCATTTAATCTGTAGAAAATATCAATTCCGTTATCTTCAATATGATTCAATTCAAATCCCATATCCCACATCTTTAAAATTATGTAAAACTTATCAATATAAATATTAAATATTTAGTAATAATTTAGCTAAATTTAAGTTAAAAATAGCCTGTATTGGTATATTTATCCGTCAGGTTTTTTTATTATCGGATTGCGGATAACAAGAATTAATTTGTTATTGTCATGGATGAAAATAATGTTAAATTTTGTATAAGAATTACTTGCACAGGTTAAATGTTATGGATATATATAATATGTAAGTTCTCATAAGCTAAGGGTAAAATTGCTCTCCACCACGACAAAGGTGCGACGCAGAAAGAATCTCGCTGGTGTATGGGCAATTACTATAATATAAGCAATTAATGAGGTTTATGCTTGACATATCATTAAATTATTGTAAAAGTTAATAGCCAGATAAATAAATTATTGGACCGGTTCAGCATATGTCAGTAGAAGAAAGTGATTTTATAAAACAGTTCAGCTTTTTTTCAAGATTAAAAATAAGATCAAAATTGATATCAATGATATCAATTATCATTGTTGCATCTCTGGCAGTGATGATATCCCTTGCTACGATTTTCTTTAAGAAGGATAATGAGATAAGGGTCAAAGAGAGTAATCTCACCATATCCCAGGTAATAGCGTCAAAAACCGAATCGGATTTTACTGCCATTGTCGAAAAGATTAATATCATGGCAACAACTATGCTTCAGGAGTTTAAAACAGAGCAGCAGAAGAGACTTTTTACTGATCTGTTTTTCTCAAATGATAAAGATTTTTTATATGTAGCAATCGGCCGGAAAAATAATGATAAAATTGAATTCAGCAAAACAATATATAATACTAAATTTTTTACTGATAATAACATTAATCTGAAAGTACTTGAACAGATCAATGACGAAAACTCCTCTAAATTTATTAAAACATTCAATGATGAGGCTGTTGTGCATAATGTTTCGGGAAAATTCGGAATGCCCGTAATTGCGGTAACTATCCCTTTCCAGAGAGACTCTTCGGATAAAGTAAGTACAATAGCAATCGGATATATCAGGTTAAGCAAAATTCTTAAATCATTTACTAAAAATGGTATTACAGATACTTTTATGGTTAACGGGGATGGAGATGTCATTGCGCATCCCGATACAAATCTTGTAATAAACTATGTGAACTATATAAAACTTCCTATTGTCGATATGATGATGAAGAGTAAACTTGATAATGGTCAGACCAGATATAAAAACGAATCCGGGGTGTATCACTTCGGTTCATTTAAAAAAATCGGATTCAGCGGAATTGGCGTAATAAGTTCTGTACCTGAAGATCTGGCGCTTCAGGAGGTTTACAATATTCAGCGCAGAAATATTTATATAACTATTATAGTTCTAAATATAGCAATTCTTATCGTTTATTTTTTCAGTAAATCTCTTACTACTCCTATTACAACTCTGGTAGGTGCAACCAAGGAGATTGAAAAGGGTAATTTCAAGCTGGATGTTAAAGCCACCACTGGTGATGAAATCGGTATTTTGACTGAATCATTTGTAGAGATGGGTAAGGGACTTGACGAAAGAGAAAGGATGAAAGATGCATTCGGCAAGTTTGTTAACAAGGAGATTGCAGATCAGGTTCTTAAGGGGACTATCAAGCTCGGCGGTGAGAGAAAGCAGGCGACTGTTTTCTTCTCGGATATCAGGGGATTTACAGCTATTTCTGAAAAGCTTGAACCGGAAGAGGTTGTTGAATTTTTAAATCAGTATATGACCAGAATGGTAAATTGCGTAAACAACACTCACGGTGTTGTTGATAAATATATTGGTGATGCTGTCATGGCCGTATGGGGTGCACCTGTAACTCACGGTAATGATACGGAGAATGCCGTAAACGGCGCTCTGATGATGAGAACAGAGCTTATTGAGTTTAACAAAGGGCGCGGCGGAGATAAAAAGCCTATTATCAAAATCGGCTGCGGATTGAATACCGGACCGGTTCTTGCCGGGCAGATCGGATCAAATGAAAGAATGGAGTATACCGTTATTGGTGATACTGTTAACCTTGCATCAAGGATTGAATCGCTGAATAAACCATTCGGTACGGATATCCTTGTTTCAACGGATACATATCACGAGATTAAAGATATTTTCAGACTTGAACCTATGCAGCAGATTAAAGTTAAAGGTAAAAGTGAACCTCAACAGATATATGCCGTACTGGGAAGACTCGATGATCCCACATCTCCTCAAACACTTGAAGAGATGAGAAAGCTTGTCGGTATTGAGATGAAAGGTAAGCCCACTGAAGAAGCTTGTGAAGAAGGTGAAGTGAAATATGAAATTCTTGAGAAATGACATACTTTTTTCAGGTATCAGCTTTTTTATCATAACGACCTTTTCAGTTCTTCTTTATGCCGATTTCAATCGAAAAATTGAAGCCGGAAATGTTAAGCAGATCGGTACTATTACTTTTAAACGGGAAGTTGCCCAGAGGAAATATCAGTCTCAGGTCGTATGGGAGGGTATAGATCAGAATTTTCCTGTCTTTAATAATGATTCCATAAGGACATCTGATCTCTCCGAGGCTGTTATTCACCTGCTTGATGGTACAGATATCAACATCGAAGAGAACAGTATGATTATGCTCTCTACTCTTGAGGATGCGATTAATATCAATTTTGAACAGGGATCCATCTCGGCAAACAGAACCGGTGTCTCCGGAACCGATATAGCATCTATAAATATTAAATCTCAGGATGCTACTGTTTCAATTGATAAAAGTAACATACAGCTGACTCAGCTTGATAATCAGGAACTTGATCTAACCGTTTCTGATGGTACTGCAAAAGTAAAATCAGGATCTGCTGAGACATTTATTAAAACTAATCAGAAAGCAGTCATATCATCCGACCGGAAGGATACAAGGGTTGTACAGCTTAAATTCAGTTTAAATGAGCCAACTCCTAACAGATATTATATCACAGAATCCCAAAAAACGGAAGTCCCTTTTACGTGGGGTCTGGCGGGTAATTTTAAAAATATTACATGGGAAATAAGTACAGATAGAGCTTTTAAAAAAATTCTCTCATCACGTAAATCGCTTCAGCAGAGTAATGTAAAAGTCAATCTGGATGAAGGTGTATATTACTGGAGAATTTCTGCAACAAATTCAGATAATAATCAGGTTGAGTTTAGTGAACCAGGGAAGTTTAATATAGTTTTTAGAAAACCGGTTAAACTTATATCTCCTCAATCTGAAGAGATATTTAGTCATTCCGTATCGCAAAAATCTGTTTTATTCAAGTGGAGCGAGGATGAATTTGCTGCAGACTATACACTTGAAATTTCCAGAGATAAAAATTTTGCGGAGCTTCTCAACAGTATCAAGACTCCTCTTAAAAGTATAACTGTAGATAATCTTAATCAGGGTGAATATTTCTGGAGGATAAGCAGTAATATAAATATCGGAGGCGAGCAGGTTGTCAAAACCGGAGTCATATCATCATTTAAAATTGATGCGGCAAAAGCTATAAATCCTCCGGTACTGATAAGTCCGGCTAAAGGAGAAAGAATCGATTCTGCAATTGTAAAAACTAAAGGATTGATTTTTAATTGGAGTAATGACCCTTCATTTTCATCATATACTGTGGAGATTTCAAGAACTGTAGATTTTACTGGAGAACTTATAAAGCAGGAACGGAATGTAAATTTTGCTGAAATTCTTAAAGAGATGCCGTCCGGTAAATACTACTGGAGAATTGAAGGTAAAGTCCTTTCCGGTGATAAAGTTCCATATTCAAATACGGGTGAGTTTGAAATTATTGTAAGTGAAAACATTGCATTAATTTCTCCTCTTGAAACTGATGAGATAAAAATTCAATCAGATGCAAAAAAGAAGGATGTTCAATTCAGCTGGAAAAAAAGTGAAATAAAAGGAAACTATAAACTTCAGATATCTTCTAACTCAGATTTTTTAGAAATGAAGACTATTAATTTCAAAGACCGCATTTCTGGAGTTGTTCCAGTTGAAAAACCTGGTGAATATTTTTGGAGAGTGATTTTAACTGATGATAAGAATCGGGAGATTTTAAAAAGTAATACTTCAAAATTTGCAGTAACTGCAGAAGAAGTTATTCCGGAAACAAAGACATTCCTTATTGTAAAGTCCCCGGTTAAGAGCGGGAAAATTTATATAGATTCAAAGTTTAAGGGCTATACTGAATTTAAACAGGAAGTCCGTCCGGGTGTAGATATTTCTGTAAGAATAATAGCTTCGGGGTTTACCGATTTTAATACAAAACTTAGAGTTAATGCCGGAGATACTTATACTTTAGCAGCTTCAATGGAAAAAAGCAAATTGCTGGAACGGGTAAAATGGATAAGTCCTTTGACTACTCCCATAAGCTCAGCTCCGCTTTATTATAAAGATAAAATTATTTTCTGTTCAGAAAATGGATATATAGTGTTGCTTAATAATACAGGATCGGTACTGCTGTCAAAAAAAATAACCAGAAGATTTGAATCAAAACCAGCTGTTTACGAAAACAATATTTATGCTGTAGATGTTGACGGATTTTTATATTCAATTGATTCGTCATCTGGTAAGGTTAACTGGAAGATTAAAGCAGGGGGTCCGCTCCTTTTTAAATCAGAACTGGTAGTATCCGATGGTAAAATTTTTGTTGGAACCGGTTATGGTATCGTTGAGGCTTACAGTTTAGATGGAAAAAAACTCTGGGATAAAGATCTTGATGAAGCAATTTATAACTCTCTATTGATTGTTAAAAAAAGTCTTATTCTGGCAACTGATGCATTAAAGCTTTATTCCCTTGATTCAGAAGATGGAAGTGAAAATTGGACTACGCCGATAGATGAACGGGTAATTACACTGACACCTCTTGTTCATAAAGATACTATATATTTCGGTTGTTATTCAGGAACATTTTATGCAATCTCTCTTGATGACGGTGATATTATCTGGACATTTAAAGCCGGAGGACCTATATATTCAAGTCCGGTTATTGTTGAAAAAAGTATATATTTTGGATCTGAGGATGGATTTGTCTATTCTCTAAATGATGAAAAAGGTACACTTAACTGGCAATTTAAATCTTCAAAACCGGTTAAAAGCAGTCCAATTTATGCTTTTGGAAGTATCGTTGTATCCAGTGACAAAACAGTTTTCTCATTAAATCCACTTGATGGAAATATTCTGTGGCAGACTACATTTGACAGCAGAATTAAGACTTCTCCAACTTTTGCCGGAGAAACGGTAATTATGGGGCTTGTAAACGGTGATATTGTTTCGGTTAGAAATAATCTGATTGAATTAGCTCAATAATACTGTTTATAAACTGTTGATGAAAACGCTCTCCGCCGGGACTGAGTTCCAGCGGAGACAGAATCCCGCTGGTTTTTTATCTGTTACATTCAATTTATCATTATTTTATCAATTAATACTTGAAATTATGTCTCCTCCAAAAAATAATACCTTATTAGCAAAAGCATAACTTAGATTAGTGCAACTGCTCATAATCTGGTGGTGAAATTGCTCTCCGCCGCGCCGGAAGTAAAATTCTACCGGTTTTTGAGCAGTTACAGATTAGTATAATTTTTAGTCGTAGTTCGCTTTTAAAGGGTTTCTCCTTTAATCCTCTAAAAAACATTATTATCGGGAAAAATATGGATTTTGTACACTTACATAATCATTCAGACAATTCAATTCTTGATGGCGCTATCACCGTCAGCAAACTTGTCGATAAGGCTTCAAAATTCGGGATGCCTGCAATTGCGATTACCGATCATGGAAATATGTTTGGTGCAATCGAATTTTATCAGAAAGCTCATAAAGCCGGAATTAAGCCTATTATCGGAGAGGAGTTTTATGTGGCTCCAGGTTCCCGATTTCGAAAGGAATCTGTCCGTGGAGAAAAAGAGGATAATGCCCATCATCTCATAGTGCTGGCGAAAAATCTCACTGGATATAACAATCTGATGAAATTATCTTCAATCGGTTATCTTGAAGGATTTTATTACAAACCGAGAATTGATATGGAGGTTCTGGAGAAGCATTCAGAAGGGCTCATCGTCTCTTCTGCGTGTATTGCCGGAGAAATTCCACGGAATATATTAAGAGGTAAGCTTAAAGAAGCAAGAGAGATTGCCGGGCGTTACAAAGAGTTATTCGGAGCGGATAATTTTTATCTTGAACTTCAGTATCATGGAATAAAGGAGCAGGAGATTGCCAATAATGAACTGATAAAAATCTCTTCAGAACTTAATATTCCACTGATCGCTACAAATGATTCTCATTATGTTGAGAGAGATGACGCGTATTCTCATGAAGTTCTGCTATGTATTCAGACCGGTAAAACAATGAATGATGAGAATAGAATGAGATTTTCATCTGATCAGTTCTATCTTAAGAGTCTGGATGAAATGAAAAAAATATTTTCCGATTATCCCGATGCTCTTTCTAATACATGTAAAATCGCAGATATGATAGATCTTAAACTTGATCTTGGTAATCCTATTCTCCCTAATTTTGAAGTGCCTGATGGTTTTAATCTTGATACTTATCTTCGTCACCTTGTTGATGTTGGCGCTGCAAAGATATATGGCTCTGTTATTCCGAAAGAGGTTTCTGACAGAATAAATTATGAACTTAATGTCATAACCAATATGAAATTCTCCGGTTATTTTTTAATTGTCTGGGATTTTATAAAGTATGCGCGTACAGTTAATATTCCCGTAGGGCCGGGTAGGGGATCAGCTGCCGGCTCAATAGTTTCATATTGTCTTGGAATTACAGCTCTCGATCCTCTCAGGTATAATCTGCTTTTTGAACGATTCCTCAATCCCGATAGAAACGAGATGCCTGATATGGATCTGGATTTCTGCGCTGACCGGCGTGAAGAAGTAATAGATTATGTTAAACGGAAATATGGTGAGGATCACGTAAGTCAGATAATCACTATAAATAAAATGAAGTCTAAAGCTGTTGTAAAAGATGTTGCCAGAGCGCTTGATATCCCGTTTGCAGAAGCTAATGCAATAAGCAAGCTTATCGAAGGGGATTCGTTAAAGAAGTCGATAGAGATGTCTCCGGAACTTAAAAAAGTTTCAGACACTGAACTCGGTAAAAAGCTTATAGATATATCATTAAGGCTTGAGGGGCTCACACGTTCGGCGGGTAAACATGCTGCAGGTGTTGTTATCTCAAAGGGGCCTCTTACAGATTACGTCCCGCTCTACAAGGATAAGGATGGAAGTATATCATCTCAATATGAAAAAAATACTCTTGAACAGGCCGGCCTTGTTAAGATGGATTTCCTGGGGCTGAGAAATTTAAGTATAATTGATAAATGCATAAAGCTTATTAAAGAGACTACCGGTGATGTCGTTGATATAGAAACTATCCCTCTTGATGATAAGGATACATATAGATTACTTCAGAAAGCCGACACCAAAGGTGTCTTCCAGCTTGAGAGTTCCGGTATGCAGAATATTCTCCGGAGACTTGGACCTACTGAATTTGAGGATATAATTGCGATTGTTGCACTATACAGACCAGGTCCTTTAGGTTCGGGTATGGTTGATGATTTTATTGAAAGAAAAAAGAAACCTGAACTTGTACGGTATTCCCATCCTACTCTTGAGCCTGTTCTTAAAGATACTCTGGGAGTTGTTGTTTATCAGGAACAGGTTATGCTTATCTCTCAGATAATCGCCGGGTTTACGCTTCCTGAAGCTGATAAACTCCGTAAAGCTATGGGAAAGAAACTCATGGATATTATCGATGCCCTGGAGACTAAATTTCTACAGGGAGCCGAGAAGAAAAATATAGATAAGAAGATAGCAGTTGAGCTTTATGATATGATTAAGAAATTCGGTGAGTATGGATTTAACAAATCGCACTCAGCCGCCTATGCTCTGGTTACTTATCAGACTGCTTATTTGAAAGCTCATTATCGTCTTCAGTATATGGCTGCACTTATCTCTGCAGCTCCGGATAAGCAGGATGATGTAATTCAGTATATTAACGATTGCAAAGAGAACGGACTTAAGGTCCTTCCCCCTTCGATCAATGGAAGCTTTTATGATTTTTCAATTGAAGAGAATTCATTGCGATTCGGCTTTGGTGCGATAAAAGGCCTTGGTGAAAAAGCGATTGAAAATATTGTTGAGACAAGAAAAAAATGCGGAACTTTTAAGACTTTAAAACAGTTCCTGGAGAATGTCGAACTATCAGTAGTTAATAAAGGTGTACTGGAATCATTGATCAAATCGGGATCATTTGATGCAATCCATACTAATCGCGGGCAGCTTTTTGAATCGATAGATCTGATAATTGATTTTGCCAGAAAATATCAGCAGGATATTGCTTCAGGTCAGGGTGATCTCTTCGGAATGGACTCATCCAGGGATAACAGCAGAATCGCATCTGATCTTCCCCCTGTTCCTGAATGGAAAGACAATATAAAATTGAATTTCGAGAAAGAGGTTCTGGGACTTTATCTCTCGGGGCATCCGCTTGCAAGATTTGAAAAGGAGATTACTTCTTTCCCTTCATATACTCTATCTGAATTGTGTGAGGATAACTGTTCCAATGATGTATCAATTGTCGGGATAATCAGTAATGTAGTAGTCAAGAGGTCCCAGAAAAACGGGAAACAGTATGCCGTCGGATTATTTGAAGATCTTGACGGATCAATAGAAATTCTGATTTTCGGAAAGGTACTGGAAAAATTTAATGTTCTTATAAACTGCGGTGAACCTGTTATGGTTACAGGTAAAATTGAGATGGAGGGTGAAAAACCCAAAAAGATTCTGGCAAACAGTTTAAAATCTCTGAAAGAGGTCCGGCGTGATGCGGCTTCGGCAATTCATATTAAGATAGATTCACTCGGTGTTGATGATGATGTAATTGTTCAGATGAAAAATGTTATTGAAAAGCACAAGGGGAACTGTCCGCTATTTTTTCATGTTAAAGATCATAATGAGACCAAAACAATCCGGGCTCATTCAACATTTAATATTTTTCCTTCAGAAATATTTATTGAAGATATATCAAAACTTGTCGGACATGATTCGGTAAGATATTCATTTACACGATATGATTGAAATATGAGGCTATGCATCAATCTTCATGAATTATTACATTTCTTTGAATCATGTTGAATCCCTGTGATTGCTGCATCAGCTGATAATGGACAGCATTAGTTCTTATCCGTACACTTCTATAATCTGTCAGTTCCTTGGATAATAATTGTGCAATGGTAATAGGTGTTGTGGAATCTATTACACTCTCTTTAGGGATATTTATTGTTAATGCATCGCTTTTTTTAAGGGTGAATTCATTTCCGAATCCTGTTTTAATGAGTCGTAGTAATCTTTCAACCACATCAAGTCGTGTAAAGCTTGTGAAGTTTCCGGAAATATATATCTCTCTTTCAGTTAAATCTAATTGTTCATCATAAGATGCAGGTGGTTCCCCGTTTTTAAAAATTAGATTGCCGGACCTTAGTACAACATCTGCCGGATCTGCTGCGTTTATTTTCGGACCTGCACTTGTTACAGGTTTTTCAGTTATTATTTTATTTCTAAGTTTCTCTTTTGCTCTGATCATGTTTATAAAAAGTATAAATTCAGATCTGATAAGTGAAGCTTCCTGTTCAGCATCTGTGACCAGTATGTTGAAGTTTTTTTTAAATTTATCGTTATTGTCTGTATACTCCTGAATAATACTGTTAAGCCGTTCATCATTGGTTTTTAAAAGACTTATTATGTTCTGAGGATGCTTTAGTATCTCTTTGAAATGAACATATTCATTTTTATCCATTATGATTAATAAATTGCAGGAGATATTTTTATACTGTTCACTCTGCATAATAATTATATATGAAAGGAGAAGAGTTTTAAAAACTTTCATCCTGTCATGATCGGAATCTAATCCGGTGTTAATTTTCATATCTACTATTGTAACAAAGGGATAACCATAGTTCTGGATAAAAGTGAGAATATCTTTTTTTAAAAAAGAAAGATTCCCTTCATCTGTTATCCTTTTTTTCAGATCGGCTAATGAAGAGAGGGAG
Source organism: uncultured Spirochaetota bacterium (assembly GCA_942493035.1). Lineage (GTDB taxonomy): Bacteria > Spirochaetota > UBA4802 > UBA4802 > UBA5550 > WRGT01. The sequence continues at coordinate 2,066,987 of OW818666.1, read as the reverse complement.
TCGCCATCTGAATATTGAACTGCATTAATCGCTGGAAGTATTCCTGTAACCAATGAAGACAGATTAGCATAATCTGTAAATATCATAGCCTTATTTGAAATAGTATTACTCATTAATACTCCTTTGTGTTATTCATTGCATATATAATAGTTTAATCAGTTTTATGGTCAGCTTCAATCCTGTTGCCAGCTGCAAAATAAAAAAAATAAAATCATAGCATTTTTAAAAGGTTTTGCGCGTGTTTATGCCATGATAAGTCTATAATAGTTTTTATGTCGGCTGGCTGCTCTCCTTGAATGTGTTGAATATTTTAAGAGAGTTCCTATAATTATTTTGCTTACTATAAAAATATCTTGAATAATATTTTATTTAAAAAATATAGTCAATAAGAATAAAATTCATGGATTATTATAATTTTACCACAAGTTTTTTACTACTTACTGATACAATAAATATTATTTGAGAGAGTCTTTATGAAAATTGTAAATAAAATAGATGATGTAAGATCAGAAGTCAGAAGTGCAAAAAAATCAGGAAAGAGTGTCGCATTTGTACCTACTATGGGATTTCTTCACCCAGGGCATATCAGTCTTGTGAAAATTGCGGGTGAGAATGCTGATTTTACAGTAATGAGCATATTCGTAAATAAACTGCAATTTAATGATCTGAATGATTTCAACGGTTACCCCAAAGATCTTGAACGTGATATTGCCATTGCAGAGGAGGGGGGAGTCGATCTTTTATTTCTTCCGGATGATAAAGAGATGTATAGTAATACTCTGACAACTGTTGATGTCGATCTGCTTACAGAGAATTTATGCGGTGCCCATCGCCCGGGACATTTCAAAGGTGTATTTACTGTCGTTTCAAAATTGTTTAATATAGTTCAGCCGGATATTGCTGTTTTCGGACAGAAGGATATTCAGCAGGCTGTAAGTATTGAAAAGATGGTTAAGGATTTGAATTTTCCTGTACAAATAATTATTGCACGAACTATGAGGGAGAGTGACGGCCTTGCCATGAGTTCCAGAAATAAACATTTAAATGAGAAACAGAGAAAAGAAGCGCTCTCTTTAAGCAGAAGTTTTGCTGCCTGTAAAAAATTAATTGATTCCGGTGAACGTGATGTGAAAACGATCACAGAGAATATCCGTTCAGTTATACAGGAAGGATCACCCGATAGTATCGATTATATTTCAATCGTAAAATATGAAGATCTGAGCTATATTGAAAAAATAGAAGGTAAGACTGTCGTTGCTGTTGCCGCATTCTGGGGCACCACAAGACTTATTGATAATATGATTATTGATACTAATGATAACGGATATATATGCATTTATTAAAAAGCTATTCTTTGCTATTCATAATACTTCTGATTTCATGCGGCAGCGGCGGGGCTCTGACCCCGGCGGAATCGTTCAATGTTCTTAGAGCTGCTGTTGAAAAGAATGATAGTGAAGCAATTGTAAATTATCTGACAGAATCGAGTCTTGTTAAAATAAACAGACACAATAATATGCTTAAAGTTATGAACAATGAGCAGCTCTCTATTCTTTCAACAAAGTATGGTTATACAACTGATAAATTGAGAAATTTAAAAGTTTCAGATGCTGTTTCATTATATTTTTTTTCTGATGTAACAGATGTAAAACTGAGAAGATATTTTAAAGAGAGTGTTGTATCCATTGATATACAGGGGAGAAAAGCTTTAATTAAGACAGAAAGCGGAGTGGAGCTCGATTTCTTAAGAGAAGGCCCATACTGGAAATTTGATATGAGCAGTCTTTAAGTTTAGTATAATATGTCTAAAAAACAAATAACAATTCCCGTCTTCATCCCACATTCCGGTTGTCCGCACTGCTGTGTTTTCTGCAATCAGTGGAGAGTTACCGGATTATCTGAAAAAGTAACATCTGAAACCGTACATAAAACAATTGAAAAATATCTTTCAGCGACTGCACAAACCGTAAATAAAATTGAGATCGCTTTTTTCGGAGGGAGTTTTACCGCCATTCCTCAGGTTGAGCAGATAGAGTATTTAGAATCTGTAAGTTCATACATTGAAAGAGGAATTATCGGCTCGGTACGGATCTCAACACGTCCTGATTATATAAATAAAAATATACTCGATGTATTAAAAAGATATCATGTGGAAACAGTTGAACTTGGTGTACAATCTTTTGATGATAGAGTTCTTACTGCATCCGGGCGAGGTCACAGTTCTAAGCAGGTTATAGATGCTGTATCACTATTAAAGGCATATAATTTCAGAGTGGGGATTCAGCTTATGCCAGGACTCCCCACTGATGATTTTGAAACTTCAATTCAGTCAGCAGCTAAAGCTGTTGAACTTCTCCCTGACGATGTCAGAATTTATCCGGCAGTAGTTTTAAAAGATACTCAGATGGAAGTTTTATATAACGAAAAAAAATTTACACCTCTTACTCTTGAAGAGGCAGTAGATCGCTGTTCGATTATGTATGGCATGTTTATTGAACAAGGGATAAATGTTATAAGGATGGGCCTTCATCCAATGGATTTGAGCGGCGGTACAGTGGTTGCCGGACCATATCATGAAGCTCTTGGATTTCTGATAAAGTCGAGATATAGACGCGGGATACTTGAAAGAGTTGTTGGAGATTCAATTAAAATTAAAAACGGAACAGGAAGTGTCTTACTTATTCTGCCGGATAGAATGAAAGAGGAGTATATCGGTATGAAAAGGGAGAATATCATCTATATAAAGAGTAAATTTAACCTTTCAAGACTTGATTATACCTATGCAAATATTAAAGAACCGCAAATTTTACTCTGATTTTTTTATTGACTTAATACATGCTATAAAGGTTTTTGATAACAACTTATAAACAAGTATTAGAATTTTTTAGTTTCTGATGTTTCTGAGACAAATTAAATAGAGGTGATGTTATGCCCACATATGAATATGAATGCCTTGAGTGTAAAAACAGGTTTGAAGTTTTTCATTCCATGAGTGAATCTCCAGTTAAGGAGTGTGAAAAATGCGGAAAACCAGTTCGTAAAATTTTCAATTCTGCCGGAGTAATTTTTAAAGGTTCCGGTTTTTATGTTAACGATTATAAGTCAAAAGGTGAAAAACCGGCTTCTGATAGTTCGTCATCCTGTCAGGGTTGTTCCGGGTGCAGTGCAGGTGGAGCTGAATAACCTTATTTAGACTCCCTTTTCATTTTAGCCCTGTTCTGCCTGTATATAGACATAAGATACTTCTCTATATTGAACAGGGCGCTTCCACTAAGACTATCCTCTTTAAGTTTGTACCCCGAGATTGAATCTATATAATTTCTTATTACATCCGGTGATACTGCTACTTCAGGATCTATCATCAGATATTCAACATCAGATAAAAGATATTTTTTACTTCTCTGAGGGTAGAGCATCTGCCTTGCGTTGTAAATAGGAATGATGATTTTTAGATTGTTACTTCTCATCTCTGTGATTAATTTTTCTATTTTACTTTCATTGTCCGGTTTAATTTCAATAAAATCAGATATAGGCAGAAGAGGGGATTTTCTCATGGAAATTTCTTTATAAAGATCTCTTGTTTCAGCAGATATTCCTGCTTTAGTTTTTTTTATTGCAGTATTTGCTTTTTTCCCGGGATTCATTGCATAATTTTTTTCTTTTCTTGTAAAAAGCATTATTATTGAGTTTGCAATTCTGGCGAGGAAAGATGCTCCGGATTGAACTTCTGAATTATTTTTATTTGCATTTCTAAGCGCATTAAGGGTTTTTTTGAAATCAAGATATTCATTGATCAGCTGTTTTACTCTCTGTACATTCTCCGTGTTTTTAAAAATTTTCGCAGCATTGGGATCTTTTTCAATAACACGATTTGCTGCCTCGGTAAGCATATCTGCATTAAAAATTTTACTGTCCCGCTGGCTTTCATTCATCTCGACGGTATCGTCGGGGTATATTATCGATTTAATTAAAGTTTCATATTTATCTATAAATTGTGCCGGATCAATGATGTATCGGACATTGTTATATGAATGGACAATGATCTGACCTGATCCGGATTTTTCCGACTCCCATCTGGTGAGATTCTCATTTGTCATTTCTGCGAAAAGAGAGACTATCTCTTTTTCAGTCATTGTAAAATTTTCCTGAAGCTGCTTCATGATTGCGCCATCCAGCATAACTACAGGGTCCATAAGCTTATCGACTTTGATTATACATTCACGAAGATGTTTAAAATTTTTAACTTCGACTATATCTTTTTTTTCTATTGATGGCGCAAGATCTCCAGTCAGTACATTGAGAATGTAATCCAACTTGTTATCCCGGTAATCACTTATCGATGAGTTTAGTATTCCGAAATTTTTTAGTCGGCGGTCGATAGCTGCTTCATTCACTTCAATTATACGCTTAATTCCATCCAGATCAATTTTCATTTTTACTGCATCATAATTATTTCTATGGAAACAGTAATCCTCGGCAAGCTCGAGTCCGTTTTTATCAATGGAGAAGTTTTTGAAAGTGAAAATATTTATGCCAAGTTGACTCTTTACTATCTGTGAAAGTGTATTCCGGTTTTTTGCCTTTTTAATAAGTTTAGTCAGATTGAATAACCGGAAGCTCTCAAGCAGTTCCATAAGACTTTTTGCGGATTCTTCATCCCTCAATGCCTGAATCTGATGGTGATCGGCTTCCCTCATTAAATAAGTAATCTCCATTTTTTCTTCTATTGTGAGATTCTTATTCTCTGGATTAATTATAAATTTAAATGAAAAAACAGGTTTGATTTCAGCCGGATGATCCTTCATCAGCAGATCTACTAGATACTGGATATTCATCAGCCGTTTCTGAGTCAGCGGGAGTTTTATATTTCTTGAGTCATTAAGGTTTTCCACAGTAGCAAGTTCACCGGTGTGGTTTTTCAGCCAGTTACGCTGTGATACCTCTATCTCGGCTAAGACCTCTTCTATATGAGCCTCTTTTGATAAACGTTCATTCAGAAAGGGGTATTTTTCATTCTTATTATATAACAAATTAGGCACCTGATATTAATTATTAAACTGTATTAAAGAAGCTTAAATTTGAAAAATTTGTCAATTATAAATCGTTATTTATTATTTAACTTCTTTAAAGGCATAGTCTTTGAGAAATACTTTTTGTATCGGATTTTTAATCATCACCCTAATCTGAGATAAAACAACTCAGATTAGGGTGTAAGCGGTCGTTAGTTCTTTATAAGATTTTCAGTATAAAACTGAGTTTCAGGAGCCGTCATTAATGAAAACCTTTAAGCATCGGCACAAAACTAACATAAGTGATAGTTTCGCTGATGATTTCACCTGATTTTTTCCTTAACCTTACCAGCTGCTGAACAGTGCTCCCCTCCGGGGCCACAAGCCTCCCTCCATCAGCAAGCTGGTCTATGAGTGACGGAGGTATGCTTTCCGGGGCTGCAGTAAGGAGTATTACGTCAAATGGAGCTTCACCCGGCAGGCCGTCAAATCCATCACTATGGATAACTCTGACATTGGTACATCCCAGTTCTTTAAGAGTCTTTTCAGCATTTTCAGCGAGAGGTTTAATCCTCTCCATACTGAATACGGTACCCGCCAGAGCTGAAAGAATTGCAGCCTGATAGCCTGAACCGCATCCGATCTCAAGAACTCTTTCATGTCCTTTAAATTCACAGAGTTCACTCATGAGTGCCACGATGTAAGGTTGTGATATTGTCTGATTATGACCGATGGGGATAGGGTGATCGCCATAGGAATCTACCATATATTTAGAAGGGACAAATTTTTCTCTCTGAAGATTTCCCATTACATCCAGTACTTTTTTATCCGTAATTCCTCTGGCCATGAGATGTTCTTTGATCATCCAATCGCGCTGATCTTTCATTATGCTGTCTTTATCTATTTTCATCTATCTTTATTATCCCTCGTTAAATAAAAATTCAGGAACAGTTCTAATCAGTTATTTATATTTTAATCATGTTTAGAATTTAAATCCAGTAATTGTTGTAGTAAAAATGATACACCTGATGTGCGTTAATCCGGTGTATTCGCGTAACTATTTGCTTTAAATTACAATTTACTCCCAAAAAGACTGATTTATTCAGCAAATAGTAATGATTTTATTTTATTATTTATGGCATGAATATTGCGTTATAATTAGTATCAGGAGGTCAGAAAACATGATGCAAATAATAAATATGTTCTGGATAGTTGTACTTTTCTGGCTTTTTATAGAAGTCATTAATTACAGGATAAACAAAAACAGAAAATCAGCTGATATAATTGATGATAGCGATCATGACCAGTGAATGTATGTAGCAACTTTTATATTCCTCCGATTAACCATTGATGCAATGGTTTAACCATACCGCTAAATTTATAGAAGAGTGTCAAATATAATTGACACGATTACCTTTAATTATCATGCTCATCAGGCATTAAATAAAAAGTACCGGAATTAAATGAAAAGATTTATTACAATTATATTTGTATTATTTACAACATTTTCATTCTCTGCGGATAATGAAAATATGTTAATTTCTGAAATTATATCTGATATAGATAAGTATAAAAATACAGAAATCGTTTTAAATTTAAGGCTTAAATATATAGACAGGATATTTGAAAAAATAGTCTTTTATGATTCAGAAAATGTTGATATAGAGTTTGATATATCAGGTAAAATCAAAAGAAAACAACTTTCAGGGAATTTAATAAATATTCATGAAGGTATGATCTACAGAGTTAAATTTACAGTCATTGGCGCAGGCGCTATTGGCGGACTTACAGGTGATCTGCAGGAATTCACCCCTGTTATCTTTGATAAAATTCCAGTTGATGGTATTAATTAAAGAAAGCAGAATAGCTGGGCGGCTATCCTGCCTTCTTCTTTTGCAGTGTCAAGCTGATGACATGACAAGAACGGGAGGGAATTGTCACATCATCACTTATACAAATCATATCGGCTCATTGATGTAAAAACTTTAATTTTTTTTGAGGAAAATGACAGGAATAATAGTAAAAGTTTTTGGAAGATACTACACTGTTTTACACGATGGATTAGAGGTAAACTCGGTTCTTCGCGGTAAAATGAAAACAGGTGCTAGTAATTACTCCAATCCGGCTGCGGTCGGGGATATAGTAAATTTTTCGATTAACAAAGAGGGGCTTGGGATTATTGAGTCTGTATGTGAAAGAAAAAATACTTTTACACGGAAGGATGGCGTAAGATCCCGTGAAGATATAATTGCATGTAATCTTGATCAGGTTATTGCTGTTCAGGCATTTACAAATCCCAGGTTGAATCTCAGGTTTGTGGACAGGATAATTATACGAAGCAAAAGAGGTAAGATACCTGTTCTTTTGTGTGTTAATAAATCGGATCTTATGGATAAGGGCGAATCTACATACGTACGTTCATATTATAAAGGCGCAGATATTAATATCAAATTTGTAAGTGCACTCACCGGCAAAGGGATGGCAGAGTTTAAAAAAGAGGTCAACGGTAAAAGATCTCTGCTAATCGGATATTCAGGGGTGGGTAAATCATCCCTTTTTAATAAAATCTATCCTGGCGTTGATTTAAAGACAAATGAAGTTTCAGAGAGCTCCGGCAAAGGAAAGCACACTACTACAAATGTAAAAATGGTCAGGGCTGAAGACGGCACAGAGCTTATTGATACTCCCGGTGTGCGTGAGTTCGGTTTAGTCGATATAGAACCTGACGATTTAGGTAATTATTTTGATGACTTCAGAGAGGCGGGATTGAACTGCCGATTCAGACCTTGCACTCATGATCATGAACCGGGATGTGAAGTGAAAAGACTGGTTGAAGATGGAATTATACATGAAGAGAGATATATTTCTTATCTGAATATCTTATACTCGATACAGGAAAACATAAAGAATCAGTATTAAAATCGTAACGCAACAGTAAGCAGCACGGTTTTATTAAACTTAGTGCTTACTTGCGAATTATTTTCCCGCCGCCAGCGCTGCGGGGTATGTGAATGCTCATTAACCGGTGTAATAATGATAAGTGTTGAAAATCTTTCAGTATCTTTTGCAGGCAGAGTAATTATCGATGATGTTTCATTTCAGGTTAATCAGGGTGAAACTGTTGTTATCATGGGTAAAAACGGTTCGGGGAAATCTGTTCTGTTAAAATCAATTGCCGGTCTTATAAATGAATATCAGGGTCAGATTCAGATCAATGGTATAGATATAAAAGAACTTTTCAGACGAACAGGAAAAGCTTCGAAGAACGAAATTCGTGATTGTGTAATGGCTTATGTTTTTCAGAAAGGGGGACTGTTCGATTCTGTTAACGTTTTTGATAACACCGCTTTCGGACTCCGTAGAATGGGGATTGCTGAAGATGAAATATTCAAGAGAGTCAATGCTGCTGTGGAAAGGGTGGGGCTGAAAGGGGCCGGGAGCAAACTTCCGTCAGAGCTTTCCGGGGGGATGCAGAAAAGGGTAGGTATCGCCAGAGCTGTTTGTATGAAGCCGGGTGTTATTCTTTATGATGATCCAACTGCGGGACTTGATCCGATACTGTCCGACTCGATTGCAGATTTAATGCTTGAAATAAAGAGTTCGTTGAATACAGCTTCTATAATTGTGACAAACGATCTTAAGGTCGCGAGAAAAACAGCAGATAGAATTGCTCTGTTGTATTCCGGGAAACTGGTTTCATTTCTGAAAACTGAAGATTTTTTCAGTGAAACAGATCTCTACTCGAAACAGTTCATCCGCGGAGAAATTGAAGGTCCAATAGATATTTTATAATAAATTTTGAGGGAATAATGAATTTAAAAAAAGCAGTTTATGATGTAACGGGGATAGGCTCTGCGTTACTGGATTTTATGGTTGAAGTTGATGACAAATTTATCAGCAGTCTCGGCCTGAAAAAAGGTGAGATGCATCTTATTGATGCAGAACGGAGCCGGGAGATTTTTGAGATACTGAGGAATATGAATATTCATATAGCTCCAGGGGGAAGCAGTGCTAATACTGTTGCCGGAATGGCAGTACTTGGCGGTAAAGGGGCTTTTATCGGCAGAGTGGCATCAGATGAGTATGGAAAAACTTATGTTGATAAAACAGTTGAAGCGGGTGTAACTTCTTTTATAAGCAAAGGTGCCGGCATGACCGGACACGCCATTACTTTTATAACACCCGATTCTGAACGAACATTTGCAACTCACCTCGGTGCTGCCATTGAACTTTCCGCTGACGAGATAGATTACTCTGTAATTGAAAACAGTTCTATTCTGCACCTTGAAGGCTATCTCTTTGAACCTGAAAATCTTAGAGAAGTATGCTACAGGTCCATGAAGTGCGCAAAAGAGAATGGTGTGCTGATATCAATAGATCTTGCAGATCCGGGCCTGGTCGGTAGAATTAAAGATGTGTTTGTAGATGCAGCGGAGAAATATGCGGATATTATTTTTGTAAATGAAGAGGAGGCTGCCGCATTTACAGGTGTAAGAGATAAAGATGCTCTTGAGATTTTATCAGGTTACTCTTCAACAGCAATTGTAAAACTCGGTGCAATGGGGAGTCTGATTAAATCGGAAAATAAAACCGTAAGCATCGATGTTGTAAAGACAGAAGTTGTAAATACGAATGGTGCAGGTGATATGTATGCTGCCGGTTTCCTTTTTGGACTTACTTCAGGTAAAAGCGTTGAAGAGTCGGGGAAAATAGCAAGTTATGCCGCTTCACTGGCCGTTGCGTCTTCAGGAGCAAGAGTTGATGGCAAAGTGGATCTGAAGGGTATTATTTAAAAAACTCCTTCATATCTTTAACTGCTCTCTCATATGCTTCATCAAATGGAAGCTTTGACTTATAGCCGGCGGCATTCTTATGGCCGCCGCCGCCGTTCTTTATTGCAAGAGCTGCTACATCAAGATTCCCTTTTGTCCGCATGCTGATCTTCACAGGGCCTTCAGTGTCCTGTTTTACCAGAAGACTTGCAGCAACCCCTTTAACTGTAAACGGTGCATTTATTGTCGATTCACCTTCTGAAAATGAGCCATGGGTCTCTGCTACCATCTCCGGAGTGAGTTTCATGGATATCATTTTCCCGTCTTCGAGGATTTCCATTGATGCCAGAATTCTTCCTCTCAGCTGAAAACTGGAGAGAGAATTGCTTTCATAAAGATTTTCATAAACTTTAAAGGGATCCACACCAAGGCTGACAAGGTGAGAGGCTATTTTAAATGTTTCGGAAGTCGTTTTCGGATATCTGAATGACCCTGTATCGAATACAATCCCTGTGTATAGAGCCTGAGCCATTTTGAAGTTAAGCTCTTTATTGTAATGCATGACTATTGCGTAGATTATTTCAGAAGCAGATGCGGCATCAACTTTAATGAAATTGATGTCGATTTTGCTCTGATCGCTGTCCTGATGATGGTCAATTATAAAGTATTCTTTTACGCGGGTACTTAAGAGATTAAAAGCAGAACCTATATTATTGTAGTCATTGGTATCAAGAACAAACTGGGCATATTCTTCTATATCAGGAGGAAGTTGTGATTCATCTTCAATAACTGTTAACTCATGGTCAATATCCAAAAATTGACATATTTCCGGAACAGGATCCGAGTTAAGAATTATTGCTGTCTTTCCCATCTGCCTTAAAAAATCGAGAAAAGCAATTTCACAACCCAACCCGTCCGCATCGGGACTTTCGTGGGTTGAAACAATAAATTTGTCGTTTCTCTTTAAAAATTCATCCAGCATTCTGATGGAATTGTTCATCAAACCCCCTGCGTAGATTTAGACTTCAGTAACGGATAGCCCAATTCCTCCCTGATCTCTACATATCTCTCTGCACATTTTCTTGCGATATTTCTAACACGTGTTATATAACCGACACGCTCAGTAACAGAAATTGCGCCTCTGGCATCTAACATATTAAAAGCGTGAGAACATTTCAACACAAAATCGTAAGCGGGGAGAACAATTTTACTTTCCGGATACTCAAGGATTGAAAGGCACTCTTTTTCGTACATATCAAACAATTTAAAATACATATCTGTATCTGCAATGTTGAAATTGTAGTGTGAAAATTCAAATTCGCTTCTATGATGGATATCTCTGTATGAGAATCTTTCGTTCCATGTTATATCAAAAACACTATCCACTTCCTGGATGTATGTACATATTCTTTCAAGTCCATATGTAAGCTCTGCTGAAACCGGATCCAGATCGATACTTCCGCACTGCTGAAAGTATGTAAACTGTGTTACTTCCATACCGTCCAGCCAAACCTCCCATCCAAGCCCTGAAGCGCCAAGAGTTGGTGATTCCCAGTCATCTTCAACGAAGCGTACATCATGCTCTTTGAGGTTAATGCCGAGGTATTCAAGGGATTGAAGATAAAGATCCTGTATATTTGATGGGGATGGTTTCATTATTACCTGATACTGATAGTAATGCTGAAGTCTGTTAGGATTCTCTCCATATCTTCCGTCAGTTGGTCTTCTGGATGGCTCTACGTATGCTACATTCCACGGTTCAGGACCGAGTACTTTGAGAAATGTCGCAGGATTAAATGTTCCGGCACCCACTTCAAGATCGTATCCCTGTAGAATTACACATCCCTGATTTGCCCAGTATTCGTTAAGTTTAGCTATTATCTTCTGAAAATGCATGCGGGTCCTCATCTTTTTTATTCTGTTGGTAACTTCTTGTATAATTCCTGAACATAGGATTTATGTAAAAAAGAAAAACTATATATCCCCGCCGCCTTCGGCGGCGGGGATATATTATGTTATTCTCTAAGTAAATAAATCCGGAAGTTATGATTTTAAGTCAAGTAAATTAAAAGTTCTTTTTTGTACTGTAAGTCTCTTTCAGGGAGAGATGATATTCTTCGAACTTCTTTTTATCTTCCAGCTTAAAGAATTCAAGAACTTCATCGTCTGCAATTTCAAACCGGAATTTATTGTTTTCAATTTCAACCATAATATCGGCAAGATAAACCGTATAAATCAGGTTCCTGTATTCCGGTTCCGCTCTGAATGGTCTATGGTGAAGTTCTATTGTTTTAATCAGTGATTCATTGAAATTCCATTTTTTGCAAATAAGCGCTCCCAGCGAGCTATGGCTTATTCCAAGGCTTATCTCTTCAATGAGAGTTGAATCGAGCATCCCTTTGAAGCCGTTAATTTTTTTTATTTTTTCAATTACTTCGTTCTGAAGTGAGAGCATGACAATTTTACCTATGTCAGCAAGAAGGGCTGAAAGGTAAACCTGATCTCCAAGTTTTGCTATTTCGCTATTTCTTTTTGTAATGAGCTGCGCATAGAAGGCCCGTTTGTAAGAATCATTCCAGACCGATTCATATCTTTTATATCTCTTTTCGACAACACTCTGAACTCCAGTTGCGATGAGGAGTGTATTGATTCCTTTTATACCGATTATCTTTACAGCTTCATCGATAGTTTCAAGTCTCTTCATCGTTACATAGCCCGCTGAATTTGCAAGCTTCATTATTGATGCCGTAAGTCCAGGATCTCTTGATATCGACTTAGCTATCTCTTTTATTGCGCTTTCAGGATCTTTTACGAGCATCCTTATCTCTTTAATATTATCGGGGAGTCCCGGAATGTCTTCGATTTCTTTGAGAATCTCTTCCGTTACCTTGAAATGTATTTCAGGAGTCATCATTTTGTAGGGTATGGTTAAATTAACAGATGTCAATGTATCATTTCTGCTGATTGTAAAGACATTCTGCGGGAAACCGGAGTTCTTTAACAGCATCAGTGCCATTATAAGCCCCAGACCTGCACCCTCTGAATCATCCAGAACATCTATAAAAGCCTCTGAAATATCCTGATATTTATAGGCTTTTGAAACTCTTGATTTAATCTTGTTCATTTCGGATTCAAGTATCGGATTATTATTTATTACACTTATCGATAAGTTTTCATTTTTGCTGCTGAAGCTCACTCTGACCATATACTTCGATCCCTGGAGTGCCGACAGAAGGTCATTATCCTGACTCTGAAATACGGCATCTTTGAAAGACTCCATTCCCTGACGGTAGTTGTTGTTGTCATTTATGTTCAGCCCTGCAGATTCGAAATATAATCTCTTTAGATTGGCTTTAATAGCATTATTAATTAATTCTTTAATTATTGAAATGATAGTATCTTTATGAAATAATAGATCATAATGTTCAAGATATCTATGGATTATTTTAATAATCTGAGAGTCAACATCCTGCGTAAATTTCTGAAACTGTATAAAAAAGTCTTCACCTGCATTTAATGCTTTCCGGTAATCGTCAGGTTTTATAAAGAATTCTTTTGAATCGTTCTGTGCCAAAATATGACTCCTCTTCATTGCTGAGTTATCTGAGTAAAACCTTATCCGGGTGTAAAATATAGTAACCTATAATTATTCTTATTATCGGAGAATTTTTAAAAAAAAAGCAATTTTCCTCTGATTATAAAGGTTAACATACTATTGTAAATTGTCATAAATCACGGTATGTTATGTATTGAATATTAATATATCAATTATTTTTTTATTCAGCGGTTATTTTTGTTATTACTCATAACCGGGTCATTAAATTGATCTTTGCAGCGTAATTGCTTTGACGCAGATCGGATTTAGACAATTTAGGAGCAACAACATTACATCAGTAATTATTTTTAAAAATAATCACTGATGTAAAAAACAAAAATTATATATCCCCGCCGCCTTCGGCGGCGGGGATAATAGAGCGTTTTTTACTATAGAAAAGTTAAAGAATAAATACTGATATTACATTATTATAAATAATAGTTTTGAAGCATGACTCTTTTCAAGAATTTGCTCTTGACATAAGAAAAACAATCATAATAAAATGATCAGGTAGTTATTGCAGTATTTATTCATCAAATTATATAGATAGAAATTCTAAATTCTCTCTGCTGCAGAGAGAGTGTTAAGTTCAATGAAGTTTATTTCCAATGAAAATTTATTTGAAATAAATATTGAACTTGAAGACATTTTTATATAGTATTGTTCATTATTAAACGGAGTATTGAAAATGGCATTGAAAGCGGATTTCCCGAATTTAAACACAAAAGAACCAGATGGTATTAAACCAAACGGATCTTCCTATAAAGTACTTGTTGTAGACGGCAAAGATTTTCATAAAAAGCAGATTGTTCAGATACTTGAATCTGAAAGATACCAGGTTTTAGATACTGCTTCAAACGGGAAGGAAGCGCTGGATAAAATGGAGCTGTACAAGGGTAAGGTAGACCTTATCACCACTGAACTCGATATGCCTATAGTCGATGGTTATTCCATGCTTTATGAGTTGAAACAAAAGGGGAATATGCCTCTTGTAGTTTTTATCAGCGAAGATACGACAAAAGGTGTAATGCAGGATCTTATAGCCATGGGTGCAAAGGATTTTATACTTAAACCGGTAAACAGAAGAGTTATACTTGAAAGAGTGAAAAATGTATTAAATAAATACCTATCCTGATAATATCGCCCCTTAAGCTTTTTAATAATTTATCAATAGAGGATTAGTTTATGCCCAGTGATCTGGATTCAGCCGCTAACAGTCTCTCAGAACAGACAAAAAAACTTCAGATAGCGCTTTATTATACTTTTGGTGATGAAGATAAAGCGAAGAAAATGTTAAACGGGTCATATCTTGATCTTTATGTCATCAAGGGCAAGTTTGCTTCCTCCAGTGTTTATGGGGCATTTATTGTTTTTCTTAATCCGACCTATTTAAGAGTAATCAATGCTTATTCCATGCTGTCACGTTCTTTCGAAGTAGCAGATATAAAAACGAATCAGGATTGGCGTACATTTGAAAAACAGCTTGTTGAAATATCTAAAAAAAACGGATTTGATGAAGGTCTTACTTCAAAGATGAAAGACTCAATGGGTAAGGCTTTGACTATTCAGGAGATAACAAAATTTGCAAAATTGATTGAACAGGACGACGGTATTGCTGTTAATCATAATTTTCAGAAATTTATTTCCGACGTAACAGGTTTTCAGAATGTCGAGCTCTCGGTAGATTATGAAAAGATAAGTTCGGTTGCGATGGAGCTGAATTCTGTTACAAGCACAAAGATGTCTACCGCTGAACCGGTAAAAGAAAAAACACCTGAAGAGAATGTAAAGGTCGAAAAACTGGATGATCCTCTGGAGGGGAAAGAGGTAAAGCTGATACTTAATGGAGCAATGATTCTGTCTCCAATAAAAGGGAAGGATATATCAGAGCTTGTTATCGGTGACCGGATTATGATAAGCATTATTGATAAAAGTTCAAAGGCATCAGATGTTCTTAAAGCTTTTAATGCTGTCAGAGAGGATGGTTCTGCAAAACCGATTGCCGGCAGGGTTGTATCAATTAAGCATGCAGAGGATTACAAAATATTTGCAATAGTTGCAAAAGGTATCTATGTTAAAATCGAAGAGGAGGAAAATTTCATTAAAGTTGCAATGGATCCTACTTACTATAATAATCAGAGTCCCACAGAAGATGCTGATAACAAAAAAAATAAAATGACTATGTTTATTCTTGCAGGAGTTTTTTTTGTACTGGTTGCTATTATTATAGTCTTTGTTTTTACATTATAGTTAAACAGGGCGAACGGGAATACCTCTTTTCAGGAGTTCTTTTTTTACTTCTTTTATACTGATCTCCCTGAAGTGAAATATCGATGCAGCAAGTACTGCATCTGCCTTACCCTCTGTCAAGCCCTGATACAGGTGGTCAATATTACCCGCTCCGCCTGATGCAATAACCGGAATCGTTACCGCTTCAGAGAGTGTTCTTGTTAGTTCAATATCAAATCCGTCTTTGGTTCCATCTTTGTCCATGCTGGTCAGGAGGATTTCACCTGCACCAAGATTCTGAGCTTTTACAGCCCATTCAACTGCATCGAGTTCCGTGGGAGTCCTCCCTCCGTGAAGGAAAACCGTCCATCCGCCGCGGTTATTCTTTTTTGCATCAATAGCAACAAGAATACATTGTGAACCGAATCTTTCTGCAGATTCAGTAATAATACGCGGATTTTCTACAGCTGCTGTGTTGATTGATACTTTATCGGCTCCTTCGCTTAATATCAGCCTTACATCTTCGACTGAACGGATTCCGCCACCTACTGTAAAGGGGATGTGTACTGTCTCTGCTACTTTTTTAACCATATCGAGAATTATATTTCTTCTATCCGAGGACGCTGTAATATCAAGAAAGCATAATTCGTCAGCTCCTTCACTGTCATAAAATTTACCATTTTCAACAGGATCTCCGGCATCGACGAGATTCAAAAAGTTTACCCCTTTTACAACACGGCCGTCTTTAACATCGAGACATGGAATAATTCGTTTAGCGAGCATATAGTTACCTTCGTTGTATTTTCCTGAGTCAGTATTCATCAATTGATTATAAAATTGGTCTCCGCCGCGCCAAAGGCGCGGCGGAGATAGAATACCATCAGTTTATGACCTTTTACTTGTAATAAAAAAAACTATATATCCCCGCCGCCTTCGGCGGCGGGGATATATAGAGCCTTTTTACTATAGCAAATTTAAGGAATAAATACTGATTTATTCATAAAAAAGATATTCATTCGTGTCAAGATTTTGTTTGCAATTAAACAGGGTGTTGTTAAATTATTCAAAACTTTATCATCACTAAATAAAGTCCCCTGATACCGGAGGGCGGCTTAAAAGGATAGAATCATGTTTAAGAAAAAAAGGGATAACTGCAGAGATATATTCAGGGAATTCTCCGGTGAGGTTGTTCCTGAAATTGATGTTTTTATTAAAAATTTTTTTGAAAGAAAAATCTCTGAAGCTGATTCCGGATTCATGAAGGATATTCTTGGTTATCTGGGGGATTATTGTCTCCGCGACGGTAAGCGAATACGTCCGCTGCTCCTTCTGAATGCATATTACGGATACAGAAAAGGATTTAAAAAGAGAGCAGAAATTATTCGACTCGGTGCAGTGGTTGAACTTATGCATTCGCTTCTTCTCATACAGGATGATATAATAGATAAGTCTGAACTCAGGAGAGGGGAGAAATCATTCCATATTCTTCTTGGAGATAAGTATTCGCATCTTACTCTAAATCCGATGATCGGCCAGGATATAGCATCTGTTACTGCTGATATTCTTTTTTCATGCTGCATTGAAATAATAAGCAGTACACATATCCGTCACGATGTAAAGGACAGATTTCTTGAAGTCTTTTCTAAAACTTATGAGAAGACTGCCTGGGGACAGATTCTTGACTCGCTAAACTCTATGCCGCGTTCAATCGATCCGGAGAGTGATGCGCCAATGCAGATAAGTCTGATGAAGACAGCATATTATACAATGGTATATCCTCTGGTAATGGGATATGTTTTAAGCGGAGAGAAGCATAAAAGCGAGATGATAAACATCGAAGCTTTTGCCGTTCCTCTGGGAATTGCATTTCAGATCAGAGATGATCTTCTGGGTGTTTTCGGAATTGAAAAGGATACGGGTAAGCCGAATGATTCCGATATTATGGAGGGAAAGCTCACACTCCTTGTTCAGAATACAATTCTAAAATTATCTGAAGACGACAGGGTAAAATTTACAGGAATTTTCTTGAGCAGCGACAAGTCAAAAGATGATATCAGCTTTGTAAGATATTGCATTAAAGAGAGTGGTGCCCTTGAGGAGACTATTCAGCGACATAGAGAGCTTATTGATGACAGTTATAATCTTCTTGATGAGCTGGTAATGAAAAGAAATAATAAAGATATAATGCGCGGAGTGATTGAGTCTGTTGAGGATATACCGATTTGATAAACACAAAAATCATCGGCGCATGGTGATTCTGCAGTTACAATTATTATTATCATGAATAATGTCTGAACCGCAGATTAAGCAGATTTAAGTGATTACGCTGATTTTTAATCACAGAATTACGGTCCATCACTTAAATCTGTTAGTCTGGAATTCAGCTGACCATCTGACAGATTTATTTTTTTACAGCATCTGCAGAATCTGTTCCAGTCTGGTCTGCTCAATGATTGTACGGTTTTTCAGTTCTATGATAAACTGGTCCTCGCCAGTCGGTTTATGATAAACCGGATAATCACTGATTATTTTTTCTCCACGTATATAGTCTTTATCTTTAGACGAATATACTGATGACAGAAATACGTTATTCTGATTTATTACTTTTTCCAGATTCTCTTTCAGCGGAATATTTTTTAAGCCTTCAACTTCCAGAATAGACATGGCATGCGACCACTGCTTTATATCACTGTCCTCTTCATAGATTAGAGAGGTGTCGATTCCGTTATTGCCGGATAAAATTTTACCAACACGGTGAGTGAGGAGTTTTAAAGCATAGAAGTGAATATAAAAAGTATACGCATCAATTCCGTTTATTCGATTTTCTTCTGTGATGAAATTTTTTCCTGTTCCGGGTATTTCAGAATCTGTGTATATATTTTTCATGTCTGTTACAGCTTTCAATCTGTCCCGTGAAGTCATCATCATGTCGATAATTTCCGGTCTGAATATGCTGAAGTCAGTCTCATTCCGGCGCGATCTGTTCCGTTTTCTGTATTTTGATTCATTCCGCACAACAGAGTAGATATTATCGCTCAGGATCCATGCAGGAATAAGTTCATTATACAATGGAGAGATTCCGTTCTGAACTGCAGATGGCTGAGAAATAAGAGAGAAGGGGAACTCGACCCTCTGAGGCAGTGTAACTGCGCCTGTTGAAATAACGGAATATGGAGACTTGACGTACTCGCAGGGAAACTTGACGCTCGAACCGAGACCGAAGAACATCCCTTCACCGGGGAGTATTTCCTGATCGGGGAGACGTGAAGTATGGTTTGATCCTACATTAGCGCCGTATCCGATGTTACCTCTTCCTCCCGGCCATATAGATGCGATAAGCAGTGAGTGATGATGCGCCGCTGTAAATGGCCCGGCGAAGGATGACGTTATTTCTGCTTCACCGATGGCGGAGTTCGGACCTATTATACTCTCAGTTATATTGCAGTGCTTCTCCGCATGAGAGTATTCCATGAGAAGAGATTTATGAATTATAGACATCGACTCAACACCGCATCCCCACTGAATTATGGAGTCTATAATCTCTGCGCCCGATCCGATAAATGTTGCATCATTTTCAGAACTGAGTATTGTACAGTCAGATATCAGTGAGGCTCCTTCTATTACCGTCATGTCACTTATAAATGAGTTCCGGATACAGATTGTGTTTATAATGCGGCAGTTATGTCCGATATACCCGGAGTTTAATGTACTCTGCTTCGCGAAGTAAGAGATGAACTCATCGTAGTCAGTTTTGTTAATCGGGGAGAGTATACTCTCTGCTATAGACATGGTCATTTCGCTGAAAATTTTAACACTCCGCTCGCCGGTTTCCGGACCTATGGATATTTCATTTCCGTTACCGAAAGAGTTTTCTTTTCCTGCGGTTATTGTGCTGATATTGTAGAGAACCGAGTATTTTGAAACAATATAGTTTGCCATAAGACCACATCTGCTTATGAGCGATTCATCATCAATTTTTGAATCTTTTATTGTGCTGTCATATATTCCGGACTTAAGAGTTATTTCGTTTTCAACCTCAAGGGGAAAGCCGGTAAATCTTCCCAGATAACACTTTCCGTAAAAGTGTGAGTTCATAATAAATGATGTAAAAAAGCCATCCGTTACAAAAATAGTGTCCCAGTTTTCCGCATGATTGTTCTGCTTTTTAAGCTGATCGATCTCCTCAATCGCCAGGTTTCTGTAACCTGCAGATAGAGTTTTTTCATCAATGGATGAGTTTATCTCCGCTGTTTTAATCAGCATTTCAGATTCTGTCAGAATTGAGTTAAGTGTCTCTTTAAAGTTTATCATTTTCTCACCGGCTTCCAGTTTGAAATATTATAAAGGTGCGTATGCGAAGCGTTGTGTCCTCAAAAATAATTTGCTACTTTTTTATATGTAACACGTTAAATTTTAATAGCAAGTTTTTTTTGGTGCGGGTTTAATAATTATTTTGATATACATGATATTGGCATCGGCACAGAGGATAATTCTTTTTTAAATCATCTCCAGAAAAAGCTGGTGAATTCTTGTATCACTGGTAAGCTCAGGGTGAAAACTGCATGCGAGAAGTTTTCCTTCTCTGGCGAGAATAGGGGTATTGTCGAACTCTGCGAGCACTTCAACTTCTTTTGAATACTCTGTGATTTTTGGTGACCGGATGAATATGCCTGCGAATGGTTCATCGAAATTTTTTACTTCAAATGATGCTTCAAAACTCTCCTGCTGTCTTCCGTAGGCGTTTCTTTTTACAGTGATATTCATCAGATTGAGAAGCGGCTGATCGCTCTCTTCAGCTTTTTTTGCAAGAAGTATCATCCCGGCACAGGTTCCGAAAATTCCCATGCCGGATTTTACTCTCTCTAATATAGAATTCATAATGTCATTTTTGATGAGAAGTTTGGCAATAACTGTGCTCTCTCCGCCGGGGATAATCAGACCGTCGATTGAATCGAGATCATCAGATGTTCTAATCTCAACACCCTCGGCACCGATTTTTTTCAACATATCCAGATGCTTCTGAAAAGCACCCTGCATCGCCAGAACCCCTATCTTCTTAGACATAAGTTTTATTTACCAGCCTCTACCTGCAAGCTTGTCACTCTCTTTAAGCTGCGACATTCCAATCCCTGTCATCGGCTCTCCAAGATTTTTTGAAATTTCTGCAAGCTTAGCCGGATCGTTGTAGAATGTAACGGCCTGAACTATAGCCTGAGCTCTCTTAACCGGATCTCCCGATTTGAATATACCTGAACCGACAAACACCGATTCAGCACCTAGATGCATCATAAGTGCAGCATCAGCCGGAGTTGCAACTCCGCCAGCTGAAAAATTCGGAACCGGCAGTTTACCGGTTTCAGCAACTTCAAGTATCAACTCGTAAGGTGCACCCATCTCTTTAGCTACAGTCATAAGTTCTTCAATAGGGAGATTCCGTATTCTACGCATGTCATCCTGTAGTGTTCTCATGTGTCTTACAGCTTCGATAACATCACCGGTTCCGGCTTCACCCTTTGTTCTTATCATCGCAGCGCCTTCTCCGATTCTTCGAAGAGCCTCTCCCAGATCACGGCATCCGCACACGAACGGTACTTTAAAATTTCTTTTATTTACATGAAATCTATCATCAGCGGGGGTGAGAACTTCGCTCTCATCGATAAAATCGACTCCAAGAGCTTCAAGAATCTGTGCCTCAACAAAATGACCTATACGGCACTTTGCCATAACAGGGATCGATACAGCTTTCTGTATTCCGATAATCATTTCAGGGTCGGACATTCTTGCAACTCCCCCTGCAACACGTATATCCGCGGGTACCCGCTCCAGCGCCATTACTGCTGCGGCACCGGCATCCTCTGCAATTTTTGCGTGCTCAGGTGTTACAACATCCATTATAACGCCGCCCTTGAGCATCTCGGCCAGTCCGACTTTTGTTTTCCAGGTGGATTCCTGCTTTTCAGACCATTTTGATTTATTCATAGTAATATCTCCGGATTCGTTTTATCTCTGTTTATTTATAAGTAGAGGCTGATCGCAATAACTGACTTTTAACGGATATTAAAGAGCAGATCCTTTAAATATTTCAGGCAGAGGGAGTTTTTCCGGCTGCATAACATCAATTACTGCGGTTCCTTTACTATTTTAACATAGTTATTAAGTTGGGCATAGTAAATAAAGGACTTTATTTTTCAATTTGTTTTTTTATTTGAAATCAGTGTCAGGAGAGCCTGATTACTTCCTGTTTCCATGCATTTAACAGAGCTGTTTTATAATCCGCGGCAGATATTATTGATGTAGAGAGATCTGAGTAAATCCGATTCAATAAATTTTTATTATCAGTGTACAGGACAGATTTTAGTTTATTATTTTCAGCCTTTCTGTGTTTTTTTTTGCACGGTGTTAATATTTTTTACTTTCTTTTTTTACAGATGATTGTTGATAATAAATGTAATAAAAAGAGTTTCTATTGCTGAATAAACGGTAAATTTTCTCATTTGTGTATATTTTTATCTGAACAAAGAGCAGAATCCCTATTAACTGATAATCGAATTTATGGTGAGAGGTATAGATAGAATAATGTCAAAAAGAAAAATTTTATACCATCTTATAATAATACTAACTGCGTTTATGTTCGTTTCCTGTAGAGTTGATTACAGCCAGAATATAATTGCAGAAAATGGTAGTATAACTCTCAACAATCATGATTTTCAAAGTGCAATAATTCCTCTGGATTACGATTGGGAGTTTTACTGGAACAAACTTTATACTCCTGATGATTTTGTCAAAACAGTACCTGTTAAAAGCGGATGGATAAAAGTTCCCGGTGTATGGAACGGCTATGATTACGGCAGCGGTAAAGCCGGCGGGGATGGTTTTGCAACTTACAGATTCACTGTGAAAAATATTCCCGCCGGTTCATATGGTCTTAAAATCTCCACTATGGCAACTGCATATAAACTCTGGGTAAATAGCAAACTTATATCTTCAAATGGTACTGTCGCGCCTGAGAATTCAATGGTTCCTCAGCAGATGCCCGGTGTTGCTCTATTTGATACATCCGGAGAAAATGTTGTAATTACCGTTCAGGTGTCAAATTTTATGACAGATAAAGGGGGGATCTGGGGAAAAATATATCTGGGATCGGCAGACAGGATTATTAAAGAACGATTAATAGCAGCAGGTATTGATCTTATGCTTTTCGGTAGTTTTTTTATTATGGCAATATATCATTTCTGTTTGTATGCATTCAGAAGACAAAACCGTTTTACTCTTTTTTTTGGTCTTGGTTGTCTTGTCATTGCAACGCGTATTATACTTACCGGTGAATTTTTTCTTGTTTATATTTTTCCTGATATAAACTGGAACTTTGAGATTAAACTTGAATTTTTAACAGTGGTTGGCGGAAGTACTTTTCTTTTAATGTTTCTCCGCGAATTATTCAAAGAAGAATTTTCTGATCTGTTTATATTGATATTTCAGATTATAAGCATAGTTTTTACAATGATTACAATAATTCTACCTGTAAAAATTTCAGCTCTCTTCCTGCCGGGTTATCATCTTGTTATAGTATGCGGTTTATTATATATAATTTATGCACTTGTGCATGCTGTAATAAACGGAAGAGATGACGCGGTTTTTATTATAGGGAGTTATGCTGTACTAATGCTTGCACTGATCAATGACATACTCGATTCAAATAATATTATACATACAGGTTATTTTTTACCATATGGATTGTTTCTTTTTATCCTGCCGCAATCAATTATTCTTTCACGAGTTTTCTTCAGATCGTTTACAATGGTAGAGCAGCTTTCAGGAGAACTCAAGATGCTTAATAAACGTATCGATGAGGATAATAAAAATCTTGAAACAGTTATTCAGGAGAGAACATCCGAGCTCTCCGCTGCAAACAGCAGGCTGCATGAGCTGGATCGTGCGAAAAGTGATTTTTTTGCGAACATATCGCATGAATTCAGAACACCTCTGACACTCATGCTCGCACCGATTGATGAGGCCTTATCCGGAATAAAATTAAATCGTGATACATTTGAAATGATGCACCGTAACGGAAGGAATCTTTTATCTCTTATAACAGACTTGCTGGATATCTCCAGAATAACTGCCGGGAGAATGGTTCTTGAGGTTGCTGAAACCGATGTTGGCGATCTCGTAAGACAATGCTGTAGTGATATGATGGCATCTGCTAAACTTAAAAATATCGATCTGATATTCAAGTCGCCGGACTCAAGTATAAATGCTTATGTTGACCGTGGACGGATTGCAAATGTAATCTCCAATTTTTTTTCAAACTCTTTCAAATTTACAAATAGCGGTGGTAGTATAGAATTAGCTGTCTCATCTGATGAGTATTTTGTGATTATAAAATTCAGTGATACCGGATGCGGTATTGCGGCGGAAAAGCTTGATATAATATTCGATCGTTTTTCACAGGCTGATACCGGTTCAACCAGAAGATACGAAGGAACAGGAATTGGTCTCTCTCTGGTTAAAGAACTTGTTGAACTGCACGGGGGTGAAGTTTCTGTTGAGAGCAGATATATTAATGAATACCCTGATAATCATGGTACCATTTTCACTGTAAAACTCCGTCATGGAAGAGATCATTTTGAAGGGAGAGATAATGTCGTTTACATTGATAGTGAACACAGGACACTGTCGATGCCATATGTACGTGGAATTGAATCTGACATGACAGATCAGGTAATGTTAAATCCCGATGATTCTGATGATGCCCCCTCGATCTTAATTGTTGAGGATAATGAAGATATTCGAAGACTTCTTCTTAAAATGCTCGGCACCAGATACATTGTCCATGAAGCTGCCAATGGTCTTGAGGCTGTAGCCGTTCTTGAAGAGAGAGATGAAATAGATCTTGTTCTTTCCGATATTATGATGCCCGGTATGGATGGTCATGAGCTGATACAGTGGATAAGAGCCAATGAAAGGCTTGAAGGTATTCCAGTTGTATTTCTTACTGCCAGAGTGGAAAATTTTATGAAAATTGAGGGACTTGATCTTGGAGCTATCGATTACGTTACAAAGCCATTTAACACCGATGAACTTATATTGCGAATACGCAATCAGATGGAACTGAAAAAACTACGAAATTCACTTCTCCGGAATTATGAAATAATTTCAGCAAAATTGAGAGCTGTTAATCTAAGGACTGTTACTGATGATAACGCATCTAAAATTGAAACTATCTGCGGTTTTATCCGGGAGCATTATGTGGAGGATTTAATCCGCGATGATCTTGCAGCGGCAGTGGGGCTTAATCCCGACACATTCAGCCGGCTGTTTAATCTCCATATCGGTAAAAGTCTTTTTGATTATGTGAATGAACTCCGGATTGATGACGCAATGCGGCGTCTTGGAGAATCCAATGAAACAATTACCCGTGTAAGTATATCTACGGGTTTTGATAATATACGGACCTTTAACCGGGTTTTTAAGAAAATTACAGGTTTGACTCCGGGTGAGTATAGGAATTTGAAAAGCGATAAAACCGGTAAAGATATTTTTATACACAATTGAAAATTACAGACAGTAAATCAGCGGCTGGAGAATAGCCGCTGATTTTAATATTTTTAATCTCTCGTAAACAGGTCCCGTGTAAAGACTTTATCTTTAACATCATCCAGTTCATTATGGTGTCTGTTTGTAACAATAATATCAGATTCTTTTTTAAACTCTTCGAGTGAAGTTACTTTTTTTGAACCGAAGAAATGATCCTCTTTCAATGCCGGTTCGAATACAATGCATTCAATACCTTTAGCTTTTATTCTTTTCATGATTCCCTGAATTGATGATGCTCTGAAGTTATCGGAACCCTCTTTCATTACAAGTCTGTAGATTCCGACTTTTCTTGGTTTCTTCGCCAGTATCTGATCTGCCAGAAAATCTTTTCTTGTGCTGTTTGAGTCAACAATTGCTTTAATAATATTGTTTGGAACATGTTCGTAATTTGCAAGTAGCTGTTTGGTATCTTTAGGGAGACAGTAGCCTCCAAATCCGAATGACGGATTATTATAGTGAGATCCGATTCTCGGGTCGAGTCCCACACCTTCAATGATCTGTTTTGTGTCTAAATGGTATTTAAGTGCATAAGAATCTAGTTCGTTGAAGTAGGCAACCCGGAGAGCCAGATATGTATTTGAAAACAGTTTGATAGCCTCAGCTTCTGTTGAAGATGTAAAAAGAACCGGAGTGTCTGCGTCAAGAGATCCCTCTTTTAAGATGTTTGCAATTACCTCTGCATCTTTCGATTGTTCACCGACAATAATCCTGGAAGGGTGAAGATTGTCATATAGAGCTTTACCCTCTCTAAGAAATTCAGGTGAGAATATCAGTTTCATGTTCGGGTACTTCTTTTTAATATTGATAGTGTAATCAACAGGAACCGTTGATTTTATGCAGACAATTGCATCTTTATTGTATTTTGCAATGTCATCAAAGATTCTTTCAATTACTGAAGTATCGAAAAAATTTCCTTCAGAATTATAATCTGTCGGACCCGCGACAAAAACTACATCGGCATCTTTATAAGCTTCTTGAGGATTCGTTGTTGCTTTCAGGTTTAAATTTTTGTTCGCTAAAAAATCAGATATCTCATGGTCTTCAATAGGGGATTTTTTTTTATTGATAAGATCAACTTTTTCCTGTAAAATATCAACAGCAATGACTTCATGTTTTTGTGAAGCAAGGACTGCAATTGATAAACCAACATAACCTGTACCGGCTACTGCTATCTTCATAATTTGACCTCTTATTTTAATTGGTAATATTTCTAAAATTATTCAGTAATAATTCTTAAACATATATTTTAGTTTAAAAAAGAAATATTATATATCCCCGCCGCTCAGGTTGACAGGATAATAGATCATTCATCAACTATAATGAGTAAAGGGATAAATACTGAAAATTATTATAACAAATGTTTGTGTATAATGGAATCCAAATGTTTCACTGAAAAGAATTGTCAGAATCAACATTTCAAGTTTGATGATTAAAAATTAATGACTTTTCAGTCAAACTCTTTTTTATCTTTTTTTTTCAGGATTGGTTGGGAATTATTTTCTTGATTGTAATTGACGGGAATAAACATACTTGTATAATAAATACAATAATCTGAAAATCCGGAATAAAAGCGTGAACAAAAAACAACTCACAGCAAACGAACCTTTTAAATTAAAAGATATTATTATTACAGCAATGATTTCCGGAATACATGAAATTGTAGAATCATCAGAGCAGATAACAAATAATGCCGGGCAACTTCCTGATAAAGCTGAAAAATCAGCTGCAGAATTTAAAACTGCTGCTATGTGAAATAATAGTAAGAATATGGAGCGCTATATATTTAAATCAACTATATTGATTTTTTTCATATGCTTTATTTTCATCAGCGCAGGCTATGGCGAGGATAAACCACCCGATGGAAGAAGCAATTATCTCAAATTAAAAAAAATGTATGAGAGGTGGGACAGTGGTCTTTTCGGCAGCAGAAAGCTTTATAGAAGCAGATTATATCGTTTACTGACTGATATGATAGAGATGGATATACAAACAGGTGGGGATTATAGAGTTTCAATTCCGGATGTATTTGAAAAAAAGTATTATTCCAGTGATCTATATAATTACAGCTGGCTTCATATTCATGGACCGGCAGATGACTTAAGTATAAAACGATTTACAGAAAAAGGTAGTGACCATATAAAAGAGGTTGAAAGAAGTAAGCATCTGTTTTTTCTGTCCGGAAGAATTGTAAAGTTCAGAATTATTGAAACAGGTGAAGAACGAACTGTTCATCTTTATCTTGATTCCGTCAATATAACAGATTATGTTAAATAAGCGTCTGGAAAATATAAAACGCTTACTTAATGATGCGGAGAAATTTGTTTTAAATCATTATAAATGTGTACACAGTAAATAAATTGTTTAATAAGTATTAAATAATACAGGAGAATCAAATGTGCGGAATAGTCGGATATATAGGTGAGAAGAGTGCAGCGGAAATAATAATTAACTCTCTAAAAAAACTGGAATACCGGGGATATGATTCTGCCGGAATTTCTGTTAATTGCAATGGAGAGATTTTTACACAGAAGAGAGCCGGGAAAATTGCTGTTCTTGATTCGGTAATCGATTATGAGAGTCTGAAAAATTGTACTACCGGTATCGGCCACACAAGATGGGCAACTCATGGTGAACCTTCTGATAGAAATGCTCATCCTCACAGCGATTGCAATAATGAACTTTCAATTATTCATAATGGAATAATTGAAAATTATAAAGATCTGAAAGACGTATTGATAAGTAAAGGACACAAGTTTATAAGTGATACCGACACTGAAGTCGTGGTGCATCTTATCGAGCATTACAAAGAAGAGCTTCCTCTGATTGATGCGGTAATAAAGGCACTGAGAAGTGTGGAAGGCGCTTACGGTATTGTTGTCATGTCTAAAAAAACTCCAGATGTGCTTATTGCAGCAAGGAAGGGGAGTCCGCTTATTCTTGGAATTGGTGACGGGGAGATGTTTATTGCTTCAGATGCAAGTGCCGTAATTGAATATACACGTGAGGTTATCTATCTCGGAGATGGAGAGATTGCTGAAGTAAAGAAAGACGGATACAGAATTTATGATTTGAATAAGAACTCAATTTGTAAAGATATAGAGTCTATTGACTGGGATATTGCCTCCATCGAAAAACATGGCTTTAACCACTTTATGCTTAAAGAGATATTTGAACAGCCTGAAACTATAACCAATGCTTTCAGAGGCCGGGTACTTCTTGATGAAGGAATGGTCAAGCTCGATGGCTTAAGACTAAAGGATGAAGAGTTTAACAATATAGAAAGAATAATCTTTATTGCATGCGGAACATCCTGGCATGCGGGCCTTGTAGCGGAGTATCTGATTGAAGAGTACGCGCGGATACCGGTTGAAGTGGAATATGCAAGCGAATTCAGATACAGAAAACCTGTTCTCAAAAAAGGTGATCTTGTAATAACAATAAGCCAGTCCGGTGAAACGGCGGATACACTGGCTGCAATGAGGGAAGCAAAGGCTAAAGGGATAAAGGTCCTCGGTATTACAAATGTCGTCGGAAGTACCATAGCGCGTGAATCAGATGGAGGGGTTTATATTCATGCCGGACCCGAAATAGGAGTAGCCTCCACAAAAGCGTTTACCTCTCAGATTACAGTTATTCTGCTTCTTACGGTTCTTCTTGCAAGAAAACGGGAGATGTCATTTACAGAAGGGAGCGCTATTTTAAATGATCTTTTAAAACTTCCCGAAATGGTAAATACTATCCTTTCAACAAGTGGAAAAATTAAAGAGATAGCGGATGTCTATGCGGATAAAAGCAATTTTCTTTATCTTGGACGAGGAGTCAGCTTCCCGGTAGCTCTCGAAGGTGCACTTAAACTTAAGGAGATATCATACATACATGCGGAGGGATACCCTGCTGCAGAGATGAAACACGGCCCGATTGCTCTGATAGACCAGGAGATGCCGGTAGTTTTTATTGCACCGAAAGATGAGATTTACAGTAAAATCATCAGTAACATGGAAGAGGTCAGAGCCAGAAAAGGTAAGATCATTGCAATAGCAACAGAAAATGATAAGGATATTGTTAGATATGCAGATCATGTAATATATATTCCGGATGTGCATAAAGCGCTTTTACCGATACTTTCAGTGATTCCGCTGCAGCTTTTATCGTATTATATAGCAGTTCACAGGGGCTGTGATGTCGATCAGCCGAGAAATTTAGCAAAGAGTGTTACAGTAGAGTAGGGATTCCGCAGGAAACCCCCGTAGGGGCGAATAATCATTCGCCCAAACAAATGCGCAGGGGTGAATAATTATTCACCCCAACAAAATAATCATTCACCCCAACAACGGATTTTTATCAATAAAACATTTATATTATTGACACAGGTTAGGGTCTATTTTAGATTCAATTTATTAAACGTAATTATTTTTTTGAACAGTAAACGACGAGGTTAAAATGATTGTTATAGAAAGTGTAAACCATATAGGTATCACTGTTTCTGATCTTGATAAATCTATAAAGTTTTATAAAGAGCTATTTGATTTTGATGTGGTTGAAAACATCAGCAATTCAGGGCAGGCTTTCCTTAAAATGGGTGATATACTCCTCTCTCTTGTTGAAGTGAAAGGGTATAAAAGCAGTAGCGATTCAAGAAATTGCATATCTTTTTATGTAGATGAAGAGGATTTTGAAGATGCAATTGATGAGATTGAAGATACCGGTATTGAGGTAGTTTTCGGACCTGAGAATATCAGAAAAGGTCAGAGAATAGTATTTGCTGATCCTGATGGAAATCATATTGAGCTCGCTTATCCTAAAATTGACTGATTTTTTATTATTTATTATGAAATCCAGACAGGGTTACCATTTAAGGTAACCCTGTTTTTTTTGTTTTGAAAACAGAACATCTGCAGGATTTATGAATAAAAGAATTATAAAGGTGAGACTCAAAAGCCGGTTATATTTTGCTTTCCACCGCGCCTTTGGCGCGGCGAAAAGCAAGTTCACTACCGGTTTCTGGTTCGTTACTAAAAAAGTTAAGATTCAAATACCTGATTTAAGCCGATCATTAATATTAATAATTTCATTAAAAGGAGATGGTTATGCTTAGAGATATGCTGCAGAGAGTAAAATCTGTTCCTGTTTGTGTTTTTGATGAAACAGAAGGTGCGTTAAAAACTGCAGAGCTCCTTCTTAAGCATGGTGTAGATGTGATTGAGGTTACACTCAGAACTGAAAATGCATTGAACTGCATCAGGGCAATTAAAAATGAGTTTAAAGATGCAGTCGTCGGGGCCGGAAGTGTTTTAAAAGCAGCCGATTTTGAAAAGGCTGCAGACTGTGGTGCGGTTTTTGCAGTCTCTCCATGTTTTGATGAATCACTCTGTGAGGCAGCTGCGAAAATAAATATTCCTTATATCCCGGGAATATCTACACCAGGTGAACTTTATAAAGCACTCAAGTTTTCTGATTTAATAAAAATATTCCCTGCTTCAGCGCTTGGCGGAATTGAATATATTAATGCTATCGCCGCCCCGTTTAAAATGTATAATTTTGGTCTGATACCGACTGGTGGAATTGATAATAAGAATTTTAAAGATTATCTCGGTGCAGAAAAAGTTATTGCATGCGGGCTGTCATATCCTGTCTCTGATAAGCTTGTGAAAGAGAAACAATTTGATATTATAGAACAAAGGATTAAAGAGATATATGGTTCTCCCATCTGATAAATCAAAAAAAGATGATGCTTATCTTTTCAGTTCAGCAATAGAGAAAAGAAGAATTCTCTTTGAAGATTCCGAAACTGATTGTTTCCGAATCTTCAATACTACCGGTGACGGTATCGATGGATTAACGGCAGATTATTATTCCGGTTATATTCTTCTTCAGTATTTTAATAAAAGCGCAGAGAGCACAATTGGTAAAATACTCCTTGAAATAATAAAATTAATACCGGTCCCGATTAAAGCTATACTCTCTAAAAACAGAATGACTCCCTCCAGAGGTGAAATACCGGATGAACAATGGAAAAGTTTTATATTGGAAGGTGATTATCCGATGGATGGGATTGTTGTTGTGCAAAACGGGGTCAGAGCCAGGGTGGATCTGGTTAACGGGCAGAATACCGGGATATTTCTCGATATGAGGGAGATCCGCGATAAACTGGCTCGTTTTTACAAATCTGAATCTTTAAACCGTATGCTTAACCTTTTCAGTTATACGGCTCTTTTTTCAGCTCATGCATTAAAGAATGGAGTCGGGAGTGCGGTAAACATCGATTTATCAAGAGGTGTTTTGAACAGGGCAAAGGTAAATTACGAACTGAATGGATTAAAGGTCGATCAGAGGGATTTTATCTATGGAGATGCTCTCGATTGGACAAAACAGTTGAGTAAGAAGGGGGTCACTTTCGATTTTGCAGTATTTGATCCTCCGACATTTGCAAGAAATAAAAAGAAAAATTTTTCAGTAAAAAAAGATTATACAGATTCCCTGCAGAAGGTGGAGCTTCTTATTGATGAAGGATTTATTCTTACATCAATAAACTCATACACTGTAACAGAACAGGAATATCGTTCGTATCATCCGGATAATTGGGAATTATTAATGTTCGGGAATGAATCTTCCGACTTTATATATAGTGGCAGTCCTTACCTGAAAGTAGGGTTGTGGAAAATTTAAATGAACTGCCGGTTGTCTTTGAAAAAACCTTGACACCGGCATGTGAGATTTTAGATTTTTGTATCCGCATTTTCAGAAAGCAGAGTTCCCTAACTAAATCCGGGGTAGTTTATGGTATATTTAGCAGTATTATTGATTCTATGCGGTCTGCTTATTCTGATTACAGCATTGTCTATTGAAACCGGACGGTTTACTTCATCCGATGTCCCCCTTTCCGCTGGTGCAGAAAAAGTGTCAGGCTATTACACTGCTGATTCCGGCACTGAGGAATTTGATATAATCTTTCCTGAAGACAGATTAGATGAAATAAATGAAAGTATGGATGAAGAGGATATCTTTATAAGTTTTGATGATGAAACGGATGATTCATACGATTCATCGGATCTCCCTGTAACCGGCAGTCCTCTTACGGGTAGTTCACTCAACAGGTATTCTCAACATGAGAACGAATTACATAAGACAGATTGTCGAAAGTCTGTCTCTGCTGAGCAGCCTTCAGCCATAGAAAACAATGAGAGTATGTCATCGTTATGCAGGGATGCTGAAAAGGGAGTGCAGGCTATAATGTTTGATGACAGATCCAATATTATAGATTATGAATCGGGAGTTGGAGCGATAGATTCAACTTTTTCAAAGTATAAAAGCATTAAACGAATAGGAAAAGGCAGAATTGAGTCTGATTATGACGGAGTAAATTTTTATCTTGATGAAAAGCTTTACAGATTCGACTTTCATAAAGTATATGACATCTGGAGCGGTTCCGATTATGTTGCTCTGCCTCTAAAAGGGAACAGTACGGTAAAACTGTTTTTAATACAAAATTCGCCCGGTTTCCCTGATAAGGTGGAAGCTGATTTTAAAGAATATGAAAAAGGATTGTAATGTACTATAGATATAAATCGAAGAAAAAGGACAGAAAAATATTTAAAATACTGTTTTTCTGTATTGTAGCGGGTTCAGTTATTTATACAGGTTACAATTACAGATCAAAAATAATGTTCTGGAGAGTTAACCATAACAGGATTGTTGATCAGATCAACAGTGCATCTCTCATAACGGATTCTGCAAAAAGAATAGAAGCTCTCCGGAAGCTGTCGGAAGATATTGAGTCATATAAGCAGGAAAATCCTGAAGAATCTGATTCGTATATTTATTCTTCAAGGGTGTATTATAATTTGGGTTTAGCTTTATCCGGCAGAAATTTTACAGAGATGTTTCTTGATGATATGCTGATGCAGCTTTCATCGGAGCAGAAGAAGTGCTTTATTCAGTCTATCAGGGATATGAGTAAAGCGATTGCGATTCTTGACGGGAAAGAGGTTGCATCTCAGGATCTTTTTATACTCGGTCGAAGCTATTTCTTTACAGGTTATAAAGATAATGCCGCTATCTATTCAATGCTGAAGAGTGCAGCCTCTATTCCGGACCTGTTGACCATCGATGATGTGAGATTTTACTCTTTTCTCTGCCTGATGGAGGGAGCTGTTGATGAAGGTCTTGATCTTCTTGAGAAGAAAGGGGGCGTGGAGGATTCTGTGCATGGCAGGCTTTTTAAGGCTAAAGCTTTAAAAAATTCCATGAAGTTTACTGATGCTATAATTGCATTCCAGAAAATACTGCAGACTTCAGATGATCCTTATGTTCAGAAATTATCTTATTCAAATCTGGGTATGATATATTACAGTCAGAATTTATATAAAGAATCGCTAGATCAGTTTAACGCAGCTTTGAATTTTGGAGATGATGCGGGCTGTAAAATATGGGTCGGGAAAAACTATTTCGCTATGGGTATGAAGGATAAAGCTAAAATTGTCTGGAGTGAAGTCCTTGCTGTAAACGGAGAGAACGAAGAGGTTAAAAAACTCCTCAGTACTCTGTAAATATATTATTTTTTTTTCTTTATACATGCAGAATATATTTTCCATGTTTAAAGCTTGACAAAAAATATGCACTAGCAATTTTAAATATGTGTATTATGTCATATGTTAATCAATTTTATTTAAATAAAAAAACGCAATTGATCAAAACCGGTTTTTATATTGCTTGTATGTCATTTATTTCAGACAGAAAAGCACTGAAATACCACTGGTTTGACAGTCGCAAAAAAAAAGTGCCGCCGTTTCCTCTATAGTTGATCGATTTTAAACAACATGAGGATCAGATAAATTGAAATTATTTCAGGGAGATTACTAATATGTTCGATTCTTTCTATGGTATGTTCTCAAACGATATGGGTATAGACCTTGGTACAGCAAATACTCTTGTACATGTTAAAGGTCAGGGTATAGTGCTGAGTGAGCCTTCAGTTGTTGCTGTTCAGACAAGCACAGGGAAGGTTCTCGCCGTTGGTCATGAAGCAAAAAGAATGCTAGGAAGAACTCCCGGTGATATAGTTGCAATAAGACCAATGAAGGACGGTGTTATTGCCGATTTTGAAACAGTTGAAAAGATGATAAGATATTTTATTACAAAAGTCCATAAGCGTAAAACACTTGTTAGACCTCGTGTAGTTATCGGTGTTCCATCTGGAATTACAGAGGTAGAGAAGAGAGCTGTGCGGGAGTCTGCAGAACAGGCCGGCGCCAGAGAGATTTTCCTGATCGAGGAAGCTCTTGCTGCTGCTATCGGAGCTAATATTCCTATTCATGAGCCTGCAGGTCACATGATTGTTGACATAGGAGGGGGAACAACTGAAATTGCGGTTATCTCTCTCGGGGGGATGGTTCTGGCAGATTCACTCAGAATCGCCGGTGACGAATTCGACGAAGCAATCATAAAGTATATGAAGACTCAGTATAACCTTGTAATCGGTGAAAGAATGGCTGAAGAGGTTAAGTTCCGCCTTGGAAACGTTTTCCCTGAAAAGAAAGTTGAAGTTATGGATCTCAGAGGCCGAGATGCTATATCAGGTCTTCCAAGAACTCTTGAAATAGATTCTGTTGAGATAAGAAAATCACTTAAAGAACCGGTTGAGATGATCCTTGAAGGGGTTAAGCATGCTCTTGAGCGGACTCCCCCTGAACTTGCGGCGGATATTGTAGAACGCGGTATTGTAATGACAGGTGGAGGATCTCTTCTTAAGGGTCTTGATAAGTATATAAGCAAAGAGACAGGCGTTCCTGTTATTCAGGCAGAGAATCCTCTTACATGTGTTGTACTTGGTGCGGGGAAATTCCTGGAAGAGATCAAGAATCTCTATAGAGCAAATCTGAAGTAAGACAGTGGAATTTTTTGACAGACATAAATCTATAGCGACGTTTATTTCATTTACTCTTTTCTGCATCATTTCATTATCAATTCAGGGGAGCGGATTTACTCTGACCTTTGAAGGGATAATGAGCGGAATCACCATGCCGTTCCAGAAGGGCTATAACGGCCTCCAGGGGGGCACCAGCAGGCTCTGGGCAGGCTTTTCAGAGCTTGACAGGGTGAGGGATGAGCTAGACTTAACAAGGTCGAAGCTTCACACATTTGAATCTATCGATGTAGAGCTTTCCGAAATAAAGAAAGAAAATGACAGACTCCGGTTACTCCTTGGAATGAAGGAGATGCTGAAGTATGATTCTATTGCCGCGTCCATAATATCCAAGGATCCGGATAACTGGTATAGAACTCTGATTATTAATCGCGGTGAAAATGACGGCATAAAAGTAAACATGCCTGTTGTTGCATACCAGGTCGTTAATACCGGAGAGGTCAGGGAGCTCGTAAAAGGTGTAGTCGGAAAAATTGTTGAAGTAAGGGGTTCTGTTTCAAGAATTCAGCCTGTAATAGCACCTGAAATTAAAATTGGTGTAAAAATCGGCGAAAACAGATTCCCGGGTCTTTTATCCGGATACACATATAATTCGAATCTATGTGTAGCCAATTATATAACCCGTGCAGCTCCAGTTAAATTCGGAGATTTAATTATAACATCGGGTCAGGCAGGTGTATTCCCTCCCGGATTGGTTATCGGATCTGTTGTTAAATCTGAACTGCTTGAATCGAGTCCTTATCAGAGGGCAATTATTAAACCATTTATTGATTATGGTCTTCTTGATGAAGTTTTTATTATTAAAAAAGCTCCGGACAAGGATCTTTTTGATCTGTTTGAGGAGATAAAATGATTGTAACATATATTATTACTGCAGTTATTGTTCTCATTTCACTGCTTGTACAGAGCCACCCGTCATTTGATGTAATAAGAATCGCCGGAGTTAAACCTGATCTTATTTTTATTATTGTTGTCTATGTAGGATATAGTTTCGGATCTATGAATGGACAGGTTACCGGTTTTGTAAGCGGGTTATTTCACGATGCGGTTTCGAACTCACCTTACGGCTTTCTTGCGCTTCCGAAGCTGACAGTAGGTTTTATTGTAGGAATGCTGGGGCGCTCAGTTCTAAAAAGTAATGTACCTACGATAATTCTTCTGATATTCGTGTCGACTCTGCTGAAGGGGATAATCACTCTCTTCCTGAGTTATATTTTTACACAGGGTATGCTTTCAAGTATAATACATGTAATCATCCCTGAAGCTTTTTATAATGCGCTTCTTGCCCCCCCTCTGTTTTTTATATTTGATAAAATATTTCATGGAGAGTTAGAGCGGGAGGGTTATTTATAAATGTCTCAGACTTCTCTTAAGGCCAGGATGCTTGAAGCATTCAGGAAGAGAATGCTTATGTTCATCATCGGCGTTTCCTCAGTCTTCGCAGTTCTGGCACTTCAGCTTGTTAATCTTCAGTTAATTCATGGAAAGGAATACCGTTTACGGGCAACCATGAATATGGAGAACAATATACCTATCCCTGCTCCAAGAGGGGAAATTTATGACAGACATTTTCAGAAAGGTGTCTCCGGCACAGTTATTGTTTCGAATCGCCCTTCATTTAATATAACTACAATACCTGAAAGTTTTAAAACTGATGATGAGCTTTTGGGTGTGCTTACCAGGCTTTCAACAGTAATAGAACTTGATCCAGCTGAACTTTTAACTGAAATTAAAAAAAATAATCCCTGGGAG
This sequence comes from uncultured Spirochaetota bacterium, assembly GCA_942493035.1. Taxonomy (GTDB): domain Bacteria; phylum Spirochaetota; class UBA4802; order UBA4802; family UBA5550; genus WRGT01. The sequence goes on along the minus strand of OW818666.1, from coordinate 2,030,111 downwards.
CGATTTCTTATTAAAGATGACGTGCCGTTTGATGTTGTTGAAAAAATTGCATCTCATAAAAATGCATTTCCCAACATACACTGGGAGGATGCTCCGATCCGGGTTTACAATTACGGCGAAATGTTTGCTCACTCAATAGGTTATACCGGAAGTCTGAATAAGGACGAATACAACAGTCTCAAAGGACAGGGGTACAAGTATTATCAGAATATAGGTAAAGCGGGAATTGAAAAACAGTATGACAAACATCTGCGCGGTGAGGATGGCTTTATCCGTCGAATCGTTGATGTAAACAACAGAACTGAAGACGAAGAGGTCGGGCAGACTCCTTTCGGCGGTAATAATATAGTTTTAACAGTCGATTATGAAATTCAGCAGGCAGCATTTAATGCTCTGGGCGAAAATTACGGTACAGTTGTAGTAATAAAGCCTTCAACCGGTGAGATTATTGCACTGGTGAGCAAACCGGGCTATGATCCTAATGCTATTATATCTAAAGATAATTCGAAAACAATCAGGGACCTTAATGCAGATCCAAAAAAACCTTTTTTAAACAGAGCTATTCAGTCGAGATTCCCCCCGGCTTCGACGTTTAAGCTTGTAACCGCAATAGCAGCGCTGGAAACCGAGAAAACATATGCTGATAAAACTCATTACTGTTCCGGTAAATATACCCTGCAGGGTTATGTCGATCACGATTTCTACTGTTTCAAAACTCATGGAACTAATGATCTCTACTGGGCTATTGGAAAATCGTGCAGCGTTTATTTCTACAATCTTGGTATGGCCGTTGGACCGAGTAATATTATGAAATATGCGGGCTATCTGGGATTAAATGAAGTTACAGGTATCGATATACCGGGCGAGATATCAGGATTTGTACCCTCTCAAAGATGGAAACTCAAAACTTTCGGCCAGCCCTGGTTTGACGGGGATACAATAAACATGTCTATAGGTCAGGGCTTTTTAGCGGTAACACCTATAGAAGTAGCAAATATGCTTTGCGGAATTGTCAACAACGGAATTGTGTATAAACCCTATCTGGTAAAACAGATTTTTTCTCCGGATAACAGAACTGTAATAAGTGAAACAAAGAAGGAGAAGCTGAGAGAGATTCCTCTGTCTCCGACAACACTACAAATAGTAAAACAGGGTATGAGGAACACCGTCCTGGGCGGGTCAGGTCAGCCGCTAAACCGGTATAAAGTGCAGGTTGCCGGTAAAACCGGTACTGCTCAGACAAGATCCAATAGAAAGGATAATGTTTCGCAGCACGCCTGGTTTCTCGGGTTTGCCCCATATGGAGAGCAGACCGATGATGCCATCGTAGTTACCGTATTTATTGAATATGGGCAGTGGGGTGCTGTTGCAGCCGTTCCTGTTGCCGATAAAGTATTCGGCAAACTGATTCAGCAGGGATATTTTAAAACTCAAGAGAAGGAAAATATTCTAAGGAAGTAGTAGATGTTTAACAGAGATTTTTTCAGTAAGATGGATATAGTTCTGATAGGTGCGGTTTTTCTAGCCATCATTTTCGGGATATTAATGATATATAGTGCCGGTTTTGATCCGTCTGTTGTTGTGAATAAAGGATTATATAAAAAACAGATAATCTGGTTTATAATGGGGATTATCTTCATGGTAGTTATGTCTATAATAAATTACAGAGCGCTGGGGGACTATGCGCTCTATATTTATGGTTTTTTGATTTTTATACTTCTTTTAACTACTGCCTTCGGGAGACCAATCAGAGGGACATCCGCATGGCTTTCATTCGGATTTTTTTCAATCCAGCCTTCTGAATTTATGAAACTTAGTGTTGTAATTCTTCTGGCTAAATATCTTGAGCTTCGCGAGCGGGACATTAAAAACTTCAGGGAACTTCTTGTTCCGTCTCTGATAGTACTGGTCCCTGTTCTGATAATATTAAAACAGCCTGACTTTGGAACTGCTGCAATTTTTATTCCGGTTATGTTTACAATGTTATTTTTAGGCGGAGCGGATGTTTCTCATCTTATTTCTATTATACTTATCGCTGCAATTGCGCTTCTTTTTCCTATGATGTTAACATACTGGGAGTGGGCCGGGTATAAAGGGGGAAACTTTATTGTCCAGATGTTTGTTCATGTGGACGTTCTTTTTACTGTAGCCGGGGTTCTGCTTTTAATTGCTGTATCTTCTTTTATTGCTCATTATTTCCTTAACAAGAGTTTTCTAAGAAAGATATATATTCCTGCGTCTGTTGTTTCTCTTGGGCTTTTCTTATCTGTTGTCATTCAGAACTGGTTTAAAGTTTATCAGAAAAAAAGAATTCTGGTATTTCTTAATCCCGACCTTGATCCTCACGGTTCGGGTTATAATATTATTCAATCAAAAGTAGCAATCGGTTCGGGGGGTTTTTTCGGAAAAGGTTTTCTGCAGGGTACACAGACTCAGCTCGGTTTTCTTCCTGAAAAGACTTCTGATTTTATTTTCGCTGTGGTTGCCGAGGAGCTGGGATTTGTCGGAGCGATTTTTCTTCTTCTTATCCTTGGTATGATTATTTATCGCGGAATTCAGATATCTCTCGATACAAGAGATAAATTCGGCGCACTTCTTGCTATTGGTATTGTATCAATTTTATTCTTTCATATATTGATTAACATTGGTATGGTAATAGGGATAATGCCGGTTACAGGTCTTCCTCTTTCGTTTTTTTCATATGGGGGTTCTAATCTCTTTATGATTATGATGGGAATAGGGATTCTTAATAATATTCAAATGAACAAATCTTCATACTAATACTTTTTGCGCATCGTTATTTTGTTTTAACAACTTTAGGGCGGTCCTGTAAACTCCGTTTCCGGGACCGCAGGAAGCCCTGCGGGGCTTTGAAAGGGGCTACGCCCCTTTACCCCATTAAATATTGAGTTTTTAGAACTCCCCTTTATAATACTAAATGTCTGAACCACAGATTAAACGGATTTAAGTGATTAAGCTGATATAAAATTATTTAGTCACTGTCTATTTTGCGAATCAACGTAAATCTGTGTTTCACTCACCAGTCTCTTCACATCTGTACTGAGCTGGCAGGCTCTGATCCAGATAATGTTTTTTTATCTCCTGAAATCATAAATTTGTCAAAAGTCTCATCTGGTAAGAATCCGTCTTTCCAGTAATTACTTGTAAATAAACGATATTATTTTTTGGTATAATTTAATTATAATAGGTATATATTTTTAAATGTTTATGCCTCTGTCTGCCACTTCTCCTGACTATCTGCATTTTTTTTTAATTTCAATTCAGTAAAATTCAATTTTTCACGATAATAAACATTAAGAAGCTTAATTGTGCAGGTACCGGAATATATTACGGTATTTACAGTTTTGGTCAGCCCCGGGAGGGCGGAGCAAAGTATCTTCAGTTTAAAGCTGCTTAATGAGGTAATCATGTTAGATCATGTTAAAGTGAACCAGAATAGTATCATAAATCTTTTAAAATCACCAGATAAAGAAAGTTCAGATTTTACATCTAAAAAACCTGGAACTGATTTTTTTGCAATGGTGCTGGAAAAATCTAATTTCGATGATAAAAGAAGCCGCGCAGTTAATACAAATGAACAGTATGCTGATAATGCAAGAAATAATACTAAGAGTGAAACAGCAGAGCCAAAACGGGAAAAACCTATTTCGGAAACTGAAGTTTTAAAAAGTGGCGAGAATCGTCAGGTAAAATCTGCAGAGAAAGAAAAAGTAGAAAAGCAGGAGCCTGAAAGCAAAGAACAAAAAATCGAAACCAAACAGGGACCGGAAGAAGAAGATTCTGCTGAAAAAGTTAAGAGTTTATCTGAAGATATAAAAAGTAAAAAAAATAGCGATGATGAGCCTGAGGAAGAGATGCTTTCAGTCGATCAGCTTCAGGATGAGAAGAGTATTAAAAATCTATTGGATATAATCAAAGCAGCTTTCAGCGGAAATAAAAAATCCGAAGAAGAAAGTTTTGAAAAATTATTCAGTAATCTGAAATTCAAACAGGATAAAGATAAGATTTCACTTGGAACTTCTTCTAAAAAAAATGAAACAGATAAAAATCATAAAAGCAATTCAGACAGTGTAAAACCCTTTATGAAAGATCTGAAAGAGTTGATAAGCAAAGAGATCGCTAAAGGATTAGATAATAGAAAATCACTGTATAAGCATCAGCCTTTAAGTGACAAGGAACTGAAAGAGCTTGCGTCAAACATCATTGAAGGAATTAAAAAGAATAAAGCAAAAGACATTGTGAAGCACGAAGCAAAAATTGTATCGGGTGAAGAGATTAAAAATGATAAAAAACTTATCCCGGTAACTGTTGATGAACAACTAACAAAGAAAATTTCAATTTCAGATGATACATCCTCAGACAAAAGCGGAGGAAAAGACAAAAATTCAGGCCGTGAGAACTTCAGCTATAATGGCGGAAAACTTGAATTCTCATCAAAATCCGGAATTGATAGAATTGAACATAATCAGAAAATGCCTGACTTTAAAGAAAACCTTCAGGAAATTATAGATAAAGCAAAAGTATCAGTCCGTGACAGCCGTAATGGTACATTTACTGTAAAATTAAATCCGCAGGAACTGGGAAATGTAAATGTTAATCTTATTATGGAAAATGGTGTAATTACCGGGAAGTTTCTTGTCGATAATGAAGATGTAAAGAGCATGCTTTTGAATAGTCTTAATGATCTGAAAACACAAATGGAAGAAGCCGGTATTGCAGTAGGTGAGTTCAGTGTTAATGTAGATGATCAGCGTGAAAAATATTTAAAACAGAAGGATGACGAAGAGTTAAGATCTTTGTCGTTCATGAATAAAGATAAAGAGGTTATTGCTGCGGCAGAACAGTACAATTCTAATTCGGCTGCACATACCGGTCATATCAATATGGTAATATAGGAGTTATTTATGCAGGTTTATGAAATGACAGCATTTGAAAAAGCTAACACTTCGCTTCAGGCAAGTGAAGCTAACAAAAAGAACAAAACAGGTGAACCGGGGGAGAAGAGTGGTCTTGGTAAAGATTCTTTTCTTAAGCTTCTGGTGACAGAATTGCGTCATCAGGATCCTACAAAGCCTATGGAAGATAAAGAGTTTATTTCACAGATGGCACAGTTTTCAAGTCTTGAGCAGATGTCAAATCTCAACAAAGAGATGAAGAGCCTTGTAATGAGTGCCAAGTCTGCTGAAGCTTATGGAATATTAGGTAAAGAGATAGAGGCTTATGATCCGGTTCAGAAAAAACCGGTTACAGGAATTGTTAATTCAGTATTCTACAAAGGTGAAGAGCTGATGATTGGAGTCGGCAAAGAAGAAGTCTCTATGAAGAATATTCATTCTGTAAATGTTAAAGAAAAGAATAATTAAACTGATTATTTAAAAGTATCCAGTTGACGACAATATAAAAAAACAGGGGTTATCCGATATGATGCGTTCACTCTTTGCAGGTGTTTCAGGTTTAAAAAATCATCAGACCAGGATGGATGTGGTTGGTCATAATATATCGAATGTAAATACTTATGGTTATAAAACACAAAGGGTTACATTTCAGGACATGCTTTCCCAGACTATGGCTGGTGCTGCTAAACCGGAAGAGAACAGAGGGGGAATAAATCCGAAACAGGTTGGTCTGGGGATGACTATTGCCTCAATCGACAGAATTTTTACACAGGGAAGTCTTCAGACAACGGGGAATCAGACTGATGTTGCTATTTCAGGTGACGGATTCTTTGTTGTTGCTGATGGTGAAAAGAAGTACTATACAAGATCGGGTACTTTTGGAATTGATAAAGATGGTACACTGGTGAATCCTTCTAATGGACTAAAGGTTCAGGGCTGGATGGCTACAACCGATTCTAACGGGCAGAAGGTTGTCCGTGCTAATGGTGCGACCGAGGATGTTATAGTTCCGGTTTACAGTAAAATTGATGCTAAAGAGACTAACAATATACGATATAAATGTAATCTTGATTCAAGAACTAATATAGTTCCGGCTGAAGCTAATTCAAGAATGAGAGCCTCAGCTGCTGTTACAACAAGTATTGATACATATGATAATCTGGGCGGCACTCACCGGCTTACTATGACATTCTGGAAGACCGGATTTAACCAGTGGACAGCATCAGCTGCAATAAGCGGAGCAAACAGTCCTGTTACACTTGATGTTCCTGCCGGAGCGGGGCAGAATAATCAGTCTAATCCTTCAAGCAGAGTAAATCTAAGATTCAGCCCCGATGGAAAGCTCATTTCAGTCGGTGATGGTTCAAGTCCCGATGAACTGAATCAGGGTAATCTTTCAATAAATGCTAACTATAGAGTGGAAGGGGATCCCCAGGTAAGAAATATATCTCTAAATCTTGGAGAGGCTGGTGTGCTTTCAGGTATTACTCAGTTTTCATCTACATCAACAACCAAGGCTGTTGAGCAGGATGGATTTGCAATGGGGTACATGGAAACATTCAGTATTGATAATTCAGGTCTGATTACCGGAGTCTATTCAAACGGTACAAAGCAGAGTATAGGTCAGATGGCTATGGCGGTTTTTACAAATCCACAGGGTCTTCTTGCATCAGGCGAGAATCTCTTTGAAGTATCTAATAACTCAGGTATGGCGAATATCGGAGCTGCTGCCGAAGCCGGACGTGGTAAGATGGTTGCAGGTACTCTTGAAATGTCAAACGTGGATCTTTCGGATCAGTTCACGGATATGATCGTTACACAGAGAGGTTTTCAGGCTAACTCAAGAACAATTACAACTGCAGATCAGATGCTTCAGGAGATAATATCTCTTAAGAGGTAAAAATTAAGCTGAATTAACATCAGATAATGATTGAATATAAAAATAAAAAAGCTTCCTGCTATGGGAGCTTTTTTATTTTTTAAACAAATGATCAGAATCATTTTTTTCGGGTCAAATAGACAGGCTCTAACTGCATATAAACCGGTTTTAAAATTAATCATCGTCACGCTTCAGTCAGCAGCGGAGAGTGAATGTCCCGGTTTATGGTCAGTTAAGATATGCAGTGATTGCTGAAACTAGTGGTATTTTATCTCCGCCGCGCCACGGGCGCGGCGGAGATCACTTTTGCCTCTAGTTTATGATTACTTCGGATATGCAAATGGGTGTTAATTATTTTTTTCTTGACTGTTTGTATAAATCCTTTCTATTGGAGTATTATTAACTTAATTTATAAATTACTGCAATTTCCCATAATAATGTAATATTGTGTATTGTGTCGTATAATTACTGAACTTCCAAGGAGTATTTTAATGTCCAAAGAGAAAATTTTCTGCTCAAATTGTATGCAGTGTATAGTAATCAGACAGTATGAATCAGAACCGGATAGATATGTATTAAGAGTTAAATGTATTAAAAAGATGTGGTCTAAACGATCCGGAGAAGAGAAACTTTATAAATATTTTACAGTAGCAAGAAGAATTATGGATGAATGCGAATATTACGAAGAGTGCGGAGAACTGTTCCCGTATATAAAGAATCTAAGAAAAGAACTCCCTATTAAAGACGAGATTTATTCCACCAAGGATGTATAGCCGTGTTCAACACCTTTAGAGGGGGAATTCATCCTCCTCAGAGAAAAACTCTTACCATGAATGCAGGCATTGGAAATTTATCCGTGCCTCAAATATGTTATATCCCGATGCTGCAGCATGAAGGTACCGCTGCCAGATTAATAGTGAAAAAAGGCGATATCGTCAGTGAGGGAGAACTCATCGGCGAAGCTCAGGGGATGATTAGTGCTAATGTTCATGCGTCAGTACCTGGAAAGGTTGTTGATATAGTTGAATCCATGAATCCTAATGCTCCTCAGTCAACAGTTGTTATCGAAGCTGAAGGTGCATTTACAACTACAGGATCGTCATCAACCTCTGTGAACGATTGGAAGACTATTGACAGATCTGTTCTTCTTAATATAGTAAAAAATTGCGGAGTAGCTGGATTGGGTGGAGACGCTTATCCGACAGCAGCAAAATTAGCAATTCCCGCTGACAGTAAAATAGATACCCTGATAATCAATGGTGCTGAAAGTGAGCCTTATTTAACAGCAGATGATATGATGATGAAAACCTATCCTCATGAGATTATTGAAGGGATTCAGATTACGCTGAAAATCATAGGGATTAAAACAGCAATAATTGCAGTTGAAGATAATAAAAAACACGCCGTCAAAGTATTAAGTGAAGCAGTAAAAAAAATCGAACCTGAAGAAAAAATCATCATTAAACAACTCCGCTCAAAGTATCCTCAAGGTTCAGAGAAGCAGTTGATTTATTCAGTTTTAAAGAGAGTTGTTCCTGTAGCGGGAGTTTCAATTAATTCAGGAGTGGTTGTACTTAATGTCGGGACTATATATGCAGTAAGAGAAGCTGTACTTTTTAATAAACCTTTGATTGATAGACTGATTACTATATCAGGTGATATGATAAGAAAGCCCGGGAATTATAAAGTAAGATTCGGAACCATGATTTCAGACATAGTGGATGAATGTGGCGGACTAAAGGGAGTGCCGTCAAAGATTGTTATCGGCGGCCCTTTACGTGGAATATCAGCTGATAATATGGATCTGCCGGTGGTAAAAAGTACTTCCGGAATTCTATTCATGTCAGATAAAGAGACCTGTCACGCTGACTATAGTGCATGCATCAGATGCGGGAGATGCGTTTCTGTCTGCCCTGCAGGTCTGATCCCGCGTGATATTGGAATTGCAGTAGAAAAGGGGAAATTCGACAAGCTATCGGGATTTCATCCGGAAGCGTGTATAATGTGCAGCTGCTGCTCTTACGTTTGTCCGGCGAAAAGGCCTTTGAGTAATTTCGTAAACATTGCGCAGGAGACTCTTTCAACGCAAAAACATTAATAAAGGGATAAACATGCCTGAAGTTAAAGATAATTCTCTTCTGTTTTTATCATCGCCGCCTCACATAAAATCGGGCGATAGTATTAAAAGTATCATGTGGACAGTAGTTGCAGTACTTATGCTGCCTGCTGTTTTTTCTGTTTATATATTTGGTATTCAATCAGCTTATATACTCGGCATTTGTGTGTTGTCCGGTGTTTCTGCAGAGTTTATCGTTCAGCTTCTGATGAAAAGGAAAATAAAGGCACTTGACGGGTCTTCTGTCATAACAGGTCTACTTGTAGGTATGAGTGTACCTCCACACTCACCATTCTGGATGCCTGCTGCAGGGACGATTGTTGCTGTGGTTGTATTTAAAGAGTTTTTTGGAGGATTGGGCCTTAATCTTTTTAATCCTGCACTTGCCGGGCGTGCATTTCTGATGATTGTATGGCCGGTTCAGATGACAACTAACTGGCATATATTCCCAATAGGATCAGTAATCGCTGAAAAGCTGATTACTGCAGGTAAATTTACTTCTGAAGCATTTCTGGCTATAACCGGTGCTACACCTCTTACTGTATTAAATCAAAGTGAAAGATTTGCAAAAGATTATAATATTCCGGTCAACGGTTTATATGAATTTTTTATTAATAATAATCTGCTTAAATCAATGCTGATCGGTAATGTCGGCGGCTGTATCGGGGAGACTTCGGTTATTCTTATTCTCATCGGCGGGCTTTTTCTGATGTGGCGGAAAATAATTTCCTGGCATGTTCCTGCTGCATTTATAGGCTCTATGGCATTGGCGACTTATTTATATTATTATAATACGGGGAGTACCATCCCTGGATTTGTCACTATGGTACATGTGTTTTCCGGCGGTCTTTTTCTCGGTGCATTTTTTATGGCGACAGATATGGTTACAACACCATTGTCCGGAAGGGGTTTGTTTCTTTTCGGATTAGGCTGCGGATTGATAACATTTTTAATCAGAATTGTCGGAGGTTATACTGAAGGTGTTATGTTTGCAATATTAATCATGAACGCCTCTGTCCCTCTGATTGACAGATTTGTAAAACCGAAAGTATTCGGGCTATAAAATTTTATATATTCAAAATCCGGAGATAATATATCTCCACCAGTTTGTGAGTATATAAAAATATTCGTTTTATTTACGAAATGATTCAGTAATAATACTTGAACATATATTTTATACTAAAATATATAAATTATATATCCCCGCCGCCTCCGGCGGGGATAGTAAAGCTTTTTTTAATTCATAAAAGTTAAGCAATAAATACTGATAATATGATTTGTAGATATTTAATGAGAGGACTGTGATGGAAATACATAAACCGGAAGTAGTGCTTTTAGCAATTACACCTGATGCGGAAAAGCTGATTGAAGAAGCAGGGCGAACCTGTTATCTCTCATTATCCAAAATGACTGATGATAGTGAACGGAATTTTATCAGAAATGCAATAAAAAGGGGGCACCACTCAATTCTTGAACATGCGACAGCTTCGTTTAGAATTCTTGGTGCATCAAGGACTTTTACTCATCAGATAGTGCGGCATCGAATAGCAAGTTTTTCACAACAGTCACAGAGATATGTAGATGAAGGTGAGTTCAATTATATTGTACCGCCTGAAATAATTGGAAACAGTGAAGCCCTGGAGATGTATAGAAATTTTATCGAACATTCCAGAGAGACATATAATAAGCTGCGCGAACTGGGAATTAAGAAAGAAAATGCCAGATTCATTCTGCCCAATGCTCTTGAAAGCCAGATAGTTTTTTCGGCAAATTTCAGAGAGCTTAGATCTGTCTTTAATGTAAGGCTTGAGAAAGCCGCTCAGTGGGAGATTCGAAGAGTTTGCCTTCAGATGCTTATGATATTGAAAGAAAAGGCGCCCTCTGTATTCGGTGATTATACAATCAATGAAGAAGACTGGACTGCATATCCCGGATTATAAGTAATTTATATTGACTTAACAGCTGAAATATAGTATTAAAACAGTATTATTAGCTTAGATTTTAGTTTAAAAAACAATTTTTATCCCCGCTGCTTTCAGAGGTTGAATAAAAGAGTTTTTTTACTTTAGAGAAGCTAAAGTCTAAACACTTAGTGTTTAATAAATCACAGGTTGAATGTTTTTTGAATAAAAAAGTCTGGAGGCTTATATGGGAAGAGTTTTTATTCTGCTGTCAGTAATTCTATTGGTAATGAATCTTGCTCAATGTTCAAGCGTAGAGAAGCCTGATCCGCAGGTGCTGGTTTGTAAATCTGCTTGCGATAAAACATCCGACAGCTGTATAAGAAAAGCAGTTAAAAATGCAGCAAAAAAAGCCGCCTGTGAAGCTGTTAAGACCAGATGCTATAGCGATTGTGAAAAAAAGTAATTTAATATCAGTAATTACCCCTAAACATAATTTTTAGTTTAAAAAAACAAAATTGTATATCCCCGCCGCCTTAGGCGGCGGGGATAATATAACCTTTTTTACTTTGGAAAAGTTAATGAATAAATACTGATTCTGTATAATAAAAAAACCTCTGATTTATCAGAGGTTTTTTTTAAATTAACTGAATTGTCTTTTTTTATTTAAGAGCTATATTCATTTCAAGCTGACCCATAGGGCTGTATAGTGTAATTCCCAGAGTTGTCTGTTTAATCATTGTAATACTGAAATTTTTCCCTTCAATAACTGTTGGTGTTGTTATATCTATTACTTTACCAGTCGAGGCAAAAAGATTCATTGCATTCCCTGTTATCATATTTGCAAGCTCACCAACTATATCTTTGTATTCATGTTTGATTTGTTCTTCAGAAAGACCCGGAATCAGTACTTCAGCAATTTTTTCAACCATCGGATAGCTCATGCTGTAAACGATTTCACCGGTAATTCCACCGGTAATACCTATTATTATTGCTATATCCATTGATGGAAGAGGAGTGTCCTTGATTATTAGTTTTCCTCTCCGAAGATCCACATTAAGTATTGATTTAAAAACTACACTTGCAGCTTCAAGAAAAGGATTAATATACTCTGCATTTATACTCATTCCGTTCAAGGCTCCTGTTTTTATTATATAGGATATAATATACTGATTGCAGAATATTATCAATCAGTTTTTAAATTTTTTATTATTTTTGATTTCTCATTCATTACTTTAAGTAAATTTCTTGTGATCATATTAGCACTGCTGTTCTCAAGTGCTTTTCCTGATTTTTCAAGAGTATCTTTATCAATAGATGCTGCAGGAATTGTTTTAAGTACAGGAGTAAAAATATAAATTCCGGATCCGTTGATTATTGCCGGTGATGATGTATTCAAAGGGAGTGCCAGACATTTTTCACTAAAGATACTTGAATTGTTTAATGCTGCGATCAATTTCGGTTCTTTGTCTTCTGTTTTTACAGGCTCACCAATTTTGAATTTTGCACTTTTTGCAATCTTTCCTTTCAGGATAGAGTTAGCAGAAGTAAAAGTTCCGTTAGTAGATGCTATGCCGTTTATCTTTTCTGCAAGATCATTCTTTATTTTTTCAAGTTTTTTATCTTCAATCTGTTTTCTGATTCTTTCTCTGTCTGTGGTCGGGTCTGAAATTTTGACATTGTTATTTTTTATTTCAGCGTCTATATCCGCATCTGAAACTGTTAATTCACCCTTTTGACTCTGCTTCAGATCTTCGGTGCTGAGAAAAGAGTATTGAATCTGAATACTTGAATTATCAACGATATTCTTTGATACAACATCTTCGCTGGATGCCGCTCCGCCGATGCTTAAAAAGTATTTATAATCATTGAGAGTAAAATCTCTTCGTATAAGTTTTTCAAATTCGGCAAGATCCAATCTGTTGTTTCTGAGTATTGCCTGAAAATATTCCGGTTCAAATTTTCCAGTAGATGGATTTTTAAACTCGGGAGCTTTTTTTACATAATCAGTTATACGGTCTTCGGTTATTTTGAAACCTGCTTTTTCAGCTTTTTGAATCAGCATAAGTTCAAGGATGAAATTATCAAGAATGAAACTGTCCATTTTCTGATTCCGGAATTGTGCAAATTTGGTGTCTCTATATCGTAAAAAATCAAGATGATCTACTTTCTGGCCATTTACTACTGCAATTGCAGTCTTGTCGCCTCCGCATCCTGTTACATCCGGCATACCGAAGGAGAGAATTATTATAAACAGGAAAAATCCTATTAAAAAGTATCCGACATATTTAGATAAAGCACTTTTCTGATCAAACATCATGAACCTTCTTCTTTAAATTTAATGTATTATTTGTTTCGTAAGTGAGAACTATTTTTTTTCAGGCTTTTCAGCTTCATCAACGAGCATAACCGGAATACCGTCTTTTACGGGGTATTTTAAACCGCATCCGGTACATAATAGCTTTTCATTCCGTGTGTCATATTCCAAATCCCCTCTACAGGCAGGACATGCAAGAATTTCAAGCAGTTTTGTATCAATCATTTTCGGCTCCAGTATTTATGGTGATTTATTTTATTAAAAGAGTTGCCTGTGAGTCAATCAAAATACTAATTTACATAATCTGAATGGGGCAAATTCTTTGCTCACTTCTTTTAAATGTGAATTTTAAAGTTGATCATGTATAAAATGAAGATACGGTAATCTTTCAATAATTGTTTTTAAGATTTGGATTAATTATCAATATTTATGATATTTTTAAATTTACATGATAAAATGTCAGTAAAAATTTTAAAAATTTTCGTTTTATATCGTATAATATCACATGCAGCAGCAGGCAAAAATCTTTGCCTATTTTTATACGGGTAAATTTTTGTTTTTTTTAAATGGCCAAAATCGGGAGGGGTTATAGATTTTTAACCCGTACTTGAATTTGCCCTGGGGGCAGATTTTGAATCTTAATTAAATATTATCAAGGGGAGAGAGATATATGAATAAAAAAGGTGTAATTCTTCTAAGCGGGGGGCTTGATTCTGCCACGGTGGCGGCAATTGCTATTAAGGAGGGATATTCCCTTTCAGCTCTTACTTTTTTCTATTCACAACGTCATGAGGTCGAGATAACTTTCGCAGAGAGACTCGCAAAGCATTTTAAGATGGATAACCATATAAAAATATCAATACCGGCAGAGATATTTAAAACTGCACTTACAGCTCAATCTGGTATAGATGTTCCGAAAAACAGGGAGATTTCAGCGAGTTCAATCCCTGAAACATATGTTCCTGCCAGGAATATAATATTTTTGTCCTATGCTCTGGCTTATGCTGAATCCACCGGTGCCGGGAATATCTTTATTGGTGCAAATGCAGTTGATTACAGCGGTTATCCGGACTGCAGGCCTGAATTTTTCAGTGCGTTTAAGAAAATGGCCGATATCGGGACAAAGGCAGGCGTAGAGGGGAGCGGTTTTACCATACACACACCTCTTATGAATATGAATAAAAATGAAATAATAAAAACGGGAACAGAACTGGGAGTCGATTACTCTCTCACTCATAGCTGTTATGATCCTTCGCCTGACGGCTCGTCATGCGGTGAGTGCGACAGCTGCTATCTCCGGATGAAGGGGTTTGCTGCAGCAGGTGTTTCTGATCCGACAAGGTATAGAGCAAAATGAGAGTTGTTTCGGATTTTTTTTTAGATCTTATTTTTCCCTGCAGCTGTGTGTCGTGCGGTAAAATTGTATCTTCAGCTATGAATCATTTATGTGCCGGCTGCCGAAGTATGATGAAAGAGGCTGATAACGGTTGTGTAGTCTGTTCCGGGGAATTACATGAAGGGCAATGTTTAATCTGCAGTGAGAGAAAGTTTTATCCTTCAAGAAACATATCGCTTTTCAGTTACTGTAGCGTGTCAAAAGCTGCAGTACATTCTCTTAAATTCAACGGGGTGAAGCATGTAAACAGAGCTTTTATACCATACATTTGCGGCAGAATCGGTGATTTCGACAGAAAAATTGATATTATTACATCGGTTCCTATGAACAGAGGGAAGTTTATAAAAAGAGGGTATAATCAGTCAAAACTTCTTGCTCGAGGGGTCAGCAGAAAAACAGGGATAGAGTTTTGTGAAGTTCTGAAAGAGAAGAGTAATTCGATACAGCAGAGGAGTCTTAATTATAGTGAGAGATTTATAAATGTGATTGACAGGTATGAAACAGTTAATAATAATAAATTTACAAATAAAAGAATACTACTTATAGATGATGTTTTTACTACTGGTGCAACAATTAACGAGTGCTCCAGAAAGCTCATTTCGTCCGGTGCTGCTGAGGTTTTTTCTCTCACGGTAGTCCGCTCTGACTTAAAAAAGCTTGAAAATGTTTAGATAACGAGATAGTATAATCATAAATATGACAATATAATCTGGAGCTGGTGATGGAAAGAATTTCACATGATAATTATGAACTCATTATACTGGAAGGACGGGTTGATCAGGCTGAATCTGAAGAACTTGAATCCATTCTGAGTGATTGCGTTGAAGACGGTAAGATAAATATCTGCATAGATATGATCGATGTTAAACATATATGCAGTTCTGCTCTTGGCGTTCTTGTTGCAATTAAAAGAAAGATTAAGGATAACGAGGGAGATATTAAACTTGTTATCGGAAGTGATAATCTTATAAAACTTTTTGAAACTACAATGCTTAATAAAGTGTTTGAAATTTACGAATCAAGACGCGAATGTCTCACAAATTTTGATTGATACATTTTATGAGCGATATTTTAAAAAAGATTCTTGAGCCGTTATCGGATGATCTGCTATTGGTTGATGAGAAGATTAAATCACACCTCGAAACAGGTGTTCCGATTATTGATGACAGTTCGATGCACCTGTTTTTTAAAGGTGGTAAAAAGATAAGAGCTTCTTTAGTTCTTTTATCTGCAGGTTTACGGCCCGGTGTATCTGACGGAGTTATTGATCTTGCTGCAGCAGTGGAGATAATTCATGCTGCATCATTAATTCACGATGATATCATTGATAAGTCATTTATGAGAAGGGGACTCGTCTCTGTACCGAGTAAATTCGGTGACAAAGTAGCTGTACTTGCTGGTGACTATATGTACGCGGTTGCTGTTAACATTGCAGTTAAGAGTAAGAATGAGAGAATCCTTGAGTCTATCTCCGGAGCTACAAAGGAGATGGTCAAAGGCGAGCTTTACCAGATCGAGTATTCAAATATCGATAAGATTTCGGAAGAGCATTATTTCGATATTATCGAGAGAAAAACCGGTCGTCTCATGGCAACAAGTGCTGCAATTGGTGGAATTAAATCGGGATTAACACCGGAAGAGACCGATATTATTTATAATATCGGACTTGATATCGGATTTGCATTTCAGATTATTGATGATACTTTTGATTTCAGCGACAGCAGTGAAATTACCGGTAAAGATATTGGAAATGATTTTAAGGACGGGAAAATTACCCTTCCGTTTATTTATATTCTCAACCATGGAACTGATGAGGAAAAGCGTAATGTTAGAAGTTTTGCTGCAGATCCCGACAGCGCTGACTGGAATAAAGTCCGGGATATGATACACAGCTCCGGTGCTTTTAAGTATTCCATAGAAAGAGCCGGTGATTTTGCAAAAAGCGCTAAAAAACGGCTTGAAATTTTTCCTGAATCAAAGAATAAAGAAATCATTCATAATCTGATAAGTTTTATTGTTGAGAGAAATTACTGAATAAACCTGGCAAAGCTGAGAATCAGGGAGGTCTCTATGCTATCCATAGAAAAAGAGGAACTGCTTAAATATTATAATCTTGGTCTAGCTGCATACAAGCAGAGGAAATGGGACGAAGCTATACGTTCATTTGAAATGGCGCTGAAGCTTTATCCCGGAGACGGTCCGTCTGAGCTTTACCTTGAAAGAGCAAAAGCATTTCAGTTAACACCTCCGCCTGAAGATTGGGATGGTGTTTACGTAATGACAGAGAAATGAGTTTACCTGTTGCGTTCCGGCGCAGTGTAAATATAAACTAAGAGCTTACACTGATCAGAAAAATAACATTCAGGAAAAAAAAATGGCAAAGAAGATAATACAGGTTAATAAAAATCCGGTTTACGATATAGGGATGATCTCTACTGTTTTTAACAAAAATACAGAATTTTATGGTGATCTGACATTTAAAAAGTCACTGCAGATAAACGGAAAATTCGAAGGTGAGATCAGCTCGGGAACTTATCTTGTTGTTGGTGAAGAGGCTGTTATTAAAGCTAATATCAAGGCTGATACTGTTATTATTAAAGGTACAGTTTACGGCAACATTGAAGCAGTATCAAGACTGGAGATTCACACCAATGGAAAGCTTTATGGTAATATAAGAACTAAAAAGCTTATGATCTCCGATGGTGTTGTTTTTGAAGGTAAGTGTGAAATGATCAAACCTTATGAAAAAAGGGTGAAGAAGGGTGATGAGGCTGCTGATGCAGTTGAAGCTGAAGAGACTCCTGCATAATACTATCAGTTAATAATCATTCTGATTGAGATATAAAGTAGAAGAAATCCGAATATTTTTTTTAATATTACCGGATTAATATTCAGGGCAAGTTTACTCCCAAGCCATGCACCAATTATGAAACCGGCAGCTATAACAGCTGCTGTTTTTATTTCCACATGTCCCGCTTTGTAATATTCAAATGCGGCTAGTATTCCAATAGGGGGGATCATCGCAAAGAGTGTTGTCCCCTGAGCCTGGAGCTGATTAAAACCTGCAATAAATATAAGAGCCGGTATCATAACAACAGCACCGCCGATGCCGAGAAGTCCGCTGGCTATTCCTCCGCCTAATCCTATTAAAGTTATTATTATAGTATTCATGAATTATTTCCTTCTTCGTTATTTTATGGCGGACTCAAAAACTTCGTTTCCGGGACCGCAGGGAGCCCTGTGGGGCTGATAAAGGGGTTACCGCCCCTTAGACCCTGTCAATATTAAATTATTACTCTCTGTTTATAATATCGTTAATGATTAATCCTGCAGCCATTAGTCCGAATATTCCGGGTATAAATGAAATACTCCCCTGCATTCTTTTATCATTTTTGTTTTCCGGTTCCATTACTCTATTGAGATTTTCTGTGGAGTAGATACATCGTACCCCTTTATATATTCCATTCTCTTTCAGCTTTTTTCTCATTATGCGTGCAAGAGGGCAGTACTCTGTTCTGCTGATATCATCAACTTGTATTTTAGATGAGTCGAGTCTGCTTCCTGCACCCATTGAAGAAACGAATGGTATATCTCTCTGCACAAATGTTTTAATCAAGTATGTTTTTGATTCGATTTCATCAATTGCATCTATTGCATATATATGATTTATCTGCGGAATTATCTGATCTATATTGTCGGGGGATAATCTCTCACTTACTGCAGTAATATTTATTTCCGGATTGATATCCTTCAATCTTTTTACGGCAACTTCAGTTTTAAGTATACCCATGGTTGAGTTCAATGAGAGAATCTGCCGGTTGATATTGGATGAGGCTATTTTATCGTAATCGGCAATAATCATTGTACCGACACCGGCTCTTGCGATTGCTTCAGCCGCATAGCCGCCGACGCCGCCAAGTCCGAAGACGGCTACTGTGGAGCTGCGGAGTTTGTCAATGTTATCTGCGCCAATCAGAATTTCAGATCTTGTAAGGTCCATCATAGTTTCAGTCCAAATAGTTTTATTGCGTTAGCAGTTGTACTCTCTGCAATTTTTTCTTCAGTGACACCGAGTATTTCAGATGCCGCTTTCAAATTGATGATTATATTCGACGGGACATTCGGTTTCATAGTGTTGACAGGTGGTATGTCAGGGCTGTCTGTTTCAAGCAGAAAATAATCCGGATATATCATTTTTAGTACATCACTTCTTTTTTTACTGTTTTTATAAGTCAGAGTCCCGCCCATGGAAAATGATAATCCTTTTTTAATCAGAATCCCGGTCAGTTCAGGACTGCCGGAGTATGCATGAATTATTCCGCCTTTGCGGGGAACTCCATTTCTGTTTAACGATTCTATAAGTTCATTAAATGCTCCGCGGCAGTGAATTATAACAGGGGTATCTGTATCAACGGCGTACTGGAGCTGAAGTTCGAATATTTCAAGCTGTAGATCGAATGCAGGTGAATCGATCTTTCTATCCAGTCCTATCTCTCCTATTGCTATCGCTCCGGTTCCGGATGATCTTTCAAGTTTAGATTTGATATCACGATCAGACTCCGATACATACCATGGGTGTACGCCTATGCTGTATTCAACCTGGTTGTATTTTTCATGAATCTTTTTTGATGTATCCCATTCGCTGTATGTAACTGAAGAAGTTATAAGTTTTACAATACCTGCATTAAGGGCATCGTTTATTATCGAATCTAAATTATCATTAAATTCAGGAGCTTCAAGATGACAATGTGAATCTATCAGTTTCAGTTTAATTGCTCTCCCTGTTATCGGCTGAAATTATCTGCTCTGCTGTCAACATATAACTCTGCGTCACCCATGGAAATGAAAAATTTGTTTTTACCATCCATGTCGAAGTCAGATGCAAATGCTCCATAATGCTTGCCGCAGACAATGAGCATTTCTCTTTCAGGGAAAAGACTGAATAAGTATTTCAGCTGAGAAATTTCACCGGCATCCATTTCGTTTATGAGTCTGTAATCGAATATGACCACGGTATCTGCAAGAGTTTTAAGGAAAGCTCCTGTGAATACTTTTTTTCTTTCACTGATTGCATTCTCAGATTTAAGAGTGAACCGGAATGTTATATATGTTGTTTTATCCTGACGGTCGATAATGATATTATTGACATCATTTTTTTCCATCATTGCTCTTTTCTTTCTTGCATCTGCAATTGATGATCTGCTCTTGCCTGCCAGTATAAATTCTTCGCAGTTTTTAGATATGTAATCTGATACACCAAGCTTCATCGCAAGGAGAATATCATCTTTTTTTGTCTTGGAAGAGTACATTATCACTGGGATATTTTTAGTGAATTCGTCTTTTTTAAGTTCTTTCAGTACATCGTATCCGTCCATATCCGGCATTACAATGTCGAGTATTATCAGGTCGGGATTTCCCGTTTTAGCAAGTTCAATACCCTCCTTGCCGGTTTGTGATGTGATAATGTTATGTCCATCTTTTTTAAGCAGATCGGATGTTATCTGCAGCACCAGTTTTGAATCATCAATAATAAGTATAAGTCCTGCGATATTTTCATCAAAGTTTAAATCTTTTGGAGCAGGGAGATCTTTCTTAGGCTGATCTTTTTTCATTATATCCACAGCCAGCCGGTTAACTGTGCGGATTACATGATCATCTGTGAAGGGCTTTACTATAAAGCATGAAGCACCTTTGTTTATGCCTTCAAGTATCATTCTCTCCTGGCTGTTGGCGCTTACAATTATAATTTTTGCATCGGGATAGTGTTTTCTGATTTCTGCAGTTGTCTCAATACCGTCCATACCGGGCATGTTGATATCCATCGTAACGATATCGGGTTTGTATGTTCTGTACGCGGTCAGAGCTTCATCACCTCTTTCGCATTCGCAGACTATGGTGTGGCCGGCTTTCGTAAGAATGTCGGTAAGTTTTTTTCTGACAAGCTTTGAGTCATCAACGAGCATTAGTTTAGCCATGAAATTCCCGTCCTGAACTTATTTATTCGCCGATTATTTTTACCAGTATTCTCTTCTGTCTGCGTCCGTCAAATTCCGCGTAGTATATCTGTTCCCATGGGCCGAAGTCGAGCCGGCCCTCTGTTACAGCTACTACAACTTCCCGCCCCATGATGGTTCTTTTAATATGAGCGTCTCCATTGTCCTCGCCGGTGTTGTTGTGCCTGTACCTGCTTATGGGTTCATGTGGGGCAATTCCCTCAAGGAAATCATCGAAATCCTGCAGCAGTCCGTTTTCAGCATCGTTGATATAAACGCTTGCTGTTATATGCATTGCGTTTACCAGGCAGAGTCCCTCCTGTATACCGCTTTTTTTAAGTTCACTTATAATATCACGGGTAATATTGATGTACTCTCTTCTTGTCTTTGTATTAATTGTAAGGTATGCTGTGTGAGATTTCAACTATTCACCTCTGCTATTTAATATCAAGAGCCATTGCTATCACTGTAACGGGATGTAGTACTTTGTACTTTGTATTCATCTCTATCTGCATTTTACATGTTTCACAGTCTGTGATTACAAATTCCGGGACAGCTTTGTCTATAAGATTGAAAAGACTTTTCCCTACAGATTGTGAAATTTCGTAGTTTTCGTTTTTAAATCCGTAAGTACCGGCAATACCGCAGCATTCAGAGTTTAGAACAATAAGTTCAAGTCCCGGAATTTTTTTAAGAATACCTAGAGTGTACATTACTCCACCCATTCTTTCAAGGTGACATGGCGAGTGATATGCAGCACGTATGCCCAGCGGTTTCATTTTCGGGATGTTCCCGGATAAAAATTCGTTGTAAATAAATTTAGTGACAAACTCCACTCTGTCGGCAATTCCTGAATTATCCAGTTCAAGAAAACTGGAGTACTCGTTCTTTAGTGCAAATGTACAGCTTGATGATGTTGCAACTATTTTAGAATCATTATTTCCTTTCTGGAGCGATGCGATATTGTAGGTTGCATTTTTCTTTGCCTTCTCAATATATCCGTTAGCAATGAGAGGTACTCCGCAGCACTTCTCTTTTTTCATCTCGACGCCGTATCCCAAGGCGTTCATAACCTTTACAAAATCGCGTCCAAGTGAGTTATTGTTATAATTAACGTAGCATCCATGAAAATATATTACTTTTTTTGAAAATTCACCCTGGCTCCATCGGAGTTCTTTTTTAAATATTCTCCGGAATGTTGTTTTTTCATATTTAGGGAATACGGTTCTGAACGGGATTTTTAGAATAATATGCATAAAAATCCGGACTATGGATAATCCTATTATGAAGTTTACAATTGCACTGAATAGAGTAGCAATACCGCCTACAAGATCGGTTCTGCTCATGAAAAAATCTCTGGGTCTGAACCAGTGTATTTTAAGGTAATTCCATTTAGCATTCTGAATAAGTTCCGCAATTTTTACGTCGGAGGGGCAGGCTATTTCGCATCTTTTACAGTTAGTACAGAACTTCAGAGATGAGTCTACCAGTTCGGGATTCTTAATCCGCAATCTCTCCGCATCGGGGCCTGATGCTTTAGGTCCCGGAAAGAGGTGTGTCGCTTGGGACACCGGGCAGTACATTGTACAGACTGTACATTTAATGCAATGGTCAAAACTTATATTTTCAATCTTAATCATTCTTAATTTCCTTGATTATTCTTTCCGCGCATTTAAATCCTGTAGATACGGCAACACCACCTCCGGATCCTTCGCTTACCGGATTATAACCGGAAAGAACCGAGCCTGCGCAGAATAAATTTTTTATTGTTTTACCGCTTTCAGAAACCGGATTGAATTTTGTATCTGTTTCAACTCCAAAGCCGAGAAAAGGGTGACTCTTTTTATCGAAGAAATTGCTGTTGTACCACTTACTTCGTTTATTATCACCTTTAACTTTAAGTCCGAAAAGAGGTTCAGTTATACTGTCGAAACCTGCTGCTAAACCGCCGCTGAAAAAACTTCCCGTTGTCAGTACATAGAATTTTGACTTTACCGGGATGTTTCCTGAATTTCTTGTTGTGAGAAACTCCACCTGATTATTCTTAATCGTTCCGGAAACCACACGTTCACCTGCAATGTATTCACCGCCAAGATTTATAAAACTGTTCTTAAGGGCATTATCCAGCCTTAGTCCGAGAATCGATGGAGGGAGTGACGGGATTTCGTAAATAAACTTTCCTGTCATCTCTTCGAGTTTCTTCCTTATTATCTTGTAGTTTTTGATTCCGATAAAAGCAGGGAGAGATACAACTGAGGCTCCGCCTGATGCTTTTTTTATCTCTTCAGCTATTCGTGGAAGATAACGCTCTGTTTCAAATATCCGCGCAAGATCTATTGATCTGAATTCGTGAAGGTTTTTCTCTGTGTTGAGATAGTAGGGGAGTGAAATATTTCCTAAAATTATTTCCTTGTCCTGGAAGAGAGAATTTTTTTTAAGATTGGCCGCAGTCTGTTCCGGGTAGTAGTCACGGAATCCTTTAAAGTTTAAAATTGCGATTTTATCGTGCGATTTTAAAATATCTGTGACCGTATCGCTGAAGACGCTCTCCTGAGATAAATATGTAGGTTTAAGCGTCCCCAGTGTGGTTACATGGAAGTGGTTGTAATCTTTATTATTGTTGAGGTTTATACCCTCTTCAGTAAATTTATCAGTGATAAAATTTATACTTTCACGTATCCCCGGGATACCGGTTTTCGCGTAAGGATGGTCGCTGTTCTCTTTTATCATTGTTTTGAGATAATCAAAAGGTTTTTTTACTATCTCACCTTTTGTATTGTATCCGGCAATATCAATCGATCCCGATGAAAAATGAAGAGAATTCATACCACCGGAAATTATAGCCGTATGGAGTCCATGTGAGGCACACTTGATTCCGCATGTAAGCCCTGCAAGCCCGCCACCGATTATCAGACAGTCATATATCACGTCTATTTCCCCTTTTTCTTTTTGTTGTCTTCTTTTACTTCTGCTGGTTTTATATCTTTATTCAGTATTTTCTTTTTTTTATGTTTAACTTCATCCATCTGAGACATTCCGAACAGTCCCTGGTATATCCAGTATGTGAATTCGGCCTCTCTTAGTCCGTCACCCCAGAGTACAGGTTTCATACCTTTCCATCTCTCCTCAAGAAAGTCCCTGAGCAGAATTACAGATTCTTCGGGAGATGAGCCTCCGAATTCCTGAAAGAGACCGGCGCCTCTATACGCGCAGAGTTCCCCCTGGCATGGTCCCATTCCGATTCTTGTTCTCCGTCTAAGGTCAACAAGATCTTTGACTTCCAGTTTTTTGATGGCGTATTCGATCTCGCCCTCGGTTACCATCTCACACTCGCAGATGACTCGGTAATTTTTTTTGTTTTTTGTCATAATACTGTGAAGTCTCTGGCCGTGTCTGTAGAGGGTTGAACCTACAACAGAGTCCGGAATTCCCGTGAAGTCTTTAATTCTCGATTTTCGTGCTATTTTTTTTTCTGAACCGGGTAGAGGAACAAGATGAGTTGTACACTCCTTCTTCACGCCCAGTTTTTCACACGCCAGGTCTGCTGTTTTTTCAGCCATGAGCCTGTATGTCATCAGTTTTCCGCCGGCAATGGTTATCATCCCTTCAAGTCCGTCTCTTTCGTGATGGTCCAGAAGTGCAATTCCACGGCTGATATTTCTACCCTGTGCTTCTCCCGAAACTGCAAGGAGTGGTCTTACTCCGCAGTATGCCCGTAGTGCCCGGGTATGGCGGACATTGGGTATAAGCATCTCCGCATCGCTAAGAAGTATTGATATCTCCTCATCGTCAACGGTAAGCTCATTTATTCTATCGTATGAAATTTCTTTTGATGTGGTTCCGATCAGAGAGACGGTATCTCCAGGAACAATTATATCGCCGTCTGCAGGGGGTCTGCATCTGTTTACTACAACGTTATTTATTCTGTAGTCAATAATCAGCATTGATCCTTTTGACGGGAACATTTTTATTTCAATTCCGGCAAGGGCTGAGACTTCCTGTCCCCAGATACCGGCAGCATTTATTACAAGATCGCCGTAAACCTCGGTTTTTCTTCCTTTGAGGTCTATACATTCAACGCCTGTGATTTTTGCACCGCTTTTCATCACGCCCGTAACTTTTGTGTGAGTGAGGATAGTTGCACCCCGCTCTTTTGCATCAAGGATATTCGCAGAGGCGAGTCTGAATGGATCGATGGTTCCGTCTGGAATTACAAGTGCCGAGAGGATATTCGGATTAAGATTAGGCTCCATCTCCAGTGCTTTCCTGATGCTGATTTCTTTTGCCTCTATTCCGGCGTATTTACATCCGTCAATGAGGTTTCTGTGGTAGGCGGGATCATCTTCAGGGAGAGTTACGAAGAGCCCCCCGGTATCCTCAACACAATGGCTTGCAATTTTTTTCAGGATTTTATTTTCTCTGATGCACTCTCTGGCGGATTCATGGTCTTTAACCGCGTATCTTGCACCGGAATGGAGCAGGCCGTGATTTCGTCCGGTAGTTCCTGAAGCTATATCGTTTTTTTCTATCAGAACGCATAGAAGGCCGCGCATGGAAAGGTCGCGAGCTATACCGGCTCCGGTAGCTCCCCCTCCGATAATTATTACATCTGTTTCAATTCTATTCATTTTATCAGTTCCCCGGATTTCTTAAAGGCTGAATGGTATTCAATTTTCCTGTAAATATATTAAATATGCCGTTTGAGGCTCTGACAAAAAATATCAGCAGTTTATCAGTTGTTTGTGATAGTTGAACAGTTATATATCTGTTATGTATATATGTTCTTCATCACGTCGGAATCCCTTTCTGCCGGGAATTATCCTCCGGCTGCCATGCTGGCTTTAATATTATTCACGCAAAATTTATTAAAAAACAGTGAGCCGTGCTATGTCAAATATTATATCTGTTTGTTTATAATAAAAAAAGAAAGTCTATAAAAAAAATGGAAAAAGTCGTCCCCTTTGGTCAGGCCTGACTAAATACAAATGAATGTATCTACCCATAAACCGGTGGTGAAATTGCTATCCGCCGCGCCAAAGGCGCGGCGGAGACAAAAATTCGCCGGTTTATGAGTAATTACAAATGGAGTTCGTGAATTATTACTAAAAAAATTGACATTTTATTCATATTTATCATTCTTGTTACGGCAGGTAATATATGAAGCTTCTAGATAAGATAAATTCTTCTACCGATATAAAAAAACTCTCTGTTGAACAGATGAATCAACTCGCTGAAGAGGTGAGATGTTATATGCTTGATGTTATCTCCGAAAGCGGCGGTCATCTCGCCTCATCTCTCGGAGTTGTTGAGCTGACTATAGCTCTTCATCATGTCTTTAATACACCTGCGGATAAAATAATCTGGGATGTGGGACATCAGACTTATTCCCATAAAATTCTTACTGGGAGACGGGAAGCGTTTAAAAATATCAGACGTTACGGCGGGATAAGCGGTTTCCCCAAAAGAAATGAATCTCTATATGATCCATATGATGTAGGACACAGCAGTACAAGTATATCTCTTGCAGTAGGAGAGGCAGTGGGGCGTGATCTTGCCGGTAAAAAGTATAAGGTTGTTGCGGTAATCGGTGACGGTTCACTAACAGGGGGGATGGCTTTTGAGGCGCTGAATCATATCGGCCATATCGGGAATGATGTTATAATAATTCTGAATGATAATGAACATTCTATCTCTGAAAATGTCGGGGCTCTCTCCACGTATCTTACGGGGATGATTTCGCGGAGTTTTTATAACAGGTTCCGTAAAAAATCTATGATACTTATTAAAAATATTCCGTGGCTTGGCGGGTATATGTTTAATTTTTTATTCAGAGTATTCTCTTCTTTCAAAAGTTTTATTATACCGGGTCAGCTTTTTGAAAATATGGGGATCAGATATTTTGGTCCCGTTGACGGCCATAATATTGCTAAACTTGTAGAAATTCTGGACCGGGTAAAAGTGATAAATTCCGGACCTAAAATAGTCCATGTTATAACAAAAAAAGGTAAGGGATTTGATCCTGCTGAATGTGATCCATGCAGCTTTCACGGTACCGGCCCCTTTGAGAGATGTTCCGGAGAGAGAGCCGCAAAGAGCAGCGGAGAGTCATACTCTTCAGTGGCTGGAAGAACCCTCGCCGCTATAGGCAAGAGAGATGAAAAGGTAGTTGCCGTTACCGCTGCGATGAAAGAGGGGACAGGTCTTACTGAATTTGAAAAGGTTGCACCTTCACGGATTTTTGATGTGGGTATAGCCGAACAGCATGCGGTGACGTTCTCAGCTGCTCTTGCATCAACAGGTCTTAAACCATTTGTACCTATATACTCTTCATTTCTGCAGCGGGCATATGATCAGCTTATTCATGATACTGCAATAATGAAACTCCCTGTTAAATTTTTGATAGATAGAGCCGGACTCGTCGGTGATGACGGTGAAACACATCACGGTCTTTTTGACATATCCATGATACGAAATATTCCCGAGTTCGAATTTTACGCTCCGTCAAATGGTGAAGAACTTCGCGATTTATTATATTATGCCTGGAAGCATACAACGGGGCCGGTTGCAATAAGGTATCCCCGCGGGAGTTCCCATACAGAGAATCTTAATGTAAACAAAAATGAAGAGTTTATCCCCGGTAAAATCAGAGTTCTGACTAAAGGGAAAGATGCTGCAATATTTGCTCTTGGAGATATGGTTCAGGTTGCCCTTGAGGCAGAGGCTATACTTAAACAGAGAGGCTGCTCAACGGCTGTGGTGAATATTCTCTCCATCAATCCTCTTGATGTTAATGGAATAGAAAAAGTTATAAAGAGCTGTCAGGGTTTTATTACTCTTGAAAACGGTTTTATTGCCGGAGGAGTTGGAGAGTATATATATTCTGCAATTGATCCGTCACTATGCGGTAAAAGGCTTTTCAGCGGAGGATTCCCCGCGCGCTTTATTACACATGGAACTGTGGGTGAACTATTTAAGGAGAATCATCTTGATGCGCAATCTCTTGCGGATAGGATAGAGAAGGGGCTTAAAGGCGGAAAAAAGATTAAAAAAATATCCACCCGTTAATGAATAAAACGCATTGTACATATCCTCCCCGGTTAAAGAGAGGATATGTACTCAACATTTAAGGGGTTCTTAAATTATTCTATAACAACATCTGGTAACTTCTTAATACACGTTTGTATTTTGTCTCCGCGTAGCCGTTGGCACTGTGGAAATAAAATACTCTCAATTCACAGTTTTAATATAATCTAAAATTATAAAAAAGCAAATAAAATTTTATTTCCCTTAAATTTATATATATTTATAATGTAATCAAAAGAGTTAATAAGACCGTTAATATAATATGAATTATTAAATAATACTTGAACTGATAGATAGCGGTAAATAGTCTGATTTTTTAATCTGGAGGAGTACTTTATAATGAAATTCAGCTCAACTTTATTTATATTACTATGTTCATTTATTCTTATCTTTAAATTGTCATGGGGTGAAGTCGCAGAGATCAGTGATTCAAATAACAGTTCCGAAGATGTTGTTGAAGAAATAATTACAAATAATCCGCCGGCAGTTACGGCGGATGAATCGCAGATCAGCTTTAAAGAGATCTGGGGTTATCTGATGCAGGGTGAAGAGAGGCTTTTTATTAAGGATGCACCTATTACCGATGTATTCTATTTCAGCGCAACAGTTAATGCGAAAGGGAGAGTAAACACTTCTGTTAATCCGCCGCTCACTCCGGCCTTTGCAGGGGGTAAGCAGAGAATCCATATTGTAATATCTGATCTTACAAATTCTTCCCGTATGCATCTCTGCCTGACAAAAAAGTATGGAGTAAGACCATATCTGGTGAAAGATCTGGTGGAGGTTGCTTCAAAATTTGACGGCATACAGATAGATTTTGAAGCTGTACGGAAGAAGGACAGGGCTGCTTTTATCTCTTTTTTAAGAGATCTGAAAAAAGCTCTTCCGTCCGATAAGATTTTAAGTGTTGCTGTACCTGCAAAGACTGTTTACACTGATGATGCATATGATTACAGAGCCATATCACATATTGCCGATCGCATTCTTGTTATGGCATATGACCAGCACTGGAGTACAAGTAAACCGGGCCCGGTTGCATCACTGAAGTGGAGCAGAGCGGTGGCGGCTTATTCTTCAAAAAATATTCCGAATAAAAAATTGATCATGGGACTTCCTCTCTACGGGAGAGAGTGGCGCGATCATGGCTATAGCAGGGCTATTAGATGGTATAATGTAACTGAGCTTATGGAGAGAGATGATGCGGTGATTGAGTACTCTCTTGATGAGGGATTTAAGGTTATGTATGATGAAAATATGAAGAGTACTTTTTACTTTGACGATATAAAAGCTACAAGACAGAAGCTTACAATGTACAGCGATTATACCGATGGTGTAGGTTTCTGGAGACTCGGTATGGAGAATGAGAATCTATGGAATATAATCAGAGTCTCCGGTGAAAATGAAAAGGTTGCCTCAAACCCATGAGATTTCCGGAAGTGAATTCTTCCATATAATTTCAAGACAACCTTTGCTGATCATTTTCTGAATTTCATCTGATATAAAGTTATAACTTCTTCCGGTTTTTTTCTCTAAATATAAATAGAGATTGTTTAATACTTCTTCAGACTTAATTGAGGTGGTGTCTGTATAATTTTCAATAAGCCGTTTTTCAATAAGCTCCATGTTGAATTTATAAAGCTCCATTTTCCGGAGCATCGACTCATCCTTTTCGGATATTTTTTCACCTTTGTTTTTTTTGAGTGCTGCCTCTTCCATGTAATTCTCCAGAGATTTGTAGAAACCATGTACTATTTCGTCAACTCTCTCCGGGAGTATACCCTCTGTGCTGCATACGGATCTGTTCGCATCGTACTGGTCCCAGTCATCGGTCAGTATCGTTAATCCGTACTCTTCAGCTTTCTCTCTTATTTCGGTACCGGGGAATGGTGACAGTATATGTATTCCGAAATCCATATTGAGTTTCTGTGCAAACCGGAGAGTGTTCATTACGGTTTCTTCAGTCTCACCGGGGAGACCAAGTATGTACGATGCCAGAGGGGTAATCCCTGCATTACGGCATATCTCTGCAGCTGCGCGGCACTTTTCAAGATTGGTTTTTTTCTTTACTCTATCGAGAATCTCCTGATTTCCGCTTTCAATTCCAAAGCAGAGAGTGGTACATCCCGATTCTTTCAGTTTGTAAAGCAGATCTTGTGAGATGGTGTCTACGCGGGCGAATGCGCTCCATAGCTGTTTAATTCCTCTGGAAATAATTCCTTCACAGATTGCGATACATCTTTTCTTATTCGATGTAAAAAGATCATCAGCTATGTTTATCTGACTGAATCCCATTTTTGAAAGGAGCTCGAATTCATCGACAACCCGTTCTATATCAAAATATCTCAGACGGCTCCCTACCATCTTTCTCCCTAAGCAGAAAATGCAGCTGTGCGGACACCCTCTTGCTGTAATCATATTTACAGGGAGATCCATTGCTTTATATTTAGATAGAGTAATGAGATTCCTCGCCGGATACGGGAGAATATTAATATCTTCTATCAGTTCCCTGTCGGGATTGTGGTGTATTATATTATCCTTAATATATGATATCCCATCAACAGCTGCTGTATTTTCATTTTTTGAAAGTGTATCTAAAAGTTCGGTGAAAGTTATCTCACCTTCACCTCTGATAATAAAATCGATAATACCGGAGTTTAATATCCCCTCAGAGTCGAAAGTTGCGTGTGCCCCGCCCATTACCGTTATAACACCGGGAGCTATTGATCTGTAGTCCCGCAGAATGGCTAATGATTTTTTAACTGTCATGGAGACTGCAGTTGCGCCGATCACATCGGGATTAAATTCGTTTACAATTGTTCTGTATCTTTCGATAGAATTCTGCTCTATGATATAATCCTCAATCCGGACAGTGTATCCTTTTTCGATCAGGTATGCGGCAAGTGACATCAGTCCGAATGGCGCTGACGGGTGTTCCTCAAAGGGGTATGGCGGATTAATAAGAAGAATTCTTTTCATAACAGTTGATCCTCTGGCTGGTGATTCTGAGGTTAAAAGCATTAATTGTATTAAGTGACGTAAATACAATTTTGTAAAGTAATATTTTTTATATGAATCCAATGGTTTTTTCCGGCAAATAAGCTGATTTCTTTCTTGAAATTAATAATTAAAAATTGTATATTGAATTGTATTAAACGATTGTTAACCGGGGGTAATCTTTATGATTAAAGAGAGAATGCCTGCAGTATTCATCGGTCATGGTTCACCAATGAATGCCATTCATCGAAATGAGTTTACTGCCGATTTAAAAAATTTTTCTGCAACGCTCCCTCTACCGGAAGCAATACTTGTAGTAACTGCACACTGGCTCACTCAGGGGACGCGAATAACATCCGGTAAAAATCCTGATCAGATATATGATTTTTACGGTTTTCCTGAAGAACTTTATGCGATTAAATATCAGCCACCCGGCTCACCGGAGATTGCTGCAATGATAAAAGAGTCGGTTAATGGAGTAACTATTACCGCTGATGAGGACCGGGGAATCGATCATGCAGCCTGGGCTGTTCTGCTGCATATGTATCCTGAACAAAATGTTCCTGTACTTGAATTGAGTCTTGATATGAATGCGGCTCCGGAGATGCATTACCGGATAGGGAAGAGTCTGTCAGTTTTAAGAGATAAAGGTATCTTTATAATCGGAAGCGGGAATATTGTACACAATCTGCAGGTCATGGAATATTATGAAGGAGTTGCCCCTCAGAGCTGGGCGGTTGAATTTGACGAACGGGTTAAAAAAAGTCTACTTGAAGATAATCATACTGATCTGATTGAGTATGAAAAATGGGGAAAAATTTCAAAGTACTCTGTTCCCACGGATGAGCATTATATACCAATGCTTTATACTGCTGCACTCAAACAGGATGGAGAGAGTCTTGAGTATATTCATGAGTCTATTCTCCACGGATCAATTTCAATGAGAAGTTTTGTTATCAAATGATATATGCGCAGATGCGGGATTGCTTTTTTATTGTAACTGCTCATAAATTGGTGATAAAATTGCTCTCCGCCGCGCCTGTGGCGCGACGGAGATGAAATTCCACCGGTTTTTGAGTGCTTACTTTTTATTCCCATTACAAAGTAAAAAAATGTTGATTTTATTTAATTCTTTTTGTAAATGCTTATTTTACTTAAAAAGATCAGCCGGTTTCATTTCTGGAACGCGGGCGGGCCGTAACGGCAGCAGGAGGATAACCTGCGGGACTTAGGTTCAGCGGGTTTTTGTTTTTTTGTAATCCGCTGAATTATAAATTTTATATACGGGTGAAATTTATGAGTCTTGATAGTTCGGCGGTGCACGAAAAAAAACGTGTTGCTCTTATCTCTGTATTTGCTGCTGTATTTCTTACTGGTTCTAAACTGCTTGTCGGTTTACTCACTGGAAGTCTTGGAATTCTTTCCGAAGCTCTGCACTCATGTCTCGATCTTGTCGCTGCAATTATAACTTATTTTTCGGTCAGAATATCTGATAAACCTGCAGATGAAGATCATCATTTCGGCCATGGAAAGGTCGAGAATCTTTCGGCATTGATGGAAACATTTCTACTGCTTATAACAAGTGTTTGGATAATCTACGAAGCTGCCCATAGACTGCTTACTGGTAATGTAAAAATTGAGGTAACAGTATGGAGTTATGTTGTTGTTATTGCTTCGATTGCTGTCGATTTTTCCAGGTCACGTGCACTGATGAAAGCGGCTAAACGTCATAACAGTCAGGCACTGGAAGCTGATGCAATTCATTTTTCAACTGATATATGGAGTTCATCGGTTGTCCTACTCGGACTTTTATGCTCAAATTTCGGATTTTATTACGCGGACCCTGTAGCTGCATTATTCGTTGCTGTTATTGTAATTTATGTCTGCTACACTCTTGGAAGAAAAGCTGTTGATGTTCTGCTCGACAGAGCTCCCGCAGATTATGTTGAGATTGTTGAAACTATTGCAAAGAGTGTCAACGGCTTAACTTCAGTGCATGATATAAAAGCGCGGATGTCCGGAGCGGACGTGTTTTTAGAAGTCTGTGTGCATCTGAATCCGTTATCGACACTTGAAGCGGCGCACAGGATATCGCATGAATTTGAAAGACTTATACATGAGAATATCAGCCGGTGTATAGTTCATATGCATCAGGAACCTGAAGAATGCATGGCCGACCTTGAAAAAGCTGCAGGTACTGCATGAATAGAGGTTTTCTAACCCGTTATATATGGTTATCCATTGCTGCAGCTCTTGCGACAATGGCGCTGAAAGCCGGAGCGTGGTATCTGACCGGTTCAGTCGGTCTTCTCTCTGATGCTATGGAGTCAATTATAAATCTCCTTGCTGCAATAATGGCTATGGGAATGCTTCGTATTGCAATGCTTCCGCCGGATGGAAACCATAAATTCGGTCATGGAAAAGCGGAATACTTTTCCAGTTTTGTTGAGGGGCTCCTCATTATGGTTGCTGCAGCCGGAATCGCTTATGCGGCGGTTAACAGGTTCTTTAATCCGCAGCCTCTTGACAAGTTAGGGATAGGACTTATTGTATCTGTCATAGCAACTTTGATAAATTTTGTTGTAGCACGTATTCTGCTTAAAGCCGGACTCAAATACAGGTCAATTACACTTGAAGCTGATTCGCATCACCTGATGACAGATGTCTGGACTTCAGTTGCAGTCATTGGCGGTGTCGGGGCGGTTGGATTAACCGGATGGCTTAAGCTTGATTCAATAGTTGCTTTTGCAGTTGCGATGAATATATTATGGACAGCCTATACTATAATCAGGCGTTCTGTAGAGGGATTGATGGACTCTTCTCTTTCTCCGCAGGAGCAGGATATTATTGAGTCTGTGCTTTCACGTTATCGAGAGAAGGGAATACAGTTTCACGCGCTGCTGACACGTCAGGGTGCTTCAAGGAGATTTGTTTCAGTTCATGTTCTGGTGCAGGGGAACATGTCTGTTCATGATGCTCATCATATTGCGGAGAATATTGAAAGTGATATAAGGAATGCGTTATGTGATACTGTTGTTTTTACTCACATAGAACCCGTTGAGGATGAGATTTCATTTAGTGATATCCCTCTCGATAGGTGAAGGTAAGGCTGATAAATTATTTATAACACAACAGTTTACATTTTTAACTTCTGATGCATAATCACACGGTCCCTGTACCAGGATTCTATCTCCGCAGCGCCTTTGGTGCGGCGGACAGCAGATTTAACACCAGTTTATAAGTACCTGCCAAAATTACACTTTTTTAAATCTCTGAAATACTTGACGAAAACAATAGTACAACTCTAAAGTACTCAACTTTAAAAAAATCAAAAATCAAGGGATTTTGTTATAATTATGAATATTTATAAAAAGAAATACCAGTCAATTAAACGCCTTTTATCTATTTCTATATTATTTTTTGTACTGGTTTTAAGTTCAACAGGGAGTCATTCAGTCTTACAGGGTAAAGAAAATTCAGATTCCGGCAGTTCAAAAGCTGTTATGCGGGCGCTCTATATACCTAATTATCAGAGCCGTAAAATGGATTACATCAAAACCATAATCGAAAAAGGTAAACCTCTCGGAATCAATATGCTGGTTATGGATGTTCACACTTTCGGAAGCACAAAGCTGAAGGTAGATCCGAAAGTTCTTGAGTTGCTGAAAAGTGAAAAGATTTATACAGTTGCCCGGGTTGTATGTTTTCAGGACGGTTTAAATCAGCTTGCTTTACCTGAAGCGAAAATAAAAGGACTCCATGACCTTGTAGCTGCCGCAGCTGATTCAGGATTTGAAGAGGTTCAGCTGGACTATATCAGATTTCAGGATGGCGGCACTCCATTCCTGCTTAAGAAGAAGTATGCTTTTATTGAAGAGCTTCTGAAAACTTTCAGGAAAATAACAGATGAAAGAAAAGTTAAACTTTCAGCAGATCTGTTCGGACGGATTGTATACAATCAGAATGATATGATAGGGCAGAAGATGGAGATATTCATGCCTCATATAGATGTGCTTTATCCGATGCTGTATCCGAGCCACTATACCGGTGACAGGCAGAGAATGTCAAATCCCGGTGAAACAGTGAAGGAGGGGACTCTTAAAGGCCTTAAGCGGGTAGCGGGCACCACTGTGGCAATTCAGCCATGGATACAGGCTTTTCCGTACAACATACAGTATGCAAAAGTTAAACTCGAACAGTATGTGGCGCTTCAGATCAAAGGTGTTGAGGAGACCGGAGCAAGGGGATGGGTTGCATGGAATCCGAATGGTGATTACACTTCAGTATTCACTGCTTTGAGTACAATTGATGGAAAAGATATAACGAAAAAAGAATAGTGCGCCCCTATCCGCCCGTCGGGCACCTTTCGTCGAGTGCAATTTGGGCGTCGTGCCCGCACTCGACACTAGAACATCCTGTTCGTCGCCCATGAATGGGTGAACGGGGTATATGAAATATTCCCATATTTCTCTCCTCCCATTCATGGGGGAGATGGCCGGAGGCCAGAGGGGGCGGGACGGAATTTTTTATAAAAAATAACAAGGAAAATATATAATGAATTATCAGCAGATGTATTCTGAAAAGCTTACTACCGCAGATGAAGCGGTAAAAGTTGTCTCTTCCGGTGATGTGGTCGATTACGGATCGTTTAACGGTAAACCGGTGTTATGCGATATGGCTCTTGCAAAACGTGCGGGTGAATTACGCGGTGTCAGTATTTATTCGGCTGTAACTGTACCGCCTGTTCCAGAGGTTTCAACTTTTCCCGATAGTTTTCTTTATATGGACTGGCACTGGTCCAAGCTTACCCGCCTTCTTCAGTTTAAGGGGGAACCGTTTTACTCCCCCATGCTTTATCAGCGTGCGCCATTTTATCACAGACACAATAAACCCCGTTCATACAGGTCTGCGAACTATCTTGATGTGACTCTGGCAAAATCTGTAAAAGTGGTGGCTATTATCCAGGCCGGGCCAATGGACAAATTCGGGCATTTTAATTTCGGGCCGCAATGTTCGCATACATGCGCATGTATCGATACTGCTGATTTTGTTATAATTGAAGTGAATAAAAATCAGCCTAATTGCCTTGGTGTTGAGAATTCGGTGCACATTTCGAAAATTGATTATATTGTAGAAGCACCTGAGTCGCAGAAACTTTTTTGTGCTCCAACGGCTGCACATAGTGATGTAGACAGCCAGATCGCAAAACATATTATGAATTATATAAATGACGGATGCTGTATTCAGCTTGGTATCGGTTCAATGCCTAATCTTATTGGAGAGATGATCGCCGACTCGGATCTGAAAAACCTTGGCGGACATACCGAGATGTTTGTAGACGCATTCGTTAAAATGATCGAAACAGGGCGGATGAACGGGAGCAAAAAGAATATAGATCACAATCTCTGCGCGTATACTTTTGCACTTGGAAGCCAGTATATGTATGACTTTATAGATAACAATCCGGGACTCATGGCATGCCCGGTTGATTATACAAACAGTGATGAGGTGATTGGAAAGATAGATAATTTCGTCAGCATAAATAACGCACTTCAGATAGATCTTTATTCCCAGGTTAACGCGGAGTGTCTTGTCAGTGATGGAGTTGCTCAACAGGTATCGGGTAATGGCGGGATGCTTGATTTTGTTATGGGTGCTCATAAGTCATATCGCGGGCGAAGTTTTATCTGTTTTTCATCCACGTATACTGACAAATCCGGTATAGTTCATTCAAGAATTATGCCTACTCTTGAGGCTGGCACTATAGTTACAGTTCCCAGACAGGCTGTTGATTTTGTAGTGACCGAGTATGGAGCTGTAAGACTTGCAGCATGCCCGACATGGATGCGTGCTGAAAAACTTATAAGTATTGCTCACCCGGATTTTCGGGATGGTCTGATTAAAGAAGCAGAACGGATGAAGATCTGGCGAAGAACAAATAAAATCTAGTATTGTGGTCAGACATATTCATCGGCTGGAAGTATTCTTTAATAATTTCAATATACTATAGCATTTAATGGATGAATCAAATTATACTTCGGGCTTCGGCTACGCTCATTCAGCGTATAAATCGCTCCCTGAGCGTAGCCGAAGGGTAAGGCGGTTTTATTAAACTTATTGGGGCTGATAATGAACGCTAATATTGAAACTGTTTACAGTGATCTGCTGAAGCATGTAACAGAGAAGAAGCTTAAAGAGATCAGCGTTGACGTAATAAACAGATATAAAGCAAAGGATATAAATTCGCTTTTACGTTTTGCTGATATTCTTGAGTTTGATGCTTCAGGGATGAACATCAGCCGTCTCTTTGCCCGTGTAATTCAGCATTATCATCCGGATAAAACTGCATTAATATTAAGCGGCATAGAAGATACGTTTAACAAAAATAATATAGTTGAACTCCTTCGATATAAAAGAATCTATATTTTCAGTAAATCCAAAACTGCACGATTAGATAAAAAATATGATATAGATATTGAAGAAACATATTCGTACAGTGAGGATTACTTCGGGCATGAGGAAAAATATACACCGGATGAAAATCTTAATCACGAGTTTGAGTATGAAGATGAATTTGAGGATGACATTAATCCCAATGAATACGGCTTTATTGATGCTGTAAACAGGATGTTCTTCGGAGCGCTGGATGATTCAATTACTGTTGAAGATCTTCATAATATTGACGGGGAGCTTGATCTTTCAGATTCAGACATAACAGATTTGAAGGGGATTGAGCACTGTAGAAATATAACAATGCTGAATCTTTCCGGAAATCATGTTTACAGGATAGAGCTGCTCTCCGGTCTTGATATGCTGGAACAGCTGTATCTTTCAGATAACGATATAGAATCGATTGAGTGTCTTGTAAATCTTCAGAATTTAAAAGAACTTGATATCTCTTTTAACAGCGTTGAGGATATATCCGTTCTGCTTAAACTAAATGAACTGATATATGTTAATCTTCTTGAAAATCCTGTTAAAACTAAAGGAGTTATAAAAGAGCTCGAAGACCGCGGTGTAATTGTTATATTCTGATTATTTTTACACTAAAATCCTCTATTAAACATAATAACAGTTTACAAATTAGCATTCATGATCAATAATTATTCCTAAATATAATTTATTTATCCCCGCCGTCTTCGGCGGCGGGGATAAAATAGCTTTTTTTACTTTAGAAAAGTTAAGGAATAAATACTGATTCCTGATTATTAATAATACACTTTTATCATTTCTAGAGATAAGGATTCTGTTATGAATGCTTCAGGAATAAAAAAAATACTTCTTGTTGAAGACAGTATGATTACTTCTTTAGCTGAAGTAATGATGCTTGAAAAAAACGGCTATGAAGTTATTCCTGCGCCTGATGGGGAATCAGCTGTAGAGTATGCATTAAATGATTTAACAATTGATCTGATTCTAATGGATATAGACCTTGGCAAAGGTATTGACGGTCCGACTGCTGCTGATCTTATAATTAAGCAGAGAGATATCCCCATAGTTTTTCTTACCTCGCACTCTGAACGTGAAATTGTAGATAAAGTAAGATCTATTACAAGATACGGATTTGTTGTAAAAAACTCCGGTGATTTTGTTCTCCTTTCATCTCTCGAAATGGCGTTTGAACTTTTCGAAGCACATAAAAAAACAAAAGACAGTGAAACGAATTTCAGACAACTTTCAGAAAATATAAATGAAGCTTTCTGGCTTAGTAACTCTTTTATGAATGAAGTTATATATTTAAGCCCGGCATGCTGGGAAATGCTGGGACTTGATCCTTCTGTTAATCTTAACGAGGAGTGGAATCTAATAAAAAGTATTCATCCTGATGATCAGCATGAGATGATTGAGGCTAAGAAAAAGCTTTTAGAGAAAGGTGAAGTTTATTCTGGTGAATTTAGAATTATCTGCGGTGACGGTTCTCTGAAATGGGTTAGGGGAAGAGCATATCCTGTATGCAGTCAGTCCGGTGAGATTATAAGATTTGCAGGAGTTGCCGAGGATATTACTCTACACAAGTCAGCCGATGAAGCTCTGTTTAAAAGTGAGTTGAAACTCAGGTCATATATAGAAAACGCTCCAATGGGAATCTTTGTAGCAGATAACAACGGACGATATATCGAAGTTAATCCGATAGCTGCTTTAGGTCTCGGTTATAGTGAAGAAGAACTGTTACAGTTAAGTATTAAAGATATAGTTGAACCCTCTAATATGGATATTGCATTGGATCATTTTACTGCAGTAATGAATGAGGGGAATGCTGTCGGTGATCTTCTATTCAGAAAAAAAGACGGCCGCGTTTTATGGGCGCAGGTTAATGCAGTAAAACTCAGTGATACCCGGTTTATGGCCTTTTGTCAGGATATAACATCCCGGAAAAAGGCTGAGATACTGCTTTTTAAAAGCGAAGAGAGAATGAGAAGTATTTTTGATAATCTTCCAATCGGGATTTTTCAGTCTACTCTTGACGGAAAGTTTGTATATTTGAATTCTGCTATTTCTGAAATTCTAGGTTATGGGTCAAGCCATGATCTTCTTGATCTGGTAAGCAAAACTTCAATTGCAGAAACTATATACGAAGATCCTCAGAGAAGACCTGAATTTGTACGTGAAGTAAGTTCAGAACCGGGTAACTGGAAAATATTTGACAATCGTTATAAGAAAAAAGACGGAACAATATTTGACGCAATACTTGCTTTCTGTGAGAGACCGGATCCGATAAGCGGTGAACGCTTTCACTATGGATACGTTCTTGATGTAACTGAAAAGAAGATCGCCGAAAAAGAGATACAACGGCTTCTTTCTGAAAAAGAGCTTCTTCTGAAAGAGGTTCATCATCGTATAAAGAATAATATGTCTGCAGTCTCGGCTTTGCTTTATCTGCAGTCCGAGTCTCTCAAAGATTCAGCAGCTGTCTCGGCTATTGATGATGCCCGCAACAGGATCATGAGTATGATGATTATTTATGATAAACTTTATCGGACAACTGATTATACCAATGTCGATTTAAAAAGTTATATTTCTAATCTTGTGGATGAAATTGCTCTTACATTCAAAATTGACGGGCGTGATATTATTATCAGGAAAGATATCGGTGATTTCAAAATGGATTCCCAGATGATTTTTCCAATTGGAATATTAATAAATGAGATTATAACAAATGCGTTTAAACACGCTTTTCCCGGGAATAGAAGTGGTGTTATTTTCATTTCAATTCAGAGCTATGGAACCGCAATGAAACTATTGATAAGAGATGATGGTGTCGGAATCCCGGATTCCTTTAACATCAAAACACCTGAGGGTTTCGGACTTAATCTGGTGAATATTCTTGTTAAACAGATGAAAGGTTCACTGGAGATAATAAACAGTAACGGTACAGAGTACAGGATAATAATTGAAGTCTGATTTATAAAAGACAGGTAGTGTTTTATTTCTTCAAAAAACAGTCTGTCCGGTAGCATTTTAATCTTGACCTGCTGAATGTATTTTAAATAAAATGGTCAAACATAGCCATAAAGTTAATATATAATAAAAATCGGATCAACTCTGGTCTTTATTCTATAAAATGCAATTTATTAAAAATGATCCTATAAAAGCAATTGCTGGATATTTCCAGAGTTATTGTTTAAATTCTTCAATTAAAAAAGTTGCACTCTGGAGGACCCCATGGGCAAAAGTGATCTAACAAAAACCAGGAACAGGCTTATACTTAATTTCAGTTTACTGCTATTATTGAATCCGTTAATTAACATAATTTTAATAGCTCCCCGCATTAAAACAGCAGCTCAATTTAAAGGGATTTTTATTGTTATTTTATCCGGTTTATTAATCTGTGCTGTAACAATTTTTATTTACACCTTTATAGCCGGCAGGATTCAGCGGATGATAGATAATCAGTCACGCGATGAAGATTCTGTGAAATTTGCCCGGCGAATGCCTGTAATTGTATCGTTACTATTCTGTTCTCCAATACTTATAAGCACAATGATTATGACATTACTCAGTTATTTCAGCGGATTGATTGTAAGCCCTTATCAGCTGATTTTTTATTTTATTAAAGATATACTTCTGGCCGGGAGTTTAACTTTTTATCATTACTACAGATTCAAAATTATTGTCTACCCGGTTTCAAGCGCTCTTCAGTTAAGATCTTTATCGATGTTTGAAAAACTTCTGGCGCCGATTCTCAGCTTCATTGTTGTAGTTCTGCTTATTGCAGGGTTTTTCGGCTATACGATAATCGTAAGCAGAACTATGGATTATTACAAAATTAATACAATTTCTCAATCTGATAAAGTCGGGCTCGAGCTGGACCGTACATTCGGCAATGTTGTAATTGAACTCAGGTCGTATATGAATACTGTTAATGCAGCAACGGTTTCACAGTCTGAAGCAATTGATACAACAAAAAGATTATATAATACAAGAATTAATAAAAGTATAGAAACCCTCTATCTTGTGAAAACCAGTGGAGATGGATATACGAATAATGGAAACTTACTTAATATTTCTGACAGGACATATTTTCAGGAGATGATCAGCGGCAATGCTCCAGCCTGGTCCGATCTTATCCAGAGCCGCGATACGGGAAATAAAATAATAGTTTGTGCAGTGCCATATCTTGTTAACGGAAAAGCAACTGGTGCCATTGGTGCAACTATTAGTGTTGCAGCAATGACGGAAATTATAAATTCTGCGAGCAATTCTGCAGATACTAAATATCTTATTATGAATAAAGAGGGTAAGATTATATACCATCCCGAAGCCCGTCTTCTGGATAAAGTGATTGGAAAAGATCTTTTAGATAAGAAAGGGAGAGATCTTACAGCCTTTGTAAACGGAACAGATTCAGATTTCCATGAATTTATTATTAATAACAAGCCATTAATGCTTCGAAAAATTAAACTCCAGTCAACAGGGCATTATCTTGTATCAACAAGTTACGAAGAACACTTGATGAAGCCTGTTAATAAAGTAGTGCTTAATATAATTTTAGCAATGCTTTCGATCAATATTATGATATTTATTATTATCTATAAAATCGGAAAGAATTTCTCCACTCCAATACGTAATGCCATAAAAATATTCCGGAAGCTTGCCGAGGGTGACCTTACTGCCAGAAGTAATGACTATCTCCCCGATGAGTTTGGAGATATGATAAGAAACATGAAAAAGTTTCAGGATAGAATGCGTGAAGTGATTGACTCTGCATTGAGTTCGTCGAACCAGCTTGCTGCATCCGCAGAGGAACTATCCGCTACCAGTTCATCCCTTGCAGACAGTGCACAGGCTCAGGCTGCAGCCGTGGAGGAGGCTACTGCCTCTCTCGAGGAGATATCTGCATCGAACGAATCAATTGCAGATAGTTCAAAGGCCCAGTCTGACCATTCAAAGAATACATACCGGCTGATTGAGGAGCTGGGTCAGCTGATAAAATCTGTTAATGCAGATTCATTAACAACTCTAAAGGTGGCTAATGATGCTACCAGTGAAGCAGTTAAAGGTAATGAACTTATGCAGAATACTATTTCGGGGATGAACAGCCTTGAAGAGAATTCGCTGAGAATTGCAGAGATGGTTTCACTCATAAGTGATATATCCGATCAGGTTAACCTGCTTGCACTTAATGCTGCAATTGAAGCTGCAAGAGCCGGTGATCATGGACGGGGATTTGCTGTAGTCGCTGATGAAATAGGTAAACTTGCAGAGCAGACAGCCGGATCGGCTAAAAGTATTACAGAGCTGGTATCCAATGGTGTGAAATCTGCTAATCAGGGAATTAAAGACATAAATGAAACATCAAAAGCGCTTGAACATATTATCAATTTTATAAATAATACAAAAGAGCTGGTTCAGAAAATTGCAGCATCTACAGATATACAGGCCAAAGCAGGTGTGGACGTTACTAAAGCAACAAAACTTGTAATGGATATGTCCGATAATATTTCAAACTCTACACATGAGCAGACTGTAACTCATCAGGAAATTTCAAGGACAATGGATCAGATAAATATTCAGACTCAGCAGCAGGCTTCCGGTGCAGAGGAGATTGCTTCATCTGCTGAAGAGATAAGCGCTCAGGCGGAAAACATGAAAAACCAGCTGGAGTTTTTTAAGATTTAATTCCGGGGAAAGATAAGTCTCAGGTTCACCATCGTATAACAATGGTGAACCTGAAAGAATTACATTGCATGTATAAAGAAGAAAAGAAACATTACCAGAGACGCGGAAACTGCAGTAACTATCGCAATATTAATATTCTTACCTAGATTATCATCACTACCTTTAGCATTGAATACAACAGTCAGAATAATAAAAAGAGACGCTCCAATAACTCCTTTTGCAGTCCAGTGGTGTCCTGTTAAATCTGCCAGAAATTTTTTAAATGGAGGACTGAATTCTGCAACAATTACCATAAGTACTATAATAACCGCATAGATTGAAAATGCTTTTAATGCTGATATCGCAAGTCTGTTTTTCATATTCCACCTCCCGGTGCGCCTAGAATGGCTCTAACTGAACCGGATACCAGGGAACCCATGGCTGCCATTAAAAATACCATTAAAAAAATCAGCAATGCCAGATAAGCTACTTTTTTAGAAGTTGCTTCATCTAGGTCTTTCCATGAATCCAGCTTTAAAAACAGAAGAAACGCAGTTACAGCCAGAACAGGAATTAAAAGGAATATGTGTTCTTTCGCTTCAATAACTACTTTGTGAGCCCATTTCAGGTTACTTGTTTCTGCAATGAGAACAGGTTTAACCATTGTGCCGTAATGCTTAACATAATAGTATCCGCCTGCAAACCATGAACTTACGGCTGAAATTGCTCCTATTGTTGAAGCAATTTTAGCTCTCCGGAGACCTTCATCTTTTCTGTTGAATGTTTCGACTGCTACCCAAAGAAAGCACAAACCTCCGAATTCTCCCAGTCCTATATGGATAATAACCAGAATAATAAAAAAATCCATAGAACCTCCTTTTGAATTATTTGAATTAATTAACATTATAATAACTCTTCTTAAACTCTTAATCAATAGATAAGGATAAAAAAATTCATAAGTTTGATAAAAATACTACTAATGTGATTAAATTAGTAGTATTTAATATTCATATTATAAATATTTGTATAAATTGAAATAAACGACTTAACCGGGAAATGAAAAATCAAAATTTTACTGCACCTTAACATTGCATGTGAATTATTGCTTTTCATAAAGGTTATTGAATCATTCTAATATTTTATAATTGAGATCAGTAATTATTCCTAAATATAATGTTTAGTGTAAAAAGATAAATTATTATCCCCGCCACCTTCGGCGGCGGGGATAATAGAGTTTTTTTTACTATAAAAAAGTTAAAAATTTAATACTGAATTGAGATGCATCCTGTTATGTTCAGGTTATTCCATATATGTTTTACAGGAACAAATTATGAAAAGAATACATATACTTCTTCATGTGCCTTTTGAAACTCCGGGTTGTATAGAGACGTGGATAAGAGAGAAAGGATATATTTTTTCATCAACAGCGCTTTATGCGGATGAAGTACTTCCTGATGTTAACGATATTGACTGGCTCGTTGTGATGGGCGGGCCAATGAGTGTGCATGATACGGCGGAGTTTCCATGGCTGGTGGATGAGAAAAGATTTATTAACGATGCTGTTACTCATGGAAAAGTTATTATCGGGATTTGTCTCGGATCACAGCTTATAGCTGAAGCTCTCGGGAGCCGTGTGTATAAGAACAGTGTTAAAGAGATCGGATGGTTTCCCGTTATGAAAAATTCGAGCGGAGCGGATTCATCACTACTTCGAAAGTTTGGTGATATAGAAACTGTTTTTCACTGGCATGGTGATACGTTTGATATTCCTCATGGTGCTGTTTCCGTGATGAGTTCTGATGGGT
Source organism: uncultured Spirochaetota bacterium (assembly GCA_942493035.1). Taxonomy (GTDB): domain Bacteria; phylum Spirochaetota; class UBA4802; order UBA4802; family UBA5550; genus WRGT01. The sequence goes on along the minus strand of OW818666.1, from coordinate 1,985,612 downwards.
GTAAAAATCAGTGTTTTATTTATAATGAAAAAATTATCGGGCTGCAGTTTCATGTTGAGGTAACGGCAGATCTTCTTGAGAGTATGATAGTAAATGGAATTGATGAAGTAGTGCCGGATAAATTCATTCAGGATGCTGATCAATTGCGTGATGGAACACGTTATATAAAAAAGAATAACGAACTGATGTATTCGATACTGGATGAACTGGATGGAGCTGATCAGCTTTAATGGTTATTCCGCAGTCATCTCAATTATCAGCATTTTGACATCTTTAATCGATGGTTTCATTATCATTTCACCGCGGACTTCAATCACAGGGAATAGCGTAACATTTCCGTAGCCGAGAGCGGCAAGACGCACACTCATATCGAAGTAAGCGGCATTATTCATCCTGTTGAGCTGACGGTGAGTAAACGGAATTTTCTCTTTTTTCAACTGATTCAAAAGACTTCTACCCGATCCCGAACCGTCGTCATAAAAGATAATATCACTCTGTGTTATACTATTTTTAATAGAATTAAAATCTGACCGGTGGGATTTGTTTTTCTCCGGTCTCCATTTCTGAGACCTGATTTTCTTTTCTCCGTTATCATTTATCTTTTGACCGGAAAGAGCTATGCTGATGTCATCAAATTTCGGCTTCATAAGAATCTGACCTTTTACATCGAGTACAGGGAAATGTGCAGTTCGTATAAAACCGGATTTTTCAAGTTTAGCGAACATCTCCTCCTGGTTTGTACCGTACAGTTCCACATCTTTGTAGATAAACTCAATTTTCTGATCTTCAAGCCATTTTAACGTATCCTTGCAGTATCCGCATTTTTCGTTCCCATATACAATAACCGGCGATATAGAATCTGCAGCATATAAGGAGTTATTTAAAATAATAAATACCGGAATTATTAACAGTAATGGTAAAACGTAAATGCTGTATTTTTTTATTCTGTTTTTCATGCTGTTTATTCTCCATATGTAATTACTTAACTATATTTCAAATCATGCTTGAAAATCAAGATCAATATATATCTTCCTACGCCGATGGCAGGGGGAGCGATATATGTAACTGCTCATAAATTGGTGGTAAAATTGATCTCCGCCGCGCCTGTGGCGCGGCGGAGATGAAATTCCACCGGTTATTGAGTAGTTACAGATATATTTATTCTTTTTATCTTTTTATAAATTAGCAAAAAATTGTTATATTTTCAATGTAAAATTTTTATCTGGACATATTTTAAAATCTTTTAAAACCTCTCTTCAATTAAGCTGGATTAATCCGGTTAAGTTTCTTAGGTTATAAATATCTGGAATCTGATGGTAAAACCGGTTTCCTCCGCACCCATGGCGAGGCGGAGACAAAGAGTCATCTGTTTTTATAGGGAATAAATTTGAATGAAATTTAAAAATAATATAATAAAGAAATTCATCAAAGCCGCGAAAATATTTACCGGTGATGGTGACAGGTCACTGTTGCTTGAAGCGCTGAAAGCAGCCGCTGATGCTGTGGTGATTACTGATGCTGCAGGAAAGATTCAATGGGTTAATGGATCATTTTTAAAACTTACCGGATATGAGTCAGATGAAGCTGTAGGGAGTGAAATCGGGACTCTCTCAAAGTCCGGCGAGCATAATGAGATATTTTACAAAGATTTGTGGGATACAATACTCTCCGGTAAAATATGGAATGGTGTAATAACAAACAAAAGAAAAAACGGAACTCTTTATTTCGAAGAACAGTCAATAACTCCCGTCGTCAGTGCTGATGGTAAGATAACAAATTTTATAAGTATTAAAAAAGACATTACTGAAAAGTTGAGGGTGGAGGATGCTTTAAAAGAGAGTGACTTGAGGTGGCAGATTGCTCTCGAAGCTGCCGGCGACGGGCTCTGGGACTGGGATTTGAAGACGGGGAGAGTGTTTTATTCTAAGCAGCTTAAAACTATGTTCGGATATTCTGAAGAGGAGATTGGTGATACTCTTGTGGAATGGGAGAAACGGGTACATCCCGATGATATTGAAAAATGTTATAAAAACATGGAAAAGCATTTTAACGGAGATACAGATGTTTATCAGGATGAACACCGTATGCTTTGTAAAGACGGATCTTATAAATGGATTCTCGATAGAGGTAAAGTAGTATCATGGAGAAGTGACGGAAAACCGCTGCGTATTATCGGAACTAATACCGATATTACCGACCGTAAAAAAGCGGATGATGCACTTATCCAGAAAAGTGAAGAGATTGAAAGATTTTTTACAGTGGCCCTTGATCTTCTCTGCATTGCTGATACCTCCGGGAATTTTGTAAGAGTAAACCGAGCATGGGAAAGAACACTGGGGTATTCGATAGAGGAGCTTGAGGGGAAAAAAATTATTGATTTTGTGCATCCCGAAGATTTGCATTCAACAATGCAGTCATTCGCAGCCCTTTCGGATCAGATACCGGTTCTTAATTTTACAAACAGGTATCGCACCAATGAAGGTAAATACAGATTTATAGAATGGCGCTCTTACCCCTCCGGAGAATATATATATGCCGCTGCACGGGATATTACAGACAGAATTAATTATGAGTTTGAATTAAATAATCTGGCAGAAAGACTTACGCTGGCTACCGAATCGGCAGGGATAGGTATATGGGATTGGGATATTCCAAATAATACCCTTATATGGGACCAGCAGATGTATATACTTTACGGGATGAGCAGGGGTACTACATCTGATATATACCGCTCATGGAGAAACGCAGTTCATCCTGAAGATCGTGAGTTTTTAAGATTACTTTTTATCAGGGGAGTCAAAGAGCTCCCGCGGTTTGATGCGAATTTTAAAGTAGTATGGCCGGACGGCACACTTCATTATCTTGAGGCTCATGCGCTTGTAGTAAGAGATGATTCCGGTAAAGCGATAAGAATAACCGGCGTCAGCAGAGATGTTACTGAAAGTAAAAAGATGGAGGATAAACTCTTTACTCTATCCACTACTGATTCATTGACGGACGCATATAACAGGCGTTATTTTCTGTATATGCTTGATGCTGAAATCAGCAGGGCTGTAAGGTATAAATCAATGTTTTCTCTGATTATGTTTGATATAGATCACTTTAAGAATGTAAACGATACTTACGGCCATGATGCGGGAGATGAAGTTCTCCAGGGTATGGTCCGTATGATGCGTAAAAGGATTAGGAAGAATGATATTCTTGCAAGGTGGGGCGGTGAGGAGTTTATGATACTTTTATCGGGTACCAGTCTCGATAATGCAGTGATATTTGCTGATAAGCTCCTTCGTGAGGTGAGGGGGATGGTGTTTGAAAAATCCGGAAATATTACAGCGAGTTTCGGAGTAACAGAGTACAGACTGAATGAAACATCTGATTCACTTTTAAAACGTGTTGATGAACTTGTATATCTTGCAAAAAATGATGGAAGAGATTGTTTAAAGTTGTCATGATAAATATATTAATATATATTTATCAGTATTAATAACATCCTCGCCGCCCTTGGCGGCGGGGATGTTTGAGTTTTTTATTTCATAAAAAGTTAAGGGATAATTACAGATATATTATATCTGTAATTGCAGGAGGTGACGGTTATGGAAGGGGACCATGAGCATAAGCACGATCATATGCATCCGCACACTCACAGGCATACTCATGAACATCATCACGACGGGAATGTTCATATTCATCCGCATATTCATGAACACTCTCATACTCACGAGCATCTTCATATCCATCCGCATGACCATAGTGAGGGTGAAAATATCCACTCTCATATTCATGATGGGGAGCATGGAGGACATGATCATAATCATGGAAAAGATGTATTTGAATCACATGATCATAAGCACTAGCCTTTGTATATTCTGTTTCTTCCTTCAGTTTTGGCACGGTAAAGGGCTGCATCTGCTCTGGCCAGTATTGAATCGAGAGTGTCACCTTTTTTAAATGCCGAAACTCCGCAGCTGATAGTTATATCGCACTTTTCTTCATCTCTGTCGTCATGTTTTTTAAAAAATTCACTTGTCTCTACCTGCTTTCTAATCCTGTCAGCTGCAAAAAATGCACTCTCTTCATCTCCATGGGTAAGAATTATAAATTCATCTCCGCCCCATCTTACCAGAACATCCGTAAGTCTCATGCAGCTTCTTGCTATTGAGGCTATGGTTTTTATCGATGAATCACCTGTGATATGCCCCATGGTATCATTGATACTTTTGAAATGGTCTATGTCAAAAATTATAAGTGAAAACGGTATTCCGCTTCTGTTATAATTATAGACCGATTTTCTGAACTGCATGTCGAATTCCCTTCTGTTGTTAGCCCCGGTGAGTTCATCTGTAACAGCCATATGCTCAAGCCTGCTCTGGAAGTAGTTTACCACAAATATACAGACTCCTATAACCATAAGTGAGAACAGAATGCCGAAGATAAAGTTCAGTGTAATACTTTTTGTGATATTCCCCATTCGCGAGTTTTCATCAATTTCGACGAAGAGAAACCAGTTGAATTCAGGAATATATCTTACACTGAGAAGTATGTGTTCATCATTTCTGTTAAACTCGTACATTGCTGTACTCTCTTTTGAAGCCAGAATTGTATCGGCCAGATCTTTGATCCCTTTCAGTTTGTGAATATTCGCCTGTTCTGTAAGTTTTTCGTTAGGATGGGCCTGTACAATTCCATCTATATCGACAAGATATACTACACTTCCGTATGAGTCTTTATATGACTGAAGAAGGTTTGTAATTTTATCCATTTTGAGTCCGACACCGGTTACTCCAATCAATCTTCCCTTGTAGTCAGTGGTGCGGTGATTTATAAAAATAGTAAGAATATTTTTTTCAGCTTCGTTTGTATCAACATCCAGATCGTACTCAAGTCCGGAATTAACAAATTTAAAATACCACTCATCGTGTATATCATCTTTTGAAATTATTTTAGCAATGCCGCTATTGTGATAATATTTTTTTGTTTTATCAGATATGAAGAATGTGGAAAAAAAATCGTATTTATTTTTTATTGTCTGAAGGTAGTTTGTTATTCTGGATGGATCATTTTCACCTGAAATTGCCCAGTCTTTCAAAAAAGTATCGTTTGCCATAACAGAAGATAAAAATACAGGCCTTATAAGGTTTGTCTGAATTTCGGTGTAAATATTTTCTCTTGTCAGAGGGAGAACTCCGTTTACAAGATTCTCTCTTACTGATCTCTGAGATGCCTTATAGTTAAAATAATTTGAGAGAATAATTCCTGAAAGAAGGATTACTGTAAGAGTTAATATCAGCTTCATCTTTATTGATAAGCTGCCTGCTGTTAGTAGTCTTGAAAACATATAATTTCCTTTTTTTAAAATATATGCGGAGTCAATGATTCAATTTCTGCTGCAAAAACCGTCAAAGTATAAATGAAAAATCTGAATCAGGTGGAAGAAAACTAGCTCTTTTCTTTTGATTCGCTGTTTGTAACAAATTTTGAAATTGCCTTCAGAAGATAATCCATATTTACAGGTTTGGATATATAATCATCCAGTCCTGCTGTTTTAATTTTTTCTCGATCTTCCGGCATGGTGTAGGCCGTAAGAGCGATGATCGGTATTTTAGATTTTTCGACGAATCTGCTGTCTGTTCTTATGTTCTTTGTTGCTTCAATTCCATCCATTTCCGGCATCTGAATATCCATGAGTATACAGTCGGGATTCTCTATTTCCAGAATCTTTAACGCTTCAATTCCATTTTCAGCCTCTAGTATCCTGTAGCCCGATTTTTCGAGTATTCTCTTAAGGGCCAGACGATTGATACGTTCATCTTCGGCAATCAGAATTGTGCAGAATTTGCCGCATTTATTCAATTTTTCGCTTATTACAGGCTTGATGACGATGGTATGGTTTTCCGGGAGTTTTACGGTAATTGAGCATTCGATAGATGTGCCTTTGCCCGGAGTGCTGTCTATTTTTATTTTTCCGTTCATCAGATTTACAAGATGTTTAACCAGGGTAAGTCCCAGACCTGCGCCCTGAAACGTTCTCCTGTATGAGTTTTCACCCTGTTTAAATGGTTCAAATATCTGATTCATCATGTCCAGGGCAATTCCGATCCCGGTGTCGCGAACCCGTATTATTATATTTACAGCTCCATAGAGCGAGATGTCCTCGGCATTTATTGCTACGGTTATATTCCCGGTTTTTGTAAACTTGACTGCATTTGATACAAGATTAACTAGAATCTGACGTATCCTGATTTCATCACCGACTATAATATCCGGTGTAGCTTCATCGATGGTAAGTATAAGGTTGATACCTTTCTCTTCACATTCGGTTGAATATCGTTCTCTGATAAAATTAAATATATCTTTAAGACTGAACTCGGTTTCGGTCAGCATAAGTTTGTCGGATTCAACTCTTGAGAGATCCAGAATGTCATTTAATAAACGTGTTAATCTCATACCGGATTTAATTGCAATATTTACATAGTTGGATTGTTCTTCATTAACACCGGTGGTCTGAATCAGCTGGAGCATCCCTAGAATACCGTTAAGCGGAGTACGAACTTCATGGCTCATATTTGCCAGAAAATCACTCTTAATACTGCTTGCAGATTCAGCGGTGTCCTTTGCAGATACAAGACTCTCCTCGTATCTTTTTCTGTCGGTATTGTCTTCAACAATTCCAAGCCCGCCGGTTATACTTCCATCTGAAAGTTTAATTGGTGTAAACATAGCCCGTATGTATGTGGATTTAACGGCAGTAGTTGAATGGTATAGGCCCTCGTAATAACCGGGTTCACCTTTTATTGCTGATATTATTGATGACACAATCTCTTTGTCCGGTAGATTGAGCATGTTGATGCCTATGAGTTTTTCTTTTGATGAACCCATTATTTTTATAAAACTATCGTTGCATGTAGTAATAACTCCACTCAGATTGAAGTGGAATATTCCAAGCGGCGCGTGTTCGATTATAAGACGTGAACGCTCTTCACTCTCCATCAATGCTTTTTCAGAGAACTTATGCTTGTTCAGTTCTTCTGAAAGTTCAGCGGTCTGGTCTTTGATTTTTTTCTTTAAGGACCAGGACCATATCATCATAGCAAGATATAGTAATATAACCGGGATGAGTATCGATAAAATTATTTTTATAATAGAGAGGTCATTCTCCTTTTCCTGAATTACACGAAACCATTTGTCGTAGATCTGCTGGAATTTCCCGTTCATTTTAAGAATATTCAGACCTTCATTCAGTCCTGATATGATTTCATGATTATTTTTTAATGCCGCGAAGTGATATGTTCCAATGAAAAGAGGATCTCCTGCAGGGATGACATTTCCGATGCCGTATTGCCTGATAAGATAAAGTCCAAGATATTTATTCATTATCGTATATGAATTCCTGTTAACCGATAAATGGGAGATTGTTTCAATTAGTCTTTCTGTCTCTTTTATCTCTTTTCCGGGGGAACTCTTCTTTATATATTCCGAAACAAAACACGCTTTCGGAGCTATCGGTTCCAGTCTTTCTGTCTGGTATAAGTTGAAATTTTCAGAATCAGCACTGTTGATAAAAATGGAATATCTGAATTCGTGGTAGGGTATGGAATATTCATAAAGTTTAGATCTCTCTTTGGAATAGACAGTTGTTATTAAAACATCTATTTTTCCCGATTCCAGACCAAGCCTGGCATCTTCCCATCTGCCAAGCTGTATTTCAGTTTCCCATCCTATCTCCGCTGCGGCAGCTTTGGCAAGTTCTACAGAAAATCCTGAAGGGATACCATTCCTGTCTATAAACTCATATGGCGGGATGGCTGAGTCTCCGCCGAAAACAATAGTTCTTTTTTTGTATTCCTGCTTTGCTTCAATTGAAGGAGCTGATAAAATCAGTGATATGAAAATTAAAACAGCGGACATTTTAATGGAATTGTTAATTAAATAGCAGAGTATTCTGCCTGCAGTCTGCTCCTGTTTAAACATTCCATTCCTCTGTTTTTAATCTATTGCAGTCGGATTATGATGTTGCATGATTATTTTTCTGTTCAGATGTCAGATGATCATAAGTGAACATTATATGTATAACTTACAGGAGTTTTAATAATTTTCAATTCAAATATTTTAAAATAAATATTTTTTAAATAATCAGTTGATACAAGATTTTACATTCAGGAGCTTAATGCCGGAGATTTTAACATGAATACATATAACCGGATTTTTACGGGTGATATGTTATGTCTTCGATCATATAATATTTTTCTGAACTGGAATTCTCTTTTATAACTGCGCCGATTTTACTGCCGAAAACCTGTGACCCGATTCCTGAGAATATTGATATTTTTCTGCATTTAAGATCTGAATCATCGGGGAAAACCAGATGGTATTCCTCTCTTATTCCGTTTCCGATATTTCTTAGTATGATTTTAGAATTTATAGTTACTATATTCTCTTTAATTTTTTTAGCATCAACAGGTTTTGACTTTAAAATCTGCTGCTTCAAAGTTTCAATCAGTTTCTTTTCAGATTCGTCCTGAATATTATAGTTGTCGAAAAGATTGAGTAATCTTTCACAGTCATTTTTTGAAAATATGCGATCTTCCTTCATTTAACGCATCCTCCCGAGACTAGAGATTACAGGAATAAGTATTTATAGTATATATCAGATTTATTTGTCAAATTCTTTATGAAAATATGACAAAATAATCAATGTGACAGTTTATTTTGTATGAAATTGAAGAATTTCACCCTCCGTCTAAATATCTTTTAATCTTTGCGTTTATTGCGTCAGGAATTTTTACACCGAGTGACTTTATCCGTGTGAGGTATTTGTCGAATGATGTTGAGTGACTTGTAGTTGTCATGAAAATCTTAAAGTATGAACGGACTGAGCCCTCTACCTCTTTTCTGAACTCTATTTTTGTATTAAGCAAATCCTCTATCGGGGCAATGACCCTGTAGTTAACAGGTCTGCACATGGCACGGTGAGTTACAAATCGCTGAGTTATTTCGCACTCGTAATTTTCATCAATCACACTTTTTTCAACGACATTGAGATTTATGCAGTCAATGATCTGATATGTATATTTCCCTTCGAGGTATTGGTCAAGGAGTTTGATAGTGTTCTTATAGCTCTCTTCTTCAAGGCATTCACCTTTGTAGACATTTTCAATACGCAGATATATAATAATGTCAATATCAGAACTTTCGCTTGAAAGACCCATGTTGAGGGAACCGACTATATCAAATGCAATCTCGGCATGTTCATTGGTTATCTGTTCAAGAACGATCTCCAGTTCCTGCATTCTGGTTTCCGATTCTTTGGTCTGGAATCTTCTGAAGAAATTTCGAATATCGAGAAAGAGTTCAATCTCAGGTATGTGGGAGTATTTTTCAGTTTTCATATCAAAGTTCTGCTGAAGTTTAAGCGCATTATATCTGTCGGGATCGATTATCTCTTCAGTAAAACGGTTATTGACATTTACGTAGTCTGCAATGGGGTATATATTGTTATTCACAAATTTCTGAAACTGTACCCGTGAAATAATTCTGTCATCATCGTTGAGTGTAATTTCGTAAAAGAATCCCCCTTCGGATACTTCACCTTTTATTGTTGTAACTTCACCGAAGTTCGATGGATTAAGATATATCGGTCCCTCTCCCTGATAGAATCCCCAGTCTTCGTGAATGTGTCCCGTCATACATGCCTTTACTTTACTGTTTTCGCAGTATGTACGGAGTGCAGGGGAGCCTGATGGGCCTTTCCACGATAGTCTGTCGTGAATTCCGTGAGGCGGCTGATGTGAGACTATAAAGTCGGGCTTTACCGCCTTGAAGAAATTATACATCTCGTTGTTTTTATCCGGAGTGTTTATTCCCGCCTGATAACGTACAATATATCTTTCAGGAATTCCGGCTGACCAGATATCGGCGCCTCCGTAACCTGCAAATTTTATTCCATTGATTTCGTGCCACTGCATATGCAGATCCCTTTCATGAAGCGCCGTAAAGCGGAGATTCATATCGTAGTTCCCGGGAAGCACAAAGATATCGGAATTGCTTTTTATTGAGAGTATATTTTCAAGAACTTTGTATTTCTGCTGCATAACACGGCGTGCTCTGATTGTGTACTGCTGGTATTCAAAAGCTTTCTCCCGTGTTTCGGCATCAACGGTGGGATCATCAATAAATGTATCTACGAAATCCTCAAGTATCTCGCGGCTCCGTTCCATTTTACGTCTCAGTCCGTTGAAGAAAGTCTGAAGTTCGTGATAGTTTATTGCCGAGTCAAGATTATAAAAAGGAATATCGATCAGATCTCCCGCTATAATATAAACATCCGCTACAGTTTCAATGAGAAGCTCGTAAACTCTGCTGAATGAACCGTGTATATCCGTAAGATAGATTATTTTCATTTAGTATACTCTGTCGGCTTCAATAAATTTCAGTTTTAAATAGAAGATCATCTATGAAGGTCTTTGTCAATTACAATAAACTTACGGAACTGAATAAACACTACGCTCATTGCTGGTATTGAGCTTGTCCAAATGAGCGGATCCTAAATGATCAGATTCGAATCATATTTAAAATTTCGAACACGCATGCTTCGGCTCCGTTTACTTCGACAACGCTTAGCACAAACAGTAAGCGTGTGTTTTAAAAATTTTAGAAGAGATAAAGAGGTTGACTTATCTTTTTGATGGCTGTTAGTATAACAATCATAGGAAAAGCTGTTTTTTTTAAAATTAGCGCGAAACGTAAAATTTAATATAAACAGGGCGTGTTGAATACTTTTTGTTAAGAATGATACTGAGTCGTTCTATCGATAAGATTCAGTATCATTCTTTAAACACAGAGAGCTGAGTTTAAACTCTCTCTCTCTCTCTCTCTCTCTCTCTCTCTCTCTCTCTCTGCGGTTATCTTTAAAAGGTAAAATTTATTTATAAACCTGCGCGTTAAGTTTGATCTTATCCTTATACTTTTTATCGGCGCCGGAAATTTTACAACGCGAAATTGTCATCATCGGGAAAGATACATTCATACCGATTTTTTTATCATCCACTATTACAAACAGCTTATCACCTATTTTAAGGGATGAGGAAGTATTTGCAACTGCAACAATGATTTCATCATTGGTTATTTTATAAATCTTACCTAAGAGTTTTCCTTTTTTTACCTTATTGTCAGAGCTTTTATCAGCAGCAACAATGTCCATCATTCTTTTAAATGTATCATCACCTGAATTGTTCCCATTATCCCAATGATAGTTCAATCCCTTATCGGTGAGAGTAATTGTTCTCATCGTGAGATTATAACCGGTTGAAGGTACATGATACTTGAACTCAAGAATTCCGTCTTTGAAGTTATTCGATACTATTTCAGCATTAGATAAATCATCCTGATCAATGACTGAAACTACTGCCGGAACTCCATCAACTTTTTCTATGGTTATAAGGTTGTGAGTTTCTCCATCCTCCCATACTCCGATAAGGCTTTTTCCATCAGCAGTGTTTTTATTATTCTGAGCATTTGCATTGCTGAAAGCATAAATAGCGGTAACAATAATCATCAGGGTAAACAGAAAGCGTCTGTGGTTTTTGTTTTTTGTCATGATAAAGAAACTCCTTTTTTATAATTCATTTAATTAAACATTCTATTGTATCAATATATAATATATTTATTTATAAGCAAAAATTTAATTTAAAAGAAAATCGTATTGAATACTTTTTGTAAAGGGAGATACAGAGATGGTCTTTCGATAAGATTCATTGTGATCCTTTAACACAGTGTGTTCACCAGCGTGCGAAGGGCGATGCCCTGAGTAATATATCCGGGAAACATGATCTGCGATGAATTCACACACATAGAGTGGAAATGTGTCTTTAAGCACGGCAGTATCTATGAGGTGTGGGGCTGTGTGAGCTCCATTAACTGGATAGCCGTTATCTTCAATAAATTCTCCAGATGTATAAATTGATGCCTTGATTTCATTCCGTTCATATCCTCTGATAACGAAAATATATTGCATATTACACTGAACTCTGTAAAGTGCAGAGATGGAAAATACAGAGTTTATTACTGATAAAGATATTTATGAAAAGGTAATTCTTGAGAGAATACCTTCGGCAAAGAAGTTTGTATGGATAGCCACATCCGACATAAAGGACCTTCATGTTAAAAAGGGGAGATCAATGGTCCCTTTTCTTGAGATTTTATCTGATTTGATAGAAAAGAACGTTTTAATACGGCTGATTCATGCCAAAGAACCGGGGCCGAATTTCCGTAAAGATTTTGACCGCTTTCCGAATTTTACCGGCGGTCTGGAGAGGATACTCTGTCCGCGTGTTCATTTTAAATCTGTAATTGTTGATGGAACATTCATTTACACCGGAAGTGCAAATCTCACCGGCGCAGGAATGGGGGCCAAAAGTTCAACAAAGAGAAATTTTGAATCAGGTATTATCTCTACAGATAAAGTGCTTGTTAATCAGGTTATGAATCAGTTTGACAGCATCTGGATCGGTTCATTCTGCAAAGATTGCGGCCGGAAAGAGTTCTGTGCCGATTATGAAATTTTTAAATAGTGAATTTGAATCCAGCCTCAATGCAGAACCTCTGATTTTCATGCATAAAAAAAATTATAAAAAATAAGGGTAGACTTTTTTAAAAAATGATTCTATAACAGTCTCAGTAATCATTAATGAGAATTATACCGGTTTAATGAATGATTTTATTCAGCCCGGTCGGGATAAAAGTAAAATGGAGGGATGTGCAATGGAATTTTTGAAAAGATTGTATTCAGCAGTTGAGGGAGTCTGGTGGATGAAGCAGCTTAAAAACAAAAAAGCTATGTCACTGGGGAGTATTCTTGAAAAGCAGGCTGCAAAGTATAAAGACAAACCTCTGATTCTTTTTGAAGACAGGGTGATTTCATATACGGAGTTTAATGAAACAGCCAACAGGTACTCCCATCTCTTTCAGAAACGGGGATTTATTAAAGGGGATACCGTTGCGGTCCTAATGGAAAACAGGCCCGAATTTCTTATAGTTCACGCAGGTCTTGCGAAAATAGGTGTTGTACCGGCTCTTGTTAATAATAACATAAAAGGGCAGACTCTTGTTCATGCTATTAATATTGCCGAGGCCAGGGCTCTTGTGATAGGCGCGGAATATCTTTCCGAATATTTAAAAATTAAAAATGACGTTAAGCTTAAAAAACCGGGGATTGTTTTCATTGAAACAGAGAACAGCAAAGTTAAAATACCGGCTGGTATAGAAGATCTCAAATCTCTTCTGGCTATAGAGCCTGTATCCAATCCTTCAATTCTTCCTCCGGTAAATTCTAAAGATACGCTTGAATATATATATACATCAGGTACAACAGGGCTTCCGAAGGCTACTGAATTAAAACATCAGAAATGGCTTCAGCTTGGATATGCTTCAGGCGGTTTTGCCATGAGGGCCATATCGGACGATATACAATATCTCTGCCTCCCTCTGTATCACAACAGCGGAATTAACATTGCCTGGCCTACAACTCTGGTTCATGGGGGAACAATTGCGCTTCGAAGAAAGTTCTCGGCAAGTAATTTCTGGGATGATATCAGGAAATATAAGGCTACTCTATTTATCTACATTGGTGAGTTATGCAGATATCTGAATAACCAGCCGCCGAAGGAGAATGATTCAGACAACACTTTAAAGTACATTCTCGGTAACGGAATGAGAGGGGATTACTGGGTGGAGTTCCAGAACAGATTCGGGATTAAAAAAATAGTAGAAGTTTATGGTGCTACTGAAGGTGTCGGTGCTATTGCAAATTTAAAGGGAGTTCCGGGAATGATCGGCAAGCTTACCGTTGCCGGTATAAGAATGGGTGAAGTTGTCAAATATGATATTGATAAAGAGGAGATAATCCGTGATTCAAATGGTTTTGCAGTTAAATGCGGGATAGATGAAACCGGGCTTTTCCTTGCCGGAATAAATGATCTCAATCCCTTTTCCGGATATAAAAACAACAAGAGTGCTACGAATTCAAAGATTATTGAAGACGTTTTTAGAAAAGGTGACAGATACTTTGTCAGCGGTGATCTTTTTAAAGTTCATAAGAAAGGCTATGTCTCATTTATGGACAGGCTTGGTGATACTTTTAAGTGGAAGGGTGAGGTTGTTGCTACCAACGAAGTCTCGGATATTCTCAGCAGGTTCGGAGTTTTTGAAGACTGCAATGTCTATGGAGTTACAGTTAACAAAACTGAAGGGCGCGCCGGGATGGCGGCTCTTACAATGCTGACCGGAGAGAAACTGGACCTGAATAAATTTGCAGCTTATGTAACAGAAAATCTTACAGTATATGCCAGGCCGCATTTTATCCGGATAAGTAAAGAGATTGATGCAACATCGAGTTTTAAACAGATAAAATCGAATCTTCAGAAAGATGGATTCAATCCCGATGTGGTGAAGGATCCGTTATATTTCCTCGAACCGGATAAGAATAAATACATTAAGATTACAAAGAAAGTCTATGATGATATAGAGAAGGGTGTTTACAGGTTTTAGGCTTAGTTTTTCAACTATCAAATCTAGGCATTACCCACATCTTAAAGCCCCCGCACCCCCGGAGGGGGCAAAGAGAAACCGTAAAAATTAGATTTTTAAAAATGAAGACCTCTGGTAATAGTATTTTAAAGACATTTTTTAGAGCCTTGCCCCCTCCGGGGGTGCGGGGGCTTTCCGGGAGATGTCGCTTCAGCGACAGAGGGGGGAGTTATATTTCTTGACAGAAATTACCTCTGCGCGACTTTAATTATCTGAATATCCGGCTATTATTATCTCCACTGGAGCTTTAAATGAGAGTAAAACGGCTTAAAAAAATACTAAACGAAAAACAGAGTTTTCCATATCTGATTACAGATCTGAATAATATTAAATATCTTACCGGGTACTCCGGATCTAATGCTTATCTGATTATTGATGAAAAAATATCATACTTTATTTCTGATTCAAGATATGAAGAGTATATTAAATCTATTCTTCCGAAGAATTTCGAATTCATTCTGCAGAGCGGAAGCACACTGGATGCTCTAAAAATCTGTTTTGGTAAACTGAATAAAAAGAATATGTTTGTTGAATCGCACAGCATGACTCTATCTCAGTATAATGATTTTAAAAAGGGTTTGAAAGGTGTAAAGATTATTCCGATGGAGGATGATCCCGTTAATTTTATCCGTATGGTTAAAGATGATGGTGAGGTTGCCATCCTGAAAGAGGCTGCCGCCATCACCGATGCCTGTTTTTACCATCTGCTGAAGTTTATTAAGCCGGGTATGACAGAGTGGGATGTTGCTGTTGAGATTGAGATTTACTATAAAAAGCATGGCTGTACAGCCTGCTCTTTTGATCCCATTGTCGCTTCCGGAACCGGTTCATCAATGCCTCATTACGTCCCCTCAATGACTAAAAAAATTGCAAAGGGTGAGATTTTACTTATTGACATGGGATGCGTATATAAAGGGTATAATTCAGACTTGACAAGAACTGTATTTGTGGAAAAAATAGATTCTGAACTTGAAAAGATATACAATATTGTGTATGAAGCTCAGGGGAAAGCTGTCAGTGCTGTCAAAGCAGGTCTTGATACTCAGAAGCTTGATAATGTAGCCCGTTCAATTATAACAGATTATGGATACGGCGAAAAATTCGGGCATGGTCTTGGTCATGGCGTCGGTATAGAAATTCACGAGATGCCGGCAGTGAAGAAAAACAGCAGCATAAAATTAAAGAAAAATATGGTCATCACTATCGAGCCGGGAATTTATATTCCCGGAAGCGGCGGAGTACGGATTGAAGATATGGTCCTTGTAACTGCTGACGGAAGTGAAGTGCTGACTAAATGTTCCAAAGAATTAATAGTAATTTAAGGGGTTTTTATGGTTTCAGTTAATGATTTAAAGAAGGGAATTGTTCTCAAACTCGACGGTGATCTCTTTTCAGTTCTCGAATATCAGCATGTTAAACCGGCTCGCGGCGCGTCTTTTGTAAGAGTAAAGATGAGGAATGTGAGAAGGGGCACTGTTGTTGACAAGACATTCAGAGGCGGAGAAAAAATTGAAGATGTAAAGCTTGTAAAAAGACCGATGCAGTATCTCTATGAAGAGGGCGAGGACCTTGTGTTCATGGATACTGAATCTTTTGAGCAGGAATCTATTCCGAAAAAAGCAATTGGTGATGCACTGATGTTTTTGAAAGAAGAGGATATTGTCGAGATTGCAATGTATGAAGGTGAAGCTGTAACCGTTGAGCCTCCTCAGTTTGTAGTTCTTAAAGTGACTTATGCAGAGCCGGGACTGAAAGGTGATACCGCGACGAATGTACTGAAGCCTGTAACTGTTGAAACAGGGGCAGAGGTAAGGGTTCCGATCTTTGTTAACGAGGGTGATTTTATCAAGATAAACACTCAGACCAAAGAATATGTAGAAAGGACTAAGCAGCCTTAATATGGAATTTCCCGGAAAATTAGGGGAACTCCTGAGTGAGAGTCCGGGTAAGACGGTCGGCGCTATTGTCGGCCTCATACTCGGTATTCTTGTTCTTGTTTTCGGTGTTCTTAAAATACTTGTGATTATTATATTTATACTTCTGGGGATTATCATAGGGAAGATGGTTGATGACAGAAACTCTGTAATTGACGGAATAATGAATATCTTCAGAAGACGATAATCCGGAAGTCTGGAATAAATGAAACAATCAAGGGATAAAAATACCTTTCATCATCTCCACGAAGCTTACAGATCTTTTAAGAAAAAGAATTATACCAACGCGATTATTATACTTGAACAGACTAAAGATTCCGGCCACGAGGATCATTACGCGCTGTTTCTTCAGGCTGTCTGTCTGCTCTATTCAAATAATTTTCCAGCAGCAAATAATGTTATGGAGAAGATTCAGAGAGTTAATCCTTCATATACTCCATTTATCCAGCTAAAATCATTTCTTGCATTAAAGTCTTCAGTGAATCGTGAGGATGCGCTCTCGGCATATATATCGGCTCTTGAAAAAAACTCATCTGACAGGCTTCTCCGCAAAGGGCTCCGTGCAGTTGAGGAATCCGTTGATTTCTACAAATATCAGAGAGGGGCAAAACTTTCGGATCTTGTAAAGATTCCAAAGCCGGGGAAAAAAGATGTGATTATTGAACCGGATCGTTTCGCACGAAGAAGGGAAACGGGCAGAGAGCGTAGAAGTATCCCGGTTGTTAAACCTGTTTATGTTTTTATCCTTGTTGTGATTGTAATATCTTCAGCTGCAGCTGTGACTTTATTCAACTATCGGGAACATCTGAATATCTTTGCTGATCGCGAAGCCGTTAAGCTTGATAAGGATAGCCTGAATAAAATAGATATGGTTGATATAAGCGGATCGGGATATGGAATTATAAACAGAATTAATAAGGATAAAACACCGGAGTTTTATCCATCAGGTGATTTTCTTTTAAATGATTTCAGCGAGGCGCGACAGCTGATCAAAAAAGGATTTTTTAATAGAGCAATAATTATACTTAATAAAATAACAAACAGCAATGCCAGTTTTCCGGTTAAAGAGAAGAGTGATTTTTTAATCCGGTTTATAATGGAATCTGATGAACGGGTTTATGAAGAGATAGATCTGAAACTGATAAATGAGAAACCATATCTCTACAGGGGGAGTGCGGTAACGTTTACCGGAAAGGCTGCCAATGTTAAAGAGATTAAAGGGGGGACAGCTTTTTCTCTGATGATCGGATATGACGGGAATAATTTTAAAGGTGTTTGCGAAATTTTTGATTCTGCTAAAAGTCCTGTAAATAACGGTGATATTGTGGAAGTGCAGGGACTATTCATACTCAACATCGGACAGGGTGGGTCTCCCTATATTACTTCGGAAAAAATTACTGTAAAGTCTGCGGACAACGGATAGTTAACTCGTTAATATTGTGATTATTATATCATGCAAAAATGTCTGAACCACAGATTAAGCAGATTTAAGTGATTACGCTGATTTTCAGTTACTAAATTACAGCTCACCGGATAAACAATCTTAAATCTGCAATTCAGGCAGCATCACCCAGCCATTCACGTCATCACCGGAATGACTGGGATAGGCATCGATCTATCTGCTTTTAATTCTTACAATGGCGTTGTGCGCTGCTTTTCTTACTGCATCTTTTCTGTCATCAAGTGCCCACTCAATGGCAATCAGCGATCTCTGGTCTCCGATACTTTCCAGTGTATGTATAGCTTCAATCCGGACTTTTTGAGATCTGTCATTAAGCATTTTTTCGACAAATTCAACTGACAACGGGCTTTTAAATACAGCTATCGATTTCAGTGCTTCAATTCGAACCTCCCTGAATTTATCTTTGCAACCAAGGTGAAGAAGTGATAATCCTTCTCTGATAGATTCCTCGCCGATTTTCTGGACTGTCTGCTTCCGGACCGGTTCCCTGTCATTCATACCGTTTAAAAGAGTAATAAACTGAACATCGTGTGCCGCCATCTGTGCTGTAACATAATCAATTTTTGTCAGATAACGGCGAGCGGCTAAAACAACATCAAGATGTTTGTCCGCCAGTAATCCTATGAGATAATCAATAACATCGTCGCCGCCGATTACGAAAAGCGCATTAGCCGCGCATAAGCGGACTTTATGGTGTTTTTCATTAAGGCATTCAGCTACATAAGGAATAAGGTGCCGGCTTCCAGTTGCTTCCGCCGCGACAAGGGCCTGGAGTTTAACAGATTCCTTTTTGTCGTGAAGTCCGTGCATGATTACCTGCAGAACTTTCTCATCCCCGCATTTCCCGCGCTGTGTAATAATTTTGAGAAGGTCAATCTTCTCATCCATGCTCCCTGCAAGTATAATGTCGCTGAAATTATCCGATACTGAATTGTCTCCCATTTCAGCAAATTTAAGCGTAGCAGCTGTCTTGACCTTGCGTGAGCGGTCCTTTGCCATCTCTTTCAATCTGGTCACAAGCGCATCATTCAGATTACTTCCGGAGGCAAGTGCGTTGAACGCTGTGTATCTTACATCAGCTTTTTTGTGATTGAGACAGAGCATCAATCCCTTCACATCGTTCATTTTTTCCATTTTACTAACATTCGTTGTAAACAACATCATATCATACCTCGCTGTTAATATTTATAAAATAGGTCACACTCTGTTTAATTCATACATCATTCTATTTTGATTAAATATAAACATAGTATAATCTTAAAGACACCGGGAATATACTCCTGGATTATGACTCTGTAAATGGGGAACATCACTTATAATGATGTAATGGCATACCACAAAATATGACACATATCGGCTACAGGTTTATTCTGATCGGCTACAATTAATTGACCGGAGTAATTACACTTTCCCTGCGTATGCGAAGCATTCGCACACAATAATAAATAAATGATAGACGTTGTTTTTATTCTGAAAAAACAGTATATTTAATATTAACAATTAACATGATCTGATACTCTTATATAAAGTATAAACTGCAGAAAAACAGTCAAATGGTACCGGAAACTCCATTTTGAAACATAAGTGAACCTGATTCAAAAAGACGGGCACACCGCTGCGGAGCATATAAAGGGAACACCGGTATTTAGATCGTGTATAAAAAAATAATGAAGGTAAATATGAATCTGTCTATTAGTAATACTCTGAAATATATAACAATAATCCTCCTGCTTTTTTCTGTTATAAATATAACTGCTGTTAATCTGGGGCTCGGGAGCATGAAGGGGGACGGCCGGATTGTGAATTACAGCGGTATTGTCCGCGGAGCAACTCAGAGGCTTATTAAACTGGAAATGGCCGGTAAAAATTCTGATGAGCTTATTAAAAAACTTGATGGAATTGTCTCCGGCTTAATGTCCGGAAGTGAGCCGCTTGATCTCAAGGAAGTGAATGATGCAGGTTACATTGATGCTATGGTTCAAATTTCAGGTTCATGGACTGATTTGAAACAGGGCATATATGATTTCAGAAAGGACCCGGCTCTGCGTGACTCTCTGATTGAAAAAAGTGAGAAGTATTTTGAGCTTACAAACAATGCTGTTTCTCAGGCGGAGAATTATTCTAAGGGTAATGTTCTTAAAATGCAGCTGCTTCAGGGTTTTTTGTTTTTAATGAATCTTGTTGTTCTTGCCGGTATAGTTTATGTTAACCGCAAAAAGATAGCTCTTCCATTATCAATTATTACAAAGCGTACTCAGGATCTTACTGCAGGAGAGGGCGATCTAAGTAAAAGAATTCATCTGAATTCGAATGATGAGCTTGGAGCGCTGGCAGGCCTGTTTAATACTTTCGTAGAGAATATACAGGATGTTATACGGGTCGTGAAGGATATATCCTCAAACCTAGCTGCGGCATCGGATCAGATGTCTTCTACTACACTTAATTTTTCAGAAAGCGCACAGAGTAATGCCGCCACTGCCGAAGAGGTAAGTGCAAGTATGGAGGAGATGTCCGCGTCCATGGATAACATTGCCAATGGAGCCGAGCATCAGCTTGAGGCGCTTCGTGAGATGATAAAGGAGGTCGAGCGGCTCTCCGGTATTATCGTTGAGACAGGTTCAAGTATAGACAGTACAACTGTAATAATGTCAAATATTACAGACAAAGTCAGAAAGGGTGAGGAATCACTTCTTTCTATGAACGATACAATGCAGAATATTAAAAAGAGTTCAGTCGAGATGGGGGGAGTTGTATCAATTATAAACGATATATCTGACCAGATAAACCTTCTTTCTCTAAATGCGGCGATTGAGTCTGCCCGTGCAGGGGAAGCCGGAAGGGGATTCGCCGTTGTTGCCGATGAAATATCGAAACTGGCAGACCGTACTGCTTCGAGTATCCGTGATATAGTAAATCTTATAAAGGTAAACGAGAAAGAGACAGAGAACGGTATTTCCGGTATAAAAGATACAGTTGCAATGCTTGGTGATATTATAAAGGGCGTTGCGAATATAAGTGAAAAGTTCAGTCAGGTCTCTGTAAAAATGAAACAGCAGCTTGATGTTAATAAAACAGTTAACGAGAAGATGAATGGCGTGAGAGAAAAATCTGATCTGATAGCCCAGGCTACTTCAGAACAGAAAACTGCAGCCGGAGAGGTCGTTCATTCAATTGGAATTATAAGCGATATAGCACAGACAACTGCAACCGGTGCAGAGGAGCTTGCTGCAACTTCTGAAGAGATTGCAGGTATGGCGGAATCTCTCAGGGAGAGGGCCGATTTTTTCAAGGTGTGATAATCTGTTTGTAATAAAATTTAAATTGTAATCATTCCGGTAATCTCGTCCTTCTCCGACACAATGAGCTGAATGTCGTGAATGCATATTCTGTCAGATGCTGTGAGTTCATCTCTTACTGTTTTATGGGCTGTATCGGGGTTATTATTTTCTCTGCTCAGGTGTGCTAATATAACATACTGAAGATTTTCGTGGTAGAGTTCAGATATAAGTTTTCCGGACATTTCGTTTGACAGGTGACCTTTATCACTGAGAATTCTTTTTTTCAGGTAGTATGGGTAGTCTCCGTTTTTAAGCATATCTATATCGTGGTTTGCTTCAATGAAAAGTATATTTGAATTTTTCAGTTTTTCTGTGATATAGCTGTCGTAGCATCCGAGATCCGTGACAATGCTTATCTTTTTTTTATCTCTGGTAAATGTATAACATACCGGCTGCACCGCATCGTGAGATATGCTGAATGGATGTATCACCAGATCATTTATTGTAAACTCGTGGTCAGGTATAATTTTATGAAAAAGTTTTTCATCTATTACTCCGGTAAGTCCCGATGATGTTATTTTACTCCATGTCAGTTCTGATGTATATATTGGTATATTGTACTTTCTCGAAACTACTCCAAGACCTTTTATATGATCGGAATGTTCATGTGTTATAAGGATTCCATTTATTTTATTTGGATCCAGGCCTATCATATCAAGTCCAGCCTTTAATCTTTTACCGCTTATCCCCGAATCTATAAGCAGATGCGTATCGGCACTACCTACGTATATGCAGTTTCCGTTGCTGCTGCTTGCAATGCTGCATATTTTCATCATTTTGAGTTCTACCCCATGTTGTACCGTTATAGTTTAAAAAAAAATTATATATCCCCGCCGCCCTCGGCGACTGGGATAATAGAATTTTTTACTTTAGAAAAGTTAAATATTGAATACAGACTATTATTCCTGTAAAAACAGTCTATCGAATTTTTAAAAATATATTCCGGTGCTTCAAGGATCAAATGCATTTAATTCATCCATGTAAAAAATGCTCTAAAAGCTGCAGTAAATTTGGACTTTATCCTTACAATTTATTAATCTGATTATGATTATTCAGAGTCTGGTAACTTTTTAAAAAGAGTATAGAAAGGTGCTGTTTGAAATGAAATCTCTAAGAAAATCGATCAGTTTTAAAATAAGCGGATTATACATCTTTCTTGCTATAATTAATATGTCGTTTTTTACCATTATTATTTATGAAAATCAGATTGATCTGATTGTGGAGAATACAAAATTCCATATAATTGATACGACAAATTCGTTAGTATCATCCCTGGATAAAATCAGCAGTGAAATTAAACCCCGGAAAGGTAAAATAATAACCCGGGATCAGGTGGTGGATGAAATTACAGGGCTAATTGGTAAGATTAATAACTCCTTTGCTCTTTTTTCTGAATCGGGAGAGGTGATTTACAAATCCTCTGAAAATTTCAAAGTTAATCAGAATGATATTTTAAATGGGATTAAAGCTGTAACCAATAGAGATTTTACCGGCAAACGGTTTTACTCCTCGGTGGATAAAGAGACTTACGAAATATCATTTTATGTACCCTTTAGTATGTATACGCTGGAGGAATCAATTTTATTTCTTAAATTTCAGATGAAGGATATAGATACAAGGCTGAAGCAGCTTTATAAACTTATCATAGTTATTGTTGTAATTGTCTCGGCGTTTCATCTGTTCTTTGCGATTATGCTCTTCCGTCTCTTCGTTAAACCAGTCAAATATCTGCATAAAAAAAGTCTTGAGATAAGTATGGGAAATCTTTCTGCCAGATCAGAAATAACACAAGACGATGAGATCGGAGATCTCTCCCGGGCTTTTAATTCCATGGCTAAATCAGTTGAAGAAAAAATAATAACTCTTCAGGAACAGTATCAGATGATTGAAGCTGAGATAGATATGGCTTCAAAAGTTCAGGATGTGATCTTCCCTGATATTTTCGATAATGACAAATTTAATTTTTCAGTCTACAGTAAACCGGTAGATAAAGTAAGCGGTGATTATTACGATATATTCGATCTCGGGGATTCGGGTTATGGATTTCTTATTGTCGATGTTCAGGGGCATGGTCTTCCTGCAGCGATGATTACAATGATCATCAAGGAGAAGTTCAGACTTTATACTCCTCTCTACAAAGACCCATCTACATTGATAAAAATTATAAATAGTGAAATCGTTGATATAATCGAAGATATGGATAAAGAATCCGCGCTGTATTTCACCGCTTTTTATATGGTGATAGATGAAAACAATACAATCTATTCTGTTGATGCAGGACATATATGTCCGTTTCTGATCAGGAGGGATAAGAAGCGTATTGAACTTCTTAAAAGCGGCGGAATTCCGATTGGAATATCCCGGGAGTTGGACAACATGTATATAACATTTAAAACCCAGGCAGATAGAGGGGATAAAATTGTTCTATATACAGACGGGATTATTGAAGCAAGAAACTTTGAGAAAAAACAGTACGGCATGGGTGGTGTGATTAATACATTAAAAAAAGATTTCAGAGAGCCTGCAGACACGCTATTAAAATCTATTATAAAGGATTTAGCCGGTTTTACTAATCTGCAGATGCTGAAGGATGATGCGACAATCTTTATAATTGAACTTAAGTAAGAGTATAATTATGATTGCGGGAAGATACATAACTGAAATATCACTAGCCGGAATAACAGCCGCAGTTGTGGGGCTCACCGTTATGTTTAATGATATAAACATTCAGATTCGAATAAAAGAGTTAAGAGTGTTTTTACAGAGAAGCAGCAGGGAGGACAATAGTATTGATCATATAGGTCTTGTTATGAAGTACAGGCTTCATAAAGAGATGTATGAAAATAGAATTGCGGTTGAAGATACAA
The DNA here is from genome assembly GCA_942493035.1 of uncultured Spirochaetota bacterium. GTDB lineage: Bacteria > Spirochaetota > UBA4802 > UBA4802 > UBA5550 > WRGT01. Next base: position 1,961,431 of record OW818666.1, on the reverse strand, counting down.
GTATCATTGAAGCACGAATTAATTCTATTCTTTCAGGACGTGCGGAGGAGAGTAACGATTTACCGGCTGGATACGGCTATCTCTCAATTCCGGTACTCCATGTTATAAATCTGATCAGATCTGTTACAGGTATGCCTCATATAGAAGCTGTGAAGGAGGATGATCTTAATCTCAGTCTTGAGGTTGCCTATTACTTCGAGCGGAATAAAGATTATAAAAGAGCAATAGCTCTGTATAATCAGATCCTTAACGAACCTTCATCGGGTCGTGCTCTTAAAGCCGGCGTGCTGCTGCATCAGGGATTCTGCTATTCTATAATTGGAGATTTTGAAAAAGCTAAATCAAAATATTTAACTGTAATAAAAGATTACAGCGAGATAAATACCGCCGTGACTGCCGCAGTGATGCTGAGATATCTTGAAGGTTTCAGGACAGAGATTGAGAAGGTACTTGCTACAGAAAAGGATTCCACTCTAAAAGGGGAGAAGCTCTATAAACTTATTGCATACACACAATCATATGAAGTTTTAAAGCGGATTGAAAATACTGCATTGTCCTCTGAAAAAGAAAAGATAAAATTTTTTAAAGGGAGAACTCTTGAAGAGATCGGTGAAGCAGGAAAAGCTGTCGAAATTTATCAGCAGATTATAACTGACAATCCTCAGTCTGAATACGCGGCATCTGCAAATAGAAGAATATTTCTTGTCGGTTCGGTAAATTATGAAGGTGAAAAAATAAAGCAACTCGCAATTGAAAACAACAGACTTGTTAATAATGATACATTGAATAAAATGATAGAAGAAGATTCTAAATTTAAAATAAAAGAGAGTAACAATAAAGAGATTTTAAAATCTATAAAAATTAAGGATCCATTTGCTGAAAAATTAACTTCAGGTGATTTCAGCTTGGGTATTCAGTCAGGTTTGATAGACAGGATGATAAAAAAAGCAGAAGAGAGAGCAAATGATAAAAAAAGCATAACGAATAATAAGAGTACTCCGGATAAAGTGAAGGTTAAAATATTTACAAATGACGGGAATATTTTTACCGGAATACTCATGAAAGAGACTCCGGATCAGATAGTTATCAATTCCTCTCTCGGTGTTATAAAAATAAATAAGTCAAAGATATCGAGACGGATAAATTTATGATTTCCGGAACTGAAAATAATTGTTTCATTACGAGATCAGTACTTACTTTATTGATAATACTAATGCAGATAATTGCTCTCCCTTTTCTGCTGAAGTCCGATACACTGATTATGAAGAACGGCACTCTGCTGGTTGGCAAGGTGAAGAGTGAATCCGTTTCTAATATTGTATTTAAAAATACATACGGTGCATTCACGGTAAAACGGGGTGATATTACAGCACTCTATATTACAAAGAGTTATGAGGAGGATATTGGAGTCCGGAAAAAACTCGGCATGGATTTTGATCCCGAAGAGATCAGAAAAAATTATGCAGCCGGACAGAGAGATCTCACTGAAAAAGAAAAAACACTTATAGTGAAAGAGATTGTAAAAGAAAAAACTCCCGCAGCAGAAGAAACTTCTGAAACCGCAGAATTAAAAATAAGCGTAAAATTTTTTATTGATGGTTCCGGTCTTGCTACAACCGGAGAATTAAGAGAGCCTATTCCCTACTGTTATGGAGGATCCGCCGGATTTGAAATAGGGGAAAACTATATAAATAATACCACCAGAAATTTTCTGATTCCATGGTTCCGTATAGAAGGGGGGTATCTCATGTTTAACGGGAATGATTCATCACTCAAAGGATTTACCTCCGGTGCCGGTCCGCAATGGCTGTTCCCTGTTTCTGCCGATTGCAGGAATAATATCAGACTGGCTGTAGAACCCGGTATTTCATCATTTCATGTTGAGCATGGAAGAGAGACTGCCTCCAGTGTTACATTTACACTTCATTCTATTCTTGGTTACGAATACTCATTTGATTATGTTTCAGTTTTTATAAATTTCAAGTACATGTATGTTTACGATAAAGATGTATTATTTAACAGCGCCGGTTTATCGGCGGGGGTATCGGGAAAGTTATGGTAAAGATACCTGATAAAATACTTATTAAAGACCTTTCTTCATAGAGCGAAAGTTCGAGGCAGGTACTATTATGTTAAACAGGAAAAGATTAACATTCATTATACTGCTTTTAATTGCTATACTATCAGTGCGGTTTCTTCCAGGATGCGGAGACGGATTGAATATTTTAACAGAAGATGATTCAGGTAAAGTTACTACTCAGGTAGAACCACCGGTTGATCCCCCAATTGAGCCTCCAATTGATCCGCCGGTAGAACCACCCGTTGATCCACCGGTCGATCCGCCGCCGCCTCCACCTCCGGTAGATCCATGGTCTGATTTCAGCTATAGACGGAGTATTACAATAACAAACAGCGGGACATCGCAGACTCTTTATCAGATCAATATAATACTCAATAGCAGTAATTTCAGTTTTGCAAATGCCGATCCGGAGGGGGATGATATACGGATCAGATCGGGTGATACATCAATTGATTACTGGATAGAAAGCTGGGATTCCATAGGGGAGACTGCTTCAGTCTGGGTCAAAGTTCCGTCGATACCCGGCGGTGATACGGTGTTGTATATTTATTATGGAGATACGTCTAAAACTTCTGAATCAGATTTTAATAATACTTTTACAAAGGATTCAGGATTTGCAGGACTTGCTGCCCGGTGGCATATGGATGAGGGGATAGGTACATCAATTGATGATTCATCAGCGAATGGTAATGATGGGACAGTTACCGATGCGACATGGTCGGGGAGTGACGGAGGTACTTGGTATACAGGTATAAGTTCCGGTTTTTCTACCGGGGATTCACTTGGCTTTAACAGGACTGATAATGAGTATATTACAGTACCGGATAATGATTCTTTTGATGTCGGGAAGATAACAATTGCTCTCTGGTTTAAGGTTAACAGAGTAGATATTGGTCAGCACTTTGTTTCTAAATGGAAACTTTTAGGAGATAATCTCAGCTATTCACTTTCACTCAATTCAGATAAAGTGAGATTCGAAACCAGTTTTAACGGTAGTGCTTCTGATTCTTTACAGGGTACATATAGCGTATCATCAGGAAGCTGGTATCATCTTGCCGCGACCTTTAACGGTTTATCAAAAAAAATATATATAAACGGATCTTTGAAAGATAGTACTGATATCACCGGAGATTTGAATATTACTAACACTGCAGCTTTAACAATCGGTACAGTGAATATAGATCTGGGCAGTCATTTAGATGGATTGCTGGATGAAGTTTCCATATATAACACAGCTCTTAGTGCAGATCAGATCAAAGCTCTTTCCCAGAGAAGAAAATATTCCACGGATATAGGGGCAACACCGGTTGTCGGTACAGAGGAAGTTGTGCCGTAAAACAACATTTCAATTCTATACACCTCGAAGTTCAGCCGGATTCGTGACTTTTTATAATTATTTTTATTCTCTCTTCCCATTCACACCCACTATGTCAAGCAGCGGATGATTTTTTTTCCTCTTCACAATAAAAAATTTCATCCTTCCAGATTTTGTAAATAACCTTTACCCATTTATTTGATAATGCTCTTAGTGCAACTGAATGGGTCTTTCCTTTGGCTTTCTGTTTATCATAATATTCTCTGGCCCATTTTGAAGATTGTAAAGTAGCAAAGGCAAATTTATACAAAATAGCTCTTGCTGATTTATTACATGCTTTACGCATCAATACTTTATGATACGTACCACTTTGATAATTTCTGGGTGCTGTTCCAAATAAACACTGTACACCATTGGAATTATCAAATCGCTTTTTGTTATCACCAAATAAAGCAAGCAACTTGCATGCTAAAATATCACCGGCTCCGGGCAATGATTTAAAATATTTTCCCAGATTATGAGAATCACTAATTTTATTCATTTCTTTTTCAACTCTTTTTAGTTCTTCGTCAAGAACCTGTATAATCCCGCACAAACATTTCGCTTCGAACTGATAAGCATATTCAACATCCGGTGAAATCAGCTGTTTATAGTTCTTGATTATTTCAATTACTTTATTGATATAAACAGGTCTGCGATATTTATTACTTATAAGAAATTCTTTAATTTCATTATCATCTGCAGCTTTCAACTTGTCAAAAGTTGGATATTTTATAATCATTTTTAAATGTACTATGCAGCCAAAATCAACAAATAGTGCTTCCTGGAGAGGGAAATACTGCCGTATTGCAAAATGAAGTTTGTTAATATGACGGACTCTATCATTTGTAAGACGAGTATGTATAATTGTAAGATTTTTTAATCGCTCAATCTCGGAAGAATTATAAATCAACTCTCTGGTGTATGATTTATTATTTTTTAGATATTCAGCAATTGCATGAGCATCTATGTCATCATTTTTGTCCCCTGATACCTTAATTGATTCTTTATATCTTTTTACTTTTAAAGGATTCAAGGAATATAGATTAAAGTCATTCATATGCAGGAAATCCACAAGAGGACCATGAGGGAGCTCGAAGCCGATACTGATATTTTCTAATCCGCTTAATTTTAGCCCGAGTTCAGCAAAGCCTTCATAATTATTAGATATTGTAAATTTTAAACTTTTGTTGTCATTCTCATCAATGATTCGTATCTTGTGATCGAGAGAGGAGTTGTCGATGCCTACGTAATGTTGCATGGTGCTGACCTCCTTTAATATTACTGTTCTTCTGCTGCACCCTTATATTAGTTTGTGCTACCCACTATAAGCAGTCAGAAGAGAGAGGGAGGCTGTTATGAATAAAGCCTTCTATGAGGCTGGGGGACGTCAGCCTCCCTCTTAATAATTTAACCCAAAAGTTTTTATAAATCCAGTATACTATATAATGGGGGACTAGAAACAGGATGTTTCTGTGTCAGACGCGGACAGGATGTCCGGAAAGCGCTGACTGATGTCGCATAGCGACAGAGGGGGCGGATTCCTTCTATCTCTTCAAATTAAAATATTTGACAAATCCTTTACCGGAGAGTATACTCAATATTAATTAATGAGATGCAAATAATGGAGGTCCCATGCGGAAAAATAGATTAAAAATTATTTTAAACATTCTGTTAATCGCAGCAGCATTTTTTATTGTTACAGATCTTTATGCCAGAGCCGGTGGTGCCGGAGGTGATTCGGGAAGTAGCGGCAGCGGCGGAGGTGATGGCGGGGATATACTTTACCTGGTTTATATAATTATAAGACTGCTTATTGAGCTACCTTTTCCATTGAATATAATTGTAGTTGGTATAATACTCGGAGGTTTTATTATCGGTTCGATATATACAAAGAGAACTGTTAAACAGAAAACCATTTTTAATCAGCTCCCCACCGGTGAACCGGTGAACAGGATTAAAGGATTCGATAAATTCATGAGTAATAATCCTGATTTTAACGAGGAGAGTTTTAAAAACAATGTAAAGACCGCTTTTCTTGATATACAGGATGCATGGCAGAATCAGGATTTATCGAAAGTCAGAAAGTTTATATCGGATGGAGTTTATCAGCGGTTTAACACTCAGTTCAAAATGATGAAGCTGCTTCAGCAGACGAACAGAATAGAAAACATCGACATAAAAAATATCTATATTGATAAGATTGAAAGTGACGGACTTTATGATATTATTCATACCGCAGTTCATGCTTCGATAAGCGATCACTTCATCTGCGGTCTCGATTCTTCTCTTAACTCAGGCGGGAAAGAGGAGTTTGTTGAGTACTGGTCCTTTCTGAAGAAAAGAGGAAAGAAGAGAAAGGATCTTTACAACAGCGATTCATGTCCGAATTGCGGTTCACCACTTCCGGAGGATATGGGTGAAGTAAGCCGGTGTGAGTCATGCGGGACTCTTACAAACTCAGGTGAATATGACTGGGTTCTTTCTGAAATTACTCAGGCCGATGATTATATCAGTGCGCATCCTAAACTGGCGAAATCTGAAAATCTGACTGAGAAAATACGTAAAATTATCAATGAGAATGATGACTTTGCAGTTCAGCTTGTGGAGGATAAGGCAAGTAACGGCTATCTTCAGATACTGACTGCTATGGCCTATAAAGATCCGTCTATCATGAGAAGATTTGTAAGTGATAAAGTTTTTAATGATATAGCAATAGATGAAGCAGGGCTTATGAATGCTTACAATAGAATATATTTAAACGATGTTTTCCTTGTCGGTATTTCTGAGGAGTCGAATAAAAATGTTCTTCATATAGCGGTTAAATCTTCATATCAGAGAATACAGATCGATAACAATAATAAGATTAAAAAAATAGATGAGGCCGTTGTATCCCGCACTGAAGTTGTATTTATGAGCCGGGATAAAGATGCAGCAGAATCAAAGGGTTCGCTTTACGCTCACAGCTGCCCGAGCTGCGGAGCTCCTGTTGAAAATTCGCTCAGCGTCGATTGTGCTTATTGCGGTTCAATCATGAACAGTACAAGTACAGAGTGGATAATTACAGATCTGATGACACTATCCGCATACAATGAGTGGCTCAGTACTAATAAATCTGATCTGTCATATAGCGTAGACACAGGGCTTATAGATAAGCTCTATGATGTGCGGGATTTTGCGTTTAACAATGTTATGCTTGTAATAGCAGCCGATGGAGTTTATGCTGATGAAGAGAGGCAGTTTGCAGAAGACCTTGCGAAAAAGTGGGGATACAGCGTGGAAAAACTGCAGCCGTTTTTTGCCATGGCACAGAACAGTCAGCTTGTAATACGTATGCCTGATGATCAGAAGAAACAGAAAAAGATTTTTAAACTTATGAAGAAAGCAGCTGAATCGGATCAGAACATATCAAATGAAGAACAGAAACTTCTCGATTATATCAGGAATGAGTATGGTCTTGATGAGACCGATGCGGCTTGATATTTTTTTTCCGCTTTTCTTGACTAGTTCATTACCTGCATCTTTTAAGTCCCCCTCCGGGGGACTTAGGGGGCTGCACAGAAAGATATGGGTTATGATTAGCTCCCTTGACGGGAGGGTAGTCTTAAGTTAAAGCCCGGCTACTCCTTCTCCTGTCTCACTTTAAACTGTATCTCTTCTTTATATTTTACATTTTTTATATTCGGAAGCGCGGCAATCTTCTTCATTACAGCAAGTCCAGACTCTTCAATGTTTTTCATCATCTTCTCTGTAACTTCATACGGGTCATCCATTGATATGCCGAGCTTTGCAGACCGGAGTTTCCATCCCCTTGTAAGGTCAGAACCTCCGACAAGATTTATCGGCGCTATATAGTCGCCCGGTCGAAGGTATGCTTCGAAATATTTAGGATTAATATATTTCATAACAACTGAACCATCGGGATCTATATATGAACGCGATCCTTCCGGGAAAATAAGAAAACTCTCACCTAGAACCTGTTTAAAAAGATCATAATCTTCAATACTGAAATCCTTCATATTCTCTGAAAAATTATATGCTTTAAAAAAAGTTTTAAGTTCTTTAAACTCTTTAGCGCTTAGCGATGCAGTATAGATGTTGAATGATTTCTCATCACCGTTAACAAAAGCGCTCATAAAATCATTGTAGTCGAATTTCTTAATCATTTTCAGACCGGAGTCGGGGAGTTTTATCAGGATCTGTGTTCTCTTTGCTGTTTTCCGCAGCTCCTCGGCAAGTCCATGTGTCTGAATAGCTGTTGTTTTCTGAGACGGTACTGTGATAAAAAGATTCCCCACATTGGCCGCACCGTTACGCAGAACTACGTTGGAAAACATTCTGGGGCCTACAACGGTATTGCAGTTTTTAGTAAGCGCATCAAAGCCGAGTTTTCTTACAACGCTGCGTACAAAATACGGTCCGAGATAACCCTCGTGATGTCCGATAAAAAAAATACGCCGTCCGCTGTTTCTAATCTCCATTAAACGTGTAAGGATTTTAATTACATCAGTCGATGCAAGTTCATCTTTACTTCCATGTTTCAGTGATGTTCTATTCCCGTTTTTATTAACAAGAATGATATCGATAACTTTTTTCTTTTCCATCAATTCAAAAAACTTATGCCAGAAAGCCGAATCGGGGAGTACGGGAAAAATATTTCTATTGAATGAAAATTGAATAGCAAGAAGTCTTTCCAGTGCAGTTTTTGAAAACTCCTGAAAAAATTTGTGCTGCATCAGCTGGTTCTTCTTTTCTATGAATTTTTTCTGCGCTTCAGGTATGCGGGTTTTGTAATCCAATCCATGTTTTGAAGCGAACTCCATAATCTCTTCGACAAGTCTAACATCCCCTTCATTGTGCGGGGGATGTTTCAACGAATACATCTTTGCTCTTAGAAATTCAACAAATTCCTGAAAATTCAGGTGGTTCTTCCAGTCGCTGAATTTCTGAATCAGTACTCTTATTCCTGGGAATTTTAGAAGAAAACGCTGGAAAAGTTTTGTAATCCAGTCTGCTATACCAGCTACTCCCGAGAAGAGTGAAAAGAGTTTGTGAACCCATCTATAGAGGTAACTGTTATTATCGAGTTTCGAGATGTGATCTTCAAGAATATGTTTATTGCTCTGAAGAAATTTAGTAATCTCTTCGGGATGGTAGTGTTCCTTCGCGTCACTCCACCATTTAGCCAGAGGTTTTTTTACACTTAGTTTCAAATTTTTACCATATTCATCATATATATTTTTAGTTATTTATATCAAACATCTTTTTACTGTTACCAATTCTGTCAACTAATTAAGGACTGCCCGGATCATCGTCAGCAACATGATCTATTATAAAATATTATCAGATCCGGATTGTCATTTCCCGATGAGGAGATTTCTAATCTCTTCATCTGCTGTCAAATCTGCCGGTATTTTACTCTGACAGTTTTTCACTGTTTTATCAGCTCCATATTTTAAAAGATGCTTTATAATCTGAATATCTCCAGTTTTTGCAGCAGTATGCAGCGGTGTGTCATCATTATAATCTTTACGTTTTATGTCCGCTCCGATATTTAACAGAATTACAGTCTTTCTTAAATCTTTGGCTTCTATAGCTTCATTCAGATATAAATCAGCATACAACGAACGTGCTTTATGTTTTACAAGAAGATCCGCAATGTCGTAATAGTTCAGGAAGAGCGCAAAGTCCAGAGCAAAGCCTCCGAAGTGAGCATCTATATCGGTCCTGGCGCCCTTGCCGATTAAATATTCAACCATGGATATATTGTTGTGAGTCACGGCTCTGTGGAGCGGAGTCATTCTTTCAAACTGTATAGTGTTCAGGTCAACATTTACAAGTTTACTCATATATGACTGTGTATTGTTTCTGTATCTGAAAGGCTGATAGTTGTAATAACTCTGAGTATTAATATCGGCACCGTTTTCTATAAGCTCACGTGCGGCGGTAAACTGTCTGGCGTCGATTGCCAGCTCAAGCGGTGTTTTAGATTCACTGGTTATATCTTGTATATTAATCGAAGCGTTATTCCGGATCAGTACCGGAATATTATCCGCTGCTCCCATATATGCGGCTCTGTGAAGCGGAGTAAAAGATGGAGCACCTGCATTTACATCAGCACCATTCCGGATGAGGAGTTCTATGATTCTACTGTTTTCTTTTATACCGGCGGCATAATGAAGTGCTGTTTCTCTTTTTGAATCTTTGGCATGTATATCAGCACCCTTTTGAAGAAGGAGTTCAACGATCCTGAAGTTTTTTGCTCCTCCGGAAACAAGCATGAGGGGGCTAATTTTGCCGTAACCCATTTGTGAATTTATTTCAGCTCCATGATCAAGCAGCAGCTGAATAAGTTTAATAGCCTCTTCATTCTCAGACATTCTTGCAGCGCAGTGAAGAGGGGTGCCCCAGGTGGTGTCGGAAATATTTACATTCGCTCCGGCATTTATTAGCAATTCTGCAGCTTCAAATGGTTTTTTGTTAAACTGGATAGCACATGTGAGCGGAGTCTCCCCTGAACCGGAAATTTCGTTGACGTCAGCACCTTTCCTTACAGCTCTCCCTATCTCGTCAATGCTTCCGTTTTTAACTACATCAATAAATCCGCATCCTGTAATTGTAGAAACAGATATTAAAAGCAGGATTATTATTTTTTTCAGTAATGGATTAGATATCATATTGCACCTGCATCATAATTTTTCAGATTAACATTCAATATTTACTACTTAATTCATTGTAGTTGAAAAATTATATATCCCCGCCGCCTTCGGCGGCGGGGATAATACAGCCTTTTTTACTAAAGTTAAGAAATAAATACTGGTATTTAATACTAAATCAATAAAATTAAATGTAAATCATTTTTCTTAAAGATTTAAGCATAACTCTGGCATCTGTAAGAGGGGTATACGAATATCCTGAAATGCGCCATCTTGTTATGACCATCCTCATTGTCCCCATTATAATCCATGCCAGATCTGCACATGAAATATCTGTTTTTAATTCTTTTCTTTTTCTGCATACTTTTAATAACTGTTCTATTCTGGAATGCATCATTTCAATAATCGCGTACACTTCACGGGAGAGTTCCTTATCGTGCCGGATTAATTCTTCAGAGAAAAGTATACTGGAGAGGGCCGGCTTTTCCAGGAATCCCTCTATCAGTTTCAGATAAAATGATTCAATTTTAACAGATGGCGGTATTTCAGATTCGATCAGTTTGTCGAATAAGTCAAAAATACTATTTCTGTATTGAGAGATTATCAGAATCATAATATTATGTTTTGATTCAAAATGCCGGTAAAGTGCAGGCTCGGAAACACCACGAGCATGAGCAAGTTTTTTAATGGTAAAATTTTCCATCCCTTTGTCTGAGATGATTTCAAGTGCTGTGTCAATTATCTCCTGCTGTCGTATACTTAAACTGTTCATCCGGCCTCTTGTGCTTGTTTTATTTTATGGGCAGTCACGATAGCTCAATCTTTACAGTGTCTCAGGTCAGCTTTTTCAACTTCCTGTCGGTGCCGGCAGGCGAACCGTGTGTTCGCACAGGTTGTAACCTAATATAAGCCCCACATGGTTATCTGCTATCAGTAAAACTGAGTTTTAGAACTACATTTAAATGTTAGTTAATAATAACTAACATTTAAAAAAAATTCCAGAAAATCATCAAAAAATATTGACTTTAGCTTTCTATTTGAATACTATTATAGTGTAAATATGAATTGAAGGAGGGAGGCCATGAAAACTATAAAAAACATACTCGTTGCAACAGACTTTTCAAAAGAGTCCGATGTGGCAGTGGAAGAAGCAGCATGGCTGGCAAAAAAATTCCACTCTACACTCTATATGCTCGATGTTGTGGATAGGCTTGAAGAGTGTACTGCAGATTATTGTCTGCCATATGAAGTAGTAAAGGGTGAACAGGAGAAATTGATTAAAGATGCTAAAAAGAGAATGATGAAAAAAGTGGCGGAAATGGAAACCAGATTTCAGATTAAAGCGGTTGCCGATATTCGATGTGGTGATGCTTATGATGAAATCATGAAAGAAGAAACAGATAAAAATATTGATCTGGTAGTTATTGCTCCTCATGAAGGAAGAACAATCGGCGGAAGACTTTTTTCACATTTATCTGATAAAATTGCCAAAAATTCTCATTGTGACACTCTTCTTGTAAGACCTCATGCCTGATGTATGTTTTCTTGTATGGGGCGGCGATACGGCATCATCAAATAGCGGTGATGCCGGGGTTTAGGGAACAGGTTGGTTATAAGTCGGATTTCATTGTGATTATGTTATTTATATTCAGTATTAAGGTTAAATCCGTATTTTTCAGGAATTATTTTCTTTTTTGACTTTTGAACTTTCAGAACAGATTTTAATATCCGCATTATATTTTTATCTTCCATACTATTAAGAACATCCGGTATAAGAAAAATTTTATCGTATCCTTCCGGTGCGTATCCGTTTGAAATGCGGGCTGTATATCTTCGGGTGAGGTATCCGGGAGATTCAGACTGTTCTTCTGTTTCCCACTTGCGGCACTCTGTTAATCCGATCCCGTTTATCCACTCCAGTGATCCGAAATCATAAGAGGATATATAAATATTTGAAATTACAAAGTCTTCACTAAGTGAGATCACCACTGATTTTTCAACAAAATCCTGTCGGAGATATGATGTAAAGTATACTTTATATGTATGACCGGTTTCTTTTATAGATTCAAATTTGATAGTACCCATTTTAGACTCCGCGAATTTTTTTTAAATCAGAGTATAAAATATATAGCTGATCTATTAATTTCTGTCAACAGTAAACTGGAAGCGATTTATTTTCAGGTGTGCCTATGTTTACCCAGGCAAGAGATAGGGGCTTACGGGGACATAGCCCTCATAAGCCCCCAACTCATGCTTATCGCAAAATGATGTGCCCCCTAGATAATCTGATACTCAGTAAATTGTTTATTATAGCTTTCATGAATAGTTGTCCTTTCTGCCGGAATGTGTTATTATATAATAACACATTATCCATCAGGAGATTATATGATTACAGGTATACTTAAAGAGATTAAAACTTCTGAAAATCGAGTCTGCATGACTCCAGCCGGAGTGGAGATAATGAAGCAGCACGGGCATACTGTTCTCGTCGAAAAAAATGCAGGTGCCGGCAGCGGATTCAGCGATTTGGAATATGAAAATTCCGGAGGAGTCGTAATCGCTTCTGCTGATGAGATCTATTCAAAATCTGAAATGATTATGCACGTGAAAGAACCGCTTCCTGCAGAGTATAAAATGATACATAAAGATCAGATAATATTTACATATCTTCATCTGGCTGCTGACCGTCATCTTACAGAAACTTTAATGCAGAGCGGAGCTGTGTGTATTGCATACGAAACAATCCGGAAAGAGAACGGGACGCTTCCTCTTTTAACTCCGATGAGTGAAGTTGCCGGAAGAATGGCAATACAGCAGGGGGCAAAATATCTTGAAGTGCCGCAAGGGGGGAGTGGTGTACTTCTCGGCGGAGTTACCGGCGTTGAGCCGGGGACTGTTCTAGTTCTTGGGGGCGGTGTAGTCGGGGCTAATGCTGCAAGGATGGCCTGCGGACTTGGAGCTAAAGTCTATATCCTTGATACAAATATTGAAAGACTCCGTTACCTTTCGGATGTTATGCCTGCTAATTGTAGTCCACTTGCGTCGTCTCCGGCAGCTATACGCGAGCTGGTTAAAACAGCTGATCTGGTAGTCGGTGCTGTTCTTATTCCCGGTGCGAAGGCTCCGGAACTGATCACGCGCGATATGCTTAAAACTATGAAGCGGGGATCTGTAATTGTAGATGTCGCGATTGATCAGGGCGGATGCTTTGAAACATCCAGAGCAACCACTCATAAAGATCCGGTATTTGAAGTTGACGGAGTTATTCATTATTGTGTTGCAAACATGCCGGGAGCTGTGCCGAAAACATCAACCATGGCGCTGACAAACGCAACATTGCCTTATGCGCTGGAGATAGCAGACAAAGGGTGGAAACGGGCAATGAAAGAGAATTGTGAAATTACTCACGGAGCAAATGTTATCAGCGGCAAAATATCATGCAAAGGCGTTGCCGATGCATTTGGAATGGAGTATTTTTCACCTGAGGAATTTTTATAATGCTCCCTTAGCATTCGCCAGTTTCAGTTTCCGTGACCATTCATTCTCCAGATATAGTTTTTCATAGTAATAAAGGGTTGTACCATCAATTTCAATTATATTATTTCTCAGCTCCATTATCTTTGGAAATAATTCCATTAATGCGGATTTATCGTTGAGTTTATTCATTGCCGCGAAAATTTTCAACTCATTATAAATGTCCATTCCGCGACGGGTGAAAATTGTAATTTTATTTTCGTCCGATGTAAATCCGCAGCTGATCATGGCAATATCGTCACGGTTATAAGTTTTTTTGTTCAGGCTCCAGCCGAAAATTTTCTGCCTGTAAGAGAAAGATGAATCAGAAATTTCGGCAATATTGCTCCCGATAAGATTAAATATAATTGTCCAGCTGAATAAAATATTCATTACTACGAGTATAAAACTTCCGGCATATAGTCCAAGGTTAAATCTGCTCATTGACGGAAATGCCCATGTAAAGAAAAGATAATTAAATCCGAATATTACAATTCCGAAGAGTAATAATGAAAAAATAGATTTTCTGCAATGCCATGTGTAGACAGATGAGCCACCAGTGACCGTTGATTTAATGCTCAAAATTTTCTGATCCGGGTAAACCGGCTCGGTTACTGTGTAATTCCCTTTGGCGTTATGCAGAATGTCAGCTCCGGAGAGAAGATCGATGTCAATATATAATAGAAGTGACTCAGCAGTTTTTTGAAGTTCATTTTTTTTATCCGATTCACACAGAAGAATTGAAGAACCGTTCTGCGACATCAGATTTAACTGAAAAGTATTTGAGTTTCCGCTTTCAGAGTGAGTGATTTTACCGGTAATGATGAGTTTTTTAAAATCGGCGAATGATCTTGAATAGATCTGATTATTTTCAGAGAATATGACAGATTCTTTAGTTTTATTGAATGTAATAGTATCAGGAATCTTCTGAATCATAAACAGAATGCCCCCGGCAGTGAAAATAATCCCCATGCCCAGGAACACATTAAATGTTGGTGCAGGCGGATTGATAATTCTGAATTTTGTAAGAAGTGATAAAATTAATAATATAATACCAATAGCCGCAACTATAACTAAAGCAATAGGAAATTTTGGATGACTCAATATAATCTCATCAGGGAGTATTTTTTTTATAGAGTATCCGGTCATGGGGATCTCCTGTGGTTGTTTATAACATCAACATTTTAAATATATATAATATTCCTTCTGATTTCAATAATTTATTGTCCCGCCCCCTCTGTCGCGATGCGACATCTCCCCCCTGGTGAAATGGTGGAGAAGAAAATCGAAATGTTTAGAATTACCCTTTCACCATCTCACCATGGGCGACGAACAGGATGTTCTAGTGTCGAGTGCCGGCAGGACGCCGGAAATGCACTCGACGAAAGGTGCCCGGCGGGCGGATAGGGGCGGGAAGTTATAATTTTAAAATAGTTCCCTTGACATGCGGATGTAATAAGTTTAAAAGTGTATAAACTTATAGTTTCTGAAAATGATATGAATTCCAATAATAAAAATAATTTCATAACCGAATTTATCTCCGGCGCCCGAAGTGCAGTTCCGATATTTATCGGATACTTCACAACCTCCATTGCATTCGGAATCCTTGCGCTCTCTGCCGGGCTTACACCCCTTGAGGCTGTGCTTTTTTCAATGACAAATCTTACCGGTGCAGCGCAGTTCATGGCTATCAATCTCATCTCATCTGGTGCAGTCATGGGGGAGATTGTCATATCGGTACTGCTTATGAATTTACGATATTTTATAATGAGTGCGTCACTGGCAAGAAAACTCGGCCTGAAAAATAATATTGATAAAGCTGTGATCTCATTCGCAGTAACTGACGAGATATTTTCTGTTGCATCTCTGAAAGAGGGTGAAGTTCCAATCTCTTTCATGTACGGCCTTCAGATTGTAGCATGGGGAGGATGGGCTTCCGGTACTCTTGCTGGAGTGACTATGGGGGCTTTTCTTCCAAGGTTGCTGCAGGATGCCATGTCGGGTGCACTCTTCGCTCTGTTTGCCGCACTGCTTGTTCCGGAAATAAAAAAAGGATACAGGGCCGCAGTTCTATCTGTTTCGGCGGGAGTTTTAAATACAGTTCTATATTATGTGTGGCATATCTCTGCAGGGTGGTCTATTGTAATCTCAATGCTTGCGGTAACCGCTCTTGCTGCTGCAGTATTCCGCGATGATGAAGATACCCATGAGCAGATAGCAGAGGAGGCTGTATGATAAGCAAAACTCTTATAATAATACTGGCCTGCGGAGCAGTTAACTATATATTGCGGGTAGTTCCGTTTATTATTACCGTGGGAGATGATCTCCCTCCATATTTAAAAAGGTTCCTTGATTACATGCCGGTTGCTGCACTTGGGGCACTTATTTTACCGGGTATCATAACATCCTTTCCTGAAAATCCTGCGGCGGGTATTGCCGGTGCTGCCGCTGCTGCTTTGACAGCCTGGTTTGCCGGAGGTCTGATCTTTCCGGTATTTGCTTCAATCGGAACTACATGGATAGTACTTCAATACTTCCAATTCTAGCGGCAGATGGTTTTAACCTCTCTTAAATAATTATTGACATCAGCACCTTTTAGTTGTGGATTATCTTATAAATCTTCAGCTGCAATATTTCTGTTTTCTGCTATGGAATTTTATCCTTGGCAGTACTCCTTTGCAGCATGAAATAATCAAATAAAGGATGGCGGAGTGTATGAAAAAGATTTTATCAGCTGCTGCAGTTTTACTTTTTTTAGTGTCTTTTATGGCTTTCGAAGGATGTAAAAGATCAGGGAATAATCTGATTCTTGCTACAGGGGGAACTTCTGGAACATATTATCCCTATGGCGGAGCTCTTGCGCAGATATTTAATACAAAAGTTAATGATATGAATGTTACAGCTCAGGCAACAGGCGCATCGAGTGAAAACCTCAGACTGGTTGGAAAAGATGAAGCGGATCTGGCTATCGTTCAGAATGATGTACTTGATTATGCTTATACAGGAACCAAACTTTTTGAAGGGAAGCAGATTAAAGGTCTTGCTACAGTTGCCACATTATACAGAGAAGTTGTTCAGATTGCAGTCTCTCCAGAAAGTAAAATCAATTCTATTGCAGACATGAAAGGGAAAAAGATATCTGTAGGTGATGCAGGAAGCGGAGTCGAAGCTAATGCAATACAGATACTTGCTTCAGCAAATCTTACTTTTGCCGATATGAATGCAAGCCACCTCTCATTTAAAGAATCAGGAAACGCATATCAGGACAAGCAGATAGACGGATTTTTTGTAACTGCAGGTATACCTAATGCAGCTATTCAGGAAATTACAGCTATGCAGAAAATTAAAATTGTTTCACTTGATGCTAAGACTGTTGAGCAGCTTGTAAAACAGTATCCATACTACACACCTTTTACAATCACAAAAGAGACATACAAAGGGATGGCTGCTGACGCGACCACTGTTGCAGTTAAAGCTACTCTCATAGTAAGAGATGATCTTGATGAAACTGTTGTTTATAATCTTACTAAGGCGCTTTTTGAAAATCAGGCGGAACTTGCTAAATCTCATGCTAAAGGGAAAGAGCTTGATATCAACGAAGCTGTAAAAGGTATATCTGTTCCTCTTCATCCGGGTGCAAAGAAGTACTATGTTGAGAAAGGAATTCTAAAATAAACATTTTTAAAATAATCAGACGTTCAAATGCAACTGATTTTATGCCGGAGAGGGTCAGCTCTCTCCGGCATAAAAAAAAGTATTTATATACCGCGCTCTTGTCAGCCATTGTCTGCATTTTTTTATTTCTACTGCCTCTGATAAGGCAGTTTGTAATTATCGATTATAAATCGGGTGAAGTTTTATACTCTTCGGATGTTATGCCCGGTGATAAATTCAGTGTCACATATATTCATTCTGTAAATAAAAGTCCCGTAGAAGATCAGTTCAATCTGGATGATAATTACAGAATAATGCTTAAGAAAAGCATCTTTAAATCATTCGGAGCAGGAGTCCCGTCAAACCTCAGTGACGGCGATGAATTCAGTTATTTTAAAGATCGTATTGAAGTATCTTACAGCAACAGCAGAATTGAAAAATTTATTTTATTTGTGGGAGTGATTGCCGATCATCACTTTCTTATGAATGGAAAGGAATATAAACTGAGCAGACTCAGTTCTCCGCAAAGAAGTGTTCAGTTTTTAGTGAAGAAAATAACAGTATACCAGTACTTGAAATATGTAATTAGTCATAAACTGTGAGAGTGTATTTATCTCCTCCGCGCCATGCAGGTTGGAGAACAAAAACATCATTGTTATTTGAGCAATTACAGAAATATATTCTTAAGAAACGAGGCGGAAATTAAATGAAGAAATCTGAGAAAATAAGCAATGATCATGAAAACGAAAATGATTATAAAGATAAAGTACAGGAAGTGCTGTCTAAGTACGACAAGGAGTCATATTATCGTCAGTTGACTGGAACGCCGGGACTGATAATTGCTTTTATAGCCATTACCTTTTCTCTCTTTCATTTGTACACCGCGGCGTTCGGTATGCTCCCTGCGCAGCAGCAGAGAGCTGTGCATCTGAGCTTTGTTTTTTTTCTGGTTTTTATGTTATACCCGGCGCATCGGGGACGGATACATAAAATTACAATAAGCGATCTTTTTCTTGCTGTAGCCGGAGTTTCTACAACCGGTTATATCTTATGGAATTATCAGGCACTCATCGGACGTGCCGGTGCATACACCACTACTGATGCCCTGGTCGGAGCAGCGGGTATTCTGCTGATTCTTGAGGCATGCAGACGTGTTGTCGGACTTCCGATTCTGTTTATTTCTGTTTTCTTTATGCTGTATGCATACTTCGGCGCCTACATGCCCGGGTTCCTAAACCATCGCGGATATTCTGCAGAGAGAATAATAACACATCTATTTTTTACAACCGAAGGTATCCTGGGGCTTCCGCTTGGAGTCTGTGCTACTTTTATTTTCCTCTTTATACTCTTTGGAGCATTTATGGAGGAGACTGGAATCTCTAAACTTTTTATTGACCTGTCAAACGCACTTGCCGGACGTTCCGCTGGAGGACCGGCTAAAGTTGCTGTATTATCAAGTGCGTTGATGGGGACAGTTTCGGGAAGTTCTGTTGCAAATACAGTAGGGTCAGGGAGTTTTACAATTCCAATGATGAAAAAACTCGGATACCGTCCTGAGTTTGCAGGAGCTGTTGAGGCTGCCGCGTCTACCGGAGGACAGATTATGCCTCCGATTATGGGAGCTGCCGCGTTTCTGATGTCAGAGGCGCTTGGTATCCCCTATCTTGATGTGGCGAAAGCTGCGATTATTCCTGCTGTGTTATACTTTTCAGGCATATGGATTATGGTGCATCTTGAAGCAAAAAAAACCGGACTGAAAGGGATGAGTAAAGATGAACTTCCAAAAATGAGAGAGGTCATGAGAGAAAAGGGGCATCTTCTTGTCCCTCTTATTGTTATCATTTATTTTCTTGTAGGTGGATCTACACCTGTAAAGGCTGCATTTTATGGTATAATTTTTTCAGTAGCAGTCTCTATGTTGAGAAAGAATACAAGACTCACCAGGTATAAGTTTTTAACAGCATTGCAGATGGGGGCTAAAAATGTTCTTGGTGTAGCAGTTGCCTGCGGTGTTGCAGGTATTATAGTAGGAATTGTTACACTTACAGGGCTTGGATTAAAGATGGCTTCCGGTCTGCTTCTTTTATCGGGGGGAATTAAGTATCTAACTCTGGGATTTGCCATGCTTGCCTCGCTTGTTCTGGGGATGGGGGTTCCGACAACTGCAAATTATCTTATTACTTCGACAATAATGGCGCCGGCGGTAATTCAGCTCGGAGCTCCGGCACTTGCAGCGCATATGTTCGTTTTTTATTTTGGAATAATTGCAGACATTACTCCGCCTGTTGCTCTTGCAGCTTATGCGGGTTCGGCAATTGCCGGTGGTAATCCCATGAAAACCGGACTGATAGCTGTTAAACTTGCAATCGCAGCTTTTATTATACCTTATATCTTTGTGAACACACCGGCGATGCTGCTGATTGATGCTTCAACTTCGGAGATAATAATAATTTCAGTAACCTCATTAATCGGGATGATCGGTGTCGGTGCTGCGCTGGAAGATTTTTATTTTACAGATCTTAAAGTAATTGAAAGAGTAGGGATGTTTGCCGGGGGACTAATGCTTATCGACCCGGGATTCTATACAGACCTGACAGGTTTATCCATAATTGGAATTATAACTATTGTACAGTTATTGAGGAAGGGACGTGAGAGATCCGGGGTGATGTAAAGGTTTAGTTCTAATAGAATTTTTTTAAGATTTGTCTTCCACATCTCATCATGGGGGAGATGTCACCGCGTGACAGAGGGGGAGTTTTGTTTTAATCCTTCCTCCCCATCCGCCCTGTCGGGCACCTTCCCCACGGTGAGGTGGGGAAGGCAAAAAAAAATCCTACTTCACCAGCACTGTTATGTGGTAGCATCTGTTTTCATCTTCGAAAAACACGTAGATTCTGTTTTCTCTTTGTAATTCCAGTAGCGTCTCCATCAATACTGCTCTGAACTGTTCGCGGAGTGCATCCCCCATTAGAAAACCTGTTCTGCCGTGAAGACTTTTTCTTATCTTTTCTTCTGAACTTCCTGTTTTATCCGGCACCGGAAGCTGTACAAAATAATCATCTAAAAATATATCAAAACATCCGCCGTAGCTGTGCGTGGAGACAAATTTTCTTCCGAAGATTTTCTCCTGATAATCAACTGTCCGGATAACTGATGACACTGCAAGTTTTACTACAGGGAGCCCTGATTTGCGCTCATTCAGTTTCTGCTGAAAGCGTGATGCAACAAGTTCAAGTCCCGCCTTACCCTGAGGAGACAGGTATCTGTATTCCTTCTGAACATTGTGGAAGTAGTACTGTTTTTCACCGGGAGTATCAACCGGAACGAGTTTTCCGGTTTTTATATTTTCATTGATTTCATCAATATTTTTAAGCGGAAGAACTCCATGCTTCGCAGCCTCCGCTGCAGAATCTTTAAGGTCAAACTTTACCAGTTCACTCTCTTTTGATGACGTGGCGAAGTCTCTGTAAACAGGGATGTTTTCAATGAAAGCTCTCTCTGTTTTGTATGCCATGTCCTGATATGCGGCTACATAGCCGGTTAATGATTTTTCTTTTGAGTAAATTATAAACGCTGAAGCAGCAATTATCAGTGCTGTTGATATTGTCCATGAAAGAATGATTTTTTTATTCATTAAGATCTCCGGAGACTGTGATTAGTTGATTCCGGAAGTTTATCTGTTTTTTTGCAAGATTTTTTTAATGGTAAAAACATGCCAGAGCCTGAACATCAAACTTTGAATTTGTTAATCTGTTTGACAAATTATAATGAGTATAATATATTTATAGAGATTCGGTTCCAGAATCGTAATGCAGTAAATTATGAGGTTAGTCACTTTGAGAATAAGCAGTATTGAAAGTAAAATTATCAGGGAAAAGACTCTTGAGGTATTCGGATCTTCAGCCTCTGTGTTCCTTTTCGGTTCACGAACTGATGATACAAAAAAAGGGGGAGATATTGACCTCTATATTGAAACTGATGAGATTAAAGATTCTGTAAAAAAAAAGATAACACTAATGACCGAACTTCAGTTTAAACTTGGAGAGAGAAAAATAGATATAGTTACGGCTTCAAAAAATGACATCAATGATATTCCGCTTATAGTGAAGATTGCAAGAGAGACAGGAATAAGGTTATGATAGAACTTTTAAAATCAAAAATTCATTCATCAATCAAAGAATGTGACTCTCATATAGAAAAGCTTACAAGGGGAAGAGGGCTTCTTTCTGAATTTTTTCCACTTAATGAAAAATCATTCAAAGAGTTAAATAATGATCAGATCGAGCATATTGATCAATTTATTTATCGTTTTACAAGGCTACAGGATTCAATGGGGAAAAGACTTTTCCCTTCAATTATTTCTTATGTTGATAATGATTTAACCTCCCTCACTTTTCTGGATATTCTCGCAAGGCTGGAGCAGCTTGGAATAATTAAAAGTGATCACGATTGGCAATTTTTTAGAAATCTGAGAAATAATCTTGCTCATGATTATCCTGATAATCTAAAAGTAATGGTGGAAACTTTGAATCTACTTTTCAATGAGTGGGGAAAAATGGAAAACATTTATACCTGCGTTAAAGATTATTATGAGAAGAAAATCAAATAGACTAAGTTTACAGCAGAAAA
Organism: uncultured Spirochaetota bacterium; assembly: GCA_942493035.1. GTDB lineage: Bacteria > Spirochaetota > UBA4802 > UBA4802 > UBA5550 > WRGT01. The sequence continues at coordinate 1,939,545 of OW818666.1, read as the reverse complement.
AAATCATTATTTATTCCTTAATTTTTTTGAATTAACAAAGCTCTAATATCTCCGCTGTAGAAGGCGGAGCGGGATATAAAATTTTCAATTTTTAAACAAAGTATTTATTAATTATTACTGAAAAACAATAATCAAGGAGGACTCATGAAGAAAATTGTATCAATAGTTTTAATTTTTATTATCTCTCTGGTTTTTGCAAACTGTTCTAAAAAAAATCCGGGGGAGCTGGCGGAGGAGCAGTTTAAACTCTCTGAAAATGCATCCGTTAATATGGAGATAAAGAAACTTCAGGAACAGTTGAAAACCGCTGCAACTGACGTTGAAAAAGCCGGCATACATACAAAGATTGCAGTTATTTTTGATGAAAAGGGTGATGTCAATTCCATGCTCAGGTCTGCCAGTGAAGCTATCAAGTATCAGCCTAATCAGTATATGTCACACTATCTTCTCGGTAAATCATACATCGCTTCAGGTCGATATAACGATGCAATTGATGAGCTTAACATCTCCATAAACCTCAAGGGGAATTTTGCACCGGCGTATTTTGAACTCGGTAATGCACAGTATAAAAAACTGAGTTACCCGGCTGCAAAGGAGTCATATAAAAAAGCTATCAGCTATGACAAAAAACTGATTGATGCCTACAATAATCTTGGTGTTATTTCAACACTTACAAACGATCTTAAATTAGCTGAAACAAATCTTAAAACATGCATCTCTCTCAATCCGGATTTTGCAGCGGCTTATAAAAATCTGGGGATTCTTTATGATACTAAAATGAAGAAGGGCGCTGCCGCTATTGAAAATTACAACAAGTATCTCTCACTGCGGCCCGATTGTCAGGAACGTGGTCTTATAAAACTATGGATCTCGGCAATTGGAGGATGATGATGAAAAATTTTATATCTATACTTTTAATTTCAATTCTTTTACCTGCGGTCCTTCTGAGTCAGGACAATAATCAGAAACAGATCCGCATTGCAGTAGCTGCTTTTGATGACTCATTAACTCAGGCGTCAGAGCAGGAGAAGCCGGGAAGTACTGTTGCATCTATGATAGAAAATGTCTTTAAAGGGAGCGATAAATTTTATGTGCGAGGGAAGGATGCAATAGGTTCATATCTCAGCAGTCTGGCGCTGGCTCAGGCAGGAGCTGGAAATCCGGAATCGATGAAGGGTAATCCGGAATCTCTCAAGGTTGATTATCTTACAGTGGGGACTGTTTCAAAGATTGACAACAGGTACGAGGTTGATGTCAGAACTGTAGGAATTGAAAACATGCTTATTGTTCATGCCCAGGGGAACAGTGCTAAAAGTTTAAGTGACGCTGCCGGGGATATTGAATGGAACATAAAAGAAAAATTCAACAGAGAGTATATAAATGAAAGAGAATCTGATAACGAGGACAAAGCAACCGTTACAGTTTTTAAATTCGAAGATTTTAATGAACTTGCCGGTAAAGCGGGATACGGCGGAACATTTGCCGAAATACTTAACAGTCAGATGGGGACATTTATCTCAATTGGAACAGTGGAGAGAAAATACTCCAAAGCTCTTGTAAATGAAAAAGCCCTTGAAATGATGGGCGTAATAGAGAATGACGAATCGGGCGGAAAATTCAACGACAAGGGAATTCAGTACAAGGTCGAGGGTGATATACGCGTATTTGCTGATGTAATATGTATTAACTATAAGATGTATAACACAGCGAATAATTCTCTGGTTTTTATGGGATCAAGGGATATAGCGTCATCAGCAGGTCTCCGTCCCGCGGCATGGAGTATTTCAAATATCATTGAAGATGCGCTGAATAACCGGATAGGTATTCTAAAATTAACATCAACGCCGGATGGAGCAGATATATATATCGATGACAAAAAAGAGGGGAAGACTCCTTCACAGCTTCCGGTACAGCAGGGTAATCGCAAGCTCATGGTCAAACTCGATGGTTTTATTCCATATAAAGCTGATATTGAAATTCAGTCTAAAAAAATTATAGAGCAGACAGTTGTATTGAAACCGGTACCATTTAAAATTTTTGAAAATGCAATGATGTTCGAGAAGAAGCGTGACTGGACCGGTGCGATTAAGGCTTATTCAGATTTTATAAAAGAGTATGACGATACAGTTGAAGCTGACAGCGCCTATTACCGGAAAGGACATCTTGAAATGATGTACACTAAAAACTATAAAGAAGCTCTTAATACTTTTGAGTCTCTGGTGAAAAGATATCCCGAAGCAATGATAAGAGCTGAAGGCTATTACGGGATGATGAGAGCATACGAGTTAATGGGTAACAAACAGAAAGCTTCAGAGATAAAACAGTATATACTTGCAAACTATGGCGAAACCAACGCTGCAGATGAAGCACGGAAAATGAATTTCTGATGCTTCGGCTGCGCTCAGCACAAGTGCGGGTATTCGGCTTGACAGGCTCACTGACCGTATTCGACGGTTGCTGAGCCTGCTGAAGGGTTCGAAATGATAAGATCAAATTTAATCGTTAACCACTATAGTATATTATCGTACAAAATATCTTAACCGTGGATTAAGCATATTAATTGATGGCGTTGATTTTAAATTACAAAATCAGCGTTCATCAATTAAATCACCGTAAATCTGCCGCTCAGACAATGTGTTAGTTTTATGCGATTGAAATAATCCGTATAACAAAATCTGCGGTAGTTTTGAGTTCATGAACTGTATTTAAAAATAATTCAATCCGTTCCGGCGAACTTTTATGATAGTATGGCGTCATCTTCAAAAGATTTCCAATATCGTCTTTATTGTGAATGTTCAGTTCGTATTTTACTCTTGCAGTCTCAGTGATGCGGAATTTTTCTGAAAGTTTAAACTCCTCGTCGTTAAGATATACCTCATCATATAGAAGCTTCTTAAACTCATAGAGATGATAAGCTCCCGATGAAACAGATATAATACTCCCCTTGTTCTTTAAAACTCTTCCGAATTCAGATTCATCAAATGGTGCGAATATATTCAGGAGTATGTCCACGGATTTATCAGCAACGGGGAGATTGTATATTCCTGCCACTGCAAAGTGTACACTGCTGCGTCGTTTTGCTGCAGATTTAATTCCGTCCTTTGAAATGTCAATTCCGTATATTTCAGATGCCCGGCTTACTGTTTGATTCCTTGAAATGTAATCGGTGTAATATCCCTCTCCGCATCCTGTATCAAGAATTGTGAACAGAGATCGGGCCGGAATCTGGTGCAGGTGATTCTCCTCAGATCTGGTTTCAATGTTCGTAACATTCGCAGTACTGTTCGCGTTTATAAATCCGTTAGTGTTCAATGGACCTGCTGAAGTATGATGTATGGAAGTATTTGATAAAAGATTACGCCGGGCGCAGTAAGTCAGTTTCTGATTATGAGGCAAACTACGGGAACGTTTTCTGTATTTAATTATAAGAGATGCCGCTGATCTTGCAAGAGGCTTATAGTATCCTTTTTTTAAAAAAGATCTTCTTGCATCAAGCATCTCCTTTGAGTCACCAGGTTCACGGCTCTGCTTCTGATTGGCCAGGAGAAGGTTTACATATCCCTCTTTGGATATGTCGTAGGTGTGATTACTGCCGCACCTGTAAAGCCGGTCCTCTCGCGAAAGAGAAGAGCCGCATACAGGGCAGATGAAAATTGAACCAGTCATTGAGAATTTATTTATTTTTTGCGAGATAGTGACATCCCACAGATTTGGTGTTCCTCAGTGATGCAGACACAATAAGAAGTGAACTTACAACAGCGTTTCGAAGCTGGATAATATCCTTGTGCAGTTTGGCACTTTTATAAAATCTCATAATCCTGTGAGAATAGTAATCAAGGTCTGCCTGTGCACGGTTAAGCCCTTTTTCAGTTCTGATTATTCCCGCGTAATTCCACATGGTAAGCTGGATTGCTTTCATATCCTGATCAATAAGGAGCGGATCAAATTCTTCAGTATAATTCGGTTTCTCCCAATCCGGTATGCTGTTGAAGCGGCTTTTGTTGATTTTATATCTTTTCATTACAATATCTTCTGCTGCCGATTTACCCCATAGCAGACCTTCGAGAAGTGAAGTTGACGCAAGTCTGTTTGCACCGTGAAGTCCGGTACATGAAGCTTCACCTATGGCGTAAAGATTTTTAAGCGAACTTCTCCCTTTTATGTCGGCCTTTATACCTCCGCAGAAGTAGTGGGCAGCCGGAACAATCGGTATCGGTTCCTTTGTAATGTCTATTCCGCCTTTTTTGCATGTTGAGTATATTCTTGAAAACCGTTGTTCAAGGGGGAGGTGCCCTTCGTAGTAATTAGCAATATCGAGGAGCATGTACTCTTTACCGGTTTTGGACATTCTGTCATATATAGCCCGGGCAACTACATCTCTCGGAGCAAGGTCACCCATCTCTGAATATTCGTACATGAACTCGTTGCCGTCATGATCTTTAAGGCGTGCGCCTTCGCCGCGCAGCGACTCGGACACAAGAAATCTTTTTATATCTTTATGGAAAAGTGTAGTAGGGTGGAACTGTACAAACTCGGCGTTGATTATATCCGCGCCGGCTCTGTACGCCATGCTTATTCCATCGCCCGTGGCCGATTCGGGATTTGATGTATGATAATATATGTTCCCTATACCACCCGTTGCAAGAACAACACTCTGTGCAAAAAACGTTTCAGTTTCGCATCTTTTATTGTTCAGAGCATAGATCCCCATAACCTCGCGTTCACGATAGAGCTCCTGAGTGTTGCGCGAGTGGTGATTGTTTGTGATAAGGTCAATTGCAGTGTAGTCTACAAGAAATTTGACACCAAGCTTTTTCGCGTGATCGATTAAGCAGTCTTCAATCTTGTCGCCAGTGTGGTCCTCAAAGTGGACAATCCGTCTTACACTGTGGGCTGCCTCTTCAGTGTAATCGATGTTTCCACCTTCAGAAGTGCTGAACTCAATCCCCACTTCATCAACAAGAAAATCAAACACAAGGGGAGGCCCGTACTTCGCGAAATAATCTACTGCATCAATTCTGTTATATGAACACCCGGCATTAAGAACATCCTCACGGAGAAGGGTGGGGTTGTCATCATCCTTTGCCGCTATAATGCCCCCCTGAGCATAGAAGGTATTCGATTCAGAAATGCGGCTCTCCTTGGTCATTACAACAACATCAAGCCCGGCCTTCTTCAGATGGATGGCGCAAGTAAGCCCTGCAATACCGGTACCCACAACAACAGCATCAAAATGGTGTCTCATCGCTTTACTTCCCTTCGACTATATCTATCATCTTTTGTAGAGCAAGCTTCGCGTTCTCCACAAGATTTTTATCTACAAAAACTTCATTTTTAAGAGAGCCAGTCCCGGCAATATAATCTTCAACTGACTTAATTGATTCGGCTGTGTTGCGCAGATTCAGTTTTACCATGTTTTTACATGGAGAAGTCTTCAGCGGTAGAACTGTCCTGTTTTTGAATGTATCTGCTATTCTTTTAACAAAAGTAGTTTCGGTCCCGATAACCCATACCGATCCCTCCGCTGATTTTGCAATTCTGTCGTAGATCTGCTGAGTTGAACCCGACATGTCGGAAAGATTAACAACACTCTTCCTCGATTCGGGGTGTACAATAATTTGTGCATCGGGATAGTTCTTTCTCATCAGAAGAACATCTTCGTCTTCAAACTCCTGATGTATGGGACAGAATCCGTCCCAGAGGAACATCTTCCCCTCTTTAAGATTTTTACCATCTTCAAGAGTGAGATTCCTGCCGACTTTGACAACAAGTGAATCATCAATACCGATCTGCTGAGCCACATTGTGACCAAGGTGGTAGTCCGGGAAAAAGAACAGGCTCTGGCCCCTGTCGAGGTAGTACCGCACAATCTTTTCTGCATTGGAACTTGTACAGACCGCGCCCCCTTTGCGTCCGCAGAAACTCTTAGAATCGGCGTAAGAGTTCATGTAAACCAGAGGTATGATCTCTCTGTCACAGACTTTACTTATCATCTCAACGGCTTTCTCTGCTGTATCTTCATCTATCATCTCGGCCATGGGGCAGCCGGCTGTAGGCTCAGGGTGGAGTATGTGCTGATTCTCCCCGGCAAGAACTTTTGCACCGTCAGCCATAAAACGGACTCCGCAGAAAACGATAAACTCCGCGCTGCTTCTGCTGACATCAACGGCAAGCTTGTACGAATCACCGGCAAAGTCGGCAATATCAACAAGATCCTTATTGATGTAGTGGTGCGCCGGGATAGCAAGTCTGCTCCCCAGCCTTTTTTTTGCGTCTATTATATACTGTTTAAGCATTTCATCTGTGTTGTTGTCAAAATTCATATTATCACCTGCTAATTGTTTCTGTGTTACTCTTAACTTCTTTAAGACTGAAGTCGAATGCCTTGACTGAATTAGTAAGCTCGCCGAAGGAGATATAGTCAACTCCGGTAAGCGAGGCGCTTTTAATTCTCTGAAGGTTCATATTCCCCGAAGCTTCAGTTTCGGCTCTACCCGCAATGTATTCAACAGCCGCTTCCATGTCGGCGTCGCTCATGTTGTCGAGCATAATTCTATGGGCACCGCACTTAAGGGCCTCTTTGACCTCTTCCATGTTGCGCGCTTCAACCTCGATTTTGTACTTATCCCCCCATCTGGCCTTAACGCGCTCAACAGCAGCGCTGATCCCTCCGGCTGCATCACTGTGGTTGTCTTTAATCATAACCATATCGTAAAGACCCATCCTGTGATTCTCTCCTCCACCGCAGTTAACCGCATACTTTTGCAGTTCTCTATAACCGGGGAGAGTTTTTCTTGTATCGAGTATAATTACTTTACCATCGGCACGCTTTACAAAGACGGCAGTTTTCGTAGCAATAGCAGAGAGGTGAGAGATGAAGTTAAGAGCCGTACGCTCGGCCTTTAAAATGGAAACCACGGGACCTGAGATATCTGCGACAATATTACCTCGACTGACGGAATCCCTGTCGTTAAAAAAGTTTGTAACAGTAATATTCTCATCCACATGTTTCATTACAGTGGTGAAGATGTCAATACCGCAGAGAATACCGCTCTCCTTGGCCATAAGTTTATATGAGTACAATTCGTCTTTGAATATCGCCTCGGAGGTAATATCCCCAGTGTCAAGAAGATCCTCGTTAAGCGCCATTTCTATAAGAGTGTTCAGATTTCTAAAGTTTTTCATATCCATCCATTAAAAAGTCGGTTAATTATTACTTAAGTACCTTATGGGAATATGGTCAAGTATTTTTAAAACAATAATCTGCTCTTTAATTTTCAGTTTAACCGTTTTCGCCCCTATCCAGACTCACAACAAGTTTTCGCCGCAGCCGTGCTTCACCGCACTTTGCGGCGATCCAAGTTGAAGTTTGAAACAGGCAGAGTTAAAATGCCCCTCCGGCTTCAGAGGAGCCGCCGGGTTCGCGAAGGGGTGGGCGGTTCCACCCCTTGAATGATGAGTATGATAACACTAAAGTGTACAAATAAAATTTAAGTATTATATTACCAGATGTGGGTAATTATTCCGTATTCCCGGGGGAGACGGAATAATTAATGTGTATCCGCCTTATTCCAGTCAATTGACTCGCCAATAACTTTTGCAATCTCTTCAACACCGCTGTCTGTATGATAAAGCATCCCCGGATTGTTATCCTGAATCAGCGCGCCGGTTTTATCAATGGAAAATCTTCTTGCTGCATGATGCGCTGCTTCAACCGTTTCGCTTCTGGTGCTGCTTTCACCGGTCAGTTCTATCGAGCCGTTACATGTGCAGAAGTATGTACTCTTTTCGTTCTCCACTTTCAGACAGAAAGATGTGCCGCGTACTGCAGCTGCAACTGTTGGAGTTTTGATTAAAAATTTACCTTCACTGGTAAAGGCCTTACGGGTTACACCGGCAAGCCATCCTTTTTCAAGCAGAAGGGTGTTCTCTTTATCCGATATGTTAATGGTGAGTTTTGTATCAGGCTTAAGCCTGAGTATATTCTTATCATTTATAATAATGTCGCAGCTGGATTCACCGAAAGTCTCAATGGCATCACCCTGATTGATTGCCATATTGATCCCTGTTACTGCATTGGAATTTACAGTTACTTTTCCTGTGTAGCTGAGAATTTTCATGTCAACCTTAACCTGTTTGGCGCAGGATATAGTGAGGCCTAAAATAAGGATTAGAGATATTTTACTCATGGGATTCCTCTTAATGTAATTTAGATTTATAAACAGTAGCAATAATATACAGAATGTATGGGTGGAAATCAAATAATTATATATTCCCGCAGCCTTCTGCGGGAATAAAAGAGTAATTTCTGTTATATAAAAGGTTAGGTGTCATTACTGATTTTAAATTTTAAAAAGCGAAAGTTTTTCTCTCAGCACTTCGGCCATTCGTGCAATATCTTCAGAATTTGCCGCAATCTCCTCCGATCCGGTAATTACAGCCTTTGTCTGTTCTCCGATATTCTCAACGGAACGGCCTATTAAATCGACTTCATTCTTTTGTGTAGTAGCTGTTGAACTTATATTTTCAGCACGTGTATAGATATTTCCTGCATTGTTTCTTACTTTTTCAGCTATTATTTTCTGTTCCCGTGTTGTTGTCTGAATGTCCTCAACTTCACCCTTCATGTTTTCAACACCATCTAATATCTCGGTCAGTATTTTAGTCGTCACCTTGATATTCTGGATCTCCAGAGATATCTCTTCATTGTTTACTTTTATCAGGGAGTCGATGTTTTTTGTACTCGAAGCTGTCTGGTCTGCAAGTTTTGATATCTCTTCGGCAACAACGGCAAAACCTCTTCCCGAGTCTCCGGCTCTTGCTGCCTCTATTGCGGCATTAAGTGAAAGAAGATTTATCCTGTCGGAAATATCATTGATAATTCCAATGATAGAGATCATGTCGTTGGAACTCTCTTTAACTCTGGCCATACTGTCATTCATTGTAGATAGAGACACCGCGCCATTCTGAGCTTTGACGGAAACATTTCCCGAGAGAATCATTGCTTTATCTGCCTGTTCATTTACTTTAGTAATACCGCTGTAAAGATCGCCGATAAGCTGCTTCTGAGAAACGAAAATTTCCAGCTGTTCATTTGATAACCGTGCAATTGAATTAATAAGTTCTGTTATCTGTTCTATCAGTGATACAATTTCATTAGAGCTTGCTGCCTGTGTCTGCGTTGTATCTGTAAAAGCTGTGCTTATAGATGAGAGTTCAGTCGATGATGATGCAAGCTTCAGAGATATGTCATCTATCTGATGGAGAATGTCCGAGGCCCGATCCATAAATGTGTTGAAATTTATAGCCAGAGTTCGAATTTCACCTTCACCTGTAACGGTGATTCTTTTTTTGAGATCAGCGGTTTCAGTTATATCGTTAAGATTTTTTATAATTTCAAGTATAGGTTTAACGGCAATCTGTCTTACGTAGTAAATCATAAGCAGCGCGATACATATTATACCGGTCATAATCGCAACAAAAAGAATACGGGCTCTGTTTTTAAATTTCTTTATATCTTTAATATCGTAATCGGCACCTATGACTATGTCGTTCTGACCGGCTTTAATTTTAAGAAAAACAGACTGGAATGTTCCGAATTCATCTGTAAAAGGTTTTTCTGTGAATGTAATTTCACCGGTGTTTATTGCCTGTTTAATCTCGGCCGGCGGGCTGTCGTACTCTTTTAAGAAATCGCTTTCTTTTTCACTTCCGTCAGGTTCATTGATTGTATCAAATACAAAAATCAGTTTTTCTCCATTTATTGTCATTGCATAAAGGGATGAAAAACCCATTGTACGGCTGACAACCTTGAACTGTTCCAGTGTTCTTTTATAGTATTCAGTAAACTTCAGCTCAGGTTTATCAAGAGTATGAATATTATCCAGATCAGCTATATCTCTGATAATACTTACCCCGAAACTGAGCTTTTCGAACATGTTTTTATCCAGTTCATTTGTATATTGTATATAATAAATACTGCACGCTATAACTGAGCAAATTATTATAGATGCTCCAGTGAGGAGCGTGATTTTTGCAGCAATACTTTTTTTCATTAAATTCCTCTTTGCTGTTTGCAACTGTTAAAATCATAATATACATAATTTTAGTTCTGTCAAGGACCAATTTTCCTTAAAAGTACAGAAATATGAATAAAAAGTCAGTCTTTTGGGGATAAAAAATCTGTACGGGGACAGTGACATCCGGTCAAATACAGTATACACTTATCTCCGTGAACTTAATTTTTTGAATCACCGGTAAAAATCTTCTTGCTTAAAGTGCTGTATTTATTTTTAAGTATATTCGGTATATTCTTATACATTTTAGCAGATATATAGATATTTATCAAATTCTTAAATGCTTGTAGCGCCTTATTTCGTAACTACTCATAAACCGGCGGGTTTTGTTTTCGCGGCGCCTGTGGCGCGGCGAAGAGCAATTTCATCATTGGTTTATAAGCAGCTACCTGATTTCTTCCTGAAAAATTTTATAAAATTTAAAGTAAATATTAAAAGAAGTGGATATATATGTTTCTTAAGTCAATGGACATGTTCGGTTTTAAATCATTTGCTGATAAAACTCACGTTGAGTTTGAGTCGGGAATTACTGCTATTGTCGGACCAAACGGCTGCGGTAAATCGAACGTGGTAGATGCGGTAAAATGGGTTCTTGGTGAAAAACAGGCGAAGAATATCCGTGGTCAGACCATGGAGGATATTATCTTCTCGGGGACTGATCAGCGAAAAGCTCTCTCTCTCGCAGAGGTGTCTCTAACCATTGACAACACTAACAGAATTCTCGATTTCGATTCAGATGCTGTTACTATAAGCAGGCGGATTTTCCGTGACGGTGAATCGGAGTATCTTATAAATAAGTCACCTGTAAGATTGAAAGATATAGACAAGCTATTTATGGACACGGGGATTGGAAAGTCAGCATACTCTGTTCTCGAGCAGGGGAAGATGGACCTTATCCTCTCCACTAAAGCTGAAGATAGAAGATACCTCTTTGAAGAGGCTGCGGGGATCTCGCGCTATAAAATGCAGAAAAAGGAATCTCTGAAAAAACTTCAGGATACCGGAGAAAACCTCAACCGTTTAAATGACATCATTAAAGAGATTGAGCGCGAAAAAGAACTGAAATCAAAACAGGCCGAGAAGACCAAGGAGTTTCTGAATCTTAAAGGTAAACTCTCGGACCTCGATATTAAACTGAACATTCTTAAATTCAGAGATATAGTCAAAAAATTCGAAAAGAATCAGGGCGACATCGAGAAGCTTCAGAAGGAGCGCGAGGAGATTGTGGGCCGTGTATCCACTACATCTGCTGAAAATGAAAAAGATGAAAAGAAAAAGAACGATCTGCAGTATCAGCTCTTCGAGATAGAGAAGAAACTTGACGCGTACAGAGTCCGCAGGGAAACCATCGATCTTTCCACTGAAAAAAACCGCCGTCTTGTTGAAGAGCATCAGGGACGGAAAAAGAATATAGTAAAAAAACTTGAAGAGAGAGCCGAGAGTTTAGACCGTCTTGTAACTGAAAAGAAGAAGAGTGAAGAGACAGCTGTTGACCTGAAAGAGAAGATAGCTGAAGATAAAAGAAAACTCGCGGAATTCTTCGAAGGAAGAAAAAGGAAAATAGATTCAATACATACTTCAAGAGATAAAATCGAAGAGAACAACCGGAAGATCCGTGAAAACGAATCTACGCTTAAGAAACTCCGTGAAGCTCTGGAAGTTGTAATAAAGAAACTTGTTGATGCTATTGAAAAGAGAAAGATCGAACTTGAAGGTTCCGAACACGAAAGAGAGGAAGTAAAGCGTCAGATCGAGGGTGAACTTAGCCAGATAGAAATGGATCTGAACAACGCTATTGACGAGCTGAAGGTGCGGTCATTTGATCGTGCATGGATGTTCCTTGAAAAGATAAACGTAAAAAATCTTAAAGATAATATTTACAAATTCGAAAGCTACGAAGACGGATTCCGTTCAATTCTTTTCGATAAAACCGGTATACATGCGGATAAAGAGAATCTCGACAAGCGTATCAGAGAGATGGTGCTTGAGGTCGATTCTCTCCGGGCTGACAACGGACTCCTTGATGAGTTTATACAGAATGAGCAGGCCGAGCTTGAAAACATCAATGCAATGCTCACCCGTATCGAAAGAGACCTTGCCCGATACGAGAACGACAGCAACTGGATTGAGAAGCAGCTTGTTTCTCTTACGCATCAGATTGATGATGTTAAAAAACAGATTGAGAACTTCAATGAAGAGATTGCCCGTACAGATAAGTCAATTGATGAGCTGACTAAAGAGATAAAAGAATCTGAAGACAGGCTTATTCAGTTTAACGAAAAGAGTGAAGCCCTGAAGGCCAGTATAAGCGAACTTGTTGCAAGAAGAAGTGAAATTGAAAATAATATAATCAAGCGTAAAACCGAATCGAGAAAAGACGAAGAGGAGCTGGCAAAGGCGCTTGAGAAGATCAATACAATGGAGAGGGCCGGTGTTGAGCTCTCATTCAAAAGAGATGGAATTCAGGATTATCTCTGGACCGAATATGAGAAGAAAGTTACCGAACTTAATGATCTTAAAATAAATGATACAATGGCAAATGAATTTCAGAACGAGATTCAGGAGCTTAAGAAAAAGATACAGGATCTCGGCCCGATCAATAATCTCGCCATTCAGGAGTTCCGTGATCTTAAGAAGAGATTTGAATATTATATCGATCAGAAGACCGATATAGAGAAGGCGAGACAGGATATTATTTCTGTTATTGAAGATATTAACAAAACATCCGTTGATCTTTTCATGAGCACATTTAATGATATTCAGAAGAACTTTTCCGATGTATTTAAAAGACTTTTTGAAGGTGGGGAAGCCTTTCTTGAAATGAACGATCTGCAGAATGTTCTTGATAGCGGAATTGACATTATGGTAAGGCCTCCGGGGAAAAAGTTTAAAAACATTAATCTCCTTTCCGGAGGGGAGCGGGCGCTGACTGCGATTGCTCTGCTGTTTGCCACATATATGGTAAAACCATCTCCATTCTGCTTCCTTGACGAGATTGATGCTCCTCTTGATGAGCAGAATATTCAGAGATTTGTCAAGATGCTCCGTGAGTTCTCAAAGAGCACTCAGTTCATCATTGTTACTCACAATAAAAAGACCATGAACATCAGCGAGTCTATTTATGGAGTTACAATGGAGGATCCGGGCGTTTCCAAACTTGTTTCACTTAAGATGGATAGAGTTGAAATGTAGAATATAATTAAAATTATATAACTGTAGATTTAAAAAGAGGCTTCGGCCTCTTTTTTTTATTGATACGGAATTAGATGCAGCGGTTATCTAAAAAATCGTGTTTTTATAGAATTTTAAATAAATTTGTTCATAATTAATTGACAAATTTGAATCTTGTTATTAAGTTTGTAAGAGGAGTGCTGTATACAAAAAAAATATAAATAGACACAATGGAAGGTGTAAGATGAAAGTAACTGCCGATGGTATTCTGGGATCTGCCCAGAAAATTAATAATAAGAAAAAAACCGAAGAGACAGATGTAAAGCTTGATTCAAAAAGTGTAAAATCTGATTCAATTAATCTCAGCAAAGTTATCAATTCGAGAATAGAGGCTCTTGGAAAAGAAGTTAAAGATATTCAGACCTCTCTTACTAAAAATCAGATTATCCGTGACGGTATTGATCAGCTCCTCACAGCGTCATCATCAGGTGCTGCTGAAACTATATTGAATGAAACTACATTTAACAATAGTAAAATATTGAAAGAATTTATCGGGACAACTTTCACACCTCAGGAGATCGAATCTAAAAAGAGCGATGTTAAAACTCTTATATCCGGTGATGTAAACACTCTGACAAAAATTCAGGTGGAGATGGACAACATCATTGCTTCTGATCTTACAAGTAATAAAAAAGTTGAAACCCTTATGGCCGGCGTCAGTGAAACGCTGAAGAGAACTCCAGCCGGACTTGAGAATATTTCTAATCTTGACGCAGAAAAGGTTATGAGACTCATAAGGTAGAAGTTTTTGAACCGGTTTTATATGCTCAAAAATAAAGGTGCAGGCACAATAAAAGGTTTTATGTTCAGGAAATATATAGATTTTTTTTTAGTGTCCGCCTTTATTCTCGCAGCCTCAGTACTTGTTTACTCTCAGATAATCTCTGAGAGTGACACAGTTGTAATAAACAGTATTAATATTAAAACAGAAACAGGTGAATCTCCGGCAGAGGTTGTAGATTTTAAGGCCGCCTCTGAATGGGCCTATAATGCGCGGCTCACGCTCACCGCTGACGCTCCCCCTGTTGCAGACGGCAGGTCTTTTTTTATAACGCAGTATCAGACTGTAATTCCGGTATCCGGTTATAAAAAAGATCTTTTATACAGGATTTATTTCGATTTTCTACGATATAAACAGGATCACACCCCCTTTAATACAAAGCTCAAAATTTTTATCAGAGATATTTATGGTAATAAACGGCAGATAGGTACTGCTGATTCTACATTCATGTCGGATAAAAAAAAGTTCGAAGTTTCAGTTCCATTTGATTTGTCATATCCTGGTAAGTTCGATATTATAATTCATGAATATGCCGATAAGACAGGGACATGGGGAATATGGGATATTATTGTTACTTCAAAAAAACTGAACGAAATTGAGTTTATGCCTAGCAATTCTCAGAGTCAGATTAAAGAGATTGAACCAAAAATTTTTAAATAACTCTGTAAAATCTTTTGACAAATAATGTCCCTTTTTTTCTGGTATTCACAGCGTGTCTGCTGGTTTAAAAAATTGCGGATATTGGAAAATACAAAATCATCATATAAAAGGATGGGTATCAAAATGGGCGACGATTACATGGAAAAAGATTTAGATGATCAAGTATATGAAGATGATTATTATGAGGAAAACTATAATGAAGAGGAGTTAAAAGACTCTGATGATCTTCTGGACGATGATGATGATTCATATGGAGAGGGCGGAGAGAGAAAAGTTCATATAAGCTATGCCTGTGAAGATTGTGATTACAGATGGGATGATGTGCTCATCAGAAAGAAGCATGATGTTGAAGAGGATATGGAGAGAGATGTAATCTGCCCGATGTGCGGCTCGATTAATATCACTCTGATATGAAAGATAGAAAAATTGTTATCAAGGGTGCCAGGGAGCATAATCTTAAAAACATTTCACTGGAAATACCAAGAGATAAGCTTGTAGTTATAACCGGACTTTCAGGGTCCGGTAAATCTTCACTTGCCTTTGATACCATTTATGCAGAGGGGCAGAGAAGATACGTTGAGTCTCTCTCTGCCTATGCCAGGCAGTTCCTGGGGCTTATGGAGAAGCCCGATGTGGACTTCATTGACGGCTTATCCCCGGCCATCTCCATTGAACAGAAAACGACTCATCGTAACCCCAGATCTACCGTAGGGACTGTTACCGAAATTTACGATTACTTCAGACTCCTGTATGCCAGAGTCGGTATCCCCTATTGCCATAATTGCGGGAAAAAAATATCATCCCAGTCAATCGATCAGATTGTAGAATCTGTACTTACTTTTAAAAAAAATACTAAATGTCAGATACTCGCTCCTCTTGTGCGCGGTAAAAAAGGGGAGCATGTAGATTATATTGAACAGGCGCGTAAAAACGGTTTTATCCGTCTGAGAATTGACGGTGAGTTCCGTACTGTTGAAGAAGAGATTAAACTTGAAAAACAGAAAAAGCATACAATAGAGATAGTAGTAGATAGAATTGTAATTAAAGACGGGATCAGGCCGCGTCTTGCTGAATCTATTGAGACTGCAATGGATCTCAGCGGAGGACTTATTACAATCATCACCGATGACAAGGAGCTCCTCTACTCAACACAGCTGTCATGCCCTGAATGCGGAATATCGATGTCTGAACTTTCGCCGCGAATGTTTTCATTCAACACTCCATACGGCGCATGTCCCGAGTGTGACGGTCTCGGATTTATAATGCAGTTTGATCCGGAACGGATCGTTTCCGATCCGGAAAAATCGCTTAATGAAGGGGTACTTGAAGTATGGGGGAAGAGTACAAGCTACTGGTATCTCGAAACAATTCAGTCCCTGGCTAAGAGTTTCAGTTTCAATCCCGATACTCCCTGGAAAGATCTTCCGGAAAAAACAAAGAAGGTAATACTTTACGGTTCAGGCCGGGATAAGATAAATTATAATATAAAGCGCAGTGATTCAGAATTTAAATTCTCAAGATCATTTGAGGGGGTACTCCCGAATCTTGAGAGAAGATATAAAGAAACCAATTCCGAGGATATGCGGATATGGATGGAGAAGTACATGTCGAATAATACATGTACTTCATGCAAGGGTAAAAGACTCCGGCCGGAAAGTCTATCTGTAAAGGTAAATGACCGCGGCATTGATGAAATATCATCGATGTCCATTAAAAACTCCTTTCAGTTTTTCAGTAATATTGAACTTAATCCCACTGAACAGAAGATTGCAGAACAGATACTGAAAGAGATACGAATACGTCTGAAGTTTCTTAATGATGTAGGTATTGATTACCTGACTCTCGACAGGGCGGCCGGTACACTCTCTGGAGGTGAATCGCAGCGTATACGGCTTGCTACGCAGATAGGTTCGGCTCTGACGGGGGTGCTCTATGTTCTTGATGAACCGAGTATAGGGCTTCATCAGCGGGATAACGAAAAACTTATGGTTACTCTGAAGTATCTCCGTGATATTGGAAATACTGTACTTGTAGTTGAGCATGATGAAGATACAATTATGGAAGCGGATTACGTTATTGATATGGGTCCCGGCGCCGGTGTTGAAGGTGGTTATGTTATTGCCGCGGGTACACCTGAAGAGATTAAGGCATGTGCTAAGTCAATAACAGGAAATTATCTGTCAGGTATTAAATCTATTCCGGTTCCTGCGGTAAGAAGAAAATCGGACAGGTTTATCAGCATCAGGGGAGCGCGTGAGAATAATTTAAAAAAGATCGATGTCGATTTCCCCCTGGGGGTGTTCACTGCTGTAACTGGAGTTTCCGGTTCAGGTAAGTCTTCACTTGTGATTGAAATTCTGTACAAGTCTCTCTCCGCTCTGGTGATGAAATCGAAAGAATATCCAGGGGCTTTTGACGAGATCTCAGGTCTTGAGTATATAGATAAAGTAATTGATATAGACCAGTCAGCCATAGGGAGGACACCACGTTCTAATCCGGCTACTTACACGGGACTATTCACTCCAATACGCGATCTTTACGCCAAACTCCCTGAATCCAAGATCCGGGGTTACAAGTCTGGAAGGTTCTCATTTAACGTATCCGGCGGACGATGTGAAACCTGCGAAGGTGACGGAGTTAAAAAGATTGAGATGCATTTTCTCCCCGATGTTTACATTACATGCGATGTATGTAAAGGGAAGAGATATAATCACGAAACTCTTGAAGTAAGATTCAAAGGGAAAAATATATTTGAAGTTCTCGATATGACCGTTGCTGAAGCAGTACCGTTTTTTGAAAGTATTCCTTCTGTTTACACAAAGCTCGAAACTCTGCAGCGTGTAGGGCTCGGTTATGTCAAGCTGGGGCAGCCCGCTACAACGCTGTCCGGAGGTGAGGCGCAGCGGATTAAGCTTGCTACAGAGCTTTCAAAGCGTGCCACGGGTAAAACAGTTTATATACTCGACGAGCCGACAACTGGACTGCACTTTGATGACATCAGAAAGCTTATAGAGGTTCTGAACTCCCTTGTCGATAAGGGGAATACAATCATAGTTATTGAACATAACCTCGATGTGATAAAAACAGCAGATCATGTTATAGATCTCGGTCCCGAAGGTGGCGATGCAGGAGGGACTCTTCTTGCAAAAGGTACCCCTGAGGAGATAAGCAAGGTCGCTGCATCGTATACGGGACAGTTCTTAGCGAAGATGTTTAAAAAGAAGTGATTGTTATAATGCAATCACTTTAACAAATTTCAAAATTGCGTCATTAACCTCGTCCGGTTTTTCCACAGGTGAAAAATGTCCAGCTTCACTTATGTTTACATAGCTCGATCCGGCGATATGATCGGCAAGAAACTTCCCCTGTTTCTGCGGAGTAAGTTTATCCTCTTCAGCTGTCAATACCAGAACAGGTATGTTTATTTCATTTAGTCTTTCTGTTATATCAAAAGTATTGCATGCAGTGAAGTCTTTGAAGACAACTTCGGGTCGGGATTTTTCGGCATCATTTGTTATATCTTTAAGCAGTGTCAGGTCGGTTTTAGCTGATGCTCCCATCATCGGGAGTGATGATGTGTATCCGCTGTAATTACTGTTTATCATTTCAAATATAGCGGGCATTACTCTTAATCTTGCGCCGGAATTTATTATTATTCCTGCTTTAAATTTAATCCCTGAGTTTATCAGCAGATGGAGAGTTATTGCACCACCCATACTCAATCCGCAAGGTACAGGCTGAGGCGGATTTACCTCTGTAATAAAATTTCTTACACGATCTGCATAATGCTCAATGGTCTCCATTCCGTCCCCATCGCTCTCTCCGTGACCCGGAAGATCTAATGCTATAGTATTAATAGAATCAGATAATCCCTGAATCTGCATCTTCCATAAATTCTTTGTGTTCCCGGCTCCGTGGATGAAAATTATTGTAGGTAAAGCCGGGTCAAGTGGCCATTTCCCCGTTGTGAATGATATATTGTTTATATTCATTTTAATCATGTCCGGTCTCCTTTGTGACACTCATTCCTTTTTCTGATGAATGTGTGTTTATTGTCTTAATCTGTAAGTACTCATAACTGTTGGTAAAATTATCTTCCGCCGCGCCCAGGGCGCGGCGGAGATAGAATGTCACCGGTTTATAAGTATTCATCTTAATTTCTGTAATAATTCTTAAATAATAAGCTTATAGATGCACTATGTCATCATATTTGATTTAATTATCTTATGTTGAATAAAAAAATAGTAGTAAATAAAAAAATATACTATAAACTTTTGACAAAAACCTGTAAATGTATTATTAATAAACAAACTTATATATTAATAGGATTTTAGTTTAACGGGAATAGTTAAATTATAATATTAAATCATTTAAAGTATTTATATAATGTTGCATTTTTTAATTTTTAAAAATTTAATAAAATGGCAGGTGCGTAAATGAATGGAAAGACAGGTATTGTTTCTAACGATGTAAAAAAATGTGTAGATCAGGTGATCAAACATGTGGGGAAGGATATTAAACTTGGTATGACCCTTGCTCTGGGGAAGCCGATACTTATTTCTAATGAGTTTTACCGCAGGGCAAAAGAGGACCCGGAGATAAGTCTTAAAATTATTACAGCTTTACCTCTTGAAAAACCGAGAGGTCATACAGATATAGAGAAAAGATTTTTAAAACCGATTGCAGATAGAGTTTTTGACGGTGTACTGGATTTTGATTTTATGCTCGACCTGAGAGACGGAAAGCTTGCTAAGAATGTTGAAATTTTTGAATTCTTCTGTAAAGCCGGAGCAAATTTAAACAATCCTCATTATCAGATGCGGCACTTCTCATCGAACTATACACACTGCTGCCGTGATGCAATGGACTATGGCGCAAATGTTTTTGCTCAGCTTATTTCCGTCCGCGAATTTAACGGTAAAACAAAATATTCAATGGGCTGCAACACTGACATATGTATTGAAGCACTGGATACCTTACATAAGAAAAGAGCTGAGGGTATGAAGGTTGCTGTCATAGCTGAAGCGAATGAAAAGATGCCGTATATGTACGGAGATGCCGTTGTTGATGCAAATGAGTATGATATCATCCTGAGAGGTGAGCAGTATAATTATACTCTGTTCGGTGCTCCAAAGGATGCAGTTGCACTTCCTGACCACATGATTGGAATAAATGTAAGTACGCTTATTAAAGACGGCGGTACCATACAGGTTGGTATAGGTGCTCTTGGAGATGCTATTGTTGCAGGTCTTGTTATGAGGAATACACATAATGATACATATCAGGAAATTCTTGATAAGGCCGGTATTAAAACCAGATATGCTGATCTTATAAAGAAATGGGGAGATACAAAAGTTTTCAAACAGGGACTTTACGGCTCATCTGAAATGTTTGTTGATGCATTTATGCAGATGTATAAAAGTAAAATTCTTAAGAGAAAAGTTTTCGACAGTGTTCCTCTAATGAAGCTGATCAATAAAGGTGAGCTGGCTGCTGATAAAATTCCTGCAGATATAATTGACAAGCTTGTTGAGATGAAAGCTATACATGCAAAATTGACTGAAGAGGATTTTAATTTTCTCACTGATTACGGGATTTTGAAAAAAGATCTTAAGTATTCAAAGACTGCAATCAAAGACGGCAAAACCAGTTATTCTACGGATATGAATGATAAAGCCAACAGAACCAAAATACGGAAAATCCTCGGTAAAGAGCTTATAAATGGACATGTAATACTAGGAGCTTTCTATTTCGGACCACAGGCCTTTTATAAAGCTCTAAATGATATGAGTGAAGAGGAGAGACAGCTTTTTGCGATGTCGGGTGTTGAGACAGTAAATCAGCTTTACGGCGGCGAAGAGCTTAGAGCTCTTCAGAGAAAAGACGGACGATTTGTTAATACAGGAATGACCGCCAGTATTCTTGGTTCAATTGCATCGGATCAGCTTCAGGATGGAAGAGTCGTGAGCGGTATAGGTGGTCAGTATAACTTTGTATCAATGGCTCAGGCGCTTCCGGATGGAAGACTTATAATGATGGTCAAGAGTACAAAAGGTTCCGGTAAGGCTTTAAAGTCAAATATTGTTTTCAGTTACGGACATTGTTCGGTTCCGAGACATATGAGAGATATTATAGTTACAGAGTATGGTATAGCCGACGTAAGAGGCAAACCTGATATGGAAGTTATCGCTGCTATGATTAATATCGCAGATTCAAGATTCCAGAAGCAGCTTCTTGATCAGGCAAAGAAGGCTAAGAAAATCCCCATGGAATATGAGATCCCTGAAGAGTATCTCAATAATACTCCGGATAAGATTGTTAAACTTCTTAAACCTTATCAGGAACAGGGATATTTTCAGCCGTTCCCATTTGGAACCGATCTTCTACCGGCAGAGATTGCACTTGGCGGATCACTAAAGGTTATGAAGGCCCTTGCTGCAGGTAATCCGTTGAAACTTGTAAGAGGACTGCTGCTTGAATTGATCAGGCCAATCCCGAAATCCGCAGGAGTTTATATTGATCATATGAAGCTTCAGACTCCGGCTTCATTGAAAGAAAAAATTATGAGAAAAATGATAATTTTTGCTCTAAGGAATAACAATAGACTATAATGCGGTCCGAAAACTCCGTTTTCGGGACCGCTGGGAGCCCTGCGGGGCTCATAAAGGGGCTACCGCCTCTTTGACCCTGTTAAGAATGAGTTATTACAACTATACTCGCAGTGACAGCTTGAAAGGTCATTATTGTATAAAACAAAAATCCCGGTATACTTTACCGGGATTTTTAATTTATTCTGCAGTGCTTATGGTTTCAAAACAGAAGTATTATTATTATTTTTTTTTCTCTCTCAGCTCGGCTGATCTCTTTACTGCTGCTTCGAAAGTAAAGCATACATTTTCCATTCCCAGATGATCAAAAAATCCAGCTTTAGTCATTGTTTTCATCGGCTGATCTCTAACCTCTGAAAGAATCATCTGTGTTCCAAGGTCTTTACATTTGTTCAGCAATCTGGTCAGCGCGTGAAGTCCAGTTGCGTCCATTGCGGGTACATGTCTTAATCGGATAATAAGTACCGGAATAGCCCCACGGTCCTGTACAGCTCCTTCAAGGAATTTATCAGCAATACCGAAAAAGAACGGCCCGTTTATTTCGTAAATACCTACACCTTTTGGAAGTTTTATATTATGTGAATCGAGATATTTTTTTAAATCGGAAGTTTCATCCTCTGCCTGTTCGTGAGTAAAGCCGCTCTCTGTAACATCGGACATTCTCTTCATAAACAGCAGCGCTGCAAGAATCATTCCAATCTCAATGGCAACAACAAGATCTATGAATACTGTAAGCAGGAATGTTATAAGGAGAACTGTTATATCGCTTTTCGGAGCATTCAGCAGCGATTTAAAACTGTGCCATTCGCTCATTCTATATGCTACGATTACGAGTATTGCAGCCAGTGCTGACATGGGTATAAATTTTGCAAGAGGCATAAATGCAACAAGCATTATAAGAAGAACAACGGCATGTGTCATCCCGGCTATTGGTGTTCTCCCTCCGTTGTTTATATTAGCAGCAGTTCTTGCGATTGCACCAGTTGCCGGTAAACCACCGAATAGACCTGAGGCAATATTTGCAGTTCCTTGCGCTATCAGTTCGGCATTGGGGCGATGAGTGCTCCCTATCATACCGTCAGCTACAACTGCGGAAAGGAGTGATTCAATTCCTGCAAGAAGTGCAATTGTTATTGAAGGCATAATCAGCTGTTCAATTTTTTCGTAAGTAATTACAGGTAGTGAAATCGAAGGGAGAGATGAGGATATCTCGCCGAATCTTGAACCTATGGTTTCAACAGGGATCTGGAAAATATAAACTACAGCTGATGCTCCTATTACAGCGATAAGTGAACCCGGAATTTTGCTTGTGATTTTAGGAGTGAACAGGATAACCAGCAGAGATATGAACGCAACACCTGCCGCCCATAGGTTCATTGTACCTGCATTTACAGCAAAGGAGTTCCACATGCCGACAAATCCTGCGGGCATCTTGTCGATTGTGAGTCCCAGAAAATCTTTTACCTGCGTGGTGAAAATAACAACGGCGATTCCGCTGGTAAAACCTGTAGTTATAGGATACGGTATAAGCCTGATAAACGATCCAAGGCCTGTAAGACCGAAAATAATAAGAAAAATTCCGGCCATAATC
Organism: uncultured Spirochaetota bacterium; assembly: GCA_942493035.1. Taxonomy (GTDB): domain Bacteria; phylum Spirochaetota; class UBA4802; order UBA4802; family UBA5550; genus WRGT01. Next base: position 1,916,598 of record OW818666.1, on the reverse strand, counting down.
GTCGCGATAATAAGGCCGTCAAAACCATGTTTCTGGATTATACCAAATACTATAATTACGAATGCTCCCGTAGGTCCGCCGATCTGAACCCGGCTGCCACCCAGGAATGAAATGAGAAAACCTGCTATGATGGCAGTATGAAGCCCTTTCTCCGGCGAAGCACCTGATGCAATTGCAAGAGCAATTGAAAGAGGGAGCGCGATGATTGCAACTACGACTCCGGCTGTGATGTCTTTAAAAATCTGTTCCTTTGTGTATGTACTCATTAATGAAAAAAACTTAGGCTTAAACACTATATTCCTCCGGATAAATTTTAAAAAATTATTTACCATAGTAAACCTGCTGTGTGGAAGTCAATAAGATTCGTTGATTTAATTAATTATTTTGTTCAAGGCCAGATATTTGAGGCTCTGACCCTATGATCAGGTGATATTTATGAGTAATTCGGGCTCTGACCCTGAAATTAAAAAGTTTCTATACCGGTTGATTTTTTGATAGTGATAATGCAGATCTGTGTTGGAAAAAATTAAAATAAAATGGGTTCAGAGCCCTGTTAATAAATCAGATCACTGAAATCTGAATATAAAGGAGAAAAACCGAGAGAAGAAGGGTCAGAGCCGTAACTATTAATCCTGCTTTTAGAAATTCAAAAAAAGTTATATTAACTCCCTGTTTTTTCGCAGATTCTATTACAATTATATTTGCCATTGCACCGAAGATTGTAGCATTACCTGCTATTGTTGATGCAGAGGCAAGAGATAGCCATATAATGTCGCTTCCCGAGCTCTTCAGTATGGGGATCATTAAAATTGTATACGGCACATTGCTGACGATCTGTGACAGGACAAGACTTATTACGTGAACAACTCCAATCCCGTGAATATCGGAGGAGATGCTGTATGCATTGAGTATATGCTGGATAAGTCCGGTCTTCTCAATCCCTCCGACAACTATGAAGAGAGTGGCGAAAAACAGAATAAGTACCCAGTCGATATTTTTTATTATTTCAGATGGTTTAATCTTTCCCAGGATAAGGATCAGGGAAGATCCGATTAGTGATATCACAGGGATCGATAATCCCAGCCGGCCGTTGATAAAGAATAAAACTATAACAAGTAAAAAGATCGGAGAGGAAAACTTCATGGATAAATAATTATATTCATATGAACCTGCATGAGGGTCGATCGGGTTGATTTTTTTAAAGTTAACAGGATATAAAAATTTAACTGCAAAGTAAATAATCAGCATCCCTATGAGTGAAACAGGCATCAGGTGAAGCAGAAATTTTGAGTATGGTATTCCTGAATTTATACCAATGAGCATATTCTGAGGATTCCCTGTTATTGTCATGGCACTGCCGGTATTGGAAGCGAGTATTTCGGCAATGAGATAAGGTATGGGGTTTATCTTTGAATCACGGCAGATCGATATAACAATGGGAGTATATAGAAGAACCACCGCGTCGTTTACCAGAAACGCGCTGGATATCCCTGTTGTGTATATAATAATAAACAGCAGTCTTCTTTCATTTCGTGCCAGTGTGATGGTTTTATTTGCTATAAACGCGAAGAATCCGTCCAGTTCAAGAACTGTTATAATTATCATCATTCCAATGAGAAGGGTTATGGTGTTGAAATCTATTGCATGAATAGCTTCATCAAAGGTAAATACTCCAAAGACTATCATGGCTACGGCGCCGAAGAATGAAGCAGATGGTCTGTCTATGTTTATTCCCGGCAGGCGTGTGAAGATAATTCCCATGTAGGTAATTGTAAAAATTATGGAGGCGGTTATTATCATAAGTTATGACCTGAATCCGGTTTATTATCTATCTTTGGTATAAAATCAGTAAAAGTGCTGTCGATTATCTGTTAAAAAAGTAATTTTTATTAAACATAAATTTTTGTTTAAATATGAAATATTATATATCCACGACACTTTCGGCGGCGGGGATAATCTTGCATTTTTCAACAAAACAAGTTAAGGAGTAAATACTGCTCAGAAAAATCAAATATTGATGATTTTAATATTTACATTAAGGCAATTAATGTCAAATATTATTGACAGAAGATACAATATTATGTCATATTAGCCTGTAAGTTTTTCTCAAAATGTCGATAATTAATAATGAAATATAAATTCAGGTATTTCTACTTCATCCTTCCCCGTCTTATATGGGGAAGGTGCCCGTAGGGCGGATGGGGGGCAAATTTAAATGTGCTGGTATAATGGTGATGAGAGTTAAAAAGATTTTTCTTCTTTTCTATGTTCTTCTGTTTACGCTTACACCGCTGGTTTCGGTATATCCCGATATCAATCCGGCTAAGTTTGAATCGGCTAAGAACTATTTCAGGAAGGGAGTTGTTTATTTCAATAATATGCAGTATCTCGCAGCAGCGGATTTTTTCCGGAGAGCGGTACAGGAATACCCTGATTACTATACTGCGCGTGATTATCTCGCCAGATCATATAAACTTTCAGGTTTCAAAAGCAGCGCACTTTCCGAGCTGAATAAAACTCTTGAAATATATCCCGATAATATAGCGATAAAAAACAGAATTGAAAGTCTGCATTTTAGAAATGCTTACAGCGGCAGTGACAGTGAAGCGACTTATCTTCTCCAGAGCGAATACAAATCGAACGAAATGAAAAGTTTCTCTTTCCCTGATGCTGCTGATATGGCAGTTGATAGTGAGAGAAATCTCTATATAACATCCTTCTCTACATCTAAAGTTGTAAGAATTGATCCTAATGGTACCGGCGAAGAGGTAATCAGACCCGGTTTTTCCGGCGGGCTTTACGGTATTGATATTTTTAATAAAACATTTGCTGTTTCAGATTTTAAAGGCGATACAGTTCATATATTCTCCGATAAGGGAAAGCTTCTTAAAAAGTTCGGAGGAACCGGGAACGGTGAAGGTTTATTTCACGGACCGAAGGGCGTATGTTTCGACAGGAAAGGATTTATCTTTATTGTCGATGGAGGAAACTACCGTATACAGAAGTTTGACGTTAACGGCCGGTTTGTTCTCAGCTTCGGGAAGATGGGGGACTACGAGAGTGAACTTGCCAATCCTACAGATATTGCGGTACTTGGAGAGAATGTTTATGTAACAGACACCTCCAATAAAAAGATTGTTGTCTTCGATCACTATGGAAATTACGTGAAAGAAATATTTATGGATGAGCTTCTCTCTCCGCGGGGAATATCCGTGAAAGGGAACAGTCTGGTTGTCTCTGACGAAAAGTCCGGTGTAATTATTTATGATACAGTGAGCGGCGCTAAAACTCTTTTCAGTTCATGGGGTGGTGAAAGCAAACCTGAATGGGATAAGGAGAGAAAGCTTAATCGTCCTCTATCTTCAATTTTCGATCAGGATGGATTTTTCTATGTGCTTGAGTCACGTCCTAACAGCATATTATGTTTCTCTCCTGCGGATAAACAGTATTCGAACCTTGAACTGGAGATAACCTCGGTAGATTCTGCAAGTTTTCCTGTTGTCGCATTTTATGTAAATGTTAAAGGTAAAGACGGAAGACCGGTTTACGGGCTCCGTCCTGAAAATTTCAGTATTACAGAGGATAATTCGGAAATAATAAATTTTCAGATTGATTATCTCAAAAGAAGAACAACTTCGGCATCTTTTGTAATGGCAGTTGACCGCTCTCCCGAGATGAGTGTTCATCATAAAGATCTGCCATGGTTGGCTGAATTTATACTTAAGGTGATGAAGAAAAACGATACAGTTGAACTTCTTAATTTTAATGATCAGGTCTGGTCCGGTAATAATTTTGACTGGAGCAGAAGACGTACACTTTCGGCTCTCGACAAAATGGAGTACAAGCCGGGAAAACAGACAGGTTCGGCACTTTACCAGGCAATAACGGATCTTATCCCGCGTCATGACAGAAGAGGAGTTATACTCTTTACTGACGGAACAGTGGGTGAGGATTCTTTCAAACAGTATACTCCTGATACAATAATTGACTATGCGAATGAACATTATATCCCGATATACATAATCTCTCTGAAAAATGCCGACCCGGAAATTGCAAGGATAGCATTGGAAACCGGCGGTAAAGTAATACGCCCATCGGAGATTGACAGCTTGAGAAAAATTTATAATGATGTAAAGTCATCTGAAGAATACCGTTATGTACTTGTGTACAATACATACAAACTTCCATCGTTTATCGGCTGGTGGGTTGATGTAAAACTTGAAGTAAAATATAAAGGGCAGATTGGAAATGAGTGGGGTGGATACTTTGTACCATAGCAGTGATAGAATGTTTAATGCAAGACGGAATATGGTGATTAAGCTTGAACAGAAAGGGATATCATCCGGTTCTGTTCTTGAAGCAATGATGAAGGTCCCTAGAGATCAGTTCATGTCCGAGGCTCTCTGCTATCGGGCATATGATGATACTTCTCTCCCTATCGGTTTCGGGCAGACAATCTCCACCCCGTCTGTAGTTGCTACAATGGTTCAGTCTTTGAGACTTACCGGTGATGAGAAGGTTCTCGAAATCGGATCAGGCTCAGGTTATCAGGCTGCGGTACTGGCTGAACTTGCAGGAGAGATTACCGCTATGGAGAGAATTCCCGAACTTGCAGATCGTTCTATGATAGTGTTGAACTCTCTGGGCTACGGAAATGTGAAAGTAATCAACGGCGATAATTTCAATGATATAGATGAAATTTTTGACAGAATTATAGTTTCAGCGGGAGTTAGAATATTCCCTGCAGATCTGCTTGCGAAGCTGAACGACGGAGGAATCCTTGTTATACCAGTAGATGAAAGCGGCAGCAATCATCAGATTAAAAGATTTGTGAAAAAAGGTGAAACCGGTTTTTTTGAAGAGATAATCGGCCGGGCGACATTTGTACCATACATTATGAATGAAAAAATTGTGTAATTGTTATTTATAATCAGTAGTATTATATATCCCCGCCGCCTTCGGCGGCGGGGATAATAGAGTTTTTTTTACTTTAAAAAAGTTAAGGAATAAATACTGATTTATAATCTAAAAGGTAATGTTGTGCTGAACGAGACCGGTGATTTTAATCTGTCAGCACTGAGTCTATCAGCCAGTTTACAGCTTTTAACTGCTGAGCTTCTCCTCCGGCTTCATTCCCCCCTTCGGGATAAACTTCTATTGTTTTTTCTCCCTGGACATTGTTGAAAAGTCCCATTACACATTCGGAAGGGGAGATTGTATCTTTCAGCCCCGTTATGAAGAGTGCAGGACATGTTATGCTGTGTGAAAAATTTATAATGTCAAAATAAGTGAGATTCTTTTTGATCTGACTTTTTTTTGCTTTCTGTACATTGATGATATCATTTATCTCGCGCGATGTATCACTTGCAGATATGTTCTGACTTAGCGGAAGATTGCAGAACAGTGGTGAATCCATTACTATTGCTCCGATTCTGTTTGAATATACAGCTGTAAAAAATCCCGCTGCCGCACCGAAGCCTTTCCCGTAAATGCCGATTTTACTGCAGTCTATAAAATTTACAAGTCTGAGAAAATCTATTGATCTGTAAACATCCAGATAAACTGAACGCGCATAATATGTTTCCATATCAATAATATTCTCTACAATAAATCCGAGTGGTCTATCCTGTGCGAGCTCCTCTTCGGTTCTGTTTTCAATTATATCATGGCCGCGCATTATTAAAAAGAGATGAGCCGTTTTATCTGAAAGAACTTTTGCAATGCTTTTATCGGGATATCTGTTATAATCGTGAAGATGAATTATAACTCTGCTTTTATCACTCTTTTTAGGTACGTACAGCACTCCCTTTACCCGTGCTTTTAAAAATCCGTTATAGGATATATTGTATGCTTTGAATTTAGAAGTATACTTCTTGTGATCATCTACAATTTCAGGTTCAATCGGAATTTTTTTTATGTCAGAGATTGATTTTTCCCAGAACTTTTCGAAATCGGATTCTTTGCTCAGTTGAGGGAGATTCCAGAAATATTTGTCGAATGCTTTAATCGCCATATTTATGCACCGCCGGCTATTCTATGCAGATGGTAGTAATTTGAACTGAAGAGAAGATATATAATCGCGACAAGAAGAGCCAGTATCAGAAGAACAAATATCAAAAATCCTATATACTGGAATGGTCTTAAAAAAACATATACAATAATAGATTTTAGAGTGCTTCCGTTTTTATAAAGTGTTTTTACTTTAAGAAACAGAAGCAGAATAAGTACTGCTGATACAAAGGTAATTCCTGTATATCTGAATAGTATATTGAAAATATCTACGTTTCTAACGGAGTAATATGCCAGGGGGAAAAATACCAGATCTGCTAAAAAGAGAGCCAGAAAAGCAGCAAGGAGAGTGAAGCCCGAAATTGAAACGAGTTCCTTCATCTTTTCTTTTATGCTTTTACTTTCCATTCTGTTTTTTTCATCATTCATCTTTATCATCTTTTTCAAAATCATTTTTCAGGTCTTCTTCCTTTTCACCTTTTTCAATAAGCCCTTTATCCTCAAGAGCTTTTCTGGCGGCTTTTCTTACTTTTCCACTGGGATCATTTTTCATTTTATATTTTAATATGTCAATTGTTCTTTCATCATTGAATTCTTTTATAAGATTTACAGCTTTTAATCGAACGGAGGTGTTGTCGCTCCGGAGTGAATTCATCAGCAGACCAATCGAGTCGGTGTCACCCATCTCAACCAGTGCGGCAACGGAGTGCATATATATTTCGTAATATTTTTTTCTTTTTGCAAATGGATACGAGTCGATTTCTTTTATCAGATCTTTAATATCCTGTGTCGATTCTTTAAGTTTCAGCCGGGCTATTGCTTTAATGGCGTATGATCTTATGAGAGTATCTTCTTCATCGTTCTTATAGAGTTCAACTAAAAAATCTTTTTGAGTTACTGAACCTGTGTATCCGATATAAATTATTAATCGTTCACGGATCATTCTTGATGTCGTAATGTCCTTCGCTGCGGTTACCGCAGCTTCGAGTATATCCGGAGCTTTGATGTCAGAAAGAGTCATTATAATAGCATCTGTGAAATTCGAATCGAGTTTGAGGTCCTGTTTGCTGAATAACTCAACAAGTTTAGTTTTTGCAGATTCAGCTTTTATTCTTCCAAGGGCATAACATGCTGCAATTTTTATATCTTCAGATTCGTCGTCGAGCGCTTTAATAAGTGCAGGAGCTGAGATTTCCGATTTATGGTCGCCGATTGCCGTAACTGCCGCTTTTCTTACTTCGATATCAGAATCATTTTCAATTATAAATACAAGTTTTTGTATCAGTTTAGATTTAATCTGTTCATCTTTAATGTCGCTGATCATTGTAATTGCTATTTTACGGTCTTTTTGCATACCATATTCAAGGGTCGATTCAATCTTCTCCCCTTTTTTTGCATCATCCCATACTTCAGGTTTTTTAGTTTCTTTTTTTGGATCGGTCTCTTTTTTAGCGTTATCAGTTCCTGCTTTTTTGGGATCAACTGATGTTGACTTGTTTTTATCGTCTACAACTGTGGTGTTCGCTTTGGGCGGTGTGACTTTTTTCTCATTAATTGTCTCTATCTGTGCAGTTGCGGCTATGGAGAGGGTGATAACAAAAATAAGGGTCAGAGCCGGGTTTTGTATATTTTTTAAAACTTCTTTCAATGTCATAATACATCCTTAAAGATTGAGTTAAACAGACTACCTGTATGATATATTTATCGGACGAACTGTTTCTTTAAAAACATTTTTTTGTTTTAAAAAGCCCCCGTATTATCCGGGGGCTGCTGATGAGTATATATGTTTAACTGGAAATGTATGCCGGAGAAATATTACGGTCTTTCTGCAACTGTTATAAAAAGTGTAATCTTTGATTTATTACGCCAGACTTCAATCTTTAAAGTTTTACCTATCCCGGCATTTTCGACTTCCGAAATCAGGTCGCCAAAATTTTTTATCTCTTTTCCGCCGACTGTGAGGATTACATCTCCGGTAATTATACCCCCTTTATCGGCAGGTCCTCCATCTGTAATTTGTCCCACAAGAGCACCGGAATTTTCTTTAAGTCCAAGTTCTTTGCTGTATTCTTCCGTCAGCGGTACAATCTGAACTCCGATGTAGCCTCTTTTTATCTTTTTATGCTTCTTGAGCTGTTCCAATACACCTTTGGCTGTATTGATTGGTATGGCAAAACCTATCCCGATATTTCCCCCTGATTGAGAGTATATCATCCTGTTGACCCCGATGACTTCACCGTAAATATTCAATAGCGGTCCGCCGCTGTTGCCGGGATTTATTGAAGCATCGGTCTGTATCTGAGTCTGGGAATCACCCATAAGATCGACATCACGTCGTGCAACTGCACTTATTATTCCCACTGTAAATGTACGGTCCAGACCGAAGGGATTACCAATTGCAATCGCCCAGTCTCCGACACTGATTGTATCTGAATTACCAAAGTATACCGGAGTCAGTTTACCATTAGCGTTTATTTTTATCAGTGCAAGGTCCGTCCTCTCATCAAATCCGACAACGGAGGCATCATAAACTGTTTTATCCACTTTAACTTTTACTTTATCTACACCGGCAACAACATGATAGTTTGTACAGATAAAACCATCTTCAGAAATAATAAATCCCGTACCAAGACCTGTTCTTTTTTGAGTTTTGGGCATCTTCATATCAGAACCAAAAAAGTCCTTGAAAAATGGATCGTTGAAGAAAGGATTCTGCTGCATTTTTATTGTCTGTTCCGTACTGATGTAAACCACGCTGTTCTTATTGATTTCATATACTTTTTTAAAGATGTCCTGGACCTTCACTGCATCGGCCACAGATTCTTCTTCTCTAAGCGGCGATTTGCCTGATAAACCGAATGAGTCCTGATCTTTTGAAAATACACCGGAAATCATAATAATGGAAAGAAGTGTTAATGAAAGCAGAGTTGTAATTCCATACAAGCGGAATTTTTTTAATTTCATAGTATACCTCATGATTGTAATTGTTTTTCTATGTTCTCAAAAACTGTGTTAAAATGTTTTTCACCGCGCCAGAAACGCGATGGAGATAGAATCGCACCGTTTTATGAGCAGTAAATATTTTTTCTGATTATGAAATACTCTGTTTGTTAAAAAAAAATATTATTCATAGATGATTTTTTTTAAATTTTTTATGCCGCCCGGGGGCGGCGGGGGATATTTTATTTCCAGTTTATTATTAGATACGAAATGATAACAGCAGATTATTTTCAAGAACCCATCGCTTCGTGATGGGCAGGGAGTGGGGGATTACGGGGGGAACCCCCGTAATCCCCCACGATTCCCGCGTATGCGAAGCATTCGCGCATTTTACAATATATTACTACTCGAAAGATCACATAATGTATCTGTATAGTTCTTTACAAAAAATATAGATTTGTCTATAAAGACTCATGTACTGTAAGTTGAAAAAATGATTTTCAATAATTGCACTAATGAGAAATTGTGTCTTAAATAAGTAACTGTTTAAAATAGCTGGTATTTTATCTCCGCCGCGCCACCGGCGCGGAGGAGATAAATTTACCAATTGTTTATGTGTAGATACTCAAATATTATTTAATCTGAGATTATACTATTGTTATGGAAAAAAAAGAATGGCTTTTGAAAGCCGAAATATTTGCATCGCTTGATGCTACTGGTCTAGAGCTTATATCTGGATATTCCGGTTTTATCTCTTATATGTCGGGAGATGAAGTTTTTCCCGAAGGGAGTAAATCAGGAGTTTTATACATAGTTGTTTCAGGTTCTGTTCAGGTAGTAAAGGTCGATCCTTATGAAGGGGTTTCGATCATTGCGGAGCTTGTGCCGGGTGACATTATAGGTGAATTGGAATTTTTTACCGGATCCGATTTCAATGCAGCGGTTATAACATCTTCTGATGCTACACTGCTCCGGATACCCGGTGAAGGTGAGAGTTTTAAAACTATTCTGGAAAATCATCCCGAAATTGCGGCAGTAATACTTTATGAGTTTTTAAAAGTAATATCAGGTAGAATCAGGAACGCCAATTCAATGGTGAGGGAAAACTCGGCATTGATTCAGGAGCTGAAACGCCAGGTTTACGGTGACAAGCTTACAGGTCTGCTGAACAAAACCTATCTGGAGGAGACTCTTCCTGGATTGATGAAAAACCGTTCAGAGCCTGTTGGACTCCTCCTTATGAAACCGGATAACTTTAAATATATTAATGATACATTCGGTCATGAAGCAGGGGATGATACTCTGAAGATTATGGCTGCAGCACTTAATCATTTCATGGGGGAGAGCGGGACTGTTCTCCGTTATATGGGGAACGAGCTTGGAGTTATTCTTCCCGGGCGCGGCCGTGATGAATGTTACGAAGAGGCCGGGCGGATACTCAGAATGTTTAATAATCTCGATATATCAGAAGCTGTTAAAACAGGAGATGTTCAGCTTTCAATGAGCATTGGGATTGCTGTTTTTCCCGGACATGCAGACATTTCCGATGAGCTGATACTGCTTGCACATGAGCTCCCTCTGGCAGGACGTGCGAAGGGTGGAAATGTTATTCTTTTCCCGGAGGATATTGAAGTCTGATGATGAATGATAATGAAAATATACTGAAGAATATCTCAATATTCGAAGATACCTGCGGGGATGATCTTAATAAAATTGCAGCTGAAATGAAGCATAGAGAATTGAAGGCCGGTGAACTGATATTCAGAGAGGGTGATCCCGGAGATGAGCTTTATGTAATTGTGAAAGGGGGAGTTTCGATTTTCATAATCGATAAAGAGGGTAAGGAGGTTGTTCTCTCCGATATCATGGCGGGAAATTTTTTTGGAGAGATGTCCATCATTGAACAGGCCCCGAGATCGGCTAACTGCCGTGTAATCGAAGACAGTACTTTTCTTGTTATGCATGCTGATGATTTTATGCGGATCACCCGTACAATGCCTGAATGTGCAGTAAAAATTATGAATAAGATGCTCTCGATAACGGTTAAGAGATTGATGAATGTCGGTGCTTTTGTAACTCAGATGGTTCAGTGGGGTGCCGAATCACGAAAACGGGCTATTACCGATCCTGCAACGGGTCTTTTCAACAGGCGTTATCTCGAGGAGTCATTTGAGGGACTGGTTAACCGCGCCAGGACGGAGGGGAGCAGTCTGAGTTTTGTAATGTTTGATATGGACAGGTTCGGTTCACTCAACACAAAATACGGACAGGAGTTCTGTGATGGCCTAATTGTTATCTCGGCTCAGGTCTTCCGCGATGTATTCAGTCAGGATGATATTCTGGTCCGGTACGGCGGGGATGAATTTATTTTTATATTTCCCGGTACAGATGCAGCGTCTGCGCAGAAGAAGTGTGACGCATTATGCTCTGCTATCCGTGAACTGAGATTTCCTGAACATGAAGAGCTCCGGCTTTCATGCAGTATGGGATTTGCCACAATGCCGCATAATGCATCTAATGCCGATGAGCTGAAGGACAGGTCTGATAAAGCCCTCTACCGTGCCAAGGAAGAGGGCCGAGACAGAGCTGTGGGGTTTACTTAATCCTGGTTTCCATCGATTTTATCAGAAGATAGAGGGATTTGTTGTATGGAGTCTCAATCCCTTTTCCGGCAGCATATTCTATTATCTTTCCGTTGATGCTGTCTATTTCGGTTTTGCGTCCGTTCCTCAGATCCTGAAGCATTGAACATATATTTGATGCTGTTTTTTCACACACATCCCGTGTAGTTTTAAGCATCTCTGTGTAGTCGAGATTTATATTATTTGCAGCTGCTGAGTTTACCCCCTCCAGTACAATTTTTTCCTGAAGTGCAGAGGCATAACTGTTTGTCAGTATCTCACCGTTGGCTATATTGAGTATTGCAGCTATAGGATTAATCCCGGCATTGATTACAGCTTTGTGCAACAGGTAGTAATCGGGATCATCAACTGTGTATGAATTAAGACCTGCGCTATTCAGAAGATGATGAACTCTTTGTACGTGTCCGCTCTCATCTCCCCCGATGTTTGTTACACCTGAGCCGCCTGAAATTACCTCGACCGGTGAAGATTTTGCCGCACCGAAAGTTGTCGATCCATATACTATCCGTTCGGCGGAAATCAGCTTTCTGATCTCTTCAATATTTCCCAATCCGTTCTGAAGAGATACAATAACTGAGTTTTTGTTTAAATGATCTACAATTTTTTGAAGAGCTTCAGTTGTGGAATAGCTTTTAACAAAAAGAAATACTATATCCGCATCTGAAAGAATATCCGGAGATGAACTTATAGAGGGCTTGATTATTCTGGAGGTTTCACCCTTTATAAGATTGATTCCGTTATCTCTGATTTTTTCAACTACTTCTGCATCTTTTTCGTATATAACAAATTCGACAAGGTGTTCGTGAAAATGATGCGCAAAGAGCGATCCAAGTGCTCCGGCGCCGATGATTCCAGCTTTCATAAAATCTCCTTATACTATATAATCACTGAGTTCAGTAGTGATAAGTTTTTAATATAATGCTTATTCCGGTTCCGGTCAATTGTTTTAAATTCTTTTTTATGCTGTTCTGCTGTTCTGATGGCTAGCAAAATATTTTTGGGGGTGCGTATGCTCCGCATACGCTGAAAGTGGGGGGATTACGGGGGTTGCCCCCGTAATCCCCCCAATTCAGGCGCAGCGCTAAGCGCTGTGCCCCCAAAAATAAACCGCCACCATTCTGTTATATCTACTACTAAATGGAAATTTAAATTGCTCTCCGTCGCGCTCTGGCTGGCGGAGACTGGATAATCCCGGTTTATAGGTGTAGGTTTATAATTGAAGAATTTTATAAAAATATTAAATAATACTGTATTTTTATTTAACAGAAATACAGTATGTAACTCAATATTATTGAGATTGTGTTAATTCTTTAACATATATTTTGTGTAAAAATTGAAGATTGATCTCATCTGCGTCTTTGACGCGGCGTGGATCATTTTTATCACCAATTTTTTAGTGCTTATAATATATTTATCATTTTAAGATTTAATGAGGGTACAGTATGAAGATATCAATAGAAGATGCTGCAAAAGAGTTTATAGTTAAGAAGGGCGGGCATGTGAGAGTTTTAACTCAATCGTGTTATTCCGGCGGCGGATGATGTCCGTCACGGCAGGTAACCAGCCGTATCCCTGCAGTCTGCATGGGAAAACCTGATGGCGCACTAGAGAAATTATACAAAGAGCATAACATCGGTGGAATCTCGGTATGGGTAGATATTGGAATTGATGTAAATGCAGTGAATGAGATAAAGATAGGGCATAGAAAATTTCTGTTCTGGAATGAACTCACTTTAAGCGGAATTCAGACACAGGTTTATGTGAATTGAATACGGTATGAAAAATAGATAATCCCTGTAATCGGTCTTGACAGTAAATTTGAATACAGGATAATTCTAATGTATAGCATTTTACGATTGGATTAAAATTATTTTTTTTGATGTCATTCCCGTGAAGACGGGAATCCATAGTCGTTATCAAATATATTTTAGTAAATAAATGGATCTCCGCCTTTGCGGAGATGACAGCAATGACTAAGTCATTCGTAAACCGATATAGTGAATATAATTTCCGGACGGATTATTATGAGGGTAAGAGATTTTCTTGTAAGCAGCAGAATTCATCTTTTCAGGCCGGAGGAGACGATTGCAGATGCTGCATCGGTCTTCAGCGATCTGAAAATTGATGCATCACCTGTGGTTGACACTGAAGGTGCACTGATAGGACTGTTTACAAAATCGCATATTTTTAAAGCGATTAAAAACGGTAAAAGTATGAGTACCCCTCTGGCTGAACTAATGACGCGGAATGTTATTGCCGGACATCCCGATGACGATGTTGAGGACAGGTTCTATTTTAAACACGGCTATCTCCCCGTAGTTGAAAACGGTAAAGCTGTAGGAATAGTTGCTATACCGGATTTTGTTAAGACATTTCATGACTGGTATAAGATGACCCAGAATGTTATGAATGCCATAATAAATTCTTCCAAGGATCTTATTGTGGCAATAGATACCAGTGAGAAGATCACAGTTGTGAATAAATCGGCGGAAGAGGCTTTCGGAAAAACTTCAAATGAGCTTTCAGGCCTCAAAATCCATGATGTTCTCCCTTTTATAAATCTCTCCTCTGTAATGAAGAGCGGCGATATTCCCCCTATAACGAATGTTGTTTTTAATGAAATTTTATATATAAACAGAAGTTATCCGATCTGGTTTGAGGGTAAAATAATCGGTGCTGTTTCACTTTTTCAGGATATATCCGATCTTGAAAATATCGTTCTTGAGCTGGAATCGGTTAAAAATCTCAACAGCGATCTTCAGGCGATAATCGAATCATCTGCCGATGGTATTTTTGTCTGTGACGGTGACGCAAATGTTCTACGGATAAATAAGGCGTATCAGAATATTACCGGCCTTGACACATCCGGTTTTTACGGACGTAACATGAGGGATCTTGTTGCTGACGGTACATATTCCCAGTCTACCACACTTCTTGTTCTCGAAAGAAAGAGTCCTGTTAATCTTATACAGAAGACTAGTACCGGAAAATCACTTCTTGTCTCGGGTATGCCTGTGTATGATGAAAACGGAAAAATCTTCCGTGTTGTATCGAGTGTCCGTGATATCACAGAGCTCTATGATCTGGAGAACAAGCTTCAGGACGCCGAGAAGATGACCGAGGAGTTCCGGAAAGAGCTTGAGTCTCTTAGAATACGGAATGTTAAGAATGTAGAGGGGATGATTGTCGGTTCAGATGTTATGAATGATCTTGTGGATACGGCAATACGGCTTGCGAAAGTTGATTCGACTATAATGATTACGGGTGAATCCGGTACAGGCAAGGAGCTCGTTGCGGGAATTATTCACAAGTACAGTTTGAGAAACGAGAAACCATTTATAAAAGTTAACTGCGGTGCAATTCCTCCGACTCTGCTTGAATCTGAACTTTTTGGATATGAAGAGGGTGCATTTACCGGGGCTAAAAAGGGTGGCAAGCCGGGATATTTTGAAATGGCAGATACTGGCACACTCTTTCTGGATGAGATTGGTGAAATACCATATGACCTGCAGGCGAAGCTTCTCAGGGTTCTTCAGCAGAAGGAGCTTAATCGCGTAGGGGGGCAGAGATTCAGAAGCATTGATGTGCGTATTATCGCTGCAACCAACAGGGATCTTATGGAGATGGTAAAAGAGAAAAAGTTCCGCGAGGATCTCTATTACAGGCTCAACGTTGTTCCTCTGTTTATTCCTCCATTAAGAGAGAGGAGAGAGGATATACAGTTTCTTATCTCGTATTTTTTAAAGACTTTTAATGCCGGTTTTAATATGAAGAAACGGTTGTCCCCTGATCTGGTGGACCGCTTTGAAGAGTATTCATGGCCGGGGAATATAAGAGAGCTTAGGAATCTTGTTGAGAGGCTGGTTGTCATGTGTCCCGATGATACTATTACTATTAAAGATCTCCCTTCGAGCATTTGCGCTGAGTTAAAATGTCAGGATTCGGACAGAAGTATTGTAGTAAACTCGGTTATGCCGGTCAGGGAAGCTCTTGAGATTGTAGAGAAGCAGCTTATCGAGAGGGCATATCAGCAGTATTCAACGACACGGCAGATGGCGCAGTATCTCAAGATAAGTGCGGCGTCAATTGTGCGTAAAGCGGCGAAGTATGGTATAACTAAACAGCATTAAGTTTTAACTGTTGAAGATTGTAATCAGGTATGCAATTGAACTTATTTTTAGCATAAAACATGTTCCAATATTGCAACGCTGTTTCATTTTTGAAGTTTTGTTTCAATAATGCAACAAAACTAATTTAAGTATTCATTTTTTGTGATTTTGTAGATATATCTTTTTCGTAACTTCTTTTATGCTCCATATATGTAATTAAATTCCGTAACTCATACTATAAAATTAAAATCATTTAGTTTGAATTTTGAAAATACAGGGGCTCTGACCCCGTCTTGTTTCATTTATGAAACAAGACGGGGTCAGAGCCCCTCCGTAATACCTGAAAATAATTCCGTTGATTGAACTTTTCTTAAAATAATAAAAAAAAATAGACTGAATTAATTCATCATATCAAAGATTAATAATGCTCTACATATTGTTTTATCATAAATTAACAGCCTTATTTCAGTGCTTTTATATACTAAATTGATTCCTTTAAACTAATTCTGAATTAATTTCAACGCTGCAGACACTTAAAATCAATAATCCCGTCTTTTAATTCCAGCTTAAATTTTCTACAGTCAAATTCTGGCACGCAACTTGCGCTATATATCTTCATGTAATGCTTAATAATGATTAAAAATTCGGAGGAATTATAAATGAAGACTGGAAAAGAGTACGAAGACAGTTTGAGAAAACTAAAACTTAAAGTTTACCTCTTCGGAGAAAGAGTAGAGAATGTAGTTGACCATCCGATCATCCGCCCGTCGATGAACGCGGTAAAAATGACTTATGAATTAGCACAGATGCCCGAGTATGAAGATCTTATGACTTCAACATCTCATATCACCGGAAAGAAAGTTAACCGGTTCACCAATATCCATCAGAATACAGCTGACCTTGTTAAGAAGACAAAAATGGAGCGGCTCCTCGGTTCAAAAACAGGATGCTGTTTTCAGAGATGCGTCGGTATGGATGCAATGAACGCTCTCTCTATTACTACATTTAATATCGATAAAAAATACGGCACAGAATATAATAAACGTTTTCTCAAATATCTTGAGTTCATCCAGGAGGAGGATCTTGTATGCGATGGTGCAATGACCGACCCTAAAGGCGACAGAAATCTTTCTCCGAGCCAGCAGGCCGACCCGGATCTTTTTCTTCATGTTGTTGAAGAGAGAGCTGACGGTATAGTTGTTACAGGTGCGAAGGCTCACCAGACCGGTGCTGTAAACTCACACGAAATTATTGTTATGCCTACTATCTCTATGAAAGAAGAGGATAAGGATTATGCAATATCATTCGCGGTTCCATCTGATACAGACGGTATAACATACATCTACGGACGTCAGTCATGCGATACACGTAAGATGGAGAAAGGGATGATAGACAGAGGGAACCAAACTTTCGGAGGTCATGAAGCTCTTGTTGTTTTCGAAAAAGTTTTCGTTCCATGGGACAGAGTTTTCATGTACAAGGAGTTCGACTTCGCGGGTGAACTTGTAGAAAACTTCGCTTCATATCACAGACAGAGCTATGCATGCAAAGTTGGTGTTGGCGATGTACTCATAGGCGCAACACAGGTTGCTGCAGATTATAACGGAGCGAACAAAGCCTCTCACGTTAAAGACAAAATTATTGAAATGAACCATCTGAATGAAACTCTTTTCTGCGGATCGCTTGCGTGCGCACAGGAGGGGAGCAAACAGCCTTCTGGTACATATCTGGTAAACGTACTTCTGGCAAATGTATGTAAACAGAATGTTACAAGATTTCCATATGAAATAGCAAGACTTGCGCAGGATATAGCGGGCGGTCTTATGGTTACCATGCCTTCGGAAGATGATCTCAACTCTCCTGAAATCGGTCACTATGTTAAGAAGTATTTCAAAGGGAGAGCTGATGTTACTACCGAAAACAGAATGAGAATTCTAAGACTTATAGAGAATATAACTCTTGGTACTGCAGCGGTCGGATATCTGACAGAATCTATGCATGGTGCAGGTTCGCCTCAGGCTCAGAGGATTATGATAGCCCGTCAGGTGAACATGGCTGAAAAGATCAAGAATGCTAAACAGCTTAGCGGAATTGTCGAGTAAAGGTTCTTTGAAGATTGGTGTTAAATACTGCGGCGGCTGCAATCCCTCTTTCGACAGGATTGCAGCCGCTGAAAAGATAAAAGATAAATTTAAAGAGGAAGCGGAATTTGTTTCATATACTGATCCTGATGCTGAGTTTATCATTGTTTTAATGGGGTGCGGTTCAGCCTGTGCTGATCTGTCCGGGATCGATGAGAGCAGGATTATTATAGTAAACAGTGAAGCTGATGCAGATGAGTTTAGTTTATATAAGTAGTTATTGAAGAAGTATAATTGTTATGCTTCGGCTCCGCGAGCAGGCGGCGAGTTGAGTTTTTGAATGAAAAGTATTGCTGCTGAGCGAAGTCGAAGTGAGGAGGAAGTAAATGAGCTGGAAAGAAATTTATAAAGGTAAAGTTGTTACAGCTGACGAGGCTGTCAGAAAAATTAAATCCGGTGATAGAGTTGTATTCGGACATGCAGCCGGGGAACCACGCGTGCTTGTTGACGCGATGGTAAGGAACGCATCCTCTTATAAAAATGTTGAGATTGTTCATATGGTTGCCATGGGTAAAGGTGAATACTGTAATCCTGAGTATTCAGAAAATTTTACACATAACGCTCTGTTTGCCGGCGGACCAACAAGGAAAGCCATACATGAAGGGCGTGCACTCTTTACACCTTGTCATTTCAGCAGAATTCCGGCACTGTTTACTGAAAAGAAACTTCAGGTGGATGTAGTACTGATAATGCTTTCACTCCCGGATGAACACGGATACTGCTCATACGGCGTGTCTGTAGACTACACCAAACCGGCGACTGAGAGCGCGAAAGTTGTAATTGCAGAAGTATCTCCTCACATGCCCAGAACATATGGTGAATCGATGATACATGTATCTGAAATAGACTTTATTGTCGAAACAGAGACAAAACCTGCAGTGCTTAATCCTCCCGTGCTATCTGAAACTGATGAGAAGATAGGGAAAAATATAGCTGAACTCATCGATGATGGTGATTGTCTTCAGTTGGGTATCGGAGCAGTACCAGATGCTATACTTAACTTTCTAACAGATAAGAAGGATCTTGGGATTCACAGCGAAATGTTCTCTGACGGTGTTGTGAATCTTGTTGAGAAGGGCGTCATCAACTGTTCAAAGAAGAATTTTCATCCCGGAAGAATGGTGGTAACATTTCTCATGGGGACAGAGAAGCTTTATAAATTTGTTAATAACAATCCGCTGGTTGAGATGTATCCCGTGAGCTACGTAAACAATCCGGCGGTGATAGCACGCAACGACAATATGGTTTCAGTTAACTCTGCTCTTCAGGTGGATTTTACAGGGCAGGTTGTTTCTGACACTATCGGATATAAGCAGTACAGCGGAACAGGGGGGCAGCTAGATTTCGTAAGAGGCGCATCGTGGTCAAACGGCGGGAAGTCTATACTTGCATTCAGTTCAACTGCTGCGGGTGGAAAACTTTCACGTGTTGTTTCACATATAGATGAGGGAGCATCGGTTACCACTCCCAGAACGGACACTCATTATATAGTTACCGAATACGGTATTGCCGATCTCAAGGGGAAATCAGTTGTTGAGCGCGCCAGAGCTTTGATAAAGATTGCTCATCCCGATTTCAGGGAGGAACTGGCAAAAAGTTTTTTTGAGATTTACAGGAGAAGTTTGTAGCTCTCCGGGAAAGATATGGAGATTCATTTCCACTGCAAATATTACGGCAGGAAATATGATCAGGGGAGTCGTCGCATACTCCGTCTTCATGGCGACGGGGAAATAATTCACAAGTTAGTGCTGAACCTGATTGGTTCAAGTAACTTACTTGTGGATTTCATTAAAATTGCAAGTTGTAAAAAGTCTAATAATATATTATATTAATAAAAGGAGTATAGTATGGGAATTCGAAGAATCAGGGAGTACGGCAAAGTTCAGCCCGGTATCCCAATGGGGCCGTTAACACTCAGACTTCCGTTTATTCATTACAGGTTTGAGATTGCAGATTATCTGCAGGGTCTTCTTATGTGTACTGTATGTCTCTCCATCATACCTATCCTTACAGGTAAACTGGGGATGTCATTCGAAGTGGCTCTTGCCATTGTTATTCTTAACGGTACACTCTATCTGGCGCATGTAACTTTTGGTGATCCCGTTGTTCCGGGATGGGTTACACCTGCGATTCCGCTTTTAGTTGCTTACTGCGAAACTTTCGCACCAGGCGTAGAGCGTATGCAGGCTTTAATTGCATTTCAGATGATGTTTGGTATTTTTTGTGTGCTTCTTGGTGTTACCGGAGTAGCAAGAAAGTTTATCGCACTGATACCTAATGCGGTACAGTCAGCTGTTCTTCTTGGAGCAGGTTTTGCTGCGATAATTATGATCTTCACACCGGGGAAGGGTCTTAAAAGTTTTGATGCGAACCCATGGACAATTACAATATGTGTTGGTTTAGCATTTTATCTTTTATTCTCGGAAAGTTTTAAAGTATTCAAGAAAAAACATAAATGGGCATACTACCTTGGTAATCTCGGCATGATGCCTGCGCTACTTCTAGCAATATTTGTAGGACCGCTTGTGGGCGAACTCTCATGGCCGGATTATGCAGGTGTAACACTTTTCTCAAGGCCTGATTTTGTTACTTTATTTCGTGATTTTACAATTCTCGGTAATATACCTTTCCCGAGTGCAAAACTGTTTTTAAGTTCTATCCCGATGGTATTGAGCGCCTATATAGTAATATTCGGTGACGTTCTTCAAACTCAGGCTCTTCTTGAAGATGCACAGAAATACAGACCTGATGAAGATGTTAATTACAATCCGAACAGATCTCACATAATATTCGGAGGAAGAAACATTTTCATGAGTATATTCGGACCTGATATTTCCATGTGCGGTCCTCTATGGGCTGCAATGCAGGTTGTAGTATCTGACCGTTATAAAAACGGCCCTGCGGCGATGGAATCAATCAATTCAGGTGCTGGTTCGTTCAGATGGGGAACATGGACAGGTTATTTCATCGCTCCAATTGTTGCTTCTGTTAAACCGATACTCGGTGTTGGTCTTGCTTCTACTATGATGATTCAGGGATACGTAAGTGTGCGTGTCGGTGTTCTTAAATCAAGAGGATTTAATGATCTTGGTATAGCTGGTGTAGCCGGTGCGATTGTTGCAACAAGAGGAGCAGCATGGGGACTTGGTGCGGCACTACTACTTGTTATTATGCAGTATGCAGGAAGCAAGTGGAAAATGGCTTATACTCCGGAAGAGGCAGTATTCCCTCTTGACTCACCCGAAGTAATTGCTAAAATTGTTGAAGAACACATGAAGGCTAATACTGACAGATAATTGATGTAATATTAAAAATTAGTAAGAGACAAATTCACCGTGAAGAACGGTATTCATTATACTTCACGGTGAATTTATAAAAAATCGGTGCAGGAGTTTAAAATGGCATACATAGAAGGGGATCCAAAGAATAAAAAAGCGAAATCAATATTTGGACAGATGGGATTCACTTTAGTAACAGGCTTTGCCCTGATAGCCATTATGCTGCTTTTTTCAGATGATCTTAAATCTGATTTAACTGCAATATTTACTATAGCCGCTGTTATTGCAGCTCTAATGATACTGGTTCTTTATAAATTAAATCCAATGGGATGGAAGAAGATTTTCAACAGGGCAGGGTTCGAAAGAGATTTAGCTCATAATGTCAAAGTAATAGACAAGCTTGGCGAACTGGATGATTCATATTTTATTATAAATGATTTCAGTTTTGAACTATTTCATGTTGAGCATCTTGTTATTTCAGAAAATGGTGTATTTGTTATAAGTAAAATCAGTGATAATGGAGAATTGAAAATAATTGACGGGGTCCTTCATGCCGGTGAAACAAGTCTTGAAACCCTTACGGGACGGATATGGAGAATTTCTCACATGATAAATATAATTGTCAAAAAGGGATTTGGCGGAGCGGAAATTATGCCGCAGCCGGTACTTGTTTTACCCGATGTTTCCAGGTCGCCTGTAAAAGAATTCAATGGGATAAGAATTACAGGAATTGATGAGCTCAATTCTGAAATTACAGGACGTATGAAAATGAAAATTGATAAGCCGCTTGCTGAAGGTTTTGCTTTTTTTATAAAACAGAGATATACAAGAAGTGAAGAATAATTATTCCATATAGTTTCAATCTGGAGGTTAATAAATGTCAGCTAAAGTTTCATTCCGGGAATTTCCGGAAACAGTGAGATACGGCATTGTTTTTGTCATCTTTTCATGGATCTTTTTTTTAATTTCACATGCTGCATATTCAGGTAACATTTCACTTCTTCATATGACTATGGGCATGCTGGTATGTTTCCTTGTTTACTCTCTGAAAAACTGGGGAAGAATTTTCACTGTTGTTTATGATATTGGGATGTCTGTGCTGATTGGTGTAGAATTGTATTATCTGATACAATCAGGTGTGATTGCATCACTTACATCTTTTGTCATTAAGGGTTTAAGTATTATTTTTTTTATTGTATCATCATTATTTCTTATAACGCATGAAGCACGTGATTTTTATAAAGGCAATAGCGTATAACGTCTATTATATTACAAAAGGCAGATTATCACTTATACCCGCCATTGTGGGTATTTTTATATAAGATCATCTTCCATTAAATTTCGAACAAGTTCAATCTTAAGTTCATCAAGAACTTCCGCTGGAACTTGTTCGGGATTTTCATACTCCGCGCATAAGTCCATAAGAATCTCAAGTGAGTTAATCAGAAGGCTGTAAAAGTACCAGTCTTTCATAAGTTCCGCTGCAAAAAGGACCTGTCTGTCAGTAAGTTCGTTCCATGCCACACATAGAAAATGCTTACATGTTCCTGTAAAAAAAGACTCGAATCCGCATCCTTTGTGATCATCGTGATAGGTAAGGCAGCCGACAAGACCAGGATCAGAATCAGAGATACCCACATGCGCACACTGCATCCCTTCCTTTACGAGTTTTTCCTTTGTCGAATCCTCGGGATGTATTGATACTCTCTGTAACGGATTAATATCTCTATCAATAAACAACTCTTCGATGCATTCCGGAGATAATGTATAGTTATGGCTGCCGCAGCAGAAGGAACAAGATGCACCAAATCCGGGTCTGCAGCGGTTGATTCTTTTATTTCTGTTGATAAAACTCCCTCCGGCATTAACTAACTGTGACAATTAAACTTTTCAACTTAGTCAGAACGGTAATGTCAAAGTGTCAAGAAAAACATTTAAATATAAGATGTTAATAAAGCAGCACAAACAGTTTAAACAGAATAATCCGCCGCTCATATTCGCGGCGGATAGAATGATATTTATATTTTCTGAAAATAAACTCAAAATGATTTATTATCAGTTATTTATTCTCCAAAAATCTCTTTATAGAATCTTTTCATATCCTCCCATGAACCTTCGTCAGCTTTTTTATTATATGCCGCACCTTTTGACGGATCATCCCCCGCAGACGGATCAGTGAATGCATGAACGGCTCCTCCGTAAATCAGTATCTTGTAATCAACTCCGGCATTCCTCAATTCATTCTGAAGCGCTTCAACTTCTTTTACAGGAATAGCCGGATCGTCGGCTCCATGTATGGCCAGAATTCTCCCTTTAATTTTTTTTGCATCATCTGGATTCGGAGTACTGTAGTTTCCGTGAAAGCTGATTACTCCGGTCACATCCGCACCGCTTCGGGCCAGTTCAAGTACAACACCGCCGCCGAAACAGTAACCCATAGCTGCGATTTTTGTAGAATCGACATTCTTAATTTTTTTTAGTGCATCAAATCCTGCTCTAACGCGTTCCCTCATCAATTTTCTGTCAGAACGGTAGATCGTTGCCAGTTTGCCGGCTTCCTCTCTATTGCCTGCTCTGACCCCTTTTCCGTAAATATCAACTGCTAAAGCTACGTATCCAAGTTTCGCAATCTGCTCAGCACGCATCTTTTCGTAATCTTTCAGTCCCATCCATTGGTGTACAATTATCACACCCGGTCTTTTACCTTTGAGTTCATCATCATATGCCAGATAACCTTCAAGAACATTTCCACTCTGTTTGTACACGATATTCTGA
Organism: uncultured Spirochaetota bacterium; assembly: GCA_942493035.1. GTDB lineage: Bacteria > Spirochaetota > UBA4802 > UBA4802 > UBA5550 > WRGT01. The sequence goes on along the minus strand of OW818666.1, from coordinate 1,892,704 downwards.
GTGACAATTTTTGCATTCAGACCGTTTGTTGAGATTACAAATATACCTGTTAATAGAATTACTACAGCAGCAAAATTAGTAGTCTTTAGTCGTTTTATATAATTTTTCATCTTGAATACTCCTTTGTAAATTCATATTTAGAAATTAATTTTATTCTTAAATACTCTATATTAGTATTATAATGTAAAATATCAGAACGGGTACTTTTTTTCTTATTAATTTCGATATTTTTCATTAAAATTATGTTTAATAATTCTCAAATATATTATATTCTTAAGGGCAGTTCTATTAACTCAATCTTTACAGGGTCAAAGGTCAGCTTTTTTTCGACTTCCTGTCGTGCTGGTAGGCGAATGTCGTGTTCGCTCGGGCGGTAGCCCCTTTATAAGTCCCGCAGGGCTCCCTGCGATCCCATATACGGAGTTTTTGGGATCGACCTTAAGTGAATTACGTAAATTGATTAAAGGGTATTATGGAAAAATGGCAGTGGAACAGCCGGCTTGAAACCGGAATTGAACTGATTGATGAGCAGCATCGCGAGTTATTCGCCAGGATTGATCAGCTGGAGCTTGCAATATATGAAGGATCAGCAGTTAATGAGTTAAAAAGTATTTTTGATTATCTCAAATCCTATATATTTGAACATCTGGAGGCTGAGGAGCAGCTTCTCAGAGATTGTAATTATCCCGATTTTGACAGACATTTTGAACAGCACGAAGAGTTTAGAAAACTGGTTGCGGAGATGTCGGCAAATTATAAAGAGAAGGGAGGGGATAATTATTTTGCAATTGATGTAGATAAACAGCTGAGGAAATGGTGGGAGAATCATATTCTTAAAATGGATCTGGCCTATGTTCCATTTGTCAGGAAAGAGGCCGATTATTTGTAATATTTATTTTTTCCAGAATTTGAATCGGCTCTTTTTTTTCTTAAGTATGAGATCTGATATTTTTTCAATATTCAGACTTCCCGATTGAGGGTTTAGACTTATCGCGCCTCTCTTACAGTCAATTACACATGCTTCACAGTACATGCATGAATCAGGTTTGACGACAACGGCAATTTTAACTTTCTCTTTTTCAGGATTATCACGCATTTCGATTACACCCATTGTGCATACAAAAACACATCTGCCGCATCCGTTACAGAATTTTTTATCTATTATTATCGGGGTTTTATTTTCATTCATAAATTTTCTATGTTTACTCCATTTTTAACTATCATTTTTTATTTAACAGGTTGTGTCAATTTTTTTTCATGTACGATTCACTTCTCTGCACCTGAATTCAAGTTTGAAATGCGACAAGATGGGAGTTTAAAATATCAGCAGGAGATTTCCAACCACGGGATTTTCTCGGCCTTGCGTTTATAGAAAAAATACTATCATCAATAAATTCATCTGTCAAGTGTGCGAAACTTTTTTTCTTTGGAAGATAATATCTGATACGCCCATTTATATGTTCATTAAGACCTCGTTGCCATGAGGAATAAGGATCAGCAAAATATACATTACAGTTAAGAGCATTTTCAATTGTCTTATGCATGCAAAATTCTGAACCATTATCAAATGTAATTGATTTAACAAATCCATCAGGTAATGAACCCAAAGCCTCTGTAATTCCTCGTGTAACAGTTTCCGCATCTTTTGAAGGCAATTTAATACCCCATGTAAATGCTGCTTTTCTTTCCACAAGAGTAAGAAGATATGCATCATTTCCAGAGCTTACTATCAGATCCCCCTCAAGATGGCCTATTTCGCTTTTATCATTTGCTTCTTCAGGGCGTTCCCTTATATTCTTTTTCGAAGGATCTTTTGCCCTGTTTTTATAGGTATTTGAGCGATTTTGGCGTTTCTTCCGTTTTATAAATAAAAATTGAGTAAAACGATATTCACACTCTTCATTTTTTTGAGCATACAACCACTGATATATAGATTCGTGTGATAAGTGCATTGATGCATCTTCCAGAAACATTGTCTTTAGGTATTGAGAAATTAATTCGGGTGAATCGCCGTTCCTTAAAAAGGTTATAACTATCAAACGCAGTAAGCCATTGACATCAAGCTTTCTTTATTTTAAATTTTTCCTCTTTAAATATTCCGCTTGAGCTTCTTGTGCATGATAGCCTTTTGTTTTATTCCTATCAATTTCGCGATAAACTGTTGATTTATCACGATTTAATAATTCAGCAGTTTCTTTCACAGGCTTATCTGAATAAATCATTTTTTGCATGACAAATCTTTCTTCAAACTGTACTTGTTTAAAATGCCTCATGGGTATCTCTCTCGGATTTGGTTTTGGTCGACTCAATCCTTTATGGAGATTTCTCATGAGGCTACTATTTTAATTTCCTTTTGCATTTCAAACTTGAATTCAGGCTTGAATTGAGGGCACCCGTGAAAATAAAACTTAAACTCTTAGTGATATAAGCTAACTTATCGTTGACAGTTGAGTATTAATTCCTGAAAATATACAGTAGTAATTTGCGGATTTTTTATAATTAATAACTCACAATTCACCCCGTCGCTATGGCGGCGGGGTTATATATTATTCTATTAAATCAACAGGATCGAATGATTAAAAAATTTTTATATTATTTAAGCCACATCATTTTAGCAGCGTGCTTTCTGTTTTCATGCGCTTCTTCTGCTACTAATAAAGAAGACAGCATCGCCAAGCCACTGCTTCATGAAGCAGTGCAGAATGGTGATATCTCTTTAGTGAAAAAACTGATAGATCAGGGGGCGGATGTAAATCAATCTAATGATCAGTCTGTAACACCAGTCATGCTGGCGGCTTATTTGAATAAAAAAGATATTGTCCAGCTCCTCATAGAAAAGGGTGTTAATGTAAATTATGATCAGAAAAATATCAGAAGTAAGAATAATCTTCTTTTAGGGAATAATATTCTTAAATATCCGGAAAAGAATAAAAACTTTTTTTTAACTTTTGATGCGGGAGATGATAATACAAATTTAAACTATATTCTAACTGTTCTGAAAAAATATAATATAACGGCAACTTTTTTTATCACAGGAAATTTCATGAAAAAATATCCAGCTGATGTAAAAAGAATCGTTGCCGATGGCCATATTGCGGGGAATCACACCTTTACCCATGCCTTTGATTATAAAAATGAAGATTCTTTTTTGAATGAACTTTATAAAACAGAAAATTATTTTAAACAAATTACTGGTAGAGAACTCACCAGAATCTGGCGTGCTCCATATCTTCGCCATCTAAGTAAACCATGGCTCCTTAAGTCTGCCAGAAAACTCGGATATCGTCATATCGATGTATCTCTCTATTCTAAGGACTGGATTCCTGAAGGTGAGCGTTTGTACTTGAGTAATGAAAAGTTTATTGCTTTGTTCAAAAACAATATCGATTTTACAAACTTTAACCGGATTGACGCTGATGGTGCGAATTATAATAAATTTAAAAGAGAGCATGCCGATTATCACGGGATTATTATGCTCATGCATTCAGGGACTTACAGAAAAAAGGGAGATGACTTTGTATACACACTTGAGGATGTGATCATGCATATTATCAGCAGCGGATATTCTTTTGATAATTGCTTGAAGTTTCAGGATTAACAACACATTGATATTCTTTAAATAAGTAAGCACTTAAAAAATGATGGTAAAATTTATCTCCCCCGCGCCAAAGGCGCGGGGGAGATAAAATACTGCCGGTTTATGAGCAATTAATAAAAAATAATTATCGAAAAAACTGGTAGTAAAATTGCTTTCCGCTGCGCTGAATGCGAGACAGAGATATAATGCCACCGGTTTATGAGTAATAACCTGAATCGAATGATTATTTACTTTTTAACATATCTGAAAAAAATTACCCATAAATTATAGTTTACATAAAAATTGCCTGAAATAGTATGTATACTGACTAAAAGTGTCTATTTTATAAAGATAAATCGAGTTAAATGGTAAAGATATGTTTTGCGAAAGATGCAAAAAAAATGAAGCAACAATTCATCTCTCGGAAGTTATAAAAGATATGAAGTCAGAGGTTCACCTTTGTGAAGGATGTGCCAAAGATGTGGGGCTTAATACCAAGATATCAAATTTTTCACTCTCTCTCCCTGAGATGCTTACATTTCTGAATGTGGATGAGCTGACTGACTACAGTGATGGAAAACATTGTCCGGTATGCGGTTCAGGTTTTATGGATTATAAAAGAGAGGGAAAGCTGAGTTGTCCCGAATGTTATAACAATCTCTCCGAATTCCTCGCTCCGGTTCTTGCCGGCTTTCACGGCGAAAAAAGACATATAGGTAAATTCCCTGTTTATAATGAAGAGACTGTTTTTCATGACAAAGTTTTTAAAATCGCGAAGCCTGACCTTGACAATAGGGCTGACCTTCAGTCTCAGCTTGATTCTGCAGTAAATGAAGAGAGATATGAAGATGCTGCTGTACTTCGTGATAAGTTGAAAGAGATTAACCTTTCATTAAAAGTACATGTTGAGGATATATGAACGGTTTACAGGAAATAATAAATAACAGAAAAAACTTCTGGAAACAGAAAGGGCCGAGAAATGATATAGTTTTATCTACACGAATCAGGCTTGGCCGTAATGCCTGCTATATCCCGTTCCCTGAGTCTATGGACGATGGTGATTTCGAAATTCTCAAAGGGATATCTGCAAATTTTATAAGTAAAACTCCATTCGGCGAAAATACTCTATGCTTCAATATAAATGAACTCGATCTGCATGAGAAACGTCTTCTTCTTGAAAAAAGCATAATAACAAGCGAGATGGAAAACTCTGACAAATGCCTTGTCATGATTAATAATTCAGGTGATTTCACCATACTTGTAAATGACTCGGATCATTTTAGAATACAGGTGATCCGTCCCGGATTTCAGCTGTACGATACATATAAAGATGCTGATGCTATTGATGATGCATTGAACAGTGTTGTAAAATATGCTTTTTCAGAAAAGTATGGTTATCTCACACCCGATCCGGCGAACACTGGAACAGGTTTAAAAATCTCTGCAATACTCCATCTTCCGGTGCTTACGGTAAATAAGCGGATAAGCGAATCTATCGGTTTTATACGTGATAATGGTTTTCAGATATCGGGAACACTGGGTAATACCGGCAGAGTAACCGGCGGACTATATCATTTAAGCAGCAGAAAGTATCTCGGTATGACTGAGATTGATCAGCTGGAAACTGCTGATGATATAATAAACCGCGTGATTAAACTTGAAGATGATGCAAGAGATGAATTTTTTAATGTTTCCAGAAATGAATTCGAGGATAGCGTATGGAGATCTCTGGGTATTCTGCTCTATGCAAGAAGATTGAATTATGTTGAAGCCGTAGAACACCTTTCACGCATAAGGCTTGGTGTGGTGATGTCGGTAATTAAAGATTATAATATTGTAACTATAAATGATCTCATGGTTAAAGTTCAATGGGCTCACCTTCAGGAGTATTTCGGGCTCAGATTTAAAAGCATTATCAACAGTGATGATTACAGGGCTCTGTTTTTAAGGACCGAATTAAAAAACAGCGGAGATGTTAATGTTTGAGTTTACTAAAAAATCAAAAAAGATAATTGAATTATCCTCTCAAACCGAGGGGAAGAGAATGAATTCTGAAGTCCTGGGTCCGGAACATATAATGATCTCGCTTCTGAAAGATGATGACTCCGTTGCTTCCAGAATTCTTAAAAATCTTGGGGTTAACTTTGAAAAGGTTATTGGACTTCTGGAGAGAAATCTTAAACCATCGATGAATCCGATAAATCCCGGAAAAATTCCGGTTAATCAGGGATTTAAGAATATCATTGAACAGTCCCGTGAAGAGGCTAAGAATTTAAAAAATTCATATATCGGAACAGAGCATATACTTCTGGCAATTTTTAAAGACGGTTCGTGCGGCGGATTGACCGAGCTTGAAAAGGGGGGAATTACATACGATGTCGTTAAAGATGAAATTCTCAGGGTACTAGGGATCAGATCTGTTCCAAAAACTATGCCGGTAAAGAACGAGGCTAAAGTTTCACCTCTCGAAGAGTTTGCAACCGACATTACCGCTCAGGCAGCAGCGGGCCTGCTCGATCCTGTAATAGGTAGAGATTCAGAGATTTCAAGAGTAATAAGAATCCTTTCCAGGAAAAGAAAAAATAATCCGATACTTATCGGCGAAGCTGGTGTTGGTAAAACTGCAATTGTTGAAGGGCTTGCCCAGAAAATTATAAATAAAGACGTTCCTGAAAGTCTTTATGATTATAAACTCCTTACACTTGATCTTTCTGCCATAGTCGCTGGTACAAAATACCGCGGTGAGTTTGAAGAGCGTTTAAAAAAACTCGTAGCAGAAATTTCGAAGAGAGAAAAACTGATAATATTCATTGATGAAATTCATGCAATCACCGGAGCCGGTGCAGCAGAGGGTGCGATTGATGCCGCAAACATATTAAAGCCTGCTCTTGCACGTGGTGAACTTCAGTGTATCGGAGCTACAACTCTTACTGAATACAAAATGTATATAGAAAAAGACAGCGCCCTTGTGCGACGTTTCCAGAATATAATCATCGATGAACCTGATATGGAGGAGACTCTCAATATACTCAAAGGTCTCAAGGAGAGTTATGAGAAGTACCATAAGGTTATTTTTTCCGAAGAGGCTCTTGAAGAGGCTGTATATCTTTCAGACAGATATATAAACGATAGATTTTTCCCTGATAAGGCAATTGATCTGCTCGATGAAGCCGGCGCAATGGCGAGGTTTGAAAATCTTGAAAAACCTGCAGAGATTGCCGAGCTTGAAAGTGAAATTGGCAGATTAAATGAAAATAAAATTGAACTGGTTCAGGCTCAGGAGTACGAGCAGGCTGCACGGATCAGAGATATTATTGCCGAGAAAAAAGAGAAAGTCGAGTCGGTAACCGCCGAGTGGCTTAACAGGGCAAATAAATACGAGGTGCTTGTTAAACCTTCTCTCATTGCAAAAGTAGTTGCCGAAATGACTGGAATTCCTGTTGAAGATCTGGAAGAGGATGAGTCGGACAAACTGCTTCGAATGGAGGAGTTTCTTACTAAGCGTGTAATAGGTCAAACCGCGGCAATTGACATCGTAAGCCGGTCCATCAGAAGATCAAGGATCGGACTGGGAGGAGAGGACAGACCTAACGGATCATTCATCTTCCTCGGACCTACCGGAGTCGGTAAAACTGAACTCGGCAGAGCTCTCGCTGAATTTCTTTTCGGAGACGAGAAGAGTATTATAAGACTCGATATGTCTGAATTTATGGAGAAACATTCTGTATCAAGACTGATCGGATCACCTCCAGGGTATATCGGTTACGAAGAGGGGGGCCAGCTTACTGAAAAGGTAAAGAGAAAGCCTTACTCTGTTGTGCTTCTCGATGAAATTGAAAAAGCGCATCCTGATATTTTCAACATACTCCTTCAAGTGCTTGATGAGGGTGAGCTGACTGATTCGTCAGGAATTACAGTCAGTTTCAGAGATACTGTAATAATTATGACTTCGAATATCGGCAACAATGATATGGACAGAACCGGTTCACTCGGTTTTAACAAAGTTTCAGGCGGGAACTTTAACAGTGACAGAACTGATTCTGTTCTGAAAAAAAGTTTTTCACCTGAATTTTTAAACAGGGTAGACGAGATAGTTGTATTTAATAAGCTTCAGATTGAACATCTGACAGATATAGTCGAAATTATGCTGGATAAGGTTGGTGAAAAACTTGAAAGAAGCGGAATTGAACTTAAAGTTTTAAAACCTGTAAAAAAATATCTCATTGATAAAGGATTTGATCCGAAAACCGGTGCCAGAAATTTAAGAAGAGTAATACAGCGTGAAATTGAAGACCGTGTGGCGGAAAGGATTCTCAAAGAGAAAATAACCGATGGCGCATCAATCCGGTTTTCAATGAAAAAAGGTGAAATATCACTCTCTCTTCACAAGAAAGAAGATGCCGATGAATTAATTGACGAGAATGAAGATATCATTGCCGTAAAATCAGAAAAAGCTTGATTTTTGAAGTGTGTAAAACTATCTGTTTTTAATGCTGCTGAGGGTCAGAGCCTGATTTAAAAAAATTCCACAGAAAATAACCACGAGGATAGATATATGGGGAAAACCATTACTGAAAAAATTTTTGAAGCTCACAAAGTTGATGATCTTTCCGGAGGGATAAGTGTACTTAGTCTTGACGCTGTATTCTGCCATGAGATTACAACTCCGATAGCCATCAATGACCTTGCAGCACGCGGGAAAGACAGAGTTTTTGATCCGTCTAAGATTAAAGTGGTAATCGATCATGTTACCCCATCGAAAGATACTAAAACTGCAATTCAGGCAAAGACTTTAAGAGACTGGGCTAAACGTAATAAAATTACCGATTTTTTTGATGTGGGAAATAACGGCGTTTGCCATGCAATCTTCCCTGAGAAGGGTTTCACCCGGCCCGGCTATACCATAATCATGGGCGATTCGCATACATGTACACACGGTGCTTTCGGCGCTTTTGCTGCAGGTGTAGGTACAACGGATCTTGAGGTGGGGATGCTGAAAGGTGTATGCACATTCAAAAAGCCCGATACCATAAAGTTCAATCTTACAGGTAAACTGAAAGACGGAGTTTATGCGAAAGATCTTATTCTTTTTATAATCGGGAAGATCGGAGTGAACGGTGCTACTAATAAAATTATGGAGTTTACAGGTCCTGTTGTTGATGCAATGACAATGGAGTCGAGAATGACTCTCTGTAATATGGCAATAGAAGCGGGCGGAACAAGCGGTGTCTGCTATCCCGATATGACAACTGTTGACTATCTATGGGAACATATTAAAAATGATTACAAAACAAGAGATGATGCGCTTGCCGATTACCGGAAATGGATTTCTGATGCCGATGCAGTTTTCGACAGCATTATCGATATAGATGTTAATTCTCTTGAACCGATGGTTACATACGGATATAAGCCCGATGAAGTTAAACCTGTAAGAGAGATGACTGGAACTTCTGTTGATCAGATTTATATCGGATCATGTACAAACGGACGGATTGAGGATCTTCGTATAGCTTCATCTATTTTGAAAGGTAAAAAGATAAGTGAAAATGTAAGAGGGATTGTCTCTCCGGCAACACCGAAGATTTTTAAAATGGCAATGGAAGAGGGGATCATCGATATTTTCATGGATGCGGGATTCTGTGTTACCAATCCTACATGCGGTGCCTGTCTCGGTATGAGTAATGGAGTTCTTGCTCCGGGTGAAGTCTGCGCCTCTACTACAAATAGAAATTTTAACGGACGTATGGGGAAGGGCGGAACTGTACATCTAATGAGCCCGGCAACTGCTGCTGCTACTGCTGTTGAGGGTAAGATTGTTAATTCAGAATTATACAAAGAGAAATAGGGTGGATGGATATATGAAAAGTTTTGATGGTAAAGTACTCTTTCTTGATAGATCGGATATCAATACTGATGAGATTATTCCCGCAAAGTATCTGACTGAAAATTCTAAAGAAGCTCTCAAGCCCTATCTTCTTGAAGATCTGAAGCTTGAAAAATTCGATCAGAAGACTGACATCGAAGATGCCAATGTAGTTGTTACGAGAGGTAATTTCGGATGCGGCTCCTCACGGGAACATGCGCCATGGGCTCTTGAAGTGAATGATATCAACCTTGTAATAGCTGTGGATTTTGCCAGAATTTTCAGACAGAATATGTATAACTGCGGTATGATGGCAGTGGAACTTCCCGCTGCAGCAATAGATATGCTGTTTAGTAAGTTTGCAGGTAAAGAAACATTTATTAAGACTGATTTTGAAAACAGTAAATTTGTTTTCACATCGGGTTCACTAAGTGAAACAGTTGATTTTACTATTTCAGGATTTGATAAAGAGCTTGTTAAAGCAGGCGGATGGGTCGATTTTGCAGATTCACGTTATTAATTATTATCCAGCATTTTCATGTTTTTACTTTCTGTAATATTGCCGTTGAGTGAAAATGGTATAACGTACCATTTTCCGCTCAGGTATTTATTAAATACTGCTATTGCCGGACGGGGCACATCCTTGATGAAATGATTGTTGAACTCAAGCTTCATATTCATATTCTTTGCACTCATCTCTTTATCAATCTGGCCGCTCATGGTAAGTCTTACATCTTCTGAATTAAAAATGAAAGAGTTAATATTGAAATTATTACCCTCAATGCTGAGGTTGCCGTATATTTTATTAAATTCAAGGTCCTTCAGCTTATATCTTAATTCTGAAAGAAAAACAATCAAACCATCCTGAACTCCGGTGTTTACAACTTTTCCTTTTGTTACTGTAAATACGGCATTACCTTTTATCGTTTCTGCAGCATTTGATTTAAGCTGAAGATCGAGATTAGCAGAACCTTCTGCAAATCCGAATAACCGCTTGTTAAGATTTTCATTCTTAAATTTAAAGTCATGAATTTTAATATTGCTGAATCTTAGAGATGTTTGAACTGCCGGTGTAGATCCGGCAAGATCAATTGTTCCTGTCCCGGAAATGGTACCGCTTAAAATTGAAGTTCCTGCATTGTTAATCTTTATAGTATTCCCTGATGCTGATATATTAGCTCTGGTATTCTTAAATGTTAAATCGTCGTAAACAAGTTCCGACACACTGATTTTTCCTGTTATGTTAACCGGAATATCAGACTTTCCGCTGGATTGGAACTTCTCATCAAAATGAATATCGTTTATATTTATCTTTTCAGCATTGATGGATATATAAAAGTTTTTAAATTTATTATCTGTGGTTGCAAGTGAAACGGTAGAACTGCTTCCGAAAATTTTTACTGGTATATCCTCTTTTCTTACAATGTTTTTATTTATTTCTATTGTTGTATTCAGATCGCTGAAAAGCTCTGTTGTATTTTTAAATCCTATACCTGATCCTTCGATTCTGCCGCTATAGAATTTCCCGTCAAACGAAAGAACCCCTTTTACCGATCCAAAAAGTCCGGATGGAAGAGGTTCGAGGAGTGACCGGAGATCATTCATCTGAAAAGAGATGTTTGTAAAGCTGAATCTTTGTATCTCTTCCTGTCTTGTGGAGATCAGCATATCATCGACATTAACATATGAGGAGTTTATTTTACCTTTAATATCTTTTAATAAAACTGTTCTATTGTTTATATTAACAGTGCAGTATCCATCAGCGGATAAAATGTTTTTTGAATTTTTTAAAGTTGAAGTAGCTTTGGCATAACCTTTTACATCATTTTCTGTAATTTCAAGATCATTAACCTGTCCGTTTATAATATCAAATGGGAGTTTCGGGTCACTATCTGCAAATTTGTAAACCCAGAGAAGTGAAGCATTTTCAAGTTTAACTCTCCCTTTGGCAATGAACTTATCAACAGTTGCAACTTCGAGTTCAGGGTAGAGTATCCCTCTCTTCTGCGGGAGTATTACTTTTGTGTCAATAATCGAAAAAGTGCTGTTGTCATAAAAACGGATTGTACTTGTAAAATAATATTCCCCCTCAAGCGGTTTAACTAAAACAGGCGGATTTATTATTCTAATTTTACATTCATTCAGTATAACTTCAGAGAGCTGAATACTGTTTTCACCACTGGTGCTTCCTGTTTTCTGTTTAACTTCAGATACCAGCTGCTCAATATTACTTTTTCCATCTGCATTAAAAACACAATTTATCTCAAGTCCTCTGAAATAAATAGTTTTAAGTTTAAAATCCCTGTTGATAATAGAAAGGAGAGAAAATGTAATAACAACTTCATCAGATTTTATCAATACCGGTTGTGAAGTATTATCCGCTTTGTCGTATATAATTACATTATTAATGACAATACCTTTAGGACTGTAATGGAGTGAACCTATCTCAATTTTCCTATCAAGGAGAATCTCTGTTCTGCTTTTGATAATCTGTTTAACAGATTCTTCAGGATAAAAATAATATATAAGGCTGACGGTAACTGCCAGTGAAGTAACGATAACAATTGTTGAGATAATTGCAACTTTGGTTAACCGGGTAATTTTTTTGATCATCATTTGTTTTTATTCGCTTCTCTCTGCCGTTCAAGTGCAGTCTGTTTTTTGTAAAACATAACTGTTTTTTCAAGTTCGTTCAAGTCTGAACTCATTATCTTTCCGCCGGTGAGATTTATATTTTTATCTTCAAGGAGCTGTACGATTAAATCTTCACCTTCGCGAGATGATAGTCCAACCATATTTATAAGCTCTTTCGATCCGAACTCGAAGTTGTGGGGCTTTTTCGGTTCAATCGTAATTTTCTGTTTTTCAATCTGTATAAGAAGTGTGTCGTATATTCTTCCAAGAGGATTTCTAATCATGAGATTTTCAAGCTGTCTGTACGCCGTCCACATCCTTTCTCCAAGGAGCTGAATAAGTCTTGTGGCAAGCTGAGGCTGAGCCTGTACCATCCCCTCGAAGTTTGACTTATTGATAGCAAGTACTGTAACATCTCCATAGGATATTGCCGATGCACTTCTGGGCTTATTGTCAAGGAGAGCCATCTCTCCGAAAATATCCCCTGTTTTAAGAACTGCCAGAAGTATCTCCTCATCCATGATTTTTGTAATTTTTACTTTCCCGTCCTGAATGATGAAAAGTTCGTCACCAGGTTCAGCTTCGGAGAAGAGCATTGTGTTGTCAGGATACTTTCTGTTCATCCCCTTCATATACGGCATATCCGGAGTTTTAAATGGAGCTTTAAGAGTTTTAAGCCTTTCGAGTGATTTGTCTCTATATGAGCCGTTTGGACAATACTGTATATAGCGCTGATATGAATAGATAGCGTGATTGATAGCTCTTTTCTTCAGATAGTATTCACCAATGTTGAAAAGATGTTCCGGATCCTCTTCACCTGATGTTTTAAGTGTAAGACTTGTAATAGCGTGGTCGAACTGTCTCAGTTTACGGCTGAAAAAACGTATTATTTTCATTGCAACGGCCGGATTTTTCTGGATCAGCAATCCGAACATATCCTTTTCAACACATATGAGAGATGTATTTTCAAGTGCCACTGCAGATTCCTGTCTGGAATGACCGCTCATACATGAAACTACACCGAAAAAATCCCCTGGACCAATGATTGTATATGGTTCTTCAGAGAGGACTGGATTATCCTTGGAAACCTTTACTTTACCGCTTCTTATAATATAGAAGTTGGTCTCATTCTTCTTCCCTTCGACCATGATAAAGGAGCCTGCAATGTAGTTTTCAATCTTAAACTGGGTAGCTGACATTATTCCTCGTTAACGGATATATAATACAATGGAAATATAAGTAATTACACAAAAATTGGCGGCATTTTATCTCCGCCGCGCCGAAGGCGCGGCGGAGAGATTTATTCCTGCCGGTTTTGAGCAGTTACAAATATAATACTTCATTACTTCTTAATTTCGGATATTTTCTGTCAAAATTGCATGAAAATTTATTTATATTAAATCATTCTTATCTTTCAGTCTATCAATTTTTTTAATTTATGCAGCTCATTTATCGCTTCTACAGGAGTAATGTTATCAATATCGATTTTTTCAAGTATCTGTAATATAATATGATTAGAAGCGTTGAATATTTCAAGCTGTTCAGAGGATATCTCCTGCTCGCTTATCTTTGATTTATCGCTGCCTTTGCTTTCTAGTTTTTCAAGAATTTTTGTAGCTCTGGATATGATATTTTTCGGTAATCCTGCAAGTTTTGCAACATGTATTCCGTATGACTTATCCGCGCTGCCCGTTACAACTTTGTGTAAAAACTCAACGCTGCTCATGGTCTCTTTTACAAGAACGTTGTAATTTACAATACCTTCTTTATTTCCAAGCTGTGTCAGTTCGTGATAGTGAGTGGCAAAAAGAGTTTTAGCTTTTATATAACGGAGAATATACTCTACAACTCCCCATGCGATAGAGAGTCCGTCATATGTACTTGTCCCTCTCCCTACTTCATCCATAATAATAAGACTGCGTTCTGTTGCGTTATTGAGAATGTTCGCAGTTTCATTCATCTCGACGAGGAAAGTCGATTCACCTCTGGAGATGTTATCGGAAGCACCGATACGTGTGAAAATTCTGTCTGCAATGGAGAGGTCCGCACTCTCTACCGGAAGAAAAGATCCCACCTGCGCCATGAGTTGAAGTATTGCACACATTCTGATATATGTCGATTTTCCCGACATGTTCGGTCCGGTAATAATATTGATTATATTTCCGGAATCATCGAGAAGAATATCGTTTGGAATAAATACTTCTTTTGTGTAATATTTTTCCACTACAGGATGGCGTCCGTTCTTTATGGAGATATAGTTATTATCATTGATTACCGGTTTTACAAATCTGTTAAGAATCGCAGAAACCGACAGAGAGCAGATAAAATCGAGATAACCCACTGATGATGCAGTCATCTGAATTTCACGGCTCTTCTCTATTATCTGAAGACGGAGATTTTCTATTTCACGTTTCTCAATATCTGTTATTTTGTCCGCTGCGCCGAGTATGTCAGATTCGAACTTCTGAAGTTCTTCTGTCGTATACCGTTCTGCACCAACCAGAGTCTGTTTCCGGAAGTACTCTTTAGGGGCTCTGTCGGACTGTCCTTTACTGATTTCGATATAGTAACCGAGAATTTTGTTGTATTTAACGCGGAGAGTATTTATTCCAAGTCTGGTTTTCTCATCCTCCTGGAATTTAAGTATCCATTTTTTTGCGTCAGATTTCAGTTCGTATAGATTGTCAAGCTCAGGTAAATAGCCCGGTTTAATAACTCTTCCATGTTCAGGCGAGAGTGCAGGGTCATCATCAATTATTGTGTTAATAATATCACCAAGTTCCGACAGTTCGGACAACTCTTCATAGAGTCCAGTAAGCATAGGATTATCAATTGTATAGTTGTATATTATTTTTTTTATCTTCATCGATGCGAAGATAGACTGCTTCATTGCAATAAAGTTCCGGGGCTGTATCTTTCCAATTGTAAAACGGGATAGTATCCGCTCCATGTCGAGAATCTCTTTCAGATGTGTGGTTATATCTTCTGCGAGGTCTGCCCTCTGGAAGAAGAAGTCAACAAGATTGAGACGCTCATCAATTTTACTTCTTAACACAAGAGGCTGGAGAAGGTTCCGTTCAAGTGTCCGTCTTCCCATAGGTGTTTTTGTATTGTTAAGGACTGAGAAGAGAGTTCTGTTACGCGTACCATCCTGTTGATTTTCAACGATTTCGAGATTGGATATGGTCGCTTCATCGAGCATCATTGTGTCCCGTGATGCGAGTTTCATGGGATTCTTCAGATGTCCGAAAACTGTTTTGTGTGTATCACGGAGATACTGGAGGATTGCCCCTGTTGTAATAATTTCAGTATCAGTTTCAATGCCCAGTCCCGCAAGATTATGAGTGGAGAGAGTCTGGCAGATTACCTCTGTCATGTACTCCTTCTCGTAGTTCCATTCATTCAGTGTGTGCACAGGGATGTTCCGGCTTTTAATAAACTCAGTGAATATGGTGTCTGTCTCGTATGACTGGGCATATATGATTGCCTCTTTCGGGCTGTACTTGGCAATCTCCCCGCGGAAAAGCTCCATGTTTTTGTCAGATGTCAGATAAAAAAAATCACCAGTGGAAACATCGACGAATGCCATCCCCATCTCTTTTTTTGTTATGTAGATTGAGCAGAGAAAGTTATTGTCATCACTGCCGAGAAGGTTCGATTCTATAACCGTACCAGGTGTAATAACGCGTACTACATCACGCTTTACAATGCTGCTTCCGGCCGACGGGACACTCTCAAGCTGTTCGCATACAGCGACACGTTTCCCCGCCTTGATGAGCCGCGCGATATAACTCTCCGCGGCATGATATGGTATTCCGCACATGGGGACGTCGTTCTGCCGTGCAGTGAGTGCGATGTCCAGTATCCGTGAAGCTATCTTCGCGTCGTCGAAAAACATCTCGTAAAAGTCGCCCATGCGGAAGAATAGAATCTCCTCATGATATTTTCTCTTTATATCGCTGTACTGCTTCATCATTGGAGTCAGTTTTTCTTCCATCTAACGGTCCTCGTAAATATAACTTTTTTTTTCATGCACGGAAAATCTTACGATGTTTCCGTTGATCCCGTACTCCTCGGCAAGCCTTACTCTTGTTTCAAGAGCGTTTTCAGAATCGCTGTATCTGCCCAGATATATCATATAGCCGTAGGCTGTTTTAACTTTGCGGATATCATCATAATACTTAAGAAGCTTGATTACACCAGTAGTATCATTCAGCCGTGTATACGGGCCGATTGCAACAGAGTAGTAGTTTTCTTCAGTTTTCTTTTTCACTTCATATTCAGGTGAGAGGTCAAGTTCATCGGTATTTTTTACAGTTAAAGTATCCGGCATGTAACTGACCTTTTTGGGGCTCAGCGGTTTAAGTTTCTCTATCCGCTGTATTGCCATGTCGGCTTCAGGTGAATCGGGGAAGAGTTCTGCTATGTCGCTATAGGCCGAGTATGCTTTATTAAATTCTTTCTTTTCATCATAGAACATCGCCAGTTTAAAAATAATTGATGGATAAATAGAAGAATTTTTGAATCCCACTGCGAGCTCTCTGAGATTGTATATGTATGATCTTGAATTACCGCTGATTTTTTTTTCAGATTCGGCAAGGAGGTAAATAGCTCTTGAGAGTGTTTCAAAATCGTGCGTATGTTCGGTTATTTTTATCGCTTCATCTTTTGCGGAGTTGTAGTCCTCGAGCATTATCAGTGCGGTTATGTGCATAAATCTGAATTCGCTGAGATATTCTCCGGATGAGAAGAGTCTTATACCTTCTGCAGATTCTATCTTCAGTTCTTTCCATTTTGATTTAAGGTCGAGTATCTGGCAGATTCTGTAGAGAGCATATTCTCTCCCCGGGAAATTGTTATAGTTTTTTATAACCATTCTATATTTGCCCAGCGCCAGATCGATGTCACTCTCTTTGTCGGCAAGGAGCAGACGTACATAGGGGACCCGGCTGCTTCCCGGGAATTTTTTAAGAAACTGCATTCCGTCTTTATCGAAAGAATCTTTATCTTTAGAGTTGAATGATTTCCGGAGAACGTTGAATTCTGCCTCAGCCGTGTCGGCAGAATAGAGCGGAGCGCAGAATAGTATAACTAGCAGAAGTAACCCGCAAGGTTTAAATAATTTTTCTGCCGAAGAGAGTTGAACCCCTGACTTCACTGATTTCAACAATTGTCTCCCTTCCGATATCGTTAATATCTCCGCTGAATACAACGGGATGATTTAAAAATGTTTTACCTGCAACTTCTGATCCCGATTTTTTGCTTACTTTTTCAGCTATGACTCTCTCTTTATTGTTTACTCTCTTCTTCAGTTTTTCAAGAGAAATTTCTCTCTGAACAGAAATTAATTCATGGAGTCTGGCTGCCTTCTCTTTTTCGCTGATTGTCTCTTTCATCGAGTATGAAGGAGTTCCCATTCTAGGTGAGTATGAGAACATGAAAGCTTCATCGAACTTTATTCTTTTTACAGCTTCCAGAGTTTCGTTGAATTCTTCAACTGTTTCGCCTGGGAATCCGGTGATTAGGTCAGTGGAAACGGCATAGTCCGGGATAATTCTCTCGATTTTTTCTATTATGGAGTAGTAGTGTGCCGTTGTATATTTTCTGTTCATTGCTTTAAGTATACGGTCAGAGCCGCTCTGCATGGGGAGATGTATACCGCGCGAGATGTTAGGATTGTCATTTATTACATGTATAGTCTCTTCGTTAAAATCCATGGGGTGGGATGTCATGAAGTTTATTTTTTTAAGCCCTTCAATCGATGCAGTCTTTTCCAGAAGTTTGTGAAAAGGTATATCTCCGGCGTCCTGTCCATACTGGTTAACATTCTGTCCAAGAAGAGTAACTTCTATCACGCCTGAATCTGCAAGCTCTTTGATGAATTTGAGTATTCTTTCAGAGGGAAATGATATAAGTTTGCCGCGGACATATGGTACAATGCAGTAAGCACAGAAGTTTTCGCATCCGTGAGTAATGGTTACCCATTTGTGCCACGGTTCTACATCGCGGTTTTCAAGAAGTTCAGGTGTAAGTCTTTCGGCAAAGTTTTCATTTTTCTGGGAGATGAACAGCCTGGTTTTTTTGTTTTTTATAAACTCGCTGAGTATTTCGCCAAGACGCGGAGACTGATACGGACCGATTACAATGCTTGCGACTTTTTTCTTAAGCAGTTCCTCTCCAAGCCTCTGCGCCATGCAGCCGGCGACCACGATGAGTCTTTTTTTTGCGACGCCGATACCTTTAGCGGTAGATATTCGCGCCAGGGCACGCTTCTCGGCATTATCTCTCACTGAACACGTATTGTAAATGCAGATGTCGGCATCACCGGGATTTGCCTCCTCGACAAATCCGTTTTTCACCATGGAGAGCCTGATGAGCTCCGAGTCTCCCACGTTCATCTGGCATCCGAATGTTTCTATACGGAAAGTTTTGTTCATCTAAATGATGCCGGCCTTTTTGTAGATAGCATCAACATTTTTGTAGTATCTGTTAATATCAAAAAGTTTTTCAACTTCATCAACGGTTACTTTACCTGCAAGCTCGGGAGATTTAAGTGTAAGTTCTTTCAGATTACCTTCGCGCTTCCATACTCTCATTGCCATATCCTGCACAAGTTTATACGAATCCTCTCTGGTGAATCCTTTCTCTATAAGAAGAAGTAGTAGAGACTGTGAATAGAATAGTCCCCCGGTTTTTTCGATATTGTCCTGCATGTTTTCAGGATATACATGCAGATTCTGAAGTATAAATATCATGCGGTGAACAAGATAATCGAGAGCGATTGTTGAATCGGGAAATATAACTCTCTCGGCGGATGAATGGGATATATCTCTCTCGTGCCATAACGTAATGTTGTCGAGCGCAACGTTTATGTTCGATTTTATTACACGGGAGAGTCCGGTCACCCGTTCAGAGAGTATTGGATTTCTTTTGTGCGGCATCGCAGAAGATCCCTTCTGCCCCTTCTGGAACGGTTCCTCAATTTCTCGAACCTCCGTCCTCTGGAGATGTCTTATCTCTGTCGCGAGCTGATCCATTGTACCTGCCATGATCGCAAGAGCGGCCATGTACTCGGCGTGTCTGTCTCTCTGTATAACCTGCGTGGAAACTGGATCGGGGAGGAGGCCAAGTCTGCTGCATACCTCAGCCTCAATCTCCGGAGAGACATTACTGAATGTTCCAACTGCGCCGGATAGTTTACCGAATGAAATATTCTCAATTGCGCGCTGAATTCTCTCCCTGCTTCTTTTAAATGACTCGTAGTAGAGCGCCATCTTCACACCGAAGGTTGTCGGCTCGGCATGAACGCCATGTGACCGTCCCATGCAGCGTGTATCTTTATATTTAAGTGAATTATCCCGTAATGTATCTATCATCGTGTCAAGGCCTGAAAGAAGAATATTCCCTGCCTGAATCAGCTGGATTGAAAATGCAGTGTCAACAACGTCACTTGATGTGAGTCCAAAGTGAATGTGTCTGCTCTCCGGTCCAACGTTCTCTGCTACAGCTGTTAGGAAAGCGATTACATCGTGGTGAACCTCGTTCTCAATCTCAAGAACGCGTTCAACCTTGAAAGCAGCCTTTTCCTTTATCACAGCAAGATCCTCTTTCGGGATCATCCCCAGCTCTGCGTAAACCTCACATACCGCAATCTCTATATCAAGCCAGATACGGAACTTGTTTTCAAGCTCCCATATACCGGACATCTCTTTTCGTGAATATCTATCAATCATGTTTATATCCTTTTTTGTTATTTCTTTTTGAGGGGCTCTGACCCCGGATTTATTAATAATGAGGCTCTGACCCTTAATTGCAAAATGGAGCTCTCAACCGATTTTTAAAAAAATCGAAGTACCATTTTTATTGAAATATTCACTGAATTTTTTGAATTATCAGGAGCTGTCTTTTTAAAGCTCCCGCATAGACCATATAAATAGTAAAAACGCCAGATATGCTGATTTAATCAAGAATTTTTTTATAAAATGTGTTCAATTACCATGTGGATCAGTTTTTTCTTTATTAACAGGATTAGGGGTCAGAGCCTTCAAATTCATATAAAGGTTCATAGCCCTTTAGTTGTAAAAAAAATAAATTTATGTAATTATACTTAACTGGATGTGAGAATTTCAAGTTTCTGAAGGTTTGCAAAAGCCTCATCGAAGTTTTTACCGCAGAGATCTTCTGTTGGCGAAAATTCTTTGCATACTGCAGGTCTTTTTTCATAAATAGAGCATTTCATTTCTGGCGATAGATGAACACACCGGGTTCCGGCAGGTTTATTTTTACCTGTTTCAGGTATAATTGACGAGATTGATGGGGCGATGCAGCAGGCTCCGCACTGATTGCAGTTCATGGTTTTCTCTCAGGTATAAGCTTTTCGGAGAATGTTGAAATTCGGGGGGATAAAATCAAGCTAAAATTTTGTCTAAGCTCGAAGCATCTAAGGCTCTGACCCGTCGATTTGATATCGGGGTCAGAGCCTTTATTGCTTAAAATGATGGCTCTGACCCCCATCATCTCATTATTCTTGACATAAATGTTAATAATGTGTGATCTTTAGAGTAAATATAAAGCGGATGAAAAATTGAATGAAAAAAAATGTTATTATGATCTTTTTAGCTCTATTTCTGTTTAGATTACTGCTCTCTATTCTCGATTATATTGGGAGCAGTTCGTCGGAACTTCACAGTGAAATTTTGAAATACTTTACCCTTGAGGATATTGCAAATGGTGAGGCTTATGCCAGGAGAGGTTTCGGGATTGCCATAGCAAGGAATATTATTTTCGCAATGATTCTCATGGGGATGTCTTTTACACCTTTATCTGTGAAGCTTGAAAATTTCTGCTGTAAATTGACTAAAGAGAGATTTTTTCTCACATCGGTTTGTTTTATAGCCGCTCTATATTCTTCAGCCACACTTATTTCTCTCCCATTTAATTTCTATTTTTCGTATATATTTGAGCATAGATTTGGTTTTTCCAATATGACAATGGGATTCTGGTTCTGGACTTGGTTTAAGAACTTCATTCTCGTAATTTTTTCTGTTTCGATTATAGGGGCTCTGGCCTTGACTGTTATCCGTAAATTCAGGTTCTATTCGGTTTTTATCGTTCCTGTCGGCGGGCTGGTTATCGGCCTGACAATGATGATAATATACCCGACGGTAATACTCCCTATATTTTATGATATAAAAATTATTGATAATCCGCAACTTGAGAAACGCATTGTTGAACTTGGTGATAAAACCGGAGTTTCAGTCGATAAAATTTATGTCATTAAAGAGAGCGAGTATTCAAATCATACTAATGCTTTTTTTGTAGGATTCGGGAATCACAAAAAAATATATCTCTACGACACTCTTATAAAGAATAATAGTGAGGCAGAGGTGGTTTCAATCCTGGCACATGAAATCGGCCACTGGGCATATAATCATAATATGAAAGGAGTTGTAATCGGATTTTTGATGTCTCTCTGCGGCTTTTTAATTATTTTTTATATTGTAAAAAAAATGCAGGCTGAATCTAAAAATGCAATCGGCGAGATGCATTCACCGTCGATGATTCCATTATATTTACTTTTATTTGTAATAATTTCAAATATTACAAATCCGATAGAAATGACTGTATCTCGCAAGATGGAGAAACATGCGGATTATTATGCTCTTGAAACAACAGGAGATCCCGATGCGTTTATATCTTCAGAAATTCGTATTGCTAAAGATAACAGATCGAGATTAAACAGGCATCCAATCCCGGCATTTTTCCGGAGTTCACATCCTGCTGCAATTGAAAGGATTAAAATGGCTGAGTTGTATAAAGATTCTATCATCCGGCAGAAGAAATAATATTTACACTTTCTATTAGTGTCCGGACATGATTACCGGATTTGTGAAGTTCATTAATTTCATTCTCTGCAAGCTTGTAATTGATAATCTTTCCGATACCGTTTTTATTTATAATAACCGGGAGACTCAGTACCGTATTCTTCAGATCATAAATATTATTTATAAGAAATCCAACAGGAAGCACGGAGTGTTCATTCATTTCAATTGCCCGGATTATTCTGTAAACACTTGCAGCAATGCCATGATTGGTGTTCCCTTTTCTATTGAAAATTTCATAGCCCACGTTTAATACTTCATCTAACATCTTTTTTTTATCTACTGGAGAAAGATTATTTGTGCTGCAGTACTCTTCTAGGCCTATTCCGCAGATATTACATATGCTCCACGGGATAAAGCTTGTTGCTCCATGCTCACCAAGAACATAACAGAATACATTTTTAGGATCCATATCAGCGTGACCGGCAAGGATAGTCATAAATCGGGCTGAATCGAGAAGTGTACCTGAGCTGATAACTTTTCCGGGGTCATAGCCTGTATTTTTTAAAATAAACCATGTGCAGACATCAACCGGATTTGTTACATTAATTACAATTCCGTCAGGGGAATAACGGTAAACTTCCTTTGCAATTTCTGAAACAATCTTTGAATTAATATGAACAAGATCCTCGCGCGGCTGTCCCTGGCGGATCTGTACACCTGCAGTTATTACAATAATGTCACTCCCCGCAGTGTCGGAGTAGTCGCCTGCAGTCATTTTTATATTTTTTGTATGAGTAAACGCTGACATATGGTGAAAGTCCATAATTTCACCCTCAGCTCTCTTTTTATCAATATCAATCAGTACTATTTCTCTTGCAGTACCCATTATAAAAAGATAACTGCAGATTTCAGTACCCACCATGCCTGCGCCTACGATAGTAATTTTCATCTGACCTCCGGAAACTGTATCAAGTGTTATTATAGTATAGACTATTTGCGGAAATTGTAAAGATAAAAAATCAGTTAGGGGTCAGAGCCGTTTTTTTTAGAATCGAGGCTCTGACCCCATATTTTTTTTAAAATTCAGTTCGTCTTAAACGTATTAATACTAAACGATATATCCGGAGAAACAAATGCCGAAACCGCCTAGAATTATAATTCAGGGAGTAACCTATCACTGCTATTCAAGATGTCACGGTAAACGGAATCTTTTCCACAGCAGTTATGTAAAAAAGTATTTTACGGAAGCAATCATAATGTGTCAGGAAAAGTACGAGTTTGAACTCATTGCCGCTGAACCTGTGGGGAATCATATTCATCTGATAATAAAAACTGTCGAAAACCGGGAGACCATTTCGAGCATAATGCAGTATATAAAAGCCAGGATTGCCGAGAAATACAACCGGTCAACTGGTGAAACAGGTTCGTTCTGGAATGAACGATTCGGTTCAACAATAATTGAACACTCCGACAATCCGGAAAATTATTTATTATGGCTTTTATGGTATATCGGGTATAATCCGGTCAAAAAAAGATTATCCCGCGATCCCCGTGAGAATTTACCGGTTTTATAAATGTGTATCTCAAAAAAGATTATGAAACAGATGTTAAGTTTACTCTGCATGATTTCTTTTTAAAACTCGGTGATACATTTGATGATTGTGTGAAAAAATTTCTCTGGTACGAAGAAGCTTATCTGAAAAGACTTGCGGTATATTTTTAAAAACAATAAAAGGGGTCAGAGCCTTCTTGGTAAAAAATGTTTAAAACCGATCGCGGGTGATGAAAATGGTATTACGAATAGATCATGTATCTATAGCTGTTAAAGATTATGATAAAGCGAATAATTTTTTTACGAAGCTTCTTGGTCTTGTGCCGGGTGGTGCGGGCGATGACAAATTTTCAAAATATAAGTTTCAGATTTATTCAGCAGGTGATCTTTCCCGTCTGGAGCTGATTGCTCCAACTGGCGATGGAAGCTTTCTCGATAATTTTCTGAAAAATCGTGACGGCGGAGTGCATCACATTACTTTCGAAGTTCCTGACATAAATGCTGCAAAATTATTTCTTGATAGAGAAAAAATTCCGTATTTCGGGTTTAATAATAAGTATGAAAACTGGAAAGAGCTGTTTATTCATCCCGCTGATGCCTTTGGTGTTTTAATACAGTTTGCCGAGTTCAATCCGCATGAATGGATAAATGAATCTGAAAAAATTCATAATGACAAAGAGTGGGATATCAGCCGGAAGGGTGAGAATTTTATACTTTCAGTTTCCCATCCCGGCGGAGGTAAGGTTGATACATCTTTCTCCGGAGAGGAACTGGACCAATTTATCGACAAACTTATAAAAATCCGCAGCATGAGTTAAAAAAGTTGACTCCGGGAAATAATTATGATTTTATTTAAATGCATATTTTTATTTGAGAGGCCATGATGATAAAACGATCGGTATATTTATATTTATTTTTAATTTTATTTTTTATAGTGCTGAAAATTGATATTTCTGCGGCTGTCCCTGTAGCGGTTCTTCCATTTGAGGGGGATTCTGCTCTGAGTAGTGAAGTCTTGATAAAGGTTAAAGAGATTCTGGGCAAATCCAGCGGGATTACAGTTGTTGCCGATAAAATGATGCCTAAGATAATGGAAATACAGGAAAATGCTCAGGTTACCGGTTCCTCATTTCATGATATATCAAAATTAAAAATTGCTGAATTTTTAATCACAGGAAATCTCTCCTCTGGAAAACTAACCCTTAAAGCTGTTGATGTAAATGAGGGGACAGAGGTTTATAGTAAAACGTTAGATGTAACCGGTGAAAACGGCAAATATCAGATTACAAAAGCTGTTAAAGAGATGAGTGATAAAATACTCTTCCAGGGGGCATCGAAAAATTCGGAGGTTCCATCTGATGCGAAACCGTACATGGATCTGATCAGCCAGCTTGCAGCATCTCTGGGGGGAGGCGATGAGGCATCTTATCGTTATATTGCTGTCTATTCAAAAGGAGCGTACATCCATCCGGATAGTGAGAACAAAAAGGCAGCTGATAGTGCCAGGCTTCTGCTTAAAATTATGCGACAGGATCTGCTCAGAGCAAAATTATATTATATCAGCATGAAGGGTGAGTCTTTCTGGGTTTATATCGATGTTGTCGCTGAAAAAGCCGGGAAGAAGACAAAATTCAGATTCGGGATTCTTGAGCTGGATGACGGATCTCTCGGTATTGGAATATATGAAGAGGCTAAATAGAATAGTTTAATTTATAATGGTTTAAAACAGCCTTCCAATAATAAACGGAATGGCTGTTTCAACTCTCAGAATCCGCTCCCCGATAGATACAGTTTCAAATCCGATTTTCTGCAGTGCATCTATTTCATAAGGAATAAATCCCCCTTCGGGACCAATGGCCAGCGTAACCGGCGAGTTAACTCCCCGTGGACATTCCATTTCGCCTGCTGGATGAGCAACAAGGGCCAGAGCCCCTCTGATAATCTCAGGGAGTTCATCTTCTACAAACGGTTTAAAGCGCTTTCTGATATTAATTACCGGGAGGATTGTATCCCGGCTCTGTTCCAGACCGGTAATCATCTGCCTGTACAGGCTTTCCTCATCAAGCATTGGTGTTTCCCAGTAGCTTTTTTCAACCCGCCAGGTTTTGATAATGTATATCTCTTTAATCCCCATGGAAGCTGCATGCTGGATAACTCTATTCAGCACTTTTGGTCTCGGCATTGCCAGTATCAGCTTCAACGGGAGTGGAGGCGGCGGCGGATTTTGAAGATTCAGGGTCAGAGCAAGCCCTGTTTCGCTGATTTCTGTTACGGTTCCTTCTCCAATCGGTCCATTTAGAATTCCAGCTTTAAGGGTCTCACCTACAACCGGTTTTATATGAGTCAGTATATGTTCAAGTTTTAATCCGGTGATCAGGGCTTTCCCTTCATTAATATCTTCCGGATTGAGTATTATAAGGTTCATTTTTTTCTCTTCTCTGGATGTTAAGGGGCTCTGACCCCTATTGTCGAGTTTTGTCGAGAATAGGGGTCAGAGCCCCTTTAAAACTAAGCTTTTCTACCTGCAATCAAAAACACAGAGAATTTGTTAATATTTCCATCCTTATCCGGTTTAGAAATTTCAGCAGCAGTAAAGTCTGTAATATCAGTAAATCCTGCTTCAGCAAAAAAACTTTTCATCTCATCACGATGAAAACCCATGTGAAAAACTCCCGTATTGTCTTCATGGAACTTTCCTTCATCAGAATCCAGATCTGCAATACAGAGAAACCCGCCCGGTGTAATTATTGAATAGAACTGTTTAAGTAATTGAGCTGGATTTTTAATATGATGCATAGTCATACTGCTGATGACAACATCGTATTCTCCCGTGAGCTTCTCGTCTTTATCAATATCAATAAAAAGAGTTTTTATGTTTTGAAGATTATACTCAACTATTTTTGAGTTTAGAACTTCTAGCATCCCCTCAGAACTGTCAGCTCCGGTTACTGAATTTACAAGAGGGAGTAAATGCAGCGTGAGCAGACCGGTACCGCAGCCGAAATCAAGAATGTTCATGCTTTTAGTAAGTTGTAAATTTGAATTTATTGTATTAAAGACAGATTCGGCCATTTTCACGCGGCCCGGATTATCATCCCACTTTGCTGCATCTTTATTAAAGTCACGTTTTTCTGTTGACATCCTATTTCCTCATCTTTATTTTCAGGGTCAGAGCCTACTATCTCTCTGAATTTTTTCTACAACCCTATTATTCTGGGCTTCCTCAATCCTGTCATTCTGCAGCATCCGGATTAAAATTTAACATTTTCATCTTAGATGTTCATATCATTAATTCTATTCTTAATTTATCAAATAGTTTTTTTTGTAGGCAGTTCACAAAAACTCAGTTTTCATGAATGAAGTGATAATTGCGGGACTTATAAAGGTGCAACCGCCCTTAGACCCTGTAAAGAATGAGTTATTTGGGTTGTACTATAAATAAATGCATATGTTGAAATCATGTACGATTCATATTTCTGCTGAATGTTTAGCATTGGAGATGATTTATATGAGCTGTTATTGAAATGCAGTTTTGATGAAAAATGGTTTTCTGAATTTTTATTGCATAGAGTAAAGATGGTGATTTAATGGTGTTATGTTTAACATGGCAAAGTTTAAAAATTATATAACGGAGTTGTTTATGAATTTATTTACAAAAATAATATTTATTTCTTTTATTATGTTGTCAGTTTTTAATCTCACTGCGGAGAGATTATCTGCAGAAGAGGGGGAGATTAAAACAGTAAAAATTGATACCAGTAAGGTTGAGGGTAAGCTTAAAGCTGGAGTTGCCCTGGGATATCCCTGGGGTTTAACCGCAGGTTACAGATTCTCCAATGTCTTTGAACTAAATGGCACTCTCGGGAGTGACTATAATGATTTTACTATGGGGGTTAATGGTCTATTTACAATTTTTAATCTGGATATTTCAAATGAAAAATTTCCGGTTTCAGTCGGTCCTGCGTTATATTCTCATTTTGGTCATCATGATGGTAATTATGATAAAGGCCATGATCATGAATACACCAGAATAGATCTTCTCGGAGTTGCGCGTATTGAGTATAATTTTGATGAAATTCCGCTTAATCTTTTTGTTGAAGCGGGTCTGGGTCTTGAAGTTGTAAAATTTGCAGATATCGCCGGCTCATTTGCAATCGGCGTTCGATATATATTCTAGCGGATACTCTATGTACGAATTCACTTATATCATACCTTCAAAACGCGAAGATGAATACACCTCGAAGCTGATAAGTAAAGGGGTGACATCTTTCTGTTTCGAAAAAATATCCCGGGTACTATATCTGAAAATTTACTCCAATTCATCTGAACCTTGTGAAGAGATAGATCGAAACTATCTTGAAAGAGTTTGTGAAATACACGATTCAGACTGGAAGAATAAATGGGCAGAGGGGTACACCGGACATGAGCTTACAGAGAACATATTTGTGGTCCCGCCGGATATTACTCTCCCTGAAAAAAAGTATAAATATATAATACGGATAGATCCGGAAGATTCATTCGGAGACGGACATCATCCGACAACAAGACTTTGCGGAGATCTTCTGGAGCAGGTTCTGGGTCAGAGCCGCTCTCCTGAAAAAGTATCCTTTCTTGATATCGGAACCGGTTCCGGAGTACTGGCAATCCAGGCGGCTCTCTCGGGAGTCAGAGATATTGAACTTTTTGATTATGATAAGGACTCAGTAGTTAAAGCTGACAAAAATCTAAGTTTAAACGGTATTGCAGGGGTCAGAGCCTCCCTTCAGGATCTTTATACTTTCCGCAGCATAAAAAAATATGATATTATAACTGCAAATCTTCTTTCTAAAATAATAGAAGATAATATCGTAATCCTGAAATCACTGTTAAAACCTGATGGTTTCCTGATTCTGAGTGGAATAAGCAGTAAATGGGAAAAAGATATGATTAACCTGTTTGAAAATTCAGGTCTTAAGATAATTTTACATAAAAAGCTTGAAGAATGGGAAGGTTTTGTTGCAGGATTGAACTCTTAGGAAAAAAAGGCTCTGACCCCGGAAAACTGAATCGGATGCTCTGACCCCGAATTTTAAAATCCGGCTCTGACCCTGAACATAAAACTACTATTGAGGACCATTATTTAATGATAGCAGAAAATATTATCTTTTTCGGAGCTTGTCTCTGTTTCCTCTCCGCAACGGGACAGCTTGTTCTAAAAATGAAAAAGAGAGAGAACTATAATCTGTTTATTCTGTTTACGCTGCTCGGTATAATACTACTGCAGTTTCATGCAATGACTACATCTGCCGTACTGGTACATCCTGAATATATGGCTTTTCATCCCACGGTACTCTTTATTTTCTGTCCTATATTATATTATGCCTACTATATTGTTTCTTTTCCCGATGCCGGTGTTCCAAAGAGATATGCGCTCTATTTTATACCGGCGTTTATCTCTGCTGTTTCGGATTCATATCTTTTTATTATGAGTTACGGCTCATCCGGCGAACTTGCAGGACAGTTTCTTAATGGAGAGAATTCACCTGATGTAATTCTATTCAAGTTTTTTGCAGTCGCTTCCATCGGACAGATTCTGATATATCACTTCTGGCTTATCAAAGTTCTAATTCCTTCATTAAAAGGAAATGGCGGACGGAGCATTATCTATATCACGTTTTCGGTATCATTTCTTTCCGCTGTATCCTCTGCAACGGCAATTCCAGGATATATTTTTGGAGATATAAATTATATCAGGTATGGTGCGCTTTTTATCTCTGCCTGTGTAATTATAACTAATCTCATGGGTGTGAGGTATCCCGACTTTCTTCAGATGCTTTCAATGAGAGTGAAGAGAGGTATATACTCCCGTTCGCTTCTCCGCGGACTTGACGTTGATAAGGTAATGCGTAAACTGGAAAATCTTATGACTGAGAAAAATATCTACAGGGATGATTCAATTAATCTTGCAGATACAGCATCAAGTCTTGATATTACACATCATCAGCTGTCGCAGCTGCTTAATGAGCGCTTAAGTATGAATTTTAACACATATATAAACTCCTACCGGATTGAGGAGGCAAAGAAACTTCTGATTGCAAATCCGGACAGGACAGTTTTAACAATAGCTTATGAAGTGGGCTTTAATTCAAAATCATCGTTTTACGAATCCTTCACTAAAATAACCGGCATTACACCTGTTGAATACAGGAAATCGTATCATTTTATTATCAAGTAGCTGTTCTAATGAGTCAATCTCCGGATAGTTTGAATCTGTTTTTTCCCGGGGGTCAGAGCCTCTTTTCGTGCTTTAGTTAGAACCTCTTTTTTTAGTGAGGCTCTGACCCCGTTGCTTAAAAATCCTCAAATTCCTTATCCGTAATCTTCCAAAAAAACTCAATTTTACAAAAAAAACTGTCCGGATATATCTTTCCGGTCGATCTTTCGTGAATTCCGGCTAATAATAGCATATCTTAGAGCTAATTATATTAAGGCAAAAAAATCTTATGGATCAGATATTTATTACCGTCAAATTTTACTCAGGTATTGAAAAAGAGTTAAAGATTGATGATTATGACATGGGTACGGGTGTAATGTATCCGGTTAAGCCGGGAATAAGACTTCGTACTCTTTTGAGGAAGGCCGGTTTGAAAAAACTTTCAAGATTCTGTTACTTCAGCGATGGCGGACGGATCTCTTCATGGAAAAAGTTTTATGAATCAGCCGAAGTTTCATGTCTCAGAATTTCAGGAGGGGGGTGATAAGTTCCGCTGGTATTACCGTCTGTTTTCAAATGTTCGGCATTTTCTTAAATGCTTAATAAAATACATAGAATGACAAAACTTCAGCCTGTTACAAAACGCGGGTCTAGAATAGTTAAAAAATTTCGGACCTTGCAGAAGATTGTCAAAAAGGAGATTAAAAATGCAGGAGATTATAGGTACAAGCAGTAAAGTTCTGGAAATTGATCTTACAAAGAGGAGTTTCAAAGTATATAATGTGGATCCTCTGGACACAAAGCTTTACATCGGCGGGAAAGGTCTCGCACTAAAAATGTTGTATGATAGAATGGAACCGGGAATTGATCCTCTTGGCGAGGATAATATTATTGCTGTAACAACGGGTGTTCTTCTCGGTACGGGAGCTCCATGTTCAGGGCGCTTTGCTGCTGTGACAAAGTCCCCTCTGACAGGGATTATGACTTCATGCTCATGCGGCGGTGCTTTCGGTATGGCGCTGAAGACTTCCGGCTGGGATGGTATACTTGTTAAGGGGAAATCAAATTCTCCGGTGTATCTCTATATCGACTCAAAGGGTGTTGAATTCAGAGATGCGAAAAAGATATGGGGACTCGATACAAAGAAAGCCCAGGCTGCGATTGAAAAGGACAGCGGCGGCACTTTGGCTATAGGGCCTGCAGGTGAGAACCTTGTGCGATATGCCAATGTCGCATCAGGTCACAGGTTCCTTGGACGGGGCGGCATAGGGGCTGTGATGGGTTCTAAAAATCTCAAGGCAATTTCCGCTAAGGGTGGGGAGTATAAGATAGTTCCAGTTAAGCAGAGTAAATTTGATAAGACTAAAAAGAAAGCGAATGCATATATCAATAGAAATGATATAACATCCGGTTCGTATAGAAATTTCGGAACTAACGCCAATGTGAATCTAAGCAATGCAGGGGGAATTCTCCCTGTTAAAAATTTTACCGGCGGATCACATGGAGAGGCTCACAAAATTTCCGGTGAAGCAATGGCCGAAAGATTTAAAACTTCATACAGTACATGTAAACCATGTACAATTCTCTGCGGACATAAAGGGAACATCAACGGAGAGATAAGACAGATTCCTGAATATGAAACTATCGGTCTCATGGGATCTAATCTTGAAATTTTTGATCCGGTCAAAATCTCGGACTGGAACGAAATCTGTTCGCTCATGGGGATGGATACAATAACAGCAGGTGGAACTCTGGCATGGGCAATGGAGGCTGGTGAAAAAGGATTTTTTAAAACTGATCTGAAGTTCGGATCACCCGATGGAGTGTCCGAAATGCTAAATGATATTGCTCATCTTAAAGGTGCCGGTAAGGATCTTGCAATGGGTTCAAAATTCTGTTCCAAAAAATACGGCGGTGAGGATTTTGCCATACAGGTTAAAGGGATGGAGATGCCGGCATATGATCCGCGCGGTTCATTCGGGCAGGGCCTTGCTTACGCAGTTGCGAATAGAGGTGCATGTCACGTTGCAAACTCGGTATTCGCGCTGGAAGTTTACATGGATCTTATTGAGCCGTATACATACAGAAGTAAAGCCTCACTCGTTAAGTTTCAGGAGGATGTTATCTCATCAGTAAATTCACTGCAGACATGTTTATTCACAGCTTTCCCGTATCAGCTTGAGACACCACTTCTCAAATTTTCACCGAAGTTTGTTCTTAAGATTATGATGACAGCAATGGCTGCAGTGGCGGTGAGATTTATCGATATCAGTCTCTGGCCCGAGTTCTGGTCATCTATTACCGGTCAGAAAATGGGGATCACTTCATTCATCAGAGCAGGAGAAAGAATTCAGGTTCTGGAAAGATTAATGAATACAAATGAAGGGATCTCCCGTAAAGATGATACTCTCCCTGCGCGGCTATTGACAGAAACAAGGAAGTGTGATACTAAGGAGAGGGCTATACCTCTGGAGAAGATGCTTAACAGATATTATCTGGTAAGGGGTTACGATAAAAACGGAATACCTAAACCCCGGACATTAAGAAAACTTAAAATTAAAAAAGCGGCATTAGGAGTATAAATATGCATATACCCGATTATTTTGAATTCTATAATAAAACAAAGATTAACTCAGGTAAAGGGGCGCTTGAGAATATACCCTATGAACTTGAGAGTATGAATGCGGTTAAACCTCTTGTTATTACAGATAAAAAATCTGCGAAGAACGGAATTGTTAAAGCATTTGTAAAATCATTTTACAATTCCGGCGTAACAATCGGTGCGGTTTATGATGAAGTCCCCGGATACGCATCGGCGGCTCTTCTTCAGAATTTATCAAAGCTGTTCCGTGACAGAGGCTGTGATTCGATAATTGCTATTGGCGGAGATGCAGCTGCATCTGCAGCAAAGGGATTGAACATCCTTGTCTCCAATAAAACTGACAGTCTGATGATGTTTGAAGACATGACTAAAAGTGCTCCATTAAAACCATTCATTTTCATACCTTCTACTGAAGCACGTGGAACTGAAACCTCAAATGAAGCAGTTATAGATTCCCGGATATATAAATCGGATGATCTCTTCCCCGATCTTGTACTGATAGATAAGAGGATGCTTAAGTGGACAGAGAAAAAGGATACAGCTTCTTCTGCAATGCTTGCTCTGACCCAGGCAATTGAAGCCTGCACATTCAGCGAGTCTAATCCTGTTAATGATGCATTTGCTTATGCTTCCATAGAAATGGTTTACGAAAATCTTTCAGGAGCACTCAAGTGTCATTGCGATAAAAAAGAGAAAACCGGTTTTATAAACGGTGTGGCAGTATCAGGGATTGTTTTTTCAAATGCACCTGAGGGTCTGGCGCGGGCAATAGGATTTGAAATGGAGAAGATGACAGGTTACCCTGCCGGTCTTTGCGCCGGACTTGTCCTGCCGTATTCTCTCGATTATAAATTCCGTTTCGAAAAAACCGGTGTAAGAGGAGAGCTCCTTCTCCCACTGGTTGGAATTGAAAATTACTGTTCAATTCATGAAAGTGAAAGAGCAGAAAAGAGTGTGGAGCTTCTTTATCTTTTGATTGATAATCTTGAAGGTGTAATACCGGGAAGAATTAAAGACATGAATATACCTATGTATATGATAAAAAAGATAGCTGAAGCAGCTGAAGCCAGAGGCGGCGGAAAATACAGTAAAGGTGCCGCGCTTAAAATTCTTGAACATGCTTATGAAGGTGTTCCATTTAAAGGGGGGAAATCAAAATGAATATAAATAAATTTCCTGAAATCAAACCAAAGGGTAAACTGATTAAAAAGATATATGTGGCAGTAATGCTATGGATTGTCGGGCGTGCAATTCAGGCAGCAGCTAAAGTTGACAGAGAGGTGAAAGAGGAGTTCGCATCGCTTAGGGACGACTTTATGGTTAAGCTGTGGGTTGCACCGGATGGTCCGGCAATGATCATCGGAAAAGACAAGAAAGGCGTAGTTAAGTATATGGGCTGGAATGACAAAGGAAAGAAAGTTACCCTTGATATGAAAATTAAAAATCTTGAAGGTGCTATTCTTGTATTTACATTCCAGGAGGGGACATGTGAAGCATTCTGTAATGACCGCTTTATTGTTTCAGGGGATCTTCCAGATGCTTTAATATTTGTAAGAGTTCTTAATATCATCGAGGTATATCTTCTTCCTAAAATCATAACATCTCTTGCAGTGAAAAGATATCCCAAGTGGTCACAGATGAATCCTGTGCGAAAATTTACAGGAAGAGTTCTGATTTACATAAGAGCTTTTACTTTTTAGCAAGCGGTTGTATAACAAAGAAATGATAAGGAGTTAAATATGAATATACCGGGATATTATGAATTCTGCAACAGAGTTAAGGTAGTTTCTGGTCACAAGGCTCTCGATAAGCTTCCTGAAATGCTGATGAGCCTTAAATCGACAAAACCTATGATAGTAACAGATAAAGGTGTAATGGGAGCAGGGCTTATTGATCCTGTGAAAAAATCCCTCGGGACTAAAGTTAAGATGGGTGCTTATTACGATAATGTACCTGCAGATTCAGATGTAAAGACAGTTATGGAGATAGCAAAACTTTATAGATCTTCAAAATGTGATTCAATAATTGCAGTAGGTGGCGGATCGGTTCTCGATACTGCAAAAGGCGTTAATATTTTAGTATCTGAAAACTCCGACAACCTTATGGACTTTACAGGTTCCGGGGCATTAAAGCGGCCGCTTAAACCTTTGATAGCCGTACCGACTACTTCCGGTACCGGTTCAGAGATGACACTTGTTGCGGTTATTGCGGATCACTCCCGTGATGTGAAGATGCTTTTCCCGTCACTGTTTTTATTGCCCAATATGGCAATTCTTGATTCGCGTATGACAAAAACTCTACCTCCGTTTCTTACAGCGCCAACTGCAATGGACGCAATGACTCATGCATTTGAAGGTTATACCTGCATGGCTAAAAATCCATTGAGCGATGTAACGGCTATGCTGGCGATACAGCTGATCAGCCAGAATGTCCTTACCGCAATTTCAAAGCCGGGTGATCTTAAGGCCAGACTTGCTCTTGCAAACGGTTCTGCACTTGCAGGGATGAGTTTTTCTAATTCAACAGTGGGAATGGTTCACGCACTGGGGCACTCTGTCGGCGCAATCTGCCATGTCGCACACGGAACATGTATGAGTATACTTCTCCCTTACGGGCTTGAGTATAATCTTCATAAAACGGGCCATCTAACTGCCGAACTTCTTTTCCCTCTGGCTGGTGATGAAGTTTACAGCCGTACTCCGGTTAAAGAGAGGCCGTTTAAAACTATAGCATATCTCCGGGATCTGAACAAAGAGCTCAGCAAGGCCACCGATGGAAAGCACTTTACCTGCCTTAAGGATATTGTTGACAGAAACGGCAATATGATGGTTCCGAAGGATAAACTTCCGGAGATAGCAAAGCTGTCACTTAATGACGGAGCGATTGTATATAATCCCGAGGAACTCGATTATGATGATATACTCATGGTTCTTGAACACGCATGGGAAGGGACACCCCTTGATCTGAAAAAGATACGGAAAGGAAAGAAGAGAAGTAAAATATAAACCTGTATGATTATATCCTCTCCGCCATGGTAATAGTTTATTTCTCGGGGCACAGCGCTTCGCGCTGCGCCTGAAATGGGGGACTACGGGGGCAGCGCCCCCGTAGTCCCCCACTCACAGCGTATGCGGAGCATACGCACCCCAGAAAATGATTTGCTACCAGCTGCCATTGGCGGAGGGGATAATAAAATTTTTATCTATTATATTTAAAATATTAAAAATATAAAATATTTGTACATAAACCGGAAATTTATATTATATTATAAAGTATAATATTTTCCGGTAAAATTATATGATAATCCGCATTAAAAAAAGACTTCTTGTGTTACTGATAATTTCGCTGATGATAACCTCATGCGGCAATGATACTGATACAGTTATTCCCGTTCAGAAAGAGAGCTTAATTAGTGAGCCAGAAGGGAAAGTCTTTATTGCAATGGGGGACTATGATTATCCTCCATTTGAATACAATGATGAACATGGTAAACCGGCAGGTTTTAATATAGATATGCTTCGCGCTGTTTCATCGGTGATGAATATCCGCGTTGCTATCACTCTGGCGCCATGGAGTGAAGTTCGTGAAAAACTTGAACATGGGCAGATTGATATTTTAGCCGGAATGTTTAAGACACCTGAACGTGAAAAGAGAGTAGATTTTACAATCCCTCACTTTATTTCAACCTATGTCATTTTTACACGGGATGATTCTGAAATTGAAAACATTAATGATATTAAAGGTAAAGATGTTCTTGTTGAGAAAGGTGATTTAGGACATGATTATATTATAGAAAACGGAACTGCAGGAAAAATAATTACAAAGACTAATCTGAGCGAAACACTCTCTTCGTTATCAAAGGGCGAAGGTGATTGTGTTATTGCGGCTCATATGCAGGGATTGATCCTGATTGATAAAATGGGTATCAGGAATATTAAAACCTCCGGCAAAGCAATAATTCAGAGAAGTTACTGTATAGCAGTAAAGGAGGGCGATTCAGCTCTGCTGGCAAAGCTCAACGAAGGACTTAATATTCTTAAAGTTTCCGGAGAGTATGACAGGATTTATGAGAGATGGTTCAGTGTATATGAAACAAAGAGATTCTTCCAGCATCCTTATTTTAAAATTCTATTCCCGCTGTTTTTAATTCTTTTTATTACTTCATCCGGTATTTATTTCTGGAATATTATTCTGCAGAAAAAAGTGAAGGAAAAGATTCACGCTTTGAATGCTGAACTTGAAAAAAGCAATAGAATAACAGATCAGCTTCAGGAGTCGCTGAACGAGCTCGCAAGATCAAAAGAGGAGGCACTTCAGTCTAAGATAGATGCTGAAAAATCGAGTGAAGCTAAATCATTTTTTCTCGCAGGTGTGAGTCATGAGCTTCGTACGCCGCTGAATGGAATCATCGGAATGACTAATCTGTTATTTAATACTGATTTATCGGATGAACAGAAAAACCTTCTGGATATGCTGAAAGCCTCAGCTGATAATCTATTCAGGCTCATGGCTGACCTGCTCGATTTTTCAAGAGTAGCTTCAGGGAAATTCAGATTCGAAATGGCACCTGTTAATCTTGGTGAGTTCATAATAAATACATCGTCTGTAATCCGGATCTCGGCAGAGGAGAAGGGGCTGACATTTACCGTTAACAATAATGCATCAGATGTAACTCTGCTTATTGATAAAGAGCGCCTGGGGCAGGTTGTCTTTAATCTTGCGGGGAATGCAGTAAAATATACCAGCAAGGGGAGTGTTACCCTGGATGTCTCATACGACGGAGTGTTGCGGATATCAATTACTGATACCGGAATTGGTATGGATAGGGGGGCTATTGAGGATATTTTTAACCCGTTTATGCAGGTGAAGACCGAGGGTGCAGGTAAAAATAAAGGACTCGGACTTGGGCTTGCTATTGTTAAGCTGATAGTTGATACATTCGGAGGAAGTATTGAAGTTCAAAGTGAGCCGGATAAAGGGAGCCGTTTTTCGGTCTTAATTCCGTGCAGACAGGTAGGGTTTGAAAATATTGAACAATCTGAGAGCAAAGAGAATCGGAAACAAAATTCTCCGGCTGAGCTGGATTTAAATAATCTTTCGGTTCTCATAACTGAAGATGATCAGATAAACAGAGTATATCTCGAAAGAATTCTTCAGAAGAAAGGGTGGTCACTGGAGATTGCTGTAACGGGAGATGAAGCAGTTGAGAAGACTAAAATAAAACATTTTGATGTAATATTGATGGATCTGAATCTTCCCGGTATTGACGGAAACGCCGCGACTGAACTTATCCGCAGCTTTGAAAAAACTCACAATCTTAAACCTGCAGCAATTATCGCTGTCACTGCTCACGCTT
Source organism: uncultured Spirochaetota bacterium (assembly GCA_942493035.1). GTDB lineage: Bacteria > Spirochaetota > UBA4802 > UBA4802 > UBA5550 > WRGT01. Next base: position 1,855,103 of record OW818666.1, on the reverse strand, counting down.
ATCCGGAAGATATGGCTATGTGCATGGATAATGGTATGGATGGTTATCTATCGAAACCGTTCAGCAGTAAAAAACTAATGGATGAAATCAATAGAGTTCTGTCTATTTAGAGGGAGTTTTACTATTGAGTATTTTTACCATCCATCTGGACAATGAATACCGAAATAAGAATCAAAGCAGCTCCGGCAATCTGTGCTCCGGTAAGGATGTCTCCGAATGCAGCTGTTCCTATTGCAATCGCTACGGCCGGCTCAATATTTGCTACAATAGCGGCCCTGCCTGTCTCAACATTTTTGAGGCCGGTTGTATATAAAATGTATGCAAGTGAAGTTGGAATCAAGCCCAGTCCAATGCAGTAAAGAAGAATATCCCATCTGAAAAGTAAAGCCGTCTTCGGTTCCGGACTGCTGAATAGTAAAAGAAACAGAGCTGCAGTAAGGAATGTATAAAATGTAATTGTAAGCGGTGAGTATCTGCGGGCTGCGAGTTTGGCAAATATACTGTAAAGCGCATACCCGAATCCGGAACCGAGACCGGCAATTATTCCGTATAATGATATTTGAATATTCATTCCCGGCATCATGCCCGCCGCAAGAAATGAACCTGCCGCGGTAAGAACCAGAGCCTGTATTTTAATTCCGGTAATTTTTTCATTAAAGACAAATCGTGATATAATAATAACAAAAGCGGGAGCAGTGTACAGCAGCACTACTGCAACTGATAATGAAATCTCTCTGATAGCAGTGAAGTAGCACCAGTTGAAAAAAACCATGCTCAATATTCCCGTAGCCAGGAAATATTTTATGTCACCGGTTTTAATCTTCAACATTGATCTGTCGCAAATGGCCATGTACAGAAAAAGCATTACTGTTGCTGTAACCGCGCGTATTGTTGTAATCTCCATCGTTGTAAAACCGGAATCGCTGAGAGCTTTTATAAAAATTCCAATCAGACCCCAGAGCGCCGCCCCGGATGCTATCATTAAGTATGGGTACGATTTCAAATGAACTCTCCCGATTCTGACAGATTAAATTTCAAGATTATAGAAAACGGATAAATCGACGCGCTGCTTTTAAAGACAGTTTGAATATGCAGTTCTATTTTCAAGAACAATTTTCTCTGTAATTCATCATCGGGCTCATCTCAATGTGCTCTTTAAAAAAGCGAATTTTAAATCATTATATTAAAAAGAACCTTGACTTTTATATTTTAAATGTCCTATTGGGTATATATCAATTATCAAGCCATGTGCATTTATGGAGAAAAGCGAAGATGAATATTTATGTAGGTAATCTGTCTTACAAGATGGCGGATGAGGATCTTGGAAAATTGTTCAGTACTTTCGGTTCAGTTTCAGAAAGCAAAATTGTTATCGATAGGGAAACAGGACGTTCAAAAGGATTTGGATTCGTTGAAATGCCGAATCAGGCTGAAGGTGATGAAGCAATCAGACAACTCGATGGGAAAGAGATCGAAGGGAGAAGCATCAAAGTAAACGTTGCTAAGCCTAAAGAAGATAAACCACGTAGAAGTCAGCGTTATTAATAAACTGAAAACTGCACTTATAATTCCCGTTCCGGAGAGTCACAGATTTTCCGGAATGGTTGATTAATTTTTTTTAAAATGACAGATTAAGGATGGGAAATTGGCCAGAAATAACTATCAGTATGAGAAGCGACAGAAAGATATAGCAAAGAAAAAAAAGCAGGATGAAAAACGTCTGAAAAAACTGAATAAAGGTTTAGATACAGACGAAGAGAATTCTGAAATTGAAAATGAAGATGTAGAAAGTTCAGAAAACGAAGATGAAACAGAATCAGAAGCAAAACCGGAAGAAGAGATTTAATCAGCATCCCGCAGGTAAATCTCCTTTTTTCAATATCAATAAATTATCAGTTTCCCCGGAAATTTTTACTGCAAATTTTAAAATGAATTTATTACTTTGATTTACTTTATACCGGAATAACCACGTTTTGAAATGGATTTATGCATATACAAGTTGACTATTGTCAGTTAAATAAACTATGTTTGTGTGATTTAAAAAATATTAATAACAACGGCTTACTTAATGAAAACCATCAGACTAGATCTTTTCCTTGCGGAGCACGGACTTTCCCAGTCGAGAGAAAAGGCAAAAAAAGAGATTATCTCCGGCTGGGTAAAGGTTAATGGAGAAACGCTTCGTGATCCATCCAGAAAAATCATCGGCAATGAAAGAATAGTAATTGAAAGACCTGGCGGTTTATTTGTAAGCCGCGGAGGGGATAAACTTCAGCATGCCTTGAATGAGTTTAATATAAATCTTAATGGATTTGTTGCGCTTGATCTTGGCGCTTCAACGGGCGGATTTACCGACTGTATGCTTAAATCCGGAGCATCAAAAGTTTACGCTGTTGATGTGGGATATAATCAGCTCGATTATTCACTTCGAATAGATCCGCGTGTTGTAGTTATGGAGAAGACTCATGCAAAAGATGTAAACAGGGGGATGTTCTCTGATCACATAGATTTTTTTACGGCGGATTTATCTTTTATTTCAATTCTTAAAGTGCTTCCTGCTGTATATAATGCATTTGAAGAGATCAGCGGTATAATTCTGGTGAAGCCTCAGTTCGAAGCTGAGTCTTCACAGCATAAAAAAGGTGTAGTCCGGAATCCTGATGATCACGTGGAGATTCTTGAGAAGGTAGCTTCAGGTATAATTGAAATCGGTTTTAATATTGCAGAAATTACATATTCTCCGATAAAAGGGCCGGCAGGGAATATCGAATTTTTATTCTATATCGTTAAGGATCTTCTCCCCGTAGAGCTTAAAACTGAAGAAAATCATCTGAAAAGTGAAATTTCAGCTGTTGTAGAAACTGCACATAATGTACTCCAATGATAAAAAATATCAATTTTATATTTTTCTTGTTGCTTATTTTTAAGCAATTTTTTAAAAAATATCAGTTTTATATAAAGAATGTGCCGGTTTGTTAAATTCCAGGTTTCAACATAAACATGACTATTTCAGAGTTTTCTGAAGATTCCTGCCGGAAGCAGGCAATGTTATAGAAATATAATTTTGTCTTTCTTTTCAGTCAGAAAAAGAATCTATTAGAAAGGGGACTCTGATATAATAATATTTTGGTTATAATAATCAAAAGGAGAAATCAATGAAAATATTAGCTTTAAATTGCGGAAGCTCGTCTTTGAAATACCAGCTTTTTGACTGGGAGAAGAAAGAAGTTGTTGCTGTCGGTATCGTTGAGCGAATCGGTATTGAAGGTTCATTTATCAAACACGAAGTACCTGCTGCGGACAAAGAGTTCAAAAATGAAACTTCTATTCCGGATCATAAAGTAGGAATCCAGCTTGTTCTTGACGCACTCGTAAAAGGCGACGGAGCTGTTATCGCTTCAATGTCTGAAATTTCTGCAGTTGGTCACAGAGTTGTTCATGGTGGAGAAAAATTCAACCACAGTGTTCTTATCGATGACAAGGTAATTGATGCAATTAAAGATGTTTCACATCTTGCACCTTTACACAATCCTGCAAACCTTATTGGTATTGAAGCAGCTATCGAATCACTTCCAGGATGTCCTCAGGTTGCGATTTTTGACACAGCTTTCCATCAGACTATGCCAGGCCATGCTTACATGTATCCTGTTCCTCACGAGTGGTATGATAAATTTGCTGTAAGAAGATATGGTTTCCACGGAACAAGTCACCTTTATGTATCAAAAAGAGCGGCTGATCTTCTTGGAAAATCTGCTAAAGACTGCAACATTGTAACAATGCATATCGGTAACGGAGTTTCCTGCGCAGCGATTAAAAATGGTGTGAGCGTTGATACATCAATGGGTCTTACTCCTCTTGAAGGTGCTGTAATGGGAACAAGATGTGGTGACATCGACCCTGCAATCCCGATGTTCATGCAGAATGAACTTGGTGTAGGTCCAAAAGAGATGGACACACTTCTTAACAAAAAATCAGGTCTTCTTGGAATCACAGGAAAATTTACAGACAGAAGAGATATTCTTTCAGGTGCAGAAGCCGGTGACGAAAAATGCAAGCTTGCAGTTGATATGGAATGCTACAAATTGAGAAAAATTCTCGGTTCATATGCAGCAGCACTGGGTCATGTAGATGCTGTTGTATTTACAGCTGGTGTTGGTGAAAATGCAGGAGATATCAGACAGCAGGTTCTTGAGGGACTCGATTGTCTTGGAATCAAAATAGACAAAGAGAAAAATCTTGGAACAAGATCAAAGCATGGAGAGACTCTTATCTCTACAGCTGATTCTAAAATCAAGGTTTTTGTAATACCAACAAACGAAGAGCTTGTTTTCGTTGAAGATGTTGTTGGAATTCTTGATAAATCATATGATGATCACATGGTTTACAAATACACATTCCTTAAAAAATAGTAATTAACGGTTATCCCGCCCGAATTGCGGGCGGGATAATTTTCAGTAAAACATGTTTACTCTGCTTTGTGACCTCTCCACTATACAACACAACCGGTTATTCCTTTTATTAACGATTCAGTTTTATCACAACAGGCTTTAAACTCTTTTTTTTATTTTTAAAACACCGGCAATGAATTATAGTTGACCTTATCTTTAATCTATTGGAAATTAATTGATTACTGTGTAACTTAAATCAGGCAAATTTGTATAATTAATAAATGTTAATCACTTATTATGTTTTCTCTCCGCCGCCTTTGGCGGCGGGAAAAATACAAAATTTTTATTATAAAAAGTTCAGGTCAAAATATGAAAACCGGAAATAAAATAATATTCATACTAATGCTGACTCTTTCGCAGTCCCTGTATGCATTTGATATGAAAAGTATAGCTGCGTATCCCGTGCCGTTTAATCCTCAGAAAAAAAAACTGACAGTTGATAATCCTGCAGCATCTTTCGGAGTTCATAAAATCAGGTTTTCGATCTATGATATTAATGGCGACCAGGTTTTAAAGAAATCTTTATCGTCATTTCCTGTCTTCTGGAATGGAAGGAATAGCGGAGGAAAGCTGGTTAAGCCGGGATTGTATATAATTAAAGTCGAGATCGATGATGATACCGGTGATTACGGGAAAAAAGTAATCCGTATCCTTGTAGATTACTAATACGGTGAAACTTATGAAACTGAAATTATTATCTTTTATAGTTCTGTTATTTCTGGCGGTTTCAAGCTATGCAGAGAATGCAGGGAGCAGAGGTTCATATACCCGCGGCGGCTGGGCCGGAGCGAAGTATGCAGCTTCCGGTATGACCGGAGAAGTGCTTGCTGATGATATTTTTTCCATTTACTGGAATCCTGCAGGTCTTACCGAGCTGCGTGAAAAGAAAAAACTCACAGAGAGTCAGATAACAGAGAAGGCGAAACTCGGACAGGTTGATGATATCACTGAAGATGATCTCCTGAATTTTTCTGATTCCGGTGACAGTCAGCTTTTTCTTAACATAGGTGCTTCATATACGATGCTGGATGTTGAAAGAAACGCGGGATTTGCCGGATGTGCTTTCAATATATTCAAGGGCGTGGTTGGAGCAGGTCTATATTCAATTACTTCCGGAGACATCGAGACACGGGATGATGCCGGATTACTAACCGGCGAGACTGATTACTCCGGATCAACAGGATTTATCTCCTATGCAATGCAGTGGAATGTTGTTTCAATCGGAGTTTCAGCCAAAGGGTACTATGAGACTATTGGAGAATCTGTTTACTCCGGAGCAGGGGCTGATGCGGGATTCCAGATTTTTCTTCTTCCGTTTATTAAGCTTGGAGTTATGGTCAGGGATGCCGGAGGATTTCTGAAACCTCAGAATGCTCCCGATTCCGAAGAGAGGTACGATTTCTTTCAGCCTCAGATAAAGGTTGGTATGGCATTTTTTACTGATACCGGTGTGAAGCTGGCGTTTTCCGGATCCAAAAAACTTGAACAGACAAATTTTGAATATGGAGCTGGTGTTGAATATACTTTAACAAGGTTTTTCATTGTTAATACAGGTTTGACAGATAACTATTTTTCAGCTGGATTTACTCTAAAGCTTCTTAATATGGATGTGTCTTACGCAATTAATTTTGATAAAATTGATTTCGGATATAATAATACAGTTTCACTGGCGCTTCTTTTCTGATGAATATTTCCGGCAGAACTGTTATAATGGGTATTCTAAATCTTACTCCTGATTCTTTTTATGACGGGGGTGTTTATAATAATGCAGAGAAAGGATTTCTTCACGCTCTTAAAATGTTTGAAGATGGCGCTGATATAATAGATGCAGGCGGCGAGTCGAGCAGACCGGGAGCTGCTTCTGTGAGCGTAAACGAGGAGATTGACCGAGTTGTTCCGGTTATTGAACGGATTAAAAAAGAACTGCCGATACCTGTCTCAATTGATACTACAAAATCAGCGGTAGCCCTTGAGGCAGTTAAAGCCGGAGCATCCATAATCAATGATATCAGCGGACTCACTTTTGATCTGGAAATTATCCGTGTCGCAGCTGATTACAAAACCGGGCTGATAATCAATCATATTAAGGGAACTCCTGCAGATATGCAGAAAAATACCGGGTATAATGATATTATTAAAGATATACTTGATTTTTTAAATATATCTTTAAATAATGCGTTAGAGAATGGTGTATCAAAAGATAAGATTATTCTTGATCCGGGTATAGGTTTCGGTAAAAGTTTAGAACAGAACTACATCATTCTCAATAACATTGCCAGATTCAAAGAGAGCGGTTACCCTGTACTGATAGGTCTTTCAAGAAAATCTCTTATCGGCAGACTTTACAAAGAGGATGAAGACAGGCTCCCTGCAACAATAGCGCTCAATGCGGTTGCGGTGAATAACGGTGCTGATATAATAAGGGTACATGATGTTAAGGCTCACAGACTTGCCATGGATAGTATAGATTTTTTAAAGAGGACAGTGTCTTAATAGATGGAAGAACTATTTAACAACATGATCAATTCGGCAGCATCATTCTGGGATTATTTCCGGAATGTAGTTGATATACTGATCGTAGCATATCTTTTTTACTGGACCTATAATTTTCTGCTCAATACGCGGGCGGTACAGTTATTGAAGGGTGTGGTTGTGATTTTTATCGTTGCAGTTATATCCGGCATTCTCCATCTTGAGACGCTTGACTGGCTGATAAAAAATATTACTTCTTATCTTGTTATAACTGTAATCATCCTGTTCCAGCCTGAATTGAGACGTCTTATAACGAGATTCGGGCAGAAAAACTGGCTTGTGAATGAGGCCAGTACTGAATCGTTCCAGCTTGATGAGCTGGTGAATGCTGTTTTTGCAATGGCCGAGGAGAAGGTTGGGGCGCTTATTGTAATTGAGAGGAATACCGGCCTTAAAAGTTTTGTGGAATCGGGTGTTGTTGTCGATTCAGGTATTTCAGAAGAACTAATCCGGACTGTTTTCTTCCCGCTGACTCCGCTTCATGACGGAGCGCTTATTATTCAGGAAGGTCGTATTGCAGGGGCTGCGTGTTATCTTCCTCTAAGTGATTCAAAACAGATAAAAAAACATCACGGCGCAAGACATAGAGCAGGTCTTGGTATTGCAGAAGAGACAGATGCGCTTGTTATCGTAACATCTGAAGAGCGTGGTGAAATATCCATTATGGTGAACGGGAAGATGATCCCCGGGATTAAAGACAGCGATCTGAAAAATATGATACTTTTCTTTATGAATCCTAAAACCGCTTACGAGGAGACATATAATATTTAATGAAAAGATATATTGAAAAAATTTTAAGAATAATTGAAAATAGAAATCTCGTTCCCAAGCTGGCCAGTATACTTCTTGCTGTTATTCTTTGGGCTTATATTTCAAGTGCAAAGAGCGGTGAGGTTAAGTTTAAACTCCCTGTCACCTTTGCAGGTCTTGAAGAGGATTACATAGTATCAAAGGCATCTCATAAGTATGTTGTTGTAGAAATAACAGGTAATAAAGACGATCTTAAAAATATAAGTTCCAAAAACATTAAGCTTCAGGTAGATTTAACAAGTGTGGAGCCGGGTGAATACAAACCGTATAAAATTCAGTACCAGAAGATAGATTTTACAGATGATTTTAAAGTTGAGCTCTATCCGGAAGAAGTTAAAATTCTTGTTGAAAAGAAAGTTGCAAGAAATATCAGGATAATTCCAAGATTTAGCGGCTATACTGTTAAGGGATTTATGACCGGAAGAATACGTGTTAATCCCGAGTATGTTAAAGTCTCGGGTCCGGGATCAGTTGTAAATAATATCGGTGCATTATATACTGATGAGATACCTGTCGATGGTAAAAATGCCGCTTTCAGGCAGGATATTAAGATTGAGAAGGTCAACGAAGAGGAGTTGGAGTATAATATTTCCAAGGTTAATGTTATTGTTCCTGTAATAAATTTTTCTGAAATGACGACTTTAGAAATACCGCTGGTAATCAGAAATAAGAAAGCAGGGTATAACTATTTATTTAATCCGGATAAGGTAAAAATAAATGTTATACTTCCGGAAAATAAAAACATCAATGAAGAGTCATTTTCGGCTTATATAGATGCAGGTGAAATCGAAATTGATAATAATGAATTTGTTAAGAAAAGCAAAATTGAAATTATGGGATTTGTGCATGTTAACGGCGATTCTTCAGAAACTGACAATATGATTATATCAACAACTCCGGATAGTATTGAAATAGTTGTAACAAAGGAGTGATTAGATGCCTATATTTAACAACTGCACAAAAATAATTAATACATTGCGGAGAGCAAAATGATAGGCAGATTTTTCAGTCTGATTTTTTTTATTTTTATAGGTTATGTTATATGGAAACTCTTAAAATTTATTTTTGCGGTTGGTAAAACTGCGGGTGAATTTAATCAGAGAGTTGATGAGATGAATCGTTCAAAAGAATCTTCAGGTGCCGGTAAGAAAGGGAAAGTTATCGAACTTGATAAAAATCAGTATAAAGTTGAGTGATCAGAATAAATGAAGAGGTATTCCGTCTTATTTTTTTCTTTTTTAATGCTCACATCCTGTGGAAAGCTGAAGGGTGAGTTTGCATTCCAGAATCCTGGAGAAAAAGGGTATAAGGTTAATCAGAGCAGGTTTGAATTCGATTCTTCAAAAGAGGTCAACTGGATTTATAAGTTTGATACCACACCTGGAAGTCAGATTAAACTTGGTGTAATTATTTTAAAGAAAGAGATAGGCTGGATTGACATATTAACAACAACAGATTATATAGATCCTTTAAAAAATATAGTATATGGTACTCTTAAAGAATATGAACCGGGCGACTACAAGATTGTTCTTGTGGAGTTAACATCTGAAGGAAATAAAACAATAGATGAAATTGAAATCTATATATATTCAGATGAAGAGGTTCTCGATTAGTATCGTTTAATGTTCTATTTCCTGATTTCTTCTGCCGATTCCAGCATTCGGTTTACAGCATCCTTCTTCTTCTGTATCTCTTTTAATTCTTTCCCCCCTTTGTTTAAGTAATCCTGGAGAGTGTTATCTATCTTTTCCCCTTTATAACTCATATATCCAAGATACAGTGCCAGTGCTATTATTGTTATCACAATAATTTTAACCAGTTGCTTGAGTATTGAATAAATAAGTAGTGAAATAAGAAGTATTATGATAATCATTAGTATTTTATTGGACGCTATTGAATTTATTATTGATTCCATTATTATATTCCGCTGAAAAAATGTTCGGGGTCAGAGCAATTGATTGCTTCATATCTACTCATAAACATTGATGAAATTCACTGGTTTTTGAATAGAGACTTTAATTCATCTGAACAAAATCAATTTTTTGTTACTCTTTGATCCCCGGCTATATTAAAAACTTTAAATACTCCGATTATTTCTTGCAATGATTTTTTTATTATTAAATATTGTCTTCATGTATCTTTCATGAACTGGTCGTTAAATTGTTCTCCGCTTCGCCAGGGCGGAGTGGAGACAGAATGCCGCTTGTTTTCGGGAAGCCGTATCACCGCAGCCTAAGGCGGCTGAGAGAGTAGAATTTTTTAATAGAATCAGGAGGAGTTGATGGAATTTAAAAAGGTGCTGAAAAGAGCAACTTTTCTTGATCCGCTGAACGGTTTCAATCCGGGGGGCCGAGAGTGTGAGATTAGAACTGATCCCCTGACCGGCAGGAATACACGAATTCTTTTTTTCCCTGCACGGACTTTGCCTGAAACGGATATAAATATTCTAAAAAGTAAAGATAACGGTTTCTGCCCGTTCTGTACTGAAAACATAGAAAAAATCACACCTAAGTTCAATCCGGAATTATTCAGCAAAGAGCGGTACCGGGTCGGCGAGGCGGTCTGTTTCCCCAATGCATTTCCTTACGATGAAAATGGTGCAGTAACCGTAATGACAGAAAAGCATCTTGTGCTTATTGATGAGTTTACTCCGGAGATCATGATAAATGCGTTTTCATGCTGTGTTGAATTTCTTATAGACGTAAAAGCAAAGCAGCCTGAGGCGGTATATCAGTCTATCAACTGGAATTATCTCCCCGTAGCTGGAAGTTCCATTGTACATCCTCATCTTCAGATTACTGCTTCATCCGTTCCGACTAATTATTATTCCGATGTTTTAAAAACAATGAAAATATCCTGTTGTAATATTTTTACCGACCTTGTTGATTCTGAGGCATCAGCTGATGAAAGGTTTATTTCACGTGGGGATTATTTTTCCTGGCTTATAGCGTTTGCTCCAGAAGGAGTTTTCGACCTTATGGCTGTATCTCATGAATACTTTGAGCCATGTGAACTTAAAGATGAAAGACTTGCGGAACTTGTAAACGGAATTCTTGAAACAATCAATTTTATTAAGAGGTATAATATTACCAGCTATAATATGTCCCTGTTTTTTCTTCCGGGAAATAACGGGTTCACCCCTCATATGAGGATATGTCCAAGGACAAATGTTCCTCCCCTCGATACAAGTGAAATAAATTACATGAAGATGCTGCATAATGAGCCAATGACAACGATGAAGCCGGAACTTGTAGCAGCGGAGATAAAAAAAATCTGGAATATAATAAAATAAAAAAAGAATTATGAAAGGCTTTGTCTGGTGAATAGATATGCGGAGAGCTAATAAAATATTTAGTTATATATGAATGATAAATCCGCTTCGTCCCTGAATGCTTTTCCCGAGGTAGACATTCCCTTCTATCCATCCGTCACTTTTTGCATCGCCTTCAATAAACAATTCAATCCTCTCATCTGATAACGGTAGGTAAAAACCTGTTCCGATAAAGCCTCCGGCTTCGCCATCATCTTCATGGAATCTCTGATCGCGGGGCTGATTATAGAGCGTAAGTTTGTAATCAGAATAAAACTTTGTATTAAAAATTGTAACAGGATACCGTTTTACTGCAAAACCAAATCCGGGGAAGTAGTGTTCTTTATTATTATAGCAGTGAAACGATGTTTCAATATTGATTTTATTATTTTTGAAAAGGGTAGAGAAAATTACATCATTTCCAAATGATGTAAGATGATGCACTATCATGAAATTAAATCCTCCGGGACCGGTTATGGAGTTATCATCTATGCTGAATCGTTCTATTCCGAAAATCTGGGGTGATATAAAGTTCAGCAATGTGAGCTTTCCAGTTTTATTCAGATATTTTTTTTCACTATCAGTAAGATCGGAATATTTTATATATCTGTCGATACCTCTGCCTGAAGGGTGAACTCCTCTCGCGGTGTAAGATTCGTCAGGCCTGTTAAGATCGTATATCCATGCTGTAAAATCGAGTCCGGTGAAATCCCTTTTTTTAATATTGGACCCGTCCTCAATATTCATCTGTTCTGTCAGAGTATCTGCTTCGCTGGAACTGCACAATATTACATAAGCTGAAGAGTTTATAAGAGTCAGCCATATCTGGAAAAGTTCATAACGCATAGGGCGGTAATTAAAAAATGAATCCCGCCTGTATTCTCTTACCAGTTCGATCTCAGCCTCGTTTCCAGCCTCTGCAAGACGTACCATATCCGGATTATGGTGATTCTTTAACCATGCGAGGTTTTCATCCCTGACATGGCTTACGGCAATAGTGTCGGCAAAAATATTAAATCTGTACACATCGTTGAAACTGTTAATTCCGTACTGCCCCATAACGGCTCTGTGCCACTCCTCATGAAGCCATGCAGGTCCGGCGGGGAGTGTGAAAAAGAAGTAATCCCATACAAAAAGAGGTATATATTTTAAAAAATTAGCATCAGGCTGGAATGAATCCAGAATCACCTGATGGGTTATTTGTGAAATATCAGCAGTTATGAATAACGACTGGTTCATGCCCGGAAAGGAGTAACCATTATCGGAATTATATGGTAATTCGAAAACCGGAACTTTCGCTTCGGTATGTCCTGAATTTCTGCTTTCAGACGAAGCCGCAATTTCCATCAATATTATAATTAATATAATTATGCTTATTCTGTTTTTCATCATTTAATCTTGTATTTTTTTAATGTTAAATCAAGAATTTTTTTTTGGCAGATTGAAGGTGTGGAACATATTTTAAAAGTAAAATTGTCTCTATATATCCACGGCGCCGAGGCGTCGTGGATAATAGTTTTTTACACTATAACCTGTGTTTGGTAACTATTACTGAATTATTTTACAGCTATTCTTAAATTTTCAAGACTGATTTTATAGCCGCCAGAAACAGTTACATAACCTTTGTGTTTATCGGACATGTCTGTTATTTTTGCCATAAACCAGTTGTCTGCAATAGCTTGTGATTTGTTTTCAGGTGAAACGTGTATATCATCTTCTGTTCTTTCAAACGCTATTACTATTAAACCGATTTTAAGTTCTTTTTCAGATGCAATTCTTGTTTTCCAGAAATATTTAGTCCAGATCTCTTCACCATTTGAGATAATCATGTACTGGCCTTCATTTTTAGTTTTAGCTGATGGCGGAGTAACCACTTTTGAGGTCTGAACGTAAATCCATCCTGATCCTTTAAACGGCTCTTTTGAAACAAAGATTACATCACTATCGATGAAGTGATCATCTCCGGTTGATCCGCCGCTGTACTTACTTTTACTTTTTGAAGTTTTCGCTTTAGTTTCACTTTCATTTTCGTCACTTTCAGAATTAGATGAATTGAAAGCCTTTTCTTTTATTGTATCAGTCACTGTCCCTTCAATGAGACTTCTTGTGTCTGTGCCGCAGGCAAAAAATGCTGTGCATATAGCTGTAAGAAAAAATAATTTAATTAATTTTTCGATCATTCAGATCCTCCATAATAGATTTACTTTTAGAGAGATATTATTGTGCTCTATCCTTGGGGTGGCAACATTTTTTTATAGTTAAATTAATTTATTTTTTTAGTAATACATATTGAATGTTTGTCTGGTCAGTGTTTAATAAAATGAAAGTATAACGGTTCTCTTTAGCGTCCGGATTGCAGCGGAGAATAGTTATAAAGTTTGTGTGGTTTACAGTTATTTGCATCAGGTTAGAAAAAAATAGACACAAAAAAAGGCAATCATAAATTGCCTTTTTTAAACTTAGCGGGGGAGGGACTCGAACCCCCCACACCACGGATATGAGCCGTGTGCTCTAACCTACTGAGCTACCCCGCCGGGTTTTTTTCGCTATTAGCGCGGGTAGGACTTGAACCTACGACCTTTGGGTTATGAGCCCAACGAGCTGCCAACTGCTCCACCGCGCGATCTGTAAGCAACGTAAATAAAGGACAGATATGTGTCAACATTTTTTAATAATTAAAAAAATTAACTGAAATTTTTTATTCAATTCGATTAAAAAAGTGTTTTTACAGTTTTGTTGATCCGGATCATCTGAAACTGCTCAATATCCGGTGGTATTTTGTCTCCGACGCGTCCGGGTTGAAAAGAAGAGCAATTCCACCATCAGTTGATGAACAGATACGTTTACCCTGAATCAAAAATATAAATAATAATTGAAAACTAATTGACCACAAGATCGATTTAATTCATATTCAGAAATCCGATAAATAGTATGTTTAACCGGTTGGATTCTTAAACCGATATTTTTTTAAAAAATATATCAGCAGATATGATGACATCAGGCAGAGTGGTGAACAATGATTAATCCGGCAAAAATTTTCAGGAACAGAAAAGTAGGTCTGGCTCTTGGGAGCGGAGGCGCTAAAGGTTTATCTCATATTGCAGTAATTGAATATCTGGAGAACATGAAAATTCCGGTTGATATGATTGCAGGCTCAAGCATTGGTGCTGTGATCGGGGCTGTTTATCTTTCGGGAACTCTGAATATACTTAAAGATGATATGCTTGGATTTTCAAAGAGAGAGTTATTTACCATTGTCGATCTGGCACTGCCGAAATCCGGTCTTATCAAAGGGAATAATTTTCTGATATTTTTACAGAAGTATATTCATGCTGATGCGAGAATAGAGGATCTTTCCAGGCCTCTTGCAATTGTTGCAACTGATTATTATACTGGTAAGCAGATTATTTTTCGTAAGGGAAATATACTTGAGGCTTTAAGGGCAAGTATTTCAATTCCCGGTGTTCTTATTCCGGCGTCTTACGGTGATACCATCCTGATTGACGGCGGAGTTGCAAATCCTCTGCCGGTTGATGTGCTGAAGGATATGGGGAGCGGTCTTACTATTGCTGTAAATCTTCATCCCGGTCTAAAAGTCGCAAGAATTAAAAAGATTGTAAAATCCGGAGCTGAAAAAATAGGTATAGATCTTTTCTCTGAAGAGATTTCATATGCTGATGAAAAACAGAATATTGTTATTCCTGAACAGAAAAAAAATTACACAGACTGGTTTAAAAATATTGAACAGTGGATTTCTAAAGAAAAACAGAAAGAGATTTATCCGAGTATTTTTGAAGTATTTTTTCAGGCAATAAATATTATGGAACATGTTAACACTCAGAACATACTGAAGTATCATAAACCGACTGTACTGATAGAACCTGATCTGCCGGGTATCGGCACACTCGATTTTCATAAAGCAAAAAATATAATAACCGCCGGTTATGCCGCATCGGCAGACCGGAAAAGTGAATTGATCAGAAAGATCCGATTCTGGATATAAATAATAAATAACCGGACATAAAATGAATAGAATAAATACTATTATTAAAAATCACTATTATCTCGCTACTGCCGTATTAATGTTTTTATCATTTCCTTCGTATGATTTTGTTTTATTAAAATTTTTTCCTCTTTTTGCATGGATTTTTGTGATTCCTCTTTTTTCTTATATTGCGGGGAGATCATTGAAGGATGTTTTTTTTACTGTATTTATAACCGGACTTGCCGGTAATCTTTTGACATTCGGATGGATCGGTAACTTCGGAGCAAAGGTTCCCGGAGGATATGCTGTAATACTTATTTTTCTGATCCCGAGTTTAACAGCTTTTTTCACAATTAAAATTTTTCTATCGGAATATCTTTCACGTAAATATCCGGAGTATAAAATTTTTATTTATCCGTCAGTCTGGATAATAATCGACTATGTTCAGTCTATCGGATTTCTCGCTTTCCCATGGACATACATCGGTTATTCTCAGTATCCGTTTACGTCATTTATTCAGGCCGCATCAGTCACAGGTATACTGGGCATAAATTTTATCATTATAATGTTTAATATAATAATATCAGAATACATTATTGCATTCACAAAAAGGCCTGCTGCAATCAAAGACTATTTAAACAATTCATATTTTAAAAAAGCCGCTGCAGTTATTATACTGATCCTGATTATTACAATATCCGGATTTGTACGTCTTTCATATAAGCCGGACAATGGTAATGGTAAAACACTAAAGGTCGCTCTTGTTCAGTCGTGCATCTCCCCCTGGGAGAACTGGTCGGGAAACAGGTACCGGTATCTTTCGGAGCTGATTCATTATACAAAGCAGTCTCTGGCTTCGAATCCCGATTTAATCATCTGGTCCGAATCGGCAACTCTTGAGCTTATTTCGTTCAGGTCGCTCACTGGAGAGGTTGATCGTTTTGACCAGCAGCTTAAAGGTTTTATAAAAGAGACAGGAAAACCATTGCTGACCGGAGAAATCGGACTTACTGTAAAAAAAACTGATAAAGGGATGAGGTACTTCCCTCAGAATAATGCAGTACTGATCGGGAGTGATGGTGAAGTCATTAAGACTTATCCGAAAATAAATCTGGTCCCTTTCGGCGAGTGGTTCCCTTATGAGAAGTGGCTTGTTCCGGTGAAACGTCTTGTTGAAAGCTTCGGAGGGTCAGACTTTGTTCCCGGTAAAAAACCGGAACTGTTTCAGGCTGATGGACTTAAGTTCGGATCACTAATCTGTTATGAAGGTATATTTTACAGGCTCTGTAGAGACTACAGGAGCATGGGGGCGGACTTTCTGGTTAATATAACCAATGACGGCTGGACTGATGCATATAACGGACATTATCAGCACTATTCAGCATCGATATTCCGGGCAGTTGAAAATGGGCTATGGCTGGTCAGAGCGGGGAACACCGGCGTTACATCGATCATTGATCCACGAGGGAGACCCGTCAGGTCGATTCCTATATTGAAGAAATCTTTTTTAACCGGTGAAATTGATACTTCACAGAATGTGAAAACATTTTATACCAGCTATGGTGATATTGTATTATATCTGTCTCTGCTCTTTATTGCGAGTATAATCATCAGGCTGAGTGTTAAATATATTCAGGATAAAAGAGTAAAGGCATAATTATTTTAGTATTTATTCCTAAGCTTTTCTAAAGTAAAAAAACTCTATTATCCCCGCCGCTGAAGGCGGCGATGATAGAGTTTAAGGGTAGTTCTTTTAACTCTATCTTTACAGGGTCAAAGGCCAGCTTTTTTTCGACATCCTGTCGGTGCTGGCAGGCGAACATCGTGTTCGCTCGGGCGGTAGCCCCTTCATAAGCCCCGCAGGGCTCCCTGTGGAGCTTATGAAGGGAGTTTTTGGGACTGCCCTTTAAAAAATACTTCAATATCAATCCGGTTAAATAAAAGGCTTTACAAAAAAAAAGATTCCTTATAAATTCTGCTGACAGTTGTCAATCTTTTCATCGATTTAATTTTTTTTTATAGGTTTTTACTAAAAAATGTTAATTGTATTCTCTGCCCGGCAGATTGCAGCAGAGATTTATTTTTTCAGGTAATCGCATCATTACAATTATTTCAATAGTAAGGTGGATTTTCTAAAATAGTTATTAATTAACTGCTTATAAAGCGGCTGTATTTTATCTCTGCCGCACCGGTGGCGCGGCGGAGAGTAATTTCACCACTATTTTATGAGCAAATATGTTATTAAAAGTTTATTCGCTGCTTTGGTCTGGAACAATATAGCTCAAATAAAACGGCTGATCATAACTTGCGAGAGTCTTTCAATCTCCCTTGTCGATTAGATTCGGGAATTCTCTGTTGGATAAACCGGTTTATTTCAGGTGTAAATAAAAGTTTCATTACAAACAATACAATGGATGAGATAACACAGGAGGTTCTTTAATGTTAAGAGAGTACAAGACTGGTGAGATCCGTAACGTAGCAATTATTGGACATGGTGGAACAGGTAAATCTACTCTGCTTGAATCGATGCTTTTTGTAAGTAATCAGGTCGAAAAAATGGGCAGCGTTGATGCTGGAACACTTGTTTCAGATTATGAAGATGATGAGAAGGAAAGAAAAATTTCGATTAAGACAGCTCTGGCTTTTGTTGAATTTGATGATGTTAAAATTAATATAATAGATACTCCCGGAACAGCGGATTTTGTTGGTGAGGCTCATGCTGCTCTTCAGACTGTTGAAACAGCGATACTTGTAGTAGATTCAGTTGACGGAGTTCAGATCGAGACTGAAAAAGCCTGGAGATATCTGGAAGAACACAATATACCCAGGATAGTTTTTGTTAACAAGATGGATAAAGAGAGGGCCAATTATGAAAACGTAATTGAAAACCTCAGAACAAAGCTTGGCGTAAAAGTTGCATCTCTATGTATACCAAATGGTGAAGGTGAAACTTTTAAGGGTGTTGTAGACATTATCCAGATGAAGTTATACACACCTAAAGGTGATGGAAGGGATGTAACTATCAGTGAAATACCTGCGGAATTGAAGGAACTTGCTGAGCTTGAAAGACTTAATCTTATAGAGCTTGGCGCAGAGGGTACTGATGAATTGATTGAAAAATTTCTTGCAGGGGAGCAGTTGACTGAAGAAGAGATCAGATATGGAATCAGGGTTCAGCTCACAGCAGGTAAACTTACTCCTATTATCTGCGGGTCTGCTACAAAAATTAAAGGTATTAAAAATCTTATAAGGGTAATAAAAAATTATACTCCCGCTCCTCAGGTGGGAAAAACATATAAGGGGCATGAGCCGTTCCATCCGGAAAAAGCAGTTGAGGTTAAGATGGACGAGGCAGGACCGATGAAAGCTGTTGTATGGAAAACTGCAATAGACCAGTATGCCGGAAGATTCAATTATGTTAAAGTAATTGCCGGTACTATGACTCCTGAAAGTGAAGTTTTTAATACCAGTAAAAATGTGAAGGAGAGAATCGCAAAGCTCTACACAATGGTTGGCCATAAACAGGTGGAGATGTCGAAAGTCTGCACCGGTGACATCGGTGTTCTTGTAAAGCTCGATAAAACTACAACTCTTGATACTCTGTGTGATCCTAAAAATCCCGTTGTTCTACCTATTATAGAATTGCCTCAGCCTGTGTTCTCTTACGCAGTTGAGGCTGCAAAGAGGGGGGAAGAGGATAAAATCGGCCAGTTCCTTAACAAAATGGTTGAGGAGAATCCGACAATTAAATACGGATTTTATGCTTCAACAGCTGAATCTGTTCTGTCAGGTATGGGAGAGATGCAGCTTAATATTATCCTGAAAAATTTAAAAGAAAAACTGAAGCTTGAAGTTAATACTAAAATTCCCCGTGTGGCATATAAAGAGACAATCACTAAAAAAGCTGAAGCTCAGTATAAGCATAAGAAGCAGTCGGGCGGTCATGGTCAGTATGGTGAGGTTCATATCCGTGTTAAGCCTCTGGAAAGAGGTAAAGGTTTCGAATTTGTAGACAGTATTGTCGGAGGAGTTGTTCCGAAGCAGTACATACCCGGTGTTGAAAAGGGGCTTCGCGAAGGTCTTGAAGAGGGTGTTCTTGCGAAATTCCATGTTGAGGATGTATGGGTTGAACTCTTTTACGGTTCATACCATGATGTAGATTCATCAGAAATGGCATTTAAGATTGCTGCAAGAACTGCATTCAAGATGGCTATGGAACAGGCCGGACCTCAGATTCTTGAACCTGTAATGAGTGTTAAAATCATGGCAGACAAAGAGTTCATGGGTGATATAATGAGCGACATCACCAGCAGAAGAGGTCGAGTACTTGGAATGGACAGCAATGAAAATTCAGTAAGTACTATGCAGATAGTAAAAGCTCAGGTTCCTCAGGCAGAGATGCTCAGATACAGCACTGACCTTCGTGCGATGACGAGCGGAAAAGCGACATTTGAAATGGATTTTTCACATTATGATCCGATTTCCGGAAGAGATGCTGATAAGATAATCGAAGAGCGGAAGAAATTCCTGGAAGAAGAAGCCAATAAATAGTTCCATTAAAAAATAAATATGAGGGTGCTGCAGATTTTATACAGCACCCTCATTTATTTTATCCTTAAAATTTTATCTTTGTAACAATTATTACCTGCATATACACATTAGAATAAATTAAAAAAAAGTAATGAGCCGTGACTGATCGATATAAAATAAATCTATCCCTTCTGCTGATAATATCATTTTTTCTGCATATTATTTTTATGACTGCATTTTATCTCCCTGATTCCAAAGGGCTTGCTTCTTATATGAACAATAAAAAAAAAGATAATTCACTCTTTTCCGGCAGAGATATCATCGTAAACACAAATCAGGATGATAAACGGGTAATCGATAACCGGACATTACTTTCGGATAGAGATTCAACTGCTAAAGGTTTTATAACACGCGACCAGGGTGACCGGTGGCTGAATAACTCTCTTGAATTCAGGTTAAAGAAAGGGACGCAGAAGCAGCAGTCAGGCGAGGCAGGTTCAGCATCGGGAGAAAAATCAAAAACTTCAGAAAAAGATTCAGAAATTGTTTTAAAGATTTATAAACCGGGAAGCACTTCAAAGTCAGGGAGTGACGGTATGTTTAACGATGTTGCAATACCGGATAAAAACAGCGTTACTTTAAAAAATGCTATTTTCTACAGTAACAGCGGGACATTCTCTTTTAACACTGCCAAGTTTAAGAATTTTACGTATTTTAAAAACATGAAAGATAAAATTGCATCTAACTGGTATCCCCCTCTTCTTGCCAATGCGAATCTCGGTGGAGGTTATAATGCCGCTACAGGGAGTTACACTCCAGGCAGTGTGAGGATTATGGCAATACCGGGTCAGAAGGTTAAGCTTTATTTTATTATGAACCGGAACGGGGAGATTCAGAAAGTGGAACTCCTTGATTCTTATGGTAATAAACCTCTGGATGAATCATGTCTTGATGCAGTGCGGTTATCTAAAACTTTCGGCAAAGTTCCCGATGATATAAAAGGGGAGTTCATTCTCATCCCTTTTATATTCGGTTACTATACCAGATGATTACTGATCTTTAATTTCAATTACAACATCCCAATCAATTTTTCATCACAGCTAGTTCTATGACCCAATGGATGTAACTTAATGTCATTCCCTTGAAGAAGGGAATCCACTTATTTAAATAGAATGGATCCCCGCCTTCGCGAGGATGACAGATTGATTCAAAATAATCAGGTCAAAGCACTATTAGGCAAACCGGAGCATTTATAGCAACGGTTCTCCATCTGCACGAAGATTATAACCGGTAACTACAACGGATTATAAATCCGTTATTATATCACAAGATCCTTCAGTGTCATATCTGCCAGAACTTTGTTTCTCTGGTTGTTGAGTTTATCGAAAAGATCCTTTATACTGCCGGCACCCATATTTTTCTTCATCTGATATGCCGGTATTGATATTTTTGCTTCATTGATCATGTCAAAGAGATCGGTCAGTTTGATATTGGAAGAAGTATTTGTAGGGAGATATTCTCCTTCATGTCCGGTCATGATGAAATTCTTCTCTGTAAATAGTTTGATGAAGTGATCCAGATCGATAGAATTCTGACTGACTTTTTTAAGAAGCTCTGAATACTGAGTCCCCCCTTTGCCTGATTCAAACTTAAAGTATATGGACTGTAGTGTTAACAAGCCGAAATACATGTTTACCTTCTCGGTCTTATCGAATGATCTTTTAAGGCTGGCATAAGTTTCCGGGTGCATCATTGTATATGAAACTTCTGCTCCGTAGAGTATGATAAGGGCAGAAGTATATATCATAAGAAGGAATAATGGAATCGATGCAAGTGCTCCATATATTGCAAATGTTCCGCTTGCGAATGCTTTAACATAAACAATAAAAAGAAGAATGAAGATAACCCATACCGCACCGGTAAAAGCAGCTCCTATTGCCGAATAACGGAATGGGACTTTGGTGTTTGGTATTGTTGAATATGCCATGAGAAAAAACAGCCAGATAAAAAGGAACGGGGCAAAAAAGTTTATAAGCATAGCTAAAATACTCTTACCGGATTTTCCGCTCCATGTCTTACCGTTGTTAACTGATTTTTGAATTATACCCCCGTTACCGATTGCCCAGATTGCACTTGATGCGTTAATGAGTTTATTAATTTTATATGCAGGCAGGGTATCACTTCTCCAGCTTTCTCCGCCGTTTTCAGTGTGAATAATAATTCCGTTTTCCCCTGCAATAAATCCTTCATTTGCGTTTAAGAACATAATGGCGTAGTAATTGTATTCTTTAAATTTTCCGGGCGTCCAGTTTACACCTCCATCGGTACTGTGAAGAATTACCCCATCATTTCCGGCTACCCAGACATTGCTTTTATCAACAAAAAATGCTGTATTCAGGTCTACCAGCTTATTCTTTCTTTTCGATTCATTAATGGTCCGTAAGGTCCAGTTTAATCCGGCATCTGAGGAGTATAGCATTTTCCCTTTATTTGCAGTGATCATTACAGTCGCGTCTCTATATGAAATTGAATTAAAATTCAAAGAGACATCTTTTGTGTCATATACTCTCCATTCTCTGCCGCCGTTTTCAGTTGTAAGGATGACACCGCTGTCGGCAGATATAAATCCTCTCTGACTGTTTATCATGTGCATATCGTTTAAAGTGAAATCACCCCACTTCGAAATAGACCATGATTTGCCTTTATCTTTTGTGTAGAGAATAATACCCTTTGTCCCGATTATCCATCCTTCATTATCAACGAATTGTATGTCTTTAAATTCCTCTTTCATAAGACTTAAAAAATCCATACGGAAGTCATCTTCCGAAAACTGGTTATCAGAAAACTTGTAGCTGAAAATACGCTGGTTTTCATAGTCAAAACTGGCTTCATCTATTGGAGTGAAATGTGTTTTATTCATATCGGTGTTGAGTATTGAGCCCTTATTTCCGACTACCCATATTTTATCTCCAGAAAGGTAAACCGAGTTGTAATTTGCCGATGAGAAAACATCAGTGAGTTTGGTGGCAACAGTAGTACCTGCGATAAGCATAACAGGACCAAGCGTAAGTGCAGCCCAGTAGTACATTACTTTCTGAAATACCGATCTTCCCTGTGTAACTCCCCATATCTCATTTAACGATTTCTCAAGAGCCCGGAGAGTGGCTGTGGCTGTGAAGAGTACTAAGAGAGCACCGATACCTCCAATAGTCTTGGCATTGTCGATAAGTCCTGATATTGCTTCGAAAATGAAATCTATATTCAGTTTTATACTATGCTCTGTCATAAAGAGGGATATGTCGCGGAAGAGGTCCTCTTTTTTATTCTCAACTCCGGAGAAAATAGAGATAAATGTTAAAACGACAGTGAGTGTAGGTATTAGTGAAACTATTATTGTGTATGCAATTGCAGAAGCCTGTGTAAGGCAATCATCCAGCATAAATTTTCTTGTAGCAACGATAAAGACTTTAATAGTAGTAATAATTTTGTTATAAACAGTGCTTTCGAAGGAATATCCTTCATATATCTGTTTACCTATGGTGATAATTTTTTCGACTAATGTAATTTTTTTCTCTTCACTGATTTTTGTTTTTTTACTAAAAGGGAACATTTCAGCCTCTCCGGAATTAGATTTATAATTACTATTATCATTTTTATATTCATTGTCAAGTATTATAGGATGATCGGATTGAATTAGTCGTGCCGGCTGCCCCTTAAGCAACGTCGAAATAAATAACATTTTTGTAATTTAGCTGTAATTAATCTACAAAAATGTTATTTATAAGATCTTTCTGAGCCGAATAGCGATTTTCGAACTATATTAGCAAATGGAAACTCTTCTTTTTTTTATCAGTAATATGTCTGAAACAACAGTAAATTCCTTTGATTATTAAATCCATGTTAACTAAATTATATTTCAGGGCCATCGTCTAAAGTTGGCACACTTAATGCATTATAACTAATTGTAACATGATTTTAAAATTATTTAATTATTCTTTCGGAGGGCTTATGAGAAAGCTATTCAAAGTTTTTTTACCAGCGCTGCTTATAGTAGCAGCTGCGACTGGTCTTTTTGCGGCAGATGCGGCGCCGGCATACGTAACACAGGCGGCACTTGATGATTTAAAAAGCAGTATGGCAGTAGGGATGGATACTGTCTGGGTTCTTTTAGCAGCATTTCTGGTATTCTTTATGAATCTCGGTTTTGCAATGGTTGAGTCGGGATTATGCCGTGCAAAGAATACGGTAAACATTCTGGCGAAAAACTTTATTGTATTTGCTATTTCGTCAATATCGTTCTGGATTATAGGCTGGGGTCTTATGTTTGGAAATGGTAATCCGTTTTTCGGTTTGGAAGGTCTGTTTATGGCTTCCGGTGCTGATAACAGTCCGGCTATGGGTGAGGCTTACAAAGGTGCATATTCGGCACTGAGCTGGGCTGGAGTTCCCATGTGGGCAAAATTTTTCTTCCAGCTTGTTTTTGCAGGAACAGCGGCTACTATTGTTTCAGGTGCTGTTGCGGAACGAATCAAATTTCATTCTTTTATATTCTTTTCTTTTATTCTTGTTGGTGTGCTTTATCCGGTTACAGGACACTGGGTATGGGGAGGCGGATGGCTGCAGTCTCTTGGTATGTGGGATTTCGCGGGGTCAACTGTTGTACACTCTGTAGGCGGATGGTCAGCTCTGGCTGGTGTAATACTTCTCGGTTCACGACTTGGCAAGTACCGTGCAGATGGTTCAGTTAATCCGATTTTCGGTCACAACATGTCTCTTGTAACTCTTGGAGGTTTAGTACTCTGGTTCGGATGGTTCGGATTTAATCCCGGTTCAACAATGGCTGTTGGTGATGGAAGCGCAATATCACATATAGCTGTAACAACAAATACAGCAGCAGCGATGGCTATACTCAGCTCAACAGTTGTTTCATGGATGATTCAGAAGAAGCCTGACCTTTCAATGATTATAAACGGTGCTCTTGCAGGTCTTGTTGCTGTAACTGCTCCATGTGCTTTCGTAAGTGTTGGTTCATCGGCAATAATCGGACTGATTGCCGGAGTACTTGTAGTTCTTGCGGTTATAATGTTTGATAAGCTTAAACTTGATGATCCGGTTGGAGCTCTTTCGGTTCACCTTGTGAATGGTGTTTTCGGAACACTTGCGGTAGGTCTTTTTGCTCAGGATAAAATTACCGGTGCAGCAACAGGTAATGGGCTGTTCTTTGGTGGCGGATTGACTCTTCTGAAAAATCAGGCAATCGGCGTTGTAGCAGTTGGAGCATTCACATTCACAGCAGCATTTATTGTATGGTATGTTATAAAGCTTGTATTTGGTTTAAAGGTATCCCGTGAAGAGGAGATTCAGGGCCTCGACTTAGGTGAACATGGAATGAAAGCATATCCTGATTTCCAGGGATTCATTACTAAATAACAATGGAAACGGATAATAATAATTTAAGGAGAAATCAGTATGAAACTTATTATAGCAATTGTTCAGCCTGAGAAGTTGACGGATGTAAAACAGGCTCTTGCGGAAGCTAATGTCGGAAAAATGACTGTCTCAAGCGTTATCGGATGCGGTGCGCAGGGTGGTTTTACTGAAAACTATCGTGGAGCAGAGACAGAAATAAATCTTATAGATAAAGTCAGATTTGAAATTGCAGTAAATGATGATTTTGTTAAACCTGTTATCGATGCTATTATCAAAAGTGCACGTTCAGGAAAAATCGGTGATGGAAAAATATTTGTCGTTCCGCTTGAAGAGTGTATAAGGGTAAGGACCGGCGAAAATGGTGAAGTTGCAATAGGTTAACATGGAATCTCTCTCCGGCACATTAGTGAAGGAGGGAGATTTTTATTGATTTGATCTGATTTTCTGATATACATCACTCATAACTCTCAGAAACCGGCACCAGCAGGGAGATTAAGCCCTGCTGGTGCTATTTAAAACGAAAATCCCGCTATAGAATTTCAAAAATTACAATTTTGTAAAATTGTCTTCATCTTTGGTAATTATAAATAAATATATTTGTTTATAGCCTGTTGTTTATTAATATTGTTTATAAATTTTTTTAAATGATGTCGGCGTCGCAGTTTATTTTCCGGGTAATAAGTGTTATGTGAATACTCACCCTCGAAAATAATCCGCTGCCGGTAAACGGTTAAGCATAGAGCTTTAAATAAAGGATGTAATATGGATCTGATTAATGACAGGCAGAGCGGATTACTCGAAAAAATAGGACGGATTTTTATTGATGATAGTGCGGAGATAAATCTTCTCATGTCTAATGTATTTAATCTTATAGTAACTTATTACAATATTGAAAGGGGTATGATAAGCATTTATCATAAGGAAGAGGATGAGATTTTTGTTGATATTCATCACGGTTACAGTGATGAAGAGGTCAACAAGGGGATATATAAACCGGGAGAAGGAATTATCGGTACAGTTGTGAAAACAGGGAATCCGTATATTGTAATGGATATATTAAATGAACCTAAGTTTCTTAACAGAACCGGTGCTAACAGAAATACCACTTCGAATAAAATCTCTTTTATATGTGTTCCCATCAAACTTAATTCATCTGTAATCGGAACTATTTCTGTTGATATAATAAACAATTACGGAAGAGATCTTGCTGATGAATATCATGCACTTACGACTGTTTCAATTATGATTGCCCAGGCTGTGAAAGGCCGGATTGAAGCGATTGCAAGGGAGAAAATGCTGAAAGAGGAGAACGAGCTGCTCCGTAAAAAGATCTCTATAAGCAGTGTTCAGGGGAAACTGATCGGAAAATCGAGCGAGATGAAAGATCTCTACGAGAAAATTATAATGTTGTCCGGATCGGATGCTACTGTACTTATTACGGGTGAAAGCGGAACTGGTAAGGAGCTGATTGCAGATTCGATTCACAGGAACAGTAAAAGATCGGCTGGACCATTCGTAAAAGTTAATGTAGCAGCTTTGCCGAAAAGTCTTATTGAAGCAGAACTTTTCGGATACGAAAAGGGTGCATTCACCGGCGCGGATAAGATGAAAAAGGGGAGGTTTGAACTGGCACATGGCGGCACAATCTTTCTTGATGAGATAGGAGATCTTGATATATCTTTACAGGTTCATCTTCTTCGTGTGCTTCAGGAGAAGAGTATAGAGAGAGTCGGCGGTTCTGAAACTATTCCAGTAGATGTAAGGGTTATTGCCGCAACTCATCAGAATCTGGAAGAAAAGATTAAAAAGAATGAATTTCGTGAGGATTTATATTACAGACTGAATGTGTTCCCGCTTCTCTCACCGAAACTCCGTGATAGAAAATCTGACATCGTACTTCTTGCAGATCATTTTCTTGAATTATACAGTGCAAAGGCTGAAAAGAGTATTAACAGAATCAGTACTGACGCGATCGATCTTCTTGTTGCATATCACTGGCCCGGGAATGTGAGAGAGCTTGAAAACTGTATGGAGCGGGCAGTAATACTATGTAATGAAGATGTTATAAGAAACTACCATCTCCCCCCATCACTTCAGATATTTCATGAAAAAAACAGTCATGGAACACTGGAAGAGAGAACTGATATGTTCGAAAGAGAATTGATTATCGATGCTTTGAAAATTACCAATGGAAATATATCTAATGCGGCTTTAAAGCTTGGAACGACAAAGAGGATTCTCGGTTATAAAATTGATAAGCTCGGCATTGACTACAGAACCTTTAGAATTGCAGAAAAATAATTTTACTCCAACACTATCGTTACCGTTGCTTGTCCTGCATTATCCGGATTAATTTATAATTCAGGTAATTCAGGGCTGCTTATAGCAGTATACGATTGAGTTAAACAATCTTACCCTTCGTTCAGAGATCGTTTTTTACGCTTGCTGAGCGTAATCGAAGCCTGAAGTTTGATCTATGGCATTCTTTAGATGCTATAGTTAATAATTACACACACTGGTAACTGCCAATAAACTGGTAGTATATTATCTCCGCCGCACCGAAGGCGCGGCAGGGAGCAATTTTACTATCAGTTTATGAGTACTTACTTCCACTGTTATCCCAGGTATATTGATTAGATTAATTATTATTCATTTTAATTAAAAATGTCCAAATTTATAATTCTGGTCGCCGGATATTTTTTTATATTATATAAAAAACATTGACTGGATGTAAATATCTTCTATTTTAACGGGTTGATATTTGCATCTGATTTTATTTAATAAAATTAAGGGGATTTATTTATGAGGTACTTTAAAGTATATGTGGTTTTAATTATGGCATTAACGATGTCTGGTTTTTCATGCAGCAGTAAAAACATGGAGAAGCCTTCGGGTGGGGGTTGTGTTTATAATAAGTTTGAAGGATATGCTGTAATCAAATCAATCAGTAACGCTCCGGCAGATGAATACAATTGTCCTGATCAGCCGATGAAGATTTTATTTGAATTCACACCGTTGAATTTATCAGACAGACAGAAATATAAATTTACAAATATCAGTGATACCTCCCGTTCATTGCAGATAAATGATGGTGCTAATCCTTCTCTTAACTGGATAAAAAAGAATAAAATTGAAGTTGGTAAAAAATATAAATGTTTCAGAACAGAAATAGCTTCAGGTACATGTACTCCTGTAGGCTTCACCTTTTCTGACTTGAATCTGTTTCCGGAAAGCGGATGTAAATAATGAAAAATAAATTTTTCCCTATACTTTTTACTTTATTTGCTATTTGCAGCACTGTTCTCTTTGCTGAAATCAAATGCATCATTGAGGGAGAGGAACTTATATTAAATTACAATAATACTGAATATAAAACTTCAGTTATAGGGAACGCAGTAATGAATCAGTTTCAAAAGGGGAGTAATGTATTTTTTGAAGTGCATGTAAATCCGTCTCTCTCTGAACTTGTTGTATTTAATATTAAAACAAAAAAATTTATAACATATCACTACACTCAGTATTTTATAAACGGCAGTTATGATATTCTGACAATTATTGACCCTCCGCATTTTTCATCAGAGGATGCGGCTATAGAGAAAGAAATCTCTGTTAATGGAAGTTCAGTTTATAAGTTTGACAAAGCAATTGAAATTGACGTAAAAGTGTCAGACGGAAAATTTAATATTTACTCAGACGAAAAAAAGATCGGCTGCATTAAAAAGAATAAAAAAAAATGGGTATTTATAAAATCTTAGGTCAGCTGAAATACATAAGGAGAAATCAATGAAGCGGATCATCTCTATTGCGGTCACAATGGTTGTTATGTTTTCTATTTATGCATACAGTGTTGCACAGATTACAGTTTTTACAATTCCAAATTGTTCCAGGTGTGCATATGTAATTAACTATCTGAAAAAGAATAATATTCAATATACCGAAATAGGATCAAATGATTCAGGGAATAGTAATAAACTCTGGACAGCGCTTCAGTCCACGGGGACATACAAAGGTGGGGCTGTATATGGCCCCACCGTGGTTATCAATGGTAAAACTTACTACAGTATCGATAATCTGGAGAGTTTTACCGCATCAATCCCTTCACTTATTTCAGGAAATAATTCATTATCTAACCAGAATCAAAACCAGAATCAGAATAACAATAAGACTAATACAAGCAGTAGTGGAAACGGCGTACAGAGTAAAACATTTCCGAATGGAACAAAATACACAGGTCAGATGCTGAATGGTAAAATGCACGGACAGGGAACGATGACATACGCAAATGGTTCTGTATATTCAGGAATGCTTAATAATGGAAGCTATCACGGCCGTGGTATAATGAAATTTTCAAATGGTGATAAATACGAAGGGGAATGGAAAAATAATCTGAAGCACGGGTTCGGGAAGTATAATTGGATTAACGGTTCATGGTACAATGGTTATTATGAAAAAGATAAATTCAGCGGAACCGGGACTTTGTATATAAGCGGAACACCAGGTACAACCCGGACAGGGCGGTTTAAAGATGGTAAATTTGTCGGTAATTAAAAAAAATATGTTTTTAAATTGACAAAAATGTACCGGATTGAAGTGTTAATCAAAATATATTATATAAAGGATGTGATTTTCTATGACAAGCCCATTAGAGGTTGAAGTTAATGGCGACATCGAAAAAGCGTTTAAGAATCTGAAGAAAAAAATGGCATTCGAAGGCATCTTCAAAGAACTCAAGCGAAGAAGATATTACGAAAAACCTAGCGAAGAGAAGAAACGTAAAAAAGAAGAAGCTGAAAGACGTCGAATCAAAAAGATGAGAAGAATGCAGGTTCAGAATTCAAGAACAAAAAAGACAGGTCGCGGAGCCGGTAAAGAATAATAGGCTATAGAAAATTTTCAGTAGAAAGGCTGTTCCGAATGGGCAGCCTTTTTTATTTGTTTTGACATCATATAATCCTGTAAATTCCAGTCATCTGCAGAAGAGACAAAAAAACCGCTATAGTAAAGAACATTTGAAATTTTATCAATCGAATATAATTCTACATCGCCGGGAAATTAAAATGGGTTGAATAATTATTATTGACAATTAATTTTTGAATACCTATGTATAATTACCTGAATGTTTTCAGCAGTTTCCATTCCTTTTTGGATCCCGGAAATAATTTTTTACGTCAAAAATTGCTTCCCGAAAAGAGCCGGTTCATAGAATATTGATTATCCGACTGAGAGGTCATTATGGTTTGTTTTATATATATTTCTGCAGCTGATTATTCTTTTTTTTGAGGAGATTTTTTGTGACAAATGACAGTCAAATCCGTAAAAAGAAAAAACTTTTTTTACCTATAAGTTTAAAACTTATAGCAATGATATCTTTTATAGTTATAAGTTCATTACTGGCAGTAACTGTCATGGCCAGTTATTTCTTTATGTCCGATAATAAAGTCCGGGCTATGGAAGATACACTGAACTATTCTACACTGATTTCAAAAAAAGTTTATACCGATCTGACTTCAATTGCTGAAAAAGGTAAAATGGCCGCCATAAATTTATATGGATCCGGCAAAGGGAGTGATGAGAACGCCCGCGTTTTTATGGAGACGATGTTGTCCCGTGATCCTGATATGATTTTCATCGGTCTTATGGATAAGGATAAAATTGATTCTATCAGATATCTCCAGAACAATGAATTTTTTCTTCGTAAGGGGATAAATCTCGATATTAAAACAATCATCAAGTCGGAATATGAATCTATATCCCGCTCTTTTTCAAGAGAGGAGGTAATTTTTAATCCCTCTTTTTATTTCAATGAATCTGTAATAGGTATCTCTCTCCCGTACGATCCGGCAGTGAGTTCAACTATTATTATAATTTTTTATTCAATGGACAAAATACTCGATTCTATCAGTACCGGGAGTATAATCAACAGTTTCATCGTCTCGGGGAGCGGAGATATAATTGCACATAGGGACCGGGATATTGTAAAATCTAAAACCAGTTACGCTTCAATGCCTGTTGTAAATATGATGATGAAAAATCCGAACCCCAACGCTCAGACTGCGTATGTTGATGAAAATGGGGCAAAGAGCCTTGGTGCATTCAGCAGGATCGGTTTCTCCGATGCTGCGGTTGTGTCATATGTTAATGAAGATCTTGCATTTGGAATGGTTTATAAAATACAGAGAATTATAATCTGGCTGACGGGAGTTGTCCTTGCGGCTTCATTTTTAATTACACTTTTCTTTTCAAGATCTCTAAGCCGTCCTATAAAAAAACTGACTGAGGCTTCGCGGAAGATTCAGGAGGGGATTTATGATCTGGAGATCAAGTCTGTTTCACGGGATGAGATTGGTGAACTGACAGATTCATTCCGTGATATGGCGCAGGGACTTGTCGAGAGGGAGAGGATTAAAAGTGCATTCGGGAAATTTGTAAACAAGGAACTGGCTGAACTTGTAATGAATAATGAAGTCAAGATAGGCGGAGAGAGAAAGGATGTTGCTGTATTTTTCTCTGATATACGTTCTTTCACGAAGATCTCGGAAGCTCTTGAGCCGGAAGAGGTTGTGGAATTTTTAAACCAGTATATAAAGAGAATGGTAAGCTGTGTAAACAGGACAAAGGGCTCTGTTGATAAATTTATCGGTGATGCCATCATGGCTATATGGGGCGCACCTCTCAGCTCCGGAGATGATCCTTTTAATGCAGTTAACGCTTCGCTTATGATGCGTGAACAGCTTCTTGAATTCAACCTCGATAGAGGGTCAGTAAAAAAACCGATTATACGCATAGGCTGCGGTATACACTACGGTCCGGTTCTTGCAGGTCAGATCGGTTCAGATGAGAAGATGGAGTATACGGTAATCGGAGATACGGTTAACCTTGCATCGCGTATCGAAAGTCTTAATAAAGCATTCGGGACAGATATTCTAATCTCCGAGGAGACCGCAAACAGGGTAAAGGACCGGATAAAAGTTATACCGATGCAGAAAATTACAGTTAAAGGGAAGAGTGAACCTCTTACTGTTTATGCCGTTCTTGGACGTATTGCTAATCCGGACTCACCTAAAACCCTTGAAGAGCTGCGGAAAATTATAGGGACTGAAGATCATATTGCAGCGAATGATGACCAGGAACTGAATTTTGATAAAGAAATAAAATATGAAATTGTTAACTAACAGCTTAATTGCTCTGAGTGCCGCAGTACTGGTTTACTGCTCCTACTATCTGTACAAGGAACTTACTTCCCGTGTTGAAAAAACAGGGGGGGAGGTTATCGGTTCAATTGTATTCAAGAAAAAAAATGCATCGAGAAGATATACCGATAGTGTTATATGGGAGGAGATTGCCCAGGAGTCGGATATATATAATTATGATGCTATCCGTACGATGGAGTATTCATCGGCAGTTCTTACTCTAAAAGACGGAACGAAAATTGAGCTGGATCAGAATACCATGCTTGTTGTTATAATGAATGATAAAGTTGTAAATATAAATTTTGATCAGGGTGGAGTTACCGCTCAGAATGCTTCAGGTTCGCAGAGTTCCATTACACTCAACTCAAAAGACGCTTCTATATCTCTCGATAAGGGAAATATATCTGTAAACAGCGATGAAAGCGGTATGAATATTCATTTAAATTCCGGTGCCGCTAAAGTTTCAGCCGGGGGGAAAGAGCTTGCCATCTCCTCTGATGAAAGTGCGACTCTGAAAAACGGAGTAGCCGAATCGGGAAAAGAAACCTATATCCCGGAATTCCCCGGACGTAATTCGTATCTGGTGGCATTCGGTAAAACAAGGCCTGTTAATTTTGCCTGGCGAAGTGCCACTGCGGGAGAAGTAACTGTTGAAATTTCACTTAATAATAAATTCCAGACTATCTATAAAAGTTTCAAAACTAAAAAAAATGAATATGCACTTGAGCTCCCTGCCGGTGATTATTACTGGAGAGTAACTAAAGGGAAATTAATGAGTTATCCCGTGAAGTTTACAATTCTTTCAGACGGAAAACCGGAGCTTACCTCACCATATTCAAATCAGAAAATCACTCTCACTGAGGGATCGGAGATTGTCACATTCCGATGGGAGAAATCCAGATACGCGGTAAACTATGAGATCACAGCCGCCCGTGATAAGAATATGAAGGATATAGTTTTAAACCTGACTTCAAGAATCAATACAATTTCAACTGACCGGTTTGAACCCGGTACTTATTACTGGAGCGTAAAAAGTATATATTCACCGGGAATAATTTCAGATTCAACAGTAACAGGACCGGGAACTTTCTCCATTGATAAACGGCAGTTTGCGCTTTTAAGGCCAACTCCTCTTGATCCCGGACAGATAACTGTGGGCAACTCTTTTAATCTGAACTGGAAGGGCGTACAGGGTGCGAAAAATTATAAAGTTGAAATTGCATCTGATCCGGATTTCGGCAAAGTGTTATTGACAAAGACACCTCCGGGAACATTTACAAAAATTAATGATAAACTCCCTGTTGGGAAATACTACTGGAGAATAAATGCTCTTCGTGGAGATAAAACTTCCGAATGGTCGGAAACAGCACAGTTAGCAGTGACAGAGCCTGTACAGATATCAGCTGTTTTACCTGCGGCAGGTGCAGTGTTATATAATAAACCTGAAACAGTAAATTTTTCATGGAGCGATCCTAATAAAGGTGAGAGTTATCTTTTTGAAATGGCTGACAGTAATGATTTCAGGAACTTAAAAGAATCCAGGGAGACCTCATCTTCAGATCTGACCGTTAAAGCTCCGGGGGATGGTATATATTTCTGGCGGGTTAAGCTTCGGGATAAATCGGGAAAAACCATCGCACAGAGTCAGGTATCAGACTTTACAATTCCTGCCGAATTGCAGATACCGGTTCTGACTGCGCCGAAGGATAATTCAAAGATTACTCCGGGAATCAGAAAACGTATCAGGCTTGAATGGGTAAAGATTGCCGGAGTCAGTGAGTATGAAGTTGAGATTTTTCAGCGCGTTGCCGGCATTGACAAATCATTGACGATTTATACAGTGAAAACAAATTATATTGAGCTTGCAAATGAGATGCTTTATAAACCGGGACAGTTCACCTGGCTTGTCAGAGCAAGAAAAACCAAAGGGGGGAAAGTGACTGCTTTCAGGGAATCTAAAAAATCTTTTTTCGAAATTTCAGAAGTTGAACTTCTCCCCGCGCCGAAACTTAAAACTGCACCGGTTCTTTTTAATGTTAAGTGAGTGAAAAAGAGAACAGAATGAAAAGAATACTTTCACTGATTATAATGATATGTTTATGGAACAGCGCATATACAGAACCGGCCACGAAAATTGCATGGGAGCATGTTCCCGGTGCATGGGGCTATTCGCTTGAAATAAGAGATTCATCTGGAAAAATAATAATCAGTAAAGAGATTAGAGATAGTTTCTACTCTGTGGCTCAATTTGAACCGGGGGAGTATTCTTTCAGAATCGCTACACTTAATATGCTTAAACAGAAAGGTGAAAATACCGGCTGGTCAAAATTTTCAGTTGAGAAGTTATATATGCCTCAGCTGAAATCTGTTTCAAAGAAACAGCTTGTCAGCACTTATTCAAATAAAAAAATCATCATTACCGGTAATAATTTCAGAAAGGATAGTGTTTTTATTCTCCGCGGGAATGGTACTGAAATAAAGCTGAATGATGTTGATGTTATTTCAGAAAATGAAGTTCACATAAATTATAAACCACCTGTCTCTGCGAAGGGGGATTTTGATCTTGTTGTTGTCAACAGGGGGGACGCGGAATCGGTTTTAAAAAACGCGGTTCAGATTGTGGAACCTTCTGAGGCTCAAAGGTTTTATTATATTGGCGCAGGATATTTAATGAATACCCCTTCCGGTGTGTGGGCAGATTATATGGCACCTTCATATACCGGCGCGGAGATGTATTTCCAGTTTTCGCTAAAAAATCCTTTTTTTGAAAATATACTTTTCGAAGCTGAATTTGATGGAGTGCAGTTTACTAATGTAGAGACTGTGAACACAAGTTCTCTGCAGTATGTATCCCTCGGTTTAGGGGCTGGTTATTATTATCCGGTTTATGTTTTGAACTCGGAACTGTTTGTGAAGTTTAATACAGGACCAATCTACAGTGTAATGATTCTCGAAAAGAATGTAGTAGGGCGGGAAACGGTATCATACGACTGGTTTGTCATGGCAGGTGCCGGAGTTCGGGTATACATCGGGGATAGTTTTTATATAGAGCCGGCATGCAGTTGGAAGACTGCTTTCTATACAGGGGAATACCTTCATGTGAGAGAGGTTTCCGTGGGTGTTGGGGTAAAGATTTAGTTCAAAATAAATCTTAAAAACACATATTAAGTATTCGAATAGCCGGTTAACTATTATTGAAATTTTAACCGGCAGATGTGAAATATAGTTTTATTGAGGAAAATCAGTAGTTTCGATACCATATAAATAGGGGTATGTTACCCCAGGGTCAATTTTCCATGGAGGTGTGGGATCGAAGGTCCATGCTGGTAAGGTAAGGTAAGTAATTTGGGTTTTCATCTGAGATTGCGTCTGGTATTCAACTCCGGTAACTATATCTCCAGCTGATGAATCAACTATTGATCCATCATTATTTACTGGTAGTAAGAGTGGGAGTGTTGAAGCATCTTTCAACCAGTAACAACTTACAAAAGATCCAGCACTATTTATACCTACAAATCCTCCATAATTTGAACCAGTGACTGAAACATCACCAGTTGAATAACAATTCGTAACAATACCTGCTGTTTTAGAACCTATGAATCCGCCATAAAAATTGCCTGAAGATTGAACATTTCCTGTGGAATAACAGTTTAATATATCCCCGTTAGTTTGGCCTGCAAAACCACCTACAACTGTAAAATTTAAATTTGTGTTGAGAACAGATCCCCTTGCAAAACTAGTCTCTATGGTATAACCTCCACCGGCCATAGAACCAATAAATCCGCCTGCTCTGTTTACCGATGCTGTACCACTGAGATTAACATCACCTTTCGCATAGCAATCCGTAATATTTGAAGTTGTTGCAATACCGATTAGACCGCCAACATTATTCCCTGTTGCAGTAACAGTCGATGTTGAATAACAGCGTAATATATTTCCTGGTGTAACTTCTCCGACAAATCCTCCGATATTATTTACCCCAACCACAGTTCCGTTTGAATGACAGTCTGTTAAAGCTGCTGAAGTAGAACCGGCAAATCCGCCTATACTGTCTCCGGTGCCTGCAACTGTTCCCCCTGTGTACCGGCAGCCGGTTATCGGTTGACCATTTAATCCAACAAACCCCCCTATATTGCCCTGTCCGGTTACGTCTCCATCGGCATAATTGTTAATCCCTATAGTTCCGTTATTTTTCCCGACAAATCCTCCAATACTGGTCGATCCGGTTACATCACCTGAGGCATAATTTCCCGTGCTGATATTTCCAACAAAATTATATCCGACTAAGCCCCCTGCGGAAGAACCTCCATTTACATCTCCTGTGCTGTAGGAATTCAGAATTGAAGATCCGGCAGTAGTATTATATCCAACAAGCCCCCCGATGTTGGATACTGCACCTGTACCTGTAACAGTTCCCGTTGCGTGACGGCAGCTTGTTATTGAAGCTGTGTTGTATCCAGCAAATCCACCTATGTTGTTACCTGTACCTGTAACAGCTCCTGTTATATGGCGGCAGCTTGTTATTGTACCGGTGTTGTATCCTGCAAATCCGCCGACATTATTTACACCGCTTACCTTGCTGGAGGAATAATTATTGATTCCAGTCGTCCCTGAATTTCTACCCGCAAATCCTCCAACATAATCAGCACCTGTCACTTCGCCTGTTGCAAAATTATCCACACCTACCACACCGGTTGAATTATTGACGCCAATTAATCCTCCTGTGTAGTTAACACCTGAAACTTGTCCCGCTGCAGAGGAACCTGTTATTGTTCCTCCGGATGAATTTGCCCCGGTCAGTCCGCCGACATATGATGATGTACCTGTAACTGTACCTGTAGATGAACTGGAAGCAATACTTCCGTTTTTATCGTTAATACCGGTTAATCCTCCGACATAACTCTGCCCTGAAACAACTACTGAAGATGAACAGTTAGTAATAGCAGCACCGGATATTGATACTCCGTTATAACCGATTAAACCTCCGGTATAGTCTTTTCCTGTTGTCTGACCCGACGTTGTACACTGATCAACAGTTACGGCTGTACCGTTTATATTTCCTGCAAGCGCACCGGTATATGCATTTCCTGTAATATTAACATTGGAAAGAGTTATGCTGTCTAATACTGCACTTCCGGAGACATAACCGAAGAGTCCCTGATTGTCCGCCGCACGGTTAATTGTCAGGTTGTCTATTGTGAAATTTCCGCCGTTATAATTTCCGGTAAAACTGTTAGTTGAGTTTCCAATAGGTGTCCATCCTTCACCCGGCGCAAATTCGATTAAATCAATGTCGGCTATCTGCAGAAAATATTTGTCTTTGTAAGTTCCGTCATTAACTTTGTCGGAAACATTCTTTAAATGGGCGGGTGTTGCTACTATAAAAGGGTACGATGCGGTTCCGTCTCCGAATATTACAGAAGTGAATACTATTCCGCTGATTCTGTTCTGGTCGTAAGCTACCGCTCTTATCTGGATAACACCTCCGGAAAAAGCTGCAGGATCTATTGTGATCTGAGCGGTATAAACTGTTCCGATTGTTCTGGATGGATCGCTTCCATCTGTTGTGTATCTCACTTTCAGATCAGATTCGCTCGGGGTGCATATTATTGTAAATTTGTCATTGGTAAAACTTGCGTCCGATGCAAGGGAACCGGCTATTGAAATGAGAGGATCTGTATTGTATTCATCCATCCCTCCGAGGAAATCATTGGAAAGTCCGCAGGACAAAGTAAGGAGTAAGGTGAAAGGGATGAGATATATTATTTTATTTTTCATATTTTTTTATTATCCTGGATTAATAAGCATGAAATATTACTGTGATGTAATTGACGACAAATATAATAAATTGTCAATATTTTTGCAATTTAATATTTTTGTATTAAAACGAATTGAGATTTTTAATATTTTATAAGATTTTGAATAAGAATGTAATTGCAATTAGTGAATAATAATATATATTCTGTTTAAGGGATTTTTAAGAGATATTATATTTTCATAACTAGCCCCATCGAACACTAAAATTTATATTTTTGATTAAAAAAGGAAGATTCTATGCGGATTCCGGATAGCTACAAGAATCATATTAAAATCTATGAAAGCAGCAATTCCAGAGTATACCGTGCATTTGATGATGAAATGAACCGTCCTGTAATTATCAAGAAGCTGAATAAAGTCTACCCGACTCCCGATGAAGTATCAAGATTTCACCGTGAGTATAAACTTCTATGTATGTTTAGCGGTGAAGGGGTTATACAACCATACGGACTTTCTTTAATTGATAACACACCTGCAATTGCCATGGAGGATATCAGCGGAAAAACTCTTGCGGATATCCTGAAAACAGTTAAAACTGATCTGAATACCTTTCTGGATTTTTCTATAACTATTGCGGGAATAATCGGGAATATCCATAAAAAAAATATTATTCACAAAGATATAAATCCTTCTAACATTATCTGGAATATTGAAAAAGATAAAGTCAGAGTTATTGATTTTGGTAATGCAACTGAGTTAAACCGTGAAATAACATCCGTAAAGAATCCCAATGTCCTTGAGGGAACACTTGCATATATATCCCCTGAACAGACCGGACGAATGAACCGGGCCCTGGATTACCGCACAGACTTTTATTCCCTGGGGATTACTTTCTATCAGATGCTCACCGGTCATCTCCCTTTTGAGTCCAGGGATCTTCTTAGACTTGTTCATAGTCATATTGCCATTATGCCTGTATCTCCGTCAGAAATAGATAAACAGATTCCTGAGGCTGTCTCAAACATTGTTATGAAACTAATGGCCAAAAATGCTGAGGACCGTTACAACAGCACTCATGGGCTGATTGCGGACCTGGAACGATGCCGCTGTGATCTGCTGAATAAAGGAAAAATTGAGTTTTTTCAGCCGGGTCTTGATGATGTTTCAGGTAAATTTCAGATACCTCAGAAATTATACGGGAGGGAGGGCGAGATTGAAACTCTTATCTCGGCTTTCGAACGGATCAGCCGGAATGAAAATACTGAACTTATGCTGGTTTCGGGGACATCCGGAATCGGAAAGTCCGCTTTAATTAATGAACTACAGAAACCCATT
Source organism: uncultured Spirochaetota bacterium (assembly GCA_942493035.1). Lineage (GTDB taxonomy): Bacteria > Spirochaetota > UBA4802 > UBA4802 > UBA5550 > WRGT01. The sequence continues at coordinate 1,815,776 of OW818666.1, read as the reverse complement.
GTTGAATACCGCGGTTATTTTATTGCGGGTAAATTTGAAAAACTGAAAAAAGATGTGCCGTACAGCGGTATTATACAGGCACTAACCGGATTTGCCCGGCAGATTCTGGCAGAGGATAGATCAGAGATTGCCCTTTGGAAAGATAAACTCCTTGAAGTGCTGGGACCAAACGGCAGAATTGTAACGGATATTATACCTCTATTTGAACCTATCATCGGCAGACAGCCTGAGGCTCCCGTACTCGGTACAGCTGAATCGCAGAATAGATTCAAGCTGGTTTTTCAGGATTTTATAAAGGTGCTTGCCTCTAAAGAACATCCGCTTGTAATTTTTCTCGATGATATACAGTGGGCCGACCTGGCAAGTTTTAATCTTCTGAAATTTTTTACAACAGATCCATCAATAAAAAACCTTCTAATGATAGGGGCTTACCGTGATAATGAGGTTGCCGGCTCACATCCGCTTGTATTAACACTTGATGAAATTAAAAAAACAGGATCTGTCGTCAATCAGATAGTGCTGAATCCGCTTGATAAATCAAATGCGTGCACTCTGCTTGAGGAGACTCTTAGACGCACAGAAGATGAAACTGGTCCGCTGGCAGAACTTTTAATATCTAAAACCGGAGGTAATCCGTTTTTTATAAATGAGTTCCTGCATTTTCTATATAAAAAAAGACTGATTGAGTTTTCGTTCAAAAACGGCTGGACCTGGAGTATTACCGGAATTGAAGAACTTAAAGTAACCGACAATGTAGTGGATCTCATGGTCGGTAAAATAATAGCCCTTCCTGAAAATTCTCAGAATGTGCTGAAATTCGGCGCATGTCTTGGGAGCTATTTTAATATTGCCGCACTGGAAAATGTATGCGGATATAAAGATGAGGAGCTGCAGACAGCCCTAAGTGATATTCTAAGAGAGGGGCTGCTGAACCGCATTGACAATATCTACAGATTTACACATGACCGCATATTGGAGGCGGCTTATTCACTTATCTCTGATGAGGAGAAGTCAAAACTGCATTACCGCATCGGTACACTGGAGCTGATTAATATAGATAAAGATAAGTTTGATGAGAAAATCTTTTACATTGTAAATCATCTAAATGCTGGAACTGATCTGATCAGTAATGCGTCACAGAAATATGAACTGGCGGGTCTTAACCATATGGCGGGTGAAAAGGCATTAAAGTCAAATGCCTACGGTTCGGCTTTGAATTATTTTAAATCAGGGATAGGCCTGCTGGAAGAGAACAGCTGGGATGTTGATTATGATCTGACACTGGCCTTATACCGGGACGCATCTATTTCGGCCCAGCTCTGTGCTGAATATGATTCTCTGGAAAAGTATTCGAATGTAGTTTTAAATAATGCAAGGACAATACTCGATAAGATAAAAGTTTTCGAGGCTAAGATTTCCGCCTGTACTGCACAGAACCAGCTTCTCGAAGGGATAAGAATAGGTCTTTACGTTCTGAAGAAACTCGGAACAAAACTCCCTGAAAAACCGGGAAAACTGAGAATCATTTTAAAACTGATTTCATTAAAACTATTCCTCATGACAAAACCTGTAGATGATCTTATCAATCTGCCCGAGTTGAAAGATCCTCATAAACTGGCGGTTATGCAGATTTTATCAGGAATTACAACATCGGCCTATTATGCGGTTCCTGATCTTGTTCCCATTGTATCATTCGAGATGGTGAAGATGTCAGTCAAATATGGAACCTGTATTTATTCACCCTATGCCTATGCCGGTTTTGCCATGGTTCACTGCGGGGTACTGGGTGATATGACAGCCGGTTACAAATGGGGGGAGCTTGCTCTGAACCTTGTCCGGAAATTTAATATTATTGAAACTAAAGCAAGAGTATGGCTGGTAGTGTGGTTTTTTGTGGATCACTGGAAAAAACCATTAAGGGATTCTCTTAAACCGGTCCTTGAAGCCTACAAGACCGGTCTGGAAACAGGGGACCTTGAGTTTGCGGCTATATGTGCATCAACTTATTCTTATAACTCATTCGATTCCGGAATTGAACTGTCCGGAATTGAGAAGGATATGGCTAAGTATGATGAAACAGTCCGTAAGCTGAATCAGGGGACGCTGCATAACTATTACAGAATAATTCATCAGGCTGTTCTGAATCTAAGGGGTAAATCCTCTGATCCCTGCAGGCTGATCGGATCAGAGTATGATGAAACAGTTATGCTTCCTGTACATAAGAACGCTAATGATGCCAATGCACTTTTTTGTATATATCTCATCTTTCTGAATTTTAATTACATTTTTGAAAATTATACTGAAGCATTAAAAAATGCGGAACTTGTTGAGCCGTACAGCCGCGAGCAGATTTCACATCCGGAAATACCTATCATTGTTTTTTATGATTCACTGACAAGACTTGCACTTTATTGCGATGAGAAGAAATCTGTTCAGAAAAAAATTCTGAAAAGTGTTAATGCAAATCAGAAAAAAATGAAAAAATGGGCTTTCCATTCTCCGGCAAACTACAGTCATAAATATCTTCTCGTTGAGGCGGAAATTGCGCGGATAAAAAAACAGGAACTGAAGGCGCGGGAGCATTTTAAACTGGCCGTGAAGCAGGCGGATGAAAACGGTTTTATGCAGGAGAAAGCCCTTGCACTTAAACTGACGGCAAAGTTCTGGCTTGATCTGAATGAGGAGAAGATCGCATCTCTTTATATGGCTGAATCGATCCATACATACCGGCTATGGGGAGCTGCTGCCGTGGTGAAATACCTGGAGAGCACATACGGGCATCTGCTGCGGCTGAAAACAGAGAAAACTGATACTGCAGATAAAGGCACCAGTACTACAAGTACTTCGGAGTCTATGGATATTACCACTGTAATCAAGTCGTCTCAGATTCTTTCAAGTGAAATTGATCTGACCAGACTTCTTGAAACAACAATGAGGATTACTCTTGAGAATGCCGGGGCTCAGAGAGGATTTCTTATCATGGAGAGTGAAGAGGATAAGAATCTCTATATTGAAGCTGAAGGTGAAGCGGATAAGGAGATTAAAGGGGGGAACTCAATTCCGCTGGAGAAAAGTCATTCCCTCTCTTCTAATGTTGTAAATTATGTTCAGAGAACTGGTGAGAATGTTGTGCTGGATTATGCATGTAAGTTCGGCGATTTTACAAATGATCCATATATAAGGGATCATGAAATTAAATCACTACTCTGTACACCTATTACTTTTAAAGGGAAAACTTCAGGGATACTGTATCTGGAGAATAATCTTGCTACTAATGTCTTTACACCGGACAGACTGGAACTTTTGAGGATTCTAACCGCTCAGGCTGCAATTTCTGTGGAGAATGCCCGTTTGCTTACTCATAGGGAGAACAAGGCCAAACTGGAAAAAGAGATTGAAATGGCGGAGAAGATTCAGCGTTCACTTCTTCCGGTTAATATACCTGAAATTGACAGAGTGAGGGTTGCATTTAAATATAATCCGATGATGGGTGTCGGAGGGGATTTTGTAAATATTTTTTATAAAAAGGATGAAAACAAGATCGGACTTTTTATCTGTGATGTTTCGGGGCATGGGGTGTATGCTGCAATGGTAGCTTCTATGGTCAGCAATTCACTCGATTTTTTCTGGAATACATATTTTGAATCACCGGCGAGAGTTATGAAAGAGGTCAGTAATTTTCTTAAAGGTAAAATGGGGGGTAATTTCTTTACAGGATGTATCTGCTCTGTTGATTTGATATCCGGATTTGTAACCATGGCCAATGCCGGTCACCCTTCGTTGCTGCTTTTGAGGAAAAACGGAACATATGAGTTGAAAGGAACAAAGGGGAGACTTATTAGTGAGTATGTTGAACCGAATCAGGAAGACGTTTCTTTTCAGCTTGAGTCAGGTGATACAATTGTATTATATACTGACGGTATAACTGAAGCTGAAAATTCCGGTAAAGATGTTATAGGTGCTGACGATGATAAATTCTGTCAGTGGGTACAGAAACATCATATAATGTCATCGTCACCTGATGAGCTCTGCGAGAATATTTATAAAGGTGTAGTGGGGCATACCGGCACAGACCGTCTTGATGATGATTTTACAATTCTTGTTATGGAATATATATAACAAATTTTACAACCTGTTTATAATTACTCTCAGCATGCGGGGATAAGATGAAAAAGAACAGACTAATTGTTTTAAGCGATATTCATATCGGATCAAATCATAAAACAAACTGGTATCAGAGATCGGTACATGAACCGGTTCTTCTGACTATTCTTGATTATGTACGGAGTAAAAGTGATACTATCGACGAATTGATTATTTCCGGAGACCTTTTTGATCAATGGACATATCCTGCCGACACAGAGCCTCCGTCTTTCAGTGAAATTGTGAAGGCAAATCCTAATATATTCGGAGATATAATATCCGGCGGTACAAATCCGGGAGCCATTCCTGAAACGTTGTCGGCTCTTGACGGGAAGATTACTTATATCAATGGAAATCATGACATGTCTGTCACCGCGGAAGATATTAAACTCCTGACAAAGGGGGATTTCCACATTAATGCTGTAGATGAACTTATTTATGAACCCGCACTAGGCAGAGGAAAAATCGTATGTACACATGGACATGTTTTCTCTCTATTTAATGCTCCCGATTCAGCCAATCCCCCTGATGAATGGGGAAGTATTCCTCTGGGATATTTCATGGCCAGGCTGGCATCTCAATGGACAGCCGATAAGCTGGACAGGGATTACCCGCCAGGTTCAACTACTGCAGATATGCCTGATGGTGGTACACCATCAGGGGCATGTTTTGGAATTAAAGCGCTGACGGGGTGCATTAAAGAGGCTTTAAGCGGAAAAGATCATCTGGCTGAACTTGTAATGGGTGCACAGCTGGAAGCGGCAGATTACGGTAAAAACAGACATATTAAACTTCCCGGCGGAAAGAAAGTTAAGGCCTCAAAAGTCGCTGGAGTATATAAAAAGCTGATGCATACTTTCCCCTCCGCTCCGGGGATTGATCCTGAATTATACGGATTAACTCCGGCACTGTTTGCTCTGACCGGATCGGATATAGCCAATAGTCTTGATCATTTTGCAAAGGAACTGGCGGAAAAGTACAGACTTGTTCTTATGGGGCATACCCATGTCATGGAGGATGAGGACGAGCACTTCATTTTTCATAAAAAAAGCCTTTATGCAAATTCAGGATTCTGCTGTCCATCCCAACCCGATATGGGGGAGAATGGAGCAAAACCGGAAAAGATCAGATATCCTTCTTTTATAGAAGCTGTATTAGATGCTGAAAAATCACAACTGACAGTTGGAATAAAAGCTGTAGTAAAAAATGGCGATAAATATGCTGTTATCCGGTATCCGGGTTTAAAAAAGGCACGTATAGACTGGTAAAATATAATTTTTAGTGAAAACACAAAATTATATTATTCCCGCCGCCTTCGGCAGCGGGGATAATATAGCATTTTTTAGTTTTTTATAACTGTTGTCTTACCTGGAGTGCCATGAAGAATAAATGGATAATTTATACAAGCCCCGCCGGGAAAATTGAGATATCCCATTCCAATATACAGTACGTCATTAATTTTTCTTAATTCATCCCTTAAATAATGCACCAGCCCGGAGTTGTACGGAGTATAATCAATCATGTATGAATCCCTGCTGTCTATGTTTGATGTTGATACATAATTGGCCATAGGCCGTTTTCTTACAATTACAGTGTTACCCGATTGATCTTTTGACTCGAAAAGATTATACCCGCGGCACCTGTCGCTGCCGTTAGGAACAAAGCCTTTCCCTATCCAGACATCCCCCTCTCCATATATATTTTTAGTGAAGTAATTCCCCAGACAGATCAGAATACCTACCTGCGGAGAATCTCCTCTGTATTCACCCTCAAGTTTGTAAACATCCGGGGCACCGGCCGCGTAAAAAAGCTGAATGAGTTTTGATTTTGAGAGATTTTTAATATCATCATAGCGTGCTTTATCTGCCGGCATACCAAGCTGCTCATCAAGAGATCTGCCGTTCCATCCCCCTATACCGTTTTGAAGTATCTGGATCATCAACAGGATAACAATTGAACCGATTATTATTCCTGTTACTGCAAGTGCAATTTTGAAAGTTTTTTTCATTTAGTTTCTCCTGTCAGGGTTTTTTTGCGGCATAACAGATGCTGTAATTATTACCTTAGATGGCTGACTAAACCAATAAAAGTCACTGATTATAGCAGTTAACGAATGAATTTTATTAATTAATCCTTCGAATCCGCTCAGGGAGCGTAATTTAACGCTGGCTGAGCGGATTCGAAGCATGAAGTCAGTACTATTTCAATCTATAAATGCTAATGTCTAAGTATTGTTAACTATTGAATAAAAAGTGTCCAGAACAATTATACTGAAACAGTAATATTCCATTAATAAAATTTCCGATAAAGTGTGATCATATATAACTTTATCCTTAGAAATATACCGATAACCTGAAAAGAATTGACAACGTATTTTTGTAGAGTATAAATCCGGTAACTGAAAAACAACAGACTCGTTTTATCATATTAGTTATTATACCGGCTTATGATGAATAAGGATAAACTGGAATAATATACTGTAAGATGATTTTAAAATCGTAACCGGTAACAGGGGGAAATTATGGGTGAAGTAACATTTAATGATATAAGCTTGAGGGAATATACACCGGATAAATTTGATTTTCTGATGAATCTTACCCGGATAACAAAAGAGGCAAAAGCGGAGGTATGCATTGAGCGTGCTAAATTTGTTACTAAGTATCTAAAGGATATGAGTAATGAAAGTGATCCGATGGAAGTGAGATTTGCAAAAGCTGTAAATCATTATCTTTCAAACAGAAAAATCTCTTTTCCTGATGATAATTTACTGGCCGGAGCTACCACATCAAAATATTTCGGGGCTCCTGTTTATCCGGAGTTTGGAACCGGTTTAACTATCTGGCCGGAACTTGATACAATCAGTACAAGGACGTCAAATCCGTTAATACTCACTGAAAAAGAGGCTGACTATCTGAATTTTGAAATCTATCCATACTGGATGGACCGGACAATTCTTGAGTACACAAGGAAAGAATATAATAATCCTCTGTCAATGCAGCTGTTTCAGCGGCTTATATTCTTTATGGCCGGGAAGGCAGGGTGTATATCACATACGGTTCCTGATTATAAAAAAGCTCTCGATCATGGACTTTTGTTTATTTCAAAAGAAGCGGCTGATAAGGAAGCGGAATTACGAAAAAAGAAAAATCCGGATGATGAAGATAAGAGGTCAATACTGTTCTATCAGGCAGTCAGGATTGCCATGGACGGTATATGCAGATATGCGGAAAATCTGAGCAAGGGTGCTGCTGAACTTGCCGTAAATGAACCGGCCGGTTCTTTCAGAAAATTAAATCTGGAAAAAATTGCTGAGGTGTGCGCTCAGGTTCCGGCCCGGCCTGCAAGGACATTCAGAGAAGCCGTGAATGCAATATGGATTATACAGACAGCAATCCATGGCGAAAATATAAACATGGCTATGAGCCCGGGAAGACTGGACCAGGTGTTGTATAAGTTTTATAAAACCGATATGGATCTTGGAATTTTAAATGTAAAAGAGGCTATTGAAATTACAGGATGCCTGTGGCTTAAACTCAATGATAATACTAATCTTGTGCCCGACACAGCTTCAAAACTTTTCGGAGGCGCAGGAACTGTTCCAGCTGTAACACTGGGTGGCGTAGACATGACCGGAGAGGATGCAGTTAATGATCTGACATACATAATGCTCAAAGTGACTGAGCTTCTGCAGACACGTGATCCGAATGTAAATGCCCGGTATCATTATGAAAAAAACAGCAGCGAGTACAGAAACAGGGTGGCTGAAGTGATAAAGAATACAAAATCAGTCCCGGCCATCCACAATGATGTAACGGATATACAGACACTGAAGAACCAGGGATTTTCAACTGAACATGCGAGAGATTATGCTATTATAGGCTGTGTTGAACTCGCTTCAGCGGGGAGAAGCTATAATGCATCCAGTTCAATTATCTTCAATCTTGTTGCTCCGCTGGAAATGGCGTTGTTTAACGGCCGTATGCCCTCAGCGGGGAATGACCTTATAGGCCCGGAAACCGGAGGGCCGGAGACGTTCAGAAATATTGATGATTTCTGGGATGCTTTGAAAACACAGCTTACATTCCTGATTGGCCAGGCTGTAGAACTGAACAACAATTTTGGACTGGTATATCAGAAAATTCAGCCTTCGCCGCTTCTTTCAGCTTTTTTTGAGGGGCCGATGGAGAGCGGGCGGGATCTTATATTCGGAGGAGCTTTATATAATTCGTCCGGGGCTACACACATCGGATTTTCTGACACAGTTGATTCTCTCTGTGCGATTGAGCAGGCCGTTTTTATAGATAAAAAATGCACTTTCGCCGAACTTCTCAAGGCGCTGCAGAAAGATTTTAAAGGATATGATATTCTGCACAAGTATCTCGTCAATAAAACACCAAAGTTCGGTGATTGTTCTGAAATATCGGGACGGCATTCACGAAATCTTGTGAAGTTTCTCTACCAGACCTATAATGAACATAAAAATTACAGAAATGGAAATTACTGGCCGGCTTACTGGACTATGACAAATCATGCGGGAATGGGACAGCTCATGGGGGCGCTTCCGAATGGGAGGATGGCAAACCGGATACTTGCAAGCGGTATTACAACTGTATCCCAGGGGGCTGATAACCTCACAAAGTCTTTGAATGCTGTAGCATCACTTGGCGGAGATTATATACCCGGAGGGCAGGCCCTCAATCTCAAGTATCCTGTTATCGAAAGTGATAAAGACATGGAAATATTCTGCAGCACGGCAGAGGCATATTTCAGGGCAGGAGGGATACAGGTTCAGTTCAATATCCGCTCATATGATGATCTTATTCAGGCGTACTATGACTGCAAAAACGGGAAAGAAAATGCAGGGGACTTCCTTGTACGTGTTTCCGGATACTCGGCATACTTTAAAGATCTGAGTGAGGCAATGCAGCTGGAGATTATCACAAGATCTGAATACAATTTAAAAAATGGTAAACTGGATATGTTTCCCCCTGAACATTCAGAGATGATCCCGTATAATCCTGAAAAAAAAGGGGTAACCGGAGTTTAACAGTATAACTTCGGCTTAATATATCTCCGGTAAACGCCGGAGCTGTTTTCAATAACAAAATTAATACAGCAACAGTTATTAAATCAGGAAGTAATATTCTGCAGGGGGGCTCATGGGAAAATTGTCTGAGATGCTATTATGTCTGGTTAACAGATTCAGAAAAGAAAAGAGTGTACTTGAGAAAGTCCTTTTGAAGAATTCAGAAGCAAAAAGCATTGCTGAAAGATTTCTCCAATCACTGGAGTCAGAATTTGTTGATGAATCACTATTTTTACTTCTGTCTCTTTTCTGTCTTGTTTTTAAGGTGGATAAAAATTTCAGGAAGAATATTGAAAATTTCAATGGAAGATATCTGTTTAACAGCAGGGATAAAAAAGTTGAGGTGGGTGTAGTTTTTAAAAACGGTAAAATGAAAGTAGAGAGCAGCGGTATCAGCAAAGCTGATGTTGTTGTTACTTTCAATGACGTCCCGTCTCTTATGAAGTTTGTCCTGTCAAAGGATCCGAATATACTGAATGCCGTATTGAATCAGACCATTGTAATTGACGGGAATCTTAACTATATATATAAATTCGGATACATGGCGCAGCATCTGGTTGTTGAAATAAAAAAATGGTTTAGCTGAAAGTGTGGACAGGCAGAACAATCATCCTCTGATATTTGATATTCATCACTTTGCCCTTGATGACGGACCGGGTATACGGACTACTGTCTTTTTTAAGGGCTGTCCGTTGTCGTGCATATGGTGCCACAATCCTGAATCGGTAAAGTCTTCAAAAGAAACAGCATTTTATCATCAAAAATGTATCCGCTGCGGTGAATGTATTAAAGCATGCCGGCAGGGTGCAATTGATATCTCAACTGAGCATATCATAAACCGGCAGAGATGCCTGTCCTGCGGAAACTGTGCTGAGGCATGCCCGTCTACAGCTCTGCAGAGTGTCGGAAAATATTATACTGCAGATAATCTTACAGATATACTCCTGCGCGACAGATATTTTTATGAAACATCAAAGGGGGGTATAACCTTCTCCGGCGGCGAGCCGACACTGCATATGGATTTTCTACGTGAAGTAATGATTAATTTAAAGAGAGAGAATATTCACATGGCAATTCAGACATGCGGTGTATTTGATTTTGATTCATTTAAAGAAAAAATTCTCCCGTATATTAATCTGATTTATTTTGATATTAAGTTGATCGATACAGAAAAACATAAGAAATATACAGGTATGGGGAATGAGATGATTATCTCTAATTTTAAGGATCTGCTGGAATTGTCCCGTAGAGATAAAAAATTTAAAATCATTACACGCACCCCTGTTATACCTGTAATTAATGACAGCAGCGGGGATATTGACGCACTGAATATTTTTTATAAAACACTGAATCATAGAGATTATGAATTTATGAAGTATAATCCCGGCGGGTATTTAAAAAGGGCAGCTATTTCCGGCATGGGGACAACCAATGATGTGAAGTAAGAATACGTCTACTGATCTTTGAGGAAAATCTTCTCGATAATTTCATCTGTCAGATCCATTGTGTTAAACTCTTTTTTAAGTCTTTCAAATGGAATAATAAATCTGCACCCCTCTCTGTAGCGGCTGCATCCGTATGCGGCGTTTCCCCTGATAATATTTCCTGTTCCGCATTTTCTGCATTTTAAAACAGAATTCTGTGAAGACTTCTGCTGAGCTTCTTTTTCTACTGTTTTTGTTCCGGACTCATCTTTAGAAATATTTAAAACCGGGATGAAATTCTGATTTAAAGCAATGTGCCCTTTGACTTTTCTGCTGTTTACGGTGAATCCGCTTATCTCTCCTGTTTTACCTTTCTCCAGCAGTGTGAAGATCTGTTTTTCTGTGAGAGTTTTCCCTTCGATTTCAAAATTTATTCTGAAGGCGCAGCCTGTTTTGTACTCACTGCATCCGTAAGCCGTTTTCCCTTTTATAATTTTTCCTGTTTTGCAGATGGGGCATTGCTGAACGGTATTGTCCGATGTTTTATTTACAGAAGCTGCAGTCTTCTTTTCCGGTTTTAATTTTTGAGATGCACTGCTTTCTCTCTTTGCCGGAGATGCGCTTCCAGGTTTCTTTGCAGGCGGAGCTGCACCTTTTCTCTTCTTCTCTACAAGATGTATCATCTTGCCAGTCTCTTTTTTTACGTCGGAGACAAGGGATTCCACCATGCTTTTCATTTCCATGAGGAAGTCAGATGACTGGTAGTCTCCGCGCTCGATGCGGCGGAGTTTCCCTTCCCATAATCCGGTAAGTTCTACAGATTTAAGTAGATCGTTTTCAATTGTATCAATAAGCTGAATTCCCGTTGGAGTGGGGATAATATTTTTTTTCTCACGGACTATATAGGTCCGTTTAAAAAGTGTTTCGATTATTCCGGCCCGTGTCGATGGACGTCCTATTCCGTTTTCTTTCATCGCATCACGGATCTCTTCATCGTCGGACCATTTGCCCGCTGTCTCCATTGCGCGGAGCAGTGTTGCTTCGGTATGATGCTTGGGCGGTTTTGTCTCTTTTTCAGATACCTGCGGCGAGTGGGGTCCGGTTTCGCCCTTTTCAAAATCTGGAATAAGCTGCGACTCATCATCGTCCTCTTTTTTCTTCTCCTGTTTCGGAAAGAGTATCCGCCATCCGTCTTCGATTATCTGTCTCCCTGTAGCCTTGAATTTAAATTCGTCAGATTCACCAAGAGCTGTTGTATTTGAAACTATACAGTCGGGATAGAAGACCGCAATAAATCGCCGCGTAATGATATCATAGACCTTCTCGTCGTTCAATGCAAGATTCTGAGGATTTACTCCTGTGGGGATAATCGCATGGTGATCTGTTACTTTTGCGTCATCAAAAACTTTTTTGCTCTTACGGATCGGTTCTGCCATTAAAGGCTCGACCTCTTTTGTGTAGGATTTCAATCCCTTTAGAATACCCGGTATTTTAGGGAACACATCAGATGGAAGAAATCGTGTATCAACCCTGGGATAGGTAACGATTTTTTTTTCATAAAGATTCTGAACAATTTTTAATGTATTATCCGCACTCAAACCAAATTTTTTATTGCACTCAACCTGAAGTGATGTCAGATCAAAAAGCGGAGGAGGGGGCTCTGTCCCCCGTTTCTTTGTAAATGATGTGATTGTGAAATTCTTCTCTTTTATTCTGTCGAGAATTTCATTCGCCGCTTCTACACTGCTGAATTTCCCATCGGCGGCAGTAAATAGTACATCCCTGTATATTGTTTTAAGTTCCCAGTATTTTTCTGGTATAAAATTTTCTATTTCATAGTGACGTTTTACTATAAGCGCCAGTGTGGGAGTCTGAACTCTTCCAATAGATAGTACACCTCTGCCATCGGCATACTTCAGCGTATAGAGTCTGGTCGCATTCATACCAAGGAGCCAGTCTCCGATTGCGCGGGAATTCCCTGCTTCGTAAAGAAGGTCATATTCTTTCCCGTCTTTAAGTTTTGTGAAACCATCTCTAATCGCTTCTTCTGTAAGTGACGATATCCAGAGCCGCTTAACCGGCTTTTTACATCCCGCTTTCTTAAGAACCCAGCGCTGAATCAGCTCACCCTCTATCCCTGCGTCACCGCAGTTTATTACTTCGTCACAATCGTTAACAAGTGACTTTATTGTTTTAAACTGTTTACCAACTCCGGAGTTTGCAATCAGCTTTATGTCGAATTTTTCAGGTATCATCGGAAGAGTTGCAAGGCTCCATCTTTTCCATTCTGAGGTATAATCGTCAGGTTCATTGAGTGTGCAGAGATGCCCGAAGGTCCAGGTTACCCTGTAACCGTTCCCTTCGAAATAGCCGTCTCTACGTGAGTTTGCACCAAGGATCTGAGCAATCTCTTTAGCAACGCTCGGTTTTTCTGCAATACATACTTTCAAAATATAAGATTCCCCGGGATTTACTGGTTCAGGATTTAATGATTATGTCGTATTTATATTTTAATGCGGAATATAAGTCAAGATAAAGATTTTGGTAATTTAAGATCAAACGTAACTACACAAAAATCGATGGTATTTTATCTCTGTCGCGCAGAATGCGGGGCAGAGCAAATTCACTAACAGTTTATGAATAGGTAAGGTCAGACTCAGATAGATTTCGTTAAAGTACAGAGGATTCATTGTTTTGTTCTGGAGTTAACTTAAGTTTCAAAAAAAAATGTTAATTCTTATAGTATACTTTATTTACTACCCCCGAAAAAAATCTTGATAAAATAAGCTATTTTATCAAGATTTATAATAGGGCAGCTCCAATAACTCATACTTTACAGGGTCGAAGGGGCGATAGCCCCTTCATAAGCCCCGCAGGGCTTCCTGCGGTTTCAGAAACGGAGTTTTTGGGATCGCCCAATAGATGGTGTGAAATAAAAGGGTTATTAGCCGGGAGAATAAATGATAGATCAGAATCTCACTCTTTTCAACGGGCCGAATGAGAATATAACTCCCCTTGCAGAAAGGTGCAGGCCAGCTTTTATCGATCAGTATATAGGGCAGGAGCATCTTACCGCAAAGGGGAGGATAATCCGTTCCGCCATTGATGGAGGAAGAGCTTTCTCCATGATTCTCTGGGGAGATCCCGGCACCGGCAAGACAACTCTCGCTAAAATAATTGCCGTGCACTGCGGCCTGGAATATTACTATCTGAGCGCAGTATCTTCCGGCGTTGCAGATGTCCGAAAAGTTATAACCTCAGGTGAGCGGAACAGGCAGATGGGGAAACAGACTCTATTGTTTCTCGATGAAATTCACAGATTCAACAAAGCTCAGCAGGATGCGGTACTCGGCGCAGTGGAGTCAGGTGATATTGTACTGATAGGTGCGACAACGGAGAATCCCTCATTCAGCGTAATCTCTCCGCTGCTTTCACGGGCGAGAGTTATGAAGCTCCAGAGACTTACAGAGAAGAGTCTTGAAACTATTCTGAATAATGCAGTAGAAACTGACCATTTACTCAAAGAGGGGAATATAAGATTTGAAGATGGAGTTAAAGAGAATCTTGTGCTTCTGGGAAACGGTGATGCACGTAGAATGCTGAACATACTTGAAGTCTCCTTTATGCTTTCCGGGGACGGGCTGATCACCGAGAAAGCTGTTCGTGAAGCTTTCGAGAGTACTGTACTCTATTATGACAGAAAAGGAGACCGGCATTACGATACCATTTCCGCATTTATCAAATCTCTCAGAGGCTCTGACCCCGATGCTGCATTATACTACATGTCAAAAATGATAATGGCAGGGGAGGATCCGGAATTTATCGCCCGGAGGATGGTAATCCTTGCGTCGGAAGATATCGGCAACGCATCGCCGGCAGCACTGAATATGGCTGTTACTACTATGACCGCGGTAAAGAGTATCGGTATGCCCGAGTCTGAGATTATACTTTCACAGTGCGCAATTTTTCTTGCAACCTCGCCAAAAAGCAATGCGTCATACATGGCAATTAAAAATGCGAAGGATGCCGCGCTTTCGGGCGATTACGAAATTCCACTTCATTTACGAAACGCTCCAACGGGACTTATGAAGAAGATGAATTACGGAAGAGACTATCAGTATCCTCACGATTATGAATATAATTTTGTAAAGGATGAATATCTTCCGGAAGAGTTAAAAAATTCGAAGTTCTATAATCCCACAGAGAACGGCAGTGAGAAATCGATCAAAGAGAGGCTCATACAGCTCTGGCCGGAGAGATACGGGAAGTAGGTTCGATTGTTATTGCATAAATCGTTTATCACTGAAAGTATTTCATCTTGATTTAATGGTGCCGAAACTTTTCAGACCGTTCCCCTTGACTATGATGATTCTTTGTCTTAATATATTATTGTAATTCAGTGTTTATTTCTTAACTATTCTGGTAACTGTTTAAAAACCGGTGGTGAAATCTGTTTCCCCGCACCGTAGGCGCGGGGAAATCATAATTACCTGCGATTTATGAACAGTTACTTTTATCTCCGGAATTTATATTTAAAAGAGAGTAATAATGAAAAAAAATCTTCTTATTATAGTTATTTTAGTTTTGCCTTCATTACTTTTTTCAGAGCCGGTATTGCTGCGGAGCAATACCGATAATTATAAAATCTGGGAAAGTGTTCAGGTCTTTATCGATAAAACAGGA
Source organism: uncultured Spirochaetota bacterium (assembly GCA_942493035.1). Classification (GTDB taxonomy): domain Bacteria; phylum Spirochaetota; class UBA4802; order UBA4802; family UBA5550; genus WRGT01. Next base: position 1,800,440 of record OW818666.1, on the reverse strand, counting down.
AATCTTTCAGCTGATGATCTTGCCGGTGCTGCATGGGAAAATAATAATAAAAAAATTATTCAGCATGGATTGACCGGTTATTCATACTGGTTTAAATTTATAATCGATAATCCTTCAGGTGCAAATCAGGAGTATTATCTTGATACAAATGATACACAGACAGAGATTCTGGAATTGTATCAGATCGAAAATAGCAAAGCTGTTCTGCTCAAAAAAGCCGGCAGATTCTATCCTGAATCATTTAATAGATGGAATAAACCTGAAATTTCATTCCGGCCTCCTGCTGATAAAACGGTTTATTATCTCAAGGCAAAGAGCGAATCTTATATAACCTTTGATCTGGCTCTGAGAACTCCCGAAAACTATTTATCCATGATTGCAAGGCACTTTGTTTTTTATGGAGCATACTACTCTGTTATTGTAATAATGATATTATATAATCTGCTTCTGTTTTTTGGTTTAAAAAGCAGAACATACGCACTGTATGTAATTTACCTTGGTTCAGTTCTGGCTCATCAGTTTTTTGTGGATGGTTTTGGAATTCTGTTCTTTAATGCTAACTATAATTCAGTTTATTCCGCTATAACCATTATTGCAGCCTGTCTTTTTGCGTCGTCCTTTTTCAATAATAAAAATAACCATCCGCTTCTGCATAAATTCAGCTATCTTTTTATCGGATTGTTGATTACCTGGGGAGCCGGATCTCTGTTTATTCATCCGGGAAGATATGCATATTTTATTACAAGCAGTATTGTATCACCGATGGGATATACTTTTATAATAGCTAATTGCATAGCTGCCTACAGGATAGGGAATCCTACTGTTAAATATTTTATGATAGCGTGGATGGGACTTATTGTTTTTTCCGGAATGTATCTTGGAGTTGTACTGGAATTTATTCCTGCAAACAGTTTTACGCTTAACGGGATTGCAATTGGTTCAGTATATGAATCGGTCATGCTATCTCTGGCTTTAGCGCAACAGCTGAATTTAAGTCGTAAAGATAAAGAGGAAGCGGACAGAAAAAATCTTGAAGATCAGATTAAGATGACCGATTCATTTGCACGGTTTGTTCCGAAGGAATTCTTACAGCACCTGGGGAGGAGTAGTATCGTTGATGTAAATCTTGGTGACCAGGTGCAGCGTAATATGACTATTCTGTTCTCGGATATCAGATCCTTTACAAACTTTTCGGAAAAGCACAGCCCTCAGGAAACAATTGATTTTTTAAACTCATATCTTAACAGCATAAGCCCTATAATTAAAAAAAACAGGGGATTTATTGATAAATTTATCGGCGACGCAATTATGGCCTTATTTCCCCATAGCGTGGATGATGCCGTTAAAGCATCAATTGATATGATGCGTCAGCTTAATGATTTTAATAAACTACGGAAGTTGACAGGACAGGAAATTATTAATATCGGAATAGGAATCCATACCGGGGAATGTATGCTGGGAACCATCGGCGAGAGAAACAGACTGGAAACAACCGTTATCTCTGATGTTGTTAATACTGCATCCCGACTCGAAGGCATGAATAAGAGGCTGAACACAAATATATTGATTACCCGCGAAACCTTTATACAGTCAGAGAATATTGAAAATTACAAATATAGAGAACTGGGAATGGAAAATGTCAGAGGGAAAAATGAAACTTTATTTCTATATGAAATCATTGTAGATAAGGAAGCGGATTGATACTGCATATTGTTTAATCCTCATCGATTTTTTTAATTACACTTTTTAACAATTCCCCTCCCCATCCGCCCGTTGGGCACCTTCCCCGCGGAGAGACGGGGAAGGCTTTTGAGAAAATGCATAATTACAATATTCTTTCAGCAATAACTGAAAAACACTTGATTACCTGAACCCTGTTAAATAATTGGATTATTATGTTTTTTTGGGGTATAAATGAAAGAAATCACAGGCAGTCAGAAACGAAAACTAAAGTCGCTTGCTCATAAGCTTAAACCGATAGTCCTCATCGGCCAGAAGGGGATAACCGATAGTCTTGTTAAAGCAGTTGATAAAGCGCTTGAAGACCATGAACTTATAAAAGTAAAATTTATTGATCTTAAAGACGAGAAGGTTGAACTGGCAGCTAAAGTTGTCAGTGATACAAAATCATTTCTTGTAAATATGATAGGGAACACTGCGATTATTTATCGGGAGAATCCGGAACGTCCGAAAGAGGATAAAATTAAGATTTAATTTTTTTGCAGGAGATATATAAATGAAAAAGTACAATGTTGTAATTCTCGGAGCACTCGGTGCAGTTGGAAATGAGTTCAGAAAAATACTGCTTCAGCGAAATTTCCCTATTGATAAAATAAAGTTTCTTGATCTTACCGATGTCGGTACGCAGGTGCAGTTTGGTGACAGAATGGTAACAGTCGAAGCACCTGGTGATGATTCATTCAAAGGTTACGATATAGCGCTGTTTTCCGCAGGTGCAGATGTAAGCTTAAAGGTGGCTAAACAGGCCGCTGCTTCCGGTTGTATTGTAATAGATAACAGTTCTGCCTGGAGAATGGATCCTGAAATTCCGCTTGTTGTGCCTGAAGTCAATCCGCATGATGTTGAGTGGCACAAGGGAATCATTGCCAATCCAAACTGTTCAACAATACAGATGCTGCTCCCTCTCAAACTGATTCATGATGTAGCTAAGATTAAACGTGTTGTTGTAAGCACATATCAGGCAGTTTCAGGAACGGGAATAAAAGCAATAGAGGAGTGCCGCAATCAGGCATTTGAAGTTTCACAGGGGAAGCCTGTTTCTAAAGTAGATGTGTATCCGCATCAGATAGCGTTTAATGCTCTCCCTCAGATAGACGATTTTATTGAAAATGGATACACAAAAGAAGAGATGAAGATGGTTAACGAAACCAGAAAAATAATGGGTGACGATTCCATAAGACTTACCGCAACAACAGTGAGAATCCCTGTAATATATGGTCATTCAGAATCAATAAACGTAGAGACAGAGAAAAAGATAACAGCCGCAGAGGTCAAAGCTCTTTTGAAGGGTAAACCCGGTATAACACTTGCTGATGATCCGTCAAAGAAAGAGTATCCAATGCCGATAAATGCTGCCGGTCATGACGATGTCTTTGTTGGAAGAATAAGAGATGATGAATCTATTGATAATGGGATTAATATGTGGGTTGTATCGGACAATATCCGTAAGGGTGCAGCGCTTAATACTATTCAGATAGCTGAGCTTCTTATCGCAAAAGGACTTGTATAACCCTCCCCATCCGCCCGTTGGGCACCTTCCCCATGATGAGATGGGGAAGGCTTGTGATCCTCAAAGAATAATCCGGCACCATTTTTTCCAGCCAAACTACATTTTTTTTAACTTTACTTAATCTAAACGCCCAAACATACTGATTTGACAGTTTATAATTCTAAATTTTAATTCTGTTCTGCCGAAAATGTAATGATAGGCAAATACCGTTTTGAGAGAATTTTATGAGAAAAGTTATATTGTATTTTGATCCAGCTGCACAGGCGATACTGGTGAAAAAAACCACAGAATCAGGAGAAGTTAAGGTGGTTTTGTCATCTAAGCATAATTTTGTCTCCGAAAATGAAATAGTAGCCAGAGTGGTTGATGTAAAATCTGACGATGAAATTAATGAACATGTTGATGAAGGATACAACTATCATCATGTGCGTGATTACTTTAATTTTTCAACTGGATCAGGTATACATTTTGATGAATCTACAAAATCATATAAGTCGTCATATTATGGATTTGTAGTAATGAAGGACTCAAAAATAATGCTGATTTCACCACTCGTTTTATCTAAAGATAAAATCAGGGCATATTATAATGTTATTCCAACAAGATTTGGTAATCTCCCATCATATAAAGAAATAGTTGAAATTCTTCATGCAGAGAAAGTTGTATCTGTAATAAACGGTGAAAAGTTTAATAAGCAGATTGCAGCTATTGATAAAGAACATCCTCATCTTACAAGAGTACTTGTTGCAGAAGGGAGAGATCCGGTAAACGGTTTTGATGAGTATTTCGAACCTCTTCTCAGTTTTGAAAAACAGGCGGGCCGGATTCTTGCTGATGGCCGGATAGATTATAAAGAGGTTGGTTCAATTATTCAGGTTCAAAAAAATCAGGAGATTCTACAGGCTATACCTGGTGTTAAAAATGAAGATGGTTATGACATATTCGGCGAGAAAGTACTTGCTGTAAGGGAAGACAAGGGTGGATTAAAGAAGGGAGATAATCTTCTTCAGTCAGGTTTTGATCCGTCAATTTATGTAGCCGCGATAGACGGCTGTATAAGCATTGATAATGGAAAAGTTAATGTTCTGCCGGTTGCTGTAATTAATGGCGATGTAGGGCTTGATTCGGGAAATATATCTTTTAACGGAACAGTTCATGTAACAGGGTCGGTACTTCCGGGATTTAAAGTACAGGCAGATATGGATATAATCGTAGATAAAGATGTTGAGGATGCGCAGTTGACCGCCGGGGGAGATATAACTGTAAAACTGGGAGTTGTCGGTAAAGAAGCAGTTAAGCTCATTGCAAAGGGGAATGTCACCGCAAAGTTTATGCAGAACGTTAAAGTGGAAGCGGGTAAAAGTGTTATCGTAGATGATTCAATAATAAACTGTGATATTGTATGTTATGATGCTATCTCTGTAAAAGGAAAAGCCGGTAAGATTATTGGCGGAAAGGTTGCCGCTCTGTACGAGATCAAAGCTCATACGGTAGGAACTCAGACTGAAACTTTGACTTCTCTTACTGTAGGGAGAAATTTTATTCTTGAAGGTGAGATTACAAAAAAACGAACTGAAGTTATAATGGTTAAAGAGAGAGTTGAAGAGATTAATACTACTATCAAAATGCAGTTCGGAGAAGAGATTTTTAAAAATCCGAAAGAGTATATAAAAATACTTCCGGCATTGAAAAAGAAAAACTGTCTTCTTCTGCTTAATGATCTTGGTACTGCAAACGCTTCGTTGAAGAAACTTATAGAAGAAGCAAAAGCAATTGAAGAAAAAATGAAATTTGAAAAAGAGCCTGTAATTATAGTTAGCAATAAAGTATTTCCCGGTACTGTTATAAACGTTAAGAAGAGTGTCAAGAAAATTGATCATATAATAGAAAATGTAAAATTCTATGAAGATCAGCTTGACAAAAGTGTACGATTTGTAGCTGCTACATAACTGCTGTAATCATTTAGTTTTTTAGGTTCCTCTGTAAAACACCGGTGAAGAGTAATTATCTTTCACCGGCAGCATCAGTTTTTTTAACCTTCATTTTATAGAATTATTGACACAACTCTTCTTATATTGCTTATGTAACCAATTACTGCTGGCGGTAATACTAAAGTTTTGACGGGGGAAGAAATATGAGTATGCCTGGAATTGGTGAATTAGTAATAATTTTTATGATAGTACTGGTGATTTTTGGAGCAGGTAAAATTCCAAAAATTGCAAAAGATATGGGAAGCGGAATAAGAGAGTTTAAAAAAGCAATCTCCGGCGAATCTGACGATAAAAAAGAAGATTAATAAATAATGAAAAAACATAGTGAATATTTAAACAAAAAGAAAGATTCCATCATGGAAAATGGTTCCATGACAGAGGAATTATTTAATTTTTATCTGGAGATTTTTCTTGCTCAGGAGGGATTCTCCAGCCTTTGCGGTGATCTCCATGAGTATAGGGAGAAGTATAGAACCGATATACTTCCCGTATTGGATGCTGATTCTATTGTTCTCAAAGAAGAAACAAAGAGTCTCCTTTCTGATCTGCTGGTTAAGCTTACAGGTTTAATATCGAAATTAAATCCGGGAATGGATTTTTCAGAGCTGAAGAAAAATTTTACAGCTGATGCGGATCTTCTGTTAAAAGGATTATTGAGTCAGGATTATGCATATCTGGAAAAGAAAGGTGTTGAAAACCGTCTTGCTCTAGATGAATTTATATTTGTAATTCACAATGTATTTAAACCATTTATGACTGGTCTGCAAAAAGCTTCAGATATTAAGCCGCATAAAGAGGATTGGCTAGAGAGTTCCTGTTCGTTCTGCGGTTACCTTCCTGATATGAGCAAAATTGTTGAATTGAAGGAGAATCAGAGACATCTTCATTGTGCCATCTGCGAAAATGAATGGGAGTTTCCCAGGCTTGTCTGTCCCGCATGCGGATGTAATGAACAGTCAAAACATGGTTTTTTCGAATACGAAGAGAATAATATTTACAGAGCATATTACTGTGATGAATGCAAACACTATATAAAGAGTGTCCGTATACCAAAGCTGAAAGAGGAATCGGCATTTGATCTTGCTGTTGAGGATATTATAACAAATTTTCTTGATGCCGGGATGATTGAAAAAGGGTATAAAAGAATCTGAGGGATTACATTTAGTAAAACTGATGAATAAAGTTGAAGAGATATATTCTATCATGGCTGCTTCCTACGGGAAGCAGGGCTGGTGGCCGGTATTCAACAAAGTAACCGGCCGCAGTGAATATGGAACCGGTGCCCCGAAAGATGATGATGAAAGATTTGAAATTGTAATAGGGGCTATCCTTACACAAAATGTTGCATGGACGAATGTAGAGAAGGGACTTGAATCTCTAAAAAGAAATAAAATACTTACCCCCCGGAAACTCCATAAAGCAGAGAATGATATAATTGCTTCATGTATCAGACCTACCGGATACTATAATCAGAAAACAATAAAAATTAAAAATTTTCTTAACTGGTTCAAAGGGGTGAACTATTCTTTTGATGAACTGAAGAGTCTTAAAACTCCGGTCTTAAGAGAGAGTCTTCTCTCTGTTAATGGCATAGGTCCTGAAACTGCAGATTCAATTCTTTTATATGCACTTAACAGAAAAATATTTGTAGTGGATGCGTATACGAAGAGGATTTTTTCGAGACTCGATTTGATATCATCCGAAGACAGCTATGATTCGGTTCAGAAGTTTTTTGAAAAAGAGTTTAACGGGACTATAAAGAAATATAATGAATTCCATGCACTGATTGTTGCTCATGGAAAGGATATTTGTAAAAATAAACCTTTGTGTTCTGAGTGCTGTGTTAAACATATCTGCTCTTATAAAAATGATCAATGCTGATTCCTTAACATTTATATCCTCAACGCATTGGCAGCGGGACATAATGCCACCGGTTTATAATTAGGTTATTTTCTGCTGAATAAAGACAAAATTATTTGAGATCTAAAAGTGAAGAATACTCAGAACAAGAGACCGAAGTTCCCTGTTCTGAATATTTTAAATAGAGTATAGAATTACTAATTATTTAGTCACTATCACATTCTATTGAAATAATAGATTCCTGGTTAGAATTTATTTCTGTTTCTTTACGTAATATTTTTTCCGCCATAAAAGATATTGAACCGCTTACACTGCATTCTGAGAATGCCTGCCTTATTGGAGTACCGAGTTTAATCGCGTGTGCCTGTCTAAGCAGATCGTTCTGGATAATCCCGAGGAATAAAGGACGGATGTTCATTGAAAAGTCTGCAGTCTCTTTGAGTATTTTCTGATACACATCAAAAGCTCTTTCTATATCTTTAGTGTAGTTGAACACAAGAAATATATCAGCAGGATGTTTTTCGAGCATAAGCAGCTTTTTGACTGTATTGAAATAGTCTGAAACTGCAGATGTTTCAATTCTGAGAGTAATAATCCATATATCGGAATTCTGTACCAGCAGATTATACGGATTGGCAATTGGATCTTTTATGTTATGCAAAAAAATATTTGATTTACCCTCCATCTGCCGTATGAGTTCTTCAACTTTAACTGAGTATCTTGAATCAAAAGTTTTAGAAAAAGAGAGTAAATCCATTTTGTCGATGTCAGTTTTATGAATATTTACGCTGTCTTTATCTTTTGAAAAATTTATTTTTTTAAAAAAGTTTTTATTCTCACTGTCTTCAATACAGTTACTGTACGTTACGTGGTAATTCCGCGAAACCATCTCAATTGCGAAGTTTAGACTCACAAAACTATTACCGATTCCCTCCCGTGAACCGATAAATGAAATATGAAGATTATTTTTTACTTCTTCCATATGTCCTCACGGGATAGGAGGTTTTCTTTCGCCATCTTATCGAAAATTTTGACAAGCTCCGGATCAAAGATTTTACCTGAACCTTTTTTAATAATTCTCTGAGCTTCTTTAGATGGGAATGCAGGTCTCTGCGGACGCGGTAGAATCAGTGCTTCATACATGTCAAAAATTGAAATGACTCTTGCTACCAGCGGAATATTCTCACCGGCAAGACCTTCGGGATAACCTTCACCTGAATATTTTTCATGATGATAAAGAATACCATCTCTTATAATCTCCGGTAATACTGCAAAATCGAGAAGGGCTACACCTCTTTTTGTATGAGTTTTTATTATGTTGAATTCTTTGTCGTTCAAAGTCGATTTTTTATTTAGTATTTCTGAAGGGATGTCAAGGTATCCCACATCATGTATAAGCCCTGCAATATAAAACAGATTGCACTCCTCCTGTGAAAGACCGAGTAGACCTGCCATATCATATGTATCTACTGCAACTCTCTCTGCGTGTTTATCGTTGAAGACCTTACGATCTACTATTTTAGAGAGAGGGAGTACAATATTAAGATCTTCCATTATCGAGTAATCTAAGGCGGCAGTTGTCTGATCGGTTATCTGGAGTACGTCTTTTCTGTTTGTAATACCATGCTGCTGAAATGGGAGAGCTTTCATATCTGATTTACCCGGCGCGGCAATCTGGCCGGATAAAAATGACGATACTCTTCTTCTTAAGTATTCATCACCATCGAGTAGAAGCGCCATAAGTATATCAGCCTGTGCCATTGTTATTGGCTGCAGACTTGGATCAACTTTAGTTTCAATATATGAAAATACTTCAAGCCTGAGTTCACGATCCATTTCGCCGATAGATTTTTTTATCATTGACCAGTCAAGTTCACCGGCTTTTATTTTATTTATCAGCTCTTTAATGTTCTGCATTTTTATAAGCTCATTATAGTACTGTCCGCTGTTGTCGGTGAAAAGACGGTCGTACTCTTTTCCGCCCTTCACAGACAGACTCCGTTTTTTAATTAACCGTATAAGAAACAGAATAAATAAAGTTGATGCTATTACAGCAGTAACCAGTAGAAATACAGCTGCTGATATAAAAGTTGTATCTTCGGCATTCTTTGCAAAATACCCTTTCTCTTTCTCCTGCTCTGCTGACTTTTTCAATTGAGCATTCATATCAAGAAGCCGCTGATTAAAACGCTCCTCCATGCCGAGTACTTTTTTCGCATATATATCATCAGCAATACGCGGATTGGCTTCAATTCGTTTTATCTCTTTAATTTCTGTTTCTGTTCTTTTCTTTTCAGTAACTGATTCAGGAATTTTTACTGCAGTTGTTGAATCTTTAGCGGCAGTATCTTTAGCCGGAATTGATCCCCCCTCATTTTTAAGATTAGAAACATCAAAATCACTCTTCATCTTCCAGTATCGTTCAGTAGCAATCGGATGAGTAGGGAGAATTTTTACAGCTTTTTTGAAGTATTCATATGCGTTCTTAAAATTCCGGTTGTCATATTCCCGCTCCCCGGTATCAACACATATATCCGCAAGTATTCTTTTTGCCTGAGAGTTCGATGGATTCTCTTTTACAACTCCATCAAGAATCGAGATAGCCTCGGAAGAGTTTCCGGCAGCAAATTTGATCTTTGCCTGCTGAATTGACTCATCTGGTGTTGCTGCAAAGATCGCCAGTGATGATAAGATCTGTATAAGTATTATATATTTTTTCATATATTTCATCCTTCTTTTTGTTTAATCGACAGTTACTGCTGTATGCCCGAAACGGGCACGCGGCATTGATGTTGGACTCACCCAGGAGCCTGACGAAGGAAATGTTGACAAACTATATGAATAAACTACATTTTGAACCGAAATAGCTGTTGCCGAACTATAAGCCGCTCCGCCGAAAAAGTAAAGAGTAGAACCCGTTACAACCGCTGATCCAAATCCCAACAATGCCGGTAAATTTGTAAGTGAAGACCATGCTGTCTGCGTCGGATAAGTGTATGGCGTTTTTAAATACTGAAAATTATTAATAAAGGTGGCTGCAGTCAGACCGGTCGGTGTAGCTCCGCTAAACACATAACATCCGGCATTGGTTACTGGTCCTATTACTCCACCGACAACAAGGATAGAAGAATCACCGTAAGGATCAGTATATACCGCTGAGGCAAATCCGAACCTGTTACTGGATAGCACTATTTCGGTTGTACTTGAGGTGTAGTTGTTGTAGTTTATCAATAAGCCTTCCACTGTGTTTACATAAGTTGTTGCGGTAGATTTACCCCCCATATAATATATTACGTCATCTACAAGCACCACACCGCGGTTCGATTGTGATGAATCGGTGTAACCTGTGGGTGACCAGCTATTGTTTGAAATGGTATATATTAGTGAATTCAGCGGTAATCCGGTTGCTACCCACGGTGTCGCGGCAGTAGCGCCGGTTGTACCGTGGGTCACATATATTTTTCCGTTATAAGCGACAGCTGAATGATTTGCACGGGCATTACTCATGTCAGTCCCTGTAGTCCAGTTGTCTGTGGCTACATCATAAATCTGGGTTGTCGCGATTGCATTTCCCGCGTTGTTAAATCCACCCATGACATAAATTTTTCCATTATATCCAACTACCGCTGCAAAGCTTACCTCTATTGGAATAGGTGCAGTTTGTGTCCATGAATTGTCACTCGGATCATAAACATCGACCTCTGAAATGGTATTGGCAGCGTTAATCAATGAAGCAGAAAGCCCGCCGATAATATAGATTTTACCTGTCGGCGGCAAAGTTGTCGTAAAAGTCATTCCTGAAGTAATGGTGTCTGCATATAAATCGTTAAAGTTTTTCACTCGATAGTAGTATGTAGTCCCGTAATTAAGACCGCTAAGGGTAACACTGTGCGCGGTCGCCGCGCTTGCAGACTGAATAGTTGAGTTAGTATATACGCCGGGAGATGTGCCATACTCAACAAGATGTGTAGTCGCGATATCTGTGGTCCATGTGATGACTGCACCATGCAGTGAAGGGGTCGCTGTATAAACCGTGGCGGTCTCTGACAATGTTGTAAACGAAAGTTCGTTGCTTGATGAGAAAGGTAATGTTGTATGGTAGTTTTTAACATGGTAATAATAGGTCTCCCCCGGAGTTAATCCAGTTATTATTACTGCATGACTTGTTGAAGCGGTTGTACTCTGGACAGTACTGTCCGTATAAACTCCAGCAACCGTTCCATATTCAACTATATGTGTAGTCGCGATTCCTGTTGTCCATGTGATTTCAGCAGATGTTGTAGTTATAGACACAGCCGCAAGTGAAGCAACACTTATCGTTGAAGATGTGGTGAAACTGAACTCGGCCGATTCAACGGTTTCCATGCCGCTTGCGGTGCATACTATTTTGTAATAGTATGTTATATCTGTCGTCAGTCCGGACAGATCTACCTGATGCGTCGTTGATTCAGTCGTGCTTACAGTTGTTTCCTGAGTGTAAGTACCACTGACTGTCCCATACATAATTTTATGTGTTGATGGAATATCTGTTGTCCAAATAATAGATGCGGAGGTGGAAGTGCTCGATATAGAGATCCCCTGGATCTGGATGTCCTTTGTCTTTAGCGATGAATCATCAAGTATTGAACCACCGCACCCTGTTAAGATCAGAAGACATATTGATATACAAATTTTTTTTATATTCATGATTTTCTCCTTAGAATCCATACACGGCGCCAATGCTGATTGCAGACGCCTGGAAAGTTTCTGACGATTGTGGAACAATATACCAGCAGGCGGAGGTACGCAGAAGAAGGGATGGAATGATTTCCATATCAAAACCGGCACCTGCAGATATAAATGGATTAAGTTCGCTGCTGGATTCTGTTACAGCTGTGGGACGGTTGTCTTTAAGCATAATGTAGCTTAATCCTCCGCCAATACGGACAAACGGAATCAATCTGTGTAAAAAAGAACTGCTGTTTTTAAATGTAAAAAAATTGTAAGACAGATATGGTTCCAGCATCAGCATAGAATAATCTAAACTGCTGTTTTCGTGCTGCATATCTATATAGCTGAAATCGCCACCCGCATATAATCCGCGTACTAAAGATGTGTTTTTTTCAATAAACGCGGTGGTAAGGTAGGAGCCGCTGAATTTACCTGTTCCCCCCATAGGCTGATAATAACCTATGGTTAAACCTGTTAAATAATTATATCCATTATTTTTAATTTTCAGAATGTTGTTGGTAATTTCTTTAATACTCTCAACCGGGAGGGTGATAGTCCCAAAATCAATATTCACAAAAATACCAATCTCTTCATCGTAATTCTGAATTTTACCTTTAATTATAGATCCGTCTTTAAGGGTGATGTCAGTAGTAACATCTTTAAAGCTGTCAAAGTTCTTTTCACTTTTAAGAATATCACTCTGTGATATCGTTAAAGTCTGGCCGAAAGTCTCTATGACAATACCGCTTGAATCGGTACTGGTAATTTTACCGAGGTAAATATTACCATCGTGGAGCATAATGACATCAGCCATAGCATTAGTGCTTAAGAAAAGCACTAATGCTGATAAGAGTAACCATTTTTTCATATTCATATCCCATTTTTATTTTTTATATATGTAATCACAGACTATTTATCTATGATCCGTTAAACGTGATTATATTTTTTATCCTATACTTTGAACGCATCAACTGTATTGCTGTCATTCAGCACTTCTCCGGCTTTGAGAAAATCTACAAATATATTAAACAGAATCGGATCTATTCCGGGCTGTTTATTCTCTATATACTGCTTCTTCATTTCAACAAGGGCCTCATAAGGATTTAAGCAGCCCTGTTTGTAATTTTTATCAGGATCGGTCATGGCGTCATATATATCGAGGATCTCTAAAACTTTGCCTGGAAAGTAGGAGAGAGCTATTCCGTAAGCCACATCTTTGATGTTATGCGACATGCAGTATTTTGTCCTTATAGAATCACTTCTGTCCATTTTCCGTTTGTCGAATTTTTTGATAAGTGTTTCCCTCTGCCTGTAGCCATAGGGGGCATTATAGTAATCATGATGAAGGAGCCCCATGGCTACAAGTCCCAGACTGAATCTGCCGGACTGCAGCAGCATATTGTAGGTGTCAAAGACATGTCTTCTCGCTTTGATTGCAACAAATCCTTCATCGCCATCATGGTATTCAATTGCAGGGAGTTTGCCGATATCGTGAAAGAAGCCTCCCAGTGCATACTCCAGAAAAGTTTTTTTATCATCTATCGGGGAAATGCCACCTTTAAAAACAATCTCAAGGTTTATACTCTGGGGATCGGTAAAGAGCTTTGAGTAATGGCCGTGGAATTTTTCCTTAAAATGCCCTCTTATTCTTTTTATGTCATTTGAATGTTTATCAAAATATTCATTATAAAAAAAGAGAAAAGATACAATACGTATAAGCATTCTGTTCATGTGATTTAGAGTTGAAGAACCTGTCTGTATAAACTCAAGTTTGGCAAGGTCGGCATACGATGACTTCCCGTTTGACAGCAGAGTTATAAGATTCTCAACTGCAAATTCGGTTTCGTTGATCAGTTTTATCATTTTATCTTCAGATACCGGTTTAGTAACATTCTCCTGCAGCGCTGCCTTGCTGACGCACAAAATACGTGAGAATGCATCTGCCAGTTCTGAAGCAGTTTCACTATCGAAGCGGCTGTTGTTTTCTATAAGTGCTTTTAACTGATAATTGCTGTTCATAACACTCTGGACTCTTTCCATCATGTCCATTTCGGAGGATGCGTTGAGCTTTGCTTTAAATACAGAATCAGTTTTAAATGAATCGGATAATTCCGTTTCTGCTCCCTCCATCCCGGAGTGGTATTGTTCGGTCTGTGAATCAAAAGTAAAATCTATGTTTATAGATTTGTAACGGTTATAGACTGCATCTTCTATGTATAAATCAATTTCCAGATTCTTAAGGTATTGATCAAGATCGGAGGAGGGTATATAAGAATAAGTACCGTCCTTTTTTTTCCGCATAAGAGGGATACCGTTTTCAATAATAACCGGCAGAAGTTTGCGCGTCTCCGCATGATTTAGTTTTATGAAGTTTTTATTTTCTATCTTTATAATTTTATTCATTCATATTCCATTAAGTGACTCATAAGTAAGTGCTTAATTTTATTAAGCACTTACGCTTAAATTATTTCACCGCCGCCAGAGACGGCGGGGTCAGTGACTTATAAGTCTGTTTTAACACTGTCGGATATTGTTTTTCATTTTAAAAAAATAATTAAAACATGCTTGTTTATCCGGAACGATTATTTGGTTCCTTTTGAGTAGTAGTTAACACCCGGCTGTCTTACTTTGAATAGATTTTCAACCGTATCTTTCACGACGGGATCTTTGCTCCCTTTGCAGAAGACAGAGTATCTTAATACCGGCTTCTGTTCGGTCTTATAGTCTTTTCTATAGTATTCTGTTTTAAACTGAAGATAGTATCCCTCAGCATCTTTACCGTAATTAAACAGAGCAGAATTTTTTTTCAGTTCATCAGCTTCATAAAATTTAATATTAAAACCATATACATCGGCATACAGGGAGCGGGTGTCGGGATTGTTTAAAATACTTTCAAGGGTTTTTAGAGACTTCATATTATCGGTATAATTGCCCTTATAAATTGCACCTTCAATAATATCCTTTTTAAGTTTTGCAATATCCTTAGTGAAAAATTTTGAAAGTGACACAGATATTCTCCGGAGATCTTTTGTCAGAGGGTAGTATTCAAAAACTGAATCGATTGTGTTATCACTATTGTCATCAGTTATCAGTACTATCTTTTTCTCCAGCCCGGAAAAATCGCCTATTATAATTGATGTATCGCTTTCGATTGACTGCATAAATACATAATTGATGTTATCCGGTGTTACGGGGAAATACTTCATTCTGTCTGTTGTGAGTTT
Organism: uncultured Spirochaetota bacterium; assembly: GCA_942493035.1. GTDB lineage: Bacteria > Spirochaetota > UBA4802 > UBA4802 > UBA5550 > WRGT01. Next base: position 1,785,405 of record OW818666.1, on the reverse strand, counting down.
TTTTGTCTGCAGGTCGTCAAGGCCTACTGGAAGTCCCTGTGCAACCAGACTCATTACTAAAGCTGCCGATATATAAAAGATTTTATTTTTCATTATAGTTCTCCATATGTAAATATTGATTAATGACATTTGCAGTTTTTAGGGTTTTTTTACGAGAAAAAAAATAAAACCATCGGTATATTTTGGTATACCATTGTATATCAGGCTGTTTTGCTGGTAATCAGAATGTATTTGAATGACTAGGACTCTCATTAACAAAGGATTTATTTATGGATATAAGAATTAAAAAGGTGTTGATAGTTGAGGATGACGCTATTATTGCCAGAAATCTTTCTCAGGTTCTACAAAGACTTGGATTTGAACCTGCTGCAATAATTTTAAATGGCCGGGAAGTCGCAGATGCTGTGAAGTTTTATAAACCGGATATAATACTTATGGATATTCAGCTCAATGATGACATGGATGGAATAACCGCTGCAGGTGTTATAAAAACTTTTTCAGATATCCCGGTAATTTTTATAACATCCAATACTCAGCCTGAATTTGTTGATAAGGCAATAATGGAAAATCCGTTCGGATATATTATAAAGCCCTTCAGGGAGACTGAACTAAAGTACGCAATAATGCTGGCAGATCAGAGAATTGCTATAGTTCGTGAAATACAAAAAAATCAGAATGAACTTAAAAATCTGAAAGAATTTTACAATACCATTCTCAAATCAATGACAGATTGGGTTATTGTTATAAATAGAAATTACGATATTATATTCTGTAATGAATCATTTAATTATACATTCGGGGAGATTGATCAGGTTCCATCGTTTAAAGTCTTTATGGCTGAAGAATTGAATAAAGATAAACCGGGATTTATTAATAAAATATTTTCATCAGGTAAAAAAGATCTGAAAGTGGCATCTATAAAAGATTTAAATGGTGAACTCAGAATTTATAACGTAAGCGCCTCTCCAATATATTCTGAAGATCATAGTGTTGCTATGGTGGTGGTATCCGGCAGGGATATATCTGAGCTGGTTTATAATCTGGAATATCTAACATCTGTTAAAGATATACTTAACAACATTATTCAATCTGTTCCTACCGGTATAATACTTACCAATTCAGAAGGGGTTATTACTCTTACAAATAAAACATTTGAACTTATAAGCGGATTTACCTCATCAGAGCTGGAGGGTAAAGATATTTCGTCTTTACAGGTGCAATCATCAGAGAATGTAATGTTCTTTCATGAAAAAAAGGGTAGTGATATTTATACTCCGATAGAAGTTGAACTTACAAAAAATGATGCAGGCTTCTTTACTGCGAAAGTTTTAATTTTAAATTTTGAAAAACCGGTGAATGAAAGTTTTAAAATAATATATTTCATCACCGATATTTCATTCGAAAAAAAACTGGAGAAAAAGCAGATACAACTTCAGAATCATATAGAGAGTATTGTACGCGAAATGGATGATTTGAGCGAGCTGCTCCTGGAAACAAATGTTTATAACCAATCCATCAAACGCGGTGATATTGAATTTGATTTTACGGATAGAAATATTTTGAAATTTATAGAGTCCGGTATGACCAATAAACAGATTGCAGGCCGCCTGGAGATAGCCGAGATTACTGTTAAAAAGCGTCTTTCCAGTATATATTCAAAGCTTGGAATAAATAATAAATACCAGCTGATTGAGTATCTTCATACAAATTATATTCCTGATAAATAAGTAACGCATAAGTAAGTCGCTTAACTTTATTAAGTTAACCTTAGCTGTGAATTATTTCCCCGCCGCCAAGCGTGGCGGGGTCAGTGACTGCTCAAATACCACCACCAGTTTATGAGTGGATATATAAATAATTTAAAAATAAAGAATCGTTATTTGTTTATTATTGTTAAATTACATATACTTGGATTATAATTCTGTTAAAAAAGGAAAACAAAATGCCTACCGAACATGAAAATATCTATAAAAAACGGGCTCTGGGGAAAAGGAAGGATGGTGTAAGCTATACTGCTGTTGTTGTGGACGATTCTCTGTTTTCAAGACAGGTATTAAAACAGATACTTTTATCTGTAGAGTTTAATGTAACGGATGAAATGGATAATGGGGGCACTGCGGTATTAAAACTTGAAAATACCAGATTCCCCCCGGACTTTCTATTTATAGATGTTGAGATGCCTGTTATGAACGGTATTGAAGTATTAAAAAAAATCAGATATCAACTGGAAAATACAAAGATCATAATGGTGACTTCTCACAGCGACAAGGATAAAGTTGATGAACTGATTAAGCTTGGAATAAATGGTTATATTAAAAAACCCTATGACAGGGATACAATCATTCAGCTTCTTATGAAGCTGGTTTGATACTTTTTATATCTAACCAGTCCGGGCGATAATTATCCTGCATTTAGCGGTTAATGGTTTGAAAAAATCTATTTAAGTGCAATTAAAGATATTGCGGTAAATATTTACGTATAAAAAATTTTTTAATTGCAGTTTTTCAAACTTAATAAATTCAGAAACAGATACCGTAATGTAATTGTTCATAAACCGGCAGTATTCTATCACCGTCGCGTCTTAGGTGTGGCGGATAGCAATTTTATCATCGGTTTATAAGTACTTCAACGTATTCATTAAGTGTTAAATTTGAGGCATAAAGTGTTAAAAAAAAATCTTCTCTTATTAATATCCTTGATCATAATATTTGAAATTAATGGTCACTCATCTGTTTCAGGAAGGGTGCTTGTTTTAAACTCCTATAACCACGATTATAAATGGACTGCAGATACCGTTAAAGGGATTGAAAGTGTTCTTGGTTCTGCTCCTGCAATTCATACATCAATTGAATATATGGATGTAAAACGGGCATCCTCAGATAAGTATCTGGAGCATTTATCCGGAATTTATAATATAAAATACCGCTCAGATCCTTTTGATGTAATTATCTGTGGTGATAATGATGCATTGAATTTTTTAAAAAAATACAGGAATAAAATTTTTCCCGGTGTTCCTGTTGTTTTTTGCGGTATAAACAACTTCGTACCTGATGATCTTCGAGGTATGACAAATATTACCGGTGTTAATGAACAGCCGGATATAAAAAGTACTATCGATATTATTTTAAGTCTGCAGCCGTATGTAAATAAAATTCTTGTAGTAAATGACGCGACTGACATAGGCATCAGGTTTGAAAATAAAATTACTGAAATAGCCGGTCTTCATTATAAAAGTATAGATTTCAGATTTCTGAAAGGGGATATGACCGATATTTTTAAAAGTGCCGGGGAAGCTGATAAGAATACTGCAGTACTTTTTACTGTATTTACTAAAGATACAAGTAAAAATTACTACGATTATAATGAAATTATTTTAAGGCTCCGGAATATTACCCGTGTTCCTCTTTATGGATTGTGGGATGTTCATCTCGATTATGGAATAGTCGGGGGTAAACTTATCAGCGGTTTCTATCAGGGTAAAACTGCTGCCGAATCAGCGATGAAAATTTTATCCGGTGTACCGGCAGATTCAATTCCGGTAATTATGGAGAGTCCTAACAGGTATATGTTTGATGCTACCGAATTAAATAAATTCAGTATTGATATTAAAGATCTGCCGGAAGGGAGTATCATTATCAATACCGAACCTGGGTTGTATGAATATTATGAAATGCACAGACAGGCTTTTATTCTTATTATGCTCAGTTTTTTCAGTATTGTACTATCTCTTCTCTTTGTAATTATAATTAGAGAACGCCGCAATAAAAAAAAATCAATTCATTCTGAAAATACTCTTCGTTCAATTTTAAATTCGATAACCGAGGCTGTCTTTATTGTTAAAACTGACGGTCTGCTTGTTGATGCGAATACCGAAGCTATAAACCGGTTCAATCTTTCCGATGATCAGATTGGGATTGTTAATCTTTTCAATATGTTCCCCGATGATATCCGGAGTACAAGACTTGAGTATATTAAACTCGTTGTTGAAACAAATATGCCTGTCAGTTTTACCGATGAGAGGAACGGGCTTATACTGCTTAACAATATCTACCCGATAGTTGACGATGAAAATAAAGTAGATCTTCTTTCAATAGCGAGTTCTGATATTACTTTTATTAAACGTAATGAAGAGCTGTTTAATAATATAATTAAAAATGCCCCTATGGGTGTTATATATGTAACCGTTGAGGGGAGTATCATCCTCGCCAATCATATTGCTGAATCTATACTTTATATTTCAAAAAACGACAATAAAGGGCGATGGGAGAAAATTGAAGGTACACCTGCTGTACCGTTTATTGCCGGTAATACTATTGGCTGGCCATTAACATCGGTAATAGAAAACGGTAAACCATTATATAATATTGACGGTGTCATTGAAAGAGAAGGTAATTACAAACAATATATATCCTTAAATGTTGCTCCGGTTAGAGATATTTATGAAAAAATAACTGGTTTGATTGTGATGATTCTGGATGTCACTGATGTTAAAATTATACAAATGGAATTGTCAGATTCGAAGAATAGATTAAGCAGTATACTGGAAAGTATCAATGACGGCTTCTTTGCTATTGACGGTAACGGGATCCTGACATATGTTAATTCCCAGGCTGAAGAGACATGGGGTCTCAAATCGGAAAGAATTATAGGAAAACATGTTGAGACTGTATTTAAGAAAAAGTATTTCAGTTCAGTTTATGATCATTTTGAACAGGCTTTGAAGAAGCAGATTTATTCACAGCTTGAGTATTATGAGAGCAGTACAAAAAAATGGTTTCTGCTTCATTTCTATCCATATTCAGACGGGATATCGATATATTTTACAGATATTACCTACAGGAAGGATATGGAGTTTAAACTCAAGGAAATGGCCATGACCGATGTCCTCACTGGAGTTATGAACCGCAGAGCCGGGATTTCTGTAATAGAAAAAAGTATTTTATCGTCCGCACGGGAGAAGAAGCCTTTAACTATATGTTTCATGGATGTTGACGGACTCAAGAGTGTTAATGACACATACGGCCACAATGAAGGGGACCGGCTTCTGACAGATGTGAGTAAAATTCTTTTTTCTGTTTTTCGGGGCTCTGACTCATTATGCCGACTTGGCGGTGATGAATTTCTTGCGGTTCTTCCAGGTTGTGATTCAGGACAAACAGGACTGATTCGCGAGAGGATTAAAAATAGTTTAAAGAAAGCAAATGATACAGGAGATCATCCTTATCCATTAGAGGTAAGTATCGGATTTGCTTTATATCCGGCGGAGAGCAGCATATCAGCTGATGAATTTATTACAATTGCCGACGGAGAAATGTACAAAGAGAAGCAGAGCAAAAAATCACACAGGGCTTGATTTTATTCTAATTTGCAAATATTTTCAGGGGAGTGATTTAGTTTTGAACAAAGATAATAAAAAGACAATACTTTTAGTTGAGGATGAAGCTCTTATTGCAATAGCATTGAAGAAATCTCTTGAAGAGTATAATTATAATGTAATTACATCGGATTCAGCAGAACTGGCAATTAAAGATATTAAAGAAAACTTCAGTATAGATCTTATTCTTATGGATATTTATCTTGGCAAAGGGATGAACGGACTTGATGCCGCATTAACGATATTAAATGAGCGCTCGTTTCCTATCATATTTCTTACAAATCACGCAGAGCCGGAGCTGGTGGAAAAAACAGAAGGGGCGAAATCCTACGGATATGTACTGAAAAACAGCGGCATTACAGTTATTGACGCTTCCATAAAAATGGCTTTAAAACATTTTGAAGCTAATAAAAAAAATATAGAAAATGAAGAGCTGCTTAAAACTAAGCAAAAGTATAAAAAGCTAAGTTTGGAATTTGAATCAATTCTGGACCATCTGCCGGCACTGGTTTTCTATAAGGACAGAAAAAATAATTTTATTCGAGTTAACAAATATGTTGCACTTGCGCATAATATGGAGAAGTCTGATCTTGAGGGTAAGAGCCTATATGAGCTATTTCCCGAAGAGGAAGCGGATGAATATTTTCGGGATGATCTGGATGTTATAAATTCCGGTACAGCTAAATTGAATATTGAAGAGCATTGGGGGACTTCGGAAGGTGAGAGGTGGGTGAATACCAGCAAGATCCCATTTGTAGATGAAGATGGTGAAATTATAGGAGTAATTGGAATATCGACCGATATTACAGAAAGGAAGCTGGCGGAAAATGAGCTCCGGAAATTTTCGATAGCAGCTGAACAGAGTCCTGCTAATATAGTTATTACCGGATTAGACGGTACTATTGAATATGTAAATCAGGCATTTACACCACTTACCGGTTATACTCCTGAAGAAGCAATAGGAAAGAAACCGGGCATTTTAAAATCAGGGGAAACCCCTGAAGCGATATATAAAAATTTATGGGATACAATAACTTCAGGTAAAGTCTGGAAGGGTATATTTCATAATAAAAAGAAAAACGGAGAGTTATACTGGGAATCAGCAATAATCTCTCCGATTGTTGATGAGAAGGGTAGTATAACAAATTTTATTGCGATAAAAGAAGATATTACACAGCAAAAAATCTCTGAAGATAAAATCAAGCAGCTGTTGGCCGAAAAAGAACTCCTTCTTAAAGAGGTTCATCATCGTATTAAAAATAATCTGAATACAATTATAAGCCTGCTCTCTATACAGGCAGATATGTTAAAGGATCATTCTGTTGTATCAGCTCTTACTGATGCAGCCAGCCGGGTTCAGAGCATGATGATATTGTATGATAAACTTTACCAGTCTGAAAGTTTTAATTCCATGGCGGTCAATGAATACTTATCAATTCTGATTGATGAAATTATAGTTAATTTTCCAAATAGTATATATGTTAAAGTAGAAAAAAGAATTGAACCATTTGAATTAAATGTAAAAAAAATACAGCCCCTTGGAATCATCATCAACGAGCTGTTAACCAACATAATGAAGTACGCTTTTAAAAACATCAGCAGCGGAATAATATCTGTTTCAGCAAACGTTACAGGCAGAACGGTCTGTATGGTAATAGCAGACAATGGTGCAGGTATGCCCGAATCAATAGATTTTAAAAATTCAACCGGCTTCGGGATGCAGCTTGTGGGCATACTCACAGAACAGATCGGGGGAATCATACGGATTGAGCATGGAGAAGGTACAAAGTTTATTCTGGAGTTTGATATATAATTGTGCTGGTATAATTACATAATTTTTAATCGCTTATAAACCGGAGGCATTGTATCTCCGCCGCGTTTTCGGCACGGCTGAGAGGACTTTACCACCAATTTGTGAGTACTCACGGGTAACGTATTAAAGTTTTTTTGATTCAACATATATATCAATCATTTTAAGCATCATAGTTTTATTAAGAGGCTTGTCTAAAATAAACTGTGCAATGCCCCCATCTATTGCTTTTATTATTTCTGGATCATCAATGTAACCGGAATGAATTATCCTTAAAATCGAGTCGTCCATTTCAATTACTTTTTTTAGAAGTTCAACTCCTGTCATTATCGGCATTTTCTGGTCAGCTATCACAACATCGACTTTATGTTCTTTAATTATTTCCAGGGCTTTCTGAGGACTGTGAGTTGCAAAAACTGTATATTTTTTTTTAAACAATATTTCAAATGCAGATAGATTAAGAAATTCATCGTCAATGTAAAGGATAACTGCTTTATCTTCCACTATTTAACTCCGTTTTCCGGTATACTTATGATTATTGATGTTCCGGTATTTTTATTGCTTTCAGCTTTTATAAACCCATTATGGTCTTTAATTATACTTTGACAGATTGACAAACCGAGACCTGTTCCCTGACCGACTTTTTTAGTTGTAAAAAAAGGATCAAATACTTTGCTGATAATCGATTTCCCGATACCAATTCCATTATCAGTTGTTATAATATTTATATAGCCATCTTTGTTTTCGACCTGAAAAGTAATACACCCCTGATCCTCATTTATTATTCCGGATTCAACAGCATCCTCAATTGCCTGTACTGAATTGGAAATAATATTGATAAATACCTGACTGAATTGACCGGCCTGACATTTAATCATTGTATCGGGCGGGATTTTATTTTCAATAATTATTTTCTCATTGAATCTGTGACGCATAATTATCAATACCGAATCAATAATATTTTTGAGATTGTTAACCGGAGTATCTGTTGAACTATCATTATTGTTTTGTGAGTATAATCTGAGACTGTGGACTATTTTTGTAATCTGGTTTATACCAGTGGTTACATTTGAAAAAAGCATATTAAAATCACTGGTCATCTCATCATCGGGGAGTTTTTTACTTTCAATTACTGATTTTATTCTCTCTTCAATAGCTGAAAAACTGTTCGAAATAAAATTAACAGGATTGTTGATTTCATGCGCCACACCGGAAGTCAGTACTCCTAATGCGGCCATCTTTTCTGTCTGAATAAGAAGTTCTTCTCTGTTCCGGAGGTCGGATAGTGCTTTCTCAAGCATTAATGTGTTTTCTTTAAGTTTAATATGGGTTTCAACTCTCAGCTGTACTTCTTCAAGTTCAAACGGTTTTGTTATATAATCAACTCCCCCCGCTTTGAATGCCTGGATCTTGTTGAACACTTCTGAAAGTGCACTTATAAAGATTACCGGAATGTCCCTGTAAGCTTCTGCCGCCTTGAGCTTTGTGCATACTTCATAGCCATCCATTCCCGGCATATGTATATCAAGCAGTATAATATCCGGTTTAAGAGTCTCAACGCTCTGGATAGTCTGCTCTCCCGACTTGGCAATTCTGACTTTATATCCGAGTTCTTCAAGCATGGCGCTTAATATTTTTAAATTATTCTGATTATCATCAGCAATCAGAACGGAAAATTTTTTCTCTGAATATTCCAGTGTCATTTTAAAATCCTCCTGTCATTTTGTAAGATATATATTTAAAAATGTCAATGTATTTAAATGGTAAATGCCCGTTAACTGGTGGTATACTATCCCCGCCGCGCCGAAGGCGCGGCGGGGATAGTGTGCCACAGGTTTTGAGCAATTACTTTAAATGCTGTTAAGTATTTCTATCATTGAGCTGAATTCGTAGTCATCAATTATAAAATCGATCTGTTTAGCGAGTTTCGGGTCAATCCCGGATATCTCTTTGATAGAATTTTTTATCTCTTCAATATCACCTGTTATCAGAGAGTTTTTCAGATACTCGCGGACATCGGATGGAATCTGATGAAGCATGGTTTTCAATTCAGCACCGGTAACAAATAATGGGGTCTGTTTTATATTCTTCGTATTTTCGTCATAAATATATTCAAGCCCGAATGTATCGCTGATTTCATTCAGTACAATTGTTTCACGGAAAGGTTTTCGTATAAATGCATCTGCCCCGAGGTTTAGAATCTCCTCTCTTGCTATATCAAGAACGCTGGCTGTAATTACGATGATCTTTAAATCTTTAAGATGAGTATCAGCTTTAATACTTTTTATAACATCTCTTCCATCCAGATCTGGCATTATGAGATCCAGAAGAACCAGATCAGGATTCCATGAGCTGATCAGTTCCAGTGCCTCCCTTCCGCCGGATGCTTCCTGAACATTGAAACCGAGCGGTTCAAGCATACGTACAAGAATGTCGCGGTTAACTTCTCTATCATCAACAATCAGAATACGGGGAGTTACTCTGCTTCGTATCCCGATAACTTTTCTGTCGGAATCAATATCATCAATTATTTCAACATCACTTTTTTTAAACGGCATTGAAAGTGTAAAGCTGCTCCCTCTGCCCGGTTTACTATCTAAGGAGATGTCTCCCCCCATGAGATTTGCATATTTACGGCTGATAGAAAGGCCAAGACCTGTACCGCCGCGGTCTCTGCCTTCAACTGTCTGTTCAAACGGAGAAAAGATATTCTCTAAATGCTCCTGTGCAATTCCTTTACCGGTATCTGTCACAGTAAATATCAGAACTTCATGATTGTCTGATGATAGAGAGACGTTTACTTTTACAGATCCTCTATCCGTAAATTTAACAGCATTACCCGTAAGGTTGATTAGAATTTGTTTAAGTTTTGATTTATCTGTGATTATAAAATCCGGAACATCATCCGCAATTTTTATTACAAACTCTATCCCTTTCTTCTCTGTTTTAGCTGAAAACAGATTATCAATCTGCTTCATTACAGCAGACAGACTGAAAGTTTCATTTATAATCTCAGTCTTTCCAGCTTCAATTTTTGACATATCGAGAATTTCATTTATAAGATCCAGAAGATGTTCACCGCTGCTGTTAATGATTTCTATCTCTCTTTTCGATTCAGGGGCAAGAGTCTTCTCGCGCAGCAGAATCTGAGAGTAGCCGAGTATTGCATTCAGCGGAGTACGGATTTCGTGTGACATGCTTGCAAGGAAAGTCCCTTTTGCCGAGCTGGCGTGTTCGGCTTCAAGTTTCGCAGCCAGCAGTTCGTCCTCAATTTTTTTCCGGATCTCTATCTCTTTCTGCATACTTTTATTAACATCATCGAGCTCATTTGTTCTCTCTTTAACTTTCTGTTCAAGGTTATCCACTGCCGAAACAAGGTTTTCATAAAATTTTTCTATTCCGCTTATTATTGTAAAAAACATCATGAAAACCGCCATGACTGCGAATATCCATGACGACGGAGATAATGAATATGTTATCATATCAAAATTATACTGGATGAATTTGTACTGTATAAGTATTCCGAATATTACTGTGATTATTAATCCTGTTGTTATAACCGCGATGCCCCATCTTTTCCCGTAAATTAAGGTTATGATTATTCCTGCAGTGAGAAAAAAAGTAAATCCGGTTCCAATTCTGCCCCAGGATTTCAGCACCAGACTCCCCATAAAAAAAAGACATATAATAAGAACACCAAGTTTTAATAAAACAGATAAATGTTTTCTGAGTACAGCTGCTGTTACTGAAGTAATCACAACACAAAGGTATAGCCAGATGGTGTTATCCCATCCTATTTGAAAACCGTGGTAAAGAATAGATAGGAACAGGGGAATGGAAAACATGGCAAGCGCTGTTAACGAGTTATCTGTTATATTCTCCCTGATATTTTCCATTGATACATTTTCGCGGAAAAATTTCCTTAAAAGAATACTTTCGTTTATTCCTGATCTGCCTGAAAGTACATATATGGACAATATCAACGAGAGTAGAATTGCAAGAAAAACAATATTCACTGTCCATTCAGGAAGTATCTTTTCTTTCTTGATCTGCGGGAGAAGATGTTTTGTAAAAGCTTTATGGTAGAGGCTGTTCTTATCAGCTTTTAGTTCTATTATTCCTGAATCGATCAGTTTAATTAAATCTGAGTTGCCCGGTTTGTTTTTACTGAAAGCATACCTGATCTGCGAGGGATTGAAGACGATAGATGTTCTCTTTACGCTGTTGCTCTCTTCGTTCATCAAACCGTAAAGTCTGTTTACAACAGCAGCATCTGCAGTCCCTTTGTTTATTAAATCAAAAGCTTCTTCATATGTGTTAACATAGATAAATTCACAGTTGATTCCAAAACTTATAACCTGATTGATAATACCGGATTCACCTTCTGTATGGATGCTGTTCCGCATGACAGCGACTTTTTTTTTGTTAAGATCTGTGATAATATTTATTGCTGCAGTTTTTGATGAATAGACACATGCCCAGTTTAAAAGAACATATTCATTATTAAAATCATAAACTGCAGCACGTTCTTTTGACCATGCAACATCGGGCATTATGTCGATTTCGCCGTTTTTTAGTCTGGTTAGACCTTCCTCCCATGTACCGGGATGATATTCAATTCTGTATGGTGTATCTTTTAGAATAGCTTCAAGCACGTCAATATGGTAACCAGTTGCGGCGCCATTTTGGGATACCGAAATTTTCGGGGGATTATTATATACTCCAATTTTTAAAACAGATATATGAATATCCGCATTAATGTTGTAACCGGGAGTAAAAATGAATATTGATAATAATAGAGTCAGGATCAGTTTTTTCATAAGTTTCCGGTAGTTATAATATTTAAATTATACTATATAATAACGACTATTCACATATAAGTCAATTTCTGGTCACTTTTTTCAGCTGGAAATGAGATATAATAGTTATATATCCACGTCGCCTTTGTTGGCGGGGATAATAGAGCCTTTTTTACTAAATGGCAGTTCCATTAACTCAATCTTTACAGGGTTAAATGTCAGCTTTTTTTTCGAAATCCTGTCGGTGCTGACAGGCGAACATCGTATTCGCTCGGGCGGCAGCCCCTTTATAAGCCCCGCAGGGCTCCCTGTGACCCTGGAAACGGAGTTTTTGGGACCGCCCTATAGAAAAGTTAAGGAATAAATACTGATAAAAAATAGTTCTTTGTTGATTTATACAGAATTTTTCATTATTTTTATAAGTGTTCAGAATAAATTTAAATATAAAAATCATACTTTGCAGGTATGAGCTTAGGGTGCATTTAGGATGAAAAAATATTCAGCCATTTTTATGATTCTTCTGATAATAATTATTTCAGGTTTATCATGGATAGGATTATATCTCGGAGATATTATCCTGGCCAGTTATAGTGCGGATTTTATTCCTATGGCTCCGTCTACATCTCTTGTTTTTTTAGTCAACTCCGCAGTTTTCTTTATTCTGTTATTTGAAAGGGATGAGAAATTTTATAAAATAATATTATTTAGCGTATTAACTGCACTCTTATTATTTCTTGTAATAATTTTGTTTAATTCATTCAGTAATTTTCTGCCGGATCCGGAAAAATTGCTTATACCTGATTTTGTTAAAAACAGCAGACTTCAGATTGGAAGGATGTCGCCGGTAACAGCTGTTTCATTTATTATTCTAACTACGGCATCCCTGGCACTTTTGAGCGGGAGAAGTCTTCTTGTAGAAGTATCAGTGGCAGCCGCAATTATTATTGTGATCAGTGGTTCTGTTATATTACTCGGTTACTGGTATAACGCACCTCTCCTGTATCAGAGTTCTGTAATTCCCGTAGCTTTGCCTACTGCAATATGTTTAACACTATCCGGAATAATTCTTATTCTGCTGATTTATAATAAGTCCAGACTTATAATGCTGTTTACCGGTGATTCAGTCCGTTCGAAGTTACTCCGTGGTTTTCTGCCGGCCGTTATTGCAGTTTCTCTTTTTGAAGGATGGATTAATAGTGTTCTGCTCCCTCACTGGCATATGGATAACCTCGCTATTGCTTCTTCAGTATCTGCAATTTTCACAACAGCCGTGATTGGTCTCATAGTATTTTTAATTTCAAATCAGATCGGCGGTACCATAGACCGTACTGAGAGAGCACTAAGTGATAGTGAAGAACAGTACAGGCACCTGTTCGAAACAAATCCTCATCCGATGTGGATTTATAGAATAAGTGATCTGAAGTTTCTTGCTGTGAATAGATCCGCAGTTGACCATTATGGCTATTCTAAAGATGAATTTCTGAATATGACAATAATGGATATACGGCCGGCAGAAGATGGGCCACGCGTGATTGAAAAGGTTAAAAGATCAATATCGGGACTGGATAAATCGGGTACATGGCGCCATATTAAGAAAAACGGTGAAATAATTTTTGTTGAGATTACTACACATATTATAAAGTGGAATGATTTTGAAGCCAAGCTTGTCCTTTCATATGATGTAACAGACCTTAAAATCAGTGAAGAAAAATACCGGAGACTTCATGAATCTATGTTGGATGCCTTTGCTCAGACTGATATGACTGGAAGGATCACCGGAACAAACAGTTCGTTTCAGAAGATGCTCGGTTACAGTGCGGAGGAATTACTGAATCTGAAGTATCCCGATATTACACCAAAGAAATGGCATGATTTTGAAAGAAGACTGATTTTAGAAAAACTGCTTAATGATGGAAGCACTGATATTTATGAAAAAGAATATATACGAAAGAATGGAACAGTCTTTCCAGTTGAAATAAGGACTTTTCTTCTCAAAGGTACACATAACGAACCTTCGGGGATGTGGTCCATTGTTCGTGATATTACCGAAAGGAAAAAAGCGGAAGATGACCTTAGAAGAAGTGAAGAGCGATATCGTCATATTTTTGAAAATATCAGTGATGCTTTTTTTCTGACCAGGCCTGACGGTACAATTTTAACAGTTAATCCGGCCGGGTGCAGAATGTTCGGACGCACAGAACAGGATATATGCACTTTGGGGAGGAGCGGTATAATAGACGTTTCTGATTCACGGCTTGAAGCGGCACTTAAAATAAGAGAACAAAATGGTTTCTATGAAGGTGAACTTACAGGTATAAAGCCTGACGGTGAGAAATTTCCTATTATGGTAAGTTCGTTGAAGTTTATTGATTCGGACGGACTACATTCAACATCGATAATAATCCGTGATATCACCAGGCAGAAAGAATATGAAGATAATCTTAGAAAATTTAATTCTGAACTGGAAAGAAGAGTCACAGAACGGACATCAGAACTTGAGAAAGCAAACAGGGAACTTGATTCATTTTCTTACAGTGTTTCACATGACCTGAGGTCTCCGCTCCGGCATATATCCGGATTTCTGGAGATGTTCAAGGCGGAATCGGCGGATATATTAAATGAAAAAACAAAACATTATATGGAAGTTATTGACGAATCGGCAAGGCGCATGGGGCAGCTTATAGATGATCTGCTTTCATTTTCAAGGATGGGACGGGCCTCAATTTCGAGTAATGATGTTGATACAGGTTTTCTGGTGAATGACGTTATTAAAGATTTTTCAGATGAAATCAGCGAAAGTAAAATTTCAATTAGAATTGATCCGCTTCCTATGGTAAAAGCTGACAGGGCCATGCTTCGTGTGGTTTATGTAAATCTTATATCTAATGCCGTTAAATTTACAAAAAAGACTTTAAAACCGGAAATAATTATCAGCCATGAATTCCGCGATGGAGAAAACATTTTTTTTGTCCGCGATAATGGAGCCGGTTTTGATATGCAGTATGCCGATAAGCTCTTTGGTGTATTTCAGCGTCTTCATAGTGATAAGGATTTTAGCGGTACAGGTATAGGGCTTGCTATGGTGAAAAATATAATTGAGCGGCATAAAGGGAGAGTCTGGGCTGAAAGTGAACCGGGGAAAGGATCGTGCTTTTATTTTGTACTTTCAAATGCAAAAACCGGTGTTGCCGGTAATAATCCGGAATGATCACATGAAATCAACTAAGCATATTAATTTAGATTTTATCCCTCCGGCAGCTGCAGAGGATTATGCTGAAAATACCGGGGATTTAATCTCGTATGTAGATAATGAAATGATTTCCAGACCTGATATAACTTCACTTGTCGGTGATAACGGGATCGGAATGATGAAGATAAATCACATGAATCATGCCGCCTTCATGTCGGTAGTCTTTCAATTAAACAGGTTCGAACTACTTGAGTCAACACTCCCATGGGTATACAGGGCTTATCATAATCACGGATTCAGTTATGAATATTTTAAAGCAGCATTACAAACCTGGATTAATGCTGTAAATAAACATCTTAAGCCTGAAAATGCCGGATCTGTTCTGACTGTATATAAATGGATGATAAACCGGCATCAGGAGAATATCGGTTTATCGTTAATTGAATTTAATCAGACATATCAAATAGACAGTAACTGGTTGAGCACATATAAATCTTTTCTTAAATCGCTTATAAATGGTGATACTTACAGGTGCAGTGAAATCGCCCATAATGCATGCCGGACGAAGGATGATATAAAAGCATTTTATCTGAATGTTGCACAGCCTGCTTTATATCATATTGGTGACCTATGGGAGTCTGGTGAAATCAATGTGTCAGCTGAACATCTTGCAACTGCGATTGTTACCAGAACTATTTTGCAGCTTTCATATTTATATAAGCAGACAGCAGATCAAAGCAGAAGAGTGATGGTTTTATGTATATCCGGTGAATATCACCAATTAGGCGCAATGATGGTGGCCAACTGTTTTGAAATGGATGACTGGAGTGTTAATTATCTGGCGGATAATGTTCCATTTAGAGATACAATGCAGCATATTGCCGCTTTTAAACCTCATTTACTGGCTTTATCTGTTACAATGCCGTATAATATAAGTTCAATGAGTGAACTTATAAAAAAAATCAGGTCAGGCGGATATCATGAATCAATGAAAATTCTTGCCGGAGGCCAGGCTTTTAAAATTTTTCCGGATCTGCCTGAGTTTCTTGGGGCTGATGAATATGCCGCAGACTGCAATGAGGCTGTTAAGGCTGGAAGACGATTGTTAGGACTGGTTTTTTAATTATGACTGAAAATTATGAATTGAAAATAATATTTGTAGAAGATGTGGATGCTGACTTTGAACTTGCTGGAAGAGAACTTTCACAGAACGGAATTTCTTTTATTCCGGTAAGAGTTGAGAATTCTCATGATTTCCGGAAAGCACTTAATGAATCCGGGATTGATATTGTAATATCAGATTATTCTCTTCCGCAGTTCAACGGAATGGAAGCATTGAAGATCACGAAAGAGTATGATTTTTCATTGCCCTTCATTATTTTAACAGGCACTCTCAATGAAGAGATAGCTGTTGAATGTATGAAAGCAGGTGCAACTGATTATGTAATAAAAGAGCATATCGGAAAATTGTCATTTGCTGTAAAAGAGGCGTTAAAGTATCGCACTGCAATGCTGGAAAAGGGGAAAGCAGAAGCAGCGCTTGGTGAAAGTGAGTTAAGATACAGAAGTATGTTTGAAAATAATTATGCGGTTATGCTGGTAGTTGATTCAGAGGATGCTTCAATTGTGGATGCCAATCCTGCCGCCTCGGACTATTACGGATTTAGTCATGAAGATATAATCAGTAAAAATCTATCTGAGATAAGTTTTCCCGATAAAACAACACTTCTTGAAAGACTCAATCTTTCAATGACCGGGAATAAGAATTATTTTATTTCCAGGCATAAATTAAAAAAAAATATAGAGCGTGATGTTGAAGTTTTTTTAAGTCCGATAAGTTTTCACGGGAAAAACCTTGTCCACTGCATAATCCAGGATATAACTGACCGGAATCTGGCACTTCGTGAATTGGAGAAATCACTTAACGAAAAAAAAGAACTTATTAAAGAGATATATCATCGTACAAAAAATAATATGCAGGTTATAATATCCATGTTTACTCTTCAGAGTATTTTTATTGAAGATGAGAGACTTGAACGTGTTTTATTGGATATGGAGAACCGCATAAGAGCAATGTCGCTTGTGCATGAAAAACTTTACCAGTCAAAAAATCTTTCTAAGCTCAATCTTAGAGATTATATTACAGACCTGGTTTTTAATATAATGTCAAGATATGAAATCCCGAAAGAAAAAATTCTTATAGATGATCAGATGGAAGATGTTGAGGTCCTTATAGATACAGCTATACCTTGCGGTCTTGCCATCAATGAACTTGTCTCAAATGCAGCAAGGCACGCATTCCCGGGAGAAATGAATGGAATACTTGGTATTAAATTGACTATGAATGATACCGGGGAAATAATTCTTTGTATTTCAGATAATGGAGTAGGAGTTGAGTGGAATAATCAACCTGTCATCAGGGAATCTATGGGACTTCAGATTGTCAGGCACATCGTCGAATATCAGCTCAGAGGAACCGTTGAAATTGATAACGCGGCCGGTATGAAATGGACTTTGAAGTTCAGGGATAACATTTACGAGGAAAGAATTTAATTATGAATCCCATTTCTGTTATTATTGTAGAAGATGAAGCTATGACTGCCATGTTTATGACCACAGTATTCAGGCGGAAGGGTTTTAATGTATTGGGTTGTGTTTCATCAGGGGAGGAATCGGTTGATATCTCGTTGAAATTGACTCCTGATGTTGTTATAATGGATATACGTCTGGCGGGGAAAATGAATGGAGTCGAAGCAGTTACACAAATAAAAGCAGAATCAGGAGAAACAATACAGTTTGTTTTTGCATCAGGTTATTCCGATGAGGAGATGAAAGATCAGGCGAATAAGCTTAATCCGATCGCATTTTTTACCAAGCCTGTTAATCCGTCTGAATTAATTAATGTAATTGAACTGTTTTTTTCAGACCGGAAAAAATTATCACGGATGATTGAATAATGTTAAATAATATCAGTTCAGAAAAAAAAATATTTCTGCATCTTGAAGATTCCCCCGAAGACACGGAATTAATTGAAAATATACTCCGTAAAGGAGAGCTGATTTTTGATATTTATTCCGTATCAGAAATTTCTGAATTTAAACGATTATTGAAAACTGTTAAACCGGATGTTATACTCTCTGATTTTGATCTTCCGGGATTTGATGGATTTGAAGCATTGAAAATGTCAATGGAAAGTATCGGAGATATTCCCTTTATTTTTGTAACCGGTGCTGTCGGTGAGGAGATGGCAGTTACAGCTCTGAAATCCGGCGCGACTGATTTTATATTGAAGAATAATCTTGGACGTCTTGTTCCGGCAGTCAAAAGAGCGTTGGATGAAAACAGAATAGCCTTAGAGAGAAAAAAATTATATTATACCCTGAAAAACAGTGAGGAGAGATATAGAACTCTGATGGAGAATCTTCCCGTCGGGGTTTTCCGGACTTCATTTATCAGCCCGGGTAGAATTATTCAGGCAAACCTGTCAGCTGCTCAAATACACGGTTATAATTCCATCGAAGAATTTATGGGGTTAAGTATACAGGATTTGTATGCCGATCCGGCAGACAGAGAAAAATTTCTTTCGGAATTACTTGAGCTTAAAAAAATTAAAAACAGATTAATAAGATATAAAAAAGCTTCAGAAGAAAAGTTCTGGGGATCTGTTTCGGCTTCATGCCATTTCGACGCATCGGGTAATCCGGACTGGATTGACGGGGTTGTTGAAGATGTAACAGAAAGAGTCGAGATGGAGGAGAAACTTAGCGGATATCTGAAGTTTTTTGAAACACTTATTGATACAATCAGCAATCCGGTTTTTTATAAAGACACAGAAGGACGATATCTTGGATGTAATAGGAGTTTTGCCGATCTGATAATAGGTCAGCCAAGAGAGGCAATTATAAATAAAACAGCTTATGATCTTGCCGGATTTATTCCGGCCGATCTGGCAGAAAAATATGAAGTGAAGGATCGTGAACTCCTGTTAAATCCTGGGGTTCAGATTTATGAATCAAGGGTGCAGTGTTCAGACGGAGTTAACAGGCATTTCCATTTCAGCAAGTCTACCTATCCCGGCCCTGACGGGCAGGTCGCAGGGATTGTCGGTATTATGATGGATATAACAGAGAGAGTTGAAAATGAAAGAGAACTTAAGCGAATAAATGAAGAACTTGATCTGCTTATAACTTCACTATCAAGTATAATTATCGGTGTCTCGGTAAAAGACCGTATTACTCACTGGAATCCATTCGCAGAGAAAGTTTTCGGAATCAAAACCGAAGACATAATCGGGAGACAGTTTGCGGAATCAGGGATAAATTGGAATTGGAAAGTTGTTTATGAAGCAATAGGTAGTAGTGTAATCAATGAAAAAAGCGTAAGGATTGATGAACTCCGGTTTGAACGATCAGATGGCGGAAGCGGAATATTGGGTTTGAATATAAATCCTCTGAAACGAGGCGGTGATATTCTGGAAGGTTTTATGATCCTCGGCAGAGATATAACTGAAAATAAAATCATCGAAACACAGCTTCTACAGACAAACAAGCTTGAAGCGATAGGTCAGCTTGCAGCCGGAGTAGCTCATGAAATAAATTCGCCGCTTCAGTATGTTGGTGATAATCTTAAATTTTTGAATAAATCCTTTGTAGGTCTTCTGAATCTGATAGATGTATTTGAAAGAGCTTCACTTAATAAAAACGACACAGAGTTATGTCATCAGACAATGAGGCAGGCTGAAGAACTCAGCCGGACTATAAAACTTCCGTTTCTTCTTGAACAGATGCCAATGGCTCTGGAGCAGTCGCTTGATGGAGTAAGCAGGGTATCTAAAATTGTTCAGTCAATGAAAGCTTTTTCTCATCCCGGTACCGGGAGTAAAATGCCGGCGAATATTAACAAATCGATAGAAAACACTGTAACGGTTTCGCGGAATGAGTGGAAATATGACTGTGAACTTGAACTCAATCTCGATCCGGAACTTCCTTTGGTACCATGTTTTGAATCAGAGCTTAATCAGGTAATTCTTAATCTTATTGTAAATGCTGCTGACGCTGTACACGAAGCAAAATTAAAAAATGTAATTGAGTCAGGCTTGATAAGAATTCAGACACTAAGCGAGCATGGCTTTGTTGTTATAAAGATAGAAGATAATGGAGGCGGAATACCTGAAAAAATCAAAGCCAGGGTTTTTGATCCGTTTTTTACAACTAAAGATGTCGGAAAGGGTACCGGTCAGGGATTAGCAATTTCACATTCAATAATAGTTGAAAAACATGGCGGAATGCTGTATTTTGAAAGTGAAGCCGGCCATGGAACCGTATTCTATATTAAGCTTCCCCTTGAAGAGGAATAGGAGATTATATGAGTTTTTCAATTTTATTTGTGGATGATGATGTTAACTTGCTGCAAGGGATAAGCCGTTTGCTTACTCTTGAAAGATCCGATATAAGTTTTGATATTGCCTCATCCGGTGAAGAAGCTCTGGAATTTCTGGAAAAAAACAGATATGATATACTTGTCTCTGATCAGAAAATGGCAGGTATGAGCGGTCTTACTTTACTCAGTATGGCAAGATCAAAGTATCCCGAAATGAAAAGAGTTATGCTGTCAGCGCAGGTTCATGAAGATGTTTTTCAGGAAGCGGAATCTCTGGCACACAAATATATCTCTAAACCATGTGATTTTGAAATGATTTTGTCAGAGATCGATAATTTTTTTAAGTAATTTAATAATGGAGTTATTTTTATGAATAGGATACTGCTGGTTGATGATGAGAAGAATGTTCTGGAGGCATATAAACGGAATTTAAGTGATGAATTTGAACTGGAGATTGCTGATTCAGGCGCTGCTGCACTTGAATTTTTCAGTAAAGATAAGCCTTTTCATGTAATCGTATCAGATTATAAAATGCCGAAGATGAATGGAGTGGAACTTCTTGAAAAGGTAAGAAATATTTCACCCGAGACAATTCAGATAATGCTTACCGGTCAGGCCGATATGGAAGCTATAATCAATCTCATAAATAAAGGTAAAATATTCAGATTCCTGACAAAGCCATGTTCAACTGAAGATCTTCTTTTTACTATAAAAGATGCGGTGAGGCAGTATGAACTTGTTTCCGCAGAAAAGGAACTTCTGGGCAAAACTCTTGGAGGCAGCATTAAAGTTCTTGCGGATCTTCTTGCTCTTGCAAAACCCCAGGCATTTACCAAAACGCAGAGGATCAGAAAACTTGCAAGGATGATTTATTCCGATCTGGAGATTGAACATAAGTGGCAGATTGAAATTGCCGCAACGTTATCGCAGATCGGTTGTGTTACAATACCGGATGATATATTAAAAAAAGTGTATAAAGGACTTATCCTTTCCGAGTCGGAAAATTATATGTTTTCCAGCCATCCGTCCATTGGTGCCGATATGATTAAAAGCATCCCGCGAATGGATAAGGTTGCGGAAATTATAAGATACCAGGAAAAGAATTATGACGGTGGGGGATTTCCTGCAGATAACGTTAAGGAGAATGATATACCCGCCGGATCACGTATTTTAAAGATAGCACTGGATTATGATAAAGCAATAACCGGTGGAATGGATAGCGGTAAAGTCCTGAGTGAAATGAGCAGGAAATCCGGTGTATATGATCCTTTTTTCTTTGCAATAGCGGAAAAAAAGTTTTTTTCAATAGAGAAGACAAAAAATACTTTTGTAAATAAAGAGATATCTTCAAAAAATCTTGAAGTGGGAATGTTTTTGAATGAGGATTTAATTTCAGCTTCAGGAGCTATGCTGAGTACTAAAAATCAGCCGATTACACCCGCTCTGATCTCAACAATCAGAAATTATGTAAATAATGGCCAGCTTAAAGATATGATTAAGGTAATAATAGTTATGAAATAGTATTTTTTAATTATAAAATAATTCAGGGATTAATACTGGTTATTCCACCCGATTATTTATAATTCTATAACGGTATTGCCAGTCTTATCCTCGTACCTATATCCGCTTTTGTATTAAATATAACTTTACCCTTCAGCTGTTCTGCCGCGTCTTTAACTATATCAAGTCCGTAACCGCGGCCGGACAGTTCCGTAACTTTTCCTTTGGAACTGAATCCGGGGGTAAAAATCAGTTTCAGTAAATCGGATCTTGATACTTCATTATCATCTTCTGCAATGAGGTTTTTCTCAATTGCTTTTCTACGGACATTTTCAAAATTGACTCCTGAGCCGTCATCTTTAATCTCTATGTTATAATAAAATTCAGTTTTATAAAGTTTCAGCGATATTCGCCCGGTGATCTCTTTCCCTTTTGTTAATCTTTCGAACTGATCCTCTATCCCGTGATCAATACAGTTTCTAAGCATGTGAATCAGAGGATTCTTAATTTTTGATAAAAACGGAATTTCATCAAGATCGTTCTGAATCTCTAGAGTTATATTTTTCCCCAGGTCTTTTGCAATTGATTCCGCCATAGACGGAAGAGAGTTAAGAAATTCATCAAGAAAGTTTTTCTTCTCCAACGTTGTTGTAACATTCCGTATCATCGAAAAGCCTTTTAGTTTATCAATCATAATGTTAAGATTTTCGAATTCATTTAAAAGCTCTGCAATCAGTTCCTCAATATTCTCGATGTAGTTTTCAGGTACATCTTCCGGATTATCCCTGACGTCGATAAGAATATCCTCAATTTTATGCGAGATAGATGATATGTGGTTCAGTTCCAGATGTTTTGATGACCCTTTAAGCGAGTGTGCCTGACGGAAAACATGGTTAAGTTTTTTTGTATCATGGAGGTTCCGTATGTTGGAACTGATTTCATTAAGAATTACTCCCGACTCATCGAGGAAATTAATAAATAGAGACGGACCCGACCTTATTATTGCTGAAATAGATTCCACTTCCTGCTGGTATTTCGTTTTCTGTTCGAGTAACTGCTTCTCGAAATTCAGAATGTCGGTTATGTCCTCAAAGATTACCATTACAAACTCAACTGCATCTTTATCATTAATTCTGATGAAATCGGCATTTACAATTATCTCTCTGACTACAGCATCGTTTTTTCGTATAAGAATTCTTTTGCTTTTGAAAGGATTCAGATCCATGATCATTTCAAGATCTGCTGTTTTATTGTGGAACAGAAAGTTTAAAAACCTTTCCAGCTCCCTTCGTTCATCACCAGATTTATCCGTGTCGGCATAGATTAGATCAATAAAACTTTCATCCTGAATGTCATCACGTTCGAACATATCTGTAAGATATTCTGAATACTGGTTCATAATATTATAGTTCTCATCTATGAGGAGCAGTCCCTCTTTGATTGTTGTAAGATACTTCCTATTCAGGTTATAAGCTTTTTTAATTTCCTCTCTCAGAAGAAAGTTTTTCCTCATATACCATTCAATTGTAAAGCTGGCGAACATACCTATTATATTAGCACCGATAAAAAAGAAGTTGTTATTAAGAAATACCATGGCGTTGTCAGGTGTATCGAGAAGTCTGTTTATCCAGACTGCGTTTATTTCATAAGATATAGTTATTATTAAACTGATAATCGTGGCATATTTGAATCTAAGACGTACCAGTGTATAAATCCACATGATAACCAGCATCAATCCGGCATAGTAGTACTTGAATCCCGGTTCACTCTCTGCTGAAACTCCTACCATGGCAACAATCCCCACACCTGCTATTAATCCGCTAAGTGATAAAACCGGCTGCATACATCTTTTAAATAAACCTGAAAATGTCAGTAAAAGCACAGCAGTCAATATCGGACAGACCAGAGCATAGCGGATAAACCATACGCTGTTCTTGTGAATCGGAACTATCCAAATGTCGAGAATTCCGAACACAGAGTAGAGAGCAATCCCGAGCAGTAATGCAATCCTTACAATCGGAAGCGATATGTGAAAAAAATCATCATAATATAATTCTTCAAGCTCTTCAGAAAACCCGGATATAACATGCTGAAATTTCAGCCTGGGGAGAGTTTTATGGAGAGCACTCATTTATATTACACCTGTCCTTTAATTATTCTTGAATGATACATTGACATTAAACATACCGGCTTCAGATTCAAAAGGTATTGTAATAATCGGAACACCCTGGGGCCAGTTGATTTTGTAGGTGTGTCCGGTTATAACACCCGGCAGAGATATTTCAATACGGAATTCCATTAAATCTTTCTTTGCGTTCCCGGCTATTATATTGACCATCTCACCAACACAGTCTATAACCTCTTTTGTTAACGCGTGGTAAGTCTGACCGGTAAAACGTGAAGCCATTGCAATAGCTGTGTCGCGATCAAAACTCAGTACCAGTGCTCCGGCAATGTCTCCTGCAAGACCTATTATTGCTGACACTTCGTTCAAATTCTGTGAATCTTCATTTACAAATGGGGGATTGTTTTTTATTTCAAATTTAAGGTGTGTTTTAAAAAGATTCATAGATGCTTCAAGAAAAGGATTTATATATTGTGCTTTCATATTTTTTTCTCCATTGTCAGGGTTTAACATATTTTTCAATTTTTTTCCAGAGCACATCGCCATGTATCGGCTTTATAACATAGTTTGTGGCTCCTGCATCTATCGCTTCCATAACATTATACTTTGCAGCTTCAGATGTAACCATAACAATAGGGGTCTGTGCATATTTAGGATTAGATCTTATTTTTTTGATAAAATCGAGCCCGTTCATTCCAGGCATGTTCCAGTCGACGAGAAAAAAACCGATCTCCTGTTTCTCCGCTATTTCAAGTGCAGTTAAACCGTTATCAGCTTCGAACATATCCTCATCGCTGAATCCCTGCTCTTTAAGAACATTTTTATGAATGTTACGGATAACCATTGAATCATCGATAATAAGAAATTTCATATAATCCTCCAGATAGTCATATTACATAGTGCCGGATAGAAGACACCCTGGTACTTAATAAATTACATAATTTTCAAGGAGGAACAAAGAATTTATTTTTATTTGGAAAAAACTGTGATTTTAATTTGCAGGCTAAGCTCTATTAAGCTGTATTACTTGGATTGCTGTGTCTGTTCAGGAATCTAAAATTTTTTTTTGTCACCAGCTTTAGAACGGACACAGATATATTCTTCAACAAATTTTTTTTAACTCAAATATAGAATAAAATAATGATTTTTGCTGTAAACATGTTATATTTAAAATCAAATCATTCAATATTAAAAATGAATAAGGGGCAATATAATGAAATTTAAAGATCTCAAAATAAAAACTAAATTTTTTATGGTATTTTCACTGATTATTCTTATCACAATTTCTGCAGCTGTTCTGCAGATTATTAATATTCGTGAAATCGGTGATCATGCAGCCTCTGTTTATAAAGTAAGACTTCTCAGTATGAATTATCTTCTACAGGCAGACAGAGATGCATACCAGTCGAGCATAGCAGTTTCCCAGGCGCTAAATCTTACTCTTAATGGAAGAATATCAGAGCAGGATATAGAAAAGAGTATAGCCGCTATTGATGAAAACTATGCACAGATTGGACAGAGATTCGACAAATTTATGAAACTTCATCTTGATAATGGAGGGGCAAATACTGCTGAATTTAAACAGTTCAGTGATAACTACGCACCTCTTGGTAAATACACAGACGAATTAAAAAGTTTAATAAAAGCCGGAAGGACTGTTGAGGCATACGTTCTTTATAATTCAAAATATAGTGAAGTATTCGGACAGGCAAGAGATGCAATGGATAAGCTGACTCAGATTACTGAAACAATTGCCGAACAGGAGTATAATGAACTTGTTGCTAATAATCGAACAATTGTTGTTCTGACTATCTCGGTTGTAATTCTGACAATTATTATTCTTCTTATTACTGGAATAGCATCAACAATAAGTTTTACAAAACCTATAAGTTTAATGCTGGAATTTGCCGCAAAGATTAAGGACCGGGATGTTACTGCCAGATTAAGCAACAGTAGAAAAGACGAATTTGGAATACTTATGGAGTCTATGAACCTTGCGATTGAAAGTATCGACAACACTCTCGTAGCAACTCTGGAAGTTGCAGATTCTGTGTTCCTGGCTGTTAATCAGATTACAGAGGGGAATATTGATCTGTCTCAGCGGACTTCAGAACAGGCATCGGCTCTTGAGGAGATTGCATCAACTATTGAAGAGGGGACAGCAACAGTTGCCCGCACCGCGGATAATTCTAAATCAGCTAAACTGTTGTCCGAAAAAGGAACCCTGATATCTGAAGAGGGGAGTATTGTTGCAAAGACTGCGACTGAATCTATTAATGAGATAAATGTATCGAGCAAAAAAATTAAAGATATCATCACTGTTATAAACGAAATTGCATTCCAGACAAATCTACTTGCATTGAATGCGGCAGTGGAAGCTGCACGGGCGGGCGACCAGGGGCGCGGATTTGCCGTTGTTGCCGGTGAAGTGCGTAACCTGGCACAGAGGTCCGGGAGCGCAGCGAAAGAGATTGAAGTGCTTATCAAGGATTCCGTGGATAAAGTTGAGAAGGGGACATCCCTTGTTATCAATACAGGAGAAACTTTAAAAAATATCTCTATATCAAATAAAGAAACAACTTTGCTTATATCAGAGGTTGCAGTTGCAACTGAAGAGCAGATGGTGGGGATGGATCAGATAAATAAAGCAGTAATGGAGCTCGATAAGATGACTCAGCAGAATGCAGCGCTTGTTGAACAGGTTTCAAGTCTCAGTGAAGAGGTGCTCAACAGAGCGAGGGAAATGAAAGATTCAGTAAATCTGTTTACAGTATCTAAATAAGAGTTTTATTTATAGGAAAAATTTTATCTGGTGTTTCTGCAATACCCCGATATCCTGCGGTCCCTGAAACGGAGTTTTGGGACCGCCCTTAAGTTATTATTTTATTTTTTTTGTTTGACCGATTCCGTAAAAATGTTTTTAAGTATAAAAAAAACTTAAATGCGGAAACTATATGTATAAAAAAATAATTTCAGTCTTAATCCTCTCTTTTGTACTTTTTATAGGAATTTTATATTCCTTTTTTAATAAAACGGAAAGAGACATAACGTTTGATACCAGGTCTTATTTTAAAACTGAGGATAACTATATCAATTACCTTCAGGGGAATGTCGAATTTAAATCAGTGAAGCTCAATTATGTAAAAATTGAGCGAGGTAATAACTTCTGGAAAATTGCCAAAAATAATAATATCAATATTAATACACTTATAGGTATTAATATTTTCTGGGAAGATTTAAACGCAA
The DNA here is from genome assembly GCA_942493035.1 of uncultured Spirochaetota bacterium. Taxonomy (GTDB): domain Bacteria; phylum Spirochaetota; class UBA4802; order UBA4802; family UBA5550; genus WRGT01. The sequence continues at coordinate 1,757,982 of OW818666.1, read as the reverse complement.
GAACTTCCCAGATTGTTATAGTCCCATCCGAACCTGGTACAATAGAGTTTATAAATGATTCCAGTGAAATAGCTGAACTGGCGGAACTCCATGGTGTACCTGTTACGGATCTTGAAATTCAGAAGCTTCCATTTTTATATTCTCTGTATTCAGGTTTTCTTAAAGAGAAACACCCTGTTGCAGTTTTTATAAAAGATGCCAGACCCAGAACTGATAATATGACAGCTAATCTTGCAGGAAAATTTAAAGTACGTCAGATGTTCCGGTCGCCTCTTGGAGGGAGGTTGAGTTCTTACTTCGGCAACAGAAAGCATCCGATTTTCCGCAAAAGAAAATTTCACAACGGACTTGACATCGCAGCACGGCATGGAACTCTCATCGGAGCTGCCCGTGAGGGTGTAGTTGTAAGTGCGGGATGGAACGGCGGATACGGTAAAGCTGTTATAATACAGCACAGTGACGGTTACAGGACGATGTATGGTCACATGTCTTCAATATTTGCGAAACCGGGTGACAGGGTAAAGGCCGGGAAAATACTCGGCAGGGTCGGTTCTACAGGATTATCAACCGGTCCGCATCTTCATTTTACACTCTGGCATAATGACAGATTATTAAATCCAATGGATGTGTTGTGGTAAACATATGGAAAAATATGAATTTATTGTAGAAAAAGCGAGAGAACTCGCACGGATGATTGAGAATCACGATATCACTATCCGGTATCGTGAAAGTCTGGAAAAGATGAAGAATGATGCATCCGCACAGAGACTCCTTGCCGAGCTGATACGGATCGGCGGTGAACTGAATACACTCAGCGGCACGGATGCAGAGATGACAACCGGCAAAGCTGAGCTTGAAATGCTTAAAAATGATTTTGATAATAATACAACAGTAAAAGATCATATTCTCGCACAGAAAGAGTATCTTGATCTGATAAAGATGATTCAGGATAGAATTAAGAATCCTGAAATGTAGCAGTTACATTCAAAAGCTGCGCGTAAACAGAACAAATCCCCCGGTTTCGCGCTGCTCAACATCCCCCTTTGTTAAAGGGGGTTTAGTAATACAAAGAGTACAAACCCTCTTTATCAATGAGGGTGGCCTTCAGGCCGGGAGATTTCTAAGTTTTATTTCCATAAAGATATCATAAAACACATATGTTAAACTCTTACTTAAAAAAACTCCCCGATTATTATTTCTTGACTCCTCTTTTTGTTTTTATATAAATTGCCAACTTTGATAGTTGTTTATAGTATATTGTATTAAGGGCGGTCCCAAAAACTCCGTTTCCGGGACCGCAGAGAGCCCTGCGGGGCTTACAAAGGGGCTATGGTTCGACTATGCTCACCAACCGCCACCCCTTAGACCCTGTAAATATTGAGTTATTGGGACTGCCCTTAAGATATTAAAATTTAACTCCGGAAATTGATAAGAATATATGGATAGCACAAAATACTGGATAGCACTGGACAAAGTACAGGGGATGGGGCCTGTTCATCTGAAAGAAGTTTATACCACAGTATCATCTGCGGGTGTCTCCCTTTCTGAAATTTTTGAACTCACAGAATCCGAGATGAAGAATGAATTTCAGTTTACTCCCAAAACTCTCGCTGCAATAAAAAGCGCAATGGAGATTCTTCCTTCAGTATCAGAGGAGTATCAGAAGATTATTGATGCAGGGATCGGTGTTACTACATTCTTTTCAAATTCTTATCCGGAAAAACTGTTAACCATGCCCGGCAGTGAAATCCCTCCAATATTATACTCCTATGGGAATCTTCAGATTTTTAAAAAGAAGGGCGCTGCCATACTTGGAGACCATAATGTGAGCAGCAGAGGGGAGTTTATATCCTATATGGCTGCAAAGGATCTTGTTGAGCATAGCATTACTGTTATCAGCGGATTTGCAAAAGGCGCTGATATTACGGCTCACAGGTCAGCCCTGGAGTATGGTGGGAGTACCATAGCCGTTCTGCCTCAGGGTATTTTAAAACTGAATATTCCTGAAATGATAAAACCGGTTTATGACGAGGAGCGTTTTCTCGCAGTCTCGCCGTTTTATCCAGATGACTCAGCCGGGAAATATAACGCGTTCATCAGAAACCGGATAATCTGTGCATTGTCTCATGCTGTGTATATAGTAGAGTCCCCGGAAGAGGGTGGTATCTTTGAAGCGGCGAAATCGGCCTTCGGATTGAAGGTCCCTCTGTATACTACTGAATATTCAGAATATCCCGCCAGCGCTACCGGGAATAAGAAAATTCTGGCTGAATTAGGGGCACATCCCGTACGGGGGAAAAAGTCCGATGGTTTAACGGTTCCGAATATGGACAGAATCATTGCAGATGTAAAATTCAAGTAGCAATTTAAAATCTCTCTCCGGTTTTAATCCGTATTAAAAAAGAATATTTAATTAAAAACCGCAATTTTTTTCTTGCATCAGGAGCGGTAAAATCCGGTTATTATTATAAAGAAAAATAGCGGTTTTACAGCTAATCAGAGGCTTAATCAAAATGAAATCAGATAAAATACAGATAGTTTCACCGGCAGGGAATCTGGAAAAGATGATATTCGCAGTGAAGTACGGCGCGGATAATGTCTATTTTGGCGGGGATGAGTTCAATCTCCGTGTAAAAGCGGGAAATTTTACTTATGAGGATATACAGACCGGTATCGCATACTGCAGAGCTGCAGGAGTCAAAACGACTTTTCTTATGAACGCTTTTCTTCACGAGGAGGATGTGGACGCTGCATTCGAATACGCACAGAGAATTAAAGAGCTTGGTTTTAATTCGGTAATGGTCTCCGATCCGGGGATGCTGCAGATACTGAAGCAGGTTGGAATTGAGGCGGACTTTCATCTCTCCACGCAGATGAGTACCCTTAACAGCTATGCCGTAAAGTTCTGGATGGACGCGGGTTTTAAACGGATTGTACTTGCCCGCGAGGCAACCGTCGAAGAGATTAAAATGATAAAAAAGAATACCGGTGCAGAGATCGAAGTTTTTGCACACGGCGCTCTCTGTGTCGCATATTCCGGCAGATGCCTCCTGAGCCGGTACCTTCAGGGGGGAGATGCAAACCGCGGTGACTGTTCACAGCCGTGCAGATGGAAGTATTCACTCATGGAGGAGAAACGCGAAGGGGATTATCTCCCGATAATTGAGCATGAGAAAGGGACCGAGATAATGTCGTCAAAGGATCTCTGTCTGCTGGAGAGGCTTGAAGAATATATCGACGCCGGTGTAAACGCGTTTAAAATTGAAGGGCGTATGAAGTCGATTTATCACGCAGCAAATACCACACGAATATATAAACATGCGGTACAGATGGCTGGTACAGATGAGTTTAAAAAATTTCTCCCGTTCTGGCTTGATGAATTGAATCTCATCAGTCACAGGCCATACACTACAGATCTCTTCAACGAGTTCGGGAAAATGGGATATGACGGTGTTCCGTATATAAATAACGCGCTTTTCGTCGCTTACAGAAAAGAGGAGGAGGGTGTCGAATGCGCTCCGGCGAATGAAGTAACTATAAAGACTTTTAATCCCATCTATAAAGATGAATTACTTGACGGGATTTATCCTATAAATAATGAAATACTCGATACACAATATAAAGTATTGAAAATCTATTTTGAAGAGGGCGAAATTGAAATGGGGAGACCGAACAAAACATACCGTGTTCTCTTCGACAAACCTGTTTTAAAAGACGCAATCTTCAGAAGAAGACTTGAACACAAAGGAGCCTGATTATGATACCGAAGCCGCCAGGAGTCGAAGATATATTCCCGGATAGAAGCGGGCGATGGAATTCCATATTGGAATCCGCGCGTAATGTTTTTAAAATTTTTAACTATAAAGAACTTATCGTTCCAATCATGGAATTTACAGAGGTATTCTCCCGGGGAATCGGCGATGATACAGATATAGTCTCTAAAGAAATGTTCACATTCGAGGACCGGGGCGGGAGGAGTCTTACGCTCCGCCCTGAAGGTACTGCAGGCGTCGTAAGAGCCTATGTTGAGAATGGTGAGTATAACAGACTCTCTCTCTGTAAGTTCTTCTACAGCGGTCCTATGTTCAGAGCGGAGAAACCTCAGCGCGGCAGACTCCGCCAGTTTAATCAGCTCGGCGCGGAGATTTTCGGCAGCGAAGACCCGTACTATGATTACGAAATTATTTCAATTGTAGATTCTATTGCAAAGAGTATCGGTATAGAAAACTATACAGTACTCCTGAACTCCATCGGATGCAGAGAGTGCCGGGTAGTCTACACTGATAAACTGAAAGTCTACTATAAAGAACGATTTGATAAACTCTGTGATGACTGTAAAAAGAGACTCGATACCAATCCTCTCCGGCTTCTCGACTGTAAAAAAGAGAACTGCCGCACACTAAGAGATACAGCTCCTGTTATATCTGAACATATCTGCGGCGGATGCAGCGATCACTTCAGTAAAGTAAAAGGTTATCTGGATAAAAGCGGAATAAAATACAAACTGGATAATTATCTGGTCCGTGGACTCGATTACTACACTCGTACAACATTTGAATTTACAGCCGACAATCTCGGAAGCCAGAACGCATTTGCAGGGGGTGGAAGATACGATTATCTCGTTGAACAGTTCGACGGGAAACCCACACCAGGTGTAGGTTTTGCTGCAGGAATAGAACGGATGTTTCTGATTACTGAAAACAACAGTTTTGAAGAGAGCGGTGTTGATGCGTATATTATTCATACAGGCGGCGAGACTCTAAACAGGGGTATTGAACTCTCGCTTGAACTTCGGAAGAATGGAATATCAGTAGATCTCGATCCTGAAACAAAGGGATTTAAAGCTCAATTCAAAAAAGCTGAAAGAGAGAGAGCATCTTTTTTTATTATTATCGGAGACGAAGAACTAGTTGAAGGTAAAGTTTCTGTGAAGAATCAGAAGACTGGAGAACAGCTGAAGATCGGATTTGATGAAGTTGCTTTGTTTTTAGCTGGTGAAAGGCAGAAGTAGTATATAAAAATGTAAACTGTTGTGTTATAAATAATTTATCATCCTTGAACTCGAAATCCCCCCGTTTCGCTTTGCTCAACATCCCCCTTTAATAAAGGGGGTGGCCGATAGGCCGGGGGATTTGCTGGTATTATATAGTGAATTATTTGAAGAGAGATCATCCGGTCAAATCATCAATATCTGCATCCCAACCGTGCCCTTATCTCCAGAGGGTCTGCGGGCACTCGGGGAGCGCCCTCCACAAATTATTAAAAGTAATCACTCTCGCTCTTGTAGTCAAATCCACCACACATCTTTTCTATTTATCCCCACGGATCTTTGTCAACATACCTGATTGTTAAATATATACATATACCATAGTGTTTATGTATAAAAATAAATATTAACGGTGGGGACTATTTATGAACACATATCTTGATGATTATAAGAAAAAACTTGTTAAGGCTGAGGAGGCTGCAAATATCGTAAAATCAAATGACATTATAGATTACGGTATGTTTGCAACTAAACCTGTAGATTTTGATCTTGCTTTGAGTAAACGTGTTGGACAGATCGAAAAAGTGTCTGTCCGTGGTACCGGAACTGTACCTCCGTTTCCTGCAGTAATTCAGAATGACCCTGAACAGAGATCATTCCAGTATTTCAGCTGGTATTTTACACTCCTCGACAGGATGGCGGGAGATAAAGGGATGGCTTGTCACCTGCCGTTTAACTATCATGAAGCAACACTTCTTGCGTATCACCACCGGGATCTCCATCATATCAAACCTACAGTATGGTGCGCTCAGGTAACACCAATGGACAGAAACGGCTGCTTCAATTTCGGTCTGGGAAACTCTCATAACAGAGGAATAGCACTATGGGCCGATAAAGTAATTGTTGAAGTAAATGAAAATATGCCCAGATGTCTCGGAGGGAATGATGAATATATTCATATCAGTGAAGTCGATTATATAATTGAGGGTACAAATTCACCGATTTTTGCTACTCCAAAAATGCCGGAAGCATCGGAATCAGAGAAGAAAATTGCCGAGTTTATTGTTCCTCACGTAGAGAATGGTTCCTGTCTGCAGCTGGGGATTGGAACTCTTCCTAATCTTATCGGAGAGATGATTGTTCATACGGATGTACGGGATCTCGGAATTCAGAGTGAGATGTTCTGTGACGCGATGGTAACTCTTTATGAAGCAGGAAAGATTACAAATGCAATGAAGAGTTTTGATATCAATAAGAGCTCATTCTCTTTCTGTCTTGGAACAAAAGAGACATACGATTTTATACATGACAATCCCAGACTCGCTTCATGTAAAGTCCACCACACAAATAATCCCGATTTTATAGCACAGAACGATAAAGTAATATCAATCAATAATATAGTTGAAGTCGATCTTCTCAGTCAGGTCTGTTCGGAAACTTCCGGATTCAGACAGATATCCGGGACCGGCGGACAGCTCGACTTTGTAATCGGGGCATTTCACTCACGGGGAGGAAAGAGCTTCCTTGCATTTTCATCAACCTATAAAGATAAAAAAGACGGACAGGTTAAATCCAGAATCAAGCCTCTTCTTACACCCGGTTCAGTAGTAACCGTACCCAGATCGATGGTGCATTACCTCGTAACTGAGTACGGTATTGTAAACATGAAGGCGAGATCTGTCTGGGGGCGGGCTGAAAGTCTGGTCAGCATTGCACATCCCGATTTCAGAGAGGATCTTATTAAATCTGCTCAGGAAAACGGTATCTGGTCCAGAACTAATAGAATACCATTCTAAATTAACTATTGCGGATGAGGTTGTGCCGCGGCCTCATCCGCCGATTTTGGAGGTCCCAGGAATATAACCTCGTTCCCGATAATCTTAAGTCTTGACTGCATCTTACCGTTGTCATCCTCCCATCTGTCCTGCCTCAGCGAACCGGTTACAAGTATCCTTTTACCCTTTGTAATATTCCGGGAACAGAATTCAGCTGTTTTTTCCCACGTTTCAACATTGATAAAAGAGACCTGCGGAGGTTCGTCACTTTTTGAATAATGATTGATAGCAAGAGCGAAGGTGCATAGTGATTTACCTGTCTTCGTTGTCTTTGCCTGAGGATCATGTGTAACAAATCCTTCAATTGTAGCATTTGAGAAATTCTGCATAAACATCTCCTTAAAATAAATTATTTTCCCGTCTTCACCAGCAGCGGGGGTGATTAATTGCTGCCCGAAAATCCGCCGCATCCCTCTTCGCCGCACCATCGGTGAAACGGAGAGAAAATTTTTAGCCGGTTTATGAGCAGATAAAAATAAATTCTCTTCATGCTACTAATACGATGGAGAATGCTTACTGATAAAAAAAAATAAAAAAAATTCATAAAAACTTGAAAAAAGGATGAATTGGTATTTCATTATGCCTGTAAAGTGTTATGAGACATAAAAAGACAATAATTCTGCTTGTGAAAATATTATTTTTATTAATTCTTACTGCCGGCGGTTCACCACTGATGGCAGAAGGAGATATTTATGCTGTGGGGTGTTTCGATAATTATCCCTATGAGTATATTAATGAAGATGGTATACCGGCAGGTTTCTCGGTTGATATTATAAAAAGCATTGCAGGTGAATTAAATATAAAGTGCCGTATAGATCTGGTGCCTTATGAAAGGTTTATACATCTGCAGAAAAATCCGGATGTTGATATTATTCTTGGAATGATACGGGGTGATTCTAACCCGCAATATCAGTTCTTTAAACCTAACATGAGAATTCATTTTTCCATATTTGCAAATTCAGATTCCACAATTACATCTATCAATGATCTTCATAATTCAAAAATAGCAATTACCGCACACGATTCTATAGCTCATCCGGTTTCAAATGAACTTAAAAAGTTTTTAAAGATTGAACCAGTAATTATAAATAATGAAATTCAGGCTTTTACATCACTTAAAAAAAATGAGTCGCATGCTGTTTTTATATCCGGTTCTTCTGTCAGGCGGATACTGGCAAATAGTAATCTTATCGGAATCAAAGAACTCCCTGTCAGTACAGGTTTTTTTGATTATGGGTTCGGAATCAGAAGGGGTAATACTGAAAGTTTAAATCATCTGAAGGATGGATATAACAGAATCTTTGCCGGCGGAGAGTATGATAGAATATACAAAAAATGGCTTGTTGCTGCAGAGAATCAGAATTTTTTTAGCGAAACAGGTATTTATATTTCCGGTGCTGTTTTCGGTTTTATAATTTTTATTCTTTTTTTATTAATAAACAGCTTCATTCTTAGAAAAAGAATAAAAGAGAAAACTGATAATCTGAATATATCAATGTGTGAACTGAATAGAATGCAGGTTCTGCTAAAAGAGAGCGAAAAAAGGTTTAAACGGATTTTTCATCAGTCCCCCTCTGCCCTTATTATCCTGAATTCATCGGGGCGGGTGCTTATGTTTAATAATGCTGTTGTAGATATCTTCGGAGTCAATAATCCCGATGAATTAATAGATCTTGATGTTCTGAATTCCCCTGTATCAACTGAATGGTTTAAAACACGGTTAAAGAATTGCCATAATATCAATATGGAAATTAAATTCAATTTTGAGATTATAAGAAAAACCGGTTATTACAGTACAAGTAAAACCGGGATTATGATTCTTGAACTGATAATTATGCCTGTGGAGATTCATACAGGTAGTCCCGATCCAGGATACATCTGTCAGTTCAGTGATAATACTCAGGAGAGATTACTCCTTGAAGAGATAAAATACAATCAGAACAAACTTGAAATGATTTTCGAAGGGATCAAGGATGGTTTATGGGAGTGGAATATACTTTCAGGTAAAGTGAGATATAACAGAAAATTTTTTACGTTCCTCGGATATAAACCTGAGTTATATCCCGATAATATATCCACACTTTTCGGCTTCATCCGTGAGAGTGAAAGAGAATCTGTGAAAAACGAATTACTGGAAAAAGTTTTAAACGGAAGAAGTTTTAACATTGAATATGGAATGGTTATGAGTAATGGAAGAGTTATCAATGTCAGAAGTAAAGGTGAGACAATAGAGTGGGATGATAATCTTAAACCTCTGAGGGTTATAGGAATTCAGTCTGAGGTATCCTCATTTCGTAATATCAGTAACCGCATAAACCTTTTTAATAATGAGAATTATAATAATAGTTTTCCGTCTGAGGGCTGTGCTGAAGACAGGCTGAAGAATAGAACTTTACTTGTGGTTGATGACAATTATCTTATTTTTTTACATGTATCAGAATTGCTGAAGAGATATAAAACTGAAACGATCTATGCCTCATCCGGGAGAGACGCGATTGAAATTGTCAGGAACCGTAATGATATAGCTCTTATAGTTCTTGATTATCATATGCCGGGACTTAATGGAGTATCAGTTCTAAAAGAGATACATCAGATTGATGATACTATTCCTGTAATTGTTCAGACAGGTGAATTTAACGAGAGTGTTATTGAGCAATATTTTATAGAAGGTTTCAGCGGTGTTCTCGGTAAACCGGTGGAGGAGAATAAACTGATTGAATTGATCTGCAGTTTGATCAAATAAGTTATTATTTATTACTAAAAAAATTTTGAAAATTATGTTGATTTCCTGAAATAGACTTGTATTTTAGTTTTGTTGAATATGATTACATGAAAATCTGATTTTACTGAAAGGGCATATTTTAAATTGCGGAATCAGTTACCCGGATTTTTGATTTTAAAAAAGTAAAAAAGTAACTGCTCAAAACCGGTGGTATTTTATCTCCGCCGCGCCTGCGGCGCGGCGGAGAGCAATTTCACAACCACTTTTTAAGTAGATACGTAAAAAAATAATTAATATTATATGTCAGGTTAGTATATAATATATTACCGGAGGGGAAATGAAAAAAATTAATGTACTAATAATTGCGGCACTATTGGCCATTCAGGCTGTAAGCTGTAAAAAGGATGCACCGTCAGTTATCCAGAATGATGGTCTGGTTAATTTTACAACAGGTGATGTTAAAATATTTGTAAATGGACAGGCTGTTGCTGCAAATACCGGCGATAAAATTACCCAGGGTATGACAATCAAAACCGGAGCTAAATCTGTTGTTGATATCTATTTTGAAGGTAGTGTTATCAGGATTCTTGAAAAAAGTTCTGTAGTAATGAAGGAGCTTGTTAAAAATCTTACAGACAATAAAGAACTTACTGAACTCTATGTCGAGAACGGAAAAGTTTTTTCTAAGGTTACAAGAAAACTTACTGAGGGCGAAAAATTCAGAGTCAATACTCCTACTGCTGTTGCGGGAGTAAGAGGGACAGAATTTCTTGTCAGCGAAGAGGAAGGAAAGAGTAATATAGCCTGTATAGAGGGAACAGTTGCTGTTAAAGATTCAAAAAGTGACGATACAGCTTTTGTTGATGTTGAAGCAGGAAAAGAGGCAAATGTTGAAAGCGGTAAGCCTGTTACTGTTAATGAGCTGAAGCAGCAGAATCTTGAGAATATAAAAAGAATTAAAGATGAGATCAAAGAGTTACGTGAAGATATAAGAAAAAAGTTTGAAGAACAAAGAGAAGAAATAAGGAAAGCGGTTGTTGAACAGAAAGAAATCAACAAAGCCCGTGTTGAAGATCAGAAAGCTTCAGATAAAGCTAATGTGGAAGCCATAAAAGATGCGACAAAGATTCAGGCTGAAGCAATTAAAGGCGACATCACTGATAAAAAAGCTGAAACAAAAGAAGCAGTGAGCAATTTTAATAAGCCTGATGTAAGCGGTGCAAAACCTGAAATTAAAAAGTTTTCAAAAGAATTAAAGACTGAATAAACCACTAGTTTTACCCTCACAAATAGGGGAATTCATTTAATTAAATAAATGAATTCCCCTATTTATATATAATAATGAAATAAAAAAATTCACAAACAACTTAATTATTTCCCATAGGGGAAACCTGGGTGCATAATAAGGCAACGCGTGAGCATGAGTTCGATTCAGTATAAGTCAGCAGGCAAAGAGTTTGCAGAGAGTACAGGGAACTGGGTAAGTCACGGAGAGTTTGGAACCGATAGTGACCCTCGTGTGCAGGCTAAGAAATACCTCGAAGCGGCGGAGGCAAGACAGAACACCGGCCAGCCGCTAAGCAATAACGAAGCCAGAACAGCAATGATGGCAAAACAGGCACTCGGTCTGCCGTTAACAGATGAAGATTATGCAAAAATTGACACAAAAGAAACAAAACTCCGCGAAGTAACCAATATGCAGAATTACGTAAATAATGCAGCTGAAAGCTACGGCAGAGATTCCGGTGCAATGATGGACGAGATGCTTAAACTTAACGGCTGTAACAGCGTTGACGAACTTCAAGCGAAAGTAGCCCGCGGTGAAAGCATACTTGAGGCATCGGATACAGCTTGGAATGCCGGAATACAGAAAGAACATTATGCTGCTTATGATGCGAAGATTGCTGCACAGAATCAGGCAGGTAGTGGTACTGATATTCAATCGTATGCAGATCAGTTGATGAATAACTCATCTATGAACATGTCACATATATTAAATCCAAATATGCAAAATCAAGGAAGTGGTTCACAATTGAGCGCATGGGATAAACCGATGCCTAATGACTGGTACTCTCATGATATCCCCGGTATGGTTGGCGTGCAAGACCCTGCATATTATGTAAACTGTGATTTAACAGGAAATTCTCCATTGCCATATTCAATGGAGAATATGAATTCCCCACATATGATGGCAGGTAGTATGCCTATCGCCGCAGGTATTGGAGCAAGTCTACTCGGTTCAGATAAATTATTAGATACTGCATGGGGTGCTGCAACGAACATGTTAGGGTATTCATTAACAGCAGATAATCCAACCTTTGGTGGTCTTTTCAATGCTGGTGTTGCTGGTGGTGCAATGGGTCTAGTTGCAAGTCCATTGACTGGTGGAGCAATATTCGGTCAAGAATTGGGGTTAGGCGCAAGATTCTTAGGAGGTTTTACTGCGGGCGCATCTATTGATGCAGGTAGTCAATATATGAATAATGGGTATAACTTAGATAATGTAAATATATTCCAATCTGCCTGGAGCGGAATTACGTTAGGTGTTGGAGCAGCGATGGGTGGTATGCAGGCTGATTGGATGAGAGCGGCAGGTACTGGAGTTTCTTATTCTTTATCTAGTGGGATGGCAAATGCCTTCCGAGTTGGGCCGGCTGTAGCAGGTGGTTATATGTTAGACGGTTTTAATCAGAGATTGAAAGATTTGAATAAAAAAGGTAATAGAAGATGAACAAAAATGAAGAGATAAAAACATATAAGCCAGACGATATACGAAGCCCATATATAATACTACCGATACTATTTTTTGTTATGTGGATGGGGGTAAAAATTATATTTACTGGTTATAATCAGGTTTCTTTTTCCAAATACATGTTTTTTGTAATATTATTTGGATCAGCAATATTATTCTTCAGTTTTTTAATATATGCAAGTGTTATAAATTCTATTTATATAGACACAACTGACAAAGAAATAATTGGATGGAATGTCTATAAAATAAAACGAGGTAGTCTTAAATTTCCAGAAATTGCCTTAATAAAAGTAAAATCTAAGAATGTACTGGATTTGATATTGCAGGATGTTAATTCTAAGAAGTTATCAATAAGTTTTAGTAAAGAGTTTGTACCTCTTCTTGATGAAATTCTTGAAAAATCAGTGAATTGTCAAAGGATAGAAATTGACTTCGATTATTTTATTAAAAATAGAAGGCATCCGGGAATTGAGGTTGTTAAAGATAAATACAATGATAAAATAAGGAAAACAAAATAAATGATTAAGAAAACTGAAAAAGCAGAATTAAAAATAGAAAACAATTTACAGCCTCAAATCCCTGAAGTATACACAAACGCGGTGATGACAAATATGACTCCGTACGAGTTTGAAATAACTCTGGGACTTGGTAGCAACAATTACGAAGGGATACGACCTGTAATCAATGTAAGGATGAGCCCGCAGTTTGCGAAGGAGTTTACTCAGCTATTGCAAAGTAATGTTAAGATGTTTGAAGAGAAGTTTGGCGAGATTAAGGTTTTCAAACCGGAAGTTAAGTGATACGGAAAGTTTGATGAAGAAGGGAATGTTTTGTACGGGAATTCCGTATCACAGCAAGTCCCCCATATCGAATAATTGCGTAGCTATGCGAAGTTTGCCGCTTGCCCTGAGCTTGCCGAAGGGTAGGCAAATTTGCGGCGAACGTTCAGGAGCCCGTATAGTGGTAATTATGCGATGTGGGTCGAAGGAGAGAATTTCTTAAAAGTATTTCACGGCATATTTTTATAAACATCACTTCTGTGTCTGATACGGATAACCAGTATAAAGAGTTCACTGTCTCTGATTTCATAAATGATTCTGTAGTTGCCTGCTCTTACGCGGTAGGCATTTCTGTTCTGAAGTTTTTTATATCCGGCCGGACGCGGATTTATTTCGAGCTGGTCAATAGCATCGTTTATTTGTTCAACTTCACTGTTCGGGATTTTTTTGTAATCATGAACTGCGGCTGATGAAAGCTCAATTTCATACATGGTTTTAACGTTTAACCATCTTCCATGATGTGGTTGTTTTTGACGATTCTTTAGCCCTGTCGTAAGCGGCAACATCTTCAAGTTCTTCTATGTATTCCACAAGACGGTCATAGTCTTTTTTGGTAAGGATTACATTTGTGGTATTCCCTTTTGTATCAACAATATACTTCTCTTTTACCTGTATCATGTTTTATCCTTTTTATAAATTAAAATAAAGTATTTATTCCTTAACTTTTCTAAAATAAAAAAAGCCATATTATCCCTGCCGCCGAAGGCGCGGGATATATAATTATTGTTTTTTACACCAAAAATTATATATAGGAATAATTACTTCTTAAAATATAATATCAAAAATGAGAGGTCAAGTCGAAAAAATAAATCAGATGCGGTGAAATACGGAAAATCAACATTTGTAAAATGCTATAATCAGTTCCATGATAAATCCCATATTCTTTTTATAGCTGCTTTCCATTTCGGATTTTCAAATATTCTTCCGCGCCATAGCTCACCGTTAGTAACTTCAGATTCAAGAATTTTCAGTGCCCGGTGATAATCAAACTCTTTCCATAAAGTTCCGGCCTTATAGATGAATTCTGAATTTCTTGTATCAAGTAAATATTTCATTCCGGTATTAAAATCAAATTTTTTCCAGTGAGCACCTGCGTAAAATATAAACTCTGCATTCCCCGTAGCCATAAGAAGTTCAAATCCTCTGGCAAAATCAAAACTTTTCCATTCTTTTCCTGCATAATAAATGTAACGTCCGCTTTTTAGATCTCCAAGTGCTGTTAAACCTTTCTTGTAGTCGTATCCTTGCCAGAATCTGCCGGATCGATAGAGGTATTCGCTGCTTCCGCATTGAATAAGAAAGTTTAAACCTTTTTCAAAATCGAATGACTTCCAGAAAATTCCTGCTTTATGAACGAATTCTATTTCACCTGAATCTATAAGTCTATCAAGACCTTTAACAAAATCAAAATTCGCCCAATCCTTTCCGCAGAGAAATATTATTTCAGATAAACCGGAATTAATAATAATTTCAATATTATCATCAAAATTAAAATCAATATTATTTATACCTTCGAGATATAATGAGTGGAGATATTCATAGTCTCTTGTCATCAGTTTCTCCCTCTGATTTTAAGCCGTTTCTCCGGTGTAGCGGAAGATATTTTTATACTCTTCCCGAATGGCGCCCTGAAAGGCTCATCACGGTTTTCGCTGATCAGCCAAAGAGTGTTATTGTATTTTTTCAGACGGTCTATGTCATAAATATATCCATCGGTAATAACTATAAGGAGTTCTGTATGATTCTCCATGTATGTATTAAAAAGCGATGCAAAGTATGTAGTTCCGCTACTCCCGGTTTTGAGATATTTCCAGTCCCCTTTTTTATACTCATATGGTCTGGTGTTTTTTTCTGATTTAATAAAAAGATTATCCTTTTTCTCAGGGATAAACAGGGTTTCATCAATGCATAACAGATAGATTTTAAACTTTGCCAGTAGTCCCTCAATGGTCCCGAAGGCTGATTCAATATCCCCCGGCTTCATCACCATGGAGCCCGATACATCGACAATTATAGTTATTGCCTCTTTATCTTTGAATGATCTTCCCGGCGCGTAAATCCCCTGTGAGAAGTATCTTTTATTGAAGCGGTGATAGGAGTATTCCCACTCATTAGACTGAGCAGTTATATCAACTATACTCTTTATCTTTTCACTCCATGACAGATCTGTTTTCTGCGGGGCATTTATCAATGCCGTTATATCGTTGAAAACTCTCTCATTCAGGCAGACTTCATCCTTTTTTGCAACGGTCATAAAGTGGTTCATCTTTGCATCGAGAATATTCAGATCTGTTTTTTTATTCATTATGTGAATTCCCGTGGGGAGATGTTCACCGTCATCCTTCTCAAACATTAGTCCTGTCATGTTTTTAAATCCGGTGTACTTCTCTTTTGGAGCTCTGTTGTATGTAATGTCAAGGTTGTCGAGCTGTTCTTTCATTTGTTCTATCGAAGATTTTACAGGAATACTGATCCCGTCATTGCGATTTTCAGAACCATTAAACTTGTAGTTTTTAACTTCATCCTCGGGCTGCAGTTTCAGCCAACGGTAAATTTCCTCCCATAGAGGATCTGAAATTGATGTATCAATGAGAAATTTTTCAGGAATTACCGGGAGACCTTGCGGCAGTATAAGTTCAGGAGTTTCATCCCGGTATTGATTCGTTCGTGAAAAAAAAGTTTTTCTGTTTTCAGTTATGTATGAGTTAATTACCATATCCTGCGCCAGATTCTGAAGATATATATCACCGTCGGTAAAGCCTCGATGGTCGTGATTAAGGACAATGTGGAGCATCTCATGTATCAGCAGTCCGGTGAGCTCGTCTGTGTTAAGCGATGATATAAAGCTCTGATTGTAGAAAAGAGTCAGCCGCGATGAGTAAATTCCAAGGGCAAGAGTAGGGATCGATTTCTCCTCCACCAGATCCGCACCCTGATAAAAGTACGATGTGAATCTGCTTTTTTTCCAGAGACCTTCAAGTATAAGTTCAAGTTCCATTTTTTCAGCAGCCGCATCAGTTCATAAGATTTTCAAATCTCATCCGGAGCTCTTCAGTTAGTGAAGTGTCGGAAAGAGTCTTCAGCGCCGCGGGTATAAGTGTAAAGATTCCGCATTGTTTCAGAAGCAGAAAGAAATAAGACATTCTTATATCGCCGCGTGAGAATCCGATGAAAGTGAGAATATTGCCGAGTATCTTTATGTCCTCCTCTGCAAGTTTACCCTGCGAAGATACGGCTTTCAGTTCCATTATCTCTATTGTTCCGTTTAGTGCCCAGAGCAGATCTTCAGTTGAGATATCCCGCTGTTTCACTCTCTCAAGCTTATCCTGATTTCCAGAGAGTATATCTTCAGAGCTTATCTGTCTTGGAGATGTAAGCTGCATAAGAAAATCCGATCCGGCAATGTTGCCCACAAGAGTGTAAATCATTTTTTCAAGGGTACTTCCTTCTCCGCTGCTAAGATATTCAGCCAGTGATTTCTCATCAATAAGATTATATGAATACTTAAGCGCGTTTGATACCTGGTGCCATCCTCGTGGGTTAGGATTGATTCTTTCTTCGTCCCATAATCGTTCCGGGAATGATGATATATATTTCAGGATGTAGGGATGGACTGCTTCGCTGTATCCCCAGAGGAGCCAGTCTTCGGCGGACGGTTTTAAGTGAAAAATTGCCAGTCTCCCGTCAAGGGCCGAGTCATCGAACTGGGTTATTGTTGTATCATCCTCATCGCCAAGATTACCCGCAAGGATGATTGATGTTTTTTTGTTCAGGAGATGTTCTCCGCACTTATTCTCGGTAATTATCTGGAACAGTGTCTGTATAACCGTAGGGTGAGCTCTATTCGATTCATCGAGAAACCACAGTATGCCGTCGTAACCTTCAGGGATATCAACGGTTGGTATAAATTTCGGTCTGAAATATATCATTTGCTTTGACTCATGATCCGGAACAGGGTACCCTCCGAGATCTACATTCTCTTTAAATGCAAGACGTGTATCGATGAAGAAATAGTTCATTTTATCGGCAATCTCTTTCACCAGTGCAGACTTACCAACACCGGGGTGTCCGAGAATTTTCACGGCATAATTCAGATGTTCGCTGCCTGTAATATATTTTTCAATTATCTCTCTGAGTTCATGAATTGTAACTTCCGATGCCTGTTTTTTCAAGTTAATACTCCTGCTCATAATGTATTAGGAGTCATATGAACTCTCATATTAAAGTTGTCCAGAGAAAATTCACTTTTGAATTGCTGAATGTTGTTTAGTCTGTTATACGATGTTTTGTTTTAATATGTAAAATTGGTTATGCATCTTCTTTTATATATCTATATTTTCTATTTTAAAATGCAAATATATTGACAACAAATTAACTGTATTTTTTATTTACTGTAGTGGTAAATTATCCAAATTGTTAATAGACAGTAAACCGGATATTTGATAGTATTACAGAATATCCGGCTGCCTGCAGCTTTTTTGATATTGCTCACCTTAATCCGTACAAATAAAAAAAGATAATTTTTATCTTAATAAAGAGGTATACTGATGAAGTTGTTAAACCCTAAAAAATACGATGTAAAATTTCCGGATAAAGACTCAACGGAAATGATGCTTAAAACTGTCGAATTTTTTGAAAAAAAAGGTCTTAAAAAAGTTAAATCTGATTTTCATGACAGAGTATGGCCGAAGGATTTTGTTGATTTTCAGAAAGAACATAAGATCTTCGCTAAGCTTTTAACACCTGCAGGTTACGGTGCTGCTGACAGCAGATGGGACACATACAGGATTTTCCATTGGGCTGAACTTATGGGATTTTACGGGATTGCATACTGGTATGTATGGGACGTATCTCAGCTTGGAATCTGTCCAATATGGATGGGGAGCAACGAAGAGGCAAAACACAAAGCTGCTAAACTTGTTGAGCAGGGGGAGGTTTTTGCTTTCGGACTTTCTGAAAAAGAACATGGTGCGGATATCTATTCAAGCGACATGATGCTCTATCCTCAGGGAGACGGCACATATATAGCTAATGGAGATAAATACTATATCGGTAACGGTAACGAAGCTGCTATGATCTCCACATTTTCAAAGATTGGAGACACCGATGATTATGTATTCTTCTGTGTTGATTCTAAACATCCGAATTACGAGTGTGTACAGAACACTGTTGCTCATCAGAACTATGTTGCTGAATACGCAGTACACGATTATCCGATAACTGAAGCAGATGTCACAGAGAAAGGTCCTAAAGCATGGGACAACATGCTTAATACTGTAAATGTATGTAAGTTTAACCTGGGACCTGGAGCTGTAGGTATCGCAACACATGCACTTTACGAAGCTATTGATCACGCGGCTAACAGAAATCTATATGGTAAATTTGTAACAGATTTCCCACACGTAAAACAGCTTCTTACAGATTCTTACCTCAGAATATGCGCAATGAAACTTTTCAACCTCAGAGCTGTTGACTACATGAGAACTGCATCTGCTGAAGATAGAAGATATCTTCTTTATGATCCGCTCTGTAAGATGAAAGTAACAAGAGAAGGGGAAGAGGTTATCAATCTTCTCTGGGATGTTATTGCTGCTAAAGGTTTTGAGAAAGATCCTTATTTTGAAATGGCAACATGGGAGATCAGAATGTTCCCGAAACTTGAGGGTACAGTTCATGTTAACATGGCTCTCGTTGTTAAGTTTATAACAAACTACTTCTTCAATCCTGCCGAGTTCGCACCGGTTCCTCAGGTTGATGATGCAAGAAACGACTCATTCCTCATGGATCAGGGCCCCACAAGCGGTCTTTCAAAGATTCAGTTCCATGATTACAATATTGCCTACAACAGCATCGATCTCCCTAACATCAGAGTGATTAAGGAGCAGATAGCTATATTCAAAGAGTTCCTTGCAAAGGCAACTCCTACTAAAGAACAGAACAAAGATATCGACTATCTCCTTGCAATGGGCGAGCTTATGACTGTTGTTGCTTATGGTCAGCTTATCATCGAGAATGCTAAAATTTTAAAAGTAGAAGATGATGTTCTTGATATGATCTTCGATGTACTTGTTAGAGATTTCTCCAAGTACGCTGTACAGCTTTATCAGAAGAAGAGCAACTCTCCGGAGCAGCTTGCATACTGCATCAAGATGATTAAAAATCCTGTTGCCGATATGGATAAGTTTATGAGAGTTTGGGAAAAGAATGTTTACTCAATGAAGGGCGAATATAAGATGAACGACTGATAGTAAATGCTCATAAACTGGTGGTACAATTGCTTTCCGCCGCGCCGGAGGCGCGGAGGAAATGCAATTCCGGCGTTTTATAAGTAGTCACGACTGATAGTTTAATAAATCAATTAAAAAGCCGCAGATTGCACAATCTGCGGCTTTTTTTTATTAAAATTTAACCAATATGAATCAAATTGCATACTTTTTCTCTCTTTTACATAATTATCTTTCAAATTATATTGACAAAAAAGAACAATGTTTCTTTTTATTAACAGTGTTTAGAATGTAAGTACTTTAAAACTGTTTGTGGTTATAGTGTTCTTCTCTTATTGAGAACCGGATTATTTTTTACAATAAGTGTTTGAGTAGTTACATTATATTTAGCTGGATATTATATTCAGTGAGAGATAAATCTGAATTCTAATTTATCTTTAAACAAAATAAGGAGCATATTATGAGTTTATTACTTAATCCTAAAAAGTACAAAGACAGAAACTATCCAGATGCCAGATCAAAAGAGATTATGCTGAAGACCATTGAATGGTTTGAGAAGAAGGGACTTGCTGCTCAAAAAGATGCATATCATAAAAAAGAATGGTGCGAGGATTGGCAGAAGTTTGTAACAGAAGAGAGAATTTTCGAAACAATTTTTCTTCCTAAAGGTTATGGCGAAGATCCCAATCAGTATTACAGTACATACAGAAATTATGAATTTTCTGAAATCTGCGGCTTCTATGGCGGAGCTTACTGGTACACATACCATGTATCTACATTAGGTCTCGATCCTGTTCTTCTTGGTGATAACGAGGAAGCTAAACACAAGGCTGCTGCTAAATTAAAAGATAATGCTTTCTGTGCTTTCGGACTTTCAGAGAAAGAGCATGGAGCTGATATATACTCTTCAGAAATGAAACTATATCCTAAAGGCGACGGAACTTATGTTGCTAACGGAAGCAAATATTATATAGGTAATGGTAATGTTGCAAGTACAGTTACTGTATTTGCAAAGATTGCAGACACAGATGAGTATGTATTCTTTGTTGTTGATTCAGCTCATCCTAACTACGAGTGCGTGAAAAACGTTATTGATGCAAACCAGCAGTATGTTGCTGAATTTGCTCTCCATGATTATCCAATCACCGATGCTGATATTACCTCAAGAGGTCCTAAAGCATGGGATGATATGCTTAATACTATTAATATCTGTAAGTTCAACATCGGTTCCGGTGCAACCGGAATTGTAACTCATTCATTCTACGAAGCGCTTAACCACGCGTATCACAGAAATCTTTACGGAAACAGTGTTACCGAATTTGCTCATGTTAAGAGACTCTTCTCTGATGCATGGCTTAGAATAATGGGAATGAAACTTTTCGGCTTAAGAGCAACTGACTATATGAGAGTTGCAAACGAAAATGATAAAAGATATCTTCTTTTCAATCCTATCATGAAAATGAAAGTTGCTATTCAGGGTGAAAGAGTTCATGAGCATCTTTTTGATATCATCGCAGCTAAAGGATTTGAAAAAGATACATATTTCGAGCAGGCGGTTTCTGAACTTATCGGTTTCCCTAAACTTGAAGGTACACGTCATGTAAACATGGCTCTAATTGCGAAATTGATACCAAGCTACATGTTTATGCCGGGTGAGTTTGAAGAAATAGGAAGAATCACTGACAATAGAAATGATGATTTTATGTTTAAACAGGGGCCGACAAAAGCTTATGCAAAAACTAAATTTCATGATTTTAATAAAGCTTATAACAGTCTTTCACATCTGCCGAACGTTAAAGTTTTCATGGAACAGATTCAGGCATACAAAGAGTTCCTCATGGTTTCCGGAGCTGATCTTGCAAAACAGATGATGGAATTTGATTACCTTCTTGCAGTTGGTGAACTCTTTACAATGGTAGCATTCGGTCATCTTATTATAGAGAGTGCTAAAATTGAAGGTGTTCGTGATGAGATTATGAACCAGATGTTCGACCTTTATGTAAGAGATTTCTCTGCATTTGCTGTAGAGCTCTACGGAAAACCGGTTAACTCAGATGTTCAGCTTGAGAAAATTATGAAAATGATCAAGAGACCTGTTCCTAATAAAGATGAGTTTGAAAAAGTATTAAGAGAAGATATCTACTCACTTGTAGATGTTTACGTTCAGAATCCATGATTTGATTTAAAAGATTTACCGGCGGATTAAAATTCACCTGTAAATCCTGATTACAATATTCAGATAAAAGGACTCCCCATGCGGGGAGTTTTTTTATTCTTATTTTTTTGCAGAATTACATCGGCCATGTAATATCTTTCAGGTGTTGCAACTTTTTCAAACAGATTATTAATATCTATGCACTCTCCGGATACTTCTCTCTGATTGATCTGATTACATCTATTGATTCGAAAAAAATATCCACAAGTTCAGGGTCAAATTTAATTCCGGATAAAGATTTTATTTCGTTAAATACATCTGTTTCATCCCAAGATTCCTTATAGACTCTTTTTGAAGATAATGCATCATAAACATCCGCAATAGCAACTATCCTGCCGAAAAGCGGAATCTCTTCACCCTTCAGAGGAACAGGATTCCCTATGATATCTTTAATTAGCGGCTCACCGGTAAGTATGTCAACATGCCCCGGATAGCCGGTACCGTCCCAGCTTTCGTGATGAGTGAGTGCAACCTCTCTTGCCGCTTCATCCACCCGTGATTGCGGTTCGTAGAATATCCTTGCTCCCTGATAAGTGTGAGACTTCATTATTTCAAACTCTTCGCGTGAGAAACGTGCGGGCTTCTTCAATATTAGATCCGAGATAGCTACTTTTCCAATATCATGAAGCATTGCCGCCATTCGAAGAATATCTCTGTTTGTCTCTATTTCCGGAGCCGGAATACCTTTACGGGCTGCCCAGAGTTCATACATCTCCACGGAATATGATGCGACTCTGTTGACGTGAGCTCCAGTCTCCTTCGGGTCTCTCATCTCTGCCATCTGTATCATGCGCAGGATCAGAGCCCGTGTCATCTGAGCTTTCTGTATAACCATGCTGGCCATTCCCGCAAAGTGCTGAATGTAGAGTATATCCTCATCTGTAAATCCTGTTATTTCGCATGATGTATCTTTCGGATTGATAATCTGCATAACGCCGAGTATATCATTCCTCTCATTTTTAAGCGGTATTGTCATAACAGACTTTGTCCGGTAATCTGCTTTTTCATCAAAAGATTTATCAAATCCGTATGGCTTATCTGTTATTGAATAAACATCCTGCACAATTATAGTTTCTCCAGTCATTGCTGCATATCCAGATAGGGATTTCTGGGTAATTGGAAGTTTAAATGTTGAGTAAATTAATTTTTTCCCAGCAGGGAGCCTGTCGGATAGTGTTTTGTTCTGAGCATGTGTGAAAACCAGGTCATCTTTGTTTTTAATATAGATTGTTCCGGCATCGGCATTTGCAATCTTTCTGGTTTCAAAAAGTATTCTCTCCAGAAGTATATCAAGATCCTGGACTGTATTTATTTCAGAACCGAGTCTGATTATTTCTTTTAGTTTATCATTCTCTTTCATCTCTATTCTCTTTTTAGCAGTTATTAAAAAAGTGTTTATACTTAAATCTTTATGATAAAAAACCATCCCATCATAGAGAGATGCGGGGATGAATAATTGTTTCATACAATTCAAGTTACTGAAAATTTTACCGATATTCTATAAAAAAATTCTGAATTGAATTTTATATTCTGAAATTTTATTTTTTTATTTTAATTACTTAACTTTTGTTCTAGTGCCGTGACCTTATGAATTATATTCAATGTCATTCACGTGAAGATGGGAATCTGCTAATTTAATACAATGAATCCCCGCATTCGCGAGGATGACAGTTTTGTTTAAAATCATCAGGTCAAATCACTAGTGAAAATTAATGGATTATATGTAACTGCTGCTGTAGTAGGGATTAATAGAGTTTTTTCTAATACGAAAAATATTTAAAAATTATTTTAATTTTTTTTATAAAAATTTCAGTTTTAAGCGTATTAGTTATGAATCTAACTTTATACAGAGTAGAAATAAAAAATGAACGATATGTTGAAATCAGCTGTTATGCTCTCTATTCTATCAAATCCTTCAAAATCGGATCTATGGAATAAACTTTCAGATTCGCCATTTGACGTGGTCAGGAAAGTTACTCCTGAGCTTCTGAAAACACAGGAGATAATTGGTGAAAGATATTCATTTAATGCAGAGAAAGCATCTGAGCTGATTATCAGCAGATGCGAAGATAAAAAAATTAGAATAATCTCCATCTGGGATGATGAGTATCCGTTGCTCCTGAAAGAGATTCATAATCCACCGATAGTTTTGTATTTAATCGGAAAGATTTCAAATATCCGTATGATTTCTGTTGTCGGGACCAGAAATTCAGATATTAAATCTGATGAGATAACAAAAAAAATTTCGGTTAGAGCTTCATCTGCCGGTTTTACAATAGTGAGCGGTATGGCTCTCGGAATTGATCGGAGTGCGCATATCGGAGCATTGAGCTCCGGCGGATCTACCGTTGCGGTTCTGCCCGGCGGAGTTGATGTTGTTTACCCATATAAGAATAGCGATTTATACAGAATGATTTGTGATTCGGAAAATTCTGCTGTCATTTCAGAGTATCCTCCGGGCACCGGAACCGGCCAGAAATGGACTTTCGCAAGAAGGAACAGGCTTATAAGCGGTTTATCAGAGGCTGTAATAATTGTACAGGCCCCTTTAAAAAGTGGTGCTATGATTACAGCAAAATATGCAGTTGAACAGAATCGTGATCTTTATGTCTGTCCGGGAAATGCATTCGATGAAAAGTACAGCGGTTGTAATGATCTGATAAGACAGGGGGCTGCTATTTTTTCTGAAATGAGTGATCTTTTTGAAGAAAAAGAGTCTGCATTACCTCTGCCTGATATTTCTGTTCAAGTTAAAAAAGAGACTAAACCTCAGGAAAAGCCGGTGCTGTTAAATATAAATAAAGAGAATAGTCCAATAATTAAAGAGTCTGCAAATCCGGTGGAGAGGAAAATTATTGAGGATTTGAATTCAGGATTGATTGATATTGATCTGTTGATAAGAAGTAATAGTTTTACAGCCGATGAAGTAAATCAGGCAATAACCATTCTTGAAATTGAAGGGATTATTATAAGAAGGGGGAACCGGCTGATTAAATCCTGATAAATATAATATTATACACTATATCAAAAATATCAGTAATCATTCTTCAATATTTACAGGGTCTAAGGGGCTGTGGCTCCATTGTAAGCCCCGCAAGGCTCCCTGCGATCCCGAAAACAGAGTTTTTGGGATCGCCCTATAGAAAAGTTAAGGAATCAATACTGTAGAAATATGTATTTTGCCGCCAGAATACAAAAAATTCAGTATCCGGTTTATGATTAGACAAAAAAGCGGAAAATTCATAAAAAAGAATTATTTGACAAATAATTTCAAATACGAATGTTTGTTTAAAATATAAACCTACTGGAAAGTAATAAATGACAAAGAAAATTAAACCTGAAACACAGGTTATTGTGGAATTACCATCTAAGGCAAAAAAAATCAAAAAAAAACCTGCAAAACCGGTTGCTGCTGATATAAAATCCAAGGTGAAAATATCCCAGAATAAACCTGAAACACTGGTTATTGTTGAGTCACCATCTAAGGCAAAAACTATAAATAAGTATCTTGGTGATAAATACATAATTTCATCTTCAGTGGGTCATATAATTGATCTTCCGAAATCGCGGCTTGCGATTGATGTTGAAAACGGTTTTAAGCCTGATTATATAACAATACGTGGTAAAGCAAAGATTCTTAATGAACTTAAAAAACTGGCTGGTTCAGTGAAAAACGTACTCCTCGCCACTGACCCTGACCGCGAAGGTGAAGCAATTTCATGGCATCTCTCTAATGCTCTTGCCGGTAAAAACAGCAATATTAAACGGATTGAATTCAACGAGATAACCGAGTCTGCGGTAAAAGAGGCTGTCGCTAATCCCCGTGAGATCGATATTGATCTTGTAAATGCTCAGCAGGCTAGAAGGGTCCTTGACAGGATTGTCGGTTATTACATAAGTCCTCTTCTTTGGAAGAAGGTTAAACGTGGTTTATCTGCCGGACGCGTGCAGTCTGCTGCGCTTAAAGTTATCTGTGACAGGGAGAGCGAGATAGATCATTTTATCCCGCAGGAATACTGGTCGCTTGAAGCTGAGTGCACACAAAATAATAAAAAATTCAGCGCAATGCTGACTCATTATAATAATGAAAAAATAAAGATTAAAAATAAAAGTGAGATGGATTCTGTACTGAGTGATGTTACCGGTAAAGATCTTACAGTAACAGAGATAAAAACTCAGGAGAGACGGAGAAAAGCTCCGGCTCCATATATAACAAGTAAACTTCAGCAGGATGCGGTAAACCGACTCGGTTTTACCTCAAAGAAGACTATGATTGTTGCTCAGCAGCTTTATGAAGGGATTGATCTGGCAGGGTACGGGCCGACGGGACTCATAACATACATGAGAACGGATTCAACACGGATTTCTGATAATGCAATAGCTATGGCACGGGATTATATTAAAAATAATTTTAAACCGGAATATCTACCTGAAACACCGAATATTTATAAATTAAAAAAGAATTCACAGGATGCTCACGAGGCAATACGTCCAGCCGATGTAAGTAAAACTCCTGAATCAATTAAAAATGATTTAACAAGAGAACAGTACAGGCTTTACGACCTTATCTGGCGGAGATTCATTGCCTGTCAGATGACGCCGGAAGTTACTGAATCTTTGACAGTAAACCTGAGCAGTACTAATTCTTTTTTCAGATGCACAGGAAACAAAGTTCTCTTTTCGGGATACACAGAAGTTGAGAAATTGAGTAAGTCCGAAAAAAATACACTCCCTGCATTCAAAGAGGGCGACACCGTTTCAGTAACTGAATTTAAACCTGAGCAGCATTTTACGACACCTCCGCCAAGATTTAATGATGCATCTCTAGTTAAATTCCTTGAAGAATCAGGTATTGGACGGCCTTCAACGTATGCGCCGACAATCGATACTTTAACAAGAAGATATTATATAACACGTTCGGGAAAACAGCTTCAGCCGACGCTTCTGGGTAAAATTGTAAATGATATAATGTCAGGGCATTTCGGATCACTTGTATCTATTGATTTTACATCAGCCATGGAGGAGAAACTCGACGAGGTTGAAGCATCTCATATAAACTGGGTTGAAATGCTTGGTGAGTTTTATATACCATTTAAAGAATCAGTGGATCTGGCAGAGATAAACATTGCCGAGATGAAAGGCATTCTCGATGAAGAGACCGAACATGTATGTGAGAAGTGCGGAAATAAAATGATGAAGAAACTCGGCCGGTTCGGATTTTTTCTTGCATGCGCCGGATTTCCTGAGTGCAGAAATGCAAAATCGCTACCACTTGGGAAATGTCCCAAGTGCGAAGGTAATGTAGTAAAAAGAGGGGCAGGCGGTCGACGGGGCGGATTTTTCGGATGCAGTAATTATCCCGAGTGTGATTTTATTACAAGAGACACTCCATCTGATAAAGAGTGTCCGAAATGCGGTAAACTTTTATTTACTAAAAAGATCAAGGGGCGGGGTGAAGAGCTTACCTGTTTCAGTCAGGACTGCGGCTTTAAAGTTGAACTTCTTGATGAACCGGTTGTTCCTGAAACTCCCGAAGAAGATGCAGAAGAGTAATGTATCATCTGATAGATTCTTTTATCGATTACATAACTTACGAAAAAAACTATTCATCTAACACCGCCGGTGATTACAGAAGCGATCTTCTTCAACTCGTTGATTTTTTTACCGGAAAAATTGAAGAAGAATTTAAAAGTTACTATGAGCTTGATTGTGTTATAACCGGAGGTGAGCCTGATATACATACGGTTACTATAAGCGATCTTAGAAGTTTTCTTGAATACTGTTTTGACAGAGGACTGAAGAAATCGTCATTAGAGAGAAAAATTGCAGCTATCAAATCATTTTTTACATATCTCCACAGAAGAGAGTTTATCTCTGACAATCCATCTAAAAAACTTATTTATCCGAAAAAAGAGAAGAGACTCCCTAAGTTTCTTTATATTAAAGAGTATAATGAACTTACAGATTTTGAAATACATGATTTCTTCGACCTTAGGGATAAATCTGTAATTGCGCTTTTTTATTCAACGGGTGCGAGGATATCAGAAATTGCAGGATCTCTGCTTGTTGATCTTGATCTGGAATCGGGAAGATTAAAAGTTTCAGGTAAGGGGAGCGTTGAAAGAATTCTTTTTATAACAGATGAGACTGTTGATCTGCTAAAACAATATATTAAAGAAAGAGATTTAAAATTTGCTGTTAAGTCGGAATTTATTTTTGTAAATAAGAGCGGGAAGGGTATATCCGTAAAAGGGATGTATAATCTGATAATGAAACGGGCCGCTGCAGCGGGTCTTTCCTATAAACTGTCTCCCCACACATTAAGACATAGTTTTGCAACAGAGCTTCTGAATAACGGGGCGGATATCCGGGCCGTCCAGGAGATGCTGGGACATAAAAGCCTTTCAACAACTCAGGTCTACACCCATACGACAAAAGCCCGTTTGAAGAAAGTATATGATCTGTGTCACCCTCATTCCGGGAAGAACGATGATAATATGTAGTTCTAAATGGAATAATAATCAGTTGTAAGCCTTGTCAATTATTCCGCCGCCGATAAGGTCATCATCCATATCGTAAAATACCGCGCTCTGCCCTGGAGAAATTCCGATCTGCGGCTCAGTGAAAACCACATTGAAATGATCATCAATTCTTGTAACTATTCCCTCAACAGGACTCTGTGTAGATCTGGCTTTGATCATTACTTTAGCATTTTCTTTTATTTCATACTTCATGTGACAGCAGTCCCTGGTTGTAAAAGACCTGATCAGCAGCTCCTCTTTTGGTCCTGCTGTTATAAGATTGTTTTCTGAATCTATTCTGGTGACATATAATGGCACTGGTGCAGCAATACCCATTCCTCTTCGCTGACCGATTGTGTATCTGTAGATGCCGTTATGTTTCCCAAGTATTTTCCCTGCTGAATCAACTATATTTCCAGGCTGAGGCTCGGTTCCTGTATGATTTTCTAAAAAAGGTATATATTCATTGTCCGGAATAAAACAGATCTCCTGGCTGTCTGCTTTATCCTTGAGCGGAAGATTCTTTTCAGCCGCATAAAATCTTATGTCGTTTTTAGTCATTGTTCCCAGTGGGAACAGGGACTTCGAAAGCTGTTCCTGTGTAAGCATAAACAGAAAGTATGACTGATCCTTTGAATGATCTGGAGACATTGATAGAAAAAATCTTCCATCGGCCTCTTTTTTTATCGCATAGTGACCGGTAGCAATCATGTCACAACCAAGATTCTCCGCAGCCCTTATCAGTTCATGAAATTTTATATGCCTGTTGCATACAACACATGGGTTGGGAGTATTGCCTGATAGATACTCTCTGCAGAAGTAGTCAATAACATGTGTCTGAAACTGTTCTGAAAAATTAAATTCATAGTGAGGGAAATTATATAAATCTGCAATTTTTTTTGCGTCAGCAACTGCTGAATTATAAACAATATCATTAATCTCAGAGGAGGGGAGGAATCTCGCTGTTATTCCAATTACTTCATGACGCTGCTCTTTCAGCATAACTGCAGTCACCGATGAATCGATGCCTCCGCTCATTGCTACTGCTATTTTCATTTAAAACTCCCCGTTGTATAGAAATCCCTGAAAGGTCCCTCTGTTTTTAAATTCGTCTTCAATTGCCTGTTGAACCGTCCCTTTATGTGTACTCCATTTAGGATAAAGAAGCGAGTCTTCATGTCTGTCACCCATAAGTCTATGTATGGTGATATCCGGTCGGAGCCGTTCGATAAAGTCGCATAAGGTAGAGACATATTCTTTAAGCGTCATAAGGTTAAATGGTTTACGATTGTAAATGTTTTCAAGTTCGGTATCTTTTATAATATGCATGTGATGTATTTTAATTCCATGAACCGGTAGAGATGAAATTTTCACAGCTGTCAGCATCATATCATCCCAGGTCTCACCGGGGATTCCAAGAATTACATGGACACATACTGATATTCCATATTCAGAAATAAGTTTTATAGATTCAATACTTTTCTCTGCCGAATGACCCCGTTTTAAAAAATCCAGGCTCTCATTCTTCATCGTCTGAATACCAAGCTCTATCCATAATTCAAAGTTTTCTTTTTTATATTTCTGAATGAGTTTAAGAATTTCGCGGCTGATGCAGTCGGGTCTTGTACCGATCATAAGGCCCGTTACTTCAGTAGAAGATAGCGCCTCATCATATAATTTTTCCAGTATATGAACAGGTGCATACGTATTTGAAAAAGCCTGAAAATATGCAATATATTTAGTATGCTGATTAGTCCGCTTGAAAGTGTTAATTGCGTTTTTCATTTGAAGCGGGATTGTGCTGATACCGGAAGTAGAAGGGGATGCTGATCCTTCATCTGAACAGAAAATGCATCCCGTTGATCCTGTTGTACCATCGCGGTTCGGACAGGAAAGTCCTGCATTAATGGGTAGTTTGAAAACCCTGCAGGAGTACCGGTCGAAGAGATAGTCTCCGAAAAAATTATATGGTTTTCCGGACCAATGTCCGGGATTGTTATAGATCTCTGTTTTGTTCAATTTTTGTAAAATATGAATTTTTTAAATACTGATCATTCTGATATTTATTGTGATCCAGATTAAATTTTTGATACCCGGTTCGCTTTGACAATTCTCATATTTCTGTCCATGCGTACAACAAAAATACCCGGTTTAAATTCAAAATCATTATATTTTTTAGTATAAACAGTCTTATATTTTTTCTTTTTTGGTATATATTTTCTGGATTTTACCCATGAAACTGTTTTGTAATTTGATATGGAATCTGTTATAGACTTAATATTATCAGAATCGGGATTAAGCGATTCAACAATTGCATTTTCAAGACTCTCCCCATTGCTTAGAGCTAGAATAAAAGGCTTGGTAATGGATGACGCTTTTACAGGTACTGCAGTTTCTCCACGTGGTTTTTCCAGTTTTTTCTCTCTTGGTGTGCTCTCTTTTGCCACACTACGGCTTCTTTTATTTCCGTAAATTGCTACTCCGTATTTTTCTTTATAGGCAGAATACACATCATTTCTATGTAGTGATTCTTTTGCGTTTACAAAAGCTGCGCGGGCTTTATTGAATTTCTTTTTGTTTCTTAATTTAACACCTTTTTCGTAATAGCTTTCAGCATGATTAATATTGCTTATAATAGATTTGTAGTAATTGATTGAGTCCTTGGTCTGAGAATTATAATACAGATTATTCATGGTTTTTATTGCCAGATTTGCACTTTTTGTATCGGTCTGCTGTATAAAGTATATTGCAAGTCTTGCAAGTTTAAGAATTTCGACTCCTGTAGTGAAATCCTTCTTTTTACCTTTAAAAAAACTTCTTGAAATGTCTATACCGTAAATATCGTTGAATGTTTTTAACAGCATTTCGTATTGAGTTTTAACCATACCATCCATATATTCTTCTTCGAGAAGTTTTTTCTCCTCAACAGGATGAGATATAAAACCGCACTCATAAATAACAGAGACAGGAAAATTAAGATAGTACGTAAATCTGTCATCAGCTACTGCACCATAATCCCAATTGTTAGCGCTGTAACCCTTTGATACAAGAGAATCCCGTATATTTAAAGCATATTGTCTGGAAAACCCTCCTGCATCATACTTGTTATAAAGAGTTAGAAACCCGGAGTATGTGCCTTTGATATCTATTAGAAGTTTCTTTCCACTGCTGTCTCTTGCCATGTGAATGCCCGGCATATTAACCAGACCGTCTGCTTTGCTGAATATTGATACGTTATTCATATGCATCTCAACAACCATAAATGCACCGGCATTTTTAGCATTATTCATGACATCCTGAAATTTCATATAATGATATGTATCCGATCGTCCTTCGAGAACTTCACGGTATTCATCTTTAGCTGCAATTTCAATAAAAGGATTCTTCTTTAAAAGATTATATAATTTTCTGGAATAAAGCATAGAGTAGTGTTCTTCCGGAAGTCCAGTTATTCCAACGCGGTTTGTTGTTATGCCTCTCCAGCGTTCCGTATCGTCTTTACCATGGGCAGGTCCGAAATATAATTTAATTTTACCGCCATTTTCCAGCGAATCATATATGTTCCCGTAGATTTCATCTATATAATTTACTATTTCAGCAACATCATTAAATGTGTTCTTATTATCCTGGAGTTCTATGATTCTATCAATCGCAGGTGTCTGTTTGTTTTTTATTGTTATTTCAGAATATACATTAATATGAAGGAAAACCAGAAAAAGCAGCGCAAAAATTAATTTATTTTTTTTCATCAGAGAGATACCATTTATTTTAAATTTTTTATTTTTTGAAAATCAGATTTGAGATCCTTTTTTTCCAGGTCGTAGAAATAAATATTACCCTCTACACATTCTTTATCGACTTTGACTATTTTCCCGAAATTATCCGTCAGGCTTTTAATCTGAGTTGAGGCATTTCTGTTAAAAGCCGGATTCAGTTCTTTCTGCAGATTTTTATACGCCTCAAATTTGATCTTTTCTTCTATTTCAGCAGGTGAACTATTTCTACATTCATCATCGGTGATAATAAAAATAACTGATCTGTATTTGCTTTCGGTTATCCATCCAGTTTTACGGAACGATTCATTATAGCCGTTACCGTTCTGATTTCCATTTTTGGTTTCAACTTTAGTCTCTTTTTTTTCAGATGAATCCGTTAAACAGTTCTGAATCGAAAATATTAGTATCATTAATGCAAATGACAGTATAACGTATTTTATTTTCATAATACACCTCAAATGGAATTAGATATGTAATTGCTCATAACCCTGTGGCAGAATATTTCCGCTATGACTTTATCACGATGGATAGCAATGTCCGCCAGTTTATAAGTACTCACTCAGCTCATTATTATTATCGGTCGATAATCGTTGAAATTGAGCGTATATGTATTAATTATTGATTATTTCGTTTATTATGTCATTATCTAAAATGCGATACACAAGAACTGCTGAATTATCAATAAGATAATACTCCTGCTCTATAATTCCTTTCTTCGAATATGACGCTGATTTCTTTTTAAGTAGAATTGATTTCTCCTGCGGGAGAGTGTTCGTATCTATTGATTTAACGGTTGAGTAATAAGCTAATATCTGTCTTTCAGTTTCAGATACTATACTATTTTTAGCTTTTATAAAAGCACTCTCCCGCTGTTCCGCCATTGTTTTTAATTCATAATCGGGCATAGCCGGGATTATCACCTGGAAACAATCGTCACCCAAAGCGCCTGAAGTTTTGAAATCGTGTTTCAAATTTCCTTTTAACCCGTTTGAGCTGCACGAACAGAATAATAAGCAGACAGGAAAAATTATAAGGATTAATAATTTTTTCATTTATTTCCCCTTAATCAGACTAATTATAGACTTGATTTTATCCGAATCGGGATGGTTCGGTTTCATCGATAAAACTTTTTCAAAGTGCATTACTGCTTTTGGATTGTTCTTGAGATTTCTATAATAAATCATTCCCAGTTCCTCATGAGGGTCTACCTGTGTGCTGTTGATCTGAATTGATTTCTCGAAAGCCGAAACTGCATTATTGTAATTGTTCTGATCCCTGTAAGCTATCCCCAGATCAAAGTGAGCTTTATACTCAAGAGGACTGATGGTTAGAGCTACATTGTATTCTTCTATCGCGTCACTGTACATCTTCATTTCTCTGTAGGCGTTTGCAAGATTATAGTGCGCTGAGTAAGATCTTGGTGAATTATCTGAAGCTTTTTTAAACTGCTCTACAGCTTTATCATATAGCTTTTTATCGAAATACATTCTGCCGAGATTTATATTTGCGTTTGTATAAGAGGGATTTATCTCAATTGCTTTTTCATAACTCTCAATAGCTTTAATCTCATTATTCATCCCTTCGTATGCTTTCCCAATCTCATAAAAGCATGCAGCATCGCCGTTTTTTATAGAAGAGGCTTTTTCGAAGTGCGGTATCGCTTCACTGTAGCTTTTCTTCTGCTGATTTACAAGACCCAGATTAAAGTATGCCTGATAATGGCCCGGTTCCTGTTGAATTGTTTTCTGATAATAATTTGCAGCGTTGCTATAGCTTTTCATCTCATGGTAGGTTTCACCAATTTTAAAGTTTGTTTCCGGATTATCCGGTCTTAACTCAAGATCTTTTGTAAAGCTTTTAAGAGCTTCATTATAATTCTTTGATTCTAGCTGAATACTTCCAATACTGAAATAAGCACGGTCCATTTTGGGATCCAGTGATATAGATTTCTGGAAATCGGTTATTGCTTTGGATTTATCATTCATCTGCTGATTTGCCAGTCCCCGGGCAAAGTAAGCTTTCGCATGAGAAGGATCCAGCCTAATTGCATTGCTGAACGACTGTGCAGATTCTTTATATTTTTTATCCATATACTGGATAAGCCCTAATCTGTAATGAGAATCACCATGATTGGGGTTGGCGGCTATGGCGTTCTGAAAAGCTTTTTTTGCTTCATCATAAACCTTCTGATGGGTGTAGATACGCCCCTGCCAGTAATATGAGTGATCGTCATTTTTATCAAGTTCTACAGCCTTCCTATATGCTTTGAGGGACTCATCAAATGCTTTCTTCTCTCTCTCCTGATCTCCGATTTCTCTCCACTTCTGTGCACTCTGGTTAACTTCATTGGACTTGGTTTTATTTGCAGATGCATCGGAACCATTAGCTATATCTGCTGCATTTTCCTGTTTAATACCATCAACGGCCGGAATTGATGAATCTCCGCTCCCTTTTACCGCTACCGCTTCCTTACTGTTTTTTTTATTTAATTTATCAAGTTCGCCAACTGCGTAGTTGTATTTTTTCTTTAAATCTTTATTCCCTGAATTGTATTCCAGACCCTTTTTGTAGAAATCCGCCGCACTTTCGAAATCTCTTTTTGCTAATTGTATATCCCCCAGTTTTTCAGCAGATAACGAATCGGATGCTTCAAGTTCAATGGCTTTTTTATAAGCAGAAAAAGCATTGTCGGTGTTACCAAGTTTTAATTCGCTGTCGCCAAGACCTCTGAAATATTTTGCTGATTTGGAGTTTAATCCAATAGCTTTATTAAATTTTTCTTTAGCTTTTACATTATTGCCTGTTTTAAGATAGAGATTCCCGAGATTGTAGTAACCCTCGGCGTCATTGGGATTGTTGCTGATTCCCTGTTCAAGTATTGCAATTGCACCGTTAGTATCACCTTTCGCCAGATTTTGAGCTGAAATGTTTTTATAACTCTCCTGGTCACGTGGAGCGACTTTCCGGGCGGCATTATATTCGTTAAGCGCTTTTTCGAGCTCAGCCCGTGAGTCATAAACATTACCAAGTTTATTATAAGCTGAAGGGTTTGACGGCTTCTTTCCTTTTGCCAGTTCAAATATTTTTATGGCATTATCGTAATCGCCCTTTAATGCATATGCATGACCCAGACCGTTGAGCGCATCGTAATTATTCGGATCAATTTTTAATATCTTTTTATAATAATCAATAGCTTTGTCGTAGTCCCCGAAAGATTTATATAGATCTGCTATTTTGAGCATTATACCTATGTTGCCCGGTTCAGTTTCAAGAAGATCTGTGTATAATCCAATCTGCTTCAGGCGAAGGTCTGTTATTTTGTCAGCAGGATCCGGAGTTCTGAAAAATGAAAAATATAATAATCCGGCGGCTATTGCAACTGCAGCTGAAACCGCAATTATTTTGTTCCTGTCATCTCTGTAATACATAGAACCCCCTGTAATAATTAAAGATCGTCATCCATGTAGATATCTTCAATTGTATCTTTAGATTTTTTTGTTTCATGTCCAGCTTCTTTATTCTCCGATGTTCTATCCTGTGTATCCAGGGTTGAGCCTCCGAGAAGTAGCGCTTCTTCAATGGAAATTTTACTATCTGCAGAGGGGAGTTGAAACTTCGGATCCCTGAGCAGTTCAATTACTCTTTTTATGCTGTCGTATTGCGGATCTTCCGGCACCAGTCTGATATATGTTTCCCAGTTTTCAATTGTTTTCTCTTTATCTCTTAAAAGCATTAAATGAGTCAATCCGATATGGTAAAACGTCACTTTAAGTTTTTCATCTTTTAAAAGAGTTTTGTTGAAATTTTCAAGAGCGAGATCTGCATTTTTTTTAAAATAATATATCTGTCCAAGTCTGAAATAATTTTCGGCTATACCCGGATTAATATCTATTGCTTTAAGGTAAAGGTTTAGTGCACCATCATACTGCTGTTTTTTTAAATATATATCTCCAAGGTAGGAGTAGGCAAGGGCATTTTCCGGATCTTTTTTTATCACTTCCTGAAACAGGACTTCAGCCATTTCGAATTTTTTCTGGAAAAAATATTTAGTTGCGCGTGTATATAAATCCTCCTCTTTCTTTGCCTGAGAAAAAGCAAACGACTGGAGAAGTATAATTGCAATAAGTACAATATATGATTTTTTTAACATATATTTACTCCAGGACTTTGCATATAATTCCGGATTCCTTAATCATATCTTCGGCTAATTGATCTTTATAGGGGAACCGGTATATAAATGATTCAATTCCGCTGTTAAGAAGCATTTTTGTGCATATGGAGCAGGGCTGATGCGTAACATATATACAGGCACCTTTAACCGAAACGCCATAGTAGGCTGCCTGTATGATGGCATTCTGTTCAGCATGCAGACCCCGGCATAGTTCGTGTCTTTCTCCGCTTGGAACTTTATGTATAGTTCTTAGACAGGTCTGCTCTGTGCAGTGTGAAATACCTGTGGGTACACCATTATAACCGGTTGTCAGCATCCGTTTATCTTTGACTATTACAGCACCCACCTGTCTTCTTATGCAGGTGGACCTTGTGGAAACATCTTCTGCAATTTTCATAAAATACATGTCCCATGAAGGTCTTTCGCTCATATATACTCCCCGTTAATTTATATTATATATTGTTATCATTACTTTGTAATCCTGCAAAGTAATTTTTTTTATTCATTATAATATTTGATATAATATACTGGTATTTGTTTCAACAGGAATAAATGCAAGTCAGCTTCAAAAGCAATGTTAATCACCACCGGGCGGGGGATTTTAAACTTTTAAAATCATATTTGATTAAAGATTAAGCACAATTCTTCAATTCATGACATTTCTGTCATTGTCTTAAAAAATTAATATCCGATCTGTTCCAGATCTTTAATTCCCTTTGCAATTTTCATATATTCGATTGATCCGGGTTTGAAATTTTTAATATATTTTTTAAAAACGTTGATCTGTTCGGTTTTCCAGTTATTTGCGGCAGTTTCAGAGTTTATCATAAAATCCTCCCGATAAATATTTATATTAAGTTATCGGCAGATTATTCCAAAAACTTGAAGATATGAGACATAAAAAAAGACCGGCATCTCTGCCGGTCTTTTAAATTTATCGAAATCTACAATTAGCAAAGTTCGAAAAGTGCAGCAGCTCCCATACCACCACCGATACACATAGACTCAAGACCATATCTTTTTCCCATTCTCTGCATGTTATTTACAAGAGTAGCGAATATTTTTGATCCTGTACATCCTAGTGGGTGTCCAAGTGCGCAAGCTCCACCTGTAACGTTGATAATAAGATCTTTGCTTCCGAACTGATAGTATTTAGGATCGCCAATTCCGAGTTCACGTGCACAATATAGACCCTGTGCTGCGAAAGCTTCGTTAAGCTCAATAATACCATCTGCTACTATCTGATCCATTGTCATACCAAGCTGTTTTAGAAGCTTAGGAATAGCAACCGCAGGTCCTATACCCATTTCGTCAGCTTTACAACCAGCAACTGTATAACCAAGGAATTTTACTTTTGGTTTAACGCCGTATTTTTCCATTGCTTCTTTGCTCATGATAAGGTTTGAAGCAGCTCCGTCAGTTGTCTGTGAAGAGTTAGCAGCTGTAACTGAACCAGAGTTAGCAACACCAGGTATTGGAGAAGAGAAAGCTCCTCTTAATTTACCCATTTTTGCAAGGTCAGGTGGATTCTGTACACCATCATCATAATCTACTTTATAAGATTCTTTTTTGTAAGATCCGTCAGGCTGAGCAACAAATTTGTATGCATCAACAGGAGCGATTTCTGTAAAAAGACCTTTTGACTGAGCATCAGCAGCTTTGAGGTGTGAATGGTATGCAAGATCATCCTGTGCTTCACGTGTAACATTATATCTTCTTGCAACGTTCTCAGCAGTTATACCCATTGACATATATACTGTGTAATCTTTTTTAGCCCATTCAGGGTGAGGTCTAGGAAGGTTTCCACCCATAGGAACTATAGACATAGACTCAACTCCACCAGCCATACATACTTCATGCATACCTGTCTGGATTTTCATCGCAGAAATAGCGATTGCTTCCAATCCTGATGAACAGAATCTGTTTACTGTAGCACCGCAAGCTGTGTCTGGAAAACCAGCCATAAGAGCTGCGATACGTCCAATGTTGATTCCCTGTTCAGCTTCTGGAAACGCACAACCCATCATAATGTCTTCGATTGCACTTGCTGGAACTTTTGATCTTTCCATTGTAGCTTTAAGAGTTGTTACTAGTAAATCTTCTGGTCTTGTCTGAGCAAGGAGTCCCTTAGCTCTTTTACAACCAGGTGTTCTTGTTGCTTCAACGATATATGCTTCTCTCATATTCGTGAACCTCCTGAAATTTTAACCGTATTCAGGTTAAAAAACCTGAATACGGATTTGTGCATTTTTAAAACAAATTTTTGAAAATTAGATGAAGAGAGGCTTGCCTTTTGTAGCCATGTGCTCAGCCATCTTCTGTGATCCTTCTGTTTTCCAGCACTCAACAAACATCTCTCTTTCGAGTGTGAGCATTGCATCTTCAGAAATTTTTTCTCCTTTGAAAGCTGTTCCACCAGAGATAACATAACCAACTCTTCTTACAACTGTAGAGATGTGAGGTGCAATCTGGTAACCAGCAAGCATATCAGGAATATTTGAATCAAGTGCTCCCATCGCATCCTGTCCCATAACTGATATAGGAAGATTTGCAGGTGCAACATAACCATCAGCAGCCATTTTGATAACTTCTTTCTTAGCGTCACCGATGAGGTAATCTCTGTTGAAAACGATTCTGTCCTGAGGTCTTAGGAAACCTTTTACTCTAGCTTCCTGAGCAGAACCTGAAGGCATTGGCATTGCAATTGTTTTGAATGCTGCAAGGAATACTGCAAGCATATCTGTATGAGGAACGATAGACTCACTTATTCTTCTCCACATCTGAACACAACCACCGCCCGCAGGAACAAGACCAGCACCAACTTCTACAAGAGCCATGTATAGTTCGTTGTGTGCAACAATCTTGTCAGCCCATAGACAAACTTCACATCCGCCGCCGAGAGCCATTCCGAAAGGAGCAGCAACTACAGGGAATGGAGAGTATTTGATAGCTTTCATGCCATTGTGAACGTCTTTGATGAAATTGTCTATACCGGCGAAGTCGCCTTTTTTAGCCATTTCAAGCATGAATTTGAGGTCTCCGCCTGCGCTGAATGCAGGTGGCATTCCGCCAGCTTCGTTACCAATTACAAGACCGGCACCGTTAGCTTTAACAAAATCAACAACTTTAGGAACCATGTGAATTATGTTTCCGCCAAGAGCGTTCATTTTTGTATGGAATTCGAAGCAGAATACGCCGTCTCCGATGTCAACGAGTGAACAATCAGAATTTCCAAGAACAACTTTGGATTTGTCAGCTTTGATGTTTGAAAGGAATACCATATCAGGGCTGTAAGGAATGTCTTTGTAGCTGTCAGATGCGAAATCCCAGAACTGTTTTTTACCAGCGTTAATTCTGTAGAAAGTTGTTCCGCCTTTCTCCATCATTCTCTTAACGTTAGCTGGAATTGCGAAACCTGATTTTTCGATATTAGCGATAGAGTCTTTAAGTCCGAGATTGTCCCACATTTCGAATGGTCCGAATTCCCATGCATAACCCCATTTCATACCATTGTCTATCTCAACAAGTGTATCTGCAATTTCAGGTATTCTGTTTGCAGAGTATACACACATTGAAGAAAGAAGAGTTCTTGCAAACTCGTTATTGTTGAAAACTGCTTTCATTTTTTCAGCAGTAGTTTTGAATTCTTTTACAGCTTCAACTGATGCATATGTAGCTTTCATGTCATAATCAACATGCTCGCCTGTTTTAGGATCGAGAACTTTTTTGAATCTTTTTCCATCAGCAGTTTTTCCTGAAAGATAGAATCCGCCAGTCTCTTTTGTTTTGTTACCGTATTTTTTTGAAGCCATCATGTCTTTGAAGAATTTAGGAGTTTTGTAGATCTCTCTGTATTCGTCTTTTGTGAGGAGTTCGTATGAGTTTTCAGCGATGTGATCGATTGTATCGTTACCAACAAAGTCAGCAAGACCAAAGATCGCAGTTCCCGGCATACCCATTGGTTTTCCGAAAAGTGCATCAGCTTCAGGTATAGCTATCATACCTTTTTCAATCAGTTTGAATGCTTCACAGATAAGCTCAACACCAATTCTGTTTCCGATGAAGTTAGGGGTATCTTTTCCCCATACAACACCTTTACCAAGAGTCTGCTCGCCCCATTTAGAAACGAAATCACAAACTTCTTTTGATGTTTCAGGTCCTGCGATACACTCAAGAATTTTCATGTAACGTACAGGGTTGAAGAAGTGAAGGATAAGGAAATGCTCTTTAAAAGCTTTGCTTCTTCCTTCTGCCATCTGAGAAATTGGAAGACCTGAAGTGTTAGATGCGATGATAGCACCCGGCTTCATTACTTTCTCAAGTTTTCCGAAAAGATCCTGTTTGATTTTGAGATTTTCAACAACAACTTCAAAGATAATGTCGCAATCGCCAAGCTTGTCAAAATCGTCTGTCAGGTTGCCTAACTCGATAAGAGTCATGTCAACGTTTTTGTTCATGAATGCTGCTGGTTTAGCTTTAACCTGTGCATCAAGACCGGCTTGAACTATTCTGTTTTTAGCCTTTTTGTCGTTTTTCTCTGCATCTGTAAGATCAAATGGAGCGATGTCTAACAATAGAGTTTTGATGCCTGCGCTGGCGCAAAGAGCAGCTATACCGCCCCCCATGATACCAGATCCGATTACAGCTACTTTTTCAATCCTTCTAGTCATAAAAACCTCCTGTGAAAGTCTGTTGATAAACAATTTGTATTTGTTTAAAGGTTGTGTAAGAAAAATTTGTTTTTTTTAATACATTTTGTATTATATTAAATACAAAAATTGTATTTGATATGAAACTTAACACACATGCAATATATAAATTCGTAAAAAAAAATGTCAATATGAATAAAATTCAATTATTAAAAACCGGCAAAATTTTTCAATTTGTCCCCATATTAATCACCATGTTTTTACAGTAGAGATACAGTTATTTTAAAAAATATCATAGTGGCGATGGTAATTCCCGGAATTAAACTTAGACACGATAGTTTAGTTCTTTATTAGTGTTTTTATCTCTAAAATTTATATTTTCTGCAGGATTTTTGTTTGAAATTATATGCCGATTATTGAATAAGAATTTAAGCTTAAGAACAGGGGGGTTAAGCCCCATGTTTTGTGTATGAGTGCAGAATTATACAATAAATATACCAGAAACCGGAGGATGTTCGTGAAGGGAGCATTAAAGAATGATATTCAAAAACTGGATAAAAATGATACAGTGATCATTTTTGCAGATGAAGATAGTGTTAAAAATATTACAGCGTTGAAAACAAGAGGTTCTGATTTTATCGCCGGTTCAGATTTAAGTCATTTTAAAGGGAAATCATCAGAAACATATTTCATAAAAATAGAGAATAAACCGGGGGTACTGCTTTGCGGTCTTGGGAATATAAAAAAATTAAACGATGATAGTATAAGAAATGCCTCTGCGGCTGCTGTAAAATTCTGTATTTCAAAAAAGATGAAGAAGATATCATTTATTATTCCTGAAATAAACAAAAGAGAGAGCCGGGAAGTTCTGAAACTGGTTGCAGAGGGTTCAATGCTCTCAAATTACGCTTTTAATAAATATAAATCAGATAAAGAAGTCGAAATACCTCTTGAACATTTAGACTTTTATACTTCTGCAAAAGAGGATTCGTCCATAGTTGAAAATATATTGATCCTTGCGGAGAATACAATGCTGTGCCGGGATCTTGTAAATGATACAACAGATGCGGTAACTCCTGTAACTTTTGCCGTCATTGCTGAAAAGATTGCTGAGTCAACCGGTCTGAAATGTACTGTATTGGAAAAGAAGGATATTGAAAAGAAGAAGATGGGTCTTCTCCTTGCAGTTAACAGAGGAGGTTTTGTCCCGCCAAGAGTTGTAGTTCTTGAATATAATGGTGATCCTAAAAGCAAAAAGGTTTTCGGTCTTGTAGGGAAGGGGATTACATTCGATTCAGGCGGAATGGATCTAAAGCCGGCTAGTTCAATGGAGACCATGAAGTGCGATATGGCAGGTGCGGCTACAGTTTTATACACAATGAAAAGTCTTGCCGAACTTAAAGTTAAAAAGAATGTAAAAGCTGTAATGCCTCTCACTGAAAATATGCTGAGCAGTAATGCGTTCAGGCCAGGAGATGTGTTTACCGGATACAGCGGTAAGACGGTAGAGATTGGAAACACTGATGCAGAGGGGAGACTTATTCTTGCCGATGCTCTGGCATATATGGAGAAAGAGATTAAGCCTGATGTAATAGTCGATCTTGCTACTCTGACAGGATCATGCGTTCTGACTTTCGGTGAGACGGTTGCAGCATATTTATCTGAAGACAACACACTTTCATCAGCTCTGGAGGCATCTTCGGTTTTAACAGGTGAGAAAATCTGGAGACTCCCGCTGTTCGAAGACTATGATGACAGGATGAAATCTGATATTGCCGATCTGAATAATATGTCATCCGAAAAAAATGCCGGTGCAATTGCCGGAGCAATATTTTTAAGAAATTTTGTAGAGAAGACTCCATGGGCACATATTGATATTGCAGGAACAGCATATTATTCCAAAGCACGGGGATACAGACCTAAGAATGCGACCGGTTTTGGGCTGAGACTTGTTGTTGATCTTATTCAGAACTGGAAATAGAGACAAATAATTCCCGCCCTCACTGTCGCGATGCGACATCTCCCCCCTGATGAAAGGGTGGAGAGGAGAGTCGGAATGTTTTGTGTACCGCCCCCATTGTCGCGATGCGACATCTCCCCCCTGATGAAAGGGTGGAGAAGAAAGTCGAAATGTTTTGTGTACCGCCCCCACTGTCGCGATGCGACATCTCCCCCCCTGGTGAAAGGGTGGAGAAGAAAGTCGAAATATTTCGAATTACCCTTTCACCATCTCACCATGGGCGACGAACAGGATGTTCTAGTGTCGAGTGCCGGCAGGACGCCGGAAATTCACTCGACGAAAGGTGCCCGGCGGGCGGATAGGGGCGTGTCTTAAATAATTGAAATAATAACAGGAGAAAAACTATATGAAGAAAATTCTTGTAACAGGCGGTGCGGGTTATATTGGCAGCCATGTTGTTCGTCGTCTTGCTGCTAAGGGGTTTATACCGGTGATTTATGATAATCTCTCCGGAGGTTTCAGGGATTTCGTAAGTGATTTTGAACTTATCGTCGGAGATATTGGTGATTATGACAAATTAACTGATGTAATTAAAAGTCACTCGATTGAATGTGTAATGAATTTTGCTTCTTTCATTGCTGTTGGAGAATCATGCCAGAATCCGCTGAAGTATTATGAAAATAACGTATCACAGACCATCACTCTTCTTAAGGCGATGATAGACTGCGGTGTAAAGAAATATATCTTCTCATCAACTGCTGCCGTCTATGGAAATCCTGATGAAGTTCCAATAACTGAAAACTCAGTTTTGAAACCTGAGAGTCCTTATGGCCGGACAAAGCTTATGGTTGAACAGATACTTGCTGATCTGGAGAAGTCAGATGATTTCCGGTATATCGCTCTTCGCTATTTCAATGTTGCAGGTGCAGATCCCGATGGAATGATCGGTGAGAGCCATGTACCGGAGACTCATCTGATTCCGCTGGTTCTTAGAGCTGCCATTGATCCCGGTTATGCTATAACAGTTTTTGGAGAGGATTATCCCACACCGGATGGAACATGTATTCGTGATTACATACATGTATATGATCTAGCCGATGCTCATGTTCTTGCGGTGGAAAAAATTCTGGCCGGCGGTTCAAACAGTATTTACAATCTAGGTAATGGGACAGGATTCTCTGTAAAAGAGGTTATAGACTCTGTCCGGAGAGTAACCGGGAAAAGTTTTACTGTTAAATCAGCACCGCGAAGGGATGGAGATCCGGCAATTCTTGTAGCATCTTCACAAAAAGCATGCGCTGAACTCGGATGGAAACCTCAATATCCCGATATTGATACTATAGTTGAAACTGCATGGAACTGGGAAAAGCAGCAGAAGAGAAAAGGGTATTAAATCTTTTTATTCCGGTTTTGTATTTTCTGTTT
Organism: uncultured Spirochaetota bacterium; assembly: GCA_942493035.1. Classification (GTDB taxonomy): domain Bacteria; phylum Spirochaetota; class UBA4802; order UBA4802; family UBA5550; genus WRGT01. The sequence continues at coordinate 1,713,906 of OW818666.1, read as the reverse complement.
ATGCGGATACCGGAATATATTACAAAATTAAAATAAGATTTGCTTCTTCCCGCTATTACTTCATATAAAATTAAAAAATATTATAACTCCAGATAATTCAGGCGGAATATCGTCTGAATTATTGTATTAATTTTATTACTGATCGCATTCATAAAATTGTCTATTTTTAGAACATTTAGCTTGACTTATTTATATTAATATAATTAATACTATTAATGTTATTAATACAAATTTCTATTCTATATCAGGAGTACATATGTCAACTAAAGCTCTTCCTCTAAAATTGCCTAAATTCAGACTTATTATGTTTGCACTTGGTCAGCTTGGATGGTCTCTTGCAAGCTGGGCTGTTTCAAATGCTTTAAGTGCATTTTTTCTTCCTCCTCAAAGTTCAGGAAATTCTCTTTTCCCGGTATTTATTTTTCAGGGTACAGTTATGGGTATTGCTACTGTAATTGGCCTTACAAATATGGGGGGACGTGTATGGGATGCTATAACAGACCCATGGGTTGCAAATTTATCTGATAAAAACAAATCGAAATTCGGGAGGAGGAGATTATTCCTTGCAATATCTGCCGTCCCAACTGCACTTTTCGGATTCCTTGTATTTTTTCCATTAATGAGCGGTGCTACACCTGACGGCCAGCTTGTTAATGCTGTATGGCTTATATTAACCATTACATGCTTTTACTGGTTTATTACTATGTATTGTACTCCATATAATGCACTTATCGCGGAACTTGGCCACACACCGGCAGAGCGTCTAGGAATCTCAACAGCTATTTCAATTACATGGGCTCTTGGTTTTGTAATAGGAAATTTAATATGGATATTGACACCGATAGCACAGACAGGCTTCGGTCTTGAATTAGGGCCGCAGGGATATGCTCAGGCATTCCAGATTGTTCTTGCCGTGTTCTGTTTTATCTCAGCAATTCTTATGCTTCTTCCGGTTATTTTCATAAGCGAAGAGAAGTATGCCGTATCGTCTCCGAGTGATCTGGGTTTAATGGACTCTGTTAAATCTACATTCAGCAATAAACATTTCAGATGGTTTGTTGCTTCGGACCTTCCATACTGGGTGGCGTTGACTTTTATCCAGCAGGGTATGCTTTATTTCTTCACTGTTCTTCTTGGGCTCGATGCTTCTTTTGCAGGGACAGCCGCTATAGTTATGTTTTTCCTTTCATATGCGTTTTATACTCCGGTTGTTATATTGTCTAAAAAACTCGGGAAGAAAATTATTCTTCTTACAGGATTTGTATTTTTCGGATTAACATTTACTATATGCTTTTTTCTTGGATGGTTACCGATGTCTAGCGCGATGCAGGCATGGCTTGTTGTTGTTCTTGCGGCTCTTCCTCTGGCAATATTCGGTATTCTTCCTAATGCAATTATCGGTGATATTGCAGACAGTCATGCAATTAAAACCAATCAGTTTCAGGGGGGGATGTTCTATGGAGCGCGGACTTTTATGATGAAGATGGGTATTTCTTTATCTAATCTTATATTTCCGTCTCTTCTGCTTCTTGGAAGAAGTACAGAAAATCCATGGGGTGTTAGACTTGCGGCACTTACAGCTGTAGGTTTCTGTATCCTCGGATTCGCGGCATTCTTTATGTACAATGAAAAAGAGGTTTTTGCTATACTTGCAAAAGAGGAAGAGATTACTGAATAAATTTCAGCATCATAACTTATATATAAAAAAGACCGCATTGGGCGGTCTTTTTTATTTTTATAGTGCAGTTGCTTTTTATAGAAGAATACAGCTTGTTTATTCTTCAACATATTATACATTGCGTTATTAACAATTTAATAAATCCGACTTAAAAAAATAAAACATTTTCAGCATTCCATCCGTACTATTAATATATAAATAAAATAAGCAGGAATAAATGGAAAATCCGGCAGATAGAATATATATACTTTTTTATCTCAGTCTTGGAAGTGCAGGACGGATAAAAGCATTTAACAGAATATGGAAGGTGTATTCAGGAAGGATTGCTTTTTATATTTCACAGATTCTTCCGAAGGGGAGCTATTATGCTGATGATTGTTTTCAGGAAGCTATGCTTAAGATATATCAGGGACTGGAAAGCTTTAAAGCTGAATATGCGATAAAACCATGGATATATGCAATTGCGCGAAACCATACGATCGATTATATAAAAAGAAAAGAGTGTGAACAGTTGGAATATTCTGAACTGATTCCTGCTGAGCATGCAATTAATCCGGAAATCAGATATATAAACAGTGAGATCTTTTCGGCGATTGAAAATTCTATAAAGAAACTCGCTGAAGATGATTCTCAGATTGCCTATTTAAGATTTTATGAAGAGATGAAACTTAAAGATATAGCGGAGATTATGGGGATGAATATTAACACTGTTAAAACGAGAATAACTTCCGTGAAAAAAATTCTTCAGAATGATCTAAGAGGATTGTTATGAAACTCGAAAAAGGACTTAAGCTTTATTATTCTGAGAAAATCAGAACTATTGGTCAATTGACAATTCCTCAATCGGTTGTTGATCAAAATCTTTTTCCTGTAAGAGCCAAAAAACAGAGCAGCGATCTGATGATAAACGTAGCATTACATTTTTTTATAGTTATGGTTATTATAGGCGGACTGCACAGTTTCAGCAACAGCTCGGCGCTTTCTGATAGATTATCTGAACGTGCCGAAGAGATAGCACTCAATGATATAGTTGAACATAAAATTCTTCAGATGAGTTCAGGTATAAAATATTTAAGGAAAAACTATTAAAAGGGGGATGTTATGAAAAAACGGTTTATCATTTATCTGGCAGTTGTAGTGGGGATCTATGTTTTTGCAATACTGATAGCCGGAGGTCGACTGATTATGTTCTGGGATTTTCCTACGCTGTTGCTGACTCCGGTTGTTCCGTTGATTCTAATGCTGGGACACTACAGCCCGTCCGAAATAATTGATTCTTTTCGCATTGCAGGAGAGAGTGCTAATAGTGACGTTGAAATTAAAAAATCACTTCTGTTCTTTAAAACAATTCACAGACTTATTATGCTGTCGGGATCTTTTGCGGTTATTCTAGGAATTGTGATGATTCTGACAACTTATCCGTCTGAAAATTTCAGTAAAGATGTAGGGAACTATATGGCGGTATGCATCCTTTCCGGCGCATATGCAATATTTTTTGTGATGATTATCTGTGTACCATTTGAAAGTGCTCTGGAGAAGAAAATGATCCGGTAGAATTGCTGAGCTGATAATTCTCAGGCTTCGCGCGGCAGACATTGTAATCAATGTCTGCCGAATTGCATTGCAGTAAATACGCTCATTGAGCGGAGTTGAAATGAAAAGTCCTGCAAATTCTTAGTATGCCTAAGCAGGATTTTGTAAATTAAGAATTACCGATAAATCCCGCAGATGTCATAAATTTAACAAATCCATTATTCCCGCATTCATCCCTTTTAAATACACCGCAGTGAGTTAAAACCGTTTCGAATTTCAAACCTACTTCATCTTTCACAATTTGGCCAGTTGCTTCAATTGATAAAGTTTGGGGGTATTTTTGTATGAGATATTCAATCCACTCTTTATGTTTAAAAACAGGACTTTCTTTATCGAGTTTGTCCGGATTAAAATCATTTTTGTTTACAAGAATATTTTCAATTTCAGATAGTTCTTCGGACAGTCTACCCGGGAGTACTGCGAGCCCCATGACTTCAATAAGACCGATATTTTCTTTTTTAATATGATGAAGTTCCTGATGTGGATGAAATATCCCGAAGGGGTGATCTTCCGATGTAAGATTATTGCGTAATACTAAATCCATTTCGTATAGTCCATTTCTCATTCTGGCAATCGGAGTAACCGTGTTGTGGGGTGTATTCTCTTCACCTTCAAGAGTATGAGAAAGTATTCCGTTATCTGAGTCGGAGTAATTTTTCCACTTTCTGAAAATTAAATCCGAGGCAGCTATGAACGATTCGCGGTCTGCTGATTTTAATCTTATTACGGACATAGGCCATTTAACTATTTCCGCTGTGAGGCCGGCGTAGTCATTATGTTTAAAAGATTTTTCTCCGGAAGCCTTAGCCATTGGGAATTCATGATTCCCCCCCTGGAAATGATCATGGTTAAGTATTGAACCTCCGACTATTGGGAGATCTGCATTGGAGCCGATGAAGTAGTGAGGGAATAAATCTACAAAGTCGATGAGCCGTATGAATGTATCGACTGTGAGCTTCATCGGCTCGTGACTGTCTTTCAGTACAATGCAGTGTTCATTATAATAAACATACGGTGAATACTGGAACCACCAGTTTTCTGAATTTAATTTTAACGGCAGCAGTCTGAGATTCTGGCGCGCCGGGTGATTAAGGTTCCCGGCAAATCCGGTATTCTCAGGGCATAGGAGACATTCGGGATAACCCGAAGATGGAATCAATTTAGCAGCCGCAATGGCTCTCGGATCTTTTTCAGGCTTCGAGAGGTTGACGGTTATATCGAGTCCGCCGAAATCAGTCGGTGTCTGCCATATGAGATTTTTAACTATCCGGTCCATTCTAATGTAATTGCTGTCTATTGAAAAGCTGTAGAAAAAATCTGCCGCTGCCTTTATTCCCGAAGTCAGTTTTATCGAATTGAATTCTCTGATAATCTCTCCGGGGTAGGGGAGCATGAGGCTGATAATTTTTGTATCTGCAAGATCTCTTGATGTTATATCATTTTCAGTAATTATCTGATGTTCGAATGCGTAATCCACCAGACGGTTGAGAATTTGCTGAACCGGTTCGAGTGGTGTTGTGTCTGCATTAGTTTCTATAAAATCAGTTAGTTTAAAATAATCTACAAGAAGATTTCTTGCAAAATAGATATCTGAATCAGTGATGAATTTTTTTTCAATAGAGTAGTTAATCAGCAGGTCAATATTGTGATATATATTATTCATGCAGTTCATTCCTTAATGATTGTTAATGGTAAGGCATTTAACAAATGAAATAGTTCTGACTTCAGACTTCGACTCCGCTCAGCCAGCGTAAAATTACGCTGGCTGAGCGGAGTCGAAGGGCTAATTGTACTAATTCATTCGTAAAATGCTATAGTTAAAGCATATAGTTCATAAGTGTTGATGTATTGATTCCGGTCAGTGAGCCTGCCGAACTGTAATAAGATTATATCTCAGCTGTCCCGTCTGATATTTTAACTTCATAGAAATCGGCTGAGAGTCCGCACTCTTTTGTATATATCTCTCCGACTTCTTTTTTAAATCTATGGAAATTATCCCCTTCAATCAGAGCTATTACGCATCCGCCGAAACCGGCACCGGTCATTCTGCTTCCGAGAACAAAGTCCAATCCCTGAGCAGTGAGAGCCAGAGTGTCGAGTTCTTTCCCTGTAACTTCGTAATTGTTTTTTAAAGAGAGATGTGAACTGTTCATCAGTTCGCCAAATAGTTTCAGGTTGTTATTTTTCAGAGCATCTGCCGCACCGATGGTTCTTTTATTTTCGGTGATGACATGCAGGGCGCGCAGATACTCAGTTTTCGTCAGACTCTCTTTGTGCAGTTCCAGGTCGCTTTCATTGATCTGACAGAGATTTTCTGCGGTTATAAATTTATTCAGCTTACTTAGTGCCGATTCGCATTCGGTTCTGCGTTCGTTATATTTCGATTCTGCAAGTTTACGCCGTTTATTTGAGTTGATAATAATCAGTGAATGTCCGTCAATCTCAAATGGAGCATAGCTGTAATCGAGGGTGGCGCAATTGAGCAGTATTGCACTGTTTTTCTTTCCGAAACCTATGGCAAACTGATCCATTATGCCGCAGTTTACTCCAATATATTCATTCTCGGTTTTCTGGCAGAGTTTGACCAGGTCGAGCATGGGTATGTTAAGTTTAAGAAGAGTGTTAGCTATAACCGCGGTAAGCATTTCTATACAGGCTGATGATGAGAGACCGGCTCCGTCTGGAAGATTACCGTGAAATGCTATATCCAGACCGGACTGTATACCGGTGAGATTAAATAAATTACTCAGTACACCCTTGGGATAGTTCATCCATCCGTGATTTTTATCAAATTCAAGATAATTGTTGTTGATACTGCATTTAAGTAACGGGAAGTTAGTTGAGTACAGATTTATTTTCCCGGTATCATTTACTGCAGCAGCGGCATAGATCCCCTTATCGATAGCACAGGGGAAGACAAGCCCTCCGTTGTAATCTATATGCTCACCGATGAGATTAACTCTACCCGGTGAAAAGAAAAGTTTTTCGCCGGATAATATCCCTGTTTTTTCCCGGAAATAGTTTACGACGTAATCTCTGCCTGACATATTTTCCTCTGATATTTATTTCTTTAAAACAAGATTAAAAAGATACTCTACTTCAGTGATGATTTCATTATTCAGCTCTTTCAGGGTTGCAGGGGATTTCATTAGAAGAAAGAAATGCATTTTAGCATGGAAAATATTTGTCAGCAGATTGCAGAGTATCAGAATCTCTTCGTTTGGTTTATCTTTAAACTCATCTGAGTTTTTTAATTCACGGACAAGGAGATCATATGCCGGATGTATAAAATGATCTCCGGTTTTTTTCTGGAAATAGCTGAAATCTACAGATGTGGAGAGGAACGGATAGTATATATTAGGATTTGCGATATTGAATTCTGTCATGAGCAGAATAAAGTTAATCATTCTCTCCTTGATCGAGTTACCTTTGAGCTTTTTTTTAACAAATTCAGCGCATTCTAAGGCAATTTCTGCAATTGCAACGCATATCAGGTCATTAAAATTTTCGAAATAATTGTAAATAGTTGCATATGAATAACCGGCATGATCTCCGATTTTCTTTGTGGTTACATTTTCAAGACCTTCAGATTTTATCAGACTTATAGCGCTGTCTGTAAAATACTTGATTGTTCTTGAGCGCTGCAGCTCTTTTTTATTCATTAAAGTATCCATTAAATCTATTAAAGTGATTAATATTATTAGTGTCAATATAAATATTAATTAAATTCGAAAGAAGTGAACATAATTATTACTTTGTTGTTGACAATCAATCAGTCATAGTTATATAAAAAATTAATATGATTTAATAAAGTTAATTGTATTAATATATTTTGATATTTATCCGGAACCGGCTGACATCTTATTTTTTAAGTGCTCTCCGCATTGGAACTATAACTGCCGGTTCCGGAGTAAATACATAATCAGGGATATGATATGTTAAAAATATTTAATAATATAAAGATCAATCTGTCATATCTGGTTGATGGGAAAATAGTTCATGCAGACAGCATTGGTGATTTCAGCAATTCTGTTTTAACTCTGAAAATTCTTACATCAGCTGCCGGAAATCAATATAAATTATCTATTCAAATTATACCTGTTAAAAATATTGAAGCAGTAAGATTAGAGTTAAGTGCTGATTATGTTTTTTCCGGTGTCGATAAAATATTTGCCAATGGATTTCAATCGTGGACCGACAGCCGCGAATTTAATCTTAATGAAAAAATACCCAAGCCCGGATTCTTAGCTTCAAAAGTTATGAAAAAATATGTTATTGATAGATATGGTGACGGTCAGTTTTATAAGTTATCAGGGAAAAAAGGTGTTTTTCACAGTCATTCTTACACATATTTCAGAACCGGAAGTGAGTTTAAACTGATAGGTTCTATGTCAGAGAAAAACGGTTTTACTATAATTGAATCTGATGTGTCAAAAAAAAGAATAAAGATAATAAAAGATTGTCAAGGTGCGATATGGAATGGTGAGACAACTGCTCTTGAAATTTTCGCAATAGCAGGGGATGAAAATTATGTATTCGATGAGTACTTTTCAGCCTGCGGAGTAAAAGCTCCACAAAGTAAACCTCTCACCGGCTGGACCAGCTGGTATAACTATTACCAGAATATTACAGAGGATATTATTCTGGAAAATCTGGCAGCTGTGAAAAAGTATGCTCCTGAATTTTCCGTGTTTCAGATTGATGACGGTTTTGCCGGGGCAGTTGGTGACTGGCTTGATATAGATACAGAAAAATTTCCCCGCGGGATGGAGTTTGTTGCATCTGAGATTCACAGGAATAATATGATGGCCGGTATCTGGCTTGCTCCATTTGCGGCAGAGAAGACTTCGAAAATTTTCAATGAGAAACCGGAGTGGATATTAAAAGATAACAATGGTATACCGGTTCTGGCCGGGGGTAACTGGAGTACTTTTTACGCTCTTGATCTTTATAATCCGGAAGTGCAGGAGTATCTGAAAGATGTTTTTAATACTGTATTCAACGTGTGGAAGTACGATCTTGTTAAGCTTGATTTCCTTTATGCAGTAAGTCTTATCCCTCAGCATGGTAAGAGCCGCGGAGAGGTTATGCATGAAGCAATGACGTTTATCCGGGAGTGTGCGAAAGATAAACTTGTTTTAGGTTGCGGTGTTCCGCTTGGTTCGGTATTCGGTCTGGTTGATTACTGCCGTATCGGATGTGATGTGGGCCTTGACTGGAATGATAAGCTGCATATGAGATATCTTCACAGAGAAAGGATTTCAACACTTAATGCAGTGGTAAACAGTATAAGCAGACGGCATCTGAACGGACGTGCATTTTTAAATGATCCCGATGTGTTTCTGCTCCGGGATGATAATCTTCAGTTAACACAAAATCAGAAAGAGACACTTTTTATTATAAACTCGATATTCGGCGGCCTTGTTTTTACGTCTGATAATTTTAATCTTTATCATGAAGAACAGTTCGAAATTTTAAAGAAGCTTTCACGATTTGGAATTAAAGAAAATGTTGAAGTTAATACAGTAAATAGTTATCTTTACGAAATAAAATATTCAGAAAATGGAAATAGATTCCGCATAGCTGTAAACATAAGCGGAAAATCTTCAAAGTTTGAAGAAGTTTTACTAGAGCCGTATCAGACACAATTCATTAAAATATAATATAAACAGGGGATATAACTAATGGAGATTTTTAATAACCAGATCAGTAAATCAGCTGAGAAAAAAGCTTTAAAACAGCAGAGTAAACTCCGTAAAAAATTCGGTGACGATTCAGATAAAGAGTTTTATTATATTCTTGAGGATAACAAAATTCTGGGACCGGCAATTGGTGTAAAAAATCTTGAGCTTTCGGGTAACCCTGCGGGAGTAGACTGGTCGAAGGCTTTAATAATCGGCAACATCAGAATGGGGTACGGGCATTACCGGATCTCAATGGCGATTGCTTCTGCGGCAAATTATTTAGGATATAAGCCGCTCTGGCTCGATCTCCATTCTTATAAGCAGTCAGTCGGCGGAAAGATTATTTCTCATCTGAATAATCTCTATTCATTCGGTTCAAGACTGTCTCAGAAGTTTCGACTTTTTGACAAGTATTACTGGGAACCGCTTAACAGTCAGGGTTTTAAGAAGATTACTTATAATGCATCAGATATGAAAATGAGCGAGCTCATGACTCCACTGTATAAAAATATTCCCAAATCAATTCCTGTTTTAGCAACTCACGTATGGCCAGCGCAGGCTGCTGTTCTGAGTAAAATGGATAGAGTAATAAATGTAATCCCGGACAACTGGTCACTTGGTCTGCATCTTTGCGAGGGTTCAATACATACAGTGCAGACACCTTCTGCATATTTCTCCTACAAAACACTGAAAGGGATGGATGGGAATAAAATAATGAATCCTATCCCTGAGAACGAGGTCGTTTTTACAGGCCATTATATTGATCATGAACTTGTAGTGAATATCAAAGAGGACTGTAAAAGAAGAGTTGACCGTGTGAATAGCGGTAAACCGAAAAGAGTTCTTCTCTCTGTAGGCGGAGCCGGTGCGCAGAAGGAGATTTTTGTCCGGATTATAAAAGGACTTCTACCGAAGATTGCAGCAAAAGAGGTTCTTCTTCTAATTAATGTGGGGGATCACATCGGTCTGCTTAATGATCTTGTAAAGGAGATACCTGAATTGGCATCGGGTACATTTTTCAAAAATGACTGGAATGGTGTTACGAAATTTGCTGATAAACTGCTCCGAAGTAATGACAGCGGTGTTTATATGTTTTACGATGAAAATATTTTTTCTGCTGTTTATGCTACTAATCTTTTAATGCGTCATTCAGATATACTTATTACCAAACCTAGTGAGCTGGCATTTTATCCTGTTCCAAAACTTTTAATAAAACGTGTCGGCGGACATGAAGCCTGGGGAGCAATCAGAGCGGCTGAAGTCGGAGACGGCACTATTGAATGTGAAACAGTTGACCACTCATTGCAGATGCTGAATCTCATGCTTAACGAGAAGACCATGCTGCTTATGATGAATGACTGTATATTGAAAGCCGAAAAAGCTGAAATATATAACGGTGCATATAAAGCGGTACAACTTGCAGTTGAAGGTATGAAGAAGATTCCTGCAAAGAAGGGGAAAAAATAACGATCATTAAAATAATCTGCCATTCCGGGCAATCAGGAATGGCAGATATAATTGATGATAAAAATCATATACGCTATAAATTTTTCCTGTAATTCCCCGGGGAGAGACCTGTCTCTTTTTTAAATGCTCTGTAAAAAGCTGAATTTGAATTGAATCCTGCCTTGAAACAGATTCCCAGCGCTGTTGCTTCGTCATCTTCGGCAAGGAATTTTTTCGCCTCTTCTATTCTGTAATAGTTTATAAAATCATAGAAATTCTTTTTATAATAAACATTAAGTATCTCCGACAGCTGGTGAGTCGTTATCCCTATGCGTTGTGCCAGTTCTTTTAAAGTGAGATCACTCTCTATGAATAATTTGTCACCGGTTATAATCCTTTCAATATCAATTTTTATTTTTTCAATATCAAGATTGCTGATTTTTGATTTAGTGTAATGCACCCGTTCCGCTTCTTCACGGAGAATAATAAAAATCTCGGGATATCTCATTGTTATTAAATAGAAAACAACTGTAAGAAAAGGAATAGAGTAGTTATCGTCAAAGCCGAGTGGAGTAACTTCCGGGATAATTGTAAGTATTGCGGCTACTGCCAGGGATAGCATTATTTTTAAAATCACAGTTCTGTTCTTTCTATTCAGTGAAAGTTTTCTTATCACATTTATCTGGCTGATAATCAAAAGATAAATGCAGATGGAGAAAATATACAGAAGATATACAACAATAACTTTTACATCCTGATAATTTGTTGAGAACAAAAGAGCACTTAATGCCAGTATTACAAATGTTAAGATTCCAGGAATAAAAAGAAGAATATCTCTCCTCTGAAATGAAAAATCTGAATTGAATATACTCTGCATTAGAAAATATAAAAGCACACAAGTTAGTGAATATGCTGTTCTGGAAATAATATCCACTATGATGTAAATAGACGGAACATATAGTGAAGGAATGAAATGGAATAATCCATCCGTTCCTGACCATAAAGAGATAGAGATAAAAGTGAATGCATAGAGATAATTAGAAATTTTTTTGCCGATGATAACGAGCTGACCTGCCGCGAGAGTCGCTGCCAGGATTGATCCGAAAAGATTAAAAATGTATGGCAGATGTTCTGACATTAGATACCGGTTTTTAAATTATAGAGTTAATTTATTAACATATTTTAATATAAAAGTTGAAGATTACATATCCCCGCCGCCGAAGGCGGCGGGGATAAAGACTTGTTTATTTTACATCAGATTATATGTTAAGGAGTTAATATGGGGATAATTTATGTAAAGTCAATCCTATAATTTTTATAAAAACATTTCCTGATATATATACTGAGTAGATTGTTAATGAAATACGTGTATTATATGGGTCAGCAGTTTATTAATGAATCAGATTTATTGAGAGGTAATTTATGTCAGAATCAGGGAAAATGAAGAAGTGGTTTAAAAGAGGTGTAACTGTACTTGGTGCATTTTTAATTATTATTGCCGGAGCGGGAATCTATAATTTCAACACTATTCAACGTCTTTATAGCACCGTGAGGCTTTTTGATGCACCGGCTATAGCTGAGAATTTCCGTAATATGGGAGACCGGTACTCTTCGCGTACAATTCATAAGAGTGAGAATGTTTTTCAGTTTAAACATAAAGATTCGAAACTTCCGGAAAAATATGTATATAACGGCGTAGAGAAGAGTGTACCCGGATTTTTTGAGAGATACGGTACTACCGGACTTATTGTAATTAAAGACGATACTATTCTTTTTGAAAAATATTATAAAGGTAATACTGAAAATTCTAAAGCTATATCGTGGTCCGTTGCAAAATCTTTTGTTTCCGCACTTTTCGGGATTGCCGTTGCGGAGGGGAAAATTAAAGATATTAACCAGACTGTAAATGAGTATGTTCCTTCTCTTGCTGCATCGGGATATAATGGTGTTAAAATAAAAGATGTTCTTCAGATGTCTTCAGGTATAAGATTTAATGAAGATTACGCCGACTTTAATTCTGATATAAACAGAATGGCTAGAGCCTTCGCCCTCAATACTCCTCTCGAAAAATTTATTATTTCGTTGAAGCAGGAGAGAACTCCCGGGAATTTTAATCATTATGTAAGCATGGATACCCAGGTACTTGGAATGATCATCAGTTCTGCAACTGGTAAAAATCTTTCGGAATATGCAGAGGAGAAGTTGTGGAAACCACTCGGGATGGAGTCTGATGCACTCTGGATGATTGACAGTGACGGAATGGAGGCCGCATTCGGCGGATTGAATGTTGCGTTAAGGGACTATGCGCGTTTCGGAAGGCTTTATCTTCATAACGGAAAATGGGGAGAGAGGCAGATCGTTCCTGCATCATGGGTGAAAGCCTCAGTAACTCCCGACGCACCGCATCTGATGCCGGGGAAGAGGGCGAATTCCACTTCCACCATGGGGTATGGATTTCAGTGGTGGATACCTGAAAAACCGGAAGGAGATTATCTTGCCATCGGAATTTACGGGCAGGCTATTTACATCAATCCTGCTGAAAATATAGTGATAGCCAGAACGTCGGCATATGCAGATTACAATAAAGATGGCGATGGTATGGAGATTGAATCTATAGAAGCTTTCAGGGAAATTGCAAAGAATATAAGCAAATAGTTCTTAATTTTACCGGGTGTACAGGATGAATTTTACTTGCTCTTTCATCCGACATCATTTAATATGTTTACTTAACCGGGGAGAGTTCTAATAAAACTCTCTCTTTTTTTGTTATCGGTTATGGTCTCCCGGCCGTTTTCATCGGATGAAATGTGACTGCTTAAAATTGGCAGATAGCGTAGAATGATCTAAAATAATTCAATTAAGCTGAATATAATCTGACGTATTGTAATTAAGAAGAGGGATAAACTTCATGAAGAAAAAGTTTCATATTGTATTTCAGTTACTAATATCATTATCTGCATTTGCAGGGGTAATTATTGAAATTGTATTTCAGCAGGGACCGCATACCGGTCTTAATATCTTAAGTTATTTTACTATTCAGAGTAATCTGATCGTTGCTGCTGCACTGGCGTTTAGTGTTTATTATCGAAGTGAAACTCACTTGTGGGTAAGTATTTTAAAGAGCGGTGCACTCCTCTGGATACTTGTAACGGGGCTTGTTTTTCATTTTCTATTATCACAGCTTTATCATCCTGTTGGAATTCCTGCTTATTCAAATATTATACTGCACTACATTGTACCGATTGCTGTTTTGCTTAACTGGATCATTTTTGAAAATAAAGGAATATTGAGGCATAGTTTTACTTTTATCTGGATAGGATATCCTTCAGTTTATGCTTTTCTGTCGTTACTCCGGGGGATGGTGGATGGTTTTTATCCATATTGGTTTGTTAATCCGGGGAAGCCTTATCCTGATGGAGCGGGGAGTCTTATAAATGTATTGATAGTAGTATTAATTCTTGCTGTAATTTTTTCTATAATCGGGAATCTTCTTGTTTTTCTAGACCGGTTTATGAAAAAGATTCAGCAGGATTAATCTGGAGAGAATATGAGAATAATTACAGATTTAAATTTTGATTGGCTATATAGTAATAATTTCAAAGAGGAATATCTTAAAACTGAAATAGATTTATCTGATTTTGAGTCTGTCTCGATCCCTCATACAAATATTGAAATACCATATAATTATTTTGATGAAGAGATTTATGCTTTTGAAAGCTGTTATATAAAGAAGATTACTATCAACGCTGATTGTGAAGGGAAAGATATTTTTCTCTGTTTTGAAGGAGCTGCTCATTATGCTAAAATTTATCTTAACGGGAAAATTGTTAAAGAGCACAAAGGTGGTTACTCCGGATTTGAAGTTAAGATAAATAATGAAGTTTTCTATGGATTTGAGAATACAATTGTTGTACATCTTGATTCGAGTGAGAGGGTAGAAATTCCGCCATTTGGTAATGTAGTCGATTATCTGACATACGGCGGAATTTACCGCGAGGTTTATCTCCGGATTGTGGAGAAAGTTCATATTAAAGATTTCTTCGTGAAAACTTTTAACGTACTTGAAGAGAGTAAAACAATCGAAGCTGAAATTCTACTCTCTGGAATAGATAGCGGAATTGATATTGAAATTGCGCTTAACGATGAAGATGGAAATTCTGTTTCATCATTCTCGCAGAATGGAGTCGCATCATCTGAGATAAAAATGAAACATGAAGTTTCCGGTTTGAAACTATGGGATATTGATAGTCCCAATCTCTATTCGATATCCGTTACGCTGAAAAAGGATGGTACTGATCTTGATCGAATTACTCAGGTGATCGGATTCCGTGAAGCGGTGTTTAAAACAGATGGTTTTTATCTTAACGGTAAGAGACTTAAAATAAGAGGTCTAAACCGGCATCAGAGTTTTGCATATACAGGTTATGCAATGCCGGCATCAGTTCAGGCAGATGATGCGCGCATTCTTAAAAATGAGCTTGGTGTAAATCTTGTACGTACATCGCACTATCCGCAATCGAAAGATTTTATTGATGAATGTGACAGACTTGGGCTTCTTGTCTTTACAGAGATTCCGGGATGGCAGCATGTGAGTCAGAGCGAGGAATGGAGAAAAATTGTTCTTCAGAATGTTGAAGAAATGATTCTGCAGAACCGCAACCATCCTTCAATTATACTCTGGGGAGTGCGTATTAACGAATCAAATGATGATGACGATCTTTATGAGATGACAAACAAATTGGCACGAAAGCTTGATCCTACACGTCAGACAGGCGGAGTAAGATGTATTGCGGGGAGCAATCTTCTTGAAGATGTTTACACTTATAATGATTTTAACTATCGTGGAAACAATGAACCTCTCGCTGATGTAAAACAGATTACAAAATCTAAAATATCACCTTATCTGGTTACTGAACACAACGGCCATATGTTTCCGACAAAGCGTTTTGATCACGAGGAGAAACGTCTTGAACATGCACTCCGTCACATCCGTGTACTCGACAGGATGTACGGGGATGACCGTATTAGCGGTGCCATCGGCTGGTGCATGTCCGATTACAATACTCATAAAGATTTTGGAAGCGGCGACAAGATCTGTTATCACGGTGTTACCGATATGTTTCGTATTCCGAAGCTTGCGGCGTATGCTTACAGTTCGCAGCAGAATAAAATCCCGGTTATGGAAATTGCTTCAAGTATGGATATTGGTGAACATCCCGCCAGTGTAATCGGGCCTCTGTATATATTTACAAATTGTGATTTTATAAGATTCTATAAAAATGACAATCTAATCGGTGATTTTTATCCGGGTTATAAAAATTTCCCGAATCTTCCTCATCCTCCGGTAGTTGTAGATGATCTGATAGGTCCATATCTTCAGCAGAATGAAAATCTTAAAAAAAGCCATGCAGATATTGTTAAAGATGTATTGAATTATACAGCTTTTACTGGTGAGGCACTCCCTCTTAAATACAAGCTGAAAATGCTCCGTGTAATGCTGATGACAAAGCTTCGACCTTCTGACGGATACCGGCTTTACAGCACTTACATCGGAAACTGGGGAACAAAAAAAACAACATATAAGTTTGAGGGATATACCGGCGGAAAACTCATTAAAACCGTTATTAAATCGGGAGTAAGCAGGCCGCGATTGAAAGCAGATGCAGACAGATATAATCTCGTTGAAGATAGAACTTACGATGCAGTAAGAGTCGTCCTTCAGATGGTTTGTGAAAATAATAATCCTCTGACTTATTCTCATGAAGTTGTGAGTATTTCCTGTAATGGTTCAGTTAAACTTATCGGAGATGATGTTATACCTCTTATCGGTGGGGCTGCTGCATTCTATGTTAAAACAACAGGAGTTTCCGGAAAAGGTGTTGTTAATGTTTCAACTAAAAGGTGCGGTGAGTGTATTCTTGAGTTTACGGTAGAAAAGAGATAAAAATATTTATTGAAATAATTTTTGTATTATATTTTTTATAAGAGCAATATCAATAACTCAATCCTTACAGAGTCTAAGGGGTGGTGGTTGGTGAGCATAGTCGAATCATAGCCACTTTATAAGCCCCGCAGGGCCCGGAAATGAAGTTTTTGGGAACGCCCATAAATCAAAGAGGCAGAGAAACTAATGAAATCTAATCCTGTTAATGTGATGAAAGGTGCAGAGTCTGTTTTTAAATTAAGAGAGAATAGTCCTGCAGTTCTTCTTCTGCACGGTTTTACGGGTAATCCTCATGAAATGAAGTATATCGGTGAAAAGATTTATCAGGCGGGATACTCCATATCTATTCCACGTTACCCCGGTCACGGAACTTCAATTGATGAGATGATTAAAACTTATGGACACGACTGGTTCACTGCGGCACGAGAAGCTTATCTTGAAATTTCTGCTCATTCCGAAAAAGTATTTATTGTCGGTCTTTCTATGGGCGGGATTTTTACTGCTCTCCTTGCGAAAGAATTTTCTCCGGAGAAGATCTGCATGATCTCCGCACTCCGCAAAATAAAAAGCCCGGCTATTTATTTTGCGCCTCTCGCTGGTATTGTAAAAAAGATAATAATTGAACCAGGTAAAACATCGGGAATTAATATGCCGGAATCTCTAGCCGTACATATCAGTTATGCTGGTACAACACCAATTAATCAGGGCTGGGAACTTCATAAACTTGTAAAACGTGGTATGAAAATTCTGCCTGGAATAAAAGTACCTGCGCTGATAATGCAGTCTACCGGTGACACTGTAATTCCGGCAGATTCGGCAGATTTTATTTATTCACGTATAGGATCGTCGGTAAAAAAGAAAATTATATACAGCAGAAGCAATCACGTTGTGCCAGTTGATTATGACCGCGATGATGTGGTTGAGGCAATTTTAAAATTTTTCTCTGAATAAAAACAATTGTAAAATCTACCGGAGGATGACATGAGTAATCAGCATCGAATAACTGAGCGCCACAGTCTGCTTGATGAGAATGGGCATGTGAGTGAGCCGGGATACGCCACAAGTCTGATTCTTGATTACAGGCGAAAAGATATTAAAGCATCACGACTGCGGATCAAAGAGTGGGATTACTACTATGTGGGTAATTCGAAACATGCAGTAGCGCTTACTATTGCGGATAATTCGTACATCGCGCTAATCAGTGTTACAATTTTCGATTTTATTGAGAGAAAGCAGCAGACCAATACTCTCATAATACCATTCACTTTCGGAAAGCTCAAACTCCCTGAATCATCACGATCGGGGATAACGGCTTTTAAAAATAAAACTGTTGATATCAGCTTCGTTAATGACGGGACAAAAAGAAATCTGAATTGCAATTTTAAAAATTTTACTAAGGGTGAAGATTTACTGGTTGATCTGATACTAACGGATGAACCTCGTGATACAATGGTTATCGCAACTCCATTTGCCGAAGATAAAAAAGCATTCTATTACAATCAGAAAATAAACACAATGAAGGCCCGTGGAACAGTGGTTCACGGCAGCAGAATTTATAATTTTGATACTCCCGATTCAATGGGATCGCTGGATTGGGGACGTGGTGTATGGACATACAAAAATACCTGGTACTGGGGCTGCATGTCCGTTGTTCTTCCAGATGGTATACCATTCGGATTTAATATAGGTTATGGTTTTGGCGATACAAGCGCGGCTACTGAAAATATGCTGTTTTACAACGGGATTGCACATAAGCTTAGCCGTGTTGATTTTATAATTCCTTTCAAAGACGGCATAGAGGACTTTATGTCTCCATGGAAATTTACATCTGACGACGGAAGATTTGAACTCGATTTTGTCCCATTACTTGATCGATACTCCAACTCAAATATTTTGATTCTACAATCAATACAGCATCAGGTTTTTGGAAAGTTCAGCGGCAGAGTAATTCTCGATGATGGAAAGGTGATCGAATTAAATGATCAGATCGGTTTTGCTGAGAAGGTTTTTAATAAGTTTTAATGTATCAACTAATGTAAAGTAGAGGGGATCTGTTTGATAACCGGAATAATTTTTAAAGGGCTCGATGCCTTGAAAATTGAAAATGATAAGCTGAGTGTTATTGTTATACCTGAGCTTGGCGGGAAAATTGCATCTGTAATTAAAAAAAATAAAAATTTCGAATACTATTTTCAGCATAAAAAAGAGATATTTTTAAAACCAAAGTTAAACTCCAACTTTGCGGAATTTGATGCATCGGGATTTGATGACTGTTTCCCGACTGTTGATTCATGCTCTGTCGGGATTAACGGAAAAATGCTGAATTATCCCGATCATGGTGAAGTATGGTCGAAGGTGATGACTTACGAAATTGCAGGTAATATTCTGAAACTCAGCTGCATCAGCGAAATATTATCTTATACTTACGAAAAGTGCATCACACTTGAAGATGAAACTCTCTTATTGAATTATAAAATAAACAATACCGGCAGTGAGTCTTTTCCATGTATATGGACAATGCATGGATTACTCAATTGTGAAGAGGATATGGAGATTTTTTTACCTCCCGGAACAGAAAGTGTTGCAAATGTCCAGCCGGGTGAAATTTTTGGAGAGCCAGGGAAAGTTTATTCATATCCTCTGGCGGTTCTGAAAGACGGAAACATTTATCATCTTAATAAAATAAAACCGGAAGATTCGCATAAGACAGAAAAATTTTATGTGAATGGAGATATTACTATCGGCGAGTGCGGAGTTTATTACCCTTCGAAAGATTTAAACTGTAAAATTTGTTTTAATCCGGAAGAGCTGCCATATCTTGGACTATGGATTACCGAAGGGGGATTCCGGGGCGATTATAATCTTGCATTGGAGCCTTCAAATGGATTTTACGACAGTATAGATATTGCTGCGAAAAATAATAAATTGAAAAGACTCAACTCCGGTGATCTGCTTGAGTTTAACTGCAAAATAAAATTCTCTGACGGAAAATATAAATAATAAATACTACATTACTTTATGAATAATTTCAGACGGGCCGGAGATGGAAACGCCGGTTTTGGATTGATTGATATGGATTATGAAACTCAAAAAAAAATGGGCTCTGACCCTTTATTGAGTACAAATGGGGTCAGAGCCAGAAATATAAAACTTAAACTTCATAGCTGTTATATAAACGGAATATATTTACGCTTTTTTGAAATTGTATTGTTTTTTAAATAATGATATGTAATATCACATATAAATGAATATAAATACAGGAGAAAAATGTGAAGAAGAAATTTATTATCGGTCTAACTGCAATGGTTGTTCTGCTGACAGGCTGGCATTTTATGATGACAGGAGGTTCGTACACTTATAGTCCAACTGCTCTGCCTGCAACATTTGAAGAATTTTATAAAGGTAAACTTCAGAAGAGCAAAGAGCTTAATGCGCGTCCAAAAAATGAAGAGAGACTTATTAAATATGCGGAAAAAACGCCCATAGCAATACTCTATATACATGGTTACGGAGCATCCCGCGCAGAGGGGGAACATGTTGTTGATAAAATTTCAAAAACATTTAAAGTGAACACTTACTATCTTCGTCTTCCGGGACATGGAACTAATGCGGATGATCATGCAGATACAACCGGGAAGGAACATCTTGATGAGGTGATTACCACTTTAAAGATGATGCGAAAAATCGGAGATAAAGTGATTGTTATCGGAACAAGTATGGGTGGGGTTCTGGGGACATACGCTGCGGCAGAGTACCCCGAGCTTGTAGACGCGCTGATCCTCAGTTCGCCTGCGTATCAATTTGCATCAACTCCGGCAAAAATATCTGCTTTTTATCCGATGTTTAAACTCATAACAACATTGATGGAACGGGCCCCATCGGCCCCGATACCGGCAGAAGATGATAACTGGTCGCTTTACTGGTACCCCGATGATTATATGAGAGCGCTCCGACAGCTTTATCAACTTCAGGCACTGACATCGAATAATGATATTTATAAAAAGGTTACTCAGCCTGTATTGCTTCAGTATTACTATAAAGATGAAAATAATCAGGATACAGCTGCATCAGTACCGGACATGAAGAGTGCTTATAAATCTTTTAATAATGGAACACCAAATTCTTTAAGCAGAGAGATCCCTTATGATGTAGGCGGGCATGTGCTTTTTAGTAAATATGTTCTTGTAGTTCCTGACTTTGATAAAGTTACAAAGGGTGCAGTTGACTTTATCAATTCACTGGGATGGGTTAAGTAATTGATCATACAACCGTGGATGGCTCCAAGACATTGTTAAATCAATGTGCAGTAAAACTCAACATAGTCTGAATTAGGATTTATAGGATTAGAGGATTAACATGATGTAGAACATAATACCTTTAACTAAATCCTATAATCCACTAATCCTACGAATCTTAATTCAGACAAGTGAACCAGATAGATTAAACCCCCGTACTAAATAAAAAAACCGGCCCTTTCGGACCGGTTTTATAAGCTGTAAAAATTTAAAAAAATAGAAATTAGAATCTGTATCCGAAATCAAGAGTTGCTTCGTAACCCCATGCTGCATCAACTGTTTCGCCATATGCATTTTCGTCACCAGGCTGTACTGAATACTGCTCGTATCCGCCAGCAAGAGTAACAAAGAAGTTAGCATCAAGTGCCTGGATAATAGCAAGAGTATATCTCTGAGAAAAGAAAGGATCGCTGTCATTGATTGTACACTGAGAAACACGTGCATCAAAATTGATCATTCCACCCATCCAAGCTGTATAAGTAGCGCTCAAATGTCCACCCTTTACAGTTGAGTCTTTTTCGGCTTTTGCGATTGTATTAAATATGAGTGTATCATCATTTAATAAGAAATCATCAAGATTACTTACACCAAGAGTTGCCTGCTCCATATCTGCAGGATCCATTCCAGCAAAACGTGCTGTATTCTTTCCGTATACACCGCTCAGTTCTACAAGAAAAGAACCAACTTCAGTTCCCATTTGACCAGATTTTACTTTAACATCTGCAAAAGCTAAATAACCTGTGTAATCTCCGCCCTCTTTTGTTGGAGAGTCGTAAACGCCACCAAGAGTTGCATCTATCATGCTTGATTCGTATACATAACCAGCTGAGAACATTGGTGTTGTTCTCATTTCTGTACTTTCGTATTTAACTCTATCAAAGCCGTTATCGCTCATAATTGTAAAAAAAGCATAACCCATATCAGCAACCGGTTTGATTTCGAAATCTAAAGAGTTCTGTCCAGTGTAATTACCAACATAGATGATGTCAGAGTCCCATCTGTTTGAAAGGTCAGCTGTATTATACTTAATAGCAGCCATTCCCAGATCATATTTTACCCATGCAGCCTGAAGATCGATTGGTCTTGTTGCCGAAGCTTCATCTGATTGAAATTCCTGATATTTTGAAGGTGTTGCAAATTTTGCTTCGATTTTAGCTGTGAGCTTTTTGCTGTCTGAAACAACGTTAGCAGCTAAATTCACTGAGTTTTCGTTCTTAAGACCAACATAATCGCCTTTTTTTGTGTAATCTGCATCTTTCATAACACCCATTCCAATAGCCCAGGAAGGAGTAGCCGCTAGTGCCGCAAGATTTGAAAAATTCGCTGCCATACCATGTTTTTGAGCCTTGGCATAAAGAGCTTGTGAAGCTGCACTTGGTGCAGGGCCACCCATACCAAATATAGTATACTCTGTTGCCATAGTAGTACATTTAGCACCGAATTCTGTCATATTTGCTTCAAGATCTGATCCAAAAGCGGTAGTGTTTGAGCTTAAGCTAGACATAAGCAGTACTGACCATGGGTCTATGTTATCAGCATTCAACTGCTGGTAACCAAAACGTGCATTAGCTCCGCCTGTCCATGTTACTGTAGTTGCCATTGCTGGCACTGCAATTGCTGTTGCAAAAAGAAGCGCAACAAGAATTTTAAATTGTTTCATGTAAACAATCTCCTATTAAATTAAATTTTTAATGAACTATTTGTTGTTGATACTTTTGCAGATAAGACTTTTGTTTCCGGACTAAAAAAAAAATATGTTAATCATGTTAAAATGATTAATCACGTTAAACAGTATACATGGACTGTTTTATAAAAGCAAGCAGAAATATATTTTGTTACGGAAAAGTTACAAAATTTTTTTAATTCGGGGCGTGAAGCTGGTTATTTTTGTGCGGTATGTTCAGTTATATTGTACGACATAATCACACCGGTCAGTTTTTTACTGCGGAATGGAGTATTTTTTCAGTCACTCATTGTCTGAATCTGGATTAAAGGATTAGCATGATTTGAGCATGTTACCTTTACTGAATCCTATAATCCGTTAATCCTACGAATCTTAATTCGGACAATAATAAAAAGTTAAAGAGTTAAGATCTTCCCTCATATGATTCTTGTAGATATCAGAGTTTAGGCAATGGAGAGTTTTTTTAGAATTTCAGAAATATTATCCTTGCTGCTTCTCCCTCCGGCTACTTTCATCATCATTTTATAGAGTAAACCATCGGGATCATTTATTTCAATTCCGTTAAAGTCTAAAAACACAAGACCGCAGACAAGAGCTGCACGTTTATTCCCATCGATAAAAGGATGATTCTAGCTTATGTGATAAATATAAGCCGCTGCCATGTCAAAAAGATTTTTTAGAAGAAAGCTGCTGTCAAATGTCGATTGAGGAAAGTATATTGCAGAATTAAGAAGATTGTAGTCTCTTATTCCATACTCACCTCCATATAATTTTATCTGGTTTGTATGAATTTCGATAGCCTCAGCGAGTGTAAGAAAATGAACACTCTCGTTTTTCATTCAGCAAGCTTCCGGAGAGTTGTCTGATGTTTATTATTAATTTTTTCGAGCGCTTTGTTCAATTTGTTAATTCTTTCAATATCTTGAACGGGGGATATTATTATATTACTTCCGTCAGTGGATATTTCAAGCAATGTTTCATTATTTATATGAAGTAGTTCTATAATAGGTTTATCAATTATAAGAGCTGAACTGTTTCCGTGCCGAATCATTTTTTTAATCATAACAATATTCCTTGAGTATACACAATACCTTTTTTTTATGAAATTTAAAATTCCATGGGAGTTTAAATTTGTCAAGGATGAATCGTAAATAATAATTGACTTTAACATCCCCATGAGTGTAATAAAAAACATGTCAGTTTAATCTTTACGCTGCAGTTAACCGTTACATAAATCTTTTTAAAATTTCCAGGAGGTCACCGTGGCCGATTCCCGTGCAGTTAATTTTAATTCTTCCAGATCTAACACTTTTTATAAACTTAAGAGTACATTATTTCTTCTATTGTTTGTTCTCATATCTGGAATTCTTATCTCGTGCTCATCGGGAGGTTCACTGATCTTCAAATCTGTCCAGAACGTTGAAGCCGGTTCCATAAAACTTATTTCGGATAAATCCTCAATCGATATTGCAGATACAGCATCGGGGAGATCTTATATTAAGTTCCCGCTGAATAAACCTTTTATAACTGCAGCAGTTTCAATTGATACGGCTTCATATAAAATGGCTTCGTTTAAATTTAAAGAAGATATTCAGTCGGAGTGCAAGGGTCAGAGCATCGATTCCATCTCATCCGCCGGGAACGCTATTATCATAAAAGGTGAGCTATCTGGAGAAAACTGCAGCACCGGTTATGAACTGGTAATAAGGCAGGATACTCCACTTTCTGTAAATTTTGAGATTAAACTCAGCAAGCCCGAGTATAACAGAGTGAAATTATTATACTGTTCCAGTAAGGATGAACAGTTTTTCGGATTCGGAACTCAGTATAGTCATTTTAATCTTAAAGGAAAGAAACTTTTTGTATTCTCCGAGGAGCAGGGTATCGGGCGTGGAGATCAGCCAATTACCTTTCTTGCCGATGTTACAAACGGCGCCGGAGGTAATGAGTTTACATCCTACGCGTCCATTCCTCATTATATAACCTCTTTAAACCGCTCGGTGTTTTTTGAGAATACATCATACTCGAAATTTGATCTTACAGACGATGATGAAGTATCCGTTGAGTTTAGAGAGAATAATCTTAAGGGAATAATCTGGCTGGGGTCAGACCCTCTCGATCTCATCGAAAAATATACACTTAAAACCGGCAGATTCCCTGTTCTTCCAGAATGGGCATACGGAACATGGCTTGGTCTGCAGGGTGGGTCAGAGAAGGTTAAACGTGTTGTGAAAGAGGCAAAGGCTGCCGGTAATCCTGTAACTGCAATCTGGATACAAGACTGGGTTGGCAAGCGGACTACAAACTTCGGCGATCAACTTAAGTGGCGATGGTATGCCCAGGAGAAGTCAGAGTTTACTGACAGTGCCGGAAATCCTGAACCGTCATATCCCGATTTTAAGAATTTTTGCGCCGCTATGAATAAAGATGGAATTAAAGTTTTAGGCTATATAAATCCGTTTCTTGCAGACACAAATCCTGCAGTAAAAGGCGACACGTTTACAAATCCCATGCTGGCTGAGGCGAAATCAAAAGGATATCTTGTAAAAAATATGCAGGGCGAGGATTATCTGATCAAGACTGCCGGTTTCCCTGCGTATCTGATTGATATTACAAATCCTCAGGCTGTCAAATGGGTTAAGGGAATTATAACAAAAAACATGATCTACCAGGGGCTTTCCGGATGGATGGCGGATTTCGGTGAGTGGCTCCCTTACGATGCGGTAATGTTTGATAAGAGTGATCCGAAATTATATCATAATGTCTATCCGGTTGACTGGGCTCGTATCAATCGTGAAGCAATCTCAGAGGCCGGGAAAGATGGGGAGATTGTTTTCTTTTCCAGAGCGGGATTCAGTTACTCTAACAGGTATTCAACAGCTTTCTGGCTTGGCGATCAGATGGTTACATTCGGCGAAGACGATGGTTTACCTTCAACGATTGTCGGGCTCACATCATCCGGTGTGAGTGGACTTTCGATAAATCACAGCGATGTGGGCGGATACACCGGGATCAAGGCTCTCCCTGCATGGATATCTCCGTATGACAGAATGAAAGAGCTTACAGACCGATGGGCCGAGGCTAATGCATTCACTTCAATTTTCAGAACTCACGAAGGGAACATCCCCGGAAGGTTTCATCAGGTTTATAAAGATGCAGATTCAGTTAAAAGTTTTGCGTTAATGGGGAGGGTTCATTACGCGCTGAAAGATTATATATCATATCTTTCAAAGGAAGCTGCAGAGAAAGGTTATCCCATAGTGAGACATCCGTATCTGAATTTTCCGAATGATAAAAATACTTATGACTTAAAATATCAGTTTATGCTTGGAGAGGATCTGCTTGTTCTCCCTGTAGTCGTGAAAGGTGATGATGAGGTTGAAGGATATTTTCCGGCCGGTAAATGGAAACACATTTTTACAGGTGAAATTGTTGAGGGTGGAAAGACTTATACCGTAAAAGCTCCAATCGGCACACCTGCTGCATATGTTAAAATCGGCGGTAAATGGTCTGATCGGATAATTTCTTCTATAAAAGATACATTGAAGTAATAATCGGGGTCAGAGCTCCGGGATAAAGAATAAGGCTCTGACCCGCGAATTTAAATAGCGGGTCTGGCACCGTATCATATAAAAAAAGAGTGTTTATTAACTCTTTTTTTATTTTTTCCTTGCATATAGTATATAATTATATATTATTTTAAGCATGAGTAGAATGAAACCACTTACAGAACTTGTTGATGTTGTTACCCTTTTGCCCAGGGGGGGATATCTTGTTGATTCTCCTGCCGGGTATATTCAGTTTGGTGCCCCTCCGGAAACTATCAAGGATACAATTTTACTTCCCGATGGTGTTCCTCTTATTTATGTTCTTCCGGAAAAGTTTTTTAACTGGATTAAAGGGATTAGTGTTGCAGAGCTGGAATTTCCTATTTACTACAACTACTTCATCAAAAAGAAAAAAACACGTATAATCTGTAATGCCGAACAGGCTGAAAAAATAAAAATTGTTATTCTGGAATCTCTTTTCGGCCCTCAGGGATATAAAAGTCCAAATATCTCTTTGGAAAATGACATTTATTATGATAATATTGAACGGGAGATTGATTATTTCCGTGTTATGAAATTTGAGGATGTTGTTGAATTCTGCATATTTAGAGATGAAGCCTGCGAAGTTGATAATGTAACAATAAGGTTTGATGATAACAATAATTTTGAAGTCTTTTACGAGAAGGAGTTTCTTGCGAATGTTCCCGGTTTAATTGAGTATAAACCCAAGTATCTTATCGGCGAACGATTGTCCGAACCTTTTAATCCTCCGCTCTTCGGGATGACATGTCTGGGGCCCAGCAGCGGTTTCGATCCATATG
Organism: uncultured Spirochaetota bacterium; assembly: GCA_942493035.1. GTDB lineage: Bacteria > Spirochaetota > UBA4802 > UBA4802 > UBA5550 > WRGT01. Next base: position 1,687,213 of record OW818666.1, on the reverse strand, counting down.
AAAACACATCAGGTTTTATTCTATGGCTTAATCATAATGGCGTGATGATTGACCCGCCGGTTAACTCTACAGAGTGGCTTCTCGATTCAAATGTCAGCCCAAAAGTAATCGATTCCATTATACTCACACACTGTCATGCGGATCACGACGCAGGTACATTTCAGAAGATTCTTGAAGAAGAGAAAATAACCATATATACCACAAAACCGATTATGATGAGTTTTCTTAAAAAGTATTCAGCTCTTACTGATGCATCTGAAGAATATCTTATGAGCTTATTCGATTTTCATCCGGTTGATATCCATACTCCGTTATTTATCCATGGCGCCCGTTTTTTTATCAACTACGCGCTTCATTCAATTCCAACCATCGGATTTCGTGTGCAGTTTCAGAATAAATCTCTTGTATATTCATCAGATCATAATAACAATCCAGAGATTCATAAAGAACTTTTTGATAAAGGGATTATTGATGAAAAGCGTTATTATGATCTTTCAAACTTCCCATGGGATTCAGATATTATTTTTCATGAATCGGGGCTGACTCCGCTGCATACTCCTGTTAATATTCTTACAGCGCTGCCTGCTGAGGTTCAGAAAAAAATTTTTATATATCATACTCCTAAAAGTGAAATCCCAGCCGGTTCATTGCTGAATATATCAAAATTCGGCATGGAGAATACTATTTCTTTTGATGTCGATGCTCCCCCTTTTGAGGCTACTTATCAGATTTTGAGTTTGCTGAATCATATAGATCTTTTTAAAAATATCACCATCTCAAAAGCACAGGAATTCATCAGCATGGTTGAGCAGAAACGTTTTAAAAGAGGGGATATTATAATTAAGACGGGAACACCCGGTGATTCTTTTTTTATTATTTACAATGGAACTGTATCAGTACAGAGCGAGGATAAAAAATTCAAGAAACATTTTGGAACTTATGATTATTTTGGTGAAGCTGCTATTTTAAGAGATGAGAACCGTTCTGCAGATGTTATTGCTGAAACTGATGTTATCCTCTACTCAATTGATAAAGATAAATTTAAAAGTTTTGTTACAAATACAGATTATATCACATCACTGCAGAAACTTGTTAAGATAAGAGATGATGAAACATGGAAATTGTTATCATCGAGCAGATTTCTGATGTTCTTTACTCCGACACAGCGGGCAATGTTTGAACTGCTTCTTGTTCCTGTTGAATTTTCCGATAAGGGTGTTTTGATCAAAGAAGGGGAGACTCTGAAAGAGGTTTTTCTTTTACGTGATGGTACAGTAGTTGTGAGCAGAGATAATGAGAGTGTAGCAATATTACAGAATGGTGATCTCATAGGTCAGGCTGCGAACTTATATGAAGGTAATAAGTCGGAATATACATTTTCTTATAACAACACTATTCAGGTTTATTCCATAAATGGTGATGAGTTCAGAAAATTTTTAGTAAACAATCCCGGTCTGATTATGAAACTCGATTATGTCTTTGACCAGTATCTCTTCTTTTAGCGGTCAATCTGCAATTCTCAAAAACACATTCACTCTGAATGTAAAATAATTACTATAATATTAATTCATCATCCTGCTGGAAATAATCATTGATTAACTTTAAATAAAAAAATACTATTTGTAGACGCTTTTATTTTATGAAAATTCTGGAGTTTAATAGTGAGGTAATTCTTCTTCAGATCTGCCCAGGGCGGGAATTGAACCCGCACGACCGCAAGGATCAAGGGATTTTAAGTCCCTTGTGTCTACCAAGTTCCACCACCTGGGCCAGACTCTGAAAAGAAACCTGCCGGTTAAAGCAAGTTAATAGGCGTCGATCGGATTCGAACCGATGAATAAAGGTTTTGCAGACCTGCCCCTTACCACTTGGGTACGACGCCAAGATGTGTTTCCATATATTTCTATGCCAAAAGACTGTCAAGATTAAAAAATATTTTTTTCTGATAGGGATTTTATTAGAAGAGAAGATTTTATATTCGTCGGGGCGAATGATTATTCGCCCGTACGATTTTTGAAAAAAAATCTTCGATTGATTTATGATGGTATCGGGGCTCTGGCCCTTTTTTTTAGAAAAGATCCTCCGGCAAATCGCTGATATAATCAGCTAAAAAAGATTGACACCTGTACGAATAGTATTGAATTGTCTAACTACTTACTGTACCATAAAATTCTCCGTTTCAAGTTGACGTAACTCAGAAAGGACTAAAAATAACAGTAATATAACCTCTGACAATTGCATTTTCCTCCTCAGGAGGGAGTGATTATCAGAGGGGTGTTTAAAATATAATTTAATAAGAGATGGTATCATGCTTCAGGTAAATAATTTATCATTATTATTTGGAAAGAGAGTTCTTTTCAAGGATGTGAATATCAAGTTCAGACCGGGTAACTGTTATGGACTAATTGGTGCAAATGGTGCGGGGAAATCTACTTTTCTGAAGATTCTCTCCGGTGAAATTGAACAGACTTCCGGAGATGTTCAGGTTGATAAACATGAACGGATTGCGATCCTTAGTCAGGATCAGTATGCATTTGATGAATTTGAAGTAATAAATACAGTAATCATGGGGCATCGTGAACTCTTTGATGTTCTGAACGAAAGAACTGAGATTTATGCCAAGGATGACTTTTCCGACGAGGATGGCATCCGCGCATCGGAGCTTGAAGAGCTTGTTGAGAGATTTAACGGCTACGATTCAGAGAGTGATGCTGCAGTGCTTCTGAAAGGGCTTGGAGTTGATGATTCACTTCACAATAAAAAAATGAAGGAGCTTGAGGGCGGCGAGAAGGTCAAAGTTCTTCTTGCACAGGCGCTCTTCGGTAATCCCGATATTCTTCTTCTTGATGAGCCTACCAACCACCTTGACATTGAGTCTATCACATGGCTTGAAGATTATCTGATGAACTTTAAGAATACTGTTATTGTCGTGAGTCACGACAGGCACTTTTTAAATAATGTCTGTACTCACATTGCTGATATTGATTATCAGAAGATTCAGATTTTTGTCGGTAACTATGAGTTCTGGGTTCAGGCGAGTGATCTTGCCATGCAGCAGAAGAGAGATGAGAATAAAAAAGTTGATGATAAGAGAAAAGAACTTAAATCGTTTATTGAACGGTTCAGTTCTAATGCTTCTAAAGCCCGTCAGGCGACTTCACGAAAAAAGCTTCTGGAAAAACTTACTCTTGAAGATATTAAACCATCTACAAGAAAGTATCCATTTATCGAGTTTAAAGCTGAACGCGAGTGCGGGAAGATAATTCTTGAAGTTGAGAATCTCAATAAGACCATAGACGGAGTTCAGGTTATTAAAGATCTCTCTTTCAGAGTGGAGAAGGATGACAAGATTGTTTTTCTTGCATGGAGTCATGTTGTGCAGACTACTCTCTTTCAGATACTGACAGGAGAGATAAAACCGGATTCAGGTACATTCCGCTGGGGTGAGACTATCTCCAATTCATATTTTCCGAAAGAGAACAGTTCATATTTCGAAGGGGACCACTCTGTTCTGCAGTGGATAAGACAGTTTACAGACAGCAAGGATGAATCTTATGCCCGGGGTTTCCTCGGACGTATGCTCTTTACCGGTGAGGAATCACTGAAGAGTGTTAAGGTTCTTTCGGGAGGGGAGAAGGTCCGCTGTATGATTTCACGGATGATGCTTTCCGGTGCTAATGCAATTATTCTTGATGAGCCGACTAATCACCTTGACCTTGAAGCGATTACTTCTCTTAACAACGCGCTGATAAAGTTTCCCGAGGTTGTTCTTTTTACCTCTCACGACTTTGAATTTGTTGAGACTGTTGCTAATAGAATTATTGAAATAACACCCGACGGTATAATTGACAGAAGAACAAACTTCGAAGAGTATCTGGCAAATGAAGATATAAAAGCAATCCGTGACAAGATGTATCACGGACACAACAGGCTGGCACTGTAATAATATATGGCATTAATTAACTTTCAGGATGTATCACTCTCATTCGGAGGCCCGAATCTTCTTAATGGACTGAATCTTCAGATTCATGAAGGGGAAAAGATTTCGCTTCTGGGGAGAAACGGGGCAGGGAAGTCTACTATGATGAAGGTGATCCACGGACTGGTGGAGCCCGATTCAGGTAAGATTTTTAGGAGCAAAGACCTTCGTACTTCAATACTGCAGCAGGATGTTCCCGATGGAATTAAAGGAAAGGTTTACGCGGTTCTTGCGCAGGGTATAATTGATGCAGAGGGTGAAGTTCACCATGATCATCTTGAACAGAAACATATAAGACAGATAGAGAGAGTTATTTCTCTCATGTCTCTCGATCCCGAGCCGGAGTTTGAAACGCTCTCCGCCGGGATGAAGCGCCGTGTTCTTCTTGGGCAGGCTCTTGTAAATGATCCCGATATTCTTCTCCTTGATGAGCCGACTAACCACCTTGACATAGATTCGATTAAATGGCTTGAGGAATTTCTTGTCCGTTATGAGAAGACTGTTTTCTTTGTTACTCACGACAGGGCTTTTTTACAGAAGGTTACGAAGAGGATTCTTGAGATAGACCGTGGAAATATCTTCGACTGGAACTGTGACTATCAGACTTTTCTGAAGAGAAAGGAAGCCTGGCTGGAATCGGAGGAGACTCAGAATGCGCTTTTTGACAAGAAGCTGGCGCAGGAGGAGATCTGGATACGGAAAGGGATTAAGGCGAGGCGTACACGGAACGAAGGGCGTGTCAGGGCACTGAAGGCGATGCGAAACGAGCGGAGTAAACGTCTTGAGCAGCAGGGTACAGTTAAGATTGATATGATTCAGAGTGAACGGTCCGGTAAGCTTGTAATCGAAGCGGATAATATTGCGTTCGGATATTCTCTCCTCCCATTAATGGGGGACTACAAACAGGATGTTTGTGTGTCAAGCGCGGACACGATGTCCGGAAAGCGCGGACTGATGGCCAGCGGCCAGAGGGGGCGGGAGAATGACAACCTGATCGTGAAGAATTTCTCAACTACAATCATGCGGGGTGATAAGGTCGGTTTTATCGGCCCCAACGGATGCGGCAAGAGTACATTGATTAAACTCCTGCTTAAGCAGTACGAGGTCACCTCCGGGAAAGTGAAGCACGGAACAAAACTTGAGGTTGCATACTTCGATCAGCTGAGAGACCAGCTCGACGACAGTAAAACCATCAGACAGAACGTGACAGACGGAAATGAAATTATAGAGTTTAACGGGAAGAGCAAACATGTAATCGGACACCTGCAGGATTTTCTTTTTACTCCGGACAGAGCGGACGAAAAAGTGGGGATACTCTCCGGTGGAGAGAAGAACAGGCTTATGCTTGCTAAACTTTTTGCCAAACCGTTTAATCTGCTTATAATGGATGAGCCGACGAACGACCTTGACCTGGAGACTGTTGAACTGCTCGAAGAACTCCTCATTGAGTACGAGGGTACACTTCTTGTGGTAAGTCATGACCGGGAGTTTCTCAATAACGTTGTAACCAGCACAATTGCCTTTGAGGGGAATGGTTCGGTTAAAGAGTATGCCGGCGGTTACGACGACTGGTTAAGACAACGAACCGTTGTGAAAGAATTTAAAGATAAACCTCTTCAGCGCGAGAAGAAACCTGTTGAAAAGATAAAGATGACTTTTAAAGAGAAGAAGGAATTCGAAACTATCCACGACGTTATAGAAGCAAAAGAGAAGAGAAAAGAGGAACTTGTATCACTGATTCACGATCCGGAGTTCTATCAGCAGCAGTCGCATAAGGCAGCTGAAGTAAATCGTGAGATAGAGACCCTTGACTCGGAACTTGAGTTGCTCTTCGAAAGATGGCTGGAACTTGAAGAGAAGATGAAGAACGAGAAGTAAACACCCCACATTGTTGCACAATGATTTGAATGATTTATAACACTTCCAGTTCTTTTCTAAACATCCGGTTTTTAAAACCTGAAATCCCCCCTGTTTCGCTTTGCTCAACAATCCCCCTTTGATAAAGGGGGTTATAAAAAAGATTATGTCTAAACCCTCTTTACCAAAGAGGGTGGCCGCTAGGCCGGGAGATTTGAATGATTTTAAAAGACTATATAATAAACAATTAAGTGTATAAACCCCCGTTTCTGTCCCCTTAATTAATTTAATACAGATTAAATTTATCTTTTATAACATTTTTGTTGTAATTTCATTTTTAAACTTTATCTTTAAACTAAGTAAGGGTGTATTTTATCAATTGATACCTATACGTCATATGGCGTAGAACGGTAGAAACCGATATCCGCGCAGTGTGCCTGATGTATGACGTACAGGGAACCCCTACCTTGAATTTTTTAATTTTGCAGATTTAAAAAGTGATTGGTTGTAAAAAAAGGGGATTTGCCATGAATGCAGTAAAACAGAAAACGATTTTACTTGTTGAAGATGAAGTAATTATAGCCACGCTTGAAACGAAGCAGTTGAATAAAGAGGGGTATAGAGTAATTCATACAACTGCCGGTGAAAAAGCTATTGCTATTGCCTGTTCCGATGAGGAATGTATTGACCTTATTCTTATGGATATCGACCTCGGTTCAGGGATGGATGGAACTGATGCTGCCATGGAAATTCTGAAACAGAAAAATATACCTGTATTATTTGTATCATCCCATATTGAAAAAGAGATTGTTGAGAAAACAGAAAACATTACTTCTTACGGATATGTTGTCAAGAATTCGAGTTTCACAGTTCTTGATGCATCGATTAAAATGGCATTTAAACTTTTTGCAGCAAAACAGAAATTACAGAATCAGGTAGATGAAATCAATGATCTTTATAATAATGCCCCATGCGGTTATCATTCAATAAGCCCCGAGGGGACTGTGCTCTGCATCAATGATACAGAGCTTAAATGGCTTGGTTATAGTCGAAATGAAATAGTCGGGAAAAAAATATCGGAATTTATGACTGAAGATGGACTGAAGGTTTATCATAAAATTTTTCCTTCGTTCAAAGAAACCGGATTTATTAATAATCTGGAATTGAGTTATATGCGGAAGGATGGTACAGTGCTGCCGGTTCTTTTTACAGGGAATGCTATATTTGATGAAGAAGGAAATTATCTCATGAGCCGTTCAACAATTACTGACAATACTGAACGGCTTCAGGCGGATTATATTCTAAGAAAATCCCGCCATGAACTTGAAGTTCACCGGATAGAACTGGAGATGCAGAATGAGGAACTCCGTTTAGTCCGGGATATATCTGAAGCAGCTGCTGATAAATACTCCACATTATATGAATTATCTCCGGTCGGATACTTCACTCTTGATCGCGATGGTACAATTGTTGAACTGAATCTTAGCGGAGCTGCCCTTCTTGGCAGAGATCGTGCAGTACTTGCGGGAACTAATTTTAAATTTTTTATCCCGGAGGAAAACCGTTCTGAATTTTCTCTTTTTATCGATAGAATATTTTCGGACGAATCAGGCATATCCTGTGATCTTACCATGGAGAATTCAAATGGAGATCCTTTGTTTGCACATATTAAAGGTATTATTTCAGGAGATGGGCAGAGGTGCTTCCTTATTGCTTTTGATATTACCAGGCTTAAAATGGCACATGAAAGAATTAAAATTTTAGAAAGTATGAAAATTAAAAATAATGAAATACTTTAAGGGCTGCCCCGAAAACTCCGTTTTCGGGGCAGCAGGGAGCCCTGCGGGGCTTCGTAAGGGGCTACCGCCCGAGCGAACACGACGTTCGCCTGCCAGCACTTGACAGGATGTCGAAAAAAAGCTGGCCTTAGACCCTGTACAGAAATTAAAAGTGGTAATTATGAAACATGAAGAAAAAAAAACAGAAAAAAATGAAAAGAAGAAAAGGGTGCAGCGTGATAAAGCATCAGGAATGACTAAGGAGCATAATAATGCTGATGATACATTTCCTATTGTCGGTATTGGGGCATCAGCCGGAGGGCTTGAAGCTATAGAACTGTTTTTCAGTAATGTACCTGATGACTGCGGTATGGCATTTGTGGTGATACGGCATCTTGATCCGACTCATGAGGGGATAATGCCTGAGTTGATACAGCGTTTTACAGGGATGAAAGTTTATGCCGCAACAGATCGTTTGAAAGTAGAACCTAATTCCGTCTATGTTATTCCTGCAAATAAAAGCATGTCGATATTACACCGTACATTGTATCTGTTTAAACCGCTTGAAACAAGAGGGTTAAGACTCCCCATAGATTTCTTTTTTGTATCACTTGCAGATGATCTTCAGGAGAAAAGTATAGGTATAATTCTTTCCGGAATGGGTTCTGACGGGAGTATGGGTGCCCGTGCTATTAAAGAAAAATCGGGTCTGGTGCTGGTGCAGGACCCGGCTGCGTCAAAATATGACAGCATGCCGCGTAGTGCGATTAATTCTGTTCCTGCTGATTTTATCGCGCCTGCTGATGAGCTGCCGAAAAAGCTTATTGCATATTTTAAAAACAAACCTGTCATCAAATCAGAAGAGGAACTCCCTGTTAAAGATAAAAGTGCACTGGAAAAAATAATTATACTTCTGCGGATGCAGACCGGTAACGATTTTACACAGTATAAAAGTAATACATTATACCGCCGTATCGAACGACGTATGGGGGTTCATCAGATTGACCGGATTTCTAAATACGAAGTCTTTTTACAGAACAATCCGAAGGAGATTGAAATTTTATTTAAGGAATTATTGATCGGTGTTACTAATTTTTTCAGGGACAGTCATGTCTGGGATTATCTGAAAAATGATATACTTCCCGATCAGTTTGCAGATCTTCCCGATGGCTATACAGTTCGTGCCTGGATTCCCGGTTGTTCTACCGGTGAAGAAGCTTATAGTCTGGCAATGATTTTCAAAGAGACAATTGACGGGCTGAAGAATCCTAAAAATATTACAATACAGATTTTTGCCACTGATATTGATCAGGATGCCATTGAGAAAGCAAGGAAAGGTCATTATTCCGAATCCATTACTGCAGATATCAGCGAGGAGAGGCTGGCACGATTTTTTGTTAAAACTGAAGATGGTTATAACGTAAATTCTGAGATTAGAGAGCTGGTTGTTTTTGCTCCGCAGAATGTGATTAAAGATCCCCCCTTTACAAAGCTCGATTTTCTGTCATGCAGAAATATGCTGATTTATTTTGATTCGAACCTGCAGTTTAAACTGCTTACCATGTTTCAGTTTTGTCTTAATACAAGAGGTCTGCTTATGCTGGGACTTTCAGAAACTCCAGGTACTCAGATATCACTTTTTACTTCAGTAAATACCAAACTCAGGATTTACCGTCGCCCGGTTTATGTTAAGTCCCGGAAGGCGAATGACCGTAATATTCCTTCATTTCATGAAAACCACGACAAATTTCAGAAGAACAAAAATTATGAAATTGGCGATAATATTGAAACTCTTGCAGATCAGCTGCTTCTGCAGAGTTTTGCACCGCCTGCTGTCATGACAAATGAAAAAGGTGATATTCTATATATAACCGGCCGGACAGGGAATTATCTCGAACCTGCTTCGGGAAAAGCATCCATGAATATTTTTGCAATGGCCCGTAAAGGACTCCGTTTTGAGCTTTCAAATTTGTATCGCCAGGCTATGGTTTCACATGATAAAATTGTTTCCCGTAATATAAAGGTCGGTACGAACGGAACTTCTCTGCATGTTGATGTTACTGTTCAGAAAATAGAAAATCCGGGATTGCTGCGCGGCATGTTTATGGTTGTATTCTCTGATGTACCTTCTGACCGGATTCAGCAGAAGAAAATTAAAATGAGTCCTGCAGCAGATGATTTAGATATTGAAAATATTAAGTCAGAGTTAGAACAGACTAAGGATGATTTAAGAAGGGCACTTGAAGAGATGCAGTTGTCTAAAGGAGAATTAAATTCTATCAATGAAGAGATGCAGGTATCAAACGAAGAGCTTACAACCTCACAGGAGGAGATGCAGAGCCTTAATGAGGAGCTTCAGACTGTAAATATTGAGCTGCAGAGTAAGCTGGATGATTATACCCGCATAAATAACGACTTGAAAAATCTTCTGGACAGCACCGAAATTGCAACGCTGTTCATAGATAAGAATCTTAATATCCGCAGGTTCACAAAAGAGGCGACTGAAGTTTTTAAACTCATCCATACAGATTTGGGGCGTCCCTTTACTGATATCGTTACTGAACTCGATTATCCCGGAATTGCAGAAGATGCAATTGAAGTGCTGCGGACACTTATGTCTATTGAAAAAACTGTAGCAACGCGTGATGAGCGATGGTTCTCTGTCAGGATTATTCCTTACAGGACAATAGACGACCGCATAGACGGACTTGTAATTACTTTCAATGATATAACTCTGACCAAAAATCTTGAACTGGCTCTGAGGAATACGAATGATGAGATGCAGATTGTAAACGAATTAGTTGAAGCTACAAATGATGATCTGAAAAATACTGAACGTCAGTACCGTCTTCTATTCGAAAATATGACAACTATATTTATACTTCATGAAATGATTTATGATGAATCGGGGAATGCCGTTGATTACCGTTATCTTGCCGCTAATCCTGCGTTCGAGAAGTCAACTGGCATACCTGTATCTTCAATAATAGGTAAAACTGCCAAAGAGATTTTCCCCGACACGGAACAGTCCTGGATTGATGTTTTCGCAAAAGTGGTTAGAACAAAAGTTCCTGTATCTTATGAAAACCGCTGGAGTGAGCTGAATAAAGATTTTGATACATGGATTTTTCATACAGAAAAGAATCATTTTGCAGGGATCTTTTCTGATATAACCGACCGTAAACTTGCAGAGAGCATGGTTCAGAATTCGGAAACACGTTATCGCCGGTTATTCCAGTCAACTAAGGATGGAGTGCTGATACTTGACGCAGTTACCGGTCAGATTGTTGATGTAAATCCATTTTTAATTGAACTGATCGGATTCAGTTACGAAGAACTATCCGGTAAGGAGCTGTGGGAGATTGGTGTATTTAAAAATATTGCAGCTTCGAAAGAGGCATTTCTTGAACTTCAGAATAAAGAATATATACGTTTTGAAGATATGCCCCTTGAAACAAAGGAGGGGAAACAGATCGATGTTGAATTCATCAGCAGTCTTTATCTGGCTGATAACAAAAAAGTTATACAGTGCAACATTCGTGATATCACCGACCGGAAGCTTGCTGATAGTAAAGTTCAGATTTCAGAGACACGTTACAGGCGGTTATTTGAATCTACAAAAGATGGAGTGCTGATACTTGACGCAGTTACCGGTCAGATTGTTGATGTAAATCCATTTTTAATTGATCTGATCGGATTCAGTTACGAGGAGTTATCAGGTAAGGAGCTGTGGGAGATTGGTGTATTTAAAAATATTGCAGCTTCGAAAGAGGCGTTTCTTGAACTTCAGAATAAAGAGTATATCCGTTTTGAAGATATGCCCCTTGAAACAAAGGGGGGAAAACAGATTGATGTTGAATTTATAAGCAGTCTTTATCTGGCTGATAATAAAAAAGTTATACAGTGCAACATCCGTGATATCACCGACCGGAAACTGGCCGAGACTACAGTACAGAATCTGCTGCATGAAAAAGAGATAATTCTTAAAGAGGGGCACCACCGCGTTAAGAATAATATGAATACGATTTACGGTCTTCTGACTCTTCAGGCGGACGATCAGGAGAATGCAGATACAAAAAACACTCTTCTTGATTCTGCAGGACGTGTCCGGAGTATGATGATACTTTATGATAAACTCTACCGGTCTGAAATAAACAGTTCATTAACTCTCAGTGAATATCTTCCATCTTTAATTGACGAAATTGTTAACATATTTCCGAAAAAATCATCAGTGAAAATTGAGACAAATATAGGTGATATAGTTCTTACTGCCCGGATCTTATCATCGCTTGGAATTATAATTAATGAGCTTATTACAAATTCTATGAAGTATGCTTTCAACGGGAGAAATGACGGAATCATTTCGGTGACTGCGTCTAAGAACGGAAAACGGGTTTCAATAGTATACCGGGATAACGGATCAGGGATTCCGGAAACAGTAACATTTGAAAATACCACGGGATTTGGAATGCAGCTTGTGGGAATGCTTGTGGGTCAGATAAGTGGAACTGTTGTGATAGAGAGAGACAACGGGGCCGGGTTTTTAATTGAGTTTGATGTTTAATTTTTTAGTATAAAAAACAGGAATTATATATCCCCGCTGCTTTCGGCGGCGGGGAAAATAGAGTTTTTTTTATTACAGAAATAATCTCATCTGAAAATAAGCTGAAGAGATTCTTCTGCCGCATAACCCTCTTCGTAAACATACTCTGTTCTAATTTTTACATCTGCACTTGAGTGAATAATGTTGTGACCTGTTAATTTCATATCGTTATCGTAAACTGCTTTCATAATCATAATGTATTTCCCGATTTTAGTAAAAGCCATCGCTTCGAGAATGTCTTTATTGTATTTAAAATCTATGGTCTGATATAGTATCTGATCAGTTTTGTAATAATCAATTTTCTGAATCTTACTCCCTTTGTATGTAATTACAAGATACTCAATCAGTTCTCCATAAGGAGAGTATACTTTTTCTCCGGTAATAAGTCCTGATTCATTATAGAAATAGTTCCGTGTGCGTATTAATATTCCTGTAGAACTATATGTTCTCTCGGAGTATAATTTTTTATCTGAAGTATATCTGTAACGCGCATAATCGGTTAGCTTGTCATTTTCGTATGATGACATTTTTATAACATTACCATTGCTATCGTACTCAATTTTTGTTTCTGTATTCAGAAATGAATTTACATAGAAGCGCAGTTCACAGGGCCTCTTCGGTTGTGCAATACCGATTTTCAGGCTAAATGTAATAAAAATAAATACTAAAATCAGATATTTGTTCAATTTTTGTCACCGTACGGTTTTTTTTTAAAATAATTCTGTAATAATTTCTACACTTTTTTTAAATAATAAAAAATTTATCAGCGCCTGCACCGAAAGTGGTGAGAATAATGATATTCAATATTTTGCATAAAATATATGTAAATGAATTAAAGCTGAATTCAGGATATATTTTATTAAGTGTCAATAAAAAAACTTGACATTGAAGAAGAGTTAAACATGAATTTATATCTTAAAATTATGGATAAAGAGGTGCAAATGAAAAAAAATATTATCAAGTTTGTTTACATCAGTATACTGACGACACTACTTTTAAATTGCGGCGGAGGAGGAGCATCCGAGGAGGATGATCCGGAAAATGTAAGTTCATATACTGTAACAGCAACACCCGGGTATAAATCTATAGAACTTACCTGGGAAACTTTCGGGGATTCTACAAACGATTATGAAATTTTACGGATTGAAGGTGATGATGGATTTTCAGAAACAATTGATACAGTAGGATCTTATTCTACAAGTTATATTGATCAGAATGCAGAATATGGCGTATCATATAAATATAAATTGATACAGGTTAATACAAAAAATGAAACACGTTATTCTAATTTAGTTTCAGTTCTCCCTTTGGATAAACCTGTTGAAGTAAAAGTGGAAAAATCTGGCTTTACCGGTTTGATTATTTCTTTTACTGCAATTTCAATCAATGAAAAACATTCAATAGAATACGATATTGAAAGATCTACTGATAATTCAACTTTTACAAAAATTGGATCAGTTTCAAATTATTACTGGTCTTATACAGCAAATCAGGCATTGAGTTACAGCGATACATCAATAAATCCCGATATTACATATTATTACAGGATTGTTTCGAGAGATTATTATGAATCTTCTTATTTCAGCATATCTGTTTCAGGGGAAGGTCGAATGACGCGACCGGCAATTCCGGCAGATCTGGCGGTTTCGACGACAAGCGGAATGACATTGACCTGGAGCAGTGTTGAAAATGTTGCAGGATATAAAGTCTATCGTTCAGCGGATAACGTTACATATACAGAAATAAAAGCTATTACTCCATCAACTACTCTTACTTATACCGATACAACATGCGGACCAGGGGTAACTTATTATTATATGATAACATCTTATTCAGGATCTAATGAGAGTGAAAAGAGCGGCAGTATTACAGGTAATGTTGCTACAGGTAATTTTACTCCTGGACAACCTTCTGCTTCTTCAAATAGTTCGACTTTTACTGTATCCTGGGCTGAAGTTCCCGGCGTTGACTCGTATAGAGTATTCTATTCAACAACCGATACAGGTACATATACTCAATCGGGAGGAGATATAACTGGAACATCAACAACAAGCATTGTACCGCCGACAGAGGAAGACTTTTATTACTGGAAAATTGCTGTAGTTAAAGGTGGTGTTGAATCTATAAAAAGCGAATCCACTCCCGGGAGAAAAGTAAAATATAATCCGGATGTATATGAACAGGATGATTCAGCTTCAACCGCAAAGATAATTAATCTTTACGGTACTACCGCTGTAACGCAGAATCATACACTTGACACTGATGATGATACATATGGCGATTATTATATTGTCTATAATAAGTATCCTTTATCAAAAAAAATAAGAATTACCTTTACGGAATTAGATTTAAATGGAAATTCTTCTATAACATGGTCATCCTCAAATACTGAAAATATTACTGGTGAGGGGTATATAGAATCAGGTTCAACAATCTCTCCTAATTATGGCTGGTCCTTTAGGGTCTATACCGGAGGTCTAAATTACAAAACTTCAAAATATACAATATCAGTTCAACTTGTTGATTAAGTAAAAAAGTTTGTTAAATATGGAATCATCGGACTAAAGATGGTTCCATTTTTTTTACTATAATTTGGTTTCATATATATCTGTATATTATACTTAACCTATTATAAATAGACAATACTTAAATTCCTTTTAACTAATTTATATTATTTTTAAGCTTGGAAGAAGTTGGATATTCATCGATCACTAATAATCAGGAAACTGACGTAAATTTTATCTTCTTGTGAGTTTGGAATGGAGTATTTTTGTCTAAACACAATTAAATTTAAAATAGTTTCAGCAGTTCTGCCGGAGTCTGTATCATAAGCTTTGCGCCATGCTCCATGAGCTCCTCTGCGTTTCTGAATCCCCACAAAGCTCCCACTGCGTACATACCGGCAGCGTTTGCTGTTTCCATGTCTGAGCCGGAATCACCAAGATAAATAATTTCATCTGCCGTGATCCCCATCATCTCAATAATTTCAAAGGCAACTGTTGGATCGGGTTTACGCGGGATTCCGGGACGCTCGCCGAAGACAGCTTCAAAGGGCCAGTGGCTCAAATATTTATCAAATACTTTCATGGTAATGAGATGGGCCTTGTTCGATAAAATTCCGAGTCTTATACCTCTTGCT
This sequence comes from uncultured Spirochaetota bacterium, assembly GCA_942493035.1. Taxonomy (GTDB): domain Bacteria; phylum Spirochaetota; class UBA4802; order UBA4802; family UBA5550; genus WRGT01. The sequence goes on along the minus strand of OW818666.1, from coordinate 1,671,857 downwards.
GTAAGTTCATCAAGGAGTTCCTTGATTCCGGGGTAGGGGAGAGTCATGTCACCCCACCTCCCTCCGTATTCCTGAAACATCCTGTCAAGACAGAGATCAATTGTTTTCTCATCACGCGACTCAGGTGGAAGAACGCTTGTCACAAGATTGCGAAGGCCCTTTCCGATGAAGTACTTGTACTCTGCGATGGTATGGATAGGGAAACCCATTGACACCAGTACTGTGTTCATAGAGTTGCCGAGATCGTCAATTGTGTCAAGGAGTGTCCCATCGAGATCAAATATTACAGCTTTAAAATTATTCATATTCTACTTTCGTTTATATTTTTTAAATGGTATTCAGGTTATATGGAAATTTGTATCATATATTTAATTATTATGCAAGTTTTATTATTATTTTTTGGGAAAAATTTATGAGCCCTGCCGCACTGGATATTGCGCCCCCTCTGTCGCGATGCGACATCGCACCGCCCCCTCTGGCCGTTGGCCATCTCCCCCTTGATGAGAAGCTAATCATTACCCACATCTTCTGTATGAGTTATAATAGACCATACAGAAGATACATCATTCAAACGCTGAAGTCCACGCCACATGACCTTAACACCAGGATCACCATCACCCTTGCGACACATGAAACCACCTAATCTTGCTATCATCATTGATGCTTCTTTTAGAGTTGGAGGCTTCTTTGGAAAATCTTTTTTCTGTTTTACCATACAATATAATGCATGCCATTCGTATTCTTCTAATACAATCTCACAAGATTCATCAGGTTTGATTCTGCTCTCATAGACCAGCCATAATAATTTCCATGAAACAATCGAATATAGAGAAAGTGCGTTTTCAATACGCTCTATAGTTTCAAGTTGCAGCTCTTCAACTTTGCATCCGCTCTTGAGAGTAAAATGAAATCTTTCAATCTTCCATCTCTGTCTATACCAGCCGAGTCTTTCTACCGCATCTTCAATGGTCAAAATTGGTATTGATGAGAGCAATAACCATTCTATTGGTTTTTCATCCAGTGCTGGATTTATCTCCCTGGCATATAAAGCGTCAAGTTCTATGAACTGTGAGTTTTTTGAATCTGTTGAATAATATGTCGGCTTTAACTGGAGTGTGCGGAATTTAATTTCCAACTCCACTTCTCTCTCCGGCAATTTAGAATTTGCATCCCTTGGTATGAAAACCTTGATTTTTCCGGCAATTTCTGCTGCTTCAATTGTTTTAATCAAAGAATTTTCTTCACTATTGACTTTCCGATTGCCGATAGCTCTTATCAGTATATCTTGTTTGAGCTCTTTGCTTCTTCTAAATAAATCAAAAAAATCTGCTTCGCGATCTGCTACAGTTACTGTTATTACACCATCCGGAATATCGGAAGTGCTTTCTTCCATGGCTTCTATCCAGCGAAAACTTTCCTTCTCTTCAACGGGAAGCTCTTTCCTTTTATTCTTTTTTCCTTTTTCTTCTGGATCTCGTGTCCAATACTTTTGAAATAATAAACCCAGAGGTACACCTTCCGGTGTTACAGCAAGAGTGCCATGGAGTAATAAACCTTTACTATTAGGAGATGCCGCATGATCCCCCATTCCTTTTATAGCAGAAGGTCTGGTGTAATTGAAATCAGTTGTATCCTGTACAAGTAATACAATTTTATGTTCAGCCATTCTTACTCTGGTTGCTTCTTTATGTCCGGACAATATTCCTTCGGGAGTAACTTTTTTATTGTCTAACAATCGATATGCCCCTTTTATTTCTGACGGTTTTTTGCATGCTTGAGGAATCGAATGATTGGGATATTGCGATAATTGATCAATAGTTTTTGCCAATCGACTTCTTATCCTCTTATCATTGATTGTATTATTTCTAATTTCATCCGACAGATTTAATTTTTTATTCATGGATTATTCTTCCTGAAGATTAATCCAACCATAAATTAGCACAGATATTTAAATTAATATAACTTTTTTACCCACATCTCTAAAAAACTTAGAGATGTGGGTACCCTATGTGCCAAGATAGTTGTCGCCTGAAATAAATCAGGAGATGACAATGAAATACAGTAAAAGATTCAAAGAATCAGTACTCAGGAAAGTGTTACCACCGGAAAACAGGAGTGTGCCTGAAGTTGCCAAAGAAATGGGTATATCAGATCAAACGATATACAATTGGAAAAAGATGCTTGAAAATGGAGAACAACTATTGGATGAAGAAAGCAGTCCTTCATCAATAGGCCGATTGGAGAAGTTTAATCTTCTTCTTGAAGGTAAAACCATAACTGAAGAAGAATCCGGGAAGTGGCTCAGAGAGAAAGGACTTCACAGTGAACATCTGAATCTCTGGGAACAGGAGTTTAAAGACATTTTGAAAGATAAAGAAACCGAACTAAGACAGGAAAATACCAGGCTAAAGAAAGAGAAAAAAGAACTCGAGAAAGAGCTTCGCCGTAAAGAGAAAGCATTAGCCGAAATGGCTGCACTAGTAACTCTCAAAAAAAAGCGAATGCAATCTGGGGGACAGAGAGGACGACTGATTTCTTTGGAAGATAAAACTCAGACGATTGAATTAATCAATGAAGCAACGAGCAATGGAGTCCGGAAAGCAAAAGCCTGTGCAGTACTTAATATAAGCTTAAGATCATTCCAGCGATGGGATAAAGAATGCTGTGCTGATAAAAGAAAAGGTGCAATGAAAAATGTTCCCCGGAAACTATCTGAAATAGAGAATCAGAAGGTGATAGATACGGCCTGTGATAATAAGTTTAAAGATCTGACACCGCATGAAATAGTAGCAATACTTGCGGAACAGGGTGAATATATAGCATCAGAGAGAACTTTTTACCGGATTCTGAACATGGCGAATATGCTTCATCATCGAGGGAATAATAAGCCCTGTCGTAAAACCGGTAAGCCTGATGAACTGAAAGCAACCGGTCCTGATCAGGTCTGGTGTTGGGATATAACATTTTTAAGAACACCAGTGTATGGATTATATTTTTATTGCTACATGATTAAAGATATCTGGACAAAGGAAATTGTCGGTTGGGAAATTCACGAAACAGAGGATGTAGAAATAGCATCCGATTTATTTAGAAGGCTTCAGAATAAATATAAACTGAAAGGTATAAAATTACATTCAGATAATGGGAATCCGATGAAGGGTGCAACGATGATTATGACTTTATATAATCTTGGAGTAATTCCTTCATATAGCAGACCAAGAGTAAGTAATGACAATCCATATATTGAATCATTATTTAAGACTCTCAAGTATACTGCTGGTTATCCGGGGCAGTTCAAAGATCTTTATCATGCAAGAATCTGGATGGCTGAATTCGTGAACTGGTATAATACTGAACATAGGCATTCGGCAATTGGTTATGTTACACCGGCACAACGAAGAAGCGGAGAGTATAAAGAAATAATCAGTGCTAGAAATAAAACTATGGAACAGGCGAGATTGCTTCATCCGGAACGTTGGGGTAAAAAAGTCAGAATTTGGAATGTGACAGAAGAGATATTTCTTAATCCAAATGAAGAGACTAAAGAGAGATTAAACCAAAAGAAAGTGGCTTAAAAAAGCGACAACTTTGTTGACACAAAGCGGGTAATGATTAGTTGATGAGAAGGGGGGAGAGTAATTCGAAATGTTCCGTGTCTCCCTTTCACCATCTCACCATGGGGAAAGGTGCCCGTAGGGTTTACTATGCTAGAACAGAGAGGTTAATTTATTTGAAAATCTAAAAAAGAAGGCTACCTTAGAAGTGCAAAAGAAGTAAAACAAAAATCAACAAAGGAGGTAGCCTTATGAGTAATTTAATGAACTATATAGTTAAAAACAAGGAAATTTTTATTGGTCTTGAAGATTCTAAAAAGACTTGGAAAGTATGTGTACGAAGCGGAAAAGTAACAATTCATGAGGCGAGTATGCCAGCTGAATATGAAGTACTTAAAAACTATTTTAACAACAAATTTCCGGATTGCCTCATACATGTAATGTATGAGGCCGGATTTAGGGGATTTGGATTACACGATCAGTTGAAATCTGACGGATATGATTGTATTGTTACGCCTCCACATACTGTAACTCAAGAGAAAACACAACGGCAGAAAAATGACCGTATAGACTGCCGGAGGCTGGCAAAGAATCTAGAAAGTGGCGATTACCATATCTGCCACGTTCCAGATCGAAAGCGCCGTGAAGACCGCCAGATATCACGTTTATATGAGCAATTACAACGCGATATAACAAGGGAATGTAACAGGATCCGAAGGGCATTGGAGTTTCACGGCTTAGACAATCAGTTTCAGGGAGGCAGTTGGTATCGAACACATTATAAAAAAGCATACGAACGTATTCCCGAGATGGATATTTCTTTATCACTGAAATTTGACTTCAGTATTATGTTCAATGAATTGTTTCATCTCTGGGAACTTCAGAAACAGGTGCTGAAAGAAATTCATATATTGGCAAAGTCAGAAGCATACAAAGAAGATGTTGACTTGCTAAAAAGCGCACCTGGTATCGGTATTCTGACAGCAATCAGACTTGTTCTGGAGTGGGGAAGTCTTGACAGGTTTCACAATAAAGCTGAATTCTCAAGTTTTCTGGGATTGATCCCAAGTGAATATTCATCAGGTGAAACGGAACGGAAAGGTCATATTACAAAACAGGGAAATAAATTAGTACGGTCATGGCTTGTTGAGTGCGCATGGCGAGCATTGAAATATGATCCGGTACTACTGCAAATATTTAATAATGTTGTTAACAGTTCGGGAAGCAGAAAGAAAGCGATTGTTGCAGTTGCAAGAAAACTGGCTATTCGTTTACGGACTCTGTTAATTCATAGAACACCATATACGGTTGGTTTAGTTCATTGATGTTTAAGGATATTATAACAAACAAGGAGCTGTACATTACAATGCTTTATTTAACAATTTGGTGCATGATGTCCTATCCGCTGTCCCTTCTGAGGACGTCACAGGGTTTATCAGCACCATTAAAAGCTAAAGAATAAATAAACTGTACACAAGTACGAATAGCGGCATATAAAGCGTTTTAATTGCAGGCTGCCTGGTTATTAAAAAAAAGGAGCACGCTAAAAGAAAAAAATTTAAAAAAAGGTAGCACTTAAATTTGACTTTCTCATAGCGGCGGATAGGGGCGGGCCTGGCCTCTGCGGAGCGGATGTTCTCCTATCGTTTACAAATAAAATTACCCACCTATTTTACAATATTCTAAAATATTTTACTTATCAAATTCGAAATTATTCCGAAAATATAATGAGACATAACTGTAAAGGAGGAACGCTATGACAGCAATAAGATTCCCAAATTCAGTTGGTATTGGCAGTAATGGAAGCAGGACCGGCAATAGTAATCATGAGGTGAATGGTCCAAGACGTATTGTAAAAACAGATCGCGGAAGCGATGTTATTGAAATATCATCTGAAGCAAAAGTACGATTTGAAAAAGATAATCTTGTAAGGCTTGAGAGAGTTAAGCTCTTGAAAGAGGTAAAGGAATATTCGGCAAGTCTGGCTGAAGATATACGTTTTAAAGAAGCGGATTTGAGGAATGTTTACAGGCTTGGGAAAATTTCCGAGGCAAAGGAGAAGATCAGAAACGGTTTTTACGATCTGAATGAGGATTTTGTACTTCGGAAATTGCTTGAGAAACCGGAGGTTTAAGCCGATATAATAGAGTCCGGAAATTCTTTCCGGACTTACGGAGGTTATATGGAAAAAACAGGGATTGTTAATTTTGCCGTACATGTATTAGGCTGCGGCTGTGATAACAGTGTTTTTGATTCCATAGAGAAAGAGGACCACTCCATTCTCAACTGCGGTGTTAAACTTCGAAAAAAAATTATTATCGGCCGGAGACTTTTGATATATATTGCCGACGCCGATGATATCAGACCTATAGATGTACCTGCTGTTATTGCTGAAGGGATCAATGAGAGAGACAGTATGGGTTATAACAGGTTAAGGCTTGCCGTTGTAACTCCACGTGTCAGTGACCTTGCAGCCGCTTACCTCTGCGAGTTCGGATGTATGCACGGGAAGGATGACAGAACTCATATTCATATTGTTTCTGATGAGGATGCGATATAGGGTAGTGATGTAGTGATTCGCACTCACTGGCCTTTGCGCATATCCCCGCCCCCTCTGGCCGCTGGCCATCTCCCCCTTGATGAAAAGGTGGAGAGTAATTGGGGATATTTCGTGTTTTTTTTATCCACCCCCTCTGTCGCGATGCGACATCTCCCTCTTGATGAGAAGGGGGAGAGTGATTCGAAATGTTCCGTGTCTCCCTTTCACCATCTCACCATGGGCGACGAACAGGATGTTCTAGTGTCGAGTGCGTGCAGGACGCACAAATTGCACTCGACGAAAGGTGCCCGGCGGGCGGATAGGGGCGGTACCCGGCAACTCGAATTAATTCAAACAATTTAAAAACAAATCAATAATCTCAAACTCACTTAAAAAAAATTCAAACCCATCTCCCCCAAAAAAAATCCAAAAAATAAAAAAAATTTAAAAAAATATCATCGGCCGGCGTATCTATTATATCAGCTCTGATTTTAGATACGGAGGCTACTTTGAAATATTACATTTTTATATTTCTGCTTATTTGTGCAGGCTGCGGGAATTCCGGTTCTGCCGTAGATGTTTATGCCCGCGGACAGCGGGAGTATGCAGATAAAAATCTGACTGCAGCAGCGAAGCTTTTTGAGGAAGTTGTAAAACTTGATAAGGGCTTTCTGAACGCTCACCTGATGCTTGCTAAAATTCATTATTACAATAAAGAGTACGATAAATCTATTAACCGTCTTGAACAGATACTTGATAGAGATCCGGATCATTGCGGTGCGCTTTATTGGAAGGGGCGTACTCTTGTTATTTCCGGTAAAGATGAAAAGGGTGAGTGTGAAAACATACTCCGTTCTGTTCTTGAAATTGACAGTCACCATATACCTGCGCGTCTGCTCCTTGCCCTTGTTTACGAAAAAAACGGAAAATATAAAGAGGCTCTTCATGAGTATATAACAGTTATGAGTGAAGAGGAGTCGCTGATTAGCGCCAGGGGGAACATGGCTGTTCTTTACCGCAGACTGGGATTGGCAGAAAGAGCTGCTGCAGAGATTAACAGAGCAGTAAAAATTGCAGAGATTACTGACCGGGATATAAAATCTTTAAATCTTATAAAAAGCGAGTTTGAAAAATGGGACGAAAAATAATTTTTTTAATGATACTCCTTGGTGTTGTATTAACGGCCGGGGGATGTGCTGACTTTGATTTTCATGTAAGAGATGAAGCCCGCGGAGTCAAGCCTGCGGTAATTCTTATCGGCAAGTTTGATATTCGAAATATGAACTACGATCCTTTTGTTGCTGAAGAGTTCAGGGACGCGCTTAAATTTGAGTTTTTCAGAAGCGGGTATAAATCTGTTTCATTAAAGAATCCGGACGCTGTTGTGACAGATGAAGCTGAATGGGCTGCTAAAATATGCAGTGATAATAAAGGGGATATTCTTATTACAGGGGTAATATCTGAAAGAGAGTCGGGATTTCTGGCGGATAGAAAAACCGATACACTTATTACGTTTACTGTCTACGGAAAAACCGGAACTTTAATAGGTAACGGATTTTATCATGTTGATGAATCAGCAGGGGATGAATCGGTCAGAAGAAATGCCGCTGATAAGTTTGCATCAGAATTGCTGAGCAGTCTGGTGAAGGTGAAATAAATTGAATCAGCTCTCTACATTATTATTCTCTTTATTTTTTTTCTTAACTGCTGCGGTTTCAGAAGTCAGTGGAGATAATTCATTCGATAATAAAAAAAGTGAAGTTTTAAAACTCGATATTATTTCGTCGGTATCAATAGCAGTTTCAAACAGCTTTGAACTTGAAGAGATAAGAGCGAGAGAGGGTTTGTATTCGCTGGCGACAGGTGAAAAGCTCCGGAGTTATTTCCCGTCACTTAAATTTTCATATATGCAGACTGATGAAGTAAAGAGCAGAGAGACAGACAGCAGGTCATCCCGGATCAGCGTGGAGAGTGAGGTTGTTTTATACGATGGAGGGAAACGGAGCCTTGATTACGATTCCGCACAGCTGAATGCTCTTCTTGCGCGGAACGACTACAGAATATCGCTGAACAGACTTGTTGTTTCAGTGCGCGAGGGATATCTCAATCTTCTTAAACTGAATGAAACTTCAAAGATATATAAACAGACACTTGAACATGGAACGATGCAGCTGAATTTTATAAGAAAAGAATATGAGATAGGTGATGCAACAAAACTGGCAGTACTTGAAATTGAGGCAAAAGTAAAAGAGATTGAACTTTCTCTTAAACAGGCTGCTGACGAATACGATGCTGCCGCTAAAAAGTTTAAACTGCTTCTGAGGATCAACCGGCATACCCCTCTTGAAATTACAGGTGATCTTGAAAAAGATTTTATTATCATCCCTGCAGGCGGAATCGATGATGAAGAGCTTGTGTCCATTGCTCTGAAAATGAGGAAAGAGATAGAGAGCGGTTCGGCTGAATATGAAATTGCAAAGAGAAACAACGAAATGGCCGAAAATTATTTTCTCCCTAATGTATCCCTGGGACTTAACTATAATCTGAGCGGTGAAGAGTATCCCCCTAGGGAGAAGGGCTGGGGCGTTAATATAAAATTCAGTTCAAGAATTTTCGGGAACAGTATCTCCGGAGGAACCGGATACAGTGAAAGCGGAAACGGGAACACCCGGAGCCGATCAGGAAACACATCTGCAGATATCCTCAACGATATGTCTTACAAAAGCACACTCCTCCAGAGTAGAATTGAAATGGCTAAATCGGGTGACGAACTCTCTGTGTTAAAAGAGAGCATTGCCGCAGAGATCGGATCGTTATCTGCGGAGATAAGAAATTCATGGGAGATGATAGGTATAGCTTCAAAACAGGTGGAGCTTTATGACGCACAACTGGTTATCGAAAGACTCAAGGCTGATATGGGTGAATCGAGAAGGTATGACCTGCTTGAGAAAGAGGTGGAGCGCGGCAAGGCCGAGGTATCTCTGCTCAATGCAAAGATAAAATATCTTATGGCTGCTTCAGCTCTGGAGCTTTCCGCAGGCATGAATATAGATTTTTTCAGGGGATATGTGAAGAGTAAGGAGTAATTCGCCCCCTCAACCGCTCGACGCTATGCGCGAGCACCCTCTCCCAACCTTCGGCCGGACGAGGGTTTTAACAATAGCCCTCTCTACGGCATTGCCGTGGAGAGGGCGGCCGACGAAGTCACGGCCGGGTGAGGCGGAGGGATTTAACGTTTTAAAGAGATTTCATCAGAGTTTAAACAAGAAGGAATACAATGAAAAATATAATATTGCTGCTTATGATGTTAAAAGATCTCAAACTCAAAAACAAAATTATCGCGTTTCTTCTGATTGGAGTTACAGCCGGAGGAATTATTTACGGGATAGTTATACGGCCTGAGATTATTGCAAAGAGAGATTCAGCTCTTGCGGGGAAATTGAATAGTGAGGCTGTTGCAACAGTGATTGTTGAAAACAGGGAGGTCAGGGATACAATTCAGGTTCTGGGACAGATCGTTTTTAAAGAAAAAGTCAATATCTCATCTAAGGTCAGCGGACGTCTTAGTAGAATATACATCAAAGACGGCAAGCATGTTGCACGTGGAGAATTGATTGCGGAGATTGAAAGGCTCCCCTTTGAGATTACGCTTAAGCAGCAGAAGTCGGAACTTGATATAGCAAAGAAAGCCCTGGAGCTGGCAGAAGCGAAATATAGTGATGCATTAAAGGGGATAGAGATAAAGTTTAAAACTATAAAGAAAGCAAAGGCTGATCTGAACGATAAAAAAGTATCATATGAGAATATGAATAGTGTTTTAAATAATAAAACCGAGCTGTTTAAAGCCGGAGGGATCAGCAATACAGAGCTTGAAGGTATAAAGACACAGCACACAACTCTTAAAACAAAGTATGAGCTTGCGGAGTCCGACTACGAAATACAGCTGGTCGGTTACCGCGATCTGGATATTAAAAATGAAGGGAGAAAAGTTCCGTCAAATGCGGATGAAAAGATAAAAATTTTCAAAGAGATTAATACAAAGATAGAAAAAGCTGAAGTCGAATCTGCCAGGTCCAGAGTAAGCCAGGCCCGAAGTTCGCTTCTCTCAACTGAACTGTTATTGAAGGAGACATATATAAGATCCCCCATAACCGGAGTAGTTGCGGTAAAAAATATGGAGGGGGGCGAGATGGTGAAAGAGGATTCTGTAATATCGACGGTTATGGATATCAGTTCTGTTTTTATATCTATGAATCTCAATGAGAAGGATATTACAAAAGTTAAAACAGGGCAGAAGGTACTGTTCACTGTTGACGCATTTGATATTGATAAAAAGTTCAGCGGAAGTATTGATACAATCTCTCCGGTCCTTGACACAAAGACGCGGAGTGTTGAGGTGAAGGCAGCAGTACCTAACGGCAACAGTGCTCTTCTTCCCGGAATGTTTGCAAGAGCGTTGATTGATACGGGCAGATCTGTTAAAGGGATACTGGTGCCGATGGGTGCAGTTATAACTCATGAAGACGGCAGAAGTGAAATTTATATAGTAAAAAATAACATTGTGGTGAAAGAGAATGTTGTAACCGGAAGTCAGTATGGTGAGGATATTCAGATTGTTGAAGGTGTTAAATCCGGAGACCGGGTTGTTGTAAGCGGTCTTAACAGCGTATATCAGGGGATGAGAATAGACTGATGAAGCTGATTGAAATACTGATTAAGAGGAAGATTACAACAATTATGATCTTCAGCGGGATATGTCTGACAGGTGTTATCTCAGCCGCTAAACTTCCCGTTGAACTGCTGCCCGATATTGATCTTCCCGCTCTTACAGTTATTACCCCATTTGAAAATGCCGCGCCATCCGAGGTGGAAAAACTTGTTACAGTCCGTATAGAGGAGGCTGTTACTTCGGTCAGCGGAGTTACAGAAGTTAAATCTGAATCTATTGACGGTATGAGTATAGTAAAAGTCAGCTTCGAATGGGAGCGCGATATGGATATGGCCCTTATTGGAGTTAAGGAGAAGGTGGACCTGATACGGGGTGAGCTTCCAGATGATACCGGGAAATCAATTGTAGTGAAGTATGATCCGGCAGATGAACCTGTAATGATATATTCTGTTTCGCTTCCTGAGGGGAGGACAGCGGATATAAGGAAAAGAGCAGAGAAGGAGATTGTGCCGTTCCTTGAGAGAATCAATGGTGTTTCACTTGTGGAACTTCTCGGCGGGGAAAAGCGTGAAATACTGGTAGAGGTTGACAATGCAGCTCTTTATTCGAAGAGCCTGTCTCTCCCGGAAATTTCACAGAGTATCGGCATGTCAAATTACAGTTATCCGGCCGGAAGTCTTGTCAGGGACGGGAAAGAGTATCTTGTACGAACTGCCGGTGAATTCAGAAACAGTGCGGATATACGTTCTGTAGCAGCAGGATATAGCGAAAACGGCGTGCCGGTTTACTTGTCGGATATTGCAACTGTTACAGATACATTTAAAGAGAGAAAATCTGCAGTAAGGTTTAACGGCAGGGAGAGTGTTGCACTACTTGTTAAAAAGGAACCAGGAAAGAATACAATAATGACGTGTCAATTGGTCAGAGATGAAATGCGTAATATTATTTCAGGAAAGAGGAGTGACTTTAATATTAAATGCATTTATGATCAGTCTCAGTTTATACAGTCTTCTATTGATAATGTACTTTTCTCTGCTATTCTCGGAGGATTGATTTCATTTTTCGTTATATGGTTTTTTCTTCAATCGGTAATCCCCCCTGTTATTATTTCATTATCTATACCTGTAAGTATTGCCGGGACTATGGTTCTTATGAAAATATTCGATATTTCATTAAATACGATGTCACTTGGCGGTCTTGCAGTTGGGACCGGTATGATGGTTGATGCCGGGATTGTTGTTCTTGAATCTATTCAGGACTATAAGGATGGTGATAAAACACTTTCGGGATTCGAAGCTGCGGTAAATGGAACAACGGATGTTGCTGCACCGGTAATTGCATCGGTGCTTACATCAATTATTGTTTTTATTCCTATCGTGTTTTTATCAGGACTTTCCGGTGCTGTATTCCGTGATCTTGCACTGACAGTTTCATTTTCTCTTATATTTTCACTCATAAGTTCTCTTACGCTTATCCCCATGCTTGCAGGTCTGAATATGACTTTTACTATCTTTCCGGCTGGTATAAAAAAAATGATTGGTCGGGATGAGAATAACAGATTCGAAAAAATTTCTGTTATGTCAGATAAAACAATGTCTGCTGTTGAGTCGTTTTATGAATCAGTTATCCGTGCCGCCCTGGGTGGGAAGAAAAAAGTAATTATTGCCGGATTCATTGCTATGTTTACCGGAATTATTCTTTTCGGATTTATTGACAGCGAGCTTATGCCTTCTGTAGATCCCGGTGAATTTTCAATAGAGATTGAATTGCCTGGTGGTACATCTCTGGCGGAGACATCGGGGATTTGTGAAACATTCGAAAAATATATTAACAGCAGCGGGAGTGCCGACTATGTTTTTACAAAAGCAGGATGTGACCCTGAAGATAATATATCTGAAAAAATATCGGGGAGAGGGGCGGACTATGCTTTACTAAAAGTATTTATGAAAGAGGGCAGGTCTGCTGAAAGATTTATTAGTGAACTCAAAGAGAATCTGAAATTCAATGACAGAGCAAAAATTACATACAGGATGAAAGATGATCTGGTTGCCTCTGTATTTTCTGCAGGAAAGGGAAAAACTGAAATTGAAATTTACGGAAATGATGCAGCCGATCTGAAGGAATCAGGAAATGCTGTGAAGGATATGCTCTCAAAGATTGACGGCTTAAAGAGTATTTCATCGGTATTTGACCGTGAATCGCCGGAGCTCCGTGTTGAAATCGACAGGAAATCAGCGGCATCGCTTGGGCTTAATGTGGAAGAGGCTGCGTCACAGCTTGGAATGGCTGTGCGCGGTGAAGTCTCTTCATCCTTCCGTGACGGCGACGATGAGATAGACATCCGTATAAGGCTGATAAAGACCGACCGGACCGGAGTTGAATCGCTGAACAGAATTATTGTTAAAACTTCAGCTGGAGTAACCGTTCCTGTATCAAAATTTGCAGAGATAAAAGCCGGTACAGGGAGCGGCCGTATTGTACGAAAAGAGCAGAGCAGAATAAATATTGTAAGCGCGGATATTATTCCCGGAGGGGGGTTCGTCGCCGGAAAGCTCAGGAATCTGCTCGATGCCATGAAGTTCCGCGAGGGTGTAATATGCCGTGTGGCTGACGGGAGCGATCAGATGCGTGAGGCTTTCAGCTCGCTGGGATTTGCAATGTTGCTTGCGGTATTATTCATCTATATGCTGCTTGCCGGGCAGTTCCAGTCTTTAATGAATCCATTGATTATTATGATAAGTATACCTGTTACTGCTCTGGGTGTTTCGCTTGCCCTTCTTCTGACAGGTCAGACTCTGAACATAAATTCCGGGATAGGGATGATTCTTCTCAGCGGAACGGTTGTAAACAACGCTATTGTTCTGTTCGATTTTATTGATAAAGAGTGCCGCCGTGGGGTTCCGATCGAGATTGCAGTTATCGAAGCCGGCCGGAGGAGACTGAAGCCGATCCTGATGACAACTCTGACTACGATTCTTGCACTTGTGCCTATTGCTCTTGGTATGGGTGAGGGATCGGAGCTTCAAAGGCCGCTTGCTGTAACCGTTATCGGGGGGATGACTGTTTCAACTCTTCTTACACTTGTCTTTATCCCTGTGGTTTTTTCTGTTTTAAACTCAGGCAAAAGAGAAGTTAAAGTATGATACGGTATTTTATCAGCAACAGAATAAGCTCATTTATGCTGGCTGCTGCTTTTCTTACAGCGGGTGTTGTTTCGCTGTATAAACTTCCCGTTTCGCTTGTTCCTGCTTCTGACTATCCTGCTGTGTCGATTCTTGTAGAGTATCCGGGCGTGGGGCCTGAAAAGATTGAAGTGCTTCTTACTAAACCGGTTGAGAGAATAATAAAATCTGTAAACGGGATTACGGAGATTGATTCTGTTTCTGAAGAGGGTAAATCTAAAATAAATGTTACCTTCAGTGAGAAAACAGACATTAAAATAGCATCGGTAAAGATCCGCGAGAAGATTGAACTTATAAAGGATTCATTCCCCGATGAAGTACAGGAACCGGTTGTATACAGGTATGATCCATCGGAGCGTCCTGTTATAATTGCAGCTCTTGAGATTGACGGCATAAGCCCTGATGAAGTGCGTGATTTTTCCGACAGAAAGATCAAACCCGCACTACAGAGAGTTGATGGTATTTCTGAAATAAATACAGCCGGCGGTACGATACGGGAAATACACATAGAGACCGACAGGAGCAGACTTGAAGCAAGAGAATTGACTCTTTCAGATATTTCATCCGCTGTAAGGAGTTCAAATATTTCAATCCCCGGAGGAACTGTTGAAACCGGTTCCGGATTAACAGTTCTCAATATCCCTTCGAGATTCAGGTCAATAAAAGATATAGATGACACGATAGTCAGTGCCGGAGAAAAGGGTCTTGTATATTTGAAAGATATAGCTGTTACATCTTTCTCTGCCAGAGAGAAAGAGGACTTTTCGCGATACAACGGAAAAGATCTTGTGACAATCTATATTCACAAAGGGGGAGGTGCAAATACACTTAGTGTCTGCAGCGAGTCAATGAAGATCCTGAACTCATTCACCAATGTTAAACTGAAAATAATCTATAACCAGGGTGAGTATATAGAATCGGCAGTAAACAACGCGGCATTTTCGGGTCTATGGGGGATGTTTATTGTATTTATTGTACTGACGGTTTTTTTCAGGAGGAGGGAGAGCGTTATACCGATTGCTTTATCCATTCCATGTTCGATGTTTATTGTACCGGTATTTTTATTCGCAGGGGGCCGGGGTATCAACATCATGAGTCTCAGCGGATTTGCCCTGAGCGCCGGTATGGTTGTTGATAACGGTATTGTAATTATAGAGGCAATCACATCATGGGGCGATAAGTCCATTGAAGGGATACTTGCCGCGGTAAATTCTGTTAAGACTGCTGTAATATCATCCACTCTTACTACAATATCTGTTTTTGCGCCTGTGGCTGTTCTCAGCAGCAGGGCTGAGTCGATGTATGGGGATATGGCATTTACTGTGAACAGGGCTCTGGTTGTGTCTCTATTTACCGCTATAATTCTTGTACCCGCTTTTTACGTCACTTTTAAAAGTTCTAAAAGTTTTGATTTGCCGGAATCATTAAAGATAAAACTTTTTCCTGTTGTTCAAAAAATTGAAATCCGCATACTTGCTTTTGAAAAGAGATGTTTCAGTTACTATAAATTTATACTGGATTATGTATTCAAAAACAGTTTCAGAGTTCTCTCGTTATCGTTCGCGATGATATTTCTATGTGCAGTTCTGTTTTCTGTTATGGATAAAGATGCAGTTTCAGATGAAGCCGGGAGAGAGTTTTATCTCTACATGGAGTTTCCTACAGGTACATCTCTTGAAGAAACTGATTCCGGTGTGCGGAGAGTTGAACAGATTGTACGGGATGCTGAAGATGTTGAGAGTGTTTCCGCAAAGGTCGAAAAATGGCGCGGAACATTGACTGTTAAAGTTGATCAGGGGCTCAGCAGAAAGAATCGCGATAAACTTCAGTCATCACTAAAGAGCAGCGCAGATGCCTGTCTTAAACCGTTTAACTCATTTTCATACACTTCTGAAGCCGATGAAATGGCATCGAGAGAGGTCACTGTTCATTTCCTTGGAGATGATATTGACACACTTAAAAAAATCGCCAGAGAGGCGTCATCGCGCATAAAAAACATCGAGGGGATAGACGAGTGCTATCTCCGGTTCCGGGACGGCAGACCCGAATATACACTTACTCTTGACAGGGATAAAAGCAGTATGAGCGGTGTATCAGCATCGTCGGTAGCTGAAAGAATCCGCGGCGGACTCTTCGGTCCTGTAGTGACAAAGTACATCGAAAAGGGGCGTGAGGTCGATGTGAGGCTGAGACTGGGCGAAGGGGACCGCGATACCATCGAACATGTAATGTCGGGAACGGTTAAAAACGGAAAGGGGGATGATGTTCCACTCTCCGAGATGGTTACACTCTCAGAAGGTGAAGGTGCAACGCGGATATACCGGATGAACGGCCGCCGCTCACTTTCAGTGACGGCAAAAACCGGAAGTCTCTCTCTTCAGGAGAGCGGTTACAGAATTAAAGAGGTTATCGAATCCATGGGGCTTCCAGATGAATACTCCTATGATTTTGACAAAAGACTGAAGGAGTTCCGTAAGGAGAGAAATGAACTTGCTGCAGCTGTTCTTGTTTCGATTCTGCTGATTTACATGATATTAGCCTCAATCTTCGAATCGCTGCTCCTTCCATTTCTGATAATGATTACTATCCCTCTTGCAGCAGCAGGCGCAGTGCCGGTTCTTTTTATAACTGGTACATCAATATCTCCGCCGGTTTTTATGGGTTTTATAATGCTGGCAGGGATAGTTGTAAACAACGGAATACTCCTTATAGAACCGGTGAATATAGATTTTAAATCGGGATTACTTGCGCACAATAATCTTGAACAAAATATAAGAAGAGCAGCTTTAAACAGGTTCAGGCCGGTAATGCTTACGGTTATGACTACAGTACTGGGGATGGTGCCTTTGCTGATCGGAGGTGGCGAAGGGAGTTCGTTATGGTTCCCCTTTGCGCTTACAGTAACATCGGGGCTTATGTTTTCTACAGCACTTACACTTGTTCTGCTGCCGTTGGTTAGTTTCAGATTTTATAGCAGGATAACTGGAGATCTTCCGGCTCCATAAATCGGTCTAATTATTAGCCACATCTTTATGTTGAAAAAAATCCTCCCGGGAAAGCCCCCTAAATCCCCCGGAGGGGGACTTAAAAGAAGATGTTATTAAATAATGACTTTTAAGCAATAATTCGTGGATATTTTTTTCTAAGTCCCCCTCCGGGGGATTTAGGGGGCTGTTGGGATTCAGGTAATGATTATACGGAGTATATGGATTCTGAGAATTAATTATTTATATTGCAGCAGAAAAAAGTTATCAAAAGTAAATGAAGAGTAAGCGAGGAGTAAACTATGTCGAATTTCAAATTGGTATTATTAATTATAATATTTTTATTAACGGGAATAATCTCATGTGAAAAAGATTTTGAAACTCTTGAAATCACCTCCAGTACACCGGCAAATAATGCAGTTGGTGTGCTCCCGGATTTCTATATTGAGATAGAATTTAACAATGATGTTAACCGTACTGATATAGAAGATAATTTCAGCATAAGCGGAACCGGTGATCTGTCGGGGAATTTTCTGTGGATATCTTCGAAGAGATTCAGGTTTACACCGTCAGATCCTGTAACAGAGACCGGACGTTATGTTATGGAGATACCGAGACATGTCCGTGATAAAGACGAAAATATTATGGATACGGATTTTATTTCCGAATTTTATATAGGGAGTGATTTTACTCCACCTTCGGTTATCTCTTCAGACCCGCCCTTTACTAACGGTGCAGTCAACGGCATAGCGCTTGATTATAATATTACTGTAAATTTTTCAAAGAGCATGAACCGGGAGAGTGTTGAAAAAGCATTCAGCATAACACCTGATGCATCAGGATATTTTGTATGGTCTGAAAATGTACCCGGCTTAACCGGGAGCAGGATGACCTATAGGCTCTCTTCAGCTTTAAGCTTTGGGAAACTCTATACATTTGGAATTTCAAAAAGCGCCATGGATACTGCAGGTAATTCATTAAGCAGCGATTACAGGGTGAGTTTTATAACAGGCAGCGATTTTACACTCCCCCGGGTGAAAGGGATTTATGACGCGTCAACTTTACCTTCTCTGTCGGGATACTGGACCCGGGATTCATTGAACGTCTCAATCAGCAGAGATATCCGGATTGCAGTTGATTTTGAAAAAGCAATGAACAGAATATCAGCCGAAAGCGCATTTTCAATAACACCGTCAGTTCAGGGGAACTATGAGTGGGATAGCGACAGTAAACTCATTTTTAAACCTCTGGTATCTCTCAAACCTGAAACATCATACCAGATATATATTGATAAAACTGCAAAGGACATTAACGGTCTGACAATGGAGTCGGCCCATTCCGTGGAAATTAAAACAACTGCTGCGGATTCATTATATGTGAGATGCGGCAGCATCTACGGATCCCCTGATGGAGCTGTTTATAATCTTCTTTCATCGGGAGCCCCGGATCCATCCTCCTGGCCGCTGATTATTACTATGGGAGCTGTACTGCCGTATTCACAGTATTATTATATTAAAATAGAGTTCGTATCGTCTCTCTCTCCGTATACCCCTGTTGAGATAAAAAAATATTCAGTTATAAATAATGCACTTATTGAAACCTTTAAATCGGGGCCCGGCGGAATTACTGTAAACAGTGCTCAGATAGTTGATATCACATGGGAGAATGATAACACTGTAATATTTAAATTCAGTCCAATGACAAATAAGCTTATCTCTGTTGACCCTCCGGCAAACACTGTTTTTCACTCGCCGGCTCTTTACAGGTTTTCCGTTTCGGGCGGCACAAACGGAATTAAAGATCTTAACGGTAATTACGCCGAGAGGGATATTGTATTTGAATTCAGGGAGGCACTGTAATGAGGAGAACCATACTTCTTATTTTTTTAATATTAAACGCAGGGTGTGATGCAGATTTTAAATTTGACAGGCCGGAAGTAGTGTCAGTTTCGCCATCACATAACAGCACATTGGTTGCTACAGATGCAAGCCTCATTGTTGAGTTCAGCAATCCCATGGATAAAGTAAAAACCAACAGTGAATTTTCATTGACCGGCGGCTCCGGTACAGTAGATGGAGTCTTTCGCTGGGAGGATGGCGGGAGGAGAATGATTTTTACTCCACGGCTGAATCTCCCGGTCGCGGAAAAGTTTACAATACGAATTACCGAAGGTGCAGAGGATACAGACGGGAATGATCTTAAGGAGGAGCACGTTTCAGTTTTTTTTATAAGCGGAGAGAACGGGAAACCATCTGTGTCATCGTATGTCCCTGCAGCAAATTCAACAGGGAATCTGACCGGCACACCGGTTGTAATAACTTTTTCGGAGCCCGTTGATCTTAACTCTATATATAGCGGAATATCTGTTTCACCATCAGTTCAGGGGGTATTTACCTGGAACGGAGATTCAACGGTAATTACATTTACACCGCTGTACGGTTTCAATTCAGGAGTTACTTATACAGTTACAGTAGATGACTCAATACTTGACGTAAGCGGAAACAGACTTAATGAACAGCTTGTCTTTAATTTTACAGTAGGAGATGACTTCACTAAACCTGAACTTTCGGTCTATCAGGATATCTCCCCTGCGCTGGATTTTGATGAAGCATTTTATACTCATGGTGCAGAGAAGGATAAACGCCTGGTTTTAAAATTCAGTGAAGTAATTGTAACTGACACTTTAAGGAGTTCCATTTCTATCTCACCATCTGCTGATTATTATATAACCAGTGAAACTTCAGCAGGTGCAACAGTTGCTTACATCAATTTTACAGAATATCTTCAATCAGAAGTTGTCTACACTCTGCGTGTGAATTCCGGTATCACAGACCTTCAGGATAATTCGCTGATAAAGGATTACAGGTATGTCTTTGTAACAGATGGAGTTAATTCCCTCTCTCCGGCAGTAAATCAGATAGGTGACCTTGCACCTCCCCATGCGTGGAACCGTGATGACATTGAACTCCTTCTTATAAGTGCACTTCATCCTCTGCTCTATTCAGATGTCGTTGTCGATTTCTCATCTGAAATTGATCCTCTGTCTCTTTCAATTTATGCTGAAAGCGTAGCCGGTACCGGGGCAGCGCCATCGGTAATAAATATTCAATGGCCCGATGCACCACCGGTGAAATTTACAAGGTTGAAATTCGATCTGTATAATGCTGCTGCGGGTAATATCTACAGAATTGTTATCAAAGGTGGAACCGGTGGATTAAGGGATATGAAGGGGAATTATATGAAAGAGGATTTTGAGCAGATGATCAGATTCTAAGCAGGAGATGGGGGATTGCGGGGGCAACGCCCCCGCAATCCCCCATCTCCCCGCGTATGCGAAGCATACGCGCCGTAGGAAATAAATCGCTGATGTAATATAAAAAAATGATTGTAATATGATAGCGTATATGCTATCAAGGTTGAGGCTGATGGATAGAGATTTTTTCAACAGTGCTGCAGATATAAAATTTTCTGATTTGCTGAAAATCTGCAGTGAATACTTCGGAGACCCCATGGTTATCGGGTGTCATTATGTTTTTGGAACGCCCTGGATCGGGGACCCGGTTATAAGTATTCAGTTCGATGGAGAAACAGCGAAACCATATCAGGTCAGAAAAGTTGAAGAGGCTTTAAAAAAGCTGGAGGTGATGAATGAAAAACATTGATATGAATAATCCTGAATTTGCAAAACATCATATAGAGAGATATACCTACCGTATTGAATGGTCGCATGAGGACAATGCTCACATCGGGAGATGTCTGGAATTCCCGTCGCTATCCGCTCACGGAAAGAGTGCTGATAAAGCATTGAAGGAGATAGAATTTCTTGTAGGGGAAACTATCAGAATAATGACAGCCGGTAATGAACAGATACCTGAATCATTCGGAATGAAAAAATATAAGGGTAATCTTACTCTGCGTATATCGGGAGAGATGCACAGGTCCCTTGCAATCAGGTCTGCTGAAGAGGGAGTTTCAATCAATCAGTATATATTATCAAGGTTATAGTTCAATACTGATGAGAGTTCTTTTCTGCATTTTATTTCTTTTATTACAGGGGGGCGTCCTCTCTTTTCCCGGTCTGTTAAATGCAGATTCGGCTTACTCTGCACATGTGGCGGTTTGCGAAGATACCCCATCTGACAAAAAAGAGATTATATCGGGAGAAGATATTACAGCGCCATGGGAGAGATCCAGTGAAGCAGCTATCCGTGGTGATAGGATTCTTTCAGACTTATATAGTAATAAAAAGAAGAGCCTTGCAATGGATGCTTTCTGCTCACCGGAATCTTTAGAAAAACTCAATTCATTAAGAACATCAGCAGCGGATATATTAAGCAGAGATTCGGTAAGTGGTAAAACCAGAAATGAAATTTTACTGGCAGGAGTGATTCTTCTAAAGCTTGAGGAAGTTTCGATTACTTCTCTTACAGCCGATGAAACAGAACTTGTCCGCAGATCAGAAAAAATAACTCTTTGTGATTATAATTTTTCCGGAACCGGTTTTCTGCCGGGAGTTCTGCCTGTCCCTGAATATGCTGTTTCACCATCGGTAATCCCGTTCTCATTTTCAGCATCAAACACCATAAAGCGTTATCCTCTGAATAAAAAAGAGATTTATGCTGTTCTAAAGCATGAACCATGTGATAACAATATCTTTGATGGAGATTTTATCGACCTATACCGGCTCTTTCTCTACGTAAGGGACAACAGCGGGAACAGGAAAAAGATTTATCAATCATATAATAATGCTCAAAGCCACGCTCATTCAACTCTATGTAATTTAACTCGATATATAACCGCCTCAACATTCAAAAACACAATTCAGAAATCAGGAGCCGTATCATGAAAAAAAGGATAACTCTCTTATCCGCTATATCGTTATGCCTGAGCGCAGTGCTGATTATATCGGGGACCTCTCTTTCAGCAGAATTCAAATTCAGGGAATTTAAAGACGACCGTGAAAAATTTGAGATGTACGCTGATAAGGCAGAGAAGAGCATAAATGAACAGGACTGGCAGAATATACTCGACTCGGGAAAGCAGGAGATGCTGGCAGAGTGGGAACGAGGTACCGTATCGGAGATGGAGAGGTATATCCGTCAGGGTGGAGATGGAGCTGAGCTGCGTACAGTCAGAGAGGAGTCCCGTGCAGACTGGGAGAGCGAATATGAAAAAGCGGAATCCTATGCCCTTGGATTGTGGTATTTAAAAAGAGAGAATCTTGTATTTGATCCGATAGATTTTTCAAAACTGAAAGAGAGTGTTGTTAAAGCCGGAGATGAAACCAGCGTAAAAACTGTCAACGACTGGGACAGCTATGTGAGCACTTCGCTTGCCGGTTTAAACAGTTCGTGGGATATACAATATCTCACCCCTCTGGCAAATCTGAAGAATAAAGGGGAGTTGTTAACCGGTGATGTTAAAACCGGTTTTGAAACGGGACTTGCTGCATTTGAAAATGAACTCAAAATAAAATTTGAAGTAGAGCGGAACAGTATCCTCTACAACGGCAGAAATCAGTTTATAAATGAACTTATGGTGGACACTGAATCGTTGCGGTATCAGAGCGACAGCGGGAGTGCCGACCAGACGACTGACAGTATCATAAAAGAGGTACAGGGGAGTTTAAAATCCGAAGAGGATAAAATCCTTACAAAAACATACGACAACGAAGGGCAGAGTGTTATCGATTTTTCTGTGATGGGTGACAACTGGGAGGATGAATTAAAGCAGCTTGTCAAAACCGGTATTGAGAAGTGGAACGGAGCGCTCGATAGACTCTATCAGCAGATGCTCTCGTGGCAACAGGGCGCTGGAGAGGCTTATCAGTCAGCAGAAGCGTTATGGAGACAATCGGAGGAGAAGCTTGAGAAGGCGAGACTGGACTGGGAGACAAAATTAAGCAATGAGGTCTATGAGGCTCTTGATAAATGGGGTATTGAGCAGCAGAGCCTTTCAGAAAATATTATAAGATCGAGAGATGATTTTACAAATTACATGAATAATCTTTCAGTCCAGTGGAATGACCACAGCAGCGGACTGGTCGATATGGCTATAAACGGTTCGAAGGTATATACAGAGGCGCTTGAAAACATCAAGTGGCTTGAAAAGATGGCAGCGGAATCTGTTAATTCCTATGCGTTTAATAATTATAATGAAATGAAGTCTTATCTGCCGCAGGATATTTTTCAGGAGATTGAAACTTTAATCGGACAGTTTGGTGTCTTTCCGAATCAGTGTGAGGTAAGAACACAGTTTGCCGGAAGTTCATTAAACAGTGATGGTACAGTTCTAACTGAGAAATACAATATTCAGGTTGTTTCTATTATAAAAAGCGGTACATGGCTTTTCCCTGGTGGTGAATATGTTTTGAAATCATTTGAATGGGAAAATATAGTAAATGATTCATCATCAGATTCGAGAAAGTCAACTTACTACTATTATAAAACAGAACTTGAACGATGGAAAAAGATAGAGGATTCATTTAAAAAAATTGCAGATGACGCTGAAATCTATATGCATGAAAAGAACATGCTGGGAAGTCAGGGTGGCGAGGGATACCTCCACAACGCCGGAGGGAGTGATCCCTATTTAATGACAGAAGCCGAGTTTGCGCTTAAGCTTGCGGCCAGGGATAAAGTTTTCTGGCAGAGCAGGCTTGATATAGCAAAATCAGTTCTTGATTACGCGGAAAAGTTAAAAAAAGATACAGCTGAAGAGACAGAGCGGAAAAGATCTGAAGCACAGCAGAAGATGGCAGATGCCAAAACCGCATACGAAAACGCACTTAAAGGTGTAGGATCCATTGTACTGGAGCTGAAAAAGCTTCAGGGGATAAAACCGGCATCGCAGGCTCTTACTGAAGAGTGGAAGACATATACTTCAAGTATTGAGTATCTTACAGAGAAATATAATGCTGCTGGAGAGAAACTTCAGAAGGCAGACAGAGATTATTCCGAAGTCAAAAGATCAATTATACTCCTTGATAACGGTGAAAACACAGAGTATTTAATTAAAGAGATTGGTGAAATTGAGAAAAGAATAGTTGAATCTGAAAGGGAGCTGTATCTTAAAAATATAGAACTGTATAAAACGCAGATGCAGAGTGATTTTACAGATATGACTGCAGGGTACTCTTTGAACTATCAGTCTGCTGTGAAAAATTATGAAACTTCAAAGTTCAGATTCAATACACTGAAAAATATTCTATCCGGAGAGGAGAGCGATACCACTCTTACCGCATGGGCGGCACAGATAATTAATTCAAAAGAAATAATATGGGATCAGAATGCGGACCAGAACAGCAGTATTCTTCAGGCATTGATTACAGACTATACACCAGCCCGCCGGGAGATTCTTTCAGAGACAATCCGCAAGGTCTATTTTACACTTATGTATAAAGTGGATTCCGCAGCTCTTGTAATTGAGAAACTCCGTGACAAAAATTTTAACCCGGATGATTTTCTTAAAAGTCCATATACCGGAGACCATGAATTTTACAGCCGGTATGCAGAGATCTCGGCAGATGCTCTTGAGATTATTGAAAACGCATTTGATGAATGCGATACATCCGGTACAAAAAATTACAGCTCTGTTTATGAAAAGCTTAAAACAGCATACGAAAATGAGAAATTTGTTTATGGCAGCGATAACACAAACTATATAAAGCATTATACCGCGCTTAAATATTTTGAAGAGAATTGTCAGGGTCTCGACGAAACCCGTTGGGAAAAATACATAACCATGATTGAAACCGACAGGGAGTATTCCGAAGAGGCTGCGGATACACATGACGAAATAAGCGGAATAACAGACAGGGTGGAACTTGATGAGCTGATATCGGAGAAGGAGTCCGATGCATCAGAAGGGGATATGGATGCTGCATCATGGCTGAGGGAATATTATGTGTCTCTAAGCGGAATTGCCGGACTGAATTATATAATGGCACACGACAGCATGGCCCTGAATAAATATAACTCTAATCTGGATTTAATTACATATGTACAGAATAACTGCGGTTATTTCCGCAGGGATCAGGATCTTCTGGCTAATCACGGTTACCTCCAGGAGATATACGGATATATAAACAGTAAAGTTGCATTAACTATATCCGGAAATAATCCCTTTGCCGCTGATTCACTGAAGTATCTTACACCTGAAGGGATGAGCGCTGCTGCCGGAGCATTTATTGAACATGTGGAAAAACTGGCTGAAACCGGTGTACCTGTGCCCGATTTTTTAAAGACAGCCGCCTTATCAATTGCTGATATTAAAGAGAAACTCGACCGGTCAATTTTTATACAAAGGTATATGGCAAAGGACACTTCGCCGGAGATGGCCGGAAGTGTGGATGATGTTTATAACCGCAAAGCACTTGAATCGGGACGGAATGAAAGATTGATGGTCTTTCTCGATGACTGTTCAAACGTACTTGAAACAACGGGAGTGGATGATTATATACTGGCAGAGAATATACTTAATACATATGAAAAATTATCAGAGGATGACAAAAAGTTTATAAAGGATCACACCGAAGAGAAGATACGAAATGTGGGGCTCTTTATTGAAAAGCTCTATCTGAATAAATATTTGCTTAGTGCGGAGATTTATGCCGGTGAATACATTGGAGCAGGATCAGCAGTTGAACCGGGATTTTATGCGGATTCCAAAGGGCTTACTGGAGACGCAAGAGAGAGGCTGATTGCGAAAATAAAACCTTCGTATTACAGGAATATTTACAACACCGATTCTGCCGATGGCAAGGTTTCCGATATAAAAACATACATAGATGAAATGGATATCGATTCAGCAGATAAAGAGGAGCTTCTTTCATACGCGCTGATTAAAGAATTTATAAACGGAGCATCCGGTGAAAATCTTATAAGCACTGATCCGGCATTTACTGCTTACATTAAATATCTTAAATTTGAAAAATTTATAACAGGTTTCACCAGAAACAGCGGTGAAAGCGATGATGACTATATTGAAAGATCAATAACCGCATACGGCGGGACCGCAGATGAATACACCGGTTTTGCCCGGGATTTGCTGGCAGGGGATAAAACCGCGTTTTACTATCTTGATGATTGTGTTAAGATCTACGAGGCATCAAACTATTATTATACTGAAATATTCAGCCGCAACAGAGTACTGAAAACCGGTATAGACACATTTCTTGAGGAAAAATTCGGGAAAGACAGCGTGGACGGCGATCTTGAAGACGGTGTTAAAACAAACGCCGGAAGATTGAACGCAGTGTCGCTGTATTTCGGAAATGACCCGGTAATATACGTGGAATCACTTGAAGCAGATGCGGCACGTTATTTTACACTGTACATGAGCGGAACATCCGAGGCAATACTCCCCGGCTTTGAATACGGTTTGTATGAAACAAGTGAAGAGGCAGCCGGGCTGCCGGTTGTACTTGAAAATATAACAACCGCGCTGGACAAATTTATGGAGTCATATGCAGAAACAGCAGATCTGCAGGCCGGATACACAGATGCCGCACTTGCAGGACTTGCAAATGCCGAGGCACTGAAGCTGGTCTATACAACAGGTTCCGGTGAGAAGAACTGGAGGGACAGTGTAATTGCAGTCATTGATAAAACCGAAACTCCCGGAGATACTGGAAATGCTGATACAACTGACGATATAGTTATAACCGAAACAAAAGTAATAATTCCCATGCTGTATGATGCGGCAACGGGTTGGTTTGACGGATTTAACGCTGAGACAGATTTAAGAGAGACAATTATATACAGCAGATCATATGCCGAGCGCGACGGGAAAAAGTATTCCGGAAATTCGATTATTGATGAAATGAACATGATGAAATCTGCATTTGATTCAATTTCCGAATCACTTAAAGGTGGAATTGTGACCGGAAATGCCGATTCGATAACTGCATTTCTGGCCAAAGCGGACACGAATTACAAATATGGAAATAATTACACTGCCGGTGCAGGGGGGATATACAGCTTTGAATCGGCATTGACAGCACTGGTGTCGGGGTATGAAACAGGGAGAGATGATCTTAATGATGAAATCTCGGAACTCGCAGGTGGAATAACCGGCTACAATTCGGTGATTGACGATTCAAAGGATTCATTGAATTCAAAAAAAGGGAGCTACGATCTGCTTGCGGGAAAAAAACCTGACGAGCTTCTGGCCGAGCTTGAAAGCCGGAGAATAGTGCATGAAGCCGCAAAAAAAGAATTTGAAAGCGAGGGTAAAAAGCTTTCAGCTGCCCGCACGAAGTATGAAGCTAAAAATAAAGAGTATACCGGAAAAATGCAGGAGGTCAGTACAACATACAGCAGTTATCAGACACTGGAATTCAGTTACGAAAAAGCATACGCCGTATGGGAATACGCGAATACTCCCTATCTTAAAGAGAATATTACAGATTCGCCCGATCTTGAAAACTCAGCATCAGCAGGAGACAGTCTGCCCGCACCGGACGCAAGAGACTATTACGAAAAGGTTAAGAAGCAGTACGATAAAGCTGTAACTGCATATGACACCGCAGCAGCTGCAAAAGCCAGCCAGTATAATACAGTCGAATTAAATTCAGATCCTGTCTACAAAGAATTAAAAGCAGATTTTATCAGAAAGAGCAAATCTTTTATAAGAATAGCCCAGGTGAATACTGAGGTAAAAGAGGATCTGGATCTGTACAAAGAGAAGTATGAGATAGCAAAGAAGATATACGAAAATTTCAAGGATAGTTTTAATATTTATTTTTCAAAGCTGAAAGATATGGAGGGGGAAGGGGATGAATATAAAGCATCTCTTGCCAGAGCAAGGGATGAAATTCTGAATCACATTCTAAAAACCGGTAAGGTTGTTGATAACGGAATTGAATTTAAAGAATACGAAAACGCATTATTATGGTACAGCTGTGTTTTGAAAACAGAGGTTTATGAAGAAAAACTAAAAGCAGAATTAATAATAAATGGCCTATACCCTGGTTATAACGGAGATATTGATAACTTAAAAGATAAAATCAAAAGTTTGAAGTCCTATGTTAATAGTTTTAATTCTCTTACAGAAGTAATAAAAAATGATACAATAAGAATTTATAATGAGTTCAACACATCTTCAGATGGAGATAACCTGAATACCATACTCGATAACTATCCGGGTTATATTTACTGGCATTACATGTATAAAGAGGCGGATGATAAGTACGACAGCCTTTCGAAATATAATTACAGCGGAAAAAGAAAGTGGAAGAATAAAAAGAAAGACAGAAAGAAAAAGTATAAAAAACACGAAAATAATTATGAAAGAGCAGTGAGTCCAATACTGACCGATTTAGCTGATATAAGTAAAAGTAAAGCAGACTATGCAGAAAAAGCATCCATATACAAGGGGATTTCGTCAGTACGCTACATCGAAGATATAAAAAAATACCTGAAGCAGGGAAAATACGGCCTCACAGATGAAGACCTGAGCCACCTGTACGACAGCAGCATGACAGGATATGTACCGGATGATGAAAGCGTAAATCTTGATGTACTGAGAGATATAAGCGAAACAGCCCGCCTTGATCTGGACGGAGCAGCGGTGTACGCCAAAGTAATAAACGGGAAGATAGTAGTACTCGATAAAGACGGGAATGCAACAACCGAAACATATGCATTAACAAACGACAGCCTTAAGCTGAAAAAAGACGGTAAAGTTGTAGGGAATTATGCCGCAGATACAGAGTACGAAATCTATGACCGCCTGTACAACATAGATGCGGTAATAGGAGTAATGAAAGAACGGGCGGCTGCAGACCGGCAGGAATACCTGGCCGGACTTGTAAACTTTGCAGAGAGCAGCACAGCCGACGCAAGACGGGATAAAACCATAGTACTTCGCGACCTGGAGAAGACGTATCACGGATTACAGGAGTACGCAGTAGGCTTTAATTACAAAAATGCAGCTGTTCCCGAAGATGATAAAGAGGTGCGCCAGAGAGGACTAGAAGGGTATATAACAATAACAAGAGAGTATGTAAATAACGGCAGCAGCAAATCGATACAGGGGATGATAGTGGAATCCCTTATTACACAAAGCAGATCACTGCAGGAAAAACTGTGGGAAGAGCAGCAGGACAAGTTTGATATAAGAAAAAACCGCTGGAGCGAAGTGGCCGCTTATATAATGAACCGCGGGAAGAAGGAGTGGCAGGAGAACTACGGAGAATTTAAAAGCAGATGGTCAAAGTGGAGATTTGACGCAAAGAAGATGATAGCCGACGGAGAAGAGTGGTGGACCGGAGTAAACAGCGGAATAATGCAGGAGATGAATACCTGGACAGAGGAGACATCCCGTGCATCGTCAAAAGAGGCCGCGGAACGGATATACAGCGGACTGGATGAACGGATATCGAAATACGAAAAAGATCTGAAAAACAGAATGCCGGGAAACTCGGGGTTCAGCATAGACACCGATAAAATACTGAAAGAATCGATGAAAAACAACCCCGTAGACAGCATAGGGATACTGACTCAGAGCATGCTGAGCACAGACACAACGGCAGGGTTTACGGATATACTTAATCTTGGACTGGACGGATCGCTTTTAAGGCATAACGAAGAGCAGATGAAAGAGTACAGCAGCGCCATGGGGGTAATGAAAAACCTCAAGGTGGTGGATATTCTAAATGAGATAATTGCCGGATTTAATAAACAACTTGAAACTCAAAATGAAAAAATATATGATGCGTTTGGAGGATTTGCAAAAGGCGAGGATATAAACATGGCTCCGTTCAGGAGAAATAAGGCTGAAAATCAGTGGAGTATAAAAGTCTGTACCGAGAGTACTCTTACGGGGGATAAATACAAGACCAGAAAATTCTCGGATTACAGGTATTTCGTAAACGAAACGGTATTTCTGATGACTTTAAAAGGGCTGAATGGTAAAACAATAGACTTTACAAACGCAAATACATATGTAAATATTGACGCTGCAGAGCTTGAAACATATGTAGGGCTTGAAACTGAAAAATTGAGTAGAGAGATAGATAATACATTTAAAAATCCCAATGATGCAGGTGAAGGCGGCGGATTATTCTCGCGGCATATTGATGCTGAGCAGAACAGGCTTGGAAATAAATTTGAAGATTATTATATCGAGTGGGCTGAGGGTGAAGCGATGCTTGGTATGACCGGTTATAACAAGCCTATAGCTCATGGAGCGCCGAGTGTAATGGTGTCATTGAGTATTGGGGCGCAGGTTGGCGGATTCCTCTTGGCAGGTCCGGCAGGTGCAGCGATAGGTCAGTTTGCAGCAAGTGTACTTACGACGGGTCTTGATATGGCAGACGGCCAGCTTTCCTGGCAGCACGCGGGAGCTCAGGTGGGGACAGGGCTGATAGGTTCAGGCGCCGGAATCTTTGCACCGGTAGTTAGCGGATCATTACAGGGTATTGATTATGAAGATGGCGGCGGAGTCGGCTGGAATAATGATATGTTTAAAGACGGCTTAAGAAGCGGAGTTAAAGAGATGGGAGTAAGAGCCGCAGTGGGGAATATCCCGGGATTGTCAGACATGGCCTCATCGTGGGTAGACACCGACGGAGGCTGGGGCGACTGGGGATTTGACAATGGTAATTGGGGGGATCATCTCATATCGGGATTTGGCGGCGCGATTGGAGCTGCAGGTCTCCCGGGACAGTCCGGACAGCTGATAACAGAAATAATAAGATCATCAGCTTATAATATTGGCGATGGAAAAGGCTTTGAAGACCAGGAAGGAATAGATGAGGAAATGTTCAACTGGAACCTGTTCCGAGGTAATGCAAGTACAGTAGGAGCACTGCTTCCTCAGATGGTAGGATATGCATTGAATGGAATGCCGGATGGGAAAGGAGATAGTAGTAAACCGGGAGATGCACCGGCACCGGATCCGATGTCTGCAGATCCATTACAACAGGCCGATGAATATCTTGGGGGCTTGTGGTATGGAAACAGGAGCTGGAGTGATAATGTATCGAATATATTCGGAAGGATAGCTGCAAACATTACAGCACCATTTGAAAGCATAAGCGAAATCTATAACAATAAAGAGAATGGAGGAATAACCGGTTTACTGTCAGCTTATGCAGGGAAGATAGGAAGCGATGTGATGAATTCGCTCAAGAGCTGGAGCGTGACGAGTGTACTCGCAACCGCGGGGAGCGCGGTGCTGGGCGGACTGCAGAGTTTCGGTAAATGGTTAGTTGAATCTGTAAGTAACTTGTTTTCTGATAATGATGATCCAGTAAGAGATAAAAATGAAGATGCCCGTCTTACAGTACTGGAACATCAGATAGATGAAAAAATGAAAGAGTATCGCGAAGGTAAAATAACACAGGACGAATTGCAGAAGAAACTTGCAGAATATGAGGGAAGAATAAGCGCGATTGAAAATGATGCGGCATACGCGAAAATGGACAAGAAAGGGGTATGGTATACAACATTTGAGAATTCAAAGGAGGCGGTAGACTATATACAAACAAAGAAAGAACTTGGACTTGACGTTACAGAAGAGGATCGAGAACTGCTTGCACGGACATTATGGCAGGCGAGTGATAAACCGCTGTCTAATGAAATGAAAGATATGATAAGCGCTAATAAGGATTTATTTAAAAAAATTAAAGGACTTGATGTTAATGATCCTGAATCAGTGGCAAAATTCGCAGACAAATTTGCCAGTAAAGCATGTGTTATGAATGTACTTTTTATGAATATTGTAACAAGTTCACTGAAAGATGGAGTACCTGCGTCATTTGGTGATATGTATTTGAAATTAATGAAGGATGAGAAAATACAGGGGGATGGTATATCCTTAACGGGTTCAATAAATGATCTGAACAACCTTCAGAATATTGTAAATACTATTATTGGCGATGATAATTCGTTGAAGGTAAATGGTTACAGTATTAATCAAGGATTAAGTTCAAAAGAAGTATACAATAAATTTTTTGAAGTGCTTCAGGATTCCAACATACTTAATGTTGGAGGAAGGATGAGCGGTCATAGTATTTATTTATTTAATCAGGGGGATACCTGGGGTGAATATGATTCAGGAAGACCAGGGAAAAGAAGCCCTAGACCGTATGGACAGGATTATGATAAAGATTTTAAACCATATAATACATCTTCATTTTATTGGTTAACGACACCTTAGAAATATAGGAGAAAAAAATGTTTTTAAAGAAAATGTATTTAGCTGTTGTTTTACTTGCTTTACCAGCTTTTGTTTTTGCTGTTTCTGATAAAGAAAAATCAATAGAGTATTTTAAAGGCAAAGGCGGAGTTGTTAGAGAAAAAAAAGGAGATGTATATGTTTTACATCTAACTGATGAAAATAATATTAATGACAGTGATTTGCAATATATTATTAATTTCCCAAATCTAAGAATAATTTCATTATATAGAACAACAATTACAAGTAATGGTTTAAAATATTTATCCAAAATGGTAAAGCTTGAAAGCATAGACTTACGAGGAACCAATGTAGATGATTCAGGAATGAAATATTTAAAAGGACTGGAATCTCTACAAGAACTTGATCTCGTTAATACTAAAGTTACAGATGAAGGCATTCAGGAATTATCGAGTTTAAAAAATCTCGACATGCTTAAACTCCGTGGGACTAAAGTAACACCGAAAGGAATAGACAAACTAAAAAAGAAGCTGCCCGACTGTTATATAACACTTGAGACAGATGAAGAGATACAGTAACTTGAATATTTTCTACAAAAGTTCGATGAAATAAAAATGATTAAACCGGAAGCTGATCCGGTTTAATCATTGTAGTTAATTTTTCTTCTGCGACCTGCCTGGTCATGTTGTATTTGATAGTTCGGGTTTTGTGAAGGATTCTTTTGTTATGCAGTAAAACATAACTTTGCCTATTTATTAGTTTAACATTCGAAGGTTCAAGTAAACACTCACAACAAAATTGAGCCGACACGACGTCAGGCGAAGGCGAGTTTGGCACGGATGCCATTACGAGCCTGCAACATGATTTAAAAAATACACCAACACAAAAAATATACAAAATCAAAAAGTTTATCAGTAATAAAAGAATCCAGTCACTAAAGGCGCACCGCCGCCTGAGGTGCCCGGGGCCGAGGGGCAGAGCCCCCGCGGCCTTTGGATACTTTGTGCCGCTACAAAGTATCGGAGGTATAATAATATAAAAGTATCATAAAAATAGAAAAGATAAACAGTGACATTCCAATAATCAAAGTAAAAAAGCATAAATAAAAATCAATAAAATAAAAAAGAAAGAGAATTACAACAATCCGGTTTTAAAATCATAACTATTAATGAATTAAAAAAATGAAGCAGTTCTACGAAGTTCATTGAAAACAAAATCAACAATAAAAACAAAATTCTCCGCCTCACCGCGTGAAGGATTGCAGTGAAAATCGCGCACCTGCATTAAACAGAAAAAGAACCCTTAGAACTAAAAATATAAAAACATATAAAATTACGTAATAACAAAGGTGCGTGATTGCAACGTAAAGCCTGACCCTGATGCAGAAAAACTGAATGAAAAGAATAATACTGAAAGTATAAAACAAATAAAGACGCAGAAGGGGCACGCCCGAGGTAATTGCAAGATGATAAAGAGGTGCGCCAGAGAGGACTAGAAGGGTATATAACAATAACAAGGGAGTATGTAAATAACGGCAGCAGCAAATCGATACAGGGGATGATAGTAGAATCCCTGATTACACAAAGCAGATCACTGCAGGAAAAACTGTGGGAAGAGCAGCAGGACAAGTTTGATATAAGAAAAAACCGCTGGAGCGAAGTAGCCGGCTATATAATGAACCGCGGAAAGAAGGAGTGGCAGGAGAACTACGGAGAATTTAAAAGCAGATGGTCAAAGTGGAGATTTGACGCAAAGAAGATGATATCCGACGGAGAAGAGTGGTGGATCGGAGTAAACAGCGGAATAATGCAGGAGATGAATACCTGGACAGAGGAGACATCCCGCGCATCGTCAAAAGAGGCCGCGGAACGGATATACAGCGGACTGGATGAGCGGATATCGAAATACGAAAAAGATCTGAAAAACAGAATGCCGGGAAACTCAGGATTCAGCATAGACACAGATAAAATACTGAAAGAATCGATGAGAAACAATCCCGTAGACAGCATAGGGATACTGACGCAGAGCATGCTGAGCACAGACACAACAGCAGGGTTTACGGATATTTTAAATCTTGGACTGGACGGATCGCTACTAAGGCATAACGAAGAGCAGATGAAAGAGTACAGCATCGCCATGGGGGTGATGAAAAACCTAAAGGTTGTTGATATTCTAAATGAGATAATTGCCGGATTTAATAAACAACTGATAGAGGCCAACGAAAGTGTCTACAAAGGAGTAGATACCAACATCTGGAGAAATGAAACCTTTGGAATAGCGCCGTTTAAGAGAAAAGAGAAGGATAAAAAGTGGGAGATAGAAGTCTGCGTAGAGAGTAACTTAACAGGTGATAAGTTTAAAACCAGAGATTTTAAAGATTACAAAGACTATACAAACAGCACAGTATTTTTAAAACCGATAAAGGGACTGGGCGGAATAACAGTTGACTTTACACAGACGAGCACATATAGCAATTTAGACGGAGAAGACTTAGATACATATGTGGGACTGGAAACAGAGTGGCTAAGCCGTGAGATAGAAGGAGTATTCAGCTTAAGCGGGACATTCTCAACACATCAACAGGATGAGTATGAACGGTTAGGAGAGAAGTTCGGTAAATATTACGGCGACTGGATGGCAGGGGAGGCACTGCAGGATGCCGGATTCTATGCTAAGCCTATCGTTCCGCATGGCCCGAATCTTCTCCAGACGGCATCAATAGCTGCCAGCATGTCTGGCCAGGTATGGATTGCCGTTGCAGTAAGTGCTGCTACTTCGGCAATACAGATGGCAGATGGAACAATGACCTGGAAACAGGCGGCATTTCAGGTGGGGATGAGCGCGGCAACAGCATCACTTGGAGCCGGAGCAGGTAAACTAGGAGATATGGCAAGTGTTGCTGCAGGGGGGAGTAAAATTCTGGGAGCAGCCGTGACGTCCTCTGTGTCGGCAGTAGGAACAACCCTGTTATCGAATGTAACACTGGAAGGTGGGCATGTAGGTGTTGATGAAGATAGGCTGACCAGCTGGCGAACATGGGCAGGAACAGGTATAACAGCTGCAGCTGGAACAATTGCTAATGGATATATGCAGTCTGATATGAGCAGGGGGTTAGTTAATGGAACCGGATCAGGTTTAACTGGAGGAATAACCACTGGTGACTGGAAGGATAGCATGACAGACGGACTAAGGGGAGCAGCAGCCGGATATTTATCCGGAAAAATGGGCGGAGCGTTTACGACATCAACAGGACTCGGAGGCGGAGCAATAACGAATTTAGCAAATTTCGGTTTTAAAAATCTAATGGGAGATGATGATAAATTCAGCTGGGATATGGTAGCGCAGAATAACGCAATTGGTGATGCCATCGGAGGTTATTTGAATGAAGCTCTAATGAGCGATGCACTGAAATTAAAAATGGCAGAGGATGCTACGAAAAACACAGAAAGCCAGAAAAATGCAATGGATAAAGCAAAATCAATGGATAATCTGGATTTGGGTATATTCGGTATATTTAAATCAATCAGGGATGATTTTTCAGGAACAATACAGGATTTTGGAAGAGCGGCAGATGACATCGGAGCAGGATTAAGTTATGCTGCAAACGTAGCGGGTAATTTTGCGGAGAGTGTAAAGAACGGTGTTAAGTATGGTGAGTTTGGAACTGATAATGACCCCGCTGTGCAGAGAGCTGTAATACAAGATAAATTTGGAAGTATGTTAACTGAAGTTAAAGAAAGTGGTAAATGGAATTCAATTCCAAATGAAGATAAAGTTGCAATGTTTCAGAAACTCGAAGCAGAAGGCATTTCATTAACACCTGAACAGCAAGCAGATTATGACACCGCATGGAATAATTTTCAAAATGAAATAATTCAGGATGCTGTTGCCAATGGCGACTATTCATTACTGGAGGTAATGGCGGCATATCCAGGTGCAAAGGAAATGCAGAAATTTAATACAGCGGAACAGAATGCGAAGGATTCTGAGTCATGGTCACCAACGGGAAGAGTTGTTAATAGTGAAGATTATAAAGGTGATCCTAAAACTACAGTAAATGTTAATGGAACGGAAGTTCCAAGCAGAGGTGCGAGAGTTGATATAATGGATTATGGTGATGATGCTGAAAATCATCCAGAGCAGTGGAGTGAGATGGATGATTTTTCTGATAAAAAACATTATAAAAAAACCGATGATCCAACCAAAGTTGATTTAGATAGTAACTACAATAGTAAAGATGGGATGCCATGGTATGGACCAAATGCGGAATTTACTGTTGATGACTTTAATATTGGGGAAAGCCCTCATCAAGGTACAACATTACGTTTAAATATTCTTGATGAAAATAGAAATATTATTGGAAAGGTTGAAATGGGTCACTTAACAGAGGTGAATAAGGAGATATATAATGCTGATAAGAATCAGATTTTTAAGCCAGGTACAATTTTGGGTAAAACCAACAGACTCATAGGGTGTTCCACAGGATTCCATCTTCATATGAAAAATTTACAAGGCAATAGAAGAGCTCTTTATAAATTGTTGAGTGGTCAATAATCTGCGGAGGATAGATGAAAAAAATAATTTTAATTTTAATTTTCATTTCAATAGTTCAATTTTTTTCGAAGGAAATGATAGTGCTCGAAGGTTCATTTAATGTCCCAAAATTTTGTGATAGTGAATATATTGAAAATGATATAATCGACATCTTTAAAAAAGATGATTTAAAAAAGTTAGCAACAATTATCTCAAAAGAAATGGCCTTTAGCTTTTCGGGGCATGATAATGTTTATACTTTCAAAAATATTGAAAAAGAATTGAAAGGTCATGAATTTACAAAGCTTCTTTTTGATGAAGCATATTTAAAAGAGCGTTTTAGGCATCAGCCATCACCCTATACTTTTAAATATATTATGACAGAAGTTTTTTTGAAAAATAAGGACAAAGTTTTTGGATGGGATAATGAATATCCATATTACGATAAACAAAGAAAAAAAAAGTATAACAATATTACTATTGGATTAAATTATAAAGGGTATAGTTATAGTATGCAAATTTATTGTAGCGGAAAGGATTATTATATTTATAGATTTGACATTAGTTTTGAATGATCTGCAGTTACTGAAGTTAACTGACACAGGAAGTTTTACGAATAAGAGAATGTTTTATATAAAAGTTCACTATCAGAACCAGTTCCCCATATCGAATAATGCATAGCTATATGAAGTTTACCGATGCCCGAAGAGAATCGGAGGGCAAGGTAAATTTGCGGCGAACGTTCAGGAGCCCATATAGCGGTAATTATTCGGTGTGGGTTGAAGGAGATAGCATTATGTTCAAATCAAGTTATCCATATGTTCACGGATCTTTGAACCGTGTATTGGAATTGAGTATATTAAAAACAGTTGCAAAATATTATTATATTGTTGTTCTTGATTACATTAGGTAGAAGTAATGAGCAGATCTGAAAAAGCATTGTTAAAAATATTGACCGGAAGTCATGACAGGAATATAGATTTTGACGACTTACGAAGCCTGCTTCAGCGTCTTGATTTTAAAGAGCGTGTTAAAGGAGATCATTACATTTTCACAAGGGAGAATGTGGCTGAAATAATTAACATTCAGCCGAATGGCAAACTTGCCAAACCATACCAGGTTAAGCAGGTAAGAAATCTGATAATCCGCTATAAACTTGGAGGAATAGATGGAGAAATATAAATACGAAGTTATTATTTACTGGAGTGATGAGGACAATGCCTATGTGGCTGAAGTGCCGGAACTTCCGGGATGTATGTCGGACGGAGCGAGTTATGAAGAGGCGCTCGGCAACGTTCGTGTTATTATTGATGAATGGATTGAAACCGCTGTGAAAGAAGGGAGAGTTATCCCGGAACCTCGCGGAAAACTTATGTATGCTTAAAATAATTGTAATAGCATTAACTGATTCCGAATTGAATTATAAAAATCCGAATCACTATATAGTTGAGCCGACACGACGTCAGGCGAAGGCGAGTTTGGCACGGATGCCATTACGAGCCAGCAACATGATTTAAAAAATACAACAACACAAAAAATATACAAAATCAAAAAGTCTATCAACAATAAAAGAACCGAATCACAAAAGGCGCACCGCCGCCTGAGGTGCCCGGGATCGAAGGGCAGAGCCCTCGCGGCCTTTGGATACTTTGTGCCGCTACAAAGTATCGACGGTATAATAATACAAAAAGTATCATAAAAAAAATTAAAATAAAAATCCAGCAAAAAAACTCAAAGTACCGAACTAGCCACAGCCTGAAGCATCTCAGGGAGAGCTCTCAGTATCTCGTCAGGGCTGCTGAAGTATCTGGCATATGTGGCCTCTTTCTGGAAAGTATCAAAATATTCATTCTTCATTGTATCAAAGTTAAAATAAATAAGGCTTATCCCTGAATTCACAGTCTCCCGCATGGCAATAAGAGTGTCATCCATCGCCTCTTTTCCGTTGTAGTTTTCAGCCGCAGGCATACCGTCACTCAGAAGAAAAAAATACTTAACCTCCGCGTTGCTTTTTTTAAGTGAGTCTGTAACGTAACGAATAAAATCTCCATCTCTGTTTCCGGCATTTGAAGTAAATGAGGACACGGCATCAATGGTCTCCGCGTGATAAACATTTGTTGATGTAAGTGAATTGAATGCATAGACATTTACACGTTCTGTAATATACTGCAGAGCACGTCCGAAAATAATGGCAAAAACTTTTTCAATATCAAGAATTGTCTCTGTTCCATTATTTATCGGCCATGAAGTTGATCCGCTTGCATCGAGTCCAATTGCAACCTCAAGAGATCGTTTCTGTTCAATTCTGATTTCAAAAACTTCAGGTGACTCCTGAATGCTTTTTTTATCCGACATCACCTCAATAAGCAGATCAATATCAAGATCACCATCAACTAATGAAAAGTCAGACTCATCATCAATGGCAGGGAGTATAAATGCCAGCTGCTGTTCAATAACTCCCGAAAGATATTCCCATTTGCGTGCACTCTTTAAAAACTCATGATCAATATTCTTTAATGTAAACTCTTCAATCTCTGAAAGCCGTGTTCTGGATTTTGTTTTAGGATCTATGCTGTAAACGAACTTTTTTGACTTTTCCTTTGTCTTATCTTTTTTATCGGGTTCATTACCTGACTTGTTTTTTACAGCAGGTTTTTTACTCTTTGATTTTTTATTTTTTTTCTCTGTTTTTGCAGGCTTACGGAGCTGTTCCTCGGCAATGAGATCATCTGCTTTTGTTCTGGTCGAAAAATCTATTGTCCCGGCATCGTCATATGCAGGTCCGTACTCCTCTTCAAATAGTTCCCCCATAAAACGGTCTAATACATCACCTTCACCTGAATCTTCATTTTTATTGCTATCGGGGAAAAGCTGCGGGAATATTTTAAACCCACTTGACCGGAAAAATTGTTCTGGATTTTCATTATACTCTCTGTAAAGATCATCAAGCTGTTCCGTTGTTAATGGAGGTGAAGTGTCGCTTCTGCCCGACTCTGATGAAGAAGTTTCACTCTGTCCGGAATAGCTGTGTCTGTCCGCCACACCCTCCAGATCAGGTTCGGGCCAGGTTTTTATTATTTCGTAAAACTCCTTTGCAAGAACATGTGCCGCAAAAGGGTTTACAGCATCTAAATTCTGAAGTCTTGATATGCCGTACTCTGCAAGTTCCCGTAGACTTCTGAATCTCCCGCTGTTAAGACCTGAGTTCATTATCATATCAATTTTATCGATATATGCAGATTCAGATTTTAATCTGCTGTTATATCCGCCAGCTTCATCAAATATATATAAAAGAAAGTCAAAACTGATAGACTGGAATTTGTCAAAATTCAAAAAGGTAAGATATTCGTTCAGAACTTTAAGTATCTCCGCTGTCTGAAAATGAGGGTTGATCTTCATAAGAAATTTTTCTATGCGGAAGTCTTCAAAGAAATTCATTATTGTCCGTAGCAGATCGGGTCTCTCAACTTCCGCAAGCCATGCTCTGAAGTTTAAATGATACGATCCGCAGAGAATATGACCGGCTTCGTGAAAAGTAAGTCCTATATAGTATGTAAGGTTTCTGTTTTCAGATAAAGGAGTCAGCGGATCTTTGAAATAGTTTACAAAATATGGAAGAAAGATTGCCCTGCCGTCTGTATAAGCACCATATGCTCCATCTCCCGATTCATTGATCTGCATTGTTCCGACAAGTGGAATCAGCACACTCTGGCAGAATGGCAGAGCATCTGAAAGATACACCCTGTACCAGTAATCGGAAGCTGCTGCATCTCCGGTCTTCTCCGGATCACTGCGGAATACTCCAAGCACTCCGGCCGCGTAACTTTTCAGATTATCCGGGTCGGTCTCTTCAAGAGCGGTTATAATGTAATCTTCATTGTCGGTACTCTCTGCAACAGCACGCAGTTCATTTATTGTGTATGTATTATCTTTGAATTTTTCATACATTTCGTTCCAGAGGTTTTCGCGGAGCATACGGAGTATTTCAGTGTAAGAGGTATAAAAAATCTTTTCATTAACTTTTGTTCTGCCGTCAGGGAGAGGGTCAAGGTGTTCTACAAAAAACCTGTGTCTGTTGTCGCAGAACTTAGTCATCTTAATCTCAAATCCCCCTGGAACGAGTTTAAGCGCAATATAAATAAATTCAAAAAACATGAACCGGATAATCTCCATCTCAAGCCTTGACGATGAAGTCTGCTCTTTGAGCCATGTAAAAAAGTCCGCTCTTCTTTTTATAAATCCCCGGTTTACCTTAAGGCCAAGGAACAGTTTTATAACTATTCCGTAGAGCGGTGCGGCGAAATTTTTAATATCCATTTCTGAAATAGCTGCAATAATGTTTTTTACCAGAAACTTTATAATAGCTCTGTCATTACTGTAAAAGCCTTTAAGAGAATTGAACGCTGTAGAAACAAGGACCTTAATCGCCCGTGATGCTTTATCAGTTTCTAGGCTGAATACTATATTCCAGATGAATAGTTCAAAGTCATCTCTTGAATTGCCGTAGAGATTCATAAACTCATTAAACTCTTCCAGGTTTTCCGGCGGAGATGCAGCGCAGTAATTCCAGACATCACCAAACCGTTTAAACATTGTATTTAAAACTTTTTCATTGTTCAGTGCTACAGATCTGTAACGGTTCATAAAATGTTTCAGATACAAAAACATGGTGTCGGGATCTTTATGATGATAAAAAATAGAGAATAGCTGATCGAGAAGCGGAGATGTTAATTTCAGAAAATATCCCGCAGAGATAAGCCTGACAATATGTTTTGTCAACAGCTGGCGTACTGCATACATGAGGAATTTTTTATCTTTTTTTGATATTAGAAGAGTTGTTAATCTTGAAAAAATATCCCTGTAAAGATCGAGCTCAGTTCTGTATGAAGATTTAAAAAAAATATATTCTTCTGAGAGACAGAATTCTATATATTCGTCCAGTACCTCAATGTTCTGTTCACCGATTTTTATAAAAGAGGATTCAAATATTTCGAATGCGTCTCTATCAACGGGAATTTTAAAGAATGAACGTTCTGCTGCATAATACTTATCAGAACCCATCATCCCTGCAATCTCTCCGGTTCTTGCCGGATCTGTCCCCGATACAATTCTTCTGAATAAAAGGGAGATTGTGTTTTCAAATCTTGTTGCTGAAATAGACCGTCTGCGCACCAGAAATTTTGAAAATCCGGGCGTAGAGATAAAATCTTCAAGAAGATGGATCTCATCATCGGTAAAAATATCCGCGGCAGTTCTTAAAAAAAGTTTTTTCCTGGGGGTGTTATTTTTTAATATACTGTTGAGTCTATCCTTTGTTTCGATTGAGAGAGCAGATTCAAGCTGTTTTAAATTCATCGAATCTGCCGTTATGATTTCTTCGTAAGAATTGATTCTACTTTAAAATCGGTATTAAATGTGCTGCTTCCGAAAAGCAGTTTAAGTGACTGTGCTATTCTTGAAACTATCTCGTACACAGTAGTATTCCTTAATCTCTTGTCCCTGTACTGGCCGTAGCATATCTGATCTATCACCAGACGCGTCGCGTATGACTGCGCAAGGAATCTGTTAAAACCGCGCTTAACCAGCTCTTCGTAATGTTTGAGCGCGGCAATTTCAATACGTGTTGAGCTTTCATGCAGAACCAGAAGTTCAAGATCCTCCTCCTGGAGTATATTTTCAAGACCTATCTTGGCGAGCATTGGAGACTGTCCGGTAGAAGCAAGTGAATGGAGCATCTCTGTGAATCTTGACATCAGTCTGGAGAAGTCCACAGGGCTGAAAGCCTGCGATGCCAGAGATTTCATGTCTGCTTCGTTTGTGTACTTGCTGCTTGCCATAATGCTCCCTCTGTCGTATACCCTGTAGATATATTCAGGAGCTGACGGTGATTCTTTGCCGGAAAAAAAATCGAACCACTTTATTTTTTCATTCTCTTCGACTCCGCGGAAAAATTCTGTTCCGCGGGATATTCCTCTCCATCCTAAACTTATATTGAAGCTGTCATGGTCATTATTCTTTGCAGGATCTTTACCTTCGGCACTTTTTAGTGAAACGTATGCTTTGAAATCCGAGGGCCAGCGGCTGTAGTGAAGATGGATAAATCTGTCTGCTACAGAATCTTCAAGATCCCTTGAGATCATATTCCGCGCGGGATTATAGGAGATAACCGACCAGAAACCTTTTTTGGCATCTATTTGAACACCGTCATTTCTATCGATGTATCGCCTGTCGTCAAATGCGCTGTTCAGTCTCTTCTGCACATCTTCTTTCAATAGATTGAATTCATCACCATAAAAAATTCCGGGGCTCTCCATTGCAAGAGTCAGAGGTCCGTTCACGTGAGATGTAACGCTCACACCATCCTGCATTGTAAGTACAGGATGCGAGATAATATGAGATTCAGTTGTTCTGCTGGAACATGTTTTGGTATAGAGTTCACGATCGAGAATTGCAGATATCTCCATTACGCTTCTGGTCTTGCCCACACCGGGAGGGCCGTCAAGTGCCGCGTGGAGCCCGAGGCTTGACGCAAGGAGAAGTCTCTGCAGTTCGTCAAGTCCTTCAAGGCATACCTGGTTGGCAATGTA
Source organism: uncultured Spirochaetota bacterium (assembly GCA_942493035.1). GTDB lineage: Bacteria > Spirochaetota > UBA4802 > UBA4802 > UBA5550 > WRGT01. The sequence goes on along the minus strand of OW818666.1, from coordinate 1,628,665 downwards.
GAATCCTCTATCGCTGCTGTCCCCTTTTCCCTCCGGACTCCGGAGGGAATTGTTCTCGGCGGCTTTTATTATCAGGGTAAATCTTTTTTTCAGAGATTTTTCCTGGGTGAATCTGGAGCGTCCCTTTATTACCTGATTAACTACGGCCGGTGAAATACCGGATATCTCTGCAATTTCAATAAGTTTGAGATGTGAATCTTTGTGAATCAATTCGTCATAGAGGAGACCTGCACACAGCCAGTAAACCAGTGCCGAATTATCCTGTGTCGATGAAGTGCTGATTATCTCTCTCCCTCCGGCTACCCAGGCATTATAGATCTGTTTTAACTTTTCTTTATCAATATCTGTCTCTTTTGCAGATATCAGCACACTCTTCTTTTCAAATAAACGGTTATCTTTATCTGATGAAAGAATTGAAAACAGATTGTTAAAATACGGATCTATGAGTTCTTTTTTCATTTTTCATTACCCTTCATAAAATCGAAAATAGAATTCCAGTATAGATCGGGATGAGTGTATTCCAGATCGTTGTGTCTGCCCCCTGGAACAGTAACCATTTTTTTTATACCGTTAAACCTGTCATATATTTTCTGACCCTGAGTGTATGGAACTATTTCGTCACTGGTGCCGTGAACAATCAGAATCGGTACCCGGATATTGTTTATTTTTTCAATTGAGTTAAAAGTGTTGCCGCTGAAAGAAGACAGTATTTTTCCTGCGAAAAATTCAGACATATCATCACCTGAAGAGATTGGAGTAATAAGAATTACACTGGAAAGGTCTCTATTCTGAGCAGTATGTACTGCAATTGTACTGCCGAGGGACCGGCCGTACAGGCTGATCATATTCAGTTTATAGCCGAGAGTTCCAGTTGCATAATTCAGTGCAGATTCGCCATCAATATAGACGCCATTCTCCGACGGAGACCCATCGCTCTTACCGTATCCGCGGTAACCGACGAGAAGAATATCACATCCTGTTTTGAGCAGCATAACCGATTCATCAATTCTATGATAGAGATTTCCAGCGTTCCCGTGAAAGTAAATGATCAGTTTTCCTGTCTTGTTTTCATTGCTGAAAAGAATCCCCTGAATTTTCAATCCGTCTGCCGTGGGTATGGTAATCTCCTTTGCGGATAAGGGGAGTCTGCTGCTTTGAATTGTGAAATTTTTATCAGGGTAAAAAGCGTATCTGTTTACAATAAAATCGCATGAAGATATTGCGAGGAGAAGTGGGATTGCTGATAGATACAATATTTTTTTCATAAACATCCCTTCCTGTCTGCAGTATGACTTCTATTTACTGTTGTGCACTCTATCGAATTCCTTTGCTGTAATTAAATTGATGCTGCTTGTCTTATACTTTTTTAATGCTCTGATTTTACTCTTAACGGAGGAAGAGATCACTGCGTCTTCTATAAGATTTACATCATATCCCCGTTTTTTCGCACCAAGAGATGTCCGGTAGACACAGAATTGGGCATCAAGACCTGTCATATAAAGTGTGTTTATTCTGTTATACGTTAAAAATTTGTGAAGAGCTTCATTTGTGAATCCATCCATTATATCTTTATTGAACAGATTATCCGATACTATTTTAACTCTTTTATCGATTGCGGCGGCTGGTGTCCCTTTGGCCATATGAGAACGGGTAAAAAATTTAATAACAGGATTTGTATCTTCATGATAAATATATATCACCGGTATGCCTGCCGAAACAGCTTTATCGATAGTTTTATTCACCGAAGCGATTAGACTCTCTGATTGATCGGCGTAACCTTTGTAGATTCGGATAGATCTGCTTCCGGATAAGCCTTCCTGAACGTCAATTACCATAAGAGCGGAATTATTATCTTTAAATTCGGGTATCGGATCACCTTCTGTAACTTTTGAAAGTAAGATATAGATTTTAACAATAACAGTTAAAAATACTGCTGTTAATATACAGAGAATAATAAGGATTAGTATAATTGGTTTCATAATTACCATTTGTAATAATTTATTTTGATAGTGATTTCATAGCTGTTCCCGAAAGGATTTCCCTTTTAAGATTTTTTTTAGTGATAACAAAAATGACTCTGCAATCCTCATCATTGAAACATTTTTCATGAGTTACCTGACCATTATCGATAAGATCGGAATAGGCCTGACGGAAAGAATTTTTTACGGTATCATAATCATATTCAACGCTGTTTTGTTTGAAATATGTTTTAACAAGAAATTCAAGAATAAGGACTTTAGCATCTGCTTTGGCATTTTCACTTGCGGCAACCTGCCGGAGCATACTGTTTGGTGTTCTTCTGTCAGGTGATCCGTTTCCGGTAACCCAGCAGGAGTTCTCATCGTACCATCCGTCAATTGACTGTATGTCAGGATTAGTAACTGTCTGAGGTATATCAGAAGTACATGAGTTCATGACCAGTATAAGGATCAAAAGCTGTAGAATGAAATATTTTTTTTTCATATATATCCTTTTAGAATGCGATTTAAAACTATAAAAGATTCCGTCTTCGGGCCTCGGACTGAAGTTCATCCCTGAAATCGGGATGAGCTATTTTGATTATATTCTTAACACGCTGCCGCACGGATTGTCCTTTGATTTTTGCTACACCAAACTCGGTTATTACATAGTCAGCACATGATCGCGGAGTTGTAATTATTCCGCCGGGCGAGATATTCGGTACTATCTTCGAAATCGCCTGACCGCCTGATGATCGCGGAGTTGCTACTGCCTGCATTGCAATGATTGAGACTCCCCCTTTTGACTGAAAAGCTCCATCGACAAAGTCGAGCTGTCCGCCGGGATGAGTGTACTGCTGCCATCCCATGGACTCCGAACATATCTGACCTGTTAAATCAACCTGAAGACATGCGTTGATTGAAACAAGATGATCGTTCTTTCCGATGATATAGGGATTGTTTACAAAATCGACCGGATGAAATTCGATTCCGGGATTATCGTCAATCCAGTCGTAAAGTGACCGTGTACCCATAGCGAATGTAAATATTGAACGATTCTGCATGAAGGTTTTTTTCCGGTTTGTGACAACTCCGGCTTCCCAGAGGTCACGCATGGTATCGCAGGCCATCTCGGAATGAATCCCAAGATCTTTAACATGAGTTTCAAGAAATGCCTTGGCAACAGCATTTGGAATACTGCCGATTCCAAGCTGAATAGTTGAACCGTCTTTTACAAAATCAGCACAGTATCTTCCTATAATCATCTCCTCGGAGCTCATACCGGTTGTTTCCGGTAAAACAGCAAGATCCTGCTCCTGCTCGACAATTGCATCAATCTCTGAAATATGTATGTAGTTCATCCCGCGGCTTCGAGGCACCTGGCTGTTGACCTGTGCAATTACCATGTACCGGTAATCACCTTCACGCCGTTTCTTTGCAGCATTTAGGGCGATGGGGAGAGTCGCATCGGCGCCAAGTCCAAGACAGAAGTATCCATGTTTATCCATAGGCGTAACCATGAGCATGGCAACATGCATAGGTCTGAAGTTTTCATCGGTGTATATTTTAGGGAGTTCGCAGAAACGGTTAGGAGTCATGGTGAAATCGCCGCTTACGACCTTTGCCCGGCATGAGCTGGGGTAGCCGCAGTCTATCTGAATATTAGAATCACGGTTCTGGCTGTACCATTTGAGTTTGGGGTGTATATCTACAATGTGATTTATCGTTATATCTTCAACTTCATGTTCTCTATCAACCAGGGCGTTGACAAGTGCCATCGGCACAGGAACAGCAATACCGCACCAGACTTCAACTCCGTTTTTAATCATTTTAACGGCTTCTTCGGCAGATGTCTTTTTCTCTCTGTACATTTCCTGTAAGTTCAAAGTTTTTCTCCTTCAGTCCGGAATTATGTAACTGATTATAAACCGGTGGTGAGATCTGTTTCCCCGCGCCGTATGCGCGGGGAAACAGATAATTACCTGCGATTCATGAGCAGTTACGGAATTATTACCATTTTTTTAAATTGAATTCTATACAAACAGAACTGGTTAGTCAATCATTTTCTATCTGTTAAGCTTAACGAGCCGTTTTCAGGACTGCGGGAAGCCTGTGGGATTTTAAAAGCGGCTCTCGTCCAGAAACTCTGGAAAAATTGAGTTATCGGGAATGCCCCATCTTTACATAAAATTCGGATAAACAGCAGAAAAACATGGTCATATTCTGATGCATCAGCCGATGACTTGCCTTATTGAGGATAATCCTATTTTTGTATAAAACAAAAATTATATACCCACGCCGCCTTCGGCGGCGGGGATAATAGAACTTTTTTACTTTAGAAAAGTTAATGAAGAAATACTTAAAAATCATTCATATTTTCCTTTTTTTACTTTTTTGCCTATAGCCGGAGCTGCGTATATAAGTTTATAGTGTTTAAAGTGCATGTCTGTTTTATCAAATTTACCGGTTTGATTTTATAAACCAGAGAGTTAAAACATTCTGATTATTTACAGGGATTTGGTATATGATTAATATTAATACAAAAACTTTACTCCTTGTTGAAGATGATCTATTAATTGCCATCGCAGAGAGAAAGGCTCTTGAAAAATACGGATATGCAGTTGTCATGGTTAATTCCGGCACGGAAGCAATAGAAGTATTTAACAGTAAACCGGGAATTGATCTTATTTTGATGGATATTGATCTGGGGAATGGTATTGACGGGGCTGAAACTGCTTCAGTAATATTAAAGCAGAGAGAAATTCCTATAGTATTTTTATCATCATATACTGATCCTGAAGTTGTAGATAAAACAGAAAAGATTACATCTTACGGGTATGTTGTTAAGAATTCCGGGATCACTGTACTCGACGCATCTATAAAGATGGCCTTCAAACTTTTCGAAGCAAAAGAAAAACTATATGAGCAATCAATCCGCAATGATGCAATTCTGAAAGCTTTTCCTGATGCTTTAATGATAACAGATCTTGAAGGGCATTTTCTTGTAGTAACTAAACCGGCATTAGTAATGTTCGGTTGTGAAACTGATGAGGATATGCTGGGACACAGGTATACTGATTTTGTAATACCGGAAGAGAGAGAGCTCGCCTTAAATAATACATCAAAAAGATTCAGCGGGGAGATCAAAGGGCTTAATGAATACCGCGGACTTCGCAAAGACGGAAGTACATTTGATATGGATGTTAACGGCGAATTTATCAGAGATGCAGATGGGAGACCGCTGAAGATAGTGTTTATTGTGCGTGATATTACAGATCGAAAATATTATGCGGCTAAGATCCAGTCTTTACTTTCTGAAAAAGAACTTATTCTTAAAGAGGTGCATCACCGGGTTAAAAACTATATGAATACTATTAAAGGACTTCTCTATCTGCAGTCATCTGTTTCAAGTGAACCTTCGGTTACTGAAGCACTCGATGTTGCCGTCGGACGTGTGCAGAGCATGATGATTTTATATGACAAGCTGTATTTGTCGGAAAATTACGGTGATATGTCTTTTTTAGATTATATGACAGCACTTATTGATGATATAATTTCAATTTTTTCTAATAGTAATTCTGTAATGGTTCTGAAAAAGATTGACGATTTTATTCTGAATTCAAAAGTACTGCAGTCTATCGGAATAATTGTGAATGAAATTATTACTAATATTATGAAGTATGCCTTTGTAAACAGAGATTGCGGATTGATAACAGTAGTCTCATCCCGGAAAGATAATAAAATCAGACTGGAGATTATAGATAATGGCGTGGGTATCCCGGAGTCGGTAAATTTTGAAAACTCAAAAGGTTTCGGGCTTCATCTCGTCCGTATGCTTGCAGAGCAGATAGGCGGAACGATAAGCATTGTAAGAGGGGAAGGGACAATGTTTATACTGGAATTTGAATTATAGTATAAACATTAAACATTGCAATCTTTTTTATACTGTTTGTATGATTCTAAAGAATAATTGTAATTATGCTTCCTGAAGCTGTTTCTTTATCTCTTTCAGTTTTTCCACGTCATCAGATGCAAGTGATTTGTCATCGTTTAAAGCTTTATTTATTAATCCGATCAGCAGTCCTTTGCCGTGGTTATCAATATGGATGTTGTTTTTTTTCATTAATTAGTTTCCAGTTAAAATAAAATAGCAGGTTTAAAATTTAACCTGCTGTATCATAAAATCAAATATAACTCTGTGCTGTCAACTCCAAATTTCCATAATAAGGGATTTTAATTATAACTCATAATCGGGCAGCGGAATCTGTGACCGCTCAATATCGCGGAATTCTGTCACTGCTTTGACAATAAAGAGTATTAACATTCTTGACAAATATCCGGCTGCAGATGTTTTTTTAAATATGTGGTTATTATCAGCATTCCTCTCAGCCGCGCTGCTGGGATTTTATGATGTATTTAAAAAGCAGTCGCTTAAAAGCAATGCTGTAATTCCGGTATTGTTTCTGAATACTTTTTTTTCCAGTTTAATCTTCTTACCATTGATACTCTTTTCAGCATTTCTGCCTGAAGTTTTACAGACTACAATCTTCTTTGTTCCGGCTGCAGATTGGGCTGTTCATAAGTATATAATTCTAAAATCATGCATTGTGCTTGGCTCATGGATATCCGGTTATTTCGGAATGAAGCATTTACCTTTAACTATTGTCGGCCCTATCAACACAACAAGGCCGGTAATGGTGCTGATGGGAGCTCTGCTTATCTTCGGGGAACATCTGAACACATATCAGTGGATTGGAGTGATGCTGGCGGTCATCTCATTTTTTTTGCTGAGTAAAAGCGGGCAGAAAGAGGGGATAGATTTCAGGCATAACAAATGGATAAGTTTTATTCTGCTTGCTGCCATTCTTGGTGCTGTCAGCGGATTGTATGACAAATATCTCATGGCTTCACCGGCTGAAGGGGGGATCGGACTTGACCGCATGGTTGTGCAATCGTGGTATAATTTTTATCAGTTTATTATGATGGGTATGGTGCTTGTTATTCTCTGGTTTCCGGGTCGTAAATCTACAACTCCGTTTCACTGGGACTGGTGCATAATCGGTATTAGTGTTTTTCTCTCTGCCGCAGATTTTGTCTATTTCTACTCGCTGAGTCTGGACGGGGCAATGATTTCGATTGTGAGTATGATCCGCCGCAGCAGTGTAATTGTTTCGTTTCTCTTTGGTGCGCTTATTTTCCGTGAAAAGAATTTTAAAAGTAAATTTATAGATCTTATTCTGCTGTTCATCGGTCTTGTGTTTTTGTTTTTAGGGTCGGAATAAAAAGTTTAAATCTAGTACTCATCATCCTTCGCTCTGAATTCCGCGTCCTCCGCTTCCTTCATTAGTCCAATGCTCCTGTATATTTCCGATGATTTTACATAATAGAGTCCGGCCAGTGATTTGTTCTGTTTCTTGTAAACATAGCCGATATTTTTCATTAACAGTGCATATTCGGAACTGTTCTGATTACCATTGGTATCCATAATTTTTTTGTACTTCATAAAATATTCCAGAGCGTTATCGAGTTCAGCCTTTCTTGCATATATTATACCGATATTATTAAGCAGATCAGCATAGCCCGAAGTCTTCTGAATCCCCAGGCTATCCATTATTTTTTTACTATCCATATAGTTTTCCAGAGCGCTTCGGGGGTCATCTTTTTTTGCATATACAGTACCGGTATTCATGAGTATATCGGCATAAAGAGAAGTATTCTCCAGACTCAGGCTATCCATAATTGCTTTACTATTTTCGAAATATTCTATAGCAGTTTTAAAATCGAATTTTTTACTATAGATGACACCGGTGTGCATCATCAGACAGGCATAACCGGAGGTTTTCTGCAGCTCAAGACTTTCCATTATTGATCTGCTTCTGTTGAAGTTTTCCATTGCTCTTTCGATGTCATTTTTTCTGTTAAGCACAATGCCGATGTTCATTATCACCAGGGCATATCCCGGAGTCTTCTGCTGTTCCAGGCTCTCTTTGATTGTTTTACTTTTATTGAATAAATCCAAGGCCGCGGCAGTGTCACCTTTATTATTGCATGCAATACCGGTGTTCATCATCAGATCACCATAGGACGGGGTCTTCTGAAGTCCAAGACTCTCCATAATTGTTTTACTCTTTGCGTGGAATTCCAGTGAGCGGAGAGGTTCCCCTTTATTATTTGCTGCGATGCCGATGCTCATAATTAAGTCCGCATAGGCAGAGGTGTTCTGCAGCTCCAGACTCTCCATGATTTTTTTACTCTTTGTAAAATTTTCAAGAGCTCCGGAATAATCACTTTTTCTGTCGGACACTATGCCGATGTTCATCAGTAAATCGGCATAGGCAGATGTGTCGTGCAGTTCGAGACTCTTCATGATTGTGCTGCTCTTTGTGAAATAATCCGAAGCACTTACGATATCATTTTTATCTTCAGAAAAAATGCCGAAGTTCATCATTAGATTCGCGTAAATTGAGGTGTTCTGCATCTCCAGGCTGTCCATGATTGTTTTACTCCTTGAAAAATATTCAAGAGCAGCGACAGGGTCACCTCTGTTTGAAGATATAATCCCGAAGTTCATCATTAGATTGGCATAGCCCGAAGTTTTATGAAATCCCAGAGTATTCATAATTGTTTCACTTTTTGTGTAGTAACTCAGAGCGCTTACAGTGTCACCCTTTTTAAAAAATATAATCCCTATGTTCATCATTAAGTCGGCATAGGGGGAGGTGTTCTGAAGATTGAGGCTCTCCAGAATGGTTTTACTCTTCATGTAATATTCCATTGCAGCGGCAAGATTGCCTTTGTTATAATACACTATTCCGATGTTCATTATCAGGTTTGCGTATCCCGGAGTCTTCTCCAGCTTCAGGTTATCCTTGATGGTTTTACTATTTATGTAGTTCTCCATGGCGCCGGAAAGATTGCCTCTGCTCCAGTAAACTCCGCCGATGTTATTAATTAGAACAGCGTAGCTGGGAGTATTCTGAAGATTCAGGCTATCGAGAATTGTTCTGCACTTAGAGTAAAACTCCATGGCACTTACCAGATCTCCTCTGTTGTCGTACACTGCGCCGATGTTTAATAGTAAATCTGCATATCCGGAAGTTTTATCAAGACCAAGACTCTCCATTATTTTTCTCCCTGTCGTATAAAACTCCAGAGCGTTTACAAGGTCCGCTTTATAGTCATGCAGTGTGCCGATCTTCAGAACTAAATCAGCATAGTAGTATGTGTTGTTGACTGCAAGGTTATCCATTAATGTTTTGCAGGTCATATAGTATGCCAGAGCGCTTTCGAAATTCCCCATGTTCCAGTAAACATCACCGATGTTCTTCATTAAAACTGAATAGCCGGAACTGAGCGTATCATCCTGCATTTTTAAAACAGCATCAGCTTTATCCAGATATTCGAGAGCTTCCTTATAGTTGTTAAGAATGTGTCCGGCTGTATACCCGGCTGCTTTTAAAGCATCAACATAGCCTCTGTCAATATTTACAGCCTGTTTAAATAGACTCAGTGCTGCACGGGGATCTGAATTATTTAAAGAGAGACCTTTTGCAAAAAGTTCATAAGCGCGAATATCCGGTTTCTTCTTATTTTCGATTAGTTTCTTTTCTTCATAAGTTACAGAAGGGGGAATGATTTCTTGTATGTTAAAGTTTTCACTCTCGCTGATGAGAGAAAAAATTATTTTATTCTGAAGTTCAAATATCGCTTCAATTGTACCGTCTAACTTAATGGTTTTTTTTGCAGTGCCTGATTTAAATTTAACCAGATCGATGGCGGCACTTACTGTACTGTCCGTAACTGAATAGGTGGCGGTAACTATCACGTCTGCACCTGTTAGAATGCTGATGTTTTTTAAAGTTTTCTCATCGGGGAGTCCGATTGGTGAGGGTGATATTTTCTGAAGAGCCTTCCGGTGGTCATCATCTGATATAATCTGAATTGAGGAAATTCTTTCAAGATCGGCAATAACAGAATCTGTCATCCCCGATGATAACCAGTTAAATTCTGAATTTCCGGAATTATGAAAAGGATAAACAAGTATCCGCATTTTTCCGGCAGCATAGACGTTATCTGAATTAATAACTATCGCTACAAATAGAAATAAAAATGTTAAAATTGAATAACGATTAAGCCTTTTTTCCATAAAGCCTGCATGAGTCGGCATATTCATTATATAGTAAGTATTTATAAGTAAGCCGTTTAATTTTATTAAATTCAACAACTTATTAATAAATTATTTCACCGCCGCCAAAGGTGCGGCGGAGATAGAATACCGCTGATTTATGAACTATAAATAATCTGAATAATGCCGACAGATTTTCACCGGTATTTTAAATAAAACCGGTATTGCCTTATCATTTTAATTATTTACTCTATTGTCAACGAATATTATTTATTCTTGTATCGCGACATCATTCTGTTGGAGTTGTTGATTTTTATATCTTCATCGGGATTTGAATCAGACATGAAATATCTGAAGAAAAAAAATGCTGCAGCTGATAAAATCACTACTAAAGTCAAAATTATAGTATTCATGGTTTTCCTTTTATTGAACTATCTGGAGTTTTTAAGGATGAGTGCTGTAGATAAAAAAGCTGGAATAAATCCTCTTTGCGAATAATTCTATCTGTCAGATAAACAGTATTTACAGCGGATACTGTCAATAGATTTATTTTTAAAAAGAATTAAAACATTGTCAGCACTAATAACTATTACTCGAATTATTTTCAGGGGAGCGTATGCTCCGCATACGCTTGGATTACGGGGCAATGTCATTAAGTTAAGAGATTTGGAAATCACAGAACTTTACACATAGCCCCCTAAATCCCCCATCTCAGGCGCAGCGCGAAGCGCTGTGCCCCCAAAATAAACTCCCACAAGGTTTTATAGGAAGAACGATTTAATATCATCCTTGACAATAATAATTAATTGTTTACAGGGTTTAATGGTAGTGCTGTGGTTCGACAGGCTCACCAATCGTTGTAGAAGCAGTGCTCCCTGCGGTTCCGGAAAAAGAGTTTTCGGGATAGCCCTTTGGCTGATATAGTTATAATAATAAGCTGCACAGAAATCTAATACATTTTGAGGATAATATGAAAGCATTAAAGTTTAAATCAAAACAGATTATTTCGATAATCATGTTATTGATAATGGCAGTATTCGCCGGCGAAAGAAATGCCCGTACTCAGGAAGTAATTGAAAACGAATTGAAAATTAAAGCGGAAAATACAAGCTCTAATATTATTAAAAAAGATGTATATGGAGTCTGTCCGTTTGTGAATTCAAGCGATCAGAAAAATCCGGACTGGATTGCCGATGGAATTGCTGAAAGTCTATCCTGTGATATGAAGCTTGCGAATTTCGTTGTCGTTGACAGGATTCATCTAAAAGAGATCATCAATGAGATAGCCCTGGGACAGATCGGCCTTATCGATGAAAGAAGCGCAAAGAAGCCGGGGATGATGGTTGGAGCCGATTATCTTGTCACGGGATCATACCAGATATATGACAAAACAATCCGTATTATCTCACGTGTTATAAAAACCGAAACAGGTGTTGTAACCCATATAGGTAAAGTAACCGGACCTATGGAATCAATATTTGACCTGCAGGACAATCTTTTCGAAAGCATGTTCACCAGTGAGAGCAGTAATGAGTTTGTTAAAAAAGAAATTAAGAAGAAGGCGACAAGAGATCCGGAGGCATACCGGAATTACCTTTTGTGTGAGGAGTATAACTTCAAGGGTGCGAATCTTGATGATCCGAAAAGCCGGGAATATCTGGCGGAATCTGCCGGATACGGTCTCAGGGCTGTTGAAATCGATCCGAATATGACCATAGCCTATCTGAAACTTGCACATACATACGGCGGCCTCGGTGATTCGGCTAATACTTTAAAATACACAAAGCTTGCTTATGACAGCATCAATTCCGAAACTGACATTCTGGTGAAGAATAATGTACTTGGTATTTATGAAATAAGAGTAAATAATAATTTCAGTAAAGCAATATCATATTATGAAACGGTGCTCAAACACCACTCATCGGATCTGGAAGCGTTGTGGCAGTTATTTGCGATATACAGAGGCGCATTCGGAAGCACTGTGTACGATAAAAGCATGAGTGACCGCTACGGTAATCTTTTTCTCGGATATTATCCCAAATCAGTACTTTCCGGACATATCAAAAAGTTAAGAGTATACGACAGGCTGTATTAGAACCGGACTGCGGAGATATAATCCATTAACTGTTTATGAGTATCAAACCCCGCCGCTTTTGGCGACGGTGAAATAATTAAAAAGTAAGTCGCTAAATTCAATAAAGTCGAGCGACTTTCTTATAAATAGATAAAAAAAATCAGCAGGGAAGTAATGGCTAACGCGAAAAGAGAGATTGAATTACTGGCACCGGGTGGTGATGCTGATTCTATTAAAGCTGCCATTGCAGCAGGTGCCGATGCGGTATACTGCGGATTGGACCGGTTTAATGCCCGGAACAGCGCTGAAAATATAAGCTTCGACGATCTGTATGGAATTTTAAGACTGGCTCACAATAATAACTGTGAGGTTTTCCTGACCCTTAATATTATAATTGTAGAGAGCGAAATTCCGTCACTGATAACCCTGCTGAACAAATTGGTTAATACCACACTTGACGGCATAATAGTTCAGGATTTGGGTGTGCTATATATTCTATCAAATTATTTTAAAGGGCTTAAAGTTCATGCCTCCACGCAGCTTACAACTCATAACGATGGTCAGATCAGATTTTTAAGCAGACTTGGAGTCACCCGTGTCAACCTCTCACGCGAACTGAACATTCATGAGATAAAGGGATTAACGGAAACTGCACATAGTCATAATATTCTCACAGAGGTGTTTGTCCACGGTTCCAACTGCATCTGTTTTTCAGGCATCTGCTACATCAGCTCGGTTCTTGGCGGAAACTCGGGTAATCGCGGACGGTGCAGCCAGCCATGCCGCGATCAGTATTTAACAACCCCGGAAGGGAATAATTTCCCACTTAACCTTAAGGATAATTCGGCATTTTCTGATTTGAAGGATCTTTCCGATGCCGGAGTCGATTCCATAAAGATTGAGGGTCGTATAAAAAAGTTCCACTATGTCTACACGGTTGTTAAAGCATGGAGGTATCAGCTCCGGAAGTTATATAGATCCAATACCTTGAGCAATGACAACAGCACGCTCTACAAGGTTTTTAACCGTGATTTTACCAATGCATTTCTGGCGGGGGTTCCGGGCAGGAGTATGTTCATTGATAATCCCCGTGACCATTCGGCCATACATTTAGCAGCGAGTTACGGCTCAACATCCGGGGATAATCTTGAACGGGCAAAGCGAGAGCTCTACGATGAAAAGACAGATATTATTCGTGATGTTCAAAGCCGCATTGACAAGCTGAGCATTGCAAAGATCCCTTTAAATATAACTGTATCCGGTGAACCCGGCAGCCCGTTACGGGTAACGGTCAAAACTCCCGACTCATCATTTGAAGTAACTACTGATTCAGATTTTAAAATAGTCGGCAGGCAGGCACTTGATAGTGAGATGGTGTTGAAGAGTTTTAACGCCTTTAATGATTTCGGATACCGCATTGAGCATATAGATTTAGATAATCTTCAGAGCGGACTCTTCCTCCCGTTTAAAGAATTAACTTTATTAAAAAGAAGAATCATCTCCCGTCTTAACGGCACAAGTGAGATGGTTCCACCGGTTGAGCTTCCAGTATTGAAGAGGAACGTAAGCCCCGCGGCAAAAACCGGACTCTCCATACTGATATCATCTCCGGATGATCTGCATCTCTGCAGCATGACCGTTGCCGATATTTACTATCAGCTCCCCGACGGGGTAAGCGGGGAGTATTCCGCGCTTATAAATATGTTTTCGGAAAATAAACGGCTGATCCCGTGGTTCCCCTCCATTCTAATCGGTGCGGATTACACATCTGCGGTTCAATTTCTACGCGAGGTAATGCCGAAGATTATAGTAACAAATAATCTCGGGATAACAGAAGCCGCAAGTGAGATGGGGATACCATGGATAGCCGGTCCATATCTGAATATTGTTAACTCTTATAGTCTGCAGTGTCTCAAAGAGAACTTCGCATGCACGGGTGCTTTTATCTCAAACGAAATTAATGAGCAGCAGATAAAAAGCATTAAAAAGCCCGATAACTTTGATCTATACTACAGTATCTATCACCCCATAGTGCTTATGACAAGCCGGCAATGTCTGTTCCATCAGGTTCTCGGCTGCGATAAGGATGTAATAGACCATACATGTATTTCAGACTGTGAAAGAAGGGGAACCATCACAAACATGAAAAACGTGAACCTTCGCATAGAGAAGTCGAAGGGGAACTATCACTGCATTTATAACGATGTTAACTATCTGAATACAGACGTACTCCGCGATATTCCCGGTTTTTTCTCAGGTGTATCCATCGATTTAAGGAATATTGAGACTGGAACAAAAGTGGATATTGAAAAATCAGAATTAGTTAAACTTTTCGAGGATTATCTGAGCGGATGTGACGGGGCTTGTGAGGAGCTTCATCGTTCGATTAATCCTGCGACGTGCGATCAGTACGGGAGGGGGATTTAGGTTATTGGGGGGGAGCTGTTCCGCACCGCCCCTATCCGCCCGCCGGGCACCTTTCCCCATGGTGAGATGGTGAAAGGAGAGGTTGGAATTTTTTGCAGTTACTCTCCATCCTTTCATCAGGGGGGAGATGGCCAGAGGGGGCAGGGAGTCAATTATTATTGTCGCCATTGTATGCATCATTTATACTTATTCCGCTACATAAACGTGTAGGTCTCTGTGTGTCATTGGTGGTGTGTTATGTTTAAATTAAGTATATTTAAACTTTTTATGCTTGTAATATATAACAATATAAGAGCTACGTTTAATATACAAAATTAAGTGAATGTAATTGATGAAATCTGAAGCTGAAACACGGAAAGAACTTATAGACGCCAAACTTCTTGAGGCCGGTTGGGATGTAAACAATCTCACACAGGTTACCAGGGAGTTTGATATTTCAGTTCCATTGCCCGATGGAGTGGCAGAGGCGCGGACATCTTTTGAGGGGCATCAGTATAGTGATTATGTATTACTCGGCAGAGATTCAAAACCCCTTGCAGTTGTTGAAGCAAAGAAGAGTTCAAAAGATGCTGCAATTGGCCGCGAGCAGGCGAAGCAGTACTGCTATAATATACACAAACAGCATGGAGGCAAACTTCCGTTCTGTTTTTATACCAACGGACTGGAAATTCATTTCTGGGATTTAGAGAACTATCCTCCGCGTAAGGTAATAGGATTCCCCACAAGGGATGACCTTGAACGATTTCAATATATCCGTGAACATAGAAAACATTTAGCTGATGAGCTTATAAATACAAAAATTGCAGGACGGGATTACCAGATAAGGGCTATCCGCGCAGTCATGGAAGGGATTGAAAAGAAGCAGCGGAACTTTCTTCTTGTAATGGCAACTGGAACCGGCAAAACCAGAACATGTGTTGCCCTTGTCGATGCCCTCATGCGAGCAGGACATGCAGAGCGGGTTTTGTTTCTGGTTGATAGAATTGCTTTAAGGGATCAGGGGCTTACTGCATTTAAAGAATATCTGCCCGATGAACCACGCTGGCCGAAAGAGGGTGAAAAACTTATATCCAAAGACCGGCGGATTTATATTTCAACCTATCCGACCATGCTTAATATTATCCGCGATACAGAGAATACACTCTCACCGCACTTTTTTGATCTGATTGTTATCGATGAGAGTCATCGTTCAATTTATAATACTTATGGTGAAGTACTGGATTACTTTAAAGCAATAAGTCTTGGACTGACTGCAACTCCCACAGATATTATTGACCACAACACCTTTAAGCTTTTCAACTGCGACAATGGCGTGCCGACATTTGCATATACATACGAGGAAGCAGTAAATAATAATCCCCCATACCTGTGTAATTTTCAGGTGATGAAAATTCACACAAAGTTTCAGGATGAGGGGATAAGTAAAAGAACAATAACCCTTGAAGACCAGAAGAAGCTGATTCTTGAAGGTAAAGAGGTAGCCGAGATAAATTTTGAAGGTACCGAGATTGAGAAGACGGTAATCAATAAAGGTACAAACACGCTAATTGTAAAAGAGTTTATGGAAGAATCGATAAAGGATTCAAACGGTGTTCTTCCGGGTAAAACAATATTTTTCTGTTCATCAATGTCCCATGCGCGGAGAATAGAACAGATTTTTGACTCTCTCTATCCGGAACACAGGGGTGAACTTGCCAAGGTTCTTGTTTCGGATGATCCCCGTGTTTACGGCAAGGGTGGGCTCCTTGATCAGTTCAGTAAAAGTGATATGCCCCGCATTGCCCTCAGTGTTGATATGCTCGATACCGGAATTGATATTCGTGAAATAGTAAATCTTGTATTTGCAAAACCTGTTTTTTCATACACCAAGTTCTGGCAGATGATAGGGCGCGGTACAAGGCTTCTTGAACAGGATAAGATAAAGCCCTGGTGTACGGAGAAGGATCATTTTCTAATTCTCGACTGCTGGGATAACTTTGAATATTTTAAACTCAATCCGAAGGGGAAAGAGGCATCTGCCCAGATACCTCTCCCTGTGCGTTTCGCCGGATTAAGACTTGATAAGATTGAAAAGGCAATAGACACCGGAAACGATAATATTGCAGTTAAAGAGATTACAAAACTGCGGAAACAGATTGATGAACTGCCGAAGAACTCGGTTGTAATTCAGGAGTCGGCAGCAGATCTGAGTAAAATTGAAGATGATAATTTCTGGGTAAAACTGACCCACGAAAAGATTGAGTTTTTACGAAATACAATAAAGCCCTTATTTAGAACAGTGTCTCAGGTAGATTTTAAATCGATGCGGTTTCAGAAAGATCTGCTGGAAGCATCGCTTGCAAAACTCGCAGATGAAAAAGATAAATTTGAAACACTTAAAGATGGAATAGTGGAACTTATCAGTGAACTCCCTCTGTCGGTAAATGTTGTGGCCAGGGAAGAGGAACTTATAAAGCAGGCTCAGGCAAATAACTTCTGGGCAAAGGCGACTGATGACACATTTGATGAACTTGGCGATAAGTTATCTCAATTGATGAAATACAGGGATGGAGATGTTAAACCGCTTGGCCCTGCACAGTTTGATTTTACCGATCTCTTAAAAACAAAAGAGTTTGTAGAGTTTGGACCGGAACACTCGGCAGTGAGTGTGTCAAGATACCGCGAAATGGTAGAGAAACTGATTATGGAACTTACAGAGAGTAATCCCGTACTTCAGAAACTCAAAGAGGGTAAAGAGATAACAGAGGCCGAAGCGGAGGAACTGGCAGAACTGCTCCACGATGAGCATCCTCATGTGACTGAGGCATTACTTAAAAGCGTATACAATAACCGTAAAGCAAAGTTTATACAGTTTATAAAACATATACTGGGGCTTGAAATACTTGAGAGCTTCCCTGAAACAGTAACAAAGGCCTTTGAGCAGTTTGTTCATAGTCATACTAATTTGAGTTCACGGCAGCTTGATTTTTTAAATCTGCTGAAAGATTTTATTCTTGTAAAAGAGAGTGTGCAGAAGCGGGATTTGATTGAGTCGCCGTTTACGGTGATTCACCCCGATGGGATTCGGGGATTGTTTACAACGGTGGAGATTGGTGAGATATTGGAGATGACGGAGAGATTGGCGTCGTAGTCCTTCGACAGGCTCAGTAACCGAACTGAATTGTGCGGCCCCCTAAATCCCCCGGAGGGGGACTTGAAGAGTGTTTTACGAAATTTTCTTTTTATTGTGAGTAATTTATTTGGATTCAAAAATAAGATCACCAAGGTATGTTATTGAACTGGCTAGAGAGATGAGGGTTCATTTAACAGAAACTGAGAAAATATTGTGGGAAGAGTTGAGAAATAAGAAAATTGATGGTAAAAGATTTAGAATTCAGCATCCAATACACAGGTATATTCTGGATTTTTATTGTCACGAAAAGAAACTTGCTGTTGAAGTTGATGGAGATGTTCATAAAAATAGGAAAGACTATGATGAGTTTAGAGATGAATTCTTGAAAAGTATAGGGATAATTACATTACGGGTTACAAATGAAGATGTGGCTAATGATATAAATTATGTTTTATCTGAAATAAGAAAAGGTTTAAATCATGAGATTTTATAGTAATTGTATTGAAGTCCCCCTCCGGGGGATTTAGGGGGCTGTTGGGTATGAGGCACAATGAGTGTTTTACGGATAGTTTTTAAATATTAATAGGAATAATAAATGCTACAAAACAACTCGAATCTTAAAAGCAAAATAGATCAGCTCTGGAATAAGTTCTGGAGCGGCGGTATATCCAATCCTCTTACTGCGATTGAACAGATAACTTATCTTCTCTTTATGAAACGGCTCGATGACCTTGATTTGAAGAGGATTTCAGATGCGGAGTTTACCGGTGAAAAGTACACTTCAAAGTTTGCAGGGAAGTTTACTATTCCGGGGACAGATCAGAAGGTTGATAAACAGACCCTTCGCTGGAGTCATTTTAAAAGAATGTCTGCCGAGGAGATGCTTACACATGTCCAGATGAAGGTGTTCCCCTTTCTTAAAACTCTTAATGGTGATGAATCGCCATTTACGCATCATATGAAGAATGCGGTTTTTATTATTCCTAAACCGTCACTCCTTGTTGAGGCAATGGCAACCATTGAGGAGATTTTTGCAGAGATTGAAAGGGACGCGCAAACCGGCGGGCAGGCCTTTCAGGATATACAGGGTGATGTCTACGAGATGCTTTTATCCGAGATTGCAACATCTGGTAAAAACGGACAGTTCAGGACACCGCGGCATATAATAAAACTTATAACAGAACTTGTTGATCCGCAGCTTGGAAACCAGATAGCAGACCCGGCATGCGGAACCGGGGGATTTTTACTCGGCGCTTATCAGTATATGGTTACACAGCTTGATAAAAAGAAGAAAGATCTGATCCCCGATGAGGACGGATTTATCCGGAACTCTGTGAGCGGTCTGCTTACTAAAAAGATAAGCGATATACTTAACGACTCGCTTTACGGATACGATATAGATGTGACAATGGTCCGCCTGGGGCTGATGAACCTGATGATGCATGGAGTGGATACTCCGCATATTGATTATAAGGATACACTCAGTAAAGGTTTTACTGAAAGCAATAAATACCAGATAATAATGGCAAACCCGCCATTTACCGGCAGTATCGACAAAGGGGATATAAACGAATCACTCCAGCTAGGGACAACAAAGACAGAACTTCTCTTTGTTGAGAATATCTACAACCTCCTTAAAATGGGTGGAACAGCGGGGGTGATTGTACCGCAGGGTGTACTCTTCGGAAGCGGTAAGGCTTTTGTTGAAGCACGGAAGATACTTATAGATAAATGCGAACTGAAAGCGGTAATCACAATGCCCAGCGGAGTGTTTAAGCCGTACGCCGGGGTGAGTACAGCTATACTGATCTTCACCAAGGGGGGCGAGACCGAGAATGTCTGGTTCTACGATATGCAGAGCGACGGGTATAGCCTTGATGACAAGCGTGCTAAACTTGAAGGGTATGGCGATCTGCAGGATATAGTAACTCAATATAAAAAACGGGATCAGCTGAAAGAGAGCGACATGAAGGAGAAGTATTTTTTTGTGGCGAAGGATAGGATTGTTGCTGAGAACTATGATCTGTCTATGAGTAAGTATAAAGAGGATGTTTTTGAGGATGTGGTTTATGAGAAGCCGGATGTGATTTTGAAGAAGCTGAAGGGGCTGGAGAGGGAGATTGAGAGGGAGATGGGTGAGCTTGAGGGGATGTTGGGATGAAGAGACCTCTCCCCCCGGCCCCCTCTCCACATGGAGAGGGGGAGTGTTGTGTAATTGAATTTTGTTTTTAAATATAGAAAGGGAATAGATGAAGAAATATTTTTTTGATCAAGTTGTTGAGGACAGCACGTCTAAATTTAATAAAATTAAGAAGGAAGATTACTTATTAACTGGTCAATATCAAATTGTAGATCAAGGCAAAGAGTTTGTCGCTGGCTATACAAATGATAGAGAATTGGTTAGCGAATTGTCATCGCCTGTAATAGTTTTCGGCGACCATACAAAGGTATTCAAATATATTGATTTCCCTTTAGCATTGGGTGCAGATGGAGTAAAGGTTCTTACGGTTAGGAATAATCTAGCTGATAGTAAGTATCTCTATTATTATTTTAAAACTTTAAATCTCACGGATGCTGGATATAGTCGTCATTTTAAATTTCTTAAAGAAGTTAGTATTCCACTACCGGAAAAATATGATGATCAAATCCGTATTGCCGCTATTCTCACACGAGCGGAAAATCTGATTGCTAAACGTAAAGAGAGTATTAAGGCGCTGGATGAATTTTTGAAGTGTACTTTTCTGGAGATGTTTGGTGATCCGGTGAGGAATGAGAATGGGTGGGAAGAAAAAACAGCAATTGATTTTGCTGGTTGTATAGTTCCAGGAAGAGATAAACCAAAAAGTTTTACAGGTTATACTCCATGGGTCACAACAGATGATTTAGTACACCTAGGATTTACAGAAAAATCAAAATCTGGTATAGGATTATCTGATGAAGAAATAAAAGAAGTAAGAGCTCGTGTAATTCCAAAAGGTAGTGTAATTATCACTTGCGTAGGAGATCTTGGTGTTGTAACAATAGCCAAGGTCGATATGGTTGTGAATCAACAATTACACACATTTCAATGTAATCTCGTAATAAATAATATTTATTTTATGCATGCAATTTCCTATCAAAAAGCATTCATGTATAAAAGAGCGACAATGACGACTGTCCCATATATGAATAAAACTGTTTGCAATAGTATTCCATTGATGTGTCCACCTCTATCTCTACAGAATAAATTTGCAGCTATCGTTGAAAAGATCGAATCTATGAAAGTTAAGTATAATGAGAGTCTGGTTGAGATGGAAAAGCTTTATGGCGGGTTGAGTCAGCGGGCGTTTCGGGGTGAGTTGTAGGGGACTTATCGGACCTCTCCCCCCGGCCCCCTCTCCACATGGAGAGGGGGAGGTTTTGGACGAAATTTTAAGTGTTGTATGAAATATTTAATAATAACATAAATGATCGGATTTTATAAGAAGCACTGCATATAAACTTAAGTTATATGCAAAAAGCGCAAAAACTTTTTTAATCGGCCATCCGTGGCCTCACTAAAATATAATCGAGGTAATGAATGTCAATTTGGAAATCGTACAGAGTTGCTGATGTAATCAATGAAATTGAAGATGAAAAATTTGTCTTACCAGTCATCCAAAGACGATTAGTTTGGGAAGAAGAAAAAATGGAACTTCTTTTTGATACATTACTTAAGGGTGATTCATTTGGTGGAATAATAATAATTCAAGAAGATAAAAACAGTAAGCCATTATTTAATTTTCGCCCATTTACAAAAGATGGTGAAATGATCTCATCAAGACAAGTCGAACTAATAAATCAAACTCAATATTTTGTAATTGATGGACAGCAAAGACTTCAATCATTTTATATTGGATTAAAAGGTAGTATAAATGGGAAAGTTTTATACTTTGACTTATTTAGTGATTATAGTAGCGAGTTTGAGTTCAAATTTGAAAATGATTCTAAAAAGCTTCCGTCAAGTTCAAAAGAAAACATTGATAGACCTATTCCTGAACACTTTTGGTATCTATCCAATATTTTATTAAAAAAATTAAAAGATTCGGGTGGAAGATATAAACAAGTAGTCAGAGAAATCATAGATATAAATAACATTACAGATGATCTTAGAAAAGAACATATTGAAGAAAATATTTTAGCATTTTATGAAAATGTTATCAATGCCGAAACTCTTGGTATTTCAAAAGTGATAATTAATAAATTGCCTAATGAAGAAATCAATAACAGACAAAAAATTGTGGAATTATTTAGAAGACTAAACGATGGCGGCACAAAACTATCATCTTTTGATTTAGTTGCTTCTATATTAAAAGGTTTTTCATGGGAAATGGAAGGATTTCTCGATGAAACTCTTAAAGAGTACCAAAATATAGGATTAAATCAAGACAATTTGATTAAGTTAATATTTATCCTGCAGGATAATCACAAAAAAGAAATGGCTTCAATCGAAGGATCTGATGCAAACTTTGCAATAACAAATAGAAAGCGTATTGGTTCTACTTTGAAAGCATTAAAAGACTTTTTAATTTATTCAAAATTATACGATTATTACAAAGAAAGTAACAGATCATTTATTCCTCTTTTCTTTATCGCTTATCATCTATTCCACAAAGACATAACTGACCATCAAATAGAATCATTTTTTGATAATTATGATACTGGTAATTCCGACTATCCAAAAATTAAAAGCTGGATTTTCCAGTCACTTGTAAATGGCGTATTTAAAAGTAAAGGTGCTGGATGGATTCCATATAAAACAGGTATAAAAAAGATACTCGAAACAATTTCACTATTTAAAAATAAAAACTTTCCAATTGATAATCTTTTTGAGGTTTATATTAATCATCCTATAACATTTACAAAAGATTATAATGCTAATAATTTAGATCAACTTGATAATTCCTTTGTATACTATTTAATGTATGATAAAATCCAAACCATACGAATACAAGATATTGATCATATTATGCCAAAATCTATTCTTGAAAGTAAAAATTATGATCCATCAAAAATTAACAGTATAAAAAACTTTCAGTTAATCGATTACGGTACAAATAGAGGTGAAAAAAATGGGAAGCCCTTCAAAGAATGGATTAACAATGCTAAATATGTTACTGATAAAAACGGGTTTATCTCAAAACATCTAATACCAGAGGATGAAAATTTATGGCTTGAAGATAAATTCGATGATTTCATTGAAAGAAGAGCAGAAAAAATAATTTCAAAGATAAAAAATAATGTTGGATAATCATAGTTCAAGTTCAGCATCCGTTATATGTTACACTAAATGTAGAGATATAGGTTTTAAAGAATTATATTGGTAGCGGGGAGAGCTATCGGCGTCCTGCATAATAACAATGCTTGAGGCACAACCGCTCCCCCCTATCTTCTGACTGCTTATAGTGGGGCGGATGACCAATATAAGGGTGCAGCAGAAGAACTACCAATAATGCGGAGGTGAACCATCATGACATATTTCGTAGGCATTGATAATTCATCACTCGATCATAAAGTATGCATATTAAATAATGAAGGCAATTTATATTCGCAATTTACGATTGAGAATAATCTTACCGGCTTTAATGCGCTTGGAACAGAACTAAAAAATTTAGATGAAGTACTAATTGGATTTGAATTACCGCATGGACCACTTGTTGATTATCTCAAAACAAAAAACTATATAACCTATTCTCTTAATCCTTTAAAAATTAAAAGGTTTAAAGAAACAATAACCGTATCTGGTAATAAGAATGATAAAATTGATGCTGCAGCAATTGCAGAATATTTGAGAAGAAATCACAATCAATGCAGACCTATGATTTACAGCTCATCAGAAGTTGAAAAACTTAAAATGCTTTGTATAATACATAATCGAATGACTGAAGAACAATCAAGGTATATAAACAAACTGCATTTTGCTGTAAGACAGTATTTTTACCTGCATGAATCGTTATTTGCACATTTTGGCTGTACAGTCCAACTCAAAATGCTTATAAAATATCCAACATTTGATGATCTTAGACAGGCCAGCGATGAAGAATTGATATTGTTTTTAAAATCGAATCATTATCATAATCCAAAATATATAACTAAACTGTTAGGGAAAATTAGAGAGCATGAACAGCTAATATCGCCAGATGTAGTTTATGCATACCTACACGAAGTAAATATGCTTTGTGAAATAATGAGTTCAATCGAACGCAGTTTAAAAGATATTGAACAAGAAATGATTGGAATATTGGACAATCATCATTTAGGTAAGATTTTCAGATCTATACCTGGGGTAGGTACAATCCTCGGAAGCAATCTTCTTGCTTTATTTGGTGACAATATGAGTCGTTTTGATAATGCCAACCAGGCACAGTGCCTGTTCGGCACTGCTCCGAAAAATTATCAGAGTGGTAGCTATCATAAAGTTACTATGAGAAAGGCATGTAATAAATATGCACGAACTGTATTATATCGGTTTGCTTTTGAAACACTGATCCATAGCAAGTGGGCAAGAGCATACTATGATATGCAAAAGGCGAAGGGCAAAAAACATTCAGTAGCCATAAGAGCTTTATCCAACAAGTGGGTAAAAGTAATTTATAGATTATGGAAAGATGAAGTTTTTTATGAAGAAGATAAAAAATTAGAAGCGGTTGCTTGACATAGTGGGTGTGCTTCACTTGCACAAAACTTTTCGTAATTGCCCTTTCAGCATATAACAAAGCTTACCTGCGGCGCTCGGAGTACCTCGCTTGGGCTTACCTGACGTTATATGAAAGTGGCGAAAGAATTAAATTGATCGAGGCGTGCGTCCTGCACGCCTGTTATGAATTTAATCTTACAGTAATATCCTGTATAACATTAAAAAAATGTGGTGTTAGAAAATTATTGCTAAAATATGTATTTACTTTTAAAATTCGTTACAGAACAAATATAGATATAATTGCTTCTAATACTTAATAATGAGTAAAGTGAGCCCTTTTATCAACACATAATATTTTTAACTTTTAGTGGATACTCACTTTTAAGCTGCCTGTTCTTGAGAATGTTCATTGAAAACTGAATTGTATATTTCATTCGGTGTAGCATATTCAAGCGACTGATGAAATCTTTCAGTGTTATAAAAATTAAAGTATTTTTTCAAGGCAATCTTTAAATCATCCATTGAACGATATTCATTAAGATATATCTCTTCGTACTTGAGCGACCGCCAGAACCTTTCAATATAAATATTATCAAGAGCACGACCCTTGCCATCGTAACCGTCAAAACAACTGCATCTTAACAACCTTCAGATAATAAGATATACTGCCTCTAAAATCAGGAGGCATTATGAAAGACCATACAGACTACCGGCAAAACCATGTTCAGAAATGGAAACAAAGCGGATTAAGCATGCAGAGATATTGTTCGGAACAGCAAATATCCTATTGGAGTTTTCGAGACTGGAAAAAGAAGTCCGAGCATGAAAAACTTTTTGAAAAAAAGGGCCTGGTAGAGATACCCGTCACACTTTACAAAACGAAGAAAGAGAATGAACCAATAGAAATAGCATTAAGCAACGGAATAAAAATTATAGTAAAAGAAAACTCCGGTACAGACCATCTAAAAACAATAGTATCTGCATTGGCAGAACTGCCATGAAAGTAGATTTCAGTAAAGCCAGAATATATGTCAGACCCGGATACATCGACATGAGAAAACAGATAAATGCACTTTCAGTATATGTGCAAGAGGATCTGAAAAATAACCCGCTTAGCGGAGATCTATATATTTTCTGCGGGAAGAGCAGAAGATTATTGAAAATACTCTACTGGGACAGGAACGGTTTTTGTATGTGGCAGAAACGTCTGGAGCAGGACAAATTCCCATGGCCAATGGATAAGGAAGACGTAAAAGAGATAACTGAAGATGAGCTGTCTATGCTGCTTGACGGAATAGATTTCTGGAACGCGCATAAAGTATTAAAATTTTCTGCGGTATCATGAAAAGTGCTATTAATAAAATTATACTCCGTTAATCATGATCACATGAAACATGAAAAAAGAATTCTCCCCGATGATCCGGAAAAACTGAAACAGATGATAGAATCTCTTGAAGAGAACTATCGCCTGCTGGAAGAGAAATATAAAACACTACAAAGGAAATTTTTCGGAAAGTCGAGCGAGAAACTTACACCGGAGGATGAACTTCAGGGACGTCTATTTGATGAAGCTGAAGAAGGAATTTATCCTGAAGGTGAAGACTCACAAAAAGATGAAGAGCCTGATGTCACAAGAGTAAAAGAACATGTCAGAAAAAAGACCGGGAGGAAACATCTGCCTGCAGATCTCCCGCGAGAAGAAGTTATTCATGATTTAACTGAAGCTGAAAAGAAATGTCCATGCTGCGGTGAAGAACGGAAGCAGATAGGCTCTGATGATACCGAGGAGCTTGATATAATCCCTGCAGCAATTAAAGTAATCCGCCATGTGCATATAAAATATGGACCATGCGGATGTGATGGCTTTCTTAACTCCGGTGAATCAGAAATAAAAAAAGCGGCAGCTCCGAAGCGTATGATTCCAGGAAGCATTGTGAGTCCGGGATTACTCGCATATACGGTTACATCAAAGTATGCTGACGCTCTCCCTTTTTACAGGCAGTCAAAGATATTTGAACGGATAGGGGTTGAGCTCTCGCGTGCGACGCTTTGCAATTGGACAATTGAAGCATATGAGAAGATGACCGGATTTATGGAAGTTCTTGAAGCGCAGTTAAAAAGCGGAAATTTTATCAGGATGGACGAAACAACAGTTCAAGTTCTGCATGAAGAAAACAGGCGTCCTGAAAATAAATCATATATGTGGGTAAGTATCGGTTATCCCGAAAGAGGGAAGCCTCTTGTTCTATATCAATATCACCCGACACGATCAAAAAAAGTTCCTTATGATTTTCTTGAGGGATTTACCGGATATCTTCAAACTGATGGATATGACGGGTATAACTATGCCCTTTCACGTGGTGGAATTGTTCATGTCGGATGTTTTGCTCATGCCCGGAGATATTTCTTTGATGCCGCAAAGCTTAACAAAAAGGACAGTCGGGCTCATAAAGGATTGCAGTTTATAAAACACATCTACGAGATCGAGAGTGAACTCCGTGTGAGAAATCTTGCTGATAATTTATTTGTAGAACAGAGAAAAAAACTTGTTCTTCCAGTACTTGATGATTTTCACCGATGGCTTGTTCTTACAAAAAATGAGATCATCCCAAAAAGTAAAACCGGTGAAGCTGTAAATTACACTCTGAATGAATGGAGTAAGCTTATCCGCTATATTGATGCGGCATTTTTAACTCCGGATAACAATGAAGCTGAAAGGACAATCCGGCCATTTGTTATCGGGAGAAAAAATTGGCTGTTTTCAAATACACCTCGAGGAGCTAATGCCAGTGCTGCTATGTATAGTCTGATTGAAAGTGCTAAAGCAAACAGACTCGAACCTTATGCATATTTACGTTTTCTCTTTACCAGGCTTCCTGAAACATCAAATCAGGCAGAATTAACAGCACTTTTACCTTGTTTTCTAACTTCTGAACAAATCAATCATTGTTAACATGAGATGCTGTTGTTTTTACGCTTACTTGCCATCCATACTGATTCTTATTTTGTGATTCTGAAGTTTTTCCGTAAATGCTTCAGATGTAAACTGACTCCCTTGATCAGTGTTAAATATAGCCGGCTTCCCATAAATCATGATTGCTTCTTCAAGAGCTGAAATACAAAATTCAGTATCTAGCGTGTTTGACAATTTCCATGATAAAGTCTTTCGGCTGAATAAATCAATAATTGCAACCAAATAGACATGACCTCCGGAAAGTTTAATATAGGTGATGTCAGTTGCCCACACCTGGTTCGGGAGCCATATCTCTTTATCTCTGAGAAGATACGGATACTTCTCATGCCATTTAATCGGTATTGAAAGCCGTTTCCCTGGATAGATGGCTCTTAACCCTGCCTTTTGCATAATAAGCCTTATCTGCTTTCTCGTAACACACATATCTTTAAGAGCCAACGCTATTTTCCGATAACCATAAAATGGATGAAGCTTTAACTCATCTTTAATGGCTTTCAAAATTTTAATTTCCTCTTCATCGACAATCGGCTTCGATTTATAGTAATATGACGATCTGCTAATCCCAAGAAGCTCACACTGATCTTTAATTGATAATTCCATATGATCAGACTCTATAAATTCGGCTCTGTTCCGTATAGTTGTTTGTACTTTTTTTTAAAAAGTCATTCTCAACTTTTAATTGTCCAATTTGACTAAAAGCTGATCCTGCTTTTTTTCAGATTCTACAAGTTCTTTGTCATTACCCTTCTTATCAAATGCTGTTGTTGCATTCTCTATCAATTGCTTTTTCCAAAGCGTTACCTGATTGGGGTGAATTTCAAACTTCTGAGCTATTTCCTGTACGGTCTTCTCTCCCTTGAGAGCTTCAATTGCAACTTTAGCTTTAAACTCTTTGCTGTGACTTTTGTTCATATTGACTGATTCTCCTGTGTTTTATTTTAAGGAGATATCCACTTTTTCAAGTCTAATTTCGTGTCCTATTTCTTGGGCTCATTATAGAGTATAACTTATGGATATTAAATATTTAGATACATTTGATGTAGATGATTTAGATGAATGGGGTGCCATTTATAAAACACTCACTACGTCTCCATATATTGATAAAATATCACTGTGTCATGTTAAAATCTCAGATATAAGCAGAATTGCTAATGCACTTAGCAATAGAGTTCAAAATTTAGCATGGATAATGGAGCTAGACCAAGGAACACAAAGACAATACCGTTACACCGCAAATGAGACGGCTAAATTATTAGTTGAGATATTTAATAATCCAAAAGATGAAACCGAAAAACTTTCAGAAGAATTTGGTGAACTGATGATTTCAATTGGTTCCTCGCGTGCTTTAGAAAAATTATTATCTCACTTTATAATTCCAATAGCTGAGTTATGGAAACCTAGAATTAAACAAAACGAAGGATTTGATTTTCATACTGTATGTGATAAAAAATTAATAAATTTTGGTGAAGCAAAATATTCTGGAAATAAAAATCCTCATTATGATTCATCTGATCAAATAAATGATTTTTTTGATCAAGAAAAACAATATAGAGATAGAACATATTTGAGAGATTTTGTTGATGGCGAAACCTTGAAAAACCTTGATAACGAAAAATTCGGTGTTGTTATTGCTTTTTCTATTAATTCAGTTAATCCTATTCTTGTTTTTAAAAATGCAATTAAAAAAATTGATACATTAGCAACATTAAATAATGCATCCCACATTTATATTGTTGGTATTAGTCATGAGTGTTAATACATTTTTAAATATAGATAATCCGTCTCATGAATTATCAAATATTCTTGAAAGACTTCACAAAGAAGGACCTTCCAATCCTGAAATTCTGGAAAAAATTTGTTATTTAAAATTATTTTATTTTGATGAATTTAATAAATTTGAAGAAAGAATATTAGCTGCTATCGGAGTATATTATAAAATAGAAAAGCCTAAGAATTTATATACATTCCTTATGATGGGATTTGCAAATCAACATGTAAAAGATTTTGGTGAAAAATTAACTCCTGTTCAAGCCAGTATAAGAAGAGCCTTGGAAGATTTTCAATTTACTTCAATATCTGCACCAACAAGTGCAGGTAAGTCATTTTCAGTACGGGATTTTATTTTGAGAAATTGTGGAGACTCTGTAATTGTTGTACCATCCAGAGCATTGATAGCAGAGTATATAGATACTATGAAAAAACTGTTTAATGGTGATAAAAAAATTATGATTTCACCTTTTATTGATACAGTATTTCAAGCTAGAAATCCACGAAGAATTTTTATATTAACTCCTGAACGAACAAAAGACATTTTCAAACTTAGAGATAAACTTAATATAGACCTTTTCTTCTTTGACGAAGCACAGATAACAGATGAGCCTAAAAGAGGAATAACATTTGATTCAATGATTAGAAAAGTTCAAAAATATTTTCCTGATGCAAAGCTTATTTTCGCGCATCCTTTTGTAGATAACCCAGAAGCTCATTTTAAGAAGCATAATATAGATAATTCAAAATGTTTTTCAAAATCATATACTCATGGGACTGTTGGTAAAATCTGTGTTTTTAAACATGATAATTGTAAATTCTATTATTTTTCACCTTATAGAGATCAATCACATTTATTGAGGAATTGTTTGCAATTTGTTGGTAATTTTAAAGATTTTGCTTTGAGTGGTGAACACACCGTCTTAGTCTATACTTCGAAACGATCAATATACAACGGAAATTTCATAAGTGATTTTGATAAGTATATTGAGAATTTTTCAGTAATAGAAGATGAACGGGCAAATGAAATTATTGAAAAAATCTGTCAAATAGTTGGAGCAAATGATAATGAGCACAAATCTAATATGGTTAGTTTATTAAAAAAAGGGGTTGTGATACATCATGGTTCAATTCCATTAGAGGTTCGTTTTCTTATTGAGGATTTTATTAGAGAAGGTTTCTCAAATATTTGTTTTGCAACAAGTACTTTGGCACAAGGTATCAACATGCCTTTCGATATAGTTTGGCTCGAGAACAATAGATTTATTGGTTCAGACGAAGAAAAGTCATTAGCTTTTAAAAATTTAATTGGACGTTCAGGTAGATTAACTAATGACCAAAAATTTGATTATGGCTATGTCTACACAAATAACCCCATCCTTTTTTCATCTCGTATAAATTCAAAATTTAGATTGAAAGAGAAATCAATAATTGAAGAACCAATTGATCCTTATGATGATAATTTCGAATTTATTGATGCTATCCAAAACGATTCTTTTGATGAAGATAAAAATATGCCTTTATCAATGATTTCGAGAATGTCTCAAGATCCCTTGTTAGAATATGCAAAATTATTTCTTAATATAATTTATTCTGAAGATACTATTTCTCAAAGTATAGGAGGTTCACAAAATAAAGAAAATCGAAAAGATGCAAATGCTTTATTAAAAGAAATTTATTGTACATCTTTAGATAGAGAATTAAACGATGCAGAGCATGCAGTCTTTAATCAAGCAATTACTATTTTCTTTCATATAATTCAAGGTAGAACATTCCGGGAAATTGTTGGAATTAGGTATAATTATATATCAAAACGCGATTTTGGTTACACAGGATATGCAAATTATTCTCAACCCGCTGAAAAACTTCCAAATTTTTCACTTAATAAATATAGTTTATTCAAATGGGAGACATTAGCAAGTAATGTTAATTATGATACTATAGTCTATGATACTTATGATTATATGGATCAAGTTTTATCTTTTTCTCTATCAGATGTTTTCATCGGTAGTTTTCAAGTTTATTACGAATATAAAAAAGATGATAGAGCACTTAAAATTATTGAATTATTCAAATATGGTACAAATAATCAGATTAATATTTTATTAATGAGATATGGTTTTCCATCAGAAATAGCTAATGAGCTTTCGCAATACATTGAGAGCATTGATGAAATAAATTTAAAGTTTAATTCAAGCATACAACAAGCTCCCGAGTATATTAAAAAATTAGTTGAGTGGTATTTACCATAAATTGGGTATAGTGAATTTAGCTGCGAGAACAACAAAAAAATACGTCCGTGTATTTTTTGACTCTTTGAATTTTCGCCACTTTTATATAACAAAGCTTACCCACGGTGACAATCATTTTAAAAAGTAACCAACCTCGAAAACCCTCCCCATGTGGGGAGGGTGGCCAGTAGGCCGGGTGGGGTCAAAAATATTCCCGAAAACAAAAAAAATTTTACTTTCCAAATCCCCCCGAGCGTATATATAATATAACAAACTAAAAACAGGCAAAAAAAGTGGAAAATCAACTGTCTCAGATAACAATTCGCGGCTATAAGAGCATTCGAGAGCTGAATAGCTTTAAAATGAAGAACCTTAATATACTTATAGGGGCAAATGGAGCCGGTAAGTCTAATTTTATTCAGATGTTCAGTTTTCTACATAACATACTGGCATTAAATCTTCAGAATCATGTTATAAAAAACGGCGGTTCCGAGACTTTTTTATATCACGGCAGTAAAATAACTGACAGTATTTACCTGCAGTTTGAATTCGGTCAGAACAGCTATGAATGTACTCTGGAGCCTACCAGTGATCAGTCCCTGTTTTTCAGTAATGAAAAAATATGTTATCATGATTATAATTACCCGAATCCTTACTGTACAACCATAGGTTCCGGTCACAGGGAGTCTGCCCTTAAGACTGATTCTTCTAAATCTCAATATAAAAGAATGTCCGACTATGTAATTAATGCCATTAAAAGCTGGAAGCTTTATCACTTCCATGATACAGGATTTACTGCAAAAGTAAAAGGGCTGGCTGATATAAATGACAACGGATTTCTAAGGCCTGATGCTTCCAACCTTGCATCTTATCTTTATTACTTAAAGAACAATCATAAAAGTCATTACAATAATATAACAGACCTGATAAGACAGGTTGCACCTTTCTTTGATGATTTTAATTTAAGACCTGTTCCCGGTAACGAAAATCAGATAAGGCTGGAGTGGAGTGAAAAGGGATCTGATTCTTATTATAATGCCCATTCATTCTCTGACGGCACTTTAAGATTTATCTGTCTTGCAGCACTTCTAATGCAGCCGGAAGATAAATTTCCATCTGTAATTTTACTGGACGAACCTGAACTTGGACTGCACCCTTACGCTATTAGTGTATTGGCGGATATGATAAGATTTGCTGCTTTGAAAACACAGGTTATTATCAGCACCCAGTCAGTTACTCTTGTTAACCACTTTGAACCGGATGACCTGATAATAGTAAACAGAGATGATGGTCAGTCTGTATTCCGAAGGCCATCTCCTGAAATGATGGATGAGTGGCTGGAGAATTATTCACTTGGTGACTTATGGGAAAAGAACCTTATAGGCGGCAGGCCCTGATGAAAAAAATTCTTGTGCTTGTTGAAGGGCAGACCGAGGAACAGTTTACCAAAAGGAATTTGTGCGAAGCATGCTTTGATTCAGGTATACAGTTTGTTCCGGTAATTCTCTCTACCAAAAAAACTAAAATGGGGAATAAATTCAGAGGCGGTGTTTCTACTTATTCAAAAATTAAAAATGAAGTTTTAATGCTGCTTCACGATTCAAGTGCTGCTGCAGTAACAACTCTTATTGATTATTATGCCCTGCCTGATGACTTTCCAAATATAAAAAATCTCCCCGAAGGAGATTGTTACAGTAAAGTGGAATTTCTGGAAAGGTGTTTTAGTGAAGATATTAACAACAGAAAATTTATCCCTTTTTTAATGCTCCATGAATTTGAAACCATGCTTTTTTCTGATATAAATAAATTATCTGAAGCGTTCCATTCCAAACATAATTCTTTCAATTCCCTGAAAGAGATAATAGCACGATATCCTAATATTGAATTTATCAATGACGGTGTAAATACTCATCCCTCAAAAAGAATACATGATGTTTTTCCCGATTATATGAAATCAATTCATGGACCATTGATCACCGGCAGAATAGGTCTTAATGAAATCAGAAGTAAGTGCAGACATTTCAATCAATGGCTGACTGCTGTTGAATTAGTTTGATCTTCATCAGTAAAACAATAAAGCACGAAAACCTCTCCTTGAGGGGATGGTGCGCGACCCTCAGGACGAGGGAAGTGCCGGTGGTGGATGTCGTGAACCGGGCAGTAGTGCGGGTGGGGTCTGGACTGTTTTACACCCTATTAAACACGGAGAAACCAAAATGTCAATCTACACAAACAACACCTTCTACGAAAAGATCTCCTTCAACATAGAAAGTGACTTCGAAAAAGTAGTAACCGATCTCTCCGATCAGATTTTCGGCCCCAATACAATCTATCTGAATATTAAAAAGAAAATCAAAGGTAACAACATCGGTGTTATCCCCGACGGCTACCTTATAGACATAACAATCCCCGATGACGCGAAACTCTATATAATAGAAAATGAAATTGTAAGCCATGACCCATTTAAACATATAGGGATTCAGATGCTTAAATTTGTAACCAGTTTTGATGATGATCAGGTTAAAGTAAGAAATTTAATCATGACTGAAATATCTTCTAATCCGGTTTCTCTTAAACGTCTGGAGCTGGGGTGCAGTGAATCGGGCAGCCGGAATATTGATAACCGATGAATTTCGCGTAAAGATGACTCCTGCAGAGAAGGTATTATTATATAGTTAAGGTGATAAACTATGGAAATTAAATTTCATTCAACAGTAATAATGACTGAAAATTTTGAACAGATGAAATCATTTTACCAGGAAATTCTTCAACAAAAAGTTGAGTTTGATTTTGGTAACTGTGTCGGTTTTAAAAATGGACTTTCATTATGGATACGTATTCCGGTGAAACCTGCCACCTATTCCGGTTTTAAGTTTACCACTTTTAATCCATTTCCATTTTCGAACTAACCATTACTCAAGTGGCAGGTTTCGTCCAGAATTTTTTGATTTTTCCTTTCTCATAGAATCTCCTTTAATGTCTATTTTATGTGAAGTATGAAGAAGTCTATCACAGATTGCATCCGCAATAGTCGCATCCCCAATAAGATCAAACCACTTATCTGTAGGAATTTGAGAACTAATAATTATCGATCTGCTGCCGTGGCGATCTTCAAGCATCTCAAGTAACATTAACCGCGAGTCTGAATCAAAAGGCTTTAATCCGAAGTCATCAAGAATTATCAAATCCAGTTTTTTAATTTTATTCATCTCTTTAAAATATGATCCATCAACTTTACAGTACTTCAGATGTGAAAACAATTTCAAGCAGTTGTAGTATCCAACCTGATAACGAAGAATACATGCTTTATGACCAAGTGCGCAGGCCATAAAACTTTTACCTGCACCTGTAGAACCGGTGATGATAATGCTCTCTCCTTTTTTGATCCAGTCACATGTCGAGAATCTGAGTATCAGATTTCTGTCAATTTTTCGTGATGGTTTGAAATCTATCTCTTCAACACTTGCCTTATATCTAAAGGCTGCATTTTTAAGCAGAGTTTTAAATTTCCTGTTATACCTTTCATCCCATTCAGCATCGATGAGATGAGCGACCATTTCATCAACCGTAAACTTGTTTTTCATATCTGTAGAGAATGTTTCACGGAATGAACTGAGCATTCCGTGAAGACGCATTTCCTGCATCTTTTCAATCGTTCCCTGATTGTTCATTGTAATTCCTCCATGTAATATTGATTGCCTCTTATGTTATCATGTTCAGGTAGGGTGAATTCCGAGTCTTTATCTTCTTCACCTGCTTGATCCATGTTGTTGCTTAGAATATTTTTAATCATCTTGTATGTGCAGTTTTCATAGTAGAGAGCCAATTCACAAGCACGGTTAAGTCGGATTTCTCCATATGTTTTAGTTAGGGCAAATATTCCGAGGCATGTTTTATAACTCTGCTCAGGATGCTGCCGGGAGGAGAGAACTATTTCAATTACAGTTACCACAGCATCGCCTTTTAGTTTTGCAATATTGGTCAGTTTTTCCGGGTTCCAATTATCCTCCCATTTGTGTGATTCCGGCATATGATTCCTTTGTGTTGTGTATCCGTTTTTTCTCCTGTTTCTAAAATGTGAGGCGACTCTTACGTTGCCACAATAGACTTCTACGGCTCTTTCTGTGAAAAGTACTTCTACTTTCCGCCCTTTATAGCGATATGGCACACTGTAGTAATGACTGTCATCACTCAGATAGATATGATAGTTAAATTGAACTGTGAGGATTTTAAACTTCTTGATTTCATAAAGATCCTCTGGAAGAGGCTGCAGTTCACTCTTTTCAATGCTGTCAAAAAGTTCCCGTCGACTTACACCAGGTCGCTGCATTGTCCGGGAATTGAATGATTCAAGCAACTCCATGATCGCAGCGTTGAGTTCTTCAAGTGAAAAGAATACACGGTCACGAAGCTTGGCGTAAATCCATGAATATGAAATTCGTACAGCTCCTTCAACCAGAGCTTTGTCTTTCGGTTTTGCAGGTCGTGCAGGAAGTATTGTTGTGCCGTAATGTCTGGCAAAATCAAGATACTCCGGATTGATATCCGGTTCGTATCTGTCTGTTTTTGTTACTGCCGATTTTAAGCAGTCTGGCACAATAGCCAGTGGAACACCATCGATGTATCTTAATGCATTTTCATTTAGTCTTATCCATTCCTCCTTCTTCTGGCTCATTGAAGCTTCTACATAGACAAGCTGGCTTGCTCCCAGGATTGCTACAAAAACTTCAACCTCTCTTATCTCTCCTGTCGTCCGGTCTGTTATGGCAAGTTTCTTACCGGCAAAATCCACAAAGAGTTTGTCGCCCGCTTTATGTTCAATGTGCATTGTAATCTCTGACATATTCTGCCAGATCTGAAAATGATAACAAAACTGCGAGTAACTGTATCCGTCTGGATTTTCCTCTATGTATTCTTCCCACAAAGTTTGGCGAGTCACTCCGAGACGTTTTAGCTCCTGCGTGAAATGAAGGAATTGTTTTTGAAGTATTTCATGTCGTTTATTGTCTGCTGTTTTATTTCCCTGTAGAATATTTAGAAGCGTTTCATCCGGCATATTTTCTATATCAATAAAAGTTAATCCGAATGTTTTAACCTTGTTAATATAATCGCTGACGACCGGACGAGACATTCCAAGGGCTTGGGATATCTGTCTCTGACTAAGTTTTGACTGCTCGTGAAGACGCATGATTTCTCTGATTTTTTTCATCGATATTCTCCTTTGTGACATGCCCGGTAACTCCATCTGATTTGATTTTTTATCAGATTAATCAGGCTCTGTTTTAAAAGGAAATGGTTTGTTTTTTATTCCGGTAAAATCCTAAAAGTGGCAGGTTTCAACCGGAATGGGTGGCAACTTTGCACCGGAACAGGTGGCAGGCATTTTCCGGAATGAGTGGCAGGTTTGGGCCGGAATACGCAATGGAAACTGAAAGAAGAGTATCCGATTGCAAAGAACCTTGGAAGGACTTTTGATAAATCAGGAAATAAAAATTTAGAAATTTGTTTTGAAACCGATGATTTTGAAATAGTTGTTGAAAATTTAAATGAATTTCAATTGAGTTACCTGCATAAAGAAACCGAAGAATTGTGGGGACAGAAAACAGTTCGATTTTATGATCCGGAAAACAATTTAGTTGAAATTGGAGAAACAATTCCCTGTTTTGTAAAGCGGTTTTATAATCAGGGAATGACTATTGAAGAAGTATCAAAACGAACATCGGTATCATCTGAAATGGTTTTACAAATATGTAAAACAGACAAAAATAACTGATGTAATTTTATAAACAATAATTTATAAGAAGTGATTTTATGAGGAGGAGTTTATGAAGACTAACAAATTTTGTCAAAGCTGTGGAATGCCAATGAACAGAGATCCTCAAAAAGGGGGGACTGAAAAAGACGGTTCAAAAAATGATAAGTATTGTTCTTATTGTTATCAAAAAGGAGATTTTACAAGCCCTGAAATTAATACTCCACAAAAAATGCAGTCTTTTTGTATTGAAAAAATGAAAGAACAGGGAATGCCGAAATTTATAGCATGGATATTTACTCGTGGTATTCCAAAATTAGAAAGATGGAATTCTTAAATAATACCGGGCTGAAATAAAATGCAACTCCACCTGTTACCTCTGCAGTCAGATCCAAACATCTCAGCCCTTGAGCGAACACTCGATCTGCAAAATCTGACCACAGTGTCAAGGAGCATCAACAGCAGTAAGAGAGACCGGCTTCCACCGCTTGAGAAATTTTTAGATACATTTATAATTTACAGAAACCTTCCCCATGCGGGGAAGCGATGTGCATATTTTACTGATAATTTAAGTAAACCAGGGTTGATAAATATATATTACACAAAGTATCAAGTCTAAAGAATAACTCCGGTCATCTGATTAACTCCAATTTAAATAATGGTTTTTGATTTAATGTTTGAAATTAATTTAAGTAAAAACAATAACTAATTCCATCAGCATTGAATAATAAGTAAAACGGTACAAATTATGAGCATAATACACTGCACACAAAAACTGCTGAAAGAATTATCCGGAACTGTAACGTTTCTGGAAGATAGTTATATTGAAAACTCCGGTCTGGGTAACTGGTACAGTAATATATTCCGGTGCAATAGAAGAAAATGTATTATTTTTACCAATGAGCAGACACTCTATACATTTTTTGTTTACGGGGTCAAAAAGAAAGATGTTGAAAACATATTAGATCTATTCCGGAAAAATCTGAAGTTAAATCTGGAACATGACGGAATAGAAAACAGAATAATTAATCAGATTATCATGGAATATATGAAGATAGATTTCTTTAAAACAGAAAGCAGAAGAGTTCTGGGTTCTATGAATGACTTCGTAAAACTATTCAAATATAGGTTGGAAGAACTTGATGATATAACAGATAGTGAAATAGTTGATGTTAATGCAGAAGCTAATTCAACACCTATGGGTATTGGCGGGTCAAAATATATTTTTCCAATAGAGAAATTAAAAGAAACTATAAACGCGAAGTATTCTACTGCTCTTTAAAATTTGAAGATCAAATGGTATAGCGATAAAAAATGCTCCGTATATCAAGTATTGTACGGGATAAAACACAATAAGTAAAAGCCAGCACGACGCCGGCTGCGTGAGCTTCAGCTGTACAGGATGTACATCTATTATATCCATGTTTTTTGACGATCACAATCCGCCGCATTTTCATTCAAAATATAATGAATATAAAGCGGTGATAGCTATTGAAGATCTAAGGATACTTGAGGGACATCTCCCTCCAAGAGTTCTTGGTCTTGTTATAGAATGGGCTATCAAACATCAGGATGAACTAATAAATGACTGGAATCTTATAAAAGATGCCAAATATCCGGAAAAAATAGAACCGCTGATATGAGGTTTAAATTAATGCATGAAATTATAAACGCTGAATATGAGGGAAATTTTAAGATAAATCTGTTCTTTGATTCAGGAAAGTCCGGTGTTGTAGATTTTTCAGAATACATAAACATTGGTGGTGTTTTTGAGCTTTTCAAAGATGAAGAATATTTTAAAAAGTTCTATATAGACCCCGAG
This sequence comes from uncultured Spirochaetota bacterium, assembly GCA_942493035.1. Lineage (GTDB taxonomy): Bacteria > Spirochaetota > UBA4802 > UBA4802 > UBA5550 > WRGT01. The sequence continues at coordinate 1,589,768 of OW818666.1, read as the reverse complement.
ATAAAAACATTGTGCTGGCCTGATGAAATAGATTTAGATCCGGATGTACTTTATTCCAAAGCAACCGGGGAACCTCTTCCCGGATGGATGAAATAAAGGCTTCAACTCCGCTCGGCAGGCGATGTAAAAAACAAAACAACCACTAAAAATAAAAGCCGGCAAGGATGCCGGCTGTGTGTTGAACCGGATGACCTGATAATAGTAAACAGGGAAGATGGACAATCTGTGTTCAGGAGGCCTTCACCTGATGAGATGGAGGAGTGGCTTGAAAATTATGCCCTTGGTGACTTATGGGAGAAGAACCTTATGGGCGGCAGGCCCTGATGAAAAAAATTCTTGTGCTTGTTGAAGGGCAGACAGAGTAACAGTTTACCAAAAAGAATCTGTGTGAATCATGCTTTGATTCAGGTATACAGTTTATTCCGGTAATTCTCTCGACCAAAAAAATAAAATGGGGAATAAATTCAGAGGCGGCGTTTCTACTTTTTCAAAGATTAAGAATGAAGTTTTAATGCTGCTTCACGATTCAAGTGCTGCTGCAGTAACAACTCTTGTTGACTATTATGCCCTGCCTGATGATTTTCCAGATATAAATAATCTCCCGGCAGGTGATTGTTACAGTAAAGTGGAATTTCTTGAAAGGAGTTTTAGTGAAGATATTAACAACAGAAGATTTATCCCTTTTTTAATGCTCCGTGAATTTGAAACTATGCTTTTTTCTGATATAAATAAATTATCTGAAGCGTTTCATTCTAAACATGATTCTTTTAATTCCTTGAAAGAAATAATTGTACGATATCCTAATATTGAGCTTATCAATGATGGCGTAAATACCCATCCTTCCAAAAGAATACATGATGTTTTTACCGATTATATGAAATCAATCCATGGACCATTGATCACAGGCAGAATAGGTCTTGATGAAATCAGAAGTAAGTGCAGACATTTCAATCAATGGCTGACTGCTGTTGAATCAGTCTGATATACTATAGTTAAAGTTTATACCACGAAAACCCTCCCCATGTGGGGAGGCCGCTCCATGACATCCATGTCATCGCGGCATTAGTCCATCCATGTCCGTCAGGTGCGCGACCCTCAGGACGAGGGAAGTGCCGGTGTAGACATGGATGTCGGGAACCGGCCAGTAGCGCGGGTGGGGTCAGCAATGCGATTATTAACAAGCAATAAAACCTCACCGGAAATTGAAGCCTCTCATATAAGCCAAATTATAAAAAAACAAAATCCTTCCAATCCATAAATCCTAAGAATCCTAATTCAGACAAATTGCAGAAAGATATCTAAACCACAAATTAACAGTGATTTAAAAAACAGACTATGATTCAGAATTACTAAATCAATGTAATCCCTGAAATCCGTTTAATCCGTGGTTCAGACAACATGCAGAAATAATTCCAATAAAAACAAAAAAGTTTCATCACGCCGACCCCCTCAGGCGTATTAATGATATAAACTAATCTTAAAGATACTTGACTTAATAAATCGCAAAGATTAGTTTAATATTTGCAGATAGAGGAAAATTCTGATGAGTAAAATACAGGTATATCTTGATAACTGCTGCTTTAATCGACCATATGATAATCAGGAAAGACTTTCTGTTAAACTGGAAACGGAAGCTAAAATAAGAATACAGGAATTGATTAAAACAGGCGAGCTGTTGCTTATATGGTCTTTTATTTTGGATTATGAAAATAGTGATAATCTTGGCGGATCAAAGAGGGATTCCATTTATGAATGGTTTAATTATTCAGTGAATTATATCTGGTTTAATGATGAGATATTTAATAATTCTGAAAAAATATTTCAGCTTGGTTTCGGGAAGAAAGATGCGATACATCTCTCATGTGCTATACAGAGTCGTTGTGATTATTTTATAACGGTAGACCGGGGAATACTCAAAAAAAGAGGGAAACTTTCTGAAGTTATAATTATTGATCCGATTGAGTTTATCAGAAAGATGGAGGAGTAATATGAGAAGTGATTTTGAAATATGCGACAGTGGTTTAAAAATACTTTTTGACCAAATGGATGTAATTGAAGCTGAAAGGTTTATTACTTTAATAAAACAGGATAAATTTGATTATACAGAGTGGAGAAAAAATCTCTGGGAAGATGAATCTATAAAAGAAATTTGTAAAAAAGGTGATGATTTTTCCAGAAAATTTAGAAAGAGTAAATGATTGGATTTATGAAATCCAATAAAACAAAAAAAGCTTTAATACCGGAATACCCGATCGTATAAACCGATCCTCCGGAAAAACAGAAATATAAGACGCTTAATTCATACTTCATAAAAAACTATCTATAGAATTAAAATCCCTCCGTTAAAAATACTGATTGAAATATTAAAAGATATCATATAGATGTTGCTATCAGTGCAGAGTAATATTTATACTCCATTCTGATTTTTAAACAAAAAGTGAGCTGCGATGAAAAGACATTTTTTTATTATATTTTTACTATTTGCAATGCCGGTACTCCTCCATTCGGTTACCGATGAGGGTATTACAATCACTAAGCTTTCCATGGAGCCATTGCCCTTTAATGAAAGAAGAGATCCTGTTCTCGACTCTCCATTTAATGCTTTTGATGGAGATACAAAAAGTGCCGCTTTATACTCTGATTTTTCCATGGAGTTCAGCAAACCGGTTGCTATTGATCAGATAAAAGTTATGAACGGCAATGCAGCGGACAAAGCTGTTTATAAAAAACAGAACCGTGAGCGTGACATTGAGATTACATTATACACTGTAGCTGTAAAAGCAGATAAAAAGGCTGATGTTAAAAAGAAGAAACCTGTCCCTAAGAAAAAAGAAGAGAAAAAAGAAGAGAAAAAAGTTCAGCCGGCAGATAAAGATGTAAAGGATAAAACACTGCCTGAGAAAAAAGATGATGTTAAACCGGTTCCGGATAAGGATAAAAAAAAGGAAGAGATAAAGAAACCTGATACTCCGGAAAAGGTAGTGCAGCTGGATGATATGGAGATGTTTAATGAATATAATCCGGATGGAGTTCAGTTTATATTAACCGCATCTAAAACAGAGATAGAGATTACCGATTCAAAAAAAGATAAATTGTCAGACAGCGAAGCTATTAAAAAGAGAATTGCTGAAGAAGCTGCTAAAAAAAATGCAGTGAAAGATGAAAGTGAAACAACCGCACTTCAGAAAAATCTTGCAGGAGTAGACTCTGATGTAAAAATTGAGCCTGATAAGCCTGTTGAAAAAATTGTCATTCCAGATATCAAAAAAACAAAAAAAAATGAAAAGCCGATTCCTAAGAAAACTGCAGTTAAACCTGAGAAAAAAACTCCGGTGAAAAAAGATTCTGTTAAAAAGAAAGCAGATAAGAAAACAGAGAAGAGAGCAGAAAAAAAGCCGGTAAAGAAAACTCACCCTGTGAAAAAAAATCAAAAACAGAAGACTGCTGAAACTAAAAAAACTGTACAACCTGTTCCTGATAAAACTGCGGTTAAGAAAGTCAGTGATAAAAAGATCGCCGATAAAAAGCCTGTGCCTGTGAAAGAAGACAAAAAAATAGAGATTAAGAAAGATAAAGTCAAAGAAGATAAAAAAGAAACAAAAGTAGAAGTTAAAAAAGAAGTTAAAAAAGAAGTTAAAAAAGAAGTTAAAAAAGAAGCAAAGAAAGAGCCTAAGAAAGAATTAAAGAAAGAACCTAAAGCTGAAGCTAAAAAAGAAGTTAAAAAAGAGATAAAGAAAGAGATAAAGAAGGAGAAACCTGAAGAGAAGAAAATAATTCCGGCTAAAGTAATTGAAGAGAAAGTAGTCGTTAAAAAGATGACCGGTGTAGTAAGGATAGAGGATGATAAAGACGGGCGTGTTCTTGTTTATACATCACTGAAGGATTCTATGGAGTTTCAGAATATTGATCTTAAGGGAGAGTATTCTGTTACAAAAATTGAGTTCCGTACAAGGGATGATGAATATTACGCCGGTACTGAATCTGACAGATCGGGTATAACGGAGATCAATTTTTTTAATAATGGTAAAAGAATACCGCTGCAGGGGATAGATCAGTTCAAAAAATCTTATATCGAAAGATATAACAAAACTCTTATTGACTCACTGTCAGATGAGACTTTTATAATGCTGGAGAACAATGAGATAGCTCTTAGAGTTACATTCAGGAAAAACGGGAAGCTTGAATTTTACGACCGTTTTAAATGTGCAAAGAAGGGTGATCCTGATTGTACATCTCTTGCAATGCCCGATGCCTGGCGTGTTACTGATGGTAAACTTATGATGAGATATCATACTATCTGGAGAGTATGGAAATACGAACTCGATTCTCAGAGCGATATGCTCAGTGATAGCGGTGAATATGAATCTCCACGCTGGATGAAGATTTATTACAAAACTGATAACGGTTTTTCGGATAAATATCTTGATCTGGTAAAAAGCGATGAAGGGATATGGGCGAGGTAGCATAAATAATAAAAAAATATCGATTCTCCGGCATAAAAACATTATATTAAATCATCGTAAGCACTCATAAACTTATAGCAAAACTGATCTCAGTTGTGCTATAAGTCTATGAACAATTGCGAATCATCTATTGCGCTGTTTCCTGAATATGGGAGGTGATTATATGTATAAAGTTGTGCTTCTTCGTCATGGTGAAAGTTTATGGAATATGGAGAACAGGTTTACCGGGTGGACCGATGTTGATCTCTCTGACAAAGGGAATGGAGAGGCTAAGCGGGCTGGTTCTGTTCTTAAAAAAGAGGGTTTTGTTTTTGATGCTGCTTATACCTCTGTTCTTAAACGGGCAATTAAAACATTATGGATAGTTCTGGAAGAGCTTGATCAGATGTGGATTCCTGTATATAATTCATGGCGGCTTAACGAGCGTCACTATGGAGATCTTCAGGGGTTAAACAAATCTGAAACTGCTGAGAAATTCGGAGAGGAACAGGTTCTGATCTGGAGGAGAAGCTATGATATTCCACCTCCGCCTCTTGATGAAAAAGATCCGCGTAATCCCGCAAGAGATCCCCGTTACAAAGATCTCGAATATAAAGATATACCTTTAACCGAATGTTTAAAAGATACAGTTGAGAGATTTCTTCCCTACTGGCATTCGACAATAACACCGGCTATTAAAGACGGTAAAAAAGTAATCATTGCCGCTCACGGGAACAGTCTCCGTGCTCTGATTAAATATCTCGACAACATCTCTGAAACTGATATAGTAAATCTTAATATCCCCACAGGGATGCCCCTTGTATATGAGCTCGATGACGATATGAAACCGCTGAAGCACTATTATCTCGGAGATCCGGAAGATGTAGCGAAGGCTATGGCTGAAGTTGCGAATCAGGGTAAGTCTAAAAAATAAATTTAATGATTAAGTGAGCCGTCAACAATGAAAAAGATACTATCAAGAACCAAGATAATTGCTACGCTGGGACCTGCAGCTTCAACGCTGGAAGTTATCAGCAGAATGGCCGAAGAGGGCGTTGATGTATTCAGGATAAATTTTTCTCATTCAAAGAAAGAGGATTATCTCAGGCTTTCTGATATAGTCAAAGAACTCAACAAGGTCTCAGCTTCGGAGATTTCAATTCTTGCAGATCTTCAGGGACCGAAACTCCGTGTGGGTGAAATTGAAAACAACAGGCTTGAACTTTCAGAGGGTGATATTGTCAACTTCGTATTTGAAAAGTGTATTGGAAATAAAGATAAGATATATATGAGCTATCAGGAATTTTCCGCTGATGTAAATGCAGGTGAGATGATTCTAATTGATGATGGAAAGATTAAACTCGAAGTTATTGAGAGCGATAAAAAGGGGAGTGTAAAGGCCAGGGTTATTTACGGCGGGATACTCTCATCGAAAAAAGGTGTTAATCTTCCTAATACAAAGGTGTCACTTCCGTGTCTAACTGAGGAGGATATTTCTAATGCGCTCTTTGCCATTGAACATGATGTTGACTGGATTGCACTCTCCTTTGTACGAAAGGCTTCCGATGTCCGCGAACTGAAAGAGCTGATTAAGAAGAACGGCGGACGAGCCGGAGTTATTGCAAAGATTGAAAAGCCTGAAGCGCTTACCGAGATTGATCAGATCATAAATAATGCTGATGGTATAATGGTGGCAAGGGGTGATCTTGGGGTTGAAATGCCCTTTGAGGAGGTTCCGCTTATACAGAAAATGATTGTTCAAAAATGTATAGAGCAGTCCAAACCTGTTATAATTGCCACACAGATTATGGAGAGCATGATTACAAATTTTATGCCTACGCGTGCCGAATCCAATGACGTTGCCAACGCTGTTCTGGATGGAGCGGACGCGCTTATGCTGAGCGGTGAGACATCTGTCGGCAGGTATCCTGTAGATACAGTTCATAATATGCAGAGAGTTATATATCATACTGAATCACGGGGATGTGGTTTCATAAGGAAGTATGCCCCGGTAGAGGGTACCACTCATCCCCTTGCGGATTCAATCTGCGACAATGCATCTGCATTCGCAAGAGAGGTTAACGCAAAGGCAATTATTACTTTTACACATTCGGGATATACTGCGCTGAGAATTTCAAGCCACAGGCCAGAGGCGGATATTTTCGCTTTTACTAATAATATGGAGATACTTCAGTATATGACTCTTATATGGGGAGTGAGGGCATTCTATCTCAATAAGTACGAGGATCTTGAAGAGGCGATTTCGGAATCCGTTAAGATTCTTAAAGATAAAAAACTTCTGTCATCAGGTGACTGTGTTGTTTTTATCGGAAGTATTCCGCTGAATGAGCATGGGAAGACTAACATCTTAAAGGTAAGTTATATATAAACCGGTATGTCACGGAATAGTATTATAAAAGTATATATAAATCGAATTGTTAAATCTGCTGCATCGGTTATACTTATATGTGTAATCCTTCAGAGCGGTCTTTATGCTTCGGGATATATCAGTATTGGAACCGGAGGTATGCTGGCCGGAGAGAGCAGCGGAGAAGAGAATCAGATAAACTATGGAATACCGGTTCTGATCGGTTTTCAGTATTCTCCGGAGTACAGGGACTCATGGATGTTTAACTCTTCATTCACATATGCGGATTTCCAGGGGGATAACTCTCCTAATGAAATATTTATCGGTACAGCCGGAGTGATGTTTATCAAACCGTTTTTTTATTACAATAGTAATATCACAAATACTGTTATCTCTAAAAACAGCTGTATTGGAACTGTTTTACTCCCTATTACCGTAATGCGCGATTCCATGAATAATATTTTTCAATTCCTTATTCCCCGGCACCCCTTTGCTTTTTTAGATTTTGCAGTGATTAAAGAAGCGGAATCAGATATGCTTTACGGTTTCTCCGGCGGTGCAGGTCTTACCAGCGGAGGGATCGATTTAATATTGAGATACACTCAGAACATCCGTTATAATGAAGGTTTTAAACGCGATATTTATGTCACAAGCATCGGGTTTACTTTTAATATCCCTCTTCAGCAGAAGTTTTTAAGAACGAAGCCTCTTATTGATGAATAATAAACTCCCCCTTAATTATCTTGACAAAAGTAAAATACAGCATAATGTATAGATTGAAATTTATTATCATAAAGGTGCTAAATGAAAAAGTTCCCCCCGGATTTTTATTTTGGAGCTTCAACATCATCACATCAGGTTGAGGGTGGTTGTCTTAATGACTGGAGTGAATGGGAAAAACGTAACGCGGAGAGACTGGCAGAGGAATCTGTAAAATTCAGCAATCTTGCATCGTGGAGCCGTATTGAAATGGACGCCATTGATCCGGTTAATTACATTTCCGGTATTGCGGCTGATCACTATAACCGGTATACTGAAGATTTTGATATAGCGAAAAAAATCGGAATTAACGCATACCGTTTTTCTATTGAGTGGTCAAGGGTCGAACCTGTGCGTGGAGTTTGGGACACTGATCAGCTTAATCATTACAGTAAAATGATTACAGCCATGCGTGAAAGAAACATTGAACCATTTGTCACAGTGTGGCACTGGACTCTCCCTCTATGGCTATCTGAAATCGGCGGAGTAACCAATCCTGAATTCCCTGAACTCTTTGCAAAATTTGCAGCTAAACTTGCAGAGGCGTTTTCCGGACACGTGAAATATTTTATTACCATCAACGAGCCTGAAATATATTCATTTAACGGCTATTTCAATGGTGTCTGGCCACCTCAGAAAAAAGGACTTGGTTCGTATAAGCGGTCATTAAATGCTCTGATCAAATCGCATATACTTGCATATGATGAAATAAAAAAACGCATCCCCGATTCGGTTGTAGGTCCTGCATGTAATATGGTGAATTTTGATCCCGGTGGCGGTATTATTAACAGGATGCTCACATCACTTGCTGAACGTTTATGGAACAGACACTTTATTGAAAGTGTTAAGTCTAAAACAGATTATATAGGTGTGAACTTCTATTTTCATAACCGCATAAATTACGGATTTAATAAAAATGAAAATAAAGCTGTATCAGACCTCGGGTGGGAATTATATCCTCAGGGGATTGAACAGGTGCTGAACAATCTTAAGGAGTATAATCTTCCGGTATATATTACCGAGAACGGATTAGCCGATGAGTGTGATGAACACCGCGCATGGTTTATTGAACTTACTCTCCGCAGTATAATGAAAGCTGTTGAAAACGGCGTAAAAGTTAAAGGCTACTTCCACTGGTCGCTTATAGATAACTTCGAGTGGGATAAAGGATTCTGGCCCAGGTTCGGATTGATTGCCATAGACCGTAAGGATCTATCCAGAAAAATCAGGGTAAAGAGCTGTGACAAATATAGAGAAATAATAGAAAAGGGAATATAGATATGACAGGTGTTTCAGCCGCATTTATAGCGCAGATATTTTTTGGAGTCTCTCTTATAATAGATAAAATCTTCTTCGGAGAGCATGGCGAGATTAAAGTTGTTCCCTATGTATTCTGGATAACGGTTATGGGGAGTTTCGGAATGGTATTTTTCTTCTTCGGATTTAAGCTACCCGATCTGAAGACTTTCGGTATTGTTTTTCTTGCTGCATTATCGTTTATACTTATGCTTATCTGCTATTATCAGGTTTTATCGAGAGGCGAGGCTTCTGAGGCGGTTCCTGTTGTGGGCGGATTTGCTCCTCTTGCTACATTTCTTATAGGTGAAATTTTTGTACTTAGTTCACTTAATTCATCTGAGGCTATTGGCTTTGCTCTTCTTCTTCTTGGAGGATTTACGCTGTTCTTTTCAGAGAGAGCAAAGCTGAAGGAACTTTTTCTCTGGACTATACTTGCATCGCTCTTCACCGGAAGTACAAATATACTTGAGAAAATTGTTTTCGATCATACTGCAAATTTCTCAACCGGTTACGCTTTAATGAAAACGGCAACGTTGCTGATTGGTGTATCCATGCTTGCTGTACCGTCTCTCCGGCGGAGTATACTCTCTACTTCAAAGAGTACAACACCACGGAATAAAACTTTATATTTTGCCAGCAGAATTCTTGCAGGTTCAGGTTCACTTCTCCTTTTTTATGCAATCAAACTTGAGGATCATCCGGCTATTATAGAATCGATTAATGGTTTCAGATATGTTCTTGTTTTTTTCCTTGCCTATCTGATAACAAAAATCCGTCCCGATCTTCTGAAAGAATCTATACAGGGATCGAAAATATTTACTAAAGCGATAGCTACGATACTCATCGTGGGTGGACTTTCAATTCTCGGTATTCAGAGTTATTATGAGGCTATACCGCTTCCCCGGACCACTGATGTAACATGGGGGGTCACTTTTTCAGATATGATGGCTGAGGATCTTAAGCTCGATACAGGTGAAACCCTTCGGGCCATATTAAAGGAGCTGAAACCTCAGGGTGTACGGCTTGTTACATACTGGGATAGAATTGAAAAGAGAAAAGGGGTTTATGATTTCAGAAGTCTTGATCTTCAGATGAGAATTGCTGCTGAATATAAAACACCTGTTATCCTTGCAGTGGGTCAGCGTGTTCCAAGATGGCCCGAGTGCCACATCCCGAAATGGGCCGATCCGAAAAAGGATCTTATCCCTTTTATGAAAAAGGTTGTAAAACGTTACCGCGGATACCGGAACATTCTATACTGGCAGGTTGAGAATGAACCATTCCTTCACTTCGGAGAGTGCCCTAAAGCGGATAAGAATCTTCTCGAATCAGAAATAGATACTGTAAGAATTCTTGATCCCGGCAGAAAGATACTTCTCACAGATGGAGGAGAGTTTGGAGACTGGTACAGGGCTGCAAAAAGGGGGAATATTTTCGGCACAACACTTTACAGAAAAGTTCACAGCCGGTTCTTCGGCGAGTTTACATATCCGATCACACCGGAAATCTATCCTTTAAAGCGGGACATTGTGCAGTTTTTTACAGGTAAACCGGATCAGAACTTCATCATTATAGAACTGGGGACAGAACCCTGGGGAGATAAGCAGATTTTTGAAATGACCATGAATGAACAGATTGAAAACTTCAGCATGAAGGATTTCAGAGAAAATGTAAATTACGCTCTTGAATGCCGTTATGATGTCTACTATCTCTGGGGAGCCGAGTGGTGGTATTATCTCAAAAAGAGACATGGAGTAGACGGTTACTGGCATTATGCTGCTGATGTATTTAAAAGAGAGAAGATTTTAGAATAAAAAAAGTCAGCAATTATTCCTGAACATATATATCTCCGCCCCCTTCGGGGGGCTGACTTGTACCCAGATTTAATACAGCCCCCTAAATCCCCTAAATCGGAGGGGGACTTCAGTATAGAGTCCTCTATTATAATCATTGAAATCATTAGCTTTAATCAATATTGTTTTGCCCCCTCCGGGGGTGCGGGGGCTTTGCGGGATGGTTTAATTTAAAAAAGTTATTATAAATAAACAGCAATAATTGAAAAGTCATCCCCGCTATATTATAATATATGTAATCAAATGTTATATTTGTATGCGGGGTGATTATGAAATTTGTAATATGCGGTTTCGGATCTGCGGGTTATGCTGCTGCATTGACAATTAAGAGAAGTAACCCTAAAGCCGATGTTAAGATTATTGATCCCAAAGAAACAGACCTCTTCCATCCATGCGGATTGCCCTATGCCCTTGAAGGTATAATAAAACCGGAAAATCTCCTGCTGGATCTCAGCCTTCACAAACAGGGCGCAGTTAAGATTCGAGGCAGAGCTGAACAAATCTCGACTGAAAATAAAACTATAACCTTATCAACCCTTGATGGTGAAATAAAAGTTGAATTTGATAAACTTATAATCTCAACAGGCTGTTCTCCATCAATTCCTCCGATAGCTAATCTCGATCGATATATGAATTTATCTGCATTTACTTTTGCAGGGATGCGCGATCTCTCCTTTATACAGGAGCGGATGAAAAGAGCACAGAACTGCGTCATAGTCGGCGGTGGTGCAATAGGGATTGAGACAGCTTATGCCCTCCGTATGCACAATAAGAATGTAACTATAGTTGAAATGGAGAATCAGCTTTTAAACGGGATTCTTGATCCCGATATGGCTTTGATGATTGAAAGCTATCTTGAGAGTCTTGGAATTGATATTTTAAAGCAGAATATTGTATCAGCCGTTGATGGTACCGAGTGTCTTAAACAGGTTATATGCAGTGATACATCTCTAATCGCTGACATGGCCATCATTGCTGCCGGTTTTAAACCCGATATCTCTCTTGCTCTCCACTCCGGAATTGAAGCAATTCCATCGGGAATTAAAACTGACGAAATGCTGAAAACATCCGCAGATGATATTTATGCAGCAGGTGATTGTATCATCAATTACTCTTCGATAGACGGCAAACCGGTTCTGTCAAGACTTGCTACATCCGCCTTTAAGCAGGGTACGACTGCAGCCGGTAATGTCATGGGTGCTGATGAAAGATACCGCGGTACTGCAGGAACATTTGTTACAAGAGTCGGATCGTTCGAAATTGCCGGTACAGGCTTTAATAGCGCAACAGCTCTTTCCCGGGGCTTTGAACCGGCCTCGGGCAAAATTACGTCGAAAATAAGACCGGAGTATTATCCGGATAATTCGGATATGACGGTTAAAATTATTTTTGATAAAAATTCAGGTATAATTCTCGGTGCTCAGTGTGCCGGCGAGAGAGGCGCGGCCGAGAGGGTTAACCTTATCAGCATGGCCATAGAGTTTGGAATAACGCTTGATGAGTTCTGCAGAACTGAAATGGCATATGCCCCTCCGGTTAGTGAAATTTATGATCCTCTGCTCCGTGCCGCGGACTTCGGAGTCAGGAGGATGAAGATCAGATGAAAAAAACACCGCTTTACAATATCCACATCGGGGCATCGGGGCGTATGGTCGATTTCGCAGGATATGCAATGCCGGTTCTGTATACTTCAATTCTTGAGGAGCATCTGAATATTAGAAGCTCCGTGGGTCTTTTTGATGTTTCACATATGGGGGAGTTTACCGTAAAGGGGAAGGATGCTGCACTTTATCTTTCAAAACTTATTCCCACTTCAATGTCAAAGCTTGAACCCGGCAAGGGGATGTACACACTGCTCTGTTTTGAAAACGGTGGAGTGATTGATGATCTTTTTATATTCATGGCGGATGAGAATAGTTATTATCTTGTGGTGAATGCTTCGACAATCGATAAAGATTTTTACTGGATGAAGAAAAATTTAATACCGGATGTTGAGCTTGAAAACATTTCTGACTCAACGGCTAAAATCGACATCCAGGGACCGAAGTCGGCCATGGTTCTTAACAAAATTTTTGATAAGAGTAAATTAGATAATCTGGAAAGATTTCATTTTTATTCTGATGATTTCACCGGATCGGAAATTATAATTTCAAATACCGGATACACCGGAGAGCGCGGCTACGAACTTTTTATAGAGAATGCGAAAGCAGAGAGTTTATGGGAGAGACTGATGCTTGAGGGGGCCGAATATGGAATAAAACCTGCGGGACTCGGTGCGCGTGATACTCTCAGACTTGAAGCATGCTACTCACTCTACGGGCATGAAATAAATGACAATATTAATCCTCTGGAAGCCGGACTGGGATGGTTAATCAATTCAGATAAAGATTACATCGGTAAACCGGTTCTTGAAAATTTAAAAAAACATGGACCTGCGTATGAACAGTTCTGTCTTGAGTTGACCGGGAGAGGCGTTCTGCACGAGGGATATAAAATTTTTTTTCAAGGAGTTGAAATCGGAGAGATTACCAGCGGAATTTATTCCCCGACTTTTAAAAAGGGTCTGGCGCTGATCCGGGTTAAAAGAGGATTCATTTCAATCGGTGATAAAGTAGAGGTAGTGATCCGGGATAAGGATATAGAAGGAACAATTGTAAATAGACCATTTTACAGATTTAATGGATAACATATCTTTTATTGAAATATTTAAAATTATATCCCCGCCGCCTCGGCGGCGGGGATATAAGAGTTTTTTTATTACAAAAAATTGCAGGAATTATTACTGATTTAAATTCAATCTAACAGGAGGATTTACGATGACTAAAGAGAAGGGAATGAAAGTACCTGAAGATCTGCTGTATACAGTTGATCATGAATGGATAAAAGTCGGAAGTGATAATCATGGTGTATGCGGAATAACTGATCATGCTCAGCATTCACTTGGAGATATTGTCTTTGTTGAATTTATCGCAAATATTGTACATACCGTTGTAGAGAAAAGAGATCCTGTAGTAATCATTGAGTCTCCTAAAGCTGCTTCTGATGTGTACTCCCCTGTTAAAGGTACTATCACTACGGTCAATCGTACTGTTGAAGATTCACCTGAAATTATAAATAAAGATCCATATGGTGAAGGCTGGCTTTTTAAAATTGAGATTTTAGACGTGAAGCAGCTTGATTCTCTTCTTAAACCGGCTGATTATCTGAAGCTTATCAAAGATGGTGACTGATATGAGTTTCACAGGACTGTCTCAGCAGGATAGAAAAAAAATGTCAGATGCCATCGGCATCTCCTCTGTTGATGAACTGTTCAGTGACATTCCCCTTCATCTGCAGATCAGTAATATCGACGGCCTCCCTCATCCTTCATCGGAGATGGAGATTGAAAAACTCGCTTCTGAAGTTGAACAGAAAAACCGTCAGTTCATAAAAACATTTCTCGGCGCAGGAGCATATAATCATTATATACCGGCCGTTGTTGACGAAATTTCATCCAGATCCGAATTTTATACATCATACACTCCATACCAGCCTGAAGTAAGCCAGGGGACACTAGGGGCAATATTTGAGTTTCAGACTATGATGAGCCGTCTCTGCGGGATGGATCTGACTAACGCAAGCATGTACGATGGAGCTACATCCATGGCCGAAGCCGCTATGATGGCAGTCAGGACCAACGGCAGGAGCAGAGTTTTTGTCAGCAGAGGTGTACATCCGAATTACCGTAAGGTTCTTGATACATATGCCTGGGCAGCAGATTTTAAAGTTACGGAAATTCCGCTTCTTAATGGAGTTACAGATTTCGTAAAATTTAAAGAGCTGTATGGAGATGATATATCGGCTGTTATTATTCAAAGTCCGAATTTTATGGGGATGTTAGAAGATATCGGTTCTTTTGCTGATGTTACAGGTGAAAGTCCCGCGATAATAATTACAGTCGTTACTGAAGCAATGAGCCTTGGTATGCTCCGCGGACCGGGTGAGCTTGGTGCTGATGTTGTCTGCGGTGAGATTCAAAGTTTCGGAAACGCACTGAATTTCGGCGGGCCCTATGCGGGATATATCTCTGCGAAAAAAGAATTTATGCGCAGAATTCCCGGAAGGCTAGTGGGGCAGACACTGGATTCTGACGGCAGTAGAGTTTATACACTCACTCTGCAGACAAGAGAACAGCATATACGGCGTGAAAAAGCAACATCAAATATATGCACCAACGAAGGACTTATTGCTTTGAGAACTGCGGTATACTTAAGCTTAATCGGTGTACGGCTGAAAGAAATCGCAGAGTTAAATCATCAGACAGCCTGTTATCTCCACGGAAGACTTAAAGAATCTGGCATAGAAACTCTCCTTGAAAACAATCCGTTTTTTAATGAATTCCTTATAAGACCTTCGGACTGTGAAAATGTTATGAACGCATTTCTAAAACATGGAATTAACCCCGGACTAAATATTTCAAAACTCTATCCGGAATATGAAGGTTGTATTCTTGTATGTACAACCGAGCTCATTACCAAAGATGACGCCGATGAGTATGTTGAAATAATAGGAGGATGCAGATGAATACTGAATTGATATTTGAAAAAAGCTCTCCTGGACAGAACCATTATGCAATACCGCTCTGGCATGGAGAGCAGAGCAGCAATATACCTGATAAATATCTCAGAAAGAAGATTGATCTTCCAGACTGCAGTGAACCGGAGATTGTCCGCCATTACAATAATCTTTCGCGGATGAATTTCGGAGTGGATAACGGTATGTATCCACTGGGGAGCTGCACGATGAAGTATAATCCTAAAATCAACGAGCGGGTTGCACGGGGAAAAGGTTTTTCATCACTTCATCCTCTGGCTGGAAGTGACTGCGCTCAGGGTGCTTTGAAAATAATGTATGAACTCAGTGACTATCTGTGCAGGATTACCGGATTTTCCGGATTTACACTTGCTCCGGCAGCAGGTTCACATGGGGAGCTTACCGGTGTAATGATAATTAAAAAATACTTTGAGAGCAGAGGCGAGAAACGGGGTACTATTCTTATACCAGATTCAGCTCATGGTACAAATCCGGCTTCTGTTGCTATATGCGGATTTAAGGTCCGAGAGGTCCCTTCAACTCCAGAGGGTGATGTCGATTTTGAAAAATTTACAGCACTTCTTGATGGTGATGTCGCTGCAATGATGCTTACAAGTCCGAATACACTGGGATTATTTGACCGCAATCTGTTGAAAATAGCGGAAGCGCTTCATAAAAACGGGTCTCTATTTTATGGTGATGGAGCAAATCTAAATGCAACTGTGGGGAGAGCGCGTTTCCACGATATGGGTTTTGATCTTATGCATATTAATCTGCATAAAACTTTTTCAACACCGCATGGAGGAGGCGGCCCTGGTTCAGGTCCGCTGGGTGTCGCTGAACATCTTGTCAGATTTCTCCCTGTTCCTGCTGTCGAAAAAAAAGGTGATATCTACATACCTGTTTATGATATGCCTGACTCAATCGGGAGAATTCATTCTTTTCAGGGAAACTTTGCTATATGTCTCCGGGCATGGGTGTATATATCGATGCTGGGTTATGAAGGGCTTCGTGAGATTTCTGATACTGCTGTGCTCAATGCGAATTATTTAATGTCTCAATTGAAAGATACTTTTTATTTACCGGTTAACCGTACATGTATGCATGAATTTGTACTGAGTGATAAGGGGCTCCCCGGCGGTGTTACTACAAACGATCTGGGGAAAAGAATTCTCGATTACGGATTCCATTCTCCCACTGTTTACTTTCCTCTGCTTATTCATGGAGCAATGATGATCGAGCCTACCGAGTCCGAGACGCTTCAATCTCTTGACCGTTTTATCGAAACTATGAAAAAGATAAAACAGGAGTGTATTGAAAATCCTGGTATTGTGCTTGGATCTCCGCAGAATACCCCAGTGAAGAGAGTAGATACTGTCCTTGCTGCTAAAAATCCTGTACTGGTATGGGGTGATGACAACGGATAGAAAACCTGATTGGATCAGGTATAAAACTCCGGGCGGTGCGGGATACCTGAATGTTAAACGATGCGTTAGTGAACTGAATCTTCATACCATCTGTACCGAGGCTAAGTGTCCCAATGCGGGGGACTGCTTTGCGGATAATACGGCAACATTTCTTATTCTCGGGAATAGATGTACCCGTGACTGTCTCTATTGTGCAGTCGAAAAGGGTCGGCCCGATCTCCCCGATATCGGAGAACCGGAACGGATAGCTGAGGCGATTTACCGCCTTGGACTCAAATATGCAGTAATCACTTCTGTGACACGGGATGACTTGAAGGATGGTGGTGCATCATACTTCGCTGAAACTTCATTGAGCATAAAACAGAAAGAGCCTCATTGCGGGGTTGAACTTCTGGTCCCTGATTTCAAGGGGTGTCATATCGATGCGCTGCACCTTATCCGGGAATCTAATCCAGATGTTCTGAATCATAACATTGAAACTGTGGAGAAGATGTTTTCATCTCTCCGTCCTTCTGGAGATTATAATCATTCGCTCTCTCTGATTAATGCTGCTTCAGAAATGGGGTTTACCGTAAAGTCAGGACTTATGATCGGTTTTGGAGAAACGATCGCTGATATTACAGATACAATGAAGAATCTGTATAACGCGGGGTGCAGCATATTGACGGTGGGTCAATATCTCAGTCCGGGTAAAAATCACTACGATGTAATAAAATATTATCATCCCGATGAATTCGATGAGATCAGAATTATCGGCGAGGGTATCGGATTTAAAAAAATCCGGAGCGCACCGAATGTTCGAAGTTCATATCATGCGGCTTTACTGGCTGATACAGGGAACGGGTCTGAATATGGACTACTGTTTAACATGGAGGATTGTATAAAATGAACAGATTCAGGCTTATTCTCGATCCTCCGCTTAAGAGTACAGTGAATATGGCGAAGGACCATGCAATCCTTCATGGACTTTCAATGCCGGGGGTGCTTCCGACATTGAGACTTTACCGATGGAAGAGTGCATCGGTTACACTTGGATATTTTCAGAAAATCAATGAATGTGTAAATACCAGATACTGTAAAAAAAATGGAATCCCTGTAACACGAAGAGAGACTGCAGGCGGAACTGTGATACATCATATGGAGCTTACATACAGTTTTACTTTACCACTAAATTCCGGTATTGTACCGGTTTCAGTTGAGGATTCCTTTAGAGAAATATTATCTCCAATAATTGACTCCCTCCGGAAACTTTCAATTAACGCCGGGTACAGACCGGTTAATGATATTGTAATCGATAATAGAAAAATATCAGGCAGCGCCCAGGTCAGAAAGAAGGGAGTACTGCAGCAGCATGGAACAATTATTCTTGATATGGATAAGGATATAATTACATCCGCGCTAATCCACGATGAACAGAAATTAAAAAAAAGGGGATTCCTGTCAACTCATGATTCTATCACCTCTATCCGAAATGAAACCGGGAATGAGATAAATGAAAAATTTATCGATGATCTCATCGTAACTCTGATCAAGGAGTTTGCGTGTTCGTTTAATATCGATTTCTGCATAGATGGTCTGTCCGATGCTGAATGTGCGGTCATGGAACTCTATTCAAAAAAATTCGGATCGGATGAATGGAATCTGAAGAAATAATATCCTGTTGACAAACTGAAATAATAATAAATAGTTCTACCGGTTTATAAATAAATAATGGATAATTATACGATTATGACAAAAATTGATAAAGATAATTATAATATTAAAATTAAATTCTGGGGTACACGGGGATCAATACCTACACCTGGTAAATATTTCTTAAAATATGGAGGAAACACTCCATGCGTGGAAATAAGATGCGGAGATACAATTATTATATTTGATGCCGGCACCGGATTAAGAGAGTTAGGAGCATCTCTTCTTCATGAATTCGGAGGTTCACCCCGCGAATATAATATCCTGATCAGTCATACTCATTGGGATCATATTCAGGGTTTCCCTTTTTTTCATATGGCATATCTGCCCGGTAATAAAATTTCATTTTATGGAGGGAATAGTGTTTCCGCTCTTGAAAAACTGATTTACGGTCAGATGGATAAAGAATATTTTCCAGTAACAGTTTTTGAACTTGCATCTGATGTTGTATTTAATACTCTGTCAGAAAGTCCGTTTTACATAAACGATGTAAAGATTCATTTTACCCACCTGATTCATCCATCATTATCCCTTGGATTCAGAATTGAATATAAGGGGAAAGTTGTAGTATATGCAACTGATAGTGAAATTTCGGATGATCCGGAAATAGAAATGATAAATGAAAAAAATATTGGAAATCTTATTAAGGATGCGGACGTACTGATTGCAGACTGTCAGTATACTGATGAAGAGTATAAAAATAAGATAGGTTGGGGTCATACTTCAATTAATAAGACAATTGAAATCAGTAATAAGTTTAATGTTAAAAATCTTTTTGCATTTCATCATGATCCGCTTCGAACAGATGAGGAACTTGATATCCTGATTTATAACGCCGGTAAAAATGTAAAACCTCCGATGAAACTCTATGGTGCTATAGAAAAGAAAACTATTTACCTGTAATATGTTGAATTACAGTCGCTTTAATACAAATTAAAAACCGGCAGAATAATAATGAATAAAAAACAATTAGAGCTGTTTCAGGGGCTCAGTGATAATTTCAAGAAGTATACTCAGGATATTGCGGGTAAAGATCCTGCTATTATCCCGGTGTATAATACCGATCTTGATCTATTTGATCGAAGCAGCGATATCAGATATATCATTGTAGCAGATAATCCAGGGAAAGAAGAAGCAGAAGAAAACCGTTATCTCGTTGGTCTTGCAGGGACGCAGGCTCGAAACTTTTTTGAATATAATGAACTTGTAGAGGATTTTTCAAAAGAGGTTCTTGTTCTTAACAAAACCTGTTTACATACAAATTCAACTTCAGAGTTGCGTAAACTCCATAATAACGAACTCCTTGCTGACAGCCAGAAATTTATGGCTGAACTTGCTTATGATTTTCATAAATTATTATCCTGTGAATTGTGGATAATCGGATGTTCGGAGATTAAACCCAGGGGTATATTCTCTGTCTTCGGTGATACTCTCACTGAATTCTATTTAAAGGATAAGGGGGACGCTCTTAGAGAATGGGTCTTGTGTTACAAGCATTTCAGTTACGGAAATTTTATTCATGAACTGAAAAAAAATCAGTCTAAAGATATATTTATCAAGCTTAAAGCTTTGGGAGTAGAGATGAGACAGAAGACTTTCAACTGGTAGTGATTGAAATTTTACGGTCGTGAGCAGTTGAATTATCATAAAGCTCACCGGAAATAAAAAGGAGAAATTTTTATGTTCAATAGTATTAAACATCTGCTTATTGCTTTTTCAATAATACTATGTTCACTCTCACTTTATGCGGATAGTTCTGCTCTCATTACTGCAGATCCGTTTCCTGCGGAGAGGCCGGGGCAGTATGTTTATTATCACGATCTGAGAACAGGAGTTTTCGGGAGTAAAGAACCTGTAAACAGACTTTTCGGAATAATGAAAGCAGACAATAAGCAGTATATAATCCGTGTTATGAATCTCAATGATGGTAAATCGTATCTTTATCTTGGACGGTACATTCTCAGTAAAGGGGCCATGGAGTTTTTAACTGAATCAATTCAGGGTAATACAAAAGAGGCGACTGTTATCATGGCAGATCTTCTCAACCTGATGAACTATCTCGGCAGTGAAACCCTGACTCACGGTCCGAAACTTAAAAATAAAATAGATCTGCAGATTAATTCAAAATGGGAGAGTTACAACCGGAAGCTTGCTAACAGTTACAAATGGTGGATACCCTTTTACAGACTGGAATCGAGCAGCAATATTGAAACTGATAACTTCGGACAGAAGGGATATGTTTCGTTTAAACTTTTATGCTTCGGATCTGTTCCGGAAAACGATCCCGATATGTTTACAAGAATAAATAAAGTCCCTTCATTTTATAAAGACAAAATATCTGATAAAAAATATATCATACCTGCAGCTGAAAAGATGAAAGTCAGACTGGATAGTACTACATTAAATCTTGATAAAAACTGGCATTTTGAAAAGGGAAATCCCATGTCCGGTCTGCAGGATACATACTGGATTAAAAATTTTACTTCAAGAGATGCCCAGATAGGACTTGAATCTATCGAAACAGATAATCTTCGATTGGATAAGAATGAAATAGAAGCTTTTGTAAGTTCACTTCAGTTTCAGTCATGTGTTATAACCGATACAGTTGACATAGATTTGAAAAACAGAACTCTGGCTTTATCTTTGTGGGATCCGGATAACGGAACAGCAACTTTTACGAAGTATATCTCACTTGGAGTAAAAAGAAATCTTCTGACTGTGCTTAGTTTTTCGGCATTCGATTTTATCTATTTCGGAAATATGGAGTATTTTGAAGCGATTCTAAAACGGTAATTTAAATCATTGACAACTATCACCCGGATATAAAAACAATATTATCACCGGCAAAATAACGCGTTTTTCAGCGTATTGCCATTATGATGATGTAATAATCCGGGGGATAATAATGTCTTTTTTTAACAGGAAATTTTTCAAAAAACAAACGATTCTATATATATTTACAGCATTTATAACAATTTTAAATTTCGCAGCATGTTCCGGCAGCGCAGAGAGTTATAAGTATGTCGGATATTTTCCAGGTGAAGGGATCAAAGGGTATGACGGAAGTTCATGGAATGATATGTCCGAAGGTCTCCCGGACAATCTTGAAGCGGAATATATTACATCCGACAACAAAGGGACTCTATACTTAACCACTGATTATTCAGGAATATTTAAACGGTCTTTAAGCGATAATATGTGGATTG
This sequence comes from uncultured Spirochaetota bacterium, assembly GCA_942493035.1. Taxonomy (GTDB): domain Bacteria; phylum Spirochaetota; class UBA4802; order UBA4802; family UBA5550; genus WRGT01. The sequence goes on along the minus strand of OW818666.1, from coordinate 1,568,150 downwards.
ATATATCCTCACCCCTTTTAAAACGTAGAACTCAGCTTCCGGGAGTCGATGAGTACAGGTCAATTTCCGCATTCTGCATAGATCCGGCCGATCAGTCAAAACTCTATCTTGCGACAAAGCACGTCCTCTACAAGTCATTAGACGGCGGACATAGCTGGGAGAAGATCAATGTTGTTCAGAATAAAAACTCATATTATTTTACTTCACTTGCGGTCATCGATAATGTGCTCTATGCAGGAACCTCTTTTAATGGTGTCGTAAGAATTACTCCTTCATCAACAACGGAAATCAATGACGGTGTACCCAAAGAGGTTTATTCAGCACCATTTCACTTCTGCGAAGGGGTATCCTCACTGGCTGCCGCAAAGGGTAAACTCTATTCAGGATATCTCTTCGGCCGTGGAATGGTTGAATCATCTGACATGAAAAGATGGAGCACTGTTAATATTCCAATAAAGAATGATAAGACTGAAGCAGTGTATGGTATCAGTCCTTTCAAGGATTCTGTTTTTATTGCAACGACAGAATCGGTTTACCGGTATACTCTATCCGGTAAAAAAATTGAAATTGCCCCGATCCAGAAAGATCTTGAAAAGAGTTATAATGAAAAGAGTCCGGCGTTGCTCTTTGTAAAAGGGAGCGAAAAGAATCCTCCTCTTTTTGTTAAGAGAAACAGTGCAGAATATCAAATGGAAGAGAAGAGCATTTCCGGAAACAAACAGGCTCTTTATGTGAGCTGGGGGATGATCGAAAAGAACTTCAATGGTTTTATGGATATTCTTATAAGAAATAGATTCAATGCCGTTGTTATCGATGTTAAGGATGATTTTGGAATTATAAATGCTCCAATTGACTCGAAGATTGCCCGGGAACTCGGAGCTATACGAAATACAAATATTAAAGATATTATTAAACAGCTTCACGATAAAGGGATATATGTAATTGCCCGTAACGTAACTTTTAAAGATAAAAAACTCTACGAGGCTTATAACGGAAAGTATGCTATATGGGATAGAGTTACCAATAAGGCATGGGTCGGTTTACCCAGAGAGAAGTGGTGTGATCCATATTCTAAGTTTGTAAGAGATTACAATATTGAAATTGCACGGGAAACCGCGAAACTCGGTTTTGATGAAATTCAGTTTGATTATATCAGATTCCCTACTGATGGTCTTGTGGGTAGATGTCTATACAGATTCAGAGAGAAGGATGATACGTTCAAATCCGAGATTATGGGTGACTTTCTCCAGCAGGCGAGAAAGGAAGCAGGTGTACCTGTATCGATAGATATATACGGATTTAATGCATGGTACAAGTTCGGTAATCTGATTGGACAGGACATACAGTTTCTTTCAAGATTTGTAGATGTCATATATCCCATGGTCTATCCATCTCATTTTGGTGCATCATTTTACATCAGATATTCCAATGCTGACAGACCATACTGGATAGTCCGCGACAGTTCAATCCGCGCTATTTACCATTCGCGCGGCAGAACCGTAATCCGTCAGTGGATTCAGGACTGGAACTATAATTCTCCAACATGGGGACCTGAATACATTCTGAAGCAGGTTGATGGTGTTACCGATGGAGGAGGGAAGTCGTACTCCTTCTGGAATCCGGCCGGTGATCATTCAATGGCGGACAAAGCTTTCACCGGAAGAAGGGCTAAGTAAATATCCAGATGAAAATTTTTGAAAAAATAAAACAGTTTATACCCATTCCGGGATTTATGACATATACACTGGTAGTTCTGCAGTTGTGTTATTTTGTATTGTTTATGATAAATAATGTTTCCGGTTATTCAAGCAGTGCTGCGGATATTTTATCAATGATTTTCGGGATACTTACGCTGCTGCTTTTATCTGCGTCTATTGAATACTTCATCTATAATAAACTGTTGAAAAGAATTTTTATACCTTTAGCTATCTTTGTATTATGGGGGCTTAATGCTTATCAGCTTTCATCCGGCTCATCTCTCGATTACTCTCTTGTCAGGGATAATATAGGGATCAGTTTTTCAACAGAAGCTTTAACTGTGATAAGCTCCCCTTTCAGTTTTTTTGATCTCTTTGTACTTCTTGTATTTCTGGCAGTGGTGGTTGCCATTGATTACAGATTTTCTGTTACAGGTTCCGTGGGAAGGATTGCATTCAGGTCCGCTCTCTTCTCGCTGCTGTTATGGTTTCTTTTAGTATTGTTCCCTCTGCAGAGCGGAGATGGTTTTACACTTTTTGCAAAAAGTATGATTTCAGATGACAGTACTGTTTTATACGCTCAGCCTGTATCTGCAGATTATCCATATGAGAAAAACGTTATTCCACTCACATCTATAAATTCGGATGTTCCATCTTCAAAGAGAGTCAGGACTAATGTTTTTCTTATACTTCTTGAATCATTTAATGCAAACTTTGTCGAGGCGAAGGCGCCGGATGGAATTGATTATACCCCTAATTTTAACTCTCTGATAAATCGCGGTCTATACATCGATCGTTTTTACGGAAACTCAATACAGACATGTAAAGGGCAGGCTGCTGTTTTTTACTCCGTACTTCCGAGTTATAAAGGTAAGCTCTTTATTGATTATCCATCTCTTAATATAAGCGGTTTTCCATCGATACTTACAGAAGCAGGATATCAGACTATATTCTTTCAGGCATTCCATAATCTTAAATTTGACAACACTGACAACAGTATGTATAAAGCCGGTTTCTCTATTGTCAAATCATACAGCGAGTTCAGAAAGAAAGAGGATAAATCTTCAATCTGGGGTTGGGGTGTTGAAGATAAAATTTTCTATGAAAGATTTTTTGAAATGCTTGATACACTCCATGCTAAATCTCCTGAAAAGCCGGTGTTCGCATCTCTCATGACAATCGGAACCCATATTCCATGTGACGGGATGCCGGTTGAAAAGCGTGCAATATTTAAAGACCCGAAGAATATAAAGGAGAAATACTCCAATGCTCTTCGTCTCAGCGACAGCCAGCTCCCGCGTTTTTTTGAACTTTTAAAAATGCGTAAATATCTCGAGAATTCTATTGTAATAATTACTTCAGATCACAGCTTCCCCATGAAAGAGCATGGTATCTACAACAATGAAGTCTGTTTTTACGATGAGACTTTCCGTATTCCGTTTCTTGTAATATGGGATGGCGTTATTAAGCCGGAGAGAATTAAAAACAGAGCCTATTCTCAGATTGATATAGGACCAACTATTACAGATATGCTGGGGATTGGAAAAATAGAATCAAAACACAATATGACTGGAATTTCCGTGTTTGACCGCGAGAGTAAACATCCGGTATATTTGATTCAGCCTTACAACGGGCGTTTTCTTCAGGTAGTGAACTATCCGCTTAAATATATTTCGCATCTCAAAACAGGCAGAGAATATCTCTTCGATCTTGAAAAAGATCCCGGAGAGAAAACAAATCTTATGACCGGAAATTATAATGCTGAAACTGTGGCCCTATTGAAGGATTCGCTCAATGCAGTTTATCTTAATCAGCAGCTCATAGACGAAAACAGAATCAGAAAGCCCTGAACACCAACTCTGTTCAGTCTGAATATTGACTTTTACCTGTTTTTACAGTAATATCTTTATAGTTTTTTAAACGGAGTTATCTTAATGAAACTGAAATTATTATCAGCAATATCGATACTGTTTCTATTTTCAATATCACTATCAGCGGAAGAGACAGGTTTTCTGTTCCAGTCGAACGGTTCGAATTTTTATGTATATGGCCGCGGCAGCAGCACATTTATTTTAAGCCGGAGTAAGCTGACTGAATTGAAACTCGATTCCCAGTTGTCACATCTATCCTCAGGGAAAAGAATAGATACAGCCTCTGATGATCCAGCCGGATTTGCTATTGCCGAAAAAATGAACAGTCTGCTTAATCAGCTGAGACAGGAATCTTTAAATGCTGAAGATATGAGAAACTTCAATAACTTTGTGGAATCAGCAGTGGCTGATGATCAGGAGCTGCTGAACAGAGTCCGTCTTCTCATAGTAAAAGCTTCAAACGGAATACTAAATACTGAAGACCGGGAGTATATACAGTTTGAAATAAATCAACTGATGAAACAGATAAATCTTAATGCTAAATTCCTGCAGTTTAATAATATGAACATCATTCCTGAATTGACAACTTTTCATCTGGGACTTGACGATGTGGATGTAGTCCGCAATCTTTATAAATCGATGGAGCTGGTCGATTCAGCGTTAACAGTATTGACAAAAAAACGTATTGTCCACGGAGTAAAGTCCAATATACTTTCGTTTCAGATTGAGGGGAAGAGTTATCAGTTTCTGAATCTCCAGAGAACGGAGAGTTTAATAAGCGATCTTAATATGTCTGAAGGAATTACAGAACTTATAAAAAACAGCGTTCAGTTGAAAGTACAAAATGGAATGCTCATCAGATCTAAATAAGGAAACAATTTATTTTTGCGGTCACAGCACTACGCGCTGTGCCTGAATTGGGGGATTACGGGGGCAACGCCCCCGTAATCCCCCAATTCAGGCGTATGCGAAGCATACGCCTCTTCGAAAATATAAATAATAATTTTAAGAGAGAATACATTGGCAGAATTTCTAACAACTAATGCAATAACATTCTATATAGAAAATATAATTAAAGAGGCTCGCGAAGAGCTCTTCATACTGTTTCCGTATCTGCAGATATCCCGTGAATTTTATGATGTGCTGAAGGAGTCATCTGACAGAAATATCTCAATAATTATTGTTTATGCAAATGAGGATCTTCGTACGGAAGAAAAATTGAAGCTGAGTGAAATTGATAATCTTGAAATCTATCAATCTGAAAATCTTAATACAAAATGCTGCTGCAGTGAAGCAAATATTTTATTAAGTTCAATGGATCTGCATCAGTTAGTATTAACAGATAGTCTTGAGATGGGTGTAATTTTCAGCAAAAATTCTGATAACGATCTTTATAAAAAAGCATACAGCGAAATTAAATCGATAATTGGTTCTTCAAAAAATATGAATCTTCATAAAAAAGCCGTTGAAGAACTTATTCAGCCTGTTGCTGTAAAAAAAATATATCACGGATTCTGTATAAAATGCGCAATGCCTGTTTCATATAATATTGCAAAACCATACTGCAGAAGCTGTGCTCCGAAAAGTGGTGCAGGGGAGGTTGCCGATGAAAAAGGTGAATACTGTCATCTCTGCGGTACACACTTTTCATCGGAACTGAACTCGCCATTATGCATAACCTGTAAAACCGAAATTGCCTGATCCGGGAATAAAGTACAGCAGGATATCAGCTATAATTTAATTCCGAAAGATACTTGACCGAGAATTCATATCTGAGTAAAATTCTTAAATTCGTGTATGGTCAGTGAGCCTGTCGAACTACCCGAGCTGCGATGCTTTGATTTTGTCGGAATGACAGTATCTGATTCAATCGTTAACCGCTATTGTTTGGAGAGTCATATGTTAGAAAAAGTTATCCCTATTATCCTTGCGATTATAGCTCTGCAGTTTGTAATAAGATTTATGCAGAAAAATAAGAAAGCTAAAAGTGTCAATACAAGAAATCTGGATTACAAAGCTAAAATCGATCAGTTTATGAAAGTAACTAATTATGACGAGGGGACCAATGATGAACGTATTTTAACTGATGAAATCCGTTCTTCATTGGGTAAGCCCGATCTGCTTCTTGAAATTCCAGACAGCATGCGAGAAGTCCGGAGAGATCTTAATCTGATTATAGACGCTGTTACTCATGGAGTGAAAAGCAAAATAAGTAAAAATCCAACCGATGAAATAAAATATAACAATCCGGATAAGATGATGGATGAAATTGTGGAAATTATAAAAAGACACAAAATGGGATAATATTATTCGACAAGAAAATTCATGTTCTCAAGCTTTTGGAGTGCTTTTTCCGAAATTTCAATCAATTCGTTGAACGATAATTGATCAAACATCTCTGTTCCCGCCAGTCTTTCAGCAAGATCAAGCGCGGTGTATTCTATTGCACTGTCCAGCTCATTAAAGATTTCATCTATGAGTATATCCAGAATTACAGGATCGTTAAGTCTGGATACTGAGGGCCAGAGTGCTTTTTTCAGTTCTGCATCAATATCATCGAAAAAGTTTTCGTAAACATCAACATCTCCCTCTTCTATAAAAAAGTTTAATATTTCAATAATTATATCTGTGAGATCATTTTTTAAGACAGCAATATGACTTTCTTTTAACTGATCTTCAACAACCGGATATATTAATTCAATAGTTAAACTGAGCTTGTCGCGGTTATTTAATATACTGCTGACGCTTTTAAAAATTATTGATACTATTTTTTTATTATAACGCGACGCAACTCCTTGCGAAGAGTTGCGGAATCTTGTAAATGCACGTTGTTTAATTGCCATTTTTTTATTTGCCTGTTGTGGATTTAAAATGCTTAAAAACCTTTTTAAACTGTAATTTTTCATAATTACAATAGTTCTTTGACCTAATGATTTTGAGTCAGTTTGTCATTCTCGCGAATGCGGGGATCCATATGAATTATTGTTATTACATTATTATTCTGTGTATTGAAGTTTTACTGCTCATTTAGTCAAATGAAAAAATGGTAATAACTCATAAACTTATTGGCAGTCCCAAAAACTCCGTTTTCGGTTCCGCAGGGAGCCCTGCGGGGCTTATAAAGGGGCTACCGCCCCTTTGACCATGTAAAGATTGAGTTAACAGAACTGCCCATATGGTAAAATTTATCCCCGCTGTACCAAAGACGCAGCGGTGTTGGAATGACGTCGTTTTATGAGCAGTCATAAAAAAAGGAGTATTGAAAAAGTAATGTAATTTATTATACCGATTATGTAGTTGAAGTGAAAGTTCGTTGACATTGTTATAATGGCAGATTTTAATTAAAATTATATGAATTACTCAGCTGCAAAAAAAATAAATATATACGTCCCCCCGCCGAAGGCGGGGGGACGTATATATTTCAATGATTTTCAGCTAAATAGTTATAAATAATATTCAAAATAATAATCCGGAGTAAATAAATGAGAAATCTGATTAAAGTTATTGTTATTACGGTTTGTCTGATTGCTGCAGATTTTTCAGTTGTAAACGCCAGGGTAATTGATGAACTCAATTACGTTAGCGATAAAACTGATTTTTACAGTTATATAAATTTCACGAAGATAATGAATTTTATCAAAGTAAAGGGAATTGATATTAATGATATTGATGCTATGATGTCTGATAATTCTGATAATGATTCTGCTAAAGTCATCAATGCATTCGGTCTTAAACTGAGTGATGTGAATGAATTTTTAATGGTGATAAATACACGGGATGTGGAAAAAAAATCGGGATATCTTGTTTTTATGAGTTTTAAGAACGGAAAGGGTGTAATACCTGAAAGTTTTAAAAAGGAGAGTGTAAAGCTTAAATCCGGAACGGCCTATAAAGCTTCAGCTGATGAAGATATTTTATTTGTAAAAGTAGATGATTTTTTTGTAATCGGACCATCGCATTATATTGATTCTTTTCTTGAAAGAAGGGCTTCGAAAAAACCTCTGCTTTCATCGGGAAGCTCTTTATTCATTAAGAAAACCGCTTCCAAGTCTATCTCTTTCCAGTTATCTGTTTCTGAATATCTCAGAAATACAATGAACACAGCACTGAATTCCGGTGAAGGTATGGCAAGGGGATTAAAAGAAAATGTATTTGTTCAGACTCTCCTTTCCCTGGAATCAATGGATTGGGGTTTTGAAATAAATGATAAAATTACATTCCAATCAGGCTTGCAGGGTTCAAAAGCGGAGGATAGTGAGCGCCTGGAGATGCTCTGTCATACCTGGATAGTAGCTTCCAGTTTTGTGGTGCCATTTGCCGATATGCTTGCTGCACGCGCAGGGGACCAGAAGATCACGGAGCTCACCGGAGACCAGCAGCTCATGTTATGGATTCAGAAAGCATTCGGCAGAATCCATACACGACGTGAAGGGAACGGAGTTGTAATAACCTTTGAAATGAATCCTTCTGAGACAGATATGTTGATTTCATTTTTAAAGAAAGAGATAGACAAAGAGAAGAAAAGCCGCGCAGAAAGAATTGAACGTGAAAAGATATCCAGGCTTACGCTGGCAATAAAAGATAACAATCTGGCAAATATTGAACGATTTATAAAAGAAAAGTATAATCTCAACGGATTTGATGCAGATGGAAATACTCCCCTTTGCACTGCCGCAATGTCCGGTAATATAAAAGCTGCCGGAATTCTTATAGAAAAAGGTGCAGGCTTAAACATCCCTGATATCAATAAACTAACACCGCTTCATCATGCTGTTAAAATCGGGAATAAAGAAATTGTAAATCTTCTATTGAGTAAAGGGAGTAATATCGCTGTTAAAGATGATTCAGATATGACACCCCTTCATTTAAATGCAATTCAGGGAGACAGCTCAATTACAAAAATTCTTCTGGCTAAGGGTGCTTCTGTAAATGCAGTTGATATTGATGCATCTACTCCTCTTCATCTGGCAGCATCTGAAGGACGTATCGATGTTGTAAAAATACTTGCAGATAATAAAGCTGATCCGGAACTTCTAAACCGTAATGATCAGCGGGCTATTGATTCCGCCGCACAGAATTCCCATACAGAGATAGTTGAATATCTTAAAATCAGATTTAAGCAGGAGCCGAAGTCCACTTCATCGGAAGGTGATTTTTCCGGTGATAATTCTGATAGTAGTGACGGGGCTGAATCTAACATAGAATCTGAAGATCCGGTATTTGAAGAGGATGTAAATTGACGAATATGTATCCCCGCAGCTTTCAGCTGCGGGGATAATGGAAACTTCAAGATGTTTTTTTATTCTATTTTATAAGGGTGTTTTTAGAACAAGTTCATATCTGTTTTTATCCCTGTTTTTTTCGGAATCTTCATCCGCATCAAAACATCGCGAGTATCTTAATCCTGCCTCTAGAGCAAGGTATTTGTTCGAAAGCCAGTTGTGTTCAGCAGTAAGTTCAAATCCTGCAGATCTGTAAAAGATAAAATCTTTTTTCTCTTTTACAGCTGTATATCCGGAATCATTACCTGCGCCAAAGTCAAAGAACAATCCGCCATTGATTCTTTTTATATAGAACAGTTTCCATATGTGAGCTGAAAAATCTATAATCGGGAAATTGTAGTCAACTGTTCCTTTAAATAACTGTTCATGGTCTATGGCCTCATAACCTCGCGGAAAAAGAAATTCATGGGGGAATGCGTAACTTTCAGCATTCAGCATTTCATACGATCCTGCAATTTTTAAACTTTGTGTATCTCTTACACCCGGGAGATATAAAGCAAGTTCTGTTGATAATAGACTCCCCCGATAATCACCATAGTATGGCGTATGAACATATGATACATTTAAAATACCCCCTGTACCGGGTGAGACTGAATTTATAGCTCCCTGAGAAAGACTTGTTAAAGATAAAAAGTACTGCATGTAGTGAAGTTCACCATCGTTTTCAATTCCGTCATGAACTGTATAGTCGTCACGATCTTTTTCATATACTTTAATGTATCCGGTGTTTGTTCCAATATTTAAAAAAGTCGAATTCAATCCCCGTGAAAAGTTTAAAGGAAGAGAAAACCCGCCATATCCGGTTACTTCATTCCAATTGAGATAAACAGGTATTTTTTTAGTGGATTCATCTTCAAGATACAGCGTTCTTTCTCCATACCCGCCATTTAAAGAGATAACCGGATATAAACCGCTGTAAATAAGTGAAGCCATTCCATAATTTGTCTTTTCGTTGAAATTTCTTACATATGATACTGAGAGATCAGTAGTATGGAGAACATCTTTTGATATCATGCTGAAAGAAAATTCAGCTGATGTAGAATTAAAATATGGATACCAGGAGAAGAAATTAACTGAATTAAGAACAGGGTAATAATTCTCTACAACATATTCTTTGTCAGGTGTATTATCAATTTTACCATTATCACCTTCTAATTCCTGTCCGGCTATGGGATCTATATAATTTATAACCCGTTTATCAGTTTTCTCTATCGGAGTCCATTCTTTCTGATCGAGATTCATTATCGCTGTCTGGTAACCGGTAACTGAATAATCATTAAAATAAAGCCTGTTTTCACTTACAGATGGAAAATATGCCCCCAGCGGACGAGATGTTATCTGGTAACGTTTTTTGCTTGTCCGATCGATTGCATAAATATTATCGATTCCGGAATAGTCAGATCCGTAGATAATATATTTCCCGTAGAAAACAGGAGCTTTTAACCGTTCATCATTAGTGTAGCCTATTAAAGTTGATATTTTTTTAGTCTCTAAATTATAAACCAGAATAGCATTTCCGTCGTCAGAAAGTGCCGCAAGGGCAATCTCATTTCCGTCAGGGGAGATTGACGGATCGTATAAGTAGCCCTGATCTTTTATCTCTTCACGGAACTTCTCCTTTCCTGTTCCTGTATCTATTACGGATAGAATGTACTTGAGATCTGAATCGTATTCAATACCTGCTGCGGTTTTTCCATCTGCGGATATTGCAGAGGCAATATATTTTTTATTATGAGATATCAGTTCGGTCCGGCCTGTAGTCATATCGAGTAATTTTAAATCAGAATAACTTCTGTATCCCCATCGAGGATCTGGAATCCCTTCACGCCAGAGTGCGTATTTCCCACCGGTTGTGAATATACGTTCATTCATCAGAAAGCCGGAGGCGATATCCCGCGGCAGCTGCTTTATTGTTTCAATTTCATTATCTTTGTTTAAACTTATTAATGAGAGTTCATTATCTCTGTTGAATTTTACAACCGTCAAATTCCCATTTTCATTTACTGAAGGGTATATGAAGCTCTCCCAGCTTTGCGATGATACAGAACCTGAAGGTATGGGTAAACCGTACCAGTAATTGTAATCAATTGAAACTGACGGGACTTTTATTTTTTCAGTAAAACTTTTTTTTAATGGAGTAATAATTTCTGCATCAGTAATTTTCAGACCGCTCTGCTGATTCTCCCATAATGTATGGTATTCATTCAGTGCATCGGAGTAAAGTTCAGTTATAGATCTTCCTGTAGCACGTTTAAGTGATGAATCAAATGTAAACCAGAGAACATAGCGTCCGGTATCGGAAAGTACTTTATCCCATACAGTTTTCCCGTAGTGTCTTCTTATATATGATGATAAAATATATCCGAGTCTGTAATGATCCGAATATGGCTCCAGGGCATTATAGGAACCGAGATAACTTTTGTAATATGAATATCTTTTTTCTCCTGAAAGCTCAAGCCCTCTCTGCCATATATTAAAATACGGAGTCCTTCCGCGCCCCCCCTTTGTAAGAGCGGTTTCCATTACTACTGAATCTCCCTCCATAAACCATACGGGGACGTAGATTCCTGAGAAAACTGCAGAGCCAAGATCTCCAAGCAGAATGCGCCATACGCTCTTCCCTGCGCCCTCAGTCAACTTGTTCATCTGCACCATATGGCGTCCTTCGTGTATTGCCAATCCCTTAAACCATTCGATTGAATCGAAAGATGACGGCGTAGTGAACCAGTGAGAATAAAATGGGGCAGGTGATACAAATCCATTCGGTTCTGCATATTGATTAATAAGCACAATGGGGATACGGCGTGGTTCTGCTTTGATACTGGAATAATTATATTTTTCATAATGAATCATGAGGTTTGCAACTCTCTGCCCGAGTGGTGTAATCTCCTCGGGGAATATAATCTCATAAGTTCCTGTATCGATACTTTTCCATTTTAATCCGGAAGGATTCTGCTGTGAAAATCCCGTTGTTATACCTGCTATCAGAATAAGAATAACAATAATATATGCTCCGCGTAGCTTCATAAAACCTCATCATTTTTTTTGCAAAATTAAAAAAGCGGTGGTAGCAATCAACGCCATCCACCGCTTGTAATTATCGATATATCAGCAGAGTTAGACCTTGAAAAAATCAACTCTGCATTTGAGAGTATCGGCCATGCCTGAAATCTCTTCGGACATGGAAGCCATCTCTTCGGCACCTGCGGCTATAGCCTGTGTCATCTCATTTATTGTAGAAGTGGCTCTTACAATCTCTTCGGTAGAAATAAGATGTTCTGATGTGGCGTTCTTGATTTCATCAGTTTTCAGTTTTACAACATCAGCCACCACATTCATCTTATCTCTGGCGTTTATCTGATTCTGCATAAAATCGGTTAATGAATTCATCATAGAAGTAACCGACTCTACACCTTTAATGATACTTCCGATTATCCGGTTGGTATCGTCGGATATCGCAAGTCCTTTTATGATTTCAGAGTTGTTCAGCTTTATAAGTTTATCTATCTCTTTAATACTTCCGGCTGTTTCATCGGCGAGTTTGGAAATCTCATCGGCAACAACAGCAAATCCGCGGCCCGCTTCTCCTGCTCTGGCTGATTCAATGGCAGCGTTAAGAGAGAGAAGGTTTATTTTATCAGAGATATCGTTTATTATCTGAATTATATTACTTACTTTTGATGAACTTTCGTTAATCATATTCATGCTCGAATTCATGGTGCTGATTGATACTTCACCTTTCTTCGCATTGTCAGACATGGAGTTAGCCAGCTTGTGAGATTCAGTCACCTGTTTCCCCATGTTGTTAATGATAGATGAGAGCTCATTCATCTTTTCAACCATCTGAGCAAGATTGTCGTGCTGAATTTTTGTATTATCAGAAATGAACTCCATTCCGGCTGAAAGCTCCTCAGTCGTGGCATTGACTTCTTCAACCGATGATGCCTGATTCTGCGCGTTATCAGAGAATACAATTGTGGTGGATGATAGCTGTTTTGACATTTCTGATAAGTCATGTGATATACCTTTGATGTCAAAAATTACATCTCTTATTTTTTTTACAAACTTATTGAAACTTGTCGAGAGCTGTCCTAATTCATCATTATACCCGGCATCGAGATTAACAGTAAGGTCACCTTCTCCCTCTGCAATATCCTTTAATCTGGCGGTTACAAGATTGAGTCTTCTTATCAGTATGCGCTTGATGAAAGAATAGAACATTGTAATAAACAATACTCCAAGTAATGAGAGAGTTATATTCTGATATAAAAACAGTTTGAATATCAGATTTCCTATTACACCCGCATCTTTACCGATAAACAACATACCGGAGATGTTATTGTTTACATCTTTTAAAGGGAGGTATGCTGTGTGGTATAATTTTTTCAGAATTGTGGCGTTGCCATAATAATTCTGTCCTTTCTTAAGGACATTTTCGATAATTAGTGGATGCTCCATTCTGGTTCCGGTAAGTCTTTTGCCATCCAGAATAAGTGATGTTGCCAGTCTTTCATCATGATGGAAAACAGTAACATCACATCCCAGTATTCTTTTTTGTTCATCAGGAAAACTATTGCTGCTTAAATTGTATCCGATAGAAATAGCGCCAATAATCTTTCCGGCTTCTTTTACCGGCATTCCCGCTTTAATAGAGAACTTAACGAGTTCGCCTTCCTCAATCCCTACGCTTTTTTCTCCGTTAAGGGCCTTCTTAACTTCGATCTGTTTTGATACGTTGTCTCCAAATCTTTCCGGATCGTGTGTTCGTAAAAAGACCATGCCCATATTATCCGTGAATACGAAGTAATCAAAATCTGTTGATTTAAGGGCGATTTCCATAAAATTGATGGCAGCAGTGCGATCACCTCTTTTATATGCATTAATCAACTCAGGTGTAGAGCTTAACCATTCTGCAGCTAAGGATGATTTTTTCTTCATCATCTCAATATTTTGTTCTAATACTATCGACTTTGCTTTTACCTCGGCATTGATATAATTACCGAGAACACTTTTTATTACCAGCATCATACTTATAGATGATACAATCAGAAATGTCACGATAACAGATATTGCAAGCGCCGATAATTTGGTCGATATTTTAGAATTGTTTACATAGTCTTTAAATCCCATTCAAGTATCCTCTTTATATATATGTCTTGATAAAAAAGTATGAAGAACATGTGTCAACACCATTTTGATTTATAAAAAGTTATAAGAAATAAAATAAATTGTTTTTTAAAAAAACAAAATATAAAACTAACGTGAAACATGAGTTCATGAACATTAAAAAAATAATAACTCTGGAGAATGCATTATTCATTCTGTTTTCAGCATGTTTTATAAAAAGTATATGCATAATCTGGTGTATAATAAAAAGGACAGCAACTGCCGGAACAAGATATTCGAAGAACATTTTCATTAAGTAAAAAACAATCATAAAGAGAGGGAAGTGCAGTGCGGTAAAAATTATATGACCGGTGTCATCATCGAGTCTGTTCATAAAGATCATCATTTTCCATTCACGTGTTTTTACTGCATCCATTTCGTGTAATATGAATAGTGATATATTTATCCAGAAAAGTATTTTAATTAACATGGCCAACCGGTGTTATTGTACATTAATCTGGTATTCCCGCTGCTTTCACTGGCGGTGTTACCAGTTTGTTTTTATTATATATTAAGTGTACTTGAATCGGAAATAAAAGCAAATTTATTTTAGTTTTTATTTCTTAGCTTTTTTAAAGTAAAAAAAATATATTGTATGAATAATTCCTGAATATAGTTACTAAATTGAAGTTTTAATTCAAAGGATTATATTTGGATTATGCACCGATCACTTGTACCACGATCTGGTGTTGAAATCATGTCAATGATTGAGTTACCATGTCCGGCGAATGATGTTCCGCTTTTGTAAATAATATACGCTGAAAAACACGGAGTTTTATCATTACATCTGATCGAAGGTCTTATCCTTTTTTATCCAGATATCATTCAGCCATTTTTGAAATCGTTTCTGATATTCCGGATCAGAAATATAGTCGCCGATAAGATCGTCAGTAACCGGAATTTTTTCTATGAGAACATCGACTGTGTTTATTCTTCCGCAGACAAAATTCCAGAAATTCAGATCCCCCTGCGGATACTTGATAGTAACATTCAGGATGCTGTGAAGCTGGTGACCCATTGCGGTAAAAACAAATCCAGTACCGCCGGCCTTCGGTTTCAAAAGATTTTTGAATGGTGATTTTTGACGATTATGTTTCTGTTTGGTGAATCTCGTACCCTCAACAAAATTCATCACCGATACCGGTGTTGTGCTGAATTTTTCACATGCTTTTTTTGTGATCTCAATATCTTTACCTTTGAGGTGGGGATACTTCGCTACGAACTCTGATGTGTATCTTTTCATAAAAGGGAAGTCGAGGGCCCACCATGCAATCCCCAGCAGCGGTATCCATATCAGCTCTTTCTTCAGAAAAAATTTAAGCAGCGGGATTTTCCCGTTGAATACAATCTGGAGAACTACTATATCGCTCCATGACTGATGATTGGATATTACCAGATACCACTCTCTCATCGGAAGTTCAGTATCGCCATTGACGTTGACTTTTATTCCAAGAATTTTACGGCATAGAAATGTATTATTGTGTATCCATCTTTCGGCTATCATTATAAGTATTCGGGTGCATATTTTCTGAGAAGGTTTAAAGGGAATTAATTTTAGAAGTGAAGCAGTAAGGAGAAAGGGGTAACCGATTAATGTACTGGTGAGAATGAATAAAACCGAAAAAACTCCAGTTAGATTGTAAAAAAATAGTTTGATTGATGAGATTTTTTTTACAGAATCATCTGACTTTATAGTCGATGCAGTCGTATTCATGTTTTTTCTCCTTAGTAAAATGACGGATAAAGAAATAGAGTGGATACTGATTTAGCCATTTTTATTGATGCAATATATCTACTAAATGTTGTTTTTGTCAATAATATTGATGTTTAAGAGATGGGATACTCTGTGATTTTCAATTTAAATACGATGTTTTTATTCTAAGTAATTATGATATGGCAGATAACCTTTCTGAAAACGGGATTATCCGCCATCTGAACAGTTTACAGTAGATTACTGATATGAAAATCAGTAATCACTATAAAATTTGCTCCTATATAAATATTCATCTCCCTTATCCGTAAGTATTAATTTGTCTCCGGATTTAAGAATAAATCCTTTATCCGAAAGAGATTTTAATATAGTTTCGAAGTTATCTTCTAATGCTTTAAGAGAATCACTCAAAACTTTTTTAGTATCGAGGCTATCATCTGTGTTTTTTTTATTATGCTTAAATACTCTTAAAATCTGGGATTCTATCAGGTTTAGTTCATCTTTCATATTTCTGCCTCCATTACAGTTGTATATTATATAATTAATATAGTTAATGTAGAGCTTAAGTCAAATCCAGAGATGAAATATTAAAATAAAAATGTTATAATTTTTTAAAAAAAATTGGTATTTATTCCTGACTTCGGGGCGATTATTCATGATAGTTGTTTGATGTGATGTATATGCACAGGTGTTATTAAAAAATGATGCAGCAGACGGGCAGTTTTAAAAATAAAAAATCCTGATATAATTATCAGGATTTTTTATGGGTGATCGACGGGGCTCGAACCCGCAACGACTGGTACCACAAACCAGGGCTCTACCATTGAACTACGATCACCATGTTCAAAATTTTCATGTACGCCCGATAAGATTCGAACTTATGACCCACGCCTTAGAAGGGCGTTGCTCTATCCAGCTGAGCTACGGGCGCATCTGATAATTTTTAAATATTGTAATGAATTACAATTCGGGGCGAGAGGATTCGAACCTCCGGTCTCATGGTCCCAAACCACGCGCTCTACCGGACTGAGCCACGCCCCGCTGTGGAACGAGTGTCAACCTATCCGATGCCAAAATTGTGTCAATATTATTTCTAATTGAATCAATATTTTTTATGATAATGTGGATTTTTTTTGAATTTTAATTATTTGTTTTCAATTATACATGTATTTTGAGGAGAGATAACTTTATAGCACCAGTATTTATTTATTAACTTTTTTTATTTTAAAGAAGCTCTATTATTCCTGACGAAGGCGGCGGGAATATATAATTTATGTATTTCCTCATAAACTGGTTGTGGAATTGCTCTCCGTCGTGCCGGTGGTGGAGATGAAATACCAGCGGTTTATGAGTAGATATAATTTCAATTTTATTATGCTTGATTTTAGCGGGTAAGGGATGATATTTGAATTTAATAATATGGGATATCGAGGATTGAATGAATAGAGTACCAGTCATCAATAAAGACAGATGTACAGGATGCGGGAGGTGTGTTGATATCTGCCCGAAGGATGTTCTTTATCTTAAAGAGCACAAGGCCGAACTGAATGATAATGAATGTATGCTCTGCTCTCACTGTCATGCCGTGTGTGACTTTGATGCAGTTTCCTTCGAGCATGAACTTGATAATATTGAATTCGAAACTTTCAAATATAGAGAGCAGATTCTCGGTTCATCGAATATCTCTCCCGAACTTCTTGTTAATGCATTCAGATCGAGAAGAAGTGTACGTAAGTATAAGAATGAAGAGATAAATGATGATGTACTGAGGGATCTTGTTGAATTTGCAGTAACAGCACCTTCCGGAAGTAATTGCCAGGAGTGGGAGTTTACTGTTATAAACGGAAGAGAGAAGGTCTGGGAGTTTGCTGCACAGATTAAAGAATTCTTTATCAGGATTAATAAACTTGCCGGTAATCCATTTATAAGATATCTTTCAGTGCCGTTTATGGGTAAGGCTTTGATTAACTACTATAATAATCATTTTGAAACTGTTGATAAAGCAATAAAAGAATCTGATATTGGTGTTGACCGTTTATTTCATGGAGCGCCATGTGTAATAATTGTTCATGGTCCGGTTGACGGGAGCACACCGGTTGAAGATGCAGCATATGCTTCTTATAATATATGCATGCTGGCTCATTATATGAATCTTGGAACATGTCTTATCGGTTTCGCTGTAGAAGCTCTAAACAGAAGTCCTGATATAAAAAATGAACTCGACATATATGAGAAGAACAGAGTGCATTCGGTAATTGCTATCGGGAAACCTGATGTAAAATTCAGAAAGCATTCTCTACGAAAAAAGTATTCAGTTGAGTTTATTTAAGAATCAGTATTTATTCCTGAATATAATTTTTAGTGTAAAAATAAAAATTATATATCCCCGCCGCCTTCGGCGGCGGGGATAATAGAGCTGTTTTTACTTATGGGGGAGTTCTGAAAACTCAATATTTAATGGGGTAAAGGGGCATAGCCCCTTTCTAAGCCCCGCAGGGCTTCCTGCGGTCCCGGAAGCGGAGTTTTTGGGACCGCCCTTTAGAAATAGTTAAGGAAATTATACTGTTTAAGAATTAAAATATGGAGTAGATATGGCTTTAAAAGATTTTAATATCGATATTAAGCAGATCCGGTCTTTTCTTGAAGTAGTTAATGAAAAGAGTTTTACAAATGCATCAAGAAATCTTAAAATCAGCCAGGCTTCAATAAGCCACCAGATTGGTCAGGTGGAGAAGATGCTCGGGGTTAAGCTTATACACCGTAACAGTCAGGATTTTTCACTGACTGGTGAAGGCCGCATATTCGTTAAGTTCTGTAATAAAATAATGAAAGACATAGATGGTCTGAAATCTGATATACAGACCGGGACATTCGGCGGTGTAATCAATATAATTTCAAGTTCAGTTCCCGGGGGATATATACTTCCGGAAATACTATCCAGATTTAAAAAGAATGAGCAGGCTGGAGTTTACTTTAAACTCGAAATAGGGAACAGCCGGGAAGCTGTAGAAAAGATAAAACAGGGTGAAGCTGATATTGCCATTGTCGGAAGAGAAATACGCCATCCGTCTTTGACTTATACAAAAATATTTGAAGACCGGATTGTGCTTGTTGCCGGGAGAGATTACTCCGGATCGGTTAAGGTTACAGATTTAAGGACTATTCCTCTCATCCTGAGAGAGAGCGGTTCCGGGACAAAAAATGCTGCAGAGGCATATCTCCATGAGCTTGACATTATCCCCTCGGAACTTAATGTTGTTATGGAATGTTCTTCTCCTGAAGGTATTAAAGAGGGAGTTATCAGAGGGTTAGGGCTTGCATTTATTTCAAAGCTCGCCATCGAAGAGGATATAAAATCCGGAAAGCTTAAAATCCTTGATATCAAGGGACTCGACATAAAAAGAGATTTTTTTCTTGTAACATCGAATGTAAAATCCCTGCATGAACCTGCAGGGAGACTCGTCTCTTTTATTCTAGATAATTATAAGAAGGAGTAGTTATGAGTGAAACCTGTAAGCCGCTCAATCTAATGAGGCTGACGGAATCTGTAACCGGAGCCGGTTGAGCTGCTAAAATAGGTCCGGAGGATCTATACAGTGTTATGAGCGGATTAACAATCCCTTATGACGGAAATGTTTTAGTTGGGAGCAGTGCGAAGGATGATGCCGGTGTGTACAGGATCAGTGATGATCTTGCGCTGGTACAGACTCTCGATTTTATTACTCCCGTGTGTGACGATCCATTTGAGTTCGGCAGAATAGCTGCGTGCAATTCTCTTTCAGATGTATATGCAATGGGCGGAGTTCCTCTTACTGCAATGAATATAGTCGCATTCCCTGTAAAAAAATTCTCTCTTGATATACTGGGAAAAATTCTGGAAGGGGGACTTGCTGTAATGAAAGAAGCAGATGTTCAGCTTCTTGGAGGTCACAGTATTGATGACCCTGAGCTAAAATACGGTCTATCTGTAACAGGTAAGGTCCATCCTGATAAAATACTACGTAATAATTCAATAAAACCGGGGGATTCACTTGTTCTAACAAAAGCTCTTGGTACCGGGATTATTGCGACTGCTATTAAAGCCGGTCTGGCTGATGGCGGCATTACAGGTGGTTTTATTAAATCTATGGGAACACTTAATAAATATGCAGCAGATATAATGTTTAAGTATAATGTTAACGCGTGTACAGATGTGACAGGTTTTGGTCTTGCCGGTCATATTCTTGAAATGATGGAGGGGAATGATTCCCCTGTAATAATTCAATCTGCAGAACTTCCTCTCCTTGATGGAGCGCTTGAAAATGCAGCTATGGGGCTTATCCCGGGCGGGCTGTACAGAAATAAAAAATACGTTGGTGAAAGATGTATTATTGTAGAGAGTGTTAAACGCGAAACGGCAGATCTGGTTTTTGACCCTCAGACATCGGGAGGTCTGCTTATATCTCTCCCTCGCAATGAAGCTGAAAAGATGGTGCGTGAGATGCAGCTTTCAGGAATCACTACAGCATCAATTATCGGTGAAGTTGGAATGCCGGGGAGTAATATTATTACTGTGGCATAGCGTTTCACCGGACAGGAAGTATCATGTTTTAAATATCTCAGTCATTTCTGCAAGCTCTCTTGCTCTATCCGAAATATTCTCACTGGCAGAAGCGGTTTCCTCTACAAGAGCCGCATTCTGCTGTGTCATCATATTCAGCTCATTGATTGCCATGTTCACCTGATCAATTCCTGTTTTCTGTTCATATGTAGAAGCGGTTATCTCTCTCATCAGATTGGAAACATTCCTGACAGATTCAACAATCTCTTTAATCGCTTCACCGCTGCTGTTTGCCTGAACTGTACCTGTTTCAATTTTTGTTATTGAGTCATTTATCAGAGCTGTAATCTCTTTGGCTGCTGATGCAGATCTCTGTGCCAGATTTCTTACTTCTGCGGCAACAACCGCAAATCCCCGTCCCTGCTCACCTGCGCGGGCAGCTTCAACGGCGGCATTAAGTGCAAGAAGATTTGTCTGAAATGCAATAGAGTTGATTACCGAGGTAATATCTCCAATTCTTTTGCTCGAATCACGGATATCGTTTATAGAAATAACAGCGGAGTGAACCATCTCTCCACCTTTTTCCGCAAAGGTCAGTGAAGCTTTTGATGTTTCGCTTGCGCTTACAGAGCTTTCGGTGTTCTGACTTATATGGGATGTGGTCTCTTCCATGGTTGATGCTATCTGCTCAATGGCCGATGCCTGCTCAGATGTTCTTTGTGCAAGTTCCTGGTTTCCTTTATTTATCTGGTCAATTGATTCATGTAGAAATTTCATTGATGACTGCACAGCGGAGACTGTCCTGCCAAGATTTGCTGTAGCTGCATTTATGCTCTTCGCAAGAACTCCGATTTCGTCATCTCTTTCAGTGTATTTATCGTCCATCCTGCATGTGAGGTCACAGTCTGATAGTCTTTCAGCGAGCTGTGAAGTATCCTTAATCGGTTTTGAAATTGAGTCAGCAAACTTAACTGAAACTAAAATAAGAATAACACATACAACTGCAGCAGCTGCAATCATAATCACAACAATATAGTTGATGTATCTGTCATATTTTAATCTTTTTTCTGATATCACTTTATCTATGTCATCGATATAATTGCCGGTACCGATTATCCATCCATATGGAGCATATGCAAGAGTGTACCCTCTCTTCGGGTCCGGATTCGTCTGTCCCGGTTTAGGGAACCAGTAATCGGAAAAACCGCCGCCTGTTTTTTTACCGTTCTCAACAAGCTCCCGGATGAAATCTTTACCCTTTGCATCTTTATCATTTATTCTCGATTTACCTTCTGCTTTTGGATTGGGGGGGAGGAGAACATTTACTCCATCATAAGTATCAAGCCAGAAATACCCTGATCCGTTGTATCGGATTGTTCGTATCAGTTCTTTTGCGATTGCCTTACTCTGGTCTTCGCTTAAATTTAATTCTTTATGATACCTGTTAACAGAATCGAGCAGAGAGTGTATAGTTTGCACCTGTGTCATAATGTTTTTATCGAAACTTTCAAGTATCTGCTTCCGGTTCTCTTCCAGTATTAAATTGCTGAATTTGTATACTGATGTTGTAACTGCAATTACAAGAAGTATAATAGAAAAGAGACTACCGCCTGCCATAAGAAGAATTATTTTGGTTCTGATACTCTTCATTATTATACGCCTCTTGAATTATATTTATAAACATTGATTTGATAAATGTATTTAGTAAGTTCTTCTAAACTTGATCATCGCTGCGTTAAAAGTGCGGCGATGATAGAATAACAACAGTTTAAGAGCAATTGTAATTTTTAGCAATACTTTTTTTCAGAAGATGCTTATCTGGTGTTTTAAGACCGGCTGTATGGATTTTTTTTCCTGTTTTTATGAAAACTAGATTGACATGTCAGTTTATACAAGTTTAAATAAATATATACATAGAACTGTTAAATCATATATGTAAATTTTAACAGTCAAACCAGGAGGCAAAAAGACTATGGCTAGAAACAAAAAAATGTATCATGAGAAATCCTGTACGCCCGAAGAAGCTGCAAAACATGTTAACTCCGGAGACTATATCGATTACGGATTTTTCAACGGAAAACCGGTTGCATTTGACAGAGCGCTTGCTGCTAGAAAAGCCGAACTTAAAGATGTTGTAATCCAATCATGTGTAACTCTTCTTCCAGTACCTGAAGTAGTGTTGAAAGATCCTTTCGGAGAAGCCTTTACTTATCATGATGTACATTTTTCACCTCTAACCAGAATAATGCAGAGTAAAGGTGCACAAAATATTTTTTACGCTCCTCCGGTTCTGGGAGAGAGTGAAATGTACAGTTGTCCCAATGATTCGGCAAGCGGTAAACTCGGTATTCAGCTGAGAAATATTATGGCAGTGCGTGTTGCACCAATGGATAGTCACGGGTATTTTAACTTCGGATTGAGTAATGCCTGTACATACGAGCAGGCTACTAATGCCAAGATACTCATAGTGGAAGAAAATGCGAATATGCCTGTAGCTCTGGGGGGAGCGAAGGAGAAGCTTCATATATCACAGGTTGATTATATTATTAAAGAAGATTCACCTCTTGGTGAAGTTCCGTTAAAAGATCCTACAGATATCGACCGGCAGATTGCAAATCATGTTCTTGAACATGTTGAAGACGGGTGCTGTATTCAGCTTGGTATCGGTGGTATGCCGAATATGCTGGGGAAACTGATTGCGGAAACGGATCTTAAAAATCTCGGAGGGCATACGGAAATGCTTTCTGATGCATATATTGATATGTTTGAGTCTGGCCGAATGACTGGAATGAAGAAAAACATCGATACCGGAAAGATCGTTTACACTTTTGCTCTCGGGAGTAAAAAACTTTACGATTGGGTGGATAATAATAAAGCCCTTGCATCGTATAATGTAAGTTACTCGAATCACCCTATAAATCTTGCGAAGATAGATAAACTGATTTCTATAAATCAGGCTCTTAAAGTAGATATATATTCACAGATCAGTGCTGAAAACAGCGATTTCCGTCAGATATCAGGAAACGGAGGTATGCTCGATTTTGTTCAGGGTGCGTACTGGTCAAAAGGGGGGAAGAGTTTAATTTGTCTCCCGTCATCTTATGAAGATAAAAATGGCAATCTTATTTCAAATATACTTCCGATTATGCCTCTTGGAACTACAGTGACTGTCCCCAGACAGACAGTCCATATGGTTGTTACAGAGTTCGGGTGCGCTAATATGAAAGGTGCATCAACATGGTCAAGAGCTGAAAGGCTTATTGAAATTGCACATCCCGCTTTCAGGGAAGATCTGATTAAATCTGCTCAGACCAACAGAATCTGGAGACGTTCAAGTAAGATAGCATAGAAAATTTTATCATACAGTATTTACGGGTCTCTTCAATGAATATTGGAGAGACCTTTTTTTTACAATATAGATTTTACTCTGCCTACTTCACCGCTCTGAAGCCTTACTTTTATTCCATGAGGATGAGATGGAGAGTTGGTAAGAATATCTTTTACAATTCCTTCTGTAAGTTTCCCTGTGCGCTGATCATTTTTTAATACAATTGCAACTTTTATTCCGGTCTTAATTGATGCGCGTTTTGTCCCGTCCATTTTCAACTCCGGCTTAATTGTTTTTAAGATATTTTGTAAGGAACCGGTCAAGCTGATTGGCAAATGCCTGACGGTCACGGCTTGAGAATGGCGCCTGGTTGCTGGTGTTTAAACCGCTGTTCCGCAATTCATCCATTAGGTCGCGCATGGCTAACCGTTCCTTGATATTTTCTACTGTATAGAATTCTCCCCTTGGATTGAGTGCATAGCCCCCTTTGGTGACTACTCTGTCGGCGAGAGGGATGTCTGCAGTAATAACAAGATCACCCGGCTGAACAATCTCTGCAATATGGTCATCAGCCTCATCGGGACCTGATGCAACTATTATTGAAGAGATGAATGGAGATTTCGGGTGCTTCATCGGCTGATTTGCAACAAGTATCAGCGGAATTGAATTCCGTTCAACAGCACGAAATAGTATGTCTTTTATTACTACGGGTGTTGCATCTGCGTCTATAAGTATCTGCATATAATCCTTATCATTTTTTTTGTATTGATAATCTTGTAATTTTTTATAATAAACAGAAAGTATCTCCCCGCCGCCGAAGACGGCGGGGAGATACATTCCAGAAATTTAAGTAACTGTTCATAAATTGGTGGTATTTTATCTCCGCCGCGCCACCGGCGCGGTGGAGCAATTTTACTTCCAGTTTATGAGCAGTTATGGAATTTTAAATCTTTTATCCACTGTGGATCTTTTGTTGCACATATTATTTCAAGTTTAATTCCGGTATCAATTATCTGCTGTGAAATATTATAAAATCCTTTATCTTCAGTAATCAGAAATATTTTATCAGGAAGAGGTGGCTCTTTTTTTAGAATGAGTTGAATCATCTCCTGAATTTTATAGTCCGCTGAGTTCCGGGATATCCCTTCTGTCTGTATAAGTATCCAGCCGCTTTCCTGAAGCTTCTCTTTTCGGGCTTCTTTTATCTTTGAGTACACTACATATAATATTTCAGCATCAGATTTCCCCGTATGCTCCATGATCCGTTCAAGATTGTGAAACGAAACATTCTCAATATCCCAGAAAAAATATGTGGCCATGACTGTTCTTCTCCGGATAATAAAATGAATTGACTTAGATGTTGAATGATATAAAAATATATAGAAGTCATTTCTTAAATTTCTGTAGTTGAAAATATTTTATTATCTCCGCCTCCATAACGGAAGAGATATATATTACTTATTTTTGAGTAATTATTCCTAAATATAATTTTTAGTGTAAAAAACAAAAATTATATATCCCCGCCGCCTACGGCGGCGGGGATAATAGATTTTTTTCTTTAGAAAAGTTAAGGAATAAATACTGTCTTTTTTTACACCAGTTTTTGTCAAGAAAGTAAATGGGCTGATAATCAAGGAGAAATTTATGTTCCATCTTTTTACACTTCAGGGGAAGCGGATTGATGCACAACTTGAACATCTCCCTAAAAATATAAGGGTTCATCATGCAAAGAGCAGTAACCGTGTTAAAAAGTTTGATGAGGGTGGATCTTCTAATCAGAGTACAGGAACGGGCAGCGGCAGAAACTACGGAGCAGATATATATAAAGAAGCATCAAAGATGGAGAGTGAAAAAACTCCTGTTTTTCATGCTTCCGGAATAATGAGTTTCCCTGTTTTCACTGTCGGACCTGATGTTTCCGTTAATGATGCATGGCAGAAATTCATGGATAAAAAAGTACATCACATGCCGGTGGTGTCGGAAGATGGAAAAATAATCGGAATTGTTTCAGACCGTGATCTATTGAAAAAGCTGATCATTAATGATAATGTTATTGAGACTTCGCGGGATGCTTCAGTTAGAGAAATAATGTCTACAGATGTGTTAGCGACAACTCCATTAACCGATATTAGACGTATTGCTAAAGTTATGCTTGATCATCATATCGGGGCAATGCCTGTTGTTAATACCGATGGTTCGATTGCCGGAATAATAACACGAAGCGATATACTCTATGCAATAATCCATCAGCCGGAATTGAAACTTTGGGCTTGATATTCCGCTTCTGTTTTTTTAAAACAGTCTATATTTTAAAAATTGTCTATCATCTGTGTTATCCTAGATCATTTCTAAAGTGACTGGTTTCCGGATCTGTCATATTTTTGAGAATGTGTTAATTTTGAATTAAAATATTTATAATTGAATTCATCTTTTGTCATTATCTTAAACAATCTGTCAAAAGTAGCTATTTTGAAAATCTGATTGATATTATCGTTTAAATTAACAAGTACAAATTCAATTCCCTGTGAAGCAAAGGCTTTCGATTCCTTGATTACACGGCTTATCCCGAATGAATCTATGAATTGAACTCCTTTCATATCAAGTGCTAATACATCGATATCAGAATTAAGATATTTTTTACAGGTATTATCTATATCATTAACTGTAACCATTGTAACTTCGCCGGAAATAAATATTATAACGATGTTATCAAATTCTTCGACTCTGATTTCAGACATTGCTGTTAACCTCCAATATTAAATATTGATTAAAATCCAAGTTCTAATTTGTCAACAGCAAATAAAAAATGATACAATTATACCGTCCTGAATTCACAACTGTGCATTACCGTTAGTACAATAAACTGGTTGTAAATAGTTCTCCCCGGTTCAAAATATGCTTCGGATATATCATACAGCCGGTTGCGATTAGTTATACAGTATTAAGTAGTTTTAAGAGTTCATGGGATGTAAAAAAAAGTGTTTTTAGTGTATAAATTCCTGCCGAGGTTTAAATGGATTTTCACCTCATCGTCCTGTAAAGATTGAGTTTAAGCGGCAACCATTGGTTTATCGGCAGTACATGCAGATTATCTTCAGCACATAATTTTACGAACCGGTTAAAATAAAACGCTGTCAATCCATCCGGAAATAGAATATTACTTGCGGTTCTGATAATATTATTTAGAAATGATTCTGATCTTTCTGTTGTTCTTCGAAATTATTAAACAAAGTATTGTTGCATAAAATAGCAGATTTTGTTTATGGAGGATTTTATGCAGTGTTCAAACTGCAAAGGTACTGATTTTGAAAAGTCAGTATATGATTATTATATATGTAAAAAATGTGGAAACTTTTACTACGAAAGTTCATCTTTCAGCAAAAAAAAGAATCCGCTTAATGAATACTATTTCATAGCAGCGCTTGGAACTGTTGTTACGATAGTGGTTATTCTTATACTCCTTTTTATGACTGCAGTAAACAGAAAAGGAAAAATTCAACAATCTGTGCAAACTCCGTCTTTGGAAACAGAAAAGAGGTAACTCTCTCCCCTCAATAATTGCTGATTTTTTTATGTGAACTACAATGATATTTTTAAATCTATAAAAGTGTATTCATCTTGACTTTCATATAATATAATAGTCAGTATTTATTACTTAATTTTTCTAAAGTAAAAAAAGTTTTATTGTCCCCGCCACCGTGGGAGGCCGGGATATACAATTTTTGTTTTTTTAAACTAAAAATTACATTTAGAAATAATTACTGAAAGTTATATAAACAATTCAAAGCAGGTTTTATGTTGATGAATCAGGATAAGTGTAAAACCATACTTCTCGTGGAAGATGAAGCAGTCATTGCATTAGCAGAAAAAAAAATTCTCGAAAAGCATGGCTATTCAATAATTGTGGCAAATTCCGGAGAAGAAGCATGTGAACTTGTCCGGACTAACCATAATATAGATTTAATACTTATGGATATTGATCTTGGAAACGGTATTGACGGTACAGAGACTGCTATAAGAATTTTAAATGAAAAAATAGTTCCGGTAGTGTTCCTATCGAGTCATACTGAACCTGAGATTGTTGATAAAACTGAAAAGATTACATCTTACGGATACGTAGTAAAAAATTCAGGTAATACAGTTCTTGCTGCATCGATTAAAATGGCGTTTAAGCTTTTTGAAGCAAACATGAGAATTTTAGAGAGTGAAAATAAACAGAAAGCGATGATATCCAATATTTCAGATGTAATCGGAATAATCAGTCCCGATGGTATTCTGAAATATAAAAGTACCAATATTGAGAAATGGTTCGGCTGGAAGCCTGATGATCTTATTGGAACAGATTTTCGAAAAACTGTTCATCCGGGTGATGCGGTCTGGATTGAAAATGAATTTGTTAAAATCCTGTCGGAAGAAGACCTCTCTGTAACTGTTGAATACAGGTTTAAATGTAAAAATGATGTATATAAATGGGTAGAACTAACAGCTGTTAATTGTATCAATAATCCGGCTATCAATGGTGTTTTAATAAACTATCATAATATAACCGAGCGTAAACAGGCTGAAGAAGCAATTGAAAAAAGAATCATTGCTCTGACCCTTCCCCTGGTGCATGATACTGCCGTGAATTTTAATGATCTTTTCAATCCTGATGATATTCAGCTTATACAGGATGAATTTGCATCTGCAACAATGGTTGCGTCTATTATTACGCATCCTGACGGAACTCCAATTACCCGCCCGAGTAATTTTACACATCTCTGCGAAGGGATAGTCCGGAAAACAGAAAAGGGACTGTGTAACTGTTATAAATCTGATGCCGAACTCGGGGCACCTGATACCAGGGGCCCTATTGTTAAGCCTTGTCTTAGCGGCGGATTATGGGATGCCGGTGCAAGTATAACGGTTGGCGGACATCATATAGCTAACTGGCTTGTCGGACAGGTCCGCGATGAAACTCAGACTGATGAATCTATGCTGGCTTATGCCAGGGAAATCGGTGCGGATGAAGCTGATTTTTTAAAGGCATTTCATGAGGTTCCATCTATGTCTCAGGATCAGTTTCATAAAGTTGCACAGTCGCTATACACACTTGCCAATCAACTCTCCAATGCCGCATTTCAGAATATGGAGCAGGCCCGGTTTATTAATGAAAGAAAAGATATAGAAGAGCAGCTGCGGAAGAGCGAGGAGAAATACAGAAGTATTCTGGAGAATTCCAGTCAGGGTATTGTTGTGGCACGGGATGGAGATATAAAATATGCCAATCCTGTATCATCAGTAATTTCTGGATATACTTTAGATGAAATTTATTCCAGGCCATTCATGGACTTTATCTATCCGGATGACAGGGTGATGGTGATAAATCATTATCAGGCGAGGCTTGCCGGTGAAAGTGATAATAATCCTGTTTACAGATTCAGATTACTCGGAAAACAGGGTAATATCGTATGGTGCGAGATAAATGCAGTGCTAATCGAATGGGAGGGTTCTGCGGCTACCCTTAATTTTCTTACAAATATTACAGATCAGATGAAAGCTGAAAAGGCACTAAGAGAGAGTGAGAGCAAATATAGAAGTATATTCGAAAATGTTCAGGATATTTTTTACCGGATTGATTTAGATGGGGTGATTATTGAGATAAGTCCGTCGATAGAACGCTATACCGGATACACCCGTGAACAATTGATCGGCCGGAAAGTTGATGATGTTTATTTTAATCCGGATGACAGAATTAAACTTCTGAATAATATCATCGAAAATGGTGAAGTTGTAGATTATGAACTGCAGTTGAAAGCGGCCGATGAAAGAAAAGTAATTGCATCAGCAAGTTCTCATATTCTTTACGATTCAGCGATGAAACCTGCCGGAATTGAAGGTACACTTCGTGACATTACAGAACGGAAAAAGATGGAGCAGGCGCTTCTTGAAAGTGAACGGAATCTGCGTCTGATTACAGATAATATGCATGAAACTGTCTGGCTTATGGATATGGATCTGAATATTACATGGATGTCTCCTTCTGTTGAAAAAATCCGGGGATACACTCTTGAAGAACTGGCGGGATTCTCACTTAATCAGCATCTTACAAAGGAATCATTTTCCGGATTGATGCAGTTAGTTGCAGAGGAATTAACTCCTGAAAAATTAAATGATATAAATGCAGATATTACTATATATCTGGAACTTGAATTCTGCAGAAAAGACGGCAGTACATTCTGGGGCGATACATTTGCTACAGTTATTCGTGATTCAGAAGGGAAACCATCGGGAATACTATGTACCGGACGGGACATATCAGAACAGAAAGCATCTAATAAAGCCCTCCGTGACAGCGAGAAGCGTCTTTCATATGCCCTGGAAGCTACATCGGACGGACTATATGATATGAATTTAGTCTCTGGTGAAATATACTGCAACAGCCGTTACTATAACATGATCGGCTATGAATTATATGAGATTCCGCCATCACTAGATACATGGAAGTCGATGCTTTATCCTGATGACAGAGATTATGCAATCGGCAAGTTGATGGATATGCTGGCTATGAAAGATGAATTTATGGAAATGGAATATCGGATAAAGACAAAGAACGGAGGCTTTATATGGGTTCTCGACAGATCGAAAATTGTTGAGTATGATGCTTCAGGCAAACCTGTTAGAATTGTAGGAACGCATGTTGATATAAGCGAACGTAAACAGGTAGAAGAGACCCTGCGGAATAGTGAGAAGATTCACCGTTTACTGGCAGATAATGTTTCTGATGTAATCTGGACAATGGATTTTTCGGGTCACTTTACTTATGTCAGTCCTTCAGTGGAAAGACTGAGAGGGTATACTCCCGTTGAGGTTCTGCAGCAGTCTCTACAGAGTTCATTAGCTCCCGAATCAGCTGCCGTAGCTCAAGCTGCATTTGAAAATGCGGTTATGCAGCTTTCACTTGGATCAGGTGACCCGGAATTTCATGGAGAAATTGAACAGCTCTGCAAGGATGGAACTACTGTCTGGACAGAAGTTCGTACTTCTATAATGCGGAATGATTCCGGTGAAATTATGTCAATCCTTGGCGTAACAAGGGATATTTCTGAGAGAAGGCGCTCGGATGCTGCGCTGAAGGAGAGTGAGGAGAAGTACAGAATTCTTGTTGAACATTCATCTGATCTTATCTGGAGTCTGGACAGCAATGGTGAATTTATTTATGCATCACCTTCGTGGGAGAAAATTACCGGATACTCACCATCTGTTATTATAGGGACAAATTTCAGCAGCATTGTTCATCCTGATGATTATCAGATTTGTTTAGATACCATCAATAAAGCTGTTCAGTTGAAGGAAATTCAGAGCAGCCCGGTTTATCGTATAAGACATGCAGACGGCTCATGGCATGTTCATGAGGCTACAGGTACACCTGTCATCGGACCGGATGGTGTTTCTATCTCAATAGTCGGATTCTCCCGCGATATTACTGAAAGCAGAGAAGCTGAAGAAAAAATTCAGAATTTATTGAAGGAGAAGGAACTGATTCTCAAAGAGGTGCATCATCGCGTAAAAAATAATATGTCAACAATACTTAACCTTCTTACTCTGCAGCTTGATATGCAGGATAATCCGCAGACTAAAGGTGTGCTGTTTGACGCAGCAGGACGTGTCCAGAGCATGATGGTACTCTATAATAAATTGTATCGTTCAGATAGTGAAAATATGCTTTCTCTTAAAGAGTATTTCACTGCACTTGTCTGGGAAATAATCAGTCTGTTTCCTGGAAAAGAATCACTGAAATTAAAACTCGATATAGATGATTTTATGCTCAGCACAAAGATTCTCTCTCCGCTGGGGATAATAATTAACGAACTGATAACTAATTCCATGAAGTATGCATTTTCAGGGATGAATGAATGTGAAATTGAATTAAAGGTTTTCAGAAAAGATAAGAGTGTACAAATAGTATTCAGGGATAACGGGAAGGGGCTCCCTGAATCAGTTTCTTTTGAAAAATCAACCGGTTTTGGAATGCAGCTAATCAGTATGCTTACATCTCAGATAAAGGGGAAGGTTTATATTGATCGTGAAAGGGGTACCTGTTTTATAATTGAATTTGATATTTGATAATTTTAATCTTCAGATATAGCCGCATCAAAAGTGTTATCCTCAATTACAGCTTCTGCAAGCGGTTTATTTTTGATTAGAGATAATAACGTCTCTCCGTACATCATACATACAAGGCTTCCCAGAATAACAGGCATGCCGATAAACAGCATCATTGTCGGTTTTTCATTCCCTGCGAAAATACCAAGCAGTACAGCTATAAGCGGATTAACAATAGCATAACTTGAGATACGGATTGCAGGTTCATTAACCAGAAGATAGTTATAGGCATAAAATCCTGCTGCACCGAAAACCGACAGATAAATCAATCCGCCCCAAGAACGCATAGAGATCTCAGGAATTATAACCGGAAGAGGTTTATATACGAAATACGATAAAGTCAGAGCTATAACTCCAACAAAAAGCATCTGCATGCCGCTGTTGAAAAGATTATTTTTGTGAACCGGCAATTTGTGTCCCATGCTCGTAGCAAAGCTCCAGCAGATGAAACCTATAAGTATTAAACCAAGATGAAAACTGAAGTTGAATGTACTGTTGCCGCTTTGAAGAATCAGTCCTACTCCTAGAACTCCCATGAGCATACCTGTAAGCCTGATACGGGACAATCTCTCTTTGAAAATAATCCAGTTGAAAAAAGCAATACAGAAGGGAGTTGATGAAACGATCAGTGAAGCGAGATAGCTGTCAACCTTTTCCTCTGCCCATGAAATGAATCCGTTACCCAGGAGCAGTAGAAACACTCCAAGGAACAGAGCTGATGCAATCTCCTTCCATTTCGGGAATGATTTTATCTTTCCCGCAGCGATTGAAATAATTATAAAAACTATTCCGCCGGATATAAATCTGAATCCCACAAGGTAAAATGGAGGGATTGTTTCTACCGCCCACTTAATACCAAGATAGGTCGATCCCCAGACAAAGTAGATTGCCAGATATGATAGTATAATTCCTTTGCGGTTGTTATTCATTTATTTTTACCACTATAAATACCAGATACTAATCGGATTTATAGTGGTAAAGACTTTTATTGCCGGATTTATAAATAGTTTAATTTCTATCGATAATATCCCCTCTGGCTTTAAGGTCCAATATAATATTATCAAACATCTCTTTATCGATTTTGTATTTGGTAAGATAAACTAGAAATCCCGCGACTATCAGTATAAGAGGGATTATCATCATTGCAAACTTCATCATAAAAAGTCCTTCCGGAGTTACCATATTAGGATAACCTGTTGCATCGTTTATACCTGAAAGTATAACTGTTGCGTTAACTATACTTGATCCGATTGCTCCACCCATTTTATAGATAAACGGCTGAAGCGACAGAGTGATGGAGTTACTCCTCTTACCGGATTTCCACTGTCCGTACTCAATTGTATCTGTGAGAAACATAAGCATAAGAAGCTGGATAAAGGCCTGTCCGATGAAAATCAGTATACCCGCCGCTCCGATGTATAACATATTCATCGGAGAGAAGAAGAATACAACATAACCCGTAACAACAAGTGCAGTAGCGGCAGAGTAGAGTTGTTTCCTGTTATAAAACCTGCTGAAGAACGGAAAGATAAGAAGCGCGAATATCTGGGAGACTCCAAGTATCAGTGCAAAAACCGCGTACATTCCTTCATCTTTATAAGCATACTTGAAGAAGTAAAGTCCAAAACTTGCAGTTGTTATATAACCGATCATAAAAAGAACCATGGACAGCGCTGTGAACAGGAGCTGGTCGTTTCTGAATATTGCTTCAATCATTCCTTTAAGAGATGTGGATTCTTCTATCTTAAAAAGATTCTCCGGTTCTTTAACACCGAAAAGCGTTATAGCCTGTCCGATCCATAAAATGGCAACAACTATAAGAGTAAAAACAAAGTATGCGTTTTTCATGCTGCCGGTTAAATTTCCAAGTGCAGTTGTTATTGGAATGATTCCTGCAACAACAGTGAAAAGACCTATGTTCGCGCATATACGCGCAAGTGCTCCGATCTGTTCTCTCTCTTTCTGGTCCGTTGTCAGAGATGGAAGCATTGACCAGTATGAGATATCATTTGTTGTAAATGCAACTCCCCATAAAATGTATATGACTGCAAATAACGACACATATGCGGCACCGGATAGACCAAAATCTGAAAAGAGAAGAATTGTCAGCAGACCGGAGTTGAGAGCTCCGAAGAGAATCCATGGTTTGAATTTGCCGTATTTAGTTTTAGTATTATCAACAATCGTACCCATAATCGGATCATTCAGGGCATCGAAAACCCTTGCAAAAAGCATAATTCCAGTGATCCACCACATTATGCTGCTGGAGAGATTGAGAATGTCCGTGAGATAGTATATCAGATACATACTCACCAGGGTATAGAGCATATCTCTGCCGATAGTACCCAGGCTGAAAGCATATTTGTTCCGTTTAAAATTTCTCATCTTTACGGTTCCTCTCCTTTATTTTTTTTCTTTATGGCTCATTCAGGTATGTTGGGATAATAATTAAATCCATTCAAACCTTCCATACCCCCTATCCCCAGGGGGCACGAGTTTATCTTTTATAATTCTGATAGTTTTATTCTTATCATTCCTTTGACTATTTCATAAACTCAACAATAATTTCCCTTTTGCGTGCCCCCTCTGACAGGGGCTATACGAATATCATTTACCCAACATTCCAGAATGAGATTCTTTTATTAAGTATAAGTATGAACCGAAATCGCCGGGCATTCGTGATTTGTCATTATACCCTGTACCCATGAACTGATTGTTCAGTCTTACTCCCGCATGGAGAGTCTTCCCGCTGGCGGAGTATTCCTCTACACAGTCCGGAAGTCTGAAAAATTTATCCACTGTCCGTATTATAAATCCTTCAGGATGAATCCTGAACGGGAGTATGTGATTGATTAATGCGCCGAATCTTTTGATCGAGAGACCCTGCTCAACAGTTTTAATTGTGTAATTTTTCTCCGGATCAAGACCTGAAAGGGGGAGTATATCGCTCCCTTCACTTGCAGATGCTAAAGTCTGAAAGTGTCCTGCGACAGCGGTCTTACGATCCGGTGCTACACAGATGAAATTCTCTTTATTATCTTTCATGCGGTCGAAGCGGTAAAATCTCCCGAACTGAAAAACTCTCCGGTGCTCTTTGTAAAACGCAATCTGTTTTTTAACCTCCCGCTTTTCTATCCATGAAAGATATTTAAGGTCCAGTTCGTAACCTAAATCTCCGAATGATGCTGTATTAAAGCGTGATGATAGCGGTGTTGCTCTGAGTGTCTGCTGATGAGGAGCGCATGAAACATGAGCGCCGATAGTTGACAACGGGTAGAAGTAACTTAGCCCTTTCTGAATCCTCAATCGTTCAATCGGGTCTGTATCATCGGAAGCCCAGATCTGAGGCGAGTAGCATAACATCCCAAGGTCAAATCTGTTTCCGCCGCTTGAGCAGCTCTCAAGAAGAATGTGTGGTTTATCATGAAAGATTCTTTTTAAAATATCGTATAGCCCCAGAATATAACTGTGAAAGAACATACCCTGCAGCGTAATATGACTTGAAAACATGTCGCTTATATGACGGTTCATGTCCCATTTCACATATGAAATATTTGCGCTTTCAAGAACTGTTCTTACATTGTTTACTATATAATCGCGGACTTCAGCATTGCAGAGATCGAGAACCAGCTGGTTTCTGCCGTAGGATGGTTTTCTTCCGTTTATCTTTACAGCATATTCCGGGTGACTGCGGAAAAGTTCACTGTCTTCATTAACCATTTCAGGTTCAAACCATAGTCCGAACTTTATCCCCATACGGTTAATTTTCCGGGCGAAAGGTGCGAGTCCACGGGGGAATTTCTTTTTATTTACATTATAGTCGCCAAGTCCGACCTTATCATCATTCCGTTTTCCGAACCATCCGTCATCAAGAACGAAGAGTTCCACTCCGATTTTTTTTGCACGTTTTGCAAGACCAAGGAGTTTCCGCTGATTGAATTTAAAAAAGTGAGCCTCCCAGTTATTGAGAAGCACCGGCCGGTCCTTCCCCTTATATTCGCCCCGGACAATATGTTTATTTATAAAATCATGGAAATGACCGCTTACTCCGTTAAGTCCGCCGGAAGAGAAAGTCATAATTGCTTCGGGAGTTTCGAACGACTCATCCTTTTTTAGCTCCCACTCAAAACAGTGGGGATTTATTCCAGACATTACTCTGATAAGATCGTGGTTGCTTACTTCAACTCCCTCGTAGTGATTGCCGCTGTAAACAAGGTTAAATCCGTAGGCATTGCCGTGATCTTCACTGGTATTTTTATCATGTAGTATTATACCGGGATTATGCCTGTTGCTCGAAGCGCCCGTATTTGATTCGTTAACATAAAGTCCGTAGGCGAGAGTTCGGGTATGACTGTTTGTCTCTTTAATCCATCCGCCGTCAAGAGTGAGCATGACAGCTCCGGGGAGATTAAGATCCAGCATAAAGCTCATCAGTTTTCTGATCCTGAGACTTGCTGAGTTATTATTTTTCAGCACAACACGGCGTGTAATAACATCAGATTCCGGGAATACAGTGTAGTACATCGTAAGAAAAACGCTATTTGGAATATCTTCCATAGTAATTTCAAGCGTAGTGCATTCTGTGGAATCGCCGTATGAAAGAGGTAGTGCTTCTGAAACTGAGGCGCCATCATAAATTTTATGACTGCGGTAAATGAAATCGCATACATACGTGGAGTCGGGCATGCATATCTCAACGGGTGAATGCCTGTAATCCCCTTTACCGATCCCGGAATATTCAAGAGTCAGATTGTCGAGAGAGTAGATGTCGTTTTCCGGTGAGTATGCAACACTGCTCCCGATTGGAACGGTGTGTTTTAGTCTTAGAGACTCTATTTCGCAAACCGGGACAGGGCTTCCATAGTAGATGCTCTCCAGATGATTGAATTCAGTTACACGGAAGATATAGCTAGAGTTTTCTGTATTCAGATAAAATACTTTTTCTTTTTCATTATATTCAATCATTAACCGCTTATTCATATAGTATAATCCCCTCGTAAGGCAAAACCGTCCCGTCATATGAGACTCTTCCGTAAGTTGAGAGTAAAACTTTTTTATTGGATTTATACTTTCTTTTTTTATTACTCAGATTGATTATAACTCTCATACGTTTGTATTGAGAAATATTTATATTCAGTGATTTTTCATCAATAAACCGTTCGTATACAAATATCGATTTTGAAATTTTTATTTTTCTGAATTTCCCGTCAATAAGCAGCGGTGAGGTTTTACGCAGATCAATCAGCCTCTTGTAGAATGACATAACAGAATCGGCAGAAGTAATTTGAGATTCTGCATTAATCTGATGAAAGTTTTCGTTAACTTTTATCCATGGATTCCCCTTTGAAAATCCGGCATTTTCTGCATTGCTCCACTGCATGGGGGTCCGGGCATTGTCCCTGCTTTTTAGCTGAATCATTCTCCATGAATACCATTTCGGAAAGTGGAGCCTTCTTGCAAGTTTATAAACATTGTGTGATTCTATATCCTGTATCTGATCCAGTGATTCAATATCAAAATTTGTCATTCCAATCTCCTGACCCTGAAAAACGAAAGGAGTCCCACGGAGCGTGAACAGCATCATAGCCAGAGCTTTAGCGCCTTCACTCAGTAAATTTCTGTCTTTAATGAATCTTGAAATACTCCGCGGCTGATCGTGATTTTCGAAATACAGGGCATTCCATGATATTCCATACTGCCACTTCGTCAGGACCTTGAACAGACGTTTTGGTTTAAACTTACGTGTGAACCACTTTACAATTATCTGGTCGCACTCCATATGCTCGAAACAAAAAATCATATCAAGTTCTTCCGATTCTTCACTGCACAATTCATCAGCGTCTTTCGGTGTTACAAAAACAGTTTCGCCTACGGTAAAACAATGGTAATTATCAAGCACATCCTTTCTCAGAATTTTCAGTATCCGATGCATTCCCTCCTGAGTCAGATAGTGTTCCTGACCTGTTAGAATCAATCTCTTCCTGCCGTTCTCAAGTGAAGATTTCCAGATTATATTGATAACATCGCAGCGGAAACCTGAAATACCTTTATCGAGCCAGAAACGCATAATATCTTTTATCTCATCCAGTACCTTCGGATTATGATAGTTCAGATCGGGCTGCTTTTTTGAAAAGAGGTGAAGATAGTATTCACCGGAAGCTTCATCCTTTGACCATGCATCCTCGGCAAAAAAAGATGTCCAGTTATTAGGGAGTTTTCCGTTTTTACCTTCACGCCAGAAATAGTAATCGCGGTATGGACTCGATTTATCCCGGCTCTTTACAAACCACTCATGTTCATCGGAGGTATGATTTATGACAAGATCCATAATTATTCCGATACCCATTTTTTTTGCGCTGGAGATGAGATTATCCATGTCGGCCATGGTTCCGTATTCGGGATTTATATCGCGGTAATCGCTTATGTCGTAACCGTTGTCGTCATTGGGTGACCGGTAAACAGGGGAGAGCCAGATGCAGTTTACGCCAAGCTCTTTCAGATATTCAAGACGGCTGATTATTCCGGGAATGTCGCCAATCCCGTCGCCATCGCTGTCCTGAAAACTTTTAGGATAAATCTGATATACAACTGTATTTTTCCAGTGCGGATTCATTGTAAATTCCTCCGGATATGTTTTACAGCATTTAATGTACGAATCCTCTAAATAAGACCCGACGGGACAATTTATAGATTTGACTTTATAAAAAGTCAACCTATATAATCAGTGGAGATGATTAGTCCATTTGGAAATCTGAATTGTACTACATCTTGTAAAAAATCTTAGCGGCCCCCCATCCACCAGAGGGGACGCGTATAAAGAGGAGCAATTGGAGAGTTTATGAGTCAAAGTATTATAACTACAGTTTATAACGTTGAACTTGTTAAAGATCTGAGAAATGATAAAAAAAGAAAGTTGTCAGAAGGATAAAAGCTCTATTGGTGCCCCCTCCGGGGGTTAGGGGAAAATTCGGGTACAAGTCAGTTTGGAAATATGTGGGCAGTAAAGTTTACCCTTAAATATTTTAATCTCTGGCAAGAAGATTGTTGATCTTTTTTTTAAGTTCATCAAGATTTGATGATTTTGTCAGATATGCGTCTGCGGTCCATGTCATAAAATTACTTTTGTAGTTGGAGTACGCCGTATAAATAATTACCGGGATTTTTTTTTCTCTTGAAGCAACCTTCCCGAGTGTCTGAATTCCATCCATTTCCGGCATACTGATATCCATCATAATAAGATCAATTTCTTCATTCTCTACAATTTTTAAAGCTTCAGTGCCGTTTGCTGCAGTAGAAACGTCATATCCTTCGTCAATCAGTTCTTCCTCGTAAAGATCTCTTAATGTTTCCTCATCTTCTACAATCAATATTTTTGGCATATCTGGTGTACCGGAGTTCCTTCATTTCTATAAGCAGACAGTTTATGATAATATATTATATTATTTCTGAGACATAACAAGTTTTTATTTTATTTTTCCAGTATAAATTGCAAATTAATAATTCCCGCGACAAATGCCACGGTTGGTAGCAAATTATATTGTGGGGTGCGTATGCTACGCATACGCCTGAAATGGGGGCTTACGGGGGCGCTGCCCCCGTAAGCCCCCATTTCAGGCGCAGCGCGAAGCGCTGTGCCCCCAAAAATAAACCGCCACCCAACGGTTTCCGGGCAGTTAGTGTTTATTCGATGAAAAATTAGAGTAAATAAAGGTCTTGACTTTGTTCTTGAAAGTAAATAAATATTATAATATATGAATATGAAATTAATTATCCCTTTATATACCCTGATCCTGTTGATGATATTTTCCTGCACCGGCCCAGTATCAATACAACAGGCCGGGAGGGGTGTTCTTGACCTCTCACAGAACAGCTTTAATAAAAACATTGCTCTTGATGGAGAGTGGGAGTTTTACTGGCATAAGCTTTATACTCCTGCTGATTTCATAGATCCG
The DNA here is from genome assembly GCA_942493035.1 of uncultured Spirochaetota bacterium. Classification (GTDB taxonomy): domain Bacteria; phylum Spirochaetota; class UBA4802; order UBA4802; family UBA5550; genus WRGT01. Next base: position 1,528,458 of record OW818666.1, on the reverse strand, counting down.
GCTTCTTTAGATAAACCTGTTTTTGTTAAAGTTCCCTCTATATGGAATGATATTGAACATCCCATGGCTCCGCTGCCCGGGAATGGTTACGCTACTTACCGGCTGAGAGTTATTATGCCGGGTGAAGAGGTTCATATAGGACTTAAACTGCTTGATGCTGCAACAGCATACAGGCTATGGATTAATGGGGAACTTCTTTCTGAAAATGGCATAGTCTCTACTTCTAATGGTATTCCTCAATATCTTCCGCGTACAGTTTTTTTCCATAATCCTGGGAAGAACGGCAGCAACACAGGGATAGCAGAGATAGTTGTCCAGGTTTCAAATTTTCATCATAAGAAAGGGGGACTGTGGGAGAGTATTTATCTTGGTCCGCAGGTAATGATTAAGGCTGAACGTGAAAAAAAAACACAGCTTGCTTTTCTTGTTCTTGGTGTAATAATAATTATGATGCTCTATCATCTTGGAATTTTCTTTCTCAGGCCGGGGGAAAAGTCAGCGCTGATTTTTTCTATACTAACCATGTCCATGGGGATGCGGTCAATGGTTATGGGGGAGAGATTTTTAGCTGACTGGTTTCCCGCGATAAACTGGGAATTATTCAGTAAAATAGAATATCTGTCATCTTACGGTATGATTCCTCTTATTGTTATTTTCTTCCATACGGTATTCCCTTATGAGATGAAGAAAAAAGTAATAGTCCCAGTTCTTTCAATCGCAGTACTGATAGCATTTCTTATAATTTTTCTTCCGCTTAAATATTACAGCGAGGGGAAGATTTTTTACGATCTGTATATACTTCTTGGCGGTCTTTTTATACTGGTGGTGCTTACTATTGCGATATATAGAAAACGAAATGGAGCAATAGTCGCTTTTATAGGAATGGCAGTTCTTTATCTCACCGGTATCAATGATATACTTTACAACAGCCAGGTAATTAATACAATTAATATGGCACCTTATGGACTTGTTTTTTATATATTATCCCAGTCATATCTACTTGCTCACCGTTTTACAATGGCATTTGAAACAGCTGAGACTCTGTCCGATGAACTGCAGCAGGCGAACCGACAGCTCATAGCCATGGACCAGCTGAAAGATGAATTCCTTGCAAATACATCGCATGAACTCCGGACACCACTCAATGGCATAATAGGCCTGACTGAATCCATGGGAGATGGCTCAATGGGGGAGTTGAGTGACAATCATAAGTATAACCTGAAATTGATTGAGTCAAGCGCAAGGAGACTTTCTAATCTTGTTAATGACATTCTCGATTTTGCGAAGATGAAAAACAGCGATATTGAGATAATGCAGCAGTCAATCGATATATATTCCATGGTGGATCATGTTCTTATATTATCACGTACTTTAACAGGTTCAAGACCAATTACTCTTTACAATAAAATCGATTACAATCTTCCTCCGGCGCTTGGAGATGAAAACAGGCTGCAGCAGATTCTTTACAATCTGGTGGGGAATGCAATAAAGTTTACCAAAGAGGGGACAGTCGAGGTCTCAGCGGAGATTATGTTGATCAGAGGTCGTGAAATGATTGCTATTTCCGTGAAAGATTCCGGTATAGGGATTCCTGATGATAAGCTTGATATTATTTTTAATTCCTTTGAACAGGGTGATGGTTCTACTGAGAGAGAATACGGCGGTACCGGACTGGGACTTGCCATAACAAAAAAACTTGTAGAGCTCCACGGCGGAACTATAAATGTAGTTTCTAAAACCGGTAAAGGATCATCCTTTACATTTACTATACCGGTTTCGGAAAATCATGAGATTAACACTCAGCGTATTGTTGCCAAACTGGAATACGATCTTGATAATATTAATTTTAACCAGTTGAATCAGAATGATGAAAGGGTAAGTTTAAACGGTAACACTTCATTTAATATACTTATTGTTGATGATGATCCGGTTAATCTCCAGGTATTACGAAATCATTTTATGCCTTATAAATATAATGTAACCGAAGCTTCGAATGGTATAGAAGCTTTAGAACTTATAATGGAATGTGATAAACCTGACTTGGTTCTTCTTGATGTAATGATGCCACGTCTGTCTGGATACGAAGTCTGTAGAGAGATCCGGAAAAAATATACTCCTAATGAACTTCCTGTTATTATGCTTACTGCGAAGAGACTTATTCAGGATCTTATTCAGGGATTTGAATCCGGAGCGAATGATTACCTGGTAAAACCATTTGATAAGAGGGAGCTTCTCGCCAGGGTAAACACCATGCTCCGGCTGAAGCAGGCTATGCAGGACCATAAAGAACTTGTTCTCATGGAACAGGAGCTTGATATTGCCATGAAAGTTCAGAAGGGAGTTCTTACCGAAAAAGATTTTTACTCTTCTCTTAATAATTTTAACATAGAGGTTTCATATATTCCTCACAATAAAAAAGTCGGTGGTGATTATTATAATGTTGAAGTGCTCGATAACGGAGCCGTTTCAGTTATGGTAGCAGATGCTACAGGGCATGGAATACAGGCCGCACTTTTTACAATGCAGATTGATATTGTAAACAATCAGAGTCTTAAACTTGTTGATCCGGATAAACGGCTCTATTATATAAATAATTTTTCATATCACAACCTCAAAGGAAAAAATATTTTTACTTCTTTTCTGTGTAATATAACTTCAGAAGAGATCCTCTACGCATCAGCGGGTCATCCCGATCAGATACTTCTTCACCATGACACAGGTGAAGTTGAACTTCTGAATAAGCCGGGACGTCTCATCGGATTTATTAATGATTCAAGATACGAACCGGGCCGTATTGCTTTTAAATCGGGGGATATACTTATTCTGTTTACTGACGGTATTATAGAAGAGACTGATTCACGAGATATGGAGTTCGGTTATGAACGTCTGATACAACTGCTTAAAAAACTGGTAGAAAAAAATTATCACAAAAAATCACTTGAACATTTTCATCGTCAGATCATCGAAGCAATCACTGAACATAGCGGATCATCCGATTTTGATGATGATTTAACTATTGTAACTATTCAGAAAAAAATATAAGAAATTGACCTGAGTCATTTTAATTTTTCTTCGACTCTGATACTTATAATACATATTACTGAAGTATTATCGAAAGTACTCAGTGTTTATTCCTTGAATTTTATAAAGTAAAAAAAGGTCTATTATCCCCGCCGCCTTAGGCGGCGAGGATATATAATTTTATTTAGGAATAATTATCGAAAAGTATTAGCAATAAAGGAGAGTATCAAAATGCAGGAATTAATTAAAAATGTTGAAAAAGCAAAAAGCATAGATCTTGACAGTCTGGTTAGCTGTAAAGAGGGACAGATCGAAACTGTAACTCTTGCTCAAAAAAAAGGTGTAGGTTTAACCGCATTGGCTTTCGGAAAAGGTGAGGGCGTGGGTCCGCATTCAGCCAAAGGTGATGCATTAATTTACATACATCACGGAACAGCAACTGTAAAGATCGGTGATGAAGTTATTGAGGCCGTCAAAGGTCAATTCGTTGTTATGCCGGCAAATATTCCTCATCAGGTTACAGCTAAAGAAGATATGAAGATGCTTCTGATAGTTGTTAAAGAGGAGTAAAATGAAATACTTAAGAAATATAAAACCATACGAACCTGTCGCGATAACTGATATGATTCAGCATACAGGGAGCAAAATAGCAAGTAAGGCTTTAATCGATAATGACAACACCGAGATACGGTTTTTCTCGTATGCAAAAGGTGAGAGTATAGATAAAGAGTACTACGCAATGGAAACACTGTTTGTCATGATTGAAGGGAGTGCAAAAATAGTTTATAAAGAATCTGATGAAGTGATAATAAATGCAGGTGATATAATTGCCATGGAATCTGAAATAAATTACGGAGTAGAGGCTTTGACCGATGTGAAGCTGTTTAATATTCTGGTTAAGGCGTAGTATTCTAGATGTTGTTGGTTTTGGTATATGTTGTTTGAACGCATCAATTTTATCAAATATAAAAAAAGCCCTGATATAATCAGAGCTTTTTTTATATTTTAAAATTCGGGGCGAGAGGATTCGAACCTCCGACCACTTGAACCCCATTCAAGTACGCTACCGGGCTGCGCTACGCCCCGAAATTACAACTGTATATACCTTTCTTTTTTATGAGCAATAAAGTCAATTATTTTTTTATTGAGACTGAATGTTATTCATGAACTGATCAAAAAGATACACCCAGAACCTTATGTGTAACCTCTCCTTCCATTTCAACTCTCTTATAAACAAATTTAAGAAGAGAAAACTTTTTAAAACCGGTTTCCTCTTCTGTCTCGTACTCCCAAAGCAGTCCCCACACGCTTCCCTGTGATTCGTAACCTCTCTCTGCTGTCTGGTATTTATAATATGGGATTCCAATAAGTGCTGCCCTGAGATCAGATTTTTCTGCCGGATCATAGTTCCTGAACCATAGAGCACCTAATGCCCAGAGCTGCAGTCTGCTTTTATTGGAATCCTCGCTATCCCATGTAAGTGCCGGTGGTATAAAAAGGGTGTGAGTATCTTTATCGCTTTCATAATACCATAAAGGTATAAATCTGCTGTGGAAATAATCTCCCTCTCCCTCAAGTGACGCCAGGTAAAGCAGGGCATCAATATCGTAACCTTTGCTGTCCCACTCCGCATCGGCAAGGATTCCCCAGAATGCTTTAATCCTTTTTATTTCAGGATCAATATCATATTCAAAAGTATTGAAAACAAATGAATACTCATCGTGTTTCAGGTTGCTGTCCGAAATGTGGTCGTAGAGATAAAGAAAATTCTGCCGTGAATATCCCGGTTTGTTGTTGAGATAAAGCCCGCAGATTATGTAGGTATAGTCATTTGCCTTTTCATCCCAATCCGAGAAGTATAGCGGTGCGATATGAAAATATCCATCATCTCCTGTTTTTGAATAAACAAGAGGCAGAAACCATAATCGATCCGTGCTGTTTTTTTTATCTTTTTCATAATCGGCAAACCAGAAAAAATTGTAATGTGTACTGTCATTGTCCGTGCTGTAGTAAATCAGCGGTATAATCGGAGCCCAGAATGAGAATGAATCATTTGAAGTCCCTTTAATATTTTCGGTATAATGCAATAGAGACAGAGATGTAAATTCACTAATCTCTTTTCCGTTTACTGCTGATTCACTCTTTGTCTGAAAAAATAATGGAATTATCGGAGCCCATAGAGTATATGAATCTGATGCTGATGTTTTATCCGTTGTAAAGCTGATCAGAGGGGACAGCATCAGCTTGTCTCTATCCGATGAACCTGGAACTGTTGATTCCTCTGATGTATAATATATAAGAGGAATTACAGGCATCCACAAAGTAAACGATTCACTGTAAGAGTTCTTAATATCTTCACTGAAAAAGAGTGGAGTTATAAGTTCCTTTTCCTTTGATGTTAAACCTGAAATTTCTGATTCACGGTCCCGGTAGTAGACAAGCGGGAGTATGGGAAACCAGGTGGTGGATATATCTTCGGATGAGGTCTTTACACTCTCACGGTAGTGAAGAAGCGTATATGATTCACTTATACTTAACTTTTTAGACGCATCTGCTGATTCAATGCTGCTGTAATAAAAGAACGGTATAAGCCAGGTGTCTCTCTCTTCAACCGGAACAGGTTTCCACTCGGGGCTATAAGTATAATGAGTAAGAGATGTTTTGAATATTGAATAAAGAAGAGACATGCTTGAATCGCCATTGTTCTGATTCTTCCCGCCACGGTATAATCCCATAAGAGCAGATCGCTCCATGACTCCGTTATCATTGCCGTAATAGTAGAATGGGCGGAAGTAGTTTTCATAATTCCCGTTCATATCTGATACGTTAAAAAGTCCATATAATAAGCTGTATGAGTAATCACCATTAACGGGATATTTTTCGCTCTCGTATAATCCGAAAAGAATACTGGATGAATTGCTTTCCGATGTAAATTCGTTATAGTAACCCATTACAAAGAGTGATCCCTTTGTCTTTTTATCACCGCCGGTTTTACTGTTCTTCTCTGTTTCACTGTGGTAGTAAAGCAGAGGGAGCCCAATTAACGTATAGTCAGAGGTTGCCAATCCGTTGTATTCGTCAGCATTTTCCGTTTCGCTCATATAATAAAACGGCAGAAACCAGTGAACAGTATCCGAAACGGATGCATGTGAATACTGCGGAGTTTCAACCGGAAACTTATCTTTTTTAAAATTTGTCTCGTCTGATACGGGTATGGTATATTTTGTAACTGTTTCTGTTTTATCATAATATATAAATGGAATTATACTGAACCAGAGTTTAGACTTTTCATTATTCTCGTCGTTATATCTGTAAAAATGGAGCGGACTGAGGTTCAGTCTCCATGTTGTTTCGTCGTTATTTACGGTGCTGCTGTGCATATCCAGATAGAGAGGGGTGATCGTCGATGTATGAGATATGTCATTCTCTATCCTGTTTTTATACCATACAACCGGCAGTACTCTCCATCCGCTTTTTGCAGGGGAATCGTACTTGTTGATAAATGGCCATAGAACCGAGTATTCATTCATCTGTCTCTCATGGTCATATTCATGCCAGAAGGCATTCAGCATATATCCGGTACGGTACGATTCTTCCTGACGCTGATAGCCGTAAAAAGGGAAAAATACCAGGTATTCTGTTTCATCTTCTTTATATGATATGTAATTAAAAATAACTTTTATCTTCTCATCAGAGTTTTCATCCCATGTGATCCATGAAAGTGGAAGCCACCTGAAGTGTCTCTTAGAGTCAGCCTGTTCATATGCGACAAGACCGAATAGAAGATGCCAGCCCCAGAAGTTTATTGAACTCTCACGGTTAACTCCGCTTTTTTTAGATAGTGCAACATCTCCGCTGGCCGTGTCCACAGCTTTCTCTGTTTCCGGTTTATTGTCTTTATTCATCGGGATAGTAAATCTTGTGGAGACGCTCCACACATCGACAAGCCAGGAAACATCCATATCTACATAGAGCCCTTTCTGATTGAATCCAAGGCCTGCATCTATTACAGGATTGACTCCCGATGCGATTGATCTTGATAATCCGAATATGTTTATATATAGACTGTCTTTTTTATTCTTTTTCTTTGTTTCGAAAGACCATGGAAGAATGAGGGTCGTATCTCTCTTTTCTGTTTCGAAATTCCAGTAGAACGGTGCTGCTATTCGTGCAAAATATCCTCCATATTGAAGGCTGTCGTGATGATAATAGATTGGCATGAACCACGTGGTCTCTCCTTCAGACGGGACAGTGTGATGATAATACAATGGCCAGATGTTAAGATATTCACCGGTTTTGAAATCACTGCTCTTATAATGAATTAACCATGACCACTTTGTATCTTCATCCTCTGACCATCTATGGTAATATAACGGAGAATAAGAAACACCCTTCTGCTCGCTCCACCCTGAAGGCCTGAAGTAGAATGGGAAGTAGAATCTGTATCCCCCTTCACCGGGCTGATGAAAAACAAACGGTATAAAAAAGAATCTGCTCATATCTCCGGAACTATCACGAGCCCAGTCGAAGGCCCATAGCAGATTAGTGTGCGATCCCTTGCTCTCTTTTGAGTGATAATATAAAGGAATAATTGGAAACCAATACGATTCACTGTCAATACCGGCTGTCCCTTCTGTACTCTTAACAGATGAGTAACCGGATACTGGAGTAAGAAGCATACGCTCTTTAGTTTTTACAGCCGAACCGTTATCCGGATTATATACTGTAGAATTAGATCTGCTGCTCACATAGAAAGGGAATAGATGAGAGTAGTTGTCATCCTCCGAATAATATAAGCTTATATATAATGGCGGGAGTATGTGCCTGTATGTATCGTTGTTCGAAAAGTAGAATGGCATAAACCAGAAACGGTCCATTTTCCCTTCTGCATTATTATGCCAGTCAATTAGTCCTGCAATATTTGTATGAGATTCAACACCCGGTTCATCATATGAATAGTATAGAGGTATAATCGGGAACCAGAATGATGAACTCCTCTTTTCTCCATTCCATTTGTCTTTGTAAAGATTGCCGGAGTAGAAGAATGGTGATATAATTAAGTCTTCATACTCCTGCTTATCTGCATTCGCCGAATCGTATGAATATACTTTATCCTTTGATCTCATAAAAAGCGGGAAGAGGCTCAGCCAGTATTCTCCGCTGCTGTGCCGGTTATAAAGAAATACAGGGGGGAGCGAATGAGTGTATCCGTCATCTCCAGGTTTGTGAAAGAGGAACGGCATAAACCAGAACCGGTCGGTTTTCCCTTCAGCATTATTATGCCAGTCAATAAGCCATGCTATATTTTTATGAGATTCGACTCCCGGTTCATCATATGAATAATACAATGGGATGATTGGGGCCCAGAATTCAGTAAATTTTTTTTCACCACCCCATTTATCTTTGTAAAGAGTATCGGAGTAGAATAATGGTGAAATGATTAAATCTTCATATTCCTGTTTCCCGCTATTCGCTGAATCGTACGAGTATACTTTATCCTTTGATCTCAAAAAAAGCGGGAAGAGGCTCAGCCAGTACTCTCCGTTGTTGTGCCGGTTATAAAGAAAAACAGGTGGAAGCGAGTGAGTGTATCCGTCATCGCCCGGTTGGTGAAAGAGGAACGGCATAAACCAGAACCGGTCGGTTTTCCCCTCGGCATTATTATGCCAGTCGATAAGCCATGCAATATTTGTATGAGATTCAACTCCCGGTTCATCATAAGAATAGTATAGAGGTATAATCGGGAACCATAATGATGAACTCCGTTTTTCTCCTCCCCATTTATCTTTGTACAGATTGTCAGAGTAGAATAATGGTGATATGATTAAATCTTCATACTCCTGTTTATCTGAATTAATAGAATCGTATGAGTATACTTTATCCTTGGATCTCATAAAAAACGGGATAAGGCTCATCCAGTATTCACCATTGCTGTAGCGGTTATAAAGAAATACAGGAGGTAGAATGTTTGTGTATCCGTCGTTGCCCGGTTCATGAAAAAGAAGAGGAGTGAACCAGAATCTTGTGATATTTTCATCTCCGTTTTTATCTCTTTTCCATGCATAATCAAGAAGCCAGGCTATATTCATATGACCGCCGGAACTGTCGCTGTTCCTGTATATCAGGGGAACTATCGGAGCCCACCATGTTCTTTCCGGCTGATCCATGGATTCTCTTTTTGTGTATGTATAGCCGTGAAGCCAGGAAAAACTGTAGTTATCCTCATCGCCATTAGTCCCAACGCTGCTTCCAGCGACAAAGAGAGGGTTGATTTTATATTTTTCTGCACCGTCCTTTTCCCAATAAGTAAGAGCAAAAGGGATAAATGACAGGCTTCTGTTGTCGATTTTACTGTTGAGTCCATAGTAGAATGGTAAAATTCTTGTGGAGTTATACCTGGGGTAGTCTGTATATTTCATCAGCCATAAGAACATAAATGAGTAATGATCCTCCCAGGATTCTCTCTGCAGGAAAAACATGTCGGGATTGTACTTCAGCTCTTTTTCGCTGCCGAATAGTTTTTCATCCTCTTCATGAAGATCGGACCACACCCTTGCAGACGCTGTAGTTGCGATGAAGATTGTTGATAATAATAGAGCTAGAAGGGGGGTGAAAACTTTTTTCCGGATTACTAAATACATGTCCATGCAAATATCCTGTTAAATTGTTTCTTAAGAGAGGTGACAGTTTTATGTTTTTGCCGAAGAGGTCTACTCTTTTTTAATATATAATTAGGTTTCAGAACCTGAATTTAAAACCGGATGTAATATTGTTCCAGCGCTTTTCAGGCTTCGGCTCCGCTCAGCAGGCGTATATAATGCGCCGTCAGCTTGAACACCGATCCCTGAGCGGAGCCGAAGGGTAAGCCGGTTTAATTCAATCGAAAAATGTTATAAACATTCTTAAAAGGGTTTTACTTATCTTTTGTTCTGAAAAAGTCATAAATTTTCTGTGCAGTTTTATCTCCAACTCCATCTGCTGAAGTAAGTTCATCAAGAGATGCATCTCTTATATCTTCAACCGAACCGAAGTGTTTAAGAAGCAGTTTCTTTGTCTTATCACCTATGTCAGGAATCTGATCCAGTACTGAAGACGTAAGCTTCTTATCTCTCAGATTTCTGTGGTATGTAACTGCGAAACGGTGAGCTTCATCCCGGAGCCGCTGAATCAATTTCAGGGCAGATGAGTTCTCCGGCAGTCTGATCGGGGCAATATCCGGTGCGGTATATATCTCTTCAAATTTCTTTGCTACTGAAATTATAGTTATATCAAGATTGAAATTAGAAGCAGCTTCTATGGCACGGGTGAGCTGTGTAGGACCGCCGTCTATTACAATCAGATCCGGGAGTTCGAGATTCTCGTTTACCAGATACTGCAGTCTCCTGGAAACTGCTTCGTGAATCATTCCCGGATCATTGGACGATTCGTAACCTCTGATTTTATATCTCCGGTAATTGCTCTTGTCGGCTCTCCCCAGTCTGAATTGTACCATGGACGCAACTGAATCTGTCCCCTGAAAATTTGAAATATCGAAACACTCCATTACATCCGGTTCTGTGTCGAGTCCCAGTGTATCTTTAAGCTCCAGAAGCCCGGCTGCCGGATTATTCTCCTCAGTGGATTTCCTGTCAGCCGCGATTATATCTATATTCTTCCGGATCATACTGATAATACCTTTATCATCCGATGATCCCGCCTGAACAAGTGAAATCTTCTTTCCGCTCTTTTCAGAGAGATGTTCAGCGATAAGTTTGTAATCGGGGATGCCGTATTCAGTTACTACTCTTACCGGGATCTCTTTATCTCTATAGTAATCGAGAATAAAAATACGGAGAATTTCCTCGGGTGTTGAATACTCCGCATTATCAAAAATATTAATTTTTCTACCTGTAAGAATCCCGTGCCTGAACTCAAAGAGAACAACAATTGCCTCTCCACCAAAAACACCGGTACTGATACAATCCTGATCTATGACAGTTGCAATATCCACATTCTGAGACTGTGAAATCTTCTGAATGTCGTAAATGATATCTCTTACCGATGCGGCTTTTTCGAAATTCATTTTTTCTGAATAATCTTTCATCCTGCTGTTGAGACTGTTCATTACTGGATCAATGTTACCCTCAAGAAAATTAACCGCATCATCAATGAGAGATTTGTATTCTTCTTTACTGATAATTCCTCTGCATGCTCCTGAACATTTTTTTATCTGATAGTTTATGCATGGCCGCTCATTCTCTTTAAGGGGGAGGGGCCTTCTGCATGTTTTGAGCTTGAAGAGATTGTTTATCATGGCGGCGCTGTTTTTTGCAGCTCTCGCATCGGTAAAGGGTCCGAAATATTTGTCTGTGTTGCGGTTTATATATCTGGTATATATAACTCTGGGGTACTCTTCGTTCATGGTTACGGCAATGTATGGATATCTCTTGTCATCTTTCAGTCGGACGTTGAATTTAGGTTTGTGTTTTTTAATCAGATTGCTTTCAAGGAGAAGTGCTTCAATTTCCGTATCTGTTACAATGTATTCAATATCTGAAATATTTTTAACAAGAATTGCAGTCTTTGGATCATGATCTTTTTTCTGAAAGTATGATGTGACCCTTTTTTTTAAAGAGTTAGCCTTTCCTATGTATATAATCGAACCATCACTTCCAAGCATGAGGTAAACACCCGGTTCCTGAGGAAGACGGGAGAGAATATCTTTAACTTTTTCCGGATTCATTTTCATTACGGATTGAGTATATTTTTTTAAAATAACCGGTGTCAAACTATTTGAGCAATCTGATATGTAAATTTTGGATTATTTTAAAAAAAAACGTCAAAAGCCTATCCGGGCTTTTATTTGTGTTGATTTTTTTTAACCTTAAATATAACTTAATTACACTATAATTGTATTGTGTTTGTAGAAGATTCCAATGACTAATATTAATAAAAATTTCTTGCCGGAAAGCCAAAACATGGAAAGATTATAAATGATTAAAACTTATCTTACATCCTATATTCCTCCGGAAAGAAATGCTCTGTTTATACGCGGCAGTTTATTGATAACTGCAGGTTCTTCAATAGCCATACTTGAAACTTTTGCGGCAATTTATCTTGGTTTACACTCTGTCACATACAGGGAAGCAGTATTTATTGCATTATTCGTTAGTGCAATGAATTTGCTTCTAATCTTAATTACATATTTCAAGAAGAGATTTTTAGTCTGGCAGGAGTGGGCAATTTTCGGTATAACACTCATTGTTTGTCAGATAGGATTTTCTCTATGGGTATACAGACTTGGGAATATGAGACTTTTAGCCTTAATTAATGCTTTTACTATAATTACAATATTATTATACTATACAAAGCTCATTGAATCAGTTCTAATCTCTGCCGGTACATTGCTTAATTATCTTATAATGACATGGTATTCAATTGTAATTGCCGGTCAGCCCGGTTCTCTTACAGAAGAAACTTTCTATTCTTTGAGTATTTTACCATCTTTTATAATTGTTTCATCTGCAGCATATTTTATTAATAAAAAAAGAAAAGCACTTCAGGATGTAAAATCTGAACTTGAAAGGCTGAATGCTGATCTATCTCTGACTAATGAAAAGCTTAAAAAAGAGCAGATGATGTCAGATATAGAAATGGATATTGCCAGTGAAATACAGGAAGTAATTTTCCCCCGCAAAGTCCCTGTTACAGATGACTGGGATGTGGCATTTTTAACCAGACCATATGGTGCAGTTTCGGGAGATTTTTGTGATTTCTATACCGGGAATAACCTGCTGCAGGGACTTTCACTTTTTGATGTTTCCGGACACGGTGTAGCTCCCGCTCTTATAACAATTCTTGCCAAACCTGTTATTTATAAAAATTTTAACAAATATAAAACAGAACGGCTTGGAGCTGTCCTGGAATCAGCCAGTGAAGAACTTCTTGACGAACTTGAAGAGGTCAATCTCTACATTACAGGAATTATGCTGCGGTTAAATGGTTCTTATGTGGAATATATTAATGCCGGGCACCCGGATCTTCTTCATTTTCAGACGTCACCAAAGTGTGTACGGGTAGTTATCGATTCTGAAAATTCATTTAAAGGCCGTCCGTTAGGAATATCTATGCCCGGCCAAAACTATCTTTCATCGGGATTTGAAGCAAAAACCGGAGATTTCCTTATTCTATATAGCGATGGTTTAACTGAAAGCCGGAATTCCGACGGTGACCTTTTCGGAATCAGCCGCCTGATTGGAACAGTGGAGAATTCTTCAATTGTGAGTGCATCTGAAATGCTTGATAATATAATTGATTCCTTGAATATTTTTACAGACTGTATTAAACCTGGTGATGACATTTCAATTATTGTTGCAAGAAAAAAGTGAGTTTATTGAATTACAAGTACAGATGTGCAAATTTATTTTAAGCGGTGCGCTTGCATCGCGATAAGCCCCGAAAAATAATTTGCTGTCATTACATATAAATAAGTATTTAAATTGAATAAAATCAGTATTTATTCCTTAATTTCTCAAAAGAATAAAAATCTATATATCCTCGACGCTGAAGGCGGCGGGGATATATAGTTCTTGTTTTTTACATTAAAAAATATTTTTATGAATAATTAGTAGAATAACATATATATTAAAGGTAAAATGAAGAGTGTTAAAAATACAAAAGCAGAAGTCGGCAGTTTATGAGCAGGTTATCTTTAACATCCATTGTACCATCTGACAGATACGCCTTGTTCATGCGAGGCAATATTCTGGTATTTGCAGGTTATACAATAGCGACACTCGAAACTTTCATTGCTATATATTTTGAACTTACAGATTTGTCATACAAAACTACTCTCTATATAAGTATATCAATTCTATCACTTACATTTATTCTGACTGCCATTACATATTTTTCTAAAAGACTTCTTGTATGGCAGGAATGGTTTATTTTTGGTATTTATCTTATTACTTTTTTTATTGCATTCTCTTTCTGGGTTTACGGGCTGGAAAATCTTCGAATTCTGGGGATACTCAATGCTCTCACAGCTGTTACGATTGTCTTGTCATATACAAATCTTGTTCAATCTCTTTTAATGTCTCTTCCGACTCTTGCCTGTTACTACTCGGTAACATGGTTTTCTATAAAAGTTGCAGGTCAGTCCGGTTCATTTACAAGGGAGGCATTTTTTACATTCTGTCTTTTTCCGGCATTTCTGCTGATATCTTCGGCAGCTTACTATATGAATAAAAAAAGAAAAGATCTTAATCGTATAAAGTATAAACTCGAAGATCTTAATGCTACTCTCTCTGAAGCAAATGAAAAATTAAGAAAAGAACAAATGTTGACAGAGATAGAGATGGATCTGGCAAGTGAAATACAACAGGCCATATTTCCTGCTAAAGCACCACAGACCGATGATTGGGATATTGCATTTGTTACAAAACCGTATGGTGCGGTTTCCGGAGATTTTTATGATTTCTACTCCAGTAACAGTTCACTTTACGGATTATCACTTTTTGATGTTTCCGGTCACGGCGTTGCTCCGGCACTGATTACAATTCTTGCTAAACCTGTATTATACAATAGTTTTAATCGATTGGAGTCATCATCACTTGGTAAGGTAATTGAAGCTGCAAATACAGAATTGATAGATGAACTTTCGGATGTTAATCTGTATATTACAGGACTGATGCTCCGCATGAATGGGATGGATGTTGAATACGTTAATGCAGGTCATCCGGACCTGCTTCATTTCAAGAAAGCAGATGGAACAGTTCACACTGTACCGGATTCAACAAACCAGTTTAAAGGGCATCCAATCGGAGTCTCTTCATCAAGGCAGATATATGAATCATTCAACTTTACAGTATCTTCTGGTGATTATATAATCATATACAGCGATGGATTAACTGAAGCGAGAAATTATATGGGGGAGCAGTTCGGTAAAGACCGTTTATCTGATGTAGTCGCTTCATCGAAAAGTGCATCAGCTGAAATAATTCTGCAGAATATAATGGGGTCATTTAAAGATTTTACAGGAAGTATTAAAGCTGGTGATGATATTACTGTTATTGTCGCCGGTAAAATATAATTTATTGACATAAGAAATATCTCCTCCTGAATGTAATAATTATTTCGAGGGGATCTGCTATGAATTTTTCGATGTTTGGAGACAAGGTAAACTGTAAATCGGGCATAAAAAGTCTTATGGATGATCTTGGCCATGCAATGGCGGTCAATCGTAATATGCTTATGCTTGGCGGCGGTAATCCTGCTCATATACCTGCAGTTCAATCTATACTTAGAAACAGCATGATGGATGTGATGGATTCCGGAACTCTTTTTGAAGAGTGCGTGGGTAATTACGATTCGCCTCAGGGAAATTTTAAATTTATTGAAGAACTGGCATCGCTTCTAAGCAGGGAATTCGGATGGAATATAACAGGATCGAATATTGCCCTTACCAACGGGAGCCAGTCTGCTTTCTTTCTTCTATTCAATATGTTTTCAGGCAGATTCCGGGATGGTTCGTTTAAAAAAATTCTTCTTCCGCTTACTCCTGAATATATCGGTTACAGTGACGTGGGAATAACATCAGATGAAATATTTACATCAATCCGTCCGGAGATAACACATCTCGATGACCATATGTTTAAGTACAATATAGATTTTGGCAAGTTGAATATAGATGAAAATATCGGTGCCATATGCGTTTCAAGGCCTACCAATCCTACCGGTAATGTTCTCTCCGACATGGAGATTGAGAAACTGATTTCACTTGCGAAACTTCATGACATTCCTCTTATAATAGACAGCGCCTACGGAACACCTTTTCCCGATATGATTTATTCCGATGCAAAACCTTACTGGAATGAGCAGATCATTGTCTGTATGAGTCTTTCAAAACTGGGACTCCCCGGAGTGCGTACCGGAATTATCATAGCAAATGAACAGGTCATCAAAGCCGTTTCCCAGATGAACGCGGTAATCAATCTTGCACCGGGGAGTGTTGGTGCAGTTATCGCTGAATCACTTGTTAATTCAGGCGAAATTATTTCAATGAGTAAAAATCTGATAAAGCCTCACTATAATAATAAAGCTGACATTGCAGTAAATCTCTTCAAAGAAAAACTGACCGGTCTTGATTACCATATACATAAACCAGAAGGAGCATTTTTCCTCTGGCTCTGGCTGCGTGGAATTAAAATTGACAGCGATACTCTTTACGGAAGACTCAAAGAGCGTGGAGTTCTAATTGTACCGGGACACTATTTTTTCCCCGGACTCTCCGATGACTGGATACATAAAAATGAATGTATCAGGGTTACTTATTCCCAGAGTGAAGATACTGTTAAACGCGGAATAGAGATAATTGCAGAGGAGATACGGAAAGGATATATTTGATTAGTTTATAATTACTAATAAACTAATCAAATTAAACTTCTGAATTATCAGTAATTATCTTCAGTAGATCGGCCTGGACATTTTTTATCTCTTCCGCAAATGAATCTACAGTTTCAAACGGTCTTTTCAGTATCAGATCTGAAGACTTGTCTTTGCTCACTCCTGGTATCATTTCAAAAGCCTTTGCAGAAGTAGTGTTGATCGCAAAAGGGAGAGGGAGTGATGACAGCGATCTCTCTCTGTGACCTGTAACAAGTACATTTTTAAAGCTTTTATTATCAAAAACTCCGGGGACTTTTACTGTTATGGAGTAACTGGATATCTGTTTCCCCATTGAATAACCGTCGCGTGTATCGAGCATTAGAACATCTTTTAAAATTGTACCTGCAGGATAGATTTTTTTCAGCATATGGTGATCAATCTCGTCTCTTATTCTATCTCTGAAATATTCGAATCTCTTTGTGATAGTTCCGCTGATTTTAAATCTTTCATTAAAAAGTGGAGTACCGGGATAGGGCTGGAGTTTTCGAATATTTATTCTTTTAACAAGAAGTCCGTCGGCGGCTATTTTCTCCAGATAGTAGTGATTAGTTTTAAAAGTATCCGAAGTCTCCCCTCTTAATCCATGTATTAGATTTATTCCGGGAAGAAGTTTAGGGATACCATCCTCTCTCCATCCGCAGATTTCATTAACGAGTTTTACAGCAAATAGGGCTTCGTCCGGAGTTACCTTCAGATTATTCCGGCGTACCACTGTTTCATCAAATGATTCAATTCCGAATGGGAGGGTGTCACCAGGAGTTACGGCATCTGCTATAGATTCAAGAATTGCTGATGAATGATCCGGCCAGTTAACGATAGATCCCGGATTTGCATTGTCAACATTCAGTACAAGTATTTTTCCTGCTTCCTTTCTTTTTTTAAGTTCAGAGAAGAGTTCTTTAACCGCTGATGGTTCAGGCCGTGGAAATCCGTTGTTATATATGTCAAGGCGGCTTCCATATTGTATAATATCTGCCTGTCTACCAAGCCTGAAGCGTGAAACGCCCTGATCTATCAAGGCATCAACTTCGGAGAGAATATCTCCGGCATCCCGGAATTCAACATTTTTTATTAAACCTTCAGAGCAGAATGAACAGTGAAACTCTCGGGGACATCCTCTTCCGCTCTCCATTTCACAGATGACATCGGGATACCAGGGGTGCTGCTTGACAATTTCAGCTCCTTTAACTCCCCATTCGGCAATCTCTTTTGCGGTCCGATAACTGTCCTCAGAACTGCCGCGAGCAAGGGTGTATGCAAACTTTTCGATATCGTAACTGATGACTGTTGTGTTTGCCGGAGGTGACGTAATAGCTCGATGAATAAGCCCTCCCACTGAAATATCTGTTCTGCTGTTCTGATTGAGAATTTTATTTATCTCTGCAAGCGAACCGATCCTGGCACCCAGATATTTCCCGGGGACAGCCGCTCCACCGACAAGAAAAACGTGGCTGTAACTCTCTGTGAAGTTATATTCACTCTCGCGCAGATGATCTATAGTCAGATATACAATTTTATCAGGAGAAACTCCTGCTGATAAAAGCGCACCATAAATATAGCGGGGATATGGTGATATAAAAGGGGGTACGCCAAGGCATGCCGGTTCGTCAACAAAACAGTCAAGTATGAGGTATCGTTTCATAGATCTTTCAGAGCTTCATCTATAGGGATATCCATGTGACTCTGTATTTTGGACTCAAGTTTAAGGATAAATTTTTTATTGTTCAATATCATCTCTTTAATTTTATCTGTCTTACCATATCGTTCTACAAGGTCTGCTACTCTTGTGTCAATGTTTACCACAGTGTCATGCATCACTCTTTTGTCAGAGTAATAAATAATTTCTTTTTCTAATAAAGGTCCATCTGGATCAAAATCAGAGAACACTACATGATTTTCAACAATAACAGCAATCTCCGCATAACCAAGACTTCGAAGCAGTTCACCCCCCGTAAGGTCATGGCGAAGCTCCTTCTCCAGAATTGCTTTTGTTTTTGTAATATCATGTAAAAGGGCGGAGGCAATAAGAAGTTCAATACTTATATTCTGCTTATCAATGAGATGTTTATATATAGCTTCTGAAACATTTTTAACCTGGATTGAATGATCGACAATGTTCGGAAGCATCTCATGTTCTTTTATGAGTCTGAGGCATTCATCTTCAGAAGGAATTTTTTTTATTGATTCTTTAATCATATTTTTATTAGCTTTTCCCGCAAGTAAATGTCTAGAAATTTTTTAATACAAGTCGAAAAAAAGGTTACCCGGAAGTAAGCAGCGATGTTTTAACAGACTTAAAATATACGTGGAAATTAAGTTCCAGCTGCAAGAAGCGGCTATCGGTATAGTTCTGAGATGTTCAAAACTGGTGGTATTTTATGTTTAGTTACCGGTTGATTTTATATTTTATTTAATATAATTATTGACAATAATCGACACCGCATTAATCTTCGTTCTTGCAATAATAAAGTGACATAATAGTTTAAATAATAATGATACTTAGCTGAATTTATGGAGAAGATAAATGAAACTCGAAGAATGTAAAAAATGCAAACACCATATAGAATTAAGGAATTATCAGGTTCTCTGTAACTATGGCGGATCACTCAGTTCAATGGCTACAACTCATGAAGAAAAAACTGCCGATTATAGAGTTCTGGCCTGCCCGATCACCCTCAAAGGGAAATAATATTTAAATCTTTTTAATCATGTATATCGCTTAACAGCATTGAACCTGTTTTAAGATTAATGCTGTAATATGAGTTTATATATTCTATAATTAAAGCTAATACAGATATTGCATCTTTTTCGGAATATATACTGCAGTCGATTTTATCAAGTTTGAGTTTTGCGCATTGATTAATCAACGCTCTGCCTTTGCTCCTTGCTGCTGCAGTTTTTATATCGGTACAATTGATACATGAAATTTTTAAAGTGCTGTTCTCAATTACAAGCTTTTCCTCGTCGGTGTTTCCACACCATGAACACTTTTCCGTGTCAGGGAATACACCCTGCATTAAAAGATACTTGATCGCGAAAAAGAGGGCGAAATGACGGGGGTATTCCGTGTTTGACAGAACATCTATCCCCGCAGAAAGAAGATTGAATATTTTACTATTCGAATCGGAGAATCCTGTTGTCCGGTCAACCAGTTCCAGAATGAAGTATAGTGAAAATATTTTTCTACTGCTTTTTCTTATGGAATTATAGTTTGTAAGTATATCAAATTCAGATACATTGTTTAGACTTCCGCTCTTTCCGGTATAATAAACAAGATCAAGAATAGTCCCCGGTTCAGATGCTGTTCTCGGGCGCTTGGTCGATTTTTTTAATCCCCTGAATACAAACCGTTCTTTACCTGAATTTTTTGTGTAGATAGTGCAGATGTTGTCGGCTTCTCCGGAACTCTGTTTCGAAAGAACAATTCCGGTTTCTCTCTCCTGCGACATGGCTATTTCTGTTTTAAAATTGTAGCAGTTATACGGATTATTTTTATACCGGAAATATCTTTGATCTTAAAAGATATATTTTCATATTTAATGGTTTCATCTTTCTCCGGTACACGTCCGAATAGGTCAAAAACAAATCCGCCGACAGTATCAAAATCATCTGTTGGTATATTAAGGTTCAGTTCATCATTAAAATCTGAAATCAGCATTCTTGAGTCAACATCGTATGAACATGGACCTGTCTTTTCAAACTCGGGGAGTTCTTCAACATCATACTCGTCGTTAATATCTCCTACAATTACCTCTAGAATATCCTCCAGCGTTACGATACCGCCAAGGCCGCCGTATTCATCCACGACAATTGCCAGATGCAGTTTTTTCAGTTTAAATTCAAGCAGCAGTTCATCCAGCGCCATGGTTTCAGGGACGAAAAAAGGTTCATGTATAAGCTTTTTTATATTAAATTTTTTTGTTTTATCAGAGATAGGGATCAGTTTGATCAGATCTTTAACGTAAAGAATTCCTATAATATTATCGATTGTCTCTTCATATACAGGAACTCTTGAATGGCCTGCATCAAGGATAACTTTCACCAGTGATTTCAGGTCAATATCTGAATCTATAGCTACGAGATCTACTCTGGGGATCATGATATCCTTTGTGTTCAGCTCGGAAAGCATAACAATACCGTCAATCATATCCTTTCTGGGGGTATCAAGCTGTTCATATGCTTCAGCGTCAAAAGTGTTTTCGTCGGTGTTTTTGAATGGTTTTCTAATGATGTTTAAAACTTTTTTAATCACTGAATTACTTAAAGGGTCGGAACTGTCTGATGGCATGTCAGTTTGAATTACCTCATTTTATTTGATAAATAGATTGAGTATGTCGGATCAAAATTTGTCAACAATATTACAATCGATAAACTATGGTGCTATTGGACGGTCCGGAAAATACCGTTTTCCGGACCGCTGTATTTGATTTTAACAGCAACGGAAATTATTCAGAAATCAACCGAAAATTGAAAACTTTTTAATAGTTTCAAGAGCTTTTATTGAAACTTCTTTTGAAACCGAAAGTCCCAGGTTGCAGTCGTTATACAAACTGTCTGCAATAAATTTTTTCATCGCAACATAAACATCTTTTGTCGGAAAAAATATAAATGAAAAGTAATCACTCTGCTGTTCAAGAATGGTAAACGATGAATAAAGAGAAATAGGCTTTTCAGGGATCATAATTTTTTCACTTTTGGGTCCGGGGATAACAGTCATTTCGTTAAATCTATAGGGTATAGCATGCTGCGCTTCCCTGTTTACAGGCTCAATATATTTTTTCGTGAAAGATGCAGGCTCTACAAGTATATGTGTTCTATTCCCATCAGTTTTGAATGTTACACCTTCACCGGTTCTGAATATATCTTTAACATTTCTATAGGCTGTTATTTCATATATTGCATAGCCGCTGCCGCCAGTGAAAAAAGCTGTGATAATAAATCCTCCGTCGGACGGGATTGTCTCTGTCATGTATGCTTTTATTAGAGGTGTTGCTGTTGCCATATTATCTTCCTTGAGTAAAAATTTGTGTTGCCAGATATTTTAAGTATATAACAGGTATTTTTAAAAGCAATAAAAAAATATATATAATTATTTATAAAGATGATTTTTAACTTAATACAGGTTTATTAAAAAGGATATCGTTAACAGTTAAATCATCAGGCTCTAATTTACCGTAATTGAATTAATAATAAAAAAATTCATTAGTCTTTCCCTAATTTTTTATTGCTGGATAAGCTTTATCCTCCCCGCCACATGAACCGGCGGGGAGATAGAATCCTTTTTTTAGAATAAAATATATGTTGAGGAAATAACATTGATAATTAATAATAAAGGAATATAAAATGAAACCTTTTTTTACACCTGAACCGGTAATTTTTTTTAATAGTCCGGCATCAAAAAAATATCCGGGAAATACAATCATAGCAATGGAAGAGGCTTTTTCGGCCGGTGCGGATGTGGTATGCCTTAATATACAGTTTTCAAAAGATAAAACTGTTATGGCAATCTCTGAGCCGGTGATTGATAATCTCTGCGAAGGTACCGGATCTGTCTCTGATTTCACTTTGAATGAATTAAAACAATTTGATGCTGGATACAGTTTTACGGATGAAAATAGAGCTTTTCCATTCAGAGGGAAAGATTTAAAATTTCAGACTCTCGAAGAGATACTGAAAGCTTTCCCCGATAAGAGATTTAATATAACTATTATGGACAAAGATCCGGAACTTGTAAAAAGTTATGTATCAATAGTAAAAAATTTGAATGCCGTGGACAGAGTGCTCACGTCAACTATGTACGGCAGTAATATCAAACTTGTAAGGAAACTTCTTCCGGGAAACGCAACGGCTTTTACTCTGACCGGCATAATCGGAGTTTATGCTCTTTTTAAATCGGGACTCCTTTATTTTGTCCGGGGATTTAAAGCTGATGCTCTCCAGACACCGGAAGCTATTGGTGTTTCATATATTGCAAATGGCGGGCTTATAAGTCAGATCCAGTCAAAGGATGTGAAAGTTCACGTGTGGTACGTTAAAGACCGTGTACAGCTTAAGAGGGTTTATGAATCCGGGGTAGATGGTTTTATGGTCGATGATGTTGCCATGGTGAAAGAATTTTTAGCGGAGAGATAGTTATTTGAGTTTCTCCATAATTTTTTCTTCATAAACCGGATCGAGTTTTTTCAATCCGCGGGATTCCATGATCATGTTGTACCGGAGTTGTTTCTCGTTGATTTTTATTCTCAGATTTTTCCGTTCCTCTTCATCGGCGCATGCGTTAAGAAGATCGTTGAGGTTTACTATACTTTTCTGAAGTTCAATCTCTTCCGGCACTATCCCCGCATTTTTAAGTATTTTGTATGCCATTCTTAAATCTTCGGGGACCATTGCCATATCATCAGGAGGGAGAGGTTTCCCTTTGCATGAGAGATTATCAAATTCTCCCTGCGCCATGGCCTGTTCGATTTTCCGTTCTGCGATTTTTTCAAAAATAGACATAAAATGTAATCCGTCGATTAATTATTATTACTTAAAAGTTGATGAATAATTATTTATCCTTGATGATTTTATCAAGAAAAAAACAGCATTAATTGCCGAACTTTTTTGGGGGCCCAGCGCTTTGCGTAGTGAGTAAAATATGGGATTCCGGGGGCGTTGCCGACCGTAATCCCATATTTTACGAGTATAAGAACCATACGCACCCTTGAAAATAAATAGCCGGGAAAATGATGTAAAAAAAATAAAGATTTTTATTGATTTAAACTGAGGTTTAGACATTAGTTGGTGATAGAAATATAAAGTTAAACGGAGTAATTTAATGTCAGACATAAACGACTGGGGAAAACTAAGTGATGATGATCAGAAACTCATTGCTGAATTTGTATCATCCAACTCTGCTGCTGTAAGAGAGATGATGAGAAATAAATTCCCGTCGCTGTACATCGGCAGACATCCCGACGAGGTGGCAAGGGGCTGGCTTATGATCGCAGGTTTTACTGAAGTAAGAAATTTCATAGCGAGTTATAAAAAGTGAAAAAAGATGAACTGATGGAGGTATATCCCGGTATTTTCAGAATCACAGAAAGGGGAGTGCTGGGGATGTTAAAGCCTCCTGTTAATATTTATGTAATTATCGGGAGTAATGGTCTCGTCTATGATACGGGGTACGGAAATAGGAGTTCAATAAATTTTTTTTCAAAACATTACCGTGCGATAAATATGATCTGCAGAGAACGGGGGTTTGAAAATCACATAGACCGGATTCTTATCAGTCATGCTCATGCTGATCACTTTTCCGGATTAAAAAGTTTAAGAAACCGTTTCGGTTTCCGTATAATTCTCACTGATGAAATAAGTAAAATTATCAGCAGCAGGAAAGTTTACACCGATTCATACTCACCGCCTGAACAGGCCGAGGGAAAAACATTATCCGGTAAACTACTTCATGCGATGAAGTTGTTTATCCATAAAATTGAATACGGAGTTTACGGATTATACTGGGGAATATCTTATGTCAGTGATCCCGAAATAGTTATCCCATCCAATACAGAAATTGAAATCAATAATGAGCAGTGGATAATTTTTAATTCTCCGGGACACTCCCATGAGCACATTACCCTTTACAACAAAGAAAAAGGAATTATTTTTTCCGGTGATAATGTAATGAAAAGTATCAATGTATGGTTGGGTCCTCCGAAGTCTGACCTGGATGAGTACGAGGCATCTCTTACCGCGATGTTGAATCTTCCCGGTCTGAAAATTATCCTGCCGGCTCATGGAAGCCCGGTGACTGATCCTTACGGCAGACTGGGTGAAATAATTGAATGGCGGCGAAAGCGTACAGCAGACATTTTGATGCTCATAAAGGCCTCGTCACCTGAAGGAATTACAGTTAAAGAAATTCTTAATAAACTTTATCCGGGTGAGAGCCGTATGAAGAAAGAGTTTGCTGGCGGATGGGTGGATTTGACTCTTCAGAAGCTTGAGAAGGAGAATAGAATAAAACAAACTGAGAACAGGTACATTTTTAAAACATAATGTTAAAATGAGTAATTATAGAGTTCATCGTCACCGGCGGATGAGATATTAGATTTTTTTTGCTTAAAGAAATCAAAAAAAAATACTGATTAATCTTCGTAATTTTTTTAAAACTGTCCCCTTTATGTTGATTCTTCCGGATTATTAATTATAATATCATCATTCCTAAACATTAAAAAACGCGGAGGTTTTATGAAGGTTCTATCTTTAGTTTTTGTATCTATGTTTGCGGTTATGATGATTTCAGTTCAGGCTAACGCCAAGTGCCAGTATGGAAGTGACTGGGAAAAGGGCGGTAAAAAAATTGTAGTATGTACAAAAGGGGACAGCTTTTCAGATAGAAAAAAAGCACAGGATGTATGTTCTAAAATTAAAGGCTCCTCCTGTTCATCTCCAAGTACTTTTTCATCTTCATGCGGTAACGGCGAATGTTATGATGAAAACGGATCTTACAGCTATTCACTTTCAGGATATTAAAATCTATTTATAATAATTAACTGCCGGATTACTGTTCCGGCAGTTAATTCCCGGATTAATTGATTATATTCCATATTATTTTCAGCTTCTTATCTCTGCCGCTACCTTCTCTATACGAACAGTATCTTTCCGGATTAGTCTCTGAAAATCCCTGATGATAACTTTCAGCTTCATAGAAATTTTTAAATGGAATAACTGATACAGCCAGTTCTTTGACTTTAAGAATTTCGGCTCCATTTTTAATTGATTCAATTGCTGTCAGTTTTTCATCTTCATTGAGGTAAAAAATTGCGTTACTGTACTGAAACCCTCTGTCAAAAAACTGACCTCCGGAATCGAGAGGATCAATGGTCTTCAGAAATTCATCTGTCAGTTCGCGGTAACTGATTTCATCGGGATTATATAAAACCATAACAGCTTCCCTGTGACCGGTTATTCCACTGCAGACTTCAGAGTAAGAAGGATTTGCTACATCTCCTCCGGAATAACCGGATGTTACTTCTTTAACTCCGTGTATATGTTTAAGATCGTGCTCTGTGCACCAGAAACATCCGCCTGCAAAATATGCTTTTTTTAAGTTATTATTTCGAGTCTCTGACCCTGCTGATGATGTTTGATTTTTCATAAACTCCTCTCATTTTCAGATTATATGTGTGGTGAAGTTCTATCTTGTTTCATTGCAAATTATTTTGAATTCACAATGCGAGTGTAGACTTAATTTGATGCACCACTTCTAAACTCCAGTTTTTAATTGTCTACTGAACCAGTGTGGCTATTCAATAAAATGATGGGTTTGCAATTTTTCTATTATATATAGAAAATTAAGTGTTGAAACATATACATGATATTTATATATGTTTGTAAAATTTAGTTTATTAAAGCGGATGAATTGATATGAATAAGGCTTAACAATAATGCATCTGAAATCATCCGTTTTTATGGTTACTACTCATAAACTGGCGGTAAAATTGCTCTCCGCCGTGCCACCGGCGCGGCGGAGATAAAATATAACCGGTTTATAAACATTTACTTTATTATGATTATTTATTTGGAGATAGAATTTTGAAATTGAAAGAGGGATTCTCTGTTTCGAAAATTATTTACGCTTTGTTTTTTATTTTTATTACGCAGACTTTGTTTGCCATATCCTTAACGATGCCTACACAATCAGATTTTCGTCACGAAGCTAAACTTGGTGCTGATTTTGGAGTAGATTATGAGGTTTATGATGATTTAAATAATACAGGTGAAACTATTCATGAAAGTCCTATGGATGACAGAGGGAATGGTATTTTTTTACAATATTCCCTGGTCTTTGATTTTGATGAATCTTCAAGATGGAAAAATAAATCTTTATTTAGCATGGGTATATTGACTGATTTTTCCGGTGTATACAGCCGTGACAGCAGTCTGTTTTCTGCGGGTGTTGCAGGTGAGGTGAAGCTATTCTGGATTTTAAGCGGATACTATGGTCTGGCCTATAGCGCGTTTTCAAAAGACTTAGACTATGAAGATTCAACATGTAC
Organism: uncultured Spirochaetota bacterium; assembly: GCA_942493035.1. GTDB lineage: Bacteria > Spirochaetota > UBA4802 > UBA4802 > UBA5550 > WRGT01. The sequence goes on along the minus strand of OW818666.1, from coordinate 1,501,972 downwards.
CGTTCAAAGCCGGTCATTCAATGGTCCATCTCAATTTATGGGATTCGGCCTTGAGCTGCCTCTCTCGTCGAGATACGATCTATTTATTAATTACACCATCTACGGAAATAATTTTATAGATTCTGATGATGAATATTGGGAAAGAGAGAGTCTTAGAGTTGGTCTTGTTTTAAAATTATAACAAATTCCGGAAAAACACCATACCCGGTAAATCTATTTAGACTCGGATTTCATTAATTATTCTGTTAACTTTTAGTAGTACCACTGGTGTTTTTATCAGAATTTTCTATCATTTATCGGTTTGATGTGTTTATAAGTGAACTTATTATGTAATATTGTTTACTAATTTTTTATTGACATTAAGAATTGTAATGTTAACTTAATGACTTGTAATGGAAAGATTAAAAAAACGCATTTGCCGGAGTGAACATGAATAAAATAATTTCATCCCACCATACAGATCTTTATAAAAATAAGCTTATCTCTGCTAAAGAAGCAGCCCGGATTGTGAAGTCCGGGGATAGTCTGCTTTACGGAGTATTTCTTGGAAGACCTGTGGATTTTGACCGTGAACTTGCAGCAAGAAAAGATGAATTATTGGATGTACAGATAACTCAGTGTGCCGGTTTACCTTCTGATTCTGCTACTACATGCTCTGACCCCTCTGGAAAACATTTTACATGCAACAGCTGGTTCTTCGACACCGGGAACAGGAGGATGGGGGATAAAAATCTCATGTTCTATAATCCTGTAGCCTTCAGTCAGCTTCAGTCTATAATCGGCAGTGAACTTTTTAATTATGATATATATGTCCAGCAGGTGAGTCCCATGGACAGGTTCGGATTCTTCTCATTCGGACCGACTAACGTAAACAGTCTTGAATCCTGTCTCGGAGCAAAAACGCTTATTCTTGAGGTTAATGAAAATATACCGCGGGTTCCCGGCGGATCTGAAGATTCTATTCATATTTCCATGGCTGATTATGTTATAGAGGGTAAGAATACTCCGCTGCTCTCTCTCCCGGCAGGGAAGGCACCGACAGATGCGGAGAGAAAAATGGCATCACTGCTGATGAAGGAGATTCCAGATAGAGCTTGTATCCAGCTTGGGATCGGAGGCTTACCAAATACTCTTGGTGAACTCCTATGTGATTCGGATTTAAAAGATCTTGGTATTCACACGGAGATGTTTGTCGACTCCATGGTAAAAATGTTCAATGCTGGACTTGTTACAGGCCGGTATAAAACTACAGACAGATGCAAAATGGCATTCACGTTTGCTCTGGGAAGTAATGAAATGTATGATTTTATGGATAACAATTCTGTCATGGCGAGTCACTGCGGAAGGTATACCAATAATCCGGAGATTGTCGGGCTTAATGATAATTTGCGGTCTATAAACAATACATTGATGGTTGATCTTTTCGGTCAGGCATGTTCAGAGAGTGCAGGACCAAGACAGATCTCCGGAACGGGCGGGCAGGTCGATTTTGTACAATCTGCTTTTAAATCAAATGGCGGTAAGAGCTTTCTCTGTCTATCGAGCACATATGAAGATAAAGAGGGTAACCTTAAATCACGGCTGATGCCGATGCTGCCCGAGGGGAGCATCGTTACAACACCTCGAACTTTTGTAGATTATGTAGTAACAGAAAACGGTATCGCAAGACTTAAAGGTAAATCATCATGGGAAAGAGCGGAGCTTCTCATCGGACTTGCTCATGATGATTTCAAAGATGAACTAGTATCTTCTGCAGAGAAGATGAGAATCTGGAGAAGATCTAGTAAAATTGCGGAATAAATTTTTTTAATTTACTGTCGTATAAACCTTTTAAAAATAGATTCAGAATTACAGGCTGAATCTTTTTATTGTTGACAATTAGTACAAATGTTCTAATATTTTACTACAATGAATAATACAAAGGACGAAATATTAAAAACAGCGCTTTTTCTTTTTAACAGAGATGGTGCATACTCTGTGTCAACGCGTCACATAGCAGATGAAATGAATATAAGCCCAGGGAACCTTTATTATCATTTCGGAAACCGTGAAGAGATAATACGGATATTGATGCAGAGAATGACAGCTGAATTTGATAGTTTGTTCACTCAGGAAAACATAGCTGAAAATTTTATATCAGGACTTAATACTGTTCTGGATAAGACTGGTGGCATAATGTACAGATACAGATTTTTTTATATGGAACCGGTTGCAATTCTGGAGAGAGACCCTGTTCTTAAAAAAATGTATATAGCCATCAAAAGCAGAAGGATGCAGGATTTCAGAAAAGTATTTAATTTTATGTCAAGTATCGGAGCGATAACACTTCTCTCTGATTATGAATTTGAGGCATTGGTGAATAACGGATGGGCTCTCTCTGAATTCATTATACAGTCTATGTATACCAGCAATGAAAAAATAACCGAATCAAATATTAATAATAATTTTATGCGGATAATGATAATGATTAAACCTTATCTAAGTAATGATTTTCACAGCATAATTTTTCCGGAATGATGATTATCTTCTATGTCGGAAAATTATAACGAAGGCAATTTTAAATTTGTTTTAAAAAGTCAGAAAAAACGGAGGACATATGCCTGTATTTAATAATTCTATTGAAAAGCTGTTTCTGGGGAGGATGAATCTTGGTCCTGCTCCGATTTTAGATCTACTCGGTGGATTTTCATTTTACGCCATCACATCTGCAGTAGAGCTTAAACTTTTTGAAATACTTAATGTTAAAGATATGTCCCCTATGGAAATCGCGCAGGCTGTAGATTGCGATGCAAGAGGACTTGAAACTCTTCTTGAACTTCTTGAAACGCTCGGTTATCTGAAAAGTAAAAAAAACATGTATAGCCTCACTCGTATGACCCGGAAATGGATGCTACCATCTTCCAGTGTGAATTTCAGTGACGGCTTCCTCTATTATTCAAAGACAATGGTTGATTGCTGGCCATATATAACAACCTCCATGAAAAAAGGTGATGCTCATATAAATTTTTATGAATGGCTTAAGGATAAACCGAATACAGCCATATCATTCCAGAAGTTTATGATGTCACTTGCGCTCCTCATGATCCCTGAGCTTGTAAAAAAAATAAAATTAACAAACGAATCGGTTCTCGATATCGGCGGGAGTCATGGATTATACAGCATCGCACTGTGCCGCAGTAATCCCGATATTACTGTTACAATTATCGATTCAGAATATGCCATGCCGCTTTTAAGGAACAATATAAAAGAAGCGGGGATGGAGCATCGGATAAAGCTTATTACAGGGGATTTTATGGAAAACAGTTTCCAGATAAAATATGACAGGATTCTACTCTTCAATGTTCTTCATGAACATAAAGAGACATATAATATTGAATTACTTTCCAGAATTCGCGGTACGCTTAGCAGCAAAGGTTCACTGATTATACTTGACGGTATGAGAGAAAAAAAAATATCCAGGCTTGCTGATCTTGCAGCACGTATGTACAGTCTGATGTTTTTTCATTTTCTTGGAGGGCAGAACTATTCCTTTAAAGAGATAAGTATGTGGCTTAAATCTTCAGGATTCTCGCAAGTCAAAAGAAAGGAGCTTTATAAATCGGGATTTTCTATGATTATTGGCGGATTGTGAGTCAATAATATTGATTAAAGAAGTCATGAATTTATACATTTCTGGTTCCGCCCGGAGAGCGGAACCAGAAATGTTAAATCCTCCGCCCGATAGCGAATCCCCCTTTAGTTGCCTCGAAGACTTTGCCAGTTGAGTAGACATCACCGGTAAGATAAATTTCCGGTGCAACCTGTCGTCTCACGCACTCTTCGTATAGACTTCTATCCGGTTTCCATCCTATTGAAAGTATAACTATGTCTGCTGCTATCTCTGTTTCTCTGTTTTTTATATCTATTTTTTTTGCGAATGGATTTGGAATATTTTCCGGTAGTACCGGTTTCCATGTTATATATGGATCGGGGACTCTTTTCGATATGTTCTGATTGAGAATTATGCTTCCGGTTTTAATCTGTTTAACGCTTGTACAGTTCAGAAGTTTAACACCTTTCTTTTCGAGATAATGAATCATATACCCTCTGTTGGCAGTGAATGTATGCTTCATGATTTCAGGCTGCATTTCAACTACAGTCACGTTTTCAATGCCGAGTTCAAATGAGAGGAAGTGCGCCATTTCGCATCCGGCAGATCCTCCGCCGATTACAACTGCATCTCTTTTTCCTGCGCACCTGGACGGATTCATAAGAATGTCAACAGTTTGAAATACATGTTCACTGTCTATTCCTGGAATTTCCGGCTTGATAGCGTTTCCTCCGGTTGCAATTACAATTGTGTCGTACTTTCCGTTTTTAAGAGATGTGGCAGTCATGGTTTTACTGAATTCAACTTTTAATTTCTGTTTTTTTGATGTCTGTAATAGTCTGTTATTCATATAAGAGAGGTAATTCGATATTTCAAATTTTATCTTCGGTACAGATCCAGCTATGACAACTCCCCCTGCTGATGAATTTTTATCAAAGATCGTTACATCATGTCCACGTTCGGCTGCTGTACATGCGCACATAACTCCTGCTGGACCGGCTCCGACAATTGCGACTTTTTTCTTTTCAGTTACAGGGGTGAGAGATTCGTAAATATCTTCAAATCCAGTCTTCGGATTTACCGAGCATTGAGGATGCCCACCTTCTAAAAACTCATGGAAGCATGCCTCCTGATCACCGATGCAGGGGATGATCTCTTTGTTCTTACCTGCATATACTTTATTGGGCCATTCCGGATCTGCAAGAAGCGGGCGTCCCAGCATTATCATATCGCATTGGCCTTTCTGTAAAGCTCTCTCGGCGATGTCGGGAAATCCCAGTTTTCCCACGGCTGCTATTGGAACTTCAATTCCGGCATTAGATTTAATTTTATTTTCACGAAAGAAATTTTTTACAAGTGATGCAACTTCAATGAAACATGCAGGAGGCATTGCCTCAGGCGGATGGGGAAGCCAGTAGTTGTCATAGCATCCCAGGTCAACGTCGATGATATCTACACCGGCTGCTACAAGTTTTTTCAGATAATCAAGAGTCATCTCTATCGTCCGCTCATTTTTGAATTTTTTCAGAGATGAAACGCCGTTCATTTTTTCCCCATATGTAGCATTAAGCATTAGCGATAAATCTATTCTATACATGATGGGGTATTCTTTCCCGCATCTTTTTCTTATCTCTTTTACAAGCCTGATTCCGAATTTCTGCCAGTCACTGTATGGACCGAAAAGTCTTCTGTTAAATGCAGTATTTGATAACTGTTCCAGAAGATAACCTTCATGACCATGGAGATATACCCCGTCAATCCGCATAGCTTGCGCATCAGCCGCAGCCTGACCTGTATTTTTTACTATTTTATTAAGTTCAAGAAAGGAGAGAGGTCTGCATGGGATCTGCGGCATGTAAAAATTCGGGTTCCATGAAGCAGATACCGGTAATTTATATTTTTTAACAAGACATTCAGGAGAGCCCACACGACCCATACCAGGAGAGAGCTGAATAAAAAAGGCAGTACCAAATGAGTGGAGTGATTCTGCAAGATCTCTCCATCCCGCATAATTTGTCCGCGAACGGTCAATTCTTGGAAATATTGAAAGATCACCTAATTCAGTTACTGTAGGGTCAATCTTATGGCTCACAGGCACCAGACCTGAAGTGATAAGTCCGGTCCCCCCTCTAGCTCTCTCAATAAAATAAGCGAGCATCTTAGCCGATGGGCGCCCTGTTTCATCAGCCATACTGATGTTACCCATTGGAGCCATAATAATTCTGTTTTTTATAGTAAGTGAGTTTATTTTTATCGGTTCAAAAAGCGCTGAGTATGGATACATCTCGCTTTCCATACGTGCACCACGGAAATTTTCATTATTGTTAAACCAGCAGCCGAAATATTCGCTCCATTTTTCCAGAGTGCTGTTGTATAAACGGGTATTTTTTTTCATTTATCTCTCCGGTCGAAGTTTTTATAAATCAGATTCCGTAATTAAATGTGAATTTTCAGTTTTAAAACTTTATAATAATACCCCCGTAGTATCGGCGGGGGTATTGTGACGATATCAAAGACAGAAAATGTTAACGAATAAACAGCTTAAATATCATTAAAACACTAAATGTTAAAATGCAACAAATAAATTATTTTTTTGAATTCTTTCATGAAGTAAGAACTTATAGACATGAGGTAAAATTGCCCTACGCGGCGTGGTAGAATAACACGTGAATTATTTCTTGTCCATGAAACGATATATTTTCAGAAGTACGTTTGCTTCGCGAAGGCAGGAAATGTGTGATTTGATGTTGTTACTTTAATTTTTGTTGACTTGCATTTAATATGTGAGATTAATTTTGATCAGGTAAAGCTATGTGTGATTTCAATTTAAGTTTAATGGATTCTCATCACCAGATCCCGTTGTTTACATTAATTTAAAAAATAAGTATGGATTAAAATAGTGCAGCTATTCACGGCCAAACTCTCAATTTATATTTTACCTCCGATGCTTTCACTTCTGGTGAGCTTTGTTATTATATATATTATTCTTTTTAAAAGCAGATTTAAATCAGAAAATGTAATCTTTATAATTCTATGTATCTGGTGGTCTCTTCTCAGTCCTGTGTTTATCTGTCATCAGTTATTCAGAGGAAACGAGGATCTGATATTGAGAATTGAGCGGATTGTTCATTTCTTTTATGTTTATACTCCGGCGATCAGTCTGCTATATTTTTTCCGTGCAACCGATATAGGGTATAGACGTTTAGTAACAATTTCTTTTGCAGTCAGTTTTATAATATCACTTTTTACTCCAACCGGTTATTATATTCCTGCATTGAATAAATACAGCTGGGGATACATGGGGCAGGGGGGAGTTGCATTTCTTGCATTCGGAGTTTACGCCGCTTCGGTTCTGATTTATCTGATTATATTTTTTATCCGGAAAATACGAAATGAAAAGAATCAGATGATAAGGCTGAAACTGAAATATATCCTCGCATCTTTTCTCATTTCCGGAATTTTATCAATAATGAATTATCCGGCAATAGTCGGAATTGATATCTATCCTCCGGGGAATTTCAGTTTTATTCCGCTTTCATTTCTGGCGTATGGAGTTCTTCGTCATCGCCTGTTGGACTTCCGCGGAATCTTTCAGATTGCAACAATCTGGGGAATACTCTCTGCAATACTTACTATTCCGAATATTGTCGTTCTGTATCTGCTGATTCCATACATTGAGAGAGATAATTTTGATCTGCTATTTATTGCAGGGATTCTGTGGTTCTTCATTAATTATAATTTTTTCCGGATGGTATATCAGTACATTGAGAAATTTTTCAATAAAAGAAAACTTGAACTCATGAAGATTGAGTCGGATTTCATCGGAAGTATATACTCGCTTAAAACTTTTAATGACCTTGTTGAGCAGTTTACAGGAGTAATTGTAAAAGCTGTCTCATTTGAAAAAGCTGAACTTATCCTGTGTGAAACAGGAAGTGATTCTCCTCCCGGTTTTAGTACAAAGCATTTTGTTTTATCACCTGATCTTAATACTATCATGTTGCGTTCTAACGGCGTGATAGAACGTGATGTAGTTGAATATAATCATAACTTTGGAAAAGAGAGAGATGAACTGCTGAATCTTTTTAAAAGTTATAATTCAAAATATATAGTTCCGCTTGTTCAGCATAGTAATCTTATAGCGCTTCTTCTGTTATCTGAAACAAAAGATGGTAAACCTCTAACTGCTGATGAAATACTATTTATTAAAAATGTAAAATCATCGGCAGCAATATCTCTTGCTAATTCAATCATGTACAGCGATCTTGCCAGGCTCAAAGAGAATCTTGATCTCAAAGTCGAGGAGAAAACTGCTGATCTTGAAAAATCAATGGAGGCATTACAGGGAGTAGTCGATTCCCTAGAAAAAGAGGTTCAGGATAAAGTTGTATCGTACTTTGCAAGAAAGAAGCTTGAAGATATAATAAAGTATATAGAAGATAACTATCATGAAGAGATATCCCGTGACAGTCTGGCAAAAATGACTAACATGAACAGTGATTATCTTGGAAGAATGTTTAAGAAACTGACTGACAGAAATATTGCCGATTACATAAACGAGTACCGTTTGAAAAAAGCCTGTGAACTTCTGATAAATACAGATGATTCAATAGTAGATATAGCATTTGCCGTGGGTTTTGAAAGTCTGCCGACTTTCTACAGAGTTTTTAAAAAAATAATAGATGAAACTCCAATCAATTACAGAACAAAATATAAAAAAATCCTTAATAATTAACCAGTAATTACTCTTATATATAATTTTAAGTGTAAAAAATAAAATTATATTTTCCGCCTAATTCGAAGTAGGGGATAAAAGAGCTTTTTTACCTTAGAGCAGTTATGGAATAAATTCTGATAATTAATGTCAATGCCAAAAAAACCTCTTTATTTATGTCTCAAATCAAGATATATGCTATTGAGAAGACATAAATTTAAATATGTGTTTATTTAATATTTAAGACCGTCTGGACGGTTTACGAAATCATAAATAAGGAGTACTTAAATGAAAAAGACAATATTGGCAATGATAGCAGGCTTGTTTATCTATACTTCGCCGGCTTTTGCGCTAGATCCTGTTGTATTTGTACATGGATACAGCGGCAGTACAATTGTTAACTTTTCTTCAATGATATCATGGTTTAAAGCTGATGGTTATCCTTCGAATTATCTTCATTATTATACATATAATACAATTCCCGGTGTAGTTAACGGTGCTAATATACTAAAAGGGAAAGTAGATGCAGCTCTTAAAGCTACCGGTAAAACAAAAGTGGATTTAATATGCCATTCTATGGGTGGACTTGTTGCAAGATACTATATGAAATATTTAGGGGGTGCGGCTAAAGTTAATCAGGTTGTATATATAGCAACTCCTCATAAAGGTACTTATATTGCATATGGTGATCCATTAACACAGGCGGCAAAAGATCTTCGTCCTGGTTCAGCTATCGTTAATCAGCTTCTCGGCTATTGCCCGGGATTGTCATTGTGGTCATGGTGTGACGAAATAGTTATTCCTCAATCCAGCGCTAATTATGGATATGCAATGAGTACCGGCTGTCTTGGACATATTTTGAGTACATGGACATATAGTGTTTATACAAAAACAAGAGATTATATTAAACCATAATATTATTAATATTATTGCTAATGGGAGATGGTTTACAGCTTCATTGCTGATGCCATCTCCTTTGCAGTTGTAAGGGAATTCTGAAATTAGTACTATAGCAATGATATTTGATGGAAAATAAAAGAAAGGGAAATTGTCTGGCTGGAGCTAAAATGAAAATCTTAAGTAAAATTAAATTCGGATTTATTACAACTTTAACGCTGTTAACAGCCGTGATTTTTGTATTTGTTTTACTTATAAGTGATAATCCGGCCGCTTCAGATGTCGACCAGTCCGATTGTGATGATTGCAGTAAAAAGAAGGCCGGTCTTTATCTTGGAGACAGCAATGTCGATTCAAAGATGATTACATCGGACGATACAAGTTATTTTGGAAAGATATTCTCACTGCTGAAATCAGGGAGCGGAAATCCGGGTGAGAATGATATTATTGAACGTGATCCGGAAAAAGATAAAATTGTAAATGAAATAAATGCCTTATCTGAGATCATATGTAATGACGAGAAACTCCCGGATGACATATGGATATCACCTAAGCTTATCGAGAAGGATGCTGCTTCTCATAAAAAAGAGCTGGAAAAACTTATTGTTTACTGCAGCGGTTTAAAAAACGGTAAAACCACTTCAGCAGAGAGACGGGAGTATTATACAATAAAAATAAAGCTCCTCGAGGAGCGGAGAGATCTCATTAAATATTACATTCAAACTCTCGATGGTCAGATTGAAGAAACCAACGAGAAAAAAATTGCCGAGATGGAAGAGCGCAAAACGGATGATGCAGTAACACCGGAAGAAGAGAAGCAGAATCGTGAAATTGAAAATGAAACAAACAGGTTCTTCGAAGAGGCATCCGCAAATAGTGACATGGTAATCAATCAGATAAATTCTGTTATAAATAACTATAAAAAAGAATTAAACAAGTTATAAACATCATTCTTCGTCTGACAAAACTTCGTTAAAAATAAAAAAAAATAAAAAAAGTAATATCTTTTTTTGCTCTTTATTGAGTAATTATATTGTATAAAAAGATTTAGTAATTACTTAGCTGTAGATTAATTATATGTGTGAAAATCATTAGAGTATACACATTCATCCGCCTAAGGCCGGGGGATGTATATTTATCAGGTTTCAATATAACTTTTCTATATCTGAGTAGTCATAAATTCTATATAATTACCGGAGGTAAAGATGTGAGCTCATATTATAAAAAAATAAATGGTAAAAACTATGATAAGGCTATGCTCGATATTGCCGGTAAGAGTGTTAAGGGTAAAGGTGATGGAAGAATATCTCTTGCAGATTCGAGAAATATTGTTAAACAGATAAGTGATGGTGGTAAAGTTACCGACATAGAAAAAAGAACACTTAATTATATTCTTGAAAATTATACATTAACAGAAACTGCCTTAAAACATATTGAAAAAAGTTTGTCCGGCTTTATAGAGCCTGAGATTAAGAAAGATATTAAGGCTATAAAAACTTCTCTTGTAAACGAAACTGTCTATGAGTCAGATAAAAATGTTGAAATCAATAAGAGAAGTAATAAAATTCTTATTATGCTGATTTTTATTCTTCTGGCTATTTTTGCATTATTTGCTTTTTTTAAATATTTTTATAAAGGTTCAGTAAGCAGTAACGCTGTGTCTGATAATAAAGAAGAGACTTCAGCTCCTTCTTTGGGACAAACAGCAGTACCGGAAACGGAAAATAGCGGAACATCCGCTATAGTTAAAGAAATTGAATCATCTCAAACCAAGCCTTTAAATGAAAATGAATATCTTGTACAGGAGAAAGACACTCTAATCAAAATAAGTGAAGCTCACTATGGTGATTACAGAAAATGGGAGGATATTTATAAACTGAATAAAGGCCGAATCTCTAATCCTACAATACTTAATACAGGTCAGATTATTCTGCTTCCTGAGAAAAGTGAAAATAAATAGATTAGAATTTAATATCGGTTGAGTCGAATTATTCAGGTTCTGTTCCGGCGGCTTAATGAGTTTTTTGTCACAGCATATAGGTTTTGTCATTATATTTACCTTTGGCAGAGCTGCTTAAATTGACGGTATAAATTAAAAATAATTTTGACAAAAAAAAATAAGTAATGTAAAATGAACTCTGCCGGTTAATGTTTTCAGCCGGAAGCTGTTTACCGGATGAAAACAATTTAAATGAAATTTTTTTTTAAGGAGTTTTGTATGCCTAGTGGTGTAGTAAAATGGTTCAACGAAAAGAAAGGTTTTGGTTTCATTTCAAAAGATGATGGTGGAGATATTTTTGTCCATTATACAGGTGTTGCAGGTGATGGATTTAAAAGTCTCAGAGAGGGTGACAAGGTTAATTTTCAGGTTGAAGATTCCGATAAAGGTCAACGAGCTGTTGCTGTTCAAGTAATATAATTTTAAAATGAAACAGTTTTGAAACGGGGTAATTATTTTACCCCGTTTTTTAATATATATCAATTTAATTCTAATCAAATATGTAGTATTGCTGCTGTATCGCTCGACCAGCAAATCCGTATTTATTTATTGTTTCGTCGTATTCTTCCCAGTTGTCGCCATAATGAGTCAGATATGTTTTGGCTTTAATTTCCGGAGATAAAGTGTTTATTTCGTCCAGAGACGCATGTACTCCGCCTGTGAAAAATTGACAGTCATGAAAAATTGTTTCGAAATTAAATTTATTTTCGTAAAATTCAACCAGATCATGATCAAATCTTGTATCACTTGTAAAAAAAACTCTGTCATCAATAATTACACCGCAGCTCCAGAATGAACTCTGCCAGTCGAATGATGAATCGGGAATATGTTTTGTTCTCATTATCTTAATATCAATATTTCCGACTTTTAAACCGAATGTTTCCCTGTTATAATCGGGCAGCCATTGCGGTCTGATCACATCCCAGAAATCCTTGAAGGTAAGCATATCTCCAGCTTCCTCCTCGTTATACTCGCATCCGCCGCGCAGTGACATATCCCAGAGAATATGCTGATATGTTTCATTGATAACCATTACAGGTTTACGCTTGGTTACATATCTGCCGAGAAGGGATATCTCTTCAAGTCCGCCGATATGATCAGCATGAGAGTGTGTTATTAGAAAATTTTTAATTTGCGTAACCGAAATTCCCAGTTCAGATACAGCCTGAGGGCACTTCGTTCCGCAATCAATTAAAAGATGATCTTTTCCTTTAACAATAAGAAGATTTGTCTGGAACTGTCTTTTTGTAAAAGCGCTCCCTGTTCCTATGAAAAATAGCTCCAGTTTCCCGTCATTCTGAAGTGATAATTTTTTGTCATTGAGGGTTTGTATTATCATTCTGGTTTCCTGTTTTTGTGTTTGGCGTACTTTATTCTGTTTTTAATAAATATCAAACTATTTTTTAATATTTATTAAAAAAGACACTAAATTAAGATTGGAATTATTTGTATTTACTCATAAATCTGTAGAGAGATTGCTATTTGTCGCACCCGGGATGCATCGTAAATAAAATACTATCGTTCTTTGAGTAATTACCATTTTTTTACAAATTAAGGTTATTTTAATTGAATTGTAGAACACTGTTCTTAAATAATAACATTATTGAAAAGGGAGAAAAATCATGACTCCAGTTGAACAGTGGCGATGGGAAAAAGAGGATTTGAAACCTGTATCGTGGCATTTTTATAATTCCTGCAGCAGATTCCCTGCCCGTAACGCTCAGTTATTTAATGCTAAATTATATTCCGGTGACAATAAAGGGCGTTTTACCTGGTCTGAAATGCGCGATAGAGTGGAGTCGATGAGCTGCGGTCTAATGGCATTCGGATTGAATAAAGGTGATAGAGCCGCAATAATGTCAGAAAGCTCACCATACTGGACACATACCGATATGGCTCTTGCCTGCACTGGCGGAGTTAGCGTTACTATTTTCCCGACTTTACAGACAAAAGAGATAGTTTATATAATGAACGATTCTGAAAGCCGGTATATTTTTGTAGGGGATGAAGATCTTCTCGATAAAATAATGGCTTCATTTAATGATATACCCAAACTGGAAAAGGTTATCATTCTGGATATTAATTATAAAAGCAGCGACAGCCGTATAATCGGAATGCAGGAGCTGATTGATAAAGGGAATTCATGGAAAGAGGAGCACTACTTCGATCTATTAAATAGAAGAGAATCAATTACTCTCGATGACTGGTATACTATAATTTATACTTCAGGAACAACTGGCCCTGGTAAGGGCGTTATTCTTACCCATTTTCATTGCAGTTCAAGGATTGCCGGAGCAGACGAGTTTATGGAGAGATACGGCATGGCTCTTAATGAGAACGATGTTACTCTCTGTTTCCTCCCCTTAGCGCATATTTTTGACAGAGGATCATGCCAGCTTGCAGCAATATATCATTCTTCAACAATTGCCTATGCCGATAAGGTGGGGACGCTTATTAATGATTTGAGAAAATATAACCCCACATGGTTAAACTGTGTTCCAAGATTATATGAAAAAATGTATCTTCAACTTCAGTATGTTATGAATCAGCATGCATTCAAAAAAAGGTTTATATCATGGGCGCTGAACGTAGGCTACGAGGTTCTTGAGTATAGAAAGGATGAGAAAGGCTGCTACAATATGCACAAGGATTTTGATGTGGTATCAAAACTGGGACCTGTTCTGCGTCTGAAGTTTAAAATTGCAGATAAAATTCTTGTTAAAATACGTTCAATATTCGGCACCAGATTAAGATTTTCTTTATCATCAACTGCTGCAATCCCGGCAGATCTCCTTAAATATTTTTATGCAATCGGTGTCCCTATTGTTGAAGGTTACGGGCTTACGGAAAGTTTTAATGCATGTATTGTAAATCCTATTACGGCATTGAAACCAGGTTATATCGGTATAAATGCCTGCGGAAGTCAGAGCAGAGTCTCAGACGAAGGCGAGCTGGAGATAACAGGCGCCGGCGTATTCAGGGAGTATCTCAATCAGCCGGAGTGGACTAACGAGCTGTTTACGGAAGACGGATGGTTTAAAACCGGGGATATGGTTACGGTTGATGAATATGGTTATTACAGAATACTGGATCGTAAAAAATCTATTATATGTACAGATTCAGGTAAGAATATATCACCATTTAAAATTGTTGATCTGTTTTCAACGAGCAGTTATATAGATCAGGTTCTCATCGTAGGTGATGATAAACGCTATATCTCGGCATTGATAGTTCCCAATTATAATTATTTTATCGATCTCTTCGATAAAGAGGGGGCTAAATATAAAAAAGATCTTCTGCAGTGGGATGATTACGGCGGTTTTAGAACTTGTGTAAAAGTCGGCGATGATTTTATATCTAATTATCAGCTTCAGGAGCTTATTAAAGATGAAATTGACACTGCCAATTGTGAACTTGAAAGTTATGAAAAGATAAAACAATATACAATTCTCAACGAAAGATTTACAGAAATGAACGGGCTTCTTACACCATCACAGAAAGTCAAGAAGAAGGAGATAATTGAAAGATTCGCTAAAGAGATCGATAGTATGTATGAGTAAATCAACTCTTCATTGAGAAATGATATATGATGAATTCTAAAAAAAAAGAATAAATTATTTCCCGTCAGAGATATAGTAATTTGTTATAAATCGGATACACTTTATCTCTGCCGCACCTTTAGCCTGACGTAGATCAGTCTTCACCAGTTTGTAAGCATTTGCAAATTTACATTAAATTTCTGACGGGAATAAAATTAAGCTTCTGTATCTGAAAGTGTTACAATTGCCTGAGCCCATTTAATATATTTGAGATTAGCAAGATCACGGATAGTTTTGACATTAAATGCATCCAGAAGAAGTTTGGCATCGCCTTCGCTAAGCCCTTGCAGAGCTGCTACCGGGGAATCTGCAAGCTCTTTAAGAGTCTTACCTTCGTATGATTTGTCAACTGCCTTACTGATGTTCATTCTGTTCCTCCAGTTTTTTTTTATTGATTATTAATATAATCAAATTTAACCAAATAATAATATATTGTCAACTATGTCATCATTCATACTTTATATTTTTTTTTATTCACTCCTATAATTCATGCTGAAAATTACTCTTATCTTCGCCGCAAGCGTGACGAAGATGAAATACCGCCGGTTTTTGAACAGTCTCTGATCACGCCGCTCTTGTTTGTTAATAGTTTTAATTAATCAATTTATACTATTAATTGCTTGAACTTATGAATCAGTATTATCATGTTTTTATAAATCTGAAATCAACGGAGTTAATTATGTACTGCCACAATTGCGGTAAAGAATCCTTATCTAATGCAAAATATTGTCAGGGTTGTGGAGCTTTGCTGATAAGTAATTCAACCATTGCTGAAACTTCTTCCGTTTCCGGAATCCCGGTTCCGCGAAGAGAACTTATAGTCGCACTTATACTTTCAATATTCTTCGGTCAGCTTGGAGTTGACAGATTCTATCTCGGCTATGTTGGGCTTGGATTACTTAAGCTTTTTACATTTGGAGGATGCGGTGTCTGGTGGCTTGTGGATATAATTCTTATTGCAACAAGAAAACTTAACGATGTTGATGGTATTCCTTTAATATAAAAAATGTTAAACAGATTTAAAAACATGACTGAAGCAGACGCTATACTGATTACTGCAGGTATTGTAATTGTTTTTTTGATACCTGAGTTTACAACAATTCCAACAGGCTGTCTTTTTAATAAAACTACCGGATTCTATTGTGCAGGATGCGGTATGAGCAGAGGGATTCACGCATTACTCAGAGCTGATTTTATACGTGCAATGCATGAGAATTTACTGCTGGTTACAGTGCTCCCCTTGTCCGGATTATGGTTTACATTCCGGTTTGTTCTGCTGAAAAATACTGCTACTATAAAAAAATACGATAATGCAGTGATTGTTTTTTTCATTATGATTGTTATAATATTTACGATTTTAAGAAATATTCCTTCCGTTTATTTTATTTTTTTACGTCCATCATAATATGTAATCTCCTGCTTAATTACTTTCTTTAATTCATGGAATGTCTAGATTAAAACAAATGCTCCTCTCGTATGGATTTAGAAGAATAAAAAAGATTTGAGTTCAATCGACGTACGATGAATACTTTAAAAGTCTGTATATAGAATATACAAATATTATATTTATTGACAGAAAAAATATATCCATTTATCTGAAAAAATATAAATAGAAATACAAATAGAATGGAGGATATGCTGATGGATAAAAAGAATAAGGAACTTCTGGAACGATGGCATAAAGTTGTTTTTAATAAAGATCTGAAAACTCTAAATGAATTAATTTCAGATAAAATAACTCTGTATTCCCCTGTTGTATTTAAACCAAAATCGACAAAAGATGAAGCAATGTTTGTTCTCAGTAATGTAATTGAAGTCCTTACAGAATTTAAATATCATAGAGAATTTCTTGATGGAAAAAATTGGGCTCTGGAGTTCAGTGCTGTGGTAAACGGAAAATCTGTAAAAGGTGTAGATTTAATTGAATTCAATGATGAAGGGCAGATTGTGAATTTTGAAGTTTTAATAAGACCACTTAGCGGTCTTATCGCCCTTGGTGAAGATATGAACAGAAGATTCGCTGATGCCGGTAAAGAAACAAAACCACTGATAAAATAAATGCCTGCCGCAGTGATGATGTTATCATTGCGGCGGTTTTAAATCATTATTTTTGTAAATATTCTTACCTCTGCCCGCCACACTACGAAATACCCGTGAGCAAAAAATCATTTTTATTCTGTAATTTTACTATATAATAATCAATTTAGTACCATCTCATTTTTAGACTTGACAAATAGCCCTATGAAAAAATTATTCATTTGAAGCCTTTTCCAACAGTACTTAAAGGCTGGAAGTGTGAAATATTCTATAATTATATAAATTGTTTTTCAGAGGAGAGCCATGTTTAATGACAGATCATACTGCGGTGAATTAACACCTAATGATACCGGCAGTGAAGTTTCTATATCAGGCTGGGTTGATAGAAAGAGAGACCTGGGCGGGATAATTTTTCTTGAAATACGTGATGTAACCGGTATTGTTCAGGCGGTATTCGACTCATCCGTTTCGAAAGAGAATACAGAAATAGCAGACAGTGTAAGAAGTGAATGGGTAGTACAGATAAAAGGTAAAGTCCGCAATAGATCTAAGGAAACGATCAATCCGAATGTTCTTACCGGAATGATAGAAATAGTAGCTGATAGTATTGTTATTTTAAATAAATCTCTTGTTCCGCCGTTTTCACTTGATATAAGAGACAACATAAATGAAGAAGTAAGACTTAAATACAGATTCCTCGATCTTCGTCGTGAAGATATGAAGGAATCGATGATCAAACGTCACCAGATGATGCAGTTCACCAGAAAGTTTCTAAGCGACAGACGTTTTGTTGAAATAGAGACTCCTATGCTTAACAAATCAACTCCGGAGGGTGCGAGAGATTTTCTTGTACCGAGCAGAATAAATAAGGGTGAGTTTTACGCTCTACCTCAATCCCCTCAGCTTTTTAAACAGATTCTTATGATCTCCGGATATGACCGTTATTTCCAGATAGTAAAATGTTTCCGGGATGAGGATCTCCGTAATGACCGCCAGCCTGAGTTTACACAGATAGATATGGAGCTCTCATTTGTTACACCTGATATGATTATGGAAATAATTGAAGATCTTCTCAAACAGGCTGTAAAAGAAGTTACAGGAAGAGATGTTTCATACAAATTTCCTGTAATCGATTATGATGAAGCAATGAGTAAATATGGTACTGACGCTCCGGATACAAGGGTTGGTATTGAAATCAGAGATTGTTCGGATATATTTGCAACATCAACATTTAATGTTTTCTCTTCAGCGCTTTCATCTAAGGGTGTTATTAAGGGTATTGCAGTTGAAGATGGCGGAAAGCTCTCACGGAAGATGACAGATGACTACTCTGAATATGTTAAAAAATTCGGAGCAAAAGGTTTTCCGATGTTTAAATACAGCAACGGAAACTTCGAAGGTGGAATATCCAAGTTTATCACAGATGAAGAGAAGAGTAAACTTGTAGAGAGATTTGAACTTAAAGAACCTGCAGTAATTTTCTTCTCCGTAGATAAAGCTCAGATAGTGAATACCACTCTTGCGAATATGAGGCTTAAAATTGCAAGAGATCTCGATATGATCGACGATAATAAACTGAACTTCCTCTGGGTTAAAAATTTCCCTCTGATAGAATATCACGAAGAGGATAAGAGATATTATGCGGTTCATCATCCTTTTACAGCGCCTCTTCCTGAACATATGGATCTGCTTAATAATATTACCCCTGAAAATGCAGGGAAAATTAAAGCGCAGGCTTATGATATAGTTCTAAACGGATCTGAAATAGGGGGCGGTTCAATCAGGATACATGATTCCGCGGTACAGTCAAAATTATTCAGCATACTCGGCATGTCTGATGAAGAGGCAAGAGTTAAATTTTCATTTCTTCTTGATGCTCTCCAATTCGGTGCACCGCCTCACGGAGGACTGGCACTCGGTCTTGACAGGGTGATGATGCTTCTGCTTAAGAAGAATTCAATTCGTGAAGTTATAGCATTCCCGAAAACACAGAAGGGTCAGTGTATGATGAGTGAGGCTCCGTCGCACGTTTCAGATGATCAGCTGAATGAGCTTTCACTCCGGATTGTTAAGAAATAATGTTCAAAGAAATTTTCGAAGTCGAAGATACATCTTTATACAAAAGAGTCTGCGGCTTTAAAGATAAAAATCTCAGACAGGTGGAAAAAATTCTGGGGATTACTATGATCCCCAGAGGAAACACCGTGATTATTCAGTCTGAAATTGATGCTGTTAAAGGCCTTGAGGTATTAAAAGCCTTTACCGAGTATTTAAACAAAAAAGATGTAAATCAGGAACTTGACGATTTTGAAATCCGTTATATAACAACAACGATAAACTCCGGCCATAAATTCAAACTTGACGAAATAAACCGTCTGAAAATATTCATACCCGATACAGGAAAAACTATAGTCCCAAGAACAGTTAACCAGGCGGCGTATCTGAATGCGATTCATAATTCACCTGTAACATTCGGAATCGGGCCTGCCGGTACCGGTAAAACTTATCTTGCAGTAGTAATGGCAATTCATTATTTCCTTAAAGGTAAAGTCGAACGGATAGTTCTAACAAGACCGGCTGTTGAAGCTGGAGAAAATCTCGGTTTTCTTCCCGGGGATCTCATTCAGAAGATAAATCCGTATTTAAGACCGTTATATGACGCACTTTTTGATCTGCTTGGCGCTGAGCGGGTTACATCACTTATAGAAAAAGGATTTATTGAGATAGCTCCTCTAGCATATATGAGAGGGAGAACACTTAATAATGCGTATATTATCCTTGATGAGGCTCAAAATACAACATTATCTCAGATGAAAATGTTTTTGACAAGATTGGGTAGTAATTCGAAGTTTGTAATTTCCGGTGACGTGACACAGATAGATCTTGCGAAACCGCAGTTTTCAGGTCTGATTCAGAGTCAGAAGATCCTTAGAAATATTGATGGTATAGAGTTTATAAATTTTTCAAGGGAAGATATCTCAAGGCATCCGATTGTTGAAAAAATTGTTGAAGCTTATGAGAAAGCTGGTTATAATTAGCCATGTTTATAGTATTAATACATTTTCGATTACTCAATCTTTACATAGGCTAAGAGACGTCAGTCTCTTATTACTGCACCGCAGCGGTAGACCGGATTTTTTTAAACGGAATTTCTGCGTATGCAAAATTAAGGAGTAAGCACTGAGTATCAATTTATGAAATATACGAAAACCATATCATTTCAGAATTTCTTCAGAATCTTTAAGGATAAAAAAATCCGGTTATACTATATCTTTATAGTTCTGCTGATTCTGATTTCCACGGGAATACTTGCTTATAAAGTAACTGATAAAACTTATTCTTATAATGTAGGTGATATCGCTGATTCCGATATTAGGGTTCCGCGGGATATACACTTCGTTAAAGATATTGAAACTGAATCCCAGAAAAGTATTGCTCTTCAGAATGAAAAGCTTGTATTTGACAAAGATACTGCTGTTCTTGAAGATAATATTAAATCTGCCGATATACTTTTATCTGCTGTCATTAAAACAATTGAAGACAGTATACCTGCCGGGATAGCAGATCTTGATACACAGCTTGAAATGCTCAAAAAAAGGCTCCCAAGATCTCAATACTACAGTGATGAAATACTGCTGAGTCTTCTTCTTTACGATAATCCCAGACAGCTTAAAAGCTCAGTAATAAAAATATTAATTTATATATACGATTACAAGGGATTAGGTGTACTCGATGTTGAATATGATAATCCGCTCAAACTCAATATTAAGTCAGTTACTATAAGAAGCGGAGATTCTCCTGATGCGGAAGAGGAGGTTCCGGCCGTTATTGATGATCTTCAGACTGTTGAAAATGTCAAACTCAGACTTTATAATATATGTTATTCTGTAGCTCCGTTTCTTCCACAGGAGACTCTGCTCGCGGTCTCTGCCGTAATAAAGAATTATCTTAAACCGAATCTTGCATTCAATTCAGAAGAGACTTTACGCCGGATAGACGAAAAACTGAAAGAGATCAAACCGGTGACAGGACTTCTTAAAAAAGGCCAGACAATCATTCGTGAAGGTGATACGGTTACTAATGAAGTAATTCAGAAAATTGCTATAATCAATAAATACGCAAAAACATCTCATGTGAATTTCATCATTGGATTGATTCTAATGCAGGTTATTTTTGTTGCGCTTCTCAGTTTTTTTACTTTCACTTATGAGATATATTATTTCCCGGACCGGAAGGGTATAATCGTTATCTGTTCTCTGATATTGTTTTTTATGATATATGCTTTTTTTGCTGACAGCTTTGAAATGGCCAGAACATCAAAAGTATCTTATATTCTTCTAATGCCGATACCATTCATCACAATGATGATATCAATACTTTATAATATTTATCTCTCGCTGTTTGTAGCTCTTTATGTTGTTTTCTTTGCATTAATGATTGTCGGAGTAGATACGCAGAGTGTTTTCCTTGCATTCAGTTCAGCAGTTATGGGAACATTTATAAATCTCCATGTGGACAGGCGTTCCGATTTCTTTAAAGGGGGATTGATTCTTGGTTTAATAAATGCTGTGATTATTGCCGCAATCGCTCTTATCGAGAATACTCCATGGAAAATCGCGTTAACTAATTCAGAACTTGCAATTGCCAGCGGTATTCTTAACTCAATACTGGCTCTTGGTATATTTCCGATTTACGAACACTTCTTTGATATTACCACAAAATTTAAGCTTCTGGAGTTGTCAGATCTTAATGCTAATATTTTCAAGAAGATGCTTCTTAATGCTCCGGGAACATACAATCATTCACTGGTTGTATCAACACTGGCCGAAGCTGCCTGTAAAGAGATCAATGCTAATTATATGCTCGCCAGGGTCGGGGCTTTCTATCACGACATTGGAAAGATAAATGATCCTGGCATATATATTGAAAACGGGATTTCAGACATCAGGGCCAAGAGGATGTCACCTACAGAATATTCAAAACTGATTATATCTCACGTAAGCAAGGGTGTGGCCATGGCGAAGAAACATGGTCTCCCCGAAGCTGTCATCGACTTTATCCGTGAACACCACGGCACATCAACAATGACGTTCTTCTATCATCAGGCACTTGAAAATGCCAGCGGAAACACTTCGGGGCCGGTTGACCGTAATGATTTTCAATACCCCGGACCTCAGCCTCACAGTAAAGAATCGGCAGTAGTAATGCTTGCAGATTCAATTGAAGCAGCATCAAGATCGATTAAAGATCCTTCGAAAGAGAAGCTTGAGGGGATGGTCAGGAAAATAATATACAACAAGCTTAATGACGGAGATCTTGATGATTCAGGACTCTCAATGGTAGAGCTTAAGGTCGTTCAGGGTGTATTCCTTAGAATGCTGTTCGGTATTTTCCACACCAGAATAGAATACCCGGACAGTGAACGGATTAAGGATCTTGAAAAAGAAGCCCGTGATATAAGAGAAGTCCAATAAAATGGGATTAACCGGTTATTGATATGCGTTCAATTGAAATATTTACAGAAGGGAATATTACACTTCCATATAAAGATCTGACAGAGGAGTTATTCTTTTCAATCACTGATAAAACTTTTATAAAAACTGAAACGGATAATATATCAGTTAACCTCATACTGACGGATGATGAGTATATTACTTCTATAAATTCAGAATACCGCGGAAAAGAAAAACCTACAGATGTTATAAGTTTTGCATACAGAGATGATCCCTTTCCGATTATTGATAATCCCATGGAAGAGCTTGGCGATATCTATATTTCCCTTGAAACAGCTTCAAAACAGGCTGTTGAGTACGAGGTGACCCTGGCTGAAGAGATAAAACGGCTCATCATCCACGGAGTGCTCCATCTCCTTGGATATGATCATGAGAAATCAGCCGAAGATGAAAAGAAAATGAACTCTCTTGAAGAAGATATTTTCAATGCAATTAAAATCTGATTATATAGAATCTGACTGAATATGGATGATATCTACAGCAGATTCAGAGATTATGTACTTACAAATAACTTAATTACCCCCGGAGATAAAATTCTTTTATCTCTTTCTGCCGGTAAAGATTCCATGTTTATGCTTCATCTGATGAAAAAACTGCAGCAGGAAATCCCGTTTACAACAGGAATTTTTCATCTTAATCATTTAACCCGCGGTGATGAAACAGATATAGACGAATTTTTTGTGAGAGATATAGGGCAAAAGTTATCTGTTCCATGTTATATCGAACGGTTTGATTTCAAAAAGAATAAAATCAGCGGCATTTCGTTCGAAGAACAGGCAAGAAATGTCAGATATTCCTTCCTTAAAAATATTTTACAATCTGAGAATTATTCGAAAATCGCAACAGCTCATAATATGAATGATAATGCGGAAACAGTTTTGATGAGGATACTTTCCGGAACTGGTATAACGGGAATAAAAGGGATACATTCAAAAATACAGAATATTATAAGACCCATACTCTTTGCTGAAAAAGATGAGATCTATTCATATCTGAAACTCAATAATATACAGTGGCGGGAGGATCTATCAAACAGGGAAATTATCTATCTTCGAAATCATCTGCGAAATATAATTATTCCGGCAATATCTGAGCGATTCCATCAGAGTGAGGAGAATCTGGTTAATCTTGCCGGGCATGCGATTGAAAATCAGTCTCTAATCTCTGAATTGGCCGGAAAACTCTATCCTGATGCAGTACAACGAAACGGATCAGAGATAATTTTAAACATAGACAGCTTCCATGAGAATTTCCCGTTGATAAAATTTTATATATCACAGATTCTTTCGGATGAATATGGAATTAAGGTGAATATTCATATATTTAACGAGATTTATAAAAGATATCGTACAAACACTGCCAATATGGATCTTTACTGGAAAGAAAATTTAGTAATAAGAAAAGGTCTTCTTAATAATCAGAAAATAATAAGTATACGCAATGAAATCAGGATAAATGAAACGCCTGAATTCTGGGAATACCATGTTATGTTTGAAGAGGGGAATCCCATCAGATTAATTGAAATCAACAAAGAAGTGACAGCACGTTATGTCGATTTTAATTTTTACAATTTAAATAAAGATCTGAATGACACTGTTTTTATTCAGCCGGAAAATGATTTTGAAAGGATTGTAATCCGTAATCGCAGACCTGGTGACCGGATTATTATAGAATCCGGTACGAAGAAAATTAAAGAAATTATGATTGAAAAGAAACTTGACAGTAGAGTCAAAAATAGGATACCGCTAATAGCAGCAGATAATCAAATAGCTGCGTATCTTCCGGAGTTAGTAAATTCAAATAATAACAGAGTTGCCTGTAACTTCCATATAAGGAATGATACAAAAAGAATACTTGCATTTTTTTTCAGAGATTATTGATTGTAACCATACTTTAATAAAAAGTAAGTACTCATAACTTATGATAAAATTCAAATAGAAACGGAAGATTCAGAGCCGTTTTTTCAGGGAGAAAACGGCTCATGCCATTTTAATCCCGACAGATTAACTTTGCGGTCCCGGAACACGTTTCCCGGCTGTCAAATATTTATATATACATTTCAGGAGTAGAGAATGAACAAAGGAACAAAACAGATAGCTTTTATTCTGCTTATAGGTCTCATCATCGTTGCAATATTTAAGATGAATGAAACCGGTACTGATAAAGTTATCCTGGATTATAGTGTTTTTCTTGAGAAAGTAAAAAACAATGAAATCTCAAAAGTAAGAGTTGATAACGGAAAAACAATTGCCGGGAAATATAAGAGTTCTGAGACTAAAACCACAAGCCAGACCGGTGACGGGTATGATTTCAAAACTCAGATTCCATATGATGATCCGGCACTGATGAAGACTCTTCTTGATAGTAAAGTCGCAATAGAAGGATCTGATGAAGATGACAAAATGCTCCTAAAAGGTATTTTAAGTTTTCTGCCATGGCTGATTTTCTTTGCTTTAATATGGTTCCTCATGTTCCGTCAGATTCAGGGCGCAGGTAACAAGGCTCTTGCTTTCGGAAAGAGTAAGGCAAAACTTAATCCGGATATGAAAAACAAAGTTAATTTTGGAGACGTGGCCGGAGCTGATGAAGCGAAAGAGGAACTGAAAGAGATCGTTGATTTCCTTAAAGAACCTAAAAAATTTATAGCAATTGGTGCAAGAATACCCACCGGTGTACTTCTTGTAGGGCCTCCCGGAACAGGTAAAACTCTTCTTGCAAGAGCTATTGCCGGTGAAGCTGGTGTTCCGTTTTTCTCTATAAGCGGTTCCGATTTTGTAGAGATGTTTGTAGGAGTTGGAGCATCAAGGGTACGTGATCTTTTTGAACAGGGTAAAAAAAGCGCACCATGTATTATATTTATAGATGAGATTGATGCGGTGGGGCGTCTTAGAGGTGCCGGACTCGGTGGCGGTCATGATGAACGTGAACAGACTCTTAATCAGCTTCTTGTTGAGATGGACGGTTTTGAAGCTAACGAGGGTGTAATCATTATCGCTGCGACAAACAGACCTGACGTACTCGATCCTGCGCTGCTCCGTCCGGGTCGTTTCGACAGACAGGTCGTGGTCGATATACCGGATATCAGAGGCCGGGAGAAGATACTTGCGGTACATACAAAGAAGATACCTCTTTCACGTGAAGTCGATCTTAAAGTCATTGCACGCGGAACACCCGGTTTTACCGGAGCTGATCTTGCGAATCTCGTAAATGAAGGAGCTCTTCTGGCTGCAAGAAAGAATAAGAAGAGAGTCGGAATGCAGGAGATGGAAGAGGCTAAGGACAAAGTGCTCATGGGACCTGAAAGACGATCCATGCTCATAAGCGATTCCGAAAAAGTTATAATTGCTTATCATGAATCAGGACATGCAATACTCGGACTTATGACCGGTTCCGATCCGATACATAAAGTTACAATTATCCCGAGGGGGAGAGCGCTTGGTCTTACGATGCAGCTCCCTTCTGAAGAGAAGCATATACATTCGAAAAATCACTGGCTGAACCAGATACAGATATTGTTTGGAGGTCATCTTGCTGAGGAGCTTAAATTCGGAGAAGTAACCACCGGTTCAAGTAACGATATCGCAAGAGCTTCAGATATTGCCCGTAAAATGGTAACAGAGTGGGGTATGAGCGAGAAGGTCGGCCCTATGTCTTTCGGTGCAAAACAGGAACAGATTTTTCTTGGAAGAGAAATCTCTCAGCACCGCGATTTCAGCGAATCAACAGCTCAGATAATAGATGAGGAAGTTGATCGAATAATAAAATTCTGTCTCGATGAAGCCAGAAAGAAACTATTGGAAGGTAGAGAAAAATTTGAAACTATGGCTAAAAGCCTAATTGAGAGGGAAACCCTTGATGCCGCTGATATTGTCAAGATAATGGCAGGTGAAGAGCTTCCTCCCATGTCAAATGGAAAATCAACAGTGAAGAGCAATTCTTTAGATGAGTCTACTACTGATATAGAAGCATAATAACAAATAGCCGATATATCTGTTAGAAAGAAATTTATAAATAAACAGAAAATCTCCGCCAAAGCGGGGATTTTCTGTTTATAAGAACCGTTGTATTTAATAGTATGGATTTAAAACAAATCTATCCGGAGAATAATCAGTGGTCAGGACAGTGTTATGATAATAAAGACAGAATTCTCTTATGCCGTAAGCCTTTAATCTGTTTGTTGAATCGGTTATGCCTGATGTTGTTCAGCTCCTCTTCTATATCGGGTATTTCTGAAATTGCTTTTTCCGCTTCACTTCTGGCTTTGATAATAATATCAATGTCGGTACCGAGGTTTGTGAACTCAAAATCCGAGAAGCCGTGCTGTCTTGTCCCGATAAGCTGACCGCTCCCTCGAAGCTGAAGATCCTTTTCTGATATAATAAAACCGTCATCAGATTCCGTAAGTATTTTGATCCTCTCCACTGCATCCTGGGATATCTTCTCTGGATGAACAAGAATACAGAATGACTGATGTTCACCCCGGCCGACACGTCCTCTCAGCTGATGGAGCTGTGCGAGGCCGAATCTTTCAGAGTGTTGAATTACCATAACATTTGCATTCGGGATATCTATTCCTACTTCAATTACGGTTGTGGAAACAAGTATATTTATCTCACCGTTTCTGAACTGCTGCATTATACTCTCTTTTTCATCCTGGGGAATTTTACCATGGAGGAGTGCAACGGACATATCTGTGAATACTGTGTCTTTCAAATGATTATAAGTCTCCACTGCCGATTTCAGATCTATCTTTTCGGATTCTTCAATAATTGGTAAAACATAAAAAATCTGCCGTCCCTGTTTCAGGTAATTACGCATGGAATTATATACTCCATTCAGTCTCGATTCGGGGAATGCCAGAGTTTTAACCGGAAGCCTGTCCGCAGGTTTTTCGCGAATATATGACACAT
The DNA here is from genome assembly GCA_942493035.1 of uncultured Spirochaetota bacterium. Classification (GTDB taxonomy): domain Bacteria; phylum Spirochaetota; class UBA4802; order UBA4802; family UBA5550; genus WRGT01. The sequence continues at coordinate 1,474,714 of OW818666.1, read as the reverse complement.
CAAGATCGCCGTAGAGAGTCATTGATAATGATCTCGGTATCGGTGTTGCTGTCATAACAAGAAGATCCGGTATCTCACCCTTTGTTCGAAGCTTTCCTCTTTGTTCAACTCCAAACCGGTGCTGTTCGTCTATAATTATATATCCCAAGTGCTTAAAATTTACTGCTGACTGAATAAGTGCATGCGTACCGATTATCAGATCAGCCCGTCCGCTTGAAATCTCATCATGCATTGACTTTTTCTCTTTCTTAGTCAAGCTTCCAGTGACGAGAATAATTCTGATATTCGCGGGTAGGAGTTTAACCGATGTCTCATAGTGCTGTTGTGCAAGTATTTCAGTAGGGACCATCATTGCAGCCTGAAGGCCTCTGCTGATCGTTATAAGTGCTCCGGTAAGGGCAATAACCGTTTTGCCCGAACCGACATCCCCCTGAAGCAATCTATTCATAGGGTAAGGTGAGTTTAAATCATTTTGTATTTCTTCAAGTGAATTTTCCTGATCACCGGTAAGTCTAAATTTAAGTGTTTTTTTAAAGTCGCTTATCACGTCGGTAGCGCGGGTTCGGCTTTGCGGCAAACTCTTTTTATTAATTTTTTTCAGAAGGAGAATATAATATTGAAAAAAATATATTTCGTTAAATGCAAGGCGCACTCTCGAATTCTCGGCGTGTTCCATGCTGTCAGGGAAGTGTATACCTCTTAATGCATCATTAATCTTAATAAGATTGTATTTATTAAGTGTAGAATCGGGAAGGGTTTCCTCAATACTGGAACTGAACTGTTCGAGAGCAGCTCTTATCGTCCGCCTGAATCCGCGTGAATCAAATCCGTTTTTTTTAAGAGAATTAGTTGATCGGTACAGCGGGATTATTCTACCCGTATTAATTGATTTTATGTCAGAGTTTTCGTCAATGAAATCAAAATCCGGATGGAGAATCTGTTTACTCCGGAGAATATTAATTTTACCGGAGAGGATAACAAACTCTCCCTCGTTGAAAAGTTTTTGAAGAAAACCGGCAGCTCCGAAAAAAACTGCAGAGATCATATCCGTACCGTCTGATACATCAACCTGCAAAAACACTTTTTTCCGCCTGATAAGATTAACCGAAACAATATTTCCTGCTACAGTTACCTCCTCATCAGAAAAACAGTCCGCCATCCGTTTAATCAGCGATCTGTCGAGATACTTTCGCGGCATATAATAAAGCAGATCCTCAACTGTTTCAATACCGGCTTCAGTTTTGAGAATTTCGGCTTTTACAGGACCTATCCCGTGTATTTGAGTTACAGGGATATTCAAAAGACTACTCCTCTTCTGCTAAATACCAGACTGAATTCGGGATCTGAACGTATTTTCCATCTTTAGTGTAAAAGAATGTGTAATTTCTTTCATCTTTAAAAGTCGTGATTTTTTTTACACCGGTCCATCTTTTTATAATTCTGCCGTCAGCACCAAAAATCGTAACAGAGAGATCCTGTCCGGTAATTGTATCGAGTTTCCGTTGAGTAATATTTTTTTGTTCCTCTGTAAAATAATAACTGAAATAGAAATAAGCAGTAAATATCAGAAGGATAACAACGATAGCCATGATGATTCTTGATTTTTTAAACATATGGTACCTCTTTTATTTTGAACAAACTTTGCAGTCTGAATTTCTTTTTAGAATCAAATTTGTAATATCCATAGATTTTCCGTCAATATGAAGTAAACGGTTTTTCAGAATACTCCCTGTTCCGGTTAAAAATTTTATAACTTCCATTGCCTGCATTGATCCGACAATTCCTGCCATGGCGCCGACTATACCGCGTGTCTCTTTTTTAATATTTTCAGGGATAAAACAGGCCAGACATGCAGTCTCACCAGGCTGAAGAAAAGTCATCTGTCCGTAATACTCCGAAACTCCGGCATGGACCATGGGAATCCCTGTCTGCAGAGAAATATGGTTTAATATATGTCTCGATTCAAAGTTATCAAAACAGTCTACAATTATATCACATTCTTTAATCTCATCGAGGAGATTCCATCCTGCATCTGAATTAAAATGAGTTATTTTAATCGAATCATTCAGCATCGTCGTTCTGACTGAAGCAGTTTCAGCTTTCCAGCTCCCGATATCAGAAGTGTTGTATAACACCTGTCTGTTTAAATTAGATAAATCCACTTTATCTCTGTCGCATATTTTTATATGTCCGACACCTGCAGCTGTGAGATAGTATAATACAGGACTGCCGAGTCCCCCGGCACCTGCTACAAACACAGCTGAATTTTTAAGCTTTTCCTGTGTGGATTTTTCCCAGCCAGATACTTCAAGCTGTCTTTTATAACGGATAAGTTCGTTTTCTGTTAACATATTTTTCTCACGATTAAAATAAGATTAAGTATTATTCTTATGTCAATATTAAATTAAGATAACACAGTCCGTATCTAATCAAAAACTGGTAGTAAAATAATTCTCCGCTGTGCCGATGTCCTGGTGGAGATAAAATACCTCTAGTATTTGAGTAGTTGCCACAACTCGGTGATAGTCTGTTATAACAAAAAAGCCCCCGACTTAGTCAGGGGCTTTTTATTTGTTTTGGTAAGGGAAGGATTCGAACCTTCGAAGGCGAAGCCGACAGATTTACAGTCTGTTCCCTTTGGCCGCTCGGGAACCTTACCAGATTAGCTAGCGAGAGGAATTGAACCCCCAACAAGCTGATTACAAATCAGCTGCTCTACCGATTGAGCTACGCTAGCAAAATCAACGAGGTAACTGATAATTTTATATGGTGATGCTGTCAATGTTTTTTTTAAAATAAATTATTTTTTTTTATGTATAAATTTAACAACTTTATTTCTAAAATATAAGTTAACAATTATACTTATCGCTTCTTTTTCCTTCAATTCATTTATGTCATTTATTGTCTTGACATATATCGTATATATTCAATCATAACATTTCTTATTAAAAAAAACAAACTTTTTTACTACAGTAGGGATTTAATTAATTCATGAAAAAAGTATTTTCTCTTCTCTTTATTTTTATAACAATTAATAGCTTCTCCGAAGAGCGTAACGTTAACCTCGACGAATGCATCAATATTGCCATGCAGAATCATTCGAATATATTTTTATCAATCGAAGACAATAAACAGAGTGTTTATAATTATCGAATTGCTAAATCTGCAAATAGTCTTATTGTAAACGGTGAGATTAAAACTGTTGAATATGCGAAAGCAGACACAACAGCTAATACAAACTTTCAAATCCCGGGAAAAGATACTACTATTGGCCTTTTCGCAGGTCTTACTGTTGTATATAATCTATATGATGGTAAAAAAGAATACTCAGAAGAAAGTGCTAAAACAAATATTGATATATCGAAATTAAAAAGTCAAAAATCAAAAAATGCCATTCAGTTTGAAGTCAAAAATGCTTATTATGGTTATCTTCTCTCCTTAAATGCCTTAAAGATCAGAGATGAGATACATCAGAAGTATAAAAAGAAATCTGATCTTGCAAAACAGCTTTTTGAACAGGGGGCAAGACCTATCCTTGATGTCAGCAAAGCTGACCTTGACATGGCTGATTCACAGATGCAGCTTGAAAAAACAAAAAATAATGAACGAAAAAATAAGTTAAATTTATTTCATTCTATGGGACTGGAAGAGATGGAATCCTTAGTTATAAATCCCAAAGATGTTGATGTACTACCGGAACTTAATTGCGAACTTGATACCCTTTACAAAATGGCTGAAATCTATAGCCCTGATATAAGAATTTTAATTTTGGAAAAAAGAATTGCAAAATTAAAAATTTCACAAGAGTCGGCAGCACATTATCCTACTATCGATTTAATTCTTGGGCTTGGTTATCAGAGTGAAAAAGTGTATGGAATGGAGCAGATTTCTGAAAACTATAATTTTGAGAATTGGACCCCGGCATTTAATGGTTTGATCAAGGCTGCAATACCGATTTATACAGGGGGTCGCATATCGGCAAATGTCGACTCAAGTGTAAGTAATTATAATAAAATTACTTACAGAGAGAAAGAATTACTCATAGAGACAAAAAATCAGATAAGAAACAGTTATAAAAGTCTTGAAGAGATAAAGAAGCAGATGGAGATGTCGAATCTCATTAGAAAGAATGCTCAGAGACATCTCCTACTTGCACAGCGGAGTTACGAAAACGGAGCTGGTACATTACTTGAGCTTCAGGATGCTGAACTGAGTGTTATAAGAGCTGATATAGGTTTCATCGAGGCAAAGTATAGTTATTTGTTGACTCTGGCTAAATTAACAAGTATTATCGGAATTGGAGAGAGTTATATATGCAAAAACCAGGACTAAAAACTGTAGTAGCCACATCTGTTGTTGCAGTTTTTTTTATAGTTGTTTTTTCTTCACGAAGTTGCGGTAAGGGTGGAGATAGAGAATTAGTTTTTGAGAAAGTTTCCAAAGGTGATATCAAAAAAACTATTTCAGTAACCGGTGAACTGGATATTCTTGATCCGTTAACTATTCTCAGTAAATCCGGAGGTCTGGTCGAAAAAGTCTATGTTGATTTTAATCAGAATATTTCAAAAGGTCAGCTTCTTCTCAAAGTCGATTCAGCCAGTATTGAACAGAGGATTGCAAGAGCCAGTGAAAATCTTGAAAATACAAAATCGAGAATAGCATCAGCTCAACAGGATCTTGATGGGAAACGAAATCTATTTAAAGATAATCTTATCTCAAAAAGGGCTATGGAAATTTCTGAAATTGATTTCAATTCTATTTTAATTGCCTATAAACAGGCAAAAGTGGATTTTAATTTACTACTGAAAGAGCGTGACTACACTAAAGTATATGCTCCTATAAATGGAATTATAATTGCTGTTCATGCTAAAGAAAATACGCCTGTAGGTGTAACTTCTCCATTATTTCTTGTAGCTCCTTCTTTGAATAAAATGCTTCTTACGATAAGTATTGACGAATCAGATATCGGATATATTAAAAACGGTCAGCAGGTATTGTTTTCAGTGAGTGCTTTTCCGGACAAAAAATTTTCAGGTACAATAAATCAGGTAAGAATGAATCCTGTTAAATCAGGGGGACTGGTTACATATCAATCACTAGTACATTGTGATAACAGCGAGCTGCTGTTGAGACCTGGGATGACAGCAACAGCGACTGTTGTGGTCGGAGAAAAGCAGAATGTATTAATGGTTTTAAATCAGGCTTTTATCGTTTCTCCGGATGATAGTGTCGAGTCTGATGGATTAAAGAAAACCGTCTGGAAAAAGAAGAGTTCCGGTTCATATAAAAAGATAGAAGTGCAGACTGGACTTAAAGGGGATATGCATACTGAAATAACCGGAGGATTGAAAGAAAATGATGAAGTCCTTGTGCGGATTAAAGAAAAAAAATAGTAAATAATATTTTAAGAAGAATAGTATTTAAATTATGAGTAAAAAAATAATTGAGATTAAAGATCTTGTAAAAATTTACAATTTAAGCGAAGAAGTTAGTGTACATGCAATAAAGGGTGTATCTTTCGATTTTACTGAAGGTGAATTTGTTTCAATAATGGGTTCTTCCGGTTCGGGAAAGTCCACTTTCATGAATATACTCGGATTTCTTGATACTCCCACAACCGGTACTTATTTACTTGATGGTATTGACGGTTCAACACTTAATAGTGACCAGAAGGCGGAGATAAGAAATCGAAAAATCGGTTTTGTTTTTCAGGGTTTTAATCTGCTTTCAAGAACTTCTGCAATGGAAAATGTAGAACTCCCTCTTTTTTATAAAGGGGGTTTTTCAGCTAAAGAACTTAATGCCCGTGCGAAAGAGCTGCTTGATGTAGTCGGACTTTCAGGTCGATACGATCATCATCCAAATAAGCTTTCAGGCGGTGAGCAGCAGCGTGTAGCCATTGCCCGGGCTCTAATCAATGATCCTGCAATTATACTTGCGGATGAACCTACCGGTAATCTTGATTCAAAGAATACCGTAGAAATAATGAATCTGTTTACCAGGCTGAATAAAGAAACCGGCATTTCTATTATAATGGTTACCCATGAGCCCGATGTTGCTGAATACACAAACAGAAGAGTAATGTTTAAAGATGGTGAAATTATTGATGATTCACCGGTAAAAAAAATTAAAGCTGTTAAGAAGAAAAAATAATTCGTTGATTACTTTATAACTTCTAAAACCTTCGTTTACCCCTCAGGCATATGATAAGGCGAGTCTGTTTTATAGATTACTCTACGGGATTAAAATATGCCAATATTTCATTTTTAATAAAAAATTATGTCTTTTTAGAATAAAATGTAACAACTCTATTAAGACATAATTCAGCCCTACCGATAATCAATATGTAATTATAAACAATTTAGTATATAAATTATCAAATTACATGTCCTGAAGCTGTAAATTTTAATGCAGGAGAATTCCGGTGAAAGAAGTAGTGGCAATTAAAAGATTCAAAAAGTTTCTTCAGGTTGAGAAGGGGTTGTCCCAGAATTCTATTTATTCCTATACGTATGATTTAAAGAAATTCAGCGAATTTTTATCAAACAAAGACCGGAATATACTTGATGCTACACATGAGGATATTCAGCAGTTTTTAAAATATGAAAAAATTGATAAAAAGAATTCTACTCGAACTCTGGCCAGATCTCTTGCTGCAATAAGGCAGTTCTATAATTTCATTTCAGATAATGTTGATACAAATATTAAAAATCCGACAGAAAAGATTGAGACTCCTCATGTCGAAAAAACTCTTCCTGACTTTTTAACTGTAAATGAATTGAATAAACTTTTTAATTCTATTTCAGAAGAGGATAGTTATGAACTTCGGGATAAAACTATTTTTGAATTATTATATTCAAGCGGGTTGCGTATTTCGGAAGCTATAGATCTGAACTCGGGAGATGTGGATTTTGATAATCTTTTTGTAACTGTAATAGGGAAAGGAAATAAGCAGAGAATGGTGCCGATAGGTAAAGAGGCTGCAAGACTTTTGATGAAGTATAAAAAAGAATCCCGACCGGCTATTATAGGGAGCAGGGAATCAGAATTTCTTTTTGTCAGCAAAAAGGGTTCACAGCTGAATAGAAAATCTGTATGGCGTTTATTAAAAAATTATGTGACAAGAACTGAAATCAAAAAGAATATAACTCCTCATACATTGAGACATTCATTCGCTACACATTTAATTGAAAATGGAGCAGATCTTCGTTCAGTTCAGGAATTACTCGGGCACATGGATATTTCTACAACACAGATTTATACTCATATGGCTAAAAAACAGCTGCAGAAAATCCACAAAAATTTTCATCCTAAAGGATAGTTCAGGTTATATATGTACAGGTTTTTTAAACTCTCAATATTTATATTTTTATCAGCAATATTATTTTTCTCATGTACGCCATCTGAAAAATATCTAAGAAATAAAAACATGAATATTTCATCTGGTGCGGTTTATGTCAAAGTCCTTGTTAAAATCGAAAACAACTCCTTTAAAATTAAATCAGATTCAGGCATTCGCGTAATTGATAAAAAGGACTCGCGCATTGTTTATGAGTCAAAAAGTGCAGAATTAAATTTTTATCCTGAAAAAATTAAAAACATTTATATAATTGAATCTGATAAAAATATTCTGTATGTAAACAATATCGGCTATCGAGGGAAACTTGAACTCCATAATGTCCTTGGAAAAATATACATAGTTAATATAGTAAGCATGGATGAATATCTTTATAGTGTTGTCCCTTCGGAGATGCCCTCTTCATGGAGTATCGAAGCATTAAAAGCTCAGGCAGTTGCAGCCCGGACTTATTCATATTATCATTTAATAAAAAATAAAAGTAAGAATATATACGATGTTGATTCAACTACAAATTTTCAGGTTTATAAAGGCATAATTTCAGAAACGCCATCCTCCATTGAAGCTGTAGCTAAAACCTCCGGAACTATAATGACATACAATTATGAACCGATAATCGCTTATTTCCATTCTACCAGCGGGGGAAAGACTTCTGATGATAAAGATGTCTGGTCTGGCACGGATCTCCCTTATCTTGAAAGCGTAGAGTGTACATATAGTCAAAACTCACCCCATTATGATTGGACTGCGGAATTGACAATGAATGAAGTAAGTAATGCCCTTTCAAAAAAATATAAAAGAATTGATAGTATAAAAAAAATTTCGTTTAAAAAGAATAATGACAGAGTAATTTCGGTGGAGATTATTCATGATAATGGTACTATTAATCTTTCAGGGAATGAATTCAGATTATTATTCCCTGCACAGAAATTAAAAAGCACTTATTTTACAGCTAAAAAAAATGATAAATCACTGATTATAAATGGCCATGGCTGGGGACACGGAGTAGGGATGTGCCAATGGGGTGCCAGAGGCAGAAGCGATAAAGGTATGAAATTTGATGATATTCTTAAATACTATTATAAGGATATAAAATTTCAAAAAATTAGTAATAATTCTCTTGCACAGAAAAAAGGTTCAATTCATCTTGTTAATTGATGAAAAATTTAAAGAAAGAATATTCCCTGAAAGATTTCGACTATAATCTTCCCGAAAGATTAATCGCTCAAAAACCTGTTGAGAAAAGAGATGAATCTAAGCTTTTTATTCTCAACAGAAGAAGCGGCGAGTTTGAACATACCGGTTTTAAATCACTTCCTGATTTTTTAAATCCAGACGATCTTCTTGTTTTTAATAATACAAAAGTTTTAAATGCAAGAATTTATTGTGTAAAAGAATCCGGCGGAGCATTGGAAGTTGTCTTAACAGAAAGATTAACTGAAACAAGCTGGTTCATAATATCCAATAGAACTAAGCGTTTAAAAATGAACGATCAGTTTTACCCTTTAAAAGATAAAAATATATTTTTTACAGTTTCAGGTCGATCAGGAGAATATGTAAAAATTGAAACGAATATAAATCTTACAGAAGAGATACTTCTCAAAATAGGTGAAGTTCCACTGCCTCCATACATAAAACGGGAAAGTGACGAATTTGATGTTGATAGATACCAGACTGTTTATGCAGAGGAGAGCGGGGCCGTTGCCGCACCGACTGCCGGGCTGCATTTTACAGATGAAATGTTTGCTGCATTGAAAACTAAGGGCATGGAGTTTGTATTTACAACTCTTCATGTTTCCTGGGGAACTTTCAGTCCTGTAAGAGAGGATGATCTCTCGAAACATAAAATGCACTCAGAAAAATTCATTCTTGATCATAGATCAGCTGAAAAAATTAATTCAGCAAGAGCCCTTGGACGTCGAATTGTTGCTATTGGTACAACATCGCTCAGAGTTCTCGAAAGTACTTATAAGAATGGAGTAAATATTTCAGGTGAAGGTTATACTGATATTTTTATATATCCGCCACGAAAAATTGAATCTGTTGATGTTCTTTTCACAAATCTTCATACACCTGGATCCACATTGCTGATGCTTGTATCTGCTTTTGCGGGATATGATTTAATTATGAAAGCATATGAAGAAGCTGTTGAAAAAGAATACAGATTCTTTTCATATGGCGATGCGATGCTGATAATTTGATAGAGTAAATAGATATAAATTATGAAAATACATGAAATTGTTAAAAGACTAAAAACTCAGTTCCCGGAATTTATTCAGGAATCCTATGATAATACAGGCTCACAGATATTGTTTCAGGAAGATTCGGTTGGTAAAATTTATATTTGTCTTGATGCTGATGTTAATACTGTTAATGATGCCAGGGAAAAAGGTTGTAATCTAATAATCAGCCATCATCCTCTGATTTTCAGACCAGTGAAAAATCTTATATCTGATGAGGCTAGATCCGGAATTATTATGGAACTAATAGCATCAAGGATCTCATTATATTCCATGCACACAAATTTCGATAAAATTATGTATAAGGCACTTTCCGGATACCTCGGATACAGTGACAGTGCTCCTCTTATTAAAACTGAAGAAGTTAATAATGTCGAAACCGGTTTTGGTTCATACGTCGTTCTCGACAAAGAGAAAATATTCGATCAGGTTCTGGCTGACACTAAGAAGAGACTGGAACTTGATTTTCTTGTTTACTCCGGTGATGAAAAAAAAATTATCAGGTCGCTTGCGTTTATAAACGGTTCAGGAGGCGGTTCAATCGAAAAGATTATAGGGATTCACAATCCTGATTGTATAATAACCGGTGACGTGGGTTATCATCATGTAAAGTATGCTATAGACAGCGGTGTTGCCGTTATTGATGCCGGACATTACGGTACTGAATTTATTTTTAAAAAGTTGCTTGCTGAATCTGTCATAAAAGTGTTAGTTGATGAAAAGATTGAAATTTTAATTTCAGACGTAGAACAAAATCCATTTAAAGTATATAAATAAAATGAAAAATGAAATAAGTATCATGATAGAACTACAGCATTTCTGGGATAATGTACTTAAATGTGATTCTGAAATAGAAAGATGTAAAAAATCTATAAACACATGGGAAAATCGATTAAAAGAAATAGCTCTGAAAGTTGCGAACACTGAATCAGCAGTTAAAACTTTAAAAATGAATTTGAAAAAGAATGAGCTTGATCTTGATGAGACTGATACTAAAATTAAGAAAGTTGAAGAGAGAAAAAATAAGTTAAAATCAGAAAGAGAAATCGAAGCACAGAATAACGAACTTATAATACTGAATGACAATAAAGATAAACTTGAAGGTACTGTGCTGGAGTTTCTGGATAAACTTGAGATTTCAGAAAATAAACTGGTTGAATTAAAGAACCAGTTATCTGAGTCTGATAAACAGACAAGAGAAGACATTGAAGGCCTCAATAGAAAAATAACTGATAATCAGAAAGAATCCGATATTTTTAAAAATAAATATAATGAACTATTAACTACACTTGATCCGCAAAGCAGGTCAAGATTTTCAAAATTGATAAGTTCTAAAGATGGAGTAGCAATTACAAGATTGAACGGTGAAACCTGCAGCAGATGTAATTTTCAGATTCCTTCATCTATCGCACTCTCCGCAACAAGCGGTAAGAGTATCGAAACCTGCACAAACTGCGGACGTTTTATTTACTGAATTATAAACTGGAGTGTTAAATATCATGCTTTTAAGCATCGACCGAGTATTACAACTTATTGCAGAAGGTAAAAATATTGAAAAAATAGCAGAACTTGCCGACTGCAATACAACAGATGTAGCAGTTCTAATTGAGGAAGCACGTGAGCTTCTATCTAAGCATGAAAAGACTTTTTCAAAACGTAAAATAATAATCAAAAAAAAGATATCGGATAATCCGGACAACAATACAAGTTCGGAACAGACTTATATTAAAGAGATTCTTAATGGAGCCGAACTTGCGGCGATACCTGTTAACACACCTCTAACTATGAATGTCGGAGGAGTATCTAATGGTAATCCGGGGCATGCGGGTATAGGTATTATTATTTTTGACCAGGAGGATCGTCAGGTAGGAAAGGTTTCAGATTATATAGGAAAAAGAACCGGCCCCTCTGCAGAGTATGCTGTATTTATCAGAGCTCTTAAACTTGCGTTGTATTTCCAGGTAAGTGAACTGAAGATTAGAACTGATTCTGAAGCGATAGTAAGACAGCTCGTGTCTGAATTTAAAACTAAAGATACGGAAGTCCTGAAATTCATCAAAGAAGCATCTTCACTTATAAATAAGATTAAAAAGTTTAAAGTAGAACATCTTGTTAAAAGTTCAAACGATAAAGCTATTTTTCTCGCTAAAAAAGCATCTGAAAAGGTTCAGGACAAAATCAGATAATGAAATCTGAATGGATTTTATCTAAACCGGATCATCAGAAGGTACAAATATTATCTGACAAAACCGGTCTGGATAAAAATATAATTTCAATTCTTTATAACAGAGGCATAAGTAGTGAGGCTGAAATTATAAGATTTCTTTATCCTGAACTTAATAGTCTTCATAGCCCATTTTTAATGCTTGGAATTTACGAAGCAGTCAGCAGATTAAAAACAGCAATATCATCCCATGAAAAAATTGCTGTTTTCGGTGACTCCGATCTTGATGGTATTACTTCATTAACAATCATTCATAGTCTCCTTAATAAATATAGCTGCACTCCGATTATCAGATACCCGAAAGCTAAAGAGAGTTATGGTCTTACTATTGATATAATTGATGAATTTATTAAAGAAAAAATAACTCTGGTTATTACAGTTGATTCCGGAATCAGGGATACTGCTGAGATAAAATATGGAAGAGAAAATGGAATTGATTTTATTATTACGGATCATCATGAACCGGATGAAATACTTCCTGAAGCGATAATTATCAATCCTAAACAAAACGGCTGTCTTTATCCGTTTAAGGAGCTCGCAGGAGTTGGGGTTGCATTTAAATTTGTTCAGGCCTTTCTCTATAGTTATACATCAGGTTTCAATAAAAGTTTTATACTGGTTTTTAAAGATGGAGTGACCTATACTCTTTCATTTATAAAAGATGGTGTTACAACACTTGAATTAATAATCAATAAAGAAGAGATTGTCTCAGTACTTACTTCAGAGATAAATAATAAAGACTATATAGTATTTCTGAATAATGAAAGTCTGCAGTTATCATCAATAATAAAATCAATGCACCCCGGTATTGTAATAACAGATTTTCAGAAAATTGCGTCATCTATTACCGGCAAGAGTTATATAAATAATGAAGAGATGTTGAAGAATATCTCTTCCGATTTCAGGATTAATACAAATCTATATAAAAATGAATTTCAACTTTATTCTAATCTATTCATTGAACTCCAACTAAGAAGTTCTGCTAAGATTATGGCAGTTCTTCAGGAATATGTGGTTCTGGTTACAATTGGTACTATCGCAGATATAATGCCTCTATATGGTGAAAACAGACAACTTGTAAAATATGGACTTTCCATGATTAATAGTGGTAAAGGACATAATGGAATACTTTCTCTATCCGGTAAAAATCATACAACATCAAAATCAATAAGCTGGAATATTGCGCCTCTTTTAAATGCTCCAGGCCGAATGGGGAAAACCGGATTAACCGTTGATTTTTTTCTGGAACAGGATGTTAGTAAAATTCCGGGTATTGTTGCATCTATTCAGAAGATAAATGATGACCGGAAAAAACTTGTCAGTGAAATTATAGAAAAAATTAAAAATGATGGTTCAAACACAATTTTAAATGATAATATTTTTTTCTATATGCACGATGAAATTTTAGATGGTCTTGCAGGATTAATCGCAAATAGAATAGCTGATGATATCAAAAAACCGGTTATAATTGCTACAGGTTCAGACAAAAACGGAATAGTTAAAGGTTCAGCGAGGAGCTCCGGGAATTTTGATTTTTTTAAATATACTGCATCTGCTGCTCATCTTTTTGATAGAGTAGGCGGACATGCACAGGCATTCGGATTTACTGCAGAAAGCAGTAAAATACTTGAGATAGTGCATATTATAAATAATGCAATATCTGACAATTTTATACCCGAAAAATCGATTCACGTGGATTATGTTCTTGATATAAAGGATATTAATTCATCGTTTATAAAAAATTTATCTATACTTGAACCCTTTGGTAAAGCGAATGAAGAACCGGTGTTCGCTGTTGAAAGAATTAAAATCGATGGTTTTAATTCTTTTGGAAACTCAGGTTTACACGGTAAATACCAGTTAAATGGTAATATTCAGGCAATCGGTTGGAACATGTTCGAAAAAATGAATAGTTATTATAATTCAAAAAACTGTGTTGATATTATTTTTAAACTTGAAAACAATGAATATCTGGGTAAAGTCTATCCTCGGATGATCATTATTGATATAGATTTTTCTGAATGATTTTAACAGGTTGTAGTAAATTTTATTTGACTTATTGTTAATTAGTGTTACTTTAAATTAGATCTCAGATTAAATTGGATGAAATTATGGAAATTGATGTTCAGGAACGTGATAATTCTGTTTTTTTAAAAGTACATGGTGATATCGAGATGATGTCCATTAAGATTTTTAAACAGAAACTCTTTGAGATCGGTCAGAATACCGATAAAGATATCGAAATTGATCTATCCGAAGTTGATTATATCGATTCATCTGGAGTTGGTGTTCTTATAAGCCTATTAAAACTACAGAAGAAAAAAGAAAAGGAACTTATCATTGAAAAAGTAAGTTCAAAGGTTCTTAATGTCCTTAAGCTCAGCTCACTTTCAGATGTCTTTAATCTCTAATAATCTATGATTAATTACAGAATTGGTAATGGATTTGATGTTCATGCTTTGGTACATGGCAGAGAACTGATTCTTGGTGGAGTAAAAATAGATTATAACCTGGGACTCCAGGGACATTCTGATGCTGATGTACTATTACACTCAATTATAGATTCTTTTTTAAGTCCCGCCAACATTGGAGATATTGGACAGCTATTTCCTGATACAGATCCAGCTTACAAAGATATCAGCAGTTTAAAACTTCTCAAAGAAGTCTATAAAAGACTGGTCAACAACGGTTTTACTGTTATTAACACAGATTCTGTTGTTGTATGTGACAGCCCTAAAATCGCATCATACATTCCTCAGATGAAAAAAAATATATCTGAAGCAATGGATGGAATTCTACAGCCTGATTCTATTGGAATAAAAGGTAAAACTACAGAAAAACTAGGATTTACCGGAAGAGGTGAAGGGATAGCTGTCTACACTGTGTCTCTTCTTTATTTTGATCCGGCTCTATGTCTTAATTAAATTATAGATGCTTATAATCGGTAACAAGTTTTAAACTATTCTTTTTTTCTAATGAGACATAATATATCTTATCGGAAGTTGTACCTTGAAATAAACAAGTAATTAGAGGTACAAAATGCAAACCGAAATTATTAAAAACACTGCTCGTAAATATTTTCCCGCATGTCACCACTGTCAAAAACCTATTAAAGATCCTGATTTTATCCTTCATCATGTCCCTGTTGACCAAATATTCCATAACAAGTACGAATGTTTTAAGAACCGTTCGAAAACTCTATTATTTCAACAGTTAGAAGACGAGTTTCAAAAAGTCGCCATCCAGTTCGGTCTTCTTTATCAGCTAAATAAATCCACATGGCAGGAGTTGAGGAAATGAAAATCACAATTGAATTAGATCCACGCGATACTGATCTTCTAATTTCTTCGTGTGAATTACGATTAAAAGGATTAAAGCACGATTCCCTCTTGCGTCGTGATTTAAATATTATTTTAAAAAAAATAAATTCAATTCATCAAGAATTGATAAACGAGGTTTACTGATGAGAAAAAACGAACTTACTAAAATAATAAACTTTTTTCTATCTGCTCACCGGAGATCCGGCCAGAATGTAAATATCTTTTATCCTAGGAAGAATTTCCCTCAGGTTGACATTCAGGCACTACGCAAAAGGCTTAATGCTGTCTGTTTTGATGTTCAATGCCGGACCATTCTCGAGCATGATTGTATAGTTACGTTTGATCTTATGCCTGTTAATCACGAGGTTAAGCCATGATTACCTTCATAGATCCTTCAGGTAACGTTTATCACAATATACAATTAAAGGATGACCCTACTTTAAATTTAATGATTTATGCAAAATTAACTACCGAACCTTATCAAGCTCTTATAATTTTTAAAGACGGATCTATTATAATTGACGGGAGACATTGCAATGATTGAAAAATTAGCTATAATTTCAACTTCTTTATTAATTGTTTCTTTTACATATAATATCGTTCAATTTATCTATATTCGCAATTTAGCAAAATTTTTATATTCCGAGGGCTACAAGATTCGAGGTATTCATCGTGAGTAAACATAAATGGACAACTCACGGCAACCATGATTACTGTTTAATTTGTGGCCTGACTCGTTATTATCCATCAAAAGATTATAACAAAGTTGAATACTATAAAGGTAACGAGCATTGGAGAACATTCGCACCTCCCTGTATTCCTCTTGACAAACAATTATTATTACCTGAATAAAAACATCAGCCCCCTCTTAGTACTCTATGAGGGGGAACTTTTAAGGGGGTATTTATGAATTATTTAGAAGCGTTGTATAATCAGTATTTTGCCAATAATCCCGAAATTGTCACATTTCTCACGTTTGGGGATCTGATGGGCTTTTTGTTGTTCGCTTTTATTGGTTTTTTGTTTGGTTTTTTCGTCGGTAGGGTCACAGGTTCACGTTGAAGTCTTAAAGGAAATGCGGTGCTCTGGCTTGACATTATCCGCATTTCCTGTCCTCCTTTACTTTTTGCATCAAAAAGGCTCAATTATTAAGGGTGTCCGATGGAAATTCAACCACTCACAAAAGAATATATTTTTTTTAAAAAACTTGAAAAGAAAACCGTTTTCTACTCTAAGTCTGGAAAGCCCTTATCGCGCATAGAACTGTATCAGAGCGGTGCAAATCGTATTATCCGACGTTCTACCCTTTCTTTCTCCGAGGAGCGTCCTGAGCGTCATAAAGACGATATAAGGGAATTCTCACATACTACACGAAGAAGATATTTTTATTACGTCAATTCTCTTGATCTTTCAGAAATGAGGACTATATTTTTTCTTACTTTTACAATCTCTACACATCTCGGTGAATATCTCACTAAGGCCGGAATGAAGGCAGCATATGAATCAATATTTAAAAAACTTAAAAAACTGGAGTTTGACCATGTCTATAAAGTCGAATATACTGAAAATGAAATCCCCCATTTACATCTACTCATTTTCTCTAAAAATCTTCATGGTTTCAACTTTGACCATGAGAGAATTAAAAAGGCTCGTGATTTTTCTGCTATGTGGACTGACTCTATATATGATAATCACAATCTTTCTGTTGCCCGCTTTTATATTGACGATCTTGATGAAACTTATAACAAAATGTCTGTTACTTCCTGTGAGCTTCAGATTCCGCAGGATTTAAAAAAACTCATCTTTTACTTTGCTGATTATACTTCTAAAAATAAAGATTACCAGAATATCATTCCGGAGAAATTTTGGGGTACTCGCACTTGGGGAAAAAGATCTTCTGTTTACGGCAAGCTTCGAGTTGATCCCGTCTATATTGACATTAATCAGGAGATTTTCGACTATTTCTATCACTGTATATGTATCCAGTGGAAAAAGGAAAAAGCTAAAAAATGCGCCGCTAAAAAGAGATCCTGTCACAAGTGTCCAGCTGACATTAAAATAAACTGTAACCTGTATCGAAAAAACGGTTTTTATCACCCTGCACCTCTTTCTATTCTCGATAAGCTTCTAACCTCCGGCAAATTTCAAAAAATGATCTATGAAGACGAATTTTATAAACAAATTGACCTTGAATTCTCTATTCGTTCGGAAAATTCCGGTTTTTTTAATGTGACATAATATTTTTCTTGACATTCGTGCTACCTTGTGGCACGTTTCCTTCCAAGTGTGTTACTTGTTTATATAAAGCCCTGATTCAAGCTTAAAAAGCGTAAAGGTTTCAAATTTCGGGCATATCCCATCGCTACAGGGCAAAAACACAAAAGAGGTATATAATGTTTAATTTTTTAATATCATTTGCAAAAGTCTGTTTCCGTAACGGTGAATTTTTAATTGATTTTATCAAAGAAGTGTCTGACGAAGTGAAAAAATCTTCTCCTGAATCCAAGGAACTTTCAGACATGGAAGAACAACTCCTTGATAGTGAAGAGGTATAAAATGTTTGGAAAAATTAAGGACTTTTTTACAAAAAATCGTAAATATTACATCAAAGTTAAACTCAACAATCAGGACGTTGTTTTTTCTGACTTTTCTAAGCTTCTGTCTCTGTTGGACGGTAATGCAAATGAAGTCTCTGTTTGTTCTCTTTCAGGTGACGTTCAAATAATCATTGGTGAGAAATAAAATGGGCGTACCGCATTTATTTAATATAGAACCTGCGGAAAAAACTGGCTGCTCTGCTTTGGCCAAATGGGTTGACTCAGAGTATGCTTATTTCTGTGCCTTCATATCTTCACAAGGCAGCACGAATAATAGATTTCCTCAACCTGATTTACAAATTACCTCATGGGGAAAAAGAGATAATTCTGATGGTGCACATGGGAAAAATTTAGCTATAGATATTTCTAGACTTTCAACACTCTCACCCTCTGTGCAAATTTCTTATATCTGCCTTTTCGGTCTATGGCTTCAATCTAAAAACAATAATCTGTGTCATGTTGCCATATCCTCCTGGAATAAACATATTCATATTGATGTTTTACCAGAACGAAAAAATAAAAATACAATGGAAATTACTTATAAATCTTCCGATAACAAAGATCATTATGATTTTAAACCTATAGATTATAAACTAATTTATCAACAGTATTTAATAACATCAAAATCAATGCCTGATTATCTGCAGCCTTTGTATTTAATGGCTGAAACCATACGAACAGGTAAATCACAAACTGCTCTTGACCCTGCAGCCGACGCAATAAAACAAGCAGCCGGAACAGCGAAACTAATCTTCTCTATAGCAATCGGAGTTTTCATTTTATCATTATTTAGAAAAGGTAAATAAATGGCTCTTAAAAATTATCCAATATCAAAAAATAATTTATTCATTCTTAACGGTTCCGGTGCCTCCATTTCTGGAACTATTTATTATCGTGACAGTGAGTTTGAGGATGTTATTTTCCCTGACGGGGTATGCCTCGAATTTGAACAGGTCGAGTCTTTATCATGTCAGGAAGCGGATTACGCCAATTTAACAATATCACCAATAAACAGGGTTAAAGGTTTTTTTTTAAAGTAGACCTTTCAAATTACGTTACAAAGTTGAGTCAATATCCAGTTGGCAGTTTTTATATTCAATTCCCTGATGCTGACAGCTCGAATTTAGCTACTGCTTTTCCCGATAGTAAAAAACCGGCTGCTTTATTTGGTGGAACTTGGGCTGATAAATGGTCTACCCAATATATATATTTTAGAACAGGTGGTTCTGATGGACAATTCAGGACAAATGGGTTAAGTTTAGATCAAATCGTAATGCATAACCATGATGTTAACTTGTATTCGTCAAATGGTGGTTCATTATCTGGCGGTCTAGTTACTTATAATACTGATCGTTCTGGTGTCCCATATGCAAATATAAATCAATCCGGAGTTTCTGGTTCTTTTACTGAACCCCGAAATAGACTAATTAAAATTTGGAAACGAGAGTCTTGAAATGCAAAAATTTATAGTAGTTCGAGAAAACAAAATTATTCGTGTTTACTGTTCCGAAAGCGTAGAAGGTAATCATGGGGTCAAGCAGGCTCTTAAAAATCTTACAATTGATTTCAAGGATGTCAATGTTCATCAGGTGCTTGATGATTTTGAATATTCGGAAGGAGATTTAATTTATCCTTATGACCCCAAAGATAAAAGACCGCAATCCGAAATAATTCAGGTTAATTCAATTGTTGCAGTCTAAGAACATAGTTTTTAATACGACAAATTTCCGGTATTTGGAGTCAAAAAATCCTCTCGTGCCTGATCAATGTATATTTGTTCAGGGAAAAGAAAGATATACTGTCGTATTTGATCAGGATTTACAATGGCATAAAACAATAAAAAGACACACTTTTAAACATGAACAGGATATGCTCCTCGGACGTGTTATCGGAGAATCAAAAATCTTTAGAATATTACAAGATAACATAACTATCGAATGGGTGTTTAAAAACATTCCATACGAAAATATTATTCTATAAGGTGTAAATTATGAGACCAAAAACAAAAACCGCTCTTTTTGCTGTAATTGCGGCTATTCTTTTTATGGCAATTGCTAAATCTACCGGCGGCGGTAAGCAGGCTATTGAGTTTATCAAATCCGCTTTCAAGAAGGCTTGATATGCGAAGAAGAAGAAACCGTTCGAGAACCAGAACTAGAGTCGTATATAAAATAGTACGACCAAGAGCAAAACGCAGAAGACGAAGGGCTTCTAAAGGTGGATTACTTGACAAGATACTTTCACCCATTTCAAAAATGTTGTAGGAGATAAACATGTTTTATAAAATTAAAGAAGATACAAAAAACAACGCTTCTATCAGTGAGTCCTTAAGACTCTCTAAGGTTAAAATTTCTCACATTCTTTTTATGGCTCATGGTGTAGGTATAAAAGCCACGGAAGCTCCTAAGCTTATTTTCGACATCTTTGTTCAGGATGAGTATAATAATAATAAAAATATTGTTACCGGTGTCCCTGCTTCTGTATTCGGAGAATATGCCGACATGCTCGGCGGTGTTGGTTTTAATTCAATTACCGATATTTATTTCCTTATTCCGGTTGGTACACTCGATCTTTCAGATAAAGACCTGATGATCGAAATGAAAACAACTTCCGCACTTGCCGCAAATGATTTCGTTTATTCACTCTACGGTGTAAGACTTGATGACAGGCTTCCGGTTCTTGAATATCAATATAGAGCAATGCCTGTTGACGGCGTTACGATTCCGAATTGTCTCGCTCTTTATGATGTTTCTACGGCATATAATAGTTCTGTAATTTCTGTAATAACTATGTCCGACGGAAGTCAGATAAATATTCCTCACAAAATGGCTTTTGCACTTGCTCAATGTACTCAGAAACTTGAAACTCAGAATGCATACGGTATCGTGTTTCAGGATAAAGACATGGAAGGCGGAAGAAAAATCAAAGTTGAGCCTTCAGCTTCTTTTAACGCTCTTGTTCTGCAATATTCTGCTAAACTTAATGGTTAATCATGGGACTAAAGAAGATTGTAAAAAAGGCAAGTAAGAAAGTAAAAAAGGTCACCAAGGTTGCAAATAAAATTGCTTCTGTGACCAATAAGGCCGGCTCAACGATGGTTAAAGTTGCGCCTTTCATCCCACCTCCAGGAGATAGTATAGTTTCAAAAGGTGGTGCAGGCCTTCAGACTGCGGCGTCCTCACTAGACTACGCTGCCGACATGACCGATATGGTGGTCGATCTAATAAATAAAAATGATTCAAGTAAAGAGAAAGCAGCTGAAAAGATTTTAGTTAAATCCGGTGGCCTTTCCACTAAACTAGATTCTTCTAATGAATCAGATTTCGGGGGAACTCCTTCTGTACAGTCTGGTTCTACTGGTGGCGGTTTAATTGATTCTATACTTTCAATTTTTGGCTTTTAGTATCAAAAAGGATTTGACATAATCCTCTACGCTTTGTACTTTGTTATTATCAAGGTATAACTTTCAAAGAGACATATATATATCTTATCGGAAGTTGTAATTTATAATATATCTGAAAGATCTGGAAATATCTTTCAGATATATTATAAATTACTGTATTATAGAAAATCATCCGGTAGTATTGTTTCGAGGTATTCATCAGGCTCCAATAGATCATCAAGAACCATTACATCCTCTACTTCGATTTTAAAAATCCACCCATCTCCATAAGGATCGCTGTTAAGAAGTTCCGGTGAATCCTCAAGAGCTCTATTGATTTCTAATATTTTACCTGTAACCATAGAAAAAACATCTACTGAATCTTTTGGAGATTCTATAATCGCTATTTTTTCATCTTCAAGCATTTCGCTGCCTATTATGTTATTAATAAACTCAACAAAAGTTATATCACCCAGACTGTCTTGAGCGAAGTCAGTAATGCCGCATATACCGGTTATATCATCTATCATTTTTATCCATTGATGATTCTCTTTATATTTTAAATCATCAGGTACATTCATTCCTTTTTCGGGATTGCTCATAGGTTTTCTCCTTTGTTCAAGTTTTTCTGTAAATTATAATATTCTATAAGGTTTTCAGCCTCAATACGATATTTACCATATTGATTATCATTTACGATTTCATTTAAATAATTAAAAGCAAATTCTGTATTTTTCATTTCCAAATAAATTAAAGCCAGTTCAATTTTGCTTCTGGAAATTAAATCATTATTTGAATTTAACTCGATAACTTTTAAAAAATATTTTAATGCGCTATTTTTATTTTTATTATAAAACAAACTTAATTTTCCAAGATAATAACTTGTTTCAGATGTATAATCATTTTCTTTCAATGATAACTTGTAAAAATAATTATATGATTTTTTAAAATCACCTGTTTCAAACAATAATTTCCCGGACAAAAGATTTACATAGTTTTCAGTGTCCTTAAAAGACCTGAGCAAAGCCGAGTATTTGTTAAAAGAATTTATCTCTTTGATTTTGAAATAGTATTCCAGATTCAGAAGCAGTACCTTTACGGTAAATCTGTTTTTTAATATAAATTTTAGTCTGGAATCGGTTATTTCCGCAGCAATTTTTTCTTTACCCATGTAAAAATGATTTATTATAATTAATGAATCTCTTTCTGGTGTATTTTCACCCAATTCAACCTGATTAAGATAATTGAGTGAAAGACTGTAGTCGTTGTTATCAATTTTCATAATAGCAAGTTCCAGCTTAACACTCTCTTTCATGCTTTCAGATGCATTTGAAAACAAAATAGTACTGTATATCTCCTCTGCCCTGTTGTAATTTTTTTTAGTCTGATAATAATTCCCTAGAATAAAAAGCTGATTACTGTAGAGTAATTCCCGTTCTTTAAGTTTATCAATGAATACTGCAGCGGCTTCAAGGTCTCCTATCTTAATGGTACAGTCTATCAGCATTTTGGCATCTTCATCGGCAAATGCTTTAATATCTTCCCATTTTAATATATTATATGCCTCATCAAATTTAGAAGTGAGATAAAGCGATCGTGCATGAATAAATGGGATTTCTCTCCATTGGTTTTCATCCAGAGGCGGAATTTTTATATTTTTAATAATCCCTATAACTTTATCATACTCCTTTAAATAAAAATATGATTTAAGCAGATTATAATAAGCTGAACCTCTGGATTCTTCAATGTTGCTGTTGAGAAATTTTTCGTAGTGAACTATAGCTTTTGAATAATTTTTATTTTCAAAAAAATTATTTCCACTAATAATATTGATCAGCATTGCGTAATCTGATTCGGGATATCTGTTTTGAAGAATATTAAAATATTTTGAAGCTGATGAAAATTTTCGTTCACTAAGGAGAAGTGCAAACCTGTAAACAAGTTTGTCTACACCGGAATAATTTGGAAATGAAACAAGTAACCTGTTTAATGCCAGCTCCGTATTTTTTATATCATCAGACTCAAGGTATAATTCAGTTAATAATCTATGAGCTTCAAAACTGTAGTTTGTATTTTTAAGAGACACATATTTTTTTAATAATATAATTGCTTCACCGGATCTCCCCTTTTTGTAATTTATAAGTGCCAGATAATAATCTGAATCATTCAGAAATTTTGAAAAGGGATTGTTTTTCTTTAAATCATTAAAAATAAGAGTAGCACTGTCTGAATCGCCAATCTCAAGTAATATCCTGGCCTGGAGAAATTTTACTTCATCTATGTTCTGATCATAGGGATACTTTTCCAGATAAAACTTCAGCATGTTCTCAGCTTTATCATAATTTAAATTTTTAATATATGCTTTGCTGAGTGTAATAATTAAACTCTTTTTTAATTCATCATCGTCATAAGTACTGAATTTCTCGAGATATCTGATCGACTTTACCGGATCCTTTTCTATATAGAATTCTGCCAGTAATAATGAACTTTTAACTGAAAGATCAAGCTTCTCCTGACTCTCCCAGACTTTCTCAAGTATTTCAATACCGCTTTCCGGTTTAGATGAATTCAGCAGTATTTTACCATATTCATACATGCCGTCATAATAGAATTCAGATTTTTTTCCGATTATATAAAATAGTTCAAAATCTGATTTTGCAGGATTAATTCTATCTGTTGCAAGATACGATATTGCACGCAGATAGTACATATCATGGAATGGAAAAATTTCAGCAAATTCAGATGGAATTGCGTTCAAAGTTAAAAGTGCTTTTTTATGATCACCCTGAAGCTGGTATATCCGGCCGATTATCAATCTGATTTCAGCTTTTTTCTTCGAATCAATTCTTGCACTTAAAAGAGGATTAAGTCTTTCCAGAGCATTTTCAAATTTTTCATTTTTATAAAGTGCACGACCGATTTTAAGAATTAATTCAGCATTAAGTTCTTTGTCAGAACTTTTTTTTATGCCATTTTCCCATTCAATTATGGATTCTTCGTATCGCTGCTGTTTAAAATAGATAGATGCTATTCTATCGTGCGACGTGATTATAAGATTTATATCATCAGCTTTTTCAAGAAAACGGTTATACTCTTCGATGGCTTTTAAATTTTCATTTAAATTCAGATACGATTCGCCAATCCAGAAACGTGATTCTATACGAAGTGTTTCAGTTCTGCACTTTGTAAGGAAAGAGTTGAATTCAAAAATAGCTGACTTATATTTGCCCTGCTGGAAAATCGTACGTGCAAGAAAAAACCACGCTCTGTCCCGGAACTCATCATTATTTTCTTCAGTTTTTCTAAACAGCAATTCTGCCGAAGCATAATTACCAGCCTTGAAAGCTTCCATTCCCTGATTGAATATATTTCTGGAATCATTTGCAGTGAATCCGATTCCGGAAATTATAAAAAAGAAAATAATGAAATGTGTAATAGTTGTTTTATGGTTCATTGAAAATACCGTTATTATATAATAGCAATTTAGTTTAAATTTCAGTCCAGTATTTATTTCTTAACGTTTCTATAGAAAAAAAAGTTCTATTATCTCCGCCGTCGAATGCGGCATGGATATATAATTTTTGTCTTTATACTAAAAATTATATATAGAAATAATTACTGATTTCAGTCTAAATTTTTTAAATATTCTCTTAAAAAATTAATCACATAAAGACAGGAAAAAATTCGGATTCTATCCCTGTTTCCCTTGATGACTCTAGTAGTTGTGTAATAGTAATCATTAATAATAAAACTGAAACATACTGTCCCTACTGGTTTTGTATCACTTCCGCCATCCGGACCCGCAATTCCAGTTGTTGAAATTGATATATCTGTGTTAAATTTATTGCGTAATCCTAAAGCCATTTCAGCTGCAGTATTTTCGCTTACCGCACCGTATTTACTAAGAGTCTCAGCTGAAACATCAAGAAATTTTTCCTTAATTTCGTTACTGTAGGCAATTATCGAACCTTTATAAACAGCAGAAGAGCCCGCAATATCAGTTAATCTTTTCGCGATGAGTCCACCGGTACACGATTCTGCAGTCGATATAGTCAGATTTTTTTCTTTCAATAAATAAACCAGTTCCTGCTCCGGGGATGCTGTATCATGCCTTAGTAAAAATTTACTGAATTTATCTTTAATCAAAAGATCAATATTATTTTTTGAAATTAAATTTTCATCAATACCGGTAATTACAAGATCGCAGATGCCTGATTTAGAAGTAATACCTATCCTTAAAGTATCCGGCAGATTTATATCATTTACAATAGTATTTATATCTGATTCTCTTATCCCTGACATTCTGTAAGTAAGCTTTAAATTGTCGCTAAAAGAATATTCTTTTGTAAGATAAGGCATTACATCGCGAAGCATCATATTTTCGGCTTCAACTGGTACCCCGGGAAGTGAGATTACAACTTTTCTATTATCCGTTACAATAAATCCCGGAGCGAGTCCATATTTATTTTGAATTACAAATGATCCTTCAGGAACTGCTGCCATCCTGCTGTCAAGAATGCTTGGAGATAGATTCATTGACTGAAAAAACTTAATTGTCTTTAAGTTTGATTCCTCATCTGTTATAATACTTTTTTTAAACAGTCGGCATACCGCTTCAACAGTATTGTCGTCATCAGTAGGACCTAGTCCGCCTGTAGTAATTATTATATCTGATTCTTTTACGGAATCTTTCAAACAGGATACTATCGGATCAATTTCATCACCGATTGTTATCTGTTTAATTACTCTGAAATTACTGCCGAAGAACAGACTGCTTATAAAAGAACTATTAGTATTAATTGTAGTCCCCTGCAGCAGTTCATCACCAGTAGATATAATTATTACATCCGGCATGTGATTACATACTCTCCGGTGCAGTAACTCCGAGAATTCCCAGTCCATTTTTAATTGTAATTCTTACAGCATCACAAAGCGCAAGATTGGTCTGAGTTTTAGCTTCATCGTCAGAAAGAACTCTCTGTTCCGCGTAGAATCTGTGATAGGATTGAGCCAGCCTGAGCAGAAATGTAGAAATTTTGTGAGGTTCAAATGTCGCAGCCGCATCAGAAATTTCTTCCGGGAATTTTGCAAGAAGCTTTAGTATAACATTCGCTTCATTATTATTCAGATTTTCAAGATTGGACATTTCCGGTTTTAGTTTTATTCCTCTCTTCTCTGCTTCTTTGAATATTGAACAAATCCGTGCGTGAGCATACTGGAGATAGAAAACAGGATTTTCTGAACTGTTCTTTTTAGCAAGAGCCAGATCGAAATCGAGATGACTGTCCATTGATCTCATTATAAAAAAGAATCTGGAAACATCCACTCCGACTTCTTCGATAAGTTCTCTCATTGTAGAGAAGTTACCCAATCGTTTTGACATCTTGACAGTTTCCCCCTCCATAATAAGATTAACCTGCTGAGATATAAGTACACGAAAAATATTTTTTTTGCTGCACAGAGCCTGAACTGCTCCAGACAATCTGGAAATATAACCATGATGATCCGGGCCCCATATATCTATGAGCTGATCATAACCTCTTTCGAGTTTATCAAAATGATAAGCAATATCGGCCATAAGGTAAGTCGGTCTTCCATCATCACGAACTACAACCCGGTCTTTGTCATCGCCGAATACTGTTGATCTGAAAACTTTTTTCCCGTCTTCAATATATATATGATTATTTTTTTCGAGGGTTTCAAGAGCTTTTACAACTTCACCCTTTTGATGAAGAGTGCTCTCCCTGAACCATGTTTTGAAAAATACACCAAAATCTTCAAGATCCTTTTTCTGACCGGATACATTGAACTCCACTGCTTTCTCACCGGCGAAAACAGATTTGGCCTCTTCGTCTGTGTATTTATTCAATTCATCCGAATGATTGTCGATTATCCATTGAGCTATGTCTTTTATATATTCACCATGATAACCGTTTTCAGGAAAATTTGATTCTTCACCTTTCAATTCTTTTATCCGGGCGTTTACAGATTCCCCCAGGAGGTTTACCTGATTACCGTAATCATTTACATAAAACTCCCTGTCTGCAGTATCACCACTTGCTTCTATCAGATTAGCAATAGTATCTCCAAGCGCAGCAGCTCTCGCTGAAACAACATTCATCGGACCTGTGGGATTTGCAGAAACAAACTCTATGTTGTATTTTACCGGATTATCTTTCTTCTGTCTTCCGTATTTTTCTCTGATACTTACAACTTCAAGCATGTTATTTTTCAGGTACTCAAGCGACGTGAAAATGTTTATAAATCCCGGTTTTGCAAGGTCAACCTCTCCTATCAAATCAGTATGTCCGGATATATAACTTTTTAATATTTCACCAATTTCCATCGGAGATCTTTTTATCAACTTTGCTGATTCAAGTGCTATCGGTGTGGAATAATCACCGAATTTTGATTCTCTTGGATACTCTACTTTTATAACCGGATAATCAGCTTCGGGAAGTTTTCCGTCGGCGATTGCTTTCTGAAGGGAATCCGCGATTATATTATAAATTTTATCTTTTATGTTCACTTTCGCCTCGTGTTATGAATTATATTTGTATCGGTTGTGGTTCTGTATTAATAATACTTAAGCTCTATGAATTTCCTGAAAAAACAGGTCTTTTGTCAATCATATTTATAATCAAACTTCTGACTGAATTTTGATTATTATCATTTTAATGACAGTAATTATTACTTAACTTTTTTGAGGTAAAAAAGCTCTATAATCCCCGTTGCCGAAGGTGGCGGGGATATATAATTTTTATTTTTTACACCATAAATTATATTTAGAAATAATCACTGTTCCAATGTATTAGTTCATATTATAAAAAAATCTTGACTAATACAGTTTATAATACTAAAATTTTTAGTAATAATCCCTTAATATTTAAAGGATACATTATATATTCCCGCTACTTCCTGTGTCGGGGTATATAGAGTTTTAACCTTGAAAAAGTTAAGGAATGATTATCTTTTTTTTTAAAATATCAACTACTGGATAATATCATGAATGAAATATTTTTATTATTAATTAAAGTAATAGTTTTATTGTCTGTGTTAATCGGTTTCGGATTTGCAGGAAAATATCTTGCAATGAAATATGATAAAAGTATAAGCCTCTTTTTTATCATATGCTTATTAACAGGTCCCATTGGTCTCCTTTTTATTTTTCTTATTTTAAAGCTTCCTGAAAAATTTATTGGTCTATTTATCACTATAACTGTTTTTTTTGTTATGGTTGTTCTTTTTACACAAACTACTCTCCTTGCCGGACTTGAATGGGGTTCAATAGACTTCCGGTTCTTTGTAAGAGATCCCTCCCAGAAGACTGTAAAGCTTGAAGAGGGAGTTAAAATGAACAAAATAAACCCCAGAGCGAGGAAAGACATTGTTATCATTGGTATAAATGAAGAAACTATAAACTATTTTTCAAATGAAAATATTCTATGGCCTTTCCCATGGGATATTCATGCAAAATTAACCCGTTTTATCAGCACTGGGAAACCTCTCGCAATATTATTTGACATTATGTTTCTTGATCATAAACCGGGTGAAGCGGACTTTGCGAAAGCACTCAAAGAATCAAATGTTGCTTTTATTGACTACAAGTTTGATGCAGAAGAAAGTAATGTTAAATTTACAGATCAGAAAGAAAGACTTGCGTTACTTGACAAAGTTAAATTTTCTGCAAATGTCAATGATCGCACTGAAGATATAGTTGAGGATGTAACACCTCCAACACCTGAATTGATTAAATCTTCAAAAGGTATAGGATTCGCAAATGTATTCCCCGGTAGGGATAGTATCAATAGAACTATGCCGCTAGTTATAAAATATAAAGGATTATATTATCCTAATATTGATCTTTCAGTTATTATGCATTATTACGGAATAGGTCCAGAAAATATAGAGATCAAAATGGGAGAGTATATAAAACTTAAAAATCTTCCTAAAGAAAAAATGGCAAAGCCGAATGATAAAAAAGAGATTTTAATTCCGGTAGATGAAAAGGGTTTTATGGATGTAAACTATATTGGCGGTTCTGGAAGTTTCCAGCACTATCCATATTATCTTTTTGCAACAGAAGGAACTATGGAGGGCAATAATTCCCTAAAAGACAAAATACTTCTCATAGCTGCTTATGCCTCAGCGGGAATTGCAACCGATGAACATAAATCTCCATACGGAGCTACATACGGAATTGAGCACCATGCGAATGCATTGAATACAATTCTGAATCAGGATTTTCTTTTTAAACTTTCCGATCTCCAGAATATTGCAATCATGCTTATTATTGCTCTTCTTATAGGCATGTTTGTCCCGAGAATGTCAATCGGCTCATCACTGGTTGTTACGGTTCTCTTTATAATTCTTTACTCTGTCTGTTCATATATACTCTTTGACTATTTCAGCATTATTACAGCCCTTGCAACTCCGCTGATCCAGACGGCACTAACTTATTCGATGCTGGTCACTTACCGTGTTGTAAACGAGCAGCAGGAGAAGAAGTATATAAGGCAAACATTCTCAAAGTTCGTTTCAAAATCTGTTGTTGATGAACTTCTGAAAGATCCGAGTAAAATCAAACTCGGCGGGGATAAAAAAATTCTAACTGTTCTCTTCTCTGATATAAGAGGATTTACTTCAATATCAGAACGGCTTACTCCGGAAGAACTGGTTGAGCATCTGAATATTTACCTCCAGTCTATGACAGATATAATCTTGAAGTATTTTGGTACACTGGATAAGTATATCGGTGATGCCGTAATGGCGTTCTGGGGTGCACCAATTGAAATGGATGATCACGCTCTCAAAGCCTGTAAAGCTTCCCTTGAAATGATGGATGCTCTGAAGGTAATGAATAAAAAATGGGAAGCTGAAAACAAGCCAATATTAGAAATTGGAATTGGAATTAATACCGGTGATATGATTGTCGGGAATATGGGTTCTGCGGCAAGGATGGATTACACTCTCATGGGTGACAATGTAAACCTTGGTTCAAGACTTGAAGGTACAAATAAGTTTTATAAGACCGGCATAATTATAAGTGAATTTACATACCAGTATGTAAAAGAAGATGTTGTAGTGAGAGAGCTCGATCTTATCCGGGTTAAGGGTAAAGCTCTCCCTGTTAAAATATATGAACTGATCGCAATAAAGGACTAAAAACAGACCGGTTCAGTTTCATTCTTTGATTTAACTTTTACGCAGGGTGCCTCTAAATTACCTGTAATTTCCAGAGGTATCCTGTCGTTACTCGTTTCACTGTTTACATTCAGATTAAGTGGAACTTTTAATCCATCCTCTTCTGTAAATGTTCCGTATGAATTAAAACTTAAATCAGCAGAGTTTAGACTAAAATTTTTTATATAGAAACTGTTACCTGACTGCATAAATCCTATTGAATAAGTTGAAAAATCCAGCCTTTTATCAAATACATCTTTATAATTATTCTGACTGAGGAGTTTATGCATTTTATTCTGTAAGGGTGTATTATTAAAATACCCGTCTTTTATTGATATATTCAATCCACCTCTGCCGTTTTCAACTAATTGACCAATTCTAAAAGCGCTGGTTTCAAAAGCTGCATCAAGAGAGAGAATACCTCCAAAAGAATATGTAAACCCCGATTCGTAAGATATACGGTTCAAGTCGATATTTTCAGCTTTTGAGTCAAACTTAAAAAAAGGATACTCCTGATTTAGTGCTGAATAGAGATTGAACGTGTAAACACCATTATACCCGTTAAGAGAAAAATTATTTGTTTTCAGGACTCCCTTTAATAACGAAATATCAACACTTAGATTATCCAGGAATGATTTACCTGCGATCACAAGTTTTCCCGCATTCAGCTTGAGAGAAATATCGTTGTTATTAACGAAAATACCTTCAGGTTCTTTAAGGAAATTACGCTGTTCATCAAAATTCTGAAACATGTCAACGTAAGCCAGACTGTAAATTTTCTTTATAGTCCCTTTCAATACTTCCTTCAGCAGATCTAACTCAATTGACTTTGAAATTATTTCAATTTTGTTAGATGATTTAACCGGATTCCAGTTTTTGATCACACCTTCGTACAAAATATTAAAATCTGATTTCTCTGATTTAAAACTGGAAGTAATTGAAATTTTATCTTTACTGGCGGATAAGGTAAGATCTCCGTTATTTATATTTTGAAAATCGCTGATGTTTTTCCCGTCAGGAATAATATTAAATTTGTTCAAAGAAAGATTAAAATTTAAAGCTTCAGGTTTATTTTCTTTCAGATTGTAGTTGCAGATTCCATTAAATGATAAAGCCCCGTCATATCTGGAGTTTTTAAAAATATAAAATGATTCTGATAGTTCATTTAAGTCTATTTTATTTGATTTTATTTCAATCGAAAAGAAATCATCCATTGCGTAATCAAGAG
This sequence comes from uncultured Spirochaetota bacterium, assembly GCA_942493035.1. Lineage (GTDB taxonomy): Bacteria > Spirochaetota > UBA4802 > UBA4802 > UBA5550 > WRGT01. The sequence continues at coordinate 1,443,183 of OW818666.1, read as the reverse complement.
ATGATGTTAGTTCCACTACACCATTATCAATTTCGAGTTTTTCTATAGTTAATCGGTCCATATTTTCCGAGAGAGTAAAACTGAAGTTGCTGTCTATATTTTCATTTTTAAAGAGAGGGTATGGAATGTTTTCCTCGTAGTAAAAATAACTCATAGATGATATCCCGGTATTACCTTTGCATTTTAAAAAACCATTATCTGTAATAATGTTTAAATTACCGGTGAAAGTCCCTGTAAGAAATGATTTTGAAGTGAAATTATCATTTAAAAAATTGTTAAGATGTGCAAGATCAAAATTCTCAAGTTCGATTTCTGATTCAGAATATGGTCTATCAAGAAAGACTTTACCGATTGCTTTATAGCTGCTTTTAAACCAGCTTTCACGCAATTTATCTTCAATATTACCGTATGATCTATAGCTTATATAATCATTTTTATATTTGATCTTAAGATCCATATCATAAAAATTTGTTTCTGATTTTGAATTCTTAAATGTCTCTTTAAATGAAAGAGTGGAATCGGTTAATTCAAAGCGGAAACCGTTTTTTATAAATTGCTTAATTTTCTCGTGGTTTATTCCGCCAGCAAGGTCCTCAATAAATATTTCAGAGTAAGCTTTACCATAATTTTTACTGAATGTGATTTCAGGGCCCACCATGTAAACGCCGGCAAAAGTAACTTTTTTTCTTACCAGATCAAATAAATATGTATCAATTGTTATTTCATCACACTTAATAAGATTGATGTTGTCATTGAAATCATCTTTGTTTGAAAGATAAAAATTCTGAAGAACTATATCCCCGTTGTATTTAAAGTGTAATGTATCAAATTTAATCGCTTTTCCAAATATATCTTTGAAACTATCTTTTAAAGAGTTGGAAAGTTCATTCACCGGATATAATATATTAATAGAAATCTTAAGCATACTTATGCCGAAAAGAATAACAGAGAAAATTATACCAAGTGAAATAATTATTTTTTTATTCTGGTTCATATAAAATTTTATTTACTCATAAATTTAATTTAACTAATAAGGTTTCTTTCTTAAATATAGATTGTCTTTTTATGCGTCAAGCATTAAAATCAGTTATTCTATTTTGAGTATGACGCAAAATATTTTATACAGGAGACAAACAATGGATGAAAAAAAATATGTTCAAAGATTACTTGAACTAACAAAAAACTACGATGTTGATCGAACTAGAAATATTAATTATAATGATGAGTATCATTCGTTTGAGGGGTCTCCGAAGAGACATCCTACAAATGAAAACATTTTAATCCTGATTTCAAATCCATTTGAAGAGGATAAACATTTTTTTGAATTTCACCTTGATACAATCAGTGCAGTTGAGGAAATCGGGACTTTAACTTCAAATGATAATACAAGTGTTTATCAGGTTAGAGTCTGGGTTAAAAAAGGAACCATGGCTGTTAAATCTGAGACATTTATAGTGTAGACAGTATGGATATTACCAGTATACTAACACATTCAGTTGCTGACAATCTCCATTTCATTTCATTCGGACTTTTAATGCTTGCAGGTTTTAATGTTCCCGTTTCGGAAGATCTGGTTTTTATTATATCTGCTTCAATTGCAGCTGCGGTTATTCCTGAAAATACTTATCTTATATTTACAGGCTGTTTTCTGGGAGCTTATTTAAGTGATCTGGTTGCTTATTCGATCGGCAGACACGGTTTGCCTTTTATTCAAAAGTTCGGTTTTCTTAAAAGTGAATCAACTAAAAACAGAATTGTGAGTCTTCACATTTATTTTAAAAAGTATGGAGGGAAAACTCTTTTTTTGGGAAGATTTATTCCCTTTGGTGTTAGAAACATAATGTTTATCACCGCAGGTCTTGTAAAGGTCAATGTATTCAAATTTATGATTATAGATCTGCTTGCGTTATCAGTTACGTCAACTGTTCTTTTTATCATCGGATTTAAATTTGGAGAAAATATTAGTTTAATACAGGAGTATCTTTCCAGTTATAAAATTATAATCTTTACTGTTTTTTTAATTTTTATTCTGGTGATGGCATCAATAAAATTTTTAAATAGAAAGGGTTAATATTTACTTGACTTATGTTTTTAAAGAATCAGAAATTATAGTAATAAAAATAATTAAATCAGAGTATTTTAAAGAATATAAGAATGCAGAATATTAAATATCATATTATATCATTATCAGCGATGATACTTTTTTCATACATTTCGGCAGCCACAATTAATGGGATTATCAAACATGCACTTGTAGTATATCCATCCGAGAAAAGCCGGATGCGGGCTGCAAGAAATATTTCAGATGAAAATGTCAGTATTGATATAAATCAGCTCATTGATTCAGGTTTTTTCAAGACGGCAGTAACCTCAACGGCAGATTCATCTGAAGATTCGTCTTCAGCTATAAATGATTTCAAATTGATAGGTACGGTTACCGGACCTCCAGGTATTGCACGTGCATTGATTCTTAAAAAAGGGGAAAACCAGCCAGATGTATTTAAGCTTCGACATAATGTATATGGTTTTATCCTTTCTGAAATTTTAACATCAAAAGTTCTTCTGAAAAAAAATAGTGAAACGTTTACATTAAATCTTTTTGAAAAAAAGGAATTTGCTTCCTCGCCAAAATCCGAAAGTGTTGAGACTTCAAGCGGCGGTGTTGTTAAGAAAAATATAAGCAGGGCTGAAATGCAGCAGAAAGTCATGAATAATATTGACAATGCCATGCAGGGAATTCAGGCCGGTCCACATAGAGTTAATGGTCAGATAGAAGGTTTTAAGCTTATACGCATAAGGCCGTATAATATATTATACGGCTACGGCATTCGCAGCGGAGATATTATTAAGCGGATCAATGGTAAAAAAGTTGATAGTACTGAAAAACTTTTTAATATGTGGCAGGGTATGCAGAGTGAATCCAAAATGGTCATAGATGTAGAGCGAAATGGCCAGATAATGACTTTTGAAATGAATATCACAGATTGACAGGAAAAATTTCTTATGAATAAAAAAAATATTATAGTACCGGTTCTTTTAATTACATTTTTAATGCTGACTCTTACTGCTCCCCAAATTCCATATAATAATTTGTTATGGGCAGCAAAAAAAGTAAAAGAGAAAGAAAAAGAAACCAGTTTTTCATTAAACTTCAACGATGTTGAAGTTTCAGAATTTCTTAACGTCATGAGCCAGGTTCTGGGAAAAAATATTATTCTCAGTGATAAAGTAAAAGGAAAAATAACAATTAACTCTGCTCAGAAAGTTCCAATCAATGAAGCATACAATCTAATGAAATCCATTCTTGAAATAAAGGGATTTGCTGTAATTGAATCTGATAATCTGATTAAAATAGTTCCGGTTAAAGAAGCTGTTCAGAAAAACGTAGAAGTTATACTTGATGGTGATAAAGTAAAACTTAACAGAGATGATGCTGTAACATTCCTTATGGAACTTGTTCATGCCGATGCTAACGATGTTGCCAATGTATTAAAGACATTAAAATCACCGGATACAGATGTTGTTGTTTATAAAACACTTAACACTATTATTTTCAGCGGGAATTCAATTGATATACGCGGTCTGGTAAAAATAGCTCAGACTTTAGACAAAAATCCGTTAGAAGGTTCTGAAACAGATCCTGGAATTATAAAAGACGATGCTTCTATACATGTTGTAAATCTTGAAAATGCAGATGCTGTAAGTCTTTCAGAAGTACTTTCAAGAATACCATTTTCTCAGTATGCATTAATAAATACTCAGCCTGTGAATACTCAGGGCTCCGATGCCAAAGGCAAAGCTGCTGCTACCGGCCAGGGGGGGCAATCTCAGAATCCTCCGCCTAAATTATCTATAATTGCAAATAAAGAAACAAACTCTTTAATTATCAATGCATCGGCTGCAGAGTTTAAAGAAATTTTACGAATTGTAAAACAACTCGATGTTGTACGTCCCCAGATTTTAATCGAAGCTATGATAGTAGAAGTCAATGTTGAATCTAACTGGGGTTTTGGAATCGACTGGACTCTTGGAGGACAGACTGGAACTCATATCGGGGGAGGTTCTTCTATAATGGGAAGTATTCCGAATTATACCCTTCCCAGCGGAATAACAAATAAGACTATTGCAGTTCCATTAAAAGCTCAGACTATGACTCTCGGCTATTTAAGTGATACATCAATATTAGGATTCGTTCTTTTAAATGCTACGGGACAGGACAAGAATATTAATATTCTCTCTACCCCGCATATACTGACGATAGACAATCATGAAGCTGAGTTTAATGTCGGAGAGGAAATAGCAGTACCCACCAACAGCCGTATGGATACAAATAGTAATATATATTATACTTTTGAATATAAACCTGTAGGATTAAAATTGAAACTGACACCGCATATTACAATCGGTGAAAAAATTACATTGGATCTTTTTGTTGAAGTAAACTCGGTTCTGGGTACCACTACATCAACATCTACCAGTACAATTATTCCGCCGGATCTTGCAAAACGTGATATTAAAACTAAAATTTCTATAAGGGACGGTTCAACCATTGTTGTCGGAGGCCTAATGCGAAACGCAGTATCTGAAACCGAAACAAAGGTTCCCCTTCTCGGAGACATACCTTTACTTGGATGGTTCTTTAAGAATAAATCCAAAGAGAATAAAAAAACAAATTTACTGGTTTTCATAACACCGAGAGTCGTAACTGATCCTGAAAAAATAAAAAAAATTACTGAAGAGAAGCAGCAGGAAATGAAAAAAATGCAGGAAGAAAACAAAAAGTAGAAATATATGTCATTGAAGAATAAAAAGATAGGTAAAATACTCATTGAAAAAAATAAAATTTCTGCAGAAAATCTGCAGGAGGTTTTACTTCTTCAGCAGAATAATGATCTGCGGATTGGTGAGTTATTAATAAAAAAAGGATATATCTCTGAAACGGATCTTCTCGAGTGTTTAGCACTCCAGAATGATCTTGAATTCAAAGCTCATATTGAATACAATGATGCGGATTCTATTTTTAAATCTCTTCCTGTTAATTTTTTAAAGAGTAATCTGCTGGCACCTTTCAGTTCCGAAAAGGGTGTTATAAAAATTGCTATTACTGATGCACTTAATATACAGCCGCTTGATGATCTCAAACTGCTATTTAAAGGTTATATCTTTAAGATAATTCTTACAACAAACCATGAAGTTTTAAAAATAATAAATACTCATTTTGAACTGGTTGAATCTGCTACAACCAATGAGATAATTGAAAACCTGGAAGAATCCGATTTTGAAATACTATCGAGAACATCATCAGAAACATCTGATATTCTCGATATGGCTAATGATGCGCCGATTATTCGTCTCGTTAATACCATTATAAGACAGGCAGTCAACGAGAGAGCCAGTGACATTCACTTCGAAGTTTATGAAAAGGAGCTTATCGTCCGTTTTAGAATAGATGGTATTCTTTACAAGATGTTTACTCCGCCAAAAAAATATCAGGATTCGGTTATATCACGTATTAAGATTATGTCTAACCTGAATATTGCAGAGAATCGGATGCCTCAGGACGGCAGGATTCAGATAAAAATCGGCGGCAAAGAGATTGATATAAGGGTTTCTATTTTCCCGACTCATTATGGTGAAAGAATTGTATTGAGACTTCTAAATAAATCGGATATAAGTTTTGATTTAGGTTCTATAGGATTTTCAAAAAATATGCTTAAAGGATTTAATGACCTCATTGACCTTACTCATGGAGTTGTGCTGGTTACAGGACCTACGGGTAGCGGTAAAAGTACCACACTCTATGGCGTTCTGAGCCGGTTAAATCGTGACGACGTAAATATCCTGACCGTAGAAGATCCAATAGAATATCAGATACAGGGTATCGGACAGATGCAGGTGAGATCGAAAATTGGTCTGACTTTTGCAACTGGACTTCGTTCAATTCTCCGCCAGGACCCTGATATAATAATGATTGGTGAGATCCGGGATCTCGAAACAGCGGAAATAGCCATACAGTCAGCATTAACCGGACACCGTGTGTTCTCAACTCTTCATACAAACGATGCTGCTTCCGGTGTAACAAGACTCGTTGATATGGGAATAGAGCCATATCTGATCTCATCTTCTGTTAATGCCTTCCTTGCCCAGAGACTTGTGCGTAAAATCTGTCCTGATTGTATAACACCATATAAGCCGTCACAGCAGGAACTTGACCGTGCAGGTATCTCCAGATCCTCACTTCATAAAGGAAGCTTATATAAAGGCAAAGGTTGTGACAAATGTTTAAATACAGGTTATACAGGACGGCTTGGTATATTTGAACTGCTTATATTGTCAGACAGCATTAAAAGAATGGTTATGGCCGGAGCTGATGCTTCAACTATTAAAGAACAGGCAATAAAAGAAGGGATGATTACTCTGCTGAAAGACGGTAATCAGAAAGCTATAGAAGGACAAACTACGCTGGAAGAAGTTTTCAGGGTATGCTGATTTATTTCGGAGAAAAGTTATGCTCTATTATTACAGGGCTTTAAACAGCAAAGGGGAGGAAGTTACTGATTATATTGATGCTCCTACTGAATTAGCCGCTAAACAGAAGATAAAAAAAACAGGTCTTTATGTTACATTCATAAAAGATCAGGAAGTAAAAAAGTCTGTTCAGGACAAATTCAACATAAAAGAATTTTCTGACAAAATGCTTTTAAAATTCCGCAAAAATTCTGCTAAAAAACAGGTAGGTCTTTTCTCCAGACAACTGTCTACATTGCTGAAGGCAGGTATGCCTCTTATGATTGCAATTACCGACATTATCGAGCAGATAGATAATAAAATTTTTAAAAATATTATCATCGATATTAAAGAGAAAATTGAAGGTGGTTCTTCATTCTCAAATACGCTTACTCTTCACAGAGATCTTTTTTCTGAAATGTATATAAACATGATTCGTGTCGGTGAAAATCTTGGCTCGCTCGATGAAGTTATTGCGCGATTGGCTGATATGGAAGAGAAAAAAGTTTTTCTTAAAAACAAAATAAGAGCTGCCCTCTGGTATCCTGTATTCATGCTTACTTTTTCATTGCTGATTGTTGTATTCCTGCTTGTAAATATCATACCTACTATTTCAGAAATATTTATAGAACAGAATAGAGAACTCCCCCTCCCTACTAAAATTGTAATCGCTCTCAGTAATTTTTTAACTGATTTCTGGATTTTAATACCTATATTTTGCACTGCTCTTTATTATTTTTACATGAGGTATTCTTCTACTGCCGAAGGGAGAAAAAAAATTGATGAAGTTTTAATGAAACTTCCAATGATCAGCAGACTCTATAACAAAATTATAGTCTACAGATTTACTCTGAATTTAGGGGTTCTTCTCTCAAATAAAGTAGATCTTATAAAATCATTTGAGATAGTTAAAAAGATAGTTAATAATGTTATAGTTGAGGATAAAATAGATCAGGCTTTAAAGAGTATTAAAGAGGGTGCATCTATTGCTCAATCTTTAAAAAAGCATGAATTTCTGCCTAAGCTTGTTATCGGAATGATTGCTGCAGGTGAAGCAAGCGATAAGGTTGATGAAATGCTTCTGAATATTGGTAATGTTTATGAAAATGAAATCGATATGGTTGTAACCAGCCTTACGGGAATGATTGAACCTCTTATTATAATTATGATGGGAGTTGTAATCGGAATTATAGTTCTTTCTGTTATGATGCCGATTATGGAAATGAATCTGATGGTTCAGTAATATAATACTATAGAAATTCAAAATGGAGATTTAATATGAAAGTGCTGAAAATTTTAACTGAAAGATTTAAAAGGATTTTAAAAAATAATGAAGGATTTACTCTGATTGAGTTAATGATTGTAATTGCAATACTTGCAATACTTGGCGCCTTTGCAGTTAATACCTTCAAAGGTGTAATTCCTAATGCAAAACTGACTGCTGTAAAAGCAAATTTCAGTACATTTGAAAATGCACTTGAAGCATATTCATTAAACCACAATACCTATCCAAGTACAGAAGAGGGACTACAGAAACTTCTTACAGATGGTCTGATCAAGAATAAAAAAGACGCTCTTCTTGATCCATGGAACACTCCCTATCAGTATCGTTATCCCGGTAAGTTCAGCGAAAGTTTTGAAATCTGGAGCTTCGGTGCAGATGGCGTTGAAGGGGGCGAAGGACCGAACGCAGACATTAAGAGCTGGGAATAACTATTGTTAAACTTACGGGAAAATAGTGGTTTTACCCTGATTGAACTGGTTATAGTGATGGCGATCATATCCTTAATGAGTGTGATTGCCTTACCAAAACTTTCAGGCTTTTTCGGAAACGAAAGAAAAGAATCTTCAATTATTCAGGCTTACATTGAAGCCGTAACTGATGATTCATTCGTCAAACGTAAAACCAATTATCTCTCTATACAACTGTCAAAATCCGGTGATAAAAATGCAGAACTATTTAACGATAAGTATAATGAAACTAATATTCTAAGTGTTTACGAATTAAAGGATGGGAAATTCATCCCGAATACAAGTAATATATTACGGAGTAGAAGTTTCAGCTCCTCATTTATTCTTAATGAGGTAATTCTCGATGGCGGGAAGAGTATCACATCCGGGAACGTTCTAATTCCCTTTTATTCTGACGGTACAAGTGTAGGATTTATACTCAAAATAATATCAAGTGACTCAAAAATTAATATAATAAAAAACAAAACCGGTAAAATGGTGCAATTAGAAAATGAACTCTAAATCTGCTCTAAATGAAATTGGAAGTTATAAAACTTCAACAAACAACGGTTTTGTTTTGATAGAAGTTCTTATTGCTGTTACAATACTATCGGTTGTACTGCTTAGCGTTTTTTCAGGTATCTCTTCAGGGATGAATATAATCGGTAATAGTAAAAATTATACCCGCGCTATGCTTTCAGCAAGATCTCTCATGAATGAATTCCGCAGTGAGGGAATGAAAGGTGTAGATGTTAAAGATGAACCGGTTAAAAGTTTCCCCGATTTTATTTATGATAGAGTAAGTGAGCGATATGAAAATCCCATGCTTGGCCCTCTTCCTGTAAATAAAACATCTATAACTGTGAAATGGAAATACAAAGGAATAGAAAACAGTTATGAGTTATCTATGGTTTATCAGGTTAAATAGAAACATCGATGGCAGAATTTAAAATGAATTTTTTAAAAAATGATGATGGATTTACACTGATTGAAATGCTTGTTGCAACAGCAATCTCCTCGCTTATACTTGTAATGGTTTATACCGCTTATGCTTCGATTATAAAAAGTGTTAATCAGGGGAAAACGGCTACACAGTATTATGAAAAAATAAATTTTGTTCTTAAAAAAATTGATTCTGATATTCTGAATGCATTTTGGACTGAAAACGCAAAAAATATACATTTTGTCTCTGATATTGACGGTAATTCCAGCAGATTAAATTTTGTTACCAGTGAATTTAAAAGCAGCAGAATGATATTAAATATAAAAGATAATTCCCCTTCTTCAGATATACACGAAGTAGGTTATTTCCTCAAAATTGATAATAAAACGGGCAAATATAATTTAATCAGAAGAAGCGAAATTCATTATGATGACAATCCTCTTGAGGGCGGGAGTGAGGAAATTCTTTTAAATAATGTGGAATCAATAAAGTTCCAGTTTAAATATCAGAGTGATTGGATCAGCACCTGGGATTCAAGAGATAAAAAAAGGCTGCCGTCAGGAACGAAGACAACACTTGTTTTAATTGATGCTTATAATAATAAAGATCTTTATGAATTTTTTACATTATGCAATATGAGCTATGAATAAAATTTTTAGAAATATTTACAGGAATTATAAACAGCGAAAACATTCATTGGAAAAAAATGGTGTTCGTAAATATCTGTTTAATAGTAAAGGTTATATCCTGCTGATTGTTTTAGTAATTTCAGCCTTTCTTGTTTCTTTTACATCAGAGTTTTTTTATAAAACACACGTGTATATATCATACCTGAAAAGATTCAAAGCAGATTTAAATTCAGAATATCTCGCCTACTCCGGCTTTGAGCTTGCTAAGGCGATACTCGAAGTAGACAGACTCGGTCTCGGATCATCGTTTATGCCGAATTTATCAAGTGATAAATCAACAGATTCATATAAAGATATATGGGCGCTCGATCTTCCGGAAATGGATCTGCCTGGCGGGACAGTAAAGATCAAAATTGAAGATGAAAATTCAAAGATCAATATTTCAGTTTTGGCCGGTGAATTTGTTCCGGAAACTCCTTATTATGGGATTACACAGCGGCTATTCGGCGGTATGGGATTTAACATTGATATAGTAGACTGCATGATTGACTGGATCGATCCGGATAATGTCAGATTTCCATATGGAGCCGAATCGTCCGATTATTATCTTACTCTTTCTCCGCCCTACTCTGCTCAAAATGAAGAGATGAAAAGTATAGATGAATTACTTCTTGTAAAACTTATAACTCCCGAAATTTTTTACGGTATTGGGGGAGGAAATCATGGTCTAGAAAAAAATCTAGTTGAAGATAATAAGGGAGATGTTACAATACCTCTTTATAAACTGGAGGATTTTTCATCAGAACAAAATCCTGAGGAGAATGACACCGCCTTTAAAGATGCTATTGAAAGAAAGATAGGGAAAGAGACTGATAGAGCTCTCTCGAATTATTTGAGAGTACACGGAAATGGTTCGGATTTTACCGATGAAATTAATAAGATCAATATAAACACAGCAAGTTTCAGAGTTTTATCCTCATTGTCTAATGAAATGTATGATGATATTGTTACTGAAATTATACGAAAGAGACAGAATCAGGCATTTAAAAGTACCAGTGAAATTGATGAATTTATTCAGAATCCGACAGCTCTCGAAGCTGTGAAAAAACTGATTACAGTAAAATCCAGAATTTTTAAAATTACAGTTACATCTTCCGATAATCAGGGATTTTGCAGATATATCGTTTATTTTGATAGAGATACTAAAAAAATATTATATTGTTCAAGTGAACATTAAAATGACAGGAGTATTGGATTGTTTGATAATATTGCTTCAATAGATATCGGAGCCTCCTCTATAAAATTAATTAAGGCGAAAAGAGGGTTTAAAAAATTTGAACTGATTTCCACTCACATGGAAATTATAGAACCTGATATGCTCAGGAATGATTATTTTAGTGCTGTAGAAGCTGCACTGCATAATATACTTGAAAAGGAAAATTTGTCTGATTCTAAAATAGTAATTTCTATACCTGCTGATCAAGTATTATTGCGTAATATCACATTTCCATTCAAAGATATAATAAAGATAACAAATGCTATACCTTTTGAGGCCGAGGAGAATATTCCATTTCCAATAGATTTGGTTACCTTTGATTTTCAGATAATTCCTGATCCCGGCACTGAAAGCAGAAGTGTAATTCTTGCAGCGGTAAATAATGAGTTTTTAAAAACTATAATCGAATTGTTCAAAAAATTCGGATTAGACCCTGTTTTCGCAAGTATTGAATCAAATTCATTACTCAGATGTTATGAATATTTTAACTCGGTTAACGATGAAACTGTTTTACAAATAGACATAGGACATGCTAAAACGGTTGTTAATATAGTTAAAAATAGTTCATTACTTTATACCAGGAGTATCTCATCGGGAATTGGTATTTTAATTGAAAAGATTTCCGGAATACTAAATGTATCATTAAACGAAGCACAGACTATATTTGAATCACTCGAGCTTGATCTTACTTCATTTGATTCAAATCTTAAAAATGAAAACTATAAAAAATTTAATATCAGTAAAGCTAAAATAAAAGCAATCTATCATGAAGCAGATATTCTTATTTCAAATATTATGGATAGTATTGCTTTTACTATAAAAGCAAGCGGTGAATATACTGATTATTCTATTTTCAGCAGAGTAATGATAACCGGCGGCGGATCAAATATAAAAGGTATTTCCAGCATTATCGGGGATGCATCTGGAATTCCCGTTGTCTTTATGCCGTTTTTAAACGGCTATAATGATTTAAATATTCAAAGCAGATTTTCAGTCTGTCTTGGTAATCTTCTCGTATATATGAATAATAGATCTACATCAATAAACTTTCTGAAAGGTGATTTTTCTCCCGCATCAGAACATGGATCGTTTAACAAATACTATCTTCCGCTTGTCTTCGTATCATTATCAATTTTCTTTCTGATTATAAACTTTTCAAGTACTGCGTATTTTGTTATAAAAAGCAATAATTATACAGAAACAATTATGCAGCAGAAATTTAAAAAATATTTTAATACTCAAACTGTACCTAAAGATCCGATCAAAGAAGCCATGAATCTTTTAGCAAATGAAAAGAAAGAGTATTCCGTATTAAAAGAGATGCTGGGTGATCAAAGCCAATTTATTCCTGCACTTGACCGGATAATAAAAAATTTTAATAGTACTGAAGGTTTTGATATTAAAAAAATAAGTTATGACGGTAAAAGCATGATCATAGAGGGTGAAGCAAGACAAGCTGGTGATCTTGAAGATTTTAAAAAAAATCTGCTGAGTACCGGCGAATTTGAAAGTGTAACAATCAATATCCGCGACACCAATAGCAGTAGAAGCCTTTTTACTTTATCAATAAAGCAGAAAATTTGAGTGTATAAAAATGATTAATATTAACGATAGAGAAAAAAAATTATTATTTATTCTAGCAGGTTTATTGATAACGGGTTTCTGTTATTATTTTATAATATCACCTATAATTGAATTCAAAAGAAATTCAGATGAAATCTATAGTAAAAACAGAGCGAAGATAAGTAAACTGGATGATATTTATGCTGAATACAAAGAGATACTTTCAGAGAAAGGTAAACTGAATACCGTAGCCTCTGAAAATAGCGGAATTGGATCAATGGTTGATGGTATTGCTTCAAGCCTGAGTATCAGTAGTAATAAAGTCTATCTGAAAGAAAACCCGGGCATAGTACAAAACGGTATTCAGAAAATGACTACTGAAATCAAGTTTGAAGGTGTCCCGATTAAAGCATTAATGGAAATGATTAATCGGATTGAAAATTCGAATATTCCCTTGAAGATTCAGAGTCTTGTAATTTATTCTGGAATTAAAGAAAGAAGCAGATATGATGCCGTTATTACTATTGTTAGTTTAAATAAGAGATAATTAAAAAATGAAAATAAATATCGAATCTATTAAATCTGTAGTTGTTACTCTGCCATCCAAAATTAAACAGTCTTTTAAAACTATTTATAGTTTACCCCATTCCGGAAAATATTTATTACTTTCATTACTTTTTTTTATTTTATTCTCAATTCTGACCTTCCCTTACGATTTCCTTATTAAAAATAAGATTTATGAGCTAGAAGGGAAAGCATTTAAATCAATAGAGATATCGGAGTTTGATTTCAGTATCTTTGGTGAATCCTACATTAGTAATATGAGTCTTGTATTGAATAATGGCAACGAAGTATCATGCAAAAATTCGATTCTAAATATTGCTCTGAACCCTGTAACACTTTTTATAAAAGATAATTTTAAATCTGATTTTCAATTTGATTCTTTAAAATACATTGCTAAAGACTTTGAACTGATGTTTAATATTAATGGCAACCTGGATCTTTTGATCGATAAGCAGAGCAGCCTCCCCAAAAACGGATTTTTCAAAGTAATATTAAGTGATTCAATTATTAAACTTAATAATCTGAGTATTCCAGGACCGATGGGTCCTCTTAATCTGAAAATCGAATCGATTAATATCCAGAGCGGGAACATCGATTCTCAAATTACTAATGGAGTCTTAAGATTTAATACTTTTAAATTAACCGGAAGTGATCTTTCCTGCGACATTTCAGGTACAATTGAATTGGCAAATATTGTCAATAATTCCAGGCTTGATATTACTATCAGCTTAGATTCTGAATCAACATTACTTGATCAATATCGTGATTTACTTGCATCTTTTATAAAAGATAATATTCTGATTTTGAGAATCAAAGGAACTATCGGTAAACCTGAGTTATCATTAAACAAAGCGGAAAAAAATGAAAATTGAAATGGCTAAAAATTCAGGGTTCTGTATGGGAGTCAGAAAAGCACTTCTCCGTATAGTCGACGAATTAAATTCATCTGAAGAAAAAATATATATGTATGGGCCTCTAATACATAATCCTCAAACAATAGAAGTATTAAAAAACAGAGGTCTTATTACCATTGATTCACTTGATCAGCTTGAAAACAGGCAGATTGCAATACGAACACATGGCATACCTGTTGATGAAAACAAAAAAATAAGAAATAACGCTCTACGTACCATTAATCTTACCTGCTCAAGAGTAGCCAGAGTACAGTCAATTATAAAAAAATACTCCAGTGATGGCTATTATACAATAATAGTTGGTGATAAAGATCATGCTGAAGTTGTCGGATTAAAAAGTTATGCCCGTGCTGGTGTTCATATAGTTTCAGATGTTGATGATATTGATGATATTGCTCCTGCAGAAAAATATATTATTGTTTCACAGACCACTCATGAACGTGAACAGTTTGATCAGCTGGTAGCCCGAATCTCAAAGAAATTTAATAATGTCTTTGTTATAGATACAATATGTGATTCCACCAGATTGAGGCAGGATGACGTAAAAAATGGTATAAAAAAAGGAATAGATACACTGGTAGTTGTAGGGGGGAAAAACTCAGCAAATACATCCCGTCTGGTCAAAATTGGAATCGACAGCGGTGTAAAAACTTTTCATATAGAGACTGATGCTGAATTAAATAAAGATGATTTTAAAAACAGTAAATATGTCCTTGTAACGGCAGGAGCTTCAACGCCCGGCTGGATAATAAATAATGTACTTGAAAAGCTTTATATAATAAAAAGTGAAAGCAGTAATTTTGTAATCAAACAATTTAAACATTATGTTGAATTGTTAATTAGAAGCAATATAGTTTCATCTCTTGCTTCACTGGTAATGGTTCTACTTGCACAGTTGTATGCAGAGATAACAATTAATATAAAATATGGTATAATTTCAGCTCTCTATATATTTGTAATGTATTCAGTTAACAACTATCTCGATAGAAGTTTTCTTATTAAAAGCAATTCGTACAAGTACAAAATTTATGATAAATATGGATCTTATTTATTATTTACATCGATTATTTCATTAATTGGATCTCTTGTACTTGCATCAAGTATATCTCCGGATTTGGCCCTTTTAATAATTATTCCCTACATTTTCGGTTTAATTTACTCCACTCCTGTCGTAAAAAAGACAGTGAAAAAAATAAAGTCAGATTTACTGAAGAAATTATATAATACTAAAATAGTCACAAGTCTGGGCTGGCTTGTTGTTGTAATATTTATTCCTTACTACGGGAACGGAGTCTCGTGGAAAGTTTATTTGTCAGCGGGTCTGTTTTTCTTTATGTTTGTTTTTATAAGACATCTGATAATTGATCTGGCAGCATTCCAGGGAGATCTGATTCTGGGAAGGGATACACTGCCGACATGGCTTGGAGTAAAAAATGTAATTAATTTATCATATGCCATTTTATTTATCAGTTCTCTGATATTTATTGGTATTTCGATTATTTCAGATAAAATAATTTTTATTTCTCTTCTATCCTGTATACTCTACTATGCATTATTACTGAAAAAAATACAAAAAACAGATTATCTCATATCATTGAGATATGAGTTTATAATTGATCTGAATTATATTTTATTAACAATTATTTATTTTATAATTACACTTTCACAAGTTTTACTATAGGACCTGCCGAAATTCTTAATTCATTTTCCGCACTATATATTTCACCATCCATTGTGTATGTGAATATACCCTTCTGCTTAATCAGAATTGATTCACCATGAACATTGAAATATTTAGGAGATTGTATTCTTTTCCCTGTTCTGATTTTGTTTAAATTCAATAATATTTTACCCGCAGTCAGCCCTAAAACAATAACCTGAAATTTGCCAGTATTGCGGACTGCATCTTTTAATGGGAAAAAACTCATACCTATATGTTCTACAGTTCCTGCAAGTATACCTGAAACAGGATTTATCAATACTTTTTTATCATCAATAAAAATGGCCTGTTCTGTCAGCTTCACAATTTCACAATTTTTTTGATCCTTAAAAATTTCTTTAATTCCCATCATACCAACCTGAAGGTTTCTCAGAAATCCTTTTTCGGTTCCAGTATAAACTTTTTCCAGAAAATTTGTAACCAGACCTGTTCCGAATAAAAAACAGTATTTATCTTCAATTTTAAGTGTAAAACGATCTTCACTTCCGATAAAGCCGTTCTCTGATATTTTTGAAATTAATTTTTTTAAAATAACCGGCCCGACTCCTTTAAGTTTTATGGAACGAGAAATGTTGTTCATAGTACCATCTTTAAGGATAAGTATAGGTGGTATTTCATTCGGTTTGTATACCTTGAGTAGTTCACTTAAAACAAGATGAATTGTACCATCCCCTCCTCCAATGCAGATATAATCAATATTTTGAGATTTATACGATTTTACAATTGGGAGTAATTCGCCAACACTCTGCGGGGTGGATATTATAACTTTTTCCGATTGATGCTTTAAATAATCATTTATGGAGTCTTTACCTGTTCTGAATTTTTTTGCATTTGGATTGATGATTACACCTATTTTTTTCATTAAGATTCTCCGTGAAAATATTAAATAATATCTTGCAAAGATTGCAAGTACCCATAAACTGTTTGAAAATTGTTCTACGCCACAGTAAAACTTAGCTGGAATAAACATTGCCGGTTTATCAGCAATTACCAAATAAGGTACCGGAATTAAAAATAATTATCATCGAACAGGAAAACTAAGAAATTATTATGATTAACGATATTTTAAATAAATATTTAAACAATGAAAAAAAATAAATTTTACTAATTATGCACTTGATAGCATAATTTCACTTTTAAGTCATTTTAATAACCCGCATAAAAATTTCAAGTCATTACACATAGCCGGAACAAATGGTAAAGGATCAACAGCATTTATGCTGTCATCCATTTTACAGAATGCCGGATATAAAACAGGTCTCTATATATCACCACATCTGGAATATATTACTGAAAGAATTAAAATCAATTCGCATGATATTGATGAAGATTTATTATGTGATTATGTAAATAAAATTGATGCAGCCGCGAATTTAAATAAAATTACTCCTACATATTTTGATATATTAACCACCGCAGCTTTTAATTATTTTAGTGCTCAGTCTGTTGATATTGCTATAATAGAAACCGGTCTTGGAGGCCGACTCGATTCGACTAATGTTATTACTCCGGAACTATCGATTATAACAGATATTTCACTTGATCATGTTCAAATCCTAGGGAATAGAATTGAAGATATTGCAAAAGAGAAATGCGGGATAATAAAACCAGGTATTACTGTAGTTACATCAAACACCGACACAGCTATTCTCGGGATTATATCCGAATATTCATTGATTAACAATGCTGAATGTTATGCTTTTGAACGCGATTTTTATGCTGAAAATATTACAAGAAAAGATGATAATTTTAAATTTGATTATAATGATTCAGAAACTCTTCTAAAAGAAGTCGAAATATCGCTTTTCCCGGAACATCAGGTTAAAAACGCTTCAGTTGTAATTGCGTCTGCTTTGCATCTCAAAAAAAATAATTTCCCGCTGATATCAGAAGAAATTATATATACTACATTAAAAAAAGCGGAAGTTCCAGGAAGATTCCAGAAATTAAGTTCAAAACCATTAATTATATATGATCCTGCTCATAACTTCCAATCTTTAGAAAGTCTGTTCAGGGGATTAAACACCTATTATTCCGATAAAAAGAAAAAATTTATAATAACACTAATGAAAGATAAAGCAGAAACTGAAACTATCGAAATTTTTAATAGTTCAGATGTATATTATTATCCGATAAATGATGAAAGAGCATATATTCCTGAACCGAATCGTTTTAAAAATATAATTTCTAATGACGATGAAATTATTGAAATTTTTAAAGAAGGATATAAAAATAATGAGATGATAATTTTTACCGGAACATTTAGAATTTTCTCTCATGCTTTGAGAATGACTGAACTATTTAAAGAGGAACATGATGAATTCTTTAGGGATAAACAATGATTATTAAAGATGAATTGCTCACTGAACTTAATGAAATAAAATATTCAATTCAAAATAATAAATTTGATAAAGTTGAAACATACGGTTTACTAGAAAAAATAAATTCCACTGCATCAAATTTATCGTCAATTAATAATGATGTAAAAAACAGTCAGATCAGGAATCTTCTGATTACTTTCAATATTAAAAATTATTCAGATCTGACAATTCTTTTTGTCAATTCTTCAGAAAAGATGAAGATGCTTGAAACTGCCGGATCAGATATTCTTTTTGAAGAATTTAATTTATTATACGAAGCCGATAATTATTTTTTTAAAAATACTGAAAGTATAAAAGTCAAAGGTTCACATTTCAGGATATTCTATGAATCGATGGAAAATGAAAAGGGTAACTATACAATACTGACGATAACTGAATCTGTATTTTTTAAGCCGAGCAAATTTCACATGCTTGCAGATATTATAATGGAAATTATACGATCGATTGATATGTCGAGAGCATCAATCTTTAATGATCTGTTTGAGGAAACAATTATAGGTATTAATAGTTATCTAGCTGCAGCTGATGTTGAAAGTCTGGATTTCTTTCTTTTTAAATTTGAAAATATCTATGATTTTTTTCTTAAAATGGGATTAGAGATAATTATCGAACTATCTGAAACAATTAAAGAAAAATTAAAAGAAATTTTCGGTGAAAAAGTATCGATATTCAGATTTTCATTATCTGAATATATTGTTATTGTATCCATTGATACTTCATCTGCAATCAGCTTTTCTGATTTAAATAACCGGAATGTTTTTGATTTTAATTATAAGGGGATTGTGCTTCAGCATCGCTGCATAAAAATATCTCATCATAATAAATCTATTTATGATGTATTTGAAACAATTTTTAAAGCTGATAATAAAATTTAGAAATATAACCAGCATTTTCTCAGATTCTATCAATTTCAACTGATTCCTTTTTTGTTATAATATCTGAAAATTTTACAATCAAATCCTGTTTTAAACCCACATAGTATTCATCTTTCTTTGCGATTATTGAGTTTTTCAGGAGAAATCTTGTACCTTCATTTATAATCGCTTTATCAGATCTATTAATAATGATTCTTTTATCTGTAATATATTTATTAATCATTCTTTTTAATTTGGATATTTTTATCATAAAACCGTTCTCCAAAAGAATGCCGCAGATGATATAATGAGAAAGTACAATCTCATCGAGTATCCATATCTTCCGTATTAATTCAGATATAGAAATCTGAATATTAGCTTTTCTGGTGTATTCTGATAAAAATATCGGAGATGAAAAATTTATAGAAACAGGTTCCGTTAAAGGAATCTTTTGATCAGATTCAACCACTTTATTTTTATAAGTTATTTCAATAGGGATAAGAACTACTTCCGTTGTTTCTTTAAACATAACAGTGTTGAGCATATCAAAAAATTTGTCATTCGGTGTTAAGCAGGCAGAGTCTGACCCCTGTAATTCAGGAAAATATAAAAAAGGAACACCATGACTTGTAAGTATGGAAAGATATTCCATAATGCATTCCAGATACAACGGATTGTTTAATTTGGATTGATAAACAATAAATCCACCGCATTTTCTGATAAAAAATTTTTTGAAACTGGATCTGACTACTTCAGATGATACAAAAAATCTGGGAACCGGAAGCATGAATTTATCTATAGCATACGAATAATAGATGTAATCATTTAGATTTTTAAATCTAGCTGTGTAAATTGTGTTTACACTGTCTTTGAGGCTATGGAGATTATGAAAATCTCCTGTTATTGATATCTGATTTCTGTTTCCGAACAATTTTTTCCAATAGTATTTGAATGTAAGTATTTTAATAAAAAATCTGTAAAAAAACGGGTTATAGTGATCCATCGTTTCTTTTAGATATATACCAATTAGTTTTTTAAAATTCTTTTCAGAATTATTAGCCATGAAATCTGAAACTGCTTTTATTTCATTTTTAAATAAAGATCTATTCTGATTTATTTTATCAATATGCAGAGTTTTCAAACCTGTAATAATCTCATCCATCGGGGAAGATGGAACAGAATTTACTGTTTTAAATCTGGCAATTAATTGTTTTACAATCAATTTTTTAAAAGCTTTTCCTCTTAATTTTTCCAGACCTTTTTTCCGGCCTTTAACATGTATCTTTGCATTGTTAAATATTTCATCGAAATTATCAGGATTCTTTATGGTTTCAATAAGGAGTGATGGCTCTTTTTTGTTTAACAGGACTTCATAGAGTGATCTATATACCGGTATTGAAATGTTATTTTTTTCTGCAAGTTCAATAAGCGGTTCTATCGCGTAAGCTCCTTCAGCAAGATAGTGAAGTTTTTTACTCATTTTTTCAAGAACATATTCGGGTTTTACACGTAAGTATAATTTATCTGTCCACGAAAGTATGGTACCTTTTTCAATTATCTGTGTCGCAATATCCTTTCCAAAGCGTCTATTTCTGCTATGATCGCTTAATGCAGTGGCAACAAGATCACCTGTGCCTGCTATATCAATAATAGTATTTGTATCGGCTCCAAGAAAATTTCCCAATCTGATCATCTCTTTCAGTGATTCAGCAATTAGTGCTCCCTCAAGATTATCCCCGCAATCCGGTAATCTACTGATCATTCCGGCAGCTATTGCAGCAGGATTCTTTAATGTTCCGCCTAGATCTACTCCTATTATATCGTCTGTTTCCCTGCATTGAAGAAAATCACAGTTCAGGAGACCGGAGAAAAAATTCCTGTCTTTCTGATGATGTCCAGCAACACAAAGCGTGGTGTGAAAGTATTTAACAACCTCTTCTGCATGACTCGGACCGGAAATTCCGACTACTCTATTGCTGTATTTCGGGAAAAGTTTTTCGATTGTCTGAGATATTGTAAGAATTTCATTATTGATTTTACAGAAACCTTTGGTAAGATAGCCCAGAGGTACATCCTCTTTTTGAAATTTTGAAATTTTAGTAATTGTATCAGGTGTGACTTTTGACGGAGTAGCAATTATAATTCCATCGGTATTGAGCAAAGATTCGCGAAGATGAGTAGTCGCTTTAATGTTATATGGGAGTTTTATACCAGGTAGAAATTCGCTGTTCTGATTTTTTAAATTAATTGAATTTGCAGTCGATTTTTCATATGACCACATAAGTACAATAGTACCCGGATTGTTTTCAGCAATTACTTTTGCTATTGCTGTACCCCAGGATCCGGCGCCTACTATTGTTATCTGTTTAATCTTATTGTATAGTTCTGGCATTGTATATTTTTAAATTCCGATTACTAATAATTTATATATTTCTGGTAATAGAATCAAGTTAAAGGGGCCTTGCAGGCCCCTTTATGTTACATATAATCCAGGTAATCCTTCAGTTTACGGGCTCTGGTAGGATGCCTTAACCTTCTTAAAGCTTTAGCTTCAATCTGGCGAATCCTCTCTCTTGTTACTTTAAAAACATACCCTACTTCTTCAAGTGTATGTGAATATCCATCATCCAGCCCAAATCTCATTCTTATAACTTTCTGCTCTCTCGCGGGGAGAGTGTTCAATACAGATACAATTTGTTCATTCAATAATCTGTGTGCAGCAGTATTAGCAGGAGAATCTACATCTTTATCTTCTATGAAGTCTCCAAGAAGTGAATCCTCTTCCTCGCCAACTGGTGTTTCAAGAGAAATAGGTTCACGGGCAACATTCTTAACCGCTTTGACCTTGGATACAGGCCAGCCCAGTCTGTCTGCCAGTTCTTCCGGATTCGGTTCTCTGCCGAATTCCTGCTGGAAGAGTCTTGTCTCTCTCATTACCTTGTTGATCTGTTCAATCATGTGAACAGGGACACGGATTGTACGAGCCTGATCTGATATTGCTCGGGTTATTGCCTGTCTGATCCACCATGTGGCATATGTTGAGAATTTATATCCTTTTCTGTATTCGAATTTATCGACAGCTTTAATCAGACCAATATTACCTTCTTGAATAAGGTCAAAAAAGTGCATCCCTCTATTGGCATATTTTTTAGCAATAGATACAACAAGTCTCAGGTTGGCATTGATCAGCTCTTTTTTTGCTCTCTGAATTTTACGCTGACCATAGGTTATCTGTTTTCCCCATTCGAGAATATCATCTGCATCGGCGCCGGCTTCCTGCTCGATTCTTCTGATTTTTCTTTCATTGTTTCTAACATCTTTTACAATTTCAAGGAGTTCATCTTTATCCTGAAGATTCAGCTCTTTAATGATCTGGTCAATATCTTCATCTTTTTCAACTTTTCTTGCAAAATGCTTAAGCTCTTTTATGTCTTTACTGTATTCCTGTTCTATTTCTTTAAAAAATCTGTAAGTTTCATCAATACGCTTTACCATAGATTGAATTTTATGAGATAACTTACTGATTTCATCCTCGCTTATTTCAAGCTCCTCTATGGCCTGCCTGATTTTAGCTTTTGATTTGGAGATCTCCTCTTTGATTTTTTCAGATTCGGTTGAATCGTCTTCGTATCTTTTAATCTTATTCTGGAGTTTGATGATTTTTGAATCTTCTTCAATTACAGTCTTCATCTTTTCATTATATTTTATATCAAGACTGGTAAGGTCAATCGATGAAAAATAATATAATCTGTTGATTCTAAGAATTTCTGTGAGCTTAATTTTACCGCTTGTCACCTTTGAGTGATTTTTAATCAATTCATTTGTAAGAAGAGTCGAAGTAATAACGGCTTTTTCTATTAGAATTTCACCCTCTTCAATTCTTTTTGCAAGATCAACCTCCTGCTCACCTGAAAGCAGAGAAACCCGTCCTATCTCTTTTAAATAGAGTCGGATCGGATCATCAACATGAGATGTATCTTCAGATGCAGATGATGATTTACGTGAAGGTGCTGCCTTCTTTTTGGTTACAACTTCAGGAGAAGCTTTTTTGGTGGATTCTTCAACTACTTCAATCCCCATCTGATTCAAAAGAATAAATATATCATCTATCTTTTCTGAGTTCAGGAGTTTGTCGGGAAGTGTTTCGTTTATTTCATCGTAAGTTACTTCATTGTTCGCTTTACCGATTTCAATTAGTTTTTTTACTTCTGCAATGTTTTCAATTACCAGATCATTTTTGCTCATATTCTGTTTTTTAACCTGTTATATAAGATTTTGATCGTTACTTTATACATTTAAACAGCATCACTAGCTGTTTTTGAGAGATCCTCTGTTATAAATGTAGTTAGAGAGTTTTTCTTTTTCACGTCTTAGAATTTCAATTTCAGCTAGATATTCCAGTCTGTCACTACCGGACTTTTTTACTTTTTCGACATATTCAGTAATTTTTTTATCGATGTTGTGTAATTTTAAGTTAACATAAATTTCTGTGTAAGCGGCTTTAGGATCTTCAACAGATGCTTCATTTTGAATTGTACTATTCAAAAAGTCCATTTCTAATCCTTTAGGGAAAAAGTCAAATATTTTATCTACTCTAAGTTCATTTTCTGAGTTATACAATTTCGAAATTGTTGTAAAAATTTTATTAGCCAGAGGATCTGTTATCTCCTCGGGAGAGAAATCTATTAAGACATCGCCTGTAATCTCCGGGTAGTGAAGAATCAGATGTATAAGGTCACGATAAGCCCTGGTGTCATATTTTAACGTTTCAACAGTTTTTCTTTTTTCGGTTTTATTTACTCCAATCCCTTTTTCGAACCGTTTGTAATCAAACCTCAAGGCTTCCTCTTCAATCCCAAGCATCTGACTCAGCTTAGTAAGATAATAGCTTTTTTCTGCTTCGGTAGATCTGTTGCTGTCCTCGGAATATGATATATTTTTAATTATATCAAAAAGTTCAGGTAATTTACTGAGGCTATCCTTCCCGCGGTTTCTTTCAATTACATTGCGTATTTTAAAGTCAACCGGCTTCTCTGCGCTGTCGATAACCGCCATCAGTTCACGGACACCCTTCTTCATGATAAAATCAAACGGATCATCCTGCGGTAGCACGGCTATTTTTATATCGATATTAAACAATTGCGATGTATCAATTGATTTCAGGGAAGCATTTATTCCTGCCGAATCTGAATCGAAAAGCATTATAACTTCATTGCAGATCTGTGAAAGCATTTTCAAGTGGCTCTCCGTGAGTGCTGTGCCGAGAGGAGCAACAACATTCTTGATACCATTCTGATGACATCCTATTACGTCTAGATATCCTTCAACAATAATTGCCCGGTCTAACTCTTTGATCTCATTCTGAGCAAAATTCAATCCATATAATACACTACGTTTCTGATAAACTTCAGATTCCGGCGAGTTCAGATATTTAGGCTGGTTTTCGTTTGTAATAGCTCTCCCGCCGAAAGCTATTACATTATTACTCCTGTCAAAAATCGGGAATATAACCCTGTTTCTGAATTTATCATAGTAACTCCCCTGGTATTTCTGAGATTTTCCGATGAGCCCTATATTTTCTGCAAGATCAAGATCCGCTTTATTTCTTTTTAAATTTGCACTAAGTCTATCCCATGAATCGGGTGAAAAACCGAGTTTGAATGATTCAATGGCCTCTTCAGATACACCCCTATCCTGCAGATATTTTTTTCCGGCAGCCCCTTCACCGGATGAGAGAAATGCCTGATAGAAACTCATGGCATATTTATTTATTCTTCTGATTGCAGGAATAACAGATGATGCTTCTTCAGCTTTATCATCAATGATTATTCCGGCTATATCTGCAATACGTTTAACGCTCTCGATGAAACCGATATTTTCAATTTTACCGATGAATGTAAAAATATTGCCTCCGGTATTACATCCAAAGCACTGGAATATCTGTTTGTCCGGTGATATTGAGAATGATGGAGTTTTTTCTTTATGGAATGGACACAAGCCTGTATAGTTCCGCCCTTTTTTCTTGAGAGATGGAATATACCGGAGAGCCAGATCTTCAATTCTGACGCTCTCCCTTACTTTTTCTATTATATCTTTTTCGAGGAACAAATTATTTTACCACTTTTATATTATATGTTTAAGAATATAAGATTTGTTAAAAACATTTAGTAATTTTTATTTTTTAAAACAGATTGTGAAGCTTTATGAGTAAATAATATTCGTAGTAAAATCATCATTATCTGTTATTACCGCCATCATGAGACTTAATAGTGCAAGTCCAATAACTTATTACTACAGAATCAAAAGGGCGGAATCCAGTATAAGCCCCGCAGGACTCCCTGCGGTTCCTGAAACGTAATTTTTGGAACCGCTATATAGAAATAGATATAAATATTTATAAAAATTAAGTAACCAGAACAAAATGATTGTGCAACTTTAATGCGGCTGATTTATCATCGCATTAGAATATTTATATGTCAATAACAGAATAAATAAATTTTGACAAATGAACAATAAAAATTAATCGTAGTCATTCCATGATGTCGATATTTGAATAAATGAGATTATTTTGAGGTTAATTATGAAGAAAATTCTAATCATATTTTCAGTTGTTGTAGTATTGCTTGCTGCCGGTACAATTACTATTAACTATATCAACGCTGAAAATGTAAAAGCAGATAGTACATCCACTCTGATTCCAGGTGCGGTTAAATCTGTAACTCCAGACAAAAATTATAAATTCCCGGAGTTTTATCGCGGTATCTACTTAACAGTTAATTCAGCAAACAGTATGCCCAAACTCAAGGAGTTTGTTTCAAGATCCAAGGCTTCAAATATAAATGCATTCGTTATGGATGTTCAGAGTGCTAAATATGATAAATGTATAGTTCCAATAGAAAATGTTCAGTACTGCAAAGATAACGGTATACATCCCATTGCACGTGTTGTTATATTTCCTGACGGTTTAAAAAACTGGCCGGTTTCAGAAGAGTATATTAAAGATAAACTGAATATTGCAGAGAGTGCCTGTAAAAACGGTTTTCAGGAGATACAATTCGACTACATACGTTTTAATGATTCAAGTTCCAATAAACATTTAAAAAACAAAGAGAGATATGAGTTTATTGAAAATTTTATTCTCCGGGCAAAAACACAGCTTAAAGATTATAATGTAAAAATTGCTGCTGATATTTTCGGACGAATCCCGTTGAATCAGGATGATGTTATTGGTCAGAAAATGGAGAGCCTTGATAAAGTAGTCGATATTATCTGTCCAATGGCATACCCGTCTCACTATACATGGAGTAAGAAACTGCAGAAAGATCCGTATTTTACAGTATTGCAGACATCAAAAAGAGCTAAGGAACGAGCTAAAAAAGCTATAATTGTTACCTGGATTCAGGCTTTTAAGATGAAACTTTATGATATTCCTTATGACAAATATGTAAATGATCAAATCAGAGCTTCACATGACGCCGGAATAAACGGATATCTTTTATGGAATGCGCGTCAGGATTACGATGTACCTTTCCAGGTAGTGAAAAATTTCTACTCAAAGAATAGTGAACTTGCAAAGAAATAATATACGCTAATCGTTTATAAAAAAACCGGGTTAATACCCGGTTTTTTTATTCTATAACAACACTATAAAAAGCTGTACCTGATTTTGATGACTTTAAATTTACTTTTACAACTTTATCCTCTTCTATGTTTACATAAATATAATCAGGCTTTGGCTGATCTATATTATTCATTTTTACGTAGCGTCCAAGGTTCTCATTTAAAATCCATTTCTCAACCTTTATAAGATGCCGGTTTACAGTAAGGGCTGTTTCAAATTGCTTCTGCTGTGATTCAAGACCGGTTGTTGTTCTCCCCGACTCTGTTTTATCAACATATATCATGTAATAACATCTTCTATCGTTTTCAGGATTATCTATATCGGAATCGTAAATAGTAATATAGATATTATTCTCACCTTTATTCTTTTTTGTAATTTCTTTACATGTGGTACCGCATCCGATAATGCTTAAACAGAAAAGTAAAAGAATATAATTTAAAAAAATTCTCATAATGACTCCTCAATTGCAATTGTATAAGGTGATTCGAAGTCCGGGATCAAAGGCTCTACTATGAGAAAACCTTTTTTGTCAAAAATTTCGTTGAACGTGATCTCTTCATCTGATTCTATCTCTTTCGATTTTATAATAAATCCCAGCGGATCTGTGGTTGAAATTCTTATCTTTCCGTTTTTAATACCTTTCACTGTTATTTTTACCTTTTGTCTATCATCGAACCTAACAAGATAGTAATCTGAATCATTCTTATATGTAATAAATCCTGTTATTTTATTGTGGAAAGTATTCGCATTATTTTTTGAATTGTTAGGCTCGGTTTCAATTATTTCATTAGAATCAAATTGTTCAAGAGCTAGAGTATATTCCGGCTCAGCCGATGTTAATGATAAAGCTGATACAGATATATAGATAGGATTTTTGAGTAAAAAATATGGTATCTTCTCTGCCTGACCTGTACCGCCATTGTTTATTTCGAATAATTTGTTTCTATTTGAATCATAGATTGTCATTATCAGATCAAGCCCTTCTGCGGCGCTGCAGACGGCTTTATAATACCGGTTTTTGAACTGAGGAACGAATTGGAAAAAATCGTGATCTTCCGGATTACTGATTTTACCTTTTATAATATTATTCATTATAATGTTTGCTTTGTCGAAACTGCTGTTTGATTCCAGTTCGGAATTCTGATCAAATATTTTGTATTCAAGTGCAAGTTCATAAGGGAGATCATGATTAACAAGGAAATTCTTTGAACTTACCTGCAGGTAGTATACTCCGGATTCCCTGATCCCGAAATCTGAAATCATTTCAACCTCACCGGTGCCGGCATTATCTACGGTCAGCATCTCCTCTAAACTGCTATTTAATAACGATATGGTGGAATCGACTCCCTGTACACCTGTGAGTCTTACATTGATCAGTACGGGAATTCCGTCTGTTGTGTTTACATTGAATTTATACCAGTCGAGCTCCTTCATTTTATTTTTCTGATCGTTATTCAGACTATTCTGGGCTGGTGAAAAATATCCCGAAATAAGGGACTTATCTGTTAATTCTGTTGATGTATATGGAGTGTCATTGGATTCTTTTTCTTCATTGAGATATGATCTGGATGAAACTGTAAATTTATAAGGGGTCTCTGTATTCCCTTTTTTTAAATCTCTTGTACCATGCGTGATAGCAAATATATATTGCCCGGACTGAACATAAAAATTTGCGAATGTTTCAGCAGTAGATTTTCTGTTATCATCAATAACTTTAATCAATACAGGTCTTGGGCTTTCATTTTTATATATACTGATACCATGATTAACACCTTTGATTCCGCTTAATTCAATTTTAAGAATCTGTTCATTATCAATATCCAGAATATAATTATCCGCATCATTTTCACTTTCGAGATAACCGGTAATTTCTTTATTTATTTCAATTTTATTTGCATTGGTAAATGTATTATTCGGTTCTTTTTCCGTATTACTTTTCATCTTGCATGAAATTATAAAAATTAAAAACGTAATCAATAATATTGACTTTTTCTGACAACGCATAAATATTCCTTTTTAGTATCTTATTCATAAACATGTGGTTAAAATGCTCTCTACCGCGTATGGATTTCAGTGGATAATGCATGTCACTGTATTTGAGCAGTTACCATTTTTAATATATTATATTAAATTAAAAACTCGACAAAAATTAAAGTCAATTAGATTTTTAATGTTAAATAAATGGAATGTATAAATGATAATTAATATAGATAATATCGCATATGGCGGCTACGGAGTCGGAAGAATTGACGGTAAAGCTGTCTTTGTAGATTATGCTCTCCCTGGAGATGAGCTGGATGTTGAGATATACGATGATAGAAAGAGTTTTTCTTTTGCGTCGTATAAAGAGATAATAAAGCCATCTGAGAAGCGGATTGACTCGCCCTGCCCGAATTTTGGAATATGCGGCGGATGTTCATATCTTAATCTAAACTATTCAGATGAGATTGATTTTAAAATAGTAATTTTGAAAGATCAGCTGAAAAGAATCGCTTCAATTGAACCGGAATTCGAGATTAAAGTTTTAACCGGTGAAAGATTCCACTATAGAAGCCACTCCAGTGTTAAATGCGATGGTAATATCTGCGGATTTTACGGAAAAAATAGTAATGACATAGTGCCGTTTCCTGAATCTGGATGTTTTCTCATCTCGCAGAATCTTATTGATGGATTGAAACGTTCTGAAATTAAGAACATGAACCGGGAGCTTAAAATTGCAGAGGATTGGCGAGGTAATTTTTTTTACGACAATGATGACCAGAATATTATCGATGAAAAATCCGGAGAATGTTTATACAGAAGAGATATCAACAGTTTTTTTCAGAGCAATAAGTTTTTAAGACAAAAGATGTCTGAACTTGTAGCCGGTTACAGCGGTTTGACGGATAAAGATGAATTTGCTGATATATGTGCAGGTTGCGGCTTTTTCACCATCCCGCTATCTAAAATTGCATTATCTGGAACAGGTTATGATATTGATAAAAGAAGTATTAAATACGCTCAGATTAATGCTGCTTTGAATAAATGTACAAATTTGAAGTTTTTTTCTCTTCCTGAATCTGAAATTAATCCTGTGAGATTAAATCCGAAAACAGTTGTAATCGATCCCCCTAGAGCCGGAATATCAAAAAAAGGGAGAAGAACAATAAATGCAATTAATCCTGAAATTATTGTTTATGTTTCGTGTAATCCATCTACGTTTTCGCGGGATATTGTAGATTTTGTCAAGAACGGATACAGGCTCAGCGATATAACGCTAATTGATATGTTTCCATGCACTCATCATATTGAAGTAGTAAGCAGACTTGTTAAAATTTAAAGATGACCGTAGAGCAGCATGTTGATCAGCCTGGCCAGAAAATATGCTCCGACCATAAGGAAGAACGGCATTGTCATTATGAGAGTTAAAAACTCATGAGGTTTTACAATTCCTTTTTCGTATACTTTCTTGCCGAAAAAATTAATTGAATAGAATTGCGGATCTTTTGATCTTTTGAAAATTTTTATAATAGTACTGATCTTTATAAAAAGAATAAATATAAGAACAAACCCGGATACTATCCATAATATCATTTTTAAATCGATAGTCGCCAGGTCAGATGAATCTCTAAAAAGAGAAATGCTGGTGATCACCATTAAAACTGTATTAATGATAAAAGTGCCCAGAAAAGTCCTGTAATAACCTTCACTTTTTGTTGAAAGATATTGAATTATTACCAGAATTTGAAGGCAGAAAGAGAATGAGAGTGTAATTAATAATATAAATATAAACATATACCTATTCCAGATATATGTTTACAATGTTAAGACTAAATTGTCAAGAAAGTATTATGCGGTTTATTCATAAGGCTTAATAATTTCGAGGGCTTTCCGGTTGGAAGGATCAGATTCGGCCGCTTTTTTTGCGTAATACAATCCTTTCTCTTTATTATTATGCTTCATATAGAGTTCTGATAGTCTTATATTTGCCCCTGAATGAGATTCGTCAAGTTCAACCACTTTCAGGAATGTATCTCTTGCAAGCTTGTCATCTTCAGTGGTGTTTCCGATTTTTCGGTAGTAGAACTCGCCAAGGAGATAATTTACATCGACAGATTTTTTATTTATCCTCAACGCTTCTTTACAGTATTTGATCCCTTCAGTGCGGAATTTAATTCTATTTTCAAACAGGTTAACATTTCTATATGCTTCAATTTCCCTGATCTCCGCAAGAGACTTCAGAAGTACAAAACGATCTTCGTTATCGTATAAACTGCTGATACTTTTATATGCAGCAAACAACTCAGCATATGCAAAGTTGTAGATCTGATCTTTATAGTAAAGAAGACCGAGTGCCAGTCTTGGATTCGGATTATTTTTATCCATCTCTATGGCTTTTTTATACTCGGCAATTGCCTTACCCTTGTCTCCAGTCCTGAAATAATAATCACCGCGTGTTTTGTAGATAAATGAATCACCTGCTTTATTGTCAGTAACAGCTTTAACAACACGATATCCGTCATTGCTTAGTTTAAAATTACCATATCCGATCAGCATGTCTCCCAGGGTTTTATTATCAAATATATATTTTACCTGAAGTTTTGATACAACAAGATTGTTTGAATCTATTACATATAAGGTGTTATCAGAGTGAAGCCCCTCTCTGTCTATCAGTCTTACTGTTACTTTTGTTTTGTCCTGTACTATACCGGATAATTCATTTACAGGGGGCTGCTCACTGGTGGATATGGAGATTATTTTACCTTTTACAACTGCATCCTGACCTACTTTATCACTGTAGGAAAAATATATTTTAGTTTTTAAATTTTCATTTTCATATTTTAAATTTGAATAAACCGGCAAGATTGAGATAAATAAAAAAGTAAGAGATAGTATTATTTTGATATTTTTGAAATTCATTATTTTAATATCCTTAATGGATTAAGAGGGACAATTCCTTTTCTTATTTCAAAATGAAGATGTGCTCCAGTAACAGCCCCTGTTTTTCCTGAAAGAGCAATCTTCTGTCCCTTCTTTATTGTTTCATTAACATCAACAAGATTTTTATTATTGTGAGCATATATTGTAATATAATTATTTTTATGAGAGACTACAATCATATTACCGTATGCATCTTTCCATCCGCTGAATATAACCTTTCCTTCTCCGGCAGATCTGACAACCGTTCCCTCTTCAGCACCAATATCCAATCCGCAATGAAATTTTTTATCGCCTGAAAAAGGGTGAGTCCGTACTCCGAAACCGGATGTAATGGGACCACGCATAGGCCATGATAAAACTACTTTTTTGTCGGATACCTTTTTTTCTTTAATATCTGTAACTGCAATTTTTTCAACTGATGCTGTATTTTTTTCAGGAATGTTTTTAATTCTTTCAGGTTTTATACTCAGTGCTTCGGCATCTGGAAGAAATATTTTTTTCCCGGCGATTAACTTTTTGCCATCAATATTATTATGTTCTGCTATCATATCAATTTCAGTATTATATTTCTGCGATATCTTAGTAAGAGTATCACCCTTTTTTATTGTATAAAATATACCTTTGTTCGAAGGTACAAGAAGTATATCATTCTCTTTGAGTCGTTCAGAACCTGAAATATTATTAATCTCTTTCAGTTGTTTTAAACTTATATTTGAATTTTTAGCTATAGTCCACAGGTTGTCGTTACGTTTAACCCTATATTCTTTAAAATGAAGCCTTTTGTCGGAACTTTTCATTTTTTTTAAAATATTTGCAGGTTTAACTAACTGATTTTTTTTATCCTTTTGTGAAAAACTATCGTCGAAGGAGTTGTCGAATATAATTTCACCATTTGACGATTCAGGATCAGTTAATGAAGGATCTACATCACTTTCCATCTGGAGATTATTGATCAGGTAGGAATCCTTAATGGGATCCCCTTTTTTTTCTGCTGAATACAGGTCAGGTATAATTGATAGATTCAGCAGTAATAACAGATTGATTGATAAATATTTTATTTTCATAATAATATAATCGGATTTTATCATCTATTACTTTATAAAGAAAGAACCGGAGATATGATTAAAATGTGTAAGTAATCATAAAGAAATGAAATAGTTTTTCGCGTATCTGAGACGCTGCAATACAGGTTACAACTGTTTCAGAGCGGTTAAACGTAAGTGTTCATAAACCGGTGGTATTTTATCTCAGCCGCGCCACGGTTGCGCGGAGAGCACTTATACCACCAGTTTATCAGTAGATACCGTTAAACATTGTTTAAACTTTATTTTTTAAAAAACTTGAATTTCCAGTCAATTTTTTTGTTCTCCAGATACTTTTCAAAGGATCTGACTGTAGAAAAATACTCTTGATATGGAGTGTCGAAATGTTCACATGAGCCTTCAAAATTACCATGATCTCTGCAGATTGAAGGTCGTGTGTTATATATAGTACATCTGTTTTTTGAATTTTTCTTATCACAGGGAGTTCTGAATTCTACAAACCATGTTTTAGAATGATCAACAAAGACATTTACATTCTCATGAGCAAGATACCACCTGATACTGTCGTAATCCTTTTTCCCTTTTGGTTTTTCAAGCTGAACTGCAACATAATCGCAACACTTGCCTCCGCATTGTTCACAGGGGGGAGTAAATTCTTCCATAAATCTTCCATTTTTTTATTATAAATTTTTGAAGCAATCCAGGTTATGATTCAGTATTTATTCCTTAACTTTTCTAAAGTAAAAAAAACTCTATTATCCTCGACGCCGAAGGCGGCGGGGATATATAATTATTGCTTTTTGCACTAAAAATTATATTTAGGAATAACTACCGATTATGTTTTCGTTTTAAAGCAGATTTTATATTTAAAACAATATCAGAAGCGCTCATTGTTGAACATTCTGCGGTACTGCCAAATAAGTCTGCACATGCCCCATGAATAAAAACTCCTGCAGCAGCTGCTTCTATTGCTGAAATACACCTATTCATGAAAGATCCGATAATCCCTGTAAGAACATCTCCTGAACCTGCAGTAGCAAGCCCGCTATTCCCTGTTGTATTGATGTATGAAGTTTCACCATCTGAAACAATCGTAGATGGTCCCTTAAGAACCGTAATACAACCTGTAAATCTGGAAAGCTCTTTACAGCTCTCCAGTCTGTTCAGTTTCAGAAGCTCAACACTTTTGCCGAGTATCCGTGAAGCTTCCAGAAAATGCGGAGTAATTATAAATTCAATATTACCTGGTAATTTTTCATTTTTTATAAATTCAGCCAGATGAAAAAGACCATCACCATCAATAAGAACCCGTTTAATATGGTTCTTTTTCAGAAACGTAATAGTATTTTTAAAAATTTGTTCAGAATAGACTGTTCTTCCTAATCCGGGACCTATTATCAGAGATGTAATTTTAAGAGATTCAAAGAGATCACTCAGAGAACCAGTATCAGGATCATCAGGAAGAGAGAGAGTCATGGATTCAGGGATTTTTCCTGCTATTATCGGTCTCGACTTGATCTGTGTCGCGATGGTTACCAGCCCGCATCCGGTATTGAATAGAGCAGACGCAGTTAGAAGAGCCGCACCCTCCATATTCTCAAATCCCCCAATAATCAGAGTGTGACCTCTCTCACCTTTGTGAGTATCCGGTGTTGAATTGAAAATATTAAGAGCATTAAAATAGAAATCATCGATTAAGTTTACTTTCAATTGGGAGTCTGTAGTTAAAAAATATGGAAAACCGATATCCTGTATAATAACTCTTCCGCAAAATTGTTTACAGGGATATGTTACGAGTGAAATTTTAGGAAGTCCGATTGTAATTGTGACATCCGCCTTGATACATTCTCCGGAAGGATACTCTCCGTTTGAACTTAAGCCGCTTGGAATATCAATAGAAATTACAGTACCGTTTGACCCGTTAATCAGTCTGATGAAATCAAGTGGTATACCACGGGGAGAATCTGTTGAACCTGTACCGAGAACAGCATCAATAATTACGCTGTCTTCAGGGATAACAACTTCGTTCAGATTTTTTTCATCTATTTCGTGTATTTCAATTTTCATCTTTTCGCAAAGATTCATAAAAACATTTGAAGTTTCACTTAATTTATCTTTCTTCCCTGAAAGATAAATAACAGGTATGATTCTGTTATTAGCCAGATAATAAGCAGCTGTAAATCCATCACCGCCGTTATTACCTGTTCCGCAGAAAATTGAAATTTTTTTTTCTTTAAAATTCTCCAATATATAATCAGCTACAGACCTTCCGGCGTTATTCATTAAAACAGATGCAGGGATTCCAACTTCATCAATTGCAATTCTATCTATTTCACGCATCTCTCCGGAGGTTACAGCTTTTATAATCATACTACTTCCATTCGAATATTTTCATTGTATCGTCATAAATATGGTATGAATATATTGTCCCATTGTCATCATGAATAATTTTTGAAAAGATATTATTATTATCAAACTCAAGCTTGATATTATTTATAATATTACCATCCATATTCACCAGCATAAATTTAGTTTCTTTCCCTTCGATGTTCCAGAAATATAATATTTTATCATCAACAATACTAAAAAGTACATTTTTCGGATCCTGGATAGTTGTAACTTCTCTTACGATTTTATCTTTCTCTAATGAATATTCATAAATTTTTCTGTATTTGAATCGCACATCGTGATAATAGGCTACAGATATTATAACTTCCTCACCGTTTTTAAGTATTACTATATTTTCAATTTTTCCGTTGAATGTGTTTTTTTCCTCTTTTTCTGTGAAATCGAGTTTTGAAAAATCGATATGTTTTTCTCTTTTTTTCTTGTTGAATCTGAAAAGTTCCCATGTGTTGAATGTTCTTGAAAGTACAAACAATCTGTCGTCAGAATCTACGAATAGTTTTTCGATATAGAAAAAGGGTATATCCGGTGTACCGGTTTTTCCCATTGTATA
This sequence comes from uncultured Spirochaetota bacterium, assembly GCA_942493035.1. Classification (GTDB taxonomy): domain Bacteria; phylum Spirochaetota; class UBA4802; order UBA4802; family UBA5550; genus WRGT01. Next base: position 1,407,558 of record OW818666.1, on the reverse strand, counting down.
CTGAAGCTCTCCGTTCTCGTTGAAGACCAGTATATACGACGGGGAGAATCTTGTTCCCTCTTCATCACCGGCAGCATTTTTTGTTAACAGCCTGTTCTGAACATAAAGATTTTTATCATCATCCATCGTGAATGATCCGATGACGTTGAAATTAAAATTAACAGTCTTGTACTTAGTCTTATCAACATTCTGAAGTGAACCTATTATCAGTTCCGGTGTTGAGTCCCCGTCAAGTATCTGGAGTCTTTTAAGATTATTGTCGGCAGTAATAATTTTATCTTTTTTTATTTCAATTCTAAATGAAAGATCATTCAATGAGTATTCATCCCTAACAATCTGTATCTGTCCGGGGCCGTCACCGCTTTTAATCGTTGCAAGTGTTTTAGAACTGAGTGAATTAACAAACCATTGAGTACAACCGCTTAAAGAGATTAAACTGATTAAAGCAGGAATTAATATTTTTTTCATGTTTTACCACTCATTCTATCTTAAATATATGTTAATCATCTATTTGAAATAATTCACAGCATTATTAAAAAGAGTTATACCATCACTGTAAACCGGAATTTCTTTTCCTTCTCTAATATACTTTTCTTTTAATAAAGTCCAGTCATCTCTCTGGGTGAAGAACATCCCCCGTTCAGGGTGAGGCATCATTCCGGTTATCCGGCCGTCAGGGCTGCAGATAGAGGCGATATCATTCATGGAACCGTTCGGATTAAAAGGAAATTCAGTATCAGCACGGGTACCGTCATTTTTTATATATCTCATAGAAACAAGATGCATAGATTCAATTTTATTGATAACAGCTTCAGGTGCATAAAAATTACCTTCACCGTGCGCTACAGGTATATGCATCCTTTCTAAGTTTTTTGTAAAGATTGATGGTGAATCTTTTTCAATCATAACGTCAACCCATCTGCACTGATATCTGAAAGTTGCATTATACTCCAGAGCAGCCTGAGCAGTGCCGTCAAATCCGTTTATTACAGGCAGAAGACCAAGATTAACAAGCACCTGGAATCCGTTGCATATTCCAAGTGTTAATGTATCCCGTTCTATAAATTTTTTAATCTCATCATAGAGATTATTTTTCATTCTATTCGCAAGGGCTTTTCCGCTTCCGGTATCATCTCCGTATGAAAATCCTCCGGGGAAAACAAGAATCTGATAATCATCAAGAATTCTGCTGTTCTCAATAAGATCATTAATATGAATAATTTTTGCTTTAGAACCTGCTGTGTTAAAAGCAAAGGCTGTTTCCTCTTCACAATTGATTCCATAACCGGTGAGAACAAGCGTTTCAGGTTTTGCCATTTGTAATTCCTTAATATTTTTTTAGCTTTTTCTTATAATTATAATCAATTTCCGGGATATCGGTATTTATTATTTTCTTACCGGATATTCCTTCAATGATAAATGATGATTCATTCTTAACACTTCCGAGAAGATGACAGGGAAGATCGTTAAATATTTTTTCAAATTTATCTTTATTAGCAGGATTAATCGATACCAGAAATCTCCCTTGTGATTCCGAATAAAGAAGTATATCGTTTCTCTGGATATCATTGTTACTTATTCCGGAGAGTCTGATTTCGCATCCGAGCATCCCTGCCGCTGCTGACTTAGCGGAAGCAACTGCCAGTCCACCCCGTTCAATGCTTATACAGGAAGCGGCAAGTCTTTCATCAATAGCTCTTTCCATCGACCTGTAGACTTTCATGGAAGGCTCTGCGTTAACCCTGGGAACATTTGTTCCTGTGAATTTTTCGTTATGTTCCCGCTCCCCCATAAACGCATTATATTCACTACCGCCTGTTTCGTCACCTGTATTTCCGATGAGATAGATTAAATCTCCCGGAATTTTAAAATCGATTGTAACAGCTTTAGTGATATCCTTCATAACTCCGATTGAAGAGATGAGGAGTGTCGGAGGGATCGATATATTTACTTCATCAAAGTTTTCATCGTATCCTTTGAAGTCATTGAACATACTGTCTTTCCCTGAAATATAAGGAGTGCCGTAAGCGACTGCAAAATCGTAACATGCCTTTGCAGCCTGTTTCAGCTGCCATAACCGGAATGGATTATTAGAATCACACCAGCAGAAATTATCGAGAATAGCAAGATGATCAATTGATCCGCCCGCTGATATCGCATTTCGCACTGCAGTATCGATTGAACAGGCTGCCATCCAGTATGGATCAATTTCACTATATGACGGGTATAATCCCTGGGAAATGACGACTCCTTTGGATGAGCTCAGCAACGGGCGTATTATGGATACATTTGAGTTAACCCGTCCTTTTCCTTGAAGAGGTTTAGTGACAGAGTTACCCTGTACTTCATGATCGTACTGAGACGATATATATTCAAAACTGCAGATGTTAAGACGTGATATCATTTTATGAAAAACTTCATTATGATCTTCCGGTTCACGGAAAGCTGCAAACTGGACTGCAGCGTCTGATTTCTCTGTAAACAGATTCCGCTTAGGGAGTCCGTCATGAAGAAAATCGAGCTTAAGATTAAAGATCTCTTTCCCTTTGTAATTTACAATACCTCTTCCTGATGATGTAAACTTTCCGATAATCGTTGCCTCGACACCACGCTTATTCATTAAAGTGATGAATTCATCTGTTTTATTATCAGGGACAGAAAGTGTCATACGCTCCTGAGATTCACTGACCCAGATCTGCCATGGTGAGAGGCCATGATACTTCAGCGGTATGCTCTCAAGATCTACGATAAAGCCGCCGCACTCCTTGGCCATTTCCGCAACTGAACAGGATAGTCCACCGGCACCATTATCAGTTATTGAGTTATAAAGCCCGGCATCTCTTGCTTCTTTCACTATGGCATCGGATAACTTTTTCTGAGTTATGGGGTCACCAATCTGAACTGCAGTTGCAGGACTTCCAGAGGATAATGCTTCAGATGAGAATGTTGCACCATGAATACCATCCCTGCCGACTCTGCCTCCGACAATAATTATATTATCACCAGGCAGGGCACTCTTTTCAACAGATGATCTTCCGGCTGTTTTTTTCGGCATAAGTCCGATCGTCCCTACAAAAACAAGGGGCTTGCCTTTATACTTCTCATCAAAATAAATGAATCCCTGAGGAGTTGGGATTCCCGATGTATTTCCTCCGGCATTTACTCCATGTACTACTCCCTCCATAATTCTCCGGGGAGAGAGGAGCTTTGAATCTTCAGATTTATTCTTATATACAGGAACTTCGTCCTCCGGATCTGCAAAACAGAATCCGAAGCGGTTAGCCACAGGTTTTGCACCCATGCCAAAGCCGATTGAATCTCTGTTTACTCCGACAATCCCTGTAATAGCTCCTCCAAAAGGATCAAGTGCGCTGGGGCTGTTGTGAGTTTCGACTTTATCAGAAATTATATAATCATCATCAAAATCTATCCCGCCGGAATTATCTGTGAAAACAGAAACACAAAAATCTTTATCACCCTTCTCTTTCCGGATTCTTGCAGTAGCTTCACGGATATAGCTTTTGTAAATTCCGCCGGGAGTGTCATCATCTATTGCTGCTGCAAAAATTGTATGCTTGCAATGTTCGCTCCATGTCTGAGCTATCGATTCAAGTTCAATATCAGTAGGCTCTCTCTTCTCTTCATTGTGAAAGTAATCTTTTATGACATTCATAGATATCATATCAAGAGCAAGGGGACCTCTTCTGGTCCCGTCAGTATTCGCAATCCCCTCGCGGCCTAATAGTTGAAGGGATTCATCGTCAAGATTTAAATCAACACTATCTACGCCGCAATCTTCAGAAATATGAACTACAGGTATTTCGTATCCCATTCCGTTTTTGGAAATATATTCAGATTTGGAAAATATTTTGATTCGCTGTATCAGTGGATTATACAGCTCTTTACCTATTGAATAAATGGCGTCTTGATTAAGTTCACCTTTGAAGAAATAACAGGTAGTATAAAATACCGATTTCTCTTCATCGAATTTTTTCTTGAAGAAATCCTCCAGGGATTCTCTTACTGTATGAGATATATTATCTGTTACTCCCGGAAGAAATCCAATCTCTATGCAGTAGTCAAAATTTTCAGGATTATATGGTGCATTTATTGAATAGTTCTGTGTAACCGGTTGTATAAGTGTCTCAGCAGCAGCTTTTATACTCTTTTCATCTACATCGATATTTATTAAGTAATTATCTGCAAGATATACATTATTTATTGAATAACCGAGAGATATAAATTTATCTCTCACTGCAATTCCCCGTGGGTCACTCTTTTTATAAAAAACTTCTATTCTGTATTTTGCTAGGTTTGTTTGTGGCATAAATATTCTCCATTTAAAGGATTTATTAAAAATAACAGTGTAATTGTCCACAATTTTTCACGTTTTAATTGAATGTTGGTAACAAGTACTCATAAATTGGCACCAAAATTGATCTCAGCAGTGCCTAATGCTCAGCTGAGATAGAATGTTGCTATTTTTAAACTGTTACCGTTAGTATTGGCAGTAATTTTTTTGGGAGTAATAATAGTACTCTGGTTTGTAACCACTCAAAAACCGGTGTAATTTCATCTCCGCCGCGACTGTAGCGCGGGGGAGAGCAATTTTCCCACTAATTTATTAGTAGATACTCTGTTTTTTTTGAATTTTTTTTAAAATAATTTGACTTATATTATCATAAGTAACAAAAAATCTTTTATATTTACAAATAATATTGTATTTATTTTTAATCAAAAAGCGAGGTTTTTGAATGCTCACAGTCGAAGAAAATAAGGTGGTAACCTTCGAATATACACTAAAAAATGACAGCGGAGAGATTCTTGACAGCTCTGCAAAAACTGCTCCTCTGGAATATCTTCACGGATCAGGAAACATTATCCCAGGTCTTGAAGCTGAACTGGAAGGGAAAAAAGTCGGTGATAAGTTTAAAGCTTCTATCGAGGCGGAAGATGCTTACGGCTTAAGATTTGAAGAATTAGTTCAAAAAATAGAGAAAGAAAAGCTTTCACATCTGCCAAGTATTGAAATTGGAATGCAGCTTCAGGCATATGATGAAGATGGAATGCAGATTCTTACTGTAATTGAAGTTTCTGATACTGAAGTAACTCTTGATGGTAATCATCCTTTAGCTGGAGAAAAACTTCATTTTGATGTTGAAATAATTGATATCAGAGAAGCAACTGAAGACGAGAAAGAGTTCGGATTAAACGGCGGCGATGATTGCGGCTGTGGTGATGGCTGCGGAAGTGAAGATACCAAAGGCGGCGGCTGCGGCGGTGGTTGCGGCTGCAGCGGTTGTTAAGAAATAATTTCTAGTTTTTACGAAAAACAGGGGGCTTAAGCCCCCTGTTTTATTCAGGTATGCTACTTTATAATTCCCGCAAAATATTTATAAATCATTTCTGTCTTCTCTACTGAATCTGATTCTGAAATAATTCTGAAAATCGGTTCGGTATTCGATGTTCTTAAATGCACCCATCCGTTTTTAAACTTTTCATTTTTTCTGAAATCAATTCTTAATCCGTCTATTGCTGAAATTTTTTCATCTTTAAACTGATTCTTGATTCTTGCAAGAATTTCGTCGACATCGGATTTTCCGCTTAGAGTAACCTTCCCTTTCTTCATGTAATATTCCGGCATCTCTTTCATAATTTCAGAAATAGTTTTCTTTCTTGATGACATCATTTCGAGTATATATGCAATCCCGGCAAGACTGTCTCGACCAAGATGAACCTCTGGAGAAATTACGCCTCCGTTACCCTCGCCTCCTATCATTGCTTTCCGTTTTTTCATCTCTTCAACTACATTTATTTCACCGACTTTTGATCTGAAAAACGGTACCTTATATTTAAGGGCTACATCTTCAATTGCTCTTGATGTAGAAAGATTTACAACTACACTTCCTGCTTTTTTTGAGAGAAAATGTTCAGCAACGAGTGCGATGGTATACTCTTCACCTAAAGGTTTTCCGTTACCATCCACAATTGCAAGTCTGTCAGCATCGGGATCCTGAGCGAATCCGATATCGGCTTTATGTTTTAATACAGCTTCAGATAACTGCTTGAGGTTTTCAGGAAGCGGTTCAGCACCTCTGGGGAATAATCCATCGGGCGTGCAGTTTATCTCTGTTACTTTACAGTTTAATTGTCTTAGAAAATCAGGAGTTATGATTGAACCGGCACCATTAACTGAATCGAGTACAACATGAAACTTACTGTTTCTTATTTTTTTAACATCGATAATATCGAGTAATTTTTTAAGGTGTATTTCTCCGGCATTATTGATTGTAGTAAGTTTGCCGACTTTATCCCATCTTTTAAATGCAGCAGGAGCTTCCATATATTTGAAAAGTTTACTTATCTCAGCAGGAGTGAGAAATGTCCCCTGTTTATTAATAAGTTTAAGCGCGTTCCATTCAACGGGATTATGAGATGCTGATAAAACAATTCCGCCATCGGCTTTCAATTCCTCGACCATTACCTGAACCGTGGGAGTGGGAACTATACCAATATCAATAACATTACATCCAGCAAGAAGCAGAACTGAAACAAGATTCATTGAAACAGCTTCACCTGTGGGTCGAGAATCTCTCCCTACAACAACTGTACCGTAACCGGCATATTTAGCAAATGCAGAACCAGCTGAAATTAGAAGTTCAGGAGTGAAACTCTCACCAACTATTCCTCTGATACCGGAAACACTTTTCATTAACGGTGATTTCATTTAACTTCTCCTGCTTCTTCTTGATTTCTTTCTTTTTACGCCGCCCTCGGTTACTCTCTCTTCACTTTTATTCTTTTTATCATAAGAAGGCTGCATGGGAATTCCGCCTGACCCGAACTGATCAACCTCTGCATGAAATTCGCTCCCTACGGGTATACGAGCCGGAGCAGGATTCTCTTCAATTCTACGGATCTCGACTTTCATTAAAAACTCTATAATCTCTTCCTTAAGATTTCCGATCATCTCATTGAAAATTCTTGAGCCTTCAATTTTATACTCTACAAGAGGATTTTTTTCACCATATCCCATTGCCCAGATCCCATCTCTCAGCTGATCCATTGCAAGGAGGTGATCTCTCCATTTATTGTCAACTACCTGTAGAGATATAAGTCTTTCAATAATTCTCATATCCTCAGATCCGTTTTTCTCTTCCCGTGCCTGATACAATGATTTTACTTTATTCTCCAAAACTTCAATAAAATCTTTGTATGAAAGGTCTACTGGACTTATCTCTTCATAATTCAGATCAACTGTAAATTTCTGTTTAAACCAGTTTCTCAAACCTTCAAGATCCCACTGTTCAGGGTGTCTCATCCCGTCAGAGAAGAATTCAACTTTTCTCTCTATAACATCACTCAGGTAGCCTTTTACCTCTTCAGAGATATCGGCTCCATCGAGAAGATCGTTACGTTTTTTATAAATATATGTTCTCTGAGCATTCATTACATCATCATACTCAAGGAGGTGTTTTCTTATCTCAAAGTTTCTCCCCTCAACACGCTTCTGGGCACTTGCAATTGCCTTTGAAACCATTCCGCTCTCAATCTCCTGACCCTCCTCCATACCGAGTCTGTCCATGACACGTCCGATTCTTTCAGAACCGAAAAGACGCATTAGCTCATCTTCGAGAGAGAGATAAAATCTTGATGATCCCGGATCACCCTGACGGCCGGAACGTCCTCTCAGCTGATTATCAATACGACGTGCTTCGTGACGTTCTGTACCGAGAATATGCAATCCGCCGGCCTCAACTACTTTTTCATGGTTTTTAACCCATTCACGTCCATTTTTAACTATAGATTGAGCCTTGTTTTTATCCTGTCCCTGCAACTCTTCAATCATCTTTTCCGCTGAGTCAAAATCGGAAATCATAATTTTATATTTAAAATCTTCCCATAACTCTTTATTCTGTACTGCCTTATGTGATTCCATTTCGTCATTGTATGATTTTTTTCCGCCAAGAACAATGTCTGTACCACGACCTGCCATGTTGGTTGCGATGGTTACAGCTCCAGGTCTTCCCGCTTCTGCAACTATCTGAGCTTCTTTCTCGTGATATTTTGCGTTAAGAACATTGTGAATGATACCCTTCGATTTAAGAAGAGTGGATAATTTTTCAGATTTTTCAATTGAAATAGTACCCACAAGGATTGGTCTCCCCTTGGCGCTGTATTCGTTTATTTCCGCAGCAATTGCATTATATTTTTCCCTCTCGGTTTTGTAAACACGATCAGGACGGTCATTTCTTATCAGCGGAAGGTTTGTCGGTATTACTGCAACATCGAGACCGTAAATATTTCTGAACTCAACCGATTCAGTCTCAGCAGTTCCAGTCATACCGGAGAGTTTTTTATACATACGGAAATAATTTTGAAATGTAATCGATGCAAGAGTCTGGCTCTCACGCGCTACTGTCACATTCTCTTTCGCCTCAAGTGCCTGATGCAGACCGTCGGAGAATCTTCTCCCAGGCATAAGTCTTCCGGTAAACTCATCAACAATAATAACCTGTCCGTCTTTAACGATATAATCTATATCTCGATTGAAAACAAGGTGAGCTTTCAGTGCCTGGTGAATATGATGTATGATGTCAATATTATTGTTATCATAAAGATTATCTATTTTAAGCATTCTCTCAATGTGTGCAACTCCCTCTTCTGTAAGGGTTGCATTTTTGTCTTTTTCGTTTACCTCGTAGTCAACACCATCTTTGAGTTGAGGAATAATTTTATTTATCTGTATATATTTCTTTGTCGATTCTTCAATCGATCCTGAAATAATAAGAGGAGTTCTCGATTCATCTATAAGTATTGAATCCACCTCATCGACGATACAGTAGTTGAGTTGACGCTGTACCTTCAGACTGCGGTGTTCAACCATATTGTCTCTTAAATAATCGAATCCGAATTCATTGTTTGTTCCGTATGTTATATCGCATCCATATGCCTTCTGTCTTTCGATTGGCCCAAGGTGATGCTGAACTATACCAAAGTCTAATCCCAGATATCTGTAAATCGGCCCCATCCACTCGGCATCCCGTTTTGCCAGGTAATCGTTTACAGTAACGACATGAACTCCTTTCCCTGCAAGTGCGTTTAAATAAATAGGTGAAGTAGCAACAAGTGTTTTACCCTCACCTGTTTTCATCTCTGCAATCTGGCCTTTATGAAGAACAACTCCACCCATCATCTGAACGTCAAAGTGTCTCATCCCGAGTGTTCTGATTGAAGCCTCTCTAACCATTGCATAAGCTTCAGGAAGAATTGAATCCAGAGATTCCCCTTTCTCTATTCTGGTTTTGAATTCACCGGTTTTGGAAAGCATCTCTGCATGAGTCATTTTAGAAGTGGTGCTTTCAAGGGCATTGATTCTATCAGCATAGGGCTGAAGTTTTTTACGGTCACGTTCAGGTTTGGTACCGAATACTGTATTTAGTAATATTTCGAGCATTTTTATATCCTGTTTCTAATATGATTTTGATGTTTTATGCGATTTTTTATTTGTGTGCAGATGTTTTACATACGAAAACATAATTAAAGTTCATGTTACAATTATCAAGAAATTATTTATAAAGTATATGTTTTTTTAATTAACTCTCAAGAATCTCATGGGTTGTCACACTGCAAGTTTTTATTTTATTATTTCTCCACCAGCGACGGGGTCATTGACTGTCCATAAAACGGCGGCATTCTACTTCCGACACGCCTTTTGCGAGGCGGAGAGCAATTTTACCAACAGTAATTGATATTTATTTTGATTTATAGATTTCAGATATTTTCTGTTTTAATTCATCAATTCCGGTTGAAAGCTTTGCCGAACCTGTAATGGAATCGGGATATCTGTTTTTTATCAGATTGACTATATTCTCAGATGCAGTATCCGATTTGTTAAAGAAAAGAATAACGGGTTTACCTTCAACTTTCAGCTGATTGAGCTCATTCTCCACAGTTTTAATATTGGATTCCAGATCGGGAGCGTTTATATCTACAACATGAATTATAAAATCAGAGTTTTCAATATCTTCAAGAGTTGACCTGAATGATTCAATAAGATTTGCAGGGAGATTCTGGATAAAACCGACAGTATCCGTAAGAAGTACACCAATTTCCGGAGTGATATACACCGATCTGGTATAGGAATCGAGTGTAGCAAAGAGTCTGTTCTCCACAAAAAGATCATCCTTCGCCAGAAGATTTATCATTGTTGATTTACCTGCATTGGTATAGCCTACAACAGCTCCGATGAACTTGTTATGCCTTGCACTTCGGGTTCTTCTTCGATGCTCTTCATATTTTTTAAGTTTATCTTTAAGCACATCGATTCTTTTAAGAATATGCCTCTTGTCTGTTTCAAGCATGGCCTCTCCGGGACCTCTTGTCCCGATTCCGCCGCCAAGACGTGAAAGCACGCCGCCAAGACCTTTTAAACGGGGAAGAATATACTTCAGCTGAGCAAGTTCAACCTGGATTTTAGACTCGGCACTTCTTGCTCTTCTTGCGAATATATCAAGTATAACTTCATTCCGTCCGATAACACGGCATTTCAGTTTCTCTTCAAGATTCCGTATTTGAGATGGTTTAATATTGGTAAGATCAAATACAATGAGTTTAAGTTCTTTCTCTTCGATGATCTGTTTTACTATTTCTATGTAGCCGGTTCCGAAGATGTATGCGGGATCTATTGCGTCTCTCTTAATTGTCATAGAATCAACAATAACTGCTCCGGCTGTTTCCACAAGGAGTTTAAGTTCATCCAGTGAGTAATCGGCTTTTTCTCTGCTTTCGCTCTTAATATATAGTGATATTAAAAGTGCTCTTTCATCTTTTGACGAGGCTATTCTGTTTACTGACGCATCCATTAAATTCTATCTTTGACCCGGTTTTTATTTTGTGTCTGCTGAACCACCCCGAGTTAACCTCGAGTGCATACATTGCAGGCTTTATAGAATTATATGTGACTGAGACGTCAAGCGGTTTCATATGATAAATTTCGTTTATTACGCCATTTTTATCGATATATGCAATATCGAGAGGAATTAGAGTGTTTTTCATCCAGAAGTTCAGCATAATCTCTCTTTCAAAAACAAAAAGCATACCGTCATCATCATTCATAAATTTTCTGAACATAAGCCCGGTCTCTCTCTCCCCGGGAGAATCGGCAATTTCGGCATTAACAGCGGTTTTAACACCGCTTCCAGATATAATAAATATCCGGCATTTCTGATTTACCGGCGCGGCATTGCCTATTACAAAAAATAAAACCAATACCGCAGTTAAGCAGCAGTTTCTAAAATTCCCCATGGTACTCAATCCTGATTATTCTATTCGGTCGCTGATCTTCCTGCGTTATTACAGCGATTTCAAAACCGACATGATCAAAATAATTATATTTGATGCCGCAATTATAGAGCCACTCTTCGTTATCTCTGAAATTCCAGTAAACTCTCTCTATTTCAAATTGGAATCTGAAAAATTCTCCGAGCGGAATATCCAGCGAAGCGAAGTAAGAAGTATTATCCGGTTTATAATACGGCTGCGCGGGCAATCTGACTCCGGTACTTAAAAACTGCTCTGAATCGAAGAGGTATATTGAACCTGTAAATACAAGATACGGGCCGTAGATTACTCTATTCATCTCATTTTCAGGATTATCTTCAACACCGTCATATCCGACATAAAACGAATCGTAACCTGCTCCAATTGCGATTGGAAACACATCCCATCCGTCATTGAATTTAATTTTACCGATTACGCCGGGAACATTAAACTGAGGATCATCTCTTCCGATAGCGCTCTGAACGTCGAGCGAAACTCCCAGGTAGACAATATCATGAAGACCAAGATAAGTCTTGAACTCCATTCCGCCATTATCATATTCGAGAAAAGAGATCTTATATGTACCCCTTGCAATGGTAAAAGCTGTTGGCGTGTCTATAACGACAGTCTGCTTCCCCTGAGAATGGGATTGTTGAGGAAGAATAAATATCAGCATTAATAAAGTGACTATATTCAGCCTGAATAGATGTTTCATAAAATATACCATGAATGATAAATTAAAAGTACCGGTTGCTCTTATAAGTTTATCGGCTTATGGGAGGATTTATTATATTAATTTTACCTGATGCAGGTGAGTTAAATATCAGTATAAATTCTGAATTTCTATAAGTTTACGGATTCCGGTTTCCGCAGCTGCAAGCATCTCACCTAGCTGTTTTCCGGAAAAAGAGGTCTGCTCCCCTGTCCCCTGGATCTCAATAAAATCGAGGTTTCCATTCATTACGATATTCATATCAACATCTGCCCTGGAATCTTTCTCGTAATCGAGATCGAGATAAACCATATTGTCAATTACCCCCACAGACACTGCAGCTATATTTGAGATGAGAGGATTTTCCTGAATCAATCCCTCCTTCAGCATTCTGTTCACTGCGAGTTTCATTGCGATGTATCCGCCGGTTATAGATGCAGTCCTTGTTCCGCCATCTGCCTGAATTACATCACAGTCTACATAGATAGAGTAGCCCGGTATTTTCGCAAGATCAATTCCTGCTCTGAGTGACCTCCCTACAAGCCTCTGTATCTCAACAGAACGGCCGTCACGCTTCGTAAATTCTCTTTTTGTCCTGGAGATTGTTGAATACGGAAGCATGGTATACTCAGCCGAGAGCCATCCAGTATTTTTCTTCTTTGCATGATCGGGAACATCCTCAGCAATGTTGACCGCGCATATTACTTTTGTGTTACCCATACCGAAAAGAACAGAACCGTATGCGTTTTTACAGAAATCTGTCTGTACAGTAATCTCTCTAGTAGAGAAATTCTCCCCGCTCTTCACTTTTTTTAAGTTCATCATCAAGTTCCTTATTCTTTTCTTTCAGTTTTTTGATTTCCTGAAGATCTTCAATTTTTCTGTCTATGTTTTTGTGATATGGATTGTAATCTTTTACAGTATTAAATTCGTCAATGGCAGAGTCAAGATCATCTGCAACAAAATGCTTTATCCCTTTTTTATAATGAATCTCGGCTCTTAACTTATCTCCGACGGTTATAACTTTTGGAATAAGTTTTACAGTTATACTTAATGAGTAAACCGGACCGAAAATGCCGTTATCGGAATAGGAAGTATCAATACTGAAAGCTGTATTCTGAACCGCATAATTGAATCCCAGACCTAGTGAGTAAGTTCCGGCATCATTGAATCTCCATCCCCCCCTGAGGTAAAGAAGTTCAAGATAGTTAAATTCAATACCTGTATTAACCCGGAAACTCTCTTCAAACAGATAAGTAAAATCGTAAAGATCCGAAGAGTTAATAAAATTCTCAGTCATATCTATATTTATACCGACCCACTTAGTCGGTTTATATGAAGTGCCCACTCGTACCATACGCGGAAGAGGATCATCCTTCGCTGTTGTCCCCATATTAAGCATAGAGATACCAACATGGAAGTTTCTGATTGGACTGTCAAATGGAGAATAGAGATACATCCCTTTCAGTATACCCATATCAACAGCCAGTGAGCTTACAAATAAAGTATCGATTTTCTGATAAATATATTTAACAGATCCTCCGGCATAAAACGGTCCGAGATCATATCCGTATCCGGTTGTAAAATTTCCGTTAAAAAATCGTACTTTACCGGTTGTCTCCCCATCAATATCAATTTTATCAAAAGCCGGTACCCAGAAGAAAGAGTTTGCAACTCCAAGCCATCCGCCATTTAAAGGATACGCAACATTTAAACTTTCAAAGCGCGAATCAAGAATCAGCTCATTGTGAAAAGCTGAAAAAACCGGATATCTCACAGATCCAAGACCAGCCGGGTTATAATATAAAGAATTAACATCATTAATCTCTGCGGCGAATGCCTCTCCCATGGCGAGCGGTCTGCTCCCCACGCCGAGTTCAAGAAAATCGGCTCCGGAAGTACCTATGCTCCCCTCAGCATAAAGCTTATTCATTCCCGTGAACAGAAGAATAGCCGTTGATATTAATAAAATTAACTTATACATAATATTATTATCAGATTACTTAAATAGTTGGAATTATGCAAGAAATTTATCACAGGGCATGATCTAAAGAAAAAGATTAACAAATTCTTTACTGTTTAAAAATTCGGTATAGTCAACATGCTGCATTGTCACAAGTTCTGTTTCAGAATTTATACGGGTGATTATACTACTTATTTCATCTACATTAGATGATGTTATCAGGATTGCCCTGTTAATGCTTATTCTAAGTATCAAAGAATCCATGCTGAGTATTTTTTTAACTCTTGATAAAAAGAATTTAAGAATAAACAGATTGTCTTTCACCGAGTAGTCTTTTAGAGTAATTATATAACTATTTATTCTGGAATTGATTGATGATTTAATAAACAATTCAATCATCAGAAGCGTATCTTCATAAGAATAATTGGAGATGTTAAATTTAATTCTGTTTTTAAGAAAATATAACATCATTGGAATAGCCGAAGTCCTTTTCAACGAAGTGAAGACATCCTCCGGTTTCCTGTTAACATCACCATTGAGATCAATAAGCAGCAGCGGGGATAGAAATTCTTCAAATTTATTAATTTTATTCTCTAACTTTTTCATATTCACGGGATCGTTAAAAAGAGCGGATATTTTGATTATATAAAATGGACCCGGCTCACGATCCCTGTTTTCGTTATTTATAAATTTCTTTGAAAAGAATGGATCAGATTTGATTAAATCCGTTTTTAAAATAAAACCTTCACTATTGGACTGAATCCGTTTTACTAGAGGATCATTGATGCTGAAAACCATATCAGTAGAAAATGATTCTTCAAGCATGTTTATATCACTTCTGTATGCCTTATCATTAAAATTGTATTTCAGTATCTGATATTTAGTAAAACCGTTCTGGAGCAGTCCTGTTTTTATATAGTCCGCTGTGTCATCAATATCATCGTATACATTAATATCAGCATCAAAGGGATTGTAGAAAGATGTAACCGTGCTGAAATCATCTGAATGCTTAAGTTGATATACTAATTGTTCACATTTCAGCAATAGATCATTTTTTTCTGTATAATCAATCTCTTCCGGAATTTCCAGCGGGTTATCACCCATTTTTTCATTATTAAATATTTTATTAACAAGTAAATTTAGATCACTGTTAAATGTTTTTTCCCGTAGAAAATTTCTCTCCTGTGGTTCCGCAGGTGTTTCACCATCAAGATCGTTTACACTGATGATTTCAATTTCTGTTTTAAGATAATTCCCTGCTTTCAAAAAAGTCCTCCGATATTATTCCTATTAACGGAAAAAAAACGATTCATCTTTATATAAATTGTTTACGCATAGATATATAAGTAATAAAATTTTAACAGTATTTATTCCTTAACTATTCTAAAATAAAAAAAACTCTATTATCCCCGCCACCGAAGACGACAGGGATATATATTTTTTTTACACTAAATAATATTTTTAGGAATAAATAATAATGCATTTTGGTTTATACATCCGGATAACCAAGCTGTAAACAACTAAAATAAAGCAGGGTGAGAAAAATAGACTCTTTAAATTGCAAATTGGTATTTTTTTTTTGAGATTATTTTTTTATTCAAAATATTGTTGACATGAAGAGTGGTTATTTGTTATTAACCTTCTTGTCTTTAAGTATATTCCTCTGTAGCTCAGTCGGTAGAGCAGTTGGCTGTTAACCAATTGGTCGTAGGTTCGAGTCCTACCGGGGGAGCATCACTTAAAAAAAAGCCCGTACTTCTAAGTACGGGCTTTTTTATTTTTTCGATTTAAAATAAAATCATCTCTGTTCAAGCGCAACCGTTTACGATCCTTCTCCAACCGGTCAATCTCCTGATTACACTGTTTTGTAAGGCTTCTCAGAGCCTTCTTGTCAATCTCATCATCGATCAGTAATTCAATCAGCTTAGTCTTCTGTAAATCAAGCTCAGAGAGTCTCCTGTTGATTGTAGTGACTTTCGTTATCATCATTATTCTTCACCCTTACCGACTCCCGGAAGAGCTCTTTAAGCTTTAAACTAAAATCATCAGAGAACTAAATCGAATCAACTTCCGATTTAAGCATATCGAAAATCCGCTCCTCTCTGAATGATTTTCAGTGAAACGGTTTGTGTAATATATATATATATATATATATCTTTTTTAATCTCACCGGTTAAGGCCTTACCATCACACTCCAGGAGGCCTGCAAATAGAAAGTCAAAATCTCTTTTTCTGGCAGAGTGATATTGAATATGCATCCTTTTAATTCTGTTTTCAAAGTGGTCTTTTCATAATATCGATCATGAATACCAGGGTAAATTTCGTCTGCGGATCTGAACTCTCCATGATAAAAAGGATTGCAAAGTACATGATGTATCTGGGAGGGAGACCATTTCCTGCCGGTAGAGGTTCTGTATCCTTTTTCGTTTACGATAGTTGTCAACGCCCGGACACTGGTTTGAGTCTGGTCGAAGGTATCGAATATAAAATTAAGCATGTTGAATTTATCCGGATCAATAATATGCTGCTTCCGGGTACCCTACTATACTCGGGAAACTAAAAGAATTAAGGAGTTGTTGTAGGAAAAAAGTTATACTTATATTTTTCTAAGTTCAAAATTTATAATTGGAGGTTTTATACAAAGAGCTTCAAAAGAGCCATCTGATGTAGATCGCATTTTAGCTTCGCCAACTGATGGATTCATTAATTTACATAATTTTATTATTTCTTCCTTGTATCTAAATTTTGTTTTCGAAAAATAATGGGCAATTGAGAAAGCCAGTAAGTCAGATAATTCGAGTAATTCTGAATAAGGAGAATCAATAAATTGCACTTTAGTCTGAGGGGTACCGGGTAAACCAAAATATATACCATCGAGAGCTCTAATAGCCTGTGAATTTTTATTTAGCCATTGTATTTTAGATCTATCGGGGTCAGCCCAAAATTTATAATAACTGGTACCTAATTTTTTGATAAAAGGTTCTTGGACAATTGAAGCAAGTAATATTGTTATTTGTTTTATCCCCATATTGATGTCAAAATTGAGAATTGTTTGATCGTTTTCATTTTTTGGAAATAAATCTGGAATATTTATTGTATCAGCATAAGCTCCTAAAAAAGTAATGTCATTTAAAAAAGTATTAATAACCTCTCCATATATTTCTAAACATTGTGTCGCGGTTAAATGCGCCCATGTTGTCTTTTTACGTTTATCATCATGAAGTAATTCTTTACAATGTAATCTTCCTGAGAAAACGCCATGTTTTTCTTTTATCTCTTTCAACTTTTTGCAGATCAATTGTTCTTTAAAAGGTTTAACTACAATAACACCGTAGGAAACTATACTTCCATTTGTGCTTTCATCACCATAAAGGTGAAACATGGTTTCTGTATCATCTTTCAATTTAAAGTTCCGGGGTGAAATATTTCGTGTCTATCGGAATTTTCATATAATTAATCATTTTACGAAAATATTATATTTATTTCTCCAAGTCTATAATAATTTAAAATACACTAAAATAGTTTATGATAATTTTTAAAGGAATCACAGATGGACTGCAAAGTATGTTTGCAGGTTAAATGCAGTATGAAAGCTTATATTGATTATATACTTTTTCTATCAAAAATATTTTTAGCCTTTTTGTTTATAACATCTTCGGTATAAGAAAGAGCTTCTTTCAATTTAGATTCTACTCTTTCTGCAAGTTCCATATGTGATTGCGTTGATTCTTGATATTTTTCAGATTCTTCAAGATATTTATATGTCATATCAAGAATGTTATAGATATACCTTATATTATCTTTTTCCTTAAATGAAAAACAATTAAGAATTTTTGTAAAATAGTTATCATATACATTTTTTGAATAATTATAAGCATCCTTGGGATCACTGCCAATGCCGTTAATGGTATTTTTTATTTTTTCGATGTTTTCAAAATAGTTTTCCATTATACATTTATTATATATCATTTCATCGAGTAATAGTCTTTTGATTTCATTTTTCTTCAAAAAGGCTGTAATAGATTTTATAAAAAATGACATAATAATGCCTATAACTACACCTAAAACTGACCAAAATCCATTATTGTTGAGAATTGAATCATTTTGAGCAATAACTTTATCTAGCAGTTTAATTATTGAATCTTCCATGCTATTTCTCCACTTGACTATTTACCTATAAATAAGTTTAGCACTTTAATTAAGTCTATAACTATTTAAAAAACTGTAAATATAACCAATTTTTACATTTAAAACATGGATATCGGTAAAATATTCTTCTCTCGATGAGATATAGCCTGTCTGTGATATTTCATAGATCACCGTGAGCCGTTTTTTTAGCATAGGGAGAAGCTGCTTGAGGTTATTGATATTTTGAAGGGATTTTAAGCGTATTTGCAGAGTGTCTTTGTCGATATAATTTAACCATTATGTATTTTATATTCTTGACCGATATAATAATCAAATAAAAGTTGACAATGTAATTTTTAATCTTTAAAATAGTATAAAATCTAAGGTAAATAATATGGCACACGAAAAAACGCAACTAGTTTCTTTTGATGTAACAGGATTTGATGATAAAATCGAATATAAAAAATTTGATATGGTCAAAGCAAGCCGTCTTGGAGGAAATGTTGCATTAAGTTTTTATCAATTAGATTATCTTGCTCTTACTACGGTTTTAACAAATGAAAGACCCGAAAAAAGTGTAAGTGATATAAAGCTTATTCCAATAATAAAAGCTGTTACCGATATAGAAGGATTTTTTAGATTAAAAACAGAGATTAATAATCTTTATGATCGATTAAAAGAAAATGACGAAGTATTACCATTACTAATTCAATTGGAAAAAGATAATGAACCGATTACTGAAAATTAGTGAAGCAACGGCTTCTAATTCAACATTAGATTTTATCTCTGATAACCATAGAAATATTCAGGCAAACAATACAAATAAGCCTTTATCAATTTATTTGTCTAATATCGAAAGTAAAGAAGACATGCCGGGTTTCTTAAGAATAAATGAAAATGAATTTCATTATGCATTTAATACACATGTTATAAAAAAAGTTGGCCCAATATTTAATGAAGTTATAAATTCTTTTTTTAAAAAAATTAATTTTCTCGGATTTCAACTTGATCATTCATACGGTAATATCAGTGATGAATTATATTATGAACTTGAAGATACTTATTTTAATTCAAGACAGAAATATAATATTTCTGATCTTGCAGAAAAAATAATTACTCTTTCAAAATTGACCAATAAAAATTACACAGATGACGAAGTTGCTATAATTTTCAATTGCGATATGGATCAAGCTGAAAGAGCAATTCATTACATAGAAGAAAGAATTACATCTATTTAAATTATGGATATTGTTAAATTAAACGAATCGATTGAAGGCCATTCTGTAAGCGGTAACTCCCGGGATCCTTTAATAAATAGGGGCCGAGACGAATACAAAAAAAGTACAGACGATGAGAATCCAATTAGATGCAATAGATATACAGCAGAATTCAACGTTAAATCTTGTATAGATAAAGAACTACATGATACAGAAATACCAATGGATATTAAATCACATAAAGAAATAGATATAAAAATAAACTGTGACAAAGTAAATATTTATACAAAAAAACCAAAATTCAGTTCTGATATTATAAAAGGAGCATCCGGAACTCACGGAGCTACTAAATGGAACTTCCCTCAGCAAACCCTAGTAAAAATTTCAGTGGTACATCCTGAAATACAAAGAGCTATAGAAAAGAGAGAACTTTTAAATTCAAAATAAGCTATTGGTTTTATTATACAAAATCAAGCCACTTTTGACGCAAAATAGAGCTGTGCTTCAAAGGATTTCCTGAAGATAATAGTTTGGAAAGCGTTTGATTCGGGGGGCATAACTTATAAAAAACCCGTACTTCTAAGTACGGGCTTTTTTATTTTTTCGATTTAAAAAAATAAACTTCATCAATAAAGTTTTCACCGGATTGTGCCGATATTTTTACTGAGAGGTATTATATGCTTAATGAAATCGGTATCATCAAACTTTCAAAATATCATTTTTACAAGAATGAGATAATCTTTTTCAACAACTACAAGAATGATATTATTTCTAAATTTGGAAGTATTGATAATTTGCCGTTGATGGAACTGCGGAATATCGAAAGAGAAAAAGCCAGACTGGAAAGATACGCAAAAGAAAATTCGATTCACGATATAACAGAAGAGATTTTAAAATCGAAAATATCACATTAGAGTTTCTATATAGACGATTACAATATAATCATATCATCTCTATTTATAACCTCCTCAAAAAAATGTCCATTCAGCAGGCTCTTTATTTCAGAAGTTTTTTTGCCTTTAATTATAAACATTTCTTCAGATTTGTAATTAACTATACCTTTTGCTATAATTTTTTTTTCTTTATCAGTAATATCAATAATATCTCCCATATCGAATTTACCATTTATATCAACTACCCCTGTTGCAAGTAGAGATTTTTTACCGTTCAGCAGTGCTTTAACAGCACCGTCATCAATAGATACAGATCCGCGGGTCTTCCTCATACTGATCCATTTTTTCCGCTCACTGATTTTAGTTTTTTCCCCGGCAAAAAGAGTCCCCTTGCGCTCACCGTTCATAATTTTACTCAATATACCCGGCTCTCTGCCGTCGGCAACCATCATCATCCCGCCGAAACGCATAATCATCTCCGCAGCATTGACCTTTGTAATCATACCGCCGGTACCGTGCGAAGTCCCGGCACCTCCGGATCGTTTTCGTATATCATCCGTAATTTTAAATATTTCATATACAGGTTCAGGATCGGTAAGCTCATGATAGAAACCGTCTATATCACTGAGCAGTATAAGAAGATCCGCCTCGATGAGATTAAAAACATGAGCAGATAATGTATCGTTATCTCCGAATTTTATTTCAGAAACGGTAACAGTGTCATTTTCATTTATAACCGGGATTACATTAAGCTTGAAGAGAGAATCCATCGCATTGCGGGCGTTTAAGAATCGTTTACGGCTTCTCATGTCATCTTCAGTAAGAAGAATCTGGCCGATGTTGTATCCTAATTTTTCAAAGCATTTACGATATTCATTCATAAGTACAGCCTGACCTACAGCTGCAAAGGCCTGCTTGTCGGGAATAGAGAGGTTATTGCGGCTTAGTTTTAAAACCCCGGCACCTGAAGAGATGGCTCCTGAAGTTACTATTGCAACTTCATAACCCATCTTTTTCAGTTCGGCAATATCTGATGCAAATTTTGAAATCTTTAACGAAGAAATTGTATCGGATTCAGTAATTGAAGATGAACCTATTTTCACTACAATCCGTTTAGTTCTTCGAAAAAAATCACTCCTCTTCATCATGCTGCTCCATCAATTTTCTGATTTCAGAATATAACAGTTTTAATTTATCGTCCAGAAGTATCGAAAGCGGGATTACATCGCCTCCCAACTCTCTGGTTTTCTCTGCAAGTTCTTCATCTGTGATTAAATCTATTTTTGAAAGAATAATTTTACTTTTTCTGTTAAGAAGTTCGGGATTGTACGTTGTCAATTCACTTTTTAAAAGTTCAAGGGTATATTTAAGATCCGTTTCTGATGAGTCAATTATATATAATATACATTTTACTCTTTCAATATGCTGCAGAAATGAAAGTCCAAGACCGTGACCAAGATGCGCTCCTTCAATTATTCCCGGAATATCCGCAATTTTATAAACAACGCTGTCGCTATACTCCACTACTCCTAAATTTGGAGTGAGTGTTGTAAATGGATAATCCCCAACTTTCGGATTGGCATTTGTGATAGCTCCGAGCAGTGAAGATTTTCCCGCATTAGGAAGCCCTACAAGCCCTATATCAGCAATTAATTTAAGGTTGAGGTTAACTATCAGTTCTTCACCCGGAATCCCTGTCTGAGCGAATCTGGGAGTCTGATGTGTGGCTGACTTAAAAAATGCGTTGCCGCGTCCACCGATCCCACCTTCTGCTATTTTAAAAGGAATATCCTCTTCGAGAAGATCCACAATCACTTCATTCGTATCAGCGTTCATTACAACTGTACCCGGAGGAACTTTTATGACCAGATCCTCGCCATCTTTACCATGCATGTTCGCGCCTGAACCATGTTCCCCATTACCTGCTTTATAAACTCTGTCTGAAAAAAAATGAGACAGATTGTAGAATCTTCTGTCAGCTACGACGTATACATCACCACCTTTACCGCCGTCACCGCCGTCAGGTCCGCCGTAAGGTATATATTTCTCTTTTCTGAACGCTACAGAGCCGGGACCTCCGTTACCCGCCTTGATATTTATAGAAATTACATCTGTAAATTTTGCCACTTAAATCACTCCCTTAGAAAAACAAAATCGCGTATGAAATCATACGCGATAATAATTCAGTCATATTTTATTTCAATTATAAATCAGGCTGCAGGATAAACAGATACCTTTTTTCTTTTTTTATCATATCTTTCAAAAGTTACATATCCGTCAACAGTTGCGAAAAGTGTATCATCTCCGCCTTTGCCTACATTGTTGCCAGGATGAACCTTAGTTCCTCTCTGTCTGACAATTATAGTTCCGCTTGTAACAAGTTCGCCGCCGAATTTTTTTACTCCAAGTCTTTGAGCGTTGGAATCTCTTCCGTTTCTGGTGGAACCGCCACCCTTCTTATGTGCCATAACGTAGCTCCTTAATCATTGACAAATTCAATTTTGATTTTATCAGGATATTCACCATTAATCTCCAATAGGCCGATTAAAAGTGATTCAATCAACAATTTTAATTTTTCTTTATCATCAGCAGAGACTTCTTTTAAGTCAATATGTGTACTTAAAAAACCTTCATCTCTGTTTATCTGTTGTTTAATCTTTAATACGCGGCCTACAGTTAATATAAAAGTCTGAGAAAGAACCGATATTGCTGAACAGAGTATATCGGTTCCTTTTTTATTTAAATCTGAATGTCCGGATATTTCTAAATATATTGTGTCGCTGTTGCCTAAGTCAATTACATCGTTAAAAACAAAATTTTTGAAAACTATTGAAATCAAATCAGTTTGCAGTTACATCACTGATCTTAATTTGTGAAAAAACTGTTCTGTGTCCGATTGTTCTTGTGTAATTTTTTCTTTTCTTGAATTTAACTCCGAAAACTTTATTACCTTTAACTTCACCAAGAATTTCAGCTTTTATCTGAACATTGTTTAGATACGGCTTACCAATTCTAACATCAGATTCATTAGAATAAAGAAGTACTTTATCAAGAGTAATATTGCTGTCTGCTTTTTTTAGTCTATCAACATTAATAACTGCATCTTTTTCAATTTTGTACTGCTTGCCTGCTATTTCTACGATTGCGTACATTTCATTATCCTTTCATTCAACTTAATAATAAGACTAAGAGGATTTTTAAATCCTCTTAATTTGGGCCCACAAGGAATCGAACCTTGCACCTACTGATTATGAGTCAGCCGCTCTAACCTACTGAGCTATGGGCCCTGCAATTACTTTAGCCATATATCTCTATCTCTTTTTTTATGTCAAGAAAATATTGAATAAAAACTTAATGAGACATAAAAAAATTATTTTGATACAAATTTTGTTATATAAGGATCATCATCGCCGTTGCCGAAGAGCTTTTCCCTGTTGATCTGATCGGCATCGCTATACGCCTCAATGATACCGACAAAATGGATAACAATAGTTATGAAAAACAGAAATCCAGTCAGAAGGATGTAGTTTTTGTAGGCAACGCTCCCGGTTTCTGCAAGCATGGTTTTCACCATAAAAAAACCTGTAGCAGTATATCCAATTCCTGCAGCAAGACAAAAACCGGTACCTTTTATATCATTATTCAGATAAAAGTGACCTCCCCCCGGCATAATTACCGACAAAAGACATACTAATCGGGGATTGACCTCGTTAAACCTGTTTTCCTGCTTATCGTTTTCAACCGGAATTCTCTCTTCTTTTTTTTCAAGTGGAATCGGTTTATCGGTTTTTTCTGAATCTGTTTTACTTTTAACCGATTCGCTCTCCTGTTTATCCGGCTTAATCTCTCCAAGAGTTATAGCCGACAGAGACGGAATAAAATAGATATTCATCAGAAAAATTAAAATGGTTATAACTGAAATAGTTTTATTCATAAATCATCTCTTTAAATAACGGGCTACAGAAATGTGACCCTGTTTCTGCCATCTTCTTTAGATACATATAAAGCTCTGTCGGCACGTTCGATCAGGCTCTGTTTAGATTTATCTATTGACTGATCGAATTGTGCAACACCTACAGATATTGTAACATGCAGAACCTCTTCGTTGAACCGCAATGTAGATGATTCAACAGCGGATCTTATCCGTTCAGCGACAATTATTGCCTCATTTATATCTGTTTTTGGTAAAATTACAGCAAACTCTTCGCCGCCATATCGTGCACCTATATCAATAAGACGTATGCTGTCTTTAAAAACTGCGGCAACATTTTTAAGCACTTCATCACCGGCTACATGGCCGTACGAATCGTTAAAACGTTTAAAATGATCTATATCTGCCATTATCAATGATAGAGGACGGTCGTATTTAATCGATCTATTAATCTCTTCCACAAGTATGGTCTGGAAATAGTGATGAATTTTAAGTTTTGTCATCATATCTGTGGTCGCCATTTCATAGAGTCTTGCGTTATTGATGGCAATTCCAGCCAGAGAGGCGATGTTAAGAATATATTCTACTTCGGATTCCGAGAATACCTCATCATTTATTCTATCCCCAAGAATAATTATTCCATTTATTTCGCCCTTGCTCATAAGAGGTACAAGAATGTCAGGTTTTAGAATACTCATTATATCTGACGACTCATCTTTTAAATCACCAATGATTTCATCATAAGTATAACACCTGTAATCATTTTCAATAAATTTGATCAGCGGTGAATTTATCGGGAATGAATACTCCATAGTATGATCAAGATCAAAACCTTTATAGTTTCTATGCAGTGTAAACTTATCCCCTCCAAGAACTTTAACCAGAAATATCCCGGCGTTAAGAAGCTGAAGCTGCCCCATGCAGGTAAGAAGGATTGAATCAATTAAAATATTATAATCAAGAGTTGAATTAAGACCTTTGCTTATTTCAATTAGCTGATGCAGATCATATATTTTTTTTTCATATTGTTCAATAAGAGGAGGAAATTTTATATCACCATCAAATTTTTCAAAGGGATCCATGTCAAGCCTCACATTATAATTCAAAATTAGAAACTGAGAAATACTTATCTTAAGTGTAAGTACTTAAAAACTGGCGTTGAAATTGATCTTCGTCGAACCAAAGGCGCGGCGGAGACAGAGTGACATCGACTACTTTCATCCGATTTTTTTAAAAAATTTCAAAACTTTTTTAACTTTATCCGGCAATATCCTGTTTATTATCATTTTTACAGCTTAATCTCGAAAAATTTTCAATAATTTTTAATCCGGATTTGTGACTCTTCTCCGGATGGAATTGTGATGCTATGAGATTATCTTTACCTACAATACATGGGAAAATGTTTCCGTAATCTGATGTTCCTATTACCCAGTCAGAATTCTGAACCTGAGGATAATAAGAATGTATAAAATAAAAATAAGTTAAATCATCTATACCATTTAAAAAAATGGAGTTCTTTTCGAACTTAACCTGATTCCATCCCATATGCGGCACTTTAAGAGTATCGTGATCGAACTTTACAACATTTCCCGGAATTATATCCAGTCCTCTGGTATACTCAAATTCATCACTGCCGGAGAAGAGCAGCTGATAACCAAGGCATATTCCTAAAAAAAATCCGTTATTATTAATATAATCCTTTAGAGGATTTATCCAATTATTTTTTTCTAGATTCTCCATAGCCTGCGGGAAAGCCCCGTCGCCGGGAAGCACAACTCCGGATGATTCATATATCGAATCGGGATTACTGCTCACTACAACCTTGTCCGTATAAAGTTCAAAAGCTTTAGTTACAGATCTAAGGTTTCCCATACCATAATCAATAACAGTGATCATTATATAGTACCCTTTGTCGATTGGATTGCACCTCTTAGAGATTCATCAATCATGCAGCCGTTGTATAAAGCAACTCCAAGAGCTTTAAAAATCGATTCATGTATATGATGTCTGTTGTCTCCATATTTCTGCTCTATATGAAGGTTAATCTCAGCATTATCAGAAAATGATCTGAGAAATTCCAGCGTCAGTTCCTCGCTATATTCTTTGATGTAACCCTTAAGATCCACTCCAGTATATTTAAAAAAAGGTCTGCCGGAAAGGTCTACAGCTGCAAGTGTAAGAGCATCATCCATAGGAATAACAACGTGACCGAATCTTTTTATCCCGGATTTATTACCCAGAGCTTCTTTAAAGGCCTTACCCAGACATATTCCGATATCTTCAACAGTATGATGATCATCGACATGTATATCCCCTGTGCATTTTATATCGGCAAAAAAACGGCCATGCCTGGACATGGAATTCAGCATATGATCAAAAAAAGGAACGCCGGTCTGTATATTCGATGAAACAGATTTATCAAGATTGATCTCAATCCGGATATCCGTTTCAAGTGTTTTTCGTTCTATTATAGAAATCCGATCCATCTACATTATTTTCCTTGAGCGAAGAGTTTTTATATTTTAAAAAATTCAGGAATTATTCATAAATATAATCTTTAGTGTAAAAAACAAAATATATATATCCCCGCCGCCTTCGGCGGCGGGGATAATAGAGCTTTTTTGACTTTAGAATAGATAAGGAATAAATACTGACTAATTTTTTATTTAATTATATGACAGTTTTTCAGTCAAGCTATAAAACCTGAACGGCTTACTAATGAGGCATAATTTATTTTTCCGGAATAATTGTTAAATTATATGTTCAGGTTTACAAAGTATCAGCGCTGTAAAGAGTTGAAAAGAACTGATATTTGCTCTTGTAAAATGAAAAGAAATAGAGATATCTGCCGGATATCTGTGGTTTTAAAATAGATATGTCATTAAGGTTTATTTTCTGCATATTCCCGGTTAATACATTCATAATGTACATCGAATCACGGCCATTTATATTCATTAAAAAAGTTACAGTCTCTTCATTCACTTTTTTCAGATATGAAATTCTTCGTTCTGCGGAGAAGAGTACCCGGCTCTCTCCTGTGGTTTTATACAGTTCAACAATACTGCCACTGTTGATGCCGGAGATGCAGAACACCTTCTTATTCATCCGGACAGGGAAACGATTGATGCCTGATACGGTAAGTATTTCTAATTGTTCTGTATAAATATTATAAGTATAAATATCACTTTTGGCCCCGCAGTCTGCAGAGAATAATATCATATTATTTTCAGATGAAGCTGCTTCGCTTATAAATAGATAAGGGATTAAAACTGCTTTTGAAAATTCTTTTTTTGAAATATCATACAATAATATCCTGCTTCCATTCTGAACAACCTCTATAATGATCAGCTGATTTTCATTCATGAAAACTATTTCATTGTAATAACTGTTATTTTCTGTTTCAGCAAGTTTGAGAATCTGTCCGGCACCGGTATTTTTTATAAAAATCCGATAACTGTTATCTTTCAACTGTAATAATGCCGAGAGTCCATTTTCTGATATGGAGTATGCACAGTTTTGAAATCCATCTTCAGCAGAAATCGATTTTTTTTCAGTTAGAGATTCTAACCGATTTTCTGCATTAAATTTTAGAAGCCATAAATTAAAATTATCTGCAATGGCAGAAGATGTATCACCGGTTATCATTGAAATTGAATTAATTAAACCACTATAATAAACAGTATCTTTTAATGATTGAATTAATATTTTTTTCCCATAACTTGAGATAATAAAATCTATAAATAAATTATAAATTACTCCCTGCTGATACTTATTAAACCTGTCTATTTTGCCGGGATCAATTGCTGTTATTTTTTCAATATTAACAAGATCATAGAGCATTGCGTTTAAAACATGCCGTTCCATTAACGGATACTGTATAATTGCTTCGACTAAGTTTTCACCTGGAATCACAGTGAGATTTTCATAATGCATTAATTTCTGAAGATAGATATAAAATAATTTACTATACAACTTGTTTTTAATTGTATTAAAATTTTCAGACATCGGCACATAAAGTACACCTTGTAGAATTTTTAACTCTGCACCTGAATCGATAATGCTGCTGCCGCCTGATAAGTTAACATGAATTTTTTCGAGTGGATCAATTTCTATGAATCCGGAAATTATGTTATGGGAAATCTCAAGTTCAGAGGCCAATACGAGAGCAGGATTGCTGTCCGTTACAGTATAGCTTATAATAAAGTGGCTTGTAGTGATTATCCGTTCGGCATCAAAAGAGTAGGAGCTCTTTGAAATAAAAAGTCCGGATAACACAATGAGAAGAATCTGTAAAAAAAAAGTTCTGTTCTGCATCAGCTGGATTAAAAATCTCCCAGAAAATATAGGGATTTGATCTCTTCAGCGCTGACTCGTCCCTCGTTTATAATATCAAGCTTATTACAACTGACATCAATAAGCGTTGGGAGCGAATGATTTTTATTGAACTCATCCACAATAAGTATGGAACATATATCTTTGAATCTTTTTAAAATATCTTTTTCATTAAATATCATTTTTCTTACAGAAGATCTTGCCGGCATATATACAATAGGCATACCTACTCCATTTACAATATCGAGTATATATTTATGTCTTGGCATTCTCATGAATAGATTTGAGTCTGCGGAACATGCTCTGTTTTTCAGCTGAACTATAACTTCACCAGGCCAGATCCTCTTAAGAAAGTTATATACAAATTTATCAACCAGAGCCATCTCTTCAAGCATCTTGAAATTTGATATTACAATTTCGATACTATCAATCGGTTCACCTGATATACTGATCATTTCATCAATAATATCATCCCGTCTCAACCCTACCATTCCATAGACAGAATCTATTGGTAAAATCAGAAGTTCCCCGGATTTGATGGATCTTATTATACTCTCCACACAGCTTGATGGAATAGATCCGTCTTTTTTAAGCTTTTTTACATCATGAATAACATGTTGAGTTTTACTGACTTGCATCATCGCATAATCTCTCCCTGCAATAATTTATACCATTTAAGAGGTTATGAATTATTCTCCCGGCAACATTATCTTCACATATCTGGAAATGGCTGTAGTGCTGATGAAGACATTTGATATTATCAATCTCTTTAATACCGCCGATTCCTGAATTGAGAATTTTTGTATTAAATTCGATAGAACTGATTTCTCCGAATTCACGTGAATACAAATTTCTTCTCAGATAATAATAGTTTGCATGCGCATTTTTCATAAGCTCGATCAAGCTTCTATCTGAATTAATTAAGTTTGTTACTTTCTTAATATAACCATTAGATTCAAAATCGTGTATTTTTTTATTTAAAAAAGGGCATGTTAGCCATAAAGGGTTGGAAATTGCCATAAAATTTAGCTTTTTTTTGCCGTTTGGGGCAGTACATTCAACAGGGTTCAATAAAATTATAGCAGGATAGCCGTAAACGCATTTTCTAACTATACCCGCCATGTTCACAGAGTCAGTATTCAGCTGCCACTTTATTACATTTAAGTCATTCTGATCAAAATCAGTTAAAATCTGATCCATCATTCAAATCATCTCTTTTATTTTTTTTTAAAAAGTAGTAAAACAGAAACATCATTGAGATTATAATCCATATTATTCTCAGGTGATCAAGACTGATTATAAAATCATCCTGCCCGATATTTGATTCCGGAATAATTTCTTTTCCGGAATCTTTAAAATAGACTAAAGTTCCGGATCTATACACGAAACCGGAACCTATGATGTCCTTATCATTGTATATACCCGCTCTGTATTTTTCATTCTCTTTTAAAAGATTTTCATTTTCTTTTTTGATATAATCTATCTTTTCATTCAGATGATTATATTTTTTATTCAATTCTCTTCTTTCAAGAATTCCGCTTTCGCTGAATATGAAAATATACAGACCGGATAGTATAAAAATTACAAGAAAAGTTCGAAATCTCTCTTTCTTATGCAAGATTATAAAAAACCTCTTTTCCTTTATATACAGCCATACTTCCAAGTTCCTCTTCAATTCTAAGGAGCTGGTTATATTTTGCAATTCTATCTGTTCTTGAAGCAGAACCGGTTTTAATCTGTCCGGTATTAAGAGCTACCACAAGATCTGCGATTGTTGTATCTTCTGTTTCTCCTGATCTGTGTGAAACAACAGCTGTGTAACCGGCTCTTTTTGCCATCTCAACTGCCTGAATTGTTTCAGTTAGAGTTCCAATCTGATTCAGCTTAATTAGAATTGAATTTGCCGACCCCTCTTTAATTCCGCGCTTCAGTCTTTCTGTATTAGTTACGAAAAGGTCGTCTCCAACTACCTGAATTTTAGAACCTACTGCTTTTGTAAAGTTTTTAAATCCTTCCCAATCATCCTCGGCAAAACCATCTTCTATTGAAATTATCGGATAAGCTTTAATCAATTTCTCGTAAAATTCGATCATCTGATCGCTTGTTCTCTCACTTTTATCACTTTTTGAGAATATATATTTCTTTTTCTTTGTATCATAAAATTCACTGGCAGCCGGATCAAGTGCAATCATTACATCTTTACCAGGCTTCAGTCCGGCGATTTCTATTGCTTTTACAATCAGTTCAAGCGGCTCCTCATTAGATTTTAAACTTGGTGCGAATCCGCCCTCATCACCTACGCTTGTAGCATAACCCTTCTCTTTAAGAACACCCTTTAGAGCATGAAATATTTCAGCACCCATTCTGAGAGCTTCTCTGAAATTTGAAGCACCAACCGGCATTGCCATAAATTCCTGCATGTCAACATTTGAATCAGCGTGAGATCCGCCGTTAAGAATATTCATCATAGGAACAGGGAGTTCACAGGCATTTACCCCTCCGATATATTTGTAAAGAGGCATATCAAGCGCATTTGCAACTGCTTTGGCACACGCCATAGAAACTCCAAGTATTGCGTTCGCTCCAAGGTTCCCTTTGTTTGCAGTTCCATCCAGTTTAATAAGTGTAGAATCTATTTCAATCTGATTCATCGCATCCATATCGATAAGGGCTTCTGCAATAGTTTCATTGATATTGTTTACAGCTCTCAATACTCCCTTCCCGGAGTAGCGTTTTTTATCTCCATCTCTCAGTTCAACTGCCTCATGCTCACCTGTGGATGCTCCGGATGGTACAGCAGCCCGTCCTACAGCACCTGAATCTAGTTCAACGTCAACTTCGACTGTTGGATTCCCTCTTGAATCGAGGATTTCTCTTGCTATAATGTCTGTAATAAATGTCATTGTAATCTCCTTGTATTTATTTGTTAATTTTAATCTTTCCTGGTGTAAGTCATTTTACGAATTAAGTTAGTATTTTATTAATGAAAAGTATTCTCCTAATCAAGTTTTTTATTCAATTAAAATTATACAGTACAGAAATTTTTATATCTTTCCCGGGCTATCGAATAGATATCACGGACAAGACCCTGTGGATCATCTAAATATTTCGTCATTCTGGCGAATATCAGATTTCTTACCATGCTTATATTTACTGTTGAAGCACCCAGAAGAACATTGATTTCTCTCTCTAATGACGCATAGGAGTCTTCGGAATGCTCAATTTTAAGGCCTATAATGTTCTCCTGCATCTGCCGATGTTCCAGTTCCAGTTCAATCAGATCTCTTCTTTTTTCTTTTTTGTGTGAGAAAACTATCAGTGACGGGAGATTCTGCTCATACTGTTCAGACAGAAGATACTCTTCCAGTTCATTGTCATAATTAAAAAGAACAAGAAGAGACTCCAGCGTGGAACCATAAATCGAATACTGAGGTTTACTGAGAATACCCTCTGCCGGATTAAATGCTATTGAATTGTATGTAGTAAAAGTATTCGATCCGGCTTCACCACGGCCTATATAAAGAATATCATCGGTTCTATAATCCATTTCAGCCATAATCTTTTCGATGGCAAGACTTCGCCTGTTGGCGGACACAAACTTTATAATATCACCGGTAAAAATTTCTCTGTTGTTAACAACGGCTTTTTTATATTCTGTTGCGAGAAGGTTGATTTTACCAAGCCCCATTCTTTTCATGTACTCAATTGAAATTTCATAAGGTATTGCAGTCAGTACAAGCGGATTGTATTTTTTTATATGGCGGATAAATCCCTCTGATCCGGGGAATAGTCTTGCTTTACGCCCGATTGTAGAGATACACTCAACAGGTACCCCTTTAAATAAAAAGTCCGGGTAATATACTGCGAGTTTAAAAAATGAAAAAGGTATGTCACCCTCTTCTGATATTTTTCTGTTATTTTTATCGATGATACCTTCGAGTTTTGTAACATCCTGATCGAGGAGAACTGCATCTATGAGATTATTATAATCACCAAGTTCAAGAAAATCACCAAGTCCCAGGAAAATTTTCTTTGGTCTTGTCAGCAGTTTTGAAACTTCACTTATGAATGATTTTTTGTCGAGAATATGGTGTTCATAACCCTGTTCAAGACCGTTATTGATGATTAATTCGTATGTGTTTTCTTTTGTATTCATGATTGTATTATAACATTGACCCCGAAAAATTCCTGATGTTTCTATTTATTATTACTTAATGAATTTAATGTCCAATTCCAAATAATATTTATCGATCCCTGCTTAATCCGGTTCTTATACAGCAGGGAATATATTAAACCTGTTTCTGTAAAGAGAAATTTTTAAAGGATTTATGGGGTGATCCTCAATGGAGAGTGTAATTGATTCGAAAGAACCTGGAAGCGTTTTTATTAATCAATTACGATGGTGCAAGAAAGTTTAATTCAGACTTATCCTGGAAAGAAAATCAAATTTTATTTCTCTCTGAATAGTGCAGTCATCTTTATAAGATTTTTTTTAAACGTATTCAGTTCTTCAATCGAAAACTCTTTATCGATTTTTTTATTAATTTCAGCAATGACTTTTTTTGCGTTTTCAATTTCGCGGAGACCTTCATCAGTAATAGAAATATTAATTTCTCTTCTGTCATTTATATTCATGTTTCTGATAACCAGATTCGATTTTTCAAGTCTGTCGATGCTTCTTGTTATAGCTGAATTATCGGTTTCCAGTTCAATACTGAGTTCCCCCATTGTCTGCATATCTCTGTTTTTAAGCAGAAAAAGAATTCCCAGCTGACCAGGTGTTACATTCAAACCTGCTTTTACAAGCTGATGTTTTATGTGAACACTTACCGCATTTTCAGTTCTTGTTAATAAAAAAAATAAACGGTTATCCATATCTTCTCTCTTAATTATAATGTTTTTAAATCAGTATTTATTCCTTAACAGTTCTATAGTGAAAAAGGTTCTACTATCCCCGCCGCCTAAGGCGGCGGGGATATATAATTTTTCGTTTTAAATTGTTTTTACTATATTAAGAGATGACCATTCTCTGCCTGAAATTTTAGTCCACAGATTTCTTCCAGGAAATAGTTTTTTATCAATCTCTTCATAGGTTAAGCCGATACTTTTCATTTTATTTACCTGCTCCTGAATCTGCAGAAAATAATCCAACTTGGCTTTAAACTTTTCTTTTCCGTTTTTATGTATTCCGGAATGACCACAGTAAATTGTATCGAAGTCAAGTTCAAGAATTCTTTTTATAGAATTAATTGCGTCATTTATATTTTCATCTTTGAATGCAACCAGCTGTCTGCGGCTTACATAAAGGTCTCCGGAGAAAAGCCAGCCCATTTTCTTTTCATGGAACACAACATGATTTTTATGATGACCGGGTGACTCGATAACATCCAGTTTGTATCTGCCGGTTTGAATAGCATCCGGCATTGGATCAGCTTTAAAACCTTCTCTGTTGCCCCATACCAGCCTTCTGTATAAGGGAATAGAGGATTTTATAGATGCTTCGGTAATAGAATCTTTATGCAGATATACCGGTATCTTCAGGTTCTCCTTTATCCATGAAGCTGCACCTGTATGATCCTCGTGAACATGTGTTATGGCGACACTTGTTATCACTTCATCTTTAATCATACTTTTCAATTGTCGTACAGTATGAGCCGATCCTGCATCTATAAGTACCCCATCAGCAATATAAAGACATATTTCAAGTTGATATGGAAATACTCCCGACTTTAATTTTATTGAGGTTAAACCGTTGTAGTTATTTTTTATCAACATGACCAGCTCCTTTTTAATATACTTGTCACGACAATAGTTGACTAGTCATACATTGTCAATAAAAAAACACTACATCAGCCAGATACTTAGGCGCAGTCCCGATAACTCAATCTTAGAGGGCCTAAGGGTGTGAATCCCCTTAAAAGACCCGCAGCGATTCACTGATCTTACCGATGCGGCATCCTGCGATCCCTGAAACGGAATTTTTGGAATCGCAATTAAGTACAAATTTTAGAAATAATACCTGAACATATATTTTGGTCAAAATAAAACAATTATTTATCCCCGCCGTCTTCGCGGCGGGGATAACAGAACTTTTCTTATTTAAAAAATTAAAAAATAGATTCTGCCTAATTTTTATAATATAGCAACGTTGTATCCTATATATATAAAATACAGCAATATCATAACCAGCCCCTCTATCCTGGAAATTTTTGATTTTTTCATAACGAACATTGTAATAAACAGAATAAGCGAACTTATAATCAAAACTGAATAATCGAATGTATACATCTCTGCTGAATATTTAACCGGATAAATTATTGAACTAACACCTATGACCATGAGGATATTAAAAATATTACTCCCTACAATATTTCCAAGAGCTATACTGCTGTTTTTTCTGAATGCAGCTACAATTGAAGTTACAAATTCCGGAAGACCGGTTCCTGCAGCTATAATTGTTAATGCAATTATTTTATCACTCAGGTTAAAGAATCTTGCAATCTTAACTGCTGAATCGACAACGAGATTCCCTCCTGAAATTAATCCTGCTATACCGGCTATCATGAAAATTATTATTTTTATATTTGTGATCTCTTTAAGTTCATGTTCTTCATCGTTATTTGATTTTTTTGTTAATTTGAAAATGTAGTAAAGAAAGTATCCCATAAATATTAAAAGTATTATACCATCACCTCGAGAGATTACGGATTTTTCTTCACCGAATAATTGATCATTAGAAAGAATGAATAGAATAATTGATACCAGTATTACAAATGGAATCTCACGCCAGACGGTATTTCTATTCGCTGTAATGGGATATAATAATGATGCAGCCCCTAAGATCATGAGGATGTTAAAAATATTACTTCCGACAATATTCCCCAGAACAATATCATTATTATGGGCAAGACTACCCGCTATGTTTATAAAGAGCTCAGGTAGAGATGTTCCGAATGCAACTACTGTAAGTCCGATTACTATTTGTGGTACTTTCAGTTTAAGTCCAAGTGATGATGCTCCGGATATAAATAGATCGGCACCTTTAATCAGGAGTATGAAGCCTGTGATAAGTATTACAATATTTAAAACCACCTGTTTTCACCTCGAATTTGTTCGTTATCGCTCATAAACCGTTGGAAGTTGGACTCTGCCGCAATTTAAATGCAGCGGAGAGCCGATTAAACATCAGTTTATAGATACCTCATTTTATTTTCTATCTGATTCAAACTACGTTCCGCTTCGGTGACACATATTGTATCAGTATTTTGTTCTATAACATTTTTCAAATAATTCCGTGTTTCATCACTGCTGAATGATCGTAATGCTCTTATAATCTTCCAGGTAATCAGCTCATTTTTTTCAAAAGTATACAGCATCGAAAGCAGAACCTTTTCACTACGTATATTTTTAGAATTAAAGGCAATGTGGCCTATCGCGTCGATTGCTTCTGCCTTTTGAATATAATCGCCATAAATTAAAATTTTTTCAAGTGAATCTAAAGCATTTTCTCCGATACGAATAAGAATTCTTGCAGAAATATCTCTAGGCAAAGGAAATGATTTTTTATTTAAATCAACAAGTGCAGGTTTTTTGTGGTGATTCGACCCGATCTTACCAAGCAGAGGAATCAGATATTCGATTGAATCATCTCCATAAGATTCAATCGCTTCAGAGAT
This sequence comes from uncultured Spirochaetota bacterium, assembly GCA_942493035.1. Taxonomy (GTDB): domain Bacteria; phylum Spirochaetota; class UBA4802; order UBA4802; family UBA5550; genus WRGT01. The sequence goes on along the minus strand of OW818666.1, from coordinate 1,371,384 downwards.
GGCAATTTTAGTATAAAGTTTTTTTTCAGACTGCAGGAGTTTACAGAGTATCGGGAGAAATATTTCTTTATCTCTACCTTCGGATAATTTTGCTCCGATTGTTCGATACTGTGCTTTATCGCTTTCAAGTAATGTAATTATCTCATGATAAGTTTTATTTTTATGATATGCAAGTTCTTCAGATGAGACAAATCCTCTTGCTTCGAGTTGTTTTTCTGTACTCTTCATTTAGTAATTCCGGTTATTATTTTTAGAAGACTTTAATTTCACATAGCCCATACTCCGGTTAGAGCTGTTATGCTATTACAGCAGTTTAGCAACGACTCTTGATAACGATGAATCGGACTGAATATTCAGCGGGAATGCATATATTTCAAATCTTTTATCAATAAGTTTATCAAGATTTGTCAGATTTTCAATAATCATTATATCATTTTCAAGAAGTATTTTATGTATGACGTAAGGGGCTCTATCCGGTGATGGTAAATCGAATCCTGCCATTTTGATTTTCTTAGATACAAAAAATTCGGCAAGTTCAATATCTATTACGGGATGACTGATGAAGTATTCCTCTTTACCATATTTTTTATTATGCCCGGTATATAATAAAACTATTTCATTTTCATTAATTATGCTGTTAAAACTGTCTTTATATTTTATAATATCCTGACCTCTGACATCTATCAGTACAGCAGGGCCGCAGAAATTTTTTAAATCATATTCATTGATAAATTTTTTATTTTCAGTCAGATGCATCGGCGCGTCTATATGAGTCCCGGTATGAAGACCTGTTTCCAGCCTGAAAAGATTAAAACCATCCTCTTTCAGCGATTTTTCTTTTATTAAGAAAGCAGGTGAATCCAGAGGGTTTACTTTAATATCGTTATCAAATTGATAACTGAGGTCAACTAATTTCATATAATTTAATCCTCATAATATGATAAGATACTAAATCATTTATGTATAGATTCAGTTGTTGTCTTTTTCGATTTTATTTTTTTCGGCTTTGGCTCAGGTAGTTCCTCGGCTGTGATCCGGATAAGTTCACTAATCCATTCACGATCTTCAAATTTATCTTCAATTAAAAAACTCGGTTTTGCATTCGGATATGGTGGAGCTTCAATTGTATCTCCGATAAATGCTCTCCCTTTTTCTGTTGGTTTTACAAACAGCCGATTATCACATATAAGTGCTACAACTTTATTATCTGAATAAATTGCATATTCTCCGAACATCTTTTTCGAGGTTATTGTTCCCGTTGAATCTATCTGATCTACTATAAAATCTACAAAAGACTGATCTGATGACATATATCTTATCCTTTTTCAGTATTTATTCCTTAACTTTTCTACAGTAAAAAAAACTCTATTATTCCCGCCGCCGAAGGCGGCGGAAATGGTCATATTCTCAATTGTAATAATCAGCACTCTTTAACTGCAATCTCGCTTTCACATAAAGTTTCATTAAGTACTTCAATTCTTCTCGACAGCTTCTGTGACATTTCCACGATATCATCTGTACTTGTATTGATTCTGCTGACTACATGATTGAGAGCTTCGACAGTAGTAAAAACCTCTCCCATTGCTGTGTTCTGTTCCATCGTAGCAATGGAGATATTGGATGAGCCTCGCGCGACAGATTCCATGTAATTTTTTATATTTAAAGTAAGCTCCTGCTGATCACGGCACAATGATATAATACTCTCTACTGCAATACTAACATCATTAACAGCTTTTTTTACATCATTTACCGAGCTTGTAGATTCAATAACAAGAGAGGTCTCCATATCGATATTTTTAACAATATCTACTATTACCTTCTGAATAGTTTTTGACTGGATAAGGGAACTATCTGCAAGTTTGCCGATTTCATCTGCTACAACACCGAATCCCCGTCCGTAATCACCTGCGCGTGCGGCTTCAATAGCGGCATTCAGTGAGAGCAGATTTGTCTTTTCGGCAATATTATTTATTATATCTGCCATCTCGCTTATCGAGTCTGATGAACTCTTAAGCTGAAGCATCCCTTCTCGAATGTTTTCAAGTTTAACAATAATAACATCTGTTTCTTCATTGCTTTTGCGGCTCAGCGACTCGGCACTTTCCGCAGCATTGGCCAGTTTATTCAATGATTCTATATAATTAGTTACAACAGTCCGGCTTTCCTGGATCATCTCATCCTGATGTGCAGCACTGAGTGCGATGGATTCAATGGAGGCCGATACCTCTTCAATAACTGCGGATGTCTCTTCTATACTTGCACTCTGAGTATGCATCTCATCACTCAAAACTTTAGTTGTGATATTTGCTGTTTCACCAACACTTTTTAGTTCTGTAACAGAATCGACAATATCCTGTAGAAGTTTTTCCAGTTTAGAATTTTTTTCTTCTATCTGATTTGTCGAATGTTTTAAATCTTTGGAAATTTTTATAACTCTCCGGGCAAGTATAACTCCTATAGTTGCAAGAAATACAGGGTAAGCAAAATTCGTAAGAAATGCATATGATATAATCAATCTGTTCATCGATAGAGCATCATGAATGATTGCCAGTACAAATATAATATATCCGAAAAACAGAATCGGAGCCTCGTTGTTACCGCGCTTCAGTCCTTTAACAAGTACAACTCCCCACAAAATCTGGCCGATAAGCCCCATAGGGCCTATAAGATCAAAACGCCATCCGGTTATAGGTGTGTGAATTGTTGCAGTAAGGCTTAGTACAGAAATAAGAATGAGAGATATCACTGCAGCAATTCGAGCCCATTTAATAACAAGTCCCATGGTTCGCTCAAGATAAAAATACATCCATATAACAAATATCCCCATAAGAACATAGAAGAATCTGTCCTGATCGTTCCACTGCATAATCCGGTAATCGGGAAGCCAGAAATGCATGGATAATATAAACCATAGGACTGACATCCCTCCAAAATGAAACATCGACAAGTCCCGTTGTTTACTAATAAAATAACCGATAAGCATTGCAAGACCTATAATCAACGTCATTACTCCAAGAGACATTGGAAGGAGTTCAGCTTTAAATTTTGACCAGAACTCCTCATTCTTTACATCAAATGAATCTGAGATATATGGGGCTCCGTTAAAATTGAGCTGCTGATTTGTAAATTGCCGGATGACGATGGTATTTTTTTCGCCGAATTTTATTAAACCTTCAGGGATATAGTGTGACACTGTAACATTCCAGTCCGAATGAAATTCAGGATACTCCCGACCTGCACTTCCAATCTTTACTCCATTAAAATATGTGCTTTCACAATCCCATATTTTACCCAGCATTAGTGAAAGATTTTTCCCTTTTAATGTATCAGGAATTACTATTTCTTTTTTTATAAACGCAAGCTGCTTCTTTTTATCTTTTGTAATAGCTGCAGGGAGAGATTCAAGAGATGTCCATTGACCATCTGTCAGATCCGGATGTGTGTATTGAATATCTCTCTGAGGATCAATACCGGATGGAAACTGTATATCGGATATATCGGTAATATGAACCTGCCACTCCTTAGAAAGATCAATAAGCGGATCTTTCGAACATCCTGCAGCAATAAGAGGTATAATCATTATAAGAATTAATCTTTTTAACATTAATATATCCGGTACAAATTCATTGATTTATTGTAACTACTTAGCTATAATTTAATATATGGATAAAAACATTGAAATATATACATCCCCCCGCCGAAGGCGGGGGGATGTATATATTTTTACAAGTTTTTTACATAGCTTTCCTATAGCTGAGTAGTCACGATTTATTTATCATTCCAATACTTCAGTTGTTTAATAATTTTAAAATATGGGCGATCTTCAAGTATTTTTTTATTGAAATTATTAATATTAAAATATGCTCTTTATTGATATTACTGTAACAATAAATCCGCTGAAATCATCATAAGATATCATTATTTATTCCTTAACTTTTCTAAAGTAAAAAAATCTATTATCCCCTCCGCCGAAGGCGGCGGGGATGTAATTTTTTTTACACTAAAAATCATATTCAGGAATAATTACTGATAATATCTTCAAATCATTATTGATTTGTCCTTTTTTTATTATTAAAGTTAAGAATACAAATTGAACCGGAGGTTTTTAATGGGATACTGGGAAGAAGTTCGTGAGGTTGTTCTAAAGGGAGTTGATCTTGCCGTCGAAGGGGTAAAGGATGGCGCAGCTAAAGCTGTTGAGAAAGGTAAAGATGGTGTTGCATATACACAGCTGAAAGCCAATCTGTTTGTCGAGCAGAGAAAGCTGCAGACTATTCTTGCAGATCTTGGCGATCATACAAGAGATATATACAGAGAGAAAAAAGATCTGTATAGCGATCCTGTAATTTCAGATATAATGGATAAGCTTACAAAAACTGAAGATGAGTGCAAACGGCTTGAAAGTGAGATTCAGAAACTCGGATTTGATACAAGGAAATAGCTGCATTAAGTTTCCCTTCTGATCTCCCTCTGTTTTTTAGGGGGGGTCAGTCACCGCAGCAATTTTAGCGAAAAAAAATTCCTCCTGCTATCTTCTTCCGGACGCAGATGCAATATCTTCGAGTGTGGGACTTTAGGGGAGTTCTAAAAACTCAATATTTAAAGGGGTATACGAGCGTAACCCCTTTCTAAGCTCCGCAGGGCTTCTTGCTGTCCCGGAAACGGATTTTTTGTAACCGCCCTTTATATAATTTCAAATCCCCAATAATGTAAAATCAACTTTTTAAGTATAAAATTATAAGTAACATAAATACGTATGAGGCATCTATTTATTATGTAATTAAATTCTATAATACTTATGTAACAAAAGTTTCAGGTGTTATTTTAAATTTAGTTTTAAGGAAGTTCAATATGAAAAAGTTATCTACATATATATTTATAACTCTGCTGATGCTAAGCTGCAGCGGAAAAAGTGATGCTGATCAGAAAAATATCTCTGCTGATTCTCAAAAAGGGAGCAGTATGCAGATTGCTACTTTTGCAGGAGGGTGCTTTTGGTGTGTTGAATCTGATTTTGAAAAAGTTGATGGTGTACTGAAAGTAATATCAGGATATAGCGGTGGTGAAGGTGAAAATCCATCTTACGAAACCTATCACAATCAGGGATATGTAGAGGCTGTTCAGATATATTTTAATCCTGAGATTGTTTCGTATCAACAGCTTGTGGATTATCTCTGGAAACATATAGACCCCACTGATGCCGGGGGCCAGTTCGTCGATAGAGGTTTTTCTTATAGGAGTGAGATTTTTTATCACGATGAAAATCAGAGAATCATTGCTGAAAAATCAAAGTCAGAACTTGTTAAATCGAAACGTTTAAACAAACCTATAGTTACAGAAATAGTTCCATTAAAAAATTTCACTCCAGCAGAAGATTACCATCAGGATTATTACAAAAATAATCCTTTAAGATATAAGTATTATAGAAACGGTTCTGGCCGGGACCAATTCCTTGATAAAGTTTGGGGCCCGGAACGGAGTTTAATCAAACCTCTCACTAAATCACCTTATAAAAAACCGGAGGATACAATGCTTAAGAAAACGTTAACACCGCTGCAATATAAAGTAACACAGGAGGAAGGGACAGAACCCCCATTCCAGAATGAATACTGGGACAATAAAAGAGATGGTATCTATGTTGATATAGTGTCAGGCGAACCTCTTTTCAGTTCCAGAGATAAATTCGATTCAGGCACAGGCTGGCCGAGTTTTACAAAGCCGATAGATCCTGAAAATATAGTTGAGAAAACAGATAAACAGCTTTTTATGACACGTACCGAGGTGCGAAGTAAACATGGAAATTCTCATCTTGGTCATGTCTTTCCCGATGGACCTAAACCTACAGGTTTGCGTTATTGTATGAATTCAGCATCACTGAGATTTATTGCTAAAGAGGATCTGGAAAAAGAGGGTTTTGGAAGGTATCTGGAGTTATTTAAGTAACTCCAGATACAGCCATATAAAACATGAAAGTACAGCTCCTTGAATATCATTGAAAGTCTAACAACAACCAAATTTTTACGGTTCCACTACGGGTGCCGCAGTCTGTTAGAATGAATTTGAAATTACTTTCTATATTTGACAGTCAGTCCCTGAAGAAAATTTTTCAGAATCTGATCACCGCAGACTTTATAGTTCTTGTTCCCTTTCTTTCTGAACAGAGCCGAAAGTTCGGGTTTTGTGATTGCAAACTCTGACAGCCTGAACATCTCCAGCATATCATCTTCTTTAAAATCGAGCGCAATTCTCAACTTTTTCAAAACAAGATTGTTGGACATACGGACATCAGGTTTTACCAGAGGCTCGTTATCTGAAGATTCTTTCCTGCCTCTTTTTGCAATAATCAGTCCATCAAGGAAGAGTTCAAGTTCTTTGTCTGTGCATTCGACATAGCCCTCCTCTTCCTCTTTTTTAAGAATTTTCAGAATCTCAAACTCCAGCATGTCATGGCCGGCAAGTTTAAAAATGCCGACCATTTCAAGATTACTGATGTTCAGCGCGTATCTCAATCTGCGCAGTATATCATTTTTATTCATTTAATATTTCCTGTCAGTCTCTTCTTGTCGGCTTGCTGCGGTCTCTGCCTGCAGAACCGCCGCGTGATTCCGGTCTTGATGAGCCGGATGAACTTTTTCTTCCACCTGCAGTTGAGCCTGGTCTTGAAGATTTGCTGAACCTGTTCTGTGATCCGCTTACAGATCTCGGTTTTGAATAATCCCGCGGTTTATCTCTGTCTCCGGAAGATTCTTTCTTTTCCGGTCTCTCTTTCCAGCTGTCCCCTGATTCTCTCGATGGACGCGAAGGTTTATCAGATGTCCATTCTTTTCTCGGAGGTCGTGGTGAAGATGATCTCTCTCCATCTCTGGCAGGTTTACCCGAGTAAGATGGTTTTTCCGGTGTCCACTCTCTCTTCGGAGGTCTTGGTGAACCGGATCTCTCTTTGGAATTATCTCTTGCAGGTCTGTCATCTGAACGGGGTGATCTTTCACCCGATCTTTGATCTGAATCGGATCTTGATGGTCTGTTGTAACCTGATCTTTCACCATCTCTTGAAGGTCTCCCCGAATATGCCGGTTTTTCTGCAGTCCATTCTCTCTTCGGAGGACGTGGCGCACCGGCGGATCTCTCTTTTGTATAATCTTTCATTGGTCTGTTCCCTGATCCGGCAGCCCGCTCTTCTGATTTTACCTTTGATTTTTCGAATGATCTTCCATAGCTTCCAAAGCCTTCCCGGTTTTCATCGCGCGTCCATTCTTTTTTAGGGGGTCTTGGAGATTCCGAAGGTCTCTCTGTTGCCCATCGGTCTCTTTCCGGTCTTGGTATCTCTCTTCGCTGTTCTGCCGATGGTCTATCTTCAGTTCCTTCAGTTCTTCCGTCAGGCCTGTATTCACCTCTAGGTTTTCCGAATGATGCGGCAGACGGTCTTGGTGAACCGGATCTCGAATCTTTATATTTTTCACTTCTTGATCTTGGATCTGTATCTTTTCCGGATCTCTTCTTTGATAGGCTCTGTCCTCGTTCTTTGTACTTTTTAACAGATACAGATCTTGCTTTACCGGCTTTCAATTCAAGACTTACTCTCATTTCACGATCTTTATGTTTTACACCATCCATCTTCTGGACAACTTTAGCAGCCTCGGCGGCATCACTCATCTCTACAAAAGCATAACCTTTTGTCTGATGCATTTTGATACTTACAACTGTACCATGTTTTAACAGAAGGTTTTTCAGCTCCCCCTCTGTTACATTAAAATCTAAATTCCCTATGAATACTTTTTTGTTTTCCATCATAACTCCTTGTTTATTCAGATGTTTAAATACATCTGATCTAACTATTTCGGGGCTGCAGAATCCTCGTCCTGCAGCCGCAGGGTTCCACTTTTTGGGACCGGATAAGGGTCTCACACACCTTATACCCTGTAAAAATCATTTATAACTGATACTTTCTGAATCTATGTATTGAGGTTTTGTACCCATACGTTTCTCTATCAGCTTCATGTGCTGATAATCATCTTCAGAAAGAAGTGTTATCGCTATACCTTTCATTCCCGCTCTCCCTGTTCTTCCGATACGGTGAATATAATCCGCAGCAGACCTGGGGAGTTCATAGTTTACAACATACGGCAGCTGTTCTATATCAAGCCCACGGGATGCAAGATCAGTTGCAACCAGTACTCTGACCTTGCCCTGTTTAAAACGCGTCAAAGCCCCTGTGCGGGCACCCTGGCTCTTATCACCATGCAGCGCTTCCGCTGTAATCTTATTGGCGATTAACTTTCTTGTCACATTATCAGCTTTCCGTTTTGATGAAACAAAAACAAGAACCTGATCCCAGACTCCATCATTAATAAGATGTCTGAGGAGAAGACCTTTACTGTTCTGATCAACAGTGTAAACTATCTGTTTTACAGGTTCCGCAGGTTTATCTGAATTCGCAGAATTTTCAATACCAATTTTAACAGCGTCTTTCAGAAAATCAATTCCCGGTATTTCAATATTACCCTTTAACGTTGCGGAAAACAACAGATTCTGCCTTTTTGCCGGGAGCATTTTAAGAATAACTCCCAGTTCATCTTTAAATCCAAGATCAAGCATTCTGTCAGCCTCATCGAATATGAGGATTTCAACACCGGTCAGTTTAACTGCATTCTGCCCGGCAAGATCTATCAGTCTCCCCGGAGTAGCAACAAGAATATCCGCACCTCCTGCTAAACTTTTCATCTGAGGATTGATCGAAACTCCCCCATGCACAGCTGCAATCTTTATCTTCTCAGGAAGAAACCGGCTGAAAACCTTTGCCGCTTCAGCGACCTGAACAGCAAGTTCTCTTGTTGGTACAAGAATAAGAACATTTACTAAACAATTTTCAGCCCGTTTTTTCTCAAGAAGCATATGAAGGACCGGCAGGAGAAAAGCCGCAGTCTTCCCTGAACCTGTAACAGCTGCAGCAGCCAGATCCTTACCTTCAAGAATTACCGGAATTACCCCCTTCTGTATCGGAAACAGATCTTTATATCCCGATTCAACTACCGCACGGCATAATCCTGCAGTTAAACCGATAGATGAAAATGGAAGATAGCTCTCTTGAGGATTTATATAAGTAGTAATAGTCAAGTCTCCTGATAATTTAGAATATCTGATTTTTTAGTATTTTTCAATTAAAAGCTTTTTTCAGAGGACAGTTTTCCGGAACAGCTGAACCTTTCCGGTACGATTCAAGTATCTCTGACGAACGCTGTGCCAGTATTCTTCTTGTTTCCCGTCTCTTCCCTTTTATTTTTGGAATTATCATGGAATCGTAAGCAGTGGTCTTGTGTCTCATCCATGCTATTACAGCTTTGGCGGCACGTTCTTCAATGGGGATCATTGCTGTACGTGCGACAGTACCGCTCCCAACAGGCACCGCATGCAGTGTTACCGCTTCGGCCAGTTTATTTTCCAGTTCTTTGTAGCACGGACTGAATGAGAGAAAGTTCTTTACCGAATCAAGAAAATCTGTTTCATATAAAGCCTGTTTTTTTTCACGTAAATTCCGGCTGCTTTCTATTTTCCTTTTGTACGACGGGGTCTCCCTTACAGTCTCGACCTCAAGTTTCGCCTTTTCAATAGTTTCTGACGGCGCCCATACACCTTTGGATATTAGGCGTCTGCCGATTTTAATCTGCACACGCCAGTAAATTCCCGCTGAAGTTATCTTTCTGGTAATACCCGCATCACCTGCAGGGAAAAAGCTCCAGTCAGCAGGAGGGGTAAGGATCTCGCCCTTCTCACCAATAAAAGTATTGCTTTTCCCAGGAGTTACTATTCTGCTCTGGCTATTCATTTCTGTTTTCATGAAACGGCAGGTATAATATATTCAGCAGTATTAATTTGAGGATAATTTTCATTTTTTCTCTGATTCCAGTTTCAGATACAATTTTTCAACCTTTTCTCTTGCCCAGGGGGTCTTTCTAAGAAAAGTCAGGCTTGACTTAATTCCCGGATCAAAATTAAAGCAGCGTATTCTGATTCTTTCACCAAGCTCATCCCATCCGTAATGATCTACAAGCCTGTTTAGAATCATTTCAAGGGTTTTCCCCTCAAGCAGCTTACGGGGATTTTGTTCAGTCATGCTATTTCCTGATAATATTTTACTTATTACAAAAGTCCATTACAGCGTTTTGTTGTCAAATCTTAAAAAAGAGAGACGATTATTCATGGCGTTTTTCACTAAAAACAAACGTATATCTATCATCAGGCAATCATATTTTATACATGTTAAGTGATTCATCAAGAGATTTTGCCATCTGCTTCAGCTCACCAGATAGCCCTGTTAGTCTTTCAGATTTAACGACAAAGTCCTGAACTGCTGCGTTAGTGCTGTTAATTGTATCGCTTACACTGGCAGTATTCTGAATCTCCTTCCCGGTGGATTCTGACATACTTTTCGAAAGTTCGCTGATAGATTTAATGCTCTCTTTTATCTCCAGACTCTCTTTTACTCTATCATTTATCATCAGTATAAATCCGTTAATATTCGCAGCTGCCTCGGTAATCCTTTCCATAATCTGTCCGAATGAACTTTTCATGTGAAGTACCTTCTCCTTATTGCTTTTTACTTCCACATTACCGACATTAATCAGATCCGAGATCTCTTTAACAGACGAACCTGTTTTATCAGCAAGCTTTGAAATCTCTTCTGCAACAACGGCAAACCCGCGGCCGTATTCACCTGCACGGGCCGCCTCGATAGAAGCATTTAATGAAAGCAGGTTTACCTGATCTGCGATATCCGAAATAAGCTGAATTACATTGTTTATCCGCTCATAAAAATTTTCAATGTTCTGCATCCCCTGGAATGTATTCTCAACAAGAGCTGCACCCTCCTCTGCTCCTGTCTCAACACGTTTCATGGAATCAACAACATTTAAAGCGCTGTTTGAAACTGTCTGCATTGAATCATTAAGCGAGTTGATAGTAACCTCATAATCCTTAACCCGTGTGTACTGAATCTGAGATACATCTGCAATTTCTGAAAACGACTGGGAGAATCCGGCTACAAGAGTTGTGGAATCTTTCAGCATTTCTGCATTTTCAGAAGATGAGTGTTTGATAAAATTTCCAGTATCTTCAATTGCTGTTGAGAGTTCAAGAAGGCTTCCGGTAAGTTCTTTAGACTTCAGCATAAAAGTTCTGACATTTCCGGTAAAGGTTATAAAGATCCTGGTAAAATCTTCAAGAATATCCCTTGATTTAACCACCTTTATCATTTGTGTCAGATCACCTTTTGAAGCCAGTGTTATGGCTGGCATAATATTATCTATAGGATTGGAGATATGGTTGAGCTTTCTATTTGTAATAAACCAGATAATAAAATTTATGAGATAAAGCGAAACAGCTAAAATAAAAATACTTAAATATAATGGTTTATATAGTTCATGTTCATAAAAATAATTTACAAGAATCCGTCCTGTCTTTAATGATTTGTAAACATACATGACTACAGGGCGTGAATCATAAACCCCTTCAATTTTATGAATACTTGTATCATTTGCTACAGTAATCAGATTGACTGAATTGTTATAAAGATACACTGCAGAGTCTCCTCTAACAATAATATCTTTAATACTTTTCCTTGCTTCACCCTGTTTTTCTGAGACTAATACCACACCATTTAAATCAGTGACAAAAGTACTGCCTTCGTTTATCCTGAGAAGTTCTGCATCACTCCCGTCTGAATCAATATTAATCTGAGCCGGATAAAGACTTTTTTTAACATGCCCGTCAATTAATTCAGTATAGAATTTCTTATTTATATTGAAAACTATCACAATGATAGCAACAGAAGCAAGAAGCACAAGTGGTGTCAGAATTGAGTTTATTTTATTTCCAAGCCTCTGGACTGCAACAGGTATACCAAATCTACCTAAGGGGTAAGTCTTCTCGTACCAGACTGACATCGCATTGTATCCGAAGAAAAGGAAAACAAAAGTACAGAGGAAGAGAATGTAGAAATGATAATAGATATTCGTATATCCCATGTAAAAGTACATAATTATAAAAGATGGTAAGAGCATATACCACAGAAGTATTAAATTCGCTATTAATGTGTGCTGAGGAAATTCCATAAACTGCCGATGTATTGTTTCCATAAGTGCTGAATCGGCAGTATTAAGTTGTTTAATATTTTTCAGAACTCTTGTTACTCTATATAGATAGTAAATAATTATAAATATAAATCCGGAACTCAGCATGATTCCAAGAAGTACAAGAAGTCTTTTATCCTGAAATACCGGATAGGAGATTATAAAGATTATTGCATATGCGGACATATTTGAAAGTATAACGATTGATGCGAGCTTAACAAACTGTTTAACAGTTGTGAATGAATTCATATAAAATTGTCCTCTTTCAGTGAAAAAGATTACAATTTAATAGCACAGCGAAGCGATTCTGTCAATGAAAAACCGGTTCTGCGTAATTCAAACGATTTTTTCGATAAATCCATTAGTAGAATTTCCGAATAAAGAGTTTTATCGTTAGTTTTTAAAAAGTTAACTTTTCTACTCTCGATCTCCTGCAGCGCTCAGCAAAAAATGGGCGTAATTTTGAGATCAGAGGTTCCGTATTACGGAACCTCTGATTCAACCATTTATTTTAAAATATCTCCTCTATTGCTAGAGGAAACTTAGACATGACTTCACATCCATATTTTAGAATCAGAATATCGTTTTCATAACGGAATCCGATACCCTCTGACGGGCTTGCATACTGCATTGCACATACAACCATTTCATTTTCTCTATATATGTGATCCGGGTCCGTCCAGTACGGGATTGGTCCGTCAGCAGTTGCACCGATTCTCCACTCGTCTCCGAAAAGTCCTATACCATGCTCACAGCCTGGAACTGTAAAATCGGCGCATCCCCGTGATTCTGCACACTCCATCATTACCTCGGCGAGTGATGATGGAGATACGCCTGCACGGTAGTTATCCAGCACTGTCTGCACTAGGGCTACGAAATTATCCGCATGCCATCTCTGCCGCGGAGTTGCAGGTCCTATGAGATAATTATGTGAATGATCCCCCAGTGCAAGTTGAAACATGGAGTGAAAATCGAGCATCAACGGTTCCCCGGCTTTAATCTCTCTACTAGTCGGAGGGGTACAGGCTCCAAGACCGGTTCTGTAACCGCTGGATATTTCATTGAGGCCGGCAAAATTCCATTCTGAGACACTCCCTGCTTTACGCATTGCGAGTGCTGCAATACCGGCAATTACAGTTTCGGTCATCCCTTTGTATCCGCCATTTTCAAGAGCAGCCCTTGCCGCCTTGTGGCCTTCATCAACAATAAGTGAAGCCTTTCTGAATCGTTCAATAGTACCGCGATCTTTAATAATTGAAATTGAATCTATAATGTCATGAGCGTTAATCCACTCAAATCCCGGCAATGCTTCGCTGAACTTTGTAAACTCCCAGTGTGTAAGATTACCTTCTGCAGTATAAGTGGATATTCCATCTTCGTAGGCAATGCGGCCTTTAGTTACACCAAGATCCTCTTTTATAAAATCTGTAACAGCGGATATCTGATCCATACCGCCCATGGGCGCATATGCCCGTACATGATCCTCGTCAAGCCACGTCTCATCTCCAAGTCTTATTGCATCAATAACAAAAGTAAAAACAGTCGGTTCACCTTCAGAAGGTATCACAACATAGCTTCTCCATGGACAGAATGCATCAAGAATAAAACTCATTGTACGTACACGAGAACCGAGGTAAACATCAATCCCCCTTGCATGCATCTCCTTCTGGATAGATTTTACACGTCCGGGATTGTCGATATAATATGGATCTTTCGGATTCAATATTCTTGTCATATCATCCTCCTTAATACCTTGTCGGAATCTGAGACAATACTTTGTTAATTCTGTCCGCCAGAGATGCCAGCTTCAGAGCTTTTGCCATGTTTCCTTTCAGCTTCAATTTGCCGGTAAATAGAGCTTTCTGAGATCCGAGTTCAGCACGGGAAATTTTTGCGAAAGTTTCATAATCTCCGGAAATTTTAAATTCCGCATCGGGAGCAATACCGTCACCGGTTTCGACACGGATAACTTTTCCATCCAAGCATTCAATCATAAGAAATTTTTCCGCGTCACCAGGGCAGTTTTTAAAAATGTTTGACATTGATGTTGTGATATTATTCATTTTTTCAGGCGGGAGTTCAGCCTGAAGTCTCCGAAGTGCTTCATCACGCCATTCGGTGCTTAAATATTCATATGTGTCAGACATATGGTCCTCCTGCAGCTTTTATTTTCTTCCGGACGGCATTGCCGTGCCGTCCGGACAGATTACATTAATGTTTCAACAAACCTCTCGTAATAAGCTTTATAGCATTTTCAAAGATATAGCCGGTTTCATTCCCTTCATGTGAGATATAGGTCTGCTGGATAAACATCACATAAATTGAAAACATAAATCCTGCAGTGGCATCAATATCGGGAATTTCGAACAGACCTGCTCTGACCCCGTCATTAAGTATCTCTTTCAACATCACTATTGATTCATTATTTATATCCGAAAATGGGTCTTTTGAGGGAAAAAACGGAAACAGTTCGGGATCTTTTTCAAGTATGCCCCGGAGAGATTTATCTTCATCGAGATATTCATAAGCTTTACGTGATATTACTTCAAGTTTCTGCAAAGGTCCTTCAGCTTGTGAAACAGCAGCTTTTACGCGGGACTGCCAGACTCCAAAACCCCAGGCAACAGCCTGATGGTACAATATTTTTTTATTCTCCGCGTAAAGATACAGAGTACTGTTGGCAACGCCCAGCGCTGCTGCAATATCTTCAATTGTGGTTTTTCTGAATCCATATTCTGCAAATGTTTTCAGCGCCACACGGTAGATTTCTTCTTTTTTAGCTTCTCTTTTCATAATATGAATAAATGAATGATATATTCATTTATTCATTAAAGCTCGATTCTTTTCAAAAGTCAATAATTATTAGATATTATTCCTTAATTTATCCTTAATTTGTAATTTTTACTGGTCATTTTAGATTCCCCGCCCAGCGTTCAAGGTAGTTTGTATAACTATAAGCTAGTTATAATAAATTACATTTTCCCTCGTAAAATCCTCCGGAAACCCCGTTGTATAAACATCAGAAAGTCCTACCTGTTATATCTTAGTAAATCTTTACAAACGCCCGATTGATAATATACGAATTTTATCTTGTTTTTATTTTGATGATTCATTATTATTGAAACACATTCCGCTTAATAAATTAAGTTAAATATTATTTTAAAAGAGGTTAACTATGAAAAAAATTGCTCTGCTTCTTGTATTGAGTTTTGTATTCCTGGCATCATGTAAAAAAACAGTTGAATCAGAAAAACGATCATGGGATGTAAATCTCAGAGAAGCTAACGAATTGAAATATGAATATCCCGCATTCGCAAATGTTATAACTGAACAGATTAAAATAGCAGAAACAGCAATGAATGAAACACAAACTGTTGCTGATGAAAAAATGAAAATTCAGAAGATGGCTGAAGCTAATGGACTCCTTAATATTACTTTCATGAGAAATCTTAAAGAGATAAAGACTTTAAAATATGCAATCAGAACAAAGTCAACAGAAGCCAGAGGTTTAAAATTTGAATATAACGAAATGATGAGTTCAAATCAGGTAATTGCAGACGGTGAAAGATCTATTTACGAATCTGATATGAAATTAAAAAATGTTATAAGCAGCAGAACCGATGCCGATGCTCTTTCCGGTCTTGTGCTCTCTGATCTGAGAACAGCAGCTTCAAATTTAGATAGAATTATTGCGAAGGTAAAAGAGAGAGAAAATCTTGAGAAGAAGAAAGTTGAGCAGGTGGCCGCAGATAAAGCTGCAGTTGAAAAACAGAAAACTGAAGCAGCACAGCCGATCAAATGTTCATACTGCGGAGAACTGAATATCGCAACAGCACTCAACTGTAAAGCATGCGGAGCGCCTCTTAAAAAATAAATTATAAAATTTAGTTTAAAAAAAAGGCCGTCCATAAGGACGGCCTTTTAAATATATCGGTTAAACCTTTTTTCTTATTCAGCAAGTGCGCCTGTGAATACATTAGGACTAGCCTTAACAACAGCAGCTTCATTAAACAGAATAGCCTGAGCTCTTCCGAAAAATTTAGGAAGTTCAGTTCCAATGTAGAACTGTGAAGATAGAACTTTTCCTGTATAGAATGCCGCATCTGCATTATCAGCAACTATTTTATCCCTGTCAGCGCCTTTTGCATCTCCCACTATTGCCTGAAGTTTAGGCTGCGCAACAGTCAGAGTCCAGATATGTGCCCATGAAATAGCAACAACATACATTGCATCAAGGAATGGTGTTGCCTGTGCAAATATGTTGAGGAATTTTCCTGTAGCCATAAGGTTTTTGAAGAATTCTATAAGCTCATCAAGCTGTTTTGTAGCAGCATCAAAAAGATTAAGATATTTTTCATCAACAATACCTTTTGCTTTAGCAACAGTTTCGTCCATTCTCTTTCTAAGTGCAGCATAGTTTTTCTGCTCTTTGTTCATGAGAATTTTTCTCATCATAAGGTCCATAGCCTGGATACCGTTTGTTCCTTCCCATATAGCAAGGATTTTAGCATCACTCATGTAACGAACGATGGGATAATCGCGGCAGTATCCGTATCCGCCGTATGTCTGCATCGCTGTAGAAGCAATTTCAAGACCTTTATCTGTACATCCCGCTTTTAATATCGGAGTAAGAATTTCAACAAGAGCATTAGCTTCTTTTTTATCATCTTCGTTATTAGAACCTCTGATAATGTCGAACTGATTGTACATCAAATTGATAAGAACTCTCTGTCCTTCAAGGTGAGATTTCATGAAAAGAAGCATTCTTTTTACGTCTGGATGATTTGCAATTGGAATACCAGGTGCATCAGGATTAAGCATTTGAGTTACATCACATCCCTGGATTCTGTTTTTAGAGTATGTTACAGCATGCATATAAGCGGCAGATGCATTTGCCTGTCCCATAAGAGCAGTACCCATACGAGCCATGTTCATCATTTTGAACATGATTTTCATACCCTGACGCTCTTCACCAAGAAGATATCCGACGCAGTTTCCGTTGTCGCCGAATGCAAGCTGTGATGTTGCCTGACCATGAATACCCATTTTGTGCTCAATACCTGTACAGGTAACGTCATTAAATGCGCCCATTGATCCGTCTTTGTTTACAAGGAATTTAGGAACGATGAAGATTGATATACCTTTAGTACCTTTAGGGTCACCTTCAATTCTTGCAAGAACCGGGTGAATCATATTAGCATAGTAATTATTTTCTCCGCCGGAGATGAATATTTTCTGACCTGTGATTTTGTATGTACCGTCAGCCTGTTTAACAGCTTTAGTTTTGAGAGCTCCAACATCTGAACCTGCATCAGGCTCTGTAAGACACATTGATCCGCCCCACTCACCGGTAAGAATTTTAGCTCCATACATTTCCCACTGCTCGTGTGTGCCGTACTCTTCAACAAGCTCCATAGCACCGTGTGAAAGACCAGGATACATGAAAAGTGAATAGTTTGCAGCTGTTATGAATTCCATAGAAGCCATAGCAATTGAGAATGGCATTCCCATTCCGCCGATTTCAGGATTGTCATAAATTGATCCGAAACCTGCTTCAAAATATGCGTCTAATGCAGCCTTATAAGTTGGTGGTAATGTAACAGCTTTTGTTGCAGGATCCCATTTCGCAGGATTTTTGTCTCCATCTTCTGCTGTCGGATAGAGTACATCGTAAGAGATCTGCTCAGCAAGATCGAGTGTAGCATCGAATGTATCGTGATCAAAATCAGCATAAGCTTCGAATTTGGTCAGTTTGTCTACATCGAGAAGCTCAAATAAAACAAATTTTACATCCCTTGTATCAACTAATGGATTAAGCATGCTTGCCCCCTTGTTTATTTTTTTTAGTAAATCAGGATGGATTCCGGAGGTCCAGGATATCGTCCCCCTCAATCACAGGCCTTTCCGCCACATCAATCATTACTTAAACTTGCACGTTCATTTTGTGAGCAATTGTATTGTTTTTTAACTTAAAACCGGCATTTTGAGACTTTATAGATACATTTTATACTCTCATTAGCCATGTCAAGTCTTTTGTTGTTGTAGAGGAGTTGTTAAGCTCAATTATTTAACTAATAGTTAAATAATTGAGCTCATAACTGTTTTATAGAGGTTTTCCAAGCATAAGTTTCAATAAGTTAACTATCATTTTCTTCTTTCCGGCTCTCCTCTTTAAAATAGACAGATAAAGAAGTTCAATGTTCATGGGCGGTTTTGTTTTTTTCTTTTTTCTTTTTAATGTCACTGCATCTTTACTGCACTTTGTCACACATAATCCGCAACCTATACACCTGTCCGGATTGAGCTCTACTCTGTTTTTATCAATTCTGGTAATTGCATCCATCTGACATCGCTTAATACATACACCGCATCCGCTGCACTTATCATGGTTGATGACCGCATAATAATTCGTTGCAAACAGCTCTGCAGGTTTTTCAAATTTTTTAGCGCTGGTTAACACTCCACAGCAGCAGCCGCAGCATAAACATATACAGAAGACTTGTTGTGAATTCCCCGGTTGAAGAACCAGCCCTTTATTTTCAGCCTTGTCGAGTAGTGCCAGACACTCATCTTTTGTAATCACCCTGCCGCGGCCCCTGTCGAGATAGTTACCTTCACCGAAAAAGATACATATCTCAATATCATCCCCCATGATTTTACAATTTTCGCCAAGTATAGCCTCGCCCTGTTTGCAGACACAGTTTGCAACGCCGATTATCTCTTTTGTTTTCTTTATATACTCGCGCATATTATCATATGTATCAATTTTATGCTCGGGAACAATTGCCTTCATGTGCGGACTTGTCCTAAGCTGGGGAAGAAGCGCTCTGAAGAACTCATTCATAAAACTCTCATCGTAATATCTGTGAAGCAGATGCATCAGCTCCGGAGTAAGATCATCAACATGAAACTCAAACATCCCTATTGCAAGAAAAGCAAGGGCATAACCATGAGGAGTTTTAGTACTTCTGCGGATTGTCCCCTTCATGTACAACCCGTCAAGGAGCGGCCTCAACTCTTCGGATGATATTTCTTTCCCGAACTTTTTCTTATATCTTCTTTTAATTCTCCACAGTGGAGAAATCGTCAGTCCCAGAACCAGTGCTGCCCTTGCCTCTTCTACATTAAAAAAATATCGCAGGAGCTCAAGCTCAACTCCTGATTCAGTTGTCGGGTAGCCAATAGGGAGTTGATCAAGATGAAGCTGGAGTTCGCGATAGAGATCTTGTTCATTTATCATATAGATGATTCCTTTGCTGCAATTATTTGTCACATATGCGGATATTCAATTATACACATAATCCTTCAAGAATTAATCAGTCAGATAATTACAATATGCAGAAACTGTATAGAAAAATATTTTATTAATCTATACCAGTTTAGAAGATTGTCTGAATTAAGATTAAAGGATTTGAGGATTTTCATGATTAGAGATGAGGGTAAAACAGTTTATAATGATTCTTACTTTTCAAATATACAAAATCAAGTTAATCTTTAAATCAGACTAATCCTGATTCAGACAGATATACAGCATGTTATACAATTAAAACAATCATAAGCTTGAAAATTTCTATTTGGAATCCCGATTAATTTAATTGCATATCTCCAAAATAAACACCTGTTTACTATATATATGTTGACATATATTAGTAATTTATTATCTTGTATATACACGGAGGTAATTAGATGAAAAAATATAATATACAAACAGAAGTATATTCGCGAGTATCGGGCTACTTCAGACCTGTTGCACAATGGAATAAAGGGAAACAGGAAGAATTTACGGATAGAAGAATGCTTGAATTTGATAATGAATCAATTGAGAATACGAATATAAAGATTGAAAATAAGTAAAATGTGGCCTTATTCATAGAGTATTGTCAACTATATATAAATATATAGTTGACAATACTCTAACATCTCCTTATCCGGTTAATAATGGACAGAAAAAATTATATACTGGAACTTCTTTATAACAATTCCGGCAGCTGGTTATCAGGTGAAGAGATAAGCCGCAATCTTGGAATCAGCAGAACCGCCGTATGGAAGCACATTAATCTTCTTCGTGAATCAGGTTACAACATTGAATCAACCAGCAGTCATGGACACAGACTGATATCCCCGGTGGAGATTATAAGTGAATTTGAAATTACAAGAAATCTCAAAACAGAGTTATTCGGCCGCAGGGAGATTCATGTATTTGATGAGACCGACTCATCGAATATTCAGGCTTTCAAAATCGCTTCCGGTGGTGCAGCCGAAGGTTCTATCGTAACAGCAGAGAGTCAAACCGGCGGCAAAGGTAGACTCGGCCGTAAGTGGATATCCCCATCCGGGACAAACCTCTATTTATCAATTATCGTCCGCCCTCAAATATCGATCCTATATGCCCCCAGATTAACACTGGTTACTGCTGTTGCACTTTCAGAAACATTTGATTCTCTCGGCGCGCGGGAACATCGCATCAAATGGCCTAACGATATACTTTTTGGTGATAAAAAAATTTCCGGCATATTAACCGAAATGAAAGGTGACTGCGATAGTATCGATTTTATAATCATCGGCGTGGGAATAAATCTAAATACTCCGTTAGAACAATACCCTCCGGAAATTAAAGATTCTGTAGTTTCCCTGGAAGATATCACCGGACATAAAATAAACAGATTAGAATTTCTTACTCTATTTCTTCATAATTTTGAACGAAATTATCTCAATTTTATTCAGGGAAATTTCCCTCTCATACTCGATGAGTGGATACAAAAATCATCTATTATAAATCAGAAGATAAAAGTAACAAATCATAATGAATCGTTTACCGGGACTGTGACTGAAGTTACAAATGACGGGAATCTTCTCGTCCGGACAGATAACGGGACTATACTCGTTAACTCCGGTGATGTTAACTACCTGAAGGAGACTGCTATATGAATTTCGGAATAACAACCGGTTTTCTTATCATAATGCTTATCATAGGAATTTTGAAAAGAAGCAGATCTAATGACATTATAAATTACTATGTCAGCGGAAGATCAAAATCTGTATTTTCGGTTTCGGGGTCTCTTGTAGCAACAGCAATCGGCGGTTCTGCAACTATCGGACTGGCAGGGATTGCATATACTAAAGGTGCACCCTCCGTATGGTGGCTGTTAAGCGGGTCTATCGGTCTTATTCTTTTCGGTATCCTCTGGGCAGGTAAAGTAAGAGAGTATGAAGTTTTCACACTTCCTGAAGTTCTTGAAAAACAGTACAGCAGCCAGCTTGTAAAAATTATCTCTTCACTTGTAATTGTTATTGCATGGACCGGAATAATCGCTGCTCAGATGATTTCGGCGGGTAAAATTATGAGTCTTACATTTCCCGGTCATTACAAACTATTTGTTCTATTATGCGCTGTAATATTTATAACTTATACGGTACTTGGAGGACAGAATTCGGTAATCAAAACAGATCTGTTTCAATCATTTCTGATCTTTGGAGGGATAATAACAGCGGTAATATGCTCTTACATTAAGTTTGGTCCGCTTAATCCTTCATTACTTCCTGCAGGACATCTTAACTTCCCGATTAATCAGAGAATCGGTCATATGGAAGTTTTAATGTTTTTCATGTTTGTAGGATCATCATTCATAGCCGGCCCGGATATGTTTTCAAGAGTTCTTTCGGCAAAAGATCAAAACTCAGCCCGTAAATCTGTTTTCGCTGCAGCTTTTTTAATTGCTGTTTTTTCAGTTCTCATTGTTGCTGTAGGATTATACTCCAGAATGATCGCTCCGGGAATTGAACCTGAATCATCATTCCAGCATCTTATTATCAACACTATACCATCCGGGCTCCAGGGCGTTATTTTTGCCGCACTACTCGCTGCATTTTTATCTTCAGCAGATACATGCCTGCTTACATCAGGAATCATCTTAACAAATGATATTATCAATCCTGTTGTATACAGGAATAAACTTAACGATAAATCTAAAATGATTCTTACAAAAATAATAATAGTATTACTCGGAGCAGGTTCTCTGATTATTGCACTTTACGTTAACCAGATCATCAAATCGCTGCTGCTGGCGCTGACTGTATATACTTCCGGGATAGTCATCCCGGTTGTACTTGGATTCTACAGAGATAAACTGAAATTAAACTCAACAGGCGCGATAGCGGGAATAGTTACAGGTGGTTCAGCAGCGATAACTCTGAAATACCTGCTTATGGATCAGTTTCTTATTTACATCTTTCCATCAGTAATTGTTATAATAACAATTACCAGCTGGATTACTAAGGAGTAGTTTTTACTTTTTATTTAAATCTATTATACTCTGTATTTCCAATGCTGTAAGTCCGGCCCGTTTTGCCATTCTTTCGACATTGTATTTCCATTCTTTTTTTGAATAGTTGTCAGGAATTCTTATTGAGTGACATTTTGTACATTTCTGCTGCATAACATTCTGGTCTGCATATAACAGACTCAGTCCAGATACAGAAACGGAAATAATCATAAGCAGTGCTGCAGAAAAAAGCAGATATAAATTTTTCATTATTACTCTCCTGAAGGTTGTATCTAGTCAATATATACCATACTGATAAGATAATCAATCATACAGAATAAAAATGACGGTTTGTATTAGCGCAAATTTCCAGCCAAAAACTGTTAAAATGCGCCAAGCTGACATTTATTTATTTTAATTTTCAATTTTTCACACGCTGCTGTAACTTCCGGTTTTTTCATATTCAATTCAGAAGCTATATTCCATGCTGCTGCACAGGGGAGTTTTCCATCTTCGAGATGGCTGTAAATTTTATCTTCCAGCTCATCTGAAACATTTTCACATTCAGGAATATTTTTACCTTCGGGATACCCGAAAAGCCCAAGCTGGCATACATTAAGTTTTATTTTATTCTGATTTAAGGTAAAACCGGCAATATCCGGGAAAATTGTATGTTCTCTTATAACTTCGAAAACCTTCGCACATGCGATTTTGTTGTCTGTAGTTGCCGCTTTCAGAATTTCAATAATATCAATTTTTTCATTTGTGTTACTCATAATAATTAGCTCCTAATCTAAACTTAAAATCTCAGCATCAGCCCATAATTTTTCCAGCTGATAATAGAACCGCATCTCTTCAGTAAAGATATGAACAATCAATCCGCCAAAGTCGAGAATAATCCATTCGGAATTAAGGTCGTGATCGCCATACTCTTTTATCCCTTTACTGTAAAGAAACTTTGATATATCCCGTGCGAGTGCCCGGCAGTGTGTTTGAGAATTTCCTGTTGCTATTAAAAAATAATCGAGATAGGAGTTAACTCTTCGTAAATCCATAAAGACCGGTTCGATCGCTTTTTTTTCATCCAGATGTAAAAGACACTCTCTACCTATCTCCATCATTAAGTCATCCGGTTTTGTCTTTACTTTACCTTTCACTTAGCCATATCCTCTCCGACAATTATTAGAATATTATTAAGCTGGGTAGTATCTGTTACAAAATAAATTTTACCTATGCCTGTCATTTCAGATATTTTGTTTACTGATTTTATATCTGATTTTCTACATATAATAATTGAGTCATAAATTGCGGGAAAATTAGATGTTCCGAATTCAACAACATTCATGCCATCCCGAATAAGATCATTTCTTAATTTTCTCGCCAGTCCCGGTATACTTGTTCCATTCAGAATTTTAATTTTGACTGTTGGTTCCGATTCTGTCTCCACAACCAGGTTGGTAAGAAACTCCTGCTGATATGTTCTGTAGCTCACCTCATCAACAACATAGTAACCGTTATTGAATCCCCCGGGAAGAAGAGTTGAATCTACACTACCTTTATTAAACACTATCTCGGCTATTGAAAAAATCTCCTGATTCAGAAGATTTGTTTTTATGTTTTTAAACATCTCGCTGATAAATTCTATGGTGAATAATTTTTTTCTGTTTTCTCTGTCATTGTATAGAGTAAGGAGCAGATCCAGAACCCGGTCATATTTCATATAAATTGAATTCTGTTCCGAACTATTTATATAAGCTACAATTTTATCCCCGTCAAGGTACTGCAGACCAAAATTATTTTTAGTCGAATACACCGGCTGATCCAACGAAAAGACATCTATACCTTCAAGCAGATTGACCGATCTGACTATATCCGGAGAATATAATTTAACATAAAACGGAACGTTCATCTGAATATCCTGTTTTAAAGTATATTTTATTCTGTCGAAATAGTAAAAATCAAGTTCAGAGATTTTTTTAATTTTAGAACCGTCATCGTTCATCATAATCCGGTAGTCTGGCGGAATAAAAGTTATTCCAATATTATTATTTACAGGATTTATCGTTACAAGAGCAAAGAAAGTAAATGTATTATCATTATAAACATTTCTCCCCGCAACAAGAACATTAATCATATCATTCATGCTGATAATTTCATCTATTACATTTCTATTGTGTTTTTTATAAAAATGTATTCCTGTGAAAATTATCAGAACTACTACTGCGGATACAATCACTTTTGAATATTTATTGTCCAATTTTATACAACCCCTTAATTCTGATAAAATCAATAACATTATCAGTAGTTAAATATCTTACAGGTAATCCTTTTTTTATTCTTTCTCTGATCATCGATGAACTTATTTCAATCATTGATCCTTTGTGCTGCTCAATTTTTACAGCAAGGGATAGCAGATCGCCCCTTAAATCAGTATCACCCGGACGCTGCATCACTATAATCGGATATCCGGAGAGTATTTTTTTGTATTCTTTCCATGTGTCAAGTTCATTAAATGAATCCGATCCGATTATTAAAAAAAGCTCAACGCCGGGGTAAATTTTTTCTAATTCTTCAAGCGTGGTTATAGTATACGACGCGGTTTCTCTATCGATTTCAATTCCCGAGACTGACATATTTTCAGAACCGACCAGAGCAAGTTCAACCATCTTGAGTCTGTCCGAAGGGGATACGCTATCTGCAACAATTTTATGGACAGGTATTTTAGCCGGAATAAAAAGCACCTGATCAAGATTAAAATGCTCAATCAGCAGTTCAATATTAATCAGGTGGCCGTGATGTATGGGATTAAAAGTCCCTCCATATATACCAATTCTTTTAAATCTATCTGATTTCACCATTACCGTAAACTACATACTTTAAAGTTGTAAGACCTTCAATCCCCATCACACCCCGTGCATGAAGCTTCTGAGTGGAAATTCCAACCTCGGCGCCAAGACCAAATTCCCCTCCGTCATGAAATCTTGGTGAAGCGTTTAGAAATACTGCCGAGGAATCGACCTCTTTCATAAATCTTTCCGCTTTGAAGTAATCCGATGTTATAATCGCTTCAGTGTGACCTGAACTATACTCTGCAATATGTTTTACAGCATCTTCAAAAGAGGGTATAATTTTTGCAGAGATTATAAGATCAAGATATTCTGCAGACCAGTCCTCTTCTGTAGCTTTTACTATGTCCCGCGGATTGATCTCAAGGAGCTTGTCGCATCCTCTAATCTCGACATTGTTGCTTAACAGTATATTTATTAAACTCTCTTTGTATGGATAACATTCATGGATTAGAAGTGTCTCAATGGCGTTGCATACCCCGGGTCTCTGAACTTTCGCATTTACCGCAATCCTCTCCGCCATATCCTTATCAGCTGTTTCATCAATATAAAGATGACATACTCCTTTTTCATGTCTTATGACCGGAATTGAAGATTCCTGAACAACCATTTTTATAAGACCTTCACCGCCCCTGGGAATTACAATATCTATGGCATCATCCCGTTTGAGGAGAAGAGGAACCAGTGACCGGTTTAATCTATCCATAAAAGTAACAATATTCGGATCGTGATGCAGCTCAGTTAGAGCATCTCTGATAATATTACTTAAACAGATATTTGAGTGTATAGACTCCTCCCCTCCACGGAGAACGGCTACATTACCCGACTTAATACAAAGAGCAGCAATATCTATTGTAACGTTCGGACGCGATTCATAAATAACCGCAACAACACCTAGCGGAACCCTCATCTGCCCAACCCTTATTCCGGAAGGGCGTATTTTCATGTTGTCAATTTTACCGATAGGATCATCAAGCATTGCAATCTCGTCAACAGATTGAGCCATTGCTTCAATTCTTTTTTCGTCCAGGAGCAGTCTGTCATAAAAAGCGCTTGAAAGGGAATTTTTCTTTGCTTCAACAAGATCTTTGTCATTCTCCTGGATTATCAGCTTTTTCTGCTCTCTCAGCTTCCCCGCAATAGAATGAAGTATTAAATTTTTTTGTGTAGTTGTCATAGTTGAAATGACTTTTGTCGCTGCCTGTGCCCCGGAACATAATCCGTCGATATAACTGCTGTTTTCATTTTCCATTACTTTCACTTTCAAACCCTTGATTTGTTAATCAGAAGAAAGAGTACATGAACTGCCCTTTCTCTATCCGGATTAGACACTGTTTAATCCGGGTTAAATTCTATAATTTATTTTACCCGTTTCTTCAAATTGCTTTTTGTAATTACATATTTTATTTCAGCATGATCATCAAACATCGTAAACTTTTCAATTTTGCCGTCCTGATCCGGATTAACAGTATCATCAAATTTATTTTTTGAATAATAATACGCAACTAAAATTGCCGCTCTCTTAGCAGACTCCTCTTTCTGAACTCCCTTTAGACCCTCTTTGGGAAGACCTATACATACAATTTCATACTCTGTATCACTGATAAATTTTTCACTGATCAGATTAGGTATCGACTGAACATTTTTAACCGTATCTCCGGAACAGGCTATTAAAAGAAGCATTGAGCTGATAAGAAAAGTTATAATGATATTTTTCATATTCTATACCTTTGTAATTTTATTTTTCGATTTTCGGGATTAAATTCTGCTGAATCTTCTCCGGACTTATACTGTATAATTTCTTATAAAAGTCCACTAGTTTTTCTTTATCATGATAATCTTCCGCTACCCATATGATAACACTTTTTATAATATCTGAATCTTCACTTTTATATCTTTCGTATAGAAAATTCAGATCAAGAAGACCGGAATCCCTGTAGGCATAATAACCTGCAAGCCTCTTATAATCACTGCTGTTATTGAGAAGAGAATAAGTATCAGTAAAACTCTGAGAAGGTGAAAATACATACGTAAAAATTGAAAAACTCCCCCGAAGAGATGAGGATAGAATATAATCCCCGTAAATTTTACCCGCAGCTAATCCGATGACCAGTATAATTGACAATAAAATACAAAAATTTTTTACAAATTTCATTATGGTTTACCATCATTTCTCTGAATTTTCAAGAAATAGTTGCATGAATAATTACTGGTTTACTTGACAAAAATCAGTCCAAACTAAACCATAAAAAAATCAAGTAAAAATATTAGAGGGAATTATGCAGTATGAATCTGTAATCGGACTTGAAGTGCATGTCCAGCTTAATACTGAAACAAAGATTTTCTGCGGCTGTTCAACGAAATTCGGCGCAGAACCGAACAGCCAGACATGTCCTGTCTGCACAGGAATGCCCGGCGTACTCCCTGTTCTGAATGAAGATGTCCTGAATAAAGGTATACTCGCAGGGCTTGCTCTTAATTGTGAGATTGCAGAATACAGTAAATTTGACAGAAAGAACTACTTTTATCCTGATCTTCCAAAAGCTTATCAGATTTCTCAATATGATAAGCCGGTCTGTAAAAACGGATACATCGATATAATTTCGGATAATAAGATAAAAAGAATCGGAATTACACGTCTTCATCTTGAAGAGGATGCAGGGAAGCTTGTTCACTCCGATGATTTCACAAATAATGTATCATTTGTCGATTTAAACCGTACAGGTGTGCCACTTGCAGAAATAGTATCAGAACCAGACATGAGAACAGGTGAAGAGGCTTACAATTATCTTACAAAGATTAAATCAATTGTCAAATATATAAATGTATCAGATGCGAATATGGAGGAAGGGAGTTTGAGATGTGATGTCAATATCTCTGTCCGTGAAGTCGGCGCTCCTAAATTCGGCGAAAAAGTTGAAGTAAAAAATTTAAACTCTTTTAAAGCTGTTAAAGCTGCAATAAGTTACGAGTACGAGAGACAATTGTCACTCATCGAATCGGGAGAAAAGAATTTAATAGTTCAGGAAACCCGACTGTGGGATGCCGATCGTCAGGAAACTTACAGCATGAGGTCGAAAGAGGATGCTCACGATTACAGATATTTTCCCGATCCCGATTTAACACCTATTGTAATCTCAAAGGAATATGTTGAAAAGCTCAGAAACAGTCTCCCGGAACTTCCGGATGAGAAGAAGAACAGATTTATAAATGAATTTACTCTGTCCGATTATGATGCCGAGGTTCTAACATCAGTTAAACAGCTTGCTGACTACTTTGAAGAGACCGTCCGGAAAGGTGCAAATCCGAAAAAAGCCGCGAACTGGATAACTAGTGAACTTCTGGGCCGTATTGATGATCCTGAACAAATATTTACATTCCCGGTTAAACCGGCAGGGATTGCCGAACTTTTAAAGTTAGTCGATAACAACACAATCAGTGGTAAAATTGCCAAAACTGTATTTAAAGATATGATCGATACCGGAGATTCACCGCAGAAAATCATTGATGAGAAAGGACTTGTTCAGGTAAGCGATTCTTCAGCGATTGAGGGCATTATCGATCTTGTCCTGGCAAACAATCAGCAGTCCATTGATGATTATAAAAACGGTAAAGAGAAAGCCATCGGTTTTCTCGTAGGCCAGATTATGAAAGAATCAAAGGGGAAAGCAAATCCCCAGGTTGTAAACGAGTTGCTTTTAAAAAAATTAAATCAGTAAAGGAGTGCCGATGAAACCCCTTATTTCAATAGAAATTCCAGAAGTAAAAAAAATCTACCAGGGAAAAGTCAGAGATCTTTTTCCTGTCGATGATGAACATATGCTTATAGTATCAACGGACCGCATATCGGCTTTTGATTATATTTTCCCGAATGGTATTACCGGGAAAGGGATAATTCTTAATAAAATCTCCAATATATGGTTTAAACAAATAGGATTCATCAACAACCATATTGTTGAAGATAACTTCAATAATTTTCCGGCTCCATACTCAAACTACCCCGAAATATTTAAAGACAGATCTATTATTGTTAAGAAAACTAAAAGAATTGATTTTGAATGTGTAGCCCGCGGTTATATAATCGGAGGGGGCTGGAAAGAGTATCAGGAGAAAGGTGAAATATCAGGTATAAAACTTCCGTCAGGTCTGCAGATGGCTGAAAAATTTCCTGAAACTCTTTTTACTCCTGCGACAAAAGAGGATACCGGACATGACATGAACATCTCTATAGATTTCATGAAAAAAGACATTGGTGATAAGGATTCAGAATTTCTTTCTGAAATGACAAAAAAAATATATCAGTTCGGAAGAGATAATCTTGATGCTGCAGGGATTATACTTGCCGATACAAAGCTTGAGTTCGGCTATCACAACGGAGAGATTATTCTTATAGATGAAGTAATGACTCCTGATAGTTCCAGATTCTGGGACGGAAAACTCTATAAAACAGGTATATCTCCGGTAAGTTACGATAAACAGTTTATCAGGGATTATATTGACACAACAGCGTGGGATAAGAACTCTCCCCCTCCTCCGCTGCCTGATGAAATAGTTAATAAAACATATGAAAAGTATAATGAGATTCTTATAAAAATTGAAAATGTTTTTAAATAAGCTTTATATATTCATTAATAATTCATGAATATATATTATCCCCGCCGCCGAAGGCGGCGGGGATAATATAGTTTTTTTTAAATTAAAATAAGTTGAAGAATAAATACTGGTAAAAATTATTTTTTTACAGCTGCAAGAGGATTTAATCGAGTAAAGTTAACTTGAATTTGATACGATAATAGTATCATCAAACAAAAAGAGAACTGGAGCAAGTAAGTGTCAAACACTAACCCGTATAATCAATATAAGCAGACTCAAATTACAACTGCAAATCAGGGAAAACTTATTGTTATGCTTTACGATGGAGCTATTAAGTTTCTCACTATTGCTCTGGATAACATGTCGCCGAAGTCTTATGATGTAGTTAATAATAACATTATAAAAGCTCAGGATATTATTACAGAACTGCTTCTTTCACTAAATATGGATGAGGGCGGCGAAATATCTCAAAATCTTTTTAATTTATACATGTATTTCAAACGACAGCTCCTGGAAGCTAACATTAAAAAAGATGCTGAAATAATTAAACAGATTATAAAACTCTTGAAAGAACTTCGTGAGGCATGGGACCAGATCTCGGCCAATGAAACCAGGTCTGACAAGAATATTAATATCGGTTCAAAAGGAAGTTTCAGTATTGAGGGATGATGTAAAAGATCTTTTTTGTGATCTTCTGTGTAGACTTGAATCTAAAACTAAACTGCTCTATGACCTTCTGCAAAACGAAAAATCTGCATCGGATCTTATTAAAAACAGAAACGATGCAGAAGATAAAATACTCGAAATAATAGAATCTGAAACAGCGTTAATTGACGAGATTAACGCTGAAGATTTTAATATTTCTCAAATCCGGGATGAAATAACACGTAAATACCGCTTCGATTTCAACAAACTTTGCAGAAAAGATTACTCCACAAGCGAAACAGAAATATTACATTACATGAAAGAAGTTAATCTTCACGAAACTATTATTGATGAAATCTTATCTTTAAAAAAACAGAATAACATCAGAATGGAGAATACAAGGGATGATTTGCAGATTCAGATATCGGAACTTGAAAGAATGAGTAGAATAAAAATTGTACTCCCTAAAGATCTTCGATCTTCTTAGAGCGGAGCATTATTTCTCTTTTTTTCACCATCTCGTCATAATCAAAAAAATATTTTTTCTTTTCATAATATTTCATAAGAACACTTCTATATTTCTTTGAGTTAAAATACTTTTTCATTCTCTTTGAAACATAATGAATCTGCTCGCCGGGATCATATATAGCAGGCTTATTTGTACTGAGGTCGAATATAGTTTCAGTGATTACACCCCATGATATATCAGAAAGAGAATACTTCCGCAGATCGCGGCCCACAGCCCTGATTATACCTTCATGTACCGGATCAAAAAACCTGAATTTTTTTGAATACATAATTGCGCCGTGCATATGATCCGGTATATCGAGAAATCCATCTTTAAAAACCTCTTTAGCCATTAAATAGAGCATCTCAAAACAATACTTAAGAACACCCAGCCCCGGATTTGTCTGTCCCGGAAGTTGAGGTTTTTTAACATCAAAATTTTTTAAAGGATTTTTTGCGGAGAGCCATTCTATTACTATCATATTATATGGAGTTATTACTGCATCAGGTTCGAAAAATTTTTTATCCGGAATAAACGATGATTCACTTACTCTTAAATCTATAAGCTGACAAGCTGGTGTTTTATCTTTCCAGTACAATCGCATATAACTTATACGGTTTTCATCAATATCAATATCAACAAAAAGCTCTTCAAATCCGATAGATTTAAGATGCTTTATCAGCCCTATTTTTTCCATCATAGAATAGAGATTATCACTGTTAAATCTTCCAAGAAAAAGTTTTCTTGATCCCGGCAATCCAGGTAGAGATTCAATTGAATCTGTTAAATCCATATCTAATGTAAATGATTCATCAAAGTTCAATGCTTGAGATTTGAGCGCTTTCAATTTTGTAATTTTTGAGGATTTCCAGATCAATTAAACACCGCCAGGGGATTAAGAATTCTTTTTGTTCTTCAGAAAGGCGTAGAGAAATCTATTAATTTCACCATCAAAAACAAAATCAACACTCCCGGTTTCTTCGCCTGTTCTGTGATCTTTCACAAGTGTATACGGCTGAAAGACATAAGATCTGATCTGATTTCCCCAGGATATCTCTTTCTTCTCACCGGCTGACTCCTGCTTCTTCTCCGTCTGTTCAGCTTTACGAAGATCATATAAACGGGCTTTCAGTACTTTCATGGCAAATGCTTTATTTTTATGCTGCGATCTTTCGTTCTGACACTGCACAACCAGACCTGTAGGTAAATGCGTTATTCTCACAGCTGAATCAGTCTTATTAACGTGCTGACCACCAGCACCGGATGCACGATAAGTATCTATTTTCAGATCGTTTTCATTTATATCGATATCAATTGTATCATCTACATCGGGAATAACTTCTATCGATGCAAAGGATGTATGCCTCCTTTTATTGGCATCAAATGGTGATATCCGGACAAGTCTGTGAACTCCATTCTCTCCTTTTAAAAGTCCATATGCGTATTCGCCCTTTACCAGTATAGTTGCACTTTTGATACCGGCTTCATCACCCTGTGTATAATCTATATATTCAAGACTGAATTTATTCTTTTCAGCCCAGCGTGTATACATACGAAAAAGCATACTTGCCCAATCCTGAGATTCAGTTCCGCCGGCACCTGGATGAATAGTAATAAACGCATCCTTTGTATCATCAGCATCAGCGAGCAGTTCGCGTGTTTCAAGCTCAGTAAATCTTTCTTCAAGAATTTTTATGCTGGAGGGGATTTCTGCAAGTATATCCAGGGCATCTTCGGCAATAGCCATCTCTATCATCTCAAGTGATTCATTGATCTCATTTTTCATTGAAATCCATGGATCGATTTTACGTTTAATCCTGCTGATTTCCTGATTTAATTCAGTAAATTTCGCCTGATCTTTCCATGCTTCATCGCTCTGAACAAGCATTTCCATTTCTGAAAGCTGAAATTTCAACTTATCTACACCAATTGAATTATATAACTCTTCAGTTTTAATCTTCAACTGAATCAGTTCTCTCTGCTTTTCTTTTACATCACTAATCTGCAAGCGTTAACTCTCCCGACAATAACATATACAGCAACTGTTTATAAAACCGGTTTTGAAATTCATCTTCGGCACATCAGCGGCACGGAGGAAAACATAATACCCGGAGTTTTTTAAGCAGAAACCATATCAGTGTATAATTTTTTGAACTGCTTATTTATCCATATAGAGATTCTGATTTTTAAAGTAAAGATTATTTCATGTAATTTTCGAGTAAATATTGATTAAAATCATTCTCCAGATCCTCTGATACAGTATACTCTCTGTCGAAAACCTTGTACCATATTTCGCTGTCTTCCATACATAGATACAGAAAAACACCGGGAAAATGAAACTCAATTTTATCTTTAAATTTTTTGAAGATTTCAACCCTCTCCGGAGCCAGATACCGTAACTTCCCGTCACAACCGGGAAACATCTCCTCAACAGTAAGCTTCTCTTCCGGGAACGAATTTTTTATTATATCTTTAAAACCAGGGCTATACCTGAAACATCCAAGCGATATCCATATGATTTTTGAGGGATCGAGTTTTTCCGCCATAAGCTCAATTACTTTATAATACTCTTCTATGAAATTATCATATTTTATTATCGGATCAAAATGAAACGCCGTATGGTATCCCCACGACTGGGCTTTAGCTGCGGCATCGAGTCGCTGAATCAATTCTGATGCACCATCCTCGTACAGATCGATGTTTTGTTGTGTATTAACACTCCATGCAAGGACAGCATTCCCTTTGTTTTTGATATTTTTAAGATGATCTACGTTCGATGATTTTGTTTTAAACTCAAGAAACAGATTCGGAATGGAGGAAGTCAGCTCAATCAGTTCCTGCGATATAGAAGTTACTTCATCAAACATTAATGAATCGGTAAACTCACCAGTCCCTACTCTTACGGCATGATCGACGCCTTCGCAATGGACTCTAATCATATCTGCAAGATCACCAAGATTTAAAAACTGTACTATCCCGTATGAGTTTAAATATGAATTTAAAAAACAATAAGTGCAGTTAAATAGACAGTTGAAGCATGTGTTAAGAAGATAATAATTGCAGCAGATAACATTCGGAGATCCGGGGCATTTCTGGAATTTTCTCCCCATAAACTCCTTCAGAATTAAAACCTCTTTTGAATTATATGTTTTTTTTAATTCATCAATTTTTAATGAGAGGTCATCCTCACTGATATATTCAACAATCTGTTTATTGTTATTTTCAGCGTGTTTTATAATATCAGAAGCCATTTGATATTTTAAATCTTCTCTCTTGTAGAGTACTGCTTTTATTGAATTAAAACTGTTCAAATGTTTTTTCCTGGGACTTATTTAATCATAATTCGTTGTAGTAATGTCTTGTCTTTCAGTACTGAGTGGCTGTTTATATAATCAAGAAAAACAGTAAAAAGGATCGGATCTATTTTAAGGCTCTTATCTATGAAATCGGTTTTCATAATTTCAAGAGCTTCATCAATAGTAAATTCCTTATCCCGATATCTCCGGGTTTTATCGGTCAGAGCATCAAAAACATCGACTATTTCAAGTAGTTTTATCGGGACGTAGGCAAGAGCTTTTCCATTTTTTATATCTGAAATATCATATGTAAGACAATATTGATGAGTTTTATATTTTCTGGAATTTTCAGGGAATAGTATTTTTGAAATTCCATACCCGGCAGCATCATTATAATATTCATGATGAAGAGCTGCAAGCAATGCAACCTCGGAATCAAATTCCCTGGTTTTTACAATCATGTTATAACTGATTGGAGCATGTTTCATGATAATTTTTCTATCGTAGGCGCCTTCCCCTTCAAAATAATCGATATTATCAATTTTCCCGATATCATGTAGAAGTGCTCCAATGCTGAATTGAAGAAGTTTATCCATAGGAATCTCCCTCATACCTCCATTAAATACATCTTCAAGACTTTCTGGAGGATTACCGGGAAGAAGCTTCTGATAATACTTATAATATTTTGTTTTATATTCAGATCTGATTCGGGCAATTTTACCTTTTGCAAAGTATGAATTATAAAAATAGCAGAGAGGCAGATATATCAGAAAAACTGAATTCATATGATCAAGAGTTGAACCCGTTGACTTCTCTCCGAGCATATTAATAAAATTATTGGTAGCACTATTATTCTTAAAAATACCCATAATGCTCTGTACAAGTGAAGTCGTATTTTTTGCCATAGTCTTAATATGATCAGAAGAGATACTTGAATTATCTTCGTAGTTTTCTTCAAAAGTGGCCTTATTGAGAACAAAGGCGTCAGAAACAGCTTCGATAAGATTAACAAGAATATCTTCACTTATTCCATTATTTGATGACTCAATATTCTGAAGTGAAAAAAGTACCGATTGATATTTTATGTCTCTCTGCGTTGGTGTCATGTTTTGAAATTCTAAACGTTTTTGATTATAGAACTCAGCGCCAGTGGGAGATAATCTATTCTGACTGATAATTCTTCTTTTTACTGCATCAGAATCATC
This sequence comes from uncultured Spirochaetota bacterium, assembly GCA_942493035.1. Classification (GTDB taxonomy): domain Bacteria; phylum Spirochaetota; class UBA4802; order UBA4802; family UBA5550; genus WRGT01. Next base: position 1,335,904 of record OW818666.1, on the reverse strand, counting down.
TAAACTGATTATTGATTCCCATTCTTCAGTTATAAAAAAAATGATATCACTATTTTCATTGTCACCCAGAAACTGTTCCAGTTTTTCGAGCGGTACAATTACAGTCTGTCCGGATTTATTTTTTCTCCAGACAGGTATATTATTATTTTTTATCAGACTAATGTTCAGTTTTAATTCATTTAGACTTATTATTATGTATTTATTCTGATTAACCATTTATTATCTTTTGGATTTAATATATTTAACAGCATCATCCACATTAAAAAAAACAGCGTAAAAATCAAACATTTCAGGATTAGTGATCATAAATTTCTGTAATACATCTTCTGTCAATATAAGAATCATATAGCCGGCAGTTTTTTTAACTGTCCCGAGGGCTTTCATTAAGTATCCGAACGATGCGGCAGTAACATCGATTACTTTAGATGCATCAAGAATGTAATCACTATATTCGGAATATTGTTCAAGTCCTTCAACAGTTAAATCATAAATTGATTTAGCATCATCTTTTTCCATTGACTGCAGTTCAATTTTACCTATAAGAATATTATTTGTTGAATCATAATTATTGGTAAATACTTTATCAATTCCCATTTTTAACTCCGGATATGTAAAATTTATAGTTATAAAATATTCAGAATGAAAATTATATGTAAAGTTCTTTATTCATATGAATGATCGGATATAGAAAAAAATGAAATCGCTGTCATTTCAAAACCTAACAGCTCATAAATCTCAGGTAACTATGGGTTTCCCCGCGCCTACGGCGCGGGGAAACAGATTTTGAACAGTTACTTCAAAACAGATTGAAAAATATATTTTTCTATTGCCATAAATCATAGAAATTTCAATAATAAAAATCAGTAAAATTATATATCCCCGCCGCCTTCGGCGGCGGGGATAATAGAGCTTTTTTACTTTAGAAAAGTTAGGAAATAAATACTGAAAAATATTAAAAAAGTAAACAAGGGTATAAATGAATTATATTAAACCGGACATAAAAGAGATCGAAAATAATGTCCATAAAATCATTTTCAGCACAGGAAACACAGTTTATCTTATAGGAACAGCTCATGTTTCTGAAAATTCTGCGCAATTAGTGGAAGATAAGATTAATGAAATCAAACCGGATACTGTATGTATTGAACTGGATGAACAGCGGTTCCAGAGTATAACTCAGGAAAAAAAGTATGAGGATCTGGATATTTTTCAGATTATTAAAAATAAGCAGTTATTTTTCTTCATCGGACAATTTTTACTCTCCTCTTTTCAGAAAAAGATTTCTGAAAAGACCGGAAGCAGGCCCGGCGAAGAATTTATCAGAGCAATAAATCTTGCAGATACTAACGGCTATAAACTTGAACTCATTGACCGGAATATCGGAATAACCCTGAAAAGAGCATGGCGCTTAACGCCTTTTAAAGATAAATTTAAATTTTTCGGAAGTTTATTATTCACAGAATCTGAGGAGTTCGAAAATCTCAATATCGAAGATCTCAAAAAGAAGGATGCAATCGACTCGCTTGTTGAATCATTTTCGAAGGAGTTGCCTCAGGCAAAAAAAGTCCTTATAGATGAGCGAGATTTATACCTTACATATGGAATTCAGCAGAAATCGGGTAAAGTTACCATCGCAGTGGTTGGTGCCGGGCATGTTCCGGGAATCCTTGAAAATATAAAAACTTCGATCACTGATGAAGTAAAGAACCTGATTGATTTTATTCCTCCAAAAAATTTCACCGGTAAAATACTCCCATGGACAATCCCCTTCCTTATTATACTGTTTTTTTCAGCAGGTTTCTTCTTCGGAAAAGAGAGTGTTGCAAAGGAGTTTATTTTTATCTGGATCATGGCGCATGGAGTTTTAACAGTTATTGGTGCAGTCTTATCATTAGCACATCCGGTTACAATCATTGCAGCTTTTATTGCATCACCAATAACAAGTCTTAATCCGACTATCGGTGCAGGAATGGTTACGGCTCTTGTTCAGGCTATTCTGGTTAAACCCAGAATAAAAGATTTTGAACAGCTGAATGGAGATTCATTAAAAATAACAGATTGGTGGCGGAATAGAATTACAAAAATATTCCTTGTTTTTCTATTTACTTCTATTGGTTCATCTATAGGAACATTTATTGCTCTCCCTGTCTTAATAAAATTTTTCTGGTGATTATAATATGAAAACTGAATTTATCAAATATCTATCAATTATTCTTATTTCTTTGTATTTCAGTACAGGTTGTTTTTTAAATACAAAGGAAAATATCAGTAATCTTCCTGATAAAAAATTCTACCTGACCGAATTCCAGTATATACTCCCCGGTCAGACGAAAGAAAGCGCGATAATTTTTTTTAAACAGTTCCCTGTTAAAAAAATAATGTTTATGCTCGCAGAGGAGTATAACATAGTCATTGATATGAGCGATTATGCTGAATTTGTTCAATCTGGTGATGGTGCTCTTCTCAAACAGGATGGTACCTTAAGGATTGCAAAACAGACATGGCATAAGGCGGATAAAGAGAAAAACAGAATTACTTTAATATTCGAACAGGATTATTTTGATGCCGGTCTAATGAAATTTAAACTTGGTATTTACAGTGAAAACTCAACATTAAAACTGTTCAATACTGAAATAAACTCGATAGAATATATCTTAAATAATCTTAAAAAACACTTCCAATCAGGAGAGCATAGCCTGAAGGAATATGAAGAAAAGAACTATGACAAAATTTCACCGTTGCCCGGAGTTATCGATTCTAAATCAAATCCGGATAAAACACCGGTACCAGATGACTCGAATATAATTTAAGGGCGGTTCCAAAAACTCCGTTTCTGGAACCGCAGGGAGCCCTGCGGGGCTAATAAAGGGGCTACCGCCCGAGCGAACACGACGTTCTCCTGCCAGCAACGACAGGAAGTCGAAAAAAGCTGGCCTTTTACCCTGTAAAGATTGAGTTAATAGAACTGCCCTTAATAAATTTTAACATGGAGTGTGCTTACATGAGCTGTATATTCTGTAAAATTGTAGCGAAAGAGATTCCTGCAAAAATTGTGTATGAAAATGATAAAGTTCTGGCATTCAGCGATATCAACCCTATTACACCTGAACATATTCTGATAATACCCAAAAAACATATAGAATCAATCGATGGCGTTTCAGATAATGATGCAGATATTTCTGCGGCTATGTTTAAAGCAGCAAAAGAAATAGCAGAAATAAAAAATCTAAAGGAATACGGGTATCGAATAATAATTAATAACGGGAAAGCTGCAGGTCAGGAGGTTTTTCATCTGCATATGCATTTACTCGGCGGAAAAGAAAATTTAGGTCCGATGCTGGTCCGGTAATACTACTTTACATTCCTGGGAAGAATAAATAATACCTTTTCGACGGTACGCAGACCTGTTTCTTCGATTATAAATTCATATTCCCTGAATTTTATATGATCACCTTTCACAGGTATATCACCTTTTAAACTCATTATAAAACCGCCTAGAGTTTCAAAGTGCCGTTTGTTAATTGCAATATTAAAATATCTCTGAAAATAATCTATATCAAGCCTGCCGCTCAACAGATATTTTTTTTCAGTAATCTTTGTTATTATTTTTTCAGATGGATGGTCATCTGTCTGGATCTCTCCGACAATCTCTTCAGCAATATCCTCAAAAGTAAGCATTCCGGAAGTATTGCCATATTCATCAATAACAAATAGAAGAGGATTTCTCTCTTTCTGCATTTTGTTATAGATTTCAAAAACATTTTTAGTTTCAGGAATAAACACCGGTTCAATAATAATATCATCAATTTTGCTGTTTGGATTTTTTAAAAGATCTCTGTAATAAATATATCCGATAAAATTGTCGTCTTTTGTTTTATATACAGGAAGTCTTGAAAATCTGGTCTTTTCGATCACTGCAATAATATTTTTATAAGATTCATTTATATCAACAGATATTATATCCACAGCAGGAATCATTATTTCATATGCGTGTGCATTTTTAAAAGAGAGAATCTCTGAAAGATATATATTTTTCTCTTCATCGATTATTCCCTCTTTACGTCCGATTGAAATAAAAGTCGCTATATCATCACGGCTTTTTATAGGTGAGACTTCACCTGATTCAATATTAAACATCCCGGTTATAGTTTCGGAAAAGAAAAGAGCGAGGCGGATAAGCGGATTAAAAAATTTCATTAAAAAAAGAATCGGGATAGAAAACCATCTTAAAAAAGTTTCAGCATTACCTTTCGATACGACTTTGGGGCCTATTTCGCAGAATAAAAGAAAAAACATTGTTTGTACAATTGTAACCATAAGAAGCTGTGTATCATTATATGCAAAAACTTTTGTCACTACATATGTGATAAAAGCAGTTGCGGCTATATTTGATATATTATTCCCTATAAGCACCATTCCAATTGCATCTTCAAGATTATCGAGAATATAAAGACTTCGAATTGCGCTTTTGTCCCCACGTTTACTCAATGTTTCGATTGATATTCGACGTGATGAAATTATCGCCGTCTCAATGCTTGAAAAGAAAGCAGAAGCAGCAGTAAAGAAAATAATTACAAGTTGATAAATAAAAAACTCAGACATCATCTGTACCTCTCTGGATACGATGATTTAACTTCAACTGTCTTGATTGTTCTTTTCACAACACTTTTTATTTTCAATTCAAGGTTTTCTATACTAATAGTGTTCCCTTTTTCCGGTATTGAAGAGAGCTCTTCAATTATATACCCGCCAATGGTATCGGAATTACTGCTGTAAAGATTCAGATTAAAAAAAGTATTAAACTCATCCAGCTGCATCTCCCCGTAAACTATATAATTTCCCTCACCAAGATTACGAACCATATCCCGTTTAAAATTTTCCCATTTCCCGAAATCTTTACCGAATAGCGCTGACAGGATAGAATTTAATGTAGCAACGCCGGCAGTTCCGCCGTACTCATCAACTATAATTGCAATCTGAATTTTCTTTTTTAGAAAATCTTTCAGAAGTTCATTCAGATCTTTCGAAAAGGGAAAGAAGTCAACCGGCCGGATAAATTTATTTATACTCTTTTTCTTACTGCTGATAAATGAAGAGATCATATCTCTTGAATCGATAACACCAATTATGTTATCAAGATCATTTTTATAAACCGGAATTCTTACAATTTCATTATCTAAAATAAGCGTCATCGCTTCTGCTATAGAAGAACCGTATTCAATGAAAATTGCCTGATTTCGGGGATACATAATATTTGAAGCTTCTTTCTTATTGAATCTGAGAACATTTTTTAGTATTTCACTCTCCTGCTTATTTATCAGTCCCTGCTTTTCTCCGCTTGAAATTACATGACCGAGTTCGTCCACAGTAAGATTGCTGTGCTGAAGATTAAGATTAAGAAATTTAATAAGCATACCTGTAAAAAAAAGTATGCAGTATCTCAATGGAGTTGTCAGTTTATGGAATAAATTGATATATGGGAAAAAGATCATACTAAATGAATGGTAATTTTTTATAGCAATAATTTTAGGAGTAATCTCGGATAGTATAATAATTAAAGGAGTTACAAAAGCAATAGTAATCAGGTGACCATATTGGCCGAAGTAACTCAGCATAAAATTTGTAGCAATTGCAGTGAGCGAGAGATTTACAAAAAGATTCCCGATAAGAAGAGTAATAAGAATTTTTTCCGGATCTTTCATTGTACGGGCTATAGCATTTTCTCTTGATTTTTTAGAAATATCGAACCTGTGAAGATCAGCTTTTTTTAATGAGAACAGAGCTGTTTCTGTCCCTGAAAAAAAAGCGGATAATGATAAAAGAATAAGCAGGATTATTATATGTATTAAAATATAGTTCATTAAACTGTTTTACTTTCCGGGAAAAGCTCCAACTCTTTAATTTTTAAAATCTTTGCACATTTTTTTTTAAAAGTGCTGTTAGGTTCCTGAAGACCTTTTTCAATTTTGGATAGATAAGAGGGAGAGCACCCTAAAAGATCGGCCAGCTTATTCTGCTTAATATTCTTTTTCAGCCTCACCGACCAGAGGTTATTACTATTTGAAACTGTTTCTAAAAAAACGATCTCCTTTTTATTGTCCGCCATGGGAAATATAGATTCAACCTGTTCATTAAAATAAGCAGCACATTTATTTTTAAAAATGTCAGTAGGCTCCTGAAGTCCCTTTTCAATTTTACATAAAAAAGAAGGAGAAACCTCCAGAGTCCTGGCCAGATTATATTGCTTAATCCCTCTTGCTCTTCTTAAATATGACAATTTATTACTCAATTTCTGACCTCCGGAACAAAGAAAAAACTTTTCTACTCAAAAAATAGTGGTGAGATTTCTCCCCGCCGCCATCGGAGGCGGGGAGAATAGAGCTTTTTTTATTACAAAAAAAGTTTAGGAGATATTACTCAACTTTTTACATGTCAAGATTTACGTTAATTGTAAAAGTCTTTTGCGTTGTATTGCCATTGTAATCTGATACAGAAACTGATAAAGTATTTATACCTTCAACAAAAACAAGGCCGGATAATTTATAATAACCCTTTTCATCAAATAGCCCTGAAAAATTCTGATTATTGACAGTAAGACCATTTAATGAATAATCGATTTTACCAAACTCCTGGACACCTCCTTCTTTACCATTAAATACAGCATGTAATTTGTAAAGACCAAGATTTTCATTACCCTTTATTGTATCTTTAATTTCGATAAGAAGAGGATAGTGTTTTGTAAGACGGATATCGGAATTATCATTGATTCTGATATATCTGTTTTCAATTCTTATATAAAAATTCAGGATTTCCGGAGCTTTCATATCGTTATACGCCGGAAGTAGTTTCATGGGATTTATAGATTCCCTTTTAGTAAGATCAAGAATCGAAAAATGTATATGTTTTCCGTAGGAGTGTCCGGTATTACCGATAAGACCAACAACATCAGTTTCAGTGTAAGTCGGCTGAAGATTGTCTATATCCTGAAGATGCATATAAATCGACATGACGCCGCTGCTGTGTGCTACAATTTTATAATTTCCGCCGCCCCAGTAATTTTCAAGAGGGAAAAATGATTTGTTCCATGTATAAAGAAGGCTCCCTGATTCTACAGGATGCACACTATCGCTCGGGCTTATCATGTCAATTCCGTCATGGAAATGATCCCCTCTTGACTCGCCGAAAGTCGATGTAATAATTCCGTCATTTACTGGCCATCTAAAAGATAGATTTGATAATACAAGAATTAATATCGAAAATAGTATAAGTTTACTTTTCATAAATACTCCAAATTAGTTCTGGTTAACATGTAATCTGCAGAATTTACCAGGTTCAGAACCGGAATAAAACAATTGAACAGCAGTTTTAATACACTCTCCGTTTCGTCCTGCAACATCTCCGCTTTCGAGACAAATTGTTTCGGATGTGATACTCTGAATATCGGATTTGAATTCAGGCGGTTTATTTTCACGATATATTTCAGATATATACTCGGCCCATACCGGAGCTGCTACACCGCTTGCAGATCTACCTGAACCGAGTGAAACAGAACCCGTTTTATTTCCAATCCATACAGCAGTTACCAGATTTGAATTGTACCCGATAAACCATGCATCATTATAATTAGAACTTGTTCCTGTTTTCCCGGCACACGGGAAATTGATGCCATATTTTTTTATAAGCCAGTATACAGATGAATCAGGCTCTTTAATACCTTCGAGCATTGATATGGTGATTCTTGCTGCAGCAGGATCAATTATCTTACCCAGACTCTCTCTTTTGGATACAAGCGTTTCAGAAACTTCACTCTCATTATTCCAGATAACATTCCCATTATAATCTTTTACTATTTTGATTCCATATGGGATAATAATGTCTCCTTCATTAACAAGAATAGACTGAAGTGCTGCATTTTCAAGGGGGGACATCTCATATGCGCCAAGTGCAAAAGCCAGAGTTTTCCCGAACCTCTTATTCATTTCTCCATCGGGAATTGATAAAGATTTCTGAATATAAGAGAATGGTGTATCATAACCGGTTTTATCGAGAACCTGAACTGCAATAGTATTCAGCGATTTTACCAGCGCCTGACGGACGATTACATCTCCGGAAAAGGTATTGCTGTAATTCTGTGGTGTATAATTGTTTTTATAAGTAATCTGTTTATCTGTAAGAACTGTTGACGGGGTTACTTTTTTATTTTCAATCGCGGCAGCATAAACAATCGGTTTGATTGAAGATCCGGGCTGCCTTCTTATTTGCGAAACATTATCGTTCTGATTATCAGTAGTAAAGTCATAACCGCCGACATAAGATAAAATCTCGCCAGTGAATGGGTCGAGTGATACAAGTGCCCCTTCAATATTGGTCGATTTCTCAAACTCTTTTTGCGAAGACGCCTGATTCTTCAGAGTCTTAGAAACTCTTACATGATATTCCCTCTGGGCAAGCACACCTTTCCTTAAAGCTCTCAGCGCAACGTCCTGCTTCTGAAGATCGATTGTTGTGTACACAGAGAGACCGCCGCTTTTAACGCTCTCTTCTCCGAATCTCTCAACCAGCTCTCTTCTTATTTTTTCATTGAAAAAAGGTGAGCGGTTAATACGGTACGAGCTGTAAATGAAGCTCCCTATTTTTGATTGAACAGGGATATTATTTTCATAAACAACCCCCCATTTTTTTTTGAATTCATTAAAGAGAGGATCAAGCTGTTCCGGTTTCAGAAATCCGGCATCACTGTAGGATTCGAGTATTCTCTTTGTTTTATTAAGTGAATTACTCAGTTTTGAAAGCGGTGAGTATATTCCGGGATTTGAAATAGTGCCGACTATCATCATTGACTCGACAAGGTCCAGGTCTTTTACAGATTTTCCGAAATACATTTTTGAAGTGGACTCAACTCCATATGATCCGTTACCGAAATAAATAAGATTAAGGTACATGGAAAGAATATCTTCTTTATCATATAGTTTCTCTATTTCAAATGCACAGTATGCTTCATATATTTTACGTTTTAAATTACGTTCCATATCGGTAAAAAGAACTTTTGCAAGCTGCTGGGTAAGAGTACTACCCCCCTGGACGACCTGGAAATTGATTATGTTCTTTATAAAAGCTCTGAATATTCCTGTATAACTTATTCCTCTATGATCGTAAAAATCACGATCCTCACTTGCTATAACTCCATTTACAAGTGAATCGGGAATAAATTCAAATGGTACAATCTCCCGCTTCTCTTCAAAAAACTCACCAATAACTTCACCATTCCGATCATAAATACGTGTGGGGATATCTACAACTTTAGCACCGGTTTCTATTTCATTTCTTGTATATGGATATCCCTTTCTAATCTCTTCAGTTCTATCTATCAGTGATTTATATTTAGCAAGTTTATCAAGAGCATTATTCCTGTCGCCACGCCACTCCGTGTAGACATAACCTGAATATAAAACAATAAGCATAAATACAGAGATGGGGATATATATAAATAAAAGTTTTTTATGATTTAAAATCCATTTTATCAGACGCATTGTTACTGTTCTCTCAATGAATTATTTGATTTATATTTTTTTCCTGAAAGCTGTCCGCATGCACCTGAAATATCACTCCCCATGCTTTTTCTAATAGTTACAGGAACATTCATTATTTCAAGTTCATTGACGAATGCTTCAATCTCGGATTTGTCAGGAATCGGAAGACTATGATTTCCCGGATTAAGCGGAATAAGATTCAATTTGATTCTCGCATATTTGAACATTTTTTTTAATCTTCGCGCATCTTCTGTGGAAATATTATCTTTTCTCATAATGTATTCGATTGTCAGACGGTTTCTTGAAACCGGAAATTTATTATTCAGCATAGATGCAATACTTTTAAAAGGATACTTTTTTTCAACCGGCATTGAGATAATCCGTTTTTCGGGATCTGTGTCGTTAAGGGAAAGCGCCATATTATATGGTCTTTTTTCATCAATAAACCGTTCAATCGCCGGCATAATTCCGCAGGTTGAAATTGTAATTTTTCTCACTGATAAATGAAAACCAAAGGTATAATTCATAATGTCTGCAGCTTTTAATACATTATCGTAATTCATTAGAGGTTCACCCATCCCCATGAAAACGATGTTGTTGTTATTTAAACCTGTTATCCGTCTGACATGGCATATCTGATCAAGAATTTCTCCTGATGTAAGGTTCCTTATATAACCGATTTTCGCAGTTTCACAGAATTTACATCCCATGGGACACCCCACCTGTGAAGATATACAGATAGTCAGCCTGCCGTCATCGTGCCCTTCATTTTTTATCAAAACACTTTCAATAAAATTGTTATCCCGGGTTTTAAAAAGAAATTTTTCTGTACCGTCAATTTCGGATATCTGCCTGTCCTCCAGTTCCAGCGGAGAAACGACAAACATCTCATCGAATTTACTTCGAAGATCCTTTGAGAAATTAGTCATCTCGGAAAAATCGGTAATTTTTTTTTCATAAAGCCAGATGAAAAGCTGTTTGGCCCTATACTCTTTTTCACCAATTTTATTAATTAATAATACAACTTCGTTATAATCTAAATCTTTTATATTCTGTTTCATATTCTCAGCGGTTTTGTGATCTGTTTTTAAGGGATATGTTTTTAATCAAGCTGTTGTTCCACTCTTAAGTTTTTCGATCTGTTTAATTTCAAACAGAGCCATTTTGTTATCTGCATCAATATTTATTACTCTTTCAAAAGTCTGGATAGCTGTATCAAAATCACCAAGATTCTTATACGACATACCTAAGGCGAAAAGAGCATTAGCCATATTCGGATCTATCTGTATGGCTGCAATAAAATTTTCTATCGCGTTCCGGAAATCCATCATCTGATAATGAGAAGCGCCGTTGACATAAAAGGCGAATTTATTCTTCTTATCTTTTTTTATGTATCTATCAAGGATCTGTACAGCTTTATTATAGTTATTTACTCTAAAGTAGTTTTTACCAAGGTTATATAAAATTTTCTGATTTTCAGGGTATTTCTCCATTCCGTTTTCCAGAAGTTCTATTGCATCAAGATATTTATGATTATTTATAAGTTTTTTTGAGTTCTTAATAAGGTCTATCGCTTCGTCAGAAACCAGCTCAACAATGAGCAGCGATATATCATCAATGGCACCCATCTCTCCAATATGATTCTGAACATCTCTGAGAATAACATCGGTAAACTCATTAAGACTGAGATCCTTATGCTGTAAGATAGATTTTTCAAATCGCTCATTTGAATATTCCTGACGGTGTATATCCTGTGATTCGGGGATGCCATCGGTATAGAGAATCAGCCTGTCACCATAATTAAGTTTTGTTGTTTTTTCTTCATATGTATCTCGGGCTTCTTCAAGGGCTCCGATAAAAAGACCGTTCGTATCAAGAAGTTCAAGCTCGCCGGTCTCTTTCCTGTAGATTATACCTTTCTGGTGACTGGCATTTGAATATGTTATATTATACTCATCATCAATAACTACCATGAAGCAAGTCATATAATCCTGTGTTTTCATGTGATCAATGATATTCTTATTTACTTCCTGAAATATGCGTTTAGGTGAATCAAATTGATATCCGGCATTACCGAAAGATATTTTTGCCATAGCTGTTACAAGAGCAGCGGGAATACCATGACCGGAAACGTCTGCAATAAGAACTCCGATTTTATTATCCTTAAGCTGGAAAACATCATAAAAGTCCCCGCCTATTTTTTCCATCGCATGATATTTAACAGAAAATTTAAGTTCATTCCAGTCATCAATTTTTGTAAGAAGAATACTTCTCTGAATAACAGATGCCATATCAAGCTGTTTCTGGATCTGATCATCTTTGATCTTTAAATCGTTTAATACTTTTTCGAGTTCTTCTGTTCTTTCCTGAACTTTTTGTTCAAGATTCTTCCGGTGTTCATCGATCTCCCAGGCCATCTCCATCAAGGCATACTCAATAGATGAAAACTCTTTACCCAGAGATAGTACTTTAAATCCCGATCTTTTCCCAGCGGCAATCTCCCTTGTTACACGGGCCATGTCGTTTAGAATTCTAAGAATTGAATTAGCATTTACACGAGCCAGAAACATGGCGGAAAAAACTGCAATAAACATAAACAGAACAATAATATAATTGTTGCTGCCATAGGCTTTAATCCTTTCAAAGAGTGCAGCGTATGTGAAGAGAATTATAATCATAATGAATACAAAGAAATTGAAATTTATTCTAACGCTGAACAGAACGTGAGGTTTAATCATCTCTCCGTTTTTCAATATTTCATTATACAATTCAGCTCTTTCATTATTGGTTAAATATTCAGAGAGCAGGTGGGTAGTCATGGCAAAAACAATGATAGATATTACTGAAGCGATAAGAATCATTTTCAAAGCAAGTTCAAGTTCGGACAGGCTGATTTCGCCTGTAAAATAAAATTTCCACCCGAATATTGCAGTCATTGCTATACCGGTAATAAGAATAAAAAAAACAGAAGCAGTGGTATTATTCATAACAAGGTCGGAAAAATCACCATAGATCTCTTTCAATGATTTCGGTTCAGATTTTAAATCCTGCTTAAAAGAATTATTAATTCTTCTATGACGTTTTAAGAATGCAGGTATTTTAACCGGCATTAGAAAACCTGACGCAATATATGACAGAAGCATAACTCCTAGAAACACAGGGGGGAGCCACTGAATAAAAAATTTAATTATCTTTGCATAAGAGGTAAGCACAAATGAACTTGCTATAATATATGAAAACAAACCCTCTATCAGTCCGAATATACTTATAACAAAAGTAACAGCAAATGTGTAACTGATATTTCTGGCCAGAAAATAAAAAATCCTCATATTAACACCCTGGTATTACCATTATTTTTTGTCATTTTCAGCTATATTTTTAACACACCTGAAACCTGCGATTCTATCTTTATACAAATCAGGCATTCCGCCTGTTTTTCTATCGGTAACTCTGGAATCATTTTTAGGCAGAAAATAGGCGCCGCCTCTTATAACTTTATACTGTTTCCCGAATTTCTTATTACTCTTCCTGTTACCCTGATACGGCAGATACCAGCTGTCAGTCCACTCAAGTGAGTTTCCATCAAGGTGAGAAACTCCGTAATATGAAAGTGATTCATTTTCATATATGTCAACAGGTATATATCCCTTTTTAATCTCAGTAAGCTGATATTTTTCAGAAATTGTTTTTTTTAAGTTTTCACCGTTCTGCAGAGACACCCACAACTCTTCAGTATTTGCTATACCCTCTATAAAGCCATTTCCCCAGCTGTACACAGCACTTTTTGTTCCGGTCTTCTCCATAGAAAGAGGGAATCTTGCTGCTTTTTCCCATTCAATTTCAGATGGTAATCTCTTACCAGCCCAAATCGAATAATCCACTGCTTCATAATATGTAACAATTACAGGGAGAGATCCGAAATACCGGTTTATGAAATTGCCTTCACTGTTCAGCTGATCTTTCCAGTAGCCGGGATAATTGATCCCTTTTACATCAGCAAATTTCCTGTAGTCGCTATTTGAAACTTCAAATTTATCAATATAGTAATTACCGGTAAATTCTACATGTTCCGGATATTCATCGTCATCACAATCGGAACATCCCATTACAAACTTACCTTCAGGGATAAGAACCATCCCTCTTCCATCAACTGGAGTTAATATTTCAGATTTATAAAGAATTGATTCTATATATGGATTTTTCTGCAGTCTTTTGTCAATTTCTTTATCTCCATCTTTGTAAACAATATCCAGACCCGGTCTTAAACTATCTCTATACTGGTTATTCAAAAGGGAATATCTGCAAAGGTATCTTTTTTTACCTGAGACATCAGGAATCTGCTGCAGTGATGAAATAGTCCCCATTACTACATCATCAGCAAAAATGTAGTACAGTTCTTTATCGGGCACAGTAAAAAAAATAACTGTTGCATACCCGTCTTCCCGGAACGTCTCAACTGTTCCGATTTTCGTATATGCGGAATATGCTGATGAGGTATATAAAAGTGCTGCCAGAATAAAAAAATTAATTTTAGATAACATTAAACCTCACACTGAACATTTTTAATACGCCTGATACACTTTACGGTCCGGCCAGCTCATGCACGACAGAGGGTAACCATCGGACATTGCATTTGTATCCAATCCGATAATATTACGGGTCTCATCAAAATAAACCGAATCCGAATTATTTATGTAAGGAGTCGGTGTATGGCCGAAAATTATAGTTTTCCCCCATTTCCGCGGGTACTTATAAAAATCTTCACGAATCCAAATCATATCATCTTCATTCTGTTCTTTAATACTTATAATTTCAGGATTAAGACCTGCATGAACAGCAATAAAATCTTCATTTTCATAATATAGTTTTAAATCGTTAAAAAATTTTTTATGCGATTCAGGGAGAGTAAGAGCATTCAGATTTTTCATATAACTTTTAATAGTGCTCCCTCCTCCGTTACGTATATAATTTTTATAATTATCACCCTTCGTTATATACCTTATAAACATCTCTTCATGATTACCGGTCAGAAAAATTGTTTTATGCTTCACAGATAAATCAATCAGATACTCAATAACTTCAAATGACGATGGACCTCTATCGATATAGTCTCCTAAAAAAATAAATGAATCACCATCTTTAAAATCACCCTTAACCAAAGAAATTATTTTTTTTAATTTAGAAAGATGTCCGTGAATATCTCCTACAATAAAATATCTGTTATGCATATTAAAGATCTCCAAATCTCCGGATTGATTTGCTGATTTTAAACGGCTATTTTGTTTTTTTAATTTTTTCTATTCTGGAACTTATTTCATCCAGCACTTTTTTCCCTTCATTAAAGTCGCTTACCGACCAGCATCCGAATATCCAGTTATCGCTTACTGAAATAAAACTATACTTTTCATCCTGATCTTTTTTAAAAGCAGTATAAATATTATCCGAAGAGATCATTATAAAATTACTATCAGCGCTTTTTTTATATATTTCATAAGCGTCATAAAAAGATTTTTTTTCAGAGATAAACACATCGACCAGATCCTTATCCCATGACCATTGAGTAAAAAATACCCCGTTTACATAGGGGAATTTATGATAAGGTTTTCTGCTGTATAGAACACCGTAACCATCAATACCTTTCAGCACGTTAAGGCTTTCCGGAAGTTTATCACTTTTGTAGTTCTGTCCGATATAAAGCAGCGGGATATTAACAAATGTTTTCAGGTCTTTTTTCAGAAGCAGGTCTGTCTTCCCGGTTTCAGAATAAACGGCATACTCCCCGGTCTGAATAATTGAAATTGCATTGCTGTAATATTCATTAATCTCACCGGCTTCGAAAACGCCGGGGCCCCTTTTTATAGAAAAAAATCCGTAAGAATTAACGACTGAACTGAATTTTAAAACTTCAAGTTTTATTACTACAGCAGGATCATCAATTGACTGATATAAAGCTGAGGCTATTTTTTCGATCCCGAATCCATTATACTTCCGGTTATATTTTTTTATATCCTGGGTTTTATAAAATACCGGAGAATCCATTCTTACCCATCCGGGTACGTCGGAATCACGGGGTAGAAGATCTATAACTGTATCGGTCTCTCCCTGGAAGAGAGTACACGAAGCTGCAGCCATAAATATTATATATAAAAGATATATTGTAAATTTTCTTCTCATCTATTTCCCTGCCATATGACATGCTGCCACATGTTCCGATTGATTTAAACTATAATTTTTTAATTCAGGATATTTTTCTCTGCAGATATCCTGTGCAATTGGACAGCGTGGATGAAAATAACATCCAGATGGAGGATTTACAGGAGATGGAACATTCCCTTTAAGTATTATTCTTTCTGCAGATTCCGGGTCAGAATATCGCGGGATAGCCGAAATAAGAGCTTTCGTATAGGGGTGAAGAGGTGCTGTATAGATTTCATCAGCGCCGGCCATCTCGACAATCCTGCCGAGATACATTACTGCTACACGGTCAGATATATGACGCACAACGGTAAGATCATGGGATATAAAAAGATATGTAAGATTGAGATCATTCTGAAGATCCATCAGAAGATTCAGTATCTGTGACTGTATAGAGACATCAAGGGCTGATACCGGTTCATCACATATGATCATTTTCGGATTCAGCGCAAGTGCCCTTGCAATACCTATACGCTGCCTCTGTCCGCCGGAGAACTCATGGGGGAATTTATCCATGGCATTTGCAGACAGGCCCACTTTATCAAGAAGACTTTTTACATGTTCAGCTCTCTGCAGTTTATTATCAATCTTATGTATAATGAAGGGTTCTTCAAGTATGTAACCCACTGTATGCCGTGAATTCAGTGATTCAAAAGGGTCCTGGAAAATCATCTGAAGATCCCGTCTGTAAGGGAGCAGTTCACGTTGAGACATGGCTGATATCTTCTGCTCTTCAAAGTAAACTGCACCATCAGTAGGTTTATAAAGATGAAGAATTGTCCGCCCGAGTGTAGTTTTACCGCAGCCGGTTTCACCTACAATTCCGAGGGTTTCACCTTTAACTGCAGTTAAACTTACACCATCAACAGCGTGAACTTTGCCAGCAGTTGTTCTGAATACACCTTTTTTTATAGGAAAAAATTTCTTTAAATTTTCAACTTTAAGTATAGTCTCCATATTATCCGCCATACTTATAACAATTTACTCTATGATTTTCGCTGATTTCGAACTCATCGGGATGCTTTAAAGCACATGGTTCAAATGCGAATGTACAGCGGTTCCGGAATCTGCATCCTTCGGGATAATCCGTTATTGACGGGACCATCCCTTCGATGGACTTTAATCTTGTTTTACGTTTGTATTCAAATTTAGGAATAGAATCCAGAAGTCCCGAAGTGTATGGATGCAGCGTATTCTTAAAAAGTTCGTCAACTGATGCTTTTTCTGCAACTCTCCCTGCATACATGACAATTACATTATCGCAGAGCTGTGAAATTACCCCCAGGTCATGAGTGATAAATATAACAGACATCCCGGATTCGCGCTGCAGTTCTTTTATAAGATCGAGTATCTGAGCCTGAATTGTGACATCAAGAGCTGTAGTCGGTTCATCTGCAATAAGAATAGAGGGTTTACATGCAAGCGCTATTGCTATCATTACACGCTGCCTCATCCCGCCGGAAAGCTGATGAGGATATTCGTTCATTCTCTGTTCAGGATCAGAAATCCCCACTTTCCGGAGTAGAGATAATGTTTCATTCTCCATCTCTTTTCTGCTTAAATCTTTTCGATGAAGTTCAAAAACCTCACTTATCTGCTTACCGATTTTTTTTACAGGATTAAGAGCTGTCATCGGTTCCTGGAATATCATTGCAATTGAATCACCCCTTATGCCGCGCATCTCTGCAGGTGACAGATCGAGAATATTCTTATCTCTGAATAATATTTCACCGCCGATGTATTTACCCGACGGAACCGGAAGCAGTTTCATAATTGACAGAGCTGTTACACTCTTCCCGCAGCCGGATTCTCCGACAATACCTAAAGTTTCCCCTTTTCTCAGATCAAAACTGATTTTATCAACGGCAGAATATACTTCACCATCTTTGACAAATCCGGCAGAAAAGTTTTTAACTTTTAAAATAATATCTGTTCCGGAATCCATTTATAATTAATTACCCTGCTTATATTTTGTTATAATATTTACAACAGGCTTAAATGTTTTGTTCGCTTTCATCGCGTCCAGAGTCTCTTTTTTAATATCTTCATCGATCCAGAAATAACCTGAACCTGCAGGACTGTCAAAAATATCTCCGGTCTCTTTGTCTCCCGGAATTGCAGGAAACTTCATCCATCTCCAGTAGAACTCTCTGAAAAACGGAGTTACATCAAGAGGAATCCATGAGGCTGAATCGTGAACGCGCTGCTGAATCTTTCTGGAGAGATCCATACGCTCATTTTCATTTGTTGAATCACGGTATTTATTGATCATCTTATCCATTTCGGGATCATCGATGTTTGTAATATTATTTGTCTGAGCTTTATGAGCATTTTCCGAATGGAAGTGCTGCCACGGTTCCGGACGGAAGCCAGTTGAAAAGGTTAAATAAGTGATATCATGTTTTTTCTCGGAGACTTTTTTGTACCATGTGCTAGGGTCAAGCAGTTCAAGTTTCAGATCAATTCCGGCCTTTTTAGCCTCTTCCTGATAAATAATAACTCTGGGAGTAAAGAGCTCTCGACCATATGTAAGAGTCACGGAGAACCGGTTGTTCCCCTTCTCCCATATTCCGTCAGCTCCCCGTTTCCATCCTGCTGCTTTCATGTACGATTCAGCCTTCAGAAGATTGAATTCTCTCGCACGGATATTTTTATTGGTATAAGCACCATATCCTTCAAAACAGGTATTAAGACGGGTTGCATCGTTTCTCATAATCTGCGAATTAACCTTGTCAAAGTTAATTGCATGGGCAAGAGCAAGGCGCAGATTTTTATCTTTGAAAATATCTTTGTCAAGGTTAAGATACAATCCAGGCGTGGGTCTCTTAGCCTGGTTATAATAGACAACTTTTTCAACATAACCATTTGTGAAGATATCATCTTTACCTTTTTCGTACCATATCTCAGGACGTGTAGCATCGAGTGAATCGATAAGACCTTTTCTGAAATGCTCATAACCTACGTTCTCATCCCGGATAACAGAGACTTTTATAAAATCGACATTGTACCTGTTTTTATTATATCTCAGATCTTTTGCCCACCAATCCTTCTGTCTCTCGAATAAGAGATATTTACCTTTTGAAAAATCTTTCAGGACATAGGGGCCGGTATTCGGTTCAACTTTCCAGTTAAAATCGGTAACGTAATTTTTATTCATTTTGACATAAAAATGTTTCGGTTTGGGCTGCATATTCAGATTATACCAGAGATCGGGTACTTTTTTAGATGCGGTAATAGAAATAATTTTATCTCCATGCTTCTGAATCTTTTCATATTCCTTGGCATACATCTCGTTATGAAAAGGTGATTGTATATGTTTTGACAGCATAAATTCAAATGTAAAAATAAAATCATCTGCAGTTACGGAAACACCATCCGACCATTTTGCGTCGGGGTGAATTTTAAAATACATTGTTTTCCCGTCTTTACCATAAGCCCAGTGAGTTGCAAGCTCGGGAAGAACTTTACCTGTATTGTTATGGTAACCGACAAGGCCGAGATGATTATCAAGAAAATATGATCGTGTTGATGAATTTGAATCCGGTCCTTCGGTTCTGAATGTTAAGGGGAATGAAAGAATATATGTATTTAATGTACCACCTTTTTTAGCATCGGGAGAAGCAATAAGAGGTTCATCATTATTTGTCAGCCACTTGAGATTTTCAGTAATAGGATGAACGGAATAATCGAGTTTAATCGAATCATCGGCACCATCATTAACAGCGTCACCTTCATCCTTACTGCAGGATGCGAATATTGATACGATCAGCATTAAAGCTATTAACAATGCTGACTTGAATGAGTATAGTTTAGTTCCGGACATTTAATCCCCCGTTATTCATATGTTGTATACATCTTGGGATCGAAAGACTCCCTTACAGCTTCACCGATGAATGTAACCATTGTCAAAACAGCAATCATCGATGAAATTACCGAGATACCGATCCATGGCGCTTTTATATTATACTCTGAAGCTTCAGCAAGGAGCTGACCCCAGCTTGGTGTCGGCGGAGCAAGACCGAATCCGAGAAAATCCAGCGCAGTAAGAGCAGTAATACCGCCGGCTACGGAAAAGGGAATAAAAGTAATAATGACAGAAATAATATTCGGTACAATATGTATAAGAATTATCCTAGATGTAGAAGCACCGAGTGCTCTTGCGGCAAGGACATACTCTCTCTCTTTCTCTCTGTATGTGGCAGTTCTCACATACCAGGTTATTCCAATCCACCCGAAGAATATCATAATCCCAAGAAGTGAAAAGAAACTTGGAATAACAATAGAAGATATAATTATTATAGCATATAGAAATGGGATGTTATTCCAGATCTCAATTATACGCTGAAAAACGATATCGAACTTACCACCGAGATATCCCATAAAACAGCCGATAGTTACACCGATTGCATATTCAAAGATAAGGAGAATAAGTGAAAAAAATATGGCAATTCTAAATCCGTACAGAAGCCTTGCCGCGATATCACGACCTGTTTTATCTGTACCGAGATAATGTTTATCTTTGATTGACGGAGGTAATGGAGGGTACATATCTTTTTTAACTTCGGTTTCATATGGATTAAACGGAACGGGTGGAAGAATTACAAAATCACCTGTACCGCTTTTTTCAATATGAACTTTAAGCTCTCTGTAGTTCGTTTCATATTCGTAATCAAGACCGAAAGTTTTACCCGGAATAATTGAACCGTATGTAGGAAAATATAACTCTCCATTATACCTTACTAATAGAGCTCTGCTGTTTACAAAAAGTTCCGCAAAGAGAGAGAGCAGTATAAACAGTGCGAGTATAATACAGGAGTAGTATCCCCGTTTGATACTTCTGAATCTTCTGATTTTAGTTATAGTAAGCGGATTAAATTTAATCATGACTGGCCTACTCGAATTTTACTCTGGGATCGACCAGGGCAACGCAGATGTCCGATAAAATATTCCCTATCATAAAAAGCAGTGAGGATATAACAAGTATTCCAAGTACAGTGGGATAATCCCTCTCTACAACCGATTCCAGCCCCAGGAGTCCTATCCCGTCTATATTGAATATTTTTTCAATAAGATATGATCCGGTAAGTATTATCGAAATGTTATTTCCAAAATGTGTGGCAAGAGGAATAAGACTGTTACGGAAGGCATGTTTGAAAACAGCCTGCCTGTAGCTTGCCCCTTTAGCTATTGCAGTTCTCATAAAATCTGAAGCCAGGTAATCGAGAAGTGAATTCTTCATCATAAAAGTCATAACGGCAAAACTTCCCGCCATGTATGCAATAAGAGGGAGAACCGAATGATAGAGTACATCTATAATTTTCCCCCCGGTTGTAAGCGTATGAAAATCATTGCCGGTAAATCCGCCTAGCGGGAAGAGATCGAGCCATGAAGAGAATGTCATCAGAAGAATAATTGCAACTACATAATTCGGTATCGCGTATCCGATAAATACAATGATTGATGTAATATTATCGAGATTAGTTTTATGCCTGAGAGCTTTAAGTACACCCAGAGGTATGCAGACTGAATATGTAATAATCATAGCCATAATACCATAAAAAAGAGACACAGGAAGTTTGCTTTTAATTAGCCCCCATACAGGTTCATAATACCTTGTAGAATTCCCCAGGTCCAGAACCATAACATTCTTCAGCCAGCTGAAATAACTGATCATTACAGGTTTATCAAAACCGTAATATTTTTTAAGCTCCTCCAGCTGAACAGCTGAAAGCGGATTTGTATTCATCCTGCTGAATCCCCGCGAGGCAGCAGTCTGCTGAGCCTCTGCGATCATGCGTTCAATCGGACCGCCGGGAACAAATCTGGTAATAGCAAATACCATGAGCGTGATCCCGATAAATGTTGGAATTATCAGAAGTAATCTTCTAATTATATATGTGGACATAATTTTCTATTATTCATAATTTTTAATACGACATAATACAAAGTCTGCATCTTTGTCAAATACAAATATTCCGTGTAATTTACTCTTTACACTTATATCCGACATTCCGAACGGTTTCTATTATAGAGTTAAAATCATCGCCGATTTTGCTTCTAAGTCTTCTTATATGAACGTCGACGGTCCGCGTACCTCCGATGTACTCCATGCCCCATATGCGGCTTAATACATCTTTTCTGGAGAATACAACTCCGCGATTTTCGATGAATAACCTGAGCAGTTCAAACTCCTTATATGTAAGTTCGAGCTTTTCATCATTCATGTACACTACATATTCTTTAGTATTTATCTTCAAGTTGCCGATGGATATCTCTTCATTATCTTCCGGAAGTCCCGTAAGAATTCTGCTGAGTCTTGCTTTGATCTCGCCCTTACGAAACGGATACAGGATAAAATCATTAAAGAACCAGGTCGAATCCAGTTCCGGGATAGTGTTGACCCTGAGCACCAGAAGAACCGGTATATCAAGAATTTTTTTTCTCAGACGGGAGAGGTAAAACTGTGTTGAATCGGATGAACCCATCTCTTCATAATCGATAATGAATATTGAACAGCTCTCCTTGGACAGAGATTCAATATTCTTATATATAGAAAGCTCAGCTTCCGGAATGTTACTCTTCAGATCATCTGCAATCTCACTATTTCTGGTTACAAGGCCGATATTGATTTTCATAATTTAATTCTTGATCTCATAAAAAATTTTAAGATACTCTGCGGCTACACTCTCCGCATAAAAATCTTTAACCTTTTTCTTATTATTCTTTGACATCAGCTTATATAAATCTTTGTCCTTTTCAATTTTTATCATATATTTTCTACACGATTCAACATCTCCCACATCAAGAAGAAGAGCATTCTCATTATGTTTCAGAAAATCGACCTGCCCGCCATGATTGGTACAAACTATCGGTAAACCTGTAAACATAGCTTCCATAAATACAATACCGAATCCTTCATGGAGAGATGTGAGAATAAATGCATCGGCATTGCTTAAGTAGCTATATTTTTCATCATCGGTAACGTATCCGGGGAACTGCACCCTGTCATTAAGATTCAGTGTGCCTGCAAGGTTACTGAGAAATTCCATTTCCGGCCCATCACCCAGGATGAGGAGTTTAATTTTTTTATTTTTTATATCGGATAGCGCATGAAGCATTGTATCTATAGCTTTCCGCTTAACCAGACGGCCAATTGTGATGAAATAGAAGGAGTCCTTCTCCAGCCCGAGTTTTTCTCTGGTGATCCGTGGAATAACCGGTGGATGAAACGCAAGCGGTACAATCTCAACCTCTTTTACGGGGTTATAATATTTAATAGTGTTGTCTCTGGTGTTGGTTGATTGAGCTACAATTCTGTCAGCTTTATTGAGAATAAACTTAACAACTCTGCTGAAGATTATACTCTTATGAGGCGACATCTTTTTGCTCGGATCATAAATATCTCCGCCGTGAAGTGAGAGCACATTCGGTATCCGGAACATCCTCCCGAGCAGATAACCAAGCGGTCCCGATGGAACAGCAAAATGAGTATTGATTACATCGTATCTGTTTTTACGGCAAAGATTAAATCCGGCGATAAATCCTGTTATCAGGAAGGAGAGCATAGATAAAAATGTTGCTGCATCCCTTGATTTTCTGAAAAATATTTTGGATCTATAAATATTGATCCCGTTAACTTTTTCAGACGATTCCAGGCCTGTATAGCCCGATGTTAAAACATCTACCTGTCCATGTTTTTCCCACTCAAGGGCAAGATCATAAGACGCTACGCCTCCTCCGCCGCCGAGAGGGGGAAACTCGTAATTTATTATCAGTACTTTTAATGTATTGTTCTTTGTTTTCATCTTAAATTATGAACCCCTTTAATTCATAGGGAGAATATTATCAAATATGACCAGCCGGTGAAATAGTAAATGTTCATAAACCAGCGGCATCCTACCTCCATCGCATCTTTGGCGCGGCGAAGAGTATTTTTACCGCTATTCTACGGGTATTTACGTGAAAAAACTCCATTCATCGAAAAGAACTGAAAAAATCTATATTAAATCAGATTTTTCAGCATTTACATAAATGATAAAAATATATCATATGAAACATATTATATTGAGTAAAGTATTTTTTATATCCCCGTAAGCCTGTCGGCTATTAAACCGAAAAAATCTGCCGATCCGGAAGTATAATGCCAGCCGAGATGATTATGGCACGAACGGCAGAGAGTAATACCCCATAGATACCCTGTAAACCATGTATTCTCGTCTGTATAATCAGAAACTATAGAAGCACCCGGTGCGGATGTAAAGCATATTACCCGATAGAATATACCTGCGGGATTTTCAAATATATGTGTATCAGTCTGGTTTATTTTTATTTTATCCGACTGAAGCGCTATTTTATAGTGACAGCTTCTGCATCTGACCCATTTTCGGTCAGGAGTCTCCTCCTGATCAGTTTTATCATCAGGAAGATATTCAATAAACTCTGATTGTACGACAGATGGTTTTGCATCTAAATGTTCTATTGACTCCATAACATTGCCACTCTTCATTCTGAACTAGTACACCACGCTTATCGATGCCGACTCCTCTTTTCTCAAAAAAAGAGTTTCATAATTGCTTTAATAACAACAATGTATTGATTATTCATTCAAAAAACAGAAAATATTTTAAATCGTTCAGCATTAATTCCTGAGCTTTTTTTACCGGCATTCCATTTAATTATCACTGATAGTTTCAAGTAATGAAATTATTTTTCCGATTCTATAAGTAATACAGTGATACTCATAAGAAACTCAAAGGCTGTCACACTGCGTGTAACAGCAATATCCCCTGCGGGGGGCTTTTTAAGGGGCTGCCGCCCCTTATACCCTGCAAAGTTTCTTTTGAATTATTTCACCGCTGCCAAAGGCGGCGGGATTTGAAACTCATAAGTAAGTCGCTCAATTTTTTTTAGCGACTTACTTTTAAATTATATCCCCACCGCCTTTGGCGGCGGGGATAATCGAATATTTTTTATTCAAAAATGTTATGGAATAAATACTTAAAAAATATATATATAAAAGTTTCCGGAAATGAATATAATAAAAAATCAGAATAAGATCGGATTAGACTACAAGCGAAGTATGAAAGAGGCTGTAAAACATTTTAAAAAAAACAGGCTTCATGACTCGCTTGCCGTAATAAACAGATTAAGACATCATGGTTATGATGACCCTGAACTTCTGCTGCTTGCTGCTCAGGTTTATGACAGGCTTACATTTCTCACATCTGAAGCAGAATATGAAGAGCTGGCAATTGAAGCATTTGAAGAGATTATAAAATATTCCCACAAAAAGAAATACATAAAAAAAGCCCTTAAACTCCAGAATATTTTTATGAAAAGAATATCTGATCTTGATGAAGCTGAACTGAAAGCCCATTCAAAAGCTGAAGAGCTCACAAACAGCAGAAACATGTCTCCAAAAGCATGGTTTATGCTGGGGGCAAACTTCTCAGTACGAAAAGATCCTCTTTTTGTTATAAACGCATACAACAAAGCAATTGAACTGAATGATAAATATATAGCAGCTCTATACAGGCTTGCGTATGTCTATCAATATAACCTTAATGATACGGACTCTGCACTAAGTTTATACCTGAAACTGATCAAAATTCACCCTTATGAAGACAATATTGAGTCGGAATCAACCAATGTAAAAACAATACTTGAAGCATGCGGAGAGATAAGCATGATATACTTCGCTGAAGAACAGTACAAAAAAGCAATATCGGTGTTTGATCATGCATTTAAAATTTTCATGGCATACGGTGATATATGTTCCATTATTAACATCAGGAAAATTATCAGCAACGCATATGCTGCATCGAAGGAACTGGATAATGTTTCAGCATTAAAAAAACATGTGAAGAAAAATTTCGGTTACGATTTTGATTCAATACTTGAGGAGCTGAGAATAAGCTGAGATGTTTATAAAACCACGAAAAGCGGCAACAGTTGCATTGATAAAAGATCAACCGGATAAATTCGAAATTCTCCTTATGAAGAGACATGGTGAGGACAGATTCCTCCCTGACTATTATGTTTTTCCGGGTGGAGCACAGGATGCACAGGATGGTGACTATGTGTTTCCTGAAAACAGAATTATCAGTAAATTAAAAGACTTCAAAGGTGATTCAAAAAAATTTTATTCATATATAATGTGCGGAATCCGTGAAACCTTTGAAGAATCGGGAATACTCTTTGCATTGGATAAAGAGGGAAATTATCCGGAGATAAACACAGAAAAATCTGTAAAAAAATTCGAAAATTACAGGAGACTTGTCTTTGAACAGAAACTGTCGTTTAAAGATATGCTTCTGAAAGAGAATCTTACCCCTGCAGTTGATAATTTCTATTATATCAGCAGATGGATCACTCCGCCACTCTTTCCTATACGATATGATACAAGATTCTTTGCAGCAGTTGCACCGGATAATCAGGATACATCTCATGACGGGAATGAACTGATAGATTTTGAATGGATAGAGCCCGGCGAAGCATTGAGAAAATACAGTGAGAATAAAATTAAACTGGTAATGCCGACTATCAAAACACTGGAGTTTTTATACCGGTTTGAAAAAGCGGGTGATGTAATTTCATCGCTTAAGAGTGAAGAGTAATCTCCCCTGCGAGATCCTTCTGAAAGTATTCTTTAACTTTTTTTGTGTCTTTATATTTTCCGAGTAAAATCATAAGTTTTGTCACAGCAGCCTCTGTGGTGATATCGTGTCCGCTTACAACTCCGATTTTCTTAAGACTGTTTCCTGTGCTATACCTCTCCATCTCCACACTGCCGGAGCTGCACTGCGTGACATTGGCAATGATAAGCCCCTTCGCCGCACCCTTTGCAATAACATCGAGAAATCTGCTCTCTGCGGGAGCATTTCCCGAACCGTAAGTCTCAAGAATTACCGCACGGAGTCCAGGGATATCAATTACAGCGCGGATAATATCCGGATTTATGCCGGGGAATATTTTTACGATAGCGATATTTGAGTCGATATTGAGATTCAGATTTAACTTTTTGCCTGCACTGCTTTTTTTTATCACACTGTGATTATAACTAATATGAATTCCAGCTTCAGCAAGGGGGAGCAGATTCGGAGATTCAAAAGCATTAAAATTTTCAGCGCTTCTCTTTTTGGTCCGGTTACCGCGGTAAAGTTTAAACTCAAAATAGATACAGACCTCGGGAACAGCGGCTCTCCCTTTTATTTTTGCGGCGGCAATCTCTATGGATGATATGAGATTCTCTTTACCGTCTGTTCGGAGTATATTTATAGGGAGCTGGGATCCTGTAAGTATAACAGGTTTAGAAAGATTCTCCAGCATAAAGCTTAAAGCTGAAGCTGTAAATGCCATGGTATCGGTTCCATGGAGAATTACAAATCCGTCATAGAAGTTGTAGTTTTCTTTAATTATACCGGCAAGTTCAATCCATGCTGCCGGTGTAATATTAGAGGAATCAATAGGAATAGAGAACTCAACTGAGGAAAAGTTATATCCGAATCTTTTAATCTCCGGGACTTCATCAATTATATTCTGGAAATTATAAGGACTGTAGGACCCGTTAGCCGGGTCCAGTATCATCCCTATTGTTCCGCCTGTGTATATAATTAGAATCGAAGTCTTTTTTTCTGCCATGGGATAATCCGTTACGCTATCCCTAAGTAAGCCTTTTTTACATCTTCATTATTCAGAAGTTCACGACCAGGCCCTTCCATTACTATATTCCCTGTTTCCATTACATATCCGTAGTCGGCAATTTCAAGAGCAGCTTTTGCATTCTGTTCAATCAGAAGAATTGTAACGCCGAGTTTGTTGATGTTCTGTATTATCTCAAAAATATTTTTTACAATCAAAGGAGCAAGCCCCAGTGACGGTTCATCCATCATAAGGAGTCTCGGCTTTGTCATAATTGCTCTACCAACGGCAAGCATCTGCTGTTCGCCGCCGGAAAGGGTCCCTGCTTTCTGTTTAAGTCTTTCAGCAAGTCTGGGGAATAAAGAGAGTACTTTTTCTCTGTCCTTTTCAATTTCAGCCTTATCTTTTCGCGCGTATGATCCGAGAACCAGGTTTTCATGAATAGTAAGATTCGAAAAAACCTTACGACCCTCAGGTACAAGAACCAGTCCTTTTTTTACAATATCCTTTGTTTTAAGAGTGGTAATATCCTGATCATCATAGAGAATTG
The DNA here is from genome assembly GCA_942493035.1 of uncultured Spirochaetota bacterium. Taxonomy (GTDB): domain Bacteria; phylum Spirochaetota; class UBA4802; order UBA4802; family UBA5550; genus WRGT01. Next base: position 1,307,989 of record OW818666.1, on the reverse strand, counting down.
TGCCGCTCCCCGGTTTAATAAGACCTATGGAAGTTCTGAGTGTTGTACTTTTCCCCGCTCCGTTACCGCCGATGAGTGTAATTATTTTACCATCAGGCACATTTATGTTAATCCCTTTAAGGGCTTTAATTCCGCCGTAGTTTACATGCAGATCTCTAATTTTCAGCATCTAGTTAACCCCCAGATATGCTTCGATAACTTTAGGGTTATTCTGAATTTCAGATGGATTCCCTTCAGCTATAGTAACACCATAATCAAGAACATATATCCTTTCACAAACACCCATTACAACCTGCATTGTATGTTCAATAAGGAAGATTGTAAGATCAAACTTGTCTCTGATTTCATGAATAAAATTCATCAGCTCGATAGATTCCTGAGGATTCATACCTGCAGCAGGTTCATCCAGGAGCAGAAGTTTCGGATCAGTTGCAAGCGCACGGGCAATTTCAAGTCTTCTCTGTTTTCCGTAAGGGAGAGAGTATGCCTTTTCATTTATTACATCATCGAGATTAAGATCTCTTAAAAGATTCATAGATTTCTCAATCATATGTTTCTCTTCACGTCTGTACATCGGTGAACGGAGAACGGACATAGTCAGAGGGGATCTCACACGAAGATGGTTTCCAACCAGTACGTTTTCGAGAACTGTCATCTCTTTGAATAGTTTTATATTCTGAAAAGTACGCGCTATCCCGAGCCTTGTTATTTCATACGGTTTAAGCGAGGTTATATCCTCATTGTTAAAAAAGATACTCCCCTCTGTTGGGGTATACTGGCTTGTTATCATATTAAATGCAGTTGTCTTCCCGGCACCATTTGGTCCGATAAGACCAACGATTTCATTCTGCTTAATCTCCAGATTGAGATTGGAAACAGCAACAAGACCGCCGAATTTCATTGTTATATTATCTGTACGAAGAATATACATAATTATTCACCTTCAACGCTGTTCTTTTTTAACCGGCCTGGTTTAAAAAGAAAATCCCAGGAGAACTCTCTGTTCCCCATAATACCTTTCTGAAAAAACAGAATTACAACCATAAGCATAATTGAAAAAATTACCATTCTCAGTCCTGGAATTCCATCTGTTTTAAAGAGCAGAAAATCCATGGGACCATCAAGAAACCTGAGATACTCCATAAGCACAGTAATTACTATTCCTGAAATAACAGTACCGGTAATACTACCCATACCGCCAAGAACAACAATAAGAAGAATATTAAATGCGAGGAGAAATCTGAACATCAGAGGATCAATAGTACCCATTAAATTACCAAGAAGACCGCCGCCTACTCCGGCCATGAAAGAACCGATTGTGAATGAAAGCATTTTGTGTCTGAAAAGATTTATACCCATCGCTTCAGCGGCTACTTCATCTTCACGAATTGCCTTGAAGGCCCGGCCATAACTCCCTTTAAAAAGATAGACCATAAACAAAATAGAAGCCAGAGCAATACCCCAGGTCCACCATACATTAGTATAGGGAGGGAGACCTTTAAGACCAAGCGGACCGTTGGTTATACTCTGCATATTTGTAAAAAATATTCTAATTATTTCAGCAAAGCCTAATGTGGCAATTGCAAGATAATCATCTTTTAGTTTTAAAGCAGGTGCGCCAATTATAAAACCTGCAACTGCGGCTACAACTCCCCCCATGAGCAACGCAGGGAGAAAACTCCACTCTACATTTGCAAGCCATGGAACAATCGGCTCCAGAAAGAAATTCATCTCTTTCTGTGCAGGAGACATTGTCAGCAGAGCCGTTGTGTATGCACCGATAGCCATAAATCCGGCATGTCCCAGAGAAAACAGGCCGGTAAAGCCGTATATAAGATTAAGACTCAATGCAAGAGTTATATATATACCGCAGAGATTGATAATCCGCATCATATATGAATCGAATATAAAATTGAAAAGCACCAACAGTCCCACTGCTGCTGCAACTACTGTTAATGTCAAAGCTCTTCTGATAAATTTTTCTCTTTCCATCTTAAACCTTCTCAGCGAGGTTTTCCCCCATTAAACCGGTCGGTTTAACAAGAAGAATTATTATAAGCAGAATAAATGCGAATGCGTCTCTATAGCCTGTAAGATCCGGAAGGAAGGCAACGGTCATAATTTCAAGGATTCCGATTATAAGGCCTCCGAGAACAGCACCGGTAATATTACCGATCCCTCCAACAACTGCGGCAATAAAACACTTGAGACCGGGCATAACACCCATTAGGGGATAAAGCTGCGGGTATTTCATTCCCCACATAATTCCCCCGACAGCCGCAAGGAGCGACCCTAGTCCGAATGTATAAGCGATTACTTTATCAACATCTATTGCCATGAGTCTGGCTGTTTCGTGATCGCGGGAAAGAGCCCGCATTGCCATACCGGTCTTTGTCTTATTGATCAGATACATCAATCCGATTAGAAAAATAAAAGCTATAACTGGAATAAAGAAGTTAACACTGACGATGTAGATATTGCCTATCATCATAACTTTTCCGAAAAGTTCCGGAATAGGGAAAGCCTTCTGTATTCCGCCGAATATAACAACACCAAGACTTTCTATTAAAAATGAGACTCCGATTGCAGAGATAAGAACAGAAACTTTCGGGGAATCGCGGAGCGGTCTGTATGCGACTTTTTCGATGGACATACCAAGCAGAGCGGTTAAACCGATAGCTACAATAAATCCGACCCACCATGGCATAAGAAATGTAGTCAACGCGTAGAAGGCAAAATACCCTCCAAGCATAAAGATATCGCCATGAGCAAAATTGATCAATCTCAGAATTCCGTAAACCATTGTATAACCAATTGCAATCAATGCATAAAGGCTTCCCAGAGAAACGGCATTGGAGAGATGCTGTAGAAATATTTCAAAAGTCATGAAAGTCTCCAGATGTACTTTATTGAAAAGTAAAAGAATACAAAATTCTCCATCGAGGCCGATATCTGTCAAGAATATTATTTTTGAACAGTTATTACAGCGGCCCCCACACCCCCGGAGGGGGCAAAGCACTCTGTAGGTAAAATTCAAAATTTAACAGCAGGATATGATAGTTTAAAATTAAATTTTTCATTAAATATCATATAAAAATCCTTGTCCCGACCGGGGTGCGGGGGCCGGGTAATTCAAGAAGCATTTGCAGATAAAAAAAGAGGGAGCTTTAACACTCCCTCTCTCTCATATTAAAACGGGGTACAGGGGCAATAGCCCCTGTATAAATCCCCCGGTGTTACTGAGGTTTAACTGTTGTTAGATATTTAAATTTACCATCTTTAACAACTTTGATAACAGCATCCTTAACTGCATCACCATTTTCGTCAAGAGTGATCATACCGGCTGCGCCTTCAAAATCTTTAGTTTTAGCAATTTCATTTTTAATTTTTTCAGGGTCGATAGAGTTAGCTTTTTCAATAGCTGCTCTGATAACCATATAAGCATCAAAACCGAGAGCTGTTACAGCTGCAGGCTCTTCTTTGTATTTGTCTCTGTAAGCTTTCAGGAATTTTTCAGACATTTTTGTGATTGGAACTTCAGATGTAAAGAATGTTGAGAATGTAGCACCTTCAACAGATTTTTTTCCGACTTCGAGGAATGGGCCTGTTTCCCATGTATCTCCGCCAAGGAAAGGAATCTTAATTCCCTGATCTCTAGCCTGTTTGATAATAAGAGCAGACTCTGTATAGTTACCCGGAGCAAAAATTACATCAGGCTTCAACTGTGCAATAGCTGTCAGCTGAGCAGTAAAATCATTATCACCTGTGTTATAGCTGAAAGGTTTAGCAACGATTGCTTTTTCATTTCCTGTAAGTTTTGTAAATGAATCGATAAAAAATTTAGCAAGACCTACAGAATAATCGTTTGATATCTCCTGGATAACAGCTGCTGTTTTGGCGTTAACTTTGCTGAATGCATAGTTTGCCATAACCTGTCCCTGGAAAGGATCAAGAAAACATACTCTGAAATACCAGTCATTACCTTTTGTAACAAGAGGATTAGTTGCTGAACATGCTACAACAGGAACTTTACCTTTAGTAACCTGACCAGCTGCCATAGACAATGAGCTTCCCCAGCTTCCGATAATTGCAGCAACCTGATCTTTATTCACAAGTCTTTCTGCAGCGTTTGCTGATTCAACTTTGTCACTCTTATTGTCTACAATAACGAGTTCAATTTTTTTTCCCAGTACATCAGGGAACATTTCATTAGCAAGCTTCATTCCACGAACCTCAAGCTCGCCGCCGCTTGCATTTGCACCTGTAAGAGGCTCAAAAACACCGACTTTAATTACGCTTACTTCAGAAAGCTCAGGTGCTTTCTTTTTACAGCCTGTTACCATTACAGCGAAAACAAGAAATGCTGTAAGCAGAAGGATTAATTTTTTCATGCACTACTCCTTATATTTTTTTAAATATATTATTACAGCAGTACTCTCCGTACTGTTATAATCAGTTAAACAGAATATTGTTGATTCAATATCATTGTTTCCGTCAGCAGGATATAAATACTAAAATGAAAAGTCCGGCTTTTCAGTCGCAGGATGCACGGCATAAATATAGTCATTTAATGCGAACCTGCAAAATGACAGATTAAATCATATAAAAAACAAAAAGACTACAAATTGACTCTATTATAAACACCAACTTTTATATAAAACTTTCATGTGCTTAAAGTCAAATCAAAATTAAACCGGTTTTAAAAAAAGAATTCAAGGTTAATCATCAAATTACTCCCTGATATTAACAGAAAAATAATTCTTAAATATAATTTTTTTATTGTGAATAGAATTGACATTGAAAATAGTGACATATATTTTTACACGATTTTTAAATCCGGAAGAAATCTAACTTTATGAAAACAAAATTCAGCTACAAAGAGAGTACAATGACAGAAAACAGCGCAACAATAGAAGAGACTTCAATGACAGAAAAACCGAGTCTCAGAGACAGTATAATTAATAACATAGCCATGTTTTTATTCTCATTTTCAATAATGGCACTTGAAACAATATTCATGCATCAGCTTTTAATAATAACAAATTACATTACTGCAACATTTGTTATTTCAATCGCAATGATAGGTATCGCAGCGGGAGGATTTTTAAGTTTCTATCTGTCCCGGATCCGCGGGTATGCAGTAATGATGATTGCTTCATTATTTTTTATAGTATCGATTCCTTTATCATACTATAACATCATCAGAATCGGCGAATATCAGTATCCGTATTTTCTTGTTCTCCCTTTCTTTTTCGGAGCAGTAATTGTTTCCCTGCTTTTTTCAAGAGGAAACTCCAACAAGATATATTTTACAAACCTCGTGGCATCGGCCTGCGGTGTAATATTCCCTATAATAAGCGTAAGCTCTATTAAATCAGAGAATTCACTTATTGTGCTGATGTTTATACCGGCTGTGTTTATTTTGACACTTGTTGTCGGGTATAGAAATATATTCGCTAAAATCATGGCTGTTGCAATATCCCTGCCATTGATCTTCGGAGTAGGATTTGTATTGAAACAGAATATGAAACTCCCGACGGAATTTACAAAAACTGATTTCGAACAGAAGATCATACCGGCAATAAAAAGCAGTTTTGATAAAAATTTCATGCTGTCAAAATTTAAACTTTCCGGGGACAAGTATGTTATCGGTACAACTCTCTATGAAAAATTGAGAGCAAAATATATACTTAACGATATACAGTATAACCTGATAATAGAACCTTCAAAACTTGGAGTATTCCAGAATCTTTACAACAAATTCGGATTGAATGAACTTGGACTTACCAGCGGAATAGACATTAACTATAACATAAAGCCTGACAAAAAGAATTTAATAAACCCGGAAAAATCATGGGTTGCTTTTATGAAGAACGCCAACTGGAAACTGATTTATTCAGGCGACGATCTCATGGGTAAAATAGATCTTTTTGCCATAGATGACAAAAATATATTTTTCTGTACTAACGGTATTGTACTCGACACAGTTGATAAAAACAATGGAACAGTATACGATCCGCGCGTACCTCCGATTGATGATCCTAAAATCTTTATTATCGGTCTTTCATATGATGGTATTGTTAAATCGGCAAAAAGACAGCCCGGCTCAACAGTAAGCGGAGTTGAATTTTCACCGGTTATAATGAACATTATGATGGAGAACAACAAAGAGGGTTACTTCTCTGTTTTCGGAAACTATCCATACAAAGGTCTTGAAGCACATCATGCTGAAGGTAGATATTTTCTCTCAAGCAACAATGAAACATACGACATGATTACACTGATGAATCTTCATTACGAGTTCCCTACAATTGCGACTTTAGCACCTGAGTACCTCCACACTGTGGAAGCGACAAAGATGATGCTGAACAAACTTTCAGATAAGGGGATGGTTGTATATGAAGAGATTATCGGCAATAAAAGAGTAAGATATTCCTTCTATAAATTCCTCAATACAATCAAACAGTCTATGAAAGAGATTGGAATCAAGAATCCCAATGATCACATAATTATATTTTCATGGGATTTCTGGGGAACTCAGAGAACTTTTCAGACTGTAATGATTAAGAAGGCTCCATTTACTGAAAAAGAACTTGCTGCATTCGGCCGGTATCACAACGTAATTGCTCCGAGATACGACTCGGCGATAACCCTTCACCCGAAAATGAACACAGGAACAATGTACGAAAAGTATTTCCGTGCAGAGCCTTCAATCACTTCGTTAAAAGATTATCCCGATGCGCTTACAAAAAAAGAGTACGAGCAGGATATTCTTGCTAAACTTGAAAATGCTGATGAGAAAAAATTTATTGAGAGTAAATATAAATTCAACCCCACTTACAATAAATTCTATCTGCTCAGAAGCCAGATGACTGCAGCTGACAATACAAAGATTGAAGCGATTATGGATAAAGTAAGCTTCCCTTATGAACTCGATCTTTCACCTGTAACAGATAATAATCCATATCCTTTCAATATATATAAGAACAAGAAAGAGGTTCGCGACTTCCTTGATATCATTCTGAAGATTGCCGGAGTAATGATGATACCGGTACTTCTCCTTGCAGTATTCAAATACGGGTCACAAAGATTCACGCTCCTTGGACATACAGTTTTCTTTGGTCTGCTCGGTTTCGGATTTATGCTTGTTGAAATTGTTCTTATGCAGAAATACCAGAACTTCATCGGTTCACCGATATATTCAACAATTGTTATTTTCGGAGGACTGCTGCTTTTCAGCGGACTTGGAAGCTTCTTCAGTAGAAACTTCAGCAAGCGGACACTGGTAATATGCATAAGCATTATTCCTCTTCTGATACTCTTCCAGTCATTCTTTATCGGAGATGTATTTCAGATGTTCGCGAAGTTCAGCTTCAATTCAAAACTCTTTATTGCATCGGGTCTGATCTTCCCTCTTGCGTTTCTAATGGGTATGCCCTTCCCTCACGCAATGGAGCAGGTTAAACAGGACGTATCACCTGAGTATGCAACTCTGATGTTCGGAGTTAACGGAGTTCTTGCAACAGTTGCTGTTTCACTATCAATATTTTTAAATGTTTCCTATGGAATGAATTATACTCTGATGATCGGATTTGTTACATATGTTGCTGCTATTCTTCTTTTTATGGTAATTAAAAAGTAACATGATCAACAGAAAATTTATAAAACTGCTTCTGGTTTTCACCGTGATAACCGCCCTGAACACCGAGTGTTTCAGCGGCGGGAACACATTGAAGATTCATGCTGTAAAATACGGCAAATCCGACTTTCAGAAAAGATTTGTCTTTCAGGGGGATAAGTCCGGCGGGACTGTACCGTTCAGCTGGATATGTTACTACATTGAATATGGTGATAAGAAGATTCTTATTGATACCGGTTTTAATGATAATAAGATGGTTAAGATGTTCGGGATCACGGACTTTAAAGATCCGGTAGCAATACTCAGAGAAAACGGAATCGATTCAGATAAGATTACAGATGTAATTATTACTCATGCGCACTTTGACCATATCGGCAATGCTCATCGTTTCAAGAATGCCAGGTTTTTTATCAATAAGGATGAACTTGCAGACCTGAATAAAGGGAAAAGTATGAGCGAAGTGAAAAAGTTTTTCAGCGGTAATACAAACGTCATTCAGTTTGATGAAAGCTATCTTCTTTACGACATGTTTAATATTAAAAAGATCGGCGGGCACACAAAGGGATCATCTGTTGTTTTCTTCAAACATGGCGCTTCTGAGTACTGTTTTACCGGTGATGAAGCATATGTCCGTGATAATGTTGCAAAGAATCTGGCTAACGGATCTTCTGTTAACCTTAGTAATAATAAAAAGTTTCTGGATATGCTTAATAAAACCAATTATAAACTCTTCATCTTTCATGACGCAAAATTTGCAGCAATGAAAGAGCGTTTTATTCAAGTATTCCCGGAGTAATTGTTTACACAAGCTTACCTGGGTTTTACGGACCGGATTTCGGAACGGACCTCTTCAAGATCTTTCAGAAATCCGGGATCTTTTATCAGCCTTCCAGCTATAGTCATCCCGAGAATCCGTCCGGCAAAGACATCACTCGGATAATGTACCCCGGCAACAATACGGTTCCATCCGGCATTGAATCCGTAACTCAGTAATGCATCCCGCTTTTCAGGAAAAAGTTCAGCCAGAACTGCTGCATAAACTGCGCCCCGGTTTGAATGACCACTTGGATAACTGAAGCTCTTCTCTTTTTTAAGAGGAGCAATGTTCTGATCTATATCATAAGGCCGTATCCGTTTCCAGAAACCTTTACCTCTGTCAGATACATCTTTTGCTGTTTTATCAACACGTAAGAAAAATGCTGTAGTTTTCGGAAGCGATTCTGTTTTAAACCATGGTCCGATTACCGGTGAAAATGAAAATCCTGTCAATACAAGCTGTGATTCAACTTCCACAAGCTGAGCCTTTGTTCTTGTCCCGGTCACATGTCTTAACAGAAAAAGTTCAGACTGCTGTTCCGGTGAACCATCTGCAGGTGGCGGAGGGAGAAAATTCAGAATATCGGGATCAATACTTTTGAAATATGGTTTAATTTCAACAGCAGCATTTTTTTTAGTCTCTTCCGCAGATACGAATAAGAATAAAAATAAAAGCGGAATAAGAAATGCGGTACGGACTAAAGATTTATGTTTCATGACATCCTCTCTTTTAAAATATATAATAATACATTTTATTGTATCTAATAAGTAAGTCGCTTAACTTTATCAAGTTGAGCCATTACTTGTGAATTATTTCCCCGCCGCCAGAGGCGGCGGGGCATGTGACTGCTCATAAACTGGTGTTGATATTTTATATCTGCCGCGCCGGTGGCGCGGCAGATATAAAATATCAACGGTTTTTAAACAGTTAATTTTTATTTATAAAAATTATTGCCGGTTCGGGCACATGCTTCATATATCATTGGAATTTTATAACCGTGTTTAGTAATCAAAGATTCTTTCATCGTAACAACAAAACGTGACGTCTTAAGCACCGGTATCTTTGCAGTATCTGTTTTGTTATTAAGAATATCAACTGCCATTTTTGCCGCGGCTTCACCCTGTTCATTTGGAGATGTGGCAATCCCCAGCATACCTCCATCCTCAGAGAAAAAAATATTTACACCTATTACGGGGATGGCTGAATTCGCTTCAGTCCAACCTATGATCTCATCAGGAGGTACAAGCTCCCCATCCGGCATATTTCTATATCTCATCACTCTCCTGTAGTTTGAAACAAGAATTACATCCGCCTGACTTCGTGCTTTTAATACGGCCTTTTTCCAGTCGTCAAAATAATCCACAAGTTCGGAACCTGAGTATTGGATAGGATTCCAGTTAAATTTTCTGCACCACTCCTCATCACCGATAACGGTTTCTGATTTATCCCCGATAAAAAAAACACGTAGTGGTAAACTGTCTTTTCCTGTTTGAAAGATAGTGAAAAGTCCTTCTTTTACAGCATCAAGTGGAGGTCTTTCCAGAATTCCGGTTACATTGGCAGCATTATTGTAACCATATTTTTTTAGATCATTATTTACTCCGCAGAAAACAATTTTTAGCGAAGAATCATTTATGTAATGTTTTCCTACATATTCCTGAGCGTCATCATCAATTGTGATTATCAGATCCGGCTTCCAGTCACTAATTAGTCGACGAGCCACTTTCCCGGCCTGTATTTTATAATTGGCCCATGGATGTCGTTTTGTATCCAGATAATGCCAGCGGATACAATAATTATTTTCTTTCTTTAAAATCTGATTTATACCCTCATTAACCTCTTTTACCCATGAATAATCGTGATAATAGCTGTGGATTATCAACAGACGCGGTTTGTTGAGATTGAATACCAGCAGCATAATTATGAATTGAATAAAAAAAAGTGAAGAGAGAATAATTGTTATTTTATTTTTCATAATAATCCAATCAATTTCCAGAAAGGTATTGAAGCATAAATAGCCGCAATTTTAATAAGATTGACAATGACATTGAATTTTAAAAATGATTTTTCATTATAAACTGCGACTTCTTTATCACCTGGCTGAAATTGGAGATAGAAAGAACATTGATACGGGAAAAACCACATTTCCCCCATAACCAGTACAATGAAACCGATTACCCAGGGACTGATTCCGCTCACTGCTGCAACGGGCATGAAAACCGTGGCAATAATAATGATTGCGGCATTGATCGGAACAAAAATTCTGATGATAATTACAATTATACTCAGTGAAAGTACAAATAGATAAAAATTAGACCTCATTGTATCACCGAAAATCGAGAGTTTTTGTATAAGAACTGCACTGAGCCCGACATAATTAAAAGTGGCCACTATGCCGACGATGCACCCCAGGTAGATAAGAAAAGGCCAGTCTGTTTTATCTCTGAACTCATCCTTTCTGAGAAATCCGAATAGAAGTAAAAAATATAAAACAGCAAGAGCTATCCATGGAGGCTGTATTTCATGGAATGAACATGTGAATATACCTGCAAAAAAAATCAAAATCCCGAACACTGCCGCCCATTCGCGTACTTTCATCTTTCCGAGCATTTTAAGCTGTGTCGCGATTATTTCTCTGTTTATGTTTAAACTCTCACCGTTTCTGTAGAAAATTGACATTGCTATAAAATATAGCAGAATCATTACAAACCCTGTTACTGAAGAGCTGAACAGCCATGCAAGCCAGTGAAACTGATCCTGCTCCTGAGGGGAAAGCATACCGAATATAATGAGGTTAACACTTTTACTGGTAAGAAAAACACCTGAAAGTATAGTGACACCGGTGAACGATGAGACCGACATACATGTGGCTGCCTTATCCTGTTTTTTGTATCCGAGCGCCACAATCATATCGGCAAGAAACGGCTTTATAAGAACAACCCTTCCGTTTGCAGTCGGTAGTAATGGAGTTATCAATATACCAAGCATTAAAATTCCAAAATTCATCCAGAATTGTGTTCCTGGCAGACGCAGTAGAAGAAGAAGGAGAACGCGGTAACTCAGACCAGAGCTTAGGATTACTGAGCTCAAGCCGAAAACACTCAAAGCCAGAAAAAATCCGTCTGAGATAAAACCTGAAAGAACAACCTTCGGAGGAGCCAGCCCCATACTGACTGTTATGAATACTGCAAAAAGTGCAGGGATATATTCATCCACAAGTTTAAATATCCACATGAGTAATGTAACAATCAGAATAGCCATAAATAAACTTACCTGAATTTCCTGACCGAAGGCAAGACCTATCAAAATCGTTGCAGGAAACAGTATTACAATGCTAAGCCATCCTGCCACCTGTTTGCTGAATATCCTCTCTCTCCCTTTTCCGGACTGATCATCGCTAACTGATTTCATAGAATGTGTGTCTGTGTTATAATTAAAAAGTGAACTGTAAAAATCCGCCTTCATGCCCGGACAGGATAGAGTCAGATCAGAGATACATGATTTTGGTATAACTACAACATGAACATCTGTTTCAGCAACAGCAGTAGAAAGATAATGTTTGAGATCAGTTCCGCATTCTTCACCTAATCTGCCTGATTCAGAAATTATAATTTTCTTTTTTCCCGGAAGAAGAAGAGAAACGCTCCCATGAAGTACCATATAAAGAAACTCAGCATTTTCATCAAAACTATAGATAGTTTCGCCTTTGCTGTATTTTTTTTCGAAAACATGCGATAGTAATCGCGATAATAAAAGATAGTTCCCCTGCTTAAAGATTGGATCTTCAAGCAGCAGATCATGGATATCATCAATACTGATTTTCATTGAATTCACCTGCTTTTTCATAAACAGAACATTCCTCTGACCGGATCTTCCATTCTATCTTTTAGATTATAATTAATCCTGTTTTGAATAAATACCCTGATATATCAATCTACGATTTTCGGAATCTGTTTCCGATTGAAGAGACATCTCCAGTATATTTTTTATTTCAGGATATGAATTTCGATTTTTTACAAGATAGCGGATCATAGATTTTCTTAAATTTGGATCGCTTTCATCATTTATCCCGCTGATAATAAAATCCACAGCAGAATTCATACCAGGCCTGTCATACAATGAATCGAGTATTGCTGTTTTTACACGCCCTTCTTTTTCAACACCCAGCAGTGCTGCGACTGTTTTACAGGTATTGTCGTCTCCGATTGCAATAGCGGCATTTACCGCTGATATGCGGATTCTCAAATCGCCATCATTCATCCGGGGCATGACCTGATCAATAAATGCACTGTCTCCAGTATTTTGTATAGCGGTCAATATTGTCGCTATGGAAGATGTATCCGATGCTTCAGATAATTTCTTTTCAATAAAATCATTAATATTTTTTTTACGGCGAACTGCATCTTCATCTCCGGCATCTTCATTCTGCAGACTGCTGATATTTCCGAGAGCCAGAATAGCTGTATCCGACAATTCGCGGTCAACACCCTTCTCTCCTGATTCCCATAAATTCTGAAGACCCGCAACAGAATCATCCGAGAGTCTGCTTATTCCGCTAAGAGCTATTATCGATCTTACACGGTTCATATCGGTGTGAGATCGGCTGTTTACAATATTAAGAAGAGTATTCTGTGCATCACTATGGCCGGTTAGTTCAAGAACATGGATGAGAGCAGCCTGCTGAACATTATTCAGACTTCCTCCAAGAAGATATTTCGAAACAAGTACACATTGAGCAGGATTAACCGTAAGATAATCTTTTAGTAAACTTATTGATTCCCAGGGGACCATGTTCCCTGTAACTGTAAATTTTTTCAGTATTCCATTGAAAGTTTTACCTTCAAATTTTTTCTTTAGAGAAAGAGCTTCATCATCGTTAAGTACAGACCCGCCTTTTTGCCTGCCCGATCCCCAAACAGCCTCCAGTGTCGAAAATAAATTCTCTTCTTTCCAGATGTTAAGATTTATATCAGGATTGTAGTCAGCAAGTTTAAGCGTAGTTTCAATATGAGATGCTGCCATCTGCTTTTTATTCATTATAAATTCAATGTTGTCAACACCTCGTATTGAATATATCCAGTTAGAAGACTTTACATAATTAATTATAATCTTGGAATTTTCACCTATAGCTGCATTCATTTTTGAGTTTTTTAATTGATAGAGACCTGTATTATTAATGCGGTTATATATCTGCTTCTGTTTTACAATATACCCTTTTTTAGCCCGATACACAGATTTGTATTCTCCAATTCCATCCTCCTCAATCTTTCCCCATGAATTAAATTTTCCCGGAACGATAATGGATTGATATGACCGGATTATACTTTTTATTATTTTTTCTTCCTCTTTTGAAATACCTGAATTAAAAATGAAACGGATAAATTCCCCGTCCGGCTTAATCTCTGCAAGAAAAAATGACGAAAGGATTTTTTCAAGATTGGTGACATTCTTTCCATCCACCACGACAGAAACCGGAGACATCTGGAATCCAAGCTGAATCCTGTCGCGGCCGACATCATTGACGCGCATATTTAAAATGCCCGAAATCTTCTGTCTGCTTGTCATCACGCTGCCGAAAGGAAGCGTGACTGTCAGATCATTTTTATAACTGAAGTCATACATCTGACGGGCACCGCTCTGCCAGAATAACGGTGTTATTGACGGAATAAGAGAATAAACGATGAGTACACACAGGCAGATAAATGATATTATAATATACTTCTTCATCCTGAATTAAAGACCTGTATTAATCCATGGAGTATCCTGTGTAAGATCCAGGAGCGGTATAGTCATATTCCAAGTTGAAAAAGACACTATCGGGTACAGATCCTCCTTTGTCCCGGGTGCTCCACAGGGATACCACCATTTTCTCCCGAAAAATTTTTTATAACACATAGGTAGAAACGGATACCTGACAAAAAAATTCAAAGAACCGTTTGGCCCTGCAAGGACGCAGATTATCTGCTCCTGAAGTTGTCCGCGAATCTGCTGCGCCCCATCGCTCAGCTCCATACCTGCATTTACTATTGCTTTGTATTCAATATTGATCAGATTCAGATTACATTTAACTCCGCCTTCAAAGATTCCTGCGATACCGACAGAGGCGCTTGCATAAGCTCCTGCATTGGCAAACTCTGATGCAGTTGCTTCAAGAGTATCTCCAACAGTAAATGAAACAGCAAATCCCATCGTACCCTGAGCACCGGCTGATATATTTACAGGTATACAGCTGGCCCAGAATGTTGCGGTATAGCCTTTTGATTTATAAACAGTCCAATCCTTGTCCCATGAGTATTCACCATCAATGTGAAAACTGTACAATGTCTGAGTAGTGAAGCGCAGATAAATATCACAGTATGAACTTGATAATTTATGAGGCATAGCCGCAGCTGAAGCTTCCATCCTGACGAATGAAAATGATTGATTAAAGATACTTATATCAACCCCGCCACCGGTAAAACCCGCTGCGCCATTTTCATTAAGTGAGGCCCGTGATGAAAATCCCGGGAATGCACCTATAGTGCCGGAACCAAAAGTCTGAGAAAATGATTTACTGAAATTAAGTCCTGAAGTCCCTGTGGCTTTTTGATTAGGACTATATACATTGCTTTTAACGACAGTGACATCCTTAACAATGGTAATCTGTTTAGAAATTGAATTATTGGTTTCACCGCCGCTCATTCCTTCGATATAAGCTTCAGGAGTAAGATTATCGGGATCGATTACGGCTTTTATAGTCATCTGGTTTTCTCCATTTACGAGTTGATCCGTTAAAGTCGAATCAACTCGAAGAGAAAATGGTATACTTTTAGAAATATTATTTTTCAACTCTCCTATCATGTAATCATTTACGTAACCTTCAATTTCACTGTCCCAAATCATCATTGTATACTCGACACCATCCTTCTCAAGTACAATACGAACCGGCACATTGATCATACCTTTAGCTACAGATTTAATTTTCACTGTACCTGAAATAAAGTCGGGAGAAGTGTCACCTGTAGTTACAGTCGCGACATCTGAAGTAAGCAGTATTTCCTCGATCAGAAGGTCAGGAGTATTTACGAAATCTAGTTTTACATTAATAGGTGCCATCATGCTTTCGTTGTAACACTCTTTTTCGCTGTCGGATGCAGGATCATCGCTCTGCCGGCATTCCTCTTTTTCTTCTGAGATAACAGCAGCGGGGTCCAGCATAGCTGCCAGTTTGTATTCTCCGGCATCAATTGAATGTGCGGGAACAGTGACACTGATCTGATACTGATTCACTCCGCTGCTGACAGTTGGTATTATATAACTTCCTGCAGAATACATGGAAACTTCGGCATCGTCAATTTCTGTTTCTTTTGCAAGATTAAGAATCACAGGAACATTTTCTCTTTCATCAACTGATGAAATGGTTACTGTAACACTGATAGGATGTCCAAGATAAACATCGGGACTACATTCGACTTTTGTAATACTGAATTCTGCAGGTTTCACATCATCATCTGAATCAGAAGAATCATCTGAGCACCGGCTAAGGTTAAAGGCCATTAAAACTATGAAAAGAATAATAACTATACGTATAATTTTCATGATTTCTGCTCCTCTTAACCTGATTATTCCGGCTGATATCCGAGTCCGGAAAGGTAATACTCCGCCGCCTTTTGCGACCAGCCATATGGTTTTTTCCTGAAATACTGCAGACCTGCGTCCCGTGTTACATCAGTCCAGTAAACTGCATGAGATGAAAACTGGCCTGCTTCAATTGCCGCATGCACCGCATCGATAAGGTCTCCAGCGTAAACATCGCTCACAGCCGGAGATACGACGAGCAGACTGCGGACGAAAATATTCTCTGTTACATCGGTGCTCTGAAAAGGATATTGACCTCCGGCGATTGTGCCGGTTTCATAATCTGTGCTTATAGTTCCGTCTTTAACACGTGCCGGTATAAGCTTGACGGGATCTCCAGCGTTCAATCCTGTAAAAAGAGAATAAGGTTGAGCACTGACTTTTATAATTGCGTCGTAGGTCCCATTAACGACTTTTGCTACTGCAGTTTCGGGGCTTTCAAAGTAATACGTCGGGGCGTTTGCTGCGGTAAATCCATAAGTTCTCAGTATATTCCTGGCCACGATGAACGAGCCTGAAGTTTTTTCGCAGACGCATATTTTTTTCCCGGCAAGATCGGCAAAAGTATTTATTCCGCTTCCTGTATTGACCAGCACATGAACTTCCTCTTTGAATAACGGCATAATCTTTTTAAGGGAAAGGGCTGTCATATAATCATAAGAATTATTACATCCGTTAAGATACTCATAAACATCGTCGAGCACAATTGCCATTGCCGCACTCCCGTCAGCGATGTTTATCGCCATTTCCGGTGATCCGGATGTATTAACGACAGTAAGATTGAGTCCCATTTTATTCAGAATTAAGGGAAGCAGATCACCGGCGATTATTTCAGTACTGCCGCCGACGGTACCGCAGACCAGATTAGTCTGAGCATTCGGAATTGTATCAATACCGGTAAAATAACCTGCACATTTATAATTCCAGGCATATGGTGATTCACCGAAATATTTTATAGAATCATAAGCAGTAACCGAATCCCAGATATTCGAAAAACGTCCGGCATATATATCTTTATTGGCAAAAATATTACCCAGCAGCTCATCCATCTGCTTTTCTTCATAATCAGGTGTACCGACAAGCAATACACGAACTCTGATATTTCCGGTAATGTCATCCAACTGAAACGGAAAATCATCTTTTAAAATAATACCTGTATGATCATATAAGGCTTTCTCTCCCGCAAGTTCAGCCCTGATAAATTTTACATTGTCATTTGCAGTCAATGCTCCGAAATAGCCGGATGAGTCGGCAGTCACTTTGATAAGAGCATCATTAGTTCCATTTATGACATTCTGCAGAGCTGTTTCGGTGCTGTCATTATTATAAACGGGGGGTGTACTAAAGGTATAAGTGTCTAAAATTGTCCGTGCGGTTATATAGGTCCCTGAGTTTTCTTCAGCAATACTGACTTTTTTACCTGCAAGATCGGAAATACTGTTTATTCCGCTATTTTTGTTAACCAGAATATATACGTCCGAATAAAAAGCGACCATCAAAACCTTAAGTTTAGCAGCAGCTGCAATGAGTTCCAGATTATTGTCGGCAATACCTTTTTTTACAGCATATGTGAATGTATCCTCAAGAACCAATCCCATAGCTGATTCATCGCGTATCATCAACTGAATATTTTCATAAGATCCGTTTGTTGGCTGGTTTTTAAGTAATATACCGAATATTCTTTCAGTAGAAGCAATAATCCCCGGGGCAAAATCATAATGCCCTCCGCTTAATGGTCCGCTATATAAATTACCGGAAGTTTTTTTTGAATCAGTCTCAGATTTACTGCAGGTGATAATAAATAATAAAATTAAAAGAAAAAATATTTTAAATAATGAAGGTAACCTAATTTTCATAAATTTCGTCTCCTCATCATCAACAACATACTTCTTATATAAGAGTTTTATACCGCTTGTCAATAATTATTAACTCTATTTTTGGAATTTAGAGGTTTTTTTATTAAAAAAAACTAAAATGGACATTTTTTTTATAATATTAATCTAAAAATAAATATAATTTCGCCTGAAATATGAGATTACGGGGCCAGCACCCCTAAATTCAACATTCACAACGTATGCGGAGCATACGCACCCCAAAAAATAATTTGCTAACTTTTATCATCAGAATAAGTTTTGATTTATTGTCTTGACAACTTTCATGTTAAAAAATAATTATCTTTTAATGCGCCTGTAGCTCAGTGGATAGAGCGTCGGACTTCGAATCCGTGCGTCGGAGGTTCGACTCCTCCCAGGCGCGCATTAAGCCCTGATTATATCAGGGCTTTTTTATCTAAACTAAAATTCATATATTTAAATTAAATTAAATTATAATTTTGATTATATGCTCTTATTATAATTATTCCATACAACTGATCCGGCTGATATCTTCATATATCGGAAAAATTCAGGTCAAGTGTAACAAGTACTCTACTCTCATCAAGCCAAACTGTGATCAAATGTTCGTCACTGCAATCGGTTAATTCCTCTTCCCTTACATTAAAAACATCAAAACTATTCTCTCTAAATAAAGACTATACATACTCTCCCATGGGAAATATCCGGGATTTCTTTCTGCAATTTGTCTGAATTAGGATTCTTAGGATTTAAGGATTGGAAGGATTTACTGATTGAGATTCACATAAATTATATTAATCATCATCAGTCGGTCTTCTTCAGTTTCCCCTCTATCCATTCAATCACCGGTGCAATAGAAACCTTCCGGCCGTCAAAGAAAAGATTTATTTCGTTATTATAAAATATCCTGTACTCTCCGGTATTAATCCGCAACTGGATGAGCGCCAGTTTTAGTCCATCAATATGACTCATCAATTCCTTTATGCGCCGTTTCTGCATTTCGCCGGGAGAATTGAAACTGTTCAGAGATCCTTTAAATTCTATGATATACGGGGTCTTACCTTTAAAAGCAAAAAAATCGAAAAGGGGATTATGGAAACCGGAAACATTGTTGGCGCTCTCAACCAGTTTAAATCCTTCGTAGTTCTGAAGAATGTCAATAACAACGGGTTCACATAGGCTTTCGAATTTTTTTTCTGGCATAACGGTGTTTAACTGCTTTATGTTATAAGTGTGCGGTTTTGTATCAAAGTTTTTTCTAGCAGGAATAGTCAGTTTTTTTTCGGGATAAGTTTTTATGTTTTTATTTTTAAGTGAAGCCTTACCCCGGATTGAGGAGATACATCTTATCACCTGTTCTTCTGATTCCACGTGAATAGCAACTTCGTCAATTACCTGGTCGTAGATTTCAATTGTGGATATCCCGTCGCAGATCATGGCTTCGATTTTATTACTCAGGATGTCGGGGAGAATTGGTTTGGACATTTAGGCCTTCCGGTTTATTATTATTGTATTTGTCTGATATTGAGTACAGCGCTATTTTGTTAAAGTTTTCTTACCTGTTAATAATCGCATTGCTGACCCCACCCGGCCTGCTGCGCACCTGACGTACATGGATGGACTAATGCCGCGATGACACGAATGTCATTGAGCGGCCTCTCCTCACGGAGAGGGTTTTCGTAGTAGATTACTTTTACTTTCGAATATCCGACTAATTCAACAGAAGTCAGCCATTGATTGAAATGTCTGCACTTACTTCTGATTTCATATAGAACTATTCTACCGGTGATCAATGGCCCATGAATTGATTTCATATAACGGAAAAAACATATTTTCAAATTCATGGACCATTCAAAAAGGGATGAATCCTGGATTGTTAATATCTACACCAAAACTCTTTTCCAGAACCTGATTTAATACAACTCCCCATTTTTTATTAAATACAAATAATACTCATCAGCAATATTTTTTAATTCAGCCTTCCCCATGGAACATAAAATAGATGGATCTTCCGTAATTAATTTATTGCCGGTTTTATCTGAAACAAATTTTACGAAACTTTTTGCACTTACGGCGTAATCTGTTTTTTTATCATATTGAAGATATGCAAACAGTAAAATAAGTCCTTCATAAGGTGAATCGTATATTGCCGAAGTGATCCCGAATGCCCGACTTAAAGGTAATTCTTTTATATTAAGCTTTTCCCTGGCTATCTGCATTCCTAACAACAGACTTTCGGATAATCTTCTGACATCATTTATTGAACATTTTTTAACCGGGTACGCCTTTTTTACAGCGCACCTTATATTGTCATCAATTGAAACACCAAGATATTGCGCGATACTGTTTTTCCCGGATAATATATCCAGAAACACTTTATGATCATAAGCAGCCTCCCGCATATTTATATAAATGCAGTTTGGATAAATAGTAACGCTGCTTGTTGTCAAATCATCATAATGAAGAAACGGGATTATGTTATAATAATCTACTTCATCCTTAAAAAATGGTGATCTGGTTGTCAGCTTTTCACGCTTGCCGAATAATAAATAATCAACAAAATTCCCGGAATTGTTATTTATATTAAATTTCACCAGTATGTTTATATCCTCGAGGGACTTCGCAAGAGTATTTATTTTTTCAGGAGTAAAAGAATTTCTGTCTTTAAAATATTCAAACATCCCCTGAGCCAGTAATCGGATCTTCATGTCGTTTATACTATTCATATACTTTATAAATCTTGTATGGTTTACAGATTCATTTTGGAATAATTCATTAACAGTAATTTTTTCTGTTTCTATTTTATTAACCAGGTGAACATTCTCATTAAAAAGCAGCATCATATATGCATAAAGTTTAAGGTTTTCAGGAATTTTTGTATCAGCAGAATACAATGTCCGGCTTAGCAGGGAAATCATTACAGCCAGTATAATTATTTTTTTCATAAAACTTTTTCCTTTTTTTGGGAAATGATGGGTTGGTGGTATCCTTAGGCGTTTTCGATGTTGAGAGTTATGGAGTTCATCGGGATTAGGTTTTCGTTTTTTATTTTTACGAGGTTTGGGGATAGGGACATTGGGTTCTCCTTTCATTACAAAAACTTAAAATCAATATTCCTTAGACATTGCATCTAGAATTAACTTTCTTGTCTCACCTAACAATCTTGCTGAACTATATGACTCCCATAGTATATACATAAATAAAATTATAAGAGATAGAAGTATTCCAGCGAATGTACGCCCACTGCAAAAATGAGAAATAATAAATAACCACACAATGCCTATGATAACAAAAAACACAGAAACAGAAAGAGCCAATTCAACTTTCATACCTACAAGCTTAACGCTGAGATACCGTTGAGCTATAATTTCATCTTTTAAATTTAATTTAAGATATACTTCCCATTCTTTATTATGCGGATTACTTTCACTATCAATTATAAAATCCCATATTTTTTCTATTCTTAAACCAAAACCGTCAATGAGAAGGCCTGCAAGTATTGAGAAAAATATATAAATAGAAACGTAAACAACATTATGAATCTTCCAGAACTCAATTATTACCGGATAATGAATAGATAAAATAAATATATAAGGGAAGATCGCCAATGCTCCCGGTATAAAAATAGTAATCAAATTATCAAAAGCTTCTCTTTTTAAAATTTCACCTGGTTCCACTTATTTCACCTTCATCTTTTATATAATAATATCTTTATCTTTTAGGTTGTTTCCCGGTGATAGCTTCAAGACGATTAGTTAATAATTCTCTAAGTTTTGTTATATTTGAATATTCTGGAACATTATAACCAGCGATATCGAAATGAAGAGGTGTACTGCCTTTTCTTAATAGTATTGGTCGCTTCCCTATAGCATGAGAGAATCCAATTTCATAATAAACATTAGGCTTTTCATAAGTTATATCAGCAATAATGAATTCAGATTTTCTTATCCTATCAATAATTACATCTGTGATTTTATCTTGATGTTCAATATCATCAGCACGGACTGCATTGATAGAAAACATTTTACATACTTCTTTAATAGCGTTATGTACATCATCAAGTTCTGGAATTTCATTATTCATAGCCATAATTATAAAAGCTGAATCTTTAATTATTTCATTATCATCCATTGATTTCATTATCTTTTTATTAGCAGATAAACTTTTTGTTGAAATACTATTGTAATATTTACTCGATTCTGTTTCTAAATCAATATAGTCTATAAATCTTTCTTTTAATTGAGTTTCATAGATTTGAACATCACTAAAATAATCATTATTAGTGTTTACACTATGAAACAATTTTATAGTATTGTTTAGTATATATATTGCTTGATAGATTTCTTTTTTTTCATAACCTGATGCAGTTATTAATTCTTCAGCTTGAATTTTATCAATTTTAGGGTTATTAACTATCATTTTGCGGATTATAATGATAACATCATCGATCACTTTAAATATCTCATGTTCCGGATAGATATACCATATTCCCATTATGGTTGGATAATACCCAGACTCAAACAGAGCCTTGTCAATTGTATTTGGATTAAAATCTTTATTAACTATATCCAATAGCCGAACTTTTACAACAAATCTATCAGGATATTCAAAATTCATAAACATATCTACAGATTCTTTAAGCCACAACTTTTGAGAATTATTTAGAATTATTTTATTGATATCATCAAACATAGCACCCTCTTAATTCAAATATGTACATTTATATCAGTAGAACGCAAAGGCATTTCCTGAATGATTTTACCTTTAATCATTTTACCGTTTAGCTTTTTATTTCTCTTAATACCATCACTACCCCAAGTACCCCATTGTTTAAAAAAGAAAGCTGCTTTCTGCTGTTTTGTCTGTACTTTAATATTCTCTACCCATTCCTCTTTCATCGGCCTTGCTCTGTTACCGCTTTCTCCTCCGACTATCACCCAATCAATGTTTGTTAGATCAAGTTTTCCTAAATCCTCCAACAATGGTTCACATGATAAAAATTTAATAGGGGCTTTTATATTTCTTATCTGATCAATCCTGCTTTTAGAATCTTCTATATCAACGGTCACACCAAGCCAGACATTCTCCGGTATTTTTATTTTTTTAAAATACCTGTTCATTCGTTCAGCTCTTTTGGTTAGAATCTGATACCGGTGATGCGGAGTGGATTTAATAATTGCCATAACTTTATCAATAAAGCTGAATGGTACATCGTCATGAAACAAATCACTCATAGAACAGATAAAAATCGTGTGAGGCTTTTTCCATCGTAGTGGTTCGTCTAATACTTCATCATGCACCGTACATATAAAACCATTGCTGTATTTTTTCTGTCCCATGGCTTGAAGTCTTTTTGACATAACTTCGGCATAACAATTTGCACAACCAGCGGATATTTTAGTACAGCCGGTAACAGGGTTCCAAGTTTTATCAGTCCATTCGATTTTTGTAGTTCTCATTTAAATCCCATTATTGTATATTTAATTTTATTTTTGTTTTTATAAACGTTATCATAAGTTACTAGTGGTGAAGTTGATTCATAATTGATAAATTTTTCTTTCTTCATTTTTTTAATTTCATCTGCTGCATGACTACCTATATGACCTTCTTCTAAAACAAAATCGTAGGCATCGAAATTATCTACAATTTCACCATTTAATATTTTTTCTCGTAATCTTTTTTGAAACGATTCAATTTTTGTTAATTTTATCCCTTCAAAAAGATCTAATTGGGATTTATTAAGATCATCATCAATGTCAAAGTTGGCTTCACCATTTGTTTTATTTCGTTTCCATGATAATGATAAAAATTTATCAACCGCACGAGGATGTGAAGCTCCGAAAATAATACCATGTATATTCGGCCCTTTCTTTATAGAAAAAGGATAGAGTTTTAAACTTGAATTAGTCGGTAATTTTGCTCTTATCTGATTTATGATACTTCTATGTATAAATTTATACGGATTTTTTTTTGCTTCATCCATATCAATATCTAAATGAACCTTGAATCCATCCGTCTCACCAAAACGCCAGAAATATGAAGAAGATACAAAATACAATATATCAGTTTGTCGTGTTTTCTCAAGTTCAAGGAAATATTTCTCAGACAGAAATCTTATTCCGTTCTGATCAAGATAAACAAGTGAAGGCATTTGATTTATTATTGGCAATAACTGCGGAAAAAGTTTATCAAAGTCTTCATTAAAAAATGTTAAGGAAATTGCATTATTTATATCTGAATTTATATCTGAATTTATAGTGAGATATTCTATACAGGCAGATTTTAGTAATTCAAATTTGTTTTTATCATACTCATTTAAGTATAAATTTATTTTAATTTTTCGCTCAGTAATATGTTCTACATGGTCTTTAATCTTTTGTAATAATCGTATAGGGCTACCAGGTACATGATTTATATCATACCCTGTTCCGGCGAAAAAATCTATGATGCAAAACCGAAGGCAGTTCTGCATAACAAATGTTGGAATCCACGCTTGCGCATAATCTTCAAACAGCTCTAGCTTTGCTATTGTGCCCTCATCAAAGGGTTTATCATGTAAATCTTTTCTTGCCATTATTTATAATCCTAAAACTTATGTCGATTTGGATTCCGTGCATTTGCTTTTGACAAATTCAAACATAGGTCGAAATGTTTCAAAGTATTCTTTTTCAACAAGAGGGATAACTGATTTGGCAAACTCGGTTTTATTTGAATCTGCTTTGAAAACTTGTTGAGTCCCTCCTACACATGGCTCTTCATGGAAATAACTTTCGGTGGTAATTGAACCATAAAAAAGATGTTCAATTTCACAACAAGATCGATCTTTGAATGTTTCCATATTAGTCGCATTTTTAATTACTTGCTTTTGAATTACTGGATTTCTGGGGACAGGTATCATTATTGCGTATGAGTTACCAGAACTCCATTTTTTGATTAGACCTTTGAAAGGATTATTTTCTAGAATTTCTCCGTTAATACCATTCCACTGATTATATGCAAGATCAAAGTCAAACATTCCAAATAATGGAAGACCATTCATTTCACCTAGTATTCTTTGATCAGTAAGTAATTGTGAAAGATAAGTACAGCTAAATGCATAAAAAGGTATAAACGGAATCTCCTCTTCATATAGCTTATACCAGGCTTGTTTTATTATGATCGGATCGGTACTACCTTCAGTAAAAAAAAACAGGTTTATTCTCAATCTGGATTGTGTTGATAATACTAAGCAACTGTTCCTGTTCTGAATACTTTATTAAATCAGAACTCAACTTATTGATAGCCACATGCTTAGGAAGATCATAACAGTTTGTTGAATTACCTTTAATATCAAAAAATTTTATCTTTTTATTATCATAAGGTATCAATGTTACTGCACTATGGCTACTCATTAACACATGATTTTTCGAAGATTCATTATCAGTGATTTCAAAAACCATTTTCAAAAAATCAAACTGCCATTCTGGATGCAAAAAAGAATCCGGTTCATCAAGAAGTGTTATACAATTTCGATCTTTAAAGAGTTCAATGATTGAATAAATATACACAGTCTGGAATTGACCATCACTAAAATAATTGATATCTGCTTCTACACCGTCATCCATTATAATACTTATCAAAATATCATGAAACATCTCAATGGTTTTCAAGTTATCAAATTGTCGAAAAAGTTCTTGTATAGAATAATCTTCAAACCTCTCGCGAAAAAGTTCTATATTGATGGGAATGATATACTCGTCATTACGTGAGTTATATATATCACCATGTTTAAATTCACCTTTGATACATACAGCAATCATTTCAAGAAATTCGTTTGTAATACCCAATGCTCCCCAGAAATGGGTAGATTTTATAAATTCTTCAATTTCATATGATTTATCGGCAAAATATGGTCGTTTAAGAATTAACCTAACCACAGGCTTTATCGATAAAATACCAAGTTTATTGCAAAAAAATTGTCGCGCATTATTATCCTCTCCCTGCATTAAAAAGACTGCGAGTAGTAGTTTCTTATACTCTCTTCCAATACCAATAAATCTTCTTGTTTCATTATTGCTTGCAGATTTTATATCTTTTTTAAAAGACTTTTCATATGATTGAATAATATCAGATACTTTAGTATTATGACCTGAATAATAAACTAAAACATTATCAGGTAGTGGGGTTATGCCGAGTGTTTTTCTATTCACTTCACCATTAATTTCAAAAGTCGTACCATTCCAACTAATTGATGTAGTAATACTGTTTATTTCGTATCTAATCGAATAAATATATTCGAACTCAGGTTTATTATGTTTTATGGTATTTTTATAAAGGTGTTGAAATATTTCAATCAATGCTTCAAAGAGATTAGACTTACCAGTACCGTTTTTCCCTACAAATACATCGATAAAACTGTTCCCATCAAAACTAAGCTTAAAATCAACAAGGTTTTTATATTTACTAATGTATACTTCTTTTAATCTCATAATTTTCTATATCCTTGCCAACACCGAATTAAGGATATCACACTTCATCTCCGTAGAATCTTTAATCTGCTGTTCAAGAGAATTACAAAGTTCCATTAACTGATCTATTTTTTCAACAATCCGTTTCTGCTCATTGAATGGAGGTAGAGGAAAGCCACCCATATAAAAATTGCCATCATTTATTGCTGGATAAGCAACACCTTTCATTTGCAATTCCACATAATCAATAAAGGGCTGTGACCTCAAATAATAGTATATGTATTTGTTATAAACCTTTTTATAAGGATGTAATATTGCAAAAGCCGTACTTGCTATTGGTTCCGGGTTATAATCATGATCAACTATCGCAATATTCAAAAGATATGGTCTTACCGTTGAATATATTACTGTTCCATTCCTTACTATTTTTCTTGCCCTTGATGGTGCTTCGGAGCTTTCTAATATTTGAACATCAGAAGCTACAGACCCATTGATATTATCAATTGACCCAACATCAATATATGTAAATCTTTCATCCGGTGTTTTTTGCCCCCAATCATGACATATCTCTCTTAACCTTACCCACTCCCAGCCTCGGGGTAATTCATAAGGAACTTCATCCAATTTAATTGAAGGTAAAATCCCTTGCTTCTTAATCTTCCCTTCCTTAACCAACCTCTCCTTCTCAGTCTCAATCTCCTTCAACAATTCGCTCGCCGGCTGATCATTAACATCCTGCTCCACAAGCTTACCCATTACCGCAAGCTGCAAAATAGCTTTCTTCAGCTCATCAACATTCTGTGGAACAGAATAAAGATCGCTGAAATGTTTTGTAATAAAACTCCATGAACTGTTAAAGGCCGTTGAGTCCGGTGCAGAAAGAAGTCTGTTCATTGCAGTTGAATGTATTTTTATTTTACTTTTATCCCGTTCATTTCGTTCTGCTTCGAGTTTATCACATAAAGCCATAAGCTGATCTATTTTCTCTACTATGCGTTTTTGTTCGTTAAGTGGAGGAAGTGGAACAATAAATGATTTAATTTTTCTAAGTACAAGATTTTTATTACCAACCCCCTCTGTACCTTCTGCTGAATACTTTTTTACTAAAGGTGAATTGATTAACTTTGTAATAAATTCCGGGTAAACATAATTATTATATAATTTTAATAAAGACACGCTTACAAATATACTAAAAACATCTGTAGTATTTATTGTAACTGCAATACCAGTTGTACCAATTTTAGTAAGTAAAATGTCACCCTTTTCAGGACAACATCTTTTAGTTAATTCTTTATGCTCTTCAAAAGAAATAAATTTTGTATTTCTAAAATCAATATAACCCGAGCTTAAATTTTTAACCGAAAGAAAAGGGACCCCTTCTACAGTGTAATTAGGTGTTTGATGTGTTCCATCTGTAATTATTAAACACAAATCATTTAAATAGCACCAAACCCATTTATTGGGTATTTCATATGGCATATTTTCTACTTCGAGTGATGGTAAAGCCTCTTTTTTACTTATTCTACCATCTTTTATGAGACTTTGCCTCTCAGTTTCAATTTTTTCAAGTAGTTCACTCGCAGGCTTATCATTCGGGTCTTGTTTTACAAGCTTCCCCTTCATCGCAAGCGATAATATCAACTCCCGCAATTTCTTAATCCCATCCGGTGTCTCAAGAGCTATATCAAAATGCCGTTCAAGGAGTTCATGTTCATTCATTAGATGCTCCCCGCATACTCAATAAAATCTGTCGCTAAACCCGTCGGGGCCGACCTGTGTGTCTGCCCCACCATTTCAAAATAAATAATATTCCCAATCATAAAATCCATTTCATTATCGATATTATCGATATTGGATTTCTTTTCAATATTATGAACAGAATCAATTTCATTTATTGCAAACTTTCTGTTGTTGGGGATTTCAGGGCGCACACGCAGGTGCGCCCCGACGGGTGCTGATTCTTTGACTTGTTCTGATCCATATATCTCATGCAGATCAGAAACAAAATTTGTTTTATCTTTATTATTTTTCCATTTGCCCGGATTATTTATTATATAATTACGAATCCGCTCCAATGATCCATCGTCTCTGATTATATGCTCATAATAATTCCGCTGCCACATTTTTTTATTAAACGGCATCCATCCTAAATTTTTTACACCGCGAATATATTCATTTGTTGTCATTGTTTTAAACCATTGAATGATTCGCGGAATATCGGCATTGTAAATTATATTGGGATCATTTTCATTTATTGCGAATTTTCCGATGTTGGGGAGATTAGGGTGCACACATAGGTGCGCCCCGACGTGTTTGAAATTATTTTCATTTTTAATCACACAATCCGTATCGAATACGCCCGTAGGGGCAGACCCATGTGTCTGCCCTAAAATTTCACGATCATCAATATCCCCAATCATGGAATCCATTTTATCATCGATATTATTATCGATATTAGAATCATTTTTATTTATTGTGAATTTTCCGATGTTGGGGATTTTAGGGTGAACACGTAGGTTCGCCCCGACGTGTTTGAGATTATTTTCATTTTTAATCACACAATCCGTATCGAATACCGCAGCCGTACGGGCAGACCCATGTGTCTGCCCCTTTATATTATCTGTCTGCCCTGAATCATCTATCACAACAATACAATGAAAATGATCCGGCATTACCACATATTCATCCAATTCCACACCGGGAAATTTATCCGGTAATTTCTTGTACCATTCTTCAATCATCCGGCCTGCGTCATTCAATACCATCTCGGCATCAATGATATCTCCAAAAAAAAATTCACGATTCTGTGTATTAATTGTGATATAATATGCACCATTGCTAGAATAATCGTATCCTTTTAAACGGATCGATCGGCGGTGATGTATTTCCGGATTATATCTCATATAATACTATCTCCCGCCCAGCGCATTCATCAATTCCTGTTTAAGCACATCACGTGTGGCCTCAAGCTTCCGTGAAATCTCTTCATATTCTTTCATCAGCTCATCGGGATCGCCATGTACAACATCAACTTTATGCGGATTTTTAAAATCCAGGTTATAGTTCTTATCTTCTATTTCTTTAACAGAGACCTTCCATGCATATTCATTCTGCTTCCGTTTGTTCCACCACTTCTTTTCAAGATCAAACTCCTCTATCCTTAAAGGCTTTGACCGTGAATATGATTTATACCCTTCAGGATAAGGGTGTTCAAAAAACCACACCTGTTTTGTAGGGCCGCCTTTTTCAATAAATAGTATATTGGTCTTTATCCCTGTATATGGGCTGAATACACCATTAGGAAGTCTTACAATTGTATGAAGGTTAAACTCTTTAAGTAGTTCACTCTTCAGATTTGTTTTAGTACCTTCTCCAAATAAAAACCCGTCAGGTAGTACAACTGCAGCCCGCCCTGTGTCATGCTTCAGCAGATGCATTATCAGCGCCATAAATAGGTCGGCTGTCTCCCTTGTCTGATACTTCTTAGGGAAGTTCTTCTCAATACCATCCTCCTCCATTCCGCCGAAGGGTGGATTTGTAATGATAATATCAACACGGTCTTTCGGGCCGTAATCCTTCAGCGGCCTGCGGAGTGTATTGTCATGCCTTACATTTGTCGGGACATCAATCCCATGAAGCATAAGGTTGGTCATTGCAAGCATATGCGGCATAGGTTTCTTCTCAACACCATGAATCGAGTTCTGTAAAACTACATTATCATCAGCAGTTTTAACCTGCTCTTTCAGGTGATCAATACAGTTTACAAGGAACCCGCCAGTACCGCAGGCAGGATCAAGTATTGTTTCGCCAAGTTTCGGATCAAGAATATCGACCATAAACTGTGTTACTGCCCGTGGTGTGTAATATTCCCCTGCATTCCCGGCAGACTGAAGGTCAGCAAGTATCTTTTCATATATATCATTAAAAACATGTCTGTCCTGTGACGAGTTAAAATCCACATCAACCTGAATGGTATTTATTACCTGACGCAGCAGTGTACCCGATTTCATATAGTTGTAGGCATCCTCAAAAACGCTGCCAACCACCCTGCCATGAGGTGAAACACCGGCAGTTGTCGCCAGCTTCTTTAAAAAAGGGAAGAGTTCGTTGTTTACAAAGTCGATAAGGTCATTGCCGGTATCACCCTCGGGATTGGCAGCCCATGTTCTCCACTGAAAACGTTTTGCAATAGGGGATTTATAGCCTTTTACAGTTACCTCCCACTCCTGCTCTTTATCATCGAATATCTTTAAGAATAAAAGCCAAACCATCTGACTTATGCGCTGCGCGTCACCATCAACGCCAACGTCTTTACGCATGATATCCTGTATTGTCTTGATCAAGGTACTTAATGACATTTAATACTCCATTATTCAGGCATGATAAATTGCCAGTTCAAGTTCACGGACAGCTTCCTCGTAGTTTGTGATTCCGCCGAATTTTTTTATTATCTCTATTGGTGTCCCGAAATCTGTAAAGGGATTTATTGCAAGTATCTGTGTCTCTTCAATATGTTCAACACCCTCATCTGCGTATTTATCAAGGAGTGCATCCAGGACTATCCTCGCCTGATCGCCATATTTTGAGAAGTAATCTCTCTTTCTTACATTATCAGCCCTTTCTTTACGTGTCAATGGAGGTTTGTCCCATGCCACATGGCAGATAATATCAAAAGGGTCAAGATTCTTCCCTATCTCTTCATAAAGTGCTTTAAAGAATACACCCTCATTCTCAAGCTCTTCAATTATTGCCTTTTTCCTGTCTGCACTGCTCCACTTTTTGATAAAGTCATCTAACGATGCAAACTCCTTATCTATCGCTTTTTTCGTGTAATCCTTTAGAGATTCAGTTATAAGTTTACCATCGGCGTCAAAATACTGTACCCTCTCCGCGGCGACTTTAACTTCAACATTGGCAACATAGTATTTTTTTACTTTAAATGAATCATTATTATCTGAACCCGGTACATCCCATCCGTCAGCAGTAGTCCAGCCTTCACTCCCCTCAGCATCTTCCGGATTACTTATAACAGTATTATCATCACCAGCCTCATCAGGGGGGACAGGTGATTCACCCGGTTTCGGAGAGTAGATTACAACTGGATCACCGTCAAAATCGGGATCGGCAAAAAGCTCAGTTGCTTTCTTGAAATCCATAATTGTAAAATAGAATTTGTTGTAGTCTTCATGTATACGGGTTCCACGCCCTATGATCTGTTTAAACTCGGTCATAGACTGTATCCGCTGATCAAGTACAATAAGCTTGCATGTCTGCGCGTCAACACCGGTTGTCATTAACTTTGATGTTGTGGCAATAACCGGATATCTCGACTCGGGAAAGATAAAGTTATCAAGCTCCATCTTTCCTTCTTCATTATCTCCGGTTATACGCATTACATACTTCGGGTTCTCTGCTGCAATATCGGCATTCTGGTTAACAAGGGCCTGCCTCATACGCTCTGCATGGTCTATATTATCACAAAATACGATTGTTTTATCGTAACGGTTTGTTGCCTTTAAAAATTCAGTTATCTTACCTGCAACAAGCTCTGTACGCTTCTCCAATACCAGTGTTTTATCAAAATCCTTCTGGTTATAGATACGGTCTTCAATCATATTCCCGTTTTTATCTGACATCCCTTTATCAGGTCGCCAGCCGGTAAGGTCTTTATCAATATCTATGCGGACAACTTTATAAGGTGCAAGAAAACCATCTTCAATACCCTGACGTAGTGAATATGTATATATGGGATCGCCAAAGTAGGTAATATTTGATACATCCTTAGTCTCTTTGGGTGTGGCAGTCAGTCCAATCTGTGTGGCGGATGTAAAATATTCCAGAATCTGACGCCAGTTTGAATCTTCAGCGGCACTCCCTCTGTGACACTCATCAACTACAATAAGGTCAAAGAATTCAGGAGAGAACTGTTTGTAAATATTGCTCTCCTCTTCAACACCTGTAACAGCCTGATAGAGTGAAAGATATATTTCATAAGATTTATTCGCCTGGCGTTTCGATATCTTAGTCATCGCGGCACCGAAAGGCTTAAAGTCATTGGTCATGGTCTGGTCAATTAGTATGTTCCGGTCAGCTAAGAAGAGTATCCTTTTCTTTGTGCGGGATTTCCACAATCTCCAGATGATCTGAAAAGCAGTGAATGTTTTACCGGTTCCTGTTGCCATAACCAATAGAATCCGGTTATCACCTCTCGCTATGGCTTCGATTGTTTTGTTTATTGCAAGGAGTTGATAATAACGAGGTGTTTTGTTGTCACCGCCGCTATAATAGTCCTCAGTAACAATGGCTTCCTGTTCAGCGGTAATACATTTATTGATGCACCACATCCTCCAGAGAGTTTCCGGTGAAGGGAATTCATCCAGAGCAATCTCTTTCTCAATTTTTCCATCAATGGCAATGCTGTTATGAAACAGAAATCCGTCACCATTAGAACTGAAAGTAAACGGCACATGAAGAAGCTCTGAATAACCCAGCCCCTGCTGCATCCCGTCGCCAATTGAATGATTATTGTCCTTTGCCTCGATTACTGCTATAGGTATGCCCGGCTTATAAAAAAGTACATAATCGGCCCGCTTATTCTTTCCCCTTGTATGAAGTTTACCCCTGACAATAACACGTCCCTTAGTTAAAGGGAACTCCTCGTACACCTGTGTAATAATATCCCATCCGGCTTTTTCAAGAGCTGGTGTTATATACTTGGTGCAGATGTCGCGTTCTGTCAGGTCTTTTTTCCGGTTCATTTTTTACATTCACTTAATTTTGTATATTAAACGTAGCTCTTATATTGTTATATATTACAAGCATAAAAAGTTTAAATA
Source organism: uncultured Spirochaetota bacterium (assembly GCA_942493035.1). Lineage (GTDB taxonomy): Bacteria > Spirochaetota > UBA4802 > UBA4802 > UBA5550 > WRGT01. Next base: position 1,274,780 of record OW818666.1, on the reverse strand, counting down.
TACTTAATTTAAACATAACACATCACCAATGACACACAGTGACCTACACGTTTATGTAGCAGGCAGATGCCTATTCCGACTCACCTCTCCTCCCATTCACACCCACTATGTCAAGCAGCGGATGATTTTTTTTCCTCTTCACAATAAAAAATTTCATCCTTCCAGATTTTGTAAATAACCTTTACCCATTTATTTGATAATGCTCTTAGTGCAACTGAATGGGTCTTTCCTTTGGCTTTCTGTTTATCATAATATTCTCTGGCCCATTTTGAAGATTGTAAAGTAGCAAAGGCAAATTTATACAAAATAGCTCTTGCTGATTTATTACATGCTTTACGCATCAATACTTTATGATACGTACCACTTTGATAATTTCTGGGTGCTGTTCCAAATAAACACTGTACACCATTGGAATTATCAAATCGCTTTTTGTTATCACCAAATAAAGCAAGCAACTTGCATGCTAAAATATCACCGGCTCCGGGCAATGATTTAAAATATTTTCCCAGATTATGAGAATCACTAATTTTATTCATTTCTTTTTCAACTCTTTTTAGTTCTTCGTCAAGAACCTGTATAATCCCGCACAAACATTTCGCTTCGAACTGATAAGCATATTCAACATCCGGTGAAATCAGCTGTTTATAGTTCTTGATTATTTCAATTACTTTATTGATATAAACAGGTCTGCGATATTTATTACTTATAAGAAATTCTTTAATTTCATTATCATCTGCAGCTTTCAACTTGTCAAAAGTTGGATATTTTATAATCATTTTTAAATGTACTATGCAGCCAAAATCAACAAATAGTGCTTCCTGGAGAGGGAAATACTGCCGTATTGCAAAATGAAGTTTGTTAATATGACGGACTCTATCATTTGTAAGACGAGTATGTATAATTGTAAGATTTTTTAATCGCTCAATCTCGGAAGAATTATAAATCAACTCTCTGGTGTATGATTTATTATTTTTTAGATATTCAGCAATTGCATGAGCATCTATGTCATCATTTTTGTCCCCTGATACCTTAATTGATTCTTTATATCTTTTTACTTTTAAAGGATTCAAGGAATATAGATTAAAGTCATTCATATGCAGGAAATCCACAAGAGGACCATGAGGGAGCTCGAAGCCGATACTGATATTTTCTAATCCGCTTAATTTTAGCCCGAGTTCAGCAAAGCCTTCATAATTATTAGATATTGTAAATTTTAAACTTTTGTTGTCATTCTCATCAATGATTCGTATCTTGTGATCGAGAGAGGAGTTGTCGATGCCTACGTAATGTTGCATGGTGCTGACCTCCTTTAATATTACTGTTCTTCTGCTGCACCCTTATATTAGTTTGTGCTACCCACTATAAGCAGTCAGAAGAGAGAGGGAGGCTGTTATGAATAAAGCCTTCTATGAGGCTGGGGGACGTCAGCCTCCCTCTTAATAATTTAACCCAAAAGTTTTTATAAATCCAGTATACTATATAATGGGGGAGATGTCGCATCGCGACAGAGGGGGCGCGAAGGGGGATGCGTTTATCCCCTTGCAGAAGTTATGTATCAGAAAAAATTCAAAAAATACAGAAAAATTTTTCACCGACCACTCCCGCCAGACGTATTAATATAGTCAGCATAAATCCGGAAAAGCAGCAGGTAAACACAATGGCAAAAATAAAACTCGCATCATTCGTACAATCACTTCACGGCCGCATTGGCAATATCATATACTATAATGTAAATGGATATCAGTACGCCCGATCGTATACAATACCTGCTAATCCACGGACAGAGGGCCAGCAGAAGAACCGGGCCAGATTTGCCCATGCTGTAAAACTCTGGCAGCAGCTCTCCATTGAAAAGAAATCAATCTATAACATCCTTGTAAAAGATAAACCGTTTAGCGGCTATAATCTTTTCATCTCAATGACATTAAAAGGGATCACACTTGAAACCGTAACCCCTGTTGAAAGCATTCATATTGCTGTTAAAGTAATACCAGCTATATACCAGAGAGCTAACACCTCCGTTTCAACAGGCTTATACCTCCCTTTAACCTGTAATAATCCTCAATTTGAGGTGAAATATATCAAAATGCCCCCCGACAGACCTGTACAAGCTGCATAAAGCTGATCAACAGCCTCTACATCGGAACATTTACCCCTTGAACAGGGAGTAATTATGAAAAAACTGAATATCAGTATAACCTGATATGGTCCAATTTATACTCATTCAAAAACTACCGGAAAACCGGCGTATCCATAATTCAAACTTTACTCCAGTATAAATCAACACCAGACTGAATCTGATCGATCACTTTATTATTCCGTTCCGGCACAAAAAGATGTTCAAATCTCCCCTGTCTTTTAAGATAATCTTCCACTGGAAGTCTTTTACCGGGGATCTTTGTATGAATAACCGTTCCGTCGATATACTCTTTCAGCGGCCATACACCTGTGCTCACTGCCAGTTTACCGATTTCAACTGAATCTGAAGGTTCATAATGCCACCCCGTCGGACATGGTGCAAAAGTTATAAACATTTTCGGTCCTTTCAATTTCATTGCTTTTTCTACTTTCCGTGCAAGATCAAGAGGTTCCGCAGCCGTAACAGTTGCGGCATACACCGGCTTATGAGCAATCCAGACAGAAAACAGATCCTTTTTATGGCTGATATTCCCTTCACCAGTTCCGCTTGTTGCAGTTTTTGCGCCGAAAGGTGTGGCGGCGGAATCCTGCTGGCCGGTATTGCCGTATCCCTCATTATCATAACATATACATATATAATCAAGTCCTCTATCCATCGCAGCGCTTGTCGATGAGAGTCCCATTCCATTTGCAGAGCCGTCACCTGTAAGAACCACTACACGCATATCATCCTGTTGTGAGATAATACCCTTTTTCAGCTGAATATCAAGAGCATCCCTAACCCCCTGCGCACCTGCCGAAGCCGATGCCATTGCAGTGTAAAGCCATGATCCGCTGAACGGTGTAAATGGATATGCAGAGAGAAGAGTCATACACCCGGCCGCATTTACAAACACCGTATTTTTACCAAGGATATCATAGAAAAGCTTAACAGACTCAAGAGCGCCGCACCCTGCACACATTGATGTGCCCGATGACAGAATCCGGTTTTTTGAAATATCTTTTATGCTTTTATATATGGTCTCTTCCATTGCTTTTTCCTTTTTATAAAATAACAAAAATGTATGATTTTAAACTACTCCACGACTCCTGCTATACCCTGAAGCTTCTTCATCTGCTTCATTTCATCTTCATTATAAAGAAGTCTCGGCTCCGGAACCTCTCCATCTATAACGGCTTTTATTGTTTCATCAGCCATTGCTGCAAACTCATCCAGTGAGATATCCCGTCCTCCGAGCCCGCCTATGTAACTCAGAAGCAGAGGTGATTCCTCTCTGCCGTTATATAGTACCGAAGAGATTTCGGTAAAAAGAATACCCCCTTTCCCCATGGAGATGTTCTGATCTATAACAGCTGCCCCTTTAATTCCGCTGAATGCCATTCGTAATGCGCTCACCGGAAATGGACGGATCAGTCTCGGGCGGATAAGGCCTATCTTCATTCCTTTTTCGCGAAGCCGGTCAACGGCCTCTTTCCCCTTTGTAGAGAATGATCCGATCATGACAAAACAGATAACAGCATCATCTGTTCTATATGTTTCAACCGGTGTATATGTTCTACCAAAAATTTCAGCGAAATCTGATGCAGCTTTATGATAAACCTGCAGGCCGTTCAGTACTGCAAGATGGGTCTGATACCTGAAATACGAATACTGCGACCCTCCAAGAACAATCACTCCGCGCGACTGAGGTTCTGAACCTGAAAATCCCGTGTCATACTTATCAAAATCCGGAAGAAATTCTTTTACCTTTTCCTGTGACGGTATATCCACAGGCTCCCTGGTGTAGGAGAGATAAAATCCGTCGAGATTAATAATCACCGGAAGTCTCACTGCCCGATCCTCGGCAATCCGGAATCCCATTATGACCGAATCGAGAACCTCCTGACATGTGGCGCAGTGAATCTGAAGACAGCCGCTGTCCCTTGCTGCAAGTATGTCGTTATGATCGCACTCAAGCGTAGTCGGCGACGCAAGGCCGCGCGAAACATTTACCATCACAAATGGAGCACGCCATCCCGCAGCGGAATAGACCATCTCCATACCGTACATCAATCCCTGACTCGATGTTGCGGTAAAGACTCTTACTCCCGCCGATGCCGCACTCCCGGCTGCGGTGATCATGGAGTGTTCAGATTCAAACATCGTCAGTCTCCCGTTCATTTCGCCCGAATTGATCCACCCTGCCAGAGTTTCAATAATCTCTGTCTGAGGTGTAATCGGAAATGCCGGGATATAATCTGTTTCCGCAAGACGGGCTCCAATTGCTGCAGCAGCATTTCCTGTGAGCAGTTTCCGGTTCATAACTCACCTCTGTAATGCTTTCTTTTGAATGGCGAACTTTCAGGCATTGATTCAATCGCATGTTTAGGACATATTGACAGACATATTAAGCACCCTTTGCAGTGAGTGTAATCTATCACCGGTAATCCGGTTTCATCAATCTTTATAGCGTTATCAGGACAGTAGACAGAACAGAGTGAACACCTGCTGCATATATCCTCTCTTATTTCCGGGCGGACTGTGCGCCATGAACCTGTTGGATTTTTGGCACTTGTACCTGAATTATGAATTGCCGGAGCTGACAATCCGGCATGTTGAGTCTCCATTGTTACCCAGCCCGGATTACGGAATTGATATGCAGATAAAGCATCTCTTCCGGATAAAACTTTTCCGGTTTGTATTATATTTTCATATGTATATAATGCAGTTTCAATATTTTCTTTAGTAGATTCGTCTGTCAAATCGAAGAGTTCATCATGTATTGCTTTTTCAAGACTATCCCAGGCGATTGCTCCGGTAAGAGCTGCAGCAGCCGCAGCAGATGCAGTGCTTATCAGGTGGATGGATGTATCTTTATCCTTTTCATTCAGCTTCAAGGGTAAATAGACTACTTCAGATTTAACATCAAGTCTCTCTTGCAATTCATCAATATTCCCGGAACTGTTGAGAAGTAACATACTCCGCTCATTCAATCCTTCAAAGATAAGTTCAGGAATAACCATAAGAAGACTTTCATCTGCTGCAACAACCAGATCGGGATTCTGAATTACACCACGCTCATAAATATTTTTTCTATCAGCTCTGACATATGCAGACATTGATGCACCCCGCCTCTCTGCACCATACTTCGGCGCATCCTGGACCTCGTAGCCTTCTTTAAAAAATGCCGAACCAAGAATTCGGCTTGAAGTTTTCATCCCCTGTCCGCCGCGGCCATGAAACCGTATCCGATACATAATATATCTCCATATACGGATGATTTAAATGATTTTAATAAATATGGAGGGATGAGTCAAATTTTTATCAGGATTTTCAGGATGGTTGGATTAGCAGGATTTTTGTGCTGTAGAGTCACAACTATGCTGTGTCTCTACAGCACAAAGTCAGAACAATATCCCGGCAGTAATCTGAGCATCATATTTTACTCCCCGTAACCTGTACTCGCCATTTTCATCACCGGCATAGAAATTGAATGCAGCTCCGGCTTTAAAATCGTTAAGATTTATATAACTTAAACCGGAAGATATAATATACGACTTCTGCTGTATATTCGAAATTCCATTAAGAGTAAATGTAATATCGCTCAGAATAAACTCTCTGAATGTTATAAAAACGGCTGCATAATATTCCGAACAATAGTCCGGTTCATATAGTCCATGACCAAGCAGATATGTTTTCATATCTCCACCTGGTACAGTAACAGTTTCACCATCGATTTCAAACTCGGTATCATCATATAAATACATATCTTCATCATCTAATGGATTCTCCTTGTATCCGTCTCCATTATAAAACATCTCTATGCTGATATTTATCCGGTCTGTTTTTTCACCGAAGTCGAAATCCCTTCCTATATTTATACTAGCCTTGTAAATATCCTCATCAGCCTTTTCTGTAATAAGCAATCCGTTTTCATTTATAACCTTTTCAGTATTACTACCTTTTGAATAACTCGCCTCACCCTTAATATCAATACCAAGAACTCTGCTGGAGAAATCATATCCATATACCGGATGGAAACTCTTTTTCCCCCATACAGAGAGAGCCATTTCAGTGCTCTTCAGAAGAAATTCAAATTTTCCCGAACCGGCAATATCCTCACCTTCCTGTGCCTGATTCATGTCGGCAAATCCGTAAATATTTACTGCCGTTCCGAATGGTATGTGCGTCTTAACTCCATAGGTCCCTTCGCGTGCCTCCAGCTTGTTGAGAAAACTTTTATTCTCCACATTTATCATATCAGTGGGATTCCAGAGATAGCACTGTCCCCAGCTTAGAACCTGTTTCCCTGTTCTGAAATAGATATATCTGTTCAGATTAAAATCGACAAAGATCTCCTTTACAGAAAATTCCGTGGACTTCTCTCCTGTTTCATTTTCATCTATCGAAGCGTCATGAGTCAGTTCAAATGAACCGAATCCCTTCGATCCCCCGGGAAGCCGTGCATCAAAAAAAAGATCACCTACAATATAAGGCTTCACAGCCTGGACACCCGTCCTGTCCGCTGAAACCGGTTCATCAATCCTTGAATATAACAGGGCACTGGTTATCTCTCCCGATATTGCCGCACTTCTTTTATCCATTTCATCTTTAAGTGTATTATCCTGAACCTTATTTTCAATAACAGTTTCGCTTTCGCCAAAGAGAGCATCTTCATTAATCGGATCATCAGCTGCTAAAAGATGAACAGGGATTAGAAGCAGGATAAGTATAAGCTTTTTCATATTGATATCCTATTATTGAAATTCTTAGTTACGGTATTATACAGATCAGCAACTGCACAAATCCGTTTTCAGCGAGATGGTTTAGCGGAGCCGAAACCATCTCAGCAGAAACCTGAAATATCTTCCTACAGCCGGAAACCGCCGGTTACTACTTGCTCAGATTTTCCAGATACGGTTTTGTAAATAGAGAGTTGTCCAGTCTCTCCGTAGAGATACCGGATATCTCGACAAGTGTTTTATTCCCCTTCTCAAACTCATCTATAAACATCATTTTAACTGCAACATATCTTCCATCTACTATTGTATAATTAAGGTAATATGCCGTCTCCATCAGAGTACCGGACAGAGAAAAAGACTGCTCCTTCAGGGGGAGATTATTATCTTTTCTTATCCAGTAGATCTTCTTCGGATAATCGACGTCGTTGACTTTCGCTTTCACTTCAAATCTGTAAACAGGTATCTTCCCCAGAACCTCTTCTGCGAGTATCTCTTTTCCGGAACCGTCAATTGATGGCGCATATAGTTCTGTAAGTTTTCTCTTTTCAAAATCCTCAGCATGAGCGTTCGATCCGCCGATACTCTCATCCCTGTTTACATGCTGAAATGTCCGTGTATTCCGTCTGTACATCCAGAAGTTGTCACCAACACGGAGATATCCGTTACCCTTGTCAGACTCCGGTGCAGCCATTACTATAAGAAATGAATCATCGGAATCCCGTCTGTAATAGATCATCTCTATATTTTTTGTTCCCTGCCCGGTCTTCTGCTGTGTAAGAACAACCTTTGCCCGGATATCCGATGTCATCTCCTGAATCTTCTCAACTTTAGAAAGAAGTGTACCTACAGGTGATTCTGCAAATGAGGAAGTGAAAGATGTAATAACAGCCAGTGCAATTATAAATTTTTTAAACATTTAAATTCTCCTATTCGTAATGCCTTAATGCCTCTGCAGAAGATAGATTTGCCGCTCTCCGTGCAGGAAAAAATGCTGTAATCATTGTGATAACAAGTATCAGTGAAATATTAAATACCACATTCCAGAATGACGGGAGGAAATAAAGATGCTTACTAACAAGCAGAATTCCCAATGGATTGTCGGTGACATTGAATGTAATAAGTGAAAGAAGACCCATAAGTATAAATGCGAAAATTGTCCCTGCAATAGACGCAAAAAATGAAAGTAAAGATGTTTCAATCATAAAGATACCCCATACATCACGCTTCTGCATTCCGATTGCCCGTATAGTTCCAATCTCCCTTGTTCTCTCTTTAATTGTCATTCTCAGAGTATTTACTACACCTATCAGAATAATAAAAAAGAGTATAAGAACCGCGGATATTGTAATGATATTAAGTACAGACTCAAGCTTCAGCACGTCGCTTGCGCTTTCATACATTGAGTTAACATCTATTGTTGTTGCGCGGATCTTCTTTCTGGCTTCAGCCGCATACTTTTTCTTCATCTCGTCGGTGTTTCGAGTTCTTTTAAGCAGTTCCCATTCATTACCAAGCGCCGGTTTAAACGAAGCGTCCGCAGCCGGTATAAATGCTTTTGCAGCATCCTCCTTAAGATCCGGCAATCTATCATAAAATTTAGGGTAGAACAGCGCTTCATGCATATATATAGTTTTATCACCGGTCTTAATATCCGGAGTAAACACCCCTTTCACTTTTACTTTAAACGAAACAGCACTTTTTTCAAATTTAGTATTATATGTTATCGTAATTTCACGTCCCGGTGCACTGCCAAGCTTTGACGCCAGATTTGAACTTATCATCACACCGTCACGCATCAGCACATCATCCATTTTCCCCTTTACAAGTTTAAAAGATGAGCCTATCAATTTAATCGAATCGTCATCGCCGCGAAACGGGATAACAGTAACATCAGAAGCCCCTGAACCGGATGACACCTTCCCTGCAATAAAAGCCGGTCCCGGAGTTAGTGCTGCATGAATTCTATCTGCAACAACAACTGCATTTTCCTTTGCATTTTTAATCTTTATCTGAATATTTGCAGTCTCATATGGACGGTACCCCATCATCTCTTTTACATTTTTAAGCTCGCAGAACATTACACCCTGCATAAAAATATTATCGTTATTGAGTACGCCAACCACAGTTAATCTTTCACTCTGATTCTGACCGAATACATTTCTGAACCTGATACTGATGACATCATTTTTCTTTACATTAAGAGAATCGGCCCTGTCTTTTGAGAGTATCACCGCGTTTGCAGCAGAGGACGTTCCAAGATCTTCAAACTTTCCATCTATAACATTAAAAGACTCATCGTACTCTTTTCTCTGCTCCTCGGTAATAGCCTTGGTGGTATCAACTCCCACAAGAATCATGTTATCAGCTTTGCCGTTCCCGATTGCTCTTGTAAAGATCCCAAGGCCTTCGTCCACTTCAGCGTCCTTTTCAACATTTGCTTCTATAATTTTAAAGAGCCTCTCCCTGTCGCGGAATACAGGTACACGTTTCCCGAATCCTTCATTGAGATTGACGCTCACATGACCGGCAACATAGCTGACGATTTTATTAAACATTATATCCGAAATACCCCTGGAGAATGAACTGGCCATAATAAGTATGGTTACTCCGAGTCCTATGGCAATACCCAGCATAAGGTTTCTTCTCTTCTGCCTGAACAGATTTCTTAAACTCAGATTAAAAAGCATCTTCATATTCTCACCTCTAATCCCTTGATATCGCGTCAAGGGGAACAATCGCTGTTGCAACTTTTACCGGATAAACAACCGTAATCACAGTGACAAGAAACAGCTGAAGTATAACCAGAAGTATATCGCCAAATGACAGTATGGGGAAAAACTTATCCCCGCCGTAAAGCAGCTGAACCATGTCGTTGTCAGTGGTAATATTCAAATACGGGATAACTTTAACAATAACTATACCCGCAATAATACCTATCCCGCCGAAAACTCCCGACAGCATTGCAGTCTCTCCGATAAACATTCCGCTTATAAAACTTTTCCTCGCACCGACTGCACGCATCATCCCTATCTCTGTTACCCGCTCCAGTGTTGCCATAGTAAGAGTATTAACTATGATGATTATTGCCACGACAAAGAGCATCATAACAAAAAAGAAGAGTGCGCTTTTGATTATCGTAGCCATGTTTCCTATGGGGCCCGCGCCCTGCTTCCATGTCACTGCCTTGACACCCAGGTTCGTCTGCTGAAGTGCAGCATTGAGCTTTTCAACACCATCCTCCATTGATATCCCTTTTTTAAGCTTAATAAATACAAGATTATACGTACCTGTCTCAAGATCCACTCCCTCTGTTGTAGAGAGCTCTTTTTGAGTAAAATCAACGTCAATTGTTTTACTCCCCTTATCTGCTACTATAAGATTCTCTGAACCGAACATCGAATCAAGATTATCTGTCTCAAGAAGTTTTTTTCTGTCGGCCGTAACATTTACTTTTGTATCCTCTGCGGAGAAGTAACCGAGAGCACGCCTGTACGACTCGATGTCCATTATGGCAAAGTGTCCCCACATTGTGTTGAGCGCCCGGTATTTTATAATCCCTTTAATCGGAACACGTATATCAGATGACGAGTTATTCTCCGAAAATCCCATAAAAACCGGATCACTCTTTACTACAAGCGAAGTGATATTCTCCCTGGCATCATCATTAAGATTTTTCTCATCCAGTGTACCATCATGCGGTATAAACCACATATTCATCTGCTGATAAAGATCCTCTCTCTGCTTCGCTGCAAGCATCATACCCTGCTCTTCATCACCAAGGAGAGATCCTTCAACAATGGTTATATTATCTTTAAAAAATTCCCTGTACTCCTTAAAGTTCACTCCAAGAAGGTAAACATATCCCGGCTCACCCTCCTCCTCATTTATTACCATAGCCCCGTTCTTCCCGACCGGTATCTTTTTATCTATATAATCCTGCTTCTCCAGCAGTGGCTTTATATCTTTATAATTTGTTATTGTCTCAACAGATTTACCCATTATCTTAAACAGTATATTGTCCGAGTTCTCTTTATTCGATATCAAAACAATATCTCCCATAAATCCATTAACAATATTTCTCTCCAGCCCGCGGTCCATACCGGAGATAACGCCGTTACCAACAGTCATAATCAGCGATCCGAGAAAAAGGATTATTCCAATTATAATACTCTTCCCCCTGTGCCTCTGTATATTCCGCCATGCTATCTTAAATATAAGTTCCATATCATCCCTCTATGATGAGTCCGTCTTTTATTTTCACAACCCTGTTTGCATATTTCAGAACATGCTCATCATGTGTTGAGAAAATGAATGTAGTCTTTTCAGTTTTGTTCATCTCTCTCATCAGCTCCAGTATCTGTCCGCCGGTTACAGAATCAAGATTTGCAGTCGGTTCATCAGCAAGGACTATGTCAGGATTTGTAACCAGAGCCCGGGCAATGGCGACACGCTGTCTCTGTCCTCCGGAGAGTTCTGCCGGACGGTGTTTTATATGCTCTTTAAGACCCACTTCCTCAATGAGTTTTTCAGCACGTTTCCTCACTTCCGATTTTGTATGTTTTTTCATAAGCAGGAGAGGAAACTCAACGTTTTCAAGAACATCAAGCACCGGAATAAGATTAAATGTCTGGAAAATAAATCCTATCTTATGCAGTCTAAGGTCAGTGAGAGTCTTGTCATCCATAGTTGTAATCTCTGCGCCGCCCATCTTAACACTCCCTTCAGTCGCAGTGTCTATGCAGCCGATGACATTAAGAAGTGTTGTCTTTCCGCTCCCTGATGGTCCGATTATGCTGATAAACTCACCCCCGGCAATGTTGAGATCAACCCCCCTTACCGCATGTACAATTGTCTCACCCAGTGGGTAATTTTTTTTTAGTCCTTTAATCTCAATTATATTCATATCTAAACTCCTTGTTTTTCACAGTTTACCAATTCGGCTGAAGTTATTACCCGACATAAGAGCATTATTCAAGGCATGAACTGTTCCTTATATTTCTTATAAAAATCAAAGTGCCCTCCTTATCATTCAAATATATATAAATATCCGATTTGTACTAATAGTGAGGGAGTAATCTTATTGACTCAAAATATAATATACTTTAAAATGATGTTGTACACAAATATGTATCCCATACTTATAGGAATGATATGTTTTATTTCAGAATCTTACTATACTGATTATTGTTTTTGTAAACCATTAATACATGACAGAAGGTAATAATATTATGTTTAATAAAACTCTGGGTAAATTGACAATACTTTACAGCAAAGAAAATTTTCTTACTCAGAAAAAAGCCCAGGCACTGTTTTACTTCTGTCTGATTGTCGCGTTTTTAATGACGGCACTTCTTCTTGCATTCGTTCTTTTTAAACCGGATATGCTTATCCAGGCAGGTATTGTGATTCTGGTAGTTTTTATAGGATGCCTTATCACCCTTATTATTTTAAAATCGGGGCATTACGATATAGCCGCAAATTTTATTACAGGTCTTCTGGCTGTTTCGGTAACTGCCGGTCTTTTGATAAAAGTCAATCGTGATGCTCATGTCGGTTATACAACTTTCATATATTTTATGCTTGCTCTGATAGTACAGGCAATACTCTTCTGCAAAAGATACTTTGTAGTGACAGTCTCACTTCTATTTCTATCAGCCGATATTCTATTCTATGTCCTTGCAAAGGATAAACTGGATCCCATAAGTCTTAAAGCCGCTTCTGTCGGACTTATAGACAGTTCTTTTTCAATAATATTTGTCCTTGTTGCCGGAATGTCACTTATGTGGATTGTAAAAGAATCCATTAAACGCGCAGAGGATGAAGCCGCAGGGAATGCCGAGAATTACAACAGAGTACAGGAGCTGCTCGGGTCACTCAGTACGGCTTCAGAAAATCTTGCACAATCATCAGAAGAACTTTCCGATACTGCCTCAACCTTTTCACAGAATACACAGAGTCAGGCTGCATCAGCAGAGGAGATAATGGCTACTATCGAAGAGGTTTCCGCAGGCGTTGATAATGTCGCCGGCGGAGCGAAGGAACAGTATGACCGGATGAAAGGGCTTCTCGACAGAATAAAAGTTCTTTCAGAAACAATTGTCGAGATGGGTACAACCATCGGCATGGCTTCAAATGTTACCAGAGATATAACAGGTTACGCAACTGAAGGTGAAAAGTCTCTTCAATCGATGAATGAAAGTATGCAGAAAATAAACTCCAGCTCAACAGAGATGACAAATATTGTAGAGATAATAAATGATATATCCGATAAAATAAATCTTCTATCGCTGAATGCGGCAATAGAAGCAGCAAGAGCCGGTGATGCCGGACGGGGATTTGCGGTTGTTGCAGACGAAATATCAAAACTTGCCGACCAGACTTCAATGAGTATAAAAGATATAGATTCCCATATAAAGCTCAACAACAATGAAATAAGCCGCGGCACATTAACTGTCGGAGATGCAGTAAAAACAATAAGTAAAATTATTGATGGCGTAAACTCAATCAATACAATGATAGATGAAATTTCCGGGCAGATGGCGCATCAGCAGGATCTGAATTCACAGGTAAACTCCGAAGCTGAAAATGCAATCAACAGATCAGATGAAATGAAAATGGCCACCGAGGAACAAAAAACCGCAGTAAGTGAAATTTCACTGTCAATATCAAGTGTAAACGAACTTACACAATCAAACTCAGCCGGAGCGGAAAGACTTTTTGCACACGCAAAACATGTACGGGAACAGGCAGAAAATCTTAAAAACGAGATGTCTCAATTCGGGAAATAAAGATATCTTCGCAGAATAACTAAGCACAATCTTTAAGCCCAACTCCGGGGGGTTTGGGGGCTTTTGAGGAAATAATATTATTCTCAATAGGTTAAACTGTTACACTAAGTATTATTTATGCTTCTCTTTAATCGAATCTACAAGGTCAACAAAGAGATTGTAGAATTTTTTCAGCTCATCCTTATCTCTAAGAGGTCGTGGATCTGGCATCTCACCGTTAATCATCTCTTTTATATAGTTAGACATTACATATATCGGTCCTGAAATTCGATGCGTAATACGGATGATCATTATGAACAGAATAAAACCCTGAAAAATTACACATAAAATCAGGGCCATCAAAAGATACCGGTTGTACTCAGCCAGCTTATTTATATTATTAAGATTATTATCATGAATTTTTGTAAGCATCTCTACAGTAGTTCTGTATTCATTATCAGGCTGTCCATTAATATTAGCGGTCTGCATACCCTGAAAAATATTATCCTCTATCTGATATATATTATTAATTTTTTCATTATTGTAAACCACACTGGCTGCAATAGTAGATAATATTATAAGAGATACAGAGGCAACAACCCCGATAATTGAAAATGCTGTCCTTAACTGAAAACCCTTATCTATGAGATACTTCGTTCTTTTAGCCATAATACACCGCCATGATAATAATTAAATATAATATAACTCAATTTATGAAAATAAACATTATAATATTCATACACAATAAAAAATTGCAGGTACTCATAAACTGGTGGTAAAATTGCTCTCCGCCGCGCCAAAGGCGCGGCGGGTATAGAATGCCACCGTTTTATGAGTACTTACAAGAAATTCTTCCGCTACGTATAAACGGTTAACGGGTGCAGTTACCGATTATCAGTATTATTTTGATATCTAAAAAACAGAATCCGCCATGCCGGAACTATTTACCATGCGGAAAAAAAGTCTTAAAGGAAAACCGATAACATTAGTCATAGATCCGCTGATAGAATCCACAAGAAGTTCACCATGCTCCTGTATTGCATATGAACCTGCTTTATCACTATAATTGACCATGCTCAGATAATTTCTGATAACATCATCACTGAGCATTTTAAATTTTACGGAAGTTATTTCGCAACCATAAAATCGCCCATAGTCATTACCATTTTTTAAAACCAGACATAAACCTGTAATTACTGAATGTTCTTTATTTGAAAGCATATCCAGCATATAGAAAGCATCATTTTCAGAAACCGGTTTTCCCAGGATTCTGTTATCAATAGAAACAATAGTATCAGAAGTAATAATACAAAATTTATCAGATATATTCAAACCGGATAAAACAGCATCCATTTTTAAATTCGTTATTCTTTGAGTATAATCAAGAGCCTGCTCATTTCCAAGCAGGCTTTCATCGACAGAGGGTGAGATAATCTGAACAGTTTCAAAAATCTCTTCCAGTATAAACTTTCTTCTAGGGGAGCCCGATCCGAGAATTATATTCACTATTTCAAAATAACCTTTTCATTAATTTTATATACATTCGTTACACTTTTAATTTTATTTATACGCTTGATTATCTCAACAAGATGATCGTTACCCATAACTTCTATAATGAACTTAAGCACTGCTTTTCCGTTCCCCGATGATTGAGCTTCCACTCTTATTATGTTTGATTTTGCCAGAGAAATTTCATCGGTTACATCTTTCAGAAGATTTGGCCTGTCTATAGATTCAACAGTCATTTTAATCGGATACTTGTTTTTTTCATCCTTCTCCCAGATGATGTTTATAAATCTTTCACTTTCATTACTGAGTCTTTCAAGGGACGGACATGTTTTCTTATGTATTGTTATTCCTCTGCCCCGTGTAATAAAACCGATTACATCATCACCGGGGATCGGCTGGCAGCACTGTGCAAGTTTAATAAGAACATTATTATTCCCCTCAATACTTACACCAATCTTACTACCCTTGCTGAAGTTTTTAACCCTTATCTGTTCCTCTTCAGGTATAGATACGCTGGCTTTTTTTATTTCACGTTTCTTATCTTCTTTTCTCTTAATCTCTTCTTCGGTTTTTGAAAACTCATCATTATGTTTTTTAAGCCAGTTTCTTATTTTATATCTTGCATTACCCGATTTAACAATCTTCATCCATGCTTCAACAGGATGGGCGTTTTTGGATGTTATAATTTCCACTATCTCGCCGCTTTTCAATTTAGTCCGCAGCGGTATAAGTTTATTGTTCACTTTAGCTCCGGAACACCTGTTCCCCACTTCAGTATGAATGGCATATGCAAAATCTACAGGTGTTGAACCCGCAGGAAGTTTTATGATCTCACCCTTTGGTGTAAAAACAAAAATTTCATCTTCGTACAGGTCCATCTTAACAGTAGAAACAAAGTCTCTTGTATTCATTGAATCTAGACTGTCACTATCAAGGCTTTTAAGAATTGATAAATTTCTGTAATCTTTTTTTAGATTTTTATCACCCCCTTTATAAATCCAGTGAGCCGCTATCCCCATCTCGGCAGTAGCATCCATGTCCTTTGTTCTTATCTGAACCTCAAGAGGGAGTCCCTCGGGACCGATTACAGAAGTATGGAGAGACTGATACATGTTAGACTTGGGAACAGCAATGTAATCCTTGAATCTCCCCTCAATCGGAGACCATATAGAATGTATGATTCCAAGAACTGCATAACAGTCCTTCATCTCTTCAGTAAGAAGTCTTATCCCTCTGATATCATAGATATCATCAAAAGTTTTATTGCTCAGAATCATTTTCCTGTAAATTGAGTAGAAACTTTTAGCTCTCCCTTTAATTTCAACTTTTATATTTATTTCACCAAGTTTGGTGTTGATGAGATTAGTTACATTTTCAAGATACGCTTCTACCTCTGACTGTCTTTGGGCGATTCTGCTTTTGATTTCGTTAAATTCATCTTTATATAAAACATGAAAGGAGAGATCCTCAAGTTCAGTGGCCAGTCTTGATATTCCAAGTCTTCTTGCAATCGGGGCGTATATATCAAGAGTCTCCTTTGCTATCCGCAGCTGTTTATGTTCCGGCTGAAACATCAGAGTCCGCATATTATGAAGCTTATCAGCAAGCTTAATAATAATAACTCTGATATCTTTTATAGTTGCAAGGAGCATTTTTCTAAGAGTTTCAGCCTGGGCATGAGATTTTGAACGGTTTTTAAGAGAGGAGATTTTTGTTACGCCGTCAACGAGCAGTGCAACCTCTTCACTGAACTCTTTCGCAAGATAATCCATTGAATGTTCCGTATCTTCAACAACATCATGAAGAAGAGCGGCACAGATTGTTGTTGTATCAAGACGAAGAAGAGCAAGAGTTATTGCAACTTCCAGAGGGTGAATAATATAGGGCTCACCTGAGAGACGGGTCTGACCCTCATGAGCTTTATAGGCGACATCATATGCCTTCTTTACAATTTCAACATCAGCTTCAGGATTATTACTTCGAATTAAATCGACTAATGTTTCAATATCCCTCTGACGGATTTTAAATTCAAATTCTGTTATCATATATTTAATATAATTTATTGTTGCAGCAAATGCAGTAATTATTATAAATAAAACTTAAAATTTTTTAAGACCTTTAAGTCAAGACATATATTGACACTTCTCTTAATTTGAATTAAAAAAAATATAAAGATATTTTTTCTAAAGAAAAACAACCCTGCGGCCGATAATAAAAAAAAATATAATCGCAAGAATAAAATAATGCAGAATAAATATCTGAAAATAATAACTCTTTTTCTCCTGATAACCCCGTTTACAGGAAATAATCTTGCGTCCCAAAGTGCCGCTCTGCCCCCCTATATTGCTTTTGATATAAAAGCTGAAAGGATTAAATTTTCAAACGACTCAATAAAGATAACCTGGAAAATGGATCAACAGTACACCGGGGATTTTATAATAGGGAAAAGCGAAAAAGAAATCTCCAGCGTTGACGAAGCGCTGCAGGCAAAACTTGTGGGAATATTTAATTCCGGACTTGACGGAATCCTTATAGATCGCGACATACAGCAGGGTAAAAAATACTATTATATAATTCTGGCAAAAGATCTGCTTCTTAAAAGAAACATTGATATTATTAAAAATGTAAATTACACAGTTGACCCGGTTTCGCTGTTTATGGAACCGGAAACTGTTAAATCAATTGAAGCTGCTGTATCCGATTCGGATAAAATTATCATTGAATGGAGCAAAAGCAGCGCAAACAATGTTAAGTATAACCTTTATCGAAGCAGAAGCGCAATTTCATCCTCCGCAGAACTTGAAGTAGCTGATAAAATTACAACAACAGATAAAGATGAATTCGCTGATAAAAATATTCCGGATTATGGAAGTTATTATTACGCAGTAACTGTAATCGATAAGAACGGAATAGAATACTTCAATCCAAAAATTGATCAGAATTTTACTTCCAACGGAGTATACCTTAAAGGTAAAACTCTTGCAACACCATTAAATGTCGGAGCATTTTCAGGTGAAAAAAACTCAATAATTATAAAATGGGAAAAAGCGGAATCGAGAACCGGAAAAGATCTGCATGGTTATGAAGTCTACAGATCTGATGAACAGATCAACTCCCTCCTCAAACTAAAATTCTCAAAGCTTCTGCAGATTGTCGACAGCAGTACTACAATCTATACCGACAAAGATTTAAATCCCGGAAAATACTACTACGCCGTATTTTCAAGATACAGCGACGGCGCAGTAGATATAAACTTTGACACAGATGCCAACTATACCAAAACACCTCTGATAATTACAGCTCCATATAGAATCAATGCAATTAACCATGAAATAGGCGGAAATAAAATTACTATAAGATGGAACTATACCGGAAATGCCGGAAATGAAATCGTTTCCATTTTTAAAATCGCTAATCCCCCGGCAGATTCAAAAGATATAATGAATGATGATATAATCGGAACAGAGAATATTAAAGCAGGGAAATTTATAATACACAATCCGCCATCCGGTTCTTTTTACTACGGGGTTCTGTCAAGAAATGAAAATGAAGTTATCGAAATTTCAAAAGGGGTAAACATCACTGCGGGTTTAATTGAAAGTGCAGATAATCATATTTCAGAGAAAACGGCAGTTATCGAAATCAAAAAACCTGTAAAAAAAGAGGAAGCTGTATCGGGGACAAGCAGGCTCGACGATATTATTTATAAAACATATTATAAAGGGAACTACCCTCTCGCTTTAAAAGAACTGAAAAAATTTATCGCGGCAACCGATAATAAATACGAAACAACTAAAGCCAGATTGTTTATCGCAAAATCATATATAGAGATGCATGAATATGAAAAAAGTATAAAACTGCTCGATAACGAAGATCTTAAAAGTACTTTCCCTGAAGAAACAAGATTCTGGTTTGAATTTGCTCTGGTGCGTTTAAAATAATCTGTTTTTCTTATAAAAAAGTTTTTTAAAACAGGATTTCAGATATTTATTAATAAAGATGTAATGACTCAATATGTTTAAAACTGAATCCGAAAAAATATTTACTCTGGAATTCAGTATACTCAAAAGGCGGATTGATCTCCGGTAACGTGAAACAACTGTTCTGTTACCGCAATATATGAATAAAGAATTTCAGGAGAGAGCTTTAATGAAAAAGTGGATATTAGTTGGAATCATTTTTATCGTTATGGGTATTGGATTAATTGCCTATTATGATTCATTCGTAAAACCTGAACGGGAAGCAAAAGAGCTTATCGTTGAAGGTAAAATGTCATTTGAAAGAAATGATAAAGAATCTATAAACAAAGCAATAGATATCTTTACTAAAGTTATAGCCAAATACCCGGGAACCGACTCATCCCTGGAAGCTTATTACTATATTGCCGAGAGTTATGAAAAACTCAATCTCAACAGGCTCGCCTATCTGAAATACATCTACCTTATCAAAGGGACCAGAAAACTTCCATCCGATATGGAGAAAGAGATAAATGCGCGGATAGCACGTCTTAAGATTATGAAGAGATACGATGAAGAGGGAATTCACTCTCTCCTTAGTCTTCTTAATTATAGCGATAACAAGGATTTCCGGAGTAGAATTTACACAGAGCTTGGACATACTTATCTGAAAACTGCAGAGTTCCAGAAATCCAAAAGGATGTTTGAACTCGCGCTTTCTGAAAACGGAAATAACGAAGAGGCAATACTTGGTAAAGCCAGAACCTATAAGAGAATGGGACAGGATGGTGAGGCTTACGAGCTGTACGATCACTTCCTGAAATATTATTCCAACTTCAGCAACTATACCGGTGATGTCACAAAATCATACACAAAGCAGTTATATGAGAGCGGCATAAACAGTTACAGAAAAGGACGATACTACCCTGCTATTACATATTTTAAAAAATATCTGGCACTGTTCCCGGGGACTACTAATTCAGAGAATTCACTTTACTGGATTGGAGAATCATATTTCGCGTTGAAACAGTATGACAACGCTATATCGTATTTAAACAGAGTTCTATCCAACGGATATTACCACAAAGATCAGGATGCCAGTATTAAAATCGGATACTCATATTTTATGGCCAGAAACTATGATCTTGCGTCGAGAGAGTTCCAGAAATACATCGATAATTATCCTAACGGAAAATATGTTGAACGTGCAAAACAGTGGAAAGAGATGAGCACCAAAGAGATGATGTATAAATACAAAAAGACCGAAAAACCTGAAACAGATATAGAAGATGAGTCTACAGAAGGGAACGAAAACGACAGCAACGAACAGGGTTACAAATCCGGTTCTTCAAAAACAGTAAAAGCGGAATACAATTTACAGGACAGCGATTTTATAGACGAAGAAAATGAAGAAGAGAATATGGCCGAACTTTAAAATTTAAATCCGATGCAAAATAAAAAAGCCGCTTATATTAAGCGGCTTTTTTATTTTGCATATTGCCCATCAGTGCTAATTCATTAACATTTATTATCCCCGCCGCCTCCGGCGACGGGGATAATAAATTTCCAATTAAGGTCGTTCGCTTATTGTTAGATTAAGGTTTTCTGATTTTTTATTTCTCCAATACGTTATCTTTATGGTTGTACCTATTTTTTTAGTATTCACCATCTGTATTAGAGAAGCCCCATCTTTTATAATTTTATCGTCAATTTTAAGAATCACATCACCCTCTTTCAATCCTGATTTTGCAGCCGGGCTGTTGGTGACAATATTTCCCACGAAAACTCCCTGATTGCTCTGAAGACCCAGTTTTTTAGCTATATCATCGGTAATCGGTGCCATGGCAACTCCGATATATCCTCGTTTTATTTTCCCGTATTTCTGTAATTCAACAAGTGTTTCCTTTGCAAAGTTTACAGGTATTGCAAATCCGATACCGATATTCCCTCCAGTGCTCGAATAGATTGCCCTGTTGACACCGATAACCTCTCCATCAAGGTTGATCAGCGGACCACCGGAATTACCCTGATTGATGGCTGCATCTGTCTGTATATGAGAATTACCGGTTTCATCGAGCTGGCGTCTCCCGGTTCCGCTTACTACACCTGAAGTAAAAGTCTTATCAAGACCAAAAGGATTCCCTATAGCGAGAACAAAATCTCCCACTTTGACATCTTCTGAATTTCCGAAATATACCGGTTTAAACTCCCCTTTACCCTTGATTTTAAGAAGGGCAATATCCGTCACCATATCAGATCCGATGATTTCAGCTTCATATGATTTATCTGCCACTGTAACGGTAACAGTATCCACATTCTGTACTACATGATGATTGGTACAGATATAACCGTCACTTGAAATGATAAATCCGGTTCCTAGACCGCGGGCTTTCCTGGTTTTGGGAGCATTCTCTTTCATTCCAAAAAACTCTCTAAAAACAGGATCATCCATAAACGGATTAAAACCTTTTATATTCACAGTCTTTTCAGTACTGATAAAAACAACTGAATCCTTATATTGATTATAAATATCGTGGAAAGTATTCTGAAGTTCATGGGCAATTGATGTTTCAGATTTTTTTAATGGGGACTTATTTGCCGTTTCTGAAAGGAAAGATGATTGCCCGATTAAATCGGGAGCAGTCAAAATTATCGAGAGTAAAAAGACCATTGGAAATATTTTCTTCATTTTCAATCTCCTGAAATATAAATCACTTAAATAATAAAATACTATTATCCCCGCCAAAGGCAACGGGAAGATATGTCCTTTATCTACATCAAAATACTTGTTAAGAATTAACATTAACATTCAGATGTAAATATAATATCATCGGAAAATAACTATACAAGTTTTGTTACAACTTATTTGTATTTCGAAAACCCGGCCTGAACTTATTGCTAAATAAAATACCCGCAATTGCGGGCATGATATTATTAAATATTTATTTTATATTCTGACAGAAAATTAAAACAGCTCTATTCGGAATAATCTCTACTGTCTGAATCATTCCCCTTCAAATTCTACAAGATGAAACATTTTATATCCGTTCTCTTCAAGATTCTCTCTCCCTCCGACCTCTGGAAGATCGACTATAAAAGCCATTTCAACAACAACTCCTCCGAGCTGTTCAACAAGTTTTGCTGCAGCTATAGAAGTTCCGCCCGTAGCAAGAAGATCATCTACTATGAGGATTTTATCCCCTTTCTTTATAGCATCGGTATGTATCTCCAGTGTGCTTGTACCATACTCAAGTTCATACTCATATGACAGTGATTCATAAGGGAGTTTACCCGGTTTTCTTACCGGTATAAACCCTTTCCCGAGAGTATATGCCAGCGCTCCGCCGATGATAAAACCTCTCGCTTCAATTCCTACAACGTAATCAATCTGCATTGTTTTATATCTTGCAGAGAATTTATCAATTACCTCTTTAAAGCCTGCAGCATCTTTTATAAGAGTAGTGATATCTCTGAACATAATCCCCTTCTTCGGGAAATCGGGAATAGTTCTTATTTTAGATTTTAATGACATTTTTTTCTCCTTTATATTTTAAATACGATTTCATTTTTTTAATAATCAGGTTTTACTCTTAAGTTATTTCACGTAACTACTCATAAGCTGGCGGAGATAAAATTCCACCGGTTTTTGAGTAGTTACATTTTTTACTTTAGGGCAGTTCTATTAACCCAATCTTTACATGGTCAAAGGCCAGCTTTATTTCGACTTCGTGTCGGTGCTGGCAGGCGAACGTCGTGTTCGCTCGGGCGTAGCCCGTTTATAAGCCCCGCCGGGCTCCCTTCGGTCCCGAAAACAGAGTTTTTGGGACCGCCCTTTAGAAAAGTTAATGAATAAAGACTGATGTCAATTTATTTTTTTCTGTTCCACTCATACATAAAAATAGAGAGAGCTACAGATGCATTTAAAGATTCAATTTTATCAGACAACGGTATAGATACGCTCTTATCCAGATAAACCGCAGGGAGCCCCGGTCCCTCTACGCCGGGAATGAGTATAAACTTAGACGGGAATTCAACATCGGAGATGTCTTTACCGTTTTTATCCAGAGCGAGAATTTCGATGGAGGATTTCTCTGCAATACTGAAAATTTCACCAAGAGCGGGACCACGAAAAAATTCAACTTCAAATACAGCACCGGACGAAGCTCTTATTGATTTCGGATGAAACGGATTCGCCGCATCTGATGTTAAAATCATCTGAGTGACTCCAAAACCTGCAGCCGACCTTACAGCAGACCCGACATTGAGAGGATCCTGAAAAGGTATTACAGGCGTGCATCCTTCACCGACGCTGCCCGTCCACTCTTCGATAACCGGAAGCGGTGCAATCAGAATAGGAGTTTTACCGGTCGACACTTCAAGTTCGTTATAAAGCGATTTTTTCAATATATATAACGATCCGGCATTTCTGAATCCCGAAATAATCAGATCAAAATCCGTATCTGTTTCGGTGTAATCATCAGGGAGGAGAAGTTTAAGATCTGTACTCCCGTTTTTTGCAATATAATCGGATATTATCTTTTTACCTGCCACTGCAACAGCGCCGAGCTTTTTCATACCGTCACCAACAGCAAGTCTCTTTATCTCTTTATAAGTTTTATTATCCTCTGAGGTTATTGAGATGCCCGGTGTATCAATTTCGTTTTTCATAATTTTATATATTTTCCTGAATGTATCTCTACCTTTTCTGAAGAGAAGTATTTTTCTTGAATAATCGGTCCCCGGGAGAGTATAATTTTTATCCAGCTCAATTGTATAATTTTTTTTATTGCTTTCAGTCAGCGCAAGAAGATCACCCGACGCATCAGGTCCCTTCAGAAAGATAACTACACCGGACTCAGGGAGAAAGTGTTCGACCCTGCTTAGTGTTTCAGGTGCATCCTCAAGAGCTCTGGTTATAACACCTTTGACATTAAAAAAAGATTTATCAGTAACCTTATGCGGATAAAATTCTACACCATTTAACTTCAGTTCTTTCACTGCCAGTTTAAGAAACTCGACCCTTCTGCTTCGCTGTTCTGCAAGTATCAGATGAAGGTCGGGATTCATTATCTTCAAAGGGATTCCGGGGAATCCTGCACCGGTACCTATATCCACAAGGGATTCAGGAAGAGTCAGAAACTTCGTATAATAAACAGAGTCTATAAAATGTTTAATAACGAACTGATCCTCTCCTTTGATTCTGGTAAGATCATTATCATCATTATTTTCTACAATCAGTTTATAATATAAAGAAAGCTGCCCGATCTGCCTGTCT
The DNA here is from genome assembly GCA_942493035.1 of uncultured Spirochaetota bacterium. Taxonomy (GTDB): domain Bacteria; phylum Spirochaetota; class UBA4802; order UBA4802; family UBA5550; genus WRGT01. Next base: position 1,250,412 of record OW818666.1, on the reverse strand, counting down.
GTAATTATAATTTTAGCTTCGTCAAAGTACTTTTTAATTTTATGTTCGATCATCAATTCTGTTCCATTTTTTTAATAAAAGCCAGTATTTAGTCCTTAACTTTTCTAAAGTAAAAAAACTCTATTATCCCCGCATCCGAAAGCGGCGGGGATATTGTAATTTTTGTTTTATACACTAAAAATTATATATAAGAATAATTAATGAATACAAGCAGTAATGTAAATATTACTGCTATATGACTATTTTTGTATATAGCCCACTTTATGTCCAGAACTTTAGAATGAATAAATTCCGGTAGCACCTCATAAACCGGTGTTAAAATTGCTCACCGCCACGACAAAGGTGAAGCGGAGATAGATTACCCGAAGTTACCAGTGCTCTGACCTGATGATTTTAAGCCAAAATGTCATCCTCGCGAAGGCGGGGATCCATTGTATTTAATTAGTGGATTCCCGTCTTCACGGGAATGACATTGAGTATAATTCATACGGTCACGGTACCAATCCTTACTGAATTTCAAGGCTCATTGGAAATGATATAATACCGTTTTTCATCTGAAAATCAGCAATTTTTACAAATCCGAGTTTTTCATAAAACTTCAGGGCGTTTAAAGTGGAATTGACCGTTATCGCGTTTACATCCGGATACTGTTTTTTTATAGAGATTATAACTGATTCAATAAGTCTCTTTGCAATCTCCTGTCCCTGAAAATCTTTTTTTACGAAAAGAAAATATATATGATTTGTACCGCTTACTTCTATATAACCTGTAATTTCATTTTCACTTTTAAAAACGTTTATCCTGTTACCAGCCTGAATTCTATCCATGATCGCCAGAGAACTTACTCTTTGGTAAAAATTACCTATACCCTCTGCCGAGAAATCCGCAGCGATAAATTCATTGAATACATCTTTAATAAGATTCCCTGCATCAGTTATTTCATCATGCTTAATACTTTCTATCATTATCACTCAACCTTCATAATACAGATATTTAAAAATATGCAGTAATAGTGTATAACTACAGCAGTTAACGATTGAATTATATCTTTTATTTCTGTTACTATTTGTCATTCCCGTGCAGACGGGAATCCATAGTTAATATTATACTTATGTAAGTGTATACATGGATCTCCGCCTTCGCGGAAATGACAAAATGATTTAATTCATCTGTTAACTGCTATAATGAATACTGTTACCCTTAAATAACAATATATTTTTCTAAATCCCTTGACATCTCCTTGACCCGCTAAAGTATGGATTCATACAACAAATGAACAGAGGTCAGCCTCCCGGGAAGTACCTTGTGCTCTACAAATGGAGACCCCATGAATCTGGAAAAATTCTTTTCTCAAAATCATGTAATACGATTGACCGCAACTGAAAAGCAGCCTGCACTTAAAGAGCTGGTTGCTGAACTTCAAAATCTCGGACTCATTGAAAACAAAGACAGATATTACGCACAGGTTGTACACAGAGAATCCCTGGAAAATACAGGTATAGGAAACAGACTGGCAATTCCGCATGCAAGATCGGATTCCATTACCAAATTCATCACTGTTATCGGAATATGTGATGAATCAATTGATTACCAGTCCATGGACAGCAAACCTGTAAAATATATTATGCTGAGTCTATTCCCCACAACCCAGAGCACTCAGTATCTATACTTTATCGGAATGATGGCACGTATTTTCAACAACAGAGAAAACGATTCATTCCTTAACGGATCTCCTGATCCGGAGAAATTATATGAATTTCTTCAGCAGCAATGTGAAGCCTACTTCAACACTCTTTCTAATTCCGACTCATACAACACGAATGAAAACGAACTAACAGGTGTACCTTCGTCCGATCTCGATTTAATGATAAGACTGGACCGCCTGTACAACCTGAACAACGAATTAAATTCACCGGCAAATATAGTACAGAAAATTGATGAACTCAAAAAACTCATCGATAACCGCTTGCTCACATACTATGAAAGGATGATTAAGAAAAAAAATAATCCCTTTGCAGTTATTGAAAAAAACAGCTGCACAGGGTGCCACATGGGGATTCCCCCGGTTAACATCATTAAACTTCAGGATAGAGACGGAATACAGGTCTGTACGTACTGCGGACGGTTTCTAATTATGCTGTAAATAAAAAAGGCTGCACTCGGGCAGCCTTTTTTATTTACGGGCAGCTGCAATAACTCAATTCAGAGTTTTCGGGGCTGCCCTTACGCTGATTTTATTTCTTATTCATGAATCCTTCAAAAATATTTATAGGAATCGGGAAAAGAGTTGTAGAATTATTTTCAGTTGCAATTTCTCTCAAAGTTTGGAGATAACGGAGCTGAACCGCAATCGGGTGCACCTCCATAAGCGCAGCTGCTTCAACAATTTTTGCTGCAGCCTGAAACTCCCCTTCAGCAGCTATAACTTTTGCTCTTCTCTCTCTTTCCGCTTCAGCCTGTTTTGCCATAGCTCTCTGCATCTCCTGAGGAAGATCCACATGCTTGACTTCAACCGCAGACACCTTTATACCCCATGCATCAGTTCTGGAATCGAGAACTGTCTGAAGTTCATTATTGATATGCTCCCTGTTGCTTAAAAGATCATCAAGTTCCGAGTTACCCAGAATGCTTCTGAGTGTAGTCTGAGAAAGCTGTGAAGTTGCATAAAGAAAATCATCAACTTCTGTTATAGCTTTATTAGGCTCAACAACCCTGAAATAGATGACCGCGTTTACCTTAACAGATACATTATCTTTTGTTATAATATCCTGCGGAGGAACATCCATTGCAACAAGTCTCAGATTAACTCTGATAAACTTATCAATAAATGGAATTACTATAATAATCCCCGGCCCCTTTGGTCCTTTCGGTACAACAAGAAGTCTTCCAAGACGAAAAATTACAGCTCTCTCATATTCTTTGATGATTTTTATTGACGGGATGAGAATAAGCAGTATAAAAAAAATCAATGTCGGTATAAAACCGAAATCATAACCAGCCATGTACAGCCTCCAATAAACTTTTTTATTTTCAGTATTTATTCCTTAACTTATCGTAATTGATAAATAGTATATATCCCCGACGCCGAAGACATCAGAAATATATACGATCTATTTTTTACCCAGTAAAACATGCTTAGGAATTATTACTGTTTTACTTTAACTTTTAAAACCATACCCTGTGAATCCTCAACAACAACAGTGTCACCCTCTTTAATCTCCGAATCAGATACCGCATTCCATATTTCACTATGAATATAGACTTTACCGTTCCGGGTAAAACTATTCATAGCAGTACCGGTTTCACCGATCATACCCTCCATACCGGTAGTAACTTTTGTCTTATGAACATTAACGACAGCCCGTACAACAATAAAAACAAAAGCCAGCACCACAGCTATCATGGCGAATATAGATGTTATTGGAATCCCTCCCCCCGGAAGCGGCGAATCAAAAAGTATTGTTGCACCAATAAAAAACGACACTATACCTCCCGCAGTCAATAGACCGAAACTCTGAATTTTTAATTCGAGAATAAAAAGAACAAAAGATAGTATCACAAGGACAAGCCCAAGAGCATTGATAGGGATTATTCTAATGCCAAGAAGAAATAGTATAAGCGCGATGCCTCCGACAGTTCCGGGAACAATCATCCCCGGATTCTTAAACTCCATACCCAATCCTGCAATAGCAATTATAAAAAGAAGAAAAATCATCTGCGGATCGGCAAACTTGTTAACAAGCTTCTGTTTCCATGTCATTTCATATTTTGTTTCAATAATACCTGAAGTCTTAAACACAAAAGATTCACCGTTAAGATCTATTTTTTTTCCGTTCAGCTGTTTTAACAGATCGGGCATATCTTCTGCGATAATATCTATAACTCCGGCTTTATAAGCTTCTATATAACTATTTGATACAGCTTTACTTACTGCATTAGTTGCCCACTCAACATTTCGTCCTCTCTTTTGAGCAAGACTACGGGCATATGCTATTGTATCATTAAGAACTTTTTTCTCCATCACACCTTCAGGTCCGCCATCTTTATCTTTCTTCATAAAGTCAAGCATAGGACTAACCGGATGCATGGCGCCGATTTCAGTCCCCGGAGCCATTGCTGCAATATGAGATGCCAGCATAATAAATCCTCCGGCAGAAGCTGCCTGTGCACCTTTTGGATAGGTATATACTATTACCGGTATTGGAGATGTAAGAATTGATTTTATTATCTCGCGCATAGAATCCATCAGACCGCCGGGAGTATCCATCTGAATTACAATAAACCGGTTTCCGTCATCTGATGCTTTTTTTAATGCGTTTACAAGATAATCTGCCACTATGGGATTAACAGAACCGCTTAACGTCACTACCGCAAATCTATTTTCATTACTGTAAACATTTGTACTTAAAATCATGAATAATAAATAGCAGATGATCCTGGCTTTCATACTTTTACCTTTCAAATATTATTCTGTTTATGTTATACTAATCTATCAATTCTGATTATACAATTTTCATATACAATTATAATTTAGATATTTCCACTTTCATTAAAGTTACCACATAAAATACAAAATTTCAAATATATCTCAAAATAAATAATTTTAATTGAACAACTTTATCAATATTAAATTTAGTTTTAAAAATAATTGATTGATTTAATTAATAACAGGTTAATACAAGTACGTAATTATTTTTCGAAAGTAAACAAAGCCTTATTATCCCCGCCGCCGAAGGCGGCGTGGATAATATAATTTTTTGTTTTTTACACTAATAATTATATTTAGAAATAATTACTGATAATTTTTAGAATTCTCAATCCAATATCTGACTAAATAAAAACCGGTAAAATGATAAAAAAAATATTATTAATAATCATAACAATTTCAATCTACAACCCTCTTTTCTCCTCAGAGTTTGAAAAGCTGTGGGGAATCTCCAGCATTGATTTACGAACAAAACTCAAAATCGAAAATTGTATAACATTTAAACCTGAAGATAATCCCGCATACTCAAACAAAATCATAGATTTTTTCAGTACAATGAATCCCGATGTAAAAGCAAATATTATCATACTGAGAACTCCGGGTAAACCTGAAATTGATTTCTGCTTCTTTAATGAAAAACTCTACTCCGTATCAGAGGAATGGGGCAATGTTGACAACAGCAAAGCAAATAATCTTATAAAAAATCTTAAAGAAAACTATCAGGCAATTTCTATAGAAGACAAAAGTCCCGATATAATATATAATTTAAAAAAAGATAAAACTAAGATCTATATATATAAAAAAGTGATTGATGAAAGATCTGTGAGTATAAGAATATTCTATTATTCAACAGATCTGTTTAGAATACTGCTCAGTGAGTAAAAAATTTTTAATTTTAAAAAAAGTTTTCATTTATGCTTGACAGTTTTCTTGTATCGAAACATATTTGCCCCCGTACTAAACTGAATTAAAAACAGAAGCGAAGGTATTTGAGTTGGCTAATATAAAACAACAAAAGAAAAGAGATCTCACAAACGAAAAGAGAAGAGTAAAAAATTCTCAGGTTAAGTCTACAATCAGAACAGCTGCAAAAAAAGTTGGCAAAATTGCTGATATGAAAGACAATAAAGATTCAGCCGTTATTGAAGAATCTTATAAAGCATTTATAAAAATCATTGACACTGCAGCGAGCAAAGGTGTAATTAAAAAATCTACTGCTGCAAGAAAGAAATCAAGATTAGCAAAAAAGGTAAATTCAGCAGTTGCAGCTTTAACAAAAACTGCGTAAGGATTTTTTTTGAATAAGACCGAGATAATTGAACTCATCAGCATTCGTACAGGATTCACAAAAAAAAAAGTTGAGATTATTGTTAATTTTTTTATAGACAAAATTGCAGATGAAGTTCAGAGTGGTCAAGACGTTGAGATAAGAGGATTCGGAACTTTTTACCAGACAACACAGGAAAAAAGAAAAATTAAATCTCCAATCGCAGGTAAAACCATCGATGTTCCTGCGAAAAATAAAATAGGTTTTAAAGCTAGCAAAGTCACAGAAAAAGAAATCAATTAAGGGCGTTTAGCTCAGCTGGGAGAGCATCTGCCTTACAAGCAGAGGGTCGGCGGTTCGATCCCGTCAACGCCCAATTAAAAAACCACTGAAATTCAGTGGTTTTTTTTATTAATATTCAGTAACTATTCCTCAACTTTTCTAAAGTAAAAAAACTCTATTATCCCCGCCACCTTTGGCGGCGGGGATAATAGAGTTTTTTTTTACACTAAAATTTATATTTAGTAATAATTACTGAATATAAATGACTTTTGACAACACCACTCTATCTGATAAGGAAATAATGAAGTTTTGTATAACTACTTTTAAATCGCTCTCCACTGCACTTTAAACGGTAACGAAGGCGATTGGTGCTGATGTTTAATCGTTACAAGACATCTCAGCATTTATAAAAAATTATTATTGATTTATTATTTTGTATATTATCAAAGTTACATTCCGAAAAAAATATCATACGGCAGAAAATGAAAAAAATATTTACCACTTCATTAGTCAGATTTAAAGATTTCTCAATTCAAGCTAAGATCAATATTATAGGAATTCTGATAATAGTGGTATTTTCTATCATGGTATATTTTTCAATACTTCCATATCTTGCCAAAGAAAAAAATGAAGAACGTAAAGGAAAATTAAAAGCAGTAGTCAATTCTGTAGTTTCAATAATGGATCACTATGAAAGAAATCTTCGTATGAACTATTACGGAAAAAGTATTCCAGATAAAAATAAATCTGCAACAGATATGCCTTCAGATTTCTCAGAAGCAAAAAATGCAGTAATAAGCATACTCCGTTCAATGCGCTACGATAAGACTGAATATTTTTTCATTCTTGATGGGAACGGGAACATGATAATGCATCCGCTAAAGCCTGAACTCGAAGGAATGAGCATGCTGGATGTTAAAGATGTCAATGGAGTTTATCTTTTCCGGGATATTGTTTTCAATTCGCAGCGAAACAATGAAACATTTGTCAATTACACATGGGAGTCAAATCATAGCCCGGTAATATTTGAACCTCAGCTTACTTATGCCAGATATTTCTGGAGCTGGGACTGGATAATCTGCTCAAGTCTTTATACTCAGGATATAAAAGATTCAATGAATTCCCTTATTGCCAGAACTACTTTTTATATAATTGGGACTGCCATCGCTTCAATCCTGATTTTAATTTTAGTAGTCTACACAAATTTATCCAAACCACTATCCCGCCTGTTCAAGGGGATACAGGAAATACACAATGGAAACCTTAATTATAGAATACCGGTTACTTCAAATGATGAGTTAGGATTTATCTCCAGAGAGTTCAATTCAATGACAAGTAATCTGATGGAAACAAGGGATATAATAACAAATTCAGAAAAAAAATATCGTGAATTAACAGATATGCTGCCTGATATAATTTTTGAGACAAATAAGAATTTTGTAATTACTTATTTCAACAAAGCCGGTTACAATCTGACCGGATATGATGAAAACGATATAAAAAATGGACTTCACATTAAATCGCTTCTCGGAAAAAAAGATTACGAAAAACTTATACAGGATTTTATTCACGGAGGTTTCACTCCGGAGAATAAACACTTTTCAACTTATAAGATACTGAAAAAAAACAGCGGTTTTATCTATGGAGAGAGCAGTACTGTTATAATATATGATGAGAACAACCATCTCACCGGTTTAAGAGGGAGCATCCGGGATGTGACAGAAAAACTTGCATTGGAAGAGACTCTTGCTCAATCTCAGAAAATGGAGACTATCGGCACCCTGGCCGGAGGTCTTGCGCATGATTTCAATAATATTCTGAGCGGAATAATAGGAACTCTATCAATTATCAAATATGATATGAAACATGAAATTGAAATAGACAATGATGAATTCGAACAATACATAGATACCATAGATCAATCAAGTCATAGAGCTTCAGATATGGTGCAGCAGCTTTTAACACTGGCTCACAAAGAAAATATTTCACACTCTTCAGTCGATCTTTCAGTCATCATCAGCCATATAAAGAAAATCTGCTCTAATACATTTGATAAATCTATTGAAATATGCACAGATCTCCCTGAAGGGCACCTGCATGTGTTTGCCGATGCCACTCAACTTGAACAGGTTTTGCTCAATTTATGCGTTAACGCCTGCCATGCCATGACATTTATGCGGCAGAAGGGAGAGCCTCACGGAGGCAAACTTATAATATCCGTTGAAAAAATAATTGCAGATAAGCATTTCTGCAAGACCAGAAGAGAAGCAAAAGAAATCAGTTACTGGAAACTTTCAGTTGGAGATTCAGGTGTCGGAATTGACATTAATACTCTTGCAAAAATATTTATCCCTTTTTTCAGTACTAAAGAAAAAGGGAGAGGTACAGGTCTGGGACTGGCAATGGTTTATAATATAGTTCATCATTTTGACGGATTTATTGAAGTCTACTCTGAGGTTGGTACGGGTTCAACATTTAATCTTTATCTTCCTGTTTTATCATCTGATGATATAACAACACAGTCCATACAAAAATTTCAGATACCGAAAGGTGAAGGCACAATACTTGTCGTTGACGATGAAGATCTGGTAAGATCTACAGCAAAATCTATTCTGAAAAAATGCGGCTACACTGTACTAACAGCTACAGATGGAGTTAATGGTGTTGAAATTTATAATGAAAATAAGAATGAAATAAAAGCAGTTCTTATGGATCTGGTGATGCCTAAAAAATCCGGTGAAAAAGCTTATCTTGAAATGAAAAAAATAAATCCTCATGTCAAGGTGCTTCTCTCTTCAGGATTCAGACAGGATGAACGCGTAGATCTGGCAATTAACTATGGTATCAGCGGTTTTATACAGAAACCTTATACACTCGAAAAATTATCCCAGGCTGTTTATAATCTTATCTATAATTCATAAATTTAACCATATAACACAGGCTGAAAATGAAATCCGTTATAAATACGACTACATCGATTGATAATTATTTTATCCGTAATACAATAGGTTTGTCATCAGCAGAATTCTTCTGGGGACTGGCAATACCAGTTCTTTTCGAATCTGCATTTCTGCAGATTTTTCTGAAACAGATCGGTGCATCCAATAAAATGATAGGCCTTGTACCATCAATACTGGCAACCGGCATAATGCTTTTCTCTCTTATGTCAGCATGGCTCACGTCGCATTTAATTCATAAAAAAAGTGCCGTTATACTTTCTCATATGTCGGCCAGCATCCCGTTTTTTTTATACGGAATAGCTCTCCCGTATATTGACAGTTCTAACCGAATTACATTTTTCATGACTGCATATGTAGTGTTCGCATTCGCTTTAGGAATAACCCTTCCCTTATGGCAGAATTTTATTGTTAAAGTTTTTTCACCGTTAAATACTTTGAAGGCAAATTCAATTATGATGACTGCTCAAATATTCGCACGGCTAATTGGTAGTTTCTTCATTTTCAAAAGTGTTGAAAAGTATTCCTTTTCCATGGCAAGCGCTTCATTTATTTTTATAACAGTGGGAATAATGTTTTTTATAGGATCATTCTTTTTTCTTATCGTCCATGAGGAAATGGGAGGCAATATGGACTCCAAACCCAAACCTCATAATCTAAGTACTTTAAAGAGTGCCGCGTTACATATACTCAGGAATAAAAACTACTTAAAATATCTTGCAGGTACAACTGAATCATTCGCTACAGTAGCTGTATTATCATTTTATGCAAACTATGCGGTTGAGTTCAAAGGGATTGGAAAAGAGATTGCGGCAGGCCTCTTTGTTGCGCTGATTTACACAGCCGGTGTTCTGACTAATATAATACTCGGATGGTTCAATTTTTTTTCTCTTAAAACAAAATTTATTATCGCAAGAACAGCTGCTGTTACAGGAACAGTTATTCTGATATTTTCTGAAACACTTCCGGTTTTTTTATTAGTAAGTTTTATTTTCGGAATTTCAAGAGCAGTTAATCAATCTGCAAATGCCCCGGCTGTAAAGCTTCTTTCCGGGCTGGATGATGCGACAGATTATTTTGCAATATCTGCTGTATTTATTTTTCCGCTGTCATTCAGCATACCGTTTATTTCCGGAATAATTATAGATTCACTTTCGTCATACGGTGCATTTTCATATACTGCTGTTTTTCTATTGCTTATAATCCTGCAGGGAACAGGATTAATCTTTACAATACTTACAGATTTTAAAATGGGAGTTTCAGAGAATGATAAAACTTGAAGATCTTAGAAAATACTGCATGGGGAAAAAAGGAGTGAAAGAAGATTTCCCTTTTGATTTCAACACTCTAACATTTAAGGTGTTAGATAAAATTTTTGTTCTCACAGATATAAACTCTGAAGTACTCAGAGTCAACCTGAAGTGTACACCAGAACATGCATTAACACTAAGAAATATTTACACCCAGGTAACACCCGGATACCATATGAATAAAAAACACTGGAATACAATAATAATTGATGGAACTATTCCTGACGGTGAAATTTACAGGATGATTGATCAGTCTTACGAACTGGTGCTGAAAGGTGTAAAAAAATCATTAAGAGAGTCCCTATAGCAGTTAAATATAATTAGAGGTTTATTTAACCATTATTTTTTTTACTGTATTAAGCAGATCATCTGATGTGAACGGTTTTGCAATATATGCATCAAAACCATAGTTTTTGAAATCTGACATTACCGGATCATTGCTGTAACCGGAAATTACTATAGCCTTAAAAGGGAATCCCTGTTCACGGATAAGTCTAATCGCCTCAAGACCGCCCATACCTCCGGGAATTGTTAAATCGGCTATAATAAGATCAATAGGTTTATCTGTAGCAGCCATTTTTTCAAAAAGATCTATAGCTTCACCGCCTTCAGAAACAGAATATATTATTGCACCCTCATCGTTTAGTACTTCCTGCATAATATACCTCAGCTGAGGTTCATCATCCATTATCAAGATAGATAAATTATGCAGATTATCTGAGCTTTGAAATTGCCCGGATGATTCTTTCTCTGTAACTTTTCCGGTATAAGCCGGTAAATATATAGTAAATACCGAACCTTTTCCGACTACAGATTTAACATCTATTCCTCCGCTATGTCTCTTCACTATGCTATGACAAATTGTTAATCCTAAACCGTTACCGTCTTTTTTTGTAGTAAAATATGGGTCAAAAATTTTCTTCAGATTTCTGGTTTCAATTCCCTCCCCTTCATCTTTAATTTCTATTGCAACATAATCTCCCGGTACAACGGAAATAGCATTACCATCGTGCAGATACTTATTTCCTGCTGAAATAGTTATCACTCCGCCGGAAGGCATTGACTGTGCTGCATTAAGAATTATATTCTGAATGACCTGCCCTATCTGACCTTTATCTACTTCTATCTGTGAAATATTTTCGTCTATATTGTAATTTAATGCAGTTCTTGAACCACTCATAATAAAATCTGCTGATTCCTTAACAATCTCTTTTAAATCTGTAACCTGTTTAACCGGGGTTCCCCCTTTTGAAAAAGCAAGAAGCTGCTCCGTAAGCCGTCTTGCCCGCAAACCGGCTTTTTCAGCCTCATCAAGAAGCATTACAGCTTTTTCTTTATTATCAAGCTTAACACGTGCAAGAGATATACAGCCGACAATAGCTGAGAGAATATTATTAAAATCATGAGCAATACCCCCTGCAAAAATTCCAAGGGATTCCAGTTTATGAGAGCGGATTGCCTCTTCATCCATTTTCTTTTTTTCTGAAATATTACGTACTATTGCCAGAAATTTATCATCTCCGAATTTTACCAATCGCGAATCAAAATAATATTTCTCACCATCTAATTCAAGATCATACTCGTATGACTGCATTAAACCGGTTGTGTTCACCTGATTGATTTTGCCTATTGTCAGTTCCGCCAGTTCCGGAGGGAGTACCTCTGTAATATTCTTACCTATAAAATCTGCGGGTTCAGCATAGAGTTCACCCATCACTTCTGCTTTATAATCTATGAAATTATAATTAGAATCAAAAATAAAAAGAAGATCAGGATTTGCCATAAGCATTGCGCGATTCTTTTCTTCAGAAAATTTGAGCTTATCAACGGTTTCTATTAACTCTGAAGTTTTATTTCTTACTTTTATTTTCAGATAGAGACTTATTAAAATCATAAGTACCGCAAAGCATATAACCCCGATTAATACAGGGATAACAAATTTTTCAAGATGAGAATATCTCACTTCACTACCGAACCATTTACGGTCAATCCCAGCATACTCTTCATCACTGATATTATTAAATCCTTCATTAACTAAATTCAGCATTACAGCATTCCCTTTTCTTACAGCTCTGTGAAACTGCCCTGTGTTGAGCTTCAGAGAATATCTGAAAATATTTTCTACATTATACTTGTAAATATAAAATAAAGCAGGGGGTTTATCGGCACAGAAAATATGAATTTGCCCGGCAGCAGCATCCTTTACAATAGCTTCATAGTTCGGATATTTTTTTATAGAGGTAATACCATAACCCGCAAGAACCTCGATACAGGCATCTCCATCTTTTACTCCAACAATGAAACCGGAAAGTGACTGTATACTGTCGATACCGGATAAGCTGTTATTGAAAAATACAGGAACTTCCAGATCTGCATATGGAGGTGTGTAATCATACTTTTTAGCGCGTTCAGCAGTATAAAAAACTGTATCAATTACATCAGCTTTTCCCTCATCCATCAGTTTAAGAGCATCACTCCAGTCCATCGCAACCAACTGTACCTTAACCCCGGTTTTAGAACTCCACAAAGCCCATTGATCAACAATAATCCCTTTGAGCTTCCCTGAATCATCACGGAAGATATATGGAGGATAATTATCATCAGATATCACCGTTATCGATTCCGCAGCAAAAGAATTTAAGAAACAGAATACAAATAAACCTGTGATTATAAATCTGAAAAATAACTTAATCCCGAAAATCGCTGTTAACTTATAATTAATCAATTGGAAAACTCGCTATTTTATTTTTAATATCTCAAGAACGAATACGTATTTCAATATAACACTAAAACTGTATAAAGTCAAACTGTTCAGGAGTGTGATAAAATAAACTATCTTTAAAATCATCCGAATAAAACCACATATGCAATATGTAACAATTACAGATTCTCATTTTTGTGATAATCTAAAAACAGAGACAATCCCCCTCTAACTTAGTCAGTTTATAAAGAGATAATTTTTTGAAACTATTTTAAAGATACTTAAAATAATAATTGCTCTTAAAAGTATCTTTTTAAAACAAATAATTCTTTAATATAAAAAAAATTACAAAGCTTCAAATTCATTTATTATATTAAAATAATGAAAAATAGAAAAAATATTCTGGTAGTTGATGACTCAAAGATAGAGCAGAAAATGCTTAAAAATCTTCTGGAGAAAGATGGATTTACCGTTTTTCTTGCACCAACCGTTTCTGATGGTTTTCAGATACTCGGGAATGAGGATATTGGTGTAGTTCTTGTTGATTTCTATCTTGCGGGTATAAACACGGGTGCAGCTATGGTGCAGAAGCTCAGACGTTATAAAGTTGATGTAAAAATCTATTCAATTTCCTCTTCAGATGACAGCAGCCATGAACTTCTGAATGCAGGCTGCGACGGCATTATTTCAAAAGAACCGAAAGAGATAAGAAAATTTCTTGTCGAAAATTTCTGCTGATTTTGAAGCTCATTTTACATTTTTAGAATAAACTAAAAAAAATCTCCCCGGAAAAAAATAATAGACTCAATTATCAAAATAATATAATCTGCAATAAATATATTTATGCAGGAGTTTTGAAGTTGATACCACGGCATGCACTGTATACCGGATTACTGTTAAACCGAAAAATACGACTCCTTACAATAAATCATAATAAAAGATCAGGTTGACAAATGAATGAAGCTTATGATGTAATAATAATCGGTTCCGGCCCTGCAGGTCTTGGTGCGGCATTCCAGCTGGCAGAAACTTCAGGCAAGTCTATACTCCTTCTTGAAAAAACAAAAATCAGTTCCGGCGGACTTAGAAATGACTGCAAACAGAACTACACCTACCCGGTTGGATTTTCAACCGAGCACTGGAGTGAAGAGGAAGCGGATGAGCTTCTTGGGAAGGTTGCTGAACATCTTAACCCGGATTACGTACAGCAGCGGAATCTTGGAGTCTACGTTAAGAGAGCTGAAAACCTTGGAGTCAGACTTCTCAATATAAAACAGGCCCACGTAGGTACCGATAAAGCTAAAGGGCTAATCGCCAATCTCATTGCTCAGCTTCGCGATTCAGGGGTAACCGTCGAACTTGAAACTGAAATGTCAGATATAGATTATAAAAATAAAACTCTTATCCTTCAGAACGGAGTTAAAGTAAAATTTAAAGATCTTATTCTGGCACCGGGAAGAGCCGGATATACATGGCTTCAGAAAATAATGTCAACTCTTGAGATAAACTATTCAGATAACGTAGTAGATGTAGGTGTCCGGATCGAAGCGAAAGAAGAGTATTATCCTATTGTTAAAGATTATTATGACCCGAAATTTATATTCCCCGGGAGATGCAGGACATTCTGCACAAATTCCGGTTCGGCATATATTGTAAAAGAAAAATACGAAAAGTATTACTCCGTAAATGGACATGCATATTCCACGGAGCACACACCGAACGGGCTTGTAAACTTTGCCATGCTCAAAACAATAACACTTACCGATCCGGTTGTAAGCGGACATCAATTTGCCGAGATCCTCGGACAGATGGCAATGCAGCTATCGGGAGGACAGCCGATGATGCAGCGTATCGGTGACTTCAGACTTGGCAAGAGATCGAAAAAAGATACTTTCAACGATGACCTGTATTCATTCAAACCGACTCTTGTAAACGCAACACCGGGCGATCTGAGTCTTGCAGTACCATCAAAAATACTTCGCGACATCTGGAGGTCGATGAAACTTCTTGATACCATCATCCCCGGTATTCTTCACCCTTCAACAATTATCTACTATCCGGAAATAAAGACTTATGCGATCAGACCTGACTTTATAGATAAATATTTCAAAGTCAAAGAAAATATTTATATGATCGGAGATGGTGCAGGCACAAGCCGCGGTATAACAGGTGCGTGGGCTTCCGGAATAAGAGCTGCAAACGGTATAATTCTCAACTAAATATAAATAAAAAAAGAGGTTCAGCATGTATCATGAAATAAATCATCCGTTCCTTAAGCATAAACTTACAGCTTTACGTGATGAAAATACAAAACATAAAGAATTCAGAGAGCTTGCAAATGAGATTACAATGCTTATCTGTTATGAAGCATTGAAAAATATTGAAATAGAAGATTACGAAATCAAAACTCCCATGTGCAAAATGACAGGTAAAAGAATGAGCAACGAAATTGTTGTAGTTCCAATCCTCCGTGCCGGTGTCGGTATGCTCGACGGCATTCTTACACTTGTACCGAATGCCAGGGTCGGATTTGTGGGAATGTATAGAGATCACGACACGAAACAACCTGTAGAATATTACAGTAAACTTCCCGAAGATGTAAAGAATCCTCTTGTTTTCCTGATTGATCCGATGCTTGCAACAGGCGGCTCGGTTGTAGCAACGATTGATCTTCTTAAAAATAAAGGATTCAATAATATTGTTCTTATATCAATAATTTCTGCTCCCGAAGGGATTAAAACTGTAGAAGCAGCTCATCCTGATGTACAGATTTTCACAGGAAATGTTGATGAATATCTCGATAATAATAAATATATAATACCGGGACTTGGTGATGCAGGGGACAGACTGTTCGGAACTAAATAGTTTCTTTTGCTTAGGACACGGGGTTAAAATCCCGTGTCCTAAGCAGGATTGTACTATTTCATATTACCATTTAATATTCTGGTTATAATAGAATCTTCGGACTTCAGTATTTTAGATCCTCTTGTTATTTTACAAAGACTAATTCCAAGTTCTGCGGATATTGCCCTCTGAGGTATTCCATCATGAAGTTTTCGCATCAGATCCCACCTCAATGACAGATCTTTTCTTTCATTATCAGTCATAATTTCATTTAAAAATTTTTCGATATCGTCAGGATTTTTAATCTCTGAAAGTATTTGAGTTATTTCTTTAAACGCAGACATATGTTATCCTGGTAAATTATTTGTTAACAGTAATTATATATCACCGCCGCCTTCGGCGACGGGAATAATAGAGCCTTTTTTACTTTAGAAAAGTTAAGGAATAAATACTGATTTATTAATGTATTCATATTCTGATGCAGGATTTAAGTAAAGAAAAAAATTTCATGATTCTTTATTGGGGATCACCATATTTTTTTACATATGGATTCATATCAAATTTTCTCTCCAGTCCTTTATCGTTCATGTATCTTATTTTACCGAAGATTCTTCTTTCACCCCAGGGCCGGTCGTGTTTCCCGAGACACCAAGCAATCCCTGCGTAACTGTTGGGATCTCTTCCGTCAAGTGCATACTTATTGTTAAAATAAACCATATACTCAAAAGCAATATCCGGGCCTTCGGTCCACTCAATGATTTTCTTACCCCAGTACATCCTCATATAATTATGCATTTTACCTGTTGACACAAGTTCATTCTGAGCAGCATTCCAGTATATATCATGAGTCCGGGATTTTTCAAATTCAATTTTAGTATAAATAAACTCTCTATGATCGGTCTCATGTTTCAGCAAAGACTCCATTGCCCAATGAGGGAGAGATGTGATCCGGTCATAATTTTTATTATAGTAAACAAAGTTAAAACTCAGCTCACGGCGGATTATCAACTCTTCAAGAAAAACATCACGTCCCGGCGATTCCGTTTCAAGAACTTTAAGTGCAATAAATACCGGGGATATCTGACCAAAATGAAGATAAGGACTCATGTGAGAGGAAAAATCGAGAGACGGATGATTTCGTTTATCCGGATAATCGTCAAGTTTGTATTTTATAAAACTATTCAGCAATTTCACGGCTCTGGAAGTCCCCCCTTTCATCCATTGGATAGATGGAACTTCATTGTTTATATTCATTTCCCTGAGAACAGATTCCGGTGAACTGAGGTCAATGCTCTTTAATTTTAAATCAAGTGAAGATCTGGTCACTTTGACATCTCTGACTTTGCCGAGATATAGATTAATAAGCTTCATCATCTTCGGTCTGAAAGTTGCCGCAGCATATTCCTCTTTGATCGATGCTGATTCTACAGGGACAATAACATTAGATTCAACTGCTTCAAATTTTGTTTTAATACTGCCGGCTGCGCGGAATAACCAGTCTCTTGACACTTTAAGATAACCGAAATCGGTCACAACAGACGCCGCATTATCTGCAAGGCTCACAACTCCCTCAACAGGATCAATTATCCATACAACCATTTTAATATTTCTTTTTTTCAGTTCACTGCAGGTTTCAGCAAGACCCTCCAGCATAAATTGATAATGTCTCTGATTTGCTTCAGGATAATTTTCAGAAATACCGAAGTAAACAAGAAGTGGAAGTTTTAACTTATCAGCGGTAGCAGCAGCATATACAAGAGAATGATTATACTGAACCCTTTGTGATAGATGCATCCAGTACAATACATAATGCCCGTCAGTGTAATCATAATCATTTAATAGATGAATCCGCTGTTTATCAATAATATCCATGATATTAATATATCAAAGTTTACAACATTTTCCCAGTGTTTTTTCATTAACTTTTTTAAAGTGAATAAAGCTATCTTATCCCCGCCGCCGAAGACGGCGGGGATATATAACTACTGTCTTTTGCACTAAAATTATATTCAGTAATAACTACTGATATTTTTTAATGTTTAAATCTAAATCATAACAAATTATAACGAGGAACACAATGCTCCGCGATGTGGAATAAAATAATTACAAATATTAATTTGTCATCTTATCGGGCTGACCAGTTGCATCCATAACTGCAAACCAGAATCTGCCATTAGGATTGATACACTTTTTAATTGATATTGCAAGATCTATCGGAACGTGAGTATAGTTATTATTCCATTGCCCTATGACAAGATCAGTTTTACCGGCCATTCCGGCATGAACAGCATACTGTCCCAGCTGAGCACAGAATATAGAATCATTCGGTACTGCCGGTGCACTTCTTATTATATAGCTTGGATCGATATATTTAAGGTTGATTTCAATTTTTTTTGATTTAAAATGTGCCTCGATTTTTTCTTTCATGAAAACACCAACATCTTTAAGTTTAACATTACCCGATGCATCTTTGGCGTGACAGTCCTGATCCTTCTGAATTATATCCTGCCCGGCCCCCTCAGCAACGCATATGACAGCATGTTGTCTTTCAGCAAGCCTCTCCTCCAGATGTTTTAAAAATCCGTTTTCACCATCCAGTTCAAATGGTACTTCCGGAACAAAAACATAATTTACGTCATTCATTGCCATTGTAGCGTTTGCCGCAATAAATCCGGAATTCCTCCCCATGAGTTTAACAAGACCTATTCCGTTTGGAGCTCCCTTAGCTTCAACATGAGCCGAAACAATAGAATCAACTGCTTTAGAAAAAGCAGTTTCAAAACCGAAAGAGCGCTGAATGTAACTGATATCATTATCAATAGTTTTAGGAATACCTACAACTGCAAGATTCATTTTTCTTCGTTCTGCAATCAATGCTATATTGTGAGCTCCTTTAAGAGTACCATCACCACCGATTGTATACAGAATATTAATATTCAGCCGTTCAAGAGTATCTACCAGTTTTTCAAGATCATCTGTACCACCTCGGGAAGATCCGAGGATTGAACCTCCCTCCATATGTATCGACCGTACAATATCCGGGGTTAATTCTATCGGTTCAAATTTTGTGTCCGGATGCAGTCCGCTGTAGCCATATCTTATTCCAAGAATATTCCTTGCTCCATATCTATACCATGACTCCATGACCAGGGATCTTATAACATCATTTAAACCGGGACAGAGACCGCCGCAAGTAACAATAGCAGACCTTGTCTCCTCAGGTTTAAAATGTATATACTCTCTCGGGCCTGCAAGTTCAAATGTATGATCCACATCAATTTTTGAAACATCTTCAGTCTCAAGCATTACATTAAAAAGCATTCTCTTAGTATCACGGACAAAATTCATCTCATTGAGTTTAAATTTTTCAATCAATGGCGACTTGATCTTTGTTTCTCCGAGTGTCTTAACATTATAAGGCATGTAACTTCTCCTGAATTGTTTATTGTTTCATTAATGACTTTATATCAAAATCCCATGAATCCGCTGCATAGACTATAATATCCATTTCGTCAGTTTTAATACAGGCATCACATCTTGAAAGCTGTATTGCATATTCAAGAATTTTCCGTTGATTGCCGCTCTTTTTCAAAGTGTCAATTCTTTCCTGCAATGATTCAATAGATGTGATCAGCGTATCTGCTTCATCAAATGTTTTCTGATAATCTTCGAATCCAATATCTTCTGCAATCTTATTCATTGTTGCAAGTTCGGACTCAGTAACCAGACCATCTGAATTAATGATGTATCTGCAGATCCCAATCAAAACTAATTTCTCATCATGAGATAATATTTTCGGCATATAATTCTCCTTGTTTATTAAAATAATAACTTTAAATAAATAAATTTCAACTAAAAAAAGAAGATGTATAAACTGGAGACTTTTTAGAAAGAAGAGTAATGTGAAACAGCCATGGTGAAAGATGGATAGTTATAATCATAGCAGTTAGTGAATGAATTAGTACAACTAGCCCTTCGACTCCGCTCAGGGAGCGTAATTTAACGCTGGCTGAGCGGAGTCGAAGGGCTAGGTCAGTACTATTTCAATCGTAAAAAGCTATAATAAAAAAACACAACTGTAGAAGCAGAATTAGATGTTAAAAAACCTATGATAAAAATAAACTGCCGGAAAAGATAACACCTTTTCCGGCAGTTCTTTTATTTAATATCAGCCTAGAGCCGCTGAAAAATATTTAACAGGTTCAACACCATACATTTTTTCGAAATCTTTTCTATATGGACATGCTTTACATGTTGCCCACATCGCTCCCCTTGCACTGGCTTTTAAAGCTTTTTCAACCTTATCATCCAGATCAAGAAAGTTCACAAGACCTTTATCATCAATTTTGGTACTATAATTATGTACAAAATTGAACTTGCATGATTCACACTTAAGTGAATTCTCTTTAGCTCTGTAATTAATAAACGCCATAATATTCCTCCATCTATTTATTTACACTCAGAGAGTGCTACTGTACAATAAGACCAATTTGTTCAAGAATGTTAAAGGTGTCTGTATAAAAAAAAATTGATCAGCCTTGCTATAAAATATGCACCGGACATCAGAAAAAACGGAATAGTACCGAAAAAAACCGCCAGCTCTATCCTGCTTACAACAGATGAATGCAGTACCTTTTTACCGAAAAAATTTATATGGTAGTTCTCAGGATCCTGTGCTTTCCGGTAAATCCGGATACAGATTTTTACTTTAACCCAGAGAGCAACAATCATTATAAAACCGGACATTATCCATAATAATTTGGGAACATCCACTCTGAATAAAAGATCAGGCCTTGACATGAATAAAACTATACATGCACCGGCAATCATGATGTTACTCATGGTTGTCTTAACAAAAGCCCTTAAAGATCTTTCAGATCTGGTGGTTACATATGTAACTAATGAATATATATGCCCCAAAAAGGATAAAAATAAAGCTATTAGTAATAATGTTATTATCATTCAGTTATATTATATTTTTCTTTTTTATATTATCTTATATCTACTGACAGAAAATTAAACAAAAATTTCACTCTATGTAAAAATTTAATACATAAACAGTAGAGAGTCAAGAAAAATAATTACAGAAGCTTACAAAGAGTGTGTTTTTTTAAATATTTTATATTGTATTGCTAATCATTTTTATCAATAATGTTCATTCTTGAACTTAGAGCGGCGTAGGCTCTTTTTGCTTCAAATTTTACATTGGTATTGGAGTCGTTTCTGGCGGTTTTTAAAGCATTAAGTGCGACTATAGAGTTGAAGCGGGTTAAAGCCTTGATTGTTTCAATCCTTACATCATAGTATTTATCATTAAGAAGTTCTATTAAAGTCGGAAGCGACGAGTTAT
The DNA here is from genome assembly GCA_942493035.1 of uncultured Spirochaetota bacterium. Taxonomy (GTDB): domain Bacteria; phylum Spirochaetota; class UBA4802; order UBA4802; family UBA5550; genus WRGT01. Next base: position 1,229,215 of record OW818666.1, on the reverse strand, counting down.
CCTTTAATATAGCAATTGATTTAATTGATTCAATTCTTATATTTTTATAATCATCAAAACAGGCTTTATGAAGCAGCGGCAGACCAAATTCCTTTTTCTGTTTTCCAATATTAACCACAGTGGTTAATCTCTTAGAAACACTTTCATTCATATTTTTAACCATAAGCATAAAAGGAGCATCCCTCAATGAGCTGAGAGCTTTTTCTGTACCTATTTTTTTCAGAGACTCTTCGGCAATCTTCCGTACCTCGGGACTTGAATCTGTCAGAGCACCAATAAGAACATCTATCCCCATCGGATTCTTAACTCTTCCAAGAGCAATAACTGTTTCAAGTCTGAACTTTGCTACACTATGATTCGCGAAATCTAGAAGATAGAACGCCATTGTTTCAATTTCCATCTCTCCGATAGATTTGATGGCTTCAATCTGCACAGAGTGTTTCTTGTCTTTAAGAGCAAGGGCAAGTATCTGGGTAATGTTCTCATTCTCCTTACTATAGTAATGTGGGAGAACACGAAGAACTTCAACCTGTTCATTAACTGTACCATGAGTTATTATTTCATTCAGATTTTCAATTATTCCGGCATCCCCCATTCTGGCAAAAATGAGAGCAGCACGGTGCCTGACTTTTGTATCTTTATCGCTAAGGAGAGAGCGCATTTTTTCAATTACAGAACTATCTGAGCCGCCGATTTCGGATAGAGCAACCAGAGCAGCTTCTCTCGTCTGAGATTTCCTGTGCTTGAGAAGCAGAATCAATCTGTCGATCTGGCCGGCATTTTTTATTTTATCAACATTTGGTTTAATAAACATAATTTACCATTTTTATTTTATAATAGTCTGATAAAGCAAAAATGTCAAGCTTCAATTATTTATCGATCACCATATTAACATAATTGCTCAAAACCGGCGTCATCCTTTTTCAACTGCAAATCTGTCATGACGGATATCAATTAAACCATTATTTGATAAACAAGTAATCGTTCTAAATCAGCTGTATTCTATCTTCACTGTGCCTTTAGAGCGGCGAAAAGCATTTTTACTGCCAGTTTTGAGTATTTGCATATTTACATTTTATTGACAGTAATACTCTAAATTTGCTGATAATAAAAAAAACCTTGAAAAAAAGAATGATTAATAAAATAGTCTTACTATAAATGGTGAAATACTCACTATAATTGTGGAGTCTGTTAAAAAATATCTGCAATTATATTCGAGTATAAAGACAAATAAATATAAATGGTGCTTTATGAATAATACTGTAATTAAAGAAGTAAAACTATACGATGCAGACACTCTCGAATACGCCGGATCAATGGTTGTTAACGGGGCTTCATGGGATTATAGCGAAGTTAAAGACGATTTCCTGGTTGAAGTAACCAAAGGTATGTCTCTCAGGTCTGTATTCCCCTGCCTGATATCCTTTAATCTTGTATATGACATTATCGAGGGTTAAAGGGAAATTATGAGCGGTTCAGATAAATTTGATTTTGACTCACTCATGGATGAAGATCTTCCCGAGTCCGGCGATGATTTTTTCCTCTTCGATTCTGAACCGGATGACAAAAAAAATCCGGCAAATTCAGATCAATTCAATGATGAATTACCACTTGAAAATGAGATTGTTGAACCGGATTGTTCAGCACAAAAAAGATCTTCAGCAGATTTTTCCCCCGACATGGATGCTCTACTATTAACAGCACAGTCATCCATGATTATTGAAGCCATGAAACAGATATCACTGCATGATTTTAAATCAAAAAATATGTCCGTATTTACTGAAGCAATTAAAGGGATTGACCTTTACATGAAAATTCTGGAAAGAAATCCCGAAAACTTCAAAAAACTGACTGCAATTCTGTCATCCGACCAGGACTGCATGGATGTTCAGAATATTACCTTCAACCTTTATAGAAACGTAACAGGTGAACTACCTCAAACGGATGCTCAGAAACTCAAGGCATTCGAACTCATAAAAGAAAAACTAACAAATGCTTATAATAAATCATTGATTACATCATCAATAGTAAGTATTAAAAAGTTTTATCTTTTAAGCGGAACACTGGACATGATGAAGGTCGATGACGCTTTACACAATGATCCGGAGGGCTTAAAAAGCCAGATAAGCACTTTCATTAGGCATATAAACATTGGACGGCAGATGATAAAATCCGGAAATTCTGAAATTGTAAAAGGGATGAAAGGAAAAGAACTTAACGTTTTCATCGTCAAAGCTGCACAGCTTCTTGTTTATTATTTCGGAAGAACCGGCGATGCCGAACACCAGCTCTTTTACAGCAAGCTTCATGAAAATTTTAAAAAATATTTCGTTGTAAGATAAGAATGAAAAACAGCAGTGACTTTAAATGGTATCTCCTCACTTCTATAATACTTATACTTTTATCTGTATTATCATATTCAATGCAGATTTATTTTTTTCATCATGAATCAGATACGTATTTTTATTTTCTACAGGACCTCTCTTTCGTTCCGATTCAGGTGCTCATAGTAACTTTTGTAATAGACCGGCTGCTGAAGAGACAGCAGCGGATCAGTTTAATGAAAAGGGTTTATGTTGCAATTGGAATTTTCTATAATGAACTCGGGAATGAACTTCTTAAACATTTATTTGATTTAACTGTAAATAAAGACGATTTAAGCAGCAGGCTAGAAATCACAGCACACTGGAATACAAAAGAATTTGAAAAAGCTGAAAAATGGATCAACACCAATCCTGTTGTAATTGATATTACCGGGGAGAAGATGGAGCTTTTAAAACAGTTTCTGGATAGCAAACGATTGTTCCTGCTGAATCTGCTGGAAAATTCAAATCTTTCCGAGCATGATACTTTCACCGATACTCTTCTTGGTGTTTGCCATTTATCAGATGAATTAGCACTTAGAAAAAATTTAATGGAAGCTCCGCCTGCAGACTTAGCTCATCTCAGTATTGACATTAAACGGGCTTACCATGGAATTATACAGGAGTGGATTTTATATATTGTTCATATAAAAAAAGAATACCCCTTTCTATTTTCACTCGCTCTGAGATCAAATCCGTTTAACGATAAATCCTCAGTAGTCATTGAAGATTATTAAAAATAATCAGTATTTATTCCTTAACTTTTATAAAATATAAAAAGCTCTATTATCCCCGCCGCCTTCGGCGGCGGGGATATGTAATTCTTGTTTTTTTTTCACTAAATATTATATTTAGAAATAACTACTGAAAAATAATTAAACTGTATTATTTTATTTATACTAAAAAATATATTTTTTAGTATATTAAAATAATTGATACATTTTCCCCGATATACCAAATGGAGCCGGGATGAATACTGAAAGTATAAAAATATCGCTCATCAGAATAACAAAATCGCTGAGTAAAAAAACATCTACCTTTATTATATTATTTTTTTTAATTATAATAATCACTTCTTTAGATTCATGCTCAAATAGTTCGGAATTCACTTTAAACAGAGCTGAAAGAGAATACCTTTCTCATAGAACGGAGATAACATTCGTTGGAGAGACAAATTATCCCCCATTTGAATTTATTCAGAAAAACGGTTCATACAGCGGAATGAGTATAGAGCTTCTCAGGTGGATAGCCACTGAGGCAGGATTCAATATTGAGTTTCTTCCAATGAAACATGAAGAGATGCAGCGGTATGTGCTTGACGGTAAAGCTGATGCAGTTGTAGGACTTTTTGAAAGTCCGGAAAGAAAGAAAAATTTTATAATGACAATTCCCTATTTTATCATCCCCGGAACTATTTTCATCAGGATTGAACGTCCCGATATCAATAGTGCTTCCGATCTGCAGAATAAAAAAATTGCAATACTGAGTGAAGATTACGCAGAAGAATGGCTCAAACAGCATAACATAAATGGTGAATTAATTCTTACAGCAGATTTTAAAGAGGCGGCACAAGCCGTCATTGATGGGAAAGCAGATGCGATGATTGGTGATGAACAGGCGGTTTTATATTTTCTTTATTCAAGCGGCGAAAGAGAATTACTAAAAAAAATTACACCCCCTTTGTATAATGGACGTGATTGTGTAGCTGTATCAGGCAACAATCCCCTACTCGCTTCAATCATTAACAAAGGTATCGTATATGCTGAAAAAACAGGCATATTAAAAAAAATCAGCGATAAATGGCTTGGAGTTCCAATTGACTCAGGTGAATCATTTTTAAAAAAATACGGTTTTAAAATTTTTGCCATTGCATCATCACTACTATTGATTATTTTATCAGCTTTTTTCTGGATTTTTCTACTAAGGAGAGAGGTTATTAAAAGGACCTCAGATCTAAAGCTCGAGATAGAAAAACTGACCTCAACTGAAAAAGAACTGACTGACGCTGTTATAAGATACAGAGGAATTTATGACAACACACCTGATTCAATTTTCTGGATAAGGCTGGACAACGGATCTTTTTTTATAGAGAATGTCAATCCAGCTCATAAAAAAAATACCGGCATCGGCAATGAACATGTAGCTGGAAAAAACATTGAAGAAATTCTTCCCCCGGAACTATCAGCACCGGTTATTAAAAACTATACAGAATGCATCAGAAATAAAAAGCCCATATCTTACCAAGAGGAGGTTCCGATTGATTCAGAGAAAAAAATTTTCTGGACTCTTCTTGTTCCGATAATAGATGAGCATGGTCTATATTCACGAATTGTCGGATTTTCACGTGATATAACATCTTTAAAAAATGTTGAGATGGCTGTGCGACATACCCAGAAACTGGAAAGCCTTGGAGTGCTTGCCGGAGGTATCGCACATGATTTCAATAATCTTCTGTCAGCTATAATGGGGAATATTGATCTTACAATTCACGCATTTAATAAAAACGATTATCAGCAGAAATACCTTGACAATGCTCTTTTGGCATCGCGTAGAGCAGCAGATCTATGCTCGCAGCTTCTGGCATATTCCGGCAAAGGGATTTCGGAATTCCAGGAAGTGAATATTAATGCCGTAATAAATGAAATGCTGAATATTCTTGAAGTTTCAATTTCAAAAAAAATAAATTTGACAGTCAACTTATCAGATAAAACTCCATGGATTGATGCAGATCCGTCCCAGATAAGACAGATAGTAATGAACCTTGTAATTAATGCTTCGGAATCACTTAACGATTCCGAAGGTGAAGTTGTTCTGTCTACAGGAAGCGGTTATTTCACTAAAGATGAACTTTCAACAGTCCTTGCTGCCGATGATCTTAACGACGGAGAATACTCATGGCTGAAGGTGAAAGACACCGGATGCGGAATGAATAGCGAAACACTTTCACATTTGTTTGATCCTTTTTTTACCACGAAATTTACAGGACGCGGTCTTGGTCTTTCAGCAATACTGGGTATAGTACGCGGACACAAGGGTACAATAATTGTAAAAAGTTCTCCTGGAAAAGGATCCACCTTTACAGTATATTTCCCTGCAAAAAACAGGAATGAGCAGCATATCATTGATGAAAGCACTTCGACTGGAGATCAGTTAACAGGCGGTTATGCACTGGTTGTTGATGACGAAGAAGGTGTCCGGGCTGTTGCTGCTTCCATGCTGGAACTCTGCGGTTTTAAAGTACTTACTTCATATGACGGTATGGATGCGGTAAAAAAAATATCAGATTTTAATGATTATAAAAATGGATATTTAAAAATTATACTCCTTGATCTAACAATGCCGCATATGGATGGGGTAGAAACATTCAAAAAGATAAATAAAATAAGCCCGGAGAGCCGGATTATACTGATGAGCGGGTATAGTGAAAATGACTTATCAGAAAAATTCGCAGACTCAGGTGTTTCAGGTTTTCTCCAGAAACCATTCCAACTCCAGGATTTAATGAAGAAAATTTCAGATATTTTGAAGTAAATAAAGTGTCTACTCATAAATTGGTGGTAAAATTGTTCTCCGCCGCGCCTGTGGCGCAGCGGAGATGAAATTCCACCGGTTTTTGAGTAGTCACAATCCTCGCCGCCTGCGGCGGCGGGGATAATAGAGCTTTATTTACGTTAAAGAAGTTAAAGAATGGAAACTATAAGGAATTAGTAATTGCTCAAAAATAATCGCTGTATTATTTAAATAAGACTAAATAATGATAATCATTAATTCAAGAATGAACGAAAATAGTAATATAAGTGTTATATTCAGAGGCCGGTTAGACATATGAAAATCCTGCGGATATTCAAAAAAACATTAACAAATAAAACAATAAGATACTATTACTATAGACTATCTTCGAGTATGCTGGTAAAACTACTGATAATAGGTACCGTTATTCTCCTATCATTCTCCACGTTTACTTATTTCGTTGAAAAAGAACATGTTTTATATACGGAAGTTAATGGAGTAAAAGTAGAAGATAGTGATAACTCAAGCAACATACGAAACTTCAATGATTCTATCTGGTGGGCGTTTGTAACCTCCACTACTGTTGGATATGGAGATTTCTATCCGGTAAGTATCGCAGGGAGAATTTCGGGGGTACTTCTTATGTTTTTCGGAGTGTCACTGGTCGGTGTTGTAACAGGTAATATCGCATCAATACTTGTAGAGAAGCAGCTTAAGGAGGAGAAAGGTTTGAAAGCGGTACACATGAAGAATCATTTCATCATCTGCGGATGGAAAAGAGATATGGGGAAAGTCCTTAAAGATATAATAAGAAAAAACAACGAATTTATCCCACAGGAGATAGTTATTATTAACACTGCTCCTCCTGAAGAGATAGAACTTCTGAGGTCGGAACCAGCGCTTTCAGGTATCAGCTACATCTACGGAGATTATGTGGATGAAGGAGTTTTAAGCAAAGCAAACCTCAAACATGCAAAAAAAGTTCTGGTCCTGGCTGACAGGCTTGTACTCGGATCAGTGCAGGAGGTTGATTCTAGAACAGTTATGACAATAATCACTGTTAAATCAATTTCTAAAACAATCTATGCTGCTGCAGAGATTCTCGATACAAAGTTTGAACGATACCTGACTTCTGCCAATTGTGATGAAATAATATTAACATCAGATTACAGCAGATCTTTAATAGCGAACGCATCAACGGGAAGCGGTATATCTCACGTGATAAGCGAATTACTCGATGTAAATACACCGGTTGGTTTAAATACAGTTGTACCTCCAAGAGAACTCATAGGAAAAAAATATTCCGAACTTGCCTCATTCTATATGAAAAAAGATAATACGATACTGATCGGGATTCTTGAAAATACAGGAAACTTCCATGCAAGAAAAATGGAAGCTATTGAACAGGCGCAAAAGACTCCGGACATTTCAATGCTTGTAGACAGTCTTAAAAGTGTAAAAACCATGACTGCAAACAAACCTGTAATAAATCCTTCGCAGGATTACATAATCGGCAAACACAGCAAAGCTATAATTATCGAAGGAAGAGGTTGCTGATTATGGCTACAAAAAATACAGCAAATATTGAAAACAAATTACTTGAAATATCATTTTTTAAAAAATACGTTGGCGATAAAGATATAATTAAAAAAATTGTCAAGTTATGCGATGTACGGAATTTTAAAAAAGGTACCGCGATCATTAAAGAAGGCGAACAGGGTGATGAACTTTTTATATTACTAGAGGGTGAAATTGATATAATAAAAAGAACAATGCAGAATGAAAAGTATGTAGTCACAACTCTCAATGCTTCAATGGGCGGTGTTTACGTAGGAGAACTTGCACTCATTGATAACGATAAAAGATCTGCGACAGTAGAGGCAAAAACTGACTGTGAATGCCTTGTATTAAATAGAGATAATTTCATTAAATTCGGAGATGAATACCCTCATATAGGCCTTAATATAACACGTGCAATTGCAACACAGCTAAGCCAGAAACTGAGAAAAACCGGTGCAGATGTAATAACTCTGTTTTCGGCACTTGTTGAAGAGATTGCGGGAGATTAGATTTTAATGAGCAAAAAAGAACGTATTATGATTATAACTGATTCTGTTTCAATGCCGAGGCAGAGTGTAAAATATGAAGAGACATGGATTTATCTTTTTAAAAACAGGTTCAGAGATTTTGATGTGATAGACAGACCTGCACGAGGTTCCACATCAATGCGTCTGGTCCAGGAGGGGGGCGGAGGATTTGATCTGCTGGAACTTTATACACCTGACAGAATAATACTTCAGCAGGGACTTGCCGAATGTGCGCCAAGACTTTTTAAAAAGAACGGATTCGAGCAGAAATTTATAAATAAATATCTGCCTGCAAAAATAAGAGCTGATTATGTTAAAGCAATAAAAGAAAAAAGAGGGAGAAATCCCGAATTTACAGATGTATCTCCGGAACAGTTCAGGAGCAACATCTATAATTTTGCTGAAAGATGCAGAAAACTCAATGTTAAGTTTGTAATTATAAAAATTTTAAGACCAACAGATCTGTTCCTGACCAAGAGCCCCTTTGTAAAACAGAATATCGATTTGTATAACGGCATCTATGATGAAGCTGCAAGAGAGTTTGAAAACATAACTCTAATTGAGCCAGTTAAACCGGAAGTTGATGTCAACAGAATCTGTCTTGATGAACTCCATGTAGACAGCGAAGGACACAAACTCTACTTCAAAGCAGTTGAGAATTACTTTAAGAAATCCAGATAAAACAATTATAAAAGTTTCAGTAATTATTCATACATATAATTTTTGAGTAAAAGAAAAAAATATGTATCCCCGCCGCCTTCGGCGGCGGGGATACTAGAGTTTTTTTTACTTAAGAAACGTTAAGGAATAAATACTGAAAAAATTTACTGATCAAATTGATAAATTGATATTATATTGAACACCGACGCGCCAAAAACACGGAGGTGATAGAATACCACCGTTTATTATCAATTACTCAAATTGGCTCTGTCAGGACAATGGCTTAAATCCACTGACCTGACAGATGTTTAACTGCATGATACAATGCACAATTACAGCAATAACCCTCCCGCGGCTGAAACTATTTTCGGGGAGGGAGCTCTCCAAGATACTGATATAGATGAGTTTTTATCTTGCCGTTATATAGTTTTCTGTTTTTATCCGATCGTCTTCCAAATGATTTTTCGAAATTTTCATTAGAAGTCATAATGAACAATGACCATGAATCAAGTTTTGAAAACACTCTCCCCATCTCGCTGTATAATTCATGGACTTCTCTTTCGCTCTGCATCCGCTCGCCGTATGGAGGATTACATACAAGGCATCCGTATTTTTTACTGCTGCTGAATTCACTGAGAGGTTTTTTCTGAAATACTATACTATCCCCTACTCTGGCTTTTTTCGCATTATTTACAGCTGCATCGAATACTCTTTTATCAATATCTGATGCAAAAATTTCCATAGGATTTTTACTGATGAGATCTTCCGCCTCTTCACGGTGAGTCTTCCAGAGGGAGGCGGAAATTTCAGGCCACTCCTCGGATGAGAAACTTCGAATCAGTCCCGGAGCTATATTCTTCCCCTTCATCGCAGCTTCGATAGCAATTGTTCCGGAACCGCACATAGGATCGGCAAAAACTCTGTCCGGTTTCCATCTGCTGAGATCCACCAGACCAGCCGCCAGTGTCTCCTTTAGAGGCGCTTCACCCTGTGCTTCTCTGTAGCCCCGTTTATGCAATCCGTCACCTGATGTATCTAGTGTGAGAGTAGCCACATCCTTCAACATAGATATTTCTATCCTGTAAGTCGGACCCGATTCGTCAAACCACTCCTGTTTATGTTTTCTCTTCATAGACTCAACAATTGCTTTTTTTACGATAGCCTGACAATCGGGAACGCTATGAAGTTTGGAATTAACAGCCTTCCCGATTACATGCATTTTACCATTAACCGGAATAAAATTTTCCCACTCAATGGCAAGAGCCCCCTGGAAAAGCTGTTCAAAATCATAAGCTTTAAATGTCCCGAGTTTAATAAGAACCCTATCTGCGCAACGAAGCCACAAGTTTGATTTTACAACAGTGGAGTAATCCCCCTGAAAACTTATACGCCCATTTTCAACTTCAGTTTTTTCTACACCAATTTTTTTTAACTCATGTACAACAATTGACTCCAGACCGAAAGCTGAAGTTGCGACTAAATTTAAATATGACATGTTTACCTTCAAATATTATATTTTAATGACTTTTTTGATTCTTTTAATTCTTCAACATTTTTTCTGATTTCAATCAGTTTATCCATTAACCGATTCTCGATTTCCATAACTTCATCAATTTGAAATCCATTATTAAGATAAACAAGCAATGCAAGTTCATTGTAATCTGAATTATAATCAACCGGTTTAAATCTTATCTCAACTCTCACCTCAGAAATATATTCATCATCATCTCTTCCGCTGAATTTTGACGGAAAAGAATTTATTTTTAATTCTTTCCTCTCAGCTTTAATTGATGATGAAAAAAAATTTTTTATAGCACTCTCAACAACTTCCGATTTTTCGGCTTTATCAAGAGATCTTAAACGCACAATCTCTCTCTCTTTAATTAAATCCCTTTCGAGAAATTTTAGTTCCGCAACCTTTTTCTCAATATCATATATTTTATCATAATTTACATTCTCCATATAATTCACATCCATTAAATCAGAACTTAATTTTTAGAATAGTCATTGAACAGAAATGTTTCATGAAAAACAGCGGTAACGTAAATATGAGTCAGAATTAAATATATACTGATTAATTGAAACCTTTAATTAATCAGTATAATCACTCTACTCATAAACTTGTGGTGAAATTGCTCTCCAGTGTGCCAAATGCGTGGCTGTGAGAGAATGGCACCTGCTTATCAGCAATTGCACTATTTTTACAAAGCCAGATGCATTAAAACTCTTATAAAAAGCTGTATATGAATTATTAATTATTATTTGTTCATCAGCAATGATTAAAAAAATTATATCCCAAGTCATATATTGACTTCCATCATTAATTATTTTATATTATTAATATAGAAATTATGATACAATCGAGGTGGAATTATTTCACTGTTTAATGTTAAAAATATAAGAAACAAAATTCTTTTAGCATCACTGCTGATAGTTATTATTCCCCTGTTATTCACGTCTTTCATTGTGAGTACATTTTTAACTTCACGTGCAGAGCAGGATTATGTGACAAAGATGGATGCTGAACTATCACAGATAAACGATACAATAGGTATTTTCATCGACAACATTAAAATGAACATAGAATTGATGTGCGCTATACCGGATATGAAATATATCAACAGCATAAATATTAACACTTACATGAACAAAACCGGTGTTAATAATCTTAAAAAAATTAAACGAAGTCCCATAGAGCAGACCATCTTTAACCAGTTAAAATATATTGAAAAAACTCATCCCGATTATATTGAACTATATATCGGAACTGAATCCGGAGGTTTCGTTTCAAGCGGTGAATATAATTTAATATCAGGTTATGATCCAAGAATCCGGCCATGGTATTCAGAAGGTGTATCACATCTGGGAAAAGCATCCATTGCCAAATCCTACTTATCTGTAACTGGTGATTTTGTTACTGCTGTAGTAAAATCTTTTTATGATAAAAATGGCGATCTCTCCCATGTCGCGGGTATTGACATTTCATTAGAACGATTAACAAACATTATTGATACTATACATATAGGAAAAACAGGTTATCTTGTTCTTATTGAAAGCGATGGAAGAATAATAGCCCATCCGAAAAAGCCGGACCTGAATTTAAAAAATATAAGAGAACTCGGAATAAAAGAGTTTCTTGATTTCGATAAAAAAACCGGAAAACTGCTTAAATATAATTTTGAGGGTATAAATAAATTCGGTAAATTCTACAACTCACCTTTCCCCCAATGGAAAATTATAGCTGTCGTAAATGCTGATGAAGTAAAAATAAGTTCCAGTTATTTTAGAAACATAATGATTTTAGTATCAATTATCATTCTTCTTCTGAGTTCAATACTGTATTATTACATAAACCGCAGATTTATCATACCGATCACTCAATTAACTGATTTCGGAACATGTATTGCAAACGGTCAATTTAACAGAGGATTTATCCTTAAACGGGATGATGAACTGGGACGACTATCGAAAGATTTTAATAATCTCAGGCTCCAGATTAAAGAAAATATTTCTTCTATCAAGGGAATAATTGAATTCATGCCTTCAATTATTATCCAGCTCGACCTTGAAGGGAGAATTATCGAATGGAATAGAATGGCTGAAAAACTCACAGGATTAGGTATTGAAGAAGCTAAAAATAAATATCTGAAAGATGTTAAACCTGAACTATCTGAATATTTAACGACAATTGAAAAAGTTATTAAATCAGAAAAACCTCTCTCTCTATACCGCGTAAGCATTCCAGGATATGAAGGGAAATTTTTTAACATTTTTATTTTTCTTCTTAAATCTGAACTGAAAAAAACAATAGTTCTCCGGATTGATGATATTTCTGAACTTGAAAAAAAAGATGAACAGATAAGACAGAGCCAGAAACTTGAGAGTATAGGTCTTCTTGCCAGCGGTATCGCTCATGATTTCAACAATATTCTCGGCGGAATTATCGGAACAATTTCACTTATAAGATACCGTATAGCAAAAGGTAAAATCGATAAACCGGTTGAACTAGATAAAGATCTCGCTCTGGTCGAAAACAGCTGCGAAAGCGGTGCCGGCATTGTATCTCAGCTGCTGAGCCTTTCACGTAAAGAGATAGATTTCGAACTTCATCAGTTGGACTTGAATGAAATAATACGTTATGTTTCAAACATATGTATAAAGTCATTTGACAGATCAATTTCATTTGCAATAAACGAGTATATAACTCCGGCTATTGCAATGATTAACGAACCTCAGATTCAGCAGTCACTTCTAAATCTTTGTATAAACTCATCCCACTCGATGACAATCATGCGAAAAGATAATGAACCCCGGGGCGGTCAACTGGAAATTGGACTTACAAAAATTTTCGCTGACAGATTTTTTCTGGATTCTCATCCTGAATCAGAAGAGGGGGAATACTGGAGAATTTACGTAAAAGATAACGGAATAGGCATGGACAGCAACACAATTTCAAAAATCTATGATCCGTTTTTCACTACCAAAACCAGAACATCGGTTAAAGGAACCGGACTCGGACTTTCAGTGGTTTATTCAGTCATTAAATCACACAGGGGTTTCATCGATGTTTATTCTGAAGTCGGCATAGGAACAATTTTTTCAATATATATCCCGGTTGCAAAATCTGATAAATACATATCTGAACCTGTTGTTATCAGGGAAGTCTGTTCCGGAGAGGGAAAAATTTTAGTGGTTGATGATGACGAAATAATCCGGAACTATACAAAAGCAATGCTTGAAGAGTGCGGATATAATGTCGTAACTGCAGAAAACGGGCTGATTGGAATTTCATATTATCTGGATCATAAAGCTGAAATCAATGCTGTTCTTCTCGATATGATAATGCCTGAAAAATCGGGCTACGAAACTCTGCTGGAGCTTAAGCTGATCAATCCTGCGCTTCCGGTTTTGATGACTTCCGGATTGTATTCAAACGAACTTATTGAAAGTGTTAAAAACGCCGGAGCTTCTGATTTTATCGAAAAACCTTATTCAATAATTCAGCTTTCAAAAAAAATCAAAGCTATATTCAAAGATTAAAACTTTTCAGTATTTATTTATTAACTTCTCTAAAGTAAAAAACTCTATTATCCCCGCCGCAGAAGACGGCGGGGATATCCAATTTTTGTTTTTTATACTAAAAATTATATTCAGGAATTAACACTGAAACTTTTTATAAAATTAACATAATCTGCCGGCTGATTTGAGATGAAGACATTTGACTGTCCCTTTGCTATTACAACACCATCTTTTTTAATTTCACCAACTGCATGCATGAGGGAGTTACCTTCGCGGTACACATATGCTCTTACCGTAACAACATCACCGGCTTTTGCAGTACCAAGATAATCAATATTGAGATTAGTGGAGAGAAAAGCTGTTTCGTAACCGAGTGTAGCACATGCAGTCCCCATGGCATCATCAAGCATTGCTCCCTGAGTTCCCCCGTGCAGATAACCAGCCGGATTAGTCATTTCAGGCCGAACTTTAATCGACATTGCAATAACACCTCTTTCAACTTCCAGAAGTGTGCCCTCCATCCATTTTGTAACGCACTGAACCGGAAAAGCGCCAAGACTTTTTCCGAGAAAAAGTTTCATCAGTTTTACAACTTTTTCAGAGAGTTCGACAGAGTACTCTTTTCTGCACTGTACACTATTGTTTTCCATAAGGTTATCCTTCATCGTAAAATATACATGATGAAGAATAGGAAAGTTTCAAATAATCTGGCAAGAGATTTTTTTAATTCGATTATTCAATGGTGGTGAATTTTGTAGCGTTCATCAATCTGTTCAACATTCAGTCTTTTTAGTTTATTTCTGAAATTAGTACTTTCATCATTAATAATTGTCCTCAGATAATCAATCTGCTTCTCTATTGCCGTCATGTAGAGATTTTCATTAATGCCGAATCTTTCTTTGAAATGATCTTCTGCAAAATTATAGCTTTTTGAAAGTGTATTCTCCAGACGATCCATAATTGATTCATAAAACGCCAGAGTTTTTCTTAAAATATCAAATGTACTATCAAACCCCTCCAGACCGGCTTCACTAAACTCATAATAAAGAAAAAGAAGCTTTTCCAGATAAGCCCGATCTGACATCTGTGCTATAAGATCCGCCGTACCAAGAATATCTCCTCCTGCCCGATCCTCATCTTTAAGAGCTGGCAGATAATCAGATTTAAGCCCGGTATATGCAATAAATGAACAAATTTCTTCAATCTCAGTTGATGAGAGCTGCAGCAGTTCTGCATTTTTTTCAGTAAATTCGATACTCCGTTTTACATGAATTGCAGTATATTTAGCACCTGTTCCAATGGTATCAGTCTCCTCCTGAATATAACCTGTGTCGTGGAGCAGCGCTGCGAGAAGCAGATTTACTGCCTTTGATTCACCATATAAATCTGATGAGATATTTTTACCGTCGATAAGCCTGGCAGTTGCGAGAAAAGTATCCAGAGTATGTTTCAGATCATGATACTCTGTATTACATGCTCTGTATCCTTTGAGTGTCCCGTTGAAAAGCGAACAGATATGATTAAAAGTATTTTCAATTTTTTCAAAAGATTCCAGCCTATAACTGTGGAAAAAAATAGTCTGGACTTCGTTTATTACGGCATCAGATTTTTCGCAGTTTAGAATAAGAGCAAGCTGATTTCTTCCCGGATTTATCATTTGAATCTCCAAATGTTTTAACAAACACAAGCCATTCACAATACTCTGTAAACAGGCAATTTCAAGCACTTTTTTTTAAAAAATTGCACACACGCTGTAACTGCTCAAAAACCGGGGTTATTTTATCTACGCCGCTTCTCGGACTCGGCGTTGAGCAGTTTCACCACCGGTTTTTGAGCAGTTACACTCGCTTTATTTAATTTATCAAAAAAACAGCCTGTATAGTTTAGAATTGTAATTTACCGGTATGATTTCTATTCAGATGGAGATTTATTTCTTGTATTATTATTTCTGCTGCTTCATCAGGTTTTTCGAAGGGGAACAGGTGTCCGCCGGGGGATGAACAGAGGTTAAAATCATGCCTCTCTATAAATTTATTAAGTGACCTTTTATGTACAGCATGGCTCGACTCCCCATAGATAATTGATCCCGGAGTTTCATTTATTTTTTTGTAGGAGCTTATATTATCCGGCATAGTCTGAAATATTTCAACTTCTTTACGCACATCATAACGCAGAGAAAATCCCCCTTCGCACTCCTTTACTCCATGCTTTATATAATATTCAAGTGACTGCTGATCAAATGTCCGGAAGAGCTCCCTGCTGTAAAAATAACTTTTCACATCATCCATGTCTCTCCAGAAACTTCTGCGCCTGCTTGATTTATTAGCCGGGGTAAATCTGTCAGCGAGGCCGGTTACTTTCAGCAGATAAAAAAATCTTCCGGCATAACCCCAGAAAAAGGGAGGATCGAGCATTATTATGCACTTAAAAAGATCAGGCCGTTTGTGGGCAGCCATAAAAGTTACAAGACTTCCCAGAGAGTGTCCTACACCAATCACAGGTGCATCAGCTTTCTCCTCGATATTATGAATAAGCTCATCTGCAAGATTGGACCAGTTATTATTAACCGGAAATTTTTCGTTATGTCCAAGGCGGTCTACGACAATCACGTCAAAATCTTCAGTAAAACTGGAGAGCAGCCTGTTATAGCTCCCTCCGGGGAATCCGTTTGCATGTGCAAAATGTATAATTTCTTTTTTCATATAATTCCGGATTTATAGCTATTGCATCACTATTCACCGGTCAAGTTTTTTTATTATACAGGATTTCTTGTCACTCTGAGATTTTTACTTGACAATATTTTATCAAACTATATTGTACACAATATAGTTTGATAAAATACAAATTAGAGGATAAATATGAAATTATACGATCTTGAAGCAGCTGCACCGGGCGGAAAAAAAATTACTTTGAAACAGTATGAAGGACAGGTTATGCTTATTGTAAACACTGCTAGTAAATGCGGATTTACACCGCAATTTGATGAACTGCAGAATCTTTACAGTGAACTCAATTCTGCCGGTCTTGAGATCCTTGCATTTCCGTGCAATCAGTTTCTAAAACAGGACCCGGGAACAGATGAAGAGATTGCTTCATTCTGTAAATTAAACTTTGGAGTAACATTTCCGGTTTTTTCAAAAATAGACGTAAATGGCCCACTTGCTGATCCGATATTTACATATCTGAAAGACGAGGCCCGGGGAGTATTCCGATCGAAAAAAGTTAAGTGGAATTTTACAAAATTTCTGATAGACAGGTCGGGTAATGTTGTTAAAAGATATGCTCCGATAGTTAAGCCGGAAAAAATAAGAGAAGATATTAAAAGACTTCTTTAGATTTAAAACAGGATATTTATGAAAGATAAGAGTGAACTGCTTAAACTGGATAATCAGTTATGTTTTATGCTGTATGCATGTTCCCGGGCCGTGACAAAAAAATACAGGCCGCTGCTGGACAACCTGGGACTGACATATCCGCAATACCTTGTTATGCTTGTACTATGGGAAGGGGATGAAATTCCTGTTAAACAGCTCAGTTCAAAACTCTATCTCGACACAGGGACACTGACCCCGCTTCTCAAAAGACTGGAGTCATCGGGATTGATAACAAGGAAAAGAACAAGTTCCGATGAACGAAGTGTGGTAATCAAGCTTACTGAGTCAGGTTTAGAATTAAAGAATAAAGCTTTCTCCGTTCCACAGGAACTGCTCTGCAGCTCCGGGATAAGTATTGACGATTTTATCAGACTGCGGGGAGAGTTGAACTCGCTCTTCAAAAAGCTGATGGAAAATGACAATGAAGATTGCAGCGACACGGATATATAATTTTCAATGTAAAAGTTGAAGATTATATATCATCGATTCTTTCGGCGGCTGGAGTAATAGAGATTTTATCTCAAAAAAATTCAATAGTTATTACTGAATAAATTCTGAAATTGATTTCAGCATAATAGTCACTGAAGTGATTAAAAATACTACATGGGGGAAATGTATTATGGGAGCAAAATGTGAAACCTGTTCGATGAGATTAAAAGCGGAAAAAAATCCGGACAGCATCATGGCAAAAATCTGGAGATGGCATACAAAATGGTGCCCGGGATGGAAGGCATATCAGAAAGAACTGAATAAAAAATAGCATAACCGTAGAGACGTAGCATGCTGCGTCTCTACGGCAGAAATGTCTCTACGTCAGGATGCTGCTGGATACGGTAATCAATTCTGTAATTCGAATACTATGAATTATTTCATGTAAATATTAAATATCAGACTTTCACCCAGACGGTATACTCCCCCTCTTTTTCAAATCCTTTTTCCCATCCGGTACCCGGGCCGGAATAGTTTGATCCGATGGATAAAGCCAGTACTTCTTCACCTTTATCATTGAGAACAATTCCTGCAAAACCTGAAAAATGATCACATAGATCAATCCATTCAGATGATGATGAGATTCCGCATTTTTTCCTCAATGCTGCAAGGGCTGCAATCTCCTTTCCAAGCCCCCAGTCAAAAAAGTCGGGCCAATACACGCATGGAGTTCCCGGCATTGTCATTATAAACGCATAGGCTTTCGATTTATAAAATGGAGCACAGGGCCAGCACTGCTGCCCCCAGCCGTTTGCAGTTGAAAATGGTGAAGCCCCCATATCATGATTATCAACAAAAGTTACAACAGACCGTCTCTCATCGGCACTCTTTCCTGTATTCAATCCGTAACGGAGTCTTTTCGGATCAGCGGTCTGAATCTCTCTTTTCAGAATTATATCAAAAGCGCAACCCTCGCTCTCCTTTGCCCATCCGAGTATCCTTGCGGATTCATCTCCGCCGTATCTCTCTACCATGGGATCATTGGTCATATTCGGAGAATCCTGCCAGTACTCACCGATAGAGATGTACTCCACCCGGTCTGTGCTCCTGATCCAGCTTACAACAGCATGAACTTCGTAGCCCCATACATAATCCCATCTCCAGCCGTCTATACCGTAATCATCCATGAGCTCATCCATTGCATCTCTTATCCGCTTGTGCACCTCGGGATGTGAAAGATTGAGGTCGAATCTGCCGTCCATAAAAGCTCCACCCTCATCCTCTCCGCCCCTTGCCCAGTGTGGCCCGGGATAACTCCAGACATCTTTTTCCATTCTGTTCCCGTCGCGATGATTGGTCACAAGGTCGGCTATTACTTTTATATTCTTCGAATGAAAGACTGATACAAGCTCTTTAAGTTCGTTTTTAGTTCCATAACGGGAATCGAGATCAAAATCGTGCCAGAAGTAACCCTCTCCGCCTCCCCGTCTTCCGTTGTTTTCCCAGAACGAATCATCACGCCAGAGAGGGGGGAGATATACGACTGTAAATCCTGCTTCAGCAATCTGATCGGCCATATCGTGGAGTATATGAAACCATGATTTATCAGAACCGTCTATTGTGCCCTCTCCGCTTGTCTTAACAAGATTCCAGTGAAAAGCCTGGAGTATTATATCGTAACCGTTGCCTCTAGCTTCCATATTAACCGCCTAATTCATTATTATATTTCACAACTGAAATCGTATTTACTCCTAAACCTGTGTCACTTATATCCGCCGCGTTTTTTGGAACGGAGGAAATCACTTCTACATTCTGTTTATAAATAATTACATGAAATCAATTCACTATGAATAATATTAATTATAATTTTATCCTATTTCAAAAAATTATTGCATTTTAAACAGTGATACACGAAATAGTTATTTATACATAATGGGGAAGAGTTTTACTTTTCATCACTTCAAACACAGAGCAAATAAATCGATCAATTATTTGCATCCTTCTATTTTTATGCCCGATTTTTTTATTGACAGCACAACCTTAAATTAACCTTTAGTAATTAAAAAAAGTTACATTTTTTATTTTGGAATAGAGCAGGATAGAAATTGACACTTATGATTTAAAGTCACTTATACCTGCCAAAAAACATTGTTCTGGTTACGATTTATAATTATTTATAATCAGAACAGCTTTAAGCTGTTATCTCAATTTCAAGATTTTCAGTTTCAGCAGAACCAGTTACGCGGGAGATAATTCCGGTTAACTGTTAAAGAAAATCTGAAATGATGAGTAATGGACGATCAATTATTAAAAGAAATAAAGAGATTGCTCTTTATTCAAAAAATCTAAGGAGTTATGAATAATGAATGAGATGTTATTCTACATCGCACCAGTAGCATCATTCACCGCTCTGGTATTTGCTTATGTATTCTACAAAATGATGATGAAAGCAAATCCGGGTAATGATCTAATGGTCGAAATCGCAGGTCACGTTAAAGAAGGGGCATATGCTTACCTCTACCGTCAGTACAAAGTTGTTGGTATAGTTTTTGCGATACTTGCTGCTATCTTTGTAGCGCTGGCATTTTTCGGAATCCAGAATCCTTTTGTTCCGATCGCTTTCCTTACAGGTGGATTTTTCTCAGGTCTCTGCGGATACCTTGGAATGAAAACTGCAACTAACGCATCAAACAGAACAGCACAGGGAGCATCCGAGTCTCTTAACAGAGGACTACAGGTTGCATTCCGTTCAGGTGCGGTTATGGGTCTTGTAGTTGTTGGTTTTGGTCTTCTTGATATATCATTATGGTATATCCTTCTTGATAAAGTTATCTATACAGCAGATCATATGGCCAGCGGATTAAAATTCATCGGTCTTACTATTGTTCCTGCCGGAATTGACACACACCACAAATATGTGGAAATAACAACAACCATGATCACATTCGGAATGGGTGCTTCTACTCAGGCTCTTTTTGCTCGTGTTGGTGGCGGTATATTTACAAAAGCAGCTGACGTTGGAGCTGACCTTGTTGGTAAAGTTGAAGCTGGTATTCCTGAAGATGATCCAAGAAACCCTGCTACAATTGCAGATAACGTTGGTGACAACGTAGGTGACGTTGCCGGTATGGGAGCTGACCTTTACGAGTCATACTGCGGATCTATCCTTGCAACTGCATGTCTTGGAGCTGCTCTTCCATGGGTTGAGTGGAACTCTGCTACATTCGGCGGATTAAGAGCGATTCTTGCTCCTATGGTTATTGCAGGTATGGGTATCATATTCTCAATAATAGGTATATTCCTTGTTCGTACAAAAGAAAAAGCAACAATGAAAAACCTTCTTTTCTCTCTTAACGTTGGTGTATGGGTAAGTTCAGCTCTTATTCTTGCTGCTCTTGCATATATGGCTAATATTAACTTTATAACATGGGGTATATTCGGTTCTGTTATAGCTGGTCTTCTTGCAGGTCTTATCATCGGACAGGCAACAGAGTACTATACATCTGACGAATACTCACCTACAAAAGGTATAGCTGCACAGGCTCCTATGGGTCATGCAACTGTTATAATCGAAGGACTTGCTGTTGGTATGTACTCAGTAGGTATCCCGGTTATTACAATCATTGTTGGAATTCTCTGCTCATTCGGTTTTGCGGGCGGATTTACAGATATGGCACAAGGTCTTTATGGTATCGGTTTTGCTGCAGTAGGTATGCTTTCTACTCTTGGAATCACACTTGCTACTGACGCTTACGGTCCTATCGCGGATAACGCGGGTGGAAACGCTGAGATGGCTAAACTTGATCCTATCGTTCGTGAAAGAACAGACGCACTTGATATGCTTGGAAACACAACTGCTGCAACAGGAAAAGGTTTTGCAATCGGTTCTGCTGCACTTACAGCAATGGCGCTTTTATCTGCATACATCGAAGAGCTTCGTATCTGGCTTGGAAGATTTGCAGTTGATGCTCCTGATAAAATGATTCAGGTCGGGAACTACATGTTCTCAAAAGACGTTCTTGATGCAGATAAAATTGCTGCTCTTCAGTTAAAAGGAATCACAGCTGTTCAGCTTTCAGCAGCTAAAATTGCCGACTTTACTGCAGCTTATGACCTTACACTTATGAATCCTAAAATCATTTGCGGTCTCTTCCTCGGTGGTATGATGGCATTCGTATTCTGCGCTATGTCAATGAAAGCTGTTGGACGAGCTGCAGGTGCTATGGTTGATGAAGTAAGACGTCAGTTCAGAGAAATTCCGGGAATCATGGAAGGAACAGGAAAACCTGACTATGCTTCATGTGTATCTATATCTACAGCTGGCGCACAGAAAGAGATGATTCTTCCTTCACTTATGGCAATCATTGTTCCTATCCTAACAGGTGTAACAATTGGTGTTGCCGGAGTTATGGGTCTTCTTGTTGGTGGTTTAACAACAGGTTTTGCTCTTGCGGTTATGCTTAACAACGCTGGTGGAGCATGGGATAATGCTAAAAAACACATTGAAAAAGGAAACTTCGGCGGCAAGAAAAATGATGCACACAAAGCTGCTGTAACAGGAGACACTGTTGGTGACCCTTTCAAAGATACAGCTGGTCCTGCTCTTAACATTCTTATAAAACTTATGACTATGGTTTCTGTTGTATTCGCAGGAGTTATAGTTTGGGCTTCACTATAAAACCTTTTCAGTTTAACTGATCAGATTTTTACAAAAGGCTGCCGGAAACGGCAGCCTTTTCTTATTAATAATATCAAATAATCAATATTTATTACTTAACTTTTCTAAAGTAAAAAAGCTCCATGATCCCCGCCGCCGAAGGCGGCGGGGATCATAATATTTGTTTTTTGCACTAAAAATTATATTTAGGAATAATTACTGCTCATATACTGATAGTAAATTTGCTCTTCGCCGAATTATAACAGTCACAGTTCAGGTATAAAAAAAATATAAATTTTCTTGCAATTACATCCTGCCGGAGGAGAGTGTCAAAAATGGAGGATAACTAATGCTTGGTAATTTTATTTCCGGTTTAATTACTCTTTATATGGAGAATATAACCTACCCTACAATTCTTTTTCTCATGACTCTTGAAAGCACTTTTCTTCCAGTCCCATCTGAACTTGTTGTCCCGCCTGCTGCCTGGAAAGCTGCTCAGGGAGAGATGAATATTTTTTTAGTGGTATTGTTTTCAACCCTCGGATGCATATTCGGTGCATTGATAAACTACTTCCTCGCGAAATATCTCGGCCGTAAAATTATATATTCTCTTGTTGATACTAAACTTGCACATATGATGTTTATAAACAAAGAACACATGGAAAAATCGGAATCATTCTTCATTAAATACGGAAAGAGTTCAACCTTCATCGGAAGACTTGTTCCCGGCGTAAGACACCTGATATCAATTCCCGCCGGTGTTGCACAGATGAATCTTCGTGATTTTATTTTTTATACAGCTGTAGGATCAGCAATCTGGAACGGAATTCTGGCTGCTCTTGGATATTTTCTATATACACAGCAGGAGCTGCTTAAAAGATACTACAAAGACCTTTCGATATTCTTTCTTGTATTATTTATAATTTTTGCAATATATCTGATAAATAAATTTTTTATAAAAACTAAAGCTGTTAAGGTATCATAACTTTTATATCCAATTATATAATACCTCAGAAAAGGAGTAATTAAATGCTTATTCACAAAGAGATGAAATTTTTTAAACTTTTCAATCAGCAGGGAGACAACATGCTTGCTGCGGCTAAATTTTTTAACGAACTCGTTACGACAGGAAATTTCAACGAGGATACAATCGCTACAATGCATAGAATCGAGCATGAAGGTGATATTATCAGCAGAGAAGTATCCGTTATGCTGAATAAAACTTTCATAACACCATTTGACAGAGAGGATATTTACGAGCTTTCCAATGCAATTGATAATGTTGTCGATTCTATCAATGCTATAACAAAAAGAATGAGACTATACAAGCTGAACAAGCCGGATGCAATTTTAAAGCAATTTTCAGTTCTTATTGAACAGTCTGCACTTTCACTGTGTGACGCTATTAAAAATCTTGATAACGCCAAAAATTACTCCCGCGTGCAGATATACTGCAGTGATGTAAACAGACTTGAAAACCTCAGCGACCAGCTGCGTGATACTGCTATTGGTGATCTTTTCGATAATCATACCGACCCTATTCATATTATGAAGTGGAAAGAGATATATGAAACAGCTGAAAGCACTGTGGATATTTGTGACCATGTAGGGAAAACAATTTATTCGATTACAGTAAAGAATAATTAATTAGTTATGTTAATACTATCATATACGGAGGTGAAATAATGACTACTACAGTAGTATTGCTCATTGCTCTTGCTCTTTTCTTCGATTTTTTAAACGGTTTTCATGATGCTGCAAATTCTATCGCAACCGTAGTGGCAACAAGAGTACTATCACCCCAATACGCTGTTGTCTGGGCTGCTTTTTTCAATTTTATTGCTTTTTTCTTCTTCAAACTTCATGTCGCAGATACCATCGGGAAAGGAATCATTGATGTAAATATCGTAGATACTCATATTATATTCGCCACACTTGTCGGGGCCTGTGCGTGGAATCTTATCACATGGTGGTTTGGAATTCCATCCAGCTCCTCACATGCTTTAATGGGAGGTCTTGTCGGATCTGCAATAATAAAAGGTGGTACTGGAACAATCGTCGCTTCCGGTTTAATCAAAACACTGGCTTTTATTATAATATCACCGACACTCGGTATGCTTCTTGGAATTGTAATTGGAGTTCTGGTTTACCGTATTTTCAAAAACAGTACCCCCAGAAACGTAGACGTTCTATTCCGTAAAGGACAGCTGATATCAGCTGCTGCATACAGTCTTGGACATGGCGGTAATGATGCACAAAAAACTATGGGTATAATAACGATTTTACTGTTCAGCCAGGGACTGATTGGACCGGTTTTTGAAGTGCCATTCTGGGTTGTAATCACCTGTAACGGAGCAATTGCACTAGGGACACTTTCCGGAGGATGGAGAATTGTTAAAACAATGGGGAATAAAATTACAAAACTCCGCCCTGTTGATGGATTCTGTGCAGAAACAGGAGGTGCCATAACTCTATTTGTCGCATCTTTCTTTGGAATACCTGTGAGCACAACACATACAATCACCGGAGCAATAGTTGGAGTCGGATCACTAAAACGTCTATCAGCGGTTAAATGGGGAGTTGCCGGAAAAATTGTATGGGCATGGATTATTACTATTCCGGCAGCAGCAGGAATATCAATGATTACCTATTACATAACTACATTCTTCAGCTTCTAATTCCTAAAATGTTTCTACCCTGTGTTCTTAAATAATTACAGGTTAGAAACATTTTATATTCTTCACTAAAAAACAATATTTTTTATCGTTTTTCCTCTTACTTATACTATTGTAAATATAAGGCACTTTTTTTTATATTAAAAACTTATTGTATTTTAAAGCCCTTATATTCTCATGGACATATTATAAAACAGGAAGAATAGATGAACTTAGAAAAATTTAAAGATCTCGGACTATCAGAAGACATACTCAAAGAGCTGAAAAAAAAGGGTTTTGAAGAACCTACAGAAATTCAGGAAAAAATTATTCCGATACTGCTTAAGGAAGAAGTAGATATAGTTGGACAGGCACAGACTGGAACCGGAAAAACTGCTGCATTCGGACTCCCCATACTTGAACGCATAAGCTATACAGGAACAAAAAAAGTACAGGCCCTTATACTCGTCCCTACACGTGAGCTTGCAATTCAGGTTTCAGAAGAATTGAACTCATTTAAAGGTAAAAAAAGACTGCAGATTATACCCGTTTACGGCGGACAATCAATAATTGACCAGATAAGAAAACTTAACAGCGGAGTTGATATCGTTGTAGGTACTCCGGGAAGAATCAATGACCACATTAAAAGGAAGAGTATAGATCTTGCCGATGTTTCGTATGTAGTTCTTGATGAAGCTGACGAAATGCTCAACATGGGATTTATTGACGAAGTTGAAGAGATTCTCAGAAAGACCAATCCTAACAGAAAAACACTTTTGTTCTCGGCAACTATGCATGACAGCATATTAAAAATTGCTAAAAAACACATGAAAGAGTTTAAAACTGTTATTACAAAAAATATCCAGCTCACAGCAGAGCTTACTGATCAGATATATTTTGAAGTTTCAAATTCAGATAAAGTAGAATCTCTCAGCCGTATAATAGATATGGAGATTGACTTCTACGGACTTGTTTTCTGCAGAACCAAAGTTGCAGTTGATGAACTTGTAAATAAGCTCGTTGATCGTGGTTACAGTGCAGAAGGTATTCATGGAGATCTCTCTCAGCATCAGAGAGAGAGAACACTGGAGAAATTCAAAAAGAGAAGAACAAGTATTCTTGTAGCGACTGATGTTGCCGCTAGAGGAATTGACGTTAATAACCTTTCTCACGTTATAAACTACTCTCTTCCACAAGACCCTGAAGCTTATGTCCACAGAATAGGAAGAACAGGCCGTGCAGGAAAGAAAGGTATTGCTATAACATTTATCAGCCCTGACGAATACAGAAAGCTTATGTTTATTCAGAAGATAGCAAAAACAACAATCAGAAAAGAGAAAATTCCAGGCGCATCTGATATAGTTAAAATAAAAAGATCAAGAATACAGGCTGAAGTTTTAAAAATAATCGAAGAAAAAACTCATACCGAGTATCTTAAAACAGCAGAAGGAATACTCAAAGAGAACGATCCTGTTGAAGTGCTGGCGGCAATACTTAAATATTCATTTCAGGATCAGCTGAACGAAAAACAGTACAAAAATATAAATGAAGTTTCTGTCGATAGAAAAGGTACATCAAGACTCTTCGTATCACTCGGTGTAAAAGATGGTTTATCAACACGATCATTGATAAAAATGATTACAAATGAGACAACCGTCCGTGCAGGCAGCATTAGTGATGTAAAAGTTATGGAGAGTTTTTCCTTCCTGACTGTACCATTTGAAGACGCCGAACTCATCCTCAAGAGTTTCAACAACAAAGAGGGTGAGAGAAAGACGATTGTACAGAGAGCAAATGACTCCAAGGATAAACCTGAAAGAGACAGACCACGACGCGAGAGTTCCGATAGACCACGACGCGAAGGTTCAGACAGACCCAGGGCAGACAGAGAAAAACCATCAAAAGATAGGGGATTTGCCGGAAAACCCGCAGGCGAAACCAGACGTAAAAAGAAATACTAAAAGTTCTTTCAATGCATTATATTCAATTAATATGATGCATTGAATTTCCACCTCAGTTTTACAAAATCACGCCATTCAACTCACACTGAAAAAAATCAGAAATTATTAATGTAACTGCTCAAAAAACAGTGTTCTTTTATTTCCGCCGCGCCACAGGCGCGGCGGAGAGCAATTTTAACACCAGTTTATGAGTAGATACTTAATAATCTATATAAATTCAGATTCAAACTTGATTTTGCTTATGAATTATATTATTAATTTTCAAGGAGGTATCTATATGAAAAAGTTTTTTACAATTATTTTTATTCTAGCAGCAGTAAGTCTATTTTCAGCTGATTTAGTTAACAGGGATTCAGTTTCCTACGATATTTCAGTTGAAGAGTATGGTACAACACATACTTCAATCGGCAGCAGCACTACAATTTCAGGCGGTGCACCGAACGGATCTACAATTACAATAAAGAATACAGGGGCTAAAATTAAAGTCAACGGCAGCGCTGATGTTATAATCAAGGATGGAGCTTTATCTCAATAAGCTTTTCCATCTGATAATTGACCCGGCCTGAGAACTTAAACTCCGCAGACAGGACATCCCTGAAAGCGGAGTGGTTTTTCAAGATTGCATTCAGAAAGAAGCAACGCGTTATTCAGGATATCCATTGAATTCCCGTCTGCAGCAACCTCCCCCTCTCTGATAATGATTGTACGCTCGCAAAGATCAAGCGCCATGTCAAGATCATGTGTTGCTATAATTTTAGTATGTTTAAAACTCTTCAGAAGTTCTATAAGACGCCGTCTCGCTTTAGGATCGAGGTTTGATGTAGGCTCATCCATTACAAGAATATCCGGCGACATGGAGAGGACGGTAGCAATAGCTACAGAGCGTTTCTCACCGCCAGACAGCCTGTGTGTAGGCCTGTTGATAAGATGAAGCACTCCTACTGTCTCAAGGGTCTCCTCGACTCTCTGCTTAACTATATCACCGGGGAGTCCCATATTCAGCGGACCGAAGGCCACATCATCGAAAACCGTAGGCATAAACAGCTGATCATCGGAATCCTGAAACACCATTCCGATTGAACGCCTGATATTCTGAACGGTCTCTCTTGTTAACGGATAGTCACCTATCCTTAAAGATCCGCCTCCAGGGAGTAGATGACCGTTAAGATGCATAAGAAGCGTGGATTTACCCGCACCATTTGCCCCAACAATTGCGACAGACTCTCCGTGAGTAATCAGAAATGATATATTTCTAAGAGCTTTATTCCCGTCGGGATAAGTATATGAAAGATTTTCAGCCTGAACAATATGATGACTCATACAAATAACCCCGTTACCAGAATTCCAGCGAGCTGCGATATATTAACAAATCGGAACAATAGAAAAAGTGATATCCATACAATTACAAAGAATGATTCTTTTAATCCGAATTTGTATTTTTTTAAAATTCTTATTTTACCGTCAAATCCCCTGCATACCATGGCGAGATGAATTCTTTCAGCCCGGTTTATAGTGCGGAGCAGAAGATTCCCAAGAAGGGGGCCATATGTACGTATTCCCTTACCTTTACCGTCAAACGATCTGAGATTTCTTGCACGAACCATTTTTGCGGCTTCTTCAGCAAGAACAAAGATGTAACGATATAGAAACAGGAGTTGAACTGCAAAAATTTTTGGAGCGCCAAGTCTGTTCAGAGCAAAACATATATTATTAAAACCGGTGCATGCAATAAGAGCAAGAGCAGTAGAGACAGTCAGTGCAAACCTCATCATAATGGACAGGAATGAAATCCATCCGCCCGAAACTCCTACGCTGCCGATTGAAATCAATGCACCCTGATCGAATAAAGGATTAAATACACCTATCATTAAAGCGAATGGGGATACGTATATAATTTTCTTTACTATATACATGACTGGAATATTCCCTGCGCTGAGAAGATATACAGGAAAAAAAATATATGGTACAAGCATTGATATTTCATATTTATCGAATGAAACTACAGTGAGGATAAAGAATAGTACTGTAATAAGCTTGGCTCTGGGATCAATTTTATGTAAAGGGGTATCCTGATATGAAAGGATATCCATAAATCCAAGACTCAGGAGGGATGATTCTATTTTTGAAATATTATTCTCCGTAAAATAACCGGCAGGAGAATTGATCCTGCCGGATTAAATTACTTATATAAATACTAATTATTACCTGCAACTTTTTTTCTCTTTCTGAATAAAAATCCTGTAATAAACGCGAGCAGGAGTGTGAAAATACCCCCGACAATACCGGATATAGAAGTCCCTGAATTAACAAATGGCCATTTATCATCACCTTCACCGGAAGGAGCGCTGTCATCTGCTTTGAAATTATAATCAGGAAGAAAAGCTGTTTTTTCCTGCAGATTCCTTAGTATTGAATAAATCCCTTTATCAGGTGCTTCCATCTCCTCTGCGCCGGAAGTTTTAAACATTGCCCACTCAAGTCCGTCGGGATGACCCGATGCAAACCAGCTGAACATTCCACCGGTTATAATTGTCACGACAGCAAGCGCGATGATAACCTTTTTCGCAGGTGAAACTCCACTATCTGTTTCCTGATTCATCACACCTGTAATTAATTCAGGCTGAGCATTATATATAAATAGTACAATAACAGAGGTTGCAATCCCCTCGACTAATCCGATTGCAAGGTGTATCGGCTGCATTAGAAGCACAAAAGTTTTAAACGGCAGTGAGGATATTCCGGATATTACAGTTTCCAGAACAACAGAAAAAGCACCCATCTGAAGACCGGTAACCACTGCAAGAGTAGCCCCGATGAAAATCTTTTTGCGGTCAATACCGGCTCCGGTTATTTTTTTATAAATTAATGGATAACATATAAAACATGGGAATAAGCCCATATTAAAAATATTACATCCAAGAGCGAGCAAACCTCCATCTGCAAAAAAGAAAGCCTGAATAATAAGAACTGAAGCGATTGTAATGAATGCGGCGTAAGGTCCAAGGAGTACTGCAAGGAGCATACCACCTCCGATATGGCCGCTTGAACCTGTTGCAGGTATAGTGAAATTTATCATCTGACCGGCAAAAATAAAAGCACCGAGAACTCCCATCAGGGGGATAATTTTATCATCAAGATTTTTTTTCAGCTTTCTGGAAGAGTAAGCAATAAGACCGGCGGTTACAGCAAGCATTGAACCGCCCACTGCTGGAGAAATTAAAGCATCTGCCATATGCATAAACAATACCTCTTTTATATCAAATTAAGACTTTCAGAAATATACTGAAACAGAATTTTATTAAGCATACTCCCTCTAATAAAATCCCCACAATTCTCTGACAACCAAGTGTTACTAATTAAAATATTGTAACACTTGTCAATACAAAAAAAATATTCGTGTTACGACTTACAATTATAGCGATTCATTTCTAAATAATTAAATCTATAAAATGATAAAGATTATAACATCAAAGCAGATTGAATTGTGTTTATTAACTGATTTTTATCAACGGGTTTTGTCATCATTTTATATGGACGTATTTCACAAGCGGATTTAAGGGTCGCAGGATCGGAATTGCCTGTTAAAAATATTATCGGACATGCATTATTCTTTATAATTTCCGATGCCGCCTGAACACCGTCAATATCATCTTCAAGCATAATATCCATTATTATCAGGTCGGGATTATATTTTACAGCTGAATTAATCGCAGCCTTACCGGTAGAAACAGCATCAACAATATTGTACCCCTGCCCTTCAATAATTTTTATAAGCATTCTGGATATAATTCTTTCATCTTCAACGAGGAGAATATTCTTGCTCCCGTAACTTGATGTAAAAAACTTTTCTGCTGCTGCCTTGTGAGAATTTTCACCAAACACTATCGTGAAGACTGTCTCTTTATCACTAGCAGCTGATAATTCTCCTTTCAACTGTCCCACCAGTTCACGAACAAGAAGCATCCCCATAGAGTCGGTCCTGTTAACATCAAAACCATCAGGAAGTCCCCTGCCGTTGTCTTTCACTATCAATTTATAATAGTCATCATCTATCTTGTCAAAAATTATCTTTATATAGCCTTCGCCTGACTGAAGCGATGCATGTTTAAACGCGTTCAGTATCAGCTCATTCAGAATCAATCCGCATGGGATAGCCTTATCGATTGTAAAACTCTCATCATATAATTCCAGCTCTATAGATATGTAATCATTACAGTCATCACCGGAAAATGATTTCCGTATTTCTGTTACCAGTTCATTTACATACTCTCTTAAATTAATCTTTGAAAACTGTTTATGCTGATACAGTTTTTCATGAACAAGCGACATAGAATAAATACGGCTCTGAAGTATTTTAAAAATATTATGAACCTCATGATTATCAATATAATTGTCCTGAAGATTAATCATGCTGCAGACTAACTGCATATTATTTTTTACTCTATGATGTATCTCTTTCAACAGGGTCTCTTTTTCCTTTAGAGATTCCCCGATTCTAAATTCTGATATTTTTTGATCTGTAATATTTTCCGCAACAACAAGAATACGTGGGATATCACCAGCACTGTTAAACAGCGGTACTGCTTTAAAAATCAGATATTGACTGTTAAATTCCATTTCAAAAGAGACCTCCTCGCCTTTAAAGGTCTTAAGAAGATTAGTTTTTACAAACTCCGAATGATCTTTAAATACACGGTCAATCGGAAGTCCTATAAGCCTCCATGGATCCAGATTACCCTTTTTAAACTCCTGCCCGGCTGCGAAACCTATTGTACAATTTTTTTCAACTATTGCAAGATATGAATTTGGAATATTTAATGCTATTGTCAGCAGGAGTGTTTCATTGTCCTGAAGATCTTTTAATATCTGCTTATATTCATCTACAGATTCAGTTAAAAGAGCGTTTATTCTGGATAAATCAGATGCTTTTTTCCCCATTTCATCGATAAGATGTAATTTTGACCTGCTGAAAAAAATCTGATTTTCGATTCTGGCAAAAACTTCCGCAGATCTATACGGATAAGATATAAACTCATCCGCTCCTTTTTTAAATGATTCAAGAATAGCATCCGCATTATTCTGATCACCCATAAAGATAACAGGTGTTGACCCGACACCATTAAAAACCGAAGAATATTTCACTTTAAACCGGCAGTCACTCCAGACTTTATAGTCAACAAGCAGGCAGTCAAAACCGGAATACTCTTCGGAATACAGGATGCAGTCACTGGTTAAAACAGAGGTTATACAATACTGTGATTCTTTTAGTATTTCATTCATTTCATCAGTCGGACTTTCTCTCATGCCGATAAACAGTATTGATATTTTTTTATTTTCCATGATTTATATTTTCTAATCTTAAAATTTTATACTTTATGCTCTGTATTATAGCGTAAAACTATAGAATAATAAAATAATTATCAAAATTGTTATGCATATTTTTAAAAAAAACAGATGCTTTTATCACAAAAGCAAGCTGGAATTACCGGCTGACAAGGTAACAATTTAATAACCAGACATTAAATCATAGATGTTTAAAAACTTTAAATTACTGTTTTCGATAGATTTGTGATCTTTTTTTAACTATTCAGCTTCTACTATAAAAAAATTATTATGTAAAATTCATAACTGCCGATAAAATAGATGAGACATAACTTATCATCGGAGTGGATTAATGAAAGAGACAAAAGTAAAAAGCAAATCATTCAGGGAATTACTTGAGAAATACCTGGATATAAAAGGCCTGGACATTGTAGTTGTTCTAAACAATGGAAAAGAAGTTGAACTATATAAAAACCGGGAAATTATTGATGATATGATTGTCACAATGGATAACTACCACAACCGTCAGAGCATTCCGATTTCTGAAGTTAAATCCGTAGATATGTTTGCTGCATAATTAATTTAAAATAATCTGCAATTATAGATATAATAAATCCCGCTATAGGCGGGATTTATTATATCTATAAGAACCGTGAGTGAAAACTGCTCTCCGCTACAGGCGCGGCAGAGAGCAGAAGACTACGGGCTATTGCGTAATTACCGGAATTTGTTACACCTGAATATTTATAAAATCACTCTGATCATAACGATATCAGTTTTATTGATCTGACTAAAGCCCGGACTGTTTCCGAAGCAGCATCAGTAAAAGTATACGACGATCTTGTAAATGAACCGGACCAGACAACTTCCCCTGTTTTACATGAGATCATTCTGGCCGTGACACCCACGGATGATGTAATCTCAAGCCATGAAAAAATATAAAGAAAAGATGTAAGATTCTGATACACACGATAATCATGAATCGATCCGAAAATCATATAATCAGCACCAAGACGATTACCCGCTTCAATAATCCAATTGCCCGTGTACTCTTTCTTTCTCAAAATAGAGGAATCAACTTTCGATGAAATTTTTTCTATTTCAATTACAGTAAATCCTTTCAGCATAAGCTTCTGTTCAAAAATACTCCTTACAAGTTCACCGGAATTATTACCTTCAGTGGTGTTATAATCACGAAAAGGGAGTACTGCAACTCTTGCATTATCAATGCTGACTGCTGATTTATTAACATATGTAGGATTGCTGACGCATGAAGTAAGCAGTCCCATAAGAACAATTGAAATTATAATATAAAACTTTATTTTCATATTCACCATCTGATTTTAACTCTAACTTTTTAAAAAACTCTGCCAACACCTAATTTCAAAAACAAAATAAAACCGCTGCTGGAAAACCCTCTCCCTGTAGGAACATCAATCTGCACATCCTGATCTTCACTCTTACTTATTATTCTTGCTCCGATTCCCCCCATTAGTTCGGGAGAAAAAAATGTATCATCAGAAATTTCATAATCGAAACCAACGGAGAGCATAGCGTGAACTATATAGGAATTTACATCGTTTAGAGTAGCAAACTGAAGAAAAGGCCCTGCTCCGAACCATGGGTTTATAGTCGATAAATTAAAATGTCTCAACAACGAAAATCCAGCCTCATGCAGAGGAATCTGCCCGTTTGTTTTGTTAAAATCTTTAAGATCATGATTGAGAGAAGTGGGATAGAAAAACCAGTTGGTTCTCATGGAAATATATGGAGTTACAAGATAGTCGAAAAACCATCCCGGAGCTGTAGCATAATCCCATGATGGATCATCCTGAACCTTTATAGAACCTGACTGAATTTCCAGATATGAAGAAGCCCAGGACATTGTAACATTAGGTCCGAGCATTCTCCTGACGGCTGCCGTGGAATTGGTCGCAGCCGCAAACAAAAGAGAGACAGCGAGAATAAGATAAATGCAGTTATTCTTAACCATAATAGAAATTAATACTTCTTTCTTTCTCTGTTATGATTTAACCTGTTCATTATATAAAGAGCAGCATAAGCTCCCAGAAAACCTGCAATCAGATTTACACCAGCTCCTCTTGACAGAAAATCGAGTATGGTAACGATTTTATCATAAAATATATCATCAAGAACCAGTCCACCGATGAGAGCACCGATCACGCCGACAACAAGACCCCCTATATAACCGCCGAAAAGGTCTCTTTTCTTCAAATTATAAAATATAAAAGCGACTGCAGCACCAAGCCCCACATACAAAACTATTGCTTTTACCACTCTTAAAAAACCCAGTAATCCTTCTGACATCTTACACCTCTCGATATTTGAGTAATTGTTTACATAATGGAGCCCGAATGACCAACTCCACACTGTTATATAACCGCAGTCTCCAATTTAACAGACACATGTTTACACATTTATAAATCACTATATTAATACAGAAGAATACAATGCGTTTCTCATGTAAAGAATATTTCTCCTTTGCCCTCTCTTATGACCCGCATAGTGTCTCCTGACATATCGACAACAGTTGATGGCGAGGATATTTTAGGTCCGCAGTCAATTACAAGATCGACTTCATTTCTGCAGATTTTTTCAAGATCCTTAGGCTCGACTATATAATTTCCGTCCTGATTACTTACGCTTGTGGCAAGAAGAGGTCTTCCGAGAGCTTTAACTATTTCAATGGCGATATTATTATCAGGGATTCTGACGCCAACAGTTTTCTGATTGGTTACTACAACTTTCGGAACAAGTTTCGACGCTTTGAAAATAAATGTATAAGGACCAGGGAATGCTTTTTTCATAATTTTATAAGCATCATCAGAAATATTTCTGGCATAATCGTTAATTTCGGATATCTGGGTAAAAATGAAACTTAAAGGTTTATGTTTTTCCATTTTCTTGAGACGATAAATTCTTTCAATTGCACGCTTATCTTTTATATCACAACCGTAGGCATAGACTGTATCAGTAGGGAAAACAATAACACCACCTTCATTAAGGATTTCGATAGTTTTATTTATCAGCCGTGGCTGAGGATTCTGTTCGTTTATAACAAATATCATAATAAACCGCTTTTACTCATATAATTAATTCATAAACAGAATGATATATCAAGAAGAATATTTTGTATTTTTAGATTAAAATTACATCAGTATTTATTCCTTAACTTTTCTAAAATAAAAAAAGCTCTATTATCCCCGCCGCCGAAGGCGGCGGGGATATATAATTTTTTTTTACACTAAAAATTTTATTTAGGAATAAATATTAAAATTACATTACGTTTGGAAGAGTTTTTTAGAGTTATACCCGTATAGTAAAAAGGCTTTTGCGGATAGCGCGATCCGCAAAAGCCTTTAACCTGGTAAAATTACATGTAGGAGTGTAATTTATTATCAATCATTAAATTTATCGGCACAGAGCCCCAATGCATTAATATTTTTTTTAAAAAAATGAAAAAAATTCATTAATTTATTCAGCACTCTCGGGGAATGAAATTATGAAAAAATAATTTAACCGGATTAAATTATTTGACTTAAAATCAAAATCTGATTAATAATCTATCAATATATTCAGATGATGATTGAACACTCTGTTTTACTATAACCATCTGACTACGTAAAATCAGAATCAAGTCATCGATCCGGGCAACCGGATTAATAATATTTTACAACATCCGCCTGTCATAAAGAGTGAAACGCAATACTTTAAAACTAAAAGGATTTCAAATCATGAGAAACTATACCTTCTACGTAATACTTTTTCTTCTTCTGCCTGTCCTATATTGTGATGCAAAACCGAAAGTCCAATTTCAGGAAACTGTTTACAATTTCGGAACAGTTAAGCAGGAAACATCAGTAAAACATACCTTTATTTTCAAAAATACCGGTAATTCAATACTGGCAATAGAGCGGGTAAAAGCCGGTTGAGGCTGCACCGGAACTCTCCTTTCTGAAAAGGAGATCCCTGCCGGCGGCAGCGGAGAGCTTGAGATTGAACTTCACACAGATATGCGGACCGGGGAAATAATAAAGACTGTCTACGTCTACACAAATGATCCCGATCATCCTGTAATTAAAATAATTGTTAAAGCAACAGTGACTGATGAATAAATATGAAAATCTGAAAACTGCACCGGGGCTCCCTCACCCTTTCGGAGCCAACATAATAAATGATGGAGTGCAATTTGCTATATTCAGCAGATACGCAACCTCGGTCAAACTGCTTCTTTTCCACTCTGCTGATCAGTTTGCAGAATATTCAGTTTTTGATCTGGATCCCGTATTCAACAAGACAGGGGATATCTGGCACATATGGATTGAGGGGATTGGAAATGGTCAGGTTTACGGATACAGAATTGACGGAGAATACAATCCGGCAAAAGGGCACCGATTCAACAAACACAAACTC
This sequence comes from uncultured Spirochaetota bacterium, assembly GCA_942493035.1. Lineage (GTDB taxonomy): Bacteria > Spirochaetota > UBA4802 > UBA4802 > UBA5550 > WRGT01. The sequence continues at coordinate 1,192,745 of OW818666.1, read as the reverse complement.
CTCATCGACCCTTATGCGCGGGCTTTAACAGGCAACTTCAAATGGGACCTGACAAAAGCGAGAGGTGTTATTCTCAACTCGGCCAATGAAGCTTCATCGTTTTCAGTTGAAGACAGCGTACACCACGTGCCCAAGTGTATAGTATTGAATGGAAGAAATGAGATTCTTAAAAATCCGATCCGCATACCGGAAAATGATCTTATTATTTACGAACTTCACGTGAAAGGATTTACCGCAGATAAAACATCGGGCGTTGCAGCATCGGGAACATTTAAGGGACTCACTGAAAAGATACCGTACCTGAAAGAGTTGGGAGTAAACGCGGTAGAACTTCTCCCTATACATGAATTCGATGAATTCGAAAATATTAATACAAATCCTGTTACAGGTGAAAAACTTAAAAACTTCTGGGGATACAGTACAATTGCATTTTTTGCTCCTAAAGCGAGTTATTCATCAGACGGAAGAACCGGCGAACAGGCTCAGGAATTCAGAGATATGGTACGGCAGTTTAATAATGCCGGAATAGAAGTCATTCTTGATGTTGTATTCAACCACACTCACGAAGGTGACCACAAAGGCCCTACACTCTCTTTTCGCGGTATAGATAATTCAATTTATTATATACTCGATTCGGATAAGTCAAAGTACAAAAATTTCTCCGGCTGCGGAAACACTGTCAACTGCAATCATCCCCACGTAAGACAGCTCATCGTAGATTCTCTGCGCTACTGGTTTATTGAAATGGAGGTAGACGGATTCAGATTTGATCTTGCTTCCATTTTAGGGCGGGACCAGAAGGGTGAAATGCTCAGCAATCCGCCTCTTATTGAATGGATTGAAGAGGATCCGATTTTAAGAAATGCGAAGATAATCGCCGAAGCATGGGATGCCGGCGGAGCCTACCAGGTAGGAAAATTCCCCGGCAGATGGGCGGAATGGAACGGAAGATTCAGAGATGACGTGAGAAGATTCTGGCGTGGAGATAAAGATACGAAGGGTGCTTTTGCTACCCGTATAACCGGGAGTTCCGACTTATATCACTCAACAACTCCATGCAGGAGTATTAATTTTATAACATGCCATGATGGTTTTACCCTCAGCGATCTTGTGAGCTTCAATAACAAACATAATATTGCAAACGGCGAGGAGAACAGAGATGGTGAAAATAACAACTACAGCTTTAACTGCGGAATAGAAGGGCTGGAAGCTCCTCCGGAAATAGAAAGACTTAGAATCAGAATGATAAAAAATCTTATCGCAACATTATTTCTTTCTCTTGGCGTGCCTATGCTGTTATCCGGAGATGAATTCAGGAGGACTCAGAAAGGTAATAATAACTCATATTGTCAGGATAACGAAATTTCATGGATCAATTGGGATTTATTGATCACCAATAGTGAGATTTTTGAATTCACAAAAAAAATGATTGAATTCCGTAAAAAACATCCTATACTAAGATCTACTGTTTTCTTTACAGGAACTAAAAATGACAGCTATACAACTCCGGATATTTCGTGGCATGGAACAGAAATATCAATGCCGGACTGGGAGGGTGATAATCCTGTTATTGCAGTTCTTATAAACGGTCAGTATGCGGAAGAATCATCATACAGCAGAGATGCCGATTTTTACATGATATTCAATGCCTCAGATGAAGATCTTACTTTCAAACTTCCCGGTTCTCCATCGGGAAAACAATGGAAGATATCGATCGACACACAATGCGGCACAGGAAATGACATCTTCGTCAGCGATATTGAAAACTTTGTTGATGACGAATCAATAATTTCTGTAAAAAAATCTGTACTGGTTCTCACAACATAAAAACCGGCTTAAAGCTGTAGTTAAGTAAATCAATTATTACAGCATGACTTAAAATCGATCCGGTTTATCCCGGACAATATTACTATGGGTTACGGTAATTAATCACCAGTATTGATAAAACTATTGTATCATAAATTTGAATTAAAAAAAATTAAAAATGAGGTGCCAGATGTCTTTTTCAATAATACTGCTGGTTGTTTTTTTCTCCATTATGATTGGCATAGGCCTTTGGGGAATGAAAAAAACAGCTTCTCTGAATGATTTCTTCCTGGGAGGAAGATCAATCGGTCCATGGGTGTCGGCTATTGCTTATGGAACGACATATTTTTCTGCTGTTGCTTTCATCGGTTTTGCCGGTAAACTGGGCTGGGTATTCGGCCTCCAGACCATGTGGATAGTTGCAGGTAATGCAATTTTCGGAGCATTCATGGCATGGATGGTACTTGCAAGAAGAACCAGAAGGATGACAATGAATCTTGACGTTATGACTATGCCTGAATTTCTTCAGGAGAGATACAACGGAAAATATACAAAGATATTTTCTGCAATAGTAATCTTTGTTTTTCTTCTTCCATACTCGGCCTCTGTATTTAAAGGACTGGGGCACCTGTTCGAAGCTAATTTCCATATTTCATTCGACCTGGCTCTTCTGATTATGATAGGTATTACCGGAATTTACCTTGTTCTTGGCGGATATTTCGCCATAACTCTGACAGACTTTCTTCAGGGATTTATTATGATAATTGGTTCAATTGCAATGGTATCTATTCTTGTGTCTAAAGGGGGCGGTTTCTCTGAAGTTATAGATAAAATAAATATCAACCACCTGCTTCATGTTCCTGTCGGCAAAAGACCTCCGATGCTCCTTCTGGTGAGTCTTGTGTTTATGACATCTTTCGGAACATGGGGACTCCCTCAGATGGTACAAAAGTTCTATGCTGTAAAGAATGAGCAGGTTATCACCAAAGCGGCAATCGCAACTTTTTTCTTTGCTCTTATTATCGGATTTGCAGCTTATTTCACAGGTTCCATGGCACATGTTTTTTTTGATAAACTGCCCATGGTAAACGGCGCACCTGCATTTGACAGGATTGTTCCTGATCTGCTGACTCAGCATCTTCCGGAAAAATTGATGGCACTGATTCTTCTTCTTGTTCTATCTGCATCTATGTCAACTCTATCATCGCTTGTTCTTGTCTCTTCATCTTCAATAGCAATTGACCTTTATAAAGGTCATATGAATACGGATGTATCAACTGAAAACTCTCTGATAATGATGAGATTCTTAAGTGCGCTATTTATTGTAATATCTTTCTTTATTGCCAGATATGAATTTGCAATTATTATAACACTGATGTCTCTTTCATGGGGTGCTGTTGCGGGAACTTTTATGGCTGCATATATCTATGGATTATATTGGAAGAGAGCGACTCTTGCAGGAGCTGCAGCAGGGATGATTACAGGTCTTACAACCTCTGTGACTCTCTTTTTTGTATTAGGTCCGGCAAATTCACCAATAGCATCATCAATTGCGATGATTGTTCCGTTTTTTGTAATACCGCTGGTTAGTATGTTTACTAAAGCTCCGGAGAAGGAACTGATAGATAAAGCTTTTGACGGGATTTAAATGCAGCGTAAAAAGTAATTTCAATACCCGCGTGAGCGGGTATTGATTAAAAATATTTTAAAACCGGTAATACCGGTACATATGCTTTCAGGCTCTGAACTGGTGAAAGTGTCAAAGCATCTGCAGAAACCAACTAATAATTATGAACTTAAGCTCCGGCTTTCTGGTTCAGCTCATTTATTAGCTTTTCAACTGCAGCATTATCCATACCATGAGCTTTCATCCCCTGCTCTATTGTCTCAGTTACGCTTAGATGGCAGCCTATACAATGAAGACCGTAGTTTCCAAGAATAGGAGCTGCATCGGGAGATATCTGCAGCAGTTCGCCGAAAGTCATATCTTTGTTTATTTTTTGTGTCATTTAGTTTACCCTCTTACTATTATTTTTTTTTGTGATCCTACTTCATTTTTTCAGTATCCTGATAAGAGGCAACAAATTATTTCTGAAGGCACAGCGCTCCGCGCAGCGCTGGAAATGGGGGATTACGGGGGCGTTGCCCCCGTAATCCCCCATTTCCAGCGTATGCGAAGCATACGCACCCCTGAAAATAAATCGCTGCACTTTTTATAAAATTATTAATATATTTTATCTTTGCAAAATTTTATAATATTATCTAATGTGTCTATAATTAATTAAAAAATTATCAGTATTTATTTCTGAACTTTCTAAAATGAAAAAGCTCCATTATCCCCGCCGCCGAAGGCGGCGGGGATATATAGTTACTGTTTTTTACACTATAGATAGTTAAGATACTTGATAAATTCTATATTGTACCGAAAATGATATAACAGGTTAAGGTTACAAGCTGACAAAATGAATATTATACTGATAATTATCCTTATTACAATACTGATGCTTCTGGCATGGGCTGTTTTCAGCAGCAAAACAGAGCCTGTAATAATAACCAAACCTCTCCCTGAAAAAGATCAGATTGACGAACCTGAAAAAATCCTGAGAAGACGATCAGCTGACAGAGCTATAGAGAAAGAGTTTCCCGCAGAGAAAGCAGGCTCAGATATTCCCGGTGAAAATTTTCATGACAGAGATGATTCCTCGGGACAGATGCAGCTCCCCTTCCCGGCTAATGATATAATTACTGACGGGTCGAGATTCAAACTATACAAACGCGCACTTATAAATTCAGAAATTTATGCTAAACGGGGAGATATAGAAACTGCTGTTTCTCTTTTTAAAGGAGTCAAAGAACGGATACTCGACAGCGACATCAGAAGTAAAATAGAGAGCAATATAAATTACCTCAATCATTTTAGACATAGAAGAGATGAGGATTTTAAAAAGAAAGTAGATTCTGCAACTTCGGGGCAACAGCAGCCGTCGGGCGAACTCCGGCTGCGAATTGACGGGCCGGTACCTCAGACTATAAACATAGGTATGCCGGATAAAAGTTTAATCAATACTGATGAGATAATCGAAAAACTTTCCGGACAGATCGCAAAAGAGCTGGGGACACTTAAAAATGATATAGAAATTCTAAAAACTAAACCGGATGATAAATTCGACCTGGATGATTATGCGGAATTCTCAAACCTGCAGCATGAATTCAACACATTGAAGATGCGCTTTGAGGAGATGACTGAAGAACGGATCTCTACGCTTAAGGAACTTAACAATCTCCGCAATCTTAAAAATGTGGAAATAGAGAAAGAAAAAATAATAGATCGCTCCCCTGAAAATCACGAGATACTTAAAGATATAAGAAAAGAGATAGATAACCTATCCGGACTGAAGCATTCTCTCGACAGCCTCCACAACAAAATCGAGGATATATCTTCATTCCAGATACCTGAGTCAAAGAATCAGCCTTCGATAATTCAGGCTAAATACGAGTCGCCCATACCGATACACTTTGATCCGAAACCGGTGCTTGAGCTTCTTGATAAAATCAATCAGCAGAGAAAAGAGGAGAAGGCTGAAAGAGCAATCCATCCGGAAATCATTCATGAAGAAGAGATTCCGGAGCATCTAAAAGAGATTTCACCTGAAGAGCTCGATGAAGAGACTGCTGAAACCGGAACAGAGCTTGAAGATTTCACATATGAAGAGCTTGATGCTATTCAGGATGAAACACCTCTACCTGCAGATGAAGCGGATCATTCCGAAAACCTATTCCCTGTAGATGAACTCCCTGAAATTGTCGAACCTGAAGTTATAGAAGATCAGAATTTAGAAGAAACAGTAGAGGAGATCTCTCTGGATGATCTCACAACTCTTGAAGCTGAAGAATTCATCAACGAAATACCTGATGAAATTGCCGAAGAGATTATACCGGAGGAAGCTCTTTTCGAAGAACCCGAGGTTAAGTACGAGGAACCTGCTGAAGAAGTTATTACAGAAGAGGATTTAGCTGCGGAACTATCTGACGAAGAGATAAATAATTTCTCCAAAGATGAGATAGCAGAACCTGTTGAACATGTAAAAGAAATAGAACCGACAGTTCCTGAAGATATTAAAAAAGATAAACCTCCGGCAGAAGAGATTCTTAAAACTGAAAAAGAAAAAGAGATTGAGAAACATACCGAAGCAGAAGAGGACCCGAATGATTTTGATCTGCTGAGCGATATAGGAAAGATTAAAGATGACAGCACTCTGACTGATGAAGATATATTTGAAAAAATTCTTAGAGATGAAAAAGACAAAGGGGATGATTCCGCGTTCGAAATCATCGGAGATAACCAGAAAGATGACCAGGAGTTTACATTAAACGATACGGTTCTTGACGGTAAAATGAAAGCCGAACAGGACTTCTACAAAAAGTTTATAAAAGCTGATAGAATTAAAAAAAGAGAACTTCCGATCCTTAAAGTCAGTTACGATTTTAAAAAACTTCCCGATGAATTCAGCCTTTCAAGAGAAAAAAATATTCTCGAATACTCTTTTTATAAATATAAACCTATGCTTGAAAAAGCAGATGAATTTATTAAACACAGACATGTAAGAGATGCAATAAACTACTACCGGGTTGTACTTGATCAGAATATTCCAATAGAATTCAAAGCTATGATCAAGCGGAACATCCGTGACCTCACAGAGTACCTCGAAAAATATTTAAGTTCTGAATAATTTTTACAGTAACCTTTTCTATTTTTTTTTTACAATTATTATGATTTATACTACTTTTCAAATAATCAATCTCTATTATCCCCGTTCCGGAAGGTAGTTGGGATTTATTATTTTTTTTATCTCTGATCTCAAACTATTATAAACTATAACTGGCTGCGGTGTGAAATGAACTTTGTATTACTGATTATTTTTTTTGCAATATACTCTTTTACCGGTTGGATTATTGAAGTTATTTACAGATCATTTACAATGAGAAAGATTATTAATCCCGGATTCCTTTTCGGACCATTTGTTCCGGTATACGGCATCGGTGCCCTTTTCATAATACTGATACAGAATTATATTTCTACGGTTCATATAGCCGGACAGTTCATCATTTATGTAATTGTACTATCTATTATTGAATACTTTACAGGTGAATTTTTTGAGCAGCTGTTCAACCTTAAACTTTGGGATTATTCAGATTCAAAGTTTAATATCAAAGGAAAAGTGAGTCTGGTATTTTCACTTGCATGGGGAATCCTGGCAATAGGAGTTTCACACCTTCTTCATCCGATTATTTCATCACAGGTTAACAGAATCAGCTTGAGTTATTCTACAATATTATCCGCAGGAATCGCGGCTTATTTCATTACAGATTCAATGTATTCAGTGGCATCTCTGAACAGGTTCAGGAAGGATCTTGCACTTCTTTATGATAAGTATTCCACTCTAAGCAGTATTGAATCTCAGAGGATTATCTCGTCGTTTAAAAGGATACTAGAGGCATTCCCGCATCTTAACGAATATCTGAACATCAATCTTAGCGAAAATATAAAAGCAAAAGTAAACAATATGAAAGGTAAACTCACAGACACCGTGGAATCTATCTTAAATGAAAGGAAACCTGCGGAACAGGAATACACCGATATTGTATCAGATATACTCAGCCATAGCGAGTTTCTGCAGCTTCAGAATTTCTTTCATCATAACTCTTCTATTTACGAACATGCTAAAGTTGTATCGTATGTTTCTTACAGAATATGTAAACTGCTTAATCTTGACTACAGGTCTGCTGCACGGGGCGGTCTGCTGCACGACTTTTTTCTTTACGACTGGAGAAATCATTCCGAACCGGAACTTGCAAAAGAGAAGTATCACGGACTTGAACATCCGAAAATTGCTCTTGAAAATTCTCTAAAACACTTTGAACTTAATGACATAGAAAAAGATATTATAGTAAAACATATGTGGCCTCTTACTTTTGTTCCGCCGAAATATCAGGAATCTTTTGTTGTTACTTTTGCGGATAAGTATGTTTCGTCGAAGGAGTTTATTGATGAATTTGCTAAAAAGCAGAAGGTACGATTACAGAACAGGATGGGTGCTAAAGAATAACACCCATCCTTTATTAAGCCTGTTTTACAGAACCCCTGTTCTCTGAACATCTTTTGCCTGAACTGTAACAACACCGCCAGGAGTTAATATTTTAAGATAAGTTCCCCGTGTAATAATTACACCCTTTATCACTCTGCCGTTATACATGGTAATAACGTCTATACGCTGAAATTTAGTTTTCATATCTTCAAAGGACATTCCGGCACTATCAGCTAATTTCTGAATCTCTTTGTTTAACTCTTCATCGGTCTTAATTGTCTCTTCAAATTTTTTATTAAGATCTTCCGGAGTCATTTTTTCTAAATCTTTAATAACAGGAATTGATTCAAGCTTTTTAAGTTCAAGCGTTTCGAGCTGATTGATCACCCTCATTTCCACTTTTTCTGCTACTACTACACTGTTTCCCGGATCGACAAGCTTTTCCTCTTTAGTTTCAGTTTTAACAACACTGACAGAACCTTTTCCGACTGCAACAATTGTCTTCCCGTCTGCAAAATCTGTAAGAAATTCCGTACCTCTGACAGAAGCAACAGCGGTAGGAGTTTTGACTGAATACTCACTCCCTTTTTTAAGTTTGGATACACTTGATAGTACTTTACCTTTTTCAAGATTTATCTCTCTCTTTGCGATATCAGTTATAGAAGTAACCACAACCTTTGTGTTAGCTTCGAATCTGACAAGAAGCTCATCTCCTACCTGAACTATAATGGAGGATTTATCGCCTGTTTCAATTACATCACCATCCTTTACCATATCCTGAACATTTACCGGACGGGGTTGCGCATTAGCAGTCTGAATTGTTGCTGTGCCTGAATAGAAAGAAATAAATGCTGAGGCTGATTTATCCTTCCCGCAGGAAACTGATAGTAGAGATACAAACATTATTGACAAGATTGATGCATAAACTTTTCCCGTATTAAACTTCATTTTTAACCTCTTCAAATATTATTTAAAAATTCAGTATTTATTCCTTAACTTTTATAAAGTCTAAAAAGCTCTATTATCCCCACCGCCGAGGGCGGCGGGGATATATAAATTTTTTTACACTAAAAAATTATGATCAGGAATAACTACTAAAAAAAATTTCTATTCCTGAATTATTTTTGATCCTTTTACTTCCGCGGCAGGAACTGAAACAACTCCTGCCGGTGTCAGAATTTTATATATACTCCCCCGTGAAATAATTACACCGGTGTACTTTCTGCCGTTATAAAGCATAACCTCGTCAAGTTTACCATATTTAGTCTGAAGCTCTTCGAGAGTAAGTCTTTTTGACTGCTTCTCTCTGGTACTTGCGTTATCATCAGATGCTTTTAATTTATCCTGAAGTGATTTAATTTCTTCAGGACTCTTTGTACTTAGAGACTCTACATATTCCAGATCGGAAAATCCCTTCATAATAACTAACTGAGATGAATCAAGTGTTGAAATTATTCCATCTCCATTCACCACGGTGGAATTACCTGCAGCAACATCATACTCAGCACCAGAAGTGAGATGTTTAACAGATACTGTACCATCAGTTACAAATACACCTGTTTTACCGTTTTCGTGTGTTACTCCGAACTCTGTTCCCTTAACAGAAATTATACTGTCATTCGTGTGTATGCTATAACCTGAACCTGCTGCAATTACAGGAATCCGGGTAATAATAGTACCCTGTTTTAAATCCAATATTAAATGAGAACCGAGACTTACCGCTTTAACGGAACTTTTCTTTAAAACTTTAACTAAAGCACCGTTACTGAACTGAAAAAGGGTCGATGAATCGCCTGTAATAATCTCATCTCCCTCGATTAACGGATCTGCAGTTTTAATAGATGCCAGCTCTGCGCCGGAGCGTATAATTTTCAAATCAATTGATGCGGAAATAAAACCTTTGTTATCAATGCTATTAACGGCAATTATTCCCTGATTATAAATATAATTCTGTAATACTATAACTGATCCGCCGGCGACAAGCATAACAACAATAACCGAGGCAAATACCGCTGTTCTAGCGCCTGATGCAAGAGTCGCATGTAATCCCATGCTTCTCATCAGATAATAAAACCGTACTGCCGCACTCAGCATCAGGGAACTTTTTTCATTTTTTCCAAGAATTACAGCAAGAGTTTTTCTTTTTGAACGGTATATTTTCCGCTGCTCGCGAGGCAATACCGGAAGCATCAGATCATACTTCTTGAGAAGCTCATTTAAAATATCAATATCTCTCACAGCAGATCCTCTAAATTATTTATACCCTTATCTTTGAGCTTACCAAGAACTCTCTCTGCAAAAACATTGTATCTGTATCGTGCCTGTTTATAGTTCAGATTGAGATGTTTACTCGCCTGAACAAATGAATAATTATAGACTGCAATCAGTTCAAAAAGTGAAGCATCGCGGTCCCCGCTTTCATTGCAGATTTCATCGATAACATCTTTGATCATCATTCTCGAATCCCTGAAACCATTTACATACCCCATGCCGACATCATCAAAGAGTTCATCTACATCGACATTTTTTTTCTGCTTCATTTTGTAGTAATCAAATACCACAAGTCTGAGACATCCGAATAGCCATTTACGTGGAGTTTCCACTTCATCGAGCTTATCGTAGAAACGTATAAAAACCTCCTGGCAGATATCCTCTGAATCGTGAAAATTGCCCGTTTTCGAATAAATAGAATTAAAGATTATTGAATAGAATGAATCATAATTTTCGACAAACCGGTCAGTTCCGGGATCAGAAAGCTTATCTTTCAGTTTCACTGGTTTACCATCGGACTATATAGATTAGTAGAAAAAAACGGGAAAAATTACCCGAAGATTTTTCATTTTTTTTAAAATATTATTTTTTTCTATTTTTACCAAAAAGTCAATAATAATACAAAGATAGAGATGTAAAAAGATTGTTTTGCTTCTTCATAAAGAGCTAATGCGGGCTTTTCACGGAAAATATTTTCATGCTTTGTTCTAAGGGCTCTGACCCCGATAAGAAACTGATAAAACAAACTTCGTTTTTACATAAACTTTCTTGACATATCAATTTTTCATGATAATTCATAATTGTGCCGAAGATATAAATGACTCTATCCCGGAGGATCACATTTGAATCTTAAACTAAAAGACCTTGTAGAACTGCTGCAGCTTCCGGAAAAAACTGTTAAAACATGGGTCGAACAGGGTAAAATTCCATCTTATAAAATCGGCGGACAGTACCGCTTCAGCGAATCCGAGATTAATGAATGGATTATCAATAATAAACTTAAAGATAATCTGAATGTATCTGAGCGAATCATCGAACTGAGCGCGGGAAAGCTTCATGTAAGCCTTACCGGCTTCCTTGAAAACGGAGGAATATTCTACGGGATTGAAGGGAACAGCGTAAGTGAAATCATTAATAACTGCGTCAACCGGATGAACATTCCCGAAGGTGTACACCGCAGTCTCCTTCTGGAATCTCTGCTGGATCGTGAAAGCATGATGCCAACAGCTCTGGGGAAAGGGATTGCAATTCCTCACCCGAGAAATCCCATAATAACTGATGTTGAAAATGAGAGCCTCTCCATCTGTTTTTTAAACAATGAAATAGATTACGGCGCGCTTGACGGGAAAAATGTACATACACTATTTATAGTTCTAAGCGCAAATCCGAAAAGGCATCTTGAAATGTTATCAAAAATATCTTTTCTATGCCAGAACGAAGAGTTCATGAATCTTTTAAAAAGCAGAGGAGATAAGCATTCGATTACAGAATATCTGAAAAGAAAAGATTTAGAATGGATCAAGGGGTAACGTTATGGAACTCTTTTTCGCAGGGATTGCTCTTTTTATAGCAGGAGGAGTTCTCTCTGAAATTGTAAACTTCCGTTTTAAATCTATAGTTTCAGTAATTTTTTCTGTTCCGGGAACTATCCTTACAGGTTATGCGGCATTTTCATCTCTCTCCGGACACGGCAGATCCGAAATCACATTTCTTATGAACTTCCCATTTGGCGAAACACGGTTTGTAATGGATTCGTTATCAGCTCTATTTGTATTTATATTTTCAGCAGTTTATCTGCCTGTGTCAATCTACTCAGGCGGATACATGAAGCATTACAATAACGGTAAAAAAGAGAGACTGCATTATATTTCGCTCTCACTTCTGGTGGCGTCTATGATGCTTGTTGTAACAGTTACGAACGCACTGGTCTTCCTTGTCCTGTGGGAGATAATGTCGCTGTCATCATTCTTTCTTGTATCTTTTGAAAATGAAAAAGAGGATGTATATTCCGCCTCAATAAATTATCTTATAGCTATGCATGTTGGAGTTGTTTTCATTATAGGATCTTTTGCTTATCTTTCATTTTACTCCGGAGGGAACACATTCGATGAATTCAGATCAGTTCTGAATTCCGGAAAGGGGATCGCGGAACTTCTTTTTTTCATCTCATTTATAGGTTTTGGAACCAAGGCCGGTTTCTTCCCTTTTCATTCATGGCTGCCGAAGGCTCACCCTGCGGCTCCGTCTCATGTCTCTGCAATAATGTCAGGTCTTATGATAAAGACAGGAATTTACGGTATACTCCGTATTCTTACTCTCATAGATAATCCATCAAAGACAACAGGTTTTATACTTCTGGCAATATCGGCATACACTGCAATATTCGGTATCCTCTATGCAATGAATGACCGCGATATGAAGAGACAGCTTGCTTATTCAAGTATAGAAAACATCGGTATAATCGGCATGGCAATTTCAGCAGGAATTCTTGGTCTTGCCTTTGAAAATAAATATATGGCTGTACTCGGATTTACAGGAGCAGTGCTGCATATAATAAATCATTCGCTTTTCAAGACTCTCCTTTTTCTTGCTGCGGGGAGTGTCTACATCAATACACATTCAAGAAACATGGAGACCATGGGGGGTATTATAAAAAAGCTCCCATACACAGGATCGATTTTTATAATGGCAGCAGTTGCTATTTCCGGACTGCCGCCGCTGAACGGTTTTATCAGTGAATTTTTTATTTACTACTCTATGATCAGCGGGATAAAGACTTCACCGGTACTGTATGTTACCATGATTGCCGGATTTTCGCTGCTGGCTCTTATCGGTGCGGTTGCTGTTATAGCATTTACAAAATCAGCGGGAGTTATCTTCCTCGGTTCATCACGGGGTACAGATATTGATCACTATCACGAAACTAAAAGTATGGTCATCCCCATGATTTTTATTGCAGTGCTGATTGTTCTTTCCGGTCTTCTTCCTCAGAAAGTAATCGGATATACTTCAGGTATAACAGCACTTCTTGTCAAGGGGGATGGAGAAGTTGAATTCGTCAGAGCTGTCTCTCTCGCCTCAGATCTTTCTCTGGCAATGATTATATTCTGTGGAATACTGATTACAATAACACTGATTCGGGTTGTAATTTTTAAACGTGAAAAAGTCGAATATTTTAAAACATGGGATTGCGGATATCAGGGGGGCACGTCGCGAATGCAGTACACCGCATCATCATACTCCGCAGATACTGTAAATGTTACGAAGCCTGTTCTGATTAACATAAAAGAACTCTCGGCACCGGAGGGGATCTTCCCGAAGAAATCCGGAATTAAAACATCCGATGTTGATATAACCGATATTATTATTACACATGTTATTAAAAAATGGATAGAGCGGTTCTTTGATGCTGTCTCGATTATTCAGAGCCGTACAGCACAGCAGTATGTTATCTATGTTATTATTTTTATCGTTATAACTTTTATCTGGATTATAGGAGTTAAATGATATGGAAATAATTATAATAAATATCCTAATAATACTTGTACTTCCATTTCTATTCATAGGAATTATAAATAAAACTAAAGCATTCTGGGGCGGGAGAAAGGGTGCATCGATACTTCAGCCCTACTACGATTTTATAAAACTTATGAAAAAAGGTGAAGTAATAAGCATCACTACATCATGGGTATTCTTTTTTGCTCCAGTAGTTTATCTCTCAACAGTAATATTCGCAGGACTTCTGCTTCCGGTTATTGATCACATATCGGTAATAAGTTTCGAAGGGAGTTTTATTCTTTTTGCATACACTCTGGCACTGGGAAAATTTTTCAGTATAATCGGTGCACTGGACACCGGAAGCAGTTTCGAAGGGATGGGCGCAGCCCGGGAGGCTTTCTTTACAAGTATACCGGAACCGGCTTTCTTTATCATTCTCGGATCGATTTCGATATTCGGAGAGATTAACTCATTCGAAAGAATATTCGGACTCTACCATGCCGGTTCAGAACTGAGCCTTCTGATTGTTGTACTTACAGTTATAATACTTCTTATAATATTACTCGTTGAAGGGAGCCGTATCCCCATTGACGACCCGAATACACACCTTGAACTGACAATGATACATGAAGTCATGGTTCTTGACAACTCCGGCCCTTCACTTGCAATTATACAATACGGTGCTGCCATGAAGATGCTTATACTATCAAGCCTGATAATAAACTTCATAATTCCATACAGCGCGGACCCGCTGATGCATTCAGCATACTATTCAGCCGGATTCACCGCATCAGCAATTACAATCGGAACTATTGAAACACTGACCGCCCGTTTCCGGCTGGTACGGGTTCCTGATTTTATATTCACTGTCATCGGAATGGCACTAATGGTGATGTTCATTATTCTTCTTTATTACTATGGAGGGAGACGTTAAATGGAGATACTGATAATCTTTTTCTGCATCACAATGCTTATAATCTCCGCGGTAAGCAGGATAGAAGAGTACATAAAGATGTTGGCATTGCAGGGATTTATCCTGTTTCTCATGAGCATTATCGAATTCCGTAATATTGATATAACTCATTTTACTATAATGGTACTGGAAACTCTGGGAATAAAGACAATTATTATGCCGATGTTCTTAATGTATATTGTACGGAAAAATGAGATTACCAGAGAGCTGGAACCGTATCTGTCCAACTTCTATTCGCTTTTAATTACAACTGCCATATATGTCGCAGGACTCTTTATATCATTCTGGGTATCCGGTGTTGCTCAGGATATAAGGCCTCTGCACTTCGGGCTTTCGATTGCAACAATGTTAGCTGCGATGTTTATCATAGTAAACCGCAAGAAGGTTATCACACATGTACTGGGATATATGATTTTCGAAAATGGGATATTTCTGCTTTCGCTCTCAATGGCCGGAGAGATGCCGATCATCGTTGACCTTGGTGTTATGCTGGATCTTTTTGTAGGGATATTCCTCCTCGGAATTTTTGTAAACGCTATCCACCAGAAAGAGAGTGAAAATCTATGATAGCATTCCTGATAATATTTCCACTTGCAGCTGCAATAATACTCTTTATCTGCAAGTCGGACATGCTGAATCGGAGTATGACTACACTCTACTCCTCCATCTATCTGTTCTCTGCGGTTTCGTTTACAATCAAAAGACCATCTGATATGGAACCCTATTTCATGGTGGATTCACTGAATATAATTTTTATACTGGTAACGGCTATTCTATATTTTGGAATTTCAATTGCAAACATTTCGTACTTCAAAGATTCTGATGTCCCTGTAAAGCATCAGACAACTTATTACATATCTCTGATGCTCTTTGTTTTTTCAATGAACGGTTTTATGCTGAGCCAGCACCTGGGCCTAAACTGGGTTTTTCTTGAGGCTACAACTCTCGCTACTGCATATCTGATTTATTTCGATAAAACAAATGAAGCCCTTGAAGCAGCGTGGAAATATATCTTCATATGTACAATAGGAATATCCTTTGCTTTTGTAGGGATAATTTTTATTTCTAAGGGTGTCGGCGGAAGCGTTGAACAGCTTTTCTACAGCAGCCTTTATCTTAATGCAAAAAGTATAGATACATTCTGGATAAATATCGGTTTTCTTTTTATAGTTCTCGGTTACGGCACAAAAATGGGACTTGCACCTATGCACTCATGGCTCCCGGACGCACACTCCGAGGCGCCATCACCGATGTCTGCAATGCTTTCAGGTACTCTTCTTAATCTCGCGTTTCTGGGGATACTTAGAGTTTACAAAATTATGCTTGCTGCAGACGACCTGTTCTTTGCAAAAAATATTCTTCTTATCATGGGATTTCTCTCGCTTGTATTCAGTGCAGCATTTATACTTAAAATTAAAAACTATAAAAAGATGCTGGCATATTCATCAATTGAAAACATGGGAATTATTGCTATAGGTATCTGCATCGGAGGTCCGGCGATATTCGCGGCGTTCCTTCATATGATAGGCCATTCTCTCACCAAGGCCTCGTTCTTTCTTACTGCAGGTAATATTCTTCACAGGTACAAGACAAAAGAATCTGAAAAAATAGACAGCCTGATGCACAACGATTACAAAACTGGAACACTCTGGCTCCTCTCGTTCATAAGTATTGCCGCTCTCCCTCCATTCCCGCTTTTTCTTTCCGAGTTTATGATAGTAAAAGAGATGATTGGTCAGGGAAGAATAGCACTTACGATTATATTTTTACTTCTTCTGACAATTATTCTTTACGGTATTGCACGGACTATTTTTAGAATGCTTTTCGGAAATAGAGATAACAATCCGGGAGAGCATTTTTATGACGGAGTTTTTCTATATCTCCCGCAGATAATGTTTCTAATACTCCTGCTGATTCTTGGAGTGTATATCCCTGAATCTGTAATGAAAATTCTCAACAATGCTGTATCTATGATAGTTCATCAATAAATGTTTCTATAGTTTCCGTTAGAGGTGCCTGATGATTGACTGGAAAAGATTCAACTGCAGCTCACTGGTTAATACCGCAGATATTCCGGTAGTCAGCCTGGAAGAGCTGAGAGATGATATAACTAACAAGGTAAGACTTGAAGAAAAAAGGGTTCTGGCTTTTTTTGGAGTAAAAAACAATGATAAAACCATACTATATATAATACTCGGCGATGATACAATTTCCCGTCTGTTCATTGCTTCAACAATTTTTTCAAAAGAAACATTAAGCTACAGATCTTTTACTCCCGAGGTACCATCACTCCATCTATTTGAACGGGAATTTTACGAAGAGACCGGTATTATGCCGATTGGCCATCCATGGCTGAAACCAGTAAGATTCAGAAGGGATAACAGAGCAATTACAGGAACTGTTGAGCAGTATCCGTTCTACTCAATGGATGGTGAAGAGGTTCATGAAGTTGCGGTAGGTCCCGTTCATGCAGGAGTTATCGAACCGGGACATTTCCGTTTCATGTGTCATGGGGAGAATGTTTACCATCTGGAAATTCAGCTTGGATATCAGCACCGCGGAATTGAAAGTATAATTATTGATAAAACTAATTCAGTATGCGGAAAAAATACATTCTTCCCGCAGATCGCTGAAAAAATTGCAGGAGATTCGGCCGTTGCTCATGCATCGGTCTATGCAGGTGTAATGGAAGTCCTCACGGAAACAGTAATTCCACGGAGAGCCATGATCATAAGAACTATCTGTCTTGAACTGGAACGTGCGGCAGTTCATATTGGTGATCTGAGCGCTATATTTAACGATGTAGGTTTTCTCATGGGGAGCTCAACATTCGCAGCTCTACGTACATTGATTATAAATACTACACTTCTTATTTGCGGAAACAGATTTGGAATGGGGCTTATATGTGCCGGAGGAGTAAACTTTGATATAAATCCTGAACTCGCAGCTAAAATTCTGAACAATGTTAACTATGTTCAGAATAAAATTGAAAAACTGATCCCTCTGACAATGCTTGATCAGCCCTCGGTACTTACACGACTGGAGGGAACAGGTACAATTGACACACACACTGCCAGATTAATCGGGATGGTGGGACCTGCAGCCCGTGCTTCCGGGGTGCCGATTGACATCAGAACAGATTTCCCGTCCGGGATGTACCGGCAATATCCAGCAAGAAAAGTTGTTCTCGAAAAAGGTGATGTTTTTGCCAGAAGTTATATCCGGTATATCGAGATGATGCATTCGTTCAGCTACATTAAAGAACAGCTCAGCATAATTCAGGGGGATCAAATCACCTGTGAAATAAACAACCGTCTCCCTGCAGCCTCACTTGCTCTGTCTATGACCGAAGGGTGGCGTGGTGAGGTTATACATATTGCTGTTACAGATGAAAACGGCAGACTTATCCGTTACAAAATAAAAGATCCGTCATTCAACAACTGGTACGGCCTGGCTCTTGCTGTACGCAACAATGGCGTATCGGACTTCCCGCTGTGCAATAAGAGTTTTAATCTCTCTTATTGCGGTCATGACCTTTAGGAGACTTATATGATAAATCTCATAAGAACACGTATAATTCAGGGTAAACAATACATCTCAGATATCCGTAAAGCAGAAATCAATCCTCCATTCAGAGGTTTTCCATTTATAAAGAACAACTGCAGCGGCTGCGGGGGATGTATAGAAGCATGCCCTTCGGGCGCAATAAAAATATCACCTTCACAAATTGACCTTGGAAAATGCTCATTCTGTGGAGAATGCGAAAGAAGATGTCTTGATCACGGAATCGAATTTTCAGTTCTTCATAAAATTTCTGCAGACAGCAGGGAAAAACTTATAATCACAAAAGATTCCGGATTTCAGGAATTTAAACAGAAGGCCATAGTCTCCAGAAAAGAGATAAAGCGGCTTTTCGGCAGGTCACTGAAACTCCGATCTGTTTCTGCAGGAGGATGTAATGCCTGCGAGATGGAGCTGAATGCCTGTTCAAATGAAAACTTTGATATGGGAAGATTCGGTATAGAGATAGTCGCTTCACCAAAGCATGCAGACGGTATAATTATAACCGGTCCCATAACAGAAAACATGTCCCGGGCACTTTATGATTCATATCTCTGCACTACTCCGGATAGAATTATTATACTCATGGGAACATGTGCTATAAGCGGCGGTGTATTCGAAAATGGGTCAGAGCTTAATAGAGAATTTTTAAATGAATTCAAACCAGATCTTTATATCCCGGGCTGTCCGGTTCACCCTCTTACTTTTATAAATGGAGTACTCGATTTTTTAGGCAAAAAGTAAATCTTACGTAAGGAATCATAAACCGGTGTTAAAATTGCTCTCTGCCGGTTTATTATAGCATTTTACGAATGAATTAGTAATTGCTGTCATCCCCGCGAATGCGGATGACATCTGAAAAAAATTGTTTTAATTCAATCGTAAAGTGCTATAGTAATTACGACCTTGCAATGATAAATTCTTTACATCTGCTTGACAAAAATCTCCGTAAAAAGACATAATATTATCAGTATTTATTCCTTAACTTTTCTAAAGTAAATAAAACTCTATTATCCCCGCCGCCGAAGGCGGCTGGGATATATAATTTTAGTTTTTACACTTAAAATTATATTTATGAATAATTACTGTAATATTAAAGCAATAATAAATCCTCTTCTAAAATAATAAGGAGAACCAGATGAACCAGCCCGGTTTTGATAATGCACTATATCTTAAAGAACAGACCGAAGCAATTCTCGGACGCGTCCGGGACTCAAGATTTGACAAACTATATCTTGAGTTCGGCGGTAAAATACTCTACGATTACCATGCAGCACGTGTACTCCCCGGTTTTGATCCTAATGTAAAAATGCAGCTTCTCTCCGGAATGAAAGATTCTGTAGAAGTAATAATGTGTATCTGCGCTATTGATATTGAACGGAAAAAAGTACGGGCAGATTTCGGAATTACATACGATGTGGATACATTAAAAACAATCGATGATTTCAGATCATGGGGAATACATGTCGGAGCTGTAGTAATAACAAGATACTCCGAACAGCCTGGAGCGCAGGCATTCCTGAACAAACTCGAAAGGCGCGGTGTAAAAGTATATACTCATAAATTCACGAAGGGCTATCCCACTGATGTTGATCTGATTGTAAGCGAAGAGGGTTACGGAGCAAACAAATACATTGAAACAGAACGGCCTATTGTAGTTGTAACAGGTCCAGGACCCGGAAGCGGAAAACTTGCCACTTGTCTATCGCAGCTTTACCATGAACATAAACGGGGGATAAACGCAACTTATTCAAAATTTGAAACATTCCCTATCTGGAATCTCCCCTTAAAACATCCGGTAAATGATGCATACGAAGCGGCCACTGCAGAACTCAAAGATGTAAATATGATAGATCACTTTCATCTTGAAGCCTTCAATGAAAAAGCTGTAAACTACAATCGCGATATTGAGGCATTCCCTCTTCTTCAAAGAATACTTGAAAAGATCACAGAAGCACCATCCTATTATAAATCACCAACTGATATGGGTGTAAACAGAGCCGGTTTTGCCATTACAAATGATGAGAAAGTCCGCTATGCATCGCATCAGGAAATAATACGAAGATACTTCCGGTACTCATGCGAGTACGCCATGGGTCTGTGCGACAGAGATACAGTTGAACGTGTAGAAGTATTAATGAAGGATACCGGTCTTAAAGCAGAAGATAGACCCGTTGTAATGCATGCAAGAAATGCAGCAGAAACAGCAAAAGGTAAAGATAAAGGGAACAAGGGAGTTTACAGCGGTGCGGCAATGGAACTCCCGTCCGGAGAGATAGTTACCGGATATAATTCACCGCTGCTTCATGCGACATCTGCGCTTGTCCTGAATGCGGCTAAAAAACTCGCAGGGATACCTCAGAATATCGATCTGCTCCCTCCATTTATACTTACATCACTTATGAACTTTAAAGAAAATATACTCAAGGGAACCCCGGTAAGCCTGGATCTAGAGGAGACACTTATAGCTCTTGCAATTGGTGCAGCAGCAAATCCAAGTGCAGAAGCAGCCGTTATCAAACTCAAAGAGCTGTCCGGATGTGAAATTCACCTTACTCATATGCCTACACCGGGCGATGCTGCAGGCTTGAGGAAGCTAGGATTGAACACAACGAGTGATCCGGATTTCTCATCTAAAGCTTTATATGTTGGATAGAATTCTATTCAAAAAGGGGTCAGAACATAAAAAATAATTTATGCTCTGACTCCCTTTAACTTCAAAAAACCATTCAATTACCTACTCCGATCATAGTAAATAAATTATACATAACCAAGAGTAAAATGTAAAATTATTTGACATTTCTTTATATCAATTACTATAATTCATTCATAAATAGAGTTTAAACTGATTTATATAATAAATATATATACTTATTGAACAGTTAAAACGCCGGTTAATTTTACAACAAAACACTTTAATAAGTACCAGCGGAGCAAGTTTTACTCAAATATTGAGCAGACATCTCCCGTGAGTCGATTTTTAAAACCGGCATTTGTATAAATTTGATTACATATAAACACTATGAAACAGCATATTTTAATCAATATTTTTCATAAAGTCCCACACAGTGAAAAGTAAGCCGATTCTTAACACCTCAGCAGTAAATACACAGCTAAAACCTTCGAACTGACCAAAAAAGTAAAAAATATTCAAATTACTATTAAATAAATAAAAAAAATTATTTACTTAAATAAACCTGTATTGTACAATAAAAAACGTCTGGACGGAAGCTTTTCAATACTCAAATTAAAATAAAAATACTCACAATACTTACCATACTGTATGAAGGAGGAAGTAATGGGAAAGTTCACTTACAACAAAGAGGTGCTCGCCAATCTTCGTATTGACGAGAAAGAGACACATCTTCTTGACAGGATGCTCGATTTTGAGTCAGCCAGAGATGCTCATGCTAAAAAGAGCCACGCAGCAGTTGACAAAAGAATCTCTCTCAAAGAAGCCATTAACGAATATGTTAAAGATGGCGACATACTTACAGACACAGGTTTCAGTTACGTAAGAACTCCGATTGCAGCATACTTTGAAATAATACGTCAGGGTATAAAGGGCCTGCAGAATATCGGATCTCCGGCAACAAGCCAGAGCTACATGATTCCATTCGGAACAGTAACTCATACACACTGGTCTTACTGTGGTGCTGAAATGCGAGGGACTGACCGTAATATGTCAAGATGCGCAAAAAATGGAAAAACAAAAGTATTATCAGAATGGAGCCACGGATCAATGGCCCAGGGATTTAAAGCTGCACAGCTTGGTGTTCCGGGTATGTATTCAAAACAGCTTCTAGGTTCTGATATAATAAAATACAATCCTTTCGTAAGACAGGTTGATAATCCTATAAAAGTTGAAAAAGATCCATGTGTTTTCATCCCGGCACTCTACCCTGATGTTACAATTATTCACGTACACCAGGCTGATAAATTCGGTAATGCAAAAATTTATGGACCTATCGTTAACGACGTTGCTATTGCAGCTGCCGCACGCAAAGTAATCATTACGGCTGAGGAGATTGTTCCTCCAAGCGCTTTCAGAAACGATAACAAGGGTGTTGTAATCCCATTCGTTTATGTTGATGCTGTTGTTGAAATGCCTTATGGTGCTCTCATGGGCTCTATGCCGGGCTTATACTACTGGCCAAGACGTATATGGGAAAAAGCAATGAGATACTGGACATACAAAGAAGGCGCAATGGATGAATTCTATGAAACATTTATTGTAGGCTGTAAAGATCAGTATGACATCATCGATAAACTTCTTGGCGGTTCAAAGTGGATGGTTAATTCAAGAAGATTAACAAAAGCCGAAGAGTACGACAATGAAGATGAAGGTGTTGACTTCCATTACAACGAATGGACAAGGGATGATCCTAATCCTGATGATACAACAGACCAATTCAAATCGATATATTAGGAGGTAATAAAATGACTGATCAAAGACCAGCTAATCCCTTAGAAATGATTGCTTATGTCCTCTCTCAGCAGATTAAAGATGGAGAGGTCGTATATATAGGAACAGGACTACCTATGGTTGCGGGAATACTCGCAAAGAAAACTCATGCACCGAATATGACAATGGTTTATGAGTCGGGCGCACAGAATCCAATGCCCGGCGCAATGCCATGGTCTGTGGGAGGTCCGGCTACATGGAGAAAGTCTCCAATGATTCTTGAGATGGCTTACTCTTTCGGACAGCTCTATAACGGTTATGTAGACAAAGCGTTCCTTGGATATGCTCAGATAGATATGTACGGAAATGTAAACACGCACATGATCGGCGGAGATTTTCACAACTATAAAAACAGACTCACAGGTTCAGGCGGAAACAACGACCTGTCATCTCTTGCAAAAACTCTTGTACTTGTTGGATTACAGAGCCCTCAGAAATTCGTAAAGAATGTAGATTTCATTACTTCTCCCGGATTTATGACTGGCGGAAACAGCAGAAAAGAATCGGGACTTGTCGGCGGCGGACCTATGGCGGTAATAACATCTGCCGGAACTTACGACTTTGAGCCTGAGAGCAAAAGAATGAGAATAAACTCTCTTCATCCGGGAGTATCTCCAGAGCTTGCACAGCTTGCGAGCGGTTTTGAACTTCTTAAGCCTAAAGGTGAGATTCCTGTAACTTCTGTACCAACACAGGATATTATCGATATACTCAGAAGAGAAGTAGATCCAAGAGGCGTGTTCACATCAATGCCAAGTTAGCAGGTATGCAGGAGACAGCTCCTGCATATATTATACTGTTAAATATCAAACCCCGCCATTGGCGGGGTTTGTTTTATATACTGCCTTTTAAAACAATTATCTCTTTTCTACTTCTTTATAATCCAGTATTTCATAATTAGGCGAAATATAGGCGGGTCTGATGATTTTCCCCTGCACCAGCTGCTCAAGTCTGTGAGCAGACCAGCCTGCAACTCTGGCCATTGCAAAAATAGGAGTATACAATGCTTCAGGAATTCCCAGCAGCTTATAAACAAGACCCGAATAAAAGTCAACATTTACACAGACACGGTTACCCTTTCTTTCATATACGAGCTCAGGGCCGATCTTTTCAACCATTTCGAAAAGATTAAAAAGATCCATCTGGTTATGTTTCTCCGCTAAAAGCCGTGCGTATTTTTTTAGAATTTTAGTTCTGGGATCTGACAAAGTATAAACAGCATGACCTATTCCATATATTTTACCGCTTTTATCCGCGGCTTTTTTATCAAGAACCTTAGTCAGGTACTTCCGAATTTCAGTTTCGTTCGTCCAGTCTTTCACGTCTTTCTTGCACTGTTTCATCATAAACATAACAGATTCATTTGCCCCGCCATGGAACTGACCGCTTAATGAAGCCACACCTGCTGCAATTGCCATATAAGTATTTGCACCGCTTGAAGAGACGGTTCTAACAGTAAAAGTAGAATTATTCCCTCCGCCATGTTCCGCATGCATTATAAGACATGCATCGAAAATAAGAGCATCCTCCCTGTCCGGCATCTCACCAGTGAGCATATAAAGAAAATTTTCTGCTGTTGAGAGTGTCTCTCGCGATCTGGCAAGTCTTAGATCGTCACCCTTTCTGTATTTATAAACACTGTAATTATTGGCAACGATTACAGGAGCCTTTGCAATTATATTTATACACTGCTCACTCACATCAGCGATATCTGTTGAATCCGGATTTTTATCACATCTGCTCAGGTGTGAAACAACACTATGAAGTGCGTACATCTGGTTAAAATTTTCAACCTCTTCAATTATAATTCTTCTCTCGATGTTTGAAAGCTTTGACTTTTTATGAAGAGCTGTACTGAAACTATCTAAATCTTTTTTATTTGGAAGAACATTGGTCAGAAGCAGATAAATAACCTCTTCAAATCCGAATCTTTTATGTTTTTCATTATATTCTATAATATCATCAACATCATAACCGCAGTAATATAGCTTCCCTTCAATTGGACTTACTCTTTTACCTGTTGCCGAACTTTTATCAGGAGTCATCTCATAACCGATAACACGCCCTTTAGTAGTAATCCCGACAATAACACCTGAACCATCGGGATTTCTTAATCCAAGTTTTATATCCTTCTCTTTAATAATCTCCGGTGATATCTGATCGTGTCTCAGAGTGAGATCTTTTATTTTTTCCAGAATTTTTTCCATTGCCACCTCTTTTTACTGCAATTTACAATACCTTGATAATTCTCAATTTATTTTCCCATGTGAAAATAATATTTGTTAAGAAAAACAATTGCTGCTGATTCACAGCATAAACCTCTAATTAAATAATTAAATATAAAACGCTACAAAATTATTCATTTTAAGAGAAAGATTTAAATAATTAACATCAAAGAAATAAATACACATCCCGCTCTTTATACCGGATATATATTTAAATCAATGTATTATATTAAAATTCGTAAAGAAAACAGAAGACTGTCAAGAAATAATTTTATAAAAAATCATTGTCTAACCGGCAGGTCTATCAGAACTGCAGTCATATCGTCTTTCTGATATTCATGCTTCCCGATATATTCATACACTGAATCAAAGATACTGTTTATTACAAGCTGAGGAGGAAAATCACACAACTCAATAAGTTTCTGCTGCAGCCGTTCCTCTCCATACTGTTTTTTCTCTGTCTCAAAATCAAATGCTTCCGTAATACCGTCTGTAAAAAAGAAAATCATATCCCCCTGAAATATTTCAAAGCAGCATTCGGGAGTATGATAATATGATTCAAGACTTATAAGATTTTTTATATCACTTCCAAGAAGATAACCCTTTTCAGGATTCCAGATATCATACTTATTATTAAGATCGAAAGACTGTATTCCGTCTTTGCCTCTCCTTACAATAATCGGGAAAAGCATACTCCGGTTAAAAAAACGTAGCTTCAATGAGCCGTTCCGGTCCTCTACAAAAACAAAATTAACAGAGGCAAAATCATTAGAATTTGACATATCCATAATATCGGTAAATTTGATCGCTATACTCTTTATAAGATAGGCATAATCGATAGTGCCTGTCCGCTCATGAATCCCCTCCATCTCCTTAACAGCTAATATCACAGCTGAACGGAGCCGTATAAGAGTTGTATATGCAGGAAGGCCGTGACCGCTGATGTCGGCAAAAACAAAAAGAAAATTATTATCCGACAACTTAAACAGGTCAAAATAGTCTCCGGAAATTATCGAACCGTAAGCCCTCTGAAAGCCTATACCGACCATGAGATCACTATGACTGAAGCTTTTAAAAAGGTCTCGTATAAGCTTCTTATCTTTTTCCCGGACGTGATTAGCCTCCTGACGGAAAATTTCATACTTGGCTATTTTATCGAGATAATCATCTGCAATATTTGTAACGTTATCGCGGCTGCCATTTACTTTTTTATTCAACACATCTGCTCCTGTAATACTTTATCAATTCAACAGTAGAGGAATCATGAATTGAATCTGCATTCTTTCCAGCCTCAAGTTCTTTTAAAATTTTCCCTGCAAGTACTTTACCCAATTCAACTCCCCACTGATCAAAAGAGAATATATTCCAGATAATTCCCTGGACAAATATTTTATGTTCATATGCAGCAATTAGTTTCCCCAGAATTTCAGGTGTCAGTTTTTCTGACATTATTACATTTGTAGGCCTGTTCCCTTCGAATGTTTTAAAAGGAACGAGTTTCTCACCAACGCCCTCTTTAACAACTTCTTCAGAAGTTTTACCAAATGCAAAAGCTTCAGCCTGAGCGATCATGTTGGCTATAAGTTTGTTATGATGATCTCTATCGTTATGAAGAGGATTAACAAAACCGATTAAATCTGCAGGAACAATTATAGTCCCCTGATGTAGCAGCTGATAAAAAGCATGCTGCCCGTTTGTACCGGGCTCACCCCATATTACCGGACCGGTAGAATAACGGACCTTCTCCCCATCGCGGGTAACGGACTTTCCGTTAGACTCCATATCCCCCTGCTGAAAATATGCTGCAAATCTATGCATGTACTGCTCATAAGGAAGGATTGCACATGTATCGCACCCGAAAAAATTATTATACCACACCCCTATCAGAGCCATAATAACAGGTATGTTTTTTTCAAAAGGGGTATTTCTGAAATGATTATCCATTTCATGAAAGCCGTCCAGAAACCTGATAAAGTTATCATATCCTATGGATATCATTATTGAAAGACCGATGGCTGATGTTAAAGAATATCTACCTCCAACCCAATCCCAGAATTCGAGCATATTGGCTGTGTCTATCCCGAACTTCTCAACATCAGTCTTGTTTGTCGAAAGAGCTATAAAGTGATTAGCGACAGATTTTTCGCTTCCGAAGAAATCAGTTATCCATTTTTTGGCGGTTTGAGCATTAGTCATCGTTTCCATTGTAGTGAATGTTTTCGATGCTACAATGAAAAGAGTCTCCTCCGGATTAAGATCAATGATTGCCTCTTTGATATGAGTTGAATCTATATTTGATACAAATCTTACATTAATATTCCGGTCTGAGTAAAACTTTAAAGCTTCACAAGCCATAACAGGCCCAAGATCTGACCCGCCGATTCCTATATTGACAATATTTTTAACCGGTTTACCGGAAAAACCTTTCCATTCAGATTTCCGGATTTTATCAGATATATCTTTCATTCTGTTTATAACTTTAAGTATATCAGGCATTACATCTACGCCGTCAAGAATTACCGGTTTACCGCTTCTGTTTCTTAGCGCAACATGAAGAACAGCTCTGTTCTCGGTTCCATTTATCTTTTCACCGGTGAACATTTTTTCGATCTCATCTTTAAGAGAACATTTCAGGGCAAGCTGGAGCAGGAGGTTCATTGTCTCTTCAGTTATTCTGTTTTTTGAATAATCAAACAAAAGACCACAATCTTCAACGCGGAATTTCACTCCTCTATCAGGTTCGTTTTTAAACAGATCTCTAATGTGGAGATTTTCTATATTTTTAAAATGAGCCGATAACTGCTTCCATTCTGCTGTTTCTGTTAAATATTCCCGTTTTGTCATAGATACCTCTTAAAATTATCAAATAAATATTATACATCACTTTTATTAAAAGTCAAGAGTAATTAATCCGATTAGACGGCATTTTTTTTTAATTACTAACAAACCAGCGGTAAAAATGCTCTCAACCATGCCGGGAGCGCGGCTAATATGGAATTTGGGTCTATCCGGAATGTTAGGGAAATGATATTACTTTGGCCCTCTGTCCCCCAATGATAGGGGTCTGGAAGGTTTGGATGGATTTAATTATTATCCCAACATTCCGGATTGAGCTTTAACTTTAACCATAAAATGTAACTCCTGTAAATAAGAAAGGGGCCGAAGCCCCTTTTTCTACATGATTTCTTTCAATACAGCTGCGAATTAGAATCCGCCGTTATAAAAGGAGATTGATATATCAAATCTTAATAGATACCGGTTTAACTCCCCAGATATCTTTTGCGTATTCACTTATGGTTCTGTCTGAAGAGAATTTACCCATATTCGCTGCATTCAATATGGACATTCTTCCCCATTTTTCTTTGTCTCTGTAAGTATCGCTTACCCGCTGCTGGCAGTTTACATACGATTCGTAATCTGCAAAAAGCATATATGTATCACCCTGGTAAAGAAGAGAATCTACAATCGGCCTGAACAGATCGGGCTGACCTTTAGAAAAGAATCCTGTCTGTATCTGACTGATTACCCTGTTCAGTTCCGGATTATTATTATAGTAATAAAATGGATTGTACCCGGAGTGCTTCAAATTGGTGACACCGGGAGTATCAAGACCGAAGATAAAAATATTATCATCTCCCACCTCTTCGCGAATCTCAACATTGGCACCATCAAGTGTACCGATTGTAAGAGCACCATTAAGTGCAAACTTCATATTACCTGTACCGGAAGCCTCTGTCCCTGCAGTGGATATCTGCTCGGAAAGATCCGCAGCAGGAATAATTTTCTCCGCATTCGAGACTGCATAGTTACGGAGAAACAAAACTTTAAGCCTGTCTCCAATCTGCGGATCGTTATTTACCACTTCCGAAATAGAACTGATCAGTTTAATAATCAGTTTAGCCATGTAGTATCCCGGAGCCGCCTTCCCTGCAAAGAGTATAGTTCTTGGAACAAAGTCTCCTCCGGGATTATCCTTAATTCTATTATACAGAGTAATAACATGAAGTGCATTAAGCAGCTGTCTTTTATACTCATGGAGCCGCTTGACATGTATATCAAACATTGAATCTACATTAACAACAATGTTATTATGACTCAATATATACTTCGCAAGATTCTCTTTGTTGGCTTTTTTCACATCAAGCCATCTGTTGCGGAATTCGGCATCATTGGCATAAGGTATAAGCTTTTTCATTTCAAAAAGATCTTTTGTCCAGCTTTCTCCAATCTTTTCATTTATCAGAGAGGAGAGTTTCGGATTACAGAGTTTCAGCCATCTCCTTTGTGTAATACCGTTTGTTTTATTATTAAACTTATCAGGCCAGATCCTGTGAAAATCTTTAAACACAACCGATTTTATAATTTCAGTATGAAGTGCTGCAACGCCATTAACCGCATGGCTGCCGATTATAGCGAGGTTTGCCATTCTGACTTTCTTCTCTGCTCCCTCTTCAATAATTGAAAGTTCTCTCATCATCTCATTATCTCCGGGATGAAGAGCTGCAAGCTGCTCAAGGAATCTTCTGTTTATTTCGTAAATAATCTCCATGTGCCTGGGTAGAACTCTTCCTACTAATGTAACAGGCCATTTTTCAAGAGCTTCAGGGAGAACTGTATGATTTGTATATCCGAAAACTTTCACAGTAATATCCCAGGCTTCTTCCCATGTCTGATTTTCTGAATCAAGAAGAATCCTCATAAGTTCCGGAATTGCAATTGCCGGGTGAGTATCGTTAAGCTGAATTGCAACCTGATCGGGAAATTCTTTAAAATCACTGTGTGTTTTCTTGAATCTCCGGACTATATCCTGAACAGTTGCGGATACAAAAAAGTACTCCTGCCTTAGACGGAGCTCTTTACCTTCGAAAATATTATCATTGGGATATAAAACCTTTGTGATATTTTCAGAAACAGATTTAGCCGACACCGCTTTAATATAATCGCCATCGTTAAAATAATTCAGATCGAACTCCCGTGAAGCCTTTGCTGACCACAATCTCAGATTATTAACCGTATTATTTTTATATCCGGGAACTGGAGTATCATAACCCATAGCTATGATCTCTTCAGCATCTATCCATCTGCTTTTCAGTTTTCCATTTTCATCACTGTACTGCTCAACACGACCGTAAAAATTTACCACATAAATAAATTCAGCTCTGGGGAATTCCCATATATTGCCAAGCCGGAGCCAGTTGTCAGGAGTCTCCACCTGGTAACCATCTCTGATACTCTGAAAAAATATTCCATACTCATATCTTATTCCGTAACCGACTGCCGGAATTTCAAGTGTGGCAAGTGAATCGAGAAAACATGCAGCCAGCCTCCCCAGTCCGCCGTTTCCAAGTCCGGCATCCCACTCCTTTTCCCGGAGCTCTTCAAGTTCATAGCCGAGTTCATGCATAGCTTTATCGGCTTCACCATCCAGACCAAGATTTATTAAACTGTTACCCAGGGTGCGCCCTATGAGAAATTCAAGAGAGAGGTAATAAACTCTTTTTGCGTTCTTCTTGTAATATGTCTGCTGTGTACTTATCCATCTCTCAATCAGACGATCTCTGGCTGTTAAAGCTATACTGCTGTAGCAGTCCTGCGCAGTGGCGGCATATTCATCCTTACCAAGAGAAAATTCCATATGATTTACAAATGATTTTTTAATAGATTCCGCATCCATACCTAAAAGTGCATTGGTTGAAGGTGTCAATTTAGCAGGTTTATTCTCATTATCAGACATAGTACTCCCTCTGTTTTAGTATTTGAATAGTAATATATATAATAAAATGCTCCAGGTCATCTTTTTAGACACTTTTTTTATTTTTTATCAGTATTTGTTCTTTAATTTTTCTAAAGTAAAAAAAGCTCTATTATCCCCGCCGCCGAAGGCGGCGGGGATATATAATTTTTGTTTTTTTATTGGATTTCAACAGCAATAATTCCTGAGCCTAATTATAATAAAAGCTGTAATCATTGAACACAATGGATCGCATAACAGGTATTTGCTCATATAGGGGATTTCCCCTGCAGTAAAAAAAGATTATCCCCTCATTTACATTTCATATCTTTATATGTATATTATTAACAGTTAAGGACAATTGATGATCCTGCAGGTTTTAAGATGAGAATATATGACAACATCTTTTAAGATGATATGCATAAATTCTCATTAAAATCTTCCGCCAGACAGCAGAAGGGTTCATTTTTGTAAGTTAGCATAATCAATTATTCTCTGAGCCAGTCACTCAGGGGACTCCATTCAACTACCGCTGAAATTATATCAGCGGTTTTTTTTATTTTATTTTTTCATTAAATATAACACGCAGACTTTCAATCCGTTTACCGTTTACACCCATATCGGAATAACCTGTTCTCGATGCCGAGCGGACATGAATTAATTTATTCATATCATCAATCAAAAATTCCACATCATCTACAAAGCGGAAGAGTTTAGACCGGAATTCAGCATGAATATAATTTTCTGAAACTGATATTATTTTAGTTCTATCCTGAGATTTTATTATTTCAAGAAGTACATCTTTCACTTTTTCAGAACTTCCCGAATACGCAAAAGGATCAATAAAATGAGACTTATCCTCTGTCATCGATGACACACAGTTCGGTTTATCGGGACATGCAGCAAGCTTCCCGTCTTTTACTCCAATTGATACCGGTCCCTTTCCGCTGCAGCTTATTGCAAATACAGCTGCCATTGAGATTAGTGTTAACACTTCAAGTTTCATACTCGGCCCCCCCCCCTCTGCCCTTTGGGCATCTCCCCCTTGGTAAGGGGGAGACATTTATTTAATACAATTTCTGTATAACTTTACTTAACCTGAATATATTCAATAAAAGCCTTAGCTGATTGACCGGTGTTATCCGAGTCACTCATTATTGCAAGACTGGCCGTTTCCGGCGGATTCTCACCGAAAGCTCTCCTGTAATCATCGAGAATGTTTACCTCTTCTGTAATCCATGTGTTCACTTTCACAGGTCCACTCTGAAGAAGTATGAGTTTAACTCTGTCTGTATATGGACTTGTAATCATTCTTTCCGGAATTACTCCGCTTGACCAGACATAGTTTACGCTGCTATGCGGCGGATACTCTCCGTAAATAAGTTTTGCAGCGTTGTATTTTGTCTTTTCGTACAGGGTCGCTTTTTCAGGATTATATTTAAAAATTATATATATTCTTATGGGGAAATCATCCCCTGATTTCTTTCGCGGATCTGCATTGTTATAGACATTTGAGATCTTCCATTTCCACTTAAGTTTACTGTATTTATATATGTTAAAAGTCTTCTTTAAAATCAGTCCCGATGCTGATGCATTTGACTCGCACTGAAGAATACTCTTCCCGTTTTCCGGAACTATCGAATACCTGCTGTGCGTTTTAATCTTGGGAAATTTAAGAGGTTCCCACTCTGAAAGATTATTGAACGCGAGATTAATTGTATTATCCGCTGAAACAGTCAGAGATATTAATAATTGAAGTGTAATTAAAAAAGTTCTCATTTTTTGACACCAGGGCTTTTCTGATATTTTTTCATAAAAGTACTATCGAGATAATATTTAAAATAAAATGGAATTGCACCGGAAAACACTCTGCCCTGCCACAGCATAATCCCTTTTTTATAAGCCATATTCAGAATGGCCAGATACTCTTTCTGAGGTTTGAACTCCTGCAGTTTTTCACCTTTAATATACGCAAGGAGATTATAATATAAAACCATCCCCTCACGCACTGCGTAAACTCCAACTTTGTGAAGATGTTCAGGTTCAAATGTGATGCAGTCACCACCGGCAAAAATTCCGGGATAATCAGCAGCATGTAGATATCTGTCAACCGGCAGCCCGCCGTCTGCATCAGTCCTCATACCCGATGCTGAAAAAAGAGATGATGGTTTTATCCCTGAAGCATTTATCGCAATATCATGGCCTATCTTTTCACCAGACCGGAAGTATATATTATCTGAATCAATCTTCTCAACATCTCTGTATTCGTAAATATTCACATCTCTCCGCTTAAGATATTTTAAAGCTTTTAAATAAAAAGATTCACTATATCCGGGGAGAAGATGCTCCCGGCTTATTATTGATATATCCGCGTCAACAGAATTCCTGGAAGCGAATTCGCTAAGATTAGCTGCAATTTCCACACCGGCAGCACCACCGCCGATTACAGCTATATCGATCTTTTTAACTGCAAGAATGCTTTCACGAATCCGGGATATATTTTCAAGAGGCTTAACAGGATAAAGATTATCCATCTCTCCGTCAATATGGAGAGGGAGTATTTCACTCCCGGTATTAAATGAAATCACATCGTAATTGAGCGAAGTATTATCCGATAAAATAATTTTATTTTCACCGGGTACTATCTGCTTTACCTCAGCTTCAATAAATCTGCAGCCGTGAGATTCCACTATCTTTTTTATGTCAAAACGTGTTTCATCGAGAGAATAATATCCGGAAAGAAGTCCAGGACCCATTCCCGAATAGTAATGATATCGGGATCTGTTAACAACAGTAACTGAAGCTCCAGCCCTGACAAACTCATGGAGATTCGTTAGTGAATGAATGTGGGAATGTCCACCGCCGGCAAAAATCAGATTTTTTTTCATAATACCATATCAATAACATGAATATATCATTTGTCAACAAGTTAGTTTTTTATTATTTTCAGAGACGCGTATGCTTTGCATACGCGATAAATAGGGGCTTACGGGGGCGTTGCCCCCGTAAGCCCCTATTTAATGCACATCGCGAAGCGTTGTGCCTAAAAAATAGAACCATTACATAACCCGTTGTTCATATTAAAAAAATACTGGATTATTTTAAATCTATTCAATATTATATAAATAATTCACCTCAGGAGAAAACTTATGACAGATGCTGTACTTTTTGAACAAAAAGGAATGACTGCAATTCTAACAATCAACAGACCAAAGGCAAACCAGCTGAGCCACGATGTTTTTGAAGGTTTTAAAGAACTTCTTGATAGATGCGAGAATGACAACAGTATCAGAGTAATAATTATAACAGGTGCAGGAGATAAAATATTCTGCGGCGGAGCTGATCTTTCAGGGGGATTCGGAGATTTTACACCTGTAGATTTTCTTAAGAGAGGACAGGATCTGTTTAACAGAATTGCAGAGTTTCAGAAACCTGTAATCGCGGCAATAAACGGTCACGCTCTTGGCGGAGGATGTGAACTGGCACTTGCATGCCATCTCCGTATACTTAAAAAAGGCGCGCGAATCGGACTAACCGAAACCAATCTTGGAATCATCCCCGGTTACGGCGGAACACTCCGTCTCCCGAAACTTATAGGAGAAACCAAAGCGATAGAGTACATCATTCTTGGAAGACAGATCGAATCTGAACGTGCCATAGAACTTGGACTTGTGAACAGACTGACCAAAGAGGATGACACTCTCCATCAGGCGCTGGAACTAGCAGATGAAATTTCGAAACGTCCCCCTCTTGCGGTTAAAGCTGTACTTAAAATTTTTGCAAACGCTCACTGCTCCGATAGAGGAGCTCATCTGAAGACAGAGAGAGAGGAACTTGCTAAACTATTCGGCACCAAAGATATGGTTGAGGGGATATCAGCTTTTGCACAGAAAAGAGAGCCGAATTTTAAAGGTGAATAGACGAATATTTTACATGTTGTCTGAATCAGGATTTTCAGGATTTAAGGATTGGCAGGATTTTGTTTTTAAACTTTTTACGATTATCCTCTAAACACATTATCATCATGACCCTGAATATATTCCTAAAATTGGCTCAGGGCTACCAGAAGTTAATATCTTCGAGGTTCACCATGCGGAGATGGTTGGCAGAGAATTCTTTGATAAAAAGTTCTAAGATTTTATTTCCCTGAACCAATCCATTTATCAATTTTATAATTCCCGGTTAATTCAATTTTATACCCGATATTTTTATATGCAGATATCCTCTTCTTAAACATCGAAACAGTAAGACCTATATTTGAATCGCAATAATCATAGATTATCACTTCATTTTTCCCTGTATAGGGTCTTTGAAGACGACCAGCATACTGCACGACTCTTCCTTTAAATGAAAGAGGCATAGTTAAAAAGAGAGTATCAAGCTGCGGCATATCAAAACCCTCACCAATAAGTGAACCAGTTGAAAGAATATATGGTTTCTCATTTCTTTTAATCATCTCATTGATTTCTAATAAAGCAGATACTCTTTCTTTTTTGCCGACATCCCCTTCAAACAGAAAACATTTCGTACCTTGAAAATCAATTAATGTTTCAATCATATCTTTAAGTTTATAGAGATGATCCTTTCTATCAGAAAGAATCAACGGAAACCTTTGATTTTTAATTGCATTTACTATATCATTTGCTACAAGCTTTAACCGTTCATTATCATTAACAAGACTTTCCCATATTTCATATATCGGAATCTTATTTGTATCTTGTTGAACATTATCGGATATCTCCAATTGCTCTTTTAAACTGGAGATATCATTAAGTATTTTTACAATTATATCCCGTGAAAGCCTTTTCACTTTACAAAGATATTCCCACTGGTTTTCATAAGGATTCAGTTTATCATCTACAAAAACAGTTTTCCCGTTTTTTCGTGACTCATACTGTAACGGGAGAGCTATAAGATTACCAAAACCACCGGATGGCAGAAAATCCTGATTAGGGAAAAACCTGTCATAACTATTCAGACTAAAAAACCCGGACTGAGACAAAGCCCGGGTCATTATCACAGTTCCAAGTCTCCTTGCAATTACAGCAGGTACCGGTGCATCAAAGAAAATCCACGAATGGGCACCTTCGCCCGAGCGGGATATTTCAATAACAGCATCTATTCCAAATTCATTCGCAGCCTGCTTAAAAAGTAAAACATCACTCCGCCAAGCTGCACCATCGAAATCCGCTGCCAGAAATGTAGTTGAATCATCCTCCCTTATTGCAATGCTGGTGTGCCTTTGAAAGACGAAGGTTTCTCAGATGAGATCAATCCGGAGAGCTCGCGTTCAAGTTCTTCTTTTTTTTTTCAATTTCCTGTAATCTATTTTTCAGGAAATCTATTCTATTATTTTCATTCATTAGTTAAAATTTATAAATTATGCTTATTATAATACAGCATTATGAATTATTTTGCCAAGCAGAAACTCCGGGGCAAGATCAGCTTCATTCTCCCATACAATAGTTCCTAAATCTTTTGATACTGTAAATTTTTTAAACTCATTAATATTTTTAAGCGGTTCAAAGACACTACCCCATAATTCATTTTCAAGATCGACTTTACCCGATACACCATTGCTGAATTTTATCCATATACTGTATTTTTCTATGTGCTTTGCTTCAACTACTTCTATCATATCATTACTCCAACGGAGGGATTTTTTTCAGCTGTTCATGTTTTGCGGCAAGATCCCAATCCTCAAGAAGCTGATCTTTATATATTTCCAGCCATTCCATAACAGCACTTAGAGCCCTTTTAGGGAATTTTCCTTCAACTACTCCATTTAAGATATCAACAGATATTTTATAATCACCATATTGGGCATGAAAATGGGGAGGATTATGTTCGTTGTACAGCATGTAAATAATGATTCCGAGAAAACGGCTTATTTCCGGCATTTTTAAACCTCAACTATTGAATTTTTTAAATAAGTAGTATCTGAACTATCAATATATCAATTATTTTTTTAAATTTAAAGAAAGTTTTCTTTCTCCTCAAGTACCTCTTTGTATTACATAACAATTCTCTTTCAATGATATACCTATCAGCGGCTAATTTTGCCTGATAGACTGTTACAGTTTTCTTAGACAATATATCCGTAGTTTAGCGTTATCATCTGAAATATTTACACCCAGAGTAACAGACTTCAATCCCCTTTTATCTATATCTTTTAATCCGCTCTTATCAAAAACAATCCTGAATTCTTTTTCATACGACCATGGGAGTGATTTGATACCGTTCATAATTTGCAGGATTTCATCAACAGATAACTTCTTCTTAAACATTTCAAGTATTGATATATTAACCGGAGAATCAACATATTTGACTTCTATCATGTGCGATATATTGAAATAAAATTTTGTTAAATACTCCACATCATACTCAACACAGAAACCTTTGTGAGAATCAGCATAATGAGCCCATAACAATTCATTCTGCCATTCAGAACACATCGAATATATTCCGGTGTTTTTTCTTTCTTCTAAAAAGTTTATGATACCATCGGTTTTAATACCTTAAATTTGTTTCTTTGAGTTCACCTTCAATTACCATTATTACATAAATAGTTCTAAAATATAATATGTGTCTATTATGATCCTAGTATTCGACGCAATTCTGAAAGAATTTTATTAACACCCTCATGATTGTCCAATAGAACCGCTCCAACATTTTTACGCCCCCCACCATATCGATACATAAGGTGCATGAAACCAGTCAGACGTAGCAGTGCTACGTCTCTACCATTTCATTTACGTCCCCATCCCGAAATGATTCATTGATACACGAAAAAATTCGTTTGTACAAAAAAACAATTCGTTCATGCGACGGATTAAAATTCAAGTGATCAGAATTTTAAGAAATTTCCTTAATCTTTTTTTAACGTCTTATGCAGATTAATACGTTCGAAAATCCAGATTTTTTAAATTTTTTTTAAAAATTTTAAAAAAAGTGAGGAATGAGCCAAATTTGGAAATTAATTTCCTTCGTGCTTCCTTCGTATATCCTTCGTGTCTGCTTCGACACAAATAGAGAATTCAAACCATTCAATGCTCAAAATCAGAGGATAAATTTTACCAATTAAAATAAACATATTCACTTGATAATTATCTTATCATTATGTATATTGAATTAAAGTTATTTATAAAACTCTATAATTCCAGATAGATAAAAACATTTACAATGAAAGGAGATTCATTATGAATATACTCGATGCAATTAAAGAAAGAAGATCGATTAATTTTTTCGACCCCGATAGAACAGTTTCAGATGATCAGATAAATGAGCTTATTTCACTTGCAAACCTAGCCCCATCAAGCATTAATCTTCAGCCCTGGGAAGTCGTTGTTGTAAACGATCCCGAAAGAAAAGCAATTCTAAGAAAATGTTCATACGATCAGCCCAAAGTAACCGAAGCATCTGTAACTCTTATTATCATTGCAAACCCCAATGCTATAGAAGAGAATGTGGACCGTATGGTAAAAAGCTGGGTAGACCTGGGGTACATAAAACCTGAAGCTGCAGCGTCAACAAGAGCCATGCCCTTTAATGCACACGGGGACAAGGATAGTATAAACCGGAAACTCTTTGCTGTAAAAAATACCACATTATTTGCAATGAATCTGATGCTTGCCGCAAAAGGTCTTGGACTCGAAACTCACCCCATGGACGGTTTTTCATCGGATAAAATCAAAGCGGAATTTAACATCCCGGAGGATAGGCTGATTCCGCTGCTGATAACAGTGGGCTATCTTAAACCGGGCGTCAAACTCCTGCCGAGAGCATGGAGAAGAGATTTAAAAGAGTTTGTTAAATTTAATAATTACAAATAATCCGAATTCCTGTATCCCGCCTATTGTAGGCTCGTTGCGCGCAACGAGCCTACAATAAGCGGGATACTTCTTTGAATAATCAAATATTTCAGTAGACAATAACCACTCATAAAATAATGATATTCCTCAGAACATCGAAAAACAAAAATACGGAGACACAATGAAATTTAAACCATTTTTTGCACTGATCATCACAGCTCTACTTCTTTCAGCATGCAGCGGAATAAAACTTCAGGATTATGAAGCGGAAAAATGTGCAAAACTTCCCGGTGAAAAAACAATGAGCGTTATCAAGGACAGATGCGGATTATGCCACAAGGGTGATTTTGCAACGAAAGAACTTACATGCTCAAGAAAAGCCATTATCACAGATTCAGTTACTGCCGGAAGAATGCCTAAATTCGGAAAACTGAGTGATGAAGAATTAAAAACAATTTTAAAATGGGAACTGTAGTATCTTAAAATTCAAGTATGCTTTCTCACGGCATAACCAATGTGCAGAGGGGAAGCATACTGCAGTATTATGTATTAAAACAAATTGATTCTGCTCATTGCAGCGGGTACTCCCGATCTTTCCAGTTCCACCACTTCAGAAGTTCCGGATTGTGAGACTTTTCCGTAGCAAAATAAACTGCACATCTGAAAACATAAAGCACGCAACGGTCCTGAATTTTACCTGAATAATTATTGAATGATTCATATATCTTTTCAGGTTTCTCCCCTTTCAGCTCATCTACAGATTTATAACCGATGGCATAAATATATTCTGCCATTTTTTTACCGACTCCGGGAATACGCCTTAGATCTTTAATTGATTCGGCTTTGTTTATGTTCATATTCTTTTCCTGTTAAACTCCTATCGGCTCAATACATTCCGGTGAATTATTCATGTATGAATTTACATAATCCGACACCCGGTAGATATTCAGAGTCTCTGTACTGAATGAATTTATTATATCCTTATGCTGGACATGATTGTAATCTCTCCCAAGCCAGAGCATCAGATTTTTCCGATCAAGAATCAAAGGCATCCTGTCATGAATCGATTTCATCTCTGCAGATGCTTCCGTTGTTATTATTGAAAAAGTTTCAA
The DNA here is from genome assembly GCA_942493035.1 of uncultured Spirochaetota bacterium. Classification (GTDB taxonomy): domain Bacteria; phylum Spirochaetota; class UBA4802; order UBA4802; family UBA5550; genus WRGT01. Next base: position 1,153,204 of record OW818666.1, on the reverse strand, counting down.
GGTCATTGCCGTCGGGGGAAGTCCAGTTGTCATATATTCCGCATAGAAGCATAGGGATAAAATCACCATCCTTATCTCTCCCGCAATTTATAAAAAAAGGTATTTTATGTTTACCGTCCTTCTGCCATTCAAAAAATCCCGACACCGGGACTACACATCTTTTATTTTTGTAAGAGTTTCGAAATGAAGGCTTGTCTGCAATAGTGTCAAACCTTGCGTTTATAAAACCACTGCCGGCTCTGTCCGGTTTAGTCCATGAAGGGACAAGACCCCACTTCATCGGTTTAAGCATTCTTTTATCGTCGGATAAACAAACAGTAAATGACTGCTGAGTTGGAGCGGTATTATAACTCTCTGCATAAATACCGCACATTTCGTCATAAAGATCAATTTTGTTAAGCTTACCGAGAGGAACCGATTGAGCAAATCTGCCGCACATTTATCTTTACCTCCAATTAAAATAATTGACATAATTCGCACATGAAGTACATTTTTTTAATATATTTAAGACTTCAACATAGACTAATACACTATAAACTGAAACACAAATAGACATATAATAACTTTTGTTTAATATAACCGGGACTTAATTATACAATATTTAACTCAACTTTTGAATTGTTCAATAAAAAATACCGGATAAAAGATGAATTATAATGAAATTCAACAATTTTACCATTCATACTTATAAGGGATATGTACAGAATAATTTCCTCATCGAATATAAAGATAAAATACTTCTACTCGATGGTGCATGCAGGCCCGATGCAGACAGGATTGCAGATTATATTCATACAGTATTAAACAGAAATATAACTGATCTGAAACTTACAGCCGTAACACACTGCCATCCCGACCATCAGGGTGCAGCAGTTATACTTCGTGAAAAATATCAGGTGCCGGCAGCAGCCCCTCACGATATAGATTTATGGTACTCGGGAATCGGCGGAAGATTACAGCATCTGTCAGATACACTTCAGTCGCAGTTTATGGCAAAGCAGACAAAGCAGAATCCGAAATCAGAATCTCTCTTTTATAAAAGATTACTGAAGCCAAATTATAAACTCCATGACAAATCACCCCTGCCGTTTTTCGACGACTGGGTGGCAATCAGCGCACCGGGACATACAATTCATAATATCATGTTCTACAATAAAGATCATGGTCTTCTTTATATTGCAGATACCATGATCAGCAGCAGGGGAAAATTCCTCCCCCCTGTTCCGGTACTTTTCCCGACAGCAATGAAAAAAACCCTGCTTAAAATAAAAGAACTGAAACCTGAAATGATACTATTTGCTCACAGTGACTCCCCTATCCTGCCATATAGAGATGAGATGATTGATGAAACGATAAAAAGAATTGACTCGAACGATTCTTTGTTTATAAGATTTTTTTATCTTCTTTCCAAATTCACCGGAGAATATAGAAGTAATAAAGAAAAGCAGTAATCCGGACAAATTGAACACATAGCGCAATATTTCAACTTTCGATGTTTCCCGGCAATATTTAAAAAATTCTTTTTTAGTTGACATTTACGGTTAACCTTTTTGTATTTCATATGCAAACTGTTGAATATCAAATTCAACAGCAATAAAGCTTTCCGTAAGTTAACACTGAAGGGAAACAGGAATCCAGAGGAAAAAATCTGACTACCCTTACCGGATATAAAATGATAAACTGGAATTTAAACTTTTAAAATAAATTTTATCTACAGAGGTACTGATGAAAACACGTATTACAGAAATTCTAAAGATTAAATACCCGATAATTTTATCAGGGATGAGCTGGATAAGCATGCCTGAACTTGTTGCAGCTGTTTCAAATGCAGGTGGACTGGGAATTCTGGCTACCGGAGTAATGAGCGCCGAAGAGACTCGTGAGGCGATCAAAAAAACACGTGAACTCACAAAGAAACCATTCGCAGTAAATATAACACTATACTTCCCCGGCGCTGAAAAAAATGCGAAAGTAATATTCGAAGAGAAGGTTCCGGTTGTAAACTATGCCCTTGGTAAAGGTGACTGGATTTGCAAAGCTGTACACGCTTATGGCGGAAAAGTAATAGCAACTGTAACCACTCTCAAGCATGCACTTGCGGCTCAGAAAGACGGTGCTGACGCGATTATTGTAACAGGCCACGAAGCAGCAGGGCATGGCGGAGATGTAACATCAATGGTGCTTATCCCCGGAATAGCAGACAACATTACAATTCCGATAATCGCTGCGGGGGGATTTGCAGATGGAAGAGGACTTGCTTCTGCTCTGATTCTTGGTGCTGACGGAATATCCATGGGAACAAGATTTATGAACTCGGTCGAGAGCCCTGTTCACGCAAATCAGAAAAATGCTACAAACATGACAGATGTTTACAGCACATTATACACAGATAAAGTTGACGGAATGAAAGCGCGGGTAATGAAGACCCCCGGCGCAAAAAAACTTATAAACAAACGCCTTAATCCGTTCAGTGCATTAGTCCGTTCACGCAAAATTGCAAAGATGCTCGGTTTCCCCTGGCTGAAACTGGCAATCGGTATTATGTTCATGGGATATAAAAGATCGATGCAGATGGCAAGAATGGCAATTGGTTTTGATGCATTTCAGGCTGGAACCATGGACGGTGATAATACAAAAGGTGTTCTCCCCATCGGCCAGATTGCAGGAATAATAACTGAAACTCTTACTGTTAAAGAGATAATTGAAAAGACCGTTAAAGAAGCGAAAAAATCACAGGATGTACTGGCTGCAAAGATGAAGTAAAAAATTTTAACTGCTCAAAACCAGCAGTATTTTACTCTCCGCCGCGCCGGTGGCGCGGCGGAGAGTAATTTTATATCCGGTTTATAAGAAGGTACCGGAATTTTTACCACCCGTATTTGAGCAGTCACAAACCCCACCGCCTTTGGCGGCGGAGAGATAATTAAAAAGTAAGTTGCTAAATTTAATATAATTGAGCGACTTACTTATGAGTTATATAAAAATAAATATTAAGGAGGAATTATGGCTATAGTAGAATGGAAAAAAGATGGCACTGTTGCTATAATGACATTGAATAACGGAGAGAACAGACACAATCCTGAGTTTGCAGCGACCTTTCTCTCTACCTACGCTGAAGTTTTAGCTGATGCTGAAATAAAGGCTATCGTACTAACTTCAAGTGACCCTAAAAACTTCTGTCTTGGTGTTGATATCGGATGGATGATGAAAGCTCAGGCTGAAAAGGATTTCCCCGGAATCAGTAAATGGCTTTACGACATGGGAGATGTTTTCTCTGCAATGCTCATGTCTCCGGTTCCTACAATTGCAGCAATTACCGGTCACGCATTCGGTAACGGTGCGATGCTTGCAGGTGCATGCGATTTCAGATTCATGAGATCTGACAGAGGATTTTTCTGTTTCCCCGAAATTGATCTTGGAATTCAGTTTGCACCATCAATGATCGAGTGGATGAAACGTGTTATGCCTTATCACATGTTCACAAGAATGAAATGGTCCGGAGAAAAAGTCGGAGCTGCAGAGCTTGAAAAACATGGCGTAATTATGAAAGCATGCGAAAATGCCGAAAAAACACTGGAAGATGCAGTTGCTTATGCAAGAACATTCAACAAATCAAGAACAACTCTTACAGAAATGAAGAAAAGAACATACAAGCATATTCTGGATAAAATGGCAAATGAAGATCCTCAGTATTTTGACTATAAACCTGAAGCTGTTAAAGAAGGAAGAGCTCCAATTTTCATGTTTACACCTCTGACATAATATTTAAAAAGGGGATTACACAATGTAATCCCCTTTTTTTAAAATAAATGAAACATAATCCCTCGTAAAGCAACAAAACAGTAATTAAATTTTTAAAAAATTCACTTATAAATTAATTGACTTTCACTAAATAATAGTTAATTGTATATTATTATGATGGTTTTTAACCTATAGTAATGGTTTCAATCCTTACAGAGTTAAATCATTACTATGTGTTCAACACCAATCTGTTTCTTGTATAACAATATCAGTTCATTTAACAGACAGTTTTTTGAATAATTACAGGCAAGGGTTATTACGAAATGGAATATGGTCTGAACTACTGGATAGATAATAAATCTAAACTGCTCTCCCAATATGATAAATTATACAAAAAAAATGAAAAACTCCTGGATCTGCTGACAAAAAAGTTTGAGTCAATTCTCACTGGAAGCGGCTGCAACGCTCAGGTAAAAGGGAGAGTTAAATCTTTTGAAGCATTATACAGGAAACTCCTTACCCGCTGCCAAAACGGTATAATTGAAAGACCCTTCGATGTAATAACTGATATAATCGGCGTAAGAATCGTTGTCCCTTTTCTTGAAGATCTTGAAAGCGTAGAGAAACTGATTAAAAAACATTTCCAGATAGAAGAGACAGAATATAAATCACGTGAACTATCTATAAGAGAATTCGGTTACGATTCAATTCATATTCAGATAAAACTCCCAGATGAAATTTCAAATAAAATTAAAAATTCTAAAGATATGAAAATAGAAATTCAGCTCCGGACTATTCTCCAGGATGCATGGGCTGAAGTTGAGCACGAACTTATATACAAAACAAGTATCGATAAAGTTGAAGATACAATAAGAAGAAAAATGATCGCGGTAAATGCAACCCTCTCGCTTGGCGATACGATCTTTCAGGAGATCCGCGAATATCAGAGAAAGAGATATAAAGATATCCAGGACCGGCACAAAAAGCTCATGGATAAAGTTTCGACTATTCCTGAAAAGATGGAGAAGATGAAGGTCCCCATCGATATAATCGCAAATGACAAATCGAATGAAGCTATACGGGAAGAGCCGAAAAAATATCAGCCGATGAGCTTAAATCAGTCAACGGATAAACATGGCCTTAACGACCTCCTGGTTGAAGCGATGAACGCTCACCTGGAGAACAGACTGGCAGATGCAATTGATCTGTATACCCAGCTGATTCTGGTTTCACCAAATCATTATATTTATAATCACAGAGGGCTTGTATACTTTACACTCTCCGAGTACAACAAAGCTATAAACGATTTTACAACGGCGATACAGATGGCTCCTAAGGATACACGTGTTTATACAAACAGAGGACTTACTTATCGTATGTTGAAAAAATATGATGAGTCATTAAAGGATTTCAACAAGTCACTCGAACTCAATCCGCTATGGCCCGATACGTTTTATGGAAGGTCGCTTACCTATTATGATCTAGGTGATATACAGCATGCACTTGAAGACTGCGACAAAGCCATAAGTATTAAACCGGATTTCAAGCAGGCCGTAAGATTTAAACAGTTTATATTAAATCAGCAGATGACATAGAGATTCGTATGCCCGCATGTTGTAGGCTCGTAGCGCGCTACGAGCCTACAACATGCGGGCATACGGTCATTCGAATCCTATAATCCCTTAATCCTACGAATCCTAATTCAGACAATGGAAAGCATACTGATACTAAGATTTTTATATTACTTAATTACTTAAAAACCTCCCCAGCCTCTTTATACCAGAGAACAAAATCCAGATGTTCCATAGGGATTCTTGAACGCTTAGAAAACTCAGCCAGTTTTTTTTCAAGCTCAAGATATACTTTTTCCGTAATACTCTCCGGGATCTCATCAATAACTCCAAGGAGTTTCATATTCTTCAAAATATGTCTGTCGAGTATGGCAAGCTTATCTCCAATCCCGGTATTCCGCATAAAGTGACTGGCTTCTTTAAATCCCATACCCTTCACATTTTTCACAAGCCAGGCCCTCTTTGCAAACTGATCCGCATTAAGATCAAGGCACTCCCGGAGTCCCATTTCGCCGCAGCAGAATTTGCCTCTGGCTTCGATAAGATACTTCGCTTTATTGTTTCTGAATCTTACAATGTTTATCTCTTTGCTGATCTCCTCCCAGTCACCGCTGAAAAGCAGATTTTTCTCCAAAAGAATGTTCACAGCTTTCCAGCACTGTCTTGCGCTTGATTGAGGTGTAAAAAGACAGAAAGACAACTCTATAAACAGATCATTATTATCTGCATTTTTCCACACATTTCTGAAATCTTCAATCCGCTGAACAATTTCAGGTTTAATTCTTTTATATAGATCAAGTATCTCTTTTTCATATGTATCAGGTATTGCTTTCGACATGAAGTTCTCCAATGAATGTTAATTTTTCCATCTCCCGGCCCCCGCACCCCCGGATGGGGCTTTGATTGCAAATTATTTTTGGGGGGTGCGTATGCTCTGCATACGCACCCCCCAAAAAATAAACCGCCACCCTCATGAGATACAAGGCTAAAAAATATGTTGCACTATATAAAAACCATATAATACTGAATCTGAAAGTATAATGATAATCATGTTACAGGAGATATAATATGGCTGAAAATAAACAATTAAAAATTGGAAATAAAGCTCCGGATTTTAAACTTCCCGATGCTGAAGGAGAAACAGTTTCTCTTAAAGATTATAAGGACAAATGGCTGATACTCTATTTCTACCCGAAGGACAGCACCAGCGGATGCACAACTGAAGCTGTTGATTTCACGGGGAGTTTAACAGAATTCAAAAAACTCAATACATCTGTCGTCGGAGTGAGTCCAGATTCATGTAAAAGTCACCAGAAGTTTATTGTAAAACACGACCTGGCCGTAACACTGCTCAGTGACGAAGAGAAAACAGTTCTGGAAAAATACGGAGTATGGCAGATGAAGAAGATGTATGGCAAAGATTATTTCGGAGTAGTCAGGACAACTCTCTTAATCGGACCCGACGGCAAAATCAGGCATATATGGGACAAAGTCAAAGTAGCCGGTCATGTCGATGAGGTTATGGCGAAATTGAAAGAGATGCAGAGTATATAGTCAAATTTCAATAGAGTCATACTAGTGCTCTGACCGAATGAATTTTATTTAATGTCATTCCCATGAAGATGGGAATCCACTAATTAAACTCAATGGATCCCCGCCTTCGCGAGGATGACAGTTCGATTCAAAATCATCAGGTCAGAGCACTATCATTTAGCGAATTATTTTCTTAAAAATACTTGACTTGAATAATTATGCTTTCAAAATTTAATATATATAAAAACTAATCGTGCCGGTGATAAAATGAATTCAAAAAATATTGACGCATACTCATCTATGAAAGAGGATATGGGATCGCCTGAAGGGATTAAACTCCCGCCGAACTGTTTTATTGAAATGGATGGAAAATTTCTTGAGCACAAAGAGAATGACTTTTTAAAGATGTCTTTCCCCGTTCAGGAGAAGTACTGCAATCCCGCAGGGAATCTCCTTGGAGGAATGGTCTCTGCTTTTTTTGATAATACATTCGGACCATTCTCTTATATGACGGCGAAGAAACCGACTACAAGCCTTGACCTGAATGTTACTTTTATAAAGTCCATTTCACCAAAAGAGAAAGAACTCATTATTGAAGCTAAAATTGTCAAGCTGACTAAAACATTTATAATATTCGAAGGGAAAGCCTACAATCCCTCAAACGATCTTATTGCAACAAGTACTTCCAGAATGATGATACTCGGAAAATAATCATCTGGCTATTTTTATAAAAAGATAGTCACGGAAAATATTCTCTTTGTTCCCGTCGAAATAGGGATGCTTTTCATTTGCCGCCTCGTGGCAGCCTACGCACATACGCCACTTGACTTCAACCGGATCCATTCCCGGTTTTTTCATATGATAGATCCACCCGTTTATCGATCCGGGATTCTTACTATCTTTCATCATAATAAAAAGTCCGGGAATTTTATATCCCACATCCTCCTTCTTATCATACACCTCTTTGATAACAATTGATCCTTCATTCATCATTACCCTCTGCCCGTTAACGTCTTTGATAATTTTCGATTGAAAGGCTATATCATTCGCGTAAATTATCCGGTAGGTCTCCCCATGTCCGGGAATCGGTGTTTCAAGAACTCCATCTACAGCACGCTTCCATTTTTTATAATCTGGTACTGCAAATTTAGATGATTCATCTTTGCACGATACAAACATTGATAACATTAAAATCAGTAAAATTACTAACCGTTTCATATTGTTTTCACCAGTGTATATATTTGTACTTTTCTGTCTTTTCCCTTAACTTTTATCGGATCATGAGGATTTACAATAACCCTATTCTGTACTATATCAAACGTAAACTCCGAAAGTACAATTGTATTCTTTCCGGCGATTGAACAGAGCCGTGACCCGAGATTTACCGCATCACCGATTACAGTCCTGTCTATACGCTCATCTGACCCCATATTTCCGGAAATCATCTCTCCGGTGTTAATTCCAATCCCGACATATACCGGAGTATCGAGTGTAAGATTAATGTTCTTCAATTCAAGACGAATCTCCTCTGCAGCTTTCACCGCCCTGAAAGCCATGTCATCTCCATCGAACACAGCCATAATCTCATCACCTACAAACTTATCTATATCTCCGCCATATTTATGAATTATCCCTGCCTGAAGATTCATCACTCTATTGAGCATTTCAAGAACAGTTTCCGGATCTCTCTCCTCTGAATAATTTGTAAAGTTCCTTATATCTGTAAAAAGTATAGTAAGAGTTTTCTTCACTCCGCCGGGAGATTTGTCGTTGTCATCCTTCACGTGATCAAGCGTGGATTTAGAGACAAACTTTGTGAGCTTAAACCTCTCTTTTAAACCATCAATCATGCTGTTAATCTCTATGCCGAGTTCTCCGATCTCGTCTGCAGAATCTATTAAAATCTTAGTTTCAAAATCACCACGCCCGACCCCTTTTACTATAGATCCGACATTCAGTATCCGTCCAATTACAAATTTACGTAAAAACATTACGATTAAAACAGTAAGAATTAATACAATTACCATGTATAAAAACATTGAAAAAATTATATTATTTCTCGCCATTCTGTAGACTTCGTTCATTGGAGATGAAATTGTGATAACACCTCTCACTACATGGTTAATCCCGTGACATGAAGAACACTTCGGCTGGTTAATCAGAGGTTTATAAACTATTATCTTTTTATCATCACTGTCGATCTGTCTTATGAAAATATCCGAAACATCAGCAACTGATTTTTTAAACGGATCATCCGAATTCACAGATGGATTCTTCACTGCTTCTTTAAGTTTGAATTGATCTTTTTTTAAATTTTTATTTACTTCGTTAATTGTTTTGTTGTCAGAGAATGCAGTTTTACCATCAGCTCTGAACAAACCGATTCCTGAAGAAAAGTTAGCCCGTTCAAAATCTCTGAACAGCTCCACAGCAATCGGGGCCTCTCCAGCAAGCATATTATTCTTAATGGCAATATAAAGAATCTCAGCCTCCTGCCGTATCTCCAGCTCCTTCGATTCACGAATTGTATCATTCTGGGACTTAAGATAATACCCCATAACAATTCCTATACCGGCCAGGAGAACCGCCACAATAATAAAAAGAACACGAAAGGTAATGCTTCTTGTAAAAGTAAATCTATCTTTCAACTTCATTTTTAACTTCCTTCATAACAACAACCGGTATTTTTATGCCTTTAAGCCCCTTAAGACTATCTGCAATATTCTGAGGAACTCCGCTGTAAAGCAGTGAAGCCTCAACTTTAATCTTTCCTGAAAAATTCCCGGCATCAATTTTTTCTATTTTCTCCTGCATCGGCTTAAGTCTGTTGTCTTTTAGAATTTCTCTTGCCTTTGCAACATTATCAACGGGGTTACCTTTCCCGTCACCGAAAACAGTATTGTAAACAATAGTCCCGGCCGGAATATATCCTTTATTATCCGGCACTCCGGCTTTATAAATAATTTTCCCCTTACTGTCTTTCACAATAATTTTCAGCCATACCTGACGGACATTTGTAAGTCCTGTGGGAACATAATGCCCTGCACCATTATTTAGAATTCTAACAACAATATTGTTGCCGTCACTTTTAGAATCTATTTTAATATCAACAGCATTTTTAAGCCGATCTTCAGCCATCTTAACGAGAGTTTTATTCTTTTCCATGGCAGGAATAGCTGTATTTCCTCCGACAAAATAATGTGTAAAAATGTGATCTCTTTTTTTACCATCAGCTGATGCTGTTCCGGGATTTTTAACTCTTTCTGTTGAACCCGTCGCAGGGAATCCCGGTCTCTGATACATATGACAATCCTGACACTGTACACCCTGTTTTTTATATGGACTCTGTTCCCACTCCTGATAAGTAGTCTCAAGCCATGTTCCGAATGCTACATGCTTTACATCGTGACAGGTTCCGCACATTTCAGACCTGGTATGAAACTCCGAAAATTCAGACTTGTGATAATCCGATTCTGAATCTTTAAAAGGACCTCTTTTAATTCCGGGGTCCTCTTCCCCATTCCCCGGATTATACTTATATTTTGCATTGTAAACAGCATACGCTCCAGTGATTGAATGACAGTAATCACACTGAATCCCATGTTTAGCTATATCCGCAATTTTATCTCTGTTATCCGATGTCTTCAGAGGATAACCGGAGATGTATCCCACTGGAGTATGACATGTCTGGCAATGTTCAGCCTCCTCTATCTCACCTTTATCTGTAAGCCCCTTAAGGCCTTCATTGGCGGCTTCTGTATATATGACATCACTTAGTGCAAGATTATGCAGAGACCCCTTCCACTGAGCGTATATCTCATCATGACACCCTCCGCAGGTTTCAGGTGAAATAAACTGGGACAGCTGATAATGACCGACTTTTTCAGATGACCATGCATATACTATAAACGAGAATATTACTGAAACAATAATAAATATAGATCTCTTCATAATTGACTTCCTTCAAGATTATTCTTAATAATTAAAACCGGGGGGAGATAATGCCTCCGGTTTATAATCAGTTACGTTAAAAACAGATTTGAAAAATTTTCATTAAATTTCACATTGAAGACTTTTTTTATGAAACTTTTATTGATTTTAAAGATACTATAAAATAGTTTTGAATATAAAACAATAAAAAAATTAGTAATAGCTCATAAAATGGTTGTAAGATGATCTCCGCCGCGCCAGGTGCGCGGCGGAGATAGTATGCCATCAGTGTATGAGTAATTACAAAAATTAAACATTTCATCTGATTTACCTGGAATATTCTTTAAAAAACTAAATTACATTTATATCCGGAGGCGATATTGAAAGCTGTAAAAATACGTGAAAACATATACTGGGTAGGCGGGATAGACTGGAATCTGCGGAACTTCCATGGTTACCTGACCCAGAAAGGATCTACTTATAACGCATATCTGATTATTGATGAAAAGGTAACTCTAATCGATACGGTAAAACATTATCACTATAACGAAATGATTGAAAGAATATCATCAGTAATCGATCCAAAAAAAATCGATTACGTGATTTCTAATCACGCCGAAATGGACCACTCCGGAGCAATGCCCGAGCTTATGAAGCTTATTCCCGGAGCAGAGATCATTGCCACACCAAATGGTGAAAAAGCTCTCAACGAGCATTTCAAGGAAAACTGGAAGTGCAGAACAGTCAAAGCGGGTGATACACTTTCAACCGGGAAATTCAAGTTCGCATTCTACCCGGCGCCGATGGTGCACTGGCCCGATAATATGCTTACATTTATGGAAGATGAAAATATTCTATTCTCCAACGATGCATTCGGTCAGCATCTCGCCACATCTGAAAGATTTGATGACCAGTACAATCTGCATACAATAATAGAAGAAGCCAGAAAGTATTATGCAAATATAGTTCTCCCCTATTCGGTCCAGGTTCAGAAAGCTCTATCCGAATTGAGTGCATTAAAAATTGATATGATAGCTCCAAGCCATGGCATCATCTGGAGAAAGAACTGCGAGCTGATTGTAAATGAATATGTGAAATGGTCAGCCGGCGAGACTAAAAAGAAAGCTCTTATTATTTATGACACCATGTGGAACTCTACAGCACTTTTGGCGGAATCAATAGGTTCTGTTTTTCAGAATAAAGGTTATGATATTAAAATGTTTAATCTTCAATTTAATCACATGTCTGATATTCTCACAGAACTTCTTGAGGCGGAATATATATGCGTCGGGTCTTCTACCCTGAATAATAACATGCTCCCGTCAGTTGCAGGGTTCCTTACTTATATGAAAGGTCTTGCTCCGAAAAACAGAAAAGGTCTCGCCTTCGGTTCATTCGGCTGGGGCGGACAGGGAGTTAAGCAGGTCCACGAAGCGCTCCATGGATGCAATTATCAGATGCTCGATTCCATCAGCGTTAAATACAAACCGGATGAAGCCGCTTTAAAAAATATCAAAGATCAGCTTCTTTCCGTTATTCAGTAATTCGTGCAGGGAACCTCCGACTTTGAGGCTCCCTGTTTATAATTTTAAAATGTTTTACAGTAATTATTCCTGAATAAAATTTTTATATCCCCGCCGCCTTCGGCGGCGGGGATAATAGATTTTTTTTACTTTGGAAAAGTTAAAGAATAAATGCCGATTGTTTTATTATTTTAAAATCTTATGTAATACTTTTTTAGCTTGATTTTATAATAGCTTATTATATAAAAGCTCATAGAGTATATGCACGTATTTATATGCCTGCATAAAATCAGATTTTTACACCTTCCGTTCTATTCCTGATAAATGAAATAGATACGGATCTTTTTAATTTATTCCTGATCCGCGAATGGAAATGGAATGATTATTTATTACTTTAAAAGTAATAACTTAACTTATATTTGGAGGATTTTAAAAAATGAAAAAATATGTATGCTCGGTATGCGGTTATGTCTACGATCCGGAAAAAGGGAGCCCTGATGACGGGATTGCTCCTGGAACAGCATTTGAAGATCTGTCTGCTGATTATGTATGTCCTGTATGCGGCGTTGGCAAAGAGGACTTTGAACCGGAAGCTTAATTTCCGGTTTTAAAAAACTAAACACGCAGGAGAGTCAAAATGGATGCAGTATTTCTTTCGAGAATACAGTTTGCTTTTACAGCCGCTTTTCACTTTATTTTTCCGACTTTAACACTCGGTATGGGCCTGCTGATTCTTATCAATGAAACAATCTATCTCAAAACAGATAAAGAATTGTATAAGAATATTTCAAAATTTATGGTTAAAATTTTTGCTCTGATCTTTACACTCGGGGTATCAACGGGTATAGTTCTTGAATTCTCTTTCGGCACCAACTGGTCATCATTCTCACGTATAGTAGGTGATATATTCGGAGCTCCACTTGCGGCAGAGGGTGTTCTTGCATTTTTCCTTGAATCTGTTTTTCTTGGAGTTCTGCTCTTCGGAAGAGACAAGGTTTCTAAAAAAGTTTACTGGCTTTCGGCATTTCTTGTTTTTTTCGGTTCGCATCTATCAGGTTTATGGATAATAATTGCTAATTCATGGATGCAGACACCTGCGGGTTTCGTCATGGAGGGGGGCCGCGCTGTACTTACAGATTTTTTAGCAGCAGCAGTTAACCACTCAACTGCACAGAGATATCTTCACACAATTGTCGGCGGATGGATGTCGGGTTCACTTTTTATGGCTGGTATCAGTTCCTGGTATATTCTTAAAAAAAGAGATCTCGATTACGCTAAACCAATTTTAAATTTATCGATCATTGTCTTTATAACATGTTCATTTCTGCAATTCGGTACCGGTCACTATCATGCGGTACAGGTTGCTAAAACCCAGCCGGCAAAAATGGCTGCCTTTGAAGGACTATGGGACACAGAAAAAGGAGCCGGTCTGTCTGTGTTCGGTTTTCCTGTTGAATCAGAAAAGAAAACATATCTGGATATACGAATTCCAAAACTGTTGAGCATAATGATTCACGGGAATTTAACAGGAGAAGTTCAAGGCCTGAATGATTTCCCTGCAGAGCTTCATCCTCCGGTGTTTTTAACATTCCAGTCTTATCATGTAATGATCGGCTTAGGGGGTCTCTTTGCGCTTATTTCATCTATAGCATTACTTCTTCTGATCAGAAAAAAACTTTATGAAACAGAATGGTTTCTAAAAATACTTCTATTTGCAATTCCTCTGCCTGTTATCTCAAACGAGATGGGCTGGATGGCTGCAGAGATTGGAAGACAACCATGGGTTATACAGGGAGTTTTAAAAACGGCAGACGCTGCTTCAGTTGTTGTACCGGCATGGCAGGTACTTGCTACCATCATAATGTTCACTTTACTCTACGCGTTGCTCTTTCTATTCTTTATAAAATTTCTTGTAGCCTTAATCAGGAAAGGACCTGAAAAGATTATAGCGACCGATGGATACTAGGAGGATTCAATGGATACACTGACATTTCTTCAGATTATATGGTTTGTCTTAATCGGTGTTCTATTTGCCGGATATGCAGTACTTGACGGCTTTGACCTTGGAACAGGTTCACTTCTGCCGTATCTGGCAGGTTCTGATGAAGAGAAAACAACTGTAATTTTTAAAACTATCGGGCCGGTATGGGACGGAAATGAAGTATGGCTCATTACAGCAGGCGGAGCGCTTTTTGCGGCATTCCCCCATGCGTATGCTACAGTGTTCAGCGGCTTTTATCTTGCACTTATGATTGTGCTCTTTGGATTAATTCTACGGGCTGTTTCAATAGAATTCTTCACCCTTGAAGAGAAGAATAAAAAAATCTGGGCTAGAACTTTTTTTCTCGGAAGTATTCTGCCATCTATACTTTTTGGTGTAGCTCTCGGCAATGTAATAATGGGAGTTCCTCTGGATTCCAAAATGGAATTTACAGGATCATTCTTTACTCTTCTAAGACCCTTCCCTCTTGTAATCGGGATCCTGGGATTAATGGCAATACTCATGCAGGGGATAACCTACAGTATGCTCAAGACTGATGGAGAGATTAATGCTGCGGCTTCGAATTTATCAGGAAAAATTTATTACGGATATACGATTCTGTTTGTCGTATCTCTTATACTATCGTTTGTTTTTATACCTGACCGGATGAGTGTTATCCCGGCATGGATTGCTGCTTTTGTTTTCTTAATTTCCATGGCTGCTTTAAGATATTTTCTTAAATCTAAAGAAGAAATGAAAGCTTTTTTAAGTTCATCTCTGGCATTTGTTTCTTTATGGGGGATTGCAGGTGCAGTACAATTTCCTGTACTGGTGAGATCGATTGAAAACAGTTCACTCGATATTACAATATTCAATGCATCATCAGGTAAACTTACACTTTCAGTGATGCTTGGAATAGCGCTGGCGGGAATGCCTGTTGTAATTGCTTACTCAATTTATGTGTACAGAGTTTTTAAAGGCAAAATCAGTATTACTAATTAGGAGCATAGTTCACTTGAATAGGAGATTCCGTTTATAACATTGAATTTCTATTCCGGAACAGATTAATTTGCTGAATCTATATAATCAGCCTGTAATTATTCCTGAATATAATATTCAGTGTAAAAAACAAAAATTATATATCCCCGCCGCCTTTGGCGGGGATAATAGAGTTTTTTTACTTTAGAAAAGTTAAGGAATAAATACTGATAATCAGCAGATTTATTTCACAAAATAAAAAGGAGAGATTCAAATGACAAAAAAATCACAAATATACAAATGCGAAAAATGCGGAAACATTGTAGAGATTCTTCACTCCGGCGCAGTTGATCTTGTATGCTGCGGTCAGCCAATGGGACTCATGGAAGAGAAAACTGCAGATAAAACTACAGAGAAACATGTTCCGATGATTGAAAAAAC
Source organism: uncultured Spirochaetota bacterium (assembly GCA_942493035.1). Taxonomy (GTDB): domain Bacteria; phylum Spirochaetota; class UBA4802; order UBA4802; family UBA5550; genus WRGT01. The sequence goes on along the minus strand of OW818666.1, from coordinate 1,137,506 downwards.
ATCTAACGGATACAAAATAACTGTTGGAAGCACACTTCACCCCATGGAAGAGAAGCATTACATCGAATGGATTGAGCTCCTTGCAGAGGGAATCTCATACAAAAAATTCCTCAAACCGGGCGACAAACCTGAAGCTGAATTTAAAACTGATGCGGCAAGTGTAACAGCAAGAGAATACTGCAACATACACGGCCTCTGGAAATCATAATATTGGAGAATGGTCATGGCTCAGACATTAGAAGACAAAGTACTAAAAGCAATGAAAAAAGAAGCGAAACCTTTACGTCCCGGCGAGATTGCTGAACTTGCCGGTGCAGATAAAGATGAAGTTGCAAAAGCAATAAAAAAATTAAGTGGTGAAGGCAAAGTAACTTCTCCTAAAAGATGTTTCTGGGAAGCTGTTTAATTTCTGAAAAAAGTTTAAAAAAAAGAGAAGATTAAATCTCGTAAATCATGCTTATAAACTGCTCTCCGCCGCGCCAGGGCGCGGCGGAGATAAAACAAATCAGCAGGTACTTCCTCCGAGTATAACAAAACCTGATCCGTATCTGTCTTTTCTAAAATCTATTGTCAGCGCATTTCTCATATCAACATAATTTTTTAACTTGGGATCATATACTACATTGATTTCGTTATCTTTAATTACTTCATGATCATTAGCAGTTAGTTCATCCAGAACTAAACCCATACGGGGACCGCCTCAACCAAATCCATTGAAACTGATTCTAAGAGCAGGATTTTTATATCCTGAATCTTTCATCAACTCAAGTACTTCATTCTTCGCATTATCTGTTACTTTTATTGCCATAATAAACCCCTTTGAATATTAATTATTTACAATTTAATTAAATGCTTAACTAATGTCAATACAATTTATGTTTTTTTTCAGTATTTATTCCTTAACTTTTCTAAAGTAGAAAAAGCTCTGTTATCCCCGACCTCAAGCACTACGTAGAGATAACACCCTTTGTTTTTACCAGAACCTTAGAATTTATTTGTTTACTTTTATCGTAAATTTAAATATAATAAGAAATATATAAAGAGCTAAAGTATTTAACAAATGGAGATAACTATGACTCATTTTAATCTTATCGTAATAGGTGGAGACGGTGCAGGAATGGGTGCCGCATCACAGGCAAGAAGAATAAATAAAGATATCTCAATTGCAGTTTTCGAAAAAGGTGAACATGTATCATATGCGGCCTGCGGTATGCCATACTATATCTCTGATGATATTAAAGATTATAAATCTCTTATTGCCATTGATATAGATGACTTTATTGACAAAAGGAAAATTATGATAAAAACTTCTTCGGAAGTAATAGCAGCAGATTTATCAAATAAAATAATTAAAGTAAAACATACCGATGAAGTCAGTGAATATACTTATGACCGAATAATTATCGCAACCGGTGCAGCAGCTGCAATCCCGACAATCCCCGGTATCGATAAAGAAAATATTTTTGTGTTAAGAAGTTTAAGAAATGGAATTAATATAAAAAATTTTATTGATAATAAAAAACCTCAGTCAGTTATTCTGATAGGCGGAGGCTTTATCAGCCTGGAACTTGCAGAAACGTTTACAAAAAAAAGCATTCAAGTTACACTGCTTGAAAAAATGGATTCCATTGCCTCACTCTGGTCTACTGAGATACAGAATATTATTGCCGATGAACTTCAGAAACAGGGTGTTACTATTAAAACCGGTGTTGATATTGAAAACATAGTTAATGAAGATAAACGACTGACCATAAATACAAAATCGGGTAAATTCACCGCTGATTTTATTATAGTTTCAACAGGTGCAAAACCGAATACTGCTCTCTTCAAAAATTCAGAATTAAAAACTCTGCCTAACGGAGCTATTATCATAGATGAAAAATGCAGAACAAATATCAAAGATGTCTTTGCAGCAGGAGACTGTTGTACTGTTAAAAATCTTATAACAGGTGAAGATGATTATATGCCCATGGCTACCACTGCTAATAAACAGGGACGAGTTGCCGGTCTGCAGGCTGCCGATGTAACATCAGAAATTTTCAAGGGAGCACTGGGTTCGCAGATGATGAAAGTATGCGATCTTGAAGTTGCCAAAACCGGGTTTAACAAATCAGATGCAGAGAAGCATGGTATCAAAACAATTGACGACTTTATCGAGTGGAAATCAAAACCGGGGTACTATCCCGGTTCAGGTACAGTTTATGTGAAGCTTACTATAAGAGAAGATAACCGAAAAATAATCGGCGGCGAAATAGCCGGTAATGACGGAGCAGCTCTTCGTATAAATACAATCGCAACAGCAATAACTGCCGGTATGACTGTAGAGGACTTCGCCTATCTAGACACCGGTTATGCTCCCCCATTCTCCCCGGTATGGGATCCGGTTGTAGCTGCAGCTCAAAATTTTATAAAGAGAGTCCCTGAGAAATAAGCCGCTCAGGAACTGCACCCGTTTTTAATTATATTAACAGGGGGCGGACTTTTCATTACTTTTGAACCGGCGGGAACAGGTTCTGTAATCCAGACATTCCCTCCGACCTCGGCTCCTTTACCGATAGTGATTCGTCCAAGTACTGTCGCACCTGAATAGATTATAACATCATCTTCAACGATAGGATGCCTTGGTACATCTTTAATCGGATTACCATGTTCATCCAGAGGGAAACTCTTAGCACCAAGTGTTACCCCCTGGTAAATCCTCACATTCTTTCCGATAATACAGGTCTCCCCTATTACAGTTCCGGTTCCATGATCAATGAAGAAGTACTCACCTATCTGTGCTCCCGGATGTATATCTATACCAGTTCTGGAATGTGCCATTTCAGAGATTATCCTTGGTATTAACGGAACTCCGAGATTGTACAGCTCATGAGCTATACGGTGATATGTCATTGCCATTATGCTGGGATAGCAGAATATTGTTTCGGCAATACTCTTTGCGGCGGGATCTCCGATGTATGCTGCTTTTGCATCAAATGCCAGAAGACGGCGGAGTTCCGGAAGCCTTTCAATAAATTTTTCAGTCAGGACTTTAGCTCTATCCTCACAATCAAGACAACTCCCGTCACTGGTTTCACATGTAAAACAGAATCCTCTTTTTATCTGTTCACTAAGCCATCTGTATATTCTATCAAGTTTTGCACCTGTATAATAGCTTACTGTCTCTCTATTAATCTCTGAATTACGGAAATATCCCGGGAATAAAATTGACCTGATAAGCTCAATTGTTTCACGCAGATCGTCAATTGACGGCATAGGTACATCATGTTTTGAAATATGAAAAACATCGCTGTAAAGCTGCTGATCTGAAAGTCTCTGTACAACTGAATCGAAACGTCCCTTAAAAAAAGATTCATTATTTGAACTCATTTTATACTCCTTGCTGAATGACAATGTATAAATAGAGGCACAACATTTTCAAGGAAAAATAACATGCTTTGTTATAATAATTACTGGACACTTATACAATTTACTAATTCATTCAGAGAAGATTCTTCTCTAAACAATACACAAATGGCGATTAAATTAAATGCATATAGCTGAACAGATACTACTACAAACTTTAAACTATATAATTACAACCATACCTGTATTTGTAATAAGTATATTTATTATGAGTCTTCTTAACTATGGAGGATATATTCATAAGATATCCTGGATTGCCCGTCCGCTTATGCGGTTTGGACGTATGCATGAATCTCTCGGGATAACATTTATGACAGCATTCGGTTCACCATCGGCAGCAAGCGCCATGCTCCGATCGCTTCATGAAAATGGAATGATTACAAGAAAAGAGGTAATCATTGCGGTTTTATCCAACGCTTTCCCGGTAATGATAATGGAAGCAAGAACAATGCTCCCGGTTATGATTTCATTTCTTGGAGAAACCGGTCTTTTAATTTTCGGGATTATCATAACAACCAGATTTATCCAGACTATTGCAGCTCTTGCAATCGGAAGAATAATTTTTGCAGGATCCGAAAGCCGGGACAAAGATCTCACGATAGAAAAGGATAGATTTACGGGGATACTTCTCATTAAAAAATCTTTAAATGAAACTTTTTCTCTTATAAAAAGAATAATAAAAATTACAATACCAGTTACAATACTGATATTTACTCTTATTGAAGCCGGACTGTTTAATTACATCGCGCTAAAAATCCAGTTTCTATCACTTATGTTTAAAATACCGCTGGAGGGTTTAACCATAGTTGCCGCATATTTCGGTAATTATATGGCTGCTTATACTGTGGCTGGAAATCTTCTGTCAAAAGGTATACTGACACCATCTGAAATAATTATTACAATTCTTACTGCAAAAGTTTTATCGAGTATATTTTTTGCAGTAAGACATTCAACGCCGTATTATATAGGAATTTTCGGATCGGGTCTGGGGTTAAGAATCACTGTTCTGAATACGCTATTCAGAAACTGTTTTGATATCGGAGCAATTATTCTTCTGAAATTTATATTATAATAAATAAAATTAATCCCGCTAAAACTCCTGTAAAGCTAATCATGACTTACTTCTCAACAGCCCCCTAAATCCCCCGAAGGGGACTTAAAAGAAGTTGTTGATAGATATTAAAATAACTGAGTGTATTAAACTGAATACATTCAGGAATTCAGAGAGCATACTGATATCGAACTATAACCCCTTCACTTCTTTAGGTGTAAAATAATCCTGTGTTCCGTATGGATCTTTAAACTCCTGTTCAGATTTAAAATTCAGCTTATGTTTTCCGCGTCCGTTAAGATACTTTTTCAGATCAAGGGTGATTTTTTCTGGTAACTGTATACCAGACTGAGCAATCAATTGTCTCAGCAGTGTTTCAGATTTTCCCGCAAATGCAACTGAATCTCCGAGTATCCTTGAAGCCTCTGTAGAGTTATGAAAACCTGTTGAGTTTTCAGCACTTACAAAATTAAGTCTTATGAAAGCCTGCATGTAACTCTCTTTTGCTTTTGCATAAAGATTCTGATCGACTTTAACACCCTTTGCCTGATTCTGATGAATTATCTCGAACAATTTGGCTGCCGTAGCATTTGCATAACCTGCTCTAGTCATAAGAGATAGAGTTCTATCCTGAATAGTAAATACCTGTTTTTTCAGCCAATCGGCAGATTCGGTATGACACTGGTTACATGAAGCAAAATCCTGTTTAATAGGACTTGTAACATCGTGATTTGATACTTTATATGCACCTACTCTCTGATAAGGCATATGACAATCAGCACAGGCAACTCCTGCATTAAAGTGAACACTGCTCTTTGTATACATTTCAAACTCGGGATGCCGTACAAATGGCATATCAAAACCTGTTACATTCTGCTTCCACTCAATACGCTTTGTATCTGTCATCAGATCTTTTACAATATTTTCAATAGATATATTTCCCCATGATCCGCCGGTCCATGGCAGAGCAACATCAGCATTTACTTTCTTTTCTGCATTTCGCGGAACATAATAAGTTATGTGACACTGAGCGCATGCAAGTGTCCGACGCTCCTGTCTTGTAAATTCTGTTTTACCAATAAGTTTTAAACCGTTTTCAAGGTGAAGTTTATTTGTTCTAAGCGACATGTCTGAAGGCTGATGACAGTCATAGCATGAAGGTCCCACAAGTTTCATCTTTTCAGGAAACATGCTTAATGCATCAGTAAATTTTGCCGTAAGATATTTCATCCCATGCTGTTCTGTCATAGATTTGTGAAGGGGTGATTTACATGCAAGACAGACTCCTCCTGCACCGGTTCTTGAAGGATCTATTTCAAGCTGATCAATAATTGCATAATGATGACCGCGAGGCTCGTTATACTCAACACCGAATCCCCATCCGTTAAAAAGAAGCCCTAGAAACGGAAACTCGCTCAATTTATCATAAACAATCTTATCCTTGTCCCAACCCTTTTTATACATACTCTTACCAGTCGGTTTGGGATCTTTTGTTTTACTCCACGACTCGTACTGAATCGGAAATATTTTTCCCCAGACTTCAGGATCCATTTCATTTTCAGCAATAGAACCGGCTTTGAACATTTCCGGCTTATCCCCTCCGCATGAAATAAAAAGTATTGAAATGAATATTGCAGAAATTAAAAGTCCAGAATATCTCTTCATAAATCTACCTCTTTTTATATACTTATTGCATCTTGCTTACTGATGGAAATGTATGCATTACTTTTCTGTGACATGACTGGCAGTCTCTATCATCAGTGTTAATTACAGAGACCATTCCTTCATGACACCGTAGACAGTTCTCTTTAACTATTTTTTTCCCGTGATCTGAAATACCTATTTTCTCCGAATAAACACCGGAGTGGAACATTGCAAGATCTTTCATCCCGTCTATCCCCTTCCAGACAAAATATCTTACACCGCTGGAGTTAGGTAGATGACAGTCAACACACTTGATGTTCCTGTGCAGACCGGACATAAACCAGGATTCGAAATGAATGTTCATAACATGACATGTATTGCAGTAATCGGGCTCTGAGGTTTTATGAAACATATCGGGGGGACCCCATAATACAAAAAGTAGAACAAAAGAAGCCCCGCCTGCAGCGGACAGGTACCATTTGATGTTTTTCATATTTACCATTCTGCTTAAATTTGATTTACTTTAAATTATCAGCTGGATAAGGATTAATCAACAAAAAAAATTACATATATGTATTATTGTAACTTTTTTTTAAAATGCGGATAGGAGCGAGTTTAAGCATAATAAAGACTGTTCCCCTTACTTATGACGGAAATTGATTATATTATTTACATATGATTATTTACATATGATTATTCATATCTGGAAATAATTTCTTTAGTAAGAGCCATATAATCATCAGCTCCATTACTCTCAGGCTTGTATTCGAATATTGTTTTACCCCAGCTTGGCGCTTCCTGAAGAGCAACATTTTCACGGATAAAAGTATTAAAGAGCTTCCCGGGGAGCCGTCGCTCGGTCTCTTCCATTACTTCCCTGTTTATACTTTTCTTCGGATTGTACATAGTTCCGATTATACCGGTTACCTCAATATCCCTGTTGATTCTTTTCTTCACCATTTGAACTGCTTCGAAAAGATTATACATCCCGTGGAATGGAAGGAACTGCGCCTGAAGCGGTACAAGAATAAACTCACTGATAGCCATGGCATTAAGTGTCAAAACTCCAAGTGACGGTGGACAATCGATCAGTACATAATCGTATCCCGATAGACATTTTTTCTCTTTATCCATTAGAGCCTCTTTTAGAAGAAACTCTTTCGCAGGGAGAGGAATAAATTCAATATTGCGCATCTCGGGATTAGCCGGAAGAATATCTATTCCGCTTCTGTTAACAATAATTTCAGTAAACTCCTTATCACCTTTTAGAACATCATAAATAGATTCTTTAACTTCATTCGGATTTATACCAAAATGGTATGTAGTCTGAGCCTGGTGATCCATATCTATTACCATAACTTTTTTACCCAGTATCTGCATCGCTGCAGCCACGTTAACGGTAGTAGTAGTCTTTCCGACTCCACCTTTGTTATTAGAAATTGATATGATTTTCATTTGAACTCCTGACATTTTTTTTACTTATTTTCCAGTATATATTCCTTAACCTTTCTAAAAAACAATCCCAAAAACTCCGTTTTGGGAATCGCAGGGAGCCCTGCGGGGCTTATAAAGGGGCTACCGCCCCTTAGACCCTGTAAATATTGAACTATCAGAACTACCCTGAACTAAAAAACTTTACTATCCCCGCCGCCGAAGGCGGCGGGGATAGTAATTTTCCTTCTTTAAAGTACTACCAATACTGAAGAATCATTACTATATTTTCGGCTGATATGCTGCTATTTTAAAGTGCATCGTGAGAATTTATTATTTTCTGAAAGTCATCAACATCCTGATCTTTCATGAAACCGAGCTTTTTTACATAATCCATATCCATGAGAGCCATAATCCCAGTTGAAGAGACACAGAGCTCACCTTTACTATTGAAAATTCTACCGGTCATTGACGCTTCCCGGTCATTCAATCTTTCATTGATTTCACTCTCAACGCGGAGCATGTCCCCGACAAAAACCGGCTTGTGATAATTCACAGTCATACTTTTTGTAAGAATAAATTTCCTTGTAAGAAATATTGCTCCCCAGCTCATCCCTTCATCGAGAATCGTAGAGAGGATTCCTCCATGAACAACACCGTTCCACCCTAAAAGATAATTTGGAACAGCAATATCAGCATAAACCATATCGTCATTTCCGAAAAACTTCATCTTAAGTCCATGCTCATTTGAAGGACCGCAGCCGAAGCACATATTGTGATCCATATTCGGTATCTCTATAAAACTTTTTTCACACATAGTTATCTGAAGCTCCCTGTTCCCCGGTTATAGTTTTATTAAATCAATAAATCCATTTTATCAGGCGTTTGCTTCAACCTCCTGATCGAGTTTACTGTTTCTGTAATAGACAAAAAGATCAATAGTTATCATGGTAAAGTTCACCATATAGAGCAGTATAACCATATCGTAATAATAAAATACTTTATGAAGAATACCGGCCACATATCCAGCAAGAACGATGATAAGAAAAAAAAGACTTTTCCCGTTATTTGTACGGGAATTCCAGCTTTTAAGAATTGAAACCGGCCATGCAGCTCCAAAACATATAAGCATTATAATCTCAAAAATACTCATATAAAAACCTCAAAAATCAATAATCAACAGAATTATTTAAGGACACTGAATTGCAAGCAATAAACTTTTTACGGGATAAAGTTGAAAGTAACTGTTCAAAAACCAGAGGTATTTTATCTCCGCCGCCAGTTTTTGAACAGTTATAGTTGAAAGCATCATCGGGGATTATAGAGTTTTCATGAAAACTATTGATTGACAAAAACAGTTTATTTAAGTTTATTCAATTTATAGCGGATACTGGTATTATTACAGCATCCGCGTATAATCAGCGATAAGATTTACTGAACAATATTTTGACACAGCCGATTACAATCTTCAAATACAAAAGAGGGGTTTTAAATATGAGTTTTTTAAAAGAATTCAACAAATACTTTGTAAAATACAGTGAAATAGCAATAAAGAAAACAGAAAAAGTTGCACAGCTTGCAAAAGTTAAAATTGAAATAAAAAAAAGAGAGATGGAGATAGAAAAGGTTAAAATTGAAATCGGAGAATATGTCATTAATCAGTTCGAAAGTAAAGGACCGATCAGTGATGATGTGATTAAATTTAAAATCGATACCATGAGCACTTTTAAAAATGGGATCGATGAGTTAAGAACAGAATATGAATCGATAAAAAACCAGCTCTGGGGTAACACCACCGAAAATACAAAAGGGAAAAAATCAGAATAAATATGTCTATATCATCTAAAAAAATTATCAGTGTAATTGATGAACTCCCTGCAGGTTTTACAAAAAGTGACCTTAACAGAAAACTGCTCCGCGCATCTGAGGAGACCTCCCCTTCGGATAAAAACAGAAGAAGGAAAAAATCAAAAACAGCTGAAACAGCAGCACGTGATCTGTCGAAAATTGAAGAAACTGTAAAAGCTCTGCTTTCAGCCGGATTCATAGAAAAAGACAAACAGCGTCTGGTAAAGAAATTAAAGTTTACCTTTGATGGTAAAATAAAGATAAACAGAAGTGGCGATTCTCTTGTTAAATACAACGGTATCGATATTGTCATCACCAGAGAAGATACAAACAACGCGCAGAACGATGACTCTGTAACAGTTAAAATCTACGATTACAGGCGGGGATATTTCTCAGGCCGTGTTGTCAAAGTCGGAACCAGAAGTAAAGAATCGAATATCGCCAGAGTGACAGGAAAAACCGGGAACCTGATTCTCTTCAGACTTCTTGATGTACAGGGAGATATTAATGTCTGTGCGCAGAAAAAAGGGACTGATCCATTAATCGGAGATTTCGCCACAATTGTACTTTCTAATAACAAGATTTCCGGAATGGCTGAATGTAAAGTCCTGGAATATTTCGGCGAGGATGATGAGAGTTACGACTTCATCAGAATTAAAAACCGTCACAATCTGCCCGATGATCATGAATACTTTAAAGAGTCTGCAGAGAGCATCAAAATACCGGATGAAGAACTGCTGAACAGAAAGGATTACACCAAACTCTTTACTGTAACCATTGACGGTGATACAGCGAAGGATTTTGATGATGCCATATCTATTAAAGAGAATAAAAAAACTACAAAACTCTATGTCCACATTGCTGATGTTTCTGCATATGTTCCGATGGGATCAAGACTCGATCAGGAGGCATTTCTCCGTGGAACAAGTTACTATCTCGGAAATAAAGTCATCCCCATGCTCCCGGAGACTCTATCGAACGATCTCTGTTCTCTCAAAGAAGGCGTAAAAAGATACACTCTTACTGCAGAGATGAATTTCGATGAAAAAGGCAATATTACAAAGCTTGAAGCATTCAGAGGAATAATAAAAGTAAACAAACGACTCACGTATAAAATAGCCGAACAGATGCTGAACAAAAAACAGTGGAGTCAGACATCTCTTGTTCTACATAAGATGATGAAGTTTGCAAATGTACTCAACGCTAAAAGGGTACGTGACGGCAGACTCGATCTCAATCTTACTGATGAAGAGATTGTTTATGACGGCAATAAAGTTAAAGAGATTATATTTTCAAAAAGATTAAAGAGCCAGACACTCATTGAAGAGTTTATGCTCAGCGCAAATGAAGCTGTATCTAAAGCTTTGAAGGAGAACAGCACTCCATCCTTATACAGGGTGCACGAAAAAATTAGCGACGAAAATCTCATTGCTCTTAAAAAGTTTCTACAGGTACTGGGAATAAAAATCAACATTTCCGATGCACCGGGAAAGGCAATTCAGGAGATACTTCAGAAAGTTTCCGGAAAACCTTACGAGCAGGTTGTTAACCTGGTTGTATTGAAATCAATGATGTCAGCATTCTACGGACCGGAACCTCTGGGACATTTTGGACTCGGATTTCTTGATTACACTCACTTTACTTCACCAATACGAAGATATCCCGATCTTATTGTTCACCGTTGTTTAAAAAGCCTTATTGACGCCAAACCGGGGCCATACAGACTTGAAGAATTGATATCTATAGGTGATAAATCATCTACTATGGAACGGATTGCCCAGAAGGCGGAAAGAGATCTGATTAAAATGAAATCATGCCGTATTATGAAGAACAGGATTGGCGAAGAGTTTGATGTAATAATCAGCGGTGTTACTAAATTCGGTATGTTTGTTTCACTTATAGAAATGCCTATCGAAGGGATGGTTCCACTAAAAAATATTACTGACGATTATTACATTCTCAAAGAGGATGACTTTACAATCATCGGAAGAAAATATAATAGAAGATACAGGCTTGGCGATAAGATAAGAGCGCGTCTTGTAACAGCTGATATTGAAACTCTAAGAATTGATTTTGATCTTGTAGTTGAGGGCAAGGGTACAAAATCCGGGAAGAAACAGCGGGGAGACAAATAATGAAAAATGCAGTTATAATCGGAGCAACCGGATTCGGGGGCCTTGGTCTTATCGACATCCTTTCTAAGCACCCTGAAATTAAAATAACTGAACTTGCTGCAATCGATCATGGGAAAAAAATATCAGAGATGTACCCGCACCTGAGAGGAATTTCAGATCTTGAAGTAAAGTCTCCGGATGATGTAAATACAGATAATGCGGATATAATTTTTCTTGCAACACCTGATCAGGTCGGGATGAATCTGGCTAAAACATTTTATGATAAAAAAATTCCTGTAATAGATTTCAGCGGAGATTTCAGATTTCATTCCCTTGAAGATTATAGAACATATGCTCTTAATAAAAATATGTCCGATGTTCACACATCTCCGGAGCTGCTGAAAGAATCTGTTTACGGATTACCTGAAAAAAACTTTGATATAATTAAAACATCCCCAATTATTGGAAATCCCGGATGTTTTGCAATGGCGATGATACTGGCCCTGCTCCCGGCAGCTGAAAACGGATTACTGAAAAAAGGAACACTTGTCTGTGACGGGAAAACCGGAGTATCCGGAGCAGGAATAAATCCGGGGAAAGCAAACTCCTACCCACTTAGATACGAAAATTCAAACACTTATCGTGAAGGGAAGCATCAGCATCTTGTAGAGGTTGAGAACATTATAAATCAGTCAATAACTGATAAAAAAGAGGCTCAAAATATATTCTTTGTACCTCAGATTGTCCCCATGAATAGAGGAATTCTTATGACAATCTATGCTGATATTGATTCAAATTTTAACACTAAATCGGTTCAGGAGATCTATCAAAACTATTACCATAATTCACATTTTGTACATGTATCGGAAAACTCTCCGAACACTTCGGAAGTGAGAGGTACTAATCGATGCAATATCAAAGTACTTGTAGATAACAGAACAGGAAAACTCCTGATTGTATCTGTACTTGATAATCTTCTGAAAGGCCAATCCGGTAATGCTGTTCAGAATGCCAATATAAGACTGGGATTAGAGGAGAGAACAGGCTTAAATCTCAACCCGATTTATCCGTAAATTATCTTGACAATAATCGGAAGTCCTTTCTATATTCTCAATGTGAGCATATATGCTAATTTGCTTCAATCTAGTATATAATAGATCTGGAACTATAAAAACTGAGTCAGGAATTATATGTCAAAGAGAATAAAAAAGGGTATTATAGCTTCACCCGGTATCAGAATCGGAAAGGCTCTTGTTTTTCATGGAGATGAAGTTAAAATCCCGAAATATCATATAGATGAGAACAGGCTTGACGACGAGCTTGAACGATTTGATGAAGCTGTAACAAAAACTAAAAATGAAATACTTGAAATTCAGGAAAAAATAGTAAACGACAGCTTCAGCGATCTTGCAGAAATTTTCTCAACTCACCTCATGGCTCTTGAAGACCCAATTTTCGTAGAACGTGCCAGAAAAAAAATAAAATCAGAGAAGAGAAATGCTGAATGGATTGTTAACGACATATCTATTGATCTTATAACAACTCTAAGCAAAATAGAAGATGAGTATCTTAAAGAGCGTATAATAGATATCTCTGACATAAATAAAAGACTTATCGGCAATCTCCAGAAAAAGAAAAAAATGAATCTTTCCGATATAAACGAAAATTCTATAATTTTTGCATCGGATCTTACACCGTCCGAGACAGCTCTTTTAAACAGGCAATTTGTCCTTGCCTTCGTAACTGATCGCGGAGGTAAAACATCCCACACTGCAATTATGGCACGATCAATGGATATACCTGCAATTGTGGGTATGGACGATATCACCTCTTATGTCAAAACAGGTGATATTGTAATTGTAGATGCAGTTCATGGTGAAGTTCTGATAAATCCTTCTATTGATGAGATAGAGGAATATCTTAAATATCAGAGAGATATAAACGAAGCTGAAAATGAACTTGCTAAGCTTACAAATCTTCCTGCGCAGACTATAGATAACACTGAAATTTTTATATACGGAAATATTGAAATTCCAGATGAGATGGAGATTATTCGATCTCACGGTGCCCATGGAATTGGATTGTACCGGTCTGAATTCCTTTTCCTTGACAAAACTCTTCCTAATGAAGAAGCTCAGCTCTGCCAGTATAAAAAGGTTATAGATTTTTTTAAACCTTATCCTGTCACAATCAGAACTCTGGACTTCGGCGGCGACAAGCTCCATGAATATATGAAATCACACAGGGAGATGAATCCTTTTCTCGGCTGCCGTTCTATACGGTTCAGTTTAAAAAATCCGCAAATATTTAAAACTCAATTACGGGCAATATTAAGAGCAAGCGCATACGGGAATGTCAAAATTATGTTTCCGATGATATCTACACTTGATGAACTGCTTCAGGCAAGAGAGATCACTTTTGAAATGATGAGGGAACTTGACCTGTCAGGAACCCCTTATGACAAGAATATTGAAATAGGAATAATGATTGAAGTCCCATCTGCAGTAATTGCAGGAGATATACTTGCTGAATATGTTGACTTCTTTTCCGTTGGTACAAACGATCTTGTTCAGTACGTTCTTGCTGTTGACAGGGTAAATGAAAAAGTTGCCGACCTTTATAATCCCCTTGATATTGCTGTCCTGAGATTTTTAAGAACAATATCAGATATTGCCTCATCTCATTCAAGACCAATATCTATATGCGGTGAAATTGCCGGAGAGCCGAAGTATACAATGATGCTTCTTGGACTCGGATTCAGACAGCTTTCAATGAGTTCAAAATATATGTATCAGGTAAAACGGATCATAAGATCTGTTACCATTGAGGAATGTGAATCGCTATCGAGGGCTCTGCTTCAGATGAAAAGAACTGATGAAATAGAGAGAGCGGTAAGGGAAAATATGCAGCAGAAATTTCCGGAAATAATGATTTAATGAAATTATACAGCGAACTTGCGGAATATTATTTTTCGATAGAATCCAACCACAGAGAGATTCAGAACGATATAAATTTCATAAGATCTTATCTCAACGGCCTCGATCAGCCGTCTATTCTTGATCTTGGATGCGGTACCGGGGAACATCTCAATGCACTGAAAAAATTCGGAGTAAGAGGTGTCGGTATCGACAGCAGTGCAGAGATGCTTGAAGTTGCAAAAAGAAGATACCCTTCAGGGATAGAATTTATACATAAAAGTTTCGGAAGCTTCGATTACTACAATGAGTTTGATGCTGTTTTGTGTCTTTTCGGCTCAATGGTTTATCTTCTCAACGATAAAGACGTGGATAATTTTTTCTGGAATACATGGCGGGCACTTAAACCGGGCGGTATCGGAATTTTTGAATTATGGCACTCTACTCCTGTACGCAAAATCAAAAGCCGCCCGCTAAGTCATGTTTCAAGTACAAAATATAATGATGTTATGATAGAACGCGAACGAGGATTCAACATCATTGAAGATTCAAAACGGACCATTGCGAAAGTCGAATATCTTTACAAGGTCTTCTCTCCAGATTCTTCAAACACATATAGTGACACACACATAATGAGATCATTCACACTTGAAGAGATTAGTACTTTTATAAAATCGAATGGATTTGAAATCAGAAATGTTTTTGCAAATTCTCTTAAAGAAAAATTCAACGAAAATTCGAATAAAATGCTTATTATATTTCAGAAAGAAGCATAAAGACATGCCGGCTACATTGTAGCAGGCTTGTCTTCTCTTGTTTTATCTTCAGGGAGTTCAATTCCCCATTCGTTTATAGTCTCTTTCCATCTGTCATATAAATCTCTGGCCATCTTCATATCTCTGAAAAATTTCTCCGGGCTCTCCAGAGCTAAAAAGAATACCTCTTCCATTGTTGAAACCGGATGAAATACCATTTCATTTCGTACATACTCAGGAATTTTATCAAGATCTTTTGCATTATCTTTAGGGAGAATTACATGTTTTATATTTGCTCTGTGTGCAGCTAAAACTTTCTCTTTAAGTCCGCCGATGGGGAGAACTTTTCCACGCAGAGTTATCTCTCCGGTCATTGCTACATCTTTTCTTACAGGAATTTTACTGTAAAGTGAAGACATTACAACAGCCATTGTTATACCAGCTGACGGTCCATCCTTGGGAATTGCTCCTTCTGGAACATGAAGATGAAGATCATACTCTCTGAATACCGCATCATCCACATTGAAGAACTGCTGATTTGCTCTAACATAAGTAAACGCAGCCTGTGCAGACTCCTGCATAACCTCACCAAGTTTACCGGTAAGCCTGAGATCACCTTTACCTTTGATGAGAGATGCCTCGATATTCAGAATCTCACCGCCGACTTCAGTCCATGCAAGACCATTGGCAAGACCTACTTCGCTATTCTCTTCACGGACTCCATGTTTGAATCTTATCGGTCCGAGATACTTCTCTATAACTTCTTCTGTAATAATCTTTTTAAAATCTTTATCATGCTCAACTACTTCACGTGCAGTCTTTCTGCATACTTTAGCTATTACACGCTCTAAGCTTCTGACTCCGGCTTCACGTGTATAGTGACGGATAGTATAGAGCATTATATCTTCCGGGAATTCGATATTATGAGATTTAAGTCCGTTCTCATCAATCTGCTTGCTCAGAAGAAAATCTATTGCAATGCGGAGTTTTTCCGGCTCGGTATAACTGGAAAGCTCAATGATTTCCATCCTGTCCTGAAGGGGCAGAGGAATATTGTGCTGTGCATTTGCAGTTGTGATAAACATTACATCTGAGAGATTATAAGTAACCTCCATGTAATGATCCTGAAACGCATTATTCTGTTCAGGGTCAAGAACCTCAAGAAGAGCTGACGAAGGATCGCCGCGGAAGTCCATTGACATCTTGTCTATTTCATCAAGAAGAATAACAGGGTTCACTGTACCGGATTTCTTCATCATCTGAATGATCCGTCCAGGGAGCGCGCCAACATATGTTCTTCTATGACCGCGGATTTCAGCTTCATCTCTTACTCCGCCGAGAGACATTCTTACAAACTTCCGGTTAAGCGCCCTTGCCACAGATTTCCCCAGTGAAGTTTTACCAACACCCGGAGGACCAACGAAGCAGAGGATGGGTCCTTTCAATTTTTTCGAAAGTTTATTTACCGCTATATATTCAATAATACGCTCTTTTACTTCATCAAGTCCGTAATGGTCTGTATTGAGAATGTCCATTGCTTCCTGAATCTTCTTTATATCTTTTGTTTTCTTGTGCCATGGAACATCCCTCAGCCATTCGATATAATTTCTTACAACAGCTGATTCAGCAGACATCGGCGGCATTTTTTCAAGACGCTTCAATTCCTGAAGTGCCTTGTTTTTCGCCTCTTCACTCATTTTTGCATTCTCGATGGAGTTACGGAGTTCGCCGATCTCATCGACCTCACCTTCGCCCTGGCCGAGTTCTTTTTTAATGACCTTCATCTGCTCATTGAGATAATACTCTTTCTGGGTCTTCTCCATCTGCTTGCGCACCTGGCCCTGAATTTTCTTCTCAATGTACATTACTTCTATCTCACCGTTAATATACTCAATGAGTTTGTTAACGCGTTCCGCAGGATTGCCGATTTCAAGAAGAGTCTGCTTGTATTCAATTCTCATCTCGATGTGCGATGAAATGACGTCACAAAGCTGAGAGATATCTTCAATGCTTTCACATGAAGTCAAAGCCTCTTTCGGAACTTTTTTATTCAGTTTGATATATTTTTCAAATACTTCAAGTATTGAAGCCTTAATCGAATGTTTATCCAGTTCGCTGTCGATCTGTCTTTCGATTCTCTTGATGTTAACTCCGATGTGGTCATCTCCCTGAGCCCAATCTGAGACGAAACATCTTGTAATACCCTCAACCAGAACCTTTATTGTACCATCGGGGAGTTTCAGAAGCTGGAGAATCTCCGCAACAGTACCGACTTCATAGAGGTCGTTTTTTTCAGGTGAAGGATTCTGCGCGTCCTTCTGAGTAAGAAGAATGATAAATCTGTCCTCTTTCATCGCCCTGTCAAGAGCATTAACAGACTTCTCTCTCCCTACAAAAAGAGGTATAACCATATAAGGATAAACCACTACATCCCTTAAAGGGAGTAATGGATATTTTTTATCAAAATCTATAATTCTATTTGCCATCAGTTCCTCTGTTAATCGTTAAGCGGTTTTTTCTTTCTTGCTGTATTTTATTACAGGCTTGGTCTGCTTAACAACCATGTCTTTAGTAATAATGATCTTGTCTATATTGCTGTCCGATGGAATTTCATACATCAGATCGAGCATCAGCTGCTCAAGAACAGATCTTAGTCCACGCGCGCCGGTCTTACGGTCTAGTGCGATTCTTGCAATCTCTTCTATTGATTCTGTTTCAAATTCAAGTTCAATCTCTTCAAAAGAAAAAATCTTCTGGTACTGTCTTATTATTGAATTTTTTGGTTCAGTAAGAATTCTTACAAGCGCTTTATGGTCAAGTTCATGGAGATGGGCAATCATTGGAACACGCCCTACAAACTCAGGGATAAGACCGTATTTGATGAAATCTTCAGGAGTAAGATTCTTCGAAATATCAATACTCTGAATCTCCTTGTGTGACTGAATCTTTGCACCGAATCCGAGAGTTTTATTTCCAAGCCTTCCCTGTACAATCTTGTCAAGACCGATAAAAGCTCCGCCAAGTATGAATAGTATATTTGTTGTGTTTATTGTAATAAACTCCTGGTGCGGGTGTTTCCTTCCCCCTTGAGGAGGAACATTAGCTACAGTCCCCTCAATAATCTTCAGAAGCGCCTGCTGCACACCTTCACCTGAAACATCACGTGTAATTGAAGGATTGTCCGATTTTCTTGAAATTTTATCAATCTCATCAATATATATAATACCTATCTCGGCCTTTTTAATATCACCATCAGCGTTCTGTATTAGTCTTAGTAGTATATTTTCAACATCCTCTCCGACATAACCAGCTTCTGTAAGTGAAGTCGCGTCAACAATTGCAAATGGTACTTTCAGAAGTTTCGCAAGAGTCTGTGCAAGGAGTGTTTTCCCCGATCCGCTGGGACCGGCAAGAAGTATATTGCTCTTCTCAAGCTCTACATCATTCTTGGTAAGATTTTTATTTGATGAAATTCTCTTGTAGTGGTTGTATACCGCAACAGAGAGTATTTTTTTAGCCTCATCCTGATCAATAACATACTGATCAAGAATCTCTTTTATCTCTTTAGGTTTTGGAAGTGCTGTAAAATTGCTGTCAAAATTTACATCTGCCTCCTCTACCAGTATTTCATTGCATAATTCAATACATTCATCACAAATATATACATCAGGTCCTGCCACAAGTTTCTTTACAGTCTCCTGGCTTTTTCCGCAGAATGAACACGTTAATGATGAGGATGGATCTTTCTTTTTTGTTGTCATAGATTTACCTATTTTTCAGTTCTTTCGATTACCTTGTCGAGAATGCCGTATTCAACAGCCTCTTGTGATGACATAAAATTATCGCGTTCCATATCATTTTCAATTTTTTCAACTGCTTTACCGGTGTGATGAGCATATATCTCATTCAATCTTGCTTTAACTCTTAATGTCTCTTTAGCGTGAATTGCTATATCAGTTGCCTGACCCTGAAAACCGCCTGAAGGCTGATGAATCATAATCCTTGCATTAGGAAGAGCCGAACGTTTCCCTTTAGCTCCGGCAGCAAGAAGGAGTGATCCCATTGATGCAGCCTGTCCGAGACAGATAGTTGCTACATCACATTTTATATACTGCATTGTATCATAGATCGCCATTCCGGAAGTAACAATCCCGCCTGGAGAATTTATATAGAGAAAAATATCCTTATCGGGATCTTCCGCTTCAAGAAATAGAAGCTGCGCAATTACCAGACTTGCAATATGGTCATCAATTGCCTCTCCTAAAAATATAATTCTATCTTTAAGCAGTCTGGAATATATATCATAAGAACGTTCCCCTCTGCTTGTCTGTTCTACTACTATTGGTACAAGACTCATGTGCAATACACCCCTTTTTTTGATTTAAGTCTATTAATTTCCCGGTGAGATTAAAGTATTCATAGATTATAGTACACTTATCGGACTGCAGGTTAATTTTTTTTTATAATAAATAATGATGAACCGGATCAAATTTACTTTTATTTAAAAATCTCATTAAAATCGTAAATTTGTAAAATCCGGCTCATCATGATAATAATTCCTTACATTTTGTTTTTAACAAACTCTTCTAGAGAAACTGCAGGGAGTTTTTTAATATTCGCTTTTCCATAGATGACATCCATTGCGCTATCGAGTATGATATCATGCTCAATATTCGGACGGCTCTGATTCTGCTCAATCATCTCTTCAATTTCTTCAACAGTTTTACCCATTTGTGTAGAAATATTACTGATTATCTCCTGATACTTATCTTCAGCAGCTTTGATATCCTCTTTTTTAGCTATCTCAGAAAGCACAAGCGTGTTCTTAATGGATTTAACAGCATCTTCCCGTAACTTGATTCTATACTCCTCAGGATCGATACCGAGAACCATTGCAAACTGCTCAATACTCTCAGCATTGTAGCCGACTCTCTGCTGAGTTTTCTTGAATATTGAATACATTTCATTCATAACCATAGACTCAGGAATATCAAAAGTACTCTTTTCCACAATTTTGTTGATTAAACTATTTTTAACTTCTGTCAAAACGCGGTCTTTTATAAATTTTTCCAGATAATCTCTGGTTTTTATCTTCATATCTTCAGCTGATTCATAATTTGACTTTTTAGCAAATTCATCATCAAATGCAGGTAGCTCAACTGTGCTGATCTCATTTATTGCAACAACATAAGTTACATTCTGGCCTGCAAAATCTTTTATATGATAATCTTCAGGATACTTTATTGTGATGCTCTTCTCTTCACCCTTTTTCATACCCATAAGATGATTATCGAGAGTAAAATCATCTTTGCTCTTTCCAACTACTATTGAATACTCTTTAAAATCGAGATGTGCAGCTTCCTCTTTACTAACATTGTCTGTACGCTTAAGATTAAACTTTGCAAGGTTACCCTTTACTATAACAGCATCAGCGTCTTCAACAACATTCATCTGAGCAAATCTTTCTCTTACAGACTCCAATTCTGTTTCAACATCAGCATCTGTAACATTGCATGATTTCTCGTCTGCTTCAACAGAAGTGTATTCACCAAGTTCGATTGAAGGCATTACTTCAAATACGGCTTTATATTTAAACGGTTCATCTCTTGTAATCATTTCATATGCAATTTTAGGTTCAACTATAGGTGCAAGTTCCTTTTTTTCAACTGCGTCATAAAAAGTGCTCTTTACAAGATTTTCTGCAACTTCATTACCAGCGTATTCTTTATATTTAGTTTCAACAACCTGTACAGGCGCTTTTCCCTGTCTGAAACCGTCAACTTTTGCGTTTTTCTGAATCTTGTGGAAAACTGCTTTATACTCAATCTCAACCCTTTCTACAGGAATTTCTATTTCCAGTTCAACTACAGCATTTTCAAGTTTTCTCTCACTTAAAATATTCAATTTTGTACCTCTTTATTAGTAATAAGTATTTATTTCTGATCTTAACCATTAAGTATAAAACATGTAAATGATACCTTACATCAACTATGATTCTTTAACTTATGTTTCAATGTAAAATAAAGAATTATATCTCCCCGCCGCCTTCGGCGGCGGGGAGAATAAAGCATTTTTATCATAAAAAAAGTTTAGAAACGACTATTGACTTTACATGGTAATTTATTGATTAATTCATCGTTTTATGGACATAACATCAATTTAAAACTATAAATTCAGATTGGGGATATGAGTCAAACATTTTTTATTATTCTGTTCAGTGAATGAAATTAGGGGAAAGTACGATAAGACAGTCCTGCAAAATAAAATAAGAAGAGGTGTAAAAATAACAAAAGCGCGAATATAAATTCGCGCCTTTGTATGCATGAGCGGGAAACGAGATTCGAACTCGCGACGTCAACCTTGGCAAGGTTGCACTCTACCACTGAGTTATTCCCGCGTTTTCAAAGTTTGCTTTTGCGGGCGAAGGGAGTCGAACCCCCACACCTTTCGGTACCAGATCCTAAGTCTGGCGTGTCTGCCAGTTCCACCACGCCCGCTAAAGTCGAGTGTTATATTTATTTATGGCGGATATAATGCAACCATATTTTTTATTTAAATAAAAAATTTTTTCAATTTGGTATAAAATATATATTTAAGAGGCTCTGACCCCGATCGCACCGCCCCATCCGCCCGTTGGGCACCTTCCCCATGAATGGGAGAAGGAAATTCCCCGGACCTCGGCTGTCTCTTTTTGGGTTGCGGTTTATTTTCGAGGTCTTGAATGCTTCGGGAAAAGTCTCTATGAATGATTTACTATCACGCTATCGAATTCAAGAGGCTCTACTTAAATTGTTGACACCTTGAGTTTCATTACAACAGTTTTACATGGAGATAAAAATGATACCGGAAATTCTTTACGAAGATAATCATATTATTGTTGTAAACAAACCAGCGGGAATGCTCTCACAGGGTGACTCGTCAGGTGATGACTCACTGCTTGACATTCTGAAACAGTACGTTAAAGATAAGTACAACAAAGAGGGTGAAGCTTTTATGGGGCTTGTCCACAGGCTCGACATGCCGGTGTCAGGCGTTATGGTTTTTGCCCGGACATCCAAAGCTGCAAGACGTCTCCACTCGGAGATTATTTCAGGTAATATGCAGAAATTCTATCTGGCTGTTTTAGAAAAAGAGATGTCCGATGACTACAAATGGCACAGGCTGGAAAATTTTCTAATCAGGGAGAGGGATATTACAAAAGTCGCAACAAAAGAGAGCCGCGACACACAGATAGCAGATCTTAATTACAGAACTATATTATCATCAAATGGATTTTCACTGGTATTAATAAAGCTCGGGACAGGAAGGAAGCACCAGATACGCGCACAATTTTCTGCTATAGACGCACCGGTTGCAGGAGATAAAAAATACGGTTCACTTAATGAACTTAAAAATTCGATTTCGCTCTGTTCTGTATACCTCTCATTCAGTCATCCTACACTTAAAGAGCATATGAAATTTTATTCACCACCGCCGGATCGATTTGGCAGATTCATAAAATTCAATACGGAAACGCTCAAAGAAGAAATTCTTGGAATTATTGATACGGCCGCAGATCAGGCGCTGGCATCAAAATAAGAACCTTTCTTCTCAACAAAAGAACTCACAGTATTCGGAGTTTCCACTGCTGCTTTCTGCCTCTCCACTTCTTTTGCTTTAGTATACTTTTCCGAATTATCCACTGACCCTTTGTAAAGCATCTGAATATTATTTGTACTATCTATTTTCATGTTCTCCTCCCGTTAAAACATGATACTTCACCCTCCGGCTATTATAAGTCCGATGTTGACACCTGACGTATAGCTTGCCGGAATAAACTCTCTCCATTATTTTCAAATTAACGCCTGAATATAATTTAAAACAATTTCAGCTGATTGTCATCTTTTTTTTGTATTTCAGATTCTCTTTTTCTTTTTTCAGTCAGATCTTTTCCTATTTTATCAAGTAAACTGCTTCCGGATGAAATCAAAACTCTCCCGTGGAATAATCTTTTCCCGGCATATGAAAGAAACAGATTCTCCTTAGCACGGGTTATACCAACATAAAAAATTCTTTTCTCTTCATCCAAATCTGATTCACCAAATAGAGAAAACGGAATAATGCCATCTTCACATCCGGGGATAAATACAGTATTAAATTCAAGTCCCTTTGCTGAATGGATTGTGATAACCGGTACAGCTTCAAAATCAGGCAGATAATCATCAGCACCGGATCTTAATTTATAAAGATTAAAAAGCTCATCGTAATTACGAATCTGTCCGAAAAATCTGCGGATCTTTTCTGAATCAAATTCAGAACCTACTCCATTCAGAAGATAAAGCAGCATTGAATCGATACTCTCTCCATGTGAAATCATTTCAATCAATTCACCATCAGCATATGCAGATCCGGTTTTAAAAGCCCTTATACATTCCCGAAGTGTGGAGAGTGCAGTTTTATATGGTTCCTTCGTATAGAAAGGCTCGTTGTCAATAAGCTGGTAAGGAACACCATGATTTTTGAATGCTTGCACTATTGGCTCAAACATGAACGAGGCTCTGCAGAGTACCGCAAAATCGCTAAAACTTTTATTGCTTTTTGCTCCGTCGGAAATTCCGCTATCCATAGAAAAGCTTCTCACTCCGCCGACAAGATTCTCTATCTCCGAAGCTATCCAGTCGGCTTCACTACTGTCGCTCTGAGACTCACTCACAATAATCTTTACACCACGATTAAGCCCTTTAAGATGAACCGTTTTATCCAGTACCGCACCGGCCGCCTTAAGAACAGTATCAGGGCATCTGAAACTTTTTGTCAGAGTAAGCGTAAGTAGATCCGGAAAATCAGATTTCAGTTCTTGTATAAATTTTACATCGGAACCTCTGAAACCGTATATGGACTGATCGGGATCACCGATTGCAAAGAGTTCACAGCCTCCCCCTTTAATAATTGATTTTATAAAACTGTACTGCATTGCATTGATATCCTGAAACTCATCGATAAGAAGATATTTTAACTGTTTTATAAAAGAACTTATCTCTGAATTATCCTGTTTAAAAAGTTCAGCAGGGAGAAAAACAAGATCATCAATATCAATTAAGTTGATGCTCCGGAGTTTATTGTTATACTCATTTATCATTAACAGATCAGCGCTGCATGGCATACCCTGCTTGAATCGTGATATCTCTTTTGCGATGGACTTGATATTCCCGGCGGAATTTATCGAGCTGATAATATCAAGCCTCTCTTCGTCACTCAAAATTTCAAAACCATCCCGCAGATAAAAAAGTTCCGGTTTATCTTTTATTATTGAAAGACTAAAAGAGTGAATCGTTGAGATGATAATACCGTCAGCAATAATTCCTGATCCGATACGATCTCTCATCTCATCGGCAGCCCTGTTCGAAAAAGTTAAAGCTGCAATCTGTTCCGGGAGAGCAAAACCCTCTTCAAGAAGAAACTTTACCCGTTCTGTGAGCACTTTTGTCTTACCGGTTCCTGGACCCGCTATTACAAGACATGGTGATCCGCGATGACAGACCCCATTTGACTGTTCGCGGGTTAATCCTGTTACTGCGGGTGTTTCATCTGGTAAAATTACAGATTGTAATGGCTGTGAAACTTCAGGTTTCTGCATACTGACAAGTTTTTTAAACTCTTCAATATCGAATTCTACTGAGTTTTTTATATCCGGGACTGAAACAGATGATTCGCCCTTAAACATTGGAGAGTATCGGAATGAATCGATCTCCCCCTCCTTGAAGACTTTCACTGTTCCAAACTCCCCGTCATAACCTTCCGTTACATAAATCTCGCCATTTCTTAAACGACGGATCCCTTCAGCAAGAAGTTCACCTCCGGCACGTGAGATATCATCTATACCGGAATTCAGATGAATATTAAATTCAGATCCGAGAATGGATATTATTCTATGATATTCTGCTGCAACGCTTTTTGAACTGCTGCTCTTCTGTTTCATTATTTCAGCAATGAGATCTGGCAGCTGCGTGATTGAATGGAACTCCTTTTTATTCGTATCGGGGATAGCCGCACGATCTCCAAGTTCCGCAACACGATACATTACACCGCGAGTAACCTCTTTCCGGCATACAGGACAGATCCCGTTATGCTTCGCAGTTTCGAGTGGATTCCACATTATGCCGCAATTTCTATGCCCGTCATAATGATACTTCCCCTCCTGCGGATAGAACTCGATGGTACCGTCGAATCCGCGGTCATCTTTGAGAGCAGTATAGATTCCATCGTAACTCAACTCCGTATTAAAAAGATTTGCCTCCCTTCCGAGCTTTTCCGGAGAATGCGCATCGGAGTTTGATACAAGTCTAAACCTGTCGAGAAAGCTGCAAGTCCAGTTCATCGGAGGATCAGAAGAGAGCCCGGTCTCAACTGCAAATATATGCTTCGTTAGATCCCCGTAACACTCATCGATAGTATCGAATCCGGATTTTGATCCGAGTACCGAAAACCATGGTGTCCATATATGTGCAGGGATAAGAAATGACTTCTCTGATGATTCAAGCACCATCTCAAGTATTACGCGTGAGTCAAGCCCCAGGATTGGTCTCCCGTCAGAGCGGATGTTTCCAATCTCATCGAGTTGTCTCTGTACTTTCAGAAGAGATTCCATATGTGGAAATATTGTAAGATTATGAACTTTACGGACCTTTCCATCCCGTTTGTAAATACTGCTGATTTCGCCAGTCAGTACAAAAAATACTTCGTCAGGTATATTCGCATGTTTAAGTTTTTTTGACTCTTCCAGCCTGTATGATTCCTTTAGTTTAAAAAGACCGTTTCCTGCAGGTTCGAGTTTTTCGGCCAGTTCCTGCTGCCATCCGGGATGAATACAGTCTCCTGTTCCGATAATATTTATCCCTTTTATACGCGCCCAGTATTCCAGATACTCAGGTATAAGCTTACCGCTGGTAGCCATGGAGAAGTGTGAGTGTATATGCAGATCTGATATGAATTTCAATGAGTTCCCTGTTTTTTTTGATTATTATCAGACGGAGATTTCATTTTTTCAAGAATTATTTTTATGTATAAACAATAATACATAACGGTTGCTTCAGTTGTATGAATCGCGGATTTACGATGATTTGAATAATAGTATATGATGGTCAATTGCCACTATGGCAATTTTATTAAAAAAAATTTAAAATGGATTAATAAGTCCCATTTTTAAGGCTTTTGCAACTGCTGACGGCAGGTTTTTCACTTCAAGTTTAGTAAAAATATTTTCACAGTGGCGTTTGATGCTGGATTCGCTTACAGATAAAATCTTAGCTGTATCTGATTTTGATTTACCTCGCGCGATACAGGATAAAACCTTCTGCTCACGATCAGTAAGCTTTGCATTACAATTATCATCATTTTCAGAATTTGCAAGTCCGGAGTAAATCATGTAAAAATGATTTGCAGCAGCATTTATAAGGCTAATTGCATCTTTGTCTGATCTGCTGTTTTCATCGAGACCGGAAAATCCGATTCCGATAACCTTCCCCATAGGCTTATGAATTGAGACACCAATACCTGAACAGTTGACATCCAAAGAAGTCTCTTCGATGACCTGCAATACTGTTTTAGTATCATCATCAAACTGAATCTCCTGCCAGAGAAACGGAGTTCCGGACCTTATAGCTTTCTGAATGATGGGATTACAATCGACTTTTCGTGTATCAGTATAGTACTTTACAATCTCATCGGGATAACTTTCTATGATTCCCAGATTTCCGTCTTTGCAGGAAACAGGATCATCCAACAGATCAACCATCACGAAATGATTAATACCAAATGCATTGAGAAATTTTAAAAAAATATACCGGACTTCATCTATACAGTTGCAATTGTTTGTTTCACTTATAAAATCAACCAGTTCCATATTTACCTGTTTGAGTTTTTTAATACTGACTATATAAATTATAAGTCGCCAGCTGTACGGTTATTTAAAATATTTCAACTGAATCTCTCTTTCCCAATGTTTAATTATCATAAAAAGTCACACTTTTAAAAGTGTAATCTTCCAAAAAAAACCCAGCGGGATTAAATTATACTCTAAAAAACCGACTATGTCAATTGGCCGAATGGCCAATACTAACTTAAATTTTACTTAATTTTACTTAAAAAGGCTGAATAAACCCCATTCTAATGGCTTTATTAACAGCAAAGGAGAGATTATTTACCTGAAGTTTTATAAAAACTTTTTCACAATGACGTTTTACCGTGGATTCGCTCAGAAATAATATGTCAGCAATGGCCGATTTTGTTTTTCCAACGGCAATCCAGTGAAGAACTTCCCGTTCGCGGAGAGAAAGCATAACATCAGCTTTATCCTGACTCCCATTATTAGATAAGTCAGAAAACATCATGAGAAACTGATGTGAAGCCGCATGCATCTGACATAAGGCATCTTTATCACACCTGCCACCTTTTTCTGAACCTGCGAGTCCTATCCCGAAAGTTCTACCAAAAGGCTGATGGATAGATATGCCTATACCGCCGTGAAGTTTACACTCTTTTGCTTCATTCATTACCTTCAATGCCTGTTTTGAAATATTTCCCTTCTGTACCTCATCCCAGGTAAATGGAGCTGCTGCAGTAAATGCTTTTTGATATACCGGATCATGGTCAACATAATGATTATTGAAATAGTGAGTTAACCATTCCTCCGGATAATTAACCGGCCCCAGATTTCTCTCTTTTTCCGAAGTAGAATCATATGATAATTCAGCCATCATAAACCGGTCGATGCCATACCCGTTTAAAAATTTTAAATAAACTTTGAGCAGATCATCACTGTTTTTAGAATTATTAGATCCAATAATAAAATCAATCAGATTCATCGTTACCCGGTTCCCCACTCTATCACGATTGCTGTTGGAACAGCAATAATGTATTATTGTTCACTATAATTATAAAATGCCGATTATAATAATTTTAATAATAAGAGGCTCTAAATTGCTAAAAACACTTTATTAATCAACTCTTTTTTCAAAGACCTGCCGGTGACAATTTATTGTTGAGGGCACAGCGTATGTGGAGCATACGCACGCCCGAAAATAATTTGCTGCCAATTATAATCACTAAATTGAAAAAAATACTTGGCAAACAAATTGAAAATATCCGGTATTGATAAAATTTAAAAAAACCTGATTCACTCCTGAACTGTAATTTCAGGTGGTTATTGAAAATATATTATGCAATCCCGAGGTCAATTCATGGAATTAGAATACACTTTATCGAATGAAGATTCATTTACAAGCGCTCTGTTTGTAACGTCTCAGTCTCCTGTTATAAAAAAAAGAAGACGAAGAGAGCAGTATATTTACCCTTTCGTATACTTAATAATGCTGGGAATACTATTCTATATTAACAACTCCATGAAAGGTATTTTGATTACGATGATATTAACCAGTCTATGGGTAAGCTTATATCCTTATCTTTCAAAATATGCAATAAGAAGAAAATATTTCAGGAATCTGAAAAAACAGAAAAACAGCGATGTTAAATCAAATGTTAAAATAAAAGCAGATAAAGCGTCGCTGACAGTAACAAATGAAGCGGGTCAAACAAAAATAAATATGGCAGAGATTGACAGAATAATTGAGATAACAAATTATTTTTTTATCAGAATCAATTCGAAGGGTCATCTGGTTCTCCCTAAAGCTCAGTTTAAAACCGGAGAACTCGACGCTTTTATAAAAAAAATACAGAAATCATCAAATACAGATATAAGTCAGATGATGGACTGGAAGTGGAGTTGAATCTTCAGAAATATTCTGAAGATTACCGGGCATATTCAATTTACAGTTTCACGTAACTGCTCATAAATCGCAGGTAATTATAGTTTTCCCCGCGCCGTAGGCGCGGGGAAATAGATTTCACCAACAATTTATGAGTAGTCGCAGCTTCATTCAATATGCATATCGAAAAGAGCTTTAATATAATATGGCGGAGTATCGGTAAGAATCTTTGAGAATTCGCGATTATATAATACCCCGGCTCCGTTTTTAATTTCACTATATGCAGCTTCAGTATTGCACATCTCCCGATATGAACGCTCACTTGTCATTGCATCAAATGAATCAGATATTGCAATAATCTGAGCAAGCAGCCCTATGCTGTTCTCACTGTAACCGCCGGGATAACCTGAACCATCGAGCCGTTCATGATGTTGCTTGGTAATCTCGGCAATCTCGCCCATAAGATTTATATTTTTAAGAATATTATAAGAATGAAGCGGATGATTCTTTATAATAGCCCATTCTCTGGAGTCCGGAGAATATGCCTTGTCAAGGACTTCAGTTGGAATGCTGATTTTTCCTGCATCGTGAAGCAGACCTGCAACCTCGACCTTGATTATATCGGATGCGGAAAAACCCGCTTTTTTTGCAATATATTTTGAGAGGATTGAAACCCTGGTGGAATGCCCCTGAGTGTAGCCATGCTTGGCATCAATTACTCTTGCAAACAGCCGTAATATCGGATACATACCAGCCATACCAAGACCATCCCAGTAATCATCAGCACCATCCTGATAATTCCGGTTTATATATTTTTCTTTGATTTCAATAAATTTATCAGACGACTTACCGGGGACAATTTCATCTTTTTCAATCATCTCTGATATTAGATCAACTATTACCGGATTAAATGAAGTCCCGCGCTGATCACGGATAACTCTCTCCGACTCATCACGTGAAAGCTTATCTCTGTCGAGTCTTGGAGTCTGCAGTGAATCAAAACAATCTATAGCACTGAGAATCTGAACCTCAACGGGAATTTCGGCTCCGGCAAGGCCATCGGGATAACCTGTACCGTCCCACTTCTCATGATGCCATCTGATCCAGAATGCAAGATCACTCAATTCCGGAAGAGCCGCTGCAATTTTTCCGCCGATCACAGAATGGAGCTGAATAAGTTTAAATTCATCTTCCGTTAACTTTCTTTTCTGCCTGAGAAGACTGACGTCTATACCGATTTTCCCGATGTCATGAATAAGACCGGCAAAATAGAGCTGCTGAATTTTATACGGAGGGAGTCCGACTTTTTCGGCTATAATGGCGCACATCTCCCCAACTCTGATCGCATGCTGATGAGCAGAATTATCATCCAGGTCATACTCAAGCACAAGACCAAGCGCTTCAAGACACTGAATCAGGAGGAGATTTCTATTAATATTCATTTAGTCATCCGATCTGATTTTTTTAAATCATAATAACAGCCGATGAACAAAATATACCCGATCTAACCGTTCTAATTATCCAATCAGTTGATTCATTAATGTCAATAATAATTAATAGTGGGGGAAAAATCAAAGTCAGCTGAAATATAAAATAATTTATTCAAAAATAATCAGAATCCAAACAGTTGTATTGATGACATATTTGAAGTTTTATGTAATAAACACAGCCGAAAATTTAATTATCTGCTGTGTTTATTGATCATTATGGTTAATATAAAAATTATCAGTCGGCGGATATTTTATCTTAAAATTTTACTCTATTTTTACCAGTTTAACTCCATCGACATGCATATACCATCTGCCGCCGGATTTATAGGGGGTTTTGTTAACAACAAATTCAGTTACAGCAGTTGCAACTCCTGCCTTAAAATTTTTCCCTTTCCACTCTGTTATTGGCGCGGTAAAGGCAATTGAACGGCCTACGTCAGCACGCTTATACCTGAGCTGACCATTCGAAGAGATTGCTAAAAACATGTATGACGGAGAGCCATATAACGATTCCCAAATTCCAATATAATTCATTCTTTTTTGAGGTACCTGAACACCTGAGCACTGTACCACAAAAGCAACAGTAACGACCAGTATTAACAACGACAAAAATTTTTTGAGTTTCAAGATTTATCTCCTATTTTAAAATTATTTCTGTTTGAAATTCTATAACAAAACAATCACATTAAATTATATACGATTATCACGATTTGTATAAATCCCTCTCCCCCTTTAAATATAAACTTTTTATTTAGAACCCATTTAATACAAAGTTTTTTATAAATCTGAAGATTGACTCTTTTTTCTATTTTTATAGTAAAAAAAATTTTTTGTCAATTGGCCGAACGGCCAATTTTGTTAAAAACTTTCAAAAGTATTAACAAACAAATACTTTAAATTAAATCCGCTTCTGAACGTATTTATTTGTTTCGAATTTTAAATAGATAATGTTAAGCTGAAGTTTTACCCTTTTAGATATTATAACTTTCTATATAAAAATTAAGGTAACGGAAATTGTTTAACCGGCAACTGCTTGACATAACACTATAGCGATATATAAAGAATACTCTTTCACAATCAGGGGGAATCATTTAAATGGAAAATCTCAAGCAGTATGACATGGAAATCAAAAATTTTAAATATAAATTCCTCTTTGCAACTGAAGGGATCAGTTATTTTATTCTTGTACCCATAATACTGCTATACATATGGATAAATCTTAATCTCAGAACTGACCAGATTCTTCTGCTTTTAAAATTTACAGGGATATCGGTAATTATATCCATGATTACAACAAATATTATGGATCTTTCAGTTATCTCACCGGTGACCCGGTATTTCGGGAAAATTCTCAATAATGAAACCGTAAGTGATGAAGAGTACACACGTGCTCAAAGAAGATTTTTTGCGCTACCATATCTGCATAGCATCGGTTCTTTTTTCAGATGGATTTTTGCACTGAGTGTTGCCATAATTCCATTTACAATCTATTCCGATCTTTCAAAAATGCAGGTAGTAAACATCTGGCTGACTGCGGTTATGATTCCGCCGCTGAATATGTTTTTATTTTTTCTTCTTACAGAGGGTTTTATTCAGAATCTGCTGAACAAAGGCTTTTTCAATAAAAACATCAATACCGATATGTATCTTAAATTCAGTTTTCTTAAAAGGATTCTGGCATCAATTCTAATCATCGCGATTATACCTGCAATTGCCATTTCAGGAACATTTATGACATTAATCGAATCGATTGACAGCTCATACAGTTTTCCGCTTGTTAAGCTTGGAGGGATTTTTGTTTTCTGTATTATCGTTGCACTGAGTGTTGCCATTGCTCTTACAAAAACCATTCAGGATAAAATAAATATAATCAGCGGATTTCTCGAAAAAGTCGGCAGCGGGGATCTATCCTCCGGGACAATGATAATTGCAGTTATGGATGATCTTGCCCGGATCAATCAGAACATATATGTTATGAAAAAAAATATTACGGATATAATATCTGACATCAGTGGTATATCCGGGACTCTTGAACAGTCCACAGATGAAATTTCTTCAATCACCGAATCATTTACTTCTGACACACAGAACCAGGCTGCTACGGTTGAAGAAGTTACGGCAACAATGGAAGAGATTTCGGCAAGCATGGATAATATTTCACACAGCGCGCTCGATCAGCTTGTGCGTCTGAAATCTCTGCTTTCGAGGATCGATGAGCTCTCCTCGACCATCATCGGCATGGAGAAACAGATTTCAGAGGCTATCTCGCAGATCGGTGGTATAGCCAATGATGCCAGGAACGGAGAGCAGTCTCTACAGGAAATGAACGGGATCATGGACCGGATCAGCGGAAGCTCTCACCAGATGACAGGTATAATAGAAATTATCAGCGATATATCGGACAGGATAAATCTTCTCTCTCTTAATGCCGCTATCGAAGCTGCCCGTGCGGGTGATGCAGGTCGCGGTTTTGCCGTAGTTGCTGATGAAATATCAAAACTTGCAGACAGCACCGCTTCAAGTGTAAAGGAGATTGATAAACTGATCAAGGGAAATGAAGTCGAGATAGAAAAAGGCTTACTCAGTGTAAACAATGTCGTGGCCAGTATAAGCAGAATAACAGGCGGCGTCTCGTCCATGACCGGAATGGTCTCACGTATTTCAGACTTCATGAAAAAGCAGGTAGATACTAACCGCATGGTAGGAGAAGAGGCTGGAATTGTAAGAGCCAAGTCTGAAGAGATAGAGCTTGCGACTAAAGAACAGAAAAATGCCATGAGCGAAGTGGTTATTTCAGTCAACAAAATAAATGAACTTACACAGTCAATCAGTGCGGGATCGGAGGAACTTGCTGCAAATACAAAAGAGAACGCGGATATGGCAGATCTCCTGAAAAGCAAAGTAGACCGGTTTAAACTTGCATGATCATTTATTAAAATTACATATAACCTGCTTCAACGAGAGTATATAAGAGATTGGAAACAGGTTATATGATAATTCCGGATAATTACTTTTTATTCCCCTTTAACTGACTTACAACAGAACCTAACTCCTCTTTCAAGCCGAACCCCTTTGTATTGGTGCTCAGTCCATCAACGGTATTCCATTTAACCGGTTCAGCCGGCTCATTACATGTAGGACAGGTAACATTCGCTGCTTCCTCTTTTTTAAATTTATGACCGCTTTTGCACTTATAGGTTTTCTCCATAGGATTCCTCTCTTTTTATTATATAATATCAATATTTATTCCTTAACTTTTTATAAAGTAAAAAAAACTTTATTATCCCCGCCGCCGAAGGCGGCGGGGACATATAATTACTGATACAATATACAATAAAAAACTCAAAACGGGTAGCAATTTATTAGCGGATATTAAATATCAATTGAAACTTTTCTTTATAATTATAAACTTATGTTTCATGAACAGAACTCCTAAAAAAATCTATCTTGAAACAACTACGCGGTGTAATCTGAACTGCTCCATGTGTGTAAAACATACTTCAGGGAGCAGGATGACCGATGGAGATTTTGATATTAATCTTTTCAATACTTTACGGCCTGCACTCCCGGGAGTTCAGACTCTTATACTGAGTGGAATCGGCGAGCCTCTCCTCTACCCTCACCTTGAACAATTAATAACAGAGGCACGAAAAAGTATGCCTGCAGACGGGGTTATTTCATTTCAGACAAACGGGATGCTTCTGAATAATGAACGTGCCGGAAGACTTAGAGATGCCGGGCTTGACAGAATATGCATATCACTCGATTCAGTAAATCCGGTAACATTCAGCTTAATGAGAAAAGGAGCAGATCTTAACCGGATTAAAGATGCATTCCGGTTTCTCAAAGATTCTTCATCCGCCGCAGAGAAAAAGATAACAACCGGTGTGGAGTTTGTTCTTACCAGAGAAAACATGAATGACCTCCCCGATGTAATTAAATTTGCCGCTGAGCATGGCGCATCATTTGTTATCGTTACACACCTGATCCCATACAGCAGTGAGAGTGTTTCTAATGCGGCATACGACAGAAACACAGACGCTGCAGTAGAACTCTACGAAAAAACACTTAAAGAATCAGCTGCCAAGGGTATTGATATAACTGAATATTTTAAAGTAAAATGGAAGATATACAACAGCGATGAAGAGAAACTGATAATTGATGTTGTTGAAAAAATGACAGCGGAAGCGCGGGATAAAAATATTTTTTTTCATCTTCAGAGTATAATGGATCGGGATCATGAGATCCGCAGCAGAGTTGAGGAAATTTTCAATCAATCTACTAAACTTGCAGATACTCTGGGAATTGAACTCAGCCTTCCGGCAATTTCTCCGGCTGCATCGAAGAGATGCGAGTTTATTGAATCCGGGAGTGTATTCATTTCATGGAACGGCGATGTTCATCCTTGCCATTTTCTGTGGCATGAATTTCAGTGTTATGTTTCCGGATGGCAGAAGTTTGTAAATCCGAAGAGTTTCGGGAATCTTACAGAAAGAGATATCCTTACAATATGGAACAATCCGGAATTTACAGAGTTCCGTGAAACAGTTTTAAAATACAACTATCCCGTATGTTCAAACTGCAGCTTTGCCCCATGTGATTATATCTATTCCGAAAAGTTCGAACAGGACTGCTACATAAACAGCATCCCATGCTGTGACTGCCAGTGGTGCCTGGGTATTTTTCAATGTCTGAGATAGAGCGAATTTAAACCATTCTGAATTTATATAATGTATTCATACTTTTGAAATGTTTATCAAGGGAATATAATATCAGATCATTATCTATAACATTCTGCAGTATTATCAGATCGGGAATTCCAATTTTATTAATTCCGTTTTTAACGTTATTAAACTGATAATCAATTATCTTCTCCCAGTTAATATTCAGTCTGATTTTTTTTACCGACTGAAGTATATCTATCACTTCTGCCTCTTTCTGAATTCGCAGCTGAGGTATAAGTTCTGAAAGAATAATATCATTTATGCAGATACTATTATTATCTATAATTTCATTTAAATAATTAACATCGATGTTCCTGCCGCTGCGGAAATAATCGATCCAGACTGAAGAATCGACCAGCACCAGACTCATCTTTTTCTCGCTGCATTAAGGTCTATATTCAGATCAATTTTTCCCTGAAATTTTTTTATATTTTTAACTTTTTCTCTCTGAATGAGATTCGTCAGAGCTTCTTTTATAACATCAGTTTTAGTCTTAATATTCGTCACTCTCATAGCTTCATTGACAAGTTCTTCAGGCAGATCAATTGTTGTTCTCATATTTTACTCCTCATGCATAACTTTACATAAATATATATGCATTGTCAATTGTTTTATCATGCGTTTTTTTAAATCTCCAGGATAGCGGATTTCCCTGAAAACGAATTACTGCCAATCTAAAATGGTAGCGGTTTATTTTTGGAGCACAGCGCTCCGTATACGCATCCCACGAAAATAATTTGCTGCAATCTGAAAGAACTCTAATCTGATTTTAGTTTCTTGACAGATTCCACCTATATAAAATCATCTGCATATATTCTAAAAAAAAGGTTTAAAATGAGCTTACAAAAAGAGATTAACAAACGAAAGACTTTTGCTATTATAAGTCACCCTGACGCAGGGAAAACAACTTTAACTGAGAAATTACTATTATATAGCGGCGCCATACAGATTGCGGGTGCTGTTAAATCTAATAAAATAAAAAAGACTGCAACCTCAGACTTCATGGAAATAGAGAAACAGAGAGGGATTTCCGTTACCACATCTGTTCTGTCATTCAATTATAAAGGACACATTATCAACCTCCTTGATACTCCGGGCCACAAGGATTTTGCAGAGGATACATACCGTACACTTACAGCTGTTGACAGCGTTATACTGGTAGTTGACAGTGTAAAGGGTGTTGAGGAACAGACTAAAAAACTCATGGAAGTATGCAGACTCAGGAATTACCCTGTAATTATATTCATCAACAAAATGGACCGTGAGGGTAAATACCCGATTGAGCTCCTTGATGAACTTGAAAAGAGCCTCGACATCAATGTCCGCCCTTTAAGCTGGCCGGTAGGAATGGGTAGTTCATTCAAGGGTGTATACAACATCTACAAAAATACTTTCAACTTTTTCAGATCGAATAAAACACAGATTGAAGATGAGGATGAAGTAAAATCATTCAATGGACTTGAAGATCCAGAGATTGACACTGTTATCGGCCATGATGCAATAAGACTTCGTGAAGAGATTGAACTTGTAGACAGTATCTATGACAATTTTGATACAAAGGATTACCTTGACGGTATGCTTGCTCCGGTTTTCTTCGGAAGTGCTGTAAACAATTTCGGCGTGAAGGAGCTCCTCGATACATTCGTTGAGATAGCGCCCCATCCTCTTCCGAGAGAGACAACCAGCGGGATGATGGAACCATCAGAAGAGAAATTCAGCGGATTTGTTTTCAAGATTCACGCTAACCTCGACCCGAGACATAGAGACCGTATCGCGTTCCTGAGAGTATGTTCAGGAAAGTTTGAACGAAATAAATTCTACCACCATGTACGGCTTGACAGAGATATAAAATTCCCTAACCCTGCAAACTTTATGGCGCAGGATAAAAGTCTTATCGAGGATGCATTCCCTGGAGATGTTATCGGACTCTACGATTCCGGGATATTCAAGATAGGGGACACTCTAACTGAAGGTGATTCTTTTATGTATAAAGGGATACCGAGATTTTCTCCGGAACATTTCTGTGAAGTTAGAAATGCTGATCCGTACAAATCAAAACAGCTGGAGAAGGGACTCAACCAGCTTACTGATGAAGGACTTGCTCAGCTATTTACACAGAATCCGGGACAGAGAAAAGTTATCGGAGTTGTGGGGCAGCTTCAGTTTGATGTTATCAAATACAGACTCCTTCACGAATTCGGTGCAAGCTGTACCCTGTCGCCGATTAACGGATACAAGGCTGTATGGGTAAAGTATACACATAAAGATGATATCAAGGATTTGACAGGTTTCCGTTATCACTGCCTTTTTCAGGATAAGAATGACAATATGGTATTTATACCTGACAATAAGTTTACACTACAGATTGCCAAGGATAAGAATCCCAATGCTCAGTTTCTAGTAAGTATTGAACATAATGATTCGACACTGGAGATGGAAGCACGATAATTTTTGTAAAACCGGTACTTTGTCCACCTTGCCTTCCCCATCTCTCCATGGGGAAGGTGCCCAACGGGCGGATGGGGGGGGGGGAAAGTTTTTACTTCAAAAATGAACAGCAGTAATCTGATGGGGTTTTCACTCTCATTGTGAATTTTGAGTTGGCGGGAATATCGAAAGACTCACCGCCGATGATTGTTTTCCACTCATCGCTGCCGGGGAGCTGTACATCAAGTTCACCGGAATAGATTTCCATGATTTCAGCTGCACCTGTATTAAAAAGATACTCACCCTTCTGCATAAAACCGAGAGTCTTCTCTGTGCCGTCAGCAAATATGACTTTTCTGCTTACAACATTTCCATCGAAATATACATTTGCTTTTTTAACAACAGTTACGTTTTTAAATTCAGACATTTATTTTCCTCTTTAATTATTGATTAAAGGTCATTTATTAAAGAAGATAATTTCAATCAAATACTATTTTTTTACTTCCTGAACAATAATTAATATTCAGTATTTATTCCATAACTATTTTGAATTGCAAAAGATCTATTCTCCCCGCCGCAGAAGGTGGCTGGAAAATATAATTTTTCTATTTTATACTAAAATAAATGCTTAGTAATGATTACTGAAAGATATTATACTTTTGACTCCAGTACAGAAGTAACTTTTTTTAAATCGACGTTCCGTTTATACAGTGGAGAATTATCACTTTTGTATACTTCAAGATTATCTTCAAATGTTGAACGATGATCACTTCTATAAATAATTCCAAGCGGAAAAGGTTCCTCTTCAAGCGACTTTTTAAAGGCATCCCCTCTATCAGAGGGATTATAATCATCGGGTAAATAATAGCTGTTATCTTTAAACCACTTGAAAGTATTGATTTTATTGAATGAAACACATGGCTGAAATATATCTACAAGAGCAAAACCTTTGTGCAGAATAGCTTTCTTCATTACTTCTTTTGTATGTTCTATATCTCCGCAAAAAACTCTCGCCACAAATGTTACATCAAGGGATATGGCTAGTGCAATCGGATTAAGCGGTTTTTCAAAAACACCGTTGACTTGTACCGGTGTTTTCATACCCGGCCTGGATGTTGGTGCAGCCTGCCCCTTAGTCAGCCCATAGACCATGTTTTCATGAACGAAAAGAGTTATATCGGGGTTTCTTCGTGAAGAGTGTAAAAAATGGTTTCCACCTTCTCCGTACATATCTCCGTCGCCGCCGACAGCAATAACAGTCAGTTCCGGATTGCAGGCTTTTATTGCTGTAGCAGGCGGCAAACCACGTCCATGGAGGCCGTTAAAAAAACTTGTATTTATATATTGAGGCATCTTTGCAGCCTGTCCTATACCTGAAACTAAAACTACATTTTCCCGGACCAGGTTAAGCTCCGACAACGCCGAGAGCAGCGCTTTTCGGATAGAGAAATCTCCACACCCTGGACACCATGCAATGTCAATATTATCTTCAAAATCAAATATATTTTTCATTTTAATCACCTGTGCAGAATTTTTTGATCTCTTTAATAACTTCTTCCACTGAAAACGGCAGCCCGTTGTATTTCAGAATCAGGTTTTTAATAGAATATCCAGTGTGAAGTTTTATCAGCTGTGCAAATTGAGCAGATGAATTATTCTCTATAATTATTACTTTAGAGGCTCTCTTCAGAATAAGATCTATGCCTTCCGGCAGTGGAAATATCCATGAAAAATGAAGCTTAGCAATGGTATTGTCCCCGATTTTTTCAACTGCTTCCGCCACAATATTGAGTGTTGATCCCCAGCAGATAATTAATGTTTTAAAATTTTCATTTCCATAGAAGCCCGGTTGCGGAATAATTTTTTTTATACTTTCAATTTTTTTTAGACGTTTATCAACCATACTGACTCTCTGTTCATGGTCTTCGGTAATATGCCCGCTCTCATCATGTTCATCACTGTCTGAACAGACTATACCTGAACCGTAACCAGGTATTCCGCGGGGAGATATGCCTGTATCTGTCAGCAAAAATCTTCTGTAATTTTCATCTGTCTTAACAATTTGATTTTCTACTTTCAAATCTGCGGTACTGAAAACCGGGGTATTATAAACGCTGTCTACAAAATACTGATCCGTTAGAATAAAAACCGGGACCTGAAATTCATCTGATAGATTAAATGCTTTTTGTGTAAGATAAAACCCCTCTTCAAGCGAACCAGGAGCCAGAATTATGCGGGGAAATTCACCATGGCCGGCATATAAAACAAGATTCAGATCCCCCTGTTCTGTTCTGGTAGGAAGCCCCGTCGCCGGCCCAGGACGCTGTGCAAGATGAAGAACTAATGGTGATTCGATCATACCGCAGAGACTGATACCTTCACACATAAGAGCAAATCCTCCACCTGATGTGGTAACAAATGCTCTGGCGCCGGCATACCATGCACCAAGTGCCATGTTCACAACACCGACTTCATCTTCAACCTGCTCAACAATTATATCAAAATGATTGGAATAGCCCGCCAGTTTTTCTAGTACACTTGTAGATGGAGACATCGGATATCCGCAGACATAATTGCACCCTCCGGCAATGGCCCCTAAAGAAATTGAATCCGCACCGGAAATCAGCATATCGGTTATTGCATCCGGATTTTTACCGATATCAATAATGATGTCAGTAAACTCTATCCCGGTTGAGTATCCGGCTTTTAGCGCCTGCAGATTCCGTATCCTGACATCTTCACTTTTTCCAGAAAAATACTCCTTCATGAAATTTTCAAACTCATTTTCATCCGCTCTCAAAAGCCCGCAGATAAAACCTGCAGCGATTGTATTTGAATACACCGCGTTCCCGATATCAACTGCCATTTTAGTAAACTGCATATCAATTATTTTATCATAATCAATTTTATCCTTTTCACCTATAACAATTGTATCAGATGAAATTCTTTTGATTAAATGCTGTATCCCTTTATTATGAAGAGGAATGAGTATATCTATCCTTTCAACGTAACCGGAAATACGCTTCGCTGAGATTCGTATCTCGGTGGAATTTATCCCCCCTCTTACACGTGACATGAATTCTGAAATAGAGAAAAAATTATACCCGCTCCTTTTTAATAAAAAAGAGAGAATACCTTCAATCACCTGTATCCCCTGCCCGGCTTCTCCTGCCAGTACAATCACTAAATCATCCTTTATAGTTCTTATCATATTCATACACTCTTTAATCCGGGATTGAAATATAATCAATTGGTCATTGCTGCATAGAATTAATAGTATAAATTAATACTGCAAAAACCAGATTATTTGCAGTATTATTAAAATAAAATTTTACCCGGCTGATAGTTCATTATAATATAATGTAACGGAGGTACTTATAATATGACAGAGATAAAATATACTTACAGATGCAACAGCTGTGGAAGAACCGAAGTGAGAACTGATGAGAAAGCTGCACCACTCTGTTGTGAAAAAATTATGATCAGAGATCCACTTGATCAATGTACAATCGCAGAGCATCCTGAAATGGTAAGAAATACTGATGAGAGTGAACCATGTGATGACAGCAGAGGGAAAGAGTTTTCTGATAAATAACAGCATGCATGAGATGAAATACAATAGATAATTAAACATATCTATTGTGAATTAAAAAAATAATCAGGTTTTGAGTTGACAACAGGATGTTAATTTAGTATATTATTTAATACTAAATTAACATCCTGAGAGGTAATGATATGTGGCCAGTACCTGATAAATATGAAACTATCTGCTTTTCTAATGATACGGATTCTATTATATCCGAAAATATTTTTGAAGCAATCAATAAAGATGAAGCTGAATCCAGAGCTTATCTGAATTGTGTAATTGAAAATAAAAAAAATGCCAACGTTCATTTATCCGTTAAAAAAATTATGTTATAGAATATGTGCATAAACGTTGATATATAATTGATGAATATTTTATAATAGATTTATTTCTCTTAACATAGATCTTTTGAAAGTTACTAATAAATGAGTAGCCGGATTGTTAAAAATTAATCCTGTAATTTTTTTCTATCATTATGCTTTTTTACAAGAAGCGGTAAAAATGATATAATATCTTCTATAACAATGTAATCCGCAATAGCAAATATTGCCGCATTCGGATCTTTATTTATTGCAACTATGCACTGCGAATTTTTCATTCCTGCTATATGCTGCTGAGATCCGGAGATTCCGCATGCCATATATAATTTCGGTGCCACGGTCTTCCCTGTGATCCCCACCTGATGATTCAGCGGCATCCATCTCTGATCACAGACCGGCCTTGACGCACCCACCGCTGCATTCTCAAATATAGATGCAGTCTCACGGATCAGTGAGAGATTCTCCTCTTTTCCGATCCCTCTCCCGGCGGAGACAATTACATCGGCCTCTTCAAGTTTTACATCCGTGTCAGTTTCAGAGGACAATGATATCGGTTTATAACCTGTAGACCCCGTATGTTTTGCACCATCCGGCGATGCGGAAATTAATGCTGACTTTAAATCAATAACCGATCCATCTTTTAAATCTGATATAGTCTCTCCGCTTAAAGTATATGCTCCCGGCAGAACAGTGAGTATTTTCAATGATGTTAGAGGGCTTACTCTCATTTTAAATTTTCCATTAAAGATTGATCTTTGAAAAATATACTCTTCACCGTTTCGGGTAAATGATTCGATTGATGTGATTGATGAAGCCTTCAATGATACCGAAAGTTTTGCCGCAATCTGACTGTTCCGGATTGTATGAGTTAGTATTACGGTTTCCGGTCTGTATTCTTTTATAACTTCCTGTAACATGTCAGCCAGAAGTTCCGGATTGGGCAGATAAAGATCATCATGTTCCAGAGGTGATATATCTATTCCGTACTTTGATGATATGGACTCACAGATTGACTTCATATTTCTGCCAGACAGTATCAGCAACGTATGAGATAGATCTAGTGCTGTTAAATTATCTGCAAAGGCGATTAGTTCAAGACTCTGTGGAATAAGTTTATCTTCAATTGTATCAAGAACTGCTATGGTATTATATTTTGTTTCGTTCATATTAGTCCCTTTTCATGAAGCAGATCGAGTAGTCTCTCTGCCTTTTCCTCTCCAGTCCCCTCAATTACCACTCCCTTTGATGATACCGGCGGATAATTAAGCGAATCTAATTTTTCATTATGTACAGGTTCTATTAACCTTTCACTATCTATTGAAAAAATTTCCATCGACCTCGCGCGCATTACATTAGAGAGAGATGGATATCGCGGCCTGTTTATTCCAGTCTGAACTGTTATCAGACACGGGAGTGTAATCTCTACCTGCTCAATAACGCCACCCTCAAGTTCCAGATCCGCAATTATTTTACCGGAATTATGCAGAAGCTCAGTTTTTACAGATGAAGCGGCACATGGAATATTGAGAAAAGATGCAAGCATAGGACCCACCTGACTCTGCATTAAATCTTCCGACATTACACCGGCAAATACTATGTCATACTTTTTATCTGCAGCATAAGCTGCTATATATGATGATGTTTTAATGGCCGATAAAGCCGGATTGTCCGACTTTATATGGATTC
The DNA here is from genome assembly GCA_942493035.1 of uncultured Spirochaetota bacterium. Classification (GTDB taxonomy): domain Bacteria; phylum Spirochaetota; class UBA4802; order UBA4802; family UBA5550; genus WRGT01. Next base: position 1,094,368 of record OW818666.1, on the reverse strand, counting down.
CGTTATCTGCCCCCTTCTCTAAAGATTTTCTGATTGTTGAAACTGAACGTTCAGGTCCGACAGAAACAACATCAATAGTAGTATCTTTATAAGCATCCTTAATAAGAAGAGCCTCCTCCAGAGCATAATCATCATAGCGGTTCATTCTATATGCAATTTTATCGTATTCTTCAATCCACAAAGAAGCGGCATTGAGTTTCAAATTCGACTCAATGTCAGCCACCTGTTTTACACAGACTAGAATTTTCATTAGTGTAATTTCCTTTCAGCTCCCGCACCCCCTTAGGGGACAAAGCAATAATTATTTTAACTACAATTGAGTCCTGAACTCCTGACAACTACAAGTATTTAAGACCGTAATCAAATTGGCAGCAAATTTCAGGAAAAATCTAACTGCCCCTTCTTCATAACTTTCTTAATAACATAGAGTTATGATCCTATTCAATAAATACCCGATAAAACAATAAGTCAATAAAAAAAGCGAACATTCGCTCATTTTTTTATTGACTTTTCAGATGTTTGAATTACTGTATATTTAATGGTAAAATAAAATGAGTACACTATTTTTAATAAGACATGCGCAGGGATCTTTCGGTAAAGGAAACTATGACAGGTTATCCGAAACAGGGAAAAGACAGTCAGTTATACTGGCTGAATATTTCCATAATATCGGCATTAAATTTGATGCGATTTACTCAGGGACCCTGGAAAGGCACAGAGACACCGCAAAAGAATATATCAATTTATCTAAAGCTAAAGATGTAATTATTCCGGAAATCATTTATGACTCAAGACTCAACGAGTACAACGCGGAAGAGGTTTTTTCTATTCTTCTCCCTACTCTGCTTGCAGATAAACCGGATTTAAAAATGCATTTTGAAAAACTTTTTACAGATAAAAAATCCTTTCAGATTATTTTCAAAGAGATAATGAAGATGTGGACTTCGGGAAACTACGACATGAAGGGGACCGCCACCTGGGATGATTTTACTAAAGGTGTATACGGGTTCCTTAATGACAGGATGGAAGATTACTCAAGCAGCAAAAAAATTGCAGTCTTCACATCAGGCGGACCTATCTCTGCAATTTTAATGAAGATTCTTTCATTAAATATCGGTACATCAATGCACATAATGAACCGTATTGTTAACAGCTCAATTACGCGCATCAGATACACTACTTATAAAATGATGATCTCTTCTTTTAATGAATACTCCCATCTGGAACAGGCAGGCGGAGATGATATGGTAACTTACAGATAAAATTGCATGGATTAACCACGCAAAAAAATTTAAAAATGTTCTCAAGAAAAAGAGAATCAAAAGGGGGCGCAGATGAATTTTGAAATATCAGATAAGATGAAGATAGTGCTGGAGATGATCAACGAGTTTGTTGATAAGGAGCTTATTCCGCTTGAACATGAATACCTCAATACCGAATTCAGAGATCTTCTTCCAATACTTCATGAAAAAAGAAAGATGGTGAAGAAGATGGAACTCTGGGGACCGAATCACCCTGTGGAACTTGGCGGGATGGGGCTCTCAATGGTTGACCACGGGCTTGTCTCTGAAGCTCTTGGACGGACTCCCACCGGTCACTATGTATTCGGCTGTCAGGCACCGGATGCGGGAAACATTGAAATACTCCATCTTCACGGAACTGAGGAACAGAAACATAAATATCTCGATCCTCTTGCAGCCGGCGACATACGAAGCTGTTTCGGTATGACTGAAGTGGACATGCCCGGTTCCAATCCTGTTATGATGGAGACAACTGCGGTAAAAGATGGAAGCGATTATATAATTAACGGACACAAGTGGTACACATCCGGCGCTGACGGTTCGCAGTTTTGTATTGTAATGGCAGTGACAGATCCGAAAGCTCCGGTGCATCTTCAGGCAAGTATGATTATTGTACCGACTGATAATCCCGGTTTTAACCTTGTTCGGAATATTCCGGTAATGGGTCACTCGGGGAGTGATTACGCAAGTCATGGAGAAGTGATGCTTCAGTCATGCCGTGTGCCTCAATCCAATCTTCTAGGTAAAGAGGGGATGGGATTTGTTCTTGCACAGGACAGGCTTGGTCCTGGACGGATTCACCACTGTATGAGATGGCTGGGAATCTGCAACAGATCGTTTGAGCTTATGTGCAGACGGGCAAATTACAGAAAAATTTCGCCTGACGGGAAGACTCTCGCGTCAAAACAGATTGTGCAGGAATGGGTTGCTGAATCTGCTGCAGAGATTCAGGCAGCCAGATTGATGACACTCTACGCTGCCTGGAGAATCGACACAGTTGGACCAAAGGAAGCCAGAGACGATGTATCGATGATAAAATACGTTGTTGCAAATACAATGCAGAAAGTTGTAGACCGCGCTCTACAGCTGCATGGTGGACTTGGGATGACCGATGATACTATTCTGGCATATTTTTTCAGACACGAACGTGCTGCACGGATATATGACGGAGCTGATGAAGTTCACAAGAGTTCACTGGCAAAAAGAATGCTTAGAAAATACGAATAGTCCGGGATTATTAAAGAAATGGAATTAACTTACGTAAAATTCGGCAGAGAGACTTCAGTATCAGTTGAGGATATATGCCGTGATTTCTATCTCGCTAACCGTGAGACTATCAAGATCAAGAAAGAGGCAGTTGCTGTAAAGAATCTTGTTACAATTTTAAATACTACACTCAGGCTGAGCAACGAGATGGGTTTCCAGTCCATGACTCTCCGGGATCTGAGCCGTGAATCGGAACTGAGCATGGGTGCGCTTTACAATTATTTTTCGAGCAAGGATGAACTCTTTAAAATTATACATCTTAACGGAATGACTCTTATTACAAATATTCTCATTAAGCAGATTGAGGATGAAAAAGATCCCGATTCAAGAATGAAGAAGGCTATACGAATACATATCTATTTAAGCGAGATGATGCCTCAATGGTTCTACTTTCTTTACATGGAGACTAAAAATCTTAAAAAAGAGGATAGAAAAATACCGATGGAGAGTGAATTATTCACAGAAAAAATATTCATCGATATAATCAAAGATGGAATCAAATCGGGAATATATCTCCCTAAAGATCCGCTCCTCACAGCATCAATGATCAAAGCAATGCTGCAGGACTGGTATCTTAAAAGATGGAAATACACAAAGAGAAATGTTACCGTTGATCAGTACGCGGCATTTATAATTGAGTTTATCGAATCCTATATAAAATCATAAAGGAGGACGAAGCATGACATCATCGGACATTATAACAGACGAACCGTCAGCAACCCGCGAAGGAGAGGAACTGAATAAAGCTGTAATTTTCGAATTCCTTAAAGCAAACATTCCGGGAATAAAAGATGAACTTGAAATCCGGCAGTTCCCGAGCGGATTTTCCAATCTCACTTATCTTGTTAAATCGGGAGAGAAAGAGATGATTCTCCGCAGACCTCCATTCGGAAAAAAAGCAAAGACCGCACACGATATGTCGAGAGAATACAAAATACTCAAAGCACTCAAACCAGTTTACCCCTATGCACCTGAACCGCTTCTCTATTCTGAAGATGAGAATATCATGGGTTGCCCGTTCTACATAATGGAAAGAATTAAAGGGATAATTCTACGTAAAGATCTCCCTGCAGGATTGATTCTTTCACCGAAGGATGCGGGAACATTAAGTGAAAATCTAATTACTGTATTATGCAAACTTCACTCAATCGATTACACAAAAGCGGGACTGGCAGATTTTGGAAAGCCCGATGGTTATGTGAAACGTCAGGTTGACGGCTGGACCGGTCGTTACCGTGATGCCAAAACTCCCGATGCACCGGATTTTGAGAAAGTGATGCAGTGGCTCCATGATAAAATGCCGGGCGAATCCGGAATTGTCGGTATAATACACAACGATTACAAATTTGATAACGCTGTACTGGATCCGGTTAACAATACTGAAATCATAGGAATTCTCGACTGGGAGATGGCAACTCTCGGAGATCCTCTGATGGATCTTGGCGCGTCACTTGCCTACTGGGTAGAGAAAGATGATCCACCATCAATGCAGCCCATACGACAGATGCCGACTAACATCGAAGGGATGCTTACACGTAAACAACAGGTAGATCTATACGGTGAACTGATGGGAATTAAAATAGATAATTTTGATTTCTATTACTGCTTCGGACTTTTCCGTCTGGCGGTAATTGCCCAGCAGATATATTACAGATTCTACAACGGACAGACAAAGGATCAGAGATTTAAAATGCTGATATTTGCAATCAGGGTACTTGAAGAAACAGCACTGAAGGTAATAGCAAAATCAGATCTATAGTAAATATTTAAACACACACCCTTCCCCATCTCATCATGGGGAAGGTACCCGACGGGCGGATGGGGAGGGATGATGCAGTATAGTATAAGAAAATAATAAAACTATCACGCACCGAGACTCTCCGCCCCCACTGTCGCAGAAGCGACATCTCCCCCAAAAGAGATGGTGGAGAAAAGATGAAGTGTAATTTAAAACATAAAGTATCTATTTCAAAAATGATAACAAAACAAGGAGCATCAATATGAAAATTAACGATATTAAAAAAGTTCTTCTTCTCGGTGCCGGAACAATGGGTCAGCAGATCAGTATTCCATGCGCGCTGGCAGGATTTGATGTTGTAATCTATGATATAAGTGAAGAGGCTCTTGAAAAAGCTTTGAGGCGTATACCTAAAATTATGGCCGGAATGGTTCTATGGAAAAAATTTACACAGGAAGAGGCTGATGCTGCATTTAAACGCATTTCAACCACAACCGATCCAGCAACGGCCGCAAAAGATGCGGATATAATCAACGAATCTGTTCCGGAGAAACCTGATCTTAAAGTAAAAATATTCTCGCAGTTCAATGCACTATGTCCCGAAAGAACAATCTTTACCACGAATACTTCAACACTGCTTCCATCAAAAATTGCAGCTGCAACGGGCCGTCCAGAAAAATTTCTGGCACTCCATTTTCACGATGTAAGTATAACTAATGTTGTAGATATAATGCCGCATCCCGGCACATCAGAAGAGACCATTGCACTTGTAAAAGAGTTCGCCGAAAAAGCAGGACAGCTCCCGATTATGCTTCAGAAAGAGCATTCAGGTTATGTATTCAATTATATGATAGGAGCTCTTTTTACATCAGCACAGACTCTTGCAACAGAGAATATAGCTTCAATCGAAGATATTGACAGAGCATGGATGGGTGTAACTCATATGATGCAGGGCCCATTCGGTATGATGGACGGTATAGGTCTTGATACAATGCTCAGTGTCACGGAATACTGGGCTGCAAAAAATAAAGACCCTCAGTGGATTAAGAATGCAGAATTTTTAAGAGGATATGTTGAAAAGGGACAACTTGGTATGAAAGCTAAAAAAGGATTCTATGAGTACCCGAAACCTGCATATAATCAGCCTGAGTTTCTTAAAGGAATTAAAAATTAAATTATTGGAGGCGAACCATGAAAGTAAATTTCGATCTTACAGGTAAAATAGCCATTGTAACCGGTGCAAGCCGTGGTATCGGTGAATCTATAGCAAGAACTCTTGCAGCATATGGTGCAGAGGTAATTATAACAAACAAAACTATGGAAGGACTTCCCGAGGTTGAAGCTGCGATTAAAGCTGACGGAGGAAAAGCTGTTTCCATGACATGCCACAACGGAAGTTTAGTTGAAATTGATAAACTCTTTAAAGATGTTGAAGCGAAATACGGAAAACTTGACATACTGGTAAATAATGCAGCTGTCAATTTTTATTTCGGTGAAATGATAAACGCAGATGAAACAGCATGGGATAAAACAATGGAAGTTAATCTCAAAGGTAATTTTTTCATGTGTCAGCATGCTGCAAAACTGATGAAGAAAAACGGCGGAGGATCTATAATCAATGTGGCTTCAATCAACGGAATCCGGCCCGCACCGATGCAGGGAATATATTCAATAACAAAGGCGGGAATGATTTCAATGACAAAAGCTTTTGCAAAAGAACTGGCACCTTCGAAGATAAGAGTAAACGCGCTTCTTCCCGGATTGACGGATACAAAATTCGCATCCGTGATGGTTAAAAACGATGATCTTATGGAGAAGGTTCTGCTGCCGATGATACCTCTTCATCGTGCCGCACAGCCTGATGAGATGGCGGGAGCGGTATTGTATCTCGCATCGGAAGCATCATCATTTACGACAGGTGCAACAATTGTTGTGGACGGCGGAGCGCTGGCTTAATAAAAAAGAAGATTGTTATTCCCGCCACTGTCGGCGGGAATAACAGAACCTTTTTATTACATTTCAACTGTTCCGGGGAAAGCGTCTGCTGACGCTTCAAGAGCAGTCCACTCATCACTGAACAGACCATCTATCATACCGAAAAACTGCGGAAATTCTTCTTTAATATAAAAACGTGATGTCAGGACTCTGCTGTAATAAAATGCAGCTTCACTGTTTTCTGATATTAAAGCTTTGAGCTCGGCGCCTTTTTTATCACCTACCAGTGCTTTCATCTTAGGAAACGCGACGGATAGACTCCATACATGCATCCATGCGATTGCAAGCATGTATATAGCCTTTCTGAACTGTGTAGCGCCTGAAAGAATCTGACCGAACATAAACTTTCCGGCCCACTCTTTCATCCGCTCAACATACTCATCAATACGCTCAACTGCTCTTTCAACCGGTTCGATATATGAATCATCTACACCGTTGCTGTATGCCTCATCAATTGCTTTCTGTATTCTCTTCTTAAACACGTTATAATTCAGCTGATCTTTATTCATAATGAGCTTCCTCATTACAAGATCCATCCCCTGAATTCCATTTGCCCCTTCAAAAATACAGAGAATCTTGGAATTCCGCATCATCTGCTCGATTGGATAATCGCTGCAGAAACCGTACCCTCCGAAAATCTGCATTGCTTCGGATGTTATCAGAACATTTCTGTCGCTGCACCCGGCTTTGCATATGGGAACAAGAAAGTCAACCAGACCAGCAGCCTCTTTCTGTTCGTCTCCTGTAAGAACTTCTGTAAGATCCATATTGTAATACATATTGTATATAAGCATTCTCTGCGCGTCAACATATGACTTCATCCATAAAAGCATTCTTGAAACATCGGGATGCTCCACAATCGGAACCATCGGCGCTGCAGGATTTGTCATATCCTTCAGAGCTGTCCCCTGCAGTCTCCCTTTTGCATAAGATGCAGCATGGAGATAAGCAGCAGATGAAACCCCCTGGGCCTGAGTAGCTGTACCCATACGGAAATCATTCATCATCTGAAACATAATCTTCATACCTTCACGTTCTTTGCCGAGAAGATATCCCACACAGTTTCCGTCATCACCGAAACTCATAGTACAGGTTACACACCCTTTAATACCCATCTTATGTTCAACACCGGTACATTTCATATCATTTCTTTTCCCGGGATTACCTTTCTCGTCAGGTATAAATTTTGGTACAATGAATATTGATATACCCTTTGTACCTTCAGGATCACCTTCGATTCTGGCAAGTACAGGATGAACTATATTCGAGTAGTAGTCGTTTTCACCGGCAGAGATAAATATTTTCTGTCCGGTAATTCTATATGTTCCGTCAGGCTGTTTAACTGCTTTAGCCGTGAGACGCCCCACATCGGAACCGGCCTGCGGTTCGGTAAGATTCATTGTACCGCCCCACTCTCCCGACATCATTCTGGGGACATAGGTTTTCTTCAGTTCTTCTGTTCCGAAATTTGAGATAAGCATCATAGAACCATGAGCAAGTGCCGGGTACATAAGCAGCGGCTGATGCGCCGCACTTAAAAACTCGCCATGAACTGCTCCAAGAGCTTTTGGAAGCCCCATCCCGCCGATCTCCGGAGATTCAACAATTCCGATAAACCCTGCATCATGATATGCCTGAAGAGGTTTTTTTATCGACTCAGGAAGATTTACTGAACTTTCAGCACCGTTGAAAGAACAACCGGTTTTATCAGCGTCCATAAAGTAAGGGAAGCATTCGTTAATGGCAATACTCTCAATCAGATCAACAGTAGCATCAAATGTATCGTGATCAAAAGCCGAAAACTTATCGAAAGAAGTGAGTGAATCGATATTCAGTATTTCATAAAGAACAAATTTTATATCTCTTGTATCTGCTAGTGGATTATTCATAACGTTTACCTCCCCATCTGCCCTTTGGGCACCTTCCCCATGGTGAGATGGGGAAGGCTTTATATTTAAATTTAATTTGCTTCATCCCGACTCCCTGTCTCTCCCATCTCATCTTGGGGGACTAGAAACAGGATGTTTCTGTGTCGGCAGCGGACACGATGTCCAAAAAGCGCCGACTGATGTCGCTTCGCGACAGAGGGGGCCTAAAACTGCCCGCTCACTCTCGCAATCTGTGCTTTTGCCTGGTTTACCATATCTTCAATTACTGCTTTACATGATTTAATATCGTGGATTCTTCCCATTGACTGTCCCATCATCATCGGAGCGATATCAACATCTCCTGTATCCCATGCCTCCTGGCATCTGTTCCCGGTGATGAGGGGTGCAAGCTCTGCGAGTCCGGCGCCTTTAGCTTCAGCGGCAAGTATCTCACCAACAATTTTATTTTTAATTGCCCGGCCCTGAAGATTTATAGATTTACAGATAAGAGTTGTGTCATTTTCCTGTCTTTTTAATATTTCCTGTTTGATGTTATCATGTACCTGGCATTCGTGTGTTGCCATAAAACGGGTTGCCATCATAACACCCTCAGCACCAAGAGCTAATGCTGCCGCGAGAGATTTACCGTCAGCGATACCTCCAACAGCAACTACCGGTATCTTTATTGTTTCGGCAATCTTCGGAGTTAGAACCATTGTTGTTACATCATCATTAAGCGGATGTCCGCCCTCTTCGATTCCTGCTGCATATACTCCATCATATCCTGCTTCTTCCGCATGCATTGCATGTTTTACAGAACCTACTTTATGAAACATTTTTACTCCGGCTTTGCGAAGCATGTCCATATACTGCTGTCCGACTTTATCAAGTGGAGTTCCGGATACTTCAATTCCGCCCACTTTCTCTTCCGCGCATATTTCAAGATTTCTTCTGTGGTCATCCATTGTAATATGAAATGATGGAAGAATAGTAATACCAACCATAAAAGGTTTGTCAGTCAGTTTTTTTGTTTCACGAATAGCCTCTCTAAGCGCATCTGCTGTTTTGTAATTTCCAGCTGTAAGATTTCCCATTCCCCCTGCATTTGAAATAGCTGCAGTGAGTTTCGGCTCGCCAACCAGATACATCGCTCCGCATATAACAGGGTACTCAATTCCGAACATTTCGGTAATTCTTGTTTTCATATTTTCCTCTCTTTATTTTATTTCCGCATATAAATTGTCATACGGTATATCGTTCATTAATTCCTGCTTTTTTGAGAGCAGCGTCGATTACATCACGCCCCATATTAAGCATTGTTTTAATTGCTGTTTTTTTGCTCACTTCATCAATAAGTCCAACGCATAGAAGCGATGCAAATCCATGAGTGAATATAGCCATCCTGTTCATAACCTCACTCCTCTCTTTTTGAGGCAGAAGAGAGATAAGATCATCCTTGTGAAGTTCACTGGTTAGCGCTTTGATGAATCCTTCAAGGAACGACCTGGTTTCACCGCTTTCGAGAAGAAGTGCCCGGAAAAGCTCACGGTTCTCCTGAGCAAAAAGTACAAGACCGGTTCCCATATTCAGAAACACGCTCTTCGTGTATGTACGCAGGGTATATTCAAGCATAAGTTTTTCAGCTCTTTCAAGTACTGCAGTTTTTAGATCATCCATGGATGAAAAATAGGAGTAAACCGGAGCTGTGGATGATCCGAGCTCTTCAGCTATCTTTCTTGTGCTGAAATCTTTGAATCCGCTTTTTTTAACAATCTCAAAAGCGGTAGAGATTATATCCTCTCTATTAAAAACAGCTTTCGGCGGCATCTCCCCTCCATTTTAAAAATTGTTTTAAACAGGACTCTGTCCATAAAAATACTGATTTCATACGTTATGTAACAGGTGTTATATTACGTCAAGTAATTCCTGAATTCAAGTTTGAAATGCAAAAGGAAATTAAAATAGTAGCCTCATGAGAAATCTCCATAAAGGATTGAGTCGACCAAAACCAAATCCGAGAGAGATACCCATGAGGCATTTTAAACAAGTACAGTTTGAAGAAAGATTTGTCATGCAAAAAATGATTTATTCAGATAAGCCTGTGAAAGAAACTGCTGAATTATTAAATCGTGATAAATCAACAGTTTATCGCGAAATTGATAGGAATAAAACAAAAGGCTATCATGCACAAGAAGCTCAAGCGGAATATTTAAAGAGGAAAAATTTAAAAAAAGAAAGCTTGATGTCAATGGCTTACTGCGTTTGATAGTTATAACCTTTTTAAGGAACGGCGATTCACCCGAATTAATTTCTCAATACCTAAAGACAATGTTTCTGGAAGATGCATCAATGCACTTATCACACGAATCTATATATCAGTGGTTGTATGCTCAAAAAAATGAAAAGGGTGAATATCGTTTTACTCAATTTTTATTTATAAAACGGAAGAAACGCCAAAATCGCTCAAATACCTATAAAAACAGGGCAAAAGATCCTTCGAAAAAGAATATAAGGGAACGCCCTGAAGAAGCAAATGATAAAAGCGAAATAGGCCATCTTGAGGGGGATCTGATTGTAAGCTCTGGAAATGATGCATATCTTCTTACTCTTGTGGAAAGAAAAGCAGCATTTACATGGGGTATTAAATTGCCTTCAAAAGATGCGGAAACTGTTACACGAGGAATTACAGAGGCTTTGGGTTCATTACCTGATGGATTTATTAAATCAATTACATTTGATAATGGTTCAGAATTTTGCATGCATAAGACAATTGAAAATGCTCTTAACTGTAATGTATATTTTGCTGATCCTTATTCCTCATGGCAACGAGGTCTTAATGAACATATAAATGGGCGTATCAGATATTATCTTCCAAAGAAAAAAAGTTTCGCACACTTGACAGATGAATTTATTGATGATAGTATTTTTTCTATAAACGCAAGGCCGAGAAAATCCCGTGGTTGGAAATCTCCTGCTGATATTTTAAACTCCCATCTTGTCGCATTTCAAACTTGAATTCAGGATTTTCAAAAAATAATAGATGAGAATTTGTAATTGCATTAATACAATACTATGCTTCAATTCAGTATTTATTCCTTAACTTTTCTGGAGTAAAAAAACTCTATTATCCTCGTCGCCGAAAACAACGGGAATATATAATTTTGTTTTACACTAAAAATTTGTATTCAGGAATAATTAGTGATTTCAGTTAAAAATAATTAATTTATTTAATGTTTTATTTCAGGAGCCGGTACTATGCAGATTGACAATATACTATTCGCCTTTGGTGTAACTTTATTCGCCGGACTTGCAACGGGTATAGGAAGCATCATGGCTTTCTTTTCAAAAAAGTTTAACCCTAAGTTTCTTTCAGCTGCTCTGGGATTTTCTGCCGGTGTTATGATATACGTATCACTGATTGAAATATTTGTTAAAGCAAAGGATTCCCTTTCCCATATATACGGAGATAAAACCGGTTATATATATACTACTATCGCTTTTTTCTGCGGAATTGCTGTAATTGCAATTATCGACAAACTTGTTCCGTCATATGAAAATCCCCACGAGATAAAAAATATTTCATGCGAAACAGATATAATTGCAGATGATAAATCCGTTTACGGCATGGATGATAAAAAACTCCTGCGCATGGGAATTTTCTCTGCACTGGCTATCGGAATACACAACTTCCCTGAAGGACTGGCGACTTTTGTAGCGGCACTGCAGGACCCCGCTCTCGGGATAAGCATATCAGTTGCAATTGCTATACACAATATTCCTGAAGGGATTGCCGTATCTGTTCCGATCTATTACGCCACAAGAAGCAGACGCAAAGCTTTTACGTTCTCTTTTTTATCTGGTCTCGCCGAACCTGTGGGTGCTCTTGCCGGTTTTTTTCTTTTAAGAACTATTCTAAACGATTCGGCCTTTGGTCTGATCTTTGCAGGAGTTGCAGGGATTATGGTTTATATATCCCTCGATGAGCTTCTGCCAACAGCAGAAGAATATGGTGAACATCACATTGCAATAACAGGATTAATTTCAGGGATGTTTGTTATGGCATTAAGCCTTGTGATGTTCAAATAAAGTTTTTATAAATATTTTCAAAGATTCTGGCTGCTTCGTCCCTGTAATGATTAAGGCTCCCGACCTTTCTTATCTTTTTCTCAATCTTTCTTCCATCCGGAAAGGACTGAGACAGATAAACCCATACACCCTTCATCTTATCAAGCACATGCGCCGAAGACTGGAGATCGCTAACATAGGCATCGCAAAGATAATCGATAAACTGTTTTATTCTCTCCAGCTTCAAAGCTTCATCTTCAGCTTTACCGTTTTTAATCTCCATGGCAAGAAATGGATTCATCAGCAGACCTCGTCCGATCATCCAGCCCTTTACCTGAAGGAAAGACTCATTTAATGATGTAAAATCACTGAGAGTTTTTATATCTCCATTATAAATTACAGGATGAGCGGACAACTCCAGTGCAGATTTAAAAGCATCCAGATAGAGTTCACCATCATACATCTGCTCACCGGTCCGCGGATGTATTATAATCTCCTTAACCGGAAATTTATTTATAACAGGAATGAGTTTGAGAATCTCGTCCGGTGAATGCATCCCTACCCGCATCTTAATTGAGAGATCGGTTGAGATGGCTGGAGTTACCTTTTCAAGAAACGACTCGATCATTTCAGGATACTGCAGCATCGCAGCGCCTTCGCCTCTTTTAACCACCATAGCAAACGGGCATCCAAGATTCCAGTTCACCTCATTACATCCGTAATTTTTTAATTTATCCGCTATGGCAATAAAATCATCGGTTGATTTTGTCAGTATCTGAGGGACAGTACGCAAACCCGGATTCATTTCAGGTGAGAGCGATTTAAATTTACCTTCATTATCACTCTTTACAACGAACGGCGCCAGAGCAGAATCGAGACCGCCGAAATGACGCACAAAAGAGCTGCGGAAAGTTCTGTCTGTTACTCCTTTTATCGGAGCAAGTTGTATTATAGTATTCATTGTTTTTCCTTTAATTTATCAAGTAACTCAAGGGCGCTCCTCAAAACTCCGTTTCCGGGAGCGCAGGGAGCCCTGCGGGGCTTAGAAAGGGGCTATGCCCGAGCGAACACGACGTTCGCCTGCCAGCACCGACACGAAGTCGAAATAAAGCTGGCCTTTACCCCTTTTAATATTGAGTTTTTAGAGCTTCTCTCAATGTTTAAATATTATGAAAGCACAGCGCTTTGCGCATATGCACATCAGAATATTAATCTTTACCTTGTTATTATATTGAAATCATATCAAATAATTCTTTTCTTTTCAAGACACTTCGAAAATATATCCTTATTATAGTAAAAATTATATCCCCGCCGCCTTCGGTGGCGGGGTTAGCAGAGTATAACAACTAAAGGCAGATTAGATATGAAACTTATCAAGAGATTAAAACATACAACTGAAAAAAATAAGATTATTACAGACCTTGATATCCTAATTTATTCTGATAAAATTATCTGGTATATGGTTGAAACAGTAAAATCTAATGATGATGAATTTACAGAGGACCAGCCTCTTGACGATTACATAAAAAACGGACCACCTTCATTTGTTGATAATCTCCCGGCAGAGTTGATAAAAGAGATTGATCAGACAATAAAATAAAACACCATAAGAATGAGTAAACAATTAAAAAAAGTACCCCCTTCAGTTAAAACCGGACTTCATCCGAGAAATCCGCACAGATTCCGCTATGATTTCAAAGAGCTTATAAAAAGCTGCGGTGAACTTGCACAATATGTTACAGTAAATCAATATGGTGATGAGTCCGTCAACTTTGCAGATCCGGATGCAGTTAAATCATTGAACCGTGCTCTGCTTTTTCATTTTTATAAAATTTCATACTGGAATATACCGGATAATTATCTCTGTCCCCCCATTCCGGGAAGAGCAGATTACATACATTATATTGCGGACCTTTTAAGCTCATGCAGCTCTAACGTTATCCCCCGTGGTAATGGTATTTCAATTCTCGATATTGGTGTCGGAGCAAATTGTGTTTATCCGATAATCGGCGGTCACGAATACGGATGGCACTTCACCGGTTCCGATATAGATCCGGTATCAATCGACTCTGCTGAAAAAATAATCAGATCAAATAGTACTCTTTCAGAACTTACCGACTTAAGATTACAGAATTCTAAAAAATTCATTTTCCGGGGTATTATAAAAAAGGGTGAATTCTATGACGCGACAATATGCAATCCTCCGTTTCACTCTTCACCAGAGGAAGCTGCAGTGGGGACTCTTCGTAAACTTAATAATCTCAAACTGAAAAATACGGATGAAACTGTTTTGAATTTCGGGGGACAGAATAACGAACTCTGGACAAACGGCGGAGAGGAATCTTTTATAAGTAAGATGATTGAGGAGAGTTACGAATTTTCCGGAAACTGTTTATGGTTTACAACTCTCATTTCAAAGAAGACTACACTTCCGGGAGTTTACAGAGCGCTGAAGAGTGTTAAAGCTGCCGAAGTCAGAACTATTGAAATGGCGCAGGGACAGAAGATAAGCAGAATTGCCGCATGGAGCTTTATGAATAAAAATCAGCAGCGGGAGTGGGCGGATAGAAGATGGAGCTGATCATCTAAAAAAAGTACTTTGATTCAACAATTTAAACGAACACTATAACCCTTCGAATTCACTCAGGAAGCACCTAAAACGCCGGCTGAGCGGAGTCGAAGCCCGGAATATGCCGCTGCTAATTTTTAAAAAACTATAATCCATTCAGATCTTAATCACCACCAGATCCTCCCACCGTGTTGTATATGCAGGTGAGAGAAATTCGCGCCGCATACTCCATGGCCTGTCGGTACCGGCTGACGCGTAAAAAAGAGTCCCTGAACCGTGAGACCTGTTGACTTTATCTACAGTCTCCATAAGTAAACTGCTGCCGCGCTCCCTTTCATCGAGAAATAGATTCATCTGAAGATCGCGTGATGCGGCTATACCCGACAGCATCACTCCGGCTTTTTTGTAGCGATACCCTTCCTTGTACAATCTCTGCAGAAGAGCCAGCGCGTAACGTGTTATAACCGGTGTATTTGAGCTTGCTTCGGGGAGCTCACAGCTCAGTGTTGCGCTATACTGCGGGTCATCTTTAAACCTGTTTGTCATAATAAACACAGTTACCACTCCGGCAATCCCCTTCTCCCCCCGCAGTTTCTCTGCTGCACGCGCCGCATAAGATGACACCGACTGACGAAGAGATTCAAGCGATTCGACACTCTGCCCGAATGACCGTGAAGATACAATAGCCTTCTTCGGCGATGGAGCTTCATCGAGACTCATGCATGAATGTCCGCGCATCTCCATAAGCGTCCGGAGACCCATGATAGTCATATGCGATCTGACCCATTTGTCGTCAGCTGTTACAAAATCCGCCGCAGTATATATCCCGCGGCTGTTGAGCTTCTCGGCGTATTTTCTTCCGACACCCCAGATACCGCTCACGTCGATTTTTTTAAGATACTCATCACGGTCATTGATTGTCAGATCCAGAACACCTCCGCACGACGGATCTTTTTTAGCAAGATGCGCCGCAGCCTTTGCAAGAGTTTTAGTATGAGCTATCCCCACAGAGACAGGGAGCCCCGTCCACTTCTTTACAGTTTCACGGATCTCTCTGCCGTAGTCGTAGAGATTACACTTCATTCCGGTGAGAGAAAGAAACGCCTCGTCGATAGAATAAACCTCAACCTCGGGAGAAAATGATGAGAGTATTGTCATCACCCTGTGTGACATATCGGCATATAGTGTATAGTTAGAAGAGAATACCGCGATTCTATGTTTCTCTACAAGAGGCTTTATCTTGAAGTACGGCGAAGCAAAGGGGATTCCGATCTTTTTAGCCTCGGCAGAGAGGGCCACTACGCATCCGTCATTATTCGACAAAACTATAACAGGTCTTGTTTTGAGTGAGGGATTAAAAACTCTCTCACAGGATGCATAGAAGTTGTTGCAGTCAACAAGGGCAAATATCTGTTTCATTTACAGCTCACCGTATGTATGACATGCATGACCACACCCCAGACCTCAAACTCAGAACCGGTTGTTATCTCAATAGGTTTATACGCGGGGTTTTCGGGTGAAAGAAGAGTTGTATTCCCCAAGCGTACAAGTCTCTTCACTGTAAATTCGCCATTAAGTACAGCAACAATTATGCTGCCGTACACAGCAGTTACCGATCTGTCAACAATCAGGGTATCGCCGGAGTTTATACCCGCTCCGGTCATGGAATCACCTGCCACGCGTACAAAAAAAGTCGCCGCAGGGTGTTTGATTAAAAGTTCATTTAAATCAATTGAATTTTCTATATAATCGTCAGCAGGTGACGGGAATCCGGCGGCAATTCTGGTGCAGAAAAGCGGGTAAAGCCCCTCTTTTACCGGAAGATTACTGAATATTTCCAGTTTCATTTCAGAAAAACCTCTCTCTATCTGATTACAGGATAAATACATAGAGAGTATTAGTCAACAAATGTTTAGTTATAATTCGGGAAATTATCTGTCCCCCCTGTTTTCCCTGTTGTAGGTACGTAGCGCGCTACGTACCTACAACAGGGAAAACAGGGGGCAATTTGAATACATTACCGGTTTTTAATCCATGAAACAACATTCAAATAACTGACAACTTTTAAAGTTTTAGCAGCTCCAGGAATCTCATTTATAACAGAGCCTAACTCCTCAAGCATTCCTGCATCTTTAGATGTTCCGGTGAATCGATCAACGGTATTCCATTTAACGGGTTCTGCAGCTTCGCTGCACGATGGGCAGGTTACGCCTGAAGCCTCCTCTTTTTTGAACTTGTGACCATTCTTACATTTGTATGTTTTCTGCATTGCCTGCCTCTTTTGTTACTGTATTTGTTAATATCTACAGTTTCTGAATTTAAATTTATTTCTTGTCAGTATATGTTAAATGGGATTTATTATGCAATGACTGTTTTTTAATGATAAGAGATAAATATAAATTTATTTCTAACGTTGTACATGCTTCGTATAGGCGTGAAATGGGAAATTAAAGGAATAAAAGAGGTGAAATCGATGTTGAGAACATCTATAAAAAAAATCGGGGAACAGCGTGCAAAAGAGAGTAAACTTGAAGGAATACAGGAAGGTATACAGAAAGGTATCAGAGTTAAAGCAATTGATACAGCAAAAATTCTACTCAAAAAAAAGATGCCGATAAATGAAATAGCCGAAATCACGGAACTCACAGTTGAAGGAATCAGAAAGCTTGAAAAGTGATCCCCAGTACTATTATTAATACTCTGCCTATAATAGTATTAAATACAAGGGGTTGAAGCCCCTTGCTCTATAATGTGTAAAACCGTTTCCCCTTCTTAACCATATCGCTTAAAATCTTTGCAGGACGGAATCTTCCGCCGTATTCTTTTTCCAGTGTATTCATAATTCGGATAATTCCGTCTCCACCGATATGATCGATGTACCGGAATGGCCCTCCATGAAACGGAGGGAATCCCAGACCGAAGACTGCACCTATATCTCCATCGCGCGGGGAGGCGATTATACCATCTTCAAAACACAGTAGAGCTTCATTCACCATCATAAGGCTTACACGCTGCTGAATCACAGCCGGATCGAAGGACTTGCGCGGTGCTCCGCCGAGAATGGCATAGACTCTTTCATCCGGAATTTTAACTCCCTTTTTCTTTTTGATATCGTATCGGTATATACCCTTTCGATTCTTCCTCCCGAGATAACCCTCTGCGTAGAGTTTCGGAATTCCCGATGAAGTTTCATTGCCCCTTTTAATAAACATCGGACCGAGTTCCCCTGCAACGTGAGCGCCCACATCTATACCGACCTCATCTATAAGAGCTACGGGACCTACCGGATAACCGAACTGCCTCATCGCTCTGTCAATATCGGTTGGAACAGCACCCTCCTCAATGAGAAGCATAACCTCGTTGAGCATCGGGGCAAGAATCCTTGTTGTATAAAACCCGGGTCCATCCTTTACCACAATGCACGTTTTCCCCTGTGCAATCCCCAGATCAAGTGCGCTTGCAGTTACCCATGGAGCAGTTTTAGCCGTAGTAATAATTTCAAGAAGCGGCATCTTCGGTACAGGTGAAAAATAGTGCATCCCTATTACATTCTGTGGCCTTCTGCTCCCTTTAGCTATATCGGTTATAGGAATGGCTGAAGTATTCGATGCAAAGATTGTCCGGTCACCGGTTGCGGACTCCACATCGGAGAGTATTTTCCGTTTAAGCGCAAGATCTTCAAACACAGCCTCAATGACCATATCCGTATTCTTAAAATTATTATAACCGTCACATAGAACAAGTTTGCCATACTGGACATCACGATCGAATTGGAATATTGCCCCTGATTTCATCCGTTTATTCAATCCATTCCAGATCTCTTTCATACCCTTTGCAGATGCGTCAAGAGTCATATCCTTCATCAGTATTGTGTCGCAAGTAGAGGTTGAAACAGCGGCAATCCCCTGTCCCATAAGACCGGCTCCTATCACCGCAAGTTTACCGGTTCTACGCGCAAGGTTCTTCTTCGGATTTTTTTTCATATCCAGCATAGCAGTTAAAAGGCTGGTCAGTGCCCGTGACTCTGGTGAAATTACAAGTTTCCCGAATAGTTCTATCTCCTTCAGTAAACCGGCTTTCCTACCCTTTTTAAAACCCCACTCAACGGCGTCAATAATTGCATATGGTGCGGGATAACATCCATAAGTCTGACGGGTAACCATCTTCCTCGCCTGAGAAAAAACGATCGCCCTTCCTAAAGGATTTGACTCAAGCAATAAGTTTAAAAATCCCCGTTTCTGTTTCCGCCGTATCTTTCCGGATTTAATCAACTCAGCTGTTCTCTTAACAGCCGTTTCTTTTAATCCGTATAGAGGGACAAGCTCATCTACTATACCGGCCCTTTTTGCTTTTTTTGCACGCAGAGTCTTTGCTGTAAGCATCATCGGGAGAGCTGCAGTCAGTCCGATGAGCCGTGGAAGCCGCTGACAACCACCCCCTGCAGGGAGAAGCCCAAGCTGCACTTCAGGAAAACCAATTACAGTCGATGGAGAGTTCACCGCCATACGATAATGACAAGCCAGAGCAATCTCCAGTCCCCCTCCGAGACAGGTACCGTTTATGCAGACGACTACTGGAATCTTCATATTTTCAATCCGGTTTAAAATATCATGACCCTTTGACATATACGAAGTAATGTCATCAGAAGTTTTCATTTTACCGAGTTCAAAAAGATCGGCTCCAGCTACAAAATTGTCATCTTTACCGCTTATAAGAACAACACCCTTAATACTGCTGTCTTCATCTATATCATCTAAAACCATTTTAACTTCATTCATAAGCCCTGATGATATTGAATTAACTTTTGTTCCGGGACAATCAATGGTAACAACTGCAATCCCATCATCTGTTTTTTCAAAATTAAGGTATTTCATAGTACTCACCTCTAATTGGCATTTTCAAGAATTATTGCGCTCCCTATTGCACCGGCGCCGCATCCGGCCACCAGACCAAACCGTTTATCCTCATCACGAAGACGGCTGCAGCAGCCTGCAATTAATCTGCCTCCGGTTGCACCAAAAGGATGCCCAAGTGAGAGTGATCCTCCCCGCGTATTGAGCAGATCTTCATTGAACGATCCCATCCGCCCCTTCAGTCCAAGGCTCTCTCTCCCCCATTTATCAGACTCCATGTATCGGATATTGGCCAGAATCTGAGCAGCGAATGCCTCATGAATTTCAAAAACTTTAATATCAGAAAGTTTAAGCCCGCATCTCTTCAGCGCCGATGCAGCTGCAAAGGCCGGACCGAGAAGAAGCTCCTCCCATGGATCGGAACCGGCCTGAGCATATGAATGTATATAAGCGAGAGGTTTTAACCCCAGCTGTTTAGCCTTCGACTCACTCATGAGAAGAACAGCAGACGCTCCATCTGTCAGAAAAGATGAATTGCCCGCGGTAACAGATCCGTACCGTTTTTCAAACACAGGCCTGGCTTTTGCAAGCTTCTCCATAGACGCATCATTTCGTGGACCGTTATCGTTTGTAACAGCTTTATCTTTACCCGGAACTACAACCGGAACAATCTCATTCTTAAACAAACCCTTTTCTTCAGCTTCAATTGCCCTCATGTATGAACGGGATGCGAATTGATCCTGCTCAGTTCTTGTTATACCTAAACGTCTGGCAAGCCTGTCGGCATTTTCACCCATAGACAATCCCGTTGAATATTCTGCAATAGCCGGGGTTTCCGGAATAAAAAAATCCGCAAACTTCATCCCTTTGAGTAGCCTGATTTTGCCGGAGAGTGTTTTCGGTTTTTTAAACATTGTCAGATCCATAAGAAATCGCCGGTATCTTTTCGAGATTTTAATATCCGGATCAGAGAGAGATTCAGTCCCTCCGGCAATAACAGTATCGGCCTGTCCGGAGATTATCATTTCACAGGCGGAGGTAACAGCGATGTTGGAAGACACACATGCAGCCGTACACGTATGAGCAGGTATCGAACCGGGAAGCCCTGCACCGAGCATAATTTCACGGGCTACATTTGTCGTAGCGATATCGGCCATGACAGTCCCCATGATTACATAATTAATTACTGACGGATCTATTCCGGTTCTGGCGATAAGACCTTTTACTGCATAACGTCCCAGTTCCCAGGCCATGAGATCATAAAATGCAGTCCCGGATTTTATAAATGGCGTCCGGCATGCATCAATAACAGCTATTCTGTTTTTATTAGAAGTTTTCATAATACAAACCTCATCATTGAAATGAATTTAAAATCCGGAAATATCAGTACATATACCTTAATTTTTCTAAAATAAAAAAAAACCTATTATCCCCGCCGCCGAAGGCGGCGGGGATATACATTTTTTTACACTAACAATTATACTCAGAAATATGTAATTAAATCATTACTCTATATTAGAGATAAAACAAATTTTTATGGGGGAATTATTTAAAAAAACAGATATAAAATCGGGGGTTAGACTGCAGTTTTATCTCTATAAAAACAGATTCCGGCTGTTAACCGGAATCTGTTTTTAAAAAATTAAAATTCAGTTTTACTACTTTTCGCAATCTGCATAAGCTTTAGTTTTTGCTTTATCGCAAGATGCTGCTTTTTTCTTGTTTGTTCCGGCTTTAGTTACACAAGCATCAAATGCTTTATCTGCATCAGATTTGCATGAAGCAACTTTTGCCTGATCAGAAGCAACATCAGCAGCTTTACTCATACCTTCAGACGACATCTTATTTTTCATATCCTGTGTTGAACAGGCTGCAAAGCTGAGGGCAAGCATAAGTGTAAGAGCAATAATTGAGAACTTTTTCATTAATAAACTCCTTATTTTAAAATTATTATTTCCGCATAAATGTTTCTATGCCAGTATACTATAACCAAATATTAAATAAATTTCCACAGATTTGGTCAATTTTATTCAAAATGTTTTAAAAAAAAATTTAGTAACTATTCCTTAATTTTTTTTAATTAAAATAAATTCTATTATCACCGCCGATGGCGGCGGGGATAATAGATATTTTCTGTTTTACACTAAAATACATATTAATAAATTATTACTTTTAGTAAGACCATCCTTTATACAAGGGTGTAAGTTCAACTTGAGGTTTCCCGTTTTTAAATGGTCTGCTGCTTATCCATAATATATGATTAGTTCTTTTTTGAGGCTCACCATTTTCACGATCAGGTGGGAGATGATATTCTTCCGCGGCAAATCTGGCATAATATTTTTTATTCTTAACAATACCAAACTCGATGGATGGGAGTATTCTACCGTCATCGGAATCTTTATCCTTAAATGATCCGGTCTCTTCTATAAAAGTTCTGATGCTGACACGGTCGAGTTTTATTCTGAAATTTTTATAAATGAGAAAAAATTCATTATCACTATTCCACACCCTATATGAAGACATTATATCAGTGTCACCACAGTATGTAACAATCTGAATAAATAGATATTTACTACCGGTTACTGGAGCCGGAATCTCTTTGCCGTCAAAGACAATTTCGAACTCTTCAACACCTTCTTTTACCAGATATTCTCTGAATTCATTAAAACTGAGATCTTTCATTTTACCCCCCGGTGCAAGAAGAAGTATTATAAAAATAAAAACAGATAAGTTGAGTTTTCTATCTGCCATATTAATCCCGGAACTCTTTCCGTTTAAGAACATCGCTGTACGGGATACTTCCGCCGAATATATCAAGTGCGCTTCCGATAGTAAGATCTATTCTGCCTCTCCCCGCGTTGAAAACATTTTCTATGTCACTGAAATCCCTGACTCCACCGGCATAAGTTACAGGGATAGATACAAACTCTCCGAGCATACGTACCAGTCTTGTGTCAACGCCCTCTTTCATCCCCTCGACATCAACGGCATGGACAAGAAATTCATCACATTGATTTTCAAGCATTTTGATATTTTCTTCTGTTATTTTAAAACCGGTAAAGTTCTGCCATCGTTCAGTTACGACATAATAAGTGTTATCTTTTATCCTGCAGCTAAGATCAATTACAAGTCTCTCTCTCCCTATGGCCTTAATCATCTTATCAAGATTATCCGGGCTGAATAAACCGTTCCTGAATACATATGATGTTACGATAACATGTGATGCGCCTGCATCGAGATATCTGCCGGCATTATCCGGAGTTATCCCTCCGCCGATCTGCATCCCGCCGGGATAAGCCTTCAGGGCACTCATTGCCTCTTCTTCATTCCCCGGCCCGAGCATGATTATATGACCGCCGGTTAGACCATCCCCTCTGTACATCTCTGCATAATATGCAGCGCCTCTGTCGGATACAAAATTCTCAACGGCACCGGAATCGTCAAGTGAGCCTCCGACAATCTGCTTTACCTTACCGTTGTGAAGATCTATACATGGCCTGAATTTCATATCTTTTCCCTGATCAAATTTCTATAATAAACCGGCAGTATAAAAATCACCGCCAGCGATATTGCTGTTCCTGTAATAAAGCACGCGGAGTAACCGGCTATCTCGGTAAAATATCCGGAAAATAATGCACCTGGAGTTTTTCCGATAACTTCAACCGCCGCAAGAAGAGTATAATGCGTAGCTCCGATTGTTCTGTCAACATTAAACATCATAAAAGCAAATAGCGTAGTTGTCAATAATCCTCCGAAAAAATGTTCAAGGAGAGTCGCAGTTATAACATGAAAAGATTCCGGAGAGATAAAAGTCAAAGCAGTGACATACACCAGAGGGAACAGCCGCAGAATACATGCCATGAGCAGAGATCTGTAAACAGTAAACCTCGAAGCAAGAATCCCCCCTGCTGCTGAACCGGCAATTGAGGCAGCCATACCGTATGTCCCCACCCATAGGCCTATGTCGGAAGCAGCAACACCTGAATCGATTAGAAAAGGTTTGAACATAATATCGATCATAATTTCGCCGAATTTATAAACAGCCACGAAAAGTATAAGCCATCGGAATGAACTTTTCCGGATCGATTTTTTTAGTATATCCAGAAGATCGTTAATGCTGATCCGCTGCACAAACTCCTTCACTGCACCGGCTTCATTATAAAAGAGAATAAGGATTAAAGGGACCAGAGAGATAACAGCCATAACATTAAAAAGAATCTCCCAGTTGAAGTACCGGCTGAGCCATACTAGAAGTCCCCCACTTATAATCATCCCGGCTTTGTATCCGACAACCTGCGCCGCATTGCCGAAACCAAGATCGTGCCCGCCGAGGATATCCACTGCAAGTCCGTCAACTGCGATGTCCTGCGTAGCGGCTGCAAGATTCATAATAAATATATTAATAATAAGGAGTGAAATACTCATAGAAGATGTGAATGAGGCGGATATTATTGTAAGAAAAAGAATAATCTGAAGAGGGATAATCCACGATCTCCTCCTGCCTATTCTGCGGCTCCAGATAGTATCAACCGCCGGCGCCCAGAATACTTTCAGAAACCATGGTGCAGCCAGTATTGTACTGAAACCGATAAGAGTAAGCGAGATGCCATTCTGCCTCAGATAAACAGGGAGAGCAGTTGCCTGATATCCGAAAGGGAGACCCTGTGAAAGATATAGAAAGAACAACAGAATTAACCTGTATGCTCTCTGAAATTCAGTTTTATTTATACTCATAATATTTTCCATAAAATGCATTTTTCTTGACATTAGTACAATCGGGAAATAATAAATACATGTTATCAAAACCGCTAACGTAGCTCAGTCGGTAGAGCAGCTCACTCGTAATGAGCAGGTCGTGCGTTCGATTCGCATCGTTAGCTGATAAAATTTCCATGACCCGGATACTAGAACTATTTTATTAAATCTGTGCTCATAAAAATCCTGCAATAAAAATATTATAATTATCATTACTTTATTTCTAACTGTTCATAAATCGCAGTTAATTATGGTTTACCCACCGGGTTCTGAACAGTTACCTTTATTTATTGTATCGGCAGATGTTTTTCATCAATATTTTTTGTATCAATGCAGTGTATTCAATTACATATTATTATGAATTTTTTTGTAATAATGCATGGAGGATAATATGAAATATGCAAGCACTGAACTGATACTTGAACATGAAACAATCCTCGTTTCACTGAGGGTAATTGATGTAATTTCTGATCGTCTGGAATCCGGAAAAGATATTCCGGTTGAAGATATAAAAGCTCCTGTCGAATTTCTTAAAATATTTGTCGATAAGTTTCATCACTGTAAAGAGGAATGTATTCTTTATCCGGCACTGCAGGAGTCAGGTGTTCACAATCAGAACGGCCCTATAGGAATGATGCTGTTTGAACATGACAAGGGGAGAGAATATCTTTCTCTGATGGAGAATTCATTATCAGTTATTCCTGTGAAGAAAAAAGAATTTATTAAATCTGCACGTGAATATACAGCTATGCTTAGAAATAATATTAAAAATGAGAATTCAGTTCTTTTACCAATTTCTGATGTTAAAATTCCCCCTTCAAAACAGGAAAAGATTATTAAAGCATTTGAGGTACTTGAAGAGGAAGTAATGGGTAAAGAAATACATGAAAAGCTGGATGAACTGCTGTTTGATTTCAAAAGGAAGTATCTTATGTGAACGAACCGATCATCCACCTATAGCCGTAAATCGTGTCGGTTGAGAGGATTAAGCTTTGCTGCATCATAGAGGGATTAAAATTCAGTGTTATTCAGCAATTTATTATACTGACAAAATACTCAATCTAATTAGCTTTATAATATTATAACTTGTACCGATAATTGAATATCTTTAAAATGAAAATTATATTAATGGTCAATATTTTATGAAATCACTATTTAAAATTACAAGCATTGCAACTGCGGTTTTATTCATACTTCTATTTGCACAGTTTTTATTCACATCAGAAGCGTTTATTCGCGACATGGGTCTTATACCTGATGCTGCTTCGATCATACTTATCCGGAGAGCTTCAATATTTACATTAGGATTTGCAGTGTTAATGTTTCTTTCGCGGAATTTACCTCTATCCCCGGCAAGGAATTATTTAAGTATATCAATGGCAGTAACTTTTTTTTGTCTGGCAATTAATGGAGGCTTCGGTTTTATATACGGTAATTATAATTCTTCAATTTTTATTGCAATTACTATTGAATCTTTATTAGGACTTGCCTTTACTGCAAACATTATAGTGGACAGAGAATCCAAAGCCGATTAAAAACCTTCTCCGATAAAAACTATTCATTACCAGTAATAATTACTAAACATTTTTTGTAATAAAAAAGCTCTATTATCCCCGCCGTCGAAGGCGGCGGGGATATGTAAACTTCAATTTATACACTAAAATTTATGTTAAGGAATTAACACTGATTCATTACACAAATTTCTTACTGTTTTATTCTCTGGAAAATCTGAAGCGGACGGGATCGCTCTCATTATAAAGCCTGTCAAGTGAGGTAAGATAAAATACATAACCTGAATTTACTTCAGCCGGCAGAGTAATGCTATCCTCACCGGTCAATTCGACAATAGCATCGCCTCTTGTAAAATCAGGTTTCTCCCCTTTTTTAAATTTATAAATTGCGTGATAATAAACTGGAAGATTATTGCCTGCCGAATCTGCCGGCATCAGGTCCTCCCATGTAAAATTCAGAACTTTACCATCAATTTTAATATCTGCTTTCAGTGGAACCGGAGGTGCCGATTTGATAAATCCTTTTAAAGGGGGAACCAATGCAGGGCTTTTGTAAAGTGAAGAAAGGACTGAATTGATACCAAGATTATTGTCTATCATGTTTTTTGCACTGAAGTAACACACACCCTGATACACATCGCTTTTTCTTATTATATCGGCCTGTTTTCTTATCTCCTCAGAGGAACGCAATGATTTGATTTTAGATTTTTTATTCAGACGGTATGTACCCAGACCTGCGTAAACCGGGACTCCTGCAGAATTATCCTGCCACCATTTAACCAGAACATTGAAGTCTGCATTCTTATTTCCTATATGAAAATATAACTGAGGCACTACGTAATCTATCCATCCTTTTTCCATCCAGAGTAAAATGTCCGCATGGAGGTGGTCGTAGTTAGTATAATTAAAGCTTCTGGTGTCCGAACCACGAGGGTCCTCTCTAAGATTTCGCCAGACCGCGTAAGGGCTCACTCCGAATTTTACATAGGGCTTGACTGACTTTATTGTTTCTCTGAGCATTTCAACAACCAAATCGACATTCTCTCTCCTCCAGGCCATTTTATCTTCAGGCTTATAGCCTCTGGAATGTTTAGCGAATGACACTGAGTCATTAAAGTCTTTATAAGGATAAAAATAATCATCAAAGTGTATACCATCTACATCGTAGCGGGTAACAATGTCTTTGATAACTCTGACCAGAAACTCTCTGGTCTCAGGGTAGGCTGGGTCAAAATATAATTTATTCCCATGTCGCTGAAATAATTCCGGATTCTTTTTATAAATATGGGATTCTGCCATTTTACCAATATTAGAAATATCCTGGCTTACACGGTAAGGATTCAGCCATGCGTGAAGCTCCATCCCTCTCTTGTGAGCCTCTTTCACTGCAAAAGCAAGCGGATCATATTCCGGATCAGGAGCTTTGGACTGATCACCTGTGAGATAAATAGACCACGGTTCATTTTGAGAAATATAGAAAGCATCTGCTGTCGGTCTTACCTGCAATACAATCGCATTAAAATTCATCTTTTTAAAAAGATCAAGATAAGCAATCAATTCATTCTTCTGCTGCTGCGAAGTCAGTCCCGGCTTTGAGGGCCAGTCTATATTATTAACAGTAGCTATCCAGACAGCTCTCCATTCATGTTTACCGTCATACTGTGCCAGTGCAATGGAATTCAGAAAGAACATTCCGAAAATAAAAATCCCCGCTGTTAGTATCAGTTTTTTCATACCGGCACGTCCCCCTTATCCCGCACACTTCATTGTACAATTTTCCATAAGACTCTCATTATCAGGAAACCTGCTGTCAAGCTCCTGCAGCCGGTCATTATAATCAGCTGTTAAAGGTTTACTGCTCTGGCCAATTATTGCAGAACAGAGTGCAGAAGAGAACTCAGATGAGAGAGTGATGGTCCGCGCCGCTTTCAGGATTCCAGTATCAGCGTCTACCAGGTGAATACGAAGCGGCTCTTTCTGCTCCGCACCGGATAGCATCACCGGGATAGTCCTCATATCATCAGGAACCAGATGAATTGAAAAAGGGGAATATCCATGTACCGGTATTACATGTTTTTTAAAATCTGTAAACTTATATGCAAGAAGAATTATATCATCCTGTAAAAAGAGACCCAGCTGCACCGGCATTTTACGGATAACCTCTGCAATATATCCTGAAGGGTTCTTTAAAATAAATCTCAACTCATGATTCTTTTTAAAATAATTATATTCAACAGCCTCAGGCCACGACGTCATGCCCGGGTGATATAACTCACCAACGGTTAATGCATACTTGGGACTTAATAAATCAGGTTCAAACTCACGGTCTTCCATCTCTGTGACAAATCCCGTGTCGGCACTGTATTCAGAGTCAATGACCACAAAACCATCCTGTACAGTATATCCTCTGAGTACAGTTTTTACCGGAGCAGACAAAAGCCTGTTCTGATACTCAGATTCAGTCATGTTATCTGAAATATTTTTCCGGAGTACACAAAGCACTCTGTGACCGCTGATTGCAGTATATACATACCAGGGTAAAATATCTCCGGGGAGTGGTGAGTGATATTTTATACCGATCTCAACATTCTCTTCCAGAAGTTTTTTTATAATCTGTTCTTTAGACATTTCAGTTTTACCATATTATTTTTTTATTGCTGAGAGCAGAAATTTAATCTTCCGGATATTTTATGATCCCGGTTTCTTTCAGTTCAGTAATATGTCCGAATTAGGATTTGTTGGATTTAAGGATTAGCTTGATTTACAAGTGCTAAATCACAGTCTACCAGTTAAATCACTATAGATCTGTGGTTCAGACATTTCCCGATTAATTGAACTTAAACCATATTCCTTAATTTAAACTTTTACGGAGTTTGTTAAGATCTGAAATAAGATCTGCCGGTTTTTGATCCATTGAATTGATAAGAAGTTCCGCGTCATTGATTAAATCATTAATCATTTTTTTCTCTGCAAAAACTTTTACTTCCGACATATGGAATCTATCCGCTTTAAATTCAGCAGCTTTTGAATCGATTATTCCAACAATTTCATTTAATGCTTTTATTTTTTCTTTATCACTACCCATAATCTACCTGACATTAAAATTTTATTCGTTTACAATCAGTAAAAATTCCTGATTTTTTTTAATAACAAAAGCTCTATTATCTCCGCTGCCAAAAGCGAAAAGTATTTATAATAGTTTATTAATACACAAACATATATTTATTAAATATATTGTTAAAAGTCAATCTATAAACAGTTTAATAATCATCTTTAACAGTAACTACTCATAAATCAGTGGTAATTATAATTATCATTTCTTTTTAAAACTATATAACAGTAAAATATTATAAATTTCCCGTACATCTTTCTCTTTTGAATATTTCATTTTTTTATCATCTGCATAATCAATAACTGTTTTTCCGGAATTATTTTTTTTATTAACATCAGCACCATGCTCCAGAAGATACCGGAAGATTTTTAAATCAGATCTAAAAGTTAATACCCAGGTATGCAATGGTGTATTTCCATATTTTGCGTCTGCTGCATTTACATCTGCACCTGATTCAACTAACAAGCGGAGAGTTTCAATATCCTTCACATAATGGAGCATAGTGTTTCCGGAAAAAGCATCTCTTTTATTGATATCTCCTCCATAATTAAGAATTAACTTTAATATTTCTTCTGCTTTTCTCTTTTTTTCAGGGGTATTTGAAACAGAAAACATAGTTACAGCAGTATAGACCGGAGTATCACTGTATTCGTTTTCAGCTTTATTAGAATCAGCTCCATGATCTAATATATATTGAATACTCTTTGCATCATAGGACATAATTGCCCGGTTAAGTTGATCAGGTTCAGTATATTCCGGCTTACATCCTGTTGCAGATATTAACCATGACATAAAAAATAATGCTGATAATTTCTTCATATTTATATCCTTCAGTATAAAATATTACTCTTTATGTTTTTCATTACAACCTGAACATAGTCTATCATGTAATGAAACTGCACTGCCGCATTTTCTGCAGATCCATTTTTTACTTTCAGTTTTAAAAAAATATTCAATCCCATTCTTTTTTACTATTATACTGTTTTCAATCAAGCTTGCATTATATCTGATTTTATAACTTTTTTCAAGATTTTTTATTCTAAAACATGGAAACTCACTACACTCATAGCAATAGGATATATTCTTTCCTTTTACACAATCTTTGATTTTACAAATTCTGCATCTATCCGGTTTATCAACATCGTCACCAAGGCATCCATGACAGGATTTTTTTTCTTTGAGATGAACATAGCAAACCATACAATTCATTCCGCAAGGAGCAAATAAAAATGTGTCAATTTTATCGGGCATTATCATTCGGCTTTCCTTCGTTGTTGTAAACACCGTTTAAGGATCAGACTTCATTCTATGACAGTGAATCCATCAACTCAAAATAATACTTCGATTCCCTTGTTTTATATAATTGATACCATGCCTCCAGTGTACTCTCTCTCATCACACCGGTTTTTTTAAAAACCTCATATGAGAACTCCAATGGAGCAAGTCCGGATGCTGTTATTAAATTATCATCTGCAACAGCCGGCTGATTAATGTAGTAATCACTTCCGGAGTATTCAGGACAAACCATTTTTAAATAATCTTTAGCATTACTTGTATGTTTCCGGTTATTCAGCAAACCCTTATCAGCTAGTGCAATCGAAGCTCCGCAAATTGCAGCAATTATTACATTTTTATTAATAACGTCTGAAGCAATATTTAATATTCCCCGATTCTCTTCCTCCATCCATGTGTCAGCACCAGGCAGAACAAGTAAATCCCCTTCTTTAAATTCGATGTTTGAAATATCTTTATCGGGTGTTATAACAATTCCGCCCATTGTCGTAACAGGTTTTAAAGTATTACCGATTTTTATTAGCGACACTTTCTCTTTACTTTTATCTAAATATCTGCCGCTATTTAATTCAGCGATTATAAATCCGATTTCCCAGTCAGCTAATGTATCTAATACATATACATAGCATGTTCTGCATTCTGTTTGTTTATGCATAACTCCCTCCAATAATTTTTTTATTTACTCCATCAACTGAAACTTGAATTTAAACAAAAAGTTGATACGATTACTTTCCAGTATTTATTCGTTAACTTTTCTAAAGTAAAAATTCTATTATCCCTGCCGCCGAAGATGGCGGGGATATATAATTTTTGTTTTTTACACTAATACTGTCTAAGAATAATCACTGAAAATTTTCACAATTAAGTATTATTTTTTGATCATCAATCAATGTTCCGTAATACCCGGCGGGTAACTCCAAATTCTAATTAAAATTTTCGTCAACATACCATTATACTTTATAAGCTATAAAGAACAAACGGATAAAAGGAAAAAGAACTTTCCCGTTTTTTTGTAACGGATATTTCTTTTTTATTTCTTCTAATATCTCTGTTTCAAATTCATTTTTTACTGTATCATTTTCCAGTCTATCAAGGTACGGTTTCAGACCTGTACTTCGAATCCATTCAAGAATTGCTTCATGAGAATCCATAGTATGAACATATGAGGTTTCCCATATATCGATATTACCTGCGTACTGCCCTAAAACATCATAATAAAAACTGTAATTATGATAAGTAAACAGATCCTCGCAACCCTTTGTATATTGGTTCCATTTATCTTTTTTAGATACTTCTTCGATAGACCGGCCTAATGGCATATTTTTAAACATCGGTATCTGAATTGCTAAAGCTCCACCCTTTGCAGTAATACTGAATAGATTTTTAATTAACTGTTCATGACCCGGTATCCATTGAATAACTGCATTTGAAAATACGACATCATATTTATCCTTTAAATCAGCATTAGATATATCAGATAAAATCCAGTTTTGATCGGGATAATCACTTATTGCTTTTTTTATCATACCGGGAGAATTATCAAGACCAGTTATTATACTTTTCGGCCACCTTTCATATAAAATCTGCGTACTATTTCCGGGTCCACATCCTATATCAATTACGGTTCCGGGATTATCAATTATTATCCGGGAGACTAAATCAATCGATGGTTGTGTTCTTTCATTCTTATATTTTAAATAAAGCTGCGGATTCCAATCCTGCTTCTGTTCAGTAGTATTCATAAAACCTCATTAATTTTCCTGAATTATATGATGTACTATTACAGAACATGTACTGGATATTATTCAAGCTATAATATTTCTTAAACTTGAAAAATTAAAAACCAGTCTTACCGCCCCCACTGGCCTCTGGCCATCTCCCCCCTGGTGAAAGGGTGAAGAATAAACTGTAAACCTCCCAACCTCCTTTCTCCATCTCACATGGGGAAACGTGCCCATCGGGGGGATTACTCTGCATATTCCACAACAGTAAAATCATCGTCAATCAGCGGTTAAGCTTACAGTCAATCCATTCAACTACCGGATCAATAGAGACGCTCCTGCCGTCGAACAGGATATTTATTTCTTTGATTCATATTTTAATGCTAACTCTATCATATATTTTGTAAACAACTCCGGTTCTTCTCCACGCGGGTTATGGCCTGAACTTTCAAACCATAGTATTTTTTTACCCTTTGGTGCTTTTAGTATATTGAAGTAATTTTCAACTAAAATAAATGGTGTTGTATAATCATGCTTTCCGGCAAAGAAATAAACCGGAATATTAATTGCGGGAACATCATTAAAAAGATCAGCTTTATAAAGAGATGAATTCCATAAATTTTTGACAGAGAAATACGGATTGAGGAAATTGTTAATGTTGTCGATTATTGAATACTCAGGTATTGAAATCATTTTTTTTAGTACATTAAGATTTATAAATCCATTAAAACTTTTCTTTTTATAATGTGTTCCGCCGAATATTCTAAGCCATTTACGTTGAATCAATACTTGCTTATAATCATATGGAGGTGGACCAAGTTCTTCCAATTCATTTAATGCAATTTTATTTTTTTCCAGTCGTGCCTGATCTAAAGTGTAATGATAAGAAATAGTATCGTTTTGAAGTTGATTTATAACTTGTCCCATGCCAATGTATGCATAATAATTTTCAGGTGCTTTCTTTACAGAAAGAATTCCGATAAGAGAACCCCACGAATGGCCGAATAAAAATATTTTGTCTTTATTGAAAATATTTTTCACATACCTTGTTACTTCTATGGTATCATTCACAAATTGATCAATGTTCATTGTTTCAACAGGAATAGTGCGGCTAAATGATTTTCCTGCACCTCGTTGTTCCCAGTAAACCATAACAAAATAATCTTCAAGTTTATTTCCTATTCCGATATCCCGTGCATATGAAAACAAGGGACTGCCGGGTCCATCATGTAGATAAAGGAGAACCGGATTGTTTTTATTTTTACCTCTAATCAATAACCACTGATTAACACCACCTATCTTTACACAAACAAGTTTTTCAATACCGTTAGAAGTATCGATTTTTGTTTCTTTTGAAAAAGAATTTTGTAAAAACGATTTATATAATATTAGTAATAATAGGATGATTATTATGCTTATAAAGATAAATATAAGTGTTCTTTTTAATAATAGAAATAAATTAGTTTTCATGAAGTTTCCTTTCTATGATAAATTCACCGCTTCACTTTCAAATAACGTCAAGGCTAACTATCATTGCACGGCTTTTTTGCGCAATGTGCTGCAGGTCAATCCGGTACTCCGAACACCATGTGTAAGATTTGCATGTTGTAGCTGGAACTCATACAGCAAGTTTTAATATTTTTTTATATTTCATCATTAATCATTCAGACTTTTTATTAATCCTTCTACATTCAAAGGCATGAATCGTTCTTGTACCAGCTATACTTTTGCCCCACTGTTCAGTCCCTTTTGGAATATATATTTCATCCCCTGGATTTAAAACATGTTCTTCATCATTAACATATGCAATATACTGACCACTGACGCATACCATATATTCATCAAAATTGTGAGTATGTTTTTTTGAAATTCTGTCAGAGTAACATGTCCAAAATGCCATTTGAGAACCATCTGCACCTTCATAAAAGTATCCGTCAATATCAACGGTATTTTGTTCGCTTGTGCTTATGTGATTTTTTTTATTTTTCATAAACTCAGGAAAGTCTTTCATACGAGTTCTCCGAAAATTTTTTTTACTCAAATTTTTCTTTCTTAAAAAAAGCTTTGCACGTCGTTTGGCAAAGCCCAAGTGAGGTACCCCTGACTCCGTGGGTAAGCTTTGTTATACGCTGTATCGCTTATTTACTGATCAGTCCAGAGTATCATTTTAATTCCAAAGCAAATTGCATTTTTCGATAATGAAATACCTCCAATAGTGAAAAATTCTTCTTCGGAGTATCCGTCACTCCTAAGATAACATATAAAAGAAAATTTATTTGATAGCGGAATATCAGTTCCTATAGAAATCAAACCTGAATAACCATTAAATATCACTCGATCTTCTTGTGTATAATTATTCCAATTAAAACCATGATTAATTGTATATGTTTGATTGCTAAACGAATGTCCGATTCCGAATTGTAATTTTAATACCCATAAGATTTTAAAATCTATTCCAATATTTACTGACTGTATATCACCCATTATATAATCTAGATAGTTATAATCAAAAAATAAACCTATATTTGAAAATGAACAGTTACGAAAGTATGAATAATTAAGTGTTTCACCATATGAAATTTGAGCAATGTATGATTTACTATTTGATGGCAAATCTGTATTCCAATTGCTGCTTGAAGAAGAAGCTTCCATAGAAATACCACGTGAGTATAATAACGTAGAATCTAAGTATATTTCATATGATTTATCTTCTGATGCATAGATATTGATGTTATAAAATATAGTAATTAGAGTTAGTATTATTAGATTAGTATTTTTAAATCTCACGGAATTACCCCAATTATTCTTTCAAAAATTATTTCGCAAAACATCTTGCTTACCTGACGTTGCGCGGCCTTTTGCACAATGTAGCAAAGCCCAAGTGAAGTACTCCGAACGCCGCGAGTAAGCTTTTTTGTGCGCTGAAAACGCGATTACAGAAAGTTTCATTCAAGCTCCGCACTGATGCGAAGCTTGTGCAAATTATTTGATTAATTATCTTTGATTAATTTAGTTTTTGATTCTATTAGATTCAAATTTTTAAAATCTGGGAATAAATTTTTGGAATCTTCCGGTGCATATAATGCTGGATGTATCTCGGCACCTTTATTAATTAATTCAGCTGTTTGTGTTATAGCATATATTAGTCTTTTAAGGAATTCAGGATCTGTATTACCTATATTATTTTCTTCTAGTAGATTTTCTGCTTCTGAATGAGTCAATGTTTCAAGTAACTTTTTTTGACCATCCACAATATCTTGGAGAGATTCATTTTTTATAGTCAATGTTTTAGCATGTTCAACAAGTATATCACATTCAATTTTTTTCTTTCTTATCACACATGCGGACCATACTAAACCTGCTATAAATTTTAATGCAAGTCCTGATGCTATTACTAAACAGATCCATGAAGATCCAACATCAAAATTTTTAAAACTGTATCCACTATTGATTTCTTTATGTGTTAAAATTTGATTTAAAATCTTATCTATAGTTAAAAGATCTGAGCTAATGTCTTGTAATGAGTTGTGATTAGGTAATTTTATATTTATACTTAGTTCGTCTTCTTCGGGAAGTAATGTTTGTATTAAGTCATATGTTATTTTAATTTTAGTTCTTAATTGATTAAAAAAATTAGTTAAAGTAGAATATAATTCTGGAGTTAATATCAATTCATCATTAACATAATTATAAAAGAAATCTACTTCCATTATTTTTTTTAATTCTGGATGTAAATAGTCCAAATCTTGGATTATGCTTATGCCTTCGTTAAGCTCTTTCATATTAATAATCTTTATCGAACCGTTGCTTAGTTTGTTTGCTTGAATTCTAGTTTTTTCTAGACTAACTCCTAATAAGTTTAATTGTTCTTGTAATCTCATAAATTTTCCTTTTTTTATAAATTTATAATGAGGCCACGGATGGCCGATTAAAAAATTTTTGAGCTTTTGGCATATAACCTTTTCTTAAATGAACAACATCTTTTAACTGTAAAAAATAAAAATTTCATGCAATTCTTATTAGATTATCTTCCCTGCTGGATTGTCACGATGCTGATCCATAGTCTATGAATTTTAATGAAAGATAAGAAACCCTGCATTTAAAACTTTATAACTTATTATTATTTTAATCAATTCAACATATCCGACATTCAATTTTTTAAAAAGCAATTATAAAAAAATAGAGTTACTATTAAATAATATGCAACCTTTTATATTATTTTTTTATAAAAAAACAAATCATAGCTGTTAAAAAAAGTGGAATAGGCGGCTGGTTTCATCGGAATACACATTACCGATGAGTCACTACAAAACTGTTACCGATGTCTCCGGCTTTCAACCGGCATTCACGGTGCGATTTTAGCAAACGTCTTGATTACCCGACGTTGCGGCGGTCTTTTGCCGCAATGTCAGGTAAGCCCAAGTGAGGTACTCCGAACGCCGCGGGTAAGCTTTGTTAGCTGATGCGGCCATCACAAAAATTAATAGGTGTCCAATTGTTTTCCTTTATTTGATCTTTAAATCAAATTTATATAGTATATCTTTCGTACTAAAATTTTTTAATCATAATATTGTATTTCCCTATCTGTTATTTTAACAGGAAGATTATTACCTTGATTCTCTATTTTCTTGATCCAGTTTTTTTTAGAATCGTAGTGATATTTGTATGCGGACGTACTCTGTTGATAAATTTTACCTTCTGAATAATCAATACGTTCTTCTTTAATGACGTTTGACATATCATCATATTGATAAGTAATTATAGAAGTAGTGCCTGAGAATGAATCATATTGTTTCTCTTCGATTACATTCCCGGTGTTATCATATTTATAAATCGTCGTATTCTTCGATAATCCATTTTCATATGACTTTGAAGACTCTTTAAGTTCAGGATCATCACTATTTTTTAATGAACTGTAATCACTTTTTTCAATCAGATTTCCTTTTTTATCATAATTTTTTATTTGCTTATTGTTAAGACTTCCATCCTGTGAATAAGTATTTTGTTCTAAACAGTTTCCATTTGCATCATATTTCCAGGTGAGTTTACCATCGAATTTATCACCATTGAAAATATTATATTCTATCCGATTTCCTCTTTCATCATATTTGAACAAAATTTTCATTTTCAAATTACCGTTTGCTTCATAAAAATCCTTTTCAACAAATTCATCTTTATCATTATACTTATTAGTGTTTTTACTTATAAAATCACCTGTTGAATTATAAGTATTTTCTTCAATACATTTACCTTTATTATCATAATTAAAAATAATTTTATTACCGGGTTTTCCATCATTTTCATAAAAGATAGTTTCAATTATAATTCCTTTTTCGTTATAAATTTCTTTGGGCTGATAACGAATTCTTTTTATTTTATTATCCTTTTCAATAATGAAATATTCTCTAAGCGATTTAATTTTCCCATCAGGTTTCTTCTCCGCGAGATAAACACTTCCACTTTGACCAGCTAATAAACAAATTTCAAAAACAAGCAGAATCATCATTGAGATTACAATTCTATTCATATTACTCTCTTTAAATTTTTTATATACTTAACTTTTAACTTTGAGCTATGATATAAAAATAATTTTTAAGCCGTTTCAGCTAACTTTTTCTTAAATGAATAACGTCGTTTAACTGTAAAAAATAAAAACAAAAAACGTCATAAAATTCTTATTAAATTATCTTCCCTGCTGGATTGTCATAATGCTAATCCATAGCATATGAATTTTACTTAAAGATAAGAAACCCTGCATTTAAAGCTTTCTGACTTATTGTTATTTTAATCAATTCAACATATCCGACATTCATTTTTTTAAAAAGCAATTATACAAAAATAGAGTTACTATTAAATAATATGCAACCTTTTATATTATTTTTTTATAAAAAAGAGCAAATCACAGCTATTAAAAAAAGTGGAATAGACGGCTGGTTTCACCGGAATACACATTACTGATGAGTCACTACAAAACTGTTACCGATGTCTCCGGCATTCTCTCACAACGCCTAGCTTACCTGACGCTGCGGCGGTCTATTGCCGCAATGTCAGGTAAGCCCAAGTGAGGTACTCCGAACGCCGCGTGTAAACTTAGTTGTCCATGTGACCGCACTTTACAGTAAGTTTAGTCGCTTTGAGTCCAAAGACGGACGAAAAGCTGGTATAAGTTTATAAAGGATGTTGAATCTCATAAAGACTTTTAATGGATTTTATTTCTTTTTCTTTTATACTTGATTCTTCTCTTAGGTCGTATTCCATTTGAAGTCCTAGCCAGAAATCAGGTGTTGTTCCAAAGTATTTTGAGAATCTCAAAGCAGTGTCGGCGGAGACACTTCGTTTTCCTTTGATTATTTGTGATATTCTCGTGGGCGGAATATTTGTATCTTTCGCAAGTTTGTATGCTGTAATATGAAATTCATTTAAGAATTCTTCTTTTAATATTTCACCTGGATGTATGTTTTTTATCTTTTTCATTTTGATTTTCCTTTTAATGATAATCTACAATTTCAACATAATATGCATTTGAATCTTCCCATTGAAAGCATATACGATATTGATCATTTATCCTTATACTATATTGATTTTTCCTGTCACCTTTTAGTTTTTCCAATCGGTTTGCTGGAGGAATCATCAAATCTTTTAATTCCTTAGCTCTTTGAATCATGAAAAGCTTCCTTAAAGCTACTCTTTGAATGTCTTCTGAAAACTTCTTCGAATATTCCTGATTCCAGATCTTTTCGGTTTCTTTGCAATTAAATGATTGTATCATAATGTATATTAACGCGTTACGTCAATAACGTCAACTATTTTTTAAACGCGGGCAGGAGGACAGCTCTTAAGTTTTTGCGGTCGTTTCGGACAACTTTTTATTAAATGAATAAAATAGCTTAACTATAACTAATATAAAACCTTTTATATTAGTTTTTATAAAAAAACAAATCAAAGCTGTTCAAAATAGCGGAATTGGCGGCTGGTTTCACCGGAATACGCATAACCGGTGAATCACTACAAAACTGTTACCTATGTCTCCGGCATTCGATTTGCGCTTTTTGCATAATGCCTTGGCTAACTGACTTATTGCCCTTAAGGGCAATAAGTTTTTTATAAAACCAGTATTATTATTACTACAAGTTTTGTCACAATGAGTGGCAAATGTAGAGCAGCCCAAGCCGGTACTCCGGCGCTGCTGTTAGCCTTTGTTGTCTGCCGTCAAAACCGCATTTCACAGAATTTTTATGGATAGATTTTTTCCTAATGCTTTAGTTACTTTTAACAATGTTGAAAGCTTGATATCTTCTGAATGATTTTCGATTCGAGAAATTGCGCTCTTTGTTGTTTTCATTTTCATGGCTAACTCTTCTTGGGTTAAACCACTTTTTTCTCTTTCTTGCCTTAGTATTAAACCTATCTTAAATTCTTCGAAACCCTCATCGTATCCTTGTGCAAAATCAGGATCACTTGCTTTTCTTTTGCTTATGTATTTTTTCAGATCACTCATGGTTTCCTCCTTTTCATATAATCATTTCTATAATCTTCTGCTCTTTTTATTTCATCCAAAGGTGTCTTCTGTGTTTTCTTGATTAATCCGTTTGTGAGAATAATAATAGAACCTTTGTCGAAGAAACAGAATATTCGGTAAATGTTTGATCCTTGCTGGATACGGCATTCCCAAATTTCAGTGTTTACAAGTTTCTTAAAATATGTCGTTGGAAGTATTTCCTGACTTTCTAATATTTCAAGTACCCATGTAATTTTTTGAACGACTTTTCCTGGAAGAGAATCAAGAAAGTCTTCCACAGGGCAATTCCCATCTTTTGTTCTATAGAATAACACAGTTCTTTTCATGTTTTCAAGTTAGCATGCATGTGAACATTTGTCAATCTTTTTGGTGGAAAAGTTTGCGGTTTTTATGGCAGACAACTTTTTCTTAAATGGATAGAATCGTTTAACTGTAAAAATAAAATATAGAAACGAAAAACGTCATACAATTCTTATTAAATTATCTTCCTTGCCGGATTGTCATAATGCTGATCCATAGCCTTGAATTTTAATAAAAGATAAAAAATCCTGCGTTTAAAGCTTTCTAACTTATTCTTATTTTAATCAATTCAACATATCCGGCATTCAATTTTTTAAAAAGCAATTATACAAAAATAGAGTATTAAATAATATGCAACCTTTTATATTAGTTTTTATAAAAAAACAAATCAAAGCTGTTCAAAAAAGTGGAATAGGCGGCTGGTTTTACCGGAATACGCATTACCGATGAGTCACTACAAAACTGTTACCGATGTCTCCGGTATGAACCTGCTTACACATTAAAATTATATATATCCCAATTAAAATCCTTGGCCATTTTGAATAATTTTGCATCCGGATTAACTGCAACGGGATGTTTAACTTCTTTGAAGAGAGGTAAATCTGATATGCTGTCCGAAAAGAATGAACAATCTTTTAAGTCAATACTGCTTTCTGATAGATATTTTTTTGCTAATATAATTTTCCCTTCACCATAACAATTTGGTTTTTCAAATCCCTTGATTTTATTTTTTGAAATAATTCTTTTATTTGAAATTAAATCATCTGCTTCCAGATATTTGAAAAAAGGATAAGCAAGAATTTCGTCCTGACCTGTAATTATTACTGTTTGAATATTTTTAACTTTGTGCGCCTGTATAAGATGTACTGCTTCGGGATATATGTGATGTTTTCCATTCTCATTAAAAAATTTTTCTGACATTTTTTGATATGAACTGACACTTAAACCAATTGTACGCGCATAGAAATAAAAGTTCATTCTGTTTTCAGTAAGACTACCCTTTTTATAATAGGAATTATTATGAAGGCCGACTAAAAATTCAAATATACCGCGAACATCTTTTTGTAATCTCCAGTCCATCCAAAGCTTGCTGCTATTCTTTTTTGTTAGTGTATCATCAAGATCAAAAAAAGCTATCGGTACATCAGGCACATTGAACATCGATTTGTTTTCTCCTTTGCCGATCTGAATGCAAGCCCTAAGGTTTCGCGTTTTATACAACTAATGCCGTTACTAACTGATTTTAGCAAATATAACAATTCATTTTTACTAAAAAACTCTGCCCTGGACTAAAGGTATTTTAATAATTAAAACATCTCATTCTTCATCTCATTTACAGTCATATCTCCATGCTTAATTATTATTGATAAGGCATCAATCAATGGCATGTTATGCTTACAGTAGTAGCGGGCGACTAATATTTTACTGCTGTAAAATTCTATGTCATGATCACCCTCAGTAATAATGTCCGGATCAGAATTTAATCCGGATAGTTTGTCAAGAGATATACATGCTTGTTTGAAAAGCAGCCATCCCAAAGTTACAGTACCTATGATTTTTAAAAATGTGGGAGCATATGCGATCGGTATTAAAGATTTATCCCGTGCTGAACATGAGCGAATGAAATCACCCGTGTCCTGTAGAATATCTAATCCCCTTTTCAGATCATCAGCAATATCTTTTATTTTATCTTTTTCCTGATGTATTACAATTGAATTACTGATTTCTTCAAGAAGGTAATTAAGATTTCTAAAATCTTTACCCATATTCATAGTCAGCATCCGTAAAGCGATAACTCCATTTGATCCTTCATAAACAGATGCAGCTTTAACATCCCGCATAAACTGTTCCATCGGGTAATCCTTAAAGTAACCGGCAGCCCCATATACCTGCATTGCATCTCTTGTAACATCAAAAGCTGTATCTGAACAGAAAGCAGTACACACCGGAGTCAACAGCATTCGTAATCCCTCAAATCTTTTTCTTTGATCTTTATCCTGACTAATACTGATCTGATCATTTAAAAACCCGCAGTAATAAACAAAGGCACGCATTCCCTCAACCTTTGATTTCATACTTAGAAGCATATGTTTTATATCTAAATGTTCAACAATCGGAACACGCTGCGCGGAGGGATTCATTGCTTGAGATATATTCACCCCCTGCACCCGCTCTTTTGCATAATTCAGTGAATGGAGGTATGATGCTGAAGCTATCCCCGTAGAGAATAAAGCTATGTTGAGTTGAGCTTTCACCATCATTGCTGCAATCATAAAAATACCCGTATTTTCAGAGCCAATCAGTTCCCCATAG
The DNA here is from genome assembly GCA_942493035.1 of uncultured Spirochaetota bacterium. GTDB lineage: Bacteria > Spirochaetota > UBA4802 > UBA4802 > UBA5550 > WRGT01. The sequence goes on along the minus strand of OW818666.1, from coordinate 1,052,189 downwards.
CATTTTCCATTTTCACCAAAATGTGCAGTGCATGTAGCCAATCCATTCCAGCCCATTTTTTTATCAAGTCCGCTGACAGCATAATCATTCCTTTCTCTGGATGTACCATCTTCATTAATATGATATTTAGGAATGAGAAAGAGCGATATTCCGCCCATCCCTACAGGTGCACCTTCAACTCTTGCACCCACAGTATATATATAATTTTCAAAAAGATCTGAATCACCATTAGTTATTGTTATCTTTGTTCCGGATATGCGATATGACCCGTCAGGCTGCTTAATCGCTTTGGCAGAAATCATTCCAATATCCGAGCCTGCATCTGCCTCAGTTAATGCAACAGGTCCGCCCCAGCTACCCTCTGCAAGTTTTTTAAGATATCTGCTTTTCTGTTCATTACTGCCGAAATTAACAAGTGAGTCGGATGTGCTTAAAGGGCGGTTTGTGTATTGGAAAAAGGGGACATTATGCATAAAAGCTTCACATGCCGAGAGATACATGAGTGTCGAAAATCCCTGACCTCCGTATTCCTGAGGAATTAAGAGAGAAGACCAGCCCCCTTCATCAAACAGCTTTTTCAGATGATGATATGACGAGGGTACTGATACAGCTCCGTCTTTGAAACGGCATCCTTCACTATCAGCAGCTCTCATGGCAGGATAACATTCATTCAAAGCAAGATCTAAACCAGTGGCGAGTACCATGTCGAAGCTTTCTCGTGAAAACATCCGATAACGGGGATCTTTAAAAATCTGTTCAATATCAAGCATTTCATAAAGAATGAATTTCTGGTCACGTTTATTTAATAATAAATTATTCATTGATTGGAACCAGTTCACCGCTGATACATGGTCTTTCATTACTGCCGCAATATAAATCGAATCTATTTGAATTAAAACCCGTCTGATTTTTTAATTTCAAAATACTATTGTAATAAACCGGGCCTTTGATAAAAAACAGTAGTTCAACCGGTTTTTCTGGGTCTATAGCGAGATTTGATATACACTGAGAAAGAACCCGTATGGGTTGAGCAAAATCTCTCTTAAAGCCGAACATTCGTGCATAAATGGATGAATAGTGGATACCATTAGTATCTCCTGATACTCCCGCGAATTTAAAACGGTTTTCTGCTTTGATAATCCACTCCTTTATCTCAGATGAATTATTAATACTTTCAAGACGTGGTTGAATATATGAATTTTCCTCATCACCAGAATTCCCGGGGATAAAATAGGTGGATGTGATCTCCCATACTTTTTCTGCATCAACCGAGAGAGTTGCGTTAAAATCAAATTCGATTCCTTTTTTTACAATTCTTACGGCTGAATTAAAACACTCAATTTGAAATATCTCATCAGGGAAAATTACACGTATCATTTTAATACGATTTCTGGTGTTCAAAAGTTTAAATTGAGAGAATGGCATCTCCTCTCTGCATAAAATCCGCATCAGATATGGATTTACAAGAGTAAAAGGATATATGAGATGAATCGTTTCAGTTGACGGTACTTCACATATAGTATTATACAATTCAAGATGTGAAGGTTTAATCTGGAAGTTTGAACTTTTTACATGGATTTCCGGAATGCTTTCTTTAGAAATAAATCTGCTTTTTCTTGATTGGAACGCTTTAAACAGAGAAACAACTAAAGATGGTTTTGAATTAAAGTTTAATACGATTTTATCACTCATAACAATTCCTTATAAAAATATTTTTATGTAGAAAGTGAATTCCATGCCGCGATACTCAGATCGTTGATAGCTTCATTAATTTTAGTTATTGTTTTTTTGGATAAATACAGTTTTGTATATTCCTGACATGGACCGAGCAGTATGGAAACAAGGATGTCCCATGGCACCCTGCGGATCTTTCCTGCGTCCATCTGTTGTTTAAACCACTGGGAAAATCCGGTAATGAATTTTTTATTCATTTCAAAAAGTTCACCTTCTGTTCCGGAAACAAATGAGAGATTTTTTTTATTAAAAAGGAAGCTTGCCCATTCAGGATTTTTACTCACCCATTTCAGGTGATATTCCACTACAGCTGTTACACCTTTGCGGGCCTCATCCTCTTTCTCAAGTGCCTGAAGCATACCTGTCTGGTACTTACCAATACCCTCAAGATAGACAGCTGCAGCAAGCTGTTCCTTGCTTTTAAAATAATGGTACACGCTGCCGGTACTTGCCCTGGCGTTGACGCATATATCTGCCATTGTTGTATCGTTGAAGCCAAACTCGGTAAAACACCTGAGCGCTGCCTGTATAATTTCCGAAGTACGCTTTGCTGATGCGGCATGATTTGATTTAGGTTTTCTCATATTAGAATATTATTCTAATATTATATTCTAAGTCAAGTAAAATATCATTTAATATATTTAAAAAACGTGACTACTCAGCCATAGAAAAGTTATGTAAAAACCTGATAAAAACATATACATCCCCCCGCCGATGGCGGGGGGATGTATATGTTTTAGTGATTTTAGAGATATATTTAATCTACATCAAAGCAGTTACCAGAAAACTAAAGTTAAAAGTGGTCCGATATCGGGGCAGGATCGTACTTCTTAAAATCTGATATCAGTATTTTTTCTGAGAATAATTCAATTCGATTTTTATAAATTAAGCCCTGTTATTACTTATCCATTCTTTAACCATCTCAACGATAGCATCCGGATTTTTCGTCCAATTGAAATGCCCGACATTTTTAATGTTAACATCTTCGGAGTTACAATGTTTATGTTCAACATTGCAATTCTTCATTTTTTTATAAAAATTTTCCACTGATCTTCGCGGGGCAAGTGAATCATTTTCAAATGAAATCGCAAGTATTGGAATTGAAATATTTTTAATCAATTCTTCATAATCAAGTCTGGAATTACATAAAACATAATTTCCTGTTTTAATCTGCTGCGCCCAATCGTAAATCAGATCTTGTGCTTCTCTCCCTGCAAATCCCAGTTTGTCTCCCGGGAAATACCCGATAAACTTTGTTATAAAATAAATCAGTCTTGATGCTGAATAATTTTTTATGCTCGAAGGAAAATTCCATCCTTTATAGAATCCTGAACATGAAGCTATTAATACTATTCCGTTTGCTATTTTTTCATTCAATGAAGCCGTAAGAACAGCAAGTTGGCCGCCAAGACTATGCCCCAATAGATAAATTTTTTTGTCAGGATTTTGCTCTTTAACCTTCATAACCAATTCCGGTAAATCTATTGAAACTATATCATTATAACCAAAATTAATTTTCTTTGATGCACGAATTGACGATTTTCCATTCCCGCGCAAATCTGCAGTTATTACATGAAATCCTTCACTGCATAATTTTTTTGCTAAAATTTTGTAATAAGATGCAGTAACTCCCATTGCCGGGAAACATATAATAATAGCATCTGATCTATTATTCAAAAAAAATTGTGATACTTTTAAACTGGTAAGATCAGAAAAAATAACTAAAAATTCTTCTTCGTGGATAACATTTTCTTTTCTTTCCATTAAACTCTACCTTTTAGCAAGCGCAGCATTCTAAGACTTGTAAGCTTTGTCATAGGCCGCTGATTTACCTTTAATTTAAGATTTTGTTTTATAAATTAAAAATATCTGATGAAACTTTAATTTTAAAGCAGTATTTATTCCTTAGCTTTTCTGAAATAAAAAAAAGATCTATTATCCCCGCCGCCGAAGACGGCGGGGATATATAATTTTTGTTTTTTACACTAAAATTATATATCAGATTAATTACTGATTTTAAACGAAAAACTTTCATTTGCTGAATATTAAAAATACTCTTATTAGTCTATATTGTAATAACATTAAAATAAATATTCAACTATAAAACTTCTCAGATTGCCTTCGTTGTCGTCATTATCATCCCTGGAGACGTAGCAGTGCTTCGTCTCTACCATTAATACCAAATGATGCGTTTCTGAGACGGATAAAATTCAATTGATCAAATTTTTTTCAACTTTCAAAACCATATTCTCTTCAAAAACCGGTTTATCTCTTACAGATCCCGTCTCTATCCCCTCGCTCAGAACCTCATCCACACCCTTATTCTGACTATCGAGTAATTTCCTGGATTCATCAATATAAGATTTCATCTTCTTATACTGTTCCTGAGTTTTAAAAAACTCAGGGCGGTTTTCAAAATCCTTACATGGCAGAACATAAAACTTTTTTTTATTTTTTATAACCGGGCCGTAGATCCAGGTAAGAATATAGCCCGCTTTAGTCACAGTTGTAATACCATCCTTTTTTGACAATGTAAGTTTAATCATCTGACCGCCGTCAGTATTGGGCGCTTTCTGATTAGCGATAAAGTTGCCCAGTGAATATGCGACAAAGCGTATACTGTCTGTCTGACCGGACAGGATGCTTTTCTGTATTACATGAGGATGTGAACCGATAATAATATTTACCCCTGCATTAAAACAGATCTCAGCCAGTGCAATCTGTTCTGCTCCCGGTTCATGACGATACTCGGCACCCCAGTGGATATAGAGGATAACAGCATCGGATCGCGTCTTTTTTGCTTCAGCAATATCAGCCATCAGTTTATCTTTTTTATAAAGATTAACAGAAGATCCTTTGGGTACCGGAATTTCGTTGGTGCTCATAGTGTAGCTTATCAACGCAATTTTAAAATTATTTTTTTTAATAATAAGAGGCGACTTGTTCTGCTTGTCAGAGTTGGATGAAAATGTACCTGTATGAAGTATATTCATATTATCAAGAGTTTTAATTGTCCGTTCAAGTCCCTCTTTACCACGGTCAACACAATGGTTGTTGGCCGTTACCAGAACATCAATCCCTGCCTCCATGCACGCATCAGCCAGCGCGTCGGGAGAACTGAACCGCGGATAACCTTTATACGGCGGGCCCGCCAGGGTCACCTCCAGATTGGCAATGGCCACATCGGCAGCTGAAATTTCATCACGTATATAATCAAAACACGATGTGTAATCATAAGTAACACCATCGGGCTGCAGAGCTGAACGAATCTGACTATCGTGCCCCATGACATCACCTAGAAACAACAGGTCAAGGGTTTCAACTACAGGTATAATCTCAACCGGTAGATCTGCAGCACCGGGAACATCTGCAGATGTATCTTCAGAAATAACAGTAATATCCGACCCGGTTGATTGAGATTCCGCATAAAGATTAATACCGGTAAGAATCAATGAAACAGATATAAATATAGCTATAAGAACTTTTTTGTTCATATATAGAACGCCCCCTCCACTGGTCATCCCGCTCCGCCCCCTCTGGCCGATGGCCATCTCCCCCTGATGAAAGGGTGGAGAGTAACTCTAAAAAATCCCAACCTCCCTTTCACCATCTCATCATGGGGAAAGGTGCCCGGCGGGCGGATAGGGGCGGGGCTGAACGTATTAAAATCCTGTAAATATCCCTCACCAAAAAAACATACCTTAAAAACCCCATCATTAATCCACAATAATAAAAAACTGGACATCTGCAAAAAATCAGATAACATGGATTTTAAATTTAAATCAGTAGTTATTCCTGAATGTAATTTTTAGTGTAAAAAATATTATATATCCCCACCGCCTTCGGCAGCGGGGATAATGGAGTTTTTTACTTTAGAAAAGTTAAAGAATAAATACAGATATTTAAATATCAATCTGGAGAAAAGTATCATGAAAAAATCAGCTATCGCTTTTTCAATACTGGCAGTAATACTTTTTATACTCCCGTTTATTACCGGAAATATTGAAGTAAATGAATTGAATGATAATACAAGAAAGGGAGTACAAGGGAATTTTATTAAACTCAGCGGCGGTGTTGTTCACTATGAATTAACCGGCCCCGATAAGGGTGAGATGGTTGTTCTTATACATGGAAATGCGGCTCCATACTTTTCATGGGATAAAAACATAAAAGCATTAACGGACGCCGGATTCCGTGTACTCCGTTACGACCTGTTCGGCTTCGGTTACTCCGACCGTCCCGATGTTAAATACACACGTGAATTCTACAACAATCAGCTGATTGAACTTCTCGATAAGCTTAATATAAAAGAATCCTTTAATCTTGCAGGTACATCACAAGGGGGGAGTATCGGCGTTTTTTATGCGGCTTCAAATCCTCAAAAAGTTAAGCGTCTTGCCCTGCTCTCTCCATATATAAATATTCTCCCGATGAAGGCAATTCTTGCGATTTTAAGAACACCGGTAATCGGTGACTATCTTGCAAGTGTAGCCCTTGACCGGAATAATATTACTTATCCGAAAAAAGTTTTTGCAGATGAGAAAAATATTACATCCGAATTTTTAAACCAGTACCATACCCAGCTCTCATTTAAAGGTTTTAAACAGGCAAGACTCTCAAATTTCCGTGGAGATAATCTTAATGATTTTACTGCCGAATATGAAGCAGTTGCAAAGAATAAAATCCCGGTTCTTCTAACATGGGGAACTGCAGATAACCTTATACAAAATGATTCTATTCAGAACATAAAAAATGCAATCCCTGATGTTAATTATTCCGAAATCAAAGGCGGAGGACATCTTGTTCATTATGAAAATCCGGAACCGGTAAACAGTACTCTTGTAAATTTTTTTAAGAAATAATCATGTGCCGGGTAAATCCAAAAAAATGTCTGAGCCACAGATTTACAATGATTTGAGTAATTACCATTGATTTCTCATTTAAGAATCAACGTAATCACTTAAATCTGATGAATACGCAGTTCAGACATTGACGTTTTCAACAGGCTACAATTTCTTTAATCATAAACTCTTTTCCGCTTAACATATCCCATTCTCCGTTACTGCAGTGGGGGCATTTGCCGGAATTCTTCATAAGGTTAAAAACAATATTACAATTTTTACAGAGTCCATTACCGGGGAGTATTTCAATCTTCAACTTTGTATACTGCATTATTGTACCATCCACCGCAGCAGGATAGCATGCTTCAATATATTTAGGTATCATCGATGATAGCTCGCCGATCTGGAGCACCAGTGTGTCAATTTTAGTTAAATTATTCTGTGCAGCGATACCTTCAACTTTTTTTACGATTTCAAAAACTACTCCCAATTCATGCATAATGTTCACCTCTGCTTTTCAGACTTTAACAACACATTCTTTAAGCCCCCCTCCGGGGGGATGAGGGGCCGGTATAAATTCTGATCTGTTATGAAAAAATACCTGCTACTGATTTACCTATTTTTCGTCCGGCAATTCTACCCTGACGTAAAACCATATTTTTCATAACCAGCGGTTTAAGATATTTAAATTCCACACCTTTTTCGTCATATTTTTTTACCAGAGTTATTGCATCAAACTTGCATCTTGTCGTGCATGCGCCGCATCCGACACACATGTATGTATCAACCGTTGTTGCTCCGCAGCCCAGACAGCGCTCAGTCTCTTTCTTCATCTGCTCTTCTGTAAATGTGCTTCGAAGATCTTTAAAGGTTACTTTAGATTTTGACGCATCTACATGAGGAGCTCTCTCTCTCGGCTGATGATCGTATCCATCAAGATTGAGATTTTCTTTATTAAGTGAATGATAGGCTCTTCTGTCACGGCCGAATACAAGGCTTTGTCCCGGCTGAACAAAACGGTGAATTGATATCGCGGCCTCTTTACCCATGGCTATTGCATCAATTGCAAATTTAGGCCCGGTCATTGCGTCACCGCCGGTGAATATATCGGACTCACCTGTCTGAAGGGTAAACGGATCTGCTATGATGGTTCTGTTCGGGTTCAGTTCTATTTTGCTATCTGCAAGAAGGTTGCCCCACTCCATCGCCTGACCTACAGAGATAAGCACATTATTTGTCTTAACAATCTTTGTATCATTTTCATCAAATACCGGGTTGAACTTTCCGTCTTTATCTAAAACTGAAAGACACTTTCTAAACTCCACGCCTGTGACACGTCCGTTCTCATGAATAATTCTCTTCGGTCCCCATGAGTTGTATATTTCAATCTCTTCAGCCAATGCCTCTTCAATCTCCTCTTCGAGTGCCGGCATCTGCTCACGGCTTTCGAGACAGTACATATCAACTTTTGAAGATCCCACTCTTATAGCTGTCCGTGCAACGTCTATTGCAACATTCCCGCCGCCTATTACAACAGCATTACCTTCAAGCTTTATATCATTCCCGAGATTTACTTCACGTAGAAAGTCAACACCAGTAACAACACCAGCTGACTCTTCACCTTCTATACCAAGTTTTCTTCCCGCCTGGGCTCCTATTGCCAGATAAAAAGCTTCGTAACCCTGTCCGCGTAAATCTTTAATGCTCACATCTTTACCAATCTCAACACCGGCTTTGAACTCAACCCCCAACTCTCGGAGTATATCAATCTCAGCATTGATTACATCTTTTTCAAGTCTGAATGAAGGGATTCCCAGTGTAAGCATACCGCCGAGGGCTTTCTGTTTTTCAAATACAGTTACCTTGTAACCATCAAGTGCAAGATAATAAGCACATGATAATCCTGAAGGTCCTGCACCGATAACTGCAATTTTATTTCCATACTCATGTCTCAATGCCGGGACATAGCGTGTATCATTTTTCAGATCCTGCTCTGCAATAAACTTTTTAATCTCATCAACGGCAACAGCTGAATCTATATCGTTTCTGGTACAAGCCGATTCACATTTGGCCGGACATATCCGTCCGCATACCGCAGGGAACGGATTTTCGTGTTTAATAAGTTCAAGCGCGTCTCTATATCGCCCCTGTGAGGCAAGCTTTATATATCCCTGCACCGATATGTGAGCCGGGCACTCTGTCTTACATGGACTTGTTCCTGTTTCAACAACATTCTCCTTGTTGATTCTATGATCGGGATTCCATTTATCCGGGCCCCACTCTGAATTTGTTGAAAATTCAGTTCGCTTCTCTTCAATAATCGGTGTTTTAGTACACAGTTTCTGTCCCAGTTTTAATGCGTTTACAGGACAAACCTCAACACACTCTCCGCAGGCTACGCATTTGTCTTTGTCAATCTTTGAAACATAGTTTGAGCGGATCATGTCATTGTTCACAAACATTCCGGCTATTCGAGTTGCAAAGCATGAACAACCGCAGCAGTTGCATATTGCATGTGTATGTCCCGGTCCGTCCGCGTTGGGGATCTGATGCATAAGCCCGTTTGCTTCGGCTTTTCTTATAATTTCATATGCCTCTTCACGGGTAATGGCACGTCCCCGTCCTGTACGTATATAGTATTCAGCAGCATGTCCAAGTTGAATACACATATCCTCTTTCAGGTGACCGCATCCCTCACCCATTGCTTCACGTGATGTACGGCATGAGCAATCCGATACGGAAAAAACAGTATTCTCTTCAAGATATCCCGATATCTCTTCGTATGATGCTCTTCTGGTTTCACCCTGAATTGCAGACTCAATGGGAATAACCCGCATGGGACCCATACCTACAGAAAAAACACCCGCAGCCATTGGAGCTCTTCTTTTACCGTATGCATCAAATGCTTCCGCAATCTGCTCAAAATTTTCTACGCTCGCTTTATCCGGATGGTTTACTATCATCTCCATATGCCCCGGCACCCAGATTTCAAGCCAGTATTTATCAACTCCATCTTTCTCGTTTACAATACCTACACCGGCAATGGCAAGATCCCACAGGAGTTTTTTTGTCACATCTAAGGGCTTTCCGCACAGCTTCGCAATCTCTTCAGCACTTTTCGGATCACGGAATTCAAGGCAGAGTGCAACCTCAGCCATCTCTTCAGTAATAACAGGTTCCAGAATTTTATATTCCGGATATTCAGGCAGAATTTCCATTTTTGATCCGCGTTTAACTCTGCTTATTTTATTAGCAAGCTCTAATACTTTTTCATTAACCATTTTAATACCTTCCATTTAAGTTTTATTAATGTTAACTTTTTTAGTCTTAATTTCTTAACTTATTTTTAATATAAAAATAAAGTATATTTATCCCCGCCGCCGAAGGCGGCGGGGATAATAAATTTTTTTATTTCAAAAAAGTTCAGTAATTATTAGTTGTTATTTTTCATTCCAGTTTTTCACTTCTGCACGTATCCAGTCAGTCCACTCCTCCATCCCTTCCCCTTTTTTAGCGGAGATTGGAATAACCTTAATATGAGGATTCAATTTTTTAACACGCTCTTTAACTGCCTCTAAATCAAAATTGAAATAATCCAGTGCATCCATCTTGTTGATAAGCAGGACATCAACTATTGAAAACATCAGCGGATACTTCAGAGGTTTGTCATCCCCCTCGGGCACACTTAAAATCATTGCATTCTTTGATGCACCGGTATCAAACTCAGCGGGACATACAAGATTACCCACATTCTCCAGAATAACAAAATCGAGACCGGATGTACCGAGTCCGTTTAATCCCTGTCTGGTCATATCCGCATCAAGGTGGCACATCCCGCCGGTATGGAGCTGTATTACTTTAGTACCTGTTTTCGATACAGTGTGAGCGTCAACATCAGAGTCTATATCCGCTTCAAGAACTCCGATTTTCATTTCATCTTTCAATGCTTCAATTGTCCTGATAACAGTTGTTGTTTTACCCGAACCTGGTGATGACATGAGATTCAATAAAAAGGTTTTGTCCTTTTTAAGTTCATCTCTGAGCAGCTCCGCGTCCCGGTCGTTGTTTTCAAAAACACTCTGCTTGATTTCAAGAACTCTAAATGAATTCATATCGTTTTCACTCCGTTTAAAATATTTCAGTTTTAAATCTGCATCTGTAATTATTCTTTAATATTTATAAAATGAAAAAGATTTGTCTCCACGCAACCGAATGCGGTTGTGAGATATAATCATTGATTCCAATCAAAATAAAAATTTTAAAATAATTACCGTATCAGCAATGCCTGAAGATTTTAAATCCTCTCAGAATTGCCAATCCATATAGATGAATAAGCGCAAAAAAGAAGAAATGTAAATAAGTGGAAACTCTTTATATTAGATGGGGGAATTCCCCCTTTACCCTGCCATCAACCCCTGGCCAACCATTACTCGCATCTTTTTGAGCAGTCCCCTAAACTCCCCGGCCCCCGCACCCCCGGAGGGGGCAAGGCACTTAATCGCATATTCAATAGCTTTTCATCAGATTTTTTAGTATTAAAACAAAGTTTTTCCCTTAATCTTTGCCCCCTCTGGGGGTGCGGGGGCTTTGCGGGATGATTTACAGTTGAAATGAAAAGATGCAGATGACTATCATTACCCGGCGTCGAAGTAAAAATTTTTTCGTTTGACTTTCACTCCCGATAACTTCTAATAAAAATTAATAAAATTCTCCAAGGTACCGTAAGATGAATCCAATGATAATAAAGTCTCAGCTGTTAAACGAAATAGTCAGTTATTTTTTGAATTTAATCGGTAAAAAAAATACATATCAGATTATTATTACCGGTAAAGATTATTCAAAACTGACTATTCTTTTTGGTTTAATAACTTACGAGAAGGGTGACAAAAGGATGATTGAAATCACCGGGACAGAAAAATATCTCGATAATATAATTTCAAAACTTGATAAACAGAATTTTAAAGTGAGAAAAGTCATCAAAGTAATAGATAGTAAATAATCCGCGTCGCCGATTAACTATAGCCGTTACCTTATGAATTATGCTCAATGTCATTCCCGTGAAGGCGGGGATGACAGTCTGGTATTAAATCATCAGGTCAAAGCACCAGGGTTGATCTTATACCGCAGATTTACAAATTCTTAATCACAGCGCATGACTAAAGTCTCCGTAAATCCGCGGTTCAGATAATTTTAAAAATTAAACGACTCCAGCATCTTAATCTTTTTAATTAATGTATCTGTAAATATTTCATTACCCGGTAATCTGTTTTTATCTTTTGTAATTTTATAGATATTGTTTAATTCATTATGATTGGCAATGGGGCTCTGATTTAACTGATGCTGATAATCGTCCTCTGTGAATTTTTTCAAACATAATGACACCACTCTTCTTTCTATAAAATATTTATCATATTCTTTTACAGTACTGTTCTCTTTCTTAAATTTGTTTAATTCATTGATTACATAAAATACAGTTCTCTCTTTGTTCAGCACCTGATTAAATAATTTTACATTCCGCATCTTCAGTGAAATCAGTATTACGGTCAAAGCAACTGTCTCTATTTTTATATTCTGGCAAGTCAGTAAAACAAGGTACACAGAATTAAACAGAACATTCAGATCACTGAGAGATAATGAAAATGTGGATGCCATCAATATACTTGAGTACTGCAATTCAGTTATCAGATCTTCCGGCTTTGCGTGTTTATTTAACACCTCTGTCACGGCTGTTTCAGTTGATAAATATCTGCAGTATAATTCACTATTCTGATTATCAGCCGGAAGATTATACTCAAGATCAATAAACTTTCTAAGGTAACTACGCTCTTTCATATTCTGACCGAATACAGTTTTAACAGAATGTCCCATCTGCTCCATGTCAGTTCCGAAGACAGGGATTACACCGTCAACGTCAAGAAAATGTTTTACCTTTTCAAGCACCTGAACCGCGTGTTCAGGTCTGCACCGGTCCAGCTCATCGATGAAAAAAATCAAAGGTCTGAATTTTAAATTCTGTTTATGATGAATATGCTGAAGCTCATCAACAAGTTCTTTAAGCTGCTCTTTAAATCTCTTCACCTGATCTTTTGCTGCTGAATAGTTTTTGATCTGATTTTCAAGAACGCTTAACGTAAAATCGGAAAACGCATCTTCAGCACCCTTTTCAATATCCAGGGCTTTATGTGTGGCAGTTTTTATAGCAACCGGGATCGTTTTTTTCAGTATATCTTTTCCGGTCTTTTTAAATTTTTTAAATGCTTTTCTCGCATTTTCAACTTCAAAACCATGTTTTTTCAGCTCCTCAATACCAGAGTTAATCTCGCCGATAAACGCGATCAGGGGATTATCCTGATAATCAGTCTCCCATGCATTAAAATAGATCACGGGAAAACCCTGATTTAAAAGATGCATCTTAAGCATCTTAATAAAAGTTGTCTTTCCTGTCCCCCAGCCGGAATTAAGACAGACAGTAAAAGGACCATCTATATTACTGAAAAGCTCTGTTAATACAACTGCACTCTGCTCTCTGTTTAATTTATCATGACCAAACGGATTATCTTTATCAATTTCAGGCTCGGCAATTCTCAATCTCATTCTACGGTATCCCCCCATATCCGGATAACAGATCTGTTATCTCATGTCTGATTGTTTTGCAGGAGGCATATTTATTTTGCAAGAGTTTTTCACCAGACAGTTATCCTCTTATTTAACGCGGTAGAATTTGCTGCCTCAACTCAATGAGTAAATATAAAGCTTCTCATTAATCCCGGGCCAGCCGTAAAGATCTATCTGTTCAATTGCTTTATGCTGATAAAGCAGTTTATAAAAAAATTCATCACCCGATGATGCGGGATGAGGATCTCCAATATATATTACAGTTTTTCCTCCGGCATTTTTGTAATTAACAAGCGCATTATATGCCATGGGATTCATCGGAACCGGCCACGCTATAAACAGGGTTCTGTCGGGATGATGAGCAGCTGCAGATTCATCACCCTTTATAATATGGTACCATGTGTCATCAAACCAGGAATTCCCATTAAGCCAATCCCATGGACTCTGACTTCCCGGAGGAAAACTGTCGTAGGCAATTACATCCGCTCCAATTTCACTGAGGCACCTGGCCCAGTACCCGCTACCTGCACCTATTTCAACAATAGGTGAATATGAAGCAGCCTTTGTCAGTACATCATAATAGGGGATTGTAAAACTATAGTCCGAAACAAAATCGGAGCGATTATCAAGGAGCAAAGATATAAGTCCCTCTGCATTTAAATTTGAGTTTTCATCAATGAGGTTTTTTAGTTTTTTCAGATACGGATTATACAATTTCAAATCTTCGTCAGATATTTTATATTCCAGTATATTATTAGCTCTCGAAAACATTTAATCCTGCTCCACTACGTAAAGTTAAATATTTTTCAAATTTTTTCTCAGATAAAAAGGGGGATTGTCAAACTTTTTTTGATATAGACAGAGAGTATTATCAATCTGCTATCCAGACAATATTTTTAGACTAATTTGACATTAAACTATGATTTTTTAAAACAGGATTAATTCAGATAAAAGAGCGGAGCGTCAAAATAACATTAAAAATTCGGGCAGACTCAATAAAATAACGAACAACATTTATGCCGTTTCACCCCCAGTAAAAATTTATTTTGATGTGTATAAAATTACTTTTTTTTAAGATTTCCTACGTTAATTGTTTTTTCATCCTTATCTGACTGAGCTTTTTTTGCTGCGTTTGCTTTTCCGGAATCTTTCTGTTTCTGATTCTTATCTTTCGATTTTGGACTCTTGTCACCCATAACATCTCCTTAAAATACTATTTTTAAAAATATAACTAATAATCAGTATTTATTCCTTAACTTTTCTAAAGTAAAAAAAAACAATATATCCCCGCCGCCGAAGGCGGCGGGGATATATAATTTTTATTTTTTACACTAAAAATTATATTCAGGAATAATTCCTGAATAATAATACTCATTTTATATACAATAGTAAAGCTTTATATTCATTTCCTCGATAATTTTTCTTTTCAAAGTTACTATAGGGCGGTTCCAAAAACTCCGTTTCTGGAACCGCAGGGAGCCCTGCGGGGCTTATAAAGGGGCTACCGCCCCTTTAACCCAGTAAAGATTGAGTTAATGGAACTGCCCTATAGTTATCCTGTTGATAATAAAAAATCTTCCCCTAATCCTCATCCCGGTCAGCATAATACACACACCAGACAGGATAGTGATCCGAAACTGCCCGTACTGTCCCTGCAGTATTACGTGTCCCTTCACATCCGCTCAAATCGTAGTGTTCATCAAATCTTAACACTCCGGACTTACCGGTAAAATCACGGGCTAAGCCTGAAGTCATCTGCACTCTGTCATATGTATTTTCAGAATCAGCAGCAGTTGTGTCGTAATGATTAGGTATGCCGGTTATATACTCCTCTGGTTCAAAACCGGAAAGCCAGTCATCTCTCCCTTCATTGTAATACGAACCATCGGCATTGAAATCACCCAGACACAGAACGTCGGGCTCTTCAAATAAACTTTCAGTCTCTTTCATTACAGTTTTAAGCGCAGGGATTTCATTCTCTGCAAGTTCAGGTGATGTATGAACCGTAATCAATGAAAAGTCGAAATTATTCCCGTCTTCTATCATTTCAAAATCGGCAATGAGCGGAGTATATGCAAAAGATTCTGCACCGTCATACAAAATATAATCTTTAACTCTCACACGGTCTTTTCTGTATACAACTGCATACTGATTTCCGTTTATATATGAATACAAATCTTCACCAGCTATCTCATTTATTCTCGCCACATAGATATCCAGTATCTCAGTACATGTCTCGTCAGAGGCGGATGTTCTGTTCGAACCGATCTCCTGCAGCGCTATAATATCAAACTTTGAAGCAATCTCCGCAAGAACAGTTAGAGTATTCGGCCTCCCGGCTTTTGTTCTTCCGAAAATCTGAATATTGAAAGAAGCAATTCTCAGTACCGGATGTTTCCGCTCTACAGATTCCGCCCTGATTTTTTTATTATCAGCAGAGCCAGCAGAAACAGCTATTACCAGAAAGAGAACAGTTAAAATTTTCACACCGGTTCTTCTCATAAACACTCCATCGTAAATTTAAACAGATCGTTCTATTCTAGCGATTCAAGCGTAAACCGGACTCTCATCACACCTTCATTAAATACGGAAGATACAAATTTAAACCGCCCGATAGATTTTGTATTCTCCACGTGATCACCGATGCATGGATACTCATTAAAATCTCCGATCTTAACAATCCGAATACTGTCGCCGGCTGATTCAGGGAGTTTTCCAAGGTCAAAACGCGACACAGCCTCTGACGCGGTTATGCTGTAATAAGTAATATCCATATTCAAATCTATTGCAGCATTAACCTTCTGTTCAATCAGTGCAAGCTCATCTTCACCAAGAGATTCACCGAGTCTGAAATCACACTTCGATTTTTTCTTCTCTATATGATTAGAAAATGACCTTACACCTTTCAATTCAGTCATCACAGCATTAAGTATATGTTCAGCCGTATGCATTGCAGGATTATACTCTTTTGACATGACATACTCCCTTATTATTTTTATCTTAAAGATTATTAAATCTGTCAGCTATGAGCCAGTTCAATTACTTTTGATGCCATCTCTCTGAATGTCGAGTCATGAGTTACAACTAATGCCTGTTCAAGATTCTTAAGCATATCATATAACGAAACACTCAGAGCCTCTCTTTTCTCCGCATCAAGATTTATTGTCGGCTCATCAAAGATGGCAAACCTGCAGTCTGTCATCTCCGAAGCAAGTGCTGACCTTATGGAAAGAGCTACTGCAACCTGCTCCCCTCCGGAGAGCATATTATAACGCCGTTTCCCCGCTGCGGACGCAATTGAAACAAGATACTGTTCAGTACTGTTCTCCCAGAGAATTCTTTCGGTTCTTCCGGTCATACGCTGAAAATTTTCCGTTGCAGCAGCGGCAATCATCTTTGTTCTGCACTCGGAAATGTACGGTCCCAGCATCTTTATATCTTCACGGAATGTACCGGCTATCTCACGCTTCCGCTTCAGTGCGTCAATATGCACTCTCTTCTCTTTTATTTCCAGAGCAAGAATATTATTGCTCTCTTCGGCCTTCAGCGCAACGGTGTATAAAGACTGTAAGTTGCGGAGTTTAATGTTCTGCTCTTTCAGTTCCGCTTTCAGCCCGTTATACGAAACCAGGAGTTTTTCATGCTCTACCGCATTATATACAACTCCATTATTTTCAGATTCAGCTTCTTTGAGCTTAGCAACTGACGACTCCAATTCACCCTTCTCAGTTTTAAGACGTGTATCGAGTTCACCTTTCGCTGAAGCTTTTTGAGCAGCAAGCCTGTACTCCTGATCCAGAGATTCAAGCTCTTTAAGCTTCTGAGCATATCCTGCAGATACATTTTTTAATTCTGCGAGAGGAAGAATCTTTTGTTCAAGAATTTTTCCCGACTCTATTCTTTTTTTCATCTCAATGTCGAATTTTTCAATCTGAGTCTCAATAATTAAAATCTTTTTCCGGGTGGTATCAATCCTATGCAGAACTTCTGCCAGGCCGGACTCTCTCTTTTTCAATTCATTCTGCTTCTCTTTAAGTGACGCGGATGCAGAATTAAGCTTAGTACTGATCATCGCAGAGGCTCTCTCCATTTCGGCAGATGCACCCTCGTAATCATCATTGGCAACATACTCCGCCTCTTTACCTGCTGTTCCGGACAAAATCTTTGCTATTGCAAGAGCATGTTCAGCAGCGGACTGTTTAAACTCAGCCTCATCTTTTCTGCACTTAAGC
The DNA here is from genome assembly GCA_942493035.1 of uncultured Spirochaetota bacterium. Classification (GTDB taxonomy): domain Bacteria; phylum Spirochaetota; class UBA4802; order UBA4802; family UBA5550; genus WRGT01. The sequence continues at coordinate 1,034,767 of OW818666.1, read as the reverse complement.
GCATCCTGTATATTTTTTCTAAGGAGTGTAAGCTGTTCATTCTTAACACTTCTGTTGTGGTTACATTTTTTAATCCGGTCATCAAGATCAGCAAACGTTTCAAGCTCTTTTTTAATTCCGGCAATCTTTCCACTGATCTCTTTTTTTCTCGGATCAAAGTAACCGGAAATGCTCCCTGCATTCTCAATATTCCGGCACTGTTCCTTCAGATACGGGCAGGTCTGTTTTGACAGTTCTTTCTCGGCCTCTCCCAGTTCCGCCAGAAGCGTTCCGTATCCTGTAATTTCAGCATTAAGTGATTCACGCTTTATCTTCAATAATTCAAGAGAACCGGATTCTTTTTCAAGCCCGGCAATCGAAGCAATAAAAACACCCTCATCAGATACCGACTCCTCCGCCCTGGCAGCAAGTACCCCCTTTTGAGCCGATTGATCTTTTGCCTCTCTATATTTCCTGTACAATCCGTCAAATAAACCCTTCCTTTTAGTGAGAGATGAGAACTCACTCTCACCGCAGGCTCTCTCATTTTCCAGAAGATTAATTGCTTCAAGTAGTCCGGCTTTTTCTTTCTTCAGATTGTCAGCTGATGCAGTATCACTTTCGATCATCTGAACAAATCTCTTTTTATCACCATCAGATGCGGCTCTTGATCTCTCTAATCCGGCTATTGCATCTTTGTTGAGATTGTATTCTTTCTCTGAATTTTCCAGAATATGAATCTCTTTAAGTATTTTGTCCTGATCTTTTTTGACATTTTCATATTTATCATGTTCAGGCTTCAGACGTTTCTCTTCCAATGCGGAATTCTCTGCAGCTTTCAGTTCGTCACTGACGCGGATAATAATCTTTTTTTTCTCTGCAATCTGAAGGTTAACTGCATCTATAGTTAAAAGGAGTTTATCTTTCCGGCTCTTAACCGCGGCAGATTCGTTTAACGATTTTTCAGTCTCTTCAATTATCTTTTCACTTTCATTATATATTTTCTGTGCAGATAAAAATTCACTCTCAGCAGCTGATCTCTCCCGCTCAAGCTCTCCGCTATCTTTAAGCTGTGCGCTTTTTGAACCAAGGTCCCCTTCAGAGAATGTTATCTGTTTATCATACTCATCACAGCCCGATTTAAGAATTCCGTTATACATTTTGCGGTATACCTCTGTTCCGAAAACAGAGTTAAACACCACCTCCCGGTCAGCGGGCCGAGCATCAAAAATAGTTGTAAACCTGTTCTGCGATGCAACTATAACATTTTCAAATACAGCAGGATTTTCCGAACTGTTCCCAATAAGAGAGTTTACCGCGCGATAGACCTCGGTTACCCCTGTAATATTTTTCATTACACCATCGGCCGATAACGAAACACTTCCTGAAGGGATCTTTCTTGTAACCGAATAGAGATTGCCGTCATTCCCTGTAAATGTTACCTTAACAGCTCCTGAAGTTTCATCCATAGTCAGAGTATCACCCGCATCTGAACGGAGCTTCATGTTAAACAGTGCAAATCCGATAGCGTCGAGAATACTGGTCTTCCCCGAACCGTTTTCACCCAGGATAAGATTAATACCCTTCTCAAAATCGAAAACAGCTTCACGATGATTTCTGAAATTCTTAAGCTCAAGTTTATTAATTATCATCTTGTTTACCCTTTATCAGCTCTTCGATCATCCGGTCAAAGAGATCAAATCCAGTGTTTCCTGAATCACCCTCAATCGCAGCCTTTTTCAGTTCAGGGAGATAACTGTTCACTATCTTCAATGCCATATCACAGTTATACCCCGAAGACAGCAGCTTATCCGATTCAATCGATTCGATCGTTACAAATTGTTCATTTACAGTGCCTGCATTATTTCCTGTACTCGCAGAGGTGAAGTTGACTTTTGCCTTAAGCGCTCCAGCACCTTCAATCTTCTTCTCGCATGCAGCCCAGTCCGGATAGAGCGAATCAGCAATTCTGAAATTCCCTATCACTACGGAGTTCTCATCAACAGTGAGTGCCGAAATCCACTGATCAAACTCAACATTAAAATCGCTGTCGCTCTCTGAAGCAAAAGTGTGTTTCAATATATTTTTTTTACGTCTTTTAGTTGATATACTTTCCCGTGAGTTTGTAACAGTATCAAATACAATAAAGTACTTCTCCTCGCTCTCTCCCAGATCCCAGTACTCCGGCGCACCGGGTACAAAAAAATACGGATCATCTGCGGGATAATGATGATATGAATGGAAATGCCCGCCGGCAATATACAGGGCTTTCCCTTTAAAAAGATCAATCACCGCAGGAGTTACAGTTCCGGGGAAATGATCGCTTGAACTTATAGCGGTATGGACCAGAACAATATTAGTCTTATCTTTATCCAGAACCTCAACCAATGAACGTGACATCTCTTCAACATAAATTCCGGGATAGCCCATTGAATAGAAGCTGATCCCGTTTATTATAACCGGTTCAAATACAAAATTATTTTCATCATTCACATTTACGGCAGGCATCATAACAAGCTCACGGTGTACAAGATAGTTCAGCCATGTAGCATCGCTAATCCCTCCACGGTCATGATTACCTTCCGCGATAACAGTATCAACACCTGAATCTTTCAATCTGATAAAAACCTGTTCAGCCCGTTCAAGAATTTCCGGAGTGATTTCGCGGCGGTCAAAAACATCACCGGAAATAATTACAGTATCAATGGAGTTTTCAATGGCGTAATTTGCTATGTGGTGGAATGAATCAAAGTAATCACTGAAACGGGTTTCAGAATAGACTCCGACTCCACCGACGGGACGTCTCCCCAGATGCAGATCAGAACAGTGCAGTATTTTCATCTATCCTCCGGTTATGTTTGAATTGACTTTTTAACAATTTTTCCTGTCCGCAATCTGGAACAGAGAGAAACTCAATAGCTTTTTATTTCAAACGCATAGATTGATTGTCAACTATATAAATCGTCTGACAATAGACGTTCATTTTAATTAGAACCTGCTCATAATCAAACATAATTTTTTACGCCATATATGGAACAAAGTGTCCCCGACCTCTGATGATATTTTTTTTCTTAAACTCTTCAACGATATAGATTTATCATTAAACTTCAGCTATATTATTATGGGCATTCGCAGTCACTTAATCTTTACAGGATCGAGAAGTCGCAGATCCTTTATTAATCCGCAGGGTCACCGCTATCCTCGAATCGGAGTTTTGTGACCGCCTTTATTTAAATTATTTCAACTGGAGGAGTTTATGAAGAAGTATATTTTCAGTATTGCCGCAGCAGGAATTCTTATACTTTCTCTCGCTTCAATTTCATGGTCAGGGGCAAATATTAAACCGGGGGATACTGTTTTCGCAGAATGGGTAAAAAACGGATGGTATCACGGAACTGTGGGTGACGAATGTGAAGACGGGAACTACATGATTTTGTTTGATGATGGAGATAAAAAATGCTGTAGTCCGGCAATTATCGTTAAGGATGTTATCCCTGCAAAAACCAGTGTTCTACCCGGAAAATCTGTACTTGCAGAATGGACCGATGGAAAATATTACCCAGGAAAAGTATCTGTCATAAACGACGATACATACAGCATTGATTTTGATGACGGAGATAAAGGAAAAGTAACGCTTGAGCAGATAAGACTCAGAAACTGATTTTAAACTGATTTTATCGTCTGCTTTTTAAAAATGTTATTACATCTTATTAATCAGACGATAGAATTTTAGCAATATATTTAACCATTCATAAGATTTTATACATCATTTTCTTAATAGAGCTAAAAAATTACTCAATTTTATTAAATTATTCTTTACTTTTAATCCGATATACCTCACAAAGTAAGATTTCATGAATGTTGTTATATACAACCTTCTCATATAGACGGAGGTAAAAATGATTCTCAAATCACTTGAATCAGTTCTTGAAATTGCTAAATCAAAACCTGCTGCTATAATGGCAGTTGCTGCCGCAGCTGACGATCACGCCCTCGACGCAGTTAAAGAAGCATCAAAAGCCGGGATTATAACACCAATCCTGACTGGTGATAAAAAAACTATCGAAGAAATAGCCGCGAGAATTGGATTAAATCTCGATGGAATTGAAATTATAGACGAAAAGGATCCTGTCAAATCCTGCGCAATAGCAGTATCGCTTATAAAATCAGGGAGAGCTCAGATACTGATGAAAGGACTCGTCGGGACTGCCGACCTGCTCCGTGCAGTACTGAACAGAGAGAACGGAATAAGCAGAGGCACCGTAATGAGTCATGCCGCGATTCTTGAATCTCCGCACTACCACAAAGTTCTCTGCATAACGGACTGCGGAATGAATATCGCTCCGGACCTTAAAGAAAAAACTGATATCATCAACAATGTAGTCGAAATTTATAAAAAGTTAAAACTCGACAAACCGAAGGTTGCTATTCTTGCTGCAGTTGAACTTATAAATGAAAAAATGGAAGCGACGACTCATGCGGCAATGCTTGTAATGATGAACAAACGCGGTCAGATAAAGGACTGTGTAATTGACGGCCCACTTGCATTTGATAATATTATTTCAAAGGAAGCCTGTACTCACAAAGGTATTGTAACAGATATCGGAGGCGATGCCGACATAGTTATACTCCCGAATATTGAAACAGGAAACACTCTGTACAAGGCGCTTGTCTATCTCGGAGGAGCTACAGTAGCATCCGTTGCCCTCGGCGCCTCTGTTCCAATTGTGCTCACTTCCCGATCCGACTCGGACAGAAGCAAGCTTATGTCAATAGCCCTTGCCGCGGCAATGCAATAAATTATACGGAGAGATATATGAGAATACTTGCGATAAATCCAGGTTCAACTTCCACAAAAATTTCAGTTTTTGATAATCATGAAGATATATTTACAATAAATATAAAACATACCACCGAAGAGATCTGCTCATTTGTCAAAGTAATCGATCAGTACGACTTCCGTAAAAAAGTAATTTTGAAAGAACTTGAACAGGCCGGTATTAAACTCTCCTCAATTGAACTTGTTGTAGGCCGGGGAGGATTACTAAAACCGATCCCCGGCGGAGTTTACAAAATAAATGACGCCATGATAAAAGACCTGAAAGATGAAACATCACGAGCACACCCCAGCAACCTGGGAGCCATTCTCGCACATGAAATCTCAACTGAAATCGGGCATAATGCCGGTTCATATATTGTTGATCCGGTAATAGTCGATGAACTTGAACCTCTTGCAAGATATTCCGGAATGCCGGAAATTCCCAGAATAAGTATTTTCCACGCTCTGAATCAGAAAGCCGTAGCAAGACGTTATGCAAGAGAACACAATGTAAAATATGAAGACCTGAATCTTATAATTGTGCATATGGGTGGAGGAATAACAGTGGGGGCCCACAGAAAGGGACGCGTCATCGATGTAAACAACGGACTCGATGGAGAAGGCCCCTTCTCTCCTGAGCGGAGCGGCGGAGTCCCAGTTGGCGACCTGGTGAACCTCTGTTATTCCGGGAAATTCACTCAGGATGAAATGAAAAAGAAAATTACAGGTCAGGGTGGACTTGTTGCATTCCTCGGCACAAACAGCGCTTACGAGGTAAGCAGCAAGGTAAAAGAGGGAGATAAAAAAGCAGAAGAGATATACCGCGCAATGGCATACCAGATTTCAAAAGAGATCGGTGCCATGGCAGTAGTACTTGAAGGAAAAATTGACAGTATAATTCTTACCGGCGGAGTTGCTTATGATGCCATGCTCTGCAAATGGATTGAAGAAAAAACCGGATTCCTTGCAAAAATAAACGTCTACCCCGGTGAAGACGAAATGAAAGCACTCGAAGAGGGTGTTTGTGCCGCGGTTAAAGGGGAAATGGAAATTAAGGAATACAAATAAATCAACCCTCTGAACTATGCACTCTACAGTATTTAACGAATGGAATATTACATTCGTTCGAAATGACAAGACCTGATTTAATCGTTAACAGCTATAGTAAAAAATAATTTTATTATAGAGTGCATACATCAGCAGAAAATAAGTAATATCATCCTGTATCAATATTATAAATATTTAAATATAAAATAACGCCCCCCCTCTCATACAAAAATTCTACTTTTCTATTAAAAAAAACGGCCTGCAAAAAAATTTAGTTGGCTTTATTTAAACCGGAATATTTATAGATTATTGTTGTACAATTTCAGCTAATCTAAAAAATGTACTTACAGAATTTATCATTTTTTTACTTTTTACTTATGAATTCTGCATCATTTAATTAATTAAATTGTCAAAAAAACTTCACGGAGAACATTGTGGTATCACTGGATTATATAATCGGCTTCTACTCTTCTTTCGGATATTTTTCTGTTTTTGGAATGCTGCTGCTCTGCGGATTCGGAGTTCCGATCCCGGAGGATATTTCTATACTTGCCGGCGGTATTATTGCGGGACTCGGCTATGGTAATGTACACATAATGTTTGCTGTATCATTTTTTGGTGTTCTCACCGGTGATATAATAGTTTATAATATTGGAAGAATTTTCGGAGAAAAAATCTTCAGTAAAAAATTCGGTAAAAAGATCCTGGAAAACGGATGGTATGACAGAATAGTAAAAAGTTTTAACGAGAACGGAAAGATGGTTCTTTTTGTAGCAAGATTCCTCCCCGGACTACGTACACCTATTTATCTTACTGCTGGAATTACAAAATTTGTAGGTCTGCCGACTTTCATACTAATCGATGGGTTTGCCGCTTTGATCAGTGTACCAATATGGAATTATCTCGGTTTTTATAGCGCAAGCAACAGAGAACTTCTTATAAAATGGATACGTGATACAAAAATTGCAATTTTTGTAATCCTTATCAGTTTTGTAGTTTTCTATATTATTATGAAATTTATTAAAAACAGGTTTGTTAAAAATAAAATAATGAATATTGACGAGGCGTAGACAAGCAGAATCGCTCAACCGCCTCCAATCGGCGGGAAAAAAGCTATATCGTCATTTTCTTTAAGGACAGAATCAAAATCGGCGTGTCTGCCGTTTATAAAAATAATTGGAACCTCTTCATGTTTCAGATTAAACTTTTTAAGCATAAAGTCCACATCAATTCCGCTTTCAACATCAAACTCCTGTTCGGCAAATCTATCCTGTCTTAAGGTTGCAAAGAGTTTAACTTTTACTTTCATCATCTATCTCTAATTTCAGCATTACCAGACCGCCTGCCTCATCACCGTCAAAGATTGATTTCCTGAAATCAATCTTTAAATTGTTCAGCACTACCTCCCTGCAGCATGAAAACATATCATCACCGTATTTTTTAAAAAGATTAAAAAGCCTTTTACGGTCCATCAGTATCCCGCGTTTTAAAAACTCAACACCCATGTCCGAGAGAATAACATTAAAAAGTTTTAAATCAATAAGTATATCTTTTCCAGCTTCAGTGCTGCTCTCAGGCTTAACTGTTATACTCTCACGCATGGCGGCATAAGGACTCCCCATACGCATCATCGCACCAACAATTCCAGGCATAGCTCCGGATAGAGCGCAAACCCCTTTATCGTGAAGTTTAGTATTGAATATCTCATCCACAGGTCCGCCGTCAACCATTATAGTCTTGATTTTACCGGAGATATACTCATCACTAAACCCGCAATATTCAGTTAAAAACTTGTAAATTGTTACACCCTCTTTTGAAGGGATGAAAAACCCGCTCTGAAGGTCGGGCATAAATAATCCGGTTATTGAACCGGAACACTTGATAAGATAAATATCATATGTCATTTTTATTCCCGGATACGGGGAGTTTACACCCCCCGTTTATCCTTTGTATTTTTAATCTACCAGTTAAAAACAGAATCAAGCTCTTCGTCTGTTACAGAAAACAATGCATTATGAGGAGGGAGCTTCTCGGTATAGAAGTATCTCGGGAGCCTGTCATCAAGAGCAGTGAATCCCGCTTTCTTATTGAAATCTCTCTCCATTGTAAGAATCTGCTTCCCAAGAGCCGCTACATCATCTGCAGTCATGCTCAAACCGTAGAATGCATTAAGCATATCGATGAGAGCCTGGAAAGTCTCCGGCTGATCAAGAATTGCAAATGCGATAAAAAGACACATACCAGTCGAATCAATAGCAGCTGTTGCTATCTGAAGATTTCTTGAAAGCTCCACCTGCCCCTCTGATTTAAGCGGATCGACAAAACCGCCAACTTTAAGAACATTAGCCGTAATACAGTAACCGGCAGTGTGATCAGCACCCTGAGTACTTGTAGCATAAGTTACACCGATACCCTGAATCGCCCGCGGATCATAAGCCGGCATTGCCTGACCTTTAACAACAGGAGCTCTCTCAATTCCGAATACCTTTGCAGTTGTAGCAGCACCGCTTCCGATAATTCTTCCAAGAGGCGTCCCTTTGCCAACTTCTTTTATAAGATTGATTGCAGCCTGACCGTCGCCGAACTTCGCAAGTCCCGCATCCATTGCAATTGCAATAGCCGCACCCATATCAATTGTATCAAGACCATAGTTGTCGTCCAGAAAATCCAGTGTGGCAATCACATCGGGATCATCTATACCGCAGTTTGCTCCATGAGCCCATACAGTTTCATACTCGGGCTGCTTGGATAAAAATTTACCATCTTTATCATGATACGTTCCGGAACATCTTATAACGCATCCTCTATGACATCCATGAGTCGGATTTGCTCCTCTTTTGGTTTCGATGTCGGCAATAGTTTCACCGCTTATTGAAGAGACTCCTGCAAAACGTCCCTCTTTAAAATTATTAGTCGGGAATCCGCCGGCTTCATTGATAAGATTAACAAGGACATTGGTACCATACGCCGGCAGTGCGCTTCCGGTAACAGCATGAGTCCTCAGTCCTTCAACAAATACTTTATTTGCTTCTTTGAATTTTTCCGGATCAGCAGGCTTTCTGTTCTCCAATCCCGCATCATCAAGAATTATTACCTTAACACCTTTACTCCCCATAACAGCTCCGACACCGCCGCGGCCAGCATGTCTTGTTGGACGGAATTCCATATCTGTACAGGCTATAGATGCTGCACCAAGTTTCATCTCACCTGCAGGCCCGATTGAGATACATGCAACTTTATCACCATGTGACGCTTTAATCTTTTCGATGAGATCATAATTCGGAAGCATTTTATACTCAGGCGATTTCTCAATCTTAACGCCGTCTTTATTTATCAACACCTTATAAAGCTCCCCTTCCGGAGCTTTCCCTTCTAAAACAATAGCAGCATAACCGAGTCTTGCCATTACCTGCGCAGCCTGTCCCCCGGAGTTTGCCTCTTTGATACCACCTGTTAACGGACTTTTACATCCGATTGAAATACGCCCCGACATAGCTGCAGCACTACCGCTCAGCAGTCCGGGAGCAATAACAAGTTTGTTCTCCTCACCAAGAGGGTTCGCCATAGGGTGAACTTCACCTGCAATGATAGCAGTAGTTAAAGCTCTCCCCCCCATTCCGGGATATTTTGCATTACTCTCTTCTTTCAGAGCTGGTCCGCCCTGTGCACTCATATTTATTCTGAGAATTTTGTCCATAACATCCTTCCTTAAATAGAGTTTTATAATATATTACTTTTAACATAAAATAAAACACTACTAATTAAAAATCAAAGAAAATATGTACAAAAATTAAAAATTTTACAGTTTTTATGTCTAAAATGACATAAGTATAATAGAGCGCAAACATAAAGTATTAAAATTTATAAAGCTTAAAATATTCAAAATGCAGGTTATTGATCCAAAAGAGTATTCTATTTCTCTGCTAGCCCCATTTCAGCCCAGATTTCAGGTTTAAAACCGCATACTGCGTTTTTACCAGATCTTACAATTGGTGTTTTTATAATCAGGGGATGTAACAGGATTTCATCTTCAGGATTAAACTTCATATATTTCAGATTAAGTTTTTCATATTCTTTACTTTCAGCATCAATAAGCTCTGCAAAAGGAACAGATCTTGATATATTCTGAAGCTCACCCTTACTTATACCCTTATCTGCAAGATCAACAAAGTGGACTTTGATATTTCTCTCTTTAAAAAAACGCTGAGCTTTGGCGCTCTCTTTACATTTTTTTGTGCCGAAAATCTGAATCATAAAACACTCCTTAAATAATGAAAATGGCAGATCAATGATAATTCTTTAAAGGGCTGTTCCAAAAACTCAGTTTCCGGAACAGCAGGGAGCCCTGCGGGGCTAATAAAGGGGCTACCGCCCGAGCGAACACGATGTTCGCCTGCCAGCATCGACAGGAGGTCGGAAAAAAGCTGGCCTTTGACCCTGTAAAGATTAAATTATTAGAACTGCCCTAAAGTTTAAATAGAAGATTATATATCATCGCCGCCTTTGCCAACGGGAATAATAGAGCATTTCTTATCTTAAAAATTATTAATTTCGATAAATTAAATTTTACTAAAGAACATTCAATTACAAAATTTTATTTTTGGTTAAAAAAAGGGTATCTACTCAGAAATTGATGATAAAATTGTTCTCTGCCGCGCCTGTGGCGCGGCGGAGATGAAATTCCAACGATTTTTGAATAGTTACAAAAAAGGCCGAACATAATTTACAAAAAACTAATTACTTGACATTAAACTCTTCTTTAAACATTATTATTGAAATTGCTTATACTGAACTGTTCCAGACTTTTACTGCATGAACAGAAAATTTAAACACAAACATTTTAACAAGGCATCATATAATATGAAAAATATAATTCTATATATAATAATACCGGTTCTGTTTCTAATTTCATGCTCAGGAAATATAAAAAAAGATGAACCTGAAAATACAAAGCCTGAAACGATACTTAAGACAGTTGCAGCATTTAAAAGCGCTGAATATGTAAATGGGAATGAATGGAAACTTATATTCAGAAGAGTAGATGATTGTCAATATATAGTATTATATACCGACATAAGTAAAATCGGCTCTTTTAAAGATAAACTGGTTTTAACTGACGGAAATTCTAACTTCATAAATCATGATTATTTAAATCTCAGATTCAGTATCTATTATACAGAAGAATCCTCTCCGGATCCCGCGACTGGTAAACTTATAATTTTTAATAAACTTAAAAACATTGAAAGATCACCCAGCGACAGATTTGCAGTTGCAGGATTTGAAAATGACATCTCAGTAGAAGATTTTATACTTGATCTAAAAAAATATGTAAAAACAGATTCAACTTCAGAGATCTCAAATATGATATTATATCCGCTAAATGTTAAAAACAAAAAAAATAGAATCAGAATCAATAATCCGGAATCTTTTATCAAAGATTATAAAATTATTTTCAACAAGAAAGTTAAAACTTCTATTCTCGATCAGCCTCTGGCGGATATAATGGCAAGTTCAAAAGGTCTGATGATTGGAGCAGGAGAAATATGGATAAGCATTGTGGACAGTAAAATCCATATAACTTCAATTAATAATTGATTCTACTCTTACCATAAAATTAAGCATAATCCTCATACACGTGACTTTCGGTATTCCCCTTGCAGTAAACCAATATCATCAATACATTGAATACAAAATTCCTGAAGATAGTATGACTTTATACTATTCCCTTTTCAGAAATAAATTTCATCAGCAGTTCCGCACTTCCGGTTATAATTTTAAAACACTTTTCACCCTGCTCTTTTGAACCGAATTTATCCTTAACCAGAATCCTGCAGCATGTTGCACCGAATTCAGCCTTAAATCGATTATGAAATTCACTTGATAACTCGTATGACTCCTTACGCGGAGTTTCAGTTGAGACCCTTCCCCGTGCAGCTCCAAGAATTAAAACTGCCCCGCTCAATGCCCCGCAGACACAGCCGGATCGCCCCATACCCCCACCGAATGGTGTAGCCAGTCTGACCATATCTTCACTTAAATCGGGTGCTGCAATCTCCCTGAAAGCGAGAAAAATTGATTCTGCACAGTTATATCCCCTGTTATGATAATCACCCGCCGAATCAGCTATATTCTTTAAAATATTATCATTCATAATTTTCTCCTGCGATACAATAATTTCATTCAGCAGTTTTTTTGCAAGAAATATCAGTATTTATTCCTTAACTTTTACATGATAGCAAATTATTTTTGGAGGAGCGTATGTTCCGCATACGCTGGAAATGGGGTATTACGGGGGTTGCCCCCGTAATACCCCATTTCAGGCGCAGCGCGAAGCGCTGTGCCCCCAAAAATAAACCGCCACCCTTTTCTATAGTAAAAAGAACTCTATTATCCCCGCCGAATGCGGCGGGGATATATTATTTTTGTTTTTTACACTAAAATTTATATATAAGTATATTTACTGAAAAAATATTCAACAGCTTTATCAAATATAGGAAATTATTTCTATTATAAATATTACGAATCTATAACATTAAAAATAGTGATAAAACTCTTGACTGAATTATACCGGATTTTACATTCATCAGGAAGAGGTTTAATATGAATATATATCTGGACAATGCTGCAACTTCGTGGCCAAAACCTGAATCTGTCATAGAAGCAATGAATAGATTCAATCTTGAAATCGGGAGTAATTCTGGAAGATCAGGTCATCGTCTTTCAGTTGAATCCGGAAGGATACTCTATGACACCAGAGAAATTCTTGCAGGATTATTCGGTATTTCAGATCCGCTGAGAATTGTTTTTACATCTAATATTACTCACTCTCTAAATATAATCATCATGGGGATGCTGAAGCCGGGAGATCATGTAATAACAACTTCAATTGAGCACAACTCTGTAATGCGTCCCCTTCGAGAACTTGAAGCACGAGGAGTTGAGTTAACCGTAATAAACTGTAACAGTTCAGGTTCCTTTGATCCGGAAAATATTCACAAAGAGATCAAATCCAATACAAAACTTATTGTTACAACTCACGCTTCCAATGTAACCGGAACAATACTCCCGATAACAGAGATAGGAAAAATAGCATCAGAGTACGGTATCCCCTATTGTGTTGATTCAGCACAGAGTGCAGGGGTACTGGATATTGATGTTGTGAAGTCTCATATAGATATCCTATGTTTTACCGGGCATAAGGGATTATTCGGCCCTATGGGTACCGGAGGTTTATACATAAAAAAAGATCTCGAAAAATCAATCACTCCCCTCATGTATGGCGGAACAGGCAGCCGCTCTGAATTCGAAATTCAGCCCGATTTTATGCCTGACAAATACGAATCCGGAACTTTGAACACAATTGGTATTGCCGGGCTTTACGCAGGTGCAAAATTCATAACAGATACAGGAATCAATCAAATTCATGACAGAGAGACTAAGTTATTAGAAAAATTTATTACTGGTATTTCAGAGTTTAAAAAAGTAAAATTATTCGGACCGTCAGATTTAAATCATCGAGTTGCTGTAGCTGCTTTCAACATCGAAGGTTTAACTCCGTCAGATGTATCTTTCAGTCTTGATGAAAATTACGGCATACTTACACGACCGGGACTTCACTGTGCACCATCAGCACATAAAACAATTGGAACATTCCCGTCCGGAACCAATAGAATAAGTTTCGGATATTTCAATACACATGAAGAAGTGGATACAGCAATCAAAGCAATTTATGAATTAACAAAGCAGTAAGAGGCGGAACCATCAATCCCTTGCTCTATCCTGATACTTGTATCTGCAAATTCAAAATAATAAAAATAATTCTAACTTGAGGTGAAATAAAATGAAACATAAAATCGATGCAAGGGGACTTGCCTGTCCAGAGCCGGTTGTGCAGACAAAAAATAAAATGAAAGAATTCAGTCAGATAGAGATTACTGTAGATAATGAAACTGCACTTGAAAATATAAAACGACTTGCTGCAAATTCCGGATGGACTTTTCAACACACAGTTTCCGGGGATAATTTCATAATCACCATAAAATCTGATAAAGCTCAATCTTCAGATGCAGACCAGAAAATTTCAATCCCGTACGACAGTGAAGGTTCAGTTATTGTTTTCTCTTCAAACAAAATGGGGAGTGGTGATGACGATCTTGGTGCTATCTTAATGAAAGCGTTCATACATACTATTCTTTCGCTTGAAACTACTCCTTCTAAACTGATATTCTATAATTCAGGAGTTCTCCTTACTGCAGAAGGCTCAGGTGTTATCGATGATCTTGAAGCTCTGCTGGAAAAAGGTGTAGAGATACTTATCTGCGGTACATGTGTAAACTTCTACAACATTGGAGATAAGGTTAAAACAGGAGTTCTCTCCAACATGTACGATATTCTATACACAATGAACAAAGCTTCGAGGATAATCAATCCATGAGTTTAACTCCGGAACAGATATATTTCGTTGCATTATTCCCGTCCGTAAGCCATGTAATGAAAGCTGAAAGAATGCTTCTTGGAGAGGGACTGGCGATCAAGATAATCCCGGTCCCTAAATCTATAAGCTCGGATTGCGGAGTATGTGTAAGATTTGAAGAAAAACTTCTTGAAAAAATTGGAACAATACTCAATAATAATTTTGAGAACGTGGAGATCAGGAAGTTATAGACAGATGAAATACAAATTCAAGACTTTTACGCTTCACCAGCTGGATGGATATATTGCCGACCTGTATATAGCAGAATATGACGATTCGCTGCTCCTCCTCGATTGCGGATGCCGAAGTGACCACTCTCTTATAGAAAATTATATCACTCAGACTCTCCGCAGACCTATGGATCATCTTAAACTTCTGATAGTCACCCATCTCCACCCGGATCATTCAGGATCAGCGATGAGTATGGCAAAAAAATATAATATACCTGTAGCTGCTCCGGAAGGGATAAACTTATGGTATAAAGGTTTACGGGGAACAATGCAGCATATAGTCGATACACTTCTGGCGCATATTGCGGCACGTAGGCGAGAGATGAAAATGCTGCGCGTCTCGTACCCGAAAAAAATTGATGTTGATTTTCCGCTAAAAGATAAATCAATACTGCCGTTTTTCCCGGACTGGCAGATTTACTCAATCCCGGGCCACACAGAACATGATATAGTTTTGTATAATGAAAAGGAATATTTTCTCTACTGCTCCGATACCATAGTAAAAATCAGAAAGAAGTACATGTCCCCATTCCCTGTGACAGATAAAATTAAAATGGCTCAAAATCTTACCCGTATTATGAATTTAAAAATCAAAACCATTGCAATGGCTCATGGAGGATTCACAAGTGTAGAAAACTTTTCAGAACTTATTAAATTTTTAATAAAAGAATTAGATACTCCGCTCACCGGTATTCTAAAATTATTCTATCCGCTGACACTTTTCCCTAAACCGTTAAAGAAGTGATCTATTAACTCTTTGTAGAATTTCCGAAGATGAGTCTGATGTGCAGATATAAAAAAAGGGGCTGAATTTTTCATTTTCAGTCCCCTTCTTATGCTTAACCTTACGGTTATAGACATTCTTTGGAATTTCAACTTTTGGCGGCTTTCTGATATCAAGCCTTACCCCTACTCTTAAATCTTTTACTTTTCTGTCCATAATACTCCTCCAGAGTTATATTAACAAATTAATAAATACGCACTATATTGTCAACATTATTGCAAAACCGGAAATGAACAAAACCCCGCAGATAAATCTGCAGGGTTTTATGTATACTCATTTCTAAAATATTATTCAGTTTAAAGTCTGCTGCTCATCTCGTTATAAAGAAGTTTAGCCATTCCAAAATTATAATTCTTGGACATTTTCAGGGAGTATTCATCATAAAGCATATCTTCAAAAATATCCTCCGCCTGACCGCCGTGAAGCCACTCATTCTTGGGAACTGTCTTCTTCATCTCTTTAAGCATTTTACCAACGAACAGTGATTCAGCCTCTACACATGTGTCCCAGAGCTTTTTGTGAGTCTTATCCATTTTTGACGGATCAGTCTGAGCTTTATTTTTTGAAACTGCCAACTGCAGTTCCGCTTCGAATTTTTCATTTGAGTTCATTTTAGCCAGGCTGTTTTCTGCAGATTTTATTCTGCCGGATACCGCATTATTTATTACACTTTCAATTCCATTCATAACATATCCTCACTTAATAACCAGATCAGCGTGCAGAGCTCCGGAGTCCTTAAGAGCTTTGAGTATAGAAATTATATCGTCAGTATTAGCACCAACCGCATTCAGACTCTCCACTAAATCCTTAACTGTGGATGCGTCTTTAATGATTGACGCACTCAGTTTTTTATCAGACTTTTCTATCTGCACCATCATTCCGCGGCGGCTTACCATCGCTTCTGATATTGCAACATTACCGCCTGTAACAATTGTGCCGTCCTTCTCATTTATTACAACAGTAGCCCTTGTATCTGGAATTACTTCTATATTTTCAATATTTGAAATAAACTCCGACAACGGAATTGCAGTATCAATTGTAATACTTATTCTTCCATTATCGGCAAGATTAATCTCACTGCTTTTCAATTTTAATTTTAGAGCCTTAATAAGTTTATCAGCTGTTGAGTAATCCCATTTATTTAAAACCAGATAAATGAAATCCTTATCATCGGCAGTCTTGAAAACAAAATCAGGTTTAATCTCTTTCTCAACAACTCCGCCGCCGGTAATAATGCCGGCTGTTTTAACAGAGCTTCTTAAATTCTCACCTGCAGGGAAAGATATTTTACCCTGTGCAACAAGATAAATCTGCCCATCTCCACCCCTTAATGGAGACTGAACAAGAATCCCGCCGGAAAGAGATTTCGCATCGCCCACGGATGAAACCGAGACATCAATTTTTTCACCAATCCTCAAGTTCGGAGGAAGAGTTGCAGAAATAATAACTGCAGCGGTATTTTTAGTTACAGGGTTTGACTCCTGTAGACCCATAGAAGCAAAAAGATTTTTTAAAGAATTTTTTGTCAGAGCTGACTTTGAATCACCGGATCCCTGAAGCCCTACAACAAGTCCGTATCCATATGCCTGATTCGGTTTATAGCCGTCTATAAAACTTATATTCTTAACTTTTACAGGTATCTCGGCATAAAGCTGGAATGAAATCAAAGTCAGGATTATAATGATTATTCTTCTTATCAGTTTCATATTATCTGGTCAGTTCCCTTACTATCTTTTCGAGATAATCAATAACAATCTGCTGCTTTTCTGGCTCAGTAAGTTCGACAGCAGCCTTGTCCCCTTCCGCAAGCGGACCTTTCCGTATAGTAAGCCCCTCTTTTCTCCCTGTAATCTGAATCCTGAAATCCGCTATATATCCTGAATCTATTTCACCTGCATTTAGAAGTTTCGGATCTATTATGCCGGTAATCTGAATACTGTTTGTCACGCCATTGAAAGTATAAACTCTGCTTCCGTTTATTACTGAAAAACCATTATTCTGTTTTTCAGTTACTCTGGCTGCTATTGCCAATTCAATCTTTGAGTTACCATTAAAATTTGTAGATTCATTATTCTTAATATTTTTATTAGATGATATCTTCGGAAGAAAACCTGTAATTGTCATATCAGGATTTGAAATAACGTCAGCTGAAGTATTGTTGTTAAGGGCAACTTCAAACTTTAGTTTAGAAAAATCTCTTACTCTTATAATAATGATATCACCAACCTGAAGATTTTTATCAGTTGAATAAATATCTTTATCCTGCCATATAGTTGCGGCAAATGAAGGTGCTGACAACATAATCATCATTATAATTAATTGAGTGGTTTTAATCATAAAATTATCTCCGCATTTTTCTCTGAAGTAATTCTCCCCTTTATTACTTTACCCGTAGATAATTTAAACTCAATCTCATCCATTTCGGATCCGCTGTTTAAAGCTTTACCTTTAATCTCTATGGTAATACTGTTATTTTTTATTAAAAGTCTAACTAAATCATTCTTATGAATAATAACCGGTTTAACAATTTCGATCTCTTTCTTAATTATTTTTTTAACTGTGACTCCACTTCCAAAAATCTGAACCTTTATCTCGGTCTTAACACTTAATAATTCCAGTAATTCTTTACTATCAACAATATTATCTCTATATAGCTCAGGCGAGATAATAATATTTGAAATCAGATTTATATCATCTCCGTCCATTTTACAAATATCAGAGAGAGTAAGATTCTCTTTATCTGTTTCAGCTTCAGACATTAAGTATATACGTGTATAACTTAACAGATCCATCTGCAGGAACAGTAAAAAAAAGAGAACCGGAATTACTTTACGGAACATGATTATCTCTTAAGTCCTATTGCAGTACTGAGCATTGAGTCCGAAGTCTGGATTGCCTTTGAGTTAACTTCATATGCCCGCTGTGCAACAATCATATTTACCATCTCTTCAACCACTTTAACATTCGACATTTCAAGAAATCCCTGATGTACTTTTGCCATCCCTTCAATCGCCGGCTGTCCGGGAATCTCTTCGCCCGATGCGGGTGTAGTTTTAAAAAGGTTTCCACCCATACTGCTTAATCCAGCAGGATTTACAAATCTGTAAATCTCCATCTGGCCGACCTCAATGGGATCCTCTTCTCCAACAACCTTAACCGTAATACGCCCATCCTGACTGATGGAAAGAGTATTCATAATAAAACTCTCCGGGAGAATTACCGGCGGCTCAAGCAGATAGCCGTTAGAGGTTACAACCTGTCTGTTGGAGTCGATTTTAAATGATCCGTCACGGCTATATGCATTCGATCCGTCGTAAAGCTGAATCTTAAAAAAACCTTCACCCTCAAGTGCAAGGTCGAGTTTGTTATCAGTAGATTGAAGACTCCCCTGCTCAAACATTTTCTGAGTAGCCGCAACTTTTACTCCATGTCCAACCTGTATACCGGTTGGTATCTCAGTGACTTCTGTAGCCGGAGTTCCTGCTGACAAAACAGTCTGATAAAGTAGATCTTCAAATTCAGCTCGCTGCTTTTTAAAACCAGTCGTATTTACGTTAGAAAGATTATTAGATATTGTATCGATATTAAACTGCTGACCAACCATTCCTGATGCCGCAGTCCAGAGTGATCTCATCATAAAATTGCACCTCAATTAGAAATTTTTATACTGACATTACTTTAAAAAATATTTGACTATATAACTTTGAGACTGTTTACTGTCATGAAATCTGTACTTCTGATATTTTATTATCGGCAAAAAACAAATAAAACAAAAGAATTTCTAAGAAGACATAACACTTTTCTGAATTAAATAACAAAAAGGTATAATTAATGAATAAAAAAATAATTATCATTATCATGATACTACTGCTGAATTGCGCTCTATTTTCAACATCTAATGAAGTTGCGGATAATGATAATTCGGAAATTTCGCTTATAGCTGAAGATGAACTCATTAACGATGAAATAACTGTACAAACCGGTCATTATACAATAGTAAACAGTGATAACAGAGTTAAAGCTGAGGGTACCGTTAAAAATTCAAAAAAAGAGGGTGAATGGAAGATTTACTTCACCAATTCAGATGAAAAAGTAATTAAAGCAAAAGGAACCTATAGATCAAATCTTAAAAACGGACAGTGGATCAAGTATTATCCCGATGGGAAAATCTGGATAAAAATGACATTCAGAAATGGTCAGTTAAATGGACCATTATTCGAATTTTCCAATGATGGTGTTCCCGTATCAGAAATAACATTTAAGAACAACATGAAAAATGGTGTTTATAGAAAATATTTTCCAGATGGAAATCCGAAGATAATAGCCATGTATGTTAAAAACAAAAAAGATGGTATTGAGAATCTATATTATCCTAACGGTAAAAGAATCTCAATAGGTACGTACAAAAACGGCATAAAAAACGGTTTATGGAAATATTATTATGAAACCGGCAACAGGAAAGCTGAAGGAAATTTTAAAAATGATGAAAAAACCGGCAAGTGGAAGATGTATGATGAAAAAGAAAAACTCACCAATACTGAAAATTACTAACTGGTGATTAACTTGACCGACAACGATAAAAAAAAAGTTTCAAAAAAGAGTGCCGGCAGTGAAATAAAAGTTTCTGGCGGTACATCTCTCAAAAAAAATACAAAGAATAAAACTCCAAAAAAAAGTATTGTTCCGGTCAATCAGGTTTCCGCTGCTAAAAAACCGGTAAAAATAGTCATTAAAAAACAACCGGATTCAGAAACTAAACCCGTAATTTTAAAAAAAAGCGAAAAGACAAGCAAACTCCCTGTTAAAATCGAACATGAACCAATAGATCCTTCAGCTCTAGCAAGAGGTGATGATCCGATGACGATTGTTGAACACCTGACAGAGTTAAGATCGCGTCTGCTGATTGTTATTTTATCATTCTTTATTTTAGCATGTATCGCTTTTTATTTCTCGGATTTTCTGGTACATGTTATAAATAAACCTTTCCTCAAAACCGGATTTCAATTGAATGTTTTCACACTTGCCGGCGGATTCATAGTAAAAATGAAAGTGTCCGCAGCTATTGCCTTTTTACTGCTTGTACCTTTAATTGTCTTTCACATCTGGCGATTTATTTCTCCTGCAATAGAAAAACCGGAACGTTTTTTATCAAGAATTACTATAATATCGGCAATATTTCTCTTTTATGCCGGTGTTGCCTTTGTGTTTTTATTATTACCATTAACAATTGAAGTTCTGCTTAATTTTATTGATAAATCGATGTTAAGTACAATTGGAGCCGATGATTACCTTCATTTTATTTTTTTCATGTCATTTATAATGGGTTTTCTCTGTGAACTCCCTATTGCAATATTGATACTGACAAAAATAGGAATTATAACTCCCCATTTTCTTATAAGTAAAAGAAAGTATGCCTTAGTTGTGATTTGGATTACAGCAGCTATTGTTACACCCGGCCCTGACCTTTTATCTCAAAGCCTTGTGGGTATACCGCTAATGTTTTTATATGAGATATCAATTGTAATTTCAAAAATTGTATTAAAACGAAGAAAGAGAAAAGAACTTAAATCGAGAAATTTTTAAAAGGAGTTTTAAAAAATGACTGTTAAATATATAGATCAGATTGATTTAAAAAATAAACGGGTTATGATACGCGTTGATTATAATGTACCATACGACAAAGAGATGGCGATAACTGACGATACACGAATAAAAGCAACTATACCGACTATTGAGTTTTGTCTTAAAAACCAGTGTAAAATAATTCTTATTTCACATCTGGGCAGACCCAAAGGCCAGATTAAACCCGGTTTATCTCTAAAACCTGTAGCTGATTCATTGCGTACACTCCTTAATATGCCTATACAATTTATTGAAACTCCCCTGGGAGATGAAACAATAAATATCAGTAATTCGTTAAATCTCGGTGAAATTGCACTATTCGAAAATATACGGTTTTATCCTGGCGAGGAAAAGAATGACAGAGCACTAGGAGAGCTTCTTGCAAAACATGCAGACGTATATATAAATGATGCATTTGCTGCAGCCCATAGAGGTCATGCTTCAAATTTTGCTATAACAGAATTTGTAGCCGTTTCTGCCGCCGGATTTCTATTGAAAAATGAAATTGAATTCAGTCAGAAAACTATACAATCCGCAGAAAGTCCCTTCGGAGCAATTATCGGAGGAGCGAAAGTTTCATCAAAAATAGATGTGCTTATCAACATTATTTCAAAAGTTGATTTTTTAATCATCGGCGGGGGAATGGCTTTTACTTTTTTAAAATCAAAAGGGTACTCAATCGGCAATTCACTTCTTGAAGATGACTTGCTAGATACAGCACGTGAAATAATCCGAAAGGCTAAAGAAAACAATGTGGATATTCTTCTACCGGTAGATATTGTAGGAGCTGAAGAATTCGATAACGACTCACCAAAAACGACATACTCAATTGATGAAATTCCTGATAATATAATCGGTCTTGATATCGGTCCTGAATCTATCAGACTATTTTCAGACAGGATAAAACTGGCTAAAACAATTATATGGAACGGCCCCATGGGAGCTTTTGAAATGTCTAATTTTGCCGCAGGAACAAATGAAATTGCTAAAACACTTGCTGATTCAGACTGTTTAAGCATTGTCGGCGGCGGAGATAGCGTTACAGCTATAAATAAAGCTGGTGTAACTGACCGGATAAGCTACATCTCCACTGGCGGCGGTGCATTCCTTGAACTGCTTGAGGGAAAAATACTCCCTGGTATTGCAGCACTTGATAGAGACTGATTTTAAACAGTAATACAAACTAAAAAAAACGGCCGGAGCCGTTTTTTTTAGTTTATAAAACTTATTATTTTATTTGTTTAAATTGTACTGTGCTATTCCAAGTTTTGCAAGAGGAATCGCAAAAGGTGAACATGAAACATAGTTTAACCCGGCTTCAATACAGAAAGCAATATTATCCGGATTAGCACCATGCTCTCCGCATAGACCCATTTTAATATCAGGTCTTGTCAATCGTCCCCTTGTTGCCGCAATACTTATAAGCTCCTTAACCGGATCACCAAGAACTTTAAAAGGATTGTTCTTCATTAAATCGAAAAGTGAATAATCCGGGAAGAATGAATTTGAATCATCACGAGACAGACCATAAGTTGTCTGAGTTAAATCATTAGTACCGAAACTGAAGAAATCCGCATACTCTGCAATAGATCCGGCAGATAATGCTGCAGCAGGGAGCTCAATCATCGTGCCCACAGTATAATGAAGATCATCAATTCCATATTCCTGAAGAACTTCATCCTTAATATCTCTGATCCCTTTTACAACTATACCTTCTATCTTTTTACCATTTTTAATAAACTTTATTTCCTGTTCGCTCATTACAATGGGTATCATGATCTCCGGTGATACTTCGATCCCCTCTTTTTTAAGCATACATGCAGCCTCAAATATAGCTCTGCACTGCATCTCGTAAATCTCAGGATAAGTAACAGCAACCCTGCATCCTCTATGACCAAGCATAGGATTCATCTCTTCAAGTTCTTCACATCTTGCAGCGATATCTTCAGCTTTAATTGTTTTTTTCTTAGCCTGCATATATTTAACAAATTCTTTCATACTGTCATCAGATCTCGGCAGGAATTCATGTAATGGAGCGTCCAGAAGTCTTATTGTAACAGGGCTCCCCTCCATAGTTTTAAAAAGATCATAAAAATCAGATCTCTGCATTGGTCTTAATGCCTCAAGGACTGCAATTCTCTCTTTTGAACCATCTGCAATAATCATTTCTCTGAATTTCATTATTCTTTTTTCATTGAAAAACATATGTTCTGTCCGGCAGAGTCCAATACCATCAGACTTAAATTCTTTTGCTACAACAGCATCTCTACCCTGATCAGCATTAGCTCTAACATTAAATGGTCCGATATACTTTTCTACAAT
Organism: uncultured Spirochaetota bacterium; assembly: GCA_942493035.1. Taxonomy (GTDB): domain Bacteria; phylum Spirochaetota; class UBA4802; order UBA4802; family UBA5550; genus WRGT01. Next base: position 1,011,491 of record OW818666.1, on the reverse strand, counting down.
TTTTAGAAAATCAAGTAAGCCGTTATTCTTGAAATCCGGTTCAATCAATCCTATCTGTCCCAGATAAAGAGTTGGTTCTTCGTAATATGGAACGTTTATAGATATATAATCCCCTTCTTTAACCGTTTTACCATCAAGAGTTAATGTATTACCCTTTATTTTCATTTCGGGCTGAACCATAGCAACTTTCCCTAAACTTCTTGCGACAACCGGAGCGTGTGATGAAAATCCGCCTTCACAGGTAACAACTGCCTGAGCAACTTCAATAGCTTTAACATCCTCTGCAAATGATGATGTTAAAATTAGAATCATATTTGTATCCGCACCATGCATTATTGCTTTTTTGTATTCTTCTAAAAGCTTAGGAGTAGAAAAATATACTTTTCCTATTGCAGCACCAGTAGAGCCGGCAATTCCGCCTTTTATCGTTTTTGTATTTTTTACAGTTCTTGGATCAATTACCGGATGGAGCAATTCATTCAGCTGACCCGGCTTTATAGTCTTGATTAAATATTCATCTGAAATTATTTTTCTGCTGTTTAAATCAAGCAGAGTTTTAATCTGTGACTGAGTTGATTTTTCATCAACCTCGCGCTGTTCAACAAGCCAGAAATCACCCTCTTCAATAGTAAATTTAATATTTCTGATTTCTTTAAAATTCTCTTCAATCTTATGACCGATCTGAGTAAATTTATCGTAATATTTTTTATCAATTTTTTTGATTTCATTGGCTTTACCGCCAGTGAAATCAAATTCATTTTTAAGGAAGTCGCCCTGAATTTCAGATTCACCCGTAATTATATTTCTTGTGAAATAGTTACCGGCATATGAGTTCTCGCCAAAATTACCATAAACCATAGCCTGAATCATAATAGATAAGGAACTATCAACATCAATATCAGAATCACAGTATGTTTCAGATGCTTTTTTCATAATCATAATAAGCTGGTCAATTACATCTTCACTGAAATTCTGATCGAACTCTTTCTTGTATGCATTAATTGCTGTTTTCATCTGATCAATTGTAGGTTTTTTTGGTAAAGCACCTTCAATTTTTTTTCTATTCTCATCAGGAATATCATATAATTTAGATGCAAGGCTTCTCATTAAAAATAGATATTCACCATATGCAAAATCAAGCCCGGTAAATTTACCGAAAGCTTCTACAGTTTCACTATTCATTCCAATGTTGTGAATTGAAGGGAAAAAAGGTATATTTAAATCAGAACTTAAAACCAGCTTTAAAAATAGCGGTTTCTTATCATCACCGAATTTCTTTTTAGTCTCTTTTTCAACCTGTGCTATATAATTCAGAATCTCTTCTTTAATATTCATCTTAGGTAATTTTAAAGTTAATTCTGAATCTATAATAAAACCCGGGACAATTGGAAGCCCCATACTGGCAAGTTCAACTGCTCTTCTCCCTCTGATTCCAAGTTTGGATAAAACTTTTTCATTATCCAGTTTTAATTCTTTATTAAAATATATAATATTATTCATCTTGTCCTCCATCTTTAAAGTGATTTAGAATATATTAAGAACACGACCAACGCCAAGTTTTAAAAATTGCTCATAACGCTGGCTGGCACCTTCATATAAATATTTCTGAAGTTTGGATACACCCAGAATATTTTCACCTGATACCTGAAAGTAAATCGAATCTCCATGTTTAACCTTACCCCATTTAAAAAGTGAGTTTATATCATTTATAACTTCACCGCCAAACATTACATGAACCTTTAAATCCGGATATTTGACCTCATAGCTTTCAAGAATTTTTTTCCAGGCTTCAACATTACCGTTATGAAATAGTTCATTCGACACAATAACTCCATATTTAGGGGTTATACTCACTTTTTTTGCTTTTACAGGAGCAGCGGCTGCAGCAGGAGCTCCGGGTTTAGCAGCAGCTTGTGGCGCCTGTACTGGAGCAGGACGATTTACAATTGTTTGATCGATAAAACTTTTATTTATAAAAACATCTTTACCGGAAAATAAATCTATAAAAGTCTTTATTGATTCCTCTTCAAGTTTACTGTTTTTTTCTTTTAAAAATTTAGAATATATTACCAGAAGCTGGTCTTTATGAATTTCCCGGCATCTTTCCCAACTATCCAGACTTTTAGGATTTATCACAAATCTTTTGCCATCAGGACTAAAATAGATTGCTATCATGTCCAATGCATTCCATTTAACCATTTCATCAAATAACTTCTGAAACTCTGTTACACTTTTTGTAACACTATAAGAATAATAACTGTATTCAAATTTATCTCTTACAACAGCACCAATAATTGGAAGTACCTGATCCGGATGAAGCTCTTCATCATCCAGTAAATCATTAATGTAATCTGCTAAATTTGATCTTGATTCGATTTCACCGACTGCATCATTTACAGCAAAAAAATGTCTTAATGCCTTATTGAAAGAAGATTTAGATGCCAATGAATAATAAGTTGTTTCCATAATTGACTCTCCTGTTATGATTAAGCACGATAAAAATATAATTGAATAAAATGAAATATTTCAAGTAGAAAATGTTTAAAACACGATAAAATAGTACATTTGAGAAATAAAAAAAGGGATGTAATTCATCCCTTTTTTTACTTAATATAATTTAAAGACTATAGTTCTTTTAAACCGGAACTTCTCTTTTTAGGAGCCTGCCCGGGAGTAAGATTTACAGAACCTGTAATTTCAGGTAACTCAATTCCACTCATATCAGCTTCATGTCCCTGCTTGTAAGCAGTTTCAAAGAGATCTTCTCCAATTTCTTCATCACCGAAAGATTGATCGATATCTGCTCTAACAGTAGATCTTCTTCTTGAGTAAGTTGCAAAAGCAGCATCTGCAAAACCTTTAGAAATACTGTAAAGGAACTCATTCAGACAGTTTGCCATACTCTTAAGAATATATCTCTTTCTCTTGATAGTTGTAATATCTATATCAAGAACAAGACCTGGCTGAATGTGGTGAGGATTTACTAAATGTGCAAACTCATTAAATCTTTTTTCAAGAAATGAAAGTCTTTCATCAAGAATAACTCTTTCAACAGGGTTCTGATAACCATGCATTTTTTTCAAAATGCCACGGAGATAAGTAATCTTGTTTTTCAAGTTCTTGTAACGATCTTCGTAAGTTCTATTATTCTTTTCAACGAATGAATTCTCGTTGTACATTTCACCAACTTCGTTCCACATTACACCATCAGGATCATCTTCGTAAGCTTTCTTCTGCTTCTTCCACTCTTTATTCATCAATCTTGCACTTAGATCATCAAAATCCTGAAGTGATCTAAATCTCTTTTTTGACTCATAATGAGCGTGAACAACATCCCAGAGCATTCCAACTTCTGTTGTGAACGCAGCGACCTGCTTGTCATACTCTTTTTTAGCTTCTTTCAACTGATTCTGATCGTAGTATGCCATTCTGATTGTATATCTTTCATCAGGAAGTATTACACGATCAGTCTCTTCATACTCACTGATTCTACAGATACGTGCATTCTTCATGTTATCACATACCTGGTATCCAAGCTTACTTGTATCAAGAATAGAAGTTATAGAGTTAACACATGTGTTATATCCTCTGTTTCTGATATTCTCTTCGTCGATGATGAATTTAATGTTTTCCCTCATATTTAAAGGATCCATTTCTTCTACATCAATTTCCGCTCTTAAACCTTCGATTTTATCGAGGAATTTTTTTGCAAGAATTGTGTATCTTTTAGACTTCTCATCTTCTTTATCATCATCTGTAAAGTTTTCTATACGCTTAACTTTTTCAAACATTTTTTCGCTTGAAGAAAGTTCATTTTTACCTTTGTCAACGAGATCATCATTGAACTGCTGTACCTGCTTCTCGATAAGATCCTGAATATGCTTCTGGATTGTATCTTTCATAATAGATTCGACAGTAACCTGATAATGATACATCGGGCTTATCAATTCACTTTCTAGGATATTGATAGAAAGTTTTACATCATCAACAAACTTAGGTCTTAGTTCGTTATCTTTGAAAACGCATTTAAGAATTGCATATGCATTTTCTCCCCGAACGAAAGCACCAACATCAGTTTTCTGACGAAGTATTGAGTTAGTCTCTGTTTCCAGATCATTAACTCCTCTCTGAATATGCCCCTGAAGGTGACCATACATGTTTACTATTGATTTTTCAATTTCACCGGTATGGAATTTATCAGCTCCTCCGATTTTATCAAGAATCTCAACAATCTCTTTCGGAGTATATCTAGCCAGACCTTTTGACTCTTCTTTATCAACAAATTCACGAACTTTCTTCATGAACTCATCTTCCATAGTAACAGTATACCTGTTGAACATATTTACATATGTCTGATTGATATAGTTATAAAGTTTTTCTTTCAAACCACCCATAACATCAAGTTCTTTTAGAACTTCTTCAGGTAATTTAGTCTGTATATGATTTAAAACTTTATCAAAGGTTTCATCAAGTATGACTTTTCCTTCTTCAATCTTATCCCTTCCCTCCTGAGCAATTGATTCTCTTGAACCAACAGCACTCGGGGTAGTTGGATGCACCTTATTTGGACTTTTTGGAAATTGATTTAATGGCATTATTAACCCTCCTTAAATATATAACAAAACGGTATTTACTATCATACTTCCTGTATCTGTAAAAAAGTATCATAATGAATCTTTACATTATTTAACTTTTTATAATTAAAGATAAAGATATCAGTAATATGTCTTGTGTCAAGATTTATTTCTAATAATAATGAATAAAAGTTACTCATTATTATCCGAAATATATTATATAAATAATATCGTCATTATTGATAAAAATCAATCAATTATTCCGCGATATATCTGAAACTGATATTTGAAGCACTGAAAATATCTCCATTTAATAAATAGCCGTCTGACTCTTTATTTTTAAATCCCAACCCAAGACCCTCTTCATGATCAATTTTCAGAACAACCTGACCGCTCTTTCTCACAGCCTTAAGTATAAAGGGATATCGGGACTCATACTCTCTAATCTTAGCAGTACACGATGGCCCACGTCCAAGAACAATCTCTTTTTTGCCAAAAGCGGTCAAAGAAAGATTATGAACTTCGGGCTTTAATAATTCATGATTCCAGTACTCCAGATGTCCAGTGATTTTTACCGATCTTATTTTCAGGACTATAAAAATAATAAGCAGTATCAGAATAAGCAAACCTGAAACTACAGCAAGCAATCTATAGAACTGCTCCCTTTCTTTACGATCGATATCATTCTTAAGTTCATCATTTATTGCTTTATCAGGATTACTTCCATCAAGTATACTTGTGTTTCCGCTGACTTTCCCCAGCTCGTTAAGTAAATTCTGCTGAGCGGCAGATATCTCCTTTGACTTCTGAAGTTCATCGAGATTTACCAGATAGATCCACCAGTCATTTCCGCTGTATTGAGCAGCAACTTTTTTCAGATCAAACTTCTCTTTTGAATTTGCCGGAGGAGGATCATCAAGACCATCACTCATAATAACAATAACAACATTTCTCTTTAAATCAGTCGTATTTTGTGCAGATTCTTTAGTCAGCTGATCAGCAAGAGCAAAAACAGTTTTCAACATTTTCAGCGTGTGGGTCCACTGCCCTTTTGCTTCAGTAATAGATATATACTTCTTTACTATATCCCTGTCATTCTGATCATCAATCAAAACCTGAGGATATACTTTTACATCTTCATCGAAAGTGATGAAAGTTACTCTGTCCCCATCCTGAAGAGTGTTCAGATATGAATCGACACTCCCTTTAACTGATTCAAAAATGTTTTTCCCCTGATACCCCACCATACTTAGAGATGTATCAAGAACCAGAATTACATCCTTATTAGCAGCTGCAGCACTAAAGGATTCAGGTTTAAGCATTAATATGAATCCGGCGATTAACAGTAATAATAATTTATAAGTACTTTTCTTTATATGTAACACTATTATCCCCTCAACATTTTTTTTTAATTTAGTATATTAAATAACTAATGTCAAGAATAATTAAAATAACATACAAATTAAAATTGATATCTAAAAAAAATTCCAATTAAATCAGTATTTATTACTAAACTTTTCTAAAGTTAAAAAAAACTCTATTATTCCCGCTGCCGGAGGCGGCGGGAATAAATAATTTTTGTTTTTTACACAATAAATAATATTTAGGAATAATTACTGAATTAATAAGGATAAATGATAAACAGCTTCAAGTAATAATTCGCACCTGATCATAAACTGGTGGTTAAATGCTCTCCACCGCGCCTTTGACGTGGCAAAGATAGAAAGCTGCCGGTTTATGAGCAATTACTAAAACTCATTATAGGTTTTTTCAGTTCTAACATACTTTCTTATATCGAATACATCTTCTCTTTCCACATCGAGATACTCATTCATCAGTATAAAAAACCACATCATTGTATCTTCGCCTGTTTCGAGACCAATAAACCTGTGATCTCCTTTATGCCAGTCTTTAATAAGCAATCCGGCATTATGTACCATCATTATTTCAAATTCAGAATCAGAAGATACATTTTTAGACATATAATAGTTCATAACGTCATTTTTTATCTCCTGAAGCGTGTAATCAGAATTACTGTTTGCTAATACAAATGAAGGTATCGAAAAACTACCGGCTTCTTCAGTAAAATGATTAATTTTTTTTACAGTGGATACTCTTCCAAAAACATCCGCAAGAGAACTTTTAGTGAGGTCATTTACTACAAAAAATGCTCCGTGAATCAGCTCATAAGGAACATATCCATTCATTATCTTATCAATATCTCTGCAGTATTCACGATATACCACCATATCCGCCCCATCAGGAGAAAATCCGGAACTATCGACAGGTTTTAACGGCTTCACACGCAGTTGGGCGGGAATTATGCCATCAAGTTTTTCTATAAAAGCAGCTACATCGAGTGTTACTGCGCCTTTTTTTCCAGCGCCTTTAGAAGCTGCAGTTTTGGCAGCCGCAGCTTTTTTTATTATTTTTTTATTAAAATCAATAAAATAGTTTTTTAACATTGTTATTTCCTTTTTTCTGTATCAGTTATATCGTCCAGTGGCATTAAATTTTCTTATCATTTTAAATATTGTCAATAATTAAAAAATTGTTGCCTAAATATGCCCTGTATTTTTTATTCATTATGCCTGTGATGCCCGTGATTAGTCATACAATGTTTTGAACCTACTAAAATTTCGGGATTCCAATATTTGTGATTAAGGGTCAAGCTCTCTCGAAGAGAAGATCTGATATCATATGCGGGAACCCACCTGGTTCCAGGTTCTAAAACTTTGGCTACACGGCATCTACGGGTATTTATAAACCGTGAAAATCATTAAACCAGCAATAAATGAAAGGGCTATCAGAATGATAGCCCTTTCCTGTTTATGCTGTTTAGTTGCTCTCTGAAAGCTTAACGTATCTATTGAATCTCCATTTAGCATTATCTTCTGCAGCAGCGAAGAGTTCACCGGCAGTATCAGGGAATTCTTTTTTGAGAGAAGTATATCTTACTTCACCAGCAAGAAAATCCTGGAATTTTCCGAAATCCGGTTCTTTTGACTCAAGAATAAACGGATTTTTACCTTCTGCTTCAAGCATAGGATTGTATCTGTAAAGACTCCAGTAACCGCACTCTACAGCCATTTTAGCTTCGAGCTGTGATTTACCCATACCTGCACGTAATCCATGGTTAATACATGGTGAATATGCAATTATAACAGATGGACCCGGATACGCCTCTGCTTCCTGAACTGCCTTGAGATACTGAGCATGATTTGCTCCCATTGAAACCTGAGCTACATACACATAACCGTAAGACATAAGCATCATTCCAAGATCTTTCTTTCTTATCTTCTTTCCTGAAGCTGCAAATTTAGCGACAGCAGCAGTAGGAGTTGCCTTAGATGACTGGCCGCCTGTATTGGAATATACTTCTGTATCCATTACAAGAATGTTAACATCCTCACCTGAAGCAGCTACATGATCAAGACCGCCGTATCCGATATCATACGCCCAGCCGTCTCCGCCGAAAATCCATATAGACTTCTTGATCAGATACTGTTTCAGTTTTAGAATCTCCACTGCAGAAGCAGCTTTATCTTTTTCAAGAAGAGGTACTATTTTATCTCTTAGTTCTTTTGTTTTTTCTGAATTACCTTTGTTATCAATCCACTCTTTAAGAAGGGTTTTCAGCTCAGCTGATGATCCATCTTTAATATATGTTTCTGCCAGCTCAGCGATTCTTGTTCTCTGATGCTCAACACCAAGATTCATTCCATATCCATACTCGGCATTATCTTCGAAAAGTGAATTCGCCCATGATGGACCTTCTCCTTTAGAATTTTTACAATATGGTGAAGCAGGGAAAGATCCTCCGTAAATAGAAGAACATCCTGTAGCATTTGCAACCATCATTCTATCGCCATAGAGCTGTGTGATAAGTTTGATGTAAGGAGTCTCGCCGCAACCGGCACATGCACCCGAGAATTCGAATAACGGTCTGGAGAACTGACTTCCTTTTACTGTGTTTTTAGGCATTAAAGTATCTTTATATCCAACTTTCTCTGTCATGTATTCCCACTGAACAGATTCTGAAAGCTGAGACTCAAGAGACTCCATAACAAGCGCTTTCTCTTTTGCAGGACAGACCTGAGCACAGTTTCCACAGCCGGTACAATCGAGAGGACTGATCTGGATTCTGAATTTAAGCCCCTCAAGCCCTTTTCCTTTCGCATCAACAAGAGTTGTGCCGGCAGGTACTGATGAAGCTTCCTTATCATTAAGAAGGAATGGTCTGATAACTGCATGAGGACAAACGTATGCACACTGATTACACTGGATACAGTTGTTTGGTACCCACTTAGGAACATGCACTGCAATTCCTCTTTTTTCATACTGCGCTGTTGCTGAAGGCATTGTTCCATCAGCTCTGTCTACAAATGCACTTACAGGAAGAAGATCTCCTTCAAGTCTGTTTACAGGTTCTGCGACTTTTGTAATAAACTCAGGAAGATTCCCTGACTTAGCATCAGCAGATAGAGTAATATTTTTCCACTCTTGAGGAATCTCAATCTTGACGATAGCTTCAGCACCCTTGTCTATCGCAGCATTATTCATATTTACGACGTCATCCCCTTTCTTGCCGTAGGATTTCTTTATTGCAGCTTTCATCTCACCGATAGCTTTGTCGTAAGGTATTACATTTGATAATTTAAAAAATGCCGACTGCATGATTGTGTTTGTTCTTGTTCCAAGACCAAGCTCATCTGCAATTTGTGTCGCATTCATTATATAAAACTTGATATCATTTTTAGCGAGATAATACTTATATTTTTCAGGAAGTTTCTCTAATGTCTCTTCAGGACTCCATGCGCTGTTAAGAAGGAATGTTCCGCCTTTCTTTAGCCCTCTGAGTACATTATATTTGAAAATGTATGACGGCACGTGACAGGCTACAAAGTCAGGCTGAGATATGAGATATGTTGACCTGATCTCTTTTGAACCGAATCTCAGGTGAGATACAGTAATTCCGCCTGATTTCTTTGAATCGTAAGCAAAATAAGCCTGGGAATAAAGCTCAGTTGTATCACCGATAATTTTGATAGAGTTCTTATTAGCACCAACAGTTCCATCTGAACCGAGTCCATAGAATTTAGCTTCAATAGTACCTGTAGGAACAACACTTACATCTTCACCAACAGGGAGAGATTTGAAAGTAACATCGTCAACGATTCCAACTGTAAAACCGTTTTTAGGCTCAGGGAGCTTGAGGTTTTCATAAACCGCAATCATCTGCGCAGGAGTTGTATCCTTTGAACTTAGTCCGAATCTTCCGCCAACGATTACCGGAGCGTTTGCTTTTCCATAGAACAGATCTCTTACATCAAGATATAGAGGCTCACCGTTTGCGCCCGGCTCTTTTGTTTTATCAAGGACAGCAACTCTCTTAACATTCTTAGGGAGTACTTTCATAAAATATTTTTCAGAGAATGGTCTGTAAAGATGACATGTAATAAGACCGACTTTTTCACCCTTCGCTGCAAGATAATCAATAACTTCTATAATTGTTTCTGTAACTGAACCCATTGCAACTATTATGTTTTCAGCATCAGGTGAACCATAATAAGTAAAAGGATGGTATTCTCTTCCTGTGATTTTTGTTATCTCCTGCATGTAACCTTCAACAACATCATCAAGTGACTCATAGTATTTATTTGATGCTTCACGCGCCTGAAAGAATACATCAGGATTCTGAGCTGTACCCCTTGTACATGGTGTTTCAGGATTAAGCGCATTTTTTCTAAATTTATCGATTGCGTCGTAATCTACAAGTTTAGCAAGATCCTCATATTCCATAACTTCGATTTTCTGGATTTCGTGTGAAGTTCTGAATCCATCGAAAAAGTGAAGAAAAGGAACTCTGCTTTTAATTGCTGCAAGATGCGCGATACCTGCAAGATCCATAACCTGCTGGACGCTCCCTGAAGCAAGCATAGCAAAACCGGTCTGTCTTACAGAATAAATATCAGAGTGATCTCCGAATATTGAAAGTGAATGAGAGGCCAGTGTTCTTGCTGTAACATGAAAAACCGCAGGAAGAAGCTCGCCTGACATTTTGTACATGTTCGGTATCATCAGAAGAAGACCCTGAGATGCGGTAAATGTTGTACTTAATGCACCGCTCTGAAGAGAACCATGAAGCGCTCCTGCAGCTCCTGCCTCTGACTGCATCTCTGCGACTCTTACTATATTACCGAAAATATTTCTCTTCTCATGAGCTGCCCATTCATCGACCTGCTCAGCCATTGTTGTGGATGGCGTGATAGGATAAATTGCTGCAACTTCAGTAAAAGCATAAGCCACATGGGCTGCCGCTACGTTACCGTCCATTGACTTCATTTGCTTTTTATTCATCTTTACTCTCCTTTAATATAAATATTTGAATACTGATTTGCTTATTACTTTTTGATACCCGCTAAAAACCTGTTCTTCAACTAAAATGTTTTAATGAATTATTTCAGATTCAATAATAATTATGGAGGGACTTTATATAAAATTTATCTTATTAAAAGTTTCGACACCATAAAAACCCGCGAAATCAATGTCAAGTTTTTATTACTGAACACTAATGAATACGAAACATTCATATCATTGTGTCATAGTAATAAAAACGGAGAAATATTTCAAATAATTATATGATTTGAAATATTTTTTATTCAATAATTTATGTGATTCAAAAAGATGGAAATGCAGATAATACTATCAGAAATTGAGCAGGTGCATACAATAACCAGGTATAAACAGTGCTGTTGCGAATCGGCTTAACAAAGGCATTAACTGAGAGAATAAAATCAGAAATCATGAACAGCACCGCACCAACTGCCGCAAGAAATCCCGAAAAATGAATCCCGCTATTCAGTCCTGTTATTGCGAAGTAAACCATAAGATCGAGGATTAATACATAAACCAGAACAGGTATAAACATTTTACCGGCAGTTTTTTTTAAAACTCTGATATAAATAAAACTTAGTGCTCCAATAATAGTTACAACGATCAGGTTCCATGGTTTGAATGAAAGATCTATACTGAAAGCACCAACGTAGAAAACATGACCAAGTATAAAAAATATCATACCGTTTTTCAAAAAATTTATCTCTTCTATCATAAGCAGAGTATCCGCGACAAGAGCCATCAGCAGCGAGAGTATTATCATCACTCTGTATCGGTCCGTTCCATGCACTGTAATTGAAAGAATCATCATCACTACAAGCATGAGAGTAAGCAGCGGCGTAAAAAAATATTTAAGCGGCAGATAGCTTTTAAACGCGACATACTCTCTTACTGCAAACAGCATAATAAATGCAGATGAAAGAATTAATAACATGCTGGAGCTTTGCATTATTTTTTATCTTTTTTGAATAGATCTGACAGATCTCTAAGAGTATTGGGATCGAAATCAGAACTGATAGCAGCTATATTTTCCTGTTTGATCTCCTGGTAGATCTCTTTTCTGTGAACAGTCACTTTTCTCGGAGCTTTTATTCCGAGTTTAACCTGATCCCCTTTGATATCTATAACAACAATTTCTATATCATCGCCGATCATTATACTTTCATTTAATCGTCTGGCAAGAACAAGCATGATCTCATCCCCCCGCCTTAGTTTGTTTTTTCATTTCGTCCAGAATGTTATGACGAACAGTGTAGCGGTCACTCATTGAAATAGCCTGTTTGCCGATCCGTTTAACCGGATTAATAATGACCGGCCCCTGCAGATTGGCGGTCATATTCCTTGGATTATCAGGAATAGTTACTATTGCAAATGTGAGCAATTCATCAATATTATTTGATTTAAGAGTTTCAAGATCGTTCTGGGGAATAACAAGCTCATACTCATCCATAAAATCGAGAGGTCTTATTATTACGAAAGCAAGATCTTTTTCGTCGAATGCCTGCATCCACTTGAAAGGAGAACCATCATCTTCAGCATCGAGTATTATAAATTTTTTAATAAAATCAAATCCAAGAATTCCTTCGGGAAAATCGATAATCTGAAGTTCATCTATCTCAATCTCTCCAAAGGGTTTAGTGTTAACTTTTATACTCAAGTACGAACCTCTCTCATATTTTTAAATTACTTTGAAGCGGTGTCACATGATAAATATTTTTCCGCATCATAAATAAACGGCGGAAAATTTAAACAATCTGTTTCAAAAAATACTCTATACTATCTCAGGAAATCCATCAAAGTAGTTTTAATAGTCTTGGCTCCCACCGACAATGCATATTCATGAATGCTCTCAAGCCACTTAAAATTCATTATAGTCTCGGGATAGTCTACACCTTCATTTTTAGCGAGGATTTCGGTAACATTACCTTTTTCATATTCAGCTTTTTTTGCAAGCTCCTCAGCTCTGTTCTGCTTGGCTCCGGTAGAAGCAAGATGTCTTAAAACATTATCAAGCGCCATATCTATCAATCCCAGATCCCGGCCCCCTACAAGCTCCTGATCACCTCGAACAAGATCATCCCGGACCTGAATTATCATTTCAAAAATCGACATCCCGCCGATTGTAACTGTTGAATCTATATTATTCGGAGGCTGGGGATAATTTTTGTTTACTATTCCCAGATCCTGAAGCACTGTTCCGCTCCCTTTATCTTCAAGCCAGATCTGATGAGGAGTTGTTGTTGACAGTATTAGATTATTAACTCCACCCTTTGCTGCAGATACACTCAATCCTGCATTGTTAATCTTATCAATTATGATGTCAATGTTATCGCCTGCGGAAACAGCGATCTCTTTACCGTCAATTTTCATAACCTGATTTGAAGCTGCTGTATAATTTGTAGCGTCCTGACCTGAAGTCAACATCTGATCCGTAGCCCAGAATACTTCATTTCCGGGAATATTGACCTCCATCATGTCGCCTTTACCGACCTCTCTCATCTGCCCGCCGGTATTTCCGCGATATTCAACACCGATCATCGCATCACCCTGCCTTCCGGCTGTAAGAGTCATATATATCGGAACAAACGGATTAGGCTGATCTTCGGTACCGGTTTTAAATCCTCCGAAAATTGCTTTTCCCGTAGCGCCACGGGTATTAGCAAGACTCACGACCTCCTCAAGGAGCTGATTGATCTCAGCAGCGGCTGCCTCTTTTCTTTCGAAGTTCGAGTATATACCGTTTGCACCCTGAACTGAAAGCTCTCTGATTCTCTGAAATATCCGGAGAGTGGACTGGAGTGCCGTATCCACTTCGTTCAATTTAGACTGTGTTTCATTTATATTTGAGATATACTGATCGATCTCGGACAACCTCGTCCGATACATCATCTGATTTGTAGCTGCAATGGGATTGTCCCGGGGTGTCTGAACTTTTTTTCCCGTTGCCAGCTGATTCTGTATTTTATCCATCTCGGTCTGATGCCTCTGAAGATTAAAGGTCATCGTATTGTTAATCATAGAATTAGTTATTCTGCTCATATGTTACGCTCCTGCTCCGAGTCTGATTACTGTTTCGAGCATTTTATCCATTGTCGAAATTACTCTCGCTGAGGCGTTATAACCGTGCTGAAACGCCACCATATTCGCCATCTCTTCATCAAGATTTATTCCCGAAACAGACTGTCGCATATTTTCCAGATTTTTAAGAAGTGTTGTCTGATTCTCAATCCGGTCTTTAGTCTCTTCACCCTGAGATCCGATTCTTGCGATAAGAGCTGTATAAAATTCGCTGAATGTAGTTTTACTGTCTACCATTGCAGCCTTGTGCCTCAGTGATGCAATCGAGAGAGCATTTGTACCATCGCCTATACCGTTAGTGCTGTTAAAATCACCGGTTCCGCCTATATCATTACCCTTCGCAGCTGCAATCTTATCAACATCTTCAACTATTTCGTGTGAAACGGCCATGCTTGCCGCAGGATTGAACTTAGGTGTAATTGTTATATGCTCTTTCTGCGGGAGAAATTTCACAACATCATTTACTCTCCGGTAATCGAACGATCCCTGCTGTCCGCTCTGTTTAAGAATACCCGTAAGCCCTACAAGAAACTGACCCGAGTCCTCCATGTGACGGAGCATGAAATTCTTTTTATCTGTATCTTTGGCAATTGTCGCTTTTACAGCAAAGCTTCCGTTATGATCGGTATAAGCCACTACACCGAGTTTTGCGTCATTAATTTTCTTCATCACAGAGTTTACCGTATCTGACTCACTGTAATCGATCTCCGCAATCGAGTTCAATTCGTCATTTCTTGCAAACGTAAGAGTTCCGCTGATTCCGATAGCCGCGGATGCATCCACTTTATTATTTCCTGCAACTTTAAAGATAGCAGTTGTATCATTTACACCATCATTGTTATAATCAAAATTTCCCTCACTGTCATCACTGATGTTCAGATGAGAGAAGAAATCAGTATTGGTTTCACCTCTTCGGCCAAAACCATCACGGTGAACTTCATTTGTCAGGTCGGTTATATTTACAGCCAGTGCATTTACATCATTAAGGTTCTGTCTCATGATAACGTCTCGAACTTCGAGAAGACCTGCAAGCTCTCCACCTTTTACGGACACTGGAGTTTCAGAAGATTTCCAGACAACATCAAACATCCCGTTATTTTCAGGGTTTTTTACGACTTTCAGAGGCCGGAGGATTGGGCCCTGCACAAGATTTTCACCATCAACATAAACTATTACTTCATCTTTATCGCTTCTTCCCACTGATACATTTATTACATTGGATAATTTTTCTATCAGCGCATCTCTGCGGTCACGAAGATCGTTCGGATTATCGCCGAGTGCTTCCGACTTCTGTATACGCTCGTTAAGATCGCGGATATCTGATGCATACATGTTGATCTGGTTTACACGGTGTTCAACCTGCATATTGGCGTTCTCTCTTAAATCATAGAGCTGCCTGAATACTCCATTGATTTCACCGGCCAGGTGAACCCCCTTCTCCTTCACAACCTCTCTTGTGGATCGTTCCTCGGGATACTTTGAAAGCTCCTGCCATGAAGCCCACATTGCATCCATTCTGCTCCGGATCGACTGATCGGAAGGTTCATTATATATGGTTTCTATCTGATATATAAAATCATTTTTAGACTTCCAGTAACCCATGGTATTCTTTTCAGCCACCATTCTGTCATCGATGAAGGAATCCCTGATTCTCTCTACTGAAGCGACTGTGCTCCCCTGACCAAGTTGTCCAGCCTGTTCACCTCTGTTCAGAGATGGAGCATAAATCGGATCAGCTGAAGTGATTACAACCTTCTGCCGTGAATAGTCTTTATTTTCAGCATTAGATATATTATGACCTGTTACATGAAGCGCCTGCTGATGCGACTGAAGGCCCCTTTTCCCGATCTCAAGTCCCATGAATGTAGAATTCATAATTTTCCCCTTTACGCCTTAATATTAAACAGCACCGGATTAAAAACACGTCCCTGTTCCTTCCCGTCTCTTCCGTAACCGGATCGGAGCGTTGAACTGTTTTTTAAGCCTGAAATCAGAATATCATAAAACTCCATATTATCTTTTATAAGCCTGGAGTTAAGATCCTGAATATTTTTTACTTTAAGCAGTATTTTTTTAAGCTCTATCCCTGCCTCTTTGAGAGGAAAAGCAGTTTTACTGTCAGATGAATCAATTATATCCTGAAGAGTAACATCTCCATGAGTGAGGTGCAGCTTCTGCGTCTTTTTATAGCTGTCCATAAGCTTAATTCTTTCTTTCTCAAGTGATTCAATTTTACCTAGAAGTTTCTCCTGAGAGACAGATAGTTCCTCAATAGCTTTCCCGGATTTTTTCATTATTGCTTCACTTTTGTCTTCTTCTATATGAAATATCTCCTGATAGATCTCTCTCTCAAGTTTCATGATATTTTCCAGTTTTAAAACGGCCTGATGCATTTGACCCTCCATGATCAAAGGATGAATATTCATTTATGTATCGGTAATATGTCCCGAATCAATAAGAAGTTTTTATGTAAGAACTCACAAACTGATGCTGAAAATTCTCTGAGCCGCGCCTACGTCACGACGGAGATAAAATTCCTCCGGTTTTTAAACAATTAGATTTTTATATTGTGTTGATGAAGAAAAATACGGGATACTATGACAGTGTATTAGAGGAACTGCTCGGTAAGTCTGTAAATAATCGAGTCGGTGTAATATAGCCCTTTTCTTGACAGATGATATCTCCCATTTGTTATTTCAATCATTCCTTCCTGAATAAGAGAATTCAGATTAGAAACAACACTTTCGGGAAAGGGAACACCCGTAATAAGATGAAATTCTTCGATGCTGAAGCCTTTCATCCTCCTGAGTGTAGTCATAAAAAATTCGACTATTGTGCTGTTCGGGGTCAGAGCATCATACTCATATAAAAATTCGCTGCTTTTGATATAATCGGCAACCTGCAGCCTGTTCGAATACCTTTTTCCTTGAGCAAATGAATGAGCGCCGGAACCTAATCCGAAAAACGGAGTAAAGTCCCAGTATTTTGAATTATGCCTGGACTCGAATCCCGGTAGAGCATAATTTGAAATTTCATAATGTATATATCCTCTCTCTGACAGAAAATCCATTGCTTTTCCCCACAAATCCGCCTGAAGATTATCAAAGGCTTCGTCCGGGTGAAAGCGTGCGCCAAGTGGAGTATCATCATCCACCGACAGGAGATATAGAGAAATATGTTCAGGTTTGTACGATGTAAGAGTTACAAGATCGTCAACGAGCTGTGATTCATTCTGTTCGGGGAGTCCTGCCATAATATCGATACATCTTGTATAACCGCCATTAGAGAAAAACAGATCAAGCTCTTCTTTTGATACATATTTCCCCCTCCTGCCGATAGCAGTTCTCATTCCGGTATTTAATGATTGTACACCTAGAGTAATTCTATTCACACCGGCACTTGTAAACCCGTGGAGCTTTTCAGGGAGCAGATCATCGGGATTCATCTCAATTGTAATCTCGGGGTCAGAGCCTATTGTAAATCGGCGATAAATCCTCTCCAGAATCATCGCAATCTGGCCGGGATTGAGAATAGAAGGTGTTCCTCCGCCGAAATATATTGTGTCGGCATCTACCCTTCCATGAATTCCGGAAATGTAATCAATCTCTTGAAGGAGTTTATACACATATAATTCCACGATATCACTATTCTGTATCGGGATTGAATAAAAGCTGCAGTAATCACATTTATTTCTGCAGAATGGGATATGTATATAAATACCGCAGCTCATAATCTGATAGATGGTACTCCTGTTTATTTTTTAATCAATATATAATGCCAACAATCGTATAATAACTGAATCTGGGAACTGTTTTTTAAAATAAATCTTTTAAACAAATAAAAGCCCGACGAGGCTTCATATTAATTACTATTTTTCAGCAAAACTGTAATTAATAGTAATTCTTTCAAGTGGAAATGTCGTATCTACTTATAAATGACAGTAAAAATTGCGCACATCACACCTGATGCACGGTGGAGATAGAATGTTGCCGGCTTTTGAACAGTTACAGAATGTGCATTATTATAAAAACTACATTGTTACCTTTAAAAAATAATTAATGAATTGATTTTTTTGGGCTAATTTTACATCTTCATGAAATAACTTAGTATAAAGAAACGGTATGATAAAAAATAAAGAAATAGGTTTTCTGGACAGTTTTACCGCAAATACTTCGATAGTACCCGAAGTTATTGACAGGTTAATGATAGATTTGATTAAAATGGAATATCCTCAGGAGGAGATTGATGAAATAATTCTCTCCATGGATGAATCTATAACTAATGCAGTTCAGGTTACGATGAATTGTAATGATAAATCATGTCATGCGCCGGAAAAACGGAATATTACAATAAGATATACAGTATCAGAAGAAGAATTTGATGCAACTATTATTGACCATGGGACAGGGCTTGATTTTATAAAGATATTAAGCACAACCCCGGATATTCACTCCAGAAATTATCATGACCAGATTATAAGTTACGCCACTGATTCTGAAAAATCGAAACTATCGATAAAAGTAAATGGTGAAATAATTCCGTTGCGGGGAATCGGCGCCGGTCTTAAAATTATATTAAGTTTTATGGATTCTGTCTCTATCGAATACATAGATAAAAAGACAATAATTGCATCTAATGTAACCGATTCAACGGACGGAACTATATTTAATATAAAACGGAAAAGGCGGTATTTCAAGCATGGACAAACCTCTAAAAGCATATAAAGATCAGGACTTCATCAATTCAAGAGATGGACGCACATTAAGAATTCTAAGCGAATACATTCAGCCGGAAGCAAAATTAAAAAAAAATGACATTAACCATACTGTAGTATTCTTCGGTTCGGCAAGAATCAGTCCCGACAACAACGAGTTCGGAACTGCGGAGTA
Organism: uncultured Spirochaetota bacterium; assembly: GCA_942493035.1. Taxonomy (GTDB): domain Bacteria; phylum Spirochaetota; class UBA4802; order UBA4802; family UBA5550; genus WRGT01. The sequence continues at coordinate 992,554 of OW818666.1, read as the reverse complement.
TTACAACATAGCAAGAAAATTCTCATTTGAACTCGCCAAATACAGCGAAGAACTTAAAAAAGAGACAGGTGACACCTTCTACATCTGCACAGGTGGAGGCCCGGGAATTATGGAAGCAGCTAACCGGGGAGCTTATGATGCAGGGGTTAAAACACTGGGTTTAAATATATCACTCCCCTTTGAACAGCATCCGAATCCATATATTTCAGATGAACTTAATTTGGAATTTCACTATTTTTTTATGAGAAAACTATGGCTGCTTTATCATGCAAAGGCAATTATTGTTTTTCCAGGCGGGTTTGGAACATTTGACGAACTGTTCGAATCCTTAACACTCATCCAGACAAAAAAAATGGTGAAACAGATTCCAGTTCTTTTATATGATAGTGCCTACTGGAAAGATCTTATCAATTTCCAGAAACTTGTAGATATAGGGATGATATCTCCCGAAGATCTTAATTTATTTCACTTTTTTGATGATATTAATGAGGGATTAGAATTTGTAAAACCGAGACTGAAGGATTTGATTGCTACTGTAGATCACTACATATAGGTATGGCGCTGTAGGGGCGAATAATCATTCGCCCCTACAGCGCCCATACAGCGCCGACTCACTGAGACATTGTTATAAATTCATCATAATTTGCTTTACTTGTTTCATCCATCTTGAAGATTTCACAACCGGTTTTTATTATTCGATTCTCAAGGAAAGTAATATTTCTGATTATAGCCCCGACTAATGCTTTTTTCTGAGTCGGCAGAAGTATATCAAAATTGACTTTAGTCCCCTCTTCGAAATACCTGAGATATTTTTTCTCCTTAAAGACAAAACTCATCCCATTATGTGAAATATCGGCTACAAGGAATCTGTCTTCCAGCGGGAAAAACAGCTGGTGTTTCACCATAAGCTGATTCAAAGCAATACTCATACGTCTTACAACTGCGTACATCCCATCCGTAACGGGTTGAGAGCTGTTGACCTGTAGATATCCGTAAATTATAACTTCGTTGTACATTATAGGGACTGTAATTTCTGAAACATACTTATTTCTTGATGAAAGTGAAATATCCGATTTATAAATATGGTTAATATAAAAATTATGGTCTTCCACCATGGCTGGTTCCGGGTCCACATTAAGATTGGGCATATATATCGATTTTGAAGTGCTTACAATATGTTTAAGTCTGTTATCCGTTTTACTTTCATTTATAAAAACTATTTTTACAAGATCAAATTTCTTTTTAAGCTCAAATTCTGCGAACTCTTTCACTTTATCAATTTTTTTATCAGCAGTCGCAAGGCCCCGTTCTATAATGTAATCTGTAATAAAATTATTCAGATACATTATACTCTTTCCCCCTTCAATGCCGACGAGCTTACGGTCCTCCTTTCTTGACTCGGAAATTATCTGGAATTTTACCGGTATGTAGATAAAAGTATCTTCGCTGCGCTCTATATATTTCATACTCAGATAGATTGTATTAGTTTTATGACGAGTGAAGACTACAACACTTTCCGGAGACGACTTCACAAGAGGGATTCTGAAGGCAACATTGCCATCAGAATAACCTACATACTGAAGATTTATGCTGCCGCTGCTTGTTTTTATAAACACCGGAGCAGATTTGAAAAAATTATCCAGCAGAAACTGGAACTGTGTTTTATCGGTAACTGTCTTTATTAAATCTGGCATAGCACCCCATTAACAAAACTTTATAAATCTTCTGAATTAACAATGAGTCCGTCAAGCATCGGTATTACACGCTGAGTCATACCGGCTATTTTCATATCATGAGTTACGATAACTACAGTACTCCCTTTTGCTCTGCAGAGCTCCAGCAGGATTTCAAGCAGTATCATAGAATTTTTCGAATCAAGACTTCCAGTCGGTTCATCTGCAAGGATTAAATCAGGTTCACCGACGATTGCACGTGCCACAGCAACACGCTGACACTCACCTCCGGACATCTCTCCCGGCTTGTGTCCTGCACGGTCTTCCATATTAAATTTTTTCAGAAGCTCCATGGACATTTCACGGGCTGTTTTTGAAGGAGTTCTCCTTATCAGAAGCGGAATCATTACATTTTCAAGAGCTGTAAATTCAGGCAAAAGATTATGAAGCTGAAATATGAATCCCACATGTCTGTTTCTGAACGACGAAAGCTCATCAACCGTGAAAGAAGAGACATCCTTTCCTGCAAGTTTCAGACTCCCTTTATCAAAGTTATCAAGACAGCCTATCATATTGAGAAGAGTTGATTTACCGGTGCCGCTGGGACCTGTGATTGAAACAGCGTCCCCTTTAGATATTTCAAGATCAATCCCGCGCAGAACTTTTATGCTGTTTCTACCGTATCCGTAGGATTTCTCAAGACCTTTTACATCAATTATTATATTATCTGAATTCATTAATTAACCTACTCATACCTGATAGTTTCAACAGGTTTCTGCCTGGAAGCCTGCCACGCCGGGAAAATCGCGGCAAATGTTGAGAGAAATATCGCTGATGCAGCTATAAAGACAACAAACTCAGGACTGATCTCCGTGGGGATAGAATCTATATAATAAACGTTAGTAGGTACTATATTTATTCTATAAAAAACTCCAAGATCAAATACCTGATACGCATAAGCCATAACAGCATTTATTGCATCTTCAATCCAGATAATAATTGCTTCAAGATTCAGAGAAGCAGCAAGTCCCAGAACTACACCAAGAAAAGTCCCTATAACTCCGATAAGGAATCCCTCAAGAACAAAAATTATCATAATAGACGACGGTTTTGCACCCATGGACTTTAGAATCCCGATTGCCCGCCTTTTTTCCATTACAACCATTACTATTGTCCCCATAATAGTAAAACCTGACGCAACAATAACCAGAAAAAGTATAACTGTCATTATCAGTTTTTCCAGTTTAAGCGCGTAGAAAAGATTATGATTTCTCTGTTCCGCTGTCATTGTAACATATTCAAAACCGATTGCGGACTGGATCAGAGATGACATTTTATCCATTTTATAAATGTCATCTATTTTTACTCCAACCGCATAAGCGACATCCCCGAGTGAAAAAAGCGCCTGACTGTCAGCCAGCGACATCATGATCAGTTTAGTATCAAAATCGTAATATCCGGTTTTGAAAAAACCGAGGACCTTATATCTTCCTATACCGGGCGTAATACCGGTAAAAGCAGTAAGTCTCCCCTGAGGAACAATCAGCTCAATCTGATGGCCGGCTTTAATACCGTAATTCGTTGCCATCTCTTCGCCGATATAAATACCCTTCTCGTTACAGAATGCTTTTTTGTTTGAGGTTATAAATTTTGTAATATCAAGGGGTATATTGTCTTTCGATCCCATCCCCCGGATCATAATCGGTCCTATATTTCTTTTAAATCTGAATAATCCCTGCCCCTGTATGTAGGCATTTGCAGATACTATGTTGTCTATCTTCTTTATTTTTTCAGTGATATCACGATAATTTTTAATGGCAGCTCCATCAATTTCACCTGCAAGAGTTGTTACAACAATGTGTGAATCTACATCGAGTATTTTATTCTTTATCTGACCCTGGAAACCGTTCATAACAGAAAGAACCAGGATAAGAATAAAAACACCTATAAAGACTATCAGAACCGAAAGAAGAGTATTGAATGAGATAAACCCCTGAGCCTTCTTCGATTTCAGATAGCGGAATCCGACAAACAATTCAAAAAATTTCATTTCTTAATACTCATCCCCGTACTTATTATTGTTCTATTATACATGAGCCACCCTTTATTCAATTTAGGACCGTTTATATAATTTATAAACTCTATATCACCCTTCATCTCCTGCACAGCTCTGCCGGTTTTCCGTTCAACTCTCCGGCACTCGAAGTATACTTTTCTGATATTATATTTAAAACCATCTATATCACTTCCGGTATCATTCTCATTCAGTTTCCCCAATTCACGTATTATGAGATCGGAATAGTAAAAATCTGTATAAAGCTCGCGGAATACAATTTCATCTTTCGGGAATGCTTCGCATTCAGCATACTCTTTGTAGTTAAGATTTTTTACAGCACTGGACCATTTCATAAAAACATAGGCCGGATCGACAAATGCTTTTTTCTCTTTGCAGGATAAAGCGAAAAACATCAGTAAAATCAGCATTACTACTACATTTTTTTTAAATTTCATTATAAATCAACAACCTGTTTTTATATTTATTCACTACTACTTATCTAATTCTAAACCGGCTGAGACTGAATGCCGATGGTTCTGAGCAATCACAAACCGTTAAACGGATTTATTAAAATCCCTAGCAGATCAGCTGGAAAGCCTTATCAATTTAATTCATTCTCGGAAAAAACCTGAGCTGAAAATTTTTCGATTAATACATCGGGCTTTCTCCATGAATCGGCCGATAGTCCCGCTTTACCGCATGTATGTGAAAGAAAAGCATCAAGATCCCACCCATGTTCAACAGGCACCTGGGGAAGGAGGAGCCCCCGGTTGTATCCTCTGGTTACAATCAGGCCATCCCTTCCGACTACTATTTCTTTTAGATCATTTACTTTTTCCACAGGACTGAGTATAGATATTTCAATATCTATTTTTTTATATTCTTCCGGTGTAAGCGATGAAAATCTCGGATCACTGAAAGCCGAAGCCGCAGCCATATCCTTCACTGTTTCAGGGATTGTTTTTACACCCTCTATATACCCGATACACCCTCTAAGGTTACCCTTTATATGAATAGTTACAAATGCCCCGCATTTTTCTTTAAAGATATCATCATCAAAAGCAGGATCTTCAATATCTTCAGAAATGCCGAGTTTGTCAGCTATTGTTTTTCTTGCAAGCTTTAACAGTTTTACCTGCTGATCTTTATTTAATTCAATCATAATACATATCCTCCATCAGCCGAGTATCAGCGCTGAAAGATATCCGACGACCTGATCTTTTGAACCGGCAGTATCCCCGGAATTAGCGTATTTTACTGCTTTTATTGTTTTTGCGCCGAGTTCACGGGCCAGTGATATTCCAGCAAGTACTCCGCCCTCGCCGCATGCTTCACTTTTTCCTGAGGAGATAACCTCTGCGACTCTATTTTCATCGAACAGTTCCAGTGCATCAATAAAGTCTTTGTCTTTCTTAACTGCCATATTATATGAATGATAATGAGAAAGATCAGTCGAGATAATTATACCATATTCTTCTCCGGTTTTTTTTATCTCCTCTGCGATTGTCTTCCCTATATTAATACAGAGTTCAGGATCAGTCGTACCGATTACAAGCGGTACAATACTCGCATCAGGTTTGACCATCTGAAGAAAAGGGATCTGTACTTCAAGCGAATGTTCAGCTTCGTGAGCTTCTTTTATAAAACCAAAATGATCTCTTTTTTCAAGTCTTTCTCCCAAATCTGAATCAATCTCAACATCTCCAAGGGGAGTTTTAAAAAGCCCTTCAGGGATAACAGAAACGCCGTTAAATCTTCCTCTGTGCGAAGGAGCAATAACCACAAATCTATTAAAGCTGCTCTGTGCAAGATAGTTGAATCCATATGCCGCTACAGGACCTGAATAAACATATCCTGCATGAGGAGATATTATTCCCAGAATCTTATTATTTGAAAGCTCTCCTGATAACGGTCCTGCGCTATCTAAATATGCAGAAATCAGTTTCTGCAGTTCATCCGGATCTCCGGGATAAAAAGAACCTGCCACTGCCGGTTTTCGTATATACATAACTAATCACCTCTCTTTAAAAGTTCCGCATCAATCTGTTTAAAAATTTCAGATGCTGCTCTCTCCTTTGTAAGAATAGGGAGTTCAATTTTCAATCCGCTCCTGGTAAAAAGAGTTATAACATTAGTATCGACATTAAATCCTGCACCTTCCTGCGATACATCATTAAGACATATCATATCGAGATCTTTAGCTGTCAGTTTTGACATGGCATAGGCTTCTGTATTCATCGTTTCAGCTGCAAATCCTGTTACAAAAAAATTTTTCAATTTTCTGGATTTTCTGGTATCCGCGACATTTTTCAGAATATCGGGGGTGCGCTTCATATGTAATATAATATCCCCATTCTGCTTTTTTATTTTTTCATCAGATTTTTCTATTGGAGTATAATCAGCAGGAGCGGCACACATCACCAGGACTGAATTCTCTTCAATTTCATCCAGGACAGCTTCCAGCAGATCCGCTGTTGTTTCAATTTTACGGCACTCGTATGGTTTATCTTTTAAGAGATGTTCACTTATAGGTCCATGAATAAAAACCGTATTTTTTGAAAGCTTATACGCTTCATCAGCAAGAGCTATTCCCATCTTTCCGCTTGAGGCATTAGATATATATCGTATCGGATCGAACCACTCGCGTGTGGGTCCTCCGGTAACGATAATTTTACTCTCCTTCAATAACACGTACTGCCGCCTCATATATTGTATTTATATCAGCAAGTCTCCCTTTCCCGGTATCGCCGCATGCTACAAGTCCTTCATCGGGTTCGACAAATCCAAAACCCCAGCCTTTTAACTTTTCTATATTAAACTGAACAGAGGGATGACTGTACATATTGGGATTCATTGCCGGTGCAATAAGTATAGGACATATCATTGCAAGAAATGTAGTGCTTACCATGTCATCGGCAATTCCATTTGCAAATTTTCCGATCATATTGGCAGTAGCAGGCGCTGCCAGAAAAAGTGCAGCATTCTCTTTCAGAGTAATATGACCCATCTCATGTTTTTCCCATAATGTTTCATCAGTATATACAGGATGACCGGTGAGCGCTTCAAGAGCAATTGGAGAAACAAGTTTTGCCGCATTTTCAGTTATTACAACATAAACATCATATCCGCCTTTCACAAAGAGACGCGCAAGGTCACATGATTTATACGCCGAGATTGATGAACCGACTGCCAGTACTATCTTTTTCATTATCTTTTAAATATCCTCTCAAGGTCATTCTGATTTATAGTAAAGAAGAAAGGCCTCCCGTGAGGACACCTTAACTCCATCTCACCATCAAGCACTTTACGCGTGAGCGTCTCCATATCTGAACGGCTCAATTTATCGCCGGATCTCTTTGCCGAGTGGCATGCGACAAGGGAATAGAACCTCTCAATAAGATCATTACTTTTTATACCATCTTTTATATTATCAATCATATTTTTTATTAATTCATCAATTTTATAACTGCCGGCTATTACCGGTGCCGACCGTACAATTATTGTATAATCCGAAAATTCTTCAATTTCAAATCCGATTTCATTAAAAATTTCAAGATTATCGGTAACCAGACTATAGTCATCAATTGAAAGTTCAATACTGACCGGGAAAATCAATTCCTGGAACTCTATTTCCCCGCGGTTGAGAATCAGTTTATCATATTGTATCCTTTCATGAGCTGCATGAAAATCGATCAGAAGAAGTTTATCATCATCCTCTATGAGAATATATGTATCAAAAAGCGTGCCGAGAATTTTCAATCCTCTATCAGTTTTATGATCCGGATTTACAGGGATGCTCACTTCGCCTGGCTCAAACAGTGTTCCGGTGTATGGAGTTTCGGACTGATCTTTTTCCGCTGAGACAGATGCAGTGCGCGGAGGGAGAGAATATGAACCCGTTGAAACTGCAGTTTTACTGACACTGAATTCAACCGGTGCTGCTTTTAAAAATGAATCGGGAATTGAATGAGGCTTGCTTAAACTCTTTGATGCAAGGTTGTAGATCATATCATCAATATATTTCTGATCGAAAAGTTTAACCTCCCGTTTAGCGGGATGTATATTAACGTCAATAAGTTCCGGGTCAATCTCGATAAAGATAATTGCGGCGGGATACTTGCCTCTGGGAATGACGGCGTCATATGCACGGGACAGGTGGTATGAGAAAAACTTATACTCTATCGCCCTGTTGTTTACATATAAAAACTGCATGTTTCGTGAACCCTTCATAAATTCAGGTTTAGACAGATACCCTTTCAACCGGACCTTAATGTCGCTAAGCTCTTCTATATAAAGACTCTGCAGAATCGTTTTCCCGAAGACCTGCTGTATCCGCTCATCCTGAGTCTTCACCGCCTGAAGCGATATCTCTCTTTTACCGTCAACATCAAGAGTAAATGCAACATCATAAGCAGGGAGAGCCATCTTCAATATGGTCTCCCTTATGTTTCTAAGTTCTGTTTTTTTTGATTTTAAAAACTTTTTTCTGGCAGGCATATTGTAGAAAAGATTTTCTACAATTATTGTTGTCCCCTGAGAACCTGCAAAATCGGATATATTAACTGTTCCGCCTGATGATTCGAGTCTTGAACCGATAGTCTCGCCGGAAGTATTTGAAAGGATTACAAGATCGGAAATTGAAGAGATACTCGACAGAGCCTCCCCTCTGAATCCGTAAGTCGTAACATTCTGAAGACCGGAGATGTCTGTAATTTTACTTGTTGCATGTTCCTGGATTGAAAGAGCTATATCATCCTTCAGAATCCCGGAACCGTTATCACGGACCATAATTTTTTTAAGACCCGAATCGAGAACCTGCACATCAATTGCCGAAGCACCCGCATCGATTGAGTTTTCAACAAGTTCTTTTACAACGGAAAAAGGTCCTTCTACGACCTCTCCCGCTGCTATCATATGTTTTATATGATCAGGTAAAAGTATAATTCTTTTCAATATATTTCCTTATTTTTTCAGCTGTTTCACAAGTTCAGGGAGAGTCTCACCGGCTGAACCCTGTATAAAAATATCAGTATCGCTTCCGGTAAGTTCTGTCTCTTCGAGATTAAATTCTATTATCACAGCTCCCCGCCCTTTAGCAATTTTTGGAATCCCTGCTGCCGGATATACAACAGCAGATGTCCCTACGACAAGTACCACATCGGCAGTTTCCGCGTATCTCTGTGATTCCGAGAGAGCCCGCTGCGGAATGTTCTCACCAAAAAAAATTACAGAGGGTTTCAATATTTTCCCGCAGCTTTCACAATGAGGTATACGTCTTTCCGATATCTCAAATTCTGATGCACTGTATTCGGAAGAACAGGTTAGACACACCAGATGTTTGGCGTTACCATGATACTCTATTACGTTCTGACTCCCGGCTTCCTGATGGAGGTTATCTATATTCTGTGTAATTACAGCCTTCAATAATTTCATTTTTTCAAGATCGGCAAGTGCCAGGTGTCCTTTATTCGGTTTTGCCGATTCTGTAATTTCAATCATATCAAAGATCATATCCCAGACTTTTTCCGGCATATTTTTAAAAGAGTAAATAGATGCATAAATAGCCGGATCATATTTATCCCATAAACCGCCGGCACTTCTGAAATCGGGTATACCGCTTTCAACGGAAATCCCCGCTCCGGTGAGAGCAATCATATGCTTAGATTTTTTTATTATTTCAGCAGCTTTTATAATGTTACTATCCATTGCACACTCCGGAGTTCTTTAAAAGTACGAGCAATAATAATTATTATTAAATATTTTATACATACACATGTCAATTAAAAACCTGTTCCGAGAGACATAATATTATAAGTGACCATAAGCTGGCGGTAAATTTATCTCTGCCTCTACCAGGGGCGCGGTGGAGTTAGAATGCCACTGGTTTATAAACAATTTAATAATATTCAGAATTCTATCCTCAGAATTTATTATATTGATATTAAAAGATATACAGATATACATAAAAGATCATAAAAATTATCCATTATAAATGATGCTTCTAAAAATAACCGCAGTTCCACAGATAAAACTCTTTATCTGACACAGTGAAATAAATTTACAAAAATGAATCACTTTCATAACCTTATTTTATTGACATTAAACTGTTGCAATGAAGTTATTATGCAAAAAAGGCGATCCAGAGGAAAAACATGAACTGCAAATGCGGCGGTGTACTTATAGACGGGAAAAGCACTTATAGAAACAGTAATAAAAATTTTACTTTTATACTGGAAAATGTACCTGCATCAAAATGTATGAGATGTGATGAAGTACAATACTCGGAAGAGACAAAGGATAAGCTTCAAAAAATGATCAACAGACTGGAAAGAGATTCAAACGAGATTGTAACTGGAAAACCATCATCCAATCTTTACGATTATTGATTTAACAGCCGGGACTCTTTAATTCAGGAAGAGATAATTTAAGTATCTACTCAAAACTGGTGGTAAATGATTTTCCCCGAGGTTTTTGAATTATAACTAATTTTTCTTTTGTTGAAAGTGTACACATGAAATGGATAAGTGAAAACATGAAAAGTTTTTTTAACAAGATCAGATTGTTAACAAATAATATAAATATTATTATACCTCTGACCAGAAGAAAGATAGGTCTATGGAAATGGGATATTGAAAAAAACCGTTTTTATATCAATGATTTCTGGCTCGATAAATTCGGATATAAAAAAAACAAAGTAAACACTCTGGATTACTGGCTGTCAAATGTTCATCCCGATGACCGGGAAAGGATGAAAGATAGTCTTAACGGTTATTTAAATGAGAAAAATAAAAACGGTTTAGAGTTCGAGTATCGTTTAAAAAGGAGTAACGGAGAGTACATCTGGCTTTTTCTGAATGGCCAGATTACAAAACTCAAAGAAGGTACACCTTCCAGAATGGATGGAATTTTTTTTGATATAACCGGCCAGAAGCAGATTGAGAGTGAACTCTACACAAAGAACAGTGAGATAGAAGCCCTTTATGAAGAATCTGAAGCGCAGAATGAAGAGATGGCCGCCATCATGGATGAGCTTCAGAATAACCAGATGGAGATTGAAGCAGCAAACAACCGGCTTAAAATCAGTGAAACAAAATTTAGAAAAATATTTGAATACTCTCCGATTGGCATAATTCAATCCTCACTCACCGGTGATATACTCGATGCAAATAATGCGTTCTGCAGGATTTTCGGATACGATTCACTGGAAGACCTCCGTCTGAACCTGAAGAATACTACCAATATCTATTTTGATAAAAGCTCAAGAGAGCATGCCATAGAAAAACTTTCTAAAAGTGATAATTTTAACGCATTTAATATTACCGCATTCAGAAAGGACAAATCGCTGGTATACGAAAATGTATACATGATGAAAATGACTGACGAGTTTACCGGTGAAAAATACCTGACTACTTTCGTTGAAGATACCACAAAGCTTAGATCATCACAATTTGAACGTGATCTTTTTTTCAATAATTCCGGTGATCTTCTATCAATAAGCGATTTCGATGGAGTACTCAAACAGATCAATGCAGCATGGACAATTTATCTGGGATGGGATACAGATGAATTAGTTGATATTAACCTTAACGATCTGATCCATCCTGATGACATTGCAAAAACAGCTGAGTTCCGAGAGAGATTAAAAAGTACGGATAAAATTCTTACTCTGACGAACAGATACCGGACGAAAGATAATGAATTCAGAATAATCAGATGGAGCAGTATAGCTTTCCAGGATATCAATCTTATTTTTTCATCAGGCAGAGATGAAACTGAAAGAATAGAGGCTGAACTTGAAGTGAAGCGGATGTGGGATCGTCTTGATGTTGCACTAAAAGTCGGAGTTATCGGTTTATGGGATCTCGACGTTTCAACCGATACACTTAGATTAAACAGCCACATGACCGAATTTCTGGGATTAGAATCGGACTACATTAAACTTGCAAGTAAAGCATGGAAAGACAGTATCCACGAAGAGGATTTCCCTGCGTCGATGAAAGCGATTAATGAACTTATAAGTAAAAAAAGTGAAACATATATTGATGAATACCGCGCTAAAATGCCCGACGGCAGATACAGATGGTTTTTCTCAAGAGGTAAAGTTGTCGAGTTTGACTCTAATGGTAACCCTCTCCGTATAGCAGGCTCAGTTATGGATATTACGGAACAGAAAGAAGCCGAATCCAAAAGAATTGAACTTGAACTAAAGATGCAGCAGGCCCAGAAACTGGAGAGCCTTGGAGTCCTTGCCGGAGGAATTGCTCATGATTTCAACAACCTTCTGACTGGAATTCTGGGAAATTCAGACATTCTGCTTTATGAACTCCCGCAGAATATTGAGCTGCAGCAGCGGATTGTTGAAATTAAAAGAGCCGCGAAACTTGCCAGTGAACTGACAAACCAGATGCTTGCCTACTCCGGAAAAGGTTCATTCATTATCGAGCATATTTACCTCAATGATCTTATCATCGATATGAATTCACTTCTTGAAGCTTCTATTTCAAAGAAAGTTAATTTATCATACTCACTCCTGCCGGAACTCCCCGGTATAAAAGGTGACGCAACACAAATTAGACAGATTGCGATGAATCTCATACTCAACGGTTCTGACGCGATAGTGAACAACGGCACTATTGACGTAACTACATCGATAGTTAAACTCATGCCCACTGAACTTGAGACTCTTACAATAAACTATAATCTTTCCCCCGGCGAATACGTGCTTCTCAAGGTTCAGGATTCCGGATGCGGAATAGAACCGGAAAAATTAAAACAGATTTTTGATCCTTTCTTTACAACTAAATTTACAGGTAGAGGACTTGGACTTGCAGCTGTTTCTGGGATTATAAGAAGCCACCAGGCAGGACTTACTGTTGAAAGTGAAATAGGAAAAGGAACATGTTTTAAAATATACTTCCCTGTATCCCATGACGCTTATAATAATGACAAACATGTTAAAAGAAAACGTCCGTCATTCTTAAATAAAAATCTTACGATACTTATTGCCGACGATGAAAAATACATTAGAGATCTTACTACAAAGATGCTGAACATATCCGGTTATAAAGTATATCTGGCCCGAAACGGCAGGGAAGCAATAAATATTTTCAATGCTCATAAAAATGAAATTTCATGTATACTGATGGACTTGACAATGCCGGAGCTCGATGGACGTGAAGCCTTTACTGAGATACGAAAAATCGATGCAGATATACCGGTTATAATCACAAGCGGTTATTGCGAATTTGATATAGTTTCAAAATTTTCCAATGAGAAGATATCCGGATTTTTACAGAAACCTTACAATCTTGAAGATATTATATCGGCAATAGAAGAAGCAGTCGGTTCACTTGATCCGGAACAGAATGCTGAATAATATGGCAATGATACGATGTCGAAAAAAGAAAGCGCGAATATATATTCGCACTTTCTTTTTCTAGTGTAAAAAAATTTTATGCTGTTTTATTCGCAGCTTTACCCCATGAATCTTTAAGTGACACGGTTCTGTTAAATACAAGTTTATCTTTTGCAGATTCTGAATCGATGCAGAAGTAACCTGTTCTGTCGAACTGAAACTTATCTCCGGCTTTAAAATCTTTTACAAAAGGTTCAACGAAAACATTTTCGACTATCTTTAATGAATCCGCGTTAAGATTGGCCTTGTAATCCTCACCCTCTGCAAGATCATCGGGATTCTCTTTTATAAAAAGATGTTCGTAGAGACGGACCTCTGCAGTTACAGCCTGAGCTGCCGACACCCAGTGAATTGTGCCTTTAACCTTTCTTCCATCCTGAGACCATCCCCCTCGAGTATCGGGATCATATGTGCAATGTATAGTCTCGATATTCCCCGCAGAATCTTTATCAACAGACACACACTTGATATAATATGCATGCTTAAAGCGAACCTCCGCTCCCGGAGAGAGTCTGAAGTATCCCTTTGACGGGACCTCCATAAAGTCCGATCTCTCAATCCATAACTCTTTTGAAAACGGCATTTCACGTTTACCCATGCTCTCATCTTCCGGATTGTTTACAGCTTCAACATACTCCACCTGGCCATCGGGATAATTATCAACTATTACCTTCACCGGATCGAGTACGGCCATAACTCTCTGGGCCCGGTTATTTAAATCTTCTCGGAGACAGTGTTCCAAAAGAGCAATATCTACCATATTATCAGCTTTGGCAACACCGATCCTCTCTGCAAAATCCCTTATTGATTCAGGAGTGTAGCCGCGGCGTCTGATGCCTGCAATAGTGGGCATACGCGGATCATCCCATCCTGAAACATAATTCTTTGTTACAAGTTCAAGAAGTTTTCTTTTACTCATGACAGTATATGAAAGATTAAGACGGGCAAACTCTATCTGTCTCGGCTTGTGGGCGACTTCGCATTCATTCACCACCCAATCATAAAGCGGCCTGTTATTTTCAAACTCAAGTGTACACACAGAATAAGTAATCCCTTCAATAGAATCGGAGAGAGGATGAGCAAAATCGTACATCGGATATATGCACCATGCATCTCCGGTTCTATGATGAGTTGAACGCTGAATTCTATATAACACAGGGTCTCGCATTACAATATATCCGGAGGACATATCAATTTTTCCGCGGAGAGTTTTCTCCCCGTCTTTAAAATCTCCGTTTCTCATTTTATAAAACAGATCAAGATTCTCCTCAATAGATCTGTTCCTGTACGGACTCTCTTTCCCCGGCTGTTTCAGAGTTCCCCGGTATTCCCTCATCTGGTCTGCAGTTAAATCGCATACATAAGCCTTACCTTTTTTGATAAGCAGGACAGCAAATAGATAAAGTTTTTCGTAATAATCCGATGCATAAAAAAGTCTATCCTCCCAGTCAAATCCGAGCCACTTGACATCCTCCTGAATTGAATCAACATATTCAGTCTCCTCTTTCGAAGGATTGGTATCATCAAACCGGAGATTGCAGGTGCCGCTGAATTCTTTAGCGAGTCCAAAATTTAGACATATAGATTTAGCATGCCCGATATGAAGGTATCCGTTAGGTTCCGGCGGGAATCTTGTAGCAACGACTCCGTTATTTTTATTACTCTTCAGATCCTCTTTTATTATTTCTTTAATAAAATTGGACTTCCCTGTTTCACTTTCTATTATATTATTTTCACTCATGGCATCACCTTTTTTGAAATATATCAGCAATAATTCCTGTACTTTTTAGTAAAAAAAACTTTACTTACCCCCGCCGCCAGAGGCGGCGGAGGTAAATACTTTTATAATTTTACATAAAAGCATATGTTGCATTATAAGACAATTTTTATTATACAATTCAATTATCAAGTAAATTATAGCAGGATTATGATAATTTAACACAGAGACAATATTAAATATTTTCCGGTTTATATGCAGTTACTAAATACATTTCCCGTATAACTGTTTTTTCATTTACAAATTATATGTTAAGTTTCTTATATCCACAGTAAAACTGTCCAGGAGTATACAATGAGAGTCCGATTTGCACCAAGTCCAACAGGCTACCTTCACATAGGAAACGCCAGAACCGCAGTAGTTAACCATCTGATAGCAAAGAAAAGCGGAGCCGATTTCATTATAAGAATTGAAGATACAGACAAAGAGAGAAGTACTGTAGAATCTGAAATATCCATCCTTGATGACCTTCGCTGGTTAGGTATTGAATGGAATGAAGGTCCCGATAAAGATAAAGGTCATGGCCCGTACAGACAGTCCGAAAGAGATGACATTTACAGCGAATATACAAAAAAACTTCTTCAGAACGGCCACGCGTTCAGATGCTTCTGCACAAATGAACAGGTTGAAGAGGATAAAAAAGAAGCTCAGGATCAGAATAAGCCGTTCCTTGACAGATGCAGAAACCTCACACTGGACGAACAGGATGAGCTCTGTGCCGGAGGACAGTTCCCTATAAAATTTAAAGTTCCCGAAGGTGAAAGTATCATCTTTGAAGATAAAATCAAAGAGAAGGTTACATTTAACAGCAGCAATATAGGTGGTGATTTTATCATTGTCCGGTCAGACGGCGGAGCTGTTTATAATTACATTGTAAGCATAGACGACGCTCTGATGAAAATCACACATGTTATACGGGGAGAGGATCACCTTTCAAATACTCCAAAACAGATTCTGATTGCAAAAGCTTTGAATCTTCCCATACCGGAATATGCTCACCTCCCGCTGATACTCGGATCAGACAAAAAAAAGCTGAGCAAGAGACACGGAATTACATCTGTTGATATATACAGACAGGAGGGCTATCTCCCCGAGGCACTGATGAACTACCTGGGACTTTTAGGCTGGTCAACAGAAACCGGAGAGGAGATTCTCGATTTTGATAAGCTTATATCACTATTCGAAATTTCAAACATTTCCAAGAGTCCTGCAATATTTGATTTCCAGAAACTGAAGTGGATGAATGGCGGCTATATGAAAAAATATCCTCTAACAAAGATAACAGATATGTTCATCCCCTATCTCGAAAAAGCAGATTTTGATATAAAATCGATCAGCAGAGACAAGCTTGAAAATATAATTTCTATTATAAGAAACAGCTGCGAAATACTTTCCGATGTTGCAAAACCTGCAGCTATATTTTTTAACGAAATCAATATACCTGATGAAGAAGCGGATGCTCTTCTTAGTGAAGATTATTCAAAGGATATAATTAAAATTGCTTCAGAAATTATTACTACCCTTAACGATGAAACTGTTCTCGCCGGACTAATACCCGGAATTAAAGAGAAAACAGAACATAAAGGGAAAAAACTCTTTCACCCGATCCGAGCTATGATAACAGGAACACTCAGCGGACCAGAACTTGACCTTGCAATTCCTGTTATCGGATATGATAATCTGAAAAAAAGAATCGAATACTGCAAAGAGAAGTACTGCTGCTTGTAACCGGAAATAACAACCGATGATTAAAAGCGAATTTAAACTGATAGAGTCAATTAAAGACAGAATAGACCGGACACAGAAACTCTCCGAAAAGATTTACGGAATCGGAGATGACTGTGCGGTTTATAAAATTTCGGATAACCGGTATGGTCTTTTCTCTACAGATATCAGCATTGAAAAAGTTCACTTTGATTTAAGCTATACTTCACTCTTCAATGCCGGATACAGATCCATGTCTGCAAATATTTCAGATATCTATGCCATGGGTGGGAATCCGGTTCTTGCCCTTGTATCAATCGGAATCCCTGATTACATTACCCCTCAAATGATTGACGAACTCTATGATGGATTACTTGAATCGGCGGTTAAGCATGGAACTTTCATTGCCGGCGGGGATACATCTAAATCCACAGAACTTATAATCAATATTTCTATCTATGGTGAAACATCCGCTCCTCTTTACAGAAAAGGTGCTAAACCTGGAGATAGAATATATATCACCGGGAATACAGGTTTATCGAAACTTGGACTTGAAGTTCTGAGCAGAAAATTAAATTCAGATAATTTCCGCGAATCATCACTTAAACACCTCAAGCCTGAACCTCGAGGTGATCTTCTTGGTATAATTCTTAATGATTTCAAACCTACGTCAATGATAGATATATCTGACGGACTCCTTATTGACCTTGGACACATTTGCGAAATGAGTGGCTGCGGTTTTAAACTCTATGAAGAGAAAATACCGGTTCATGAAGAGATAAAGAAGCATTGTGCTGATAAAAAAATCAGTTCATCAGATTATTCTCTTTACAGCGGCGAGGAATATGAACTTTTATTCACATCGGAAAAAGATATAACTGACAACAGTCAGATTACATATATCGGAGATATCACCACGGATGGATATACTTTAGTTTCAGACAATATTCAGAAAGAAATCAAAATTAACGGTTATGATCACTTTAAATAATTCAGAAGGTATTAAAATGAAATTCAGATCACTCCTCTCTCTCTTTATTATTATCGCCGCAGTCTCCTGTTCATCCAGGCCGGTACAGATTCCTTTAGGTACATGGAATTATGATCTCCTTGTAAATGGTGTAAAAGCCGGACGCGCCGTATCATCCAACACAATCGTTGGCGATAATTATGTAATCAAAAGCGAAATGTATCTCAACATGGGTTCAATAGAAAATAAATCGATCCAGACTGTTACTGAAACAAAAGATTTCAAGCCTGTAAAACTTGAAGTAATTAATACTGTAACAGATACTTCCGGAGTTTCAAATCAGGAGATAAACAAAACTGCAACCTTCAAGGGAAATGAAATATCACTTAAAGCAGGAGACTACGAATCAAAATTCACAATCAAAGATCCATTCGTCCTTGACGGAAATTATTTTTTCAGCGAACTTCTTAAAAATAATTTCAAAGAAGGAGTTATTATTAAATCACACATCTATGAACCTTCGGTCGAGATTGATACTCCCATTTTAGTTATTGTTGAAGTCAAAGGAATGGATACAGTACAAGTCGGAAAAAAATCCATGAAACTTCTTCATATAAAACAGAGAGTTGAGAAGTTTAAAAGCATGGATATCTACCTTAATGAAAATGGTGTAACCGAAAAAATTGTTATAAAGATGCTCAACAATGTTTTTGAACTTGCGAGAGTGGAATAAACCAGAATGAATAAATCCGGATATATTATTAAAAGCATAACTCTTGCGGTAGTTATACTATTCTCCATTGATCTGAAATCTATACCGGCTTCATCATTTATAATAACACCATCAGGAATAAACAATACAGCCTATACAAATAATAGAACGGTATATAAAATAGAAAGCAGTGATGAAGATTTTACACTCTTCGAAACGGCTAATCAACAGATATTATCTAAAAAAAATTCTGGTGAAAGAACTGAAATTCTTATTTCAACGGGAGATTCTGCAGTTCCGGTAGAGAAAGATTTAACTCCATTTTTAAAGAACACCCCTTATCTTAATACAGACAAAGAGAGCATACGCAAAGCAGCATCAAAGTTCAAAAACTCAAAAGATCCGGTAAAAGACGTTTCTGCTTTTGTTTATAACCATATCTCTGACAAAAAATTAGGTATACCGCTCCTCCCGGCATCGATGATACTATCAGGGAGAGCCGGAGACTGCACAGAGCACAGCATCCTGACAATATCTATACTCAGAACTTTAAAAATTTCATCTAGAGCTGTAATGGGAATTATACTTAGTGAAAATTTTTCAGGCAAAAATAATGTTTTTGTTTATCACATGTGGGTTGAAGCTTTCAGAAACGGGAGATGGATACTGGTTGATGCAACAAGACCATACGACTTTCACCCGAACAGATACATCGCACTTTCATATCATAATCTCATGACTGAGACACCGTCTGATTATCTCCGCGCAATTTCTACGATTCAGGATATGAAAATCTCTTTTATCAGATAATACAGGCTCTGATGTAAAAATCTATCAAATAATAGATCAGTGAGATTGGGGCAGAGCCTCATTCAGATGCAAATTGATAAATCGACAGTGAAGTAGAACCATATTTTTTAACATCTGACCTTTTCAAATCTCCGCATGACTCTGAAAGCTCATTCCCTGAAAAATGCTGAATCACAACTTCTGAACTCTCTTTTAAAATTCCCGACTTAATTACATCCATAAGTATCGGATCATATAAAGCTGCTCCGCCGGTCTCTTTATCATATGGCGGATCAAGAAAAATAAAATCAGCTTTAATCCCTCTGTCAAAAATAAATTTGAGAGCTGATTTCGCGTTAAGATTCAGGACCAATGCTCTTTCACTGTTTCCGCTCTGTACAACAAAATCTTTTATAAACTCAAAACGGGCTCTCTCCTTTTCATTAAAGACAGCCATTGAACATTTCCTGCTTAGAGCTTCTATGCCTATCTGTCCCGATCCGGAAAACAGATCTACGAAAATTTTATCCTGTAAATTTTCACCAATAATTGAAAATAAAGCACCCTTTACCTTCTGAGATGTAATTTCAGCATCTTTGAATTTATTCATATTAAAAGGGATAGCTCTCCCCTTCATTGAGCCTGCTATAATTCTGATAGTCCCCTTCACAAATATGCTCTAACTACTTCAGCGCATCGTTGAGATCTTTTAAAAACACATTGAGGGTCAGACCATGGTGAAAAGCAGCCTTTTCGATAGTCTCTTCCACTACACCTTTACAGGTAACGCAATCGAGTTTATAATGCCTGAAGACATCTCCTACTTTTTTAGACATCCTGAGAGCTTCTGCGACATTAGTATTCCCCTTTATTTCCATCTTATCCGTCCATATATAATAAATTTAAAATTCACATGTGGGTAAAGCTTCCGTTGTTGCACCCGATGGCGGCAATTACTTTTTTGGACACACAGCGCTTCACATACGCATCCTTGAAAATAAATCGCTTCGACATCTTATAAACCGGAGAAAACAGAATCGGCAATCAGCAGAAATAATTCAACAATTTTCTTTAAAAACGACATAATTTACTTGAAATAAATGACACAGGATTTATTATTGCCTACAAATTCATCGTATCAAGGAATAATCATATGGCAAAATGTGAAATATGCGGAAAAGGTGTTCAGTTCGGTTGTAACGTGAGCCATTCCAATACAAAAGTAAACAAAATGTGGAAAGCAAACGTAAAAAAAGTGAGATTACTTGTAAACAACAGAGCTGTCAGAACTAATGTCTGCACAAGATGTATCAGAACAGGCAATATCGTTAAAGCTGTTTAATTGCAATTTTACCTTCAGAAATGACGACTAGAAAAAAAAGAGACAACATAAATTGTCTCTTTTTTTTCTAGTCGTTTTTTTAAAATCAGTAATCAGAATCCTTCCACCCCTTCAGATAATAAAGATATAAAAGCGGCTTATTAAATCTGTTTACCTTAGTCTCGACTATTCCGGAATCCGGAGGAAAATGCATTGCTCCCTTGAATGTCTCTTTTGTAAAAAACTTTGAGTTCTCCGATTCTGCCATCTCATCAAAAACAAACTTCTTATCCATGGCCATATTAAATCCCCAATCGCCAAAAGTCGGAATAAAAACATGATACGGGATCACCTCATTAAAAACTTCACCTAAAGTATTATTTATACACCAGAATGCCTCACGGGCAAACAACGGTGATGTAGACTGGGTAACAAAAACACCATTGCTTTTAAGAGATCTTTTCAAAGTCTTAAAGAAACTATCAGTGTAGAGTTTTGAAACAATTTCATCATGGGGATCGGGGAAATCGGCAATAATTACATCATACTTCAGATTATTCTTAATGAGATAATCATATGCATCACCGGTTACCACATGCACTCTTTCATTCATCAGTGAATTTTTATTTATAGCTTTGAGCGTCGAATTATTCCGGGCAAGATCAACCATGTAGCCGTCAAGTTCGATGAGAGTAACATGGATTACGTTTTTAAACCTCAAAAGTTCCCTTACCGCAAGCCCGTCACCTCCGCCGAGAACCAGAACAGAAATGTCCCTCTTACCGCAGATCATAACCGGAGGATAAACCAGCATTTCGTGATAACGGTACTCATCTGAAGTGGAGAACTGAAGAGAACCATCGAGATAGAGCCTGAAATCATCACCATTTCTTGTAAGTACAATCTCCTGATATTTTGATCGTTTTGAGAAAACGATATCATCATAAAACATTTTCTTATGAAGTATTGCCGTTACCCAGTCTGAATTTACAGCAAGCGAAAGAAGTATAAATAAAGATATCACCGCCCAGGTTAAATCAATTTTCTTTCTGGAATAATCTAAAATTTTTACAATAACAAATATCGCCACGGCAATATTCATTATGCCTACAAAAATCGAAGTTAAGTATCTCCCCATATACGGAAAAAGTATTAACGGGAACAGAAGAGAGCCCCCCAATCCGCCGATATAATCAAGTGTAAGCACATTTGAGATTATATCCTTCAGTGCGCCGTAACTCTTCAGAATTCTGGTAATAAGAGGGATTTCAAGGCCTACAAGGGTACCTATTACCGTAAGAAAGAAAATGTGGAGCATATAGAACGATACGGAAAAAGAGAACAGGTAGTTCAGAAGTACTACAGAAATACCGCCGATTAAACCAAGGGCAATTTCGATGCTCACAAACGATTCAACAAGATTTTTAGTTATAAATCTTGAAAGATAGGAACCCAGACCCATGGAGCTTAGAAAAACACCAATAGTTATTGAATACTGCTGTACCGGATTCCCGAGAAGATACGATGCCAGTGAACCGAGTACCAGTTCATAAATTATCCCGCATAGAGATAAAATAAAAACAGAGAATAAAAGTATTCTCTGTTCATTTTTTTTTAGTTCAGTTTTCAATTTCTATTTCGGCTGCTCAACTTTAGACTGGCTGCTCTTTATCGCTCCAGCGCTTGAGGGTGACGAAATAACAGAAGCGACAATAATCGAAATACCAAGAATAACGGCACCGATAATTATACCCAGAGATATATTCTGATCATCCTCGATCTCTTTTTTAATTGAAAATGGTGTAAAAAATGAAATGATTAAAAAACCGAGCCCCATAAGAACAATCCCGATCAATGAATAAACAACAGTATCCAGTATACCGTAAAGGATTACCGACCAATCCATAAATATTACCCCCTGAAAATTTTTTAATTTATTTTATCATCTGAAAATTATCAGATGTAATTACTCGCGAACCTCATTTTGCAGACAAAATCACTTCCCGGATCTGAAGCTTCCCGATCCGCCGTGATATGGTGAATAATACCCGCTTCCCGCCCTTAAAGATTTCCTCTCTTCTGTTGCTTTTTTAAAATATTCCTTACCTGCACCGGAGTAACCGATGTAGCGTGACGTCATCATAAACGCCCCGGAAGTAAGAAGAAGAGTAATTATTATACTTCTTATCATTTCTGTCTCCTGTTACTCTGACATTTCAAAAGGGAGCTCATTATAAGATCTTGAACGGATCTTGCTTATTCCCCAGAGAATAAAAAATATAAAAAACGCAATAAGATAATACCGGTAACCTTTCGATTTCGCAATAGAGAAAGTCAAAGCATTAACATCTTTCTTATTGTTATTAAAAAGTTCAAGATAAACATAATATTTGCCTGCTTCATCAAGAACAAAATCCGAATCATAACTGAGATCAGACTCATGCCAGTAACCGTCACTGTCCCGTCCCTCTTCATCCCAGAAATCACCGATTATTACATACGATTCCAGAGGCTCCGGCAGAGCATCAATATCTTCAAAAATATCCTTCAATGTAACCGGATCATCAATTTTCCCTTCTGAAAGATCATTCAGTCTGCTCTCATTAATAAGCATAAACCTGAAAGACTGCCATTCGAGATTCAAAGGTTCAATCTCCTGATTTACCTGAACAGATACATTATAAAGCTTATTCCCTTCGGGAATATCAAAAGGGCCGTAAAGAATCTGACTTTCAAAAACACTCCCTTCAGCATCATTGACAGTGGAATTATCCACCAGAATTTTTTTTGAATTCATGACACCGGGAATCGGCACATCACCCAGACAGCTGTATACAGAAATCATTAATGAAATAATCATTGCCGCAATATAGATCCGGCTCTCCCATTTGAATGAATTTCTCTTTTTAAGAGTATTGGTATATAGCTCTTTATATCCTTCGATATTGAAAGCATCAATTACTTCGCCATGTGAGAGCTTCACACCCTTTGTAATCGAAACCTCTTCGTCCGATTTTTCAATCGTATAGTGAAATCCATCTTTCTTGAAATCATAGCACATTGTCGCTTCGCCGATTTCAGGAGTCCATGGGAGTTCACCTTCCGCGAGAACAATCCTCCCGATATAACCGTCTGATTTTTTAATTTTTTTTCCTTCAAATTCGATAGTAGAACCGTTGGATTCCATATCAATTGACTCAGGGATATACTCTTCATACGAATCTATTCGTCCGTCTTCCTCAACAAAATAATGGAAAACGCCATCTTCGGACACTGCAACCCACTCGTCCCAGGTAGATTTTTCATACTCCTCCTCTTCCTGATATCGAAGCCGGCCTATGATTTCATACTCTATCCCCTTGAGTTTACCCTTTAGACCTAGTTTGAAAACAGTGGAGTCTTTATCAGATGTAAGTTCATCAGCAAAGACTTCATAATATTCAGAAGTATGCTGATCATATTCAGTATTGCACTGCATGCACCTTGCGATTGGAATAGTTACAGTCTCCTCCTCATCATCGTCATAATGAGAGCGTGAGCCTTTCACAAGATCACCGCCGCACTTAGTGCATTTCAATGCTTTCAGTTCCTTTTTATCATCAGCACCCATAGCATCCTCGGTTTAAAAATTTGAGATTCCCCCTCTGTCGCTATCGCGACATCTCCCCCATGAACGACGGGGGAGACGAAAGTTGGGGTTTTAAATCTTACAGCCTCAGCCTTCTACAACTATATCTCTTTTAAGCAAAGGTCTTCCGGCGAACATTTCAACTTCATTTTCTGTATATTCCACGGAGACTTTTTTACCATCCGAAACTGCGTCCAGATATACCACTTCAGTTCCCGGTTCTACATAAAAATATAATTCACCCTCTCCGCCATCTACTACAGCATGCCCCTTCTCTTTGACCATAACCTTTTTGTCGCCGACCATTATGTTCTGTCCGGCTTTTATTGCCTTTACATCGGGAATATCAACTGCTTCAAAAAGATCAGTGTAAAGGGTAAATGTACCTTCATCTTCGGTAAACCAGGCCTTCTCACCATCAAGATCAATGAACCATTCATCGTAGTGTCCACCCTGATACTTGTATCTCATCCGACCCAGAGCTGAAAAGGGTTTCCCCAGAATTGTCCCTCTGGAACCTACCTGAAATATTGAAGGGAACTCTGCAAGTTTAGGATATTTACCTGCGATATCAAGTCCGCTTTCGCTCACTTTCAAATGCGTACTGCAGTAACCGCAGACAAATACTTTACTGAACCTGTTTTTTATCTCAACCGGTGCTCCACAGGAAGTACAATTCATAGATGACATTTATAAACTCCTTATCCCTGCTGTGATCCGCACTCTGGGCAGAATTTTGCACCCGGCTGTAACGCCGCATTACATTTAACACAATTAGAACCCTGAACATTAGCTCCGCATGAAGGACAGAACTTCACACCGCCTGGGATCTGAGCTTTACACGCAGGACATGCAATCTGAGGTACACTCATTGGTCCACCGCACGATGCACAGAATTTAGCTCCAGCCTGATTAGCAGCGTTACACTTGGGGCATGCAACCTGCTGTCCCTGACCGGCACCCGGCGCTGCATTTCCCATAACAGATCCCATCATGGCTCCCATCTGCTGGCCCATTCCAACACCCATTCCGGCTCCCATCATTCCGCCGGCCATACCTTCATTAGCGGCTGCCTTTTCCATTGTATCAAAGGTACGCTTGGTTTTATAATCATCACCCATAATATTCATCTCTGCCTTATCAGCGAGAGCTTTCTTCAGACGCTTGACGTTTTCGTCGTCATCTGGAATATTTATAGACTCAACTGCAAATCTTATCAGCTCAACTCCGAAACTCGTAAATTCCTCTGCAAGTTTACCCTTTCCGCCCGAACCGATCTCATCATAATATGCTGCTAGTTTTAATATTGTGATGTTCTGTTTAATCATAAATTCTGCAATAAGATCCTGAACTTTCGGGAGAATTGCCATATCCCTGAATGCAGTTCCAATCGCCTCAGTTGTAAATGCCTGCCATGTCCCGGTTGCCATTATTAAAAATGATTTAACCTCTGTGATTCTAATTGAATATGATCCGAAAGCCCTGATAGGGACAGGGAGATTATAAATCGGGTCCATAAGCTGCATCGGCTGCTTGGTTCCCCATTTCATATTAGGAATCTCTGTCTTATTTACAAAATATACCGTAGCTGGAAATGGTGTTTTCCCGCCGAAAGGAAGATTAATCAGTTTTTCCAGAATAGGGATATTGCCTGTAGTCAAAGTGTGTCTACCCGGACCGAAAGAATCAAGAGCCTGTCCGTTTTTAAAGAAAATAGCCTCCTGCCCCTCTTTTACGATGAGCTGCGAACCGAGAGCAATTGCCCCCTCATCGAATTTAAATATAACCTCACCCGGTTTATTATCCCACTGCACGACATCAAGTAACGCCATTTATATGACCTCCATTATCACATATTTTCTATCATCAAAATTCTTTTCAAATTCCCGTATTTTTGTTTTAATATTACCTATTTCAGCGGTGAGAGCTTCTGCCTGAAGAGTTGAAAGATTTGCAAATAGTTTAAAGACCTCATCGAATGCAGTTATAAGCCTCCAGTCATACTCAAGAAGCCGGTTCTGATCCTCCTCGGTTATTTTAATTTTTGAAAAACCGCCGCTGACACCATAATCAGCAAACTCAACTTTTTTAAGAAGCCCTTCAAGAAGATTAGAGAGAGAATCGAAATCCTGCGTTACAGTAAAATTTCCGCTTCTGACAATATCCCCTGAGATGACACCGAGATTTTTCTTAGCTGAAAGAATTTTATCAGCTATAAAATTTCTGATAATTTTATCCGCATCATAATTTTCTGATTTTTCGACATAACCTTTAAAACCGGGAAGACCTGTAGTTATTCTGTCGATTAAATCCCTGTTTGCCTGAATTTTAGTTTTCAGATTATTTAAATCGGGTTGCATTTTCCCTGCCTTTTAGTATTATTAAAATACTAATATTTTTATCTTAAAATTGTATTACGTCAAGATTTTTACAGATTTGTGGTTAAGAAATATAAATTTTTAACCCCGATAAAAAAGGAAGACTTATAAAATCACCCTCCATTAATGTTAACAAGATACTGAATAATAATTTTTGTTTCAATAAATATTATTTATTAATAAATGAAAAATAGTGCTAAAATAAGTATTTATTACTTAACTTTTCTAAAGCAAAAAAAACTCTATTATCCCCGCCGCCAAAGGCGGCGGGGATATATAATTACCGGCTCAAAATATAACTTTAATCAGGATTCTTCACTGCTTAATGCATTATGTATACTCATAAGAAGTTCGATGTATTCCTCGCGCGCTTTAAGATATTTTAAAAGAAGATCGTTTGAAGCAACTGCGCCTGAAATCTCACGAAATCTCTCCTGCTCATACTTTTCCAGAGAAAATCCTTCACTCTGCTTCTGCTGTATAGTTTCAGCTATCTCGTTATATTTTTTTAAGAGAAGAGAAGCTTCTTTATCGTTCTCAACTTCCCGATTCAGCTCCTCAAATCTGATATGCGCATCGGTATCTTTAATAAGAATACCGAGTTCATTGGCTTTTGTAAGAATTTCTTCCATTTATATCTCCATCTTTAATAATAAATTCCTTTTTGTTTGACAAGAGAACTATACCTGTTTATAATTTACAATCAGTAATATTTGAGTAAAGTTGTTTTTTACCTCAAAATATTATCAGTTAAACCGGTAGCAAATTATTTTCGATGGTGCGTATGCTTCGCGCTGCGCCTGAAAAAATAAACCGTTACAGTTAAGCCGGTTATGCAGATGTAAAATCTGATGAAAAATGTGATAAAACAAATTGATTTATGGTTATTAAAAAAGGAGAATTTAATGTCAGATATTAAAGAAATTGTAGAAGATGAAAATAAAATAGATACCGTAATTGCAGACGATATAGATTTCAGAGGTACATTAAAGTTCAAGAATTCATTGAAAATTAAAGGAAAATTTGAAGGTAAAATAATATCTGACGGGCAACTTATAATAGGCCGTGAATCTATTACCAGTGCTGATATAAATGCCTCACTTGTTTCAATAAGCGGTACAGTAAACGGTAAAATCAAAGCTTCAAAAAAGATTGAACTTTTCAAGAAAAGCAGAATAAGTGCAGATATTGCAGCACCTGAAATTGTTATGGAGAGCGGTGCCGTGTTCAATGGTACCTGCATAATGGATGCCGAATAAAACTTTAAAAATGATGAAAAAAAAAATTTTCATATTACTCCTGTTAATATCTCTTCCGGATGTTTTTTTGAGTGCTCAGGATAATGGAAAAGCTCCCGATATGTCGATAGGTATCAATGGTAATTTCGGTTCTTTTGAAATATATCAGAAAAACATGGATTTAGAAATAAAACCTGGAATATATACCGGGGGCGGAATTTCACTTGAAAAAGAGATCTATGGTATATTAAGCATCGGTTCAGGAATACAATACAGATATTTTAATACAGATTTTACAATGGAAGATGAAATACCGGTATTCGATATAAGATGGACATTCCAGAGTATAAATATCCCGTTTTTAATGATACTTTCATTCAGCGGCGGAGAATCGGCACTCAATCTTATCGGAGGAGTTGTTTATTCCAATATCTTTTATTCAGTCATGACGACAGATGCAAAAACCCCGGAAGATGAAGATCGTGACGATGTGGAAAGATTTACAAATTCCAATCAAATCGGTTTGACCGCAGGGATAGTTTTTAAAATTAAATCTACAAAATATACAGATTTCGTTTTTGGTGTCATGGGAGAATATTATCCGACTAATCTGCTCAATGATGTAGGTGATACAGGTGAAAAATTAAGCATGATAAACTACAGTTTTACAACCGGATACATGTTCCGTACAAATATTTTCCCCGGATCGGAATAGAATAACATCAAATAAAATCGTATTTCGTATACTGTAGAGACGTAGCATTGCTACGTCTCTACAGTATACATAAATAAATTCAATTACACCTCAGAAATACATGATACCGGACAGGTATCTGCACATGCACCACAGCTTATACACTCATCTTCATTAATTTTTCTTTTCCCGTCACTCTGTTCTGATATACATGAAACAGGACAGACCGGTTCACAAGCACCGCACGCAATACAATCATCAGCTTTGATTCTATAAGCCATAAAATTCCTCCATTGTTTTAACCAGACATGAACAGCAAATTTGATACTTTGTAATTTCTAAAAAAACGGCTGTTAGATTCTATCTCCGCCTCGACAAAACGCGGCATAGATATAATGTCACCGGTTTATGAGCAATTACGATATTAAACATAATAAAAATAATTATTTATTTCAATAATTTCTGGAATAGTTTTTATACAATTCCAGTTTAAATATCAGTAATTCCACCCTAAAATTCCAAATCCGATTATATTCATAATTACAGGAACTGAATATATAATTACCAGTGTATAAATCTTATGCTTTAATTGTTTGAGCGATATAACCAGAATTGCTGCACAATAGAAATGAAAATAACCGAACAAAAAAATCAGCCATACACCGGCAAATGATCTTTCCCAGAATGAATATTCCCATACCAGATGCCCCCCTTTATTAAGCATACACTCAACAAAAACACAGAATACGGAAAATCCAATAGCCCAGAACCATTTCTCCGGAAGTCCAAATATTTTAACTTTTTTATCTTCAGTCAAAGTGTGATAAAAAATAATACCGGCTATGAGAAACATAAACATTATTTCAATATTCCACCCGACCATTGTTCTAAGTGCAGTATCACCTGGAGCAGTCCACAATGCAGAACGTCCTGAGAGAACCATAAACCAGCCATTCCATGTTTCGTTAAAGAAATCCACACCAAAAATAGCAAGACCGGCAAATACAGCATTCCAGTTCCCTGTCTTTTTTGCATCCTTTATCTCTTTTGTATAAATGTAAAAAACAATCGCAAGAAGAGGTATAACGTACCACTTTAAAGTTGAAAGATCCCTTAAACCGCTTAACGCCTTGATAGTTGATTCTGTCATAAAATCCCCCTGAATTGATATTTATAAATTACCCTGCAATACCAGTAAGCTACCTTACTAAAATACCGCGAAGTATAAGGGTCAGAGCCTCATTGAAAAGAATATCCGGAGAAATAGCTTGCGGGCCGCCGTAAGACTGAATAAGATACATAATGTACATGGAATAGATCAGATGGGAAATGTAGTCGATATTACCTATCGTAAAAACACCTGAGGAAACCCCGTCAGAAAGTACATTTTTAAGCAGGGTCAGAGCCTCCATATTTACATCATAAAACCTGTCTTCTGAAGATTTCACTGTATAGATTTCCGGATCATTTTTTATTATAGATTTCAGGTCTTCATTATTGTTCAGGTATTCAACTGCAAGTTTTGCCAGAAGGATAAACTTCTTTTCAGGATCTGTTTCATGTTCAATACCGGCTTTAACAAAATCTTTCCATTTTATCAAACCATAACTGATTGTTTTGTGATACAGATCTTCTTTGTTTTTTACATAAAAGTAGATATTCCCTTTAGTAGTACCGAGCTTCGACGCAATATCTTCAACTGTAGTTTTTTTATAACCATATTTTGCAAAAATCTGCAAAGAAACATCGTAAAGCGACTCAAGTTTTTCATTTTTATTCATAATTGACTATTTGAACAAATTATTCAAAAGTTCAATCATTTTATTTATTTTTTCACAAAAAAAAAGTAACTGCTCAAAACCGGTGGTGTTTTATCTCCGACTCGCCTTTGGCGCGGCGGAGAACAATTTTGCCACCAGTTTTGAGTAGTTACAAAAAAAGAGGATGTCCAATGGACATCCTCTCTGATTTTACAAAAATGAATTCCGGTATTACAGGTTAGCCATAATTCCAGGAACAACTTCGAAAAGATCCGCAACTATTCCATATGTAGCTATGTTGAAAATAGGTGCTTCAGGGTCTTTGTTAACTGCAACGATACATTTTGATCCCTTCATACCAGCTACGTGCTGAACAGCACCTGATATTCCAAGAGCAAGATAAAGGTCCGGAGTTACAGTTTTACCTGACTGTCCAACCTGTCTTGATGCATCTGTCCAGCCTGAATCTATAACAGGACGTGATCCAGCATACTCTGCGCCGAGTTTAGCAGCGAGAGGAAGGATGATGTCTTTGTATTTATCAGCGTCTTTAAGTCCACGTCCGCCAGATACAATGATTTTAGCCTGAGAAATATCAACTCCGCCTGAAGACATTGCGATGATTTCTTTAACTTTTGTTCTGCTTGGTGTGAATGAACATGCAACTGTAGAAACTGCACCCGCAGCTCCTGCTTCTGCAGGATCATATGCGCCTTTTTCGAATGTTACAACAAATTTGTCTGTAGTAACAGATTTAGTCTCCTGGAGTTTACCATTGTAAATGTTTCTTGTAAGAACAAGCTTTCCACCTTCAACAACTGCTTTATTACAGTTAGAAACAATTCCTGCACCAATTGAAAGTGCTGCTTTTGCTGCATAGTCAACACCATCATATGTCTGAGGTATTAAAACACCTTTTACATCTTTTGCTTCAACAACAGCTTTAACAGCCTGAGCATATGCATCTGAAGTATAACCTTCAACTGCTGCATCACAAACTGCAAAAACTTCAGGAATGTATTTTGCTACTTCTTTTGCAAGAGAATCATCTTTTGCAAAAACAGCTGCAACTGGCTCAAGTCCGAGGCCTGGAGCAATTTCTTTTGCAATTCTGCAAAGTTCCATTGTCGCGTCGCTCAACTTGCCATTTCTATGTTCTGCGATGATAAGTAATTTCGCCATTTTCTGATCCTCCTACCTTATATCACTTTCGCTTCATTTTTGAGCTTATCAACAAGTTTAGCAGCTGCTTCTGCAGGTGCTCCCTGTATAATTTCTGCCATAGTGTCAGATACAGGAACAAACATTTTGATAAACGCAGTTCTTGATGAAGCAGACACGCCGAGATCAGCGCCTGATTTAGCATCAAGCTGTTTCTTTTTGGCTTTCATGATACCTGGAAGGGTGGGATACCTTGGCTCATTGATACCTGACTGAATTGTGAGTACTGCTGGACCGGTAAGATCCATGATTTCATTAAGTCCGCCTTCAAGCTCTCTGTTAAGAGTAAAAGCTTTTCCGTCAGCTGTGTTGATTTTTACTACGTTTGTGCAATGAGGAACATTAAGCATATCCGCAACCATTACACCTGTAACTGCAGCCTGAAGATCTTCAGTCTGTACACCGGTCATTACGAGATCAACTCCCCCGATAGTCTCGATTGCTTTCGCGAGAGCACTTGCGATTACAAAGCTATCACCTTCGTAGATAGCAGGATCAGTGATGTGCATACCCCAGTCAGCTCCCATAGCGAAAGCCTGACGTATGTCTTTAGCAGCTCTGTCAGGACCTGCTGATACAATAACTACTTCTCCACCATGCTTTTCTTTAAGCTGGAGGGCTGCTTCCACAGCATAGTTATCGAAATCATTGATTTTAAAAGCGATTTGTGATTCATCGACTTTTTTGTCATCAACGATCTTAAACTTAGATTCCATATCCGGAACCTGTTTCAGACAGACAACTATCTTCATTACGATACTCCCTTAATTGATTTTTTTGTTTATTTGCTAACTAAAGTTAAAGAAAGTCCATTAACATTATTTACTAGTGGTAAAATTTATGTCAATATTAATCTGTGTTAATGAATAAAATAAACACAGTAAAGAACTCTGTATAATTAAAATTTACATATGATTGATTTACCATACAAACATGTATTTAATTATGCTGTTCAGTTTCTTTACCGGATTGGAGGGGGTATTGACTGATTTTTATACACCTGCAGTCTTTTTATGTCATCATTGCGCGATATTAACGTGTAAAACCAATGAGTCATGTCAACTCTGGAGTATTGATAAAAATTATAATTATTAAATAAATTACATTTTCAGCACTAAGAATACTCATATTTTTTAAAATTCCGGTTTACCGGGAATAGTTTAGAGAAGTAAAATCTGCCGCAGAAACAAGATGTTAATCTGCAGCAGATTTGAAATTCATTAAGAAGTTATCAGAAACCGCGGCCTTTAAGATCAGCAACAGTATCAATATAAAACTGGGGTGCATCAAAACCGGGTGTTATTCCAAAAAACTGGTTAATAATATTCGCGTGGTCAACTCCGCCTGACCACCATGCTCCGGAGATTACACCTCTAAAATTACCCCACTTTGCAGATGTAACGGAAACCAGGCCGTCATTATCCCCTTCATAGGCTTTACATATGAGCCAAGGAATCTGAAGGACAACGCTGTTTGCAAAATATCTTACTTTTGATGCATAACTCTGGTAGTAGAGTCCGCTTACATCGGGGCAGCTTTTGTTGAATATATTCTGCATATATGGCCTTGTAACTTCAATACCGTTAGCAAGAGAATTCGGATTTTTATCGCCGAAAACAAATGCTGAAACAAAATCCATAACATCTCCAGCTAGCGTCCATCCCTGATTAGGAACTATTTTAAAAAGAAAGTCTGCTACAGAACTTCCTCTATGCGGACCGGATAAACTTGTATATGAAGCAACTTTTGGAGCCAGTGCTAAATTGGATATGGCATATCTGGTATACAGAGTCCCATGGGAATGACCTATGATATTAGCTTTAGATTTACCCGTGACAGCAAGAATTTGGAGAAACTGTTTTTTAAATGATGCCGCCTTGTTTGCCGTACTGTCCATACCGTTTACAGAGGTAATATATACATCAGCCCCCTCATCCTCAAGAGCATCTTCTATACCCCACCAGTAATCTACAACATTAAGAATTTTAGCCTGAAAGCCCATCCCATGAGCAAGCACAACAGGGTATTTTGTATTACATTTAGATGAACTGCCTGAAGCAAAGAGTGATGCGGGTACAGCCAATAGTGTTATGATGACAAGTAAGAATAATTTATTTTTCATAATGCCCCCCTGATAATATCAATTACATAAAAGAATAATATTCCCTATTTGCGAACAATGTCAACAATAAACCGTCCGGAAGGATTTTTATTTCGATTTTAAAAGGTTTTACAGCTAAGGAGAGGTTCGAGACTCCAAATAGGCGTTTAGAGTGAGATTTTTTTATTTCATAGCTTTATGATTTATACTGTTTTAAAAAATGACTAGTAGGATTTCACCTTCCCTCCCCATCCGCCCGTTGGGCACCTTCCCCTTGGTGAGAAGGGGAAGGCTGGTTACTATAGATATTGTTTTATTGTTTCGAGTATTTTTTCTGCGGGTATGTTCTGTATGTCTTTGCTTTTTCTCTCTTTGAATTCCAGTTCTCCGTTTGCGAAGTATCCCTTTCCGGCGGTTACACGAAGAGGAATTCCGATAAGGTCCGCATCGGCAAATTTAAATCCGGGGCTGGCTTTCCGGTCATCGTATAAAACGTCAATTCCGGCATCGAGAAAAGTTTCGTATATCTTATCAACAGCAGCAGTCTCTTCATCTGTTTTTGCTATACCTATGAGATGAACCTGGAATGGAGCGATTGCTTTGGGCCAGATTATCCCTCTCTCATCATTGTTCTGCTCAACAGCTGCAGCCATTGTCCGGTTTACACCGATTCCGTAACATCCCATGATTGGAGTGATTGATGCACCTTTCTCATCGAGTACTGTAAGATTCATTGCTTTTGTATATTTATATCCGAGTTTGAAGATGTGACCGACTTCTATACCTTTTTTCTCGTACATCGCTGATCCGCACTTCGGACAGATATCCCCTGCTCTTGCGGATGTAATATCGGACTCTTCTTTGATATTAAAATCTCTGCCGGGATTTACGCCGGAGAAATGATAGTCTTTTTTGTTTGCGCCGGTAACTGCATTAGCCATGTTCTTCACAGATACATCAAATACAATTCTTGTATCTTTAATTCCCACAGGCCCTGCGAAACCGAAAGGGGCTCCTATTACCGTCTCTACAACATCGTCATTTGCAAGATCCAGTTCTAAAGCGCCTATAAAGTTTTTCAGCTTATGCTCATTTACTTCCCTGCTCCCCGGCACTACTACCATAAGCGGTTTGCCGTCAGCAACATATATTACACTTTTCAGAAACTTATCTTCATTAAATTTGAAAAATTTAACAAGATCTTCGATTGTTTTAACATCAGGAGTTGAAACCTCTTTGAGCTCTTCAGCGGCTGATTCTGATTTAATCTCAGCTCTTGTATATTCAGCCTTTTCACTGTTTGCCCTGTACTCGCACTTATCACAAAGGAGAAGAGTCTCCTCCCCTATTTCAGATGCTACCATAAACTCTTCAGATGCGCTACCCCCCATATTACCGGAGTCAGCCTGAACCGGAATTGTAGCAATTCCGCATCTGTCGAAAATACGGCGGTATGCCTTTGACATCGCATTATATGATTCATCAAGCCCTGCCTGATCGATGTCGAACGAATAGGCATCTTTCATTATAAACTCTTTGCTTCTGATAACACCGAATCTTGGACGGATTTCATCTCTGAATTTTGTATTTATCTGATATAAATTCAGCGGAAGATCTCTGTATGATGAAATTACAGAACGTACAAGGTTTGTAAATGACTCTTCATGTGTAGGTCCCAGGGAGTATTCAAGACCATTTCTGTCGGTTATACGGATCATTTCAGGACCCATAGTTTCCCATCTGCCTGATTCTTTCCAGTAGTCGGCATTGGTCATCTCGGGCATAAGGCACTCGTGTGCACCAGCGCGGTCCATCTCTTCTTTAACTATACCGGTTATCTTTCTAAGCACTCTAAGTCCGATAGGGAGATAAGC
Organism: uncultured Spirochaetota bacterium; assembly: GCA_942493035.1. Lineage (GTDB taxonomy): Bacteria > Spirochaetota > UBA4802 > UBA4802 > UBA5550 > WRGT01. The sequence continues at coordinate 957,243 of OW818666.1, read as the reverse complement.
ATACATACCGGCAGACTCTTTACGGATAAGCCCGGCTCGCATCATAAGACGATGACTGAGTACAACCGCATCTGAAGGATTTTCTTTTAGTGTCGGGAGAATATATTTCGAAACTCTCATTTTATACCTCGTAGTTGGATTTCATTTTAATCTGTAAACAATCCGATTGTTGATACATAAAAAACTACTATCAGCATTTTATATCAAATCAGCAGTTAAATCTCTGTTCATAAATCAGTTTAGGATAAAGTCACAAGACTATCTCTAAATTTCAAGATATTTTCTAAATACGCGGAAACTGTTTTTGTAACTACTCATAAATTTGTGGCGAAATTGCTCTACGCCGCGCCGGTGGCGCGGCGTAGATGAAATTGCACCGGTTTTTGAGTAGTCACCTGTTTTTTACTGCTCAAATACCTGAGGAATCCTGTATATCACAGAGAATTTATATGTGTGCAAAATAAAACATTTTTTACTGATACTTGACATCCCGTTAAATATTATTAAATTTAAAACATACAGATTGAGGAGTTCCTTAAATGAAAAAATATTTAATTACTATACTTATAATCCTGATCTCATCAATTTCATCCACGGTATTGCAGTCGAAAGAAAACTCCGGTGCAGATGAAATCTTTAAAAGCCTTGCTGAAACTTTATCAAATGTTGAAAAACGACTCCCTAATAAAACTATTGCTATTTACGGATTTGAAGTAATCGGAAGACCGAATGACAGCTATGCTAAATTTGCCACAGAAAAACTTACTCATCACATTGTAGCTAATGGGAGCCTTATGGTTATAGAGCGCTCAAGAATAGACCAGATATTAAAAGAACAGAGCCTCTCAATGACAGGAGCGGTCGATGCGGGAACTGCTGCAAAAATTGGAAAAATTCTATCCGTCGATGCAGTAATTATCGGGACTATCCATGTTACCGGAAAGGATGTTGAATTTATCGCCAGAGTTATTCAGAGTGAAAAAGGGATTATTCTTGCTTCTGCAAATGAAAAACTGATAACAGAATCATCAACCGGAGAAGACAGCAGTGAAATAGATCAGACCGATAACTCCTCAAGCGATGATAATCAGAAAACAATCGCGATAATAAAACCGAACAAAACAATTTTTACCAGATTTGAACAGGTAACAATTTCATATTCCGGACTTCCCGGGAATCAGAACGACTGGATTACTCTTACAAAAGCATCGGAAGCTGATAACATATATGGCGACTGGTTTTATACACGCGGACAGAGGTCAGGCACATACTCTTTCAATGTTACAGAACCGGGGGATTACGAAGTGCGCGTATACTACAACTGGCCTGATGGTGGCTACGTAGTCCAGAAAAGAATAAAAATTAAAGTTAAATAAATCAGTAATAATTCCTGAACTTTCTTTGTAATGATAAAAAACTCTATCATTCCAGCCGCCTTAGGTGACTGGAATATATAAACTTCACTTTTTACACTAAAATATATGTTAAAGAATTAACACTGTAAATAAATTAAAAGTGTAATCAGCATCCCGATTGTTACCGAAAAGATATCTATAAAGTAATAATATTCAGTATTTATTCCTTAACTTTCTAAAGTAAAAAACTCTATTATCCCCGCCGCCGAAGGCGGCGGGGATATATTATTTTTGTTTTTTACACTAAAAATTATATTTAGGAATAATTACTGATAAAAAATAGTTATCAGAGACGAACGGGGTATAATATGCAGAATGCTGAATTCCATCAGAGCTCAAATATAAGAAACACTGACGAATACAATCAGTGTACAATACTCTGGCGAAACCTTCCCGCTCTCTTCAAAACAAGATGGCGCAGTGAAGCTGAAAGACTCTCCATGACCGGATACAAGCTATTCATTGCAACAAATGTAAATAATCTCATGACCGGTGATGAATTAAAAATTGCACCATGGCATTGATTTATTTTTAACAGTAGAATTATAAATGAAAATATTAGATGCCGCACTACACGCATTACTCGTGCTGATAATTATACTATCCGCTATCTACAGCGATCATCTCTACGCAGCAGAAACTGTCTTATCCGATCCGGATCATATATCCACCGGCTTTGAATACAGAGGTTCACCTGATATCAAACTTGGGGATACTTTCGGAGTCAGCGGTTTCACATTCGGAGGTATGGCTGATATACGGAATGAGTCCCGATTCAACCAGGGGATACTTCCCAATCATAACTGGCGCGGATTTGTATTTGCATACTACAACGGGTCATTGACAGACGATACGGATCTGTTAAATCTTACCGTAGGATTTGAACATGAAAGTGCCCATCCGACAATGGGCTTTAATGACGGAAATGACCAGGCATACGACAAAATCTACGACAGCACTTACAGAAACATCAATATGAATTCACTTCTTTTGCGGTTAAACAGCAGATCCGGCTCCGGATATGCTCTGACCCTCATGGGGGATGCACAGTTCTATTTTTCCAGCAGAAACACTCCCGAACTTCCTGTAAATGAGCTTACATGGTCAGAAGGAGTGTCAGCCGGTTTTGAGTTTAAATATCCCATCAGCAGCTACGCAGAGTTCTTTATCTCGGGATTTGACCGGTACATATTTCAGAGCAGATACAAAACGAAAGGGAATATTTACTACGATACCGGTTCAGGAGTAGAAACGCGTTTAGAAAACTACCCGGTGATAAATAACACCAATACAGTATCAGCTAAAACCGGTTTTATTTTCGGGAACGTTATTGATAATAGAAAAGTATCAATTTACTGCGGAATTTTGTATGGAAACATTTTCGGATTTGTTGACAGCAGAGAAAAACGTACTGTATACTCCATAGGTATTGAAATTTTTCATTAAACTTCTCTGAAAATATTCTATTTTCATTATTTAGCCTATATTATAGATGCATCCATCTCCGGAGGAATTTTTCATGAATAAAACTGCAATCCTAATCTTAATACTTATAATTTCCGGATCACTTCTGTATGCAGAAGAGGACTGGCCCATTTATAAGGGGAATATATATTTCACGGGAAACAACGATGAGATAACTGTAAAGAACAGCAATTTAAAATGGCTCTACCAGACAACAGAAGCGGTTCTGAATCCTATTGCCTCTGATGGAATGATCTTTTTCCTCGATCTTTCGAAGAATGTTTACTGCCTGGATGAAGAGAGCGGGAAATTAAGATGGAAGATAGATCTGCATGAGCTGGCTGGACAGTTCCGCGGATCGACAAAATCTTTCGGCAAGAGCAAATACCCACTGATTAAAGGGGATAAGCTTTTCATAACAGATAACATCGCTATCTACGCCCTGAATAAATATACCGGACAGGTTATCTGGGCGAGAACCGGGATGCGCAGTGATGATCTGAACCTGAAAACTCCGGAGAATAAAAGTACCAGACTCAAAGACAGAACAGATCCTGTTAAAGGATCGGGAAACTGGACTCCGGAAAAATCCACATATGCCATGATTGACAGCATCTACTCCGATCCGGTTATTGTCGGCGAAACAATTTATTACGGTACACGTAATGAGTTTATCTCCAGGGATATCAATAACGGGCACATGCTCTGGAACAATGATGAGATAAAAAGCTGGAGTAAATTCCCGTCGTTTTACGATGAATTCATTTTTACTCAATCGATGGATTACAAAACAAATACATATACCCTGTTCTGCCTTAAAGCTAAAACCGGCGAAAAAGTCTGGTCAAGAGATATTAAAAATCCTCATAGAATATATCCCCCTGTAGTTTATAAACAAAGGGTCTACTTCGTTTCCGGCATGGACGTTTACTGTATTGATCTTAAAAACGGCGATATTATCTGGTCAAAGCAATACAACAGTCTCATCACGTCGAATCCCGGATTTACCGAAAGAGCAATACTCTTTACCATGGATAATGGAAGTATAGTCATGATAAATCCCGACAATGGAGAGATCCAGAACAGGCTCGATTTCGGTGAAAAAAAAGCTCCATACTTTGTAATTATACGCGATCAGATTTATGTCGGTACTACATTTCAGAAAAATATCGGAGGGAGAGAAATTGCCTGGTCGCAGCTTGAAGCATTTAATATTACAGATAAAAGCAAATCCTGGGAGTACAGCCCCCAGTTTCCCGGAGCATCATATCAGCCCGTTGCATCGAAGGGGATTATGTTTCTCCCCGCAGGGAATTACCTTTATGCAGTTGGAACAGATTACTATCCGAAAATTGTAGATGGCGGCAGCGGATATTATGATCCCTATAACAGAGTCCCTGAAAATGAAGATATAAATCAGACTGATGTTGATAAACTGAAAAAGATCAACGAAGAATCCGCACAAAAAAAAGAGAAACCTGATACTATCCCCATGAAGAAGCTGGCCATAACAATAACAAGCGAGGATGGGACTCCACTAAAAGGGACAGTTGATATAAAAAAATGGGATAAGGGAAAGATAATTTACTCAAATAAAATTACAGTGAATAAGCCGGAACAGGTTATTGACATTCCCGATATGGATGATGTTGAACTAACAGCAGAATCAAACGGTCATCTCCCTGAAAAAGAGATTGTTTCAAAAGAGGATAAAGATAAAATAATAAATCTTACTAAGATTGAAAAAGGGAGAGCAATAGTTGTAAATAATATCCATTTTGAAACAGGGAAAGCATATCTCCGGAAAGAATCACTTAATATTCTCAATGGAATTATTGACCAGATGAACAAAAATAAAGCAATAAAACTGGAAGTACGGGGACATACCGATTCATCCGGCGGAACAGCATACAACAAGAAGCTTTCAGAGAGAAGAGCAGATTCTGTAATTGAGTACATGATAAAACAGGGGATAAGTCCTGAACGGCTGCAGGCTGTCGGGATGGGAGAGGAGAAACCCGCAGCTGATAACAAAACAGCAGAAGGGAGACGAAAGAACAGAAGAACCGAATTTTTTATTATAGATAATTAAAACTTAGGTTCGTCTTTATTTCATCAGAGTATCAGAAAGTGAACATAAACTCAAAAGTGACGACACTTTATATGAAGCTTTCGATATTCTGAAATCCTTATTTTTCTGCTTCTGAAACTTATGAAGTTTAAGAAGTATACTTATACATGTTGAATCCATATATTCCAGTTCAGAGAGATCAAGATCAACATCTTTATCTTTCCCGTCGCAAATAGAGTCAACAACTTCAATAAATTTGCGTATCCCTGCAGAATCAGCAGATCCTGAAATTATAATATTGATTATATTATCATCTTCATTGGTTACAATATTCATTTTAAACTCTCTCATATTTAATTTCCATATACCAATATACATTTTATCAAGTCAAGGTCAAATATAATTATAGACAAATTTTACAAGCGATTTTATCATTATAAAAACAAATCCTACTAATCGAAGTTAAGAGGTCTTTTATTAATATGACAAAAGAAGAAAATATTATTATAAAAAAGAAGCATATTCTTAATTCTTTAAAGATACTGCTTGAAAAGTATTCCTATAGTTATGTTTCAATGCAGGATGTTGCCAATGAAGGGGGGATATCCAAAGGGGGATTACGATACTACTTCCCGACAAAAGAGTCTCTTTTTCTCGGATTACTGGAAGATTTTTTTCAGGATATACAGGATGACCATATTAAGATGATCAGTATGCAGGACGGCAGCGGAGATAAAGCCGTTCTCTCTACCCTGTTCAACATAGAGAGCTTTGTATTAAATCAGAAGAATATTAAAATATTCATAAATCTTATCCTTTACGGCCTCGAAAACCCGAAAATGATGGAGCCCATAAGCAGTTTTTTCAGAAAACATCTCCAGATGTACAAAAAACTGATAAATCAGGCTAAAACAGATTTACCACCAATAGATAAAAAAGAGTTTGATACCGATTTTCTTGCACGAATAACACAGATTATTTTTCTAAGTGCAGGGCTTTTGGAGACGATAGATCCCATCGGCATGGATCCGGCGAAATTAGCAAGATATGTGTTGTCGCTTTTTTCAGAGTAAAAAATTCAATAGTATAAACTTATCTCTCCATTCTACATTATTGATCCATTGAGCAGACAATAACCGAGTAATTTCTAAATTCAGAACATAAAAAAAGGATGCCCGACGGGCATCCTTTTTTTTATTCTTAATAATATTTTATTATCAATGTGTATAGATATATGAACTTGAACTTGTCATATACCAGTCAGTGTTAGCAGCACCAAAACTTGAGCACCAGTTTCCAAAATACGGGTATGCATTATAAATTGAAGCACCCTCTTTTGGCCATGCCCATGTTTCAGGAACGATAAGCGCCCATGTAAATCCATCTTCATCTTTTGTCTTTTCTGTAAATGATGTCGCTACAGAAGGTAGATGAACCTCGTTACCTGCAACTTTATTACAGATTATAAACGGATCGTAAGGCATTGCTCCAACAGATTCTCTTGTTACACCATTTTCAAATACAATTGAAGGATGTGTAAGTTCAGCACAATCGCGATATGAACCGCTGGTATTTGAAGATGTATTTGTATATTTTGTACTCCAGCTATAAGTATAACGGCTAAGAGTATAATCACTAACAGCTTTGGGATCGGCTATCAGTACACTCTTTGTACCATTGATATTGATAGCAAACGGATTTGTATACCCCGCTCCGGATGCCAGCAATTTTGTTTTTAGATCTATCTGTCTGAGCTTATTCTGGCTGTCTATTTTTTCAGTAATAGTCAGTCTGACTACAAGGTCATTGAAATCTGCATCACCTTTATTCGGATAAAGATCTTCATAAGCAAGAGTATATACTCCTGTTATTGTCTTTGCACCAGTTGGGTCAGTCGGATAATTATCATCAGAATCTGCCACTCCATCTCCATCTGTATCAGTTGGAGGTGTTACTACAGCTTCAGGAGTCATTGCTATTTTCTTCCCGATCTCAATGAGTGTACCTAAACCTGTAATGGGAGATTCAACACTAACATAACCAGCATGTGTAACAGTTATACTTGTAGTCTGGCTCGCAGCTGCAACCGTTGCTGTAAAGATTGACATTCCCTGATCATCTGTAAACCCTTTCCAGCTCTGTTCTGCAGTTGCATTAGCAAGACTGATTGAAGCCTGTTTAACAGGTAAACCTGTTGTGTTATCCACTACATTGAGGAATACTTTAATATTTGTTACTGTAGAAAAATCAAAATCTGAAGATGGATTAGTAATTTCAGCTGTATAGGAATTCACACTTCCATTGCTTACTGTTATTGTATATGTTATTCCATTACCTTGAGAATCTGTATAAAGAAATGTGATTGTTACAGTTCCTGTAACATTTCCATCTGTTACAAAATTCCCTGTATAAGGATCGATACTGATACTTATCTCTTCATCTGACGCATCAAATGCTTCAAGTTCTGTTATAGCATTTGATAATGTCCAGACATCATTGTTTTCGTATGCCATTGTCAAAACTTCGTTATCTGAATAAAACAATACACCATCTAACAGCTGAAGAACAACATTACCCGGGATTATCGAAACTATTCTGCCTGTTTCATCAGTTTTGAGAACATATACGTTATCTCCGATTGAAACCTTTAATTCATATGGTCCCACAAGAGTTATTGTTCCGTCACCGTTAATCATGATAGAGCCGGTTAGAGGATCAACTGTAATTTTACTCAAATCTGTAACTGAAATAGTACCATCAGCAGCAGATGCTGAGAGAATCTGCACACCTGTAAGGAACTTATATCCTGTTCCTGAATTTCCAGTAAGAGTTAGAGTTGTGTTACCGGAAGTAATACTGCCATTAGTCAATACAACCATTACTCTGTTATAAGTTACATTTGTTACAGTTGTACTATTTCCGCTGCTTTCAACTGTTGTAGCTTCAGTTGTTGTGGTAGTGCTTCCATCTGGTGCTATAACGGTTGTTACAACAGTAACAGTTGCTGAACCATTTGAACCTACAGCTACAGTTGTTATAGTTGTGGTTGTTGTTCCATTATCTTTTACAACAGAAGTCTGAATATATGATGAAATCTGACCATCATCATCAAATACAATTGCTGTTATAATTTCAGTTTTAACTCCATTAACTGTTGTTACTTCAGATTTTGAATAAGTGTCGTAATTTCCATCTTCACCAATCTTAATTATATGGATTGTTTTATCGTCTTCTGATCTATATTCACTAATCACTACAGTAGTAGAGGTAAAAAGAAGACCTGGAACTGAGATAGAACCGGTATTCGGATCAACAAAATACTGAAGATCGGGACTGTCCACGCTGCCACTTGCAGTATACGCTTTTATTTCAGTGATCGTATTCAGTTTAACCCAGTCTGAACCGATTTTTTCCGCAATATCGATTTTAGCTTCTATTGTTACTCCGCCAATAGTAGTTGCAGGGACTATAGTTGCAGTTCCGTTATCTACATCGATTAAAACATGACTTTTACCATCTTCAGGGATACTGGTAATTTTACCGTACGGGTCTGTGTTTATAGTAATAATTGTACCATCATCTTTAACTATTGTTATTATATAAGAATCAGAACCGTTTCCGCCCGTTATAATATCACCTGTTACCGGATCTATTGTAACTTCAACGGTATCCCCGTTGCTGTCCTGTGCTGTAATTAGGCTTATAGAAGGATCTATTCCATATCCCTTCGAAGGATCATTTGCATCAACCAGCGATGACAGAACAAGCGTTTCACCGAGGATTAGAATATCTTCATATTCGCCATCATCATTAAGATCTGACTGAACTACACCATTCTGAAGATCCAGAACTATATTTGAATTAGATGGATAGCTTATAGATGTGGTGACTTCAGGATCACCATCTGCATTAACTTCTATTATAAGGTAGTACTCTCTTTCGCCGGTGTCTATGGTAACTGTATAAGTACCTTCGAGTGAACCATCTGCAGGTATAACTGTTATAATTCCGTCATTGCTTACAGTTACAACACAGATTTTCCCTGTTTCGTCAACAGCGGTTACCGTTGCTGAAGTATTGGATGAATTATAATTAGAAGGAGGAACTATCTCACCGTTAACAGTTAGATCTCCGCCTGATGGATTGATAATTACTGTAGGAGGAGTTGAATCTGTCGGATTATCGACATTATTATCTCCGGTATCGGTTGTTCCACCTCCAGTATTAGTACCGTTATTGGTTGTACCACCAGTATTTGAGCCGGTATCTGTAGTTCCGTCTACAGGATTAGTGCCGGGATCTGTTATAACTTGAGGTGAGTTCCCTGAACTGCTTCCGCTATTGCCGCCGCATGAAACAAAAACCGTTGCAGCTGCAAATAATGCAAGAACCAGTGCGATCGAAGATTTTCTTAACATAATATGCCTCTTTTATAATAACATCAATTATGGAAAATTTAACCATTGCAGAATAATTGTCAAGCCCAAAAAGCCCAGCGGGGCTATTTATTGAGATAAAACTCTTTTTTTTTCAATTTTGATATGGAAATTAGTTTTCTATAACTCAAAAAACTGATGGTAGACATTTATTTTAAAAAACGGGGGGATTTAATCAATATACAGACAACTTTAATGATTTTAACTGAATAATCGCTGATTTAACATTCGGAAGTAAATGATTAAACATTAACTCAGCATTTTACTCAGCTAAAATCATTTAAAACTGTTAAAACTTCTTGAGAAGAGCTTCTATTAAAGTATGCTGTCCCTTTAGATATTCTTTGAACTCATTAACATTACAATGGTGAATTTCAATAGGGATTTCTGCCAGAGCCTTTTCAAGCATCTCAACAATTAAAGTACGTTCTTCATCATTAATCTCTAATTTCATATTCTCCTCCTGTTTTCTTCAGTCTATACTATATATTATATTCATAATTAACGATTAGTCAAAAAATAACATGACAATTTAAAAACTTTTTATGTAATAATAAAAGTTATATTACCCCCGCCGCCGAAGGCGGCGGGGGTAATATAACTTTTATTATTTTTTACTATAGTATTTAACGAATGAATTAGATCTTGTCATTTCGAACGAATGTGAGAAATCCTAGATTTCTCAGTCGCTATCGCTTCTTCGAAATGACAGCGTATGTACTAATTCAATCGTTAACCGCTATAAAAATTATGTTTAGGAATAATTACTGATTGATAATTGATGTACTGCAATTATCATATCATTAAATCAGATTTACAGGAGATACAATTGGATCAGTTTTTATACTCAGCCCTGGACTGTACACTTGCGCTTATTGCGCTGATAAATCCGATCAGTAAAATTTTTCTTATAACAACGTTAAAAGAAAACATCGATGCTTCGGGTTTGAAACATATTATTGTAAGGTCTTCAATCATTGCCCTGGTTATACTTCTGACTTTTACTTTTATTGGAAATTTTCTTCTGATAAAATTTTTCCACATACAGATATATTCATTTAAAATTGCAGGGGGGATTGTACTTGTTTTCAGAGGATTCGAAGCTCTGAACAAAGGTCTGTTTTTTGAATTAAATCATAAACAGAAACTTGAAGATCTGTCAATCGTACCTCTTGCTTCACCGATGATAGCAGGACCCGCTACAATCACCGCGGCAGTCTCTTTCCCTGCAAAATACGGTATAACCATCACCGCGTTATCCATACTCGCAGCAGTTGCTGTTAATCTTTTTATCATGCTGATTTCTCCACGGATAACAGGTGCTTTAACTAAGCATAATATTATGGGGGCTCTTATACGGATAACCGGATTGATTGTTGCAACAATCGGTATTCAGATGATTCTGGACGGTTTTGGAGAGTACCTTAAAGTGGTAATTAAAATTTAAATCTGTCAGAAATAAGATGCTGCTCCCGCAGTGAATGAAAAAAAATCTATATTCCCGGCAGGTTCATAGATTGAATAGTAGCCGGCGGAAAGCTCCAGTGCAATATTCTCAGTAAAGAAAAAATCACCTTTAATAAAAAGAAAAGCACATGGTTCTAAGGCGCTCTTACTTCCGGTCTCTTTATCTATAGTTATATAAGCAGTCCCCGCTCCGAATCCAGGCAGAATTGCAAAACGTGAGAATCTAAAAATATACGATGTTGTGATCATCACAGGTGTTATTGATGCATAATTAATTATCCCATCTGTATAGAGATGAGTGTAACCTGAAAAAAATCCTGCATTTATACCGGATGAAAAAATATCTGTTAATCCGAATTCAGCATCTATTAAAAAACCTCCGCTTGAAAATTCAGCTTTTCTTAAAGGGGGGATATAACCGGAATGTACGGAGAGATAAAAACTATTTTTTTCATCTTTCATTTTTTCATCGGGTAAAGATGAAAAAATTTTATCCTCAACTCCCCTTCTTATCGTTTCAGTTTCATTATAAATCATATTTTCAGATTCAAAATCTTTATCAAAGGAGTAAACAATAGATCCGCTTTTAACATCCACAAGGTTGATATGAATATAGTACCGGACGTTGTATGTAATACTCCCTATTATCACAAACTCAGCAGGAAGAATCTTTCCCGCCTCAATTGCATATTCTTTTGAAGCGATATTTGCTTTCGAAAGACGCGCCTCTTTCTTTAGCATATCGAGGCGGGTTCTTTCCAGTATATTGAATTTACCCGATTTATAAAATGAATATTCAATCTTATTTCTTATAATTTGTCCGGCATCATCACTTACGTTACCAAGGCTTAGATCAAGGATTGCAATTGATGGTTTGACTGAGACAGCAGCCGAAGCTGTAACTGTTGATATTAAAATAATAATAGATAGTAAATATAAAGCCGCTTTTTGTAATTTCAATTCAGTAACAATTCCTGTTTTTTTATAATATAAAAATGGTCTGCTATCCCGGGTGCCGGAGCGGATGTGATACATAATTAATTATTTATTTTATTTTTCCCGCAATTTTTCCGGCCATTTTTTGTGATTCCTCATAGAGCTGTTCTTCACTGGAGATCTCTTTAATATCCATATGAATGATAACACGGGTTGATTTTTCTATTACTCTTGATGTAAGCATAAACCCGTCGGGGAGTTTTTCAACAGATCCTGTAATGATATATTTTTGATCAGCAGCTGTGTTTCCATAAGATATATTTGCTTCACCAATCTCTTTTTTCAATGTACTCATAAATACAGATGTTGCTATACTGCTAAGATTCCCGGTACCATCTGTACCGGTAAACTTGATCAGAGCAGCGCTTTTGCCGGATGTTAATCCGGGTAATACTTCAACCGGTTTATCAACAACAACTCTCTCCTCCGATCTGCTGTATTTCTCTGTTGTAATTGATACCAGTTTCACTGTTCCCGCTGATGCTGTGACCGCAATCGCCGCCGCAGCGACACCTGATATGACAGCAGCCTGAAAGAATGACACGGTTATTCCGAGTTTCCGTAGAAGCATATAAATTATCAGGATGCCCCAGATTGCGGCACCATAATTTTTATTCTCTTTTAGTATGCGTGACAGGTTTTTTCTTTTAGAGTATGCAATATAATCACGGTACTGAACCTGAACCGGTTCGGTAAATCGGAATTTCAAAAGAAGTTTTTCGACGACAAGTTCTTCATTTATCATAACAGGTCCTCTAAATTAGTAATACCCTTTTTACGGAGCGAAGTTAAAATATTCTTATTGATAATTGCATATCTATATTTAATCTGATCTCTGCTTAGTCCCAGTTCTCTCGCCGCCTCTTCCATCGTGTATCTCTGTATAGCTACAAGTTCGAAAATCAATCTGTTCTGATCATTCCCGAAAGTGGATTCGTCTTCAAGTATATCGCTGATAATAAGCCTCTGATCCTTCATCCCGTTTATAAATGTCAGATTCACATCAGTGAAAACGTCGTCTATATCCAGCAGGTCATCTCTCTTCTTCTTGTAAAATTCAAAAAGAACCATTCTCATTGTTCCGAGAAGCCACTTTCTGGGGCTCTCAACCTCATCAATTTTATTGAAGAATCTGGTAAAGATCTCCTGAGTGATATCCTCGGCATCATCAATGCTGTTAATTCTCATGCAAACCGATCCGAAAATAAGAGAATAATAGCTGCTGTAAATCTCTATAAATTTTGAATTTTTCCTGTTTAGTTTAAACATTTCAAAAATTACAACTTCCTTAGTATAGTGTATTATATTGAAAAATATGGGGATTTTTTCCGCACATTAATCTTTTATAGCCGGTTTTTAATCCACTCTTTTTTTTATATACATAATTATAAAACTAGTCAAATTAGAGCTTGTTGTCGTAAATATTATTCCTGCAAAAAACCTTATCGGCAATAAACCGGTAAAACTTATCTCCACCGCACCTTTAGAGCAGCGGAAAGCAATTAAGCCGCAAGTTTTTGAATACTTACAAAAATACGATGCTGTCAGGGTATTATCGTATTGACAATATTCTCAACGGAAAGTCTATATAATTATGGGACCATGTGCAATTATAGATCCGCGATTACCGGCAGAAATCACGGGTAATCTTCGAAAAGCCGGTTTTGAAATTATACCGGCACCTCTTACTGAACTGGTCGATACTCCGTTATCCGGTCATCCCGACATTCAGATGTTCCTGCACGATAACAATCTTTTTGTCCATCCGTCAATTGATCCGTTATTCTTAAAATCAGTGGAAATGTATGTGAATATAATTCAATGCTCAACGCCTCTGGCTAAAAATTATCCCGGAGATATTTCTTATAATATCGCCTGCACAGGACAAATTGCCCTTCACAGAAAAGGTTCTACAGATAGAACCATACTGGAATATATGCAGAATAATAATATTGAAATTGCCGCGACAAAACAGGGATACACAAAATGCTCCACAATGATTGTTGATGACAACAGCATTGTCACATCTGACAGATCGATAAATACTGCCGCAAAGAACGCAGGTCTCGACACTCTGCTGATAGCTCCCGGGCATATAGATCTCCCCGGTTATTCCAGCGGTTTTATCGGAGGAGCTTCAGGGAGATTTCTTGACACTATATATCTGACAGGTTCTATAAATGATCACCCGGATGGAGAAAGAATAACAGATTTCATCGGTTCAAGGGGATTGCAGATAAAGATTCTCTCGGATCAGAGAATCTTCGATGCTGGATCTATTTTTTTCATCTGAGCGGAGTCAGAGCCCATAATCCGGAAAATCAGTTGTTCTGAGACTCATGAGAAGCTTTCATCTCTTCAGCGATATTTCTGTTTTTACATCCGAAGCTTTCAATAGATAAAAGACCGAGACCATACTCTCTCCCACGGCCTATTCCGCCGTTAAGAGCTTTTCTGAATTTTTTTTCATCGGTTATCTTCATTGAACCTTCAAATATTACAGCAAGAAATTTTGCACTCTTTTCGGCACATGTAACATATCCGTCATCAAAAGTTTTTGAATCAACAACTTCAAATCCGTTCACATAACCCTCTGACTCGAGCCATTTTCCCCAGCTCTCTTCTGTTTCGAGATCTGAATGTTTAAAGAAAATTTTCACAGATGGATTTGCCTTCATATAAAATTTATAAACCATTCCGTTTCTTACGGGGATATCGTATTCAAATGTTTCAATCTTTGCGACATATCCTGCCGGAATCTTTATATCACTGATTTCAGGCTTTTTTTCTGAAATCAGAACTACAGGCTGTACATAACCTGTCTGATCCAGTGGAACATTATCGATACGATAAAGAGGTGCACCGCCACGGGAGATTTTTTTCAAAGTATCGTGGAAAAAGTGAAGGCTGCTGAGATCATGGAGAACCGCCGGAATTTTAACATCAACATAGACTTTTGAGATATACATAAATTCACCTGTTTATTTATTGATTGAATCTTTTTATCGTAAGTTACCATAGACCGGCGGCATTCTATCTCCACCGCGGCGGAGAATAATTTTTCCACAAGTTCATGAATACTTACCTTAAGTCGTGATTAACCAAAAAATCAGACTTTTAATAATCATTGATATATATGAATTTCAACAGGAGCATTAATGATGCAAGAAAAAATTATCTTTTCTGCTGATATTCCTGATAATAAAAAATCTGTAGAAATAAACTAAGCAAAACCGGATTACATTACAATTTTTTGAAGAATATAATTAGTATTTTTTTAATGCTATACTGCGGGGATAATCCGGAGGCTGATATTTTCTCTGACTGAAAAAACTCTAATTACACCAGATAAGTGCAGTTAGAGTTTTGAATACTAAACATCTTCTTTAAATAAAAGAAATTAAAAAAACTTTCTACATACCTCTGTTTTTCAAGTCAGATACCACGCCGGCAAAAAATGACTGGGCATCATAACCGATAGCAGGCGTATTAAAATATTTGAAAGTATAAATACATCAGGAATTTCTGAGTACTTATTATCTGGCTGGCTTGTCCGATTTTTAATAATCAGTAAATGATGCGACTTATTTTAGATTCATTGCCACATCTAAATCCCCGAAAGAGAGGAATAGCTCTACATTGTCATCTATATCAAAGCTGCTTACTATCTGTCCATACTGTTTCCCGGTCACGACCTTTATTTTTGATGCACTGAACAACGATAATACCTTCATAAACTCTTTAACATCATCATCATTAAAATCTTTCATCTCCTTTATATCGAAGATGCAGATTCTGCCTTGAATTGTTTTCATAAAAAATGGAGTAAACATGGTTTTAAAAGCATTGCGGAATTCATCATCTCTGATTCCTCCTCTCAGAATAATTAAAGCGCTTTCGCCTTTATGAGCAATTTCAATCAATGCCTCGATATTCCGTTGTTTTCTATTAATACCATGAGTAATCGCTGATTTTATCTTCATATTAAGTTTATCGAGATTATAAGGCTTTACTACATAATCAATTGCCCCAGACCTCATTGCATCAACTACTGTTTCTTTATCCTTATTTACAGTGAGAATAACAACAGGGATCTCCTTTGTCAGCTTATCTTTCCGCAGAATCTTCATCAC
This sequence comes from uncultured Spirochaetota bacterium, assembly GCA_942493035.1. Classification (GTDB taxonomy): domain Bacteria; phylum Spirochaetota; class UBA4802; order UBA4802; family UBA5550; genus WRGT01. The sequence continues at coordinate 941,261 of OW818666.1, read as the reverse complement.
TTCAAAACCGTTCATATCAGGCATATTCAGATCAAGAAGTATGACTTCAGGTGAAAACTCTTTTGCAAGCTCGACACCCCGGGCAGGATGTTTTTCAATAATAATGTTATATCCGAAAGAACTGAGCTGGCTTTCAAGAATATCAAGAGTTGTTTTATCGTCATCTATGATAATTACAGTATTCATTTAATACTCCTTATATGCATTTTAAAATGATTTTTAAAAAACTCGACTATCCCCCTTACGGTGTTAATTTATAATGTTAAATTTTCACATTAAAATATATTCTGATTAATTAACACTGAAACCTGTTTCATTTGTTATATAATAAAAAGCATTATCATAATCAAATTTCTTATTTTAATTTCCCAGTTATACAAGTGATACCAGGATGAGAATTTTTAAAGAGACAGAGAGAAAACTGATATTCAACAGCATGATTTCCTCACTGAACCGCGTTCAATAAAATGAACATTATTACAAAAAATGTATTTGACTAAAAATTAGTTTAAGAGAGATTTTAATAATAAATAAAAAGTTAAATAACCCGGAGGAAATTATGGTACAGCCGCTTTATGAATCAAAAAGAGACTGGCAGAAAGATTTTGAAGAATACCTTAAAGAGAATAAAACTCTCGCCTATATGATGCTCAAACGTGCGGAGAAGTTTAAAGACAGCGATGCTCTGACCCAGAAAAACAAAAAAGGTGAATGGGAATCGGTTAAATGGAGCGAACTTGGTGATAAAACTAAAGCTATTGCTAAAGCTCTCATTGACATGAATCTTCAGCCCGGCGAGATGTGTGCAATATTTTCGCAGAACAGAGCTGAGTGGGCAATTTCAGACCTTGGGATTCTTGCAACCCGTGCAGTATCTGTTCCGATTTACGCAACTAATTCAAAAGATGAAGCAGAATATATTGTAGCAGATGCCGATGTGAAGATAATCTTTACCGGTGATCAGGATCAGTACAACAAGGCGAAGGAAATTATAAAAGATTGCAAATCTCTTAAACTTATTGTTGCATTCGACAGCGATACAAAGATCGAAGGAACTGACAGTATCCACTTTGACGAACTTATTACAAAGGGTAAAACTCTTACTAATGATGCCGAGCTTGATAAAAGATTACAGGATGTAAATCCGGATGATATACTCACTCTTATTTACACTTCCGGTACAACGGGAAAACCGAAGGGTGCGGTTCATACTCACAGAAGTTTTATGAACGGAATTTTCCCCTCATACATGAGATTCCCCGAAGCGAGTACAGATGTAGTTTCACTTGCCATACTCCCGCTGAGTCACGTTTTTGAAAGGATGTGGTCTTACGGATGCATGACTTCAGGAGTTAAGATTGCATACTGCCCTGATCCGAAACAGTTCATAGATGTAATGGCTCACATAAAGCCGCATTTTATGACAAGCGTTCCCCGTATCTGGGAGAAGGTTTACGGAACTATTCATGAAGGATTGAAAACAGCTTCTCCTATAAAGAAGAAACTCTTTGCATGGGCAACAAAAGTAGGGATTGAAGAGTACAGAAAAAAAATTGCAACTGGCAAGGGTCAGAGCGGATTCAGATACAAACTTGCCGATAAAATTATATTCAGCAAAGTCCGTGCTAAACTCGGAACTGAGAGATGTATGGTTTATCACATCGGCGGAGCTGCCTTTGCTCCGGACATCAATGAATTTTTTCAGGCATTCGGTATAAACATCATTCAGGGATTCGGCCTTACAGAATTTTTCCCTGTCTGTGTAGGTTACAGAGACACAGGAAAACCGGCATATTGCGGGCCGATGATTCAGATGGTACAGGCGAGATTGTCCGATGAGGGTGAGATTCAGCTCAAGGGGGGAATGTGCATGAACGGCTACTACAAGAAGCCTGAAGAGACGAAGGCATGTTTTACCGAAGACGGCTGGTTTAAAACTCAGGATGTAGGCGAGATTATAACAGAAGAGAAACACGGGGACATGCTCTCTTATATAAAGATTACAGACAGAATCAAGGACCTGATAATTACTGCAGGTGGTAAGAATATATCTCCTCAGCAGATTGAAGTTCTTATGGGTGACGAACTATTCGTGGAACAGTTTGTAACTATCGGTGAAGGGAGAAAATATATATCAGCACTGATTGTTCCGAACTTTATTATACTTGATGACTACTGTAAAAAGAACGGGATAACATACAGTTCAAAAGAGGAGCTTGTTAAAAATCCGCAGATTATAAAACTGTACGAGGAGATCGTAGCACGAAGAACTGAATCTCTTGGACGTGTTGAGCAGATCAAGAAGTTCACTCTTCTTACAAGCGAACTGACTCAGGAGGGGGGAGAGCTTACTCCAACTATGAAACTTAAACGTAAAGCTATCGGTCAGAAATACTCACTTCAGATCGACAGCATGTACGAAGAATAAATTCAGCCTCATCTGCTGCCGCCTCACCGCCTCACCCGGCCGTACCTTGCGGTCGGCCACCCTCTCCAGGGCGCTGCCCTGGAGAGGGTATTTTATACTGTGTGTTAATGATGAATATGAAAATTATCTCCGCGTCACGAAGAACTGATATACCTGCATTTTACGGTGACTGGTTTATGAACCGGATTGCTGACGGATCTGCCGGATACATAAACCCTTTCAATAATAAAAAATATATTGTATCATTAAAAAAAGAGGATACTGCCGCGATTGTTTTATGGTCAAAGAACTTCTCTCCATTTATAAATAATGCGATTGAACTGCGTGACAGCGGGTACTCTCTCTTTTTTAATTATACAATAACAGGACTCCCGAAGATATTCGAGCCCGATGCACCGCCTGAAGATGAAGCAATAGATTCTATGAAGCTGCTGTGCAGCGAATTCTCTCCGGAACATATAAACTGGAGATACGATCCGGTACTTGTGTCGGATATTACAGGATCTGATTACCATCTGAATAAGTTTGAAAATCTCTGCAGATCGCTCTCGGGCTATGTGAAACGATGTTATATAAGCTTCCCTACTCCATACGGAAAAGTTGAAAGGAGTTTTAAAAAGTTCACTGACAGAACAGGAATTAAAATCATCCCGGAAGATATGGCGTCACGGGTTGATCTTGCACTGAGGTTTTCCGGAATTGCTGAGAGATATGGGATTCAAATATTTTCATGCTGCGGAGATTATCTTACCGGCGATAAAATTTCGAAGGGGAGCTGTATCGACAGGACTATTATTTCATCAATAAGCGGGAAAGATCTGTCGCACCTGAAACTCCGGCCGACAAGAAAAGAATGCGGCTGCACCGATTCCACAGATATTGGAGTATACGACAGCTGCCCGCATGGATGCATCTACTGTTATGCAAACAGCAATACATTGAGAGCTTCATCATTTAACAAACGATACATCTCAGATTCCGGATTTAAAAATTCAGCATTTCTCGGTGAATCGAAAGAAGTGTCAGATTTATGGATCAACGAGATTGAAGAAATAAAAGAGAACTTAAAAATATCGAAGAACGATGACCCGGTTCAACCTCTTCTTTTTTAAAATAATTCCCGGAATTTGCATCAGGCAGCAAATTATTTTTGGGGGTGCGTATGCTCCGCATACGCTGGAAATGGGGGATTACGGGGGCGCTGCCCCCGTAATCCCCCATTTCAGGCGCAGCGCGAAGCGCTGTGCCCCCAAAAATAAACCGCTACATTTGCATCAAAAGGGCTCTGACCCTTTTTCATCTTGACATGGGGGAACCATCTTTATATACAAATATCTCGATAAGGATATAAAAATGAACATAAAAAAACAAATAACAATAATTGTACTATTATTAACAGTTATATACCCATCCGCGGATTCGTTCAGCGAGATAACACGTCAGAAAAGGCAGGAGGTCGCTGACAGGCTTTATGACATTGAAATGTCCGGCGGAGACCATCTCGGCTACTCCACTGAAATGCTCCAGCATCTGGAAAAATCTGCCGGAATACGGCCGTCAAAATATAAAAGCAATTCATTTGATGACGTTGACAGACTGAATGAACGGGGGAGAGATGTTGACCTGTACTCACTCCTGTCCGGCGGACTTGCCATACGTGAATCGCTTCAGCTTGAGAGCATCAGACCGTCAGATGAAGGGATGAGGGATATTGATCCGTCGAGTTTAAATCCTGTTGATATAAAATCACACCCTTTTGAAAAAATGCTTACTAACAGAAAATATTTCATATATCCCCTTGATAAATATACTCCGGAGGAGTTTTACTATATTCACTTTAACAGCGCTTCAAAGGCTTTTAATTTCTTCAATACAATAAATGAAACGGGTGGAGCTCTTCATTCACGTTTCACGCCATCTTCAGTTGACTTTATGATAAAAGAAAAACTCATGATGCAGCTTGCTCTGAGAGAGGGTCCTGAATTTGATTCGTTTTATTCAAGTGCGATATCTGAATTAGTTATAACAGGCTCTGACCCTTTTGTCATTGAAGGGAGCGATGTTACTCTTATTATACGCCCCTTTCAGAAACAGGGACAGAGCCCGGTTTTTAATCCTGCAGCTGCATCAATGAGGCGATACTTTAAGGACAAATATTCCGCAAAAGAGAAGGAAATTGTAATTTCTGAATACAAAGGGAGTCATATCTATACAGAAAACCGTCAGATATGGTCCATACTCCTTACACTTGCAGACGGCACTGTTATTATTTCAAATTCTGTGAAAGCCGCGGAAAAGGTCGTGGATACCTGCACAGGGAAATCGGCTCCTCTTTCAGAAGCATCTGACTATAAATATATGCGCTCAATATATCCGGCGGGTAAAGAGAATGAAGACGGCTTTGTTTATCTTTCTGAAAAATTCATCCGCCACCTGGTCTCACCTCAGCTTAGAATAAAAGAAGCGAGAAGAATGTATGACGGAATGAAGAAGTCGGTACTGGAAAAGTACATGATATTTCATTATCACCTTACCGGTAAACTTCCGGTTTCGATAGAAGAGATAATGGTCTCGGCAGGGGGCCCTTCTCTCACAGATCCGAGAAAGAAAGAACTCGACTCACTGAAAAGCAGCCAGTTCTACAGCAGAGCTTTAAAGCTTGAACCTTCAGAACTCTCGAACTGGACATCTTTTAAAGGGGCTCTGACTACGGCTCCCGTTGCTGTTAAAACAAAAAGTAAAAAAAAGAAAAAGATCAAAATTGCGAGTCCTGATGATTTTATCTATGATCTGAAACTCTTCTATAAAAAAATCACCGGAAACCAGGCGTATACTCCCGCTGAAGTACTGGGAGTTATTGAATCTGTAAGTAAACCCGGGGGGCTGGACTCGACGAGATTCAACGGGCTTACAATAATACCCGGATCATTTTCAGCTAAAAGTGATACATACGGCCTGACGGGATTGATGACGCCATTGATTGAAATCGAAACAGGTAATATTTCAAAGCGTGAATCGGAGGAGTACAAAAAATTCGCTGCGGAATACAACAGCTTCTGGAAAGATTATTTTGATCCTGTTGGTATAAGGATTAAAACTGAACCGGGATTAACAATTGAAACATGTATACTCCCTCTTATTAACAATTCGATATACAACCTCCTCTCAAGTATTGCCGGAGGTTCACCAATTGAGCTCCATCCGGACAGCAAGGTAAAGGGTGACACTTTAAGCACGGCATTTAAGGTAAATCCGCTGGTTATCAGCAGTTACCTGACTATCTCGGGTATGGGGGATTACTCTCCATTAAAATCCGGATCGAAGCCGGAGGATATTTTTACCGGTGAAGTGCAGTTCCATATGGGTGACGCACTCCCTCTTGCGGACTTCGATTCGGCTATACTTTCTGAATTCTTTACAGATAATGTTATCCGTTCATCAGAGGTTCTAACCGGATTTATGGCATGGTCGTTTTTTCATCCAGTGAGGCTTGCCCTTCCGGTAAAAAAATCAAACGACGGGACTGTTCTGATAAATTCATTAATAAACAGACTTATTGAAAACAGCAATATGAACAATTACCTTCAAAGCGAGAGTTATCAGTTTAACTACAACAGAACCGATGTCCGTGTAATCAAGCTCACATTTTTCAGTTCACTGATTGCGAGATTTTATATTGCAGAGAAAAACAGTGTTCTTCATATTACTTCTACTGAAAAATATATGAAAGAAATACTGGATATTAATTCTGCGCAGATGATAAGCTCTGTCCGGGGAAATGCATCATTAGTATACCGTCCATCACAGATGATTCTTGAGCGGGATATATACAATGCAGCTATGATCGAAAACGGGCTGCAGAAGAGCAGAAGAAATATCGGCACCATAAAACTCATCAGCTCAATATTTCCAGATGCAGCGGGGAGTCAGATACCGGATCTTACTTTCAGAAATTTCGGATTTAAACCGGTATGTCCACTTGGCGGTGAATATCTCATTGATAGAAACACCGGTGAAGTGAGAAACACTGTTTATGGTAGAGAAAAATTCCCTGTTTTAAAAATAGATGAGAACAGTAAAGGGATTGTTCCGTTGTACTTAAAAAACTTTTTCAAAACAAATGAACTCCGTGTCGAACTGGAGTTTACACCTGAAGGGATTATGACAAAGATCCGGAGTAAGTAAATACCTTCCCCGTTTTTTATGGGGAAGGTGCCCGTAGGGCGGATGGGGGGCTACACAGGTAAAGATTGGTTTATCAAAGTCACTTTCCCGCAGTCCTGCATGTATTCCGTACATACTCGATAGCTGATCTTCCGGCAATGGCGCCTTCACCGACTGCAACGCTTATCTGCAGGAAGCCTCCGGTACAGTCTCCCGCTGCATATATTCCCGGTGCATTGGTCTTCATCTCTCTATCCACCTGGATGAAATTACCTTCGGTAATAATACCTAGACTCTTTGCGAAATCAACCGACGAGGCATCTCCAAGTGCAATAAAAATCCCGGCAGCATCGACTGATGAACCATCGCTGAATGTAATTTTATCAAGATTCATATCGCCATGAAGTGATAAAATCCCTGTCTCCAGAACCTTTATATTTTTATCTTCAAGCTGTTTTTTAAATTCATCATTTATTGAGCTTGATGCTCCAAGTGTGCAGATTGTCACATCGGGAGTATAATTAAGAAGCTCCAGTGCCTGATTAGCGGCATAGAGCCCCTCTCCTGCAACAATAACTTTTTTCCCTTTAAAAAAGAATCCGTCACAGCTTACACAGTACGATATCCCCTTCCCTTCATATTTATCAAGATCGGGGATTCGCGGTTTCTTACGCGACACCCCCGTGGCGAGAATGACAGCACAGGTCCGGTACTCATCATTCTCTGTTTTAACGATGTATTTTCCTGTATCATCAAAATGAATCCCGATTACCCGATCACAGCTGATTGTTGCACCGAAACGGGTAACCTGTTTCATCCCTCTTCCAATAAGGTCTTTCCCTGATAAAGTTTCGGGGAAACCGAAATAGTTATCAATATCGTAATCCCCGGCAATTTTGGGTTCACATCCGAGTATGGCAGTATTAACTCCGGCCCTTGATGTATATATACCGGCTGATAATCCTGCCGGACCCTGTCCTATTATTATCACTTCAGATTCTTTCATTAATTGACCTCCGTAAAAGACATTTTTTATGATATTACTTATAAACCGGTGCAATTTTATCTCCACCGCGCCTTTGGAGCGGCTGAGGGAAACTTTACCATTAGTTAATGAATAGCAAAAATTATGTTACTCGTCATGATAAATAGTTGCATAAATTTATTACATCATTATATTTTATCATAAACAGTAAAAAATATAGCATTTAACGAATGAAATAGTACTGACCTCGGGCTTCGACTCCGCCCTGTCAGCGTTGAATTACCCTCCCTGAGCGGAGCCGAAGGGCTAATTGTACTAATTCAATCGTTAACCTCTATAGTATTGCAAGCCCAAAAGTTTTAAATAAAATGAAAATTAACAGGAAATACCAGATTGAAGATCCAGAAAAAGTTTAGATACCCGTTTAAGTCAGCCGTATTGACTCTTATTCTGATTATACTTTCATTTTCATCCTGTAAAGAAAAGGACAATCCATCAATTGATCCTGTTATTGAAAAATTAACCGGGATTTTTAATCCTTCAGTACTTACTGATAACGAAAAAAGAGCTGAGCTGACATGGTTCAGAGATACGGCTGTCAATCTGCGAGGTGAGGAGATTCTATCAGCCGCAGAGGATATTGAGACTCACTACTGGGAGAGCCGGGTTCTTGCAAAGGCATTCTTTGAACTAACCGGTATTAAAGTGATTCACGAGATTATCCCTGAAGGTCTGCTTGTAGACAGAATCAGGGATCAGATTGAAAATAATAAATATCATTATGATATATATGTAAATGATTCAGATCTAATCGGATGGCATCTCCGTACAGGTGCAATTTTAAATTTATCCGACTACATGATAAATGAAGGGAGGAACTTCACAAATCCCGCTCTCGATCCTGGTGATTTTTTAAATATTGAATTCGGACAGGATTTCGACGGCAATATACTTCAGCTTCCCGATCAGCAGTTTGTAAATCTCTACTGGTTCCGCTACGACTGGTTTTCACGGGATGATATTAAAGAAAAATTCCGGAACAAATTCGGTTATGAGCTTGGAGTTCCGGTAAACTGGGCAGCATATGAGGATATAGCCGAGTTTTTCACAACTACCCCGATAGATGGGCGTCAAGTTTACGGTCACCTTGATTACGGCAAACCCTCGGCGGCGCTTGGATGGAGATTTACAGATGCCTGGCTTTCCATTGCCGGTGTTGGAGACAGCGGATTACCAAACGGGATACCTGTAGACGAATGGGGAATACGTGTTGAAAACAGAATTCCCGTAGGCTCATCTGTATCACGGGGCGGCGAAGTCAACGGTCCCGCAGCAGTGTACGCGCTTGAAAAATATATAGAATGGCTTAAGAAGTATGCTCCGGGTGAAGCACGGGGATGGGAGTGGGCTGATTCAGGGCCTGTAAGTTCCAGAGGAGATATTGCACAGCAGATTTTCCAGTATGTAACATGGCTCTCCGATCCCAGGTATCATACTGCCGGGAGTCCAGTATGCGACAGGTTCGGTAAACCGCTCTGGAGAGTTGCACCTACTCCGCATGGCAGATATTGGGATAAAGGGATGAAGATCGGTTATCAGGATCAGGGTTCATGGACAATACCTGTTACGACTAAAGATAAAAAGCGTGCCGCTGCATGGTTATGGGCTCAATTCTGTGTGTCAAAGACCGTCGCGCTTAAAAAATTTCTCATAGGTGGAACTCCGGTAAGAAAATCCACAATATTTTCAGAATATCTCACTGAGCATATAGATGAATATGGAGGAATAATTGAATTCTACAGATCCTCCAATGAAAACAAATGGACCGGGAGCGGGAAAAATGTCCCATACTACCCGGGAATGTCACAGCTGTGGTGGAAGAATATTGCAAAAGCAATCACTGGAGAATACTCACCTCAGCAGGCAATGGACGTTCTTGCAGAACAGCAGGATAATATGATGGCTAAACTTAAATTTAAATCATATCAGCCGCAGCTGAATAAAAAAATGCCCGGAGACTATTGGCTTAATCGTCCGGACAAACTCCAGTCTGAGTCACCGAAAAATTACAGGCCCCGTCCAAAACCTGAAACAGTTCAATACGAAGTACTGCTTAAGCAATGGAAGGTAAAATAGCCGGAATAGACACCAGAACCATGAGTAAAAGATTCATTATCATGCGCAATTCAATTCATCTTTTCCGGCACCATCGGTGGTCACACTTCTCGGATATTTTAAATACGGAATAATATCATCGTTTTTAAATCCTCCGGTTCCGTCATACTCTATTGTTACTATAGGTATACCTGTTATCGACTCAATGTTATGCGACATCGCTTCAGTTACAAGCGAAGGACAGCAGAAAGCCGGATTAGTCTGAACAAAAAGTTTCAGGTCCGGATGATGCAGCATAAGCGAATATATCTTCAGTGCATTTTCCATCGACTCGCCGGTGTGGTCAATTGTCATATTGAACTTCTCAAGAACCTTTTTTACCTGAGGCATTGCCACATCAGGTTTCCCTTTTAAAATCCTGTTGAAATAGGGATAGTATCTGTTTTCAAATATTACAATGGCCTGTTTCATAATCTGTGATGTAATTGCACCGACATAGTTCCCCTCTTTAAACCACTTCTTTATGTACGGTTCGGCAATAATTTTAACAAGTTCACTGTATGGTGTTGTAATAACCTCTCCGCCGTTCTTTTCTATTACAGAGATTATATTCTGATTGAGTACGTCATTATCTCTCGCATAAAGATCTCCGAAAATTGCGACCTTTGGACGATCAGTTCTTTTTACGTCTATACTTTCAAATGACTTTATCACTTCATCGAGCACTTTCTCCTTTGATCTGCCGGTTCTGAATGCTTCTGTTATGAGAGGGATAGACTTTTCCATAACCATATCTGTAGTTCCGGGAACAACCTCATACGGCCTGATATGACAACCAATACGACGGATCATTCCGGCGAACATACAGGCAATATACATATTGAAAGCAGCTCTGTAGGATATATCCGTGAGAGTAATCGATCCGGCATAGACCTCTGTATTTTCAAATCCACCACCCATTGATTCCAGAACTGTTTTACTATAATAAGGGAACATCCCCAGGTTGCATGACATTTTTGACTCAATACTCCAGAGCACAGTTTGAGCAGGGTCCAGGTTATGCTTTTTTACATACTCAACAAAATTCTGAATTATTATATTAAGCGGGATGCACTGACCTGTATTGTGACTTAAACTGCGCTGAATAGATTCATGACTCTCGTCAACCATACGTGCATCGATCCCTTCAAACTGCAGCAGCGCTTCCATAAATCTGCCGAGTATTGCGTCCCATCTCGGCAGAAGGAGAGTTTTATTCATCAGACCGCTTCTTCTCATAATTACAGCCGGATTTACAGCTGAATAATCTGCAGCAGCATAAACATTTTCACCCTTAAAATGATTCCTGAAGGAGCGAAGTCCGGCCTCAATACGTGTTTCGTAGCCCACATTGGAATCGTGCTCGTCGAGCTGAAGAATCAGATAGGGCTTATTGTGTGAATCCATTATCTTTTTAAAATATTCAACAGTATACGCGTCGGGTGTACACTTGAACGATGTTACAAGAACAGGATAGAGCCCCTCAGTCTTTGCTGCAATCTCCGCACTCTCAAGTATTGATGCTGCATAGTTCCAGTGGAGCGATTTAAGCAGAGGATCACATCCGCCGGAATTCGCTCCACCTGGAGTGAGCATATCCTGAAAGAAGACTTTTGCACCGAGTTTTCCGATGTATTCAGGTATTCCCTTGTTCATTGAAGGTGACAAAACAGTATAGGGTCGCCCCAGAAGTACAACGTTTACATCATCCTCCACTCTCTGCTTATTATAAAGATCAATCAACCTCGCTTTTGAAACTTTAAATTTTTTATAAGCTGAATCATAGGCAGATGAGACCTGCATAAAATTGATCTCTGCTCCGGGTATACCCTTCAGCATTTTAAACAGCTGAAGTTTCAGATTTATATTACCTGCAAGGGAACGGATTATCGGAGAGAGAATCTTTTCCCGGCCCGGTATTGACTCACAGGAACTTATCACCGGAGACAGATACTGAGTATAATAACAGTAATTCCTTCTTATTCCCTGACCCGATGATTTATTTTCGAGAAAAACCGGTAGAAATATATAATCTGACTTATCTGATAGATATAAAACATGACCGTGCATTTCGGACATGGGGGCGCAGAATTCAGATCCGGATATTCTTTTACCATCTTTAATTCCATCTTTATAATTTTCAGTTGTTACTGTTCTAATCCCCAGCACCGTAAAAAACTCTTTCCAGAGATTCATCTCGTCGAACAGATGAAGCGCTGCAGGGATACCCATTGTAAAATTATATTTATATTCATTCAGAGGTTTAACTGTCTGAATACTTTTTCTCTCTTTAAGAAGATCAAAACCTGAACTGTTCTGATTGACAAACTTTTTAGTATCGTAATCCCTTCCGCAGAGAAAACCGAATGCCACGGACTCGCCGTTCACATCCGCAATCTTTATCTTGCAGCTGTTATTGCAGAGTGTGCAGACTTCACTGCTGACAGGAATATTCTGTTTATATATATCTATTCCCCGGAAAGCCGAACCGCTGAAGTTCTGATCAATAAGTGTAAGTGCTGATCCGAGTGCCCCGGTAAGATGGCAGAATTTCGATACCATTATAGGTTTGCCAAGACGCTGTTCAAAGGCCGCCACAAGGGCTATATTCTTCGCAGTAGCCCCCTGGAAGAATATCTTCTCACCAATATTCTTTTCAATTGCAACCTTTGTCAGATAGTTATCCCTTACTGAATGAAGAACAGAGGCAAGCACTTCATCGGTTGTATAATTTTCGCTGAGATAGTGATTCAGATCTCTCTCCATAAAGACAGTACACCTGTCGCTTGAGAGCGGTGCCGGCAATCCCGCGGCCCTTCCGGCATACTCCGATAGCGGACATGAGAGTTTACCCGCCTGCTCCTCGATAAAACTCCCGGTACCCGCCGCGCAGACATTATTCATTATTGAAAAAGTAACCATTCCGTTCTTTAGAGTTGTAAACTTGGCATCCTGTCCGCCGATCTCGATAATTGTATCGACATCGGGATCGAGCATGTAGGCTGCTCTTGCATGAGCTGTGATCTCGTCGATGGCCAAATCGGCACCGATAATTTTACCGATAAATTTTCTTCCGGAACCTGTTGTTCCGACACCTGTAAATTCAAAATTTCCGTGTATATCGTCAACAGCTTCAAATATAGACTGCACAGCCTCCACCGGTCTTCCGGCAGTTCTGGTATACAATCCGGCAACAACCTCACCATCTGAATCCACCAGTGCAGCTTTTGTACTTGTTGATCCTATATCTATCCCCATGTAGACCTGCATATTTCCGCCGGCAGAGAGATCTCTGTATATATCCACTTCAACCGGTGTAGCCATAGGGAAATGCATAGACACATATTCGTACGAATCGAGACTTTTAAAATCGGGATAATCTGAAAGCTTAAGTTCAAGGGGATCGTAGTGGTACTTCTTATCTTTTTTCTGATTCAGAAATATTTCATTAAACGAAACTATATTTAAAGGCTCACTCTTCACTGTTCCGGCTTCAACTCCCTCAAGATAGAGAAGAACACAACCCATTGCTCCGAAGATGTGAGAGTTCTCATCAACAATAATCTCCTGTTCTATAATAGAAGAGAGATGTTTTACAACTCTCCGGTTTTTAGAAACTCCGCCGGCCATGACTACAGGTGCAACTGTATGTTCATGCCCAAAAAGAGTATCCGCAACACTCTTTGCAAGTCCGTGGCAGAGACCGTCACAAATCTCCGCTAAAGAGTACCCCTCCTGCTGCGCGTGAATAAGATCTGTCTTGGCAAATACTGCACATCTTGATGCGATTTTAGGGATACTGCCGGTATTTCCATCTGCAATTTCACTGAAAGTCTGAATGTCCTTAAGATTGAGTCTCTTCGCCTGCTGTTCAAGAAAACTCCCTGTACCTGCAGCGCATGATGTGTTGGATTTGTAATTCCTGTAGTTTCCATTTTCATCAAACATTGCCAGCCCGAACTTTTCACCTCCGATAATAAGAACAGCGCCCGGTTTTCCATGAACATGTTTTGCCGCAGAGATAAATGATATTCTGGAATCGAATCTCTCCCCTGAATTAAAAATATCCGGTGATGAAGAGGTGAGCGCCAGAGAGTCTATCTCAGCAGTATTATAATTCTCCAGCATACCGGCAAGAGTCTCCCTGACATGACCTTCGTGGAAAGCATAGGTGCTTTTTACAACATTCCTGTTCCGGGACATTTCAACAACTGATATTGAAATTGAACCTATATCAATTCCGAGAACATTTTTTTTATTCATTCAGATCACTCCTGTATACCCTTCCGGCCCCCGCACACTTTGGCAAGTTCAGTGCATCACCCCCCGGAGGGGGCATAGCAGAAGGATTAAATTTTATTGTAATAGATTGCCATACTAAATCCCTCCGTTTTGCTCTGCTCAACATTCCCCTTATTTAAAGGGGGTAGCAGAAGGCCGGGGAATTTTTTTTACAATTATACTATGAATGAGTTCTGAAATTAAATCGACCGGATAAAATATTCCGGACTTTTTTTATTCTGCGGAAAGAAAGGTTTTCCTGTATCGGGCCGGGGATAGTCCTGTCTGTTTAGTAAATGCGTCGTAGAATACAGATTTTGAATTAAATCCTACTGCAAAAGCAATAGAGAGGAGAGAACGGTCGGTGTCCTCTCTCATAAGCCTGATCGATTCATCCACCCTGAATTTATTAAGGTATGCATTAAAATTTATCTGCAGATTATGATTAAGATATACAGAGAGCTCCTGAGGCTGAATAGAAAGAAGATCTGCAAGACGTTTTAACGAGAGGTCTTCGTCACAGTATAACTTCTCACTGACAAGAAGTTCATTTAAATCTCTCTCAAGTTTTTTTATATCAATCCCCTGAAGAAGTCCTTCAATACGGATCAGGTTTTTATTCTTTTGAGGGATTGAAAGAAAAACTTCAGGATGTATCTGGGAAATTACAAACCAGTAAATTACAAAGAGCGTGGTAAGTCCCATTGCAGCTCTGGCAAAATAAATATTTCCGGTAATCATCGAAATAATAATCATGGCAATAATAAGAAAAAGAATTACAATTACAGTTATTGCGACAACAGTCAGACGGTCCCTGTTGGAATCGCGCAAAACCTTCATCAGCTCAATCCTTGAAAAAACAGCAAGAACATAGCCGAGTATAAGGGCATAACCTAGAGAATGGAGATATTCCATAACTGAGTTCTTTTCTATAAAAGAGTATGGAATCGCCAGTAAACCACCCCTATATTCAGTGGGGAGCAGAACCAGAAGAATAACAAGTGATACAAAAAGTGAAGGGATAAAATGAATAAACTCTTTTGAGGAAAATATATAATCCTTTCTGAAAACAGATAGATAGAATATATAAATAGATGGGGCGAGAATAAACTTAGCCATAAGAAACACCATCATTCCGGCTCCGGATCTCTCAAAATGAGTACTGGAAACTGCATATCCCTGAACCTGAATAACAGCAAGACTTGAAAATATTACACAAAGAAGAATATTTTTAAATCTGCTCCGTGCCTGAACAAGCTGCACAAGGGCAAGCAGAAAAGAAAGCCCGCCGCCGAAAAGTATAAACGCATTTGAAATATCAGGTAACATTCACACCCGCTTAATCGAAAATTAAATAACAATAATCTACTGACCCTTAAAAGATACAACAATTTTGACAATAATTTCAGTAATAATTCCTAAACTTTTTTGCAATAAAAAAAGCTCTAAAATCCTATTTTGAAAAAAAATTAAAAGAATTTTATAAAATTCTAAATAACTCTTGACAAATGCATATAATCTATATTGTTTACTCTAGATTATAAACGAATATCAATATAGTATAATTAGAGTAAAATAAACATACAATATATTGATTTTCTCTGATGCACTGTATATTATATAAACAGACAAACATTCGGTTGAGGACTACTAAACCGGAAGTCAGGTTAACAGGAATTTTACAACAACACAATTTAACGAGGTATAATATGGATGTACAAAAAGTTATGGAATCGCTGCAGAGTGAAATGAACCAGATGAAAGATGAGAGAAAGAACAAACTTTCAATGGTTGTGTTCAGCGGAGACCTGGATAAACTGCTGGCTGCATTTATTATTGCAACAGGAGCCCTGGCAATGGGTTTGGAAGTAGTAATGTTTTTTACTTTCTGGGCTACACCGTCACTGAGGGACAAAAAGAAAAAAGGTAAAGGTAAAGATCTTTTCGGAAAAATGTTCGGATTTATGCTCCCGAAGGGTGCGGCAAAGGTTCAGCTCTCCAAAATGCATATGGGGGGGATGGGCACAGGTATGATGAAGCATCTTATGAAGAAGAAGAATGTAGCTTCTCTTGAAGAGTTAAGAGCAATGGCAATTGAGATGGAAGCTAAAATTTATATCTGCGACATGTCCATGGATCTTATGGGATTCAAGCAGGAGGAGATGATCGACTTCCCCGGCAGAGAATTTGTAGGAGTTGCAAAATTTCTTGAAGAAGCAGGAGACAGCAAAATTCAGCTGTTTATATAAAACTGAAACCAATAAAAGGAGAATATTATGAGTACCGAAATTAAAGCTGACATCAACATGGATCTTAAAGGGATAGCCTGCCCTATGCCTGTTATAAAAGTAAGCCAGCAGGTAAAAAAAATGCAGATCGGACAGATACTGGCTGCGGAAACAACAGATCCCGGCGCACACGCGGATTTCCCGGCATGGGCAAAATCAACGGGTAATGAAATTGTAGCTACAGAGAAGAAAGATGCGGTTACCGTTTTCTATATTAAAAAATTAAAATGACATCATCAATAATTACTATATATCCCTGCCCCTCAGGCGGCGGGGATATTATTTTGTTATTTCAAACTGGCAGGAAATAATCTATTAAGAGGAGTTATTTATGTGGGATAAAATTTTTTATTACGTATTGATACATATGGTATACGCTGCCTTTGCAGTATTTTTCGGCGGAATACTGTTTAAACTCGTAGTTGTACTTTTTTCAAAAAAATTCAAAGGCTCACTTGCAACATATCCCAGGAAACTGCCGCGCCCCATAGGGATTGCTGCGGAAGCCATACTTGTTCCAGCAGCATGGAGAAAGGCGAAAGTTTTCTGGTTCTTCATTGTTGTATTTCATATAGCAATGGTCCTGCTTGTACTTGGACATCTTGAACTTATAAAAGAATTTAAAATAATCCAAATAGTCAAACATGATGTATTCCTCGGCGCAGGCTTTGTAGGGATTACGTTTATGATATGCACACTATACTTTCTCTTCAGGAGATTTAAATCGCCATGGAGGGAGATATCTGTACCTGAAGATTTTCTTTTACTACTTCTCCTTTTTCTTACTACGGTAATAGGAAGTCATCTTCATATAGGTGAACGTTACGAAATGGCTCAGTTTGGACTTAATGCCGATCTGTACAGAGAGTATTTCGGAAGCCTTGTTGCTCTCAAACCGGTTATACCGGAAGGGATAAGCCTGTCTCCGCACTATGTGCTTGTTGCACTGCATATTTTTCTCGCGAACCTGGTACTTATGATGCTCCCCTTTTCGAAGATGATGCATATGGTATTCGCATTTCTTTCACTAAATCTGAAGAGGAAATAAGCCATGGAAAAATCACAAATTAAAGAACTTAAAGGTATACTCAAATCACGCTACAACAGGCCGATGAAATATTACATCGACACATGTACAAGATGCGGACTTTGCTACGACACATGCCATGCCTATGACGGAATTCCCAAAAAAGAATTTTCACCAGTAGGCCGTGCAGAGGTGCTTCGTAAACTATATAAAAGATACACCACTGTATCCGGATTACTCTTTCCCTATTTTACCGATGCAGTCGGATTCAGCGATAAGGTTATGGATCAGCTTCACGAAGCTGCCTGGTCATGTACCGGATGCAGACGATGCATGGTAAACTGCCCATTCGGTATAGATACCGGTATGATGATGGGAGTTGCAAAACATCTTCTTGTGGCATACGGAACTGCTCCTGAAGAGCTTGTTATGCTTGCCGATGCTGCTGTTGAAAAAGGTAAAAGTATTGATGAATTCAAAGAGGGATATCGCGGTGTTATAACAGATCTGGAAAAAACAGTTCAGCAGAAACTGAATCTCCCCTCCTCGGAAAATCTTATCCCTATGGAAAAGATGAACGCTGATATAATGTATGTGGGACTTGCCGGAGCTCATTCTATTGTAAATCCTGCGATAATATTCAATGCCGCAAAAGAGAACTGGACTCTAAGCTACTTCGAAGGAGTTAACTTCGGTTTTTTTGCAGGAGATCCCGAAAAGGCCAATTTTATTGCACAGCGTATAATAAAAGAAGCAACAGCATTAAACGTAAAAGAAGTGGTGATGGTAGAGTGCGGTACAGCATTTCGAATTCTTCACAGTCTCATGGGTGAACTCCCTTTTAAAGTTTCAAGTATCGTTGAAGTAATCCACAGATATATGGCAAGCGGAAAAATAAAACTGAAGAAGAATGCAGTGACAGAGGCTGTAACTTATCATGACCCATGCCAGCTTGGAAGAAACGGCGGAATATTTGAGGAACCGCGGGAGATTCTGAAACAAGTTGTTTCCGATTACAGAGAGATGACTCCGACAAGAGAGCACAACTGGTGCTGCGGCGGCGGAGGCGGACTTGGTGCATTGGATAATGAAGAATTCCGAATAAAAACAGGTAAACCGAAGAAAGATCAGATAGTAAAAACAGGTGCTAAAATAGTTGTATCGGCCTGCGAAAACTGCGTAAGCCAGCTTCAGGTTATTAAAAGCGGTTACGGACTCGATGTTGAGGTTAAATATCTCACAGAGATTGTATGTGAAAATCTGGAAGTATAAAAAAAGAAGTATTACTTAAGTAAAAACCCTGCCCCGTCCTTTGCAGAGGCGCGAGGCAGGTTAAAAATTATAAAGCGAGGAATAGCATGAAAAAAAGTTTAATTTTGTCAATACTTATGTTACTGGCTGTATCTAATGCATTTGCCACCAACGGTATGCGAATGATCGGTTTTGGACCTGTTCAGGATTCCATGGGGGGAGCAAGTGCAGGTGTTAATCTTGATGCTGCGTCAATTCTTACAAATCCTGCAGGTATTCAGTCATTGGGAAGCAGAGTAGATTTTGGCGCGTCTTATTTTGTGCCGACTGTCAAAACAGAAACAGCAACAGGAACAGAATTCACTTCAGATAAAAAAGCATCACCTGTACCTGCATTCGGAATGGTAGTACCGCTCAATGCAGATATGACATTTGGTCTTGGTGCTTACGGTGTATCCGGAATGGGAGTTGATTACGATCTAGGCACTTCTTATGGCGGTCTGCTTTACACAAACTATACAAACATGCGATTTGCACCGGGTCTATCATACAAAATAAATGATATGGTATCTGTCGGTGGAACACTGAATCTTATGTATGCAACCATGGAATATTCAATGAATGGCGGATCAGATTTTGGTTACGCACAGATAGTTGATATGTCGTCATCTTCATTCGGATATGGTGCGACCATTGGTGTTACAGTGAAGCCGATAGAAATGCTTACAATAGGGCTGGTTTATGAAACAACAAGCAAATTCCAGGATTTTAAATTCAACCAGTACATCTCAGGAATGGGTACTGATCGTAATACATTGACTTTCGACCAGCCGATGAATGCTACAATAGGTTTTGGTCTTAAACCTATTGCCGGACTTGTAATTGCATTTGACGTTCAATGGATCAAATGGTCAGAGACTAATGGAAATGATCTTCCGGAATATACCGGTTCTGCAACCGGAGATCAAAGCTTTGATATGCAGTGGGATGACCAGATTATTTATAAATTAGGTCTTCAGTATGAAGTTATGCCAATACTTAAAGTCAGAGCAGGTGTAAACTACGGTAAAATGCCTCTTTCTGATGCAAATGATGCTGCCCTTCAGGCCAATTTGTTCTTTCCTGCGGTTTCAGAATGGCACTACACTGCCGGTATAGGTGTAAAACTTACAGAAAAATTAGCAGTTGATCTGGGATACATGTATTCACCTGAAGCTAAAATCGACACAATAATAGGTGAAACAAAAATGACACAGTACTCACTGGATATGGGAATTGCATATAATTTCTAATTTTCAGGAAATATGTTTTTAAGTTTTAAGTTTTCAAATACAAAATAGATTCATTTATATCCTGTCGCCTCTGGCGGCGGGATATAAACAATAACTAAATTATCAATAAATAATGTAACCGGACATGAAGATCAGAGTCCCTTACATGTAAGGTTTTGAAGAAAAAATCGTTGCTTTGTTCAGTGTGATTTAAATTATTGCTTTTAACAAAGGACAGGAACTAAGCGGATAATGAATACCATAAAAGATGATAGTGATTACACACCGGAATTAAACAGTTACTCAAGAGACTTCTTTGAGCCGGTTTATACGATTGGTGTAGCTGCGGCTAAACTGGGTGTATCAGTGCACACTCTCCGGTTGTATGAAACCGAAGGACTTATAATCACTCATAAAACTCCGACTGGAAGAAGACTCTACTCCGATCTTGAACTGGAAAAAGTTAAATGCATTAAAAAGATGATTCAGGAAGAGGGACTTAACTTTGAGGGGATACGAAGACTTCTTGCCTTTGTCCCATGTTTTAAACTTAGAAAATGTGCATCCAAACATGGGTCACTATGTAAAGCATATAAAATCAGCACAAAACCGTGCTGGGCTACTGAAGAAAAATGTCTTGATCCCTACCCTACATGCAGAGATTGCCCTGTATACAGAAAGATAGTTAGCTGTGACGATGTAGAGAAACTTGTATATTCATCATTCTGCAAAAGCTGATGTTATATTTTTTTAAATTTTAGTTGATAAATTAAAGAAATAATTATCTGATATATCCGACGTTGATAATAACTGAATCTGGTCAGTAATAATTCCTGAATATAGGTTTTAGTGTAAAAAAGAAAAATTATATATCCCCGCCGCCTTCGGCGGCGGGGATATATAGAACTTTTTTTACTTTAGGGGAGTTCTAAAAACTCAATATTTAATGGGGTAAAGGCCAGCTTTTTTTCGACTTCCTGTCGGTGCTGGCAGGCGAACTTCGTGTTCGCTCGGGCGTAGCCCCTTTATAAGCCCCGCAGGGCTCCCTGCGGTACCGGAAACGGAGTTTCTGGAACCGCCCTTTAAAAAAATTAAGGAATAAATACTGAAATATGGTATTCTTTAAATTTAAATAAAGCAATAAGGAGGTTTCATGATTAAAAAAATTAGTATCGTACTGGTATTGCTAATGATATCAGGAGCAGCTTTTTCAAATGTTAAGATTTCAGCAAAGCACAAAGACAAAATGATCGATGGTAAGAAAGTAAACTGTGCATACTGCCATACTGGAGAACTGAAGATTGAGAAGAAAAAAGGCCAGGTTAAGGGTGAAGCTCTTAATGGAGTGAAATTCTCAAAAATTAAAGGTTGTGCAGGGAAAGATTGTCATAAGTAGTTTTATTACTTTCAATTCTCTAAAACAAAAAAGGGGCGATATAATCAGCCCCTTTTTTTATTCAATATCCGTAGATATTACTATATATTGAATTCAAGAATAATTCTTGTGCCCTTCTCTCTCTCAATGTTAATTTTTCCATCGATCTGATCTACAAGCATACCGACTAGCTTCATCCCGAAACCTGTAGAATTTTCAAAAGAAATATTTTCAGGGATACCCACACCATTATCTTCGTAAATCATAATCACACTATTCACTATTTGAGATGCAGTTATGGTTATTTCAAAACTTTCACGTCCGGTAAAAGCATACTTCATAGAATTGGTAATCAGTTCATTTACAATTATTCCAAGGATTGAAAGAGTCTGAGCTCTAAGAACTATATCTTCAATCCTGGTATTAACTGTAACAGATTCCCGTTGCGGAAAAATACTTAATATTTCCATTATAAGGTCTGGAAAGTAATCATTAAGCGACATCTCGCATGTCTTTACGGAAAGATACAATTTATCATATAATACCTGCATAACCTTCACGCGTGACGCTACATCGGATAATGTTTTTTTGACTTCGGTATTACATTCAAGGTCCGATTGAAGCTGCAGAAGCCCGGAAATAGTATTCATATTATTCTTTATACGATGATGCACTTCATGGAGCAGTATTTCTTTACCATTAAGCTGATTCCTGATTTGTTCTTCGGCAAGTTTCCCCGATATATCCACCACAGTTAACAGACAATTATCATCATAGCATGATGCAACACCTTCAATATGTACGGAGATATAAGGATTGTCTTTTATTGACAGTTTCACTTCGCAGACCTGTTTAGAATTGGTTGAAAATATACTTTGAAAAAATTCATTAAAAGCTGTAAGAGTATCGTAAGTTACAAAGGAGTTAAAATTACGACCAATAAGTTCAGACCGGTCTTTCCCCAGCAATTCAGCACCATGAAGATTTAATTCAATTATCCGGCAGTCACTGTTGAGTGTAAAATATCCTGTCGGTGCAAAATCATAAAGCATGCTGTATTTTTCCGTGGCAATTTCAGACTTTTCCCGCGCCAGCTTAAGCTCTTCATTCTGCATTTCAAGTTCAATCTTATGAACCTGAAGCTCATGAAGCAGTTTAAGATAATCGGCTTCACTCTGCCCATTCGCATCTTTAACGGCATATGAACTGTCATCATGATTCCCTATCTCATTAAGCTGCTCTTCGGCTTTTTGCCGCATATTTGAAAACCCGGTAAAAGTATTATTCTCAGATCTCATTTTATAATTATATCTACATCAGCAATAATTACTCCATTAAAAGTGCTATGATAATAATAAAGATATTGCGAGCCTCATTCAAATTTTATTTCATCTTTTCTTTTGAAATTTTTATTATAAAACGGTCCCGAATAATCTTTTTTAAGGACCACATGGATCTCATTTAAGCACAGAGTATACCTCTTCTGAAATAAAAATTCCATGAATTTGAACAAAAAAACACTTAGTATTAATGCTGAATAAAATTTTATCTCCACGCCTATGTCGCTACGGAGTCAAAAAAGCCGCTGATTTTCGGGTAGTTACAAAAATTGTATTGATATATAAATATATATATTATAAAAAATTCATAGTTTTCATCAGATTTCAATAGAATAGATGAATATATTTTATGAGGTTATAAATGTTCTGGAAAAGAAAAAAATCATCTAATGATTATTTTGTCTCCATCGGCGCAGGTGTGAATCAGATCCCCCTCATAAAAGAGGCAAAGCGTGAGGGTTTTCAGGTAATAGCAGTTGATATAAATCCATCAGCACCGGGCTTTTATCATTGCGATCTTAAAATTCAGGAATCGATTGAAGATTATGAAAGCATTTATATAAAATTACGCGAAATGCTTGTCGATGGTAAAATTTCGGCAATTATGACTAAATCATACGGCAGCGCAATTATAACAACGGCATATCTCTGTGAAAAATTCGGTCTCCCTTTCCTCCCTTTTGAAGAGAGTAAAAAGTTTCTGAACAAGAAAATCACAAAGAAAATTTATATTGATAATGGAATACCGACAACTGTATCGATCAGTTTAACACCAAAAACAAAAATATCAGCAATGAAAGAAAATCTCTTCCCTATAATTGCAAAGCCGCAGACAGGACACGCCAAGACCGATGTAGTACTTCTCAACACTCCTGCCGAGCTGGAAAAATTCACCAAAAAACATGCTATACAGGATTTTATCTTTGAGCAGTTTATCGCAGGTGATGAAATAATATGCGCAGGGCTGATACATGAAAAAAAATATTACCATATACTGATGAGCGACAAGGTTACAACACCGCATCCCTATTTTGCCGATCTGCTCCACACAACACCGTCAAAACATCAGAATCTGATCAGCACTTCAATTGAAACGGGACAGAAAATAGCAGATATTTTCAACATTCAGACTGCACCGCTCATTATGGAATTTATAGTAGATAGCGGAGATAAACTTCATCTTCTGGAGGCAGTCCCGGAATTCGGAGGTGAGTTTATTCCGGACATAATGATACCCGCAGCAACAGGATACAGCCATCTGGCCAATACACTTAAAGCGGCGACTGTAAATGAATTTAAAAATCACAGCAAAATTACTGTAAACAACGCGGTAGCAGTAAAATATATAACAGGCACAGATGGGGTGCTCACTTCATGCAGCACCGATACTGTAAAAAAAATTGACGGAATAATTTTTACAAGAATATTCAAACATATAGGTGATAAAACTACCACGCCGTCAACCAACCACGACAGGATAGGCGTAATAGTCGCATCGGGCAGAACCGTAGATCAGGCAATAGAAAACGCGGAACTTGCCGGTAAAGAGCTGAATATTATTATTAAAAAAGAGATCAAAGAGAAAGAAGTAAAACAGACGAAAGCAATAAAAGAGAAGGAAGAAATAAGCATAGAAGAAGAGATTACGAATGATAAAGAGTGAGTGGAACGTTCATTATAAAAAAAATAAATCGGTGTTATCATATCCGGATGAGAATCTAGTACGGTTAGTCGCAGGTGAATTAAAAAGAAGAGATGGCGGAACCGGCATCAGAGCAATAGATATAGGATGCGGCAGCGGAAGACATATGGCTCTTCTTGAGGATTCAGGAATAACTGAAGTGTATGGAAGCGACTACAGCCTGAATGCGCTTAACATATGCAGAGATGCAGGCTTTCCGCTTGTAATCAACTGTGACAATAAGAATCTCCCATTTGCTGATGGAACATTTGATATTGCCGTAGCATGGGGATCTCTCCACTACTCCACAAAGGATGAAATGCGGTTAATGCTTGCTGAAGTAAAAAGAATTATCAAACCTGGAGGTTCACTCTTCGCCACACTTCGGAGAGATAACGACACATATCTCAAAACAGGTACACATATAGGAAACAACACATGGAGAACCGGGCTTGACGACCTTACAGGAACAGTAGCCTCGTTCTTCAGCGAAGATGAGCTTAAGGATATATTCGGTATTTTCAGCAGATACAGCTACGGATGGATGGAGCGGACGATTATCGGTGATACCGGAAAAGTTATATCACATTGGGTAATTTCTGCATCTGTCTGAACTGCGGATCATTAAATCACTGTCTGAATCACAGATTAAGCAGATTTTTGAGATTACACTGATTTCGAATTACGAAATTATAGTCCATCAGTCAAATCACAGTAAATCTGCGGTTCAGACAGATGCTCACAATAAATTATTGATTACCCTCTGCAAACGGAGTTGACAAAAATAATTTTTATCATATAATACAGCAAGATTATTACGAAACCATTTCTATGAGGTTTATGCTGATGAATAAGAATTACATGTATGCAGACAATTTTCTTTCACAAAAGTCTATGCTTGTACCTGCAAGTTTTGAAGAGTTTTTAAATCTCTACGATAAAGCCGCACCTGCTGTCGTCTTCCATACAAAGCGGATACTCAACCCGATCTTTCAGGGATACTCATACCATTTATCAAAAGAGACAACTGAGCTGATTACCCTTATCGGGCACACCATACCCAACTTCAACGATTCAAATGTAAGCACTTTTGTTTTTGAATATATGGATATGCATATCGCCTATCCGTCCAGAGAGTTCAGCAGCATTGAGGATATGAAAGACAGTTTTAAATATAATATAGATCATGGACGGGCATATAACAGGTTCAGAGACAGCAATGCTCCGGATCTTGAAACATTTATTAAACTTTATAATCTGGGATATAAAAACTTCACAGATTACGGTCAGTCTCTTAAAGAGGAAACTTCATCATATTTTGCTGAACTGAATGCAAAATTAGATCAGTATCCTCAAAATATCCGTGAGAAGTTTTTCAATATTTCCGGTAATGAAATTAATACATTACGAAAAATAAATACCGAGGCAGACTTCTACTATCTTAAACTTGTTACTGCCGATTCGACCTATGACAGGATAATAGATTCATTTTTAAAAGGATTTGAAAACTTCAGTGAATATCTGGAATCGAAAAAGTAACAGCCGGTCAATTGTGATTATATTTTTTTCTGAACCATAGGGAAGACTGTTCTCTCCGATATAACCGGAGAGAACAATAAATAAAATTATTCCTTTTCAATCATTATGTTATCTGCAAAAGTTCCCTTTGCCGTTTCTCATTTCACCGGCGTATACGCCTTCGTACTTTGAACCGCTTGGCCATGACACTACACCGGTTCCGTTTATAGCACCCTCTTTAAATTCCCCTTCAAATTTAACGCCACCCTGTGTTGTCAAAACACCTTTACCATTAAATTTACCATCTTTAAACATGCCGATATATACAGAACCATCAGCAGATGAGAGAGTTCCCTTCCCGTCATATTTACCAGATTTAAACTGACCTGCATATTTAGCACCATCAGCTAATGTAAGAGTACCTTGACCTTCAAACTTGCTATTTTTGAATTTCCCAGCATAAACAGCACCATCGGCAAACTTCATAGTACCAATAGCACTTTTACAATTCCCCTTGATGCACGTAGCTTTTCCTTCCTGTGAAAATAATATTGCCGGAATTATCAGTAATAATAAAAATCATAATTTTATACAGCTAATTTTTTTATTTTTAAAAATCAGATCAGTCCGGGGTGAAAATTAAAGGGACTTTTTGTACCAGGATCTTTCTTTTTGTCTGAATTAGGATTTTTAGGATTAGGAGGATTAGCAGGATTTAGATGAGGGTAGTTTTTGTAATCTAACAGTACTATTTGTTACGGGATTTTTCTTTTGTCTGATTTAGGATTTACATGATTTAAGGATTAGGAGGATTTGTTTAACAGTTCTTATTGTAATTCAACGGAACTTTTTGCTCCGGGGTCTTTAATCCTATCAATCCTTTAATCTTATGAATCCTAATTCAGACATTCTCTGCGCCTCACCCGGCGACGCTGCGCTGGCCTGACCTGTCTGAAAGACTGGAGAGGGTGTATTTGGGGGCTATCCTGCTATTAGTTTATTTGTTTTCCTGTAGTACTTTGCCGGGATTGCACGATGGAGTTTCCATGTAATGTTCATTGGTCGTGAGCCTTCGTGGGTCAGGTAGTCTGCAAGTCCAAGGAAGGTGTATGCCGATGCTCCGGCTTTATCTGTTTTATACTCACGGACAAAGAGAGCTATCTTTACGTCGTCTTTTCTGTGGCTGATGTATCTTATTCCGGTTGGGGATGTGTCGGATGTTGTGCTTTGAGACTGCATGTGAAATAAAATTTCATTTATTGAATAATCGTTATACATAGTTGTCGGGGAGTAATCTTTTTCAGATTTATTGAGAGTGATAAGAAACACTTCAAGCTTCTTACCGGAGATATACTTCACCCCTTCCCTCATTGCCGGCATTTTATCTGCGGTATAATAGTCAACTGCGCTGAGTATCTGGTCACGGGTATATGAGCAGTGGAGATCAAGAGGTGAATCGAATCCCAGATTTACCGCATCATCAATAAAGTCTATCTTTTCGTACCGGTATTCAAGAAGCTCTATAAGTTCACTGAACATCACCGGATTATTTTTTACTGAGTTTATGCTTTCAAGCAGGCTTTTAAATCCGGCATCTGAAACAGACTTCTGCCATATGGTGTAATGAAACATCAGCAGCATTCTGGTTTCGGAATCATTAAAGCCGGTTTCTTTTTTTGTTTCTATCAGGGGGAGAGTATCAAGCAGAAACCGTATCCACCGCCTGGAGTCTATACTGCATAGCTTTTTTAAACAGTTTAGTATTGCAGATTCTCCGCTTTCGGTAAAATTATCAATAACACCGGCATCAACGCATAGTCTGCTGAAGCTGTCTCTGCTGTAGAGATCTTTTATATCAAGATGATAATGATCGGCAAATCTGGCAAGTGTCGGTTTGAAACCGGTGTCCTCTTTGAATCCAGATATTTTATTTACTATAGCAGCTCTGTTGCCTAAAGCCTTTTTTATATTATCCAAAATGTAATCCCTGGCAGTCTTTTCCAGTGAAATAAAACAGCCCCTGGGGAGATTGGCAAAACCGTCTTTAATCTCCTTCTGAATACCGTGAGTTGTCCTGGTTAAGAGAGCTTTAAACTTCTCTTCAAAGCTGTACTTTTTGTTTGCCTGACCGATAAAGTCCAGTACGGTAAGACAATCTTTTCCATCTGATAATCTCAAGCCCCGGCCTAACTGCTGGAGAAAGATGGTTAAACTCTCAGTTGGTCTTAAAAACATTATGGTGTTTACTTCAGGAATATCCACACCTTCATTGTACAGATCTACTACAAATATAAAACGTATATCACCACGAACCAGACTCATCTTAGCATCATCTCTGACAGTATCATCGGAATCGGATGTTAATGCGATTGAGGGGATATTCTGTCTGTTAAAAAACTTTGCCATATAATCGGCATGATTTATTGACACACAAAAGCCGAGCCCCTTCACTTCATTTATATCGGTACAGTATCTGTCGAGGGATTGAATTATCTGCTTAGACCTTTTATCGTTACCGGTATATATGTTATCAAGCTCCGCCCTGTCGTAACCTCCCCTGGCCCATTTTAGCGTGCTGAGATCGACCTCATCTGAAACTCCGAAGTACTGAAAAGTGGAAAGAAGCTTTCTCTCAATTGCTTCGGGGAGACGGATCTCTGCGGCAATGCGGTAATCGAAATACTCAAAAACGCTCTTACCGTCCATACGTTCAGGTGTGGCAGTAAGTCCAAGGAGTATCTTAGGTTTGTAGTATTCAAGGATTCTCTGATATGATGGCGCTGCCGCGTGGTGGAACTCGTCTATTATAATGTAGTCGTAGAAATCGGCTTTGGTATGTTTGTCAAACTCCTTTGAATTGAAAGTCTGAATTGACATAAAGAGGTTGTCGATGTTTGAAGGGGTATAGCCTCCGACAAATAACTCTCCAAAATTCGGGTCGTGAAATAAGAAGTCTGAATCAGGATTTTAATGATGGATGGATTTACAGGATCGATCAGGATTTCAAGGATTGATAGATTGGCAGGATTTGCATGAGAGTACTTCCAGTTATTCAACGGGACTTTTCGTGACTTATCATCATCAATTTATATCCTGAAAATCCTCTAATTTTTAAATCCTGATCAATCCTATAATCCGGGCCGATCCTGATTCAGACGGCTGTTAAATACTTTCTTGTACTGCAAACTAACCGCACCAAAATTTATCAATAAGCCTACGTTAAAATTATATGCAGATACATAATTTTTAGCCTGTGCAAGATGCACATCTTCAAGATTAACAAGTGCCTTCAATTCTACAACTACCTGATTCTCTATAACAAAATCAGCTCTACGGGTACCAACATTTATTCCTTCATAAAATATATTCTGTTCTTTTTCCCTTTCATAAGTCAAACCGGATTTATCTAATTCAATGGCCAGACATCTCTGATAAATAACTTCCTGAAATCCATTACCAAGATTATTGTGAATCTTCATTGCACTGCCGATTATTTTATAAGTTATGTCTTCGATATTCATAATAATAGCCTCATTCGATTTTATTATTAATACGTTTGCCGGATCTGGTGTAATAAAACTTTTTTTGTATGCGAGGATATTTTTTTTCCTTTGTCTGAATCAGGATTTTCAGGATGATTTAATTAGTAGGATTTACATGAGAGTACTTCCAGTTATTCAACGGGACTTTTCGTGACTGATCATCATCAATTCATATTCTGAAAATCCTCTAATTTTTAAATCCTGATCAATCCTTTAATCCGGGCCAATCCTGATCATCTTTTATCGCCAAGACGAATGTCAAGGAGACGGTTTATTACTTGTTCGTATAGGCCGGGTTTCATGGGGGTTTCTTCCCGGATTATTCTGAAATAAACTGCATCAATTGGACTTTTGTTTTATTCCAGTTTTCTTCAGCACTCAAAGCAATATTTTTAAATTCATCCCAGTTTAATCGCCATTTATACGAATGCCTTATAAAATGCCTGAATAAGAGATACTCTTTTAATATTTCGAATATTACCTCATCAATGATCTCTTGCCGGTTTTCAGTTTTCACAGTCATCTGCTTAAGCAATTCATTGTGCCATTTCAAACCTGAAGGTATATTTTTATCTACTTTCTTAGCAATTAGAAGGAATATATTTTCAACGCCATTGTAAAATGAATGCATAACAGATGCAAGTGCAGTCATCTCTACAAGATCAGGTGTTCTTAATTTAATCAGATCAAATAATAATTTATAGGATATGAACTCCCGGTCTATCTCACTGATTTCAAATTTTATTTTATTTTTAATGTCTTCAGGCAACACGGATTAACTCCTTTATACTATGCAGCATCTCTGTAAACCTTTCCTGTGTGTCCATATTCAGCAAATCAACATTTCTATTGATGTGAAAACTTAAATCAGCATATGCTTTCAGAAATAATTCAGGTTTTAAACCTTTAACGGCTATATCAATGTCAGAGTTTTCATGATAAGTACCATCAGCCAAAGATCCGAATATAAATACTTCTGACACTCCATATTTATGGAGAATTGATATTGCCGCTTCGAGGTCTTCTTTGAAGGGAGACTGGATGTTGATTAACGGAACTGACATTAATTTGAACTCCTGTTCGTGATCTATAATCAACTGTTGTTTTAATAAAGTTTATCATTGAGAAAAAGTAAAACACTTTTTTTAAGATTTACAACCCCAACCCCGCGCTGCAGGCCTCCTGACAGATATAGATGGACTAATGGCCTATCCTTAAGGTTGCTTAAACCTTTTTCTAATATTTCAGCAAGGTATTTCGAGAGGATTTTTGGTGATTCCTCTTTTTCGATTGGTTCGGTTTCAACTTTATATTTTTTATCACCAAGACGGATGTCAAGGAGACGATTTATTACTTGTTCGTATAGGCCGGGTTTCATGCGGTTAACCTATTGTACAACTGAGATTTATCGATTACTAAATTCATTTACCTTAAATTTCCTTTTTTTATTCTATATTATTTAGTTCAATTATTGCAATAAGAATTAAGCTTATTAATTAAATCACTAATATCCACAGTGTAACGGCAATTTTTTATATTCATTGTTCATATTTTGTTTCACTTTTCATCAAAATAAATCAATTCATCAAGAATCAAGATTTATATCACAAAAAGTACCTTGCCAAAAAAGAGATAGACAAAATATATAGTCATTGTTAAATAAGCACCCATTCAAGAGAAATAGAAATGCCAAGAAATATATTATTAGTAGAACCGGGATTTAAAACAAAGTACCCTCCCCTGGGGCTTATGAAAATCTCTACATATCATAAAATGTTAGGGGATAACGTCACTTTTTTCAAAGGTAACAAGCTACCTTATGATATGCATTGTGAATACTGGGATAGAATCTACATATCAACAGTATTTACTTATCATTGGAAAATAACAGTCGAAACCATTAATTACTATAAATCTATTGTAAATGATAATTCAAGTAGATTAATCGTTGGTGGCATTCTTGCCTCTCTTATGCCAAAAGAATTATGGGAAGAAACTGGTATACTGCCAATAACAGGATTATTAAACAAGCCTGGTATATTAGATAAAAATAGTATAATCATTGATAGCTTGATACCGGACTATAAACTTTTTGATGGTATAGAGCATAATTATACATTAGTTAATAATAGTTATTTGGGTTACAGCACAAGAGGATGTGTCAACAGATGTAAGTTCTGTGGAGTACCCATTCTCGAACCCATATACACCCCTTATGTAGATATCAAGACATATGTTAATGGCATAAAGGAATCACATGGTGAAAAACAAAATCTTGTATTAATGGATAACAATGTACTTGCATCCGACAAGTTCAAAGAAATAATAAATGACATAGTTGAATTAGGTTTTGGTAAAGATATTAAGCTCAACAACAAACAGCGATTTGTAGATTTCAATCAAGGTGTTGATGCGAGGAAGATAAATAAAGACAATATTAAAGAACTAGCTCGAATTTCAATTCATCCACTAAGAGTAGCTTTTGACAGTTTAAAATTAAGACCGGCGTATGAGAGGAGTATAAAACTCGCAGCTAAAAACGAAATCCGACATCTATCAAACTACATTTTATATAACTATAAAGATACACCTGAAGATTTATGGGAAAGATTAAATCTCAATATAGATTTAAACAACGAACTAGACCTAAAGATTTATTCTTTTCCCATGAAATATATACCATTATTTGGGGAAGAAAGCAAAGATAGAAAATATGTAGATGAACCTAATTGGAATTGGCAATACATACGTGGAGTCCAAAGGATTCTTAATGTTATGAAAGGTGCAGTAATGCCAAACAAATCATTTTTCTATAGAGCATTTGGCGAGAGTAAAGAAGAATTTATTCGAATATTACATATGCCTGAAAAATTGTTAATGAGCAGAGGTCGCGATGTCAAAAAAAACTCAAATGAAACTGATTGGAATTTAAAATTTAACAATTTAACCGCAAATGAAAGACAAGAACTTATTGATATTTTGTGTGGCAATAGAAATGCAAATCAAATATCTATCGCCCAGACTAAAACTAAAAACAGCAAATTAAAAAAAATATTAGAGCACTATACACTGGAAGAAGAAATTATTGAAGATGAAAATCTAATATTACCATTTGACCAAGATTTGGAGAATGAATTACATGAAAACTGATACTCAATTTAAAGCAGGTATGTATCTTTTAGAAACACTTACATCCGGTATGTATAATGACCCCTTATCAATATATCGTGAATATATTCAAAACTCAGTGGATGCCATAGACACAAGCTCAAGCAATGAAAGCAAATCTGTTAATATCACAATTGACCCATTTACTCAAAGCATAACTATATTTGATAATGGCGCAGGTATACCAATCAAGAATGCTGCATCTATTTTATCCGGAATTGGAAACAGTAATAAAGCTGGAACTGACTTGAGAGGATTTAGAGGAATCGGTCGATTAGGTGGGATAGCTTTTAGTGATACTGTTTCATTCAGAACCAAATCAAACAATGATAATGTAGAAATTATTCAAAGATGGGATTGTGTTAAACTCAGAAATCTTTTATCTAATACTAAAAACTCAGATATGCCACTACAAGAACTATTTGATCAAATTACAACTATTGAAAAAAACAAATCATTAGATATTTCAAAAAGTTATTTTGAAGTAAAACTTGAAGGTGTTATTAGTTTCAGAAACTATCTTTTTGACATAAAAAAAGTAAGAGAGTATATTTCCAAAGTATGTCCGGTTGATTATTCACCGGAAACATTTACTTTCAGAAAAGAAATAAACAAATATCTTAAATCTAACGTTAAAGCTTTTAATTCATATCCAATTTATTTGAACGGAAAGCAAATATATAAAACTTATAATGACAATGTTAAAGTTACTAAAAGTGGATTTGATCTGATTGAAGGCATAGAATATATAACAATCAAAGATTACGATGATATCTTTGCTTATGGCTGGATAGGAAAAAGAAAAGATTTCTTGGGTTCAATAAACAAAGGTGATGACTCATCAGGTATTCATGTTCGTTCTGGCAATATTCTTCTTGGAGATTCCCATCTTCTTGATCGATGCTTTAAAGAAGAACGTTTTAACAGTTATATGATTGGTGAATTACATATTGTTCATTCTGAACTGATTCCGAACAGTCGAAGGGATGACTTTGTTGATAATGATTTCAAGAGCCGATTCTATGATGCAATTGAAAAAGAAATTGGATTGCCGATGTCAAAGGAAATAAGGAATCGTTCAAAATTTATATCTGAATTACCTAAAAATAACAACACAATTACAGACAGTAACAATTCTTCAAACAAAAAATCAGTGAGAAATTCTTGTGAAGTATACCAAAATAATAATTCAATTATAAATAAACCAAATCTATTTCAACTTAAAGAAGAACAACAAAAATTGATATTAACTCATATCCAGAGCAAATGCAAAAATTGTGATTGTTTACATGATATTTATAATAATATATCTATTTTAGAAGAATAAAATGTATGGCGAACTATTATTTAAAAATCATCGTCTGATTAAACCACGATATGTATTCTTTTTGATATTTATCAAAATTTGAATTATCCAATAATATCGTTTGCCATAATTGTTTAGTTAATTTTTTTATTGCACCTCTACTACTACCTTTCGCAAATTCATTTTTTAAATCTTTAAAAATGATATTTTCTTTTAATGGTGAAAGAATGGTATTTAAATCTTCTTCCAAGTTTAAAAAATCAATTTCATATTGATTATTTAATTTATCAATCTTACAAATATATAATATATATAAATTTGACAATAGATCGATCAAGCCGCCCATACCAACAGTTTTTAAAAATATATTATTATCTTTATCATCCCAATTATTACTATTATTCATATAGATTTGTTGAATTACTTTTAAATATATAATAATAAATTTTGGGATATTATTTCTATACTTATTATTTAGAAAATGATACCTAAAGACTGGAATCCTTAATACTTCTTCAATATCCATTAAAGGTCTAACCTCCCTATATTTAGGTGATATCAATAAATACAAAGATTCAGCCAGAAAAGCTTGAGATAATGAACCTTTTTTATCCTTATCACTTTTCCCAAGCATTTTCACTCTATCCAGTAAGGGTGATGTTTTCAATTCATTTAAAAGTTTAATAAATTCATGCAAATAAGTTTCTTCTGAATCACCTATGCCAAATTCTCCAAGAATATGATATAAATATGATTTATTTACAGGTTTCACTTTATAATTTATTGTCGTAAATAATTGAGCCTGTACCTTTGAATCAGCATTAATTATAAAAGTTATCAATAATTCCATCTCTGCTTTAATTTCTTCAGGTAATTTTTTGCACCCATAAATTCTATGCTGACCATCTATAATCAGGAAAACTCTCTTAAAATTTGGTATGTATAAATCATTCCCAAATAGCACTGCTTTATGTTCATCATCTTCATCTAGTTTATTTAACTCATCTATATTTTGAATTTCCGTACAATCTACATTAACTATTATTGAGTTAGGTATTATACCAAACTCGTCATACATTATGTAATTTTTTATTTCTTCAGTTCTGCTTTCATCGATACTCCTTTGAAAACCACTTTTGATATCAGATTTTTGAGTTTTTAAATATTTTTCAATATCTTCTAATAAATCAATATATCTTTCATCAGTATTGATTTTCTCTTGGTATATTGATTTTTTATATTCCGCAGGACTAGTGGTATATGTATTTTCAAAATCAGAAAATAAAATTTTACCTGTATAAAACTCTTTATTCCCTTGTTTAACTTTTTCTAAATGAATAGGAGTATTTCTATAATTTTTATACATAATTTTACTCTTCGGTTTCTTCAAATTGTTTTTTTAGTGAGTTAAAATCTTCTTTAATTTCATCTGTGTATCTTTCATTGTCATCCATTTTATCTCTAACAAGTTCTTCGGATATATTTTCCCGACTTTCTTTAGTGTTTGATAATTTAGAATATAAAATTGCAACTTTTTCATAAAACTCTTTTTGTTCTTTTATTTTGTCTTTTAATTCTTCATCTCTAGATTTAAAAATTGTATAATTGGTCTCGGCTTGTTTATTTAGTATATCAAAAGTCTTACTGTAAATATCCTGAACTTTTGAAGCGTCATTTTGTAAATCCTGTTTAATATCATGAATTGTACTTCTAAATAAAAAAAAGAAAACTGCAATGACTATGCCCATTATAAAAGATATTATCGTTAAAGCATAATTAAAATATTTAAACATTGTAACATCAAAATCTTTATATGCTTGTAAGGTTATTTGATAAAAATCTTTGTTATCAATATTTCCATTTTTTTCTTTAACTGATTGAGTAACCTTTTTTAATTTATCAACATCTTCTTTAGATTGCTCAGTTTTTTTCGACAGATCAATATTATTAAATCGTTCAGCCATATAAAACTGTATATTTAATACCATTAAAAATATTATTATCAGTCCAATTAAAAATAAAATAGTTTTTTTCATAAACATAATCCCTCATAATAACAAATTATTAGTTAACATCAAGGCCGATCTCTTTACAAAATTTTTTAAAATCCTTATAACACATATTTATTATAGCTCTTTTATTTTTATTTTCTTCTAATTCTTCTTTGAGTTTATTAATCTCTACATCGTTAATCATATCTTTGAATTCTCTAATCTTTATATAAAACGGATCAATTTTATCCGGTTTATGTTCTCGCAAAGCGTAAGTTGCTTCGATATATGCTTTGCCAGGTTCAGATTCACGAAATTTATTACATGCTTTTTTATTGTCCAAAATTGTTGATAATTCTCTAACAGATTGAGCATTTTTAAATCTATCTTCACGAACCCATGAAACAAATTCATCAACAAAGGCTGGTGTAGCTTCCGCTTTTTCTACCAATTCTTTTTGGAGATAAAAAGCATTAAAATAGCTAAATTTTTTTAACTCATCTTTATTGTCTGATTTTTTATGATCGGTATTATCCTTCACTAAATATTTATCTTTCATTATTTCATAAGCTTTCAACATCGCTTCCAGTGTTTTACCCTGAATACCAAGCTGTTTTTTTATATCCTCCGGACTTTTATTTAAAACTTTTATCATCTTGTAGATATAGGCTGCTTTTTCATATGCATCCCATTCCTTCTTACCTTTGATATGAAAAATACCTAAAATATAAAACAATTCTTCTTCAGTAACATCATCAGGTAATATTCTAGCCTTTATCTTTTTCCATCTATCATCAGTTGGGTTTTTTTGGCTTATTCGTCGATAGGCACATAACCTTGTATTACCTTCAACAACTTGATTCCTCAAAATATATACTTCATCAATCATTCCTTTGTTTTCTTCTAAATCTTTAATTCTTTCTCTTGTAGAATCTAAACCCAAAAGTTGTTTTTCAATTAAATCCTGAGTTACCTCATCCGGTGGGAATTTACTTATTATATAATTAATCCTAGGATTATCTTTATAATATTCGACAGAGTGAATATCAACATCATGGATTTCATATTTTATATCGCGACCTAATACTGTAATTGTCTTAGCTGTCACATCATCCTCCAAGAATACTTAATAATTCTTTTTTATTTGTTAGGAAATCAAATGTTTCATTTTTTAATTCCGGCTTATCTCCCTGAATAAACGAGGCGATATCACTTTTTGCATCAACATGACTTTCGATGTATTCATCAATAGTATTCTTCGCAATTATTTTATAAATTGTACAGACTTTATCTTGTGATATTCTATGAATTCTATCTTGCGATTGAAGATAATCTACAAGATTAAAATTTCGATCAAGATATATTGCATGATTTGCTTTAGTTAGAGTAATCCCCTCTCTTGCAGCAGATGGATTTAAGATCATAATTTTATTAATATCGGATTCTTGAAAAGTTTTAATATATTCAGCTCTATCTTTAATTGGTACGTCACCGAAAATTACCAATGGTTTATATTTTTTATATCTTAGCTTTAGTAAGACAATATTTTCTACAAAGGATGTCCATACTAGTAATTTCTCATTAGTAGATATTATAGTTTCAATTATTTTATCAAGAGCAATATACTTCACCGGTGTTTCTGAATAGCTTTTATCAATTAAATATGGATTGCTTGTTATCTGCGTAAGCCTTAAAAGTTTCTTCAATAAATTTGACGATTCATCTATTATTGTATCACCCTTAATGTTTTTAACTTCAAGTACAAGCTCTTTACGTAATTGTTCATATATTTCTAACTGTTTACCAGCTAATACGACATCTTCCCTAATATATTTTTTTTCCGGTAAATCCAATTCATTATTCTTTGTTCTTCGAATAGAATTATTTTTAACTATCTCTTTTAATTGATTTATATTACTTTTATAATTAGCATTTTTTTCACTGTACATTGCTTTGAACTTGTTAAAATCTTTCCCCAACAATTCCCCTTTATCAAGAAAATAAAATTGTGCCCATAAATCGTATGGTTTATTTGCCACTGGTGTACCAGAGATTATAATTCTCTTTATTGATAAATCTATAAGTTCAAAAACCGCTTCGGTTGTTTTCGATTCAGGATTTTTAATTCTTGCTGACTCATCTAATACGATTGAAACTTCATAGCTCTTACAGAATCTCTTTATGGTTTGTAACTCAGAAATAACTGACTCATAATTTATAATATAAAAATTAGCGCCGGTTAGATACTTAAATCTTTTTTCTTTATCAGTACCTTTAAGTACGTTTGGAATCAGAAATGAATGCTTTTCAACTTCCATTTCCCAATTATATAATAGAGACATTGGGGCAATTACCAATACGCCTTCTATTAATTGCTCCTTTAATAAATATGATAATGAATCAATAACTATTTTTGTCTTACCTAAACCTTGCTCATCAAATAATGCAATATTCTTATTTTTGACTATGTAAGATATTGCTTCACATTGGTGAGGCATTGCATTTGTTTTAGTATTAAAATTTTGTATTTTTTTAATCATTGATTATTTCATCTGGTACATATAAGATTTCTAAATTCTCAACTATGGACATACCCATTTTTTTTAGCTTCTTTTCAAAATTATTTTTTGAAGACATTGGCAATCCAACGATTACTTTACACTTCATAGTGTTTAATTCAATATTGATAAAATCAGTAATTTGTTCTTCAATTCTGTTATTACTAATATCACTAGATGTTTTAGCTTCCCCTATGCATACCTGACCATTATTATTTATTCCAATTACATCAGGTCTATGTCGAAGAATCGTTGGCGGTAATAAATATTTCTCATCAAATGCTCCGCATGTTTTACCATCGATACTAACAATTTCAAAGCCTGACTCTCTAATCTTGCGAATTACCAGACCAAGAATAAATTGATGAGTTTTGCCTGCCAAATTACCCTCTGCTTATGTCTTTTATAAGATTATCTACGGCTTCATGAAGTTTTTGTAATGACTCAACCTTACCTGGTTGAAATCCACTTTTTAACTCACTTAATTCCTGAAATGATATCTTTTGTATTCCCTTGGTTACATCTGAAATCTTCTCAAATAGTTTTGATTTAGCTGCCGGATTTATCTGTTCTAATTGTTCAAGTGCAGCTTGAAATGAATCATTTATTAATTCCTGTTTCGCTTGTTCATCATTAAGCACCAAAGATAACTTTCGAATATCTTCACCTCTTTTAAATTTACCTTCACCTACCCAATCACAGAATTCTGATAACGAAACTAATCCCTTGCTAACTAGTTTTTTTAATTCTTTGTTTTTTCTAAATTCAACGAAATAGTAAAGTGAGCCCTTTTATCAACACATAATATTTTTAACTTTTAGTGGATACTCACTTTTAAGCTGCCTGTTCTTGAGAATGTTCATTGAAAACTGAATTGTATATTTCATTCGGTGTAGCATATTCAAGCGACTGATGAAATCTTTCAGTGTTATAAAAATTAAAGTATTTTTTCAAGGCAATCTTTAAATCATCCATTGAACGATATTCATTAAGATATATCTCTTCGTACTTGAGCGACCGCCAGAACCTTTCAATATAAATATTATCAAGAGCACGACCCTTGCCATCCATACTGATTCTTATTTTGTGATTCTGAAGTTTTTCCGTAAATGCTTCAGATGTAAACTGACTCCCTTGATCAGTGTTAAATATAGCCGGCTTCCCATAAATCATGATTGCTTCTTCAAGAGCTGAAATACAAAATTCAGTATCTAGCGTGTTTGACAATTTCCATGATAAAGTCTTTCGGCTGAATAAATCAATAATTGCAACCAAATAGACATGACCTCCGGAAAGTTTAATATAGGTGATGTCAGTTGCCCACACCTGGTTCGGGAGCCATATCTCTTTATCTCTGAGAAGATACGGATACTTCTCATGCCATTTAATCGGTATTGAAAGCCGTTTCCCTGGATAGATGGCTCTTAACCCTGCCTTTTGCATAATAAGCCTTATCTGCTTTCTCGTAACACACATATCTTTAAGAGCCAACGCTATTTTCCGATAACCATAAAATGGATGAAGCTTTAACTCATCTTTAATGGCTTTCAAAATTTTAATTTCCTCTTCATCGACAATCGGCTTCGATTTATAGTAATATGACGATCTGCTAATCCCAAGAAGCTCACACTGATCTTTAATTGATAATTCCATATGATCAGACTCTATAAATTCGGCTCTGTTCCGTATAGTTGTTTGTACTTTTTTTTTAAAAAGTCATTCTCAACTTTTAATTGTCCAATTTGACTAAAAAGCTGATCCTGCTTTTTTTCAGATTCTACAAGTTCTTTGTCATTACCCTTCTTATCAAATGCTGTTGTTGCATTCTCTATCAATTGCTTTTTCCAAAGCGTTACCTGATTGGGGTGAATTTCAAACTTCTGAGCTATTTCCTGTACGGTCTTCTCTCCCTTGAGAGCTTCAATTGCAACTTTAGCTTTAAACTCTTTGCTGTGACTTTTGTTCATATTGACTGATTCTCCTGTGTTTTATTTTAAGGAGATATCCACTTTTTCAAGTCTAATTTCGTGTCCTATTTCTTGGGCTCATTATACATAAATACCTTTATTACTTTCTATATGTTCTTTAAGTTTATCGAATTGATCATTACCTTGAGATAATGCAAATTTTACTTTTTCTTGAAGTTTTTTATCATTTAATCGAGTATCTAGAAAATATTGAATTCTTGGATTGTCTAAATCTAAACGTATTTTTTGCAGAGGAATTTTATCCCGAATCAACTCAGTTTCTATACCATCAAGGTTAACAATAATTTTATTCATATTTTACCTATATTTTTTTTCATAAATAGATTGATATATCAAGATACAAATGTCAAGTAATAACTCTATCTTCACCCATCCCATCTCCCCACCCCCGCTGTACAGCCGTAAACTCCCCAGCCTCAACAACCGCCGCAAAGTGCGTTTCATGCCAGTCTCTCCCGAAAACTTTACCCGTAAACCGGCCGTACTCATTCTTAAATCTTTAAACTTACGACTCCATGACGGAATCTGTCGTTTTATATTTTGTGCTATATAATTCCCTGCGTGTGCGCAGCGCACTACACACCTACGAACTGATATACCTCCCCACCTTCATCTTCAATTCCTCAACCAAAGCCAATTCCATATACTCATAATTATCAGGAATACTAAGCACAATAATCTTCTGATCCTTAATGTACGTCTTAAACTTCTGCTGTAGTTTCTTTTTATGAACATTCTCCATCACAAAAATACATTCAGCCCAAAGTATATCCTCTGAAGTAACACGGTATTCCGCGTCATTATTAACACCAGCCGACCGTGTTTCAACACCGGGATATTCAGAAAACACCGCTTCCGCCGTGGGGCTTCTGAGTTTATTTTTACCGCATATAAAAAGTATTTTTTTCATTTAATCAAGGTCACCGGTAAATGAAACTTTTTCACTATTCACCCTTTCTCAATTCACTCTTTAGAACATAACCATCATTATAATAATTCCCCTTATCCTTTTTACATCTCAGGTCTACTGTCACCTTTACCCAGGCACCTGTTTTATCATCCTGTTTATCATCAACATCAATATACTCATCCTTATTCAAAGTGCACTTAACCTTTCCGCTGCCTCCCGGAGTATCATATATCTTCAGTACAGGGACATTAACCCTATACACATTTTTACAGCATCCATCACCAAGGCGGCTATTCTTCCCCTTTGTCAGTTTGCCGTTTTCAAAAACTGATACAACATAGGCATAGCAGCATTCTTTAACAGAAACAAAGACAACATTTTCAAGCTCCATTCTGTTATTGCCGGTCCATTTCATATCACCGATATATGAAGTATGATCAATATGCCTGCCCGATTCAGCAATAAAGAATCCGATCGACCTGATCGCATCAGTCCCGCAGTCCTGCACAAAGTATTTGCCGTCGGGTGAAAGAACTAAATCCGAGCATTCTCCTGATTCCAGTTTATAGCTGTTTTTCTTTTTTGATGTACGGCTGTAATAGTTTACATTTATTGCTTCATCATTCCACGTATTTCCATCGGTCCAGAGAATTATATTTTTGTCTCTGCTTGAGCTGAACTGATCAGTAATTAGTCCTCCAAAGACCCACCCTTCACCCAACGTGGTTTTAATTTTATACCAGTAATCCTCTTTATCTTTTACTTTGAATGTGACATCACTTACTCCGGTAACATCCGCGGTATCGCCTGTGTTCATATGCCCGGTTATTTTTGAATTGAGATCTGAAGATTCGCGAATTCTAAGGTTATCAACAACAGCAATGACAGTATTACCGATAAGCTCCTTACCCTTAGGTTCTGAAGAACCTGAAACTGAATAAATACAAAACTGAAAGGTTAATAGAATCAATAATATAATCTTTTTAAACATCACAATCTCCATTGTCATAATGCCGTATTTTAAACTAATGCAATTTTAACCGTTCACCGGTGAAAGATCTGCCGTGTTTCATTACGTGCAACGAAATTTACTGTGGATGCGTAGCGCGCTACGCACCTACGGAATATTCTGAATCACTAAATTCCAAACATCAAAACATTCCGTTACCAATGTATGATCACCTATATAAAAATCCCGCCAATCCCCTAATCCTGAAAATCCCGATTCAGACAGCGTTTATCCCAATCTAAAGATCACCCTGATCTGAGATTCTATTTAACGCCTCTTCCGCTTCGTAATCTTTTAATGTAATAATATACATAACCAGGTAGACAGATATCAGGGCAACAAGGAGTGTTATATAGTAGTAAGCAATATGTACCAAAAGCGGTATATTACTGAACTTGTACGCGGCGGTATGAAAGACTTGCGGTATTATAAAAAAAAGTACCGACCACTTTAATACTACCTGAATATATGGTTTTTTAAATATATAAAGAATCTCTTTTACACTGAAATCTGCCTTCATTTTTGAATAAATTACAGCATAGACCCCTAATGAATAAATATTTATCAGGTAAAAAACAGGGAGCATTATTGCGTTTAACCTGAAATTAAAACTTCCAATACTCGCCTGATCTAAACCTGATAATTTAGGCATCGATGTAAAGATTATAATAAATACCGGAATCAGGGTTAATCCTATCATTATACCTCCGACAAATCCGGTAATTATAAATCTCCCCATGGTAACTTTATCATCTTTTCTAATCCGGTTTCGAAGATCACGGCTTAGTATAATCATAAAGATCCATGGTGCGATATTTAACAAAAAGATAAATAAAAAGTTTGATATTTTAAAATTCTGAACAAAATCAAGATTAATAAAATATGATGAAAATATTGAAGCAGTCCCAAGCAGAAAGTATATAATCATAAAGTAAATATTGCTCTTCTCTTTTATAAATTTAATCATTGAGTACTCTTCAATTCGTTTATTAAGAATCTCTTCACTTGATAATGACTTTAAAATAGTATCTGCAGAGTAGGCCGATTTAAGTATAAAAAGAACATATAAAGACCATACCAGATTGATAATAATAAGAGTAACAGCATTAATACTCTCACCTGAATTTATCAGCTGTATAAAACATGCCGGTATAAATGCTCCCAGGTACGAATAGAGAAACTTTTTTGATTTATCCATATTTTCAATTTTAATCAATAAAGCGGCTGCAGCCGAAGGGATAACCGGTAAAAAAACCGTTGATAATGTACTTACTGCAATTTGTTTAAAATCCACTTTCAAAACCTCATTTTTTTAGTTTAAAGACATAGCTAAACAGGGATCACTCATCTGCCGGGAATCCCTAAATCCAGCTGAAAATTCCATCAAGTACCATAATTAATACCAGTATAAAAAAAGAATATATAACAAACTTCATAAAAGTAACAGAAGCGGGCTGTTTCTCTACCCACTCATAGGTGCAGGTGCTGCACTTACACTCTTTAGATGGGAAAAAAAGAGGAAAACCCAGCAGTATTATTGATAGAGCGGCTCTTCTTTTATTATTAATAAAACATGCTGTTTCCTCTGATCCGCATTCAGGGCAGATCTCCCCCGGTGTACAGTTTGAACCGTGTTCCGCTATCTCTTCGTCAGCTGTTATATCAGATCTAAAATCTTCCGCAATTTCCTCTGCCCGTTTATAGTCCGATTCTTTAACCATTACCCTTATATTACCAACGGCAGTTGATAGAAACATATAAGTAGATACTGTATGTTCATCAGGCAGAAAACATTGAATACCTT
The DNA here is from genome assembly GCA_942493035.1 of uncultured Spirochaetota bacterium. Classification (GTDB taxonomy): domain Bacteria; phylum Spirochaetota; class UBA4802; order UBA4802; family UBA5550; genus WRGT01. The sequence continues at coordinate 897,222 of OW818666.1, read as the reverse complement.
CAGATTCAAGTCTGCTTTTAAACATATTCGCATCAATGGGATTATCAAAAGAATTCACTTGTATCAGTCTTTCATTTACCTGCAATACTTTCACCATCTCCATATTTTACATTCATTTAATTTTGTTGATAAAATTCCGTGCTGTTAAATTTCCTGTGAATGCATAGCGCGCTACGCACCTACGGAATGATCAGAATCTCCAAATTTCAAACAACAAAACATTCACAATCACACGGAATAATCTGATTCACAAATATCCAGATGATAAACCCCCACACCCCACTTAACACCGCTTCTACCAAGCCCGTCACCCTCTTCATAATACCCTTTTCGTTTAAAACCCAGCCGCTCAAAAAGCAGCGTATAATAATCAAAACTCCTCATAATAAAAAGCCTGCCGTCGGGCGCCCTCCCTTCACTGTCAAGGTCATCACGTGTCACAGGGACAGATATAAGAAGCCGTCCGTTCCCCTTCAGGTTGTTCCTTATACACAAAGCCGCGTCAAAGAGCCGGTCATCGGTTATATGCATCAGCACCGCCGAGCAGAGTATGCCGTCAAATTTCATATTAAAGTAAAGTTCATCCGACGGTATCGATGCGCATATCAACCGGTCTTTAAGCTGCGGATAATTAGCAACGGCATTGCTCACCATCTCTGCTGACGCATCAACCCCGTAAACATCAAATCCCATCTCTTCAAGAATTCCCATATCCCGCCCCGACCCGGCTCCCATATCAAGAACCGTAGACCCGGCAGTAAACGCGCTTTGAAAATAACGGCTCACTCCGCCAGTCTTCGCGGTGTTGTAAAGGTTCGATGCATCCTGGACATGTGTGCTGTAGTATTGTTTTGTTTTGTAGTCCATGATTACTTAACCTCCGCTCCTATCCGCCTTGTCGGGCACCTTTCGTCGAGTGCAATTTGTGCATCCTGCACGCACTCGACACTAGAACATCCTGTTCGTCGCCCATGGTGAGATGGGGCAAGGGTAATACAAATTCATTCCTTAGAGACGCAGCATGCTGCTTCTCTACAACCCCACAAACCATTCCACATCACCTCTCCACCCTTTCACCAGAGGGGAGATGTCGCATCGCGACAGAGGGGGCGCATAGTGGGCGGGGCGGCATTCAATATCAATCATCTATAAAAATAATATTCCTAAACAACCCCAATATTTAACCACACTGAATTATTAAAAATACCCTCTGTCAAACACTAAAACCTGCATATACTGACCGAATGACCCGTCACAGAAAAAAAACAGATTTTTATTTAATATATCACACCTCCTGTGACACAGAGTGACCTACACGTTTATACAGCAGGCAGATGCCTATTCTGACTCACCTCTCCACCCGCCCCTCTCCGCCCTGGCGGGCACCTTTCCCCATGAATGGGAGAAATGAAAAAACAAAAAATTCCTACTCTCCTCTCCTCCCATTCATGGGGGAGATGGCCAGAGGCCAGAGGGGGCGGGGGGATTTTATCCCCAAACTCTAACTGTTAAATAAAAAGCATAAAGTCCAAAGAAAGGGATAACACAAAGCATCTCCTTTCAGCCACCGCATTCACCCATTATAAAATACTTGACTTAATTATTTATACAAAGTAATAAATAAATATGAACTCTATTAAAAATGATATGAATATCAGCATCATACGCAAAGTCATTGAACTTGAATCCCCCGGGTCCGAGATTATACTATTCGGCTCACGCGCTTACGGTAATCCGGATTTTTCCAGCGATTATGATATACTTGTAAAAATAGACAGCAATATTTCAGTAAATGAAAAGCGCTCGCTTTCAAGCCGCATACGCAAGAGTCTTGCGGAAAAGCTGATTGATTCAGATGTTTTGATCAGAGATGAAGCAGATCTTTCTGAATCGCTCGGCAGGCCAGGTAGTGTAATAAAAGAAGCGCTCACGAAGGGGATTCGGTTATGAATGCCGGTTATCTTAAAAACTGGATTACAAAAGCTGATAATGATTTACAAATAGTAAAGCATGAACTGAAACTCCCTGAATCTGAATGGGTAACTGATGTTATATGCTTTCATTGTCAGCAGGCTGCAGAAAAATACCTGAAAGCACTCCTTATTTATACGGATAAAGAAGTTCCAAAAACTCATAACATAGAATATCTGCAATCACTGCTGAAAGAATCTTACCCTGAAATATCGGCACTTGAAGTAAAGGATCTGTCTCTCTTTGGTGTCGATGTACGTTATCCGGATGACTTTTATATCCCTTCAATTGATGAAGTCAGTTACTATTCCGGGCTTGCAATCAGAATTCAAAAAATGGTGTTGGATGCTATAACACCCTGATCTCTCTGCTTTTTCTATCATAAGTTTAATCAGTTCTATCAGGCCGTTTTCTGCCACAACACCACCCCCTCTCTGTTTATGTTAATATTTAAGGGATTGAGCTTCAGTTCATTAAAGTCAGATGCAGTTACAGGTATTATTGAAAATACCTCACAGGAATTTAAAAGCATCCCGGCAGCGCATTCATCAATGGCATCCATCACTTCATTGTCTATAGAATCAACAAACACAATACAGTCAAAATCAGATTCAATCTTCTAACCATAAATATTCAACAGTTCAACAAATTTCCGGTTTAAGTATTCAATATCCTGCTTCTGGCGCGAATGATATCCGGCGCTATTATCACCAAAATAATTTATCTGCTTATCCAAAAAATCATTGATAACTCTAATTTTAGGTTCAAGCCCCAATTCAACCCCGGAACGTTTTTTCTGTAATAGTATCAGAATTTCATCCAGCACGTCTTTTTCAATTTCAAGCTGTAACAGTTTTTCAAATTCAACCGGCGGCGTTTCATTATAATGCTCAATCCACATGCACGCCAATACCGGACGTAACACATAAAAATACTTTTTAATCTTAACATAATCATTTTGAAGAAATTCCCGGTAATTTCCATTTGCCATATGAAGGTAATGATAAATGGATGAAACAGGAGAAAAATACAGTTTCGCGCAATCTGTAAAAATATCAAAAAACTTCTGCTCTTTAAAATACACTATAGGCGACTTCAGCCACTCAAACAAAACCGGGTTCGATTTGTTCATCAAAAAAAATGCTTTTTTCAAATCCCATCCGGAATAATCAAATAAATCGATTATCGGGTATTCTATAACATCACGTTTAGGCATTACGCTTAAATACCAGTCTTTCAGATTGCAGTAAATAAACCTCACATCGTAATCACTGTCGATTGATTCAAAACCCCAGGCTCGTGAACCTGATTCCAGCGCAAACAATATTTTGACAGAGTGTTCCTTCTCTATCTCTGACAGCCTTGCTTTATGTTTTTCAATAGTATAGTCTTCCATTTTACCCAAGCTTTAAGAATTGTAAGTCCTGAAATATATCAGACTTTTGTGTATTACATAAAATATCCAGTCTTTTTCTCTTACCGCCCCTATCCGCCCTTACGGGCACCTTTCGTCGAGTGCAATTTGTGCATCCTGCACGCACTCGACACTAGAACATCCTGTTCGTCGCCCATGGTGAGATGGGGCAAGGGTAATACAAATTCACTCCGTAGAGACGTACATGCTACGTCTCTACAAACATACAAACCATTCCACATCACCTCTCCACCCTTTCACCGGGGGGGGAGAGGTCGCATCGCGACAGTGGGGGCGCAGAGGGGGCGCACAATCCCCTACTTCTCATACCCCACTGTCTGGGCAAGTATAATCCTCTGATCAGATTTAAGCTTCATTGCAGAAGCAAGCTCTTCCATATCTATAGATGCACGAATTACAGTATTGAGTCCTGCCGATGCGCAGTAGAGATAGACATTCTGTCCTATAAAACCGGTATCTGAACCTGCGAAAATCAGTTTCTCTTCACTGCTGCCGCCGGCAACTCTATCCATATCGGCAACATATACCAGATTAAGCGGTGCATTCTTAATATATCCCTGCTTCCCTGTGAGTGAACGTATATCTTTATCAAGTACAAGTTCCAGCTGATGATCCTTCGCGTTATAGAGATATAAACCATCCTTCAATGCTGCATACATTAGAATCTCCTGCTTATTTATTGCCGATGGTGCAGTCCGCTTACCTGAACCTTTCCTGTTAATACCGTACGCAGCCCACAAAATATCAGACAGAGTCTGTTCTGATAGCGCCCTGTCCGAAAACGATCTCGATGAACTCCTCTTACTTAAAGCCTCCATAAGCAGAATCCCTCCCTTAATATCGGGCTGTTTAAGTTTAATAATCTTCTCTGCGGATATACCCGGCATAACAAGTGATACTGCAATTATAAAAGTTATAACAATTAGAACTATTTTAGAATTCATACAATCCTCCTGATGATTGATAATACAATGTCTTTAATTCGTCAGTTTCAGCTGAGAGAATAATCATCGGAACTTTGATGTCAACTTTTTTAAAAACAATCCCCGCCCCTATCCTCCATACGGGCACCTTCTCCCATGAATGGAAGAAAGGGAAATACAAAAAATTCCGTAGAGACGCAGCATGCTGCGTCTCTACAAACATACAAAACATCCCGACTCACCTCTCCTCCCATTCACACCCACTATGTCAAGCAGCGGATGATTTTTTTCCTCTTCACAATAAAAAATTTCATCCTTCCAGATTTTGTAAATAACCTTTACCCATTTATTTGATAATGCTCTTAGTGCAACTGAATGGGTCTTTCCTTTGGCTTTCTGTTTATCATAATATTCTCTGGCCCATTTTGAAGATTGTAAAGTAGCAAAGGCAAATTTATACAAAATAGCTCTTGCTGATTTATTACATGCTTTACGCATCAATACTTTATGATACGTACCACTTTGATAATTTCTGGGTGCTGTTCCAAATAAACACTGTACACCATTGGAATTATCAAATCGCTTTTTGTTATCACCAAATAAAGCAAGCAACTTGCATGCTAAAATATCACCGGCTCCGGGCAATGATTTAAAATATTTTCCCAGATTATGAGAATCACTAATTTTATTCATTTCTTTTTCAACTCTTTTTAGTTCTTCGTCAAGAACCTGTATAATCCCGCACAAACATTTCGCTTCGAACTGATAAGCATATTCAACATCCGGTGAAATCAGCTGTTTATAGTTCTTGATTATTTCAATTACTTTATTGATATAAACAGGTCTGCGATATTTATTACTTATAAGAAATTCTTTAATTTCATTATCATCTGCAGCTTTCAACTTGTCAAAAGTTGGATATTTTATAATCATTTTTAAATGTACTATGCAGCCAAAATCAACAAATAGTGCTTCCTGGAGAGGGAAATACTGCCGTATTGCAAAATGAAGTTTGTTAATATGACGGACTCTATCATTTGTAAGACGAGTATGTATAATTGTAAGATTTTTTAATCGCTCAATCTCGGAAGAATTATAAATCAACTCTCTGGTGTATGATTTATTATTTTTTAGATATTCAGCAATTGCATGAGCATCTATGTCATCATTTTTGTCCCCTGATACCTTAATTGATTCTTTATATCTTTTTACTTTTAAAGGATTCAAGGAATATAGATTAAAGTCATTCATATGCAGGAAATCCACAAGAGGACCATGAGGGAGCTCGAAGCCGATACTGATATTTTCTAATCCGCTTAATTTTAGCCCGAGTTCAGCAAAGCCTTCATAATTATTAGATATTGTAAATTTTAAACTTTTGTTGTCATTCTCATCAATGATTCGTATCTTGTGATCGAGAGAGGAGTTGTCGATGCCTACGTAATGTTGCATGGTGCTGACCTCCTTTAATATTACTGTTCTTCTGCTGCACCCTTATATTAGTTTGTGCTACCCACTATAAGCAGTCAGAAGAGAGAGGGAGGCTGTTATGAATAAAGCCTTCTATGAGGCTGGGGGACGTCAGCCTCCCTCTTAATAATTTAACCCAAAAGTTTTTATAAATCCAGTATACTATATAATGGGGGACTACAGACAGGATGTCTGTGGTGGACAGAATTACGACATCGTGTCGTCTGTCCACAGGCGGTCATTGTGACCGCTCTGTCGGGCTGGACACGATGTCCGGAAAAGCCCGACTGATGACCATCGGTCAGAGGGGGCGCTGTGGGGGCGATACAGAATAGTCATCATTAACCGTAAAGTCATACTCTCTAACAGAAGAGGGAACGTAAGTTTTTATATCAGTAAAAGCCTTCTCCAGCATCTTTGCCTCTTCACTCCCGTATGGAACATGCATCTCAAGATATACCGGTATTTGAATAAGACTGTCAAACTTAACGGTGTAATTACAAAAAGTATAATATGATACTTTTTTGTTCATACTCCGGTTCCTTGAATCGCTATCGCCTGTCGTCTCACTCTCTTTGTAAATAAAGCGCTGTATTACACTCCCCCTGACTGTGCTGCCGGGCAAGACCCTCTGCTTAATCTGATTTATAAGCCTTTCCCGGTGAGCACCGTAAATGCCGTTGTATTGATCGATAACTTTATTTACCTCAATCATTCCGTAAACCGGAATTATCATCAGCACGGCGATAAATACAGCGCCCGCCAGTCCCGGATGCATCCCCGCGATTTCACGAAAGCGCGACAGCACCACATAATTGGTCAGCTCCATGGTAAGGCCTTCATCCTTAATATAAAAAACCGCAAGCAGATAAAGAAGAGGATATATCGCTGCAAGAAACAGAATGATAAGAAAGACCCGCTGAGTGTTCGATGATAAACCCAGAAACAAAGTATCCAGGTAAAACTTTTCATCCGGAGCCTTATAGAGCACTATCACTTTGAATAAATCTGTAAATCTCTCCGGCGTCTTCTGAATAGTATTGTCATTATAAGGAATATATTCGTTGTGCACCGGATTATACAGCCATAGCGCAAATTTTGCATCCCGGTACCCCATCAAACCGGCGGCATTATTGTTTTTAAAATCCTGGACCTGTGCAGGAACTTTAAACAGAACAATCATAACAATAAATGCTATTGTAAAACACAAACCTGCTCCTAATGGAAACAGAAAAAACGGCTTTCCTCCCGGTAAATGGAGTGACCAGGCATAGGCAGAAAACATGTTTATACCTGTGAGCCTGCTGAAAAGATTGATAATATAGTATGATGTTGCGGCAAATAGGAACAGGTAGAGGAGTATCCTTATTATCCCTGCAACCGGCAGTAATACAGGAATGTATGCGACTACAAGATATCTGAACTTGAAATAATTTTTTTTAGCCGGCGCTTCTTTCTCCTGTTTTGACATTTTCTGCCTCCCGTCATAATTAAAATATAATTCATACTAATATGATTGCAGGAAAAAGCAAAAAAAGAATGCCACAATCCCGCCCCGCCCCTATCCGCCCGCCGGGCACCTTTCGTCGAGTGCATTTCCGGCGTCCTGCCGGCACTCGACACTAGAACATCCTGTTCGTCGCCCATGATGAGATGGTGAAAGGGAAATTCGAAACATTCTGTAAAGACACAGCATGCTGCGTCTCCACAAGCATACAAAAAAATCCTGACTCTACTCTCCACCCTTTCACCAGCTAATCATTACCCACATTTCTAAGTTTTTTAGAGATGTGGGTAAAAAAGTTATATTAATTTAAATATCTGTGCTAATTTATGGTTGGATTAATCTTCAGGAAGAATAATCCATGAATAAAAAATTAAATCTGTCGGATGAAATTAGAAATAATACAATCAATGATAAGAGGATAAGAAGTCGATTGGCAAAAACTATTGATCAATTATCGCAATATCCCAATCATTCGATTCCTCAAGCATGCAAAAAACCGTCAGAAATAAAAGGGGCATATCGATTGTTAGACAATAAAAAAGTTACTCCCGAAGGAATATTGTCCGGACATAAAGAAGCAACCAGAGTAAGAATGGCTGAACATAAAATTGTATTACTTGTACAGGATACAACTGATTTCAATTACACCAGACCTTCTGCTATAAAAGGAATGGGGGATCATGCGGCATCTCCTAATAGTAAAGGTTTATTACTCCATAGTACTCTTGCTGTAACACCGGAAGGTGTACCTCTGGGTTTATTATTTCAAAAGTATTGGACACGAGATCCAGAAGAAAAAGGAAAAAAGAATAAAAGGAAAGAGCTTCCCGTTGAAGAGAAGGAAAGTTTTCGCTGGATAGAAGCCATGGAAGAAAGCACTTCCGATATTCCGGATGGTGTAATAACAGTAACTGTAGCAGATCGCGAAGCAGATTTTTTTGATTTATTTAGAAGAAGCAAAGAGCTCAAACAAGATATACTGATAAGAGCTATCGGCAATCGGAAAGTCAATAGTGAAGAAAATTCTTTGATTAAAACAATTGAAGCAGCAGAAATTGCCGGAAAAATCAAGGTTTTCATACCAAGGGATGCAAATTCTAAATTGCCGGAGAGAGAAGTGGAGTTGGAAATTAAATTCCGCACACTCCAGTTAAAGCCGACATATTATTCAACAGATTCAAAAAACTCACAGTTCATAGAACTTGACGCTTTATATGCCAGGGAGATAAATCCAGCACTGGATGAAAAACCAATAGAATGGTTATTGCTCTCATCAATACCAATTTTGACCATTGAAGATGCGGTAGAAAGACTCGGCTGGTATAGGCAGAGATGGAAGATTGAAAGATTTCATTTTACTCTCAAGAGCGGATGCAAAGTTGAAGAGCTGCAACTTGAAACTATAGAGCGTATTGAAAACGCACTTTCTCTATATTCGATTGTTTCATGGAAATTATTATGGCTGGTCTATGAGAGCAGAATCAAACCTGATGAATCTTGTGAGATTGTATTAGAAGAATACGAATGGCATGCATTATATTGTATGGTAAAACAGAAAAAAGATTTTCCAAAGAAGCCTCCAACTCTAAAAGAAGCATCAATGATGATAGCAAGATTAGGTGGTTTCATGTGTCGCAAGGGTGATGGTGATCCTGGTGTTAAGGTCATGTGGCGTGGACTTCAGCGTTTGAATGATGTATCTTCTGTATGGTCTATTATAACTCATACAGAAGATGTGGGTAATGATTAGCTTTCACCAGGGGGGAGATGGCCAGCGGCCAGAGGGGGCGCAACGGGGCGCTGTTGGGGCGCAACTGGGCGTCATGGGGCACAACGGCGCAAATCCCGCTTGACACACACAATACAATTAGTTAAATTTAAAAAAATATGTTCCCCGGGGATGTTACGATGAAAAAGTTCGCAACGGCGATATTTGTTCTGTTCTTTATTCTTTTATCTGTTCAGTTTATCCGTCACACTTATACGCGAATTACATTTAATCAGGAATCTGTTCTTGATAAATACAATAAAAAGCCGGCTGATCTTCAGATGGACAGCTCACTGTCGCTTAAAGAGCTTGCGCTTACCTATGCCGATGCGGATAAAAGAGTAAAACTGGCCGAAAGCGGGAAATCAAAGATTGCTCTGGCTAAATACAGCGGTGATGAAAGCCTTACATCAAGAAAGACTAAAATTGAAGAGCTTATTACTCAGCGCGAAAATGACTACAGATCAATTAAAGAGATTATCTTCTTCTGGGTAACGGGACTTATTCTAATAGCAGGGGGATCACTTGTTTTTGCAAAACTGGAAATATGGATTGGAGCATCAATGATAACATCCGGATTGACCATGATGACATGGAACACTGGTCCTCTTTTTTTTATGACAGCAAAGACTCCCGATTCATCACTTGTATTAATAGTAAAGCTGATCTTTACATTTATAACTCTGGCAGCATTAATAGCATACTGGCACTTTACAAAAAGATATCACGACACAAAATAACTACTCCTCGGGATACCTTTTGGCCACTGATTTAAAATATGCATAATTTTCAAAAAAGATCTCAATCAGTTCCGGATCAAACTTTTTCCCGGAGTCCTTCTTTAGCTCATTAATAACATCCTCTTCAGACCAGGCCTCTTTATAAACACGCTTTGAACTCAGCGCGTCATATACATCTGCAAGTGCAACTATCCGGCCATATATGGGGATATCCTCTCCCTTTTTACCAGTACCGTTTCTCTCAGGTTCCATTTGAATAGGTTCACCAGTTTCAAGATCAATATATCCGGGATAACCGCTGCCGTCCCAGTTTTCGTGATGGTTCAGCGCCACAACCGCAGCCATCTCATCAAATTCTGAATGCATCCGTTTGAAGAGCTTTGCCCCGATAAATGCATGAGTCTTCATAACCTCATACTCTTCCGGCGTCAGCTTTCCCGGTTTTTTCAGTATTAAATCCGAAATTCCAACCTTCCCTGCGTCATGTAGCATTGCCGACATTCTGAATATATCCATGTTGTGATCAATTTCAGCAGAGTCGATATTCTTTCTCTTTGCCCATCTTTCATAAATTTCAATTGATAACGCCGCAACACGGTTTACATGGGGTCCTGTCTCTTTTGGATCACGGAGCTCGGCCATACTTATCATTCTTAATATCAGGTCACGGGTCATCTGCGCGCGATGAAGTATCATACTTGCCGAGTTGGCAAAATGTAGCGCAAGCTGCTCATCATGATCATTAAAACTCCCTATACCATCTTCGCTGCCGATTTCATCGGGCCTGAGTGCGTTTACTATCTGCATTACGCCAAGAATCTCCTGGCGGTTATTTTTCAGCGGTATTGAGAGAATAGATCTGGTTTTATACCCGGACTTTTTATCATTAGTAGGATCAAATCTGAAAGGATTGTCAGGAGACAGGTCATAGGCATCGGGGATATTCAGTATCTCCCCTGTAAGTGCAACATATCCCGATATTGAATTTTTGTTTATCTTTGTCCGGAAAGTTGTATATATAAGTTTCTGTCCGGGTGGGAGTTTTCTCTGAATAGAATCGGTCTGTACGTGACTGAAAACCAATTCATCATTCTCTTTTATCTGGATAGATCCGGCATCGGAATTCAGAAAAGTTCTGGCTTCATAGAGTATTTTTTCAAGCAGGAGATCAATATCCTGTATGCTGTTCAACTCTTCGCTAAGCTGTATTATCTCATTTAACTGCTGATTATCATCCATCATAAGCTTTTTCCCTTCTCTGCTGTTATGTAAAAATCAGATATTATTCCTTTTTTAATATCGGGAATTTCACTTCACGTCAACATAAATTAATGCTCTGAAATTATATATTTTATCGTTATAAGTAATCGAAGCTTATCCCCTGGCAGAACGCCCCCTCTGGCCATCAGTCGGCGCTTTTCTGACATCGTGTCCGCTGCCGACACAGAAACATCCTGTTTCTAGTCCCCCATTAATGGGCGGAGAGATGAGTCGGAATGGTTTGCGGGTTTGTAGAGACGCAGCATGCTGCGTCTCTACGGAATATTTTCGTATTACCCTTTCTCCCATTCATGGGGAAAGGTGCCCGACAGCGGCGGATAGGGGCGTAAGCTTTAAATTTAACTTGAAAATATTCAATACATCCTTAACACTGATACAGGCATAATTAAATACAGAGGCAATAGTGAATAATGATAAACTCTCATGATGTTTTATTCTTTGTTAACACATTCATTAAGTTCTTTTTTCTACTTACACCGTTCTTTGCACTGACGATGTTTCTCACCATGACCGACGGTATGAATAATTCCGCCAGGAAAAAGCTCGCGGTTAAAATTACCATATCCGTTTATGTTTCGTGTCTTATACTATTCCTTTTCGGCTCAGAAATTTTCAGCATATTCGGTATAACAATTGACGCGTTCAGAATAGGAACAGGTTCACTGCTTTTTATAACTGCAGTTGGTCTTGTTCACTCAAAGGCGGCGCAGGCTGCATATAACTTCGAAGATGACATTGCCGTAGTACCTCTGGCTATCCCTGTAATAGTAGGTCCTGCAACAATCGGAGCTATCCTTGTCATGGGGGTCGAGATCGAGACTTTCAAACTGAAGCTGATAGGTTTATCGGCGCTCTTTACATCCATCTTCTTTGTTGGGATGATGCTGTATCTGGCATCATATCTTGAGCATGTTCTGAAAAAGAAGGGGCTTATTATCATAAGCAAAATCACAGGACTTATTCTGTCAGCCCTGGCGGCACAGCTTGTATTCACAGGGATTAAAAATTTCATGAAGTAGGACTGTTAATATACCGGTAGAGACTGACAACTACCTGCATTTTATGACAAAAAGAGAGTTCTCCACGGAAGGTCCCCTAAATCCCCCGGAGGTGGACTTAAAAAAAAGAAGTTAATGACTAGTAATGACTTCCAATTAACATTTCGCTAATATTTCAATGTCCCCCTCCGGGGGATTTAGGGGGCCGGGCGAAATTGATCTTACAGACAAAACAGAAAGGATAACATATGCACCATGCAATAAAACCGCTTTCAGAAATATTTACACTGATGCTTGCGCTTTGTATCTCACTCCCCGCGGCTTTACATGCCGGAATACGGGATGATCTCATTGCCGCGGCAAAGGCGAATAAATTCGATGATGTAAAACTGCTTCTGCAGAAAGATGCAAACCCCAACGTGCGCGATGATGACGGACTCTCACCTCTCTTCTATGCGGTTGAAGCGGGCAACATCGATATGACTAAAATTCTCATCAACGCCGGTGCTAACGTAAACATGCGGTACAAAGACGACACCACTGTCCTGATAAGAGCCTCAATCAAAGGGTACGAGGATATTGTAAAGATGATAATCAAGGCCGGAGGAAATATTAACGCCCGGGACAGCAGCGATAAATCTGTTCTTATCTTCGCGGTTCAGAACGGCCGTATCGATATTGTTAAAATGATCCTTACCAGGGGAGTCAATATTAATTCAAGCGACAAAAGAGGAAGAACACCGCTGATGTATGCTGCAGAGTACGGTTATTACGACATTATTCAACTTCTGGCTAAAAAGGGTGCAAACATAAAAGCACGGGACAATGAAGATAAAACAGCTCTCTTTCTTGCACAGGACGGACAGCACACCGAAGCCGCGCTGCTTCTTGAAAAGCTGATAAAAAAAGGGGATTACTGATGGAGATAAACATTCCGGGAACAGGCACACTTGATATTCAGAATATACTTCTGGACTACAACGGAACACTGGCTGTTGACGGTGTTCTTATACCGGGGGTAAAAGATATCCTCAACGAGCTTTCCGGACAGTTCGGAATTCATGTGATTACAGCAGATACATTCGGCAGTGCAGAGGCCGAACTGAACGGGGTAAAATGCACATTCACCAGACTCAATCCCGACAATCAGTCCGAGGCTAAACTTCAGTATCTCATAGAGTGCGGCAAAGATAACACCGCAAGTATCGGCAACGGGAAAAACGACAGGTACATGCTCAAAGAATCTGTCCTGGGTATCGCGGTAGTACAGAGCGAAGGTGCATTCACAGAAACACTTATAATGTCCGATATAGTATGCTCAAATATTCTGCAGGCACTTGAATTTTTCAGAAAGCCCAAGAGACTGGTTGCAACTATGCGTGATTAGAGGAGATGAAAGCCGAATTTAATCCGTCAACCTCCCCCTCTGTCGCGATGCGACATCAGTCAGCGCTTTTCGGACATCGTGTCCGCGTCTGACACAAAAACATCCTGTTTCTAGTCCTCCCTGATGAAAGGGTGGAGAGGAGAGTCGGAATATTTCGTATGTTTGTAGAGACGCAGCATGCTGCGTCTTTACGGAATGTTTCGTGTATCCCTTTCACCATCTCATCATGGGCGACGAACAGGATGTTCTAGTGTCGAATGCCGGCAGGACGCCGGAAACGCACTCGACGAAAGGTGCCCGGCGGGCGGATAGGGGCGGGGCGGGAGCAGTTTTTTTGCATTTTAACAAACAGAGGAACAATATGAAAAAAACAACACTCTCAACAACACTCATTCTGGCAGCACTAATGATTATCTCCTGTAAAACACCGGAAAAGATAACTCCTGCTCCGCGTGAAGATCAGAAGAGAATTCACAGCGGGAAAGCTGTTATTACTAAAATTGCAGATTCTAAAACAGGTTCGGCAGACGATACTGTCGGTTATGTCGATATATACTTCAATTTTGTCCCATCCGATACAGCCGCTATGGACAAATATCTATGCAGGGAGTGTCCCGATAACAACATAAAACTGTTTTACGATAACAGGGAGAGTTTCCACGCAAACTGGGTTAAGAAATGGGAGATTAAACCGGGCAGTTCATATCCCGCAATCCGCCATGAACTTCTCCGTAAAGACAACAGGCCATCGGTTTCACATGAAGTTTTTCTGGAGCCTGCAAAATAGACTTTCTATGAGTGTAATTACTGAAAACCTGTGTTAAATGCTCTCCGCTGCGCCGAAGGCGCGGCGGAGAGCATTTTCACAACCAGTTTTTGAACAGTTACCTGTTGATTAAATTTATTCCGGTAATTTATCTTGACAGTGTAACACAACCGGAAGTTATCGTTAATATCAATATATGTAATAATAAAAACTTCATTTAAAAGACGTAAAGGCTTCAGCTGGAAGTATTCATTATGTGAATACTATTCCAAAGTCCCCCGGGGATTTGGGGGGCAGTGAGGTTTGCATTAAAATTTAACAATCAGGAATAACAATGAGCAAAGATAAAGAGTTTAGAGAATACAGAGCACCGTTCCGCAATGAAAAAGCCGATATAATTCCATATATCGAACGTTTAGAGCGTGAAACTAAAAAGAAATTTGCAGGGCCCGAACCTCTTGCAAAGATGAAGTACGATGATGAACTCCGCGCAAAAGACAGGGCTTTTTCAGCCTACTGGAACGATATTACCGGGAGCTGTTCTGCCGGGATAATTGTCCCCTCCCCTATGCCAAGAAAATACCGTACCACTACAAAAAGACGGGTCCATTTATCACAGCGCGGTCTCCTTCTCAGTTCAGATGAATCACAGAAAACAGACAGACCGTCACTCCTTGAGCCCGACTCACATGCAGATATATACAGAATCCTTGCAGAGATGCTTAACACTCCGGTTAACAAACATATCGGAAAGTTTCTGAACTTTATCATATTGCGAGGCGATTACGAAACTCACACTATCATTTTCAATGTGAAGAGAATCAATTCCGATGTAGTAAAGGGATTCACCAAAATATCAGAGAAACTCAAAGAGCATGCAACGGAAATTACAGGCGCATACCTGTTCCATGATCCCGAAGGATCAAAATACTATCTCAACTCATCTTCAGATGTAGACGGCCTGCGCCTTAAAAGACTTTTCGGAAACAGGATGCTCACTCTCCGCGCCGGAGGTATTACATACAAATATTCACCAGACGGTTTCTCCCAGGTAAACCTATCTATATGTGACGCCATGCTGGAAACTGCAGGTTCTCTCCTTGAACATGGTGAAGGGGGGAGACTGCTGGATCTCTACTCCGGTTACGGCTTCTTCTCATGCTATCTCGCTTCGAGCTATAATGAAGTAACAGGTATCGATTTTGCCGAATCATCCATCGACTCTGCAAGAGATAACATGAAGATGATTAAAACGAAAGCGAAGTGGACTTTTCATTCAAGAAGAATTGATGTGAGATCATTAAAAGATATACTCCCTGAACCGGGAATAAGCGAATATATAATCCTCGATCCCCCAAGAAACGGAACTGCACCCGGAGTAATTGCAGCAGTGGCAGAGCGGGACCCGGAACTGGTTCTCCATATTTTCTGCGGAGTAGAAACCATCCCCGGCGAAATTGAACAGTGGAGATATGCGGGCTATCAGCCGGTTAAATGCATCCCGCTGGACATGTTCCCCGGAACTCCCGACGTGGAGGTAATGGTTCTTTTAAAAAGAACTCATATACCAAAAACATCATCACGGTCAAAGTCCGGAAGAAACGAAATGTGACTCTCCATCTCCTGAATCAGAAGATTTTTAAATCCGAGATTGCGGGCATACTCAACCACCCTTTCATACTCATCTGCCCGGAGTGTCCTGTTAAGTTCAGGATACTCCGTATCATAATTCCCCTCGCAGGGATGATACTGCGACATAAGGGATATATGCATTCTCCGGTCCACCGACTCAAGAAAATCCAGCACCTGAAGCGAACTCTCAACATGATCCGGAATCACAGGATGCCGCACCGCAACTCCTTTTATTGCCAGCCCGTCTGAATTAATCTGAAGAGCCCCGGCCTGTTCGTACATTTTCCTGATACACAACTTCCCCGATGTATAAAGATCCGGTGCTCCTGAAAACTTCCTCCCCAGGGTATCATCACCATACTTCATATCAGGGAGATAAATATCTATAAGACCATTAAGAGACTCAACACTCTCCGGCGTATCATAACCATGAGTATTATAGACAAATGGAAGTTTAAAACCTTCAGCTTTAGCTTTAGAAACAGCCTTAATTATCTGATAAACATATGGTGTCGGAGATACAAAGTTTATATTAGCAGCACCCATAGCCTCAAGCTCAAAGAATATCTCCGCCAGACGATCCGCGGATACAATCTCAACATCGCCGGAACCGGAGTTACTCCTCCATCTGCTTATCTGATAATTCTGACAGAACCTGCACCGGAGTGTACACCCTGCAAAGAAGATAGTACCTGAACCATTCTGCCCGGTAAGAAAAGGCTCCTCCCCTCTGTGCAGTCCGTAGTGAGAAACATAAATTTTATCATCAATACCGCATCTCCCCGCATGAACGGACCGGTCAACACCGCATCTGAAACTGCATAGATTACAACTATTCATATATTATTTCCTGAATTGATCTCTCTGTTGGTATTGCCGTCAAACTAAACATTGTCTGAACCACGGATTAAGCAGATTTGCGTGATTACATTGATTTCGAATTACTAAATCACAGCCCGTCATTTTAATCACCGTAAATCTGCGGTTCAGACTGCTTCCACAAAAAGAGTTGAATTAAATTCTCCATGCAGTATAATTGTCAAACTCTAATTCAAACGGCGGCTGAGATGAATAAATACTTACTTTTGCTATTTCTTATCCCTCTGTTTCTGAACTGCAAAGAGACCGTCAAAGAAGATGTTAACAGGAACCAGACTTACGGGAATACAACTGAATTAACAAAAGTATCATCCGTAAAGATTGACGGTTATCAGACTTACGAGGTATCCTTTACTCTGGATAAACCGGCCGAATGTATGACAATAGATATCGAATCGGCCTATCTTCAAAAATCTTTCCCTGTCCAGAAAATCACGGAAAAAACTTATTTCTACCTGGAAAAGAAATTGAATATTCCTCAATTAACAGCTAAATCAGCCGACAGCTTTACACAAATCGGGCGGAACTTCACTAACGACTGGGAATTATACTCTCCGGTTAAAGTCTGCAGCAGTAAAAATGACCCTCTCAGTACACTTGATGTATCTGAATATAGAATCAGATTCACTGCATTTGAAAAAAAACAATTATATTATATCATTACTATAACCTGTGAATCAAAAATCATTTTCAATGATTATAAACCGGCAGTAAAGAACAAATAAGGCTGGAATAATCCTGATTATCAGGGACTTCGCTGCAGATTAGTATTTGATATCTTCGCATTTTTTATTAAATTTTAAACATTGACAAAAAACAGAATAATTTGAATTTCATATCAGCTTAACCTTAAATAATTACGGAAATATTATTATCTTAAAAGGAAATTTATGATACAGGTAACAATTTATCCGCCGTTTTATCATAAATTTTAATATAGTTCCAATTAAAAAACTGTAAGTATTAGAGCAATTTATGACGTTATATAAACCTGAACAACCGGAATAGAGAATGAACCCTGTAAATAATAATAACAATCAGAATCCCCTGGAGGGTGTAGTAGATATCAAACATCTGAAAGCAGGTTACCGCTTCAGCCTCGATGTTTTTGATAAGGACAACAACCTAATCCTTGAAGCTCATACCCCCATTTCAGAGGGCGTGCTGAACCATCTCCGGGCATCAGGGGTAGATCAGCTGTTTTTCGATCCGACAAAAGTGTTAAACAAAGAGAACGGACCCATACAGAAAACAATCATCTCCGAAGAGCTTATACACGAAACATACGACCTTACAAAAAGCATCCTTGATGAGATGCGGGATACATTTACAAAATCACCCGGCGATAGTATATCAAAAGGTACAATTGATAAATCGCGGACACTGGTTGACAAAATCATAACCGAGACAAGTAAAAATGATGACGGAGTATTCGATGTTGTAACAAAACTCAAAGACATGGATGACTACTACTACAATCATTCAATGAACGTTGCAATCATCGCTTCAATTCTTGGGTCAAAACTGGATTTTAAACCTGATCTAAAATCAGCTATGGGGGTCGGCGGCCTTCTTCATGATATCGGATTTTCATCTGTATCAAAAGAGATACTTGATAAAGCCCAGCTGAATGATGACGAATTTGACATTATTAAAAGTCATACACATGTGGGATACAAATGTGTGGAGAAGAATCCCAGACTGCATGATATAGAGAAAAGAATTCTGCTTCTTCATCACGAAAGAGCTGATGGAGAGGGTTATCCATACGGCTTCGATCTGGATCACTATCAGACAACAATTCCGCGTGAAGTGCGCCTTCTCGGGCTTGTAGATACTTTTATAACACTGACTATTCCAAAACCAGGGGAGAACGGAATGACTCCGAAAGAGGCCATCCGTTACATGGTAAACATGGTGCACTCTCCATATAAAACATCATATGCATTTCTCCCTGCAGATTTAAGAGATTTCATCCGTGCTCTCGGCTTCATTGTCAATAAAGGTGAATTCTTTATGGCCGCAGGAGAACTGATAAGAATAAACACCGGCGAGATCGGTATTGTTGAAGAGATGAACCGCCTCTATCCTCTCAATCCCAAAGTGAGGATTATTAAAAGTGCAAAGATGGAGACTCTGAAACGGCCGATTACTATCGATTTATTAAAATCATATAAAGACTATGTTTCAAATATATATGACCGGAACTCAACGGGAAAATTTTCCGTCAACACTCAGAGCTCAGTAAACAGGACATGATAACAATATTTGAATCCGGAATATTACACACTTTAGTCACTTTCAATTTGTAATAAAATCAGAACACCGTCAGTCAGGCTTTTACAAACAGATAAGGAATGGGTATGAGCACAGAGGATAATAATGAAATAATCATCCAGATCAAAGGGATGAAAAATAATTTCAATGTTTACAATAACGCCAAAATAAACGCCCTGCACTCTTCACTGGCCTCACCTGAACTGATTAATCTTTTTAATTATATCCCGTTTCTATTCACAGTAAATCAGCCGGAATTCCCCGGATACGTGAAGGAGATAAAAACTCCTCACGGTATTGTTAATTACCAGGTCAATCAGAAACTTCAGTCACAGCTCAAGATATCAAATCCGTCATTCTCAATTTCGAAGAATCCCATAACAGATCCGGTCATACATCTCTTTGCCCTGATTGGAAGTGCCGGTACAATCGCTTTTACTCCCGATTCCGATCTCGACTTCTGGATATGCGGCAGATTCAGCCTACTTGCACCGGAAGAGATGACCCACCTTCGCCATAAATGCGGGCTAATAGAAAAGTGGGTAATGGATAATCACAAAAAAGAGATCCACTTCTTTCTCAATGATGTGGACCAGATTAAAATGAATGTCTTCGATGAAGATGAAGAGTATGGTCTCTCCGGAACATCCCTTGGTCAGATGCTCAAAGAGGAGTTCTACCGGAGTTCAATTATTATAAATAGCGTTGTCCCCTTCTGGTGGGTTGTCCCCGCCGACTGCACCGACGCGCAATATACCGAATGGCTATCGGCTGTTTCTCAAAACTCTATTCAGTATGAATTTATAGATCTGGGAAACATTGCCGGTATCAACAAAGCCGATTTCCTCATAGCAGCGCTTTTCCAGATTATAAAATCTCTCGGAAATCCATTTAAGTCTATTATAAAACTCGGACTACTCGAACGATATATTAACGATGATAAAAAAAATCCATTCATCAGTAATATAATAAAAAGAAATGTCCACGAAGGTAAAACAGACAGATTCAGCGTAGACGCATACTGTCTTATGTTTGATCAGGTCTATGATTATTACAACCGCAGCGTTGACGACATGACTACTCTCAATATTATAAAAACCTGTTTCTATCTCAAAGTAAATCCGCGCATATCATCAGCTGAGAAGAAAACCGGTGATGAGAATTTCACTGAAGTAATGACTCAATACACAAAAAAGTGGGGATGGGATTTTGACACAGTGCGGCATGTCGACAACTTCGAGAACTGGGATATCGAATCGACCAACAAGATGATGAACAACACAAAGAAAGTAATTCTTAAAGGATATAAGAACATACTGGCCGCGCTCGGTAATGAAATAAATTCAGGATCAATAGACAGAGAGTCTTTACTTGCAATTAACAGAAAGATTTATTCCCACTTCAATCCGGAAGATAAGAAGATAGATAATACTCTCAACTTCAAAAAGTATCCGCCGGAAAAACTCCTCTCACTTGACTATGTCCGTGATATAAAAGGGAGCGAATCGTGGTATCTGAATAAACGGATCATTACCAACGGAAGAGCAGCCAAAGTGATGATACGGAAAAGCCCGCATCTTATATCGCTTATTGTATGGATAAGCCTTAACGGTCTTTACCAGAAAGATTATTCAAGACTCGATATAGAACAGGGTTTTTATCACATGGATTCCAACTATATAAGAGATCTTATTTCTGAACTGTCCACTCAGTTTTCAATTAAAAGTCTCAATCTTCAGAACAGTTATTTTCTCCGTGACCCGTTCCCGGTTATGAGTTATATAATAATTAATCCTTTTTTAAAATATTCAAAGAAGGTGGATGAATTTTATTTTCTCTATCACAACAGCTGGGGTGAAACACGATTTGAAGTTTTCAATAGTGACAACGATATTCCTGCGGTTACTGAGCGTATAATAAACGGAGCGCTTATTTCCGGAATGGGCGATATAAACGCACTTCATATTACAGCATCGGAACCATTCAGCACATCAAAAGAATATCTGACTCTGAAGTTAACCATGAAAAAACTGCTCCACTTTTTTACAGAGAATAAAACACAGGTAAAACAGCGTTTTATAACTATGATTGCCAAAAGATTCACCATCTTTTCCAATAGTGTAAAACGTGACGGAAACTCTACCGTTTCATTCACTCAGTTTAATTCGGAACACCAGATGCTTTATACTATTTCATATAACCGCGGGTTGATAAACCTTAACCGGGTTGATGATAAAATTCCGGAACTTGAATACATCTCCAAAATACTATCATATGATTCTGACGACTCTGTAAAAATATTCATCAATGAAGGACGCAAATACTCACGCTTTTTTGTTTTAAACGAACGTGGATCACTTATGATGTTCAGGAAGAAAAGTGAGTTTCATAACTATTATCTTGCGGGACTTTTCTCTTTTGCAGAAAGTGCAGTTGAACAGGTTGTTAAATCAAATCCTGAATCTAATCTGGCAAAAAACCAGGGAAAAATATCCGCATACAGGATTGAGATTGATATAGCCGGTAAAAGCACTGCAACAAAGTATGATTACGAAAGAGATCTTGCTCTTAATAATTACCGTGAAAAACTTTTTCCGGTATGTCTGTCGCTTCATCTGCTGGACAATGGCGAGGTGGGATACAGATTTACTCTGCCCGATGGAGGCAACTCTGAATTATTCAGTAAAAGCGAAATTGAAGGTGTAAGCCGTGAAATATCATCACTCATGGAGAGTATTGAAGAGTATAAATTTTTCCCCTCTTCCGTGAATCTTGAAAATTCCGAAATCAGAATGTACAGCCAGTTCACATCATTTGCATTTTCAGAAAAAAACCGTTTCGAACTTCTGATAGAAAAAAATCTCGGGATGATTTAGAGTATAACCTCTACTCATCAAGAAAAACAAGAGTTGTACCGTTATCATCTACAAATTCAACCTGTTTTATTTTCGGATTATTCTTCGTATCGTGTGATTGAATGAAATCATCAACATGTTCTGAACTATAATGTCTCACAGGAAGTTCCGGAGTAAGAAACTCCAATTCAAAATCTTCACCTGTCATAATATTAAAAAGTCTGTCAAATGTAGACATTTTAAAAATGTGATGAATATTATCATTCATGTTAACAAGAATAAAGTCTTTACCGGCTGCAAGAAATATCCGGGATATTTTAATCATTCTGCTCATTCCGAATGAATCGATATACGGCATATTTTTTAAATCAAGCGCAATAACATTAAAATCCGAAGCCTGATATTTTTTAAAGGCCTGTTCAAAACCCTGTATACTATGTAAAGATAATTCACCGCAAATACTGATAACTGCAACTTTATCCTTTTCTTCAATATCAATCTGCAGCATGATATTTACCTTTTTCCTTTTTATAATAGCTGAATCATCAAACTTTAATTCTACTTTAAATCTACTTTAAATCTGTTAATATAGTGAGAGTATTATATAATAATGGTGAAAAAATCTATCAAAAAAGCTTATTCGGGCTAAAAAAGTAAAAAAAAAGAGGAATAAGCTGATTTATTACTAAAAATATCTCCACTTTTCAGAAATTCAACAGTTATTTCCCCAGAGCTGCGGCAATTTCATGTTTTACCATATCTGAATTTTCACCAGTTAACATGGTTAAAGCAGAATAAGCATCATCGCCGCCAAGCCTCCCGAGACTCCAGGCAGACATGGCTCTGACTCTCTCGTCCTCCTCCTCTTTCATCGCACGTATAAGATCGGGAATATATTTTTTATCGAGTGAATTACCCATTGCCCTGGCGGCATTCATTTTCCATTTCCATAAAGTTTTATATGACATATAAAACATTTTAGGCCAGATGAATGTCTCAAAGTATGCCTTGTCCATGCTGAGCAGTTTTTCCGGTGTAAACCTTTCCGACATCTCTACAAGCTTTGCATCATCCGGCATCTGAACAGATAGATGCGGAATATTTCTTGGACAGACATTCTGGCATCTGTCGCATCCGTATATATACATCCCCATGGGCTCGCGGAGCTCAAGCGGCGTAAGCTCTTTGCCATGATATGTGAGATAAGAGATACATCTCTGAGAGTCGATTTTCCCGTTACCCAGAAGTGCTCTTGTGGGACATGCAGCAATACAGGCATTCCTGCACCATCCTGGACAATCAGTTTTTACAGATGGTGTATCCGGCTCAAATTCTGCATCAATTACGATAACAAGAGGAAATATAAATGAACTCCGCGATGCACCCCTCGAAGCATAAAGAAGACAATTTTTACCGAATGTCCCCACTCCTGCTCTAGCCGCGGCAAGCTTATCCGGCATACTGGCGGAGAGCTTTGAATTGATCCCATTTTCTTTCAGATAATTTCTGAACTCCTTCACCTTCAGTGCAAGTCCGTCCCTGGTGACTCTGTCATCATTAAGATAACACCTTCCGAAATTCCCCATAAGCGCAGTCGGGATGGAGCTCTGCAGATAGCTGTGAAGCAGGACAATTATCCCCTTCCCCCCTTCAAGAACAGTGAGAGGATCGGTATTCTTTTCAAGTGTAAGCCCTATCTTTTCAGTCCATCCGTACCGCGCATCGGGATTCCTGAGAAATTCAAGCTGAGAAGTAAAAGGTTCAATCCCGGTAAATCCTATATCAGCGAAACCGATCTGTTTTGATTTATCAATAACGCTCTGTCTGCTGATCATATCTCCCCCCATTTTACATTATTCAAATTCTGTTCAATACGTCTTTCAGATAATGCGGCTCTTATAAATTCTTTGCAGTTTAAAAACGGATCAATCTTACCGTAGACTTTTGAGAGCATAAGTCCCCCTTCAATAGATGATAAAATCATACGCGCAAGAACACGGGGTGTCTCCCGGAGCTGAAGATCGCCCTCCTTCACTCCGCGGCTCAGGAGTTTTTCAAAATTGCTCTCCCATTTTAAAAATACATCCTTAACAAATTCAGAAATTTCAGAATCGCTCCCTCCGGTTTCAAGAGCCATGTTCCCGAAAATACATCCCGATCTGAAATTGCTGTTAATATGATAATCTGCAACTGCATCGATCAGACTCTCCAGCTTCTCAGCTGATGTTGACCCTGAAATTCTGGAGTTTATGTAATCCTCATAAAGAGTCAGAGCATCCTTCAAAACTTCAATAGCAAGGTTCTCCTTTGAACAATAATGAAAATACAGATTCCCCTTTTTTACACCGGTAGACTCTATTATATCATTAATACTGGTACTATTGTACCCTCCGCGATGAAACAGATCCAGAGCAGCCTCTCTAATTCTCTCTTTTGTTTCGTTCCCTTTCTGCATAATACCTCTGTAATAAAACCTGCATCAAAACTGACCGATTGGTACATTTTCAACTTTTCCGATAAAAAGTCAAGAATAATAACAGCACCGGGGCATCGGGCAAACCGGCAGCAGTTTCAGATATTTTTACATCCCGCAAAACAATATTTGTTCAGTAATTATTCCTAAATATAATTTTTAGTGTAAAAAACAAAAATTATATATCCCCGCCGCCTTCGGCGGCGGGGATAATAGAGCTTTTTTTACTTTAGAAAAGTTAAGGAATAAATATTGATATTTGTTGAACTTTTTGCAATCTATGGTTAAATTAAAATTACATCAAATCAGGAGAGATAATATGACAATTCGAGAAGGAAAATGGGACTGTAAAACCTGCGGCAGAATAGGAAACAGAGGTCCCGATTCCTACTGCGGTTCATGCGGATCCACCAGACCCGATGATGTACAGTTCTATCTCCCGGAAGATGCAGCTGAGGTAACCGATGAAAAACTGCTTGCCGAGGCTAATGCAGGTGCAGACTGGAAGTGTTCATACTGTTCAACACAAAACAATGCATTTGATAATTTCTGTGTAAGCTGCGGCAATAAAAGGAGCGAAGCTCAGGGTGATGTATCCATGCAGGAGAAGGAGATACGCTTTGATGCAGCTGAAGAAACCACTCCCCCCGCAGCAGCCGCAGCTCCATCTACATTCAGCCGGAAACTTAAAATTGCTATCATCGCAGGTGCTGTTTCAATTATAACACTATTTACACTCATCATGCTCACCTCTACAATAAATCTTACTGTCACAGGTTTTGAATATTCCGCCAAAGTTCTTTATCAGGAATACAAAATGGTTACAGAAGAGGACTGGTCTCTCCCTGCATCTGCACAGAAACTCGGCGAGTTCAGGGCAGTTCATCACTATGACAAAGTCCCTGATGGATATATTACTAAAACACGCGATGTTCAGGTAAAAACAGGGGAAAAGAAAGTTAAAGTCGGAACCAAGGATATGGGTAACGGTTATTTTAAAGATATTTACGAAAACCAGCCCGTTTATACAACAAAAAAAGAAACCTACACCGAAACAAAATACAGAGATGTACCGGTATATCAGACAAAATATAAGTACAAAATGATGAAATGGGTAGCGGGTCAGCCCTATGAATTTAAAGGGAGCACAAAGGATACTTCATTTGCAGCCAAAGAGGGGGAGCTGAAAAGATATCCGGATAAATTCAGAGATGTTAAAACTGAAGCTGTTTATTTTATATCAGTAAAAGATGATGATGGTGAAATTCATAAAGACGATGTAAAATATGAAACATGGCAGAAAACATCGTTAAACAGCACAATAAAAGGGGAAGAATCAATGGTTTTCGGATTTTTCTACGGAATAAACGAAGAGTAAAGCAGATACACCCCCTTTTCATTATGCAGGAAAGGGGTTGTATCCGCTTAAATAATTACAATTTGTATATTTTGCGGGTATAAAAACTTTCATTTTTAAATATTTTAATTGATTAAAAATCGATACTATATAATATTACCTTATAAAAGTACGATATTCGCAGAAAATTCAGCTACGGGATATCTATTAAAAAAATTAAAGTGTTAATAATTTATTTTTGGAGGTCTTCAATGAAAAAAGTTTCAATATTAGCTTTATTCATATTTACAGCATTCATTCTAATATCAGGTGCTGCAATATCACAGGAAACAGTATCAACAGATGATACTGCAACTGCAACAACAGAAGAAAAAGTTGCAGATACTACAGAAAAGACTGCAGATGATGCAGTAAAAACAGAAGAAGCAGCAACAGAACATCTGACTATGGAAGATACAGCTGCTGAGCATGCAGAGAAAGTTTACGAAAAAGAGGAAGTTCAGCTTCTTAAAGGACAGCCTAAAACATTCACAGACGGTTATAATACCTATGTAAATGATAAAGTACGTTTTGAACTTTTTGACATGGATAATGTTATGAAAGATTCAGTTATGTATAAAATTGATGAAGGGCAGGAGCAGAAATATTCCGAGCCATTCACTCTTAGCGACGAAGGTAGCCATGTAATCTATTACTACAGTGTTGACAAAATGGGCAACAAAGAGTCTATGAAGAGCATCAACATCATACTCGACAAAACTGCTCCGGCAACTCTTGTTACAATCAATGCACCATTTTCAAAAAATGGTGAAAACATCTATGCAGCAGAAACTTTCACATACAACTATACTGTATCAGCTAAAGACAACATCTCCGGTGTTGCAGCGGTTACATATGCAGTTAAAGGTGAAGAGCACAAGCAGTATGTTAAACCATTCAGCCTGAATTCACTTGCTCCTGTTGTACTTGAAGTTACATCTGAAGATAAAGTTGGAAACCTCACTACAAAATATACAACAAAAGTTGTTGATGAAAACGGCAACACTCTTTCTGAAAGCATAGAAGACATTAAGATAATAGTTGATAAAACAGCCCCGGTTGTTGAAATCAAAGCAGACAAGGAATTTTACAAAAAAGACAAAATGAGTATAGCTTCTAAAGATTTTAAATACACAGTTACTGCTGCTGATACTGAATCCGGTGTAAAAACAATCTACTACAGAATGGATAACAAAAGTGATTTCATTCTGTACACTGGAGAACTTCAGTTCAACACAAATGGTATGCATAAAATTGAAGCTATCGCAAGAGACGGCGTAGGCAACACAAGCAAAACTACAACACTTGATGTATTTGTTGATATAATCCCGGCTGATACAAATATTAAGTTAATTACTGAATAATCTATTAACTCGAAACAGACGCATATGTATGCGTCTGTTTCTGTTTAATGAATAACAATTAGAAACGGCTCACGGCGATTAATCAGCAGGATTAATCCTGTTAACAGGAGGTCACCAATGAAGATGAAAAATTATATTATACTTTCCCTCGCAGCGATGATGGCAATGCTCTTTGCTGCTTGCGGATCAACAGAGAAAAAAGAAGAAGTTGTAGTTGTTGCTCCCGTTGTAAAAGCTTTCGGTACAGGAACAAACTGTATTGAAGGGGACTGCCTTAATGGTAAGGGGAAAGTTAAATTTGCCAAAGATGTAGAGTACACTGGCGATTTCAACACAAACAAAGTCAGCGGAAACGGCGTTATGGTATGGCCCAACGGTGCTAAATATGAAGGAACTTATGCTGAAAACAAACGTGACGGTAAAGGAACATTCATATTCAACAATGGCGATACATATACAGGCGATTACAAAGACAATCTAAAACACGGAACCGGCGAATACAAGTGGAAAGACGGAGATTCTTATAACGGCGACTGGAAGAACGGAAAACCGGACGGCAGAGGTACCTATAAATGGGCTACCGGTGTTGTTTACACCGGTGAGTGGAAAGATGGAATGCTTGAAGGTAAAGGGACTCTTTCATGGCCTGATACTTCAAAAGTTTCAGGAATCTTCGAAAAGAACAAATTTATAAGCGAACAGTAATCAATAACTCAGTATAATAAAAAAGCCCTCTTATGAGGGCTTTTTTTTATTTCAAGGGTGGGCCTAAAAACTCCGTTTTCGGGCCCGCAGGGAGCCCTGCGGGGCTTATAAAGGGGCTACCGCCCGAGCGAACACGACGTTCGCCTGCCAGCACCGACAGGAAGTCGAAAAAAAGCTGGCCTTTGACCCTGTAAAGATTGAATTAATAAAACTGCCTTTAAAGGATATAAATTTTCAGAGCCATTTCTTCTTTTTAAAAAATACAAACATTATTAATACTACAAAGACCATAAATCCCAGGATATAATAGTAACCGTTATACCACTCCGTTTCAGGCATACGTTTAAAATTCATACCATATACTCCAGCAATAAAAGTCAGAGGAATAAAGATAGTCGAAATAAGGGTAAGAACTTTCATAATTTCATTCATTCTATTACTTGTACCTGAAAGATATATATCAAGAAGACCTGTCATAAAATCACGATATGCTTCAACAGTATCAATGACTTCAATAGTATGGTCATACGCATCCCGAAGATTGAAGACTATTGTATCTTTAATAAATTCATTTTCCGGCCTTATCATCAATCCGAGAACATCCCTGAGAGGCCAGACACTCTTTTTAATCATAAGAGTATCCCTTTTCAGTTCGTGAATTCTTCGAAGAGTATTATTATCGGGATCACTTAGAACCTCATATTCAATCTTTTCAATTTTATCACCGATTTTTTCAAGCACAACAAAGTAGTTATCAGCAATGTAATCTATAATGGAATAAGTAAGATAGTCTGTGCCCATTTTTCTGATCTTACCTTTTTTTCTGATACGCTCCCGCAGAGGCTCAAAATCATCCCCCTGCTTCTCCTGAAACGAAAATACTATTCTTGAATTAAAAACAATACTGACCTGTTCCGACTCTATCTCACCCGATTTCATGTTGTAAGTTAGCAGTTTAAGAACAATATAAATATAATCACCGTAATCCTCAATTTTCGGGCGCTGATTGGAATTAACAATATCTTCCAGAATTAAAGTATCAATTCCAAAATGTGATCCGATCTGTTCAATCATCTTCACATCGTGAATACCGTCAAAATTGATCCACTCCACAGCCAGATCGTTTTCAGCCTCAAACAGTTTATCAAGTGTTATATTTTTATCTTCAACGAAAGTCGTTTCATCGTAACAGCATCGGGTTATTACAACATCAAAAGCTGCATCGCGCCCTATATGAATCAAAGTACCGGGAGGCGCCCCGCTCTTCTTGCTTCTTCTGCTTACATGAATTTTCATAAATACTCCTCAGAATTACTGTAGAGTGATCCCAAAAATTCCATTTATGGGATCGCAGGGAACCCTGCGGGGCCTATAAAAGGGCTACCGCCCTTAAACCCGGTAAATAACTGCCGTGTATCTATTTATGATAAGCAAGACCCTCGCCGCTTGCAATAATTTTATCAGAACCGCCCCTGACTTCAATCTTCCATACACTTACTTTTTTTCCCATATTAACAGGAGTCGCTTCCGCAAAAATTTTCTCACCGTCAACAGCCGCCGAGATATAGTTAACTGAAAAATGAAGTGAAACTGCAATATTTCCTGTGGAATTAGAAGCCACTGCAAAAGCCTGATCCATAACCGCATAAATAATTGCACCATGAGCTCTCTCTACAGCATTTAAAAACTCAGGCTTTATTGTTACAGAACATCTGGCATATCCGCTTCTTACTTCATCTGCTGTAATTCCAAGAAATCGCGCCATCGGATCTTTTGCCACTACATCTTTAGCATAACATACAGGATCATTTATATAATTTTCCATTTATTTTTCTCCATTTATTTTTTTAAAGGGGGATTATAGTATCCAAGCCTCAGCTTGGGATATTTCTCCCTGAATATATTTATCAGATTTCCAATTCCGATGGCATCCTCATCGATGAAACCTGTTTTCTCAAAATAGTAATCCGGATCGATATTCAGATTCCGGGTCTGTATCATTGAGACGGGATACTTTTCCAGAAATTTCATAATACTTTCTACTTCACTTAACGAGTCTGTAAAACCGGGCATAAAAAAAAGATTTATTGATACAAAAATACCCTTATCAAGAGCAGTTTCGATGGTCCGCATGACATCACTATATGTATAATTAACTGGACGATGATAAGCATTATAATACTTCTCTGTGGGAGAGTTTAAACTCACTCTGATGGAGTCTAGTCCTGCACTTATCATATTATTTACTATATCAGTACGCGATCCATTGGTGTTCAGATTTATTGTTCCGCGGTCTGTTTTTTCTCTGACTTTTTTTATTGCTTCTGCAAGATCATTTCCGCGAAGGAGAGGTTCGCCTTCACACCCCTGTCCAAAACTTGCAACACCAAAATCAACCCGATCGAAATGGTGAACAATGATCTGCGAAATCTCATCTGGAGTCGGAGCAAATTCAAGCCTGAACTGAGACTGACAAAAACCGGACTCCTCCTCCTGAAATGATAAACATCCAAGACAATCCGCATTACACGCGGGACTTGTAGGCACCGGACATTCGTATCTCCCCATGAAAAAGTTTCTTGCGCATAAACAGTTATACTGAGTAGAACATATGCTCAGCTGATTAACCAGCCTGTTCTCCGGAAAGAGCTCTTTAGTCTTCTTTATACCCTTGTTTAAACCCTTATGATCCTCGTGGAGATGAGGATCAGATCTCGGGTCCTCATCAATTCTCATTGCAGGGACATAAAAGTCATCCCCCTTAAGGACAACGCCGGAATATGCCCACAAAGGTAGAATTACAGAATCGGGAGAATTCTTTTCAAAAGCCGGAAGCTTTGTCCGGAGGTAACCTGATGCAAGAAATGCCGCGACAGCATTTATCGGATCACCATCGGGAGTCTCCTTAATGCATTTGAATCCGTCTACTGTTGAGGACACTGGAGACCGATCAGGGAGTGTAAACATATAGCTTCCATAAGGCAGCTGTATCAGTTCACTTTCATCAACTTCGACAAATCTATATCCCGACCTGAACGCACCGGCAGTATCAGGGTAATCATAAACATTACCCTCTTTTTCTGAAAAAAGCATAATGCATTTTTCTTTTTCATCATGCTTCATTTTTTAGCCCTCTGCATATTTTATATTCTATATGTTTAATCATCTTTGAAATATGTTTCTGTTCTTTTTTTAATCGCCGGTATTCAGAATTGTGACGCACATCTGTAATGTCAATGTTTTCATCCAGAAAAGTTTTTTTCAGTTCAAGCCTCGCAGTTCTGACCTCGTGCCAGCGGGTACGAAGTGAATCTCTCTGTTTAATCATCTCAGCGGACATCATTTTGAAACTCTGCACGATTCAATTTTATCCTTAAGTCTTTTTGTGTTCTCTGCAATTTTTCCATCTTTAAATAATGCGGATATTACAGAGAGAGATGAAACTCCCGCCTCGATAAGATGCTCCACATTTGATTCATCTATTCCGCCGATAGCGACTACAGGTCGATTTGTATTGCTGCAGATATCCCGTACTGTATCAATCCCAATTCCCGCAAGGAGTGCCCCGTCTTTAGATGATGTAGCAAATACCGGGCCGACTGCAATATAGTCGGCATTTTCAGCCGCAGCTGCTTCGACAGCACTGCATGTTGAAATACCCGTAAGCAATCTACCGCCGGAGAGTATATCAGCCATAGACAGAGGAATATCATCCTGCCCCAGGTGAACTCCCGGAGCACCTGAAAGAAGAGCAATATCAACTCTGTCATTCACTATGAATATTGTATTATTATCACTGCATATCTTCGAAATCTTTGAAGCCATATTCAGATAATCTCTGTCGGGAAGATCTTTCATCCGCAGCTGTATAATATCAGCGCCGGTTCCTGTAAGAATCTTCGCAGTCGCCTCCATTTTATCCAAAGGAACAAAACCGGAATCTATAATTGCATATAGCGACAGTTCAAATCTCTCCATCATCTTACTCTTTTCTAAAATGAGCCATCCTCTCTTTTCAAGATCATAAAGCGAAAATCTGATCTCCTGAAAACCCTCAGCAATGACGGGATGAACACTTTTTGAAAACTCTTCAATAACCCTTGATGCCTCAATTGCACGGCGGATATTCGATCTGAATATATCATTAATACCGGCGCGTTTCATTTCAGACCCTGTATTAATAAATTTCTGCTCATCGTGCATAACGTCTCTGGCGCAAAGAAGAATTCCGGAAGGTACAAGTGTTGTGAGCTCAGCTATTCGATGACGGAGATTTTTAAACTCGGCAGATATCAGATTTTTTACACTGAACCGGAAAATATCCTCACAGACTCTTATCCCCTCAATCCCTCTATTTATATTCGCATCCATAGCCGAATAAATTTCACGATTCATCCAGATCCTCTTTGTATAAATTATTTAATAAACCGGTGCGGAACATTCTTAGTAATGAGCTGCTGCAGATGCTAGACAATAAAAATATAATTACTGAACATTCAGCTCCACTGATATATTATAAGAGACGGGAGTATTACTGCCGCCGTCTCGGCTCTCAAATGTGTTGTGCCGAAATTTACCGGTATCCACCCCTTTTCCGAAGCTGAATTTAATTCCGCTTCACTGAATCCGCCTTCAGGTCCGACAAGTAGAGCGACTGAATCAGGTTTTTCTGAGGATGAAAGAAAATCCCTCAGTTCGGTAATCGCCCCGGGATGTGCTATAAGCTTCATCTCCGAACTGTCATTTTTTAATGCATCGGAGAATGTTAACGTGAGTTCAAGAACCGGCATACTGCTTCTGAAACACTGTTTGGCTGCACTGGATATAATTTTACTCCATCTGACATGTTTATCGTCAATTTTTTTTCCCGGATCAGGAACAGTCCTTGATGAAGTAACCGGAATTATACGGTTTACCCCAACTTCAACTGCCTTCTGAAGAACGAACTCAAAATTTCCGCCTTTAAGAAGTGCCGCATAAAGAGATATATTAACCGGCTCATTATCAGCTGCAGATTCTTCAAGTATTTTCAGCCGGATCTCTTCACGATCAATCTCTGAAACACGGGCAGAATAACCTTTACCTGAATCAGATCTCAACCTCAAAACATCACCGATTCTGATTCTCCTGACATTAATAAGATGATGACAGTCCTCGCCGCGAATTACTGCTTTCCCGTCATCAGCATCACTCTCTTTTATAAAAAACTGCGGCACATTATTCTCCAAGCCTTTCAGGTCTGAAAATGTCACCCTGAAACCTGATATTCTCTTCAAACTTCAGAAAACTTAAAATAGTAACTGTACCGTCTTTAATGTTAAGCATATCATATCTTATAGGAACAATCCGTCCGTTCTTCTCCATCGTTTTTGAAAGAGATAGAAACTTGAAAATAACTTTATCCCGATCGTGATAATCTATCCGCAACGGTATATACTGATCAACAGTAACATACATTGTAACTGTTCCATACTCGCTCCCGTCATATATCGGATCAAGAGCAAGTTTGTAGCACTCAACCCCTTTGATGAGAGTCTTCCCCGTAATCCGGGAATTATAGTTACTCTGGTAATCTGAATTTGACAAATCTATAAAAGAGAAATTTGTAGACATCACCCGGTCATACTTATCGACACCCATTTTATGGAATAGTTTAACCGAGTGAATATTATAAACCCAGACATCCTCACCACCCATATTATAAAGGACTTTCAGACTCTCCCCGCGTGAGCCGCTGCTGAAAAAAAACAGAAAATCGTTTCGGGCAATATTTCCTTTAAAATCGATATCAAAAGATTTACCATCGGGAGAGATATGTTTCATCCGCCCCTGAAGCTCCCCTTCCGGATACTGCAGTATTCTGTCAACCCTGGCAAGAATACCCTGAGCTGTTATTTCAACGGTATCATTCTTCTGCGAAAATGCACTATCACCCAGAAGTAAGAAAGCAGCGAGTACTATTAATATTCTTCTTTTCATTACTTTGTTCTGTTATATTTTTCTTCTTGTGAAAAGTCCGGTAAAGTATGGCAGAGATATATTTCTGCCGTTAAGTTTATAAATTTCAGTTAAGACATCATTGTTGCTGCTGATAAATTTCTCAGCCCCATCTGAATCAATTTCGCCATAATAATCTGAAAAATGTTTTTTTATCTCATCAATATTATAATCAAAATGTTCAATGCGCCCTTTCACAAAGGTAAAATCTTTCAGATTCATAAATGTTTTAAGATCATCCTTCAGGTAGTAATCATTATGCAAAGGTGAGAGAATACGCATAAAGTCATCGTATACACCTTCAATGTCTTCATCATCAAGAACAATTCCTGCAAAAAAGAAGTGTGCGTCAAACTGAAGCGCCCTTTTAAACTCATCAACAACAGGGGCAGTCTCCTGAAAATCGAGATTATCAATGGAAATAATAAGATCAGCTCCATAATAATCTACGGGAAAATTACTGAAATCGCCATTGATAAAACCTATATCTTTAACTCTCTGATTGTCATTATTAGTCTTAACAAATTCTTCAATTATCTTTAAAGATGGCTCAACTACTGCAAGAGTGATATCCTTCCTGTTATTGATCAGATCGAGTACAATTTTACCTGAACCGAGACCTGCTTTTACTACAACCTTAGGCTTATAAGTATCAATAACATCATTGATCTTCTCCATAACCATTTCATGTCTGGAAAGAGGCTCAATAAAGAAGTTCTTCCCGAATTCATAAATACTCCATTTCTGCAACTGCTTCAATCTATCCATAAACCTGCCCTTAAATTCAAATATTTATTATAATCACACCGTATTCAGTTTATAACAGGAAAAGCTTTCCTGATACTTAACATTAATCAATAAGCCGTCTATTTTCACTATAATAAAAATATCTTCAATTAAAATATTACTCTATTATAAAAAAGAGCCGGTGAAGCAATTTATTTCCAGAGATGCATATGCTTCGCATATGCCGGGAATGGTGGATTACGGGGGTGCAACCCCCGTAATCCACCATTCCCGGCACAGCGCGATGCGCTGTGCCCGCATTCGGAAAAATATAGGAATTGAATCTGATTATTTAATCAGATTTAATTTACATCGAAAAAAATCAATGATTTAATTACTGATTACGTCATATACAAAAAATCAATCCATAACTGCTCAAAAACCAATGGCACTCGATCTCCGCCGCGCCGAAGACGCGGCGGAGATCAATTTTACCACCAATTTATAAGTACTTACATCAATCCTTAAGAATTATTATTGACACTCATAGATTAAGAATTTTAATACACTTATACTGCCCGTATCTTATAAATCAAATACTCAACATCTGACCGGACAGTTAAATTACAATAAAATATACCAGGTAAATACACTATAATGAATATTTTTGCACAGGCTAAAAAAGGCATCATTTCAGATGAAGTCCGGACCATTTCTCAAGCTGAATCGATTCCGGTAGATGAATTAATGAAGGATTTTGCTGCAGGTAAAGTCTCTATAATGAAAAACAGTTTAAGGGCTATTACCCCGGTAGCGGTCGGTAAAGGACTCAAAACCAAGGTAAACGCGAATATAGGAACATCTCCGGATCTTTTTGATATGGACACCGAACTTGCCAAACTCGATGCGGCTGTTAAAGCCGGCGCAGACGCAGTAATGGATCTGAGTACAGGTGGAGATTTATCGTTTTTCAGAAAAAAGATTCTCGCTAATTCCCCTATACCTCTTGGCACTGTACCTATTTACGAAACGGCCGTAAGAATGGTTGCACAGAAAAAAGCCATGACAGCAATGACAATCGATGATTTCATGAATGTTATCCGTATTCAGGCTGAAGAGGGTGTCGATTTTATGACAATCCATTCAGGTGTAACTCTTGCATCTGTACAATCTCTTCATTCTCAAAAAAGAATTACAGGGATAACAAGCCGCGGTGGTGCAATACTCGCCGAATGGATGAAATTCAATAAAAAAGAGAATCCTCTATTTGAACACTATGATGAAATACTCGATATACTCGCACAATACAACGTTATAATAAGTCTGGGTGACGGACTCAGACCAGGTTCAATTCATGACGCAAACGATAGAGGGCAGCTTCATGAGATGATTGTGCTTGGTGATCTTGCAAGAAGAGCAAGAGAAAAGAATGTACAGGTTATCATTGAAGGACCTGGCCATATGCCTCTTGATATGGTTGCAGATAATATACGCCTTGAAAAAAGACTCTGTGATGATGCCCCTTATTATGTACTAGGACCTCTGGTTACAGATATTGCTCCCGGTTACGATCACATTACAGGTGCTATAGGAGGAGCTATCGCAGCGTCAGCAGGAGCGGACTTCCTCTGTTATGTTACACCTGCGGAACACCTTAGACTCCCCGATGTAAATGACGTCAAAGAGGGTGTAATTGCTTCAAAAATCGCCGCTCACGCAGGGGATATTGTAAAATACGGATCCAAAGCATCAAAACTCGATAATGAAATGTCGCAGGCACGTAAAGACCGGAACTGGCCTGCAATGTACGATATTGCACTGGATAGAGAAAAAGCTGAAAGATACAGAGAGGGTGCACCGTCATTCGAAAAAGATCAGTGTACCATGTGCGGTGAGTTCTGCTCGATGAAAAGAGACTATTGACAGGAGAAATTAAATGTCAGAAGATTCGCATTATTATAATTCCTACAAGGAAGAGAGAGATATCATTCTTGAATACAATCAGATATCTCTTGACGACGCATCAATTGTAAACATTCTCAACGTCGGGATTGACAACCTTACAAGGCAGCAGGCAGTTTATAGAGTTATCAAAATGATAGAGGACAAGGGTGTGCATCATGTCATTACCCTTAATCCATATAAACTATCACGGATAAAATCGAATAGTGACCTGAGACTTATATCCGATAAAGCAGATATGCATCTTGCATCCGGTGCAGGACTTCAATGGGCAGCATCTATGCTTAAAAACCCGATTAAAGAGCGTGTTGCAATCTTAAGTTTTATGATGGAAATTGTACGTCTTGCTGAAATCAAAGAGTACAGTATTTTTATTGTAGGTGGTAAACCGGAAACTGCTGAAAGAGCTTTTTTCAATATTAAAAAATCATTTCCTAATATAAGAATAGTTGGACGTCACGGCGGATTCTTTAACTCAGACAGAGAAAAATCTGTTATAGAGGCTATAAGAAAATCTGAAGCAAATATTGTTTTCGTAGGGCTCGGTTTTCCTAAAGAGGACAAATGGATATATAAAATTAAAAACGAATTCAAAAACACAGTTTTTATAAGTGTCGGAGGGAGTCTCGATACAATATCCGGTGAAATTAAAAAAGCGCCACCATGGTTTATGGAAAACGGACTGGACTGGTTTTACAGAATTATTACAAATCCGTTGAGATTCGGAAGACTATTCAGAATATCAATATTTTTCAGCAGCGTAATAATTAAAAGATTACTTAAGAAGAAATGAACCGGTCTTTTACATAGTTATAAAGCCGGTAAGTACTCACTAACTGGTGGTAAAATTGCTCTCTCTCATGCCAAAAGTGCGGCGGGGATAGAATACCACCGGTTTATGAGCAATCCCCTCTATTTACAATATTATTTTTCAAAATCATTTACACCTGCAGAAGTGTTCCTTGCAATCTCCAGCTCCTTATTTGTAACCTGACAACGTCCAAGCGTAAAACCTGTAAGCTCAGTGCTGTTTTTGCATGCCCGGCAATGAACTAAGGCAGAACCGTTTTTCCACTCCTTAATTTCGACAAATCTAGAACCGCATCTTCTACAGAATATTACTGAAACAAATTCACTCATATTTTACCTTTATTTTACAGTAAAAGAGACAACAGAAAGATCTTTTCGTCTCTCAACTCCGCCCATATAATTATAAGCATGATCAAGCAGAGAATCAATAATTTCCCCTCTTGAACCGGTTCTTTTTTCAATAAAACGTACAATCCCCGATAATCCCAGCTGTTTTCCGTAAGTATTCCGCAGCTCGGGAAGACTGCTTGAGAAAACAACAAAATTATCCCCATGATGGAGATCAAGGTCAACTTTAGCGGCTGTAAAATTTTCACTTCCCGGATAACCGCATGACCGCTTATTAAAACGGAGATATGCAGCTTTCTCATCTCTTATAAGTATTGGGTATGCGTCCCCTGAGTTTACAAATTTTATTTTCATATTGTTTAAATCAATAAGACTGATGAAGAGAGAAAAACCGGTGCTGCATCCGATCTCCTCCTGGCAGTGATTGTTGATCATTTTTATAATAACATCGGGTTCGCGAATATCCAGTTCATACATTGCTCTGATTATACCTGCAATAGTTGAAGCCCTTATAGCTCCGGGGATACCCTTAATATTAAGATTACCCAGAGTGAAGAGATAAACACCCATTTCATACTCTCTGAAAAAATGAAAAGCTCCGCCAACCTCTCTGGCGGAAAGTGACCGCGCAGCAACATCAAAATTGTCACTGATAAAATCTATAGATGGAGTTAATGATTCCTGAATAATTTTTGCAGACTGAAGCTCTCCGTCAAGACGTTCCTCTTCAATTGCCTTCTGGAAAAAAATTGCATTCTGAACAGCAAGAGCTGCCTGATTGGAAAAGACACGGAAGAGATTAATATCGTTTTCGTCAAACCCCTCTTTATCAACAGGATTTATCGCCTGAATCACACCCAGGAGTTTACCTTTAAATAGAAGAGGCGCACATAACATTGACTTTGTTATAAAACCCGTATTCTTATCATACATAGGATCGAAACGGGGATCGTTATAGGCATCATTAACCAGAAGATTCTTTCTATTCTGAGCAACCCATCCGGCTATACCCTGCCCTAGTTTTACCCGGTATTTCTCTTTCAGTTCATCACCGGCTTCACCAAGAGCTACTTTAAAAACCAGTTCCTCTCTGTCATCATCGTAGAGAAGAAGAGAACTGGTCTCAGTTTCCATAATATCCTTTATCATCTCCATAATAATGGATAAAAGACGGTTTATGTTCAATGTAGAGTTTATAATACCATTTATTTCAACAAGCTTTGAAAGATTTGACACCTGTCTCTCAAGAGCTTCAAGTTTATCGATGTTCACTGTTTCATTCATTTCTGAATAATGAGCATGTTAATTCTTTCTGTCAATTATAATTCTTTACCGGTAGGGGATGACGGAGATATAATCTGAATTAAGATTTATTCCCTTACCGGGAATTTAATGCTTACAATGTTATTTATTGTAACTTCTTATAAACTGGTGGTAAAATGCTCTCCGCCGCGCCAAAGGCGCGGCAGAGATAGAATGCCACCGGTTTATGAGCAGACACTGACCTCGCCGCTTTTGGCGGCGGTGAAATAATTCACAAGTAAGACTTAACTTAATAAAGTTAAGTGACTTACTTGTGAGTTACTATTTATTGCTATTCTCTATCGATGCCCGGATAAAATCTCTGAACAGAGGATGAGGATTAATAGGTTTTGATTTAAACTCCGGGTGATACTGAGTTGCCACAAACCACGGGTGATCTTTAATTTCCACTGTCTCAACAAGATTATTTCTCGGATAGATCCCGCCGATTATCATCCCTTTATCTTCAAATGCCTGTTTATATTTCATTGTAAACTCGAACCGGTGCCTGTGTCTCTCCATAACCGATTCTTTTCCATAGATTCCGCTGATTTTGCTCCCTGGAGTAAACTCACAGTGATAAGCTCCCAGCCTCATCGTCCCACCCTTCTCTGCAATAATCTCCTGCTCTTCAAGAAGGGATATTACAGGATATGGAGTCTGATCATTAAACTCGGTAGAATTAGCATTTTCGAAACCGCATACATTACGTGCAAATTCAATTACCGCGCACTGCATTCCAAGACATATACCAAAGAAAGGAATATTTTCAGTTCTTGCATGTGTAACTGTAGCTATCTTCCCCTCTATTCCCCTGTTGCCGAAGCCGCCAGGGACCAGAATACCATTTATCCCGGCAAACTTCTCTTTAAGATCGTTGCATCCGCAGCTCTCAAGATCTTCAGAGTCAAATCTGACAATTTCAAGTTCAGCTTCATTGGCTACAGCACCATGCATTAATGCATCATAAATAGATCGATATGCGTCCTGCAGCTGTATATACTTGCCGACAACTGCAATTTTTACAGTATGCTTCGGATTTCTGTAGGTAGTTATAAAACTCTCCCATGCGGGGAGTTTACTCTTATCAATGGGGAGATTAAAATGTTCCAGTGTAATTATATCAAATTCATTTTTCTGGAACATAAAAGGGATTTCGTATATAGATCCGGTTATATCCTCAGCAGAGATAACATTACGCTCTGATACGTTACAAAAAAGAGCAATTTTAGCCTTCATATCCTGCTCTAGCGGAAACTGTGTTCTTGCAAGAAGAATGTCGGGAATAATTCCAAGCTGCATCAGTTCCTTAACAGAGTGCTGAGTCGGTTTGGTTTTCTGCTCTCCGGCGACTGATATTGTGGGCACAAGAGTGAGATGAATATTCATTACTCTTTTCCGGCCAAGCTCCTGCCGTATCTGTCTGATAGATTCAAGAAAAGGAATAGACTCAATATCACCAACAGTTCCTCCAATCTCAACCAGAACGAAGTCGAGAGCATCGTCTGCGGATACATCATATATCCGTTTTTTAATTTCGTTTGTTATATGAGGGATAACCTGAACAGTCCTTCCAAGATAATCCCCTCGTCTCTCCCTCTGAATTACAGTGTTGTAAATCTGACCGGTTGAAACCGAATTTTTTCTTGAAAGCTTTGAATTTGTAAATCTTTCGTAGTATCCCAGGTCAAGATCTGTTTCCGCGCCATCCTCGGTAACATAAACCTCGCCATGCTGAAACGGGCTCATTGTCCCCGGATCGATATTGAGATACGGGTCCATCTTGACAATTGTAACTTTATACCCGTGTCCTTCAAGAAGCAGCCCCAGAGATGCTACCGAAATACCTTTGCCCAGAGATGAACATACCCCCCCTGTAACAAATATATATTTAGTGTTATTTTCTGACATATAATTACCTGTTTTTATGTTGTTTGTGAGAAGATTCTCTTTTTTAAGAGAAATTATGTCACCAATATATCTCACAAAGGTATACTGTAAACAAAAAATAGAAAATTTCTTATATTTAGAATTATACAATCATGTAAACTTTTCTAAACTACTAAAAAACCGGTGGAATTTCATCTCCGCCGCGCCACAGGCGCGGCGGAGAGCAATTTTATCACCAATTTATGAGTAGATACAGCTTTTCCAGTATTTATTCCTTAAATCTTATTGAATTAAAAAGGCTCTATTTTCCCCACCGCCGGAGGCGGCGGGGAAATCCATAATTACCTGCGATTTATGAACAATTACTTCAAAAGGCAGCAAATTATTTGGGGGTTGCGTATGCTCCGCGCTGTGCCTTCAAAAAGTACTTCGTGGATAAAACATGACTTGACATTAAAATATATACATAGCATAATATTTACTGGTTTTCAAGATTTACGGGGGATTTATATGAGTGATTCAGATAAAAGAAAATATACACGGTATTCCTGCTCGATAAAAACAAAATTTGATTATTTTGTAGGAAATCCGGACGAAATCGATATTAATCTCAGCATACCTAAAAAAGGTAAGGGTGTAATAATAGATATCAGCTGCGGCGGTGTATTTATCGCAAGTGACTCCAGGGTACCTGCCGGAATGCCTGTAATTCTAAACTTCACTCTTGATAAAAAGAAAATAAGTGTTCAGGGACAGATTGTAAGAACAGGACTGCTTCAGAATAACCCTTCACCGGCAGCAAAAAAATTCTCAATGTTTTCATCAAAAGGGGATTCATATATCGCTGTGGAATTCAATGACCCGATAAAAGAGTTTAACAGTTCAGATCTATAATAATGAAAAAACGTATAATAAGAATAAATGACGTAAACCAGATCGATACATCGAGAGTTTCTGTTTATGATTTAAACAACCGCTATGTGGACCCGCTGGGAAATATTTTCGGACTCAGGTACAACAAAGACGACCGGAAAGTTGAAATAATCAAGCTTGAGAGATTTCATTCAGGTGAAAGCCGTATTTTCCAGCAGATAGCGAACCGCCAGAAAGAGGGGAAATCATCTGCAGAGATTATTCCGGATTTCAGCACAATCCGGAATAATGATTATGGAAGTGAATCTATGGAAGAATCTTCGATAGAACCTGAAGTTTTTATTGAAGAGGTAATCAACAGTGCCGAAACTCATAAAGAGAGAATTTCGGGGCTTATAAAAAACATTTACGATTCCGACATCTTCCCGAAAGAGAACAAACATGAATCTACCGAATTTGACGACATAGTCCGAAGCCTGGAAATTGACGGAATTCAGCAGCTTGAAAAGCTTGAAACTTATTACAGAGAGCTCACAAATTATCCCAGATCTATAACCTATTACCAGGCTAAAATTGACAATACCGGAAAACAGATTTTTGACAAACTGGCCGGCAATAAAGAACTTACAATGCGTTTTATCTTTATTTACGAGATGTCTGCCAGTATAAAAAGAATTTATTCAAATCTGAAAAAACATATAGTGCATATTGATGATTTTACATCGAGTAAAAATATTGATGACAGACAGAACATGACCAAACACCAGAAGCAGTCATTCATTGACGCAAGAACTTCAATCGGAAACACCATACAGGATATAGATGGCATTCTCAGACAGAATTCGATTCTATACTCATACGCATGTAATGTAGCCAACTATCAGTAAACTGCGGTTGCTGAAAACAGAAACGAACCGCTCTTTACCGGATTGTCTGTATCAAAAAGATATGAGGCTTCCATTCTGATTTTATCCGATATAAAAAATATTTTAAAACCTGCGGCGAGAACTGACTCATCGACTTCATTTTCAGATCCGGAGTTATAGATTCCCCATTTCAAAACCGGTGCAGCATAGAGTGATCTCTTTAAAAATTCATAATTTAAATCTATTCCGGAAATATTTCTCCATGATGCGGATGAAAAATCTTCACTTCTGCATGGCAGCAGATTATCAAAGACATAAACGCGGGCAAATCTCTCATCATCAGTGGTATAAAAAAAATGTCCATTCAGGGTTATGAACAATTCAGAAAATAATGAAAAATTAATTAAATAATTTATAACAATCTTTGAAGAGATATGCTTTTCTATCTGATTCCATCCGGAATAATAATCCGCCTCAGCTGTTGTAACATCACCATAACTTATTTTGTACGGAGTGTCATTGTAGTTAAACTTCAAATGCATGCCGGAGTATGAAATGCCCTCACCCTCTCCGGGATAATCCTCAAACTCATTAAAGGTGCCTGTAGCAAACACCCCCAGTCCCGCAACTCCATAATACGAATAGAATCCGGCTTCGGGAGAGATCGATCTATGTTTGTAAATCAGTTCGCCATTATTTTCGTATGACTCTTTTTTATCGACTATGTCAGCAGATAGAGTGAAGTATGGATTTCCCGGAACATTATCTGAATTCAAAAAAACCGATCCCCTGCTGTAAGACCTTTCATTCTGATTGAATGACGACTCAAGCGTAATCCCGGAGAGAAAGCCTCCATAGCTGAACCTGTATGTAAGCGCCGGCAGTATCCCGTAAACCGGACTGCCGTATACAGCAGTATAAAATTCATGAACCCGCTCCACTGCGACAGCTGATAAAACAATGTTATCATCATCCCCCCTTGTGATGGTAACATTTAACTGCTTCAGGTTAAATCTTTTTTTAGTTAAAGAGATCTTCTCTTTAAGAACAAATTCATTAAAAAGATCACCCGTTGTAAATATTGACGATGCCGTTTCAGCAGACCTCTCACCCATCCCTGAAACATTTACAGCGGCGACAATGGACTCTTTAAAAAGCAGGTCTACAGTTCCATCTTCATTCCGTACTGCTTTTTCAATATAAAAAGAGGAGTAACCCATATCGTGGTATCGTCCGGTAATCTCAGCACAGATCTTTTTGATATCACTCTCCGACAGGACTCCGCTTATCCGGGCAAGTATATCACTTACATCAACAATTGAGCTGCTCCCGTTTATCCTGATTAAACTCTTACCCTCAGCAGCTTCAGCCGGATTGTGAATCATCATAACTAGTATTATTAAAAAAAATATAATATATTTGTTAACGGTCATTAAGCATCCGCACCTTCATCTCAGATGTAACTTTAAATTCAAAAATGTCATCTGCGAGTTTACTGTTTATTAAAATATTACTATATTCAGTTAGAGTCTGTATCACACCGGAAGCAGTCCTGGCGGTGAGTTCAATCCGTGAAGGGATATATACACCTCCGATAAACACATGAGAGGGATACTCCTCCTTAATCATCTCTCTCCCTGATTCATCAAGGATAATCTTACGTTTAATAATATTGAGAGCGGGATCAACCCAGAGAGTCATTCTGCTTTTATTTTTATTCGAAGTTATAGAATAGACTTCCGCCATTTTAAACAGCGAATAAAATCTAAAACCCTCTTTTACAACTTCAATATTTTTAAGACTATCTGCCGGAATTGCATTCATAAGCAGCGGGATTGAACTCCCCTCACCTGTCATCTTTTCAGATTTAAACAGAAGCTTACGCTCCGTGTAATACCAGAACAGACCTGAATCATTGACGACAATAATCTGGCTCTCCGGTTTCAGATAGTCTATCCGTATAAATCCTTTCGATGATGCAAAATAATTTCCACTGAAAATTTCGGTAGAACCATCCTCGGGATATATATGCTGAATAATTGTTGCTTTTATTGTATTTACCGAAAGGTAATCTTTAATAATCTTTTTAAACGCCGCGTCATCAGCTTCAGCGGGTGATGAAAATAATGCAGCAGCTAGAATAAATAGCTGTATAGAGCTTCTCTTCACAATTATACCTTTAAATATTATTATATCTGTTAATAGTTTAAACGGATAACCTGCCGTCATTCAGGCATTCAACGATTGCCCCAACTGTATTCCCTATGAACATTAGGGCAACCACTATAACTCAA
Organism: uncultured Spirochaetota bacterium; assembly: GCA_942493035.1. Taxonomy (GTDB): domain Bacteria; phylum Spirochaetota; class UBA4802; order UBA4802; family UBA5550; genus WRGT01. Next base: position 852,327 of record OW818666.1, on the reverse strand, counting down.
TCATACAGGATCTAAGGGGCGGTAGCCCATTTTTGAGCCCCGCAGGGCTCCCTGCGGTCCTGAAAACGGAGTTTTGGGGACCGCTCATTATCCGGACTTCCAGAGAGTATTAATTCCAAAAACATTAAATATATCAACTCTTAATATATTTTTCTTGAAAAATACTGTCACTTTCCGGCAACTATTCATTAACTGTTCCTGGCCGGGTTACTATCGGGTTACAATCCTTTGACTATGCAAAAGTAAACCTCTTCTCTTCCAGATTCCGGATTGGAACCCCGGAAAAGACCTCGCCGGGAATCATCCGGTCACATTATGTGACCGCCGGAATATATTTAAATGGTAAATAAAAATGATACTACAAGAGATCTGCCGCAGAATCATCTCTTCCAATGAATTTAAAGATCTGGATCTGAAAAAATTTGAAGCTCAGTCAGTCGAAGGGATATCCCCGGCATCATATCCTCTTATAATTTCATCATTATTCAGTGCACAGAATAACCAGACGTTCATCATTACTGAAAATATTCAGCAGATGAATGACCTCTACCTGGATCTGACATGTTTTATAGATGAGCAGTATCTCTATAAATTCCCTCAATGGGAGACACTGCCATACGAATTCATGTCGCCGCCGGAATCCATTGAGAGAGACCGTATTAAATCTATATATAAAATTATCTCCGGCACGCCTGCTGTTATCATCGCAACTGTTGACTCGGTAATAAGAAGACTACCTGCAAAGAATTTCTTTCTGAAAAAAGGGCTCACACTTTTGATTGATGAGGATTATCCATTCGATGACATTATATCCACACTGGTTCAGTACGGCTACACACGGGAAACGAGAGTCGATTCTTTCGGCCAGTTTTCGGTCAAAGGGAGTATTATAGATATCCATCTTTCGTCATTCGAAAATCCCGTCCGTCTCGATTTTTTCGGCGACACGCTGGAATCTATAAGAGAATTCGATATTGAAACACAGCTCTCCGCCGGACTGGATACTCACAAAGAAATTACTATATACCCCCGGAGAGAACTGATATTCTTCACAAAGGAGAAAAATGCTTTAAGAGAAAAACTCATTACAAAATTCAATGACTCAATGGATCTGCCTGATGATTTCACACGATGGCTGAGAGATGGAAACAGTATTGAAAAAATTCATGGAATTGAAGATCATTTCCATGAAATGACAGATTCATGCTCCATCATCGACCTGCTTGACAGCGATGCATCCATAGTACTCCTCGACTGGCCCGGCCTTATCTCAAGAGAGAATCGAACTTTAAAAAACTACGAGGAACTCTACGTAAAAAAAAGCAAAGAGATATACTGTGCCTCTCCGGAAACACTCCTGGACATGGAAGTAATGGAGAACATCCGGAAAAAATCCATATCACTGCAGACATTTACATCAAGTTCCGGTGCATACAACTGGAACATGAAGAGTATAAAAAACTACCAGGGTAAAATTAAATCAGTAAGAGATGAGATCGACGAGAAAATTGCCGACGGATGGAAAATTGTTATAACAACGTCATTCGAAGGACAGGCCCGGAGATTAAGTGATCTGTTCTCTGAAATACACACTGACAACGACTTCGAAAAATACAATCCTGATGCTCCGCTGAATATAGTACTCTCACCTCTCAGCACCGGTGTAGAACTCGGAAGCATTAAAACTTTAATAATTACCGATCATGAAATATTCGGGAAGAGTTACCGCAAAAGAAAACACTTCAAAAGCAAAACATCCCGTCCAATTGAAACATTTCTTGATCTTAAACCGGGAGATTACGTCGTTCATATCAATCATGGAATTGGAATATTCAGAAGCATTGAAAGAATGACTGCAGGCGGAGTTGAGCGGGATTTTATTCTCATAGATTATGCAGATGAGGACAAACTCTATGTCTCCCTGGACCAGATAACATATGTTCAGAAATATATCGGAACCGAAGGGCGTAAGCCGCGAATCGATGCACTTGGTAAAAAATCAGCATGGAATAAGATTAAACAGCGTGTAAAAGAATCTGTAGAAGAGATCGCACATGAACTGATAAAAATATACTCCAAACGAAGCGCTCTTAAAGGATTCAGATACCCGCCTGATACCCAATGGCAGGAGGAGTTTGAATCGCTCTTCGAGTATGAGGAGACACCGGATCAGCTCACTGCAATTGAAGATGTTAAAGATGACATGGAGACAGACAAGCCAATGGACAGGCTGGTCTGCGGCGATGTTGGTTTCGGTAAAACCGAAGTTGCAATAAGGGCATCGTTCAAGGCAGTAATGGCCGGGAAACAGGTAGCAATCCTTGTACCGACAACAATCCTCGCAATGCAGCATTATGAAACATTTAAGAAAAGATTCAGCAGCTACCCTATAACAGTAGATATGATTTCCCGCTTCAGAACCAAAGGGGAGATTATTAAAATAAAAAGTAAACTTGCCAGTGCCGAAATTGATATTATAATCGGGACACATGCCATCCTCACGGCTGATGTAAACATAAAGAATATAGGCCTCCTGATAATTGATGAAGAGCAGCGGTTCGGAGTAAAACATAAAGAACAGCTGAAAAAATTCAGAACAATTGTCGATGTACTGACTCTCTCGGCAACACCGATCCCCCGAACCCTTCACATATCCATGGCGGGTATCAGGGATTTGACAATTATAGCTACACCGCCGGAAAGCCGTCAGGCAATCGAAACATATGTCCTTGAAGAGAATCCAGATATACTACGGGAGGCGATCCTCAACGAAGTCAGCCGTGGCGGACAGATCTTTTATGTCTATAACAGAGTTCAGACAATCGAAACACAGATGATACTGCTCAAAAATCTGGTTCCGGAAGCAACATTCTGTGTTGCCCACGGTCAGATGCATGAGCATGAACTTGAAGATATTATGATAGATTTTATGAATAAAAAGTATGACGTTCTGATAAGTACTACAATAATTGAATCGGGCCTGGACATTCCCAATGTAAACACCATCATTATAAACCGTGCCGATACCTTCGGCCTCTCCCAGCTTTATCAGCTTAAAGGGAGAGTCGGCCGGTCTACACGACAGGCATACGCATACCTGTTCTATCCCAGACACGCTTCATTAACCGAAGAAGCGCAGAAACGGCTGCAGGTAATTGCCGAATACTCCGAACTCGGCAGCGGTTTTAAAATAGCGATGAAGGATCTGGAAATCAGGGGTGCGGGAAACATACTGGGTCACGAACAATCGGGGAGTATAATGGATGTGGGATTTGATCTCTACTGCCAGATGCTTGAGGACGAAATAAAAATGCTCAAAGGGGAAGAGATAAAAGAATACTTCCGGACCTCTCTTTTTATAAAAACAGATTTTTTTATTCCAGACTCATATATGAATGATGATAAACAGAAAATAGAATTTTACAAAAGATTCGAATCATGCGAAACCGCTGATGAGGTAGATCTTCTTGAATCGGAACTGATTGACCGATTCGGCACACCTCCGGCTGAGGTTAACACTCTGGTTGAACTGGAGAGAATACGGGCTATCGCATCTTCACTTAAAATAAGCGAACTCCTTGAAGATAGCGATAAAATTAAAATCAGGATATCATCGCTATGCACAATCCCGGGGGAACGTCTGGCTGCTGCGGTTTCGAAGGATAAAAGGCTTTCTCTCGATCCAAAAGATCCGGAGCTAATCATTATGAAATACAGTGAGAAAGAAGGAGAAAAAAAGTTATACGAATTAAAAAAATGGTTGCAACAATTTATGTAACCAAATTGATAATTAAATACATACTAACCATAACTTCAGAAAAATTTTATTAAAAAACTAAGGACGAAATATGAAAATCAAACATCTTTTCACAATTTTAATTATAACTATGCTCGTTATTCCTCAGATTTCATGCAAAAAAGACTGGGCAGCAAAAATTGACGGAGAAACAATTTCCATGGAGGATTTTAATAAGTTTTATTATCTCCAGACAAAAATGATGGCAAATGTTGAGACTGATGCAGAAGTAGATAAACTTGCAGAAAATCCTGCATACGCCAATCACCCTCTTTTAAGCAAAGCTGGTTATCTTGATCACATAATAGCACAGAAACTTCTTTATAACAAAGCTATTAATGATAAATCAATAAATCAGGATGAACTTAAAACTGTAATTGAAATGATTAAAATCCAGACAGCAGCACAGTATTATCTTGGTAAAAAACTTAAAGATAAAATTACAGTTTCAGATGAAGAGGTTAATGCTGTTTACAATCAGAACAAAGCCAAATTTGCAGGAAGAACCGCAGATGAAGCTACTGCATATATCAAACAGCAGATTTTTACACAGAAATCAAAACAGGAAACAAATAAATACATCATGGAACTCATAGCTGAAAGCAAAGTTGATAAAGAGGGATTTAATAATTCTGTGAAAAAACCTGCGGAAGCTAAGCCGGAAGAAAAAAAGTAATTTCAAATATTTATTATAGTCGTTATGGATGTAACGACTATACATATAACAAAGAAGGCGTGGATATATATCCCCGCCTTCTTTGTTATATTCCGCTTTCCATAAATAAATCCAAATAAAAAAAATAAAAAAAAATAAAAAATTTAATATTGACTAATATATTGTTTTAATGATATAAATTAATACCAAATATTTTAAATGAGGTAGCTAAATGACATCGGTAAGCCATTTAAAAAAAATAGTCATTTTCATTTTAACTTCTATTTTTATAGTATCCTGCAGTTCAAAGAAGGGACTGATTCATTCTTCAGGCAAATTATCACCCAATTCCAAAATTGCAGTTATAATTGATTCAGAAAATAATATTAAAAATGCAGTTCTCATATCTTTTCTGAAGCATGGATTCAGAGTTAAAGCAGTTAACTCATCGGATCTATACACAATGAAAGATGTATATGATATTTCTGATCTGAAAAAAATCTCATACAATATGTCTGATAGTACAGTATCAACAGTTCAGAAAACTTATGATAATATATATAAGCTTCATGTATATAATTTTGAACTAAACAAAGCTGAAACTCTTAAACAGATCCGGACAGAATGGGATGTTGAATACATTGTTCTTCTTGATCTCAAAGAATGGGAAAAAGTCAGCTGGGCAAGAGTAATCAATTTAAGAACTTTTGAAATTGACTTTATAGAAAACTACCCCACTGCATACAATGACAATGTTCAGAAAATTACAGAACACTTTATAAATAACATAGCAGGGAAATAAAAGTTGAATTACAGATTTTTAAATATTATCCTTACTGCTTCATTATTTTTATGCTTTGGCGTGAATGCTTCTGCCGCAAGCGCAGCTTTCGGCTTTTTCATAAATAAATCGGGTAATGAAAGTCTTGATTATCTTGAAAAAATATTACCCAATTCATTCGCCAGTGCATTAAAAAATAAGCACAAATTCAACATTATTAAGCCGGCACAGATCCCTGCACTCACCTTCGCTGAAGACAGCAGCTTTAAAACCGAATTCACAGAGGGAGATCTTGTAAATATTACTTCAGCTATAGCTGCAGATTATTTTATATTCGGGACATTCAAGTCTCTCGAAAACAATAGAATAATCCTCATAGTAAATGTTTATAAAAAAGGAACCACAAGTGTTTTTCAGTTTGAAGATACAGGTTATCTTGAAACTGAAGTTTTTAAACTTATAGATAAAATTGCCCTTCAGATAAACAGTATAGCAACCGATTCAATTATTTTTAAAAATGAAAAAATTACTGCAAAATCAAAACTTGCAGTTCTAACGAATATTGAAGGGACTGAACTGAATACCCTGTATTATGAATTTCTGACCAGCGGATACAGGCTCTCCCCGACTCAGGGAAATGAACTTCATGGTATAATTGATGATAAACAGATAAATAAATTTTATCACTTAAGCGGTGCCAACGCATCATATCATCAGATTCACAATAAAAAAGATATAGAACTGATGTACGGAACATGGTCCGGAACTGAGTATTATAACAAGATCAAAGAAGAAAAAGAAGTTTTTGACATGTATTCTTTCGATGATACAACAAAGAAGAAAGAGATATTAAAGAAAATTCAGGCTTTTTCCACGGACGATATCGATTACATCATCATAATAGGGTTTAATGAAACCAAGACAAATGCATGGATAAGATGCCTTAATTTAAAAAACAATAAACTTATAATAACAGAAACAGGAATCCAGGGATCATCTATTACTGATATTACAAAAAATATAATCAAAAGCATCTCAACCGGATTACCGGAAAAAATCTGAATTCATCTGCTTCTTAAAAGAACTTCCGCATCTTTATATAATCCCGACTTTCTATATGAATCTATAAGTGCTTTTTTATACGATTGATTAGATCTATCTGACTCATATGCTTCCTTTATATAACCGGATGCTTCCCGCGATTTCCCCTTTTTATCGAGATTAAGCCCTAAATAAAATGATAACTCAGGAAGCATAAAAGTTTTATTTTTTACATCTATGAGCATTTTATATGATTCATCATATCTTCCTTTTCTATATAACGATACTCCATAATAAAAAGCAGTATTTACATTATTAAGCATAATGCCTTTATCATAAAAATAGACCAGATCGCCATAATGTCCGCTATAATAAAGATTTTTTAAAACTTCTTCAAGAATACGGCTTTCTTCAATCAAATCAGCTGGAATTTCCGCCAGAATTTCCGCACCCCTTAATGAATCCCCAAGCTGCAGATAATTAAATGCGGCAATTTTTTTTAAATCATTGTTTTTCGGATAAATAATTATAAGGGAGCTTAATAATTCTTCTGCTTCTTTATAGTTCTTTTCATCATACAACTTCCTGGCTTTTACAGTTAACTCACTTTCAGTATAGAGTTTATTATAATACAATTTAAGGTAATACACATAAACTCGTGCACTATATTTATAAGAGATAAAAACAGTACCCGACAAAATCAGCAGAATCAGCATAAATTTCTTCATTTCATTCCTCAAAAAAGTATAAAAATATTGCAGATATAGCTCTGCTGTTTCAGACAAGCCCCATTCCGGAAGTAAAATATCTCAAAAGTCAGTATTTTTTTAATCATCATTTTGCAAGAACAGCGCTTAACATACACTCCCTTGAAAAATTTTATGACCAGTTTATATTTACTTCCCCGTTAAGGCAGCAAATTATTTTTGGGGGTGCGTATGCTCCGCATACGTCTGAATTTGGGGATTACGGGGGCGCTGCCACCGTAATCCCCACTCCCAGCGCAGTGCGAAGCGCTGTGCACCCAAAAATAAGCCACCACCACCCGTTAATTAAATAAAAACTATATTTAATTCTTGAAATATATCAATATAAAAAATATTTTAACAAAAATTGAAAAAAAATTTAAATTAATACTGTTTCAAACGTATTAGTTATTAAGGAAATAGAGAAATGAAGAGAGTAATATTTATAATCACAATCATTTTTGTCTCAATATGTGATTATTCATTCGCGTTAACCGGCGATGAAGCATTAGCAAGCTTTAGAGGAAGAATGAGCAGCATCGGTAAACTTACAGGTATTATAGCCTGGTCCCATTCTTCGGGGGAATCATATACCGGAAGTTTTAAGTTTATGAGTCCAGGAAAAATTTTCATTAAATTCAGCAATCCATCCGGAAAAACAATCGTATCAAATGGAAAAAGCCTGTGGGTCTACTCTCCGGGAAGTAATATATGCGGAGTTCAGGATCTGGGCGGAGGTGGTTCCGGCGGTATAGCTGCACTGACATCAGGTTATTTTGCAATCGTTACAGCACAAGGCCCGGGAGGATATACGATCAAACTTAAAAGCAGCGACAGATCTTTCTCCGAAATTATACTTATGGTAGATTCAACTTTTTTTCTGAAAAAAGCAGTTTTGAAATCGAAGGATGGCGGCACATATAATTTTTCAATTTCTAACATCAATAGCGATGCATCTGTTATACCGAGTATATTTGACTTCAATGTTCCGTCAAATGCTCAAGTAGTAAAAAATCCGCTCAATATAAAATGAGGCATCAATTGAAGAGAGCAGGGATACTAATAACACTTTCTATATTATTTTTTCTTCAGAGTGTTCTTAACGGACAGGAGATAAGAGAAGAGGAGAGTCTTAATCTGACTTATGCCGGCCCTGCTTTTTCATCAGCATATAATAAAGTAGAGTATACTGAATGGGAGGGCTCTTCAATAAAAAAAAATAAAACATCGGGCTATTCAATATCGGGCGGTGCAGCTCTGAATATTTTTGCTGACAATCTATGCGGTGATTTCCAGATTAAATATGCATACAATCAGCTTGACTTTACAATAACTAACCTGGATTTCGGCATTTCAGGAAAGTACTATTACCCGATAAATAAAACTGTATCAGCTGGAGCCGGACTGGGATTATATTTCGAGTCTCCTCCATCAAACCAGACTCATAATGGAAGCGCAGGGCTTCAGCTTCCATTAACACTTCTCATTAACACTACACCTGATACAAAACTTTTTATCGACATATATTCAAGATATGGATCATTTGCTATTGGCGAAAACACAAATTCAATCTCAGCAGGGGTAAATGTCGGATTCATCTTCAAAGTCGGAAGAATGTAGCAGATTCCTTAATGATGCGTTAGTACCATCAACGCCATTCGGATGTTATATCATATTCATTACTCTTGCTTCGTACAGTCAGATCACCGGTTTATGCGGAACAATTTTTGCGGGATTATCCGCCCTTCTCTTTTTACTCTCATTAACTGCAACAGCAGTCAGATACAGAAATTTCTTTAATTCACGTATATCTATTATACTTCATATAATATTTTTTCTTGTTATTTACTCCACGAGTTACTTATATCTTGAAAATAAAATTTCGAATCTCATATCTGATACAAACTATCCTGAATTCATTAGCAACATTTCTGCAGAGATAGATGATATTAAATATAAACGATATTCGTCAGAAATTTATTTCAGCACTACAGAATATAAAGATAATAAATTAAAAGGTATTCTCTACTTTCAGGGTGAAAACAATTTGAATAAAGGTGATATCATCTTTATTCATAAAAAAATATATAAAGTATTACTCAACAGCACAAATCCATATTGCTCAAAGCTTATATCACAGGGTATTCACTTTACTACAGCAGCATCCGATAACGACATTACTATTATTAAAAAAAATAGTATGTCACCTGCAACTGCTTTACAGAAAAGGCTCCTTGGAAGAATCGATTTGATATTCAAACAGCCGGCGGCTGGAGTAATTAAAGCTCTTCTCTCCGGGAATCAGAACTACATTGAAAAGAGTGTAATTATACAATTCCGGAATTCCGGAGTACTCCATTCCCTATCAGCTTCAGGAATGCACGTTGCAATTTTTGCGGCAATTCCGGCTTTTCTGCTTATTCCGTTTTTCCGTAAAAACATCGCAATGCTTGGTTCATTTTTATTTGTATTATTTTATCTATATATTACGGATATGCCGGTTTCTTTAGTGCGGGCGGTTGTAATGTTCGGATTCTTTTACATGCAATCATTACTGTTCAGAAAGAGAAACATATTTAATTACCTGATGCTCACGTGTTCAATAATTCTATTCATAGCACCATGGGAAATTTTTAGTCCCGGATTTCAGCTCAGCTTCACAGCAACCGCGGGTATTATCATTTTCTATAAACAGTACCGCAGATCTCTCAATAGTATTCCCGGTGTTATTGCAGACTCAACAGCAATAACTCTTTCCGCCCAGATATTCACACTTCCGATTATTATTTTTCACATGAATCAGCTCAATACAGCAGCTGCAGCTTCAAATATTATTGTAATTCCGTTGATAACTTTAATCATGGGCACATCAATGTTTACAATTCTTGTATCATACATTTCAATACCGGCTGCGGTTTTTTCAGGCTATATCACTGACAATATTTTTAAAATTACACTGTTAATTACAGGATTCATTTCGGATTTAAAACTTAATTTTTATGTATACGATATAACTCTACCTCTTATATTTTTGTTACTGACAGGTTTAATACCTTTAATTCATTCTAAAAATATAAATAAATTAAAATTCTACCCTATTCTTTTTTCTGCAATTGTCTGTACAATGTATATGAAAAAAAATTTTACCAATAATGAGAGAAACTATATTATAAATTCCGGAAAATCAACCGCTGAAATTAGAACAGAAAATGAAAAACAGATTCTCAAACTGAATCTGACGGATCCGGCTGATACTGAAGAAATTATATCTAAAATAAAATTAAAAAACCCGGACTTAAAAATTATAGAGTTATCAGAAAACAACAGTACTGGACTTCATGTCTCCAGAGCAATATTAAATGAGTATATAATTGAAGAATATAGATTTGCCGGAATTCCTCCAATAAGCAGTGCATTTAAAAAAATTATTTTTCAACTTGAAAAGGATAATGTAATTGTAAAATTTAATTAAAAATATTTTATGTTTAATAATAGTAAATTTATCATAAAATAGTAGTATTCTATCCTCGCAACTGTTGGGGATGAATGTTATAGTATCCTGATCAGTATTTATTCCTTAACTTTTTTAAATTAAAAAAAGCTCTATTATTCCCGCCGCCGAAGGAGGCGGGAATATATAATTTTTTTACACGGAAAAATTATATTGAGTAATAATTACTGTCACTTAATTACAAAAAGTTCCGGAATTATTACTGAAAAAAAATAGTTATATCGTTTATTTAAGCTGAATCGCCGATAATTACATATAGAGTAAGTACTCACAAACTGCTGTTAAAGAATGTCACAGGTTTATGAGAAATTACGTATAGAGATAAAATAGAAAAAATAATTCAATATGATAAATAACGATAATAAAAAATATGCCGAAAAGATATTAAAAGGTGAAGAGGTTACCTTTTCATTCAGATTCATTGACGAAAAATCTCTGATTCTCATAAATACTCTTATTTTGAGAATTTTATCATCGCAGGGAAATATATTTCTTCTTGAAACTTTAATTACGATAATCAGGGAAATTGTATTCAATGCTTTTAAAGCAAATCTGAAAAGAATATATTTTGAGAAATCGGGAATAGATATCAGGGACAGCGAAAAATATGAACATATAATGAAAAATTTTAAAGAGGATTATCTTTATAATCTTGATGAAATTGAATCGGAAGTAACTACTAACCAGAACTATTATATAAAGATTTCTTTTGAACAGAAAAATGGATTACTCACTATTTCCGTTTTCAACAATGTTCAAATTGTTAAAGAAGAATATGAACGGATCATGTCTAGAATTCATCAGTCCAAGATATCTTTAAATCTCGCAGATGCCTACAATGATGTATATGATCCCACAGAGGGCGCAGGACTGGGTCTTGTTCTTATGGTCTTCCTGCTGAAAAATTCAGGAATTGGCGCGGATAATCTATTTATTGATCATGATTCTAAAGGTATTACTGTAAGTGTAAAAATACCAAAACAGCTCAAAGAGGAAATAATAGTCTCCGACGTCAAAGCAAAAATACTGAAAGATGTGGAGTCTTTACCGACATTCCCTGAAAATATAATTGAACTCCAGCAGCTCTGCAATAAAAAAGAAGCCTCTATCGATGAAATTGCCGACCGTATATCCCGTGATCCGGCATTGACCGCTGATGTAATTAAATTATCTAATTCAGCAGGGTTTGTACCAGGGAAGAAAATCTCTACGATAAAAGAGGCCGTTAAAATTATCGGACTTAAAAATTTACATCTGATTCTTACTGCAAGTACCGCAAAAAAAATTCTCGGAAATAAATACAAAAAATTCGAACTGATATGGGAACATTGTATCCGGGTAGCATATTATTCACGTCAGATAGCAAAGCTCAAAAGGTTAGGAAATCTTGCTGATTCAGCATTTATAACAGGCCTGCTGCATGATATAGGAAAAATTGTTCTTCTCTCGGCTGATGAAAGTATTATTCACACCATATCTGAAATAACAAAGAATAAACAGCTTCGTTCATCTTCAATTCTGGAGGAGATTTCTATTGGTATAAGTCACGCTGAAATCGGAGGACTTATTGCTGAGAAATGGAATTTCCCCGAAGACCTTAAAATGTCTATAACAAATCACCACTCCCCTCTAAATAGTGATCCGGAATATAATGATCTCACAAGCATTGTTTACCTTGCAAATATGCTCTGCGGAATTGAAGTTAACAAGTACAACTATTATTACATCGAAACTGATATCCTGGAATTCTTCAATCTCGATACAATAGAACAGCTGCAGGATTTTCACCAGAAAATTAAAAACAGCTATAACGACCATCAGAAGCTGCCGGGTTAACAGGTGATGCCGGAGTATTTAGTAACTGATGCCAAAAACGGTTTTAAAACTCTATCTGTTCTGGATAATAAAACCGGAAAAGAATTAAAACTGCACTCTTCGTATGATCCGTTTAAAGAGGCTGAGCGCAGTGTAGATGCATTTGAAAAGGGTAAGCCGTCCGTAATAGCTGTCTCCGGCATTGCTCTTGGATATCACATAACCGCACTTAAGAAAAAATACCCCGATGTTAAAATAATCGCCATCGAAAAAGAAAATGAAGTACTCAAACTATGCCGGGAGTTTAATTCTGCATCACTTGAAGGAGTTGATATTATAACACCGGGTAAAGATCCTGAGTCAATTTTTGAAGAAATGGAACTTTCCGGTTTCAAAGGTATAGCTCATTATATACATAAACCGTCATATCAGCTGAATCCTGAATTCTATGACAACACTATCGGCAGTATTAAAATATATATATCCTCCCGCATCAGTGATCTTCTTACAAGATTTGAATTTGAAGAAAAATGGATACAGAATATTTTTAAAAATCTCGCACATATGGAAGATGCATCAAGTGTTTCAAAACTTTTCGGAAAATTCCGAGGAATTCCTGGAGTAATTGTCTCGGCAGGACCGTCTTTAAAACACAATATTGAAGATTTAAAAAAAATAAAAAAGAACGCAGTAATTCTTGCTGTTGATACATCTCTCAAAATACTAAATAAACATGGTATCAGCCCGCATTTCGTCCTTACTCTTGATGCACAAAAATACAGTTTAAAACATTTCACCGGAGTACATACAGATAAAACAATACTTATCGCAGATATGGTAAGCTGCCCTTCGATTCTGAATACATTTGAAGGGAGAAAAATTATCAGCACCACTTCAAAATATTATCAGAATGCGGACGGTGATGTAGTTCGCGAAACTACTCCCGGGATAGAATGGATCGAAAAAAAAACAGGACCACTTGGTGATGTTCAATCCGGCGGATCAGTCGCAACCAGCGCGTTTGATCTGCTTTTAAACATGGGCTGTGATCCGATTATACTTGTCGGACAGGATCTTGCTTACTCTGGCAGAGAGTATCACTGCAGCGGTACTTATCATAATGACGACTGGATACCGCGCATCAACAGATTCAGCAATCTCGATTCTATAAATCAGAATGTAATAAGAAAAAGAAAAATTAAATATGTCAAAAGGTATGGAGACAGAGGGGTAATAATCTCCGATTTTATATTTGACTTATACCGGTCATGGTTCGAAGATTCGGCAGGAAGGATATCAGCAACTGTTATAAATTCTTCAGGAGACGGATCTGCAATTAAAAACACAAGAGAAATGAATTTAATTGATGCAGTTAAAACCGGAACTAATAAAAGTGATCCTCAGACTATTATTGATAAATTAATCTCCGGTAACAATTCGAACGATATTACTGAAATCAGAAAATCTATTGAAAACGGATATGAAAAAATCTGCAAGATAGTCGAATTATCAGAATCGGATAAACCGGATGATATCATTATAAGTAAAATTAATAACTTTCTTGAAGATGATGACACGCACTCTTTGTTAAAACCGTTAATGAGAAAATCACAATTTTATGTTTCACGACATGCCCTCGAAACGGATAAAACAAAAGATATTATTTATAATGATATAAAATTATCGTCACGAAAAATGAAAGAAATCTTAAAAGGTTCCGGAATGGTGGAGTAATCAAACGATGAAAAGGTTAAACCGATATATTATTATACTTGTATTTGCCTCAATATCTTCAGTTTACGCAGATACTGCTGCACGTATTGACTGGATCGGAGGAAAAATAGTTTCTACCGGCAGCAGCAGTATGGCAATTGACGAACATGGATCACCTGTTGATATGGAAACCGGAAAACAATTATCCATTGCTGAAGCCAGGAATATTTCTTATGAAAGATCAAAAGAAAAAGCTCTATTCGAAGCGATTAAGATAATTAACGGAATACAGGTAGATACAGAAAAAAAAATTAAAGATCTGGTATTGAACGATCAGCAGGTAAGAAAAAATATTCCTGAAATATTAGAGGAATACTCACGTTATAAAGAGAGACCTTCCGGTTACCTTACTACTTCATGTGAACTTGAATTTAATCTGGGATATCTTTTAACGGCTATAAACTACAGCTTCCCGGCTGATAGTTTCCCTGCACGTGAGGATATAGATATTTCGACACTTTACACATCATTAATTATAGATGTAAGAGGCCTTGGAATCAAACCGGTGCTGATCCCTTCAATTATAAATGAAAACGGACTTGAAGTATACAGTAAAAATTTCATCAATCCTTCCGATGCAGTAAAATACAATCCGGTTTCTTATGTTTATTCTGAAAAGGATGCTTTAAAACATAAAAAAGCAGGTAAACATCCTTTTATTTGTGCAGCACTGAAAAATATGAATGGAAATCCTGTAGTTTCGGATAATGATTTAAAAAAGATGTTCAGTAATAAAAAAAATATTGAATATTTAAGCAAATGCAGAGTTATATTCATAATAGACAGGTAAAAAAATGAACCCGGTTGTTAAAATATTATCATCAATCATAATATCAATAAATAAAATTATTGATTCAATGAGTCTTAAAACTATTGAAACAGTAAGAAGAGCGTTCTTCTTCGTAATATTTCTTATGTGTATGATCGGATTATATATAGGTTACAGCATGGGAACTAAATCTGCAAAAATTAAAAGTGATCCCCTCGCTGAATTTGTAAATGATACTTTTAAAATCGATATCAATAAAGAAAAAGCTGATGGTGATTTTTCGAGTATGCTCGAAAGCGAGATAGTCAATGAATCGACTATGAATAACTTCAACAAATCAGCTTTTCCAACCAGAGAAAACCTAAATCCGGAATTAAGCAAAAGTGTTATTGAATCTGAAAACAAAATACCTGAACCGGATATTGTGAATAAACCGTTTAAACCTGAAACTCCGGTTGATGAAGAATACAATACAAACCGTATGCAGAGTGATCAATCAGTGAAAATAATTGAAAAATCATTTACTGAAAATAAAAATGAAACAATGATAATAAATAAAGAAGATACCAAACCAGTTAATCCCCCGAAAAAAGGGAATGATAAAAATATTATCGAAATTCTTGAAAAAGATAAAACGGTAAGACCCGAACCGATAAATAAAGATACCGGAATTATAATTAAATGAAAAAGCTTATTACTATTTTCCTGTTAATGTTTATAACACCAGCATTCTCTAAAGATTACCATAAAACGGAAGAGATGATCAACAGTATTCTTACTGAAGAGAAAAGTGCTGAAAATAAAAAAGCAGAAACAATCATAACCTTACCGGATGATAAGTCAGCAGATAAAAATAACGGACAGGAGAAAACAGCTGATGAAGAAAATAAAAATAAAAACAGCGCAATGTCCGGCAATGATGAAGTTCTTTTGAAAACAGGTATACAGCTTTATGAAAGCGGTCTGCTTGACCACTCAATTTTAAGATTTAATGACCTGATTAAAAATTTTCCTTCCAGCCCTTTTATGAATAACGCAAGAATGTGGGTAGGAAAAATACATTTAAAAAAATATCAGTATGATGATGCCATAAATCAGTTTGATGAAATCAAAGAACAATCAGGCGAATTTCCGGCATCTCTGTACTATAAGGCTGAAGCATACAGATATAAAGGTGATCCGATTAATGCAATAGAATACTATCAGAAACTCTCATCTTCATATCCCGACAATGAACTAGCTGATAATGCTATACTGTCATCAGGGAAGCTTTATCTGAACAACAATAAGGGTTACCAGGCACTTGAAGCTGCAATCAGAATTATACGTTATTATAAAGAAAAGGAAACTGTTGATGATGCATTTTATCTGATAGCAAAAATTTATGAAAAAGATCCTCTTCTAAAAGATCTGGAAATGTCACGAAAATTTTATAAAGCGTTCATCAGTAAATCAGAACAGAATATTAAACATTTCGCAGACTCCCCTCTCATCCCTTCTGTAAAAAACGATCTGAGTCATCTTGAAAAAACATATTTTAAATTTGAAAAATGATTCTTCAAAACACGGATTTTATAAAAGTAAATCAGTAATTATTCATAAATATAATTGTTAGTGTAAAAAACAAAAATTATATATCCCCGCTGCCTTCGGCGGCGGGGATAATTTTCCACCGGCTTTGAAGCAGTTAACTTTTCACCGGATTTTGCAGTCTTTTTTTCATTGACATCTGTTCTTTTACAATATTTAAATATATTATCATTTAACAGGAGTACTCTTTAAAAAAACTATAATGATTGATATTTATTCACTCGACATTGAAAAACTTTATGCAAGCACTGATTTGTCTCCACATATGGAAGATTATATTGAAACCATTGCCA
Organism: uncultured Spirochaetota bacterium; assembly: GCA_942493035.1. Taxonomy (GTDB): domain Bacteria; phylum Spirochaetota; class UBA4802; order UBA4802; family UBA5550; genus WRGT01. Next base: position 835,557 of record OW818666.1, on the reverse strand, counting down.
TCCTCTCTGAAAATAACAGAGTGGTAAGAGTCAAGGATATTGCAGCACTGCTAAAGATTAAAATGCCCAGTGTTACCTCGGCTCTTAATAAGCTCAAAGAACTCGGTCTAATAGATTATGAAAAATACGGATTCATCGAACTGACAGTGAAAGGCGGAATAATCTCTAACAGAGTTTTAAGCAGACATCTCTGTTTAAAAGAATTTTTCAGCAGAGTTTTAAACATACCTGAAGATCAGTCTGAAGCTGAAGCTTGCAAAATAGAGCACCATATAACCCCGGAAACATGCAAAAGAATTCACAAACTCCTTATATATATTAATTCTGAAGAGACAAGAAAAGAGGACTGGATTAAATATCTGAACAGATAGTAAATTCAGTATTTATTCCTAAACTTTTCTAGAGTAAAAAAACTCTATATATCCTCGCCGCCAGAGGCGGCGGGGATATATAATTATTGTTTTTACACCAAAAATTATATTTAAGAATAATTACTGATTTATTTCATAACGTTTAAACACAAAAAAGGGACCATTGTCCCTTTTACGATAAAATCTAAATTAAAGAATTGTTACTGTAATCAATAAAAAAAAGAGACTGCCTAAGCAGTCTCTTTTTTTAGATATATTGAACTAATTACTACTTTTCACTCTTTTTATCTTCAATTTTCTTCAGAACTTTTTCCTGAACATCTTTAGGAGAAGGAACATACTTATGAAATTCCATTGAATAGTTTGCTCTACCGCTTGAGATATTTCGAAGCTGTGTTGCATATCCGAACATTTCCATTAGAGGAACATAACCATTAAGCTTCTGAGCGCCTTTTCTGTATCTTCTCATAGACTCAATTTTTCCTCTTCTACGATTGATGTCACCAATGACATCTCCGATATAATCATCAGGAGTATTAACTTCAAGCTTCATCAACGGCTCAAGGAGGATAGGATTACACTTCAGGAATGCCTGCTTAAATGCAATAGCAGCACAGATTCGGAAAGCCATGTCAGATGAGTCAACGTCATGGTATGAACCATCAAGAAGAACAACCTTAACATCAACTATCGGAAATCCTGCAAGAATACCCTTTGCAAGAACCGGCTCAATACCCTTCTGAACAGATGGTATAAATTCTGTTGGAATTGCTCCACCTTTGATATGATCTACAAACTCAAAACCTTTACCTTCGTTGGGTTCAACTCTTAGAACGACATGAGCGTATTGTCCCTTACCACCAGTCTGCTTAGCATGTTTGTAGTTCACTTCAGATTCAGCAGTTATTGCTTCTCTGAATGCAACTGAAGGTTCACCAATAATTGCCTCAACACCAAACTCATGTTTAAGTCTGTCAACCATGATTTCCAGATGTAGTTCTCCCATACCGGAAATAATTGTTTCATTTGTTTCTTCATCATATCTTACATTGAAAGAAGGATCTTCCATTGTAAGTTTTCTAAGTCCTGCTCCAAGTTTTTCATCCTCTTTTTTTGTCGGAGGAGTAATTTTTAACTCTATAACTGCCGGAGGTATAAAAATGTTTTCAAGATAAAGCGGGTGAGCAGGATCGCAAAGAGTATCCCCTGTTTTTGTGAATTTCATACCGATTAGAGCAACGATATCACCAGGACCTGCAACTTCCACATCTTCCCTGTCATTAGCTTTTATTCTTAAAATACGTCCTATTCTTTCTTCTTTATCCTTTGTAGAATTATAAACCTGCATTCCGGTTCTCATCTCTCCGGAATAAATTCTTACAAAAGTCTGCTGACCTACATAAGTATCGTTGATAAGCTTAAAAGCAAGACCACAGAATGGATCCTTTGTATTTGGATGTCTAGTGTGAGTTTTTTCAGGATTGTCCATATCAAGACCAACTGTTGAACCTACATCTATTGGAGATGGAAGGTAATCAATTATTGCATCGAGCAGAAGGTGTACACCTTTATTTTTATAAGAAGAGCCGCAGAACACCGGAGTTATAAGTGCTTTTAAGGTTACATCTCTTGCAGCTTTCTTCAGCATCTCTGTCTCTACTTCTTTTCCATCAAGAAATAATTCCATGATTTCTTCATTGAAATCTGCAATTTTTTCAATGAGAAAAAGTCTGGCTTCTTCAACCTGTTCTTTTAAATCGGCTGGTATCTCAATTTCTTTTTGTAAATATTCTTCAAAAATGTAAGCTTTTCGTTCTATAACGTCTATAGATCCCTGGAAAAACTCTTCTACACCTATCGGAACATGAAAAGGAACCGGATTAGCATCAAGATATTTGTCCATCTGACTTACAGCTTCATTGAAATCAGCACCTACTCTATCCATTTTGTTAACGAATGCAATTCTGGGGACTTTGTAACGGTCTGCCTGATTCCATACAGTTTCACTCTGAGGCTCAACGCCTGATACAGCACAGAAAAGTGCAACCATACCGTCAATAACCCGGAGTGATCGTTCAACTTCAACTGTGAAATCCACGTGACCCGGAGTGTCGATTATATTTATTGCATAATCTTTCCACTGACAGGAAATAGCAGCAGAGGCAATAGTAATTCCTCTCTCCTGCTCCTGTTTCATAAAATCCATTGTTGCAGCACCGTCATGAACTTCTCCCATCTTTCTGTTTACACCAGTAAAGAAAAGAAGTCTCTCAGTAGTAGTTGTTTTTCCCGCATCAATATGTGCTGCGATACCAATATTACGGAGTTTTTGTAATGGCATATATACCTCACCTGTTTATAATGACATAGTTATTTTAATTTATTTTTTTCCAGAGCGGCTTTATGAATACTTACCTAATGTAAAGCTGGACAATAATAATAAATTTTTAAATTTAGTTCAGTCAGAATGGCATATTCGAATCCATAGTAATATATGTCAAATTATTTTTACTCAGAAGTAATTTTTAATAAATCCAGCTGAATTTGAGCATTATGTGACGCTGAAGTTCCGGGATGTTCATCAATTATGTACTTAAATATACCTTCAGCTTTAGAATCAAATCCCATTTTTTTATAACATATTCCTATCTGAAAATATGCATCAATACCTTCATCTGTACTACTGAACTCCTGATAAAGTGCTCTATATGCGTCTATAGCCTTCTGATAGTTAAAAAATCTGATATGGATTTCAGCAATTTTCCTCATAGCCTCATTACGATGAATACCGTCATAGTATATTTCAATATACTCATTGAATTCACTCAGGGCACGGTCGAATTTTTCCAGTTTATAAAACTCCATCCCGTTCTGAAACTTCATATCATCGGCTACTTTCTTTAAATTGGCAAGACCGGTCGGCTCATCAGCTGTAAATCCGGATTGCATTGTTAAAACTACAAATAATATAATTATAATTTTAAATAATCTCATATACCCTCTTTTTATTATGTCTCATTAATCATCACCAAAATCAGTTAATTAAATTCATTTCTTGAGAAAATCGTGATTCCACCAATTGCCGCCTCTCAATTAGAGCCGTAATCAACTTGTAAACTTATTCTATAATTCACATAATCACAGCATAAGTTGCTTGACAAACATTTTTTATACTGCATATAATAGAATTAATTATTAAATGAATGATTTTTTTAACTAAATATTTAAAATGATATTATATTTACATTTTATTCAGTATCTACTCATAAACTGGTAGTGAAATTTTAAGAAGTTACTTTAGTCTTTTTTTTATAAATATTTTTTTTACTGGTAATAAAATTAATGAAGAGAATAGCAATTATTGAAGATGATATGGTTATAAGAGAGAGTCTGAAAGAGATTCTTGAGATGAATAACTATGAAGTCCTTGCTGCAGATAGCGGAGTAGATTTGATGAAAAAGGTCAATGAATTCCGCCCTGATATATTAATTACAGATATAATAATGCCTGATAAAGACGGAATCGAAATCATCATTGAAGCAAAAAAAACATACCCCAATATAGTTCTAATAGCTATCTCGGGCGGAGGAAGAATCGATTCTGAAAGTTATCTGAATACAGCTAAATACCTTGGAGCTGATGCAACTTTAAAAAAACCATTTACTCATGCACAGCTGCTCGATCTACTAAAAAATTTTACAGAATAAACTATCTGATGCATCTGAACTCTTCGACTGATTGTTCCCGGGTTTTAATTCTACTGCATTGACCATATAAAGATAATGACCAAAATTATTATACGAAAAGCCCTTTTCACAGATATAGAATCCGTCCTTGAGATAGAAAATGAGTCTATTGGATCATGGACTTATAACCAGTTCTTGAATGAACTGAAAAATGAATTCTCATGTTTTCTTATATGTGAATATGAAAGCATAATTGCCGGCTATATAATCGTCTGGAAAGTTTCAGACGAGATTCAGCTCAATAGTATAGCTGTAAAGAAATCTTTTCAGAGACATGGGATTGGCCGCAAACTACTCTCTGCAGTAATTGAAGAGACTTCAAGACAGCCTTTCTCCTCAATTTTTCTGGAAGTTAGAAGCAGGAATATCGATGCTATAAATTTTTATATTGATAATGGCTTTACAAAAACAGGGCTCAGAAAGAAATATTACGATGATGACGATGCGGTTCTAATGGAGAAAAAATTATAAATGAAGATAAAAAGCGTCTCTTTTCTTAAAAGCTGTACAAATCCTGCACATTTTCCGGGATATGATCACCCGGAATTTGCTTTTTTCGGAAGATCAAATGTGGGAAAATCCTCACTTCTGAACATGATATTAGGACAGAAAGATCTTGTTAAAACAGGTTCGCGTCCGGGAGTTACCCAGACTATTAATTTTTTCATAGTCAACGACAACCGTTCATTTGTGGATCTGCCCGGTTTCGGCTATGCTAAACTCCCTTTAAATATAAGGAAAAAGCTTTTCCCCATGGTTAAAGAGTATATAGAAAAAAGGGAAAACCTCAAACTGGCTTTTCTGCTTATTGATGTAAGAAGAGTGGCTGGCGATTACGAAAAAGATATTATTGAACTCCTGGCAAAAAACGACGTGCCAGTTGTCATAACACTTACAAAATGCGATAAGCTTTCTAAAAATCAGAGGCAGAAAAATATTATCGAAATTCAAAAATCACTCGAAATAGAGAGAGATTCAATTTTTCTTACATCATCAGAAACCAACGAAGGTAAAAAAGAACTACTGATGCTTATTGATGAATTCTCTCATTCCAAAAAAAAATCTATAGCTGAGTCATTAGATACATAATCCGGCTGGCTTTCTCCTTCGGGAAAAGTGTCATTAAATACGGGGTAATACTCATACGCCCCTGCGCCTCCGAGTCTGAATCCATCTGACGGAGTACATCAATTATAAGCGGATCATCCCAGTTTGACATTATCTTTACAGCTTCTTCAGGAGGCATGTTTGATACTTTATTCGCAAGAACTGTTACATTCTTCCTGTATCCGGAATCTTTTTTACGGTCATTTTCGAGCTTTTTCTGCTCCAGTTCAAGCCCCTTTCTGATCTGTTCGAGTTTATCCCTCTCAGCTCCTATCTCTTTCTCCCTTTCTGCAAGAAGCGCTTCTCTTTTATCCAGATCTTCAATTCTCTCTGTAAGTTTTTCCTTCTCTTTTCCGAATTCCTCTTTCTCTATAAGTGACGGTTCATCCCCTGCTGCGTCGAGAGACAACTCCTCTTCCCCTTTTAATGAATGCATTTTTGAACTCAGATTAATAAGCCCGATATTATCAAGCCAGAATACACCAACTCCGGCCAGAAAAAATATCAGGATTAAAAGATATATTATTTTTGATTTATTGGAAACTGCCATTATTTACCACTCTCTTCTTTATAAAGATTTATTACTTTTTTTACATAATCTTTAGTCTCTTTAAAATTCGGGATACCGCCCGCCTTATCGACATTACCCTGACCTGCATTATAAGCTGCAAGAGCCAGTTTGTAATTACCTTTGTTATTATCAATCAGACTCTTAAGATGAGAAACGCCGCCTTTGATGTTCTCTTCGGGATTGAAAGGATTCTCAACTCCTAATCCCATTGCTGTTTCAGGCATAAGCTGCATAAGCCCCATTGCACCTTTGGGAGAGAGGGCATCAGGATTGTATTCGGACTCGGCCTGTATAACCGAACGGACAAGCGGCGCAGGCACCCCCTTCTTCTGTGAATAGTAATTAACAATTTTATCTATATCGTTTCTCGAAACACTCCCCTCTTCATAAACTCCGGAATCAGTATCAAGAAGGCTCATTGCTTCATCTGTCATTCTGCTGAAAGCCGGATCGCTTACAGCATCGGATGCCGCAGCTTTCGACCTGTTCATGCCGAATCTGCTTTTTATCTCATTAATTCTTGCCATGGCGTTATACATATCTTCAATCATAAATACCTCTCATTAAACTGGAACCGGCAGTATTTCTACATCAGTTTTCTTTGATACAGTTTCTGATTCATATCATCGTTCTCTTTAGCTATCTCTTTATTAAATTCGTATTCGAACTCATCGTGTTTTCGTTCTTTGAGTTTCTCTACTATTTTTTTATCTCGAGATGCGGCTACAAGCTTCTCGCGCACTCTGTCCACTTCCGGCTGGTATGATTCGATTCTTATCTCAGCTTCAACAATAGCTTTGCGGGCTATATCTGTATATCTCATGATCGACATCATCTGATCTGCCTGAAACTGTCCCTTCTTTATTCTTTCACTATATTGATTTTCATATCTGCTGATTTTTGTTTTAAGTTCATCCTGCAGTATACGTTCTTTATTCTGCAGAGCGAGAACTTTCATCAGTTCATTTTTAATCTCGGTCTCTTTCGCTTCCCGCATATCAAGAAGTCTCTGCAGTTTAAATTTAAATTTTTTCATCTAAAGACCTATCTCAACACCTGTGCAAAAGCCGGAGCCTTAGCTCCTGCCATAGCCGGAGCTTTTACTTTTTTCTCTTCCGGTATCATCATAGATATAATTTTTTCTCTAATCTGTTCAAGATAATCCTGTTCGTAAATTCCCTGCTTCAGAAAAGCATTCATTTCATTGATCAGACTGATAGCTCTGTCAACAATTGGATTTGCTCCACGTACATATCCGCCAAGATTAATAAGGTCCTCAGCTTCAGTGTATGCGGCGAGAAGCTCACGGAACTTATATGCCGCTTTAAGATGTTTTTCATCCACAACATCTTTCATACATCTGGATACAGAAGCAAGTACGTCTATCGCCGGATAGTGCCCCTTGTTCGCGAACTTCCGGTCAAGAACTATGTGTCCGTCAAGTATACCCCGCGCGGCATCGGCAATCGGTTCATTCATATCATCCCCTTCCACAAGGACACTGTAGAATCCCGTGATGCTCCCTCCAGACGAACTTGTACCTGCTCTTTCAAGAAGTTTAGGCATCATACTGAACACGGAAGGGGGATATCCCCTGGTTGCAGATGGTTCGCCTGCAGCAAGACCGACTTCACGCTGTGCCATGGCAAATCGAGTCACTGAGTCCATAAGGAGGTTAACAGCCATCCCCTGGTCACGGAAATACTCACCGATAGCATGAGCAAGGAATGCTCCCCGAAGTCTAATCATCGGGGGCTGGTCTGATGTTGCAGCAACTACTATTGAACGCTTCAGTCCCTCGGGTCCAAGTTCTTTCTCTACGAAATCTTTTACTTCACGTCCGCGTTCACCTATGAGAGCAATTACGTTTACGTCAGCATCTGTATATCTGGCTATCATTCCGATAACCGTTGACTTCCCTACCCCTGAACCTGCGAAGATACCAATCCTCTGACCACGGCCTACTGTAATAAGCGAATCTATTGATCTTATGCCTACGGATAAAGGTTCATCTATAACCTTTCTATCAAGAGGATTAATTTCTCTCCCTTCAACCGGATACTTTTCCCTTGTGAAGATCTCCCCTTTTCCATCAAGAGGTTTACCAACACCGGAGATTACCCGACCCAGCAGTTCCTTCCCGACAGGAACCATAAGTGAATTTCCTACAGCATAAACTTCAGCACCGGAAACAACACCTTTCATGTCGCCAATAGGCATGAGTATAACTCTGTTTCGGTTGAATCCCACAACTTCCGCGTAAAGATACTGGCTTGGACCTGTTTTGATTTTACACATATCGCCATACTTTACAGCAGGCCCGACAGATTCAATTGTCAGACCGACAATCCGTTCCACAGTCCCTGTAAACTTTATAGTTTCAAGTTCATCTAACAGATCTTTGTATTTGGTAAGTACATCAATCTTTTCATGTGGAAGTATATTTATCAATATTATGTCTCCTCAGAGTTTTTTCTCCGGGAGCGCTCCGCGCTCCCGGAGAAAAGGGTATGGGGGCGTTCACCCCCGTACCCTTTTCTATATGCGTGAATGACTCACGTATATTATACAAAATTACAACGTACTGGTATTTCTTATCGCTTCTTCAATTGCATCCAGCTGAGTCGAGATACGCGCATCAATTGCACCAACATCTGTTTCAATGATACAGCCCCCTCTTTCAACTCTTGAATCTTCATAGATGTTGACCTTCTTAAGAGATTCCATCATCTTAATAAGTTCGTCTTTATGTGCTGTTGTCATGTCAAGATCGGCAAAGTTGACCCGGATATCGATTCTATCCCGGTCTTTAACACGCTTAATTGCTTCTTTGATGTTGTTAATAACAACTTCCCGTCTCTCAACAATTTCATCCTTGATAACTTTCCTTGCTATCATAAGAATCATCTCGGTCATAAGCTTCTCTGATGATTTGATAATATCATCTCTTATATCAACAGCAGTAGATACTATCGTACCAAGTCTGTCTATCAGACGCATTACCTCAGCCTGTCCCTCTTTATAACCCTCTTCACGGCCCGCTTCGTGACCTTTCATGTAGGCGTCGTGTTCTATCTCTGAAACTTTTTTTTCAGCTTCGAGAATAATCTTTTCAGCTTCAAAATTACTTCTCTCAACCTCACGTTCTGATTCTGAGCTGTGCCGCTCTTTCTCTATCTTTATCTGCTCTCTGACTTTTTCCAGTTCGGAAAACGCTATTGCCTTGCCGTCCTCTTCTATCTTGCGGGCACGTTCCCTGGCCTGATCCAGCATGAGTTTTACTTCTTCTTCCGTTTCACGCCTGTAACGCTCTAACTCGGCCTCCATCTCTTCGATAGAGGGCCCCTGGTAGATATCTATGGGATTGCCCGCTTCATCCATTTCAAATTCATGATAATCTTCTGTATCGATGAGATTCTTCTGGTATTTAGCCGGCAGCTCAACCTGTTTAACAGTTGTTATATGCTGGATCTCTCCAGGTTTAAACACTAACTTAGACAACTAGCTCCTCCTCGCCTGTTCTGGCTACGACTATCTCACCTGCATCTTCAAGTTTTCTTATTATATTAACGATTTTCTGCTGTGCCTCTTCAACGTCACGCAAACGGATGGGACCCATAAAATCCATATCCTCACTAAGGAGAGATGCGGCCCGTTTAGACATATTTCTGAATATCTTCTCCTGAACCTCGTTATCAACACCCTTAAGCGCTTTTGCAAGCTCCTGTGTATCGACCTCCCGCATAACCTTCTGAATTGATCTGTCATCGAGAAGTACAATATCCTCGAATACAAACATTCGTTTTTTGATCTCCTCTGCGAGTTCCGGATCCTCCTCTTCAAGAGCTTCAATAATGATCTTTTCAGTTCCCCTGTCAACATTGTTAAGTATTTCAACAACAGTATCGATACCGCCGGCCTGAGTAAAGTCCTCACTGGCAAGGGTAGAAAGTTTTCTTTCAAGAACCCGTTCAACCTCTCTGAGTACATCGGGGGAGGTTCTTTTCATCTCAGCAATACGGCGGGCAACGTCTGCCTGCACATTATGCGGAAGCTCGGCAAGTATCTGCGCGCTCTTCTGCGGATCAAGATAAGCTAAAATAAGCGCTATAGTCTGAGGGTGCTCACCCTGTATAAAGTTTAAAAGGTGTGAAGGGTCCGTTCTTCTTATAAAGTCAAAAGGTCTTACCTGAAGTGAAGAGGTGAGCCTGTTTACAATATCTATCGCTTTCTGAGTTCCAAGAGCTCTTTCAAGAATATCACGGGCATAATCTATACCGCCCTGAGTGATAAACTCCTGGGCCATCATCATCTCCTGGAACTCCTGAAGAACCTTATCTTTATCATCCGGTTCAATCTTGTCCAGTCGGGCAATTTCGAATGTTAGCTGTTCTATCTCATCCTCACGCAGATGCTTGAATACCTCCGAAGAGACATCCGACCCGAGAGAAACGAGAAATACAGCAGCCTTCTGCCGTCCCGTCAATTGAGATTTTTTAGACTGAAGCATTTATTAACCCCGCAACATAAAAAGAAAAAATACAAGCCGATACTGAATATCGGCCTGAAAGCATATTATATAGTAATATATCGGCAGAAAACCGCCATTGTCAAATTAAAAAACTACTCTTCCGCAAGCCATGTCCGTAAAAGCTGCGCCACGTCATCAGGCCGCTCTTTTGCAAGCTGAAGCGCGCTCTGCTGAAGTTCAAGCCTTGCCCGTTCTTCAAGTGAGAGTTCAACATCGATACCCTCCTCTTCAGCCGCTTTAAGCGCTGCTTCCCGCATTCTCTGCTGCTCAAGTGCAAGCGCTTCTTCTTTTGCACGTCTTCTCCGCTCCATCTCTTTCTGCACAGCTCTGAAAAGAATAAATCCTACGAATAATGCAACAACTCCGATAAGTGCAGCAAGAAGAAGCATCTTCATCTGCTCTTTCTTTCGAACCTCATCTCTTAATGAATTCCAGTAGCTTGCTCTATCAAACATAATGTTTTCAACAGCGACCTGATCACCTCTGGCATCATCGAAATTTATGGCTTTTTTAACCATATTTTCAGCTTTTTTAAGATCTTCCGGAGTCAGAGGAGTCTGAATCGGCTTTTTTGCCGGATCAAGATCATACTCTCCATCAGGGAGACGGGGAAGATCCTGCACTCCGTCAATTGCAATAGCTACAGAAACTCGTGTTATATCGTAAGGATCCCGTGCTATAGATCTTGTAGTTTTATTTACAGCATTATTGTCTATGTTTTCAGATTTATCGTATTTTGAAAACTGATCATCGCTCGCCTTATAACCGGGAGGGGTATTACCCTCGGTTCCGGCAGGACCTTCAGGATTCCAGCCATGTCCCTGGAAGTTTTCTTTTGTGCTCTTACTCGATACTTTAAGGGAATCCTGAATTTTTCTTTCAGAATAGGGAGTCTTGGGATCATCGGGTACCATGGTTATTGGAGTATGCTCTGTCTGCTCCTCTGTAATTTTATCCCAGTTAAATTCCATATTAAGTCTGACTATCTGAATCCTGTCAGCTGAATAGATACGCTCCAGACCGTCACGTATATCTTTGAGAAGCCTGATCCGCGCTTTCTCCTCTATCTTTTTTCTGAACTCGATGATTGTATACTCTTTCTTCTCATTCTCAAAATCATCATCAAAATCAGATATAATTTTACCGAATTCATCAGTTACTGTTACATTTTCAGGTTTGAGCCTGGGACCCACTGCACGGGAAACAAGAAAAGTAATACCCTTGATCTCTTTCATGCTGAGTTTATCATATCCCGGAGCGAGGTGAACCGTTACTGCGGCTGTATATGGTGTCTGCTGATCGGAATAGAGATTATCCTCGGACATTGCTATTTCTATCGAAGCTTTATCAACATTTGCAAGAGATTCAATGTGCCGCTGAATCTCCCCGCGGAGCGCCCGCATATATTTAACGTCGAGTTCCCGGTCTGTTTCAGTCCAGCTTGATGTATCAAAAAGCTTGAAACCGGGAATACCCTTAGGAAGCATATTCTCCTGCGCAAGTCTTGTAACAATTACAGGTCTCTCTTCCGGCTTAACAAAAATAGATGTTGTACCCGAAGTTTCGTAGAAGAATCCCATTTCATCGAGTTTTTTGGTCATCTGACCGAAGTCATCTGCTGGAAGATCTGCAAAAAGCAGTGCATTCGGTTCCGCGCTGGAAACCGAAAAAAGTACTGCAAAAGCAACTATTACTACGGCGATTACAACGCCGACAATTATTCTTTTTGAACGGTCAAGTTTACTGTAAATCTCTTTGACCTGCTCCATAAATTTACTGAAGAATTCGCCCATCTGCCCCCTCCGGATAAGGAACTGAAAATAAAATACAAACTAATGTGACATAATACTTTTTATAAAGAACATTATAAAAATGTCAATTAATTTCCTGATAAATAGACAAATAATGTCGTATTTGCTCATAAACCGGTGAATATTTCGTCTCCGCCGCGCCCCAGGCGCGGTGGAGAGTAATTTACAACCTGTTTATGAGTAGAGACATAATGTCTATTTATACCGGTTATTCTTCAATTTATAGTCAAGTGTGCGGTTTTTCGCAGAATTGGGTGCAAAAATCGGTGTAATGCAAAGGCTTAATAGCAAAGCACCGTGAGAGTATAATTCAACAGGAAAACATTGAAATCCCGTAGAGCAAATAAACACCCCTTCTGCTCTGAGTCTAATCCAAAACCGGGATCAGCATCTTATGTTCTGACCCCGACTCTATATGCTTACCGCACAATTATCTTAGATTTATAAGCTCTCTGTATGCATTTATAGCGCCGTCTCTGACCGCCTTGGTAAGACCGAGTGAAATCTCGGCTTTCTGAGTAGCCACCATTACCTGGTGAATATCAACAGATTCAGGTTTTACAACCATCTGCTGCATGAGTGATTCCGCATCTACCTGCAGATCGTTGGTTTTGGATATTGCTCCGTTAAGCATATCTGCGAATGAACCGGAAACATCATCCTTTTCGCGTTGTATTTTAGGCTCGCCGCCGAAATGAAGCGGATCAGTTGTATTAAGTTTTACTATGTGACCTGAAATTGCATTAATCATTTTAAAACACTCCTTTGTTATCTATCTATATTCAACATAATATTTTGCGGGGTCCAGGGGGGGGGGCAACCCCTTAAAAAGCCCCCGCAGGGGCCCCGCGCTTCGGCAAAAACGAAGTTTTTGCCGAAGCGCATTATCTATACGGGTTATCCCGCGTATTTCATCTCTACTTTTGAATCAATTGAATATTCATTTTCAATTCTGCAGATCTTTTCATATTTTCTTGTACTTATCTTTCCTGAAAGTTCATGTGATACTTTTACTTCATTCATTCTGATGTTTTCTCTGAACATGATACTCCTCCTTTATTAAGCTCCGACTCTTCCTATCTCAAGAGCCTTTGCGAACATCGATTTTGCGTTATTTACAATCATTACGTTTGCTTCATAGGATCTTGAAGCCGAAATAAGATCTGTCATCTCAGTTACGACATTGACATTAGGCATTCTCACATAACCCTGCTCCGGTCCGGTTGCTATTGCATCAGGGTGAGATGGGTCATAAACCAGACGGAATGGAGCACTATCCTTCTCTATCTTTACAATTCGTACACCCTTGCCGACTCCGTGATCAATCCCTTCGGGCACCAGCGGAGACTTGTAGCTTGGTCTGTCATTGATGGGCGCAAAAATTGCCCTCTTCCGCGCATAAGGACCATCCCCCTCGGTTGTACGGGTAGTAGTCGCATTTGCTATATTATCACTTATTACATCCATCCTGAGTCTCTGTGCAGTAAGACCGGTAGATGCTATATTAAAACTATCAAACATTCCCATATTAAATCCTCTTATCTGCTAATTAACTGGCCTTGATAGCCATCTTAATCATTTTGTAATTATGATTCAGTCCGCTCACAAGTGCGTTGTATCTCATCATGTTCTTAGATGAATCGACCATCTCTTTCTCTATATCGACGTTATTCCCGTCATTTCTGTACGATGTTGTGTAGTCATGATTGATTCTAGGCTCGACTGCACGGATATCCTGTTCAATAAAAAAAGGTATATGCTTCTCATCTGTCATAATGGCAGGGAGCTTTTCAGAATTATTTGCATTATTTTTAATTGCTCTGTTCAATTCACTCTCAAAATTGACTTCGCTTCTTTTGAAATAAGGTACATCCACATTCGCAATATTATCCGAGATTACTTTTTTTCTGAGCGATTCCGTATCGAGCGATCGTTCCAGTAAATAGTTTGTCCCCATCATGCCGCTTGTTTCAAACATTGCCAACCTCTCTAAGTATACCTGTCTACATTCATGTTCGGTAAAAATGAAAATTCCATAAGAACTTTTTTTCATGAGACATAACTTTTTTTGTCCTGAAGGCTCTGACCCCTAATTCAGAGAGGCTTTTCGAAGGTCAGAGCATAAAAATATACAAACAGGGCTCTGACCCTCAAAATTTTTAATGGATTATGTCTCATTAGTAAAGCAAAAAACTGTTTTCAAACTGCAAATCCTGAAAAAGTGATCAAAAATGGCAAAAAATTAGTATTTCCCCCGCGCCAAGGCGCGGGGGAAATACACTTTACTACCAGTTTATAGACAGATACGTTTATTGCATCAAATACGATTTTAAACTGACTATCGTATTTTTTCTCCATCGATTCAATTTTCTTTTTGATCTCATCCTGGGTAGAAAGCAACTGACGAAGTCTGGTAAATGCTCTTATAATCTGAATACTTACACTAATTGCTCTTTCACTATTTAACACATTTGATAACATTAAAATACCATGTTCTGTAAAAACGTATGGCAACTTCCTCACTCCGCCCCAACTTGAAGTCGCATATTGCGACTTCAAATCCTCAAACTCATCCTTATCCAGCTGAAACATAAAATCCAGAGGAAACCGGATTATATTTCTTTTCACCTGCTCGTTAAGACGTTTTGTCTCTACCTGATAAAGCTCAGCAAGATCGCGGTCGAGCATAACTTTAACGCCGCGGAATAGATAAATCTTATTTACAATGATTTCGTCCGGAATAATTTCAGTCATTATAAATCCCCCTTTATTATATATACGATGGAAGATTATAAATTTTTAAAAATAATTCAGTTATAATATAAATATTTCATCCGAGGAGAAGTGCTGCCAGCTTTGCGGTAGAATCGATCAAATAAGTCGGTTGGACCTCTTCAAGTTCAGATCTCTCACCATAGCCGTATAAAACTGCGGCGGAATCTATATTGTGATGGCTTGCCCCTTCGATGTCGTATCTCCGGTCGCCGATCATTATTGTTTCGATGAGTTCATCATTATTAATCACGGGTATAATTCTTTCTATTAAATCACTCTTCGCGCTCATTGTTCCGTCCATGTTGCTTCCGGATACCAGAGTGAAGAACTGCAGGATATCGAAATGTTCTAGAATCCGTAATGAATACTCCTGCGGTTTGGACGTAGCCACATAAAGCTTCTGGTTCTGATGATTAAGTTCTTCAAGAAGATTGTGTATGCCGGGATAGAGTTCGTTTTCATACATTCCCTTCTCCGAGAAGTACTCCCTGTAATACACAACAGCCTGTTCTGCCTGCTCTTTGTCGAATCCGTAATATAAATTAAACGATTCGCGCAGAGGGGGACCAATAAATTTATACAACTCCGGACGTTCAGCCTCTATACCGAATTTCTTTAAAGAATACATTATTGAATTTGTTATTCCAATCCCCGGATCGGAGAGAGTTCCGTCGAGATCGAATATTATATGTTTATACTTTTTCATACTCTGTTTATTATCCCGCTTTTTCCTGATTTATGACAAATCATTTACGGTATTTATTCCTTAACTCTATAAATTAAAAAAACTCAATTATCCCCGCCGCAGAATGGCGGTGGGGATATATTATTCCAGTTTTTACTATACAACTTTCTTTTGAAATAACCACCAATGCATCTATGACAAATCAGCTTCAACAACAATAGGAGCATGGTCTGATCCCAGAACTGAAGGAAGAATGTAAGATTTTTTTATATCCGGCATAATCTTTTTTGATACGAGGAAATAATCAATACGCCATCCGATATTCCTCTCTCTTGAATTTGCAAAATTGCTCCACCATGTATAGTGTCCTCCATCCTTTGTAAACTCGCGGAATGTATCGACAAACCCGGAATCTACAAGATTATCAAATCCTTCGCGTTCCTCCGGTGTAAATCCGGCATTTTTTACATTGGTTTTAGGATTGGTAAGGTCAATCTCCTTATGAGCAACATTAAAATCTCCGCAGACTACTACAGGTTTCTTTTTCTCAAGTTTTTTTAAGTATGAGAGGAAGTCCACATCCCAGCTCTTCTGACGGTAATCGAGACGTTCAAGTCCGCGCTTTGAGTTCGGGACATAAACGTTCACAAGCCAGAATTTTTTAAATTCAAGCGTGATTACCCGGCCCTCACCGTCATGTTTCTCCATCCCCAGTTCTTTGACAACTGATACAGGCTCATCCTTTGAAAATACAGCTGTTCCGGAATAGCCCTTCTTTACTGCAGAATTCCAGTATTTATAAGGATAATCTTCAAATCCAAAAGCCACCTGTGATTCTTCCGCCTTTATCTCCTGAAGGCAGATAATATCAGGCTTCTCTGTCTTAAGAAAGCTGTCAAATCCCTTGGTAATTACCGACCGTATTCCGTTTACATTCCATGACACTATTTTCATTTAGACCGCTCCTTTATATATGAATTATTACTTTTTCACAATTTACAACCTGAATGAATATGTAAATCAAAATTCATCCTCGCACAGGAGGATATTTTCTTGACTTAATGACTCCATATCATAATACTCAAAAAAAATCAAAAAGGATTCCATATGATCGATTTAGAAAAATTTCTCACACCTACAGACATCATCGACAGTGACAGTGATGAAGTTATTGCCTATATGAGAGATATCATCGGAAACGACAACATCACTTATACAGAGAAAGCGATCAGGCTCTATCTGCGTGTAAGAGATGATATAAGATACAATCCATACCTCCCCTTCTACAAACCTGAACACTATATGGCCAGCAATGTAATTAAGGCGGGACAGGGTTTCTGCATCACCAAAGCCGGTCTCTTGTGCGCAGTTGCAAGAGCAGCGGGTATTCCTTCGAGAATAGGATTTGCAACTGTAAAGAATCATCTCTCAACAAGGCAGCTCCTTGAGTATCTCGGATCGGATATGGTTTCTTATCACGGTTATAGTGAATTATGGCTGGAGGGGAGATGGGTAAAAGCAACTCCGGCATTTAATGCGGAATTATGCGCTCTGCACAAAGTCCCGCCGCTTGGCTTTGACGGTTTACATGACTCGATTTTTCAGGAATACAACTCTGACAAGTCGAGATATATGGAGTATGTTGCTTATCATGGTGAGTTTTCCGATATCCCCGTTGACCGCATAGTTAAAGCATGGGAGGAAGCTTACGGAAAAGAACGCGTTGCCGGATGGAAGAAAATTATTGAAGATAAAGAGAAACATGGCGGACTCGACTTTATGAAGGAAGATATAATCTGAATGTTTAAAGAAAATATACAGCACTGCCCTCTCTGCGGAAGCATTGCAATTAACAATAAATATCACATAGACAGATACAAACTGAAGTTTCATGTAGACTGCTGTAATGACTGCAGATTTATATTTATGAATCCGCTCTTTACAGATGATGTAATTGAAAAATTCTACTCGGAAGAATACTTCAAAGGGAGAGCCGACTACTCGTATATTGACGAACGTGAAATTAAAAAATACTCACAGTACGTATGGAATAAACGGATTAATATTATACGTAAGTATGTAAAAAATGGTAATTTTCTCGATGTAGGGTGTTCATTCGGAGGTTTACTCGAATCTGCGTCAAAGTATTTCACTCCTTATGGAATCGAATTGTCGGACTACGCATATTCGCATGCTAATAAGATATTCGGCGGGAATATTCATCACGGTACTCTGGAAAATCACCGGTTTAATAATGATTTTTTCTCGGCTATCACGATGATTGAATTGATTGAGCATCTGGCTGATCCTGTTTCTGCGGTAAATGAATGCTTTAAGCTTCTTCGGCCTGGCGGAGTTCTTGTCGTGCAGACCGCGAATATGAACGGTAAACAGGCGAAAGATCTCGGTGAAAAATATGAATATTTCATGCCGGGACATCTCTCATATTTTACTGCAGAGAATCTTACAATGCTGCTTAAATCCGCAGGTTTCAGTAAAATAAAAATATACTACCCTGTTGAATTCGGACTCATACCGAAACTTATGAAATCTCGCGGGAGTTTCAAAAAATTCTCAGATTACGCTGCATGGTGGAGAATCTCATCTTATCATATGAAGAGTAAAATTCATTTTGGTAATTTTGCAATGACCAGTTCGATGGTTGTTTATGCGGTTAAGTAAAGCAGGATTTATTACCAGTAAAAATCAATTTGGTCACAACAATATACTTATACCCTTAGAGCATTCATTGAGTTTTTGTAATAATTCGCGATAATTATTACAAAAAGTGCCCCCCGGTATTTAAAATACTGAATTACCCTCGCCGCCTCAGACAGGAAAGATATTACAGCATAACCCGACAAAAAACATAAATTACAGATATTTAAAAAATCCTGATAAACTCATTAATTTTACTTTCTTGGATTGACAAATTAAATTAACCGTTTACAATATGAGCGATTGCTCACTCACTGAATCTGTTTTTCAATTAAATATTAACGGAATAAAAAATCACTTAAAAGAGGTTTTCATGAACTTTAATCTTATCAAAGCAAACCTTAATCTCTACGCGGTAATTAAAAATCTGGAGGATCTGACTGTACATGACAAAGAAATGAAAGAGCTGATAAGTAATTGGAATCTTTCAATTCAATTTATTGTCAGAAAAGGACCGCGGGCTTTTGTTGAATTTGCAAATGGAAAATGTACTGTCGGACAGGGACGGATGAAAAGTCCATCAATAATTCTATACTTCTTTTCCCCTCTCCATCTGAATAAAATGTTTGATGGAACTGCAAATCCCATCCCGCTGAAGGGAATTACAAAAATCGGATTTCTCACGAAAGAGTTTCCTAAACTTACAGATCGCCTTGCATACTACCTCAAACCGGACGATAACCTTCTTAAAAATGAGAATTATCTTAAAATCAATACCATAATGCTCATGAATACAGCAGCCTTTGCAATCCCAGAGATAGCGGGTTATGACAAAACAGGTAAAATCATAGCATCTCACATGCCGGAGGGGATTATTGAGATGAAGATACTCCCGGACTTTCACTCCGTAAACATTACATTCAGCCATGAAAGAATTACATCACAGAAAGGTAAAGCAGACAAACCATCGGCAGTAATGGCGATGAAAAATGTAAAGATAGCAAATGCCTTCCTGAACGGTAAAACAGATGCATTTACTGCTATTGCCACGGGTGATGTCGTGATCAAAGGGGTGATCCCCATGCTCGATGCAACATCCCTGCTGCTAGATAGAATTCCGGAATATATATCCTGAGGAGTAATAGATGAAAATTTATAATTATAAAAAGTCACACGCATTATTTAAAAAAGCTGCAGAGATTATTCCATGCGGTATTTACGGGCACTATAGTCCATCACCGCTTGTTCCGGCAACTGCCTACCCGTTCTACACGGCGAAAGCGAAGGGCTCACGCATATGGGATATAGACGGAAATGAATTTATAGATTACATGTGCGCGTACGGCCCTATGGTTACAGGTTACGGGAATCCGAAAGTTGAAGCTGCTGCAGCAAAGCAGACTAAACTGGGGAACTGTACTACAGCAGTTCCTCCCGTAATGGTTGAACTTGCAGAATATATGACAGAACTGATTCCATGTGCCGACTGGGCATTCTTTGCTAAAAACGGCGGTGATGTAACGAATTACGCTGTAATGATAGCACGCGCAGCAACAGGACGTGATAAAATACTGATGGTCTCCGGAGGATATCACGGAGTTTCTCCATGGATGCAGGCCGAAGGTCATCATGGTGTAATCGATGATGATAAAAAAAATGTACTCTCCGTGAAGTGGAACGATATTGCACAGTTTGAAAAAACAGTTTCAGAGTACAGAGGAAAAATTGCGTGTTTCATCTCATCGCCATACCATCATCCGGTTTTCTGCGATAATGAATACCCCGCTGAAGGCTACTGGCAATCTATTGAAAAAATCTGCCGCAGAGAGGGAATTGTAATTATTACTGACGATATCCGCGCAGGATTCAGGCTGAATATGCGCGGTTCGAATGAGTTCTTTGGTTATAAGAGCGACCTGATCTGTTACTGTAAAGCTCTGGCAAATGGTTACCCCATATCAGCCCTTGTGGGATCAAAAGACCTGATGAATGCCGCGTCTAAAGTTTTTTTTACGGGGAGCTACTGGTTTTCAGCAGTTCCCATGGCTGCAGCTCTTGCAAATCTTAAGGAGATGAAGAAGATGAATGCTCCGGCAATCATGCTGAAACAGGGGGAGAAACTTCTCAGCGGAATGGTTAAGATTGCATCAACATACGGATACGATCTGAAAACTTCCGGTGCACCATCAATGCCGTATTTGAGAATTACAAACGACCCGAGCCTTATGCTACACCAGGAGTGGTGTGCCGAGTGTACAAAGCGGGGTGCATATTTCACATCTCACCACAACTGGTTTATCTCAACGGCACACGATGATAAAGATATAAAAAAGACCTGGGATATCGTTGATGATGCGTTCAAAGCTATAAAGAAAAAATTCGGGGATGAATTCCAACTATAAGGAGATTTAAAATGCCGATCACTGAACTTGAAATTAAGAGTCTTACAGAAACAGCGCGTAAAATCAGACATGACATTATTGACACAACTGTATGGGCCGGTGGTGCACATATCGGCGGCGGGCTAAGTATGGTTGAGATAATGACCCTGCTCTACTTCAAGTATCTGAACATCGATCCTGCAAAACCGGATTGGGAAGAGAGGGACAGAGTTGTATTATCAAAAGGTCATGGAGGGGCCG
The DNA here is from genome assembly GCA_942493035.1 of uncultured Spirochaetota bacterium. Classification (GTDB taxonomy): domain Bacteria; phylum Spirochaetota; class UBA4802; order UBA4802; family UBA5550; genus WRGT01. The sequence continues at coordinate 814,659 of OW818666.1, read as the reverse complement.
GTTATGCTCCGGTTCTTGCAAACAGGGGATATTTTGACAGAGATGAACTTAAAGATTTTAATCACTTTATGTCCAAGTTCGGGATGCACCTGGACAGCCTCAAAGTGAAGGGTGTTGATGTATCAACCGGATCACTTGGACACGGACTTTCCATGGCAGTAGGACTGGCTCTTGGTGCAAGACTTCAGAAGAAGAGCTGGAAAACCTACTGCATTCTTGGAGATGGGGAGTGCAACGAAGGGAGCGTATGGGAAGCCGCAATGGCTGCTGCTCATTTTAAAGTGACCAATCTTATTACCTTTGTTGACCGGAACAGGCTCATGATTGACGGGAAGACTGAAGAGATAATGTCAGTGGAACCCTTTGCGGACAAATGGAGAGCTTTCGGATTTATTGTGAAAGAGGTTGACGGCCACAATTACCAGTCACTGGCAGATGCAATAGATTTTGCTCATGCGGAGAAGACAGCACCGGTAATGATTATTGCCGATACAGTGAAGGGTAAAGGTGTCGATTTCATGGAGAATCAGGTGAAATGGCACTATGGCAGCATTGACTCGGAGCTTGCGGAAAAAGCACACTCATCAGTTGACCGCGGCTAAAAAATCAGAGATCTTGTGAAGGAGAAATATAATGGCTAAAGAGATAACAGGAACTACATGGACAGTCTATGACGCAAATACAATGACTCAGGCAGAGATTTACGGCACGGTATTATGTGAACTCGGTGAAAAGCATGCAGATATAGTAGGACTTACGGCGGATCTTGGAAAGTCTACAAAAATCGGTCTGTTCGGGGATAAGTTTCCAGACAGATTTTTCAATGTGGGAATTGCTGAACAGAATATGTTCGGAATTGCAGCGGGCCTTGCAAAGTCGGGACTCCTCCCCTTTGTATCGACTATGGCTGCATTTACAGCAATGCGCGGACTTGAGCAGGTCCGGACAGATATCTGCTATCAGAATCTCAATGTGAAGATGATCGCTACTCACGGAGGAGTGTCTTTCGGTGCGGCAGGGACGACTCACCACTGTACTGAGGATATTGCAATCATGCGCGCCCTTGCGAACATGACCGTCATCGTACCGGCAGACGGAATCGAAACTGCAGCAGCCGTTCGGGCGTGTATAGATTATAAAGGACCGGTCTATATACGGATAGGCCGGGGATTTGAACCTACTTTTTATAAAGATGAAGACTACGGATTTAAAATAGGTAAAGCTGTTACAATTCAGGATGGCACTGATATTACACTCATATGCTGCGGAGTGACAGTGCTTCAGGCAGCTGAGGCTGCAAAGATTCTCAAAGAGAGCGATGGACTATCTGTAAGAGTTATCAATATGCATACCCTTAAACCCCTTGATGAAGAGATTATAATGAAAGCTCTCACTGAAACAAGACGTATCATTACTTTTGAGGACCACAATATTCACGGTGGACTTGGAAGCGCTGTTGCGGATGTAATTGCACAGAGTGGAAAGGGATGCGCCTTTGAAAAAGTCGGGATTCCGGACTGTTACTGTGTCGTGGGATACCCCGAAGATCTGTACTGTCACTATAAACTGGACTGCGACAGCATAGTTGAAAAAGTCCGAGAGGTTATGGGGAGAGATTTTGAGGAGGATGAAAGCTGGGAGGATGAGGTATAGAAAATGGCCACAGAGAGAGAGCTTCTTACGGCAAGACTGTTTTTCAGAGCTGTATTCCCGATAATAAAGGTTATCCTCGAAGATGACGCAGGGATGAAAAAGAAATTTCAGAATGTTAAAGCTGAAGTTCAGTTTATTGCAAAGGACGACAAGGGTCCGGTTGGCGCATGGCTTGTTTTCAACGATGGAGAATTTAAAGTTGAGTATGGAATCTGTCCCGATCCGGACATTACATTCACATTTAAATCTGTAAAAAAAATGAACGACATGCTTGCGGGTAAGCCTGTTATCCCATCAATAAAAGGTTTAACTAATGTGCCGCTGCTGATTAAGACATTATCACTTCTCCTTTCACTTAAAATATTAATGCCCAACGCAAGACCAAAAGATCCTCAGAAGAAAAAGTTAAAAGTAAAGCTTTCGTTTTACATGATAACAACTGCGCTCAGTCAATACAACAAGGGCGGAGATCCGGACATGATAAAATGGACTACAAAACAGCCGGACAGAATTTACCAGATATCAGTTGATGGAGAGGATATTGCTGCATATTTAAGGGTCAAAGCAGGGAACAGTAAAGCTGGACGCGGATTCTACCAGAGAAAACGCCCGTTCCTCCACATGAAATTTCATGGAGTAGACGGAGCACTCGCTGTTCTTCTCAGAGACGCGGAGTTTGTAGATGCTGTAGGGAAAGGCTACGTTTCTGTTGAAGGCGCACCGGAGTATGCGGCACAGCTGAACGACTTTATGCAGAGAATACAGGCGATGCTGACATGATAAATGATTAAAAAAACACTCTATATGCTTTGCCCCCGCACTCCAGGAGGGGGCAAAGCATAAAATAATAGACTTTATTCTGCGGAAAATAATTATATCCATACTCAAACATATACAGGAATAATTAATGAAAAAAGAGATTACTGATCCGGTCAGAAGTAAAAAACCGAAACAGGAAAAATACCACACTGAAACTTTTGAGAAAATCCCGGACAGCAAACGGAAAACAATTCTGGAAGCTGCAGTTATTGAATTTTCATCGAAGGGTTTTAATGCGGCGAATATAAATGTTATAGCAAAAAATGCGGGCATAAGCATCGGATCGATGTACCAGTACTTCGATTCGAAGGAGAATCTATTTCTTACCGCAATTGATGATGGCTATAGAATAATTGAACATTCACTTTCTGAAATTGATCTTATTAACGGAACTGTTTTTGATAAACTAGAAGAGATCATAAAACATATTCAGAAATATTCAAGAGAGTTCAGTCTGCTCAATCAGTTATATCTCGAGGCTACTACGCAGGGCATGGCTGAAATGTCAAAAAAGCTGTCTCTCAAAATGGAGACTGTTTCATCGAATTTCTACAAAGCGGCTTTAACATCGGCAATGAGTGACGGGACTCTTGATCCCGGGATCAGCATTGAAACTGCATCGTTCTGCATCGACAATATTCTTTTGCTCCTTCAATTCTCTTACTCAACTGAATATTACAAGGAGAGAATGAAAATTTTTGCAGGAAAGAGTTCACTTTCTCACGATGAAAAGATCAGAAAAGAGATCATTTACTTCTTAAAGAAAGCCATGAGTAAATAAATATGCCGGTCACTCTTCGTGTGACACACACTGATCGTACTCTTCCAGAAATATACAAAGTTCACGGAATTTTTCTATCTCTTTAATACTGTTCAGATATCTTATATCAAATATATAACCTGAACATTTGTGTTTTAAAAACTCGGCATCCCACAATTCTGTAATGATAAATCCGTTTTTATAATGATATTTATAAGGTTCAAATGATGATATATGAGAACGGAAATAGTTAACCTTTGCAAAGCAGACTTCATTATACCGGAAGAGCAGACCGATGATATCACTCTTCTCCATAAATTCATGTCTGCATACTTTCCGCGGGAAAGCGTTCTCCTTTTGAGTAATCCATAACATACTTTCAGTGAGCACCATTGAATGCTTTTCAATAAATTTTCTTTTATCGTCAGGGAGTGACAAAACCATCTCTGTGTATCTGCTGTTCAATTTAAATTCACTGTTATCGTTCATCCCGATGTTCCTCTGTTATTCTTATAAAATTCCAGTGTTTATTCCTTAACTTTTCAAAAGTAAATAAAGCTCTATTATCCTCGCCACCAAAGTCGGCGGGGATATCTATTTTTTGTCTTTTACTCTAAAAATTATATTCAGGAATAATTACTAATAAAATTCAGTTCTTCCCCAGATGTTTCTCAAGCATTTCAGCAAGTTCATTTAACTGAAATGGTTTCCGTATACTCCCTGTAAATCCGTAGTCCCGGGGATTAGCCATTGCCGGATCTTCAGAATATCCGCTTGAAACAAACACCGGAATAGATGGATCTATTTTCTTTATCTCAGCCGCAGTTTCAATTCCACCCATCCCTCCCGGAACTGTAAGATCAAATATCATCGCTGTAAAACTATTGTTACGACTCTGTTCTTCTACGAAAAACTTTAATATTTCCGCACCATCTTTCATGGTAATTACTGTATAACCGAACTCGGAGAGCATCTCGCTGAGGATATTAAGAATAATCTCCTCATCATCCATCACAAGGATTTTACCCTCGCCCTTATGAAATATAAAATTCTTTTCAAGATCAGTTTCGGCAGTTTGTGCTGACTCCGGGAGAAATATATGAAAAGCAGTCCCCCCTGCCGGGAGAGATTCAGCTTCAATAGCTCCTCCATGCCTGTTTATAATTGAAAAACTTGTAGCAAGTCCCAGTCCGTGACCTTTTGTTTTAGTGGAAAAAAACGGATCAAAAATAAAAGGCATTATCTCCTTTGAAATACCAATACCTTTATCTTTTATAGAAATAACAACATAATTCCCAGGAGTGAGCAGCAGATGCCCCTTCTCTCCCAGACAAGTATTCCTTGCAGAGACATCAATAATTCCACCCGTGGGCATCGACTGCTGTGCATTGATTATTAAATTATCGATAACCTGGCCGATCTGATTTTTGTCAAAATAGCAGAGATAAAGATCCTCAGGAATATCGAACCTGCATGATACGTTTGATCCGCTAAGTGCAAATTGAACAGTATCCTGAATAAATGGTGTAAGACATCCGGTTTTCATAACCGGAGTACCGCCTCTTGAAAAAGTTAGGAGCTGCTGAGTTAATCCGCGTGCTCTGTCAATTACTCCGAGTGCTCCGTCAAAATAAGCATTAAGGTTAGTATCTTTATTTTTTAATTTGGCCAGATCTAAACTGCCGAAAATACCTCCCAGCAGATTATTAAAATCATGAGCAATACCTCCGGCAAGAACACCTAGTGATTCAAGTTTCTGTGAGTTCCGTACCGTATCTTCAAACTTACGTTTATCAGTAATATCCCTAAATACAAGAACCACACCGATAGTATTGCTATCTTTATCTTTTATCGGTGAACCGCTCTCCATAATAATTCTTTCTGAACCATCTTTTGAAATCAGGATGTTATGATTTGTTGAATCCTCAAATCTTCCAGTCTGTAATGCTCTCAGAATTGGACTCTCCTGAGGTTTACGGGTATTTTCATTTACGATATTAAAAATATCTCCAACAGGTTTTCCATATGCATCAGCCTGTTTCCATCCCGTCAGCTCTTCGGCAACTCTATTTAACATTTCCACATTACCTTTTATATCCGTGGTAATAACACCATCACCAATACTTCTGAGAGTTACAGAAAGACGTTCTTTTTCAGATGCAAGTTTTCCCTCCGCAAATTTCCGTTCTGTAATATCGATCGTATAACCGGCCAGATACTCAGGTTTACCATTAAGAAAAATCGGATACTTGATTGTATGATAATAATGCCCGTCAAATTCCTCTTCTATGCTGATAAGTTTACCTTCATTCAGAATCCTCTTATCATCTTCAATCATCTTTTTAGCAAAGTCTGAAGGGAAAAGCTCATCCATTGTTTTTCCGATAAGCTCACTAATCGGTCTGCCAAGCATCTGTTCATAATTTTTACTTAAACGGAGTGATCGTATAGATGCATCTTTGAAAAAAATATAGATTGGACTGTTTTCCATAAATAGAGTGAATATCTCTTTCGTCTCTTTTAATTCATCTTTAATCCGCTTACGTTCAGTAATATCACGCGTCGCGGCAATTATCCTGTTTTCATTCCGTATAACAGTATTTTTAAGAGTAACTTCTACCCAGAATAATTCTCCATTTTTCTTTTTTGCCCGCCATTCAAATGTTTTATTATCTGATGCCATAGCACTTCGCATCATCTCTCCGGCTTTTTCCTCTGTATATCCATCTTCTGTAGCACTGATGTCGCCCACATCTCCGTTAAGAACTTCATCTTTACTGTCAAAACCGTACATTAAAAGCATTGTTTTGTTCACATCAAGTATTACACCGGTTTGGCTATCATGAATAAAAATTGCATCGTTTGAAAAATCAAAAATTTCACGATAATTACGTTCACTCTCCTCAGCTTTCTGCTTCTCCAGCATAAGCTCCCGGTTGCTGGTAAGAAGCTCTTCATTCATCGCTTCAAATTCCTCATTTGTCGCCACCAGTTCTTCATTGGCAGCTTCCAGTTCATCATTAGTTTTCTTCAGGAGATCAACAGCCTGTTTCCGTTCGGTTATATCCTCAATAACACCGACTCCTCCAATTATCTGACCATCAGCTGATTTTAATGGAGCAAAGACAATTCTTACAGGTGTAGCTTTATCGGCTGTTACAGATTTATAAATATCTTCATAATGACCCAGACCACCGTTTAATGCACTCATGACAGATTGTTTAAGTTTTACATCGGGCAGTTTTAACATATCAAGCCCGGAGAGCGCTTTGTGAGATGAACCGATTATACCGACAAAAATATCGTTGCAGGTAGTGATCACTCCGTTCTCATTAAAATGGACAAGGCCGAGGGGAGAATGATCAAAAACAAGCCGGTATTTTTCCTCACTCTCCTGAACTTTTTTGTGCATTGAAAAAAGCTCATAAGCCATTTCGATAGATGACATCAGAAGAAAATTTCCTGAATTTTTTAATACACAGCCGTAACGGGTTACACCTTTCAGTTTATCAATATAGTCTTCATCAGTATGGGAAGTCAGAAATATAACAGGTAAAGATCTGCATGCAAGAATCTGCTTTGCGGCAGCTGCACCGTCAATACCATCTCCAAGATTTATATCAATCAGTATAAGACTGATATTTAAATCTGTCAGAGCCAGAGAAACGGCATCTATTCCTGAATGAGCTTTAACTATCAAATAACCATTTTTTTCAAGTGTAGCGGATAAAGCTCTGGAAGATACTGATTCGTCCTCAACCAGCAGAATAGTTTTTTTCATCGTTTTTCCTGATCTCATTAATTATAAATATAATCAGTAATTATTACTAAATACAATTTTCAGTGTAAATAAAGAATTATATATTCCCGCCGCCTTCGGCGGCGGGAATAATAGAGCTTTTTTTACTTTAAAAAAGTTAAGGAATAAATATTGAAATATAATCATCTATTGAGATGTAAATATAACAAATAATATTTATTTTTCAAGCAATATTAAATAATCATAATCATCGATATGGGCATTTAACCTATAGCATTTCATGAATGAAATAGTACTGAATTCAGACTTCGACTCCGCTCAGTCAGCGTTAAATTAAGCTCGCTGAGCGGAATTGAAGAGCTAATTGTACTAATTCATTCATGTACACATCAATGCTGATTCTTTAACATATATACCCGCCGCCTTTGGCGGCGGGATAAAAGCTTTTTTCTGCTGTAAAAAATTTATTATTTATTACTGCTTACACATGCTGATTCCTGAAAAAATATTTTATAAATAATGAAACTTTCAAGTGACAATGAAAAATAATTATATTAACATATAATAAATGTAACTGCTCATAAACTGGTGGTGAAATTGCTCTCCGCCGCGCCGGTGGCGCGGCGGAGATAAAATTCCACCGGTTTTTGAGTAGTTACTAATAAATATCAATAATTATTCCTAAATATAATTTTTAGTATAAAAAACAAATTTATATATCCCCGCCGCCTTCGGCGGAGGGGATAATAAAGTTTTTTTCTTTAGAAAAGTTAACGAATAAATACTGAATAAATGCATTTTAACGGGAGGTAAAATGTTTACCAGAAGAAAATTCCTGAAGAAATTGAAAGATATACTCGAGAGTACTTTTTTTACATTTACTCTATTCCCCATGCTTGCCGGGTTAACTGAAGCTGCTGAATCAAAAACCGGATTTGATCTCATAGCCCTTAAAGGGGGAAATGGTCCCGATGATCTTTTCAGGAAAGGGATAAGCTACCTTGGAGGGATGGGACGTTTCGTAAAGAAGGGTCAGAGCGTACTTATAAAACCGAATATGGGATGGGACAGAACACCGGAATATGGAGCAAACACCGATCCGACTCTCATTGGAGCGATTGTAAAAGAATGTTTCAACGCTGGCGCTGCTGAAGTTTATGTTCTTGATCATACTTGTGATTCATGGAAAAGCTGCTACAAAAACAGCAGGATTGAAGAATATGCTGTAAAATCCGGGGCAAAAATAGTCCCGGCAAATTCAAAGGATTACTACATCCAGACAACTATACCACGCGGTAAAATTCTTAAAGAGGCGCTTGTCCATAAACTCTTTATTCAGAGCGATGTTGTCATAAATGTACCGGTCCTTAAACACCATTCTTCCACAGGCATAACCGCATCCATGAAAAATCTCATGGGGGTAGTATGGGACAGATATGAATGGCACAGAAAAGATCTTCATCAATGCATTGCAGATTTTTCCACACTCCGCAAACCTGACCTTTGCGTACTGGACGGCTGGAGAGTCATGTTAAAAAACGGTCCCAGAGGCTACAGCACTTCAGATGTTGCAAAATATGAATATCTCTTTATCTCAACAGATCCCGTTGCAATTGATTCCGCAGGCGCCGCAGTTCTGGCAAGTGCAGGCACAATCAGCGGAAAGGCAGAGAATATAAGATACATCAAAATTGCAAAAGATCACGGCCTTGGGAGAACTGACCTGGATAAAATGAACATAAAAAGGATAACCATTTGAAACCCGGACTTTTTATTAAACTCAATATTCTGCTGAAGCTTATGAGAAAAATTACTGCCGTAATAGTTATTCTGATCATCAGCCTTTCATTTTTTGATATTTACAGTTTCATCACACCTGAAACTGTAAGATATATTTCGCTGACGCAGTTTATACCTTCGATGCTCAGTTTCATGAGTACACCATCGCTCATCTTTTGCGGATTTATTATTGTACTTGTTCTCACTATTACAGCAGGGAGAAGCTACTGCTCATTCCTCTGCCCTCTGGGTATTTTCCAGGACATTATCTCGCGAATTTCATCAGTTTTAAAAATTAAAAAATTTTCCGGATACACCTCTCCGAATAATTTTATAAGGTATACAATTCTGATTATAACTTCCGTTTATTATTCAACGGCAGGGACATTGCTTCTTATATGGCTCGATCCTTTTTCAATCTACGGAAGATTTGCATCGGCAATTCTATCTCCCGGAATAACAGGAATAAATAATACTGCTGCTGTAATATTATCAAAGTTCAACATATACTCCATTCATTCTGTGAATGTAAAATATGCGGATGCTGCTTTGATGATAGTAATCATATCTATGATAATGTCGATATCTGTCCTTGCTGTGTTTAAAGGTCGATTTTACTGCAACACAATTTGCCCCATAGGCTCGCTGCTTGGACTTCTTTCTAAAATTTCTTTTTTTAAAATTCAAATAGATAAAGAGAGATGTATACACTGCGGAAAATGCGAAAAGACATGTAAAAGTTCATGCATAAACCATTCGGAGGAACATGTCGATTTCTCTCGATGTGTTTCATGCTTCAACTGTCTGACGGTCTGCCCCAATTCAAGTATAAATTTCAGATTCACATACAACGGTAGAGTTAAAAATTTTAATGAAGAATCCGATAGAACAGAACTGAAATCATACAGAGAGAATGTAAAAATCGGAAGAAAAAGTTTTCTGTCGGGTATGATGTTTCTCCCTTCAATAATTTCATCACAAACTGTGGAGAAGAAACAGCAGCTGTTTATTCAGGACAGATCTAAACAGAAAGAGTACAAAAAAAATATATTCTCATCTCCGCCGGGATCATCGGGCATAGAAAAATTCAACGAAAAGTGTACGGCATGCTCTCTCTGTATCACAAGATGTCCCTCATCGGTACTCCAGCCGGCGGTATTACAATATGGAGTCTACGGGATAATGCAGCCTTTTCTCGATTTCAATACGGGCTACTGCAATTATGACTGCACCATATGCAGCGAAGTCTGTCCCACCGGTGCTATCAGAAAAATCAATGTAGCAGAAAAACATCTTACTCAAACCGGAAAATCTATTTTCATAAAAGAAAACTGTATTACATATACCAATGGTACCGCCTGCGGTGCATGCTCTGAGCATTGTCCGACTAAGGCTGTAGATATGATCCCATTCCGGGACGATCTGGTTATTCCCGAGGTTAACCAGAAAATATGTATCGGCTGCGGAGCATGTGAATATGTCTGCCCGGTAAGACCACTTAAAGCGATATATGTCGATGGAAACAGCATTCATGAAAAAGCTGAACTTCCCAAGAAAGAGAAAAAAAGAGTGGTTGAAAAAGAGGATTTTCCTTTTTAATATTATCATGGAATAGCAACATTTAGAGGCAATCAGTAATGAAAGTAAAAATATGGGGATGCAGAGGTTCAATCCCTGCACCAGGGAGGGAGACTCTGATTTTCGGCGGAGAGTCGACCTGTGTTGAGATTATATCAGATTCCGGTGAAAGTCTTATAATCGATGCCGGATCCGGGATTAGAAAACTCGGCAATAAAATAATGAAAAGAGATGGATCAAAAAATCTGACAATACTCTTAACACACGCACACTGGGACCACCTCTCGGGATTCCCCTTTTTCAAACCTGCATATAGTCCGGAATACTCAATCTCTTTTTGCGGTGGTCCAGTTCCGCAGGAATCAATCATGAAATATTTTACCCACCAGATGGAACAGCCCTACTTCCCTGTAGATATCTCAGAAATGAAGGCTGAATTCAAAGCAGGATGTCACTGTGATCAGAATTTATGCGATAATTGCCCTGGAAAGATAAAGTCGATTGCCTGCGCTTCAATCCCCATTAATCACCCCAATGGCGGATACGGGTTTAAATTTACAAGTAATGAAAAAGTTATATGTTTTTTCCCGGACAACGAATTAGGTTATGCACATAAAGGGGGACTTCCGATTAATGAATATGCTGACTTCTGCAGAGGCGCGAACCTGCTTATTCATGATGCACAATATACAGAAGAGGAGTATAAAAAGACAAAGGGCTGGGGACACTCTACATTCCGGGATACAGTCGATCTTGCCCTTGCTGCAGGAGTCAGAAATCTCGGATTATTCCATCACGATCCTGACCGTACGGATAACGACCTTCAACAGCAGGTTGATTTCTGCAAAAAATATATTTCAGAAACAGGCAGAAAACTCAACTGCTTCGCTTGCGCTGACGGGATGCTGCTGAAAATCTGATTTATAAAATCAGAGATCGAACTCTCTGGTAAAAGCAGCGCTCAGCTTCGGGGTAAGTCCTTCACTCCCTGTCATATACTCAACAGGTGAATATCCGTTGTTATTGCTCACCCAAAGAGAAAATGTATGCCGATATCCTGCGTATTTAAAACCGCCATTATAATTCATATACTTAAAAGCAAATCCTCCGAGGTTCATCACAACTTCACCGCAAATTGAAAGACTGTCGGTTAAATATATTTCAGTCATAATACCCAGGCCCGCGCTGTAATCCGACTCTGTTTTAATCTGATAGAAGTTGGTATTGTATGCGTATGAAGGCACCAGTCCAAGACTGAACCTGTTGCTGAACATATGCTTCTGTATAATCATCTGCCCGAAATACGAGGTTCGGTCATTTGACTCAAGAGTTGTTACCGATTCGACATCAGTATCATCCGCTGCCGAGATGGAAAAACTATTATTAACCTGGTTTGTATCTTTGTATCCAGCTCCGCCAAATAACGACAAAGCTATCCAGTCCGAATCTGAATAATCATTGAATATATTTAACTTCATTGCCCCGAGAGCATCTTTGTTTTTAAAAGAATATGCTGCTGTAATATCCAGAGGATCAAAAATTCCGTATGTCAATGCCACGTTTACATTGGTAGTATGCCTGTTAACATCAAAATATCTATGCCCCACATCAACGTTAAACATTCCGGAACCTGCAGTCTGACATGTAGGGAGATTAAAAACATACGGTACAACTCCTGAGGAAAATACCGGAGAGTTAATAGATATAGTCACGAGGAGTGCGAGGAAAAATATTCTTTTCATAATCTTTACCTTTATCAGAAATCTGTCCGTCTGTGACAGTAGAAACATGAAGGTGTACTCTTGAACATATTGTCAGTTTTATGAGGATGCGCACCGTTAACAACAGCATCAATTCTCTCCTGAACTTTCATCTCTTCAGGCTTCATTGTCAGCTTATCGTGGCACTCTCCGCATTTTTCCTTAACATTCTGATTACCCTGCAGCTGATCGCCATGACAATGCTTACATTCATCACCATAGGAATGCTTCTCTTCAACTCCCCATGATTTACACATTGTCACAGTAAATGCGATGGTGCAGGCGGATATAAATATCAATACGCTATTTTTTAAATTCATAAATTCCTTCAAATGTTAATGACATTCGCTACATGCAGGACTCCTGCCGAATAATCCCGATGCACTTACAGAAGACTTACCATCGGAACCATGACATGCCGATCCGCTGCAGTATGTAACATTACCGCTTCCGCCATCCTCATCAGCACTCTCATACCTGAAATGATGCCACTTTGAATCCTTACTCTTGCTATGACCGGGAGGTGGAATTATTCCGGAAAATTCAGCGTGGCATGATTTGCATGAATATCTGTACGCAAAATCAGCAGAAGGTGCTCCCTGATTTCCATCAAGTGTTGCTCCATGACATGCCGCGGTACCGCATGAACTGAACCAGTTGACATTACTATTTCTGTCCGCAGGATACTCATCAACATCCGACCTATGGTAATAACCGCTGATCTTACGGGTATGGCTTACACTGAAAACTGTCCACTGATCATCGTGACAGGAGTAACAGGAAGGTCCCCCGGAATTTCCTCCGGTAAGATCACCGGAGTGACACTGCACTTCATTGCATGAATTAACCGGAAAACGGTAATCGGCACCATGAAAGAATTCACTCTGAAATGGTTTTGAATTATGATTTGAGTCCCACGATTGTTCGCTTATATCTTCATAGACAGGATTGCACGATAGTATGAAGAATGAAATTAAAACTGCCGGAAATATAACAATAAACCTGTTCATGGTCATATGAAAGACCCCCTGTTACTTTATATTAAATCTGATTTAGATCAAAGTCAAGTTAAAAGCTTAACAAAATGCAATTCCCGGATTTTATGAGTAATCCTGTAAATCTTAACCCGATATGAACGGCTGCATCCATTGGAAGCGATTTATTTTCATAATCACGTAGTTTTATAAACCCGAAAAAATTGTCTGCAGTCATATTCATCTCTCCCGAAAATCTTTTAAAAAAATGACATCTCTGAAAAATTGTTGACCCGATTTATATTTATAAATCCACTACTACTATAATACAGTTTACCCTGCTTAACAATATATATACATAGAAGCGTTTAATGGATAGAAAAAGTGTCCTCATAATTGAAGACGAGATGATTCACGGCATGCTGCTTAAATCATCAATTGAGAATAGCGGGTATCGCGTACTGGATGTTATTTCCAGAGGTGAAGACGCTATAACTGCGGCTATAGATCACCGTCCGGACCTTATAATTTCCGATATTCTGCTGAAAGGCAGAATTACCGGAGTCGATGCAATTGAAGAAATTCTTAATCATTTAAGCATCCCGTTTATATTCTTAACAGCGCTGAACGATACCGGAATCATGAATCAGGCTAACGACACCTCCCCCTCGGCAATAATAAATAAACCTTATGATATGAAGATTCTCATTGAAACTATAAATACACTTTTAGCTTGAAGCCAGTCCCGAAAAGAAGTAAATAATACTGACAGTAATTTCCATTTGTACATCTAAAGTAAAATTAAACTAATCACAACACGAACAAATTCCAACTTAAATGCGAACCTTTATTAAAAAAAAGAATACTATTCTCATTTAGATAACAAAAATCATCTTTTTTACTTGATTTATATATTATTTAGAACATTATATCCTTACTAAATTCAGTCATTTCAGGAGTATAGACCTTATTAAAATAATGATTGAGATTTTTTTTCCCGTTTCAAAATGAGTTGATACTAAATTTCAGTGCAAAAAACAAAAATTATATAACCTCGCCGACTTCGGCGTCGGAAATAATAGATTTTTTTTTACTTTAGGGTAGTTCTATTAACTCAATATTTACAGGGCCAAAGGCCAGCTTTTTTCCGACTTCCTGTCGGTGCTGGCAGGCGAACATCGTGTTCGCTCGGGCGGTAGCCCCTTTATAAGCCCAGCAGGGTTTCCTGTTGTCCCGAAAACGGAGTTTTTGGGACAGCCATTTAGAAAAGTTAAGAAATAATTAGTGAATAATTTTAATATTTATCTGTAATTGGAGAGGTACTGTCGAATGAGCGAAAAAGTAACATTAAAAACTCTTAAAAGCAATGAGAGAGAAGCACGTAAAAATCTCATTATTGATGCAGCGGAGAGAGTTTTTGCGACTAAACCTGTCGACAAAGCAACTATGAGAGAGATAGCCGATGAAGCAGGTATGGCAACTTCATCTATATATAGATTTTTTTCCAATCAGGAAGCTATTCTTATAGCAGCTGCGGTTAGAACACAGAGCGAATTCAACGAAACCCTTGACAAATTTTTTGATGAGAACAAGCCGGAGGAGAGTTTAAAACGGGTACTTGATATATATATCGATTTTATTGCAGAAAACGATACATACTTCAGGATGATGACAATTCTAATGTCCCAGGGAAATCTTAATCTTGAATCGAGCAAATCTCTGGTAGATGTAATGAATCAGACACTTGTAAGAGTCGACCGTATTTTTAAACTTATGAAATTCACTGACAATCCAAGACCGCTTTCAAGATATATATATGCTTCGTTAATTGGAATTTCAGTATCATACAACAAACTTCCGGGGAGCAATCCGGAAAGCCGTATCAAACATATGAAATCTCTTGCTGAAGTGCTTTACGATATGATACTCCATTATCCCAGAGATTCAAAACTCCCGATGTAATATAAAAACGAGTCATTTATTTATTTGACAAACAATATCCTGAATTATTCATGTCATAGACCGGCTTAAATGCATCTCGGGTGCAGTTAGAAAGCATATATGAAATTTAAAAAAAGAAGAAAAAACAACAGTAAGCAGGATTCCCCGATAAGACAGCTTGTCACGAGCTTCCTTATTCTCATTTTCGGCGGAGCATTCCTGTTAAAACTCCCCTTTTCCACTACAAATGGCATTACTTTTGTAGATGCACTTTTCACATCTACATCGGCTGTGTGCGTAACAGGACTTATTGTTATTGATACGGCCAAAGAGTTCACATTCACAGGACAATTTATTATAATGTGCCTAATCCAGCTTGGCGGCTTCGGTATTATGACGTTCTCGATTGGAGTCTTTGCCATGTTCAGCGGAGATATGTCTCTGAAGTGGCGCTTTACAATGGGCTCGATATATAATGAAGTATCTGTTGTCCCTCCTGTCGAAATATTAAAAAAAATAATAATATATACATTCACAATAGAGTTTGTCATTGCGGCAATTCTCTTCACCGAATTTATAAAAAAAATGACTCTTACGGAAGCTCTCTGGGCATCGGTCTTCCATTCTATCTCCGCATTCTGTAATGCAGGTTTTTCAACATTCAGTGACAGTCTTATCTCTTATCAGGATAATACTGTTGTTATTCTGGCAATCTCCATGGCTATAGTTCTTGGCGGGATCGGATTTCTTGTTCTTACCGAACTGACCGGTATTAAATTCAGCAGAAAAAAAAGATTCTTCAGACAGTTTTCACTTCATACAAAAATTGTTCTCTTTGTTACCGGAATTCTTATTGCCGGAGGTGCAGCCTTCTTCTGTATTCTCGAATGGAATTATATTATGAAGGATATGCCTTTAAAAACAAAGTTACTCACTTCAATCATGCAGTCGATTACATGCAGGACAGCCGGATTTAACTCAGTAGACATAGGTCTGCTGCGCGAGAGTACTCTGGGTATTATGATGACACTCATGTTTATCGGAGGTTCTCCCGGATCAATAGCAGGCGGTATTAAAACAACAACATTCGCGGTTATAAGCGGACTGCTGATTTCAAAAATCAGGGGTAAAAAACAGGTTGTATTCTGGAACAGATCAATCAACGAAGACGCTCTCAATAGAAGTATGACGCTATTTGTTCTTGCTTTTGTTTTTATTTATACATCAGCTATTGTACTCCTTTCGTTTCATTCATTCGACTCGAACAACTCTTTCCTGCAGGTAGTGTTTGAAGTTATTTCCGCATTCGCAACAGTCGGTTTATCAACGGGTATTACGGCAAAGTTTACTTCAGATGGAAAAATTCTACTGGCAATTATAATGTTCGTAGGGAGAGTCGGGCCATTTGCGCTGATTACCGCAATCACAGAAAATATCAAAACCGCTGACTACGAAGTAGCGGATGAAAACATAATGATAGGATAATACTCATGAAAAAATTTGCCGTTATCGGATTAGGGAATTTCGGAATGAACATAGCAAGAAGCCTTGTTGAAAACAACTGCGAGGTTTTAGGTGTTGACATAGACAAAGATACAGTTGATAAAGCTAAGGGATTTCTTACACATGCTATTGTCGGGAATCCGGCAAGCAAGGTTATCCTTGATTCAATTGGAGTTTCAGAATACGACGGAGTCATATTGAGTATAGGTCAGGAAATGGTTTCGAGCATACTCATCTCACTCTACCTGAAAGAGCTCAATGCGAAAAAGATTATTGCACGGGCAATCTCCGATGATCATGAAAAAATTCTGAAAAAACTCGGCGTTGATGTTGTAATATTCCCGGAAAAAGAGATGGCTATCAGAATTGGAAAAACCATATCGATGAAAAATGCCCTGGATTATCTGCCGCTATCTGATGAGTATTCTATTATGGAGATTGTTCCCCCTGCAAGCTTCCTTAACAAGAATCTCCGGGAACTGAATATCGGTGCGAGATACAGATGTCAGATCCTTGGAATAAAGCATACAGAGGATGACGGAGAACAGAAGACTATAATAGCACCCCTGCCGATGAAGTAATCAGAGAGGGGAATATTCTCATAGTAGTCGGTAAAACTACTGCAATAGAAAGGATGGAGAGGCTAGACTGATCAGAGGTTAAACTCCATACCCTCGTAAGCGAGATCGAGCTGAAGAATCCCGCCTGCTTTTTTATTTACATTCATATATGATTTCGCGTTTGAGATTACGCTGTTCAGTTTTTCATCATTATAATTCGGATCATGATGAAACAGAACCAGATTCTTTACATTATACTTAGCTGCAATATCAATAGCGATTGACGCAGATGAATGTCCCCATGAAATTTTATCTATTAAGGATTCATGGAAAGTGTACTGCGCATCAAAGAGCAGCACATCTGCGTCTTTAAAAAAATCGTCATAGGTGTGAATATCATCCATTTCATGTATTCCGAATTCACAGTCGCTGGTATAAACAAAAACTTTATCTCCATCTTCAATCCGCACACCATATGCACCACCGGGATGAGGCATACTCTTGGTATATATCTTTACATCATTTATAAAAAAATTCTCATCCTGTTTTACAGTAAAAAACCTCTTGGATGCCTGCATATTATCAAATGTAATAGGAAAATGAGTATCAGCCTGCTGATAATCGATTCTCTCTTTTAAATCCGGAAACGCTGAGTAAAAATTAAATCTGTTCCCCTTTATATATACAGGTGTAAAGAATGGAATGCCATGAATATGGTCCCAGTGGGTATGCGTGATAAAGATACTCGCCGCCCCTCTCCCTTTTCCAAAATCTCCGGCCATCATCTCTCTCCCCAGCCCTACAAGACCGGAACCGCAGTCCAGTATTATAAGTTCACCAGTTGAAGTCTTAACCTCAATGCATGAGGTATTCCCGCCATATGTTCCCCGGATTGACAGCGGCAGGCTATTAACAAATGAACGAACAGATTCTTCCGAAGATATATCGCCGGGACGGGCAATTGTAAGAGCTTTAACGATCTTCTCTTCTATAGTTTCAGTACTCAAAGGTGTCGGATATGACCCCCTGACTCCCCATAGTTTTACTTTCATATTACTCTCTTACACATTTTTTTATCACTAATTAGCGGTTAACTATTGACTCATGTCTTGCCATTTATATATTACTCGATGATATATTTCAATTAAAAATAAGTTTTAAATTCATAAATATAAGTATATACTCATAAACTGGTAGCATTATTTCCCCGCCGCCATGGGCGGCGGGATCAGTGAATGCTCAAAAACCGATGGTTTTTATATCCGCCGCGCCCTTGGCGCGGCGGATATAAAAACTGCGGGTTTTTGAGCAGTTGCCTAAGAAAAAAATTCATGTCTAATAAAAAACTTGACAGTATGAAAAAATTTATATTTTTATCAGTCTGTAATTTCCGGTATCTCCCGGCTGAATTTAAAACATCTTACCACAAATATAAGAGGAAAATCATGAAATTTTCTGACAGGATTCTTAAAGTCAAACCATCACCAACCATAGCTGTAACATCTATGGCAAATCTTCTTAAATCTCAGGGAGTTGATATCATAGGATTTGGAGCGGGCGAACCCGATTTTGACACTCCGAAGAACATAAGAGAAGCCGGAATAAAAGCAATCGAAACCGGTAAAACAAGATATACACCATCAGGCGGACTTCCTGAACTACGAAATGCAATCGTTACAAAATTTAAAAGAGACAACAATCTGGAATATAAACCTTCAGAAGTTATAGTCAACTGCGGCGGGAAACACTCATTCTATAACCTTATGCAGGTACTGCTGAACGACGGAGATGAAGTAATAATCCCTGCACCATACTGGGTATCCTACCCGGACATGGTTCTTCTTGCAGGGGGAAAACCTGTAATTATCAATACCGAAGCAGAAGCCGGATTTAAGATCACACCAGCTCAACTTGAGGCAAGCATAACATCAAAAACAAGGGCAGTTGTAATAAACTCTCCGTCAAATCCGACTGGAGCCGCCTACTCTTTTGATGAACTGAAAGCTCTTGCTGATGTGATTGAGAAAACCGATATAATCCCCATATCAGATGATATTTATGAAACTATACTTTTTGAAGGTTTTAAATTTTCAAACATTGCCAATGTTTCTGATGCAATGAAAAAAAGAACTGTTGTCCTTAACGGATGCTCAAAGACATATGCCATGACCGGATGGAGAATCGGATATATGGCTGGTGACCAGGAACTGATTGCAAAGATTGACATTCTCCAGGGACAGTCAACCTCTAACCCTACAACCATATCCCAGTGGGCAGCAATTGAAGCTTTAACCGGTGACCAGAGTGTTCTTGCAGAGATGATGGTCGCCTTCGAACGAAGAAGAAATTTTGTCGTAAAAGAACTTAACTCCATGCCGGGAGTTACATGCTACAATCCCGAGGGTGCTTTTTATGCATTCCCGGGTGTATCAGGTGTTTACGACTTAAAAGGATGGAACAAAGTTTCTGAAAAATATAAAGACCAGTATAAATCATCATCCCTGTGCGCTTACCTTATGGAAGAGGCAAAGACTGCCGTAGTTCCGGGTATCGCTTTTGGAAATGACAGATATTTCCGGATGTCCTTTGCAACTTCAGATGAAAATCTGAAAGAGGGACTGAAGAGAATCAGAGAAGCGCTGGAGAGACTTGTTTAACAGCAACCAAAGGCGTTAACACGCTTTTATTTAAAAAAAATAACAGGGGGAAGTTTTATGAAGTTTACATTATTACTTTTTATTCTAGGCCGGAAACTTAAAGGGAGAGCTAAAAACGATCCTGATTTCAAGAAAAAAGTCGCTGAAAAAAACTGCACAGTACAGATCAAAACAGCTGACAATTCAAAGGGAAGATTCTACACTTTTAAAGATGGCGAAGTTATTTCAAAAAAAGGTATCGCTACTGATCCGACAGTTGCACTTGTATGGAAAGACGCAGCGACAGGATTTGCGGTTCTTTCTTCAGGAGATGCTGCAAAAAATATGGAAGCTATTCAGAACGGTTCACTTAAGTTTGAAGGGGACGGCGGAACAGCTCTCTGGTTTGCAGGAATCGCTAAAGCAGCAAAATAATACTTCTGAGAAATACTTTGAAAGATATAGAAGCTGCCCGGTTAAACAGGCAGCTTTTTTTATATTTGCTCAGGAAGTTATAATAAAATCTACCTCTAACGCGCCGGAGGTGCTTCGGAGACAGATTGGCGCAGGTTTATGAACAACTCCCTTTTTATGCAGTTATAAATCCGAAACCTGTAATTACAAGCAGAACCGTTATAAGAAAAAATATTGTACCGATAAAAAGTGCCGGTAGTATAAATATAACAAATGACTTCCCGAAATCTATAGAATGCATCTCTGAAATTCCCTGAACAAAAATCATGACATACCATACAAAAAAAACAATTGAAAAGAACACATAGAAAAAACCGGGCGCAAAATTTTATTACCGAGAAAAGATAACAGACAGGAAGAAACAGCACACCGGGGAAAAGAGAAAAATTTACTAATGTTATAATCTCGCGAATATTACCTCTATATCCGAAAAATTGAGCCGTTACATCAACAAGAGATGAATATACCGCTATCTTGAATATTCCATAAATAAAAACAAGAATCCAGCCGTAACTGATCTTATAATAAAAAAATTCCGATTCACGCCCCATAAGAGAGAGTATCAGTATATCAAACAGAGCTGAAATTAATGGAACGATAAAACTCAACGCAAAAGGATCGGGATCTTTCTGTTTAATTCTTCGATAGAGCTCGCGGGGATCAGTCAATGCATAGAGAAAAAAATCTACCCATCTTAATGATTTAAAAGTTTCAAGTATCATTGCATATACCTGTATTCAATTTTATACGGATTATAAAGAAGCTCGCTCCCCACACCGGTTTTACCGCTGAAAACATTTTTTATAGATCCGAAAATCTCCTGAAATGTTGAATCATCCTTTTCGTAAACGGGAGCATCAGCATCGAGCCCGGAAAGCTCTTTCGCTTTGAGTATTGCATCTTCAAATGTACCGAGCTGATCTATCAGTTTATTTTTTAGAGCGGTCTCCCCGTTCATTACACGTCCGTCAGCAACTGGACGAATGTCCTCCTGGTTCATGTTTCTTCCAAGAGCTATATCCTTTATAAACTTATTATAAGAGAGATCAATCATCTCCTGAAGAAGACTTCTCTCTTCGGGAGTCATGTCTCGATGTGTTGCAAGAATATCTTTATACTTCCCGCTTTTTATTACGTTCATCTGAATTCCGAATTTTTCAAAAAGTCGCTTAAGATTCGGCGAAAAGGTAATAACTCCGATTGAACCTGTAATAGTTCCGTAATTAGCCACTATATAATTACAGGCCGACGCAATGTAGTATCCCCCCGAAGCGGCTACATCACCCATTGAAGCGACAAGGATAATATTCTTTTTCCGAAGTTTCCATATCTTCTCGTAAATCTCCTGAGTTGCAGCAACTGTCCCGCCGGGAGAATTTATTCTGATGACAACAGCCTTTATACTGCTGTCCTTTTCGATCTCGCCAAGACGCTTAATTACCGCTTCAGCACCGGAAGGATTGGCAAATGGACCTGATGGACCTGACATTTCAATGGCACCTTCGATACGGATGATTCCTACACCGGGACCGAATTCCGGAATTGGAAGAGTTATCTCGGACTTGCTCTTCTTTTCAATTTTAAGCCCTACATCAACAATAGCAACAACTGCAATCAGTGCAAGCATTGCGAGAATTGCCACCATAATCTTTCGCTGTCTATCCATTTCATTCACCCGGAACTGTTTAATATTTAAAAAGAACTCTGATAACCCCGCCGCCGAAGGCGGCGGGGTTATATAATCATTCATTTAAACTTTAATCAAAAGTCTGTTAAAAATCAACACTTTTCATAATTCAACTCACTGCCATTGAAGGCAGCAATTTTTTCAAAGACGCCAATACTGTGCATAGGCGAGGAATGGTGGATCACGGGACAGCGCCCGTGATCCACCATTCCTGCCCGGCGCGAAGCGGCGGGCACTCAATAATAACAATGTTCAGCAGAGGGAAACATAAGCCGGATTCTGTTTAAGCAGCTATTTATCTTGCGCGCATGTTGCCATACGCATCTTTGCAGCCTACCCTCAGCCTGGAGCGGGCAGCCCTCAAGCGGCTGACTACTTGGCTTTGCATCAGATGGGGTTTACACTGCCATTCTTCTCACAAAGAATGCGGTGAGCTCTTACCTCGCCATTTCACCCTTACCGTCTAACCTCCCTGCCCCCCCTCCATAAATGGAGAGGGAGATTCAGGGGTTGAGCCGGCGGAATATTTTCTGTTGCACTTTCCATCGCCTCACGGCGCCCGGGTATTACCCGGCATCCTGCCCTTTGATGTCCGGACTTTCCTCACTCCCCGTAAACGGGGTCGCGCAGCTGCACGTTTCCCTCTGCTGAATACTGCTATTAAAATTACATTCAGGTTTACCACTTCTGAACACAAACATTTTTTTGAAGATACTGATAAAAAACAGTAATTTCTCATAAACCGATAATATCCTATCTCCACCGGGCGATTGACTCGACAAAGAGCAATTTTACCATATTAAAGAGCAAAATATAAGTATAACCACATTATTTCCACACAAAATCTTTATAATGATACGTAAAAAATTTAAGATATTGAAAAATCTTTACAAAATCTTTATACTAAAATAAAATGAACAATATATTACTGGTTTAAAGTTTTTTGCTTCAATAATAACAAATTTGTTTTAAATATCAGGAATAATTCCTGAACTTTTTTTGTAATAACGAAAGCGTTATTATCCATGCCGCCGATGCGGGCAGAGATAGATAACCTTCAATTTTTACACTAAAATATCTGTTAAGCAATCAACACTGTTTAATTATCGTTAAAACATAAATAAGGAGATTTAACCTATAATGATGAACATCACTTTTTCAGTTCTTGGCGGATTAGGACTATTCCTTTACGGTATGAAAATCATGAGTGAAGGACTTCAGTCTGCCACAGGTGAAGGATTAAAAAACATTCTATGGAAAGCGACTAACAACAGATTTAAGGGTGTATTAACCGGATTCGGAATAACTGCAGTTATACAATCGTCAAGCGCGACCACCGTAATGCTGGTAAGTTTTGTCAGCGCAGGACTAATCGGGCTTACACAGGCAACAGGAATAGTATTCGGTGCCAATATCGGAACATCTGTTACCGGGTGGATTGTAGCGATCGTGGGATTTAAGTTTAAAATCAACATGCTCGCTCTCCCTGCAATTGCTCTTGGATTTTTTATCCGTTTTGTAGACAACGATAAAGTAAAGAGCTGGGGAGATTTTATGCTCGGCTTCGGTATGCTCTTCCTTGGTTTAGGCATCATGAGCGATTCAGTGAAAGATTTAAGAGGATCAGAGCTGATTACCTCGTTCATGGCAACATACAAGGCCACCGGTATATGGTCAACCTTACTCGTTGTTATAATCGGTACAGTAATAACAATGGTAATTCAGTCATCGAGCGCCACAATGGCAATGACTATGACTCTGGCATTTAACGGATTTATAGACTTTTATACAGCAGCGGCACTTATTCTGGGAGAAAATATCGGAACAACAATAACTGCCAATATTGCAGCTATTGGCTCCCCGATAAATGCAAGACGAACTGCAAGGGTCCACTTCCTGTTTAATTTTCTGGGTGTAATGTGGATACTGGTTATTTTCAAATCCTTCTTTGTGCCGGCTATAGACTGGCTTATTCCGGGTGATCCATTTTCACCGGATCTGGCGGTGAGATCAGCTGCAATTGCAACGCACATGGCTGCTTTTCATACAGGTTTTAATCTCATAAACACAATAGTATTCCTGCCGTTCGTCAAACAACTGGCTATGCTTGCCACATGGATGGTTCCGGGTGAAGAGAAAAAAACAGAAGCCCATCTTATGTATATTACAACAAATATTGTGGCAATACCTTCAATAAATCTCAACCAGGCAAGGCTTGAGCTTGAGCGGATGAAAGATTTTGTAAATACTATGTACAATCTTGTAGTAGAAGTAATAAAGAATCCCGACAAAAAACTCGGCAAAACAATAGAAGAAATTCAGACTCTCGAAAATCAGATAGACCTCCTTGAGAGAGAGATATCAACTTTTCTTGTTAAAGTTTCCAGAGATCATCTTTCAAAAGATCAGAGTAACGAACTAAACTCCATGCTTCACAAAGTGAGTGATCTTGAAAGCATCGGTGATGAATGTGAATCAATAATGAAGCTTATTCGAAGAAAGTACGACTTTAAACTTAAATTTTCAGAAGAGGGTAAAAAAGAAATAATTGAGACTGCTGATAAGGTTAAAGAATTTCTTGACCTTATATCTGAACATATTGTTTCAAACCACACAGACATCATGCTGCAGGCTGAAGTAATTGAGAATAGGGTTGATGAACTAAAACGTGAACTGAGAAACCAGCATATTAAAAGGCTTAATGCCAACGACTGCAATGTTGATCAGGGGATTATCTTCATTGATATGGTATCATGTTTTGAAAAGATCGGAGATCACGCGTACAGTATAGCTGAAACCATTTCAGGAAAAATTAAGTTTTAATTTTTAATAATCAGTTAAAGCAGGAAGAGCCCGTAATCAATACGGGCTCTTCTTTTTATTAAAATGCATTTCAGATTATTAGTTTTTAGAACTGTGAAGTAGTAGACACACTTACATTTCTAATCTCTTCTTCTTCACCATCGATCTCTCCGTCACCGTTTTTATCTTCATATGTTATAAGATAAGTAAAATCAACAGATACACCCTCTGCAACTCCAAGCCCGACTACTCCGCCCATAACGGTACTCTCTGTTTTCCACTGTAAATCGGCAACATTATTCTGCACGTAGTAGACTTTCGCCTTAGAGATAAGAGGAATTATATCCTTATTAAGAGATAGTTCACCTTTAAGGGATTTATCAAGAATGTCCTCTTCCTTTCCCCATCTCATATCCTGATACTCTGCTGTTCCTGTTATCAAATTGAAGAAATTCAGCTTAGCCCCGCCCATATATCCTCTTGCAGCTATAGCTTCTTTCAGCTTATCTTTTTTAGTAGTGACAACAAGCTTTCCTGTACTATCTTCTACATATTTTGCTCTTTCAAGATCATATGTATCATTGTAGTAACCGAAGATAAACTCATCAGACTGCTGTCTGTAATCAGCGTATATCTCAAGAAAAGTACCGATTTTTATCCGCATACCCGGAGCAGTATAACCCCATCCATCAGTATTGAGAGATTTTGAAAACTGTGAATAAATATCTACATTGAAATATTCCATATCGATGACTTTCAAACCTGCATCAACCGCCCAGAAACCGCTTCGTGATCTCTCATCTGAAAAATCAACTAAATCGGTTGATTTTATCGGAGAAATTAAACCTGCATCAACAAGATCTACAATAATCTGAGAGGTATCAGCAACGTCAAGTTTGCCCGCATAATAATCTATCTCCGTTGCATAGTTATCATCTTCCGGATACATATCAACTTCATCGGGAAATCCATCACCATCTGTATCACGAAGTCCCTTGTACTCATTCATGTCACCGGCTACTGAACCGCCTATCTGCAGTCTGCTGAAAGGCTTAATGTAAATTCTGCCACCCCCCATGACTCCCTTATTATCTCCGGAAAGTTCTTTAACGTTGTTTACAATCATCTCCATACCGGCATAAGTTGTGTCTATGGATAGTTCAAGTCCCTGTCTTTTATAAGTAGGATATTCCAGCATATTTGTATATCCGTTTATCATCGTTCCATATCCGAGAGTTGTAGACTGAAGTCCGCCGAACTTAAAATAAAAAAGTTCACCTTTATTTCCGAAACTCACATAGTATATTTTATCAATATAGTCTTTCTTTTCATCCCAATCCTCCTGTCTGACTTTCCCATCCTCATCAAGAAGAACATTGATATCAAGCCCAACTCCGAATTTCCAGAGTTTTAATTCAGGTCTTAGTCCTATCTGCTGATAGTTCTGCCCGTCAATTGTTACAGCACCGAAAATTCCGCCAATCATGTAATCTACAGCCGCACCCTGTGCAGCGTCTGTATTAACAGTTGCAGCACCGGACTCATCAACTTCTGCTGCCGGTTTATTTTGTGAAAAAGAATTTGAAACAATTAAAAGTATAAAAATCATAAAAACGATTTTTAATCTGGCCATTAAATTTCTCCTTAAAATATTTTATTCCACTTCTCACGGACATCAGGCAGATAAACTGAATCTGACAGAGCCGGATGAGATATAATTAATGATGCAATTAATCTCAAACAATAAAATAATTATCATGTTTAAAAAATCAACAACAAAATAAGCAAGTTGCGCCTATACGGAGTTCAAAGACAGGCAGCCGAAAAGATCATTATTGAAGGAAACCGGAGACAGGAAGATGAAGAGAATAGATTGTGCAGTTGTCTGAACCGCAGATTCACGGTGATTTAAATGAAGGGCTGTGATTACGTAATTGAAAATCCGGGTAATCCCTTAAATCCGTTTAATCCGCGGTTCAGACATTTTATTGATGACAACACTGGAATTTTATAATGTAAAAACATCTGATTTGAATTCCAGCGCACTCCATCAGGCTACAGCTTCTATGAAATTCCTTAATAGTTTTATTCCATGTTCTGTCATATAAGATTCAGGATGAAACTGTATTCCGAACACAGGGAGAGATCTGTGAC
Organism: uncultured Spirochaetota bacterium; assembly: GCA_942493035.1. GTDB lineage: Bacteria > Spirochaetota > UBA4802 > UBA4802 > UBA5550 > WRGT01. The sequence goes on along the minus strand of OW818666.1, from coordinate 787,819 downwards.
GGACTCCCTGTATAACTCCATCTGAAGAATATGCCTCAATCTCAAGCGATTCGGGAAAGGTCTCTTTTTCCGCGCAGAGGGAGTGATATCGAACAGCTTTAAATCTCTGCGGCAGGTCACGGAAAATATTTTCACCGGTATGGCTTATCACATCCTGTTTCCCGTGGACAATTCCGGGAGCCCTGACGATCCGTCCGCCGTACTCCTGCACAATAGCCTGCATTCCCAGACAGATACCAAGCAGCGGGAGACCGGGATTTTTTCTTATCACATCAAGTGTTATCCCTGCATTGTCAGGGTTTGACGGACCGGGAGATATTACAATTGAGGTATATTTTTTAAAATCTATCGAGTCTATGTCACAATCATTCATTAAAACTTCAACATCATATCCCATAGATTCGAAGCAGTGAACAATGTTGTATGAAAACGAATCGTAATTATCTATCATCAGTATCATAAAATTCCCCTTTAAAATTTCATCCTCCCCGGTTCCCGGTACATCATACCGCGTTATAAGAGTTTTTAAACAATAATAATCTCAACTAATTTTAAGCCCACCTCCGGGGGGTTTGGGGGGCTATCACGGATTATAAACTGTTAACTATACCCGAACTTTTACACAGCATACCCCATGCTCACCGTCAATGCTCTGAGCTTGTTGTCTATCTCGGCAGATTCCTTCTCCGGGACGCTGTCGTATACAATACCGGCTCCAGCCTGGAGATGGACTCCATCCTCATCAAAAAACGCGCTCCGGATTGTAATACATGTATCACTTGTTTTATTAAATCCGAAGTATCCCACAGCCCCGGCATACGCCTCACGCGGAAGAACCTCCATCTCGTTGATAATCTCCACGGCGCGAACCTTTGGAGCACCGGTAACTGTACCTGCCGGGAAACTGTACCGGAATGCATCCACGATTGATGATCCGCTTTTCATAGTACCCTTTACATCTGATACTATATGCATAACATGCGAATAATCTTCAACCTTCATAAATTTTGAAACAGACACACTCCCCCTCTCTGCAATTCTGCTGAGATCGTTGCGGGCAAGATCTACAAGCATCAGATGTTCAGCCATCTCTTTTCTATCGAGAAGAAGTTCCTTCCGTACACTTCTCTTCTCTTTTGCAGATGCAGGAATCGGTGCAGTTCCGGCAATCGGTTTAAGATACATCATATTTTTTCTAATCTTAAGATGAGTCTCCGGGGAGCACCCGGTTATATAGCGTTTACCCATTTTCAGCATGTACATGTACGGCGACGGATTTACACTGCGGATTTTCAGATAGAAGTTATATGGAGTAATTTTATCCTTAACCTCCATCCTTCTGCTTAATACAGCCTGTATGATTTCTCCGCCGCTAATCAGTTCCTTTACATCTTTTATCTTACGGATAAAATCTGAATCGCTCTCCATATATTCCATTGCAACATCAGCAGGTCTTGATGGAAGATAGCTTATTTTCTCTCCCGTAATAATTTTCAGGATATATGATTCAAGCTCTGCCAGTCTCTCATTTGTCTTCAGAACAAGCTGATGTATTTCACCCTCTGAAGTATAGATCGATGCGGATACATAAAATTTTTCGGTGTAATTATCGTATACAATAAATTCATCTACAAGAATAAGTTCCGCCATTGGATGACTGTCATCAAATTTCACTGCTTTGCGGAGAACTCCTGTTTTGTTTATAGCCTCGTATCCGATATATCCCGCGTAACCTCCGTTAAAATCTCCGAACTGATCAGTATCGGGGGAATTATATCTTTTCAGCTCTTCATCGAGGAATTCAAAAACAGATTTTTCAATCCGTTCAGAAATACCGTTCTTCTGCTGTATAATATAATTACTGTAAGCTGTTATCACAACTGAAGGATTAAAGCAGAGATATGAAAATCGCCCCTTAGTCTTCGTCTTGCCGGCACTTTCAAGAAAGATGAAGTGTTCGTCATCTCTCATTGCTTTGAGGAGTGAAAGAAAATCAAAAGAGCTTATATTAAGCTCACGAAAAAGCGGTATTCTGTTATAATCTGCTGCAAGAGCTTCTATGCCCGGTTTATAATAGTTCATGTTAATTCTCCTTAAAATAAAAAAGCCGCGGTTTGCTTCCGCAGCTTAAATCTATAGTTCTGCCAGAAAGCGGGAATTCCTCTCTCTGACGTTATCTGTCATGAAAAGGAATTATATAGTAATGAGACGCCATCCGCAGTTAGAAATCTGTATGTGTTTCATTATGTATCTCCGGTAAACATTTATTCGTCTATGTTTCTATATATAGAAACATAGTAAAAATTGTCAAATATTTTTTATTTTTTTTAATATTTTCTGTAATAGATTAAGATTCTCAGAAAATCCGGAATCTCAGGCTCAGTGCCGGATTAATATTTCATGATGAGGTAGCAAATTATTTTGGGGGTGCATATGCTTCGTGCTGTGCCCCCAAAAATAAACCACTACCTCATCATGAGTTAAAACTGATCATCATAATTTATTGACAAAACAGCCGGGATTTATTATTCTTAAAATATAAACATGCAGGAGAATATATATGGCATTCATAAACTGGGAAGATTCATTAAGCGTTGGAATTAAACTTTTCGATGATGATCATAAAGAACTTATATCTATTGCCAACAGACTTCACGACAGCATAACTGTAGGATCTCAGCAAGCTGTGCTGGCCCCGATTCTTAATGAACTTGTGAAATATACTATATTTCATTTCGGCCGCGAAGAGGGAATAATGCTTCAATATGCATATCCGGCGTATAAACAGCACAAAAAAGAGCACGATGCGCTGGTGGCAAAAGTTCAGGATTTCAGCGATCAGGCAAAAGCCGGGAAAACATCAATTTCTTTAAGCCTAATCGCATTTCTGAAAGAGTGGCTCGTAAATCATATAATGGTAAGTGACAAGGAATATACGGAATTTTTCTCGAAGAAAGGGATAAAATAGAACACTATCATACGGCCATCCATCCGGAAGGCCGTATCTATTCGTTTAAATCCGGCTGCATTTAAGGCAAAATTTCTCTTATAACCCTAATTGTATTCTCACCCATAACTTTTCTGATGTCGGATTCAATAAATCCGCGTTTAATCAATGCATCTGTAATATATATAATCCCTGATGAATCTACCGGTGTTGTAACACCTCCATCAAAATCTGAACCGGGAGCAGCATGATCTATTCCTGCAAGTTTTACAATATATTCAATTATCAATAACTACTCTGTTTTTCAGATGAATGCTTCTCCTGACTATCCGACCGGAGTGTATATAATATTTTTGTTGCAATTTAGTGCTAACCTGATTATATTTCAATATATGAAATTTTTAAATAATCAAACATACTTCTGCATCAGATCAGAATCCCCGATGCTTTTATCTGAAATTTTATACGGATTTTATTAATGAAAAAATACCTCTTACTACCTCTATTTATTTTTATTACAATTACCGCGCTTCATGCATCCGGGCCCAGAATTGTCCGGGTAGGAGCTTTCAATTTTTATCCGGGAATATTTAAGGATATCGATGGAATAGTAAAAGGATTTTATGTAGATTCACTTGCTGAGATTGCGAAAAATGAAAATATCCGGTTTGAATATATCTGGGGCTCATGGAGTGAAGGTTTAGAACGTATTAAATCCGGTGAGGTTGACATTCTTACCAGCGCTGCATATACTCCCGAACGTGCTCTTTACATGGATTACTGCAGGACACCCCTTCTCACTGTATGGAGTGAGCTTTATGTTCCGCTTAAATCTGAAATAGACAACATTACAGCTATGCAATTAAAAAAAGTTGCAGTGATGAAAAATGATTTCAATGCCCGTAATTTTATAGAGATGGTAGGTAAATTTCATATTACTGTTGAAACAGTCGAGGTTGCTTCATTTGATGAAGTATTCAAAGCTATAGCAGAAAAAAAAGTTGATGCAGGAGTAGTCAACTGCACTTTCGGAGTCTCTAAACAGAGAGAATACGGCATACGCTCTACCGGAATTGTATTCAATCCCTTTGATATTTTTTTCACAACTGCTAAGGGAAAGAACGGTGATCTTCTTGAACTATTAGACAGTTATCTTCTAAAATGGAAGCATCAGGAATCATCCGTCTTCAATCAATCCCGGCAGAAATGGTCACACGGGAACATAGGGACTATTGAAATTGTACCGCTATGGATAACCTATTCAGCAGCAGCTCTCGGCCTGGCAGCTTTCCTTTTCGGTTTATTTACTATTCTTCTCAGAATTAAAGTCAAACATGCCACGAGGAATATAATTGAGAGAGAGGAACGGCTTAAACTGAGTGAAAGCAAATTCCGGAGCTACATAGATTATGCCCCTGATGGTGTTTTTGTAGCAGATAACGAAGGTCATTATATTGAAGTTAATCCTGCGGCTTCATCAATCACAGGATATTCTCAGGATGAGCTTCTCTCAATGTCAATGCCAGACCTGCAGTCGGCTGAATCTCTGGAAAAAGATATGCTGATTTTTAAAACCTTGAAAGATAAAGGCCATGTGAGCAGCGAATTTGAATTTCTCCATAAAAACGGCCATAAAAGATGGTGGTCCATTGATGGAGTAAAACTTTCAGAAACCAGATTTATGGGATTTGCTAAAGACATAACTGACCGTAAAATTGCCGAAGAAGAGATAAAAAAACTCCTGAAAGAGAAAGAGCTTCTTCTTAAAGAAGTACATCACCGTATTAAAAACAACATGAATACAATCAAAGGCCTCATTACACTTCAGATTTGCAACTTAACCGATCCATCTTTTACGTCTCTCCTTGAGGATATAGAACACCGCGTTCAGAGTATGATTGTTCTTTATGACAAACTTTACTGTTCTGAAAACTACAGGGAACTATCGGTCAAAGATTACCTTGAGACTCTCGCCGAAGAGATAATCTGCAACTTCCCGAATCGCGATATTGTGAAACTGGAAACAGACGTTGAAGATTTTATACTCAATGTAAGTTTTCTGGCACCCCTTGGGATTATAGTTAACGAGCTTCTAACAAACATTATGAAACACGCATTTAACGGAAAAGATTCAGGATTAATCAGAGTCTCAATGTCTCTCAAAGGAAACACCGCCAATCTTGTAATACATGATAACGGCAGGGGATTACCTGAAGATGTTAAATTTGATGGGGATACCGGATTTGGACTCAATCTTGTAAATATGCTTATTGAACAGATTGGCGGAAACATTAATATAAACAGAGATAATGGAACAACATTTATTCTGCAATTTGATGTCTGGTAATTTTACATTTAAAACTGCATATATTTTAAAGATATACACGGATACTTCTCATTGCAATTCAACAAAACCTGCTCCAAGATTATAATCATAATACCCTATGCCTGCCGATCGAGTTTCAACAAACGCAAAGTATAAATAAGTTTTACCCTCACGCACAGCAATGGTTGGCTCGCCGACACCAAATATTCCACCAGGAGCAATATCACCGGATTTCAAAACTACAACCTCATTACCCCAACTGGCATCATTTCCGTAGCCTGTAGCTGTATGTGCTCCAGTAAACTCATGATAAACAATTCCAACTTCCCGATTAAGATAGAGTCGTGTCCCGTTAAAAAAAGGCTGAGACTCACTTGCAGCAGTATTAATTTTAGCAGGAAGAGTTACCGGAGTCCATCCTCCGTCGGGGAATGAACCGCTTGTGAGAACATATACAGTTAAATCATAACTTGACTGTTCATCATCTGTCCAGATAGATTTAATTTCACCTGTACCGTCATAATACAAATGAGGATTCCCCTGAACTCCCGTATGAGATGAAAAATTTACAGGTGAGACATTTGGAGTAATCGTAGAAAAACCCTCTCCGATATAAGTGACATCCCCGAGATTATTATCCTGCCCCATAGTGATTGTACCATGATAAATATCCGGCTTATCATCACCTAAGCCATTGAAATAATTATTCCATGCTACAACAAACTTTGCCGTAATAGGACTTGTCATCTGAAAAGATAATCCGAAGGGGCTGTTTGCTCCCTTTACATCATTAAATGCAATTTTAAACGGCTGGGCAAAAGTACCGTCACTTTGCCGCTTGAATCCGTAAAAAACTGTCGGAAATAGTACAATTTTGTTTACAACTCCGGGAAGAACTATATCAAGGTGAGTTAACTTACCGGAACTTATAGATCCAACGGGAAAGCCAGGACGATATGGAGAATCATATGGACCTATGGTATCAAAAACCCAAATGCTGTTATCCTTTCCCTGGCATGTTTCAAGATTATACATCGACCATCCTGCTTCAGCACAAATACTCTGATGAAGAAAAACTCCGCTGAAATATATTGGTCCGTACTGAATGAAGAGATACTCTCCATCCGGAGTAATAGTAATCCCATCTTCATAACCGTCGGTATTAACCAGTCCCGGAACAAGCTGCGGCTGCCCTGCTCCCGGTTCAATTTCTGCCACAACCAGCGCTTCACGTTTTATGGTGGCACCGCCAAATGAAACTGTTACAGGATAAACTCCGGTACCGGCCGGTGTAACGGTGAACTCGTAGGTTCCATCCCGCTTATCCGATATAGTTGAAACTGCACCGTCGGGTATTTCCAGAGTGATCTCTGCACCGGTAACCGGAGCACCATTATTCGAAACAGATGCTGTTACGACAAAAGAATCGAGTCCAGATGGATTATCAATCCTCTCAAAATCGAGAGTGATTACAATATCAGATCCGCCATCAGATCCACCGCTGCTGCTCCTGCCTCCTCCGCATGCAATCATTACAATCACTAAAAATATTAATGAGTAAATTACTCTATTTTTCACAGATTATTCCTCACAAATCAATTAAATAATAATTATATGAGTATGATAAACTCAAATGGTTTATAATAACAACTATTTTTAATCAGTATTTATTCTTTAATTGTTACAGTTAAAAATCTCTATTATCCCCGCCGCCAAGGAGGCGGGGATATATAATTACTGGTTTTTAATTCAAAAAAATCAGGTTTTAGCCAAACCGGAATGTGACAATATTTTGAAAAAAAAAGCCCTATTCTCGCCGCCGCCGAAAGCAGCGGGGGCATAAAATCTCATTTTTTATACTAAAATATCTGTTTAAAAATTAATACTTATAATAAAAACTGTAATTGTGTTATTATTAAAATACACAAAATGACTCTTAACGGAGCTGAATATGAACGATGTAATAGACTGGCTCATAAATATAGAACATCTTGCAGGAAAAACATATACCCGTGCATCTATATACTTCAGTGAAGATGCAGATTTGAAAACTTTTCTTGAAAAGATTGCAGAGGATGAAGCATGGCATTTCCATATTATGGGAAGCGCTGCAGAAAACCTTAGAAAACTTACAATATCCGATTATGCAGTGTCAATAGACATGGAAACCGACATAAAGATAAAAGGATTATTTCAGGAATTAACAGACAAAATGAATTCCGGAATATTAACAAAAGAGGAACTTTTCGATTCAGTTATCACTGCTGAATTTTCAGAGTGGAACGATCTTTTTTTATATGTTGTAAACACTCTGAAAAACATTATACCTGAGTTCAATTATATCGCATCAAGAATTCAGATTCATAAAAGATCAATTGAAATCTATTTTGAAAATCGTCCCGAATCAGCTAATAAAATCATCTCTTACAAAAAACTTAAGCCGGTGTGGGAGGAGAGAATTCTTATCGTAGACGATGAAGATGCTATTTCCGGTTTTCTGGAAGCATTACTAGAGAATGAAGGTAAAGTCGATAAAGCTTCCAACGGTTCAGAAGCACTTGAACTCCTGAAGAAGAATTATTACAAACTTATTATATCTGACATTGACATGCCTGTCATGGACGGGATAGCTTTCTATAGTGAAGCAGTTAAGATTTATCCCGACGTAAATGAACGTATAGTTTTTTTTACCGGGGGGATCTCTAATGAGCGGCATGCTTTTTTCAAAGAGAATAATCTGATTTTTATGCTTAAACCGTCAGGTATAAGTACAATAAGAGAGAAGGTTCTACCGATACTGCTTAGTAAGGATTATATCAAAGCAGTAGTGAATTAGTTCCGACTACAGACTTCGGCTCCGCTCAGCCAGCGTTAAATTACGCTCCCTGAGCGGAGCCGAAGGGCTAATTATACTAATTCACTCGTAAACCGCTATAAAATTGATAAAATGCATATTACCGTTGCCTTAGGCGGCGTGGATAATAGATTTTTTTAACTCAAAAAAGTTAAGAAAAAAATAGGACCATACCTTTCCTGTATGCAAAATTTTAAAAAGAGGGCTCTTTATGAATGATCAGAAAGCAATGGAGATTCTTGAATCTGTTTTCAGAGCAGGCCTTATGAGAGTTGATCCTCTTAACATGATGAAAAAGCAGATTAAGCTTCATGGTGAAAAGCTTAATATAGATACCGGGACCGAACACCATACAATAAATCTGAAAAATTATGAAAGAATATTAGTTACAGGAATGGGTAAAGCTTCAGCACGTATGGCTCTGGGACTTGAGGAGATACTCGGATCCAGAATCAGCAGCGGAATTATTGCAGTTAAGTACGGACACACTGAAAGTTTAAAATATATAAAACTCATGGAGGCGGGACATCCGGTCCCGGATGAGGGATCGATTAACGCGGCAAATACAATACTCGGCTTTATACAAGATGCAGGTAAAAATGATCTTATCATCAACCTTATATCCGGCGGCGGATCTGCTGTAATGTGCTCTCCCTATACCGGAGCGGATGGCAGTTCAATTTCGCTTGAAGATAAACAGTCTGTATCAAAAACGCTATTAGCATGCGGCGCAGAGATACACGAGATAAATTGTATAAGAAAACATCTCTCCAATGTTAAAGGTGGAAGACTCGCGGAGGTTATGTACCCGGCGCAATCGCTCAATCTTATACTCTCAGACGTTGTTGGAGACAATCTGGATGCTATTGCTTCAGGTGCTACTGTCCCGGATAGTACAACTTTTAGTGATGTAATAGAAATAGTTCATCGTTATAATCTCGGGAACAAACTCCCTGCAAAAGTAATGGATCTCTTTAACGCCGGAGCCGAAGGTAAAATTCCTGACACTCCGAAACCGGATAGTAATGTCTTTAAATCTTCTTTAAACATACTCATTGGAACAAACCATCATGCACTGCTTGCGGCATCAGATGAAGCCGAAAAACTCGGATGCAGAACTGAAATTCTTACATCAGTACTGACAGGTGAAGCGCGGGAGATTGCACACTTCTTTGCGGCTATGGGACGCGACGCCTGCAGATGGAGAGATCAGACGAATCTTCCTCTCTGCATCATTGCCGGAGGGGAAACGACTGTAACACTTAAAGGGGATGGGCTCGGAGGACGCAATCAGGAGATGTCATTATCGCTTCTTAACAATCTGGGGAGATCACCGGAATATGCGGACAGAATTTTCTTCCTCTCTGCCGGCACTGACGGCAATGACGGGCCCACTGACGCTGCAGGAGCTTTTGCATCATATAAGATATACAAACATGGCAGAGAGATGGGGCTTGATCCTGAAAAGTATATAACAGCAAGCGATTCCTATCACTACTTTGAGAAGGCCGGCGGACTTTTTAAAACAGGACCCACAGGTACGAATGTCTGCGATATACAGATACTTCTTGTAGTATAATATATCCTTATAAACCTGAGAACATCATCCGCTGTAATGACTTAATTTTTAATATCACCAGTGAAGTACTAATATATTGATAGTAAAATTGATCTCCGCCGCGCCTACGGCGCGACGGAGATAGAATACCACCCGCTTTTACTCAGTTGCAATAAAATAACTTATCGGATTATGAAAGAACTTGACTTCTATCATAATCCCTATTAATTTGAAGTGATTGTAAAAAAATGATATGTTATATTTGTAATAGAAAGAATTCTATATATCCCCGCTGCCGCAGGCAACAGGATATTTTTTTTAAATTTTTACACTACAAATTTATATTCCGGAGCTGTAACATGAAAAAACTTCTACTGGGATTTATACTGTTTCTCCCCATTTCTCTCTTTGCCGGTCAATACGATGATATGGCAAAGGAGCTGCTGAACAGAATTCCGTCAAAAGATAAAACAAAAATTCTTGCAGTTATGCCCTTCTCATCAGAAGAAAAATTCTCTTCAGATGCAGTAATAGCAACAGAAGAGATGACTAAGGCTCTGATTAACGCAGGGGCAAATGTATCAGAAAGAAGCCAGATTGATAAACTTCTGAAAGAGCAGGAACTTCAGCAGGCAGGAGTTCTATCAAATGAAAATGCCGGTGAAATAGGACAGGGACTCGGAGCAAAATATGTTATCCTCGGTTCAATAACTGAGATAAACAAATACCGCGAAGAGGGGAATATAGGACTTAAAATTAACGTAAGACTTGTTGCATCATCAAACTATAAAGTTATTGCAGCAGTTTCCGGAGAGGCGGCAGCAGGGGATGCCTCATCCAAATACAGAAGAAATGCACCGAGAAAAGCTGCTGAATACCCTCAATTTCTTGAAGTTTTCGGCGGTGCTACAATGTTTAAATATAATGCGAAATATGATGGTGATAAAATTCCGGATGACAGAACAACAGGATACTCGGCAGGTGCAAGATTTATTCACGAGAGCAAAGGATTCTTTACTTCCGGATGGGAATTTATTTATTCTTCCAGAAAATTTGATGATGATGAGATAAATCAGAAGTTCAAATTATATCAGGTAAGCTGGATTCCGATGATCCGGATACCGCTCTGGGCTTATATCCCGTCACTGCCGGATTATACAAGCTTTTATCTTGGTTATTCACTAGGAATTGGCATAAATGAAGTCACATATCTTGAAAATAATGAAGATAACGATTCATATGGATTTGGAGTATGCACATCTGGTGTTGCAGGCCTTCGATTAGGATTATCGGACTCGGTTTCATTATTCGGTGAATTCCGTTATACACCATCACGCTTTAATCACATTCTCAGGACACAGGAAATATCAAATGAAAGTGTAGACGTTACCGAAGAATTGACCGGCCCGTCTGCATATTTAGGAATAAGTCTTGCACCATAATTCAGTATAACTGATTATTGGAAACTCACAAGTAAGCTGCACAGTTAGTAACCTGGCAATTATTTTTAAATTATCACCCGCCCACTTTGGAAGCGGGGAAAATGACAACTTAAAAACAGGTAAACCTTCTCTGCCGGTTTATGAATCGATAAATTTACTGTTTGTATTACTTTTGCACTGCGTATTATTAAAATAAAATAGAGGTAAAAATCACGATGAAATTCAAAGTATTAGCCGCAGCATTAATAGCAGCTTTTCTATGCACTCAGGTCTCTGCAGCTCCAAGTTTAAAGAAACAGCTTAAAAAACTTAAAGAACAATCTGAACCGAAAAAGAAAAAAGAAAAAGAAAAAATTCAGAAAAAAGAACCGGTCGTAAAATACGATCTTGAAATGAATGACAACACAGATCTTGAACAGGCTGTAATGACACTACTTCCCAAGAACAGTACCCTTGTACACGCGATTACACAAGGTGTTTACGGTCCAGCAGACGGCAGTATTGGTGCGAATATAAATGTTATTTACAGCACAGATAACAAAATACCGCAGATAATGGTTTTAACACCTGTAAAAGCCGGTAAGTATAATAAAACTAAAACTGAAATTTTAAATTTTGGAACTAAGGCAGGTGTTGATGTTGTATCAGTATTTTATAATCAGATTGATAAAGATGCTCCCCGTGAACTTTTAATACTCTGCTATGTTTCAGGAGAAGATGGAGAGGGATACAAAACAGCAGTTTTTGACTGGCAGAAAACAGCATTTAAAAGAGTACCCGGCCTTGAATCAAAACTTACAGATCAATACCCGGCAATTAATGTTCGCAGAATGCTGCATCAGGTTCTAGCGGAAAAATAAAAATCAGCAAAGCAGAGGTACATGTCTTGTGCCTCTGCTGCAAACTTTCATTCCACCTTTTATACCGGCAATAATAAAAAAAATCTATATTTTAAGTTCCCCTCCACTCTCCATACTTTCTGTAAGTTTCTTCAGATCCTGGGCATTATCTCTAAGATCATTTGTTGATTCAGTATTTTTCTGCAGCATATTATTAAAATTCTCAATAGACATGACAATATCAGCAATTGCAGACTCCTGTTCAGTCATTGAAAGTTCTATCTGATCTGACTTATTCTGTACAACTTTTGCTTTAAGGTTCATATCCTCTTTTATAGTCTTCTGTTTTTTCATCTGATCCAGAGCCTGTACGGATTTCTGCTGCAGCTGATTTATATCTTTCAGAAGTGAATCAATAAATTCAATTATTTCAATTATATTGGCATTACCCTCTTCAACGTCTTTTTTGTTTTTCTCTACAAGTCCTGAAATCAGTTTTAGCTCCTGACTTGAGTGGTCTGCAAGTTTACCAATCTCCTCTGCAACAACGGCAAAACCTCTTCCGTACTCACCCGCTCTGGCTGCTTCTATTGTGGCATTAAGAGAAAGAAGATTTATTTTATCAAAAAATTCCTCCATAACTGTTACTACTGAAAGAATCTCGCTTGAGTTGCCGGATATTTTTTTATTTGTACCGTCAAGTTTAGCAGATGTGCTCTCCCCCTTTTTAGCCTGATGGAGAACCGAGATAAAAATATTAGATATATCATTGCCGTACTCTTCGAGCTGATCAACCGACTGCGCAAGCACGTCAAAACTTTTAAATAATTCGTGAATTGATTCATTCTGTTCTGTCGAAGCAAAAGTAACATTTGTCGTATTTGCTGAAATCTGTTCCATTGAAGCGGCCAGTTCTTCAAAGGTTGCAGCCTGACTCTGAAAACTTTCCGAAAAGGAATCAACAACATCCGATGTGACATTTATAGATTCTGTTAATTTCGTAAATGTCTGATTCATAATAGAATTTAAACTGCTGATCCGTTTGTACTGCTCAATATTTTTTTTAGATTCATTTTCAGTCCTTTCAAGCGCCCTGTTAAGAATATTGCTTGCAGACACCCCTATGGAAAAAACTCCGAGCAGTGTCACCGTTCCATCCATAAGAGTTGTCTTTGCTATATCAACAACGATACCCTCTGCAACCGGCATAGCCTTAAAATAGTAATAACCGACATGAGTCGTAATAAAAGCAATCAATGTTACTACTGTAAAACGTATTGAACAGAATAGAGAGGTATATATAACAGCCATAAGCATAAAAAACCCCAGCGATACACCTGCAATATGAGGCGGTTTTGCTATAAATCCCAAAGCTGCCAGCGATGATGTAAAAAACGCGAATGTATTCAAACTCAGCTGTACTCGCCCGCTTTTCAGTATTACAAGCACAATTATTGTTACAGTAGATGCGCTTGAAGTCATCATCAATACACTTTTTGCTCTGTCCGGGGGGAGAAGTACAGTTCCGATAGTGAGCAGAAACATAAGAACAATAAAGGTAAGATTCATCACCATCATAAACTGACCTTTTTTATAAAGGACAAAGTTATTATTATCAACTTTACCCAGAAAAAAAGTATTTATCGAATTAACTAGTTTTTTCATGTTTTCAAAACCTTTCCCATTTATGGTTATACCTTATATATTTATAACAGCTTACAATTATCAATAGTGTGTTTCTCCGCAAGATAGAGAATGATGCCGGCACCTTTAATAAAATCTTTTAACAATGACTATCATGTAAAAGTTTTTCGAAATTCCGTTATAATAATTAAATGAAAATAGTTTTGTCAAGGTACAAATTTTATAAACCTTCTAAATCGATATAATTATCAATATTTGTCATAAGTCCGGAGAAATCTTTTTCAAAAAAAACCGGTAATATTTATTAAGAACATCGTTCATCAAAATGAATATTCATCTATACTCAATACAGGATGAAGTTCAGCAGTATCGCATTATTTTTATCGCCATACCTCACAAATATAAAAAATAAAAAAATGACGTCGAGGAAATTGTATATTTATTACGTATAAATACTTATACAGATTTCCGGAGGTCAATAGATGAAAGCTCTTGTGAAGGAAAAGCCTGAAAAAGGGATCTGGATGAAAGATGTACCACGCCCTGTCCCGGGAGTTAATGATGTAATTGTGAAGATCAAAAAAACTGCAATCTGCGGTACAGATCTTCATATATACATGTGGGACGACTGGTCAAAAAGAACAATTAAAACACCGATGACTATCGGCCACGAATATATGGGTTATGTCGAAGAAGTTGGTGCCGGTGTGAAAAACATTCTCTACGGAGAACGGGTAACCGGCGAGGGACACATTGCATGCAACAACTGCCGGAACTGTAAACGGGGGAAAAAGCATGTATGCGAAAACACAATCGGAATCGGAGTAAACAGAGACGGCGCTTTTGCTGAATATCTTTCAGTTCCTGCAGAAAATATAATCAGACTCGATCCAAGAATAAGTGATGACATAGCATCAATTATGGATCCATTCGGCAACGCCACACACACTGCCCTGTCATTTCCGGTTATTGGTGAGGATGTGCTTATCACCGGAGCCGGACTTATAGGAAACATGGCTGTTGCTATCTGCAAATTTGCAGGCGCCAGACACATTGTAGTGAGCGACATCAGCAACTATAGACTCAACATAGCAAAAAAGATGGGAGCAACAATGACCATTAATCCAGCCGAAGGTGAAAAAATCAGAGATAGCATCAAAGCTCTTGGGATGGTCGGATTTGATGTTGGACTTGAAATGTCCGGATCACCATTTGCAATCAACGAAATGATTGATAACATGTATAATGGTTCAAATATTGCACTCTTAGGAATACTTCCCAATAACACTGAGGTAATGTGGGATAAAATTATATTCAAAGCGCTGACTCTTAAAGGAATATACGGCAGGGAGATGTTTGAAACCTGGCACAAGATGGAGCAGATGATAATTTCCGGAATTGATCTTAATCCGATTATTACACACAGCATGGATATAGATGATTTCCAGACCGGATTTGATATAATGGAAGAGGGAAATTGCGGAAAGGTTATATTAAACTGGAATTAAAAGGAGAAACTCCATGTACGAAAAATTCAAACATCATCTTGAAAATGAAATAAATGAAATCAGAATGTCCGGATTATATAAAGAGGAACGAATCATAACTTCACCTCAGGGCGCGGAGATTACACTTAATACAGGACAGACTGTACTCAATTTCTGTGCAAACAATTACCTTGGTTTATCGGACAATGACCTGTTGAAAGAAGCCGCTAAAAAAACTCTGGATAGTCATGGATACGGAATGTCTTCTGTACGATTTATATGCGGAACTACCGATATACATAAAAAACTTGAAGCTGCAGTTTCGGAGTTTTTCGGAACTGAAGATACAATTCTTTATGCCGCATGTTTTGATGCAAACGGCGGGCTCTTCGGTCCGTTATTCAGCGAAGATGATGCTATAATATCCGATTCGCTCAATCACGCTTCGATTATAGATGGTGTGCTTCTTTGTAAAGCAAAACGTTACAGGTACAATAACGCGGATATGAAAGATCTTGAAGATAAACTTATCGAAACCGAAGCTCAAAGATTCAAGGTCATTGTTACTGACGGTGTTTTTTCAATGGACGGAAATGTTGCTCCCCTTGATGAGATTTATAAACTTGCAGTAAAATATAACGCGATGGTAGTTGTTGACGAGTCTCACTCAGCTGGAGTTGTTGGAGCAACAGGGCGGGGAGTGACCGAGCTTTTTAATCTTAGAGGGGAAATTGAAGTTATAACAGGAACGCTAGGTAAAGCATTCGGAGGAGCAGTGGGAGGATTCACCACCGGTAAAAAAGAGATAATTTCAATGCTGCGCCAGAGATCACGTCCATATCTTTTTTCAAACTCCCTGCCTCCTATGGTCGCAGCAGCCGGGATAAAGATGTTTGAAATCATGCGGTCTTCAAGTGAACTTCATGACAAACTGCATGAAAATACAGAATATTTTTTAACCCGAATGCTTGCCGCCGGATTTGACATTAAACCGACTAAATCTGCAATCTGCGCCGTGATGCTTTATGATGCTCCCCTGGCACAGAAATTTGCCGCACGTCTTCTTGAACTTGGGATTTATGTTATCGGTTTTTTCTTTCCGGTTGTCCCCAAAGATCAGGCAAGAATAAGGGTCCAGTTATCGGCAGGACACAACAAAGAGAATCTTAACAAGGCAATTGATGCCTTTGTTACCGCAGGAAAAGAACTTGGTGTGATTTAACTAAAAACACACTTTTTGAATAAATTATCCATTTTTAATTCATTCTTGACATTTCCGACAGAAACGCTATTATGTTTATATTTAATACTATTTTCAATTCAATTAGATTAGAAATGTGACGTATTTTTATGATTTGATCAGGTTACTCAATAGTACCGTTCATTTCAGGGATGAAGCATCAAACTCTGTCATGCGGGGAGTGATAGTGACTCTGCTGCCTGAATTGTTTGTCTCTATTAGAATAACTGCATAAAAATTTTTATCATAAACTGATAGTATAATGAAAATTACGGGATATTTAAAAACAGACACATGATACAATATAGATTTTGTGAGTGATTACTCACTCGTTAATTACTCTTTTATCTGTAACTAACGAGTGGATCATAATAACAGCTTCTAAAGCTGAACAATAAGGAGGAGAGAATGTCAATATGTAGAAAGATCTTAATTATTATGCTTTTCAGTTTTATTACCTCGTGTTATTACAACGACTCGAACACCCCATCGTCAGATATCCCTTCCGGCAGCGATCAGTCGGTTCTCCCGAACCGCAGTTACTCATCAAGTGAATACCCCTTCCTCGCAGGTGCCGGTATTTATGATATAACAGGCCCTGCAGCAGAGCTCGGGATGATGGGTTACTCCATGACCGACCAGAAAACCGCGGGGATCAATACACGGCTAAGGGCAAGAGCATTCATCATAGCAAGCGCTGCGAGCGGCAAACGTGTTGTAATAATGAGTGCAGACCTTGGAATGATCTTTCAGGCAGTCAAGCAGCAGGTTGTTGAAAAACTTAAGCTGACTTACGGTAATCTCTATACTGAAAAAAATGTACTGCTTACAGGGAATCACACTCATAGCGGGCCCGGGGGTTATTCCCATTACACGCTGTATAATTTGTCAATATTCGGATTCGATGCGCAGAATTTCAACTGCATCGTAGACGGTATATATAAATCAATAGTAATGGCCCATAACAACCTTGCGCCTGCGGCTATATATGCGGCACGGGGCGAGCTTGATAACTGCGGCTGGAACAGGTCACCAGATGCTTACGCGAATAATCCGGCTGCCGAAAAGGCGCTCTACAGCGCCAATACCGACAAGACAATGACACTGCTCAGGTTTACCGGCGCTGATGGATCAGAAATCGGAACAATTAACTGGTTTGCAGTGCATCCGGTAAGTATAGGGAACACAAACAGACTGATCAGCAGCGACCACAAGGGAATGGCTGAATATCTATTCGAAAAAAAGAAAGGGACAAATTATACATCATCTAAAACATTCATCGCTGCTTTTGCACAGTCCAATGCCGGTGATGTATCGCCCAATATCTACTGGGGTTATCCGGACGGAATCCATGATTATGAACGAATGAATATACTCGCCGAGCGTCAGTATAACAAAGCTGTTGAATTGTATAATTCAGCGGATGACAAACTCAGTTCTGAACTCGATTTCAGGCATATGTATGTTGATTTTTCCAGCCAGGTTGTCAGCCCGGGATATATGGCCGGAATGGATACTGCAGGAAACGGATATACAGCAGAGGCCTGTCTCGGAGTGTCTCTGGTAGCAGGCAGCACTGAAGATGGCGTAGGAATCGGATTTGTACAGGAAGGAATGACTTATGACGGGGTCACATGGCCTGCATTTACGATGGTTCCAGGACTGCAGGAACAGCATAAAGAAAAAATCATACTTCTGCCTACAGGAACCATGACACCATACCCGTGGACACCGGAGATACTCCCGGTTCAGATTATACGTATCGGGAATATTGTCATCGCCGGGGTTCCGTTTGAGTGCACTACCATGTCCGGCCGGCGCATAAGGCAGACGATACTGGGCCAGCTTCAATCTTCCGGAGTTGAACATGTAATTATTGCCGGGTTGAGCAACGCCTACTCAGGCTATGTGGCAACAAGAGAGGAGTACGCGACACAACAGTACGAGGGAGCATCAACACTATTCGGACCGTATACATTAAACGCATACCAGGAACAGTTTGCCAGACTGGCTGCATCGATGAAAACAGGTGCTTCTGTCGAAGACGGACCGACACCTCCGGATCTCCGCAATGCCCAGAACACCCTCATCACCGGTGTTGTATTCGATGATAAACCTTTGTTTAAAAGTTTCGGATCGGTTCTGACCGACGCGAATTCATCCTACAATACAGGTGAAACTGTTTCTGTCGTGTTCCAGGGTGCACACCCGAAAAACAACCTTAAAACTCAAAGCACTTTTCTTGCCGTTGAAAAGAAATCGGGATCATCATGGATTACAGCAGCCGTAGACTCCGATCCGGAGACAATATACCAGTGGGAGAGAGACGGTATTGCCAATTCGAAAGTTACAATAAAATGGACTATCCCTTCCGATGCGGGCGGATCATATTACAGAATCCGTCATTTTGGAGACTGGAAATCCGGATGGACCGGAACAATAACATCATATACCGGCACATCAGGAACATTCAAGGTTAATTGATATATCAGCTTAAAGTATACTTTATAGTTCCGGAATTCCGATCCGGTGATTTAATGCCTGGATAAAATGAAGTATGGCTGTTTATGGGACTTTCTCTGTAAACAGTCATACTTCCCGCGGATCACTGCCTACTCCTCATGGCCGTTTAAAATCAGATGATATCTATCTGTACTCTTCTTATGTTTTCTGCCAAAGACAATTTTATGCAGTATCACTCCATCAATACTAACCTGCTCCATACCGTCATAAATAATATCTTTATGCTGAATAATAAGTTTTTTGAGTTCCATCCAGTTCTCCATCGAATGCACATATATCGAAAACATCTCAAGTGATCCGTCATATTCAAGAAGAAAAGAGTATCCTTTTAGAACAGCCTCCCCGATTTTATTCATATACTCGGATTCATTAAGTTTAAACTCCTGTACAAAAAGTGATATCCGCATAAGCCGGTTTGAGTAGAAGCCCGGCTCAATATCATAAAAATATGCATAAGTTTTTTCAATATCATGAAGGTCCGACTCTGCTGTTACAAATTTGATAGAATGGTTTCCACCCGGGCTTTTAAGGATTATCCCTTCACGGCAGTTTTTGTTGAGCTCCAGAATCAGATCTTTAAGAATTTCAAAATCGTTAATTCTGAATTTACCGAAAGACTTAGCCTGAGGCAGATCAAAGTCTGAAAAAATTTCGTATTTCTCTTCAACAGGAAGCAGTTTACCATCATCAGTCATTATATCAAAACAGAAAAATGACAGCCCCGGTGGTAAAGTCCGGTCTCTTTTTGAATTATATGGATTATCACCGACAAATTCCGCGCATATAATTTTATCGGGATATAATTGGAAAAAATCATCCAGCCGGAAAGATTTCTCCCAGTACTGAACCCATTCAGTTGAAAACGGGCAGACAAATCCCCCGCGAGTTAGAGCAAGAATATCCTCTCCATGTTTAATTATTCTTACGTTATAACCGTCAAGCTTCTCTTCAGCATAAAAAAAATCGTTTCCGAAAAAGCGCCTGATACCTTTTTCAAATCTGTAAACTCTGGGGATATGAGGATAATCTTTTATTATACGGTCACTGACTCTGCCATGAAGTACAACGGTTCCCCTGTCATGTTCAGAAGACCGTTCAGTATAGCGGGAATATCTGATTGAACCATAATTAACAAATTCAATATTATTCTGCTTTCCCGTTTTCATAATTCCCCCGGAAAGCGAATTTGTTTTTAAAATCCTTTGCTGAAAAGACTTCAATACCGAGTGAATCCGCCATCTTTGCTATCCCTTCATCTGCAGATAAAACCGCACCGCCGATCTCTTTTGCAAGAAGCACAACGTCAAGATCTTCAACACTGTCGATGATACCGCTTCTCATGGCTGCTCTGTATTCATTTCTTATACGGCGGATATTATCTGCAGTTTTTGAACTTTCAATAGCCTCCTCTGCAATCCGGAGACCTTTATTTATCCGCTCTCTGATGTCTGAAATAAATGTATGAAAAATAACAGCAGGAAACTGCATTGATAAAAGATCCGGACCGCGGATTACAGAAACATTCCGCAGACAGATCATAGATTCATCAGAAGCAAAATTTGACAGCTCCCGGAAAATTGATGTGGGGATAAAAATTTCGATCCCGGACTTAATAGATATGAAAATAAAGTTTTCAATCGCAGCAGGAGTCTCTTCACCGAATTCGATCCGGGTGACAGGATTTGAAAATATACTTGTATCAATTACGATACGCATAATCGGCCTCCTTGCAATATCATAATAAAAAAATAGGCCGAAACAAAATAAAATGATCAATGGGATAGATAAATATAACTTATAAATTACAGTATTTATTCCTTAACTTTTTAGCGTAAAAAAAGCTCTATTATTCCCGACGGAGATGATGGCGGGGGTATATAATTTTGTAAAAATTCAGAAAACAAAACACCCTATCTAATTCAATAGTGGAGCATTAACATAATTTTTGCACTAAAAAACAACTATAAAATAATTAATAATCGTAATAGCGGCATTATTATTAATTCAGCATCAAAGTATTGACTATCCTGTATTCTTTTAGTATATTTAAAATAATAAGGAATTGACTGTTTGATTAGAAACGTAAATTAGTGACCGACTTATCCGTCGGTAATTTTTTGTATTAGTATACTGGTGTAAAAAAGCTCTTTACCGCTTCATGAGCAATTGCCGCCAGATATTATTAAGACTAGAATTTACAGTATAAAATCAATCAGTAATTGAACACTAACTAAATGGAGGAAGTTTTGATGAAAAAGTATTTCAGCATTTTTCTATTATTCTTATTTGTATCCGGAGTTTCCGCTTTCGCTTCTCCGAAGAGCGAAGCAAAAGCAATGACAAACAAAGCCGTTGCATTTTTTAAAGCCAATGGCAAAGTTGCAACAATTGCGGAAATTCAGAAAAAAGACGGTCAATTTGTTAAGGGTGAAGTATATATTTATGTATTTACCGAACCGAATGCAACTGTCCTTGCCCACCCTATGCTTCCGAATTTTGTCGGTAAAAACTTCGTTGATATCAAAGATGCTGACGGCAAATATTT
The DNA here is from genome assembly GCA_942493035.1 of uncultured Spirochaetota bacterium. Lineage (GTDB taxonomy): Bacteria > Spirochaetota > UBA4802 > UBA4802 > UBA5550 > WRGT01. Next base: position 766,414 of record OW818666.1, on the reverse strand, counting down.
TATAAAAGAGGCTCTTGAAGGTTTGAAAACAAAAAATGAAGTATGGGTTCAATACAAATGGAATAATCCTACTACTAAAAAAATTGGTACAAAAATATCTTTATTCCAGAAAGTCGGTGATATGATATTTGCCTGTGGTGTATGGGAATAAAAACTACTCTACGCCGCGTCAGGCGCGGCGGAGATAGGATTCAACCGGTTTCTAAGCAATTGCCGGATTATCTTTTAATTACAATTATGCTTTACAGATAAAAAATCTCATTAACTACAGTAATTATTCCTATATATAATATTTAGTGTAAAAAAAATTGTATATCCCCGCCGCCTTGGGCGGCGGGGATGATAATTATTTTTACATTAGAAAAGTTAAGATATAAATACTGTATTAACTATATTTCAGATTCATCAACAAATACGAGGCGTATGTGAAAAAATATATTTTAAATCTTTCAATGAATAAAAAAATGCTCCTGACACCCATGGTAGCGATAATAATTATTTCAATCCTGGGGATAATGTTTTTTACAGGACTGATCAGTCAGAGATCAACGTTAAATAACATTTTGAATGTCCGTTTTAATATATATCAGCAGAGCGCCGAGATAAGTACAAAAACTACAGCTGTACATGCAAACATTTATAAAATCTTAAATCTGATGACTTCCAATTTTGATCAGCAGCAGATTACAAAGCTCAGCGATGAACAATGGGTTGCACTCGATTCTACAATAGCACAGATCAATGCCTTATTAAACTCAAACCTGCTTACTGATGAAGAAAAAACCCTTTATCAGGATTCTTTAAAAAATGCGGTAGAGTACAAGGACAAAGCTGTTGAAGCGCTTACCACCGCCGGTTATGATATGAATACAGGGACTATCATGATGGGGATGTGCGATGATCAATATAATATTCTGAGTGATAATCTGAAGAAAATTATGGCCATGCAGAATGACTTAAGTGCCCGCATGGGAAATCGTGCAAAAAACAGCCTCGCTGTTTTTATTTCAGTTACAATGCTGTTCATAATTGCGTCCCTGATACTAACCGTTTTTATAAGTATATTTATTACCAGAGTCATCGTAAACCCCATTAAGAAAACCATCGCTATTTTAAGAGATATTTCCGAAGGTGAAGGAGACCTCACTAGAACACTTGAAGTCCGTACCAGTGACGAAATCGGTGAGCTTGCAAGATTGTTCAACCAGTTTGTGCTCAAAATAAGAAATGTAGTACAAAAAGTCAAGGGCACATCTATCCAGCTTTCGGAATCTTCAGAGCATCTCTCTTCGGCAACGAATACTTTTTCCGAGAATGCCCAGGGGCAGGCTGCATCCGCTGAAGAGATCACAGCGTCTATTGAAGAAATTCAGGCTAACATCAGCATCATTGCACAGGGCTCGGATGAGCAGTTTGAAAGCGTATCATCTCTGATAACAAAAATTGAAATGCAGTCAGAGATAATACTCCGCATGGATATTAAAATTGAAGAGAGTTCCTCATTATCCGAAGCAATGTATTCCGAAGCAAGATCCAGAGAGCAGTCTTTAAAATATATGAGCGAAAGCATGATCAACATCAATAAGAGCTCCAAAGAGATGACGAACATTATAAATATCATTCACGATATTTCCGACAAAATTAATCTTCTTTCGCTTAATGCGGCTATTGAAGCTGCACGTGCCGGAGATGCGGGACGGGGATTTGCAGTTGTTGCAGATGAGATATCCAAGCTTGCTGATCAGACTGCGCAGAGTCTTAAAGATATCGGGACACTTATAAAAACAAGTGAAGATGAAATCAATCGCGGTATCAGCAATGTAAATGAAACATTCGATACAATAACTCACGTTATAACCGGTGTAAATTCGATTAGCGATATGATGAAGAATATCAAAGCAGATATGAACAGTCAGAAAATTACCAATGCTGAAGTAATTTCAGAAGTAAAGATTGTCGGAGAAAGATCTGAAGAAATAAAGTTTTCAATTGATGAACAGAAATCTGCCATGAAAGAGATTATGAGTTCAATAACCAATATAAGCGATCTTACTCAGAATAACTCAGCAGAGGCCGAAGAAATGGCCGCCGACGCAAATAATCTGGCAGATCTTGCAAATACCCAGAATAAGCTTGTCGATTTTTTCCATGTATAATATTTAAAGAGATCAGTAATTATTCCTAAATATAATTTTTAGTGTCAAAAACATAAATTATATACCCCCGCCGCCTTCGGCGGCGGGGGTAATAGAGCTTTTTTTACTTTATAAAAGTTAAGGAATAAGTACTGAAAGAGATAAAAAAAGACTGCCTGAGCAGTCTTTTTTTTTAAATCTATTCAAATCTACCAGAGTGAAAACCAGCTGTTACTTTTTGTCTTCCTCTCCCACTGATCATCAGAAGGTGATGGAGTGTAGCGTCCTTCAATTTGTGTCCATTCATATTTCGGTCCCATCATCTCCTTCATCCTCCAATCTGGAGTGGAAGCAGATGGTCCCATCTTACCGGTAATACTTCTTTTCCACCAGCTTATTGTAACTTCAGCAGGGGGCTGAAATTCAAAAGACCAGATGTACGAATGCCTGATTGAAGAATGTTTACCGTCCAGCTGTACAGCACTGTAATACCACGGTGCCGCATTAAAGTCCGCTGCTGCTGTTGTAAGAGCATCATTTGCATCTACAGCAAGACCAGCGATTCCTATGTTCATTCCGGTGGTATGATAAATCTCCACTACCAGATTGCTGTTTCTGCTTTGTGCTTCAAATATAAAGTTTCTGCATCTCTCACCGACCCATTTACCGTAACCATCATTTGGAAGATAGCTTTTCTCTGCGCTGGTCCATGCAGGATCAAGGAGTGCAATTCTGTTTACCGTAATTCCGTCATCATAAGCATACTTCATCAGATTATTCACAACCTGGTTTCCAAGTGAATGTCCTGCAAACCTGATATTTCCCGATGTATTACTCTTCAGAGCATCATTCACGTAAAGCGAAAGGAGTTTACTCACACTGTCGACAGTAACGATACTCCCTTTAAAGTCTAACTTGCAATCCCAGTTTTTATAGTATGCGTTTCCATTTGAGTCAACAGCTCTGTACCTGCTACCTTTATACCCCTGAAAACTCCAGATTTTAGCCTCGGCATCATGAACTCCGCCAAAATTTCCCTGAGCAAGTGCAGGTTCATCGGCAAACTGCTGCCAGTATACAAATCCGGTATTCCAGCCCTTATCTATCCATGAATGATTGGTAAACTGTCTTAATCCGTTATATTGTGTCTGTCCCTGAAAATCATCCTCCTCCCAGAAAAACTGTTCATAACTGTAGTACGAACGTCCGTAATAATCGCTCGCTGTAACCTTATTCGCCTGCCATCCGTGTGCGTATATCATTGTCGGTTTGGAATCGCTGTAGAAAGCATTCTGAACACCGGGGAAGTATTTTTCACATTCACCGTTTTTACCGAAAAAATAGAGTCCGTAATCCAGATCTCTGTTTTTGTAATTCACTTCAAATGAGAGCAATTGACCGGTTATATCCTTTATTCCGTTTACAGCCAGTTTATATTCAAGATTCTGCTGAAGTTTCATTCCTGGGATTACAATAAATCTATCATACTTGTATATAAATCTTACCGGAACTGTGCGGTTATATTTAATCTCTTTCAGTACAACAGTAGAACCATTTATTGACGAACCATCGATTACCTTACTGAAAGATAAATCAACCGGCAGATTCACCTCTACATCCTGCGCGCCATCAGTAATATTACCGGAGATGAGCTGCGGAGTGGTATTATCAGCAGATGTTACTGTTACATAAGTGTCAGCCTGACCCGACTTTTGTATCGTAAATGAATCGCCCTCTGTAAGAGATGGTAATACAACATCTATAAGTCCAGTCTCCGTATTGAAAGATGTTTCCACTGCAACAATCTCCCCTTCTGAATCAAGAACTCTAATATCACCCGGAGTTCCATCTTCAGCCTGGATTGATATATGGCTGGAGTTTTCGGGGATTGAAACAGAATCTCCACCCTCAATATCATTACATGAGGGAAAAGCAATTATCAGAAAGAATAAGCCTGTAATAACTGCGATAATCCGTTTATTCATTTATTTCTCCTTTCACCTGTATCGGATCTGCTCCGACATAATTTATTTATAAATTTATTCTAGCAGATTTTATAATTATATGTCTTGTCAAATAACAGAATTTACAGTTTTTGTCTACCGTCGGGACGGTTTTTTATTTTTTTGCTTTTCATTAACTGAATTATAGTATATATAATTTATATAGGAATTCTAAAAACCCAATATTTAACGGGGTAAAGGCCAGCTTTATTTAGACTTCGTGTCTATGCTGGCAGGCAAACGTCGTATTTGCTCGGGCGTAGCCCCTTTCTAAGCCCCGCAGGGCATCCTGCGGTTCCGGAAACGGAGTTTTTGGAACCGCCCTATATGCAAAAGAGTGATTGCAAAAAACAGATTATTGAAGATCATTTATAAAAATATAATCAGACTCTATTTTAGTCTAAATTGATATCAGCCGGGAGTACAGTTAAAAACATTAATGCAGAATTTATTCATTACACAATATTCAATCGGTTTTGTCTGCCCCGCCCTGCTCTCTCTGGTAATAAGCAGCACAATATTTTTACGACAGATTAATAGAAGACGATTTACCCCTGACAGAACAAGTCTGGCCCTCTATTTTTTTGGAGCCTCTGCCTACAATATATTAAATTTTTTCGGATTCTCTATATACTCAGCTGATGTGCAGATTGTATGGTACATCGAATCGTTTGCTCCATTTTTTGTAATATTTATGGTGCGCTTCGCATATTACTATCCGGTAAGATGGCGGGAATCCGAGAGAAAAATTGTTCTTGTTTCGGCCTCTATTATCTCCGTTGCCGCTACTTCTGAATACTGGATAAACAGCTGGAATTCTCCGGTTCTGCTATTCGGACATACATTTGGATCGGAATATCACTCAAGCGCCATCCCTCTCATTATTGCACTCTTTTATACATGGGCAGCTTCAGTTTTTATACGCCGTGGTGTTGATTATGAAAAGAAAAACGGAACTTACTCCGGAATTATCAGTGCTATTATAAAACCCCGGAGCAGAGAGTCAGCAACAGCCCGTCTCTTTGCATCACTTATATGCCTGGATATTATTTATTCATTTATTATTTATGGAGTTATGAACAGGTTTTCCCTCAGTTCATTTTCCATCTCAGTTACTTCAGCCATTTTTGTAATTCTAATCTATTCTTTATACATAACAGTATATCTTCATTCAGCTTATGAAAATATACCTGTGATATATAAACTCACAGGTCTGCCTCTGGTTATATGCCTGATTATGATTACAATAGGCGGATACATGATGATGCAGTCCCGCTCGCTTTCATATGACGAGATGAACCTGACTCTAATCGGGGAGATAAAAGCAGATAAAATTACAGGTCTTGTAACAGGGATACTGCCGGTTTCATACATTTCAACAGGAGAGAGTTCCGGATGGAGAATCATCTATGACAGAAACCGTAATATGCCGGACACAATAAAATCAGGTTTATGGAAAGAACCTCCGAACTTTATTAAAATGAAAAAAGGGGGTGATCTTTATGACTTTACTCAAATTGATCCGGAAAAAAGATACTCCTTACAGATAGATACAGTAAATTACAATCAGTATCACCGGATAATTGCAGACAGGATATACGGATTCGGATTTCCATATATCGACTATCTCGCATATATGCATAAACCGGGACGATTCATCATTATTGTAATGATTATTTCCATGCTCCTTATCATTACAATACTTCCTGTTCTTTACTACTTCGGAGTAGCAGGCCCGCTGCGTAAAATGATCCGGAACAATCTGGAGAGAGATGACTCACTGCAGCTTGAGGAGAACGAGCTGCGTCATATTGAAAAGATGCTCAAGCAGGTGCCGAAGAGTAAGCCTCTTCCTGAAAAACCTGAAGAGATATCAGCTGCATTGAAGAAAAAGCTTGATGGGATAACCGCATACCTGAATGAAAACTACCATGATGATATATCCCGTGAAGGTCTGGCATCGATGATTGACCTAGATCCGGACTATATAAGCAGACTTTTTAAAATTTATACAGGAATGAAAATCGGTGATTATATAAATAGACTCCGTATCGACGAGGCATCGCGGCTCCTGATTTCAAGCGATAAATCTGTAATTGATATAAGCCTGATCGCAGGCTTTGAGAGTCTCCGCACATTCAACAGAGCTTTTTTTAAAGTTACAGGCGAGACTCCCACTTCATATAGAAATAAGAATCAGATTGTAGAATAGTTCTCCGCCGCTCCAAAGGCACGGCGGGGAAAGAGCGCAGCCGGTTTATGAGCAGTTACTTTTTACCTTCAAGGCCTTTCTGAAGAAGTTCAGTCACAACTTCACTTACGCTTTTACTCTCTTCTTTTGCGATGACCTGAACCTTCTCTACCAGCTGATTATTGATTTTTACCGCAAAAGGAACGAGTCCCTTTGCCTGATCGAGCTTACGCTGTTCACGTTTATCAACGGGTTTTGCCATATCTTTATTAAAAGGTCCCGATTCGCTGTTTCTCTCAATTTTACTATTGATTTTTGTTCCTATAGATTTTTCAAGATCTGTTCTTTTCATTTATTTCCCTTATTGTAGACTCATTGCTATGAGTCTTTGTTTTAATCAGCAGTAATTCATAAACATTAATTTGCAATGCAGAAAAAGTAATCAGATATCACCACTTCCTATGGCGAAAATGATCAAGACTCTCCTCTTTTCAATATAGCATTTTTCAATTGAATTATGAGTTGTAAGATAACAGAAAAATGGCGTTAAACTGTCAATAGAAATTCAACATTAACGGATCATTATAATCAAACTGCTCAAAAACCAGTGGTATTTTATCTCCGCCAGTTTATGAGTAGATACATTATAATATAAGGTTGTATGTGGGGGAATTTACGGAATTATTTATTCTGTAGGGTAGTAAAGCATTTCAATACATTTCTACTCTACAGAATATATTCAAATGTTATATACTCATTAAAATCAAAGCAACAGCTGATAAAATACCTGAAAATATCGGAGTAAGTCTCATTTTGTCACTTTTTCTCTTCATACGGAGCATATTAAAAAGAACACCTGAAATACTGAGAACCAGCAGAAAAACAAGAAGACCATATATTGCTCCTGTTGTCCATCCTCCTGCACCTTTTAATCCCGGACGGCTTGCTGCCATACTTGAAGAAGTCGGATTGGTCAATGCTACCATTATAAAAATAGCACCTAGTATTACCCATGATACGATAGATATTCCGCTTATTATGTTCATAATTGTATCTGGTCCGAGTCTTCGATTCTTCATATGATATCCTCCAGAGTCCTATTTAAAATAAAATATTATTTTATCCTGTCATTATGCTATTATAATAATTATCGGCTCTTTTTTATCAATATTTTTATTAAAATATTCTAAAAAATCACATCATATCCGCGGGAGGCTGAAAAAGAAATTTGCATATTCTCCCGGTACAGAATCGATCCAGACTTTTCCGTTATGTTTTTCAACAATCTTTTTGCAGATATAAAGCCCGAGTCCGGAACCTTTTATCCCTTCAGTACCTTTCTGTTTCAATCTGCCGAATTTACCGAACAGTTTTGTTTCAGCATCCTCTTTAGATATCCCTACTCCCTTATTATAGATTGAGAATACAACTTCATTATCTTTTTCAAATACTGTCAGTTTTACTTCTGTTCCGGCTGTACCATATTTGATAGAATTATTAACAAAGTTTGTCACTACAATCTGTAAAAGATTGGGATCTCCCTGGATTACAGGCTGAGACTGGTAATCAATAACAAGAGGCATCTTTTTTATATTTGCTGAGTATTCAGGTATTTCAACTACATGTTTTACCACATCGTTTACAAAATCAATTTTCTGATGGAAAGATTCAAGATCATCAAGCTCCATTTTTGAAAGATCGATGTAGCTGCGGATTATATCTTCAAGATATTGACAATTTCTGATTATTGTATCAAGGATCTCTTTCTGTTTTGGCTCTATATTTCCGAAATATCCTTTAGTTAGAGTCTGTGCAGTTGTGTGTACAACAGATACGGGGCTCTTCAGTTCATGGGAAACAATAGCCATAAGATCGAGCATGCTGGTCTCGCCGTTTTCTCTCGACTTGATTGCGTTTTTTATTACATCACGGAATTCATCCGGGGTAAAGGGCTTGGGGATATAATCAAATGCACCCATTTTCAAAGCTTCACGGGCAGTTTCCGCAGTGGCAAATCCTGTAAATATTACAACAGTAAGATCGAGTTTTCTATCTTTAACTGTACGGAGAACATCCATTCCGCTCATACCGGGCATCATAAGATCTGTAATCACCAGATCATATTTCTCCTGATCAATTTTAGCAAGACCATCCTCACCTGAATAGACCGTATCTATAAGGTAATCCTCGCCTCTCAGTATTCTTAAACAGCTTTTAAGAACAATATCTTCATCATCAATTATTAATATTTTTGTCTGTTTACTCATACCTGCCCCCCATCCGCCCTTCGGGCACCTTCCCCATAAAAGATGGGGAAGGTGTTACCACTATACAAATTTATTAATCTTCTCTATAAGCTCGTCAATGTCAACGGGTTTTGTGAGAAAATCGCTGATATTCGGTAAAAAACTCTGATCAGCATTCAGAGAAAAACGTGAGTTTGTCACCTGATCAATTGCTGTAAGCATGATAATAGGGATATCCTTTACCGCTGCATATTTTGAACCGTCTCTCTTGCTTCTGATCTGATATACAGCTTCAAAGCCTGCTGTATCTGTCTCCATCATTACGTCGAAAATGACAAGATCCGGTTTTTCAGAGAGTACCTTTTTCAATCCCTCTACGCCGCTGTTTGCTTCAACAACCTCAAAATTATTCATTTTCAGGGCCTGAGCAAGGGTCACGACAAGATCCTTATCATCATCAACAAGCAGTATCTTTTTTGCCATGGTCATTCCCCCTCAATTATCCAGCAGTTTATAAATAACGTTTCTATCTTCCCAGGCTTTATTCCTTTCATATGCGTCAATAGGGAACTCCATCTGCTTCAGTTCAATCGGTGAAACCTGTTTATCTACAAGCCCTAGAGCAAGAGCCACACCGTAAATTATAGCCTCAGGCCTTGGAGGGCATCCGGGAATATAATAATTTACAGGAACAACCCCTGTTGCTCCACCGGTTACGTTGTATGAATCGAACCAGCATCCGCCCCCTGTTGCGCATGAACCTATCCCGAACACAAGCTTCGGATTAGGAAGCGCATCGTAGGCTTTTTTTACAAAGGGAAGAGTCGGTCTTGTTACCGCTCCGGAAAGAAGCATAACATCCGCATGTCTGGGGGAAGCAACAAGCTTCATCCCGAACCTCTCAACGTCATAGTAAGGAGTAAGGACGTTGAGTATCTCTATATCGCAGCCGTTACATGCACCGGTGTTGCAGTGGTACAGCCATAATGACTTGCCGAAAATTTTCTTTGATAGATTAGTAAACATACTATTCTCCTAATTTCACAGGTCTTTTATAGTTGGCAGTCTTCTTCAGCATTTCTGTATCAAAATGATCAGTTGTCTGCCGGATGAGAGCACGTGCTTCGATATTATCATATCTGTATCCGAAAAGATCCAGTCTGTCTATCTTGTTCTTTGTTTCCATATCATAGCATCTTCCGCATCTCTGACATGTGAGCATGAAAAGTTCAATGCTTTCTGTAAGATCCTGCTTGTCGCCTGTTGCAGTTTCGAACTGTTTGGTCATTGTTATCGCCTTCTCGGGACACACATCGGCACATCTTCCGCAGTATGTACATCTTGAAGCATCATAAACCATAAGTCGAACTTCCTGACAGAGGTCACGAACAAGTATTGTCCGCGCCGGGCAGTGATTCGCGCATCCGCCGCATCCGATACACTTTTCATGATCCCAGTAGGGCATTCCCCTGAAATTTTCAGGTACAGGTCTTTTCTCAAAGGGATAATTAAGAGTAACTACACCCGGTTTTATCACCATTAAAACCTGTTTAATTTTACTTGTTAACCACATGGTCTCCTCCTTACCCCTTATATTCCGTATACCGAGAGGCCCACTGCGCAGAGTGCAAGGACTACCAGTACAGAGTAATATCGTATCGCCTGATCTATTCTTAACCTGGGGTTAGTGGAACCTATCAGCGCTATAAAAACATACACACATGCAATCTCTCCCAGCTGTATCACTATATCGAGAGCGTAGATCCCTGTGTAAAGAAAAGGTATGAACACCATTACAAAGAGAGCCGCGTAAAACATCTGTTTCATCATCATTGCATACTTGAATAACGCATAGTTGGGGCCGCTGTACTCAAGATATGGTCCTTCAAGAAGCTCCTGCTCTGCCTCTGCTATATCAAATGGCTGCTTTCCGACAAAGGCCTGTAGAGCTGCAAGATAGAGAACGAGCATAAGACCCACAGCCCAGCTGTATCCGCTATTCAGTACACTGAAGACAGTTGCATCAATTCCAAGACTCTTCGCCTTCATCGCGCCGACAAAGAATGTCATTGCGAGTACAGGTTCAACCATAATCATTGTAACCATCTCCCTGCTTGCACCCATCATCGCAAAGGTGTTTTTGCTTGCAAGGGCTCCGATAAGTATGGAGACTCCTCCAAGTACAAGGAGATATATTATAGTAATTACATCCGCATACTGTGTCAGAAAGTTTGCCTTATATCCGAAGGGTATAAAACATATTACTGACAGAACAGCGGCAAAAGACATCATCGGAGCAAGAGTGAATGCCCAGTTGCCTGCCACAAGATTCTCTTTACCGAGAAGCTTGATGATATCGTAATAGGGCTGAACTACAGGAGGCCCCATTCTCGACTGAACCTTCGCTGTGATCTTTCTTACAATACCCTCAAACAGAGGTGCAAGAGCAAGGAATATAACAAGGTTGATCAAAACATATACTATATCCATAATTCACTCCCCTCACTTATTACCGCGTGATATAAATTCTAACTCAGATTTACTCATGATTCTGTTATTACCGGAGGCAACGTTAATTACCTCGACCCTGTCTGTACATGAAAAGCAGGGGTCAATACTTCCGACAATGATCGGAAAATCCGCGAACTGATCACCGAGAAGCATAGCCGGTATTGCCTGAAGATTCGGGTACGTGGGGGCGCGGACTCTCCACCTGTCGGGACGGTTCTCTTCACCTGTAATCACAAAGTGTACTGACTCGCCGCGTGGAGCTTCCACTACGGAGATTCCATGTTTGAGAGGAGGTATCTCTTCAGTTAAACTGGTGAGAGTTTCTCCTCCCGGCATTTTGTCCACAACCTGTCTCATTATACTGATAGATTCAAAAATTTCAAGCATCCGCACTACAAGTGTTCCCCATACGTCGCATGTATCTGTAACAGGTACATTAAACTGGAGTTCACTGTAGGCGGCGTATGGATGATCTCTCCGCGCATCGATGTCAACGCCTCTTGCTCTCGCAACGGGTCCGACCAGACTCCATTTGATGGCCTCTTCTTTAGAAAGATAACCTACCCCTTTTGTCCTTTTGTGCACTGCTGAGTCACCAATAATAGATTTATATATTGTGTTTACTTCCTCTTCCACTTTTTTGATAACTTTGAGTATATCGTCTGTAGTCTCTTTATCGATATCTCTTCTTACTCCGCCGACTATAACCATACCGTAGGTTTTTCTGTTACCTGTGATACGCTCGCTGAGCCACATGATCTGCTCACGGATTCTCCATGCCTGCATAAACACAGTATCAAATCCGATAAGGTGACCTGCAACTCCAAGCCATAGAAGGTGAGAATGAAGTCTTTCCAGCTCAAGGAACATTACACGGAGATATTCCGCACGCTTCGGTATAACAATACCTGCAGCCATCTCAACAGCCTGTGAATATGCAGTTGCATGAACAGATCCGCATATACCGCATATCCTTTCAGCTATGAATGGAATCTCGTTGTAGCTCACCTGGCTTTCGCAGAGTTTTTCAATCCCTCTGTGAGTCATGAATCCTCTGTAATCACATCCTTTAATTGTCTCGCCGTCTACATATACCGCGAAGTGTTCAGGCTCGTGAAGTGCAGTGTGGAACGGACCTACAGGAACGATGGAACATCCTTCCGGACACTCATCGAGCTGATAAGCCACATCCTCCGCTGAAGGCGGAACGAGATTGTACGGAACCTCTTTTCTAAGCGGATATATATCTGTGGGCCAATCGTCCGCTGTAATAAGCTTCTTAGGTTTCGGATGACCTGTGAACTTCATCCCCAGAAGATCAATAAACTCTCTCTCTGACCAGCCGGCTCCCGGTATATCATTTGTTATGGAATCCATAACAGGATTGTCTCCGGGCACTGCAGTTCTTAGAAGAAGAATTGAGTTCTCCTTATCAAAACCGAAAGTGTGAATCATTCCGATATTGCCGTCGCGTGCGATGTTGTCGTGTCCGATACCGACAAGGTATCTTCCGCCGAGAGCAACAATCTCGTTAGAAATATCTTTTACTTTATCTACTTTTATATCGACAAAGAGTCTTGAAGCCGCAGGTGATTCACTGTTTACTATACTTTTGCCGTATTTATCTTTTAAAACCTTTAATACTCTTTCCAATGAGTTCATATCCTACCTCTCATTTAATAATTGCTAATCTGCTACTTAACATTCCCGCCGGTCCACCAGAGGAACTTTTTCAAACTTGAGAACATGCTTCTGTCACGGTATCTGTTAAGATTGTTAAGATCTGTATATCCGCATAACCATGTTGGAACTTCACGGTCTGTTGATCCGCCTGAATTTCTGAACAGTCTTGCAATGACAAACGCCGCAGCTACTACAAGAAGTATTACCACCGGAGTTGCCGCAGATGCAGCACCATTAACAAATCCAGGTATACTGATTGAGATTCCGTTCATCGCTGTGAAAATATGATCGTTCAGATTAAGCTGATTAAAAGGAGCAGTCAGAGTTGACCCCTTAGCCTTCTGGAAGACCTGAATTATCACCTGAAAATATGCGAAAGGTATAAGGCCTTGAACTATACAGAGAGCTGTAAGAACAACCTTGGGTAAAAGCATTCCGAATGGAACCTCTTTTATCTCATGCTTGATTGTCCATTCAGTTCCGGCAGATGTAAAGGTCATACCGAAGAATTTAACATAACATGAAAGTGTAATTGCGCTTGTAAACAGTGCAATTATACCGAATATCGCAAGGAATGCTATCTCGCTCCCGGCAAGAACGGATGATGAAATGATAGTCCACTTGCTTGCGAAACCGCTGAATGGAGGCACTCCGGCGATTGAAAGAGAAGCTATACCGGCAACAACAGCAGTTACAGGCATCAACTTAATCAGTCCGCCAAGCTTGTTCAGATCTTTAGTTCCTGTAGCATAAAGAACGCTTCCGCTGCTGAGGAAGAGAAGACCTTTAAATACCGCATGGTTAAGAACATGATAAAGGGCACCGATTATTACTATTATTGAAAGCACTTTCAGATATCCGCTCTCTGTGTTAGAAAGAAGAAGTGCTGTACCTATTGCAAATATTATATATCCAAGCTGACCTATTGAACTGTACGCAAGGAGTCTTTTCGAGTCGCTCTGTTTCATGGACTGAACAGTACCGATGAAGAGAGTTACAACTCCGAATCCAGCGATCGCACCGCCCCAGAAAAATCCGTTAAAATGCACATCGCTTCCATGCGGAACCATCCAAAAGAAGGTCCTGATAATTCCATAGATACCGGTCTTAAGCATAACTCCTGAAAGAAGCGCGCTTATAGGTGATGGAGCGATTGAGTGCGCATCGGGCAGCCAGAGCTGTCCGAACGGGAACATACCAGCTTTGAAACCGAATCCCACAAGGATCAGTCCGTATATTATGTAAAGATTTACATGAGATGAGTATCCGATCTTCTGTGTAAGTGAATGTATTGAATCTCCCATAGCCGCACCGCTTATGAAGAAGTTAGCACCGACTATAAGAAGCCATGCAAGTTCCATAAGTATAAGATACTTGTTGGCGCCTCTCACAACTCCCTTCTCTCTGAATTCAAACTTAACAAGGAAGTATGAAGCAATTGTCATTATCTGCCATGCGATGGTGAAACCTATTGAGAGGTCATCAACAGTGACAAGAAGTATCATGCCAAGTATAAAGAGCGGAAGATGAAAATAGTATCCGCTGAGGCTGTAATCGTGGTAATGGTCCATGTAATCTATAGAATAGAATGAGCTGATCATGGCCATGAAGGCGATTATAGCGATAAAAAATGCGGAAAAGCTGTCCACAAGGAAATAAATTCCGGAGGGCCCCAGATGCATTACTGTTGATCCCTGCGGAACAGCTTTAAAAATAACCGCATAACTTGTATGAAGGAGAAGAATAGCAGCAGTCGCAACCAGTGCGAAATTTATCCAGCCGGCAAGCTTTCTTTTTGCTCCCGCTATTAGCGGTGAGACAACTGCTGAAGCTGCGAGTATTGCCAGGGCTGTCATTAAGTTTCCGTAAATGTCAGTATTCATTTACAAACTCCTTTTATCACGATTTAAAGCATCTATTATTATCTCTATCAGGGTATCGGCTGTCTCTTTAACTGCAGGAGTAAGCTCTGCCCCGAAATCTATATTGTTAACTACAACACCAAGCAGGTAAGTCTCTTTCTTGTGTTCTGTGAATATCTTCCCGGACATTTTCAGAGCAAGTTTATGAGTAGAGAGAGTCCCGGATAATTCTTCAAACTCTTCATCAAGTGTTCCAAAGAGTATTGAACCGGTTTCAGCCTGAGCTTTCACCGCATCGATTACAACAACAGTATCGCAATCCATCTCGGCAATTTTAAAAACGTAAGCTTCGATCACATCCTCTACATTTAAAAGCATGCCGGTGTCCCCTGCAGCCTTTTTAACCGACTCAATGATATAGAGCCCCACGGCATCATCGCTTTTAAGATAGTTCCCCATCCCGACGAGGCAGCAGTTTCCCCCTATAACATTTTTTATGTCAGAGATTAAAGTATTCATCAGATTACTTCACCCAGAGTTTTAATCTGCTTATATGTATAAACAGGTCCGTCAGTGCACACAAGTGTTCTCCCGATTGCGCAGTGCTGACATTTTCCAATACCGCACTTCATGTGTCTTTCGAGAGTTGAAATTATACAATCGTCTTTAAGTCCCCTGCTCATAAGATCTCCAATTACAGAGTTGAACATCACAGGAGGTCCACATACAAATGCTACAGTGTTTTCAACGGGAACATTTGCTTTCTCAATAAGACTGTTGACAAAACCGGTTTCCCCTTTCCATCCTTCGGTCTTCTGATCTACGGTAACATAACACTCAAAACCTTCGATCTTCAGCCACTCCTCAATATCATTCTGATACATAAGGTCATTGGGAGTTCTTGCGCCGAGAAGAACGATAATCCTTCCAAAATCCTTTCTGTTCTGAAGAACATGAACTATTGACGAACGGAGCGGAATAAGCCCGATACCACCTGCAACATATATAATGTTTTTACCTTTAATCTCTTCGAATGGGAAACCGTTGCCGAATGGCCCGCGTATGCCCACTTTATCTCCGGCTACAAGATTATGAAGCGCGTCAGTAACCTTTCCCACTTTCCTTACGGAGAGATGGAATCTGTCGTTCTCGGGACTTGGAGGGAGCGATATCGCTGACTCGCCGTAACCGAAAACGGTTAACATAACAAACTGTCCGGACTTGATCTTGAAGTTTGCGTCAACTTCAGGATTGTCGAATTTGAGGTAGAATGTTTTAACATCCTGGATCTCATCTTTAACCTCAACGACAGTTGCAATTTCTGGAATTGTAACTACTCTTTTCTGTACATCACTCATATCAGTCACCTACTCAGTAATTTCGCGTCTAATATATGTAACCACATTGGGGAGTCCGATATCGCCCGGGCAGACCCACTGGCATCTTCCGCATCCCACACATCCCGGTCTTAAATACTTCTTAGACTGTGAATATGAAAGTTTACAGAAAAATCTCTTATTTCTTCTATCTTCAACGGGGTGACGCGGATTGTGGTCACCGGCCATCTTTGTATATCCTTCGAATGAGCATGAATCCCATGTTCTCAATCTATCGGTTGAACCGCTGAACTTATTGTGATCCTCAATATTAAAACATGAACATGTGGGGCAGACGAAAGTACATGCACCGCACTCGAAGCACTGTTTACCTATATGCTCCCATACTTCTTCCTTAATAAAACCGGTTGTTACCCTGTTCATTACGCGGGAGATCCATGCCTTATTGTCAGTTGCAAGCTTTTCAAAGAGAGAGATAGATTTATCAACTGCATTCTTCTTCTCTAAAGTATGCTCAGGCCCTGCTTTCTGAAGTCCCATCTTTTCAGCAAATTCGCGCCCCTTGTCACTGCCGGCCTCAACAAGATAAACATCGCCAAGATCAGTAAGGTTAAGGTCATAGCCCTCTTCAGCTGCAGGACCGCTGTCTGTACATACACAGAAGCACTGTTTAAACGGAACTGTACAGGTATTGCTTACAATGAACATTCGTTTTCTATGTTCAAGGTAAACATCATCAACAAATTCCAGTCCCATAAAAAATCTATCCAGCACAAGAATACCTGTAAGGTCGCATGGACGGATTCCGAAGAGAGCTTTGCTGGAAGTATCAAAGTCAGCATTCATCTCAACTTTTTTAGAACCATTGTCATACTTGTATTCGAGTATCCTTTCAATCTGCGGGAACACCACAGTCTTCGGAGGGATAGATGGTATCTCAGCTGTAAGGCTTATCTCTGAAGCTGATTCAACCTTATTGAAGAACACCTGTTTTGTTTCTTTATCTACAACCGGACCGTAAAGAGAGTATGACTTTGCAAGCTCTTCGGCCAGTTTCATTACATTATTTTTTTCTATCAGATACATAATTATATCCTCTCTATCCTGATTGGAATAATTGCGTCTTCTCCCTTATCAAAATCCTGATTATGCTCAAGGAGGAATGATGAGATCATCTGACGTATAAAGTATGGAACATATGCGGTTCCGGTTTTTACATCTTCAGATATCTTAACTGCAACAGTCATAGAACCGTGAGATGAAACTATTTTAACATTCCAGTGTTCTCTGACCTGAAGCTTTGCAGCATCCTCTTTGCATATTTCGATATATCCCATGGGATAGACAAGAAGTGTGGCATTATATTCCCGTTTAGGAATATAGGTTTTTTTCATAATATTATTCTGATGCCAGAAGTGCTGTCCCTGTCCGGTCAGAAGAAGTATAGGATAATCCGCATTTGCCTGAGGAACAGCGTACTCTGCTGTAACCGGTGCAAATTTAAATTTTCTGCCGATGGAAGCACCATCGAGCCTTTTACATCCTTCCGGATACTTATCATTACATGGCCATTGTAAACCGAATGACTTTTCAATTTTTTCATAAGTCATTCCGGAGTAAGATGGAGTTAGAGATGTTATCTCCTTAAAAACATCTTCAGGTGAGGAGTATTCCCATGTTAAAGAAGCCTTAGCAGCAATCATCGGGAAGAGTTTCCAGCCGGGCATTACATTTTCGAAAGGTTCAACTCTCTTTCTTGAAAGCTGCACTCTTCTCTCTGTATTAGTGTAAGTCCCTTCATCTTCAATAACGCCTGCAATAGGGAGAACAACATCGGCAAATTTGGTAAATGGATTAACAAAGGTTCCAATATACACAACAAACTCAAGAGCATCGATCTGTTCTGAATATTTAATAATCCCTTCATCATGATCAGCAGCGACCAGACATTTGAGTTTTGAATTTTTATCGGCGAGCATTTTATAAAGATCTTTTCCAGAATCTTTATTCAATTTAACTCCCCAGCTCTTCTCAAACTTTGCAGCAGCATCGGAATCGGAAAGCTTCTGAAAACCTGTAAGGAGATCGGGGGCAGTCCCCATATCGTATCCGCCCTGGAGATTACAGATCCCGGTTACAGGATTTGCACCGCAGTTTTCTTTACCCATTTTTCCGGCGATGAGGAGAAGATTGTATATGTAGCTCACAGTCTCCTGATCAAGACCGGAAATACCTGTGGACCAGAATGCCATTGCGGATTCTGCACTACATAACTCCCCTGCAATCTGCTTAATTGTATCTGAATCAATTCCTGTGAGAGATAGAGCGTCTGCCATATTGAATTTGTTTACAGAGGCTGCAAATCCGTCAAATCCCTCGGTTGAAGATGACACAAAATCCGCATCGAGCTTATTCTCTTCAATCACAGCTTTAGCAAGCGCCGCGAGAAAACTCTTTTTAGATCCGGGCTTTATCTGAAGGTGAACATTGCTGAGTCTTGCAATCTGTGTAACACGGCTGCTGATAGTAACTACTTTTGTACCTTCCATCTGCGCCTTGTGAATCTCGCTTCCGATAATAGGATTCATCTTTGTAATATCTGAACCGACTACAAGGATAAATTTAGTCTTTGAAATATCCTCAAGTGAGCCTGTCATGCCGGGGAAACCCGCACCTTCACCTAGAACATTCATGCTGCTTCTGTGACCAGACTCTGAATCAAGAGTGATATTATTTGTTTTAAACACACTCCTTGCAAGTTTGGCGAAGAGATAATTGTTTTCATTTGATGATCTTGGTGAAGCAAGAAATGCTGTCGATTCAGAAGAATCGCTGCTGTACTTCGCCATTTTCTCCATCATGAAACTGATCGCTTCGTCGTAGCTGACATTTTTAAATTTGCCGTCAACCTTAATCATGGGTGAGCTTATTCTCTGATCTGTCATCAGCAGTTCATGAAAATGCCATCCCCTGACACATAGCCTTCCTTTGCTGACCGGGTGGTTTCTTGAAGAGAAAACTCCGCTAACTTTACCATCTTGAATATTGAGGTAGTTGCCGCATCCGGTTCCGCAGAAATTACATACTCCAGACTTATAATCCATAATCAACCTCTAAGCCAGTATTCTTTAAGCACCTACATGTCACCTGGGCTGCAATAAAAATTGTAACCATGTGCCATATACATTATCCAACTGTATGATTGCTTTTTTAACAATATTTTAAATTAACTATTCTATCTGTACTAAACCAATGAATTAGAAGATAATTTAAATTATTCATTAAAAACTTATTAGATAATAGGCTTAAATATGATGATTGTAAATAGGGGGATAATCTTTTTACCGTAGGGGGGAATTCCCCTATGAATTTGAGAATACTTAATCTATCATTTCGAAGAAGCAATAGCGACTGAGAAATCTAAGATTTCTCACAGGAGTTTATCCTTAGCCTGCCGAAGGATTTGAAATGACAAGGCCGAATTCATTCGTTAAATGCTATAATGTTTACTCTTACGGAATTTTTACAGTTACTCGACCTTTTCTTTAATAATATGAACAGGATTATTATTCCTTCCCGATTCAATAAATCTCCATTGACATGCAGGATTATCATTATCATCAAGAACAATAACAGAAGTCCCGTTTTTATCAGTACCGCCATCTGCGCAGATTATTTTTTTCATATCGCCGCTGTTTACATAAATTTTAAATTTACCATCACCGGTATCTTTAACCTTAAACTGCTGGCTTGAGTTCCCGGTCAATTTTGTTTCATTGATGTACAGCTTCGAACCGTTTTTTAAAGCTGTTCCTTCAACTTCAACTGTTCCGCGGAATATTCCATCAATTGCCGCATTAGCAGGTGAGATATAGACCCACCTGTTACCGGCAGGAGTGATCATATACCTGCGGTCGGCCCCTTTATCGAATGCCCAAAGATGCAGATCATCCCCCTGCTTAAAATCTCTCCCTCCGCCTGGAAGATCCCAGTATCCCTTATCCTCTTTGCCGGATAATACCGACTTGATATAGTAATACTTATTCATTTCAATTGTCTCTGCGGCATTTAAGATTGTAAAAACAGATAGAATGGCGATGAGATGTTTAAACCATAAGATTTTCACTCTTTACTCCCTGATATGAATTCAATTGTCTGGTTTATTTCAAAGGCCCGCTCTTCCATATTTGAAACTGTTGAACTCCCGAAATCAGTACACAGAACCTGACTCCCGTTAACATCTTTCGTTCCGTTAGGATTAAATGAAGATAAATTCAATATTAGAATTTTGTACGGAACATTTTTATATATCTTCACGGAAAAAGTGCATTCAGTATGTATTGAGTCTAGCGGCTCCACATCAAGTGAAATACGGTCATTGAAAACCCAGCCGCAATCGCTGAAACTGCAATTTTCCGTTATGCCGTCCACTGTACGCTCTATCATCAGCATCTCTAAACTGTCCGGCTGTATTATAATAATACCCAGTTCGGCATATAATTCAGTACTCGATCTTGACGTATTCAGGCTCTTCAGATATCCGCTTATTTCAAAATATTCACCGGTTTCACTGACAACAGCATACAGCTCTACTTCATCACTATCAAGTTTACCTGCTTCATCAACATCTGAATGCTCACAATTAATAGATGTCAGAATTATGAAGAAAAAAACAAAAATACCGGCATTTTTAGTCAGCCTTTCAAGACTTCTTTTAACTTTTTGAAACATTTGCTAACTCCATGCATGTGAAGATTAAAATTACTCCACATATAATTATCTAAGCATTTTATCAGAGATAGGACGACTCTCAATCCAGATAAAACAATCATATATGCAATCTATATAGACTCAATAATATGATTAATTTCAAATACCAGATCTTCAGTTTTCATATACTCTCCACAACCAAAACCATCACCGTGTCTTAAACCAATGCCCAGAAATGCAAAGAGCAATTTTAAATTAATTTTATATGGCACATTCTTTCTAAACTCAACAGAAAAATCGGACTTCATGCTGGACTTGGTTAATTCAGGTATTGCTAAAACAATATCTCCCTTATTACTGGATGAAGAAGATAATTCACCCAAAAAGCCCTCTTGTGACACGCCATCAATTGTAACAGTAATTTCTACATTTTCCCAACTCAATGGATCATCAACTTCCAATTCCAATCCATAATGATTGGTAGAACAAGTCTTCTTTGAGCTTTTAAGACTTTTAAAATATCCGCTCACGATAAACGAATCTGACGTTTCCAGAACTTCCGCGTATGCCTCAACTCCATCCTTCCCAAGACAGTCCTCACCATCATCTTCAAATTCACAGGAGCATATTGTGATGAATAATAATATTAAAAAAAGCGGTTTAACCTTCATGTATATTTCTTTTATCATTTTCTTAATCCTTATTGTAGAATACAGCATCAGGCACATGATGCTGTATTCTACAAATTTAACTGATTGTTTAAAAGACTAAAATGACTCAATTGTCTGGTTTATTTCAAAAGTGCGTTCTTCCAAAATACCATAATATAAAGCAGCTTCATTACAACCGGAACCATCTTTTTCCTTAGTTATACCATTATTATTTGCTGAATATAATGATAAAATTTGGAATTTGTATGAAATATTTTTATAGAACTTAACTGAAAAATTACATTCTGTATGTACTAAATCTAACGGTTTAGACTCTAACCAAAGATGATTAGCATCTATCCAGTCACCACTCTTGTATAAAGGAGAATTATCTGTTATACCATCTACTGTTCGTTCAACCTGGAGCATCTCTAAATTATCGGATTGTATAACATCAATATTTAAACACACTGATAATTCAGAACTTGACATCGCTGTATTTAAACTCTTCAGATATCCGCTGATTTCAAAATAATCTTCATGCTCCGTTACTTGCGCAAACATCTCTATTTCACTGCTTTCTAAATTACCGGCCTTCCCTGTATCAGGAGTAGAATCATCATTACAATGAAAGGATGTCAGTATTATAAAGGAAAAGACAAAAAAGCCCGGCATTTTTTGTCAGCCTCTTAAGGCTTCTTTTAACTTTTTGAAACATTTATCTGCTCCATATGAATACTAAAACTACTCTACGTAGAATTGTTTAAACATTTTATCGGGAGATAGAACATTTCTCTATCCAACGATAAAATGAAAAACCGGATTTAATCTACTTTAGCACACACCATAGTCCTGAAACAAAATGGAGTAATATCAAAAGAGGTTTCTTGAAATCTCGAAGTATAATGTATTATATTTCGCATCAAGATAATAAGTATTTCCCGATCCACCGTCCGTTAAAGTTTTGATACCACATCCAAGAATAAAATCTCCCGGAAGATTAAACTCAAGTCCAATTGATGCTGTCATATCAACTTTCGTGGAATAATCTACTTCAATCTCTTTATTATTTCTATCAACAGGTATCTCTTGAGAAAAATTTGTGTTGCCTATTCCAAATGCGGCCTTTATATAATAAAAAAATTTAATTTCAGGCCCGACAAAAACTGACCGAAAATTGGACTCATTCATAAACGAGTAGTCATATTCGATGAAAACACCGAACTTCTCAAGAAGATCCCCCGGATAAAAAAATCCAGTCCCGATACTACCGCTTAATGTCATAACTGAACCATACTGAAAAGTGGTTTTATCCCCCCCGTCCATTTCATGCTCTCGTGCTACAAGCGAAGGGGTATATGCAAAACCGAAACCTGCATCGGCATATTTTTCTGTAGAGAATAACTGCGATGAACAAAGCAGAAATATTGCTATTAAAATTCTTTTTTTCATTAACTAACAGGCTGCTACACAGCTTAAATAGACTCAATAATCTGATTAATTTCAAATATCAGCTCATCAGTTTTCATATAATCTCCACAGCCAAAACCATCGTGACTTCTTAAACCGATGCGCAGAAATGCAATGAGTGATTTTATATTAATTTTATATGATATATTTTTACTGAATTTTATTGAAAAATTCTCCCGCATATGTGATCGATTTAATTCAAAAGCCGGGATATCAAGATAACAAAATCCATCTTCATCCGGTAGTAATCGAAATAATTCTGAATCTCCGAGCAATCCGATTTTTATTTCTTCATCAGTGGTTATTGTGATTGCAACATTCTGCCAGTTTGCCGCATCTTGAACATTTATTTTTAATATATATCCATTATTAATATCACTCTTTTTTGAACTGTTGAGACTTTTAAAATATCCACTCACAACAAATGAATCTGACGTTTCCAGAACTTCCGCGTATGCCTCAACTTCATCTTTCCCGAGACAATCCTCACCTTCATCAAAAAATTCACATGAGCAAATTGTAATAAACAATAATATTAAAAAAAGCGGTTTACTCTTCATAAATCTTTTTGTTTTATCATTTTCTTATTCCTTATTGTAGAATACAGCATCAGGCACATGATGCTGTATTCTACAAATTTAACTGATTGTTTAAAAGACTAAAATGACTCAATTGTCTGGTTTATTTCAAAAGTGCGTTCTTCCAAAATACCATAATATAAAGCAGCTTCATTACAACCGGAACCATCTTTTTCCTTAGTTATACCATTATTATTTGCTGAATATAATGATAAAATTTGGAATTTGTATGAAATATTTTTATAGAACTTAACTGAAAAATTACATTCTGTATGTACTGAATCTAACGGTTTAGACTCTAACCAAAGATGATTAGCATCTATCCAGTCACCACTCTTGTATAAAGGAGAATTATCTGTTATACCATCTACTGTTCGTTCAACCTGGAGCATCTCTAAATTATCGGATTGAATAACATCAATATTTAAACACACTGATAATTCAGAACTTGACCTCGCTGTATTTAAACTCTTCAGATATCCGCTAATTTCAAAATAATCTTCATGCTCCGTTACTTGCGCAAACATTTCTATTTCACTGCTTTCTAAATTGCCAGCCTTCCCTGTATCAGGAGTAGAATCATCATTACAATGAATAGACATTATTATAATAAAGCTAAATATTATTACTTCAGCTTTTTTTAGAAAAGATTTAACATTTCGCATCTTTGACCTCTTGGTAAACTTAAAACAGTTAAGCTGTTTTATAGTATAGCCTCGTAATTTAATGAGGCTATACTAATAGAAAAATTATTATTTAATCTACATCCACTTCAACCATAGACCGGTAATAAACAGGTGTTTTATACCAGTCAAATCGCCAGTATTTTTTATAACCCCATGTAGTATCAGTATACAAGTAAGTTTCGTCAAATATAACTGTATCAACACCAAGCACTTTTCTTTCTTTTACCTTGCAACCAATAACCGGCATAAAATGCTTAAGATCTTTCCCGGGTATATAGTTGTCATTATATAACTGAACAATTGATGGCTGATTATCCCGCACGTTATCGCGGAACTTCCCAAATATTACACGATTTAAAACAGCTTGAAAAGTAAAACCTTGTGAGTACCATACCAAACTAGAAGAACCGGATATTCCCAAATCATCCATCATATCTTCAGCATATCCATCTAATTGATCCGGAGTACTCCCTTCATGGCAATATGGCTTTAACCAGCTTAAATACTTCGCAGGATTAGCAATAGCATATATCCTTTCAGATGCTAAATTATAATTTATGCTGACATTTTTCATGCGGTCGTGATATATCAGAATCATAGCTGCAGAAATTGGTCCGCAATCCCCTGTTGGATTACGCAAATACACATTTTGAGTCCAGATATCACTTTTACTTTCATTAACTCCATCAATAAAATCCTTGTTCCATTCAGTGTGATATAAAACATGTAAAACATTAGAAACTGTTTTACGTACATGTTTCTTTATTTTTTTGAATTTCTTCTTCCACCCTTTGTTTATGCTTTTACCGGTTGAATCGTCCTGAACTGCTACTTCAACCGTGATCTCTTCTTCATCCAAATCTTTATATTCGGCCCACTCCTGCAGCCTTAATTCAGCGGGTGTTTTCTCAAGATCTTCAGCCTTTACACCCATTTTTGATAACTGGGTTTTTGTATATGCGCGACCCGCTATTGTAATATTGTCTCCGCTTCTGGAGATAGCAGATTTTGATGCAGATACTTCATTTTCAGCAGCTAATCTCTCCGCCCTTGCTTTTTCCATTGCAACTTTTGCCACGTCTCTCTCTTCGTCAGAAAAAACAACAGGTTCTGCAGCATTAGTGTAGTCCAGGCCGCTGCCGTAAATCTTATACGTTCCGATCTTATTCCCTGAGTCATCAGAATAGGTAATATAGAAACTGTCACTTTCAATATAAAGCGTTTCACTTATATCAAGACGTGAATATCCCTTTCCTTTTAAATAATTTTCAACAAAGAGCTTGTTGCTGTAATATATTGAAAGTCCGTCTTCGAATCCTATTGTTGTACCATAGTCAAGCGTCGCCCCCACAAACTTCGAATAGTAGTCGCTCCCGACAACTGTGCCGCTGCTGATTGATGACAGGATATTCGCTTCATTTGTTAAAACATAACTGCGGGCAAAGGTGAACAGAACCATTGCATTACGCCCTTCAAGGTCTTTAAAGACCTGCGAATGCGCAAGGAGTGTCTCTTCAAACTCTGACTGAGCGCCTGCAAGCGCGGCCTTGTAAATGGTATCAAGATAGTTGATTCTCGCGTTCCCATTGATGATAATCGATTTTTGAGATTTTATCGTGCCTATTAGATCAAAATCCCCATTTACAATTACATCTCCAAGGGCTTCTATTTTTCCCACGACCGAGAGATCGCTTACTTCAATATTCCCGTCAACTGTCAGGGCTTTTTCAAAAGGCTGGTTAATATCAATTTCAAACCGGTTTGAGGATTTAAGATTCCCTGTTACAAACAGAGGTGAGCTTATTACAATGTTGCGGCCGGTAACCACAAGATCGCCTTCGATAATAACCGGATCAGTGAAAGTTA
Source organism: uncultured Spirochaetota bacterium (assembly GCA_942493035.1). Classification (GTDB taxonomy): domain Bacteria; phylum Spirochaetota; class UBA4802; order UBA4802; family UBA5550; genus WRGT01. Next base: position 740,486 of record OW818666.1, on the reverse strand, counting down.
AATTCTCCTTCTCCAATTTCCACTGATTATCAGAAAATCTGAATGAATCATTATAAAAATCGGCCGCAGTACTTTCAACAATACCATCAGACAATTTCTGAACAGTACCATCCGCCAACAGCTTGTACCCGCTGAATGCTTCAGAGGTGTCTGAAAGCACATTCCTGACACTTTTGAGTTTTATTACGCTATCATCACTGTTTTTCAGTATGCTTTCAGTCCCATACCTGCTTTTTGAAGAAACACGGATCTTTTTTGAATATAATGATCCTGTAAGAATCGATTTTGACGAGGAAATTTCTATGCTTTCATTTGATAAAATATCAGCTAAAGAACCATCAGTTTCGAGCGCTCCTGAAATTACCACTTTACCGTTTCCAGCGATTGCATAGCTGTCGATATTTAATGGCTGGTTATCTACAGATGGAACAGCTTTATCATATCTCCCCCCCACTACTTCATTTTCAGAATTACTGCAGTTTATGACAAAAAAACACATCAGGCACAACATAAACAAAATCACTCTTTGCATCTTACCTCCTCCATTTTGTGATATTTTTAGTTTAATCTCATCTCCGTCAAAACGGCTGCAGAGACTCAGGTAGCTAATATCATCAGATATTTTTGGGAGTCAAGCTCTATTTTATAATGTATACTTCAATTTTCACAATAATACAGCGGCAATATTGTGAAAATATGCAATCCACGAAACAAATCATAATGTATAATTGATTTTTGTTATGATATATCAGCTTTGATCAACATTTACAAATAATTTACCAGGTTATAATTTAAAAAGGAGTGACCAAAAAAGTAACAATTACACCTATTGGTCTGATGGTTTATGTTATTGAACTGCCTGAATCACAATTCCACCGAGTATCCAGAAAACCAGCAAAATATCACCACCTAGCATTATATCACGCTGAATGTTATTCATACCAAAGGATTGTGCAATGCTTGTAAGATTCGTGGTCATAAAATTCTGATCCGCGTAGAGAAAAAAATTTATACTCTATAATAAAATTACAGAGTATAGCTCTTTCTTTCCGAAAACTGATTTTGGTTCTATATAATCTCCGTTGATTAAACTTATTACAAAATCTGAATGGATATTTTATTAGTTATAATTATTAATGTATGTCTATAATAATATATTCAGAAAGAAAACTAACAACTCTATAATGGGGAAATCAATAAAACGATGTCAAGTAAACAAGTAAAGAAAAATATAAAGAATATTGAAACTCGCTACTTCATCTCCTCTTCCGCGAAGCAGAGATGTTCATACATTTTCTGACGTGCCATTTCAACATTACGGCTTTGTATCGCTTCAACAACAGCAAGATGCTGTTTGAAAAGGATCTGCGGATTCCCCTTTTTTTTAAACAGCTGCTCCCGGTTGATCTTTATCGTTTTACGCATAGTATCTGAAATTGTATTCATAAGCCTTAATAGCAGTGAATTGCGCGATGCCTGTGCAATGGCAAAATGAAGTTTCCAGTCAGCTACTTCTCCAAGGTTGGAGGTCTGAAGCGCTCTCTCCATTTCATCTATTATTTCCGCCATATTTCTGAAATCAGCATCGGTAGCATTTACAGCCGCAAGACCGGCAGCCTCAACCTCAAGGCCTTTTCTTACTTCGAGAATCTCAAAAATAGTATCTCTCTCCATCATCAGAAGCAGGGCAAGAGGCTGAATAATTGAGTTCACATCACTCTGTTTAATATATGTCCCTTCACCGGATTTAATCTCAAGGAGACCAAGCAGATGAAGAGCACTGAGAGCTTCACGCAAAGAAGCTCTGCTTACATTAAGATTTTCAGCAAGAACCCTCTCGGCAGGGAGCCTGTCCCCCGGCTTCAAATTTCCTTCTGTTATCATCACTCTTATCTGTTCAACAATCTGTTCATATATTTTCTGCTGTTGAATAGGTTTAAAATCCATTAATAATACCTCATAAAAGTATGATTATTATAAAATCATTCTGAAGTATACTTAGCCTCAATTTAATAATTTTTGTCTAGAACAATAATTACTCTATTACTAAAATTCAGATCGTGCGGATAAAAAACTGCCATTTTAATAATAGTATCAGTTAAATTCTTACATTTTAAACATCGAAATTATATTCTGCAGCTTCTCGGCAAGTGATGCAAGATTTTCAGAGCTTCCGGCAATCTCCTCTGAGTTCGCTGCAATCATCTGTGATACATCGTTAATATTGCTTATAGATGAAACAATTTCGCTTACAGCTATTTTATGTTCTCCGGTTGAAAATGAAATCTCATCGGACATTTCCCTTACCAGAATAATTTTCTGTCCGGCGTTCTGATTAATATCCTTCTGTTTAGTCATCTGTTCATTAATCTGTACAATCCTGCCGTCTATTGAATTAACACCTGATATTATTTTTTCAGAAACATCAGTAGTTATCCGGACTGCGTCAAGACCTGACTGAATCTCCGTATAGTTAAGGTTAATCAGTTTTTCAATTTCTTTAATACTCGATGCAGTCTGATCCGCAAGTTTTGACACCTCATCGGCAACAACTGCAAATCCACGGCCGGCATCACCTGCTCTAGCTGCCTCAATAGCCGCATTTAGAGACAAAAGATTTATGTGGTCTGATATTCCGCTTATAATATTTAAAATATTACGCATATCATCCGAGCTCTGCGAGATATTCATCATGCTCTTGTTCATAGACTGCATTGCCGAACCGCTGCTTTGCGCATCTGCTGCAATGGTTTTTGAGAGTACACCGGCTTCACTTACAGTATCATAAACCTGGTTAATGCTCATTGAAAGCTCTTCAAGAATACTGATAAGGTTCTGAAGCATTTCATTCTGAAGTTCTGAACCATCTGAAATTTTATCCATTCCTGCCGAGATCTCCTCGGTTGTAGCAGTTATCTCCTCCGCAGAAGACGCCTGAGTCTGCGCATTGCTCGAAAAAGATACTGTTGATACAGATAATTCTTCAGCTGATGAAGAAAGTTCATCGGTAATATTTCTTATATGTTCAATCATCCCGGTCATATTGTTTCTCATCTGAGTACTGGCCAGAGCCATAGCACCAATCTCTCCCTTATAATGTTCAAGTGAATGAATCTCTGATGCTTTTTGAAAATCGAACTCTGATATAAGCAGAACCAGATCTTTTACCCGCAATATAGGTCTTGCAATTCTCCTGCCTATAGTATACCCTAAAAATGAAAAACATATAATAAGAATTATTGTAAATGCAACAACAGATATGATATCTCTGATCAGAGTTTTCTTCAGAAGCAGTTTCTCGTTGTTTACCTTAACATCTATGTCATCAACGTAATTACCTGTTCCAACTGCCCACCTGAACTGTTCAAAATATAGAGAATATCCTCTTTTCATTAAAGCAACTGTCTCCCCCTTTTTAGGAAACCAGTAATCGGTGAATCCGCCTCCGGCCTTTTTCGACGCTGCTATTATCTGCTGGATAATATAAGATCCTTTCTTATCCTGAAAGTTATTTCTGTTTGTACCTTCAGTTCTACTGCCATATAAAACAACATTCGTTCCATCATCAGTATCTGCCCAGAAATACCCATCCCCTTCATATCTCAATTCTCTCAGCAGATCCGCACCGATTTTTTTTGCCTCTTCCTCTTTCATTAAGCCGGCTTCTTTCATTTTATTAATCTGTTTCAGCATACTCACTGCTGTTTCAACCTGAGTTTTGATGACCCGGTCATAATTATCACGCAGAATTCTGTCTGTATTGGCAACGGTACGCTGATTCTGAATGACTATTTTATATATGAAGAATGACATCACTGATATTGATGAAAGCACACATATAGCCACGACCATTATTGTCAGTTTTAAGGTCAGCTTCATAATTCACCTGCGGTTATGTTTTATTTTAGTTTTTATAAATATGTAGTAAAAATGTTCAGCAAACCACTATGTAAGCGATATAATTCTGAATTTTATATACTCTTTCAAATCTTTCAATAAAAGACGGTTATACTTAATGCAAAACAATCCTTTACCGCTAAACGGTAAAGGATTGTTCCACAAAATCTATATCTGAATGGAGGTTGAGGCAATCTAATCTTCGAGCAATTCGGCAATCAGTTCAAGGGTATGTTTTACTGAAACTTTATCATCAGACTGGTCTATTCCGCCGCGGATCTGCATTACACAACCTGGACAATCCATGGCAACCAGAGGGACACCTGTATTACGTATATTATCAAGCTTGCGCTGAAGTATAGGCTTTGAAATTTCAGGGAGTTTAATTGAATATGAACCGCCCATACCGCAGCACATGTCGCATTCAAACATCTCTTTAATTTCATATCCGGCCTTGCTGAGAATTTCACGAGGCTGCTCTGATACATTGAGTGTACGCTTTAGGTGACAGGAATCATGATAAGTCAAAGATCCGAGTGTTTTGCCCTGCTTCAACTTCAGATGTCCTTCATCTATGAGCTTTTTTGTCAGAACAGAAAAATCCATAGTCTTTGCTGCGAGTTTTTCCGCATCAGCAATATGGCTCACCTGTCCAAGACTTTCAAATGTACTTATAAACTCGTGATTAAGAGCCACTGTACATGTGGGGCATGCTGATACAACATACTCTACATCTTTTTCAAGAAGGGCCTTAATATTATCTACAGCATTATTGGCGGCAACTTCATACGCTCCGTTGTATCTCGCCGGAGCACCGCAGCATGTCTGCCCTTGCGGATATATCACCTCATATCCGGCCTTATTAAGAATTTTTACAAGTGAGACACCCATTTCAGGATATGCAAAATCGATAAGGCATCCGGAATAAAACGCGATCTTTTTATCAGATCGAGGCTGTTTAATTTTTTTAAACTGATCTCTGAATGGAGTAGCAGCTATTGCCGGCAGACTTCGTCCCTCGGTTAAATCGGAAAGAAAAAACGGAAGATGCCGTATAAAGCTACCACTGGTAAAGGGCTTACCTGTAATAGATGCAGTGCGTAACATGGCATGAAACATTTTTCTGTTGTTAACTACAGAAAAGATTGCTTTCTGCACAAGAGGCTGCCCCTTCTCAACGGCAATTCGTCTTCGTATCTCCAGTATCATTTCAGGGATATCAAGTTTACCGGGACATACCTCTTTACAGTTTCCGCATTGTATGCAGAGCCCCTGGATATCCTCAGAATTTTTCATCTCTTCAAACCACGCGGTAAGTATTGTGCCGATACCGCCGGTATATGTACTTCCGAAAACATGCCCTCCCACAAGACGGAATATCGGGCAGACATTAAGGCATGAACCGCATCTTATGCACTGCATGGCCTGTGCAAATTTCGGATCATTTACCATTTCTGTCCGGTGATTATCCATTAGCACTATGTGAAGATCCTTCATCGTTCCATCATCATTAGGAGTAGCGCCTGTAATAATAGAAACATAGCTTGTAAGAAGCTGTGCAGTTGCACTTCTGGGAAGTGCTGTAAGTATAGGAACTATATCATCAAATTTTTCTACAAACTTTTCTATTCCCACAAGGGCTACGTGTATCTTCGGAAGCATTGTAGTCATCCGGGCATTACCCTCATTGGTAACAATGACAATGCTTCCAGTCTCTGCAACAGCAATATTCCCGCCGGATATACCCATATCCGCTTCAAGAAATTTTGCTCTCAGTTCATGTCTTGCAACTTCCACAAGTTTTGGAATATCATTACTTAAACGTTCATTTACCTCTTTACTGAAAAGATCCGAAACCTCTTCCTTAGTCATATGTATTGCGGGCATAACCATATGTGAAGGTCTCTGCCCTGCCAGCTGTATAATCCATTCACCAAGATCAGTCTCTTTTACTGACACACCAATCTCTTCAAGATGCTTATTAAGATGAATCTCTTCGCTTGCCATGGATTTTGACTTAACAACTTTTTTTACATTATTATTTTTTGCCACTTTAAGTATATAATCAATTGCCTCCTGAGCGCTGTTTGCTTTAAACACCTTCGCTCCGCGCGCCTCAGCATTTTTTTTAAACGTGGCGGCCATCTCATCAACGTGTGAGGCTGCATAAGCTTTTCTGTCAGCAATAGTTTGTCTAAGCTCTTCAAAGTCTATTCCTTCATATGCCTTTGCCCTGTTGACTTTATAAACTTCAGAAAATTTTCCGAGAGCACCGGTTAAGATTGAATTATTTACAGCGATGCTTATGGATTTTTTAAATTTTTTTTCCATTATTCTACCCCTCCATCTCATCAACGAAGATTATAACAAGCCGTTTGGGGCCATGTACACCTATTGTAAGAACCCGTTCTATATCCGCGGTTCTGCTTGGTCCGGTTATAAATGCTATATAGCCGCTGTTCTCAGGCCTGATTTTACGGAAGACAGCGGTTTTATCTTCAAGTATATTTTTTGTCCCGGTAATCGCTATATGAATAACGGGGAGTGTTGATACAAGTCTTTCATTTACAGAGGTCTGGTCTGAAACAAGGGAACCGGTGTCAGCAAGTGCGTAGGACATTTCACTTATGCCGATAAGAGAATCAGCCGCCAGATCACGTTTTACTTCTAAATTCAGACCCGGAACTTTTTCACAAGCAGACTTTTTATCCGCATCTGCCAGAAAGCCGGTATCACTCCATACCGCATAGTATCCGGATTTATCGACAACTCCTTCCTTCTGCAAAAATGAAACAATAAAATCAAGCGATTCACTTTTTGTTTTAAATCTATAAACTTCTGAACCTACAGCCTCAGCTCTGGCTTTAAATTTATCAAACATGTTGCCCTCCATATTAAACTCATTGCTTTTAACCTGTAATACACTAAGTCATCTCCGTGAAATGGAATCCACGGGTAATGATTTATATATTGTGCAAAGCCATTACCCCAGCCTTCGTATTCCGTCAAAACTCCGGCCGGAGTAATTGCACACAAATCATCTTTATATAAGTTACGATTTTTTCTCTTTATCCTTTGCCTCATAAGACTTTGCAAGTATCTGTATCGTATGATACATGGGCAACAGCATATTAAAACGATTCATCCCGTCGGCAAGCTGCATAATACAGGCACCGCATCCGGTTATTACAGCATCTGCTCCGGTATCTTTAATTGCATTCGACTTGTTTTTATGAATATCCATGGACAGATCATAGTGCGTTAAGCTGAATGAACCGGCACTTCCACAGCATCTGTCGGCATTCTTCATCTCTATAAATTTCAATCCAGGAATTTTCTTAAGAATCTCCCTTGGTGAATCCTTTACACCCATCCCTCTATTCAGGTGACATGGATCGTGATATGTAACCTTCATATTCAGAGTGCCGAGTTTTGTTTCATCAATACCGATTACTTTTACGATATAATCAGATATATCAATTATCTTCCCGGCGATTTTCTCTGCCTTTTCAGCATAAGCAGGATCATCTTTAAGCATATCAACATAATGATGCTGAAATGTTGTTCCACATGATCCGCATGACGTAATAATATGCTCAACATCAAGTTTACTGAAAATGTCCACATGCGACTTCGCCATTTCCAGGGCTGTTGCCGCATCTCCATGAGCAAGAATAGGCATACCGCAGCAATGCTGATCCTTGGGTATAGTCACCTCGACATTATTTTTCTTCAGCACATTTATCAGATCCTTACCGGCTTCATCATAGAGAAAATTCATACTGCACCCTGTAAAAAATGCCGCCTTCTTAACAGGATTCGATGCTTTGACAACATCGGGCAGCTGATCTCTAAGCGGTTTAGAAGCCAGAGGGGGAATAATTCTCCTTCTATCAAGTCCAAATGGAAACCTGGGGTGAGCTCCGGTAATAGAGACATGCTTTTTAAATGCAAGTCCCTGGAACATACTCCCCGCTTTCATTCCAAGACTGAAAAGCTTTGGCCTTTTTACTACTGAAAATATTGCCTTCTTCACAGGATGAAGACCTCTGTTTCTTACAATAGCCGCTCTTGCACCGAATATGATTTTATCCACCTTAACTCCGCAGGGACATTTTGCAACACATGCCATACAGGTCAGGCAAAGACCAAGTCTCTCCTCTAATCCCTCAGTGTACTCAAGATCACCTTTTAATACAGCATCAACAAGCCGGATTTTTCCGCGGGCAACAGAGCCTTCACTCCGCGTCTCGAGATATACCGGGCAGACCTCCATACAGTTTCCGCATTTCATGCATTTCAGTAATTCATCTTTCACTTCATCTATAGAATCATAAATTGTCATAATCAGCCCCTCCAGAACATCTTACCGGGATTCAGAATATTATCAGGATCAAGAGCATCCTTTATTTTCTTCATTACATTGACACCTGCAGTACCGAACTGAAGCTCCATATATTTGGATTTTGCCATGCCTATACCATGTTCACCTGACAGTGTACCGCCAAGGTCAATTGCAACTTTAAATATTTCATCAACAGCCTGATGTACTCTCTCCATCTCCTCTTTATTCGATTCATCTGTAAGTATAGTCGGATGAAGATTACCATCACCTGCGTGACCGAATGTACCGATCTGAAGATTATACTTTACAGCAATTTCTTTAAGAGCTTTAAGCATTTCAGGTATTCTGCTTCTTGGTACTGTTGCATCTTCAAGTACTGTTGTCGGTTTAACCTGTGCAAGTGCCGGAAGCGCTGCACGCCTTGCAGCAAATATGGCATCCCTGTCAGCATCGCTTTCAGCAAGCTTCATTGATGCTGCTCCATTGCCCGAGCATATTGACTTAACGGTTTCAAACTCCTTAACAACAACTTCCTCAATACTTCCGTCCACTTCAATTACAAGCACAGCTTCAGCGTCAACAGGAAGTCCAATTTTTGAATAATTTTCAACTGTGCGGATTGTTACGTTATCCATGATCTCCAGAGTCGCAGGTATTACCTTATTGCTTATTATATCAGCAATTGTTTTCCCGGCTTTATCGAGATCATCAAATACTGCGAGCATGCTTCTTCTATATTTAGGAGCAGGAATAAGCTTCACAATTATTTCAGTAATTATTCCAAGGGTACCCTCTGCACCAGTAAAAAGCTTTGTCAGATCATAACCGCTTACATTTTTAACGGTTTTCCCGCCGGTTCTTATTACATCACCATCGGTCATTACAATTTCCAGACCCATTACATAATCTTTTGTAACTCCGTACTTAAGCCCTCTGAGACCGCCGGAACATTCGCTGACAGATCCGCCCATTGTTGCAGTGGTAACGGTCCCCGGATCAGGGGGATAGATAAGACCGTGTACTGCGACTGCCTCATTCAGACGCTGAATAACAAGACCCGGCTCAACAGTAGCAGTGAGATTAGCAGGATCGACCTCCAGTATCTTGTCGAACTTAAGCATTGATAGAACTATACCCCCGTCTATCGGAATTGTACCTCCGCTCAGGTTTGTCCCTGAACCTCGGGTTACAATTGGAACTTTATGTTTTGAAGCAAGTTTAACAAGTCCAACTATCTCTTCTTTTTTTGAAGGTGTCACAATAACATCCGGCTCACGGCTCGGCATATCAGCTGTGGCATCATAGGAATAATTTATCTTATCCTCTTTATCTGTCAGTACATTCTCTTTGCCCAAAAGAGCGACCAGTTCATCAATTACATTTTTATTCATACTTCCTCCTGATCTTATTATTAAAAAATTTTAATAAACTACTTTCTCATCCTACTCATTATCTGATGCTAACTTCTTATACTTGTTGAATCTCCACTTTGCATTTTCTTCTGCAGCTTTAAAAAGATCATCTGCCTTACCCGGGAACTCTTTTTTGAGTGAGGTATATCGGACCTCTCCCATGAGGAAATCCTGAAATTTACCGAAGTCGGCTTCTTTTGAATCCAGAATAAAGGGATTCTTTCCTTCATCTTCAAGAAGAGGATTAAATCTATAAAGACTCCAGTAACCGGACTCAACAGCCATTTTAGCTTCAAGCTGAGACTTGCCCATACCGGATCTCAATCCATGATTGATACATGGAGAATAAGCGATAATTACTGATGGACCTGGATATGCCTCTGCTTCAAGAACCGCCTTTAGATACTGAGACTGATTTGCGCCCATTGAAACCTGTGCAACATATACGTATCCATACGACATAAGAATCATGCCGAGATCTTTCTTCCTGATCTTCTTTCCTGATGCGGCAAATTTGGCTACAGCAGCAGTCGGAGTCGCTTTTGATGACTGACCTCCAGTGTTCGAATAAACCTCCGTATCCATAACCAGAATGTTTATATCCTCACCGGATGCAGCTACATGATCCAGACCGCCAAAACCGATATCATATGCCCAACCGTCACCACCGAATATCCATACTGCTTTTTTGATAATATACTGCTTTAGTCTGAATATCTCCATTGCAGATTTTGCACTATCCTTTTCAAGAAGAGGAACAATCTTATCTCTAAGTTCTTTTGTCTTCTCAGAATTATTTCTATTTTCTCTCCAATCTTTAAACAGTGCCTTGAGTTCATCTGAAGCCCCTTCTGATTCATACTGAATCGAAAGATCATTGATTCTTGTTTTCATGTGTTCAACACCAAGATTCATTCCATAACCGAATTCAGCATTATCCTCGAAAAGAGAGTTTGCCCAGGCAGGACCCGCGCCTGCCTTATTCCGGCAGTATGGTGTCGCAGGGGCCGATCCGCCATATATAGACGAACATCCCGTTGCATTTGCCACCATCATTCTGTCACCCATAAGCTGTGTTATAAGCTTGATGTATGGAGTTTCACCGCATCCCGCACAGGCTCCGGAGAATTCGAAGAGAGGCTGCGCGAACTGGCTCCCTTTCACAGTGTTCTTAGGTATAAGTGTATCTTTATAAGTAACTTTTTCAGACATGTAATTCCAGTTATCTGTTTCAGTAAGCTGTGTTTCAAGATGTTTCATCACAAGGGCTTTCTCTTTAGCAGGGCATACCTGAGCACAGTTTCCACATCCGGTACAATCTAAAGGGCTGATCTGAATTCTGAATTTTAGTCCTTCAAAACCTTTTCCTTTTGCATCCATGAGATTGATACCAGCTGGCGCTCCAGCTGCTTCCTTCTCATTAAGAAGGAATGGTCGTATTACAGCGTGAGGACAGACATATGCACACTGATTGCACTGGATGCAGTTCCCGGAAATCCACTCCGGAACATTAACAGCTATACCTCTCTTTTCATAAGCGCTGGTTCCTGGAGGAAAAGTTCCGTCAGGCATATCAACAAATGCACTGACTGGAAGAAGATCACCCTCAAGTCTGTTCATCGGTTCCATAATTTTACTTATGAATTGGGGAACATCAGTTCTGCTTTCCGGAGTACATGCAATAATTTTCCATTCAGCAGGAATTTCTACCTTTACAAGTCCGTCAGCTCCGCTGTCAACGGCGGCATTATTCATATTTACTACATCATCCCCTTTTTTACCGTAGGATTTCTTAATGGCATTTTTCATTTCTGTAATGGCTTTTTCATAAGGTATGACATTGGCAAGTTTGAAGAAACCGGCCTGCATGATTGTATTTGTCCTTGTACCAAGTCCAAGTTCTTCAGCAATTTTTGTTGCGTTTATTATATAAAAGTTAATATCATTTTTTGCAATATATAGCTTCATAATTTCAGGAAGAGTTTTAACAACCTCTTCCTTATCCAAATTTGTATTAAGTAAGAATATCCCTCCCTTTTTAAGACCGCTAAGCATATCATACTTATAAATATACGAAGGTACATGACATGCAACAAAGTCGGGCTGATTGATAAGATATGTTGAACGAATAGGTTTCTCTCCGAACCTCAAGTGAGATACCGTTATGCCGCCTGATTTTTTTGAATCATAAGCAAAGTAAGCCTGTGAATAAAGTTCAGTTGTATCTCCTATAATTTTTATTGAATTCTTATTGGCTCCGACAGTACCATCTGATCCCAGACCGTAAAATTTTGCTTCGATAGTTCCAGATGGAACAACACTGACATTCTCTCCAACAGGCAGAGACTTAAATGTTACATCATCCACTATACCGACTGTAAAACCGTTTTTAGGCTCAGGAAGCTTAAGGTTGTCAAATACTGCAATCATCTGCGCCGGTGTAGTATCTTTGGAACTCAGACCGTATCGTCCGCCGACTATTACCGGAGCATTTGCCCTGCTGTAAAATACATCTCTTACATCAAGATAAAGCGGTTCACCATTTGCGCCCGGCTCTTTTGTTCTATCAAGTACTGCTATTTTTTTTACACTTCCAGGAAGAACATTGAGTAGATATTTAATTGAGAAAGGCCTGTATAAATGAACGGAAATCAGACCGGTCTTTTCACCTTTAGCTGCAAGGTGATCGATTACCTCTTTAATAGTTTCAGTAACTGAACCCATTGCAATTATTATATTCTCAGCATCAGGAGCACCATAATATGTAAACGGCTTGTACTCCCTGCCTGTAATTTCACTTATCTGCTGCATATAATCATTAACTGAATCATCAAGATTTTCATAAAAACTATTGCTCGCTTCTCTTGCCTGGAAAAATATATCCGGATTCTGTGCAGTTCCCCTTGTGCTGGAATTCTCGGGATTCAAGGCTCTGCTTCTAAAAGCGTTCAGCGCGTCATAATCGATCATTTTTTCAAGATCATCATATTCCATCACTTCAATCTTCTGAATTTCATGGGAGGTTCTGAAGCCGTCAAAAAAATGAAGAAATGGAACTCTTGTTTTTATCGCGGCAAGATGAGCAATACTACCCAGATCCATGACCTCCTGAACGCTTCCGCTTGCCAGCATTGCGAATCCGGTCTGTCTCACAGAGTATACATCCGAGTGATCTCCGAAGATCGAAAGAGCCTGCGCTGCCAGTGTTCTTGCGCTGACATGAAATACACAGGGAAGCAGTTCACCGGATATTTTATACATGTTAGGAATCATAAGAAGAAGGCCCTGTGAGGCTGTAAATGTTGTTGTCAAAGCACCGCTCTGCAGAGAACCGTGTACAGCTCCCGCCGCTCCGGCTTCAGACTGCATCTCTGCTACTCTGACTATATTTCCGAATATATTTTTCTTATCATAAGCTGCCCATTCATCAACCAGTTCAGCCATTGTAGACGAAGGCGTAATAGGATATATAGCAGCAACTTCTGTGAATGCATACGCCACATGTGCAGCAGCGGTATTACCATCCATTGATTTCATAATCTTTTTCGACATTGAATAACTCCTTGTAGCATTCTTAGTTATGATTTACCGGCGGGTAATTACAACCCGCCGGTAAAAATTTAATTTACAATTTTCATTTAGCTAATGGAAACGGATCGAATCCATTATAAATCATTAATCCGATTACCAGCGCTACAGCCATTGATATTATAAACATCGGAATGGCATTCCTTCTGATAATTTTACCTTCAACTCCCGGAGTCCCGACAGTTGCACACGCTGCAACAACATTATTAACACATACCATATTTCCAACTGCTCCCCCTATTACCTGAAGTGTAACAATAAGCAGAGGCGACATGGTCAGAATTTTTGCAGTTTCAAACTGCAGTGATGCAAAAAGAATATTAGAAACAGTATTTGAACCTGAGATAAATGCACCGAGTACACCGATTAATGGAGAAACGAAAACAAACGCGTTTCCGGAAACATAAGCTACACCTTTAGCCATTGTGGTCATCATGCTTTCAAGACCCGCTGAGTTAGTTCCCGACTTAAGCATAAGCTGTACCATAGCTACACCAAAAAACAGTGCGACAGCTGGTCCGAGGATCTGCTTGAAAGAATTTTTCCATGCAGTTTTAACTTCCTGCATATTCATACCGTGAAGAACATGAGTAATCAATGCGACAAGAATAAACGGAACTGTTCCTGGAAGATATAGATAAGGAAGACCATAGTTTAATCCTTCAAGGCCTAGTATATTTTTAATTGAAATTGTCTGGGCAGCTAAAAAAGATTTCAGTCCGAGTTCCGGTATCCTGGTAAGAATAAGGATCAGAGCTATTATAACATAAGGACTCCAGGCTTTAACAAGTGACATGTTGGCCTGACCGATTGAACCAGTATCAATTACAGCTTTCCAGTCTTCGTCCCATTCTGATTTATCCGCAAAATCCCATACTTTTTTCGGGACAAGAAAACCTTTCTGAGCAGCTATAATAATTATAGGCAGACCGATAAGACCCCCGACAAGAGAAGGAAGTTCTGGTCCGAGAAATGCTGCAATGAATAGATAAGGAACAATGAATACAGCACCTGCAAAAATTGCGAAAGGAGCTGCTTCCAGGGCAGGCTTAATTGAACGCTCTTTTCCAAAAAACTTAGTAAGCATACAGAGTGCAAGGAGAGGAATAAAAATACCGACAACCGCATGTCCGATTGCAACCCACTGTGCTAAAGAAAGTTTAAAAGCTTCAATCACAGCAGGATCTTTCGGAAGATTACCGGCAAGAGTAGACATCGCTCCGAATATTGGTGTACCCACAGCTCCAAAACTTACAGGTGTACTGTTAAAAATAAGTGCAACCATTGCTGCTCCGAGCGGAGGAAATCCCAATCCCACAAGAAGAGGTCCTGCAAGTGCTGCAGGTGTACCGAAACCTGCGGCTCCTTCAATAAGCGCTCCGAACATCCAGCCTATAATTACAGCCTGAATACGTCTGTCCTTGGTGATGTTCATAAATCCATTATTTATTGTTGCCATTCCACCGGATAACTTAAGGGTGTTTAGAATAAGAATAGCGCCAAAAATAATTATAAGTACATCAAGAGCTTTTAACGCCCCGAACAGGGAATACCCGAAAATATGATGAAAATCCATACTCCAGGTAAAGTAGGCAATAAGAATTGAAAGAACCCATGCAACGGGCAATGCTCTTTTTGCCGGCCAATTAAAGGCTGTCATTATTACAATTGTGAATAGTATTGGAATAAATGCCATTAGAGCTAATCCCAAATTTACTTCCATACACAATCCTCCATTTTATTTATAATTTTAATGTCCTTATGTTAAAAGCCTTTCAGGTTTAATTCGAATACATCTGGTTTAAACAAGAAAGATTTAACATGTAACCGTCTAGTGGTCAGACCATCAGACTATATATTTAAATTGTCAACCTTTTTTAAACCGTCCAGAAGGTTTTTTTACAAAAATAGCAAAATGTCGGAAAAAAAGATAAAAAAATTAAAAACAGTTATTTTTTTTACCCATTGATCTACTTAAAAACTACTAATAAGTAAATCAATGGGTGCGGTATGCCTGGAAAGTACAACAAACAGAGGAATGAATCAGTTTACAACATTAACAGGTTTTCCAGTTATAAAAGCCTGGACATTATCTGCAAGTTTCATCATTAAACGCTGCCTCGACTCCAGAGTCTGCCAGCCGATATGCGGGGTCATTATAACATTATCCATGTTAAAAAGAGGATTATCAGATGCTGGTGGCTCAACCTCCTGCACATCAAGAGCTGCTCCTGCAATTTGACCACTCAATAATGCTTCGATTAAATCACTCTCTTTAACAAGTGCACCTCTGGATGTATTAATAACATACGCAGAAGATTTCATAAGACGAAATTTATCTTTATTAAGAAGATGCTGTGTATCAGCAGATAAAGGGCAATGAAGAGTAACAAAATCACTTTCTCTTAAAAGATCATCTATTGAAACAGATTTTATACTGCTATCGCCCGACAAAACCGGATTTAGATCGCAATAAAGAATTCTCATGCCGAATGCTGAAGCTATCTTTATCACCTGTCTGCCGATTGAACCTGCTCCAATGACTCCCAGGACTTTTCCCTGTACTTCATGGTGAGGAACTTGCAGAAATTTCGTAAAATTATCAAATCTGTTCTGTTTGATCATTATCTGCTGCTGCGTTATAGATGAGCTCAAATTGAGAATAAATGACATTGCAAGCTGAGCAACTGCCTCAGTACTGTAACCGGGAACATTACATACAGAAATTCCCCTTTCTCCTGCAGCTTTGATATCAATATTATTATAACCGGTACCTGCTTCGCAGATAAGTCTTACAGAACTGCTGAGTTTACTGATTAGATCGCCCCGAATGGGTATTTCTTTTGTTATAAGAATATCACAACCCTCAGATCTATGAACAATTTCATCGGCAGTACTTGACTCAAAGCTTATTACTTCTGTAATTTTTGCTATCTGTGAAAAATCAAGACCTCCATCATAATTAAACTTTGCAGAATTAAGAATTACTGTCTTTTTCATACTTTACCCCGTGAGATTAACATAATATTCATAAACACCTGAACAAATTGTTTTTATGAGCAATTCGGGATTTAACCCTCTAGCGTAATTGCAAAAAAAACACAACCTGTCCAGTGGTCAGACCATTGAGCAAATACTTGAAAATGTCAAGTTTTAAAACTAATAAATGACAATTTTAATACAGCTAATCTGCAGAATTTAATTATCACAGCAGGGATAATTAAATCATTCTTATATAGCACGTATGGAATCCGGGGGTAAATAAATTAAATAAAATATTTTAAAGGGGATTTATCGGAATCAGATATAAAAATACCAGCCATTGAAAAAAAAATTTTTTCTCCTCATCAGACATAATAGCAAAATTGTATAAACTGACTGCAGATTTAAGCTTCCACACCTGCAGCCGGCACCAGTAGTAAGACGTGCAATCTTACACAATTAGTATTCATAAGCTTCGATAGATGGATTTGAATTCAAACTATTTCCTGAATAGTCAAGTGTTACGCCTGTACCAGCTACACCTATATGATAACATATTGAACCAATTTCTGATAGATCAAGATTTGATACGGATATAAGCACGGGATCAGTTCCTCCGAGATTTGAAATACATTCCTGTGCATTTAAAATGCTGTTAACAGGATAGTGCTTCAATACTTTTTTCAACTCTTTTGGATAGAGATCACGAAGTCTTATCGAGAATATACTGAACAGCAAACTGTATAAGTTCCGATGAAGAATTAATATTCAGTTTGCTTTTTATCTTCTCTCTGTAATTTTCAACTGTTTTCACACTTATATGAAGTTTGTCGGCAATGTGTTTATTCCCCAGACCGTGACCGATGAGCTGGAATACCTCAAACTCCCGGTCTGTCATGGAATCAACCAGTGCTGAATGTTCGTCGTGTTTCGGAGAGGAGAGCTTATCAAGCAGTTTCTCCTTGAGGCTGTCACTCATATACTGCCTGCCGTCAAGAACCGTTCTTACAGCGCTGATAATAATTCCGGGATGTTCATTCTTCATGACAAATCCTCTTGCACCGGCACGGATCGCCCGCTCCGCGTAGAGTGATTCATCATAAATCGAAAGTACAAGTATCGGGATGTTGGGATATCTCTCCCTGCATGCCTTGATAAGATCTATACCGCTGGTTCCGCTCAGCGATATATCAACAGTAATAATATCGGGATTCAATCGTCCAAGAGCCTTCAGCGCATCATCAGCTGAACCGGCCTCACCGATTATATAAAGATCTTTCTCCATTTCAAAAATCTGTTTAAGTCCCTGACGGACAACCGGATGAGCATCAACCAGAAATACACCCGATTTATTTTTCACTCCATCTTTTTTAAGAAGTTTTACTTTTTTAGTATTTTCAATCTGGATGGGCTCACCTGTAACCCTGAAGCGGCATGAGATACTCAATCCTCCGCCGGGATTACCCTTCACTTCAGTAGATGCGCCGATAAGCCATGACCTGTATTTAACAAGACTCAGAAACAGATTATTCCTGTCTTTATCTATTTTTTCAATATCCTTCCCGTCATCCCTGATCTCGATGCTGCACACATGATTATCGATTGAAGCATTAATAAGAATATTTTCAGCTTCATTATTTTCAACCGAATTGAGAATCGATTCTTTTATTATATAATAGAGATTCGAATTCTCCAATTTTCCGCTTATACTTATTGCGTCATCCCACTTAATGAGAATATTAACTTTTGATGATTCTTTCACCCGGTCTTTAATACCCTCAACAGCAGCACGCAAGCCGCCGGGATTTATATCAACAGGACTAAGCTCTTTGGCTATCTCCCGTGTTTTACTCACTGCCTTATTCACAAGATTGATGACTTCATCTATATCCGGAATAGCATCCTGCATTTCATCGCCGAATTTAACTTTCAGCAGCTCAATCCTGAAGATTATACCTGCAAGATGCTGCGCCAGTCTGTCATGGAGATCCTGGCCGATTTTCAGCCGTTCAGTAGCATTGGTCTCCATCACCACTTTTTCGAGACGTTTCCTTTCGGTAATATCTATCCCTACATAAAATATAAAATCAACATTCCCGTCCATCCGGACAAGAGGCTTGCCGTGCCACTCCACAAGAAGCACCTCTCCATCCTTTGTAAGAATCGGATACTCGCTGATAGTATTTCTTTTTCTTATAAGCATATTGTTAAAATCTTTTTTCTGTATATCCCTGTCTGCCGGATGAAACAGAAGCTCAATATAATTCTTACCCACTACTTCACTAAGCGAATAATTAAGAGCTATTAGCATGGCTCTATTCATTGTAAGAATACTTCCGGCGGAATCGAGAGCGATATAAAACGCAGGATTGATATCTTCAAGACTTTTCAGAAAATCTTTCCCTTTTCTTATTGTCTCCCTGGCACGGAGTTCTTCAGTCACGTCTCTCTCGATGATTGAAGCACCGATAATTTCCCCGGAAGAATCATAAACAGGTGATATCTTCATTGAAAGATAGACCTGATTACCCGATGATGTCATACCTATAGTTTCATATTGATCAATCTTTTCTCCATGTTTAACTCTTTCAAGAAGCAGAGGAAAGTCATCGGGCTGATACGGCGGAATCAGCGATGAGTATGAACATCCATTGATTTCTTCAAAGGAATATCCGAAAATCCTCTCAGCACTGCTGTTCCAGCTTACGATAAGTCCGTCGAAAGAGACACCGATTATCGCGTCTTCAGAATCTTCAAGCAGAGATGAAAGTTTTTTACGGAGTTCATCTGTATTTTTCTTCTCCATCACATCATGAAAAACGCTCAGCACCGCATACTCGTTGTTATACTCCACAAGTCTGCTGCTCACTTCTACCGGAACGACTTCACCGCTTGCGCTTTTAATTGTCGTTTCAATTCTTCTCCCATCTCGTGAAGAACTGCTCATAATACTCGATGCAATATCCGGCAGAGTATGGTAATTAAAAAGATTAAGAACAGAGAAACCGACAACATCCTCTTCTTTAAGTCCCAGATATTCCAGCCCGCTGGTGTTAATCTCCAGAACTATCCCTTCGAGATCGTGTATTACAACTATATCTATTATACTGTTAAAAAGCAGTTTGTAGTTACTCTCGGTACGGTTAAGGGTCTGAGTCCTCTCTGCGAGTATTTTTTCCAACTGCCTGTTTTTATTTTTTAGTTTATCCTCAGAACTTTTTATCCTGAACATTGCCTTTACCTGGGCTGCAAGTTCAATCTCATCGATTGGCTTGGTAAGAAATGCATCAGCTCCCGATTCCAGTCCTGCGGCTCTCTTTGCAGATGTAGTGTCAGAAGCTGTAAGGAGAATAAGCGGTATCCCCTTTGTCTCTTCATCCGATTTAAGAAGCCTGCAGGCCTCCACTCCATCTACACCGGGCATTATGTAATCAATAATCATCAGGTCGGGCTTTTCACTCTTCGCAGCAGAAACACACTCCAATGCTGAAGATAGAGTTACAGTCTCTACTTCGGGAAAATACCTTTTAAGAAGAGCTTTTAGTGTTATGAGATTATCATTGCTGTCGTCTATTACTATGATTTTAAACATTATCAATCTATCCATTTTCTGATTTTATGAATAAAGGTATCGATATTAAAAGGTTTTTTTATAATATCATCAAAACCCGCTCTGATTATCTTATCAGTATTCCCCATGTCCATACCTGTAAAAGCTATTACCGGTATTTTTTTTTCAACAAAGAGATGCTTAATATTTTTTACAAGCGACAACCCGCTGATATCAGGAAGTGTAAGATCGAGAAGTATAATATCCGGTTTAACCGATTCCAGAATATCAAGCGCCCGACCTCCGCTCTCTGCATGATAAACAATTCCCCTCCCCTTAAACTCATGATCAATAATCGCGTTTACTGGAATTATATTATCTATATCGTCATCAATTACAAGCATTACAAATTCTCTGCCTGAATAAGCATCAACATCATTCACCGCTGCATCTTGCGCAGCTTCCTCAGTTTCAGCTGCACTGTTTTCTAATGGAATTGAAAATTGAAATGCAGCATCACCGGTATCATCACTGAAAAAACTTACATCACCATTAAGATGATATGCATACAATGATGCAAAATTGAGCCACATTACCGAACTGGCGCTATATCCTTTTTCAATAATTTTATTTTTATCAAACGCATGAAATTCAATAACGGGCGGCCCAAAAAATTCTGCACTGCTGTTAAGAACAGTTTTCCTGCGTGATGCCGTAAGAATTAATTTATTATCCGATACAGCTGTTTTAAAATAGAGGGATGGATGATCACCACCGGTAGTAAGAAAAAACAAACAGATATTCTGAACTATCCGGTGCATAATTTCCCTGTCTGTAAACGGAAGCACCGTTTCATCTTCAATATCACAAACAAGTTCACAGCCGGAATAGCTGCTTAAAGCCATCATCCCGATTACAGCATTATCGATAAGCTCTCTCATCGAAACAGATGAATATGAATGCCCCCTCTTCGATTTACCAAGCTTATTCAAAAATGAAAACTCATCAACCAGATTAAGAATTTTTTTCCCGTTTCTCTCAATAACTTCAAGGTATGAATTTTCATCAGGAGTAAGTCTGTCGGAGGTATTCCGTAGAAGGATACTTGAAAGATTAATTACAGGATTGAGCGAGTTTTTTATTTCATGTGTGACAGCAGAAAGCAGTTCACTGTTTTTTAAATGTTTTCTTTCCATACAAACCGGTTATGTTATATTCAACGTTTTTTTCATCAGATATAATATATTATAAAAAACCGTAATTCCGCCTGTAAACCGCTCTTTTATTATACTGCTGTCCATCATATCTATTTCAGCTTTCAGTTCTTTAATCCTGGCGTCTACACCCATATGAATCTTCACCGCTTCATCAATACCGAGTGTTGATACAATCTCTGCCAGCTGATCTTTGATACAGGATATATTGGTAAACATCTCCCGATACCGGCGTTTGAGCTCACTATCCATATCCCGCACCAGCACTTCAATAATAGAGATACGCACAATTTTATACCCTATCTGTACCTGTGCTGAATCAGTATGAGAAACCGAATCGGGATAAAGCTCGCAGTAAACCTCCCCCAGCTGCACCATAGAATCAATTCCAAAATCAAACTCACCATCTATCTTCAAAAGAGATTCCCTGAACAACTCGGGACTTTTTGCATCTTTAAGAATTTCAGATATCACCTGATTCATATCAACCCACCGGAAGTTTTATTATAAATTCAGTCCCGCTATTCTGAATACTGTGAACTGTTATTCGTCCGTTATGTCTTTCAATTATTCCATATATTACTGCAAGTCCAAGTCCTGTCCCTTTACCCGGTTCCTTTGTTGTAAAAAAAGGATCAAATATCCTGCTGAGATTCTCCTCAGAGATACCGGCGCCGGTATCTTTAAAAGAGATCAGAACACTATTCTCCTCTTCAGCAAATGAAGTCTCAATTGTCAGTTCACCGCCATCAGGCATAGCATCAGCAGCATTCAGTGCCAGATTGTTTATCACCTGTTTCATCTGATTTACATCAACCAGAATTCCGGGAATATTCTCGGCGAAAATTTTAGTCAGTTTAACTTTCCTCAAATTCACATGCTTTTCAAGTATTGCCAGAGCTCCGTTTAAAACTTTATTAATATCCGTATGCTCTTTCTCCAGCCTGGTCTCTCGGGCAAAGTCAAGAACCTCTTTTACAATCTTTCTGCAGCGGAGAGTTTCATCTATTATAACATTAAGATCCTCAACGTATTCAGTTCCCGCAAGATCATCCTTCAGCATGCTGCTGTATGTCAGAACCCCCGTAAGAGGATTATTTATTTCATGGGCAATACCTGCCGCCAGCCTCCCGAGCGATGCCAGTTTTTCCGACTGAGCCAGCTGGTTGTGCGCAGTCTCTTTAATCTTCATATCCCTGTCAAATATTGCATCTATCATTCTGTTAAACGCCTCTGATAGATGGCTCAATTCACTTTCGCGGAATACCCTTAATTTTTTACTGTAATTACCTCCGGCAATAACATCTGATGCCGCGACAACTTCATTAATTGGCTTAACTATTCTGTTAATAAGATATAAAGCAATGGCTGCAGCACACACTGCAGTTATGAGGCTTATAAAAAGAAAATATTTAATTGTATTATTTTTTATCCTGTCAAACCGTTCCTGCGGTACCCCGACATAAAGTATTCCTATTATCGAATTGTTGGCATCATAAATCGGAGTATAAGCGGCGAGAAACCATCGGCTTACAACGAATGCTCTATCGACCCAGTCTTCACCTCTGTCGAAAACACTTTCATAAACCTTGGAAGATACCTGCGTACCGGTAGATCTTGTACCATCACTTCGTACAACATTAGTTGAGATTCGTAAATCATCAAGAAAGATTGTAGCCTTTCCGTTGGAATAATCAGTGACATCATCTGAATGAAAAACCAGATTTTTTATTTTATCAACTATCTCAAAATTATTGTTCACTATAAATGCGCCATAAACAATACCTATCATTTTGCCGTTAGAAAACATCGGAGTTGCAGCATTAAGAACAAGAGCCCTATCCTCTCTCTCCTTGGTTATATGCCGCCCCATCTCAGTCGGTATTACATCAATGAGCGCCTTATCCGCTATGGAAACTCCCTCTTTAAGCAGAATATCCCGGGAAAGTATTCCCGATCCCGAAGAGGGTTTTGAAGTTTCAACAACCTTTCTTATACATTGAATATCAAGAGCAGAATCAGCATTAAAAGCCGTGTTGTTGACCCTCAGTAACACTTTACCTTTACTGTCTGTTATGAGAATAATATCCGCGCCGATCCAGTCTTTCAATCTAAGAAATTTTGTCTGCAGAAAACTCAGGTTCCGGGCCTCTACAGCTCTACCCATATAATCGAGAGTACCTATGTAATTTAATGTCATTTCAATCTGGTAAAGTCTGTTGTTGTAGATGTACTGCGCGGTTTTTAAATCACTTCTGACAGATTCATAAGCCTGTTCAATAATACCTCTGTTTATTATTCTGTATCCGGCAAAGATTGAGGAAGCACCGGTCAGAGCTACAACAATCACAAAGCCCATCATCAGCTTATTTTTTATACTGTTCTGGATTATTAATTTTAGTTTCATATCGTATTATTCATGATATCCCTGAGGGGATTCCCCTCTTAAAACTTAAAAAAAGTTATTGATAATTTGAATAACGTAATAGTTATTTATTACTCTTACCAGTCAAGAACAAAGTGAATTTTGATTGTTTTCAAATAGCGGCAGCGAATTGTTTTTGGGGATGCGTATGCTTCGCATACGCTGGGAATGGGGGATTACGGGGGCACTGCCCCCGTAATCCCCCATTCCCAGTACAGCGCAAAGCGCTGTACTCTCAAAAATTAATTGATTATAGACCTATAATAATATCATGGATTAAATATGACAGAGATAAAAAAACGACCCATTGATTTTTATGATTATAAAAATGTAAATAATCAATCTGAATTAAATGTAGGATCTTCAACAACAGTTGATTTTATAAATAATAAAATTGCCTCCCTTCAGAGTCTGGAGGAGATCGTTGATTTTCTTTTTATTCATATCCGGGAGATAATCCCCTGCGACAGAATTGCTGTATCGTTTTTTGAAGAGAACGGTAAACGGTTAACTATTTTTTATGTTAAAGCCGACTACAGTGATTTAAAACTCGACAAAGGATACAGCGCGGAGATTGACAACAGCTCTCTTGAAAAAGTATTCGCTGATGGTACACCCAGGGTAATAAACAACCTCCGTGAATATCTGAAAACACACCCTGCAAGCGATACTACAAAACTCCTCGTTCAGGAGGGGATAAACTCAAGCATAACAGCACCCCTCTCGGTAGAGAACAGACCTGTGGGGCTGCTCTTCATCAGTTCCAGAGAGCAGAATATCTATGACGAATCACATATAATAAATCATATGAAGATAGTGGAAAGACTGGGACAGGCGGTTGAAAAAGCCCTGAGAATTGAACAGCTTTCAGACTCTATAAACTCATACCTTGAAATGCTGAGCTTTGTAAGCCACGAACTGAAGAGCCCGCTGGACTCAATGATTACTCTGGGGAATACTCTTGCCGATGGATATTTTGGAACAATGGACGAGAAGCATAAACAGTACATCATTAGAATGGTAAACAAAGCTAAATACATGAAAGAGATGACAACTGAATATCTCACACTCTCCAGATTTGAAAATAAAAATGTCGATCTCTACATTACTCAGACAGATATGGTAAAGACAATACTTGATGAGTCTATCGAAATGATTACCCCTCTCGCTCTTGAAAAAAAAATGACAATAAACAGAAATACCCCTCCGGTACTTCCGGTGGAATGTGATGTAACACTGATCAAAATTGTAACCAACAACCTGTTGAGCAACGCTGTTAAATATGGAGATCAAAACGGCATAATCGATATAACTCTAACATCCGATGAAAAAGAACTGACTCTATCAATCCGGAATACCGGCCCCGGATTTCCCGAGGAGGCGAAAGCGAAACTTTTCAGAAAATTCTCGCGGATAGAAAAGGCAGAGCTTATGAAGAGAAAAGGGACAGGAGTAGGATTGTATAACAGCTGGAAAATAATACAACTCCATAATGGGCATATCCGTGCCGAATCTGAAGAAAATAAATGGGCAGAGTTTTCTTTCAGAATACCCTTGAAAAATACCAGAAAATAGTTATAATTATATAGAGACCTCACCCCCCGGCCCCCTCTCCTCAAGGAGATGGGGAGAGAAGATTTTGTGTTTTGCAATTTTATGCACTCAATCCTTTAAACCGGATATTTATACTGTAACACCTTATACAAATATAATACTGAGTGATTATGATAAACAGAGACTACGAAAAAGCCGGACTCATTTTTTTTACCCTTCCAAAAAAGAGGGGAAACGGCAGCGACATATCAAACACTTACGCGCTTAATACCGGTAAGAAGTGGTATATTATCGACACCTCATGCGGAAGAGAAAGATATAAGGAACTTAAAGCATTCCTGAAGGATAAAAAGGATTTCACTATACTTTGTACACATTACCATAATGATCACATAGCAAATAACGGCAGAGTGGCGTCGGGCAGCAGTACTATCAGGTATCATTATAATGCTGCGGATAAAATTCCCTATCTCCGTACAAACGGTACCGGCCAGATTCTGATGATGTACAACGAGCTTGATAAAAAAGGTTTCCTTAAGCGCCTCGGTTTTTTCAGCGACGGATTTATCAATTTTATGCTCAGAACAAAACTCACTTCAAAATATGTAATGATACCTTTACTCTTTGTAACTTCCTATTTATTTTCTCTTAAAACAATCGGAAGTATAACTGCCGGGAAAAACCGTATAAAGTATTTCAGCAATAATGAAAAATTAAAAATCAGTTTAAACGGATTTGAATGTGAAGGATGGAAAATCGAAGATGAATTTTATGCTATCGAGACTCCGGGACATACAGACTGCCATCTGATGTATTACCACGCCGGGAAAAAAATTCTTTTTACCGGAGACTCTTTGAATTTTTTAACACCAAATGATATACAGTTCGGCGACCTTAACAGCACCATAGTATCACAGAAAATAATTCTTGATCTTGCTGAAAAAGATAAAGTATCTATGATCTGCCAGGGACACTTCACCCCTCTTGAAAATCATAGTACAATAAAAGAATATATTTCAGATACAGTGAAAAAGCATGAACATGTTTACAAAAAAATCCGGAATCATATTAACGATGACAATATAAACCTCTCCTTTGATGAACTATATAAAGAGATCTGCGGAATAGATGATCAGGTGATTCAGCGGCTTGTTAAAATAACATTCCCGGTATCAACACTTGTCTTCCTGGATGTTTATCTGCACAAAATGATTAATGACATTAAATTACATCAGAGTGCCGATAGAAAATGAAAAAAATTCATCAGATGGAGAATAAACACAAAAAAGATCTGAACGATATAAGGACTGATATTCTTTATATAAACTCATATCAGTCAACGGTAATACTTTTTATCACAACCTTTCTGATCGTTTTTCTATTTCAGAATACACTGAAGCAATTTGATGTTTATAATCAGATAGTATTAATCTGGTTTCCATTTGCGATACTTTCATTCACAATAAAGCTTGCAATGACGATTGCGTACCATAGAATTAAAAATAAAAATAAAAGTTTCTGGAGAAAACTTTTTTATTTTACGACTGCCGTTTCGGGTGTGGTTTTCGGATCTTATCTTTTTTTTCTTCAGTCTATTGATAATCAGATATATATTTTTTTTACAGTTCTTCTTCTTGGAGCGTTATCTTCCGGATCGGTAAGCACACATTCAACAAGCATGACTGCTTTCTCGATTTTCAATATCCTTTCGCTCTTTCCCTATGGACTATATTTTATTATTTCACTAAGAAATGATTATACCGCCGTAGGTTTGCTGATAATTTTATTTCTTGTCACAATCTTCATTACAGCATACCGGATAAATAAAATACTCACCAAATCACTTAATCTCTCCATTGAAAATGATGCCATAATCGAAAAGCTCAGCCAGTCAGAGGAGAAATTTTCAAAATCATTTTATTCAGGTATCGCGCCAATGGCTATGCTCCGGTTCGATAACGGAAGATTTATTGATGTCAATGATGCCATGATTAATCTGATGAAATATTCCAGAGATGAAATTATCGGAAAAAGCCCCTATGAACTTGACCTGTATGAAGATCCTGAAGATGTTATCAAAATTGCCATGGAAGCATCAAAAAACGGACATGTGTCTAATCGCGAGATTACATTGATCACAGGTGACAAAAAAACAAAACATTGCCTCATAACCGTTGAAAATTTCAGACTGAATGATTCTATAATTGCACTCGGCATGCTCCAGGATTTCACCGAACGCATTGAATACGAACAAAAACTTAAATTTGAACGGGACCGGGCTGAGACAGCAGCGGGCGCGAAAACAAAATTTTTAGCTGCAATGAGTCATGAAATACGTACACCGATGAACTCAATACTCGGGATGACCAATCTCGCGCTCTTAAGTGACAATACCGATGAGAGAAATGAATATCTGAAAGTTGTAAGAGATTCCGGGAATTACCTCATGGTGCTTATAAATGACATTCTGGATATGTCTAAAATAGAAGCTGGAAAAGTGGAGATTGACCTTGTAGATACAGATCTCAATAAACTTATAACAAGCGTCTATCGCTCAATGGAACTCCTTGCACTGAGCAAAAAGCTTACAATCACAAAGAGTATCAATCCCGATGTTCCGGAGTATATTAAGTCTGCTCCTGAAAGACTGCGGCAGATACTTATAAATCTCATAGGAAACGCGATCAAATTTACACCGAAGGGCGGAATTGCAATAAGTGTTTCCATGTCGGACGGAACGGGCTACAATCACGATTCAGAGATAACAGAGTTCATTGAGTTTTCAGTGACAGACACCGGTATTGGTATCCCTGCAGACAAGCATGAATTAATTTTTGAAAGTTTTACTCAGGGCGATGCATCTACATTCCGTAAATTCGGAGGGACAGGGCTTGGTCTTTCAATATGCAAGCAGATAAGCAGATTGATGAAAGGTGATATTAAAGTTATAAGTGAACCCGATAAAGGGAGCACTTTCAGTTTTATCATACCTCTGGCTGAAGGAAATAAACCATGCTCTGAAGATATTGAATGTTACGATGCTCATGAGCAGAGAGCATCGGAGCATATTCTCATCGCAGAAGATAATATCATGAACCAGAAACTGATTGAAGCTTACATGAAAAAGCTCGAACGGGATTATGTTATTGCAGAGAATGGAAATGATGTAATTGAAAGATTAAAGACACAGAAATTCGACATGGTTTTAATGGATCTGGAAATGCCTGTCCTGGACGGATATGAGGCAATGAGAATGATCCGGAATGGTGAAGCCGGCGAAGAGAACAGACATATCATCATCTACGCAATGAGTGCCCATATACATAAAGATACAATCAACAAATGCATCGACGACGGATTCAGCGGATATATCACCAAGCCCCTGGACCTGAAGAAGCTCAGGGATATATTCTGATTTTGAGTTAAATCATCTTTATATTCCGATTTTATTCAAATTGTAACCGTAAATCCAGTATTTTTTCCTTAACTTTTATTAATTTTAAAAAATTACATTTAGTAATAACTACTTCCGTAAATCAGTCCTTCCTGAATTTTATTATAAACTCAGTTCCGCTGTGCCTGTTCACCGTAACACTTCCGCCAATCTGATCAGCAAGAAGATCTATAAGATTAAGCCCGAAACTCTGCGTTCTGCTCCAGTCAATGCTCTCCGGCATCCCTACTCCATCATCAGCAACCGAAGCCTCAATAATACCATCTCCATCAATCTTTACTGAAACATTAATAATACCATCCCTACCTCCGGGAAAAGCATGCTTCATGCTGTTAGTCAGCAGTTCATTGATAATAATGCCAAGCGGAAACAGTACTTTTGAATCGAGAATAAAGTCATCCAAATCATACTCAATGTTTAAATTTTTTCTTCCCGGAAAAGTTGAGAAAATTTCATGAATCAGATTCACAAGGTAATCACGCACTTCAATATTTCTGAAATCCGCTGATCTGTAAAGCTTGTCATAGATTATCATCATACTCATAACTCTTGATCTGGCGTCATTAAGAGCAGCAACCGCTGCCGGCTCAACAACCGCATCAGCCTGAAGCAGAAGAAGACTGGAGATAGTTGACATATTATTCTTTATTCGATGGTGCACCTCTTTAAGCAGAATCTCCTTTTCTTTGAGAAGAAAATCCTTCTCGTTCAGAAGATTTGTAATTTTCTCTTCATATGCTTTCTGATCAGTAATATCCTGAATTATACCAATAAGTCCCGCCACACTTCCGGTATGATCATTAAATGTAGCTTTGTTGAAAATGACATATTTAAGATCACCCTTGAGTGATTTGACCACCCATTCATAGCTTTGAGTGCCGGGTTTGTTAAAAAGCGCCTCATCCATTTCATAATACTTCTCCGCAATTTCACGTGGAGAAAGATCAAATACAGTTTTACCCTTAACATTCTCGAACTTTGTATACATAAATTTTTCGAATGCACTGTTGCAGCCGATATATCGCCCCGATCTGTCCTTATAAAATACCGGAAGAGGAATTGTATTGATAAGAGACGAAACAAAATTCATCTGTTCTTCATGTTTAAACTCAACATTTTTTCTTTCTGTGATGTCAAGGCAGGAACCTATATATCCTTCAAATACACCTGATGAATTGTATCTCGGATGTCCCCTGTCGATAATCCACCGGTATTCCCCGTCATTTCGTTTCAAACGGTATTCAAGAGAGAAAGGCTCTCTTGCATCAAATCCGCGGTAATATCCGATCACGCAGCTCTCTTTATCATCTGGATGAATACTCTCCGTCCATCCATCTCCCAGCTCCTGTTCGATTTTTCTTCCTGTAAATTCGAGCCAGGGATTATTGAACCATGTGCATAATTTATCAGTTCCCGACATCCATAATAATGCAGGAGAAGTGTTTGCAATCATCTCAAAGTTTTTTGCAGCTTCAACAGTTTTACACTTTTCGTAAAAAAGTTCAAAAGCCATTTCAATTGCCGAGAGTATAACAAAGTCTCCGGAATTTTTTACAACATATCCGTACTTCCTGATATGTTTAACTTTATCGGTCATGTCGCCATCAGTATGTGAAGTGACAAAAATAATAGGAATATCCCTTATTTGCAGAATTCTTTCGGCAAGCTCCGGACCGCTGATACCGTTCCCCAGATCAATATCCAGAAGTATTATATGACAATCTGCCCCGGAGTGAAGTAACTCAAAGACCTCTTCTCCGGTACCGGCTGTAACAGCATTATAACCGCTTTTATTGAGAAAGGACGCCTCTGCCATTGCTATAATTCTGTCATCATCAACTATCAGAACTGTTTTACCGCGAAAATCCATCATACCATCCTGCAAAAAAAATTAAACTGTTAATAAAATATTTACTACCACGTCAGCTGAGTTTAAATTTTGAAACCAGACTGAATAACTGCAGTGCAAGATCCCGTATCTGTTCATCAGTCAACGTGGAGTTATTAATAAGCTCTCTGTTCCGGGCAGTTGAATTCTGAATCTTCTCAATTGAACTGCTTATCTCAGATATTCCGGCAGACTGTTCCCTTGATGTCGCATTTATCTCTGCAATCTGTTTTGAGATATTCTGAGTATAATCGGTAATTGTATTTAAACAACCGGCAGTCTTTAGAACAAGCTCATTACTTTTCAGAATCTTCTGCACTATATCATTAATAAGAAGCTGCACTTCTTTTGCCGAGGCGGAACTTCTCTGCGCAAGATTTCTCACCTCGTTTGCAACTACAGCAAATCCCCTTCCATGGTCCCCGGCACGGGCAGACTCAACTGCAGCATTGAGAGCCAGAAGATTTGTCTGAAACGCTATATCGTTTACAACTCCGATAATATCCTTTATCTTAGCACTGCTTCTGATCACCTCATCCATTGCAGAAAGAGTTTCACTTACCGCGCTATCTCCATTTAAAACAGCATCAACTGTCGCACGGGAGTTTACCTCGGTCTTCTGCGCATTATCCTCATTTGCGTTTACTGTAGCTGTAAGTTCTTCAATAGAGGCAAAGGTGTTACCCAGCGATGTTATCTGTTCATCGGTTAGAGTTATAATCTTTTTATTACCATTTGTTATATCATCAATTTTATTTACAACAGTTGATGTGGAATTTTTTATTCCTGTAAGTATACCCTCAAGCTTATCAGTCGTTTTGTTCAGCTGATCAAAAAGCTCCCTGTGTCCGGAAGTATGTGAAAGGTCAACGCGATAGGTAAAATCGTTATTGTAGAGAGAACTGATATACTCACCAAGAAAGTTCAGCGGTTTTACAAAATTATTAAAATTTTTACTCCCTGCAATAAGGGCAAGTCCTAATCCGGCAAATATCAGTGCAATAGCTAATCGTAAAAACTGACTTGCATCAATACCGACAAATAAACCAACCGGATATATACATAAAACAAGAAGAACTTCAACTCTTACTATTGTAGTAACGAGATATTTCCTCTTTGATATCAGACTATTTCCATTTTTCATATTATCTTTTTTCCACAGTTAAATGATCTTTTGTAAGTACTCATGAACCTATATTAAAATTATATATCCGCCGCACCAAAGGCGCCGCGGATATATAATTCATTTGGTTTATGAGTATTTAGTATCTATTCCGGGTGCACAGTTTAAATTTAACTATTTTTACGAAGAATATGTATCTTTTTTTCATCTATTTGTGATAAACTTTTAGAAAACCACTTCAGCAACCTAATGTATCATATAATGTAGTTTTTAATTAGAATGATTCGCTTGATTATACTCTCAAAGTGACTACTTATTTTATGCTTGACTCTATATTATATATATTCATTGTAAGTAGTAATAAATGAGTGGTAAAATGCGCAGTGAAGATAGAATGTCACTGGTTTATGAGTACTTACTAATCAGTCCGGCACTCCTCTCCGGATCAATGATAAATGATTTACACTAATTTAATTATAAGCGGGTATTATGCAGCTTGCAAGAACGTCTGAACTTTCCGGCCAGGTACTCAGGGGTGATCCTGTCAAACTCACATTTCATTACAACAACAGGGATATTAACAGATTCCTGAACTCCCTCTTCACCAAAATTTTATCTCATTCTGATATGCTTTATCTACAGGGAACTGTAGAAAATGTTACAAGAGAGATGATCGTTAATGCTGTTAAAGCAAATTCAAAAAGAATTCATTTTAAAAAAAGCAATCTCAATATAACAGACCCGTCACATTATGAAGAGGGGATGGCATCGTTTAAAACATATATGACTAATTCAGTTGATGCGATTCCGCTGGAGCTTAAAGAAAGCGGATACAAAGTAGAACTGGTTCTAAAAAAAGATGATAACGGTTACAGAATAATTGTAAGAAATAATGCAGGCCTTCTCCCCTTTGAACAGGAGAGAATAAAACTAAGAGTAGATAAAGCAAAAGAGTATAGTGACTTTTCTGAAATATATATGGATATCGCCGATGATCAGGAGGGGGAAGGACTTGGGATTCCGCTGACTATGCTATTTCTCAAGAATTCAGGAATAGGCGACAAATCATTCAGCATTGTTTCCGACGGGAAGACCACACAGTCTGCATTCACAATTCCGCTGAAAACCCAATCCTGTGCAGTAAAACGCGTCATTGAAGTGAAAATAGTTAATGAAGTCAGGGATCTCCCGACTTTTCCTGAACATATAATTGAACTGCAGTCAATGTGCAAAAAAGAGAATATAACTATAGGTGAACTTGCGAAAAAAATCTCTCTCGATCCTTCTCTTACCGCATCAGTTTTAAAACTTTCAAATTCAGCAGGGTTCATAACTTCAAAAAAGATTGAAAGCATTGTCGAGGCTGTAAAAATAATAGGATTAAAAAACCTGAACTCCATCCTGATAGCTTCATCAGCAAAAGAAATCATGGAAGACCGCTTCTCAAGCTTCAAGGACATATGGAGTCACTGCAACAAGGCTGCTTTTTATTCCAGACTCCTGGCACAGAAATGCGGACTGAATAAAATAGGCGATATGGTATTTTTATCATCTATGCTTCACGACCTGGGAAAGATTATTCTTTTATCAGCAAACCAGGAGCTGACTGACCAGATTGAACGTATCTCAGCAAACAGACAGATGAGAACATCCACAGTCCTTGAGGAAGTTTCAATGGGTGTAAGCCATTCGACTATCGGAAAAATGATAGCAGAAAAATGGAATTTCCCTGAGTATATAAAAGAAGCAATATCGTACCACCACTCTCCGCTGCAGGCCAGTGAAGAGAATAAAGATGTGGTATTCATCACATACCTTTCGAATTCGCTATGTCTTATTGAAGAGAGAAAATTCGACTATTACTATCTTGAAGATGAAGTACTGCAAAGATACAAGATGGCATCTGAAGAAAAATTCATCGAAATGCACAATAATTTCAAAACACAATTCGAGAGACAGGAGCAGATATAAGATCTGCTCCATCCCCGCCCCGCACGTACGGGCTAAAAATCTTTAGCCCTAAAAAATCTTTAGCCCCTTACAATCTCATGCTCCCTTAAAAAGAGGGCAAAGATTTTTGCCGGCTACTTACTTTATTCGCATCTCTATAAAACTCTTTACGCCTGGAATTAAATCCGCGATCATTTTATCGAGCTTCAATTCTGTTGCATTGGATGAATCTGACTTCGCTGAAAAATAAAATTTAATTTTCGGCTCTGTCCCGGAAGGACGCACAGTAACTGTGGAACCATCTGAAAGTTTATATTGAAGTACATTAGACTTAGGAAGAGGAGTAACCTGATCCGGTGAGTCATAAAGTGTATCATTTACATAATCAAGAACCTTAATAACTTTGAGTCCTCCGATCTCATCAGGAGCCTTCTCTCTGAATTTTTTCATCACTTCACCGATAACTTCTACGCCCTTCAGTCCCTCGGCATCAATGGACACATTTTTATCATTATAATATCCGTATTCATTAAAAATACTGTCCAGATAATCGGTAATGGTCATACCCCGGTTTTTCAGATAAGCACAGCATTCCGAGATAAGCAGAGTCGATGCAACAGCATCTTTATCCCTTGCGTATGTTCCGGCAAGATACCCGTAACTCTCCTCTCCTCCGAAAACATATTTATAATCACCCGCTTCTTCAAATTGTTTAATCTTTTCACCAATATACTTAAAACCGGTCAGAACATTAAAAACTTTACATGCAAATGATTCCGCAATTTTATCCTGAAGATCCGTTGTTACAACAGTTTTAACAACTGCACCATTTGCCGGGAAAGTACCCTTATCTTTCATGTTAGACAAAATATAGTACTCCAGAATTGATCCTATATGATTCCCTGAAAGAACTTCGAACGTTCCATTAACATTCTTAACTGCTATTCCCATCCTGTCCGCATCGGGATCGGTTGCGATTACAATATCAGCATCATTCTTTACTGCATACTTAATTGCAAGATCAAGCGCGTCTCTCTCTTCAGGATTAGGCTTTCTTACAGTTGAGAAAGATGAATCTGCTTTCATCTGCTCATCCACATAAATAACGTCGGTAAAACCCATCCCTTCTAAAACTTCAGGTATAAGAGTCCCACCTGTTCCATGCAGCGGTGTATAAACAATCCGTACATTGCTTTTTGTAATCTCTTCAGGTGATACGGAAATAGCCCGGACCTCTTTAATAAATTTATCATCAATCTCTTTTTCAATCCAGACGATCATACCTTTATTCACAAGAGATTCAAAACTCTCACGTTTTACATCTCCGAGAGATTCAACCTTCCGGACTTCATTGATAATGTTTTCATCATGTGGACTTATAATCTGTCCGCCGTCTTTCCAGTAAACTTTGTATCCGTTATACTCTTTCGGATTGTGACTGGCGGTAATTACAATACCAGTAACACAACCGAGCTCCCGTACTGCAAAACTCAGCTCCGGTGTAGGTCTCATCTCGCTGAATATATATGTTTTTATACCGTTAGCAGCAAGGACCGCGGCGCTCTCCATGGCAAATTCTCTTGAAAAAAGCCTGGAATCATAGGCAATAGCTGCGGAAGGATTGGTCTCTCCCGATTTTTTTACATAATTTGCAAGCCCCTGGGTAGCCCGCGCGACAACATATTTATTCATGCCGTTTGTACCGTTTCTGATAAGCCCTCTCAAGCCCCCTGTACCAAACTCCAGTTCAACAGCAAAACGCTCATTGAGCTCTTTATCATTTCCGCTCTTAATAAGATGTTTAATTTCTTTTATACAGCTTTCATCATATGGAGATTCTGTCCACTCCGCAGCTCTTTTCAGTACAGACTCAGGTAACGCCATAATCAATCCTCCGCCATCTTGTTTTTCAGGTGATGTATAAAATCTATCTCTCCCGGATCCTCTTCGTTTAAGAGCGCCAGATAATAAGATACCCAGTCGCAGAAATAAATGACCTCGATGAGCCTCTCTTTGAAAGTATTACTTTTACCCTGAATACTTAATATATCAATATTTTCACCAACCAGCAACTTATTTATAATTTCTATCCGTTTCTTTATTCTTAAACAAATTTCATCATCAATAAGTGTTATGGCTTTATATTTCAGACCCGACCCGTTTACACTCTCCCAGCCGACTATTTCATTATGATTCATCTCGGGATACTCCGCCATCCACGCGTGAACTTTACTATTCTCGTTAAGCTGACCCTTAAATCTCTTACCAGCTGAATCATTCAGATCGGTAACTGAATATAGAACAGGGATAAAACCTTTCATAGAAACCGCAGTGTTATAAGCTTCACCGCTTTCAGTTCCCCAAACTTCACCCGATTTTTTTAATAATTCAATTATACCTGATGCGGCTTCATCCTGCGAACCGACAAATTGCAGATCCTGCATCACTCTTAGAAGAGTAAAAAATGAATTATACAGGGCGTATCTCGGCTGAAAACCATGCTGAAGTTTTACAACAGGAATTCTGTTTTCAGAAGCAAGTCTTTCAATCTCTCCGCCTGTTGTAATTGCAATTGCAGGGCATCCTCTTTCTATCGCAGTTTTAAATGCAGAAATTGTCTCTTCTGTGTTTCCCGAATATGACGAAACAATTACTAATGTTTTTTTTCCTGCATACAGTGGCAGATTATAGGTACGGTTTACGGCAAGGGGTTTCTTCAGCTCACTGTTAAGAAAATTTCTCAGAACGTCACCGCTGATAGCTGAGCCGCCAAGACCGGTGACAATTATATTATCAATACTATCAGTATCTATTCCCGAAAGATCGATTGCTTTCCATGCATTTTCAGCCTGCTGCCAGGAGTTCTTTATTACTGCATGGAGATTTTTTGAATCAACAGAATATAATGTTTTACTCATTTCATACCTTCAGATGAACAATTACAAGCTTAAAATACATCAGATAAGAGACGAATTTATCCCATATCAGATCATATTCCGCTAAAAGTTTAGTAAAAAACGATAAAGCTTTATTGCAAGTTATTTTTTCATCTATATTTTAATGCGGGCCTGAATTCAAGTAGTCCTGACAGAGTGGTGTATAATTGAAGTTTTAAATATTTCACCTTATTTACAGCAAAAAAAAACTGCCCGAAAAACAAGGCAGCTCTATATTTACATTTTGGTGAATGTACAATCAAATAGCAAGTGCCTCTTTAAATGAGGAATGCCAATTCAGTTCAGATTCTGAAAATCTATCGATCAAACCAATCTCCTGATAATAATCCATCAGTATTTTCAGATGAATGATCTCCTTATCTTCAGAACTGAGATTTTCAAAATCATCAACTTCAACATTTCCGAATGAATTCTCAACCCATTCAAAAAAATCGCTGTCCTTATCTTTAAAAATCAGGTAACTCGATATCATGTCAAATTTTACTGTATCTACAGATTTCATAAACTCATCGTCGCTTTTACTCTGCATGGAGGTTGCAATCTCTGCCTGAAAATAATCGCCCCAGGTTACAATATCCGGAGTAACTCCAAACTGAGCCACAAGCCTGTTAAGCTCCTCAGCTTTCATGTATGGTTTGGTTGAAATTCTCTCAATAAATTCCTTGATATAAATCAGATTCGTTATCCGCAGCGAGGATGCCCCTTTATCATTTATTACCGGTATTATAGTTCTGTTAATCAGATTATTCATTCTGCTCTCCTGCATAAAACTTCATTGAGATATATTAATTATCAATTAATAATCGGCAGAGCCGCTGTATTTAACTTAAAGTTTTTTAAAAAATTGGAGGGTATTGGGAAAAATATTTCTTATAGCATTTTACGATTGAAATAGTACTGTCTTCAGCCCTTCGACTCCGCTCAGCCAGCGTTAAAGTACGCTCCCTGAGCGGAGTCGAAGGGCTGATTGTACTATTTCATTCACTGATTGCTATAATAACCCGAAGCAGAGCAACCGGATGTTAAGAGTATTATTCTGTTTTACAGGATTTTATTCTGTCATATATTTCAAACGGAATCGGCTTCGTAGGGAGATAGTATCCGATCTTCTCATCTTTATCTCCATGATAATCGCTTCCGCCGGAGACGATAAGATTATATTTCACTGCAAGTTCCAGAAAATCCGTTATCTCCGAATTCTTATGCATTGAGGAGTAAACTTCAATCCCCTCCACTCCAGAATCGATAAAACCTTTCAGTGTATTTTCAAACTCTGTCATATTTTTAAAATTCAATGATACAGGGTGAGCTATAATCGATATCCCTCCAGCGCCTTTAATCAGACTTATGGCCTCTTCGAGCTTAATTCTCTCTTTTTTTACGTAACCGGGCTTCCCTTTTACCAGATACTTCTTAAAAACTTCATTGAGGTTATTGGCATAACCATGTTTTACCAGAACCCTCGCCACATGAGGACGTCCAATTGCGCCCCCTGCACTTTCGGCCTGTACATCCTCAACAGGAATTTCAATACCATGCTTTTCCAGATCTTCAATTATTCTGTAAATCCGCTTATCTCTAACATCCTGAAGATGAAGGGTTTTTTCTATGAGAGGGGTATACTCATGGTTAATGAATAATCCCACCAGGTGAAATGATCCACCCTGATAATCAATGCTGAATTCTATACCGGGGATAAGAACCAGATCCTTATCTGCGGCATAATTAACAGCCTCTTCAAGACCGGAAACGGTATCGTGATCGGTTACAGCAAGTATCCCGACATTATTTTCTATAGCAAAATCTATAAGCTCTGAAGGAGTTTTTATCCCGTCAGATGCGGTTGTATGGCAATGGAGATCTATTATATTCATATTATTATTTTTTAAAAATACCATTTTTGTGTCTACAATTATAATAATAAAATTACTCTTTTTCATAAAAAATAGAGAATTATATCTCCCCGCCGACCTTCGGCGGTGGAGAGAATAAAGCTTTTTTATCACATATGGCTGCAATTTATTCCCTCAGACACAGTGCTTCGCGCTGTGTCTGAGGGAATGGGGGCATTCGCCTTTCGAAAATAATTCACGATCTCACACTTGAATTACATTAACACTTTTTGATATTGACATCTTCTGTTATATCTATATTATAGAAGAATCACATGTATCACAACAGAGCAGGAAGAGGTAAACAATGTACATTGGAATTGATATAGGGGGCACAAACATCAAATGTGTTCTCGCTGACGAAACCGGGAAAGTTTTGAGCTCCGGAGATACTCCTACTTCTGAAAAAGCAAAGGAGATAGATAAGAGTATAATTGCTCTTATTGAAAAACTCTCATCAGAGGCAAAAATTGATAAGAGCAGAATCAAAGCCATCGGAATAGGAGCTGCCGGTTCAATCGACAGAAAAAAAGGGATGGTGGTTACCAGTCCAAATATTCTCTGCTGGAAAAATTATCCTCTTGCTGTAAACATTGAAAAGCTTTCAGGTATTAAAACATTTCTTGAGAACGATGCAACTGTTGCCTGTGCAGGATACTGGTGGGAGAGCCATGATACAAAGATAAAGACCTTTGTAATGGTTACACTGGGCACAGGGATCGGAGGGGGAGCAGTAATAGACGGACGGCTATTTACCGGACAGAATGGAAGCTCCATGGAGATTGGCCATATGAGCATTGAAGCGAACGGCAAAGAATGCACCTGCGGAAACAGAGGTTGTTTTGAACGCTACGCTTCAGCCACCGCACTTGTAGAGTATACAAAAACAAATTTAAAAAAATATAAAAATTCAACACTCAACAACAGAATTAAAACAGAAGAACTCAATGCAAAGATGATATACGATGAGGCTATTAAAAAAGATGAGCTTGCACTGAAATCTTTCGATTATATTTCCGTTTATCTTGGCGCCGGGATTGTGAATATTATAAACATATTCAATCCCGAGGCTGTAATACTTGGCGGGGGATTATCAAAAGCTCATAAAATCCTCATACCTGCGATTAAAAAGATAGTTGCAGAGAGAGGTTACAAAGGAATGAAAGAGAATGTAAAATTTCTCGCTGTTAAAGATCAGGCAATTATACCGGCACTTGGAGCTGCAAAATCTGCAATGGACAGGTTGAGGCATATATTGTAATTGTCTGAATTAAGATTTATAAGATTAAAAGATTTTAAAACCGCATGTTCCCGCATGTTTGTAGGCACGTAGCGCGCTACGTGCCTACAAACATGCGAAATCCGGAAATCCTATAAATCCTTTAATCCTGATTCAGACAATTAAAAAATTCTACAACCTCTCCGAATTAAAACGTCATCAGACGATAAGCAATTCATAATCCAGCGCTGTTGCCTCATATTCCTCTCCTCGATAGCGTTTTTCCCCTATTCCAAACATTTTCCTTGACTTTTAACATGGCTGCGAACCTATTGAAAAGTTAATAAACGCAATGCATAATGATAAATATTATAATAATTTCAGGATTTAATTATGGAAGAGAAACTTAATAAAATAAAACAGGAAGCGATAGAGCTTATAAACTCATCGAAAATCCTTGATGAAATTGAAGAGATTCGTGTTAAAGTTCTCGGTCGAAAAGGTATGCTAACTGAGATTCTAAGATCGCTGGGACAGCTTACTCCGGAACTGAAAAATGTAGTCGGAAAAAAATCGAACGAAATCAAAAAGATCATCGAAGATGCTCTCGATGCGAAAAAGGATGAACTGACAAAATCCGGTTTCAGCGAAATAGCATCGAAGGAATGGATAGACGTAACTCTGAATCCTCCGGTTTCCACAAGAGAGAGAAAATCCGGCTACCTCCACCCGATTTCACAAACACAGTACGAGATTGAGGACATCCTCACTTCTATGGGATTCCAGATACTTGACGGCCCTGAAGCTGAAACTGAATACTACAATTTCGAAGCTTTAAATATACCGAAGTTCCACCCGGCCCGTGACATGCAGGACACATTCTGGACTGAAGACGGCAACCTGCTGAGAACTCACACATCAGCAATACAGATTCGCGGAATTGAAAAGATCAAACCACCTTTCCGCATTATGGCACCGGGGAGAGTTTTCAGATACGAAGCGACAGATGCTTCACACGAACACACATTCTACCAGGTTGAAGGGATGATGGTGGGAAAAGATATTTCAATATCACACCTGATTTATGTAATGGAAGAGGTTCTCAAGGGAATTTTCAAGAAAGATGTAAAAGTAAGACTCCGTCCCGGATACTTCCCCTTCGTTGAGCCGGGCTTTGAGCTGGACTTCAGCTGTATGATATGCGGTGGAGACGGATGCCGCGTATGTAAACAGTCAGGATGGATTGAATTCCTCGGCTGCGGACTTATACACCCGAACGTTCTACGTGCAGGGGGAATCGACCCCGATGAGTGGTCAGGCTTCGCATTCGGCATGGGCCTCAACAGGCTTATAATGATGCAGGCAGGTATCAACGACATACGCCACTTCATGAGCGGCGACATCAGATTCATTCATCAATTCTAAGGCAATGAGGTAGATTAAATGTGGATTTCACTGAAAACAATAGGACGCATGGTAGATATATCCGATGTAACACCGGAAGCAATAGCTGAAAGACTTACAATGTCCACTGCAGAGATTGAAGTTATAGAATATCTTAACAGTTTTTTCAAAACAATAGTTACTGCAAAACTTACCAGTGTAGAGCCTCATCCCGATGCGGATAAACTCACTCTCTGTTTTGCGGATACCGGTACAGAAAAGATACAGGTTGTATGCGGAGCTCCGAATCATAAAGCCGGAGATATAGTCGCTTTTGCAACCGTAGGAACAAAATTCAGCGATGAGTTTATCATAAAGAAAACAAAGATCCGCGGAGTTGAATCGAGCGGGATGCTCTGCTCTCTTAGAGAACTGGGTCTTTCCGATGATCACAGCGGTATTCATATCTTCCCTGAAAATACGGAACTGGGAAAACCTCTGAGCGAAGTGTTCATCGACTGGGTTGATGTAAGACTTAACATAGACAACAAGTCAATAACTCACAGACCTGACCTCTGGGGACATCAGGGATTTGCACGTGAAATAGCAGCTTTAATGGGGAAAGAGTTTAAAGAGCCTGCTGATAAAACTATTCTCTCAAATATAACAAGTAAAGACAACCTGAAAGTCTCCATAAAAAACAGCGATGCATCCCCGCGATACAGCGCAATGGTTGTGAAGAATATAAAAATTGCTCCATCTCCCGACTGGCTCAAAGCAGCAGTTACAGCTCTCGGAATGAGACCGATAAATAACATTGTCGATATAACAAACTTTGTAATGGCAGAGATCGGCGAACCGATGCATGCTTTCGACAGGAAAAAACTTAAAGGCGACGAAATAACAATACGGCTTGCAGCAAAAGATGAAAAGATAATGACTCTCGATGGAAGATCTCATGATCTTACTACTGAGGATATTGTAATCGCAGATGCTTCAGGCCCAATTGCTCTTGCGGGAGTTATGGGTGGCGGGAACAGCGAAGTTGAGGAGAGCACAACTGAAATTGTTC
Organism: uncultured Spirochaetota bacterium; assembly: GCA_942493035.1. Lineage (GTDB taxonomy): Bacteria > Spirochaetota > UBA4802 > UBA4802 > UBA5550 > WRGT01. The sequence continues at coordinate 698,581 of OW818666.1, read as the reverse complement.
TGGAAGCTGCAACATTTAATCCTGTAAATATCCGTAAAACCGCGCAGAGATTCGACTCAAGAACTGAAGCTGCAATGCGTTTCGAAAAAACTCTTTCACCTGAAATCACAATTGATGCTCTCGCAAGATGTTACGAGCTTATAAAGCAGATAATACCCGGCGCAGAAGCTGTAACCGGAGTTGTTGACGACTACCCTGCTCCGGTACAGAGAGCGGTGATTGACATCAGCGCAGAGTACATAAGAAAAAAAATCGGACAGAATCTTGATGATAACTCTATCATAAAAACTCTTACAGCACTTCAGTTCGATGTTGTAAACAGTAACGGAAATCTTAAAGTAACAGCTCCTCATTTCCGTTCTACTAAAGACATATCAATGAAAGATGATGTCGTAGAAGAAGTTGGAAGAGTTTTCGGATACAGAAATATTGATCCGGCTCCTCCAATGGTTGTGTGCGAACCTCCGGTAAAAAATCTTTTCAGATTTTTTGAGAGAGAAGTTAAAGATATACTCTCCGGTTCATTCAGCATGACAGAGGTTTCGGGATACTCATTCACCGGTGAAGATACTCTTAATACTCTTAAAATCAATGAAGATAAGGAACTGAGACTACGCAATCCGCTTTCAATAGAACTGGACAGACTCCGCCGCAGCATTGTTCCGAATATGATGCATTTCATTAAATACAATCAGCGATTCTTTGACAGTTTTGATCTCTTTGAACTTGGACGCGTCTACCTCAAAGATGACCGTAAATCCGCAGATCTCGTAACCGAAAACTTTAGAGTTGCCGGTACTGTATTCATGAAGAAAACAGAGACTCCGATATTCTTTGAAGCAAAAGCTGTAGCTGCAGGATTACTGGAAAAACTCAGAATTAAAAACTTTAAACTGATACCGGCAACGGACAATCTTCCGCCATATGCTCACCCGGGAAGATCAATGAAGATAGAAGTTGAAGGTAAAGACGCGGGACTTATATTTGAGGTTCACCCGGAAGCAGCTCAGGCATTCGAATTTACAGGTAACGCGGCAATATTCGACATGGATCTGAATATTCTTTTCAATGCAGAAAAAAATCCGGTTAAATTCAAAGAGCTTCAAAAATACCCGGAGGTTCCATTCGAAATCTCAGTAGTAACGGACAAGAAAACCTACAGCGAAACAATACTTAATATTGTAAACAAGTGTGACAGAAACAGAATTATCGATGCCAAAGTAATATCTGTCTACGAAGGGGCTCAGCTGCCGGATGATAAAAAATCTGTATCAATAAAGATAATATTTGCTTCGAAAGAGAAAACCCTGGAACCATCAGAAATTGACGAGCTGCAGAAAAAAGTCATTTCTGCACTGAATAAAGACGGCTATACTCTAAGATGATGTTTATGAGCATATGATATATGCAGATAATTGATAGATTAAAAAACCGGACAGAAATGTCCGGTTTTTTGTTTTAGTAGTTGAATTATATTTAGATCTTTTTTTTATTTATCTGATATGAAGAATAATAATCTTATAAATCCCCCTGAAATTATCGGAAAAACAAAAGGTGTCTGGACCGATCATGATTTAAAACATGCTATAAGTAAATTCAAACAGAACGCCCCTGCTGCACCAATTCCAAGATTATATGACGCATACAAATGGCTGAAAGAACAGCATAACACAAATGATGAAGAATCAGAAAAGCATTTTACACACTTTATTGAAACATTTTTAAGGATACTGGAAGAACGTGGAGCGTCCGGTACAGAAGTATACAGCGAAGTATTGAGGGATTCTGCAGAGTATAAATATCTGGAGGGATTATTTCACAACGACACCAATGAACGTAAACCCTTAAAAATAGAAGTACCTGAAATTAAACCGGCTGTTCCTAAGGAAATTAAAAAGATTTCCCTTAAAGATATAATCTCAAAAAAAAGTATTCCGCTTCTCAGTATAGATATAAACGAATGGCATAGACTTGTAAACGAATATTTCCGGACTTTTCACAGTGAAGAAGAATTTGTAAAGAATTGTTCATCCATAATCAACGCTGTGAATAAAAGAGCAGATAAAGAGGATTATCACATTGAAATCATCGTTGTATATACCTACGACAAATTACTGAGCTGCAAAACATTATCACTTAAAACAAAAGATTTTGCTATGAAGATTTTAAATCTGATGACAGACAGAGGTGAGATCTGGAAATCGCTGCATAAGGAATATCTGGAAATAATTAAAAGGTAATTAAGGTGGATGGATTACACTCTGTAATTCAAAAAATCATTATCCACCAGAATCGTTTATGAAAAATATTTTAACTCCAGATAGGATCTTCTCTCAAACTTTGTAAGTCCGAGTTTTGCGGCTGTATCGAAAAGTTCTTTTTCAATCTCATCTTTAAGCTCTCCAATCTTCTCAATCTCTACAAACGTTCCTAATCCATCTACATAATCGATAGATATTTCCATTCCACGGTATGCAAAGACATCCCTCTCCTTCACAATCGATCCGCTCTCAACAAAACCGAGGCTCAGAAGAATATTTCTCATTGATTCAAAATTCCCGGCTTCGGTCTCATGTTCAATCCGGGCTTTGGTAGTTTTACTTACCTTCGGTCCTTTATAGGTTATTCTGCATTTATTATTAACTGTACGGAGTCTCAAGGCCTCATCGGTCTCACCAAAGTTTCTGGCTGGATGGTTAAAATATAAATCACACTCTTTTCTTTTTTCAACAAATTCTGCATCAATTTCATTTAGCAGAGTTTTTACTTTATCGGCATTATCACAATAGCATTTTATCTCTATTTCCATTACTTCACCCACTGAATCATCTCCTTAAAGGACCGCCGATTGAGAAACCATCACCACCGATAGTTTTTCTTCTCTGCCCATTAATCTTTATTAAAATACTTTCAACATTATCGAATTGTGTGGATGTATAAACCAGCTGCTTAATTCTTTTCAGAAGAATTTCACCGGTAGCTCCCTCTTCGATTACTCCGCTGAAATCTATCTCTGCAGTTTTACCGTTAATGTTAATACTTTTTATTTTCAGATGAGAAGGAACTGCAGTTATAAAACCTCTTCCCTGTTCACCGGGAGTTGGCCCCTTTATAAGCTGTTCGAGTGTCAGTAAAAGTATCTGCTTATCCTGGACTTTTCTTTTTACCGGGCTGAGATATATTTTTTCACTCTTCTCGTCCAGCTTAAGAAAATAGAGAGTTACCTCTTTCTCTAAAACTGATTTATTATCTTCCGGTGTTTTTTCTTCAAATTCAGTCTTTTTTTTATCAACAGCGGAAGTCTTATCATCAGCGATTTTATTTTTTTCTGAATCAGATGTATTCTTTTTGTCATCAGAATTTTCTTTAGAAGTCACAATTTTATCTTTTGCAGATTCAGATTTTTCCATGAGATTTTTCAAAGAAGGTATTGTAAATTTCCCGTTCTCATAAAACTTATTCAGCAGAAGCACTATAACAGTGATAAGAATAATTATTACCAGAACATAAAATGGTCCATTACCCCCTCCATTATTCTGCGCCGGAGGAGTTTTAACGCTTCTCTTTGAAGACGGTTTGGCTGCCGGTTTTTTTTTCCCTTTTTTTTCCAAAGACATTTGAATCCTTCTATTTTTTTCAATAAATTATAATCACAGCAGATTAAATAAACAAGCTTTATTCTGGCCGGATAAATTATCAATCTTTACTCTTAATAAATCTTGACGACAACAGATAGTCTGTCATTATATATAAAAATCACTAATAAGAAGCTATATGATTGTCAATAGAAAATATTTCAATAAAAATCGATATATAATACTGGTAGCAATGCTGCTGCTTTTTACTGCGCATTATATACCAGTTTATTCAAATCCTTTTTTATTAACCGGAAAAATGAACAATAGCGAATTGGATCAATATCTTTTATATTTTGAAGATCCCTCCGGAAATATTAAATTTGATGAAGTACAGAATCTTGAACCCGCACAGTTTAAACACTTAAAAAATAATAAGACAACAATCGGATATTCAGACTCAACTTTCTGGTTTAAAATAACCGTAAAGAATGAAAGTCAGGAACCTCTAAACTGGCTCTTTGAATCGAAATATCCGCTGCTTGATTATATCACACTTTATATTCCTGCTGAATTCGGATTTATTGAAATCAATTCAGGTGACAGACTCCCTTTTAAAACAATGCCGATAAATCATTACAATTTCACATCTAAGATTAAAAGTGAACCAGGCATATCAAACATCTATTTCAAAGTAAAATCAGAAGGTTCGCTCGTTATCAAACTAAGAGCATGGGATTATGATTCATTTCTTCAAAATCTCACAACAGAAGGCCCATTATTATGGCTTTTCTACGGTATTATGATTGCTTTATTCTTTTACCATTTTTTTATATATGCTGTATCAAAAGATAAAGCGTATCTTTATCTTTCTCTTTTCATCTTTTCTGTAGTGACCCTTACTTTTATACATAACGGAATCGCAAAAAAATATTTATGGCCGGATACAACATGGTGGGCCAATCACAGCCATCCGCTTGCTGTAATATTCTCAGCAATATTTCTTATCAGATTTTCACAGATATACTTTAATACCAATAGTAAAGCCGGATTTATTCATAAAATACTTAATGCGATTGTATATCTGTCTATCCCATTAATTGTTATTTCACTATTTACACCTTACAACATTTCAACAAGACTTTCTGTTATTATAATGATGTCAACTCCTGTTGTTCTTATTGCAACAACAATCCCAATGCTTCGAACAGAATTAAGAATTACCTTATATTATCTCGGTTCATGGACATGCTTTATTATTGGTGTTATGCTCATCGGACTTCGAAGCTTTGGAATTCTTTCAAATTCATTCATGACCGACTGGGGCTATCTCATAGGCATAGCATTCGCAAATATATTTTTATCAATCGGACTTGCCGATAAAATTGGAACATTAAAAAAAGAGAATGAGAAAGCACTATCCTCTTTGAAAGAATCTGAAGAGAGATACCGGTTATTTTTCGAAACTGCACACGATGGTATTATGTACTGCATAAATGATATCCCTGTTTTTGCTAACAGCAATATGCTTAAGCTATCCGGTTATACTACCGACCAGTTTTATAAAAAAAGTGTTTATGAATTTTTCATTTCCGGAACTGATTCATCAGATAATGTCATTGAACAGATAAAAAAAATATCATCCGGTATAATCCCTAACACGCAATTTGAAGCTATTCTTAACGGAAATAACAATACGAAGATTAATGTACTGATCTCAATTTCATACCTCGATGTTGGAACCAACCGCGGTATTTTTATGATAATAACCGATATTTCCTCATTAAAAAATGCATCAAACACTATTCAGAAACAATATGATAAAATACAGGCTCAATTCAACAGTCTCGAATCATTGAACAATGAACTGGTTGCCGCACAGAGTAAACTTATCACTGCCAATACAGAAGTAGAGAAAGAAAAGGAGTTTCTATCTGCAACACTTCTCTCTATCGGTGACGGAGTACTGACATATGACATTGAAGGGAAAATTTTCCTCATGAACAAAGTTGCTGAAGAGATGACAGGCGTAACAAGCAGGGATGCAATAGGAAAACATATCAAAGACGTATTACGACTGACCGGGGATTCATCTCAGGAACTTTTTTTTGATACACTGGGAAAAGTATCAGACAAATACAGGTTTAACAATATCGGTGTCCCTTTTAAAATGACCGACAAAGAGGGGAACGAACGGATTATCGAAATCAACAGTGCAATAATTAATCTCGATAATAAACCTCATGGAATAGTACTGGCCTTACGGGATATAACGATTAAAAACAAAATAGACACAGAGCTTATAAAGATGAGCAAACTTGAGTCAATAGGTATACTTGCAGGTGGAATTGCCCATGATTTCAATAATCTTCTAACGGGGATATCCGGAAATATTTCAATGATGAAAAACCAGTCCGTTATTTCTGACGAAATATCAGAAACATTTCAGAATGTGGAAAAAGCCGTTGATAGAGCAGCAGCTCTAACGAAGCAGCTGCTGACATTCGCAAAGGGTGGAGAGCCGATTCTGTCCCCTTCATCACTTTCAGAAATTATAAATGAATCCGCGAAATTTATAATCAAAAATCCGGATATAAAATGCGAGCTGAAAATTGCTGAAGATCTTAAACCTGTAATGATAGATTCAAATCAGATCAGCCAGGCAATAAATAATTTGCTCATAAACTCTATTCAGGCCATGAACGCTTCGGGTACGATTAGAATTGAAGCCTGCAACATCGATGAAATACCGCCTGAAATCCCCTTTAAAACAGGAAGTTATATAATGCTTCAAATTTCAGATTCAGGATGTGGAATACCTAAAAAAAATCTGAATAAAATATTCGATCCGTTCTACTCTACCAAAACAAGCGGAACAGGCCTGGGATTGACCAGCACATACTCTATTATAAAAAAACACAGAGGATATATAGAAGTGACCTCAGAAGAGAACAAAGGGACTACATTTAAAATATACTTAAAATCTGTTAATACCGAGATTAAGAAAAATGAAATTATCAGAGAATCATCTTCCGACCACGGTACCGGAAGTGTACTCATCATGGATGATGAAATATATATTCTCGAAGTTCTTGTTAAAATGCTGAAGCATCAGGGTTATACCGTTGACTCTGCAAAAAATGGCGAAGAGGCAATTAAACTTTATTCGGAAAAATTAAATCAGAATATTCCATATAACTATGTAATTCTGGATCTTACTGTTTATGGCGGAATGGGCGGGAAAGAGACCATCGCCGCTCTTAAGCAGATAAATCCTGACATTAAAGCGATAGTCAGCAGTGGTTATTCAGACAATCCCGTTATGGCCAACTATAAGGAGTACGGCTTTTCAGGTGTTCTTACAAAACCTTACGCAATTGAAGATATAATAAAAGTATTGAGAGATTAGTAAAAATCAGACTGTCCCTGCAAGCAGAGAACAAACTGCTGAATCCGCCTTATTCAAAGTTAAACCTGAAATTTTTTATCAAAAAATCTTGACAACTCACTCAGTTAAAACTCATTTTATTAAGATAAAACCTGCCGATACAGCAGATAAAATCAGTAGAGAAAAGTTTTCACAGGGCACTGGATAATAAATCTTACAGGTCCGCCGTATAAAATTACGGTTATAAAAATATAAAATTTTAAGAGGATTATATGACAATACCTTTGAGAAGTGAAACCACAACCACAGGAAGAAGGATGGCCGGAGCAAGAAGTTTATGGCGTGCTAACGGGATGAAAGAGGAGAATTTCGGCAAACCTATCATCGCTATAGTAAACTCATTTACAGAACTGGTACCCGGCCATGTACACCTTAATGAAATGGGACGATTCGTAAAAAAACTTATAGAAGATCAGGGATATTTTGCTCCGGAGTTTAATACAATAGCTATAGATGACGGTATTGCAATGGGTCACGACGGAATGCTCTACTCTCTCCCGTCGCGTGAAATTATCGCGGACAGCGTTGAATATATGTGTAATGCTCATAAAGTTGATGCTATAATATGTATACCCAATTGCGACAAAATCATTCCGGGTATGCTCATGGGTGCGATGAGATTAAACATCCCGACCATATTTGTTTCCGGCGGACCAATGGAAGCCGGAGTGATGGAGAGTACCGCAAAAGATGGTAAAAAATACGATCTGATCGACGCAATGGTCATGAGTGCTGATCCTTCGGTTTCAGATGAATTCATCGCGGAACTTGAAAAATGCGCCTGCCCTACCTGCGGATCATGTTCTGGAATGTTTACTGCAAATTCAATGAATTGCCTTACAGAAGCTCTGGGTATGGCGCTCCCCGGAAATGGTTCAGTTGTTGCAACTCATGCCAACCGTAGAAAGATGGCCGAACGTGCGGCAATGCGTATCATTGATATTACAAAAGAATACTATGAAAAAGAGAATAAATCCGTATTACCAAGATCAATTGCTTCGAAAGAATCATTTATGAACGCAATGTCCCTGGATATTGCAATGGGGGGATCTACAAACACCATCCTTCACCTCCTTGCAGTAGCCGATGCGGCCGAAGTCGATTTTACAATGGATGACATCGACACGCTGTCACGAAAAGTTCCGAATCTATGTAAAGTCGCACCGAGTTCAAATTATCACATGGAAGATGTAAACAGAGCCGGCGGAATACTTGCTATCATGGGTGAACTGGATCGTGCCGGTTTAATAAATACATCCGTTCCGCGTGTTGATGCACCATCTCTTAAAGATACTCTTGATATGTACGATATTATGAGGGATACCGCGACACCTGAAGCCGTATCATTATACAAAAGTGCTCCGGGAAGAATCGGAAGAAACCTTAAATTCGGATCTCAGGACAAAGCATACGATGAACTTGATAAAAATCGCGCAACAGGCTGTATCAGAGATTTCAGACACTGCTACAACATCGAAGGCGGTCTAGCTGTACTCTCTGGAAATATAGCACAGAAAGGATGTATCGTAAAAACTGCAGGTGTTGATTCATCTCTCTTTACATTTAAAGGCCCGGCTAAAGTATATTTTTCACAGGACGCCGCATGTGAAGCAATTCTTGGAGGAGAGATCAAATCCGGAGATGTTGTTGTTATCCGTTACGAAGGCCCAAAAGGCGGACCGGGAATGCAGGAGATGCTCTACCCTACTTCATACATCAAATCGATGCACCTCGGGAAGGAGTGCGCGTTAATAACTGATGGAAGATTCTCTGGAGGGACAGCAGGACTGTCTATATGTCATATCTCACCTGAAGCAGCTGCAGGTGGTGAAATTGCATTAATAAATAACGGAGATATAATAGAAATAGATATCCCCGGAAGAAAAATCAATATGCTCGTTGACGACAAAGAGATTCAGAAAAGAAGAGAAGAGGAAACCGCAAAAGGGAAAGAAGCTTTCAAACCTCGCGGAAGAGACAGAAAAATTTCGAAAGCACTTCAGATTTATTCTCATCTGGCATCCTCAGCAGATAAGGGTGCTGTACGAAAACTCCCTGAAGATTGTTAATTAAAAGAATAAAACCTGCGGTATGGATAATTATTCAAACCGCAGGTTAAAATAATTTAAACCAGCAATGAATACAAATACAGGAAAATCTGCAGCAATCATAATCAAGAGCCTGATTGTTATATTCATAACATATCTTCTCTCCGGAATGATGTTAAATGGCCCCCTGTTATTAAATAAAAAATATAAACTGCTTAAACAACACTCGGAAGAAAATCTCATCACTCCTGCGCGGCAGGAGAACATTCAGTTATCTACGAAAAATATTACTTTATTCCTTCAGAGCAACTATACTTTTACTACGGAAATTAAAATTCAACCGGATTTAAAATACTTAAAAAAATTCACAATCTGCCTGAACAAAATAAATAAATACCCCAGATGGAGCAAAGGTACTTTTTCATAACTCCGCCACTCCTTCAGTTATATCCAATACATAACAAAAATAATTCTCAGGCAATGAAATGAAATCATCATATGCTGAATAAATACCAGAACATGGTGAAAGTAGATAATTCTCCTGAAAATTAATTTATAACAATGATATCTCAGCAAATAAAATATTTGGAGGATACAGAATGAGTACATTAAGTGTAATACTTTCAACTCTATCAGCGGTAACAATACTAGTCTATTTTGGAAATAATTATGCCAAGTTCAACTTAAGCAGAGAAACATGGCTGATAGTTACGGCAATAACATGTTTAATTTTTGCAGTAAACTATATAAGAGAGATTATAATCGGTAAAAAAGAAGAATAATCACCTAAAAAAAACCGGAATCTCACGATTCCGGTTTTTGTTTAAAAGTTCAATTTACGGCCACGGTTCCCAATCGCCCCAGTTTTCAAAATACTCATTGAGTCCCGGAATTCGTTCTATATTATTGAATACAAAAAATTTCGCTTTCTGAACAAGCTCCTGTTCCTTTTCTATGGTGATATCACCCTGAAGGACTCTGGTTCTTATAAATACAAAATATGTATCAAGTACATCATGGATACAATAATTATTTATCTCTTCAACTTTACCCTGAAGATACATATCGTAAACCTGGTCACCTTTGGTAGACATTTTACCCGGTTTCCCCAGAACTTTAGCAAGAAGATTCAATCCGCCGTTCATTCTTATTGCATTATAATTAGACATAAAATCCTGAAGATCGATATGCTTTGTACTGTAACGGTTTCTTCCGGCCCACTTATCTTTAAAATGCCTCTTTACAGAATACCCGTATCTGAAAGCCATTAACTCAAGAAGAGGGATATCGAATCCTCTGCCGTTAAAAGTAACCAGAGCAGAGTGATTATACAGATTTTCCACTCCATGCCAGAAAAGCCTGACAATTTCAGAAGTTCTATATGCAGGTCTATCGAGATTAACTATATCAATAAGTGAAAAATCCTCCGCCACTTTGGCAATACATACAGCGATAGGATTCTGAAAAGTAACAGGGATAAAATCAGTAGTGCCGCCGGAACCTGCCAGAATCTCCTCCTGGTATTTCCTCACGGCACCTTCATCATCAAGATTCTCTTCCGGATATTTTACTTTTTTTATCAGCTTTGCATCAGGTATAGATTCTACATCAAATACCAGGTATTTGACATCTTCATTTTTAATACTCAATTAACTATTTACCTTTAACCTTATCTTCCATCTTTGCGAATAAATCTTTTATAAATGGATCTGTTTCGGTCTCTTTTGCTTTTTGAAATACTGAAATGGATTTATCAGGTTTATTGATTCTCATTACAGAGAGTACAGCCGCATATCTTACAGATGAATTTTTATCAGTTAGAATAACATTATGAAGAGCATCAAGATTGTCCTCTTCAGCAATGTAGCCGAGAGCCATTACAACATGAAGTCTGACCATATCTCTTCCGTCTGAGAGAAGAGCAATGAGCTTTACAGAAGCATCCTCTTCTTTTTCAGTTCCTACCCAGTCTGCAGCTGCAATAATAGTCTTCTCATCCTTAGCCGGATCAAGATCTGCTATATATTTTTCTGCATCCGCTGCGAAAACCATTGATGATATTGATAAAATAATAAACATTGCAAAAAGTCTTTTTTTCATAATTTCTCCATCCTTATGTATTGCTCATACTTGCTTAATAGTATTAAATAACATATTCCATGTCAATACTTTTATCGGCATATAACCGCATTACTGAAGTGAATGATTAAAATCTTGCTACTCCAGCATTCTTGTCATTAAATACTCAAGATCATCAATATATGAATCATCATTAGTTATACGCCTCATAGTGGCTGCACCCTCATAAAGATGAACCATCCTTTTAGAGACTTTTTTTATATCCATAGTTATAGGCAAAAGATCATTTTTCACCATTTTATTTAAAAACTGCGCAACAAGATTCTCCCAGCTGTAAATAATCTCCTGCATCAGCCTCATTAAATCTGAATCATCACTATCAAGCTGAAAACATGATTCTGCAATTGGACAGCCTCTATAAACAATCTGCAGATCCCCTTTTATAACAACAACCCATTTACGAACGAAATCCTGAAAAGAAACACTCTCCATAACTACACTTACCATCTGATTCTTTATTATTTTATCATACTCAATGACACATTCTTTAATCAAATCTCTCTTAGAAGGAAAATGATTATAGAAACTTGCTTTTGCGACTCTGGACTCTTCTATTATCTGATTTATACCGGTACTCTTTATCCCCTGAATATAAAAAAGCTTCATTGATGTCAAAAGTATTCTTTCTTTTACACTTCCGCTTTCAATCACTGCACATTCCCAACCTTTTTGTATTTTTTTATTGACAAAAGACCTTACAGACGGTATTAGTTGACTCAACAATACAGACAAGTATGTCTATGTCAACATAAAAATAATAACTAGACAGACCAGTCTGTATTTAGATTCTACCAGGGATCTTATAAAAACATAAAGTATTCAAACCAAGGGAGGCAGCTGTGAATTTCGATTACAATCAGGAAGCCCTAAAAAACTTAAAAATTGAGGATACGTCACTCCTCGACAGACTTGTGGACTACAGATCCGCAAGAGAAGCTCACCTGAAAAAAGACCACTCACAGAGAGATAAGAGAATTTCGCTCTCTGAGGCCGTTTCTGAGTATGTACAGGATGGAGACATCTGGTGCGACAGCAGTTTCAGCTATGTAAGAAGTGCTATTCAGGGATGGTGGGAGATTATCCGCCAGGGGAAGAAAAACCTTCAGGCGATAGGTTCTCCGAACACTAACCAGACTTACGGTGTACTTTACGGAACAGTGTCACATGTTCATGCTTCATACACCGGCGCAGAGATGAGGGGAATTGACAAAATGTTCTCACGAAATCTCAAAGAGGGTAAAGTTAAAATTGTTTCAGACTGGAGCCATGGACTTATGGCACAGGGATTTAAGGCAGCTCAGCTGGGAATGCCTGGATGCTTTTCAAAACAGGGGCTCGGTTCGGACATTATCAATCATAATCCATATTTAAAGGTTATGCAGAACCCCATGTCTAAAGACAGCGATCCGGTAGTATTTGTACCCGCACTCTTCCCGGATGTTGTTATCATCCATGTAAATGCGGCTGACAAATTCGGTAACGCAAGATTCTACGGGCCTGCAGTAAACGACATAGCAACTGCTGCAGCATCAAGAAAGGTAATCATTACATGTGAGGAGATCGTTTCGAATTACGACATCCGTTATCATGCTAAAGGTGCACAGATACCTTTCAATAATGTTGATGCCGTAGTTGAACTCCCATTCGGAGCTGCTCCGGGATATATGCCGAACGAGTATTACTGGATGAGATATTTCTGGGAAAAATTCTTCGGTTATGCCAATGAAAGCGAGGAGCTTTGTAAAGAATTCTTCGACGAATTTATTATGGGCACAAAAAATGTTAATGAGCTCATAGAGAAAGTCGGCGGACTTGACTGGGTTAACAAAAGCAGAAGAAGAGCAAAAGCAGCTGAAGGCAACAATGAAACTGACGGCGTAAGTTTTGCTTATAAGATATGGGAAAAAGGTATGGACGTCAAAGATATTGACTGATCCGATCCTTATCTGAAAATTCTGAATTAACAAGGAGAAAAAAATGTCAAATGATAAACCAATGAACCCGCTCGAAATGATAGCTTATGTTCTCTCAAAGCAGATCGAGGATAATGAGGTTATATATATAGGAACAGGTCTGCCAATGGTTGCAGCCATCCTTGCAAAAAAGACTCATGCTCCACATATCACTTTTGTTTATGAATCAGGCGGACAGGATCCGGAACAGCTTGAAATGCCATGGTCAGTCGGAGGACCTATGACATGGAGAAAATCTCCAATCATTATGGAAATGTCATACTCTTTCGGCCAGGCGGCAGCAGGCATGGTCGACAAAGGATTCCTTGGATTTGCTCAGATCGATATGTACGGTAACGCAAATACACATCAGATCGGTTCCGAATTCACAAGTCCAAAAGTAAGACTCACAGGATCCGGCGGAAACAATGACGTATCATCGCTTGTTGACAAACTCATATATGTGGGACTGCAGGATCAGAATAAGTTTGCAAAAAAAGTTGATTTTATAACATCTCCGGGCTGGCTTGAAGGCGGAGAGAGCAGAAAAGCAGCAGGATTACTCAATGATGGCCCTGTAGCTGTTATTACATCTGCTGGAGTTTACGATTTCGAACCGGAGACTCACAGAATGAGAATTAAATCTCTTCATCCGGGAGTATCACCCGAGCTTGCACAGCTTGCGTCAGGTTTTGAGCTGGTAAGACCTGCTGGAGCAATACCTGCAACAGAGACTCCATCAAAAGAGATTCTCCAGATACTTAGAAATGAAGTAGACCCTAACGGTCTCTTTATAAGTTTGCCGTCCTAAATATAGAAAGAACTCAGAATTTTAAAACCCCGTCACCTAAAACGACGGGGTTTTATATTTTTAACTTCTTTTTGCAATCACACTTCTCACCCTTCTATATAATTCTGAATCATTCAGTTCAATCGCCTCATCGATATATTTTACTGCACCGGGAAGATCGCCGCATCTATATAAATATTTAGCAGTATTATAATAAAGAAGATCAAATTTAGGATCAAACTTAACAGCTCTCTTGAGAACCGCTGCAGCAGCATGATAATCTCTTTTAACAGCATAAACTTCTGCCATATCCACGTATGCATATATGAAGAATTTATTGAGTTCAATAACATGTTTAAAGCACTCAATAGCTTTGTCCAGCTCCCCTTCTTTCCGCCATTGACATGCCATATCATAATAATCATCAGCTTCCATATAATCCAGTTTGCTCATAAAACAGTACCTCATATTATTAATAATTCAAAAATTAACCAGTAATAATTCCTAAACTTCTTTGTAATAAAAAAAATCAATTCCCCCCGCCGCCGAAGGCGGCGGGTATATGTAATCTCCAATTGTTATACTAAACTTTATGTTAAGGAATTAACACTGAAAATTAACATAAAGTTTATATTTCCCTTATCATCCATCCAATAAAAAAATTGACGGCATAATGACGTGTGCTGTACATAATATACATGAAAAAAGAAATTAAAATTAGAAATTTTAAAATCTCTGACAAAGAAGAGGTTATAAGTCTTTGGAGTTTATGTGGATTGATTGTACCGTCAAACGATCCCGAAAAAGACATTGAGTTAAAAATAACATTTCAGCCTGAACTTTTTTTTATCGCAGAATCTGATAATATTATAATCGGTACAGTAATGACCGGATATGACGGGCATAGAGGATGGTTGAACTACCTGGGAGTTCACCCGGAATTCAGAGGAACCGGATGCGGCAGGATGCTCGTTGAATTTTCAATTCAGAAACTTAAAGACCTCAATTGCCCTAAAATAAATCTTCAGGTCAGAGGGAGTAATTCCGGTGTACTCGATTTTTACAGGAAGCTGGGATTTAATGAACATGACGTAATAAGTATGCAGATGAAGCTCTGACCAGGAAATTGCGTTTATCACTTAATTTTTAACTACGGCCAAACTACTTATCCGGAAGCATCAACGATTTTCACTGCAGAATCCCCATCTCCCTAAAAAAAGGTTTACAATGATAAATGATATATAATTATTGATTTGATATAATTACTCGGTTATAAAATAGAAACAATAACATGTGAGAAGATATCTCTCCTGCCGGAGACGGTGAAAAGTTCATTTTCATCTATATCACTTTCATTTACGTTATGATTGAGCAGTTACAATTAAAATAATTGTCAGGAATTGAGAAATGAGCGATAAATTTGCCGTAGACGACGCGGAAGAGGAAGACTTTTCCAAACTTTTTGAGAATTCAATGAAGGTAAGAGACGATTTCTCTGCCGGGGATAAAATAGAGGGAACGATTGTTCACATCGGGGCCGAGGATACTTTCTTAGATATTTCCGGTAAAAGTGAAGCTCTGATAGATACAAATGAACTAAAAGATAAAAACGGGAATCTGCTCTACAAAAAAGGGGATACAATTACTGTTTATATTGTCTCTGTTAAAAGAGGTGAAATCAAAGCTGGATTAAAAATCGGTTCCGGCGAAGTAACTCCGGAACTCCTGTTGACCGCATTTCAGAATAATATGCCTATCGAAGGACTTGTCTCTGCAGAAGTTAAGGGTGGATACAATGTCACAATTTCCGGACATAGATGCTTCTGTCCCTACTCCCAGATCGATACAAAAGCTACTGATGATAAATCTAAATATTTAAATAAAAGTTTTGTCTTTAAAATAATCGAGTTCAAAGAGAACGGGAAAAATATAATTCTTTCAAGAAGGGTTCTCCTTGATGAAGCAAAAAAAGAGAAAGAAGCAAGCCTGAAGATCAACCTTAAAGAGGGTGATACAGTTTCAGGAGCAATCGCATCAAAGCATGACTTTGGAATGTTTGTAAATCTCGATGGAATCGAAGGGATGATACCAAAATCTGAAATCTCCTGGAGCAGATCAGCTGATCTCTCTGCTTTTAAAGAAGGTGATGAAGTTAAAGCAAAGATCATCGGCATCGACTGGAATAAAAATAAAATTACATTAAGCTTAAAGCAGCTCATGGACGAACCATGGACAAATATTAAAAACTACAATGAAAACCAGGTACTAAGCTGTAAGGTTGTAAACCTGATACCTCAGGGAGCTTTTGTTGAACTTGAACCTGGTATTGAAGGATTTATTCATGTTTCTAAAATGAGTCACACAAAAAGAATAAGCAAAGCCGAAGATGTACTGAAACGCGGAGACATTGTTAACACCATGATCATTTCAATAGACCGTGAAAACAAAAAAATATCCATGCAGCTTATGACCGGAGAAGCTGATCCATGGAATACATCTTCGGACAGCATGATGAATGAAACCCATAAAGGTATTATTGAAAGTGTTAACAACAGCGGTGTAAACTTAAGACTTGAGAATGGAATGCTGGGATTCATCCCTAAAAATGAACTTTCTACCTCAAATGATATGCAGAAAAATTATACAACCGGTAAAGAATTAACAGTAACAGTAAAAGATATTCAGGCATCAACAAAGAAACTTATACTTAGTGAAACAGGGGCAAAAAAGAAAGAGGAGCAGAGCGATTACAATTCATTCCTGAAAAACGGTAATGAAGCTTCTTCTTCAAGTCTCGGAAATCTTCTTAAAGACAAATTTGATAATATCAAAAAGCAAGTTAACGATAAATGATTAAATTATTAAATGGCTTTGAAGTAAAGTATACAGAAGATTTTGATAAATTTTTTCAAAATCTTCTGGAAGCTATAATCTACGAGTCCAAACAGGCCTCAATAATAAAAAAATCACTGCCGGAAGAGAAAAAAACAGAGAAGGATCTGCTGCTTCAGGAGATAATGGATAACTGCATATATGTAACTCATCAGTTATTTACACTATACAGCACTAATGAAAAATTTACAAAATTTATTATAACCGGATTTATATTCAATAGCATAATTCTGTCCATGTCGAGCTTCAGCGACATACTAAATCCGAAAGAAGCAGCAGATGACGGAGCTGACACTCTGCATTAATACTTACAGAAGAGAGAGAAGCTCTGTCATCTTTTCAACATTTATATCTTTAATCTTTTTCAGCTGATTATTACAATCTGATCTTTTATCAATCTCAAGCTTTACAGTAATATTTTTTCTGTCAAAATATTCAGGGAAATCTATTGTTAATCCTCCGCCCGAAAGTTCATTTATAATACTTTCAGATCTGCTTTTCAATTTCGAAAACTCAGGGAACCTGACCCGGAAAACCGTATCATATAATACTTTATCATCATCAAATGATAGCGGAGACAGTACTTCAAGACTGTCTCCCCTCCTGTACATATCAAAAAGATAATCAGCAAGCATCCTGAAAATATTTACTCTCATCTGAATTTTTGTTATCCAGCTGTCGATCAAAGCCAGCCAATCCTGCGGCATTAGCGACAGGTCTTTTATTGTTTTAAAACTCATATCTTTTTCATCGAGATAATCCTCCAGAGCTGAAGGGAAACTCTGTACTTTCCCAAGATAAACTTCATTATCAATTACATCAAGCGGCAGTTTAAGAACCTTACTGCAGAAATCTTTAACTGTCTGGTCATCAAGTTTAAAAAAAGTCTTCATAAGAGTTAACACTTTGATTTTACCAAATGGTCCCAGTTCATTTCTATATGCTTTCAATGAAATATGGTTCATAAAATAATCAGCATCCGGAGTGCTCAATATAATCGATGCAAGATCGACAACACCCGATTCCCGTAGAATTTTTATTCTATTATGACAGGTAAAAATATCGTAGCCTGAATCTGTTTTTATAAGAACCGGAACCTCAAGCATTCCCGACAACTTCAAAGAATAAATCAGATTATTCTGATAATTCTTTCTGCTTACTTTAAAAAAATCATCAGAAGATATATCTGCAATTTTAACAACGTCAGTAATCGAAGTTTTCATATTTTCAACTCTAAACCAATCCTTTTAATAATCCTGCCAGTTCTTCGGGGAAAACAACAGTAACTTTACTTAAACTCTTCAGAGCACTCTCGCCAGCCGGAGATAATGGAGATGTTGTAATAAAAAATCCCTGCTTTGATTTTGTATCATTTATCGCCTGAGCAAAATTTCTCAGCGGTATCTCACCGATATTTGCATCTTTCCATCGTCTTACCCATACAAGCGTCTTCGCTTTCCCCTCTTTATGTGTCGCCATAAAATCAACACCATCAGACTCGCGGTATGTTGTCATAATTTCATCAATAACAAGACCAAGTTTTTCGCAAACTCTGTATGAAGCACTTCTGAAGCTTTCGGTATCCAGGTTATACAACTCCTGTATAGATGAAGCTGATTCTTTTGATCCGCCTGAATCATCTGCTGTTTTCCGTTCACGGGTACCAGAAGATTTCCCTGAAGCAATAATACTCTGCAGATCCATCTCCTGTTCACTTTTCAAACCGCAGATACTCCATAAAAACCTTTCGGGAAAAGCCCTTTCTCTCCATGTCCCGGCTTCAGTTATGACCGGTTTAGAATCATCCGGTTTAGCTCCGGGTTTAATATCCATCTCTTTCCTGAGCCTTGTCACCAGATCAAGTACATTTCTGAAATTCCTCTCTTTCTGATAAAGCTGATTCAATACGGCGTAAGCTTCCTCCTTCCTGTCATCTACCAGATTCGCGAATCCGAAATCGTACAGCATTACCTTTAGTTCCTCATCGTAATCATTCTGTACGCAATACTCTTTCAGCTCATCAAACAATTTTATTGCCATGGCATTCTTTTTAGTTTCGATATACAAAAACGCCAGCAATCTCTTTCCCACGAAAAGAGCATCTTCATCTTTTGAATTGTCTACAATAAACCTGGCGTAGTTTACTGCAGTTTTAAAGTCCTTCTTCCGGTATAACGCAAAAGCCATTGCAATATTTGTTATATCTGAATCGGGTTGTATGGAAAGAGCTTCGCCGAATAATGCAATTGATTCCGTTGTTCTCTGACTTTGAAGAGCGGCAATTCCTGCTCCGAATAATATTTCAAAATTTTTCTTTTTCAAACGGGATAGAGTTTCAAGATATCTATATGCAATTTCAAACATCTCCTGCCCTAGAGACATGAAACCGACATGATATAGAGCCTCTGAATCACTTGGATATTCTTTCAGAAGTTCAAAAAATTTTTCAAATGCTTTTAGCTTATCCCCTCTCTGTAGATAAAGATCCGCCAGTAGTTTATAAACATCACCTTTTTCTACATCAGCATTATAACGGTTTATTTCTGCAATATTTTCAAGATGATTTACAGCAAGATCAATTTTTTCCTGATTAAGGTACAGACCTGACAAACGCCAGTGAATTGTCACGTCAAGAGGCCGGCTTTCCAGAACTTTTTTAAATTCAACTATCGCCTCATCTATACGATTCTCGTTTAGAAGAATTTCAGCTTTATTCTTTGGATTTAGCTTCGGGGCTAAATAATAAAGATAAAAAACTATTGCCCCGAGGATAATAATCGCTGTTATAAGAAATGGAACAAGCATAGCCCTCTCGTTTAATGAATTCTATTTTAATGATCGTAAATAAATGATTATATCAATTTATAAAAATTATAAATGACAATTCACTGCCTGGAACGTTATAATTGTTACCATGGCCGCCATTAATTATCATCGGCATATGGAGCTATTTAGTCAATTATTCTTTCTGTGTTAAGATGAGGAACCGGGGCGGCATTTTTTTTCATTAAAGAAAATCTTATGACAGATGGCCAGCCGTTTATTACATAGCTGTTCCCGATTTTTCGTTTAAGAATAAAATCATCAGATTCCATGATTGAAGTTTCTATCGGGAAATTTATCATAATATCAGACGGGATAAACTTGGGGAGTCCGTTAAATGTTAGCTTTATTTCATCTTCAGATGTTTCTGCAATAAATGATAATTTTCCATATCTGGTCAGAGCATTATCAATTCTGATTTTTTTACCCGGTTCAAACCAGTGAACTTCAGGTACGGTGAAGAGTTCAAGCCTGTCTGCCCTGTCAAGAAAAAGCCTGTTCCTCATTATAATGAATATCAGAGCCGCAATAATCTTTGAATTTCCATTATCGCGTATTCCCCTTCTGAGAACAGGGTCAACATACTCCGGAAGTACAAAAAAATCATCAATCAATGAAAAAAACTTTTTACTGAAAAGACCAAATCTCTGATCTTTTAAAGAAATTAAATGGTTAAGAACTAAAGCGCTTGAAAAGAGATCAATTCCGGAAAGAGATTCATATATCGGAAAATTCTTCTCCTCGGTGAGACTTGAAAAAAAGTTATTATAATCATCTTCTTTATATCCGTTGATTATATTATCCGGAAAAGTGAACAATGAACGAAAATATGAAAAATTTTCGATAGAATTAATTTTTCTTTTTTCAATTACATTTTTTACTATAGACTGAATACGCTCAGCCTCATTTTTAAATTTTACTTCATCCCCAAAAATCCCCATGCATCGTGCAAGATAAGATATGTTGATCATCGCTGATAATATTATTATAAAATCAGATTCAGTAGCCTCTTTGATATAGTGATTATTCTGAGTATTACCGGGAAGCTGCGGTACTGAATGCATTTCAGTGGAAAAATTATATATATAATCGCCTAATTTACGTATTAGAGGGAAGTAGCTTTGAAGAAATTCCGATTCTCTTTTATGAATATAACATTCATAAAAAGCATCAAGAAGATAGGATGCGTTTATTACCGATTTATAATCAGGATTTTTACTGTTATATTTAAAGCTGTCAAGCATCCGGTTGAACAGCTTTTCAGCTTCCAGTTCAAGACCTGCTCTATTCATTGCATAACAGAAAAAATAAAGATTCCGGAATCCTTCAATAGTCTCAGGATTAAAATCGCCTGAATTATTATTAAAGAGTGTTATTTTGGACTGCTGAAAATATTTTGTAATTTCTTCATCAGGAACTTCAATTTTAAGTCCTTCAGCCATTCTCATTTCAGAAAAATTCTGAAACTCCTTAAATGACTTAACATAATCAAACTTGTGAACAGGTAATGATCTGCTGCTGTCCAGGGATACTCTCAAATTTAAAGTATTGGATCCCTTTTTCAGATTAAATCCAAGAGCCATCGAACACATACCATAACTACAGCTGACTGTCCCGTTAAAATTCCGGGAGCAACAGTTTACATCACCGGTACTCCCTGAACCTGTTTCAATAATATCAGGTTTTTTTTCAAAAGAAAGATTCTGCCTGCCGTCGATCTTTATAAAAGATCCGGCTGCATCAAAACTTATATTACTTACTCCGCCGATCTTCAGGGAATTGTATGGACGGACTACCGCGAATATAACATCATCTGCAAAATCAGTACTGATTTCATACGAGATCAGAGCTTCATCAATTCCGGATTTAGCACCGGCAATACGCTCGCGGAACTGCGTCTTACCGAAGTTGCCGGCAATTGATATTTCGCCGGTTTTATAATCTCTCACAGATTTTATATTATTAAAATGCTTCTGCGGATGATAAACAATCCCATTGCTGACATACCAGAATTCGATTGACCAGGCGGAATTACCCGGTCCGGAAATCATTCCGCTTCTATCAATCTGAAGTTCTTCATTGGATAAATAATTTGTAAAAGTCTGCCACTCTCTGAAATTAGCATTCAGAAGCAGAGGATCGGATGTAGGGCGGTAATTGAGAGAATAAAAATCCCCGGCTTCTGATAACCACAAAGGCCAGGTGAAATTAGAAAATTTCTGATAAGCAAATCTATTCCCCAAACCAAGGGAAATAGAATCGAATAAAGCATCTTCCTTATCAGGATCAATTAAATCTTTATAACCAGTTAAAAGATTACTGAAAAAACTTCCCTGTTTTTTTTTACTCTCTCTAATCTTCAACATGTACCGCAGATTATGCTTTTTTCAGAAAATCAAGAGCCTCAGTTTCAGAATTGAAAATATCAAACATATCTGTTAATTCAACAACTTCAAATATTTTTTTAACTGCATTATTCATATTGCAGAGAACAAGCTTTCTTTTACTCTCTTTAAGAATTCTCATAGTTGATACAAAAATTCTAAGACCTGAACTGCTCATATACTCTACATCTTTCAAATTGAGGACAAAATTACAGGTTGGTTCGGCAGTAATGAGCTTATTAATCTCTTTTTCAATATCAGCGGAAAGATGAACATCAAGTCTTCCCTCTAAATATATTGTAATATCGCTCCCTGTCTTTTTCAAATTCAGATCCATTTTCTACTCCAGTTCAATTATTTATTGATATTATAGAATAACTAATCATAAAACCATTGGCAAATATTATTTACAACATTTTATGTATGTTACTGTTACAGTATACATATGAAGTTATTATTTTTCAATTAAAAAAAAATTATTCTCTGCCCTCTTTTGCATCTTTCCTTGTCAATAGAAGAGTTAAGAGTACTATTAAAAATATGACACTTAAAATTATTCCGAGTATAACAATTGGTATATGGATATAATTACTTTGAATCGAATCGTCTCTTTTAACACCAATAAAAAGACCATTTTTCAGTAAAATTATTGCTGAAATAAATGGAAATAAAACTCCATTGAAATACGCAATACCTCTGTATTTTAAAGGATCAAAAAGAGGCATTATCATCAGAAAACCTGATGTAAGAAGAAGAACCCCGAAAGCCCTAACGGTAAAATACATAGGTGCAACAAGCTCATGATCCCGGACAAGATCTATCCAGTTTTCAGAAACATTTTCAGCAAAAAACTGAAAAATTGTGAGTGGTGAAAATATAAAAGCTACGCCGATAATAATATACATAACTCCGGAAATTAAAACTGCCGCCTGAAAAGCATTTGTTTTTGCAGATCTCAAACTAACCCTCTCTTTAAATGATTCTTGCAATGAGCATCTGAGATAACTTCATTGTATTCTCAGAAATTTTGTCAAACTTAAACTCATTTTCCGATACTTCAAGTACTAATTTTTTACTCTGGTCCATATATTCCGGCTGCGGTAATTTCTGTTCATCTGATGCTTCCAGATAGTTTATAAAAAAACTGCTGTACTTGTCATCAGTAAAGGAGAGCCTCTCCTTATTGTTTATTGAGATGTTGAAAATTTCGGCAGCTTCGGTCCGAAGCAGATGTGAAGGGAGAACGTAATTACCGGGGAATCCCGAGGATGATTTTTCATCTGCAATTTCTACTGGTTCACATAACGGCTCGGATACAAGACTTGCAGCCATCAGACGCTGCAGTGATCCGGTACTGTAAATCCGCTGACTCCCGCCTGAATTTATATAAGAAAGAGGGAGCTGGTGAAACATTTCAACTCTTTTGGATCCGGCAAGTTCTGCAGCATATTTAAGAATTTTACCTGACTTGAAGATGTATTTTTCCGGAAAGGTAATCTCAAAAATTTTATTAAACTGCTCCGGTGTAAAGAATTTCCTCATATTATCTTTCAATGAATTATAGTCATCAAAAAGAAGGAACATACATGATAAAAAATAACTGTAGGATGAGGAGTATATATAGTCGAATTTTTTTGCACTACTGTTCATTTCGAGGAACAGTGAGCTGAGCAGTATAGACTCATGCTGTGCAGACTGAATTACAATTGCCCGATTCCTTGCAGTAACTGCATCGCGATAAACATCAAGATTCCCTTCTGAAATAAAATTTTCAAGAATAGAAACATCGCCGCCGTCAGTAAATCCATCACATTTATTAAGAGTAAATCCTCCGTAAAATGGTCCGTTGTCTTTTGAAAAAAAGTTATTCCGGACATAGAAGACCCTCTGCCCCTCTTTAAGCTGTTCATCAAAAACCGGCTGAACATTCTCCATATCCTTGTTGGAATTTGTCACTGCGAATACAAAATCGGTCTGTTCAAAAACTTTATTTCTCAGATCTTCATCACTATCAGAAAGGTCCGCGATTATATATTTATATTCTCTGGAGAGAATAAACAGGATCGGACCGAGAATTGCAGGATCGACCTTTACCCTTGCGGAGAATGAGATGTTGAGCAGATGAAGATTTTCATTAATTTTAACTATCCGGTCGTTCAGCAGAGATTCAGCAGCGCCTCGTTCATTATCCTTTTCCGAAAGCGGCACAGTCATTTTCTGTTTAAAGAGATCGAACACAGATCTCCCGCTATAAGACAAATCCAGAATAATAGTTTTTTCGGAAGAGAGAGATAATCCAAGAAGAGATGAGAGCAGTGTTTTACCCGAACCTGTTTTTCTGCTGAAAACAGTTACGACCTTCCCCTTCAGATCAAAATACTTTTTGCCCGAATCTGAAATGTCAAAATTAAGACTCTCAATCATCTTAATATAACCTCTCAGAGCTTTATGAGACTTGAGAAAAAGTTTATATAAATCATCCTCTCCGATTACAAATATACGGGAGTCAACCAGCGCTTTAACATTTCCTTTTTTTCTATTTTCAATAAAAGGGAGAAATCCGAAGAAAGACCCCGGAGAGAGATAGACAATATCCCTGTTCGCAATAGATTCAATTTCAAATATTCCATCAATTACAATGTTAAGTGAATTTGTTTTCTTTATATCTACAAGCTGCCCCTTCTTAACAGAAGCCAGCCTTCCGGATTTAAAGAAAAAATCGGCCTCTTCATTATTCAGATGAAGAAGAAATGGAATTGATCTAAGCAGACTTTTAATATGATTCATGTCATTTATATTTTTTTCAGAAGCTCCACAAGTTCAGCCTTCCCTTTTATCTCAATAGGCCTTGTGTTGGCAAATTCAAGCGCCTTGGGGGATACCTCACCTGTAGTTATTATCAGAATCCTGGTTGCGTTTCTCGGTCTCATTGTTTCATGTATCTGCCGTAAATATGATTCAGGTAGAACTTCAGTTGTTCTGTTTATACGTATTATCCGGTTAGACTGTCTTGTGTTACGCCACTTACCCTCAGTCTCAATCGCCATTATCTCTATTTCTGTATCACTGATAATTTCGATGTCAGTAATATTATAATTCATTCCTGCTACAATTTTTCTGGTCATATGTTCAAACTGAGCAAGTCCTGCGATCATAAAATCTTTTATGCGGTCATCCTGACGGAATTCAGCATAAGATGCAAGTTTTGCCTGAACATCCCGGAACTTAGGATTAACCTCTGCGATCTTTTCCCAGTTGATAATTGCAGAATGAACATCGCGCATCTTCTCCTGACACTCCCCGAGAAAATATCTCAGGTTCAGCTCTGTATCGCTCCCCTTTTTAGCAAACTTGACTCCACGTTCAAATTCCATTACAGCTTTCGGAAACTGAGATTTTTCCATAAAACAGGTACCGCGGGCAAGAAGACTCTTTACCTTCAAATCATCACTTTTCATCGAAACTTCAAACTCTTTAAGTGCCCACTCATAATCACCCTGCTGCCTTAGAACAAGCCCAAGATAATAGTGAGCCTGATAGTTCAGTGGATCAAGTTTTATTGTGTTAAGAAAATACTGTTTTGCATCGGCATAAACGCCATTTTTATAATAAATCTGACCCAGGTAAAAAAATGATTTATCATGCTTGGCGTTTAATGATCCACTCTTTTTGAAATAATTGGTAGCCTTATCGAGCTGACCTAAATCGTAAGTAATGATCCCAAGCTCGTAGAAATTTTCAAAATTAGCAGGATCAAGTTTGGTCAGGATCAGAAGTTCTTTTCTGGCATCTTCAAATGATTTTTTATCTTTATATATCTTAGCGAGAGTTGTCCGTATATTAACTTCTTTTATTCTATCATCGAACCTTCCGAATTTCAGAACCTGTCTGTATTCAAGCACGGCATACTGATTATTCCCCTCAGCCCTGTAAGCTTCAGCCAGAAGATAATGTGCGTAAGGGTTTCTGTCGTCCTTTTCAAGAATTTCAGTTAATTTTCTTATGGCAAGTTTAGTCTGCCCTGCATCGATCATTTTCTGAATCTCTTCAATCTGTTTCGGCAGAACATATACACTTAAAATATAAAGCATTATAACTGCAAATATTATAAAGAAAAGAAACACCAGCACATACGTGAAAATCATAATATAACCTTATTATTTATTATCAACCGGTCTTTGATATAATGCCTAACCGTCCGGTTTTGATGATATTAAAACTTTTACTCAGATTAATTGTAAATAACCGGTAAAAATCACCGGCAGAAAATATCTGCCTCCAGCAGGCGGATATGTTAATACTATAAGTCTTCACTTCCAGAAAATCAACTCTTAATATTCAACCTGAATAATTAAATATAATTTCATTGACATTTTAAAACTATAAAAAAATATAGATTCAATCGGGGGCGTAGCTCAGCTGGGAGAGCGCTTGAATGGCATTCAAGAGGTCAGGGGTTCGATCCCCCTCGTCTCCATATTAAATCCCCGTATTTATCCATTGTAAACAAGTTCATTACCATGTATAGTAACAATTTTTTTAATCAGATAATTTCTTTTACCTGCCGGAATCACAATAACAACCTGATCACCTACGGATTTATTCTGCATTGCTGCACCAATCGGTGAAGAGACTGAAATTTTACCCTCTGACGGGTTTACTTCATTGGATGAAACAAAAGTAAAAGTAACCTCATCATCAGTATCAGTGTCAACTACAGTAACAGATGAGCCATATCCGACTTTATCCTCAGGGATATCCGTAATGTTCAGATCATTCAGCTGATTCAGCTGGTCTATCAACTGACCTATCCTTGCTTTTACAAAAGACTGCCTCTCTCTGGCCGCATGATATTCTGCATTTTCTTTCAAATCACCATATTCTCTTGCAGTTGAAATAATCTGAGGAAGTTCTATTTTATACTCATGTTTTAATTTTTCAAGTTCATCTCTGACTTTCTGCTTATTTGCTTCGAGTTCGGTACTCATTCATATCTCCCGGGGTCTTAATAACCTTAATTATTTGTGCCGTCATTTTTTATTTTAATCAACAGCTTTACTTTCTTATCACCATCCCTTTTTAAAGTAAAACCGTTTTCTTTTAATTCTTTTTCAATCTTATAAGACATTAAATCAACAATTTTTTTTGTCATGCGTTCTTCCTTGAACTTCGATTTACTCTATTTAATACAAAAATCAGAAACTACCACAAAAAACTGACGTGAGCAAAGCCCACGTAATCCCTCATTTCAGCGTATGCGAAGCATACGCCCCATGAAAAGAATTACGGCTTTAAACAGATTCTGTGTAAAAACTTAAAATTTCTGCTATTATGTTCAAATAGAGTTATAAATCATTCCTTGATTTATATTATACAGTTTCGGTAGTTATTCATTTTTAGAATAATATAAAAACCATCCGTTTAACGCTTTAACAACTAAAAATAACCGGTATTTGAGCTCTATTCGCAAATTATTACTTTTCCGAATGCAGAAAGTTCTTTTTCAAGTTTTCTGCTGCCGACAACAACAGTCACCAGTCCCTGTCCGAACATTTTTCTGCTCTCATTAACAATATCATCTGCTGTAACTTTATTAATATTCGCGATATAAGTTTTGAAATAATCAGAGTTAAGGTCATTGTATTCAATTTCCAGAAAATTACCAAGCAGGTCACTTATAGTATTAAATCTGAAAACATAACTGTTTTTTACAGATTCTTTTGCCCACTGCAGCTCATCAGCATTGACCGGCTCATTGTACATAAGCTTTATGTTCTCCTGTAAGATTGAGAGAACCTCTGCGGCTGATTCATTACGCGTCTGAACAAAGGATATAAACAGGCCGGCATTCCGTCTGTTTCTCACAAGGGAGTATACAGAATAAGCAAGCCCGCGCTTGACTCTTATTTCGTTCATCAGCCTTGAACTGAAAGATCCACCGCCAAGAATGTAATTCATCATATACAGAGCATAATTCCCCTCATACTTAATCTCCGGGGCGAAGGTGCCGGTATATATGGTCGCCTGCTCCAGTTCCGCTGGTATCAGATAAATATTGCCGGATATAGATTTCAGTCCGGATATAATTTTTTCTTTATCTACAGTATAAAATTCCTTATTACCTTTCAGAATTCCGGAGAGTTCTTTTTCCGCAAAAGAAACAACTGCACTATTTTTTTCAGAGGATGAAACAGCAATGGAGATATTACCACCAGTTGCGTAACGTCTCCATAATGCCTGTAAAGCGGCTGAATCTATCGATCCTATGCTTTTTTCCGAAGGGACAGTACCGTATCCGGAACCTCCGAAAATAAGTTCTCGAAGTTTCAGAACACCAGTCTCATCGGGCTCATCTTTATCTCTTTTTATTTTTTCAAGAACAAGTTTTTTAGCTGATACTACTCCGGCCTCCTCAAAGAGAGGATTTTTCAGAATATCACCAAGAATATTAAATGCGAGATCACTGTATTTAGACAAAACTTTAATTTCAATACCGATAGTTTCCCAGCCTGTAGAGATATGGACCTCTCCCCCTATCGATTCAAGTCTCTGATAGAGAGTATTCCCCGGATAGGATGCTGTTCCCCCGATGGAGAGAGCCTTATTCAGAACTTCCGATATACCTGCATCGGACGAAGTTTCATACATCTTGCCGAAGGATATAGATGCATATATGACCGTCACAGGGAGCTCGTCTTCAAGATAGAGGAGATTAATATCATTTTTCATTTTATACTTCTGAACTTCCGGCAATGAAGTAATAAAAGCTGACTCGATCGATTTTAACGGCTCCGCTGATGTGTTCCCAAGTGAGAAAGCAGCGATCAATGAGAAGATTGCAAGACCGGTATATATTTTTTTCATTTACTGCTCCTGTTGTCACGCAGAACTGCTATTGTTTTAAAATTATCCCTTACATAAAGATCAAAGGATTCCCTTACATTTTCAACTGATACTTTATTCAGATTTTCAAGATAATCAGCTATGTATCTCCAGTCTTTAAACACAGTCTGAAAATAACTCAGTTGTCCGGCTATACCATCGTTATTATCGAGCATAAAGATAAAAGATGATTCAGCAAGATTTTTCACCCGTACAAGTTCAGCAGTATCAACTTCATTTCTGAATCCTTTCAACTCATCATAGACAGCGTTCTCCAGAGTTTCAGGTGTTACACCGTCAACTGGCGCCGCATATATCATAAACATATTATCATATCGCGATCCGGGCGCACCATTCCATGCATAGACAGTGGAAGCCATCTTTTTATCGAGTACGAGTGACTTATAAAGTCTCGAAGATTTTCCATTTCCCAGTGATGAAGCGATTATATCAAAAGCATAATCATGTTTCGACGGGGCTGTCGGTTTTTTCCAGCCGATTATCAGTGAAGGCCTTGATTTAAAAAAGACATTAACTCTCTTCTCTCCACCCTGTGCAGGTTCAATTACTTTTATCTCGCCCGGCTCCGGACCCGGCTTGATATCATCAAAATATTTTTTTATAATAAGGTATGTCTCTTCCGGATCCTGTTTACCGACTATTGTAATGGTCATTCTCGAAGGTATATAATAATCTTTGTAGAATTTTTTCACATCATTGATTGACATATACTTAATATTGGATTCCCATCCGATTGTGGGATGCCTGTAAGGGTGAGCAGAATATGCAGCAGCAAAAAATGCCTCCTGCAGAAGTCCGTCACCGCTGGAAGTATACCTCATGAGTCTCTCTTCAAATACATTGTCCCTTTCACTGTAGTACTCCCTGAAAACAGGATTTTTCAGTCTTGAAGATTCTGTCTCTGCCCATAACTCTATTCTATCAGCCGGAAGCTGTATATAGTATCCTGTCATATCCCGTGAAGTTGACGCATTAAACATTACTCCGCCGTTTGAGGTATAAAGCATATCATATGGAGAACCGAGTGTAAGCTCCCCTTGTTCTGCCTGAAGACGTTTCAATTCAGCTTCGAGTTTTTTTATCTCACCGCTCGATGGATTCTGAAGCCTGAGCCTGTCTATTGTTTCACCTACTGCTTCAATGCGGTTCTGAATCGGTTTCTCTTTCCCGTAATCTTTTGTTCCAAGTTTATCGGTCCCTTTAAACAGCATATGCTCCAGAATATGCGCCGCGCCTGAAGTGCTGTAGCTTTCATCAACAGATCCCACTCTAAATGAAATATGAAAAGCAAGAGTAGGAGAAAATCCGCGATCCATCATAAGAAGAACTATCCCGTTATCAAGCCTCTTCTCTACGACCTTACTCTTAAAATATTCAGTTGTATCGACCTCTGATGAATAACTGTCAGCAGTCAGCATTAAAAATATCAATGCATAAAATATATAGAACCTTTTCATCAATATCACTTCTCCTCTTTGTTATCCCGTATTATCTCTTCAGCAAGAAGCCTGAGTTTCGGATGAATTTTAACTTCAATCTCTTCGCTGGACTTACCGTTGTCAGCAACAGGCTCTGCCTCATCTTTTGTTGACTTGAGCATCTTGTTAAATGCAAACATCATTCTTGCATAAATTTCATCGATACGGTCTTTTCTGTTTATCATTTTATAAAACTTAAGGGCAACCAGAGGCTGCTTTTTATCGAAATAGTAATAATCTGCAACACGCATTATGCCGTCTCTATAACCGGCTTTAACAAAATACTTAATAGCCTCGGTCATATTTCCGTTATTGAAAAATTCATTCCCTTTCCTTGAGAGAGCAACTTTTTCTTCATCATTCATATTCTAATCCTGTAATTCACTTATAGTCTGAATAAATATTCCGCAGTAAATGCTCGAAAACCGTTGTAATTTGATCTCCAATTTATCAGTACTTACATTCAGCAATGTGTTAATAAAAAATTATATCTTGACAAGGATGTTTTAAATCTTTTTTAATCAAAAATCAGTTTTAAAAAATTTTGTCAACGCAGTTTAATTCACGGAGAAAAATATGTACCCGATACTTTTTAACTATAAACTAATTACAATTGGCTCTTACGGTCTTCTACTGGGACTCGCGTTTTATATCGGTTTTCTTCTACTTGAAAGAGAATTTACTTTAAAAAAAATTGATCCGGAACTGGCATATAAACTTCTGATTGTTATTATCCCATCTGCTATAATCGGTGCGAAGTTATTTCATGTATTTGAAAATTTCAGCGAGTTTCTTGCGGCACCATCAGCTATGATTTTCTCAGGTGCCGGCCTTTCGGTTTACGGAGGATTTGTTCTCTCTTTCATCTCGGCAATGTTTGTAATCAAGAAGAACAACGAGGGAATTCTTAATATTTTCGACACAACATCTCCGGCAATGGCTCTTGGATACGCAATAGGACGTCTGGGTTGTCACGCATCAGGTGACGGCTGCTACGGGCTCCCTACAGATTCCATCTTCGGTATGGCTTATCCTAACGGTATTGTTCCAATTACTGTAAATGTATTCCCCACTCCATTATTCGAATCTTTTGCTTCACTGATATTCTTTCTTATACTGATGAGACTCAGGAAAAAAGAGATGAAAACAGGAACACTCTTTTTCATTTATCTTATAATGAACGGTTTTGCAAGATTTTCAGTTGAATTTATAAGACTTAATCCGGTTACGTCACTTGGATTAACACAGGCTCAGCTTGTAGCGATATGCTTCATCTCTACTGGAATTGGAGGACTGATCTATTTAAATAGAAAAGGCTCCGGAATAAAACACAATGCAGCATGAGTAATGGAATACTTTTCCTTTTAATTGCCGAACTGTTTTTTGCACTCGGAACAGTAATTGTAAAGATTATTACCGCAGACACAAATATAACCGGAGTTGAGCTTGCTTTTCTCCGGTTTTTAACAGGATTTATCATAACAGCAGTATGGATTTTACTCTCCAGGAAGCCTATCAAGCCGGTAAAGCCCCAATATGTTTACATGAGGGGAGTATTCAATACTCTCTCTGTTATATTGTTTTTTTTAGGTGTTCAGTACTCAAACGTCAGCAAAGCAAACCTTCTCAACATGACATACCCTGTTTTTGTCATGATACTTGCTCCATTAATTAACAGGGAAAAAAATAAAAATTCATTTATCCTTTATCTCACAATAATAATGGCTGGAATCTATCTGGTAGTGATACCGGAAAACTCAGCATCAGGATTCTCAAACATCAATAAAGGCGATATTTTCGCGCTGCTCTCAGGAATCACTGCCGGTTTCGGTATTTCATCCCTCAGAGAAGCCAGAAAAAGCAATTCTATACATGTAATATTACTTTATATGTTTGGAATAGGTACACTAATTGCCGGAGTATTATCATTGAACAATTTCAGGATTCCTGCCGGAATATACCTTCTCTACACTGTAATTATGACTGTAACCTCATACCTGGGGCAGCTTCTGCTTACTGTCGGATATAAATATATTGATGCTGCACCGGGATCAATGGTATCGTCTTCACGAATTGTTTTTGCAATAATTCTAGGTGTGACAATATTCGCAGATCCTATTACATTAAGAATTTTAATCGGTAGTTTAATGATTATAATTTCTCTTGCTGGTGTGAGCGGATTTTTCAGGTATCTGAAGAGAGAGTCAAAACACATAAAGTAATCATAAGGAACCTAAAGCGGTAGAAACGAGCGGAGAGGATCTGATAGAGTCAGGTGAGCCAGAGCGAGTAAGCGGTCGTATGGCGTAAGGGCGAGTAAGGGCGAATAATCATTCGCCCTTACGCCCCGACCGCCCCAGCAAGATCTACTTAATATTGTATTTCTTCTTAAATTTATCAACTCTTCCGGCTGTATCAAGAAGTTTTTCCTTCTTGGTATAGAAAGGATGGCAATTTGAACAGATCTCAACATGAAGATCTTTAACTGTAGATCTTGTTACAATCTCGTTCCCGCAGGCGCAGTGAATCTTTGTTTCAGCATAATCCGGATGGATTCCAGCTTTCATAACTTTTATCTCCTGTAACTTATAGTATTTCTTCAATCACACACTTATCAGGCAGTATTCATCGCTCTGAAAAATGCTTTATTATTCTTTGTAGCTTTCATCTTCTCTACAAGAAGTTCCATAGCTTCAGTGGCACTCATGGACGCGAGAGCCTTCCTTAATACCCATAATTTATTTATCTCTTCTTCGTCAAGCAGTAATTCTTCTTTTCTTGTACCCGATTTATTAATATCGATTGCAGGATATATCCTTCTATCTGAAAGTTTTCTATCCAGATGAAGTTCACTATTACCGGTACCTTTAAACTCTTCGAAAATTACCTCGTCCATTCTGCTACCTGTATCTACAAGAGCAGTAGCTAAAATAGTAAGACTCCCCCCCTGCTCAATGTTACGCGCAGCTCCGAAAAATCTTTTAGGCTTATGAAGAGCATTAGAATCCACACCACCGGAAAGAATCTTACCGCTTGTAGGTACAACCTGATTGTATGCCCGTGCAAGTCTGGTTATTGAGTCGAGAAGGATAACAACATCCATCTTCCTCTCTACAAGCCTTCTGGCCTTATTTATAACCATCTCGGCAACCTGAACGTGACGTGTAGCCTGTTCGTCAAAAGTAGAGGATACAACCTCACCTTTAACCGATCTTGCCATGTCTGTAACCTCTTCAGGACGCTCATCGATTAGAAGTACTATCAGGTATATTTCAGGGTGATTTTTTGTAATTGAATTGGCGATTTTCTGAAGCAGGACAGTCTTTCCGGTTCTTGGCGGAGCAACGATAAGAGCTCTCTGACCCTTCCCGATTGGCGTCATGAGGTTCATAATCCTCATTTCAATCTCAGTCCCTTCAGTCTCAAGATTCAGTCTCTCCTGAGGATAAAGAGGGGTAAGATCATCAAACATTACTCTTCTATGGAGATTTTCAGGATTTTCATAATTTATTGCTTCAATTCTAAGGAGTGCGAAAAATCTTTCATTATCTTTCGGAGGCCTTATCTGCCCGGCTACTGTGTCACCGGTTTTTAACCCGAAAAGCCTTATCTGTGATGGTGAAACATAAATATCATCCGGTCCCGGAAGATAGTTATAATTCGGTGATCTCAGGAAACCATAACCGTCACTTAATATCTCAAGAACTCCGCTTGCAAAGATCAGCCCTTTCTGTTCGGTCTGCCCTTTTAATATCTCGAAGATAAGATCCTGTTTTTTCAGGCCAGAGGTCCCTTCAAGTTTCATCTCTTTGGCAAGGCTGTATAACTCGGTTATAGTTTTAGCCTTCAGTTCGCCAAGATCAAGTTTGTAGGCATCACTACCTTTGACCGCAACAGGTTTTTCA
This sequence comes from uncultured Spirochaetota bacterium, assembly GCA_942493035.1. Taxonomy (GTDB): domain Bacteria; phylum Spirochaetota; class UBA4802; order UBA4802; family UBA5550; genus WRGT01. Next base: position 664,244 of record OW818666.1, on the reverse strand, counting down.
TCAAGTACTACAGGAATCTCTTCCGTGTCACCATTTATGCTGACATTCGTTTCACTGGCTTTTGACATGTTTTGTCCTTTGTGTATATTTAAATTATTATTCTTCTAAGAGGTAAATCAAAAATGCCTTTGCTTAAATTCTATTCATTAGATATTTATGATTATGAAACAGCAAAAGAGGTGTTCGGGGCAAAACAACAAAGGCATTTGTTAACTATTGTTAAATTATATACGCAATAATTTTGAGTCAAGAGAAATATTAAAAAAAAGACGGATATATATAAAAAAGTATATGTTTTCCCAATAATAATTCGTTAACATTTTTGAATTAAAAACACTTTTATCTCCGCCGCACCGGTGGCGGGAATATATAACGCTTTTTTATTTAACTTCAATGCTGAATTTTTTAATTTTTGAATTCAACCCCTGTCTGGTAAGCTTCAGTTTCCCGGCTGATTCATCAAGATTTTTACCTTTATGTATTGCATCAACAATCATATGACGCTCAACTGCTTCAATAATATCCTGAAGAGATTTATCTCTTAAATCAACACCGGGGATTCTCAAATCTTCTGATCCCGAATTTTTTTTGTCGCAATAAATAAGAAATCCGGACTTTTTATCTCCGCTCATGAGAGGTATTTTTTCATAAAAAATATCGAGTTCATTATTATGAAAAGAGAGGTCGTTCCCTTCGCCATTTGAAAAGAGTTCATTTTTTACCGGATCACTGAAGAGCTTTTCAAGCAGATCAACATTAACATCTTCACCAAATTTTTCAACATAGAGGTCCTCGAAATGGCTGTTGTAGAAAATAGTCCGCCCCTTCTCATTCATCGCATAGAGGGCCCTGGGAATATGCTCCAGTATAAGATAAATCATCCAGTCGAGAACCTGATCCTCCTGCTGCTTCTTTACCTCGCTCTCCTGATTTACACCTTTTGAAGTGTCACAGGCTGTAAAGAGCTGGAGACGGCTCCAGGTCCCCTGCATCTCTCCAAAAATATTAATTACAATAAACTCTCTGATTTTTCCGAAAGGGAGAAGGTCGTCAAAAGACATCCTGATTGCATTGCGGGTAATAAACTCGTCGATCTTAAGTTTTTCGACACGCTCTATATCGCTTAATTCTGATATAATATTCTGTTTTTTAAGTACACCAATCAGCACTCCCCTTTTGGAGACAACCGGGATTATAGGAACGTCATGAATATAGAAGAGGCGCACAACATCCTCGGGACGCGCGTTCTGATGATCAAAGGGATTCTCTGTAAACTCCCTTGTTTCAGCTTCCTCTTTTTTTATCTCTTCATCACTCATTTAAATCCCAGTACATCGTACATCGTATAAAATCCGGGGGTTTTCTTATATAAATACTCAACCGCTGAAACAGCTCCACGGGCAAAGACATCTCTGCTTGCAGCTCTATGAGTCAGCTCTATCCTGTCATCAAGGCCTGTATAGAAAACTGTATGCTCACCGATAATATTACCGCCGCGCATTGCATGCATTCCAATTTCATTGCTGGTACGTTCTCCGGTAATCCCTTCGCGCCCGTTGACGTCAGCGGCATTGGATAATCCGGCCATATTCTCTTTTACTATTTCAAGAAGTCTCTTAGCCGTACCTGATGGCGCATCCTTTTTAAAGCGATGATGCGCTTCAAATATCTCAATATCATAATCGGTACTGAGCGCCATTGATGCAATCTCTGTGAGTTTAAAAAGAAGATTAACACCAAGAGACATGTTTGGAGAGTGTATTACGGGTATTGTTTCAGAACATAATCTGATCTCAGCCACATCGGCATCGGAGAATCCGGTTGTACCAATTACTACAGGTTTCTTTAATTCCGAAAGAATTCGTATAAGTTTCATCGTCGCCGCAGGGCCGGAGAAGTCTATTACTCCATCAACACTTTGCAGCATATCCGCATTAATTGCCGAGATAGTACAGTCAGCTAACGGATTATTCACAAGCTCTTTTGCATTTTTATTTATGAGAGGGGATCCATCAGCATCAAAAGCGGCACCAAGCTTATGCCCCCGCTCTGTGGAGATTCTGAGGATGGCATTCCCCATCCTCCCCCCTATTCCGCAGATTCCGATATTCATTTAAGCTTTACTCCGTAATCCATAAGGCTTTTTCTTAATGCTGCTTTATAATCGTCACTCAATGCTGTAAGCGGGAGTCTCATCTCACCTGTGCATGCTCCAACCATCTCCATTGCGGCTTTAATTGGAATAGGATTAGTTTCCAGAAACATAGATCGGCAGAGAGGGAGAAGTTTATAAAAATGATTTCTCGCTTCCTCTATTTTATTTTCTTTATAAAGGGTTACAACTTTTTTAATATCAGCCGGGAGGAGATTTGAAAGAACAGATATAATCCCTTTACCCCCTATTGCTAAAATCGGGAGAAGAAGATTATCGTCACCCGAAAGAACAGTGAGCTTATCTCCGCAAAGTTCTATAAGGCGCATCATCTGAGCTATATCGCCTGATGCTTCTTTCATTGCAACCACATGATCTGTTCTCTTTAGAAGCTCTGCTACACTTTCAGGAAGAAAATTGATTCCGGATCTTCCGGGAATATTGTAAAGGATTATAGGGAGATTTGTTGCTTTTGCAATCGCTTCATAATGTGCAACAAGACCTCTTTGTGTCGGCTTATTGTAATACGGATTAACAGATAAAGTAGCATCAACTCCGGCATCCTCGGCACCTTTTGTGAGCCATATAGCCTCACTTGTTGAGTTTGCACCTGTTCCCGCAATGACCTTAATTCTGCCGTTTACGATTTTCACTGTTCTTCTAATGAACTCCTCATGCTCTTCAAATGAGAGAGTGGGAGACTCACCTGTTGTACCCATTGGTATGATTCCATCAATCCCTTCACTTATCTGCCTCTCGATAAGAAGCTCAAGCGCTTTATAATCAATTTTATCATTCTCGAACGGGGTTATTATGGCTGTATATGCACCTTCAAACATACTGACTTATCCTTTTATTTTTTTACTTTTTTTGTGTCGCTCTTAGTCTCTTTTTTATTATAATCCGCAGATCCTTTCTGCCTTACCAGTTTTAACAGTTCCGCATCGAGAAATTCCTGATTGAATTTTTTATCAGGAAAACTCTCTTCAAATAGATATAACAAAAGAAATCTGTTTGAGGCAAGTAGCTCTTCACTGGAGCTGTAGGCATATATCTTAACCCATTCATCTCCGGTTACTACTAATAGTTTTACAATACTCCCTTTACTGAATATTACATTGTTACGATTAATATCCTCCAGGAGTACATACTCACCGGCCTGATACTTCAAAGTAATTCTCTCGGAATCCTCATCGGGTACAAACGTGGAACACCCGGTGATAAACAGTGAGCCGATAAGAAATGATCCGATGAGAATAATTATACTGAGTTTCGTTTTTATCATATTTCCGTCTCTATTTTTTTTAAAAATCACATATATACAACTATTGTCAAGACAATATTAACAGTATTTATTCCGGGGATTTTCAGTTTACTTAACCGGAAATTCCCCCGTAAGGCCGGGAGATTTGAATGATTTAAAACACATTTTGTTCTCTTTTAAACAACCTGTTTTAGAAACCTGAAATCCCCCGTTTCGCTATGCTCAACTTCCCCCTTTATTAAAGGGGGTTATAAAACAGACCGGATCAAAACCCTCTTTATCAAAGAGGGTGGCCGAAAGCGATGTGCTGAGCCTGCCGAATTAGCCGGGAGATTTAGCTTTAAGCATTCAACCTGTTAAAGATAAAAAAATATATCATTATTTGACATGGTGTAAAATAATAAAGGCTGCACCATGAAGGAAACAGCCTTATTACACATTATTATAATTGCTTTTACAATCAGTAATAAGTTAAAATCAAACTTTTAGCGATTTTTTTATCTGAGAAATAAGAGTATCAGGATCAACCGGTTTCTGCAGTACTCCGGTAAAACCGAGATCTGTTACACTGATATTACTTGCAGTGGCATTCCCTATGCTGCTTAAAAGATATACAGGAGTTACACTGTCTTCCTTTCTTATCATTTCAGCAACTTTACTTCCGGCATCAACTTTTTCCATCATCATATCACAAAGAACGAGATCCGGCTTTTCACTTCTAAATTTTTCAACTCCCTCTTTACCATCGATAGCAGTTAAAACATTAAATCCTTCGGAGCTCAACACGGCACTGATAGATTCCAGAATATCGGGATCGTCATCTATCACAAGTATCTTTTTATCGGACATTTCAGTCTCCTTAAAATCAAAGATTTTTTATATTTCCGTTTCCCATTTTATTTCCGGATAAACTCTATGTCAACAAAGATGTATAGTTTTGTTCATCTTTTTTTCAGTTATTTTTTTACAATTTTTTTAAAATAACTGAAATATTTTAACCGGAATACGGGGATATACACCAGACTCAACCTGTCCAGTAATCATAGTAATTCATTGTTAATACCATAGATAAGAATCATATAGAACAATCACCCTAAATGTCATTCCATAAAAAATCCCCGCCGCATAGCGACGGGGATCATTATAAGACTACAAAATCAGTTTAACTCAGAACTGACTATTTTTTTTCGAAAGGTTTGTTATTGCTGACAAGAGTTACAAGAAAACCGAATGTCAATATAGCTGCACCAATAAGGAATGTATATTTAGCCGCCATTGCCGGAGTATCTTTGAAACTATCTTTAAGCAATGCAACCATCTGAGGTCCGACTATACCAGCTGCTGACCATGCTGTAAGAACTGTTCCATAAACAACCGCCAGGTTTTTTGTTCCGAAAACATCTGAAATAAATGAAGGCATTGTTCCGAAACCACCGCCGTAGCAGAGGAGGATATAGCAGAGAACAACAGCAAAAAGCCATGGATTTGCAACATAAGCAAGTGCTACGAAGCAGAGAATCTGTGAACCGAGCATTATTCTGAAAGTCTGAGTTCTGCCTATTTTGTCAGACATGCCACCCCAGAAGAAACGTCCAAGTCCATTAAAAATAGAAGTAACAGCAATGAGAGTTCCGCCAAAAGCAGCAAGAGTCATTTTATCAAGACTTGGATCAAGCTTTGCCCAAAGATCCTGAAATAATGGAGACTGGAATCCTATAATAGCGATACCTGCTGTGATATTACAGAAGAATATAAGCCATATGATAAAAAATTTACCTGAGAGAATTCCATCTTTTGGTGTTATTGCATCCGCAGCAGCAGAAGCAGCAGCAGAAACTACAGGAGGAGTGTAACCTGTTGGAACATATCCTGCTGGAGGATTCTGAATGAAAGAACCAATTGGAATTGTAAGAACAAGGAATATTACACCAAGAGCAAGGAAGAGCTTAACAAGAATTGCCTGCTGTGCAGCAGCATCAGCTGCCCCTGCGAACTGGAAATAATCAAGAAGCATAGGTGCGAATATCTTTGACATAAAAAGAGCACCGAGTCCAAAGCCCATAACAACCATACCTGTAGCAAGACCCTTCTTATCAGGGAACCATTTTGCAACAGTAGCAACTGGAGTTACATATCCTGTACCAAGTCCGCATCCTCCGATTACACCATAAGTAAGAAAAAGAAGAGGTGCGCTCTGCATTTTAAGAGCAAATGATGCTCCGATATAACCGAGACCGAATAGAAGACCGCCGATCATCGCCATTTTTTTCGGGCCGATTTTCGGCATAAGAATACCGCCTACAGCCGCAGAAAGACCGAGAAAGCATATTGCAAGAGAGAAAGCCCATGCTGTAAGGCTATTAGACCAACCGAAAGCAGAGCTTAACGGCTTCTGAAAAAATGACCAGGCGTATGCTGTACCAAGACATATCTGAAGACATGTCCCCATGATTGCAATCAGCCATCTTTTTTTATCAAGACTTGCGTCGTTCATAAATCAAATCCTCCAACTAAATTGTTTTTGTATTCTTTTTGTGTAACTTTTTTTAACTTACCGTTTTTTGCGGTCAACCTAAATTTTACATTTCGAGTGGATTTGTGCAGTTTATTATGCCTTTCGGAACATAATAAACTGCACTTACTTACTGAAAAGCAGCTGTTTTCTTTATTATCCCGGAATTATTTTTTTTATTTATCCTTCAGACTTTTCTGAATGAATAGTTAAATTATGCCAATAATGACATAATAAACTGCTATTTTTAGCATTAATAGTATTTTATGATTTACAAATTAATAGAATAATAATCTACCACTCATATGAACTTTATATTTAATTCCTGTGAATAATTATCACATATGTATACTCTCAGTTTTATATACAGAGAGTATAAAATTTTCAGGATTTTGTTTAAAGTTTAAAAAACATATAATAAAAAATTGCCTGTTGGAGATATTTGTATGAATGGTGATCAAATTACGATTAAGGTTAATGGTAAGGAGATCTCAGGGGTCAAAGGAGATACTATTCTTGAAGTAGCATCCAGAAACGGGATTGATATCCCCCACCTCTGTTATCACCCTAAAATTAGCAAAACAGGAGCATGCAGACTATGCATGGTCAAGGTCAACGGGACCATGATCAAAGCTTCATGTACCGAACCCGCCACTGATGGAATGGATGTAATTTCCGAAGACAACGAGATGACAGAAATCCGCAAAGGGATACTGGAACTGCTTCTTTCTGAAGGGGACCACAACTGCCTCAACTGCGACTGGAGCGGCGACTGCGAACTCCAGGGATACTGCAGCAAGTATGATGTAGAATTAAAGAACAATGAATTCCCTAAAAACGTGAGACAGAAAGATTTTGTCTCCAGCAAAGCGCTTAAAAGAGATGAAAACAAATGTATCCTCTGCGGAAGATGCGTAAAGGCCTGTGCCGAAATCCAGGTTATGAATGTATGGGATTTCACAGGAAGAGGAAGCCATGCTCACCTAACTTCCGATGTAGAAGCCAAGATAGGAGAATCCACGTGTGTTGCATGCGGTACATGTGTTCAGCTCTGCCCTACAGGCGCATTATCATTCCAGCAGGTGCTTGGAAGAGGACAATCCTGGGATCTGAAAAAAGAATCCAGCATATGTATCTACTGCGGTGTTGGATGTAAAATTGATTTTTATACAAACAAAGAGGGACAGCTTGTAAAAGCCCATGGAAACAACGCGGGACCGAATGAAGGACACCTCTGTGTTAAAGGAAGATTCGGTTTTGATTTTGTTCAGGGTGACAAGAGAATAACCTCTCCCCTTATTAAGAAAGACGGAAAATTTGAAGAAGCGACATGGGACGAGGCACTTGATCTTGTTGCGAAAAAATTTACCGAGATTAAACAGAAAAACGGCGCCGATGCAATTATGGCTTTCTCGTCAGCGAAGTGTACTAACGAAGAGAACTATCTGCATCAGAAATTCATGAGGTCCGTGGTGGGTACGAATAACGTCGACCATTGCGCCCGGCTCTGACACAGTTCAACAGTTGCCGGTCTGGCAGCTACACTAGGTTCTGGAGCAATGACTAACTCTATCAGAGAAATCCCTGATACAGATGCATTCATGATTATCGGTTCAAACACTACTGACAATCACCCCGTTATAGGGTCTATGATTAAAAATCAGGTAATAAACAAGGGGAAAAAACTTGTTGTTATCGATCCGAGAAAAATAGATTTAGCAAAATATGCAGATGTATTCCTTCAGATTAAACCGGGAACAAACATCGCGATCCTTAACGGATTGATGCATGTTATACTTAAAGAAGAACTTTATGATAAAGAGTATGTCAAAGAGAGATGTGAAGGCTTTGATGATATTCCAAAGACTATGGAGAAATACACTCCCGAATATGTCGCAAATATATGCGGAATTAAAGATCCACAGTTAATTGTTAAAGCTGCCCGTATAATTGCTGCAGCGAAACCGATGGCCCTCTACTACTGTATGGGTATTACACAGTTCAAGTCCGGTGTTAACGGAGTTAAGTCCTGTTCAAATCTCCAGATGCTTCTTGGGAACATCGGAGTAAAAGGTGGAGGAGTTAACCCTCTCCGCGGACAGAACAATGTTCAGGGAGCATGTGACATGGGAAGCCTTCCAAATGTTTATACTGCATACCAGCCGGTAACAGTTGAAGACAATAAGGCTAAATTCATGAAAGCATGGAATTCTAAAGTTGACATGTCTCTTAAACCGGGACTTACAATTGTTGAATCTCTCAACGCGGCTATAGCTGGTGACCTCAAAGGACTTTATGTTTTCGGTGAAAATCCGATAATGTCAGATCCGAACCAGCACCACGTTATTGAAGCTCTTGAAGACCTCGACTTTGTTGTAGTTCAGGATATAGTTATGACTGAAACTGCACATTATGCTGATGTTGTTCTTCCGGGATATGCCTTCCTCGAAAAAGAGGGAACAGCTTCCAACACTGAACGAAGAGTTCAGCCGATGCATAGAGTTGTTAAAGCTCATGAAAACTGCCGGGAAGACTGGTGGATAATCATGCAGATTGCAAACAGAATGGGTGCAGAGTGGGATTATAAAAACGCGAAAGAGATCTTTGAAGAGATCAGAACTGTTACTCCGTCTTATGCCGGTATTACGTATGACCGTCTTGAGAAAGAGCTTATACAGTGGCCATGTCCGAATGAAGACCACAAAGGTACACAGTTCCTTCACAAGGATAAATTCTCCCGCGGAATGGGACTCCTTGCTGCAATAGAGTACACTGCTCCTGCGGAAGAAGTAGATCCGGAATATCCGATGATTCTTACAACAGGACGATTACTCGAACATTTCCACACAGGTACAATGACACGTAACTCAAAAGTTCTTGATGAAATTGTTCCCGGAGCATTCCTCGAAATCAATTCGAATGATGCATCCAACTACAATATCAAAGATGGAGAGATTATCTCTATCTCTACCAGACGTGGAAGCGTACGTATGGCGGCAAAAATTTCTGATAAACCGATGGCTAACGTCATCTTTATGCCATTCCACTTTTTCGAAGCTGCAGCCAACAAGCTGACTATTGATGCTCTGGATCCGACATGTAAGATCCCGGAATTCAAAGTCTGCGCGTGCAAAATCGAAAAGATATCAATGTAAGGGGGGCATGAAAATGATAAAGACATCAGATATAACAAGTATTGTAGAAAAGCATGGAAACTCCCGCGAGAATCTTATGCTTATAATGAGAGAGATGGAGACTATCTCTGGCAAAAACCAGGTTGATACTCAGTCTCTTATAACCCTCGCAGAAGTGATGAATATCCCCCAGAGTGCTGTTGAAGGCTTTGTAGGATTTTATACAATGTTCAACAAGAAAGAGAGAGCAAAATATCTTATCCGTGTCTGTAAATCGGGCCCATGTCATGTTATGGGTTCTATAACAATAATCGACGCTGTTAAGAACATTCTTGGAATTGAGCCGGGCGAGACAACAAAGGATGGAATATTCCACATTGAAAAGTGCGAGTGCCTTGGCGTATGTTCAGAAGCTCCGGCGATGATGATCAACTATGACATTCATGGAAAACTCACAGAAGATAAACTCAAAAAGATATTTGAAGATTACAGGAAAAAAGAACCTGCATTAACAGAGAACTGCGGACCTGAAATTGAAGGTAAACAGTGCATCATTAAAAACGACAAGCAGACAAAAAGACTCATCGAAAAGATGGGTGTTATTGATCCGCTCAGCGTTGACAGCTATGTTGAACATGGCGGCTACAAAGCTATTCAGAAGAGTCTGAAAGAGCAGCAGCCTTCAGATGTAATTTCAGTGATGAAAGATTCAGGTCTTCGGGGGAGAGGCGGCGCCGGTTTCCCGGCTGGAATGAAGTGGTCTTTTGTTACAAAAGGGGACATGCAGAAATATGTAATATGTAACGCCGATGAAGGTGAGCCCGGAACTTTCAAAGACAGAATTCTTATGGAAGAGAATCCTCACTCTTTAATTGAAGGTATGATGATATGCGGTTACGCAATCAACGCTTCAATCGGTTATATTTATATCAGGGGTGAGTTCAAACGTTCTATCGAGCGTCTGCAGCTTGCAATTGATCAGGCAAGAAAAAAAGGTATTCTTGGTAAAAATCTCTTCGGTTCAAACTTCAGCTTTGATCTATTTATCAAAGAGGGGGGAGGAGCTTATGTCTGCGGTGAGGAGACATCTCTGATCAACTCTATGGAAGGGAAAAGAGGATATCCAAGATTCAAACCGCCGTTCCCTGGTGGAGCCGGTTTTAAAAATCTTCCGTCAAATGTTAACAACGTTGAGACTTTCTGTTCAGTTCCTCTAATCATCAACAATGGTGCTGACTGGTATAAATCTGTTGGAAGTGAAAACTGTTACGGAACAAAACTCTATTGTCTATCAGGAAAAATGAATGAAACCGGACTCATTGAAACTCCCATGGGAACTACAATGCGTACGATCATCAACGAATACGGCAAGGGGATGAAGAACGGGAAAAAATTCAAGTTCGCTCAGGTGGGAGGATCTGCCGGCGGTATTCTTGGAGAGGATCTTATGGATCTCCCTCTTGATATCGACAAGACAACTGCAGCCGGTGTAACTCTCGGTTCAGGAGTTGTACTTGTAGCGGATGAGGACGAGTGTCCTGTAGACTTCATGCTTCAGATCTTGAGCTTCTTTGAGCATGAGTCATGCGGACAGTGCGTACCATGCCGTGTTGGTACATCACATCTGCACCATCTCATCAAAAAATTTGCAACAAGAACAGCTAAAGTTGAAGATATTGACCTGATGATAGAAAAAGCTACTCTTATGAGAAAAGCATCTCTCTGTGCGCTTGGTCAGTCTCCAATATTGCCTATAACAACAATGCTCAAGTACTTCAAAGCTGATTTTGTTAAACACACAGACCATAATCACAAGTGTGCAAAATGTGACGAATCATTAAGAAGATACTATTCAGGACATAGCGGACACTAGAAGTAGATTTCAACTGTGCACACACCCGGCCCCCCAACCCCCCGGAGGGGGGCTTTAAATCGGCTGATAAAAGGTGGTTTGAAATGTGAATTTTTACAAGAAGCACACTTCAGCTCCCTAAATCCTGCTCCAGCAGGCTCAGCACATCGCCCGGCGGGGGACTTGAAAACGATGAAAATCGCAATCTAAGGGCTTATAGTTGACTAACAATAAAAACAGGGTCTAAGGGGCGGTAGCCCCTTAAAAAAGCCCCACAGGGGCCTCCCCTGTTTCCCATCCCCGAAGGGGATGGGAAACATAAAACAATCCGGAGGTAAATATGAGTAATTCTTTCCTTGATCTTGCTATTCAGAGAGAAGTAGAAGCATATGAATTTTATATGGATCTATACAACAAAGTATCTGATGCTACAGCAAAAGATGCATTAAAGTGGATTGCCGGCGAAGAGAAAAAACATGAAGAATTTTTGAGAAACTATAAAGAGGGTAAAATTCCTGCAGGGACTATCAAGCTTTCAGAAGTTGATGACCATAAGATTGCAGAGCATGTATCTGCTCCTGAAGTTAAACCGAACATGGACTCAAAAGATGTTTATCTTATTGCCGCACACAGAGAGCTTGCTTCTTTTACTTTTTACACTGAGTTTGCAAAACTGCACTCAGATGCTGAAATAAAAGATATGCTTATAAAAATAGCTAACGAAGAGTTGAAGCATAAAGAAAAAGTTGAATATCTCTATTCAAACACAGCGTTCTCGCAGACTGCAGGGGGCTGATTTTTCCGACTGTCATACCCGCGCAGGCTGGTAACCACTGTAAAAGTATTATAAATTTTACGAAACTATGGATTCCTGTCTGCACGGGAATGACAGGGTGAAACTAAATTATTTATCACGAACTATATTATAAATCTCCCGCAGGATTTACTCCCCGGGAGATTTTTCTTTTATAAGATTTATCATTTTCTGATAAGCCTCTCCCTCTTCTCTCCAGGTGAAACATGAATTTTTCAGTCCGCGGCTCATTATCCCGGATTTTTTTCCTTCTTCAATTTTTTTCATATCAGGCTTCTGCTGATAGAGATAGGCCCAGAATCCCTGCATTATTGCAGGAGCCATTGTAGTAAGGAGATGGACAAGATGTGTACAGCCCGAGACTCCCCCTGCAAGCTCACGCACCTTAGTTGAGAAGCCTCCGCGAATTGCCAGCCCGATCACTGGTTTTAAACTATCTGCTATAAGTAAACAATCACTACGCGGTACTGTTTCAATTATAACTTCAAGATCTTCAATTATGAGTTCAGGAATTTTTATCAGCAGAATAAGACGGAGATCATGAAGTGTTCCGGCATCGACTTTGTCTCCGGTAAATTTGTAGTAATCTTTAAGTCTTACATCTGTGAGACGCCCTTCTGTAATGAGATGGCTTTCATCTGAGGTATAAGTTGTTACTTCGATGCTGCGTTTATGTGCCGGTTCGCCGATCTTTTTTAAAAGTCTGCTCATGCTTTCCCGCCCCCTCTGCCCTACCGGGCATCTCCCCCATTATGGGAGGAGAGTTGTTGTATATGATAATAAACAGACCTCTCCCCCTCGATCCCCCTCTCCTCAAGGAGAGGGGGAAGTTAAGAGTGAGAACGTATTTTCTAATTCCCCTTTCTCCGTGAGGATAAGAGGGAATTTTAGAGAAGAGACTTCAAATACTGCACATCAGACACAACAAATCCCACTCCCAAAACCTTCCTCCTCTCCATTTGGAGAGGGGGACAGAGGGGGAGAGGTCTGAATGATTTTAATTTCTACAGTATCTCCACCAGCGGACGATACTTGATCTCCGCAAGGTTCTCTTCCAGCTTTACCCGCTCTCCATCTGAATTAATATATTCTGCTGAAAAAATATCAGAAAGAACTGCATTATTATTTAACGTGATGATTCCGTAATCGATTAGTGATCTTAAATATGTTCTGATAATTCCGAAACTCATCTTCTGTATATTTATGTCATTATGATGTTCGTGGTCGTAAAGTCCAAGGTTTACATCTGCAAGTTTATAATCTCCCGATACTGCATCTATGAGCACACCGGTTTCAACGCCATACATCTGCCAGAAAGAAACAGCATTAAAAAAACTGAGCGTTCCTGCACACTCTCCTGACAAGGGATATGAAAACTCACTGAGTAGTTTAAGAGACGGATGACTGATCGCGGAGAATAGAGGCTGCGCAACATACTTTTTTACTCTCCCCATGGCACGCCAGAAGCCCCCTTTTGCATAATCAGCTCCGTTAAAAACTGCTCCGGCAAGACCTGTTACAAAATGGGCGCCGAAGTATTCAGGAAGGACATCGGCGTCGAGAAACACAACAACAGTATTGTCCGGACTTGAGCCATTGAGATATTCGCAGTTTATACGGTAGATGGTTCTCCTCATGTCACCACCCTTCCCTTTCTCATTTTTCATATCAGGGACGAGTGCGGTATTGGAAATCATAATATCTACGTCTTTATATGCTGATGAAATTCCGGATTCAGTTCTATCGAAATCATCACCTGCCCGGCGATGATTGATTATTATTTTATCAATCATTCCAGGTAGATTTTTTTTCAACACACCAATCTTTTCAATAACAAGATCAGCTTCTCTCTCTCCGAAAGTCGAGAATACAACATAAATTTTTTTATCACCTTTAAGCCCTACAAGTTCCAGTGCATTAAAATCGCTGTGTGAATATTTATAAATTTTCCGCATTGCGTCTGCTCCCTGCCGCATTAACTTGATTTTTTTCTGTTTCTTTTCAGCATTATCAGTGAGATACCCACTGATAATAACAATGTTGAAAAAATCACTGAGAGAGAAACAGCTACGGGAATTTTATAGAAGTGAACAATCATCATTTTAATACCGACAAAAAATAGAATAAACGCTACACCATGTTTCAGGTATTTAAAATACTGCAGCATTCCCGAGAGTACAAAATAGAGAGCCCTTAGACCGAGTATAGCCATAATATTCGAAGTAATAACAATAAAAGGATCCTGTGTAATAGCAAGAACAGCCGGGATGGAATCGACTGCAAAAACTATATCGGAGGTCTCGATAATCACCAGGGCAATAAACAGAGGAGTTAAGGCTCTTTTGCCGTTAATCTTTGTAAAAAATTTCTTTCCGGTATAAGCAGTATCAATTTTAAAGTGACCGCTTAGAAATTTTATTACCCGGTTTTTCTCAAGATCCATAACCTGTTCTTCATCGGAAAATGCATCCTTCAGCATCTTATACGCAGCATAAAGAAGTATTGCACCAAATACATATATTGTAGCCTGGAAATGCTTAATCAGACCAACTCCAAGGAATATGAATATTATTCTGAAAACTATAGCACCAAGTATTCCCCACTTCAATATATGCGGCTGATTAATTCTTTTAATATTCAATGACTGGAAAATCATAATAAAAACGAAAAGATTATCTACCGATAGAGATTTCTCTATAAGATAGCAGGCAAGAAATTCCATTGCCTTTTCATGACCGTTATCATAAAAAAAATAGAGTGACGCGTTGAAGCAGAGAGCCACGCCAATCCAGATAAGGCTCCAGATGGTGCTGCTCTTCAACGATTTTTCATGATCTTCATGATCGGTTACATAAAGATCTATATAAAGCATTGCGCTTACCATTACTACGAATATTATCCAGAACATAAAATGTACAGTCAAATGAGGCCTCCTGAGATATGTTTTCTATTGTTAATTAAAATAATAAAAATTTATATATAATTATCTTTTTTATTAAAATACTATTAATAAAAGATTCTATAGTGATATCTAAAGCAGATTTAATATATTAATAGTATAATATAAACAGTTTTAGGTTACATCAGAATAAAGAGAGTTAATATTATTCCACAGATAGTTTTTGAACTATAAATTACAATTCAAATTTAAGGTAGTAAACCGGAATTAATATTCCGGACAAAATTAATGCAGGATTTCAGTATATTTTCGATAGTTTATTAAATAATCACATTCAGCCTTCGAGTTTAAAACGTATCGGCAGGCGGATTCTGCACTTCATAGGGATCCGTTCACGGGTTTTTGCCGGATAAAATTTTATCGTTTTTGCCCATTCAAGTACAACAATATCAAACTCTTTGCCGAGGGATTTTGCTATCTTTCCGTATAGTACCTCACCCGTTTCGTTGATCCCCAGTTCAATTACGACAACACCTTCAACTCCGGCCTTTCTCATTGAATCGGGGTACCTTGGTGTTTTTGAAAAAAGAGGTCTGGGAGGAACTGATGAATTCTCAAGATCATTAAACTCGTCGCTGTCAGTTCCGAACGTAAGAGGTTTTTCTTCGATCTTTTCTTCTATCAACGATTCAGAAGAATCACTGCTCTCCTGAATCTCCTGAAGATGTGCCGGTCCGGACAGGCGGAGTTCAACCATCTCCATTGTTTCATCAATATTGAAGTCAATAGCATCTGAAGACTCTCTCCAGTGAACCACAAAGAGCATTGAAAACAAAATAATAAACGATACAATACTCCATCCCATATGAGGGCGGTGACGGAAGTAAATTTTAGTTTTTGTTATAATTAAATCCAACATTCTACCCGTTCTGTTTTTTTGTTAAAAGAACTATATTATACACACCTGAATCGCGGAGTATTTCCATTACCCTGTTTATCTTCATAAACGATATATTTTTATCCGCACCAATCAGTCCCTTTACGTCGGGATTGTCTATTGACCTGTATCTCGAAAATTCCATAAGTTCCTCTTCACTCTTCTTTTCACCGCGAAGATAAATATCGCCCTTACCGTCAATCCAGATATGAAAAAATTTGTATGACCCGCCAGTTGACATTTCACTCCCGGGCAGATTAACCGGAATACTTCTATCCATGTCGATTGTACTGGTTAGAATAAAAAATATCAGCAATATAAAAGCGATATCGGCCATTGATGTGAGAGGAACCAGTGCTTTTGATTTATGTTTTCCAGGAATCATAATTGTTATATCATCCTTACAGAAAATCTGGATTCTCCTGAACTCTTTACAGCATCGATCAGAGTTACAGCTTTTTCATAAGGGAGTTCTCCTGAAATTTTAAGCAGTATCGCCCCGTCCGGTTTTTCACTGTTCCACTTTACGAGTTCAGATTTAATCTCATTCAAATTCAGCTTTTTATTTTTGACATAAAAATTGCTGTCTTTTCTGAATTCTACTGTAAATATTTTATCAGCGGCCATAAATACAGGAGCTCCGTTTTTATCGGGCATAGATATCTGCAGTCCATCCTTTATCAGAAAGATAGAGGTGACCAGAAAAAATATTATAAGAAGAAATGCAATATCCGACATTGACGAGAGAGTAATCTCGGATGTCGCACGGGATGTTCGTTTTATTTTAGCCATTTTCACCCAGTAATTTTTCTGCAATATCGGCGGCAATACGCTCTATGTCAGCGACGAAGGTTTCAATCCTGTGCACAAAAAAATTATAAAATGCAAGGACAGGTATTGCAACAACCAGTCCGGCTTCAGTTGTAATAAGAGCTTCGTATATACCACCAGCAACGAGTCGGGCGCTCACCTGGTCGGCAGCTGCTATGCTCTGGAAGGCTGTGATCATACCCGATACAGTCCCGAGGAAACCGATCATCGGAGCAATATTCCCTATCGCGGAGAGCACACTTAATCCTTTTTCAAGCGATGCAATCTCAATAGACCCGGCAGCAGCAATCCCCTTCTCCACATGATCGAGGCCGAGTTTTCGAAGTTTAAGACCTTTCAGTAATACGCGTGAGATTACCAGATTATTCTCTTTACAGAGATTAACAACATCTTCAATTGTCCCGTTGGCGAGTTTATTGTTAATCTGCTCAATAAACTCGCCCGGTTTAAGTTTTGCCTTTCTATAAAAAAGAAACCTTTCAATTATAAGCCCCATTGCAAGAGCAGCACAGAGGAGTATCGGCCACATGAAGATTCCGCCCTTACGGAACCAGTCATAAAGAAATTGAGTCTTCCCTTCGGATGTTTTCTCAGCAACAGCTTCATTTTTGGCAGAGGCTGACGAATCATTTACGACAGAAGATGTATCAGCATTTTGAGTATTTACTGTACTGATACTCTGTGCGTTCAGTATTTGCTTTCCGGAGATACTACCGGCGCTGATACAGATTACTGAAACTGCTGCTGCGGCCGTTATGATTTTAAACAGTGATGATTTCATTTTCGTTTTCCATATAATCTTTATTCTTTTTAGAAAAGTTTGTCTGATAAAAATACCAGCTCATTATTATAATCACGATAAAGAATCCCGGAAGAAGAATCAGAAGTCCCGGGTCTCGTGTTACAAGGAAATAAAGCTGCGGATGCATCTGGGCAGCATTTTCTGCATAATGAAATTTTTTCTCTTTGTTGCATGTTTCGTCTTTAGCGAGCGGTTTAACAATTATATTCTCTTTTTTCTTTTCCATATCGAGTTGAATTATTATTCCGTTAACCAATGAAGGCTCCAGGAAACTGATATTTTCAATAGTATCAATTCCGTTATTAGTAATTACCACTTCGACTCTGGTCTGTTTTACTCTCTGTCTCATCAGTGATGATTCAGAAAAAAATTCATTACGAATAGAGGTAACTGTAACATCGCCAATTCCATTCAAATAAACTTTATCCCCTTCAGCGAAAGGTATCTTCTCCTGTGTAACTGCAGTAAAACTCAACAAATGCCCTGCAAGCATTCCAAGAAAGAGAATGTGAATAACAGATGGCGCAATTAAAACAAAAAATCTTTTAGTACCGAGATCTTTTCTGCGGGGAATAAGTGCTGATATTCTATTAAGAGTACATGCAAAAGTATTAATTCCGAGAAGTACAAAAACTAAAAACAGAAGCGGTATCCACCATGTAATGTGTATTTTTTCAACACCTTTAGTGAAATACCACCCGATTAAAGGAACACCATTCATCGAATTAAAAAATGAATAGTGTATTGATGCATAAATTGAACCGGCTGCCATTACAAATCCGGCAGAGAGTATCAGCCAGAATGCCAGTCTGAGATCGCCGGCAAGCCCAAGTATTCTTTTCATTTTCATCCCCCTATCCTGGGGAAATTCATCTCATGCAGATAGGAACCGAAACTGCAGAAACCGACAACTATACTTCCTGAAACAGCATAAATACTTTTACGAAGATCACTCCACCCTCTAAGAAAACGTATATGCAGATATGCTGCATAGTAACACCATATCACAGCAGACTGAAGATGCCTGGTACCCCACCTGAATGGGGATCCCCATCCCAGGAATGCCCAGACTGCGCCCGTTACCTGTGATATACTGAAAAGTACAAATCCCCATATTAAAAGCTGATGAAAATCCACAGTTCTTTTTTTTCTTAGAACTGCAAGAGCAGCAAACCAGCCGCCCAGGTAAAAACAGGAGTGTCCTGCAGCCTCAGCTACAAAAAATGTGTATGCCCATATTGTGAGCTTATTAGGAGTCGGAGGGATTATCCCTTTCGGATAAAACGCAGCGAATATCATAAAACATAGTACAGGGAATAAGGCTGTTAAACTTTCATTTTGAAAACCTGGTTCTTTAGAAAAAATACTCAAAGCTATTGTAATGAAAGCCATTGACCAGGGCATAAAGTAAACACCTTCAATCAACCCGTTAGGGAGAAAGAATCCTGCAAGCCAGCCCCTTGAAACAAGAAAAACTGTATAGATAATAAATCCGGTTATCATAGTTATAATTGCAATTTTCGATTTTTTTATAATAAGAAAAAATGACGCGACAGCATATAATAATACTGCCGCGTTTATTAAGGTTAGAAACTCTTTCATTTGAAAATATCCCGTCTCTTTATTTTATATCCTGAACATTATCAATCATCATAATATGAGTAAGTCCCCAGGTCTCTCTGTCTACGTAATAGTCACGCACTGGACCGAGACTCATACCGCCTCTGGTTTTTGTGCCGTCCATCTCTTTCAACATCATCATATCTTTTCCTGCATCGGTGTTGAAAATCTCTCTGCCGGAAAAAAGTGTTCTGTAACCGTCACAGGCAACAAATAAAAAATAGTTGTTCTCACCTGCACCGGGAAAATTTTTCTTCAATAAAGATCTTAGATTATAACCTGATGCAGAGGATATACCTTTAAATCCCTGCCCATGACCTGTACGGACCCAGTTTTCAATCGACGCAGTTTCAACTCCAGTAAGATTCAGCGGGAGGACTTCACCTTTATAAACAGTTTTTACTGAATCTGCAACACATCTGAATCCCTTTGTCATCTCGGGGAATTCACTGTTGTCTACTGAGATCTCTCTGATAACAATCTTTTGTACATCATCGAGATAGCGTGCTGTATTGTTATCACCGGGACATATAAGACGCAGCCCCTTTACGTCACCTTTATGTATGTTAAGTGTGTAAGGTTTTTCTGCTGAAGCCTTTGATGCCTGAAGCTCTGTTCTGCTGTACGCAAGAATAACCGGCTTTATATCGTCGGTCATTGTAAGCTCGCCGTAACTGAAGTGAGACTGCTTCCCTGTTGATGAGACAAACGTAACCACCATGTCCAGAGGTCTGTCAAATGGAGCATCCTTAGGCTTCTCAGGCGCAATCCCCTCAAGAATATTCAGAACCTGAACGCCCGTGTACCTGTATGTCCCTTCGAAGTCGCCATTTGGAGCAACCTCTCTTGTCCGGATGTACACCGAAGCAAATGCGTTAAGACTGTCCTCGTCAAACCTGTAAACTTTTTTAGTATTGCCCGATACCTCAAGGGAGATATCTTTATCCGCATCCTGCTTTAGTGCAAGCGGAGTAGCGCCGGTAACTACTATAATTTTGTGATAATTTCTGGAAGAACAACAGGCATAAGCTCCAATAATAAACACCGCAATGCATGAAGCAATTAGAGCGATATATTTTTTATTCATAAGATCCTCATCTAGTAAAAATAATAAACGGGCGGTATTACCGCCCGTCTTATGCCCGATTAAAACTTAGCACTGCCGCCGAATGAGAACATTCTTCCTGCGCCAGGGTTAAAAGGATCTGCATTATAATCATCAAGTACGTTTTTACACATTACAAATACATCGTAGTTTTCGAATAACTTCTGTGAAATTTTAATATTGAACATTATAGGATTATGAAGATCAACTGCTTCGAAATATTTTGTTGAGTATGAATCGGTTGTTGCAGGGACTGATTTCATTGCATACATTATCTGATTTCTTGAATGTGTTCCGAAGATATTAACAGATGTATCTGAAATGAAGTCACATCTTAAATCTACAGTAAACATATGCTCTGGTGTATTTTCTAATTTTTCACCTTTGTTAATATCGCTGTCAGTAATATCAGTGTCGATTCTTGCGTGGATATATGTATAGGAAACAGAAGATGTAATATCAGCAAGACCGGCTACTTTTTCTACTTTAGATGACACTCCGGCTTCAATACCCTGTGAAGTTACACCGTCAATATTTGTATAAATATCAGCAGTATATGCCTCACTGTAGACTTCTTCAATTTTATCATTAAACTTGCTGTAGAAGTAGTCCATTCTAAGATTCAGCAGTTCACCCATTGGTGTAACCTCTAAACCAATATTACCATTGTAGGCTTTTTCAGGTTTCAGCTTTTTATCAGCATCGCTGTCCGCTATATCAGAATATGCTGACAATGTAGGAAATTTAGTTTTAGATGATGCTGCTGCACGAAGTTTAAGCATATCCTCTATAGTGTTCCATACTACAGCAGCAGTAAAATTAAATGAATCACGAGTTCCCCAGATCATTGCATCATCATCAACTTTGTACGCGTCATCATAATCACCGTTGTCTAATGTTTTATGGTCTGTAAAATTCTGCGCGTCATATGAAGCACCAACTGTAACTTCAATCTTTTTGTTGAAACTCATTTCATCTTCTACTGCAACAGTTACGAAATCTGCAGCAAGAAAATCTGTTTTATACTCATCTCCGCCTTCAACTGCCCATATCTCCGGGGACAATGTTGCGGACATAGCCTGTTCTGTTGCTGAATGGCTGTCGCTGCGGTATGTTAATGCAAAATTAAGTCTGTTCCAGTCTGCAAGCTTAGCGCTTGGATAGATGTTGAAACCATAAGACTTTTCTGTCCAGTTGCTGTTGTACATATCATTCGGTGCTGCTGAATCTATTGATGCAGGGAATATAAAAAATGAATGGTCCTGCGCTCCATAACCTTCAACATCAGTAAACTGCTTATAATAAAACATGTTACCCTTTACAGAAAAAATTCCGAATTCCCCTTTAAAATAAGGTGAAATTGTTGTAACATACATTTCCGGCCAGTAGAAAGCTCTGTTCTGAAAAACATCTCTACCTGCCCTTTGTGCATCTGTATAAGCATGAGCAGGAGGATTACTCCACTCATTTGTATCATCATAATATGAACTGAAACAGTTTGCTCTGAAAGTGTTGATTTTCTGTTCATTATGGTAGTAACTAGCGGATATTCCAGCTTCAATTGTATCAGTTATGTTATATCCGAGTTTTCCAGCAACCTGATATTTAGTATATTCATTATGATTCCATTTACCGGTATCATTGATATAGCTGTCCTTTGCTTTCAAAGCAATAGTCTGACCGTAAAGATCGGCTTTTACAAACTTATCAAACCATTTTTCTCTTTCATCTTTATCCAGTTTTCCGGATACTTCATAACCATCTGAATTGATAAGAGAACCTGTTATCCAGTAGTAAGCATCACCAATTGGAGAACCATTAGCTACATTTAATGTATAGTTATTATATTGACCATATTCAGCATTCACCTCAGTGGTCATTACTTCAGGTCTCTTTGTAACAACATTTATTGAACCGATAGATCCGTTACTTCCATATAATGCAGAAGCAGCTCCGCGGTTAACGACAATTTTAGAAACATTCATTACCGGTATCTGTGATATATCAAATGTTGCAGAGTAGACATCATTAATTGGAATACCATCAACAAGAACAACCACCTTGTCCTGATCAAATCCCCGTAGAGTAAAGTTTGTATTACCCTTTGCCGCGGTAGTTACAATAACTCCCGGAACCATCTTCAATGAATCGCCCAGAGTCTTCTCGTTTCTGGCTTTGATATCCTTATCCGTAATCTCTGATGTAGTAGAAGCATCTTCGACATTTGCGATAGCTCTATCTTTTACAACAATCTCTCCCATCTCAAAAGCCTTTGTGGAGCTTTTCTTTTTCCCGGCATCTTTTTCCGCGGTTTTTACTGCTGCTGACTCATCTTTTACTGCTTCCTGAGAAAACAGGACTGCTCCGGTGAGCATAAAGACTGAGGTGATAAATAGAATAAATAATCTTTTCACACTGTCCTCCTTTGTATTTTTATTTTTACGTCTGAAGTTAACGAAGACAAAAGAACCAGTACTGAATCTAATACCCTTTCAGTTAACTTTAACAGGTCTTTTGATCTGATTTTGAATCAGATCTGAATGTTGAACATTCAAATATAACATGTCTTTTGAGACATGTTATAACCTGTTTTTATAAACACAATGGCAAGAGTCAACGATTAATTGTAATATTTTGTAACTATTTAATTATTAAAATAACAAACACGAAAATTATAACTAATTATAACTTTTATTGATCTTAAACAGTACCTATTCCTTAACTTTTCTAAAGTAAAATAAATATATATCCCCGCCGCCGAAGGCGGCGGGGATATATATTTATTGATTTTTGCACTAAAAATTATACCTAGGAATAACTACTGGATCTTGAATTAGAATTTAAAGAACATAGTCACTAAAAATAATTCTTACTTAGAGTTTAACTGCCATAAAAGCCTTCTATATATGCAATTTTTGTGAGAAGAATTAAATATATGGAAAAATATCATAAATAATAACACCTCTACAAAAGCAGCTTGTATTTTTTTTAAGTATTCCATAATCAATCCGTAGTAAAACTTTAATAATACCGGAAAATATAATGAAAGAGAACATGCGTAATCAGGATGAAATCAAAGCGGGAGAATTCAACGAGATTGCAAAAAAAATATTCGCACCGATCTATCCGATTCTTGCAGGAATTGTTCTGGAAAAATCCGGTACCAGAAAGGGGATCTGCCTCGACCTGGGAAGCGGTCCGGGACATTTTGCCATAGCAATTACCCATATGAGTGAACTCCTGACCGTATCCCTCGATTTTTCAAAGCACGCTCAGAAGTTTGCAGCTGAAAACATAAAAGAAGCCCTGCTTGAAAACAGAGTAAAGCCGATTCGCGGTGATGTCCACAAACTCCCGTTCAAGGACAATTCCGTTGATCTTATTATAAGCCGGGGTTCAATATTCTTCTGGGATTCACCGGTTGAAGTGTTCAACGAGGTGCACCGTATTCTCAAGCCGGGATGCAGCTCTTTCATCGGGGGAGGATTCGGGACACCGGAACTCAAAAGAAAAATTGTAGAAACAATGGAAAAGAAAACAGGTGATTTTAAAAATTCATCCGGTAAAAGAATGAGTCCGGAAAATATAGAAAGGCTGAGCAATGCCCTTGCATCATCTTCCGCCGTATACCATAAAGTCGAACGTGACGATGCCAACCTGTGGTTCATCATTGAGAAGGAAAAATAATGAAATGTAATATATGCGAAATCGGATGCACGCTCAAAGAGGGTGAGACCGGACGATGCGGGATGTATCACCTTAACGGCGCGGCGATTGAAGAGCTCTACCCCGACAGATATCTAACAGTCTTCCCCATAAATATTGAAACAATGCCCACTCTGCATTATAACCCGCGCGGAAAATTTCTTCAGATCAGCACTATCGGCTGCAACTTCAGATGCGGAGGCTGCGTTTCAGAGAGTCTTACTGCAGGGATGAGCCTCATGTCAGGGGGACTGCATGAAATGACACCTGTACAGGTTGTAGAAAAAGCGATGGAAGAGAACTGCATCGGTATCGTTTTCTGTGTAAATGATCCGATCGTTTCGTTAAACACTTTTATAAAAGTCGCGACAATTGCACAGGAGAGAGGACTCCATACCGGATGTTCCACCAACGGATTTTTCACAGAGGAATCACTTGATAGACTTATCCCCTTTCTGAGTTTTATAAACATTGGATTTAAAGGATTTACCGATGAAGCTTATCGTGCATGCGGAGCTCCGGGAATTGCCCTGGTATTAAGAAACATGTCAACTCTACATAAAAGAGGGATACATGTAGAAGCAGCGGTGATGTACACAAAAGGGAGAGAAAATGAAGTTCATGATCTCGCGGAGCATATTGCTTCAATTTCGAAGGACATACCATATCAGATAATGCGGTTTGTCCCTTTTGGAGATGCGGCCATGGAGGATGAACCATCAATGCATGAGGCTGAAATTCTCTGTGACAAAATAAGAGAGACTCTTCCGTTTACATATCTTTTTAATTCACCCGGCACAGACCGGCTTAACACAATATGTCCCGAGTGCGGTTCTGCCATAGTAGAGAGAGAATTTTTCGGAGCTATGGGCGCACGGGTACTGATCTGGCGCGATAAAGGGATATGTGATTGCGGATACCAGCTCCCGTTTAAGGGTAATTTCTATAAAGAGAGTTTTCATGAACATGGCTTTTTCGGCGGATACCGTACCACGCGGGCCCTGGAGATAATTCACTCAATAATAACATCACTCAATCCAGTTAAGAATGACCTTGTATACTCCACATGGTCTGAAATTATGAAAAATGATTTTCTCCATGAGTTTCACAAAAACATGCAGGACCCTTATAAGTATAAAGAGCTGATAAAATTTTTTGCTGGGAAGACAGAGACAGAGGATAGAGGGAAAGAGCTGATTGCCTACATGGAAAACATTCTCGTGAAATTTGAAAAGAACTCTTCAACCGGAAGCAAGCCAAGAGTTTATTACGCAATGGGATACCCGCTGTTTGCCATTAACGCTGAACGGATAGAATCAAACCTTGTAACAATTGCCGGAGGTTACTGCGTCAACAAGGATCTTACCCGCCAGGGGAAGCCGGGAGTAACAATAACAGCTTCAGAATTTGCTGATTTTAATGCGGATTACATTTTCATCTCGGGCTTTTTCTCATGCCCGTTATCGGACTTTTACAGATACTGCAGTCAGCATAACCTCACATGTCCCGCACTGGAAAATAACAGAGTCTATGCAATACCACCGCTATGGGATTTCGGAAGCCTCAGATGGATTCTAGGACTAACCTACATTGCGGGAATACTCTTCCCTGAAAAATATCCTGAAGCTGTTGAAGAGGAAGCTGAACGTTTTTACAGACTTTTTTATAATGTATCATACAAGTCAATTAAACCGAACAGATCATTTTACAGGATTAAGTAATTCAAAGCTGATTCATTACCGGTATGCAGACCTTTCTTCCCGCCTCTTCGACATGGAGAACTTTAATTTTTACACCGTATGTATCGTAAAGAATCTCCTCAGTAACTACATCATCGGGTGCCCCGCGAGCTATGATAGATCCGTTTTTCAGCACCGCAACGGTGCTGTTACCGAGAAATGCGTGATCGGGAAAATGTGAAGCCATGATTACAGTAAGACCTGAAAGCGCCAGCTCATGTACAACATTCAATATTCTCTGCTGATTCCCCATATCAAGGTGCGATGTAGGCTCATCGAGTATAAGGATGTCAGGCTGCTGGGTCAGTGCCCTGGCGATGAGAACAAGCTGCCACTCACCGCCGCTGATCATATTGCAGGGCTTACCTGAAAGATGCGATATCCCGACAGACTCTATAACCTCTTCGGCAATAGTTCTATCTTTGCGGGATGGAGAAGAGAACATTGCCATATGAGGAGTCCGTCCCATGACAACTACATCACGGACAAGGAACGGAAAAACCGATATCTGCGACTGAGGAACAAAACCGATCTTCCGGGCAATCTCTCCTCGTGACAGAGAAGTGAGATTATCCCCATCAAGATATACCTCTCCGCCTGAAGGCTTCAATATTCCGTTCATGCATTTAAGGAGAGTTGACTTCCCAGTACCGTTTGGCCCCAGAAAACATATCAGTTCACCCCTCGATACGGAGAAAGATAGATTCTGAAATACCATGGGGGCATTTTCAGTCCCGTAACTGAATGATAGATTTTCAACTCTGATACGTTCAGTCATAACTACCACCCTGCCCTGTTTTTTCTTAGCAGTACGGCAAAAAACGGAGCCCCGATAAGAGCGGTGAGTATTCCAATTGGAATTTCAGTCACAAGGAGTGTGCGGGAAACAGTATCAACTATAACAAGATAAGCGGCACCGACTAACAGTGAAACAGGGAGAAGATGTCTGTGATCGGGACCGGCTATCATTCTGGCAATGTGAGGAATAACCAGACCGATCCATCCTATTATTCCGCTGATACAGACCGACGCGGCAGTAATTACCGTTGCACAGAATATTATTACAGCAGCAGTCATTTCTACATTAACACCGAGGGCTTTTGCGTCATCCTCCCCCATTGCAATGACATTTATGCGCCACCTGATAAGAAGAAGAATTATTATGCAGAAACCGAAAACAGGCGTTACGAAAAGAAGATCACGATTGCTCACATTATTAAGTGAACCGAGAAGCCAGAAGACAATTGCCGGCATTCGGTTCATCGGATCAGCAATATATTTTGTAAATGATGTCAATGCCGAAAAAAGCGAACCGACTATAACACCTGCAAGAACAAGCATGAGTATGGGCGAAGAGCGGTAAACCCTGCTGAGAGAGTAAGCCATTATAACAGCTATAATACCGAATAGAAAAGAAAATGCCTGCGTAATCAATATGCTGTTAAATAAAAGAATAGCAAGAGCTGCACCGAAACCGGCCCCGGCAGAGACCCCGAGTATATGCGGAGAAACAAGAGGATTTCGAAACAATCCCTGAAACGATGCCCCTGAAATTGATAATCCCGCACCGACAAGAAGACCGGCAAGTATCCTCGGAAGACGTACATTCATAATAATACTTTCAGTCGTGGGTGACCAGTCCGGTACAATGGAGATGAAATTTGAAGCGATAATTTTAATCACAGTTAGCGGATCGATATATATACGTCCCATCATAAGAGATAAAACGGCAACAGCTATTACGATAAAACCGATAGTAACACTCGCCCTGATATATCGGGAATCAGATGTACTCCCGGTTTCAATTACAGCTGCAGATTTTAAGTTCACATCCTCCTCCAGATACTTTAATTACTGCCTTTCATAATCTTCATTTTAAAATATCCTGTTTCCACCATACGCGCCTGTTCCGGAGTGAGATTGAAGTGAAAAATTTCGCGGTAGAATTTCTGAACCTCTTTTGTAAACGAAATATCTTTGAATTTTTCGGGATATGCGGTTATTGCAAGCCAGAGAGGATGGAGAACCGCAGCCTCCGCAGTGGGCCTATCCCAGATAAAAACACCAGCCGGCTGAATATATACCTGTCTGTTTTTTACTGCCTTCGTTGACATCCATCTGGAGTCCTTTGCAAGATCTTCATAATTTCCTGTATCTAAAACGATAATATCCGGATTCCACTGGAGAAGCTGCTCCATAGATACTTCGCCCAGACCTGAATGAAGCCCCTCTTTTTTCCCGGCAGTGCTGACAGTTTCAGCAGCATTTCTGCAGCCGGCAATCTCAAAACGCTCCTTCATAAAAGTATCATTTCCCAGTGTAACAAGATGGCTTGTTCCATATCCGTTAAATATTACTTTTCTGTTTTTTTCCGGAATACCCGCAGTCCGCTTTCTGATCATAGCAGCAATGGAGTCTAAATAATCACAATAAGCCTTAGCCCGTTCTTCAGTCTGAAAAATAGAGGAATAAAATCGGATCTCGTTTTTAACATCTTCAATCCCAAGCGACATGCTGTCACCAAAGAATGCAACAGGAATAGAACTTTTCCTTTTCACAATCTCACCATCAAGATCACCGGCAATGACAAGCTGCGGATCGGTTTCGATAAGCTGCTCAATATTCACCATACCGCTTACAGTACGGACTGCGGGACGGCTCTTCATGGATGGATCAAATATTCCCACCAGCTCGGAAGCTGTGAGAGTTTTAGTCACAGCACAAAGACGATCCTGTACTCCCAGAATATAACTTATCTGCCCGGAGGGCCCGCCGAGAAATGCCACACGCGATAATTTTTCCGGAATTTTAACAGGATTCCCTTTCATGTCTGTAATCTCACGGAGAGGACCTGAGGTCATATTAACTTTTTCAGCCTCCGATTTTTGGCCGCACGATGGGAGTATAAAAAGAGTTATCATTAATATTAAACTCACCACAATACAGCTGCTTCCGTTTCTATATATGTCTGATTTTCTATCTGACTTATTCATACATTACCTCTTTTAAAATTTAACCAGTGTCTATTCCTTAACTTTTCTAAAGCAAAAAAGCTCTATTATCCCCGTCGCCGGATGCAGCAGGATAGATAATATTAAATTTTTATACTAAAAATGTGTTAAAGAATTAACACTGATAAAAATCAGATCAGTCACAGTTTTCCAGAAGTGATACTCCCGGACCCCTGATTATATCGGCCTGATAATCAAAGTATAATTCAGACATTGCAATTCAGAGTCAATATAATTTAGCTTGTGAATAAGACTTTTTGTTGTATTATGTTAAAATTACCTACAAAAATTAATATTAGAATATAAATATTACAAATTACACCTTTTTATGATCAAAATTGTACGATAACTCCAGATTGTTCTTGACTAACATGTCAATTAAAACATATATGCCAATAAAAGCATGTTAATTTAACAATAATAAAAAGAGGAGACATCATGGAACAAAAAGAAAACAGTTCTATAAAAAGTGCAATCACTCTGATTATACTTGCAGGCTCGCTATGGGGTTTATCAGAAGTAGCCATCAACGAAATTGTCACGACTAACAGCCTGCCGCTTCGCGCATCAATTCTCACAGGAATAGCATTTATGATTATGGGAGCTCTTGGGGGCTTTTTAAAAAAAGCGCGATACCTAATCATGGCGGCAGTACCGGCAATAATAATTGTTCAAATGGGTGTTATACTATGCGGTAACTCCATTGCGTGCAAAACTAATACATGCGTTGCTCTTGCTTCACACGCCGGTATGCTCGCATCAGTATTTGCCATAACCGGCATGGGCAGGAAAAAAACCTCTTATGGGAAGACTTTTATTTTCGGGTCAGCTGCCGCTCTATCATCTGCCGTGGCATTTTATTTTATCGGAATGAGATGTGCCCCATGTCCGTATCTCCTTTCATTCAACAGCGCTGCAGGTTTTGCATCTTATTTATATGCAGAAGCACTGCCATGGATGATTTTCTCAGGCACTGGATTTTCAATAGGATACCTTGCAGGCACAAAAAAATCGGAATCAACTGCTTGGCGTTCTGCGGGTATTAAATTTCCACAGTTTGCTGCCGGATTAAGCATATCTTTTATATGCTGGATTGCCAGCGCGGGAATAATATTAAATATCAGATGAAAAGGAAAAATCCCGTGACTCACTGCACCGTGTCACGGGATTTATAACAGCATGATACACATAATCTGCGGTGAAACGAATCAGGGTAAAACTGAAAAAATAAATTCTATATACCTCCAAGGGAAATCCGGTGACGGATTTATTACGAAAAAATTATTCCACGATAAACACTTTTACGGCTACGAAATTATACGTTTATCATCCGGCCAGTCATCCATACACTCTGTAAAATCTGAACTGTTCCCCCATGAGAAAAAACCTATATATAATTGCGGTGCATACAGCTTTCATCACGAC
This sequence comes from uncultured Spirochaetota bacterium, assembly GCA_942493035.1. GTDB lineage: Bacteria > Spirochaetota > UBA4802 > UBA4802 > UBA5550 > WRGT01. The sequence continues at coordinate 634,442 of OW818666.1, read as the reverse complement.
GGGTTTACCTTTGCCGATTTTATAATTGATGAAATAATATCAAAAAATACCAATCCGGTTTTCATTGACGAAATCGGCCCGCTGGAACTTGAAGGGAAAGGGCATCATGATTGTTTTCAAAAAATTCTGAAAAACTGCAATACTGTTTACTTCACTGTCCGGAACCGCTCGCTGAAAGATGTGATAGATTATTTTTCTATTAAGGAACACTCTCTTATTAAACTTTAATTTTTTAGAGGTGATCCCGTCATACCTATAGCATATAACGAATGAATTAGAACAGTTAGCCCTCTCGACTCCGCTCATGGAGCGTAATTTAACGCTGGCTGAACGGAGTCGAAGCCTGAAGTCAGTACTATCTCAATCGTTGATGCTATCGTAATTATTTGTTCATGAATATACAGTCACGGTATCGAATGAATGAAACAATGCACCGCTCAAATCGAAGCGGCGCATTTAATTATTATCTGATACCGTATTACTTCTACCGGATAACACTCTTGATTAACATCGCCGCAAGCTTTGTATATGGTGCGTAAACTAAAGGATTATCAAAGAAATTTACATTATAGTACACACTTTTATAATGAGTGAACGTATCAAAACTTCCCTTCCCGTGATAGGAACCCATTCCGCTCGCGCCCACTCCTCCAAAAGGGATGTGACCATTAGCAAAATGCTTCAGAGTATCATTCACGCATCCTCCGCCGTATGATGTTTCATTGATCACTCTTTTTGTGTTCTTTCTTTTTGATGTAAAAAGATACAGAGCCAGAGGTTTGGGTCTCTCATTAATAAAGTTTATCGCATCATCGAGTGATGTGATTGTAATAACAGGGAGTACAGGGCCGAAAATCTCCTCCTGCATAATCGGATCTTTCGGTGATATGCCGTCTATAATGGTTGGAGCGATATATCTTGTTTTGGGATCGGTCTCCCCTCCGACAACAATCGTGCCCTTATGAAGAAGCTTCTCCACTCGCGCCCAGTGCCTGTCATTTATAATCCGGGCAAAATCGGGACTTGACTTCGGATTATCTCCGTAGAATTTTTTAATCTCTTTTTTTACTGCTTCAAAGAATGGCGCCTTTGCTTTTTCTGTAATAAGAAGATAATCGGGAGCAACACAGGTTTGTCCGCAATTGAAAAATTTTCCCCAGGCTACTCTTCTTGCCGCAATAGTAAAATCCGCGTCATCCATTACTATACATGGACTCTTTCCTCCAAGCTCAAGAGTAAGAGGTGTGAGATGAACTGCCGCCTTCTCCATCACCATCCTCCCCACCTCGGGACCGCCGGTAAAGAAAATATAATCGTACTGGAGATCCAGCATGAAATTTTTAACCTCTTCCTCCTGGAAAACAGCAACCCAGTCCGCAGGAAAAACGCTGGTAAGGATATTATATAAAATTCTCGAAGTTGCCGGTGCCGCTCCTGACGGCTTTAGAAACAGAGTATTCCCCGCGGATAGTGCCCCGATTACAGGAGCCATTGCAAGATTAAAGGGATAGTTCCATGGAGAAATAACCAGAACAGTTCCGTAAGGTTCTGCATAAATTCTGGATCTTCCCGGAAGGTGACTGATTGGAGTTCTCCCTCTCTTAGGTTTCGCCCATGATTTCAAATGACTTATAGTATGACCAAGTTCAACAAGAACAGTTCCTATTTCGGATATGTAAGTTTCAAATGGTGACTTCCCGAAGTCCTTTGCAAGAGCATCACAAATTTTATCCTCATTATCTTTTATTGTCTGCTTTAACTTTTTAAGATGCTGAATTCTATTCTTTACATCCTTAGTTTTGCCCGATGCAAAAAAAGCCCTCTGCTTCTTCATTATTTCATCAAGATCTGATCTCTTTAGCATAAAACAATCTCCTTTAATATTATATATGTCAAATATGGCATAATGTATTATAAAAGTAGCCTGTATTTATAAATCCGGACAAAAAAATGTTATTAATTTCATAGAATTTAAAAGAATAATCATTTAAGGGCGGTTCCAAAAACTCCGTTTCCGGGACCGCATGGAGCCCTGAGGGGCTTATAAAGGGGCTACCGCCCCTTTAACCCTGTAAAATTGGATATTCAATAAGATGCAGCCAGCTCCATAGATGTAATCAGTCACCTGAAAAAAATAAGAGATATATCTATGGTAGTTTAAATTTCGGGCAGATTCGAAAAAGAGTCTCGCAAGGAAGTTTACAAATTAAGCGATTCTGTATTTTACACTCATCCGGATAAAAAATACTAACAGATCCCTCTAATTAAAGAAGAATCTGCTCTTTGGTCTATAATTACTTTAATTACTAGTTCTCCGACCCAATGGATGTAACTTAATGTCATTCCCTTGAAAAAGGGAATCCACTTAATTAAATACAATGGATCCCCGCCTTCGCGAGGATGACAGTTTAGTTTAAAATCATCAGGTCAAATTACTAGAGATCAAAAGCTCCATCAGAATCAAGCTTATAATCATCACCAAAAGTGACAGTTATAGTATCACTTGAATCATTTCCAACAGAAATCTTATCAGCTTCAGAGACAATATTGGTTGTATAATTGACAGTATCTCCCGCATCATATATAACATATCTGTCATCTTTTCCCGCGATGTTCAAATTATGAGTCTTATAATCATAAAATACAACAACTGAATATTCACCAGGAGCAATATCCGCGATAGTAATTGTACTCTCCACTCCAATTGCAACAGCAGCATCAGTGCTCAATGAATAATCAGGAGCTGAAGCATCCTGAGCATTAGCCGAAAGTGTTTTATAAAGATATACATATATTTTTTTTGATCCAGGCGCAGTAGCATCCGCTGCCGTTCCGGTGTATGTAGCTTTAACAGTTATGACTCCTGTCTCAACAGCAACATCTTCATCCTTATCTTTTTCTTCATCACTAAAGTCGCAGCCTGCAAGACAAAAAACAACAAGAACAGAAAGTAAAAGAACTAGAATACGTTTCATAATTAATACCACCTTTTTCATTTTTCTATTATTGAATAATCCGGAACTGGAAAAAAATTTGATTCCACCTCTCAAACCACCCTCAATTCTTTATAACTCATTTTTTATCAGAAAATTGTCAATTATTAATGAGTTTTTGTAATATTTTGTCACTATTTTTTATTTATGTCAAATTTGGCATAACAATTGCTTAAATATTAACAAAAAATAACTTTACGCTTGACTCATCTTATCAAAAATATGATCAATTTTAAAATAATGAGCTGTCAATATCCTTAAAAAGATAGAGGAAATAGTGATGATTAAAAAAAGTACCTTTATAATGCTTATTCTGCTGTTCGCAATTAACTTTTCATGCTTTGACGATGGTGAAACTTCCACCTCAAAGGGAATTTTAAAAATAACAGTGAAAACATCTTCCGATATATGGGGTTTTCCTGCACTTAAGAGCGGCAGTACAACTGATTTTGAAGCTTACAATGGTGACAGCCTATACCAATGGCAGTACCCGGATGTTGGAGGAAATGGTGATCCGGCTGATGAAGAGAGTCTTTATAACACTCCGATTTCAGCAGATGATATAGGTGATAAACAAAATATAGTATACCTTTACTCTACAATCGGAGAAGCCTCATCAACCTATCCTGTTCTTTATAAAGGGGTATCCGAAAACAATAATCAGACAATTGTCATCAATGATATTGAACCTGGAGAATACTTTGCAGCAGCATTTTATGATTATTCATCCGGCGGTAACCAGGAAAATCTGCTCAATCGTTATGATCGATACGGAATATACACAACTACAGCTCCAATAGACAGCAGCTGCAGTACCCCTTATCGGGATAAAGCCTCTTCCATCACAATTTCCAAAGATCAGACAACTCAAATAACAATAGAAATAAAACAGAATTGGATTATAGGGAAACCAAAAACAACAGATGGCGGAACAGGACGAATATTCCTTAATTCTTCAGAATCGATTCCGTTACCATAAAGTATAAAAAACTCATAGTAGATTTTTTTATAAACTAAACTATACCGCTATACCTGTTAGAAGATGAAATATATACGACTGATAATTACATTAATAATCCTCTCCGGACAGATTGCTGCATCTGCTGCTGAAACTATAGATCAGCAGAGTATTATTCCTGTTCAAAAAATAGATAAAATTTCTGAAGGAATCTTAATCCGTGGAAGACAAATCCCCAACATTGAGAATGCATCGACTAACACTACTGTTAACCGTGAGGACGTGAAAGAGCACTCCGATAAAACACTTGATGATTCGCTCAAAAATGTTCCAGGTCTTCAGGTGGGTACTCATAAAAAAGGGAGTGTCCGCGCAAGCTTCAGGGGATTTGACCAGAATAGAATCGCAATTTTAATAGACGGTATGCCGGTTAATGATATCTATTCGACTGACATTGACATCTCCAACATCCCGGTTTCAGATATAAGTGAAATTATTGTAAGCCGGGGCGCTGCATCAGCTCTGTTCGGCACAATGGGGGGTGTGGGGATAATAAATATTCTTACACGAAAACCGGATTATCCCTACATCGAATCCAAAGCTGAGTATGGCGAATACAATAATATCTTTCTTATTGCTTCGGCCGGGGCTCCTGCGGGTAATTTCTTTTTCAGAATATCCGGCGAGTACGAACATAGCGGCGGCTACAAGGTATCTCAAAAACTCGACAGGGATAAGAGGCGCGAATGGTTCGACAAACTTGTTCGCTTCGATCTCTTCGTTCTGTCACACGATGATGTTATACTTCCAGGTAAAACCGATTATATCAGCGATACAGGACTATGGGATCACACTGAACATGACAGATTCGGAGTTTCAGGAAAAGCAGGTTTTTTCTTTAACGGAAAGAGCGAGGCAGGTATATCTGCGGATTACAATTATAAAACGGCAAAGACAAACAGTTATCAGCACAATGCAATAAGCAACTACAAAGAGTCATCAGGAACCTGGCAGGATCCGGTGTTCGATGTCACGTCTGATCCTATGGATATAAAAAGCGCGGCATTCAGAAACAGATCATTCGTCTGGCCCGATATATATAATGTGGATATCTCTCCATATCTAAATATTTCCCTTAATAAACTAAAAATCAGAACCACCGGATTTGTGTCATACCGGAAAGCGGTGCAGGAGAAATATGCATCAACAGATCACTCATGGCCCGGAGATACAGTCCTTGCAGATACTGCACTTGAACCGTACTCAACAATAAAAGAATACCTGTCATGGGGCGGAAATATTAATCCGTCAATTGAATTGACATGGTGGAACAGGCTAAATTTTGCTTTTTCATACAGATATAATATATACAACGAAAGCGAACAGGCAATATCGGCACAAAAATCCCCGGCAATAGCTGCTACAATATTCGGTCTCGATCCATACCCTGTAAAACGGCTTGATGTATCCTATTTCACTGCCGCAGTTGAAGATGAGGTAACATTGGGACGGATAAACTTTTCAGCCGGAGTGTCATACGATATACAATTTTTTAAAACATTTAAAAACAGAGAAGCTCTCTACCAGTTTGAAGATGCTTACATAGTAGAAAAAAATTCCGATCTTCTGGGAACAAAAGATTCGATTAATCCTGTTGCCGGAGTTACCTTTACACCAGCCCCGGATTATATTATTCTACGCGGAGCATTTTCAGCCAAGACCCGTTTCCCCGATCTTTCGGAATATTCAATGATTGTTGACGATAAGAGAGACAATGCGCTTAAGCCGGAGAGAGCGTATAATATCAATTCCGGAATTGAATTTTTATTCTTTGACAGAGTATTATCATTCAGAACTGATTATTTTATAAGCAGAGTAAAAGACCGTATAGAAAAAATTTCCGGGGGTATTGACCCGCCTGTTAATATTGGTGAAGTCCGTTCACAGGGGATTGAAAATATCATCTCAATAAACGGAGTAGATCTGCCTGGCAGAACAAGACTATATTTCGACTTCTCATACACATATCTTCATGCACGGAATCTGGACGACACACCTGAAGAAAAAGTAAACAAAGGGGAACTCCTGGAGAATGTGCCGGAACATCAGATATGTGCAGATTTAAAACTTAAGTTTGTATCGGATACGATTTTTTCAATATGGGGATACAGCACTATTAACCAGATATCATACGTGATGAAAAGCAGACCGGCAGCGGGTGATCCATATTCAACTGATTACTTCGAAGCAGTCCGGCTTCACGATCCCGTGATGATTAATATTAAGATTACACAGAAAGTTTTCACCAGATATGAGATATATGCAATGTGTAAAAATATATTCGACGACTACAATGCCGATCCGTTTATACCGGGACCGGGGAGAATATTTTACGCAGGGGGATCGGCGGAGTTTTAGAACCACGCCCCATCCGCCCGCCGGGCACCTTCCCCATGAATGGGAGAAGGGAAAAACGGAATAATTTCAGCATTACTCTCCTCCCATTCATGGGGGAGATGGCCAGAGGCCAGAGGGGGCGGATACAACAAATGCAAAGAAAAAAAATTCTAATTACAATTCTGCTGATTGCGGCTCCTGTTTTATGCATATTCTCATCTGCATTTCTGGGGAGATACCCACTCTCTCCCTATGAGATAATTCAGGCAGTTATAAATAAAATCAGCGGCGGAGAGATTGTTTCTGCTGTGAATTCAAACATAGTCTGGGAGATACGTCTCCCACGAGCAATTCTCGGAAGTATGGTTGGCGCGGCACTGGCAGTGAGCGGCACGGCTCTTCAGGGGATTTTCAGGAATCCTCTTGTCAGTTCCGGGATGCTTGGAGTAAGCTCCGGGGCGGGCTTCGGTGCGGCGCTTGCAATAATTCTGTTTCATAATACATTCATGATATACCTATTTGCCTTTGCATTCGGAATACTTGCTGTTTTCTGCAGCTATATTATAGGTAGAATTTACGATACAGCCCCTGCTATTATGCTTGTTCTTGGCGGTGTAATTATTTCATCGATTTTCTCTGCACTTCTATCGCTGATGAAGTATATAGCAGATCCTCAGCAGGACCTCCCCTCTATTGTATTCTGGCTCATGGGGAGTCTTGCATCGGCCTCGTACAAAGATATTATGATTTCATCTGTACCTATTGTCATAGGAATAACCGGTTTGATTGCAATGAGATGGCGGCTCAATGTACTCTCAATGGGTGAACGGGAAGCACTATCAATGGGGCTTAACATTAATCTTGATAGAGTAATTATAATCATCTGTACAACTCTCGCAACAGCCGGAGCTGTAAGCGTCAGCGGAATTATCGGATGGGTGGGACTTGTAATCCCGCACATCGGAAGGATAATATCTGGCAATGACAACAGAATACTGATACCGGTGAGCATTTCACTTGGAGCGTGTTTTCTTATAATCATCGACAATCTGGGAAGAATCATCACCGGCGGTGAAATTCCGTTAAGCATACTTACGGCGATTATCGGCGGACCATTTTTCATATACCTTCTTAAACGGACCAAAGGGGGGAACTGGTAATGATTAAGATTAAAAATGCTTCATTTGAATATGATGGAGTGACTGTGTTTGAAGATATAAACCTTGAACTGATCAAAGGTGAAATTCTATGTCTGTTCGGTCCTAACGGCTGCGGGAAAACAACTCTCATTGACAATATACTGGGTCATCTCCGTCTTAAAACAGGCAGCATACTTATTGAGGGTAAAGATCAGCAGAGTTACAGCAGACGTGACCTTGCAAAAAAGATTGCATATGTTCCGCAGATTCACGAAAAAACATTTCCGTATAAAGTAATTGAAGTTGTGGTAATGGGAAGAACTCCATACTGCTACGGGCTCTCATCGCCCGGGGATGACGATTATGCAATTGCAGAAAAGGCTCTTGAAACCGCGGGTATATCACATCTTAAAGAGAGAATATATACAAGACTAAGCGGCGGAGAGACACAGCTTGTAATACTTGCACGCGCCCTGGCTCAGGAATCCCCTGTAATCATTATGGACGAACCTGCATCACACCTTGACTTCAGACATGAGCTGATGCTGCTTGAAACTGTAGCCGGGCTTGTTAAATCGAAGGGGCTTTCAATTATAATGTCTACACACTCGCCAAATCACGCGTTCTACTTCGAGAATAAAAAAGTCCCGGCAAGAGTTGCCCTGATGAATGAAAAAAAAATTATTGCAACGGGAATTCCATGTGAAATATTTTCAGAAGAAAGAATGAGAGATGTATTCAGTATTGATTCACGGGTAATTTCAGATCCGTCGACAACAGGAGCGGGTAAATATATAATTCCATTCGGAATAATCAGATAAGGAGTTTAAAATGCAGAGAATCATTTTAATATTTTCAATAATACTGTTTTCAGTTTCATCATGGTATAACCCTCTGACTGCCGGAGCAATTGAGAAAAGAATCACTGTTGTTGACAGCTACAACAGAGAAGTATCTTTACCTGCTGATGTAAAAAGAATCGGATGTCTTTACGCGTTCTCCGGTCATGTTGTAACCATGCTCGGCAGAGGCGACAGCATAGTCGCAGTTGTGCGCGGGCTTAAACGCGATAAAATGCTTACAAAAATCTGTCCTGCAATTCTTGAAGCGGCAGTACCAAACCTTAATGATTCGCTTAACATGGAGGAACTGGCAAGGGTTAAACCTGACGTTGTATTTATCAAGGATACAGTGGCCCGCAAAAAAAGCGATACAGATACTCTAACAAAACTCGGCATCCCATATGTTGTTATCTCATTCAACAGCATAGATGGGCAGAAAAAAGCTGTTGAAATTATCGGGAAATCAATCGGAAGAGAAAAAGAAGCAAAAGAATACATAAACTATTATAACAAATGCTCAGAAAGAGTAAAAAAAATCTCCGACAGAATACCGGAAGATAAAAAAGTCAGAATATATCACTCATTACTCGAACCTCTTAAAACAGATGGTCAGAGAGGAATTTCAACAGAATGGATGGATATTGCCGGAGTAATAAATGTTTCTGCCCGTGATAAAAACAATTTCGCCAAAGAGGAGCTATTCGCGAATATTGAACAGGTTCTCATTTGGAATCCCCAGGTGATTATCACACATGAAGAGGATTCTGAAGAAACAATCATGATGAGTAAACCATGGTCAACAATTGATGCGGTAATAAACGGACGGGTATATCGGATGCCAAACGGCATATCAAGATGGGGACATCCCGGGTCACTGGAAACTCCCCTTGCAATGCTCTGGACGGTAAAGACAATTTATCCCGATTACTCAGAAGATATAGACATGAATGCGGAAACAGTAAAATTTTATAAAAACTTTTTTAATTATACTCTGTCTGATAACATGAGAGATCAGATACTGCAGGGAAGAGGGATGCGTAAATCAAAAAAACAGGGGGGCCATTGATGGAAATTATTATATGCATAGATGACACAGACAATCTTGAAAGTCAAGGTACAGGCCACCTGGCGGAGATCCTCAGAAGCGATATTGAAAAGCTTTACGGAGGAACAACAACCCGTATAACACGACATCAGCTCTTTGTTTCTCCGGAGATACCATACACATCACATAACAGCGCAATGTGTTTTAAAGCTGAAATGGATATTAAATATCTAGATGAGATGGTTGCCTACGCGGGAAAATTTCTTGAGGAGAAGAGCGCAGAAGGATCCGACCCCGGACTTTGCGTTGCCGTGACTGATCATCTGAAAGATAAAGAGAGACTTGTTAAATTCGGGCTAGATGCTACAAAAAGCGTACTGACAAAAAATGATGCCATATCACTGGCAGCGGAATTAAAGATTCATCTTTCGGAACATGGCGGAACAGGCGGAGGGATTATCGGAGCGCTTTCCGGCGTCGGGCTTAGAATCTACGGCAACAACGGAAGATTCAAGGGCTGGCTCCCCATCAGCAATGAAAATAAAACTATGACCGTTCAGAGACTTCTCAATGAGTACGACATTGATGAAGTACGGGATATCGGCGGAGACACCCCGGATATGAATGACATTATTACACTTGATGAGAGAGTCAAAACTGTACTGCTTGACGGATTGTCAGTTCTCCCTGTAAAAAAAGCAGAAGGCAATACTCCTGGAAGAGTAAATTTGAGCAAAGATGAGATACGGAAATATTAAATGCACAGGAATCAGGTAACTGCTCAAAAACCGGAAGTATTTTCTCTCCGCCGCGTCTGTGGCGCGACGAAGAGAAATTTTTGCCACCAGTTTTTGAGTAGTTACGGAATTAGTTGACTCTTTCTATATTTATTGATATATTTCAACATATAAGGAGAAATATCATGGCAGGAAAAATATTTTACAGAGAGAGAAGACAGGTTAAAACCGGAGAAGAGAAACCGAGATTTACAGTTGCTGCTGTATTTAATATGGAACTGGCTTTTGTTTCAGAGCATTTCAGAAAATCTGAACTGGAACAGATTGCAGAAGCAACAGGAGCTGAACTTGTTCTTCTTGCCAGCGAAAAAAAGAGTAAAAAACATGGTGAGGAAGCAAAATAATCAGAACCGTATTTTAAAAAAGTTCTGAAGTCTTATATATCCCCCTCTCCCGATCCCACTGACAACAGCGGGAGGTTTATTTATTATAAAATTATTGTGAGGAAACCAGATGGCCCTGATTAGAGAAAAGGACGGTAAACGTCTGCATATAAAAAGCAAACTCATGGGTGAAAGCCTTGTGAGCAAAACCCTGCTGGATGATATGAACATCGCCCCTCAGCAGCGTCTCTTCCCCGATGTAACAATAATGAAGGTCGGAGGACAGTCAATATCGGATAGAGGAGCGAAGGCTCTCCCCCAGATTGTTAAAGAAATTGGAATGAACAGAGATAAACACAAGATGCTTGTAACAACCGGCGGCGGAACAAGAAGCCGGCACATCTATTCAATAGGGATGGAGCTTGGAATGCCCACAGGTATGATGGGTAAATTCGGCAGTGCCATCTCCGAACAGAACGCGCTCCTTGTTGCAACACTCCTTTCCCAGTGGGGTGGTATAAAAATCGGAGCAGACCAGATTCTAGAACTCTCACTATACTACGACCAGAAGGCAATACCTGTAATAGCAGCTATGCCGCCGTATGATCTTTTTTCTGTTCCGTCAAAAAACGGAAGAATCCCGAACCTGAGAACAGACTCCGGAACAATTATACTTGCGGACCTCATCGGTGCAAAAAACTGCCTGTTTATTAAAGATGAGGAGGGACTTTATACTGATGATCCGAAAAAAAATCCCGATGCAGTATTTATCCCGCGAATAAGTGCAGAGGAGCTTATTGAGCAGGATCTTCCCGATCTTGTAATTGAACGCTCATGCCTTACAATACTTCAGGACAGTGAAGTTATAAACTCAATACAGATAATCAATGGACTTAAAGAGGGTAATATAACAAGAGCTCTCGAAGGTGAACACGTGGGTACAATAATTTACTCGGATAAAAAATAGTATCGAATAATCATACTTATCCCGGATAATAAAAATCCGGGATAAGAGTTAAGCCTTAAATCTTTCATCTGAAAGTTTACCCGGAACTTCTCCTGCCTTCCCTTTAAACCAGCCTATACGAATATCAGAACCATCCTCAAACATCGGGACTAATGGTTTAATATCAATTAATGGAGTTCCGTCAACAATATCGAGCCCCCGGATATTTACAATATTCCCCTTCACTGAGACGAGCTTTACCACGGACAACCCCACTGCATTAGGTCTGGCGGGTGAACGTGTTGCAAATATTCCTCTTTCAACCGTATCGAGAAATGGAATTACTTTAAGTTTATAACCGGCACTCTTATGAAGATGAAAGATAAGATAAAGGTGAGAGAAACCATCCAGATCTGCCAAACCATCTGCAAATTCTTCAAATATTTCAATCCAGCCTTCACTCTCCTTATCCGCAGTGGGCTGTATAGGGACATTATTTATAGTTTTAAAAGGAGTATGAATAATACCTATTGGTGAAAATTCTATTTTCATATGTTTAGTCCTGTTTTAATGTTTCTGCCGACTTTTATCAAATCCTGAATTCTGAACACAACATATAAAAATAAGGTGATACTATTTTTGTCGATTAAAAAACTCAGGACACCTGAAAGGATTTTGGGGGTAGAGAATTATTTTCGGGGGTGCGTATGCTCCGCATACGCTATGAGTGGGGGATTAGGCGGCCCTGAAAATTAATTGCAGCCCGGGGCATTCGGGACAATCTTTAATTATATGCTAAAAAAAACAGAGGTGGGAAATTTTAATAATTGACTTTTTCCGATACATTTTATAGATATTAAAAATAAAAAAAAAGAGCCGCTTTTATTAAAAGCGGCCCAAATTGCCTGTTACATTAAATTACTTGAATTAATTTAACATGTCATAAATGGCATATTAAATTACATGAGTCAACACTTTTTCTCAGGGTTACTCATAAAAATGAAAATTATATGAAAAAGTGCCCTTTAGAGGCACTTTTTTTTTGAATATTTACAACTCTAGCAGACCCTGAACCTGCCAATTTCTTTATCTCCCTCAACAACATGAATAGCACATGCCAGACATGGATCAAAAGACCGGACAACTCTTGCAGCCTCAATAGGATTCATATTATCAGATATTGGAGTACCGATTAGAGCCTGTTCAACAGGTCCTCTTCCTCCTTTGTCATCCATTGGAGAGCAGAACCAGGTTGTCGGAACAACTGCCTGATAGTTTTCAATTTTTCTGTCTTTAATAACAATCCAGTGACCAAGAGCTCCACGCGGCGCCTCGATTAATCCTTCACCTTCTCCGGTATCGGGTATAGTATAAGAATTCCTGGGGCTTTCACCTGCATCAAGATCTTCAGCCCACTTAAGCATCTCCTCTCCAATAATTTTAGATTCAATGGCTCGCGCAGCATGTCTTCCTAGAGTTGAAAAAGCTGCCGGAACATCCGAATTAAAAATTTTGAGAACACCATCAAGCTCCTTCTTCACCTGTTTATTTCCTGATTGATAAGCTATTACCATTCTGGCAAGTGCCCCTACCTCCATAGGGCGGTCATCGTATCTCGGAGCTTTAACCCAGGAGTATGCGCCGCTTTTATCCGGATCGGCAATAGTCTCACCTTGTAACGGATGAAGGTTTGATCCTGATTTGTATCTGGCGTATTTAACCTGTTCTCTGATCATTGATGAGTTAAACTTTTCAAGTTTACCGCCATCGAATATACCCTGTTCAAATGTAAAACTTTTACGTTCTTCATCTTTTCCGTAAACCCCGTATGACATAAACCGGTCATACCTTCCAAGTTTAAAATACTCAGGGAAAGAATTTGCCACAGCAATTACATGAGGCAGATATGTTTCTGTAATAAATTCATTAATCTCTTTAAGATGTTTTTTAAACTGCTTAATCTTATCCTTTGTAGGGATAGTTGTAACTCCCCCGGGAACAAGTGCAATAGGATGAGGTGCTCTCCCGCCGAAAAGTGCAACCATCTGATGAGCCTTCTGTCGTATATCAAGGGCTTTTACATAACCGGCTATTGCATCAATATTTGCTGCAGTATCTTTTATATAAAAATCTTTTCCTTCGTATCTCGGCAGAAAAGGACCACCGGCTGTTATTTCATCGGGTCTCCCCTTTTTTACCTGAATCTCATTTTTCACCCAGTCTCTAATCCTGACCATCCCGTCATCTGACCCCTTATACTGTAAAACCGCAGTAATATCAACAAAGTCAAGTGCTGCCAGATGATAAAAATGAAGTATATGAGACTGGAGAGTATTTGCACCCAGAATCATATTCCGCAGTATACGTCCGTTTTTCGTCGGCTTGATATTGAAAGCATCGTCAAGACACATGCTGGAAGCCTCTCCATGAGATACGGGACATACACCGCATATCCTCTGTACAATCTGATTTGCATCAACCGGATTTCGTCCCTGAAGAATGGTCTCGTAACCCCGGAACATATCTCCCCGGCATTTGGCATCAACAACCACACCGTTCTGGACATCCATCTCAATCGAAAGATGCCCCTCTATCCTTGTCAGCGGATCTATATATACTTTAGCCATTGATTATATCCCCCTTCACATCTTTGCTCAAAATATCTGCCGGAGTTTTATCGATTCCATCCTTTGATGCATGCAGATTCTGATAAATCCCCCTTCTTCCGTAATCCGGAAAAACTTTTTCAGTACATCCTATACATCCTGAACCGCACTCAGTACAGGAACTCGCCCCATCATTCCACTTTCTTACCGGTATGTCGCATCCCGAATCCATCCCTAAACAGCCAAGATTATACAGGCATCCCGGACCGTCGCCCCACTCTTTTGCAAAGATTCCGCGTTTGTAATAATAAAGTCTCTCACACTGTTCATGAACAGTTTTACCATAATACATCTTCGGCCTGTTATATTCATCAAGTTCCGGCATCCCTTTCATTAATACATGTAGAAGAGTTCCAACCATCCAGTCAGGGTGAGGCGGACATCCGGGAATATTCAAAACCAGTTTATCTTTCAATATCTCCTGTACAGACACGGCACCGGTCTGGTTATCACCGAATACCGGACTCTTTCCTGAGGGTATTCCTCCATACGCGGAACAGGTTCCTACAGAGACAACAGCCATTGCATTTTTACCAAGCTCTTCCACCCATTGTCTTACACCTATACCACGATGTGTTTTTTCATCCTCGCCGATAGTACAGAATAGATCATTCTTTGTCGGAATTGAACCTTCAACAATAAGAACAAAATCCTTTCTCTTTTTCTTTACAGCTTCCTCCAGAACCTTTGTCGCTACCGAACCGGTACCGGCCATTACCACTCCCTGGTAGTTAAGACTAATATGTTCAGTTATTACAGTTACTATATCCGGATGAAGCTTGTTGAGCAGAGATACAGAACATCCCGAACATGAAAGGCCCTCAATCCATATAACATTAGTCCGGGCAGTTGCCTTTTCCAGCGCCTTTTTGCATCCCTGAAACATTACACCCGGAAAAGCAAGGGCAGCAGTAGTTCCACCCATAATTTTCAGGAATTCGCGTCTATTTAATGCCATAAAATCCTCCATTAAACTAATTAACTATTGTGAAAACTTTAACCCGCAATCGCAGGAGTTGTACTTTTTGCTGCTTCCATAATCAGTTCCATAGCTTTTGGTACTGATTTTTTTACAGAATCACTTATGCCTATCTCCAGTGTATGGATTTCCTCCGGAACGATACCGACGATTTCAATCTCCGGTCTCTCGCCGGTCAGTGTGAGCATATCGATTATTTTCTTAACTCCCATTTCGTGAAGAGAAAACTTATTGCCACTGTCGGTAAGATGCTTTGCCGGAAATTTATAAATGCTCCCCGGTTTATCATCCGCCTTTAATGCATCAACAATGACAATCCGCTCTCTTCCTGACATGAGCGGCAGAAGATCATATCCTAAAACACCACCGTCCGCAATCTCTACATATCCAGGAATGCCTTTTACTGAATTTTCGATTTCATTAACGATGAAGATCCCAAGACCATCATCCTTATGAAGAATATTACCAATACCCAGAATAAGAACTCTCTTCTTTGATTTAATTCTCTTCATTACTGCTGATACCTATTAATGACATTCCATACATTTCTGAGGCCCTTTAACTTTGGCAATATGGCAGTCTACACATAAACCATGCATTGTTTCATACCCCGCCTGTCCGTTATGACATTCAGCACACTGTTTTATACGTGCATCATTCCCTTTTTTATGATGGCAGTCTGTGCACGTCATTCCCTGTTCCGCATGTACCTTGTGTGACATGGTAACTGCTCCAACCTGCCCCTTGTAAGGTGAGACACCATCTGACTGTTTGCCATACGCGGTAACCTTTTTGATAACTACTATATCAGTATCAACGGGATTACCTCTCTGAATCCATGGATCGGATTCACAGGCCGATATTACAAGAGAAAGGAATATGAATATTACAGGGAAAAGTTTTAATTTTTTCACAAGACTTCTCCTTATATTTTTTTTATTAAGCCAGTTTTAAACAGCTATATTGCCATTTTTGACATATCAAAATAAACTGGTCAAACTTTTCCGGGTTTTTACATCTGTTTCAATAAAAATCGTTAAACAATTCTTGTGATTTCAGTATTTATTCCTTAACATTTCTGAAGTAAAAAAACTCTCTTATTCCCGCCGCCGAAGGCGTCGGGAATATATAATTTTATTTTTTACACTAAAAATTATATTCAGGAATAATTACTGTTATGATTTATAAAATTTCAGATATGCAGATAAAAACGGATAAACCGGCGGTATTTACAGCGCGAAAAATTCCGAATATTTGGATTGACTGTTTCTTCTGATCTTATTATTTTAATTGAAATATTTGAGAGCAGTAACATTAATAAAAAGATTTCTTCAGATATGACTCAGGTAATTCAAATATATAAAATATGCGGCCAAATCCTTCTACATATACGGGAGGGATAGACGGGGGCAGAATCGATATCGATAATCCCATGACTTGCAATCCCCCTACACCCTCAGCATAAGTAAGGGAATAATAAAAGGAGTTAAACAATGAACAAAAGAGCAACGGTGATTCTTGTAGTATTTTTTTCACTCTACTTTCTTGCAAAGTATGTTTCCAATTTTTATATAGATTATGAATGGTTCCGGATGAATGATGGTCTCCAGGTCTTCTGGGTTCTCTTTATGACCAAGTTCAATGTGCAGGCAATTTTCGGCGCTTCTTTTATCGGAATATTTATGCTGAATTTTCTTCTGATCAGAGTCCTGGGGGGCAAAGGGAGATTCTTTGTGGAGAATTTTCTCGACAGAATACAGATCCCGGCAATCGGCTCATCACGACATCTGCTTCTCATTATGCTTACCGGTATTATTGTTTTCATCGGCTTCTTAATGGGTGGAACAGCATCCGCCTTCTGGAAAGAGTACCTGATGTATAAAAACTCAGTCCCCTTCGACGGATTCCCCGTTGATCCCATATTCGGCAAAAATATCGGATTCTATGTATTCTCACTCCCATTCTACCAGTTCCTTTACGGATGGCTCATGAGCACTCTGGTTATAATTACAATTTTCTCTTCGGTAATTCATTTCTTTAATGGAGGGATTTTCTTTAAGCAGGGTAAGATAGATTTCTCCGGTTTCTGCCGGGCCCACATCTCTATACTTCTTGCAATTATTGTTATACTATTCGGTCTCAGCTATCAGCTGTCAGCTTACGAACTTCTTTTTTCACAGGTGGGGAAATTTTACGGTGCGGGCTACGCTGCAGTAAACTCCAAACTTCTTGCATTCCGGGTAGCCAGTGTAATATCATATATCGCAGGGGCACTCCTCCTGTTTAATGTTTTTAAAAGGAGTTTTAAACTTCCGGTTTTTGTTCTCATTACTATCATTCCGGTATTCTTTATTCTTGGTACAATCTTCCCTGCACTTCAGCAGAGATTTGTTGTCGTTCCTAACGAACTCGACAAAGAAAAACCGTACATACAGAACAATATCGACTTTACAAGGCTTGCTTACGGTATAAATAAAGTTGAAGAGATCCCATTCGAAAACAAAAGAGAACTGAGTTATAAGGATCTTACAGATAACAAAGACACAATGGAGAGCGTAAGACTCTGGGACTGGCGGCCGCTTAAACAGACATACAAGCAGCTCCAGGAACTTAAACAGTACTATTTTTTCAACGATGTCGATGTTGACCGCTACACTCTTGATGGTAAAAAAATAGCAGTTAATCTTTCAGCCAGAGAGTTGTCCATTGATGGACTTGGAGGAAACAGCCAGACCTGGCAGAACAAACACCTGATATACACACATGGCTACGGTGCCGTAATGAGCAGAGTAGACAGAATATCATCAGAGGGATTACCCGTATTTCTGATGCAGGATATCCCCACTAAGACCGATACCGGCATAAAAGTTGACAGGCCGGAAGTCTACTACGGTGAACACAACAACTCATATGCGATTACAAACACTTCAATTCAGCCTGGAGAGTTTGACTACCCGTCGGGAGATGAGAATAAATACACAACATACAGCGGCACAGGTGGAATCAAACTCGATTCATTCTTCAAAAGATTTATGGCTTCAGTTGCATTCGGAGATATAAACCTTCTAATATCGGGAAACATCAGTAATGACAGCCGCATACTATTTAAAAGAAATATTGTAGAGATAGCTCAGACATTTGTTCCGTTCCTTGATCTGGACGATGATCCCTATCTGGTAATCTCTGACGGAAAGCTTTACTGGATTATTGACGCATACACTCAGTCCGACCAGTTCCCCTATTCTACACCAATTAATGTCGGTGGGAAAAATCTGAACTACATCAGGAACTCTGTAAAAATAATCATCGATGCCTATAACGGAAAGATCAGCTGCTACATATCTGACAGCTCCGATCCTATCATCAAAGCGTATGCTAAAATTTTTCCTGCCCTCTTCAAAGAGCTGAAAGATGTCCCTGAAGGACTCAAATCACACATCAGATACCCTGAAACAATATTCAACATCCAGAGCAGCATGCTTCTTAAATATCATATGACAAATCCCAATGTCTTCTATAACAATGAGGACGCCTGGGCAATACCTACGCAGATATACGGAGAAGCAGAGGAGTTTGTACACAGCTACTACCTTGTTACAACCCTACCGAATGAGAAGCGAAGCGAGTTTATACTTATACTCCCTTTCACCCCATATAAAAAGAACAATATGACCTCATTTCTTACTGCAAAATGCGACATGCCTGAATACGGAAGACTGCAGCTCTATCAGCTCCCGAAGGATAAGCTCAATTACGGTCCGATGCAGATCGAAGCCAGAATTAATCAGGACCCGGAAATTTCCAAGCAGCTTACACTATGGAGCCAGAAAGGGTCCAGTGTTATCCGCGGAAACATGCTGGCAATTCCGGTTAAAGAATCTATCATATACATCGAACCTCTCTACCTGAAAGCTGAGACGAGTGAAATGCCCGAGCTTAAAAAGGTTATAGTATCATTCGCTGATAAAATAGTCATGGAGAACGATCTCCCTTCAGCCCTTGAAAAACTTTTCTTCGGAGGCGGATTCACTACCGCAGCAGAGAAGAGCGACACAAAAGGTATGAGTCTCAAATCGATGGCAGAGCGTGCATCATTCCACTTCTCCAAAGCTGAGGAGTATATGCGTGCAGGGAACTGGAAGGGCTATGGTGATGAGCTGGAGAGTCTTAAAAATATCTTAAACCAGATGAAGAGCCAGGGGAACTGATGGAACTGATGCGATCATGCGGAGTTCTACTCCATATAACAAGTTTACCCGGCAGATACGGAACAGGTACAATCGGTGATGAGGCCTTTGAGTTTATCGACCTTCTTGCGGAGAACGGTGTAACATACTGGCAGATCCTCCCCACAGGGCCTGTTTCCGATTCCATGTGCTTCTCGCCATACTCGTCATTATCGGCCTTTGCCGGTAATGAACTTTTCATCAGCAGTGACCGGATCAGAAATAAGCAGTGGTTCGTGGATCAATATCCGGCTCCGGCATCTGAAGATAAATCTTTCGCGGATTTTAAATCTGCGGAAGAATACATTTTAAGCTTCCTGAAAGCGGCTGAGATAAACTTCTGGAAACACGGAACCTCCGGTGTAAAAGATGAGTTCAATCTTTTCTGCCTGGAGAACGGAGAAAACTGGCTCAATGATTATGCTCTATACAGGGCAATATCAAAAAAAACCGGGACATTCAGCTGGCTTGACTGGGACAAAAAACTCGCGCTGAGAGATGCTTCTGCAATCTCCGAAGCAGCAGAAGAACTTGAAGATGAAATAAAATTTATAAAATTCGCTCAGTTTATATTCTTTTTGCAATGGAATGAGATGAGAGAATACGCCAGAACAAAAAAAATACAAATCATCGGCGACATACCAATATACATGTCAATGGACAGCGCCGATTCGTGGGTTGCGCAGAATATTATCGAGATTGATTACGATTCAATGAAACCGGCATTTATAGCAGGTGTACCACCGGATTACTTCTGTGAAACAGGCCAGCTATGGGGGAATCCCGTATACAGATGGCATAAAGATAAAGATGCAGTGCAGAAAGATCTCAATGAAGAGACATATCAGTGGTGGCTGAAACGTGTAAGACATACACTTAAACTTACAGATTCAGTCAGGATTGATCATTTCAGGGGATTCGAATCATTCTGGTCAGTAAAATACGGCGAGGAGACTGCAGTTGACGGAGAGTGGATTGATGGACCGGGTAAAATTCTCTTCGATCGTCTTATAATCGATATAGGTGAACTCCCGATAATCGCAGAGGATCTTGGAGTAATAACTCCAGCTGTAAAAAAACTCCGTGACGGCCTTAGTCTTCCAGGTATGAAAATTCTACTTTTTGCATTTGATCAGAATAATAAAAATGAATACCTAACACATAACATTACAAACAGGCACTGTATAGTCTACACAGGGACACACGACAACGACACGGCAAACGGATGGTTCTACAATCAATCAATGAACGAAGATGACAGAAAATATATACTCGATTATCTGGGAATGAACGACTGGAGTAATTTCCACATGCGGATCATCCGCGAAGCAATGGCAACGCTGGCTGATCTTGTGATAATTCCCGTGCAGGATATTCTAGGATACAACAGCGAATTCAGAATGAATACACCGGGCACAACAGAGAATAACTGGAAATGGAAACTGACAAACGGCGCACTTAACAGCGGGAATATGAGTAGTATCAAACGGATGGCACACATGTTCTCACGTGTGCCGGAGGATGAGTGAAATACCCTTCCCCATCTCACCATGGGGAAGGTGCCCGACAGGGCGGATGGGGCGGGCGGGCCTTTGTGTTTTTTAAGTCTAATTTTTTAATATAATAAAAAATCTCTCCGCCCCGCCCCCTCTGTCGCAAGCGACATCTCCCCCTTGGTGAAAAGGTGGAGAGTAAATAATAATCAATACAATTTTAAAACATACAGGAGAAAACAAAAATGAAAAGACTCGTAATACTAATCGCAGCGGCAATTCTCAGTTTAACTTCCTGCGGATATAACACCATGCAGGCGAATGAAGAGGAGGTTTTTGCAGCGTGGGGTGATGTTGAAGCTTCGTATCAGAGACGGATGGATCTGATCCCGAATCTTGTTGAAGTTGTGAAAGGATATGCAGCTCATGAAAAGGATACTCTTACTGCTGTAACCGAAGCGAGATCGAAAGTCGGTTCATTTCAGGTAACGAAAGATGTTCTGAACGATCCGGCTGCGTTCCAGAAATTCCAGAGCGTTCAGGGAGACCTGTCATCAGCTCTGTCGAAACTTATGGTGGTTGTTGAAAAATATCCCGACCTTAAAGCAAATCAGAATTTCACAGATCTCCAGCATCAGCTTGAGGGTACTGAAAATAGAATCAACGTAGCTCGTGTAAGATACAATCAGGCCGTTCAGAAATTCAACACATCTATAAGGATGTTTCCAAACAGCATAACAAACAGTATGCTTCTTCATCTTGACAGAAAAGAACCATTTAAATCTCAGGAGGGAGCGGCGACTGCACCAAAGGTTAATTTCCAGTGAAAAACTTTTTACTGATAATTTTTGCAGCTGTACTTCTGATACCGGTACAAAGGAGCTATGCTCTTGAAGTACCGGTATTGCAGGGACATGTAAATGATTATGGCAATATGATATCTCCCGAAGCGGAGTCTCTTCTTGAGGAGAGACTTAAATCTTTCGAGTTGTCAGATTCGACACAGGTAGTTATACTTACAGTGGATTCACTCGAAGGTGATGCCATGGAAGACTTCACCATCCGTGTGGCAGAGAAATGGAAGATCGGACAGGCCAAAAAAGATAACGGAGTTATACTATTTGCTTCAAAAAATGACAGGCGGATGAGGATTGAAGTGGGCCGGGGACTTGAAGGTGTTCTGACTGACCTTCTCTCGGGACGTATTCTTGACAATGTAATAAGACCTAGATTTAAAGCTGGTGATTTCGATGGGGGATTTATTAACGGAACAGGTTCAATCATCGATGCCTGCCGCGGCGAGTTTAAAAATGACTCAATCTCCACAGATTCTACAAGCCAGGATTCCCCGATCGGAGAATATATCTTTTTCATATTTATAATACTTTATATAGTAATAATCATAGTTTCAAAATTTTCGAAATTATTAAGCGGCGGTATCGGAGCTTTAAGTTTACCCACCCTTATTTATTTCGGTTTTTCCCCGATGGGATTAATTGAAATTCTCATATTCGCCTGTATAGGTTTTGTCGCCGCACTGGTGCTACCATATATACCCATAGGCGGCGGATCATCCGGCGGTGGTTCAGGTCGAAGTTCAAGCTTCGGCGGCGGCGGATTTTCGGGCGGAGGGGGAAGTTTCGGTGGTGGAGGAAGTTCAGGAGGATGGTAATGAAAAAAAAATCAGAAACATTTTTTACAGAAGATGAAAAGAGAGCTATTGAAGCTTCAATAAAAGAAGCTGAGTCCCGTACATCGGGAGAGATTGTCACAATTGTGGTTGAACAGAGTGACAGATACAGAGATGCGGATATCATTGCAGGAATAACTTTTGCGGCTATTATTTCGTTCTATCCCGCGGAACTTTTTTTTTCATACTCGGAGTTCCTGCTTAGAAAATTGATTCCGTCTATGAGCTGGTTCACAGAGATACCGGATGGGACAAGATTTATAACCGGATTATTGGTTTTTGTATCTTTGACCATTATACTTCACTTCCCGCTGAAGATGATATTCAGGAAGTTTCCAGCTATAAAAAGATTTATTATCTCTATAAAGAGAATGGATGCTGAAGTTAAAGAAAGAGCATTGCGCGGATTTCACGAGCATGGTCTTGATAAAACTAAAGATGCCACGGGTGTACTATTTATGCTGTCAATATTTGAAAAAAGAGTCCGGATACTCGCTGACAACGGAATTTATACTAAAATAAATCAGGATACGCTGGACCGGTACGCAGCATTAGTCGGGAAAGGTATCGCCACCGGAAAAGGGGGGGAAGCATTGTCCTCGGCAATAAGAGAGATCGGCAGAGAACTTGAAAAACATTTTCCGCGATCAGCCGATGATAAAAACGAACTTACAGACCGCATTGTTACTGAAAAATAGTTCCCGTGGAGATAAGTTTATGAAAAAAATATTTTTTGCGATAACCATTCTCTTATCAGCAGTTTTTTCTTATGCCTCTGAACCGGCATTTCCAATCCTCACCGGACCGGTAGTTGACAGTGCAGGTATACTTAATCCGGAACAGATAAAAATACTTTCAGCTAAACTGATAAGCTTCCAGAAAACAAAAGGGAGTCAGATTGCTGTATGTATAATCCCCACAACTTCACCTCTTACAATTGAAGATTACGGGATTAAGCTCGCAGAGAACTGGAAGATCGGACGCGATAAAGAGGATGACGGGATTATAATTATCATAGCAAAAAATGACCGTAAGATGCGGATAGAGGTTGGTTATGGACTGGAACATATTATAACGGATCTCCGCGCGGGAAGAATCATAGATTACATGATGGCGCCTGAATTCCGTAAAGGTGATTTTTATAAAGGGATTGATGCTTCAATCGATTCGCTCATTACATATATCAACGGAGGAGATATCCCGTCTCTGTCATCCGAAACTACAGGTACATCATCCACGTCGGTGACTGATGATACGGGATTTAATATAGGGACAGGTTTTATAATTGCGAGTATATTACTGTTCATAATTCTGCTGGGTATGGGACAGACACTCTTGTCTATTGTATTAACATACATTCCTTTTACGATCGGGCTCTACATGATGGGTGCGGGATCACTCTCCGAATCTGCAATCTTCGGGGGATTTTCGATGCTCCCGTTTGCATTCATTGCAGTAATGATGAAATTCGCACCGACAGGTTCAAGCTCCGGTTCTTCGGGATACACTTCAAGCTATTCATCATCATCTTCAGACAGCTACAGCAGCTCATCAGGCAGCGATTCATACAGCGGCGGAGGTGGAGATTTCGGCGGAGGCGGCGCGTCAGGAGACTGGTGAGGAATTTTTAAGCCTCCCCCTCTGTCGCAATGCGACATCTCCCCCTTGGTGAAAAGGTGGAAAGAAAACTTTTAAAATTACTTTTATTCCTTCCCCTTCTCACCAAGGGGAAGGTGCCCTTCAGGGCGGATGGGGAGGGCCGGGAATTTAAAATACTAAAAATTTAATTCTATCTACACCGGTTCAAACACCATAAGTATACTCCGGAACAAATCGCTTTATAAATTCCCTAACCTCCTGACCATCCATGTATGGAACTTTCTCTTTCACTGATTCAATCAGTAAATCAAAATCATCCTTTGACAATACATTGCTGTCATTTTTAAGAAGTAGTATTTTGTTATTTCCAGTCTGTATCATCTCCCCTTTATTGTAGAAAAGTTCCTCGTAAAGCTTCTCCCCCGGACGGAGACCGGTGTACTCAATCTTTATATCTCTTCCCGGAGTATAGCCGTAAATTTCAATCATCCTCTCGGCAATATCTGAAATTTTAAACTGTTCCCCCATATCGAGAACATATATCTCTCCGCCGTTTGAAATTGCCGCTGAGTTGATTACCAGAAGTGATGCTTCTGGGATACTCATAAAATAACGGGTAATATCGGGATGGGTTACAGTAACCGGCCCTCCCCTTTCTATCTGATCCCGGAACAGAGGTATTACAGATCCCCTGCTCCCGAGAACATTCCCGAACCTCACGGCTGTAGAGTTAAGACCGGCATTATGTTTATAGTATGATGTAAGAATTTCCGCAATCCGTTTAGTAGCCCCCATTACATTAGTAGGCCGTACTGCTTTATCGGTTGAGATGAGAAGAAACTTCTGCACGTTATGTTTAACAGAGAGATCAAGAATATTGTTTGTGCCTGTTATATTATTCTGCAGAGCTTCGATTTCATTTGATTCCATTATTGGAACATGTTTGTGCGCAGCCGCGTGAAAAACAATATCAGGTTTCTGTTCATTAAATACCCGATCGAGGAGCCGGTAATCTTTTACATCTATTATACGATAAACAACTTCAGGTCCGGGAATTTTCATCATCCGGATAAAATCATCCATCTCTTTTTTGAGATTGTATATAGAGTTTTCACCTCGCCCTATTGCTATAATCTTACCAACATTAAATTTCAGAAGCTGTCTGCAGATCTCCGAACCTATACTTCCCCCTGCTCCGGTAATTAAAACACTTTTACCCGAAAAATATTTTTCCATCAAATTAAGTTCAATGGAAAACTCATCCCGATCAAGAAGCTCCGAATATGAGAACTCACGCAATGACGGAAAGATAGGAACAGAATCAAAAAATTTCTCCGCAGATGGGACAAACGAAAGATTTATATTTCTGTCATAGGCAAGAACTGATGATACTATTCCATTTATAAAAGCAGACGATGCCGAAGGTATGGAGATCATTACGTCGGAGATATTCAATTCTCCGCAGATTTCTCCAATTGCGACTGAAGGCCCGTACACTTTTACATCTGCAACATATCCTCCGATCTTCGATGTATCATCATCTATAAAACCGGCAATTGCATTACCAAGCCCCCTCTGCCTCAAATCTGAAGCAAGAGCCGCACCGGCCTCACCTGCGCCGACTATAAGAATACTATTTAATTTTTTCATAATACCATCACTATTAAAACTTCAGGCTAGGCCCGCCCCCTCTGGCCGCTGGCCATCTCCCCCTTGGTAAGAAGGTGGAGAGAAAACTGTAAAAATTCCGTTTCCACTTTCACCTTCTCACCATGGGCGACGAACATGATGTTCTAGTGTCGAGTGACGGCAGGACGCCGGAAATGCACTCGACGAAAGGTGCCAGATCGGGCGGATAGGGGCGGGAGTTCAGTTTACCTTTTATTCAATTCCAGTACTTCCGCCACATTCTCAATAACATAATCAATCTCTTCATCATTCATACCTGGATAAATCGGCAGAGAAACTACCCGTGAAAAAATATCCTCACAACCTGGAAAATCTTTTTCAGTATATCCTGAATCTTTAAATACTGAAAATCTGTACATGGGAATATAATGTACGCTTGTCCCTATACCCCGATTTTTTAATTCAATAATAAACTCATTCCGGTTAATTATAAGTGCATCTGATTTAAGTCTTACAGGATAGAGATGCCATGAGCACTCATCATGATCTCTCACCTGCCAGAGATTGAGGAGTTTTGATTCACTAAATGCCTTATTATATTTTAATGCGATTGCTCTTCGTCGAAGATTCAATTCATCACTTTTTTTAAGCTGCTCAATACCAATGGCTGATGCTATATCTGTAATATTATACTTGTATCCGGCCTCGGAGACATCGTACTCCCATGAACCTTTATCGGAATACCGGTTCCATGCATCCTTAGTAATTCCGTGAAGACGCAATCTGCGCATTCTGTCAGCCCACTCACTGTTTGAGGTTGTGATCATCCCACCTTCACCGGTAGTGAGAGTTTTAGTAGCATAAAAACTGAAACAGGTAATGTCCCCGATTGTTCCTATCATTCCATCTTTGTACATAGTCGGGAGAGCATGTGCAGCATCTTCAATTACAATAAGTTTATGCTTCCGGGCAATTGCCATAATCGAATCCATATCACAGGACTCACCGCCGTAGTGCACCGGAATTACAGCCTTTGTCTTCGCAGTAATCTTTTTTTCTATTTCAGATGAATCTATAAGGAAACTATCTTTAAGAACATCACAAAGAACCGGAACTGCACCGCAGTATGTGATGACCTCCCATGTGGCAATGAACGTCATCGCGGGGATAAGAACTTCATCTCCTGCTTTAATATCAGCAGCTTTAAGTGCCAGATGAAGTGCGGCAGTGCATGAGTTAACTGCAATTGTATGCAGTGCGCCTGTATAAGCTGAAAAATTACGCTCAAACTCGAAGGTTTTTTCACCCATGGTCAGCCAGCCGCTTCTGATGACCTCAGACGCTGCTTCAATCTCTTCATTGCTCAGTTCAGCTTTATGGAATGGTATTTTCATGGAGTATTTATTCCTTAACTTTTTAGAATTAGAAAAAGCTCTAATATCCCCACCGCCGAAGGCGGCGGGGATATAATTTTTATATTTTACACTTAAACACATGTTTAGGAATTATTAATAATTTTCATGGAGTAATCTCTAATGTTTATTTTAATTATCGTCAAGTTTTATATATTTCGGGAGTTTGAGTTGAATTTATATGTTAAATGACAGAGCAGGATATTTACTATCAAAATTTACGAATGATATGAGCTTCGGCTCCGCTCAGCCAGCGAATATAACGCTCCCGAAACAGAAGGGTAATACATGTTTAATTGTTAACTGCTATAGAAAAGTGTAGTTGACTGTAAAAAATTTACGTTAATTTGAGTGACTCTGCTTATTTTGAGATTGAACATCAGAAGAATATATTAAAGAAATTCTATTTTTTCCCCAGTATCTCTTTGACTATTCTCACATCATCCTTATTTGCTATAATTATAAGAACCAGTATTGCATATATAATAGAAACCGCCGGAAATGAAATAAAGAAATTATAATTCTTCAGTAGAAGGAAATAAACAATGCATGTTGTACCCGCTATACCAATAATCTTTATCAGCACAGGCCAGATGTTATTGAAGTGTATATAATCATTCTTTACCAGATACGATGCGCTCATTGAATTCATTGTAAGATATGTAATAATAACTGCAACTGCTGCACCCTCGGCTTTAAAAAAATAAACCAGTGTAAAATTTGAAACTATATTTATTATAAATGTTATACCCCTGATTACCGTACTCTGCTTCTGCTTATCCAGAAGTGTAAGCATTAGATTATTTACGCTGAAAAGAGGCGGTAAACCGAATGCCAGTATCCGCAAGATAGGTACTGCCGGTAAGTATTTTTCGCCGTAAAAAAGTAAAATGATATCTTTAGCGAACAGAAAGAAAAAAATGCAGAGATAGAATGATAGTATTGAATAAAATCTTGTATAGAAATCATAAGTAAACTGAAATTTCTTTTTATTATCTTTAACCGATTCCTTCATAAGATGAGGCATCAGTACGCGTGAAATATTCCCGGGAATAAAAAATAGTGACACAAAAAACATAAAAGCATTATTGAAATATCCTGTATAAAGCGTTCCAAGCATCATTGAAATAATAACGACGTTAACTGTTTTAAACGAGTTAGAGAAAAACGTACCTAAGCCGAAATAAAACATCTGAGGCAAAAACTCTTTAAATTTTTCATAAGAAAATTTCAGTGTAGTCCTTCTTAATATATTAACAGCCAGAAGAGAGACTAAAATTATAACCACAGCAAACCGCGACCAGGCTACATGGAAATAGGTGCCATGAAAGAAGATAACCAGAATAGTAACAATTAAAAATGATAAGGCAAATATTGTATTTGAAATTGATGACCAGAGAAATTTCTCATGTGCATTTATTATTGCATAAAAAACTTTTCTATATTCATCTCCTATTCGCACTATTCCGAAAATAAGAATAAGATATATAGTATTAATGTTGAAATTGACAAAAAATAGAGATAGCGCAAGTGCAGAATATGATAAAACAACAAGAGAAGTCTTTATTATCAGTGCATTAGTAACATGTTCTTTTTCATGGGCACTATCCTTACGGATTGACCTTATTATAGTCCCTTTAATCCCTATATCGCAGAACATGGAAAAAAAAGTAGCATACCCGAGAGCTGTAGTATATTCACCAAAGAGTTCAGGAGCAAAATACCTTGCAAGCAGAATGTTGATGACAAAGAATATACCCTTATCCACAACAGTTTCAGCCACAACAAAAATGGTGTTAAAGAATACCCTGGTTTTATTATTTTTTGATTTAATTAATTTTTTCATTCTATTTTAATTCAAATTTATTAATACCGATGACGGCAAATCAATTCTCTATATTCCCGGTATTATACCATTGGGAAAGCATATCAACAACCCGGCGGCTTGACGCTCCATCTGAATACTTCTGAAAAGTATTTCTAAAATCCTGAAATTTTTTCTGATATTGAGGATCAGTAAACCATTCAGTATTTGAGATATATTTCAACAAATATTCTTCATGTGTTACAAAAGGCCCGGGGAGTGTCTCTTTCAGATTGTATGTAAAAGTACGGCAGCTTTTAAGATACTCATCATAATCATAAATATAAAATATAATAGGCCGTTCCGTTAATACATAATCACTTACTATACCGCTGTAATCAGAGATGAGAATATCAGAAACAGAGAGAAGTTCCTGTACATCAAGAGACTGATCGGACATATCAATTATATTATTAAAACCGGAGGGAATCTGAAGAGCTTTGTCATATTTATGTTTTTTTACAACAAAAATTGAATTCGTCTTTTCAAGATAATTCTGTAATTCTCCAAAAAAATTCATTGAGAACGGAGTAAAATGATTATTTTCACGAAATGTAGGAGCATAAAGTATAATCTTACTGTATTGATCCAGATTAAATTTTTTCTTAAATGATCCAGATATTCCGCTGTTAAAAAAAAGATCATTCCTGGGTGCCCCGGTTACAAAAACATTATTATTCCTGAAACATAACACTTTTCTTTCTCTATCTTTAACACTTGTGGCAATAACAAAAAAATACTTTCTATATATTTTCTCCCTCATATAGAATAATATTTTCCTGAATGAATAACTTTGTCTTGAATACTTGTCATCCATCAGCCCGATATTTTTAAATCCTGTACCATGCCATGTAAGCAGACAATTAAACCGGCCCGGAAACCATACCAGAGTATCAAGAAAAATCGGATTACCGGTATCATCTGTAATTATTACATGTGCTCTTAAAACCATTACAAAGTGTTTTAACGAATATATATAAACTGCAGGAAGCCCGGCATCATTTAATGATGAATATAAATCCCTGCTCTTTGTTGCCCATACAGGTGAAAATTCTTTATTGTTTTCCAGAATATGCATGTATAAATATTTAGAATTATCTTTAAAATAAAGACCATCTGTTGTACTGAAAAGCAGTAATCCTTTTTTTTTCGGAATTATATATGATAATACTACTATAGATAGCGTGAAAATATTGCTAAATATAAAGGAAAAGACTTTTTTCATCATCAGCTTCCTTATTCATTATACATTTTTTCAAGAATTGCTCTAAGTTTTGTGCTCGATGTCTGCTTGGTATACGGGAAGTAATGAATAGAAACTCCAAGTTTAGAAAAATCATCTTCAATTTTATTCCACTTATCTGTCCCTTTCCAATCATCACCTACAAACATTATATTAAACTTTAAATTATTCCAGGCTTCAAACTTATTATAATTGGTCTGAGGCACAACCATATCAACATACTTAACACTTTCAACAATAGCCATCCTTTCGGTTAAAGGAATAATTGGTCTCTTCCCTTTTTCCATTTCTGATAGCTCATCCGTTGTAATGCCTACAATCAGATAATCACACTCAAGCTTTGCATTACGGAGAATATTCAGATGACCAATATGAAAAAGATCAAAAACACCGGTTGTATATCCTATCTTAACCATTATATTATACCTCAATTATTAAATTTCATTTTAGGGCGGCCCAAAAAACTCCGTTTCCGGGACTGCAGGGAGCCCTGCGGGGCTTATAAAGGGGCTACCGCCCCTTTGACCCTGTAAATTTTGAGTTATTATGCCTGCCCTTTATACAATTTTCAGAATGATAAAAATTCTGCCGACATCACTTTCTTCATGTTTTTAAAATTACAAATCACAAAAATACAGCAGGGATTAATTCCCGTTGAACTTAGAAATAACCTTACTCAGCTGAAAATCCCATGACATTTTCTTATATGCCAGCTCTCTCATCTCATTTGAATAATCGGCTCCGGATATACCATGATAAAAATCGATAACCATGGAAATATCGACAGGACTTTCGTCCTCTTCAACAGCAATTTTATATTTAAAATCGTCCCAAAAATCGACATCATGACCCGAAGTAATAAACGGAATACCTCTGGCACAATACTCCCGGGCTTTGAGAGTATCATTACCTGTTACCCCCATTCTATGCCACCCGATTGTATTCACAGCAATGTGTGACTGATCAAAAAGTTCATCAAGTTTTTCACCGGTTAATGGACCGAAAAATATTACATGTTCCTCTAAACTAAAAGTCTTTGACAACTCCTTAAGTTTTGCCTTCTCTTTTCCGTCACCCACTATATAAAAAAAAGCTTTAATCACCGGATTGTTTTTATTATATTCGTATATTCCTTTTATAACTCTGTCATAACCGTGCCAGAATCCAAGGCCGGCAACGCCTATAAGTATAAATTCATCCGTTTTTTTATTTTCTCTCTTTAATGGGATAGCATGAACATCAACGGCATTACTTATCCTTAAAGTCTTTATCCCGAAAATCATATCTGCATCATAATATGTCACTGCAAAATCGATATATCGTTTCAGATATTTTCTGAAAAATCTGTCAACAGGGAGAAGTACTTTCTTTAAAGGGCTCTCCTGTTTCCAGTTTTTATCATATGGAAAAGTAGGGAACTCACTGAATATACGTATAGAGGGGAAATTTCTTTTTAATTTAGAGAGAAACATCAGAAACAGCGGTTCAGAAATTTTATATCTGAAATAAAATACATCAATACCTGTTTTTATTATTTCACCGGCTATCACAGAATAAAAACAAAAGTGAGCTTTAAACTTTGATTTGTAGCTCTTTGTAATTATTATTTCAGGTTCTTCTTCTGTGTTAAAATTAAAAATTTCAGTAATGATATCTTTACCATGAAAGTATATAAAGAATACATTACCGGTCTTTCTGAATACAGATATCTGACCGTAAAACTTTTTAAAGAATCCTATATCATTCTTATTTGATTTATCGTTCCGGACGATATAATAGATATTTGGAATAGCCATCAAAACTCACTTAGCCTCATGATTGTAAAATCGATTAGCAGCTGACAGTCATTTTTCAGCCGATGTTAATAAAATCAAGCTTTTCTCTTGAACATATGGGGTTTAATTTTATTGCTCAGATATTTTTGACTATATTACCGGATGCAGCATCTATTAAAAGACCTTCCCATAAATCATATATCTTTTCAGGATTAAACCTTTTCACAAAGTCAATGGCATTTAAACCGTACTCAAGTCTTTTCTCCGGATTCTGAATAAGAAATTCAAGCTTTTCAGAAAAATCGAATGGATCATTTTCCGCAATAAGACCAGCGGAACCACCTGCTACAAGTTCCCTGTTGCTGACACAATCTTTCAGCACCAGCGATGGAAGACCGGAAGCCATTGCTTCAGCAAGGGCATTTGAAAATCCTTCGTAGGTAGACGGAAAGGCCAGTATATCAGCATCTCTATATTCACCGATTATCTCTTTAGTTGAGCCTTTAAGATGGACACTGCCGGATAAACCGAGTTTTTTTATCAGTCTAAGAAGATATTTTTCCAGACGTCCGGAACCGAATATTCGGATCTCCCATTCGGGGTATTTATTTTTAATAAGATGAAAAGCCTTAATAAGCAGTTCGTGATTTTTGATTTCCGTTAATCTGCCTACTGAGATTATAATACCTTTTTTAGCGGAGCCGGCAGTTTTTATTCCTATGTTATCAGAAGTATGAACAGCATTGGGAATTACAAAGGTCTTCTTTTTCACGCTCTCCGGGAAGAATTCTTTAAATGCATCCATCTGTACAAGATTTAAAGCTGAAGTTTCGACCGCACGGTACCTCAGAGATATATCATAATTACTGGGGAAATATTTACTCTTTCTAAAATCATCATCGGGATCATTCCTGTTTGCCACTACCAGTTTAATATCAGTCCCCTTCAGCGCCTGCGATACTATAACAAAAGAATTCGGAAGAAACGATATTACAACATCGGGCTTCAATGGAAGAATAGCTCGCTTTAGCCTGGCCACCTGATCATTGAAAACCAGATGCCAGATAATTTTATCAGTAAAAGTCAGTTTTGTTACATAGTAATAAATATCTCTCCCCAGGATGCGGATATTTCCCGAGATTAATATTTTAACCTGCATCTTCAGATTTTTTATCAAGGAATTCAGAAAAGACTGTTCAACTACATTATTAATCTTTACAGCGGAATTGTCACTCTCATCACTGGTTCTGCTCTTCAATAAGGGATAAACATTATGAATGACTATAGATGAGTCCAGTGGATAAAAAGGTTTTTCATTTTCATAAATATGTTTCTGCGCACACATTACACTAACATCATGGCCCCGTTTACGCATTTCGTTGGACAGCTCGATAAAAACACGCTCTGCACCTCCGGCCTGACTGTATATTTCACGTTTAACAAGAAGTATTTTCATTCTACTCTTCCATTTACAAATCTGTATCAAAATCTAATCATCAAATTTAACAGGCATTTTAATAATGATGAATTTATTATACCTGCTGATTAATAAAATCATTAACCAGAATAAGGTTTTCATGAATTTCTGAAGCGGTGTTTATTTTCAGAATCCTTATCCCGGCGCGTTCAAATAATTCCGTTTTAAAACGGGAGTTCTCAAGATCGTTTTTTATCGATTCATAAAGCTCATCATCACTAAGCGAATAATGACTGGTATTCAATTTACCATCACTTCTTCGTTTTTTTATCTGCGCAAAAATTCTTTCAGCAGAGGTAAAAAAATGAACAACCGCATCAGGATGCGGCATCCTCGAAATAAATTCTTTATCGGTAATTGAATTAAAATATTTTTTTACTCCACGGATACTCTGCCACATGGAATCATCAAATACAACAGTTTTATCAGGATTATAATAATTGAGAAGCATCTCATCTTTCGCGAGTTTAATAAAAAATGCTGAAACAAGCATACGGGAAACCGGATCTTTCACTTCACTATCAAGCCCTTTATACGCCATATCGAAAAGAGGCTCATAAACCAGTCGCATCGAATCAAAACTTTCATAAATAATTTTTTTTAAAATATAGTCGGATATTACAGAATACTTCTCTCTGAAAAAAACCCCGCGCAGAAAAATTAGACGCAGCAGTCTTTGTTTAATATCAGAATCCATTGAACCGGGGTTCAACTTACCAACGGCAAGTTTCGCCTCAATAGAGGTTAACCACTCTCTCTGCCCTACACCGTTAATCAGCGCGTTATATAGTGTACTTTTACCCGCACCAGGAGCGCCGATGAAACAGATTTTTTTCATTATTCATTTAACTCTTAACATATTTTTTTATAATGCTGTACTGCATATTCAGATATTAAAACATTTATTATTTATTTACTATAGCATTTCACGATTGAAATAGTACTGACTTCAGGCTTCGACTCCGCTCAGCCAGCGTTAAATTACACTCCCTGAGCGGAGTCGAATGGCCAATTGTACTAATCATTTCGTAAACCGCGATAATCTGTTTAAACTCTTTTTCACAAGAAGAGCAATCACAACCGGATTTAACAGTATAAGCAGAAATGACTTAAAAAGTTTCAATAAACCCGATCTATAGTTTCCCGTACGCAATAATAAAACCGCATGCCTTAAAAGATAATCAGCATGAGCAGGAGGGAAGGATTTAAGTTCGGGATAAAGTTTTCTATAAAGAATTTCCCGTCCCTTCAGCTTTGATTCCTTATTGGTTGAAATACGTTCCCCGGCGTCTATCCGTTTGTTGGCAAGAGGCTCAAATATCGACTCAAACTTATATTTTTTTGCCAGCTTAATGTATAGATCCAGATCCTGGCGTGACCGCAATTCAGGGTCAAACATACCCGCATCGACAAGA
The DNA here is from genome assembly GCA_942493035.1 of uncultured Spirochaetota bacterium. Taxonomy (GTDB): domain Bacteria; phylum Spirochaetota; class UBA4802; order UBA4802; family UBA5550; genus WRGT01. The sequence goes on along the minus strand of OW818666.1, from coordinate 599,534 downwards.
GCATTCTTTCGGCAGAGCATGGTTGATAGTTTGGGGGCACGTTTACCGAGAAGTTTTTTCAGAAGCAGAGGTTTGAAAATGTCACCCTGCATCTCGGGTGAATAATATTTTTTTTTATCGTTTTCATCAATGGTAAAAAAACCGGTATCGATTACAGCGGTGTCTGATGAAGATTCAGTTATTACTTTTACCTGCTTTGCAAGCTTCCCCGGGAGCCAGTCTTCATCGTCATCAAGAAACGCGACAAACTCACCTCTTGCTTTTAATATCCCTTCATTTCTCGCGCCGCCGCCGCCAAGACCTTTTTTATTTACAACATAAACTATTCGCGAATCGTTATATTTTTCACGAAGTGTTTTTTCTGTAGCGATCTGCATTTCACTTCCTGCGCCATTGTCATCAACAATGACAATTTCAAAATCGGTATAATCCTGACTTAGCACGCTGTCTAATGCACGATGGAGAATTTCGGGGCGCTTATAAGTTGCAATTACTACACTGACTGCTGGTTTTTTCATTTTACCGCTTTTATGTTTATAGATTATGAAGATATTCCGACAAAACGGCCTTCATCTTCTTTAATTTTTTCTTAAATATATTCAATAGAAATAATATGGATCTGTATCCTGAAATAATAACAACACCACAAGCCTGCGTGATATAAAGAATCATAGACGGTATATTATAAACACAGAGCATCAACGGAACACCAGTCTGACCGCTCCATTTGTTATAATAAGGACTCTTCACTGATCCTGTGCGCGGCCTGTCACCCTCAAAATCAGCAGGAATATTATACCAGGCAAAACATCCATAAAGATTGGAGGAATTCACAGGTCCTTTCTGCATAAACTCAAAGTCGATGACTTTCAAACCCTCACTTTTATCAAAGATAAAATTACCCGGCGCAAAGTCGATCAATTCATAACCTGAATTTCTATAATGCGAGATTATTCTCCGTGCCTCTTTTATGATCTTCACAGGGAGATATTTTTTACTTCTATTAAACTGCCTGAATGTACTGATATCCGCAAGAATATCATTATATTTTTTCAGGATGATGTAGTTTTTTCCGGTTTCTAAAATCTCAGATATGCAATTCAGATCACCCTGAAGATCCCGAGCAAGAATTTCACGTTGAAGGAAACGTTCTCTTCCCGGTTTAAAAGTTTTACAGATAGCCTCCCCCCCTTTATAATTAACAATCTCAATCTTTGCCCGCCTTGTATGACGGCTGAGATTTTTTATAACAGGATAAGGAGTTTTAAAACTTTTGTTTAGTTGCTGTATCCTTTTATCAATCTCTTTAATTTTATCAGGAATCAGATGTAAAGCATACTCCAGCGCCTCAACTGGATTATCAGCTGAATGAAGAACATTGCACCACTCACCTCTTTTAAACAGTCCATTTACATGGTCACGAATTTTTACTTTAGTTTTGGATATTCTGGCATTTTCAATACCAAGGTGTTTCTCGGCCAGTAATATATCAACTTCCATTGGATGAAGATCATAAACAGCAATAATATAAGCAGGCCCGCCACCGCTTGCAGGCCATGGACCGCGGTTCCAGTTGCCGCCGCGGATATTATTCGCGGCAGACTCGCGCTTATATAGAGGTATTTCATTTTCAGAAATTATATCAAAACCTTCATCCCATAATAATTTTTTTATTTCACTCAGAAAAGGGAGCCCCTTTTCCCGGATAATAAAAAGGGTAAACCCGCTCCAGTGCTGTTCAAGATCGGATTCAGAAGAAAAAAAGCATTTTTCTAACCATAAGTTGCGTCTCGATAATTTTTTTAAAGTGTCGTTCTGCGGTCTCCATCCCCTTTTGAATAAAAAATCATCAAGAGCTTCTATGGTAAGTTTTGCAGGAAGTTTTATTTTTGTTTTTTTAGCCAGACCTTTAAGTATTTCACTGTAATCATGATCGGGCTTTTTAATATCAGCGGGTTTATTAAAACATGAATCAAGGCCGGATTCGAAGCCTTTATGATAAACAGTATGATACATCATAGTCAAAAGATGATGTTCACTATCAGGAATTTTAACAAGACCGTTCTGCATGATACTGCTTTTTAAAATATTTTCAGCAATTTTAACAGGGAAATAAGGAACACTTCTGAAATCAGTTCCGGGAAGACCGCCGCATGTGTAAATATCACATGGAGTACCGTAACCTTTAGCACCTTTCAGGAATTTGTCAATTCTATCTAGATGAGCGTCGCTTACCAGAATATCAATATCCTCACCTTTATCTACATGTGGAAGATTTTCAAACCACCTAAGAACAACATAATCAAGATCTTTTACAGAATTAAAAAATCCTTCAACGCCGAGTTTCGGATGAATATATCTTCTTTTAATTTTAACAGGCTGCTTACTTATACGGCTTTTCAGAAGCAGATATCTGTAATAAAACTGTTTAATTATATTTTTGACTATAAAATTCATTCTAATCCTTGTAAAACCGGTTTAATTTAATATTGAACAAATCGCTTCTTTTTCAGGACTATTCATCTGTATGTAACTGCTATAAAAAATTTTGAGGGCAGTTTTTGTTTCATCGGAAGTATAAAATGAATTTATAGAATCAGGAAAAGAAAATTTTTCATCAAAAGGAATGACCAGTCTGCCGGAGACAAGCGATAATAAATCAAATAATCCTTCTCCTAAGTCGTGGACATAAACAACTGGAGTTCCATTTAACAAAGACTCAATCATAGAGTTTGTATTAGGTGCAAAAACACAATCTATGCTTTCAAGATATTGATTTAATGGCTCATTACAATCTCTTACAAATCCATTTTCAAAATTAATATTAAAATGGTTTTTTCCTGGATGAGGTCTTATTTGAATACTAGCTAAACCATAGTCACCCTTCAATTTATTGATAAAATCACGGATTTTTTTTTCATCATATTTAGCACTTAAAAGCAAACCGACTGAAGCTTCCTTCTTAACCGGAACCTTTATATCTGCTATAATTTTACTATGCATTATGATCGTCTTAGCTTGTGTATTATTACTCAAGTATTCGCTTTGTTCTTTAGTCCAGCAGAAATAAGTATCAACGGGAAATGGAGATTTTTCTCTAATAATTGATTTCACAACAGAAAAAACAAAAACCGGGATATCAAAAATATCAGCAATTACGCCCAAAGCAAGCCTTTTATGATCATTCGTATCAGCAATGAAAATACTTCTTATTTTTTCCTTTTTTAAAAATCCATAGTAATCCATTGCATATCTTGCAATCATAGCGCATCGGGCAAATTCAACTACATTATCAGGTTTAGCTGAACGATAAGAAACTAAAACTTTTTTGATGAGATTAAAAAAACCGGTCAGAGCTTTGATTTTTGATATGTGAACAGTTTTTTTCTGTTTGTCAACATTGAGATACCCCGATCGTTCCAAAGCTCTTTTAATAACACCCGACGCATGATCATCAAGTATAATGTTACGGTATATCTCAACAGTTGACGGTCTGAAAGATTTCAGGAAACAGTATATAATCAAACCAGATTCACCAAGACGGAATAAAAACAATAAGCTTTTATTTTTTCGTTTCATTCTATTATATCTTTGATCATAATCATCAAGAGTATTTCTACATGCATGAATAACCTGCATAAATACATTTCCAAAAGCATCTGATTTCATTATATCCCCGTTACTTATAATCAAAATTAGACATTACAAAAAGTCATCTGTATGTTGTACACTTTATAATGTAAAACCATCATCTACAACTATGTTCTGACCATTTACATATTTACTCATATCAGACAATAAATAGAGAAGAGTACCTTTTAAATCACTTTTATCCAGCATCCCTTTTTCAGCACATTTTCCCCTATAATTTTGCAGGAATGATTCCGGCTGATTGTCAAATATACCGCCGGGACTAATTGCATTAACTCGTATATTCATTCCTTTAAAATACTGAGCCATATATTTTGTAAGATGAATAAGAGCAGATTTTATAACTGCATATTCAACCGGTACAGTCATTGCAGTATCTTTATATATTTCAAATTTTGGCGCAATCACACCATAAATAGATGAAATATTTATTATATTTCCATAACCCTGTTTTTTAAAATATTCTGCAAACTGTTGTGATGTTAAAAAATAACCGCCAAGATGAAGATTTATATTCTCACAAAAATCTGAGTATTGAACATTAAAAAAATGTTTCCCATAGTTCTTATTTCTCGGGTAAGCATTGTTAACTAGCGCATTTATTTTACCATATTTACTATCCAGTTTTTCAATAACATTCACAAGAGATTCTTTTTGTGTTATATCTAATTTTATAAAATCCAACTTATCAGAATTTAATTCATTAGATATAGATTCGCAAATTCTGCTTCCAGTTTCTTCATTAATATCCAGTATCACCGCAGTACCATTATTTTCAAGAATCGCTTTTGTAAATTCCTGCCCTATCAGACCGCAACCACCTGTAACCACAACAACTTGATTTTTCAGCACTTTATCACCTGCATTATTTTAACTTTTTAATAACTTTAGCCGGATTTCCGGCAACAACAACTCTATCGGGAACAGATTTTGTAACGATACAGCCTGCACCTACTACTGAATTTTTACCAATTGTGACACCCGGTAATATAATTGCACCTGCACCGATCCAGCATCCCTGTTTTAAAATTACATCCTGCGCTTCATAATGGCCTTGTTTAATAATATCGAGACCACCATGATGAAACATATGATTTGCAACATATATGTGTACTCCGGAACCGATCAAAACATTATCCTCTATAATAATTACGCCTTTTGAGTCACTGCGAGGATCAGCAAAAAGCATAGTGTTTGGCCTGATTACAACATTATTCCCTATAGAAATTTTAGAGCAGGTAACAGCGTATGAACCTGCCCTGAATTCAGAATTTTCACCAAAAAATTTAAACTTTTTTTTACAAACCTTACGCATAGATGATTTATAATAAAGTTTATAATGAGTAAACGGGCAATCAGGTCCCAACCTGTCACTAATGGTATCAAACTTATATTTTTTAAATATTTCAAAAATCACGATTCTTACTCATTAAAAATTCGACAAATTCAAAATCCAGCGGGGTATCAATATCAATTGATCTCTCCTCCGGCATAACATAAAGACCGGTATTATTCATAAAAATTGTGTTACTGTTCAATATAACGTCCCGCTTCCAGATATAAATTGATGCATTCATATCATAACTCTTTGGAGCATCCTGTCTCCTGATTACACCATCACTAAGTTTTTTTGAAAGCCCCACCCTTCCGTCTGCATCAACTTCAACAAGATTGAAATACGGGCTTCTTCTGCTTGGCATAGCAGTAATCAAATTATCATTATTGTTTTTTAAAAACTGTGTGAAGGAATTTTTAATATCCTCCACGCTTCGCAAAGGAGCAGTAGCATCTAAATCAATTAAATAATCGTATTGCTTAGAATAAAATTCTTCACTTTTTAGAAACGCATCACGTATAACATCAAGTTTACCGGCAGTATCACTAGCCATCTCAGCACTTCTTTTAAAAAAAACCTCACCACCATATTCTACTGCAATTTCTGCAATACCGTCATGATCGGTACTAATAACTATATGGTCAAATAATTCAGATTTCTTTGCCTGTTCTATACTATATGCTATAAGAGGTTTCCCGTTTAAAGGTGTAATATTTTTATTCTTTACTCCCTTCGAACCGCCTCTGGCACAAATTGTACACAAAACATTACTCATGAATTCTGCTCCTGTATAACGGCTATTGTTTCCATAACATCCAATCCCTCTTTAAGTGTGCAGGCATTTTCTCCATCAATCAATATTGATGAATGCATCCTGATAAACATCTCATTTCTTTCAAAACTTGTTAAGTTAAAAAGCTGTTCCTCGCCCTGCTTATTCTTTTGTTTTAAAATATTTGCTATAAAATCGAGTTCATAAGTATGGTCAATAGTTTCAACAATCATTCTTCGATGAGTGATTTTACTTATATAATCAATTGACAGGCTTATAATTACGCCTTGATCAGATTTACCAATTGCCACAACTGCATCATCCGAATTTATCTCAAGATCCGATATTTTGACCTGATAGCTTTTTATTTCTACCATTTTTCCAAACAGCCATTGACAATAATCTATTTCATGACTTAAATCCAGCAGGACACCGCCGCCCTCTTCTTTTTTTGCACTATAAGAATTTCTATAATCTACATCCTTTCTCCAACCAGGAAGATATTGACCGCACTGAATATTTGTCATCAATGTTTTTTCATTTGCTATCATATTTTTTAATTTTTGTAATAAGGGATGGAAACGTAATACGTATCCTAAATATATTTTATTATTTATTTTATCTATTTTTTTATAATTTTCGAAAAGAGGTTTTTCGCAGAATATTATTTTATCAGTGATTTTAGAATTAATATAGACCAGTTGTTCATGATGTCTATATGTCTCCGAGGCTATAATAAAATAGTCATAAAAATTTAAATCATCAATATCAGATAGATTTGTAAATGTTACTTTATCTTTCAAAGATTGCTTTGTAACAAGATGAATTACATAACTAGCATCAATAGAAATAAGCACCTCTTCATGTCTTTTACCAATTGATCCATATCCGATTATTAGAATATTCACAAAAACTCCTTAGCAATTTTTTCCAGACTGTTCCGTGGAAGAGTATGAAGATTCCATTTCTATCCACATTATATTTGCTTAATACATAACACTAACTAAATAATACGATTTGATTGATGTTACTTTAAGAGACTATAAATGAATCCATATTAAATTTTATTTTAACAATGAATGAACCTATCGAAACATAACCATAGTATTAAATAAAAAATTTTTACTCTTATCATTGTAAAGCTATACCCATTTGGCTTACTGCCCGCCTGTACTCCTCCCACTGTCCGATGTCTATATACTCACTTTCATTTACCGGGTACGTAGATACTGTTTTACCCTCTTGCATAAGTTTCTCTATAAGATGAGTCATATGAAATACTTCGTTTTCAGGAATATATTTCAGACATTCAGGTTCCAGCAGATAAACTCCGGTGTTTATCGGAAAGGAATAAACCGGTTTCTCTTTGATAGCGGTTACTTTACCTCCATTTCCAAATTCGACAACACCATAAGGTATTGTATGGTGCTGTATAGATGAAATAAGTGTTAGAGATGAGTTATTCTCTTTATGAAATTTATATACATCTGCAATATCAGCTTTTACAATTATATCACAATTAGATACTATGAAAGTGGATTTAATCTTATCTGCCAGCAGAGTGAGACAACCGGCTGTCCCTAAAAAATCTTTTTCCCATACATAATTAAGATTATACTCTTTTTCTATACTGTCGAAATATGCCTTGATAATTTCACCACGATAGTTAATTGTAAAATAGTAATCATTAATGCCGTATATAATAAATTCATCAATTATTAATTCCAGTATTGTTTTTTCTCCAATAGGTATCAAAGGCTTAGGAAGCACATTTGTAAAAGGAGCCATGCGTGTCCCCTTTCCACCCGCCATAATTACAACAGGGATATCTAATTTCATACCTGACTTCTTTATCACCTCTTTATGGCTATCAGGCAGAGCGAAAATATTTATTATCTCATTATTCTCATTCAATACCGGAGCAAACACAATATCGAGTTTTTTCATTTCATTGATGGTTTTTTCTTTATTAAAATTCTTTTGGATGCTATAAGATTTTTTATTACAAGCATCCATAATTGAAGATTCAAGTGAAAGATTTGACAGTAGCCCTCTACGGATATCGCCATCAGAAAGTGATCCGATAAATTTTTCATTCTCATCAATTACAAAAATCACTTTTGAAGCAGCTATATCCAGTCTCTTCATCGCCTCTTTAATAGTAGACAGACTACTTACAAGTATCTCTTTTAGATCATATCTTTTCATTTTATTTCCTTTAACAGCATAAATGATTCAGCATACTCACAGCCTGCGGTAGCACCCCTGAATGTTGCAAGAGCAGTAATATTCCTCTCACTTCTCGGAAAGGGGTGTTCTTTCATTTCGCTTTTAAAAATTTTCATGATTTCAATTTTTCTCTGAAAAAACATGCTTATATCAACAAAAATATTCGGCGTAAAACTATCTTCTTTTAAACCTGGTGCAAATTCTGTTTCACTTAGGGTTTCTATCATTAAAATCTGTTTGATAAAAGGATAACGAAATGATTTAGTACAGCTATATGCAGCATCAAATATTTTCCGATGGTCACTATGCACATCACCTTTAAATGGGAGATAAACAATTTCAGGTTTGAATTCATTAAAAATCTTCGAAAATTTTTCTACCAGCTCATCCATAAAGTATTGATCAACCTTCGTAGTTGAAAGTCCTAACCTGTAAACCTGATTAAAATCATACAATGCTGATACCTGTTGAATTTCTTTTTCCCTGTTATCAATATCATTTTTTTTGAATCCATCAGATTCCTTTATATCTGTACAAATGATCCATGAAATTGAATCACCTGAACTTTTATGTTTAAGCAATGTACCACCTGCGCCGAGTGTCTCATCATCCGGATGAACAGCAACAACAAGAACTTTAGCCATTAATATTTTCCTCCAATGGATCTTCCTTTTTCAATAATAATTTTTTAAAATCTATTGTTTTAATTAAGTCATAAGATTTTTGTGAGCTGTTCCCATCACCGTAAGGATTCTTTAAAGTTTTTACTTTTTCACTGTATTCTTTCGATAAAGCTTTATCAATACTCATTGATATGCTTTCAAAATCAGATTTGCAAAAAATAACATTTTCTCCGGCAAATCTTCCGGTCTGGCGATATCCAACATTTATTGCCGGTATACCAAAAGATGCAGCCTCACAGACACCTGATGATGAATTGCCGATTATGAATTCTGAATTTTCATAGATAGATAAAAACACATTTCTATCTAAATTTTTATAGAATACAAAATCCGAATCTTCTTTGTAACGATTAATAATATCAATAAGTTTTGAATTTCCATAATCTGTATTCGGGAAACTTACAAAGACCAATAAATCGCGTTTCTTCAAATTAAGTAATATATTTTCAAATATTTCACCAACATGATTTATCTCTTCAGAATGCGGATGAAAAATTAATAATGCAATCCGACTCTTTTCTGATCTGCAGTTAAAGTAACCCTTAATTTCAGGCAGTGTTTTTTTATGAAAATTTTTGAAATTATCCAGAGACATATTCCCAACTGTGAAAACACGATCCGCTGATTCCCCCATTTTTATCAATCGTAATTTATGTTGTTCGAGGCTAACAAAGTGATATGTTGATAATTTTGATGTTGCATGCCGTATTGGATTATCAATATACCCGTCTTTAACATGATCTCCAGAAAAAAAATGAATAGTTGGTATACCCAGATAACCGCCAATCATTGCATAGATTAAAACATCCTCCCTGTCACCTGCAAATATCATAATATCCGGCGAGAACTGTGCGATCAAATCTATACTGCTTTGCAACAATATTGATGCACTTTTTAGCCGTGATATACGAGTATCGCTATCTAATAAAGTTTCTAACTTAATTAAAACAGGGAGTCTGTCCTTATCTATCTCATCCGCTGAATAACCATGCGAATGTGACAGATGGGTACCGCTGACAAGCAGTTTAAAATCTATTTCAGGATCAGAATTCAGTAAACGATATAGAGGACTCATTAAATCGTAATCAGAACGTATTGATGTAAAACCTAATATCTTTTTCATTTTCACCATGCTGAACATTAATAAATATCTGAATCAAAAAATCTGAAATGCCATAACCTGTTATTCGTTATATATGAGTTTATTAATCTATCATCAGTTAAGGGAATTACTCCAAAATATGTTGAAAAACTTGTTTCTTTAAATCCAATGCTTTCCAGATACAAGTGTTCATCACTATTTAAATTTGACCATATATTTAAGTTTTTCCTATATGATTCAATGAGAAATTGAAACGCTTCAAATAATAAAATATTTTTATTCTCTCTGGGATCTTTCATAAAAAATAATTCCAGAACATCAATTTCAATTTCTCCAAAAAATTTAAAGAAAATCATCAAACAAAGTGTATTGTCTTTATACACCTCTAAGCTTTGATATTTAACTGATGGATTGTTCAGCAATCTCCATCTCAAATTATCAACATCTCTAGTTAAAGAAATATAATTTTCAGAACAGATCATCGTAGTTGTATTTTGTAAATGATCCTCAGTTAATTCACTAATTTTAAAATTAAATATGGATTTATTATTTTTTTTTTTTAAATCATTCTGCTCCAATTTAAAAGAATTTAAAGCAAATAAATCAATCCAACCTAAATTTTTTCTAAAACCATAATGAGAGTTATGATTAGCAAAACCGTATACAGCTTTGTACCCATTTTCTTTTAATTCTTCAAATAAAGATTTAGCAATTTTTGAAAAAAAACCATGCCCTTGATATTCAGGATGTGTCATTGTCATATTAGAAAGTGCTACTTTAAACGTCTGCCCGTCTTTAAGAATTAATGTATTTGGCGATACCGCATAATATGCTGCCAATTTTTCATTATCGGTTATATAATGGATATATTTTTTTTTATCATTAGGATTAGTTAGAAATCTCCATTCCCAATACTCTTTTTCCAGGTCTTTATGAAATGAAGCTTTGAAGGTTTCTGAGATAATTTCAAAAGGAATCTCTTTTTCTGAGTATTTTTTTATTTCATGATTCATTCATTATAGTCCCATATATTTGATTAATTTGTCTATAGGCTTAAATGCAAATACTTTCATCCAAATTCTTAATCAATATTATAAATCGCATACTTTTTTAATTACAAACAAATTTTTTAAATCAACTCATCCTCTTCATAATCACGTTGAGCAATACTCCCTAAGACTTCATCCCAACGCATAGGACTTAAGCCGGTTCCGGGACGTTTCACTGTAATGTTTTCATCACTTAAAATTTCACCTTTTTTTATATATCTTGCTGCTACTATGCTTTTCCTTGCAACGGTCTTATTTTTCAATTCACTTGGTGATGGTTTTTTAATACCATCGCCAAGTGCAGTTTCTACATTACGGATTGCCTTTATCATTGCTTTCAGTTCATCAGGTTCAAGGCTAGCTTTATGATCCGGTCCTTCCATGGTTTTATCAAGTGTAAAATGTTTCTCAATTACTGAAGCGCCAAGTGCTGCAGCAGCTATGGGTATTTCAATACCGGGGGTATGATCACTATAACCGTAAGCAATATCAAATGTTCTGCCGATGGTTACCATTGCTTTAAGATTTACATCCTCCATAGGGGTCGGATACTCGGTAGTCGCATGCAGTACTGTGATATTGTTTTTTTCTGTACCTGATTCAACTAGCACATCAAGAGCGTTTTCTATTTCACCAATATCAGCCATTCCCGTAGAGAGTATAACTTCTTTGTTAAGTTTACCTATACACCGCAGGTATGGAAGATTTGTAATCTCACCACTCGGAATTTTAAAAATATTCAATTTAAGAGAATTCAGGAGTTCTATACTGTCATGATCAAACGGAGTTGATAAAAACATAATACTCTTTAAATTACAGTAAGATAAAAGCTCTTTGTGTGCATCTACATCCAGCTCCAGCTTTTTTATCATCTCGTACTGGCTTTCCTGCTTATCAGTTGTCTGCTTCTGATAATCTGCTTTTTGTGCATTTTTTGATACAAGTTTATCCGCTTTAAAAGTCTGGAATTTGACAGCATCTGCACCGGCTTCATTAGCAACATCGATAAGCTTTTTTGCAATTTCAATATCTCCATTGTGATTAACACCGGCTTCGGCTATTATAAATATTCTGTTCATTTAACAACACTCCCAGCTTTAATAAAACCGCTTATCACAACATATTCTTTTGACACAGCATTACTTCCGAAAAATGAATTTTCTTTAACAACCGTTCCGCCGTTTATAACTGCCCCGGTACTGATATGACAGTTATCCTCAATAACTGCATCATGTTCAATCAAAGCCTTACTATTTATTATACAATTCCTGCCGACCTTAGCACCTGCATTTATTAATGCATGATGCATGATCATTGAACCTTCAGAAATGACAGCATGCTTTGATACATATGCCGATGGAGAAATAATATGCGGCATTACAAAACCAATCTCCTTACATATATTAAAGAGATGTATTCTTCTTTCTGCACTTTTTATCTGACCGATTGTTATAACAACATTTTTTATATTTAAATACTCCGATAAATTTTCATCGCAATCTAAAACTTTATAACCTAGAACATCGTTCCCGATAAGTTCCTTTTTATCGATAATACCGGCAATAATAAAACGTCCCTCCTGTTCTATCACATCAATACACGACCTACAATGTCCGCCACCGCCTATTAGCAATATTTTTTCTTTCATAACGAGCAACCGACCTGTTTCATCACCTTACTCCGCTTGGTATATTCACAACCCGGTCTTCAAGCCAGATGGCATTTTCAATATTTTCAGCATAACACTCTTTATACATTTTAAGTTTATTCATCAGCGTCCAGATAGGCCTTGTCATTACACCTTTATCATTTGTTTCATTAAGAAAAAGGTCCCGATCTTCTTTATTTTTCATTATTAAAACATTGAGCCAGTAATTTGATATGGTACCTTCTCTTTCAGTAAAAAATTCTACACCAATTGAATCAAAAAACTTTTTGTATTCTGAAGCAATATTCCGCTTATCTTTTATAAACTCAGGGAGAAGTTCAAGCTGTGCACATCCAAGTGCCGCGTTTATATTCGGCATCCTATAATTATAGCCTACCTCATCATGAACAAACTCCCATCTGTGCGGCACTTTTGCTGTGGTTGTAATATGCTTGGCATGCCTTCCGATTTCCTCGTCATCCGTTATGACCATACCTCCGCCGCCGGTTGTAAGAAGTTTATTCCCGTTAAAACTAAGGATCCCCACCTTACCGAATAGACCTGTATGTTTAGAATTTACATATGATCCAAGTGATTCTGCAGCATCTTCAATCAGATCAATATTATATTTTGCACATATATCCGCAATTTCAATTATTCTCACAGGGTGACCGAATGTATGCATCGGAACGCATGCTTTTATTCTTCTGCAAGTAAGTTTGTTATATGCAAAACCGTCGGTTTTGATTTCCGAATTATTCTTTAAAAAATATTCAAGCTTCTCCGGAGATAGACCCATAGTATCTTTATCTACATCAATAAAAACAGGACATGCCCCTGTATAGCTTATAGCATTTGCAGTAGCAATAAACGTCAAAGGCTGGGTAATTACTTCATCGCCGTATTCAACACCGCACAGCTTCTGAGCAACATGAAGCGCTGCAGTTCCATTCACAGTTACAACTGCTTTTTTCGCACCGGTAAATTCTGCCATTTTCTTTTCAAAAAGATCGACAAAGGGCCCTACTGAACTGACAAAAGTTGAGTCAATACAATCATTCAGATATTTTTTTTCATTCCCCCTGAAAACCGGCTCATGAAGCATTATTGATTCTTTATTATACAACTCTTTGATGAAAGAGATTGTTTTATTTATTTTTTCGCTATTCATATTAAATACCATTAATTAAAAAATTTAAGCATACGCTGCTTTGAACAGACTCAGAGCGGCAAATTACATTTTACTGTCGAGATACTTCCCTGTTTCCTTATGACCGAAATCAGGGATCATATAATGAAACAGCTCAACCAGTTCATCTTTGGTCCATTTTTTTCTCAGTTTAAACTCTGTTATTTTTTTTTCAAAGTATCGTAATTTCCCGGTTTCTGACTCAGCTGAATTTTTTACTACACCCAGTGAGTAAAATCTGTCCATATCTACCGATTCATTCTCTGTAAAAAATTCCTCAAAATCTTTCTCTCCTGTTGTATCACTTCCGCTGAAGAGACATGGCCATTTTTTTTCTTTTACAAGTTCATTGATCTTTTCACGGGCTTCAGCTTCAGTCTCACAGAGATACGGTTCATATCCCCTTGCTCTTAAATATTTATCCGCAATTGAAGAGAAGGTAATTAGATTAAGCTCTTTACTTAACTTCGGGAAAAAAATATCTCTGTTTTCCCCCAGAATTGATGACATCAAACACAATTCACCGGCTTCTTTTGGAGTTACAAAATACCTCCGTACATCATTCGGAGCTGCAATCGGCTGATTTTTAAGCAAACGCTGATTAAAACCATGCAGCAGACTTCCGTCAGAGAAAGCCACATTGGCAAACCTCGCAGTGGAGATTGGAATTTTCATTCCTCTCTCCATCAGGAACATCTCCATAATTCTCTTGGATGCCCCCATCATATTTACAGGATTTGCGGCTTTATCAGTGGATACACAAAAATATTTTTTAGTCCCGCTTTCCAGGGCCAAATCAATAGTTTTTACAGTATTGAAAATATTCACATCGATCATCCGCATCAGTGTATACGGATCCTTTTCACTACGGACATGTTTTAACGCTGAAAGATTTAGAACATAATCGTATGGTCCCTCTTCTTTAAAGAGAACTTCAAATTCAAGCGAACCGCAATCAAGCGCAAAGGTCTGAAAATCACCATCTATGTAACCAAGAGAGCTGCGTAGATCTCTGACCAGCTCAACCATATTGTTTTCACTAATATCAACGATATGCAGTTTCTTCGGATTCCGGGCAAAGATTTCTTTAGTCACTGCCTGCCCGATTGACCCTGCGCCGCCGATTACAAGAAAGCTGCTTTTAGAAACCTCAGATTCCAGCTGGTTTTTATTGTTTAAAATATCTTCAGAAAGAAGCTCTATATTTCTATCTATAAGACTTAGTATATTCATTGTATTACCATTATTTATTTAAAAATTAAATCTGATCGGAACATTTTCTCAACAGCCTTATCTTTCGGGTGCATTGCATCGTAAAAATCATCATCTTTCAAGTTATATTTTACAGGATCATAGGATCCTACAACTGTGATATTCCGCTGTGAAGCTATTGATCTTATAAGTTTTTCAGCATCAATAATTATCCGGGCATCTTCCCTGCCTGCCATAATTTTATAAGCTTCGGGATGATACGGCGGAAGAAAGATTATAACCCGTTTACCATTTTTAATCATTGAGTCAATCACACTCAAATACTTCTCTACTAATTCTTTATCCAGTTTTCTATAGTTCTTTAGAGAATACAAATCTTTTCTTTCAGCATATTTTTTAACATTTATAATCTTCTCATTGGGATCAATATTTATAAACTGTTCAGAATAGAAATGTCTTCCGTCATTTCTTATGGATTGAAAAGTAGTTTTATCATTACCTGGAAAAACTCCATTATTAATAACTTTAATCATGTAATGAAGAGACTCCTGAAGATAAGAAAGAGAAATTATTTCCGCGGCTTTATCTTTAATCTGAAAAAAATGAATTTTCATTAGATTAACATCCGGATCGGATTTAGCATAATAATCAATTAATGAACGGTACCTTTTTGAGTTTTCATTTTTGTTGAAAATCCAGGGATCAGATCCTATCACGACTGAATCATATTGGATATTATCAGCTTTTAATAATTCATAAATGGAAATATAGTCATTAATAACAGCCCCTGAAACTGAAGAATTAAACAAAGTGTTATTGCCGAACAATTCAGCACCGATCTCCATTGAACGGCTGGACCCGAGAAGAATGTAATTATATTTTTCACCTTTATGAGAATTAAAATAATATTCTAAAAATCTACGATCATCATAATTTGCAATATTGTTTACATACTTATAATCTTTTAAATAATAAACGATTTTTTTTACATATCTATCTGAGAAAATATTAGCAGGATCTGCGAAATAATTCACAGCAATTACTAAAAATAAAACCGGCAGAAATAGAATGATATTTTTAATGATAAATTTTTTCATATTATTAAAACTGGAAATAAATAAATTTATTTTCACCAAATTTACCCAGAATAATTATTGAAATAACAAAAATATAATATATCGCAAATCTCAACTGAACGGATTTCAAACTAAGCATTTTTCTTATACTACCATAATTCTGCATAAAATGAATGAACTCCATAAATAAAATAACACACAATGAAACAATAAAATCGAACTGAGATATTCCAAGACTTTGAAAATTGAAAATCACACCATTATTCAGAACGTCATTAACAAAACCGATCGTTATCTTTTTGATAATAAATACGGCGTCTGAAATACTATCAGCCCTGAAAAAAATCCATCCTATATTAACGGAGAAGAAGGTAAGAATTATTTTAATAGATTTCGGCAATTTTAAAAAAACAAAGTTTTTTCTTATCAAATTTTCTAAAACCAGTAAAATTCCATGATACAATCCCCAGACAACAAATGTCCAATTTGCTCCATGCCATATTCCGCTGATTAAAAAAGTAATAATTGTATTTACATTTACCTTTATTCTATTGCCTTTATTTCCCCCTAATGGTATATATAAGTAATCCCTGAACCATGTTGACAGTGATATATGCCATCTGCGCCAGAAATCCCTGATGGAATCTGCATGATAAGGACGGTTAAAATTATCCATTGTTTGAAATCCTAGCATCTGAGCTATACCAATTGCCATGTCGGAATATCCCGAAAAATCACAATAGATCTGGAATGTAAAAAAAACACTCGCAATTATAAGATTTACACCCGGTTGATCTGCCGGTGCAGTATAGACAAAATCGACCAGAATAGCCAGCCTGTCAGCTATAACGACTTTTTTAAATAATCCCCATCCGACAAGCTTCATTCCGTTGGATACTTTATTATAGTCGAATGATACTTCATACCGGAATTGAGGTAGCAGATTTTTTGCCCTCGCAATTGGTCCTGCCAGAATTTGAGGAAAGAACGAAACATATAGTGCAAATCTGAAGAAATTATTTTCCGGTTCAATATCCCTGCGGTAAACATCAATGGTATAGCTTATTGTTTTAAAAATATAAAATGAAATACCTATTGGAAGCAAAACACTCAGTTTCAGAGGTACATATACTACCCCGAAATGTGACATTAATACAAATATACTTCTCTGAAAAAAATTGAAATATTTAAAAACAAACAACAAACTTAAATTTGAAAAGAGACTTAACAGCAGGAGGATTAACTTTATTTTTTCTTTATCCGTTTTAAAAATATACCTGGCACAGATAAAATCAACAATTGTCGGTATTAAAATTAATATTACATACTCAACCCGCCATGCCATATAAAAAAAATAGCTTGCCAGGAGCAATAATATCCAACGGTACTTATGATTTATTGAATAATAAACAATGAATACAATTGAGAAAAAAATAATAAAATTAAAAGAATTAAAAAGCAAATCAATCTCCCTATTACAATAATAAAATCAATTATCACTCACCCGCAACTCTGCGGAACTCCTCTGATGTTGCAATAAGTTCATCATAGGTTCCCTGAGCTATAATGCTTCCTTTTTCCATATAATAGATAGTATCACATTTCTTTACCGTTGTAATACGATGGGCAATTATTATAATAGTTTTTGTCCCCATAATGTTATCAATAGCATCCATAACAGCAGCTTCTGTAAGGTTATCAAGAGCCGATGTGGCTTCATCAAAAACCAGAACTGAAGGATCATGATAAAGTGCTCTTGCAATACCGATTCTCTGCCTCTGCCCTCCGCTTAAACGGACACCACGCTCACCAACAACAGTATTATACTTTTCGGGAAGATCGCTCTCTATAAAACTTTTAATGTTGGCTATACCTGCAGCACGAATAACTGCATCCATATCAATCTCGGAATCCGGAATACCGAAGGCTATATTGCGTGTAATTGTATCATCTGCAAGATAAATATGCTGAGGAACATACCCCATCTGATTCTGCCAGCTTCTCATGTTTTCTTCTACTACCGGTACACCATCAACTAAGAGCTCGCCGCTGCGTGGTTTTAAGAGGCCCAGTATAATATCGACAGTTGTAGTCTTTCCGCTTCCGGTATGACCTACAAAACCTATTGCGGAATTAGCCTTTACACTTAATGAAATATCATTGATGATTGATTTATCAAATCCCTTATAATAAAAAACTATATTCTTAAGATCAAGTTTTTCATTGAAAGAAATCCTGCTCTTATCAGGCTTATCACTAACCGGAACATGGTCTGCTTTGGATTTTTCAATCTCTTTATACAGCAGATTAAGAGAAGCGGAGCTCCCGCGGATGCTTGCAAAGGCTTTGAAGACAATTTCAAGCGATGGCATAAGCCTGTAACCTGCAAAGGTATACAGTGCAATGAGCGGCAGTACATTTTCCAGATCACCGTTAATCATAAACAGGGAAATCACCAGAAGAAGCATCCCTCCAAAAGCAATAGTTTCCAATGCATATTTAGGTATGTGCGACAATACCTGAACTACAGCTAAAGTTGATTCATATCCGAATGCAGCATTAGAAAACCTGGTAAGATAAACACTCTCCTTTCCAAGGAGTTTTACATCTTTTATCCCGCCGAACGCCTCATTAGCAGCAGTAAACCGGTCCTTGTTTGTTTTAACTCTGTCAACACCGGATTTTGTAATCCGTTTTCTTATAAAGATATATATCAGCGCATACATACCGCCGAGTACAGCAACCACCAGAAAGGCCGCTGACGGACTCATGAAAACAAGAAACACTACTATAAAAAATGACAGTATCCCTTTTGAAATTAATTCAACACCATGTTTAATAACATGATTTATTACATGCCCTACTTCAGAGAATATATTCTTTACCAGATCAGATGAGTTGCGCTTTAAAAAGAACTCATATTCCTGAGATATATAATAACTGAAAAGAGTTTTTGTCAGATTAAAACTAACGCGCCGGGTAAATCCGATGTTAAACCATAATGAATAAGCAAGAACAATATTGCTGAAAACAAAGATTATAAGTATTGAAACTCCGGAAAAAATAATAAAACTATGAAGATCTGTAAATTTAAAATAGTGATATGCCATGGATAAATACTTATTTTTAAAAACAGACTCCGGATTTGATACAAGTGCAACAAATGGCATAATAGATGCAATACCGGCCAGCCCGACAAAGGAACTTGTAATATTAACAAACAGCAGCAGTATAAACTTTCTTCTATCTTTGGCTGTGAATAGTCTTAGAACTTTTTTTAATGTTTTAAGCATTATATAAACTTTCCTTTGATTATATTATTCGTTTTATAAATAATTTTGATTTACGATTATTTCTCATTCATTCCGTTCAGGAACTATTACTGTAATATCCTTGTATTTTTTGAAATCTTTTTTATTTACTGTTACCAGTTGCTCAACTGAATTCTGTTTCATAAGTTCGTAAATAATATGATCATAAATATGATATTTTAGAATATTATACATACCCATTCCTGACAGTAAACTGTCAAAAATTGTTTTATTATAATAATGCATTTCATCTGCTACAATAATCAGATTTTGCAAATAATCCAGTGTAAAATCAGCCGTCCAGGGCCGTTGGACCTTAGAAGAATTTGTAATGACCTGAAAAAATTCAATCAGCACAATATCATTCAATGCAAACCTGTTTTCATTTACAGTTTTTGAAAATATTTCCATTACAGACTCGTGATACGGAGATTCTATATCAGATAAATATATAAGACAATTCGTATCAAAATACCGCATGCTATTCATTATTATGAATCCATTCTCTGGTAATTTCTTTAACTTTAAGTCCAGGTGAAGAACTATTTGCGGTGGTTAAAACAAATTCGAGTGCTTTTTTTTTGTCAATCTTGTCATCTTCATGATCAATAACAAGATTAAGCTTCATACCAGGTTTTAAAAACTGTTGATACTTTTTATCAATAACAATTTTTTTATCAGAAGTAACTTTAGCTGTAGTAGTTATATGCATAAATCCTCCGGACTGCAAAATTCATGAATTTCAATCATAAATGAACTAACAGTTTCAGATATAACAGCATGAATCTCTGAAACTGTAAAGAAAATTACTCCCTCCATTGTTTTTCCCGTACTATTTTTTGCGTGGCAGTAATTCATTCTGATATGTAATATTCATTTCCTGCGGTATAAAATCACTAAAATCAGATCATCAGTTTTATAGTCTCTCAGCTCGATACTACTCAGTACTTCGTATCAGCTTGGGGATACCAGGACAATATCAATCTATATATTCATCAAGCGGATATAAATCCTGAAGACTGGTCGATACAAACCGCCCCATGCCGGGTACAGCCCCCTCTTTACTCCTGAAAAACTTTTTCATCTGAAGGTATTCACGGGGAGTAATTAGAGCTTTATTGAGATATTTTATAATTTCTTTAATTTCACAGGAATTGTCATTTACATAACCGGGATCAGGAACTCTCCAGCCCGGGCCGTAATAGCCGCTAAGCATAACCTCGGGTAATCGCGGAACATACACCTCTACACCGCGAAGTAACCCCTTACCAGCAGGGAGAAAGTCGTCCTTAGTACATATTATACGCGCCTGTTTATGAGCCCACATATATTTACCCTCAAACCATAAGGGGCGTAAATCCAGATGATACCCATCCGTTGCACCCCGTTCAAGCTGCAGCCTGAAGAGTCTCCCGCTTCTATTAAAAGTTACAGTAAAGCCGGACTGAACAAGTTTTATAACTATTTCTTTTATCTCTTCTTTAACATCTTTCGCGTTAGTTTTTTCAGATATATATCCGCCGTCAAAATCATCATCGCCCGGTATAAAATCACCGCCGCGATAGAAACCGAGAAGTGTCCCATACATTAGAAAAAGAGTTTTACCTATCTCTTTATCAAAAAACAGTTTTGCTTTATCGTATACATTAAGATAAACATTCTGACGTTCACGGGTCTGTTCCGGTGTAGCGGACAATGTCCCTTTTTTGCTGATCTTCCCGCCATTGCCAATAAATTTAATAATAGACCCATTACCATGAGGAATAAGCAGATTAACTGAACCGGAATTTTTATATTTTAAATATTTACCATCTTCAACTTTTAGAACAAGATTGGATTTATCAGGGAAGAGATTTAAAACATTTCTCTTAATTTTTATTTTGAAAGTCGGATAATATTTTCCGTTAATAAAATTAGTTTTTTTTATTATTTTATCATCAAGACACAAATTGAAACTTTTATAATTATGGTTCTGCACATAACCGGAAATAACAAGCCCATTATATAAAAAATAAATATCAAATGTACCAATACAATTATTATCTGATTTTTCTAAAGCTTTGCCGGCTTGAATATCGCACAAGAAAAGAGGATCTTTTACGCGCGGTTTACCCGACCTGTGATATGCAAGTTCTAATGCAAACTGCCAACGCTGTCGTACAATAAATCTCCAGATTATTGAAAATCTTAATACAAAAGGGAGGTTAAACAATAACAATTCAAATATTTTTATAGCAAGTTCAGCCATGTAAGGTTTGTATAAAACAGCATTGAAAGAACCGAGCATGATATTCCTTAATACAATTTTGAGATGAAAAACAAGTCTGTTAAATAAATTCATTAAAAACATATTAATACTATTCCTGATTACTAATTGCTGCCAATATTTAAATTGGTAAAATAAAATACATAAGATGAAAACATCCAATTATAATATGAATTCAGTGTCAACATATTGTAATTACATGATGCGTTTTTTAAGTGATTGAAAGAATGTTTTATATTCTTTCAATCTTTGAAATGTTAAAATAGTTTTTTGCTCAGGGATTTGAAAAGCCAGATATAATCCTGTAAAAAAAACAAAATCAAACCGGCGGAAGAAAAGAACTGCATGGAATGCAGAAAGACCTAAAAACATTAACATCAACCAGAACAACAGTTTTGACTTACAAAATAATTTTTTCAACATTAGAATAGTAATGAAATATACTGCAAAAGCAAAAATACCGATATTTGCCCAAATTTCAAGATAGGAATTATGTATATTTAAGTGTCCTTTTATTTCCTTATTAACTGCAACAACGCTTTTAAGCTCCCCCAAATCGAATCCGAAAACTGCACGTTTTAAACTGAGCCCTTTAAAAAAATCTTTCCACATTCCAAACCTTTCATTGCTGACCAGGCCATTCGAATTAAAACGGCTATTCACATACCATTCCATAATTTCAGGATAAAGAAAATAAAAAATAAATCCAAAGACAACTAATGTCAGAGGAGTAAAAATATAAAAATATTTCCTATTTTTATTAAAAAAACTATTAATTCGAAGCTCATATAGTCTTTTAAAATTGACTAAAATTACACCCGATAAGCAGCAGAACGAAAAAAACATTCCAGCTCTGCCATCAACAAACAAAGATATAAAAAATGTTACAATAATAGGCCACAGTGAAAAATACTTTTTATCTTCAACGAACTCTGAAAAATAAATAATCAAGGAATATGCTAAAAGATTAATTGTAATATAATTTCTGCTTGATGTTAAAATATGCTGCGGATCAGCTTTTAATATAAACATATAAAATGAAATTATCGCAGCAATAACAATAAAAATAACTTTAAAAAAATAACTATTTAATAAATTTTTACTGATTACAATACCAATGCATGCGGTTAACAAAAATCTATTTATACTTGTCTTAAAGAAAAAATTACCGCCGGCTATTGAATACCACAACATTAAAAATAATATAACACCTATTGAAATAAATTCGAAACTGCTTAGTTCTATATATAAAAGAATTAGAAATAAAAAAGAATATGAAACTAGAACAAAAATTATATTTTTTTCGGTCATATAAAATAAATTATTTAAAAAAATAAACATAAGTGAGCTAATGCATAAAAATTTAATTATAACTTCCTTATATTTATCCGGTTTCAACAGATTTTTTAATTTACTAATAAGCATTCGTTACCCACTTTAATATAAAAATATTTAATATCTTTCAAATTTGAGAATTACATGATCAACAATACAAAATAAAAATATTAAATATTGTCAAGACACATTATTTAATATATAGTTGTGTATCCCGAATTCACTTAATGACATCATTATTGACCCAATAGGTAATCGATTAATCCAAGCGGCAAAAGAAAAAAACAAAAAAGAAAATCAGAATTATAAATTTCCAGATACATATCCAATTTAATTATCAGACAGCGCTGGGAAGGTTTAATATCGTTAGAGTATCAATTGCCGGAAACAATCTGTTTAGAATTTCTATCGTTTGAATCTGAAAACTGAAAGCATGTAAATCATCTGCGGAAGAGACAGATCAAGTCTAATTCAATATAGCGGCTTTGACTCCGCTCAGCCGACGTATTAAATATTAAATCCGTATAAACCACCTAAACCGTTCCCCGAGCAAAGCTGAAGGGAAAGCTTTATTCACTCATCATCCGATTTTTCTTTTCAAAAATACAATATCAGCTTTCCCCCTGACCTTTTCAATCACAGGTTTAAAACTATTCTCATTTTTAAGATCATCAATAACCCGTTCAGCTTTTCTTAAAACAACTATAGAAATCCCTAAAATTAAAAGTATAAAACCGAATAATATCATTGTCATCTCAGGTTTAGCTGAAACCATAATAAGAGAAAAAATCCCAAGAACAGCAGTATATCCGTAAACTACCGCAAGAATACCTTTATTTGAAAAACCGAGATTAATTAATCTGTGATGAAGATGATTTTTATCAGGATGGAATAAATTTTTACCGTTTTTAAAACGCTTTAGCATAACCAGTAATACATCACAAATAGGGACAAGAAGCAGGATCATAGGGATAAGAAATACTGTTAATGCAGCCGACTTTTTTATCCCCATAAGAGGCATTACTGCATACATAAATCCTATAAAATAAGCGCCTCCATCACCAATAAATATTTTAGCCGGTGGAAAGTTAAAGATATAGAATCCGATGATAGAGAATTCAAGGATAAGTGAAAATGTTAATACATGGTAATTCTGAGTCATTGCAGAAATGATTATTATAAATAAATTGGCAATTAAAACTATACCGCTGGAAAGACCGTCCATACCATCGATAAGATTAACAGCATTCATAAACGATACTATCCAGAATACTGTAATTGGATAAGCCAGATAGCCGAACTCAACATAAAACATAGTGTACAATCTAAAATCTTTAATAAGAAGGCCCGAAGCGGCTACTAAAGAAGCAGCAGCAATCTGCAGAAGAAGTTTATACCTCCCGCGAATTCGCACCATGTCATCAAGAAATCCGCAAAAAAAGGAAAGAATCATACCGGGAATGAAGAGATTAATATTATATCCGTGATAACCATTTGAAATAATATAAATTGACAATGGAAAAAATGCTATAAATATTGCCAGCCCGCCTAATCTTGGAATTTCACCATTATGAATTTTTCTGGAACTGGACGAGTCATATATTCCATATCTAACAGATAATTTAATAATTATTGGAGAGACAGTTACTGAAATTAATAATGCCAGAAATGACAAAACAATATAAGTGATGAGCATTTTTAACAACCACCTGTAAAATCATTCCATTTAATGTTGTTTAGGTCTTTATATTTTTTTGTTTATTTTTATAATGAATATAAAAAAAATTGTATAAAACTAATGTTGATTATTTAATGTCAATTATCAAGATATTATATAAAATATACATAAAGGCTGCAATGAAAAAAAAAATTAAGTCAAAATTTATTAATATTTTTAAAAAGCAGATAAGTATTTATGACAATCTACGTTAATGCAAGATTTCTTACTCAACAGATTACAGGTGTACAAAGATATGCTATTGAATTATCAAAAAGGTTAAAAGAAATTCGTCCGGATATCAGATTTATTGCTCCATACAATATAATGCACCAAGATATTGCTGAATATCTTGGTGTAGAAGTAACCGGCAGGTTTACCGGGCATCTATGGGAACAGATAGAATTGCCTTTATATCTGAAAAACAAGAAATCTCCATATCTGATAAATCTCGCTAATTTATCCCCTTTACTCTATAATAAGACAATTTTTACAATTTTTGATTTATCCTTTATAGAAAATCCTGGTTGGTTTTCAAAATACTACTATTATTTTTATAGATTTACTGTTCCACTCCTGGCAAAAAAAGCTCATTTAATCATTACTATCAGTGAATTTTCCAAAAAAGAGATTATTAACTATCTGAAAATACCGGAATCAAAAATAAAGGTAATTCATTGTGCTCCGGCTGATTTTTTTCTAAATGAATCCAATATTAATGCTAACATGAGGGGAATCCCAACAACTCAATCTTTACAAGGCCAAAGGAGCAGCAGCCCCTTTATAAGTCCCGTAGAACTCCCTGCGGTTCCCAAAACAGAGTTTTTGGGATTGCCCGTTAATAAATATGATGATTACATAATGGCATTATCTTCTATTGATCCCAGAAAAAATTTTACTGGACTTATAAATTCTTTTAATAATATAAGCAATAAAACAATAAAACTGATAATTATTGGTTCTATTAATAGAGTTTTCAGGCAAAATGAATTAAAAAAAAATATTGATAGTAACCCAAATATTATCTTTACAGGTTATATTCCAGACAACAAACTTCCTGATCTTTTCAGAAATGCAAAATTATTCATTTATCCTTCATATTATGAAGGATTTGGAATTCCGCCTCTTGAAGCTATGGCTTGCGGTTGCCCTACAATAGTTTCAAATACATCCAGTCTGCCAGAAGTATGCGGAGATGCTTCATATTATATCAACCCATATGATGTTGATGATATTACAAAAGGAATAAATGAAGTCTTAACAGACAACAGATTACGAAATCGATTAATTCAAAAGGGCTATAAAAGAATCAAGCATTACAGTTGGAATAAGTCAGCAGAAAAAATTTCAGGAATTATAGATAAATTATGAAGGTATTACAGTTTGGAAAGTTTTTCCCCCCTAATATTGGCGGAATTGAAAATGTAATTTATGAATTGACCGAAGGATTGAATGAATCTGGAGTACAATGTGACGTATTGTGCTCTAATGATAAAAACACATATCAGGAAGACCGGATTAAAAACTATACTGTTATTCGAACTAAATCTCTTGGTATAGTTGCATCAACTTCAATTACTCCTCAAATCATCCCTAAACTTTATAAAATACAGAACAGTTATGATATAATACAGGTCCATCACCCCGATCCTATGGCTAATCTGGCAATTTTTCTAACAAGACCAAAATATAAAATAGTTCTATACTGGCATAGTGATATTATAAGGCAGAAAAAAATGATGGTGCTTTACAGGCCATTATTGATCTGGATGATAAAAAGAGCTGACTTAATAATTGGTTCAACTGAAAGTCATATAAAGGATTCAGATTTTTATCCCTATTTTAAAAATAAATATGCAATTATCCCATATATCCTTGATGAAACAAAATTTAATGAAAATAACATCAACAAAACCCTTTTAAAACAATTATCAAAGGAATATAAATCAAAAAAAATTATATTTTCACTGGGGAGATTAGTTTACTATAAAGGATTTGAATTTTTGATTGAATCAGCAAAATATCTGAATGATGATTACATGATATTAATCGGA
Source organism: uncultured Spirochaetota bacterium (assembly GCA_942493035.1). Lineage (GTDB taxonomy): Bacteria > Spirochaetota > UBA4802 > UBA4802 > UBA5550 > WRGT01. The sequence continues at coordinate 572,904 of OW818666.1, read as the reverse complement.
GGCGAAGGGCCTTTGAAAGATTCATTCAAAAAATTAATTTTTGACAATAGTTTAAATAACAAAGTCATTTTATTAGGTAAAATCCCACACGACGATTTACCCACTTACTACCATTTTTGTAATCTCTTCTGTCTGCCGTCAATCTATAGAAGTGAGATGTTTGGTGTTGTTCAACTTGAAGCAATGGCTATGAATAAACCGGTTGTTTCATCTTTGATAAAACGATCAGGAGTTAACCTGGTCAATATTGATGGAAAAACTGGAATTGTTGTGGAAGCTAAAAATCCTGAAGCGATAGCTGAAGCTTGCATTAAAATTTTGAATGATTCAAAACTCTACAATAAAATGTGTGTTAATTCAAAGAAAGTAATAAAAGAAAAATATTCAAAGGATAAAGTAATAAAACACCTCATATCTGTTTATAAAGAATTACTGAAGTAATAATTTAGAATCGATTTATTTACTGAATTTATTGAAGACTTCTCTCATCGATCCCTTCACCCCTGTGGAGAGAAATATAACCATCCATGGAATTGAGTAATGACATAAATTTATTTCGGGATAGAGGTTCATCGATAATTATTACACGACTCTGCAGATTATTGCTATATATACATCTGTCAAACTGCTGTTTTTTTCAGGAAAATCCGCTGCATTATTGGTTTTGACAACGAATACAACATCCTCATCATCAGGGAATTCTTCGCTTAAAGCAATAAGAGCCGCTTCAGGATTTTTTCGGTCATAACTGCTTCTGTAGTCGAAGTTAAAAAAGAATCAGAATTTATTTTTTAAATTATATCTTTCCCTCATTACAACCGGTTTATCTTCAATAATCCAATCCTGCCTAAAGAGATATTTGATTTTCGTTACGGTAAATTTCCTGTCGGGGAAATTTAATAAAACATTTTTTAAAAAATCAATGAAGACATAAACTTCATCGAAATTATTAAGAATTCTAATTCTTTCATCACATCCAGTTTCAAACTCCCACCAAAAAACAGCAATGTTATACTTTTTATTAAACAGTTCCAGAACAAACTTTTTTATTCTTGATATAAATACTAAATCTATAAAAAAAATATTTATATTATATTTTAAACAATTTGAATAATATCTTATATATTTTGATTCTTCTGTTCTACAGACTCTTTGATGACTTAAGTTTATAACATCAATCAACCGGAATTCTTTACCCTCTTCGATAAGACTGTCGGCAAACGCTCTAACGACCTCTCCCTGCCCTATTATTTTTGATACATAACCGAAAATATTATATCCATTTTGAATAAAAAAATATTTAACGGGTATATAAGAAGATTTTTGAAATTAATCATATTATAAGATATGAAGCATTTCCTTTAATGTCTCTTCGATGCTGATGTTAGTTGTCCATCCGGTATCTTTTTTTATTTTATTACAATTACCAACAATGGATTTAATGTCGTTTTTTCTTACTAAAAAATCTTTTCGGATTATCTCCATATCATGCCCTGTAATTTCTTTAAGTTTCAAAAAAACATTATAAATAGATATACCGTTACCGCTTGAAATATTATAAATTTCACCATCCTTGAAGTTTTCTATAATGGTGCAGTATGCTTTTACGATATCTCTTACATCAGTAAAATCACGGATAGTATCGATATTACCAAGCTCGATAGCTTTATCTTTTCTTTTAAATGCATTTACAATCTTAGGAACAACAAATTTATCGGTCTGCCCCGGTCCTGTGTGATTAAAAGGTCGCGCTATCACATATTCAATTCCATATTCAGCCCCGAAGGCTTTAACCAGCATTTCACCAGCGGCTTTACTTGAACCATAATGATTTACAGGATTTATTAAAAATGCTTCATCAATTGGGAGTTTATCTTCAGGAACATTCCCGTAAACCTGAGACGAACTGACAAAAAGAAATCCGGGTTTTGAATTTAATTTGTTACATGCAGATAATAGATTTAATGTACCATTAAAGTTAATATCATAGATTAATGATGAATTTGTATGATCTACGTTGGCAATTCCTGCAAGATGAATGACGTAATCCGGAGATATATCTTTTAGAGCTATATCGAGTAACTTCTGATCTAATAAATTAACAGCTTTTATTTTTTCAAAACAGGATTCAGTGTCTATACCCCAGACTTTAATGTTCCGGGATTCTAATTCCCGGAACAGATGCTGACCGACAAAACCGTTTATACCTGTTACTAAAACTTTCATTTATTTCGTTCCAAGTCACTTTTGAGCATAATCTCTGCCAGTTCTTTATATTTCACTTTTGGTTCCCAACCGAGTTCATTTTTAGCTTTGGAGTAATCACCGATAAGAAGTTCCACCTCAGCAGGACGATAGAAAGAAGGATTAACTTTAATAAGAATTTTACCTGTTTTTGAATCTTTCCCTATCTCTTTTTCCTCTTTGCCTTCCCATACTATCTCTTTATCAACGAATTTAAAACATACCTCAATCCAATCACGTACTGAATGAGTTTCATTTGTTGAAAGTACAAAATTATCAGCTTTTGGCGCCTGTAAAATCCGCCACATACCTTCAACATACTCTTTGGCAAATCCCCAATCCCTTTTAGCATCGAGATTTCCAATTTCGAAAAAATCCTGCTTACCATGATGGATTTTTGCTACTGCATCGGTAATCTTTCTTGTTACAAATTCAAGGCCGCGCAACGGTGATTCATGATTAAACAGAATACCCGTTGAAGCAAACATATCGTAGGATTCACGGTAATTAATTGTCATCCAGTGTCCGTATAGTTTTGCAACACCATAAGGGCTACGAGGATAAAAGGGAGTGGTTTCCTTTTGAGGAATTTCCTGCACCAGACCATATAATTCAGAAGTTGAAGCCTGATAAAACTTTATTTTTTTATTTACCATTCTAATTGATTCAAGAATATTTGTTACGGCAAGACCGGTTACTTTACCTGTTAATGCCGGATTTTTAAATGAGTGAGCCACAAAACTCTGTGCACCAAGATTATATACTTCCTCAGGTTTTACTTCATCAATAACGCGGGTAAGGTTACCAGCATCAAGTAAGTCCACCTCTACGAGTTCAATTTTATCAGTTACATTCAGTTCATCCAGCCTCCAGAAGTTTGGAGTGCTAAGTCTTCTGAAACCTCCATAAACTTTATAATTTTTACTTAAAAGAAGCTCTGCTAAATAAGCTCCATCCTGACCGGTGATTCCTGTTATAAAAGCTGTTTTCATTTATTCCTCAATAATGTTAAATATTACCATTTTGTTAGTTTGTATTGATTCATTTTTTTCAAAAAAAAATATTATGTGAATATATAGGGTGTATAAAGTTTAGATATATGTCAATTATATATTTTTCATAATAATACATATCATTTATTAAGAAAAATATATAAAGTCAATTAAAACTTATCTGGAAAAAACAATGGTAAGCATGGTCATTCATGATAAGACAGTTTGAATATATTAGTATTACGGTTGTTGTATTCATTGACATTCTGCTGAAACCCACAATATCTTCCACTGCTACAAGTGGAGTTTCCCATATTATTATCTTTTTGAATAATTTTTTTCAATCCAACTACGATATTCACCGCTTCGTATTCGATTAATCCAATCTTTATTTGAGAAATACCAGTCTATTGTAATTTCCAGACCCTTTTCAAAATCAATGCATTGAGTCCACCCAAGTTCTGTTTTAATTTTATCGCAATTTATTGCGTACCGTCTATCATGACCTGGTCTGTCTTTCACATATTCAATAAGAATTTTAAAATAATCTTTATTTTTACCAAGCTTTTCCGCAATTTTTTCGCAAAGAACATTAACAAGTTTAATATTCTCCCACTCATTCTCTCCACCTACGTTATAGGTTTCCCCACTACTGCCTTTATTTACAACGGTCCATACTGCACTATTATGATCATCCACATAAAGCCAGTCCCTTATATTTTTTCCGTCTCCATAAATCGGAAGTTTATTTTGTTCTTTTATGTTCATTATAATTACTGGAATCAGTTTTTCCGGGAATTGATAAGGTCCGTAGTTGTTGGAGCAGTTTGTTATTGTAACAGGAAGTCCGAAGGTATGATTATAAGCCATAACAATATGGTCAGATGAAGCCTTGGAGGCCGAATATGGACTTCTTGGATTATAGGGAGTTGTTTCTAAAAAATAACCGCTATCACCCAAAGATCCGTAAACTTCATCTGTACTTATATGATGAAAAAGCACATCGTCCCTACCGCTCCATGCTCTTTTTGCAGCATCAAGAAGATTAAATGTACCCATTATATTTGTATTCATAAACTCTGCAGGACCGTGTATAGATCTATCGACATGGGACTCTGCTGCAAAATGAATTACAGTATCAATATTGTAATCTGTAAATAATCTGCTTATTAAATCTTTATCACAAATATCCCCGTGAACAAAAATATATCTGTCATCCCCGAATTCACTGTATATATCGGATAAGCTTTCGGTGTTACCTGCGTATGTAAGTTTATCCAGATTTACAATTATACCCTTAAATCCGGTATTTTTAAATACATAACGTATAAAATTTGAACCTATAAATCCGGCCCCGCCGGTTACAAGAATATTTTCAAGTTTTCTCATTATTTTTACCTTTGTAGAAATTTTATACTAATAAAAATAAATTTATTTATTAAATCCACTGCACTCTAATGATTTAACTTTTTTATATTTAAATATTTTTCAAGTGTTTCATGCCAATCTGCAGGTTTGTAATTAAAGACAATGCTAAGTTTATTTTTTAACAAATAGGAATACTCAGGTCTTTTTGCCTTAGTATGGAACGATGATGAATCAATGGGATTTATGACAGTATCTTTTCCAATCAAACCGTTGTCCCTGCCGATCTTATATACAGCACATGTAAAATCATACCAGGTAGTTTTACCTTCTCCGGAAAAATTATAAATACCATACTTATCTGAATCTGACTTTACAAGCAATCTGATAAAATCGGCAAGTTCACCAGTATAGGTAGGGCTCCCATACTGATCATTTACTGCATTAATCTCATCTTTTGATAATAAAAGATCAAGCATTGTATGAACAAAATTTTTACCATAAGCACCATAAAGCCATGATATGCGAAAAATAAAATACCGGCTGCAATTTGAAGCTACTTGTCTTTCTCCTTCAAGCTTGCTTGCACCATAAACATTTACAGGATCAACTGCATCATCTTCGAGATAACCGCTCTGCTTTGTTCCATTAAAAACATAATCAGTTGAAAAATGAATTAATTTTGCACCGGTTTTTTCAGCAGTAACCGCAAGATTTTTAACACCGGTCCCATTGATACTGAAGGCATTATCTATCTCATCTTCTGCAAGGTCAACTGCCGTATAAGCAGAACAGTTTATGATCCAGCTGATTTTCTTACCTTTAACAAATTCTTCAACAGCTTTAATATCAGTTATATCCACTTCAATATCTGATGATAAACATGGTATTGATTGTTTATCAAAGAGTATAAGCAGTTCATGACCAAGCATCCCATTACTTCCGGTTATCCATACCATATTAAAATAATAACCCAGTATCCTTCAAATAAGGCAGCACCAGATCTTTGTCAGAAATAATCGGATCAATAAGCGGCCATTTAATATTAATTTCAGGATCATCCCACCGAATACCAGCATCATACTCATGAGAATATTCAGATGAACATTTATATAGCAGATGAACATCATCCGTCAATGCTGTAAAACCATGTGCAAAGCCCTCAGGTATATACATCATGTTATTATTCTCATCAGATAGCTCAACTGCAATCCACTGTCTGAAAGTAGGGGATGACTTTCTTATATCGACTGCAACATCATACACACTCCCCTTTATAACCCTGACAAGTTTAGCCTGGGCATAGGGCGCTTTCTGGTAATGAAGCCCGCGAAGTACCCCCTTCTTGGATAGGGAATGATTATCCTGTATAAATTCAGTATCAATACCAGAATTTTTAAAATCAGATTTTTTATATGATTCAAGGAAAAAACCCCTGCTGTCACCGAATGCCTTAGGTGTAACCAAAACAAGACCGGAGATTTCAAGCTTTTTAAAGGTAAATGGCATTATTTGTTATCCAATATTTTAATTAAGTATTTACCATAACCTGACTTCATCAATGGTTCCGCAAGTCTACGAAGTTGCTTTTCATCAATATATCCCATAAGATATGCAATTTCTTCTATACAGGATATTTTCTGTCCGGTACGATCTTCAATTATCTTTACAAATGTAGATGCTTCATGCATAGATTCATGAGTCCCCGTATCAAGCCAGGCAAAACCTCTACTCATAATCTGTACATTTAAGTTTCCATTCTCCAGATAAACCTTGTTTATATCAGTAATTTCAATTTCACCTCTGGTGGAAGGTTTAAGATTTTTCGCGACTTCAACTACATCATTGTTATAAAAATAAAGCCCGACAACTGCGTAGTTTGATTTCGGTTTTTCCGGTTTCTCCTCTATTGATATAGCTTTATGATTTTCATCAAACTCAACAACTCCATATCTTTCCGGATCATTTACATAATAGCCGAAAACAATGGCTTCATCTTTTTCATTTATTGCATTACGAAGAAGCTCAGATAATCCATTACCATAAAAAATATTGTCACCCAGAACAAGGCAGACTCTATCATTACCGATAAAATCAGCACCTATAATGAAAGCATCGGCAAGTCCTCGGGGCTTGTCCTGTACTGCATAGCTGAGGGAAATTCCAAACTGGCTTCCATCACCCAATACTCTTTTAAAAACAGGGGTATCTTCAGGGGTGGATATTATCAGTATATCTTTTATTCCTGCTAAGATTAAAGTTGATAGAGGATAGTGAATCATCGGTTTATCATAAATAGGTAAAAGCTGTTTACATACAACCTGAGTTACCGGATAGAGCCTGGAGCCTGAACCGCCAGCGAGAATTATTCCTTTCATAAAATACCCTTAATATAGTTAATTAGTAAAAAACATTTTTATTTTTAATATAGTTAAATACCCAAAATATATAAAAAATTATTCTATTTTATAAATCCATGACTTTTTGAAATTAAATTATATTACCCCGGAAGGGGGGAATATAAATACCAATATAAAAAAAAATTTAAAACCATCCACTTTATCGACTTTCTCCCACTGGAAATTATCCTGTCCAAATGAACAATGAGCAACAGTGTTATGATAACACCACCCATAGGGAATTAAGGGACTAAGCACCTGTATCAACTTTGCCGGTCTAAACAGATGATTTCCCAGGATTCAAGTACCTGCTGAATTTTATCTTCATCCACCTGTGCTTTACCAAAAGTACTTACATTGATGCTAAAAAGCTTAGATACACTTATTGCAGATGCAACCTGTATTTCACATTTGTCAGCAAATCCTGCTACTACAAAAAACTCTTTATTAAAACTCTAATTTTATAAAACAATCGCGCCCTAATCTGCCTTGATCTTATAAACCATTTTTTTTTCAATACCACACCGCTGATTACAGGTGTAAATCTGATAAAAGAATTATATAAAAAGTTATCCTTAAATACAAGATCTAACTTGTTTTTACCATGTTCAAAGGCAATTTTATACGGTGAACGTTTTAAAAAGTTTACCATTCTTGCATAGAACAAATATAAAGTTTTTTCAAATTTTAGGATTTCAGCAGCAGGATACGTATCTAAAAAATTAATCCATAATGTATTACAATCATCAAAATGATCCTTATTTTTCACCAATGAATCCTGTTTATCATGAATTCTTACCTTTACAAGGTATTCACTTAAATGAACAAACTTATACTTCATCCCTAATCTATAGAACAATTCATAATCATTGGTTGTTCTAAGCTCCTCATTAAACAATCCTATTGTTTTAAAACATTCAGCGGGGATGAGGATTGTTGAACCGTGAATCAGATTATAAAAAAGACCGTAGAAATGATTAGACTTTGAAATAGAATAAATATTGCCAGTAGTAGATGTTTTTAATTTTTTTCCATATAGTAATTCATAATCAGAAAAAACAACTATATCTCTACAATAATGAGACTTTACGACATCTATCTGCTTTTCAATTTTATGACAATAATAAATATCATCATGACTGAGCCAAGAAAAATACTCTCCTTTCATCTTTGTTATACCAAAATTAAGAGCACTGGCAACACCCCCGTTCTGCTTTTCGAAATAGCGTATTTTATCTCCATAGCTTAATGCGATTTCTTTTGTAGCTCCGTTATCACTGGAACCATCATTTATAACTAACACTTCAATGTTTTTATATGTTTGATCTAGAGTGCTATCAATAGCACCTCTCAAATAATTAGATCCGTTATAAACCGGTATAACAATAGAAACCAGAGGATTAAATATCTCAGTCATTGATATACCAGACTCTTCTCTTTATATAATCTGTGTAACTTAAAATTATTCTTAAAACTTTTTCGGAAACATTCGGCGTATTATAATCATCAACAATTTTTAATAATCGATCGGCCCCTCTCCCCTGATTAGTTACAACAGGTATTGATTCCAAAACACGATCTTTACTTAGTCCGGTCATTATGACAACACCCTCTTCAACACCTTCTGGTCGTTCATGCGATTCACGAAGATTCAAAGCCGGAAAATTCATTATTGATGATTCTTCTGTAATTGTACCGCTATCTGATATTACACAGAACGCATTCTGCTGCAGCTTGACATAGTCTATAAAGCCAAGGGGTTTAAAAGTATGCACCAGTTCATTAAGTTTAATAGAATATGAATCAAGACGTTTACGGGTCCGCGGGTGAGTTGATAAAATAACCGGATACTTGTATTTTTCACAAATGGCATTTAAAATATCTGCAATTTTATTTAATCTTTTTTCATCGTCAACATTCTCTTCACGGTGCGAGCTTACAACAAAATACTTATTTTTTTCCACCCCTAATTTTGTGACTACATCAGAATTATCAATTTTTTCTTTATAAAAATCAAGAACCTCAAACATAGGGCTACCGGTTTTTATAATCTGCTCTGCAGGAAATCCTTCGGCCAGAAGATATTCTCGGGCAATAGAACTATATGTCATATTTATATCAGACGTATGATCGACAATTTTACGATTGGTCTCTTCGGGGACTCGCTGATCATAGCACCTGTTACCTGCTTCCATATGAAATACAGAAATTTTTCTCCGTTTAGCAGGGATTACTGAGAGACAGCTATTAGTATCACCAAGTACCAGCAATGCATCAGGTTTCTCTTTTTCTAAAACTTCATCAATTTTTATTATTATACCCCCGATTGTTGCTGCGAGTGAAGTTGATGCTGCATCAAGAAAGTAATCGGGCTTTCTTATATTAAGTTCATCAAAAAATATTTTATTAAGCTCATAATCGTAGTTCTGACCGGTATGAACAAGTATATGGTCTGTATGTTTATCAAGTTTACTAATAACACGGGATAATCTGATAATCTCAGGCCTGGTGCCTATTACAGTAACTACTTTCATTTGTTCACCACCTGCATTTTTAGAGCATCACGTACTTCAGGTAGTGTAGACACAAGCGCCTTAACCTCTTCAACATTAAGCCTTCTTGTATTATGTGAATTATAATCCTCCTGCCCGGAAATACTAGTTTCCCCTTCAATAAAATATTTATTATAATTTAAATCTCTGTTGTCAGCCGGTATTCTGTAATAACCACCGAGGTCTATCGCTTTAATCATATCTTCCCGTGTCACAAGTGTTTCATAAAGTTTTTCACTATGCCGCGTGCCAATAATTTTTATTCCACTCTCCGAACTGAACAATTCAGTTATTGCTTTTGCTAAATCACCAATTGTCGACGCCGGGGCTTTCTGTACAAACATATCCCCCTGCTTACCATGCTGAAAAGCATAAATAACAAGATCCACTGCATCCTCCAGTGACATTAAAAAACGGGTCATATTAGGATCAGTTATTGTTATCGGTTTTTTACTTATTATCTGATCTATAAAAAGCGGTATAACAGAACCTCTTGAAGCCATAACATTCCCATATCTTGTACCACAGAGTATTGTACTTGTATTTGATATAGTACGTGATTTAGCTATCATTACCTTCTCTAGAAGTGCTTTAGTAATCCCCATCGCATTAATAGGATACACAGCCTTATCTGTACTCAGAGCAATTACCCTATTTACACCATTGGCAATTGCTGCATTTAAAACATTTTCAGTACCTAAAACGTTTGTTTTAACAGCTTCCATCGGATAGAATTCACAAGAAGGGACCTGCTTCAGGGCTGCAGCATGAAATATATAATCAACTCCCGGCATTGCATAGTTTACACTATTATAATCCCGTACGTCTCCAATATAAAATTTCAATTTATCATTGTTGAGTCTTATCCTCATATCTTCCTGTTTCTTCTCGTCACGGCTGAATACACGAATCTCTTTTATCTCAGTATTTAAAAACCGGTTTAAAACGGCATTGCCAAACGAACCGGTACCGCCTGTAATTAAAAGTGTTTTACCTCTGAACATTACTGGTTAACTCCTGTGATTATTATAATTTTGCTGTTATCATATTAAAAAAAATTTTCTATTTATACGTCTTATATTTATTTTATGTGATTATAAAAAAATTAGAAATTTCTATCATATCCAAACTGTTGAAAATTTTTGTACATCTTATCAATTAAAACACCCCAATCAGGGGGCTGATAACCGGTTTGTTTTCTAAATTTTTCAGATAATAATGATTTGTTATCATGATAATCATCAAATGGAACCACATCAATGCTCTTCCCATAGACTCTGGAAACAATTTTCAATAATTCGTATTTTGAAATTGGATTAGATGAGACCTGATATAATCCTGAAAGTTTCTTGTCCGGGATTATATAATCAGCAATGATATTTGCAATTTCAATAGTAGGAAAACCGCTATATATGGCATTTGTAAAGCCATTAACACTGCCGGTCTGTGAAAGAAACCATTCGACAAGACTAAAATTGGAACTAAGTTCGTGACCAATTATTGATGTTCTTATGGTTATGGTATGATCATATTTCACTTCACCCATATATTTTGATATTCCATAAAGATCTTCGGCAGACAAACTATCTTCCTCAGTATAACTACCTTTTGCTCCGTTAAATACACAATCAGTGCTTACATGGATCATTCTGCATCCAGCTTCTCCGCAGATAGCAGCAACCTGATGTGGAAAAAGAGAATTTAAAGTGATTACAGGTAAAGGTTCATTTGCTATTGGAAGCTGTTTGATTAAACCAATACAGTTTATTACAATATCCGGTGCAAAATCTTTAATTATCCGTTCAACAGAATCAATTTTACAAGCATCAACGTTTTGCACTACTCTCTCAAGCATCCTATCCGGAAAGTGTTTATCAACTTCAGATAAACTTCTAACAGTTCCCATTACATCAAAATTTCGATTAATCAACATTTCATGGAAAATAGTATGACCCAGCATACCTGATACACCCAGAATTAATATTTTACAATTATACATTTGCTCCTCATCTTATTATTTTTTACGAAGTTAATTGATATAAAAATATAATATATATACCTCTGGCTTTTTTTTAGGCCAGTAAAATCTGAATATTCGTTATATTCTAACTATGGCAAATTAGACCTCTAACCACAGAAAATCCGGGAGAAGCCTATTTTTTATGCAAGTATCCCTTAATTGCACGCAATGGCTTTGTAGCACGCCAACTGGTTGACAAAACATAATTATGAATCTCTGTACTCGTGTTCGCCACTTGTAACATTTGGCGTGCTTGCTTGCCTTTAAAAGGGATGCATTATATAAAATAGACAGACGGCTTCACACAGTCTCCCGATTTTCATCAATTATCCAATTTTGTTTAAATGGATATTTAATTTTTGTAACCCTTGATGTTAATTTTTGACTTTTATTCAAAATATCCAGTATAAAATCGCTAAATGCATTTACTTCGTTGAACTGATTGAGAATTTAAATTCTATCCTCAAAGTCTATTTCGAACACCCACCAGAAAACAACTATGTTGTGCTTGTCCGCAAACAATGACGGAATTATCCGAATAATCCTAGGCAGATTATTTAAATCAGTAAAAAAAATATTTTTATCATAGAGCAACCCAGAGGATAAGTATTTTTTATACATTAAGGTTTCATTTTTAGAAATATTTTTTACATCACCTAAAAAATATCAATCAAGCTGAATGATTCTTTATAATCGACTCAATAATCAATGAATGCCCTGACGACTTCTCCCTGACCGAGAACTTTTGTAATATAACCGAATATGTTATATCCGCTTTTACTACTTTTCTTATGTATTAGATATTTTAACAGAAAAAATAGTTTTACTTTATTTAAAAATGATATAATTTTTTTATTTGAACCATTTTTTTTATTAACGCTTTCAAAGTATTATAGATACCAAAAGTTAATTTTCTTCTAAAACTTCCTTGAGGGATTACTTTTTCTTTAATTATATATAAAATTTGTAACAGCTTCCAGCCTTTGGAATTATATATAATTGCTATCACTTGGTCTTTATCAGCTATCACTTGATCTTTGTCAGCTATCACTTGGTCTTTGTCAGCTATCACTTGGTCTTTGTCAGCTATCACTTGGTCTTTGTCAGCTATCACTTGGTCTTTGTCAGCTATCACTTGGTCTTTGTCAGCTATCACTTGGTCTTTGTCAGCTATCACTTGGTCTTTGTCAGCTATCACTTGGTCTTTGTCAGCTATCACTTGATGTAGTTTTGAGAATTCTAAATTAGTGAAAACCTTATTTTGAATAAGTATTTCTAATAAAACTTTCTGATTCTCTTTTCCAAGAAGTGATGCTGTTTTAAAGATTTCTTTAGTATACTCTTCATTGCCGGTTAACTGCAAAGGGTATGTGTATAGCCTATTCGTTATGATTTCTTTTGAAGAGTCCTCCACATTGTATTTATCTAAAATAGTCTGATAAATATTGAGCGTTTCGAAAGCTCCTGATTTTTCTTTTTCTTTGTTTCCCCAAACGCTGTTCTGGTGTAATGTCCAATAATTCAAAGACTTGGATGTATAAGCTAAATTTTTAGAAGGATTAGAATAAAGTAACAGTAAATAAAAAAACCAGTCTCCTGCCATTTTATATCTCAGAATCTGATGTACATCAAATGAGCTTACAGAGGTTTTTCTAATTAGTACTGCGCTTGCATTTCCTATACAGGAAAAAGCTGATAAGTACCTTGAAGCCTCATCAAGTGAATTATTAATATAAGAATTATTCCATCGCTTGGCATCAAGTATCATTGATATAAAATCTGCATGAGTTTGAATAATCTTGCCTTCTAAAACATAATTAGACTGGCAGTAAGAGAGGATAATATCTTCGTCGTCGAAGGCGGGAAGGAGGATTTCAAGAAAGCTTAGTTCGCAGTAGTCATCGGCTTCGGCTATCCAGAAGATATCATGTTTGACAAGTTCAATGCCTTTGATCCACTGTTTGAAAACACCCTGATTAGTTTCATTTGTGATTATCTGATAAGGAATACCGTATTGAGGAAGCAGTTCTTTTGCTAATTCTAAGCTGTTATCTGTAGAACAGTCATCAAGAAATATTATCTCGTTAGGTTTAACGGTCTGAAGAACAATGCTGTCTAGCCTGCGTTTCAAAAACCTAGCGTAATTATAATTCGGAACTATTACTGATACACTTTTCATTTATTTCCTGCCAACAAATTTAACGAATTTCATAAATACTGATATAACTATTTGTTAAGGTAGAAAATTATAATCCGGGTCTTTTATGTGAATTACCCTGAAAATAATTTGCTCCCTTTGTTAATCAGGGTTGGTTTGCTGCTATGGTTGTAACCAGCTCATTTACACTTTTTTACCAATAATTTATCATCGATAAAAAGTGTAAATACCTGTAAAAAAATCAACATTCGCCGGAATAAAGCTATTTGAGCTTGATTCCCCTTGATTCTTTGTACCCATGTTCGCCACTTGTAACATTTGGCGCACTTACTTGCCTTTAAAAGGGATGTATTTTAAACAGGAACACAAATAGATACTAAATTATTCATTTATACATCCTGTAATGCGGACTTTCAGTGTTAGACAATCTCCTATCGACACCATTGATAAATCAATTCTTTGATCTATAATATCGCGTCCCCAAATAATCCAGTTGGTGACCGGGATTTGTCCATTTCATATTATTTACCTCTTTGAAAGTAGTTTGATAGCTTTACTCTGTTAAGTCAGCCTCAAAAAATCCAGCCTGTTACGCATTACTTTACTGATTGTAGTTACATTATAGCACTCACTTGCTGTGTATTTGCCATTGGTTATCAGTTTTTCTCTCCATTCTTTATCAGCAACCATGCGGCGCATATGATCAGCCGCTTCGTTTATATCTGGGTCAGCCCAAACCAATCCATCGCCCGGGATTGAGCCAACATATTGTCCCGCTACCGGCACCATATTATACCCAACAAGCGCAGTGTTCATGTGTGTCATATATTCCATATTGCCCGACCACGCAGTTGAAATTACAGGTGTACCAAGCGCCATAGCTTCCATAGGAACCAAGCCGAAACCCTCTGAACGGTGCAGTGTTACATAGGTATCAGATACTTTAATCAGTGTTCTCATTTCATCATCCGAAAGATATTTGTCAATGTAATAGATGTTCGGATAGAGTTCCAGCATTTTTTGTAGTTCCTTAATATGCTCCCTGTATTTTTCAGAATAGGCCAGCTTGATTACCATCCCCACAAAACTATCTTTGGGTGAAAAAGCCTTCAGAAAGGCCTGTACTGCTGCCTGTGGGTTTTTACGGGACACAAAGCTGTTGCAGTCGTATGCCAGCATAAACAGAAACACGTCTTTGTTGATATTGAAATACTCCCTGCCATTCTTAATTACAGACATATCCGGGTCGGCATACAGCGGAATGGTCAATACAGGAACGGTTGTTTTTTTCTCAAGTGCGTTTGTGCAAAAAGTGGAAAGGGTCCAAAACTCCTGGAACATATCAAGGGATTCGCAGTATTCGTCAGGAACTTCAGCCAGCTCCCAAGCCCAGTAACAAATATTATAATGCTTTTTGAGGTCAATACCGAATAAGAGCATCGTTACAGGCGTTCTGGATGCCGCATGACAAACAATCAGGTTTGTATTGTATAAGTGCTTGCCTTTCATATCGGACGAGAATTTTTCAGGAGCGCTTAAATCAATAATATTGTAAGGTATTTCCGCAGCTTCTAACGAAAGCTCTATCAAGTGACCTAACACCCCTGCGCTGTTATTAAATCGGTACATAAAAAGATTTACACCTTGTTGCAGGTTTTCAATTTTAGAAACTTTTACATTCTTTCTGTGTAAAACAAAAATCCTATAAAACCTGCGATACACTTTTTCATAGGTATTACGCGGCAAAACGGCTTTAACAGTCCACTTAATGAATTGCAGAATGTGTGAGAGAATTTTTTTCATACCATATCAACTTTTGAGTTTAGCTATGAGCCGCGTAAAAATTATTTTAAACGTCTCAATCAGGCCATATCGCTTTATTGCCCGTACAAATCTGACGCGGATATTATAGCGCAATATTGAGCGAGGTGGTGTATAGACTGCTGCCGATGACATATCGATTGCTTCAGAGGAACTATTGCATTCGTTCACGTACAAAAGAGGAACTCCAATCAGATTTCTTCTTCCATGTATCGTTTTGATAGATTTCCCCTCTGCTATCACCTCAAGATAATCAAGCGCAATAGAATAATCCGCATACGCAAAAAAGGCTTCCATATCAAGATAAAACATTTTCAGACTGGGAGCAATTTGTAATATTTCATCTTGGCTGAGATGTTCTAAAATGTCTATATAAAGCAGGCTATACTCAATATTTCCACGAGTATGAGACCGTCTGCCTTGTCTGCTTGAGGACTCACGCGCTGTAATCAGCACTTCGTCTATGTAGTGGTGTGGATATTTTGAAAACGCTCTGTAATAAAACTCGAAATCATGGGCGACCAATGATGTTACTTCAAACAATCCTACTGTTTCAAAAATCTTTTTAGAAATCAGATGGGTGCAGCCATGTGTTTTATTGTAAACAACAGGATACAAATAGGAAGAATTTCTCGTTGGAAATGCATCTCTATGCTTCTGATACTCAGCGCTTGGGAAGGTTCTGGTGTAATCAGTCATGCCATCCACATCGGAGATTATAATAGTGTCTTTATTCTCCAACTTAGATAGCTCTTCCACAGAGCGCGCGATTTTTTGAGGATAATACAAGTCGTCATGGCTTAGCCAGGAAAAATACTCACCGAGCATATTCTCTATGCCCATATTCAGCGCTGTGGAAGTACCGCCGTTCTTTTTAGAAAAGTAGCGGATTTTATCTCCAAACGAAAGCGCAATGCTTTCGGTATCATCCGTCGAACCGTCATTAACAACAATAATTTCGAGATTTTGATAGGTCTGTGCAAGCGCGCTTTCGATTGCCTCGCGCAAAAAATTGGACCCGTTATATACCGGAATAACTATACTTACCAATGGATTAAAAACTGCCATACAATTCCCCTGAAAATGTCACTTTTTTTTAAATGTTAAGGTAAAACAGACATAAACAATCAAAAACAAAAATTCGCAGTAAATGTCAAGACAATTGCCGCTCTTTTTTAATTTTATAACCTGAATTCAAGCGCATCAATAAAAACATTTGACTCGGACTTAAGAGTTCCATACTTTTAATTTAAATATGGTTCGAACTATAAATGCAGGGAACAATAATGGTTCATTCTATATATTATATCTCTGCAATGAATGAGGTTTGTTCATTAACCAGTTCTAGAGGAGAGGAAAACTTATGAAAAAAATAATTTTTTATATATTTCTCATAATTAGTCTTTTACTTATTTCATGCAATGATGCATCGAGAGATAATTTTTTTATTGTAACTTATAACGGAAACGGAAATACCTCCGGCACAGTTCCTGTTGATTATACAAACTACGAACAAGGGGCGACAGTTTCAGTATTAGACAATTCAGGAAATCTTGTTAAATCTGGACATACCTTTTCCGGATGGAATACTCAATCCGATGGAAATGGGGAGTCATATACTAGTGGACAGTCCTTTATCATTGGATCTGCAAATGTTATACTTTATGCGAAGTGGACTGTAATATATACTGTAACCTATGACGCCAACGGAAATACCGCCGGCACAGTTCCTGTTGATTATACAAACTACGAACAAGGGGCGACTGTTTCAGTATTAGACAATACCGGATATCTGTTAAAAGTAAATGTCTCAGGAGTATCTTATAAATTTGCCGGATGGATTGATGGGAACGGGGTTGTGTATTCACAATCTCAAACATTTGTCATGGGAAACTCAAATGTAATGTTATATGCAATATGGTTGCCTTATACCCTGAGAGATATTGGTCCTGCTGGCGGCCTGATTTTCTACGATAAATGGAGTTATTCAAACGGTTGGAGGTATCTGGAAGCTGCACCAATAGATCAGAGTTCCAATAGTGCATTTAGCAATGTTACATATGCTTTGGCAAATACATCATTTGATATAGGGACAGGTGCCTTGAATACTATTAACATTATAAATCAAATAGGACATACCACAAGTGCCGCTAAAATTTGCGCAGATTATACTATTATTAATGGAGTTATTTATGATGATTGGTTTTTACCATCACGATTTGAACTTGCGGTTATGTTACAAAACTTGGCATACGGTTTGGATGGATATGGTAATCCTCTTATACCTGTCGGCAATTTCGCTGTAGACAGCAGCTATTGGAGTTCATCCGACTACTACGGAGATCTCGCATGGTTCCAGAACGGCGGCGTTGTGAGCAGCACTTATAAAACCACCAAGATGAATGTTCGTGCTGTCCGCAGTTTTTAAGTAGTATACGAACGGAGTTAACATGTCAGAAATTTACGTCATATTCCTCAAAATTGTGCAAGGACTAAATTAGATTTTGAGTCCCTCAATTCAAGGATGAAGTGCAACAATATGTGAGTTTAAAATATCAGCAGGAGATATCCAGCCACGAGATTTTCTCGGCCTTGCATTTATAGAAAAAAGACTATCATCAATAAATTCATCTGTCAAATGAGCAAAGCTTTTTTTCTTAGGAAGATAGTACCTGATACGCCCATTTATATGTTCATTAAGCCCTCTTTGCCATGATGAATATGGATCAGCAAAATATACTCTACATCCAAGAGCTTTTTCAATAGTCTGATGCATGCAAAATTCTGAACCGTTATCAAAGGTAATAGTTTTAACAAAGCCAACAGGTAAATTGCCAATCGCTTCAGTTATTCCACGTGTTACAGTTTCTGCATCCTTTGACGGTAGTTTGATACCCCAAGTAAATACTGATTTTCTTTCAACAAGAGTAAGAAGATAAGAATCATTACCAGAGCTTACAATAAGGTCACCTTCAAGATGACCAATTTCACTTTTATCATTTGCTTCTGCTGGACGATCATGGATACTCTTTTTGGTAGTATCTTTCCTCCTGCTTTTATAGGTATTTGAGCGATTTTGGCGTTTCTTCTGTTTTGTAAATAGAAATTGATTGAAAAGATCTTCACCTTTCTTTTCTTTCTGAGTATATATCCATTGATAGATTGATTCATGTGATAAATTCATTGATGAATCCCCTGGAAACATCATCTTTAAGTAATGTGAAATTAATTCCGGAGAATCCCCATTAATTAAAAATGTACAAACAATAAGACGAAGCAATCCGTTTGTATCCAGTTTTCGCTTCCTTAAATTCTTTCTCTTTAAAAATACAGTTTGTGCTTCTGTGGCATGA
The DNA here is from genome assembly GCA_942493035.1 of uncultured Spirochaetota bacterium. Lineage (GTDB taxonomy): Bacteria > Spirochaetota > UBA4802 > UBA4802 > UBA5550 > WRGT01. The sequence continues at coordinate 554,000 of OW818666.1, read as the reverse complement.
TAACCATGAGTTCGGTTTCTTTCTTTTTCACGACGGACTGTAGATATATTCCGATTTATTGTTTCTGAAATCTCCTTATCCGTTTTACCAGAATACATCATTTTCTGAATGACAAATCTTTCTTCATATTGTAGTTGTTGATAATGCCTCATGGGTTATCTCCTGGATTGGGTTTTGGTCGACACAATCCTATGGGGAGATTTCTCATGAGGCTACTATTTTAAATCCTTTGCACTTCAAACTTGAATTGAGGTTATTCTTGAAAGAGTTTTTCCCTATATCAATGTTTCGAATTTCGGAGTCATACCAGATTCTTCAAGGAAATTAAAAGATTTTAAATATCCTTGTATATATTTTAAAAAGTGATTCGGTGCAAGGTCAAATGCTGTTCTTTACTCTCTTGTTGAATGGCAAAGGATAATAATCTGAATGTATATAATTATCTGCATTATATTTTCACAAAGGTACCATATGCAGAATCTGGTGAAGATATCAAAAATCTCATGCCGTGTAATTTAACTCCAGAAATGATTAAAATTACCGGGTTAATATGACGGATACCCATATATTAGGGACATGACTGTAATATATGTCAGACATATATTTTCTTAACCGATCTCTTTAATTTTGCAAAGTATTATTTAGTATTAAAAACTAACGGGTGGTTATAATAACTTCATTTACTATTATTTAATAAGCAGCATTTTCTTTATAACTTTTCTTCTTATTGTATTCGGCGGCACAATAAACCGTAATAAATCGGCGATTTTATTTCCCCACTTCCAAGTCCTGCTATCAATAACATGACTCAGTTCATCCCGTGTCTGACTCAACTCACTTTGTGTCTGACTCAATTCACTCTTTGTCTGACTCAATTCACTCTTTGTCTGACTCAATTCGGATATTATCAAAATTCCAGGCTTTAGTATATTTTTATTTAAGATGTATGAAAAACTTTCTCCGAAAACATACCTATAAAAATTTTGATCATTTGATGAAAATTGATTACTAAAATAATCCGGAATAATACATTTTACTATTTTTTGAAATATTACGGTGTCTACAAATTCTTGATGACAATTGAAGAAAAGGTGAAAAGTACGCCATATTATGAAGCTTTTTGGAATTGGAAAATCAAAGACCCATTCATAATCAATCTGGGTCAATTCTTTTTTATATAAAAATAAATTTGATAATATTAAATCAACGTTAGCAATTTCAATAACATCTTCAGTTCCTGTATAATTCCATTCGCCAAAAATTTCTCTGAAATTGCCACATGGTTTAAAAACAATATTGCGCTTGCCCACAAGTTTATTGAGATATTCAAGATAAATATTAATAATATTTATCGCGTCTACCTCATCATCATCAGATAAAGCCTTAATGAGAAGACTTTCTAAAGATTCACCTTTGGCCATTTCAAATTGGATGCCATTATCAGTTAATAAAGGACGACAGAGCTTAATATCATATTTTGTACTTAACATATGATAATTACTATATATCGCCTTTATATGATTTGCAGCTTTTGCGGACAGAGGTTCTTTAACTGCAAAGGTGAAACCACAATCATCCTGCAATATTTTGGTCACAGTCTGGAAATACGTAATCCTTTCCCTGTTATATTTTACAAATAAGGTTTTCATTAATCACCATGATTATAAATATTCAAATTATCTTAAATAATTAAAAATCAATTAATCTCGCAATTTCTTTTGTCAATGAATCATTCAGTATAAAATTTAGCAACGATATTTATTATATAGAGTTGGGTATCATAATCGATACCATAATATAATGGTAATCTCAACAATCTTTCACTATCTTTTGTTGTATAAATATCATAACCTGCAAATGTGCCAAATTTTAGTCCTGCTTGTGAACTGTGTAAAGGGATGTAGTGAAAAACAGAACTTACCTTATAGTGATTCAAATACTTCATCAACCTGCTTCTCTCTTCAATATCTGCTGTTTTTAAATAAAAAATATGACCATTACTTTTAGCATATAGGATAGACTGCGCACTTGGTAATTCTATTTTATTTTGATTTTCTAAATCCAAAAATCCCTGATAATAGCAATTAAACGAATTAATTCTATCCTGAATAATATCAACCGATTGTTCAAGTTGTGCGAATAAGAAAGCAGCATTTAATTCACTTGGCAAATATGAAGACCCCTGATCAACCCAACTATATTTATCAATTTCTCCCCGCCAAAACCTAGAACGGTTAGTACCCTTTTCTCGAATAATCTCTGCACACTCAATATAATTTTCATCATTTATTAATAAAGCACCTCCCTCTCCACAATGAATATTTTTAGTTTCATGAAAACTCAAACAACCGAAATGGCCAATAGTACCAAGAGGCCTCCCTTTATATGTGCTAAGTATAGCTTGAGCCGCATCTTCTATTACAAGCAGATTATGTCTGCGAGCAATTTCCATTATAATATCCATCTCACATGCAACGCCTGCATAATGAACAGGTACGATTGCCTTTGTTTTCTCAGTAATGGTTGCTTCAATTAATTTTTCATCAATATTCATTGTATCAGGGCGTATATCTACAAATACAATTTTTGCACCACGAAGAACAAAAGCATTTGCAGTAGAGGTAAAAGTAAAAGATGGCATTATTACTTCATCACCCGGCTGTATATTGGCAAGCATTGCTGCCATTTCAAGAGAGTGAGTTCCGGAAGTAGTTAATAAAGATTTCTTACAACCCAGAGTACTATTAAACCATTGATGACATTTAAGTGTAAACTCACCATCACCGGAAAATTTTTTATTTTTTATAACCTGCGAAATATACAGTTCTTCTTTACCAGTAAAACAGGGTACATTAAATGGTATCATACTATCTTCCTTGCAACTACTATAATACTTCCACCAAATGGTATTGGTAATAATTTAAAAAATATAAACTCAATTGATAATATAAAATTAAGCATTGAATTTATAAAAAATGGCTGTTTCACATCCATTGTAGACTCATCACTTTTTATTTGGCTTCCATCATCTTTATTTAGAAATCTTCTTAATAATAGCAGAGGAAGAATAGATGCAAAAAAATATTTAGATTCAATAATCTCAAAACCATTCTCAATCAATGTTTTATTTAAGTGATGTTTTGTATATCTACGCTTATGAAATGCTATTGCATCATCTCTATTCCATAAAACATTATAGGCAGGCACAGTAAGAATTAATTTACCATTTTCTGTTAATGATTTTGAAATATTATTAAGTGCTTCCTTTTCATATTCAAGATGTTCCAGCACATCAAACATACAAATGGTATCAAATTCATTTATAAAAGGTATTTTAAATAAATCAAATTGATAACATTTTAAAACACCATAGGCTTGAGCATATTTTAAACCTGCTGTATGTATTTCACCGGCCGCAATATCATAACCATCATCTTTCAGCATTATTGTTACATTTCCGGTGCCTGATCCAATCTCAATTACCTTATCAACTTTTGAAACATATCTGTTAAAAAAATATTTAATAACTTTTTTACGTTGAAGAAACCAGAAATGAGAATTCTCAACTTTGTGTAAGACATCAAGTCCAGATGAATCATAATCATTACATTTTTCATCCATCTCTGGATTAAAAATTACAATATCGTCAATTACTAATGGACCATTGTTACAATTGTTGCATAAAAAATCAGCATTTAAAATTTCATTCTTACAATAAGAACATATAATCATATTGACCTGCTGGAAATTATTATACCAAGTGCAATAAATCCAACACCTACTACTTTATAAGTTGTTAATGGTTCTTTAAAAAAAAGAGCTGATAATATTAAAACTAATACAAATGTTAGACCAACAAATGGATATGCATAACTTAGTTCAAGTTTTGTCATAGCAGCCATCCATAATAATGATGCAATAAAAGCACCAGCTAAACCAGAAAAGATATATGGATCAAATACAAGTTTTATTAGAAATATAAATTTATCAAACAAACATTCCGGCATGGCACCATAAAAACTTAATCTCCATTTAATTATTAATTGCCCATATACAGTAAATAAAATTGTTCCAAGAATACATAAATATGCCATTTACCTTACCGCATGCCTTAATTTCTTTCAAGTACTGCAAGACCAAAACCTGATATACCATAACTGTTTCCATTATACAACATATATCTTTTACCTTTATGATCAAAAACAAAAGGGTAACAAATCATTTCGCTATCCCATCCATTCACTGAAACATCAATGCCTGAATCAGCAAATCTTTCCCATAAAATACCATCATTACTATATGCATAACCTATCCTATATTTTGTACCCTCACCCGAACGAAAAGAAAACCACATATGATATCCTGAATTATCTCTTATAACAGTTGGCCTTGAAAACGCCTGTGCTTCTCCAATTATGTAAGGTATAGCAATTCCATGTTTCTGCCAATTTACACCATCACCAGACGTCGCATATTTTATAACATGAAGCATCTCCCCATTCTCAGTTTCCCATGTAATAGTAGATCCGTACCACATTTTGTATTTATTTTCATCATAAATGATCCATGGATATGACAGACTAACTGGATCGTATTCATCGGCTTCCATAAAAGCTTCGCATGGATCAAGAACTAATGAATCATCTCCAATAAGCCGAAGTCTACCAATGTCACCTCGCCAATGTTTACCATCTCTTATCTGCCATCCCATAAATAGCATATATTTTTCTGAATTAACGGTATAAATATTTCCGATACTAATTCCATGAGAATAAAAGCTTTTTTCATCACCATATAGAATAACAGGCTTTTTATTTTCGCAGATTGTTTTTTTCAGTTCAATATCAATATCTACAAATGATACTGATGATTTACTATTAGAATCACGTGAACTAAAAAAAATTCTATAAATATCATTTTTAAGATGTACGGCTAAAGGATTAGCAGCATGGCTGAGTAGTTTTTGATGAAAACTTTTGAATTCATAAATTTGCCCAAGTTTTACCCAATTCATTGTTTACAATTTCTCCAGTTCATTACTCTTCTTCTTATACAGTTTAGTTCTCTCGGGCACATAAACATCTTTATCGTTTATGTTATGCATTATTATTGAACCAGCACCTATAACACATTCTTTTCCGATGGTTATGTGATCTCTTAAAGTCGCATTTACTCCTATAAATGAATAGTCACCCACGTTAACACCACCAGAAACCACAACATGAGATGTTATAAAACAATGATCACCAATTACTGAATGATGGCCGATGTGATTACCGCTCCACAACACAACATTATTCCCAATTTTTACAAAAGGTTGGATTGTATTATCTTCAAGTATAAAACAGTTTTCACCGATATCAACATTTTCATAACATGAAGCTCGAGGGCTAATATATGTATAAAACTTATACCCCTTTTTTTTTGATTCTAAAAATCGATCTGAACGAATATGATTCATCTGAGTATAACCAATTGCAATGAACATTAAACAGTCATCAGGTGAAAAGTTATTCTCAATTGTCTCAAATGCTTTAACGGGTAGATTCATAAACACATCATCTTTTATATATATTTGGTCAATTGTAAACCCAACAACATCATACTTTTTTTCGAGTGTTATATAATAATGAGCCAATTGTGCATTATCACCAGTACCGAAAATAATAATTTTTTTTTTAGAATTCACAAAGACCGCCCTCTATAAATGTATTATAATCTTTTTCATTTTATTACTATTACCAACTCGAAAGGAATCACTTTTTTTCATAAATTTTTTTTATAATTGAATATGGACGGCTTTTTACTTCAATAAACATTTTAGACAAATATATACCGACCATTCCTATGCTAAGAATAATAATTCCACCAATAGTCCAAAGTGACACAATCAATGAGGTCCATCCTGAAACACCAACATTTCCAAATATTTTTTGCACCCCAATTTTTATTATAAATAGAAATGAAAAAAAACTGATAATAAGTCCAGTATAATATATAATTCTAAGAGGTTTGCTGCTGAATGATGTTATTGAATTTATCAAAATACTGATTTTGCTTTTGAGTGAATAGGTTGTTGGACTACCACTTCCTTTAACAATTGTTATTGGCTTCTGATTAAAACCGGCATCTGCCCATATTCCTGCAAGGAACAGTTCACGCTCCTGATAACTTACAAGAGCATTTACATAAGTTTTTTTCATAAGTCTTGATGTAACAATATCGTGCGGGACTTTGACATCAGAAAGAAAATTATATAGTTTATAAAATAGATACCCAGTTAATTTCTCCCAGATATTTCCCTTGCGCTTTTTTTGTACACCATAAATAACATCTACTTCTTTATCTTTATTCAACTCTCTCCAGAAATTCTCCATCCATTCCGGTTCTTCTTCAAGATCACAATCTATTAAAAAAACAAAATCACCTTTAGCATGAGAAAGACCAGTCATTATTGCTTTATGATGCCCAAAATTCCGAGAAAGATCTATAACTTTTACTCTTTTATCTTTTTTTATAAGATCAACAGCTATCATTAATGAACCATCAGGAGAACCATCGTTTACGAAGATTATTTCATAGTCTTTGGTGATTTTTTTCGCAGTTTCAACAGATCTTTTATAAAATTCGCAAAGATATGGCGCAGAGGAGTACATAGTCGTAACTACCGATAATTTCATCTTTCAATACCTTGAAAACTTTTCATATATTTTTGAGAATCAGGACCTTCATTAAATATCAGATCTAATATACTGACGCCATGTTCAAAGGGTGGATACTTTTGATCGTACTCCGGATATCCTGAATAATCCATCCAGAATAATTTAATATTCTCTTCCCTAAACAGATCTTCCACAATATAATCTTTTGCAGCGGGACCTGATAAATACTCTGTTGCACCAGCACTTTTACATAAACCAACAAGTCTTTCTGTCTTACCATCAACCAATTTATAATCATTTGACCATGTTATTTTTGTTTCTATTCCAAGTATAGTATTAATAGCAATTATAAAATTATAATTGACCAAACTTAATAAATCTTCTTTACAATCAATATAAAGATTTTGAAAGATATCTTTATATTCTAGAAAATATTTACATTTCGAATAATTATGCTTAATTGAATTCCAATGTTGTTTACCCCAACCATCTTCGTTAATCTTTGTTTCATTTATCTTTTGAAAATATTTTCCTTTAACTTCAACCGGTATAGTAAGCCATATCAAACCATTTGATGTTTTAATTTTATTTCGATTGCGCCAGTCTCTTCGTGTATACTGCATATCATCATAAAGTATAAATTCATCAACCATATTTATCATATCAAAATATCCTTTCCATGGGATATAATTAGATTGTAAAATTGCTACTTTTTTCAATTTATTCCCTACCTGCCCCTATATATCTGATAAGCAGAATTATTAGTTACACCTGTTACAGGATCAAAATTTTCCATAATATATCTATCGATTAATGGATGCGTATTACAAAACCTCAAATCCTCCCTACCATCCAACGGTAAATTGAATATAACTGCAAAAGCAGGATTCATAAACTTAATACGTTCAACCTCTCCCATTTCAAATGATTCACTTCTTGGAAATAAAGCATAAATCTCCCACATTGGTGATTTCCGGTTAAAAACAGCATAAGCTCCAGGCCAGAATGGTGTAGCAATAAAGGTTCTATCACCTATGGCATATTTATCTACAAGCACAGTAAGCATTACTATATCACTTGCAGTACCCCGATCAACTTTTAGTTTACTTCCGGATATTTTTACTTCAACAAAATTTTCTTTATTCTTAAAATATTGCCATCCAGGGTGAAACTGATACATAACCAAAAAACTTGAACAACAGATTATCAGTGAAAATACCCACTTAACCCCGCCTTTCCTTGCATCTAGAAAGATAAAACTCCCTATCAAAAAAGGGAAAATACCATGTGCCAGATGTCCAACATCTGCTCTTGAATAAGCGTACTGAGCATAGGGTATAGATAAAAATATAGCGGAGACAAGAACCGGATGTATAACTTTTTTCTTAATTAATCGGAAACCCAAAAATGCAAGGCCCGCTATACCGAATGCCACTATTACTATAAAAAAAGAACCAACCAATACTCCTCGTAAAGCATCTTCAAAAGGTAATTGTACAACATGTTCAGTCCACGGCCATGGGATCGGAAGTGGTAGATTTGTACTCTTTGATTCGAATAAAAAACGTATGCTATTCCAGAATGCTTTGGCAAATCCCTGGATAGAAATAGACATTATTATTATTGGGGAATAACCGATTATTAAACCAGAGAACCAGATAAGAAATGTCTTGAAGAAATCCCTATAATTTTTATTGTTTAAAAAAACATAAGCTATTACCCCTAAACTTCCTAATAAACCATACATCCCATGATTTTTACCGAATACCGCAACAAAACCGAGAAATAAACCCGAAAGAAAATATCTGTATTTAACAGGTTTATGTACAAGAAATGATAAAACACTAATGAGAATAATAGAAAGTGATATATCAAAAAGTTTATGCCGAGGGTACATCCATATGAACATTGTTAGTGCACAAATAGTTAGATAGAATAAATTAAATCTGTTAATTTTGTTTAAACTTTTATAAACTAGTAATACCCCACAAAAAAGACCAATCACTTGAAATGCAGCTACAGATAATCTTAGCTGCATAATTCCGCTAGAACTAAAGAGTCTCATTATTGCAGCAGACCAGTAATAACGTCCAGGATCATACGCCATAAAATCACGAATAGGCACCTCTCCTGACATCACTCGCTGAACACCATACCATAAAAAGCCTTCATCCCATAAATTAAATCCAACATGACCCTGAAAATAAAAAGATATAGCATTAATGATTATTGATATGAGTAATGAAATAAAGATATTGTAGAATAAAAATCTTCTATCTGACATTTTAACCCCTAAGATTATCTAGCGACCTGCAAATACAAGAAAAGAATTAGCAAAAAAATCAAACATCCTGTTTTTTATTATTCCTGCAAATGCACGATTTTCACTGAAAAGATTAAACCTTTCCTGATCATAATTAGGGGAATACTCGTCAAAGCTTGCAGTTTCATCAGGTAAATACATGTCTGAATAAATTATTTTAGGCAATTTATAATCAGGCATCGGATAATAAAACTCCAGGTTACTCAATCCTGCGGAGATTAAAAGTTCACTTAATTCAGTCTTTCCAAATGTCATTATGGATTTATCAATAGGATAATTTTCGATACTGTCAAACATTCGTCCAGTATGATCTTCTTTAGCGCCTGCCCAGTATTTTAATCCATATTTATTTTCAATTGCGACAATAAGCTTTCCACCAGGATTTAAATGATTCAACATAGTCTTCAAAAAAGACCTGTAAGGATCATCACCTTCTGTAAACTTACCCGCATATTCAAGAACACCTATTAAAGTTATGTAATCAAATTTTTCTTTAAAAACAATATCATTCAGATTACCGACAATTATTTCAAGATTATTAAAGTGGTTATGCCGCTCATGAATAATATCAGCTCGTCTTTTAGACAATTCAACGACCTGAACATTATGAAGTCTTTCTGCAAACATTCCTGAAAAGGCTCCACAACCTCCGCCAATTTCAAGAAGTGATCCATTTGTATTAAAATCATACCATTCAAGTAGATTACTTCGATATGGTGATAGATGATACATCACCGGCCAACGATTATCCATTCTTAAAATTTCAGTAAAATCTTTATTATTTTTAACTATTTCAAGAATATCATCTTCAACATCACCATCGCTATACAGATCAGTTCCTTTATAAAAATCCAGGTTTAATTTTGTCATTCTAATACACTTTTATATTCAAGAATTGAATCTGCAAATGCAAACCCAGTTGCCATTACAGACGACACAATATCCATTGCAACAGCATCGTAGATGCGATGATATACAGTCAAATTATCATTTACAAATTTTGTGCAGCCTAAAGCCAATAAGTATTGACCGGAATTTAAAATCATTTTCTGTTTGAATGTAACTTTTACTATCTCACCACTTTTAATCAGACCAAATACCTGATTAAGATTTAACGAGTTTGTTCCAGTCAATTCAAGCCCATGAACATTTTTAATAGTATACGCAAATATTGGATCAAGAATATCTTTATTAAATTTAATTTTCATAACCACTGAATACACTTCATTATGATAAATCTGGTTTGTCACTTTATTCTCTTCATTGATTATACCAAAATCAATTATCTCTGCTTCAAATGTCCCATAAACAATTGGCTTAGGATTTACTGGTAATAAACTTTTCAATACTTCAGATTTAGGTACAGCTTCGTCATTTTCATTCACAGTCTGATCATTTTCAGAAAAACCTCTAGCAGCATCCGTATTAACCATTATTTTCCTGAAAAGTTCAACAGTTTGCTTAGAATCATCATGCTTAAGTATCACTCCATTATGAAGCAATATCGCTTTATGACAATATTTTATTATCAAATCAACAGAATGTGTAACAAAAATAATTGTCTTACCAAGCTTCTGGTATTCTTGAAATTTTTTATAGCATTTAGCTTGAAAAGCTATATCTCCAACACTCAATGCCTCATCAACAATTAGAATTTCCGGTTCTACATTTATTGCTAAAGAAAAAGCCAATCTTGCAAACATTCCACTTGAATAAATCTTTACCGGCTGGTAAGCAAATTCTCCTATATCAGCAAAAGAAAGAATATCATCCATCTTCTCACTCATCTCTGCTCTTGTATATCCCATAATCGAACCATTAAAATAAACATTTTCAACACCTGTAAACTCCGGATTAAATCCAGCACCAAGTTCAAGCAGCGCACTTATTTTACCATTAACCTGTACACTTCCCGATGTTGGAGTAAGCACCCCTGTAATTACCTTAAGAAGAGTAGATTTACCACTGCCATTCTTCCCTATAATTCCGACAGTCTCCCCCTTCTTCACTTCAAATGAAACATCATTCAGTGCGTAAAAATCATGATGATATTTTTTACGAAATGGATGAAGAGATTCCTTCATCCTATCAACAGGCTTATTGTAAAGCTTGTAGGCCTTTGACAGGTTTTCTACACGGATGGCATTGTTGTTATCTTGTGACAAGTTGGGCTCCTTGTATTAAGTCTAAAGTTGAAAGAGGAAAGTTTGTGATTCGGATTTTTTTTCAGTCTAAAGTTGAAAGGTATAAGTTTGAGATTCGACACTTTCAACTTTCATCTTTAGACGGCCTTTAGCCTTTCGACTTTCAACTGCCTTTCAAATAACATCTGCAAAATGAGGTCTTAACCTTTTAAAAACAATAATCCCGACAAGCAATGAAATAACTGTAAAACTCCAGAACCAGATTATTGAAAAAAGATCCCCTGCCCAGAACGGCTTATGGTACAGAAGTGAGTCACGGTATCCATTGACTATATAGGCCATGGGGTTAATTTTTACAATAATATGCCACTTTGGAGGGAGTACATTGATATCCCAGAATATCGGGGTCATCCAGAATCCGAATTGAATCAAAATAGATATAATATAAGCTACATCTTTGACAAAAACATTCATTGCCGATGTTATCCAGCTTAATCCAAGCGACAAAAGCATCATGGCAACCATATAATATATAACCTGAAACCACCAGAAAGAAGGATATGTCCCATTTATGAGTAGAATAAGGATTACAATCCCCATAAAAATTACACTTATTAATCCGGAGCTTAAAAGTTTAACAATAGGAAGAATACTAAGCCTAAAATTTATCTTTTTCACAAGAAAAGAATATTCGGTTATTACGTTAGTTGACCCCGTAAGAGATTCTGAAAAATAATTCCATGCAAGCATCCCTGTAAAAAGATAGCATACAAAAGGAACACCATCGGCTCCTCTTCCAGTTTTAAATCCAAATGTAAAAACAAACCACATAATTGCACTTATTAAAAGCGGCTGCACAACAGCCCAGACAAGACCCAGAACAGAGCCCATATAGCGGCTTTTGAAATCGCGTTTAACAAGTTCAAATATCAAAAAGCGTTTTTCATATATATCCCGTACAAACCCGAAGAGTTCTTTGATAATTTTTATTATAAACATATAACCTTATTTAGCACATTTCAATCTTTTATCATAAATACTGCGGATCTCCTTTTACTAAAAAGAAAAAAGAGTATTTATGTCAAGAGGATTATTGGTTTTGGACAGATGAAAGATGAAAGGGCAAAGTTGAAAGTTTGTGATTCGATACTTTTAACTTTCAACTTCAGACTATTTGGACTGAACCCCTTTATCAACTTTACCTGTTAAAATCATCCTGCACCCTTATAATATCATCCTCGCCAAGATAATCACCAACCTGTGTTTCAATGATAGCAAGATCAATTTTGCCGCTATTTGAAAGCCTGTGAATTTCCCCCATGGGGATATAGATCGACTCATTTTTCCTTACTATTTTCTCTTCACTGCCCACCTGAACTATTGCTGTTCCGGCTACTACTACCCAATGTTCACTTCTATGAAGATGCTTCTGAAGAGAGAGTCTTTTTCCCGGTTTTACTACTATTTTTTTTATTTTAAAAGCAGCATTATCTTCAAGGACGGTATAGGCACCCCAGGGACGATGTACAGTAGAATGAACAACCGTCATCTCTTTTTCAGATGCTGTACCTCTTTGAAGTCTGTTAACTACATTTTTTACATTCTGTGAACACCCTTTTCTGGTAACAAGTAAAGCATCATCTGTATCTACAACAATAAGATCTTCAATCCCCACAAGCGCTATCTTTCTATTATCGGAAAATACAAGGTTATTCTTTGAATCTACTGAAATCAGATTAGGGTCAGAGGAATTACCGGACTCATCTTTTTCGGTAATGTCATAAATTGAATCAAAACTCCCCAGATCTGTCCAGCCTATTTCGGATGGAACAACGTATACATTATCCGACTTCTCCATTACTGCATAATCTATACTATCAGAAGGAATCTCATTCATACATGTATCCGTAACATGTACTTTTAAACTTCTATTCCCGTCTTTATCTTTCATGGAATTTTCAAATGCAATCAAAGACTTTTCATATAGATTATAAGAATATTTTTTCAGCTCTTCAAGAAATACACCTGCTTTAAAAACAAACATCCCACTGTTCCAGTAAAAATTTCCGGCGGAAATATATTTTTCAGCTGTTTTCTGATCAGGTTTTTCTTTAAAATTATTTACTTTGTAAATAGCACTGTCATCAGTATTCTTTATATCAGCTTCAATATAACCATAGCCGGTTTCCGGGTATTCAGGTTTAATGCCAAATGTAACCAGCTTCCCTTCTCTTGCTGCTTCCACACCTTTTTTTATTTTGTCATTATATGAATCTATATCCCGTATAAGATGATCTGATGGAGTTACAAAAACTATATCGTCCGGATCGTAGTTAAAACAGGCCAGTGCAATGGCTGGAGCAGTATTCCGGCCCACAGGTTCAAGAACAAAAATCTTATCTTTGTTAAGAGTTAAATCCTCCATCTGATGTTCGGCAAGAAAGTAGTGATCTTTATTTGTAACTATACAAAATTTGTCGAATATTGGCACATTACGGTTAACTGTTTCCTGAAATAATGAATTATCGTTTACCAATTTTACAAACTGCTTTGGGAACATCTGTCTTGAAAGCGGCCATAGGCGTGTTCCGCTGCCCCCGCAAAGTATTAAATTAACCATATAAAGTCCTCTGTTGAATGAAATAATAACACAAATTTCAATAATTAAAATGATAAAATCGAATCTGTTATAATTTTAAAAAAGCTCCATTTAAGTCAACAATTTTATGTTTAACGGGAACGTTTCAGGCCCTCACGATAAGGATAAACTGCACCCGCCTCACCCGTGCATCGCCAGAATAGTTTTTTTATTTTTTTCTCTTTCACCGTCATTAACCGCTGTAGTCTACACAAAAATAAAAGGGCGCTCCCCGAGTGCCCGAAGGGTGTATCGAGGGGAAAGCCCGGAATACTCTGGAGGTTTTTTATATACGGGACTGTTTCCTGGTTAAACGATTATTTTTTTATGAGATTTTTTTAGATTCGAGATAAAGTGTTTCAGGAGCAATATCGACTTCATTCGGCCACACAACGGTTCCATTTTCTACTTTTACCTGTCTGAAAACAAAACTATTTGCTATACTGTCAAATGGTTTGTCTTTAAGAATTGTTTTACAATCAAATTCTCTTATTTCTCCATTTTCAAAAGTAAGTAGTAGATTAAAATTATCATCAGGTTCAACTTTTATTACATCTAACAACATAAATTACCTCACTTTTTTAACGGGTCGATCTTATACGGATGCTCTCCCGATACAGCTAAATCCCAGTCAGCAAGCAGTTCATCTTTATGTATTTCAACCTGAAATCAAGGATGAAGTGCAGTACATAGTGTCTGAACCACAGATTAAGCAGATTTAATGAATTACACGGATTTCCATTTTCGAAATCATAGACTATTAGTCAAATCACTGTAAATCTGCGGTTCAGACAATTGGCTCAATGGATTTTATATGACAACAGATGATATTGGACTGAACCGCGTAATACCTGTTTAATACCTGTGATATGCCTATTTGAAATTCCCCGAAAAGCTTCCGGAAATGAATACTAAATCCGGACTATCTATCTTCATGATAAAAAAAATAACTTTTTTAAAAGAAAAAAATAAATGATTAAAGTTTTTCAGAAAAAAGACGATTAGACTACAACATTAGAGCTGTACAAAATTAATATAAATTTAAACTAAATATTATATAGAATTATATTAATATATTAATTAAATTATGGCTTCAATACTCAAAAAATATATCCTAATAGGAGCGCCAAACTATGGCAGATGTAAAAGTCAACCCTGTGTTCGAAGGATTTTCAAAACAGATCGGAGATCTGGTATTTTTTCAGTCTAATGGCAAAACATTTGTTAAAAGAAAAGGGAATCCGGGGAATCCCAGAACTTTAAAGCAGATGAGTGTACGCACCTCTTTTTCAGAACTTATTTCAGACTGGTCTTCGCTTACCGGTATCATGCATGAAGGCTGGAATCTCCGGGGTAAGAAAAAGAAGATGAGGGGCAACAATGTATTTGTAAAAGACAATTTTCAGAATCAGCGCATAGGTTCGCCTATTCAGCTCTTTCATGCCGTGGGAAAACTTGTTCTTTCAAATTTCAGTGCTGCTCCCGGTTCGTCAGGAGAAATTCTATGCTCGTATACAAATTCAGGAGTGAATGCAGGAAACAACATCTACTTTTTCACAAAGAAGCTGACAATGGGGATCGCTTCAGGTGAAATAGTAATGCACAATGGAGGCGACGGTACGCTGACTCAGCATACTATTACCGGTCTTGAGCCGGGCGCCGGGTATTGTATTTACGCAATTGTAACTGATGCCGAATACAGCATAGCTGTTGAGGTTTCTGCTTCAATTGGTGTTATTGCTTCAGCAGGAATTTAATTTCGTGCAGATTATAGTATAGGATAAATTTTGTTCCTTCGGCGGCCGGGGAATGCCGTCGAAGGAACATCTTTTTACAGAATTCAAAGTACTCTCCGCTTCAGAGATTTTTTAAAATGTCTGAAGCACGGATTAAGCAAATATAAGGGATTACATTGATTTTTATTTACCAAACATAGCCCATCACTTAAATCATTGTAAATCTGCGGTTTGGACTAATAATTTTTCATTTTTACAACAGTCCTCTGGATAGACAGTAGCTTTTTATATTGGCATAAATACCTGCAAGAACCGCATACCCCTTCAGGGTAAAAAGAATATTCTCTACTCTCTCATCAATATCGGATGGATACTCGTGAGTAATACTATTTCTTATTTCACGGAGCATATCCCATTCGTCAGCTCTGTTTATTATATTCAGTTTTTCAAGAATATTAAGAACATCAATCATGGGAACTGAAGAATCATCTATTTCTTTAAGCTCAATAAGAACACTTTTAAAAAGTTTTGCTCCCATCTTATCCTGAATCTTTATATAGTTGAAAAGAAAACTGTTAACAACCCGTTGATTAGAATAATCACTAAAAAAAGTATTATCAATTTTTTCTTTCATTAAGATATTATAATCTATACTGCAGCTTTCAAAAAATAAATCCAGTACTTTAAAGTCTTCTTTTAATATCTGCACAATAACACTCCAGTTGTTTTAGCAGTCCGGTCTATAAGTCTGTCTTTTCCTCTATCGATAACCACATCAATTTTCTGTTCATCAATAGCTTTTTTCAATAACATCAGGAAATGTACTTTTTTTTCGGTAAGATTATATATTGATTGAGGAACGATGTAAAGATCTATATCACCGCCTCTTTTACTGTCATCCACTCTGCTCCCGAAGAGATATAGATCGCCATGTTCAAATACTTTTTCGAATACATTTTTAATACTCTTCAGTTCACTCTCTTTAAGTCTCATTATATCACTTCTTTTCTATCCGGTTTATACTATTGCTTTTATCAAATTCAGCCAATCTCAAGTAATGCTTGAATTACTATATAATTAATGCTGAAGTCAACAAAAAAACACTCAGCGCCTCACCCGTGCAACCTGAATTCAAAAATGAAATGCAGTACATGTTGTCTGAACCACGGATTAAGCAGATTTAAGGGATTACACGGATTTCCAAATACTAAATCATAGCCAATCACTCAAATCACCGTAAATCTACGGTTCAGACAAGTGTCGTAAGGATTTTATCGGATTATTTAAACGAAAAAAAAGGGGGCTTAATGCCCCCCTCTCTGTGATTCATTGCTTCTGTGTACCAGCCGTCACTCGGTCTTTAAGCTTTCATCTGCAGGAATCATAAAAACTCTCACGACTCCGGAAAAATCCCGACTGTCAAAATCGAGAATCATGCCGCACTGTTTGCCGCTCAGCCTCATATAGCTGTTGAGCTGATTTTTATGATAATCGCGGTTTTTGGATGAGTTTTTTACATAAACTACAATTTTACTTTCGATTATAAAACAGGCATGTATGCCCGATTCCAGAATACGCCCATTGTAGTCAATTGGAATAAACGGATCTTTTTCATAATCAATACATGCTTCATCGAGTTCGTGTATCAGACTCTCCTTGTAGACTTTATCTGGTAAACCGGTACCGAGCTCTCTGTAGATCTTTTCAGCCATTGCACTGATTCTAATATTAAGCATGGGGTAGAACATTTAAAACCGCCTCACGTTTATATTTTCCGGTAATCAGCAACAGTATTATTTTTTTAAACTCACACTAAGCTTCAATAATAGTTTATTACCCATTCAGGCAGATAAAAAACTGGAAATATTATTTCAGCTGGCTTAACCATAAATACCGGAGAGTGTCTGCAGCTGAGAAAAGAAGCTCTCACTCTGAATATTTATGCTGATAAAAATAAAGAGCAATACTGATATTCACCAAAATTAGTAAACTTATCGGCTCCTCATTTAACGAAGTTAGTATTTATATTTTAATATATATACTTTTTACAAAAAAAAATCAACTCCGTAATACAAACCGGACAGTCGGTAATTTTTATCATTCCTTTACTGCTGCAGAGATACGTCATCAAAAAATACTCTATCGAACTTTGATCCGCCGCTGGTGCTGTCGTAACATGCTCTTATGGCGATACGGACAAAATGCCCATCGTCGGGTATATCCTCCAACGAACGTTCATACTTAACTTTTTCCCAAACAGCTGATTCTTTTATTACCGACTTAGTCATTGTGGCCGATCCCGGTACAGCTGGAATCGTACACCCCGCGTCTGTATAATAATAGATCTTTAAACTTACACTAATCCGTTCAGGTGTCAGAGTTTCAACCGCAGGAGTATAAAACATAGCGGATATATTCATCATTTTATCAGGATCAATCTCAACCGGAGAGCTCAAAACTTCGCGTCCGCTTATTGTACCGGTTAGAGTTGTAAATACTCCAGAGTAGTTTCCTGAATTAAAAAATTCATCTGATGATCGATACTCCCCCGCACCGGCCATTGTCCATTTTACAGGAGAACCTGTTTCATTAAATACTTCAAATGAGCTGTTTTCAATTGTTCTCTCCTCCATTCGAATTACCCTTAATGAGTAAGTCACACCCTGATAATTTTCCGCCGAGACAATAAGTGGGATCTCAGTTACCGGTTTATTTACAGGGATAACCGTACTGTAGTGATCGGGCAGCAGCAGAACAGTATCAACCACGGCAATGCATCCTATGTATGGACGGGCTGTTATTGTTATCCCTGAGACTTCCGGTGTAAGGTTTAAATTATAAAAAAACAGATCGGGACTAAAGGCTGGAGAGAGATCACCGGGTGATACTTCAAGTGATTCAAGTTTTATAACAGGCGGAGGTTCGTTTTCAGTTGTATCGGTTGTATCCGGAGTACCGGCAGTTTCTACTGGTGCCGCTGGAACATCATCTTCATACACTCCACCTTCGCTGCACAGAGTAAATATTAAAGCTGGTATTATTAAAATAAAAATAGTTAGTTTATGATTCACATAATCTCTCCGTTTATAATTATTAACCGCGGTTCAATTACCGCGTTCACCTATTAATACGTTTCACATGGAGATATTTTAAAAAAATTTTTATAACTCTTGTAGGCTCGTAGCGCGCTACGAGCCTACAAGTAATTCCCAACGTGAAGCAATTGCATACATGCCTTCCTTGCGTGCCGGAAAAACATTTATTTCATCATTCAGGATACAACAAATTTTAATTTATTTTATTTCCTTGACTTGATTCAAAGCTGGTAATATTTTGAATTAATCAGTGTTTCACTTCGACTCCGCTAATGGAATGTTAAATACGCCGGCTGAGCAGAACCGGAACCTGAAAAATTTATTTTAATAAGAAAGAATTACATGAACTCTATACTCTACAAAATCTTATTCATAATCAAAGATAACCTCATCAACATTCTCCGCTCGCTTATATCAAGTTTCGGGATTCTTTTCCTCGTTGTATTCTTTGTCATATACCTTGCGGTGAGAGATTCAGTTACTACATACATCAGCGGCTCTCTCCTTGATAAACTTGCAAGCAACGAGATTAAAATTCTCCCTAAAAATGCGAAGACAATTGAATTTGTTAAAAAACCGGGGTCCAGCGCCATATCTCCGCAGACTATGCGTCAGATAAAAGGGATGAAAGATCTTACCGAAGTTAACCCCATCAGCAGAACCGGATTTAATGTCCGGATCAAAGGAGAGCTTGTCGGTAAGAAAAAGACAATGTTTGTCCCTGCATGCGGAATCGAGAGACAGATCATAAAGGGTAAAGTACCGGGATGGAAGAATTTCTACAACAGAAAACCTGTTCCGATAATTATCCCAAAATTTACAATAGATATTATGAACAACTTTCTTGCCATGGATGGTGTACCGGAAATTGCGGAGAAAGATCTTATAGGATTCCCGCTTGAACTGAAATTTTCAACAGGTAAAAGAGATACGGCTCTCTACAAAGAGTATTTCCATGATGTAGAGGTTCACAGTTTTACCGATCTTTTAAGTTTTCCCGGAGTCATCCTCCCCACTGAATTTCTTATCGAGGCGATTGAGCAGTACAGAAAGGATACGGGAAAATCGGTAAGTCTTGAGTATATAGTTGCGTACGCGAAGGTTAAAGATACGGACAATCTTCCTGCTGTGGTTAACAGCCTGAGGAAACTCGGATTAAAAGTGGAATCGCAGAAAGATATTACTGAAAAGACACAGGAGACACTGAGACTTATTGATGGCGTCTTCTATGCCATTATGGGTGTATTCTTTATCGTCTCTGCAATTTCAATATTCAATTCATACCTTACAATTGTCTACATCAGAAGTCAGAAGTTTTCACTGAAGAGGGTTCTCGGTTTTTCAAAATTAAGAATACTCCTTACATTTGTTTTTGAAGCTGCGTTTATCGGAGCAATCTACGGTGTTGCAGGTTATTTCGGAGGGAACTATCTTATATCATACGCCGGTGAGATTATATCCAGATGGGTGCCGGTTCTCGGTTCAGTTACATTTCAGAGCAGAGGGATTGATATACTGGTTATGTGTATGGGACTATCGTCTTCGGTCTGCGCCGTGTCTGCACTGATCCCTGCGATATTCGCGTCTAATATGAATCTATTCAAAGCAGTAAGAAAATAAAAAGGAAACAGTATGTTGCTATCAATTGAAAATATATCCCTTAAATTCGGAAAGCGCCGTATACTTGATGATGTATCTCTCCAGGTCGATGAGGGGAAGATTATTGCTCTCACCGGAAAAAGCGGCAGCGGTAAAACTTCCATACTTGGAATCATTTCAGGACTCCTCGATCCCGATTCCGGAAGAGTGCTGTATAAAGATAAAAATATTTTAAAATGGGGCGACTTCCGGAGATCGAAGTTCAGGAACAGAGAGATCGGATTTGTATTCCAGTTTTTCAATCTTCTTCCCGATATGACATCATATCAGAACATAAGGTACCCCACCATCATCAAGCTGATGCCGACTAATGTGGATAAAGAGATTCGGGACCTTGCGGCACTTCTTAATATTAGTGAAATTCTCGATCAGAATCCGACAACGCTATCCGGCGGGGAGAGACAGAGGGTTGCAATAGCACGGGCAATCATCAATCACCCGAGACTTATTCTGGCGGATGAACCGACGGGTAATCTTGATGTGGTTACAGCTCTGGAGATAAAGAGTCTCTTTGTACGGTTAAAGACCGAAGAGAATATGGCAATAATACTTGTAACGCACGATCAGAGTCTTATTGAAATTGCCGATGAACATTACCATCTTGAAAACGGGAAGTTCCGAAGAATGGATATTGTACCTGCTGTAGTAAAAAAAGAAAAACATGAAGCAGATACAAAGAAAAAAACTTCACCTGCTGTATCTGCAAAACCGGTAAAAAAAGAGATTAAAAAACCTGTTACTAAAGCAGCCGCAAAAACAAAAACTGCGGCCGCAACAAAACCAAAAGCGAAAGTTAAAACTGTTGTAAAAAATAAAACTTCGAAGTAATATTACTCCTCAACACCTGATTTTGAAGCATTCTTAAGCTTCTCTTTCAGGTCCGATCTTGAAGTTGCAAGCATAATTGTATGAGATCTCCACTCTGCATCGTGTTTAAGATATCTCGTGGAGAGACCAACTGCATTGGAAACATTTATCAGTCTTGTTATACCTTTAAGATCCACAATAAATGTTTTACCTCCGGCTATACAGAACAGCTCCGAATTTTTAAGAAGAATACCGGAAAGATTTTTTTCACCACTCTGCGAAAGAATCTTAATAAATTTTTTAGATTCAAAGACTATCATATTACTGTAATTCTTATCAAAGAAAACAACCTGATGAAGATCATCCCTGATCTCAAATGTATCGCTGTCTGTAAAGATAACAAGCTCTCCTCTGTCAAGATATGGTCCTGCCATATTCATGAAGAGCGTCAGCTTTACAGGATTCATATAAAACTTTTTTATATATTCAAGATTTTTTGCCTGCATCTTTTTCTCCGCAGCATTAACCGGAGTCTGAAGCTTCATTTTTTTTAGTTTCATCAGAGCTGAAAGTTTTACTCCGACCGGATTTTCTATTGAAGTATAGCCCGAATAGCAGACAGGAGATTTTATACTGTCTCCGCTGACTCCTGCATCTGCTTCTGTTTTACCTGAATATTTTTTGGCAGGATCTTCTTTGCCGGTTTCTATTTTATCAGATTTAATTTCAATATATTCCAATTCAGGAATTGAATTGTATTCATCATCTGTAATAAGTAATCCATTACTGATAGTTGTATCTGTTTGAGGAATTACTTTATACCAGTATTTAACGCCCTTTTCGACTGACAGATCCTCATACTCTGATTCTGCTGTCTGAGCAATTATTGCGAATTCGCCCGTTTTAAACTGTGAGCGCATTACAACATACGATGCATCCTCTATGCTCTCCCATTCCACCTTAATTCTATCACTATATACTCCCTGAGTTACGAAGACATTTTTTAATGAATTAGACAAAGGCTCACTGCTCTGAAGAATAGCTGCAAATAATAATATATTAATAATACTGGTAAACATACACACTCTTCCGGTTTTTAGTTTCTTATATGATATATTCTTAATGATATTGTTACCGGTTAACAGTCAAACAATTTTATTCAGATCTGAAAATGATTTATTGAGTTATTTTTGTTGGTTTTATACAGAAGCTGGTTCGACCCGCACCGCCCCCTCCGCCCGTTGGGCACCTCCCCCATGATATATGGTGGAGGGATGTTGGGGACAATTTATCAGTATTTTTTGAATAAAAGTCCCGGATCAACTTTATCGGTAAGGACAGATTCGGCAATCTCTGCTTCGACATCCTGTTCATCAAGTCCTATATTATCATTTTCACTGCCGTCTGAGACTATAACTTCGACTTTGCTTTTTGAGATTACAGACACTGAAGGTGTTTCAAATCTGTCTATAAAGAGATATTTATTATCTCCGGGATTATCAAGCCTGCTGATGAATGTTATCGCTGTATCATCATTTACTTTACTGAACTCCGGATTTAAAAATTTATACCCGCTGTTGTCATAGTATTTTGTCTGCAGTTCTTTTACGGCTCCGGTCATATCAAACCTGACTTTATAAAGCCCCTTGCCGATTAAATATTTTATCATACCTGCCAGAACAAAGCCGTCAGATTTTACATTAATAATATCACCCTGGAGATTAAAATCTGAAAACAGATAGCTCTTTCTGGAACTTACCTTCAATTTTTTTTTATCCATAGAAAGAATACTGAACTGCTCCGAGGACTCACTCTTCAACGCAATTACGCTTGTTATATTCTCTCCGTAGTTGATGCTTCCAAGCAATGAAATATTTGAATCTGCCGATTTAACGTAACGGGATTTTAAAATTTTACCTCCGCCGGAATTACCCTTAGTCTCCAGAGCACCGTCAATTCTGCAGTAAAATCCGATAATTTTATTCGTGTCGGGATTCGTTGCAGTTCCTGAAACAAGATATTCATCATTGCCCAGACTTAAAATCTCAGTAGGCCTTGCAATATTAAAAAACTTCTGATAATCTTTTTTCCAGATTATATTTCCATCACGATCGGATCTTATTACATACGGTATAAATTCAGCCGGAGTAGTGTCGGTTTTTTTTATTACAGTAATACCCGTTGCAAGAAAACCTCCATCACCGGTTAATGCTGTACCGTATACTATATTTTTTTCATCACTGCCGATACATTTCTGCCAGAGAATACCATTGCTGCTGTTTACTTTTATAATTATTACATCGGGATTAATGGCAGGGTCATTGGAATAATATCTGTCTGCAAAGATCAGAATATTTTCATTATCAAGTACTTCAATTCTGCTTATTCTGTCGTCGGTATCAACATTTTCAAGAATGGCAGACCACTTACGGACAGCATATTTATCCATATATGACAACCAGATTGTATCTCTGCCGTTAGCATCTTTAGTAGTTGCGGATAAAAAATATCCGTTTTCGCCGGTGGATCTGATTACAACTTTACCGGAAGTGGAAAAATCTCCTTCAACTATAGTTCCGAAACTGTCAACTCCAGGTTCGACAATAGCCGGCTCTGAATTCTCATCCATGAGTTCATCATTAACCAGATTCCCGCAGGATATGGAAAATAATAACACAATCGAGACAGCCATACCTGTTAAAGCAGGTTTGTTCATTCGTACAGACTCTCCAGTCGGTAATTCATTTATTCACTTTTTTAATTTTTGAACAATCCCCAAAGTATGTCAACAATTTAAACGAAAAAATATACCGATAATAGTATAAACAAAACTGTACTTTTTTAAGTACAGCTTAAGTCGCCATGAATTCTGCTTCGGCGGACTGGCAGCTAACCGCAATTGCCCCCTAAATCCCCCGGTGGGGGACTTTAAGGAAAATGCTGATAATCAATAATGGATTTTAAAAAACCGACGGTATAAACTTCAAGTCCCCCTCCGGGGGATTTAGGGGGCCGTGAGGATTGGTCAAATAGTTTATTACACTTTAATATATTGCTGCTCCCTCTTGAGAATCAGGGGCTCCTCTGAACTCAGAAGACTGATCAATATAATGATACATTTATCACATCAGAGAAACCAGAACACGGTGTGTTCGGTTTCACCTTTATCGTCTATATATTTATAAAGTCCTTTAAGAATTGTAAACTTTTTGAAACCTGTCTCCTCTTCTGTTTCGTAATCCCAGAGTATACCCCAGAGACTTCCACGGGCATGATACTTCCGTTCAGGAACCTTTACTTCATTATATAGAGCGCCGAGAAGCCACCTTCGCGTATCCTCTCCGGCATACCTGTTCTCATTCCTGTAATAAAGAAGACCAAGCAATGCAAGATCGAAATCACCGTTGCTGTCGCTGCTGAAATAGCTTAACACCGGAGGAACAACAAGAACCGTTGAATTGGCATCTGATGAATACCAGTACAGCGGGAGTACCCTGTTGTGAAAATAATCCCCGTCACCGGAAACACCGGCAAGCCATAGAAAAGCATCAACTTCATAATCGTCGGATTTCCTGTTACCTTCATAATTGAATAGTGACCCCCAGAGGAGTCTCATCTCTGTAATTTCCGGCGATATTTCCAGCTCCATTGCTGTAAACAGCATGGAGTATTCATTGCGGGGATAAACAGGATCTATATATTTTTTATGATCGAACAGATAAATAAAATTCTGTCTCTCATATACGGGAGATTCATGCCAGTAAGCCCCTGCGACAAAGCGTGTCTTTTCAGCGGGCTCATTATTAAAATATGAAAGCAGCGGGAAGAGTACAAGGCTGTCGCTATCTTTATCGCCGCTCCACCAGTAGAGAGGGAACACCATGGATGTTTCAACTCCTTCACTTCCGGTCCACCAGTCTATTACACCAAGAATATTGTGATGCTTTTCACCACTATCTTCAGTTGAGTAATAAAGCGGAAAGATAAAGAAGCGGCTGTAATTACTTTCGCTGCTCCAGTCTATTATGCCGAGTATATTACTGTGCTTTTCACCGCTCTCCTCTGATGTATAGTATAGAGGCAGCAGAAAAAATCTGCTGTAATCTTTATCGCTGATCCTGTCAAGAACACCAAGAATATTCCAGTGACTATACTCTTCCGATTTATAACTGTAGAAAACCGGAAGCAGAGGGAAGAGCAGAGTAGAACTGCTCAGTGTGCTATCTTTCTGTTTTATCTCTTCACTGTTGTAATAAAACAGCGGCGTGATAGTCGTCGATGATTTTGTTAAAGCATCTGACTCCGTTCCGTGATAGAATAGAGGGATAAGCGGAACCAGTAACGAATATGAGGAATTTCCACCCTTAGTATCTTCATCGACATAGTATAGCGGATTTATTCTTTTTCGCGACAGGTAATCACCGGTTTCAATATTTTTAACATCTTTTGCGTAGTATAGCGGAGCGAATGTACGGGATGATTCCTCGCCATCCTCTCTCCATGTTTTATGCCACACTATCGGGAAGACTCTAAAACCGCTCTTCACCGGCGATGTGTACCAGTTTACGAATGGCCAGAGTATTGTCTTCTCGTAGTAATCCTCTTCTGCTGTATATTCATCCCAGTAGAGATTGATAAGGTAGCCCTTAGAGTAGGACCTGTCCTGTTTCTGCGACGCATAGAATGGTGCGACAATCAGATACTCCTCTTTCTTCTCAACTGATTCGTACCAGAGAAAAAACGGCAGAAACACATAGCGTTTATCATTCGACTGCTCATCCCAGGTAAACCATGTCAGCGGGAGGAGCCTGAAGTGACGCTGAGAATCGGCCTGTTCATAAGCCATCCATCCGAAAAGGACCTGCCATCCCCAGAAATATTCCGAGTTCTCCCGATTCATCTCCTTCTTCGACCGGATACCCTCTGAATCTTTTTTTTGAACCGGATCAGCTGCAGTATTTAAAGCTATACTATCATCTATCAATGCAGCAGTATTTTTCTTATCTCCGTTAACTGCTGTTCCGGTATTTTCAATCTCTTTTTCATCAGCAGCCGACAGATCATCAATCTTAATCTGATCATTATTTTTATCTTTAAACGGATTCCGCAGCGGAACCCTCATCGACAGACTGATAACATCATAAAACCAGGAGTAGTCGCTGTCCAGATACCATGTATCATCTTTATTCGCAAGCCCCATTGATATATCGGGATTGAGCGGTCCCATGAAAGTTTTTCTCGCAAATCCGGTAAGGTTCACATGGATGTCGGTCTGCTTATCTTTATAATTATAGACAAGCGGGAGTATAAGCTGACCGGTGCTGTCTGGAGATTTCCATGACCAGTAGACCGGGAGAAAATGAGTATAGTAATACTCCTCCTTCACGTCCTGAGCCTCTTCGCCTTTTACAGGAAGCTTATCAACGTACTCCTCGCTGCTGTAATATAACCAGGACCATACTGTACTCCCGGACTCGCGCCAGTTGTAGTAGTGGAATAGTCCGAAAGTTGTTCCCTCTTTTTCCGTGGCTCCGGATGGCTGACAGTAAAATGGAAGATAGTACTTATACCCGCCCTCACCCGGCTGATGAAATACAAGCGGTACAAACCAGAAGCTTTTAAGAGAGCCATCTATTCCGCTCTCCCAGTCAATAACTCCCGCAATATTCGTATGAGCCCCCTCTGTAATATCATTACTATGGAAGAAAAGCGGAATGATCGGAAGCCAAAAATTTGAGTATTTAACTTCACCTGTCTTTTCATCAGCTGATTTATACCGTGAGAAAACAGGAGTTAATATTTGGTGTACTATGTTATTATTGGCACCGTTATATCCATATTCAGCCTCCTGCCATACTGCAAATAACGGGAGCAGATGATAGTAATAGTCTCCGTTGCTGTGCCTGTTGTTGATATATAAAGGGGGGAGAAATGCGGTATATCCGTCATCCCCACGCTCCCATAAAGCAAACGGGAGGAACCATATTCTTTCCATCTGATCTTTCCCGTTGGTGATACTCCATGAATAATCCAGAATCCATAAGAAATTTCTGTGCCCGGAATAACGGTCTACATAGTGAAAAGTCAGAGGAATAATCGGAGCCCACCATAAGTGTTCAATCTCATCATCAGCGGATGCTTTCTTTCTCCAGCTGACAAAAGCAGGATTTACCCAGAGATACTCACCGGAACCGTTTTTATTTCCGGTTTCACTGCTGTGATAAAAAACCGGAAATATTGTCTGATACGAACTGCTCCCCGAAGAGTACTCGTCATTCCCCCACCATATGAACGGGAATAAAATCGACCGGTCCGATCTCCCCGGTTTGAGCGATGAATAGTATAACGGGAAAACAATATATGAAGTCTCCTCGTTTCCGTCAGTTTCAAAATATGAAAGAAGAGGAGGGATAACTGTCATTTTACGATTGTCAATTTTACTCTGCAGATTATAAAAAATGGGGAACACCCGGGTTGATTGATATCTCGGATAGTCGGTATATTTATACAGCCAGAAGAGCATAAAGGAGTAGTGATTATCCCAGACTTCTTTTTCCATGAAGAATGCCTTAACCGGGAACTTCTCCTCTCTCTCGCTTCCGTAGATTTCATGCTCCCCTTCATCAAGATCATCCCATGAACGGCATATTCCCGATTCATAGTTTAACACAATTGAAAGAAGAACCAGCGCTGCAATTATATACTTTTTCATATTACCTGTTCATTTTCTGTTATGAATTTGACGATTGTGATTATGTGAATCATTCACGCCTTCCCGCTCCATAAAAGAGAGATAACCGTAAACAATCGTGCAGAATATAATTTCGCAATTTTGTTCAGAAATATCAAGGATAAAATTATCAGTGTGGTTGTTTTTGCGGGATGGATTGGAGGTATGCAGAACTGAACAGCTGACATGTCCCCGCCCCCACTGGCCGCTGGCCATCTCCCCCTCGATGAGAAGGGGGAGATGTATATCAAATATTTCGAGTAACCCTTACACCATCTCACCATGGGCGACGAACAGGATGTTCTAGTGTCGAGTGCCGGCAGGACGCCGGAAACGCACTCGACGAAAGGTGCCCGGCGGGCGGATAGGGGCGGGGCGGCAGCGGGCTGGGACGTCCCCTACTCCAGTGAAAAAGTAACCGGGAGATAATGCGCCATCTTCACGCGCTTGCCGCTTTTATATCCAGGAGAAAAACGCATTCTCTTTACAGCCTTGATAGCCTGCTCATTAAATCCGTATGGCGCTTTTCCGGATGCTATGTTTGCAGATATAAGCGAGCCGCTTTCATCAATCTGAATCAGTACTGTAACCTGATACTCTCTTATATTAGCAGACTTTGCTTCTGCCGGATAGTACTGCCTCAGATCAAAATCAATAATTGCCTTCGGCTCCATATCTCCGTTGAATGAAAACAGGTAACCATTTTTATCGGTACCATCTCCCGATATCTGATTTGTATTAATCTCTTTCTCTTCAGGATCTGCTCCTGTTTTACTGCTCCCCTCTACCCAGTCCTGCCGCTCAACCGGCGCGGGATTTGAATCTCCGCCGATAAGCTCAGGGGGGATATCGATCTCAAACTCCTGACGCTCCAGGTCCATTCCATTCTCAAGGCCTATAGTTGCAGTAGGGAGACCACGGGAAATAAAATAGCTCCCCGCCGCAGTGAGATGCACAATAAATGAAACAATCAGACTCGCCCGGAATAAATGTTTAATCAGGAACCGGTGTTTTCTGATATGTATTATGATAGATTCATCAAGCACTGGTCCCCCCTATTTTTTTACCGAAAGAGCTATTCGTGTTACTCCGCATCTACGGAGAACACCCATCAGTTTTGACACGCTTCCATAAGAGAGATTCTCATCCGCCGACAGAGTCACCCTCATATTCGGGCGGTATTTCGCCTCCCGTGTCATATCGTTTACGAGCGCCTCTTCTGTTACAAGATTCCCTTCGAGATAAAACTTCCCGTCTCTGGTTACGGCAATCTGCTTCGACTCTTTTATATTCGGGTCTGCGGCTGCCACCCGGGGAAGATTTATATTAATCGATTCCTTTTTCAGGAAATTTGCCGTCACCATAAATATAACAAGAAGAACAAGTATTATATCAACCATCGGAGTTATGTTTATCTCACTGATAACTCCATCTTCACCTTTGTCTGATCCCATTCCCATAGTATTCCTCCATTGCTATTAATCCAAACTTCACAGCCCCCTAAATCCCCCGGCGGGGGACTTGTTAAAAATATTTACGTTTGTTTATAAAAACTATCACCTATCAACATCTCCTTAAAAGTCCCCCGACCGGGGATTTAGGGGGCTTTTTAAGATGAGGGTAATTATCAGTTTTTAAAGAGAATTATAGATTACCCTCTATTCTCACTCTTCGCGGAAGCCGCCAGTGCTTCGCGTGAGAGTATCTCAAGATTCTGCATTATATTTTTAAGACGTTTACTAAAAAAATTATTCATCATTACAACCGGTATTGCAATCAGAAGTCCGCAGGCTGTTGCAAGGAGTGCAGTTGAGATACTTCTCATTACAACCTCTGCTCCGGTGTTCCCCAGGGTCCCAAGATTATAAAAAGCCTTAATGATTCCAAGGACAGTCCCCAGAAGTCCGATGAATGGAGCATTGTTGCCGAGAGTTCCAAGGACAATGATTCGTCTTTCAAGATAAATTCTCTCTTCAATAAGTTTACCCTCCATTAGATGAGCAAGCGGTCTCTCTCCGGAAGAAAAATGCTCTTTGATGAATGAAGCAAATCGTGCATATGCCGACTCAGGGTAATCATTTATATATCCGCCGAGAGAATCGATATCACCCGATCTGAGTTTTGATACTATATCACTGAATATTACTGCTCCGATTTTCATATTGTGGCGGAAGATAAGTCCGCGGTCAATTGAGACTGCAACTGCAACAACACTCGCCAGTCCCATAATTGAAAAGATAAACTGTTCGCCCAGTGTAAGTAGATTTTCCATTTAACATCTCCTGATTATTTCTGATTTTTAAATTTAGTCTAATCCGCTACTTCTCCCGGATATATCGTATTACTTTTCCTTTAACATAGATATTGTTCACCGTTCCGATAATATATACTTTGCTTTCACTGATATACACAGCTTCAATGAGATTGTCTCCCCCCTTGCTTTTAACTGCATCGTCAACAGCATCCCTGTTATTAGCAGGGGGTGTAACCGGAATTGCCCAGAAGAGCCTGAAGCTGCTGGACAAACCCTCGGCATCACCAAGTATTTCATAATCCGGCGATGCCATATACTTTGCGCTTGCCTCAACTCCCACTGCATGAGAATTAAAAGATATGCATCCTGTCAGAACAGAGAATAGAGCAGACACAATAACCATCTGAAAAAGTATACGGAACTTCATCTCTTTTTACCTTTAGTTTCAGAATCCTGAGCTGTAAATTTTATCGCATCACCTTCAACTTTGACCGTAGTAGAAGTGAACAGTAAAAACCAGCCCCATGTTTCGTAGCAGTTTACATTGATCAGAGTATCAGCGCTCTTTTTGTTCACTGCATTTTTGATTGCAAGATCAAGATCCGGACGGCCGATCATGAACAGCCCCAGTATTGAATATGCCGTATCCTCACCATCGGTTTTACCCAGATTCTCCGCCATAATTTTACCCTGCAGCGGTGTAACAGATGATGTTACACATATCGGTGAAGTACTGCATGCATTCAGGAATAATACTGCTGCCAGTGCAGCATAAAAAGTTATTTTTTTCATTATATTTTATTCTCCTTTGATTCTGGATCAAGTCCCCCATCTCGGCCCCCGCACCCCCGGAGTGGGCAAAGACCTTGCATTGCCCCTTCCGGGGGTGCGGGGGCTGTTCGCCTGTTGAAGCAATATATTAAAACTTTGCTTCTACTCCGAAGTTCGGGAGTATTGCAAGTCCTTCCATTTTTTCTGTAACAGGATTGCTGTTTGAATACGGCTTCCGGTAATCATAAACATAATTATCCGGCATATACATATCCGCATTGATCAGTTCAACATACCAGCTTACGTAGCCCCATTTATAATTTGTTTTATAACTGTATCTTATATCAATCTGATGACTTAGCCCCATACGTTCAGAATTTGTTTTTCCGTAAAGCGGCTGATACCTGGTGCCAGCGGTGTAATACGGATCAAGATAACTGCCGTCAATCGGAGTATATGGCGTTGAAGAATTCATCTGAAATTTTGCGCTGAAAGTATGATTCCCGCGTGTATACCCTGAAACAATCTTCAGAACATGTGTCTGGTCGTAATATGAATTTATCCATTCATCACTGTAAACATCTGTTTCCATATTAGACTGCATCTTTGATTTTGAATATGTATAGCTCATCCAGCCGAAAAATCCCTGATCACTTTCGTCATTTATTTTTGCCATAAATTCAAATCCGGATGTTATCAGTTTAGCGCCATTAGCTGCAACTTCATCAGGATCATCCTGCTCCTCTGCATAAACAATATCCCAATAGTTATTATAGAATCCCTCAGCCTTAAATGTATAATCAGAAATCCTCTGCTCCAGACTCACAGTTCTATGAATAGATCTCTGCGGGTCAAGGTAGTCAGCTTTACCGACATTCGGAGTATTGTTGAAATAGGTTGCGTTTGTCTGAAGAAAGCAGCTGTAATATCCCCCTGCCGCGCCCAGAGTTGTACCTGTCGGGAAAGCAATACTTAATGCGCCCCTTGGATCAAAAACATGCTTCTTTGTCAGAGAGAGATACTCCGCGTGATAGCCCGGAACAAATGTGATCCATCCGAAATTAAACTTATTCTCCATATAGTGAATTATAGTTTTATTTACAATTTCATCTCCAAGCGGAATCTTTTCAAAACTGTCAGGATCTCCCGGATTAAAATCATCAATATTTTTTTTAGGTACAATTGTAACACCATCAGTTCTGAACAGATAGTAATTGTATTCTAATCCCGCACGGAGCTCTCCATGAGACTTCCACCATTCTATTTTAAGTTTGTCTTTTAATCCGAATATATACGGTTTTGATATGGTTTCAATATCCTTTGCCCACTCTGCATTAGAAGCCGGGAATTCACCCCACATATAAAAGTTTGTCATGGCGCCGTATGCAAGCAGTGTATTTGAAAAAGACTCCTTCGGTTTAAACGTGTAATAAATTCCGAAGTTGTGAGAATCCTGATTCTGATTGAATGCTGCATTAGCAAAGTAAGGATCATCCCTCTCATCCAGATACTTCTCTTTCAATATCAGTTTTATAACATCTCTGTTCCCGAATGCAAGAAACGAGAGAGAATTACTTTTATCGAGAAAATATTTAGCCTTGAACTGATAGTCCCAGTAATCAACAACCTGGTCGAGTTTTTCATCAAGGATATATTCATAGATCGGAGGTATAAAAAGTGATATGTAACCAATCCTTGCAGAAGCAATGATGTACCCTTTATTCTCAACTTTCTCTTTACCGTCAACAATTGTCTTTTCCTCAATCGGTCTCTTGATAAGAGCACATGCTGAAACAAGACCCACATCGACATTCCCGCCCGGTTCGGTTACATCATCTATTGTATTGATATTAATAATCGCACCCTGCGCATTCCCGAACTGTGACGGATAGGATGACGCGTAAAGATCAATCTCTCTCATAAGGTCGTTATTAATTACAGAATGAAAGCCTCCGAAGTGCATCGGATTATATAGAGGGATATCATCAATAAAATAACCGTTTACTGCCGGGTCGGCCCCTCTGATAATAAGTGGACCGAAAAAACCCATTGGCCGGGAAACGTTAGGGAGTGCCGTTAATGCGTTTAGAGAATCACCGAAAGATGCCGGGACCTCTTTAATCTCCTTTTTGCTCATGGTATGACGGGAGATCTTCTGAATATCCTTTTCACCTTTAATTACAACACCGCTCCCCTTTGAAGTGAAAGGATTCAGTATAAAATTCCGTGAAACATTCCCTTCGATAGTTACGAAGGTTGTGATGCTCTCAAGACCGGGTGACTGAACCTTTACCACATACCTTCCGCTCTTCGGGATCTCCATATAATAATTACCCTGAGGCGCATTTGAAACCAGACCCGCCTCCTGAATAATTACAATTGCAAAATTCACCTGTTTCTGTGTAGAGCCGTCGATAACCTTTCCCTGCATAGAGTATGGAGCAGCATAAGCAGGTATAAATACCGATACAATGAACAGATTTACAGCAAAAAGTAGAAAGACGATATTGTTTTTCTGCATCTTAATAAAACCTTTTCTATATTTATTCTCATGATTTTTTTTAAACTGCTCAAAAACCGCCGGGATTATATCTCAGCCGCGCCGGAGGCGCGGCTGAGATAATTTTACCACAAGTTTTTGAGTAATTACATTTTGCTCTGCTGCTTAAAACCGGAATAGATTATAATTTTCGAATATCTAAACCGCAGCTTTTTATATATATAATACTTAAACACCTGAAAGAGAAAAATGTGTTACTATTTATTTCTAAAAAAATACAATTTCAGGAATTACCATCGTTCAGGCAGTACATTATTTCAGTGGTGCCTATGCCTCGCATACGTAGAAAATAGGGGATTACGGGGGCCTGGCCCCCGTAATCCCCCATTTCCTGCACATCGCGAAGCGTTGTGCCCCTTGAATAATCTGCTGTCCATCGGTTCTTTTTCCATATGTTGACGACTCTATTTTATGTCAAAGCAAATATGAATCAATATTCGGTTTTTATATTTTTACTCTTTACAAATTCAAAGGTATTTTCAAGATGTAATATAATAAAATCAGTAATTATTCCTAAATACAAATTTTAGTGTAAAAAAAATTATACATCTCCGCCGCCGAAGGCGGCGGGGATATATAATTTTTTTACTATAGAAAAGTTAAGAAATAAATACTGAAATAAGATCAACCAATATGAAAAAACCAGATAAAGAAAAAATAAACAAATTGCCGGTCACTCCCCCCAAACAGGAGCGGTCAATCAATACACGTAAAAAAATTATTGCAAGCTCAATGAAGCTCTTCTCGGCATACGGATTCAGCGAGACTTCAATAGAAATGATAACAAAAGATGCCGGTGCAGGCCTTGGAACATTCTATACACATTTCAATAACAAACTGGAAATCTTTATCGAAACTCTGGAGCAGCATCTTCGAGATACAACCTCCACTTCCGAAAGAATTTACAATCAGATTTACGAACAGGAAATGACCTCAGAAGAGGCTATTGAATTTTTAATTATGGAGATGTTTGTATCCAGCAAAGATAATCTGAGGTTATTCCTTGAAAGACGGGAATACATTCTCTCATCAGAGAGATTCCGCAATGTATACCGTGAGGAGGAGGCAAAAGGGCTTCTTTTAATGCAGAACTTCTTCAGCAGATATAAAAAAAGAATTAAGAATCACGACGTTGAATCTTTTGCTCTTATACTTGTAAACATGATAATTATTACTTTTGTGATACTCTATCAGACTCCCGACCTTGACAGGGAAAGAGTATTGAATGAACTTGTACAGAGCGTTAGATATATGTTAATTAAGTAGCTGTAAAAAATAAAGCCGGATATTAGTAACTACCTGTCTATGTTTCAAATCATGTTCAAAAATCAACGGAGATATATATTGTTTCATTAGTTTTCTGCATCTTTTTTACAGCTGAGTAGTCACGGATATTAAAAGTAATATGAAAATATAAAAACATACAGAATACATATCAATGTTAAAGTCAAAATCGTCTTGAATTCCTCATATGCTTTGTTCAAGACGGAATAGTCATTGTTTTTATTATTGAAATTTATTGACATAAATAGTGTTTTTATCCTATCAATATTACAATTCAGATTAAATAAATTCTCAACAGATTTTAAACAACCTGAAGGAGTTAACGGTTACACTATCCGGCTCCGGAGAAACTGCAACGTCAGAGGTTTCAATTGAATTTATTCAAAATAACCAGTATAATTACATTCATTATTTCCATCACGATTTTAAGCTCGTGCTATAACGGATTGGATGAATTAATCGGGAATTCTCCACTTACACCATCTCATTCCACGACAACTGACAGCGACGGCAGAAGAGGATATATTACTTTCAGCTTAGAAATCATTCCTCCAGCAGAAACAGATATAATTCAAAAATATGAAATCTATTGGGGAAATGAAGACCATAGCCCTATCTCAAAGATTTGTTCATTTGATAAGAATGAAAAAAACCTGAATTACACCTTCCCCGATGGCACCCCTATACCTGAAGGTGCGTCAAGATTTATTGTTTATTCAATATCCGATGAGAATAAAAAATCAGAACCGGATTCATTTGAAATAATTGATTATGTAATGGATCCGAAGACCCCGGATCACACGATAACACCTG
This sequence comes from uncultured Spirochaetota bacterium, assembly GCA_942493035.1. Classification (GTDB taxonomy): domain Bacteria; phylum Spirochaetota; class UBA4802; order UBA4802; family UBA5550; genus WRGT01. The sequence continues at coordinate 518,524 of OW818666.1, read as the reverse complement.
ATCTGGACAGTAAAAAAGGATTTTTAAACTTAACATTAAAAATATTACCACCTGCGGATATATATAATGTTAAGAAATATGAAGTATACTGGGGAAGCGGATATAATTCACCAATAAGTAAAATATGTGAGTTTAATAAAAATGATCAGGATCTGGAATATACGCTTCAGTCCGGAACACAGATCCCTGATGGCGCATCATATTTCATTATTTATTCTATATCTGATGATGATAAAAAATCAGAACCGGATTCAGTGTTAATTAATGATTTCTCTATGGACGCACCCGGATTGAAATTTTCTGTAGATTCAGACAGGGATGAAGATCAGATCTGCGGTGTATTAAGATTAAATGCTCCGGTAAGAGTTGATGAAATTAACAGTTATAAAGTCTACCTTGGTACAGAAGCAGATCCAAAATCATTTTTTTTAAACGGAATTTTAAAAAGCAGTAATCCTCTCGAATTACTTATTCCCGATGATACCGGTATTCCGGCGGGTACAACACACTTCGCAGTCTATTCTGTTGCGGCAGATGGCAGAGAATCTACCCCGGAATTTCTTGACATTGATGACCTGGTGCTGAAAAAAGCAGCAGATGTAAATATAGGTCCTTCACCATTCGGACAGACTTCACAACATTACATAGCAGTTTACAACGGATATCTTTATTTCAATGCAGACGGCGGAACAGGTAATGGAGCTGAACTCTGGCGATATAACGAAACTAATATTGAATTAGCTGCCGACATCTACCCTGGAATAGATAACTCACATCCTTCTCATCTCTGTGTTTATAATAATAAACTTTATTTCAGTGCAAATGGAGGGGATTCAACCGGTAGAGAATTATGGAGTTATGACGGAAATTTTATATCCAGAATTAGTGATATCTATTCCGGCTCATCAGACAGCTCACCATCGTTCCTTACTGTATATAATAACCAGTTATATTTCTCTGTTTATACGGCTTATTCCATCAGAAAACTTTATAGTTATAATGGAACAGGAAGCCCTTCAAAGGTGTGTGATATTAATTCTGCAATTACTTCTGATTCTATTTCCCATATTGTGTCATTTAATAATAAACTACATTTTAAAGCAAAAAAATCAGGGGAACTTTCAGGACTCTGGAGTTACGATGGTACTTCTATTTCCAGAATTGCAGAAATTAATGTTCCGATTATATCAGAAGAAACTCCCGAATATCCTGCAGTATTTAATAATGAACTTTATTTCAGCGGAATCAGAAACGATATAGACGGAAACAATAACGGTGTAGAGCTATGGTCTTATGATGGAGTCAACCAGCCTGGTGAGAAATATGATATATACCCTGGAACTCTTGATTCTGATCCAAAATACATGACAGCATATAACGGAAAATTATACTTTCAAGCCTACGCATCAGGCAAAGGGAGTGAATTCTGGTGCTTTGACGGAAATAAATGCTATCTGGTTGCAGATATTAATAATTCAAGCTCATCTTCAAATCCTGAATGTTTTACAGTATATAATGGAAAATTATATTTTAAAGCTGAGGCTCCATCAATAAACAAAAGGCTCTGGGTTTACTACATTAAATAATTCAGAACTTATACGATAAGGCTAATGAAACTCCAGCCCCGGAGAGAGGAACTACTTCATCGTATATATAGAGATATGAAAAATAGATAGATGTAATAATATTATCATATACCGGATATTCATACCCGGTTTTTATCTTAAACGATATTGTTTCACTTTCACCCTCGGAATCTTTATCTTTTATTTTCAGATAAGTATAACCCGGCATACTCTGAATTGAGATAATCCCGTATTTTCCGCCTGCGATTTTAATGTCCCATCGCGGTCCGGCATAAATTGAAAAATCATCCAGTTCAGCCAGATCCCCTTTAAAAAAAATAACCTCAGGTTCAATAAAAATCAGAGGAAGCCAGAATGCAGACTGATCAGAAAAAAAACCGCTCAGAGATCGGGAGTAACCAAGTGAATATCCGATTCCGTAAGGGACTTTATAGGCAAGTTGCCCGAAGGTATTGTAGTAACTCAAAAATCCGTAAATTTTAATTTCAGGTTTTGTATTCTTTAAATTTGCTTCAAGATCATTCAGGTCAATACCCCCGATAGGAAGCCCCTCTGCTCCAGCCAGATAGTGTTTTATAATATCCTCATCTTTAATTGAATGATTCAATTGAGATCTAAGCTCAATATCCTCCTGCTGACTGGCGGTAACATAAAGTTTTGTGAGCTGATTTTTTTTGATTGCAAAGGCTCCGTGAGAATTTTTAAAAATAATATGATAGGCATCCCATTCAACAACCTTCCCGACAAGATATGTTCCGTCTGAGAGAAGGATTGTATCCCCATATAATACCGAAATAAAAACCGGGATTACAGCAAAAGATATTATAAACCTGTTTATTATTTTATTTTTCATTTAGACTCACTCTGGATATTCAATTCCCGAATTATTTTTTAAAGCATAATAGTATTAATTCCTTAAATTATTTTTGTTGAAAAATTTTATATTGTAACCGTACCGAAGGTGGCAGGGATAACATAAAATTTAAAAACTTTCACTAAAAACATAAAGTTATTTAAACATCGTCATCTAAAGAATGCAAGTTTAATTGTTAATTAATTCAAAACCGGGATACTGAAATTATACTCTTTAAACAATCATAAGTATTTAAAACTTAAATCTTTTCATCTGATCTTTAAGTTTGGAGGATATCTTTCCGATCTCCTCTGATGTTTCCGATATCGACTCGGCATGCTGAACAACCCGCTGGGATGACTCGCTTACCTCTTCAATTGTTTTTGAAATTTCTCTATTAGTCCTCATCTGCTCATGGGTTGCTGTTGCAATGTCATTTGACAATTCTCTGACATTTGTTGTATTCTCCCGGGCTTTGCCTGATGTTTCCGAGAGCATCTGCAGTGTTGATGAAAACTTAACCATAGTCCGGGATACCGACTCTATGGAACTGATAATGTTTCTAAATGACTCAGCAGTACGGTTGACAATCTCTGTTCCGGAATCGACCTGACTATTACCCTCATTGACAAGCAATGTAATATTTTTTGCACTTGAAGCTGTCTGGTCTGCAAGCTTGGATATTTCATCGGCAACAACGGCAAATCCTCTTCCATGCTCACCAGCCCTAGCCGCCTCAATTGCAGCATTAAGCGAAAGCAGATTTACTTTTTCAGATATATCAGATATTATCTGAATAATCTCGGCAATCTGCGAAGTACTCTTTTTTATCTCACCCATCTCATAAACCATACGATTCAGCTCTTTTTCACCATTCTGAGCATTTCTGAAAGTACTCTCCATCAGCCCGGAGACCTCCATTGATTCGCGGTACGATTCATCAGCCTCGTCAGCCATCTCCCCCATATGAATAAAGTTCCGGTCAACACTCTGAAACTGAGTTTCGGTCTTCTCTGTAATCATTGTCATAGAGGCAAGAAGCTCTTCCAGCGATGCGGCAGTCTCCTCAAGTGAGGCAGCCTGTGTCTGAGACATCCCGGTCATATCATTGCTTATCGATTCCATCTCGACAGAAAATCTGTTTAAATTGTCAACACTGCCGAGTATAGTCTTTACAATTCCTTTCTGTGATTCAAGCATATTTGAAACAGCAGTCATCATCATACCTATTTCATCATCGCTTGAAACCTCTATTTTTATAGTAAAATCACCCGCCCCTACAGACTCCGCAATCTCTTTTGCATGATGAACAGGTGCAATTATTATAACATTAATTATTTTTACTATAAAATAGAATATGACAAAAGAAAGAGTTATAAACAAAATCAGAGATGTAATAATTACTTTTCTCATGGGCTTATCAAGAAAATCGCTGTAATAACTTCCTGCAACAACTATCCATTTAAGAGGTTTAAAATCCCTGTAAACAACAATTTTGTCCTTACCCTCCCATGGATAAACATATGTCCCGGTTTTCTCTTTGATGATATGTTTAATAAATTCAAAATTGGATATATTCTGTCCCTCACTTTTAGGATGAACCAGCAGCCTTCCGGAGTAATTCATAATAAAGGCATACCCTTCATCTCCGATCTTCAGTTTTTTTATTCTGTCCTTAAGAGTCTGCATGGCCATTCCGTTTTTCTGCATCTCTTCATTCTGAAATTTATCCGCAAACTCCTCAAGGTATGCAGAAACACTTATATGCCAGTCAAACGGCTGGAAATATGTAAATGCTATTATCTTTTCTCTCTCGGCTGTCTCTCCAGGATTAGCCCACATATATTCAAGTGTGCCGTTCTTCATCTCAACAGTTTTTGTAATGAATCCGTACTTCGAAAGATTAACTCCGATGAGTTTACTGTTGGGATGGACTTGAATAACACCCTTTGAATCGACGCAATAAATATAACCGGACTTACCTATCTTCTGCGAGAGAATAAAACTCTTCAGAATTTCCTTAGCCGCTCCGGGATTTTTAGTGTAAATATTTCTGCATGCAGTGAGATTGTTTTCAGCTATACTGTATAGCTGTATCCGGAAATCATCATAGGCATTATCTATCAGATCGTATACTGCATCAGTATTAGCATTCAAATCTTTTTCAACGATACTTACAATATTTGATTTTACCATATAATAATTCACAAAAAGTATAATCAAAAGCGCTGTTAAAACCAGCCCCATAGTTGAAAAAACAAGTTTTTTAATAAGACTTTTTGATACATTATTTTTATAAAATGATTTAATGTTAAACACTAATTACCTCAAACTTCAAAATTTTACCCGAATTAATTCCTTAACATCTATTTTAAAGCGGTCCCGGAACACTTTTTTCTGTACCGCAGAGAACCAGCTCCGACTGCCGGGACATTATGTCAAGTTCGCCGGACCGCATTTTACTTATTGTCTCAATTCATGATGTAAAGTTTATTATTTTAAATTCTGCATCCTGCTTTTAAGACTACCATACAGCTATTACGTCAGTGGTGTTATGAAAACCTTCCATAGAACCGCCATATCTTGCGAACTCACCGTAAGATGCAAAACCGAGCATCGGGCATGTAGAACTGATTCTCAATGCTTTAATCTGATGTTTATAATCATCTCCAAGAATCATTCTTCTACCTGCACAATCTATAACAAATTGACATTTCGGTTCAGCACCGTTTAGATTTTTAACAGTATCACCAGTCATATCTTTTACTGCTTTTATCATAGAATCATTAGTTCCATACATGATCCGTACTCTGTCACCTTTACTTAATGATCCAGCAAGTACAATCGATGTTCCGTTATTTCCCATTGGAGTTCTTATCTTAAGTTTTTCTCCGGTTAACATTTTTATTCCTAAAGGATATTTTGCAAATGTTGCAAGAATATCCATTTTTTTATCTATTACGTTATGTTTTTCCAGCTCATCCCTATAAGCCTCAACTGCGGGCTTGTTGTCAATAGTATGAATAATATTCCCATCATTAGAAGTTATAACCATCTCCTTCAGTTCCGGCACCGGTTCAAATCCATGTCTTACATTTACCTGAGGGGCAACTCCGCAGTTTATATATGCCAGTACTGCTCCGCCTTCAAATACATCCTCATCAAGAATTACTTTTGTGTTTTTAAATTCCCAGTTATCACCGGCAAATCCGCCGATTACTCTCCAGTGTACCGGTATCTTTTTTGACAGTTCTTTTATAAAAAACTCCCCATCGCATGACATTGCATCAGCAAAAACAAAAAGTGTATGGCCTGGTGTCCTTGCCGGCTCTATTTTTTTTACAGCTTCTTCAATTAATTCAGGCAGTTTACCAGCAGAAAAATCGAGCTTCACCTGACGTGTCACCACTTCCTCTCCGCAAAGGAATCCTCCAGAAACTGAATTCATCCCTATTCCCCTCTCAGTGAAAGATGCTCCACCTGTTGTTGCACCAACCACAGGAATATTTACAACTGATTTAACTAGCTTAACAATTCTTTTAATATCAGCCCCTATTGGAACATAGATAAAAGCAATCTTTGCCTCTTCTTTGCACTTCCCGAATTTCTCTGTTATCTCCGCTCTTAACTCATCCGGATTTAGCCCTACAGGGCCGAATGTTACCATTTGCATATGATACTCCTTTCAAAAAATTATTTATTATTTTAAAACACTACACTCTAAAAAACTGCATTTGAGTCCTTAACGACTCAGCCTGAACACTAATCTGTTCAGCGCTTGAAGCAATCTGTTCTGCAGCTGCTGCACTCGACTGCGTATTCTGATTTATCTGTTCAACGGTCCTGGACATCTCATTATTGGTCAGCATCTGCTCGTTAGTTGACGAAGAGATTGATTCAGACATCTCTTTAACTTTTTTTGTATCGGCCAGTACTTTATCACTGGATCTGGACTGATTCTCCGCTGATTCGGTTATCCGGTTAACCAGTTCCTCCGTCTGCGATATATAGCTTATTATTTTTTCCAGAGCCGCCCCTGTGGCATCGACAAACACTCTTCCGTTAATCACCTCTTTAAGACCTGCATTCACAAATTCCGTAATTTTCTTCGCACCGCCTGCTGTCTGATCAGCAAGTTTTGATATCTCCTCCGCAACGACAGCAAAACCTCTGCCATGCTCACCTGCTCTTGCTGCTTCTATCGAGGCGTTCAATGCAAGCAGGTTAACCTGATCCGAGATATCGCTGATAAGATTAACAGTTTCTGCTATTTTTCTGGTGCTCTCATCAATATTATTCATACCAAGAATTGTATCGGACATGAGCTTCTGCCCGTTATTAGCCTGCTCTGTTGTATTTCTTGCTGCTGTAAGTGCTGACCTTGCATAACCGGTTACTATCTCATTATCAGACTTCAGCTTTTCCATTGAGATAAAAGTATCATTGGCAAGTCCCGACTGTTCCACCGCATTTCCATTAATCAGCTCAACAGATCCGGTAATCTCCTCCAATGACGCGGAAGCTTCTTCGACAGAGGCAGCCTGATTCTGAGCATTCACCGACATACTGCTGCTTGTCGATGCAAGCTCTTCCGCGGAGCTTGCAAGCTGAAGCGCCGCATCAAGCGCGTTACCGATAATACTCCGGAGTTTTCTCTGAAATCCCTTAAAATTACGTATAAGCTCCCCAAATTCATCTGCCAGAAAATCGGTACTCTCGGCAGTTAAATCTCCATCAGCAAGACGGTGAATTACTTCAATGGTATTCTGAATTGGAACTGAAATTTTCCGGGCTATATACCTGATTATTATAAAAAGAATTACAGAAAGAAAAGCCAGAGCAATTAATATCTCTATGAGTAGATAACGTATTCTTTGAATAAACTCCTTCTTATCCATTGAAAATACCAGCTGGTGACCGATTACCGGAATTAAAGTTTTATAAGAAAAAGTCTCTTTCCCGTTAAAAATATATCCGAAAAACTTATCTTCACCCTCTGTAACTAATCTTTCAATATTGACACGAGTATGCCCGTCGTCGGAAATATCTTTTCCGATTAACTTCCCGAGAAGACTCCTGTCCGGATGATAAATAATTTTACCTTTATTTGAAATGATCATATAGCGGCCCGAAGTTGAAAAAGTATCCCCCTCTAGAACAGACTGTATCCTGTCAAGAAGAATGGTTGCACCGACAAGACCGATTATTTGCCCATCGGTGCCCGAAATTGGAACAGCCGCGACTACTATAAGTTTACCTGTTGTTTTATTTATAATAGGTTCAGAAAAGACCTGTTTGCCAGTACTCATTATTTCTTTAAAATAATCTCTTTCGCTTATATCTGTTTTACTCCCCAGACTTGTATATGCATTCCCTGCGCTATCAGAAAAATAAAATATTTCAACATCCTCGCCCCTTTTATTGTGAATCCTTTTTACTATCTCCTGCAGTTGAGAAACACGCATTCCTCTTGCTTCATCTGAAAGTGCGAACACATTAAGCTGTGAGATTGTCTTATCAAACATTGCCCCTGCAAAAATTGCGTTTTTACTTATTCTTACCGACACATTTGAAGAATACATATCATACGTCTGGCTGTAGCTTACCCTGTAAACTCCCGCAGAAGCAAATAATATAAGAAGTACAACACTTGAAGATATTGGTATCACAAGCTTTTCAAAAAGTGTAAGAGGTTTAAACTCCAGCCTGTGTTTAACCCTCTGAGAATACGTATAAAGAACAATTTTAATATGAAAATAAAAAATAAACCCCGCTATGACCGCTTGAATAAATCCTAAAAGAAAAAAGAAAGCACACTGTTCATAAGATAAAAAAATATTTCTGCTATAACCTATTATAACAGATAGAAGCGGTCCCCCCGTACATCCGGAAATGAGAAGTATTAAACCCCTGACTGGAACTCCATTAATTCCAGCAGACAAATACTGGTTATCTTCACTATCATTTTTTAGTCCCTTATTTATCTTCCGTGCTGAAAGATAAAATATAAAAGCAAAAGTAAAAATAATCGGGGGCGCAAGGAGACCTATAATCTTAATAATATCAAACACGTACGAAAATCCTACTGCAACAATCATGGTAGAAAAAAAGATTAATGGATGAATAGAATAATATAACAAAAATATTTTCAACATCAGGCTGTTAAAACTTTTCTCTTTGAGCATTTGAGTACTACCGTCCAGTTTATTTTTTTTATTTTTTTGGATTATCAGGAAAACACTGCTTTTCAGATTACATCGCAAAAGATATCTTAAACATTGCATTAATTTAACTGCAATTGCGTAAGTACTGAATCCTCTTCTGATGAACATGCAGTAGTCTACAATTACGGTTGTTTATGTGTCAATATTGTGCAGATAAAATAGTAACGACTATTTTGTCTTGTGCAAACAGCCCTTAGATTTAAAGACAAAATTGACTTGTACATTTTTTATAATTATTACATTTTTATCTTTTTTAATGATTTTATTATTATATTATAATTACTGAAATAAACCTGTTGAGGAATTTATGCCGAAGGAAAAGAGTGTAAGTGTCCAAACACTACTTGATGTATCGATAGACGCAGCTTTTCTATTCAACACAGAAGGTGAACTGGTTGAACTAAATAAAGAAGCGCTAAGGCGGTTAAAACTAAGAAGGCCTGAACTGAAAAACAAATCTGCTGCTTTTTTTATCGGCAAAAAAATGAGTGAATTCTTCCCTGGAGAATTTATATCAACCTGCGATAAATACAGAAAATCAGTAGTAAAAGAAAAAAAACCGATGCGCTTCCAATATCAACTAGGAGAAAGAATACTTGATATAATCGCATACCCGGTTCAGAACAAGGATAATCCATGCTGCGATTTTGCCGTTTACTCAAGAGAGATAACAAATGAGCTTGAAGCTGAAAACAAAATTAAACATTCTGAAGAAAAATACTGGGATCTTATCGACCAGATGTATGAAGGATATATACTCGTGGATAAAAACGGTGTTATTACATTTATAAATGAAGCGGTTGAAAAGATCGGTGGATTTTCAAAATCAGATCTTGTCGGTAAAAACATTATGGGTCTTTTCCCCAAAAACGAATTTAAAAAAATTGAGTACAATTTTGAAAAACTTAAACGACTTGAAAAAGTTAGATTTCAAACCACATACTCTACAAAAAAAAAGGAACTGTTAACTCTTCTATTCTCTGCATCTCCAATTATTAACCGGAAAGGAGAATTTGATGGTGTACAATCAACAATTACCGATATCACAGTTTTAAAACTGATCAAAGAAAAGCTTGAATATCGTATCGAATTCGAAAAAAGAATTATTGATATATCATCAAGCTTTATAAATCTTCAGGAATCTGAAATCGACAAAGGAATTCATGATGCCCTTGATATCATCGGAAATTTTAACGATGAAAAACGTTTGATCCTTTATATACTCGACGAAAAAAAAGATTTGTATAATAAATCGCACGAATGGACTGTCAGAAACAGTAAGGAATCTTTTAATTACCCGAAACAACTGAGTATTACGAACTATCCATATTTCAGTTCAATATTAAAAAAGCACGAAGTAATACAGGTTCCGGATACTTCAGCCCTGTCGCCAGATATTAGAAAGGAAACAGTTCTGCCTGAACAGGTTGGGATTAAATCTTTTCTCATAGTCCCAATGATCTTAAAAAATAAATTGGTAGGTTTTTTGGGTACAGGATCGATGGAACTTAAAACCTGGTCAGAAGATGAAATATCAATGATGAAAATGGCAATGAGTGTTATTGCAATTATTATTGAACGTAAAAAAATTAACAGTGACCTTATTGATGTTATTTTCCAGCGATTATCTGACCGGGAACAGGAATTTGTAGATTACCTGAGCAAAGGGTATAAATGGCCGAAAGATAAACGCTTAATAGGTAAAAAAATGGATGTACTCCCCGGCACTCTGGATAAATTCATGCAGCGTATAAAAGAAAAAATCAGAAGCAATGAGCTTGAGATGATTATAAAATCTCTTCAGGATTAAAGAAATTCAAACAGCTGATGTTTAAAAAGATTGCGGATTAAATTTTAAAAGTTTACATTTTCCGAGAAATATTCAAGTCAGAAATGTCTTATATTTTTTCTAGCATTATAGTCAAGACAAAGCAGTCGGTGATAATTTGTTGATCTATCATTGACAAATAATTCAGTAACTATAATTGTTATTCTATTATCAAACAAAATATTATTGCAATGATAGAAAGAACTATTAAATTCAGGGAGAAACAACAAGCGATTAATAAAACATTCGTTAACTACAGGAAAAATAATGAAAATAACAATAAATAAAGAAGATAATATATCATTTGTTTCTATCGAAGGAAGACTATATTTAGGGAATGTGGGAATTTTCACAAAAGAGTGGGACAGAATTATTGAAAATAAACCGGAGATCATTGCTATCAATTTTAAAAAACTGGTGTATATCGATTCAATGGCTATAGGATCACTTATACAACTGTCAAAATTTCTGACGAAGAAAGATATAAAATTATTCCTATTAGACATGCGCGATGACATAGAAGAGGTTTTTAAAACTACCGGACTTAGAACCTATTTTAATATTACTACCTCGGAAAAATTTAAATCAAACTAAAATCATGGAATAAAATATTGATAATGGAATCGCGGGGGCATACTTTTCTGTAGTAAAACATACTTCGAAAAATTGAATCTTTTCGCTTTATAAAAGAATTTGCAGGAGTAGAAAACAGCAATCGAGGGATTTTCTCTTCGAATTATTCATTGCCTTATTTGCATTTATGAATTCTTCTGTATCATAGACTATGAACATGATATAAAAAAATCAGTCATTTCAAGCTAATATGTTTAAGTCAATATTGTCTTATAGATTCTACCCACATTATACAAGACAATATAGTCGTTAATAATTTACATACCATCATTGACAAGAATAACTCAATACGCGATTTATTATAATGCAAAATCAAATTACCTTTCTAACAGTATTTTTTATAATCTTATTATATAATTGCAGATATAATCAGTATATTTTCTGAACTATTTTATAATAATAAATAAAATATATCCCCACGGCAAAATGCGACGGGTATATATAATTGTTAGTTTTACACCAAAATATTTGTTAAAGAAAAAAACGATAAGATACTATATAAAACCAGGGATATTACAGATGAAAAAAATGAAGTTTGTTATAATTGATGATTCTATGTTTATGAGAACCGTGCTTAAAAAAATGATCGAAGAGAAAACTGACTATAAAGTAGTTGGCGAAGGTGGAAACGGACTTCAGGCAATAGAACAGGCAAAAAAATACAAGCCCGATGTAATGACACTTGATATAACCATGCCCGACATGGATGGGATACAGGCAGTTGGTGAAGTATTAAAAGTCAGTCCCAAAACAAGCATTGTTATGATATCAGCAATGGGACAGAAGCCCCTGGTAATAGAAGCAATCAAAAATGGCGCAAAAGATTTTATTATAAAACCGTTTGATAAAATACGTGTTATGGAATCCATGAAGAATGTTGTTTCAAATATCGGGTGAGTACCATTGCTATTAAATAATATTTTCATAATAATTTTTTCGTTAATTTTAAAATAATTCCCCATTTTTTAATTTTTCCCACACTTGGTATTGTACAACTTGATAAACATCGGATATTATAATTCCACGTCAGTTTATTAAATAACTTAAAAAACAATCTTAAAAATTACAGGATAAAACCATGTAAACATCTATTAAGATGACCTGCTTATAGATAAAGTAATTGCTCAAAAACCAGTGTTATTTTCTCTCCGGCGCGCCGGAGAGAAAATTTGCCAACAGTTTTTGAGTAGTTACTAAATAAATTTGAGTTAAACCATTATAAAAATTTTTCTTTTCAGGTAAATAGCAACATGAATCATTCAGCAATTTCTAATAACTTAAACGGTGCGTCTGGTTGTGATGAGAAATATTCACTGCTGAACAGAATTAATCATGCAATTATTGTTACAGGTATCAACGGAGATATACTTTTCATTAATTCATTACTGGAAAAGATGATAGGCTGTGACGGCAAAGATGTACTGAATAAAAAACTGGATGAAATTCTTATTATTGAAAATGATTTTAACTCCGCAACTGCTGAATCTGACATAAGCGATTTTTTCAATATTACAAATAACTTTTTTTTAATCAACAGTACTGGAGAAAAAATCCCGATTTCTTTCGAAGCTTCTTTTAATTCAAAAGAAAACGGGATTAACGACACTATACTTATTGTTATAAACAACGAAGCTTATAATTTCAACATGAAATTAAAACTCAGAGAAACATTAATGAACCTGAAAAGAACTATTGATGGCGGGTTGCAAACCATTGAAACCATCATGGAACTTAGAGACCCGTATACCGCCGGACACCAGAGACGGGTATCATTACTGTCAACCCGAATAGGACAGCAGATGAACCTCACTTCATCCATGATGGAAGGAGTCCGTCTGGCAGCGTCCATGCACGACATAGGAAAAATATCTATCCCCGCCGAAATTCTAAGCAAACCGGGTAAACTTCACCTAGAGGAGTTCAGTCTGATTAAAACACATTCCCAGATGAGTTATGACATCCTTAGTATTACCGATTTCCCATGGCCTCTGGCAGAAATTGCCTATCAGCACCATGAACGAATGGATGGCTCCGGTTATCCTAGAGGGCTGAAGGGAAGTGATATAATGATGGAAGCTCGCATAATCGCTGTTGCAGATATTGTTGAGGCTATGGTTTCACATCGGCCTTATAGAGCTGCTCTTGGTGTAGATTCTGCAATAAAAGAACTTGAAGATAATACCGGAACATATTATGATCCGGAGGTTGTCCATGCATGCCTTAAAATAGTTAGAGAAAAGAATATTCTGGAAATCTTTTCAATTTGAAAGCTGATCACTTGAATGATAAAGACAATAATCAAACAAATTTTTTTTTGAACTATACATAGCACAGTCCGCTGCAAAGATAAGAGCTTCGGCATCAAAACCGTGCTCCGGATACAATGATATCCCCATGCTGGTGCTTATATAGTATGGCTCATCCGCAATCATTACTGGTTTTTCCGAATATATCGTTTTAATTTTTCTAGCTATTGCCTCAGCACCCCACCTGTCAGTTTCCCGGCATAAGATTATAAACTCGTCCCCACCCTGCCTGCAGATGTAGTCACTCTCACGAAGTATTTCCCGAAGATTGTTTACAGCATGCTGAATAACTGCATCCCCCGCATCGTGACCGAATGTATCATTTACCTCTTTAAAATGATTAAGATCAAGAAAAAACAGAGAACAGTTTCTATTCTCTCTCTTCATCAGAACCAGTTCTCTGTTCAATAATGTCATATCGTCGATGGAGAAAGATTGAATGAGTTAACATCTGGAGAATCATGGAAAACAACCACAATGATATTAATAATCCTTTATGATGGCACTCAAGCTACAATGACTATTTAAGACTCAACAGATATTAAGGTTTTCAGAACATATATTTAAATAATTTTACTTAAAACTGCGTATTCCGGCCCAAACCTGCCACTCATTCCGGAAAATGCCTGCCACCTGTTCCGGTGCAAAGTTGCCACCCATTCCGGTTGAAACCTGCCACTTTTAGGATTTTACCGGAATAAAAAACAAACCATTTCCTTTTAAAACAGAGCCTGATTAATCTGATAAAAAATCAAATCAGATGGAGTTACCGGGCATGTCACAAAGGAGAATATCGATGAAAAAAATCAGAGAAATCATGCGTCTTCACGAGCAGTCAAAACTTAGTCAGAGACAGATATCCCAAGCCCTTGGAATGTCTCGTCCGGTCGTCAGCGATTATATTAACAAGGTTAAAACATTCGGATTAACTTTTATTGATATAGAAAATATGCCGGATGAAACGCTTCTAAATATTCTACAGGGAAATAAAACAGCAGACAATAAACGACATGAAATACTTCAAAAACAATTCCTTCATTTCACGCAGGAGCTAAAACGTCTCGGAGTGACTCGCCAAACTTTGTGGGAAGAATACATAGAGGAAAATCCAGACGGATACAGTTACTCGCAGTTTTGTTATCATTTTCAGATCTGGCAGAATATGTCAGAGATTACAATGCACATTGAACATAAAGCGGGCGACAAACTCTTTGTGGATTTTGCCGGTAAGAAACTTGCCATAACAGACCGGACGACAGGAGAGATAAGAGAGGTTGAAGTTTTTGTAGCAATCCTGGGAGCAAGCCAGCTTGTCTATGTAGAAGCTTCAATGAGCCAGAAGAAGGAGGAATGGATAAGACTAAATGAAAATGCATTAAGATACATCGATGGTGTTCCACTGGCTATTGTGCCAGACTGCTTAAAATCGGCAGTAACAAAAACAGACAGATACGAACCGAATATCAATCCGGAGTATCTTGATTTTGCCAGACATTACGGCACAACAATACTTCCTGCACGACCTGCAAAACCGAAAGACAAAGCTCTGGTTGAAGGAGCTGTACGAATTTCATATTCATGGATTTACGCCAAGCTTCGTGACCGTGTATTCTTTTCACTTGAAGAACTCAACGCTGCGATCATGGAGTTGCTTGAATCATTCAATTCCCGGACAATGCAGCGACCTGGTGTAAGTCGACGGGAACTTTTTGACAGCATTGAAAAGAGTGAACTGCAGCCTCTTCCAGAGGATCTTTATGAAATCAAGAAGTTTAAAATCCTCACAGTTCAATTTAACTATCATATCTATCTGAGTGATGACAGTCATTACTACAGTGTGCCATATCGCTATAAAGGGCGGAAAGTAGAAGTACTTTTCACAGAAAGAGCCGTAGAAGTCTATTGTGGCAACGTAAGAGTCGCCTCACATTTTAGAAACAGGAGAAAAAACGGATACACAACACAAAGGAATCATATGCCGGAATCACACAAATGGGAGGATAATTGGAACCCGGAAAAACTGACCAATATTGCAAAACTAAAAGGCGATGCTGTGGTAACTGTAATTGAAATAGTTCTCTCCTCCCGGCAGCATCCTGAGCAGAGTTATAAAACATGCCTCGGAATATTTGCCCTAACTAAAACATATGGAGAAATCCGACTTAACCGTGCTTGTGAATTGGCTCTCTACTATGAAAACTGCACATACAAGATGATTAAAAATATTCTAAGCAACAACATGGATCAAGCAGGTGAAGAAGATAAAGACTCGGAATTCACCCTACCTGAACATGATAACATAAGAGGCAATCAATATTACATGGAGGAATTACAATGAACAATCAGGGAACGATTGAAAAGATGCAGGAAATGCGTCTTCACGGAATGCTCAGTTCATTCCGTGAAACATTCTCTACAGATATGAAAAACAAGTTTACGGTTGATGAAATGGTCGCTCATCTCATCGATGCTGAATGGGATGAAAGGTATAACAGGAAATTTAAAACTCTGCTTAAAAATGCAGCCTTTAGATATAAGGCAAGTGTTGAAGAGATAGATTTCAAGCCATCTCGGAAAATTGACAGAAATCTGATACTCAGATTCTCGACATGTGACTGGATCAAAAAAGGAGAGAGCATTATCATCACCGGTTCTACAGGAGCAGGTAAAAGTTTTATGGCCTGCGCACTTGGTCATAAAGCATGTATTCTTCGTTATCAGGTTGGATACTACAACTGCTTGAAATTGTTTTCACATCTGAAGTACTGTAAAGTTGATGGATCATATTTTAAAGAGATGAATAAAATTAAAAAACTGGATTTGATAATTCTTGATGACTTCGGGTTAAAGCCTTTTGATTCAGACTCGCGGTTAATGTTACTTGAGATGCTTGAAGATCGCCACGGCAGCAGATCGATAATTATTAGTTCTCAAATTCCTACAGATAAGTGGTTTGATCTTATTGGGGATGCGACTATTGCGGATGCAATCTGTGATAGACTTCTTCATACTTCACATAAAATAGACATTAAAGGAGATTCTATGAGAAAGGAAAAATCAAAAAATTCTGGACGAAACCTGCCACTTGAGTAATGGTTAGTTCGAAAATGGAAATGGATTAAAAGTGGTAAACTTAAAACCGGAATAGGTGGCAGGTTTCACCGGAATACGTAAAACACTTGGTAAAGATGAAAGCTAATTTAAAAGAAGAAATTGGTATTTCAATGACCACTTTTTTTTAAAATTACAAGTTCAGATTCTCACGGTTAATTGGAATCTTGCGGATATGGATTAATTCAATCAGATAAAGCTTTGAACATTTCACGAGATAATTGCCATTATCTCGTGAAATGTTCAAGACAAATTAGTCGTTATTTTTTATTAAACCTCTGTTGACAAAGAAATACTACAGACTTTTCTTTACTTAAGGGTAATCCCAATAACTTAATCTTTACAGTGTCTCAGGGGCGATTGTCCCTTTATAAGCCACTCAGCGATGCAGTGAATCCTGACTAGATAGGGATACTGCGGCACCTAAAACGATGTTTTTGCGACCGCCCTTAAACAAACCTTATTAAACACTTTTTGTCAATGAATAGGCTAATTCTTTATAATTTCACTATGATCATTTAATTCAAGGTTGTTGAATTTAAACTTTATTTTATTATTTCAGATTTAATCAGGTTTAAGTTTTTTATTCAGCTATTTTTTTATGAAAAAATAATATATAATAAACAATAAGGAGGATCAGATGAAAGTTTCAGTTTTTATTAGGATGTCCATACTCACACTTTGTGCGTTACTTATCTTCTCATGCGGAGATACAAAAAATGGTTCGAAAGTAGAAGGGAAAAAGATTATCCTTGGATTCTCTCAGATCGGTTCTGAGAGCGGATGGCGTATCGCGAATACCAAATCAATTCAGGACTCTGCCAAAGAATCCGGAATTGAACTTATTTTTTCTGACGCTCAGCAAAAGCAGGAAAATCAATTAAGGGATTTACGTTCTTTTATCTCTCAGAAAGTTGATGTCATTTCTTTTTCACCTGTTGTAGCAACCGGATGGGATGCTGTACTTCAGGAAGCAAAAGCAGCCAATATTCCGGTTATACTAACAGATAGAACCATTGATACAAAAGACGAATCGCTTTATGTGTCTCTTATCGGTTCCGATTTTAACCTGGAAGGTAAAAAATCAGCACAATGGCTTGGTGAATATCTGAAAAAAAAAGGCAGCACAAAGTCTGTAAGCATTGTTGAATTACGAGGTACTGACGGTTCAGCTCCCGCTATAGAACGCAAAAAAGGTTTTGAACAGGTTATGAAAACCGAGTATCCAAACTGGAAAATTGTCAGATCGGAATCAGCTGATTTTACAAGAGCTAAAGGAAAAGAAGTAATGACGTCAATACTAAAAAAAATGAGAGGAAAATTCAATGTGCTTTATGCACACAATGATGATATGGCACTCGGCGCCATCGAAGCAATTGAAAAGACAAAACTAAAACCGGGGAAAGATATAATCATAGTATCGCTGGATGCAACCAAAGGGGCATTTGAGGCAATGATAGCCGGCAAATTAAACTGTACAGTCGAATGCAGCCCGCTTCTTGGTCCACAACTAATGAATGCAGTTAAAGATGTTGCAGCAGGAAAAAAACTGGAAAAACGTATTATTACAATAGAAGGAATTTTTCCGGCTGAAGTTGCGGAGAAAGAGCTTCCAAACCGAAAATACTAAATAATTCGTATCTTCATTATCCGGAAAATCCGAGATAAGCATCTGGATAATGAAGGTATCAATGTCTAATATTATGACTGATAATTAACCAAACGAGGTATGTGATGTTTCAAATTTCACTTAAAGGTATTATAGATTTTTTTAAGATTGATTATCATTCTATACGATTTAAATTATTCTCCGCACTGTTTTTAGTTATTATCCTTTTTGCTCTTATAAATATATTTATGGTAAATCAAAGTTTGAATAATATTCATCAATATGAAACTGTGATAACCAATATAACAGCTGCGAATTCCATCAATGGTAATGTTAAACAGGTAATCGATTATGATCTTTACCAGATAATACAGGGATATTTGAAATTCGAAGATGGGAAACAAACAAAGACCATCAATGATGCTTTTACAACAATCGAGAATATATCCACCTCGGTTGACACCAGAGAGGCGAAAGTGAAGCTTGATCTGGCAAAACGGACATTATTAACAGTTCAGGAAAGCATTCAAACACTACATACAATGATGAATGAAAACAAAGATGTTGCTGTTCTTGAAATTCAACTTGAACAAATTCGCCGGAATACGACAATTCTGAATGAAAAAGTAGGTATTTTCATTGCGCAACAGCTTATGGATAGCGAACAGATTAAAAAAGAGATTACATCGGAAACCAGCCGTAGAATTATACTCAATTTTATTATATTTGTAATAGCACTCTTCTCTTCTACCCTTTTTGCTATATATCTCTCAAATTCAGTTTCAAGATCCATACGAAACCTATCAGAGCTCAGTTCCCGAATAGCTAACGGCGATTTAACAATTGAGCGCGTATCCGTAGAATCTCACAGTGAAATAAGAATGCTGTCGGTCTCATTTAACAATATGCTCGAAAGTCTTAAAGATATCATCATCAATGTTTTAAGTTCTACGGAAAAAGTAAACATGTCCTCCGAACAGCTGCAGAACAGCGCTGAACAAAACAGCTCTGCAAGTCAGGATATAGCACGTTCAGTTCAAAATATGCAGGAAGGGATTGCCATACAAGAAAATGAAGTTAAAGATGCGATTATTGAAGTAAATGAAATGATTACAATTTTTTTGGAAGCGATTGAGAAATCAAATTTAATCAAAGCGAGTGCCGGGAACTCGGTTGAGCTGTCAAATTCAGGAAACACATATATCAATAATTTTATACACCAGTTGGGAATAATATCGGAGGCTATGAATATGGCTTCAGAGGTTATAAAAAAATTCATAGGCCGCACCGAAGAAATGACTGATATAATCAATACTATCGGATCCATAGCGGAGCAGACGAACCTGCTTGCTTTAAACGCTTCGATAGAAGCTGCGCGTGCGGGTGAATCGGGAAGAGGATTTGCCGTAGTAGCGGAAGAGATCGGTAAACTTGCAGATAGGTCTGGCGGATCAGCAAAACAGATCGTGGAAATGATACATGATCTTCAGGAAATGTCCACGGATATGAATATCAAAGTTAACAATGGTGTTGAGCAGGTTAAAATTGGGGAAGACGTAGCAACAAAAGCCAAGGATTTTTTCAAACGATTACACGAAGCCAGTATAGTTGTAGAAAAAGAGATTATGCTGATAACAGAAAGCTTGAATCTTTTTCATAAAAAAATTGATGGTATGAACTACACCGTCCTGCAAATGGGTAAAATTGCAGATAGCAATACTTTAGAAATTGAATCTATTTCAACAGCCGTAATGGAGCAGACCGCAAACCTTGAAGAAGTTGCATCTTCCTCGCAATATTTGGCTCGTCTTGCAACAGAAATGGAAGATTGTGTTAAAAAATTTACAATTAACAGTAACCTGAAAAACTCATGAAAGGAATACTATTCTACTGAGAAGTATTAGAAATGAATTATAAATTGAATGATTGATGCAGACTATCGAAACCATTATGATATTAATTGGATCACACTTACGAACAAATTGATTGAAACTATTAATAGAATTGAAGTTCAGTCATTTTTATTGTAGATACAATAATCAAGCGAATTCTTTTTTGAACTATACATAGCACGGTCCGCAGCAGAGATAAGATCCTCAGCATCCAGGCCATGCTCAGGATACAATGATATCCCCATGCTGGTGCTGATATAGTATAGCTCATCCCCAAACATAACCGGTTTTTCCGAATATATCGTTTTAATTTTTTCAGCAATTGCCTCAGCCCCGAACCTGTCGGTTTCCCTGCATAATATTATAAATTCATCTCCACCCTGCCTGCAGATGTAGTCACTCTCTCGAAGTATTTCCCGAAGACTATTTACGGCATGCTGAATAACTGCATCCCCCGCATCGTGACCGAATGTATCATTTACCTCTTTGAAATGATTAAGATCAAGAAAAAATAGTGAGCAGTTTCTATTCTCTCTCTTCATCAGAATCAGCTCCCGGTTTAATATTGTCATAAAAAATCTTCTGTTAAGAGCACCTGTAAGACTATCGTGTGACGCCATTTCTCTTATTTCAAATTCGGCCTTCTTCTGCTGTGTTATATCTTCCATTGTAAGAAGAAGCTCTGTCTGCCCCGACTTTGTTGCAATTGCCTTAAAAAATCTGCTGAAAATTTCAAATTCAAAACTTACAGGGATTCCTGTATAAAACACTTCATTGAAATAGTTAATAAACTCCGGATTATCTTTAAAAAAAGTTAAATCAGCAACATCTCTGGATATTAAATTACTCCCCTTTAATTTGAACTCTTTTTCAAATGCAGAATTTATACAATCGGGAATAAAACACTGAGCCAGGGTCCCTGAAGAATCAGTTTCAACCCCAAGCTTGACCGTGGGATACGGCAGAGAATTCAAAAAAATTATTTTCTGTTCCGCTTCTTTCCTTATACTTATAAGGCTGGCGATCTGTGTTGAGATAAGTATAATATCAGCTCTAACTCTATCAGTCATTCTTCCATTCTGCAGAAAAGAGAAGTACCCTATTACTTTTGAATTGTTAATAAGCGGAATCTGAAAAACATAGTTATAATTGAACATCGGCATAAGCCGCGGAGCTATAACATTCCGGAGAAATCTGTTCTTAGGAGTATCCGGACTTACAAAATCACGAAAAGATTTAAGTCTGTCTTCATAGGAAATAATCTCTCGCGGAACAGCCTCATCGATAAATTTTTTAAAAAAACTCCCTTTAAACAATGGAATTTTTAATCCCTCAACAGCTGTTATTCCTGTAAGCTTATGAAGTGTATAGGAAAGAAACCAGGGTACATTTATATAATCATATCTGAGGTGGTCCCATTCAACTGTTAAAAATTCGACATATCTGGCTTTGAAAAAATTTTTAAGCATATGACTGAAAATTTTAAGTATTTCACTATATGGAATATCACTGTTGAGAATCAGGACCTTGAGTTCATTCTGAATTTTAACAAGATCAAGCGGATTATATAATCCCTGTTCATCATTAAAACTGATATTGTCATCATTGGCATTATTCAATGGATTGTTTAAATCATAATCACCATTATCATTCTCCTTATGCATACAACGTTCCGCAAGATTACTGATCTTTCCAATCTCTTTTTTCATATTGATCCAACCAACACCCGTAATAATTTTAGCTGCTCAAAAACCGATGATGTTTTATCTCCATCAGCTTATGAATAAATAATAATAATTCGTATTTCCTCATAAATCACCGGTGTCACTGTCAGCCCATTCTATAAAAGCATATTCAAACAATGATTCAGCGGGATATACAAATTACTGTTTAAGATAAAAGCATGTCAATAAACAACAGACCAAAATATTAACGACCCATTTGTCTTTATCAAACTGATGAAAATATAAAAGACAAAAATGACTTATACATTTCATCACTTAATGCTGTTTTTTTATTAGCTTATTGGGAAATGAACATTTAAAATTTGTTTATGAATAAGGCTGAATAAAAAAGATCACAGGGGAAAATCCGTGAAAAGAATTACCGCCTCAAATCAAGTGTATAGCGTGCCCTCATAAATTATAAACTGTTAATTTACTATAAAATGTTTAAGTCATTTCTGTCTTATATCATTTATATTAAATTTACAAGACAAAGAAGTCGTTAATATTTTATTAACACCCCGTTGACAAAAAAAATTCCATACAGTTTATAATAAGTTAACATTACTGCAACGGGAGCAATGAATGAGAGATACAACAATAAAACATTTTATTGAGATTCAGAGTAAAACGTGCGAAGATTGTAAATATGCATGTTCACTGCAGACACAGCTTGCATGCATGGAAGCATTCATAAAATATGCCAGCACTAAATCTACACATAGTGAAATAATAAAATCGGTAAAATCCGGATTTTCGGATGAGGATTATACTGCTGCAGAAAATAGTGAGGGGGCTTATGAGAATAGTAATTAATAAAAAAGATAAAATTTTATACTTAACTATAGATGGCGATTTTTGCATCGGAAATGTAGTAAGCTTTGAAGACCAATGGGAAAAAATTACTGAAGCCGGACCGGAGGTAATAGCCGTTAACTGCAGAGATATTGTATTTATAGACTCAACCGCATTGGGAACTCTTGTACAATTCATGAAATTTTTAATGAATAAAAAAATACAGCTTGTTTTCTTTGATTTAAGTATTGCTGTTGATACACTCTTTAAAGCAACTCAGCTTAACAGGTTTTTTAAAATAACCACTATTGAAAAACTTGAACTTGATTATAAATAATCAGAATTTGTACCTGCTCCAGTTTACACACCACATAGGAACAGGTACAAATTTATTATTTTATTATTCGATAGTACTCTTCACTATACTGTTTTTTCTAATCACAGCATCTCCCGCAATAGTCTGCAATGTGATACTGCTGCTATTTTCTCCTGTCACAAGACCATGAATTATATCTCCGTTTGAGGTGATTACCTTTACCTTTTTCCCGGTATAGTTTACCACAACAGAGGATGAATGAAATGTTTTCTCAAATCTTTCAATCATCTGCTTAAATTCAGGCACAGGTCTGTCAGCAGGCCAGAGAGATGCAGTTGTTGCCTTAGTGCTTAAAACAGCACCTTCACGGACAAGCCGGACAAAGTTCTCATCGCGGATTAAGCTGTTATTCTTTTCTGCAAGATCTTTAGAGGCATTATCTGTGCCGATTCTGGTACTGATGATAAATATTCTTCTGTTAGCCAATTTCGCAAATTCCGATCCTGGATTTTTCTGAATAAGATCCTGATAATAAATAAGCGCTTCTGCGGGATTCCCCATGGATTCAAGGCATCGGGCTTTAAAAAAATTAGCCCCATCCATGGATTTGAGCCGGCCCTGCTTCTTTATAGTATCGATAACAGCTATTGAATCTCTAAACGCTGTGAGATAAAAAAACTTCTCACCCTTTTCAAGAGAGTCCGGCATTCCTTTTACTATCGCGGCTTCTTTCGTGAATTCATCCAGGTACCCGAGCAGAACAGATGCAGTGATTGATATAACATCTTCAGGATAAAGCTTTATAACCTCAGAATATTCAGCTCTGGCGCGCTCAGTCTCACCGGACATAGAAAGACAAAATCCCCGGTGAAGCTTAATACCGCCGATTCCGATTCTGTTTATTTTTCCGGATTTAAGAGCTTCTTCGTATTTAATCAAAGCTTTATCGTACAAACCATTTCTTTCAAAATAATAAGCGCTCCTCAATGCGAAGTTATCCTCTCTAATGTAATTCTTTATTAAAGAAGGCCTTCCCAGCATCATTTTAATGATGTCAACGGTAAAGGATAATACAGGTGAAACGTCATCGGATATATACCCGGAATCTGAATCATCAGCAAACATCGAATTTGCCCGCATCTCAATAATCCCGGCGCTGAATGAATCTATTTTATTTTTATATAGATCCATCCGGAATCTGTACTGCACAATTAAACCTGCATGATCTATTGTTCCAGATGTTTTCTCCGGCTCTGAAAGAATATTTTTTATCTCCATTAAGCGGAGTTTTATACTTTCATTATTAAGCAATACCATAAAAACCAGGGATAAAACGACGAATAATCCCAGCAACGTTTCACCTGAATATTTATGCTTTAATGATATCACCGGATTTCAATTCCTAATATTGTTGCGTCATCGGTTAAAGTGCTTATATCAGTAAAATCTCTCAGACTCTGCGATATCATTTCAACCTGTTCCCTGACCGGATAATTAATAGATGCCTCAATTACATCAAAAAATCTTTTACTGCCGAACTGCTCATTATCAGCATCAGCAGCTTCAATAATTCCATCTGTGATAAGTATAATTTTATCTCCGGGCTCCAGCTGTATTTTTTCAGTACTGAAGTAATCATTCATATCGCCGAACAGACCAACGACGCCACCCTCTGAATATAGGAAACTCTGACTTTTCTCTTTTCCGGAAATTAGAACTGTCATGGGATGCCCGGCATTACAGAAATATGCAGTATTATCACTCTCAATAACAATATAGAAACCTGAGAAATAGAGAGGTCTTACATTATCAGATTTCAGCATTTGAAGAATTTCATTATTCAATATTTTAAAAATTTCCGCAGGGTCTTTTATAACCGGTGCATAAAGATTGAACTTCTCTTTAAGAGTCATCGTCAGGAGAGCAGCAGGGACTCCATGCCCCGAAACATCGGCAATTAAAAAAGCAAAACGATTATCCCCAAGATCAAATATATCATAAAAATCTCCATTAACACTTCCGCAAGGTTTGCTGAACAGAGCAAGATTAAATCTTTCGTTATCCTTAAACTCAGGATAGATCAACTTCTGAACATCACCGGCAAGAGCCAGTTCAAAATCCATTCTTCCATTATGCTCTTCAAGTTTCCGCACTTTATCCTGAATAGAAACAGCCATGGAATTAAAAGACCGTGAAAGCTCACCGATCTCATCACCGCTATCCTGATCAACACGTACTGAATAATCCCCGGCGGAAAGTGCAGAACTCTGCTTCAAAAGACGAAAAAGGGGTTTAACTAAAATTCTGAAAAACAAAAAAGCAACCGCAATATGAAACAGTGCAAGACAGAGAACAACCACAATAATCTGTCTATAAAAAGCCAACATCTGGTCATTCATCCCGATAAGACTCCGCCTGAACATAAGCACTGAATCTGAAACTTTGCCTGTTCTGACCGGAATATAAAATGTAATAACTGAAGCTGTCTTCTGAATATCTGTAAAATAAAGAATTCCCGAAAAATCACGGGCAGTTATAGCCTTAACGCAATTGCCTATATCCTTATCAGAAACCGGATCATTCTCACCTTTACTAACTATCACTTCCCCTTTTTCCGAGATAATTAAAAAATTATCCAGACTTTTACTTATAATTGAAACTGCATTATTAATACCGGCATCAGCTCCGGTATTATTATTTGTAATAAAATCATAAGTTGAAAACTGCAGTGTTTCAGCAATACCCCCTGCAAGTTCCTTATATTTATAAATAGTATTATCAACCAGAAGTTCTATCTGATTCTCAAAAATAATAATTGAAAAAAAAGCGATATTTATAAGAGCGAGAGACATGTAGAGATAAAAAATTTTACTGCTTATACTTTTCACACCAAGCTTCATTTAATGTACCGTTTCCCGAATTTTTTATGATATCCGCTATTTATAACACGATATAAAGAATACCAAAAGCTGAAAGAGCTTCGAATTGATGGGACGATTCAGTATCACCGATGAACATTATAAATACCCATAACATGACTTTTGTCAAGTTAGTTCTTAACCCTCTTTTATATTTTATAGGACAGCAGATTTTATCGCCGCCGAAACAAGAGCGAAGGAGAGAGAATCCCACTGGTTTTGAGCGGTACACTGCGAGTTACGCAAATTATTTCTTCTGATAATCTTTCTGCTTGCTTTTCATTGAGATTTTATTATAATATAAGTAATAGCTAAAAATCTTTTTTCATTCAAATCCAACAGCCCCTGCATCCCCATATAGGGTAAAAATATTACTCAACCCTTGCGGGGGTGCGGGGCATTGCAGCAGATCAAATTCTCAGAGGAACAGAATATTGGAAAACAGCACATTAACCAGTCTAAGCCGATTTAAAATATCTGATGAACATCTTATTACAGACAAAGCTGTTAAGGAATCGATATCCACAGCATATAAAGATGGCAGATGCTTTGAATTTTATCCCGATTCCTATGTAATCGAAAGAATAAGCGCTGGAGACCCGGTTGAAATATTCAGAGAAAGATTCTTTGAAATGGCCAACTCAATACTGGACAGCTATAGAGATCTTAGCGGTACTTACCGGGAAAAGATGACTGGAGATACAAGACTCTTCGGAAGGATTATAAATTCTCTCGCGTTATTCCATAGAGCAGCGGCAAAGAGTAATAATAAACTTATTCGCACCAGAAGAATAATACTCGTACAGGAGCTTCCCGGCAAAGCTACATTCCATCATATATCCAGATCAACCACAGTCATTGCACACGTAGGACAGGGACCGGCCTGGGCAGAGGTTCCGTCAATATACTTGGGGCTTAAAATTTTTGAAACTCTTAATGAATGGAAAAACAGGCAGGAACCGAGATTATTTGAAGCATTTCAATTCCTTCTTGAAGTAGAAGAGAGAGCTATTGAGATAGGTTTTTCACACTCCACGGTCTATCCGGCTGAATCTTTTGCACTTCTCAACTCATTAGTTGATGAAGTAATGGACTATTCATTAAAAACTGAAGAGAGATATCTTGAGGAACTCCCCGCAGCGGTTGTCGAGAAATTCAGCGATAAGACAAAGAATGAGCTTGTAACAAAGTTAAACTGCAGAATTGCAGGGGATGAACTCAATTTTGATTACGATGTGAACATTGAAGGGATGAAGGAGCTGGAAAATTACGCGAGAGAATACAAAAAGGGCCATGACACAGTCTCTCTCCGTGAAATAATTAAACTGCTGGTTTCAACATCGGGACATGACATACATGAGATCAGAAACAGAGCCAACATGGTTCTCGACAGAGTTTTATCACCAAAGGAGTTTGACGCTCCCCTTGCTACAAAGTTCATCAATCTTTCTGTTAATGATGAATACGACTTTACATTTCAGCTTCCGGAATCTGAATCAGGCAAAGGTTACTTTCTCAGAATTTACAGAAATGATATTAAAAAAGATTATCAGACAGAGATCGATATTAAAGCTGAAGAGATTTTTCTGATTGAAAACGAACCGGGAAATTTCTCTGTAAAATATAAATTTAATGATTACGGCCACTACGATTACTGTGTGGTATCACGCAGCGACAGATCAATCTCATGGATCACCGAGCAGGGAACATCAGGAAGAGTTAACGTTCTCCCTGATCTGCAGGGCGAGATTATACTGGAAGTATTTGTGGATATTCACGGCCACACAAAAGTCTACTGGCGGGACAATGATGGTCACCCGGGACTTGTCTACAACGAGAACGGAGAGGTAATCCGGCTTGGGAATCTTTATGATATTGCTCAGCACCTTGAAGACCTGAAAGAGAGATACTGCGTCAGTTCAATATATCTTCTGGGAGTACAGCAGAGAGGATCAAACAGAGAGGACTGGGCTCCGGAAGCGACATCACCATCACCCTTCTCTCCCATGAGTCTTACAAAAGTTGAACCATCAATCGGCGGCGACGATGCGCTGAAAAAGCTTATCGCAAGGGCTCATACTCTTGATATAAAAATAATTGTTGATATAATACCTCACCTTAATCGTCGAAATACCGAACTTCCGCCGGAATATGCAGTAAAAACATATGACCACAGCGGAAATCTTGTGGATAGATCTTCAACTGATGGAAGATACGGAACATGGGATGACGGTAAACTCCTCAATTACAGATTGTTTGAAATATGGGAGTGGTTATCCGACTCTATATCTATTCTTATAGATGAGTTTGACATAGACGGCATCAGGTTTGACTCTGCCCACGCTGTTCCTATTATGATGAAGAAGAACAACTACACCTTTGCATTCCATCAGAAGCGGACAGACATGGATATGCTCAACGGAACTATTATCGTCAATGACCGTGAGTATGGACATTTTATGACGACAGGTTTCTACGACTGCGAATGCCGGGAAAAAATTGCGGTTCCGCTTCACTACTTCCTCATGCTCAACATCGAAAAGAGAATTAAAAGAAAGAACAAGTCTTTCTTTGTAAATATTGCAGAGTGCTTCTGGGGACACGAAAAATATCTCACCAGAACCGGACTTATCCCGTACAACGCATCACTTTTTAAAATATGTGAAAACATAATGCATGGAACAAGCGACGTCAGGGAGATTTATCACCTATATGATAACTACTATCCGTCGGTCCTTCCTGAAGGGACTGAACTTCTTGGTATTCTGGGGAACCATGATGAGCGTCGCGCCTTAAACACATTCGGACACAGAGGACTCCGTGCGGCAGTGGCAATCACATCTTTCCTGAGTAACATCATCATGGATTACGAAGGGAGTGCCGAGGGTGAAGGCTGGAAAGTATACCTTGATAATATTTACGTAAACTGGAACCAGTTTGAATACGCATCTCATCGCAGTCTCGATTCTTTCTACAAAGATGTTTACCGTTTCCATCGCACACAGAAAGGTAAAGGGCACCTGATCTGGGCCAACAACAACCAGGCTGCCGCAGCGATAAAGTACTCCGGAAATATCTACTGGATAGGTATATTCAACTTCAGTGAAACAAACCAGAACGTGTCGCTTCAATTTGACAATCCAAGACTTAAAATAGAAGACGATGACGCATTTATTCTATCAGACCCGCTGTACTCTACTATTACAGGGAACTTCAGATACTACACAGGGAAGGAACTGAAGGCATCGAGAATAAACGCGCCGGTTGCATACACCGACAGGATTAAGATTCTGAAACTTGAAAAGACCTCACTGAAAAAATATTACGATGAATTCTTTCACGATTCATTCCGCAGGCTCTGTGAATTTGACAGAACAGATAAACTCTTTCACAATTTTGCATTCAGCGAAATTGCAGTTCACTGCCAGACTTATAAAGCCTGCTCGTCATTTATATCGAAAAAGCTCCTTAATGCAAATATGGAAAATGAGACTCTTGAACTGGGACTCAAAAGAACTATTTTTCATCTTTATAAAAACAAAGTATTTACGATTGACCAGATAAAAGAGTATCTCAAAAAAATGTCAGAGGAGAAGAGCTTTTTCTCTAATCTGGCTCAGAAACTCTCCTGGCATTATAAAAAGGGAGCCATTGTCTTTATGTCTGCAGAGGCCGAACCGTTCTCCAAGAGCGGAGGTCTTGCAAATGTTGTGTACGAACTCCCGAGAGAGATGGTGAGAAGAGGAGAAGATGTTTACGTCATTACACCGCTCTACAGGAACGGTAACCCCAAAGAGAAAAAGAAAATGGATGACGCGCTTCAGAAATACGGAGCAGTCTACACAGGCAAAAATGTAAGATTTAAAATTATGGATGGCGATTATGAAGTCGGTATCCACTACGCGGAAGTGGATGGAATAAAATATTATCTTCTTGATCATGCCGAGTTTTTTAACGGACTCTACTGGGGGATAACCTCTGAAGAAAAATTACGGAGAAGGATAGCATTCGCCCGTTCAAGCGCAGAGGTTATTCTTACATTCGGTATAGATGCCAAGTATACATTTACAAATGATGCCTTTCCGGGACTGTTTAACGGAATTATACGAAGCGATCACTATTACGACAGCAATCCGGTATTCCAGCAGTGTACATTTATTCATATAATTCATAACGGCGGATGGCAGTATTTCGACTCATACCACAGATATGAAAAAGGTTTTGATCTCTTCAATCTCTTTAATCTCCCATCATGGAGAGCAGGAGATTTCTGCGATCCTGTTCATGGAGACAGACTGAACTGTATGGCGGCGGGTATTCGATTTGCGCGAAAAAATATTACCGTCAGTCCGTCATATGCGAAACAGGTGGAGATTGCATCGGATGGTCTTGAGCGCATTCTATTTAATGTCGGAGGGATCAGTAATGCAATCGGTTCTGACTTCAGAGACAAGACCGAGCAGAACATGAAGAATTCCGGATTTGTTGACAACATGTTCCCGGTCCTGATGCAGAGAATTGAATACGACAAAGATCTTAAATTAAAAATTGAAAAACGCTTCCCTGAAATTCTAAAAGGTAACTCTTTCATAGAAAAAATGGAAAACTCTATCAGAAAAAAAATGGTCATAAGAATGCGGAACAAACTGATGCTTCAGATAGACAGGAATCTGATTGCCGATCCCGACATTATCCTGGCGGTAATGATTCATAGAATTTCGGAACAGAAAGGTTTCCAGCTGCTGCTTGAATCTTCCGAAGGGATTGTCAAAAATCTGAACTATCAGATAATTGCTGGAGGGAGCGTAGCCGCCGGAGACTCAAGCGGAGAGAGCATTGCTCACGGGCTCTATCTTATGAATCAGTATTTCCCGGATAAATGCAGCGTCTCATTCGGATATCAGGATGTAAGTATACCTCTTCTATCCTGTGATTATTTCCTGATGCCGTCCATGCACGAACCGGGTGGAATTTCACAGCTCGAGGCCATGGCTGCGGGATGCCCTGTAATTGCACGTGCAACCGGCGGACTTCGAGACACCATTAAACCGGTTACCGGATCGGGGAAAAATGTCGAAGGTTACGGATTTCTCTTCTCTGACTTTTCACCATGGTCATTTTATGACGCAATGGATAGAGCCTCACAGTTTTTCAGAAACTCTGATGATGAAACACTGGCTATTATAAGGGAGAATGCTGAAAAAGCCGCATATCACTGGGATAAACCGGCGAAGGAGTATATAAACACAATTTATGACTTAACAGAGACTATTAATATAGAGTAGTATTTGAACTTCAAAGTATTAGTTGTCTGAACCACAGATTTACGGTGATTTGAGAGATTACACGGATTTACAATTACGAAATCCGCGTAATCATTCAAATCTGCTTAATCTGCGGTTTAGACAACTGCACAATCTATTTTTAAATAAGCGGTATTATAAAAATTAATCAGAGTTAATTCCTTAACATAAATTTTAGTGTAAAAATTGAAAATTACAAATCCCCGCCGCCTTCGGCGGCGGGGATAATAGCGTTTTTTTATTACTTAAAAGTTCAGGAATTATTACTGGAAATTAATAAAAAAAAACGGGATATTGCTATCCCGTTTGTTGTAAAAGACCTACCCTGACTGCCTTTAATTTTCAAGGAAGACCATTGGAGTGTAAAATGAAAGAAATTCTTCATTTGATTAATTATCGGCGATGGAAGAAATAACTTTAACAGTTTTTTTATATACCCGGTACTTTTTTTCTTGCAGAGTACCACTATATAAGGTCTTTTAACAACCACCCGACCCCCTAAATCCCCCGGAGGGGGACTTGACAGCAAGTTTTTTTTAAAGTCCCTCCCGGGGGATTTAGGGGGCTGTCTCAAAATGGGGAAAGTATAGAATACCAGAGACTGAGGAAATTTATCAATGGCACTAAAAAAATACCCGACTTCAAAACTGTTTGCTGCGGAAATAGCGAAAGGGTTCAAAGGGAAGATATTTCTTTTTCTCGGAGAGGAAGAGGGTGAAAAAGATAAAGTAATCAGCACCATGCTTGGACATGTATTCAGGAAAGATGAAGACCGTATTCAGAATACGGGAAAATACTACCTCAATGAAGATAAAAACACCCAGGAGGAGTTTACCGCCGCTGCCGACTTCGCTCTATCCGGATCGATGTTTTCAAACAGCAGAGCATGTATAATCCGTAATATAGAAAATATTAAATTAAACGATGCTGTTAAAAATATCATGGATGACATGATGACATCAACTCCAGAAGGGACTGTAATAATAATGACATCCATGGCAAACCAGGCGCCGGCATGGATAGAAAAAAAATATGAAGACCGTGTAAGCATAATTCAATTCTGGAAAAATTTTGACAGCGACCTCCTTACTTATATAAGAAAATATCTAAACGAAAAAAAAATCTCATTCGACGACAGAATTATTCCTCTGATTATTGAACTCACTGGGAACGATATAAAAAAAATAGACGAAATGCTCGATATGATATCGCTCACTTCGAAGGATATGACCCTCAGCGAATCGCTTGTAAGAGATCTTGCCGGAGAGATTCGCGAGATTACAGTTTTTGAATTTGTTGACTCACTCTATCTGAAAGAGAAGAGATCACTCTCCTATCTGAAAAAAATCATCGACGACGGGACTGCAGAACTGCTGATACTTAACATGATAATAAGGCAGGCGGATGCTATTGAAAAGTATTACATATTACTTGATGAAAAAAATAATCAGGAGGAGGCTTTTACAAAACTGGGACTTGCCGGAGCTAAATTAAAACGTGAAAAATTTACAGCTATATTAAAACGAACCAGCCGCCCCGATCTGAAAAGGATATATCCGTTGATTGCAAAAACCGAATACAGCCTGAAGAGCGCCAGCATCGGGAGTTCTATTATCAGCAATCCGGTATTTGTTCTGGCTTCAGAGATGCTGCTGCTCAAATAGATTGTATAGATGAGATAAGTTTACAAATCAATACTGATAATGCATACATCGTCATCAAAACTATCGCTTCCCCTATATTCAACAAGACGGGTATAAAGAATATCTATCAGCTCACTGCTTTTTGACATATGATTCTGCCTTAATACATCCGGCATTACTGTTTCTTCAAAAAAATCACCCTCTGTATCAATATTGACAGCTTCAGTAAGACCATCGGTGTACAATAGTATTTTATTGATCCCTTCAAGTTTAACATGATTGTTCTCATAAATTTTATTTCGATCTATCATCTCGGAGTTAGTCAGCATTGCAATAGGGACATTCTTCTTACCTCCAAGCTGCTCCAGTTTCCCGTCACCGATAATATAGGGGAGATTGTGACCTGCATTGGAATATACCACTGTATTATCAACTGGATTTATGATACAGTAAAATGCAGTGATAAAATTTTCAGCAGTCTTACCAAAAAGAATTTCATTCAGATACGTGAAAAGCTGAGCGGGATCACGCAGCAGATCACCGGCCTGAAGAATAATTGTTTTAATCATTGATGTAATAAATGCAGCGGCTATTCCATGCCCAGAAACATCACTGATAAATATACCTATATTTTTACTGTCTTCAAAAACAATAAAATCATAAAAATCGCCTCCGACAAGATTCATCGGGCGGTATAGCGATGAAATATTCTCAAAGGGTGATTTATCGGGAATCAGCTGCTGCTGGATACTCCGGGCCATTATAATCTCTTTTTCAATAATACGGTTCCGCTGTGCGAGTATCTCATTCTGCATCATGATTTTCACATTAGTCTGATTAAGTTCCTCTGTGCGCTCCTGAACTTTTTCCTCAAGGGTTCTGTTTAAATCCTGAAGTATCTCTGATTTTTCCTGAAGCTCCTCTGAATATATTTTAAGCTTTTTCTGTGAATTATCAAATATCCTAAAAAGAACATATCCGAGTGAAAGCAGTAGAATGAAAAATCCCCAATGATAATGGAGGATTAAGCTATCAACTTTTTTTAAACGGAAAAGTACATCACTTAAAACAGAAAGACTGAAAATCAGCAGACCGATACTGATTATCCTTGCAGCCCAGAAACCTTTAAAAATATAAAAAATAACATGGACTAAAGCGATAAAGACTGTAACGGAGAGGATAAGTGATCTGATAAGTATAAAAAGTGAAATAGGAATATCCATCTGAAGATTCATAAGTGATAAAACTATAGCCGGAAAGCTGATAATAAGAAAAAACTGCCATGATTTTCTGATAAAATTTTTCCACCCCGGACTGATTGTCTGATCAATAAAACCGAAGAGTCCCACGGGAAATAGTATAATAGATATAAAAGTAATGTTATTCGCAAACTGTGCCGTTGTAAAAAAGATGATGGAAATATCAGAACTGAATACAACATAAAAACCAAATGAAAGCGACATTAGAAACAACGACAAAGCAGGATAGAGTCTATTATTAAACTTAATTAAAAAAACAAAAAGAGAAATCAGTCCGACAAAAATAAAAATAACACCAAGGATAAGACGATCGAACTGATCCTGAATAATCCGTTCCAGTACGCTATACTTTGAATCTACATATATCTTATCGAGAATCCCGAAGGGCCCCTGATAGTGTGTAAAGAAACGAAAGCTCAAATTCTTTCCGCTGCAACCCGGCGGCAATGGGATTATATGAGGATGATAGAACAGGGGGGATTTTCTTAAAGTGATCGGATTGACCGACTGATAAAGTAATTTTTTATCAAGATAGACTTCAAAAGATCCCCAATAGCTTCCTGCAGGAATAAAAAGAACCGGATCACTGAAAACAATTTCAGGTATTTTTACGATATAACAGACGTATCCCTCTTTTTGTATGTTGATGACCGGTTTATAGAGATCAACTTTCTTCCAATCTGTTGTCTTTTGCTTATTTTTCAGGGAAGAATCTATGCCGTCGGCACAAAAGCTGTCACCTGAAAAATAATTCATTTCCGGTATCAGGCTATTGGATATTTTTTTATTATGACCATTATCTTTACAGGCTGTCAGAGTAAATAAGAGCTGAAATATAACTGACACTAATATAAATTTATTCTTTTTCATTGTACCTTTTTTATAAATAGTCTTCAGCAGAGGGAATTTATTTAGTCTTATGAAATCCATAAATCTGTATAAACACATGAAAAAATAAATAAAATCCGTTTATATCTCTCACTATAATATATTATTTACATATCATAGTGAGAGATATAAATAACATACAAATGTTACATCAGTTTTCAACGGATTTACCTGAATAGATTTTTACTCAAACTAGGCCGTAATGTTTACCTCCGGAAAAAACGCGTACGGCAGCAGAGACGATCCTCTCCGCTCAACATCTTTAGATAATGTAAAATCGCCCTTCATCAGTTCATTGATGTTGCCGCTTATCATACAGTCTTTCACTCGCCCTTTGATCTTACCCTTTTCAACAAGATATGCAAGATCCATATTTGCAGAAAAATCCCCGGTGAGCGTATTGGACTGGCCTAAACCGATAAACTGTTCAGCGACAATCCCTCTGTCTATACCGGCTATTATTTCATCAAAAGATTTTTCTCCAGGTTCGACTGCAATTCCGTGGAACGATGGTGACGGGAGAGATGAATATCCCCGAGATGCGTTACCTGTGGGTGGAAGCCCTAACCTTTCGGCGTATTTTAAATCATTTATAAAAGTTTCGACAACACCGTTTCTGATGAGAAAGTTTTTTGCAACGGTTACACCCTCTCCGTCAAATGGAACATTAAATGGTGATCCATCCAGATAAGGATTATCTGTCATTGTAAAAGATTCGCTGAAGATCTTCTCCCCCTGCTTACCTGCAAATGGTGATACACCCTTCCATACCGAAATTCCGCTGAATCCCGATGCGATAAAACTGATCAGTCTGCCAAAGGCCTGCGGCGGAAATATAACCGGGTAGAGACCGGAATCTATCTTCTCCATTGTAAGCGCCTTCTCTATTTTATCCAGCATTACATCTTTCAGCGCAGAGCAGTCTACAGGTTTGAGCTCGGACCTGCTCTCCCATGTTTCTATTCTTGTACCGTCGGGCATAATATATGAGCATGAAAGAGAGAGTCCGTAATAGGATTCACGATA
The DNA here is from genome assembly GCA_942493035.1 of uncultured Spirochaetota bacterium. GTDB lineage: Bacteria > Spirochaetota > UBA4802 > UBA4802 > UBA5550 > WRGT01. The sequence continues at coordinate 482,610 of OW818666.1, read as the reverse complement.
CGACACGTCAACTCCCCGTGAATTGATTAAACGGACTGTCCCGGTTGATGAAGAGATTCCCAGATCTACACTTATCTGCGGATAGACTGACCGGATATCTTCAATCATCTTTTCAGCACACTTAATTTCATCGGAAACATTAAATTTAGAAATTGCGTCATCATACGGTTCAAAGGGAACAGTAGTGTTATCCGGAAGAGTGAAATTCTCTACGTCTCCGTAACTGCACATGGCAAGAGCCCGCTTCGCTGTATCTGCAATATTATTCAGTTCGTTGGTGTATGAAAATCCCGTTCTGCTATCTTTATTGATTCTCACTCCAAACCCTGAGTTTTCACTTTCAGAGAGAGAGTAGAGTCTGTTATTCTTGAAACTTACCGGAGTACTTTTACCTGAAACGTAAACAGCGTCATACCAGCTGCTCCCCTTGGGGATCACTTTTTCTATAAGGTCTCTCATTTTTTCCCTCCGATAAGGATATCATTAATCTTCATGTGAGGACCGCCGAATGACACAGGGAGAGGGCTCTGTCCACCCTTGCCGCATCCGCCAAGTCCTCCGAACATCTCACGGTCATTCCCTATCATGGATATATTTTTAAGTGTGTTGAACACATTCCCCGAGAGTACAATATCGCGGTACATCTTCCCCGGTCTGCCGTTCTTTACCTCGTAACCGTAAGCCGCAGTGAATGTAAACATCTCCAGATTCGTCTGGCCGCCGATTACGTCAACACAGTAGAGTCCATCATCCATTGAGCTGAAGATATCCTCTTTCGTGGAATCGCCGTTTTCGATATATGTGTTTGTCATGCGGACAATGGGCTGCTTCATTACACTGATAGCCCTTCCGTTTCCGGTAACGTCTTCATTCATCTTGCCTGCAGTTTCGCGTGAGTGAAGTCTTCCGGAAAGAAGTCCGTCTTTAATAAGCGAAGTCTTCCGTGGTGCAATCCCCTCATCGTCAAAAGGGATGTAACCAGCGCCGGACATTGTACCGTCATCGTACACATTCAGTATAGGTGAACCGAACTCTCTCCCCAAAACCATAACGTCCTTCATCCGGGGATTTTCATAGACAAAGTCAGCTTCGGACATATGCCCGAATGCTTCATGTATAAAAACACCGCAGAGTTTCGGATCTACAATTATGTCGTAATTCCCTCCGGGAACAGGTTCCGCATCGAGCATGTCAACTGCAGTCTTTACAACAGCCTCTGCAAGATGGTCTTTGCCTTCAACAATTTCAAATCCGCCGAATCCCGAAATCGATTCGTGAAAAGGCTGAATGACACTCCCCCGCTTTGCGATAGAGGCAAGCGATATACCGCAGTAGAGTTTATCATAAGAGAGAAAACTCCCCTCTGAATTCATAAATGTATAGTTAGTATTAACGTCACGATACCCTGCCCGCGTAGTCTGAACAGATTCAGAACCGCGGAGTATATCGTTATATCTTTTAAGAAGAGTATACTTTTCATCTGGAGTGACATCCATAAAATTCCGGCCATATGATGTCTTATACTCACCGCTTACGGTGGCACCCCGGGCAATGACACTCTTCTCAACAGGCGAGACAATCGATGCAGAGTTAACCGCTCCGGCAAAAAATCTCTCCAGCATGGAGATGTCATTAAAAGTTGAAAAACCCCATGATCCGTTTTTTAAAACTCTCACCGATCCGGCAACAGACTCACCGATAGTGAAAGAGTCAACGTTTTCCCCCGACAGAGAAATTCCGGTCCCGACACTCGAGGATAAACGTATCTCGGCGTAATCGCAGTTTGAAGATTCAAGAATCTTTCTCCCCTTCTCCACCGCTTCTGAATATTTACTGTTCATAATTTACCATTCCATTTAGCAATCTAATCATTACCCGACACTCTCTGCCCCCTAAATCCCCCGGAGGGGACTTGAAGATATTATTCGCAAGTTATTTTTTAAAAACACCATCATTTATCAACATCTTCTTTTAAGTCCCCCTCCGGGGGATTTAGGGGGCTTCACAAAAAAATGCTGGTAATGATTAAGAAAATATTTGCTACGATTTTTTAATTAAGACTTATTTCCATCTCTGCTGATTCTTTCATACTATGATCTATCAGGCTGCCCTTTCATCCTCTGCACAGCTATAAGCGAAAGAACCCCCAGTACGCTACCTGCAACAAATGGTATTCTAAAATCGAGAAGCCATAATGCTCCACCCGCCACAGGGAGGACAACTGCAACAATATGATTGATTGTAAATCCCACTGCCATTGATGATGCTATATCCGCAGGATCAGCCGTCTTCTGAAAGTATGTACGAATTCCTATTGCAAAGTTAAATAAAATATTATCTATTATATAGAGTAAAGCCGCAACTAAAGCGCTGTCTATGAAAGCATATGCAAGAAAAATAAATATTACGCTGAAGTATTCAAAGGAGAGCATTTTCTTCTCTCCGAATCTATTAATTGCCTTTCCTATGTATGGAGAAGCGAAATAATTTACAATATTGTTTATAATAAAAAGTATGGTAATCTCCTGAAGAGAAAACTTGTAGCGGTCAACAAGGAGAAAGACTGCAAAGACTACAAAGATCTGCCTTCTCGCACCGCTTAAAAGATTTAATATATAGAAGAGAGTATATTTTTTTCTCAAAATCAGCTTTTTGTGCTGAATCGGCAGATCATCCTTTTCCGGATTAATTTTCATGGCATAAATGGAAATAAGAACCACGACAATACCTGTAAGAACAAAAAGCCACTTTATATTCAGAATGTATGAACAACCCCATATAACAGCACAGATAACGACATTAGCGAGAGAGTTATAGCTTCTCTGCTTTGAAAGAACAACCGGCGCCTCAATATGATTAAAATACTGTAATGTAAGAGATTGATTGGTAGTTTCAAAATAGTGAAACCCCAGTGACATTATAAAAGTTGTAATGAGAATCCCGGAAAATGAAGGGAAGAATCCCGTGAGAATTACCGCCAGGCCCGAGAGCAGAACGGAAAAGACAGACAGCCTGTGCTCCTTCACGATGAGAAGAACATAGATCACAAGAAGAGATATAAAACCGGGGATCTCACGCACAGATTGAATTGTCCCCACCTGAAGACCATTAAGACCCGCAGTATCGACTGCGAAATTATTAAAAAGAGTATTCCACCCCTGAAGTGATACAGCTGAAGCGACAGTAAGGAGAATGAGGTAAGCATACATCGGATTTTTTCTAATCTGTTTATACATGATTAATTCCACTGTTGATCATCAATGTCATCACCGCGAATGGAGTTGTAAACGGTGCAGCCATATCCCGGAAAATACAATATTATTTCACCGGGAAGACAGAGTGATTCTGAATAGCTATTATTTACATGGCTCAACTAATAGCATTTTGTTATTGAATTAAAACTTTTTTTCCAAATGTCATTCCCGTGCACATTTCGGCAGGCTCAATGCAGGGACGGGAATCCATAGTTGTTATTGATTTTAATTACCAAAGTAATAGATCACCGCCTTCGCGGAGATGACAGTAAGAACAAATTTATTCATGAAATAGCTAAAACTGTTCCAGCCTACTGATATATAATCAGCCCCGGCTCAGGATTAAGGCTCAGAACCTGATGAGGCGTCATAAGAGGATTATCAAAGTGAACCCCCGACTTGCTGGAGTAATAATACCAGAGTTTAAATCCCTTATAAGGGATATTGCCGGCTTTGGAATTTCTGCTGTGTGTGCTTAACTTTGCCTCAGGACTCCCCCAGCCCGATGTGGCATGCACCGGAATTACCGGATCGTAAACGGCTTTCACATCCTGAATATCCCGTATCATTTTAGTCTGGAACTGATGAATTACAAGCTGGCGTTTACCCGGAATATTGTTCGCAGCCATGTACTCCTTCATCTGCAGCTGTGCCGCGTTAAGCTCCTTTCCTGTAATCGAGCCAACCTCTCTCATCGGCCTTATAGTCCGCCACTCCGGATCAAGTGCAAGATGAACATTCGGGTATTTCAGGAAAGGGAGAATATGATCCATTGCCTGACTTATTGTATACTTACCAATCTGATGATCAAGGTATACAAGAAATCCCTTTTCAAGCGCATATTGAATGTATGACTCAACCAGTTTTTTATCAATTATATTTATCTCACCGGCAGGCTGACATGTCCCGTAAATAAGATAGAATGCAGGAATAATCCCCTTTTCACTGTTTACTGAATCGTAGTTGCCTGCTTCTTTCATCAGCATCACTGAAAGTTCCGGAATGGAATGACGGCCGATTATCCCCATGATCTTTGATTTCGGGTGACCATAATATGCAAGTATATGATTATTTTCAAAGAGAGATGGTGATGCATACATGATATTCATAAGTCTTTTATGTAAAGCGGCGGCGTTTGTACTCTTATCTGCCCATCTTGCCGAGAGATCCAGCGCTCTCTTAAAGTAGGAGTATGAATAGTTGGAGTTGAGAATATTACCCGGTATAAAAACAGCTAAAAAAATAATTGTAAAGATTATGCGTCTTTTTGCTCTCATAAAATGTCCTCAGCAGGTAATATTAAATTATCGGAAGCAGCACCATACTTCCGGTATAATGATTTTCTGTTTATTAATTTTAATTGTTCTGTATCCCGGATTACAAACCGCGGATTTAAGAAAATAAATCATGGGGTGTTTGGTCAAACATTATAAGAAGGGTTATTAAAAAAAGTACAAACTATTTCAATAATAATATCTGAACCTTTTTATAATAGAAAAACACACCGGTGGGATTTTATCACCACCGCAATCCGGGTGCAACGGAGAACATATTCACCACCTGTTTATGAATGCTTACTTTAAAAATTTCAATTTTTGTTATATTGATTTGATTTTTTTAAAATGAAGTACTGGTTTGGCTCCCAGCGCATTACCAATTTTTCTTAAAGAGGTAAGTGACAATTTATCATAACTTCCCGATTCAAGCCGGGCAATTGCCGGTTGTGAAGTTCCCGCTTTTTCAGCCAGCTGTTTCTGTGTTAACCCTGCCTTCAACCTTAAATTGATTATTTCTTTTGCAATTGTAAATTCTTCTTCAAGCGCATCATATTCTTTTTTAAACTCCGGGTCTTTCATGCTGTTCTTAAATACTTCATCAACACTGTGTAATTTTATTTTTGCCATACTTATCCTTCCTTAATACCATTCATTATCCGGACCGCCCTTTCTATCTCATTAGGATCGGTCTTATTTGATTTTTTTACATATCCCGAAGTTACAATATATAACCGATCTTTCCAATGAAAATAAAATAATCGACAAATGTCACTTCCAGCTTTTGCCCTCAATTCATAAAGATCAGCAACTGATTTAATTTTTTTCGAATGTGGTTCAGTTAACCTATAACCATATTCTTCTAATAAATCAATTACCCTTTTGATCTTAGCTCTCATTTTATTTTGAGTGGATAAAATAAACTCTTCTGCTTCATCTGTTAATCTAACTTCAAATTTCATAATAATTAACTATATCAAAACTGATATATCACGTCAATTATTTTAATTTAAAATTACTGCATTTGAGTGTATATTAAGTAGAGGGGAGATTGATAAAAAAATTAAAAACGAAGTAATTCTGAAATCAGATTTGTTTAAAACTAATAATCGTCAAGAATGGGGTATTAAATTTGCCAATTTACTTCAGCATATTCAGATCCAAACCTGCCACCCATTACGGTTGAAACTTGTCACTTTCAGGATTTTGCCGGAATAAAAAACCAAACTATTTCTTTTAAAACCTAACCTAGTTTATCGGAAGTTGTAATTTTATCAACTATAATATATTATTCAGCCTTACCTTGTAATATAATTCGAATTTCTTTTCTTAATTCTTGTCGTAATTTCGGAAATACTTCATGAGACTTATTTAACAACTCTCCAACTTTGTCCCTTAGATCTAAATATTTTCCTAGTTGTTTTTCAGTAAGAGATGTTTCAGAATCCATGTCAATCATGTTTAAAATATATCTTTCTGCTACGTTAAATATTGACTCAATAGCATTTCTAGTAGATTCAACATGAGATCTAATTTCACTAGAAAAATATATTTCATTATCATTATAATAACCAACACATTCAATAATAACTTTTTTCGCAGTTTCCAGAGTTTCTCCCATACCTTCGTTATTCTCGGATGCTGCAACTCCCAAACAATACTTAATAGATCTCTCCATCACTGACATCTTAGAAAAATATTCAGCCAAGACGATTGATTGTTTTTCATGATACTTAGTAAATACAACTTCGTGTTCTTTATTTAATCGATCTAATTGATTTTTTAATCTTACTTCAAATTCTTGATTGCTTCTTTCCCATCTTTTTTGCATACGTGTTAAAAATAATGTTCCTATCCCACTAAACAAACCGATGGTGATTGAATATTTCATAATAGCAAATAGGAAATCAACGCCATCCTTAATACCAAATCTATTAAGAAGAATCCATACTTCATTCATGTTGATCACCTGTGCAAGAATTATAATATACTATCTGCATTTTCATTTCAAATCACCATACTATATTTTATCAAATAGTCAATGATAATTATAAAACTGAATCAAACATCCCATTATGATAATAAGCCGTAGTTTAAAAAACATTATCAATCCCTCATTGATTTATAATCATAATCTTCACGGAATAATATTTTCCCGCGAATCTCTTTTAAATTTTTTCTTTTCCTGTTCATTACATATTCTTTCAATGCCAGTTCAATAAGCTCTCTCCTGGTTGTTATATTATCTGAACACCGGAAAGCCTCCTCCACCAGCTCATCATCTAAAACAATATTTATTCTCATATGCTTACATTTATACACATTATTAAATCTTATCGATTATCGTCTTGAATTTAACAAGCTGAATGTTCGGGATCTGTTTGTAGTGTTTGTCATTCGCCGTCAATAGAACTTCTGCATTATTTATACATGTAGCCGCAATCAAAGAATCTGCCAGCTCAAGTGAATGACTAAGCGCAAATCTGTATCAATAATCAAAATTTTCTTCCCATGCGAAGATTTCTGACATGTTCATTGACAGAAGTTTTTTCTGTATAATTTTCCCACATTCCGAAGATTGCATCTTCATCAGCGTTATGTACGGCATCAGTTTTATATGGAATCTAAGAATTAGTTTTTCCTACATTTAAATGATTATGTCATTGCCATGTTGCTGTGTAAATATAACCACCATTAACACATGCTGCAAGCTTTGAGCCATCTGAAGATAATGCAATGAAACATAGATCACTACTATAGCCAAACTGCCTTGTCCATGTTACACCACTATCATATGATGTGTAAATAGATCCACTAAGTGTACCGTCCCTAGTACTTGCTGCAAGTTTTGTCCCGTCTGATGAGATTGCGATGGATCGCCATGATCCATCCATCGCTCCAGTCTGTTGAATCCATGTTACTCCATTATCATTTGAAGTATAGATACTACCAGGATATACACCAGCTGCAAGTTTTGATCCGTCAGACGATGACGATATCGCCCCCCAAATACGCATTCCAGCACCAGCCTGCACCATCCATGTTAATCCACTATCAACCGATGTATAAATATATCCACCTAATTCAGTAGCCGCAAGCTTAGTACCATCAAAAGAAGATGCTATAGAATTCCAAACTTTAGCCCCAGCTGCAGTCGCTGCAGTCCATGTTAATCCGCTATCGATTGAAGTGTAAATATATCCACTATTTACTACAGCAGCAAGCTTTGAACCATCTGATGATGATGCAATAGATCTCCACTCCCTACTACCGGAACCAATTTGCTCTGTCCAAGTTAAACCACTATCAATTGAGGTATAAATATATCCACCAGATACTACAGCTGCAAGCTTTGTTCCGTCTAAAGATGATACTATGAAATTCCATATTCTTTTACCAGCACCAGTTTGTTCGGTCCATATCAATCCATTATTAATCGATGTATAAATATAACCACCAGCTGCAGAATCACCATTAACCGCTGCAAGCTTTGCTCCGTCAGAAGATGATGCTATAGATGTCCAGTATCTCCAGCCAGTACTAGAATGTGCTGTCATTATAAATCCAGAAATCCAAATTGCATAAAGCGTAACATTGGTGGAACTCATTGTTAATGCCTGACCCGGTGTATAACTGATTCCGTTTCCACCAGGTTTTGTATTCCAGCCGTTAAAGCTATAACCGGTTTTCAATAGATTTCCCGTATTACCCAATACCACTACACTCTGACCTGAAGTGTAATTAGTCGAATCAGTAGGTACCGTTCCACCTGTAGCACCATTTCCATCATAGGTTACAGTATAAATACTCGTAGCATCTGTATTTGCTGTTTCTGTTCTCGGATTCTTAGGATCATCCGGATTATCTCTATCCATTGTATAATAACATGATGTATTGAGTAGTATAAATAGAATAATTATATATAGCTTTTTCATCTACAGCTCCTGAAGAGATCTTTGATTGTAATAGAATACAAGTAACAACATCATTAAAATCTTATAGATATGTCCATTTCTGCTCTTAAACCGGCTGAATGTTCTAAGAATGCTTTATCATTTGGCATCACAACCAGATTTACATATGCATCACCACATCTGAACATGCTGATATTTTTCCAATTTTCCGGTTTTGAATATAATAGAATATCCCCCCAGTTCAAGGCATAAATCCCGATAGTAGTCAGAACAGACCATAATGCAGTTTTACCATTTTTCTCGGCTTTGTCATAAGCACTGTCAAATTCATCATCCGTATCATCTGATGTTAATGAATTATATTCACCTCTGCTTTTACGGTATTTAACATTTGCAGATACCGCCCATGCTGCTGAACCTATAAATGAAAGTCCAAACAATGTCCCTTTGACATAATGTCCGGAATAGAACTGCCCCCACCCCGGTATTATACCCCTTATATAATAACCCTTCAGCATATTATTGTACTGCTCAATGGCCTCTTTTTCCGCATCGGAAAGAATTACGGTCCACCTGGCGTAAAGAATTACATCTGACAGGTTTACAGCCAGCTTCTGACCAGTATCATAGCTGGTACCGCGTCCATCCGGTTTTGTATTCCATCCGCTGAACATATATCCTTTTTTTACAAGATTACCACTGTTTGCTGATACACTTATATTCTGCCCGGATTTATAGTAGCTTTTATCCGAAGGGGCTGAACCGCCGGTGTTTCCATTGCCATTATAAATCACTATCATACTGTCCGCGGGTCTATATTTTGAAATCTGATAGATCTCATCTTTTAAAATTTTAATCTCTTCCGTAGAATCAAGCTCACTGCGGTATGTATGGCTATCTCCATCTTCATCAACTATATACGCTTCAATCCTTGTGCCATCTGTTTTATTAATAATTTTTTTTTCTTTATATCTTACATGAAAGAGAGCGCGCAGAACATCAGTTCTCAGTATTACTTTAGTTTCTCCGGAAGAAATTTTCAGTTCAATTTTGAAGTCATCCTCTTTGATAATTTCTCCTTCAACTATACTACCATCTTTAATAAATACTGACTCGGCAAATAAAGTAGATGAAAACAACAAGACAATCAAAGTCGAGAATGTGTAATATTTAAGTATTTTAAATCCGCATAATTTTATCATCCCCACCATCCCCGTCAGTATATAATAATTTAATGTAGTTCTTCTTTTTAATCTTAACTGCCTTAATCTCTTACACTGATGTATTGACTACATCAACCATTGTTCAGGTTAAATTAAAACGGCTTTTGTTCAAAACCGGACTTAGTTATAATCTAAAAATGAAATATTATTTTTGTATTTAAATCACCCTGAAAACAGATATTAAATCTTAAATATCAAATTTAAAATAAATTCAACTCTTTTTTTACCAATCTGCCGCGAAGGAATTGATTTAACCATCGATTTTTAAACACCCGCAATAACTTAAAAAAAATTTAAAATTCTAAAAAAATTAAAAAAATCTTATAATAAATCAAAACATACCGATAATGTAGCATAGACATTGAACAAGGAGGTTCTGGTCATGAATATCAACGTTAAATCCAACTACGAAACAGCTGAAGCGATAAATATCAGAGTATTTTCTGATAAATTAAAAAACAGGGAAGTTGATACTGCTGATGCTAAAATTGAAAGTAAAGCTGACATAAAAAGTTTTGCTGACGAAACTCTCCGGGTTGAAAAAAACAAAATCCAGGAAAAAATACAACAGGCTGCGACTATGGACGTTTCCGAAGTAAAAGACTTTCTATTTATGCTTATCGGTGCGGAAGTAAAAGTGAAGCCTGAAAACGATAATTCAGGAACATTGATTAACAGACTGGCATAAGTCTGTTAATCAGCTTCAAACAGACACAAATACCTCTATTTATTCATTTTTTATCCTCTGACATAAAAATTTATTGACCTTTCTGATAAAAATTATATTTTTTTACAAAATAACGGTTCATTAACCATTTTAAATTATATATAAATTTACTTTTCCTATATCCAGTTTACAAAAAAATTATTTGATTTTATATTCAATTGATGACGAGAATTATTATAAGCTATTATTATTCCCATTGGTGTAATCAGATATTTCAACAGGAAAGAGTTAAGTATGAGTAAAGAACTGCAGGAAAAGGCTGACAAAATAGTTCAGGAGCTTCAGGAAGCACTTATTCCAATCAGAAAAGAAATTAATACTATAAACAGCAGAAATAGCGGCGGAAGAAGAATTTAGTCGATCTTATCAATATCCCTCCGAAAAATCTTTATACTGCTAAAACTTATATAAACAACGAGGTAATATTCATGCCACCAAAAGGTGAGAAACGTAAACAGCAGATAATAGACACAGCCAAGGATATGTTTATAAATAGAGGATTCCAGAGCACCCATATTGGCCAGGTTTGTGAAGAGCTTGATATTGCCAGAGGTACAGTTTACCAGTATTTCAGCAATAAAAAAGAGATCCTTTACGCTATACTCGAAACTGTTGCGGAAACCATTGAGGACATTCTCGATCCCGATGATCTGAAAGAATTCCTTAGAATGAAACCTGAAAAAGATGTCATGATAAAATTCATTGATAATAGAATAGCCTCATGTCTTGCGGTTATCTCTGACGAGCCGATCGTTATCCGTCTTATCTATAGAGATATTGCAGGGATCGATGAAGAGGTCTCTGAAAAAGTCTCGGAATTTCTAGAAAAAATCACAATGGTAATATCAAAAGAGATCGAAGTTCTCCGCAATAATCATATTTTTAAAAGTGAAATAGAGCCGGATATTGCCGCGTCTATGCTTGTAGGCGGAGTGATGATGATTGTATATCAATACAGCAATAAAAGCAAAGACTATCTCGATAAAACTGTCACAAAAGCCATGTCCGTACTATACCTCCATGGAGTATATGAAAATATTTCCTGATGGTTTTCAGATATCCCGCAACATTAATATTATCAGTTATTCTTCTACTGTCATCGCATATCTTCGCAGCGGAATTGATCAGGGATAAAGACCTTGTCTCCGCTGTTGCAGATGGAGATGCAAAAGAATTCCAGGAAGCAGTTGAGTATATAAAGCTGAACCATCCCGACACAATACCTGCTTTATTAAAAGATGAATATCTTGACGATGATGATGAAGAGATGAGAGGCAGAATAATAACTGCATTGACAGAATACCCTCTTCATGAACGATCTGCAATATGGATTGATATTCTAAGATCTGAAAAAAACAGAAAGACCGAAATAGAACTGATTGAATTATTAAGCAGTTCAAAGGTTCCGCTATTTACCATTCCAATTGCAGAAAAACTTCTTGTCCCGAGAAGTGAAGTAAGAGAAAAAGCGGCAGTGGTGCTGAAAAAAACAGGTGACGACAGAATGCTGCCGGTTATCCTCTCGCTTGGACAGAGTAAAAATCCCATTGACAGAATATATTTTCTTGAAGCGCTTAATTATATTTACGATGTACGGTTTCAAAAACTCGCCATATCCATGCTTGAAGATGAGAATAAATCTGTCAGAATCTACGCAATCAAATGTATAAACAACAATGAGGTTAAAGAAGCTCTCCCCGCTATGCGAAAACTTGCGTCAAAAGATGACAATAACGAGACAAGAAAGATGGCTATCGAGTCACTTGTCTCTTTTAAAGATACTGCTTCGGGTTCAATGCTGACCGGAATTCTTAAAGATCCCGATTTAGAGATGAGAATGGAAGCAGTTAAAGCTCTTAGAGAATTAAAATATTATTCTGCAGCCGCTCAAATATCAGATCTCCTTACAAGTGAAAATTCAATGGAGATGAAACAGAGTATACTCGATACTATTATTTCATTTAAAAAAGCAGGAAGCATAAACGGATTAAAACATATTATTCAGAACGACACCGATCCTAAAATGAGAATTAAAGCCGTATACACAGTTGGAATTGCAGTTGAAGAGAGCCGTTCACTCGAAGTTCTGGAAGATGCTCTCTCGGATGAAGACTATCGGGTCCGTGGTGAAGCATGCAGCGTGCTCGGCTCAATAAAGAGAAAAGGTGTATCGGAGATTCTTATTGATCAGATTAAGACTGATAAATCCCGATATGTAAGAAGTGCCGCGCTGTATTCAATTGTAAAGATCAATGATGCTGATAATATAATTAAGCTCTTCGACATATACTCGCACGAAGAGGATATTGTTTTTAAAGAGATGCTGCGGGAAATAATCAGAACCGGTATTCAGAAAAGAATTAAGTAGTACCCCATAACTTCCGTTTCAATCCGCTCATTCTCTGTGTTGGAGTAACAATCATCTCTCTTATAATATCAGGTGCAGCAGCAATAACAACTCCGTTCCGCGCTCTTGTTACCGCAGTATATAGAAGTTCCCTTGTCATTACCATATTCCATTTATCGGGCATAACAACAAGTACATTGTTAAACTCCGAGCCCTGACTTTTATGAATTGTCATCGCAAAAGCCGTTTCATGTTCAGGGAGTCGTGAGGGATGCACAACACGGGGCTCTCCATCATTGCCGGGGAAAACAACCTCAACGGTACCGGTATTTGAAGTAATACCTATATCTCCGTTAAACAGCGAGAGTGAATAATCATTTCGTGATATCATTACTGGACGTCCATTATAAAACTTCTCGCTGGAAGTAATAACACCAAGTCTGAAGAGAACACTTTCCGCCATTGAATTCATACCTTCTGCTCCGAGGGGTCCTCTCCTCACCGCAGTAAGTATTGAAAACTTTCCGATCAGCTCTGCAATTTTCTTTTCTGTAGAACAGTCAAGTCCCGATATAATTGATGATGCCGATGATTTGTAAATATCCCCTATCTTTTCAGGTGTATTGCCGCCGGAAAACTTTACATCGGGATAGCTCTCATCTCCAAGTATATCTATGGCGGCAGAGGCATCTCCTTTCTTTATCAGATCTGCAAGTATCCCTATACCGCTTCTTCCGCTGAACCTATAGCTTTTTTTCAGAACTATCAGTGAGTCATTCATCTTCGATGCATCTGTATTTTTTATATCTGAATCTGAAAAATTAATTCCGAAGAGTTTACTCCCCTGTACTGGAAAATCTTCAGTATAAATCCCTTCAGCAGATCCGCAAAGATCACCGAAAACCGCTCCCCCTTCAACAGATGAGAGCTGATCCTTGTCCCCCAGGAGTATAAGTTGTGCTCCCGGCTTTACTGCCTGAACCAGTCTGCACATAAGAGCCATGTCCCCCATTGAACACTCATCGACAACAACAACATCGTGAGCCAGGGGATTCGCGCTGTTGTGACGGAACTCATGTGAATTCCGGATAGATCCGAGAAGTCTGTGAATTGTAAATGTCTCCGCAGGGATGAGTCTCTTTACATCATCACCAACGGGGAGAGTTTCAATCGCGCTGTTCACGGCCTCCCGAAGACGCGCTGCGGCTTTACCTGTGGGTGCAGCGAGAGATATTGATATGTCCCTTCCGGTTTTAATCCGCAACTCGGCTAACAGTGCAAGTATCTTAACAACAGTTGAGGTTTTGCCTGTACCGGGTCCTCCGGATATTACGGTGATCCCTCCGGAGAGCGCTGAGTATGCGGCCACGCTCTGCCAGTCGGTTTCACCTTCGACCTGTGGAAAGAGTAAAGAAAATGTTTCTTTTACAATTGAAATTTCGTCGGGTACTATTTTACTCTCTGCAAGATTTTTTATATAGGATGCCAGTGAATTTTCGAATGTATAATATTTCTGGAAATATAATTTGTCTTCTGAATCGAGTATCAGAGGCAGATAATCCCCCTCATGCCCTACAGCTTTGCTTTTACCGAGTGTATCGAGCATTTCGGTTTTACCCGGGATTACGATCTCTCTGTTTAAACCGGTTTCATCGTCACCGAAAAAGTATGAAAGGGATTTGCCCTCAATATCACCGAGAGAGAGACATACGTCTCCGCTGCTTAATCTGCTGCTCAGCATCATTATAACCAGATGGAAAAGTGGTGAACTTTCACCGCCATTAGATGATAAAAATTCAGCCAGATGAATATCTATATCACTGAATGACCGAGTCTTTTTAAGTTCATCAATTGATATATTCATTGTTCTACTCCGGCGAAATAGTTATCCAGTTTTTCAAGCACAGCAATATCCGGTCTGTCAAAAAAAATTCCAGGACTCCCCTCTGCTTCGGGATTCATTCCTCTGACAAAGAAGTAATATACCCCGCCAAAATGTTTATCATAATTGAAAATATCTCCAAGGCGGTGCCTGAGATATCGGATAAGAGCCGCGGAGTATATATAGTACTGCAGAAAATAGTTATGCTTCTCCATCTCGTCAGTAATTCTCTCCTTAGAGTATTCGCCGGAGGAATTCCCAAGGTGATTGGATTTCCAGTCTGCAATATAATATTTACCATCATTTTCGAATATTAAATCTATAAAGCCCTTCATCATTCCGCCCGGTTCGCTGTGATTACCGGCAATCCTACGATAAATTTTATCGCAGTATAAATCACCGTCTATAAATATATCCCTGAATTTAACCGGATCAAATACATCAACAGGGAAACTGAATTCAAGCTCTGTAAGTCTGGAACCGGATTCAATGTCATAAAGCTTAAGACCCGTCCGGTCATCAAGGACAGAATTTACAACATTAAAAAACATCTCCGCAAGATGGACTTTCGATGAAACATCGAATCTGTACTTATCGAGAATCTCACCGCAGGCTTCTGTAACCGATATTTTATCATTCGAATTAAAATCGGTCTTCTCGAAAATCTCATGTATGCATAAACCGGCTCTGGCTCCGGACTCGAATCCGAATATACCCTCACCTCTCCCCTGCTTCGCGTGAAATTCAGACTGAAAATCCTTCCCGTCAGCATCAACCTGTGATGCAAAGCTGTGAACAATTGCACTGTAACTGTGAGTTTTCCAGCATGACTTAACCTCACCCTTAAACTCCCGTACGCTTATCTCATCTGTTGAATGCTTCTCTGCAATGTAAGCTTTACCTTCAGAAATTGTACCATCTGAAAAAGATATTCTTCCATCCGATTTATTCTGCAGATCTCGCAGAGCAGATATAAGAATTTCCCTGCTGTAGCCGGCAGTTTCATATCCGGAACTTTTCACAAAGATGTGAAACGCCGCGGACTTTCCGAAATTTCTATTAGGAGCAAACATAACACGGCATGCCGACTTCGCCCTGGTAAGCGCAACATATAAAAGTCTTACATTCTCCGCCAGATCCTCAGAGGCCTTAATAGCCTTCACCTCATCGGGAACATTTTTATCGAGATACAATACCGGCCTGTTATGATCCGCCGGATCGTGATATATAACATAGTCACTTTTCCCGTCACCGGAGTGCGCAAGGAATGGGCAATAGACCACGGGAAATTCCAGTCCTTTACAAGCGTGCATTGTAACAATATTTACAGCATCGTCATCCCGCTCAAGCCTCATGGAGTATTCATCATCATCGGGAGGATTCGACATCGTATTGCCGAACCATGTTACAAGTTCTCTCGGAGTAAAATCGTTTTCATGCTCGGCCGTATGGAGCAGTTCGGCTACATGATTTATATTTGTTACCATCCTCTCTCCGCCGTTCAGAGCAAAGAGTCTTGAAGCAACAGATTCACCTTCAAGAAAGTCAGTTATCATGTTGAGGAAACCGCCTAAAAGCCAGGTCTCCCTGTAATCATAAAACCTGGAAGTAACAGCATCAAGACCATCTTTACCTTCAGTGGAATTCCGGTGATAACCGTAGAGCAGATCAGCACTCCCCCCATTGCGATTGTTGATGACGCGGCTTTTACAAGATTATAATTCGCAGGATCAGCAATCGCCGACACAATAAAATACAGAGCCAGAGCCTCGTCGGAATGAAATACATTATCCATCCCCCGTGAAACGGATGGTATGCTGTACATGGCAAAGGCATCTCTCACAGCTATCCCCTGTTTACGCGTGCGGACCAGTACGGCGATGTCACCGGGATTTATTGCTCTATCTCCAAGAGTATAGGGATTATCATCGCCTCTGTTTATAAGAAGAGAAATCTCGGATGAAAGTTTTTCAATGAGCATACTCTCGGCAGATTCACTCCCCTCACCGGCCAGCCATATATCAAATGGCGGAACTCTCACTCCCTGTTTCATAAAAATTGCACCCTGAGTCTCTTCACCGGGCCTTACTGGATAAAACTGAATTTTATCAAATATAAACGGATTGGTGCATCTTTCGAAAATGGTATTAACCGACTCTATAAGCTCCTGTCTTGAACGCCAATTCCGTGCAAGGGTGTAACGGTTTTTCATAAGCTGAGACGCTTTCATATAAGAAAATATATCAGCACCGCGGAACCTGTAGATTGCCTGCTTCGGGTCACCGATCAGAAATAATATTGTCATGTCGTTGTTGAATAGACGGCTGAATATATCAAACTGCAGATTGTCCGTATCCTGAAACTCATCGATCAGAGCGGCCTTATAGCGGGCACGGACTTTATCCTCAAGGAGTTTACCCGACTTTCCGTTCAATCCCCTCTGAGCATCTTTGATCAGATCATCGAAAGATCTC
Organism: uncultured Spirochaetota bacterium; assembly: GCA_942493035.1. GTDB lineage: Bacteria > Spirochaetota > UBA4802 > UBA4802 > UBA5550 > WRGT01. The sequence goes on along the minus strand of OW818666.1, from coordinate 465,515 downwards.
CTGCTATTCTGACTTTTATTGCTGAGCACCTGATCGTCTATCACATCGAAGAGTCTCTTTTTTATGCTGATAAGCATCAGTGATCCGGCATTGTTATACTCTTCATTGGCTGTATATATTTTCTGACAGATGTCAAAAACTTCAGACTCCGGATACTCACACCCTTTTTTCAGCGAGTCTCTTATTTTGTCAGAGGTGTAATTATAAAACCTGTCGAAAAGAACAAATGGAATTTCAGATGCAATATAATCATTCATCTCTTCGATAAGAGAATCCATTGAATCCTCCCGATATATATTCCCTTTCAGAATTTTTGAGCTGCAGAAAATATCAGTGACTCTGCCGGACTCCCGCGCCCATGCGGAAGATAACTCTATATAGAGTTCACTTATAAGATTACGGCATCTCTCCAGTGATTCTATATCGGCATCTGAATCTTCCGGCTCTATGCGGAGATCCGGCGACAGAGGTCTCTTCTTATAAAGTTCAAGGAGTTCACCGACACTGCAGTTATCCATAAAGTATGAAACAAGCGCGGGTGAAGTATTATACAGGGTGAGTCTGCAGAGATCGGTCACTCCCCGTTCGATTAAAGCATTATCATTTACAATCTCGGAATTGAAAAGCGAACCGCTTTCAAATGCATTATCTACAAGCATCTGCTGGCAGAAAGAGTGAATTGTATACACCGATGCCTGGTCAAAGCTTTTAAGCGAAGTCAATATTCTCTGCTTCATAATATTGTCGCCTTTATATTTACCCATCAAAAGATTTACAGTCTTATCTTCGATTGAGTTCCCTTCAATGACAAACACCGCATCGCGCAACCTGTCCCTTATTCTCAAACGGAGTTCCATAGTTGCAGGGATTGTAAATGTGACGACAAGGATATCCTCTATCCTGAAATTGTTTTCGACTATAAGACGGAGAAAAATTATTGAGATAGCATAGGTCTTACCTGTGCCGGCACTTGCTTCAATAAGATTTGTACCGGAGAGCGGTGATTCAATTACATCAAATTCACTTATACTTAATGTACTCATATCTCCACCTCCATTTTTACATTCTCAAAGAGCGATTCATAAACTTTCAATGTGTATTTACGGAACTGATCTGAAAGTGTATATGAATCTCCAAAAAGCTTCTGTATATACGGGTCATCGGAGTCTCCGCCGAAAAAACTGTTCCTGAAAGACGATGCTGCCGCCTTAAATGCACGGGCTCCCGGTTCCCCCTTCTTCCCGTCAAAAAAAGTCTCTGCAAATTTCAATGAACTTTTCGGAAAAAGCGGAAGAGGTTTAGTCATACCCTTTTCGTAAATTTCTAAAAATGATGAAAGAATTTTTCTGCTCTCCTGAACGTGGCTCCAGCTGAAAGATCCGTTCTTTGAGACAAGAAGTGTTTCACCGGAAAAGGTCCCGGAAGCACAAAGGGCAAGATGAGTAATCCATGCGCTGAGAAGATCCATACCTTTCGCCGAAGCATAACGGAAGAAGATAACCTTTCCGCCGTATATATTATCTGCGGATCCGGTAAGATTAAATCCGTCTATATCCAGATCAATAATAACTTTATCCATTTTGTCTTTAAGAAGATAACTGAACCGGTCGTAAAAATTTTTAACCTGCGTATATGAACTCCCGTAGGTAATCTCGCCGGGAGTACTGTGCGGCAGTCCACCTGCGGCCTTTACAATTTCAAAATGACTCTCACGGCTTCTCCCGCAACGCAGCGCTTCCATTATTCCGGAATCAAGTTTGTACTGGTCCAGAAAATCGGGAGTAAATGATTCCTCTTCTATATATTCATCGCTCCGCAGACCGAGGTAAAGCCCGAGACGTTTGTTCATCAGTACCTTAGAAGGATTAATCAGAAATGCAGCCAGTTCACCGATACTTATACTCTTCTCATCTCCGCTTAATGGAGGGAGAGGTTTATCCATAAACATGTAATCAGATTTTTCACTTAGGGCATATGATCTTGCACCATCGATCCGGCTACCCTGATACGTAAAGAATCCGCTTCCGGGAATAAAGTAAACAGGATTATATGGCTGTATACGATGTGTTTTAAAAATATAATTGCTTATCTTTTTTTCACTATCTTCAGTTACGTAGAATTCATCTATATACTCCAGAAGTTCACTTATCACCACTGACGGATTAAGCTGATTATTGCTGCTGAGACTCTGCCCGGTATAGCTCAGATAGAGATTATCTCTTGCAGAGACAAGCGTCTCCAGAAACAGATACCTGTCCTCATCCCGTACTGACCGGTCCCCCCTCTTGGGTATTTCAGATGTTAGATCGAAACTTAAAGCTCTTGATTTCCTGGGAAAAGCCGAATCGTTCATACCAAGAATGCATATAACACGGCATGGAATGCTTCTCATCGGAAGCATCTCGCAGAATGTAAGAGTGCCGCTTACAAAATCCTTTCCCGATCCGGACTCCGATACAGCTTTATCAAGATATTCTCTGATAACACCGGGACTTATCTTCTCAGAGAAGAGTGAGTCATTCTGCAGACTTCTGATTTTTACTGCTGCTGAAGATACAGGGATTATCGACACAGGAATTTCTTCATCTGCAAAAAGAGAATCAATAATAAAAGAAATCACTTCACTCCACTCAGCGAGGGTGTAATCCTTTTTCAGCATATAATAAATTGCACGTAATGAATTAAAAAGAGAGATAAACCTTCCGAGGATCTGAAGATCACTCCCCTCAATTTCAGAGTATGGAAGGATACCAAGAGAAGTCTCCCCATCATTGCTCATTATTCCGCCCATGAGCATTCTGTTAAGACCAAACTCCCATGTGTTTTCGTAAATTCCCGGAAGACCAAGCTCCTCTTTATAATCTCCATCGATCCCCCAGAAAACGGCAGTTTCACGGACCCATCTCCCGACCTTATCCATATCCTCATGAGTAAGATTAAATCTCTCCCGTACCTCATCACAATCGGCAATACTCAGAAGAGATGAAGATGTAAATCTATCCTCCCCGATGGATAGAACTTTAAAAAAAGTTTCAATTGCTATACTTGTATTCTTAAGTTTTCTATCTACAATTCTAAAAGGAATACGCGGGACACCATCGCTTCTCCTGCCGAAAATCCCCTGAATTGAGCTTGAATAATTCTCTATATCCGGAGTCATTACAAGAATATCACCCGGAGCCAGAGTTTTGTCGTTATTTAAAAGTTCAAGAATATAGTCGTGGAGAACCTCAACCTCTCTCATTGTGCTGTGGCATGAGTTTATAATAATTGAACTGTCATTTAGAATTTCCTCTTCAGAAAAAGTAAATTTTCCTGACCCCGGTTTCCCGTTATTCATTGTGTATATATCGTTTTGAATCATAGACAAGAGTGATTTACGTTCAGGTTCCTCAAAGAGTTCAACTGTATAAAGATCGGACATGAATATATTAAATAGAAAGTCTCTACCCACGCGCCCCAGTGACGCAAGTAGCACATTCCCCTGTTCTATATGAAGATAATCTTCCGGATCACCGGGGAGTATCGGAGATGTTGATATTATCCTCCGCTTCTCTTTTTCAGTTAAAATATTTCCCCAGTATTCCGCTGAAGGATTCAGGATAAAAAGATTTACATCGGAGTACAACGATGCAGCGCGTAAAATATTGAGGTGATACATCGGAATATATGATATACCAAAGACAGTAATCCGTTCCGGAAGATTAACCGGAGTGATCCCCCCTTTAGACTCCAGAGTTTTGTACACCTCATATAGAAGAGCCGGAGGATGATCTCCGTTCATATCTCCGGTAAGCATCCGCCATAAATCCCCCTGCCATCCCCCCATTGTATCATCTTTATCCCAGTCAATAATCATCTCAGGCCGGAATGTCATATACTGATCGTATAGATCTATTATCTTTGATGATATCTGATAAAGTTTAAGACCGGCTGCATCATCTTTAATATATGAAGCAACCTCTGCAAAACATGGATTGCTTTTCTCTTTTAAAATAAGAGCTGCGCATCTCCATGTCATTATATCCTTATCGAAAAATCTTTCACTCCCTTTCCCCGGAAGAAACGAATTGAGAATATTCCCCACCATTCTGTTCGGAAATATATACTCGTAATTCGACCATACACCAAGCCGTCTGCTCATCTCAACAGATAGCCATTTCATCATCCCCATACTCTGAAGTACAATCGACTCCTTCATCATCACAGGAAGAGGTGCGATAGTTATTGTCTCTGCGAATTTATCCGCCAGAATTTCCAGTCTGTTCCCTGAGTATAGTGTTAATCCCGGCATTGACCTCTCCACCCTCATTACCCTCCGCCTCACCCGCGCATTGCTGTCGCTCGCGCACCCTCTCCCGGCTAAAAGCCGGGAGAGGGTTTGAAGATATAATAGTAATGATTAAAACTGAAAAAAAGTAAATACTTTTTTTTGAAAATTGACATGCACAAATCTCTCAGTCAAAAGCTGAAAATGGGCAGGAGGGGGATGAGGGCATTCTACTTCTTCATCAAATATTCATTCAGCATCTCCGCCAGCTCATCCTTCCGGTATGGCTTGCGGATACTTCCGGTAAATCCGAAATCATGAGGTTTAGCAATCACAGGATCCTCCGAAAAACCGCTTGATGCGAAGACTGGAAGATCGGGATAAAGTTTTCTTATTTCAACGAGAGTCTCCCTCCCCCCCATACCTCCAGGTATAGTCAGGTCAAGAATAGCTCCGTCAAAAGGTTCCCCGTTTTCATTTGCCTTAGCGAGAATATTCAGAACCTCCACTCCATCCGCCGCCTCAACACCATCGTAGCCTATCAGCTTCAGTAAACCGATTGAAATATCCCGGATAAAATCCTCGTCATCCATAATCAGAATTTTACCGGAACCGGTATGCTGCATCGTACCTGAATATAAATCATTTTCAACGCCCTCCTCCGATGCGGGAAGATATATAACAAATTCAGAACCTTTACCCGGAGACGATTTTGCTTCGATAAAACCGTCATGCTTTTTTATAATGGAATAACATGTGGCTAATCCCAGTCCGTTACCCTGCTGCTTGGTTGTAAAAAATGGATCAAAGATTCGTTTAAGATGATCCTGTTGAATACCGATGCCGGTATCTGTTATCGATATTTTTATATAATCTCCGCTGCGGAGAATCGGAATGACATGCTTATCAAGAAAATAATTTTTAACAGTGACCGAAATCCTTCCTCCCAAAGGCATAGCCTGCTTGGCATTGATAATAATATTATCAATTACCTGTGCTATCTGATTTTCATCAAAATCACATAGCCTCAGATTTTCACCCACTTCAAAGTCATATGAAATATTTGAACCGGATAGAACAAACTCGGTACTATCTTTAATGAGCAGAGATATATCTCCGGTTTTACGTATCGGCAATCCCCCTTTTGAAAAAGTAAGAAGCTGCTGAGTAAGACCACGGGCTCTGTCAAAAACAGTAAATGCTTTATCAAGATATTCCATAACATTTTTATCAGAACTGCTTTTCAATCTGGCCATCTCTATGTAGCCGAATATTCCGCTTAAAAGATTATTGAAATCATGGGCAATACCTCCGGCAAGTACGCCCAGCGAATTCAGCCTGTCGGTCTGCTGAACTGCATCAAGAAGTTTTCTCTTCTCGGTCATATCTCTAAAGACAATAACTACTCCGGAGATTAAATTATTATTATCTTTTATCGGTGCTCCGCTGTCAGAAATAATTCTCTCAGTTCCGTCACGCGATATAAGTATTGTATTATTTTCAATTTCAGTTATAGATCCTGTTTCCATGACTCTCGCAGCAGGATTTTCACATTGAGAGCGTGTTGCTTCATCTATAATATTAAAAACATCAGAGAGTGGACTCCCCTCAGCTTCATTAATAGTCCAACCGGTTAGCTCCTCAGCTATTTTATTCATTATTACAATATTACCATGAGTATTTGTGGTGATGACAGCATCACCGATACTTCGGAGTGTAACGGCAAGACGTTCCTTCTCGGCAGCAAGTTTATCCTCGGCTATTTTATGTTCAGTCATATCCCGTATAAATGTCTGATACATACCGTCGGGCATCATTTTACTATTCATCCCGATGAATACATCTGAACCGTCTTTTCTTGTAAGAATACGATCACTCCTGACAATCTCCCCTTGCTGAAGAAGATCATATCTAAGAGGTACACGTTTTCGTTCATCTTCCTTAAAAAGAATCTGTATACTCTCACCAATTAATTCATCATAGCTGTAACCGGTAAGTTCACTCGCCCTTTCATTCGCTCCTATTATTATACCAACCGGGTTTCCCAGAAGAATAGCATCAGGAGCCAGCTCAATAATAGATTTGAATCTGGCTTCACTTGCCTTAACTTTTTCATGAGCATCAAAATGTTGAAACGCCATTTCAATCGAAGATTTCAGAAGAAAATCCCCTGAACTTTTCATTATATATCCGTAATGAGGAATACCGATGACACTCTCCACCATCTGCTGTCCTGAATGAGCTGTCAGAAAAACAATCGGAATATTTCTTTTTTTTAAAATCTCTCTCGCTGCTTCAGGACCATGCATGCCGGGTCCAAGATCGAGATCCATCAGAACAAAATTGATTCTATCGCTCTCAATACATATTTTTACAGCCCTCTCGCCCGAATTCACAGTAACAACTTCATAGCCGAAATTCTTAATAGATTGCGCTAAAGTTAACGAGATTATGGCTTCATCTTCGACAAGCAGTATAGTTCTCTTCTGATCCAAAATCATCTCCGGATTTTATAATTAAAACGGTGCGCCAGTATATAATGAATTAATACTTAGCTCAAATTAACTTAATAATTACAGAAAAGAGATTCCAGTAAAAAAAGGTATTTTTATAAAAAAGTTCCAGTAATAATACTGAACTTTTTTACAATAGTAAAAGCATTGTTATCCCCGCCCCTATCCGCCCGTCGGGCACCTTTCCCCATAGAGAGATGGGGAAAGGGAAATACTAAATATTTCAACTTTATTCTCCACCCTTTCACCAGGGGGGAGATGTCGCATCGCGACAGTGGGGGCGGAACACTAAAGATTCCAACTCTCCTCTCCACCCTTTCTCCAGGGGGGAGATGTCGCATCGCGACAGTGGGGGCGGAACACTAAAGATTCCAACTCTCCTCTCCACCCTTTCTCCAGGGGGGAGATGTCGCATCGCGACAGTGGGGGCGGAACACTAAAGATTCCAACTCTCCTCTCCACCCTTTCTCCAGGGGGGAGATGTCGCATCGCGACAGTGGGGGCGGAACACTAAAGATTCCAACTCTCCTCTCCACCCTTTCTCCAGGGGGGAGATGTCGCATCGCGACAGTGGGGGCGGAACACTAAAGATTCCAACTCTCCTCTCCACCCTCTCTCCAGGGGGGAGATGTCGCATCGCGACAGTGGGGGCGGAACAGTGGGGGCGAATCACTCGAAAGGCTTATCGAATTTTTTATCCATGGCATTATTCTTATTCAGCAGTCCGTCCCATAGAAAATTATTAACCATTGGTATTACCATCTTCATATTTTCAGGAGTTAAATGTTCGGGGCGTGCAAGTTTCTCAAGCACTTCAGTGCTGAGTTTTCCTGTTTCACCAAAAGATTTACCCGCCTTGTAAAATCCGGCAAATACCTTTTCTACAAGCTGAGGAGGCTGAACAGTTAATCCCTCACATCCCCCTTTGCAGATCGAGCCTTCATAAATGCAGCCGAGTCTCTTCGCAAGCTTCTCGCAGTATCTCTCCACAAATCTGTTGTGATAAGTTTCCGGAAATCCGTTCTGTATCACAAACATAAGACGCAGATCGGGACGTTTATTTTTGAGCGGTTCAAGCGATTCAAAAAACTCCTTCACCGAACCGGGCATTGCGTCAACATAAAGCGGAAATGCTACTATAAGAATCCCCGCGTCAAGAAACAGTCCCTTCAGTTTTTCAAACTCAGGTCTCTCTTTTACCAGATAAAACTTCTCAGCACTGTTCCCCGGTGTTTCGTTAAAACCATTAATAAAATGTTCAAGCAGTTTCTCGGTATTTCCTGATGCTCCGCGTGGTGATCCATTAATTATTGATAATTTCATTTGCTATCTCCTCAGGTGATGAAGTAGTTAATTTTACAAATCCCAGACGGCTCTGCAGATTGAGGGCGGCACGTTCAAATATATCGGTAATTATCGTTATATCCTCATCATCTGTATCGCCGCTCTTCTCAAGAATTAATCCCATAACCGGATATTTTTCATATCTCTTCATATGGTGGACTTCACCATCTATATCTTCAAGATAGGGGTGAATCAGCGGAATAATCCGGTCCAGGGCATTTTTAGCCATGGCAGATGGATAACCCATTATTACCGGAGATGCAATAATCACGTAGTCAGAGTGCAGCACTTCCCGGCAGAGAACATCACCGTCATCCTTGAATACACATCGCCCCGGCGTCTTTACCCAGCAGTTAAAGCAGCCGCGACATGGTGAATATTTCATATCACGGAGAATCAGCTCCCCGGTTTCAGCACCCTTTGCCGCAAGTTCATTTTTCAGATCACGCACAACGGCGTTGATTGCCGAATCGTCACCTGCGCTGTTCAAAATCAATACTTTCATGACCCCTCCAGTTTATATGCAATATGTTGCATATAATAACAGAATTGATATTTTGTCAATAAAAATATTAAAAAGAGATTCAGGCTATCAGTAACTTCTCATAAATCGGTGGAAATTGATCTCCGCCGATTTATGAGAAGTTAAGGCTATCACTTAAAATCCGTTTCTGGCAGAGCAGGAGCCCGCTTCGACAATGGTTGGTGAGCTTGTCGAACCACTGAGTTATAGACCACTTTTAACCTCAACTCCTGAGCCATTAAGCTAATCTCCCCGCATCTCCACCTGAAGGATTCTGAAAGACTCTAAGTCCAAACTCAGGAATGACAGCAATGAGATGCTCAAATATTCCGGCAACTGCAAGTTCATATTCTACAATATCAATTATGCTGGTGAATACATATATCTGAAGAGGGATTCCATTCGCAGTGGGCTCCAGCAGTTTTGCCATAAGTTTTTTTTCGCTGTCTATTCCGTCATGATTCATAAGATACAGTTCAACATATTTTCTGAATAGTCCGATGTTCGTTATGCCGCTTTTATTAATCCGCTCATCCCTTCCGGTTTTTACACTCCGTGCAAGTTCTTTAAGCTCCATGGTCCCTTTTAGAAGAGTCAGCTTCTGGATCTTTTTTAATGTTTTTTCATCAGGGAGAGATATACTGTTTATATCTATATACAATACCCGCTTTATTCTTCTCCCCCCCGATTCTTTTATACCATGCATGTTCTTGAACGTTTCAGAAATAAGAGAGTATGTAGGAATCATACTTATAGTATTATCCCAGTTTTTTACTTTTACAGTACTGAGAGATATTTCAATTACCTCTCCATTAATTCCGTACTTCTCCATCTCAATGGAGTCACCGATTACTACAAGGTTATTGGCGCTTATCTGAATACTCGCGATGAGTCCCTGAATCCAGTCTCTGAATACCAGTATTACCAGTGCTGTCATCGCGCCGAAACCGCTTAGAAAGCCCCATGGTGATTTATTCAATAATGTGGAAATTACTACTATTAAAACCGCAATTGTAAGGAAAATTTTTACAAGTTGAAGATAACCCTTTATCGGATTTTTTCTGGAGACTTCAAACTCCTGATAATAGTGGTCAAGTGCATCAAGAAATGCATTCACTGTATAGAGGCCAAGCAGTGCAAGAATAGAAAATAAAATTCTATCAAGTATCAATGCAAATTTAAGAGTATCGCTAAATACCAGTTCAGAAGAAAAATATGCAATGATAAATGGAAACATCATTGAAAGACGTTTATAAAGATCTTTTTTTATGAGAGATTTGTTAAAGGAAAAGATACTGTGTTCAACAGATCTTTTTACAATCAGAGAAACCACTCCTCCGGCTATTTTTCCTGCAACAAAACTTAAAGCAAGTGTAATGATTAATCGTATCGACACATCACTTATAATAATAAACTTACCATGCCAGTCTATCGAATAAAACCACGCGCTCAATATTTCAATCATCAGATCTCTCCATAAAATACTCTTATTACTAAGCGGTCACAAAAACTCCGTTTTTATGACCGCAGGAAGCCCTGCGGGGCTTATAAAGGGGCTATCACCCGAGCGAACACGATGTTCGCCTGCCAGCACCGACACTAAGTCGAAAAAAGGCTGGCCTTAGACCCTGTAAGGATTTAATTATAGGGACTCCTCTTTAATTAATTTGGACTTTAAATTATTCAATACTTTTTTCAGCTTTATCACTACTCTGTGATCTGCTGGAGAAGTGCCATAGCAGCTTCATCAGGTCCGTTCATCTCACAGCCGGAAATTCCGAGACGCGTCCTCATCTGTCCAACGTAAACATCTCCCTGAAAAAATGCATTAAAAAATTTAATTGCCAGTATATCATGCTGCTCTTTGTACTGCGGCGGTCCGAAAATATTTGCAAAGTAAGAGTGAACTATACCGGTTGATGTAGTGGTCCCCTTGCTCATAACCATCCCCTCTCTGAATGTATGAAACGCCTGTTCAACGGTTTTAAATCGCTCAATCAGCGGATGATCATCATCAACCTGTTCATAGTTATTAGCATAAAGAACCATATCTATCTTATGCCCTTTCACAACAGTATCGTATGTTGTTACCGGAAGAATAATACGCGCGTTCACTTTTGTTGCACTCATCAGTATAGACCGGTCAATCTGTCCGAAGGCGTATCCCGGCTTGAGATCATCTATACGGAGGAATGCCCCGGTCTCTGTGCCATATGCTATGACATCTCCATTATCTCTCAGCTGAAGCGATCCCATATCATCGGCAATTATAATCATGTCGCGCAGGTAATCTCTCCCTAGATTACGGAATGCTTCAAGTGTTTCAGACTTACCGGCGCCGGTATCACCCATCATTAGAATAGTTGACTCCTTTCCCCCTTTTAACAGCACCTTAACCAGCGCACCATGAAATGGAAGAACTCCCCGCTTAATCATAATTGCATTGTGCAGAGTCAGCACCATCTTTTTAAGATAGCCGAAATATCCGAACATATCGCGGTTAGGACATGCGCCAACCATTACGCCATCTTTTTCATCATCATAAAATACTGCCGGCACTGCATCATATCCGTCCAGGACATTACCCGGCACTCCGAAAAGATATATCGCGTCAGGCTTCTTTGCCAGATCTTCATCATCTGCAAGTTCAAATAAATTACAGAGAGAAAATCCGAGTTCATAAAATGATTCGTGGAAATAAATATTTATTACAAGTTCACCGACTTTCGCAGGATAGCATATCCACTCAATACTGTTAATATCTATAAGATCCAGGGGATTCTCTTTAATCTTTATAAAACTTCCGGTCCGTTTATTACTCTTCGGTTCAAGTATAACCGGAGGATTAAGGAGTATCTGTCTTATAATCCTTATATCGGAAAGCTTACTGAATGAACCTTCGGGATACGGAATATTCACAGGGATACCTATTGCCGCTATACCTGCACCTGCCGGAAGCTGTCTGTAGATGCGCGGATGAGTCCCTGTAATATTCTCCTGGATATCACGGTAAGCCCCCATTACAAGATCAGTAAGTTTCTCAACAGTCTGGTTAAATGTTCTATACGGCCGTCTGTCGAGAGTATCCCCTTCGGAATCACAGATAACATAGCGTTCAAAACTTCTCCAGTAGTTATACAGATTCTCAATAAAGTCATTCAGAAGCGGAATGTCGCTGAAAAAGACTCCAGACTCAGGGACTATTTTCGGGATGTAGTTTCCGTCGAGACGTATAAGATTCTTCAAAGTCATATGAAGTACATGAATTTTTTCTTCAGATATATCGCCGCCGAAAATATTCAGGAGACGCGACTGGTGCCCGTTAAGTTCTTCAATGTATCTGTTAAGTATACGCGCAAAAAGTTCACTCTGCAGAAGCTCCTCTTTAGTTTCACAAAGCCTCCCCTTTGTGTGGATAATAATTTTATTCTCTATCTCTCTGAAATTTGTTATAGTCATTTATTGAATCTCCTCTTTAATTTTTCTTAATTCTAAAAATGCACAAAAAAAGCCGGCATTTATGAATCCCACTTCTGTGTATAAAACACAAAGGAGGCAACATAAAAGCCGGCTTACCATCAACCGCCCCGAGGGGCCTTTGATAAATCTTCCGAATCAGTATTTAACTGTTATCGATAAAAAACATTACTGCTTAAATGGTCAACTTTTTTTTATTTAAAAATTATTTTTTCAGATAATTACAATCAAACTGTCAGTAAAATTGATCTCCGCCGCGCCTCCGGCGCGGCGGAGACTAAATAATACTGTGTTGTGAGCGATTATTTCTTCCGTTTATCTTCAAAATCATGTTCAAGTGTAAATAGAATTACTCTTTCGTTTATCGCAGTACTTAAATCGGTATGCAGGCTCCGCACTTTAAGTCCGGTTATATCAAAGATAATAGCTTCAAGGAGCGGTCTTGCATTTTCAAGCAGCATACTCCGGACCTGTTTAATAAGAGAATGCCCTTCATCATTCTTTGTCAGCTGCTCCTCTGCCTTGGTCAGAATCCCCTTAAGTCTGACAACAATCATATCATCAATGATATATGATTTTGTCTCCATGGGGCCACGCCCCATGTACTCTTTTTCAAATCTGATCATGGCATCACAAATTTCAGCCTCAACCATCCCCTTAGTTTTTATCTGCGTCATCTGATAGACTCTCTCTAAATTATTAATAATTAAAGTTCAGTAATAATTCCTGAATGTTTGATAATAAAAAATATCCGGCTTAAAATCAATGAAATATATACGTCCCCCCGCCTTCGGCGGGGGGATAATATAATCTATATTTTTTATACGGCTGTCATAATGTCATAATTTTTAAAAATGTTTTTGAGCATGGGATCTGTAACAACCGCAAGAACAACACTCTTTTCCATATCATCCATAAACACACGTTCACCGGAAAAATACTCAACAGCTTTAACCGGATCAGGAAGCTCTCTTACCATGTTAACAAGAAATGAAAGCCTCTGCATATCTCTTTGCTGAAACGGCAGATCTTTCTCCTTCTCAAAATCAGTTCTGGCCCTGTACTGTTTAAGAATATCGCTCAGTTTACCAAATTGCTGGAGGTCAAGACTATAACGTGTTATAAATTCCGAAGATAGTGACTGCCCGGTATCAACTTCAGCCATCATCAGCATTATATACTGAAATAAATGATAATTCCTTGAAATGATTGACCTCAAAACTTCATCGGGAAGTTTTACAAAAAAATTAATGAACTTCGGGATATCTTTTATTTTCGAAAAATAGGTATTAAGCATCTCAATGTTAAACTTAGTCAGTATCATAAACAGAATCAGCTTATCGTTATTAACAAAGACCGAATTGAGTGCAAGATCGAGCAGTCTGTCATTATCAAGGAAAAAAAGAATCTCATCAAGAACGCGGTCAATTGAGTGATCATGCATTGAACAGTATCCGAATGTAAAAATTATAAGACGCTCAAGCTTGTCGATTGGAAACTCTTTTGAGTTTAAATATAGTTGTATATGCTCCATATCCCGGAATAACATAAGAAAATATACAAACTGCTGAGAAATCTCGTAATCCTCTGCTGAAAAAACTTTATCAACAAGATCAACAAAATCCTCTAAGGTAATATTTTCAAAAATAGGTCTTATTCTATTGATCTGCGGGAACGATGAATCATTTAGTATTGCTTCAATATAAAAAAGCTGATACCTGTTAAAATCTTTATCAATATTTTCTGTTTCCATCTGATTCACCATTCACAACTCATTTTTTAAAAGAACCGGTATGCAGCCCGCACTATCTGCCCTCTCGGGCCTTCCTCTGAAGCTTTTCAATGGCAAGCCAGAAATTACGGTTATCAATGCCATTCTTCAGATACATGGTTATAAGGTCCCTGATATCCTGAGAAAAAATTCCCCAGTATTTTTTAGCCCACCCCTCCGGCAGCTGGGCCTGATCTTTTTCCGGCATGGAATTTGTACTGTATGATACAAATTGTACAATCATACTTTTCAAAAGTTCAGGCGGGATTTTTTTTATAATGTCACTCTCCCGCTTCTCCGGGACCATCTGATTTACAATAGCATTAAGCTCTTTAGGCGTTATATCAGGTTTATGCTGAAGAGCCATCTGGACAACCATATCTTTTGCCATCTTCTTTATATTAATATCCGCCATGCCAAGCTGCTCATTAATCTGCTTCGACATATTTCGAGCCAGCTGATTAACATCCATATTTATACCCTGGGGTTTCAAATCAGCTGAAGGTCTTTTCTCCCGTGATTTGAGAAGCCTGTTCAGCTCTCTTCTCTCCTCGGGACTTGCGGATTTCATATAGTCTTCCAGAATTTTTCTTTTTTTATCATCTATACTCATAAATAAGTCGCTTGATTTTATTAAATTTGAAACTTACTTGTTAATTATTTCACCGCCGCCAAAGGCAACGAGGTCAGTAACTCATAAATTCCTGTTATTAATTAACAATAAATACTCTCTATTCAAAAGCAATTATTTTTTTATTTCAGGGATAAACTGAAGGTAAAACTGCTCTCCGCCCTTCTGAATGTGCGACTGAGATAGAATGTCGTTGGTTTACCAGAAATTACACTATTTAAAAGCAGCACTTATTCCGGAGGTAAAACTATTCAGACAATTAGATATTGCGGTAACACAAGGTGACCGCAATATCTAACAGAAAAATTTTAAAACAGAGAATTCCAGCCGCCAAGAACTCCGCCCATAATTGTAAAAGCGATTGTTGCATATCCGCAGTCAATAAAATAAAGAGAGAGAGGTCTTCTCTCAAATGTATAGATTATAGAGATAAACATACTTACCCAGAAAAAACCTGTGCCGAAACCGGCAATCAATCCATGCTTCAGCGTCGGCTCTGCCGTAAGAAACATACCAAGAAGAAATGCTGATGCGAAATTCATTAAAATTGTAGCAATATAAACACCTGCAGTATTTCTTTTACGAAGCAATCTGCCGGTCAGATGGCTGTCTCTGGTCCATCTCTCACCGAACATAAATGGAGAGTACCATAACGCCATAAAAAAATAAGACACAACAGTCGCGGTGATGACCGACCTGATACTTAATGCCTGAAACGCTGCTGTAAATTCCATATAATCCTCCTCAGCAATCAGCCCCGGATTTTTCATCCGGAGCCTTAAAAATTATTACTGACTATAATATACCACATCTGCAGAAATAACCTACAAGTATTGTAATTTTATTATAAATGATTTTTATTCTGATGGGGCTTAAAAGTGGCTGGCAAACCCGGCTTTTTCACTCCGCTGCTGATACTATAATACGGAGTGAAAATATATCGCCGGGATCAACTATAATGCTTTGAGAGTGAAAACTATTCTTTTTTAGCTTTTTTTTCTTTTTTCTCTAAACGTTTCTCTTTAATTGTTTTTTCAGGTTTTTTCTTCTCTTCTTTTTTTGTGTCTTTACCCTTTGACATTGAAAACCTCCAGTCCGTTATATTAAGTAATTAGATATAAACTGCTATCTATGATAATCAAATCGAATTATTTGTCCAGAATATTTATTCATTTTCAGTATTTATTCTTTAACTTTTCTAAATTAAAAAAAGCTCTATTATCCCCGCCGCAGAAGGCGGCGGGGATATATAGTTTTTGTTTTTTTCATTAAATATTATATTCAGAAATAATTACTGATTCATTTTTTAAAAAAGATATACATACAAAAATTCACTCATAAAGTCTTCTCCAGCGTCTCTCTTCACGTTCCATGAATGTAGAAAACTTTTCCGGATCATCAATTCTGATATTCATCAGAATCCCATTAATCGGATGCGTAAATGAAAGTTCTACAGCAGCAAGAAAAAGCCCCTTCCCCCTGAACAGATCCCCACTCTCTCCATAAAGTTTATCACCGATAATCGGATGCCCGATCCCGGCCATATGTTTCCGGAGCTGATGAGTCCGCCCTGTTCCCGGATAAAGGTCAACCAGAGTGACATGCTCATTCTTTATCGAACGTAAACTTCTAACCGGCATATATTCTGTCTCTGAACTCCGCCCGTCTATATCCGAAGCTATTCTTCCGGGACTTCCGATCTCACCTTTCACAACAGCTCTGTATCTCTTTTTTATATTTCTCGATTCAAACTGGTGTCCCAGATTTATCTGCGCCTGTTTTGTCTTTGCAGCAAGCAGAAGCCCGCTTGTCGGAGAATCGAGCCGGTGTACAGGACGTGGACGTTTTAGCGCGTCATCAGCAGATGAATTTATCAGATTAAAAGGGAGAGCATTTTCGACAGTTTTAAACCGGTTGCCGCTTACAGAAATTCCCGCAGGTTTATTAACAACTGCAATAAAATCATCTTCATATACAACGGGAAGAACCATCTGATAAACCGGAATATCAATATCACTGTCATTCAAAGTGATGAGCTGACCCGGTTTTACCCATGTCCCCGTTTCAGCCTTAACACCATCAATAAGAAAATCCCCCCGCTTTATAGCTTTCTTAATACCGTTACGTGACGGAATGATTGTAAAAGTTTTAATCGCGTAATCGCTGAATCTCATAGATTCAACACCTTCCGGTACTATATGTTTATTCATTATTGTTTTAAATCCCGTGAATTATAATTTCATCATTTCGCAAAAACAATTTTAAAGTGAGGCAATCGTTAAAATTACACCTTACACTTCTTTTAAAAACTGCATCACCATATCAAATTTCTAAAATCCAGTGAATTTAATGTCAAGTATTGATTCTATTCAGAATTTTAAATACAGGTAAGTCATAACTATAACGGTTAACGATTGAAATAGTACTGACTTCAGGCTTCGACTCCGCTCAGCCAGCGTTAAATTAAGCACCCTGCTTGTATTGAGCTTGTCGAAATGAACGGAGTCGAACTGCTAATTGTACTAATTCATTCGTAAAATGTTATAAGTCGCGCCATGGACAACTTTTAGGCGATTTAGTGTCAGTTTTGAGCACTTAAAAATTTGCAATTTAATTATTGACTATTTCAAAAACTATTTAGTAATATATATAAATACTTATATTTTCTACTTAACTTTTCTAAAGTAAAAAAAGTTCCATTATCCCCGCCGTCAAAGGCGGCGGGGATATATAATTTTTGTTTTTTACAATTAAAATTATATTTAGGAATAATTACTGTAAATACTTATATTTATTAAAAGAATCATATCATTGCTATAAAATGCTGTCGTTAATTGTATTATAAAAAATTTAATAATAGAGACAAGCCGGAATTATGAAAAAATCTTATATCTTACAACCTTTATTCATACTATTTGTTACCCTCTTACTTTTACAGCCGCTTCATGCTGTTCTGATTACAGATATTGACGCAATCTGGATAGACCTTGGAAAAGAAAAGAGTGTAAACGGAGGCGGACTCTCACTGCTGTGGGACATGCCGCGATATTTTGATGAAGAAAGAATACTCTTTTACATCAATACAACTTATGCTTCGGATAAAAAAAATCATTCTGATGGCACAGAAACGGTCAGGTCGTATCTTCCTGTGACTTTCGGAGTTGAATATAGATATCAGATTTTCCAGATACCTCTTTATATTACAGGAACTGCCGGAGCAGGTTACTCGTATTTTAAAAGAGAGAGCCCGTCATATGAGCTCCCCTTAGACACTTCTAAAACAGTAACAGATTCAGCTTCAGGAGCTTACACCGATTTTATGATTGGACTGAATTATATCACAACTAATAATACCTCCATTTTTGTAAAATCCGGTTATCATAAAGCATTTTATAATGATGATACAATTGAATCTCCGGCAGGTTTTCAATTTGCTGCAGGTTTCAGATTTCCCCTTTCCGGGACTTTTAGAGGTTTGGGAGGAGTCGAAGATGTATATTCCTATTCGGCCCCTATGAAATTACCGGACAAAGGAATACGCAGATCCCGCGGAGGGAAGACTCGTATTGAAATATCTCCACTGGGATTTATACCAATAGATAAATTTGGTGAAATTACAAAACCGGGTGGTGGAGGAATGTTCTCCCTGACAAGAGATGATTTTTTTATCAGCGGATTTTCATCCGGTCTTCAGGTTGGATTTTTCAATATCCAGGGAAAAGATGAAATTGACACAGAGGGGATGAACACACATAGTTTTAAGATAACTCCCTTCGCGGTAACAACCGGTTATCCATTTAAATTATTCAGCAATTTATCGATCACCCCTACCCTCGCTTTAGGAGGTGCGTATATAAATACAGAATATACAACAAGAGACCTTGTAACACTTGAAGATACAGAGAAAACATCAAAGGGAGTTGACCCGATGATAAGCGGAGATCTATCACTTGACTATCTGATATCCGGGTCATTGGTGTTAGGAATAAAGGCAGGTTACACTGTACTCATCGAAAACGATATGACACTGCAGTTCGCAACATGCGGAATTAATACAGGGATAAGATTTTAACTATGAAAAAAATTACACTTATAATACCGGTTCTTTTAACGCTGCTTCTGTCATGCGATGTCGTTTCAAAAGTTGAAGAGGACAGATGGCCAGAGGATGCCACACCTTTTACTGTAAATGTATCACCTGGAGACACTACGCTACACTTAAACTGGAGTTTTGTTGAAAATGCTGCAGTTTACGAAGTATGGTATAACACTATAGATGATTATTCAACTGCAATTCGGTCCGGTGGAGACATTACAACAACCAGTTATACCATAATCGGACTCACAAATGGATTTATCTACCATCTATGGGTAATAGTGAAAAATGCAGAGGGATTAGAATTAATCAGGAGAGCCGTAACCGGAATGCCGAATCCCGCGGCTATGACCAGCCTTGCAACTGTATATACTACTTCAATAGCCGGGAATCCGGACTTTGCACCATCGATCGCAGGAGTTTCAGCATTAGCCGGCGGAGAAGTCACTTCACAAGGCAGTTCGCCAGTGACAGATCGTGGGGTCTGCTGGAGCACTAATCCTGATCCGACAATTTTGAATTCTCATGTATCGGATATGTATTTTATAGGAACAGGTACTTATACACAATGTTCAATTTGGGGTCTTAATCCCGATACTACATATTATGTCCGGGCTTATGCCACAAATGCTTCCGGAACGGCATATGGTGCAAATACAAGTTTTAATTCAGGGAAAAGGTTCAGAGTAGTGTCGCCAGAGGTTGGGGGTTACGTCTTTTATAATGATGGATTCGGCAGAGGTTTTGTTGCAGCAGAAACAGATATTACAATGCAGGAATGGACCCCAACTCTGGCTTATCTCAGCAATACTGAAACCGGAATTGGTAAAGGTAGAACAAATTCAGCTTCTATAGTCGCTTCTTATGGTGTTGCGGTATATGCCGCCAAGTCATGTGATGATTACCTGTCATATCTTTTGGACGACTGGTTTCTCCCTTCACGTGATGAATTATACTTAATGCGTAAAAATTTATACCCAATAAGTCTTATCGACACGCTCTATTGGACATCATGCCAAGGAAGTCTTTCACCAGATAATGCTGAGGCTTTTGACTTTGCAAATAACGTACACACGGAACAATTCAAATCTAATTTCTGCTACATTCGGCCAGTCAGAGAGTTTTAATTTTTTTTCTATGCCGCATTTAATCCCTATAAACTTTTCTGTAGTCTTTATTATATAATAAAGACTACAGAAAAAATATACCATTACCTCATACACAAATTACATAAAATAATTGTTAACTCCACTTGTTTTTTTGTTTTACTGTTAGTAGTTTTATACAATGAAGTTTATAATTAATAGTGACTATTCATAAATCCGTGGTGGAATTGCTCTCCGCCAGTTTATGAACAATTATCTTAGTTTTAAATCAATTATTTCTCAAAATAATTCAAAAATACATAACGGACCACAATGAAAATAAATGTTTCATTAACAATTGCTCTCACTACTATATTTATCTCTTTTACTCTACTGGGGATATTATATCATGTGAGCAGCGAACGCGAAATAGAATTTATACTCAACATTCAGAAAACACACGCACTGAAGGCAGAAAAGAGTATAATCGATTTTTTCAATCATTACAGGCATGGAATTCAATTTCTGGCTGGCAGCAGAGAGATAAAAAGATTCTCAGCGGACTCCGTATCCATCATGGAGATATATTATAAAACCCACAATGAAGATATAAGCGGAGTCACTCTCATCGATAAATCCGGAACTATTCTCCAGACAATTCCATATAACAAAAAAGCTATGGGAGCAGATGTGTCACAGCAGAAACATAACTTCGGAATGCTGTTATCCCCCGATGTAATTTTAAGTGATGTATTTCAAACAGCTCAGGGCTTCAATGCTATATCAATGAGCGTTCCGGTGTATTCAGGTGACAGAGTTAATGGCAGAGTTTCAATACTCTTCAAATTCGAACGTATTGCTGAAAGATATATACGGGATATCTGCAGAGATACTCCGGGGAATGCAATACTCCTGAGCAGGGACGGAACTATTTTATTCCACAAAGATGCCGAATTAATTGGAGAGAATTCAAATGCACTGCAGATAGAAACTCTGAAAATCAGAGGAATATTTGAAGAGATGTCATCAGGAAAAAGCGGCACTGTGCATTTTAATATAGATCAGAAGGGTCTGCAGACTGAAACATATGGTTTTTATATGCCGCTTAATATTCTCAATAACTACTGGTCAATTTTCATTATTACACATGCGGATGAAATAAAAGAAATATCAAACTCTTTAAAATACAAATTTGCGGCAATTACCTTTGCAATATTAGCTGCAGGAGTTTTCTTCAGCATAACTCTTTTAATAAATATCCGTGACATAAATTTCAAAAAAGAGGAACTTGCAAAGAGCAATGAGAACCTGAACCTGGCACTGGATCAGGTAAGGCAGCTAAATCAGCTGCTGCCGATCTGTTCAAACTGCAAAAAGATACGAAATGACTCCGGTTACTGGCAGCAGATAGAGACCTATGTAACTGATCATTCTAATGCGGAATTTACTCACAGTTTATGTCCGGAATGTGCAAAAAAACTCTACCCCGATTATATCACCGGAGATAAAAAAGTTTAATTGCACGATTGATCAACTTTTACAAGATTTTCGATTTTAAATCCGTTTTTTTCAGCTATTTTCAGCAATTCTGCATAATCCTCATCATTCACAACAGGTGATCTTCCAAGTATCCATAACTGATGTTTATACGGTGAACCGAGTATTGCATATCCCTTATCTTCATCGATATGAAGCAAAACATAATCGATTGTAATAGGCCATATGAACTGAATTTTAATTTTATCAGGTGCTTTCTCATCCGGAATCCATGCTCTACCGGAAAGTGTTTTGATATCTTCAGGATCAGTTTTGTTTACACCTTTACTTGTTACGGTCATTACTCCTTCGTCCTGAAACTCATATGTAAGAGTTATGCAGTTCAGACCGTTTTCAACAGGATTGGGGAGACGTGCAATTTCATACCATTTCCCCTGATAGAGCTTATAGTTAATTACCGGCTCATCCTTAATTTCCGGAGGAGTCGTACATGAAAAAATCAGGAGTAAAAGTACAACAGCAGAAAATGGTTTAATATACATGGTGTCCTCTTTTTTTATAATAAATCTCTTTTTCAAAGCTGTCAAATATTGTTATAGACAATATTAAAAAATATTTGATATTTATTAATAGATCTGCCATTGAGATAAAGCATATGAGGTAATTTATGAAAGAATATTTAAAATGCAAAGCCTGCGGTTTTATAATGGATAAAGATGGTGCTCCTGAAATCTGCCCTGCATGCGGAGTTTCAAAAAAAGTATTCGAGGATTATAAATATAATATCTCTCCGCGAAGAAAACTGATCATGGATCTCGACATTCATCCGATTATGCTGCACCTCCCCCAGGCGATTACAGCTCTAATCCCGACTTTCGGATTCTTTTCACTCCTGACAGATGCAAGCTGGGGAATTAAATTTCTTTATTCAGTTGAGTTAATTACATATCTTCTGCCGCTTACAGTTCTTGTCACAATTCTTTCAGGGATGATCGATGGTAAAAACAGATTTAAAAAACTCGGAACACCTGCGTTAAAGAAAAAAATTATACTCGGTACAATACTGCTGATTATAACTTCTATAATGCCATATCTTGTCTTTTCAATGGGGATAAAAGATGCGCTATTCCCTATCATTGGGCTTTCATTAATAGCAATTGCAAATGAGGCACTTCTTTCAAAAATCGGAATTAAACTAATTACAGCTTATCTCCCGGGTTAACCGGGAGATGTTTAAAAACTGCTATTCTTCAGAGCATCAATATCTCTTTCAAGCTTTGCAAGATGCGCAGTGAGCTTATCCAGTGATTTTTCAACTCTCTCTTTTTCAGACTCCAGATAAGAAAGCCTGTTATTAAACTCCGCTTTCGGATTAAGATCCGCCTTTATCATATCGGGGCTTCTCTGATCAGAGAAAAAAGCCTCCTGGACGCCCTGACGTAAACCTTCATCTCTGATCCGCGCAACGGTCTTCATATTCTCATAACCGATTTCAGGTTTTATATCCATAGTAAATGTCTTCATAATAGTCTTAGCTTCGTTTCTGTGAAGCCGGAGAACACGGTCAACATAGTCTTCAAAACTTGCGTGATATCTCTGGCAGAGTTCCCTAGCTTTAATGAGCAGACTTCCGAACTCTTTCATCAGATGACCGTTGCGTGACAGATACTCATCGCGCAGCATAGCCGTAAGTTCTTTAAACTCATCATTAGTATCGAAAATATTATTATATATTCCCATCTCTTCCGCTTTAAAAAGCAGAGTATGAAAGATACTCCAGAAATCATTAGAATGAGCTTTAGGTGTTACCGGAACTGTCGTTTTTGTAAACTGTACATGATGCGCAAACTCATGAATCGCAGTATACATCAGCTGATTATCATCTACAAAGTTTTCATTATGAATTAGAATCTCCCGTTTGTCGGGATAGTACAGCCCGTCAACTTTTTTGCTGCTCTTCCCGGAAAACGTCACCAGAAAATCCACTTTCACCTGCTCCAGCATAAGCAGTTTATCTTTTACCTGATCCTGATTCATATTATATCCCGTTCAAATATTCTATCATGTTATCGGGGGAAAATACAAAACCAGCTCCTCCCCGATCAATCGCTTCTCTATTCATTCCAAAAACTGCAGAAGATTCTTTATCCTGTGCTATGGTAATAAAACCTCTGTTTCTCATTTCAATCATCGACTCAACTCCATCGTCGCACATCCCGGTAAGTATAATTGCAATAACTTTTATACCGGAATAATGCAGCGCTGAATTAAAAAGCACATCAATAGAAGGTCTGAATCTGTTAACATGAGGTTCTGAATTTATCACAATCCGTGGAGGCATCTTTTCACTCAGAAGCATATGTCTGTTGCCGGGCGCTATGTAGGCATGACCGCATTGTACAATCTCACCATCTACACCCTCTTTTACACTGAATGGTGTTACTTTATTGAGTCTTTCCGACCACATGCCGGTATAACCTTCCGGCATATGCTGAGCTATCATCACCGCATACTTCTCTTTTTTAATTCCTGAAAGAAGTTTTTCAATTACAGGAAGTCCGCCGGTTGATGAACCGATAAGGATAATCCCGAAATTTTCAGTTGAGGTCTCTTTCATTATTTTATTTCTTTAATTGGATTTAAATCTTTCACAAGAATTACGTATACATTTAAAACTGGTGATAAAATAGTTCTCCACCAGCTTATGCGCAATTACATAATTTCTAGTTTATCTTTCCAAACACACTTTCAATGTTAATCAGCGAATATGGGATAGCACATGCCATAACAGTACTGTCCTTCTCCCCTTTTACAGTTTCAAAATTAACCAGCATAAAATCATATTGCCAGAAAGCTTTCTTTTTTCTCATGGAGAGACTATTCACAATAGTGTACATCTGATTTTTTCTATCTCCGGCGAACTGCTCATTATTAAGAAGAAATCTATCAAGAGCCTCTTTCCTCTCTTCACCCTCTTTAAAATATGAGAAATTCCATGCCACTGCCGCAAAGTAAAGCATAAGTTTAAACTGAAATGCATTAGCAGAATCAATATTTGTAATAAGAGGAGATGCAAACTCAAGAAGGATATTTGAAACTCTTCTCCCCTGAAACTCATGCAGAATCGCCTCTTCCGGAAATATATCAATAGGGAGGAGCTCTATCTTCTGCATATCTATTTCTCTTCGTCTTTTTCTGAAATTTCCCTTTGTCATAAATCTAACCTGTATTAAAAATTTATAAAAACCTGTAAACGCTCCGGAGCAGAATAAAACTGCCTTAACACCCATACTTAAATAAAATAACTTTTTGTAAAGCAATATAGTTTCAGAGAAATTCAACTCTGGTAACTGTACATATATCGGAATTATATAATTTTATAAGCATATACCAATTCCGTGAATTCATTTACTGCTATATTAAACCATTTTATAAAAAATTGTTTCAATCTTTAACTGAATTATTTATTTTATCCCACGGATAAAAATGGAAATCTCCAAAAATACGGTTCCGGTGATTGGCCGTTTTTAACAAATCTCAATATACATACACACAATATATAGGATAATAAAATGAAAGCAGTACTATTCGACATAGATGGAACAATACTCAACTGCAACAGCGCAGGGAGAGCTGCACTGGTAAAGGCGACTCTTGATATTTTCGGTACAATCGGCCGCATGGAGAAGATCGACTTCCAGGGTAAAACCGATCCGCTTATACTAAAGGAATCTCTATCCATTATGGGATTTTCCGAAAAAGATATTGAAGACAAATCCGATCTGCTTAAAGAGAAGTATTTCATCTGTCTGCAGGAGTATATCAAAACTTACGATGTAACCGTATATCCCGGGATAAAAGAGATTCTTCTTTCCCTCTCGCGCCGGGATGATATTATACTCGGTCTTCTTACAGGTAATTTTACAGAAAGTGCAAAAATTAAACTCAGCAGTCACGATCTGAATAAATACTTCAGATTCGGAGTGTATGGCGATGATGCCCCGATAAGAAATCTTCTCCCTGAAAAAGCACAACAAAGAATGACCGAACTTTTTGATCTGAATATAGACTTTAAAGATACAATAATAATCGGGGACACAATATATGATGTCCGTTGTGCAAAATATTCAGGCGCAGTTTCAATAGCAGTGGGAACAGGATGGAGTACACCTGAAATTCTTAAAAATGAAAAACCGGACTTCTATTTTGACGATCTGGCAGACACAAATGAATTTATGAAAATTTTAGAAACATAATATTTACATATCAGCGGCCTATGCGCTCACGGATCTTTCTTACAAAAAAAAGCATCTCCGCAGATTGGAGTACATAACAAATTATAAAGTAAACTCCCCCTCCGGAAAATACTATCAAAGTAAGAAATATACTTTTAATATAAAATGAATCATTCCTCCAGTCTACGAATGAAGCTATCCATAGAATTACGGCAGCCATTACAGCAGATGCAGCAATAAATTTCATAAGAGAATTCATAATCCTTTTAACATCCAATCCGCCGGTTTTTTTGTTTAAAAGAGCCATAAGTATTCCTATCTGCACAATAGCTGAAATAGTATTAGCAAGAGTCAGTCCGGCATGTTTAAGAGGTGTATGCATCAGTATATAACCCGCAACAACATTAACGATAAGCGAAGCCGCTGCTGATATTACCGGAGTCTTTGTATCCTTCATCGCATAGAATGCCGGAGTGGTAATCCGGAGCGCCGCGACAAATATGATACCAAGACTTGCCGAAACAAGAGAGTAGTAAGTGAGAAGAACATCATTGTAACTGAATTTTCCGTGCATAAAAATTACAGATATAACAGGTATCCCCGCAGCAATGAGAGCTGCAGATGCAGGAACAGCAAGAAATAATGCCGATGATACAGAATCAGAGAATAATTTTTTGAATTTTTTACTATCATCGAGCGCAGTCAGCCTTGACATCTCCGGCAGTATAACATTCCCGATGGAAACGATAAACACGCCAAGAACAAGCTCCGTCAGCCTGTTTGTATAATAAATATACGACACACTCCCTTCCGGAATCATCGTAGCAAGCGCGTTACTTACAAGTGTATTTATCTGGTAAATAGCTATACCGAATAGTGCCGGAGAAAGCATCCTGAAAATCTTCTTTATCCCCGGATGCGTGAAGTCTACGGAAATTTTAAAAACAAATCCTTCTTTGAGCATATAAGGTATCTGAATCACAAGCTGAAGAAATCCGCCGATAAGTACACCGAGAGCAACACCGTAAACCGGTTCCTTAAATAATCTGCTTAGAAAAACTATACCGGTGATCATACCGACATTAAGAAGAACCGGGGCAATAGCCGGAGAGAAAAAATGTCTGTGCGAATTAAGGAAGCCCATGGCAAATGCTACAAATCCTACGAAGAAAAGATAAGGAAACATAATCCGTGTAAGATTTACAGATAAAGATAAAACTTCAGGTGAATCACTTCCAAAAAAAAGAGTCATAATCTGCGGCGAAAAAAGAATTCCTGCAGAGATAATTATGATCATAAAAACAGCCTGCACGGTCATTACTTTCTGTGCAAGTTTCATCGACTCATCGTCACCATAGTGTATACGAGTCTCGGTATAAACCGGTATAAAAGAAATAGTCAGCGCCCCTTCTGCAACAAGACGTCTGAATAGATTCGGAATCATAAAAGAGATATAGAAAACGTCAGCAGTTCTTGCCGCGCCGAAGTATGCAGCCATTAGTACATCTCTGACAAGACCTAAAATCCTGCTGCAAAGAGTAGAGAGAGCGACAACGCCGAATGACCGCATTATGGATGGCATATTATTATCCTGATTTATAGATAACTCAGAAAAGATAATAAGCTTTAATATGTCAATTCATTCAATATTAATAATAAACGAAATACATTATGTCCTCAGAAGCAGGTGGTAAAACTGCTTTAACCTGCAATGCATGTTGGTTCAATGACAGAAAACCGCTGATTTATGAACAGTTAAGAATTGCAGTCTATCCTGTAAAATATCCGCTCCAGAATTTTAAATTTGCATTAAAAAAACTTTACCCCATATTTTTATTTTTTTTGAATAATGCGAGTGCATCCTTTTTATAAAAAAATGCTTCTTAAAATATGTCATATTCACAAAAAATATTGACAACAAAATATGTTTATCTTAACTGGTGTAAAGTATCATCGGGAAATTTTTTTTTCGATGAGATCTGGGATTATTTAATAACTGCTCATATTCCAATTGATATCGGGAAAATAATTTTCCCGATATCAATCTTTTTTTTAAACCTATGAATACGAAAAATAATACATTAAAAAAAAATAAATTTAAAACAGCTTTCAATATTGTTATTCTATTAATTTTATTCTTTTCCGGCTGTAAAATATCTTACGACGATATTCATTTTGAAGACTATACCGGAAAAGCGGTTGAAATAAACGGTTTCAGCCGCGATAACTACGGATACCTCATATATGATACAACATCAGAAAAAATAGTCAGAGGGCACAACATCCGGAAGGAGTTTGTTCCTGCTTCTGTAACCAAACTCTTCACATCGCTGTTTGCTGCTGAAACCCTGGGGCTGGACTACACTTTCCAGACAGAATTATCCTATAACGGATCTATATCAGATGGAATACTTAAAGGGAATCTCTACCTGAGAGGATCCGGTGATCCGGAACTATCACTCGAAGGCCTGCTTTCACTTGTAAAAAAGCTGAAGTTAAGAAAAATTAAAGAGCTGAACGGAAAATTTTATTTCGACGAATCATCTTTCAAAACACGTGACATGCTCGACAAAGATATGCCTTCGGATGCCTACTACAATGCAGGGATCAGCCCTCTAACATTCAATAGTAATATTATTTATGCATTACAGAATAGAAACAGCAAATGGCAGCTAACATCAGCTGATTTTCTTCCATCACTGCAGTCTTTCAGCTCATATATTTACAGTGATGATCTCCCCTATCCATATCTTAAATTCAGATTTTCCGGGAACAAAGAGGTTTGGGGATTCCCCCAAAAAAATCTTTGGGAGAACAGACAGCAGTTACCTGTTAAACGCCCGGGATTATATACGGCTGAGACCTTCCGCAGGCTCTGCATGATTCACGGAATTAAACTGCCGTATCCCGAAAGCGGAAACGCTTCTGATTCTAAAACCATCTCCACATATGAGAGCCGGCCGCTCACTGAAGTAATTCGAAACATGCTCTTCACCAGTAATAATATGACAGCAGAACTGATATACACAATCACTGTAGATTCATATCAGAGCAGTAAAAAGAATACAACTCCCATGGAGGATTTTTACAGCAGCAGTTTTACCGGTCTCAACTGGAAAAATTTCAAAGCTGTTAACGCATCTGGACTTACAAATCTCAACCGGGCTACACCGGAACAGACATGCGCTGTTCTCCTCTATATAGACAGTCTTGATAAAGAAAAATTTCATCTTGAAGAGATACTCCCACTCTCCGGCTGGGATGGTACGATGAAGAACAGACTGGATCAGCCGGATACTGCATTCAGAGTATATGGGAAAACAGGTAGTATATTTTATGCATCCGGTCTTGCCGGCGTGTTTTACGGTGAATCAGGAAAAAGATATATCTATTCCGTTTACATTAATGACTCAGACAAAAGAGTGGAATATGATTCAAAAAATGATAAAACTGCTGAAGACCTTAACAATGGCGGAGCATGGACAAGAAAAGCCGCCGCCTCAACTGATGAATTTATACTCAAAATGATAAAAGAACTTTAACCAGTTCTCCCCGGAATTAAACCTCAATAAACAGAAAATAAGCACAACAAATATAGCACAATTTTAAAGACCAATATACTTGACAAAACCATGAAAACATTAACATTTATCATTAATTATCAGCAATAATTTCTGAACTTTTTTGTAATTAAAAAAAGCTATATTATCCCCGCCGTCGAAGGCAGCGGAGATATGTAATCTTCAATTTTTACATTATAATTATATTCAGGAATTAACACTGATTAATTATTGTTAAATCAATTCTGACAATGTATCAAATAAAATAAATGAAGAATAACTAATGAAAAAACTAATACTAACATCATTAATACTGATTACCACATATTCCGGATTATCTGCTGCAAATTATCACGGTATGGGCCGGAATGCTTATGTCTATAGAAACTTTGACAAGGCCCGTGAATATTTTCTTCTCGACGTGAAGGATAACCCCAATAGAGGAGACTCGTACTACTTTCTCGGTGAACTGGAAAAAACATTAAAAAACTACGATGAAGCTATCAAATACTTCCAGATTACCGTCACAAAAAGTACAACAAGAAAATATTTGATCAACGCCTACTGGAATATAATTATTCTATACGAGGAGAAAGGGGACTACAGTAATCTTGTAAAATACTGCCGCGAATTATGGTTCCGTACCGGTGACAGTTCGGCCAAAAATAAAATTGATACAATAACAAACAAACTGCTCTGGACCGATAATGACCTCGCAATTGAAAAGTTCAACCAGGCTGTTGAACTTTCTAAAAAAGGGGACAAAGCCGGAGCCATGCAGTTATATAGAGATTGCCTGACCATAGACGCGAATTTTCTCGCACCTAGATTTGAGCTAGGAATGAATGCATATAACTCAGGGAATGACACAGAAGCTTTAACTCAGCTTTTTTATATTGGAGAAAGAATTCCATTTTATGCCGAGGTACACTTGATACTTGGGGGAATTAATTTTAAAAATAAAAACTACGAAGCTGCGGCAGGAAACTACTCGTCTGTGATAGATTCCGGTTTTATCGATAAAAAAACTGAATACAATGCAAAACTTAAAAGAGGAACCTGTTATTATTATATCAACAAATATGATGAAGCGGAGAAAGATATTTCATCATCAATTGATTACTTTAAAAATGATACCGAACCTCTTATAATGCTCTCGGCCATATATATAAAACAGAAAAATTTTGACAGCGCAATGAAAATTCTCAGCAGAGCAGAATCAATTTCTGGAATCAATCCAGTGGTTCTCTTTCAGATCGGCAGCATTTATTATTTTAAAAATGATTCTAAATATGTTTCATATTTTGACAGACTATATAATATAATTAAATCTGATGATATCGCAATAAAACAATACCTGCGGGCATGTACTCTGCTTTTAAATCACCACTTTGAAAATAAAAATTATTCGCGGTCACTGGAGATCTCTGAATCTGTAAATAAGATTGAGAAAAATACCGACGTATTACTCATTTCTGCCAAATCAAGTTATAACCTTCAGCAGTATGAAAAATCTATAACACTATTCGAACGTATACCAATGAATAACAATAACCGCCTAATGCTCGCTTCAGCTTATGCCCATACACAAAATAAAACTAAAACAATAGAATTATTGAAAAGTATAATGAATGATGAATCATTAAAAAAAGAAGCGATGAAAAATTCATCACTTAAACAGTACCTTGATGAGATAGAAAAAACAAAAAATGATGAACTTAAACAAAAGCAGCTGGAACTGCAGAAGCAGCAGGAACTGATGAAACAGAAAGAACTTCTAAAACAACAGGAGTTGGATAAGGAGAAAGAACTTCAAAAGCAGAAAGAGATGCATTTAAACCAGGGCAATCTAAACAACACAAATAATAAAGAAAATACAGATGCTGAAAGTAAATAATCTTACATACAAAATTAGTAATAAACTGTTATTTAAGAGTATAACAGCTGAATTCAACGACGGTGAAATAATTGGAGTGACCGGGCCTGCAGGTTCAGGAAAAAGTACATTCATATCCCTCTTAAGAAATAAGCTGGATTATGATGGAGAAATTATTATAGATAATAATAATTTAAAAACTGCAGAAAACAAAAAATTAAAAACACTGATCTCGCATTATTCAGCGACAGCAAATACTATAAATCCTGAAGCAGTTGTAAAAGACTGGGTTTTAGGCGGACGATTAATTCACAAAAAAAGATTAAGCTCCTACTCCGATACAGATAGAGAGATAGCCTTCAAAGAGATAGAAAATTTCGGGCTGGGATGCTTTTCAGAAATAAGGCTGAAACTGATTTCTGAAACATCTGTAAAAATGGCATCTCTTGCAAGAGTTTTCTCTGCGCAATCTAGTTTACTTTTTCTTGAAAAACCTGAGGCAGGACTGAATATCAATCAGAAAGTTCTGCTGACTAAATGCATAAAAAAATATACTTTAAAAGGGGACAAAACTGTAATATTAACCTCCGGCGATTTAAACTTCCTTGCAGCAACCTGTGACAGGATTATCGTTCTTGCAGATAATGGAATAGCGGAATACGGAAGTCACAGAATCATAACCGGAGAATTTATAAAAAAATATTTTAATATTGAAGCGGTCGTTACGAAAAACATATATTCCGGCTTACCGGAAATTCAGATAATTGAAGAGAGCTGAAATCATGTATAATGCTCAATTTTAGTCTTACCCTCTTCCGGACTCTCCGCAAAAATCATATGACCGAAATAATCAGCGTACTCTATAAGATCAATTATATCTATATCGGGACTCATCAATATAACACGATTCCCCCTCTCTCTGGCATAATAAGATACATCAATAAGCGCATTTAGTCCAGATGAAGTCATAAAGTTAACATTCTTCATGTTGATCATCAGACTTCCCCTTTCAGTCAAATTATGCACAACTGAAATAAATGCATCCGAAGTATGAATTGTAAGAGAGCCTGACAAATCCAGAACATTAAAACCATCAAAATCGCTGAGTGAATAGTTTATTCCCGAAGAGATCATAAAAGAACCCTATTTATCCTTCCATAGTTTGCCTATATATTTCCCTTTTGCTCCATCGTCAAATATCGAAATCAATTCATCATTAATCGGAGGGAAAATTTTAATCCCTGAAATTTCATCTTTTCTGAAAAAGCTGAAATCATGCAGTCGTCCCTCTTCACCAAGCAGATAATCTCCACCGTTATATTCGCATGTAAAACATATATTTATAACATGTCTTTCTCCGGCAGGATCAATTGAATCCGAAATAAAGGCAAGATCTCCAACTGAAACTTTAATATTAAGTTCTTCCATAAATTCCCGAACTAGAGCTTCACTTAAAGATTCACCATAATCCACACCGCCTCCGGGGAGAAGCCAGTAAACATCATCATTTTTTTTATGAGCGATCAGAAGTAATCCATCACCTGTAATTAAAATACCGGCCACTCTTACTCTTACATCTCCCACCTGATCACTCAAAATTCGGCCATCCCTTTGTCAATTTTCTTAAGTATATGCTCAGCTGCAGTCATCTCCGCTTTTCTTTTACTTGTTCCGGTACCTCTGGAAACCTCGGCACCATTAATTACCAGACGGACAATAAATTCTTTTTTATGATCAGGGCCGTTCTCTGCAACAACTTCATAAACCGGCCTCTCTTTGTATTTCTTCTGAACATACTCCTGAAGTGTTGTCTTCGGATCACGGAGATATGTCATTCTATCGATTCTTTCGATATCTTTTTTCAGCAGAGAGAGTATAAAAGTTCTGCACTCCTTCAATCCCTGGTCGAGGTAAACAGCACCAATCAAAGCTTCAAATGAATTCGCAAGAATTGATGAACGGTCTCTTCCTCCGCTAAGCTCTTCACCCTTCCCCATCAATAAATAATTTCCCAGCTTTATATCACGGGCTACCTTTGCAAGAGTCGGCTCTGATACAACAGCCGACTTTATTTTAGCTAAATCCCCTTCCGGATAATCTTCAAATCTTTTAAAAAGATATTCGTTAACAATCAGTCCAAGAACAGAATCACCAAGGTATTCAAGCCGTTCATTATCTTTAATCTTCCCTGTTGAAGATTCGTTCACATAAGACCTGTGAATCAAGGCTCTATTGAGAAGATTTTTATCTTTAAATTTCACATGTATAAGACTCTGAATCAAGCTAAGCTGCTTAAGTCGTACTTTATTGCTGTCAGCATCAGTCTGTTCTTTTTTTTTATTTATATTCATATAATTAAACTACTATTTTCCTGCAATTCGGCTATCCACGTATGAATAGATATCTTTAAGACGATAAAGCTTCTCCGCTTCCTCTTCTGGAATTTCTATATCAAACTCAACCTCAAAGGCTATGACTAATTCAACAGTATCTATTGAATCAGCTCCCAGATCCTTAAAGAGAGTAGCTTCATCTGACAACATCTCCTCTTCAACTTCAAGCTGGTTTGCAATAATACGTTTTACTCTGGTTTTAATTTCATTCATAAATACAAATCCGATGTTAAAAATTTTATAAGGATCTAGTCTTAATAATGTTTCTTACTAATTTTAATACTATAATTACATTATCTATCAACAGGAAGGAATATTACAGTATTAAAAAATAATTTTACCGATTTTTACTCAAAAAAACTTTTGTGTCAAGACATAATAAAAAAAGGGATACCCAATGGAACCCCTTCTTTATGAAAAACTGATTTTGAAGAAAATCAATCACTTATTTTGACCTTTTTTTCAACTACAAGTACATCTTTATAATAACCGCACTCTGAGCATACTCTGTGTGGCATTACATACGATCGGCACTTTGGACAGGGTCTTAGATTTGGAACACCTATCGCTTCATGAGCTCTTCTCATTCTGGATTTTGACTTCGATTTCTTTCGCTTTGGAACTGGCACTTTAGTACTCCATATATTCTCAAATTTTGAACCCTTAATTTAGCTTTAAATTAAGGTATATTTTATCCTAATCAACCTTAGAATTCAGTATCATACACTTAAACAAAATTATTGTCACCTGTGTCAAGATATATTTCAAGTTAAAAAAAATTATTTTACTGCTGATAATAGAAAAAGTCTCTCTTTTGATCTCTCAGCATAAATAGAATCGGGATATCTTGTAATCACATTATTAAAGTATTCTCTTGCTTTAATCTGGTTATTCTTTAAAGCATACAGTCTGGCTGTGTTATAAAATATCTGATCAAGAGCTATACCGGCAGAATTATCCTCTTCATATTTATTAAAAAAAGCAATTGCCTCATCAACCTTCCCAAGCTCCTCAAGACAGATTCCGGCTTTATTCACCGCAATCGGAATAAAAACCTCTTTGTCAGAAGATTTTTTTATAAACGCTTCAAACATATTATATGCGTCATTATACTTCTTGTCTGTAAAAAAAATGTTCCCGAGAAAATAGTGGCTCATTTCGTTAACAAATCCGAATCTGGATGAAGCAATTATTTGCTGCAATTCAAGAATAGTTTTATCTTTCAGTTCAACATTCATTGAATCCGATCTGTAATTATCGATGAGAGCTTCGAACTTAATCAGTTCTTTCTCAGATGAACGGGTTAACAATACATATCCAGTAAGAGATACAGCAATAAGTATTATAACAGAAAGTGAAATTATCAATACAGATCTTTTATTATGCTTCGAAAAATCCCTGAAACTCATCAACATTTTTTCGATGGGACTTCTTTCGATTTCAATCGTGCTCTTTTTTTTATTATCAGCCATTTTTATTTTTTATCTCCAAGTTCAATGTTAATCATATCTCCAAGAGTAACTCTATTAGGACTTGTCTGTCTCAATATTTTTGTTACCTCTTCTTTTTCTGACATTATTTCATAATGCTTTATACTCAGAGACAATCTTCTTTTATCAACATCCACATCAAGAACGACAGCCTCAACAGGATCACCTGTTTTAAAATACTCGTCAAGTTTCTCAATTCTGTTTCTTGAAACTTCAGAAATATGAACCAGACCCTCAACTTCATCTTCAAGTTTAACAAATAAACCGAATGCTGTTATTCCTGAAACAGTTCCCCTCACCCTTGTTCTGGGCGGATATTTTTCTTTTACTGCTTCCCATGGTGATTTCGCAAGCTGTTTCATACCGCAGGAAATTTTCATCTCTCTTTTGTTTATATCAAGAACTTTTATCTCAACTTCCTGACCATTCTTATAAGTCCCGGACAGATCCTTCACGTTTTCGTCCCATGAAACATCAGAGATATGAACCAGGCCATCTATTCCCGGCTCAAGCTCTACAAACATCCCGAATTTAACAATTTTCTTTATTCTCTTTTTGCAGACAGTTCCGACAGGAAATCTGACGTCAATCGAATCCCATGGGTTTGGTGTAAGCTGCTTATATCCAAGATTTATCTTTTTATCTTCATTGTTGATATCAAGAATTCTGAATTCAGCTTCAACACCCTTCTCAAAATAATCATTAACATTTGCATTGCTTTTTATCCATGAAAGCTCTGAATTGCTGAGAAATCCTTCAACATCCTCATCAAGCTGAATAAAGGCACCAACCGAAGTAATTGTAACGACTTTACCCTTGATGTTATCACCAACACCATATTTCTGAGCAATATCCAGCCATGGATCATTTTTTAACTGTTTGAGGCCAAGGGAAACCTTGCTGCTCTCTTTATTTATTGTAAGAATAATAAAATCCCGGACTTCACCCTGATGAAGTATCTTACGCTGCTTAAAGACTTTTTTCCACGACATATCATTTCTATGCAGAAGGGCATCAATTCCATCCACACGGATAAAAGCGCCAAACTCAACAAACTTAAGGACTTCGCCCTTAACGATATCCCCTTCTTTATATTTTTGAACAAAATCAGACCAGTTTTTCTTATTCTGTTCTTCGATATAATCTTTTCTTGAAACTATAATTGATTTTTTTACAAAATCTACAGTTTTAATAATAAAAACATGTTCTTCTGATGACTCGGAAATAGTTTTAAGATCTGCTGTAAGTGAATACGGCAGAAACATATTTATACCTAAGCAATTAACAATTTTACCCTTAGGACTGGCCGATACAACTCTGCCGCTGATCTCTCTTTTACCGTCATTATATAACTGGATAAAATCTTTCCAGCCCTTCTCCATCTCTGCAGCTTTTCTGGAAAAATGATAAACTCCATCAACAAGCTTTTTATTCATGAGTTTAACATTGTAAACTTCCCCTACTTTAGGAGTAGTTTCAAACTCATCAAGGGCAACCCGTCCATCTGACTTTGTACCGACATTCACATATGCAAATCCGGAATCAACTGTCACAACTTCACCTTTTACTATCATACCCGCTTCAAGTTCTTCAAGAGCGGAATCTGCTACTGATTCCATGTCGATAGCATCGAAGTTATCATCTGTAATTGGGGTCATACCTGCACCTTACTATTATATCATATTCATTTTTTTGACTTAATCAGCTCTTTCAGTTGTTCAATTACATCATTAAAAGCCATACCTGATGTATCAAGGTAAACAGAATCTTCGGCTCTCTTCAAAGGACCGAACTCCCTGTTTTCATCTTTGAAGTCACGTTGTATAATCTGATTTCTGATGGAATTTTCGTCAACATTTTTTCCCGAATCAGTATATTCTTTAACTCTTCTGGTTGTTCTTATATCAACGGATGCATCAAGATACACCTTCAGGTCAGCATCGGGGAAAACTACTGTCCCGATATCTCTCCCGTCCATAACAATGGAGTTCTCGCCGGCCCATTTCCGTAATAATGCACTTACATAATCGCGCACATCTTTGTTGTCAGAAAAAATACTGATATTCCCTGCAACTTTCTCTTCTCTTATCGCTGAGGAAATATCTCTACCATCCAGGAGAGTTCTTACCTGACCATCGGATCCAAAAAGCTGTTCAATTTTTACTTCAGACAATTCTTTAACAGGATCTTTTACTGCTAAATTATCGCCATATTTATCCATAAAATACCATGTTATGGCTCTGTAGATTGCCCCGGAGTCGATGTATTTAATCCCCATCTCAAGAGCTGCTTTTCTGCTGACACTGCTCTTACCGGAACCTGCCGGACCGTCAACGGCGACTATTATTGTACGATTAGAATTCATATTACTCACTATCGATAGAAAATTCTTTAATTTCAGATAATTTAGGGAGATCTGACAGCTTGTTCAGACCAAAGTAGCGAAGGAATTCATCTGTAGTACCATAAGCAAGAGGTCTTCCCGGAAGATCTTTTCTTCCAACCGGTTTTACAAGGTTACGCTTCATTAAGTTAGCAACCATCATTCTTGAAGAGGCACCTCGCAACT
Source organism: uncultured Spirochaetota bacterium (assembly GCA_942493035.1). Taxonomy (GTDB): domain Bacteria; phylum Spirochaetota; class UBA4802; order UBA4802; family UBA5550; genus WRGT01. The sequence goes on along the minus strand of OW818666.1, from coordinate 428,185 downwards.
CATCAACATCTGCAAGTACCAGAGGTTGTTTATATGCTATTATAGCGAGAGTTTCAAGCATACCCTTGGATAAACTCTCCCGTCTCCGGAGCCCCAGAGCGTGCCTCAGCTGCTCCGCAAAGCGCGCATTTGTCACAAACTGATATCCATTAGAGAGCTCGGCAAGTCTTATCCCGCCGTCCCTCTCTTCATATTCATCAACAAGTGAATCGATTATTATTTTTGCCTGAGTCGGATCTATCATGAAGTTTTTTACAAAAAAACTGATTGGAACAGGATCATTACTGAGAAAAAATACAGCCTCAAAAAGGCTTTTCAGATCATGTTCTCTATCAATTTCATCTTCAACAATTTCATCTACATCATTCTCTAATATCTCATCATTGTTAACCTGGCTGTTATTTTCTGATTCGCCCATAATTAACCTGTTTTTTTATAATTAATCGCCGTTATAAGGCTATTTGTAATCTACCGGATTTTCACTCATTTCCGATCCGCTATCAAGACTTTCCAGCGAAAAATTCCGGACCAGCCTTATATCTCCAAAAACTCTATGCTGCTGAATTCTAATCATCAATGTTTTAGACATCTCAAGAATCGCAAGAAATGTCGCTATAATCTCTGCCTTTGTCGGTTTTTGAGAAAAAATCTGAGTAAAGACAATAGACTCATTCTCTTTCAGCATTTCAGTGATGAATTCAATTCTGTCACTGACAAGTATTTCGTCAAATACAATTTCCCGCGTTTCAACTACCACAGTTGAGTTCAAAACTGAAGAGAAAGCTTTCAGGAGCTCATATAATGATACTTCAAGATAGAGCTCCTCCTCCCCCAGATCTTCTGTTACATTATTCCGGATATATACATTGTTCTGTAATTCATACATCTCTTTAAATTCATCAGACATTTTCTGATATTTCTTATATTCAAGAAGTTTCTGAATCAATTCAGGGGGGAGAGGCTGAGTAAAATACTCATCCTCAACTTCGCCTGTAGGCAGAAGCGCTCTGCTCTTATAATACAGCAATTCCGAAGCCATAAGTATAAAATCAGAGGCGATTTTGACATCCATATCCTCCATAACCTTGAGAAAAGCAATATACTGCTCGGTTATCTGGGATATAGATATTTCCGTTATATCAATTTTTGATTTTTTTATTAATTCCCATAGAACATCAAGAGGACCGTCATATTTTTCAATATGTACAATATAGGAATTATCCTTTTCTGATCCTTCCGGATTTATTATTTCATTTTCTGTCATGTTGTTATTTTTTTAATTTATTCAAGGGAAAAAATACCCCCTTAATGAATTAAGGGGTTTGAGGGCTCTCTAATGCAAGAGAAAAACAAATATTAAAACGATTTTATGATAATGCCTTTTCTGCCGCTTTCTGAAGTCTCTCTGGTGGAAAAGGTTTTACAACAAAATCTTTCACTCCAAGTTTAATAGCTTTAGTTAGAAGACTCTCCTGGCCAAGAGCTGTAACCATAATTATTCTCGCTGATGAATCAGCAGAAAGAATCTCTCCAGCAGCTTCTATACCATCCTTCTCTCTCATGGTAATATCCATAGTTACAAGATCAGGCTTAAGTTTCTTATATAATTCAACAGCCTCGTTACCATTTTCGGCTTCACCAACTATTTCATGTCCTGCCGGGACGAGAGCGTCTTTCACAAGGGTTCTCATAAATTTTGCATCATCTACAATCAAAACTCTTGCCATCTCAGTACTCCATTCTATTTTATTTAAGTATAGACACTAATTATTTATATGTCAATCTAATATAAAAAAAATTCAGTCATTTTTCTTTTCAACTTGAAACGATGCATGAATCCTTTTTCTCTGCAACAAAAAATCAAAAGAAAAATAATTGAACGATCTTTAAGCTTTCAGTCATTTTTCACAATCTTTATTTTTACCTGTCAGGAAATCAATTACTTATTTTTAAATATGCTTAACAATTTTATCAGTAATATCAGACAGATCTACTATTTCATTAACTGCTCCAATTTCCACAGCAACTCTGTTCATTCCATAAACTACAGAAGTCTCTTCATTCTGAGCAAGGGTATAACCGCCGATTTCTCTGATTTTCAGTAATCCGTCAGATCCGTCTTTACCCATTCCTGTCATTATAACACCAACAGACCTGTTCCCTGCATGTTCAGCAACAGAACGGAAAAGAACATCGATTGAAGGCATATGGCCCGACACCTTGTCCGCCTTAAATACTTTTATTTTATACTGATCCCCTTTCTTAACAATATTCATATGTGAATGCCCCGGAGCGACATAGCCATGTCCGGGAAGAACATCATCACCGTCTTCAGCTTCTTTTACAATAAGATTTGAGCTGTCATTTAGTCTTTTAGAAAAAGCAGCAGTAAAACCTTCCGGCATATGCTGTACAACAAGTACCGGTGACGGAAAATTTTCAGGAAATTTTTTAAAAACATTTATCAAAGCTGAAGGTCCCCCTGTAGAAGTACCTATTGCAACAATTTTATCTGATACTGTTTTAAGAACAGGTTTAATCTCTGTTTTTAATGGTGTTTTTTTACTCCTCTCTTCTTCAATCTTATTGATATTGAGTTTGGATTTATAGACAGATTTTACTTTTTTTATAAGAAGATCCCCTATCTCTTCCACTGACATCGACATTAAAGTTGAAGGTTTTGGAATAAAATCTACCGCACCGAGTTCAAGCGCTTTAAATGTCGCATCTGCCCCGTGTTGAGTTAAAACACTCATCATAATAACCGGCTTCGGTTTTGTAGCCATTATCTGCCGAAGCGCCGCCAGCCCATCGAGGATCGGCATTTCGATATCCATTGTAATTACATCAGGATCAAGCTCCTGATTTCTGAAAATTGCAGTTTTTCCGTTATTGGCAGTTCCTACAACTCTGATACCTGGATCTTTTTCGAGTATATCTGTGACGATCTTCCTCACAAGAGAGGAATCGTCTACAACCAGAACCTTAATCTGCTCTGACATTACTTTTAAATCCTTTTACTAGAACTTTTAATGAGTCTGTCTCAGGGAGAATCATAAGATTTCCCATTACCTGATCGTTTTCAAAATAAAATGCGGTTTCCATTACTATTGCGTAATCATGTTCTATATTGTGCATTACCAATACTGTATCCATTACCGACTGAAGAAAATCATGCACAAATGTAGGGACATTCGGTTTAACAACCATGTTGGATTTTTCAGCATACACATTCAATATGGAAGCGCCAATAATATTTGTAAGCTCCTTCAATGCGGAGACTCCATCTTCACTTAATTCTTTTGAGCCGCTGGAATCTGTACCATAAAGCATGTCAATAAGCTCAAATCCTACATTCTCCTGAAGCAGGAGCAGTAAAGTTCCATTTATCTCCCCTTCTATCGGAAGCATAACACCCATATAAGGCTCATTCAGATTGCCGAAAAATTCAGGTATCTTTTCTACCGGGGTAAGCTTTACTTCAGGGATTGAAAGATCTATTCGTTTATTTAATATTTTAGATAGAGATTCAGCCGCATTTGCAGCTCCCATATTTGATAATAGATTAAATTCGTTCAGCTCTTCCTTGCTTATGTTCAATTCATCCGTGATGTGGGAATCGGGCATACCGGATTTTACTGCATCACTTATATTCTGCTTCAGCTCATCTCTAAATTCGGAAAGAGCCCCTTTAACTTTCTGCTCAACATCAGCTTCATCGGCGGAAAAAGAATGAGCTTCCGATATTAAAGTTTTTTCTTCCACTACGACTGCATTATTTGAGGCAGCATCGTTATCAAAAAAAACTGCACCTTCTGTTACTGCCTCTTTTTCAACTTCAGGAGCAGAGGTTTCAAGTTCATCATCTTTTTCATCATCAAATATAAATACGTCAGATATAAAATTAGGACTTCCCTCTTTTTCGGATGTACCGCTCATCCCTCTGTTTTTATGCTGCGATGAAATATCTGAAAACACCACACTCTCATCATTTGCATAGGCGATAGCAGGTTTTGTTTCAGTTTCAACTTCTTCTACATCATCCGCATCAATCATACGGGCTTTCATAATTTTAATTCTCTCTTCCTGAGTAAGCCTGTCCTGTTGAGAAATAACTTTATTTATCATTGTCTGGATGTCCAGAATAAGACAGATACTGCCATCTCCAAGAATTGAAGCTCCGGCAAGTCCTTCAACATTAGTGTAGTTATGCTCAAGAGATTTGATTACAATCTCCATTTTACCTTCAAGGAAATCGACGATGAGACCTATTTTCCTGTTGCCGTAACCGACGACTACTACAGGTATTTTCTGGTTTGCAGAAAGCGCGCTTTTTAATCCGACAAATTCATTCAGTCTGAGCAGCGAAAGAATCTCTCCTCTAAGATTGATAACCTCATGGCCTTCGATTGTAGCAATATCTGACTGTGCAATTTTGATAGTTTCAATAACATCAGACAAAGGAATTGCATAGACCTCTTTGCGGACCTTGACCATAATAGCAGGGATAATAGCCAGAGTAAGCGGAAATGTAAGTACAAACCTTGTCCCCATACTCTTTTCAGTTTCAATGCTTACGTTACCGTTAAGTTCATTTACAGTCTCCTTAACGACATTCATCCCCACTCCGCGGCCGGATATATCAGTAATTTTCTTGGCAGTAGAAAAACCGGGGATAAAAATAAAATTATAAATGTCCGCATCATCCATATTCGCAAGGATTTCAGCAGTAGATATTTTCTTCTCTATGACCTTGGCTTTTATGGCCTGAATATCAAGACCTTTGCCGTCATCACTAATCTCCACGAAAATCTGATTCCCACCCTGATATGCATTTAGCGTAATAGTTGCCGTTTCAGCCTTCCCGAGCCTTGCTCTCTCTTCCGGAGTTTCAATTCCATGATCGACAGCATTTCTAATAAGATGCAGAAGAGGTTCACCAATTACATCGATAACTTTTTTATCGAGTTCTGTCTCCTCACCTTTAATAATAAGTTCCAGATTTTTGTTATGTTCCTTTGCGAGATCGCGGACAAGCCTGTTGAATCTTGAAAAAACCTGGCCGATAGGAACCATTCGTGTTTTCATAATACCGGTCTGCAGATCCTTGGCAATTCTGGACATCTGCTCCATACGGTTTTTAAACTCACTTGATATAGCTTTATTTCCGGCATATTTACGGATCTCTTCATAGAGTCTGTAAAATCCGGAGTTGGCAATTACAAGCTCACCGACATTATTTAAAAGAAGATCCAGTTTATCAACAGAGACTTTAACAGTTTTAAGCATCGGCGTCTTTCGTCTGTCCTGATCTACGTGTTTTTCGCCTCTTCTTCTCTCAAAGATATCCTCCTCTGATTCATCAGAATCAGCAGAATCATCTATTGAAAATTCATTTGTATAAGTATCATCACTATCCGTGGACTCCTGTTCCTCAACTGAATTATCAGCAATTCCGGTGTCAACGTTACTTTGTTTTTCAATCTGAAGAGGTGATCCGATTTTCAGCAAGAGTTTATCATCCTTCTGAACGGAGGATATATCCCGTATTTCAATTCTTTCTATCTGATCAATATCACATCCCTTGTAAACCTGATGCGCGTTTCTATAAGTCAGCAATATAATCTTAAAAGTTGATATTGTTTCATCGGAACTCATGTCATCGAGAGAAGGGAAAGTTTTAACGATATTTCCGTCTCTTTCAAGATTAGCTGCGATCAGCTGGCCCTTTACCCACTTCATCTGAGCGGATTCTTCGATTATAACTGTTATTTCATAGCAGGCCATCCCGTCGGATAACGCCTTTTTTATTTCATCACTTTCAGAAAATGAAAATGTTGTTTTCATGACCGGGGCACTTTTTGGTTTTGCAGACTGAGCATCAACGACAGATACTGCTCCGGATCCGACCTTTGAGTTATCATTAACGTTATTGATCCGGTCAATCAGAGGGCGCAGATTCTGATTTGGCTCAACACCAGATGCAACCAGCTCAATTACCTCGCTAATTGTATCAAAGCATTTAAATATAACATCAACAACTTCAGAAGTAATTGTATTGGTTTTATCCCGGATACCCTGGAGAAGATTCTCCATTCTATGAGCAAGATCACTCAGGTCATTCAGTCCCACAAATGCGGCTGAACTCTTCAGTGAATGCGCAGCTCTGAAGATATTATTAATTATCTCTTCGTCATCAGGATTCCTTTCCAGTTCCAAAAGGTTCTTGTTAAGCTCCTGAAGTAATTCATCAGCTTCTTCTAAAAAAATATCCTGATATTCACCGAGGGAAAAGGACATAGTAATTTACCCCATCATTTATTGATTGTCTGAATAAAAAGATAATGACTCTTTTGCCATATCTTTCTCTTCAAGAAAAATTATATGAGACATGTTAAGCAGAACAATAAGCCTATCTTTAAGCCGTCCGATACCAGATATAAATTCCTCTGATACTCCTGTCATAAGTTCGGATGGCGGATCAACATTAGCAACAGGAATCCTTACAACCTGGTAAACATTATCTACAAGCAGACCCACCTGTTTACCACCCGTTTCAACAACTATTATCCGTGTAAGGTCAGTAATACTCCCTTTAGGAAATCCGAATCTAAGTCTTACATCGACAACAGGAAGAACATTACCTCTTAGGTTTATAACTCCTTTTATAAATTTAGGAGTATTTGGAAGCCGTGTCATTTCAGGATATCTGAGTATTTCATGAACAGAAAGAATATCAACACCATATTCAACTTCATCAAGCATAAAGCTGACAAGCTGTACAACTTCACTATCTAGAGAATCTTCCACACCTGAATCGGAATTTACCGCACCGTCACCTTTTGTCGATTTTAAAAACTTATTAATATCCATTTAACTTACCTGTAAAATCAAATCTATTCAGCTCTATGCTTATACACAATATACGGATTATAAGCAAATAAAGCAAAATGAGGTCAAGATAATATATATAAAATAACTAAATAATAATTCAATTAAAATAATTACTATCAGATACTTTTTATTAAAATACGCCGTCAAACATATAGTTAAACAGCGTTTATATGAGGAGAATCCGGGTGTTACTGAAAAATGCACTTTTACATGGCAATAATAGATAAAACGAATAACATAAAGCTGTTTAAGACCCTAAAATCCAAACCTTTACACTAAGATGAAGCAATCTACGGTAGTGAACGGAATTCACCCGATCCGGAAAAAATATCTCCGATCAAACCTTCATCAAGAAGAGAGATAAGTTCCCTGGTTTTATCTTCAATTGCACCTTCAATACCATTGCTGATTTTATTTACCTGAAAATATTCATCTGCAATATTCAATGAGGCAAGTATGGCCAATTGAAGAGGATTACCCCCGGGAACATTATTCCCGATCTCTTCAATTTTCTGATTAACATAATCAGCAAGCTGTATAATATATTCAGGGGATGTATCCCCTTTTATATTATACGTCTGCCCCAGAATTGTTACTTTTACCTTACCTGATTCCATGATTCACCTGTATTATTTTTCATCATCTTCAATTATAATAATATCGTCATCTTCATCAGCAGCAGCCGCTTTTTTCGAAGGTTTTACAATATCGTCATCATCATCAATAATAATATCGCTGCTATCCACATCTTCAATTATGATTTCATCTTCATCATCAAGAAGAATAATTTCATCGTCTTCAGAATCAAAAGATTTACCTCCGGATTGTTTTTTATCCTGTATCTCTTCTTCATCATCGATTATTATTATATCATCATCATCTTCAATTACCGCTGATTCTGTAGAGTCAACATTCTCAACCTTGAGCTCCTCATCAATCTCCTCAGTTTCAACCCTATCTTCAATAATAATCATATCGCTATCTGATTCGATAATGAGATCACTATCATCTTCTTTTACAACACTAACCGGTTTTGACGGAGCTTCTTTTACAGCTGCTGTAGACTCTCCTGAATACTGCTGAATTGATATTCCACCCTGAAGAATATCGAGTTTACCAAGAAGGCCGATAATTTTCTTTTCAAGGATCTCCTCTTTTTCATTCAACTCGCGAAGTTCAGAAGCAGTGGCGTCGAGTTCTTTCTTGATCTTTTCTACTTCGTTCTCTTTCTCTTCCAGCGTAAGTTTTACCTCTTCAACCTCACCCTTTAGAGATTCATTGTCATTTTCCAGTTTAGAATTTTCGGTTCTCAACTCGCCAATGAGATGTAATGCTTTTATCACCCTGCTTTCGAGTTCTTCAAGCTGCTGCATTGTAATCATATATTACCTCCGGTTATTTCCATCAATTTAAATCAGCAAAATTCAATATGAATTTATTATAATTTCTTTGAAATAGTAATCTCTATAATTTATATCGGAATAAAGATCAAAAGTCATTAACATTGAAATATTAATACTTCGTGCGGTTACAAAAACTCTCTCTTCATAACCTTAAAAAAACATAATTAAATACTTAATCAACATTGTAATAAACTCCCTCTGGAGATTAAATTACAATCATACACGTTGAAATTAAAATATAAACTCTCTGGTATAATATACTTAAAATGCGGAATACGTCAAGCAGAATGGGGAAAGTATTATAATTTAAAAAAATACATTAAGGCTCAATTCAACTCTATTTTTAAAATATCCGTTGTACTGCAATAAGGCTGCAGTATCTGAAATCTGGATAAAAAAAGATTCAGAGAAGAGGTATTTAATCCCCCCGGACAGAAGAAGAGGATTAACTCCATCCCCTTCTATATTTATACTATCAGTGTAACCGGCTTTATTGTAAAATCCCGATGAATAATAAATCCCGATGAAAAAGATCCATGGTTTCAGCCTGGACGTCATTATAGCTGCAGATGCCGAAGAATAATCATTTTTAAGATTCTCCCCTTCGAGAAAAGCATCTTCATAGAACGGATTCAGCCCCAGCAATGACTTGTAAAATTCGCGTTCAAAAGGATTCACATTAAAACCGCTGTAAATATCCCCGTTTCTCCCCTCCCTGAATATATAACTCAGATTAAATGATAAATCCTCATGATCCGAGAGGGAAAATGAAAAAACTGGAGATAGAATAATTTCATCATGACCATAGGATAGATTTCTGACTCTCTCTTCTAAATACGCATCCGGTCCTGTGGGAATTCTGACGACAAAACTTATTCCAGTACTGACTGCTCCATCAAAATAATCTCCGACAAAATGCCATAAGTTGAATAAAATATCTCCAGGTACACCTCTCCCCGCATCTGAATAGTCATAATGAATCATAGTAAAATCGAATCCGAAGGATGTGTCTCCGGTTAATCCAAAATTAAATTCAAAATTATCCAGACGATTCATGTTATTAATATAAATCAGCTCCTGATTAAAGGCTAAATCAATTTTTTCTTCGGGGAGAGTATAACAGGTACGTGTAAGCGGGATTGAAAATAAGTCTGAAAAACAAAACAGCACCAGAAGTATGGTGCTGTTTATTATAAATATAAAATTTTTCATTTAAAATCTGAGTTATATTATGCGACCTTTTTTACATTTTCAACAATTTTTCTGAACGCGTCCATATCTCTTACAGCAATTTCAGCGAGCATTTTTCTGTTAATATCAACGTTATTAACTTTCAATGCACCAATCAATCTGCTGTATGACATACCACAAGCACGGGCAGCTGCATTTATTCTCATAATCCAGAGTGAACGGAAATCTCTTTTCTTCAATCTTCTGTGTATATATGAATTCTGTAATGCTCTTCTTCTTGCATCTTTAGCAGTTCTGAAAAGTTTACTTCTTGCGCCTCTATATCCTTTTACATCTTTCAGGACTCTTCTTTTTCTTTTCTGATGGACTCTTCCTGTTGTTGCTCTAGCCATTTTAACCCTCTTCTTTAATTACTGGAAATTGTTATTGTTAAGCGTATTGTCACTATTATGCGTATGGGAGCAGTCTTTTTACTTTTGCTACTTCCACATCTGATGCTACTGTTGTACCTCTTAAGCCTCTTTTCTGTTTTGGAGACTTTTTCTCAAGAAGATGACTGGCAAAAGCCTTAGCGCATTTAACCTTCCCGTTTTTTGTTATTGAAAATCTCTTCTTAGCGCCGCTGTTTGTTTTCATCTTAGGCATATCGTTACCCCTTCTTTTTCATAATTACAATTTTGTATATCTATATTACAGCTTCTCTTTACTTCGATACAGGCGTCATGTACATTGTAATATTTCTTCCTTCCTGGATTGGTCTTTTCTCAATTGTACCTATATCTTTCAGTACTTCCTGAACCTTTTCCATTACTTCAAAACCGAGTTCAGGGTGAACCATCTCTCTCCCTCTGAACATCAATGTAAACTTTACCTTGTCGCCCTTTTCAAGAAAATCTTTTGCTCTGTTAACTTTATGTGTAAAGTCGTTATCATCAATAGCAGGTCTCATCTTAATCTCTTTGATGTGAACGATCTTCTGCTTTTTCTTGGCTTCTTTGGCCTTTTTGATCTGATCAAATTTGAACTTACTGTAATCGATGATTCTTACAACCGGAAGTTCCTGGTTTGCGGTAATCTCAACAAGATCTAAACTTTTCTCTCTGGCGATCGCAAGAGCCGCACTTAAAGCTATTACAACAGGCTCGCCCTCTTCACCTACCAGTCTGACATTCTCAGCGATTATCTCTTCGTTAATCCTGAACTTGTCAAATTTATCCTTATTGGATCCCTTACCTTTATTCTGCAAAATTGTCGTACCCCCGGCAAATATCTTTACCGTCAGGATGACTGAACAGGGCTATTAAAATCAATAAAAAATTCATTTTATTAGATATTTTTTCGGTAAATGCGTTGTCGGGGCGAAATATCTTTCGCCCGTGATATTGTTGGGGCGAAAAATCTTTCGCCCGTACTCTAAATTCCGTTATTTCGGCCCGTTTTCGGGTTTCGCTGTTGGGGCGAAAAATCTTTCGCCCCTACGCGCGTTTTTGTGCGATATCCTCTTTCAATAATGTATAAAACTCTTCGAGTTTCATGGTTACTGAATCTTTCTCGCCTCTTTTTCTTACGGAAACTGAACCGTTTTCAACTTCATTTTTTCCGAAAACGCAGACGTATGGCGCTTTCTGTGATACGGCTTCCCGTATTTTATATCCCATAGATTCGTTACGAAGATCGGTATGAGGACGGAGCTCCATATCTATCATATCTGCTTTTACTTTATTTACAAACGGTGTCTGCTCTTCAGATACATTGATCAGAATTGCCTGTACCGGAGCAATCCATGCGGGAAATTTACCTGCATAATGCTCGATGAGAATTCCGGTAAACCTCTCTATTGAACCGAGAAGAGCACGGTGAACCATGTATGGACGATGTTTCTGTCCGTCTTCTCCTATATAATGCATGTCAAATCTTTCAGGCATATTGAAGTCAAACTGGATTGTAGTCATCTGCCACTCACGGCCGATTGCGTCACGGACTTTAAGGTCGATTTTAGGACCATAGAATGCTCCGCCCCCTTCGTCCATCTCAACCTTGAGGTTTTCACCTTCAATTGCTTTTTTGAGAGATTCCTGAGCTGTATCCCAGCGCGATGCTTCACCTACGCTCCCTTCAGGCTTTGTGGCAAGGTAAGCCTTTATATCTGTAAAGCCGAGAGTCTTCCACATCCATAGTGAAAATCTCAATACTTCACTGACTTCAGACTCGATCTGTTCAGGTGTACAGAAGATATGTGCGTCATCCTGGGTAAATCCACGAACACGGAGTAGCCCGTGGAGAACACCGGATTTTTCGTACCTGTAAACTGTTCCAAGCTCTGCCCATCTTAAAGGGAGATCTCTATATGAATGAAGACTGGTCTGGTATATCTTTATATGGAACGGACAGTTCATCGGTTTGAGATAGTAATCCTGATCATCAATGACCATTGGAGAATACATGTTCTGCTTGTAAAAGCCCAGGTGACCCGATGTTTCCCATAAATGAGCGCGCCCGATATGAGGCGTGTAAAGAATCTCGTAACCGTTTTTGAAATGTTCTTTTCTCCACCAGTCTTCGAGAAGGTTTCTGAGCCTTGCACCATTTGGATGCCAGTAAACAAGTCCCCCGCCCACATCTTCATGAGTACTGAAAAGATCAAGTTCCTTGCCGAGCTTACGGTGGTCTCTCTTCTTCACTTCCTCGAGAAATTCGAGATGTTTTGCAAGAGCCTTCGGATCGGGGAATGCAATCCCGTATATTCGCTGAAGCATTTTGTTCTTCTCGTCACCGCGCCAGTAAGCTCCGGCGATAGAGAGAAGTTTAAATGCTTTTAATGCTTCTGTATTCATTACGTGAGGCCCGCGGCAGAGATCAGCAAAATCGCCCTGACGATATAGCGAAACGTTGCCTTCAGGTAACGCCTCTATAAGTTCAGTTTTATATATCTCATTTAGCTTACCGAAGTATTCAAGAGCTTCACTGCGGGTCATCTCCTCTCTTTTCACTTCCAGTTTCTCTTCAACAATCTTAGCCATTTCGGCTTCGATTGAGACGAGATCTTCAGGTGTGAGAGATTTCTTCATATCTATATCGTAATAGAAACCGTTTTCAATAGATGGTCCTATTGCAAATTTTGCGTCTGGATAAAGTCTTTTTACAGCTTGAGCCATAAGGTGTGACGCAGAATGCCAGAAGATATCCTTGCCCTTTTCAGAATCGAAGGTTACGATATTAACTTCACAATCTGCATTAACGGGAGTTGTAAGATCTACTGCTATACCGTCAATCTCTGCAGCCAGAGCGGCTTTCTGAAGTCCTTTACCGATCTGTCCGGTAAAATCATATAAAGTAGTACCTTTTTCAACTTCTCTTTTACTTTTATCGGGTAATGTAATTGTTATATTGCTCAATTGATTGTCTCCAGGTGTTAATTTGCTTTTTCTGCAGGATCACATATTTCAAAACGAAAGACGAAGGAAACTCTGGGTGATACTGGATTCGAACCAGTGACCTCCTGCATGTCGAGCAGGCGCTCTAACCAACTGAGCTAATCACCCCGTATATATTCTGCTGAATACTGAATCAATATTTTTAAACGGGGGTCATTGTCAAGGTTTTTTTATTGGTCCGGATTAGGATTTTCGGATTCACGCTTTATCTGATTCATATTCTAATTGAAATTAAACACAGCCTGTATTATAATTGTATAAGCCTGTTGCAAAATAGTATTTTAAATGAATTATGTGAAAACCCGATAACGAAGTTTATAAATACTTAAATTATGCAGAAAACAAAGAGGATATTATGGAAGCATGCAGAATTATAAAAACAATCACTTCGGACAGACTGCCGGAGTTAAATCAATTCAAAGGCAGGAGTGTGGAGATTATAATACTTCCGGATATTAAAGATGATAAAAAAAAGAAAACAAATCTGGAATTATTAAACGAATTACAAGGATGCTGCCCTGAGTTACCGGACGGGATGGAATTTCAGAGAAAAATCCGGTCAGAATGGGATAGATAGATGAATTATTTATTCGATACCAATGCTCTGATTTACCTTTTAAAAGGAAAATCAAAACCATTACCTATAACTGATGAGGACAACATCATCATTTCTTTTATTACAAAAATTGAACTTTTATCTCACAATTCAGCACCTGAAGAAGAGAAAAATATAAACAAGATATTAGATAATTGCAGCATGATTTTAATTGATGATGATTTAATAAATAAAACTGTAGATATACGGAAAATTTTTGGATTAAAACTTCCTGATTCAATAATTGCTGCAACTGCACTCCGAGAAAACGCAACACTGATTTCATCGGATACACAAATTATAAAAAAAGCGCCCGATATGAATATTCAGATATTTAATCCTCTAAATTAAGAATAATTTTATTGAAATTGATTTTCCTGAACATCCGTAATAATTATAAATAACACAAGTTGAGGATAGATATAATGTTCGACAACATCGAAATTTTTGCCGGAGAAAAAGCTGCTGAGATTATCCGAGATAAAGGTCTGAATGAGAATGACATAAAAGTGATCGTCGGTGCTTCCGGCGGACCGAAATTTCTGGTTCTCAACGGACTCGATAAGGCTATTTTAAATACATGGTTTAAGAAAAGAACCGATCCTCTCTTCTTCATCGGATCTTCAATCGGCTCATGGCGAGGCGCTGCATTTGCGAGCAAAGACCCGATTAAAACTCTTGATATTTTTACTGAATCTTATCTTAAACAACACTACTCGAGTAAGCCGACAAGAAAAGAAGTAACTGATGAAAGTATGCGGATTTTAAATGATTTTCTTAAAGAGGAAAATATTGATTTTATTCTGAACAGTTCTAAATTTAATCTTAACATTATATCCGCTCAATGCAGAGGGATCTCTTCTATAGAAAGCAATACAGCCCTTGCACTATCTTTTTTTCCGGCAATGCTGATTAATCTTATAAGCAGAAAACTTCTTCTGAAAATTTACACAAGGACACTTTTTCATGAATCAGGTCACACTCCCCCATTTGCTGACTCTTTTAAAAATGCAAACAGAGTCAAACTTAATAAAGCCAATTTCAAACAGGCACTTCTCTCTTCTGGTTCTATTCCGTTTGTGATGGAAGGGATAAAAAATATTCCAGGCGCGCCAAACGGGACTTATCGGGATGGCGGGCTTACAGATTATCATATAAATTTAGATTTTGGAGTAAAAGACGGGATTGTACTCTTTCCGCATTTCAGCAGCAGGGTAATTCCGGGATGGCTGGATAAATCTCTTACGTGGAGAAAGCCCGACAAAGAGTTTTTCTCGAATACAGTTCTTGTCGCGCCTTCAAGAAAGTTTATCGCAAGTCTGCCCATGGGAAAGATTCCCGACAGAACTGATTTTACAACATTTTTCGGGCGGGATGATGAGAGGCTCAAATACTGGAACGAAGTTATAACTAAAAGCTCCATTGTCGGCGCGGAGTTTATGGAAGCGGTGTCGAGCGGAAAGATTAAAGATATAATTAAACCTTTTTAAACAGGAAGGGCGACGTTATCAAACGCCGCCCCACTGCAGAATCTTTATATTTCTAAATAACTGCTCATGCTTTTAAATCTCAACTTATTTCTTATATCAACAGCTGTTGCTACCAGACAAGCCCTCTAGCTAAGCCCCCTAAATCCCCAGGAAGGGGACTTCAAAAAAAACTTTTTCTGTTCAACGGATTAAACAATACAGCCAGTTTTTGCTTTGCCAACGACTTAGTTTTTCATAAACCGATGGAATTTTATCTCCGCCGCGTCTTAGACGCGGCGGAAAGCAATTTTGTCACCAGTTTATGAGTACTAATCCAGCGATCGTGGTGCGGAATATACTATTCTTTGTACATAGAATCAATTACATCTTTAAACTTGGCAGAAACAACTTTTCTCTTAAGCTTAAATGTCGGCGTAAGTTCACCAGTCTCCTGTGCAAACTCATTTGCGAGAAGAGTAAACTTTTTAACCTGCTCAACCTGACCCAGAGCCGCTGTTCTTGCATTTATTTTATCTCTGTAAAGCTGAATGATTTCTGGCTTCTTTATAAGCTCTTCTCTTGAAGAGAATGTTATTCCATTCTTTTCGCAGTATGCTTCAAGCTGAATAAAGTTAGGAACAACAAGAGCTGACACATATTTAAGTCCATCACCAATTGCTGCAGCCTGCTCAAAAAATATATCCTCTTTAAGAAGTCCCTCAATCTGCTGCGGAGCAATATATTTACCGCCTGAAGTTTTAAACATATCCTTTAGTCTGTCTGTAATAACGACATAACCGTCTTCATCTATATGACCGATATCGCCGGTTCTCACCCATCCGTCCTCTGTGAAAAGATCCTTTGTGAGCTGAGGCTTATTCCAGTAGCCGGGAGTCTGACTCGGGCTTTTTGCCTGAATTTCCCCCTCTGGAGATATTCTAACTTCCATAAGTGGAACAACAGGTCCGCATGTTCCAAATTTATTACGCTGAGGATTTGATACGCTTATTACGAAACATTCTGTCATACCATATCCCTGAAGAAGGAGAACTCCGCAGCTGAAGAAGAATTCGCCAATCTCACCTGAGAATGCTGAACCTCCGCAGTTGTAAACCTTGTTTCTTCCGCCGAAGAGATTTCTTACTTTTTTAAGTACAAGAGTATCTGCAATTTTAAATTTAAATTTCAATCCGAAAGGGATCGGCTTCATATCTTTTTTGAGATATGCAACTTCTTTACCTGTATTGATTGCCCAGTTAAAAAGCTTCTGTTTTTTCTCAGGAGCCTGACTTACTCCATCCATAACTTTTCCGTAAACCTTTTCCCAGAGTCTTGGAACACTGCACATATAATGCGGCTTAGACTCAAGGAGGAACTGAAGGAGAACTTCAGGTTTAGCTTCGTGACAGTAATCAACACGCGCGTTGCAGCATAGAATAAAGTAACTCCATGCTCTTTCAAAAACGTGTGCAAGAGGGAGGAATGCAAGGTTTACATCTGATTCAACAATTGGAATATAATATCCTGTTGCAAAAAGCATCGCAAGCCAGTTTTTATGAGTAAGCATTACACCTTTAGGCTCGCCTGTTGTTCCCGATGTATATATGAGAGTTGAAAGATCTTCGCTTGTAGAAGCAGCAAGTTTCTTTTCGAGTTCACCCCTTTTTGATGATTTTTTACCCATCTCAATAAAATCTTTATACAGGATTACTTTACTGTTATTTTTATCATAATTTATTCTATGATCGATAACTATCAGTTTTTCGATTTTTGTATCTTTGAGAATAGCTACTGCTTTATCATAATGCTCCTGTTTTTCTACGAAGAGAATTCTGATTCCGCAGTCATTTACTATATATTTCAATTCCTCTGCTGAGTTTGACTGATAGATCGGAACTGAACATGCCCTGATTGAAAAACATCCGAAGTCCGCAACTGCTAACTCAACTCTGTTATTTGAAAAAATACCTACAAATTCTCTCTCTTTAACTCCATACTCAAGAAGTCCCATAGCGCATGAATCTATAAGATCAGCAAATTTTGCCCAGCTGAACTCCTCCCACTCGCCAAAAGCCTTATGTCGAACTGCAACCTTTTTGTTCCCGTATTTTTCAGCACGCTTGTGAACCATTTTACCAAGATGATCATCTTTCGCCAGAAAATCCTGAAACTCTTTTTCATAATTGACATTACTGATTTTATTCATTAAAAAATCCTCCAATATAAAACACATTATTAAAACCGTCTGGATGGATTAAACCACATTAAAATAAAACTGTCTTGCCGATTTATAAATTATAAAATCTTAAAATTTCATTAATTATAATTCTGAAAGTTTTCAACTTTGTTAAATTAATCTGGATTAGGATTTAAGGATAAAATAATTTTCAGGATATAATAAAAGATCACTACCTGTAATCCTAAAAATCTGTAAATTAAGAAAATCCTGATTCAGACAATTATTAGTTAATGATTGACAGCGATATACTGTGTTTATAGTCTTAAAAAAAAACCGGTGAATAATTTATGTCACATACGATTTTATATTTTATCATGTTTTTCGGGCCGGCTTTTGCTCTTATTATATCAATTGGTCTGATGGTTCAGGCAAAAAAGGATCTTATCGATTATCTTTTTGCTCTCTCATTCTTTGGAATGTCTGTCTGGATGTTTCAGATTGCACTTTTCAGCACAGATCTGATCAACAACTGGAAATATGCCTGGTATCTCACGTTTATTCCGGTTCCCCTGATCTATATTATACCGCCTATAATGGTTTTAAGATACAGATGGGTTCTTGCAAGTACTTTCAAACTGGGAAAGCATCACATTTTTTTAATAATTCCCTCTATAATATCACTCGGTATTTTTCTCTACTTCCCGTTTTCGGGGCACGATGAGATTTCCAGATACTATCCGGCACTCCCGATAATGAGCGAAAAATTTGTGAATCTCCCTCTTTATTTTAAAATTACTTATATTACCGCAATTATACCAAATCTTTATGTCTCTCTGCTGATGACGCCTGTTCTTATTCAGATGCTCCCGGTATGGAGACGCGACAGCAGTAACAGGATTTCCAAACCAGCAAGAATGGGTTATCTCTCGGCGCTTTCGATAGTTGTTTCCAACATTATGTGCCTGGCCGGCTATATTTTTTCTCTCGACATGGTAATTGTATCTCTGCTCATCGCCAATGTTTTCACTATATATGTTTATCTTGTAACACAGCGTCACCCCGATTATCATCGTCTTCTAAGAAGTGAAACAAGAAAGGCCAACTATGAAAAATCGCGAATCACAGGGCTCGACGTCAATGTCATATGCACACGTCTCCATGAGCTTATGCGTGATGAAAAAGTTTTTGCCGACGAAGATCTATCTCTACGTGATCTGGCCGGAGAACTGGGAATAAGCCCCCACCAGCTGTCTGAGATTTTAAATGAAAAGATAAAAAAGAATTTCAACACTTTCGTAAATGAATACCGCATTGCCGAAGCTAAAACCATTCTTATCGAAGAACCTCAAAGATCAATACTCTCCATTGGCATTGCAGTAGGATTCAACTCCAATACAACATTCTGTACTGTATTTTCAAAAATTACAGGAGATTCACCAAGCCATTACAGAAAGCAGAAACTCAACGGATAAATTTGATCTATTATTCAATAAAAAATTTCAGAAGGAAGGTGCAGGATGAAAAGTTTAATAATAACAGTTATAGTAGGAGTATCCGCGGGATATCTCTCGGGCTTAATATGGAAAGGGAGAGGATTCGGATTCATAGGAAATCTTCTTCTTGGTATATGCGGCGCTTTCATCGGCGGATTTCTGTTCAATCTTATCGGATTTAGAATGTACGGCATTGTCGCTCAGATAATATCGGCTCTTGCAGGTGCGCTTCTTCTCCTCTGGCTTATAAGCCGTATTAAAAAATGACCCCGATACTTGAAGTTATTGATCTGAAAAAATCCTTCCCCGGTGTTAAGGCCGTGGATGGAATATCATTTCGTATTGAACCTGGAATCTGTTTCGGACTCCTCGGTCCGAACGGTGCCGGTAAAACAACTACTATTGAAATGATAGAAGGTATACTTAAACCCGACTCAGGTACAATTCTTTACCGGAACGAAAAAAGAGGAAAAACTTTCAAAGAGGAAGTGGGAATTCAATTTCAGAATACTGAACTTCCGCAATACCTTACTGTGTTTGAAACCCTCAAAGCGTTCAGAACTCTCTATACAAGAAAAGCAAAGCTCGACTGGATTGTAGATGTATGCCATCTGACAGAGATCCTTGACCGCGACAATAGAAAAATCTCGGGCGGACAGAAACAGCGGCTCCTCCTTGCGATAGCGCTTACAAACGATCCGGAGCTTATAATACTTGATGAGCCGACAACAGGGCTCGATCCTCAGGCGAGAAGACATCTCTGGGATATAGTAAACGGAATCAAGGAATCGGGCAGAACAATAATACTTACAACGCATTATATGGAAGAAGCTGAAAAACTCTGTGACACCATAGCAATCATGGATTACGGAAAAATCATAGATAAAGATTCTCCTGATAATTTACTGGCACGACATGGCGAGGGTGCGACTATCTCAATCAGAACAGATACGCCGGAAAAAGTCATAGAAGCTGTTTCGTGCAGCGTTTACAGAATTGAAGATACAATAGAAATCCATACAACATCTTTGAATGAATGCATACAGAATCTCGCCCATGCCGGAGCGGATCTGTCCAACATGACAGTAAGGACTCCGAACCTTGAAGATGTTTTCATAAAACTCACAGGGCATGCACTCAGGGCATAACACAGACAGGAAAAGGAATCATTAATGTTTAAAAGGATATGGATAATTTTTCTTTCAAGAAACAGAGAGTTTTACAGGGACAGATCCGGTTTCGGATGGAATATTATCTTCCCGTTTTTTATTATAATCGGATTCAGTCTTATATTCAACCAGAACGAAAAAACTGAATACAAAATTGGAGTAACCGGCAACGGAAACAGTATAAAGAAAGAGATATCTGCTCAATATAAGAACTTCAGAGATTCCAGATTCATAGAATTTCTCCCGATGGATAGTATTGAATCGGGGAAAGACAAACTGGGACACCATAGAATTGACATGCTGATTGATCCGGAGCATGGAGTTTACTGGAAGAGCGAATCATCTCCTAAAAGTTATCTTGCTGAAAAAATTCTTCAAGCCGGAAGCTATAACACTGATAAGGGATCGTTTATTTCAGGTAGCGTTGAAGGGAGAGAAATACCATATATTGAATGGCTCTTCCCGGGGGTTCTGGGGATGAATATGATGTTCAGCGCACTGTTCGGTGTCGGTTACGCTGTTGTACGCGACCGGAGACATGGCGCCCTGAAAAGACTCAGCGTCACGCCTCTGACTCCATTTGAATTTTTAACGGCACACATAATGTCACGAATGTTTGTATTGTTTATCACAACCTCTGTTGTGTATACCGGATGTGCATTGATCTACGGTTTTGAAAATAGGGGATCATATTTATCACTGATACTCATCTTCTCACTCGGGGGATTCAGCATGATTTCACTGGCACTGATAATTGCCTCGCGGAGCAGCAGTGAGGAGTTTGCCGGCGGAGCGCTGAATCTTTTATCATGGCCGATGATGCTTCTTTCCGAAGTATGGTTCTCACTTGAGGGAGCACGGCCATGGATTAAAAATGCTGCAGAAATTTTCCCGCTTACGCATCTTACGGCCGGAGTACGTAAAATAATGAACGACGGTGCGTCACTTTATGACATACGCTATCATGTAATTGTACTCGCATCGATGTCTGTTTTATTTCTTACTTTGGGATCAATACTATTCAGATGGAGAAAAGCTGATTGAACCAATCTATTATCCCCGCCGCCTTCGGCGGAGGGGATATGTATATTTTTTTATTATATAAATGTTTTAGATTTTTTACAGGAAAAAAATTGAAATTTTATTCAAATTTCAATGCGTCAATAGGTTTAAGATTTGATGCTTTTCTGGCCGGATAATATCCGAAAAATACACCTACAGCAGTGGAAAAAATAAAAGACAACAATACCGAAATCAGAGAAAAGACAAATACCCACTTCAATACAATTACAATAATCAGATACACAATAAGTCCAAGCATTATTCCGATAGCACCGCCTGCTGATGTAAGAGTCACAGCTTCAATTAAAAACTGAAAGAGAACATCTTTCCTCTTTGCGCCGATAGCCATTCTTATTCCTATTTCACGGGTCCGTTCGGTTACAGAAACAAGCATAATATTCATAATACCCACGCCGCCGACGAAGAGTGAGATCGAAGCAATACCCGCCAGAAGAAACGAAAGAGCTCTGGTAATATCCTCGGTCATTTTTAATTTCTCTTTACTTGTTTTAGCCAGGAAATCATCCTCTACACCAGCCCCCAGGTTATGAACAGTCCTGAGATATTTGGTAATTTTTTTTTCAGCATCTTCAAGCATATTCTCTTCTTTTGTAGACAATAGAACATCTGAATAAAAATCTCTCAGTGCAAAAAATCTGACATTTGCAGTTGTATGAGGTACTATTATTTCATTATCAAAATCATTCCCCGAAAAAGCTATTCCGGCACGATTAAGAACACCTATAACCTGAAGAGGAACCCCGTTATAAACTATCTGCTCACCAATGGGGTCACGGTTTTCAAAAAGCATTTCCTTTACAGTTAATCCTATGATTGCAACTTTTGAATAAGAATTAATATCTTCATCCGTAAAAGATCTGCCGTTTATAATACTACGTCCTTTTATAGAGATAAAATCATTAGTCGCACCATATAACTTTGAATTAGTGGCATTATCTTTATATTTGACCAATCCCTTAGTCTCCGAGATATAACATACCGGACTTATTTTATCAATTTCATAAATTTCATTTTTCATAGTAACAATATCGTTAAACGTAATTTTTTTACCGCCCCGTTTAACCTCAATTGATATTCCGTTCTCACCGAAATTTGTTACTTTATCCTTAACCTCCACCCTTGCACTGCTGCCGAGACCAATCATTATAATCACAGATGATACGCCTATAATTATACCTATACTTGTAAGAAAAGATCTTAACTTATTTCTCCGGAGAGATCTTACTGCTGTTATTATTGCATTCTTTATATTCATAAAACCTTTTTTATATTTATCTCTATTACATCTGATTAATGTTTTACATTATATTACCAGTATTTATTCCTTAACTTTTCTAAAGTAAAAAAAACTCTATTATCCCCGCTGCCGAAGGCGGCGGGGATATATAATTATATTTAGGAATAACTACTGTTTTATTACATACTTTTCAATATAAACTCTTTTATTGAAATTTTCCGCAAGTTAAAAAGTCAAGAAAATAATAGTGACTTATAGCGGGTGCAGAAACAGAGTTTCCACACCCCCCCTTAATAAACATACATTAAGATTAAAGCTTCAATGGCAATAGATTTTTTTATCTATAGGGCGATCCCAAAAACTCCGTTTTCGGGATCGCAGGGAGCCCTGCGGGGCTTACAAAGGGGCTACCGCCCCTTATACCCTGTAAATATTGAGTTATTGGGACTGCCCTATAATCTATAAAATAAATAATAGATAAAAAAACAGACACATAATAAAATAATGTTGAAAAAAGATAAGAATAATTCAGTTATATTTAATATCAGAGTTAATTCCTTAACATATTTTTTTGAGTATAAGAAAAGATTTTATCTCCCCGCCGCCTTTGGCGGCGGGGAGAATAGAGCGATTTTAATTAAAAAAATAAGGAGTTATTACTGATTTAATGTAGAGAAAGATATCTTTCGGGAGTAATTAAAAATGGCTATATCAAAAGTACAGAAAGCAGCCTACAATGACGACATAAAAGCTGTAAAACATCAATCTGACGAACTCGAAAAGAAAGTAAGAGATCTCTTCCAGAAGAAGAAAAGCAAACCAAACCTTGAACCATATTATAATCTTGAGATTGCCACATACCTGCTGAGCACAATTGAATTATACATGAAAATGAATGATCTCTCAGTAGCGATGCTGGGAATAAAAAACAACAAAAGTCTTGATATGGCAAAATCAAATTTCTCCAAAGTCCTCCTGCTGCTTAAAGAGACAGTTGGAGATGAGGTTGAAAGGGATTCCCTCAAGGAGAATGAAGAGTATCTTCAGAAACTGGAGAAGTTAAATCCGCGGCAGATACTGGATTTTCTGATCAGAGTGGATACAACATTTTTCAATTTAAAAAACAATATGGGTGATGATTCGAAATGGAAATGGCTATTTGTCGAACTACAGGCAAAAATTGCAGTTATAATCAGAAATTTTATTAATTTTTCCGACGTTCTTAAATTCAGAGATCCGAGGATGCCCCACTTCCGTGACAGACATGAACACGTTGGAATGGCAAAAGATGCCCTTGAAGAGGCTGCAAAACAGTATAGAGGAAAATATGAATTATCATCCAAATCGAGAGAGGATTTAAAAAAATCGATAGAAATACTTGAAGCCTTACGTAAAATTCATTTTACTCTTGGCGAGAGCAGCGAAGCTGATAAATTAAAGACTACCATAGATGCCGCAAAATTCACTCTTGAAGCCGGAGACAAGAAGAAAGAGAGTGATGAAAAAAGCAAAATAAAACCACCAACAAAAAAGTGATAAAACTTACTAAAAAAGTTTAAATTTTTCCTTGACGATTACAGATAAAATATTATATTGTTTATTAGCACTCATAGATAATGAGTGCTAATAAACAGATGAAAAAGGTAATGTCTTGAAAAACGAAATGCAGCCGGATAGGAAACTTGATGAAAGAGAATCTGCGATTCTCAACGCTATCGTTTATGAATACATCCTCACAGGTAAACCTGTAGGATCGCGTTCATTTGTACAGAAATACTCCTTTTCTCTCTCGCCGGCTACAATGAGAAACATAATGTTTGACCTGGAGAGGATGAATTTCCTCATGCAGCCTCATACGTCATCAGGGCGGGTCCCCACAGATAAAGGCTACAGATACTATGTAGATTCGCTTCTGGATAATTACAATTTCCATGAAATGGTCATCGATGAGAAAATTTTCCAGCGGGAGGTTCAGCTGGATAAAATATTCGAATCTGTGACAAAGATGCTCTCTCTTACATCAAACTATGCCGGAGTTATGCTCTCACCCAAACCGGATTTTACAGTTGTGAAGCTAATTGAGCTGATACAGCTTGAGAGCAGCGAAGTCCTTTTAATCGCAATTACACGGACAGGGATGATATTAACACGAAAAGTTGCAATTTCCGTAAGAGTAACCCAGGACGAGCTCTTTGAGTACTCGAAATTTTTAACAGGAGAACTGTGCGGATATTCGCTCTATGACATAAAAGAGAGAATATTTGAGAATCTCCGGCTTGACAAACTATTATCAACCAACCGGGAACTCGCTCTGGACATAGCGCAGATAGCATTTAATGAAACTACCGATTCGACAATCAATATAGATGGTATCGAAAACCTTCTCCGCATTCCGGAGATGGTGGAGGAGAAAAGATTAAACAGTCTTCTAAATATTATCGAGGAAAAAAATATTCTTAAAAACATCCTTGAAACGCAGATCGAAAGTGACGGTGTCCGGATAATGATAGGCGAAGAGATTGAAAATGATAAGGTTACCGGATGCAGCCTTGTAGCATCATCATATAAAATAGGAAACAAACCTGTCGGAGCAATTGGAGTATTCGGACCGACACGAATGGATTACGAGAAAGTAGTACCCCTTGTGGACTACACAGGGAAGGCCGTATCGGGACTTCTGACAAAGATGTCTAAATAAAAAAAGTAAAAGAATAAACAGTAATTTTGAGATGGAGAAGTAAAATGAGTAACGAAGAAACAACAGCAGCCAAAGAGAATAAAAACGGGGCTGAAAATAACGTAAACGAAACTGAGAACGGCTGCGAAGACGTTAAAAGCCTTGAAAATGAAATATCAAATCAGGACGAAGAGATCATCAGACTGAATAAAGAGATAGAGACTTTAAAAGATCTTCTTCAGAGAAGACAGGCTGATTTTGAAAATTTCAGAAAAAGAACTGCAAAGCTGCAGGAGGATTACAGAAAGCTTGCTATAAAAGATTTCGCTTTTGATATCATCAATGTAAACGACGATATAAATCGCGCCATTGAAGCATCTGATAATCTTGCAGAGAAGGAAAGCACAGATGCAAAAGATTCATTTATAGAAGGAATAAAACTGGTTTCAAAACGAATTGAAGAAATTTTAGGCAAATACGGCATAGAAGAGATTGAATCGGAGAATAAACCATTTAATCCCAACTTTCACGAAGCGCTTGAAATTGAAAACAGTGAGAACCATGCAGAGGAGACTGTAACAAAAGTCTACCAGAAAGGATTTAAACTTGAAGAACACCTTATCAGGAGTGCGAAAGTAAGAGTTTCAAAACCGGCGCCGAAGAAAACCGAATGCGCTGATAATACCGGAAAATGCTGCTGATCAGTAAAATGTCAGGCAGTTTTTATATAAAAATGATAAAAGAATAATATAATTTATAAGGAGTAACAACTATGAGTAAAATAATTGGAATAGATCTCGGAACAACAAATTCATGTGTATCTGTAATGTCAGGTGGGGAACCCGTTGTAATTCAGAACGCCGAAGGACAGAGAACCACACCTTCGATTGTTGCATATACAGATAAAGGTGAAAGACTTGTCGGGCAGATTGCGAAAAACCAGATTATAACAAATCCTGAAAACACAATACGTTCAGTAAAAAGATTCATGGGAAGAAAATACAACGAAGTAACAGGCGAAATCTCCATGGTTGCATACAATGTTAAGGACGACAGCAAGGGCGGAGTTACAATCAACACTGTGTCAGGCGAGTTTACACCACCTGAAATCTCCGCAAGAATACTTCAGAAGATGAAGCAGACTGCTGAGGATTTCCTAGGAGAGACAGTTACAAAAGCTGTAATAACAGTTCCTGCATACTTTAACGACTCGCAGAGACAGGCGACTAAAGATGCCGGAAGAATCGCGGGACTTGAAGTGGAGCGAATTATAAACGAGCCGACTGCCGCAGCTCTGGCATACGGACTTGATAAAGGGAAAAATAACGAAAAAATCGCCGTATATGACCTTGGCGGCGGTACTTTTGACGTATCTATACTTGAGCTTGGCGATGGAGTTTTTGAAGTTAAATCTACAAACGGTAACACACACCTTGGTGGAGACGACTTTGACCAGAGAATTATGGAGTGGCTCATTGCAGAATTCAAAAAGCAGACCGGTATAGATGTTTCTAAAGATAAAATGGCTCTTCAGAGATTGAAAGAATCTGCTGAAAAAGCAAAAATCGAACTTTCAGGGAAAATGCAGACAGAGATAAATATTCCGTTCCTTACAGCTGATCAGAACGGTCCTAAACACCTTGTTACAACTCTTACAAGATCTAAATTTGAGCAGCTTGTAGAAGACATGGTGGAATCTACAAAAATTCCATGTATGAGAGCTCTTGAAGATGCAGGACTTACAGCTGGAGATATAGATGAAGTTATCCTTGTTGGAGGATCTACAAGAATACCTGCAGTTCAGGAGCTTGTAAAAAGAGTATTCGCAAAAGAGCCTCACAAGGGAGTTAATCCCGATGAAGTTGTTGCAATCGGTGCAGCTATTCAGGGTGGAGTTCTTGCGGGAGATGTACATGACGTACTTCTTCTTGATGTAACTCCCCTCTCACTGGGAATTGAAACTCTCGGCGGAGTTATGACCAAACTGATTGAAAGAAATACAACAATTCCTGCAAGAAAAAGCCAGACTTTCTCTACTGCTGCTGATAACCAGCCTGCGGTTTCAATCCATGTACTCCAGGGCGAGAGAGAACTTGCAGCGCAGAACAGGACTCTTGGTAGATTTGATCTTTCAGATATCCCACCTGCACCCAGAGGAATACCGCAAATTGAAGTTACATTTGATATAGATGCAAACGGTATTGTGCATGTTTCCGCAAAAGATCTTGGAACAGGAAAAGAACAGAAAATTAAGATTGAATCTTCAAGCGGTCTTTCAGAAGCTGACATTGAAAAAATGGTAAAAGAAGCCGAGCTTCACGCAGAAGAGGACAAAAAAGTAAAAGAAGTAATCGAAGCTAAAAACGAAGCAGACTCTCTTGTTTATTCAATAGAAAAAATGATGAGAGATAATGAAGCTAAAATTGAAGCTGGCGAAAAAGACACAATAAATGCCGCAATTGCAAAGCTGAAAACTGCAATGGAAGGAAGCAACGTGGAAGCTATCAGATTGGCAAAAACCGAGCTGGAGCAGGCGTCACATCAGTTTGCACAGAGAATATACCAGGATGCATCAGCTCAGCAGCCTGGCGGAGCAGAAAATGCAGCACCTGCAGGAGATGACGCAGCGGATTCCACAGCAGGAAAAGATAAAGTTTATGACGCAGATTATGAAGTAGTTGACGAGGATAAATAATCCTTGCACAATGTAGCCGCAGCCTGAAATATTACGGCTGCGGCATAACAGCCTGAAAAGGAGAGGGAATCAAATTGGCAAAAAGAGATTATTACGAAGTCCTTGGCGTCATCAAGACAGCTTCTGACCAGGAGATAAAACAGGCATACAGAAAACTTGCCCTGAAATATCACCCTGACAAGAACAAAGGAAATAAAGAATCCGAAGAGATGTTCAAAGAGGCTACCGAAGCATATGAAGTGCTTAGAGACCCTAAAAAACGTGCATCTTATGATAAATTCGGTCATGAAGGTGTTGGCGGATTTGATAATTTCGGCAGAGGTGCGTATTCCGATTTTTCAGATATTTTCGGAAATGTTGACCTTGGTGATATATTTGAAGGATTTTTCGGCTCTTCAGGAGGCCGCGGCAGATCACAGAAAGCAAGACGCGGATCGGATCTCCAGTACGATATGACAATTACACTTGAAGAAGCAGCATCGGGAAGTGAAGTACAGATTGAGATTCCCAGAAGTGAATCATGCGATGCATGCGGCGGAACAGGTTCTTCCACTAAAACTAAACCGGCTGTATGTCCTACATGTAACGGAATGGGACAGGTGAGACAGACACAGGGCTTCTTCTCAATAACACAAACATGTCCAAGATGCCGCGGTGAAGGGAAAATTGTTACATCACCATGTAAAACCTGTAACGGCTCAGGTCTTACAAAGAAAAAGAGAACAATAACTGTCAAGATCCCTGCAGGTGTTGAATCGGGATCGAGATTAAAAATATCAGGTGAAGGCGAACAGGCTCCGAATGAAGGAATTACCGGAGATCTTTATGTTGTTCTTCATATTAAAAAGCATCCGAATTTCGACAGACATGGGAACGATATACTCAGCGTAATCGACGTTTCATACCCGATAGTATGTCTCGGCGGAGAGATTGAGGTTCCTACAATATACGGCAACAAGGTTAAAATGAAATTACCTCCAGGTACCGAAAACGGCCAGGTTTTCCGTCTTAAAGGGAATGGAATTCCGTATCTTGGCTCTTACGGCAAAGGGGATCAGCTTGTTAAGATAAATATTCAGGTCCCGAAAAAATTAACATCGAGACAGAAAGAGCTTCTTAAGGAGTTTGCGAAGTTATCAGGAGATACTCACACGGGAGATGATTTCTACTAAGATCGGCAGGGCGAAAGATTTTTCGCCCTTACAAACGCCCCGGATGGGGCGTTTTTTTATTGCATTTATATATTTAAAAATATTTATAGTAATATTTTATTAAACCGCATAATAATGAATGTTCTTTTCGTGTAAATTATACTAAAATTCATCCATTCATGCATTTTATTTACGGTAATAACAGCAGATGCTCATAAGATATAAAAAAAGTATTATCGGATTTTAATATTGATTATTTTATCATAACGGCTGTAGTAAATCACATTTAAGGTAAGAATTTCAGAGTATCAAAAAGCAGCTTTACAACAAAAGGCATAAGTGGAGAAGAAAATGTTGCCAATAGTAGATTACGGAAGCATTGCAATAGTCGTCCCCAAGGTAACTGCCGTAGGGAGTACTGTTTCCGAAGAGGGGAAACCGGGATTTGAAGTATTTCTGTCAGGAATGCAAGAGCCGATAGTAATAGGGTTTGACACAGAAGAGGAAGCCCTTGAAGCACGGGAGGAACTTATCGCCATAATAGCGCAATACCATTATGTAAAAGAGCTGGGACCCGATTTTGAGATCAGCGATCTTCTCGGGAAAGATGAAGAAGACGATATTAACGAACACTAATCCAGGTCGATGACATGATAGAAAACAATTCTGAACTCCTCCGGAGAGGAACTAAAAATGAGTGTTTATCTCATATTATAAAAGCTGGATTCGATCCAGCAGTTCAATGTGTGTCTAAAAAAATTTTATGCCGGTTTTTGAATAAATAACAAAAAAATATTGTAACCATAACAGGACAATCATGTCACCTATAAATGATATAGAAATAATAAACAGAGTAATTGAAGGAGATAAGGAAGCTTTCTCTCTTATTGTACAAAAATACCAGAATATGGTGTTTAAATATGTTTATTATCAATTCAACAACTATGACGAAGCACTCGATATTACACAGGATATATTTATAACTGTTATGGAAGCGTTACAATCATTCAGGCAGGAATCGAAATTTTCAACATGGCTTTACAGTATAATGGTAAACCACTGTAAAAATTATCGTAAAAAAATGAACAGATACAGTACCGTTTCTCTTAAAGTCATGAGAGGTGAGGATGAAGTTGATCTCCAGCTCCAGGACTACAGGGAAAATCCCGAGGAAAAGGTAGTAAACGAGGATTCTATCCGTATAATCAAAGAGGAGATCGAAAAACTCCCTGAAGATTTTAAAGATATTCTTACACTCCGGGATATTGACGGTTTATCATATAACGAAATTTCCGAGATACTTGATATTAACCTGTCAAATGTTAAGGTTAGAATTCATAGAGGCCGCGAATATTTAAAAAATCGACTACATGCCAGAGGTTTAATATGACACTTAAGCATCTGAAATTTGAAGAATTGTCCGACCTGATAGACAATGAGCTCTCCGAGATGGAGAAAGAACAGTGCCTGTCACATATCACTGTCTGTGAAGTATGCGGTAAAGAGTTTGATTCGCTATCTAAATGTCTTACTTTATTGTCATCTCTCAAGAATGAATGTATTGTTATTCCTGATTTCTCAGAAAGAACTATATTGATATGCAGGTCACGCGAAAAAAAGCGTTTATTCCTTAAAGCGGTTCCTGCAATTGCAGCTTCTGTGATAATAATTTTCGGGGCAGGATTTATCAGAACGGGAATATTCAATGATTCCGGTTCATATGTAGCAGCCAATCTGTCAGGACATAATGAAACGCAGAAAATAATTGAAACAGTCAGCAATACAAATGGAAGAATTATACAGATTACTCAATCTTATATAGATGGAGAGTTCGATAAAAATTCTGTCGCAGCGATCAAAAGAGTTCTTCAAAAGAATAATATCAAACATGCGTTTATTGTAAACTCGGGGATGCTGGTAAATCCTTCAGCAGGCAGAATGGAAGATGCAGGTTTTACATTCGGTAACAGCAGCCCGGTTTCCGTCAACAACAGTCATAGCCAGAATTATGCTGCAATCGAAAACGGTAAAATACGGATGAGAATGTTTAAATAGATATCATAATCATTTCAATAAAAGATTCTGTATCATAAATAGAACCGCCGCATACACCTCGCGAGGAGAAAAGAGAAGCCTCGTGAGTCATGTCATCGTAATCAGCCTGAGCATCATGTATCTGATAAACCTCATACCCTCTGTCCGAAGCGTCCCTTGCAGTTGTTTCAACACACTGACTTGTTGCAAGTCCAGTCAACACAAGAGTAGTGATATTCATAGACTTCAATACTGCATCAATATTCGAGGAAGAGAACGGACTGAATGTGGTTTTATTTATAATTATATCACCGTGATGAGGCATCAACTCATCAATAACATCTGCCGGAGTTTCTGACTGAACAGGATAAACACCTTGAAAACCTGCATCTAATCCATCTTCATAAGATTTTTTAAAAAAACGGTGCAGATCACTTCTATCATGCTTACTGC
Source organism: uncultured Spirochaetota bacterium (assembly GCA_942493035.1). Classification (GTDB taxonomy): domain Bacteria; phylum Spirochaetota; class UBA4802; order UBA4802; family UBA5550; genus WRGT01. The sequence continues at coordinate 397,028 of OW818666.1, read as the reverse complement.
CGCACAATCTTAAATAAATGACAGGAAGTTTTTTATCATCAAACGTCTTTCGCAATTTTAAAATATTAGGTATTACTATATTATAGGAACGGTCCCTTATATATGAGAGAGAACCGGGATATAACGAGTTAAAATACTCTGCATAAACCGAGTTACTTTCAAGATAGTATTTCTGCATATCAACAATTACAAGAGCAAAACCTTCCATAGTAACACCGCATTACCCGTTATTTTAAGGAGAGAACAGACTTATTGATTCTTTTTCACTCCGGTTGCCAAAGTGCAGCAGTTTATTTTCAGAGTGCGTATGCTTCGCAATGTGTCCCGGAAAATAATCTGCCGTCATGCCAAAGACATTCAGAGTTTTAAATGTATGATATAAATTTTAATAAGATTTTAAGCATTAGTCAATAATTTTTACTTGTAATCATATTAGAGATAATAATTAATCAGGCTAATCCCGAAATATACAGAAGGTTATGTCTATGTACACAGTGAATCTTATAGCAACATTTATAAGTACTATTCTTGTTCTGTTTACTGCTTTTTTTGTTCTTTTCAAAAACAGAACAATTAAGAGCCAGGCATGGAACTTCTACTTTTTGTACAATCTTGTTGCCGCAGGCATTCCTGGGAGTATATTCCTGACATATTTCATGTATGATTCTCCCGATCTCATTATATATAACAAAACCAGTCAGGTTTTCAGTATTGTTTTCTCTGCAGCAGTATTGAATCTTTCTCTCACCTATCCGGAAAGAGAAAAAAAAGTTCCGCTATATATCCCAATACTGGTGACTCTCCCTGCAGTAATTATTTCAGTCCTGATACTCTCCACCGACCTTTCTCTGAAAAGCGTAAAATTCGAAGACTGGAAACTTGTCAGGGAAACCGGGATTCTCTACCCTATTTATGCAGCGACTTCTTTCCTGTATTTTATACTAAGCTGGGTAATATTTTTAATCAACTATATAAGGACTAAAATTGAAGCATACAGACTCCAGATACGGTATGTATTCCTTGCAACATCAGTATTTTTAACACTTACATATATCGGTTCTATTTTCATGCCTCTCCTTGCCAATAATTACACATACTATGCTCTGGCACCATCAAGCGCATCTCTTGCATCAACATTTACACTTTTTTACTCGGTTATCGCATATAATATTATGGATATCAGAACTGCTATCCATAAAACTGCCATGTATTTTGTTCTAAGTACAACGGTATTTATCCCTATTGCTATAATCATATATTTTACGGAGCATTTTAAAAATATCGTAAATATCCCTGCTGAAATTACTGCAATATCATCAATTCTTGCTTTTGTTCTTTTTGTCTATCTATTCCAGCCGGGGATTGACAGAGCATTTAAACGAAAAATTGCGGATATAGAATATCTCACAAACAGATATATTCAGAAAGCTTCAAGATTGAAAACTCTTGACGAACTAATAAAAGCAAGCGCCATGGAGCTTCATCAGGGCCTTGGGCTCACCAGGACTCTATTTTTTATATATGATGAAGACTCAAGAGGTTTTAAAAAAAGTTTTGATACTTCAGAATCAGAAGATGAAGGGATGACCATTGACCGGCACTTCCCTCTTATAATCTGGTTTGCAAGAAACCAGGAGATACTCGCCTTAAACAGGGTTTACGTTGACGACCAGTCTTTCAAACCAATCAGAGAAGAAGTATCCGAGTTCTTCAATAAATATGACATCAGTTCGATTCTTCCCCTCTATTATGAAAATAGAATCTACGGTATGCTCTGTCTTGGTAAAAAAGAGAATATGAAATCTCTCACACCTGACGAGCTTGAAAAACTTGAGGAATTCAGAATAAGATCTAACGACTTTATTATTACTGCACTTGCTTATGATAAAGCTAAACAGGATCAGTTCATATCAAGAAGTTTAGGATTATCGGGGAGCATACTCCACGCTTCCGCTGCTGATTCATTGCCTCAGATGAAAAATATGAAATTCGGCTCTCTCATTGCTCCCGGTTATTCACGTGGGGTGGACTATTTTGATTTTCTTCAGCCTACACAGAATTCCATTGGAATACTGTTGACAGATGTTTCCGGTTTGGGAATCAATAATGCGCTTTATTCCGTTTTACTAAGATCTGTGTTCCATGCATGTATAAATGAAGCAGCTTCACCCTATATTATGATTAAAAGAATAAACCTTGTACTTCATGATTATACAAAGGGGAAAGGTGAGCTTGTAACAGCATTTTATGCATTTTTTGATACAGATACAAAACGATTATTCTACTCTAATGCAGGATTTCCACCTGCTGAAGTCTTCAGAATTGAACGCAACGATTTCGATTCACTGGATACAGAGGGATCGCCCCTTGGATATAAACTGAATGCTGAATTCGGACAGGGCCGTACTGAATTAAAGAGTGGCGATATATGTGTTATTTACTCGAAATCATTTATTAACTCAAAAAACAGCGAAAACGAAAGCTTCGGACTTTTGAGATTAAGAAATATAGTAAAAGAAGCGAAATCAAAACTCCCTGCTGATATTGCCAGAAATTTAAAATCCGCATATGAAAATTTTATGGGAATAGCTCTTCAGGGTTCAGATATTACCCTTCTTATAATAAAAATAACATGATTTGTCAAAAAAGTGTTGTTTTTTTTGACAAAAATTTGACATTTAATTGATTATTGAATACTTATTAATACAGATTTAAAGAAGTGTTTCTGTGAATACAATTGCGGAAACACGAAATACTCAGGAGGATTCCCGATGGGAAACAAAAATGATAAGGCGATGATGCCTGAATTGACAGATGAAGTATCACTATGTAACGAGCTATTTTCAAAATGCTGTCATGATGAACTCAGAGAAATTGATAAACATGAAATTATTGTTAAAATCTGTCAGATAATTGGTTCAACGCCGGAAAATTTATGCAAAGCAGAAGAAGTATTTAATACTATTAAATACGACATAACTAAATATACCATGCATCATGAATACTGCTCTGAAACAAAAAATCAGGTTAAACCTAAATTTTTGTTATGGCTTGACAGCAAAGCTGAGCCGAAAAAAGCCAGAGAGCTTTCAAATTTTCTTGATAAGTATCTGAAATAAAAAGTGGCATTAAAAAAGTTATTACTCCACACATGCTGCGCGCCATGTGTGGGATATGTTTATGAATTACTTAAAGATGAATTCATAATTACTGCGTTTTACTCCAATCCTAATATTATGCCTGTTGATGAATACAGAATCCGGTACACCGAACTGGAGTCATTCAGCAGGCTTAAAGGATTCCAGCTTATTACAGAAATTCCCGACTCAAAACAGTGGGTTAAAGAAGTTAAAGATTTCCGTTATTACGGAGAGAGTACTGAACGCTGCTGGAAATGCTATGAAATAAGGCTTGAGAGTACATTTAAAAAAGCTGTTGAACTCAATTTCGATATAGTTGCTACCTCATTGTCGATATCACCGCATAAAAATGCTTCAAAGATTAATGAGATCGGGGATCAACTTTCACAAAAATATGGTATAGCTTTTTATTCAGCTGATTTTAAGAAGAATGACGGTGTAAAAAAGTCTGTTGAAATATCTAAAATGAATAATTTCTACAGGCAGAACTACTGCGGTTGCATCTATTCTAAACTTGAAAAAGACAGCAAAAGTCCATGGTCAGAAAAAGCCAGAGCATTCAGGTTGAAAAATATATTCTCACTAAACAGTGAGTTGGATATTTCTGATATTTTAAAGGGGAAAGAGATAGACCTGCATCACTTTCATCCATCTGATACGGCAATTCTGGTTGAAAAATTTCTGGAAAATGCAGTAAAAAATAAATATAAAACTGTAAAGATTATCCATGGGAAAGGGAGATCCGTTAAGAAAAAACAGATCCATGAGATGCTTAAAGGTCACCCGTCAGTCATTATATTTCATGATGACTCCTCAAACTGGGGTTCAACAATAGTAACATTAGAGGTGTAATTTTTAAGAGCGGATACCACCGGGAATAAAATGCCACTTCCCCTTACTGTCAAATGATAACAACCGGAGTTCAATCATCTCCCCTGCTTTAAATACAATTTTACCTGAAGAACTGCCATCCAGCTTCAGAATGTTATCACGTCGTTCAAGTTTGCCCCCTGCGGCCTGTTCTATATCCTCAGTGTAAACTTTTATTTCAAGCTTCGGAGAATCGAGAAATACATACATTCTGGTCTCTTTCATTCCGAGTATAGTCCCGGAGTGCAGCGGCCTTTTATCAACTTCAAGCTCAAGTTCTCCGCTGAATACTGAACTGAGCAGAAGGTCGTTCACAAAACGGTCCATGCTCTTTTGAGTCTCTTTTGCTCTATTGGCTGAATTAATTACCTGTTCCCGGATAAGCAGTTCGTCCTCTTCAGTATCCGGTTTTTCAATGCCGAGTTTTTCAAGGAGTTCGCGGTGTGAGTAAACTCCGACGATCTCCCTCATGGGTGATGAGAATCTTCCATAAAGATTAACTTTAAGAGCAAAGTGTCCACCCGGATTTTCTGTAAAGAATGATCTCTGGTTGGTGATAAGAATCTGCCGTTCTATAGTTTCGGTGATTCGTTTTTCGTTTCCGCTGCGAGGGAGCCGCGACAAATACTCACCTGGAGTCTCCTCTCCCCTTCTCCATATCCAGCAGTCATCTAGTGAATGAATCTCAACTATCGAATTTATTACTCTCTCCAGCCTGTGGAGACTCGATTCATCGGGAGCTTCGTGGACTCGAAAAACAGGATGTATATGGAGATCATTTCCATTCCCTTCAGGAGCAAGCATCGCAGCGCCGGCCATATTGCAGATAAGGGATATCTGTTCATTCCATCTTCCGGTATCATCCCTCTCGCTCTCTGTGAATATAAAATTATTTCCATCTTCGCTTATACTAATTAAATTTTCAAACCGGTCGAAATTTATAACTCCTCTGATCTCACCATTACGAACAAGGATCCGACCGGCATCCTGCAGAGCTATAAGTGATCCGGTATATTCCTGATTGTTTAACGGGCTGGTCTCCATTGAGTTATAAAATTCCTGCACACCTGAATATGTAAGTTTTGCCCGGCTTAAAATTCTCCCTCTGATAACTTCACGTGAAACGATCTCACCCTGATTATCAATATCAATTATAAAGATAAGAGCTCTTCTTGGAACATTTGCGTTGAGAGATATTATCCCCTCTGAAAGTTCGCGGGGGAGCATCGGAACAGAAAAACCGGGAAGATAGTAACTCGCACCACGGCGTATACTCTCTTTAAATAGCGCAGAACCGGGCTTTACATAATAGGATGCATCTGCGATAGCGTAATATATAATAAATCCGTTTTCTTTTTTTGAAACATAAACCGCCTGATCCAGATCTTTTGAACCATCGTTGTCTATTGTAACAAAAGGGAGTGCGCTATAGTCACGGAGAAGCGGATCATCAACACCCGGATCTGCTAATATCGCATCAACTTCTCTCAATACATCCTTTGAAAAAAAAGGAGTTACACCTGCTTTTTCAAACTCTAAAAAATACCTGTTGATTATAGATCCTTTTTTATATATAACATACGTCGGGGCAGTACTTTTCCAGTCATTTATAAGAACTACATCCCCTTCGCATAATCCATTTATATTGATAGCGGGTGAAGATAAACCATCTCCTCCGGACATGGTTCGAAAGATTAAATTCTTCCCTTTTTTTACATATTGCATAAGTAAAAACTCACTATTATTCGATATGTTCATAACTTATCCGGTTTTTTTAATTTAATATTTTTCAGATAAACATTGAAATTTATCAACTATTTTTATTAATAATTGCCGGAAGATTTTGTGATTACTCATAAACTGATGTGGTTCTATCTCCGTCGCGCCTTTGGCGCGACGAAGAACAATTTTACTACCAGTTTATGAATACTTACTGCAAGCATTAGCAAATTATTTTCGTGGTGCGTATGCTTCGCATACGCCTGAAATTGGGGGATTACGGGGGCGTTGCCCCCGTAATCCCCCAATTTCAGGCGCAGCGCATGGCGCTGTGCCCCCAATAATAAATTGATACCTCTGCAAGTTCAGTTTTAAACAAATTTTAAGAATTGACATTAATAAACAGTATAATAATTTAGTGAAGTCTGATTATACAAATCCGGGCGGTAAAAACCGCTATGTTTCTGATACAATAATTACAAAAATTCAACAGAAAGGTTTACCGGATTTTTTTCAGCAATACCTCTTGATAATAATTATAAAATGCCGTGGTGATCAATGGAACTTCTTAAAAAGCGAATTTTAAAAGATGGTGAAATAATCACTGATCAGATTTTAAAAGTTGATTCTTTCCTCAATCATCAGATAGATCCGGTTCTTATAGAGGAGATATCATCCTCTTTTGTGTACAGATTTTCAGATCAGGTCTTCACTAAAATACTTACAGTAGAATCTTCCGGAATCGCCCCTGCAGTCATGACAGGATTCAAATTATCTATCCCTGTAGTCTTTGCAAAGAAAAATAAACCGTCAACAATGGTTGAGAACGCTTATACAGCAACAGTTCATTCATATACAAAAAACAGCGATTACGAAATATCAGTTTCTTCAAAATATATTAAGAGGGGTGATCATATTTTGATCATCGATGATTTCCTTGCTAACGGCAGTGCTGCCCGCGCGCTTATCAGTATTGCTGAACAGGGCGGAGCAAAAGTCGGCGGTATAGGTATAGTGATAGAAAAAGGATTTCAGAATGGCGGCCATCTCCTTAGAGAGATGGGATACAGAATTGAATCTCTTGCAAGAATTGAGAGCATGTCGGACAATAAAATACAATTCAAAAATTAATTTGATGATTTAATAAAATATCAACGGACTGCCGATTCCTCAGCGCAACCTGCTTTGCGCTGGTTAGGGGGATACATGATTGCTGATCATGCATCCCCCTAACCAATCAGCTTATATTTATACACAGCTGACTGGCAGAAAGTATTATTTAAAAACAGTAATTATTCCTGAATATAATTTTTAGTGTAAAAAACAAAAATTATATATCTCCTCCGCCTTCGGCGGCGGGGATAATAGAGCTTTTTTTACTATAGGGGAGTTCTAAAAACTCAATATTTATGGGGGCAAAGGGGCACAGCCCCTTTATAAGCACCGCAGCGGTGTGCTGAGCTTGCCGAAGTAGGCTTCCTGCAGTCCCTGAAACGGAGTTTTTGTGATCGCCCAATAGAAAAGTTAAGGAATAAATACTGATTTAAAAAATGTTTATGAATAAAAAAAGTAGAGGGTAAGATTACATGAAAAAGTTAACATTATTTTCAGTTCTTGTTTTGTCTGCGTTGATCGCTTTCAGCAGCTGCGGAAAAAAAGATAAAACAACAATTGACGGAAAAGAAGTAGTTATGGGTTTTATTTATGTAGGACCTATCGGTGACGGCGGCTGGACATACGCTCATGAGCAGGGCCGTAAAGCGGTTGAAAAAGAGACAGGTATCAGAACCATCTTCAAAGAGACTGTTCCTGAAGGCGCTGAAGTTAAAGATGTGATCAGAAGCATGATTGACCAGGGTGCAACAATAATTGCAGCTACAAGTTTCGGCTACATGGACTACGTTGCTGAGATGGCAAAAGAATATCCGAATATTAAGTTCCTTCACTGTTCAGGATACAAAATGGGCGAAAACCTCTCAACATATTTTGGAAGAATTGAGCAGCCTAGATATCTTTCCGGTATAGTTGCCGGTATGAAAACTCAGACTAATAAAATCGGTTATGTAGCCGCATTTGAAATTCCTGAAGTTGTAAGAGGAATAAACGCATTTACTCTTGGAGTAAAATCAGTTAACCCTAAAGCAGAAGTTCATGTAAGATGGACTCATACATGGTACGATCCTGCAAAAGAGAAAGAAGCTGCAAAAGCTCTTCTTGACGAAAAATGTGATGTTATTGCTCAGCATCAGGATACAGCAGGTCCTCAGCAGGCAGCTGAAGAGCGTGGAGTTTTCTCTATCGGATATAACTCTGATATGGCAAAAATGGCTCCAAAAGCTTATATGACAGCACCGGTCTGGAACTGGGGCCCATACTATGTTGGTGAAGTTAAAAAAGTTCTCGCAGGCACATGGAGAGCAGCTGATTACTGGGGCGGGATGAAAGATGATATCGTTCAGCTTGCACCTATTACAGCTAATGCTCCTGACGGTGCTGCAGCGAAAGTAAATGATGTTAAAAAGAAAATTCTCGACGGTACTTTCAATGTATTCGCAGGTCCGATAAAAGATCAGAAAGGGACAGTAAAAGTTCCTGCAGGTTCAGCTCTTGCTGATAAAGATCAGCTTTCATGCGACTGGTTCGTTGAAGGTGTTGTTGGTAAAACTAAGAATAAATAACTCACTAAATGGTAATTCAGAGCCCCGGCAATGAATTACCATGTTTAAATTCGTATTATACTGACTCACTGTCATTTATAAAAACCGGCGAAAAATATACTTTTACGCCGGTTTTTTTATTTACAATATGCTTAATTTTAAAATCCTGCTTAATATAAGTAAAAAAATTATCCGACAAAGAGGCAACCACCATTAACGGCAAGACAGCAGTAAAAATGGTTAATATCTCAAAATCTTTTGGAGAGATAAAGGCCAATGACAATATAACTTTCAGTGTTAAACATGGCGAAATTTATGCACTCCTTGGTGAAAACGGCGCCGGTAAAAGCACACTGGTCAATATGCTTTCAGGGGTATATACACCCGATTCAGGTGAAATATACGTCCATGACAAAAAGCTCCGGTTTTCCTCTCCGGGTGATTCAATCGATTCTGGTATTGGGATGATTCACCAGCACTTCAAACTTATTGATGTAATGACTGCCGCGGAGAATATAATTATCGGACAGAAACGGTCATTTATAATCCGCCGGAAGAAACTGAAAAAAACGATCAATTCAATCTCTGAAAAATACGGATTTAAAACTGATCCTGATAAATATATTTACGACATGTCAGTGGGAGAGAAGCAAAGCGTTGAGATTCTTAAAGTTCTCTACCGCGGAGCTGACATCCTGATACTTGATGAACCAACTGCAGTACTCACCCCTCAGGAGACTGAGAAACTTTTTAAAATTCTGCGTAAGATGAAGGAACAGGGGTGTGCTGTTATAATTATTACACACAAGCTCCAGGAGGTTATGGAGATAAGCGACAGAGTTACTGTGCTCCGCCGCGGTGAAGTCGCCGGAACTGTAAACACAAGTGAAACCAACCCGAAAGAGCTTACAGCAATGATGGTGGGCAAATCTGTTGACCTCTCAATTGAACGTCCAGCAATTTTAAAAGATGAAATAATGCTTGAGGTTAAAGATCTGTCTCTCATAGACCGTGACGGAATAAAAAAACTTAATAATATCTCATTCAATGTAAAAGCCGGAGAGATTCTGGGAATAGCCGGAGTAGCCGGGAGCGGACAGAAGGAACTCTGCGAAAGTATACAGGGACTTGAACGACGGAAGCGTGGAGAAATTTTATTCAGAGGTGAGGACATTGCACGTCTTACCCCCCGAGCTATTTTTGAAAGGGGATTGCGGATAAGCTTTATCCCGGAGGACCGTCTGGGCATGGGACTTGTCCCGAGTATGGATATAGTTGATAATGTTATAATGAAGGACTACTACCTGCAGAAAAGTCTCTTTCTCGACAGAGAACCTGCCCGAGCACGCGCTGAACATATTGTAAAGATGCTCAATGTTCATACTCCCGGAATATATCATCCGGTAAACCAATTGTCCGGCGGAAATATACAGAAGGTTCTTCTTGGACGGGAGATTGATGCTAATCCGGATTTTCTTGTAACGGCCTACCCCACTCGCGGTCTCGACATAGGCTCTTCACATCTAATTTATGATGAACTCAACCGGCAGAAGATGAAGGGTGTGGGAGTAATTTATGTCGGAGAGGATCTCAATGTTCTTCTGAGTCTTTGCGACAGAATTATGGTTCTTTTCGAGGGGAAAGTAATTGGAACAGTAGATGCCTCCACAGCGACAAAAGAGGATATCGGATTCATGATGCTTGGAGGTAACGAATGTTAAGAATGTCCGCACGAACAGACTGTTCCAGAAATGAAGCGATCATCATCAGAACGTCAGCGATTATACTCGCACTTGCCGCAGTTGCAGTCTTCATATTGCTTCTGGGTCACAATCCTTTTTCAGTTTACCTGTCAATGATCGAAGGTGCATTCGGCTCAGGCTATCGCATAACAGAGACAATCCGTAAAGCAATTCCGTTGATAGTTGCTTCACTTGGAATTTCACTGGCTTTCAGGCTCAAGTTCTGGAATATCGGAGCTGAAGGTCAGATAATGATGGGGGCATTCGGTGCAACGTTCTTTGCTCTTAACTTTCAAAACTTGCCATCGTTTTTACTCCTTCCGATAATGGGAATCGCTTCTATAATCTGCGGAGGTATATGGGGAGCCATACCAGCATATTTCCGCGCGAAGTTCCGGACAAATGAAACTATTTTCACTCTTATGATGAACTACATCGCACTTAAATGGCTTACGTATCTTCAATACGGTCCCTGGAAAGATCCGGGCGCGCTCGGCTTTCCCAAGATTCCGGGATTCACACAAAATGCAATTCTGCCTGCGTTTTTCGGACTTCATATTGGATGGATAATTGCAGTTGTACTTATTGTAATTATGCATATATTCGTGAATCACACAAAACGTGGTTATGAAATAAATGTTGTCGGAGAGAGTGAAAATACCGGACGTTACGCAGGAATGAATGTCAAATTCATTATCATATATACAATATTTTTAAGCGGCGGATTATGCGGACTTGCCGGAATGATCGAAGCTTCAGGCGTAAACAAAACATTATCGGTAGAAATAACAAGGGGAGTCGGATATACCGCGATTATAACCAGCTGGCTTTCATCACTCCGCGCGCCGGTTATAGCGGTAGTGTGTATACTCTTCGCTGCAATGATACAGGGCGGAACATTTATACAGATGGCATTTCAGATCCCGCAATCGGCAGCACAGATACTTCAGGGCATGATTTTATTCTTTGTACTGGGGAGTGAATTCTTTATAAAATATAAAGTTTCAATCATTAAAGAGACCAAGGCGGAGGCTAAGCAGTAATGGATATATCTTTTTTTGCAGCTGCAGTTGTTGCAGGGACTCCCCTTCTCTACGCTATACTTGGAGAACTGATCACCGAGAAATCAGGGCAGCTCAACCTTGGTGTTGAAGGGATGATGCTCATGGGCGCTGTTGTAGGTTTTAAAATGGCTATCGTATCTGGAGATCCATATATTGCTCTGCTCGGAGCGATGGCTGCCGGCGGATTCGGTGCATTTATTTATGCTGTGCTTACAGTAACATTCAGAGCTAATCAGGTTGTCTCAGGATTAACTCTTACAATTTTCGGAACAGGTTTTGCAAGTTTCATGGGTCAGGGATTGATGGGAGAGATAGTACCTCCCAACATGAAACTTTTTTTTGCAGATTTTAAAATCCCATTTCTCGGGGATATCCCGATTCTCGGACAGATATTTTTCAACCAGGGGATGCTGGTTTATACAGGCTACATACTGACTATCGTTGCAGGATTATACATATATAGAACTCAAATCGGCCTTAATCTCCGCGCAGTTGGTGAAAATACAGCGGCGGCTGATGCCGCCGGAATAAATGTTTCTTTATATAAATACATTCATATAATAATTGGCGGAATCTTATGCGGCCTTGCCGGGGCATATCTTTCGCTGGTATACATACCCTCATGGCAGGAGAATGTAACTGCCGGAAGAGGCTGGATTGCCGTAGCGCTTGTAATATTCTGCAAATGGAATCCGTATAGAGTAATGATGGGGGCTTTTTTATTCGGAGGACTAGACATCATCGGATTCAGAATACAGAAATTCGATATTCAGATATCCCAGTATATAATAGATCTGCTTCCATACATAGTAACTATTGTAATTCTCATTATTGTATCAGTCAGAAAATCACACTCAGGATCTGCACCTGCAAGTCTTGGTGTTTCATACTTCAGAGAAGAGAGATAAAAAAGTAATCATGGTTAAATATTTTCTGATATATCTGGTAATGGCTTTTATTGCCGGAGCAACTGTTCCTCTGCAGGCGGGTATCAATTCCAGGCTGAGCTTTTTCAGCGGATCACCTGTTATGGCTTCAATCATTTCATTCCTTACCGGGAGTGTCACTCTTATAGTATTTGCGCTGATCTCAAGAACTCCACTCCCGGCAGCAGGAGCGTTTGCCGGAGCACCATGGTGGATCTGGACAGGGGGAATATTCGGCGCATTCTATGTAGCTTCATGCGTAATCCTTGCAAACAAAGTCGGAGCTGTATCAATGCTTGCTCTTATAATGGCCGGTCAGATGATCACATCGCTTATTCTTGATCACTACGGGCTGGCCGGTTATAAAATTCAGCCGATAAACATTTATAAGATTGCCGGAATACTTCTGATAATTTCAGGCGTTTTCCTTATACGATTTTCATGAGGTTATACAATGCGATACGAAGGTAATATTTTCAGACCGTTCAGCGAGGCAGACAGCTACCTTCTTCAGTGTACTGTGGGATGTTCACATAATAAATGTACTTTCTGCGGAATGTATAAAGACAAGAAATACAAAGTCAGATCACTTGACGATATTAAAGAAGATATAAAACTTGCTAAAGCGCACTATAGAGATCTTGAAAAAGTTTTCCTCTGCGATGGTGATGCTATCGATATTGATACGGATATACTTCTCGAAATACTCGCAGAGCTTAAAAAAACATTCCCGTCACTCCGTCATGTTGGAACATATGTCGGTCCCGGAACCATATTAAGAAAAAGCATGTCGGAACTCTCTGCATTAAGAGCCGCAGGTTTAGCCAAAGCATATCTTGGAGTGGAAACAGGTGACGACAGGCTTCTCCGTGAAATCAACAAAGGTGTCGGTTATGACGAGATGCTTCAAGCTGGTCTTAATTTAAATAATGCCGGTTTTAATCTATCATCAATGGTGCTTCTTGGACTTGCAGGAAAAGGTGAACGATCGAAGGAACATGCCCTGGCCACAGCAAAAATTACGAATGAGATGAAACCCAAATATCTCGCTGCTTTAACAGTCACACCTGTCCCTGGCACTATTCTGTTCAACCAGATGCAGAAGGGTGAATTTCAATTACTTGATCCATTCGAAACTCTTGAAGAGATGAAAATTATTTTTGAAAATATAACTATCGATGATTTAAAATTCGTAGGTGTACATGCTTCGAACTATCTTCCGGTAAACGGAACTCTTCAGCGCGACAAACAGAAGATGCTCGATACAGTGAATCATGTACTTGAAACAAGAGATGAAAGACTTATAAAATCTGACAAGATGAGAGGATTGTAAACTCTACCTGTCGAGAAGGCCGGCGTAATATGGGACTTTTTTTATTACTATCTTTTCGCCGGTACTTTTCAGTTTTATAAAATCCTCTGCAAGTTCAAACTCTTCATCAACGGGACGATATCTGCAGTAAGTGGTTTCGTTTTTAACAGGAAATTTTTCATCAAATGCATTCTCAAAAAATACTTTCAGTTCATTCAGCTTTATTGAATACTGCCGCGGAGCATTAACCATCATCACAAGCTTTGTTGCAGGAGATTTCTCACCATTTCGTGTTTCGAGAAGGATGGCAACTTTACCATTGTTTTTTGCGGCAATCGCCTCATACTCTTTAATCCCCTTCGCTCTGAAAAATCCCATTGAAATGCCCCTTTGATGTAAGTATTCTTGACCTGATGAACAGATTATGCAGGGCAGTTTTTTTAACAACTAAAAAATTATTAAGCAGCAAAATCAACGGAATTATTTCTCTCAAAAATTAAAAAATTTTAATCAATATCACTGCCCCGTCGTTTATATATTATGAGAAAACTAAATCCGGAGCAAGTCGCCGCATCACAACCTGACCGCGGTATCAACCTGGTTATTGCCGGTGCTGGTACCGGAAAAACAAGCACAATGATAACCAAAATAAAAAACGTCATTGAACACTCGATCGTCAAACCGGATCAGATTCTGATTCTGACATTCAGCAAAAAAGCAGCTGGAGAGATAAAAGAAAGATTATCCGAAAGTCTAAGTTGCGACTGCGAACCTGGATTTGCCGGCACCTTCCACTCGTTCTCGCTTAAATTACTGAAAGAAAACTCCAGCGATTACCTTAAACACAGAGGGATTGACTCTTTCCCTTCGGTAATTGGAAAGGATGAGAAAGAAAACATAATGAAAGAACTGATAATGGTAAAACCGGAAAGATTTCTTGGAATACCGGCGAATGCTGTTATTAAACTCACTGAAAACATTAATCACCTGAGTGACGCAATATTAAAAAAACTCAAATCAGGACCTCTTTTTGACGAGATCACCAATCTCAGAAATACCCTGGAAAACTACAAGAAGGAGAAACTTTTCATTGAATTTGAAGACATGATCAATCACGCAGCAGATATGCTTGAAGCTAATCTGGATTTGAGAATGAAGATAATAAATAAATACAGCTATATATTTGTAGATGAATTTCAGGATACATCCGAAAACAATTTCCGGCTGCTCTCACTGCTTCTCCCCGGAATCGATAAAAATCTGTTTATGGTTGGGGATGACTTCCAGAGTATTTACAAATTCCGTCACAGCAGAATAGAATACATTATAAACGCAAAAAAATTCTTTCCGGAAGTTTCAGTCCATAAACTTAGAACCAATTACAGATCGAACAAAGAGATCATTAATGTTTCTAATAGATTTATTAAACTGAACAGATTTCAGACATCTAAAAAAATAATTTCGCACAAGGGTAAAGGGGGAAAAGTAAAATTTTATAGTATAGACGATATGGAAACCGAATCTGAAGTTCTTATCACAATAATTAATAAAATATCTTCAGATTCAACAATTGCAGTTCTGTACCGTAATAATTACCAGGGGACATATCTTAAAAATAAAGTTGAATCTACAAACCCGGAAAAGGTTGTAGAATTTATGACCATGCATGGCTCGAAAGGACTTGAATTTGACATTGTAATAATCGCAGGTATTTCTGATAAAATTATCCCAGACAGAACATCGGATCTGGAGGAGGAACGGAGACTTTTCTATGTGGCCTTAACAAGAGCTAAAAACGAACTTCATCTTTTATATTACAAAAACGGCCCGGATGAACTTCCACGATTCATTAAAGAGGTTGGTTACAAAATAAAATAATTATTTTTTTTCTAATACCATTTTTCGATACTTGCCAGGTGTAATCCCTTCAGCTTTTAAAAATGCTGCGTTGAATGTAGTAGCTGAATTGAAACCAGATGATATACCTATTGCAAGTATTGATCTTTCCGGATTTTCAATCAGGAGCTGTTTTGCTTCTCTTATCCTGTACTCATTAATAAAAGTACTGAAATTTTTCTTCATCTCTCTATTGAGAATTTCCGAAAGCTGATGACCTGAAATCCCCAACTCTCCGGCAAGATTTCCAAGTGTAAGATCCTCTACCGCAAAAATCTTCTCATCTTCCATAAGCTCAATAAGGCGCTCAACGATCATTGAGATGTTAAGGCCTTTTATCTGCGACTTCTCATACTGGTGCTTACGGGTAATACTTTTAAGCAATCTTAAATAATCAGGATTACGCTGCGTTACAAGAAAAACAGATGTCATACATACATTTGAAAAGAGAATAGAAAATTTTAAAAAAGGTATAGAGAAAAAGAATCCGATAATAGCCATTAAATTTGATATAGTAATAAGAAATGCAAAAATATATCCAATCCGGGAAACATTAGGATGAGCCGGGGTTGACTTCATTTTAGCTAAAGGATAAAGGTTCACAAGCGCAGGCACCATCATAAAAATCAGAAAAAAACTTTCCGCCGGAAGAAGTATATACGAAACTTTAAAAACAAATGACAAAGTATTAAATTCATCACTCATCACTGATGAATGAAAACCGGTCCATGATTCAAAATCTGCTGTTAGAAAAATTACAATAACTGATACAAGAGATATAATGGCAGGAATAAATGCCGCCAGATATTTTCTTTTTAAAGAGTATCTATTAGTTATGATCCATTGATACCTGTTCCGCATAAGAGGGGATGCCGCAAATGCTATCGGTGAAATGATCATCAATATATAAAAGTTTACGGTAAATTGTGAAAATACGCCGGTAGAGAAAAGTGCAAGCTGTAGATACCATAGCGATAACGCGAGAAACGAGGAAGTGAATAGATAATCAACAAAAAATTTATCTTTTCTGACAAGCTCACCAAGTGCGATAAAAAACGAAATCAGAGACGCACTGAAAATAAAAAAGTTTATAATAATATCACAAACACTAAATACCACTTTCATCTACCTGCAGAATTTTGTCTTAATAAAAATACCGACTTATAAATCCGTCAATTATAAAAACAACCGATTTATAAGTCCTGAAGACATTTACATTTTAATATGATATATATAATCAAAATATATAAATAATATTCCGGAGGCAAAAATGTCTAATAACTATGAGCAGGAATATCAGGAATACCTGAAGAAAAATCCGCATCTTGCAGTAATGATAATGGATAGAGTAAAAAAATATGGTGAGAAAACAGCGCTGAAAGACAAATCTTCAGGCGAATGGATTTCCACATCATGGCGTGAATTTGGAGAAAAAATCAACGACGCGGCTAAAGCTCTGCTTGAATGGGGAGTAAAAGAGCATGAAATGGTGGGTATATTTTCACAAAACAAAGCAGACTGGAATATCGCCGATGCAGCTATTCTGTCACTCCGCGGAGTCTCTGTACCAGTCTATGCTACAAACTCAGTAAAAGAGACTGAGTATATTGTAGATGATGCAGGCCTTAGAATAATGTTTGTTAACGATCAGCGACAATACGATGCTTCAAAAGAAATTTTAAAAAAGTCAAAGCATCTGAAAAAGATTGTAGTATTTGATAAAAATGTTAAAATCAGCGGAAATGAAAGTTGTTATTTCGATAAATTCATCTCAGATGGTAAAAAATCTTCAAAAGATAAAGAGCTGCAGAAAAGACTGAAAGATTCAAAAACCGATGATCTCTGTACACTTATCTATACATCAGGAACTACAGCAGAGCCGAAAGGTGTAATGCTTACACATAGAAACTTTCTCACTATGCTTTTTTCTACCGGTTATCCTATGCCGATTGGAGAGAAAGATGTAAGCTTCTGCTTTCTCCCGTTGAGTCATGTCTTTGAAAGATCATGGACGTACTTTATGTTTGACCGTGGTGCAGAAAATCATTACTGTCACGATACTAAACTTATTGCGGAAATGCTTAAAGAAGTTAAACCTCATTACATGACCAGTGTCCCAAGAGTATGGGAAAAAATATATGGAACCATAACTGAAGGATTGAAATCAGCACCACCTGCTAAACAGAAACTTTTTGCATGGGCACTCAATGTAGGCTCTAAATATTATCCTTTATATCATCATAAAAAGCCGATCCCTGCAGGACTGAAAATAAAACATGCAGTGGCAAAAAAACTTGTTCTAAGCAAAGTACAGAACGCAGTTGGAGGGAGATGTAAATTTTTTCATGTCGGAGGAGCTCCATTTAACTCCGAAATAAATAAATTCTTTTACAATGCAGGCCTCAACATGGGACTTGGATACGGCATGACCGAAATTTTCGTTGTATCTGTATGTACTCCTGAAGATATAGGATTCGGTACAAGCGGAAAACCGGTTCCTCTTATGAAGGTTCGAATCTCGGACGAAGGTGAAATCCAAATGACAAGCCCGGCGCAGATGGCTGGATACTGGAAAAAAGAAAAAGAAACAAAAGCAATGTTTACCAGTGACGGATGGGTAAAATCCGGTGACGTAGGTGAAATAACTCCTGAAGGCTATGTAAAAATAACAGATAGAATAAAAGAGCTTATCATCACTGCCGGAGGAAAAAATATATCCCCGCTTTTAATAGAATCAACGCTTAAAGATGATATATTTATTGATCAGGTAGTTGCAATCGGTGAAGGGAAAAAATATATCTCCGCACTGATTGTACCATCATACGAACTCCTGAGCAAACACGCTGAGGAAAGCAACATAAAATTCAATTCACGTGAAGAACTACTCAATCATCCGGAGATAAATAAATTTTATCAGGAAAGAATAGAAGGACTCACTAAGGATCTTGGTCAGGTGGAAAAAATTAAAAAATTTACTCTCCTCCCTAATGAACTGACACAGGAGCGCGGAGAGCTTACACCAACTTCTAAACTTAAGCGAAAAGCTATAAGCACCATGCACAATGATATCATCAAATCGATGTATCCGGAAGAGTGACATCCCCCCGTTTCTCTTCAATAAATATACGTAAAAAAAGGCTGGTCTCGACCAGCCTTTTTAATTTGTAACTTCTACATAAAAATCTGAATTATTGTTTCATGCAGATAAACTGAATTACAAAGCTTGAAAATATTAAATTTTCTAACATCTAATATTCAACTACCGGAAAACACTTAAGCTACAGCATCAACTTTCTGTCCCTTATTCTCATCAACTGAACGCTCTCTCTCCGGCTGACGTGTCTGATCAGTTGGGATCTGCTCATTCTTCGGAGTGTATTCCGGAGTAAAATTTGTTGTAACAATATCTGCACCTGAAATATTCTGAACAGCCATATTGAACCTCCACTTACAATTATAATATACCTGTTATAACTGCCGAGTCAAATAAAAAGTTTAAAAATATGTTTTACTGCGGAGGTAACAATTACAGCGGAAACAGCGGACACCGATATGATTTCTATATCCCACAATTTTGCGGAAGAGTTACGCTTTCGAAAAAATTTCAACGCAGCTCTTGAGATTATTGCATATGAAATAAGGAACACAGCAGTTTTAAAAAGGATCATAAAAAAATCGTTCATAATCGTTGCAGTAGAAACTCAAGCTGCTCTTTACAGCAGTCATGATTCAGGATCAAAGATTTCTCTATCTCCCTCTTCAAAAATCGTATCCGCAAAGCGGTAGAGCTGATTTCCTTCGTAAAGAGATCATCTATTGAATCTGATATGTCATTAATTATATTTAGCTCACCAGGCATAATTGTATTATAGCTCTTTGAGGTTTCTCTACATTTACATTGAATAAAAATTTAAGTCAAGGAATTAAAGGCTCTTTTTTTAATAACTTCAATATTAATTAAAAAAGTTAAAAAACAGTTGACCTGTATGAAACTTGTTGCATACATTTTATAATTAATTTCAGTATTTACTCCTTAATATTTCTAAAGTAAAAAAACCTATTATCCCCGCCGCCGAAGGCGGCGGGGATATATAATTTTTGCTTTTTACACTAAAAATTATATTAAAGAATAATTACTGAATTACTTTTAAAAATTCAATGCTGATAAAAAAATCAAATTCTAATGAAAAATTCAGGAGAATACAATGACACACTTAAATGAAATTCTTAATACAAAATATCCGATAATCCAGGGACCGATAGGTGCGATGAACAGCCCTGAACTTATTGCTGCGATCAGTAATGCCGGCGGATACGGCATGCTCGCTTTAGGATTCTCTTCTGATATTGAAGAGATCAAAAGACTTCTGCATGAAGTGAAGAAGCTTACCGACAAACCTTTCGGTGCCAATATAATGATAATCAATCCTCTTAATGAAAAAATTCTTCCACTGCTCGCCGAGTCAGGAGTTAAAACTGTAACCACTTCTGTCGGTTTCCCAGGAAAGATATATCCATTACTCCACGATCTTGGGATGAAGGGACTCCACGTACTCCTGTCAGTAAAGCACGCAGTCAGTGCAGAAAAAGCCGGCGCAGATGGTATCATCGCAGCAGGTTCAGAGGCCGGGGGTTTACGCTCAACCGGATCTGAATCATCTACGATGGTTCTTGTCCCTTTAATTGCCGATAGTGTAAACATACCTGTTGTAGCCGCTGGGGGAATCGCTGATTCAAGAGGATACAGAGCTGCTCTCGCTTTAGGAGCTGAGGGAGTACAGATTGGTACAAGATTTCTTGCCTGCGCCGAAAGCCCGGCTCAGCAGAGATGGAAAGATCAAATCGTAAACTGCGAAGACGGAGGAACAGACCTTCTTCCCGTTGACTATCTCATGATGAGAGCAATTATAACTCCCGAGTTAAAAGAGAGACTAAACTCTCCAGACTTAGACATACGGAAAGAATTTAAACTGGCGAATGCCTCTAAAGCATGGGAATCGGCAGACTTCGATCTTGTACCTGCAGGTGCCGGTCAGGTTAGTGCGCTTATTCATGATTTAAAACCGGTCAAAGATATAATCGATGAGATGGTAAAGTAAAACCGATGTACAAAGCTTAAACCGTATTACCACCGGTTTATGTAAAAAAGTATTTATTTAATTGTACCTGCTCATAAAAGCAGGTAATTATTGTTTCCCCGCGCCTGGGGCGCGGGGAAACAGATTTCACATCCGGTTTATGAGCAATTACTTTTAATTTTTCAATATTATTACGAATTAATATTGACATTAATACATGAAATGATAAAAATAATTAAATTTAAGATTCTCAAAGGGGTACTTAATGGATAAGGCAATCATTGATTTCATGAGAGAATATCATCTGCTGGTTAGAAACACTATAGTTATCGCCAGTGTGATAATTGCATTTGTATCGGTCTCCGGCTGCATCAGATTCGGCATCGCTATTTATAGAAGAAAAAAAGGAACATATCCACCAGCAACAAGCCAGATGGGACACTAATTCAGGTTTAGTAAGGGCAGATTTGTTAAAAAAATTAATCACATTCACATTACCGTTCATCTTTATTTTAACTTCGGAACCCAATGTGATCAGTAAAGAAACAGGAATCCAGGTGATTCCTGTTTTTGATTATGTGACCGGCCGTTTTGATCCCTCAAAACATAAAGATTTCATCAATATAAAAAAAACTTCAATACCATGCTCCAGCGACATGTATCTCCGGAGAGAAACGGCTGAAAATTGGGAACGCCTTATCAATGATTTTAAAAAAGAACATCCGAAAACTAAAATTCAAATTATAAGTGCCGCCAGAAACTTCAATTCTCAAAAAAAAATCTGGGAAGAAAAATGGAATGGTAAAAGAAAGATTTCCAGCGTAAAAGATATAACAAAAATAACTGACCCGACAACAAGAGCTTTAAAAATTCTCGAATATTCATCTATGCCCGGAACCTCCCGGCACCACTGGGGAACAGACTTTGACATCAACACTCTCAACAACGCCTATTATGAAAAAGGTGAAGGTCAGATTATATATCAGTGGCTGAAAAAAAATGCATCAAAATATGGATTTGCTCAACCATACACCTCGGGACGTAATAATGGTTATAATGAGGAGAAGTGGCACTGGTCATTTACTCCTTTATCAAAACAGTTTTTAAAAGACTGGAACATTACCTACACAGATAATCCCTCCTTATTTAATGGAAAAAATATTTTTGCCGGATCAGAAAAAGCCGGTCACTTGTCTACTATATATGTAAACTCAATCAATCCGGACTGTAGATGAAAATATTTTCAGTATATCTCTGCGACTATAAAGACCGTGACGACTACTATCTCTCTTTAATGCCTTATGGAATAACCTCAATAGCCGCTTACCTTGAACAGGAGGGTCACGATGTGACTCTCGCTAATCTTTCATCATATGGATATTTAAAAGCTGTTGAGTTAACACTGGCAAACAAACCCGATGCAGTTGCAGTTTCAATATTCTCTTTCAACAGAACAGAATCATTTAAATATATCCGTGAGTTAAGAAAAAGAAATAATAAAATAGTTATAATTGCCGGAGGTCAGCATCCCACATTCCTCGCCGAACGGATAACAGCACTTTATCCTGAAATTGATTTTTTAGTAAAGGGAGAGGGTGAATACTCAATAAAAAGACTTATCGATGGATCTTTTTTACATAATGAAAAAATTATCTCTTCAGATAGAATTACAGATCTGGATTCAATCAGATTCCCTTCTCTTTTTTCCGGTCAGCTTATTGGCGTAAATCCCAACGAGCAATTCAAGTATATTATTACATCCCGAGGCTGCCCTTCAAGCTGTACATACTGCTCATCACCGAATTTCTGGAAAAAGAAAGTAACCTATAGAAGCCCGGAAAACATTGTTAAAGAACTAAAACACATATATCAGAAATTCGGTATAATATACTTTTCTATAAGAGATGACAACTTCACGCTTAACAAAAAGCGTGTACTCGAATTCTGCAGACTCCTTGATGAAAGCGGAATATATATGATGTGGAATTGTCAGGCAAGAGTAGATACAATTGATGAAGAGATGCTTGTAGCGATGAAAAAATGCGGGCTTGAACATATTCAGTTCGGCGTAGAATCCGGATCAGAAAGAATATTAAAAGTTTATGATAAGCATATAACACTAAACAAAATTAAAGAAGCTTCGGACATAACCCGAAAAGTCGGAGTATATCTATCATTCTATTTGATGACAGGAATGACCGGGGAAACTCCAGAAGATATGGAAGACACAAAAAAACTGGTATCCCAAACGAAACCACACGATGTGATAGTTTCACCTGTTGCATTTTACCCTGGAACAAAAATTTACACAGACTCATTAAAAAAAGGCGGAATTAGAGACAGTATCTGGTTCGATTCTGAAGAGAATGGACTATACATGAATGATGAAAAAAATAATAAAAAAAACATAAACAATCTCCTCACCTACTCCAATAAAATTTCAGCTAAATCTGAATACAATAAAAACGATTTTCAGATTCACAGAGAGACAACAGGTGATGACTGCTGGATGAATCTCATTATTGAAGGTGACCATTATTTTGAAAAATCTGACTTCAAAAAAGCTGCTCTTAACTACCTTAAACTTATAGATAAATTACCCTCAAATATCTGGGGTCACCTTCGCATGGCCGAGCTGCTTTCAGCGCAATCAGATCCGGCAGCTCTTAAATATTTCACCTATGCATCCGAAATTGCACCTGCATATTATGGATCATGGATGAGATTAGCGCAGATTCAGTTTTCGACAGGCAAACTCAAACAGGCGGAACTTTCAATATCAAAAGCAATAAAACTCAACCCTCTCGAGCCTGAAGTTACTAAACTTGAATCTATAATAAAAAATAAAAATAACACTCCAAAATCCCGGTAGTACCCGCCTTAACAAGTTGAGAAAATAACAATTTTAACCTTGACTCATTTTAACCTCATGAGAAATTATTAAAATAGTAAATTCTTGACATATATTTTAGTGTAAATATTGAAATTCTATCTCATAGTCGATTTTGGCATCGGGGATAGTGAATTTTTTTTATTATATAAATTTTAAGAATTATTATTTCAAAAAAATCGTTTAATTGAAAATATTTTTTATCCAAGTAATATTAATACTATGGCAATAATAGATAATTATAACAGAATAAAAGAAGATGTAATCGAGACTGCGCTGAAATGCGGAAGGAATCCCGATGAAATTCAAATCATTTCGGTCTCTAAAACTTTTCAGATAGAAAAGATCCAGGAAGCAATAAACTCTGGAATAAAAATCTTCGGAGAAAGCAAAGTCCAGGAAGCTGAATCAAAATTCCCGAACATCACTGGAAATTTTGAACTTCACATGATAGGTCATCTTCAATCTAATAAAATACGGGAAGCTCTTAATCTCTTTGATGTTATACACTCAATCGATAAGACATCAACCGCCTTAAAACTGAATTCTGAAGCTGAAAAAAAAGGTAAAATCCAGAAGATTTATCTCCAGCTTAAAACAACAGATGAAGATACTAAATATGGGGCGGACTCTGCTGATATATTAAATATTGCAGAAGCAGTATCCTCCTTGTCTAATATTCAACTGGAAGGATTAATGTCGATAGGTCCCAATACAACAGATCATCTGCTGATTCAAAAATCATTTATTGAAACGGCTAAAACACTCGATATTATCAACAGCCGGTTAAACCTTCATCTATCCGGATTATCCATGGGGATGTCCGGAGATTACAGGATTGCGGTAAAAGAGGGATCAACACTACTTAGAATAGGCTCAGCAATTTTCGGAGACAGGAACTATATATGAATACAAAAAAACAGAAGATTGGAATTATTGGTGCAGGCAATATGGGCAGTGCAATAATAAAAGGGATTGCAGCTTCAAATCTTATGACAGATGTTTTAATCTTTGATATAGATAAAACAAAATTAAATTCGTTTCAGTCAGAAACCGGAATTAATACTGCTGATTCAATCGAAGGTATAATAGAATTTTCAGATATACTTATTCTTGCAGTCAAACCGGACACTATATTAAAAGTTTCATCATCACTGAAAAACTATAATGGAATCATTATCTCCATAGCTGCAGGTATATCTATTAATTCTATAACAAATACAGCTGGAACTGACAAAAAGGTTGTACGCGCTATGCCGAACACGCCTGTTACTACCGGCAGCGGGATGACGGTACTTTCTCACACTTCCAATATCGAATTCAGTGAAATTGAAAAGGTAAGGTCTATTTTTTCATCCATTGGAGAAGTCCTGATCATGGATGAAAAACATATGAACGCAGTTACAGCCATTTCAGGCAGCGGTCCGGCATACATATTCACATTTATCCAGGCAATGGCAGATGCAGGTGTGAAACTGGGAATCCCGAGAACTGAAGCTCTACTTCTCGCAGGGCAGACTATTTTAGGTTCAGCAAAAATGTTTCTTGACAAAAAAGAAAATCCTATGATGCTAAGAGATAAAGTTACTTCTCCAGGCGGAACAACTATAGCAGCATTACATGTTTTAGAAAAAGCTGGTTTTAGCGGTATAATAATCGATGCGATTGAGACTGCCGCAAATAGAGCAAAGGAGCTTGATAAACCCTGATGAATATGCCTACAATATACCAGCTTAATCAGATAAAACAGTGGCTGATATTCACTCTAATATCCCTATTTCTAATAGTATTAAGCGGTAATATAATATCATTCTTCTTTACAAAAAAAATAACAATCAAAAGTGAAGCATATATTGTAAAAGACGGGTTTCCTGTATTCATTTCAGAAGCTGATTATATAGAATTCATAAAAAATTACCCGTTCAATCCCGGAGTTGACCTGACTATCTATAAAATCTCGTCAGGTGAAACTCTCTGGTCGCTAAGAAAAAAATTCAACATAACTATAGACACATTAATAAGTGCAAATCCGCACTTAAAAGGTCTTGATTTATCTGAAAATAGTACAGTAATAATACCTTCAAAAAATGGTGCACTATTCACATTCGATGATTATAGAGATGTAGGCAGAATGCATTCAATAATGGGTGGAGAGAATAAAATTCTTGGTGATTACAGACCTAAAATATTCCGCATAATCTCACCGGATGATATGCGACTGGTCTTTTTTGAAAATGAAAAACCGCTTGTCGTCAACAACGATATACAAAAAATATACACATACAAAATGACATTTGTTGATCCTCTCGATACCGGCTTCTATTCATCAATGTATGGAGATCGTGTAAATCCTGTATATGGCGAAAATGTTGAATTTCATAACGGTGTAGACATTGCAACAAGAACAGGCACTACAATAAAAAGTGTAAGAAGCGGGATAGTTTTTTCAGCCGGATGGCGTGACGGTTTCGGTAATACTGTTATTATTCAACACGATGACGGCTACGGTACTTTTTATGCTCATTGTTCAAAATTGTTCGTAAAACAGGGACAATGGGTAAATCAAGGAGATAAAATTGCTGCAGTCGGTTCTACAGGCCGATCAACAGGATCGCATCTGCATTATACAGTTATCCGGCATGGGAAACTTTTAAACCCGTTCAAATTCCTCTGGTAATTAAATGGGTTTATTTCTAACCCTGCTGTCATCTATATTTTATTATTTATCCTTCCCGCCCTACACCAGTGGTTATGCAGCATTTTTGTCATTAACTCCTTTTTTGTTCGCTTTATCAAAAACTCAATCATTTAAATCAGCGGCATATCTTGGAGCATTATGGGGCTTTGTACTATCAATAATGTTGTCAATCCCGCTATATAATGCCCTGGTAACAGAATATGAGTTAAGCATATTTTATTCGACATTACTTATCATTATTTCTGTATATATTCCATACGGAATAATATATGGTATCTTCGGCTTATCCTTCAAATATTTTTTTATTAAGACTGGTGTGTTTATTCCAATTTTAACAGCTTCACTCTGGCTGTTGATCGACTATATTATGAGTATAACACCTTTTTTTATGCCATGGAATTTTGCAGGATACTCACAGACTTTTAATATATTCATACAGATATGTGATATTTCAGGAATCTATGGTGTAACATTTCTGGTAGTAATAATAAATTCAATTATTGTTTCTATTTTTTATTTCGAAAAAAAGTATAAAAAAGTATTAATCTTTACTATGTTATTGCTGTTGAGCTCATCTATAATATATGGGCATATTCGAAAGAACAGTATTAACCAGTTACTAGCAAATTCATATAATAAAAAAATAAGTGCTTCTGTAATTCAAGGCAACTTCAATTCCAGAGAAAAGTGGGATTCCCGAAATACTTCAGCAATTATAAATACTTATATCAGCATGACAAAACAGATAATAAGTGGAACAAATATTATTGTATGGCCTGAAACTGTTCTGAATTCAAACGATAAAGAAAATCTGAAGATTACAACCGGGATATCTTCATTTTTAAAAACTGACCAACTGCTTATTGCCGGTGCCACCAGAAATGATACTGAAAAACAAGTATTCAATTCAATTTTTACAACAAATAATAGTGGCCTCATCCATATTTATGATAAAAAAATACTTTTCCCGTTTACAGAAACTTCGTTTGCCGGTATGTCTTCCGGTAATTTCATGGATTCTCCATCGGTTTTTACTCATGGCAAAACTAAATCCGTTTATAAAGCGGATATTGCAGATATTGGATACACGATTTGTTTTGAATCAATATACCCTGACTACGTCAGGAGAATTAAAAAGTCAGGGGCATCCGTTTTGATAAATGTTGCCAATGATTCATGGTTCGGAAATACAAATGAACCATATATGCATTTGTATTCCAGTATAATCCGCGGGATTGAAAATAGAATATATGTTATACGTTCATCGAACAACGGGATATCTGCGATAATATCACCAACTGGAGATATACTGAGTTCAATAGAATTAAATAGCAGAGATACAATTACATCAGCAATTAGCCCTATAAAAATACAATCTGTTTATTCAGAAACAGGAGATTGGATAATTGCACTCGCCATACTGGTAATAATTATTTTTCTGGTTTATACTAAAAAAGAAACAAATTAGATTTAGTCTTTTTTGTATTGATTAATCAACTCCTGTTTCCCTGCTTCCATCTGCTCTCTGCGTCTAAACGAATCAGCCTCATCTCCAAAAGTGCTGTTCTGAAGATTGAGAATCATATCCTGCTTTTCTTTATCACTTAATTCGTTATTATTTGTTATTTCACTATAAGCCGACATATATGAGAGTTCTTTCTGTTTTTCGGCATCCATCAGATTATCAACTTCTTCGAGTCTCTGCACAACATCTGGAGAAAAAACTTCTTCGCGGAACTGTCTTATTTTCAATGCTTTATCACTTTCAGCCATTTCACTAAGATCTTTTGAATAAGTGTCTATTTTCTCAGTGTACTGGGTATATGGTTTTCTATTTTTTTCAAGTTCATCTCCATCACTACCCCACATCTCAGAATTCAGTTTTTTAATTCTATCCTCTTTCTCCTTTCCGTATAAAGAAGAATCGTTAATAATACCAGCCCGTCTTATTGGATACTCCTGAGATTTAAGAGAAGCTCCAAAAATAATATCCGCATTTTTTTCTCCAAACATCTCAACCTGCATTTTTCGCATTTTGAGAAGAACCCCAAGAAAATCATCAGTGCTTTTCAAATCCTGCATGCTATTTAGTTCTGAAGCGAGTCTGTTTTCATAATTTAAAAATATTTTATATATAGCCAGAAGTTTATCTGCACTTTCACTATCCATTGAATTATAGAGATATTTTCTAACAGCTTCAAGATGCTGGTCATAATTCATTTCTTTAAATGTTTCCTGAAGGAACTTAAAAAATTTAAGTGTATACTTATTTATCAAATTATCTTTAAAAAAATCACGACTATTCTCTTCGTTAAAATCGACTTTTTTTAAATAATCCCGCACATCCGAATAACTCAACTCAGAAGAACCGCCTGAAATGTAATCTGTATCTTCAGTAGAAAACATATTCGTTACAATATTAATAACTAAAACTACCAGCACTAGAATAACAGCAGTTGTCACCAAGTTCTTTCTAGACATTTTAAACATATTTCTATCTCTCCAAATAAAAATCAGGCTGCTATAATGCAGCCTGATTTATGTTAAACTAAATGATATCTAAATTTTATCAATAACCTTTATTTTTCAAATCACTAACCATGTCAATATAAAACTGTGGTGCATCAAAACCTGGTGTTATTCCAAAAAACTGATTAACAATGTTCAAATGGTCAACACCGCCTGCCCACCATGCACCCTCAATGACTCCTCTAAATGTACCCCATTTTGCAGAGTTAACGGATACTAAACCATCATTATCACCTTCATAGTAAAGAGCGATCAGCCATGGAATTTCCAGAATAAGACTATTGGAAACATATTTAATCTTTGAAGTATAACTCTGGTAATATAATCCTGCAACGTTTGGACAGTTTTTATTAAAAGTATTCTGCATATAAGGTCTGGTCATTTCAAGGCCATTATCAAGTGAATTTGGATTTTTATCACCAAAAACAAAAGTATAAACTACATCAAGAGTAGCTCCGACTAAAGCCCATCCCTGATTCGGTACAATGTTGAAAATAGTATCTGCAACAGAACTTCCTCTATGCGGACCGGAAAGACCTGTATATGAAGCAACTTTTCCTGATAATCCTAGATTTGTTATTGCGTATCTTGTATAAATAGTGCCATGAGAGTGGCCGATTATATTAGCTTTAGTTTTACCTGAAATCGCCAAAATATCTAAAAATTGACGTTTGAATGAAGCAGCTTTATTAGCTGTGCTATCCATTCCGTTTACTGACGTTATATATACATCCGCTCCCTCATCCTCAAGAGCATCTTCAATTCCCCACCAGTAATCAACAATATTTACTATTTTAGCCTGTGCGCCCATACCATGAGCAAGTACAACTGGAAATTTAGTATCACATTTGGGAGTACTTCCCGATGCGAACACCATCGATGGTATAACCAATACAAAGAAAATAACTGCTAACAATTTAGAATTCATAATTTCCTCCTCACCTCTATTCATATTAACATAGTATAAATTCTTCGATCATTGTCAACAAAAAACCGTCCAGATGGTCCGAAAAGTTCAAAAATAGAGATTTTAAGAGTATTTTTTAAGAAAATATACATGCATTTGAGTTTTAAGAAGGGTGTAGTATGATGAAGAACGTTAAAATCTGTTTTATGAATAGTGAATTTTATCAGGAAATTTAAAATTAACTCCATCTATGAAGTTATCTCTACAACTACACGGAATCCATAGTAAGGGCTTCTTGCAGTTGGGCATCTTCTAAATCTGAACTCTTTCGATTTCTGAATATTTTCACTCAAAAGAGATCCACCTCTTAATATTTTGTAAATATTTCCAAAATCTTTATTAACAGTTTCAGAATTGTAACCATTGTACCAGTTCAGAGTCCACTCCCACAATAGCCCCAACTGATATTTAGAATTATCAAGATTCAGCTTTAATAACCGGATAAAATCCAAATCAGAATTAACTTTCAAATTTTCATTTACAATTGAATTTGTTAAAGAAAGAAGCCCTGCATAATTACCAAAAATTTCCCATTCATGCTCGTATGGAAGTCTTACAACTTTACCGATTATAGAACTCAACCATTTGGTATATTCAAATGCATCATTCCAGCTTGTCTGCATTACCGGAAAACTATCATCATAAATATCCGCATAAAAAGCATTCTCTTTAATAAATGGTTTTTTCCAAGAAACATCAGCCTCTTTTACCCACTTATTATTCCAAACCCAGCCCCACCCTTCCTTCTCTGCTTCAGTAACATATGAAGTTTCAGAAATAAACCGGCTAAAGCTGTTTACAGATATGAGGTGTTTTTTTATATAAAAAGGCTTATAGACAACTTCTTTACGTGGAGATGATGCGGTGATATGTTCTCGCTTTATTTTGGTACCTGGAATAGTCGTTAAAATTAGATCAACATCGGAAGTATCAATTCCTAATTCTATGCAGCCTTCTGGAAAATAGATATAATCCTTTAAATCAAGCATCAATTATTCTAAAACTTCCAGTATAGTAAATAAATCTTTCCCGTCTTCTGGAAAAACAGAATTTAGAGATGTAATCAATAATTTGAAATCACTGCTGTTATATTTATCAACAACTTCATTTTTTATTGTATTCGCAAGCATGATTGAATAACGTTTCTCTTTCCCGGGTAAAACAACAAGAAATTTATTTCTATCAATTCGAGCAGAAAAATCTCCCGGACTTAATCTCATCTTAACGATATCTGCAATTTGCTGATAAAGCCTTTCAAGTTCTATTGATCCGAATCTCTCATAAAATCTTTTATAATTCTTAATACTTAGCATGATAAGACTCATCGGTATATTTAAATCTCTGGCATGCTGCATTTCATTTTCAATTCTCTCATAAAAGCTGGAAGTTAAATCACTCAATCTATTTAATTCAGGATCCAGTTCAAATATCCGGTGCAGATACGGAAATAAAAAACGATTAATTTTCTGGATACGGACATCAATATCAATTATATCCACTGCCGGATTAATTTTAAAAATTGTTATAAATCCGGAAAGTTGACCAGAAATAATAAATGGATAAGCAATAAATAACTCTATTTTAACAAGTCTATTTCTTCCGAAAGTATCAATGATTACACTCGATTCATTGAAATTCTCAAGTATAATTGAAGTTTTTTTGTTGATTAGAAAATTAATTAAACGATTATCTTTTTTGATTTTAAACCCTGAGTCTGAAAATCCAAGAATATTTTCAGACTCACAATAAGTCGGATAATAATCTCCATCAGTCTTATCTTTCATAAAGAGAGTATAGCTTTCAAGACCGAGGGAATAAAAGTTTTTTCTAATTACTTCTTCTAATTCACCTATTGACATTACATTCAGAATAGAATCCTGAAAAAATTCCACATCTGACAAAATCTCTTTTTCAATCCGTAATGCAAAAAGTTCAGTACTGGTTTTTTCAAACTTATATAAAGATTCAATAATAGATGATGCAATGTCCGAAAGTGCCTGCAGAAATTCAATTTCAGTTTCTGTAAAATCCTCAGAATTAATTTTTTCACCTACAAGAATAGCTCCGGCAAGTTTGTCATTTTTTATTAATGGAGTTAAAATTCTGGCATCAACTGAAGTAAATTTATAGTAATCATCTCTTAGATTACTATCATTCTTAATATCCTCAATATCGAGGACACCCTTATAGGTATTTAAAATTTCAAGAATGCCGTCATCTATAATCCAATGAAGATCACTGTCTGAAATCTTGATCCCATGTGAATCTGTAATTACCCATTTCTTTTCATCTTCTTTTGATTGAGCAACAATAGATACCGATGATACACCCAACTGACCCATAATTGCGAATAAAATTGTTGAATATACATCTTCAATTGTATCAGCCTTTATAAATTCTTTCTGTATCTCAAAGAGAGTCCCGTAATCATTAAACTCAGGTATTTCAAAATCTTTTATTTCTGATACCTTATCATTCTCTATTTTACTCGGATCAGTGACTTCATTGATATTATCAGCAGTGGTATCTGGATCTTCAATGTCGATGATATTATCTTCAGTAATATATTCTTCTTTTAATTCAACTTGCGGAGGAACAACTACCTCTGAATTTCTAGACTTTTTTAATTCAGAATCAACGGTTTCGAAAACCCTTTCGTCGAATAAAACTATATCCTCTTCCTGAAAATTATTTACAATTTCAGGTTTTTCTTTGTTTTCAATTATTACTATATCTTCAATAATTACAGGATTTTCATTTTTAACCGGTTCTTCTAGTATATCGATTTCTTTTATATCAATTCTTTCAACATTTAATGATTTCTCTGTTTCAGCTGGACCTTTGATTCTATCAATCAGGGTATCCTTGCCTGAATCATTAAGCTTTTGTTTGTATTGTAATGCACGTTCGAGTAAACCCATTTTAAACACCAATTTCTTTGAGGACTTTTGAATATAATTCGAAATATTCGGACTCAGCGAATTTACGAATTACTTCTTCAGGTAATTTTTCGAATAAACCATCAAGATATGATAAAAGTTTGATCAGATTTTCATGTTTTTCAGGAAATTCTGAAACAAGTTCAAGTAATCTTTCTTTATCTTCTAAAATTATAATTTTATCAGTAATATCAGGTATTTCGTCAATTTGTACGGGATCTTTATGTACTAATCTTTCTTCTATAATGGCTTTTGGTTCAAAACTAAAATTTTTTCGAAGAATTTCTTCAATTTCAGAAATATCCTCTTCAAAAACAATTGCATTTGCAGAAGAAATATCTTCTTCGATAGACATTTTCTCTGATTCAGAAAATCCACCTTCATTCTTTGTAAAATAATTCAGGTTTTTAGTTCCGGTATAATTGCTTCTGAAAAAATCTATTTCAGGTTTTATAAAATCGATTTCATTATCAAGATCAAATTTTTTATAGTAATCTCCAAACAATTTATCTTCAATGTACTCTTTTTCGTCTGGTATCAGTCCTAAAATTTCAGAAATTTCACTCTGAATTAATGAATCTTCAGATTCAAAGTAATCATCAATTTCGTGAATGTATTTTGTAAAATCATCTCTGATTATAGCATTCTCAATAAATTCAAAATCCGAATCTATATAAAAGACTTCCTCTTTAAACACATTATCAAATTTTTCTGAACTGTATAGAGTATAATCTTCAAGGATGTAATTGAAGTATTCCCCCTCTTTCGCTGTAACTTCCAGAAGTTCCATCTTTCCATCTGCTACTTCAATCATTTTTACTAATCGTTCAGTTAATAAATCTTCGCTGTAAGAAACCGAATCATCAATAATCTGTTTGTTCAGGAACTGATCATCTGCAAATCTGCATTTTGAGTCTGTATGACTATATTTTTGTAGAGCTTTATCGTCAATTTTATCGAAAATTCCTTCATTCAGTATTGAAGCCAGCTGAGCATCCAGAGTTTCTTCATTAATTTTTATACTGAAAAGTTTTTTGGCATCCGGCATATCATCAATTATTTCAGAAATAAGATCCGCAGAATCCAGATAAATAACTTCATCAACAGCATCCTGCATTATTTCATCATGTTCAATTATATCATTATCGGACGATTTTTCAATGGAATTTGTTTCTACATGTGAAATTTCAGAATCTGAGGAGCTAGTTTCTATAAAATTATGATCTATTAATGTTTCCTTTTCTTCAGTATTCTCAATAGGTTCAATTGCAGTAGAAATGCTGATATCATCATCTTCAGCAGATTCTATTTGTACAGGTATTTCCTGAATATCATACAATGATTGAACTTCGGGTTCAATCATTGTATCGGTTATTTCAACATCAGGTTCCTGTGGAATTATATTGTTTTTTAAAACAGAAAGTTCAAGATCCTGCCTGAAATTTTTAACAGGTACTAATTCAAAATCTTCCAGACCATCAATAAGATCTGTCTCAGTTAAGAACAAAACCTCTTCACTGGCTATTTTTTCAGCTTCAAGTAAATCTATTTTCCCTAATATAGAGATATCAAATCTATTAGTAACCTTAGATCCAGATGAATTAACAGCATTACTTTTCATCTCAGGCTGAGAGGTTTTGATGTTAACATTATTTTTATTTGCTGAATCCATAATTATTCATCACTTTGTATTTTTATAATTACAAGTAAACTGGTGATAAAATTGTTTTCCACCGCGTCAAAGGCGCGTTGGAGAATAAATGCTATCGATTTATGAGCAATTACTTATTTTTTAGCACGATTACCATCTTAATTAAAGATAATAATTAGAAATGCAATTATTTAATTATCGGCATTTTGTGCAATATTAAATAAAAAAAGGAATGCCGTAAAGCATTCCTTTTTTTTAATCAATATATTTTAAATATTATCTTCGTGCAACTTTAAGTCTGACTTTTAATCTATCTTTTTCCAGCTTCAAAATAAACTTATCTTCTGAATACTGAGCCATCTCATTCATTTGAGAATCAAGTTCTTTCATCTTCGAATCAAGATCCGCAGCGCTGAGATCACTTTTCTTAAAAGCTTTTTCCGCAAGTATTATGAGTTTATTATTCTTAATTTCAACAACTCCGCCTTCTACAACCAGATAATCAACACTTTTCGGATTATTGAGTCTAATCTCACCAATACCAAGTCTGGAAATTAAAGGAGAATGTCCATAAAGAAAACCCATTTCACCATCATGAGCCTGAACAACAGCAAATCCTACATCGCCTTCATAAATAAGTCTTTCAGGAGTTAATATGCTGCAATTTATTACACGTTCCATTATTATTTACCTGCAAGTTTCTTAGCTTTCTCGATGGCCTCTTCGATAGTACCAACCATATAAAATGCCTGTTCAGGGAGTTCGTCATAGTCACCTTTCAGTAAACCTTTAAAACTGTTGATAGTTTCTTCAAGCTTAACATACTTCCCGCTCATTCCAGTAAACTGCTCAGCTACAAAGAAAGGCTGAGAAAGAAATCTTTCTATTTTTCTTGCACGCTGTACTAAAAGTTTATCATCTTCAGAAAGTTCATCCATACCAAGAATTGCAATAATATCCTGAAGATCTTTATATCTCTGAAGAATTCTTTTTACATCCATCGCTACAGTATAGTGATCCATACCTACAAGCTCTGCAGCTAAAAGTCGTGATGATGATTCAAGCGGATCAACTGCAGGATAAATTCCCTTTTCAGCTATCTGTCTTGAAAGAACTGTCTGCGCATCAAGGTGAATAAACGCTGTTGCAGGCGCAGGGTCAGTAAGGTCATCCGCAGGAACATAAATTGCCTGTACAGATGTAATAGAACCACTTTTTGTTGAAGTAATCCTTTCCTGTAGTTTACCCATCTCAGATGCAAGAGTCGGCTGATAACCAACCGCAGACGGCATACGTCCAAGTAGAGCTGATACTTCAGATCCAGCCTGTGAAAATCTGAATATATTATCAATGAAGAGAAGTACATCGCTTCCTGACTGATCTCTAAAATACTCACACATTGTAAGAGCAGAAAGTCCAACTCTTAGTCTTGCTCCGGGAGGCTCATTCATCTGACCATAACAGAGACACGCCTTACTGATAACACCAGACTCAGTCATCTCCTGCCAAAGGTCATTCCCTTCCCTTGTTCTCTCACCAACACCGGCAAATACTGAATATCCCCCATGCTGCTGAGCAACGTTGTTAATAAGCTCCATGATAATAACTGTCTTACCAACTCCAGCTCCACCGAAAAGTCCGGTTTTCCCCCCTTTGATATAAGGTGCAAGAAGGTCAATAACTTTGATTCCGGTTTCAAACTGCTCTGATTTAGGCTCCAGCTGATCAAAAAGAGGCGGATCCTGGTGAATAGGTCTGAATTCTTTTGCGTTTACAGGTCCCGCATTGTCAACCGGCTCTCCAAGAAGATTGAAAATCCTTCCAAGAGTTTCAGGTCCAACTGGAACTGTAATTGGAGCGCCTGTATCTTTAATAGCAACTCCACGCTTTAGTCCATCTGTAGATGCAAGTGCAACAGCTCTAACTCTATTTCCGCCAAGGTGCTGCTGAACTTCAGATACCAGTCTTAATTTTTCACCCATTACTTCAGTATCAATAATGAGTGCGTTATAAATCGCTGGCAAGTTCCCTTCAGGGAATTCAGCATCTAGGGTAGAACCAATTACCTGTACCACTTTCCCAATATTTTCACTCATAAAAAACTCCTTAATTACGTTAATGTAAATTAACCTTTTATTATTCGAGAGCGGCAGCTCCACCGACAATTTCAGAAATTTCAGTTGTAATCTTATCCTGTCTTACCCTGTTATAAGTAACAGTGAGTTCTTTAATCATGTCTTTTGCTGCATCAGTTGCATTTTTCATCGCAACGCGACGTGCAAACTGTTCAGAATAAGATGACTCAAGAAAACAGGTGTACAATTTCACTTTAAGGTAAAGAGGCAAAATGTAGGAAAATATATCTGCCGGATTCGGTTCAAAAATATAATCCATATTTGCACTAGGTAATGCATCATAGTCAATTTCCATTTCTGGTGAAATAGGAAGCAACTTAACAACTTCTGGTTTCTGGTTTGCAAAAGAGAATACCTTGGTATAAGACACATAAACTTCGTGAATTTCACCGCTGACAAAAATTTTAGTCAGCTCTTCACCTAACTTTGCTGCTTCGTCAAAAGAAAATTTATCTTCACTATTCTGGGCCACTTTAAACATCGGCATTTTTATAAAATTATAAAACGTCGCTGCTTTTTTACCGATTACATATAATAAAACTTCCTTACCTTCAGACTCAAGCTGTTCTTTTAGTTCCATTGTTTTATCAAGAACTCTTGTATTATAACTTCCGCACAGACCCCTATTACCTGTAATCTGAACTACAAGACATCTGTTAGGCTGAGCGACTTCCCTGAAAAGAGGATGTTGAATAGTTGAAAATCCTGCAGCCATGAGATTTTTAATTATCTCATTAACCTTCAATTCATAAGGTTTGGACTGATTAAGACGATCCTGAACTTTCTTCATCTTTGAAGTAGCAACCATCTCCATCGTACTGGTAATCTTTTTAGTATTACCGACGGATTTAATTCTTCTTTTTATATCTCTTTGATTAGCCACAATTCAATCCTCAACTATTTATTTTATTGAATCGATATACTTATCAACAAATTCAGCAATAATCTTATTCATTGCATCAACATCTTTTAATTCCCGTGTTTCATGAATCTGTTTAATGATATGACTGTGAGAATCTTTCAAATGCTTGAGAAATTTCACTTCAAAATCTTTAACTTTATTTACAGGAATTTTATCGATCAGACCCTGAGTACCGGCATATATGATAGCAACCTGATCAGCAACATCCATCGGCTCGTACTGCCCCTGCTTAAGGATCTCAACAAGACGTACACCTCGATCTATCTGCTTTTGAGTGGCAGGATCAAGCTCAGTTCCCATCTGTGCAAATGCTTCAAGTTCGCGGAACTGAGCAAGGTCCAGCCTTAGTGAACCGGCGTACTTCTTCATTGCTTTAATCTGCGCTGCACCACCAACTCGGGAAACAGAGATACCTACGTCAACAGCAGGTCTTACACCTGATGCGAAAAGGTTTGGAAGGAGATATATCTGACCATCTGTAATCGAAATTACGTTAGTCGGAATATATGCAGAAACCTCACCAGCCTGTGTTTCAATAATCGGTAGAGCAGTCAAACTACCCCCACCCATTTCATCAGATAACTTTGCAGCTCTTTCAAGAAGTCTTGAGTGACAGTAAAATATATCACCAGGATACGCTTCACGTCCCGGAGGTCTTCTTAAGAGAAGCGAAAGCTCTCTGTATGCATTGGCCTGTTTTGAAAGGTCATCATAAACACAAAGTGTATGACCTTTTTTCTCATACATAAAATATTCAGCCATAGCACATCCTGCATATGGCGCTATATACTGAGATGGAGCCGGATCTGAAGCATTAGCTGCTACAACAATGGTATATTCCATTGCACCATGCTCAACCAGTTTTTCAACAACAGCTGCTACAGTTGAACCTTTCTGACCGATAGCAACGTATACACAAACTACGCCTTTACCTTTCTGGTTAATGATAGTATCAACCGCTATCGCTGTTTTTCCAGTCTTTCTGTCTCCGATTATAAGCTCACGCTGTCCTCTACCAACCGGTGTCATTGAGTCTATTGACTTTATACCAGTCTGCATAGGTTCAGAAACTGATTGTCTTGCTGCAATACCGGGAGCAACGAATTCAAGAGGTCTGTATTTAGTAGTATTCAGCGGTCCTTTACCATCCAGAGGTTCCCCAAGAGGAGAAACAACACGTCCTAAAAGCTCCTCACCAACCGGTACAGCAAGAACTCTGTTTAGTCTTTTAACAGAATCACCTTCCTGAATTTTCAGATAATCACCTAATACTGCACAACCAATTGAATCTTCTTCGAGATTAAGAACCATTCCCTGAACACCATTCTCAAACTCAAGCATCTCTCCAGACATCGCATTGCTGAGACCGTGAATTCTTGCGATACCATCACCAACCTGAATAACAGTACCTACTTCACTTACATCTAGCTCGGACTTATAAGTCTCAATTTCTTTCTTTATAATTGACTTAATTTCCTCTGTCTTAATCTTCATAAGCCATTTCACTCCTGACTTTACTATTTAATAGATTACGTCTTATATTTTTCAAACCCTTTGCTAAAGATCCATCTATAACAAGGTCGCCAATTTTAATAATAATTCCACCTAATATCGACTCGTCAACCTGCTCTGTCACAATTATTTCTTTTCCGAACTTTGCACCGACATCAGCTTTAATCTTATCAAGCAAAGAACTATCGAGATTTGATTGAGTTATTACTGTAATTCTCTGTCTATTATTAGCTATATCATTCAATTCCACAAAGGCTTTGTAGATTTCACTTACTACTGACTGCCGACCATTATCAATTAATAATTTTAATAAATTTACTATATATTCAGATATTTTCCCGGCAAAAACTTTATCAACAAACTCCTTTTTAGAATCAAGATTGATTCCAGGAGAATTCAGATAATTTCTAAAGCTATCTTCCTCTTTCAAAATATCGGAAACAACTTTCAGTTCTTCTTCAATCTGTGGAAGAATATTCTTCTCTTTTGCTATATCAAATATTGAATTAGCATATACCTTAGCTACATCGTTCACAGCCACGTTGATTACCTTTCTCTTTCTTTTATTAGTTAGAACAGTTCATTACTGAACTGTTCTAACTTTATTAAGAGTCTCTTCTACAAGAGCTTTCTGATCATTCGGATTGAGGTTCTTATTGATAATTTTAGCAGCAATCTCTGTTGAGAGATTTACAATCTCTGCTTTAATTTCCCCAAGAGCTCTATCTTTTGCCAGACTGATCTCTTTTCTGGCTCTATCTGATAACATCTCAGCATCGGCTCCAGCTTTTTCAATGATTTCATTTTTTAACTTTTCTGCTTCGGTTCTACTATCTGCAATAAATTTCGCAGCTTCGTTCCTTGCATTATCCATCATTATTTTGTGCTGAGCCAGAAGCTTTTCAGCTTCCTGTCTTGATCTATCAGCATTTTCAATATCACCGCGTACTTTTTCCGCTCTAGCGTCAAGCGCCTCAACAAGAGGTTTCCAAGCAGCTTTCCAGAGGATCAATAATAACACGATAAATGTTATTATTGTCCAAAGAAGAAGGCCTGGTTCAACCTTTAATAAACCTTCCTGTATTACTTCCATAACTCAATACCAATTACTACCAGAACTACTACTTAGCAGCTTCTGGAGTTTTTACAGTTTCTACCGCAGGAACAGCTGCTTTTTCAGCTACTGGAGCTACTTTTGGAGCCTGAGTTGCAAGCATAAAAGTAACAACAAGTGCGAAGAATGTGAAACCTTCGATAAGAGCAGCAGCAATAATCATCGCTGTTCTTAAATCACCACTTACTTCAGGCTGACGAGCCATTCCTTCCAGAGCACCAGCTGCAAGTCTACCAATACCAAGCGCAGCACCAACAACGATAAGACCAGCTCCTAAACCAGCTGCTAGATACGACATTCCTAAATATTCCATCAAATTCCTCCTGAAAAAATTAGTGTTTTTTGAAATTTAATTAACTAAATTAAATTTAATTAACAAATCTTATATCTCCCCTGTATTTTATACAGGTTTAATGAGCATGTACAGATGAACCAATAAACATTGCTGATAGTGATGTGAAAATATACGCCTGGATAAATGCAACAAGCAATTCAAGCATATAAATAATGAGAGAAAGCGAAACAGATCCTACACCGACGAGATAACTCTGAAACATCATAACAAGATAAATAAATATTATTATTACGATGTGACCCGCTGTCATATTAGCAAAAAGTCGGACAGTGAGCGCGAAAGGTTTAATAACCATTCCCATAAGCTCTATCGGCCATAAAAGGAAATACATAAGAAATGGAACTCCGCGAGGCACTATACCGGTAAATATCCACAAAGGACCCTGCATAATTGTACCGATAGCAAACATTCCGAAAAGAGTAAAAAGAGCCATACCACCTGTAACTGCGAGGTTACCGGTTGATGTTGCTAACCCCGGAATGAGACCCAGATAATTAGCAAATAGAATAAAGAAAAATACACTTAGAAAATAAGGCATTGCTTTTTTTGCATAGCCATGCTCGAAATTAGGTTCGACAATATCATCATGAACAAAACCTATTAGAGCCTCCCACATGTTCACCCATCTTGAGCTGGATCCCATTGGAGATTTTTTGATTTTTCTTGCGAGAGGTATAAAAACCAATGCACAAAGAAAAAGAGCCATCCATAGCATCAGAACCCATTTGGTAATTCTTAAATCAAATATACCCAGCAATTTTATCGGATCAGATTCAATAATCTCAACAGCATGTCCGTGAAGACATTCAGTAACCGAAGATGAATGAGGAGTCTGAAAACCGAGAAGTGTATTTAATTTAAAAATCAGATTCCCGAAAAAGTCGGAAATACCATGCGGATGCACGTGATAAAGAAAAGGATGGTCAGTTACATGACCGACTACGATATCATACATCGAGTCTTCTGCACAGACTGTATTGCCTGCTGAAGTAACAAAGGAGTTAACGAATTGAACAAAACGAACCATACGGATTCAACCTCATTTTGTATATATATTTATTTACGTTACAAGACACTATTGCAATGCAATAACATCTATTACTATCTTGTACAATATATATAATCCATTGCGGATTAACCGGCCATTACTGCTTTTTATTTATTTTTTTGTAAATATTTTGAACAAAACTCAACGTTAGAATTTCGTTCGTTTAGTTAATAAACAAACCTAAATATTTTGTAAATCTTTTTTTTTATTTATAATTATTTTTTTAAAATAAATCTGAATTTACAGTGGATTTGTCCAAATTCTGGAGTCGCAATATTAATTACAGCGCTAATTCCATTTAATTCGTTTTTTTTCATGATTCTCAACACCCCTCTTTTCATCTACCTTCTTATTATCAACCTGAAGATCTTTTAAAAGATGATAGAATCCCAGAGCCAGACCCAGAGCTGTGCCTACCGCAAGAAAAAGAGGTGATTTATCAAAATATAAATCCAGTTTGTGTCCTCCATAAACAAAAACCAGCATAGTTATCGCAAGCTGCAGTCCTATAGTTATGTTTGCAAAAACTACAGGCCCTGAATCTTTTTTATTTGCCACATAAATCTCCTATGTATAATATATTCACAATATTTAGTCATTATTATTAAATCAAGAAGTATTATTTCTTAAAATTTATTTTATAATCTAGTTTAAATTTTATTACTGAAGACTAATGATAAAACAATTCACTGACGATAATCACTTAGTAAGCAATTGAGTAACACAGGGGAAGAACAATGAACATTTCAATTAAACTGATTGATAACGGATCGGAATATATAGCTAACTGCCCGGAACTTGATATAAACTGCTATGGATCAGACCGGAATGAGGCTTTAAGACGAATTAGAGCTGTAATCAGCTTCTACATAAACTCTGCTAAAGAACTAGGGATCACCATTAACCCTCTTAAGGATATATCATTCGAAGGTGCGGAAGTTAATCTACTTACAAATCAGGCATTACAGAATAACAGTTTAATCAACTAGAAAAGATTTATTTACTATCAGAAAATTACCATCTTTCAGTATTTCATTATCCCAAATTTTTTTAAGAGATTTAAGTTTTTCTCGATTCAGCTGATTTTTTATATTTCTATAAGCCTCAAAGTATGATAAAAAGATTTTTACTTCTTTTTTATCATACTTTTTGATTTTAAAATACTTTTTTGATCTATTTAATGTATACTCTTCGACTATTTCTTTATCTGAGACAATTAAATCTTTTAATAAAACACTATATTTAAATGCACCTGCAAGAGCTGCTCTTCTAAGATAAAACCAGTTTCTTTGAAATTTTTCATCTTTGTTCAAATAATCTCTTTCTGCTTCCGATGCAAAAAGGCGTTCATTGAAAATCTTTTCCGAAGTTAACTTTTTTTCTTTCAGAGAGAAGTCTTCCAGTGGTGATGATCCATATTTCAAAGAATAAAAAAGTTCAAGTATAACATTCAACTCACCTGCAGTAAAACTCTCATTATCAATAGAAAAAATTACTGAATCCGGATTATTATAAGAGATTGAATCAATGTTTGAAACTATCTTTCTTTGTTTCAGTATTTCATTTCTTAAGTTATCAAAAAATTGTTTTTTAAAAAAATCGGCTATTCTATCCGCATTCTCTTTATCTGTGACGATAGTTTTAAGATTTTTTTCATTAAGATCATATCTTTTATGTAATTTTATAAGACAAATGGAACTCCCGATAATAACAGGATTCTGTGTATACTGATTATCATACAATGAAGATACTGCATTTCTAACTGCATCTTCCATAAGACTTTCAGGAATAATCCCTAACCGTCCTTTTCTACCTGAGGCCACGTCTTCAGAATAACGTCCTGCAAGTTCATTAAAATCTTTTCCTGCTTTTAATTCTAAAAGTATATGATCGATAATAATCCTTTTTTCTTTTTCTTCCTCGATCTTATCCTTCATGCTTTCTTTCTTCAAGAAAATCCTGATTATACTTAAATCAGCCCCTTTTTCATTAAATGCAACATCCCGCCCCTTCTGATCTATAAAAAAAGTAGAAAGAAAATTTTTATAAAGCGTATTTTCAATAATAATATATTCTTTTTTATTATTAAAAGATGATTTTTCAGCTTGAGCAGCTGTTATTTTTTCTACAGCCAGCTGCTTCAAAAAATCTGACACAGCATATTTGTCTTCATATACTTTATCTGATGAAATTTTTCTGCTTTCGAGCCAATCTTCCAGTTCTCCTCTTGTAATACTGCCGCCATTAAAGGTTGCTAATATATCATTGCTGGTACTACAGGATAAAGAGAGTATAATCACTATAAAAAAAGCTGCGAAAGCCCTCATTTTGGTAAATCCTTTAAACTCATACAGATCTGGGCATAGGCAGAATGATTATGTATTGATTCCATATTTTCAGACTCAACAGAAAACCAGAGAATACCTTTGGTTTTTATCAGTTTTTCAGCAGCAATTCTTACAATATCCTCAACAAAAACAGGATTTTCATACGATTTTTCAGTGATGTATTTTTCATCTTCCCTTTTTAAAATTGAATAGATATCTGAACTTGCAGAACTTTCAGCAATAGCAATTATATCCTCTATCCATATCTTTTCTTTTGCTTCAATCTGCATTGTAATTATTGACCTCTGATTATGAGCACCAAAGGCACTTATCTCTTTGGAGCATGGGCACAAAGATAAAACGGGGACTTTTACTTCAATCATATAGTAATCGACATCAGAATTCGCTACGAGGCGGCAGGTGTACTCCATTTTAGCTTTTTCGCCGGAGACCGGTGCCGATTTAGTTATAAAATACGGAAATTCGATTTCAAAATGAGCAGTTTCAGAATCAAGCTGGGTTTTCATATCCTCAAGAATCTTTCTGATGTTTTTTGTTGAGATTCCGCTTCTGTAACGGTTAAGTATCTCTACAAATCTGCTCATGTGAGTGCCGCGGAACTGATGAGGAAGATTAACATACATGTTAACTTTTGCCACAGTATGCTGACTCCCTTCATCCTTATCAAGAACAACAACGGGGTACTTTATATCCTTAACCCCGACTTTATCGATGGGGAGCATTCTGTGATCCGGTTCTGACTGTATATCTCTTAATTGATTTTTTTTC
The DNA here is from genome assembly GCA_942493035.1 of uncultured Spirochaetota bacterium. Classification (GTDB taxonomy): domain Bacteria; phylum Spirochaetota; class UBA4802; order UBA4802; family UBA5550; genus WRGT01. The sequence goes on along the minus strand of OW818666.1, from coordinate 352,748 downwards.
ATATTAATCATCCTGTAATTTAATTACAAAATTTTTACAAATACAACTCATAGTCAACTAAAACATGAAATAATATCAATCTTTATATATAAGTACTCATAAACTAGTAGTTAAAATGGTCTATGTCGCGACGGAGAGAAAATTCCAAAAGTTATTGAGCAGTTAGCATTAAATCTTATTCAGAAGTAAGTATCACGGCACCATTTTTTGTAACAGCCATGGTATGTTCGAATTGCGCAGAGAGTTTATTATCACTGGTAATTGATGTCCATCCATCTTCCTGAACAATAAGTTCATCAGAACCCTGATTTACGATAGGCTCGACTGTCAAAACCATTCCAGGACGAAGAATAGTCCCTTTCCCTCTTTCTCCATAGTTAGGAATTACGGGGGCTTCATGAAGAGCAAATCCGACACCATGACCTGTAAAATTTTTTACTACAGAATATCCAAGCTCGCGGACACAATTCTCAACAGCGAAACCGATATCGCCGGTATACTTTTCCGCCTCGACTTCCGATATCCCTTTTTGTAGAGTTGTATAAGCAGCAGAAACAAGAAGCTCAGCCTCCGGACTAACCCTCCCTATTTTAAAAGTTGAACAGGAATCTGCAAAATAACCATTAAGTACAGTACCAGTATCGATTTTAACAAGATCCCCCCCGGAAATTCTGTTCTTTTTTGTTGGAACACCATGGGAGGCGACATGATTTATAGATATACATGAAGCAAAGGAGTAGCCGCGAACAGTTTTAAAAGCAGGCCTTGCCCTGTTCTTCATTATAAAGTCATCTATAAATGTATCGAGCTCCCAGGTTGACATCCCTTCGAGATTCATTGAATTGATAATTTTAAATAACCGGAATATTATCAAACCGCTCTCTTTAATACGCTTGATTTCATCTTCGGTTTTTAACCGGACTACACGATTCATTATTAAAATCCTTTGTTACCCTTTAATAAACTATTCTGCAGCAATTTCCGGTATTGCAGTTACAACTGGAGCCGATTTGACAGCATCAGGTTTCACCACGTTTTCAGGTTTTGGTGTATTTTCAGCTTTTGAAGCACTTGCCTTAACCGCTTCAACTGGTTTTTCAGGAACACTTGTATCTATCAAACCCGCTTCTTTTTTAATTTTAAATTCAATTTCTTTATTTATTGCCGGGTTATCTCTCAAATACTTTCTTACATTTTCACGTCCCTGACCTATGCGATCCTCTCCGTATGAATACCATGTTCCTGCTTTATTTATTATATCATATTTTACAGCAAGATCAAGAACTCCACCTTCACGAGAAATACCTGAATCATACATTATATCAAACTCAGCTTGTTTAAAAGGCGGAGCAACTTTATTTTTCACGACTTTTACTCTCACTCTGCTTCCGATGGAATCATCACCATTTTTTAAAGTTTCGATTCTTCTTATATCCAACCTGACAGATGAGTAAAATTTAAGTGCATTTCCACCAGTTGTAGTTTCAGGGGAACCGAACATTACTCCGATCTTCATTCGGATCTGATTTATAAATATTACACAGGTATTTGATTTTGCAATAACACCGGTAAGCTTACGAAGAGCCTGGCTCATCAATCTTGCCTGTAGACCCATATGAGAATCCCCCATATCTCCATCAATCTCCGCTTTTGGCACAAGCGCAGCTACAGAGTCGATGACTATGACATCAAGAGCACCTGATCTAACAAGAGCTTCTACAATTTCAAGGGCTTCTTCACCAGTGTCAGGCTGAGAAACAAGCATATCCTCAGTTTTAACACCCAATCGTGCGGCATAAGCAGGATCAAGCGCATGCTCGGCATCGATAAATGCAACCGATCCGCCGGTTTTCTGCGCTTCTGCAATAATATGAAGAGTCATAGTAGTTTTACCCGATGATTCCGGTCCATAAATTTCAACTACCCGACCTCTGGGAACTCCACCTACTCCAAGGGCTATATCAAGCTCCAGCGAGCCCGTTGAAATAGCAGGGATTTGAGCTTTTGCAGGATTATCCCCAAGTCTCATTATTGATCCCTTACCGAACTGTTTTTCAATTTGAAGCATAGCTGCATCTAATGCCTGATTCTTAACGTTAAGTTCCTTCTGATTCTGAATACTCATAATAACCTCTTGATTTAAAAAATGTTTTATATCTATACATACGTTCGAATTCAAACGTTGAACTAATTTTTTTTTAAATATTGAGTTTCAATTATAATTGCTTAATAAATAATGCAATTAAATATTCTCGAACTTCAATATTTGTTTTAAACTATATTTATGTATAGTATTTTATCAGAATTTTTGTCAAGAATTTTACTATATTTTTGTTAAGTAATAGATTAAATTTTTCATCTTCATTAAAAAATATTTCATAATTCTACAAATTACAAAAAAATAATTCACAAGTCAAACCTAGCTCTGACTTGTGAATTATTTTTCGCTGCCGGTTGAAACTGCGTTTTTTTAAAAGCTGAGCCATGTTTTCTCAATCGCTTTCAAAACTCGACAGAGAGTAATTTAAAATTCTAATTTGGACCTGAAAGAGCGAAATTATATTCAAGCATTTGCTTGCGATTTGAAATAAAAAAGAGCATGAAAAAACCCGAAGGGATTCTCCCTTCGGGTTTTTTATAATATGGTCAAGCCTCACGACTGATTAGTAATGGTGAGCTGAAAACATTTCTGTTCTTACACTTCCATCCTATCGACCTCGTAGTCTCCGAGGAGTCTTCAGTAGGCACAAGGCCTAAGGGAAATCTTATCTTGGAGTTGGCTTCCCGCTTAGATGCTTTCAGCGGTTATCCATTCCGAACATAGCCACCCAGCTATACCGTTGGCACGATAACTGGTGCACCAGAGGTTCGTCCATCCCGGTCCTCTCGTACTAAGGACAGATCTCCTCAAATTTCCAACGCCTGCAGAGGATAGGGACCGAACTGTCTCACGACGTTCTGAACCCAGCTCGCGTTCCGCTTTAATCGGCGAACAGCCGAACCCTTGGGACCTTCTCCAGCCCCAGGATGCGAAGAGCCGACATCGAGGTGCCAAACAGCGCCGTCGATATGAACTCTTGGGCGCTATCAGCCTGTTATCCCCGGCGTACCTTTTATCCGTTGAGCGATGGTCCTTCCATGCGGGACCACCGTATCACTAACCCCTACTTTCGTACCTGCTCGACTTGTAGGTCTCGCAGTCAAGCTCACTTTTGCGTTTACACTCTACGCGCGATTTCCGTCCGCGCTGAGGGAACCTTTGGGCGCCTCCGTTACTCTTTAGAAGGCGAACGCCCCAGTCAAACAGCCCACCAGACAGTGTCCCGATCCCGGATAACGGGTATCGGTTAGCAGTTCAATACAACAAGGTTAATTTCACATTTTAGTATCTAAATTTATCTTGCAATAATAAATCATGCATTATAAAAACCATCAATCAGTATATATTCGGGCCTAAACTAAAGCTCCTCTGTATATAGCAGGAAGTTATAATAAAGAAGGTCAACTTGAAGAGTATCCCAATCTAACGAATTATCAAGATGCTTTTTCAGGATTTATGTGAAGCCTATTAACCGGGATTTAAAAAATGAACTATATTTCAGAGTGGTATAAATATTTAGAAAATAAATCATTCGATAAAGAAAAAGTTTCTGCGGTAATTAATAAACTTACTGATAACTATAATGAAGTCCATAGATATTACCATAATTTAAATCATATAAAAAATATGTATGATTCACTTTCAAAGTTTAAAGGTAAAATTGTTAATAATGAAAGTATTTTTTATGCTGCATGGCTCCATGATATTATTTATGATACAAAATCATCTGACAATGAAGAGAAGAGTTCAGAATTTGCTGAAAATTTGTTATCTGAGCTTAATATCAACGATATGGTAATTAAAAAAGTTATTCGATTAATATTAATTACAAAAAACCATCACCCGATAGAAAACTCATTTGATGAAAAAATATTTCTGGATTCTGATTTATTAATACTGGGCCAGAGTGCAGATAAATATGACGAATATATGAAATCTATCAGGAAAGAATTTCAGTGGGTAGACGATGTAAAATATAATACTGGTCGAAAGAAAATTTTAAAAAACTTTCTGCAAAGAGAAACAATTTATTTTACAAAGGAATTCGGAAGTCTGTACGAATCTATAGCCAGAAAAAACATACAGAAGGAAATAAATAGTTTAAGATAACCTCATGCTTAAAACTGCATAAATCAGACAGCCTGTTATCATCACTTTATCCGGAATATCCTCCGCACTTCTTTATAATAAGCAGTGGCATGTATTTCAACAGTCTCCCCCTTCGAAATTCTGCCTGCTACCCGGTCCGGTATTTCCCAGCTTCTATCTCCTATATAAACAAACCAGCAGTCTGTTCCGCTTTCACTGCCAGCCGTATACTCCTCCCTGACTGATGTAATTTTACCCTTTACCACTTCAAGAGGCAGAATCCAGTCCCTGAATTTTCCGGCGATATCTTTTAACAGTATAAATCCCAGTACGACAGCAACAATCCCCCCCAGGTAATGAGAGCTTTCCAGTGAAGAGATAAATTTATCCGCAACAGGATCTGATAAACTGAAAATTTTATATATTGCGGCCGCTAAGGCCAAAATCACCACTGCAATACTAAGAAATACCAGTAATAAAAAATTCAGCATCAAAACTGATTCCATTAAAAATTTCGGGTATTTCTGCCAGAACGGATATCTGTAGACTATTTTTTTTTCCATAAACTCCAGGCTGCCTGATCTTCTGATTAATATACTGAAAATAATGAAAACTTCCATAAAAAAAATCCCGAAATTAATTGTTGCATTTGTGCAGGTACTGTTCTATTCCTTTTCATGTTATTAATTCTCCTGAAGCCCCTGTTTATTATCACTCTTCAGTGATTCGATAATAAAACATGGGTCGGGGATTAATATATAACAGCTTAACCGGTTAAATACCGTTAGCGTAATTAAACTTTTAAACTATAGCTGTTAACGATTGATGCAGTTTTCTGTTAATCCGGCCGGAATGAAAACTGATGCCGGCGGCCGGAGGAAGGTTTTAGATGATAACAGAAATTATGCATCATACATGAGATTCCAGTAACTACAGAAATTGAAGCTGCTAAAACCGGAGAGAAAAAGCATAATTTAAACGTTAACTGCTAAAATTGATTAGGCGGAATTAAATGATAAAATATACCGGTTTTGAAAAAGTATGGCGCTTTTCTTCGGATTATGGCTTAAATATAGGAATTTTCGGTTTTTTTTCATGGTCTTTTTTATTCTCTCCTGCCCGGGGGAGCAATCCTCTCGATTATTATTATAACAGTAAAGCCGCAGGATTTGTCATGACAGCTGCCTGGTTTTCACAGCTCGCCGGGGCTTACCTGAAGCGGTTTCCGTTTCAAAACAGACTTGGCGTACCGGTAGAAATTCACGTTAAAGATGATGACAAAGAGAGATCATCCCTGCATCCGCTATATGCAGAACAAGAGAGTAAGATTTTTTTCTTTATGCTGATGCATCCGCTAATTTCCGGTCTGCTTCTGGGTACAGGAATCTCCAACATTTTCCCTCAATTCAGAAATGCATCAGAACAGTTCTCATGGTGGACAATTCCGCTGTACTTATCCTTTGCAGTTGCACTTTTTCTCCCGACAATTTTTGTTGCCAAAGCCATGTTCCCGTTAAAAGGATTGCAGCCGCGATATAAGTGGATGAATGAGCCGTGGGTTGAGTATATTGCCGATCAGCTTTTTATATTTTCATTTATAATTTTATTTTCAAGTATCTTCGGGATGCCTGCAATGATGCAGGGGATAAAGCCGGTTAATCCGGCCTGCCTTCTTGACTGGATATATGTGATATTTCTATTAATTCCCCTTTTATGGTTGGGCATTATGTTTTTCTTTATACCGTTCAGGATACTATTGATGCTTGAAAATTTCGGCACTTGGAGGAGCAGGCTGTTCTCCCTGCTGGCCATTTCACCGATAATCATAAAATATATTTTCGGATAATGGCCATAACCGGAAAATCACTCAGCCTGCTTATCTGTCTTTTTTTCGAGCATCCATTTCAGGTCGCTGCTTTTAAGTGCGAATATCAGTTCATTGAGCACTCTTGTTACAGGGGAAACGCCGGAATTCTGCCCTGCATCCATTACTGAATAATTCTTTATATGGATAGATTCATATATCCTGGGGAGAGTTTCTATGAAACTGCTTATAAGTGAGTCAGAACTGTATATCTGCTGTATTTCCCTTGTAAGCTTTTCAACTTCAAGTTTATTTTTGTTCATTTCATTGAGGAGTTCTTCAATTTTTTTTCTGGCCTGCAGAAGCCCTTCTTCAGTACTCAGCAGGCTGGTCTCTTTTGTTTTTGCAAGAAGTGAAAGTTCATAATTTTTTTCCTCCTGCTCAATTTTGAACAGAATATCCCTGCGGTATTCATCCTCGCTGATCTCCCTTTCTTTCCTGGAAATGTTCTGCTGTTCTGTAAGCTCGGCCTCGCGGACCCTGTTTTTGTTATCGACTTCAATGAGGTTTACTTTTTTATCAGTATCAAGAGCTTTCAGCTTGGTTGTTTCACGCATGTTATTTTCTTCATTGGTGATTTCCATGTCTGTATTGATCCGGGTACGTGACGCCTCAAGACGAAGACGGTCCCTGAACTGTGACTGCATTCCTTCAAAGACCTTGTTAGACATTATCCTGACCTTCTCAATGCCGACCTGATCAAAGATAAGTCCCCATTTCGATTCAATCTCCTTCAGCTGATCCTTCAGGTTGTTTGCGATGTCCTCCTTCTTTTTAAGGGCCTCATCTATTGTCATGTTGCTTATTACATGTCTGACTGCTTCAATGCAGATGGTGCGGAGCTCATTGTTTGTCCTTGCCATGGGATCATTTTCATCGAAAAAGTCCAGGGTGCGGATTGCAAGCACCGGGTTCGAAGGATCTATTCTCCAGCTGGCATAGCCGTCAAGCCCGATCCCCTGGTAATCGACATTGGCATTGTCAGTTGTGAAGTATAGAGTCTGCACGCTTGCGGGTATTCGCATATACCTTCTGAAAAGACGGATACTCCTGCCGCCGATGACCGGTTTAATCTCCTTAGTGCCTATCCTTACAAGATATTCATTCGGCAGCGCTGTTTCGAACAGTATACCCTTCAGTTTTTTCCGTCTGTTTAAATAATCAGTTATCTGATACTGTTCACCCGCCATAAATCATCTCCCTGGTTAAATATTAAAAGCTTCATCAGTCAGTATATATTTAATAAAACAAGATTAACTGCCGGCCTTGTCCCTGTTAATATACATTGAATGTTTGTTAATTCAAAATGTTTTAAAAATTTTTCTGTTAAATTCAGCTCCATCTCCACTTCCTGATATAATCAAGAACAAGTTCCCCTGATACAGAAAAAAATTGTCCCAGAATTACTATCTCGCCGCGTTCAGTGCCCTCTCCTGGAGTGACGGTTATGGAAATACCCGCATCTTCAGATGAGTCGCTGGTCCAGATACTGCAATGCTCTATCTGGACAATGCAGTTTTTCGGAATAATATGACAGATCGGCCACCCATCCTCCCTGACTATCAATTCATCTCTGAGAATAAAAACTCCACAGCGGTATTTCCTCTCTTTAATATTCTTTATAAATTTTATATTAAGCGAGTATCTCCAGTATATAACCAGTATGCCTGTAAATACCGGTATAATATACTGCAGTATGGAAAGTTCAGGGAACAGGTAGTCGGCAAGTATACCGAGAAGGGGGTATATCAGGCAGAAAGATAACACAATCCAGAATACATGCATGATTATATTCACGCTGCCGGATTTTGTACCATAGGAAAAGAAAACTACATCGGCAGGCAGAATTTTTTTGCCGTCAAACAGATCCTTAATCCGCTGTTCAGTGTTCTTTATTTTTTTAAAATATATCCGTTTGGTTTTCGAAGAACCTATATAATACATAATAAAGAACCATAATAACAGCGGGATTACCAATATCAGAATTTCAATTATATTATATATCATTAATTATCCCTTTATTTCTTTTTAAGAAAGAGTGTTAAACCTTTTTTAAAAATATACCAAAACACGGAGTTTATACGGGTGATTGAATTTTATCAGAAGTGACAAAATGTTTTATTTTTTAACAAATTTTTTTCAATACGTCCTGTTTAAATTTAAATTTTATAAAAAAGATGCTGAAATGGACAGTAAATAACCGGTTGAATTCTAAAATACAAATCCGTCTTCGCGCAGATCATAGCTTGAAATCCCTGAGAGCATTTCAAGCATGGAATCTTCACTCATTTCATATTCATTAAAGAAGCTTCCGACAATCACATCAGCTTCTGAAAGCCAGTAACAGTTCTTTTCCATATTATAAGAATAAGTTCTGCATGTACCGTGATAATACTCATACCATTGATCCCAGAAGGTTTTACCCTCCTCCCTCATCTGCCTGAGAATCTCAATTCTCTGATCAAGTGACGGAGCATCGTTGATTATGCTCTCGCCGCCCGGAATAAGTTTTTTATATGCCGCCTGCAGTATCTCTTCCTGTCTCTCTTTTTCACCCTTTGTTACCACATCTTCGGGAACTGGTAAATCTGACTCTTGTTCGTCCAGGTTTCTTGTTTCTTCATTATATTCGAGCAGGATGGAATCTATTTCATCTATGCCGATTATTTTTTCAGTCATAAGTGCATCAGCAGCCTGGTTTATTGCGATATAGATATGAGTTTCGTTTGCAGAATTTCTTCTCCTTAGAATCAGCCATGTGAGTATATTCCAGACAGAAGTAAACACAAGCCTTACAGAATATGGGAGCAGATCATCCCATTTTGAACTGGTCAAAGGCTGCATAAATACCGACATCAATGATCCCAGAAGAGGATCTTTTTTCATGGATGCCAGAGGGTCACCAGCACATGCAGCGGCAAGAGAGTAACTCTTCCATATTGCATCAACAGCATCGGCTGCAAACTGGAGATTAATCTGTTTAACTCCGCCCTTAACCCGGCTTTCAGCTGCTATTAATGCGTTAAGTTCATTCAGCATTTCCGGATGTTCAGTAAAGTATTTATGCCAGACCGGGAGAATAAGCCTGCAAAGGCGTATTGCTATTTTAAGTTGTGCTTCTTCTGAAAGGGAGCTGCAGTAATCATCCAGCATGAGCTACTCCGACTCAAGGATAAAACTTGTTTCTTTATCCCCGGCTTTACCCATATTCCATTTCATGGTTCCGGTCTTTGCGTCAAAATTTTTTGAATTATGCGATACAATTTTACCCCGGTACTGTATGATCAGACTAGTCTCTGTGCTGTCTGAAAAGGGATTCCCCCATGATGCGGCAAGGCGTTTTTTGTTACCCTCAACACGGAAACTGCTTTCACTCATCAGCGAACCGAGTACCGCCAGCAGATTTTTAAATTCTCCCTGTATAATTACATCCGTAGACAGTTCTTTCCTGTTTCTGAATTCTGCAGTATGGCCGGATAAAGGCATGGCCTTTAAAACGTTTTCAACATCCTCTTTATAACCTTTAAAAAAATCATCCATTTCTTTCTTCTGTTTTTCAACAGTTACTGACGTTGAATGTATATTTATAAATTCCAACCGTGCATGGCCTTCATATAAATCATCCTTATTCAGTATCAGGTAGATATCAATTTTCCCGATATCAAGACAGGCTGTAAAACAGCCGAGTGATAATAAAACAAATAATTGTATCAGCCTGAATCTATATTTTTTTATAATATAATTCATAGTTCCTCATGTCTTTTGTTGGATTTGATGCATATATATTACTAAATCCACCTGAAATTACAAAAAAAAGAGCATGAAAAAACCCGAAGGGATTCTCCCTTCGGGTTTTTTATAATATGGTCAAGCCTCACGACTGATTAGTAATGGTGAGCTGAAAACATTTCTGTTCTTACACTTCCATCCTATCGACCTCGTAGTCTCCGAGGAGTCTTCAGTAGGCACAAGGCCTAAGGGAAATCTTATCTTGGAGTTGGCTTCCCGCTTAGATGCTTTCAGCGGTTATCCATTCCGAACATAGCCACCCAGCTATACCGTTGGCACGATAACTGGTGCACCAGAGGTTCGTCCATCCCGGTCCTCTCGTACTAAGGACAGATCTCCTCAAATTTCCAACGCCTGCAGAGGATAGGGACCGAACTGTCTCACGACGTTCTGAACCCAGCTCGCGTTCCGCTTTAATCGGCGAACAGCCGAACCCTTGGGACCTTCTCCAGCCCCAGGATGCGAAGAGCCGACATCGAGGTGCCAAACAGCGCCGTCGATATGAACTCTTGGGCGCTATCAGCCTGTTATCCCCGGCGTACCTTTTATCCGTTGAGCGATGGCCCTTCCATGCGGGACCACCGGATCACTAACCCCTACTTTCGTACCTGCTCGACTTGTAGGTCTCGCAGTCAAGCTCCCTTTTGCGTTTACACTCTACGCGCGATTTCCGTCCGCGCTGAGGGAACCTTTGGGCGCCTCCGTTACTCTTTAGGAGGCGACCGCCCCAGTCAAACTGCCCACCAGACAGTGTCCCGATCCCGGATAACGGGTATCGGTTAGTAGTTCAATACAACAAGGGTGGTATTTCAACGATGACTCCACCAAGACTAGCGTCCCAGCTTCATAGTCTCCCACCTATCCTACACATATTATACCAAACAACAGTGTCAGGCTACAGTAAAGGTGCACGGGGTCTTTCCGTCCTTCTGCAGGTAGTCCGCATCTTCACGAACAATACAATTTCACCGAGTCTCCCGTTGAGACAGTGCGCAAGTCGTTACACCATTCGTGCAGGTCGGAACTTACCCGACAAGGAATTTCGCTACCTTAGGACCGTCATAGTTACGGCCGCCGTTTACTGGGGCTTCAATTCAGAGCTTCGCGTGTATAAATACAAACTAACACTTCCTCTTAACCTTCCAGCACCGGGCAGGTGTCAGACCCTATACTTTCTCTTACGAGTTTGCAGAGTCCTGTGTTTTTGGTAAACAGTCGCTTGCGCCATTTATCTGCGGCCTCTTCATGCTCCACCCGCGGGGGTTTCACACTAGTGAGGCGTCCCTTTTCCCGAAGTTACGGGACGATTTTGCCGAGTTCCTTAACGAGAGTTCTCTCGAGCGCCTTAGAATTTTCATCCCACCTACCTGTGTCGGTTTGCGGTACGGTCACCCGGTTTCGCGTTTAGAAGTTTTTCCTGGCAGTATAGGATTTGGACCTTCGCTTCACCGAAGCTACACTCCCTCACATCCTCAGCCATAAGGGGTCTGGATTTTCCTGGACCCCAAGCCTACGAATAGAAACAGAGACAACCAACGCTCTGCGTCCATACCTTTCTGCGTCACTCCATCACGATAACCTCCACCAGGTGGTGCAGGAATATGAACCTGCTTCCCATCGACTACGCTGTTAAGCCTCGCCTTAGGGGCCGACTAACTCTGAGTTGATTAACATTGCCCAGAAAACCTTAGGTTTACGGCGAAGAAGTTTTTCGCTTCTTTTATCGTTACTCATGCCGGCATTCTCTCTTCTGTACAGTCCAGCCGTCCTCGCGGTCGACCTTCAGCCCGTACAGAATGCTCCTCTACCACTGTACTTACGTACAATCCAAAGCTTCGGTGGTATACTTAGTCCCAATTATTTTCGGTGCAAAGTCACTCGACCAGTGAGCTATTACGCACTCTTTGAAGGGTTGCTGCTTCTAAGCCAACCTCCTGGGTGTCTGTGCGACTCCACTTCCTTTATCACTTAGTATACACTTGGGGACCTTAGCTGTTGGTCTGGGCTCTTTCCCTTTTGACCACGGAACTTATCTCCCGTAGTCTGACTCCCATACTCTAAAGTTACGGCATTCGAAGTTTGAGTGGGTTTGGTAAGTTTGTTGACCCCCTAGCCCAATCAGTGCTCTACCTCCGCAACAAAACATATGAGGCTAGCCCTAAAGCTATTTCGAGGAGAACCAGCTATTTCCGAGTTTGTTTAGTCTTTCACCCCTAGTCACAGCTCATCCGAAAATTTTTCAACATTTACCGGTTCGGTCCTCCACGTGGTCTTACCCACGCTTCAACCTGGCCATGACTAGATCACTCGGTTTCGGGTCTACTCCATACAACTAAAACGCCCATTTAAGACTCGCTTTCGCTACGGCTGCGCGATTACTATCGCTTAACCTTGCTGTATAAAGTAACTCGCCGGCTCATTCTACAAAAGGCACGCTATCAGGCATGTAAACATAGCCCTCTAACACCTTGTAAGCATACGGTTTCAGGATCTATTTCACTCCCCTCTCGGGGTTCTTTTCACCTTTCCCTCACGGTACTTGTTCACTATCGGTCACTAGTTAGTATTTAGCCTTGGAAGATGGTCCTCCCAGATTCAAACAGGGTTTCACGTGCCCCGCCCTACTCAGGAATATAAAAAGAGAGGCTTCTATGCTTTTGCTTACGCGACTATCACGCTCTGTGGTCCTCTTTTCAGCGGGTTCAGCTAACATGAAGCTTTGTAACTCTCCAGGGGCCCCAAAAAACCCCTAATTTATATCCTACAACCCCGGTCTTACAGCGGTTTTGGCCTGTAACGTAAAGTCCGGTTTAGGCTCTTCCCCCTTTCGCTCGCCACTACTTAGGGAATCTCATTTGATGTCTTTTCCTCTGGTTACTTAGATGTTTCAGTTCCCCCGTTTTTGCCTACGCCACCTATGTATTCAGTGACGTACACTATGGGTTCGCCCATAGTCGGTTTTCCGATTCGGTAATCTCCGGATCATAAGATGCTTGCTCTTACCCGAAGCTTTTCGCAGCTTGCCACGACCTTCATCGCCTTCTAGTGCCAAGGCATCCACCGTATGCCCTTATTTGCTTGACCATATTATTTTTCCCTCTATCGGTAAACGTACCGATAGAGGAATCGCTCGATCAATTTTTTGATACTCGATTACATTGTATTGTTAAGTAAAAATGAGACTATCATTTTTTTTTAAGACTTAACCGTTTTAAAAGATCCGGGCCGGTTAAAGGCCCTATTTAAGTATAAATTTTTAATTTCTACTTAAATAGGGTTTTTAAACGGCATTTGATTTGGAGGTGAACGGGATCGAACCGATGACCCTCTGCGTGCAAGGCAGATGCTCTCCCAGCTGAGCTACACCCCCAAGATATTTAAACAAAATATCGTTTTGGGCCTGAGTGGAGTCGAACCACCTACCTAACGATTATCAGTCGTTCGCTCTAACCATCTGAGCTACAGGCCCTGTTTCCTATCGAAATAAGATAAAGGCCCTCTCGGGGTTCACTATTTCAAAACTGAGTAGTATTTAGATTATTTTTTACTTCTATCCTTATAAAGGAGGTGATCCAGCCGCACCTTCCGATACGGCTACCTTGTTACGACTTCACCCTCTTCACCGACTTCACCTTAGTAACCTTCCCCCTTACGGTTAGATCAGCCACTTCGGGTGCTGCCAACTCAGATGGTGTGACGGGCGGTGTGTACAAGGCCCGGGAACGTATTCACCGTAGCGTTCTGATCCACGATTACTAGCGATTCCAACTTCATGGAGTCGAGTTGCAGACTCCAATCCGAACTGAGACCGGTTTTTTGAGATTGGCTCCACCTCGCGGTCTTGCGACTCATTGTACCGGCCATTGTAGCACGTGTGTAGCCCTGGACATAAGGGCCGTGATGACTTGACGTCGTCCCCACCTTCCTCCGGTTTATCACCGGCAGTTCCCTCAGAGTGCCCAGCATTACCTGATAGCAACAGAGAGTAGGGGTTGCGCTCGTTGCGGGACTTAACCCAACATCTCACGACACGAGCTGACGACAGCCATGCAGCACCTCTATACATGTCCCGAAGGAAAGACGTATCTCTACGCCGGTCATGCACAGTTCAAGCCCAGGTAAGGTTCTTCGCGTATCATCGAATTAAACCACATGCTCCACCGCTTGTGCGGGCCCCCGTCAATTTCTTTGAGTTTCACCCTTGCGGGCGTACTCCCCAGGCGGTATACTTAATGCGTTTGCTGCGGCACTAGTGGACAAGCCACTAACACCTAGTATACAACGTTTACAGCGTGGACTACCAGGGTATCTAATCCTGTTCGCTCCCCACGCTTTCGCGCTTCAGCGTCAGTTCTAGGCCAGAGAGCCGCCTTCGCCACTGGTGTTCTTCCAGATATCTACGCATTTCACCGCTACACCTGGAATTCCGCTCTCCTCTCCCGAACTCAAGAGATCCAGTTTTAGATGCAGTTTATGGGTTGAGCCCATAGCTTTCACACCTAACTTAAATCCCCGCCTAGACGCCCTTTACGCCCAATAATTCCGAACAACGCTCGCCCCATACGTATTACCGCGGCTGCTGGCACGTAGTTAGCCGGGGCTTTAGGCAGGTACCGTCATCACACCGAATATTACCCGGCGCTTATTCTTCCCTGCTTACTGAACTTTACAACCCTAAAGCCTTCATCATTCACGCGGCGTCGCTGCATCAGGCTTGCGCCCATTGTGCAAGATTCTTAACTGCTGCCTCCCGTAGGAGTCTGGGCCGTATCTCAGTCCCAATGTGGCCGTTCACCCTCTCAGGCCGGCTACTGATCGTCGCCTTGGTAGGCCGTTACCCCACCAACAAGCTAATCAGCCGCGGACTCATCTCCAGGCAGTAGGCCTTGCGGTCCCCACCTTTAATGGCTGCTGCATGTGCAACCACCATCTCATTCGGTATTAGCTATCCTTTCGGACAGTTATCCCCAACCCGGAGGCAGATTATCCACGTGTTACTCACCCGTTCGCCACTCTCATCCCTAAGCAAGCTCAAGGACTACCGTTCGACTTGCATGTTTAAGACGCGCCGCCAGCGTTAGTTCTGAGCCAGAATCAAACTCTCCATGATATTTATAATCATTTTAAATAAGTTTCATCACAAAACAAAACGTCTTTAGCATTTTACTGCTTCTTTTTTATCTAATACTACTCAGTTTTCAAAGAGCAAACCCGATGGTTCAAAATAAGCAAAAAAAATCTCCAACTCACACCTCTTTCGAAGTATCTGGAGATTCCGACACTTTGCTAATCGCTTAGCAGTTTTCAGATTCTTACTCCGTCGAGTTATTCACTCAACTTGATTTCAAATTATGCAACCATCCTTTTCCCGTCAAGTCTTTTGTTAAGTTTTCGTAAAATTTTTTGAAGTCCTACAAAAAAATTTAACTTATCTCTCTTCCGGTACTCTGCGCTGAACAACTTCCCCTGCTCAACGAATATGACCATAGTTTTTATGCCATACTTCTGTCAACGGAATTTTATTTGAGTGTAAAAAAAATCATGCCAAATGTTTGAAAATAAAAATATTAAGATTAAAATTAAACATAGTCTTCTGTATACCCCGGATTATGATACAATTAAAGTCTTCAATAAATAAAAAACTGAAATACATCAGAAACCATTTTGTAAAACTACATCGAGCAGATCATTTAGTTGAATAGAGATCAACACAAGGTCCGAAAATCTTCAGAGCATCAACCAGATATTGCTCCGCTTCTGTTTTCTTATTATCAGTTGGAGTAACCGGCCAACTGGTGGAATCCGAAGTCAAAGTCCTCATACCTTCAACAAATACCCTGTCACAGGTGAGCTTGGCATCAGCATCCGGAGTACACGCAGCATAATCTCCGAATGGTATAACATTATCCTCGTAACAGACATCATGCTGTTCGCACAAACTATCAAGACTATCAACAGGTGCATCCGGACCGGACATTCCCGGCCCGCACCAGTTTCCGTACATGGCTAAATCTTTAGCGTTATCAAATGCATCATCTAACTCATTAAAATTACAACCCAAAGCAGCTATAGAAACTAAAAAAGCAAACATCATCAGAAGTATTTTTGCCATATATATCCTCTTACTTTATTTAAAAATTAACACTAAAACGCTATCCCTGCTTCAAAAGATGCAACCAGACCATGAGCTACAGGTAATATATCATCAACATTGACATACTCTGTCCGCTTCCCTGTAGTGGGATAATCTACAGTAATCTCCAGATTATCATCAAATTTCCCGGCTCCATAACCAGCGTCAAGATCCATAAAAAAATTGCTCATCATCCAGCGATATCCTATCTTAGCCATAAAAATATTCATCCCGATACTTACAGATCCCGAAGCACTTTGTCCCATGTAGCTATAATCCTGAATTACTTCAAGATGGTATCGCCCTGCATAAATTCCGATATTAAGACCATCTCCATATTCATTAAAATACATCCGGAGTCCACCTGCGCCATATATCACATTAAGCTCGGTATCGTCGTAACGTTCCGGAATAAAAGAAAAATAATCACGATTTAATGGAAAATACGATCCTTCGACGTTTATCCCCAAACTTATTGTATCCAACGGCAGAACATACTCACCACCGAGACCGATTATAATGGGACTTCCAACTTTAATTCCAATTCGCACAGAATTAAATTCATCCTCCTGCGCAAAAAGAGAAACCGTCATCCCCGAAAAAATCAAAATTAAAAATACTATTTTTTTAATCATACTGCACCCATATCCATATACCAGTTTTATTAATACACATTTATATAATATTTAAAACCAATCAACATGTTTTCAGTACAAGTAAAAAAATAATACAGAGGATGACCGCATTTCAACAGTACTAATTTTTAAATAAATGCGTCTTTAATCAAAGCAGCAGTATGTCAGAAGAAATGTAGTTGATTTATCGATATGATAGTTATTATTATATGGGAAAAGAAAATAAACATAGCCTGTTTCAAACAAAAACCAGTTATATTATAGTTGAAATTCAAAATTTTTCAAAAATTTAAGTGAGAACCAATATGAAAAAAAAATTCTTTTACAATTTTTTAATTATTTTAATCATCTTATTATTACTCTCCGCCTGCACAGGTAAAACTTCAAAAAAAATGCCGATAGCTGAGAATGGAATTCTTGATCTAACGGACTGGGATTTCAATAATGACGGGATAATACAACTCAATGGCAACTGGAAGTTCTACTGGAAAAAATTTTTATATTATAATGATTTTAAAGATACAAAAACATATTATGTAGAAGATTCCATGATTAAAGTTCCAGGACTATGGAGTGATATTCAGCTTAATAACAAAACACTCGAATCGAATGGATATGGAACTTATAAATTAACTGTAAAGTTAAAAAACATTGATATCATCTATGGGATAAAAATACTGGATGTAGCTACATCCTACATACTCTATGTTAACGGAAAAGAAGTTGCATTAAACGGAACAGTATCAGACAAAGAAAACGATTATACACCCCAATTCCTCCCTCTTACGGCACCAATTATTATTAATGACGGCATCTCATCAGCTGCGGATGAATTCGTATACCTTGATATAATCATTCATGCTGCAAATTATACCCATAAAAAAGCCGGTTTATGGGAAAGCATTTATCTTGGAGAATTAAATCAGATAAAAAGATTGAGAGAGAATACATTGATCAGCAGTTTTTTTATTTTTGGAATAATTTTCATAATGGGTTTTTATCATTTTGGAATATATTTTCTCCGGAAAAAAGATACGTCACCACTATTTTTCGGTATTTTAGCAATCCTCATCGGCTCCAGAATTCTTGTTACCGGAGAGAGAGTTATTGTAAACTGGTTTCCAGATATTAATTTTCAACTTTTAAACAAAATGGATTATCTTACAGCGTATTCAAACATAGCCCTCATCGCTATATTTGTCTATGTCCTGTTTAGAGGTGAAATATCCAAAAGAGCTACTCAGGTAATTGCTGCACCTGGATTATTATTTGCACTTCTTATTATGTGTACCCCTCTTTCGGTTTACAGCCACGCCAAAACGGCATTTGACCTCTATGTTGTAACTGGAGGAATTGCAATCATTATTATACTGATAAGGCTGTCTCTCAGAAAAGTTAATGGAGCATTAATAGCACTTACAGGTTTCTTTATAATGTATATAACAGGAATAAATGATGTCTTATATAATGCTCAGATTATCAATACGTTCAACATGGTTCCATTTGGTCTGTTCTTTTACATAATATCCCAATCCTATCTATTATCTAAACTTTTTACAAATGCTTTTTCTATTATAGAAGATATGTCGGAAGAATTATTTGAATTAAACAAGTCATATTCACGATTTGTTCCTCACCAATTTTTAAGCTTCCTGGGGCATAAGAGTATTACTGATGTAAAAAAAGGGGATCATGTCCAGAAGGAGATGACGGTATTTTTTTCCGATATACGGTCATTTACATCTCTTTCTGAAAAAATGACTCCGGACGATAATTTCAAATTTCTTAATACATACTTAAGCAGAGTAAGCCCCATTATAAGAGATATGAACGGTTTCATTGATAAATTTATCGGTGATGCGATAATGGCCCTCTTCCCGGATGATGCGGAACATGCATTAAAAGCATCTATTTCAATCTTCAAAGAACTTCACAGCTTCAACCTTACCAGAATTGATGAGGGATTAGATCCTATTAACATTGGGATTGCACTCCATACAGGGACTCTTATGCTGGGGACTATTGGGGAAGAAAACCGCATGGATGGTACGGTTATATCAGATGCGGTTAATCTTGCATCAAGAATGGAGGGGCTTACAAAAGTATTCGGCACTTCAATAATAATCAGTGACCACACTCTCTCCAGGATTGAAAATCCCGGAAATTATAATTTTAGATATCTGGGAAATGTTCATGTTAAGGGGAAGGATAAATCTGTTCAGATTTATGATTTTTTTGACGGGGATAGTGAATCAATTATAAGTAAAAAAATTGAAACTCTGGGTGACTACAATGAAGCTATAAAAAAATATTACGAGAAAGAATTTTCAATTTCTAATGAGTATTTCTCAAAAGTTCTGAATATATTTCCCGAGGACATAACTTCTTCATTTTATAAAAGCAGAATACAAAGACATATTGAAAGTGGCGGTATATCGGAGAATGAAGTTTATATAAGACTTTAAGACAGATTTAAATATTAACCAGTACATATAACCAATGAGAATAATGTAAACAATGTGCTTAACCAAACACTTTTGTTGTAGTGTGTTGTTTACAAAGATTTAGACAAAGATGTTCCTGCAGCCAAAGTACATTTCAGCCATAAAACTACATTCAACATTAAACTGCCAGCACGAATATTTTTGAGATACAACGATTTGTAACGTATAATTTGAAAATAAATTGTTACGATGTAACCGTCAAAACAACTGCATCTTAACAACCTTCAGATAATAAGATATACTGCCTCTAAAATCAGGAGGCATTATGAAAGACCATACAGACTACCGGCAAAACCATGTTCAGAAATGGAAACAAAGCGGATTAAGCATGCAGAGATATTGTTCGGAACAGCAAATATCCTATTGGAGTTTTCGAGACTGGAAAAAGAAGTCCGAGCATGAAAAACTTTTTGAAAAAAGGGCCTGGTAGAGATACCCGTCACACTTTACAAAACGAAGAAAGAGAATGAACCAATAGAAATAGCATTAAGCAACGGAATAAAAATTATAGTAAAAGAAAACTCCGGTACAGACCATCTAAAAACAATAGTATCTGCATTGGCAGAACTGCCATGAAAGTAGATTTCAGTAAAGCCAGAATATATGTCAGACCCGGATACATCGACATGAGAAAACAGATAAATGCACTTTCAGTATATGTGCAAGAGGATCTGAAAAATAACCCGCTTAGCGGAGATCTATATATTTTCTGCGGGAAGAGCAGAAGATTATTGAAAATACTCTACTGGGACAGGAACGGTTTTTGTATGTGGCAGAAACGTCTGGAGCAGGACAAATTCCCATGGCCAATGGATAAGGAAGACGTAAAAGAGATAACTGAAGATGAGCTGTCTATGCTGCTTGACGGAATAGATTTCTGGAACGCGCATAAAGTATTAAAATTTTCTGCGGTATCATGAAAAGTGCTATTAATAAAATTATACTCCGTTAATCATGATCACATGAAACATGAAAAAAGAATTCTCCCCGATGATCCGGAAAAACTGAAACAGATGATAGAATCTCTTGAAGAGAACTATCGCCTGCTGGAAGAGAAATATAAAACACTACAAAGGAAATTTTTCGGAAAGTCGAGCGAGAAACTTACACCGGAGGATGAACTTCAGGGACGTCTATTTGATGAAGCTGAAGAAGGAATTTATCCTGAAGGTGAAGACTCACAAAAAGATGAAGAGCCTGATGTCACAAGAGTAAAAGAACATGTCAGAAAAAAGACCGGGAGGAAACATCTGCCTGCAGATCTCCCGCGAGAAGAAGTTATTCATGATTTAACTGAAGCTGAAAAGAAATGTCCATGCTGCGGTGAAGAACGGAAGCAGATAGGCTCTGATGATACCGAGGAGCTTGATATAATCCCTGCAGCAATTAAAGTAATCCGCCATGTGCATATAAAATATGGACCATGCGGATGTGATGGCTTTCTTAACTCCGGTGAATCAGAAATAAAAAAAGCGGCAGCTCCGAAGCGTATGATTCCAGGAAGCATTGTGAGTCCGGGATTACTCGCATATACGGTTACATCAAAGTATGCTGACGCTCTCCCTTTTTACAGGCAGTCAAAGATATTTGAACGGATAGGGGTTGAGCTCTCGCGTGCGACGCTTTGCAATTGGACAATTGAAGCATATGAGAAGATGACCGGATTTATGGAAGTTCTTGAAGCGCAGTTAAAAAGCGGAAATTTTATCAGGATGGACGAAACAACAGTTCAAGTTCTGCATGAAGAAAACAGGCGTCCTGAAAATAAATCATATATGTGGGTAAGTATCGGTTATCCCGAAAGAGGGAAGCCTCTTGTTCTATATCAATATCACCCGACACGATCAAAAAAAGTTCCTTATGATTTTCTTGAGGGATTTACCGGATATCTTCAAACTGATGGATATGACGGGTATAACTATGCCCTTTCACGTGGTGGAATTGTTCATGTCGGATGTTTTGCTCATGCCCGGAGATATTTCTTTGATGCCGCAAAGCTTAACAAAAAGGACAGTCGGGCTCATAAAGGATTGCAGTTTATAAAACACATCTACGAGATCGAGAGTGAACTCCGTGTGAGAAATCTTGCTGATAATTTATTTGTAGAACAGAGAAAAAAACTTGTTCTTCCAGTACTTGATGATTTTCACCGATGGCTTGTTCTTACAAAAAATGAGATCATCCCAAAAAGTAAAACCGGTGAAGCTGTAAATTACACTCTGAATGAATGGAGTAAGCTTATCCGCTATATTGATGCGGCATTTTTAACTCCGGATAACAATGAAGCTGAAAGGACAATCCGGCCATTTGTTATCGGGAGAAAAAATTGGCTGTTTTCAAATACACCTCGAGGAGCTAATGCCAGTGCTGCTATGTATAGTCTGATTGAAAGTGCTAAAGCAAACAGACTCGAACCTTATGCATATTTACGTTTTCTCTTTACCAGGCTTCCTGAAACATCAAATCAGGCAGAATTAACAGCACTTTTACCTTGTTTTCTAACTTCTGAACAAATCAATCATTGTTAACATGAGATGCTGTTGTTTTTACGCTTACGTTACGATTTATACTGAATGAGGATAAAAAAAGAGCATGAAAAAACCCGAAGGGATTCTCCCTTCGGGTTTTTTATAATATGGTCAAGCCTCACGACTGATTAGTAATGGTGAGCTGAAAACATTTCTGTTCTTACACTTCCATCCTATCGACCTCGTAGTCTCCGAGGAGTCTTCAGTAGGCACAAGGCCTAAGGGAAATCTTATCTTGGAGTTGGCTTCCCGCTTAGATGCTTTCAGCGGTTATCCATTCCGAACATAGCCACCCAGCTATACCGTTGGCACGATAACTGGTGCACCAGAGGTTCGTCCATCCCGGTCCTCTCGTACTAAGGACAGATCTCCTCAAATTTCCAACGCCTGCAGAGGATAGGGACCGAACTGTCTCACGACGTTCTGAACCCAGCTCGCGTTCCGCTTTAATCGGCGAACAGCCGAACCCTTGGGACCTTCTCCAGCCCCAGGATGCGAAGAGCCGACATCGAGGTGCCAAACAGCGCCGTCGATATGAACTCTTGGGCGCTATCAGCCTGTTATCCCCGGCGTACCTTTTATCCGTTGAGCGATGGCCCTTCCATGCGGGACCACCGGATCACTAACCCCTACTTTCGTACCTGCTCGACTTGTAGGTCTCGCAGTCAAGCTCCCTTTTGCGTTTACACTCTACGCGCGATTTCCGTCCGCGCTGAGGGAACCTTTGGGCGCCTCCGTTACTCTTTAGGAGGCGACCGCCCCAGTCAAACTGCCCACCAGACAGTGTCCCGATCCCGGATAACGGGTATCGGTTAGTAGTTCAATACAACAAGGGTGGTATTTCAACGATGACTCCACCAAGACTAGCGTCCCAGCTTCATAGTCTCCCACCTATCCTACACATATTATACCAAACAACAGTGTCAGGCTACAGTAAAGGTGCACGGGGTCTTTCCGTCCTTCTGCAGGTAGTCCGCATCTTCACGAACAATACAATTTCACCGAGTCTCCCGTTGAGACAGTGCGCAAGTCGTTACACCATTCGTGCAGGTCGGAACTTACCCGACAAGGAATTTCGCTACCTTAGGACCGTCATAGTTACGGCCGCCGTTTACTGGGGCTTCAATTCAGAGCTTCGCGTGTATAAATACAAACTAACACTTCCTCTTAACCTTCCAGCACCGGGCAGGTGTCAGACCCTATACTTTCTCTTACGAGTTTGCAGAGTCCTGTGTTTTTGGTAAACAGTCGCTTGCGCCATTTATCTGCGGCCTCTTCATGCTCCACCCGCGGGGGTTTCACACTAGTGAGGCGTCCCTTTTCCCGAAGTTACGGGACGATTTTGCCGAGTTCCTTAACGAGAGTTCTCTCGAGCGCCTTAGAATTTTCATCCCACCTACCTGTGTCGGTTTGCGGTACGGTCACCCGGTTTCGCGTTTAGAAGTTTTTCCTGGCAGTATAGGATTTGGACCTTCGCTTCACCGAAGCTACACTCCCTCACATCCTCAGCCATAAGGGGTCTGGATTTTCCTGGACCCCAAGCCTACGAATAGAAACAGAGACAACCAACGCTCTGCGTCCATACCTTTCTGCGTCACTCCATCACGATAACCTCCACCAGGTGGTGCAGGAATATGAACCTGCTTCCCATCGACTACGCTGTTAAGCCTCGCCTTAGGGGCCGACTAACTCTGAGTTGATTAACATTGCCCAGAAAACCTTAGGTTTACGGCGAAGAAGTTTTTCGCTTCTTTTATCGTTACTCATGCCGGCATTCTCTCTTCTGTACAGTCCAGCCGTCCTCGCGGTCGACCTTCAGCCCGTACAGAATGCTCCTCTACCACTGTACTTACGTACAATCCAAAGCTTCGGTGGTATACTTAGTCCCAATTATTTTCGGTGCAAAGTCACTCGACCAGTGAGCTATTACGCACTCTTTGAAGGGTTGCTGCTTCTAAGCCAACCTCCTGGGTGTCTGTGCGACTCCACTTCCTTTATCACTTAGTATACACTTGGGGACCTTAGCTGTTGGTCTGGGCTCTTTCCCTTTTGACCACGGAACTTATCTCCCGTAGTCTGACTCCCATACTCTAAAGTTACGGCATTCGAAGTTTGAGTGGGTTTGGTAAGTTTGTTGACCCCCTAGCCCAATCAGTGCTCTACCTCCGCAACAAAACATATGAGGCTAGCCCTAAAGCTATTTCGAGGAGAACCAGCTATTTCCGAGTTTGTTTAGTCTTTCACCCCTAGTCACAGCTCATCCGAAAATTTTTCAACATTTACCGGTTCGGTCCTCCACGTGGTCTTACCCACGCTTCAACCTGGCCATGACTAGATCACTCGGTTTCGGGTCTACTCCATACAACTAAAACGCCCATTTAAGACTCGCTTTCGCTACGGCTGCGCGATTACTATCGCTTAACCTTGCTGTATAAAGTAACTCGCCGGCTCATTCTACAAAAGGCACGCTATCAGGCATGTAAACATAGCCCTCTAACACCTTGTAAGCATACGGTTTCAGGATCTATTTCACTCCCCTCTCGGGGTTCTTTTCACCTTTCCCTCACGGTACTTGTTCACTATCGGTCACTAGTTAGTATTTAGCCTTGGAAGATGGTCCTCCCAGATTCAAACAGGGTTTCACGTGCCCCGCCCTACTCAGGAATATAAAAAGAGAGGCTTCTATGCTTTTGCTTACGCGACTATCACGCTCTGTGGTCCTCTTTTCAGCGGGTTCAGCTAACATGAAGCTTTGTAACTCTCCAGGGGCCCCAAAAAACCCCTAATTTATATCCTACAACCCCGGTCTTACAGCGGTTTTGGCCTGTAACGTAAAGTCCGGTTTAGGCTCTTCCCCTTTCGCTCGCCACTACTTAGGGAATCTCATTTGATGTCTTTTCCTCGGGGTACTTAGATGTTTCAGTTCCCCCGGTATTGCCTACGCCACCTATGTATTCAGTGACGTACACTATGGGTTCGCCCATAGTCGGTTTTCCGATTCGGTAATCTCCGGATCATAAGATGCTTGCTCTTACCCGAAGCTTTTCGCAGCTTGCCACGACCTTCATCGCCTTCTAGTGCCAAGGCATCCACCGTATGCCCTTATTTGCTTGACCATATTATTTTTCCCTCTATCGGTAAACGTACCGATAGAGGAATCGCTCGATCAATTTTTTGATACTCGATTACATTGTATTGTTAAGTAAAAATGAGACTATCATTTTTTTTTAAGACTTAACCGTTTTAAAAGATCCGGGCCGGTTAAAGGCCCTATTTAAGTATAAATTTTTAATTTCTACTTAAATAGGGTTTTTAAACGGCATTTGATTTGGAGGTGAACGGGATCGAACCGATGACCCTCTGCGTGCAAGGCAGATGCTCTCCCAGCTGAGCTACACCCCCAAGATATTTAAACAAAATATCGTTTTGGGCCTGAGTGGAGTCGAACCACCTACCTAACGATTATCAGTCGTTCGCTCTAACCATCTGAGCTACAGGCCCTGTTTCCTATCGAAATAAGATAAAGGCCCTCTCGGGGTTCACTATTTCAAAACTGAGTAGTATTTAGATTATTTTTTACTTCTATCCTTATAAAGGAGGTGATCCAGCCGCACCTTCCGATACGGCTACCTTGTTACGACTTCACCCTCTTCACCGACTTCACCTTAGTAACCTTCCCCCTTACGGTTAGATCAGCCACTTCGGGTGCTGCCAACTCAGATGGTGTGACGGGCGGTGTGTACAAGGCCCGGGAACGTATTCACCGTAGCGTTCTGATCCACGATTACTAGCGATTCCAACTTCATGGAGTCGAGTTGCAGACTCCAATCCGAACTGAGACCGGTTTTTTGAGATTGGCTCCACCTCGCGGTCTTGCGACTCATTGTACCGGCCATTGTAGCACGTGTGTAGCCCTGGACATAAGGGCCGTGATGACTTGACGTCGTCCCCACCTTCCTCCGGTTTATCACCGGCAGTTCCCTCAGAGTGCCCAGCATTACCTGATAGCAACAGAGAGTAGGGGTTGCGCTCGTTGCGGGACTTAACCCAACATCTCACGACACGAGCTGACGACAGCCATGCAGCACCTCTATACATGTCCCGAAGGAAAGACGTATCTCTACGCCGGTCATGCACAGTTCAAGCCCAGGTAAGGTTCTTCGCGTATCATCGAATTAAACCACATGCTCCACCGCTTGTGCGGGCCCCCGTCAATTTCTTTGAGTTTCACCCTTGCGGGCGTACTCCCCAGGCGGTATACTTAATGCGTTTGCTGCGGCACTAGTGGACAAGCCACTAACACCTAGTATACAACGTTTACAGCGTGGACTACCAGGGTATCTAATCCTGTTCGCTCCCCACGCTTTCGCGCTTCAGCGTCAGTTCTAGGCCAGAGAGCCGCCTTCGCCACTGGTGTTCTTCCAGATATCTACGCATTTCACCGCTACACCTGGAATTCCGCTCTCCTCTCCCGAACTCAAGAGATCCAGTTTTAGATGCAGTTTATGGGTTGAGCCCATAGCTTTCACACCTAACTTAAATCCCCGCCTAGACGCCCTTTACGCCCAATAATTCCGAACAACGCTCGCCCCATACGTATTACCGCGGCTGCTGGCACGTAGTTAGCCGGGGCTTTAGGCAGGTACCGTCATCACACCGAATATTACCCGGCGCTTATTCTTCCCTGCTTACTGAACTTTACAACCCTAAAGCCTTCATCATTCACGCGGCGTCGCTGCATCAGGCTTGCGCCCATTGTGCAAGATTCTTAACTGCTGCCTCCCGTAGGAGTCTGGGCCGTATCTCAGTCCCAATGTGGCCGTTCACCCTCTCAGGCCGGCTACTGATCGTCGCCTTGGTAGGCCGTTACCCCACCAACAAGCTAATCAGCCGCGGACTCATCTCCAGGCAGTAGGCCTTGCGGTCCCCACCTTTAATGGCTGCTGCATGTGCAACCACCATCTCATTCGGTATTAGCTATCCTTTCGGACAGTTATCCCCAACCCGGAGGCAGATTATCCACGTGTTACTCACCCGTTCGCCACTCTCATCCCTAAGCAAGCTCAAGGACTACCGTTCGACTTGCATGTTTAAGACGCGCCGCCAGCGTTAGTTCTGAGCCAGAATCAAACTCTCCATGATATTTATAATCATTTTAAATAAGTTTCATCACAAAACAAAACGTCTTTAGCATTTTACTGCTTCTTTTTTATCTAATACTACTCAGTTTTCAAAGAGCAAACCCGATGGTTCAAAATAAGCAAAAAAAATCTCCAACTCACACCTCTTTCGAAGTATCTGGAGATTCCGACACTTTGCTAATCGCTTAGCAGTTTTCAGATTCTTACTCCGTCGAGTTATTCACTCAACTTGATTTCAAATTATGCAACCATCCTTTTCCCGTCAAGCCTTTTGTTAAGTTTCTGTAAAATTTTTTCAAGTCCTACAAAAAAATTTAACTTATCTCTCTTCCGGTACTCTGCGCTGAACAACTTCCCCTGCTCAACGAATATGACCATAGTTTTTATGCCATACTTCTGTCAACGGAATTTTATTTGAGTGTAAAAAAATCGTGCCAAATGTTTGAAAATAAAAATATTTATATTAAAAATCTCAACTTCTTCTTTATAAACTTCAGATTTAGCAATATTAAACTTTTGCAATAACTTCCGACTGGTCCTGGAAATCCCGTTTCCGGATCCGCTAGTGACATGCTTGCTTATGGAGAAGCTATCGCCCGAACTAACGCGATTATTTCTAACCGGAACACAGGCCCCGGTTCAGTTAAAGCATGAACTACAAAAACCTGCCTTTATTATTTTACAACTCAGATTGTCGTGACAGATCCTGTTGCTTATTACTTATTAATTTCTGCCTGATAAAAAACCACCTTGAGGAGCACTCTCTGATTTTCAAATTCGAATACTGCTTAAACACTAAGAAGCCCGATCCAGTAACCGGATCGGGCTTCAATTTGAATAGTACATATTTATTTCACCATTTAAAGATATTGTTTCAATTTTTTTCTCAATTTAAATAGAATTGCATCCTCAATTTTCTTTATATCATACGAAGAGATCTTCTCCTCCCGGGACACCTGCCGCCTTGTCTTATTTTCAATAACTCTGGAAACAAAAATTTTTCTGTTCTTTTGTGAAAATTCATCAAGAACATCATTCACCGTAGACAGAACCTCCCCCTCTATTACAAAATTCTCAATATTTAAATAAAAAGACTCATCAAGCTCCTTCAATTCAGGGATTATTTTTTTGTGTTTAGCCTCCTCTCTCGCAGACTGCCTAAAGTGATCTATGGCAATGTTTTTTGCAGCTTTTTTCAGATAGTTCCGTAAATTGACACCGGTTAACCCGGTATTTCTGGATTTAAAAATTCTCAAAAAAATATCATGAGAAAAATCCTCTGCAAGATTAAGATCATTCACAAGCAAATACAGATACTTAACAAGAAACTGATAATTTTGTGAATAAATTTCGTTGAAAAATGAATCAAATGAATCGACGGTTTTTTTCAAATACAGCACCCCCTATAAATTTTAATTTATATATATACTATATAAACGACACAATGTGGCTAAAGATAAAAAAATTTTTTACCCGGAATTTTTTTTTTTACATCCGCTTCTTTGATAAGTCCAAATTACTCCTTGACGTATCATTTTGATAAATATTTTTATACTGTAATTAATCAAAATATACGTTTTTGTAGTATAATTAATTCCGGTAAACAGGAATCTTTTCTTTAACTAACTGCAGGATTTTACAGGGAATAGAGATGAAACAAATTAAAATCATAATGTATCAGAAATCGCTGGGAATTCCTATCACCAGAACTGATATAAACGAGATGAAAAAATTCGCACCTCACTTTGTCTGTTTTCCTGAATACTTTTTTGTCAACCAGCGGCTGGGCAATCACGGACAGAGTATCCACAATCAGAATATGCAGATTAAACGGATAAAACTTTTATCAAAGGAACTCAATGCGGTAATTATCGGCGGAACTATGCCGGAACTTGCTGATGGGGTAATGTATAATACCACATATGTTTATCAGAACGGGAATGAATTAGGATCATATAGAAAAAAAAATCTTTTCTTCGCTGAAGTCGGCAAAATTACTCCTGGTGAAAATCTCAAAATATTCAACGCCTATGGTTTTAATTTTGGAGTACTGATCTGTGCTGACGTTTTTCATGATGAAAGTTTTATTTTTATGAAAGAACATAATGCTAAAATAATTTTTTCACCAACATTTTCTCTTATAAAACAGGATGAACCGGTAGAAGAAAAATACAAAAGAGACAAAGACATCTATGTCAGAGGTGCCGGAATTGCAGATTCAGTAATTGTCAAAGTTTGCGGGGTTAGATCCGAGTACAAAACTTTTTTACAGGCGAGAAGCCTTATGGCGGACAAAAATGAAGTTTTATATAGAGTAAAGCCAGAAGAGGAACATACACAACTTATAATTAAAAGAGAGATTTCGATCAATGAATGAAATAAAATTACAATGTATGAAATGCGGTTCAGATCTTGAAGCAGAAACCAGATACTGCAGCAACTGCGGTTCAAGTATCATGTTCCAGAAAAAATTATCAAAAAAGAGAATAAAAATCAGCTTGCGATGGGTTATATTCTCTTTGATTGCAATTTTAATATTCGAATACATCTTTGCGACAATTGCAGGGCAGTTATACATCTATATAAGCGGTGCAGAGTTTATGGAACTCGAAACAGGTATTGTTGTATCATCAATTGGTTCAATTACCGGTATTTTCTTCGGATCACTTTACTCATCCTATTTATCTCCCGGAATCACCATTAAAGAACCTGTACTGGGTGCAGCTGCTGAAATAGTGATCTCGCAGATAATTCTGATTGTAATGGCTGGAAGTTTTACATCCCTCATTATAATCCGCATAGCAATTATAATGTCGGTAGCCTTCGGAGGCGCGAAAGCAGGAGAAATATTTCAAAAAAAATTCAGATAGTAAAAACAACAAAACATTTATTGACACATTTCAACATTTTTTTCTCTTATATTTGTGCATCCTTTTTTACACTCAAGTGAATTTAAACAGGATGTAATAGATTCAAACTCGACAAAACTGTTACACAATATTCGCGGAGAGATTTTTTCCGCAGAATCCGGAAACAATTCACTCCTCCGGAAAAATTAAGAGGTTAGCTTATGAAGAAAATTATAAATATCGGAATTGTCGGTTTCGGCACTGTTGGAGAAGGTGTTTATCAACTGATTAAAAATAATGCTGAAACCATTTCTCAGCGATCGGGAATTGACATTCGGGTTAAAACTGTATGCGACCTGAAAGCATCTGAAATTAAAGAGAGAATAACAGGTGCTGCGGTTACAGAAAAATGGAGCGATATAACCGGCGATACGGAAATTGATATTGTTGTTGAGGTAATCGGCGGGATCAGCCCTGCACGGGAGATTATTATCGAATCTCTACGGAAAGGTAAAAACGTCGTCACAGCAAATAAGAAACTCTTGGCCGAAGATGGTGCAGAAATTCTTCAGACAATTGTTGAGACAGGTAATTCAATCGGGTTCGAAGCTGCAGTAGGCGGCGGAATTCCATGTATACTTACATTACAGAAAGGCATGGTAGGGAATAATATAAAGTCTATTGTCGGAATATTGAACGGAACTACTAACTATATACTTACACGAATGGAAGATGACGGGATCTCTTTCAAAGAAGCTCTTAAAGACGCGCAGAAGAAAGGATTTGCAGAGACTGACCCGACTTTTGATGTTGAAGGGTATGATGCCGGACACAAAATTTCCATTCTGGCCATGCTTTCTTATGGTAAATCAATTGATTTCAAGACTGTTCCAATTGAAGGGATTTCAAGCATCAGCCCCTTTGATATTGCTCACGCAAAAGATATGGGGTATATTATAAAACTTTTAGGCATTGCGAAGTTCAAAAACAACGCTCTGGATATAAGGGTTCACCCGACGATGATTCCAAAGGACCACCCTCTTGCATCTGTGAGGAATGAGTTTAACTCCATAATGTTTGAAGGGGATATGACGGGAGCAATTATGCTCAACGGCAGAGGTGCAGGAAGTCTCCCCACGGCTTCGGCAATTGTAAGTGATATAGTTCAGCTCTCAGGCAGGAATGAGTATCACGGGAAGCTTACCGGACAGGCTGAGCTCATGTCGCCCGAGGAGAGGGTTTCCAGATACTACCTGAGACTCCAGACTGAAGATAGCCCCGGAATACTCTCTCAGATATCCGGAGTTCTGGGTGTACATAATATTTCAATTGCATCTGTCATGCAGAAAGAGGTTAACGAGGGATTTGTGCCTCTAATCATTGTGACTCATGAATCTGTGGAAAACAATATGCTCAAATGTATAGAAGAGATCGAAAAATTCACATTTATCAAAGAAAAAGTAATTCTTATTCGTGTTGAAGATTTTAAAAATTAGGAGATAATTGTATGTCGGGATATAAAGCGGAATTCAGATGTATCGCCGGTTGTGACGAGAGATACCCTCTTGACGAGATAGTATATAAATGTAAAAAATGCGGAAACCTTCTGGAGGTCCATCATGACATGGATAAATTGAGAGAAACATCCGCCGCTGAATGGAAAAACCTTTTTAATGGAAGAACCGGGACCAACAAATGGCCTTACGGCAGCGGTGTATGGAGCAAAAAAGAGTGGGTCGTTCCGCAGATAAGCAATGATAATATTGTTTCAATGTATGAAGGGAATACAAACATGTTCTG
Source organism: uncultured Spirochaetota bacterium (assembly GCA_942493035.1). Lineage (GTDB taxonomy): Bacteria > Spirochaetota > UBA4802 > UBA4802 > UBA5550 > WRGT01. The sequence goes on along the minus strand of OW818666.1, from coordinate 321,316 downwards.
GGCTAAAAGGTTCGGAAAGATGTTTGGAATGAACGACCTTTGGGTCAAAATGTGCGGTAACAGTCACACCGGCTCTTTCAAAGATCTGGGAATGACAGTTCTTGTTTCAATGGTAAATGACATGATTAACAGAGGTAAGCCGATTAAGGCTGTTGCCTGCGCCTCTACGGGTGATACATCCGCCGCTCTAGCCGCTTATGCTGCTTACGCGGGGATCCCTTCAATTGTGTTCCTTCCGAAAAATAAAATTTCCACAGCACAGCTTGTTCAGCCGATGTCGAATAACTCGATTGTTATATCACTGGATACAGACTTTGACGGATGCATGAAAATTGTTCAGGATATAACAAAAGATAACAGTATATACCTTGCAAATTCCATGAACTCTCTGCGGATTGAGGGTCAAAAAACAATATCTGTTGAAATGACACAGCAGTTTGACTGGGAGGTTCCTGATGTTGTAATTATTCCCGGAGGAAATCTTGGTAATGTTTCAGCTCTTGGAAACGGATTTGAAATGATGTTCGAACTTGGACTGATAAATAAAAAACCTCAACTTGTTCTGGCTCAGGCCGAGAATGCCAATCCTCTCTATCTCTCTTACGAGAAAAATTTCAGTGAATTCAATCCCATTACACCGAAAAAGACCCTGGCATCTGCAATTCAGATTGGTGATCCCGTATCTGTTCAGAAAGCAATCAAAACATTGAAAAACTTCAATGGTATAGTAGAACAGGCAAGCGAAGAGGAACTTGCTGAAGCAGCCGCACTTGCTGACAGGACCGGAATGTACAGCTGCCCGCACACAGGAGTTGCACTGGCTGTACTGATTAAACTCCTGGCTAAACAGAAAATTTCAAAAACAGATCGGGTAATCATCGTGTCCACTGCTCACGGACTGAAGTTCTCAGAATTTAAAGTGGGATACCATGAGAAAACCCTTGAAGGGGTAAAATCAATTCATGCGAATATGCCGATCAATGTAAAACCTGATGCAGGCCTGGTTCGTGAAGTTCTGGAAAAGGAACTTGCAGAGAGGTTAAAATAATTTATTTACTACACGGATTTTACCGGAAATTATTTGATAATCATGCTTCCGGTAAAATCCGTTAACTCTATCTAAAATATATACACCACCCCGCCGAACGGTGGGAGGAATATTATATCAGGTTTCCACATAGCTTTTCTATAGCTGAATAATAAAAAAATCTTAAACAAAAATCTGCAGTTCGTTATTTAACAACCGGAAGAGGATCATTAATAAACTGATTCCAATCATATATATCTGAAAAATATTCCCGTGAATCAATTTTTTTATTGGACGGACCATCATACACAGATAAATATACACGGCATAGATTTGCGGGATTATGAGTAAAGGGATGCCCTGATCCTGAAACAAGTTTTATCTCCTCGCCGGACAACCTTGATTTTACATTATCTCCTGTGCCATGCCACAGCCAGGGAGGATCACCATGAGAACCTTTAAACGTAATATTATAACCCTTCTGCACAAAAACAGCCTCATTGTATCTCTGCATCCAGAATCCGCCATCCGGATCAAAAACATTTATAAGTTTATACCTGCTGTATGAATATCTTCCTTTATTGGAATTATTATAAATACTTTCGAAATCCGGTTCTTCTGCTTTTGTCCGGCTTGGAATATACCTGATATGATCACCTCCGCCTGCGGTACGCGGATCGACTATATAGCTTTTATACCACCATTGAGGATAGCAGCCGACGCCATGCCCGCCCTCCTGAGCTGCGGTAATAATTCTACTGACATTGTCATTCATGCTTATCTTTGCTTCATCGGAAAAATTTACAAGGTTTGCACCTTCGCTTATCGATTTCATCTTAATGGAATTTCCTGCGGGAAAATATGTTCCGATATTTCCATGAGATTGAACAAATACAGCTTCCAGTTTTCCAAAACTGCTGCTCTTTTTTATTACCAGCAGAGCACCTTCCAAATCGTTGTTTTTCCAGCTTCGTTTTTTAACGTACCTTACTCTGCAATCTTCGGAATCGGCACATTCACTTGTACCGGGGATATAATTTCTGCATATGCAGTCTACCCCATCAGGGAATCTGTAAACAACTCCCTGCAGCGGATGATAAAAATAGTATCCGATAAAGTAATGAGTTTTCGATGCAACGACAGAGTAGTAAACGTACGCACGAAGAGGAAAAGGGAGTCTGCGATTCCAGTTGCGTGAAATATTCCAATCGCCACCTTCACGTCCCGGAAGATCTCTATCTATGCGGGTAATATAATCGACACGCGACCTGTCTGAGCCCACAGGATTAATATCCTGATAATGCACGGGTGCCCAATGATAAGCTAAATCTTCAATGGTGACTCCGGACTCCAATACTGTTTTATTGCTTCTATTCTGCAGTAGCCGGTCTTTACGGCTGAGCCTCTCATCTTTCTCTCCGCATGATACTAATGGAAAAAAAATGACTGCGGATATAAACAAAAGTACTGTTATATATAACCTATACATTTATTCCTGATGCTTGAAAAATTATAAATCACTAAAATCAGACGACTTAAATAGAATATAACTAATCAACAGGCAGAAAGCAAACTGCTCCATTAACCGTCCTTTCGTTAACCGCAAGAATTTAACAGTATCAAAGCATCCATCTCATTTTGGTGAGTATTTTTTTATTAAAAAGGGTCCCCTCAAGAAGTCCGCGGTAGAGATAAAGTGATCTATCTGCTGCATTATCATCTTTGCCGTTGTTAAGATCATAACCTTCGGTAATTGTATGAATTACCCGTTGTATTGAAAAGCTTATAAGCCCCTTGCTCTTCTTCATCGATTCAATATACTTATCTGCTTCTGAAAGTTTTTTTAATATAAATGATATCCTGCCTGGATCGCTCTTATCCTGACCGGAACCGATCATCGCGGAGAGATCTGCCGCATACGATGAGGCCCTTTCAAGAACCGGGATAAGGCTTTCAATCTCAGAGAGCATATCATCAATTCTCATTTTCAGCCTGTTTACTCTGCCGGAATCAGTTTCATCTGCAAATCGGTTATACAGCTCATCGATTTTTCTCCGGAGATCAACAGAGGGATAATCAAAAGGTAATTTATCGCTGGGGATATTCTTTACACCATTTATAAAAACTCCGTTATATGTGGCGTTTATAAGATCATTATCGTTTCTCTTTTCAAACCAATTCTGAAAGATCATCATCTTCTGATTAGTGAGAACACGCATTCCCCTTACACCCTTCATGTAAACCGGAGGGAGAGACGCGAGCTGTCTCCGGTTGTACATCTGCGCATTATTAAACTTAAATGTTCTATTGTGAATCTGCTCATCGAGATACGATCCCTTAGCATGAGCAAGACCCGACGTAAAGGAGAGATCCTGCCCCACCATGCAGACCGGAGATGCACCGATCCTCCTTGCGAAATCGTAGGCATTTGTGGAGACCGATCCGCCATGTGTCAGCTCCCCCTTCTCTCCGCAGATATCTCCTATCCACTTCATCATATCAAAAGCTATATCTGTAACAGAGACCCGCCCTTTAAAATATCTGAATATAGAAGGGTGAACCGTAGGATCGGAAACCAGAATCGTATCGGTTTCGCCTATCCCTTCATAATACCTGGCATTGATAAGCTGAGGATCTACAGAGAGACAGAAGTGCGGAGTGATGCCGTTATCTATAAGCAGTTTGTATGATGTATCCACTGCAATAACAACTGCTTTATCAATATTATTTCTGATGAAGTCGAGGCTGTATGTAAGAGACGGTCCTGCAGCAACAACAATTGCCGGTATCCCCTTGAACATATCGAAAAACTGATTTACTCCGCATGACCGTGAGATCACACCTATATTCCGGGAAGTATTCGAACCCCATGTTTTTTCAAACCGTGCCAGCGTTGCTATATTTACATCTTTTGTCGATATATAAGATCTGATTATTGAGATGGTATTCTGATAGTAGTCGGGAAAAATCTGAGAAGAGCCTCTGTGAGTGACAAAAAGTACGTTGCGGGAAGACTTACCTCTGAAAATATCAGCAAGCAGAGTTTCTGACGGATCACCCAGCAGATAAAAATTATCAAGATTAATAAGATCTTCAAGAGCACGAAATTCTAAAGCTCTTTTCAAAAGAGCTAAATCCTTTTCGATAGTAATTACATTTACACCGGATGCAACTTTTTTCAATAGAAGTTCACAGTGATAACCGAATCCGAATCCGAGTATGATTATAAGATCTTTATCGGCTGTATCGATCTCTGAAATAAATCTCTCTGCTTCGCGCATCGGATCAACTTTACTATGAACAAAAAGTTTTCTTCCATCTCCGGTATTTACGCATGGCACAGAATTTCCGGTTTTCGATTCTACAATTTCCACATGTTCCGTTGATACATTTTTTAAACTGGCAGAAAGCTCACCGTTTTTTGATGCAAGAGCCTGAATGTTAGTATTAAATATATCTTTCATTTTTATTTTTTATTCCATTAGCGCATGAACAGAATTAAATTCTCACCCTGTTTAAGGCTGCTCCCCGATACGGGTTTCTGTGCATATACACGCCCCGAACCTTTGATGAAGTACTTTACTCTATATTTTTCACCAAGTACTCTAAGCACTGCTGCAGCCTCCGCGGTATTCATACCTCTGAGATCAGGAATCGTCTGATACTCAAATCCGGCATATTCCTGGGATTTTTTCATTACCAGAGATGAAGCATCTTTGCCGCCGATTCCAAAATAAGGGAGCACGCGGTCTGTAATCCTCATAAATACCGGAGCAGCAGAAGCGCCCCCGGTAAATCTGTCATCGGGATCATCAAGAATAACCAGCATGGTGATTTTAGGATTCTGATACGGCGCGATTCCTACAAAAGTAGAAACATTCCGGTCTGAATAACCCCCTTCGGCTCTGCTGAACTTCTGTGATGTTCCGGTCTTCCCCAGTATCTGATAAAACACCGAATCAGCACGTTTACCCGTACCGGAAGCAACTACATCTCTCATCAATTTCATCAGAAGCGAGGCATCATCCTGTTTCAGGATTCGCCCCTTTGTATGCGGATAAAAATTACGGACAGGAGTGCCGTCGATTTTTTCAATTTTTTCGATAAGTGTAGGAGTGACATAAACTCCGTTATTTGCGATTGCATTGAACGCCGCCGCAAGCTGGATTGAAGTAACAGAAATCTCATGACCAATAGCCATTGAAAACCTGGAGAGCCCCGACCACTGATCCACCGGCCGGAGTATACCGTTTGCCTCGCCTGGAAGTTCAAGTCCTGTCGGAGCACCTAATCCGAATTTGCGGAAAGTATTATACAAATCCTTCTTTTCAAGATTTTTAACCGATTGAATCATACCCGCGTTGCACGATTCAGCTATAATTCTATCCATGCTTAATTTGCCGTGTTTATGAAGACAGTTTATCCTCACATCATTAATATCGACATAACCTTCACAAAAATATTCTCTCTTTAAAGCATCGGGTCTGTTCTCCATTAGAGAAGCAAGAGCTATAACCTTAAGAGTAGACCCCGGCTCGAATGAATCGATAATACTGAAATTGGCTCTTGTTGCGGAATTATAATCCCCGAAGGCATTAAGATCAAATGACGGCGCCTTTGCAATTGCGAGAACTCTGCCGGTTTCCACTTCGAGAATTACAACAGCACCCTGCAATGCCCTGTGCTGCTGCATCGCCTTTGACAGCTCCTCTTCGGCAACGTGCTGAATATAACGATCTATTGTTAAAGTAAGATTCTTCTTCTGATAAATCTCTCTTGAAATTTCATCTCTGCCTACTTCATCCCTGCCGGATAAAATATCATTAAACCTGTATTCAATCCCGTCGAGACCCCTGTTGTCAAGGCCGACAAAGCCTATAACATTTGCAGCCAGATTGTTATACGGATAGACCCGTTTAAACTCTTTAGTGAAATGAACGCCTTTAATGCCGAGAGCTTTTATTTTTGCAGAGATATAATCATCACATCTTCTTGTAAGCCATATAAATTTTTTATCGCTGGAAAAACGTTTCAGAAGATCTGCAGATGGGATATTTAGAACTGATGAAAGTGCCGATGCAGCCGATCCTGGATTAGCAAGCTCCTGAGGATTGATATACACCGAATCGAGTTCAATACTTAAAGCGAGGAGATAACCCTCCCTGTCAAAGATATAACCTCTGCCGTTTTCAATCGGCTCTTTTTTAGGGAGGATAATTTTATCTGAAAAATGAAGATTAAAAAGTTTAATAACAAAGAAAAACAGAATTACTGAAAGAATAAAACCGCTGATTAAAACTCTTTTTTTAAAAACAGATTTATCCATTACATTCTATCTCTAGTATAACCGGCTATAGAATCTTAGACATTCATACTTCACAACTATCTGATCAGTCCTAGCCTGTTGAACTTACCGCTGAATATCTGATCTGTATTCCAGTAGAGGATGAAGGCTCTACCTTTAATTGCAGTTATATCGAGATAACCGAAATAACGCCCGTCAGAGGAGTTGATCCTGTTGTCTCCGAGAACAACAATTTTCCCCGGAGGAACAATACCTTCAATACTGTTGAATTTATTGATGTTGAAATGATCATAATCTGTGGGCTTACCGAGAGTATATGGCTCATCCTGTCTTACACCGTTTATATAAACAAAATTATCTTTTACATGAAATTCGTCGCCAGGGAGTGCAATACATCTTTTAATATAATCTTTATGCTTCTCGCTCTCGATCGGCGGAGTAAAAATTACAATATCACCTCGTTTAAGCCCTCTTACTGCAAGAGCGTTCAGGTGAACAGGATTCTCCATCCCCATCATTTTAGGAATAATCGGACCGTATGTAATCTTCTCAACGAAGAGATGATCTCCAATCTGAAGAGTCTCCTCCATAGAACCGGTTGGAATATAGTAGGCCTGTATTACATACTGAATGATATGAACAGCCAGAACAAGTGCAACAACTATAGCATCGGCGAATTCCCATATTTTTTTATATAGAAGGGTTCTCTTCGGAGCCATGTCCTGAAAAAGTTCCTGTATAAAATTACGCTGTTCGTCAGTTAAAAGAACTCTAGGGAATGATGTTACGCCATGCTTTTCACGTATTAGAAGATTACCGAGAGGATTTATTTCAAGATATGTAATCTCATCTGCCGGTATTTGAAAAGTTTTTTCGGCCGTTTTAATCTCTATAAAATTATTAGTAAGCTTTATAGAACCGTTTTTATATTTAAAATATTTAACAATATGATTTATAAATCTTATCATATAAAAAACAGTTGCCATACTCCCTGCAAAATATATATATAAACATGGAGTTTTCACAAAAGGAATTGCCACTGCAAGAAAGAGAGTAGAATATGCAAAAAGGAAAAGATAAAGGCTTCTTTTAAGAAAAAATCTTACAACATCTTTACCTTTTATTATTTCAAATTCGACATCAAATTCTTTTGATTTATCAAATCTTAAAAATTGAATCATTAAATTCTCCTTGGGATTAAAAAAAAATGAAAAATTATGGTTTTATGGGGTAAAATCTACAACAAAATAGATTTTTACAACAAAATTTATTGCATATTTAACCACATACATATAAAATAGTATATAATAGGTGTCTACAACTTTTTATGAAAACAATTGATGATATATTAAAAAGAATCCAGCCAGAGAAGCAGAAAGAGCTGGCCCAAATACTCAACATCAAGACCTCGTCTGAAGCAAAAATCAGAGAGGCCATGCTGAATTTCTTTACTCTATACAGAATAATATCCTCTTTCAGCAGAGATGAAATAAGCATATTCAAGGTCCTCTATTCAGGGAACGACGGAATCAGTTTCGGCGATATCCAGAAGATATTAGGCCTTGATATTGCTGTGATCGAAAAATCTGTCTTCAACATAAGTGAGCTTATGCTTGCATATGTCATCAAAAACAGACAGATGTTAAACAAAAAAATGGACAGGATTCACTGCATACAGGAGGTATCAGAGATTTTCAACATCACGGAGAGCACCGAAGTTACAGAGTACTTAAACAAAGCGGCCGAGATTTTAATAGCAAAAAATGAAACGGAACCGGAAGAGATATTAAAAGATGAAAAGTCTCTGGAGATTGTTCATGCAATAATCGATAAAGGGTGTATAATCCAGTCGGAAAATCTGATAGAGTTATTCCCGTCTAAAGATCATGAGAAAAAAATCAACGAAATGATCGAAAAAAAATACCTTAAAATCTTCAACATCATTAATGACAAACCTTATGTTTATCTGGGACTGAGTGAAAAAGTTCTCCTGCAGGGTGCTGCTCATTATAAGAAGAAAAATCTTCCTGAAACAGTAAACGTATGCAACAATTTCAAAGCAGCTACAAATATAATAAAAGCATATGACATTATATCATCCTCAGGGCTGTTTTTAACCAAGCAGAGCAAATTCAGAAAAATAGATTTAAAGAAGATATCCGAAACAATGCTTGAAGTTTCACTTGCTGACGGGACTACTCTCGTTGATGAGGAGAGAGCATTCACTGCAATGCAGATGCTCAACTTATTAAAATGTCTCAGACTCGATAGAGACATAGGGATCATCAGTATAAAAAATATAGCCGAGAAGATTGAAGATCCGGTATTGATTATTAAAAATGTTCTATTGAAAATCCAGGACGGGATAAAACCCGGGGAAGAGTTTATGGGAGAAGTTCCTATACCTCACTATTCCGGGATAAAGAGCCTTTTATCAATACTGCCCGGCGTTAAATCAATTAACTATGATTACCTTAAACTGGTATTTATAACATTATGTACGGCTTCTCATTTTAAAAAGCTGGAAAATGATTTTGAAAACTTTATTGTCAGTTCAGAAGAACTTTTTGAGCAGTCCCTGAACTTTCTTACAATCTGCGGTATATGCGAAACAGTAAATGGAAAGATTACCCTTTCCGAACCTGGAAAAAAAATCAATGCTCTTCTTCAGGGAAAAAAACACCATAAAGAGATAGAGATCAAAAAATGCATATATATCAGCCCTGACTTTACGCTGATGATCCCTCACATGGATATTGATCCGGTTTCCCTTTATACGATTATGGCTTTTACCGAGATTTTGAAAGAAGATGTAGTTATAGAAGCTGCGATCACTAAGATTTCAATAATTAATGCCCGGAAACGGGGGATGAGTATTGAACATTTTATTCAGACTCTGAAAAAATATGCAAAAAACGATATACCTCAGAATCTGGAATTCCTGCTCGATGACTGGACAAAGCAGACTATCAGCATCAATATATCGAGACCTATTCTGCTTCATACAAGTCACGGCAGCTTTATAGATGAGATATTATACAGCTCATCGTCAAAAACTATCATGACCCGTATATCAGAGAACTACGCGATACTCGACAAAGATTCCATTGATGTGGTGGTAAAATTTTCAAAAAAATTCGATGCAGTAATTACTATTTTCGAAGAGAACGATTAGTCTGTTGTTACTTTTATTTTTACAGGAAAATTCCAGTTCATAAACTCCTGAAGAGCTTTGATGGTTTTATCCTGTACAAAATAGAGTTTCCCATTAAGTTTAACAAGTCCCCCCTTATAATATGTATGCTTCATCTGATGATCTATCCAGCCGATGAGCTCCACTTTTTTCCAGTTCTCGACCTGCTTTAAAACAGGGAGCTTTCGAAGATAAAGTTCTTTAATAACTCCATCTTTAACTGAATCTACTAATATTTTTTCCCATTCCATCAAAAACTCACTTACATATTATTATTTAATTTAAGACGGCTCAAAAAACTCCGTTTTGAGAACCGAAGAGAACCTGTTTCGACTCTATCCGGTGAGTTGTCTATCCGCAACAATCCGTTGCGTGGATTATAAAGGGTCTGCGGCCCTTTACTTGGCGGAATTACCGCTGTTTGAGAATCCAGTCATTAACGTATCAATCTTACCCTCAAGCTTCTTCTTCTCATCTTTGAGTCTTTTAAGCTCTGTATGAAGTCCCATGGCCTCTGCTCTACTTAACTCTTCGACATTATCACGCGCATTCATAATTTTTTTTGTTTCAATAAGTTCACGGGCAGAGTATTCTATAAGAGATTCCTGCGCTTCAATAATCCTGTTGGCATTAATGAGCTCCTCCCGCCGGAGTTCATTAAGCATCTCCTCTGCCTTAATTCGATCTTTAAGCGCAATAAATTCATTATTTCTATAAAGAGCAATATTACGTATAGACTCATTAAGATTAAGATGCTCTTCCATAAGCTTTTTTTCAAAGTCGAGGATTTTTATAAAGATCTCTTTCTCTGTCCCTTCATCATACATATCTTTTCTTTTAATATTAAGCATGCACTCAAGGACATCTATACGCGATTCCGATTCGTCTGAAATCAGTTTCATAAGCTGTCTGTATTTTTCCACCAGGAGAGTTTTCTCCAGTAGAAGCATAAAGCTTCTCTCATCAACAGGCTTTATAATAAATTCAAGATTGAGAATATGAACAGCATTAAAGAAGACACCTTCAATATCCTTGTTTTCAGTAATGATAAGTTTTATTATATTCTGTATAGGTTTTATCTCGGAAAGATATTTTATAAGATCCTCCGGCTTCTTTTTAACCATATCAAAAATAAGCACACAGTAATCTGTTCTATCTGCAGCGATTTTCTCAACGTCATTAAAATCACAAACTGTTACCGATACACCCATCTGCCCCACTCTTGCGGCAAGGCTTTCTCCATCTTTATTATCGGTAAAATATAGTATCTCAATTTTATTCATATTTCCAAACCTTTATAATCTCTGAATATTTTTATATATTTCCTGTAATTACAACTCTTTTTTTTAGAACAGAGATCAAAAACAAAGGTGGCGGTTTATTTTTGGAGGCGCAGCGCTTCGCGCTGCGCCTGAAATGGGGATTACGGGGGCAGCGCCCCCGTAATCCCCCATTTCAGCGTATGCGGAGCATACGCACCCCCGAAAATAATTTGCTACCAAAAAACAAATAACCGCTGCAGCCAGCGGCATTATAACTCCACCGCGCCACCGGCGCGGCGGAGAGCGATTTTTAACCAGTCTATGAGTTCTTACTTTTTTAGCCAGCTTGGATAAAAAATGAAAAAAAGATATTTTTGTTTATAATTAACATATTTAAATGAGAATATTTTATAAAAATAATTGCGAATAAACCATGCTCAACTGAACACATTCAGACTTATGTCAACTTATACTGCAAAAAAAAAGTTGTCAGGAACTATCAGTATTAAGACTTGTCCAAAAAATAAAAATACTATTTGAGGAAAAGTTTTGAAATACTTTAGTTTTGCCTTTGCTGCGGTTCTTACCCTGATTCTTCTGATTGGATACAACAAACGGGTTTTCTCCACAGGATTCATTTCTCTAATCTCAGAAAGCAGCTTCTCTGAATCCGGACTTCAGAGAGTAAAAAATATTGATCCGGAAAAACATACACTCTACCTCCCGGGACTTGAGGATAAAGAATTATTCGAATCGATTGAAGACCTGTCGCTGTGCAGAAATGAAGAAGTTCGAAAATACATATACATCTACCTAACTTCAGGAAGAGAATATCTGATAAAATCGATTGAACGATCCTATATCTATATGGATATACTCAATGAAGTAATGAGAAATAATCCGGATATCCCTTCGGAGATAGCCCTGCTCCCTCTTCTTGAAAGCGGTTTTGATCCGTTGGCAGTTTCAAAAAGCAATGCTGTAGGATTGTGGCAGTTCATCGCAGGAACAGCAGTACACTTTGACCTCAAGAGTAACAGATGGGTTGATGAAAGGCGCGATATTGAAAAATCCACTGAAGCTGCAATAAGACATTTACGATATCTCCACAGCACTTTAAAATCATGGGATCTTGCTCTTGCCGCATACAATGGAGGAGAAGGCCAGGTGATGAGAGCTATGAATAAGTCAGGTTCAAAAGATATATGGGAACTGATTCAATCCGGGACTTTAAAAAAGGAGACATCGGAATATGTTCCAAGATATGCCGCATTTGTAATTATTTACAATAACCAGAGATTATTCCATATTGAAAAAGAGATTAATGTTCCGGAGAAAGAGAAAACGGAGAATGTCAAGCTGAACTATCAGATGAATATCAGTCAGCTCTCTGAAAAATACGATATAGACATAGATGAGATAAAAAAATATAATCCGGAACTTAACAGCGATATGACTCCCCCTTCAACTGAAAATTACACCCTCAGATTAACAGAAGATTCAGCTAAAAAATTCTATTTAAATATAGGCGGGGAATACATCGGCATGATTACACATTATCAGAATTATATTCTTGAACAGCTTTCATTAGATTTGTAATGTATGAGAAATATGGACCGCTCATCTGCGCTTTACTGACCTACGTATATCACGTATATCGGGGGGGGGGGTTCACCATAAACTTTGATTTTAAGAAAACGGGCTATTTCCTGTCTTTCTTCAGGGGAGAGTTTTATCTGCTGCATGATTTCTGCATCTTCAGCTTCATTAAAACTTTTAAATTTGGCTACTGTTCTATTCATTATACCATCGATTGCGAATAATTTTCAACTAATTCTATTTGCAGAATTATAATCATGACAACAGGATTTGTCAAGAATATTCAATAAATCATCCTGACTTCAAGGTACCTGAATTTTATCTGAAAATTAAATGTTGACACAACCCTGCCCTGAATTACTTTTTTAAAAAAACCTGCTAAGGAGCATGCTTATGTTACCCTTCAATATACCCGGCGGCGGTGAATGGCTTGTTATAATTGGAATTATTGCACTTCTCTTCGGAGGGAGTAAAGCTATGTCATCCGTTAAAGACCTGGGGAAAGAGGTCTATAAGCTTAAAAAAGATGTTGATGACATTAAAGATGAAGTAAAAATTGATATAATTAAATTAAACGATAAAGATTAGGCCGGCACCCGAAACTCCGTTTCGGGTGCCGCAGGTAGCCCTGCGGGACTTATAAAGGGACTATCGCCCCCTGAACCCCATAAATATAAAAAATTAAAGGAGAATTCTCTTGGATTACTACAAAATAAAAGGCGGAAAAAAACTTAACGGGGAAGTGAGAATTTCCGGAGCTAAAAATGCGGCTCTCCCTATCATCGTTGCAAGTCTTCTGGCTGATGGTGAAACGGTTTTGAAAAATGTTCCCGACCTTATGGATATAAGAACAATAATCAAGGTAATTGAATATCTTGGTGCTGAAACCGAATTCGACAGTGAAAAAAGCACTCTAAAGATAAGAGTAAACGGGATAAAAAACGGTGAAATGCCATACGAGCTTGTGAAAACAATGCGCGCTTCGGTTTACGTAATGGGCCCCCTCCTTGCAAGACTCGGTGAGGCTGATGTATCTCTTCCCGGAGGATGTGCGATAGGAGAAAGACCTGTTGACATACACCTTGCAGGTTTTGAATCTATGGGTGTTAATATTGAGCTTGAACATGGAAATATTAAAGCCCGTTCCAAAAAGCTTACCCCTGCAAATTTTACAATGCGCCAGATATCCGTTGGTGCTACGGCAAATCTTATGATGGGCTCTGTGCTCACATCTGGAAAAACCGTTCTTGAAAACTGCGCACTGGAACCTGATATTGTCGATCTCGGCCTTTTCCTTAATAAGATGGGTGCAAAGATCAGCGGACTTGGTACTGAAAGAATAGTAATCGAAGGTGTAAAAAAACTTACACCTGTAACTTATTCTATTATGGCTGACAGAATAGAAGCGGGAACATTTCTCCTTGCAGGAGCTATAACAAAGGGTGATGTAAAGATAACTCACTGTGTTCCGGAACATATTGAATCTCTTACTGATCTGCTTGCTCAATCGGGATATAATATTGAATCTGGAAAGGATTCTGTCAGAATTACACCGGGGAAAAATCTTAGCGGTTTTATGATCAAGACTCTCCCCTATCCGGGCTTCCCTACAGATCTTCAGGCGCCTTTAATGTCGCTTGCCACTACAATTCCGGGGATAAGCGTAATAATTGAGACAATTTTTGAAAACAGATATACTCACGTGGGTGAATTGAGACGTCTTGGGGCTGATATCAGCATAGAAGGTAATGTTGCAGTGATTAAAGGCTCAAAGAAGCTCATGTCAGCCCCGATTATGATGTCCGACCTCCGCGCAGGGGCATCTCTTGTGGTTGCGGCTCTTGCGGCTAAAGGATCGACAGAAATTCGAAGAATTTATCATTCTGACCGCGGTTATGAAAAATTAACTGATAAGTTATCCGCCTTAGGTGCCGATATTAAAAGGGTAAAAGGGGGAACTTTCTAATGCTGAGAGGAATATACACAGGCGCGAGCGGAATGCTTGCTCAGGATGCGAAAATGGATGCAATTGCCAACAATCTTGCGAATGTTGACAAAACTGCATACAAAAAAGATATAGCAATCTTTAAATCATTTCCTGAGATGCTGATACGCAGAATCAACGAAAGCGGCCTTGGTATAACACCTGCAGGTTCCTACGATGCAGCTCCATATGTTGGTAAACTCGGTACAGGGGTTGAACTGAATGAGGTTTTTACAAACTTCGAGCAGGGTTCACTTCAGAGAACTGAAAATCACTTTGACATTGCACTTGAAGGAAAAGGCTTCTTTACTGTAATGACAGAGAGAGGTGAAAGATATACCCGAGACGGTTCTTTCACATTAAATCAGGACGGCGTACTCATGACTCATAACGGAAATCCGGTTATGGGTGAAAACGGAATAATAAAAGTTCACCACAACAATTTTATCGTAAATGAAAGGGGTGAAATAACTGTTAATGGTGATCTCTCTGCAGATGCGAGAGATGTTGTAAGCATGAACAGCAACAACTGGTCAAATCCCGTTGTTATAGATAAACTCAAACTCGTTGATTTTGAAAATATCAGAGAGATTAAAAAAGAGGGAGACTCGATGTACCGGGAAACTGAATACTCCGGCCCGCCCCTCCCTCCAGGCGAACTTAAAGTTATCCAGGGATTTCTGGAAAAATCGAACATAAACATCGTAAGAGAGATGGTGGATATGATTGAGGTTCAGAGAAGCTATGAAGCAAATCAGAAAACAGTTACATCTCACGATCAGACTTTAGGTAAGCTTATAAATGAAGTAGCAAGATAGAAATTAATTACTCACAAACAGGTGGAGACAGAACGCCACCGGTTTATGAGTAATTAAGGTTTTAATTTAATATATAAATGGTAAAAAAAGGGCAGGAAATTATTCCTGCCCTTTTTTTATAAGTTTTCATAAATTGGTGATAAAATTACCCTCCGCCGCGCCGAAGGCGCGGCGGAGATAAAAGGCGGCGGTTTTCAATCCGTTACCTTTTTTTATAGAATCCGTTCACCTGTAGTAATAATTTCTCTGATAAATGGATCTGATTCGTCAAAATCACTTCGCGCAAAGGAGTGCGGTTCGATTCGAAGGTCTATCCCGCGAGTAAGTTCTGATAATCACTTCTTCGGGATGTTTTATAGACTATAAACTGCTTCCAGGTTAAGGCAGATTCAGGAATCTCAATCCTGATTGTACAGCTATCGCCGGATTCAATTATTCTGAAATTTGACTCAGTAATGGTCATATTCAGATATCCCTTTTTAAAGGTTACTTTCAGGGATGTGGATTCGTTTACCCCTTTATAATTTATAACATGCCTTAAAACATATGTAGTAGATAATAAAGTTTTCTGGGCTATTATTATCCTCTGATCTGTAACCCGGACTATACAGTTAATAAAAATAACAGATTCGGGAGATCCCTCCTGTTCAACTCTGACTCCATTCTCTTCGAATAGTATTTTTTCACCCTGAAGCAGTGTCAATTTGTCGAGTGTAGAATTTCTGTATGCCGCAGCTATTATAATAAGGATGCAGAAGAAGACTCCAAAGACAATAAGATTTATAGACATTTTATTCCCCGCATAATTAAAAATTTAATATGCTCTACATCAAACTGGAATGCTTTTTTATAAAATAAGTATAATCTAATGCACTGTAAATAAAAACAACTGATTCAGTAATATAATACCAGCTATTTTAATATCTAAAAATCAAAAAAAATCTTCACAATTTAACATTTTTTAATATAAAAAAATTTGCAATAATAGCAGAAGGTTATTATCTACATAACAAGATTGCACTATTTTAATCCTTGACTTTTTTGTTCTTAATAAAATACATGATTTTGTTAAATTGTATAGTAAAATAGGAGGGTTAAAATGATAACTAATTTATATGAATTCTATAAGATTACCTGTGACAAATACTCTGACAAAATTCTTTTCGATAATAAAATAACATATGCTGACGCGCTTAAGCTTGCAGAGCAGAGAGCTGCGTTCATACAGTCCGAAGGTTATAAAAAAGGGGACGTCATTGCTATTCTTGCAGTGAGCAATGCCGAGTGGGTAATCACCTACATGGCGATAAACTGTATGGGTGGAATTGTTCTCCCTCTCGATGTAAATCTCCCCGAAGAGAGCTTCCCGGCTATGGTGAAAAGGGTCAAGGCGAAAGGGGTTTTTATTTCCAATGAATACAAAGGTGTAATCAAAGGAATAAAGAATTACTCAGTATCACTGGAGAAAAGTCTTGAAAAAAAGAAAAAATTTAAAATTCCAAAGCTTTCTGAAAGTGATACAGCCACATACATTTTCACATCGGGAACAACGGGCACACCGAAAATTGTAGCATTGACACATAAAAATATATACTCAACAGCCGAAAGTGCTGCCGAAAGATCACACATGTCAGTGGATGATATTTTTCTCTGCATACTTCCGCTTTATCATGTTTACGCGCTTATTGCATGCTTTGCAGGCCCGTTCGCCCATGGAGCATCTTTTGTTTATCTCACATCTTTAAAAGGCCCGGATATAATGAAGAGCCTTGCGGAAAATCCGATCACCGTTTTCCCTGCGGCTCCGCTTCTCTGGGAGATGTTCATGGATGCTATATTAAATAAAGTTAAGAATGAATCCGATTTTAAATACAATATTTTCAAATTCTTCCTTAACTATGGCGTTGCAATGAGAAAAATTGGTCTGTCATTTCTGGCGGATAAAATATTTGATCCTGTTCACGCAATATTCGGAAGAAATCACAGGTTTTTCGTAAGCGGCGGCGCACCGTTAAAAGACAAATACAGAAAGTATTACAAGAGTATGGGCTTTAAGGTTCTTGAAGGGTACGGTCTGACTGAAACTACAGGTCCGGTTACTCTCCCGGATCCCGACAATAATGTTATCGGATCTGTAGGCCCGGCGGTTCCGGGTAACGAGGCGAAAATAAAAAATATAAACAGCGAGGGTATCGGAGAGGTATGGCTCAGAGGAGTTTCGGTGATGCCCGGATATTTCGGAAACGAAGAAGCAAACAGTGAAGTCTTTGATTCTGAAGGTTTTTTCAACACCGGGGATCTGGGGAAGATGGATAAACATGGCAACATCTATCTCACAGGGAGAGTAAAAAATGTAATAGTTCTATCATCGGGAAAAAATGTCTACCCTGAAGAGCTTGAATCCTACTACAAACAGTCTGATGCTATTGAGGAGATTGCTGTATTTGCAAGAAACCTCCAGGGAACGGATAAAGTATATGCGGTAATTGTTCCGGTAAACAAAACAGGGAAGAGCTATAGTTTAGTCAAAGAGGAACTCATACGGTTAAACAAAGGCCTTCCGTCATATAAAACAGTAAACGACTTTGCCATATCATTTGACAAACTTCCGGTAAACTCCGCGAGAAAACTGGTTTACAGAGATATTATAAAATTTCTGGAGAAGGGAATCTTCATGGAGAGTGACAACGACAATGCTGTCCTGCAGATACTTCTTACAGGAAACAGTCCCGAAGAAAACGAAATATTAACAATCCTGAAAAAGAAGCTTAAGACAGATAAGATTTACGCGAGACAGTCTTTTGCAGATTACGGAATAGATTCACTCGGGCTGGTGGATCTTGTTGTCCACCTGGAGGAGACTCTCCATATTTCCATAGACAGCGAAAAAATAAAAAAAATTCAGACCATGGATCAGATGTTAACGTATATTTCTTCACTGGAAAAAACCGGAGGGGAGAATATTGCCGATCGTTTATTCCGGAGCAAGATAACCGAGAAAAAACTTCTTTTTTTCAATCCCGTTCTATATTTCTGGATTGGACTTATTAAACTGATTTTCAGATTTATCTGGAAGGTTGAAATCATCAATAAAGATAAGCTTGTCATTGATAACTGTATCATAATGGCGAATCATACCACCTACTTCGATATACCCATGCTTGTTTATTCCTTCTCTCTCAATAATATAAAAAACACCTATGCCATCGGGAAAGAGAGAGTTTCAAAAGTTAAATATGTATTCCCCGGGATGCCGGTAATATGGGCAAATTACGAAAAGAATACCAATGAAGTTTTTAAAAAGAGTTCAGATCTTCTCCGCCAGAATAAATCGATACTTATATTTCCCGAGGGGACAAGATCACGTGACGGCAGAATGCATGACTTCAAACTCGGAGCCGCGTACCTTGCAAAAAACACCAGGTGTTTAATAATTCCGGTAACAATAAACGGCGGATACGACATCTGGCCTCCGTCAAAAATATTTCCGGGGAGATTATTCAAATCAAAAGTAGAAATTATTGTTCATGACAGGATCAATCCTGCTGATTTTAAAACAGTTGAGAGCCTGAACACAAAAATTGAGCAGGTAATTCGAAGCGGGATTAATCAGGAGATCAATAAAAACATAGAAAACTAGTTCTCTTACCTGATGATTTTAACCAAACTGTCATCCTCGCGAAGGCGGAGATCCATTGTATTTAATTAGTGGATTCCCGTTTTCACGGGAATGACGTTGAGAATAATTCACAACCACAACAAGTTAATAAAATTATTCAACACTACTCAACTATAAATCTGGATACCATGGACTGAAGCTCTCCGGCCTGGCTCGACATCTCCTCGCTTGCAGCCGCAGTCTCCTCAACCAATGCTGCATTCTGCTGAGTCATTGTATCCATCTCGGTTATGGCAATATTAATCTGTTCAACCCCTCTACGCTGTTCATCACTTGCCGCAGCCATTTCTGATACTATATTGCTCACCTGTTTTACCGATTCAATAATCTCTTTTAAGGCTTCACCGCTTTTATTTACAAGCTCTGTACCGCTTTCAATTTTATCCACAGAATCTTTGATAAGTACACTGATCTCCTTTGCAGCTGCTCCAGCTCTCTGGGCAAGATTTCTAACTTCACCGGCTACGACAGCAAATCCCTTACCCTGGTCGCCTGCCCTTGCCGCTTCTACTGCAGCATTTAACGCAAGAAGATTTGTCTGGAACGCGATTTCATTTATCATGGAAATAATATCTGCAATTTTCCGGCTAGATTCGTTAATCTCTCCGATCGATTTTACAGCCTCTTCAACTACTTTCCCGCCGCTTTGAGCCAGTTCAAGGGATGTCCCGGAAATTCTGCTCGCCTCGCCGGCATTATCGGAACTCTGCCTGATATTCGCATTGGCCTGTTCTATGGTCGCGGCAATCTCTTCAAGCGCTGATGCCTGTTCGGATGTCCGCTGAGATAGATTCTGATTATCAATACTAATCTGTTCTGATGAAGAAGCGACCAGCTGAGATGATTTAATTATCTCCATTATAGTTTTGCGGACCTCAAGACTAAGCTGCTGCAAAGCATTCCCGAGCTGACCGATTTCATCATCTCTCTTTAATAGAATATCGGGTACATCTCTGCTGATATCGAGCCTGGACATCTCATCTGCATGTTCTACTGCGGCTATTACCGGTTTTGTTATGCCGGAACCAATTACAAATGCCAGAATTGCTCCGAGACCGAGAAGGACAATTGTAATTATGACCATGATAATTCTAAGTCGATTTACACCATATAAAAATTCACGCTGTTCGACAGCAACAGTTATTGTCCATCCGTCGGTGTTATCGATAGGAGAAAAAGATGTTACGATATCGCGGTTATTAAAAAAATAATTCGCGATCCCCTTTTCACCTTTTATCATGCGCTCCACAGCACCTGCAAGCGGGACAAGTTTAGGATCATCTTTGGCTGCTTTAACCGGATTGAACTGTTTTAGAACAAGGTCATAATTTTTATGACCTATTACAGTCCCCTCTCTGTTTATAACATAAGCATAACCACTCTCTCCGTACTTCACATCTTTTACTAGATTAGAGATCTCTCTGCCATCACGTATGCCATAAAAAACACCTTTTATTACTCCATCTCTTTTAACAGGTACTGCTACAATAACAGTAGGTTCACCGGTTACCCTGCTGATAATTACATCGGAATATGTTGATTTACCTGAAATTGCAGTTTTGAAATACGCTCTGTCACCGAGTTTTGCAACTGATCTTTTTGCGTCAAACCTGACACCATTACCATCCGGATCTATTAATGCAAAAGCCTGAAATCCCAGACGCTCAGCCTCTTTCTGGAGATCTGAAACTTTTTTATCCCATGGGGTATCATCTGTCACTATTCTCCTTTCAGCAATTGTCTCAACAATCGCAATCTGCTTTTCCATACTGGCCTGAAAAACCCGATTAACTTCTTCACTTATACGGAGCATACTGTTTCCGGACACATCAAGTATGATTGATCTGGACTGGTAGAAACTTAAAAATCCAAAAATAACAGAAACAGAAAACAGGCAGGCCACTATCAGCAGAGTGAGTCTGACTTTTATAGAATTCATAAAACCCCCGGGTATTTTATCGATGTTGATGCAAATAATAGAGTGATTATATAATTAATTTAATCAAAAAAGCACAATAGTCAAACTCTGTCGGGTATTTTTTTTAAGGTAGAATATTAAGCTGCCTAAACTGGAGATTTATAGCGTGATTTAGATATTACCTGTGATTTTGTAAAAAAATCAGCGTAATCCCTTAAATCTGTTTAATCCGCGGTTCAGACAACTGCACAATGACAAAAAATAAAAATCTAAGCGGTCAATTTCAAATAGATTACTTTTGTGAGTAGTGAGATTTCAATTCCTTCAGTATTTCAAATACGACTTTATCGTTCTTTTCATAATCACGCCTGAACCAGAATGAAAGCTGTTTATATCCGCTCCAGCCTGTTACGGCTCCGGCAAAATCGATTGTTTTAACACCGGGCTTTTTTGATTTTGCTTTCATCTTTTTCATCATGACTGCATAATCGGCGCTGCTGCGAAATTCAATAAGAGAGTCCACTTCATCTTTCAGAATGTCATTGTATGCCGAGGCAGGAAATAATTTATATAATTCCTCTTTATTCTCATTCCAGAGTTTTTCAATTCGCGCACTGGAACGATTTGACAGAGCCGGAATAAATTTCCCTTTATCTGTTTCACTCAATCCGGACTGTAAAACAGCCTCCCTGCCCCATTTGGAAAGCACGTATGATGAAGGATTATTTTTTGCCGTTGTTGCTGTGTACTGAAAATATCTCAAAGCGTTAGTATAGCCATCCTCTGTCTGAACTTTTTCTATCAGAGTTTTTACAAACTGCAGAGCTGAATCATTCTTATCAACGGCAGATGCCGCTGAAATAATTATTACAACACTAAACATTAGAAACAGACTCTTCTTCATAATAAAACTCCAGGATTATTTTTATTCAACTAAGATAAGTGTAATAATTCAAATCGTCAAATATTTTACATGCTAATATCTAAACATATATTTTAAAATAAGCGTTGGCGGTTTAATTTTGGGGGCACAGCGCTTCGCGCTGCGCCTGAAATGGGGGATTACGGGGGCAGCGCCCTCGAAATCCCCCACTCCCAGCGTATGCGGAGCATACGCACCCTCAAAAATAATTTGCTACCAAATAACCCGGTCATCAACTTTTACAAAAAAGTTGACATATCACAGCGTTACAAACCAACTGCACTATTGAAGATATTCCATTTAAAATTACAGTACATGAGGAAAGAGAGATGAACTCCCTTTATAATTTTTACAAATCCAGCTGCGATAAATACAGCGACAGGCTTCTGTTTTCAACCGGAATGACTTACGGGGAAGCTCTGAAACTGATTGAATCACGGGCTTCATTTCTTCAGAAGAACGGCTACGGCAAAGGGGACGTAATTGCACTCCTCTCTCTTAATTCTGAAGAGTACTGCATCACCTTTATGGCTATAACATCCATCGGAGCTATTGTTCTTCCGCTTGATCCGAACCTTGATAAAGATAAATATCAGGGCATGATTAAACAGGTTAAATGTAATACCGTTTTTACAACAGCGGAATTCAAGGGATTTTTTAAACGGGTAAATATTTTCTCAACATCATTGAAAGAAAATATGGATAAAAAAACAAAATTCAAAGAACTGAATATTTTTGACAATGACATCTGTTCAATGTTCTATACATCGGGAACTACCGGTGATCCTAAAATAGTTCAGCTTACACATGGAAATATTTTCAAGACAGCATATGCCAATGCTGAATTCTGCAGGACAACTCCTGATGATATGATCCTCTGCATTCTCCCGCTTTTCCATGCGTATGCGTTAATTGCGGCGTTCATGGGCCCTATTGCTCACGGCAGTTCAATCTGCATTCAGCCTTCACTGAAGGGCCCGGATATTATGAAGAGCCTTGGAGAAAATCCGATAACAATGTTTCCCGCTGTGCCGCTGATGTGGGAAATGATCATGGACGGGATTATTAACAAAGTAAGACTTACATCAAATAGTAAATATAAGATTTTCAGATTTTTTCTGAACTATGGAAACCTATTCAGAAAGACAGGTCTGTCAATTCTCCCTGATACAATATTCTCTCAGATACACAAGGCTTTCGGCCCGAAGATGAGAATAATGATAAGCGGAGGTGCGCCGCTTAAAAAAGTTTATGCACGCTACTATAACAACATGGGATTTAAACTTGTAGAGGGATACGGATTATCGGAGAGTACCGGTCCTATCACTGTGAGCAGTGATAAAAAAAATATTATCGGATCTATAGGTAAACCTCTGAGCGGCAACAAGGTTAAACTCAAGAATATAAACAGTGAAGGAGTTGGAGAGATCTGCCTGAAGGGTAATGCAGTAATGCCCGGATACTACAGGAATGAAAAAATGAACTCCGAAATATTTGACAATGACGGATATTTTCACACGGGAGATTTAGGGAGACTCGATAAATCGGGTAATATTTTTATTACAGGCCGATCTAAAAATGTAGTAGTTCTCGCATCGGGGAAAAATGTTTATCCAGAGGAGCTGGAGGGTTACTACAAAGAATCTGAACTGATATCGGAGATTGCAGTCTTCGGAATAAAGAAAAATCACGAAGAGTCTGTCTTTGCAGTTATAGTTCCGGTTATAAAAAATGAAAACAGCTACGGAATGATAAAAGCTGAAATAGAACGAATGAACAGCATTCTTCCCTCGTATAAAATAGTAACCGGTTTCGCCATATCTTTTGATCCTCTTCCGATAAACAGCACCAGAAAAATTCTTTATGACAAAGTACGTGAAGGGCTTAAAAAAGGGATCTACATACAGAATGAAAACGAAAAAATAGTTCTGCAGAATAAACTCACAGCGCAGAATCCCGCAGAGGAGCATATAATATCTCTACTCAAAAAAAGATTTAAAAAACAGAATTTATTCGCAAGAGAAACTTTTGCCGACATGGGGATAGACTCACTGGGGCTTGTTGATTTTATTGTTTTTCTCGAAGAACAGCTTGAAATTCAGATTGATTCCGCAAGAATGAAGCAGATTCAGACTATGGATGAACTTCTTCCGTATATTGCCGGACTGGAAAAAACTGCGGGTGAGTCTATAAATCAGAGAATCTTCGGCGGAGATATTACAGAAAAGCCATCCCCGTTTTTCAATCCTATCCTTACATTTGTTATACATTTATTCAGATTTATCAGCCGGAGTTTCTGGAAATTCGAAGTAATCAATCCTGAAAAAATTGACTTCAACGGAACAATAATTTCCGCTAATCATACATCTTTCATGGATATTATATGGCTGTCGATTGCTGTACCTGCCAGGTACAGAAAACTTGTTTATGTAACAGGAAATAAACGATTCTCATTTTTAAAATATATTTTTCCTCTGATCCCGGTTATCTGGGTTGATGAAACAAATACAGTGGAAGTATTGAAAAAAAGCGCAGACATGCTGCGCCAGGGGATATCCGTGATTATTTTTCCTGAAGGTGGAAGATCCGCCGACGGGAAAATGGTCGATTTCAAAACAGGGGCAGCTTACCTTGCAAAAAATCTGAATCGCAAAATTATCCCACTCTCAATAAATGGCGCCTTTGATATCTGGCCAAAACAGAATGCTCTGCCGAAGTTCAGCGGCGGATTGAAAGGTTCTGTTATAGCTGGAGATCCGATTGATCCTGCAAAGTTTAAAGATGTAGAGAGCCTAACTTTATTTTTAAAGAAGAGTATTTTGAAGAACATGAAGGATATTAACGGAACAGGATGGTGCTGACACATTGCGAATACCACATAACAAGAGGTTTAAACCCCTTGTTATGTGGATGACTCCGGAATCTCCGCTAAAAAAATTAAGTATTTCACTCAAAAAGATTAATAATATCATCACCTGATAATGACTTGAAGAATGAGGCCTCTTCAGAAATCAGATCGCGGACAAGGGCTTTCTTCTTCTCCTGAAGTTTCAGGATCTTCTCCTCCACTGTATCTTTTACAATAAGCTTGTATGCTGTAACTTTACGCGTCTGTCCAATCCGGTGAGCCCTGTCAACAGCCTGTGCTTCAACTGCGGGGTTCCACCATGGATCGAAAAGTATTACATAATCCGCGCTTGTAAGATTTATCCCCACACCACCGGCTTTAAGACTCAGCAGAAATATATTAACTTCGGCATCATCCTGAAACTTTTTAATTTCGGCATCACGCTTTTTAGTCGAACCGTCTATGTACGAATACTTAAGATTCTTTGTGATTATATCGGCTTCAATTATTTTGAGCGATTTCACAAACTGGGAAAAGACCAGAACCTTATGTCCTTCAGCCAGAATTTCATCGAACATATCCTTGAACAGATCAAACTTGCACGAACCGGCGCTTTCAAATTCGTCCGACACGAGAGATGGGAACAATGCAATCTGCCGTAATTTAAGAAGCGCGTCAAATATCTCAATGGCGCCCCTCTCTTTCCCTTTTTCAGAAAGTATACCCTGAATTCTACTGCGGCATTCATTTTTATATGAATCATAAATTTTACGCTGTCCGGAACCCATCTCGCAGTAAACAATAATCTCCTCTTTCGGAGGGAGCTCCTTCGCCACCATCTCTTTTTTTCTCCGGAGAATAAATGGAAATATGATTGCACGGAGTCTCTCCGCAGCAGCAGCATCTCCGCTCTTCTCGATTGGGCCGGAAAACTTTTTCTGAAAGAAATCTTTTGTCCCCAGAAGTCCCGGATTAAGAAGATCAAAAAGTGCCCAGAGTTCACCTGTATTATTCTCCACGGGAGTACCGCTTAAAGCAAGAGTCTGTTCGGCCCTGATTGTCTTCACAGCTTTAAATGCCTTTGTCGCCGCATTCTTTATATTCTGGGCCTCATCGAGCACAAGCAGTGTAAAATCTATTTCTGAGAGAATTTTTATATCATTGCGCAGAGTATGATAGCTTGTAATTGTCACATCGTGATTTAAAATATCACCGGTATCCTCCGAACGGAACTGGCCGATATGCCGGAGATATGTAATTTCCGGAGTAAACCTGCTGATCTCCTGCTCCCAGTTAGGGATGGTCGATACCGGGACAACAAGAAGCACAGGCCGGAGCTTCCCATCCTCTTTCAATCTCTGAAGCAGTGCGAGTGTCTGCACTGTTTTCCCCAGTCCCATATCATCGGCAAGACATCCGTTAAGTCCGAACTCCCGCAGGAAACAGAGCCAGTTATAACCCTCTGCCTGATACGGACGGAGCTTCCCTTTGAATTCAACAGGAAGCGGATACTTCCCGATCGCTTTTACATCTTTAAGTTTTTCGTAAGTACGGAGAGTTTTCTCTACAGCAGTCTTATCTCTTTCATCAATACCGCTGCTGATCGATTCAATGGCTGAAAAGTCGAGCTTATGAATTTTCAGAGTCCCCTTTTTATCTAACTGCTGATGATTAAGTGCAATGAGCCTGTTTATATCCTCACCGGAAATATAAGCATAACCTCCGGAGGTTTTAATAAGCCGGCTTTTAAGTATAGCATCGCTAACATCAATCTGGATCTCCGCTCCAGATTCATCAACATAGAGAGCCTCAACGTCAAACCAGTCGATATTTGTTTTCACTTTAAACGCGACTTTCCCGCCTGACCGCGTAATCTTCTGATTACTTTTTTTCAGGCGCAGGCTTATCCCCTGATTAAGAAGTTTTTCACCTGAAGTCAGAAGGAATGTATCCACATTCTGTTTGTATAAAATTTTACCTTCAAAAATCCGTTCATACTCATGGGGACGAAACTTCTGCTGCTGTATCCCGGTATCCTCTACGACACTCCGGATAAAACGGGAAACGGAATTTTCATATTCCATATCACGCTCGGCTATATGAAAAACATCTCCGGACTGGTTAAGGTTATCAAGATTAAGAATCGTCTCCGGTCTCCCAAAAGGAAATTCTCTTCCGCGATAGTCAAAACTGAGTTCAAGAAGTGTGTATCCGGCGTATGATTCAATATCGAGTACAGGTTTCCCTCCACCTTTAATTTTTACAATTCGGGTATGAGGAAAGTTCACAGATATTCCTGCTTCATTATCTGACTCTGTAAGTTTTTTCAAATTAACGATATTGTTCGGGTAGTATGTGCCGGTATAATTCAGAATTTTCCACGACATCCGTATCATAGATTTATTTTTTGAATTATAAAAAAACATCCCCGGCAGCCTGCAGAATAGAGTATCGCCCATCACCTGTAAAGATTCGGAAATAAACTCACCTCTGTCCGGTGTATGCAGATGATAGAGAGGTTTAAAATCCGGATCGTTTCTTTCTGTTATTGTATAAAGTCTGAAACTGACTTCAATGCTTTCAAATTCTACAAATTCAACTCTCTTAAATTCCTGAGTATACATTTCAAAAATTTCAATATCGCTAT
This sequence comes from uncultured Spirochaetota bacterium, assembly GCA_942493035.1. Taxonomy (GTDB): domain Bacteria; phylum Spirochaetota; class UBA4802; order UBA4802; family UBA5550; genus WRGT01. The sequence goes on along the minus strand of OW818666.1, from coordinate 294,114 downwards.
GCTTGAGAAGAAAAGGCAATAATCTGAATACCGGCGCCGCCCCTCCATTATAGCCGGCAACCATATCAAGGAGATCACCCTGCGACCCGGTGACCGGTTCTGTAACCTTTGTACTTTTATAATCTTCAATTCGTCCGGGAGAATCATCTTTCTTTATATACTGCATTTTAGGTATAACAACAGGAACTCTTCCGTTCTGGTAGAAAGCAGTATCAATAAAAAAAACGACTTTAAATCGCTGCTGAGAAATGCCGGTTTTAACTTCAGAATTTTCATTATAAAATGGAGGATTATAGAACTCTCTTTTCTTATTCATATCGAGTATTATTTCAGTAATTTTTTCAATCGGCTCCGGAAGGGTCAGAGGAACATCTTCTTTTTTTTCAACAGGACGGGAGGCAAACTCCAGAAGAAGGGCTCCGACATGTTTGCATCTATGCCTCATGGGGCATTCACACTCATTCTCCAAAGTGGCAGGATCTACCTCAACATAATACGGCTCATACTCTGAACCCTGCACATGACCGCATATAAGATTATCCTCCTCCCATATCTCAGTAACACTACCACTTCTAAAATACGAAAAAGCCCGGCTGTAAGTTACCTGTCCTAAAAAATTTCGGATCTGATCGAGAGTTAGAATTTTCATGCCTTCATCTCACTGAATATAATATAATAAAACTATGTTCTGCCGGTATAAAACGGGGACTCTACTGGACTAGTGCCTTGACCTGATGATCTCAAACCAAACTGTCATCCTCGCGGAGGCTGGGATCCAGTGTATTTAAATACGTGGATTCCCTTCTACAAGGGAATGACATTAAGTAACATTCATCCAGTCAAAGCCATAATATAGAACCGGGGATTTAAACCTCTAGTTCTATATGGAATATTATCAATCTGCAATTTTAACAGCAGATATTGCTACCTTAGATGAAATTCCCCGGGAAATATTTATTTTGTCATTAACAGAAACCGGTTCACAATAGTCATCATCGATACGGATTTCATTTCTTTCCATAAAAAAAATATTATATTTTCTCTTCCTTACAACTTCAGTTTTCATTTTATCAATTCTTCCGGAAACAACCTGTACGCGATTCGATTCTATATCTGAACCGAGCTGCCAGACTTTATTAAAAGAGGACATTATAAAGGGGATAGTAAAAGCAGCAACAACAGCGATAAAAATTCCAATATTCATAGCATTAGATTTCCCGGTAGCATAGGCAACAGCAAGAAGCACGATAACAATACCGTCCCCCATTACAAAAGCGCTCCCGATATATTTATAATACCGTATTTTATTTTTAAATCTCCGGACAACCATCTCTTTATCTTTGTCCTCAACGATTTCAATATACTTATTCATATTACAAAGCCTCCCGATATTTTCAAATAAACACTATCAATTCAGAAAATCTTATATAGTATAAAGTCTGTGTATAAAAAGCCGGATAATATTCTTTCCGTTAATCCAACACCGTACACATCAGTAACTTTAAGAGTAAATACTGAGGTTATTATACAAAATATTACACTTAAGTATATATATATCAAGGGTTTTTTTTAAATATATTATAAATAATAAGTATCCACTTAAAAACCAATGGTATATTTGCTCTCCGCCCCACCGGTGGTGCGGAGAGCAAATATACCATTGGTTTTTACACTAAAATTTATGTTAAGAAATTAACACTAATAAATAGTTATAAATAATTTTTTTAGTGCAATTATAAGTACGATATGAACAAAATAACCTGTTTTCATTATATTGTAAATATAATTGAAATAATAAAATACTATGCCGACATTAATAAAAGCTGGTAACAATAAATGAATGATTTAAAAAAAGCATATAACTCCATAACCAGCGATCGGGCTGTTTTTTTCGGGCGCGCAATGTTTTCATTTTTACTTATAGCTCTCCCATTCTTTGTTTATCTCGATTTTTTTATTTTAAAACTGGAAAAGACAATTCTATATCTCAGAATAATCCCGCTTTTCATTGGACTGATATTTTTATTGTGTACATTTGCTTTTAAAGAAAGAACCGGAAATTTTTTTATTATTCTATACGGTATTTTTCTCAGCAGCATTATCAGTATGATGCTGGGACTTATTTATATCACTCTTCCTACTCCGCTATTTCATGACAGTATTATTGCCGCGATTATAGCCATACTCTTTACCGCCATTGTCTCAGTAAAAGGGATGGTCTTTTTAATCCCGGTTTACGGCATCCCACTTGCAGGATTCTTTGCATTTATTTTTATACAGGAAAACACAGCAATTAATAATATGGTTGCGCTTACAAATCCGCTGTTCCTTTCAGCAGGATTTATTGTCCTTGCTGAAATAACTGAGAGGTCCAGATTCAAAGACTTTACATCAATGAAAACCATTGAAAAGCAGACAGATGAATTACTGTATCAGAATCGCATTATAGAAAATAAAAACACAATCTTTGAAAAAGAACTGTCACTGGCGAGGCTTGTACAGAAAAGTCTTCTCCCGGGATCAGCCCCGTCATTCAAAACATTAAAAACTTCAATTATTTTCAGTCCTATGAGAGAAGTGGGCGGAGATCTTTATGATTTTGTAAGTTTCAATAACAATGAAAAACTCGGCATTTTTATCAGTGATATATCAGGCCATGGGATATCCGCGGCTATGATGTCATCCATGGTGAAGACTCTACTTGTAACGGCGGGACCAAAACGTCTTACACCGTCCACTCTTCTTTCTTACTTAAACAGCAATCTTACAGGAATATTGGCGGATAATTTTCTCACAGCCTTTTACGGCATTTACGATCCGGAACTGTGTACCTTTACATATGCCAGAGGGGGACATGAGTATCCGCTGCTGATCACTCCCGATGGTGAGACAGTTCCCCTGAAAAGCAGAGGGAGACTTATAGGGTTTACACATAATACCGAATTTGAAGACTGTTCAATTACAGTAAACAAGGGGGATAAAATTCTTCTTTTCACTGATGGTTTAACGGAAGCAATGAATGATAATCGTGAAATGTTTGAGAATATAATGATAAGTGACGTGATACCAGCCATAGCTTCAGAACCAGTAGAAGTATTTGTACGCAATCTCTACAATGCTGTAAATGAATTCAAAAAGCATAAACCATTTGAAGATGATATATGTATAATCGGAGTTGAAATTGTGGATTAACATAATCATACAGAATGTCTGAACCGCCAATTAATGAAATTTAAACGAGACCTCTGATTTACAAATACTAAATCACCACCCATCACTCAAATCACCGTAAATCTGCGGTTCAGACAACTGTACTGTTTAAAATCTCGTTAACTATTTCAAATTCCGTGCAGCTTCAATTCTTCTTTTAATTGACGGATGGCTGTAAAGAAAAAACTCAACTAAAGGATGGGGCTCTTTATCTGCAAGATTAATCTCTGCCAGCTTCTCCATTGTGCTTATGAACGAATCCAGATCTGCAGTAATTTTAAGTGCATAGGCATCGGCCTGAAATTCATATCTCCGGGAAATTGAATTCGTAACCGGCATCATCATAAGGCCGGAGAGAGTAAGATAAAAAATAAGAGCCGGAAGCGCCGCAAAGTCATAGACGTTTTCAAATCCCATGCTTTTTATTGTAATTGAATGAAGAACGCTGCAGATATAAAATGAAGTAAATATTACTACAGTGCTGAACATTATATTTTTAACGATATGGCGATGTTTGTAATGCCCCGCTTCGTGTGCAAATACGATTGCAATTTCGTCAGGAGTAAATTTTTCCAGCAGTGTATCACTGAGGATTATTCTTTTGCTTTTACCAAGTCCGGTGAATCCTGCATTGGCTTTTTTTGTATCCTTGCTCATATTAAAACTGAATATACCTGTGATTTGAATATTTACATCGGCCAGTATCTTTTCCAGTTTCTCTTTGATCTCTCCATCTTCCAGTTTTGTAAATTTATAGAATAACGGAAAGATCACAACAGGGGCAATTCTTGCCATAAAAACAGAAATTGCAAAAATAAATCCTGCGAAATAGAGCCACCACTTGTCCCCCATACTCCTTATAAGAAAATAGAAAACCAGAGAAACGGGAACTCCGATTACGATACTGAGAAGGGTTGACTTACATCTCTCCCATATCCACTTTAAAAACGTCTGATTTGAGAGTCCGAATTTATGTTCAACAATATAGCTTCCGTAAAAATCGAATGGAAGGCCGATGACCGAAAGTCCGATACCTATAAACAGAATGAAGATCAGGAAATCTCCGTATATATTACCTGTCATACCCGCAGCTTCAGCGATGAGTATTGATACTCCAGAAAAAGCAAGAACAGTAATAATCAGCAGATCGAGTACAAGATCAATAATAGACAGCCTTAATTTTATTTTATTATAAAGCTTTTCATTTGAAACTTTTTCCATTTTATTTTCCTTTGAAATTATTAAAAATATATAATCCGCACCGTCTAAGACGGATGGGATATAAGTAAGTACTCAAAAACCTGTGTTAAAATTTCTCTCCGCCGGGTTATGAAAAATTACGATTATTATTACTACTTCCTCTTTGAAGCTCCGCGACCCAGTTTCTCCATAAAACCGGCTCTTGAGACAAAGCCGGATTTATACGATCTGACATCTTCAATGGTAATAAACGCATTAGGCTCAAGAGCCTGAACAATCTCAAGCACATGGTTTACTTTTTTTCTGGGAACTGTTGTATATATAAGCATAACCTCGCCCTTCATACCTCTGCCGCTTACGGTTGTAATTCCATAACCCTCTTCGCGCAGTGTGAGAGGGAGAGCTGTAACCTTCTCTGTAGTTATTATACGCAGGGACTGGTATCCGATTGAAACAAAAGAATCGAGTTTCATTCCGACAAATGTCCCCGTGGCAAAACCTGCAGCATAAAATATATAGCTCAAGGGCCCGTTAAGATTCTTGAAAATCTGTCCCAGTGCGGTAATCCAGATCAGCACTTCAAAAAATCCGAAAAAAGGAGCGATATTCCTGTACCCTCTTGAGACAAGGATTATACGGAATGTCCCGATTGAAACATCAGTTACCCTTGCACAAAAAATCAGAATCAGGCTAAGAATATCAAATCCCACAGTTTCCTCTCATAAAAAATATATGAACAAAGTATTTAAATCCATTGCTCTACAATCTGCAAAGCAGCTGTATCTGCAGATAAATACATAGCTTAAACTTTAGCAAGATAAAAATCATCTCTTCACATTAAGTTTTATTCCCCAAAAAAAATTATATAGAGTTTCAAGACTTTTAAATCCTGTGGAAAGGATGTCAGCAATCTCTCCATTGAACAGCTCCTCACCGGCTTCGCATGTACGCATAAGATATAAATTTTTCTTCTGATACCAGGTTTGAAGACTTTCAGGGAGAGTATTTTTAATCTCTCTTTTATAAGCCTCTCCCTCTAATGAAAATATTTTCTTTTTCGAGATGGAGTTTACTATTTTAAGGAATTCATCTTCGCGCACTGTCATCTCGTTTCTGAAAAGATCCATGGTGTCTTTTCCCGCACTGTAGAATCCCATACCATACCTGTAAGAGTCGGGCATGAGCTCAAAGAAAAATGCAGGAGCCTCAGCCCAATCTTTCTGCGGTCTTTTGTATGAGATCCACACATTGCTTCTGTATGGCGACTTATCCCGTGAAAATCGAACATCACGATTGATCCGCGAAATAATCTTTTCCGGACGAAGTTCAAAACCTGAATCTATTCTGCTCATCGGTTCAGAGAGAGCCCTCCCCAGTTCAAGAAAAGGAGATTGCACAATAGACTTGTACCTCTCCCGGTTCTGTTCGAACCACGGTCTGTTATTGTTCAGATGAATCTCGTTTAGAAAATCCAGAGTTTCATGTGTAAATCCGTTAAATTTTATTTTCATATTATTTCCCGCCCCCTCTGGCCGCTGGCCATCTCCCCCATTAATGGGGGAGAAATTATCCGAAAATAAAGTGCAGCATTTTCACAGTCTACAATAATAGTTACATCAATAAAATCACCGTCACTTTTGAAGTGTAAAAATCAGATTGTGATCAGTTTACAGATCAATATACGGCACATCGGGACAGCTTGAAGGGAGTACCGGTATATGCTCTATAACCTTCATCGTTTTCCACTTTCCAGTAAGGAATCTGATCAGATATGAAAATCCGAGAAGCGAAATATAGACAGATGCGATTCCCCAGGCTGTGTACAATCCTCTCCCGAGTACAACTACCGCGATATATGACGGAATAACAAGAAGAAGCAGCGAGAGAAAAAATCCCATCATCATTACAAATTTTGTATCCCCTGCGCCCTTGATTGCAGATGCAAATACCAGGTTCAGTGTATCAAAAAGTGAGTAGATAGCCACGAATTTTAAAAGTATAATTGTGAACTCTCTTATCTGCACAAATCCGGTATGTTCGGCCTTTGCCGCAAAAGGGAATATATAAATTTCCGGAAAAAAGAAATACGTCAGAGCAACAAGCGACATATACACAAAACATAGCTGAAAGCCGGACCATATAACTCTCTCTGCGATTTTCACACTCCCTCTTCCGATATTCTGCCCTGTGAGCATGGAGATTGCTATTCCGAAACCGATCATCGGCATAAAGGCAATTGAATTAATATTCAAAGCTATATTTGTCGCGGCGAGTTCAGTAGTACCTAGCCGTCCCACTATCAGAAGAAAACCGGAAAAGCCTGCTACCTCAATAAACATGTGAACTCCGCTTGGAAATCCGAACTTTAGTATTCGTTGGAATAAATCAATATCAAATTTATATCCTGACACTGTTCCGAATTCGGCATTATGCTTTCTGCCGAAAACCAGGAATCCATAAATTACAAGAGGTGTTAGTCCGGCAATTACTGTCGCGATAGCTGCACCGGTAATCCCCATCTCGGGAAAGCCGAAATGGCCGAAAATAAAAATATAATCGAGAATAATGTTCACACCTGCTGATGCAAAACTGATCCACATCACAGGCCAGTTATTCCCCCGGCCGGAATAGAAACCGGAAAAAACCGATGACATAATCGGGCCTGCAGAACCAAAACAGAGAATTTTGAAATATATTACTTCGAGTCTTTGAACCTCGGGATTATGACCGACAAAACTGAATATCGGCCCTGCTGCAAAACCGATTATAAAAATTACAGCCGATCCGAATAGAGCGATATATAATCCCTGCCAGAGTGACTTCCCTATTTTATGATACTCCCCTGCTCCGAAATACTGTGCGACAAAAGTACCTACATATGATGCTGTCCCGAAAAAGAGACATGTAAATGTAAAGTTCACAATACCCGCAGGCATTGAAGCTGCAACCGCATCGGGAGAGTACCAGGTTAAAAACATCCTATCGATAAACTGAAGAACAGACCATGAAGCGGTACTTAGAATCAGAGGCGCTGCAGTTATGAGGAGCTCCCGATATCCACCTTCTCTATTCCACATATTTTTTATAAATTTAAACATAGTTACCTCTGTTTAAAGTAAGTAATATGGGGAATTTCTGGCAAGAAAAAAAGAAGTCCGGATTACAGATTTACATTGATTTAAAGACATGTTAAGAATTATGTGTAACAAAATTGCGACTCACTCAATAATGCTAATCAGCTATTTACACGTCATCATCCCCTTGATCCATGTCCCTATGAGGATGAACAAACTCATAGAAAGAAGTCTCTGTGTCAAAAATTATCCCTTCAAACTTTCCATGACAGCATGTGCCGCTGTTGATATACCGTTTTTTTCTGTTAATAAAATATGTTGTGACAAACTCCTGCTTATGTGTATGGCCAAGAATTACAGTATCATATTTTAGCAGCAGTTTAAGCGCATAGTTGAGATATTTATAACGGTCATATTTCCTGGGAATCCGGTGAAGCTGATCCTGCCACTCCACTGCGCGATAGTATATTTTACGTATACGTTTGAATTTTACGAGTCTTTTAAGAATAAGATACAAAATTCTGGCAATATACCGTCCCGAGAGAGAACCGTTTTTCCAGTCAACATTATGCCCATGTTCGATCAAAATTTTCTGTCCCAGGATGTTTGTATAAGTCCATGAATCATGTCCGAATTCATAAAGGCTGTCGTGATTGCCGGTTATATAATAGAACTGCTGAAGATATTCTACAAGTTCAGTATTTACACTCTTAATCTCGTCATAAGAATATTTATATAGTTCAAAAATATCTCCGTTCAACACAACCTGATCGACCTTATACTTTTTAATATAAGTATCCATCGTCTTAATAAAATCACGAGGATTCCATTTGAAGACATCATTCTGCGGATCATTAATTCCTATATGGAGATCTGATATAATTAACAGAATCATAATATTCCTTAAAGCTGAAATTCATAAATAACAGCTCTTCAAACAATATAACGAAAATTAGCGGGATTAAAAAATAAAAATAAATTATTTTCAAATGCTAATTTCTTCGCATATATTTTAGAGTAAAAAAAATTATATATCCCTGCCGTGCCACCAGCGCAGCGTAGAGCAATTTCACCACCAGTTTTCGAGCAGATACATAATCAATTACTGGTAGCAAATTATTTATGGAAGTGCGTATGCTTCGCGCTGTGCCCCCAAAAATAAACCGCTACCAGCAATTACAAAAAAAAGAAAAATTTATTGAAATTAAAAGAAAATATATTTCTTCTGCATTATAATTGATAAGAGGTATTACCGGCATTGAAATCAGACAAAACATCCAATTCAGAAAAATCCACAGTAGCGCTTATACTGGCAGGCTATGACAAGCCCGACCTCCTGACAAAGCTGAAATTGCGGCGACAGCTCCGTCAGTCCTATGATGGTGAAATTATATATATGGGACGGAACAAGTTCCTTGAAAAAATAGGGAGCAAACCTGTACTCCAATACGTAATCGATGCTGTCAACAATGCAGAAAAAAACGGTAAACCGGTCTATGATAAAATTTATGTCTACAACGACATTGATAGTCTAAAAAAAATGATTATCACCAGCGGCTACCCGCGGATTGAACTGAGACAGATGAAAGGCTCAGTCGGTGCAAACTGGAAGGATTTCTACAACAACGATATCGACTACGGAGACCGGATTGATGTATTTTTTGGAGACACTCCTCGTATTACACCGGAGGATGTTGAGTGGATTCATGACCAGTATAGCGGTATACTGGGGAAGAAAAAAGACCACCGCGGTGTGACGGTGGGGATGATTTTTGGAATTGTAAAATTTGAAGATCTCCACGATGACTGGCTTACATACAAACACAAATATATCAAGAGAGGAAAAAATAAAGGTAAACTGAAATATTTTGTCGGGTTTGAAAACTATCAGGCACGCGTGGGGAACTCCGGAGCGATGCTGAAAGATTCGTCAATGGATGAGATAATAGACAAAGAGGCCTTAAACTTTTTCTACAACATACGAAAGGCTCTGACTCCCAGTGTTTTTTCAAAAATAATTTATCATCTCATGAAAACAAAAAACTTCGACCTTATAAAACAGGTTAAGAATAAAAACATCAACGAGGAGGCTTTTATAAATTCCCTCTTCGATATTATTGCAAGTGTTTACAGTATTAATGTGAGCAGATTTGCCGGATCAATTTTTAAAATAAGCAAAAACGCCGCCAGATGGGAGAACGACATAGACACACCTACAGATCTCAAGATTATTTCCAGGCATATGGCCGGGAAGGAGTAACGGGCACGTCCAATAATTCAATCTTTACAGGATCAAAGGGGTAGGGTTGGTTAGCATAGTCGAACCATAGACTATCTATAAGCTCTGCAGGATTATCAATAGTCCCGGAAACATGGTTTTAGTGTTAAACGTATCTACTCATAAACTGGTGATGAAATTACTCTCCGCCACGCCTTTGGCGCGGCGGAGATAAAATACCACTGGTTTTTGAGCAGTTGCTATTAAACCGATATAGCAGTTAAAAAATGAATAGTCAGAACTGAAAAGAATTATACTAAAACTATCCTTTCATTAAAAACCTTTTCAATTTTTTTTAGAGTAGTTAACGTCGGATTTGCCAGTTTAGGATTTTCATATTTCTGATAACTCTGAAAATTGATTTCAAGCAATTCTGCGGCTTTCTGCTGTGTTAATCCCTTTTCAATACGCTTTAATTTCATCCATACAGCAAAAGCTGTTTTCGGTTCAGGCGCGATGTAGTATAGATCTTTGCCTTTTAATTCTGAAGGCTTAGGAATATCCATTTTTCTCAGATCTATTGATTCAAGATAACCACTCAACGCTTCGATTGCCATCTCCTGTGCCTCTTCCAGTGTATCCCCATAAGTATGACAACCGGCAAGATCTGGAAATTCTACAAGATAACATTCATCACTTTTCGAGTATTTTATTTTCGCAGGATATTCAATCATTTTAAGCCTCCATCTTTCATCAATCTGTTAAGTAAACCTGTCGGTAAATCTTTATTGCCATGAACAGGCACTGAAAGAGTCCTGTTCCCTTTAATCATTATATGATGTGAACCGTTTATTCTATCGAGTTCCCATTCGAGACTTTTAAGCCGCTTGACAAACTCTTTACCTGTCATATTTAATATACCGCCTTTATGCTGTATTGTCAATCAGATTTCTAAATTTATACTATACCCGGACACAAAATCTGCATATGGACAACAGTATATAACAGATACGATGGAAATCGATTCCGTATTAAAAAAAACAGCAACATTAGTTAATTTATTAATAAAAAAAGGGTGGATTTATATGGGAAATAACAAGAAGTATATTATACACCCGAGGACTAAACATACTCGACTAAACCTGACACGATTAAAACTTACTCACCTGCTCTTCAGCAGCCTTTTTTAAAAACACCGGAACTTTCGTTTTCGGTACCTTCGACAATCTCCGCATAAGGTCAAATGAAACACCCGGTAAATTAAAATCCGATTTAAGATCGTTTACCATTTCAATCCAGAGATGCCCGGTCATCTCGGCATCGGCAAGTGCACGGTGATGTACACCTGTGGTCTTCAGCTTTTTGTATCGGACCAGTGTTTCCAGTTTATGATTCGGCGCTTCGGGATATATACGTCGCGAGAGCAGCATTGAACAAGCAAACTCGCCCATACGTTTTCTGCTGATACGATCAAGCTCTGCATCAAGAAAGCGGCTGTCAAAACCGGCATTATGCGCGACCAGATGATGATGCCCCATAAACGAGTGAAAATCCGCCATAACTTCATTAACGGGCGGAGCACTGCTGAGCATCTTATTTGTTATTCCGGTGTAATCCTCAATAAAACTGCTGATCCTCATCCCCGGATTCATAAGACTCTGAAAACGGTCAACAATCTCATTATCCGATATAAGCACCGCTCCTATTTCAATAGCCCTGTCCCCGTAAAACGGAGAGAGACCAGTTGTTTCAAAGTCAAGCACTACAACTCTGTAGTCCCCCATATAATTACTCTTTCCAGGTTACTTCAATTTTAACATCGGGAATCTCTTTTTTGCAGATTGCCGCAAGATTTTTAATCTCCTCACGACAGCATTCGATATCCTTTGACTTATCAATACGCGCCATAAGTTCATCGCTGAACTCTTTTATCGAAATAATCTTTTTCATTGCAGACCTCACAATTAGTATAACAGAATTATTATCTCCGCCGCCTTCGGCGACGGAGATAATAATAGTGATTTAGAATAATAACTAAAGTATAAGGTAAAAAAAGAAAATGTCAATAAAAAACCCCGTAGAGACGCTGCATGCAGCGTCTCTACGGGGTCTAATTAATGCAGGCCACGAAGGACTCGAACCTTCAACAGCCGGTTTTGGAGACCGGTGCTCTACCAATTGAACTAGTGACCTATTCGTATGTCATAAATAACAGTGAATAAAAAACGTCAAGTTTTTTATTCACTGTATTCTTCAAAATCAGTAATACTTTCCGTTACCCTCATCGAACTGAAACTTGAGATTATCCTCACAATCAGCCATATCGTCAAGCTTGCAGGGGTAGTGTCCGTCGAAGCATGCTGTGCAGTATTTCTGTGACGGACAATTTACCGCCTCGATAAGTGTATCGATAGTCATGTAGCTGATTGAATCTACTCTCAAATATTTACATATTTCGTCAAGAGTATGAGTTGCCGCAATGAGCTCGCTCCGTGTGGGAATATCAATTCCATAATAACATGGAAATATTGTCGGAGGTGCAGATATACGCACATGAACCTCTTTCGCTCCGGCATTTCTGAACATTTTAATGATCTTTCTCATGGTTGTCCCGCGCATGATTGAATCGTCTACAACGACAACGCGTTTATCTTTTACAACAGATGCTACTACATTAAACTTAAGCTTTACCCCAAGATCGCGGATCTTCTGAGTCGGTTCAATAAATGTCCTTCCGATATAGTGACTCCGTATCATTGCAAGCTCAAAGGGGATACCAGATTCCTTCGAGTAACCGAGAGCTGCGCAGTTCGATGAGTCCGGAATCGGAACTACTATGTCCGCCTCAACAGGGGACTGTTTCGCAAGCATTCTTCCAAGCTTGATTCTCATATCGTAAACCGACTCTCCGAAAATCCTGCTGTCGGGACGTGAAAAATAAATATATTCAAAAATACAGAGAGATTCCTCCTGTTTTTCAAAAGGGAAAAACGATCTTACACCGGTTGAGGTTATCTCAATGAGTTCGCCCGGCTGTATGTCTCTCTCGTATGTTGCTCCGATAATATCAAAAGCGCATGTTTCAGACGCAACAACCCAGCTGCCGTCAAGCTTCCCCAGACTGAGAGGCCTGAAACCGTGCGGGTCACGAACAGCAAAGAGCCTGTCTCTGTTCATTACAAGCAGCGAGTACGCGCCCTTTATCTGCTTCAGAGAAAAGACCAGAGCATCCATAATGTCATCTTTTTCTGAACGCGCCATAAGATGAACTATAACTTCAGAGTCGATTGTAGTCTGAAAAATGGACCCCTTCTTCTCCAGCTCATACCTTATAGTTCCGGCGTTTGTAAGATTCCCATTATGTGACAGCACTATTGGACCGAGTACAGAAGCTGCACGGAAAGGCTGAGCATTCCGCAGATATGAAGATCCCGTGGTTGAATACCGGTTGTGTCCTATCGCCATGCATCCTGCAAGATTATCGATATGCTCCTGATTGAAGACATCGTTAACCTCACCCATGCCGGCATATCTGTATATATGCTCCCCGTCAGAGGAAGCTATCCCTGCTGATTCCTGCCCTCTATGCTGAAGAGAATAGAGTCCCAGATATGTAAGGTTGGCCGCGTTAGGATTGCCGTATATACCGAAAACCCCGCACTCCTCTTTCGGTCTGTAATTTTCATCATCTAATACTGGTAGATCTTTAAGATTCATATGCCATCCATTGTTAAACATTTTTTTGTGACTTTATTTGAAGCGTTCATTGTAAAATAACTGAATTATTCTTTAACTTTTTCAAAGTAAAAAAAGATCTATTATCCCCGCCGCCGAAGGCGGCGGGGATTTATAACTTTTATTTTTACACTAAGAATTATACTACTCCTCTGGAAGATCCTCTTTAAAATTAATATTCTTGAACATTTTAAAAGGATCATCGTAAAAACTGATCTCATCCTCTATGACCGGGCGGATGTTATATCCCTCGTAAAATCCGCTCATTCTGTAATCTTCCAGATCAATCTTTCTTTTTATCCCCTCTGCACATCTCTTTGAATAGATTGCGTGAAGCGGCTGATATCTTCCGTTTAATTCCGGAACAATTATATCGTAATAATCTGGAATCTCTGTCATAAATCTGATAAAATCCGTATTAATAAAAGGCATATCACACGGGAAGACGAAGACTCTCTCCATTTCGATAGATTCTACGGCGGTGTAAATTCCCCCTATCGGTCCGAGTTTGGGAATTATATCCGGTATAATTATCGCATCAAGAAAGGAAAATTTTTCTCCCCCCGGCGCGATAATATAAATTTCGTCAAAAACCGGTTTTACAGCATCATATGTATGCTGAATCATAGGCTTTCCATTGAATACGTGGAGAGATTTATCGCTGCCGAATCTTCCGCTTGTACCGCCGGCAATAATACAACACTTTATATTTTCAACACCCATTATTTCCTCTGGCTAAAGACTATAGTCTCATAAAATAATAATTATTCCATTACTATTTTAGGTTTAAAATAATATACTCAAAAAATCCTGTTTAAACAAAATACTAGTTTTTTAACATGATCAATAAAAAAATGACGTTGAATAGAATGTAATAAATATTCAAGGATTTTTCTTTATAAAGGGCTATAATTCATTACATGCGTGTAAAATTGAAAAAGGCTTGAAAAATCTTGAATAAGGCTCTGACCCCAATTTTTATATATAAAAACCGGAGTAAATTATTCTTGCAATCATAACTGCCTGAGATATTTTTTCAGCAAGAGGGGACAAAATGAACCAGCAGATTATATCCATTACCGGGCGGTCCGGCTCCGGCAAAACAACTTTGATTGAAAAACTCATAGTTCACTATAAAAGTCAGGATAAAAAAGTATCCGTTATAAAGAGCATGAGACATGAATTTGAAACTGACCCCGCTGGTAAGGATACATTCCGCTATAGAGAATCAGGTGCATCAGCGTCGATTATAACTAACGGCAGAAAATTTTCGCTGATATCTGAAAATGACAAAGATGAGAATCCCCTGGAACTGGCAAAACGGTTCTTTTCAGATTCTGACATTATAATAATTGAGGGATTCAAAGAGGGAAATCTGCGCAAAATTGAGGTAATCGGAGATTCAAAAGAAACGGCACTTTTTCATGAAGATAATAATATAAAAATTCTTGTTACAGATAATAAAATAAACAGTGACCTTCCGGTTTTCAGAAGAGATGACATTGAGGGGATTGCCGGAGCAATAAAGCTACTCCTCCGCATCTGACTCCATGTAATCCTTAATCCGTTTAAGCTCTACATCCTCCGGTTTTCCCTCGGATAATTTTTTTACATATGAAGAGACACGCTTCTTCTCGAATCTTTTTTTACTATATTCGCTATCAGCTTTCTTTGTTAAAAGATAGTAATGATATGATTCCCTATATCTCCCCAGATGGAAAAGTGTTACAGACATATTCGAGAGAGCCCTTGCATAGCCGCTGTCCAGTTCAAGGGATATTTTCAGATGCTCTTCGGCTTTTGAATATTCTCCAAGTCTCATATATGCCGCTGCAAGATTGTTGTGATAATGTTTCTGTTTTGAATCGGCAGATATGGCACGAAGAAAATATTCTGCGGCTTTATCGGGGCGATTGCTCCGCAGCTCCTCCATCCCTTTCTGATTCAGGGATGAAGAGTTCTCTACAGCCGCATTGAGTGAAACAGTAAGCAGAACAGAATAGAAAAAAATGAAAAATGAATATTTCCGCTTCACAGTTTCAGATCCTGTTATTTTTTCAGTTTTATGAGAGAGGGGAGATAATCCTCCGGCGCATCATAGCCGAGCAGATTCAAGATCGTTGCAGCAACGTTTCCCAAACCCGGAGCTTTAACTGATGGATCGAGTTCATACTCTCCGCTGAATTCAGGATCATATATAATTGCAGGGACAGGATTAAGAGTATGGGAGGTTTTATTTTTCAGCTTTCCCGTTTCACTATCAGTCTGGAATTTTCCGGATTTTGCATCAATCTCAAACATCTCATCAAGGTTTCCATGATCTGCTGTAATAAATGCGGTGCCTCCGCTTTTCTTCACAGACTCTAATAGTCTTTTTACGCAGAGGTCAACCGTCTCCGCAGCAATTACCGCAGCTTCGAGATCGCCCGTATGTCCCACCATATCGCCATTGGGATAGTTAAGTCTTATAAAATCAAATTCACCAGATTCAATAACTTCAATTACTTTATCGGTAATTTCAGCAGCTTTCATCCATGGGCGTTCATTAAACTCCACTCTGTCCGATGGAACTTCAAAATAGGTCTCCATCTCTGCATTGAACTTTTCGGTTCTGTTGCCGTTCCAGAAATATGTTACATGTCCGAACTTCTGAGTCTCGGAGATTGCATACTGCTTCACTCGCGAGCCGGCCAGATATTCGCTTACGGTTCTGTTTATCTTCGGCGGAAACACAAGGAATTTCGAGGGTATTTTCAGATCTCCGTCGTACTGCATCATTCCGGCGAATACCACTTCAGGTTTTCTCTCTCTATCGAAGTATTTAAACTCATTCTGTTCGAATGCCTTTGTAAGCTCTATTGCTCTGTCTCCCCTGAAATTGAATAGAATCACAGAATCTCCATCTTCAATTGTTCCCACGGGACCTTTTTCATCTGCAATTGTAAATCCGGGGAGATACTGATCCGTTGCACCGGGCTCTTCCGCTCTGAAAGTCTCAACAGCTTCTGCTGCCGATTTAAACGGTCTCGCCTTACCCAGAACATGAGCGTCCCATCCACGTTTAACAATCTGCCAGTCCGCTTCGTAACGGTCCATTGTTGTAACCATTCTTCCGCCGCCTGAAGCTATGCGGAAATTCAGCCCCTTCGCTCTATAAGCATCAAGAAAATCCTCAAGCTGTTTAATATATATCAGCGCAGAAGTTTCGGGGACATCCCGTCCATCGAGAAGGATATGCAGCATGATATTCTTTACTCCGTCTATTGCAACTCTTTCAATAAGTTTAAAAAGCTGATCGATATGAGAGTGAACATTCCCGTCGGAGAGTAACCCTATAAAATGAAGTTTGCGCCCATCTTTCACCGGTTTTGCCATAAGCTCATTCCATGTGGAAGTGGTGAAAACATCACCCGATGTAATTGCCTCTGTAACAAGTTTTGACCCCTGATCGAATATACGTCCTGCACCAAGGGCGTTGTGTCCCACTTCCGAGTTCCCCATATCTGCATCGCTCGGAAGTCCCACTGCAGTTCCATGAGCCTGAAGAGTTGTATATGGAGAAGTTTTCATCAGCGAACTTAAGTTAGGTGTTCTTGCAAGAAAGAGTGCGTTCCCCTCATTCTCCTTGCCAATTCCCATTCCATCCATAATAATAAGCAAGAGCGGACCTTTACGTTTTACTATATTATTTTTATTTAGTTTATCCATATACTTCTCCATATTATAACAAATTATTTTATTCGCCTTCCCCGTCTTTCACGGGGAAGGTGCCCGCCAGGGCGGATGGGGGGAAATCAATCAAGAAGAAAATCGTCAAGTCCTGACAACTCAATAACCCTGAGAATACTTTCGTTATAGTTAACAAGCTTCATTCCGCGGCCTGTGGCTTTCAGCTTTCTTTTAAATCTGATAAATGCGGCAAGTGAAGATGAATCGAGCAGATTAAGCTGTTTAAGATCAAGAACAAGATCCCGTGTATCACTTTTTATAAAATCATTAATCTTCTCTTCAAGCAGATTAATTTGGAAACTGTCACTTGCCACTTGCAGAACAAATATCCTTTCATTTTCAGAATCAATTATTTCAAACATACAACCTCAATAATACATTATATAGATAAAAGACCACGGTAAAACAATCCTCTACACTTCTATAAAAATCATACTTTTATGGCATCAAAAATCAAGTCAAATAAATTTTTTCCTTGACAATGTATCCCATTAATTTAATTAACCAGTTAATTAAATTAATGGGATACATTATGGCTAAGCAGATAAAAGACAGCGAAGAGACAAAAAGAAAGATAATTCACGCCGCAAAAACTGAATTTGCAAATAAGGGATTCAGCGGGGCCAGAATGAGTTCAATTGCCTCACTTGCAGGGGTTAATCAGGCACTACTCCATTATCATTTCGAGAGTAAAGAGAATCTTTATGTTAATATTTTTCATTATTTTATAGGTGACTCATCTACAAAATTTGCTGAAAAAATTAACGCTGAGATTGATTCATGGAATACCACTTTAGATATAAAACTTTGTGCTATAATCTACTTCCTCATAGGAATTCACTTCGAATCCCATGATGACGATATGAACAGAATTTTTGCCAGAGAGATAGCTGAAGGGACCGGTATGCTGCATGATTTTGTAAAAAAATATATGCTCCCCCGTCTGATGGTCATCGAAAATGTCATAAGAGAAGGGGTTAAAACCGGCATTTTCGAAGTTTCAAATCCGAAAATGTTTACAATAAATATTCTGACATTCATAACAGATTTCATTCATGGAGAGGAATTTTTTAAGGATACCGAATGGCACGATGAACTATTCAGGAATAAACGAGAAACACTTTACAATTACATGCTGGAGCAGTCTTTCAAAACTCTCCGTCCTTCAAAAAAAGAATTAAAAATACCTCATCTGGATAAAGAGAAGATGAAAAAAATGGATTCCTTCGTAAAAATGATAAATGATTTTATGTCACAAGTATAAGAAATAAAGGAGATGACAATGTATATCAAAAAAATAGCAGCAGCTGTATTATCAATTTCAATATCACTGACCGCTACGGGATGGTCTCAGGAAAATGAAGATACAAAAATCAGCAGCAAGCCGATTGAGATTGAACTTGCCGATGAAGCGGCAATTGTAATCGGAGGATTCCGGATTACACTCTCTGATGCAATAAAAAAAGCAATAGAGAATAATCAGGATATACTTACCGGAAAATATGATGTTGCAATGAGCGACACATACTATGAGCAGTTCCAGGCAAAATATTCGCCATACTTCAGCGCAAGCGCAGGTGTAACTTCAAGCAAGTACCCTGAACTGGCACAGAGTAAATATGGTGAGAGCAACAGGACAATCGATATTTCATCGTCACTTGCAAAATCATTTTCCACGGGAACAACAATTGCCGGCGGCGTAACAAATTCATATTCATCTACAAAGTGGCAGGACACGCTCCCCTACAGCATGTATCCTGAAAAAACTAATACACCGGTATTATTTGTATCCATTGAGCAGGAACTTCTGAAAAATGCATTCGGCTACAATGACAGAAAGCAGCAGAAAATTCTGCAGAACAGTACGCTGATGCAGAAGGATCAGATTATATATGGACTATCGCTTGTAGTAGTCGGTGTAATTGTTGACTACTGGACTGTAATCGTCAATAAAACTCAGCTTGATAACTCAACACTTATGCTCCAGGAGACAAGAAAAGTAAGACGGATTGTATCGGACAATGTGAAGCTTGGACTGGCCGAGCAGTTTGAACTGAACTACTGGAATTCGCTGATAGCATCATCCGAAGCATCGGTATCACAGGCTGAACAGAATTACCGTGATGCGCTCAGAAAATTCCTTCAGGTTGTAAATATGAGCGACGAGATAACCATGCAGGAGAGAGCGATTCTGCAGAATAAGCTTCCCGTTATAAACAGCGAAGAGGCCCTGAAAAAAGCCTATATCAAAAGGGCTGATTATCTTAACGCTAAACGAAGTCTGGAAAATGCCAAACTACAGCTCGATATAGATGGTAACGGAGCTCTTCCGTCTCTAACCGGAAGTCTGACAATATCATCAATGGACGTGAATGAAAGCACAGGTGAATCATTTGCCAATTCATCAGCCATGAAAACTCCGACCTACGAGGCGCAGGTAAAGATGACCTATCCTCTTGCTGACAGCAATCAGAAGGTTAACGAAAGAAACTCCAGATGGAAAGTTGAGCAGGCTAAATTTCAGGTGGATAAATACAGCAGAATTGTAAAAGACGATGTTACATCAAAAGTTGAAAAAGTTAACACCAACTACAAACTCTACCAGAAAGCAAAAGAGGCCCGGATACAGGCGGAAATCTATTACAGTAAAATGCTGATCAATCTCCGCAGAGGACGTTTCACTGCGGCAGTTGTGAGAAATTCACTGGACGCGCTTATCAACAGCAGAGAAGCAGAACTTCAGCTGCTTGTTATGTTTAACGCATCACTGCTTGAATTTGAAGTGGCAAAAAATGACCTCTTTGAAACATACAAAATAGATGTAGAAAAATATATCCCCAAAGACTGATGCTTTTTTATTCCGGCATCATCTCGATGCCGGAATAATTTTAACCGATCACGAGGTAATTAACTCATCGCTCCGTAATACTTCCCGGGAAAATTCTCCCGGATTATAATATTTACTTGACCCCAATTAATTCTTCTAATCATTTACTACAACAATATATAACTATTGTATTGCAACGTCTTAGCAATATATAAAATTAGAACTCTGGAGTAAAAATATGATTAAAAAAATATTATTTTTGACGGTACTTGCAGTATTTACATTTTTAAATTCTGTCCCTGCGATATCAGCAGAGTCTGATCTTACGTCAAACGCTGTAGAGTATATATGCACGAAAGCCCGTGAGGGTAAAAAAACTCGTCTCGCTGTTTACAACTTCACGGATGACGCAGGAGACACCTCACCTGAAACGAAAGGATATTCAACAAAAATAATGGCTTTGATACTTGATAAAAAAGAGTTTAAAGTAATAGACCCGGAAAGAGTTCCCGAAATAATAGACGAACAGGAAAAGGGTCTTACCGGACTTGTTGACCCTGAAACTGCAGCTGAGACCGGAAAGATGATAGGAGCTGATGCACTGATTTTCGGTATTTCAGGATCGGAATCTCTACAGGTGCGAATCATTGATGCAGCAACCGGAGAGGTTATAGGTGCAACACTTGAAGTGAGCGGCGGAAAAACAAAAATAAATAATGATGATTTTAAGTCTCCCGAGTCGAAGAAAAAATTTATTTCATATGAATTTGAAAGAAGTCTTCGTCCTATATACAAAAAAAATCCCATGTTCTATCTCTATCTCACCGCAAACAGCCAGGAGGAATCTGAGCTAAATGAGAGTTTTCCAATGGCCATGAACAAGCTCAAGCATCGAATTACAGAAAAAGATAATAAAAAAAATCAGAGATTTGGAAAAAGAAGAAAGAGACTGGCAGAATTTAGAAACGAAAATCCCGGATTTGACAAGCGTATACGTGAATCAAGAGCAAACCTGATAGAATTATTAAAAGACAAGAAAAACAATAAAAGAGAAAAACTAGGTAAAAGAAATAGACTTAAATAATCTTTCAAAAGCTTCTAACAGCGAAAAAAGCTTCCGGTTAAAGGGGAGTTTTTTTTATAGAATCATCGATGAAAACTGTGTATTATTTCCATCTTCAGGTATACATCGCATACCTGAAGATGGTGAATTACGGGAGCAACGCATGGAGCTTTCCAAAAAAAAATAAATCGTTACCCTGCAGGGAAAACCTAACCGGATATATATTCATTGACAGAAAAGAGTGAAAAAACATCATTTAAACTTAAAATAATACCAATCTAAAGAGACCGATATGATGACACCAAATAACATGCCGCAAGGCTTAAACGCTGTAATTGAACTGGACCGTAAGTTAAGAAAAGACATAACTGAATACTATTTTGCCCTCAATAAAATCAACGATCCGGCAAAAGCAGTTGAATTACTTGCAGGACATGTAGCAATTATGGTTGAAATGATTAATGAGCTGAAAAAAGGGCGATAACCCTTCTTATCTATAACTGAATGAAATATACATTCCACTCAGCGAACAACATGCCATCAGCTGAACGGAATGTATATTATAAAAAGAGCCCCCTTCCCGGGAACTGAACTTACAGTAATTTTTCCGCCATGCTGAGAAACAATTGAATGACTGATTGCCAGTCCCAGTCCCTGCCCCTTATGCGGACCCATCTCTTTTGTACTGAAATACGGATCAAATATTTTACTTATTATATTTTCAGGAATTCCTGGACCGGTATCCTTTACAGATACCATCAGATATCTCCCCGGTTTAAGTTCCAGTCTATTCTGTGTTTCCAAAACAACTTCTGTTGACAGAATATTAACTGAACCGGTATTGCGCATTGCTTCTTTTGCATTTTCAATAAGATTGATAATGACCTGGCGTATCTGTCTTCCATCTATTTTAATAAATGTAACCGGGCTTTCATTGGTATAATCAATTGTTACTGCAGCAGCGGTGCGTCCGGACTCTACAGCCTCATTAATCACTTCAGCGATATTCTCCTCCTGAAGCACAGGAGCCCCTCCTCGCGAAAAAGTAATGAGGCGTGTTGTCAGCTCTGTAGCAGCAAAACATGATTTCTCGGCATTATCAATCCAGTGAAGACTTTTTTCGCCAAGCTCCCCTGAAATACGTAGAACAGAAAGAGAGCCCGATATAGCCATAAGAAGATTGTTAAAATCATGAGCTATACCTGAAGCAAGTATACCAACTGATTCAAGCTTCTGTATTCTGAATGTCTCCTCCCTGAGGTTCTTCTGTACAGTTACATCCTCATACGTCCCGAGAACACCGATTATTTCCCCGTTATTCCCGGTAAGAGGAACTTTTGATTTTCTTAATATTCGAATCTTTCCAGTGGGGAGTGCGTGATGATCTTCATAATTAAGTTTAGGACGGCCGGTATTGAGTATCTCCCGGTCAGTTTCATTATACATATGTGCTATTTCAGAATCGAACACTTCTGTATCTTTTTTGCCCACAATACTCTCTGCAGATTCAATTCCAATAAGCCTTGCAAAAGAATTATTACACCCAAGATACGTCAGGTCTCTATCTTTCCAGAATACACCTATAGGAATTGTATCTAAAACCATCTGAAGCATGTGCCTGGATTTACTCACTTCATCTTCAATCTGCTTCAGCTCGGTTACATCCGTTGCAGTTCCAATCACACGCAACGGTCTCCCTTCGGGAGTTCTTTCTATAACCTTTCCGCGGGACAGAACCCATCTGTAAGCTCCATCCTTTGCCCTGATCCTGTGAAAATTTTCATAAAGAGATTTCTCTCCAGTCAGATGTTTGTTCATGATAGACCGCATATTGGCACGGTCATCCTCGTGGATATCGCTAAACCATTCTTCAATATCGGTTAGAGTCTCTTCATTGTCCAGGCCAAGCGCTTCATTCCATTTACGAGATATAAATATTTTATTACTGTTAAGATTCCAGTCCCAGACAACCTGTCCGGCCCCCTCAAGTGAAAACTTCCATCTCTCCTCACTCTCGGCAAGCTCAGTAGTACGGGCTGCAACCATTGTCTGCAGCCTTCTGCTTTCAATAAACAATATGAAAACGATATACAAAAGCGCAAAGATGATAATTCCTGAAACGATAATCATAACTTTATGATTATCATAAAATGAACGGGGTTTATTTAAGACTATACTCCCCTCGGGCAATTGAGTTAAAGAAACACCGAATCTCTGCATCTGATTGTAATCAAAACTATACCTGTTAGGACTATTATTAACATTTTTAATTTTACTCATTGAAGTGCCGTTAAAATAGCTCAACACCATAGATGCAGCTTCACGCCCCTGCTCATAATGGCTGACCAGCTTACCTCCAAAAATGCCGCTCCCCATTCCATGCTCCCACAGGTGAAATACCGGAACAGAACTGTTTGAGCTTATACCGGAAAATGCTTCACTGAAAGATTTCGTCGATCCGGTACTATCGGTATATGCAGAAATAAGAAAAATAGTGTATTCTGAATTTAATTCCCTGATCCTGGAATTCATCTGCTCAAATGTCATATCTTTAAGTGAGTGAATTTCAATTATGAAAGAGAGTTTTTCAGATACAGAGATAAATTTTTTAAGATCGGAACTTCCGGAAAGAGTGTCGTCAGCAATTACTGCGAGTTTAGTACGACCGGGAAAAAGTTTTCTTATCAGCTCAAGAGTCTCGCTAACGGAAACATCTTCAACTACTCCCCGCATCATAGGACTGTTCTCAACAGAAGCAGCTTTTTCAATATCATTAACGCCACAGAAAAAAACAGGAATATTTTTAAAAAGAGTCCTGTCATGACCTGCCGCATAGAGAAATGCCGCGTCATCAGCAGTAATAACAGCATCATACAACGGCAGTTTTTTTAATTTATGCGAGAGCATATCATGAAATAGTTTAATATTTTCCGGAGCAGGAAAACGCTTGGTATCCATAAATTCTATATCTAATAAAATATCGGATTTTATAAAAACTGATTTTATCCCTTCAATCTGCCGGCTGAAAGTAGGAAACGCGGGATGATATGAGCTTATGTAGAGCACCCTTTTACCTGGAGGTTCTGAAAAAGCCGTGCAGTTCAGAGATAATACCATCACAATAGTCAGCATTAGAAATCTTTTCATTTAAAACCTGTTATTACTGAAATTAAACAGCATCCGCATTCAATTACTTTCTAATATAACAACTTATTTGATTCAAATACAATAATTATTTCTTTTCAGTTATTATTCCTAAATATAATTTTTAGTATAGAAAATATATCCCCGCCGCCTTCGGCGGCGGGGATAATAGAGCTTTTTTTACTTTAGAAAAGTTAAGGAATAAATACTGATTTCTTTTAAAACTTTTTATATAATCCATTACAAATGATGAGTGTGAATATTTATTATTTTTATGCAAAAATAATTTCCGTAAGTAACAGATTTTCTCCACCCCGGTGTTTAAATATTATAACAAAACGGAGGAATCGTAATGAAAGTTTCAAAGATATTCGCCGCTGCTGCTGCAGCACTGCTCTTTACATCGGCAATGGCTCAGGAGACAACAACCGCTAAAGATGCAGAAAAAAAGGATAACCCCCCTAAGGTGCTTCTCGATCTGAAAGGTGCGGATTTTTCAGGTTACGGAGCGGTAACAACCAGTTATTCTAAAATCGGAGATGCTCACAGCTGTCTGGTCGGAGGGAGAGGCGGTCTCATTATTAATGATAATATGGTCATCGGTCTTGCAGGAATGGGACTTACATACCCGACGGACAGAGAGGATATTTCGGGCCGCGATTACAACGGATTACTTGACAAGCTGGCATTCGGATATGGCGGTTTTATGGCTGAATACTATTTCAATCCAAAAGATCTTATAGTCTTCTCAGCTGGCGCGGTCATAGGTGGAGGCGGCTTAAGCTTTTATGAAGATGAAAAGGATATGGAAGAGGATGAACAGCATCATAAAGGTGACAAATTCTTTGTAGTGGAACCTGAAGTAAATGTGTTTGTCAACATAACCCGTTTCTGCAGAATCGGTGCAGGCGCATCGTACAGATATGTATCGGGAATCACTTCGGATGAATTTTCAGATAAGGATTTCAGAGGTCCATCTGCAAAAGTTATGGCTCAGTTTGGATGGTTCTGATAACTCAATATTTTCAGAGTCAAAGGGGGGCGATTGGTGAGCATAATCGAACCATAGCCCCTTTGTAAGCCCCGCAGCG
Source organism: uncultured Spirochaetota bacterium (assembly GCA_942493035.1). Classification (GTDB taxonomy): domain Bacteria; phylum Spirochaetota; class UBA4802; order UBA4802; family UBA5550; genus WRGT01. The sequence continues at coordinate 268,823 of OW818666.1, read as the reverse complement.
GTGCACTGAGCTCGTCGAAGCGGGCTCCCTGCGATCCAGGCAACGGGGATTTTCGGGATCGGACTTTAGAAATTTTAAGAAATAATTATTTTTTACGATAGAGAATATCCTGAACCGGAAAACATTTCTTCAATCCGATACTTATATTATACGTTTTGAAGAGACAGGAAAACAATTATGATTTTAAACATTGAAGAATTGTATAAAAAATACGGACCTATGGTGCTCCGGAGATGCAGATTTATTTTAAGAGATGAAGAGAAGGCCCTCGATGCGATGCAGGATGTTTTTGTTAATCTGATTACAAACTCAGCAAAAATTGATGATACATATCCATCGAGCCTTCTCTACAGAATTGCAACAAATATCTGTCTTAATGTCATCCGGAGTGAACAGAGACATCCCGAGACTATTGATGATGAAATATTTAAATATATAGCAGATTACAATGACCCTGCTGACAACATCTCTGCGAATGATCTACTTGATTCAATCTTCAGAGATGAAAAAGCTTCCACAAGAGAGATCGCGACAATGCTTTATCTTGATAAAATGACACTTGAGCAGACTGCATTCCAGACCGGTCTTTCAGTATCAGGTATAAGAAAACGGATGAGAGTGCTGAAAGAAAAAGTTTCATTTCTGAAGGAGGAGATTTATGAAAATTGATCAGATACCGGATTTATATATAGAACAGTATCTACTGAATGAACTGCCGGAAAATCTCCGCAGAGAGATTGACACCCTTATACAGGAGAATCCTTCTCTTGCAGATAGAATTGAGATGATTAAAAAATCCGATGAAGATATACTTTCTGCATATCCCGCAGAGTCAATAATCTCTGCAGTAATAGAAAAAAAGAATAGAGTGGAATCAGCTCAAAAACCATCATATAAATCAATACAGATGCAGGATATGAAAACAGCAGCGTCCGGAATTTTTCATTCTCTGATCTCATCTTTACAACAATTATTAATTCAGATCAGTTCATCAACAGTAAGACGTTATACTCTGTCGCTTGTTTCAACAGCAATGCTGGTAATCGCAGTTTTTTTTATAATACCCGGAGTACGGACTACAGATAATATTATAAAAGGATACGATACAGATGTAAGGATTAAGGGTCTGGAATCAAAACTCATTATATACAGGATGAAAGGGAAAGAGATTGAGGAACTGAAGAATTCAGACACTGCCCATTCAGGCGATATTATACAGCTTGGTTATATAGCAATGGGAAAATTCAGATATGGATCCATAATATCTATCGACGGCCGGGGTGCGGTAACACTTCATTATCCAGAGAGTACGGCATCCGGAAATGAACTTACAATGAATAAAAAAATTCTTCTTAATAAATCATATGAACTTGATGATTCACCATCTTTCGAAAGATTTATAATGATACTCTCTGTTGAACCGGTTAATATATCAGAGATAATTGAAAAAGCAAAAAAACTTGCAATGAATAGTGAAAGTTCACTTAATGGATCAATCGATGCCGGAAAAGATTCAATTGAATTTTCCGCAGTGATAAAGAAAATCGAATAACCGGAGATTAACTGAAATGATGAATTTTAACCGTATTGTTATTCTGCTCATCCTTCTGACAGCAATACCCGGCATAACAAAATCAGCAGAGGCTAAAAACATCCGGAGATTCGCTCTCATAGCAGGTGCAAACAATGGCGGCTCCGACAGAGTGCTTCTACGCTACGCTGTTTCAGATGCCGATACCATGATGAATGTATTGAAAAGTATCGGAGGCGTCTCTGACAATGACGGTATACTGCTTGTAAATCCCGACAGAAGAAATTTTATTTCAGCTATGAGTAAGATTAAGAATGAAATCGATCAAAGTAAAAATAAAAATGAACGGATAGAGTTCATCTTCTATTATTCCGGACACTCCGATGATGAAGCCATTCTGCTTGGCAGAGAAAAAATTTTCTATAAAGAACTGAAAGACGGCATAAAAAAAATTCCTGCCGATGTTAGAATCGCCATACTCGACTCCTGTTCATCGGGAGCTTTTACACGTATTAAAGGGGGAAAATTCAGGCCTCCGTTTATACTCGATTCTTCATTCAACATGAAAGGTGACGCTTTCATGACATCAAGCTCTGTCAATGAAGCATCGCAGGAGTCCGATGCGATAAAGGGTTCATTCTTCACATACTATCTAGTATCGGGACTCCGCGGTGCAGCGGACATGATTCACGATGGAAGAATAACATTGAACGAAGCGTATCAGTATGCCTACAATGAAACCCTCTCAAGGACAGAGAAAACCATGGGGGGCACACAGCATCCTAACTACGACATACAGATGACCGGAACAGGTGATGTAGTTATTACCGACATTAAGCATAAAACATCGGGACTCATTATTGAAAAGAAAATAGCTGGTAAAATTTATATCAGAAATAATGACAACGTACTTGTTGCAGAATTGCAGAAACCATACGGAAGAGAACTGGAGATTGCTCTCCCGGAAGGAAAATATACTTTATCCAACAGGATTGACGACACACTTTTTGAAGCAAGGATTGATATTCCGCATGGTGAAAATTATCACCTGGCTCAGAATAACATGACAGGGACCGGTGCCGAAGATACCGTTTTTAAGGGAGAAACTAAATCTGAAATTAAACAGAATAAAAAAGTAGTTTTCACTCCGGGTAAAATTGATCACGGAGGTTATCTGGGAGTCTACAATCAGGCCACAATGATGAACGGAAATTTATGCAATCTTGTAGGCGGTAAAGCTGCATGGATAATCAATCACTCCTTTGCAATCGGAGGCGGCGGTTATGGCCTTACCTACCCCACTGAACGTGCTGAGTTTACTGGTAAATCATACAATGGCCTTGATACAACAACAGCTTTCGGTTTCGGAGGAGTGCTTTTCGAGTATTTTATATGGCCTGACAGAATAGTAACTATAGCGCCTGGAATTATTATCGGAGGAGGGGGCATAGAATACTACAACCCCTCAGAGATGGATGAAGAAAAAGATGATGAAAAACTAACAGACAGTTTTTTAACTGTAATGCCGGAATTGAATATCTATCTGAATATTACAGAATATGTAAGGATCGGAGCTGGAGTATCATACAGGTTTGTAAACGGAATAGAGCAGGATACTTTTTCAGACAGCGACATCCGGGGTTTTTCCATTTCAATCTCTGCTGCAGCCGGTTTTTTTTAAAACTTAACCGGTTGTCTGAATTATTTTTTAACTTAAAACTCTGATCTTTCTTCTCACTACACCACATTTGATACAGAGAAAGATCCCGTTTTAAAGCCATTAATGATTCCCGAAATAAACTGCTGTTTCAGTATTATCCCGCATAAATAGTTTGAAAAAAATGAACCTGTATCGGTAATTGGATTATGATGTAATTTTATTTTCAGATAACGAATTACTTAAACGGTTAACGATTGAAAAAGTACTGACTTCAGGCTTCGGCTCCGCTCAGCCAGCGTTAAATTACGCTCCCTGAGCGGAGCCGAAGGGCTAATTCATTCGTTAAATGCTATAAAGAATTTAAAAATCAGAGTTCAGGAATATCAATGAAATATTTGTATATAACTTTAGGCTTCATGTCCCTGGGAATCGGGTGTCTTGGAATTGTAGTGAGAGGATTGCCCACGACACCTTTTGTTCTGCTGGCGGCATCCCTCTTTGCAAAGAGCTCCGAACGCTGGTATAACTGGCTGGCATCAAACAGGATTTTCGGAAAATTTATTGAAGATTTTGCAAAAGAGAAAGGGATGAGCCTGAAGATGAAAATTATTTCTATTTCATTAATGTGGACGATGATAACTATTTCGGCACTGACTTTTAAATCGGTTCATATGAAACTTTTTCTTCTGGTGATGGGGATCATCGGCACAATCGTTATGGGGTTTGTTTTAAAAACAATTCCAGTGAAAAAAAATATATAACTCATACGCAATTATTTAATCAATGCTCTATGCCCGTAAAACCACGCTTCTACAAGATCAGCCCATCGCCGGGAGCCGCGATTGAAGCAAGCCTCCCGTCATTTCTTGATCAGCTGCATTATACTGCTTACTTCTTACTTTTACTCTGAAATATTTTAACATGAACTTCAGCTTCAAGATCATTAAAGACTGCAATTATTGAACCTGTTCCGGAATTGAGTGCACTGAAAATTACTTTCGTCCCTTCCGATTTATCGAACTCGCCAAGTGATGATATATCACTCTTTATTTTCCACTCAGGTGTGATTGTAATTTTGTTTCCTTTGCTGTCATAGGCGGTGGCAATGAGTTGCATGCTGCCTCCGGGATACATTTTCAGTGATGCAGGACTGATTGTAAATCTTACAATTTCTGTAGCTGCAGGCTTTTGCGTATCCGAATTATTATCACTGGCAGAAAGAGATATATCTGAAAATATAATTATCGAAAATATAGAAATGAGTCCAACCGATGAAGCTATAAGTTTTCTAAGCATAAAGTTTTCCTCCGTTTTATGGGCCTGCATTATTATACAGATTTAGTTATTTGTACATAGAATGTTTATTTCAAATTCAAAAATCACAGCAGTCATTAAGTAGTGTTCCCATATTCATTTTTGTTAAATTTTTTATCAAGATAAATAAAAATTACACCTCAAAGTATTTTAAAATTAACCATACTGAGAAGTTTTTAACTCTATAAACTGCCCATATTATCAATTTTGTTCACATTGAAACAACAATTCTTATATGCATTTTAAAAACAATATCTAAATAAATGCCAGACCCCGCAACATCATGGGTATTCATTATAAGTACCCATAAACTGGTATTAAAAAAGCTCTCCGCCAGTTTATTAGCAACTACCAATTATGGTGTTGTGGGGTTATATTTTATTTCTTCTTTTTCATAGCCTCAACCAGTTCACTCTCCATATTATTCAAAACCAGATTAAGGTATGAGTCAAGAGAACTGAATGCCGGAAGAGCTTTATCCTGCATAACCTCAGACTGCGCATTTTTCACTGTTAAAATTATTGCGCCTGTAGACACATCAACAAGCCTTACAATTATCTGAAATTTATAAAAAGTTTTAACTTCAACTTTTTTAGTCTGAAAATCCTCAGATTCTCTTTGTGATTCATTATATTCTATTATTTCACCAACCAGAACAGCATCGGCGCCAAGCATAGCACCAATTGTTTTCGCGTTCTCTTCAGTAACCCCGGCCATAGCTAACTCCTTCTCTTTAAGGAGAGCATTGAGCTTCTCGCGTTCAACCACTTTATATTTCAGTTTAACAAGAGCAGACCTGAAATTACCTTCTGCCTCAGACAAAATTCCTTTCTTAAGATCTATTATTGTAGTAAATGGTGCAATTGCCACGGTTTTTATTGACTTCATTGCTTTCTTATCTACTGCTATATCTGAAGTTGCACAGCTTAGAATAAAAATCGGGATAAGTAATATTGATAGTTTCATACAGTTTTCCTTTATGTATTTTATTATTTAAGTATACACTAAAACGCCACCAATGTCAAGAAAAATCAAAAAATCGAGTAGGTAAAACTGTATCTGATCAAAACTATAGCATTTTACGAAAAGCTCAATCTGTTTTACAATTTCTTTAGACTCCATATCATCCACATAAAAGTTGACAGAAATCCGCTCTGATATGTTCTGTATAAATATACATAATGATGAATTTTACAGGAAAAATATGCAGGAATTTAAATATCTCTCAGGGTATTCCGGGGATTTAACAGACAAGGTCAGGAATCTTATACTGGAAAAAAGACTCGGGGAATTTTTATTAAACAAATATCCAGCCGGACATAAAATCCGTACAGATAAAGCTCTATACGATTTTGCAATTTCGCTTAAAAATGAATTTCTTCATAAATCGCAGCCGCTGAATAAAGTCACATATGATTCTAAAATAAGCCCCATTGACAATGTACTGGGTATGCATTACTACATTGCAAAGGTTCAGGGGGCTAAAATTAAGGCGAAGAACGAGATTAAGATTGCTTCAATATTTAAAAATGTACCTGAAGAATTTCTACGATTGATCGTTGTTCATGAACTGGCTCATCTTAAAGAGAAGGATCACAATAAAGCATTTTATAAACTGTGCGAGTATATGGAGCCGGGGTACTATCAGATTGAGTTTGATCTGCGCCTTTATCTCACATATATCGAGAATGCAGATCCTCTCTACAGGTAAATTTCAGCGGTCACACATATCCTCTCCGCTCCATCCGTGTTTCAATCACACCGACAGCAATTGAACATCCATAAGTAAGAACAAAATACATAAGTGTAATTGTTATCCAGATCTCATATGTTTTGTAAGTCGAAGCCATGAGCTCAGTCCCCCTGAAAGTAAGATCCTGAACTGATATAACAGATACAATTGCCGAATCCTTTATCACGGAAATTATCTGTCCTGCCATGGGCGGGAGTATCCGTTTAAAAGCCTGAGGTAGAACTATATGCCTCATCTTCTGATATTTCGAAAACCCCAGTGCATCGGCAGCTTCCCCCTGCCCCTTCTCTATCGACTCAATCCCGGCACGGACAATTTCAGTCATGTAGGCGCCTTCATAAAGTGCAAGAGTAAGCACTGCCGATATAAATACAGAGATCATTGAGAGGGGAGATAAAATCCATGAAACAGATGACTCATGCTTAGAAAAAAAGTAAGAGCGGGAATTGAAATCAAAAGCATCGGCAATCTGACCGCTGATAAAAAAATAAAAAATAAATATAAATACAATAGAAGGGATATTTCTTACTATTCCCACATAAAGCGATGCCGTCAGTTTCAGGATAGCATTATGTGATATTTTCATCAGCCCCATAAAGAGACCTATGATTGAAGCAAGAATTGTAGACCAGACGCTAAGTTTAAAAGTAACAGCAAGCCCGGCAAGAAGAAGCCCCGGAACATAAGAACCGGTCTTTGCGTCATATCTGATTATATATGACGCAACTGCAGACCAGTCCCATTGATAGTGAAGTTCTGCTCTCATTTTGAAAATAATGTATGCGGCAACCGATATAAGAAAAAACAGAAGTATCAGATCGAGAAAAGTAAAACGTATCTTCTCTCTTAACATCTACTCCACTCTCTTTTCCCAGTCTCTTGTCTTAAACCAGTATTTTTTTCTCTCTTTAAGAAAACCGTCACCTGTTTTCTTTTTTATCCAGCTGTTAAAATATCCCTTCATGTCATCTTCACCTTTTTTCATCGCAAAGCCTATGGGCTCATTCTCAAAAGTCTCCTCGACTGGGAGGTAAAATCTGCTGCTGTACTTTATTGCCTGAAATTCAGGCAACGGAGATGAAGCAACAACGGCATGAACTCTATCAGTTAAAAGCTCCTGTATAGCCTGAGCTTCATCATCAAAAAGTTTAAGCTGAGCATTGGGGAAATTCTTTTTTGCTGCTTCAGCAGCGGTTGTCCCGAGTCTTGCGGCTATCAGTATTTCATTTTTATTAAAATCAGCAAGCTTGTTGAAGCCCGGAGCTTTCTTCCTGCTTGCCACCATCGACATCCCTGAAAAATCATATGGGTCACTGAAATCGACTTTTTTTGTTCTCTCTTCAGTTATCCCCATTCCTCCGATGATAACATCGAACTTTCCTGTAAGAAGCGCGGGAATAATACCTGACCACTTCGTAGGGACAAACTCAACTTTCACCCCCATATCCTTTGCAAGTTGAGTCGCCACATCTATCTCAAAACCTATTAAATTCCCCTCTTTGTCATTCATAGCCCAGGGTACAAATGTTGACATCCCGACTCTCAATATACCTCTCTTTTTTACTTCATCAAGCTGATTTCCTGTCTCTTTTTTTGCACAACCGGAAAGTATTAATAATATTGAGAGAATAAGCATAACTGTTTTTTTCATATAGAACCTCACCTTTTAAAAAACTCCCCCTACAGCAGGGAAAGGGTTTTTATTGAATTTTAACTTTATACCGCCGACAATAACATGTAACCGATAAAATCGTTCAGGCTTCGGCTCCGCTCAGCCAGTGTTTAAAACGATCACTGAGCGAAGCCGAAAGATAAGACGGTTTAATCCAGCCGTTAACTGCTATATTGAGACTGAATCTAATGAACTGCAAACCTTTTTTCGACATAACCTGATAAAAGCGACAACGGAACCGTCATCATCAGATAAAGAGCTGCAACTGTAAACCAGACTTCAAAAGATAAAAATGTATCCGAAACAATTGACTGCCCCACCATGGTTAAATCATAAATCGAAATTGTACTTACCAGAGCTGAATCCTTTATCAGCGACACACCCTGTCCGGTAAGCGGAGGGAGAACACGTCTCATTGCAAGAGGGAGGATGACATATCTGTATGTCTGAATTCTGCCAAGTCCCAGACTCCACGCCGCCTCCCACTGTCCCTTTCTGATAGAGAGAATTCCGGCCCGGATTATCTCTGAAAGATACGCCCCTTCAAACAGAGATAACGCTGTTACAGCCGATGCAAAAGCGCTAATGTCAAATATCGGAGCCACCGCAAAGTACATAAAAAAGATCTGCACAATAAGCGGCGTATTTCTTATAGATTCGATATATCCATATGAAATGACCCTTGCTATAAAAGAATTTGACATACGCAAAAGAGCCGAAACAAATCCGAATATAAACGCAAAAAGTATACTTGCAAGAGAGATCTGAATTGTTACATAAACTCCATGAAGAAGAGGCCCGGCCTTCACTCCATTATTTATTGATACTATATAATCCGGAATTCTATACCACTGCCATTCATAATCGAGATTCCCCACACTCAAGGTAACCGCTCCGATTACTGCACCTGAATATATTATAAACCAGATATAATCTTTGAACCACTTTTTCATAAGCCCGATAGTAACACTATTTGAGACTTTCAATCACGTCAAGAACAGTATTAATCGGATGCGCTCCCATAAGTTCATACTTCTCATTAATAATAATTTTAGGTACACCGGTTACGCTATACTTCTGTGCAAGATGTACAAAGTTGTTTGAGTCTATCATATCACCCTTAATATTACTGTTTTCCATTGCAAGCCGATGAGCTACAGTCACTGCAGCCGGGCAATGAGGACAGCTGAGTCCTACAAAAACCTGTATATGTACATTCTTGTCGATTTTTTTTATTCTTGAAATAATATCAGCAGGGAGCTCCTCTCTTCTTCCCGACATTTCAATTATTGAACCGAGAAATGAATTTATTTCATATCCGCCGGGTAGTCCGTAAAACTTTACTCCATGGTCTTTGCCCTCTTTGTCCAGAAGGACGATTGCCGGAATTCTTTCAACTCCGTACTTCTTCACCATATCGCTATCTGCCACCTGATCATAAACTATAACTGAAAGTTTATCACTTAAAGAAGCTATCTCCTCGGCAAAAGCTCTGGTCTCTTTGCACATTGGACACTCAATTGCCTGGGTAAAGTTGATAATCTTAACGTTATCCTTCATATTCTTAAGAATTTCTTTTAACTGATTCTGCACTTTAACATCGAATAATGCCATATTAAATCTCCTTCAATTTCAATTTCTCTTTAAAATATATTCGCATGCAGAGAGTGCGGCTTTAGCTCCCTCTCCACCCGCGATGATTATCTGTTTAAACGGAACGGAAGTAACATCTCCTGCTGCAAATATCCCCTCTCGATTTGTTGCGCATCTGCTGTCCACAAGAATTTCACTGGCAGAATTCATATCCACAACTCCGCTTGCAAAACTGCTGTTAGGATCAAGACCTATCTCTATAAAAATTCCGTCAGTCGCCAGCTTCGAAAAGGAACCTGTATCAGCATTCTGGATTGTCACTTCATTTACTAAATCCTCACCAATAATCTCAGTGACTCTGCTGCTGAAAATCATACTTACATTGGAAAAACTATTGAGCTTATCCGTCAGTATCTTATCGGCTGTAAGCTCATCCATCAGCTGAATAATAACAACTTCAGATGCAACTGATGCAAGATCAATGGCGGCCTCAACGCCGGAGTTCCCACCTCCGACAACTACAACTTTTTTCGCTGCAAAAAGCGGAGCATCACATATTGTACAGTATGCAACACCATGACCGGTAAGACGCTGTTCCCCCGGAATCCCGAGCTTCTTCCACGATTTTCCCGATGCGATAATCAGAGCCCGGGAATGAAGGACTCTTCCGTCATCAAGAGTTATGCTTTTAATATCACCATCAGTTACAGCACTGACGCCCTGCCCCTCTTCATATCCTATGCTGAACTGAAAGACCTGCTCCTTGAACTTATCAACAAGTTCAACTCCGTTGATATATTTGTAACCGAGATAATTCTCAACAGAAGAAGTCTCCGCAACCTGACCACCTATACTTTTAATGATAATAGCTGTATCAACACCCTTCCTCATACAGTATACAGCAGCAGTCATCCCTGCAGGCCCGCCTCCGATAATCAGAACATCATAAACTTTACCCGTATCAACCGGAGTAAAATTCTTCTCTGCCACAAACGATATTGTACTTAAATTAAAATCCATAATAGTTAAATCCCGTAAACATTTTAATATTTCAGAACAAGGTTAAATTCAATATACAAAATTTTAAAAGATTTTCAATAGGAAATGGTATTTTTTTTAAAACATAACAGCCCAGCCCCCTAAACCCCCCGGAGGGGGACTTTAAAAAATATCAGGGAATGAATCAGATAAAATATCTTTTGTATTTTTTTTAATCTTTGCCCCCTCCGGGGGTGCGGGGGCTGAAAGTGTGGATGTGCATGGATCTGACTACTGACCGTTTATACAATTAAACTTTGTAATTATTTCTCTTCTACATCTCAATCAGTTCATAATCCGCGTCGCCGAATCCGATCTCCCGCGCGTAATCTATCTGGTATCTATATGGAATGTCATACGCCATCTCTGAAAGATTTTTTCCTGCAAATTTCTCTACAAGATCAAGTGACGCCGCATCCACAGCGACAGGATCATGAGAAACAAGCACACCAATATCTCCACAGATATTTTCATATCTCGGCATACAGTCGCAGTCCTTCGATATTCTGGTAAGGATATTGATATAGATACCCTTCCCTTCATTCGCTTTATAAACTCCAAATGCATGCTCTACAATTTTTTTCTGGAGCTCTTCAAAAGTCGCACCCCAGTTATATTTAACAGCATCGAATCTGCAGACCGCAAGACACTCTCCGCATCCGATGCATTTTTCTCCATCTATTATCGCTGAATCGTCACCCATTGTAATCGCTTCAGCGGGACACCATGTAATACACTGTTTACACTTAGTACAGACCTCTGCGATTATCTGAGGCTTTGCAGTGGAGTGCTGAATCATCTTCCCTTTTCTGCTGGCGCATCCCATACCCATATTCTTAAGCGCTGCACCGAATCCGGCAATAAGGTGTCCTGTAAAATGAGATACACAGACAAGCGCCTGAGATTTAACTATAAGCGATGCAAGCTTAACCGATTTATATATTTTACCATCTACGGCTACCTCAACCTCTTCATCGCCGTAAAGCCCGTCAGCCATAATAATCGACATACCTGTATTCTCAAATCCGAAACCCTGCCTGTGGGCATGCTCTGTATGAATGACAGCATTGTCCCTGTTCCCTTTATACAGAGTTGAAGTTTCAGTCATAAAAGGGAGAGCTCCCCTCTCTCTGGCAAGTTCTCCAATCCCTTTTAAAATTACAGGCCTGGGGTATCCCGATTTGTCGCTCTCTCCGAAATGAGTCTTAACCGCCACCATATCTTTTTCCGAGATAAAATTAAACAGTCCCTCTTTCGCGATAAGAGTTTTAAGCTTATCAGCAAGGAGTTCATCTGAAGCATTATTTTCCGTTTTTATGAAATATACCTTACTCAATTTTTTAACTCCTCAAGCTTAACAAGAGCGGCAACGTTATCGCTTATTATTTTTCTCACCATATCAGCGGTCTCTTCAACTGTAAGAGATGAGAATTCGCTGTATGGAATTTCTTTCAATATTTTTAAATAAAGATTGTGTGTACCCTGATATTTCATACTATATTTAGGAAGAGCATAAACCGTTCCCGAAATTACGATGGGGAGAATCGGGAGCTTAAGCTTATGAGCAAGAGCAAATGCTCCCGGTTTAAATGGTTTAACAATCCCGTCATCAGATCGTGTCCCTTCGGGAAAGATGTATATTGAACTCCCCTCTTTCAGCCTCTCCTCACTTACAGCTAGCATCTCTTTAACGCTCTCCTTATCACCGCGCACCAGACGGACGTATCTGTTAAGATACATATTCCATCCGACAAAGGGAACCCTGAAAATTTCAGCTTTGGATACCCATTTAAAATGTTTAAAAAGATTAAATGCGACAAGAATATCCAGCTGAGACTGGTGATTGGAAACAACAACATAAGTCATGCCGGATCTGAAATTATCCCGGTCAATCATTTTAACTCTCCAGGCAGGATTAACTCTTGTGTATAATGCTCCCCAGAAACATGTGTACTGATGGAGTATCAGCTTCCTCCTGTCGAAAGGAAAAGTTACAAACCAGATAAGTAAAGCCGGAAAAAAAAGAATAATACTTGTGACTATAATAAAACTCAGAAATAGAATAGATTTAATTCTGCTAATCATTTTATTTTACCCCGGAATTTCACATTTTAAAATTAATATTCTACATCACTTCCCAGAAAAAATCGACCCACTTCTCTTTCTCAACAAGTGAGGCGTAAAAGACTTCGGCTTCTTTAACTTTTGAAACAAGACAGATAGTATCAAAATCAACATTCGGATACATTGAATGTATCTCCTTAATTGTATTTCCACTGTCATAAATATCATCACAGAGCAGAAACTTCCCTTCTATCAGATCAGGCTTAATACCTATCTGGAATCTCATCTGCTCCTTCCCGGCATACGAAGATATTTCGATATAGGAGATAGGGAGCTCAAGATGGACACTCATAAAATATGATAAAAAGAATCCCCCTCTTAAAGGGCAAAGAATCGCTTTATACTCCGATTTGTTCGATTTAACCTTTTCAAGAAGCTGATAACTCAGTTCCAGAAATTTGTCATAAGTGACACTATAATTATTCATTTATTACATCCAGAAATTTAATTCTGTCAGGCTTGAGCTATACCCTGCTGACATATATGCAAAAATATTCCAATGCTCATTTTAATCAATAAATATTTTCGGCGGAAAATTCAGATTTTAAAATTTTAACAAACAGGAAACTTTGTGCATATTTAGATTATATAATGAAAGTTAAATTCTCAAAACCGGCGGAGATAAAAAGCTACCGGTTATAGTTTTTCCCGGTCTTAATGCGGGACTGATGCCCATGCAAAGACACCAGGGATTGATGCTCTGACCCCGGAAGATGCTATCAGCGCATAAACTGCTTTTATACTTTTCAAAAATACATGAAACTTTTTATACTTAAATACCCCATATATATTATGAAATATATTTTGACATTCGTTCGTTTTTGCTTTTTATTAGTATTATAAAAGTTTTAAAGGTTTCCGGATAGTAAAATAGACTAATTTATTATTACAATAATCCGTTATTTTTAAAATAACGGATTATTGTAACTACTCAAAAACCGGTGGTATTTCATCTCCGCCGCGCCACAGGCGCGGTGGAGAGCAAATTTAACACCAATTTATGAGTAGATACGGATTAATTACAGAGGAGATATTCAATGAAAAAAATAATACCGGTTATATTTTTATCACTTATGATTGCAGCATGCTCAACTATGCCGAAAGAGATTGATGACAAATATCTGGCTGAAAAGACCGAGTCCGATACAAAAGCAATCTACTCCTTAGAGCAGAAGATAATAGACAAGAACAAAGAGAAGCAGGCTGTAGAGAGCAGAATGAAAGAGCAGTCTAAACTCCCGGCAGGAACCGGAGAGGAGATAAAACTTCTTAAAAAAGAGAACAGTATACTTAAAGATCAGGTCTACTATTACGAAAAAAATAAAGACGCTGTAAATCTGGAAACAAAAAATACTCAGCTGGCCGAGAATGAATCGATGATATCAAAAAAATCAGCTCTTCTGGAATATCAGCAGAGTGAAAAGAATCTGCTTGAAGCTGAACTCGAATTGAAAAATGCCGAACTTGCACAGTATATTGCCGAGCTTAACAGCGAAAAATCAAAAATAGCAAAAACCTACCGGGATAAGAACGAACCTGTAAAACCAGAAAAAGAGGAGAACTTCTTCACAAAGCTGGTGAATAAAATAAATAAAAAAGATCCCGATGATATATATGGATATAAAAAATATGACGAATATCTGGAAAAGAAAAAGCAGGATACTGCTAAATCTGAATTAAAATACAAAGAAGCTGCTATAAAATTCCAGAGTGCAAAACTTACTCTTGAGAATATCAAATAGACCGGAAAATCGGAGAATAAAATGCGGAACACCTATATTAAAAAAATAATCTCTTTATTCTTTATAATAATATCCATCGCAGCGGCAGATGCTGCTGTATTTTACACCCCATCGGAATACAACTCTGTATACAATGAAAAGATTGCACTTCAGCTGGAGCTCAAAACATTAAACAGACAGTACCAGAATGAAAAAAACAAATATGAAAATACAATAAACGGACTCAATGCGGAGATTGAAAAACTCAAGCGTGAGATAGAGCAGTTGAACTCATCCTGCGCAGATCAGAAAAAAGCCTTCGAAACAAAAATTGATGAACTTCAAAATACTATAAATATTCTAAAAAATACCGGTTCTGAAACAGAGAAAAATCTTATCGAAAGCAACAGACTTCTTCAGAAAAGATGTGAAGAGGATATGGAGCAGGCAAAAGAGAAGTGGAACGAAGAGAGAGAGAAGCTGCTGAAAGAGCTTGCAGACATGAAGGAATCCTATGACAAAAAACTGCTGGCGCTGAAAGATGACATTGCCAATCTCAATGAAGAGCTCTCCGATCTGAAAAAGCTTACGGACAAACAGAAGCAGGAGCTCTCCCGAATGGAGAACCAGGCATCTGAACTTGAAAAGCAGCTCGATCAGGAGATTCAGAAAGGCGACATCCGATTAAAAAAATTTCACAACAGACTTGTTATAAATATAGATGACCGTATAAGCTTTGATTCAGGATATGCCAATCTTAAAAAAGAAGTTCTCCCGTCACTTAAAAAAATACGTGAAATTCTATCCCAATTCCCGGAGTACAGCATAGTCGTCGAAGGTCACACTGACAACATACCAATGAGATCACAAAGATTCAGAGATAACTGGGAGCTCTCAACAGAGCGGGCGCTTGCGGTACTCGGTTATCTTTTACAGGATACAAATCTTAATCCGGTAAGATTCTCGGCTGCAGGTTACGGCGAACATAAACCGCTTGTTTCAAATGCAACAAAAGAAAACAGAGCATTAAATCGAAGAGTTGACATAGTAGTTATACCAACAGTTCCGGGACAGTAAACATGGTGTAATTCAGAACCATATATAGAACTAATTTAAAAAAAAGGTCCGGGATTTTTCTCCGGACCTTTTTTTAAATTAAAACAACAAGTACTCAATGAATCGTTTTTTACGCTTACTCTCTCCAACTTGAAATATCGCTGATGAAGCTATGACTTATTCCTACTGATGAAGCCGGACATTGAACAATAGTTATATAGATAATAAAGAAACTAATTCATCGTATACTTTTTTAAATTCGGAATCGTTTGAATACCTGTTTTGAATTCTGCTGATCAGCTCTTCGGATATGTTCTGCTGCGGGATTTCTTTAAATATTTTTTTTACAGTTTCCCTGGAAATATTTTTTGTTTCTTTTCTAAAAATCTTTGATTCGACACAAAGTTTCTTAATCCGATCAATTGTCTCCGGATCGTCTTCACCCATTACCTGAAACACATTATTCATCTTATCCTGAATTGCTGAATACATCATGGCAAGTTTTTTTATTTCGATGTTATTGATATCTCTGTAAACAGGGGAACCGATAGAAACTATTTCTTTTTCATCTGACTGGTTACACGAATTTACAATAAATAGCAGAATAACAATTACAGCCCATTTTTTCATATATCGCCTTAAATCCCGGCATCAAATCATCATTGATCGATACCGGGATAATTCATCATTATTTAAACAATACTGCAATCAATTGTGCAGAAAGCTTTTCACCAGACTGAAGAAGTTCTTTGTATGAATCAGTATTAGTAGGACTTCCATTAACCACAGCACTCACAAAAAATCCTTTTCCCGCTAAAACGCCATCTTTATCAAATATATAAACATATGAACGCAAAATGCTGTCGCCTGAAAATCCAAATGCAGAAACTTTTATAGTACTTACCTGCATAGTCATAGCAACAGCATACGATGCTTTGTTAAATTTACATAAAGTTTTAATCTTTTCAGTCATTACAGGAGAAATAACCTCATATCTATTAAGCGCCGTTGAATCTGAAATATCAGAAACTGAAACAACTTCACATGCGGTTTTTGATTTAAGGCTTTCTATATACAAGTTATTAATAACAGGCGCACTCTCCTTCTGGAGCCTGTCGATTTCAGCTACAACACCTGCTGCTCTTTTATTATAAATACCTGCATCAATTAAAGGAAATGATGACAATTCTCTTTCACTAAACGCTGTATTTATAAAAACTATTTTTCCGTTAGCAGCTGGAATCGGTGCATTTTTAATGGCTTCAATTTTAAGCGTGGAACAACCCGATAAAAAAGATATCGCCAACAAACCTGATAAAATGAATAACATATTTTTTTTCACAATGAACTCCTGTATTTTATAATTCCATTTATGCTGCATCAAACTTTCGCTAAACAACTGTTTATATCATAAACCCTACTCCGAAATAAATAAGAGCCCCGGTGAAATTACCTTCAAGTTTTTCACCGGACACAGTAAGAGCTACTCCATCTTTTTCAAATTCACTTACTTTTGCATAGCGCCCTAACAATCCTGCAAAAATATCAACTGAACCAATCAGATAATTATACTCCACTTTAAAATGACCACCCCAAGTGCTGCCGGTATACTCATATTCATCTTTAAAATTACCCGATACAAAACCTGATGCTTCTTCTGCGAGTTTCATTTTGCTGTTATAGAAACCCGGACCTGCTCCAAAAAGAATAAAACTGCTCTCATCAATCACATGTTTATAATATAAAGTTAATAGATATACAGTGGATGAAAGCTCCAAAGATAAAGATTGTTTTGATTCATAACCGCTTGCTTCAGCAGATGAGCTTGATTCTCCACCTACCTGATAGCCTAATGAGCATCCAACTCCAAAAGAATCACCAATTACACGCGCATCAAGATCAAATCCATATGCAAATCCCGCATTATCAGCTTTCCCTTTAAATACTGATGTAGAATTGACATCATTTAAATCATCAGCAACTTCATCGCCATAACCGGCAACAACATCATTCATTTTGCTATTCGAAGCATATCCCAAACCTACCAGCGCGCCGATACCGAAATTCGTATCAGCAAAAACTGAAGAAGTTATAACTGATGAACTAGTAATAAAAAATGCTGCAAGAAAAACGAATGTGACATAGTACTTTTTTAACATTAGACTCTCCTTTATTTTTTAGCAACATTGTTAATAATAACATTATTAATATTAGTCAATGATAATTTTTTATTTAAGACCCAAAAAAAATTTATTCTTATTATTTGAGAGACATTAAAAAAAATTTCTCAAATCCAGCCGTTTATGCTGCAATTGTTTAATATCTGAAAATAAAATAAATTATTATTGTTAACACACAGGAATCATGATTAGGTTTTGAAGAAGGAGGAAATAAATAGAATGTATCTTGAAAAAGGGTCTGAAGCATTATTTATTTTTGAATCACCCTTCCCCATCTCTCCATGGTGAAGGTGCCCGACAGGGCGGATGGGGAGGGTCGATCAATGGCGTGTTATTAAATCTCTATCTGAATAAACTGTCTTATAAGTACACCGATCAGAAAAGTAATTGCAGAGACTCCTAAACTGATAAATGCCATTTCAAAAAAACGTGCTTTAAAATCAAGATCCTTCGCCACAGCAATATAGTAATTAAAAAAGAAAATAATACATATAGCAATTGCAAGAGTTATACCGAGACAGATCATAAAGTGATCTATAAGAAGATAAGGGAGTATAAGCAGGATTACAGTCGTCACATATGCAATACCAGTGTACACGGCCGACTTCAAAGCAGTATCCCCCTCGCCCTCAGAGCGCTGAGAAAGAAACTCACTTGCAGCCATTGAAAAAGAAGCGGCAATTCCGGTAATCAGTCCAGCCAGAGCAATTAACCTTGTATTCTGCATGGCGAATGTAAAACCGGCAAGTGCACCTGTGAGCTCAACCAGCGCGTCATTAAGTCCAAGAACAATTGATCCGACATAGTCAAGACGCTCCTCTTCAATGAGCGCAATAAGCTGCTTCTCGTGAGCGTCTTCATCAGCGGCAATTTTCTTTGCATCCTTAACATAATCAGTAAGAGCCTCATAGTTAATCTGGGCTTCGGCTTCACCATTCTCCATAAGTTTTATCCCGAAGGTCAGACCGAAGATTTTTGCAATCCAGTAAAATTTAAATATTTTCCATCTGTCAGGCTTGACGTCTACCCCGGTATATTTTTTCCATATTTCATAATGTGCTTTTTCGTCATGTCCTATCTTTCTGAGAACCTCACTATTATGTTCATCTTTCACTGTATCTGCAAGTTTTGTGTATATATGATATTCAGTAATCTCGTTTTGCTGAGCTTTAATGAGAACCGGAATTATCGACTCGGGAATATCTGTCTGTTTCATCTCTTAACCTCTCTGTTTTATATATAATCAATTTATAATCAGCCCGAAATAAATCAATAATATATTTATGATTTATGATAAACAGAAAACTTCTCGAACTCACTCCTGCATCCATATACAATTGAGGGAATCAGCTTTACCTCATATACTCTTCAGGATTCAGCGCTTGTCCCCCTTTTCGTATCTCAAAGTGAAGGTGCGGTCCTGTTGATTTACCGGTACTTCCCACATTTCCGATAAGTTCACCTTTTTCTACCCTGCTCCCTTTTGCTGAAATAATTTTTGAGAGATGACCATAATAGGTAGCCATATCATTTCCGTGTTTTATAACAATGAGATTTCCATAACCGCTCTGTTTATATCCCGCTTCTATTATGGTTCCGCTCTCTGCTGCATAAACAGGAGTTCCGGCTGGAGCAGAAATATCTATACCTTTATGGAATGTGTTTCGTTTTTTTGTAACCGGATCTATTCTGTATCCGAATCTGCTTGATAGTCTTCCGGATGCGGGCATAATGATACTCCAGTCTGTCTTCCCGGAGTCATCATCTATCGCCGATGGCATATCATCAGAAACAAAAGCTCCGAAGACCCATCCTTCATCTCCGTTATCCTTCTTAATCAGAATCCACGGCGCTTTCATATTCCTGATCACTTCAGTTTTATCTGATTGCAGAATTATCTGAACTCTCTCTTTAAATTTCAATTTACCGACAATCTCACTATCAGACCCATCTTCCGAACGCATGTTAAGAGATCCGGTATTTACATAACCGTAAATCTTCGGAGGAGTAACCCCCGAGTAATGAAAATTATCAGTATCCTTGATCCCGGTTACGGCATCTTTCTCCAGAGGTATTCCCAACTCTACTGATCCGTCAGAGATCTCTTCACTGCTGTCATGGAGAAATACCTTTAACTCCTTTAGTATTTCATCCCGGTTTTTTATATCGAGAGCATGCTGATTAATTACTTTTTTCTTATGCTTCTCTGCAAATTTATTTGTCTGCTCTGCATTTAATACAGTAATCAGAGAAAGAAGAAGAATGGTGATATATATCTTTTTCATAAAATACTCCCGATAAATTTTTAATGGTATATAAACAGGCGGCATTCTCTCTCCGCCGCACATTTGGCGCAGCATAGATCAATTTAACCAGCAGTTGATAAATAATTACCATTATTCTTAATGTTATTTTCGGCATTAAATTTTCAAAACAGGGAAAAATAAAATTCAATCAACAGCTTTTATTACCCATGCTCTTTTTTAATTTTATCATTCAACATTTATTTATAAACTAATCGTAATTGAAAACTGTTATTCTCCAGGTCAAAGGATCGGCAGAGATAGACCGTCACTGATTTATGAGCAGTCACAGACCCCGCCGCCCATGGCGGCGGAGAAATAACCCACAATTAAATTAAGCGACTTACTTATGAGTTACCTGTTTTTTCATTTTCAATAAAAAATTTTATTGAAAAAGAGGGCGCTATAAATAATTGATCTCATATCAGTTTAAAAGAGGGATCAATAATGAAAGTTTTTAAATTCGGCGGTGCGTCAGTAAAAGATGCAGATTCAGTAAGAAATGTCGCAAGCGTTCTAAGTCTTTATAATGAAGATAAAATAGCTGTAGTAGTTTCCGCAATGGGTAAAATGACCAATGCTCTTGAGCGGCTGCTGCATGCTTATTTCTATAATACCGGTAAAATCGACGAAGAGTTCATTAATATTAAAGAATACCACATGGGCATTACAACTGCTCTTTTTCCTGATGAAAACAATGAAATCTATACTGACCTTGAAAATATTTTCTCCCTTTTCAGAACACGATTAAACCTTCCAAGTTCAGAAAACTATGACTATGAATATGACCAGATTGTATCCATTGGAGAGATCATATCTTCAAAGATACTCAGCGCTTATTTAAACTCAGCCGGGATAGAAAACTCATGGATTGACGCAAGATCGATTATAAGAACAGACAACACCTACAGGGACGCACGGATTGACTGGGAAAAAACTGTTGAACTTGTAAATGATTCAATGGAGTTTCACAGAGAAAGAATTTATATTACCCAGGGATTTATAGGATCAACTGCTGAGCATATAACCACAACTCTCGGAAGGGAGGGATCTGACTTTTCCGCGGCAATTTTAGCATACAGTCTTGAAGCGGAAAAAGTAGCCATATGGAAAGATGTACCCGGCGTACTGAATGCCGACCCGAAATATTTTGATGACACAATAAAGCTCGACCAGCTATCCTATCACGATGCGATAGAGCTTGCATATTACGGAGCAAGCGTAATTCACCCAAAAACTATTAAACCTCTGCAGAATAAAAAAATCCCTCTATGGGTTAAATCTTTTCTCCATCCGAAAGAGAAAGGAACAATCATTCAGAACGATAAAGTTGAACTACAGATAGCATCCTTTATTTTCAAAATGGATCAGGTGCTTATCACTATCTCTGCAAGAGATTTTTCTTTTATAGCTGAACATAATCTTGGTGATATTTTTCACGAGCTTTCACGCCTAAGAGTGCGAATAAATGTAATGCAGAATACAGCGCTCAGCTTCTCAATATGTGTCGATTGGGACGAGCGGAGAATACCTGAACTTATCAGATCTCTTGAATCAGATTATATTATTAAGTACAACAGAGGCCTGGAACTTGTAACAATACGGCACTATGACCAGGAGACAATCGACAGGGTAATAGTAAACAAGGAAGTACTGCTCGAAGAGAAAACAAGAAATACAGTTCAGATGGTAATGAGGGATATGGATAAGGCGTTGGAGTAAACTTAAACTCCATTTAATCACTATCCTCCCTCCCCAATGGGAAGGTGAACAACCGGTAAATTTTTTCGCCAACAACCAGTTCACGAAAAAATTTACCGGTGTAAATGACAGACACAGCTAATGATTCAACTTTTTAGAAAACTAAGCCCATACCAATACATATAGACTTGCCCGATATGTCGTCATTTACGGATGCTTCATACTGATCGCCATCGGCATCAACAGCATAAGAAACCCAAATATTGTTAAACATCGACGGGGTATATCTATAATCGGCATAAATAAAGAAATTATCAGTTATGCCCACTCTAAAACCGGCAACTATGGACGTACATATACCATACCCCCATTCATTTAAATCATCATTATAATAATCATCATAATAACCAGCATAATAATCATCATAACCATCTCCACCTTCTTTTTTAACATATTCACCTGCAAATCCAATAGAGTATCCAAGATGAAAATCAGTAATGTCACCCAATACCGGAACAAAATAATTTAATGGAATACGCAGTGATGGAAGCCAATTTATCTTAAATACATTATTATACAGCCCATCTTCAATAAGACGGAAAAACCGGAATTCAAATGATGAAGAAAAATTCTCATGAAAAAATGAAGTTAGTCTCACACCAAAAACCGGTCGATTCGCATTGTCAATTACCGTATTCTTATCATTTTTATATGTATAAATCCCTCTCCCGATGTCAAATTCAAGAGTAGTACCAATCCCTGATCCCTGATTCGAACTCCCTTTCTGTTCAATAGATTTTTTCTCACCATTTCCAATTTTACCGATGTATCCAGATTCAACAGCTAGTAATTTGTATGTTGAAACCTCCACAAGCCGTAAACTCAGCATGATATTGTTCTTATCTATTGTGGTTACAGTTCCAACCAAGACTGTTTTTGCGCCTGCTCCTGCGGCTATCTCTGCAGCCTCCGAGTTAGTAATACCACTGTCTTTCAACTCCCGCTCTTTGAGGATATTCCGAAGCTGTTCACGCTCTACAAGATTTGCACCCATCTTAAACATAGCGTTAGTTATTTCATCAGTTGCGACAGTACATACTGGAAGATCTGTATTTATTCCCGCAAAAGGAAAGACAACCATCGTCTCTTTCTGATAGCTCACTGGTATCCCGGCAAAAAGTTTATTAGATATTTCAGAATAACTTTCAGCAAACAGCGGAATTGAAACAAGTACAATTATAATGGAAAAAAAACTTTTCATTTATATCCTTCGTTGCTATTTTATTTTTAGTCCGCTGTATGCAAGCATGTATTTTTAATGTCAATTACTTTAAAAATTAATTTCCAATACTTTTAGTCCACAAACAAACCACTATCTACTTCAACTGTAAGAGTTTCCCCATCCATTAATGTATTTGAAAGTGTTCCTACCCGTGGAAGTTCATACTTGAAGAAAAATTTCATTGTGTGAATTTTTGATGAATAGAATTTTTTCAGAGCTTCATCGCCGCAGCTTATGCTCTGTTTTACCGCGCAATTAGCCTGCATAAGCCATTGCCATGCAATTGTAAGTATACCAGCCATCTCGAGATAGAGAGTTGCATCGGCAAGAAAAACTTCCATATTACCCCTGGATGCAACATTAAGAAGATGACGTGCCGTAATCTCAAAATCGCTAACAGCCTGATCCAGTTTTGCAGCGTAATCCTCCAGCTCGTCGTATTCCGCTGCTTCATTTATAGTCTTTCTTATTTCTTCGATATAGAGTTCAAAGGCACGGCCGCTTTTCATTGTAGTTTTCCGCCCAAGAAGATCCTGACCCTGAATACCGGTTGTACCCTCATGAATAGGATGTATCCTTGAATCGCGAAAAAACAGTTCCAGATTAAAATCCTCGCAGTAACCGTAACCGCCAAGAATCTGTAATCCCGCACTTGTAGAAAGAACTCCATTCTCAGATGGATAGCTCTTTGCAATCGGTGTCAGGAACTCAAGAAGCAGATCGAGTTTTTCATTTTCTTCATCTGACGAGATGTGTTTCAAATCTATATATTTCCCCACCTGAAGAGCCAGTGAAAGTGAACCTTCGGACACTGCTTTCTGGAATAAAAGCATTCTCTTTACATCGGGATGATTGATTATTGCACACTGAGGATCTGCCGGATTCTTACTGTTCAAAGGACGCCCCTGAGCTCTCTCCTGTGAATATTTGAGAGAATCGTAATATGCAGCTGATGCAATACCCGCAGCACCTATCCCGACATTTACCCGTTCCTCATTCATCATCTGAAACATATATGCAAGACCTTTATTCTCATCTCCAACAATCCAGCCGCGGCAATCATCATTCTCCCCCATTGAGAGCTGAGTAATGGGTGATCCGCGATATCCGAGCTTATGTTCTATACCCGCACAGGTTACATCATTCGGAACCAGTCCACCTGCACCGTCACCACGGAGTTTCGGTACAACGAAAAGAGAAATCCCCTTAACCCCGGCAGGCGCGCCTTCGATCCTTGCCAGCATAAGATTTATAACATTATCCACTCCGTTATGTGTCCCGGCTGAAATAAATATTTTCTGCCCCTTAATCAGATAGAATCCCTCACCGGTGGGTACAGCCTTTGTTTTTATATCTGAGAGGGAACTCCCCGCCTCGGGCTCGGTCAAAGCCATTGTCCCCTGCCACTCACCCGTAAACATTTTCGGTGTATAATATTTTTTCAGTTCAGGCGAACCGAATGTTATAATTAAATTTGCCGCACCGGACGTAAGCCCGGGGTAAACTCCAAGTGAATAGTTAGCAGCTGCAAATATATAATTGAAAGCAGCAACGATGGAATACGGAAGCTGCTGTCCGCCATCTTCAAAAGGAAAATGCGCCGAAATAAAACCGATCTCTCCGCATTTCCGCATGAATGTTCTCACTGCCGGATTAACAAGTACATCGCCGTTTTTATAAACGGGAGAATTTTTGTCCATTTCACGCAGGCATGGACGCATGAGGTCGGCCGCTATTTTATTTGCAGTGCCGAGCACCATGTCGAGTGCCTCTTTATTGTATTCATTAAAGTATTCATGCTGTGACAGATTCTGAATTTCAAGCATTTCAAAAAGCAGAAAATTCAAAGTCTGCCTGCTTATAAATTTCTCTTCCATGATATCCCCGTAAAACTATTTAATCGTTCTCAACTCTGAAATAAATTCTTTTCCACATGTACTTGCCCTTTTTATAAAATGACGTTATGTAAAAATCCTGATTAGTTGCCTTTTCAATTACGTTAAGCCCTATTCTATTTGAACCATCTGCAAGCTTAATATTGTCATCATGATCAAGGACAAGCTTTATATGACTGTCAGAGAGAATATCCTCCTCTTTCAAAACAGCTTCATCAATTTCATCATAATGCTCAGGATTATCGTAATCTATTTCTGAAAGTTTATCTATGTACTTGTAGTAATCAAAAAAATCTCCGAACTCTTCAATTGATGCAGAAAAGAAATCGTTGCAGGGATATATGATTACATTGAAATAACCGGCTGATTTTTTCTGATCTTTCGCATTATTAACAAGCTGCCGCAGCATTGAAAACTGAGTATTTATAATAAGTTCATTCATTATAAACCGGATAAATTTCTGTTTAGTCCATGGGAACTGCTCGGTTATTCTCTGAATCTCTTTATCAAAGACTTTAAAATGCCGTTCCCCCAGGCCGAGGACATATATATACGGCTCAAAAATTGTTCCATCGGGGTAATATTTTGCGCTGTTCCTCAGCTTGTTTGGCTGACTATTAAGTCTTTTTCTGTGTCTGTAGTCCAGAAGTTCATTCAGATCATCTTCGTCGACATCCAGATCAAGATCAATACCGATTTGAGAAATATTTTTATCCGTCATATTATACCCGCCATGAATCATATAAAACTGAAAAATGCTTAGATAGAGCATATATTACAGTATTGATGAATTTGAATCAACAGTTTATTGTCTTATATTAAAAAAAGATAGAATAAATTTTAAGCAGGTAAAATTTTTGAAAGAACTCAAAACAGACATTAGAATTGCTCTTCGCCGCGCCATATGCGCGGCAGAGAGCAATTAGATTTAAAACTGTACTGCGCACTTACAGATTGCTTCTTATTTTTCTAACAGCTTCCTGATTTCAGAACGTTTCATATATCTTAAAATAGAGAGACCGGCCCTTCCATAAACATTAAACAGAAATAAAGCCAGAGGGGTAATGAGAGCAGTTAACGGAGTGAAGTATGTTATACGAATCAGCATATTATAAAATTCGTCAAAATCCGCTGATGTAAAATAAATTTTGTCTTCGCTGAAATCGAGATTCCATCTCCGGGCAATTTTTTCAGATCTCTTTTTTCCATCACGCATGCGAAGCTCAACACTAAAAGGGGGCTGCATTATATATGGAGAAACCATATTATTTCCTGACGCGGCTGAAGCTGCATCTGCAAGCTGCTCCCGGCACGCTCTCCGGTCCATATTACCGGTTTCATCTTTCAGAACGGGAAAGACCTTTATACCGGGAATATCCTCCACTGCTTCACGGCATGCAGTTTCACATCCGGAAAAAAACAGCGGCTTTAATGAATACCTGTAGAGCGACGACGCAAATATCTGCAGTTCCGACACTCTTCTCCCGTTAACAAGAATACGGCTGTACTTCGAAGTAAGAGTATGTGCAAGAAATGCACCCGATCCTGAAGAAGCATGCATTCCGATAAACATTACAGCTTCGGCATCATAAACATCACCTATACCGGGAACTGGTCCCTCTTTATATCCATGTATAACTTCTGCTCTTTTATCAATCAGTTCAGGGAGAAGATTATACCCCGTTCGGTGGAAATCCTTAATATAAATTTTTTCTGCACCTGCATCAAAGAGTTTTGATGCCACGGCATTTATATCAAGTGACATCTCAATACAGGCATCATACCATAAAGCAGTATTGAAAGATGAAGCCTCATAGCTGGAGCAGCCGGTACTCCCCTCAATGTCTGAAATTATCAGAAATCTTTTATACATTTTGTTTCTCATTTATGGAATGTAATATTGGTCAGTAATATTTCCTGAACTTTTTGTAATAAAAAAATCTCCATTATCCCCGCCGCCAAGGCGGCGGGGATATACAATCTTCCATTTTTTTCACTAAAATATATGTTAAGAAATGAACGAAGTTTATTAATACAAAAAAGCCTGTCAATCAATGACAGGCTTTTCTTCTATTCGGGGTTGACGAGACTCGAACTCGCGACACCCTGCGTGACAGGCAGGTACTCTAACCAACTGAGCTACAACCCCTTTGACCTGAATTGCTTCAGTCGAGTATCAATAGACAATTGATGATACTTTCTGTCAATAAAAAACTTGTAATAAATAAAAATTTTTTAAAATTTATTTCAGGTTGGCATTAAATTTATACTTCAATTCATTAATAATTCCTAAACTTTTTTTAATAAAAAATAACTCTATTATCCCCGCCGCCGAAGGCGGCGGGGATATATAATCTTCAATTTTTACACTAAAATATATGTTAAGGAATTAACAATGACTTCAATTTTTAAATAGTATTAAAAAATTCCGCCTTTCCTGAATTAAAATTATTACCATATACAAGCGCTGCTACTTAACAGATTCGATAAATGATTTTATATATCCCGCAGTCTCTACAGGCCGCTCCATCATCGGGGCATGACCGCACTCTTTTAAAATTTTTGAAGTATGATTCTTTATACCTTTTTCTAAAACGGCAACACTTGAGACATCAAGTAGTCTATCCTTATCTCCCCAGATTATAAGCACCGGCATTGTAAGCGCAGAGAAGCGGGGTTCCAGCATTGCCGGTGCCGCCGTTATATCAGCAAAAATTTTATCATTGAACTTACGGCTGACGGCAGCCCGATCAGCCAGCACCCCTTTAATAGGATAGGGGATAAACGGTACCTTAACAAAAACAAACTCCAGCAGCCTGTTGTAGTCTTCCCTGTTATTTACAAGTAGAGGATTAACACCTTTTTCAAGAGATTTAAACAGCTCACTCTTTATCGGAGAGTTAACACCTGCATTATTTACAAGGATCAGCCCTTTTATCTTTTGAGGATATTCCGCAGCATATACTCCGGAGATGTTTCCACCCATTGAATTCCCGGCGATATAAAATTTTTTTAAATTCAGTTGAGTCAAAAATTTATCAAGACGCTGCACCTGGGAAACAACATCGTATTTTGCTGATTCAATTTTTGTCGATTCACCAAAACCCGGAAGATCCGGAATAATATAGTGATACTCTGGAAGCGCTTTAACAAGCTTCGGCCAGTTTTCTTTATCCGCACCGAAACCGTGAATAAGAACAATAGTTTCACTCCCAGATCCGCTCTCAAGATAGACAATCTTATGATCGCCGATTGTAACCTCTTTCTGCACAAGGCCGGTACTGTTGTGCTGAAGGTTTACAGAAAATTTATACAATTTTTCAGGAAACAGAAACGACAATAAAATTACTGCAGTTATAACGACTGCAACAGCAATAATGATCCGTTTGAATATTTTCATTTTAATTCTCCTCTGCGAATAGTAATTGGTGACTAATACAGACTAGTGCAGTGACCGGATAATTTTGAACCAATTTGTCATCCTCGCGTATGCGGGGATCCATTGTTTTAATGGAGTGGATTCCCGTCTTCACGGGAATGACATTAAGTTTAATTCATTAGGTCTTAGCATTATACATTAAACCTGAAATTAATAATATCCCCATCTTCAACTACATACTCCTTTCCCATAACATAAAACTTACCCGCTTTTTTGAGTTCATCCTCCGTGCCTAGTTCAATCAAATCCTTATACTTCATAACCTCGGCCCGGATAAAACCTCTCTGAATGTCCGAGTGTATTGCTCCGGCTGCCACAGGCGCTGTTGAGCCGCTGCGAATCTGCCACTGGCGCACCTCATCCTTCCCTACGGTAAAAAATGACATAAGCCCGAGAGTCTTCATCGCAAGCGCCGAGAGCTGATTGAGTGCTGGTTCTTTGATTCCGGCATCAGCCATGAATTCCGCCTTCTCCTCTTCGCTGTCGAGAAGAGAAATTTCAGCTTCGAGTTTTGCAGACACCTGCATTATATCCATGGATAGCGGAGAGAGTTTTGTTCTTATTTTTTCCATAAGAGCAGTATCGCCGATTTTATCATCACCCACATTGAGCACTATCAATATATCCTTTGCAGTGATAAATGGATAGCCGGAGATCAGTTTCTCCTCCTCTTCGGAAATTCTAAATGTACGGAGATGAAGATCGTTTTCCAGATGAGCCTTCATCCGGCCGAGGAGCTCCTCCTCCTGGTCGAGTTTAATGTCCGCTTTTTTCTTACGGCTGTTTTCAATTCGTTCGTACCGTTTCTCGATAAATATAAGGTCATGAAAAATCAGCTCGGAGTTTATCATATCTATATCGCGCATGGCATCGACTGAACCGCTTGCGTGATAAACTGATTCATCATCGAATGCACGCACCACATGACATAGTCCATCCATCTTTGAAATGTCTGTAAAAATTTTGCCTTCGCGGATTGAATCGCTCTCTATCTTCGGAAGGAGCTGAAGATTTATTCTAGCCGGTACCTCTTTTTTCGGCTGATACATCTTTACCAGCACGTCAAATTTAGCATCCCGAATATCCGCAACACCTGTACTGTTTTTATCACCGCTCTCCGAAGATTTTGCTCCTGTCAGCAGCTGAAAAAGACTTTTTTTCCCTGTCTGAGGGAGGCCTATTATTCCGAGTTCCATACATGCTCCTGTTTATTTAAATATTCATTCCGTTCAATAACGGGAGAATTGTCCGTTGAATTACCTGTATCAATTTTAACCGTGAATAAATTTTAGTCAATAGTTAAAAATATGAAGATTCACTGATTTTAACAATTCCCGCCCCTATCCGCCCGCCGGGCACCTTCCCCATGGTGAGATGGTGAAAGGGAAATACGGAATTTTTTCCTTTTACCTTCACCTCTTCCTATCTAATCATTATTAAAAAACAAATGTTGTATTTTTCTAATCAGCCTTCCCCATCTCACCATGGGGAAGGTGCCCAAAGGGTTTACTATGCTAGAACAGAGAGGTTAATTTATTTGAAAATCTAAAAAAGAAGGCTACCTTAGAAGTGCAAAAGAAGTAAAACAAAAATCAACAAAGGAGGTAGCCTTATGAGTAATTTAATGAACTATATAGTTAAAAACAAGGAAATTTTTATTGGTCTTGAAGATTCTAAAAAGACTTGGAAAGTATGTGTACGAAGCGGAAAAGTAACAATTCATGAGGCGAGTATGCCAGCTGAATATGAAGTACTTAAAAACTATTTTAACAACAAATTTCCGGATTGCCTCATACATGTAATGTATGAGGCCGGATTTAGGGGATTTGGATTACACGATCAGTTGAAATCTGACGGATATGATTGTATTGTTACGCCTCCACATACTGTAACTCAAGAGAAAACACAACGGCAGAAAAATGACCGTATAGACTGCCGGAGGCTGGCAAAGAATCTAGAAAGTGGCGATTACCATATCTGCCACGTTCCAGATCGAAAGCGCCGTGAAGACCGCCAGATATCACGTTTATATGAGCAATTACAACGCGATATAACAAGGGAATGTAACAGGATCCGAAGGGCATTGGAGTTTCACGGCTTAGACAATCAGTTTCAGGGAGGCAGTTGGTATCGAACACATTATAAAAAAGCATACGAACGTATTCCCGAGATGGATATTTCTTTATCACTGAAATTTGACTTCAGTATTATGTTCAATGAATTGTTTCATCTCTGGGAACTTCAGAAACAGGTGCTGAAAGAAATTCATATATTGGCAAAGTCAGAAGCATACAAAGAAGATGTTGACTTGCTAAAAAGCGCACCTGGTATCGGTATTCTGACAGCAATCAGACTTGTTCTGGAGTGGGGAAGTCTTGACAGGTTTCACAATAAAGCTGAATTCTCAAGTTTTCTGGGATTGATCCCAAGTGAATATTCATCAGGTGAAACGGAACGGAAAGGTCATATTACAAAACAGGGAAATAAATTAGTACGGTCATGGCTTGTTGAGTGCGCATGGCGAGCATTGAAATATGATCCGGTACTACTGCAAATATTTAATAATGTTGTTAACAGTTCGGGAAGCAGAAAGAAAGCGATTGTTGCAGTTGCAAGAAAACTGGCTATTCGTTTACGGACTCTGTTAATTCATAGAACACCATATACGGTTGGTTTAGTTCATTGATGTTTAAGGATATTATAACAAACAAGGAGCTGTACATTACAATGCTTTATTTAACAATTTGGTGCATGATGTCCTATCCGCTGTCCCTTCTGAGGACGTCACAGGGTTTATCAGCACCATTAAAAGCTAAAGAATAAATAAACTGTACACAAGTACGAATAGCGGCATATAAAGCGTTTTAATTGCAGGCTGCCTGGTTATTAAAAAAAAGGAGCACGCTAAAAGAAAAAAATTTAAAAAAAGGTAGCACTTAAATTTGACTTTCTCATAGCGGCGGATGGGGAGGCGGACTGGGCAAACAGAGGAGTGCGTGTACTTTTAAAACTTTACACTATTTTCACAAAAACTCCGATTTTATTTGTTGACACTAACATCGATAATCTTCAGAGATAATAGACTTAAAATCAGTATTTGTTCCTTGACTTATCTAAAATAAAAAAACTCTATTATCCCCGCCGCCGAAGGCGGCGGGGATATATATTTTTTTTAAACTAATAATTATATTCAGGAATAATTATTGATTTAAAATATTTATTACATGGTGATTATATGCTTCCAAAAACACTTCCATTTACAAAACAACAGATTGATGAGATTACTGCGAAGTATCCGACCCCTTTTCATATTTATGACGAAAAAGGGATCAGAGAGAACGCTAAGAAACTTATAAAGGCTTTTTCATGGGCTCCAGGATTTAAAGAGTATTTTGCTGTTAAAGCAAACCCCAATCCCTATCTTGTAAAACTTCTAAGCGAAGAGGGTTTCGGTGCGGACTGCAGCTCTCTTCCTGAACTTGTTATTGCTGAAAAAGCCGGAATCAGCGGCGAAAACATCATGCTTACATCGAACAACACTCCTGCTGATGAATTCATTTACGCCAGAAAACTCGGTGCGACTCTTAACCTCGACGATATTACTCATATCGATTATGTTGAAAAAAATGCAGGACTGCCGGAGATCATTTCATTCAGATACAATCCCGGTCCGCTTAAAGGGGGAAATGCAATAATTGGAATTCCCGAAGAGGCAAAATACGGACTTACCCGTGACCAGCTCTTTGAGGCATACAAGACAGTTAAGGAGAGAGGTGTTAAACGTTTCGGCCTTCACACAATGATTGCATCAAACGAACTCCATGCCGACTACTTTGTAGATACAGCAGAGATTCTCTTCGAACTTATAGCCGATCTGAGTGAAAAACTTAAAATAGATTTTGAATTTGTAAATCTTGGCGGCGGATTCGGGATACCGTACAGACCGGGGGACAAACCTCTCGATCTTGAATATATCTCATCACGAATACATGAAGTATACGAGGAGATTATCATCGGACGCGGACTGAAACCGTTGAGAATATGCATGGAGAGCGGAAGACTTATTACCGGGCCGTTCGGATTTCTTGTTACAAAGGCTATCCATAAAAAAGAGATATATAAATCATACATCGGTGTTGATGCGTGCATGGCCGATTTAATGAGACCGGCGCTTTACGGAGCATATCACCATATAACAATTCTAGGGAAAGAGGATGACAAACCGGTGAAGAAATACGATATCACCGGATCGCTCTGCGAGAACAATGATAAGTTTGCAATAGACAGAATGCTCCCTGAAATTAAAACAGGTGACACTCTTGTTATCCACGACACAGGTGCTCACGGATATGCAATGGGATTCAACTATAACGGAAAATTAAGATCGGCTGAACTTCTTCTTAAAGAGGACGGTTCGGTAAAACAGATAAGAAGAGCTGAAACGATGGATGATTATTTCGCAACTATAGATTTCAACGGACTATAATAAAATCCTTGAGGGGAATCACTTCCCCTCAAGTCTCTTCTGCACAATCTCTTTGATTATTGCTCCATCGGCTTTACCTTTAAGTTCTTTAGAAGCCAGTCCCATTATTTTACCGAAATCCTTCTGAGACACTTCCCCGGCACTGCTCAATATTTTATCAACAGCTTTTTCAATCTCTTCCTGACTCATCTGCGCAGGGAGGAACTCTTCAATAATTTTAAGTTCAATCGCCTCTTTATCAGAAAGATCTTTTCTCCCCGCAGCGTCATACTCCCGGATCGACTCTTTTCTCCTCTTGGCTCCGCGCATAACAGATTCCTGCATCTGCTCATCAGTGAGATCCTTCCCGGTTTTCCCTTTTTCATACATCATGTCCGACTTAAGCATCTTAAGAGTCTCAGACCGGTCCTTGTCCCCCGATTTTAAAGCTTCTTTCATTCCAGCTTCGATTCTTTCTAATAGATTCATTTTATCATACCCCTTTATATTACTGCAATCTATCTTAGAAGCAGTGCCGAGGCAAGAATATTTTCTGCGTATTTTAAAACAGGTTTAAGATAAGGGCTGATACCCTCCTTACCCCACTTGTTCTGCTCCACCTGAACAATCCCCCAGAAGGCGCCCCAGACAAAATCTGTTGAGTGATAAATATCCGTTTCTCTGAAAAAGCCCTGTTCAACTGAAAGTGATGCTATAGAGTTACCCTCTGTAAAACATTTATTGCCCCATAATCTGATTACAGCATAAGATTCAGCGTTCATATTGTACTGAACTCCAAACTGAAGAAAAATATTAAACAACTTAAACAGATCGGGATTCTCTTCAAAAGTTCCGTAATACACATCGAACACATCACCGATAATTTCTCGCCCCGCCTGATACTTCTTCTCCTCAAGCAGTATCCGTACAGCTTCAAGTTTTAACGCAAGCGATTGAATCAGAGGTTCAACAAGCTGTACAAAGAGTTCATCTTTTGTTTTAAAATACTGATATACCGTAGGTTTGGTGAGACCGGCCTCTGCGGCAATATCATCCATCGTAGCTCCGTTATACCCCTTCTCGAGCATAACTTTCTGAGCAGCAGCCAGTATATCCTCAGCTCTGCGGAGCTTCTCACGCTTAATTCTCTTTTCAACCGGCGATTTATGAAGCATATAATCTCTCTTTTGAATATTGTATGTTTTCAAGATATTTCTTTTTTTGTTGATAGTCAAATATTAAAATGAATGGGCTGCACCGCCCACTGGATATAGACTACGGCCTTATCGCACATATAAATGAATGGAGGGGAGAGGAATAAATCGTATTCCAACTCCCCGCCCCCATTGGCCCCTGGCCATCTCCCCCTTGATGAGAAGGTGGAGAAATATGGAAAACTCCGTTTATCCCTTTCCCCATCTCACCATGGGAGAAAGGTGCCCGATAAGGCGGATAGGGGCGGTAAAGATGAATGGGCGAATATGTTTTCACCCATTCATCTTTTACAATATCTTATTCGTCCGTCTCCAGATCTTCTGCTCTTCAGCCGCCTTAACGAGTTCATCCTGAAAGTCGGGGTGAGCAATTGAGATCAGTTTTTCTGCTCTCATCCATAGCGGGTTGAGTTTCAGGTTTACGCATCCGTATTCTGTAGCTATAAACTGTACTGACTGCCTTGGTATTGTCACTGCAGTTCCGGGCTTGAAGTACGGTACAACTCTTGACAGAACTTTACCATCAGGGAGAGTATAAGTTGAAGGAATACATATAAAGCTCTTACCGCCCTTCGACCAGAAGGAGCCCTGTACAAAATCTAGCATCCCGCCGTTACCGGAGATCTGCTGAAAGCCGTTACTCTCTGCATTGACCTGGCCTACAAGATCCACTTCAATTGCCGAGTTAATGGACATAAAATCGTTGATTGACTTAATTGTATCGATGTGATTTACATATCCCACATTATATGAAGCTAAAGCCGGATTGTTGTGCATCCAGTCATAAAGTTTTCTGCTTCCGAGCGCGAATGTATAAACTGTTTTCCAGCGGTCTATATCTTTCTTGGAATTATTCATTCTCCCTGAAATATACATCTCCATGAAAGCATCAACAAGCATCTCGGTATGTCCGCCAAGATTTTTCAGATCGCTCTTCGCAATCATATGACCAAGCGTGTTAGGCATACCGCCGATTCCAAGCTGGATGCAAGCGCCATCTTTAAGATACTTGAATACATGCTCAGCTATTTTCTTTTCAACATCTGTAGCTTCAATATTCGGAAGCTCAAAGAGCTGATCATTATCACTTTCTACTATATAATCGATCTGTGAAACATGTATGGACTCACGGGCTCCACCCATGGCTACCGGCATATTTTTATTTACTTCAACTATAACCTTTGGGGCTTTACACCAGCTGTACATGCATGCATTGTTCATTCCAAAATTAAAAAACCCGTTCTCATCCATGGGAGCCACGCGCATTATATGGACATCCTGAAGTCTTATACCGGTCTTGTCAGGATCATAATCATACAGGTCTCCATGCAGATGCTCGCACTGCCAGTCGGTCTCTCCAAAATTAAGAGGGCAATAATGAACCTGGTCGGCATACTGCATCTTCATTATACGGGTCAGCAGAGAATAATGAAAATCACCATAGGTAAAAACCTCGCCCTTCGGATCTTTACTGAGAACATCGGGGATTGGAGGAATTGTAACAGCACCGTAGACCTGAACATCTTTAAGCTCATCTTTCCTTCCTGCAAGAGCTGCATCACAGGCAATCGGTTTACCGTTAAAAAAAGCATAAGTCACCCAGTCACCAGACTTTACGCATTTAACAGCTTCATCGGCAGTGCGGAGTTTGTCACGATACTGCTGAGTTACATCTTTTTTCGAATCGTAATTCATTTCGTAAGCCATTTTTATCTCCTTCTATATCTGTAATAAAAACTAAAAATTGCTCCCTGAATTCTGACTTTATGCTATTTTTTACCCTATTTGCCCTGACCCTGATTGAAGTGCACTTTACCGCATAAATCGATGACAGATTTTACACATCTATTCTCTTTTCGTCTTAGAATTTGACATAAATATAAAACAGCGGCTAAAGAATGTATGTTTTATATACAGAGTATATAGTAAAAGTCAATAATTATTTAACCAAAGGTTAAATAATTATACTTATAGTTAAATATTGTGACTATAATTGATAATTTTAAAGCAGGGAATGTTCAGAGGTATAATAAAAAAACGCTTCCAACTGGAAGCGTTTTGTGAAAAAATAAACGTATAATTAAAATTGTCTATTTATCAATTCCGACAATTTTCCAGAACTCCCTCCTCAAAGAAGCAGTTACTGTACCGCATTGACCATCACCGATTACTCTCCCGTCAATCTTTGTAACAGGCATTATCTCCGCGCCGGTACCGGTGATAAAAACTTCATCCGCAGTGTATAGATCGTACTGTGTCATCCTTGTTTCACGGCATTCAATTTTAAGATTCCCCGCAGCATCAATTACCGCACCGCGGGTAATACCTTCGAGACTGGAGCCATGACTATGCGGAGTATACACTATACCTTTTTTTACAACGAAAATATTATCAGCTGTACACTCCGCCACATAACCGTCAGAGGCAAGCATTACAGCCTCCATGCATCCCGCCTGAACGGCTTCAATTTTCGCCAGAATATTATTCAGATAATTCAGAGATTTTATCCGGGTGTCAAACTGGTCGGGTGATATGCGCCTGACAGAAGATGTTACAATCGCTATCCCGTTTTTATAAAATTCTTCAGGATAAAGACTTATATCTCCAACAATAATAATTACAGATGCTTTTTTACACAGGTAAGGATTGATCCCCAGATCTCCAACCCCTCTTGTCACAACAAGACGGATATATGCATTCTCTCTTTCATTAACCTTTACAGTATCTTCAACTGCTTTCATTACATCAGCACGCGTCATGCCGATGTCGAGAAGTATCGCCTGAGCGCTTGAGAACAATCTATCGATATGCTCCGTAAGGCGGAAGACCGTTCCGTTGTATACCCGTATCCCCTCAAAAATTCCGTCACCGTAAAGCAGACCGTGATCAAAGACTGAAACTTTAGCATCCTCTTTCGCGTAAAACTCTCCATCAATATAAATTTTCATCTCCCCTCCTCCCTGTCCGAAAAAATATCCCGCAGCATTTCATAGTTGTCACCAAACCTCTTCTTTAACTCCGACTCATAACGGTTTACTATTTTCATTATATAAATATCATGTTTAATATAATCCTCAGCAAGAGTGACAAATCCGCTGTTTTTACTGAAGCCGCCATCTGCAGATCCGTTACCATATACAGTCCCCATAAGAGCTTCTCCGGAATCGCATACAACAACAAGTCCGCGCCCACCCTTTTCGGAATAGATGGTATCCGCAATGGGATGAAGAAAGAGCTGTCCAGACTTACCCGATATCTCTCCGAAGTGAATTATAGCCACTTTCACGTTTCTATTTTCAGCTTCACTTATAACATCTGCAAGAAGTTCAAACTCCTCATTCCACAGAGAGATAAGTATCTCTTTTTCCGCCAGGAATATCATTCTTGATGCTTTATCAATAAGAAGATTATATTCGCTGATATTAAAAATTACGGAACTCCTGTTGTCACTTTTCAGAGAAACAACTTCTTCTGTAAACTTCTCCAGAGAAGATTCAGTCTTTAATCTATGCCGGGCAGTGAATTCAGCAGGATCGAGCGGAATATATTTTTTTACTGAACCTGTCTCTGCAGACTGAACTATCCCCTTCTCTTCAAGCTTTATCATAACTTCATAAATTTTGGAACTCGGTATCCGTGAATTCTTTGCAATTTCATAAGCACCCAATGGTTCATCGGCACGAAGCAGCTCCGTATAGGCTCTGGCTTCATACTCGCCAAGACCAAGATTGCTTAATTGATTTATTATATTAACTACCATAGTAGTTAATATAATTGCATATATGATTATTGTCAATATTAATTGAGAATAATTGCTCTATTATTTTACTTTTTTCATAAATTGTTCAATTATATAATTACTGTTTAAAACAGGAATTATATATCCCCGTCGCCTTGGGCGGCGGAGATATATTTTTTTATTTTAGAAATATTAAGGAATAAATACTGAACTCTTTTATAAAAAAAGAATGTTTGATAGATTCGTCGAAGAAGTACTCGGATTATATAGGCGTTTACACATAAAAAATCTATAGGAGGCTCTGACCTCGATTTTTTCTAAAATCTGGGTCAGAGCCTCCTATAGAGGATTCAGGTTTTCCCCGGAATTCAGTTAAAAGCTATTATTACAGCGGACTTTCAGATCTATTTTTTTATAATATTTTTAATTTCGCCAATGTACATTCTGTGGTAATCTTTATTATAAAACTGCTCGATCGCTTTATCCAGAAAGTGAGAGGGATCAATATCCTGGTAATATAGTTTACTGCACTCCAGAACCAGTTTTGCTTCGGCAAAATGTACAATTCCATCATCTGATACAACAGGAGTCAACCCGGCCTCTTTAACTTTATCAAGATCGCGCCCCGATTTTGAACCGCAAAGGGAAAGAGCTTTTCTGTATTTTTCATCAAAGAATGAAAGTGAATACGACTTATTCTTTTCAAGAAACTCATAAGTATAACGCTGGGGCCTGACAAAAATATAGGAGACCGGTTTATTCCATAACACACCTAAACCTCCCCATGACGCTGTCATTGTGTTGAAAGAATCCTCTGTGCCGGCAGTTATAAGCATCCAGTCCGATCCGATCAGTTTGAAAATATTTTCATCAATTTTGTTTAAATCTGTTTCAGAATATTTAATCATAAAATCTCCATAAAATTTATTTTTGAGCGGCCCCGGAAGCTCCGTTACCCGGGCCGCAGGGAGCCCTACGGGGCTTAAAAGGGGCTAACGCCCCTTAGACCCTGTAAAACTGCCTTTACTATATTATTTTCCGGGGTTCAGTTTTTCAACCATTTCATCTGAGAGTTTTTTTAAAGTAAGCGCCCGGTATGTATCAAGTGATAGATATCCGGGTAGATAATCATCTTTTTCA
This sequence comes from uncultured Spirochaetota bacterium, assembly GCA_942493035.1. Lineage (GTDB taxonomy): Bacteria > Spirochaetota > UBA4802 > UBA4802 > UBA5550 > WRGT01. Next base: position 230,003 of record OW818666.1, on the reverse strand, counting down.
GCCTCAATGTACCGGTTTTTCATCGACAGAATTACCGAACCGTTTTTCACATCCACAATCTTTACAGAAATCTGAAATTTATAGATAGTCTGAGTCTTGATTTCATCGTCACGTTCCCGAAATTTTAAACCGCTGAAAAAAATTGTTTTACGTGGATGGATATCCCGCACAACCTCTTCATTTACAATTATATCACCAATCAAGACTGCATCAGCACCGGCTGATATGGCAGATTTAACAGCATCATCAAGTACAGCATCAGACGATATACTTTTTTTTTCAACTGATTCAATTCCCATTTTCTCTTTCGGTATAATTTTAAAATTCATTCTAACCAAAGCTGAAGAAAAAACCTCCTCTGCTTCTTCATAAATTTCTGTTTTTAAGTTATCTGCACTGGAGGTGGATTTGAATGGAACTAATGCAATTACTTTAAGAGACTTCACAGCAGCTTCATCAATATTTATATCTGCAGTTGCACAGCTTAAAATAATCAGGGAAATAAATAATATGGAATATTTCATATTACACCTCTTCCAATAATACAAAAAGCACTCTTTAATGTAGCTAAAAATATTCAATCCGGCGACTGTAAAATCAACGTTTACTAAGTTTTTTAGATTTTTTTAAATTCTCAACTATCAAGCTCCCTCTCTGCGGTAATAGCTGCAATTGTCCCGTCAGAAACTGAAGTGGTTATCTGCCTGTAGGGTTTTTGAATCACATCCCCCGCCGCATAAACACCGGGTATGTTTGTCCGCATATATGCATCTGTAATTACATATCCCTGATCATCAGTTTTTAAAGTTCCGTTAAACATTCCGGTATTGGGCTTCATTCCTGCGAATATAAAAACACCGTCAGCTTTGATTTCGCGCATGGAACTGTTTTTAAGATTCTCAATTTCTATTAGCATTGATCCGTCAGGCTGTTTTTTAAATGATCTGGGCTCATGCTCAAATATGAAATCAATTTTTTTGTTTGAGAATGCCTTCTCCTGCGCTTCTTTATTCGCCTGGAGTTTATCGAACTGATGTACTATTGTCAGTCTCCCTGCAAATTTTGTGATGAACAGAGACTCCTCCACTGCCGAGTTACCACCGCCGATTACCACAACATGTTTATCTCCATAGTACTTTGCGTCGCATGTTGCACAGTATGATATACCTCTCCCTTTGTACTCCCTCTCTCCGGGGATTCCCAGTTCTCTGTAGGATGATCCTGTCGCAATAATTATCTTTTTCGCGGTAATAGTTTCGTATCCATCGACAATAAGCTTCTTATTTACAAGATCGACATCGGAGACATCAACGGCAGATCTGAATATTACTCCTGCCTCTTTCGCCTGTTCGTTCATAAAATGTGTAAGCATAAATCCTTCAACGGGTTTGATAAATCCGGGATAATTCGACACCATATGCGTTGTCGTCACCTGTCCTCCGGGCAGAGCAATATCGACAAGTATTGTTTTGAGTTTAGCCTGAGCGGAATATATACCGGCTGTAATACCGGCAGGTCCGCCGCCGATTATCAGAACATCACACTCCTCTGTTACAGGGACTATCCTCTTCCGGAGTTCAGCGGCTCTCTCTGCCGTCATCATGGACTCAATACCGGCGACAACCTCTGTCCGTTTAATTCCACCGCTTAACCGTTCAGCCACCTCTTTCCCGTTATTAAAAAAGATCAGAGTGGGAGATGATGTGACTCCGAGCTTTTCCGCAAGAGCCCTGTTCTCCTGACGGAATATTTTAAGAAATTTTACGTCATCACCATATATTTCGCTTAGAGGTTCAAACTTTGCAGCTAAAGCCTCGCATGGCGGACATTCGGTAGAGTAAAAATCAAGAACGACGGGTCCCCCTTTTTTAATCTCCTCTTCAAATTCCGCAGCATTTATGTATTTAATTCTTTCGCTCATATCTGTTCTCCTTTGTTAAAATATAATGACAATCCCATCTCCAGCAGCGGCTTGACCGGTCTGCAGTCAGTCGAGAGTATATTTCCTGTTCTATTCTTTGCTACTGCACCGCACCCGCCGCCGCAGAGCAGCCGTGATGAACACTCGCCGCACTCAGGAATGGATGTTACATCACGCTCCTGCCACAGACTTATAATGTCATCCTTTGCAGTCACTTCCGGATAAAAAGTCCCCAGTTCCTCACCGGATTTGCCGACAGTCGCTGTGCAGGAATATATCTTCCCGGTATAATCAAAAGCCCACTCGCTCTTACACGCCGGACATGAATCAAATAGCGGACGTGGTAATTCACCGTTTTCAAATAAAAATTTTGATACTGAAAATAACGGTTTGTGAAACTCAAGGATGTGCGGATGTTTTTTAACCAGCTCATATAGTTTTTCATAAAGCTCAGCACGTTCAAATAATCTTTTATTCCCGGCCATACAGTGATGAAGCTCATAGTTCCGCCCTATCTGAGTTTTAAAAAGCGGATTTTGTGTCCAGCCTCTTTCAATTGCAAAAGAAGCAAACTCCGGCAGATTATCAACATTATCCTTATCCGTTACCATTCTCAAATTTATCGAAAAACCCCGTTTAAGCGACTCATCTATACCTTCAACGATACGGTCGAAGGTCTCACCTTTATTTTTCATGTAACGGCGTGAATCATGGACAGACTTTGTTCCGTCAAGTGTAACCTGTATCTCGCGAATACTTCCCTTCGATAAAATGTCCATGTAATCAATAAGGTTATATCCGTTTGTAACAATTGCCAGATCTATATTTTTCGCAGATGCTCTCTCTATAATCATCGCGAGCTCACTACGGTATTTCTCTCCTGAGAGAAGCGGCTCTCCGCCGAATATTGTTATATATTTTTTCCTGGTGCGGAATTCATTATCTACATACTTAAAGAATGCATCAACAGTCTCCCCGGAAAGAAGAGCCTTCTCCGGTGCATACTCATCCTGATAGCAGTATGAACATGCGAAGTTACATTCATACCGCGGGACAAAAAATATCTGTATCTCGGAGTTATCTCTCTCCTCGATAAAATCGAGGTAGGCAAGTTTATACCTCCTGTTCTCTTCAGCTTCATCAGCAAGATATCCCTTAGAGATATACTCTTCAGTATTGCTATACTCCCCGGCCTGTATCTCTGCAGCTTTTTCCGGTGTAAGAATATCCGCATTACCGGACAGAGAGTTGAGAATAAACCAGTTCTCTGATTCAGCAAGTTTACCCATTATATTATGTTTTGAAAATATCATATTATCCCTGTAATTTTTCGTTAATTAAAGAGAGCAGGCGCCGGGCAATTAACCCGGCACCCGTTCTATTTCAATCGTGGCATCCCGCTACAATTGTTGAGATCTTTGCACAGCACTGTGCGACTCTGGAATCTGCTGATTCCTTTTTTTTGATTAGACTGTTCATACATCAGACTCCTTATATATTTAACGGGAAAGTCCCCGCTGAATAGCTTTACAGGTCACTACACAAAAAACCAGTGGTAAAATACTCTCCGCCGCGCCGGGGGCGCGGCGGAGATAAAACTCCATGGTTTATAAACTGATAGCTTTAAAATTATTTATCTTTACGCTTATAACCTGTAATCGTCCAGCTTGCTACATCAATTTTGCCCTTCGCATACGGCGCTGACTCTTCGATAATCCTTATATCTGCAAATCCTGTTTTCTCCAGAGTCTCCAGATACTCCTCTCTGGTTACAGATCCTGCCCAGCATTCCGCAACGGCCTGGGGATCTGTTCTGTATTCATCTGGCACAGTTGAAAGAGAATAAATATCACTTACTACAAATCTCCCGCCATCTTTAAGCATACGGTGAATCTCGGACCAGACTTTATCTTTATCTGCTGCATGGTTGATTGTGCAATTTGAAATAACAAGATCCGCAATTGAATCTTCAAGTTTTATATCCTCAAGCTCTGATCTTATAAATACAGCGTTCTTTATATCAAATTTTTTCAGAAGACTTTCCGCTTTCTCAAGCATACCGTCAGATATATCGACACCATAAGCGTAACCGGATTCACCTGCCAGATCGGCAAGTTTAACGACATCGTTACCCCTTCCGCTTCCCAGATCTATGCAGACTTCACCCGGTTTAACTCCGGCGTGATTAATTGCACCTCCGCATGAGAGACAACATGTACTTTGCGAAAGACTTGTGTAGCGATCATTGATTGATTTTAGATGCAGCTGCTGATATTCAGTCATATTATTTCTCCATTGCGTTTTTTAAATAGATCAGGCCGTTTTCGACAGTACTCAGCTCATCCTCGCGAAGCTGCGACTTGATCTTCTGTTCGCACTGATCTTTAAGTTTCATTATTGCCGAATGCTTTTTTACACCGGTTTTAGTCAGAGATAAGTTTGTAAATCTTCTGTCTCCGGAATCCTCAGTACGGGTCAGAAGATCTTTCTCTATCATGTCGTCTACAATTCTGCTTATCCTCGAAGGTGAAAGCCTGTTCCGTGCTGCGAGCTCATTGCTGTTTATCATCTCACCCGGTTTTATTGAGAGAAGGATAAAAGATTCAGGTCTGGAGATATTTTCACTCTTCAGGGTATCCTCATTCAGACTATAGCATATGTCGCTCAGGTGAAGAATCGTTTCTATAATATTGATTTCCATAAATATTTTCCTTTAGCAATAATTGTTATTAGCAAATATATTTTCTGACGGAATAAAGTCAACTGTTTTTGTTAATTATTTTAGAAAAAAGTAAAATACTCAACATTCACTTTTTCAGAAAAAATATAATTCCAATAATAAGAAATATTATGAGAAGCGCCGCATAAGAAGGGAGTTTAAAAAATTCAATCGCCATTGCTATAAACGGCGCCAGGATAAAAAGAACAGTCATTATTTTGGATATATTTTTCTCTTCAGGAAATTCAGCCTCTTCCGCTTCTGCTGTAGAACTTTCATCACCGGGGATGTGAATTTTTACCTGTTCAGATTTATCAACAGAATGAATTGTTTTATCCGTGGATTGCCGGGAGACATCAGTCACAACAGTTTCATTATATTTTTTTAAAATTGAGGATATTTTACTGAAATAATTTACATTACCGCAGGAACCGCAGATAAGTTTTTCTGTCTTCTCCGGTATTTCAATCTCATAACCGCATTTTCTGCATTTTGTTTTTATGAATTCCATATTATTCTCACCATATTATAATCAGAATAATATATAAATACCGGTTCTAATTCCAGAAATATTTTATGAAATTAAATTTTATTGTAAACTAAACAATTATATAAATAACGGCCATCCCGTTAATCCGGAATGACCGTTTTAAAATAAAAATCTAACCTCCCCATAAAGAGTAAGCCGGTAAATTATTATCACGCAGGAATCTTGCTGCTCCTGACCCATATCTTCTGCACTTCAGCCATTTTAACAAGTTCATCACGTACTGCAGGATGAGCTATGTTTATAAGCTCTTCGGCTCTCTGCCATGTGGTTTTACCTTTAAGCATTGCTATACCATATTCAGTTACAACATAATTTGTTATGCTGCGGGGAACAGTGACAGCCGCACCGGGAGGGAGAATGGGAGTAATCCGCGAGACAATCTTTCCATCAATTTCATTCGCCGACTTAAGACAGATAAGCCCTTTCCCTCCGACGGAACGGTATGCCCCGAAAATAAAATCGAACTGTCCCCCTGTACCGGAAATCTGACGTACTCCTGAAGACTCAGAACAGACCTGGCCGTAGAGATCCACCTCAACCGCATTGTTTATAGCTATAACATTATCATTCTGAGCTATACGGAACGGATCATTTGTATAGCTTACGGGATAACTTGCGCACACCGGATTGCTGTGAAGAAAATCATAAAGTTTTTTTGTACCCATTGCAAAAGTATAAACAATTTTACCTTTATCCACAGACTTATACTTACCGGTAATGTTTCCGTTATTGTACATATCAACAAATGAATCAACCAGCATCTCCGTATGAATTCCAAGATCCTTCAGGTCGGATTTTGCAATAAGGTCACCGACGATATTAGGCATTGCCCCGATTCCAAGCTGAAGACAGGCCCTGTCGTGTATTTCATTCATAACAATTTCAGCAATTTTTCTGTCAACATCTGACACCGGCGTTTCAGGGAGCTGGATAAGCGGACGGTTGTCTCCGTGGACAATATAATCAATCTGAGAAATGTGAATCGACTCTCTCGCTCCCCCGAGACACTGAGGTACGGCATCATTCACTTCAGCTATAACTACTTTTGATGCTTCACACATCGCCATGGAGATCGAGTTGCTTGTACCGAGATTGCAGAAACCGGATTTATCCATAGGACCGACTTTTATCATTGCAACATCCGGCTTAACATATCCCCTTTCAAAAAACGAAGGACCCTCATGATAAGTCAAAGATATATAGTTACAAAGATCATGATCATGAGATTTCCGGCTCGCACCGCTGAAGTGCCAGTCGTTGAAAATAAAATGTTTTCTGTCGGGATCTTTCTGAACAATCTGAGGAACGTAGGGACAACAGACAGCACGGACCTGTACATTCTCAAGCTCGTCTTTTCTTCCAGCAAGAGCCGCATCGAGCACATGCGAATTCATTACAAACTCTCCGTAATGAACCAGATCACCGGACTTTACGATCTTAACGGCATCTTCCGCAGTAACTATCTTCTTCTGATATTCTAAATTATAATCCATTACGATACCCCCTTAATATTCAGTATTACTATATATATTATAGGTTCGAACAGTAACAAGGGCAATCAGGCCTATCAGTATTTATTCGATAGGTGTATATATGAAATATCCCATAGGGTTTCCCCCTATGGGATATTTTTGAAGTTCTGAATTTTAACAGTATTTATTCCTTAATTTTTATAAAGTTAAAAAGCTCTATTATCCCCGCCGTCGAAGGGTGCGGAGACATATACTCTGGAATTTTAAATACAAAATTTACAATGATACGACATTCCTCGGAGTTCCGCTCTTAAATGCTTTTATATTCCCTGCAATCTCCACAACAAGTCTTCTCCGGGATTCGATACTCGCCCATGCGATGTGAGGAGTTATAATAAGATTCGGAGCTTTTAACAGCGGATCATCGGCACGCGGCGGCTCCTGCTCCATTACATCAATTGCTGCTCCTGCAATTACTCCATTCTCAAGAGCATGACAGAGAGCCGATGGTTCAACAACGGGACCTCTTGCCATATTAATTAAAAATGCTGTTTTTTTCATATGTGACAGAAACTCCCGGTTCACAATATACTTCGAATAATCACTGAGAGGCATATGAATTGAAATAAAATCTGATTCAGCCGCAAGATCATTCAGAGCCAGCCTCGGATAAGGACCATCCGATTTCCCTTCATCACGTTTAAGTACAACAACCTTCATTCTGAAAGCCTCACAGAGACGGGCAACCTCTCTCCCTATTGCCCCGAGTCCCATTATTCCAATTGTTTTACCTTCAAGATCAAAGAACGGCCATGTTCCAAGAGTAAAAATTTCAGATTTACTCCATGATCCGTCATGTGCGGCATTATTATAATTAATCAGACGTGTAGACATGGCCAGAATAAACGACATTGTAAGCTGAGCCACAGTGGTTGTAGAGTATCCAGGAACATTGGCTACTGTAATATTTCTCTTTTTTGCGGCAGCAATATCGATATTATTATAACCAGTTGCTGCTTCTGCAATCATCTTCAGTCCGGTACACTGTGAAATTATTTCGGAATCGATTACGACTTTATTTGTAATAATAATTTCAGCATCTTTGCATCTTTCTATCACCTGATCTTTCGCTGTAACACGATAACACACCAGCTCGCCATATTCACCTATAGATGAAAATTCAATATCGCCAAAATCGACTGTAGATGAATCTAAAAATACTATTTTCCCGCTCATTTTAATCCTCCAATAAATCCAAAAACATTTAATAACAGAAAACGCTTTTTTTTCTCCCAGCCGCCGAAGGCTGCGAGAGAGGCATTTGAATTATTTTATAAAATCATTCTGTTAGTAAAGCTAAAAATTCATCCGGTTAAGTATAAAAAAAAGGTAGCAGTTTATTTTTGGTGGCACAGCGCTTCGCGCTGTGCCTGAAATGGGGGATTACGGGGGCAGCGCCCCCGTAATCCCCCACTCATAGCGTATGCGGAGCATACGCACCCCCAAAAATAATTTGCTACCTAAAAAAAAGAGGCCGAAGCCTCTTTATTTTATACTTAAAATTTTTAAATTCTAAATTACTCTTCAAGAGCACCGGTAAATATTGCACTTGTTGCCTTATTAACAGCAGATTCACCAAAAAGGAGATATTCGGTATATCCGAAAAACTTCTGGAACTCTGCACCTAAATAAAACTGGCCGGATAAAACCCTGCCTGTATAATAAGCAGCTTCATTATTTTCCGAAAGGAGTTTCTCACGCTCCTCCCCTTTTTTATCTCCGACAAGTTCTTTCATTTGTACAGAAGCTGCTGTAAGTCCCCATAAATGCATCCATGCATATGTGAGTTTTGAAAATGCCTGCTGAAGCGGAGTGGCATTTGCAAATATGTTCAGAAATTTTCCGCCAGCCATATCCGACTTCAGAAGAGATATGACCTCATCCATTTTTTTAACTGCATTCTCCATTGTTGCAAGATACTTTTCGTCAACAATACCCTTCGCTGCTGAAATTGTCTCGGCAATTCTCTTCTTGTATACATTGTAACTGATCTGATCCTTATTCATGAGAATTTTTCTCATAGTAAGATCCATAGACTGTATACCGTTTGTTCCTTCATAAATCGCAAGAATTTTAGCATCACGCGCATACTGCTCAACTGGATAATCACAGCAGAAACCGTATCCGCCATAAGACTGAATTGCGTCACCTGTTACTTCCCATGCAGTATCGGTATTTCCTGCTTTATTTATAGGAATGAGAATTTCGATAAGAGCCTGAGCTTCGTCTTTAACTGCACCTGACTCAACATGAGCAATATCATGAAGATACGCAAGATAATAAGTTAGAGATCTCATTGCCTCAACTTTTGACTTCATAGATAACAGCATTCTCTTTACATCGGGATGGTTGATAATAGCAACACCCTTTGCTTCGGGATTGAGCATCTGAGTTACATCAACGCCCTGTATTCTGTTCCGTGTATAAGTAACAGCATGCATGTATGCCGCACTCGACACTGAACCTCCCTGACTACCAACATAGAGACGGGCTTCATTCATCATCTGAAACATGATCTTCATCCCCTGTCTCTCCTGGCCCATGAGAATACCGCGGCATGCCCCTTCATCACCGAAATTCATTGTACATGTAGCAGAGGCTGTAATTCCCATTTTATGCTCAATGCCCGAACAGTTTACATCATTGAACTCACCAAGAGATCCATCCTCTTTTACCCAGAACTTAGGTACCATGAAAATCGAAATACCCTTTGTTCCTGCGGGATCTCCCTCAATACGCGCAAGAACCGGATGAATCATATTCTTGTAATAATTATTATCACCTGATGAGATAAAAATTTTCTGACCGGTGATAGTATAAGTTCCATCAGCATTTTTTACAGCTTTAGTTTTAAGAGCCCCCACATCTGAACCGGCATCAGGCTCGGTAAGACACATTGTTCCGCCCCATTCACCGGAGAGCATTTTTTCGATGATTGACTCTTTATCCTTCCCCTCTTTCATAAAGTTCAGCACTAAATTCATTGAGCCGACACTGAGCATGGGATACATTGTAAATGAAACACCCGCCGCAGAAAAGAAATCCGTGGTGGCGTAGTAAATCGCCTCGGGCATCCCCATCCCTCCGATCTCCGCACTATTGGCTATACCGATAAAACCGGCTTCATAATAAGCATCAAGCCCCTGCTTAAAACCTTCAGGAATAGTAACCTCTTTGGTTGCAGGATTATATTTCGCGTGTTCTTTATCAGCCTCCTGATTTACAGGATAAACTTTTCCTACTGCAATTTTTTCAGCCAGTGTAAGAACCTCTTCAAAGGTATCCTTGTCAAAATCCGCAAATAACGGATATTTATTAAGCTGATCAACTTTAAGCATTTCAAAAAGTATAAAACGTACATCTCTTGAATCGATAACTGGATTAAGTGCCATAATCTCCCCCTGAACTATTAGCTAAGCTAAGATATACTTCCTATCATCGGAGTAAATCTTAGATAATCAAGAACATTTCTTTTTTAACTCTCAGTAAATTACTTTTTTTTACAATACGTAATAAAAATAAACACAATATAATTATTGATCACTTTTATTTTAAAATTTTGTAAAATTTCTAAACAGCCCGGGCTCGCAAGTTCAGTTTTCCGTAATAAATTTTTACAGCTGTACAAAATTCATTTCCGGAAAATATCTCTAATAATAAAAAAATCGACCGAAGTCAGACTTCAAAAACGACCGTACAGTCTGTTAAACAGTCTCAATCCAGCATGGATATTCAAATATCAGCCGGCAGATGATATAATTATAGCAGATGAGGAAATTCCGGACAATAGGGCTGTTCAGTATTTGTTCGATCGGAGTAACTACTAATTTTGTTGTAGGGTGTACCCCTACGAGGAATGATTATTTTCTGCGAGTAAGTTCCCACTGCGAGGCGTGCTGAATAAGTTCAGTGGCATTTTTAAGATTGAGTTTTTCTTTTATATGTTCGCGGTACGTATCTACAGTTTTAATACTGAGACGGAGAATCGACGCAATCTGCTTTGTTTCATGTCCGCTGCCGATAAGTTCAAAAACCTGAAGTTCACGATCTGTAAGAGTTGAAATTCTCGTATCAGTCATCTCGTCATTTTTACCGATAACTTTTTTCAGCAGCTGATTCCGGATCTTCTCGCTTGCATAAATTTCTCCGGCAATAACGGTTCTGATCGCTTTAACAATCACATCCGAAGCCTCCTGCTTCATAATGTATCCGGTTGCTCCCGCAGCGAATGCCCGCTCAGCATAAAAAGTTTCATCAAAAACAGAGAGCACAAGTATGGGAACTTTCTGATCCGTACGGCGGATATATTTTATAAGATCAATTCCGTTCATATCGTTGAGCGAAATATCGACTATAATCACATCAGCCTTATTATTCTTCAGATACTCAAGCGCCTTATCTCCGCTGTCAACCTCCTGGCATATGCACATATCATCAAGCTGCGATATGAGCATACAGAGCCCCATCCTTACAATGGAGTGATCTTCAACAATCATAACGGAATACTTTTTCTTTTTTGCAAAACCGGGCATATTAAAACCTCAAATTTAGACTGTCATTCTCTGGATCATTTCTGTAAAGAGCAGAGTATCCTCACACCTGAAGAATCAGGATTATTACCGATTCTTATTTTTGCACCGATGAGTTTAGCCCTGAACTTCATAAGCTTAAGCCCTAATCCGCTTGAGTCTCTGAAGTTGGTCCCCTCAAATCCTCTGCCGTTATCGAGCACCTCAATCTCGGTTTTGCCGTCCCTTCCCCGCAGACTTATTACAATATGATCAGCTGCTCCATGTTTTACAGCATTATGAACAGCTTCATTTACAATATAATAAAGCTCCGTGGCCTTCATAACATCCAGATCAGCAGGTTCGCACTCCTCTTCAAAGACGCAGGAAATTTCATAAAGCTCACTTATCGACGCTGCCAGATTTTTAAATGCGCTGGGAAGACCCTCATAATCGATCTCGACAAGAAAAAGACCCTTCAGAAGCTTTTTTGTCAGAGTGAGAGATTCCCCTATGAGACTGTATATTTTTTTTATATCCTTGATCTCGATGTCCCGGCCGCGCTCTTTCTTCATCTCCAGACTCCGTATTATAAGAGATATACCTGTGAGATACTGTATGAGGTTATCGTGAAGAAGTTCCCCTACTCGCTGCTGTTCGCGCTTGCTGATTTCATTTATCTGCGTCAGGAGATGATTATACTCAGTCATATCAATAAGAGTAACAACATACTGCGAGTTATCCGGACCGAGTGCAGTGAGACAGTATACATCGCGTATCTCGCCTGACTTGACTTTAAGTTTAAATTCGCTCTGATTAATGAGCGAAGCCTCATCGGCACCGAGCTCCCGCGCATTTTTTCTTATCTCCCGGACATACTCGGGGATGACAAAATCCTGCCATGTCATTCTCCCCTCCATCTCTTTTTTGCTGAATCCGGAGAGAGTCACCATACCGTTATTCACAAGAGTCAGCATGTCGTTCCTGACAATTCCCATGGCCGAACCGGTACACTCAAAGATAGTTTTATACATCTCCTCTGAAATTCGAAGGGCATCCTCCAGTTTCTTTTTCTCTGTTATATCAAAGAATATTGAAATAATGCAGTGTACACCATCAAGCAGAATCGGCTCGGCGGAGTATATATAGTTATGAAGATCCCCGTTACTGTGCCGGAACACAATCTCAATGTTCTTCACAGCTCTCCCGTCCCTGAGCGGAGATATATTTCTCTCACGCGCACCGGGGGGTTCCCATATATTTATGTCGTATACGGTTTTGCCGACAATATCCTTGCGGCAGTAGCCGGTATTTCTTATAAATTCATCATTTACTTCAACGATCCTCCCTGTCTCCAGTGTTGTTACACTAAGGCTTATGGGAGCAAGACGGAACGAACGAGAAAATTTCTCCTCGGAAATACGGAGAGCCTCTTCAAGTTTTTTCCTTTCGGTAATGTCAAAAAAGTTTGAAATTATACAATCGACACCGTCTACAGAGATAAGATCCGCGGAAAAAATATAATCATGGAGATCACCGTTTTTATGTCTGAAAACGATCTCCATATTTTTTACCGCGCTGCCGCGTCTGACGGGAGATATAATCCGTTCTCTTAATTCAGGCGTTTCCCATATATTAATATCAAGAACAGTATTCCCGATAACCTCTTCGCGGGTGTACCCCGTGTTTCTTAAAAACTCATCATTGACTTCAATAACAGTTCCGTTGGCGAGAGTTGTAATTGTAAGACTTATCGGGGCAAGGTGAAATGACCGGGAAAATTTCTCCTCGGATATCCGGAGAGCGTCTCCCGGTTCTTTGATCTCTTTGACCGGATTACTTTGTGGAATCTCTTTAAATACAGCACAGATATAAATTTCATTTTCATTCCGGCTGATAAAAAATTTCATAGAGAGACAGTGAATCTGACCATCTGAATATTTAAGCGAAATCTTAATCTCCCGCTTATCAGCAGAAACATCAGATTTCAGGAGCGATGCTACCAGCCTCTCCGACTCCGCAGCAATATCAGTATCACCCTCATCCTGAAGCTGCCGGAGTATATCCCAAATCTGCAGCCCTGATGTATCCGCCATGGTAATCCCTGTTAATTTTTCCATTGAAGGATTCCATCCGGTAACAAATCCCGTGTTATCAAAAACGGCGATACCATCACTTAAAAAACCGGATACAGTATTGATCATATCCATCCGGCTAACCCTGCCGGAAATCTTTCTCTTTTTCCTGAATCTTTTTAGTCATCTCAACAAATCTGCTGTAGAAATCCTGAAGCTGGTCATTATCACGGAGAGCCCTGATCGATGGCTCCTTACCGTCAATTATATCCTGAATATGCTGAGTCATAACATATATCGGGCCTGAGATTGTATGCGTTAAGCGTATAAGAAAATAAAACAGAACCAGCCCCATTATAAGCATAAAAACCGCAATAAGTGAAATCACAATAAATCCGGATTTAAGCAGCCCCTTGAGAACCGCGATATGAGTTTCAATAACCTTAATGCTTTTGTTATGATCATCGGATATCTTCCCCGACATAAGCTGAAGATCGGGACTGGAGGTCATATTTGAGTATTTTATAAATGCATTAACAATATTCTGTTCCGTTTCAACTGCACCATTAAGATTTACAATTGTACCTGTAATTTTTTTATCGGTCAACACTGTATGAGCTATTAGAAATGCTAAAATAATAAAGAAGGCAATAAAATAAAAACGTATAACAGAAAAGGTTGTTCCAAGCTGCAATTTCTTATCGATGAGTTTCTTCCGTTTCATCTGTTTTCTCCGGATTTAATCTTAGTTATAAGTATAGTCTCAATAATCTAATCTTTACAGTATCCAAGATGGAGTCGCCCCTTTATAAGCCCCGCAGAGCTCACGGCGATCCCAAAACGGAGTTTTGCGGATTGCCCATAAACAAAAATTATTGTTTATAACTCAATAAAAGTGTAAAAAAATATCCCGTCAAGCAAAATGCCTTGTAAAAAAATAAAGGATGTGAAAATATACAAATTAAAAAAATTTATTACAACCAAAAGATATATTATAATAATGAAAAAAAAATTTAAATCAATATTATTCATGGCTCTTATTATTCCGGCCTGTCTTTATGCGTCCCCCAATCATGGTCCGGTGATAAAAGCATTTTATGCGCCCTACGGTGGAGGAACATATATTGTTCCTCACGATCCGGCAATAAACGGAGGGGAAAACGGCCTTACCTCTGATTCAGCAAACAGTGGGGACCATCTATTAAAAACGCTCAAAGGATACTCTATCTCCTGCGGATATTATTACGACTGGATCCAAGGGGATATCAGTTATACCGGTATTAAAACAGAAAATCAGTATGTTGTGAAAGCTTCGACACCCGAAGATGAGTTTGATGCAGATGCATCGCTTCGCAATATTGACGCAAGACTGGGATATCGCTTCAGCAATCCGGGTGATACATCATATAAATGGCTCTATCTGGGAATCAGGAAAACAGATCTGGAGATTCCATATAACGATACTGAGGTCGATGCGACAGGTTTTCTCGGAGGATTTTACGGATTCAACAGTTTCGGATTATCCGGTCCGGTTGAGTTCGTTTTAACATATGATATTTATGCCGGAACCTATCGCTACAATCAGAACCATTTGAACACAGATGTTGATATAAAAATTTACCGTAAAATCTCTGTTGATTTTGGTTTATCCGCCGGCATGGGAGTTCAATATGAACCCTGGGATCTCGCAGTAGTTTTAAAAGTATCCCCGTTTATAACATGGAATCGATACAAGTCTGACGATACGGGGGACAATAGAAAGACCGATGCTTCGCTCATGGGGACTCAAATCGGAATTGAAATAATTTTTTCAATTCCCGAATACAGGAACAACATTACTGAATGATTCAGTAATGCGTACTATAGCATTTAACGAATGAAATAGTACATACTCTGTCATTTCGAAGAAGTGATAGCGACTGAGAAATCTAAGATTTCTCACATTCGTTCGAAATGACAAAACCTGATTCAATCGTTAACCGCTATAGTCATCTCCATATGCGGCGATGACAATATTTTTTAAGGGCTGCCACTTATTCGACACTATAAAGATAGAGTTATTAAGACTGCCTTTAATATAAAAAAAAGGAGAGACTGGTGAAATATTCTGTTCACTTTATTATAACATACATAATATACTTTCTGGTACTGACCGGATGCACGTCTGTTCCGCTTGAGAAAAATAATACTCCAGACAGCATCGGCGGAAACTCCCGGACACTTATACTCAACTACGAGAACAGAGCAGAGCAGTACAGCAGATCGAATATCGAATCACATCTGAAGATATATATAGAGATAGAAAAACCGTTTATTCTGACCATACCTCCATTAAATACAATGGATAAGATATACAGTACAGCAGACATAGAGGGGACAACGGTCTTCCGTGTCACGATCAGCAGCAGCGGAAAAATTTTATCATCTGAAAAAGTTTTATCCGCTGGACTGTCACTCGATCCGATTGCAGAGGATATACTTAAACAGATAAAGCTTGAACCATCATATCTTGCCGGGATCCCGGGGGAATCATCAGCAGATATTAAAATCAGTTTCAGAGCGGATGGAGCGGAGTGAAAAAAATTATATTTGCATCTCTGATATTTTTATCAGCAACGGGGCTTTATGCATTCCCGGTCTCGGGGAGAATAACCGACAGCGCAACAGGAAAGCCTGTTCCGGATATATCCGTTGCAATTGAAGAGTTAAAGACAATTCAAAAAACATCTTCCGACGGATCATTTAGTTTTGAGGATATTCCAGCCGGGCATTATACACTTCATACAGCTCACCCGCTATACGGAAACAACACGATAAAAATCCGTGTAAAAAGAAAATTTGTTATAAATATTGAACTTTCAAAAACAGTGGACATACTCACACCGGTTAAGAACTCGTACAAAAAGAATATCAGCCGTTCTGGAAGCCAGTCAATATCTTCGGACGATATAAAGTATATGCCCATGAGCGGAGCAGGGGACTCTCTCCACCTGCTTCAGTCTCTCCCGGGAGTGGGGAGTTCATTCTCCATTGGTACTGTTCCGTTTATCAGGGGATTGAATCCGATATACGACAAAACATATATCGATGACATACCTGTCGATTACCCGTACCACTACATCCCGCCAATCGTCCCGCTCATATCATCAATAAATGAGACGATAATTGATAAAGCAGCGATACTCAAAGGCCCCTACCCCATGACATATGACGATAGTCTCGGGAGCATCATTCAGGTGAAAACAAAAGAGGTTGAGAATCCGGGTGTTCATGGCAAAATTATACTTAATCCGATTATCCCGATCTTCCCTACATTTTACTGCGAAGCAGCGCCTATACCTGATTTTTCACTTCTCTTTGCAGGGCGGCGAACTTATATAGACTGGGCTGCCGACGCGGCGGCGATTGAGAGTTCAAACAGATATTATTTTCAGGATCATTATCTCAAACTGAAATATAATCTGTTTTCAAAACACAGGCTGTACTTCACCACAATCGGTTCAGATGACTATATCTCAACTGATAAACTTGAAGCAAGAAATGAGTATCACGCCGAATCACTCAAATGGCAGTATCTCATCAGCAGACAGCTCTTCCTTGAAACATCTTTTTTACGCAACCGCACAAATCATTACTTTTTCGAAAAAGAAGATGATGACTCACTGGATGTTGCTTATACACCACTCATGTACAGAGTGATGCAGACTCTCTCCGCTGATGTATCTATTTTTGAAATTAAGACAGGATACGAATATATACTTCATAAAGACGGAGTATCAGGCAACATCGATCTTTCCGATCTTGTCGATTACGACATCTCTGACTATACGGCTGGTACCACATCGGCATCGTTCCCCATTGAAGGGAAAACATTTTCCATATTTAATGAAACCGGTGTAAACCTTCATCCCCTCCGCCTGAATTTAGGAGCACGTTATAAATACTACGGTCCTCTATCGAGTCATTCAGTTTCATACCGCGGCATGGCCTCATGGCATGTCACAAATCAGAATATGAAAATATATGCCGGAGGTGGGACTTATCACGCACAGCCCGACATGTACTATTACCTCGGCGACATCAACGACAGTCTGAATGAGAGCACATCACACAACGGAGTACTCGGTTTTGAAAAAAGACTTACAGAAGATTTAACAGGGCAGATCGAGACATACTACGCGAAATACGAAGATCTCTTTTCCGGTAATTTCGGAAATATTTCCAGTACCGAACTTCAGCGGCTCTCACAGATAAATCCATACTCAAAGGACAGAAGCGGTCATTCCTACGGAGCTGAATGTTTTATCAAAGGAAATTGGGGCCCCGTATACGGATGGACAAGTTATTCTCTTTCCAGGGCAAGGATGAGTGACGGAGACGAAGAATACAAATCTGACTACGATCAGACTCATATATTTAAAGCAGCTGTCCTTACACACAAAGGGAGATGGACACCTTCGGCCATCTGGCATTATTACACTTCAATGCCGTACACCCCGATTACCGGATCAACTCCAGACGGTGATGGTGAATACGACCCTCAATACGGAAGTTACAATTCAAAAAGATATCCTGCACACCACAGGCTTGATGTTAAACTGACTTACACCAGAGACAATATACGATTCTATGTAGAGATGTGGAACGTCTACTATGTGAAAGGATACGACGAAGCTGACGATGAAGCTATTAAAAATGACACCTATCTTTTTCCTGTTTTTGACGACAAAAAACCTTACAGCAGCAGTAATCCGGAAAAGCAAACGGACGTTCCTGCTGCATTTTTCTGGGCGGGGCTTGAAATATGTTTCTAAAAATTACAACAGCATTGATGCTTCTCCTTATACCTTTTTATGGTGAGGGGGCTCTAATAACGACAGACCGTTATGGATATAAAGATGCAGAAACGGATATTGCAGTTTTAAAATCGATCATTGCGAGAAAGCCTGATGATCTGGTAAATCTGAAGCGTATTATCAATCTTACATTTACTATTGAAAATTTTGAACAGACCGAAAAATACTGCGAACAGTATCTCTCCTTTGAAAAAAACAGTGAAGTGGCATATCTGAAAATATTAGCTGCCGCATCCTCGGGAAAATTCAAGAGCGCGGCTTACCAGACAGATGCATTTATAAAGGAATACAAAAATGAGATCAGTCCACAGGATATCACTCTCTTAAAATACAAACAGGATCTTTATAAAAAATCATCAATCACGCGCGGCTATCCATCAGGAGCAAAAAAAACGTTATGGGGAGAAGACTCTCTTATTAAATCATATATTCCGGCAAAGAATCTATTTGCACTTTATAATACTGCAAATTATAGCCATTCACTGTTTAATATAAATAATAACTCTGTCGAACCTGCAGTAGACTATCCCGAATTTATGACAGGGATCCCCGCCGGATCGATAAACTTCATCTCTCTATCCGGTGACGGAAGAGAGGCACTGATCAGTACCGGATCGGATGACTCATCAAAGATATACATAAGGCAATACATTCCGGAAAAGAAAAAGTGGTCATCATGGTTTGATCCGAAAGAGCTTAATCCCGGAAAATTCAACCACTACCCCAACTTTATCGACGGCAATACAGTTCTATTCTCATCATCAGATGGCACAGACTACGATTTATACATTTCACACAGAGATAATAAGGGGGATTGGGTCAGAGCCTACAAGCTTCCGGGTATCAATACTCCACTTGATGAGATATCAGCATGGGTACATCCCGACGGCACAACCATGTACTTTTCTTCTAACGGACGCGAAGGGATGGGGGGATTCGACATTTACGGCGCCCGTCTGAAAAAAAACGGAGATTCATTCGAAGCATCCGATATTAAAAATATTGTTTCAGCAAATACATTCCGGAATGAGAAGTATCCTATGTTTGTATCACCCTCTGGAAAAGAAGCATACTTAAACTTCAGAGAGGGTAAAAAACAGAGTGTTTTTACCAACAGCGAAATTTCTTATAAACCTCTCCCGGTATTCTTTTACACTGCAGAAATAGCTGACGATTCAGATGGCACTCCAGTAGAGGGGGCTTCAGCTGAGTACAAAGCCTCAGGTTCAGCTGATTTAATTAGCAGCCCAGTTTATTCAGACGGATTCACTGGGACAGTTCTTCAAATAGCTACTAAATATACTCTAATAATATCTGCCCCGCAATACGAACAATTCCAGAAAACAATAGTATACGCAGAGGACAATGCCGATAAAATCAGATTAAAAAAGAAAAAGGAAAAGCCCGCAGCATCGGGCTACAAAACACTTATTACAGCATTAAAACTTACAGACTGTGAAGAGTCAAAATCATCGCCTGTTCATGATACTCTTGAACAGAGAATCGGGGTCCAGACTGACGGGATAAATTACGGGAAGAACATAAAATCTTTTACTGAATGCGGAGACATTAAATGCGCACTGCCCGACGGTAAAACTATAAACGCGGATTTTGTCGTATTCGGAACTCTTACAAAATCAAAACAGACCGAGATGAAAACACTTGGAGATACAGGCGAGGATCAGTATCTGGCAAAACGTGTAACCGGAACAGTGTATATAATTGAATTGAAGCTTCTTGATACAGCATCAGGCAATGTAATTCTTTCATTCAAAAGAACTACTGCAAATCCGGACTCTTTAAAAAATATTGCCGGTGAGTTTGTCAAAAGAACTGAGAAATTTTACAATCCGTAGCATTAAAACTGAAACAGCAGTTGTCTCTCTCTGCACTGATCATCTTCATTCTCAAAGTTAGAGAGAGATATACCCAGGAGCCTTACTTTTTTATTCCCGGCTTCAGTGTATTTCAAAAGTCTGAGGATCTCATCCATAATAACATCGGCCGAATCAGCCGGATCATCAACAGTTGTACTTCTGGTACAGAGCTGAAAATCGAAATACTTCACCTTGAGAGTGATTGTTCTCCCCTTCAGGCATTTTCTTTTATATGCAGCTTCAAGCTCTACGGCAATCTCCCGCAGGATAGAGTGTATCATGTCCAGGTCGAGTATATCCTCATCAAGAGTAATTTCACGTCCATATGATTTCCGCTCGCGGTATGGTGTAACCGGCCGGTTGTCAATTCCGCGGACAATATCGTAGTAAAATCTCCCCGCTTTGCCGAAATGTTTTATCAGCCTTTCAAGATCTGCTTTTTTCAGATCAGAGCCGTTATTTATCCCAAGAGCAATCATCCTCTTTTCACTGACCTTCCCGACTCCAAAAAATTTTCCGATTGGGAGATTTTCCAGAAATTTATCAGCATCACCAGGTTTTATCAGCGCAATGCCGTTCGGTTTATTTATTTCAGATGCAGTCTTGGCCAGAAACTTATTGTACGAAACTCCCGCAGATGCAGTAAGCCCCGTTTCAGTAAAAATTCTCTTCCGGATCTCCTGAGCGATCATTGTTGCAGATGCCATGTTCTTTTTGTTTTCAGTCACATCAAGAAAGGCTTCATCGAGCGAGAGTGGTTCGATCAGATCGGTATAATCGGCGCAGATATTCATAAACTGCCGCGATGCCTCTTTATAGGCATCAAATCTGGGGTAGACAAAAACCGCATGTGGACAAAGCCTCATGGCTGTTTTCGAAGCCATAGCAGAATGAACACCATACTTCCGCGCCTCATACGAACACGTTGAAACCACACCTCTCCTGTCCGGATCTCCACCGACAATAACAGGCTTACCCCGGAGAGATGGATTATCCCTCTGCTCAATAGCTGCGTAGAACGCATCCATATCCAAATGTATAATTTTACTGCACTGCATATTTTACTTTAATATTTTTTTAAAACCTTTTGCTTCACCCGGATTATATCCTATGGACTCATAAAATTTATGAGCTTCAATTCTTTTCGATCCGGAAACAAATATTATATAAGAACAGTCTCTTTCTACGGCAATGCCCTCTATATTTGCCATTAACTCTCTCCCTATCCCCTGCCCGCGGAATTTCTCTGAAACTATGACATTTTCAATCAGCATAAAAGGACGGCATTCGTCAACAAAATCGAGACAGATAATCCCCATGAGTGAGCCGGTAAGTTCACCACCGGCATATGCGCCGAGGATTATATAATCATCATTCTGTTCTATATGAACAAAGTTTTTTTCAAGATTCACTGTATTCTGTTCATTTCCGGTTAACTCACGGAATAATACTGCAAGTTCCGGGAGATCACTGCGCCTGATTCTGTCTATATTTATCATTATAGTGTCCAATTCATAAAACTTTTTGTTTATCCGGTGATATCTTTAATTTAAATATTTTATATGTCAACAAATGTTTAGCTGTTTTATGTAATTTTGTGTTTGAGGCTCTGACCCCTTATTTTTCAGAATAAGGGGCCAGAGCCTCAAACACAAAAACAATCCACACTGTTTATTTATTTCTTCACAGGAAAACATGCCGTTGATATTCTGACACAATCTTATAAAAAAATCAGACCTATAAAACCGGTTTAAATTAAAAACAGAGGAAACAGATGGCTAAAAACTCAACAATATATAAAGCGAACTTATCCATAGCGGATACTGAACGGGACTACTACTCGGACCATCAGCTTACACTCGCCTGTCATCCATCTGAAACTACAGAACGGATGATGATGCGGATACTCGCCTTTGCTCTGAACGCCGATGAACAGCTCGCGCCTGCAGCAGGGATGTCCGATGCAGAAGAGCCAGATCTCTGGCTGAAAGATCTTACCGGGGCGATCTCTCTATGGGTAGAGGTTGGTCAGCCCGATGAGAGAAGGATACTCAAGGCCTGCGGACGAGCCGATGAAGTTGTAATTTATACTTATAGCTCCAAACCAAAACTCTGGCTTGATTCTGTAGAATCAAAGATAGCAAAGGCAAAGAATCTTAAGATATACAGCATAGATTCAGAATCGTGTAAAGCTCTGGCACTTTTGGCGGAGAGAAATATGGATCTGCAGATAACAATAGATCATGACGAGTTATGGGTACGGAGCGGAAATGGAGAAGTCAGCGTTGAAGTAAAACAGTTGAGATAAAGACATTAAACTGCTCATACACCGATGGGAATAGATATGCAAATAGTTAAATAATAATTTAGAATACTTGTACCGGCATAGACACAGAATGATAAATCAAATAATACAGAAACTTAAACAGCATAATATAAAGCCTACTCCAATGAGGATGCTTGTTCTTGAGCAGATGACGCTCCACGAAGAAGGTGTAAGCCTTAATGAGATGGAGCATATTCTGATCGACTCGGACAGAATTACAATATACAGAACACTGCAGATCTTCGTAAAGAACGGAATTGCTCACTCCGTTGAACTGGTCAACAGGGGGACAATCTATGCTCTCTGCGATGACGGATGCACACCCGAAGGTCATTCAGATTTTCATCCGCACTTCTATTGTGAAAAGTGCGAAAAGATTGACTGCACTGAAGATTTCCCCTATGACATTGTAAGAACACCCGCTGCTGATAAATATCAGATCCGAAAGATTGAAGTAATAATAAAAGGGATCTGTCCGGCCTGTCTCGCTGCAAAACCTTAGATTTGCAATTCCATTGCATTACACTCTGATATATAATTTAAAAAAAAACAACGGCAGCGAGTTACCGTTGTTATTAAAACAATTAAGAATGGAGAGTTGTATTATGCATATTCAAAAAGGGATTTTAACCACCCTGCTTTTTGCAGGCTATGTAATTTTATGGTATATAAAAAGAAGAGATTTGCTTAAAACTGAAAGTGTCGATGC
The DNA here is from genome assembly GCA_942493035.1 of uncultured Spirochaetota bacterium. Lineage (GTDB taxonomy): Bacteria > Spirochaetota > UBA4802 > UBA4802 > UBA5550 > WRGT01. Next base: position 206,930 of record OW818666.1, on the reverse strand, counting down.
CAACGTCATATTTAAGTCAAAAAAACCGGTTCAGAAATATTTCAGTTTTCTCGAGAAGAGCATGACAGCAACTATTGTTCTGATTATACCCGCACACATTTTTTTCTACGGATATGCCTTAGTTACAAGCCCCATGATAACAGTTAACTATTACATGAACGACATCATCGGATTTCTGACAGGTGTAGCCGGTCTCTCGCTCTGCAGGATCGCACAGGTGACTATCGGAAAATCATGGAGGGTCGGCATAGACGAGTCTGCAAAGCCGGGCCTGGTGACAGATGGAATTTACAGTTATATCAGAAATCCCACATACACTGGACTCTATATGCTCTGTGCCGGAGTATGGATTATTATCACCACTCCGCTTTTTTCATTCTGGTTTCTTGCATTTTTCATAATGATGGAGTTTCAGGTCAGGTGTGAAGAGGAGTATCTTGAACAGCAGTACGGTGAAGCTTATACGGAATACTTTAGCCGAAGTAAACGCTATCTGCCGTTTTTAGTCTAAGTAAAGAGACTGTAAAGCAGAATCCTTGAGGTTCTACTTTGCAGTCTGCATTGCATTCAGCTGTTCATTAAGATTATTGTATCGTGTATTAAGCCGTTTTCTTTTAACAAAAGTTTCAGGGGAATATTTACAGGGAGATGGTAAAAGCGTTATAAGACGCAGAACCTGATCCTCCGACAGCCGATTTAGTGACTGACCATAGTAATAATATGAAGCACTTTGAATCCCGTATATGCCCCGTCCCCACTCCGCATTGTTGAAATACAGTTCAAGTATTCTCTTCTTCGGCATGATAGCATCGATGGTTATGGCAGCTACAGTTTCAAGATATTTTCTCAGGTAGAGTTTATCCGGAAATAGAAAAAGTGTTCTGGTTAACTGCTGGGTAATAGTACTGGCGCCTGAAATCTTCTTCCCGTATTTCATGTTTACATGAATTGCGCCCATAATAGCTTCAGGATCTATACCGTAATGCCTGTAGAAATTCGGATCTTCTGTAGAGACAACAAGTCTCTGATATTTTCTGGAAATTGATTTTATCGGAATGTCATAATGCTTCTTTGTTTTATACCCGTTAAATACATATCTGTAAGCCTGCAGCGTAGTAAATGGCGGATTTATAAAAATATAAAGAAAGGCCGTCGCTGCAATAAATATAATAAATATTATATGGAAAATCAGTGCAAACTTACCGGCTTTTTTCAAAAAGCTTCTATAATCGAAATCTTTTAATCTCTGTATTATTTTCATAATTAACGCTTTTTACATATGCTGTTTTTGTCAATAGAAAATAGCAATTATTTGTTATAACACACTGCGGGCTCTGATAAAAAAGCGGGTACAGAACATCCGAATGCTCGGTACCCGCTTTTGAAATTACTAAATCGTAAATCACAATACTACTGAATAAGCTCTCTCCCCAGATGAAAAGCCTTAAGATTCTGCTCGATAAACTTCTCCTTAACAAGAAGCTTTATCGCATCCTCCCATTCGCTGACATCAAACTCAAGATACTTCGACAGACATCCGACCATAACAATATTCAGCGCTTTCTTTGTTCCGGCTTCTTTCAGCGCTTCAGTTGTATCAACAACAACAGTCGATTTAAAGTTTTCTTTCAGCCATGCTTCAATATCTGCGGGATACTTCATTACACCTATCTCAACCGGAGCAGGATTGATCTGTTCTCTGTTGACAATAAGCACTGCGTCTTTATTCAGATACTCAAGTTTCCTCATTGACTCAAGGAGCTCAAGACTTATAACATAATCAGCTCCCCCTTTCGGAATAAGCGGAGAGAAAACCTCTTTGCCGTAACGCACGTGACAGTCAACACTGCCGCCCCTTTGAGCCATACCGTGAACCTCGGACTCCTTGACGTCGTAGCCCTTTTTTGTAACAACTTCCATGAGTACTTTACTTGCAAGGATAACTCCCTGACCGCCTACACCTGCGAATATTACGTTTTTCATTTTATCCTCGCTTAATCAGAATACAGTCACGTCTGGCAATAATAACTGAAGGTTCACGTGTGCCCACCTCTTCAACTATCACTTTTTCAAGCTCTTCAACATTACGCGGATCAACAACAAATACACGTTTAACTCCGCACGCCTTAACCATCATCTCAAGGTTAAGTTCATAAGTCGGCTCACCCATAAGAGTTGAACCGGTTGCAGGATTCTCCTGATGTCCGGTCATTGCGGTAATTCTGTTATCAAGAATCAGAACTGTCCCTGTACCTTTGTTGTAAACAAGATCCATCAGTCCTGTTATTCCTGAATGCATAAATGTCGAGTCTCCGATAACCGCAACAGAATTGCGCGCCATCTCATCGCCTCTTGCTTTTTCAAAACCGAGGTGCATCCCTATACTCGCGCCCATACATCCCTGTGAATGCATTGCAGAATATGGCGGGAGAACTCCAAGAGTGTAGCATCCAATATCGCCATTGACAACATAGTCATGCTTCTTCAGAATATTAAATACAAATGCGTGAGGACATCCCTTGCAGAGTCCGGGAGGACGGCCTGGAACATCTCCGGTATATGCAGGAACAGCTTTAACCGCATCTTTTTTATTCAGTGCGAGATCAACAATTTCCGGTGTCAACTCTCCGCAGATAGGTATAATCTCTTTACCTGTAACTTTTATTCCAAGCGCCTTAACATAATCTTCGATAAACGGATCGAGCTCTTCAACGACATACAGCTCTTCAACACCAGCTGCAAATTCTTTAATAAGTCTGTCAGGGAGAGGCCAAACCATCCCTATTTTAAGAACCGAATCATCTGGACATGTCTCTTTTACATACTGATATGCAACACCGTTAGTAATAATTCCGCGTTTTTTATTCCCCCATTCGATACGGTTAAGCCCTGAATCGCTGGAATAATCGTTAAGCTTCAGCATCTGCTGCTCAATAAAAACGTGTCTCGGTCTTGCGTGAGCAGGTATCATTACATACTTTTTCGGGTCTCTCACAAAGTCTTTAAGAGGGACTTCATTTCTCTCACCAAGTTTAACAGGCGCCTGAGAGTGAGCTATACGTGTTGTTATTCTAACAAGAACAGGTCTGTCAAATTTTTCTGAAATTTCAAACGCGAGTTTCGTAAACTCCTTAGCCTCTGCCGGACCTGAAGGCTCCAGCATGGGGAGCTTTGCAGCACGGGCCATATGTCTGTTATCCTGTTCGTTCTGTGAACTCCACGCACCGGGATCATCGGCATTGATGATAACCATACCGCCATTTACACCCGTATAAGAAAAAGTAAAAAGCGGATCCGCAGCAACATTAAGACCAACATGTTTCATGGTAGCAAGTGACCTTGCGCCGGCTATAGATGCACCGGCAACAACTTCAAGTGCAACCTTTTCATTAGGAGACCACTGAGCTTTTATATCTCTATAATCTCTGGCAATTGTTTCAAGTATTTCAGTACTCGGTGTACCAGGATAACCTGCAGCTACTCTGCATCCCGCCTCCCAGGCACCGCGGGCAATTGCTTCATTTCCCAACATTACTTTTGAAGTCATTTATTATCTCCAATTATATCAATCTTTCTCACGATATTATATCCCTTGTCTGTAAGCGCACCTTTTGCTGCCTCGATATCCTCGAACCGGAATATCATTACAGCCTTGCCGTCGCGCTTCTCGGTAAATGCATACATATACTCAATGTTGAGATTCATCTTTGCAAATACATCAAGCGCATTATAAAGCGATCCGGGCGTATCATCAATCTCCAGTGCAAGAACATCTGTCACTGACGATGTGATATTATTTTCTTTTAAAACTTTATATCCCTTATCGGGATCATTAACTATCATCCGGAGTATTCCAAAATCCAGAGTCTCAGCAATAGTCAGAGTAATAATATTAATATTCTCATCTGCTAAAACTTTAAGCACCTTCTGAAGATGTCCCGGTTTATTCGTTACAAAAGCTGAAAGCTGGGTTACATTCATTCGGCTTCTCCTTTTCTTTTATCAACTACTCTCACAGCTTTCCCTTCACTTCTTGGAATTGTCTGAGGCTCAACAAGTGTAATCTTCGCAGATATTCCAAGTGAACTTCTGAAACGGTCAGCTATATTTTTCGAGAGGTTATTCATAACTTTAATTTCATCAGAGAATATCTTTTCATTCACTTCAACCATCACCTCAATATCGTCCATTGAACCTTTCCTGTCAACAACGATCTGGTAGTGAGGCTCTGTACCTTCAAATCCCATGAGCACCGCTTCAATCTGGCTGGGGAAGACATTCACTCCTCTGATAATAAGCATGTCGTCAGATCTTCCGGAGACCTTATCCATCTTCACAAGGGTCCGTCCGCAGCTGCAGTTATCATGGTACAGTCTAGTAATATCTCTCGACCTGTATCTTATTCCGGGGAAAGCCTCTTTAGTGAGAGAGGTGTAAACGATCTCGCCCTTCTCTCCTTCGGGAAGAATCTCCCCTGTATCAGGATCGATAATTTCAACATAGAAATGGTCTTCAAAAACATGAAGTCCCTTCTTCTCTTTACACTCAGCGGATACACCAGGCCCGATAACCTCGCTCAATCCGTATATATCGTAAGCATCGATCTTAAGCCTGCTCTCAATTTCAGATCTCATCTCCTCTGTCCAGGGCTCGGCACCGAATACTCCGATTCTGAGTTTAGTCGATTCAATCTTGAAATCGGGCATATTCTTCTCGATAAAATCCGCGACATTTAAAGCGTAAGATGGAGTTGAACAGAATACAGTGGTTCCGAAATCCTGCATAAGCATAAGCTGCCTTGGAGTATTCCCTCCAGACATAGGAACTGTGAGTGCTCCAAGTTTCTCCGAACCGTAATGAAGCCCCAGACCTCCAGTAAACAAACCGTAACCATAAGCAATCTGAACAACATCATTCTCGGAAACGCCATAAGAAACAAGACTTCTTGCCACAACCTCGGCAAAAACATTAACATCATTTTTGGTATAACCTACAACAGTGGCATTACCGGTAGTCCCTGAGGATGCGTGAACGCGGACCACTTTGCTAAGCGGAACAGCAAATAATCCGTAAGGATAGTTGTCTCTCATATCCTGCTTGGTAAGAAACGGGACTCTTTTCATATCATCGAGAGATTTTAACTGATCCGGATGAAAACCTGCCGCTTCGAATTTCTTCTTATAGAATGGGACATTATCATATGCATGCTTTATGGACCACTTCAGTCTTTCGAGCTGAAGCTCCTTCATTTTTTCAACAGGCATGGACTCAATTTCTCTATTGAACATTACTCTTTCCTCGTATTTATAAATGCGTTATTTCAATATTTTTTATTAAAGGATAATTAATCAAATATTATTTTATTTTTGTTCAGTGAAATTTTAAGAGCACAGCGCTTCGCGCTGTGCCTGAAAATGGGGGACTATTTAAAAATAGAACTCAACTTACAGGGTCAGAGCCTGAATCTACAACAACCCTGTTTCTCCCTGTATTTTTAGCCTCATAAAGAGCACTATCCGCTCTGCGGACAAACTCTTCTGCTGTTTCTCCATATTTATACCGGGCTATTCCAAAACTGGCTGTAACTGTTCTATCAATTGAAAAATTATATTTCTCAATTGAATCTCTTATCCTCTCGGTAAACTGTTCAATATGCTTCAAATCCATCTCTGCGACAATAATACAGAACTCCTCGCCGCCCCATCTGGCAAGAATATCCCTTGTCCTTATGAGCTTTTTCACAACTGCTGAAAACTCTTTAAGAACAACATCCCCCATATTATGCCCTAATTCATCATTAACCTTTTTGAAAAAATCTATATCAAACATAATAAGCCAGAGCGACTCACCATGTTTATATTCTTTTGTCACGGTATGCAGTACTGAATCGAAAAAGCGTCTGTTATGAAGCTCTGTCAATGAATCAGTGGAGGATATATAACTTAGATTGGTGACTATTTTCTTCTCAACACCAATTTCTTCAATGAGAGTGACATTCTTCTGGAAAATTTCAGAAAAATACATCGCTATTATAAAGAAATGCCCGGCTAAAAAAACAAAAAACATATACTGGCTCAGACTCCCCGGTCCCATACTAGTAAGAAAATATACTATATCATTTATAAAAGCAAAAAAAGCAATGATCATGATTACAAAATAGATCATGGCCCCCTTCATCTTTTTTTTAACTGCAGAAAAAACAGGCCCGGTTATCACATAAATTGCCACAAGAAGAATATAAATCTGAAATAGCGGAAGCGCTGATTTTATGTAATACACAGGAGCTGCGATTACATAAATCAGTGACGACAGACCAAAATATAATAGAAACCGGTATATTCTGCTGCTGATTCCGGCGTAGTAGAGTTTCACGAAAAATCTAAGAAAGAAGATAAAAACAAGTAAAAAGGATATAAATTCAGCTTTGATCATAAGCCTGTAGCCTAGCGGTTCAACAAGAGAAAATATAAAAAACGAATCTGAGAGAACAAAAATCCTTACCATCACCATCAGGCAGATCAGGGAGATGTAGAGATTTGATGAAGCCTTCCTGAAATAAAGATGTATAGTTAAATGAAATATTATTACAATTGCAAGAGCGCCAAGTACAATACTATTCAAAAAAGTATCAAATATTTCAGCGGAATAGATTGCAGACGGAGGTCCAATGGAAACGGGATAGCATAAACCTCCGCGCCTGTCCTGAAAATTAACAACCTGTGCTGTAAAAACTACAACATTTCTGTCAGAGGTAAAATCGGTTATTGTCATGTTCCCTTCGGGAATAGAATCCTGCACTGGAATTTTTATCTTCCCTATCTCTGCAAGCAGGGTATCATCAACCCACACTTTACATATGGATCTGACCCATTTAATTTTTATCGAATAGTGCATACCTCCAGAAGGGAGCATAACTTTTAATCGATAAGTTCCAATGCCTCTATCTCCCTGAATTCTGTTCCAGTCACCGGGAACATGAAGGAATAGCGGCTTTAACCTTTTGTCAGGATTTGCAAAATCAGCAGGAGTGAGCAGAACTCCGGGATAAAACTCCCACTCACCGTTAAGATCTATAATTTTAGAGCTATATTCGTTTCCGGAAAGATCAGCGACACCTGAAACAGCATAGGTACTGTTGTTCTTTTCAAGTGTACATCCTGTAATAAATGAAAATATAATTGCAGCAGATAATATGCAGATAACTCTAAAATTGTTTTTTTTGAGAGATTTAAACTCCCTGAAGGCCATAAAATTACCCCGTATATATACAATGATACTAAAAATGAAATTATTATCAATATCTTTTTCTGTTATTGCTCATAAACTGAAGTTAAAAGATGTTTCCGACGCGCCGGGGCACGACGGAGATCAACAGCTCTACCGGTTTTTGAGATGTTATCTTTTTATAATGGACATAAAAACTATAATACTTTACTTACTGTGCACAGTGCTCTGACCCGATGATTGATACTCTTGTCATTTCTAAATTAAAGGGAATCCGATCTTTTAAAGCAATGGATCCCCGCACTTACGCTGAGTTTAACGAGTGTATTCACAAGAATGACAATCAGATTTTCAAATATCAAATCAGACGACTATACTTAAATCCGGCAAAATCCGGATTTACAAACATGATATTCAGGAGAAAACAGATGGCGCTTTTTACAATAGACGAAAGCAAATGCAGAAGAGACAGACTCTGCGTTATGGAATGCCCTATGCAGATAATAGCAATGAAAACGAACGAAGATTTTCCGGAGCCTGTAAGAGGTGCGGAAAAATTCTGCATCAACTGCGGACATTGCGTAGCAGTATGCCCCACTGGCGCATTCAACCTCAGCACAATGAAAGCTGAAGATTGCGAAGAGCTTAATCCGGATTTAAATCCCGGACAGGAAGCGATGGAACACTACATGAAAGCAAGACGATCAGTTAGAAAATTCAAAAAAGCACCTGTTGAAAAAGACAAACTGAATCAGCTGATAAAGATGGCTTCATACGCACCATCAGGTCACAATTCACGTCCGGTTGAATGGACCGTAATCAGCGATAAAGATGGAGTAAAAGAGATTGCATCTGTTGTAATCGACTGGATGAAAAAAACTCTCGAAGATAAACCCGACCTGGGGAAGATGTTTCATTTTGACATGATAACAAAAGCCTGGGACATGGGGATAGACACTGTAACTCACAGTGCTCCGTCAATTGTAATCGCTCACGGAAAGAAAGCAAATCCCATGGCGTCTCAGGCATGTACAATCGCGCTCTCACACCTTGAACTTGCAGCCCCGTCAATCGGACTCGGATGCTGCTGGGGAGGTTTCGTTACATGGTGCGCAATGGAGTGGAAACCGCTGAGAGAAAAACTTGCACTGCCTGAAGGCGATGCTCTGTTCGGCACCATGCTTGCAGGATATCCTTTGTTCAAATACTATCGGGTTCCAAAGAGGGAGTCTGTGATTCACTGGAAGTAGGGCAAGTCCCGCCGCATCAGCCCTCCCCATCCGCCCTGTCGGGCACCTTCCCCATGATGAGATGGGGAAGGGATTTAGCCGATTTTTTAATTCGATATTAATATAGAATTAAAAAACCGGTTTTTCTCCGGACTTGATCAACACATAATTATACAATTCAGCTGATAAATAAATATCAGATTTATATATTTTTAACAATGCCGGTCTTATTTCATGAATCATTTTTCTCTCTTTAGCTTCCAACAGTACTCCAAGAGATCCTATGGTTTTTATATCATTTAATCCGGCAATTTTTCGGGCTCTCTTGTCATCAATTAAAAGAAGATCAGCCTTTAAACGTTTATATAAAATCATTGCTTCTATCTCTCCAGCCCCAAGAGAAAAGTCCTTAATGACTATTTCATCTGATGAAACTTTTATGGTCCTGTCTTTCAAGTATTCATGCAGAACAGCCGATTCAGGTTTGTTCTCTGACGTTACTTCATTGTATACAGAGAGCGGGACTTTAACTTCCCCATAAAGAAGCTCCAGCAAATGTAAAGACTCAGCTACAGATAAGGTAATCAAAGATGAACTGTCTGCAATTAAAAGCATCAGACTCTTTTTCGAATGTTTTCTAACTCACGGTCAATTTCCTCTGTAGAATATTCCAATACAGGGATTTGATTTTTTTTACATTCCGCGGTAAAATCATAGATATCCATTTCTGAAAGTTCAGAAGCCTTTGATAAAGAAATTTTTCCTTGTTTGTATAAAATGAGAGCACTGTTTTTTTTCAGTTCACATTCAATATCTGAATCACCAAAATAAAGTTTATAGCTCTCGGGAAGTTCTATTGTTATATTCATATTTTTCATCCTTCTCTATTCAAGTTATATTAATAACAATTATAAACTTATTAGTCAAGATTTTATTGATTTTCCTCAACAATATCAATAAGGTAAAAAAACCTGATTCAGGTTTTCCAATGATGCTTGATAATGACGAAAAAAAGTAGACAGCGCCGGTTGACGCAGGTAGCCTTGTTGATAAAAGTATTTTCGAAGTATATATACCGGCCATGAGGTAGTAAAAATGATAAAATCATCTTTAGAAGCATACAGCGAACAGCTGGCTCGTGAAAGCAAACGGAGAGCAATACAGGAAGAGTTAAATCAGAAAGCTCTGGAAACAGCTATGGACTTATTGAGCAGGAATATATTGCCGGAAAAAATAGCAGAGATTACCGGATTTACAATTGAAGATGTTCAGAAACTTAAAGTCTGAATTTGATTTATATGATTATTAGATTATAAAACCGCAGACACACGTAGGCATGAGGCCTGTAGGCTCGTAGCGCGCTACGAGCCTACAGGCCTCATGCCTACGTGCCCGCAATTTCATGAAATCTTTTAATCCTGAAAATCCTAATTCAGACAGCTTACAGATCCAGCTCGTTATAATTTTTAAAAAGCAGAACCAGCATATAATTCTTCCATGAAAACTTCACCCTGCCGATAAACCGGAACGGAATCTGTTCTTTCACTTCGTCATAATTAGACAGATAAAACGATGATATTGGAGAGAGTATTCTGTTGCGGCTTACGGGATAAATTGTCTCGTAGGTTGTATCTTTTGACGGAAGCTCCATAGTAAAATAACCTTCAACATCTTTTACATGATAACTCTTTCTGAACAGAAGGTATTTATAAACAATTGTAGAATCATCGATATAAATATTTTTAATACTTACAAATGGCGAAATAACCGCGTAGAGTGTAAAAAGAACATAAAGCGGAACAGTGATGTAAAAAAGCAGATCTCCGGAAGTTATCTCTCCGGAGATGAACATAGGCGACATTCCCCTGTAAGCGCCGATAGAAACTGCAATAAGCAGAATATGAAGAAACAGCGCAAGTATGGAGAATTGTCCCTTTATGTTCATAAATTATTCTACTCCGGAATTTTTCCTTCCTGCTTCTCGTTATCCCAGAACGGGGAGATAGTGAGAAGAGTATTTATTACATCGGGAAGAACACTTAGCGTATAATCAATCTCATCCTCTGTTGTATATCTGCTGAGACTGAATCTTATCGATCCGTGAATCTTCGAGAAAGGAAGATTCATTCCCCGAAGAACATGAGACGGCTCCAGTGAACCGCTTGAACATGCAGAACCGGTTGAGATATAAACTCCCTGTTTGTCGAGATAGAGAAGAATAGACTCTCCCTCAATGAATTCAAACGAAACATTAAGTGTATTAGGAGTACGCGGCGCATTAAGTCCGTTTACTGTTGAAGTCTTAATAGTTTTGAGAATATTTTCCTGAAGTTTGTCCCGGAGTTTTGCAACACCGGCCATATCTTTTAGATGATTCATGGCAAGCTCGGCCGCCATACCCATCCCGACAATTCCTGGAATATTTTCAGTTCCGGGGCGTCTCCCCTTCTCCTGATGACCCCCGAAAATCATCGGCCTCATCCTTGATCCCTTCCTTACATAAAGCGCGCCTATACCTTTAGGTCCGTGAAACTTATGTGCAGATATTGAATAGAGGTCGCAATTGAGCTTCTTTACATCAACAGGGATTTTACCAGCAGCCTGAACTCCATCTATATGAAACATGACGCCCTTCTCTTTTAGAAACGCGCCTATCTCTTCAACAGGCATAATTACACCTGTCTCATTATTTGCATGCATTATCGATACAAGTGCAGTATCCTCAGTAACTGCATCTTTAAGAAACTGAAGATCCACAACACCTTCACTGTTTACAGGAACATAGGTTACATTGTAGCCCTCTTTCTCCAGCTGTTTGCACATATTAAGCACAGCGGGGTGCTCAACAGTTGATGTTATTATATGTTTTTTATCACGATAGTATGAGGTGATCCCACGTATAGCGAGATTGTCGCTTTCAGTGGCACTCCCGGTAAAAGTGATTTCATAGTCGTTATCCGCGCCGAGGAGCAGTGCAACCTGATGACGCGCGTGCTCCATATCCTTCGCAACACGGCCTCCGAAGGTATGCATACTCGAAGCGTTGCCGTACTTCTCTTTATAAAAAGGGAACATTGCGTTAAGCACTTCATCGGGAACCATTGTTGTAGCATTATTGTCGAGGTAAACATCTCTTCCCATTTATTTCACCTATACACGTTTAATAACAATATTTTTCGAGACCGACTTACGGAGTTCTTCCTGTACAAAATTTTCCAGAGTCATATGTGCAGTCATGCATGAAGAACATGCCCCCATGAGCCGTACAGAAACCTCGTCTCCATTTATATCTATAAGTTCAATATCACCGCCGTCGCGTTTCAGTCCCGGTCTGATAACATTATTTATAGCTTCTTCAACCTTCTTTATCTTCTGGAGGTTCGTCAGAGGTTCATCGCAGCATCTGTCAGCCTTAGTGCTGCATCTGCTCATCTCCTCTTCGATTATATCTTCAATTTTTGGAATACATGTACCGCATACTGTTCCCGCGCCTGTAAGTTCCATCATATCATCGATATTAGTAATCCCCTTTGTATGTACAGCCTCACGAATGTCAATATCAGTAATGTTCATACAGTGACATATGATTTCACCGGAAGGCTCATCTTCAACTGGAGGTTTCTCCCCTCTGTAGTCTGCTATGGCATTAGTCAGAGCCTCCGACCCCATGACAGAGCAGTGAATCTTCTGATCTGGAAGTCCGCCGAGATAGTTTACTATATCCTGATTGGTAATCTTCTCCGCCTCTTCAATAGTTTTCCCCTTTACCATCTCGGTAAGAGCAGATGACGAGGCAATTGCACTTCCGCATCCAAAAGTTTCAAATTTAGCGTCAGTAATAACGCCATCAGCAACTTTTATATAAAGGGTCAGAGCATCGCCGCAGACCACGCTCCCGACATAACCGACACCGTCAGCATCTTCTATTTTTCCAACATTTATAGGATTTGTGTACAAATCCTTAACTTTTTCAGTATATTCCCACATAACATTTCCTCTAAAAATTTTAATATCTGCATCATGTAAAATTCTACCAGCCGCGATTAAGAATTTCCTCAAATGCTCAAATAACCATTAAGTAAGTCAACAAATTTCTTTGATAGTTACAGTTATTTTGAGTTGTTTTATGTAAACTATTTTTGCCGTAAGAAGTGCTTGAAAAGGGTCAGAGCCCATTAGTTCACATTTACGGGTTTATCTACTTCATAAAGGCAAAGTTGAGATTTCTCCCGGCATCTCCAAATCTGTGAGAGAAAAAATCCTCATGCTGTATCCTGTTGCATATCCGGGGATTGAATATATTTTCTGCTCTGACACCCTCTTTCTTCAGAGAGTTTTCAACAACGCCCCAGAGATCGATATGGAGCTTCCCATTCACTGAAACTGTATTTTCCGGAAAATGGTAGGCAACATCTTCGTTAACTTCATAAGATTCGGGACCGATAGAAGGGAGTATAAAAGCTCTGATATTTGCAGGGTCAGAGCCGTATAAAAAAACCATCTCTTTGACGCATTTTGCGGTAATATTGAAGCTGGCACCTTTCCATCCGGAATGAACTGCTCCAAGTACAGATTTCTCCGGATCATATAAAAAGACAGGAACGCAATCGGCAGTTCTTATGACAAGGGCTATCCCTTTTATAGCCGTAATAAATCCATCGGCCTCACCTGTAGAGAGAAGATCGGATGAGGGATTTTTCAGCACATGGATAATCATACTTCCATGAACCTGGTCGAGCATTACGATATTTCTGCTCTCTATGCCTGTAATATTGCTGAGAATCTGCTTCTCCGCAGTTCTTATCTCGGAATAAGTTCCATTGTAGTCGATTGAGTTGATTTTTCTCCCGGTTACTCCGGCATAAAAACCATTAAAACCGGATTCAACTCTGTAGTGACCTTTATCATACTTCAGTAATTTTTCCATGTTATAAGAGGAGATGATATTAAATTTTTAGCAAGAATTTTTTTATCAGAGGTAAAAGTAAAATTCAGGTTTCATATTCCAGCATCTGACCGGTTATATATTCTTTAAACAGCTGCATGTAATTCCTGCCTCGACATAATAATCATCTAAGGCCGCAACAGGCTTCCAATCTGACCTCCGGCATTCCATGTGTTTAATTATTTTTTCAGATTGTACTGTTCCAGCAGTTCTTTCAGTTCAGGTATATCGAAAACTTCCTGATTATCGTCATCATGCTGTTCCCTGATTGCCAGTATTTCATCCTTTATTTCAAAAAAAGAATTCACAAGATCAGGATCGAAGTGAGTACCTCGCCCCTCTTTCATAATGTCCATTGACTTCTCAACAGAAAATGGCTGTTTATACGGCCGCCTGGAGGTAAGGGAGTCGAAGACATCCGCGATTGTAGTGATACGGCTTGAGATCGGTATCTCCGTACCCTTAAGTCCGCCAGGATAACCGCTGCCGTCCCACTTCTCATGATGGCACCGGGCTATAGTCTCTGCTATACTTATAAATTCCGCGTCTGAACCCCGGAGGATTTTAGCTCCTATGACAGTATGCTGCTTCATGATCTCCCATTCTACCGGTTCCAGACCGGATGGTTTAGTAAGTATATTGTCAGGTATACCTATCTTTCCAAGATCGTGCATTGGAGATGCATAAAGTATAGATTCAACAGTGCTTTCATCAAGCCCGATGTGCCGGGCAATAGCAGCTGCATAACGGCTTACGCGCTTTACATGTGCACCAGTATCCTCATCCCTGTAATCAGAGGCGATTGACAACCGGTAAATTGTCTCAAGCGAGGCTTCTTTAATACGTCCCAGGGCCTGTTTTAATTCAGAAGTCCGCAAGGCAACTTCAGACTCCAGTTCTTTGCGGTAGTTATTAAGCAGGTCATTATAGGCCTTGACTTTCAGAAGTGACTTCACCCTGGCTAAAAGTTCAGTCTTGTCAATTGGCTTCGAAATGAAATCATCACAACCTGCCTCAATTCCCCGGACACGATCATCCGTATCCCTCAGCGCAGTAAGCAGAATTATCGGCAGCAGCCGGTGAGAATCATCCTGCCTGACCCAGCGGGTAACATCAAAACCATTCATGCCTGGCATCATTACATCGAGCAGAATCAGATCGATCTGATTAATGGCAAGTTTCTCCAGCGCCTCCTCGCCGCTACAAGCCGTAACAATTTTATAACCCTGCGGGTAAAGGTACGCTTCGAGAAGTTCAATGTTCTGAATCTGGTCATCAACTACGAGAATTAACGGATTCTCTTTCATTTTCAATCTCCTATTCAATATCCATGCAGATAATGCAGACATCATCATCGAAATCATCAGATTTTCTAAAATCTGCAAGGTCCTGATAGACCCCCTTTATAAAAAGCCCGGCTGGTTTATTGAAGTGCCTCCGGAATGAAACTTCTAATATTTCGTTTTGAAAATTTTTTTCTACTTCATAATGAGATTCGTTAATATTGATAGCTTCAGTTAAACCATCTGTATAAAATACTAACTTACTGCCTCTTTCCAGAATGACCGATTCATTAGTATACCCTCTGCTCAATTCCTTAAGTTTCATATTATCCATAATCGATAATGGAGGAGACTGGCCTTTAATATTCAGATATTCTATTCCACCTTTTTTAATAATGTATGGAGGATTATGTCCCGCACAAGAATATACAAACTCCCTTGTATCAGGCTTATAACATCCGTAAAAAGCCGTAACAAAATTATCCGCGGATTGATTGATCAATACATTATTAAGTATTTCAAGTGTACCTGACGGATTGAAATTACGGGTAGAATACTGAAGTATAGAACTCTTTATCATTGCAGTAATAAAAGCTGCAGGGACTCCATGCCCGGAAACATCGCTGATAAAAATCCCGATATCATCAGAATCAGGGAACAGGATAAAATCAAAAAAGTCACCTCCGACCTTTTCCATTGGCTTGTAGAAAAATGAAATATACGGAGCAGGTGAAACATCGGGAACAAAACAGTTCTGGATATTTCTTGCCATATCCAGGTCATGTTCCATTATTTCATTCCGGTTTTTTAAAATTTCTTTTCCTTTTTCCAGATCTTCGGTAGCCTGTATAAGCTGATCGTTTAATCCATACTGAATTGACAGCGACTTTTCCAATTCTGCAGTTCTTTCAAAAACCGTTTTTTCCAGACCGGCATTTAAATCAGCCAATTCCGCGGTTCTTACTGCCACCTCGGACTCAAGTTCTTTCCTGTAGTCGCTCATCAGGTCGTTGTAGGCCTTGACCTTTAGCAGCGACCTGACCCTTGCCAGAAGTTCCATCTTATCAACAGGCTTTGAAATAAAATCATCACAGCCGGCTTCAATACCCCGCACCCGGTCTTCCGTTTCTCTCAATGCAGTTACCAGAATTATCGGGATATGCCGATATTTAAGAATACCCCTGATCCTCCGGGTCACCTCAAAACCATCCATGCCGGGCATCATTACATCAAGCAGAATAAGATCAATCTGATTATCCGAAAGCTCACCGAGCGCATCACCGCCGTTTGAAGCCTTGACAATTTCATAACCCTGTGGCTCGAGAATTGCTTCAAGAAGTTCAATGTTCTGGATCTGATCGTCAACGATCAGGATTACCGGTTTATCTTTCATTCTCAATCCTCTTTTATCTGAGTCCATAATTCTGTATCTTTATAAAATAGTATCATATTCATCATGTTTTATTAAAAATCCGGAATCGCGCCCGTCCGGACTGCTTGGCCTGATACATAGCAGTATCCGCATTTTTCAGAAGACTCGTTTCTTCTCGCCCGTTTTCAGGGTATTCCGCAATACCGATACTTGTTGTTACAATGATCTGACTGCTGAAAACAGAGATCGGTTCGGAAAATCTGTCGACAATCTTCTGCGCTATCAGGACTGCATCTTCTATTGAATCAATATCCGGAAGTATAAGAACGAACTCATCACCACCGAAACGCGCGACTGTATCTTCCTTCCGGAGCGATTCACAAAGCCTCTCAGCCGTTTTTTTAAGAATAATATCTCCCGCATCATGCCCCAGTGTGTCATTTACATCCTTAAAACCATCAAGATCAAGCATCATGATTCCCACTTTAGTTTTATTCCTTTCAGCATGGGCCAGGGAAATGCTCAATCGATCGGAGAAAAGCTTCCGGTTAGGAAGCCCGGTCAGAGCGTCATGAAAAGCCATATACCGGATCTGTTCCTCTAACTGTTTGCGTTCAGTAATATCTTCGATGGATAAAAGAATTATACGGTCTTTTCCCATTACTCTATGAATCTGTCTGGCATTTAAAAGCATTATACGCTTGCCGATGGTTGTGAAATCGTGTTCAACCTCATAGTTATCAAAAGTCGCCTTTTGCGGAAGGATTGTTTCCAGCAGTTCTCTCAGCACGGGTATATCCCACTGTTTATTGCCGAGATCATACATTAGCTGTCCCACAGTCTCTTCAGGTATTACTTTAAAAACATCGTAGAAAGAACGGCTTACTTTAACCACTCGTAAATCCTGATCCAGAACAATTAAGGGGTCCCGTACGGTATTGATAATACTTTCTGCAAATTCAAGAGCATCATCTGCAGTTTTTTTAGTTACTTCCAGTTCTTTCCGGTAATCATTCATCAGATCGTTATAGCCCTTAATCTTCAGCAGAGACCGGACCCTGGCTAAAAGTTCGGTTTTATCAATAGGTTTTGAAATAAAATCATCACAACCGGATTCAATCCCCTCAATCCGGTTTTCCACATCCTGTAATACTGTAACAAGGATTATCGGAAGCTGCCGGGATGGATTTCCCTGCCTGATCCTGCGTGTTACTTCGAAACCATCCATCCCCGGCATCATTACGTCGAGCAGAATAAGATCGATCTGATTACCGGAAACTATTTCAAGCGCATCCTCGCCATTTGACGCTTTGACAATTTCATAATCCTGCTGAGCAAGAAAAGCTTCGAGAAGTTCAATGTTCTGAATCTGATCATCAACAATCAGTATGAGCGGCCTGTCTTTCATCTTCTATCTCTTTTAAACTTTATTCCGCATATTAAAAAGTCACTTCAGAAATTGCAGGATCTCTTCCGCAAATGTACGGGTATTAATCGGCTTGCCTATGAATCCGCTGTTGGTTATAGAATTTAACACTTCTCTCCCTTCTGCCATAACGGAAGCAGTTACAAACACTATTGGAATATCGCATGTCTCTTTATCCTGACGAAGAATTCTCGCAGCTTCGATGCCGCTCATATCGGGGAGCCGTACATCCATCAATATGATATCCGGGATTTCTCTCCTTGCAATGGCAATTCCTATGGAAGCATTTTCAGCTTCAAAAACTTCAAAACCTGCGACCTCTAAAAGATCTTTTTCCAGCATAAGATTTTTGCTGTCATCATCAACAACCAGTGCTCTCCTCTTCATCTCACACCTCTCCGATTGATATAATCGGGAGTGTAAAGCATACAGAGGTTCCTTTATCAAGCCCGTCTGATTCCACAGAAAACTTCCCGCCGTGCAGTTCTGCCATTTTTTTTGAAAGAGGCAGGCCGAGTCCGGTTCCCTCGGTTACTCTTGAATATGGAGTATCGACACGGAAAAACCCTTCGAATATTTTTTCTTTATTTTCAGATGCTATACCGATACCGGTATCCCATACTTTTATTTCTATCTCTGTATCGAGTTTCTTCGCCTGCATTCCGATTTTTCCCCCTTCGGGTGTAAATTTAACCGCGTTTGAAATCAGATTATACATTATCTCTTTTACCTTGAGTTCATCAGCCTCAATATCCGGCAGGTCTTCAGCTATTTCAAGCACCATTACAATATTCTTTTTACTCACCATATCCGCGACCAGAAGTGAAATCTCATTCAGCAGGCTTTTTGTGTGAAGGCTGGATATTGCAAGCTTCATCTTTCCTGATTCTACTTTCGCCATATCAAGTATCTGATTTATCAGAAGAAGAAGGTGCTTACCGCTGGTTAAAACATTGTTAACATACTTCTTCTGCTTTTCATTCAGCTTTCCGAATGTCTCGTCAAACAACACCTCGGAAAAACCGTTAATTGAATTAAGAGGAGTCCTGAGTTCGTGTGACATATTAGCCAGAAATTCAGACTTGGCACGTGCAACCCGTTTCAGCTCAGCTGCCAGATCATTTAACTCGTTATGTGCTTTTTCCAGGCCGGCCTCTATCTCTTTACGGTCTGTGATATCCTCAATTGCCAGAAGTATTATCTTTTCCTTGCCCGATTCTCTCTGAATCTGCCGGGCATTTAAAAGCATTATACGCTTGCCGATGGTAGTAAAATCGTGCTCAACCTCATAGTTGTCAAAGGTTGCTTTCTGGGGAAGAATTGTTTCCAGAAGTTCCCGCAGCTTAGGGATATCCCATTGCTTATTCCCAAGATCATAAATAAGCTGTCCTATGGTTTCTTCAGGTTTTACCTTGAAAAATTCATAGAATGAACGGCTGACAGTGACAACCCGGAGATTCTGATCCAGCGAAATCAGAGGTTCACGCACTGTGTTTATGATGCTCCCGGCGAATTCGCTGACTTCATCAGCAATTTTTTTTATTACTGCAAGTTCTTTTCTTGTTTTTTCCAGACCGGCTTCTATCTCCTTACGCTCAGTGATGTCCTCAATCGCCAGAAGGATTATCCGTTCCTTCCCGAATTCTCTCTGGATCTGCCGGGCATTTAAAAGCATTATGCGTTTGCCGATTGTTGTGAAATCGTGTTCAACCTCATAATTGTCAAAGGTTGTCTCCTGGGGAAGTATCGTTTCCAGCAGATCCCGCAGCATGGGAATATCCCACTGTTTATTTCCGAGGTCATAGATAAGCTGTCCTATGGTTTCTTCAGGTTTTACTTTGAAGAATTCATAGAATGAACGACTGACAGAGACAACACGTAAATCAAGGTCAAGTACGATTAATGGTTCACGCACTGTATTGATGATGCTTTCTGTGTATTCACGGGCATCATCTTCTATCATTTTAACGGAAGCCAGTTCTTCAAGAGCTTTCTCCAGTCCCATTTCCATCTCTTTACGTTCAGTAATGTCCTCAATTGCCAGAAGGATTATCTTATCCTTTCCGGATGCTCTCAGAATCTGGCGGGCATTCAGAAGCATTACGCGCTTGCCGATAGTGGTGAAATCGTGCTCAACCTCATAGTTGCTGAAGGTTGTCTCCTGGGGAAGTATTGTTTCCAGCAGTTCCCGCAGCATGGGGATATCCCACTGTTTATTTCCAAGGTCATAGATAAGCTGTCCCACGGTTTCTTCAGGTTTTACCTTGAAAAATTCATAGAATGAACGGCTGACGGAAACAACACGTAAATCCTGGTCAAGGACGATTAATGGTTCACGCACTGTATTGATGATGCTTTCTGTGTATTCGCGCGCTTCATCCTCTATCATTTTAATTGACGCCAGTTCTTCAAGAGCATTTTCAAATCCGGCTTCCGGTATCTGCTTATCGGTTTTTCTCTGTATTTCAAGTAGTTGCTCTGATTCAGGATGTACCGGATTCCTGTACCGGAATCGTTTTTCCCGATAGAAAGAATAAACAAAGGAGAATGCGGACAACAAGAGAAAAAATCCGGCTATAAAAATCAGTGCGGATATTCTGCTTATTCTGTATTGCAATTCTTCATAGCCATTTGTTAAAGCTGTATCTTCAATCATGCTGAAAGCAGAAATCGATACAACCAGTGCAATGAGCAGCGCCACCACCGCAAGAAGACCTGTAATTTTATGGATATTTTTCACGGGAAAATCCCTCTATTCCTTCAGACGTATAAAAGCTTGTTTAACAAATAAAAACTATCGCAGGGAGGGACCATTCCGGTCGCAATTAGATAAGGATAAATCCCCGGACAAAAAAATAGTTCTCAAGACTCCTCAGCGCAGTCTCAACGGGGGATCGATTATTTCAGTGCAGCATCGGTTCGTCAATTCCGTATACCTGGTTAAAAAACTAAAAGCTATCCCCCCTGCTTTATGAATGATATATCCACAATTACCCTGGATGCACCTGCTGAAGTATCCGGAAAAAATATCATAGTAATGACGAATAGACTTCAATGCACCTTGAGTTAGACATGAGACTCTATAATAATAGAGCCTAACTGTATGGAAAGCAAGTCAATACTTTTAAATTTAAAAAAATCAGATCAAGTGTACTACTCAAAAACCGGTGGAATTTCATCTCCGCCGCGCCACAAGCGCAGCGGAGAGCAATTTTACCACCAATTTATGAGTAGATACGATAGATTCATATTAAGCTTAAATATCCTCATGTTATTGCATTTCTATTGTGGTTTTATCGCTTTGCATAAAAAACAGTACGTATAGATAGGAAAACTGCGCGGATTCAAGACAAACTCCCCCATCTTTTACCCGGAAGGGGGCAACAGGAAATTTTGTCCATGAACACAAGACCTGAAGCTGTGGAGAAAATCAAACAGCTCCAGGGGGAGAAACCGGAGGAGATTAGTCAAAAGTCATAATACAGAGAATTTACCTGTATGAAATTCTTTTAAGATTACTTCTTGCAACAAGTCTTGAAATGAGGATAGAGATCTCATATATAATCATAAGCGGAACACCAACCATTGCCTGGGAAAGCGGATCGGGCTGAGGCGTAATTACCGCAGCAATAACCCATATTATTACAATTGCATATTTCCTCTTCCCGCTTAACATTGCAGGAGAGACAATCCCCATTCTTGTGAGAACAAGAACTATTACCGGGACTTCAAAAAGGACACCCATCGAAAGACTGAAAAAGAGTATAAAACTGAGATAGCTGTCAGCTCCGATTGTACTGAGCATATCTTTACCCACGAAGCTGAGCATTACTTTGACTGCCGCCGGAAGCAGAAGAAAAAAAACAAAAGCTACTCCGGAGTAAAAAAGTATAACTGCAGCTATAATTGATATCCGTGAAAACATTCTGTTATTTTTATTCAGCGATGGAACAATAATGTCCCAGATCTGATAAATAATAATTGGAACCAGTACAAAGAGAGCGGCAGCTACAGATACTTTAAACTTAAGCATAAAGCCACCCATAAGAGTGAAAATGTTAAGCTTATTGCCGGAGTCAATAAATGGTTTGTTAATATAATGAAGAAGTATGTCAGAGAAATAAAAAGCCACCGGGGTTATAATTATAAACATGAGAAGAGTAACAAGCAGTTTTGACCGGAACCTGTCGAGAATACCAATCATATCAATGGAGTTGTCCTCGCTCCTAGAAGAGATTGGAGTCTCCTGAATTTCAGATTTTATCTCTTCCGGAATTTTCTTTGCAGCAGTTTTCTTTGATGCTGTAACCGGTGCCGCAGATTTTTTCTTCACAGTTCCGGTTTTTTTCTCTTTCTTTTCCAATTAAGTCACCCGCTGAGAATATTTATATAAAGTTATGAAATATAATTTTCAAATTTGAATAATTCATTACAAGGGGATACACAGCTGTCAAGATAAAACTGCCTGTCGGAACCGAAGATTAAAGAGATTTACGCGATTACTCTGATTTACATTTACTGAATCACAATCCGTCACTGCAATAACGGTAAATCTGCTTTTTTGAAAATTACCGGGTCAGAGCACTGTAAAGATTTAATACATTATTTTTCAATCTGATCTCTATCAAGCATTGAGATGAAGAGCTTCGCGAGACGCTTCATATGCGCAACCCCCTCCTCTCTGGTTCTATCGGGATATTTTCCGAATGTGAAAACAATACCGTTTAAAACGGAAAAGATAAGATGCGTAACCGGCCTTATGTCCTGCAGACTTGTCTCCTTTGCAAGAATCTCGTCAAAAGTGGTGAAAAGTTCCCGGGAGATCTCCTTCAGCTGGTCAATCGATTCCTGTGTTTTGAATTTGCCATCCATAACACAGTGCTGAACAATACGCATATAGTCGTAATTATCGATCATCTCTTCCATATATCTCTCGGCGACCTTGTCGAGAGAGCTGTTTCCGGAGTTGAGCATATCCTTCATTATGTTCACGGCCCGCTGAAATCCGCGGAGTGAAACTTCAACATAAAGTGTCTCTTTGTCAGGAAAATATGTATAGATCGATCCTGGAGAGATCCCAACCTCTTTGGCAAGATCTCTCATATTCACATCGTCAAAAGGTTTGGATGAAAAAATCTTTTCGGCTACATCAAGAATTAGATTTTTTCTCTGCTCCTTTTCATGCTCTTTTAGATCTGTAAACTTTTTTGATTCTATCATATCAACCCTTACTGCTTTTATATAGAATATCCTGAAAAATTCCTGCGATTCAGGGGGGAGAGATTCAAATTGATCCGGAAACTTTCATATTATATCAGAGCTCTGTACCCTGCAAAAAAAGAAAAAACAGAGGGTCAGAGCCTCTTTTTCCAATAACTACACCTTTTAATTGCTAATATGGCAAGAGAAAATTATTTTTTTCGATGATTCGGTTTATTTTATCAAATTGCATTTGACAATTTAAACTAAATTTATTAATTTAAACAGTGTTCAGAAACAAATACACCGTTTAAAGCGAGGCGTAATGAAAATACACACAATAAAAGGATACATCAACAACCTGTTTATTGCAGAATATGACCATGGACTCCTCCTTCTCGACGGGGCATCCCCTGCGGATCTTCCGGTAATAGAAAAATTCTGTATAGAGACTCTTAACCGGCCCGTGTCCGATATAAAACTCTCCATCGTAACACACATGCATCCCGATCACTCAGGCGCGGCTCCTCTGCTCAGGAAAAAATACGGTACACGTATAGCAGCATATAAAAATATTGATCAGTGGTACAAAGGGCCCTCGGGATGGATGCAGCATATTCTGGACTGTCTCATGGCCCAGATAGTTGCAGTACGGCAGGGGACAAAAATACGCAAAGTATTCAGTCAGAGGATTACAAAACCGGACTTTCTTGTGGACAGCGGAGACCTCCTCCCCGATTTTCCCGAATGGAGAGTTATACACACTCCGGGGCACACTACACATGACATAGCGGTGTATCACTCAGAACAGAAAATTCTCTATTGCGGAGACAGCATTATCGAGGTGCGGAACCGTTATTATCTCCCGCTACCTGTTATATTCAGAAACAAAATGCGGCACTCATATAAAGAGATGGCTTCACTTGGTGCGACCACAATTCTTATTCCGCACGGGAAAGCAATACATACCGACAACAGCAGGGAGATTTTCAGAAAGATGATTTCGCTTCTTGAGGAGCCGCCGAACAAAATCAGACGGAGAGTGCATTATTTTTCCGTATGGTCGCCGGATATCTGGAAGCCCACAGTTAGGAGACTGATTTTCGGATAGATGGTTCCGGTTACATAGAGGTATGCGCTGGTGCGATGTAGTTGTCAGGACGAATGTCGGGGCGAATGATTATTCGCCCTTACGGATATGATACATACGGCATGACTGTATGTGCTACAGCAGGAGTTCGTGTCTTTTTCTTTTTGTGAAGCCGGAGATTTTTCTGTAGCCTGCGCGTTTCAGCTTCTCTATTGCAGATGGGTATCCGTTGCATACATCTTCCGGTGTATGAGAATCGGAACCCATTGTCAACGGTACATTCTCCTGGAAGAATATATTTATTATTTCATCGGATGGGTAGAACTCCGCCACAGGTTTACGCATGCCCGATGTATTTACCTCGGCAGCAATTCCGTATGCTGACATCTTCTTTGCGATCCGCCTTACAACAGGTGTCATATCGGATTTTGACCTGTGTCCGAATTTTTTTATAAGATCGAAATGTCCCACTATATCACAGAATCGGGCATCGACCAGTCCCTCTATCTGGGCGAAGTAATCTTTATATATGTCATCAATATCACGCTCATTGTAACGCTCCATCTCCAAAGGATTATCGACTCCCCAGCCATCCATATAATGAGTGGAACCGATGATAAAATCCACATTCGGATCTGTAAGAAATCTCTCCTCGAATGAATCAAAAAAAGGATAATCAAGTTCAAAGCCGAGCTTAATATCGATTCTGTTTTTATACTCCTCTTTTTTTGAGAGGATTAGACGCATGTATCCGTCAACCTCCTCCGGGTGCATAGATATCCCCTCCCGCAGATGAAGCGGAACAGGCGCATGATCGGAGAATCCGAACTCAGTTACTCCATGTTCTATTGCTTTTATAATGTACTCATCCATCTCCCCTATTGCGTGGCCGCAGAGAGTGGTGTGATTGTGATAGTTAACCATTGATGTCAGTAGCCATGCCTGTAGTAAAAATGTGAAATATCATTTAGAGCGGTATAGACTTTTGAATCGACCCTGTCCATTTTGATGAAAAACCTCTCCATCTCCCCTTCACCCTCTGTACTTACAACTGTAAGAATATTCCAGAGATATGGGACTTTTCCACCCGGTTTACCACTCCGGTCGATGGAATCTTCAATGACCTTGGTATCCATTATATTCTCAAGACTTACCGATACAAACTTGTCGTTATCATCTGAACTTTCAGTTGCGCCGGATGGATGAGTCAGATAGAGGACCAGGACCTGTTTCTTCTTCATGTATATTGCCGCAAGCTCAACATTTCCAGCTTCAAAATATCGCGGCCTTATTACAATTTTACTGATCTTGGAAAAATCGCCTTTATACGGATAGAACGAAAGGAGAAATCTTAATCTGTCGGGAGTCATGAGAAGAGACTGATTCCCCGGATAGCCTGTACCGGGATAAATAATTTCTATAATTGAATCGTTATTTTTATATCTGTCGCAGAGATAAAGGCTCCCTACGCGGTCAACAAGGAGTGTATCGATGTCAGAGACAATCTCATCGTCAATGCCGGGGATTGAGTAGTCAATACCCTCACCGTTTCCGGCACTGCAGTTATAATACTCTCTGATATCGAACATCCCGAATCTCCCTGAAATTACAAATTTACTGCTGATTTTCTTTCCGTATTCCCCCTAAAGGGAATAGCAGAAAAAATTATTTAAAACCTAAAAGCTCACTTATAAGCGCCCAGGCCTGTTGCCTTTTTGTGTCATATGCAGTAAGAGAAGTCTCTTTTCCGCTGTCCACATATTCAATAAAGTACTTACCTTCATCCATGAGCAGAGTATAACAGTCTATCATTTTTTTCAGGAATTCCGCATCAGCTCCGGAAACCTCTTTAGACTTCATCAGCTTATCAAGATAATCTTTCTGAACTTTTGCCTGTGCAACAATTGAGTTTACAAAGGATTTTGCCTGTTCTTTGTCATAAACCTCTTTAGTGTGTGAATCTGCAATTACCCCTATTGACAAGTAAGTCAGATAAAGATTAGATCCGCCTGAAGCTCCGATAGTTTCAAGCTGAAGATCACTTGCCATCGCTGCTGAAGAGATAACAAGCGCTGCTATGAGACTGAAGACTTTTACTTTCATATTTACACTCTCCTTTTATTATGCTTTACCTGCTGAACCGAGTACGTTTA
This sequence comes from uncultured Spirochaetota bacterium, assembly GCA_942493035.1. Lineage (GTDB taxonomy): Bacteria > Spirochaetota > UBA4802 > UBA4802 > UBA5550 > WRGT01. The sequence goes on along the minus strand of OW818666.1, from coordinate 181,009 downwards.
TATTCTTGTGCATATATAGCTCTTTAAGCGCATCCCTTGCAGGACCGAGATATTTTCTCGGATCAAACTCGCCGGGGTTCTCTTTCAGTACTTTTCTTATCGCAGCTGTCATTGCAAGTCTTCCGTCAGAGTCGATATTGATTTTGCACACTGCAGATTTTGCCGCCTCGCGAAGCTGGCTTTCCGGGATACCGATGGCATCCTCCATCTTCCCGCCGTTTGCATTTATCTGCATAACAAGTTCATGTGGCACTGATGATGAGCCGTGAAGCACTATGGGGAATCCGGGGATTCTCTTCTCAATTTCATGAAGGATATCGAGTCTTATTTTCGGATCTGTTCCAGGTTTAAATTTATATGCTCCGTGAGAAGTACCGATTGCAATTGCAAGAGAATCAACTCCTGTTTTGGAAACAAAATCCTGAACCTCTTCAGGCTGGGTAAAAACATGTTCCTCTGCATGAACATCGTCTTCAACACCGGCAAGAACTCCAAGTTCACCTTCAACTGTAACATCATGCTTGTGAGCATAAGCCACAACTTTTTTTGTAAGCTTAACATTATCCGCATATGAAAGATGAGATCCGTCTATCATAACAGATGAGAATCCTGTATCGATACAGCTTTTGCACAACTCAAAAGAATCACCATGATCGAGGTGAAGAACAATGGGGAGTTTTTTACCCAGATCTTTTGAGTACTGAACAGCACCCTCTGCCATATATCGGAGCATTGTCTGGTTGGCGTATTTTCTCGCGCCGGCAGAGACCTGAAGGATTACAGGTGAACTGGTTTCGACACATGCCATGATTATAGACTGAAGCTGTTCCATGTTATTGAAATTGTAGGCAGGGATTGCATATCCCCCCTTTACCGCTTTTTTGAAAAGATTCCTTGTGTTAACAAGACCTAATTCTTTATAACTGATCATAATTTTACCTCGATTTATTTTAAAAATGACAAAATATATTTTTCCGGCAATTCGCCGACGTCAATAAAAATTTTAATACCGAATCCAGACTCAACAATATCATTAAGATAATAAATTATTAAAAAAAAACAAATAATAATATGGATTAAAGTTTTATACCAAATATAACTAAATTAACTGTTATATATATCATCAATAATCCGATTGCTGTATCAAGAATTCTCCATGCCGACTGTTTTTTGAAAAGGGGTGAGATAAACCTCCCGCTGAATGCAAGGGTAAAAAACCAGACAAATGAAGCGGCCACTGCACCGAGTCCGAAATAGGGACGACTCTCCGGTGATCTTGCCGCACCGAAACCGCCAAGCATTACAACCGTATCAAGATATACATGAGGATTTACAAATGTCAGAGCCAGAGTTGTCATTACCGCACTTTTCAAAGAAATTGAATTTAAGACTTCACCATTTACGTCCAATGACTCACCCTTAAATGCCGAGCGGAAACATTTAAAAGAAAACCACGCAAGATAAACGGCTCCGGCCAGTGAAACAGTTTTTGTAATTAAAGGATGACGGCTGAAAACAATCCCCATTCCGGCTATCCCCAGTGCAATCAGCAAAGCATCGCTAAAAGCACAAATAGAAGCAATCACCAGCTGGTGTTCACCTTTTATCCCCTGCTTCAATACAAATGCGTTCTGCGCGCCAATGGCAATTATCAGCCCCGCACCCATTGCAAAACCTTCTATCACACTTCTGAGTATTACCATAACTATCCCTTTCATCCGGAAATTAAATCACTATTGCATAATGGCGGTATATCATAAATTTTTTGTCAATATGAAACATTGTTGCAGTTAATAATTAATTTGACTTTTTAGAAATGTAACTATATTGTAACTATAATAGTTGCACTTTATACTCACACGTAAAAGAGAATTATAACAATGGAGAACCTGCTATGAATTTAACAATCAGAAATATCCCTGAATACATAATAAAAAAAATTAAAACTCTTTCAGAAATTGAAAAGCGGAGTCTGAATAGTGAAATCCTTATCCTTCTTGAAAAGGGACTACTGAAAGAGAGCAGCCTGACTGAGAACAGATTTATAAACAATGAAACTCAAACCAGAATATGGAACAAGTTATCCGGAGAATGGAAAGATAAAAGGAATACCGATGAAATTATAGAAGACATCTACTCAAGCAGATCCGCCGGGAGAGAATTCTCCATATGATATTGATCGATACAGATGTCTGCATAGAGATATTGCGCGGGAATAAAAAGGTAATATCCAGACGCGGGAAATACGACTCGGAGATAGCCGTTTCTTTTATGACCGTAGCCGAACTTTATTACGGAGCGGAAAACTCAGGGAATATTAATCATAATATTTCAATTATTGAAGAATTTCTTTTAACTCTGTTTATAATAGAATCAGACTTTATGATAATGAAAAAATTCGGACAGATTAAAGCTGCTTTAAAAAAACAAAACTGCCTGCTTCCCGATGCAGATATATTTATCGCCTCAACTTCCATTGAAAAATGTGAATTTTTAGTAACCGGCAACACTGAACACTTTAAACGAATTGAAGGATTAAAAATAGAAAACTGGATAAGATAACAACAGTGAAATAATCTGCAGATAAAAGTTGATATACAAAAAAAACTTGCCATTCTCCTGCCTGACAATAATCAGTAATAACCGTATTGAAACAGGAAATTAAAATGAAAACAACAGATCTGAAAGCTAAAATAATTCTACTTGCGGCGATGATAATATGGTCAACATCCTTTATTGCGCTAAAGGCTACTTTCAGAACATACGATCCGATGTTTGTAATATGGGGGAGACAGATACTCGCATCAATTCTGTTTCTTTTTGTTATCAGGCATTTATGGAAAACCTGCGAATACAGAAAAGGGGACTACAAACTCCTGCTCCTCATGGCCATATTTGAACCATGCTTCTATTTTCTATTTGAAGCAATGGCTATTACAAACACTACTGCATCACAGGCGGGAATTCTCACATCGACTCTTCCGATACTTGTTGCTATTGCGGCATTTTTTACACTTAAAGAGAAGACCACTCCTCTTACGTGGCTCGGATTTCTTATAGCAGTTACCGGTGCGGCAATTCTGAGCATATACAGTGAAGTCACGGAGAGCGCACCGAATCCGATACTCGGAAATTTTCTGGAATTCTGCGCAATGATCTGCGCGGCAGGGTACACTATTTCACTAAAGAAGCTCAGTGAAAGATACAATCCGTTTTTTCTTACAGCATTTCAGTGCTTCGTTGGTTCGGTATTTTTCTTCCCGTTTATTTTCATTAAAGGAAGAGGTTTCCCCACAGAGTTTGTTCTCTATCCGGCCCTTGGAATTGTTTATCTTGGTGTTATTGTCACAATAGGTGCATACGGACTTTACAGTATGGGGATCAGCAGAGTAAAGGCGAGTACAGCCGCGGCGTTTGTTAATCTTATTCCGGTTTTCACAATGTTTTTCGGATGGATTCTGCTCGATGAAAAGATGAATCTTGTGCAGTACTTCGGATGCGGTCTGATCTTCACAGGAGTTTACCTCAGCCAGAGGAAGAGAAAGTAACCCATGAAGGTGAAAACTTATCTATATATTCTGATTCTAACTGCAGCTCTTGCCGGATGTAATACCACGGAAAAACAGCCGGTTATTGTTATTGAAAAGTCACACCCAGTTTACATAACCGGAAGAGTAAAATCCCATGAGTCAATCAATGTTGATAAGAGCGGAAACAATCCGAGATTTATTGTGCATTTTATAGTAAGAATTACCAGATACGATGACGGCGGATGGGATACAATTCTCGGCCCTGAAATCAAATGTGTTATCAGGGAAGAGGATCTGCTTAAACAGACAGGCCGCAAAATCGGACCTGAAGATATCGTTCTGATAACTTCGCATATTACAGAAAAAAGCCCGAAGGTTATTGCCGTTTATGCTATTGAGTTTTTAAATCAGGATAATGTTGAAAATAATACTAAATAATGCAGTTTTTCAATAATTGCTCATAAACCGGCGGCATTCTATCTCCGCCGGTTTTGAGACTTACATTTTTATTATATAAGTACTTCTATTATTACTGGACAAAATACACATCAATCTCTCTATTTACCCCGGAGTAAAAACATGGAGCAGAGAATGAACGAAATTAAATATATACCTATGAAAAATTACGGACATCCGGGAACTTTTTCATACAACTGGTTCTACTACAGATCTGCGATAAAGGGTGTTCTAAGGAAACATCGTCTTGAATTCAAAACACCACGTTACGGACGCGACAGTAATTTTATATACCTGGAGTCCACAAAGCGGAGATGGCACAAACTCTATAATGTTCCGGAAAACATCCATGTGCCATTTACGGTTTACGGTTATTCAGGTGCTGTAGGGATGATGAAAATTCTTAAAGAGCTTGGTGTAAATTTCAGACATCTGCTTCATCTTAAAAGTGAAATATACATTTCAGGCGAGATGCAGGCTGGAGAATCATATATTATCGATTTTGAATTTGACGATGTACTCCGCATTAAAGCAGACAAGGCCGCGATCATCGGAACTGTCAAAGTGAAACAGAACGACCGGGTATTTCTCGAAGTACATGACCACTTTGTAATAAAGGAAGTACCGGCGGCCGATCTTGATAAACTAAAAATGGACGAAACCGGACAGTTTAAAGGAATCACAAGAATCCCCGCTAAGCCAATGGAGAATGCAGCTGTTCGTGAATTTTTCATCGAAGGTCATTATGCAAAAGATTACGGTAGCGCGTCAGGTGACAAAAACATTGTACACACAACTGCATTTGCTTCAAGACTCTTCGGATACAGAAGACCTTTCATTCAGGGATTATGCACTGCAAACCTTATTCTTTCAAAGCTCAGCATTGAAGGAGTTAAACTGAATTATTTCAGTATAGTATTCTGCAGACCGGTATATCTGCGAAGCACAGTCTTTCTTAATTACACAGAGAGCGAATACAGACTGATGGACCGGAAAGGACGTGTTCTATGTTTTGGTATTTTAAATATATGTTAATTCGTTAACATATATTTAAACGTAAAAATTGATGATTATATATCTCCGCCGCCTTCGGCGGTGGGGATATATTATTTTTTATTACAAAATAGTTCAGCTACCTGTTTATATCATACCAGAGAGATCTATTTTTTAAAGGAGTTTGAGCCGGAAGGAACGGATTTTTTAATCGGAATATCTTTCTGTTTTTTAGATCTGCAGCAACAAGGTATGATTTAAAATATTTATTGAAAAGGTTTTCAAAACTGCCGTCTTTTATGGCGTACTTTAATCCGGTCTCTATCCTCTTTGCGACTTCCCTATTATGTTCATTCAGAAAGAAATATACCGGAAATGGATAATAAAGAGCAAGCGTCTCCTCAACCATTAAGTCTGGCAGTTTATCTTTCCGGTCTTCAATCTCCTTCCCTGCTTCATTCACACCGCGGGGAAAATAATCGAATCTCCCGGCAGCAAGCATATAGAAAAGACCTTCATACTTTCCCCCCTTCTCCACCGTAATCCCGTTGTTTTCGAGTATCGGCACATCGGCCCAGTCGTGGCCTGCGCCGGCTTTCAGTTTTTTCAGATCCGCAAAAGTTTTTATTTTTCTGAATTTCTCCCTCTGATTTTTATTTATAATAAAAAGTCTATAACCGAGAATACCCTTCATTATCGGGATCCGGACTGGAAGGAATTTTTTCTCACGTTCCAGATTTGACGGGAGCGCAACAACATCAACAGCTCCATTATTTTCAAGCTCGGCAAGTGCACGGCTCTGGGACATCTCTGCGGTTGTATAAACAATTTCAAAATCACCATATACAGATTTTGTCTTATCCATTGCAAGCTTCAGAAGTTCAATTCTATAGATGTGACGCACATCGATTAATGACTCCGGCCGGGGATACCGGATTATCAGTTTTTCAGCGTATAGTTCCGCGGATGCCGTTAAAGCAAACAGAACTATAAGCATTCTTAATAAAGTGTTTTTGATCATCAGTAAACTTTCTGTCTCATGTAATTCCCCGGAGGTGAATATCTGCAGACAAAATAATCATTTCCGCCTCCAGTTGACTTAGCACATCCGACTTCTGTAGTATTCCGCCAGATAACCTGAGTGTAGTGCCCCACATCAGCCCAGTTCCCCGAGTTGCTTACATTCGGAAAAATCCCGTCCTTATAGTATTTTTTTTCACCGCCCCATCCATCAACCATCTGAGTTAATGAATAGTATCCGGAAGTACCCATCCAGAGATTTTCACCTTCACCTGTACCGGAGCTGTGATACATCCGCCTCTGGCCTGCAAGACGATCGGCCCAGACCTTCGCATTCTTTGCCAGCTGATTTGACCATTTTAATGGCGGTATATTCAATTCTATTCTGTATTTATTATGCGCGTTAAGTATTTCCGTTACTGCAGGATCCTCAGCGACAGGCAGGACCTTCTCTTCATCACTGAAAACATTTATGCTCATCACTGCTGATATTAAAAAAATAGAAACGAGTATCTTTTTCATAGAATTCCCCTTTTTATTGTAATTTAGTAATTATTCTTAAATATAATTTTTAGTGTAAAAAACAAAAATTACATATCCCCGCCGCCTTCGGCGGCGGGGATAATAGAGCTTTCTTCACTTCAGGAAAATTAAGGAATAAATACCGATTTATTAATCATAGCATCTACAGCATCATATTTCAATCTTTTTTCAGTAATAAACCATTAACACAGGTTTTAGTATAAATTTTAGTAAACCGGCAGAATTTTATCTCCGCCGCGCCTTTGGCGCGGCGGAGAGCAATTTCACAACCAGTTTATTAGAACTTACATTTCAATCAATACATCTGCTCAAGTGTCCTGATCATTCTAAAAAGCATATTATTTACAGGAGTTTCAATTCCGTATTTGTTCCCAAGTTCAATTACGGTCCCGGAAAAAATCTCTACCTCTGTTTTCCGGTGAGCTTCTATATCCTGAAACATCGATGTCTTCCCTGAAGGCAGCAGAGAATTGATAATTGTCATATACTTTTCAATATCTTCTTTACCGATATTTATACCGGATCTTTCAGCAATAGCTACAACCTCTAGTGATGCCATCTCCAGCAGCTCACGCGCTTCAGCAATCCGCTGGAAGACCCCGTAATCAGCTCTTAAAATTGCCGACACCTGATTTATCCCGACATTCAGCATAAACTTCCACCATAGCTCACGCATTATATCTTCAGGGATATTATAAGGTATCCCGACGCGATCAAAGAACTCTTTCACCGCATGAACTTTATCTCTGCCGGGCTCATCCTTTGCTCCGAATACAATCTTTCCGATGTTGCCGAAACTGATTTCAGTACCCTCTCTAACTGCATCAGTACCGACAGCAAAAGAGTGAAGTATTTTATCCATCCCGTATTTCCCGGCAATAATCTCTTCACTTACTATTCCGTTAAGCAGCGCGAGGATAACAGTTTCATCTCCCGCATACTTTTCGATATCTTTTATAGACTGACCAAGCTGATGATGTTTTACAGCGATAATTATCAGATCAGCTTTATCGCCACCATCTTCAGGAGTTACATATTTAAAATTGTAGAGTTTATTGTTTATACGGATTCCATTTTCAGTGTATCTGGTAATACGCTCACTGTCGGCAATTACTTTCAAACAATCCGGATCTGTATCAAATATCCGGCTGCCGTAAGCTCCGCCGATTGCACCAAGGCCGGAGAGATACACTTTATTTATTTTTTTCATTGTATGCTCCTGAGAAAATGAATGAAGATCAGTTTAAATATTTTCGATAAGAACAGCTGCACCCATACCTCCCCCTACGCAGAGAGAGGCGATACCGAATTTTTTATCTCTTCTTTTAAGTTCGTACATCAGTGAAATTATAAGCCTTGCACCTGTGCATCCCACAGGATGTCCAAGGGCAATCCCCGATCCGTTGACATTGACCTTTGACCTGTCAAGACCAAGCCCCTTTTCACATGCAATATACTGTGCCGCAAAGGCTTCATTTATTTCGAAAAGATCTATATCAGAAAGTTTAAGTCCTGTTTTTGAAAGAAGCTTATTAATTGCAGGGACAGGTCCGTATCCCATAAGATGGGGTTCGCATCCGGCTATGGCATTTCCGGCTATCCTGGCCATTGGCTTTGCACCTATCTCCTTTGCCTTATCCATAGAAGTAATAACCATGGCTGCCGCACCGTCATTTAATCCCGAAGCGCTCCCCGCTGTTACTGTTCCATTCTTATCAAAAGCAGGTTTAAGCTTTCCCAGAGATTCAAGAGTTGTATCTCTCTTCGGATGTTCATCTGTTGTAAACATAACCGGCTCCCCTTTACGCTGAGGGATCGGCACCGGTATTATTTCATCATTGAACCTGCCTGAATCTATGGCTGCGATTGCTTTACTGTGGCTTTCGAATGCAAGCTGGTCCTGCTCGGCCCGCGTTATACTATATTTTTTTGCGAGATTTTCAGCAGTCTCTCCCATAATAAATCCTTCACCAAGAAGTCCGCTCCCGGAATAGAGAAGTTCCCACATGGCATCTGTCATCTCTCCATGCTGGAGACGCTGTCCCCATCTGGCATTCTTCAGAACATATGGAGCGTTGCTCATGGACTCCGTTCCACCCGCCAGTACAAAATCGGAATCTCCGGCAATTATCTGCTGTGAGGCAAAAATTGCAGACTGCATCCCTGAAGCGCACTGTCTCTGAATTGTCGCAGCTGGAACTTCGAATGGTATACCAGCTTTAAGCATGGCAGTTCTGGCAGTGTTAGCCTCTTCACTTGTCTGAATACAATCTCCGAAAATTACATCGTCAAGCATCGCACCTTTTACATTAGCCCGCCTGAGCGCTTCGACCATAACAATCGCACCGAGTTCATAAGCTCTGATGTTTTTTAAAGACTGGCCGAAACTTCCGATTGGAGTTCTGCAACCTGAAAGAATTACAACTTCTCTGTTTGACATACACCCTCTCTCTTATTACGGCGCAGGAACACGCGCAGAATTATATTTTTTTACAGAATATTTAAAAAAATAAAAATCAGAAATCTCACCTCTGGCGGTATAATAAACCGGTCTCGTCATTACTGCAAATCATTATCTGCATCTTAACGTATCACTAAATCCCCCTCCGCAACAGAGCTGAATCAATAAGGTCCCGCATCAGGATGTAGAGACCGGATCAGGGCTGAGATGGAACGAGGTTTTCTTTCATCTCAGATCTTTTAAGTTCAAAACCTATTTTAATAAAATCTGAATAAAAAACAACTTTAAGGGGATTGATATCTTTTGAATATTTCTTCAGAACATTGACAATCATGGTAAGGCCAAGTCCGGCGCCTTCTGTATTTTCATCGTCATCGTCAAAAAAACTGTCATTATTAAGGCTTGCTGGAGCCAGTTTTTTCAATATCTGTTCTTTCTCTATCAGCGTTATATTTTGCGTATTGGTGACCCATATCTCGATAGCATCGAGGGTCGACTGGAAGGTTATAGTATAGAAACGGTCATCTCTTCTGGCAAATTCCAGAAGATTACTATTTCCGTTCTCTTCAATTTCCTCTTTAAACATTTCAAGAAATTTTTTATAATTTTCTTCTGAGCGGACACCATGCTTGTCCGCTACATATTTCTGGAATAGAATTTTGTAATTGGCTTTACTCGCATTGATGGCAAGTTCTTTAAAACAGAAAAAAAGCTCTCCGGTAAAAGCCTGGAGATCCTGTCTGGAAAGAAGCATATCTATTATCTTCCGGATAAGTTCACCGATGTGAGCTTCAAGATCATAAAGTCTAAGAGTGATTCTCCACTCCAGATCCTGAATACTCATTTTCCTGCTGGTAGCGATAATTTCCTTAATAATTTTTTCTATACCTGCTTCAGACCTGAGATCGATCATTTGAATCTTATTAAGAAAGTTTATTTCATGTTCGTAAAACGGATCACGGAAAAAAAGTTTAAGATCGCGGTCATAGACCCATTTTTGACGCTTCAGAAGAACACAGAACTCATCCTTTCCCCATATAACAAGATCCCTGTTATAAAAACGCTCCCCTTCATGACGGAGCAGTATAGAGAAAAGACGGACTATTTCATCCTCCTCCTTAAAGCGGTACATCAGAATATCAGCGGCAGTCTGCCTTGGGATTGGTGTAGTTGAACTGAATCCCGATTCACGATACAGATCAAAGGAACCATCAAAAAGTACCCCCAGATAATTAACCTGCTGGGTACTTAAAGAATTTATTATGATCGTTTTGAATAGTTTTCGAATCTGCCTGAGCATTAAGAATAACCCCTCTGTAACATGAACCGCTTCATTCAGTATTTATAATAATTTATATGAGTAAGTGAAAATTGTCAAAATTAGCCGGTAATTATCCCTGAAGTTTTTGTAATAAAAATCAGTATTTATTACTTAACTTTTCTAAAGGGCAGTTCCATTAACTCAATCTTTACAGGGTCAAAGGAGCGGTAGCTCCTTTATAAGCCCCGCAGGGCTACCTGCGGTTCCAGAAACGGAGTTTTTGGAACCGCCCTAAAGTAAAAAAAATCTATTATCTTCGCCGCCGAAAGCGGCGGGGATATGTTATTTTTGTTTTTTTACACTAAAAATTATAAACATCTGTTTAGCTTAAATACGACGTATACAACTGCTATTCAGAATTGTTCATAGTTATATAACCATTTAAAAAAAGAATGCAATTGTTTTTTTTATTCTGAATAAAGAATAATCGTAATTATTCAACAACCGGAGTTAAAACTGCTCGCCGTCGCACCAATGGCACGGCGGAATTCCATCTCTCCCATTATTTCAAAAATATCTACTTTGATAGAAAACCTTGACAATCATTTAAGGGAATACCATATTACCCGTGGAAGCAGAAAAAAAAGAGACCTCACAAAAACCAGGAGATTTACCATGGGACTTTTCACTCCGGACATAAACAAACTCAACAAAAACAACAAACTTTCAGAACTTGTAAAATGCCTTGATCATGTTAAACCGGCCGTAAGATACAGCGCTTTTGCCGCACTTGCAGGAAAACCGGACCTTAGCGAAGAGATAAGAACCAGACTGAAAAACATGATGTACTACGATCCCGATCCATGGGTTAAAACCATCGCGACATTAAAATTCATGAAGCTGGGCGACCCTACAATATCCGAAAACCTGATTCAGATTATCAATGAAGGCTCACTGACCAGCAAACTTGAACTTCTGCGGCTGATAACAGACAACGGACCGTCAACAGATGTAACCGTCTTACAAGTGGTAATGACAGGACTGACAGACAAAAAAGTTCTGGTAAGGCTCCAGGCAATATCCGCCGCAAACGCAACAAAGCATAAACATTTAATTCCATATCTTGCAGAAATGCTTCATGAAAAGCATTTCAAAGTAAGACTTCTTGCGGCTAAGGCACTTTACAATATAGGGCGCGATGAAAGTGTTGATTACCTCATAGGACTTCTTGCTGATAAAAATACCGATGTTCACGCTGCTGCCCGTACGTATCTGGCGTCTATTAATAATGATCACGCATACAGAGCGCTCAATGATGATTCGTTCATGCAGCTCGCTGACGGAATGAGCGATAAAGAACCGGTGAGAGAAAAAACAGCTCAGAGGATTGGACAGGACAGAATCCGGGAAGGACTGGCACTGCTTCACAACGCGTGCAGAGATAAATACAGAGGTGTGCGTATAGAAGCATTAAAATCAATTGCAATATTCAAACACGAATCATCAATTGATATTGTTGAAAAACTCCTCTACGACAAATTTCCCGAAGTACGGATTGAAGCACTGCATACACTGGAAAAAATCGGAGGGCCGCGGGCACTTGAAGCAATTACAAACCTGCCGGCAGATAAGAAAAAAATCGTAAGAGAAGCAATAGAAAGAACCCTTGCAAGAATGAATAAAACAGAATAAAAAAGAATAAACGGAAAAGACTTATAAAATGAATATAGATATCCGGACAATTTCAATTGTACTGAGCATTACAGCTGTCCTTCAGACATCTGTAATATTAATGCAGTACCTGGCAAATAAAACCTACAAGGGGATCGGATGGTGGCTCACCGGATATATATTCATAGCTGTTTCATCCGCATTGATTCCATTACGGGAGATTGCCATGTTGGAGAAGCCGTCGATCATTATGACAAACTTCTTTCAGGTAGCAGGTGCCGCAGCTCTCTATACCGGAATTAACAGGTTTTTTAATAAAAAAATAAACAATCTTTTCCCGCTGCTTTTTTCTTTAGTTTACATGGCAATAGCATCATACTTTACTTTTGCAGATAACAACCTTTCGTACAGAATTATAAATAATTCTGCTGCATTAGCTATGGCATCATTTGTAATTTCGTATACTCTTTTAGTCAACAAAGAGCATTCTCTCGCTATTTCGATAGTATTCCTTTCATCTATTTTTCTGGTTCAGGGAATCATGTATTCATCCAGGGCTGTAATAACAATTATACAGCCGGCAGCGGATAATTTTTTTGCACCGACTTTTTTCCAGGTTTCAGTTTTCATTGTTTCACTTATCAACATCAATCTCTGGATGACCGGATTTATTGTAATGATAAATCAGCGCCTGAATTCGGATAATATTGAGAGCCGTGAACACTTTGAACTGATTTTCAACACAAGCCCCGATGCTGCGATTATCAGCCGTCTTGATGACGGTTTTATAATAAGCGTTAATGACGGATTTATTTCTCTATCCGGACTGAACAGGAATGATGTTTTGGGTAAAAAAGCTTCAGAAATTTCCATATGGAATAATCCTGCAGATATAACTAAGATAACAGACGGACTCCGGCAGAAAGGGATAACGGAAAACACCGAGATTGATTTTAAAGATAAAGACGGGAACATGCTGTCAGGACTTGTTTCAGCAAAGATTATCACTCTTCACGGTGAGCCCCATGTTATCAGTGTCGCCCGTGACATTACTTTAAGAAAAAAAATCGAAGACAAACTCATCCGGGCAATAGATGAAGTTATCAAACAGAAAGAGAATGCCGAAAACGCAAACAGGGAAAAAGAACTTCTTCTAAGAGAGGTTCACCATCGGATAAAAAACAATATGAACACTGTAATCGGACTGCTGTCCATTCAGTCTGAAACATTAAAAGAACCTTCAGCAATTGCCGCACTCGAGGACACAAGCAGCAGGATAAGAAGCATGATGATGCTCTATGATAAATTATACAGATCAGAAGGCTTTCTTGCTATATCCTTAAAAGAATACCTTTCTCCATTGATTGACGAGATAACAGGAATATTTCCGAACCGGAACTTTATAAAAATTGAAAAAGATATTACTGATTTCATAGCTGATGCTGAAACACTTTTCTCTCTGGGAATTATAATCAATGAACTGCTTACAAACATGATGAAGTATGCATTTACCGGCAGGGCAAACGGAGTGATATCGGTATCCGCCTCATTGACCGGAAGCCGGGCATCTGTAATAATCAGAGATAACGGAATTGGTATCCCCGAATCGGTAGACTTTAATAATTCAACCGGATTCGGACTTCAGCTTGTGGGGATGCTCATTCAGCAGATTAATGGTTCGATAAGAATAGATAGAGAAAACGGAACGAAATTTACAATTGAGTTCAGTGTTTGAAATAAATTATGTAACTTACACACTGGCTGGTAATAACACTGCTCTCCACCGCGCCGATGGCGCGGTGGAGAGCAGCATGCCATCGGTTTATCAGCAATTACATTATGAATATTCGGATTATCTCACAGATACAGCTCACGGACTTCGTCAAGACTTGATACAAAAATATATTTTTTTACTTTAATGTTGATTAAAGCGCTTGTATCGGTTAAAAACTTTTCACTGAGTAAGGGGTGACAATTCATATACTCTTTTCCCGGACCCTCATCAAAAACCCCTTCCACCTCAAAAGCTTCACCCACAGCAGTTATCACTACCAGATTTTTTAAGTCGTTCAGTTCCTCAGTCCTGCTGTCTATCAGAAGACTTACTTCATTTGATTTTTTAATATTTCTGAATTTAGTTGTATTTTTGTCAGTGGCAAAAACTATCTCCTGAAGTCCCGGCAACGCGGTAAATGCCACAAGGCTCTGGTAAGGACCATCCTCCCCCGTAGTTGCAAGTACACCAAGTTTCTGTTTTCCCAATACAGCGGTTATATACTTCAGAATTTCATCATTCTCTATTATATTTTTTTTCATTATATCCTCAGAATTATTTTATACGCGATTATATAAAATACTGAATTACAGACAGGAAGTCAACTTCTTAAAATCCGGGATATTACAAGTCAGAATCATAAACATGAGTTCCTCATTATATAACTATAGCATTTAACGAATGAAACAATACATAATCTGTCATTTCGAAGAAGCGATAGCGACTGAGAAATCCAAGATTTCTCACATACGTTCGAAATGACAGGATCTAATTCAATCGTTAACCGCTACTATTATAAAAATATATTTAACCTCATTAATGTCATCTGCCCGTTGATTTTTTAATATTATTTGATTATCTTAATATATGTAGAATTTTTTAAATTCACATATGGAGAAATGATATGAATGAATATATAAGTTCTGAAGCTCTTTTATACACTGGTATAATTCTGCTTTTAGTAATCTTTTTCAGCGGAATCCGTATTGTCCGTCCGACACATAGGGGATTAACAGAGCGACTTGGTAAATATGTCCGGTTTGCTGATCCCGGTTTCCACTGGATCATCCCTGTTATTGAAAAAATGTACAAAATAAATATTACAGAGCAGATGGTTGATGCCGAACCGCAGGAGATAATCACCAATGACAATCTTAATGCCAGAGTTGACGCACAGGTTTATTTTAAAGTAAAGCATGACGAAGAGAGTGTTAAGAACTCCCTGTATAATGTTAACAATTACCAGTGGCAGATTGTTAACCTCTCGCGGACAACTCTGAGGAATATTATAGGTACATTAACGCTTAAATCGGCGAACAGTGAAAGAAGCAAAATAAATTTTGAACTTCTCAAAACGCTCTCAACAGAGACCTCAACATGGGGGCTGGAAGTGGTGCGGACTGAGCTGAAAGAGATTGATCCTCCGAAAGATGTACAGGAGACTATGAATAAAGTCGTTAAAGCTGAAAATGAAAAGATAGCAGCGGTTGATTACGCCACTGCAGCTGAAACAGCGGCAGACGGCCAGAAGAGAGCTGAGATTAAAAAAGCAGAAGGGATAAAGCAGGCGAGAATACTCGAGGCTGATGGAGAAGCCCAGGCTATAAAACTTGTAAACGAAGCAGCAAACCAGTATTTCGTCGGGAATGCGCAACTCCTCAAACGGATTCAGATGGTGGAGGAATCTCTTAAATCTAACACCAAAATTGTAGTTCCCGCAGGTGCTGATCTTGTAAATGTCATGGGGGATATGGCGGGCATCACACCAATTAAAAGATGATTAAGTCGATATTAAATAAACTTCTTTATAAATATGACTCTGAAAGTTTTATTTCAAAAAACAGAGCCAGATTTATTTTATATTTAATTCTTACACTTCTTATTATTACTCCGGTTTTAATAATATACTTCTTTTATATTCATCTCTATACCCTTGCATATAATTTCAGCACCATGATCGAAATTATAATACCAGCCTCAACCGCATTCATACTCTCTCTTATTATGCTGATTTTTCTGATAAAAGGATATTTTTCTGTTTCCGGAAATCTGCTGATTATAATCTGGCAGTCCGCGCTGTGGGGTATAATTTTTATGGCGAAAGAAGAGACTCTTATCCGGATTGACAGCATAGTTCTGATAGCAGCGACACTTACGATGATGCCGATAATTATTCTGAAGCAGACAAAATTATTCATTCTTTATACCTTCGCCAACATTGCTATTCTGTTTATATTTATGTATACAACAAAAAATGAACTGAATCTTTCCGAAGCGGCCTTTACAGATTTTCTATCAGTAAATACTATTACATTCACTTTTATCGGTATTGTTTCATACACTATATTTTCCATCAATTCGCGGGCACTGGAAAAAGCCGAGAATGAAATTACAGAGAGAAAGAAAGCTGAGGAACACACAAATAGACTCCAGATGCAGCTTCTTCAGTCGCAGAAACTGGAGTCAGTGGGACTTCTTGCCGGAGGTGTTGCGCACGATTTCAATAATATGCTCGCAGCAGTTCAGGGCTACGCTGAGCTTGCGCGTGAAAATGTTGAAGCAGACACTCCCGCCAGAGTTGAGATTGATGAAATAATTAAAGCATCAAAAAAAGCCAGAGATCTGACCAGACAGCTTCTTGCATTCGCAAGGATACAGCCTCTGGACATAAAAAAAATAAACCTCAATAGAATTATCTCAGACTTTACCGGCATGCTTATCCGGTCGCTGCGTGGAAATATAATAATACACAATGATCTATGTAAAAATCCGGGTTCGATAGAGGGAGATCCTGTTCAGATAGAACAGGTAATATTAAATCTCACACTTAATTCACAGGATGCCATGCCGGACGGAGGAACAATCATAATTAAAACCTCAAGAGTAACCATCGATGATATTTTTTTGAAGAAATATGAAGATATTTCGACCGGGGAATACATTATGATGTCTATCAGCGATAGCGGTACAGGGATTGATCCGGCAATTATCGATAAAATTTTTAATCCGTTTTTTACAACCAAGGATTTCGGAAAAGGGACCGGACTCGGACTATCAACAGTTTACGGAATTGTAAAACAGCATAATGGATTTATAAAAGTTTCCAGTGAAAAGAGTAAAGGAACAGTCTTCAGTATTTATCTCCCGGTAAATGAAATTGCAACAGCGGCTGATTCCGCCCCTGCATCAGGGATAAATTCTTTAAAGGGATCAGAAACAATTCTTGCTGTTGAGGATACTCCTGAAGTCAGGAATCTTCTTGAAAGAGTGCTGACCAAAAACGGATACACAACATTTATTGCTGAAAATGCAGAGTCAGCTCTATCTATTGCATTATCTTACAATAAAAAAATAGATCTGCTTATCACAGATGTAATGATGCCTGATATGAATGGAGTCCAGCTTTACAATAAAATCAGCGAATCAAGACCGGATATTAAAGTTATCTACATATCCGGTTATACGGCAAACATAATTGAACAGAATGGAGAATCTGATGACAGAATAAGCTTTTTACAAAAACCCTTTGCAATTTCAGATTTTACAAAAAAAGTGAGGGATTTACTTGATTCATGATTATTGGCGGATCAGCATCTACCACATAAACCGGCAAAGACAGAATACCGCCGGTTTTGTAATCGGTAATCAGTTATCTGATTAAAAAAAATGTAATATGTTCTGTTTGACAAATAAATTTGATTTGGTTAAAGTTAAAAAGAAATCTTGGAATTAACAGGAACCGGGTATATACTTGGATATAAAAACAATAGTAGCAATATATTTCATCGTTAACATTATCAATGCTGCAACAATGACTATTATCTGGCTGCAGTACAGGAAACGATTTAAAGGTATAACTTTCTGGATGGCGGAAATGTTTCTCCAGGTCATTGGAACCGGCTTAATACTTATGCGGGGTAATATCCCCGACTTTCTTTCGATTGTAGTATCCAATACTTTAATTCTTTCAGGAATGCTGCTGCTTTTAATCGGGCTTGAAAGATTTCTGGGAAAGAAAACCGCTCATTTACTGAATTTCATTCTCGTCATAATATTTTTTTCCCTTGCATCCTACTACTCAATAATAAAGCCCGATATCACAATGAGGGAAATTTTTATTTCAGTAATGATAATTATTCTTGGAATGCAGATATGCCGGCTTATGTTTTTCAAAGTCCCCGGCAGCCTGATACGCACAACAAGACTTACCGGGATTGTGATAAGCGGATACGTTTCAATGAGCATTGTCCGATTAATCTTACTCATTATTTTCAATCCATCTACAAATGATTTTTTCAAATCAGGTTTCATTTCCGGACTGGCGATGACTACCTTTTTAACACTTCATATTTTTTTAATAATTGCCCTGATTCTAATGGTAACAGGACGGCTGCTTGGTGAAGTAAGAATTCAGGAGGAAAAGTTTACAAAGGCTTTCCATTCATCACCCTATGCTATCATGTTAACAAGTTTTGAAGATGGAAAAATATTCGAAGTTAATGAAGGTTTTCTTAAAATTACCGGTTATAATTATGAGGATGTAATCGGAAAAACAACAATAGAGCTTAATATGTGGATTGCAAATGATGACCGTTCCTTTATAGTAAACAGGTTATCAGAAAACAGCAGAATTGAAGCTTTTGAAATTCAGGTGAGAAAAAAATCAGGTGAACTGCTGACCGGGCTTCTCTCTGCTGACATTATCGTAATCAGCAATAAAAAATGTATCTTATCGAGTATAAGCGACATCACGAGCCGTAAACAGTCCGAGGAAAAAATACAGAAACTTCTGCGTGAGAAAGAGATTATACTGAAAGAGGTTCATCACCGCATAAAAAATAACATGAGTACAGTAAACGCGCTGCTTTATATTCAGGCAGAGGATCAGGATAATCCCCTTTGCAGAGATATACTTAATAATGCAGGAAGCCGTGTGCAGAGTATGATGACGCTCTATGACAAACTTTATAGATCTGATAATTACCGGGAATTGAATATCAAAGAGTTCATAACCGCATTAACTGAAGAGACTACAGAATTATTCAATCCGCTGATAAAAGTTAAGACAGATATCAATATTGAGAGCTTTAAGCTTAAGGTGGAAATACTCTCATCAATCGGAATTATTATCAACGAGCTTATAACGAACTCCATGAAGTACGCATTCAAAGAAACCCGTAATGGAATATTATCTATTTCCGCATCAAAAAATGACGATAAAGTTACTGTGATTTACAGCGACAATGGCATTGGTCTTCCTGAATCGGTAACACCCGGCAGCTCATCCGGATTCGGCATGCAGCTCATCTCCATGCTAGTTGATCAGATTCAGGGTACTATCAAAATCGAAAGAGATAATGGAACTAAATATACTGTTGTATTTCAAGTGTAAAAAATATCAGTAGTTATTCCTGAATATAATTTTTAGTGTAGAAAACAAAAAATTACATATCCCCGCCGCCTTCGGCGGCAGGGATAATAGAGCTTTTTATACTTTAGAAAAATTAAAGAATAAACACTGAAAAAATTTATAAAGAGAGAAGTAAACCAGATGAAAATAATTAAACAGATCTTTTCCCGTGAAGACCACACCTGCCCATGGTGGCTCTGTTTCACCTTCGACAATCCTGTTCGGGGATTGCTCCAGAATCCGTTTAAAATTCTGAGCAGGTATGTCAAACCGGATGACTCAGTACTGGACATCGGCCCAGGAATGGGATACTTTACATTCCCGCTGTCTCAGCTGACTGGCGAAAAGGGTAAAGTTGTAGCTCTGGATATACAGGACGGAATGCTTAAACGGCTCGATAAAAAAGTTAAAACAAAAAAAATCGGGAATATTAAAATTAAACTTTATGACGGGATTAAATTTGATCTTCAAGAAAAATTTGATTTTATTCTCCTCTTCTGGATGTACCATGAAGTGAGAAATAAAGATGTATTCATTGAAGAGCTTAAATCGGCATTAAAGCCTGAAGGGAAAATGCTCATTGCTGAACCGGGAATTCATGTGAGCAGGAAAAAATTCACTGAGTCAATAAAGCTGCTTACTGAAGCAGGCTTCATTATAGCAGAAGAACCTCAAATAGCTTTGAGCCGGGCTGTTCTGCTTAGAAAGCAATAAATAACATTACTTTTTTTAATTATAGCGGTATTAGCCCTTCGACTTTGCTCAGGGATCGTAATTTAACGCTGGCTGAGCGGAGTCGAAGCCTGAAGACACTACGTATAAATCGGCAGTGATAGAATACTACCGTTTTTGAGCTGTTACTTTATAAAGCTGCTGTAATATATTTTTATTGAAACTTCAGTTTTAATCTGCTATACTAAGTATACAGATTAAATAGTCCGGGAGTTACGACAATGAATGTTCTCCTTACCGGTTCAACAGGATACATTGGAAGAAGACTTAAATACAGCCTGCTCAATTCAGGCGAAAAGATAAATCTCCGGCTTCTTGTTACCGATATAAGACAGGTGGATACAGAGACCGCTTCAAAAGTTGAAATTGTTGAAGGGAATACATTTAATCCGGACGCTCTGAAAAAAGCGCTGCAGGGTATTGACACCGCCTACTACCTGATACATTCCATGAGATCGAAAGATGGCGACTTTGCCGATCTCGACAGAATAAGCGCTCAAAATTTTATTGAAGAGTGTGTCAGAGCCGGAGTTAAGCGTGTAATATATCTTGGCGGACTTGGTGAAAGAAATTCTATAAGTAAACATCTTGCAAGCAGACAGGAGACTGGTGAAATTTTATCATCACACCCGGACAAGGTTGAAACAATATGGTTCCGCGCGGCAATTATAATCGGTGCCGGAGGAGCAAGTTATGAGATTATAAAAAATCTTGTGCAGAAACTTCCGGTAATGCTGGCACCTTCATGGGTCAGGACTTACACTCAGCCTGCCGCAGTTGATGATGTAATAAAATATCTGACTCTTTCACTTAAAACTAAATTCGGCGGAAACACAGTTATTGACATCGGCGGAGAAAAACTGACATTTCTTGATATGCTGAAAACTGCAGCTGATTTCTACTCGCTTAAAAGATTTGTTATACCTGTTCCATTTTTTTCACCTAAACTGTCATCATACTGGCTTATCTTTTTTACTCCTGTACCATTCAGACTTGCCTCTGCTCTTGTAGCAGGTCTTAAAGTGGAATCTGTAGTTACCAACCAGAACGCGTCAAGATTTTTCCCGCGGATAAAGCCGATGTCATATATTCAATCGCTACAGTGTGCCGCCGATGAAGAGGAGGCTGAAATTATCAGCCACTGGAGCGACGGCAGCAGCGCGTGGTTCCACTCCGGAAAAAAAACCGAGGAATCTGGAAGTGCCACACATACCGCATGTTACAAAAGTGATATCACCGATTTTAGCCGGATGAGAGTATGGGAATCAATCATCTCTATCGGCGGCAATAGAGGCTGGCTCAGTATGAACTATCTATGGAAAATCCGGGGTATTATTGATAAATTCTCCGGCGGACCTGGTATCAACCGCGGGAGACGACATACTGACGAACTAAGGATTGGAGACTCTATAGATTTCTGGACAGTTATAGATCTGATATATGAAACACGGCTGCTTCTTGCAGCTCAGATGAAACTCCCCGGCAAAGCCTGGCTTGAATTTATATTAAATGAATCGGACCTTATTATAACGGCTCATTTTATACCAAAGGGTGTTTACGGCCGCTTCTACTGGTATATTTTATTTCCTTTCCATGTAATAATTTTCAAAGGGATGCTCCGCCGGATAATCAAAGACAGTTTAAAAACAGAAGGATAAAATATGGAAATAACTAAAACTTCAAAAGAGGATCTTGAAACAATGCGTTTAATGTGGGATGAAGCCCTTCATTATCAGAAAGAGGGGGGCAATCCTGTATGGCCCGGCTTCCCCGAAGAGCTTATAGTAAAAGAGATAGAATCTGACTTGAACTTTAAGCTTACTGCAGGTGGAAAAATTCTATGTTACTTTTCAATCGCATTCAGTGATCCGGTAATATGGGGAGAGAAAGAGAAAGGTGACGCGCTATACCTTCATCGCGGAGTCACCGCACCGGAGTTCAGGGGACTGGGGCTCACCCGTTTTATTTTTGAATGGGCACGAATAAAAGCGAAACTCATTAATAGAAAATATATCCGGATAGACACATGGGGGAGCAACAAGGAGCTGATAAATTATTACATAAGAGCGGGATTCAGACATATCGGCTACATTGATTTAGGTGAAGCACCGGAGCTTCCAGCTCACTACAACAATCTCAGGCTTGCAATATTTGAAACCGATGTGGAGTGAAATTATGAAAGAGTGCGGAATAAAAAAAATTTTAACCGGCCACTATGTTATGGAAGGCGCAGGTGTAAAACTTAAAAGAGTATTCGGATTCGGAGCGACAGATCTCACAGATCCTTTTCTTCTTTTTGATCATTTCGGTTCTGATGATCCCGATGATTATATCAAAGGTTTCCCATGGCATCCACACCGCGGCATTGAAACAATGACATACATGATCAGCGGAGAGGTTGAACACGGTGATTCTCTGGGTAATAAAGGTGTAATCGGAGCCGGTGATGCACAGTGGATGACATCAGGGAGAGGGATAATCCATCAGGAGATGCCGCAAAAGGCAGAAGATTTTCTCAAGGGATTTCAACTATGGGTCAATCTTCCCCGGAGAGACAAAATGTGCAGCCCGAAGTATAGAGATATAACAGCAGATAAAATTCCGTCATTCAGCGCTGACGGCATAATAGTAAAGATATTATCCGGCGAGTACAACGGGATTAAAGGAGCAGCGCAGGAAATTTCCGGTAATCCATTATATATAGATGTATCTCTCGAATCAGCGAAGGAGTTTGAAATAGAGATTGATATAGAATACAAAAAATTCCTGTACCTTTATGAAGGTAATATACTCTACGGATCAGACTCTCAGAATATAAAAAATGAATCGATGCTGATATTTGAATCAGGGGACATCCTCCGGTTAAAGGCTGCGGAAAAATCACGTTTTATAATATTCGCAGGTAAACCTCTTAACGAACCGGTTGCATGGCGCGGTCCCATTGTCATGAACACAGAAGACGAACTTGATACAGCATTCGATCAGTTGAGAGACGGGACTTTTATAAAATAACTCAACAGCATGAATTTTTACAAAATCTGCATCTATAAAAAAAGGGGCTTTTCAGCCCCTTTTTTTTATTTGTACAATTTCAAAATGTCTTTCTCGTACTGCTGAAGAACATTCCGTCTCTTGAGCTTCATGGTTTGTGTAAGCATTCCATTCTCGAGAGTGAAGTCTTCGGTAATGAATAAAAATTTCCTCGGGATTTCATATCCTCCGAAAACTTTTTTAAGATTTGTCTTTATCTGTTCCTCGAGCATCCCTGTAAACTTTTCATTTTTAACAAGTTCAGCAGGAGCTGAAGGGAGGTTGTTTTCAGCAATATACTTCTTCAGATATTCAAAATCGGGAAAAATAACACATACATTGTATTCCTTTCCATCTCCATAAATCATTGCATTTGCAATAGATGGTATCAGTTTAATCTCCTCCTCAATTGCAGCGGGGAAGACATACTTTCCGTTTTCGAGTTTGTACTGCTCTTTGATACGGCCTGTAATATAAAGATACCCGTCAGCATCAAATTTTCCGCGGTCGCCTGTTCTAAACCAGCCGTCTTTGCTGAGAACCTGTGCTGTCTCTTCCGGTTTGTTATGGTACCCCTTCATTACATTCGGGCCCTTGATCATTATCTCTCCGTCTTCTGAATGTTCACCGGTTATGGACTTGTCAATTACCACCTGCTGACCATCAAGAACTTTACCCAGGCTTCCAAGTCTGTGTGCTGCAGGACAGTTCATTGTTACAGCCGGAGATGTCTCTGACAAACCGTAACAGTCGTAAATTGGTGTTCCTATATCATAGAAGAAATTCGCTATCTCCACGTTGGTTGCCGCACTTGCAGTTAGAGATGCTTCAAGTCTTCCACCCATTGCCTCGCGGATTTTTGAAAATACAAGCTTATCAAGAACCGCTAATTTAATATTATTCGTGATACTTGACTTCCCTTCAAGAGCAAGGAGACGTTTCTTCTTTGCCGCAGCACATGCTGCATCGAAAAGTTTTTTCTTTGCTCCGCCGGCATCGTTCATTTTTGTCTGAATACCATTATATATTTTATTGAATACCCGTGGAACTGAAATTAGAAATAAAGGCTTAACACGCTGGAAATCAGCGGCCAGTGTACTTACATCCTCCATGAATCCAAGGCATCCCCCGAACTGAATCCAGTTATGAAGCTCTCCGCTCAGCGCATAACTGTGAGCCCATGGGAGCATACTCAAAGCTATCTTTGTTGAATCCAATACCGGATAAATTCTGTATCCACCTCTTGAGCAATATGTGAGGTTACCATGTGTAAGCTCAACTCCCTTTGGCTGACCTGTGGTACCAGAAGTGTAGATGATAACAGCAACATCTTCAGGTGATGGTTTAATTGACTCAACCGGATGGGATTCCCCAAGCTTTTCAAGAGCTGCCAGGCTGTTTTCTCCATCTGAATCAATTATAAATATTTTTTCAAGAGTGGGGATCTCTTTAAGTAAGCCTTTAACCTTCTCATAGATCACAGCATCGGAAACAAAGAGAAACTTTATAGGACCGTCTTCAACTATATATTTCCATACATCATAAAGCTCTTTTTCATACATCGGGAGATACATTCCCCCGCATCCGTAAACAGCAAACTCAACAATTACCCATTCCGGACGGTTTTTGGAAATAATTCCAACTGCGTCCCCTTTCTTAATTCCCAGGTGCGATAGAGCACCGCGGACTTTATTCACCCTATTGCTGATGTCGCCATAAGTATGAGGGAAGAGCGGGTTTTCAGGGGTATTTACAACAAAGAAATTGTTGCCGGCAAACTTTTCGACGCTGGACTCGAAAAGGTCTACCAGATTATCAGGTTTTTCATATGTATACATTTCGTTACCTTTTATTTTTTATTTTTTACACAGCACGAAAATAGCGATTTATTTTCAGTATTGCGTATGCTCCGCATACGCGGGAAATAGGTGATTACGGGGGAGTTGCCCCGGAATCACCTATTTCCCGCACATCGTGAAGCGTTATGCCCACAAAATAATTTGCTGCACAGGATGATTTAAATTGACACAGCTCACTTTAAGAGAGAGATATCGATGACGACACGAATGTCTGAAACCTGATATTGTATGCAATTTATTAAATAGTAATCATATTTACATAATGCAAACAGCGTTCGCAAAATAGTCAACATTTTTTAACAATAAAAAATTAAAAAGTCAGCCGGACGGTTTTATATAAAATTACATATAATAATTCTTAAAATTGTACTATTCAATGATGATATAAATGCAGATTTAAAAAATACTATGCTGAAAAAAATGTGACTGCTCAACAACCGGGGGTTATGTGAATTCAACTCACGTTATAGCAGGAGCACCTTCAAGGCCGCGAATAAATGGTGCTTCCATCAAAATACTCTGTGCAATTATAACAAGTGTTAAAGCAGCGAAATAAATCACTGCTTTTGTCCAGTGAAGAACTATTAACACATGTATTTTACGCATCAGTATATGAAGCGCGAGTAACAACGCCATAACAAAAATAAGTCCTGTTATGCTTTGAATCTATGTGTTATTTTAAACATAACAGGCAATTAAATGATATCAATGGTTACCAGTTTCCATACCAGCTCTGATACCACTTGATCATCATTTCGATTTCACCGGACTGCGCAGAGATAATTTCTCTTGCAAGTTTTCTCATTTCAGATTTTTTACTATCAATAATCATGCCAGACATCGGTATCGCCATTTTATGATGCTTAACCATCATCTCAAGAAAAGCTTTATCGAAATCGGGAGCTTTTTTAAGATCATCCAGGGTTCCACCCATCATGTCATGATTCATGCTCATATCCATCATCATCATTCCCTGATTCATCATGCCCATGCCTTTACCCTTTGCTGTTCTCTGTACAGGCCTGGCGGGTGCATCAACGCTAAACCATTCCTTGTACCATTTTTTCATTGTCTCGATTTCACCGGTTTGAGATTTGATAATGTCACCGGCAAGTTTTTTTACTTCTGATTTTTTAGATTTTTCAAGTGCGAGTTTTGCCATCTCGATAGCGTCCTGATGGTGAGGGATCATCCTTTCAATGAAATGCTGGTCCATCTGCATCAGGTCCATCATCATACCGCTCTTCTTCGACTTCTGATCACCCATATCCATATTATGCATTTGGGTGTATGCCGATGAAGTGACGAATGTGACCATTAAAAAAACAAATAGAAATCCGGTTATTCTTTTCATACAATATCTCCTTAAATTTTTAGTATTATACCTGTAAATTTATTCATATTTCCGGAAAAATCAAAAAAAGTGTAGCTTCACGCTTAATTATTCGAATTATAGAGTCTGTCCCGATATATTAATACTTTGCAATATCAGTAGCGCAGATGAGTATATTAATATTATCAGGGTAACTCAGAAGAGTATTAAAAACTGCAGTATGCCGGATCAATAAAGCGGGAAAAATATCTATGTCCCCGGCAACTATTTCACTTTTACTTAATCCCTGCCGAGTGTTTTCTTCTTCCACAGAAGATAAATAGCAGGATAAACAAGAAGCTCCATTATAAACGAAGTAAACAAACCTCCGACCATCGGAGCGGCTATACGCTTCATTACATCGGCTCCTGTCCCCATTGACCACATGATCGGCATAAGCCCCATTGATGCAGCCATTACAGTCATAATCTTCGGTCTGATCCGCTTTACCGCGCCATGAATAATTGCCTCTTTTAGTTCAGAAATATTATTCAGCTTTCCGTTTCTCTTTGCTTCATCATACGACAGATCGAGAAAAAGAAGCATAAATACTCCGGTCTCGGCGTCAAGCCCCATGAGGGCTATCATCCCGACCCATGCTGCAATGGAGACATTGTAATCGAGAATAAACATTATCCATACAGCTCCAACTACCGAGAACGGAACTGCCAGCATAACAACAGTAGCTTTAAATGCAGACTTCGTGTTGAGATATAACAGTAAAAATATCAGCAGAATAGTGACCGGAAGAACCAGTTTCAGTCTCTCCTTAACACGCTGCATATTTTCATACTGCCCGCTCCAGGTGAGGGTGTAACCGGCAGGAAGTTTAACATGATCGCGAACCATCTTCTTTGCATCTTCAACGTATGAGCCCACATCACGGTCCGATATATCAACGTAGACATATCCCGCGAGACGGCCGTTCTCATCTCTGATCATTGAAGGACCGTAATTCAGCTTAATATCAGCAACCTCACGCAGGTGCACCTGTGTACCCATGTTCGCAGTTATAAGAACTCTCCCGAGCTGATCAACATCAGACCGGAGCTCACGGGGATAACGCACATTGATTGAATACCGTTCACGCCCCTCAATAGTTGATGATACGGTGTCCCCTCCGATTGCCCCCATAATTGATGCCTGAAAGTCATCAATGCTCAATCCATACCTGGCAAGGGCCTCGCGTTTTGGAATGAAGTCTACATAGAATCCGCCGCTTACTCTTTCCGAAAAAACACTTCTGGTTCCTTTTACATTTTTAAGTGCAGCCTCAATCTCCGAACCTATATTCTGAATCTCCATAAGGTCCGATCCGAAAATTTTTATTCCTACTGGAGTCCTTACTCCCGTGGTGAGCATATCAATACGCCCCTTGATAGGCATAGTCCATGCATTGGAATTCCCCGGTATCTGCATCGCCTGATCCATAAGGGTTATCAGTTCTTCATAATTTATACGGTCCGGCCATATGCGTCGCAGCACCCACTTAAGCGGTGATGGTGCCCATGAGGAATACCATCTCGGTTTTTCGCGCCACTCCTCTTTCGGCTTCAGCTGAATTGTTGTCTCCATCATGGAGAATGGAGCCGGGTCTGTTGAGGTTTCAGCTCTCCCTGCTTTTCCGAATACGGTTTCAACTTCAGGGAAAGTTTTGAGAATTTTATCCTGCATTAAAAGAAGATTACGTGCTTCAGTTACAGACAGGCCGGGCATTGTTGTAGGCATATAGAGAACAGTACCCTCGTTCAGTGGAGGCATAAATTCCGAGCCCAGTTTAAAGTACACAGGTATTGATAAAATAACAATTGCTGCTGCCGTCGCGATTGTCCTCTTCGGATGTTCAAGCACCCACCGGCATGGCTTGTCATAGAGACGGAACAGCACCTTGCTTACAGGATGTTTCTCTTCAGGATAGTATCGTCCCACAAAAAGCGTATCGGCAGTCTTTGCCAGCCACGCCGGTTTAATATTAAACGGGTCCATCCGCGTAAATAACATCCGCACTGCCGGATCGAGCGTAACGGCCAGAAGTGCAGCCAGCGCAATAGTTAAAGTTTTTGTCCATGCGAGAGGTGTAAAGAGCCGCCCCTCCTGATCAACAAGTGTAAACACAGGGAGAAATGAGACAGCAATTACAAGAAGTGAGAAAAACACAGAAGGCCCCACTTCCATTAGAGCTTCAAGCCTTACTTCGTGGAAGTCCCCTACCCTGCCCCCTTCTATCCACAACTCAATCTTCTTGTAGGCGTTTTCAACCTCGACTATGGCGCCATCTACAAGCACACCGATGGATATAGCAATACCCGCAAGACTCATAATGTTTGAGGATATTCCAAAATAGTACATTGGGATAAATGCAAGAGCTACAGAAATCGGTATTGTAATAATCGGAACCATTGCAGAGGGGAAGTGCCAGAGGAACAGAAGTATTACAAGGCTTACAACAATCATCTCTATTATCAGTTCATGTTTAAGATTATCGATAGATTTTTCTATAAGTTCAGACCTGTCATAAACCGGAAGTATCTCAACACCTTCGGGGAGAGATTGTTTTATATCTTCAATTTTTGATTTAACATTTTCGATTACATTGAGCGCGTTTTCGCCATGACGCATTACGACTATTCCGCCGACTACATCGCCCTCACCGTTAAGCTCGGCAAGTCCTCTGCGGATCTGCGGACCGAAAGTTATTGTCGCGACATTTTCTAGAAGAACCGGTGTTCCGCCTGAAGCTTTCAGTACTACTTTACGCAGATCATCGGGATTCTTAACATAACCCTTGGCCCGGACCATGTACTCTTTCCCGGACCACTCAATGAGCCGTCCCCCTGCTTCGTTGTTGTTCTTTTTTATGGCGTCAATTACTTCCATCAGTGAGAGGTTAAAACTGTGCAGTCTGTTGGGATCGACTATAACCTGGTACTGCTTCTCGAATCCCCCTACTGTTGCCACCTCGGAGACTCCAGGGACACTCTGCAGGGCATATTTCAGATGCCAGTCCTGAAAAGCGCGGAGCGAGCCCAGATCATGCTTACCGCTTTTATCAACAAGCGCATACTGAAAGATCCATCCCACACCTGTAGCATCCGGTCCAAGTTCGGTCTTTACGCCAGAAGGGAGGTTCCCCTGTATTTTGGACAGATACTCAAGAACGCGGCTTCTGGCCCAGTATATATCAGTTCCATCCTGAAAAATAACATAAACATATGAAAAACCGAAATCGCTGAATCCCCGGATAGCCTTCACCTTCGGCGCTCCAAGAAGAGCCGAAATAATCGGATATGTCACCTGATCTTCAATAAGGTCGGGACTCCGGTCCCACTTTGTGTAGACAATTACCTGCGTGTCGGAAAGATCCGGAATAGCGTCGAGGGGAATATTCCTCATGGTAAAAATAGAATACCCGATTGCTGCTGCAACCAGCATTATAACCAGAATCCGGTTATGAGCAGAAAAGTAAATCAGCTTTCTTATCATACAGTCACCTTACTTCTGCTGCGCAGATACGGCAGACTTAAATGCCGCCTTTAGTGAAGATTCCGAATCAACAAGGAAATTTGCCGAAATTACAACCCTCTCCCCCTTCTTCAGACCTGAAATAACCTCGTAATATCCGTCACCTGAACGCGCACCGAGTTTGACAATATACGGGACAATCAGATCATGATCACCTGCAATAAAAACATAGTCTCTTGTCCCGGTTCTCATAACCGCACTTTCCGGCACTGCAATCCGTTCACCTATTGCATAATTGATTTTAGCATCGGCAAACATATTCGGTTTTAACACCAGATCGCCATTTGGAATCTCTATCCTCGCCTTAAGTGTCCGTGCCTCGGGATCAAGAAATGGTGAAATAAAAGTTATTTTACCTCTGAAGACTTTACCCGGCCAGTAACTTAATGTTAGCTCAGCCTGCATACCCGTCCGTATATAAGGGATATCCGATTCGTATATGTCAGCCTCTCCCCATACTCTTGAGAGATCAACTATCACCATAAGCGCATCGTTCTCCATAATTTTCTGTCCTTTAAGAACAGTCTTCTCCATTACATAACCCGATGCAGGTGAAAACAGAGTCACTGCACGGGTTACCTGACCGGTACTTTTTATTTTAGCAATCTGTGCATCGGTAATGTCCAGAAGACGGAGCCTTTCACGCGCGGACTCGGCTATATCACCGATACTTCCGGCCATTGACTGGTCCATCCCGGCAAGTTTACCCTGAGCCTTATTTGCAGAGAGATACTCCTGCTGTGCAGCCAGAAGTTCCGGACTGTAAATAGAGAGAAGAGGAGAACCTTTTTTAACAAACTGCCCTGTCTGGTTGACATAGAGATTTTCAACATAACCGCTTACTTTTGTAGTTACCCTGTACTGACGTGTCTCGTCCTGAACTATCTTTGTGGAAGTTCTTATCTCCTTAAACATATTTCGTGATTGAATTGTTTCAAAATTAAGGCCCATCATCAGACGTTTTTCATCTGATATCTCTACGGGAGCCAGGCCGGGGATAGAATCAGACGTATCAGCTGAGCCTCCGCCAGCATTATCCACTTCAAAAGGGACCATATCCATACCCATTGAATCTTTAGCAGGGACATCACTGGTCTGCTCGGGATGCATTGTAGAGCGGTACATAATTTTCTTCTCAGTCTTTGCTGCTTTATCCGCCTCACGTTCCATGGGGACAAGCTTCATCCCGCATATCGGACAGTCCCCCGGAGTATCCTGAACAATCTGAGGATGCATGGGGCATGTGTACAGAATTTTCTCTTCGGTTTTTCCGTCATGCTGATGAGGATAAAACTGCATAACCAGAAACCCTCCAAGGGCAATCATAAGTATAACAGCAATTATATATTTCTTTTTACCGGATTTCATTTTACAACCTCCACGCCCTTCAGAGCATTAAGTTCAGAATTAAAAGAATAATACTCTTTCAGCGCCATGTTCAGATCCTTGCGGTATCTCAGCAGCATCCGGATATTATCTATGACTGGCATAAACTCCACCGAGCCCGTGCGGTACCTTGCAAGATTTGTTTCAAGAGTAAGTTCGGTCTGAGGAATAAGTTTCTCTTTATACAATTTATACAAATTCTGCCAGCGTGAAAGCTGACTGACGATAATATCTGTTCTCGATGTAAGATCGTTTAATCTGTCTTTGTATAAATTATCAACAGCTGTATTTTTAGTTTTCATCTCGTCAATCATGGGCATGTTTTTCTTCCAGAACCATATTGGAATATTCATGCTGACCATTCCGGTTATCATATCATCGCGTTTCATTCCGTTTGTCATATCCTCTCTCTGCATATACGAAACACCCAGTTCGATATCCGGGATATACTCCTGCTGTCTGAAACTGACCTCCTCTTTAGAGATCTCCTGGTCAATCTTAACAATTTTAAGATCGGGATTTGATGTTAATATTTCATTTTTCAGATCATCGGCAGATGGATCGGCAAATTCAGGAACAGGCAGCTCCTGCAGATCAATACCGGTTTGAGCACCGGAAAGATAGTTGATCTTCTGAGATAATTCCTTCTCTTTCTGAATCAGATTAATCAGTTCCTCTTCAGCCATATTATATTCTATATTTGATTTGAGTACATTCGCAAGAGTCCCCTCTCCGCTTTTGCTTGCGGCAACCTCGCGGTCTATCAGAAGTTTAATCTGTTTTTTTATCTCTTCAAGAATTACGATTGAAGATCTTGTATATATAAGTTCATAAATATTCATCCGGAGTTCATGCAGCGTTTCAACCCTCTCTTTTTTCAGTTTGAGGAGAGATTTTTCGTATTCTTTCTCAGCAATAGTTTTTCTGGAACCGAGTTTACCGAATGGTATCATCTGGGATATCCCTATCTCTTTCGATGTCATATCCTCTTCCTTAAAAGAATATGATCCGACGGGGAGATTATTAACTCCAAATTTTATCTTCGGATCTTCAAGAGCAGTGCTCCACTCAATCCGGCTCTTCATCATATGTGCCTCTCTCTCCATAGCGGCGATTTTAGGATTGTGCAATAGTGCAGAATTCTGCAGCATAAATATCTGGTCACCACCTTCACTAAAGAGAGGTGAAATTAATAGTATAACAAGCAGTACTGTCTTTTTCATAACGTCCTCAATTTGAAACATATATATTCTACAAATCTTTACATGAGACTTGAGCTGACGCCCACCGGACCAATGTCATTAAATTAAAGTCCCCCAACCCTCTGGAGGGGGACTTTAAATTCTAAATTCGCTGTTTCTCTGCCTTTAAGCGCAGCTCCGGAGTTTTGAGTGGCAGGGATTGAATTTGCAAGGCTCAAAATCTCCCACAAAAAAATTCCTGCCACGTAATTTTATAACTTACTTCCCGGGAGTCTTTTCCAGGACCACTCCGCTATCCCTTAATTTTTTCACATACTTCTCAGGATCTTTTTTGAAATCCTCAGGACATGATGCACAGCAGAAATAGATTCGGTTCCCTTTATAATCAGCAAATCTGCTCTTATCAATATCCCAGCCCATGACCGGACATTTTGTCTGCACTTTATCTGCCGCACTCAATTTTGTGCCGGAATCCGCAAAGATAAATGATACAGCAAAAAGAAACATGAAAATAATTTTAAAACTATTTTTCATTATACGCCTCCTCAATGTTTTTAACAAATGTAGTTCACATCACTACTAATTCAATCAAATTAGTAGTGAATAAAAAGTAAAGTTACTTTTTTTTGTTCATAGATCCCAAAAACTTCGTTTCCGGGACCGCAGGGAGCCCTGCGGGGCTTATAAAGGGGCTGCCACCCCTTTAACCCTGTAAAGATTGAGTTAACAGAACTGCCCTTTAGTAATCAAAATTAAGAAAAAAAATGGAAAGAGTCAATGGAAGAAGACAAAATCAGGGTGTATCAAATTCCGGAATTAATAAGAATAGAATGATAAATGATATAACAAATTTAACTATTAAATTTATTCACTGCCAATTCCCTCAAGATATTCAGAATAATAAACCTCCCCCAGCGATTCTATATTCAGAATTTCACATCCTATGCGATACACATAATTCTTTATTAGTGCGATATTTTTTACTTCACACAGCATAGTTGCCTGCTTTTTATCAGGAAGAAAAATTGTAAATATAATAAGACTGTTCTCTTTGAAATGCTTTATCAGCACCTTCTCCTTGAAGAAAATCCCCATCCCGCTCATAGAGAGGTCTGTTACTGCAATTTTATCATCCGAGCTTAGTATAATCTGCTTATCATTTGTGTACACTGTCGATGCGGACATGCCGAATTTGCGGATTGCTGAAAAATCCTCATCACTGAACCCATTTGAGTTTGAAACTTTTACATATCCGAATGGCATCATCATTTTGTAAAGAAGAGGTACTGCAATTTCAGAGGCATTACCGGCTCTCTGAGTAAGGGTATCTTTCGGCTGAATATACATCTTATAATATTTCATATCTTCATCGCCACTGAGTTTTTCCGGATCATCCATATCCATTATGCTTTTAATAAAATACGGTTTTCTTTTACTTTTACAATAGAGCATACGAGGATCGTTACTCTTATCTCCAGAAAAAATAATTTCCGAATCTGAGTATGTATTCTGCAGTTTTTTTAGAAGCTCATCTTTAATAATATCCACTTTTCTTCGCGAGAGATTTAGACATTCATGAACTGTAAAATCCGAGATTATATTTGAAATAAAAACCGGAGCCGCATCCGGTTTCTCAACAGATGCCACGCTCTTCCGCTCCTCTTTTCTGGGAATCTGAATGATCTGAACATCGAGAGGTTCATAAAACAGCACAGCATTTTCATCTTTTGATTTTAGAACCGCGTGTGAAAAAACAACTTCATCACTATCTCTTATGTAAAAAATAACACTATTGACTCTCTGATCAGCAAAAGGTCCGGTAACAGCAATTATACCATTACTGAAATTGAATGAGACCACCTGAATATTTATATCAGCTGTTTTTATGAAAATTTTACCAGCCTTAAAACGTGAATCAAATATTTCATATATCTGATTTTTATCAGTTATTTTGACTGCCTCATTGTTCATGGGAACCTCGGAATTATATAAAACTTATTTTTAATATAATCATTTAAAGCTCTTCTGTCAATGTGCAGAGGGCAATTTGTAGTCCCGCGCCGACTCCCGTGATATTTAAACTTTTTGTAATTATTTGCCTTCCTGCCGGAATTTAATATATTGAAATTAATTAATTGACACTTTCTATATATACTAAACATAAGTATAGCAATAAAACGGAGGTATACAATGAATACTAAAAGGTTTCTGGCGGGCGGACTTGCAATATTCGTAATTTTTCAGATTTGCGATTTTGTAATTCACGGTTTAATTCTGGGGGATGTCTATATGTCCATGACCAATGTCTGGCGTCCCGATATGATGTCGCTCATGTGGATAATGTATCTCAGCAGTTTTGTCTTTTCTTATCTGATGATGTTTGTATTTATAAAAGGATATGAAGACAGAGGTCTGCCTGAAGGTATAAGATTCGGGATAATCATTGGACTTATGACAAATATAATGGGAGCGTTTTACCAGTATGCGGTTTATCCCCTTCCATTTTCACTGGTTCTTCAGTGGGCCGGATACGGACTTGTTGAATTTATTCTGGCGGGTATTGCAGCGGCAATGATTTACAAGCCAAAACATGAGCTGGATGAGGACGAGGTTGCAAAACTGGCATAAAAAATAATGGCGGGTTTCACAACCCGCCATATAACAATTTAAAGCATCACTTCCACTCCGCCGTAGAAGCTCCGCCCTTTTGTGTTATAACCGTATGTCTCCTCATAATCAGCATCGGTGAGATTTTCACCTCTGGCTGTAAATGTCAGCATTTCATTCAATGAATACCGGATATTCATATCCACCTTGTGGTACGAATCGAGTTTCACATCTGTGGTTGAAGTAAGATAGTCATATCTTTCATCTACAAAAAGATAAATTCCGGTTATATCAAGACCTGCTATCGGCGTTAAAGTCACAGACACAGAATGTTTATGTTCAGGCCTTTTCAGAACAGTTGTCTTGCTTGTTTCAGTGTAATCAGAATAAGTATAACCGTAATTAATTTTCAATAAATCAACAATGTTAACTCCGGACACTACTTCAACTCCCCTGTTGCTGATTTCACCGTCTGCATTATAGTACACCCATGTGCTATCATTATACTCAATCATATCCTTATAATTCTGCACAAAATACGTACAATCAATTGAAAGAATTCCAGTGAAAAATTCCTGATATACCCCTGCATCATAAACAAAAGTCTTTTCAGGTTTCAGTTGATCATTGCCTCCCCAAATGCCGTATAACTCAGATAGGGATGGAGCCCTGAATCCGGTACCTGCAGAACCTTTAAGTTTTGTACCGGTAATTGGAAGTACTATTGCAGCTGATGCATCCCAGGTATTATGTGATCCGAAAACTTCATGATCATCAATCCTTGCACCTGCATTTAAGTAAAAAATATTAAATGCGGAAATCGAATCATGAATGAAAACACTTTTTGTTAAAATGCTTTTTTCTTCGAAAATTGACATACTGTCTGCCGAAGTAAAAGTATCAAAATATGAAGAAGTGCTTCTACCTTTTTCATTAAGAATGTCTGCGCCGAGAATGAGTGTATTTATATTAAAAATTTTAAATATACTCATAAAATCAGTTTTGGCATTTGTACCATTAAAAGTACTGGCATTATTTTCAGTAGTATCAACAGAATCTTTAGGATCAATATTATCCCTGACAAATGACATGTATGAAACACCAGCCTTGTATGTCCACCATGAGAATGGCGAGTGTTTGAACTCACCACGGGATGTAAAGAGCTTACTTGTATAAATATTGTTAGGATCGTCCTGAAAAGAACCATCATCAATATCAGTTTTAGAATCAGTATAATTCAAAGTAAAATCCACTGATGCATTATCTGTAATTTTGCTGTTCATTTTTCCTGATGCGGTAATATTTTCAAAACTGTCATCTTCAAAATTGTCGGAGGAGTTTTTTTCTTTCGCATTAGAAATTCCATCAGTCTTGTAATGTGAACCTGAAAAAAAGAAACTGCTGCGATCTGTGCTGTCACTAAAAGAAACAGATTCAGAGAATGTTCTATCCGTGCCAGCTTCACCTGTTATGGTTATCTTTTTCCCTTCACCTTTTGTAATAATAT
This sequence comes from uncultured Spirochaetota bacterium, assembly GCA_942493035.1. Classification (GTDB taxonomy): domain Bacteria; phylum Spirochaetota; class UBA4802; order UBA4802; family UBA5550; genus WRGT01. The sequence goes on along the minus strand of OW818666.1, from coordinate 144,673 downwards.
TGATTACTCCACCGGAAGCTTCCGCGCCGTACATACTGCTCATTGCTCCTTTTATTACTTCGATTCTATCAATATTAGATGTAGTTATTCCTGAAATGTTGTAAAGATTCCCTGGAACAGTAGGATCACTAACTCGGACTCCATCCATCATAATCAGAACATTTCCGCTTTTTGAACCCCTGATATAAACATTTGTAAGACTTCCCTCTGAACCTGCCCTGGTTATTGTAACCCCAGCAACTGTTTCCAGCACATCTGCCAGGTTCTTTTTCCCGCTTCTCTTAATATCCTCTTCCGTCACGACAGAGATATCCTTACCCTCCTTGGACACTGAGGTTTCATATCTCGAAGCAGTAATTACGATGGGATCATTTTTAAAAACTTTTTCCTCCTGAGCTGATGCGGATGTAAAGCTTAAAGCGCATAACAGAGATGTTATGCTGAATATTTTTTGATACATGAGTTTCTCCATTTAATTAATATTATTTTTTACTTCATGCTGAATCCGGAACCATGTACGGAATGTATTAAAGCAGTCTGTGAATTAAAAATAACAGAACAGCCTGCCGCGGCATCCCATGCCCCGTAGTGATAAAATCATTATTATAGTGGAGTTAAAATTAGTAGAAGAATCTGATATGCAGGATTATATACCTATCCATTGCAAACCTCCCTTTCCGCGAAAGTAGTATCGGTTTGTCCGGTAGATTCAGTGACCTGGCTTCCATTAAAAAAACATGGTTACAGTTGCGGGACAGCCCGGGATTTTCACCCGATTCCCTGAATAGACCTTACATGTTTATAAATAAAAGAGGGGTATATTAATTCAAGAAAAAAATTAACAAATTAATTATAAGTACTCATTAATTAGCGATAAAGGCGCGACGGAGACAAAGTGCCGGCGATTTGTGAACAATTAGAATTAGTAGCTGGTAAGAATAAACTGAACATCCTGCCTCACTTTAACAGGAGTCAAAAGAAGAATTGAATAATTTTTAAAGAATACCCAGCTCTTTGCTGCCTTCACCGCAGCTGTATCGAGGATAGAATATCCGGAACTTCTGGCAATCTGTACATTACCGCAGCTGCCGTCGGGAAGAATTTCAAGTTCAAGTGATACCACTCCCTGGTATCCCATTTTTTTTGCAATAGTCGGATATTCAGGAGGGTTGTTTTTATACGCTGTCTCCACCATATGATTTAGCGCACCCGCATCGGGAGATGAATAACTCCCCCCTTTAAGCTTATTAGACCTGGCAGAAACTGATTCATTGAAACTGAAAAATTCCACAATGATCTGCTTCAGCGAATCTGAATGATTTTTTTCATCACCATCATTCGAATTATAACTTCTATCCGGCGATGCAGATCTGCCGTTTTTCATACTTAATAAAAAATCATCATTAATCACAACTGCAAACAGGAGAAATGCCCCTGCGGCAAGATGTATCACTATTGAGATAATTATGTATTTCGGCAGATTCATTAAACTATTTTTCCATTCTATTATAATCTGTCATCATTTAATTCCCAGATTCTGCTCATCACCATGATTTAAATCTGATCCGGAAACTATAAGTTCCTTCAGCTCTTTAAGCGTAATTCTCTCTTTCAGAAATAAATCATTTTCATGTTCAAGCTCTCTCTGGAATATAATATTAATTGAAGCAAGAGCCCTGTTTAAATTTTCCAGATCGAGAATAAATTCAGAGTCGATCGTTTTCAGGTCCTGGAAATTTTCCGGACAGAAATCGGCTTTTCCATCTACAAGCACCGGATAACCGTGAGTACGGCAGATTACAGGCCTTACAGAATATATAGAACAGATGTCATTATCAAGAAAAACACATCTCTCCATTGTTTCATTGAAAGATAAAGTTTCAGGTGAAATCCCGCCGGATGAAAATGCCATGTAAATTGCATAAGCATCAACCGGAAAAACACTTTCGAGTATACAGCATGCCGAACACCCTTTTTTACAGTTTATACTCTCACCGTACTTTTTTAAAACTTTAACTTCATGCACGTCCAGTTTTTCAGTGAGAGATTTATATAACTGTATCGATTTCATTTCATTCATAACGTTTATCCTTCAGCAGTCCGGAGAATGACTAAATTAATCATCTGACTTGAGAATTTATTCCTTATCTTTTCTAAAGTAAAAAAACTCTATATATCCCCGCCGCCAGGGGCGGCGGGGATATATATTCCTTCACACTAAAACCGATGGTCAGGAATTACTAACGGTCTGTTTTAAGTATTTATTCTTATAAAAAATCACATACTCATTTAATCCCATGAATCTTAATTCTGACAATAAATTTATTACTGACATTTTTTTATATCCGCTGTATCTTTGTAAACATAAAAAGTTAAAAATAATTCATCCGGATACCGAATAAAACAGATATGATTATAAAAAAAATAGCCTTAACATTAATAACACTAATTTTAACATTCACAACGGCAGATGCTGTCTCATACAAAAAACATGATAAAATAATCCGCAAAGCAAAAAAGATATACTACGGACTCCATTCATCGGGCATTGAATGGAAAGTTATGGGGAGATCAAACTGGAAAAACAGAATCTATTATAAAGAATTCGGATCTGGAGAAAAACTGACACTGATTATCGGTGGTATGCATGGCGATGAACCGGCAGGCTTCATATCAGCTGTGAGACTTGCTCAATATATAAAGAAAAATCCAGGATCGATAAAAAACCGGGTAATAATAATTCCATGTATTAATCCCGACGGACTTATCAGCGGGAGAAGAACCAATGGACAAAAAATTGACATTAACAGGAATTTCCCCACAACTTCATGGTCACAGGAATACTCTAAAAGCTACAACCATCCCGGATATATCCCCGGATCGGAGCCTGAAACGGTTATACTTGTAAATGCTATTGAAGATTACAAACCGGATCTGATAATCCAGATGCACCAGCCCTTCGGAGCGATATATCCCGAGAAGAATACGCCTGCCGGACTGTTACAGATAATGTCTGAAGTCTCCGGATTCCCCGTATCTGACGATATAGGATACACCACTCCCGGATCCCTGGGGAATTACGGATTAACGCTGGACTACATAGTTCAGGGAGTTACATATGAACTGGGGGCTATAGACTACGAACCGGATTATAAAAAAGTTACGAAGTCGCTGATTGAAGCTATCAATTACCGGGAGTGATCAGGTGATGCCATCGGGCGCATCTTCATATAATTAAAAAATGTGAACTGTTGTGTTATAAATAACTTATCAGCCTTAAACTTAAAATCCCCCCGTTTCGCTTCGCTCAACATCCCCCTTTAATAAAGGGGGTTATAAACAGATTTAGTTAAAACCCTCTTTATTAAAGAGGGTGGCCGTAAGGCCGGGAGATTTGCCAGTATCATATAGACAACTACTTGATAAAAAAAAATTCGAGCGATGCATCAAACTCGTCGAATGTACCGAGGGGGAGCGTTGTAATAAAGAACAGCTCATCTAAAACTTCGGAGATGTAAGCCTCTTGGAACTCTTCGTCTTAAGAAGCAGATCTACGATTTTGTATGTATCGAATTTTTCAACAGGTATGTCGTTATCATCGTAAATCGCATAGGGTGATTTATTCAGATTCATGTTATTTTTATATAGAATTTTATAACCGTTCCCCATGATAGCATACCCGTTTCTTTTAAAACTTGTAAGTATACCAAGAGATCCGATTGCATAATCAAGATCGGCATTAAAATTGATGAGCGATTTACCCGTAGTGAAAACACTCCAGTCAATATTCAATCCGATAAGATCAAACACTGTGGGCATAAAATCCTGATGTGAGGTATATTTATATTTTATACTGCTTTTATTAACACCGGGAAAATAGATAAACGCCGCGGGCTGGATCTGGATATTATTAAGCCCCCATGTGTGGCCGAAACTTCCATGCTCCCAGAACTCCTCACCATGATCACCCGAGATTACAATAATTGTATTATTAAGTCTCCCCATTTTATCCATTTCGGTAATCAGCTGACGCAGAAGCTGATCGGTATAGCAGACCGCATTCATATAACGGTTCTTCAGCTCAACACGGTCTTTCTTGAACTTCTCCTGCGAACCGCTTATAATCGTGAAATTCGCGTTATAATCCGGTACAAACTTCCTGCACTCTTCAGGATAATAATAGTTAAAGTGTGTGACATTCATCAGATAGTAATCAAAACGTTTCTCTCTCTTATCACGCTTCAGATCGCTGACGAACTTATCTATCAGTATTTTCTCTCTGGGACCGTAATCATCAAATTTTGTACCGGGGGCCCTATTGAAAACATCCTCGGTTTTTTCAATAATATCGCGATGAATATATTCATACTGATGCGGAGAGTTATAATAAAAAGTCTGATAATATCCAGCCTTCTTCAGAACATGTAGAGGCAAATTCAGAAAACCGTTTCCGCGCAGAGGCTCAAAATAATATGGAGCCAGCCCCGTGAGCATACCAAAAATACTCCCGGGAGTATTATTCCCCGTGGAATAGTGCTTCTTTAAAATAAATCCCCTCTCGCTTGCAAACTTGTAAAGAAATGGCATATTTATCGGATTAAGCATATCGTTTCTTAATCCTTCGATATTCATAAATAGAATATTCATTGGTGATTTAACATTTATATTCTGGGATAAAACTTTTTCTTTTACACGATCGAGTTTCCTCAACTGATCAAGCTCCATCTTCTCATCAAGAAATTCAGGTTTTGCAAAAAGTGCCGGAACAGCTTTACTTTTTTTTCCGTCCTCATCTACTTTGATACTATCCTCGGGAAATCCCGTAATCGACTGCCATGGAATTTCATTCTTCATCAGGTTCATCTTCACATCACTATTAGCAAGAGCGACAAATCTGTAATGGAGAATAATTGAAAGCAGAACAATTACAAATATTGATATCATAGAAAAATTAAATTTAAGCGCTCTTCCCGAGAAAAGACTGTTCAACAGACGATAGGACCAGTAGAATACTGCGAGATAAATAATTACAAAAATAATCAGCTTCAGGACACTGAAAGTAAAATCTCCCATCTCTCCGCCGACCCACCCGCGGTAAGCCATCACCACACCTTCAGAACCGAGTTGTTTACCATATACCATAACTGCCATGTTATTGACAAAAAAAAGCATGGTCACCATGAGATTTGAAATGAGATATGCGGCTATGGGGCCTGACTTAAAAAATGAGAAAACAAACCGCAGGATATAAAAGAGGAAACCATTCAATATCATTATAGTACTGAATATATATATATAAGTCAGAAATATATTTCCGTCGATACTTCCGTTATATTTGTCATAAATTAAATACAGGGCAAATATAACTGACCATAAAATCAGATTTACCACACCCGCTGTATTATTGTAAAAAAAACGTCTAAATTTAGCCTGCATCATACACTCCTTCAAAATACTGCTACCAGATCACAATCTGCTCTTTATTTTTCAAATATTTTTTTATATTAAAAAATATTAATCAAATGTAGTTTTTATGTGACTACTCAAAACTGATGGCAAAATTGCTCTCCACCGCGCCACCGGCGCGGCGGAGATAAAACACCACCGGTTTTTGAGCAATTACGTTTTTAAAAATCCTCATGTTTTCAGGCAGGCCTTATCATCCATAAAAGAATTTTCACAAAAAAGATCAGAAAGACTAAATACAAATTCAGTTACGAAAAGTCTTTCCTGCACTTTTTAATGTAATTATTATTATATACACTACTGCCGAACAGAGCACAATAGCCGCGCCGCATGCGCTGCCGGTATAAAATGAAATTATAAGACCGGATATACCGGATAGAAGGCTTATTATCATCGACCTGAAATAGTAATTTTTAAGCGACCCCGATATGAGCCTTGCAGATGCAGCCGGAAGTATAAAAAGTGAATTTATAATCAGGAGCCCCACCCATCTGATTGACAGAATAACCACAAGTGCTACAAGAATTGAAAAAAGAGTTCTTACAATGAACGGCGAGATAACTCTGTCGTATGCCAGAGAAGGCTCCACACTTATAAGCGCAAGATAACTTCCGAAAAAAATCCAGAATACAATTACAACTGCCAATAGAAGCAGAAGATATAATATCTCAATCCTTGTGACTGAGAGAATATCTCCTATCAGAAATACGGAATACTTATTAAACGAGCCTCCGCTGCTTAAGAGAGCAACACCAAGCGCAACTGTAGATGCCGAAAACACACCTATTACCGTATCACTGGATGCCTTTGTCTTTTCCAGAATCAGATTAATTGCCACAGAAAGAATTACGGCAAATATAATCATAACCGGCCTGACATCAGTAAACCCAAGCACAACACCGATTGCAATACCCGTAAGAGCTGAGTGGCCGATCACATCAGAAAAAAACGCCATCCTGTTTCCAACCACCATGGTACCAACCAGTCCAAAACATGGTGTAACAATGATAACCGAGAGAAGCGCATTTTTCATAAATTCATAGTTCACCCATGAAAAAGGGAGCAGCTCAACAACTCTATACCATATATCAATCATAACTTTATACCAGACAGATGGGTATCTTTTGGCAGTTTTGTAAAGAATGGGTAAACACTCCCCATCTGTTTTCTGAACTCCTGGTGCTTCAGTACATGCATTGGATTCCCCATGGCAAATATCTTTTTATTTATCAGGATCATTTTGTCCGCATGAGGCGCGATGGCTCCGATATCGTGTGTAACCAGAACAATGGACATATGAAACACTTTTCTAAGATTGCAGATAATTTCATAAAAAGATTCCATCCCCTTCACATCGACTGCCGAAACAGGCTCATCAAGGAGGAGAAGATCCGGAAGAGGATTGAGAGAACATGCCAGAAGAACTCTCTGCAGCTCACCGCCTGAAAGCTCACCGACTCTCCTATCTGCAAGATTGTCCGCAGAGACAATTGCCAGTAGATCGATCATCTCTTTTTTCTTTTTACTGGAGACATGCATCCATGCCGCAAGATATCCCTGTGACAGAAGCATAAGATCAAGCACACTGATTGGAGAATCGGGCTGAATTGAAACTTTCTGAGGAACATAGCCTATGCGCGGTTTTTTACCGCTCCCCGATGTGGAACAGAAACCGATACTCCCCTGATACTTCACTTCGCCAAGAATAGCCTTAAGTATTGAGCTCTTTCCTCCGCCGTTAGGACCGATAATTGCAGTAAGCTCACCGCATGAAAATCTGAAGTCAATATTATCAACTGCTTTTACACTGTTATAACTTACAGAAAGCCCCTCAATATATGTAGCGCACTGATCGCATGATCCGTCAGGATTACATTTATGTTTACTGTTATTTTTCACTGAATGCACTGTTCAGAACTGAAAGATTATTTTTCATAATTTTTATATACGCCTCTTTATCATCATCACCGGTTACTGCCGGATCGAGTATAAAAACTTTTGCGCCTGTTTCCCGCGCTATTACTTCAGCAGAAGACGAGGGATACTGCGGTTCAGCAAAGAGAGTTTTTATGTTCGATTTACGGACGAGTTCTATAGTCTCCGCAAGTTCCTTTGCCGAAGGTTCACTACCCGGTTCACGTTCAATCACCGCGGCAATATCAAGATTGTACTCTTTCGCAAAATACGGAAAAGCCTCGTGAAAAGTAATTATCTTTCTTCCACTGTATTTTGCAAGTTCCGTATTCATCTCCAGCTTAAGCGCGTTTAATTTTTTTATATATTCCGCAGCATTTTTTTTATACTTTTCTGCATTTTTATTATCCGCTTCGGATAAGGCTTTTGCGCAGTTTTCAGTCATTACTATTGTGTTGCTGACACTTACCCATACATGGGGATTTTCACCTTCACTATCTTTAATGAGAGAGATCCCCTTTGACAACTCCGCAGTTTTCAATCCGGGATATTTCCCGGCAATTTTGTCCATAAAACTCTCCATCCCTGCGCCATTGGCAAGGAACAGACCGGCATTTTCAAGATTCTGCATATCAGCGGAGGTGACGCTGTAGTCATGAAGACATCCGGTAACCGGAGGGGTCATGTTCACCACTCTTACTCCATCTATCCCGTCAGCTACATTAAGAGCTATAACATATACCGGATAAAATGAAGCGACAATCATAAATTTTTCAGTCCTATTTTCTGACTTTCCGCATGAAGAAAAAAATACCGTCAGAACCATCAGTAAACATACCATTTTAAACTTTGTCATAATGCAACTCCATTATCTCCGCCACCTTCGACGGCAGGCAGATATAATCTTTTATTTTACACTAAAAAATATTTTTTCTTAATCCCTGCATGAGGGACATATTCCGCTGTACTGCAGAACTGTTTCATGTATTATAAAATCGCCATCGGGATTAATCTTCTTTGGAACTGTATAATTTTTTTTCGATTTAATACAGAATATTTTCCTGCATAAACTGCAGTAAAAATGAGGATGAGCAGGATTATGCACACATGCCAGTTCAAAATACTGTCTGTCGCTTTTGTTCATCACTTCACGGAGTACCCCCGCTTCAGATAAGATCTGAAGATTACGGTATACAGTAACAAGATCAAGCTCCTCTTTGAGCTCATCGTAAAGATCATTCGCACAGAAAGTAGACTCCTTCGAAATGATCAGATCCAGAATTGTAACTCTCTGTTTTGTAACTTTAATCTTTTTTTCATTCAGCAATAATTCCGATTTACATATATCCATAACAATCCCCGTTAATTTACCGGATAGACATAAAGACTCGACTCTGCCGGAATCCGATTGTACGATTCAACAACAAGTTCAGACTCATTGACGTCATTACCGCCGTTTCCCGCAGTATGAATCCCCATATGCAAACAATTTGCAATTACATTATATAATGTCAATAAAAATATTCCGCCCCCACTGGGCGGGAATATTTTGCCAGCCCGCCCCTATCCGCCGTTGGGCACCTTTCCCCATGGTGAGATGGTGAAAGGAGTACATATGTTTGTATTATGTAGTAGAGACGCAGCATGCTGCGTCTCTACTACATAATACAAACATAAGAAAAATTTCGACTTTCCTCTCCACCCTTTCACCAGGGGGACTAGAAACAGGATGTTTCTGTGTCAGGCGCGGACACGACGTCCGAAAAGCGCTGACTGATGTCGCATCGCGACAGTGGGGGCGGGTCTTATAAATATATTTGACACTCCCTGTTTCTGAATATATATTGTGAATAAGAAATATTTACTAAATTTCCACGGAGAAAAAAATGGTAATAGTAGAGATCTACCTTACAATAAAAAAAGAGAGTGTTGCTGACTTTATAAATTTTACAAACGACAATGTTTCAAACAGCATAAAGGAACCAGGAGTAATACGTTTTGAGTTTTTCAAAGATCTCGATGCGGATAACAAGTTTGTGTTATTCGAGATGTTTAAATCAGTTGAAGATCAGAACAAACACCGTGAAACTGCTCATTATAAAAGATGGAAAGAGAATACAGCGGAGATGCTCGAAGTCCCCTACACGAGAAACTCATTTGAGTATGTGGAGATAAATTAAAGATTATATATCCCCGCCGCCGATGGCGGCAGGGGTATATAATCTTTTTTTACTTTAGATATAGTTAAGAAATAAATACTGAAAATTTTACCAAATAAAACTACAAATTTGTAATGCCTATTGACTACGCTCTAAAAATCCATTATCATAAGTATTGTTGATGTTATTCCTGAAAAACTAATACTGCATTTATTTTGTTTATTAAAATTTTACTTTTCCAGCTGGGATCAGGAAATCTGTACTCTACCTTGTGTGCTCATAAACCGCAGTTGAAATTGCTCTCCACCGCTGATTTATGAGAAATTAAATTTTACCTTTCGTTTTGAAAACTGAAAAATTATAAAGAATACACAGGAATTATTATAATGAAAAGTTTATCATCTTTCATCCAGACACCCGATTCCTACGAGGCGGGAATAGAGATTGCCGAGAAATTAAAAACAATATCACCGGAATTTGTAATTATATTTTTCTCTATCCATTATTCATTTGATGAATTTTTTGAGGCATTTTACAGCATAATCGCAAAGGATAGCGTCATCATCTGGGGCGGAACCGGCGACGGAATCTATTCACCCGAAGGGGTTTTCAACAACGGGATTAATGCCGTTGGTATAAATTCCGGAGGAAAAATCAACTGGTCGGCCGAAGTTTGTGATGATATAGATCTCAGTTCATACGACAGGGCAAAATTCTGTGTAGACCGTGCAGCTGCTAAATCAGCAGGAGCTTTGAAAGCCGGATTGGTTCTATCGGACTTCATAAATGACGGAGTTGAAATTGCAGACAGCATCAGCAACACAATAGATATCCCGTTCACAGGGGGATTAACCGGAGACGACTGGCAGTTTAAAAGCGGATTTGTTATTTTAAACGGACAACCTTACACAAATGCAGTCGCTTTCACGGGATTAAGCGGCGACTTTGCATTCGCATGTAATTGCGCAAGCGGATGGAAACCGATTGGCAAGAGTGGTATAGTTACTGAATCCGACGGGAATATAGTAAAACATATAGATAATAAAACAGCATATGATTTTATCGAAGCTGAATTCGGATTACCTCCAAAAGAAGCGGAGTTGGGCGTCATCCCTCTGGCCACCTATGAAGAAGGAAAAGATAAATATTTTTTACGGGCTCCGTCTAAAATTGATATGGATTCAGGATCTATTACATGCTTCGGCTCAATCCCGGTTAACACAAAAGTCAGAGTCTGCAATGCAACAAAACAGGATGTTATTGACGGTGCAGAAAAATGTCTGAGAGAGCTTGATATCCGGAACATGAAGCCTGTCATGGGAATAATTATAAGCTGCGGCGGAAGAAAGTGGATTCTTCAGAACGACATCAGCCGTGAGATAGATTTTATAATAGAAAAATTCGGACACGATTTCCCCTTTACCGGATTTGCATCGTTCGGTGAGTTCGGTTCGTTCTTTCTTGGAGATGAAAAATATTCCAGATCATATTTTCATAATGTTTCATTTTCAGTTATGATTATAGGAGAGAAGATTTGAAAACTGCATATTTCAATTTATCAGGCGATACGTATCCCGGCTTTGAATTCAAGCCTGAGCTTGAAGAGTCCGGGCTCAGGCGCTATCTTTTTGCCCTTATAACAAATGACATTGAAACATTTTACACCAGATATTCAAACATACTCCAGAAGATAAAAGGGATTATTTTTATACCCGGAGAGATTAAATCCACAACAAAACCGTATGAAAATATAAGCATCTTCTACTACACTCCGGAGATGCGCGATAGTCTCTTTACCATTGCAGAGCTGCACCTGGGAATGCTTGCAGAAAAAGTTAAACTTCAGTCAAATTTTGAACTTCTAAAAATAGATTCAAGCAGGACGATGGTTCAATACAACAGGCTCCAGGGATTTTATGAATCGGTACAGGAGAAAGCACGTCACGACATCCAGTACCAGAACAAGTGGACTATCGGAGCCCTTTTAAAACTGATTAAATTCCGCAACACTGAACTCCTGCAAAGCAATGCAGCGGGATTTCCGGAAACAATTATATCTTTTTTCAAAGACAACTATTTCGATTTCGAAGGAGTCGCTCTGATGAAAAACTGCGAGACTCTTCCGGAGATAGTTGTATCATCCGGTAATGTAAGTGAAGCAGTTAAACAGACTAGAGGATGCCTTGATGAGCCGAACTGGATATCCATATTTCCTCTTCTCATAGAAAACAGATGCGAGCACCTGCTGATTGCGGCAAATAATAAAAGCTATCACTTCAAAGAATATGAAAACTCATTCTTTCTTCTCTTCACCGAAATTGTTACCGCCGCATATAAAGAAAAACTGAATGAGCAGGCTCTGGTTATTGCCAAAGATGAAGCTGAATCGGCAAATAAAATGAAGACTCAGTTCATGGCAAACATGAATCACGAACTGCGGAATCCATTAAACGGAATACTGGGAATGATAGGTCTGCTGAAATCCTCCGGCTTAGATAAAATACAGATGCAGCAGACATCTCTTCTTGAGTATTCAGCCCAGTCACTTGTACGGATAATCAATGACCTTCTCGATTTTTCGAGTATAGAAAAAGGGAACTTCAGGCTCAGCAGAGAGAGCTTTTTTGCAAACGAACTTTTAGAAAAAACAATGACGCTTTTCGGAATTCCGGCAAGGAACAAAGGAATTAAACTGAAGTACATAAACAATGCCGAAAGAGTATACCAGCTTGAGGGGGACCCGAACAGACTCCAGCAGATAATTATAAATTTTATCACAAACGCTATAAAGTATTCAGAGCACGGTGAAATAATTATCCGCCAGGATATTGTTGAGGATAGAGGTGCTGATATAATCTACAAGTTCAGTGTTTCCGACCACGGAATAGGTATCCCTGAAGAAAAGATGGAAGCGATATTTACCGAGTTTGTACAGCTTGAGGATACATATACAAAAACACACCAGGGACTTGGGCTTGGCCTTGCCATAGTTAAGTCTTTAACCCAGATGATGAACGGCAGAGTCGAGGTACAGAGCCGATATGGAGAAGGGAGTACTTTTTCAGTAATAATACCATTTAGAAAAGCTGTGGGAGAGAAACAGAGTACAGATTCAAATATTTTCAAAACAAACAAATCTCAAACAAAGCTGAATATTCTTCTTGCAGAAGACGATCTGATAAATTTATTTTTTCTTGAGACCGCATTTAAAAACATGGGGCATTCTACAGACAATGCAGGTAACGGAGTTGAAGTTTTAAATCTACTCGATAAAAAATCCTATGACCTGATTTTTATGGACATAGGGATGCCTGTGATGAACGGACTGGAGTGCATAACGGAGATACGGAATAGAGGTATAAAAATACCTGTCATTGCAATCTCGGGATACACCTCAGAGAGTGATGTAATGAATTTTATTTCATCAGGATTCAATCAGGTATTATCAAAACCAGTTGAGATAAGCAATCTCCTTGCGATAATCGCAGCTGTGACAGGTAAGGTGTAGAGGTGAATGTATCAGGTTAATGTCATGAATTTATAAATTTGATTATAACGTTTACTCAAACTATGCCAAAGAACGCCGGACACAGATATTTTTGCGTAACTAACAATAATTAATTTGTACTATTTAATAAAATATAATATCTTGTTTTTATAAAAAAATTATGGAGACAATATGATAAATCCTCCACGTAAGATTCTACTGGCAACAGATCTCAGTTCACGGAGCGACCGCGCGCAGGACAGGGCCGTGACGTTAATGAAACAATACAGCAGTGAACTTATAGTATTGCATGTTATAGAACCTGCAAAAGAGGCAGGCTTTCACCGTCGTGTCAGGTTTTCATCATCCTATAAACAAAATGAAAAACTAATTGAAAAAACTAAATGGCAGTTGCTCGATTATCTTCGCGATACGGGTGGTAAAATATCTGTACGCATTGAACAAGGCAAACCCTCCGATGTAATACTTCAAATTGCAAGGGAGGAGGGTTGTGATCTTATCACAACAGGCGTTGCCCGTAATGAAATTCTCGGCCGTTGCGTACTCGGTAAAACTGTTGATAAGCTTATCCGCAGTTCCGAAATTCCTCTTCTTATTGTGACAGGGAGGGTTCGCTCTCCATATTGGAATATAGTTATTGCATCTGATTTTTCCGATGTATCAAAATCGGCTCTGGAAACTGCAGCAGCTTATTTCCCAGACAAGAAGATGGCTGTTTTAAACGCTCATGCGGCGCCGGGGTCTTATGCCGTTGATGATGCTGATAATTATAGAGAGCAGATCCGTCAGATGATATTCCGGGATTATAAAACTTTTCTTGATAGTTCCGACATTGCTGATAAGCTGCGGGAAAGTATAGGTATTTTAATTGAGTGGGGTAGCCTGCCGCAATTGTTAAAGGAGCTGGTATACAATTCATCAGTCGAACTTGTTGTCATCGGTTCCCGTGACAGGGGTTTAATGAGGAATATTTTCAGGGAAAGTAATACAATGCGTGTTGTAAACGATCTCCCCTGTGATGCACTGGTTGTAAGGGGCAAACCTTAACAATTATTCAGATTGTCTATAAATACGTTGTTGTTATCAGAGAATAAACAAAACATTTTATTATTAAAAAAGGGGCTTATTATGCATGATTTAAGCGTACTGATGACATTTGCCGGTGGTCTGGCAGCTGCCCTCCTGATGGGTTATTTAGCCCATCGGCTGAAACTCTCTCCAATTGTCGGCTACCTTCTGGCCGGTATTGCAGTGGGCCCTTTTACTCCAGGTTATACAGCTCATCAGGGGGTTGCAGAACAGTTTGCCGAGATAGGTGTTATACTGCTTCTTTTCGGGATAGGACTCCGCTTTCATATTAAGGAGCTTATTTCTGTCTGGCGTGTCGCCGTACCCGGTGCCCTTATCCAGAGTATTTTTACAACCATAGTCATGTCACTGCTGTTGAAACTGATCGGATGGAGCTGGAGTTCCGGTATTGTTCTGGGGCTTGCGATATCTGTCGCAAGTACGGTTGTAATGGCATTGGTTCTGGCTGAACGCCGCGATCTTCATGCACCTATTGGTCATATAGCGATCGGCTGGACAGTTGTAGAGGACATACTTACTGTCGGTTATCTTCTGCTCCTCCCTATAATTTTCGCTTCTGATAAAATCGGCAGCGGTAATGCCGGTATGGTCCTTTCTCTTATTACATTAAAAATTATCGCACTCGTTATTTCAGTTGTTGTACTTGGCCGGTGGGTAATACCTTGGGTGCTGGAACGTATAGCCTTTACCCGCTCCAGGGAACTGTTTACACTCTCAATACTGGTTATTGCAATGGGTATCGCAGTCGGTTCATCCGGTATTTTCGGTGTTTCAATGGCTCTCGGGGCGTTCCTTGCCGGTATTGCCGTAGGCCGCTCCGAGTTTGCGGCACGTGCTGCCGGTGATGCCCTTCCTATGCGGGACGCCTTTGCGGTTCTCTTTTTTGTTTCAATAGGTATGCTCTTTGATCCGCGAAGTATCCTGAAAGAACCGCTGCTTATAGGAATGGTACTTGCAGTTATTCTTATCGGTAAGCCGTTATCCACCATGTTGACAGTCTGGATTCTTGGTAAACCTTTTTCCACGGCTTTGCCGGTCGGTGCGGCACTTTCACAGGTGGGAGAGTTCAGTTTTATTCTTGGAACAGTTGCAAGGGAGCTGGGTTTAATAAATGATGCCGGCTGGAATGCCATGGTTGCCGCTTCTATAATCTCAATCGCTCTTAACCCCACTATTTATCGTGTTGCCCGGAAACTATCATCAAAAAAAATGAAAGTAAATCCTCCGGAAGGTGAACGCCCTTCAATTGATCACAACCGCTGTATCCTTGTCGGCTATGGACCAGTTGGTAAAACTGTTCATCGACTGCTCGTCGAACGCGGTTCACAGATAACGGTAATAGAGCTGAACCTTGATACAACTCGCAAACTCAGGGCTGATGGCTGCACTGTTATATATGGTGATGTTCTAAGGGCTGGTACCCTCGAAGATGCGGGCATAGCAGAATCGGGAAGCCTTATTCTCAGCGCGGATGTCGAAGATGGTGCGGAAATTGTAAGGCGTGCCCGGATACTTAATCCTGATATCCGTATACTTGCACGTTGTTCTCACCTTCGGGACGTTGAAGCTCTTCGCAGCGCGGGGGCGTCAATAGTTGCTGCCGGTGAGGTTGAAGTTGCAGTTGCATTAGCTGAAGCTGTAAGCGGGGGTGCAGACTCAACTAATGCATCAGCAAATCTACAGCGCGAAGCCATAAGAAGCAGGCTTTACGGTTTTTAAAAAAATTACTGTTTTTTTATTGAGAACCCGCGCGAGGTAAAGGATATACCTCGCCGGTCTTGTGTTCCGATCATTACCGCTTCTGCAAACAGATCGTTTGCTGCTTTCCCGGATTCCCATTTTACAAGAAAACTCGCGGAGCTTCCGCCCATGGTGTCTGACTCTTTAACTAAAAAATTCACTGTTTCATAAGATTTTAAGGTTATAGCAGTACTTAGATAGTTTCTTACTAAATTCCCCGAATTATTATAATAATCGACTGAATAAACAGTAATGCTTCCGTTATTCAGGTTGCGGATCGTTAAAGTAACAGCAAGGTCAAATTTAAGATTTTCATCCCCGTGATTTATTGATGAATAGACAGGTATATATAGCAGCTTTGAATTGTCTGAGTTTTTTTGTGCAAATCCGAGTATCGACAACATTAAAAATAATATGATGAATACTGTTTTTTTAAAGTAATTCAAAATAATTCCCCCTTTTTAAATAGAATATCTAAAATCTCAATACACATTTATTACCCGAAAATTGTTTTCATCCCCATGCCTGCCAGAAAAGATAAAGCAACCACGCCTGCGGTTATAAGTGAAACTTCCGTAAGAGCTTTAGTATAGTTGAGTCCCTTTACCACGGACATAAAAAAAGTAAAAATTGAAACAATAACAGCTGCTGAAATAATCGCCGACGCAAGGGCTGTATAATGGTTTGCAAAGATAAAAAAAGGACTGACCAGCAATACAACTACAAATGCATAGACAATAGCCGTGTAAAGAGCGGCTTTGCGGGGTGCACCTGCATCTTCATTATCTGCCTTTTGTGATAGATATTCAGAGGCGACCATGGCGAGCGTGGCTGCAAATCCGCTGATCAGGGCTGTCTTACCTATCATCAGAGAGTTGGCGATTGCAAATGTAAGGCCCACAACTATTCCGGTTATCTCCTGGATGGAGTTATTAATCGCAAGTACCATTGAACTCATGTGTTTCAGGACATCCTCTTCAAGCTGGCCAATCAGAGCCTCTTCATGCTTTACCTCGTCCTGGATGATCTTTTTTATTCCGGGTACTATATTTTCTACACCCTCATAATTATGCTCTGCCTGTTCCTCTCCATTTTGCATCATTTTTATAGTGAATGTATAACCGAAGATTTTCGACACAAGTCTATGAAATATTATTTTAAAACGGCCCGGTTTAACATCTTTACCCGTTATTTTTTTGAAAAATATATAATGCTTCAGCTCATCTTCAGAAATTTTCTGAAGAATGACTGCATTTTTACCCTTTGCCCTTTTGGCAAGCGCACCGTAAAGTATATGCTCTGTTATTTCATTTTTCTGATATTCCAGTATTTTTTTTATTGTTTCGTTTTTCACTTATTTCTCTCCATTTTATTACATTACGAGTGCTAACTCCCGCAAGCCTGGACCTGCGGTCGGGATATTACGGGGCTGTCTCTACATATCCCGCTTTTGTAAATAGTTTCTGAATAACGAAACTATTTACGGGATAATTGTATAATCATCAAATTATCTTATTATTTCATAACGATTTTTAAGCATTGAAGTTTCTCTTTCTATAAACTTTTTAAGATCACTATCTTTATCAGTCAGCATCAGCTTAATCATATCTTTAATATTTTTAGCACTCAATATCCGGGGAATAAAAACATAATCCGCACCCTCGGCATACATTTTCAAAGCCCGTTCAATACTTTCAGCAGTTACAATAATTTTAGCATGCGGGCAGATATCTTTCATGTGTTTTATAATTTTCAAATTATCTGTTCCGACAAGAATTGTATCAGGTATTGTTGATATAACAATTTTTACATCATGGATACCTGCATGGTGAAGTGTATCAATATGACTTATATCGCCATAAACCACTTTTATTCCAACACTCTGCAGTGACTCATGAATTTCCGGATTAAAATCAACGACTATCAGTTTATCTTTTAAGGTTGATTCTAAATCGCTGTTTTCAACTTCTAAAATCTCATGCAATAATGAACTTCCAGTCCTGTGAAATCCAAGCAGGGCAATTTCTTTACCAGGCGTTACCTCGTCATCATTATCAGCTGATTTGATATCTTTTAATCCCGTCTTCATCAGAAGCTTTCCAAGTATTTTCTGAATTGTATCATTATACTTTATCATATACGTTGAGCTGATAGAAGTAAGTACAAATACAAATATTATTACCGACATTGTATCGGTTTTAATATGCCCCGCAGCAACACCAAGTGATGCTATAACAAGAGAAAATTCACTTATCTGAGACAGGTTTATAGCTGTCAGAAGACTGACACGAAACCCGTTTTTCAAAGAATAGAGAACAGGAAATATTGCTATAAATCTGGAAAAAATCAGAAAGACCGATGCAATGGACGCTATCAGAAGAATAGCCGGGTTGTCAAAGGGATTGGGTATCTGCATTCCTAATGAAACAAAGAAGAGTGTGACAAAAAAATCCCGTATGTTTACCACTTTGGCAATTACATCAAGATTGTAAGGGAATGTGGAAATGGCAACTCCCGCGATCAATGCACCCATCTCAATTGAGAGATTAAAAAATGACGCTGCACCGCATACAAGAAAACACCAGCCAAGTGAGGAGACCAGTACAAGTTCCGGGACTTTTGCAATTGTTTTAAAAACACGGGGCAGGATATATTTACTGATCATTAAACTGAGTATAACCAGAAGAAAACCTTTTCCAAACGAAAGAAGAATCTGCAGAATATCCGGGTTTGAAAGATTCGGTTGTATACCCAGTAGTATAATAGCCCAAATATCCTGAAATACAAGAATTCCCAGAGTTATTCTTCCGGCAAGTGTATCCAGTTCAAATTTACCATATAGAAGTTTAACAACGATTGCAGTACTGCTTAAACCGCAGCATGCGGCAAGATACAGCAGATCATATTTTCCGGAGCCGGTGCTGTATCCCAGCAGCATAAAAAATCCGAGACCAAGTAACACCGTAAGAGGAAACTGAGACAGCCCGCTGAATATAAGCGACTTCCCCGATGCTTTTAATTTCTTAATATCTATTTCAAGGCCTATAAGAAACAGGAGAAGAATAAGTCCAAAATGTGAAATGGTCTCTATGTCGCTCATATTGCTGATAAATCCCATGCCTATCTTCGGTCCGATTACTATACCTGCGGCAATATAAGCCAGCAATAGAGGCTGTTTAAGTATATGTCCGATAAACGCCATAACTGTTGCTGCCAGAATGGCTATACCTACACTGCTTACTACATTGCTATGACCACTGTTCCCGGCATCATTTGCCATAAGTGGTGAAAGAGAGGTTAATATCCAGATTAGTGTAAAAACCGCAGTTATGCGTGAAAAATTTTTTTTAATTTCATAACTTTTAAGTATCACTAATGTACCTCTTTACCCGGCTTGCTGTTGATTCTGCTGTTACTGTAACTGTTCATAAATGCTTCAAATTTATCAGATTTTAAAACTGCTCTTGCTGTAAAAAAAGAAATTGTAAAAGCAAGATAAAAGAATCCAAAGACAACCTGAATCATGGTAAGTACTTTTCCGCTGAATGATGTAGGTACAATATCGCCATATCCGACTGTAGTCTGCGAAGTTATGCTGAAATAAAAGCAGTCAAAATAATTATTAACATATTCCTTTCCGGCAGCAGATTTGTACTCAAGTGCGGGAATACCTTCAATCAGCGGAAGTACAAAATGATAACATAATGAGAAAAAGATAGAAATCAGAAGATAAAATATAATTATAAATTGTACACTTCTCGGGCTGTTAATTATTTTTGAAAAATTATTTATCATTTTTTAGTTCCTATCTATGGTTTTATTTTTGAAAAAACTTTATTTTCTATTTATCGGCGGTAAACTTTTTTATCTAAAGACTTATTCATCATGTTTTTTGAACTGGCGATTGTAGATAAAAAAGTTTTCAGACTATACAACAGTGTTATTCTTCCGGCTCCGGCTAGCCCTTTATAAAGAAGAAGAGCCTGGATTAACTTTGTTTTTTAAACATAAACAGAACCTGCCACATAACAAACATTAAACTATCACTCTCCTCCATAACATTATGACCACTCCGTAAATTTTGAATAAATCTGCAGATGATCCACACTTTGAAACCACCGGCATAATGTGCTAATCACCGGATACCGCCGAAACAGTTTACAAGATTAACATTGATTATTACCTTAAAACATTTTTAAAAGAATAACCATTAATACAGAAACATACCATAAAGTGAACCCGGTTCAACTATTGTAAAAAACTATAGAGTGTTTATTTATTGACTTTTTTTTATCATTATTTGAATAAACAGTTAACATATTAAACAACAGATTATGAAATTAAAATCAATTATACTCTTTACTCCATTAAGTTGATTATAGTCTCTCTGTTGTTTAATGAATTTTTCTATTTAATTAATTTTGAGGTTATTTTATGGCTGGCAAAAGACTGGTTCACTATGACTTGGTTAGAATTATTGCAATGTTTGCTGTAATTGTTGTACACACTTCCGGCACTCTTTATCGCGCCACTGCTCCAGTATCGTCATTTAACTGGCAGGTTTCCAACATCTACTCAACATCGGGCAAATTTTCCATCTGTATATTTATGATGGTAAGCGGGATGCTCTTTCTGAATCCGAAGAAAAATATTACAATAAAAGATCTTTACCGGAAAAATATTTTAAGAATAGCCAGTGGTTTTATTTTCTGGTCAGTGGCATATGCATTATTCGGTTTATGGGTAAAGAGTATGATGAACGGATTTTCATACAGCTATATGCATGGTTTTTTCATCGATTTTGTCACAGGAAATTACCACATGTGGTTCTGTTACATGATTATTGGAATATATATGATTGTTCCTTTTTTACGATTAATCAGCGGCGATGAAAATCTTATGAAGTATTTTTTAATACTCAGTATTCTTTTTGTAAGCACCATTCCTGTCCTGCAGCAATTGCCCGATGCAATATCAGCACCGATAACTATTGTGGTTACACAGTTGAGATTAAACTTTGTTCTGGGATGGGTCGGAATATTTATTCTGGGATACTATCTGAGTTACTGCAATATTTCGAAAAAAGCTGAAATTATCAGCTACATTCTCGGAGTCTTGAGCCTTATATTTACTATCGTTTTAAACGGTCTGTTATCCATTAAATACAATCAGAGTTATGAAGGATTATATGAATTAACAAATATAAATATTCTTTTAACTGCTGTAGCAGTATTCATTTTTTTCAGACTGCATGTTTCGAAAGTGGATTTTTCTGAGCGTTTTCAAAAACTAACAGTTATCCTGTCAGAATGTACATTTGGAGTATATTTTATTCACGTTTTTATAATCATTATTTTCCAGCAGTATGCACTGGCACAGAAACTGCACAATGCAGTTATTGCCGTTCCGGTTTTATCGGCCGGTGTGTTTATAGTGAGTAATATAATAATATATTATTTCAGAAAAATACCTTTTGCAAGGGACTACTTATCCTGAGAGACTGACCTCCGGCGGTGGCAGCGTTTTTACCGGCTGCCACCGCCGGAGAGGAGAGATGCTCGGGTAAATCGATGCTAATGACTTGACCGCGTAGTTGTGCTACATCAAATAGTTCTCTAAACAATACTCATAAATCCCCCGGCCTATCGGCCACCCCCTTTATTAAAGTGGGATGTTAAGCGTATGCGAAACGGGGGGATTTAAAAGTTATGGCTATTAAATATTACTTAATAATACAAAATTTTGCATTATCGAATTTTGATACATACTTACACTGTCAGAGTATTAGTGACGATGCAGGTCTAAAATCTCTCCCGTATCCACTTTTCGGTAATCGTCATTATCTCCCCGTAATGAGGGGTAATATCGTGCCCCATATCCGGATAGACATGCAGAGTGCTGTCAAATCCTCCCTCTTTCATTTTCTTATGAAGGTTTTCACTTTGAGTCCATGGAATTATCTCATCCATTTTTCCGCAGAAAAGAAGAACCGGTATATCACGTGTAAAGAATTGAGGGCTGTAGGCCATGCGTGTTTCCCGGTCCGGACCTGCAACAAATCCGATACGATCAAACGGTTTCTTCGTCAGAGGGGGTTGAATCTCATGCATCCGGCTCAAAAACTTTTCCAGCTCCGGATCTGTAAGGTCGGCGAGGCCGCAGTAGGATACAATACCACGGATAGTCCCATCAGGGGCTCTGGAGAACGAATACAGAAGTGATATATGTCCTCCGGCACTGTGACCCGCAAGAAATATAACATCCCTGGAGTATGTCCAGTAACCGCTTTTCTCTTTAACGTATGCAATGACATGGTCCATGTCATCAAGAATATTTCTCAGTCCTGCACCTTTAATTTTTGCAAGCCTGTAATTTATAGAAATCGCGGCAAATCCCCTGTCGAAAAAATATCCGCGAAGAAATTCAAAATCACTTTTATCACCGCCAGTCCAGGCGCCTCCATGAACCAGTATTATAACCGGTGTGTCCAGAGTTCTCCCTTCGGGGAGTGAAATGTCCAATGTGTTTTCTTTATCAGGACCGTATGAAATATCAAGGATAGTCTGTGAGGGGAGCGGCCTTGCAGGTTTACACCCGGCAGCAACGGCCAGCATTGCTGATAAAAAGAATATGAATGCCGCCGGGAGCATTAAGCCATTCTGTTTTCTGGTGATTTTCATATGTTTAATATATCTAAATCGGGTTATAGCTGCAATTAAATTTATCTTTATGCAAAGTCTGCCGAAATGAGACTGCCTGACCTTTACTGTTCAGACTTCGCTGTTAAAAATCTCTTTCTTATAAAATTCTGCATCGGCTTCTCAACTCCATGATAAGATAATGAAGCAAGAGCTGTAGTAATAAACATAAAGATTACAAGTCCGGTCCAGCTGCTGTAATCGGGAACAAGTCCTGTCATAGGGAGAAATGTTACCATCATCAGCTGTACAGGGAAGTGTATCAGATATATTGAGTATGACAGATCACCCATGTATGTTAAAGGTTTTAAAGAGAAAATCCGGTTCAGAAAAAATACATTCAGTGTAGATATTATCAGAAGCGGGTATACAAGAATAGGCATAACCCTGTCCCACTGGCCGAAAATTTGAGTAAATCCGGCTTTATAGATCATCAGGCCTATGAGTACTGTAAACACCAGAATAACTCCAAAGAGTATGTTTTTATTCTGGTTGCTCATTTTAAGAATTTGCTGATTTAGAACAAATGTCAGACATCCGATAAAAAACCCTATGAGCATCTTCGCATTTGACGCGTTGAAAAGCGGGAGATTAGCCTGTTTTTGTAATATACTAAGCCCTATAAATACAAATAGAACAAATATCGGGAGCGGTTTTTTAAATTTTTTTAAAACATAGAAGAACAGAATATAGGCTATAATTTCACAGGATAATGACCATGATGGTCCGTTGAATGAGAGCCCGGCTTCAAAGAATCCACCCTGAATAAAAAGAAGATTTAGAATAAAATGATACAAGTCGTTGATATCGCACTGGAAAAAACCTTTTCCCGTGAAGTACCTGTAGTACTGCAGGAATGCAACAGCAAAAAGTGTAATTATATGCAGAGGATAGAGTCTGCTTAATCTCAGTATAAAGAAAGTCCGTTCACTTATTTTAGATTCAACAATATTTCTGGAGTATACATGCATAAATATAAATCCCGAAAGAACAAAAAAGAAATCCACGAGATTCCATCCGTATATATAAAACCAGTTGAAAACTGAATAGAGCGGAAGAGCCGCGAGATTGTTTTCAAAATACGGGTAATTAAAATGTTTATAATGCCAGAAAAATGCCACTCCAATAGCAGCAATCCCCCTTAGTGAATCGAGCGGGCGAAGCCTGTTATATGATGCATTTTCTACAGTAATTTTATTCAATTCTGGAATCCTCTAAGATAAGTTTTGTATAGTCAATATAAGTTAAAATACCACAATTATTGAAGACAACAGGTTATCAAGTTATTTTTAGTAATTAATTATCATCATTTGCCAGCATAAGATCATGATGTAATTGACGATGCCCCTGCCACACGATTTGTCTCTCGACTGACAGAGTTGATTGAAGAAGGGTACTCGTTGTATTATAAATAAAATTTATTTTTTCTTTTTCTTCTCTTTGATTTTCGTTATCATCACCTTGTCTATTCTTAGCCCATCGATATCGACAACCTCGACATTATATCCGTCAATTTTAAAACTGTCCCCGGTGTGGGCTATATGTCCCGTCTTATCGAGGATGTAGCCGGCAATGGTGCTGTAGGTGTCACTTCTTCTTTTAAAATCCTGAATCTCTATAAATTCGCTTAATATATCTATCTGAGTTTCACCATCTATGAGGTAGCTGTTGTCGTTTCTTTTTACAATTTGAGGGTCTGACTCTTCACCTATATCCGGAAGATTTCCGAAAATATTTTCAGAAAGATCGTGAAGTGTAATCATCCCCTGGACAGAGCCGTATTCATCAATCACCATGGCAAAATGGCACTTTTCTTTTTTAAATTTATCGAGTATTTTCAGAGGCTCCGAAGATTCAGGCATTATTATCACAGGGCGCAGAATATTCTTTAGACTGAAATTCTTTTTATCCTTATTGTCTATATAATCTTTCAAGGTGATAATACCGATTGTATTCTCCAGATCATTATTACAAACAGGGAATTTGCTGTGAGAGCTTTCCATTATCGTTTTTTCTATAACACTCTTTTTATCATTTATATTAAGCCAGATAATATCGCTTCTCCTGGTCATTATCTGTTCTGCTTTTCTATCAAAAAACCGGAACAGATTGTGATGAATCTCTGCCTCACGGCCGGTTATAACGCCCTCTTTTTTCGCTACTTTAATCATCATCCTTAATTCATCTTCAGTGAGGCTGCTCTTTTTCTTATCTTTTACAAACATAATTTTAAGCAGCAGATTTGTTGACAGAGAGAGAAATGCGACAATCGGATAAGCAATTTTCGTTATGATATAAATCACCGGTGCGACAATTGCGGCTATCGCTTCGGAGTTGTTCATGGCGAATGTTTTAGGTACAAGTTCACCAATGACAATTGAAAAATATGTAATTGAGGTAATAACGATCGCAAGAGATATCACTCCGGCATGTTTAACAAAAATGTTGTGAGAATGAAAAAATCTGGTGAGATCATCGGAAAAGCTTATTCCGCCATATGCTCCAGAGATAATCCCGATAACTGTAATCCCGATCTGAATTGCTGATAAAAAATTTTCCGGTTTTTCCAGAAGCTTCAGCGCAAACCTTGCCCCTTCGCTACCTGCGGCACTTTTATGCTCCAGCCTGGCACTGCTTGATGAGATTAACGCTATCTCGCTCAATGCGAAAAATCCGTTTAAAAATATCAATGCAGTTATTATTATCAGTTCCATTTAAACTCCCGGTTAAAATTCTTCATAGAAATAAACATGTTTTTTAAATCTGAGATAAGTTGTCATATAAAATTTCAGTATTAGTGTCAATCTGTATAAACATAACAAGTTAGAACATTTATTGCACACTGTCCAGTGAATAAACTTCTTGAATTACTCGATATAATTTACTATTACTTATTCTATCCAAAACAAGTTATTGCCACACTAATCATACAATCTGGAACATATAATTTTTTTGATTAATACTTATAACAGCGGAAGTAAAATTACCGACACGGATTTATCAAAAAATTCTGCAGAAATTTCGATTACAAAGTACGCGCTGATTTGTTATCTAATAAATCTCCGAAAGTCATCCAGTATTTGCAGTAATCTGTACTGAACTAATTCGTGAATTAGTTCAGTACAGATTACTGTTCAGATAAAGAAAAGACAGACACAGCAAAAAATTTCTTCACAGCCTGCCAAAGCTATTGTTAAAAATCACTTAATAAATTTCTATATTTCAATCAATCCGTTTTTTATTCCATATTTGACAAGATCAATAACACTATGAATATCCAGTTTTTTCATGATATTCTGTCTGTGTACCTGTACAGTCTTCACTGCAATCCTCAATATGGCTGAAATCTCTGTTTTATCATACCCTTCACAAATCAGTTTAAGCACCTGTTTTTCTCTGTCGGAGAGTAAGTATTCTTCTGCCTGTATATTAACCTTACCGTTTTTTCCGGATGGCAGCATCCTGCTGGTGACAGATTTAATCAGTTTAGGACTTAAATACATATTACCCGCCATTATTTCTATAATAGCTCTTATTAGTTCATCCCCTGCATAATCCTTGAGGATATAGCCGTTTAAGCCATACTGAATCGCCTGTTGTACAAACGCATCGTTATCATGTCTTGACAGTATGGCTACCTTCATTTTTGTATTGTACTTTCTTATCTGTCGCGCAGCCTCAAGCCCGGTCATTATCGGCATTGATATATCAAGCAGTACCAGATCAGGATTTAACTTTTCAACCTCTTCCAGCGCCGTTTTACCGTTATCTGATTCACCAACAACTTCAAATGTTTTATTCTTTGACAATATCAGACGCACGCCGTCTCTAAGCAGAGCATGATCATCTGCGATATAAATAGAGATTCTATTCATTTATTTCACCTATTTATAGCGTTTCTATTTATCCGGATTTGAGGTATCTATTCAATAATTATATCGACGTAATTTATTCCGCAGATATCGTCCTGTTGTTCTGCATCATTCAGATTATCCGCATCACCGTAGAGAGCAAAAACGGCTTCATCTTCAATGAGATGTTTTAATCCTCTTCTTATTACCGGATGATCGGCAATAATCACGGTCGTCAATTTATTTTCTGAAACCGGACCTGATAATTCCATCAGATTCCGCATTTTCTTAAATCAGAATATTCAAGTGCTTTAGCCGCAAGCGAAAGAAGAAAAGACATGTCCATGTTTTTATTTACATAACCGAAGCATGGAATTGATCTTACCTGATCCATAATCTCACCGAAATTCTCAGAACTTAGAAAAATGAGCAGAATATCTTTTATTTCAAAAATTTTTACCGCTGCTTCAAAACCGCTTATCCCTGACCCGAGATTGATATCCATAAGCACAAGATCGATATCATCATTAAATCTTATATACTCTACAGACTCTTCTCCACTGGCAGCTGTCTGAATTGAGTATCCGTTTCTTTCAAATAACTTTGACTCCACCAATGCAATAATTAAATCATCTTCAACAATGAGTATTTTCTTCTTCCGCGGAACCGGAAAATCCTTTCCTTGCATTATAACTTTTCCAGGTTGAGACATATGAATACCTCTCGATCTACAGACTATAGCTCATTAATCTCAAATTCACGTGCGTTCTGTATCAGTTTGGGTATATCCAGAATATATGCCACCTCTCCGGTCCCGAGTATAGTTGAGCCGCTTAGCCATTGAAGCCTGCTGAATATTTTCCCCATCGGTTTAATTACGGTCTGAAACTCACCGACAAGGTCATCAACCACCAGACCTACCTTTTTTCGCGAATACTCAACAACCACAACCTTGGGTTTGTCAGGCTCTTCTCCCGGTTCCATTAAAAATTTCCGCATTCTCATAAATGGAAGTACATCGCCCCGGAGATTTATATAGTTTCCCCCCTCTTTTGAAATGAGTTCCGATTTATCGATGTCGGTACATTCCGTAACCATGGCTAGGGGGAGAACATAAAACGAATCCGCCAGCCGTACCATAAATCCGTCAATTATCGCAAGAGTAAGGGGGAGATGAATACGGACTGTTGTCCCGGTTCCTCTTCCACTTTCCAGAAGAATTGTCCCCCGCAGTGACTCAATAGTCCTTTTCACAACATCCATCCCCACACCACGGCCTGAAGTATTTGAAACCTCAGCTGCAGTGGAAAAACCGGGCTGAAAAATAAACTGGAAAATTTCATAATCGGTGAATATCTGATCCTCTTTAGCGAGCCCCAGTTCCAGCGCTTTTTTTAGAATTCCATCCCTGTCAAGACCATCGCCGTCATCAGAAACTTCAATAACGATACTCCCGGTTTCATGGAAGGCATTAAGTGTGAGAGTTCCGGTTACCGGTTTTCCGGCTTTTTCCCTGTCTACTGGAACACCGATACCATGATCTACTGAGTTCCTGATGAGGTGTATCAAAGGATCGGAGATTTTATCTATAAGAGTTTTATCAAGCTCAGTTTCTCCGCCAACTATATTCAGCACAATATTCTTCCCTTTTTCCCTGCTCAGATCCCGGACAACCCTTTCAAATCTGCTGAATGTCTCACCAATGGGGACCATACGTATCCCCATGGTACTCCCTCGTATCTCTTCGATAAGCTTGGACATATCTGTAACTGCTTTGGAAATCCCCAGCTTTTCCTCTGTTTCTGAAATCTGTTTAACATTAGACCCTGTAATCACAAGTTCACCTATCAGATTAATAAGCTGGTCCAGTTTTTCCGAATCCACCCTTATCAGCTTGCGGTTACTCTCGGTCCTCTTTTTGATATTATCCTGTTTACTGATGGCTGCTTCCAGTATATTTTTCTGAATCATTTTCTCTTTCACAAGGATATTCCCGACAAGCGTCTCCTCCGGAGACTGATCCTTTATTCCTTCAAATTGAGACTGAAGTTCAAGAGCCTTCTCCAGTTCACGGTCAGTGAGCGACCCGATCTCCCGCAGCATCTCGCCAATTCTCATTGGTTTTTCAGGAAGGTTCTCAATCAGTTGAACATAATCAGATATGCCGGTATTCGGAGGTAATATCCTGATATCACAGTCATCTTTTACGAAAAAGAATATATCATTTATCTCATTCTTACTTATATTGCTGAAAAAATCTATCTCAAACCCCAGATAGCAGAGATCGGGTTCCATATGCCCGCCGCAGGGCATGTTATCATATATAGTTCTAATGTTAACAATTTCACCCTTGCCGTTCAGACAATTGATAAATGAATATGGATCCAGCCCGTTTCTGAATACATTTTCACTGAACCTGAGAGAAATATGCCAGCAATCATTCCTTACGGACATCTCATCAGGAATTACAGAATCAAAAGTTTCGAAGACACCATAGCCGGCATTATTTTCATTTTTTTCCGACTGCATTTCCGTTTTGTCAATAGGGAGAATTAAATTAAGCTGTATAACCAGTTTTTTAAATTCTCCCTCTGTATCATCATCCAAAGGGGCACTCTCATCATTTTCATAATGATACAGTAATCTGAGTAAAAAATCATGGCATTCAAATAACAGTCCGGTTATATCTGATGTAATTCCTATTTGACCCTTCCTGACTTCCGTAAGCACATTTTCAAGAACATGTGTAAAATCCCCGATCCTTGAATATCCGAACATACCGGAATTTCCTTTTATGGTATGGGCTGCACGGAATATTGCATTTATTGATTCTTCGTCACTGTTTTCTTTTTCAAGAGTGAGAAGCGACATTTCAAATGAATCAAGAAGCTCCCGGCTTTCTGTAAAATATATTTTTCTTACATTCTGCTCGCTGATGCTGTAATCACTCATAATGCTCCCCCGTCCTATACTATTTCTTTATAGAGAGTGAAAATCGATTTAAGTCTGCTGTTCATTCCGGTCACATGGAAAAACTTGCCGGCATTTTCCGCTTCACGTTTTAAATACAGAAGCAGCTGAAAAGCAGCGGAATCGGCCTCATCAACACCGGTGAGTTCCAGCCTTAATCCTGAAGACG
Organism: uncultured Spirochaetota bacterium; assembly: GCA_942493035.1. Classification (GTDB taxonomy): domain Bacteria; phylum Spirochaetota; class UBA4802; order UBA4802; family UBA5550; genus WRGT01. Next base: position 115,109 of record OW818666.1, on the reverse strand, counting down.
ACTCCAGTTCACCTGTTAAAAACTCCTTTAGTTTAGTAACGGTATACACACTCATCTCGCCTTTCAGTGAAAAGTACAGTTCGCTGTTATCTGTTTTCTTTCTGGATATTTTAAGTTTCATTGCATACCCTCACATTACAATAATCAGACTGCATATAGTGTTTTAACAGCAGCAAGCAGCTGTTCAGGCTGGAAAGGTTTTATCATCCACGCCCTGGCACCCGCTTCTTTCCCCCGGTTTATATCATCACCACTCGATTCTGTCGTAAGCATTATAACGGGAGTAAACTTATAATTTTTATCATCCTTAATTTTTTTAAGGAGAGTTATACCATCCATTTCGGGCATATTTATATCTGATATAAAGAGTCCTATAGAGTGCTCTTTCATCAACATCAGAGCATCCATACCATTTGCCGCTTCAACTACATCATAGCCCCCGAACTGTAAAACCGATTTCAGTGATTGCCTGACTGCATTGGAATCATCTACTATCATTATTTTTTTTGACACACCATCCTCCGGATTTTAAATTTCAAGCATCTGGATCAGAAAGCTCAGCCAGATCCAGTATGGTATTCATCTTCAGCAGAATTACAAATTTTTCATCCACCTTACCGATACCGTGAACAAAATCAGATCTTAACCTGCTGCCGATTTCCGGAACAGCTTCGATGCTGCTTTCGTAAATTTCAGTTACAGCCTTTACTGAATCAATCATGACACCTATGGGAATTTTCTGGTTTTCATCAGCAACTTCTATTATTACAACAGATGTTGCTGGCCGTATCACTGAAGATAAGCTGTAAAATCGTGAATTCAGGTCTATTACGGGAACTACTTCTCCGCGCAAGTTTATCACGCCCTTGATAAAACATGGGGTCCTCGGCACTTTGAAAACCTTTCTGTACTCAATAACCTCTCTTATCTCGCCAACCGGAATTCCGAAAATGTCATTACCTATTAAAAATGTAAGATAAAGAACTGCATTACCCTGCTCCGTCATAACATTACCGGCAGGACCCGGATTTTCAATATCCATCCTCTGAGTGATAACCCCTTCAGCCCCATCAATTATTTCCACCGGCACAACCTCCTCTGAACTGATTTTCATACTCCCTGATCACTGCTCCGGCAATAGATCCGAGCGGAAGAATTTTATCAACCGCACTGAGTTTTATCGCTTCATTGGGCATACCAAAAATTACGCAGCTCTTTTCATCCTGAGCAATATTATACGCCCCGGCCTGCTTCATCTCAAGCATACCTCTTGCCCCGTCATCTCCCATACCGGTCATAATAACACCTATTACATTAGATCCGGCATACTGTGCCGCCGACCTGAACAGTACATCTACTGAAGGCCGATGCCTCGACACCAGCGGTCCGTCACTGATCTCCACATAATACCTTGCCCCGCTCCGTTTAATCAGCAGATGCCTGTTCCCCGGCGCTATCAATGCTCTCCCCCGAAGGATTGTATCATTATCTTCAGCTTCCTTTACTTCAATTCTGCATATGCCGTTAAGGCGCTCGGCGAAGGCCCTGGTGAAATTTTCAGGCATATGCTGAACTATCACCAGTCCGGGACAATCATCGGGCATTCCTTCAAGAAATATGCGAAGGGCTTCTGTTCCGCCTGTGGATGCACCCACTGCTACAATTTTTTCAGTTGTCCTTATCATTGCGTTCTGCTGTACACGGGGTATGATTACATCGGCATTAAATTTTTCAGTACAGGCAATACTTCGGCTGTGAACCGCAGCCATGGGGCTGGCCTGTGAAGCCGCCTTTACCGCATCACATATCCGTATTTTCGACTCCTCTATAAACTGCCGGACCCCCATCCTGGGTTTGGCCACAATTTCGACTGCTCCAAGTTCAAGGGCCCTAAGTGTTGTCCCGGCCCCTTCTGTGGTCAGGCTCGAACATATAACAACCGGAATAGGGTGCTGCGTCATAACTTTATGTAAAAATGTAAGCCCGTCCATACGCGGCATCTCCACATCAAGCGTTATCACATCCGGTATCTCTTTCCGTATTTTCTCTGCCGCGATAAAGGGGTCCGCGGCCATCCCCATTACTTCGATATCACCGTCTGTCTCCAGAATCTCCTTCATCACCTGACGCACGACAGCGGAGTCATCAACAACAAGCACTCTGATTTTTTTATTCACCGGAATGGTCCTCCTGAATGCCCTTTGATCCGGTCCGCATGAAAGGTTTTCTGTAGACAGTCGGTCCCGCGGGAATGAAATCACTGTTTACCCCGTAGAGACTTTCAGAACTCCCTATAAACAGGTATCCCCCCGGAGCCAGATGACTGTACAGCTTCCGGAACAGTTCCATCTGTGTATTTTTATCAAAATAAATTATGACATTTCTGCAGAAGATAATATCGATTACTTCGGGTACTTCAAACCGGCTGTCTATAAGATTAAGCTGCCTGAAAGTAACGCGCTCTCTCAGAGACGGTATTATCCTGAACAGACCCCGTTTATCGCCGGTACCCCGCATAAGATATTTTTTTCTCAGCATCGACGGAATGGGTTCTATTACACTTTCAGAATATATGGCATCATAACCTGCCTGCAAAACTCTTGAAGAGATGTCCGTGGCGAGGATGCTGAAACTGCTGTTCCTGCCGGAGAAATATTCCGACATGACCATAGCAATAGTATAGGCCTCCTCGCCGCTGGAACATCCCGCGCTCCATATATTAACCATTTTTCTCTCAAGAAACAATTCCGATTCAACCAGGTCGGGTAAAACTTTTTTTATAAGTATGCCAAAATGATCCGGTTCACGGAAAAACTCTGTTTTATTTGTAGTTACTGCATCAATCATTCTGCTGAACTCTTCAGACCTCCCCTTGTCACTGCACAAAAAATCGTAGTAATCCCCGAAGGTATTCAGTTCGAGTGCTTTAAGTCTTTTGTTGAGTCTTGAAGTAAGCATAAGTTTTTTTATCGGGGGCATTTTTATTCCAAGATTGTTATAAATAAGTGAACTGAAAAGCGAAAATTCTCTGTCACTCATACCGGTAATATTTGCCCCGGAATATATGTCATTTACTCTTATGCTTAATTCGTCACGCATCAGTTTTTTCACCTCCTTTGTCAGAATTTAAATCCCCACATCTTCCTTAACTCCCCGGCCTACTCAACCCCAATGGTAAAAGCTGATATAGCGTTTTGATGTATTAATTCTTCAAGCGCTCAATCCCTTCCAACGACCGTGGTGCGTGAACCGATAAGTGTATTGAATATCCGGTTATCCTCAGTACTTCTCAAAGCCATCATCCGGTGACATTTTTAAAGTAACCCCGCCGTAACCGTTTGATGAATCGCTGTGATCCGGCGTATGAACTATAGTATGTTTCCCCGGACTTTTGGTTCCGCTCTGCCGGCCATTCCCCCCGGATAATGTTTTAGCGGCAGGACGGCTGAAACTGTTATCAAGCAGTTTTCCATCAATTTTGACTTTAAAGAATGACGCTGACTGCTGAAGCTGTTCCGCCTGACTGAGAAGCTCCTCAGTGGTTGACGCCATCTCCTCAGTTGCGGCAGCGCTCTGCTGTATACCCTTATCAAGCTGCTCAACCGCCTGTGTAACCTGCGCGATTCCGTTTGCCTGTTCGGAACTTGATGCGTTAATCTCCTGAACAAGCTCTGCGGTTTTTTGTATCTGAGGAACAATCTCCTCTATAAGCTTTCCGGCTTTCTCCGCCACTGCAACACTCTGCACAGAAAGATTATTAATCTCCTTTGCCGCGTTTCCGCTTCTTTCGGCAAGATTTCTAACCTCGCCCGCGACAACGGCGAATCCTTTACCGTGATCACCCGCCCGGGCTGCCTCAATCGCCGCATTAAGCGCCAGCATATTGGTCTGTGCGGCTATATCCTCTATTACGGCTATCTTTTCAGCAATACTCTTCATTGCTTTTACTGTCTCTTCAACTGCAATGCCACCCTCCTTTGCATCCTTAGATGCCTTGATTGAAATAGCCGCGGTCTGTCTGGCGTTATCAGCATTCTGTACAACCGAACTGTTCATCTCTTCCATTGAACTCGACACCTGCTCAACGCTCGCGGACTGCTCATTGGCGCTCTGTGCCATCTCTTCTGCTGACGAACTCATTTCGCTGCTACCGGTCGCCACCTGGCGTGCTGCAGTCTGCACATCAATTGCAAATGTCGTCAGTGCTTCTATACAGGTATTCAGGTTTCTTTTAATTTCATCAAAATCGCCCTTGTATTCGGCTGTAATTTTCTCAGGAAGTTCACCCTTGGATATCTTGTCGATATAATCCGATGTCACATTTATGGGAGCAACAAAGGCTTCTATCAGGTCATTTACACCCTTTACAAGCTCACCCCACCCTCCGGCAAAACTATCCGAATTACCGCGGGTTTCAAGTTTCCCCTCCCTGGTAGCCGATATCAGCTTCCCTGTCTCCTGGAGAAGTCCGTTCATAATATCTATGCATGAGTTCAGATTATTTTTTATCTCATTAAAATCGCCGTGATAGGTATCTGTGATCCTTGGCGGGATATCACCTTTTGATATCCGTTCAACATATTCCGCTGCAATATTCAGCGGACCGATGACTGCATCGAGTATTTTGTTCAGGCCCTCACCGATTGCCCTGAATTCGAAATTGATTTCGGCAGTGTTTGCGCGCGCGTCAAGTTTGCCGTCCACGGCAGATCTGGTAATTAACTCGACCTCTTTCATCATCCCTTTAATTATTCCGGCAATATTTTTCATTATTATAAATGTAATAACAGCCGCGAAGATAACCGCTATTGTTATAAGAGTATACATCAGTGTTGAGGCTGTTCCCGCCAGTGCTGTATTATTCTCAGAGGTTGATTTTGCTAATCTGGTTTTAATTTCAAACTGATTATCAATTTCATCCATTACCTTTTTGGCTGCTGCCCCACCCTCTCCATATAATAAAACCGATGCTTCGCGGTCTCGATTCTGCCGTGTAAGATCACTTATTTTCTCCTGATAACCAAGATATGCATCCATTATTTTTTTTAATTCTTCGAACTGTTTTCTACCATCTTCTGTAAGAATTGATTTTTCAAACTCTGAAAGAATCTGAATATTTTTATCATATAGCTCTTTTGAGAGTTTTAGGTATTTTTCGGTATCATCATGATTCTCCGCTGCAAGCGCGTCACGGAGATTGACCCTGATTCTATGAAAATTCATTCCAATATTTCCCATCTGCTCAATCGGTATTGTCATCTTTTCATACAGCAGAGTATCTGCAGATGAGATCTTGCTGATATTCACTGTTCCTATCACACCGATTATTCCAGCTATTACTGTTAAAAAAACAAATCCCACCAGCACCTTAATTCCAAGTTTCATATTTTTAAACATTGCATCCTCCATGAACTTTTATATTAAAAAAATTTTTTATTAGTTCCAATATCTTAAGCCCCCATCCCCCGAACCCCCTTCCCATCAAAGAGAAGGGGAAATTAGAAAATATTATCTCGCTCTACCTCCCCCTCTCCATGTGGAGAGGGGGTTGGGGGGTGAGGTCATCAATTCACCTTCCTGTAAATCTGTGCATTAGGTACCACCTGCTCAAAACAGTCTTCAAGTTCAGCGGGAAGCTTCTGTGTCTGTTCAGACACGAAGTAACCCCCTTCGGAAAGGTTATCATAAAACATTCTGATTACCCTGATCCTCTCCTCATAAGAAAAATGGAGAAGAACATTCTTGCAGAGTATAAGATTAAAATTATCACAAACCGGATTCAGCGTAAGAAGGTCATGCTTTATAAATTCAATTGCCCCGGTAAGGTCTTCGGAGATTCTGTAGTGGTCAGTGTCATCAATTTTCGAAAAATATCTATCAAGGTATGCCGATGGGATTCTCTCCACCTGGTTGCGGGGGTACTCTCCCCTTTCAATTATACTACGGAACAGATTGCTTCCGTCGATATCCGTTGCGGTTATTTTTACTTTTCTGAAATTATTTTCTCCCAGATAATCGTGAAGCATGATTGCAAGAGAGTATGGTTCCGGGCCCATGGCACATCCGGCATCCCAGACATTTATATTGCCACGGGATTTCAGGGAAGGGACTGCATAGTCCCGTATCATTTCAAGGGTCTGCATATCGCGAAAAAAATATGTAAAGGCCATGTTCAGCCTCACTCAGCACGTATCAGAAACAATTCTTCATCAGTAAGGAGCATATCCACATCAAGAACGATTACAAGGCGCTCACCGATTTTACCTATACCGGAAACCGCATCCTTTTCAATTTCAGCAGCAAAGTGTGGTGTATGCTGTACTTCTTCAAGATAAATGTTTACAACATCCGATACTGAATCAACAATAATACCGCAGGGAATTTTTTTCACATCAATGATTATAATAACTGTCTTCTGGTCGTATCCCTTTTCCTCAATCTTAAACTTGATTCTCAAATCAATAAGCGGTATAAATATTCCTCTGAGATCAATTACTCCCTTCATAAAGGGCATGGTATTCGGGACTTTTGTAATCTGAGGGAGGTTCATCACTTCCTGAGTCCTTCGGACATCTATACCGTATAATTCATCCTTGATTGAAAATGTCACATACTGTTCTGTTTTACTTTCGCTTGTTTTAGTCTGCTTTTTCTGCTGCGCTGTCATTCCCATTTATGAACCTTTACCGGGTACAATATTATGATTCCCTGATGAACTAAATATTTTTGCTCATTCAGCTGCATTTCACAATGAATAATAACGATGTCCCAACTGACCGGCAATAAGGCATTTAACTTAGTTTAATAAAATTTTTGCCTTAAAATTGCGTTATACATAATTTTTTATACAAATTCGGTGTGTAAACATCAGAACGCACTCCATATTACCATCTATGCCGGTTACCCGATAAGTATTATGTTAAAAGATTATAAATGATGATGTGACGGGGATTTTTTCTTTTTTTATAATTCTATTATGATATCCATACTGGTTCCCGGACATCTATTCATCTCTATTGACACCGATCCATTCAGATGACGCACACGGTTCCTGATATTTGACAAACCGCATCCCGATGTAATCCCGCCACCCGTCTCTTCACCAAATCCCTTACCGTCATCCGTAGCGGTTAGTTTAAGAGTTTTTTTATCGGAGATTAATGACAGACTAAAATTACCGGCATCAGAATGTTTTAAAACATTTGAAATAATCTCCTGAATTATTCTGTATAGATTTATGCATATATTGTGCGGGGGTGAAGGATTGAGGTTTATTTCAATAACGGATTTAAGACCCGCAGGTTCCAGCATATTAGCGACAAGCCACCTGACAGACTTTTCAAGACCATGATCATCAAGAATTGAAGGGTAGAGATTCATATAGATATCGCGCAGCTCCTGACTTGCCATAATAAGAAAGTTCAGTCCTATATCAAGTCTGTCGGCAAAACGGTGTGGATCTTCTTTATATGTATCAATATTAATTTTCGCAGCCAGGATTATCTGCCCGACACTGTCATGCAGATCTCTGGCAATCCTCTGCCTCTCCTCTTCCTGAAAATTCATTATGTTCTGGTTAAGACGCCTGATCTCATCTTCACTCTCCAATAATTCCCTGGTCCTGTATTTGATAAGATCTTCAAGGTGATCCCTATACAGTTCAAGTTCATATTCATTCTTTTTCCTCATAGTAATGTCCCGGGCGATTCCGAAAGTCCCGGTTATTTTTCCGTTTGAATCATACACTGGCCCTTTTGAACTGAGAAATGTGAAAATTTCCCCGGAAGAAACTTTCACATATTCTTCGAAGGTTTTAACCCTCCCCTCATCGATAACTACACAGTCATTATGCATAACTACTTCAACATCCGATGCAGAAAAAATATACCTGTCATCTTTTCCGATCACATCCGCTCTATTCATTCCAACAAAATCCAGTGCACTGTTATTAATCAGAATATAACGTCCATCTATGTTTTTAACAAATACTGCATCTGATGTAGTTTCGATTATCGAATTTAAAAGACTCGTTTTTTCCAACATCATTTTTTCGGCCATTTTACTCCTTGTTATATCACCTACACTGCCGATACATGTTATCGGCACACCATCATTGTTTCTGAGAATGGTGAACTGGTCCAGTAACCAGCGATACTCCCCATCCTTGTGTTTAAAACGATATTCCAGTTTGTAAGACGATGCTTCAACAGCTGAAAACGATTCAGATACAACCCTTTCGATTTCAGCCCGGTCTTCAGGATGTACAAAACTCATAATAGTTTCAAACGGAAATGCTTTTAATTCATCCGGAGTATATCCCGTTATTACGGAAAAAACAGGACTCATGTAATCATAAGAATTAGTTTTCAGGTGTCTTTTGTATGAAGCATTGATCGAATTCTCAAGGACTTCACGTATCTGTTCCCTGCTGTGTAAAAGAATCAGTTCCATGTTCTTGCGTTCAGTAATATCATGCACTACAGTAAACCTGTATTTTTTTTCCTGCATATAGATATTTTCTGATGACAGCAGCACGTACCTGTTCTCACCCGTTTTCGAATTTAGAACAATCTCAACATTATTTACATTCCCGTTACTATCCATTTTCTCAATTAAAAAATCTCTTTGTTCGAATGTAAGCATCCCCAACTCTACAGGCGTTTTTCCGATTACATCATCCTTATCAAATCCGAATAGTGTATTAAATGCTCTATTGACTTCAATATATATCCCGGATTTTAAATCTGTTACTCCGCATGCTGAAGGATTTAAATGAAATAATTTCGCAAATTTTTCCTCCGGCAATTTCAAGCGGTATAACTCCTTTGCTATTACAAATTTCGCCTGTTTATTACCCCATGTACCAGGCCTGACAATTGTTTCAACAGGGATCTGTACACCGGATCCGGTGATAATCATATTGGAACAATTCTCGACGGAAACCGTGTCGATTATTCCTGATTGTACACAGAATAGTTTCTCATGAAAAATTTTGTAAATCGAATTCCCATATAACTCCTCATTCGTGTAATTCAGACGGTCAATAACTCTGGGGTTAACATAAATAATTTTCATCTCCATATTAAGTACAAAAATAAAGTCATCCGTAATCTTGAATAATAATTCCTGATTCTGCTGAAACTGCTTAAATATATTTTCATCATTCATTTCTCTCATGATTATTTCATGAGATATTACGGCATCAGTATGCAGCCCCACCCGGGATTTAAGCTGGTTTTCAAATTTATGATAGTTGAGAACATTAATGATCACATCGTTTAGTATCGAATCAGAAGTTGATTTTATCATATAGCCATATGATTCACACTCCCATGATTTCAATATAATAGAATAATCCAGTATGTCTGCAAGGAATACTACGGGGAGTAGATGGCTCCTTTTTAAAACTACAGCTGCATCAATTCCATTCAAATCACCTTTAAGATTGACATCCATAAGCACTATGTCCGGGAAGAGTTCTTCAGCTATACGTATAGTTTCCTCTCCATCGCGAGCGACCCCAACGATAAAAAAATTAAGCAATTCAAGCTTCAACACAAGCAGATCAGCAATTATTTTATCTTCTTCTGCAATAAGAATTCTTGTCTGTGTAGTCATCACTTGTTACTCCTCTATCAAAATCAGTAAATGAAAAAAATAACTTATAAGATTCATTGAACTGCTGCTGTGTATTAAACTACTATAGCAAATAGTTTCCGGACATAACACAATCCGAGTTTTAATTTTTTATAAATCCGTAAATCTTGCGGCTTTTCCTGAATTAAAATCGGGCTGCCTGACTTTAAATAAATTGTTAATAGTGTTGTCGCTGTACTTATCAATAATCAGTATTATTTTTTTCTCAAGTCCGGAAAAATCTTCAATTACTATCGAAGTATTGCTCTCGATAGATTGAAGAAAAATATAATTGATATTATCCGCTGGAACAGGAAAAAGTTTTATTCTGTCCTCTTTCTGTTTTTTGATGTGAAGGTCATCTATCACTGTAGAGAAAAGCAGTACCACCGACATCGTCACTGCAGCAGCTGCTGCTGAAAATAAATATTTTGGTTTTATTATATGGTTCTCCCATTTTTAATTCGAAATTTACATTTCTATATATTATATAAGCAGATTCCGTGCCAATTGTTCTGTCTACAAAAGGATTCAAAAAGTATAATAGAATGTCAAAAAAGGGTGTTTCAGAAATAATCCGGGAGTTAAGTCAGAGAGTTGTCTCAAAATAGGATTCAAAATGATATAAATTTCATTTTGTGAAAAAAGGAGTAATCAGATGAGTTTATATAGTTTCAATTTTCTGTATAGAGTTGCCCTGCTGGTTCCCAGAGAAAGAGCGGCGCGTCCAATCTCTCCATTAAAATGATGGTATGCCTTCTCGATCTCTCTTCTCTCAAGCTGTTCAAGAGGGATAATTTCCGTATCACTGCAGCTTTCAGAGATTTTATTCTCCTGGTTTGCAGTCTGAATAACATCAGCGTAATCAATAACACTATCCATGCTCTGAAGTGCCAGCCGTTGGACATAAGAGCGGAGTTCCCTTACATTTCCGGGCCATTCACGCAATTCTAAACTCTTCATTGCATCAGGAAAAAAAGTCATTTCGCCAAGTTCATCAGACAGTTCACGATTGGTAGCTGATATTATTCTGAAGTCCGGCTGATTTTCAGTCCGCCCACCGACACGGCGTACTTGACCGTCCTCTATTACTCTCAGATGCTTGGCCTGGACTTCAATGTTAAGCCCACCGATTTCATAAAGAAAAATTGTTCCATGATTCGACTGTTCAAAAAAACCGATGTGCTCAATATTTGCACCAGTAAAAGCCCCTTTAACATGACCGAAAAGAAGACTGTCTGCTATATCAGTGGCAATTCCGGCACAGTTTACTGCGACAAAAGGGCCATCTTTATAACTGCTCCCTTCATGTATCGCTCTTGCAATAAGTTCCTTGCCAGTACCGCTCTCACCGATAATCAGAACATTTACATTAAGATCGATAATCCTGTCCATGGAGATAAAGAACTGCATCATCGACTTACTCTCGCCAATTATCGAACTGAATAATTCTTTATTACGGAGCCTGGACCTGAGTGAAACAATCTCCCCAGATAAGAATTTGAGCAGTTTTAATCTCTGATATAAAACTGTGCGGTTACTTTCATTGTAAGGGGGGCGAGATGGTATCAATAATATCCGACGGAGCATTTTCAGGGTTACCAATATATATAACCGGCAACTCGGGATAAATTCCGGTTAACGTTTCAATATATTCTTTTTTGCAGCCATGACTGATAATCAATGCCGACGGTCTGACATTTATCCCGCTCTCTATTCCTGGACGATATAAAATAATCTCACATATTTCACGCAGCCATAAAACAGCCTATTCATCAACTGCTGAAGTAATAATAGTTATTTTAGAATTATCGTTTTTCATAATATATTTTCACTCAAGTATACACTTTTAAAAATTTAATTCCCTGATATTTGCAAATCCAGATTAAATCCGCGACCCATGCTTTTTCTTTTATCAATTAATTAGAAAATGTCAATCATTTAAAGCCCATGCATATTTTTGTTCTATTCATCCTGATTTAAAAGATGAAAAAATATCGAACTGGAAATAAGTGTGATATAATCATCCGCTTAAATATGTAGAACAGAGTGTGAAAATGAATAACTTCTGATTTTAAATCTATAGCGTTTTACGAATGATTTAGTACAATTATCCCTTCGACTCCGCTCAAGGAGCGTAATTTAACGCTGGCTAAGCGGAGTCGAAGCCTGAAGTCAGTACTATTTCAATCGTTATATGCTATAGTGAGATTTCCTTGAAACAATCCGTTACAGAAAGTATCTTATTAGAAATATTGACCATGAAGTATATGGTTACTCTGATTACGTTTGCAGGAGGATTGATATGGAAACTATTACAATTTCGATTATAATCAATTCAGATAGACAAAAAGTCTGGGAAACAATGCTCAACGACAAAACATATAGATTGTGGACAAAGGAGTTTAATGAAACCTCATATTATGAGGGGAGTTGGGACAAGGGGAGTGAAATCCGGTTTCTGGGCTTAGACGAAAACGGAACATCCGGGGGGATGTTCAGCAGAATAAAAGATAATATTAAATATCAATTTATCTCCATTGAACACATTGGTATTATTCAGAATGGTAAAATTGACACAACCAGCGAAGCAGCAAAAAAGTGGACACCGTCATTTGAAAATTACACATTTTCAGTTAAAGAGGGCGGCACTGAATTAACAGTTGAAGTACAGATTGAAGCTGAACATAAATCGATGTTTGAGGAGATGTGGCCGAAAGCACTGCAGTCTCTAAAAAAATTATGCGAGCAGTAATTACCATGTATATTCTGATTAATTACAGGCCACGATGATTAACCCAATCAAACCTGAAATCATAGATGACTACATTTCAGAATTCCCTGATACTGTGCAGGAAATTCTGAATTTGATGAGGCAGACAATAAGGGAGGCGGCACCCGAAGCGGAAGAAACTATCCGTTACGGGATACCGACATTCACTCTCAACGGGAATCTTGTACACTTTGCTGCATTCAAAAAACATATAGGATTCTACCCTGACCCGTCAGGTATTGAGGCCTTTGAAAGTGAATTATCCCCTTACAAAAGAGCAAAAGGTTCTGTCCAGTTTCCATTAGATAAACCTCTCCCCATTGAACTGATAAGCAGGATAGTCAAATTCAGAGTTAAGGAAAACATTGAAAAAGGTAGAAAAGTATAACTTCACCACCCTATCCGCTGTCGGAAGGTTTAAACTTCAGACAGCTTCTTTACTATCATGGTGACAATCTCAGCCGCTTGTGCAGTTTTTATATAATCAACAATAGCGGGATTGTCATCTGTTGTATGAGTTATAGATTGATTATCCATATTTGAAGTTAGCCACATTGAAGATACAGCGATAGCAGGGACTCCGTACTGAACAAAAATGCTATGGTCGCCCTGAGGCCATTCGGGCCCCTGCTCGGCATTGTCATATCTGCCGACAATATCCATTACAGACTTTTGTATATCTTCCGGCACACCGTAAAATGAAAAAGCACTTGCCCCCTCGAAGTATCCCGCACCATCGATATTGATATTGAGCGCAATATCTCCGAATCTCCCTTCATTTTTTCTTATAAAATCCATCTGCCCGGGAACAGCATAATAATCCTCACCGTTGAATGGTGCAATCTCCAGCTGATACATACCGTTAAAATCACGCAGCAGTTCAGCGGCAAGCAGCAGGACCACTACTCCTGTCGCATTATCAATTGCGCCGGGTGTCCCCTTTTTCGCATCGATATGAGCTGTAATTACAATACGCTTTGCTCCATGTTTTCTTTTAAATGCAGTAATATTATACGCTTTTGACCGGCGTCTTGATGCCGTAGATTTGACTATTGCAGTTTGCCCTCTGTATTCCAGCAGCCGCTCCCCCTCTTCGTCTGTCATGTATACCGACGGAATATCAAAGTCTCCATCCTCAATCATCGGAAATGGATATACTCCTCCGGCAAGTGTAGAGTTTCTCCCTGTCGCGCAGATTATCACCTCGGCGCCGCTATTCCCGAGCAGTGACACAATCTGTTTATGATTTTCAGGATTATAAAAAACAAAATTTTTCGGCATAATCTGCTCCCGGGCAATATTCCCGTGAAGCAGCACGGCTCTCCCCCGGAGATCGGTATTTTCAAGTTCTTTAATTTCAGATATGCAGACAAGCTCTGCCTTTACAGAACACCCGTTTGAATACGGGCTGGCCATAACTGCAAAACTGTTGCCATTTACGGAGAGTCCGGCTGTGCCGCATTCCCAATCCATTACGTCAAGTTCATCCTTTTCGATCCCCCAGCCGTAATGAGAAATTTCCTTTTCAAAAAAATCGGTAGCCCGGACATTACCAATGCTCCCCACTGAGCGGTCACCGATTTCCACACAGAGAGCATTCAGATATCGCGAAGCTTTCTCTTCAATAGTTTCTTTCATGAGGTTCTCCTTCTTTTGTTATGGAGAATAATTATGCGGGATAACTCTTTATGTATTGTAAAAATCCGACAAATCAGCCGGAGCCATAAAAACTTCAAATTCAGACGGTGTTAATCCGGTAAACTTCCGGAAAGAATTTATAAAATGAGGCTGATCGTAATAACCTGACTTCTGGCAGATATCGGCCATAGACCATCCCTTACGGAACAGGGAGACGGTGTTTTCGAACCGGACTATCCCGGAAAATTTTTTTGGAGAAAGCCCCACTCTATCTCTGAAAATCCGCTGAAGACTCCTTTCCGAATAACCGAATCTCTCCATGGAACGAATAGGAGCAGACATCCCCCTGTTATGTATAATTTCGTCAACGCATGACCTGACAAAGTAATCATGACACACTGGAGCAGGATTTGCCTGCTCCAGCAGAAAACGGCTGATTAATCCAATTCTTGAAATATCGTCAATGCAGTCATCAAACTCACCCTGAATTTTTTTCCAGTCTGCAAAAACATCGGTAAAACTTACGGTATAATCAGTTATCTCATTCAGTGGTATAGAAAAAATGGACGATGCCCCATGAGTCCGGAAAACTGCTGCAATCATACCCGAATCAGATGATGCGGTAATATGACTGTAGGATGTTTTCTGCCCGCATATTGAATACCGGGGCTGAGTAATTTCATTCCCTGATGAATCTGTATCTGTAAATGGTTTTCTGTAGTGAAATATCAGCTGCATCCTTCCCGTAGGATATACAAGTTCGGTATGTTCTCCCGAAAAATTTTCAAGTGACCAGAAACAGCTGATATAGTCCGCAAGGAGAGGTGATGGATTATAGACTTTTATCATAAATAAAGTAATAGACTACGATAGAATATACAGTCAATATTTTTTACTGTTTCAGTATCGAAAATCCTGAATTCAAGTTTGAAATGCGACAAGATGGGAGTTTAAAATATCAGCAGGAGATTTCCAACCACGGGATTTTCTCGGCCTTGCGTTTATAGAAAAAATACTATCATCAATAAATTCATCTGTCAAGTGTGCGAAACTTTTTTTCTTTGGAAGATAATATCTGATACGCCCATTTATATGTTCATTAAGACCTCGTTGCCATGAGGAATAAGGATCAGCAAAATATACATTACAGTTAAGAGCATTTTCAATTGTCTTATGCATGCAAAATTCTGAACCATTATCAAATGTAATTGATTTAATAAATCCATCAGGTAATGAACCCAAAGCCTCTGTAATTCCTCGTGTAACAGTTTCCGCATCTTTTGAAGGCAATTTAATACCCCATGTAAATGCTGCTTTTCTTTCCACAAGAGTAAGAAGATATGCATCATTTCCAGAGCTTACAATCAGATCCCCCTCAAGATGGCCTATTTCGCTTTTATCATTTGCTTCTTCAGGGCGTTCCCTTATATTCTTTTTCGAAGGATCTTTTGCCCTGTTTTTATAGGTATTTGAGCGATTTTGGCGTTTCTTCCGTTTTATAAATAAAAATTGAGTAAAACGATATTCACCCTTTTCATTTTTTTGAGCATACAACCACTGATATATAGATTCGTGTGATAAGTGCATTGATGCATCTTCCAGAAACATTGTCTTTAGGTATTGAGAAATTAATTCGGGTGAATCGCCGTTCCTTAAAAAGGTTATAACTATCAAACGCAGTAAGCCATTGACATCAAGCTTTCTTTTTTTAAATTTTTCCTCTTTAAATATTCCGCTTGAGCTTCTTGTGCATGATAGCCTTTTGTTTTATTCCTATCAATTTCGCGATAAACTGTTGATTTATCACGATTTAATAATTCAGCAGTTTCTTTCACAGGCTTATCTGAATAAATCATTTTTTGCATGACAAATCTTTCTTCAAACTGTACTTGTTTAAAATGCCTCATGGGTATCTCTCTCGGATTTGGTTTTGGTCGACTCAATCCTTTATGGAGATTTCTCATGAGGCTACTATTTTAATTTCCTTTTGCATTTCAAACTTGAATTCAGGAATATATATTCCCCTCAGAATAAAAAAAGTGTTGAAAATTAGATTTAAAAAAAAATATTGATATGCGCTGACTCCTATCTATTTTAAGAGGAACTTATGAAAAAAATATACACTATTTTCGGCATTTTAGTGCTCACTGCCACAGTTCTTACTGCCGGCCAGGATAACAAGCCTGCGGTCAATCTTTCTGCAATCAGATATAAACTCGTTTACGAGACATTTGACAACGGCAGCTTCGATATATGCATAATAAATGCCGATGGAACTGAAAAAAGGAAAATCACAAATACAAAAAATGTTCATGAGATGTATCCCAAGGTCTCTCCTGACGGGAAAAAAATCAGCTATCTTCAGGATACGGGTGAAGGGAGAAACAGGAAACGCGATATCTATGTGATGAATATTGACGGTTCGGGCAAAACACTTATTTCTAAAGATTCAAGAGAGCAGTGCTGGTCACCAGACGGAAAATTCATTGCTTTTGTCAAGTCCGAGTCCACTAGAAGATTTTCACTGGACAGCTGGTCCACAAAGGGTCTTTTTATTTACAATATGGAGACAGGTCAGGTAAGAGAGCACGCGAACAAAACTCTCGAACATCTTTATGCTCTGGGATGGTCACCAGACGGAAAATATATAACAGCTACAGTTCTCGGCGGGATGGGGCTTAAACATACCAACATCGGAATTGAAGTCAACAGTTCAAGATATTTTAAACTGAACGTAACCGGGTGCAGACCGGAGTTCTCGCAGGACGGCAGCTCAATCGGATGGGGAAGAACGGATTACGAATTCAACATTGCTAAAATCAATATGAACAGACCGGTACCTGTAGCCGATAAAGACAAGATCGGATTTCTTCAGGTAAGTAAAGGTTACGAGGTATATCATCTCGACTGGTCACCCGACGGGAAATATATAGCATTTTCATTCGGCCCGGATGGAGAGCAACATGTCGGAGGAACAGCGAAGGGATGGAATATCTGTATAGCTGAAATCGCGACAGGGAAATGGGCATATGTTACAACAGACGGTAATCAGAACAAAGAACCGGATTGGATTCCATGAGGAGAATAATAATGAAAAAAATTATCACATTACTGTCGATTACGGCAGTTGTAATATCAGCTGTATCTTGCGGAAAAAAAAGCGACTTAACTGTTAAAGATATCAAAACAAAGTCCGGCATCGAAATGGTTTCTCTCCCCGGCGGCGAGTTTACTATGGGTGAAGGATCTGACGCGCATAAGGTTAAACTCTCTCCATTTTATATTGATAAGTATGAAGTAACACAGGAGATGTTTAAAAAGATCGAGCTTCCGAATCCCTCTCATTTTAAAGGGGATAAAAATCCCGCAGAGATGGTTGCATGGGTAAATGCAGCGGTCTACTGTAACGAAAGATCTCTGGAAGAGGGGCTGACACCATGCTACAATGAAGACACATGGGAGTGTGACTACAATGCAAACGGATACAGGCTCCCTACAGAAGCGGAGTGGGAATATGCAGCGCGTGCCGGAAGTAAAGAGAAATACTTCTTCGGCAACGAACAGAAAAACATGAAGAACTATGTAATATACAATAAAAACTCATCGGGCAAAACTGCCTCTGCCGGTTCACGAAAACCGAATCCATGGGGACTCTATGACATGTACGGCAATGTAGCAGAATGGTGCAACGATATCTATTCAGCAGATTACTACAAATCATCTCCATCAGAGGATCCCCGTGGTCCGAAAGATGGGAAAGAGCGTGTTCTCCGCGGCGGTTCATGGAATGACGGTGAAGAGGCTTTCGGTTCGGCACTCCGCTCAATGGACGGATCGATCAATGACGCATGCATCCTCCGCGACACGATCGGATTCAGATGCGTAAGAAAGGCGGATTAACAGAGGATGCTTTTTCATTCATGGAGTTTTCTTCTATTTTTCATAACGGTATACGCTGTATTCTCTGCAGCAAAGAATCCGTTATGGAAAAGAAATATTATACTCGCAGCCTCTTTTATATTTTACGGATGGTGGAATCCTCTTTATCTTCTGCTCATCTCATGGGTTATTATATTTGATTACACATCTGTTCTATACATGGAGAGAACAGGTAGAAAAAAACTTTTTCTTTCACTGAGTATAATCGATACAATTATTATTCTCTCTTTCTTCAAGTATTCAGGTTTTATCGTCAGCAATATAAACAGCCTGATAAGTGCTACGGGGATCGGGTATTCTCTGCCGCTCCCCGGTATTCTGATGCCGGTTGGAATTTCGTTTTTCCTCTTCCTCTCTCTGGGAAACACCATTGACTGCTATTTCGGAAAGAGTGAAAGAGAGAAGAGTTTAATACAGTACGCGTCTTTTGTATCATTCTTCCCGTCGCTCCTCGCAGGCCCCATTGAACGGGGGCATCACCTTATGCCTCTTCTCAAGTCCTGGCCGAAGGTTACGCAGGATGATATTGCGGAAGGTCTGTATCTTTTCATACAGGGTATGTTCAAGAAAATGGCTCTGGCTGATTACTTCGCCCTCTATGCAGACAGGATATTCGGCAACCCGATGCAGTACGCATCGGGCGACCTTATAGCAGGCGCACTGGCTTTTACATGGCAGATATATTTCGACTTCAGCGGATACACAGACATGGCCCGCGGAGTTGCACGGATGTTCGGCATCAAACTTCTGGAAAACTTCAATCTGCCGTACATGGCATCGAGTACCGGAGATTTCTGGGGACGGTGGCACATAAGCCTTTCATCATGGTTCAGGGATTATCTCTACATACCTCTTGGCGGAAACAGAAAGGGTGAATTTATCGAGACAAGAAATAGATTCGCGACAATGTTGCTCTCCGGTTTATGGCATGGCGCTTCGTGGAACTATGTTTTATGGGGATTTATGCACGCGGTAATTCACAGTGCAGGGAAGCAGATAGGGAAGATTAAAATTACAGAAAGAGTTCCCGTATTCGCAAGACGGATAATTGTATTTATACTGATTGTTTTCACATGGATATTCTTCCGTTCCGAAAATGCAGAAGATGCCTTTACTTTTATAGAAATGATTTTCACCACAGGATTTACTCTGCCGCAGATCCCATTCTACATGGCGGGACTGATTGTAATATGCTATATCTTCCAGTGGCTCAAAGAGTATAAAAAAATAGAATTTACAGAGAAGCCTTTATTCAGAGGAGCAGCTGTATTCCTCATGCTTGCATATCTCCTGTTTTTTGTGACATACAGCTCAAGTGAATTTATATATTTCCAATTTTAATAACGCGTGAAAATGAATAAAATAATGTTAAATAAACTTAAATACATAATAAGATCAATAGTGGTTCTGGTTTTTATTGCAGCTGTGATACCGTTCATCTTCCCTCTGGCAGACACGGAATCATTTACCGGCAACTACAGAATACCCTACAGCATGGGAGAGGATTACATTCTCTACAGCCGTTATTCAAAGCATATTTCTGACGACAGGAGAATTCCGGTAATTGGAGACTCCGTCATCTGGGGTCATTACACAGACAATAAAAACACACTTACGGCAAACCTGAATAGGCTCAACGCTAAACCCGGTTTTATAAATATGGGACTGGACGGAATACATCCTGCAGCAATGAGCGGCCTTTTAGATTATTACTCATCGGGATTGAAAAACAGAAAAGTAATTGTAGGGATAAACCTCCTATGGATGAGCTCACCGCGGCACGATCTGAGCGGACCTGTAAATAATGAAATAAATCATAAAATTCTACTGCCTCAGTTTCATCCGGAAATACCGTCTTATCAGCCTTCACTTGAAGAAAAAATTTCATCATCGATTACACGATCTATACCGTTCTTTGCATGGATCGATCACCTGAGGCTTTCCAGATTTGCAGGAAAAAGTTTTTATCTGTGGACAATGGACAATACCGATAAAAGCATAACACAATTTTTCGCCCGCAGCGAGGATGAATTCAAAGCACCGGAAGGTATTAAGCCGGAGAAGATGCAGGAGCAGAGTATAAACTGGATAACAGCAGAGAATTCTCTCCAGTGGAAATTCATGATAAACACTCTGATATCCCTTAAGAATAGCGGCAACAGTGTAGCAGCGGTCGTCACTCCGTTTAACACCTACATGATGAATGAAAACAGCAGATTGAATTACTTTGCTATACTTGCAGAGATTGAATGGATTCTACGTGAAAACGGGATCATTCCAGTGATCCCTCTGATACTGGAGAAAAAATATTTTGCAGATTCAAGCCACCCCAATGCTGAAGGATATAGACTTATTGCAGAGGATATGATGAAGAACCGGGAGTTTGTTGAGTTTATAAAAAGCAGATAAATTTAATCAACTTACTCCGGCAGCACTACCCTCAATCCGTTCATCCCTATTTTCTCAAATGGTTCAACAGGCCATCTTTTATACGAAGACAGATCTTTGGGTGAGTCGAGCATCGATCCGCCGCGCGCTACACGGTATATGTATTCACCATTAAATCCGGCTGGATCTTTTTTTTCATCGTCAGAATAATAAGTACTGCTGTAACGGTCAAAGCACCACTCTGCAGCGTTGCCGCTCATATCGTGTAATCCGAATTTATTCGGGGTCCGTGTTCCAACCTTTTTAACTTTATGAAACTTTACCCACCAGAATCTCCCTTTGCTGTATCGTTTAACACCTGTGTTAAACATATGCCAGGAATACTTTCCGGAACCATCCCAGGAGGAATCCTTACCCCAGTAAAAATCTGTTTTGCTCCCGGCACGGCAGCTGTATTCCCACTCCGCTTCAGTAGGGAGCCGGAAACCATTTGATTTATGTTTTACAGTCACTTCCCATTTTTCTTCATTATGCTGCGAAATATTATCATCATCTTTAGAATCTTTAACTATTATATAATAAGGTTCAAGACCATTGATTTCGCTCAATCTATTACAAAATTCGACTCCCTCATACCAGCTTATATTATACACAGGGAGGGAATCACCATCTCCATATTTACTCTTTTCGCATGGATTAAGACCGGTAACATCTCTGTACTGCTTCTGGGTAATTTCATATCTCCCCATCCAGAAACCTTTACTGATTGTAACGGTTCTGGGCGGATGATAATCTCTCCCCTTAGATTCACTCCCCATTACAAATGATCCGGAAGGAATAAAAACCAGGTCCACTCCCCCGACACTCTTACTTGTAATACTCTGACTTGAATAAAGATTAACAGTTAAAATAATAAGGATCAACGGCAGAAATTTTTTCATCATAAACTTATAATTCCCCGGACAAATATTTAATTTAGGGTGACTGTTCATAAACCGGATACATTCTATCTCCGCCGCGCATTTGGCGCGGCGGAGAGCAATTATACCACCAGTTTTTGAGAAGTCACTATTTAGCGGCCTGTTTAACACCTTTATCGGCTGTGTAGTAATCCAGGTATTTATCATCCTTCACCGCAAGCACTCTATCTATAACGGCTGCGCCGCTCTTCTTACCGAGAATCTCCGGCGAATAACTTACATCAATAGGATTATTATTAACAGGTATAAGAGTATACGACTCTACTCCGGCTTCACTTAACGATACGCGTACAAGCATACTGGTTTTATGAGCTGCTGAGTGTCTCCCGGCAAAAACGAAATCACCCAGACTGTAAAAAATTATACCATTCTTATATCTCTCAATAGGTCCAAGCCCATGAGACTGATGACCGATAATGCATGAAGCACCGGCATCTATCAGCTTGCGTCCAAGTACAACCTGTTCCTTCTCCGGCTGATTTACCGGAATGTCATGCCCCACTTCCTGTCCCCAGTGAATACTTACAACTACAGCATCGACCTCTTTTCGTGCTTTTTTTACTGCAGCACACATGAGTTCATCAGAGCCTCCCGCAGCGCCCGGTCTGTCGGGCCCGGCCCAGACACTTTTTGGAACCACATTATTAAATGCAAAAATAGCCACGCGTGTACCTCTGTGCCATGTGTACACCGGCTTTAAGGCTTCTGATATATTCCTTCCCACTCCGACCGGAGCAATATTTATCTTTTCCAGACGATTATAGGTTTCCCACATTCCGTCCACACCGGCATCTTTAATGTGATTATTCGCCAGAGACGCGACATCAAATCCTGCATACCGCAGGATGTCCTCACTCCCGCCGGGTGAACTGAAATAAAATACTTCGTCCTTATCATTAAACGATTTCAGGTCAAGATTTGTAATGGGCGCTTCGAGATTACAAAATCCTATCCCCTTTATCTCCCGTTTAACTTTTGCAAATGGATAAGACATAGCCTCTTTTCTGCCATGTTTTTTTATACGGTAATTTATAATTTCACCCATGGTCGCAAAATTAAGAGCACAATCCCCCACTGCAGTGATTACAGCAGGCTCTTTTTTCGGCCAGATTTTTTTTATCGCAGAACTATCTTTATACCCGTAATCGATTGTATTCTTTGAATCCTCGGTAACAGGATCATCACCCTTCATGATCTCATCACCGCTATGCCTGGTCAGCCTGGGGGAACAGGCTATTATTATAATAACTGCAAACAGAAATAGCGGTCTCTTATGTGTTCTGACACTATTCATTATATATATCCCGGTTTTATTTATTATATTCATTTAATTAGTTCTGATTCTCACTGTTACGAAATATGGCATATTCCGTAACTGCTCATAAACTGGTGGTATTTTATCTCCGCCACGCCACGGCACGACGGAAAGTAATTTCACCAGTTTTTGAGAAGTTACCATATTCCTTCAAGATTTTTTTAGATGATAAGTAGTAAAAAATCAAGAACATTTCCACGAAACAGGTTCAGGTAAGACCATTTTCATAATAAAAAGGGATTTGACAGCTGTATAACGGCATAATAGCTTAATAAAAAATCATCAAGCTGCAGCATCTGGAGGAATATGCCATATGCCCATGATAGAAAAAATAACATCCAATATATATCTGGTACTAATCATTACCCACATTTCTAAGTTTTTTAGAGATGTGGGTAAAAAAGTTATATTAATTTAAATATCTGTGCTAATTTATGGTTGG
Organism: uncultured Spirochaetota bacterium; assembly: GCA_942493035.1. Classification (GTDB taxonomy): domain Bacteria; phylum Spirochaetota; class UBA4802; order UBA4802; family UBA5550; genus WRGT01. The sequence goes on along the minus strand of OW818666.1, from coordinate 91,998 downwards.
ATTAATCTTCAGGAAGAATAATCCATGAATAAAAAATTAAATCTGTCGGATGAAATTAGAAATAATACAATCAATGATAAGAGGATAAGAAGTCGATTGGCAAAAACTATTGATCAATTATCGCAATATCCCAATCATTCGATTCCTCAAGCATGCAAAAAACCGTCAGAAATAAAAGGGGCATATCGATTGTTAGACAATAAAAAAGTTACTCCCGAAGGAATATTGTCCGGACATAAAGAAGCAACCAGAGTAAGAATGGCTGAACATAAAATTGTATTACTTGTACAGGATACAACTGATTTCAATTACACCAGACCTTCTGCTATAAAAGGAATGGGGGATCATGCGGCATCTCCTAATAGTAAAGGTTTATTACTCCATAGTACTCTTGCTGTAACACCGGAAGGTGTACCTCTGGGTTTATTATTTCAAAAGTATTGGACACGAGATCCAGAAGAAAAAGGAAAAAAGAATAAAAGGAAAGAGCTTCCCGTTGAAGAGAAGGAAAGTTTTCGCTGGATAGAAGCCATGGAAGAAAGCACTTCCGATATTCCGGATGGTGTAATAACAGTAACTGTAGCAGATCGCGAAGCAGATTTTTTTGATTTATTTAGAAGAAGCAAAGAGCTCAAACAAGATATACTGATAAGAGCTATCGGCAATCGGAAAGTCAATAGTGAAGAAAATTCTTTGATTAAAACAATTGAAGCAGCAGAAATTGCCGGAAAAATCAAGGTTTTCATACCAAGGGATGCAAATTCTAAATTGCCGGAGAGAGAAGTGGAGTTGGAAATTAAATTCCGCACACTCCAGTTAAAGCCGACATATTATTCAACAGATTCAAAAAACTCACAGTTCATAGAACTTGACGCTTTATATGCCAGGGAGATAAATCCAGCACTGGATGAAAAACCAATAGAATGGTTATTGCTCTCATCAATACCAATTTTGACCATTGAAGATGCGGTAGAAAGACTCGGCTGGTATAGGCAGAGATGGAAGATTGAAAGATTTCATTTTACTCTCAAGAGCGGATGCAAAGTTGAAGAGCTGCAACTTGAAACTATAGAGCGTATTGAAAACGCACTTTCTCTATATTCGATTGTTTCATGGAAATTATTATGGCTGGTCTATGAGAGCAGAATCAAACCTGATGAATCTTGTGAGATTGTATTAGAAGAATACGAATGGCATGCATTATATTGTATGGTAAAACAGAAAAAAGATTTTCCAAAGAAGCCTCCAACTCTAAAAGAAGCATCAATGATGATAGCAAGATTAGGTGGTTTCATGTGTCGCAAGGGTGATGGTGATCCTGGTGTTAAGGTCATGTGGCGTGGACTTCAGCGTTTGAATGATGTATCTTCTGTATGGTCTATTATAACTCATACAGAAGATGTGGGTAATGATTAGATATCTGGTAGGGGGAGATAACTCCGCACCTGGAGATGCCGCGGTATATCTTGTGACTGACTGTACCGGCTCCGCTCTGATAGACACAGGCACAGGGAGAGGGACAGATATTATAATTCAGAATATTAAAAATTGCGGCACAGATCCGGAATCGATAAAGCTGATTTTCCTGACACACTGCCATTTTGATCATACCGGAGGCGCCTCAATTCTAAGGGATAAGACATCCGCAAAAACAGTAATGCATAGACTCGATGCCTTATATGTCCGGGATGGAGATTCGGAAACAACCGCCGCATCGTGGTATGGATCGGTCATGCCGAAAACAACTGTTGATATTATAATAAAATCGGATAAAGAGGTGTTTAACACAGGGGATCTTGAAATTACAGCATGGCATACTCCCGGTCATTCACCAGGTTCCATGGTTTTGACAATGATGTCAGATGGTATGAAAATTTTATTCGGACAGGATGTTCACGGTCCGCTCCACCCTGCGCTGAAATCTGATAAGGTAAAGTACAAACACTCTCTTGAGTTTATGATGACACTTAACGCCGATATTCTCTGCGAAGGTCACTACGGTATTATTCGGGGCAAGGATAATGTGAGAGATTTTATCAGATCTTTTTTGTAACTCAAACATACGGTCTTTGACGGTAGTGAATTATTTTCAAGGGTGCGTATGCTTCGCATACGCTGAAAGTGGGGGATTACGGGGGCTGTGCCCCCGAAAATAAATTGCTACCCATTTGACTGTCATCTGAATCTGCAAAATATCTTGACTTTGTTATGTATTCATGTATACTTAATATATTAATACTTCATTGGAGATTATATACATATGAAAATACTCCGCTGGATACTCTCAGCAGCAATCAGTTCAGGGATTTTTGCACTTCTTTTCGTTGTTGTAGACGCAGGGACTCTTATATCTCTTGTTCTGGGGGGAACTGCTTTCGCAGGAGGAGCGCTGCTTCTCTCTCCGGAGAAGATTGACCCGATGTTTGAAGAGCTGGCAAGAGAACACGGTATAACTCCGGCACAGCTGAAAAAAATATTAAAAAACGGGAAAGAGAAAATCAATATACTGCGATCCTACGCAGACAAAATAAAAGAATCTTCAATCAAAACTGAAATTAACCAGATAGCAGGTACAGCTGAAAAGATATTTCAGGATTTTTCAAAAGACCCCAAGGATATAAAAGCAGCAAGACAGTTTATTACATACTATCTCGATGCGGCGATCAATGTGATCAAACAGTATTCAGAGCTTTCGGACAATGCGCCTGACAAAAAAGATTTTCAGGTAAAGGTAACTGAACTGCTGAAAACAATTAACAAAAGTTTTGAGACACAGCTGAAGAAACTATATGAAGATGATTTTCTGAACCTTGCGGTAGAAATGAAAGTTCTGGAAAAGACAATTAAATCAGAAGGATTATAACTTCCAATTTAATCATCACCTCTCCATTAGCAGAAAAAGCTCAACTCTCTTCAGCCTGTTGTCGTATGCCCTGTCCGATTCGTCGCTCTGCCGGGAAATAGGTTCGCCTGAACCTATACCGACAGCTTTAATCCTGTTCGGATCTACGCCATAATTTATTTCAAGTTCTCTCTTTACAACCTCTGCCCGTATCTGTGAGAGTTTTCTGTTCTCTTCCGGATCACCCTTCATTCCGGTATGTCCCTTCACCAGAATTCTGAAATTCGGATAATGCCTTATACTATCAGTGATCTCTTTGATCTGTCCAAGTCCGCTTTCGTCAATCGCCGAGGTTCCGCTGCTGAATGTCACAGGTCTGAGTTTAAGACTCCCCACTACTGCAAGTTGTCCCCATTCCGGGTCGGGAATTCTGGAGAATCTCCGGCTTAAAGAATCATCGGCTTTTACTTCAACATTTTTGCCCTGACCGCCGGTTCCGTAAAGATTGTCTATAAATGAAGAATTAATTATTGTATAAGGATCACCCTCTATCAGCGGGCTTTTTGAAAAATCACCATTAGCGACAAGAATTTTCAAAGCTGAGTTGATTGAATCTACAATCTCCGGTTCACGGAGCTGCTTTTTATTTGAGATTCCGAACCATGATGTATTGTCGGGATAATGCATCCACTTTACCCCTTTGAGCATTGAATCAACACTCTTATCCGGCATTGCAAGCTTTGAAATTAAATCCTGTTTCAATCTGGCGGGTGAACTTTTATAAAAGTTCTGTGTTTCAAAATATTTCTGCAGAAAAAGATTCACCATCTCCGGCTTCTCTTTGGCAAAAGTTCTATTTACAATAAGTATATCAACAATAAGATTCTCAACATCTTCAGATCCGATCAGCTTCACAGCTCCCGGATCAGAGAGAGCATCTGTCACGTGAGGTTCCCATAATACGGCACAATCCACTTCATTCTTTTTGAACATATTGTATGCCTCTTCAGCACCGTTTACCTCTACACGCCATTTTTTATCACTCCCTGTAAAAAGAGGGATATCGAAATGAGCGGCAATCGACTTAAGCAGATGTTCGCTGGGTGAAGCCGGCGTAAAGGCTATTGAAATATTCTTCCCTGTTTTCAAACCTTCTATATTAGGAACTCTGCTCTTCCATGCCACAACGGCATCTCCCCCCTTTGACTGATCTATAACAGCAATTATTGCACCGGGATAGTGAACGCCGCTTCCGTTAAGAAGATATGAATCCACAGTGCAGACAGCAAAATCTATCTCTCCGTTTTTGAGCATCTTCATCCGTTCTGCATAGTCAGCGCTGTCGTCGATAATTTTAATCCTATACCCGGCCTCCCTCATTAGGCTGCCGAATACAGGGGATCTGAAAGGAAAATATCCGATCCAGCTGTCCAGAGCAATGGAATACTCACCCTTCAGGTCACGCACATCGCTTGTGCTGTAGGTGATGTTCTTTACTTCCTCTTTTTTTATAAAAAAAAGATATATCCCCGTCCCTACCACAGCAGCGAGTATAATAAGTCCAAACAGTCTTTTTATTTCATTCATTTATTAAAATCCACTACAATAAAATCTTCAGTCTCGGCAAGTACGCTTTCAAGTCCTTTTGAAAGCTCCTCATAATTATCGGCAGACTTATATAATATCTTTCCCGGCTGATTGAGTGCATGTCCTTCACCTATCCGGAGACCTATGGTATATATAACAACAGGTGTTTCGTTAAGAAGTCTATCCACTGCATAGCTCATCTTGTCTCCGTCAGTGGCTTCACCATCAGTAATTATAACCAGATTGTACTCACCGTAACCCATCTGCCGTACCGCCTGAGTCCCGAGTTTCTCATATGCAATATCGATACATCCGCCCAGAGGAGTATTCCCTCCCGCTGTTATCTTTTCAACCTGATTTATTATATCACGCTTAGATGAACCGAGGGGGGCTCTCTCGAAAAAACCTGAACCGTCAAATGAGGTAAGACCGATGTTAGCTTTATCCGGAATTACCCTTATAAATCTGGTCAGGGCTTTTTTAGCGATTTCAATTTTCTCTCCGGCCATGCTCCCGGAACCGTCAAATATAATGTAATAGTTTTTTACACCGGTTTTTTTCAAATCAATTTCAACACCCTCTTTTAACTGATCCGGGGGCCATGGAGTTTTAGTGAACTCTTCGGACTCCGGAGTATAACTGAGAGTATTCTCCGCGCCGGATTCTCCGCTCTTCGGGCTGCCGCACATTGTTAATGTAAAAATTAAAAGTAAGACAGACACTAAATATAAATTTCTCATCACGTTTACCTCCACAGTCTACTTCAGCGGACGGAATACATTCTCTTCAGCCTCAACCTGGAGAACTTTAAACTGCACCCTCATGTTCTGCTGCCACTCCCCTTCACTCTGCGGAATTTCAAATTTAGGTTTATCTATTCCATGACCGATTATATTAAACTGTGAAGCATCAAGAGTAACGCCTTTGGATTGAGCATACTTTATAATCTCGCTTCGCGCAGAGTCAGCCCTGCTGTAGCTTAAATTTTTAGCAGCCTGCCGGATTTTACCCAGTACAACCTCATCGCCGCCCTCACGCTTTTTACGGAGAAAACCCATGGGGTCCGAGTGACCTTCTATTGTAATGAGTGCACCTCCGTAAGTTGAGGCAAAGTCTATGATCCTGTCGAACTCATTCTTATATTGTGATACCGGGAAGCTGTTCTGATTCGGTTTAAAATATATTTCAAATGCAAACAGAGCGTTCCCGCCGCCGCTCACTTTTTCGGCAACTGCTGACGCAACATTCTGATCAAATTTAGTTACTCTTACATCCTGCGCGTATTTCAGGCCGGACTTCAGATCATCGTAATCCCAGTTCGCAACAGCGATAACAGATGGCTGTCCAAGGAGACCAAGCATAATCAGCGACTCCTGAATTTCAGTAGTAAGTTTTCTGTAGTTCCTTGGAAAATTAGCATCTCCAAAAAAACGGAGATTCCCGGTAAACCCGGCCATGAACGCATCGGCATACATCCCCTTAACATCTTCAACTGCGTTGGCATCGTCAAGAAGGAGTCTGCCGCTTACAGATAAAAGGCTTTTCAGATCGGCAGAATCCTTTTTACTTACCAGATCCCGCACCTGCTCATCAGACTGAAGAAGAGCTTTGACAAACTCTTTAACCAGATCCCTGTTTTTATCAAAATAATCTCTCCGCACTGCATAAACATCACTGATAATCCTATCCGCAGTTTTTGTAGAGAGAAGAATTCTTGCACCTTTTACGGAATCCTCCGAACCTGTACCGACAGTACCCTGAGATGTCAGAGCCTTCGCATCGGGAATAATGAGAAATGCAGCATCTATATCATTATTATAAAATTTTCCCATGGGGGTATCGCCCCTTGAACCTACGAGATCCTTTGTCCAGACAATTGTAACCTCTGTCGGTTTCACCTGGGCATCCTTCAAAAGTTTAAGAAGATAATCGACATGAGGACCATTTTTCTGAACTGCAATCCGCTTACCGCGCAGTTCCGCCACAGACCTGATCCCGGACTTAACAACCAGGGCATCTCCGCCGGCCGACCATGAATGCTGAAAAATAAGAACAGGCTGAGTCCCCGGACTGGCGTTAAGCTTTTCGATCTCACCGTTTATCATCCCCATTGTGCCGCGAAGAAAAACAATCTCGCCTTTAAGATAGAGATCGACCTGTTTGTTGAAGTCATCCTCTCTGAAAAGATCAATTGATAAACCGGCCTTATCAAAGAGAGAATTCTTTATAGTTTTTGAACTCTTCCCGTTTGCGTTAATTGTAATTATATCTGCGCCCCAGGCAATAAGAGGAACCCTTAGCGCATCACCACCCTTCAGCTCGCCGGCATACTGCTCTTCCGGCCCGGAAACCGGGGCTTCTTTTTTACCGCATGATGAGAGAGCGATAATAGATAGAGCAATCGAAACAATAATGAGTAATAAATTTGTTTTTATTTTCATAATTCAACACCTTCTTGAGAATTTATTGCCCCCATGTACGGGTTAAAGATTTTTAACCCCTACACGGGGGCTTTATATATTTTATCTTTGCCTTTCAATCTCTGACAATGTCTGAAACGAATCGGGATGCTGCAGATTAAAATCTGCAACATGCTTTCTATATTCAGGATCAAATCCCTCTTTTCTTATTTTGGCTATGAGCAAACCGAAGTTCGCGCTCTCTTTTGCAGCGGTAGTAGAAGCCTTATCCTTTATTTTATAATCTGCAACAATTCTCGCACCGCGTTCAGAATCGTAACTTCTGCCGTCACTGTAATACTTCGATAGAACTATTATTCTTGTACCGAGAAAAATTGCTTCCTCAAGATCATGTGTTACAAAGAGAACAGTCATGGGAGAATTTTCCCAGATCTCAAGTATAAAAGTCTGCATCAGCTCCCTCATTCCGGGATCAAGAGCACCGAATGGTTCATCCATAAGGAGTATCCTCGGCCTCATTATCAGGGCTTGCGCGATTGCAACACGCTGCTGCATCCCGCCGGAAAGTTCGTGAGGATATTTATCAGCGTGATCCTGAAGCCCCATCCTTCTGAGAAACTCAAAGGCTTCGTCGAGAATCACCTCCATTTTGTACTTCCGGTTAAACAATCCCATACCGAGTCGTTTACCAAGAGATACATTATCTATAACAGAAAGATGAGGATAAAGAGAATACTTCTGATAAACAACGCCGCGCCGTGTATCGGCAAAACCGATCGGTTCACCCATGGAGTGAATTTTACCTGCACTTGGGATCTCCTGCCCCAGAATAAGGCGGAGAAGAGTAGACTTGCCGCATCCGCTTGGCCCCACAACGGTACAGAACTCATCCTCCCTGAGTGAAAAATCTATATCATCAAGGACCATTTTATCATCATATTCTTTATATACATTTTCAAGATAGAGAAGATTCCCTTTTTTATCTGTCATGTAAAACTCCTGATATCTTTCTTAACATTATACTGTTGCGGTCCCGAAAACTTCGTTTGGGGGCCGCAGGAATCCCTGCGGGGCTTCTAAAGGGGCTACCGCCCCTTAAACCCTGTAAATGCAGAGATTCAAGAAACTTACCCTTTAGCCTGGAGATACCAGGGGTAACGCCATCGGACAAACTTCTTCAGCAGAAAATCTATTGTGAATCCCAGAAACGTAATAAGAAATACATATGGTATAATAATATCCATTGCCAGATATCGTCTCACCAGAAATATTCTATATCCCAGACCGTTGTTTGAGACGATCGCCTCAGCAGCAATAAGGAAGAGCCAGGCCGCTCCGAATGACAGACGCGTTGTATCTACAAGCCGCGGAATAATCTGCGGCATAATGATTCCGTATGTAGTCTGGAACTGACTGGCCCCGAGAGTCAGAGCCTTTGTAATCTGCTCCGTAGGGATCTTCTTTACAGTAAGATAGATATCCCTGCAGATCAGCGGAAAGGTCCCGAAGAAGATAAGCAGTATCTTGGCAAACTCATCCACACCAGCAGCGATAAAAAGAATCGGCAGTATCGCAAGAGGGGGGATGATCGAGATGAAGGTAATAAACATCGAAGAGAAAGCTTCAACACCGGGGAAGAGCCCCATATTAAGACCGATGATCAGCCCGAGAAAAGCAGCTGTGACAATACCGATGGCAATACGCTTTAAACTCGATATTGTATCTACGATCATTAACCGTTCACCGGTCCTGGTGTCCACTTCAAATGCCATCCTGTAGACCGATTCCCCCATCTGTTTAAATGTCGGGAGAATCTTGTCGTCAGGATTATCTAAATGTCTGATATGCGATGCTGTTAAATATCCCGCAATGCAGAGTATAAACAGTATAGACGAAAGAAACATCTTCAGCCCCCTTGAGGGCTTTGCTGAAAATCCGAATAATTTCGGATATCTGAATTCCATCAGTTTAACTCTCCCATTAATCAGAGTTTGTTATCTGCAGCCATCTGCATATATGTCGTGTCAAATCTCAATTTTACATTTGTTTTGCTGCCTGTAACGGATCCGTCGGGAAATTCGACTCCCACATAATCTTTTGTAGTCACACTCTGACCGAAGAGTCCCTTGTCGAAAGAGAAACCTCTTACATACTCCATTGTTGTTTTTATTTTCGGATCTTTTGTAAATGCAACGGCATCGGCCGGTTTGTAGAACATTGCTGTAGTTTTAAGCTGTGCTATAAATTCATCAACGGTGGCGCCTGAATTTTTAGCCATAAACTCTGTTGACGCGGAGGACTTCTCTTTATCCTGCATAACCTGCATAGTCTCAAACCATGCGCCGACGAGAGCTTTTTTAAGTTCAGCCGGAGCCGCACTGTTCACTACCATAAGATCTATGATCTCACCAGGGATTTTCGATGAATCAAAAATCAGTTGAGCCCCTGGAGTATTTACCGCATTCATGAGAATAGGATTCCATGTTACAGCAATACTCCCCTTCTGTGTTTTAAAAATTGAACCGATCTCCGCGTCGCTTGTATTAACAAGAGTCAGATCCTTTTCCTTCATTCCGCTCATCTCCAGCGCTCTTGAAAGAAGATAGTGCGACACAGAGAGCTGAACGAGCATAACCTTTTTACCTTTAAGTTCTTTAACACTCTTCTCACCCATTGTGACAATTCCATCATTGCCGTTTGAGTAGTCCCCGACAATAAGAGCGGTACAGTCAACTCCCCCTGCAGCGGGGATTGTAAGCGCGTCCATGTTAGTCATGGTACAACCCTGATATTTTCCGGCAGTGAAAAGATTTATCGACTCGATATAATCATTGATACGATCGAGTTTGATTACAATGTTGTATTTATCTCCCCACTTCTTCAGAATACCCGCATTGTCGGCATACTCCCAGGGCTCCCATCCGGTATAATGCGACCAGGCAATTCTGTACTCTTTTTTCTCTTTCCCGCAGGTAGTATTAAATGCTATAGCCAGAATAAGTATAATAATAACGCTGAGTCCTTTTCTCATAACTCCCCCTATTCATATAAAACTTTCAGTTAGTGTAATTTTGATATAAATAATAAATTTTAAGGTCGAAGTCAAATTATTCAGAAAAAATTTGTATGCAAAAATTTCTTCCAAACAGCTTCCATTTATGATTATAAACTTTTTTTTGACTATGCCCGGAATGTCGCTAAATTAGAGTTATAAATTATGCGCAGAAAAATAACATTTAAGTTTGAGATATTCTGACGCAGATGGAGGCGTTTATATGCAGAAAATCAGCCCGTGTTTATGGTTCGACGGCAAAGCTCAGGAGGCTGCTGAATTTTATGTTTCAATTTTCAAGAATTCAAAAATTGAAACTATCAGCTTATATGAGAAAAACAGTGCTGAAGTATCAGGAATGCCCGAAGGATCTGTAATGACTGTAAAGTTCATTATTGACGGCGAGGAGTTTCTGGCACTTAACGGCGGCCCGCAATTTAAATTTTCACCGGCTATATCTTTCATCGTGAATTGCGGAACACAGGAGGAGATAGATCATCTCTGGAAAAAATTATCCGAAGGCGGTGAAGAGGTCGAGTGCGGCTGGCTTACTGACAAATTCGGAGTATCATGGCAGATAGTCCCGGCAATTCTGGATGAGCTGTTAAATGATCCCGACCCTGCTGCTTCGGAACGAGTTATGCGCGCCATGCTGAAGATGAAAAAGCTCGATATCCGGGCTCTGGAGATTGCCTATAATGGTGAATAGGGATAAAGACTTACCTGAATAAAATTTCCTGTTAACGACATGGTGTTTAAACCAGACTCTCCGGGGTAAAAAACTCTATTATACTCGCCACCGAAGGCGGCGGGTATATAATTATTGTTTTTTGCACTAAAAATTATATTCAGGAATAACTACTGTTTAATTTCTAAGAAATTTACTTCACAACAATATGTCTTAATTTCTCCCCCTTTAAATTATTGCTTAAAAAATATTTTTTTATTTTTTTTCAGCCGGATTATTATTATAATTATTTCATACTTTTTTAACATCATGGAGGTTTTTATGCTCAAAAAGGTTATATTGGCAGCCTTATGTGTCACAGCATTAATTACGGTCACCTTAATTGAAAAAGGTTCTTCACAGAGCTGGAAAGAAAAGCTGAACAAAAATATCGAAAAAAAGAATGCGGAAGGGGGGTCCCAATCAGTCCAGGATGGCTGCCTGGATAGAAAGCTTATTGTTCAACAGATCAGTTTAGGCGGTGATAAATGGTCTCCACCGCAATATGTGCCAAGACCGGGTTATAATGAGAATTCATATCGCTTTGTTACGTGTCAGGATTGGGATGGTGAAACAAGGCTTTCCTCTCCCATGAAAAAATCCGGCATATCAGAATCCCAGCTGGTTAACGCTTGCGGAACTTCATATCCCCATATAGATAAAAGTGAAAAGATATATGTTCAGACCGATGACAATGCTGATTGGGATATTAAAAAAGAAGATGATCATCCCTACAGAACATACAGAGAGATGGTCATTACCTGTTATGCAAAATCGAATTTGAATAACAAATGTAACTGCAAGTAGATACTTTTCTTTTGCTGCATTAAGTTGACGGTTATTATTCCGGCTACACTGAAATCTATAGCCGTCAACCCTTATAGATGTAAACTATAGAGTTCTTTCAGATAAGAGCGTTAAATCCCGCAGAATATTACAGCATAACTCACATTTTTACGATAGATGATGATTAATATTGAACATACAGGATTACAAATCCTGATTAATTGTAACAGTCCGTCCATGTTCCGGCAGATAGACGCTGATATGCGGAAATCTTTTTTTCATCATTAAGGCAAAACTTTCTGTATTTATATTTCTTGAAACCGGAGGGAAACTGTCATCAAAATGGTGCAGCAGAACTGCTTTGGGTATTATTCTATTTATAATTTTAAGAGCCCGTCCCTCCAGATCCGAGCAGCCCTGAAAGGGGAGCATAAGAAGATCGACATTACATGGATAACTGATACTATCGTCAATATCCATACTTCCCAAATGAAGTATATCACCACCCTCTGAAACTATATGATATGCATATACCTCTCCACAGGGAAAAGACCGGTGCTGCTTTAAAAGCCTCACAACTTCAAGCGGCTGCAGCACAACACGCGGACTCACGAATGTTTTGAGGAACAGCTTCACTCCTGCTTTTGAATGACGGCAGGGTAAAACATTAACATCCATAGAACCTGTCCTTATCATCTCACCGGCATGAATAACTCTTATTTTTGAAGATTCAACTGAATTGCGGAGCAGCGACCGGGCAGCTGTTTCTGAACAATTTACCATAAAATCACCATCTCGAACAAGTTCCGGAACATCCATCAGATGATCAAAGTGTCCGTGCGTAATGAAAATCTCCTTCTCCAGATTGCACGACCATTCACTGCACTTCTTTGTTTCTGCTCTTCCGGATAGATAAGGATCAAAATGGATAGCAGTATCTTTACTCTGAACTTTCAGATTAGCAGTACCATACCAGGTAATATCCATTATATCCCCCTCCATTTTCCCGATACTCAAATCAACCGTTTCAAAATAAAATTAGAGAGATGCGAATAAACATTAACATCTCTCTAATTAACAGGCAGTCTGATAAGTCCTTTTATTTCATTTTTCCGGCAATAAACTCAAGAGGATGCTGGACATCCATCTCCGGCATCCCGTTCTTGATATAGAATCTGCACATAGGACACTCGGTAAGGACAACTCCGGCACCTGAATCTTTTATCTCTCTGATTTTAGGATCTCTGATTTTTTTGCTGATATCACCATTTTTTATATAGTAGGCACCTCCGGCTCCGCAGCAAGATTCAGGATTATCCATAGCCTTGTACTCTGCCCCTGAACTCTTCTTCACAAGTTCAACAACATCAAACTCCGATATTGAAAACTTCTCCTTGTGACATGGAACATGATATGTAAATGAAGCTCCATCGCTTTTACCCGCTCCAACTGCATCAATACTATTAAGAAAGCTCATCGCACTTTTGATTCTTCCATTCAGTGATGTAATTTTTTCCTGAACAGCATCATCCTTCGGAAAGAGTTTTACACTTTTCTTCATGAACATCATCATGCAGGATGAGCATTCCATCAGAACTGCATCACATTCAATTGAAGTGAGTGTTTCTATATTACGGCGCATCATCTCTGCCGCTTCGGAGATATCACCCTCTGCAATTACAGGGACTCCGCAGCATGTAATATTTTCAGGAAGAATCACATCATATCCGTTCATGGTCAGCAGTTTCACAAGCGCTTCCCCGGTTTCGGGATACATAAGATTTGTACCGCAGCCGTAGTAATATGCAACTGATCCCTTCCTCTCACCTTCTGCTTTGATTAAGCCCTTCATCCTCTCTTCAAAGGGCTTTGATGTAAATTTCGGAACATTACCCCCAATACCGAATTTCTGGGCAAATGTACCGGCTTTAATCATAATATCACGGGCACCTTTCTCTTTGAGAACTTTGGCCATAACACCGCGTTTGATAGAAGAAAATCCTTTTTCATTTTCAATAAGCTTCTCTCTTGCGGAGATGATAATCTCATCAACAGGCACGCCGCTTGAACAGTACTGACTGCAGCTTGTGCAGAGCATACATTTATCGATTATCTCCCTGAACCGTGGAGTATCGGCCATTGTTTTGTCGAGCATTACCTCGCGAACCAGATTGAGCCTGTGCCTTGCAAGCCAGTTTTCTGAACCCTGAGCTTTATAAACAGGACATGCCGCCTGACAGAAATTGCACTGTGAACATTTTTTTATAACTTCGGAGTAATCTTCAAGTATCATGCTGCACCCCCTTCTTCAGTCCAGATCTTCCCGGGGTTCATGATATTATGCGGATCAAGGGATCTCTTGATCGTTTTCATAATCTCAACCTGTTCCGGGCCATGTTCCAGTTCCAGATATTTATTTTTATGAATACCTATGCCATGCTCACCCGATATTGTCCCCTCAAGTTCAAGCCCTGTCTTAATTATTGCTTCAATTGCCATCCCGGCCTTTCGCGACATCTCATCGCTGATTTCACCCTGCAGTATCGTCGGATGCATATTGCCGTCCCCGGCGTGACCGGCAAGACCTATCGCGACACCCAGTGTAGATATAGTTGCCTGAATTCTTCTGACAAACTCAGGAATACTGCTTCTCGGGACTGCGATGTCCTCGGTAATAACACGTTTAAATATCTGAGTCATCAAAGGATAAAGTCTGGACCTTGCATACCAGTATGTTGCGCTTTCGCGCATATCACTGATTATCCGCACATCCAGCGCTCCAAGCTCTGAACATACAGCACTGATCTCCCGTGTCTCGACTTCAAGCTGTTCAGCTGTACCATCGATCTCCATAAGGAGATATGATGCTTCACCGTTTATCGCAAGCGGCGGCTTAATAAAATTATTCATAGCTATAATTGCAATAGGTATCAGGAACTCAAGCATTGCCGGCACTGTACCCCTGGCGATGATTCCCGAAACAAGCTCCGCGGCCTGATCCAATCCCGCACAAGTCACAACTATAGTCTTTCTTGACTTAGGAAGAGGGAGGAGCCTCAACTTCCCCTTTGTTATAACGCAGAGTGTCCCCTCTGATCCGGTAAACAGATGTGTAAGGTCATAACCGCTGGACTGCTTAACGACCTTACCCCCTGGAGTAATAACAGATCCGTCAGCCATTACAGCCTCAAGCCCGGTAACATACCGTTCAGTAGTACCATACTTCACGCCGCGGGGCCCTCCAGCCCTGGTTGCAATATTCCCGCCGATTGTGCAGACCTGGGCGCTTTGCGGATCAGGGGGATAAAACAGGCCCATACGTTCAACTTTTTTCACAAAATCGCCAAGGACAACTCCCCCTTCAACTATGGCAGTCATGTTCCCTTTATCAATTTCGATTATACTGTTCATCCTCTTCATATCCATTACAATACCCCCATGAATCGGGGTACACCCTCCGGCAAGACCGCTTCCGGCACCGCGCGGTACAACGGGTATTCTATTTGCACTGGCATATTTCAATACAGCACTTACATCTGATGTAGAACCCGGCAGAACTACAGCGTCGGGATTTCTTTTTGCTATATAATATGTTGCGTCATTCGCATAAGCTGAAACATCTTCTGCCAGATCCAGAACCTGTTCCGGACGAAGAATTTTCCTCAGATCTTTTCCAATTGATGACATAAATCCTCCTGATTTTAATCTGCCCCGCCCCTGGCTTCCAGCCATCTCCCCCATGAATGGGAGAAAGGTGCCCGTAGGGCGGAAAGGGGCGGAAAGGTTTTATTTAATTCGGATACTCTTTCATCCCCCGGCCAGTCTTTTGCCCAGGTGAAATCCTTCCATATTAACCGCCATCTTCTTTGCAGGGAGATAGGCAGACATTATTTTTTCAAAATCGGAATCATCCACAGGTAGAACGCCCAGACCCGCCACTGCTCCGATCATAATCACATTGCTTAATATTGGATTCCCCAGCTTGATGGCCTCCTCTGTAGCATCGATAAAATTTATGTTACTGCATAGCTGTGTCAGTGACGCATTCAGCTCATCCATTGAAGGATACTTAAAGTCTCCGCAGATTACACCCACGGGATATACCGGACGAGTATTGCTGACAACTGCAGTTTCAGTATTTCCATATTGCGCCATGACACGGAGTGATTCTACCGGTTCAAGTGCCACAACAAGATCGGCTCTCCCTTTCGGAATCTGCGGACTCCATGCTGATTTTTCAGATATACGCAGATGACTCATTACCGAACCACCACGCTGTGACGCGCCGAATGTTTCACCTATAGTTACATAAAATCCGCGAAGAGCCAGCATGTTCCCGATAATCCTGGCAGCCATAACATTACCCTGACCGCCCACTCCGGTTATTATTATATTAAACGGATCTTTTATCATACCCGTGCCTCCTGCTTCATAATTGCTCCCGAGGGACAGACTCCATGACACACACCGCATCCTGCGCAGATTACGCTGTCAATCACGGCAACACCCTTCTCCCTGTTCCAGACAAGTCCAGGGCACCTGAACACTTTAGTACAGAACCTTCCGCATCCGCAGTTATCTCCTCTGCATTTAGATTCATCAACAGACATCTCGTAATTCTTTTTACCTTTCTTTTCTGGACTGAGCGCGCAGCTCTGCTTCATGATAAGAACCCTTGCTCCGCTTTTATTTTCAACCAGATCAAGAACCTTCTCCTGCGCTGCAGCCAGATCGAAAGGATCGGCAACATGAACATCGGCACCTATTGCCCTGCAGATAGTCTCAATATCAATTTTATTTACAACATTGCCCATTGCATCATTATCTGTACCGGGATGAGGCTGGAACCCTGTCATGGCAGTACCGCGGTTATCAAAAATTACAAGCATCATATCCGACTGAACATGAACTGCATTAACAAGGGCCGGCATTACCGAGTGGAAAAAAGTCGAATCTCCGCAGACTGCTATAGCCTTCTGCTCCATACCGAACTGCCCCAGCTTACCGAAACCGCTAGCAATCCCTGTACCTGATCCCATTGCATGGGCAGTTTTTACAGCGTTGAATCCTGCACCAAGAATACCCATCGTGTAACAGCCGATATCACCGCAGACAAATCCCCCTTTACCGTTCAGCGCCAGTGCATTATGTATTGACCAGTACGATGCCCGGTGCGGACAACCCGGACAGAATGTAAGCTCCCGGTTCGGCGCACCGGTAAATGAAAGAATTGTCCCTTTCTTCTCATACTCCTCTGATACTGCACGATACTCTATACCCATAATCTTTGCCACTGCATTGATAATAATGTCGGGGTTGAGTTCATTAACTGTAGGGAGTGTACCGTCATACTTTCCGTAATAATGTTTCTGTCCGGTATCTCCCCAGGCTGCTGCGGCAATTTTTGTCAGATCTTCTATAAACGGAAGAACCTCCTCGACAAACAGAACTGCCCCAGCCTGCTCGACATACCTCTTCACAAGCTTTTCGGGTAGAGGGAATGTTGTACCGAGTTTAAGTATACCAACACGTTCTTCAAGACCAAGAGTATTAACAGCCTCTTTGCTGTAAAGGGTACAGGCGCTGCTTGTTATAATTAAAAGCTCCGGTTTTTCCGGTCCTGTATATTTATTGAATTCTGACGTTTCAAAAATCTCAGCTATTACTTTAAGTTTATCCTGCTGCTGTCTGTGCCTCATGGCAACCGGTGCTGTTATTACCGGACCGTTAAGCGGATCGAGGAGATGACTCCCGAAACTGAAATATGCCTTATTCTCATTAACGGGGAGTGCGCCTACTTTGACATTTCCGCTTGCATGAGAAAGTCTGGTTACAGACCTCATGACAACCACGTTATGAATTTTTTCTGAAAGTTCAAAGGCCCATTTGATCATGTCGGCAGCTTCCTGAAAATCTCCCGGTTCTATAAGCGGGAGTTCCAGCATCCTTGCGAAATGTCTCGATTCCCCCTCATTAACGCTTGAAATAGCGCCAGGATCATCACATGGCACAAGAACCATCCCCCCCCTTGTACCTGAAAGGGCAAGATGAAGGAGAAAATCTGAAGCTACATTAACACCGTTCTGCTTCATGACACACATTGACCGGAGTCCCGCAAATGATCCTGCAGCGGCAACTTCAAGTGAAACCTTTTCATTCACGGACCACTCAACGTAAATACCGGCTTTATCCGCAACCTTCGCAAGATTTTCAATAATCTCCGATGACGGAGTCCCCGGATAACCGGCCACTACCCTCACACCGGCCTCCAGTGCACCCCGCGCAATTGCTTCGTTCCCCATGAGAAGATTGACCGAACCATCTATATAATCGAGTATGGACATTACATACCCCCTTTACTGTTCATAATACTCCCCAATGCAGGAGCGTTTATAATAACTGCGGGCCGTTCAGCATCGCCGTTAAGCATCTTGTCATCAGACATACGCGCAAATGCCCTGACCTTCTTGTTCATGGATGCTTTTGACAATCCATCCATTACACCGGCCGGGAGAGGTGAAGTTACAAGATACCCTGCGGCAACGGCATCATTAACCAGTTTTTCACCCCGTTCTGTGCGGACGATAATGATGTTCTTATTCTTCTCACCTTCGAGTTCAAGGGCACCCACGGATATATCGGCAAACTCTGCAGTCATGTCATGACAGTAAGAGCATCCGGCAGGAATACTCTGACGGATTTCATCCAGCGGGAGCATTACATCTCTGCGATTACTTGTAAATGTCATAACATCCGCGGGAGGAGGAGGAATTTCCACTCTCTGCAGTGAATCGAGGTCGAGCTTGTCTTTAAGTATTTTTTCAACACCCCATGTGTCAAGTGCCCATGTACAGAATAGCCCCACAACTATACCGGTCCTGTCTCTAAAGTCTTCAATTCCGGTCGGATTGCTTCTTATCTTCGCCATTGCAGTAACAGCACATGGTGTTCCGACAAAACCGATCTTTGCATATCCCGATTCAGCCGCTCTGTTAAATCCTGCAACTACCGGAGATGTGGAGTATTTTGATGACGCATAGTTGAAAACTTTTTCCGGATCAGTAACAATCTCAGGGATGCTCACTGCACCTTTACGTCCTGTGAGGACAGCAGAATCTACAGCACCGCTCTTCAATGCAAATTTCATGAGAGCAGAGACTGTTCCGCCGTTCTGAACATTACCATCTCCGGCTGAACTGCTTTTCTGTGATACATATACTGATTTAAAATTTCCAATAGAATCGCCGGAGTATGTGCTGTTAAAAATTGAAGCTGATAATGAATCGAGGTCAACTCCAGTCTTAGGGCAGTAGGCATTGCACCTTCCGCTCTCCCTTGTGCACTGAAACATTGTAGCGGTTCTCCCCTTGTGAGTCTTAAAATACGGGCAGAGTGAAACACACGCGCCGCAGCCGATGCACAGATTTTTCTGCAGAACATCGCTCTGCAGTTCCTTTGGTCCGAATACCTGCATAATCCCCCCTGTAATAAAATTTAAAGACAGAGGAGAACCCGAGATTTAATGGACGTGAAAAGTACGGGCTCTCAGGCCCCCCTGTTTCGATACCCCATCTGTTCAGAAATTCTGTAACAGATATATTTTACGGCATCGCTTATCTCATCGCGCCTGCTTTCAATCTTTGAAGCATTACCGCTTAGAGATATCGCTGCCATACATTCATTTTTATTATTGAATACCGGACCGGCTATGCATGAAAGTCCGTTAATCGATTCCTCGAAATCAAAGGCAATTCCATTGCGCTTGACTTCATCGAGCTCCTTCAGATAATCCTCACGGCTCCCGATTGTCTTCTCTGTGAATTTTGTAAAGGTACAACCTGCAAGAATTCTATCCCGGACCACGGGGCTCATCCATGAGAGAAGCACCTTGCCTATTGCAGATGAATGAGGCGGAACGACAGAACCGGTCTGAGGAAAGACCATATAGTTGGCATCGGGCTCGACCTTCATTACAACAACGATCCTCTCCCCCATAACAATTCCAGCCTGAGACATTTCGCCATACTGATGACAGAGCTTCTCAAGCCAGACCCGTGCAATCATTGTAAGATCCATTGAGTTTGCATACTGCATACCCAGCTGAAAAAGCACAGGGCCGAGTCTATACCCTCGGGTCATGGGATCCTTTTCGAGAAGACCGTTCTCCTCAAGAGTTGAAACAATATTCTGTACAGTAGGTTTTGGAATATCAAGAGCTCGTGAGAATTCGGTAATTCCAAGGCTTTTATCCTCATCGAGATAGAGCTTGAGTATATTAACAGCTTTAACCAGCGAATTTATCGTTTTTGACATAAAACTCCCATATTTGTTCAACAATGTTGAACACTTAACATCAATACAGAACAAAAGTCAATATTTATTTAAAAAATACAATAAAGAGTAAGCAATTTAGTATCAAAAAATTATAATTAATATTTTTTTTGATCATTTATCATTTATAATGTCAGGTTTTATACAATACCACGCCGGAAAATTCACATGTATTATATGTAAAAAAGCAATTATACATGTTTTGTTTTCCGCTTTATTATGCAGGACGTTACTCAGAAGGAGGAGATACGGATTGAAACAGCAGACAAAAAAGTCTGTCCGCTTAACTGTTTTTAAAACTGATAACGCATAAAAAGGTAAACGCAATCCAGATTGCCAGATGTATCCACGAGAGAGTTTTAAACGCTTTTATATAATCATCAAGGTCTCTGTATTTTGAAATAAAATATCCGATAAGTGCAATTAAAAATGCTGCAAAGAGATATAATTCGGTCAGAAACAATGAGTACAACGAAATACTGATTATTGTGCCGACCAGGTCATCAGAATTCTCAATTAACTTTCCAAAATAAGTATACAGATATAATGCCAGACCGATAAAACCGGAGATGCTGACAGCCGAATATGCAAGAATTATACAAACATGTTTTTTCATCTTATTACCATTCACCCTTAAGGTTAATTACTATATACTATAACAAAAATTGATGCCGTCCGGATTTATAAATATAGCCAGCTAACACCGGTAAGACTAAAACAATCCCGATATTAATTCTAAAATCAGCTGAAAAACCCGCCCCTTAAATATCCCTATAAGCATCAGAAATACTCCAAGCACAGCAAGAGCTACCCCTGTAGCTGTACTATCAAAATCTGCAGTTGCAGCAATATAAGCAACTGCTATCCCGGCAGCTATAAATAGATAATAAATGGTATTAGACGATTTGCTCTTTTCCATTTTAATCTCCACCCCTTTTTAAATCTGTTTATGAACATCTGTTGATTTTTTAATTTTTACCTGACCACTTTCATTGATTTGTTATGCATATATGAAAACGGCGGCTATATTCCCTGCAATATTTCAGAGTCATTCACTTAAAGCAAGTCATTTGCCTGCAGATTATAACTGCAGGCAAATAATTTTAAAAGGAGCATGGAGGGCCGGGTTAAATCTACAGCCAGAACTCGGGATATCTCCGTGAACGGGAAATATTGTTTACCAGAAGAGCAACAATAAGCATTATAAAAGCTCCAAGTCCCACTGGAACTAAAGCGTAAAGATAACCGAGCGAATGTATCTGCTCACTCCCGATTACTGCGATGAGTGCAGTCGCTCCCCCCGGCGGGTGAAGAGTTCTTGTAATGTGCATCACCGCGATTGCGCTGGCTACAGCCAGAGCTGATGCAAACCATGGGTTAAAATTAAAATACTGATAACACACAACCCCTATAAGAGCGGAGAGCACATGCCCGCCGATAAGATTGCGCGGCTGGGCAAGAGGACTCTTTACTGCGCCATAAATCAGCACAGCCGAAGCCCCGAATGAAGCGACAAGCAGAATCATATCTGATTGTTCCATAATACGGATATTGCAGTAAGAAATCAGAGCTATCCCTGCAAACGCACCTATCCATGACCATAGTATCTCTTTTAAACCGACACGGGGCGGACTATGTTCACTTCCTCGCATCTTTTTAAAATATTTTTTTACAGCATTAACAAGAGCAGATTCGTCAGCTTGTTCCGATTTTTCTACTCCAGCTCCGGATACCGGCAATTCTACGGATAAAGACTTAACTTCCGGTTTTACAGCGGCTGCTTTATTATGCGCATGACGGTAAGCGTGCCTGTATATCTCTCTGAAATCCTCCAGTGTTATATCTATATAACCGGATACCTCTTTCATCGCCTCGAAGATATCGTCATCCGTTATCTCCTCTTCCTGGAGCGCGCACTCTGCGTCTGTTTTCCTGATACTGCTCATTTTTACCTCTTATACAGCTGGTGCATGATTTTTATTACAGCCTGATTATAAACCGGTTGCAGTCTATTGTCATTGATTCAGATCAATTTATTCATAAAAGAATTTGTTACTCAAATATTTTTTTTAGGAATATAAGTAATTTTCATCTCCATCTACCCGATAATATAGATATGACCATTTCCTGTGAATGCAGGTATTCATAGATTTCATTAATGTAGTCCTAAATAAAGCATGTAGAGATTTAATAATTATAGCGGTTAACGAATGAATTAGTACAATTGGCCCTTCGACTACGCTCGGCCAGCGTAATTTAACGCTGGCCGAGCGTAGTCGAAGCCTGAATCAGTACTATTTCAATCGTAAAATGCTATAGTCAGAGACTTCCAGTAAAACTGCTCTCCACAGGTTTATGAGCAATTACTGGATTTATTACGACAGATTTTTACCTTTATAAATAAACATTGAAACTTACAGTTTAAGTGTTATAATTAAATCAAAAAGATACTAAAAACCTCATGCCGCTGGATTAATCATTTTAATTGGAGAAACGAATGAATTACCTCAGAACAATATTAATTACACTGATTTTATTTATCACGGTAAATCCGTCATTTTCAGCAACAGCCGTAGAACTTATGAATGAAGGGAGAATGAACCTTTACAAAGGTGAAATCCGTGAAGGTATAAGAATTCTTGAAACAGCTGCCAGAATGGATAGCGAGAATATTTACATAAAAATAATTTTAGCGAAAGGCTACAGCTGGAATAATGAATGGGATAAAGCTAAATCTTTATACACCGAAATAACGGTGAAATCTAATCCGGCTGAACAGATCTACTGGGAGGCAAAATTCGGAATAGCACAGATAACCTCCTGGGATAAAAAATATGACGAAGCTCTTGCTCTGTATCGTGAAATACTTCAATTATATAAAAATATTTCAAAGAATTTCAAACTCGATATAAACCTTGCAATTGGTGATATCCAATCCTGGAAAATGGAAAACGATGAAGCCATTGAACACTTCAACAGCTTACTTTCGGAAAATCCGGGAAATCCCCTCATCCTTAACCGTATTGCTAAAATTTATCTCTGGAAGGGTGATTACGAGAAATCACGGGAGTACACAGGTAAAGTTTTGTCAATTGACAGCAAGGATGCTGAATCATCCGAACGGCAAAGAGTCCTTGATCAGATAAAACCTTTTACACTGGTCATGGGATATGACTTTACCTATTATGATACTACGAACACAAAAGGTGAAAACGTCAAAGTACACAATACACTGATTGGTCTTGACTGGCAGTATTCAAATCCTTTAAAAGTTTTCCTTTTTGCGAGAGAGGCGACACAGAACTCCATTGAAAGTGAAGATCCCGAAAAAGCATCCGAATGGAATTACGACGTAAATATGAGAGCCGGGGCGAGTTACAGAATAAATCCGCTGACCTTCATTACCGCAGCAGCAGAATACACTTACGATGCGAAGATATTCCCCGATTTCGGATCAGAAATATCGATAAGCAGAAAACTTAATCCTAATATTGATATCGAAGGCTTATATAAATATACATACGACAAAATCGACAGCATACAGACAGTGGAGAGTAAACAGTATCACCTGATCTCTCCCGGAATTGTTTTTTACTACACACCGGCTATATATAACAGGCTGCAGTTTTATGTAGAATCGGACACAAAGGATCTGTTCTACTCGGTTCTTATACACCAGTATCTCTCTATAAATCCCGAGAACATTCTGCAATTTTACATTTTTCTCAGCCAGGGTAGAACTTACATGACTTACTCGGACACCAGCATTATACAAAAGACTACAACCTACAGTGCAACCATTATATATACTCACTTTTTTACACCATCGTGGGGTGTTGAATTTGCAACGGGACTGCTGACCAGTGTGGATAATTATTCAAATTATCATGCAGGTATAAGCGTAATAACCAAATGGTAAGAGAGGAGATATCCATTGACTGAGAAATCCGTTGAGATATTTAAAAACATTTTCAGTATAAGCTCCACTGAACAGACGGGAGAATTCACACCCAACATCTATCTCATTAATGAAGAGAATGAATCTGTACTTTTCGGTACAGGACCTGTTTCCGGTTTTAATATCCTGCTTTCAAATATACTGAAGATAACAGAGATCGACAGACTTAAATATATAATACTCCAGGACTACGATCCCGCTCTCTGCTCAGCTTTACCGCTGTTTGAAAGGAACGGTTTTGTCGGGAGGATTATAACCCACTGGAACTCCTCATGCTATATAAAAAAATATGGTGTAAAGTCAGAATTCATTTACAGCAATCTGTCTGCCAACAGGCTGTGTTTAAATTCAGGGAGATTACTCCGTTTTATAAGCACACCATATCTCAAATCTGCAGGATCATTTGCAGTGCATGACCCTGAATCGGGTATACTCTTTTCAGGGGATTTGTTCGGAGCATTTGCAAAGAAATGGAGTCTCTATGCAGGTGATGATTATTCAGAAGATATGAAAAAGTATCATTCCGAATATATGCCATCCAGCAGCTTTCTTCGATTAGCACTTGGCGCAATAATGAAGAATGATATCTCGATGATAGCACCGCTTCATGGTTCAATTATAAATCAGGATATAGACAGAGCCGTTTCAAGCCTCATGGGAGTTCAATGCGGTTCTTTATTCAGGATTTTAAAATTCGATATAAAAGATAACGAAATCACCATGAGCATTCTCAATGATCTATTGGAGCAATACAAACTGCAATTTACAACCGGAGAGATTCTGGATGTATTCAAAGAGAGCGGCATAGTTCTGAATGATGAAACCTGCCTGCTGAGCAGTTATGATCCGGATATTACAGATCTGTGGAATCACTTTTTTGAAATAATTTTTTCAAGAAAAGGTCTGCATTGGATTGATCCGGTTGAAAAAGATCTGCTCAGGATAGCCGGAGAATACCGGATCGACCTTCCCGAAGTTTACAGCTCATCCAGACTTCAGCTGAGAGAAAAATATGAAAAGCTGGAAAATGAAAAGACCGTTTTACTGGAAAACCTGCGTGCTTTAGAAATTGAATCGGCAGGCAGGACGGTAAAAGATCCTCTTGCACAGGTCTACAAAGAGGATATGTTCCGTGAAAACCTGATTTCAGATATCATTGCATTACGGGACCTGGATATTAATTTTGCTTTCTTTATAATCGAAATCGATAATCTCATTGCACTCAATACCAGATTCGGACGTGAAGCCGGCGACGAACTCCTTGCCAATACCGCGTATCTTTTAAAAAACTTTAAAAAAACCAGTAAAAATTATGCTCACCATCTGATTTTCAGAATGAACGGGCCCAGATTTACATATTACTGCAACGATGTGACAAAGGATGAAATCATAGCAATAGCCGAGGGTGTGCGTACAGAATTCCGGGAGTCAAAATTCTTTATTACCGACATCACCGTCTCCATCGGAGTTGCCCACTCTGATGAAATCTCTGCGGCAAATAATGATCCTGAAAATCTTGCTGAAAATATACTGGAACTGGCTAACACCAGGCTACGGCTGGCAAAACACAGTGGAGCAGATTCAGTATGCAGCGATTCAAAAACAGCAGCAAGTTATGATAACGAAGATTACATAATGGTAATTGATCCGGATATCAGTGTCCGATATCTTCTTGAGACTCACCTCCGGGGCGCGGGATTCAATGTTGAAACCTGTACAATGGGGGACGAGGCTCTGGAAAAGATTGATGTCAATAAACCAGCCGCAATAATAAGCGGTCTTATGCTTCCGAAGATGGACGGCTTTTCTCTGAGAAAAAAAATGCTCGAAGATTCGGATTTAAAAAATATTCCGTTTATACTTACATCTTCAGTAAAAGATGATAAATCAATTATCCGCGCTCAATCATTAGGTATATATCATTATTTAAAAAAACCTTTTTCAATTGTAGAACTGGTCGGCCTTATTAAAATACTATCAAAAGTTGAAATGTAGTTTATGCAGAGTAATACCATATTATATATAATTGCAGGAATTCTACTTGCTGCAGATTTCAGTTTTATAATTTTATTATTCTCATCTAAAGCGCTTAACCGCCGAAGGGGTATCCTCTTAGATAAAAATAAAAAAATTGTTATTAATTTAATATCCTCTCCTGACTTTTCAGATTTTTCAAAATTAAAAATTGATCCGTTTCTAGTATTCGATGTTTATAAAGATTTTAAAGTCTCAATTTTATGTCCCGAGGCAGTGGCTCAGTCTTTTATCGACTATTTCGTCAAAAACGGCGTGGTGAATGAATACTGTAAAAGAATCAGATCCGGAAACAGTTTTAAACGCTCCGAAGCCGCATTAAATCTGGCTTTCCTCCCATGTGAAAAAAGCCGCAGGGCACTTGAAACCGCTCTGGATACAGAAAAAAAATATTACATAAAAGTTTATATTATAAATGCACTGATCGAAACAGGTGATGATGCATCAATCCCGTATATTCTTCAGACGCTTATCGGGTCACCTCAATGGTACAATGAGAAAATTTACAGCATCATGGGTGACTTCGGAGAAAAGCTCCACAATTTCCTTATCAATCTCGATGCAATTGAATCAAAAGAACTCAAGATGGTAATTGTATCTTTCGCCAAACACTATTTTTCTCCCGACCTCAAGGTTCTCCTTCTTGAGTTTATGACTTCTCCGGATAGTGAAGTTGCCGATGCTGCGGCGGATGCATGTCTCAAATTTTATCCCGAACACCTCCGTTCAGATAACTTTATAAAATCGGGAAACAGTTATATAAAAAAAATTGCCGTTGAAGCCACTGGCTTACTCCCTTCACTCGTATCGATGAATGTTCTCATTGAAGCCATGCATGACAGCGATATATATAACGAATCTGTTTCGGCTCTGTCCCGTATTATTATAAAAAACACTGACCTTTTTAATGAAACAATTACACGCTTTACGGCAGAAAAAGATCCAATTGCAAAATTCGGACTCGCTGAAGTATTATCATACAGAATTGAATATCTTCTTGTAAAACTCAGGTACGACAATTCTTCCGGGCTCAGGAAGCTTATCATTGATATACTTGCCCGGGGAAATATCACAAACACTATAACTTTTTTAAATGAAAACAGCGACCAGAAACTTGAAGAGATGGTGTGCGGAATACTTATGGAGTTTATTGTCCACAGGGTGGACATCACAAGAGAGTTCAGCCTGTATCTTAATGAAAGAATTCTTGCAAAACTCAACCTGCCCAGACTTGAACCGCAGAAGGGTGAACCGAGACAGGAGGTTGTCCGGATAGGGCTTCTGTGGCTATTCCTTGCAATTGCACTTCTGCTCTTCCCCGCTGTGTATGCTGTAAAATACTACGGGACATTCACTCTCGCAGGCATCACCGGCTCCACTAAAAATTTCTTTTATCTCTTCAACTATTTTTTTGCTTTTTACGGAATCTCCCTGAATTCAATTTATCTGCTGCTCCTTCTCTTCTCATTCATCGGATCAAGAAGACAGCTGAGAAACTGGACAATTAAAAACAGTAAATTTCTTTTCAAACCGGGTATACTCCCCTCAATATCTATTATAGCTCCGGCCTACGGAGAAGAGGCAACAATTATTCAGAGCGTAAACTCTCTCCTGAATCTTAACTATCCCGATTACGAGGTAATAGTAGTAAATGACGGATCTAATGACAGTACGCTGCAGACACTTATCGATTATTTCAATCTGGAGCGGGCTGATATAAATGTAATTGAGAAACTGAGAACAGGAACTATCCGCGGACTTTACAAGAACAGATACCTCCCCAACCTCCTTGTAGTGGACAAGGTAAACGGCGGTAAAGCAGACTCGCTTAATGCCGGGATCAACATGGCTGCGAAGGATTACTTTTGCGGTATAGATGCAGACTCACTCCTTGAACGCGACTCGCTTCTAAAAATGGCCTCCCCTTTTCTGGATACAGATACAGATATAATCGCAACCGGCGGCAATATTGTGCCGGTCAACGGATGCACCGTGGACAAGGGACACCTCACTGATATAAAAATTCCATCTGGGTTTTTACCACGGCTCCAGACAATGGAGTATATCAGATCATTTATTTCAGGCAGAGTGGGATGGGCTACAATCCGCTGTCTCCTTATTATATCCGGAGCATTCGGACTGTTCAAAAAATCTTCAGTCATAGAAGGCGGAGGGTATCTTACTGGAAAAGAAAAATTCCAAAAGGATACTGTCGGAGAGGATATGGAACTTGTTGTAAGGCTAATCAGAAATTCCAGAGACAAGGGTGAAAAAGGAATAGTCAATTATGTTTTTAACGCGAACTGCTGGACCGAGGTGCCTGAAGATTACAGCATACTCCGCAAACAGCGCGACAGATGGCAGAGAGGGCTTCTGGATATCATGACTTTTCATATACGGATGCTTTTCAATCCCAGATACAAAGAAGTTGGACTCATTGCTTTTCCCTACTTTATTATTTTTGAAGTGATCGGTCCATGGATTGAAGCACAGGGACTTATTGTGTTTTTAATCGCGCTTGCGCTTGGACTTCTGAACCCCGGTATTATCCTGCTCCTTTTTATTGGAACAATATTCATGGGGCTTGCAGTCTCTATAATCTCGCTTTATATCATGGAAAGGGGGAATGACTACTTCCCAAAAAATGATATTTCCATATTAATCTTATACGCTTTCTGTGAAAACTTCGGGATAAGGCAGTTCTTCAGCGTACAGCGGCTCGGAGGATATATAAATGCACTTAGAAATAAACAGGGTTGGGGTAGAATGGTGCGAAAAGGTTTCCAGAGTAAAACATAACACTTGACTTGACAAAGCGCATTACTGAAGTTTTATTTACATTACCCGAACATATTACAGCTGAATCTCCAGGAGAGCATTATGTACTTCAGACATCTGACTTTCATTTTAATTTTAATAACTGCATCAGCACTGCCGGTTAACATCTTTCCGGAATCCGGACAGAATTCATCAATAGAGACAGCGAAAGAGAAAGCACTCCTGTGGCTGAAAAATCAGAAAGTTCCAAACAAAGTCATCCCCGATCCGCAGCCCGAGCGCAGAAACCTTGTGGTGAGCTATGAAATAGATCCGAAGGAACCTGCATACAAATATATATTCGGACGCTCTATAATATATGATGATGCTCTGGCGGTTATTGCATTTACAATGAACAGGGATTTCAGAAATGCCTCGCAGATTTTGATGGCACTTAAACGTCTGCAGCGTAAAGACGGAGGGTTATGGTTCGGATATAACGTAAACAACGACTGGCCATCTGAAAACGATTATTCAGGATCAACCGAGCGGACAGGCGCAACCGCATGGGTGGGATACTCCGCTGTCTATTATCTCCAGGCACGGCTCAGTGAAGATCCGTCATACCTGAAGTCAAACCGTGAAGCAAAAACAATTCTTGCTTTTGCACAATCAATTGGCGATCACCTGTTAAAAATGCAGGTGCAGAAAAACGGCGACATGCGTCAGGGACTTATCACGGGCGGAAAAAACTCATACACATTAAAGCTTGAGGGTAAAAGTGTTAATGAAATGTTCATAGAGACAAACATTGACTGGATCAGCACCGAACATAACATAGATGCATACTTCTTTCTCCGCGATCTTGGAATCGTTACAAAAAATGAAAAATACATCCAGAGTGCTTCAGCAATCAGAAAATCTATGTTGCGGGCATGGAGCGAAAAAAATAAACAGTACTATCGCGGAATAAAACCGTCATTTATCGACGAAGCACTGGCACTGGATTGCGCAAGCTGGGGGGCCGTATTTTCTATAAGCGCAGGTAAACCGGAATATGCGTTACAGTCTCTGGAGACCATAGAAAAACTCTATGCCAGTACCGCAACACCGCTGAAAGGAAAAGGATCAGTCAGAGGCTACAAACCCTATACTGATAAAGAAATATATGAAGAGGTCAGCAGCGACATTGCCAGACACTATTTCCCCGACTTAGAGGGGCCGACATGGGACCACATCAGCGGTGTATGGGTTGAAGGCTCAATGGGTGCGGCTTTTGCATATCTGAAAACGGGCAACCGGGATAAGGCTGCTGAAATTCTCAGAAACATGCTTCCGCTGCAGAGCAGCAGCGGAGGTTTCATCTATTTTACGCAGGAAATACCTCATGAATTTTCAACTTACGTGAGCGTTGCCAGTACAGCATGGTTTATTATGATTGCAACCGCAATAGAGGATCAGGCAATTGCGGACAGCTTCTGGAGCAGGTAATAATTATGAAACGGATTGTTCTGATACTTCTGACTGCAGTTCTTCCTGTACTGATTTTAATGTCAGCATTGACACAGGCCGGGGGCAAAGCTGAGATCAACAGCCATCGTGCAGTGATACTTGATCTTTCAGCACGGAACAGAACCGGAGATACAGAACTTACCGCGCTCAAACACTGTTTTGAAATATTTGCCATACAATACACAGTTACAGAAAACATCCCCGACGCATCTGATGTACCGCTGATCTACACAGCCGGGGATCTGCGCAACACTACATTTTCACCTGCGGATCTTCAGAGGTTATACTCATACGTTGAAAACGGCGGAGTGCTCGTTTCACAGGTTGTAACCGGGAACAAACTCTTTGCGCTATTCGGAATCAGCAATATAAATGACAGCAGAAAAAGATATAAAATAAACTTCCGTAAGCCATCAGACGACGTATCACTGTTCTACCTCGACCGCCCGGAGGAACAGACTGTTTCACTTGGAAATAAAAAATTATACAATGAAATAATATGGACTCATGCCTTTGATGTCAGCGACGCCAAACCTCTGGCCGCAACAGAAGACAAAAAAACCATCTTCGCGGTAAATCATTATGGTGACGGCACTGCTTATGTAATGGGGGTTTCTCTGAGTGACGCAGTGCTTCTGCCTCACGTAGGCAATGACTACGAGGCCCAACGCGGATGGATCAACACATTTGAACCTGGAGCAGATGTCTTTCTCCTGATAATGAAATCAATTTATGAAGAGTACACCAGGCCATTTATATATCTCAGCACTATACCCCATGGCCGGAATACAGCTTTAATTCTGACGCATGACGTTGATGCGCAGATGTCTTTTCCGAACATGATTAAATATGCCGAACTTGAAAAAAAATTCGGTGTCAGCGGAACATATTTTATAACCACAAAATATTTTAAAGACGACATGGATATAGGCTACTATGATGCGGAACGGATTGAATATGTTAAACAGGTAAAACTTCTGGGAGGCGACATCGGCTCGCATACAGTAACTCACTCTGTTATTTTTGAAAAATTCCCGGAAGGTTCTTTCAACACTGCAAAATCTGATTATCAGATTATTACAAACCCCACAGTCTTTGGTGAAGTTAAAGTGAGCAAAGAGCTCCTCGACCGGGATATCCCCTTACAGAATACTCTCTCTTTCAGATCGGGGAACCTCCGTTTTCCGGATAAACTTATTGATACACTGGAAAAATGCGGATATCTCTATGACTCTTCATTTTCCGCCAATGATATCATGACCAATTATGCCTACAGGGCCTTCAGGCAGAGAAAAGTCGGAGCTGGTAAATCCTCCGTGATTGAAATTCCTGTAATCTTTGACGACTCACAGGGACTGCTTACTCCCCGCAACATGAATGAGCTTGTTGCAAAATGGATAGATATTATAAATGCAAACGGTGACAACGAGGCTATATCTGTACTGCTGGTTCATCCTTCAGAAGCCGGCTACAAATTAAAATCCGAAGAGAATCTCCTTACACATGTATCTAAAAAAAACATATGGATCGGCAGCATAACCGCCTATGGGGATTTCTGGTCGGCACGTAACAGGTACAATTTTGAAAGTACACTTACAGACAAAACTCTTACTATAAAAATATTAAGCCCGGTGATTGATGACCGCATAAGCATCTGTGTTAAAAACACGCCCCTCATCAGTGAAATCATAGTAAAAGATTCAAACAGTAAAGCTCTGAAGTTCACCAGAAGCCGGACGGGAAATAAACTTATACTGCAATTCAACAAACAGTGAAATGTGAGATGATGAATTATATCAGCATCAGACTTTAAAGAGCGAAACTTTTTCATTAAGAGCTTCAGCCATACCGGCAATATCTTCCGAACTCGCTGCGATCTCCTCTGCACCAGTAGTAATAGTGCCGGTATACTCATCAATATGCGCTATAGAACTTGTAATCGCGTCGAGCTCATTTTTCTGATTTGCAGCGATTGTTTTTATCTCCTCCGCGCGTGTAAAAATATTTCCGGAATTATCACGCACCTTCTCCGCAGTATCAAGCTGTTCTTTAGTAATCGAATTAATTGTTGTTACCTCACTCTTCATCTGCTCAACTCCACCGATGATCAGATTAAGAATTGCAGTTGTCGCGTCAAGGTTCCTTATTTCAAGAGAGATCTCTTCACTGTTGGCTTTTATCAGTGCGTCTATACTTTTAGTTGAGCTTGCAGTCTGGTCAGCAAGTTTTGAGATCTCCTCTGCGACTACGGCAAATCCTTTACCGGCATCACCGGCCCGTGCAGCTTCAATTGCAGCATTAAGTGAAAGAAGATTTATTCTGTCTGAGATGTCATTTATAATCTCAATAATACCAATCATATCATTAGAACTCTCCATAACTTTATCCATGGAGATGTTCATTGTAGATATGGATTCTCCACCTTTTTTTGCATTTGATGCAACTGTTGCAGAGAGTGATAAAGTTTTGTCGGACTGAATACTGACTGTCTGGATTCCCGTATAAAGATTTTCAATCAATTTACGGAGAGATTCGAATAGATCCAGCTGTTCACCGGAGAGTTTCGTAATACGATAAATAAGTTCGGTAATAGTATTTGCAGTATATGAAGCCTCTTTTGTAATATCAGATTTTGTCTGCGAAAGATTCATACTTATAGAAGTAAACTCCTCCGATGATGCCGCAAGTCTTTGTGAAATTTCTCCGATCTGACTGATAATCTTCTGAGTCTTTTCAATAAACTTATTAAAACTTTCAGCAAGAAGCCCAACCTCATCTGTACTTGAAACTGTTGTCCTGCATGTTAAATCGGCGCTCTCTGCAATCCCTGTTACATCACTTATTATTTTCGTAATTGGTGTTATTATTTTTCCGCGCAGATGATAAACAGCTATAACTGTTATTGCTATAATTAAAAGCATAATCACTGCAAGCACCAGATATGATTTACGCATAATCGACTGAACCTTATCAATACCGAAGTCAGCTCCAATCATTGCAAAAACTTTACCATCCGCATCTTTAACCGGCATAAATACTGATCTGACCGACCCCCATTGATCGGTATATTCCGCAGTTCGGGATACACCGTTATCCCATGCATCAGCCAGTTCTGACGGATAATCAGTATACGGAGTAAGAAAACTGTTCTCATACCCCTCCTCCGGCATATAACTTCCGGAATCGTATATAAAGATATATTCGTTGTTTTCTTTTATCATTATGTAGATATATTTAAACCCGAAGGAGGTCTCGATATTTTTAAGATATTTTAACACCTCCACAAAGCCTTCCGATTGTTCAAAACCGGGCTCGTGTACCGATTTCAAAACCGCTGAATCGATAACTTTTTCTGATATATGTGCGCCGATATTCAGCTTCTCATTGATTCCGCCATCAAGCTCATTGTGATATCGTAAAAAAAAGAAACCGCATGAAATAATTGAGGTCAGCAATATAGATCCCCCGAAGTACAGATACAGCCTTGTTTTTAATGTTGTCCTCATTTTACCCCATCTCATAAATATTAATAATCTTCAAATAGCCGGTTTAGGAACTACTCATAAATTGGTGGTGAAATTGCTCTCCGCCGCGCCGGGGATAGGATATCACCGGTTTTTGAGCTGTTACCCGGTTTATGATTTTCAGCAAGAGAATTGTCTGCTCAGATCTTATCATATAAAATCTAACGAGCGCAGATTCTTATATTTTTACATAAAGAGTTCTATTAACTCAATCTTTATAGACCCTGCAGGGCTCCCTGCGGTCACGGAAACGGAGTTTTTGGAACTGCCCATAATTAAAATATCGATTTTATTAAAATTTGTCAATTTAATTCCTCTATAAATAATACATTTTGAAATCAAATGACTCTGAATATGACATTTCAATCTAAATCTCCATCTTTTCAAATGATTCCATTAATACTTGATTTTTTTTATTACAATCAGCAGACTGAAACTATATATCCCCGCTGTCTTCGGCGGTGGAGATAATAGAACTTTTTTTACTTTAGAAAAGTTATGGAATAAATACTGATTCAGTTTTAGAAATTTGATACGTAAATATTTTATTCAAAAGACAGGTATATATGGAAAAAACACGTCATTACTATCTCGACTGGCTTCGAGTTTCCGGTATGGGAATTATATTTTTCTTTCACAACGCAAGATTTTTCGACTATGAAGGATGGCATATAAAAAATACAGAGCTGACTTTCGGAGCAACAGTTTTCATCGGTATTACCAGTCAGTTTATCATGCCGCTGTTTTTTCTTTTATCCGCTTATGCTATATATTATGCACTGCAGCACCGGTCAAAAAAAGATTTTGCACGCGAACGTGTTACCAGGATTTTTATCCCTCTGGTATTCGGTATTTTTACAATAATACCTCCGCAGGTATATATTGAGCGTGTCACTCACGGAGAATTTACAGGTTCATTTTTTCAGTTCATCCCGGAATACTTCAACGGATGGTATGCATTCGGAGGAAACTTTGCCTGGATGGGTTTACACCTGTGGTATCTTCTGATACTCTTTATTTTTTCAATTCTGGCACTCCCCCTGTTCAGCCGGATCGGCAAATCCCGGTTAACCGGCTTACTCTCGGCAAAATATGCTGCTTATCTCCTTTTCATTCCAATAGCTCTAATGGAACTGCTGGTCAACACTTCTCCCGATGGTATCGGCATACGGGGCTTCGGAGGATGGAGTCCTCTGACATACTTTATAATTTTTCTGACGGGATACCTGCTTGCCGCAGATGACCGGTTCCGCAGTGAAATAATGAGGGTAAGATTTCTTTCTTTTTTCATGGCAGTAGCTGCAACATCTCTCGCGTATTTCTGTATTGTGAATCTGAATATGAATGACCGATCACCGGTTATTTCAATACTTCGCGGATTTAATACATGGTGCTGGCTGCTGACATTCATAGGCATGGGAGCAAAGTATCTCGACTTCAACAACAGATTTCTTGAATACTCAAATGAAGCTGTTCTCCCGTTCTATATTCTTCATCAGTCAGTGATTGTAATTACATGTTTCTTTTTACTGAATCTGCAGATCACACCGGTTATGAAGTATTTAATTATATCAGGAATTTCATTTACCGTAATTATGCTGCTGTATGAGTTTGCTGTTAAACGGATTTCATTCCTGCGAAGAATGTTCGGAATGAAATTCTGATACAATTATGTAACTAAAATACACTATTCTAATAATTACAGGTGAAACAAAAACTCTTAAACTAAAATTAAAATATAACTAATTGTATAAAAAAATGTTGAAATTATTTTTCGGTAATATTATATAATTGTATTGATTGATATTTATAACGTTTAGCTTTACTATTTGTAAAAATTTGATTAAAGTAATACATGGAAAAAAAATCAGGTTTTATCCTGAAATACTTAAGTACTCAGATATGGCTGGTTTTAGGGTACTGCTTAAATTTCAAATTGCAGACAGCAACTTGAAATTTAAGCATTTCTGATAAAGCCTTAACGCTCAACCAATTCTATTTTCATTGTCCGATTAAGAGGAGAATGTTTGTGTCTGGAACAAATAAAAATTCTGGTCCGCCAAAAATAACTATAGAACCAAAAGCACCCGATCCCGGAGATAGCTTTATCTCCGTTCTTCATAAAAAGTTATCTGTTATAATTAATTGTCAAAGTTCAGTGCCGTTAACAAAGATAATTTATGCCTCTTTTTTATGTTTAATCCTCATACTGACATTAACTAATCCGGCAAGAGGAGAGAAAAGAACCGTCCGAATCGGCCTTTTCCCGGCTGCTCCTCTTGTAATGGTTAAAGACAACAAACCCCGGGGATTGTTCATCGACCTTATAGATTACTTCTCTCAGACACTGGGCTGGACGGTTGAATATGTACCCGGAACATGGAATGAACTGCTGAAAGAACTTGAGAGCGGCAAAATAGATCTGCTTCCGGCAGTCGGCTATACAAGGGAAAGAACTGCGGTTTTCGATTTCAATAAAAATCCTGTATATCTCGATTATGGCGTATTATTCACCAGCCCGGAACTGACAATTCACACCATCTTTGACCTTCAGGGTAAAAGGGTTGCTGCGCTTGCAGGAAGCATCTTCACTACCGGTTTCCTCAATTACATATCCTCTTTCGGAATCAACTGCAATATAGTAATGACAAAAGATAACATAGAAGTGATGCGGGCAATAGAAAATGGTGATGCCGATGCCGGAGTCTGTATCTATTCTTTAGGGAATGAGCTTGCCAAAGAATACAAGGTTACGGTTACACCGATAAGTTTCTCACCCATAGCTCTCCATTTTGCCGCTACTAAAGATAAAAACTCTGACCTGATTGCAGATATTGACAGGATTCTGCCAGGTATGATCGGCAATCCTGAATCTGTCTACAGCCGTTCCTTCCGTAAATGGACTATGCCTCAGCAGAATGGGGAAGTTCAGGAAGAGGTCCTGTGGGGGATTCTGGGACTCTTAATAATAGGATTATTTCTGATTCTATGGAACTTTACCCTTAAGCGACAGGTAATTTCCAAGACGAAGTATCTGCAGCTTGAAATAACTGAAAGAAAGCATGCAGAGGAAAAAATTAAGCAATCCCTTGATGAGAAAGAAACACTCATCCGCGAACTTTATCATAGAACTAAAAATACTCTACAGGTTATCCGCGGTATGATTGTACTTCAGGCGGATTATCTGCCGGAGAATCAAGATATCCGGATGCTTGTTAAAAATACTGAGGATAGAATTCAGGTGATTTCCCTGGTACATCAGATGCTGTACAAATCAAAAGACTTGTCTCACATCTCCATCAAGGATTACATAGGGGAACTGTCAGCTTTAGTGCTTCAAAACTCCGGTGTTTCCGCTGATAGAATTATTCTTAACATAGAGGTTGAGGATCAGATTTTTCTGCTCGATACGGCCATACCCTTCGGATTAATTTTAAATGAACTTCTGACAAATTCAATACAACACGGTTTTCCCGACAACCGGGGAGGGACAATATCGATCACTCTCAAGCGTGTCAGTCCTGATAAAAATATTCTTGAGTATTCAGACAATGGAGCAGGTGTTCCTGACGGATTTGATTTCAGAAACAGCAGCACTCTCGGTTTAAAACTGATACATAATATCGGAGAGCTTCAGCTTATGGGAAAAGTAACCTTCATAAACAAAAACGGCATCAGCTGTATAATTGAAATTAATACCAGCCTGTATAAGGCAAGAATATAGTATGAACGGAAAAATATCCATACTCCTTGTGGAGGATGAAGTTATAACAGCTATGCTGATGGAGACACAGTTAAAAAAAATCGGATATACATTAACAAGCCACGTAACTACAGGAGAAAATGCCATAGCTGCCACACTGCTGAACCGGCCGGATATTATTTTAATGGATATCAGACTGGCCGGAAATATCGACGGGATCGAGGCTGCCTCGGTGATAAAATCGGAAACCGATATTCCAATAATATTTATAACATCTTATGATGACCAGAATACCAGGGATAGAGCCCGGAATCTCAATCCGCTCGGTTTTCTTGAAAAGCCGCTTGAAATACATAAATTGAAAGATATTATCGATTCACATTTCAAATAAAATTTCATAGCATTAATGTTGCAAAAAAACAACGGCTGGAACAATATTCACATGAAATACATAAGGCAAAATCACAAGTAGGCAGAGGTATAAAATGAATATAGCAGTAATCGGAATCGGAGGGGTCGGCGGATACTTCGGAGGCAAGCTGACTCAGCTCCTCAAGGATGACAAAAGTCTTAATATATATTTTATCGCAAGAAATCAGCATCTGGCTGAAATTCAGAAAAGCGGATTGTTTCTCGACTCCGATGATGGTGAGTTTATCTGCCGTCCCACAAAAGCCA
The DNA here is from genome assembly GCA_942493035.1 of uncultured Spirochaetota bacterium. GTDB lineage: Bacteria > Spirochaetota > UBA4802 > UBA4802 > UBA5550 > WRGT01. Next base: position 54,087 of record OW818666.1, on the reverse strand, counting down.
CTGATAATATAGCAGAACTGCCAATGCTTGACCTCTGCCTTGTATGTGTCAAAGGGTACGATCTCGACAAAACAATGCCTCTTCTCAAAGATAAAATATCGGAGAAGACAATGATACTTCCGCTTCTGAACGGTGTAGACGTTTACGAAAGGATCAGAAAAACAATAGATAAAGGAATTCTGTTCCCGTCATGCGTGTATGTTGGAACTCACATTGAAAAACCGGGAAAAGTCACACAGCGGGGTGGTACACGGACTATCCATTTCGGAAACGATCCGAAAAACAGTTTTGTTGACCCGGCGATTTTTGATCTGTTCAAACGTGCAGATATTAAATACAACTGGCTGGACGAACCGTATACCGAAATCTGGAGTAAATTTGTTTTCATCGCAGCATACGGCCTGGTTACAGCAAATTTCAACAAGACTATCGGAGAGGTGGTTGCATCGGACGAGTTGAGCAGTTATACAAAAAAAATCATGCATGAAATATCAGCAATTGCACGGAAAAGAGGGGTTTCTCTCCCTGAATCTATCGAGAACGATTCATTTGCCAAAGGGAAAAACTTCCCCTTCGTAGCAAAGACTTCATTCCAGCGTGATTTTGAAAACATGGATAAGCCCGACGAACGGGATCTCTTCGGCGGAACAATTATACGAATGGGGATAGAGTCCGGTATACCAACAGAGACAACAAAAGAAATTTATGAATCAATCCAGAAAAAGAAAAAAGAAATAGTTTAAATAGAGGTTATTATGAAATTTCAATTGATCAGAAGTGCAACAATCAAATTATATTACGAAAATGCAACACTTCTGATAGATCCCTATTTTGCGGAAAAATTAACACTCAACTCATATACGGGCCGTTCGAAAAATCCGCTTATTGATCTGCCTATAACAATCAAAGAAATTACTGACGGAGTAGATGCTGTTATAATATCACACATGCACTCCGATCATTTCGACAAAACAGCAAAAGAAACGATTGATAAAAATACAAATATATTCTGCCAGCCATCAGATGAATCAGCAATTCTTGATCTCGGATTCATCAACACAACAGCTGTTCATGATATCTCAATATTCAGAAATATTGAGATGCGACGTTTCGACGGCCAGCACGGCAGCGGTGAAGTATTAACTCAGATGGGTCTGGTTTCCGGATTTATTTTAAAATCAGAAAATGTCCCGTCTATCTGCTGGCTTGGAGATACCATTCTGACTTCGAAAATCGAAGAGCTGCTGATTACTGAAAATCCTGATATTGTAATAATTCATTCGAGCGGTGCAGTATGGGGTGACAGTGTTAAAATTTTATTCGATAAAGAACAGACTGTTCATGTCTGTAAAATACTTCCAAATAGTAAAATAATTGCAACACATATGGATTCCCTCGATCACGGAACTGTATCAAGAATTGAGTTGAGAGAATATGCCGATAAAAACGGAATCAGTAAATCTCAACTGCTTATTCCCGCAGATGGCGATATAATTCTTCTATAGTATGTAATTACTGAATTTCCCGGTATGAGGATAAAATCATGAGCGAGATCATAAGCAGACTCCGTAAAGAACTGAAACAGAACAGCGATGAAGAGATAAAAAAATCTGGTCAGCGGTTCTTTAAAGAAGATGTAAAAATGTACGGAATGAAAACAGCCGTTGGAAGTAAAATCGGAAAAGAATATTTTAAAGCTATAAAAGACAAACCTAATAGCGAGATATTCCGTCTTTGTGATGAGCTTTGGCAATCAGGATTTATTGAAGAATCTTTCATTGCATGCAACTGGTCCTATTACATACATAAAGATTACAAACCTGATGATTTCAAAGTATTCGATAAATGGGTGAAGAACTATGTAAACAACTGGGCATCATGCGATACACTCTGCAATCATACTGTCGGAGAATTTATTGAGATGTACCCTGAATATATTTCAGAATTAAAAAAATGGGCAGTGTCCGATAACCGCTGGGTACGCCGTGCCGCAGCCGTCTCACTGATCATCCCCGCCAGACATGGGCTCTTTTTAACCGATATTTTTGAAATTGCAGACATCATGCTTTTAGATCAGGACGACCTTGTTCAGAAGGGTTACGGCTGGATGCTTAAAGCGGCGAGTGAGTCTCACCAGAAAGAAGTCTTTGACTATGTGATAAAAAATAAATCAGTAATGCCGCGAACATCTTTAAGATATTCAATTGAAAAAATGCCGAAAGAACTTAAAGCAGAAGCGATGAAGAAATGAATAAGTTTATCTTCCGGGAATACTCCGGACAAGCTCATCAACAGCCTTGTCGGCAACCCTGATTGCATGTCCCTGAACCGGATTGGTGTAGGTAAAAATATTTTTATCTGAATCGACGACATTGATCTTCCACATAATCACTCCGCTGTCAATATTTACAGCACGGACATTAAATCCCACGGTTGTATGCTCAAGCTCACCGGTGGGACTTTTATCATCTACAGCACCCTTGACATATGAAGTCACCTGCCCTATTACAATTACATCGGCATTGAGCATTTTGCCTATTTTTACACCATTTTCAAGGGTTAATCCCGAGGACTGAAGTTCAAGCTCATCAAGTATTTTTGAAATCTTTTCACGTTCAATAATCTGCCATCCTGTTTTAATAAGAGATGACTCCAGTGCGTCCCGTACAACATCGGGTGCTTCCGGATAATACTCTTTATATCTTTCACTGTTGTTATTCTCAAGAGGAAGAACCACTACTGTTTTAATATTATAATTCTTCATCTGCGGATTCAGATATACGCTTTTATCTATAGATGAACATCCCGCTGAAAAAATCAGAAACCCGGTTATTATATATTTCATTTAATTAATCCCCATAATTTTACTTCTTATTCTTTTTATGAAGGCACAAAAAAATACTCCCCAAGAGAACAAAGACAATCGAAAGAATGACATAAGCTATGATAACCCCGGCATCCATCGAGTTTTTCAAAAAATGCCAAGAGTCTGCCGCAAAATAGATCATACCCGCAAAGAGGAAAACACTTACTCCAGGAAAAAAATTCCCAAAAAAATAAAAGCTTTTAAGAGGCAAACTGTTCATAAACTCTCCTCGCTCTTATAATATATGTTCAGGAATTATTACTGATACTTAGCAAAACTGTTATTCCATTCTATTCGCCAGGGTTAAAAAAAATATTTTAATGAATCTTAAAATACTCCTGATTCTGAACATTCTCCCTAGTAGATATTTATAACTATAATCTCCAGTAAGCATCCCCCAGATAAGTATTGTAAAACCTTTCTTCTCCGGTAAAAGATCTTTTTCACATTCAACACATCTTTTTACAGATAAAGCTATAACAGGATTTGCAAGCATAAAAGTAAAAACTTTAAACAAAATTTTACCAATGAAGTTGTCATAAATAAACTTACGACAGACTTTTCGATAACCTTTTTTAAAATCTTTTCCTGAAATTCCATACATCAGGACAGACCTCATAGCTCCGTCTGATGTAATAAATGCCGATCCGATACCATCTTTATATAGCCGGCTCACTGCCGAATCACCAACAGCAACCCATCTGTCTCCATAAAAAATCTCTGCCGGATTAACAACAATTCTCGGTTTACATCCGCAAAGATTCTCCGGCATCACTGGAAAATAGTCTTTCATCCCTGATGATTCAGCTTCTAAAAAACTGGTGATAACATTTTTCAACATACTCCTGCCCGGTTTGCCGAAAAGTGAGACATTAATATAACGTCCCTTCGGAACAAGTGTTCCAAAAAATATATCATCCGGCTCACCAAAAAATGCCGCCACATTTCCGTCAGGAATATTATCCGGTTTTAAAAATTCATCCTGCACCATAACAACCGTCTCTGGATATTTATAATTAAATCCGGAACATAAAACTTTCGAGCCGTTTACACCAGATGCAAGGACAAGCAAATCACAACGATAACTTTCATCATCAGTAATAACCGCAGGGTAATCTTCAAGCTCAACAGTTTTTACTCTCTTATTAATAATTTCAGCTCCAAACTCACGCGCCTGCCCGCGAAGAAATTCATCAAATGAGGGAGATGGTCCCGCTGGCGCAATCCGCGGCCCGCCACCTCTGCTTATACTGTAAATGCTTCTTTGGATATCAGGCTGATTGACATGAATCACATCTCCTCCGATATTCGGAATATGCAGAACATAACTCTGTATTTCACCAAGAATCAGAGAATCCGGAATAGTGACACCGATAGAATTCAGATTTTTGATCAGAGTTGAAGAGATAATACCCGCACACCCTTTACATCCCGCTGGCCCGCGATTCGATCCATTACGATATTCAAAAATCAGGACTTCAAGTTTCAGATTAATTTTTTCTGCATGATGAAGCAGATTCATAGCCGAGAAACATCCAGCTGGACCGCCTCCGATAATACATACCCGATCATCATTTTTCAGTTTCAATTTTGACATTTTTCCCATACTCTAATATAAAGTTTTCCTGGTATGAAAAAAAGTTTTAAACAAGCGGATTAATAATTTTACACCGGTAAAAATATAGCTCTATTAAAATCTCAAATAAGCAGGATTAAGCTGAGGGTAAAATTGCTCTCCGCCGCGCCTGTGGTGCGGCGGAGATGAAATTAAAGCGGTTTTTGAATAGTTACGGGATTTTATGATAAAACTGACTGAGCTATTTGGAATCTGTTGACTCTGTTGAATCATCAGTATCATCAGAATCTGACGTATCAAAGGAGTAGGAGATAGTTGCAGTTACAGCAACACTATCTGTAACCTGGGATACGGTTACACTTTTAACAAGTTCATTTTTTTCATATATATATATCGAAATAGAAGTTGCATTGGCAGTACCTGTTGCAGAGACCAGAACAGATTCCGGAGACTTAAGGTCTTTATTAAAACTATAATATACCGTGCTATCACTCATAGCAGAACCGTTAAACTCTTTCGCAGCTCCGCCATCAATCTTATAATAACCGGAAAAACCGTCGTCTGACGACACGACTTCAAAACTATAATCTGGTTCTACTTCAGACTCCTCACAGCCGGATATCATTAAAGCAAAAACAGAAACCATAATAATAAATAATATATTTTTGAATTTATTTTTCATATAAACTGAATTCTCCTCTTATTATTTATACAATATTATTATTTGAAAGTTACGTCAAATCTATTTTTTAATGGATCAGAACCGGGCACGGGTGGCGATTTATTTTTTGGGGCACAGCACTCCGCATACGCACCCCCCAAAATAATTTGCTACACCGGGCACGGCAACAAGGATGATAGTCCATGTAATCCCCTATTTATACACATCGCGAAACATTGTACCAAAAAAAAATTTTCCGCCAGTTACAAGTAATTACGTGACAAATATGATCTTTTTCCGATAATAAAAAGAGACATAAAACAATGAAAAAATATATTACACTATTGCTGATACTATTTTCTGTTAATATTTACACTGCAGACCTCAAGTCATACAGAGAGACACCCCTTTTGAACTCAAAAGTTCAGGAGAATAGCCTCCCCTTCGGCGAATACTCACTGGTGAGATCATACAGGAAAGTTACCCAGCTTCTGGTATCAGTTAACACAAAAATAATACTCTACACTGACCGGGATAATCAGAGGGACAGTGAAATTTTTGTAAGCGCCTATTCCCGGATTGAGGAGGTCATCCTCAAAGTCCCGACAATTCAGCAGCATGATTTCAATCTGACAGTAGAAAAAATGATACGTAAAGGAAACAGCGGCGGTACATTGACTATCATGTTCCCGGGAGGTGAAAAATTTATAGAAGCGGTTAATAAAGGCGCAAAACCGGATAAAGCTGACGGAGAATATTTCATCTACCTGAAAGAAAACGGCAGCGCAGTATCACTTATGAGCATAAATCTTATATGGAAAAAACTGACTATACGGAATACAATCAATGAAGATAAAATACCATCAACATTTTATAGTATCTATATTGATGAATGCTATGACAGAAACATTAAAAAGATTTTAAGAGAGTATGCAGCGGCTATAAAGAGGAGCAGCTGACATAAATTATATCCGGAGAGAACTCCGCGGGATCGAGAGTATTGATTCACTTGAAGGTATATACTGACACATCAGCGCATCCTGGCTTAGATCTATCGATCTCAATTCTCTGCATATATCATGGTCATCACCGATTAAAAGATCTACATATCCGGTTTTAGTCGATTCGGCAAATTCATGGTTCTTCGTATAAATATTACTGCGCAAAGTCATGCCCTGATGATTTGTATAAGTCCTGTGGCGTATTACATTTCCCGGTTTAGTCCGGAGCTCCGGAACAAACAGTGTCAGAATATGCCTTTTGTTATCAGAGACTATACACTTTGTAATGCCGTTCTCCCGGCAGAAAATTATCTCTGTAAGAATTTTAGGGAATCCGTAAGTCTCCACACCTCCAATACGTGCAGCTTCAGTGGTAACAGGGAGATGCCGGATATACATTTCAATACACTTCTTTCTTTTCAGCGAATGAGGTGATATTTCCGAAGTATTTTTTTTACCATACGAAATAATAAAAGCTATTCTGAATTCATTGAAGACACCTATATTTGTCATGCGGTATTCGAACGCGCTGAAAGAGACAAGGCACCTTCCCGGTGAAGCTTCCAACGGATGCATCATAGGATCAGGCAGATATCGCTTTACCAGACTTGTAGACGCAGTGTAGACTGCATTGATAGAACTCTTGTCGTGATAGAAAACAGGAAGTTCCAGATCTGCAACACATACACCCCAGCGGGTATTACAATTTAAAAATGCTCTCTTCATTTCGTCAGATTTCTGAATTAATCACGTTTTTATAACCGGGAAATATTTGATAAGACTGCATAACTTTTCCTCTACATTTATTGGAATTAATAAGTCATAATTCCTGAACTTTTTTGCAGTAAAAAAATCAGTTATCTCTCCCTCCGAAGCCGACGGGGATATATAATTTAAATTTTTACATTCAAGCCGCATGATGCGGTTCAGCTGTCACCAGCCTGCTCCAATAGAGTAATACTGAATGAATTACGGGTCAAATTTTATTCAAAAATTTTTGAATTTTTTATTTTTTCATCTACCGCTCTCATCAAAAAAACGTACACTGATCCCCGACAGCGGTCAAATATTAGATTAATCCCTCTTGACAAAATCTCTATAAATATTATTAATCCGGTATGAAAACAACAGATAAACAAACCAGTACAATTAATCAGCGCCTGTACAGCTGCATCAGATCAGCTGTTCCCGCTGCATTAAAATCAGCAAAATTTTTATTATCAATTATGATTCCGGTATCGCTTGGAGTTACACTGCTTAAATACACAGGAATCCTTGAACATATTGCAGGATGGATGAATCCCATGTTCAGCCTCATCGGTCTTCCTGGCGATGCAGCTTTTGTTTTTATTACAAGCATGGCACTTAACATATACTCCGCAATAGCTGTTATCAGCACACTCCCATTCAGCGAGAGAGAGCTTACGATACTGGCGCTTATGTGTTTAATTTCACATAATTATTTTGTCGAAACGGCCATTCAGAAAAAAACCGGTTCCTCGGCAGTCAAGATAACTCTTGTCCGTTTTGTTTACAGCTTTATCGGCGCTTACTCTCTGAATCTGCTTATGCCGGCCGGTTCAGGAAATATAATTACAGCTTCTTCCGGATACGAGGAGATGACTCTAACAGGAATTTTATCATCGTGGTTTTACAATTCTCTTTTCCTTATCGTTCAGATTCTTATTATTGTAACACTCCTCCTTATTCTCCAGAAAATTCTGGACGAATTCGGATTCATTGATAAACTGGCGGTAATACTGAGGCCAGCTCTCCGTATAATGGGCCTTCCCGATTCTGTCGCGTTCCTGTGGATTGTTGCAAACACACTCGGTCTTGCCTACGGTTCTGCAATTATGATAGAACAGTCAGAATCTGGAAAACTGAATAGAGAGGATGCAGACCTATTGAACCATCACATCGGGATCTCACATTCACTTCTCGAGGATACGCTTCTCTTTGTTGCAATCGGAGTACCGGCGCTCTGGATAATATTCCCCAGGGTGATACTTGCTACAATTGAAGTGTGGCTGCTTAAATTAAGAAAATTTATTACAGGAAAAAACAATGAACCCTGCACTGCCGAATGATTTTCACTCTATACTTTTAAACAGTCTGAAAGATGCTTTTGTCTTTGTTGATACAGAGCATGTAATACAATATATGAACAGCGCGGCGGTATTGAGATATAAAGAGGGCGAATCTCTTTTAGGTAGATCAATATTCTCATGTCACAACAGCGCCTCAAAGGACATGATGATTGAAATTTTTGAAAAGATGAAGTCCGGACTTGAAGAGGAAATTATCACTGACAATGAAAAACACAGAATATGCATGCGTGCGGTTCGCGATCATAACGGCAATCTTTTAGGCTATTATGAAAGATTTGAACCGCCGGTAAAAAGATAGAACTATCCGCGTCACTATTCGGGAAAGTGCATCAAATGAAACAAAGGAGAGATCACATGGAATTCAGATATTTTATGCCTGTTAAAACTTTTTTCGGCAGAAACTGTATCATAAACAACAGCAGTGAGTTTTCACTTCTCGGGAAAAAAACTCTTATTGTAACCGGAAGATCCTCCGCTGAAAAAAACGGATCTCTTGCTGATGTGAAAGCTGCTCTCGAAAGTGTAAATATCAGCTGCATTCACTACAACGGAATTGAACCTAATCCCACAGTTGAGAATGTCCGGGAAGCTGCACTTATGGCAAAAAAATCAGGTGTTGATTTCATAATCGGTATCGGCGGAGGTTCACCACTTGATGCGGCAAAAGCAATTGCAATACTCGCAGTCAATGATATTGATGACGACGCTCTCTTTGGTGGAGTCTACAAGAACAGACCGCTTCCGGTAGCCGCGGTACCAACCACTGCAGGAACCGGGAGTGAAGTGACACCTTATTCAATACTTACATATAATAAAATAAGCAACAAAAAAAGCATCGCCGCAGACTCAATATTCCCGGCTGCAGCTTTCCTCGATCCGGCTTACACAGAAACTCTATCGGCTGAAACCACAATAAACACCGCAGTCGATGCTCTATCCCATGCCATAGAAGGTTACCTTTCAGTCAGAGCAACTGATGTAATAAAACCTTACGCACTGGAGAGCATAAAACTTATAGGTGAATGTATCCCCGGACTTGTCGCGGGAGATGTAACAGCCAATATCAGAGAAAAACTGCTCTACGCATCGATGCTTGCCGGAGTTGTAATTGCCCATGCCGGAACAACAGCTGTACATGCCATGGGATACCCGCTTACTTATCATAAAGACATAGACCACGGAAGAGCAAATGGTCTTGTACTATATCATTATCTTAAATTTCTTGAACCTTCAATTGAAAAAGTAAAACATGTAGTAGAAGCTATGGGCATGTCCAATGTTGATGAATTCGGAAAAACTGTTGACCGGCTGCTGGGAGAGAAAGAGGTGCTCACAGAAGCAGAGATTGCGGAGTTTACCAGAACTGCAATGACAGGAAAAAATATAGCAAATACCAATCCGCAGCCCGGAGAGAAAGATATAAAAAAAATATTTGAGGATTCGTTCAGAAGATAACGTTATTTATTTTTATATCCCTTCGCCAATATAGTTTCCGTTATCCCACAGGCCCTGCTGAATTATTTTTCCGTCAGGTCCATACTCCACGCCTTTACCATGCATCTTATGCTCTTTCCAGTCCCCGACATAACGTCCGCCGTCACTCCAGATATATGTACCCTTACCATCATGGAGATTTTTTTTCCACTCCCCTATATACCTGTCTCCAAAACTCCAGATATATGTGCCGACGCCATCCTTCATATCATCCTTATACTCTCCGGAATAAGATTCGCCATTTACAGCAGTATATTCACCATGCCCGTCCATGAGATCCTTTTTAAACTCTCCGACATATTTATCTCCGGTAGCCCATAAGAATTCGGCATTACCCTCTCTATATCCCTTAACGAATCCTCCGCTATAGCTGTTCCCGTTTGTCCAGGTATACAAACCTGTCCCCTCCATAAAACCATTCATCCAATCCCCTGAATAGTTTGAACCGTTATAAAAAGTCAGAACTCCGCGGCCGTGCCTCATTCCGTTTCTGTAATCACCTTTATAAATATTGCCATTGGTCCAGTAAAACTCCCCCTTCCCGTGCATCTGATTACCAAGATATTCACCGACATAACGGTTTCCATTGGGAAAAAGAAAAGTGTTATTGCCACGCTTGATCCCCTGCATCCTGGAAAACACCGGCATACCTTTATTTACTCTATCTAGAAGAGTTTGTGTTCCCCCAATCATCCGGCATTGTATCTTATCTGCTGCAGGATAAATAACCTCAAGAGCTGCCATAAGACCATTTACCTCGACAAAAAGCTTGTCACCTGTTTTCACATCTCCCGCATAAATAAAAACATCACCACTCTGATAATTGACTTCAATAACTTTACCAATTTCAACTTTATCTTCATCGGTTAGCCCGGGAAGATTTATCACATTAACAAAAAGATAATCGAAGAATTCCCCCTGTTCAATCGATCCATCAGCATATTTGTAGACCCCATTCCCCCATGGAACATTGAGCTTGAATTCACCTGTGTATAAATCCCCATTATTTAAAATCAGAGTACCATGACCTACTCGGTTATCATTTACCCATTCACCGTCATACTTTTCACCCCACTGCCGGTAATACATTATACCGTGTCCATGACGGATATTATTCAGATTCCCTCCTTCATAACAATCGCCATTGTTATAAACAAAAACACCGTTTCCATTATTGCAGTCACCATCGGCACACCCGCCGGCATATGTAGAAGAAGGAGATAGATATTTCGCGCATCCGGAGATATTCCGTTTCTGCTCAGATCCGGAAGCTTTAACCGGCGAAATGCTGCAGCCGAAATTGAAAAGCAGAGCTAAAACAATAATGGCCATGTTTTTAAACATTACAATACCTCTTTCGAAAATGCCTGTAATGAATAAATACAATATTATGGGATAAGTCAAATAATCGCGGGGAATTTAAAAGTATGTGTGAAGATTCAAATTAAAAGCAATACAGATTAATTTAAATCCAAAGTAGCTTATTAAAAATGTAAGTATGATCATCAGAAAAGTATTGGCTTTATAAAGAAATTTTTCTGAAAAAGTTTTTTTATACCGATGAAGTATAACCGCAACAAGAGTAAGATACAGCGCAAGACCGAATGCTCCGGAAATTACAAAGAGAGCTTTAATAGCCGGTGTCATTACTGGAAACAGATTAAAATCTGCAAAAATTTTAAATCCTACAAACCACCAGATTATCATTCCAGGATTTGTAATAGCAATGGTAAATCCTGTTAAGAAGGAGAGTCTTTTGCCGTACTTTATCCTCTTCTCTTTATGAAGCATGTAGTCTCTCTCTTTGTACGACTTATACACAAGATACGAGAGAACTATAATCCCGAGACTGTAGATAAAAAGCTGGAAGTCTTTATGAAGCAGATAATCACCGAAACCGAAGAGAGCGAGCATCCCATATAAAAGATCAGACATTGCGGAACCCATTGCTGTTGCAATAGCCGGTTTTTTATGTCCATTAATTGTTTTCTTAATAACCTCAAGCTGAACTGCACCCACCGGAATTGATGTAAGAAAACCTAAAACTGTTCCGAATATTACAGTGGCAATGAGTTTTAATATATATATATATTCCATAAAATTACCTGAACTCTTCTAAGAATCAGCTGGATACTCCCCCTGAGGCGGAGGTCCGCAGGCCGGAAAACTATACCGTTAAAAATCTAAACAAAACATCTTATACATTCATTCAAATTTGACGTGATAATTTATCTACATATAAATATACAATAATATATTTGTAAAACAATTTTTTAAAAAAGGATATTCCCGAAAATTATCTGTTCATAAACTTATAATGAAATTGCTCTCCGCCGCGCCAGTGGCGCGGCGGAGATAACATATAAACGGTTTATGAACAATTACCACGGGAATGGGCAGCAAATTATTTTAGCGTGCCAACACTTCACATGCGATTCTTGAAAAGAATTCGCTACTCCGAAGATGCCGCAGCGAATTATTATTTCTGTTCGACAGGAGCAACCAGTTCTTCAATTACTCCGAGAATTTCATCTTTAATCTCTTTATACTCGTGATCAACCACAGAGACTTCAAGTATCGGAATATCCTCTATATATATTCTTCCGGTATTCGCATCAAGGGTAATGTAATCACCTTCATGAAGTGCGGCAGAGCCTAATGTTATCAAATCCTCCGCACCGTTCTCCCAGTGAACATCGGTTACACATGGCTTCCCTTCTCCAATAGCCACAAGTGCTGCATGCGATGTTACTCCGCCCTCTTTGGATATATAACCATAAAAACGGTTCTCCGCCATTATCACTTTTGGAGGGACATTGCTCTCTGTAATAAAAATAAGTTCACCATCAAACTTGGAAATATTATTCTGATCTTTAATTATTTTTCCCCTCACCGCTCCGCCATTTACAGGCTTCCCCTGCATTATCACAGGTGCGTCGTGCAGAAATCTGCTGTCAAGATATGTGCCGATGATTTTTTTATTAAGCCCGAAAGCTGTTCTCTTTATAAGCTTATATTTTGTATAAATATTCTCCTTATAAAATTCGTAGCTGTTGATAATCTTTGCAATCGGAGACTGTTTAAGAACCCTCGACTGAACTATGTATGTCATATCGCCGCGTATGGCAAACTCAATGTCAGTTGGATAACGCTGTATCCGCTCATCATAATGCTTAAATTTTTTAAAGCTCTCAAAATGTTCCGGATGGAGCCGTATAAAATCATCGGTGTTCCCTGGAGTTATGGCGCCGTCTGCAATTACATTACCGAAAAATCCGTCACTGAATTCGATCTGCTCTTCATGTGCACTCCCCATCTTCCCGGTGTTTGGATTTCTCGTAAAGAATACACCGGAACAGTCATCAGCTGAAAGGACCGGAACACACTCCTGAATCAGACATCCGGTCTGAAACTGCTCCGGAATTCCAAGATGAACAGTCTGCTTCTGTACAACATCACTCTCAAAAGATCTGAACACAGCCTCAACTGAATTATAAAGCTGTTCATGGGGATCATCAGGAATACCGGCATTTGGACTATGCTCTTTAATTATCTCCGCCATTGCCTCTGCAACATCAATCATTATAAACATACTCTCCCGGAACACCGAGACGTAGCTGTCAAAACCTGTCTCCTTGATCAGAGTCTCGGTATCAAGCCCCATTACGCTCTTTGCGTAGCTGAGCATAAAACTCAGATATGCCTGATACGCCCTTGCAGGTTCTTTAAGTTTTTTTGACCACCTTTCGGCAATTGTTTTATTGATTCCGATATGACTTATTGTATCCAGTATTCCCGGCATTGAAACAACACTCCCCGATCTGGCCATGAGAAGAAGCGGATTGTCGCCATCTCCAAGTTTCCTGCCGGTCCGCCTCTGAAGATTCTCAGCAATACCAAAGATTTTCTTTCTCAGATCATCAAGCGAAAAGTCACCTCTCTTTATATAATGCCATGTCAGAGTGCTGAATCCGTATCCTTTCGGAACATCAAACCTCGGGAGTTTGGATGACTGAATAATTCTTGAATTCCGTATCTGGGAAAATCCCTTCCCGCCCATAAACTCCGGGCTCTCCAGCGCTTCTCTCGATTCGTTACTGTCTGTTCCGAAACTATAGACAAAGTCATCCAATTCAAGCTCATGCTTGGCCTTGATTGTATCGAGAACCTCCTGAAACGGTTCGGCGGATTTTCTGGCATCGTAGTTTTTAATACTGTTGATCAGATTCCCCAGGACATGAGTTGTCTTTTCACGGATTATATTATTAAGAATTGCAGTAAGTGCCGGAGCGTTATCACGATTCACTAAACATTCAGAATAGAGTTCTTTGATTGAGAGAAAATTATTTTCAAGCTCGGAGTTCATCGCTTCAACTATACTGGGGATATGCGCAATCCTGTCGGGACGTTTATCCAGCTGAAGAAGAAGCCGCTCTATGAGAAATGCGAACCTTCCGAGAATTTTTGTCCCGTGTCCGACAGATCTTACACAAAATGCAAGATCCACAAGAACATTCAGAGATTCAACGTATACCTCGTCGGTTATAACACGGAACTTTGTGTTTACAATATTCGAATAGTATATAAATGCAATCTGTTCAAGAATAGAATCTGCGGTGATAAGGCGGAACAGAAGCTCCCCCTTTTTTTTAATACTGCTATGCGCAATCTCCTCAATAAGTTTTTTGAGATTATATCTGAGCATTCCAAGCTGTATATCTGTCCAGTCCTGGTTCTTCACATCCTGCCGTGTTCTGTTTACTGAACCGATAGATTTTTCAAACGATTTCAGTGCAATAATTTCATCTGTTATCAGACCTGTAAGATTTGACTCTATGACATTCAGAAATTCATCCCGTGAGAGATTATTCTTATTGTCCCCTCTATCCGACCATGCCATCTTAAGCCTGTTCTTAAGAGTAAGCAGGTCCTGAAAAACATCGGCCTCAAGAAGATCGTCTTTATCCTCCTGCGATACATTGTAAACGGTACTCCCTTCAATCATCGCCGAAGTTTTGTCAGAGTGAAGAAACTGCTCAAATTTTTCAATTTTAGTAATTACTTTTTCAGAGAGATGCTGATGCGTGAGTTTTCTTATATCCGCTGCAATTGAACCGAATGTCTGATCATACCTGTACTCTGCCTCGAAATCATGGGCGATGTCGCGGAGCTCGGTAATGTCGATTCCATATATGTTGAACTTGGGGATATGCCGTATCAGTTCATAGATGAGAGAGTATAGTTCCTCGAAATCGTTCCCGTCATAGCACTCAAGGAATTCGATAACATGAGTTTCAAGTTCACCTAGAGATTCCGTTCTGGCCCCTTTCAGGCTGCCGCGTGTTTTAATTTCATATCTGATGAAGAGAACAATATCAACAAGTTTCTCTTTAATCACGCGGCTCTCTTTTTCATGGCATAGTCCATTCAATAGCCTGCTCACGTCATCAACGAGTTTAATCTCACCATATTTTCCAGAAACAATTTCCATATATTACCCCGCAAAAAAGTACATAAGTCCATACATTTTCCGATATCCCATCCAACAGGGAAAGAAGACCGGATTTTTTTACTGCTTCAAATTGACTCCACATATTAGAATCATATATTTAAGCCAAGTCAATAAGTAAATTTACTCACTTACAATATCGCTTTTATTTACCTCAACTACACCGCCCGGCTCAAGATCATTCAGAACCAGATCTGCAAATCGTACTCTCTTCAGATATGTGACGCTGTTCCCCACGGCCTCCATCATCTGCTTCACCTGATGAAATTTCCCCTCAACTATTGTAAGAAATATTTCATTGCCCGATTGTCGTCTTACCTTTGACTCTTTCGTATTATAATCATCATCTATTACAACACCAGACTCAACTTTTTTAATCTCATCGTCGCTGATATCCTTTTCAAGAATAACAAAATACTCCTTCTCCACATGACTCTTCGGGGATAATATTTTATGTGAGAACTCCCCGTCATTCGTAAACAGAAGCAGACCCTCTGTATCTTTATCCAGTCTCCCTACCGGGAAAAGTTCTTTTTTTATAACCCATTCAGGAAGCAGATCCATAACAACATCGTGCTTCCTGTCCTCTGCGGCAGTTATCACTCCAGCGGGTTTATTCATCATATAGTATCTGAATTTTTTATACTGAAGCTCTTTCCCGTTAAACTCTATTCTATCGCTGAGTTCATCTATTTTAGTGTCTCCCGATTTTACGACATCACCATTTACCATGACCATTTTCATGGAGACATATTTTTTTACTTCACTCCTGGTTCCCGCTCCGCACTCTGTAAGAAATTTATCAAGTCTCATCAATTCAATTCACGTCTTCCTGTTTTTTTATGATTTACTGAACCCTTCAGAACATTTTTTGTCAAGGATGATACTTTCATCAATAACCCGGCGGAAAGGGTGTCAGCCACCAGATTATTTTGATTATGAGGTAGAAAATTATTTTTGGGGGCAGCAGCGCGAAGCACTGTGTCCCCAAAAACACACTACTACCGGTTATGACACATAAATTATTAATAAAATTGACTTTTTTTTATGTAATTGTATAGTAATTATATATCCTCGCCGCCGAAGGCACGTGGATAATAGATCTTTTTTTACTTTAGAAAAGTTAAGAAATAAAACTGATCAGGAACGGTAAATGAAATTTAAAATTTTAACCATAGCTCTCATGTTAACAGGTGTAAATCTTTTCGCAGAAAATAGAGTTGAGATGCTCGTTGGTGATGTTAAAATCTTTCCCGCAGGAACCGGCTCATGGCAGAAAACTGCCAGCGGTCAGAAGGTCCGCACCGGAGATATAATACAGACCGGCGCAAAGAGTTTTGTGATGATTAATGCCGACGGCAACAGCATCAGAATCCAGGCCAACACAAAAGTTAAGTTCACTCAGGATATAATCAACAACAAACAGCAGTCTTCAATGGCGCTTTTCAATGGTTCAGTAAACTGCAAAATGGATAGACTAAAGAAGAGAAACAGCGGTTATAACGTTAATACGGCATCATCAACCTGTGCTGTTCGAGGCACTGAGTTTGATGTAGCTGCAGGCGCTGATGGTAAAACAATTCTGCAGGTCACTGACGGTAAGGTTGTGCTGTCAGGAACGTCTAAATCTGTCGATGTTTCTAAAGACCAGGAATCATCAGTAAAAATCGGAGGCGAACCTGAACCGGTAAAGATAATCAAACGTCAGGATTGGGAAAAATGGGCAGAGGAGACATCAGTTGGAATTAAAGGGAAAGAGAAAGAGATTATAACCGGGTGTCTGATTAAAATTGAAAAACTCGATTCCGATATTACTCAGCTTGAAAACGAGAGTGGAGCAGCAAAAAAAGCTTCTGATGAGCTGAAACTGAAATCTTCCGAAGCAAAAAAAACCGGTGACAGAGAGAATGCCATGAAGCTGGCCGGTGATGCAGAAAAATCATACAGGCTGTCAACCTCGCTACACGTGAAGGCGTTTTATCAGGCTTCAAGAATCGAACTGGTAAAAGAGGTATCTGACAACGTGTATAATTCAGCTGATAAAAAAAATTCTTTAATTAAATCAAATGACCGGATAAACGAAATTTACAATAAACATTATATAAAATATATCAAACCAATTCATGATTCAGAAAAACTTCGTCAGGAAGTTAAAGACAGGAAAAAGAAGAAAAAATAATTGAGGAGTTTACTTATGAAAAAGTTTCTGATTTTAGCACCAATATTAGCCTCTCTGCTTTTATGCATCAGCTGCAATTCAGAAGAGGACACATCATCTTCTGTTTCAATTGAAGCAAGAATAGAGGCACTGGAGGATGCAATCAACTCTCATAGTTTCCAGGATTACTATGAATGCTTTGATGAGAGCACAAGTCTTTATGACACATATAATCAGACGACCTTTGATGCTGATTATCCGGGAGGAATACAATATACTTTCTCTTCAGATATTACTATAACAGGCGATACTGCTACGGTTACATCTACTAAATCAACTACCGGAACAACAACATATGACAACACTTTCGTCATGGTTCAAACCGACGGTGACTGGTATATCAAATCATGGGATGAAGACGGAACTGACATTTTTTACAAAAAGAGATAAACCGAAAAAAATGCCGGTTTCACCTGTAATATCTCAATACGTGTGTCTTTCACAGAAGACACACGTATTTTATAATTTAGAGTATATTTCAACCATCTGCTTAACCGCACCCTCCCATGTAAACATCTTCTCAACCCTTTCAATGCCGGCTTTTGAATACTTTTTCTGAAGTTTCACGTCATTCAGCAATGTATCAATCGCATCAGCTAACGCAACATGATCACGAGCAGGAACAACTATTCCGGCATCACCCACAACTTCAGGCAGAGCTCCTCCATCGCTTGAGATAACAGGAACACCGCATGACATAGCCTCGCCTGCCGGGAATCCGAATCCTTCATATACAGAGGGAACAATAGCAGCCGCAGACTGCGAGTATAGCTTTACCAGCTCATCATTTGATGCAGTACCTGCAAAAAAGATTTTATCTCTTATTCCAAGAATATCAATTACTCTATTGGCAACTTTCCTGTGCGGAGCCCCGCCATCGACAACAATCAGTCTCACATCAGACTTCATTATTTTTATAGCTTTAAGGAGATATATAAATCCCTTCTTCCCGTCTTCTATGTTCCCGACAAAAATTATATCTTTTTTGTTTTTCTTCACATCTACAGGTTTAAAAATACTCCGGTCAATCCCATTATATACAACACTCTGTTTAGAGAGAGGAACACCAAAATCCCTGTTATTCATAATCTTTGAATCTTCCGAAACTGTTATCACATGATCAAGCCTTTTCGATACAATGGCCTGCATAAGAGTCGGGTAAAACATGACTGCCCTGAACTTCTTTTTAAATGATTCTGACCGCTCAAGAATTGTCCGCAGGTCAACCGAAAGAGGGTGATGTATTGTGGCAATAACAGGTATGCCGAAAGATTTCATAAGAAGAAGCCCGTAATTAAGAGACTGATTGTCGTGAATAATATCAAATTTGTGCTCTGCATGAAGTTTTCGTAGAAGAAAAAACGCCCTGTAGCCGAAAGAGCTTATCTCCGGGAAAGCGCCGAATCTGCTGTGAAACCATTCATATGCATTTATCGGATGGAATATATCAAATGGCGACTTACGGTTAATAATATCAAAACCCTTTTTCACATAATACTCATTGTTCGCAATTGCATGAGTCACAACTCCTTTCATATCATGAGGATATGGTGGCCCCACAACGGCATGAACCTCGTGCCCCTGCCTGACCAGTTCCTCGGCGATATACTTTAAATAAATACCCTGCCCGCCTGAATAGGGATTCCCTCTATAGCATAAAAGACATATCTTCAAAATCAGTTCCCCCCATCCATGTTCAGTCTTTTATATAAGGCTCCCATAGTAACAATCTTTGCAGGGTCGAGTTTTTTTACTATCACTGCAGGATTACCGATAACAACAACATTCGCGGGAACATCTTTTCGAACAACAGAACCTGCACCGACAATTGAGTTCTCCCCTATCCGCACACCTTTGCATACGATTGCCGAATCACCAATCCACACACCCTTCTCCAGCACAACAGGCGCGCTCTTCCCCGGAGAGGATGTTCTGTCATATATATCATGCCAGTCAGCGTCCATAATGTAACAGAAATTCGCCAGCATGCAGTCATCACCTATAACAATCTCATTTGCACTGCTGATCCGTGCTCCGCTCATTATAAGAACATTATCTCCGATTTTTATATGCCCCTCGCAACTTCCGAATTTAATAGAAGTAAGGTTAGTCTGGGAACCGTTCGCCCCGGCAATGGTAACATTTTTACCAATATGAATATTCGGACCGTACACAACGACATTCCATATTCCCCATACCATGGGCCGCCCGGCCATCGACGCAATCTTCTTCTGAAAAGAATATTTGAATATAAACTCGCTCTTCAGCATAAACCAGAGTCTTGTGAAATAAGATGCCTTCTCATTATCATTAAACATTTTTTTCTCTTTTGCAGTATTTATATTTTAACACTTTTCCGCCCCCTCTGCCCGCCGGGCATCTCCCCCATGAATGGGAGGAGAAGATTTGGAAAACCTTGTGTTTTCCCCTTTCTCCCATTCATGGGGAAAGGTGCCCATCGGGCGGATAGGGGCGAAAAATTAAATATTACTTTTTTTATCACTGGACAAAAGCATATAATTATTCTTACATTAAAAAGTAAACTATTTTTAAGAGGTCTTTGATTATGCGTAAATTCATTATCACCATGAGTGTTATTTTATTCATTATAATATCAGGTTTTTTTCAGCAGGAACATGCATTTTCAGATTCTCAATTTCTGATAATCGAGGATTTCCAGAAATACAACGGCAAGCCATTTCCCGACTGGAATTACAGAGAAGATTATAATCAAGCCTCATCTGTATATTCAATAGTTGAAGAAGACGGACGTAAATTTCTGAAAGGATCAACAGTAAACGCCCGTTATATGGTTCAGTTAGGGAAACAGGTCAACGAAAACAATCTGATCGGCAGAAACAAAGTAAGTTGGGATATATTTTCATATCCATATATCAGCTGGGATTGGCGGGTCAGGGTTCTGCCTACCGGAGGTAATGAAACCGATACAACAACCAACGATTCAGCTGCATCGATATATGTTGTTTTCCAGAGATCAAGAGTCCCATTTGCCGGATGGCAGTATCAGCCGGCAAACTGGATTAAATATGTATGGAGCTCAACTCTTCCAGTCGGCACTGTTGTTTCAAGAAAAATAACAAGATTCGGTATGGCTCTTTACGAAGGAAAATATATAGTAGTTGCTTCAGGGAAAAATAATCTGGGGAAATGGCTCACATTCAAACGCAATGTTTTAGCCGACTATGAGACTCACTTCGGAGCTAAGCCCGATTTTAATCCGATTGTAATTGGAATATTAACCGATTCAAATACAACAAACAGCGAAGCGGAAGCGGATTATGACAACATCAGGGCTTTTTCATATTAGAATTTTCAGGTTCCGGGATAAATATTTTATCCCCTAAAAATTTAGGCTGTTCCATAATAATTTTAACATCAATAAAAGCTTTAAACCTGGCAAGGACCTCCCGGAGCCTTACCGAAACATCTGAAATGTCTTCGCTGTCATTGGCATTATAAGCGTATATAGTAATGCCGTAACTTCTTCCAATATAAACTGCCCGCTCGTTATGAAACCTCTGCGAAATGACAATGACCGAATCCTGTCCGAAAATCTCCCTGGCCCTGACAATAGAATCGAGAGTCCTGAATCCTGCATAATCGAGAAAAATATTCTCTGACGGTATTCCCCTATCCTTCAGTCCGGACATCATTGTACGCGGTTCATTATAACTAAGCTCGCTATTGTCACCGCTTGCTATAATATATTTTACTCTGCCTGAATGATAGAGAACAGCTGCTGCATCAAGCCGCTCACTGAAGTAGGGATTGATCCCCCCTTTTGCTCTGTACTTGCTTGTTCCAAGAAGAAGACCGCATTTTGTAACCGGGAGTTTATACCACTCTTCAAAAATGTACGGAGCCGCAAATGAAGTTATATAACCATCAATCATCATAACGAGAATTGAAAATAGAACGGATACAGAAATTAAAATTGAAACGACCTTATATCTTTTCCTCATGTCAGAGATTACCTGTTCTCTGCTTCAATATCTCTATCTGTTTCATAATCTCAAATCTGGAAGTACTCCCTGCTGAGAGTTTTCTTTCGGCGGCACCTGCAGGGTCGAGAATCTGAATAATCTCCTCATCAAACACCGGTGAAAATTTTTTCAATTCATCAAGCGAGAGTTTAAAAAAATCTTTATTACCGGTTTCACAATAACGGACTATACTTCCCGAAATTTCATGACACTCCCGGAACGGGAGCCCCTTCCTGACAAGATAATCTGCAAGATCCGTTGCAGTTGAAAAGTTGCTGTAAACGGCCCCCCTCATTCTTTCGTGTTTAACCTCAAGGCCGCTGATCATTTCAATCATACCTTCAAGCGCAAGATTAACAGTATCAATGGAATCGAATAGAGGCTCTTTGTCCTCCTGCATATCTCTGTTATAGGTCATGGGGAGCCCCTTCAGAATTGTAAGCAAAGAAAACAGATTACCGTAGACTCTGCCGCTCTTACCTCTTATGAGTTCTGCCACATCAGGATTTCTTTTCTGGGGCATGATGGATGAACCTGTTGTTACGGAATCGGAAAGTCTTATAAAATTAAACTCCGATGTTGACCACAAAATAAGCTCTTCACAGAAACGTGAAAGATGCATTCCAAGCACTGACGCGAAATACAGAAAGTCAAGAGCAAAGTCTCTATCGCTAACCGCATCCATTGAATTCATTATAACTTCGTTGAATCCGAGTTCGTTCTTCAGAAACTCTCTGTCATTTTTATAATTCACTCCAGCCAGGGCGCCGCTCCCCAGTGGAAGACTTTTACATGCTTCAACAGAATTCTCCAGTCTCTTTCTGTCACGCAGAAGCTGCCATGCGTAGATCAGCATGTGATGGCTGAATCGCACCGGCTGAGCAACCTGCATGTGAGTATATCCCGGCATGAGCACTTCAATATTTTTCTCAGCAGTCTCAACAAGCAGAGATATAAGCCTGTTGATAAAAAACATTATCTGCTCAGACTCATCAATAATATACATTCTAACATCAAGAGCAACCTGATCATTTCGTGAACGTCCGGTATGAAGTTTTTTCCCTGCATCACCAATCCGTTCGGTCAAAGCAGCTTCTATGTTCATATGAATATCCTCTCTCGAAGAGAGGAATTCGAATGTTCCCGATTCAATTTCGGACTTTATTTTTTCAAGTCCTGTGATGATATCGTTAAGCTCTTTCGCGTCAAGTATCCCCATGGAATGAAGCATCTTCGCGTGAGCAATTGATCCTCTTATATCCTGCCTGTATAGTCTTGAATCAAAATGAATCGACTTTGAAATTCTTTCAGTTATATCGGAGGAGCCGCCGGAGAATCTCCCGCCCCATAGTTTTTTTTCCTGTTTAACGGTCATAGCATATCACCTGAGTTTGTAAATTATTAACAATAAAATATTAAACTGAAAACAGAAAACCATGTCAAGAAAATTAAGCGCACCAGCAGATCATGAACAATAATATGTTTTATGAGTACTTACAGCAATAACTGAGGACAATCGCGTAACTTTCTTGACATTTTATTTTAATTTATTCTCATTATTTGAATACTGTTGTAGAATCTGCTTCAGTATTCTGTAAATTATCAGTGTTAATATTTTAATATATCCTCGCCGCCTTCGACGGCGGGAAATAAAACTTTTTTGGAATCTACTCATAAATTGGTAATGAAATTGCTCTCCGTCGCGCCTGTGGCGCGTCGGAGATGAAATACCACCAGTTTTTAAGCAGTTCCCTTTTTTTACTGATAAATTATATGAATAAAATTAGAACATCCAAAATTATTGATAAGGAAAAAATAATGAAAACAGAATTGCTAAGTTCCGTAAGAAAAAAGTACATTACTCCATTGATCTGCATTCTTTTTCTGCTTACAGGGGTAAATGCATATACAGATGAAAAACCGGGAAAACTACTCGGCTATATCGTCATTCCGGATATTGTTCAGACACTTGACCGGATGGAAAAAATTGCTGCTGCCATAGATCCGGCTCAGTTTAAACCAGGAGCGCTTAAGGGACAGGCTGGTGCTCTTCTTGGAGATCCTAAATTCGAAAACATTGACCGTACTAAACCTATGGTGATGATGATTTTCCAGCAGACTCCTGCTGATAAAGCAGCGGTAAACAGCAGGGAGAATATATCATATGCAGTTTTTTTCCCTGCTAAAGATAAAGCCCGATATAAAAAGATATTTGATAACATGAATATGCCCGGCATCATAAAAGATAATATGCTCATTATAGGCAATAAGAAACCGGCAATTGCTGATGCTCAAAAAGAAACCGGTTTGTATAAAAAAATCACTGCTCAAAAACTCAAAAGCGATATCCGTTTTCAGTTAAAAATAGACACAGTTATGTCAGCATACAGCAAAGAAATCAACGGTTTCACAAAAACTATACAGTCAATGCAGGAGCAGCAATCTCAGGATATTGAACAGACAAAAAAGAATGCTCCATTTATAGCAATGGGTAAATTATTTGCATACGGGATACTGGACATAGCAATGCAGTCCAAAGATTATCAGTTCGACATATCTCTAAATGAAAAAAGTTTAATTTTCTCCAGCGAGCACTCGGCAAAACAGGGAACTCCGCTCAACAGCTTCTATGACGGTGAAGCTCCAGGAGTCAACAAATGCCTTTCCCTGCTGCCGGGAAAAGGTGATCTGACATATGCCGGGTATTTCGACATGAAGCGGTTTAAAGTATTTCTGGACAGCATCGTTAGCGGAGCAATAAAAAAAGATCCGGCTGTAAAGAAAGATCTGGATCTGACACTTATCGAAGAGTATAAAAAATTTCTCGATTTCTATCTTGGACAGTTTGCGGTTGTATACGGCTTCGATAAATCCTCCAGACTCGAAATACACCTTGCAGCATCGACTGACAGAAGCCCCGAGGATCATCAGTTGATGAATGAAAAATTCATTAAAATATACAACTCCGCCATAGAGAAAATGGGGAACGGAACAGCCGGTGCCGCTACATATACGATGGAAAAAAATGTACGTAAAAGCAGTGGGTACGATGTACACAAATATATTTTTAAAATGGATTACTCAAAAATGAGTGAACAGGAAAAAAACCTGATACAGAAAATGTTCGGGGAAGAGTTCAGCATGGAGTATGCAGTAGCTAACGGATATATTGTAAGCTCAACAAGTCCGCAGGTTCTGGATAAAATAATAACAAATACTAAAACCGGGGGTTCTGCTTTAGTGCTCCAATCAATGAAGACATTCGGACCGGGAATGGATTCGTATATGGATTTCGACGTAATCGGTTTAGTCGAGAAAATTGCAGTTCTGAGTCAATCAATGGAGAGCAAAGAGACCAACCCGGCTATTGACGATACACTAAAAATGATGAAAACCCTGTCCCCTGAAGACAGGATCATCACAGCTTCAGCAAGATACAGCAAAGGAATATCATTCAACAAATATCAGATATCGATAAAGATGATAACCGACATGGTTAAATTCGTCAACGAGCAGAGAATGCGTCAGATCAACACCGGACAGCCGGTGTACACTCCGGAACAACCTGATGTAAATGAATAAAAACTGACTGAAACAGCTGAAGAGAATTCATTTAAAATCTCTTCAGCTGATAAATTACACATTAATATTCGCCGGATGATTTTTACAAATTCAGTTTTCAGCAGATTCCGGAATCGGTAAAATCAACGACAATATCAAACTTCCCGTCTTTTTCCACCGATCTTAAAATAATACCTTCACAGGGGATCAGCATGGCGGATTTTCCGGAAGGTATTAAAAGCTTAAATAATACAAAAGTGCCGATGGGCACATCTTCATCCGAACGGCACAGCAGGCCGCTCTCACTGACATTAATACCCTGCACTTGAAGAACCGCACCTTCACTGGTTGAAAGCTCAAGCTTCTGATTAATATCCATTCTTTCATGTCTGCGCTTATCTTTTTCTATTTTCACAAATAAACCTTTATGAATATATTATTTTCTCTCTCTGATTCATCGCTACAATATCCATTTCCATCCCGCATATAAATATATTAAGATGCCTGGAGAACCGCAGACTCTAATGTATAATTTTTTCAAGGAGAAGATCTATATACTGCTCAAGATTCTCCATACTTTCCGCAATTTCATACTCAAGAATATCCGCCAGACTTATCATGTCATTATTCTCCATGATATCCACTGTTTCATTGAGGAGAATCTGAAGTTCACGGTTCTTCTCTTCCAGTGATTCGTCCCCGATCATAATATCTTTAAGGGCAATATCGAACACAGGAGAGATCTGGTAACAGGTTCTTGTGTAGTTAAACATAAAATCTATAAAACTAAAAAGCTGTTCCATTCCCTGACTGTCATTACCGGTCTGATACGAAACTGCAGCCTTTTCAAGAATCGCCTTCTGACCCGGAAGCTGATCCTTTATCTCTTTGAGTGAATTTATTAAAACATCCGGTGAATCGATACTATCAATAATAAGTCTCTTCATCTCCTCGCTTACAAGGAAAATGTGAAATATTTCTTTTAGATTGATAAAGAGAGAGTCTTCAATATCTATCTCACCGTCATCTTTCATTTCGGCAATAAATTTTACAACTCTGTGTCTAAGATCATCAAGCAATTTTACATAATGACCAACTGTTGCATCACGGTACTTAATCTCATCAAGATTCATCCCCAGCAGACTAGACAGAGTGGGGAACACCTCCTGAAGCCATTCCACACCGGAAACAAGATCATCAAGTTCATCTGTATCCATAGGCTCCTCTTCAAGATGCTGAAGAAAATCTATAACTCTATCGCAATAAAATATACCTTCATTTACAGTTTCATAAACGATATCAGCCCTTGACTGAACAAGACAGTTTATTGCACTCACATTCTCGATTAAAAGATCCGGCGCGTCATCAACATGATACTCCTCTCCATCTATATCAATACCTGCAAATATCAGATTTTTCTGATTAATCCATCCTGTAATTGACGCAATTACATCCTTTACGGTTTTTTCATTTTCAAGCACAATCTCAACTGGATAATTATTTATCCTTATTTCCATAAACCATTCCTCCGGGTTTTACTATTCTCCGCCGCCGCCACCGCCCATCTGACCTTTCATCCAGTTCTGCTGAGCCTTTGAACCTGATATTGATTTTTCCATTGTAGCAAATTTCTTTCTCAATTTGTCTTCAAAGGTTTTCAGATGAGTTTCGTGTTTCTTTATTTTCTCATTAGCCATCTTTATCGAGTCATCTTCAAATTCAATTTTTGATGCAATAATATTTTTACCTGAAGATATATAAGGCACAAGAGTTTTAACAAGTGTAAAAGCCATACCATTATCAATTTTATTATCACCATCGGTATCTGATCCGAAAAAACTCTTCACCCCTTCCGGATTTTCCAGAATTGCCTTACGCAACTCATCTTCATCCATTACAAGCTTCCCTTCTTTGATTGTTTCCCAGCTGGAGTTAGGTTTCCCCGTGGAGACCCCCATCTGGTTAAACATCTTTATTGGCTTCTCCTCCCTGCTGGAATAAGCCCCGCCTACTGAAGTTTTGATAGAATTTTCAAGCCGCACCATCATCATATCTCCGACAAAAATTCCGCTCTCATCAAGTTTGTCCGCCTGGCCCGGTTTATCGACCTTTACTGTTTTTGTCAGACTTTTGTTCAAATCCATATAATAGTTATAGGAGTCAACAAAGGCTTTTATTTTCAGAATAGGTTTGTCAATATCCGGTGATATTTTCATTTCTATCGGAGCTACAGTCTTCTGCTTAAGTGTCAGAGTAAGTCCTTTAACTACATCAGTAAGACCGTCATTCTTATCCCTCTCAATTTCCAGTCCATCAATTTTTAATTTAGCATTTGAAGCTTCCGCAACTATATTTTTTAATTCGAATTCACCCTTAGTTTTAACCGGCGTTGATATAACAGGTTCAGAGAATGATACCTCTCCATCATTATTATAAAAAACCAGTCTTGAAATCTGCTTGCCGTCAAAATCTCTCCCTACTGGAATTTCCTGATTCTTAGCCGCGTCGGCTTCAACAGGATATATCTTCTCAATTCTTTTCCCGTTATCCATGGCAATAACGCCCACACCGGTCAAAGAATCAAATTTCTTCTCCTCTTTTCTGGAGAGAGGCCTGGTTCTGGAAACATTATAACTCTTCAGAGTAATACCTTTTACATTAATTTCATCTTCAGGACCGGTTTCAATCATATACGGCACACCCTCATCGATCTCTTTCTTATAAATGAAACCGAATTTCAATGTACTATCTTTTTTAATATCGGCCTTAACCGGAATTTCATACTCCTGCCATAAAAATCCCTTCAGGTTAATCTCTTTTCCGTCAACGCCCACACCAAGAGTTCCATTCTGTCCCTCCGGCTTTTTTTCACCTTCATAGCTTGAAAAAAATTTCCTATCGAAAACCACGGGTGTATCATCCTGGCTCTTGACCTTCTCTCCGATAATAAAACCTGCTTCTTTAAGAAGTTCCTCACTCCCTGTAATTTTAATCTCACCCTTCTTCCCTGCAACCTTCGAAGTAAGGCCAATGATAAAACTCTTCTCCTCGGTATTTACATAATCAGATGCAACTAATGAAAAAGCTTCATCATTGATTGCTTCATTCAGAGCTTTAAGCTTTCCCCCTTTGAAAGTAATACTTTTTTCTACTCCGTTAACATCTATAGTAATCTTCCCCGAAGGGAGTTTTTTTTCAGAATCAATTTTATCAGTAGAAATTTTATGAAACGAAGCGAGCTGAAGTACTTCAATTTTTTTTAATCCTGCGTCAGCCTGCTTAGATGCAACAGCTTCAATTATAGCAGGATCAGATGAAATTGCCTTTTTTTCGTCATAAGAAGCCCTGAATCCGTAAAGATCTCTAGATTTACTATCAAGATCTTTAAGAGTTGTACTCAGCTTGTTAAGAGCCTCTTTCTTCCTGCTGTTAACAAGTTTTCCTCTCTGCAGCTGTTTTATCGGCTGAGATTCAACATCCACAAGCTTGCTTATTATGGAATCGGTGTCCATCCCCGATGCCATTCCGCCCATTGTTACCGGCATCTTCTCCCCCTTTTCAAACTCAAACACTCCGGAAAGAGCTATTCTTATTATATATCTCCTGCCGGTTTAAAACTAAAAATTAAAGGCTCAATCCAGAAAAAAAATCTGATTCGCGCCATTCATAGTATCGGTATAATTTGAGTTATTCATAAGGATAAAGTGACATAAAAACAGGAAAAATTGCGGGTAATAGGAGGCCAAAAGTTGTCTATTATGAAAAGCTTTAAATCAAATAAAAATTATAACTATGAACTGCAGTAAAGTGATAATTATCAATATTATCCGAATATTAAAAGTATCTTACGGGCACTATACTGCCAATGCAGCCTGTTTAAATGACAGAACCTGATCTAATGGATCAGGTTCTGTCATTTATCGTTCCAGTGAAAAATTGTAAATTTGACTCTTTTTTTATAGGAAGTTTCCGGTATTGCTGTAGGTATATTTCAGCTGATAAACATATGCATGATACATATGATTTGCAACTCTTAAAGGATTTATTACAAAACCTGTTCCGGGTATATTTCTCAGCCAGCGAGTCCTTGCTCCATAATTATAGGCGACAAAACCTGGCAGATCCGGTGATTTGCTGTTCATATAACCTCGTGAATCAGTAAGAGGGCAATACTTAACATTGTAATGGGTTATCTTCATCTTGTTGGTGTTGAGCTTGGTCGTTGTGATGCCCCATCTTGTTAAGGTGGCTGAACTTAAACCGGCAGCATCAAAGCATGTTGCTTTCAATCCTGTATCTAGAGCCGCAAGTTGAGCCAAACCGCCGCCTAAGCTGTGTCCTGCGATCTGAAGAGGCGAATACTGTGCCTTAACACTTCTGGCAAGATATACAGCAGCATCGTACTGAGAATTAGGTATATATGTAAAAACAGAAAAAGCTTGTGCAAGATCTGTTACCCAGTCTACAATACTCAGTGCATTTGTTCCACGAAATACAAGTACATAGGCATTTGTATCGAGATTACGGAAAAGTTCGGCGTAAAATCCCATATTGCCGGAATATCTGTTAACTACTACATATCTCGATGCATTACCCTTAAAATCAAGAGAAGGTATTAATGTCGGAGAGATACCTGCCAGAGCTTTATCCCATAAATCATGATAAACTATTGCTGTAAGATTGGCCATTTGCCATACATTATTAAACTCAGCCGTTGATAAACCTACGGAGCTGTTTGCGTAACCCTTATCACTTGTAAATAGACCGCGTGATGGAATATCCTCCACTACAGAAGGAACATCTTCTGAAATATCCTCGGATGATGTAGAATCTGCATCTGGTGTAAGAACAGCATCGGCAATATCAGGCATATCATCATTTATCGTATCAATTTCACAGCCTGAGAATGCGAAAACTGAAAATAGAATTAAGGAAACAAAAATACATTTGTAGATACCATTTAATCTTTTCATTAATAACCCCTCTCTAAATTAGCATAAATTCGTATTTATCACTCTTCTGGAAACCGTCCGGGCGGAATGTTTAAATAGTAAATCACATCATTGAAACTATTGTCTTCTCAAAACAAGATAACTTAAATTGATATGAATTATTTAGTGCAAATGAATCCGAAAGATTATTTAATTTAACCTATGGAGCAATTAGAGTAATATATTGGCATTAAACCTGTATTGTTGAATAAAACTGTAAATGCTCAAAAAGCGTAGATAATAACGAAAAGTAAACACACTTCTAAGTATAATCCTTAAGGGATACAGATCGGATTTAATTATTAAGTTTTATTCCGGATTATTTCTTAGAGTTGGCTACGGGTTTGACTGTATCAGACATATCATCACTATGTATGTCGAAATATCGAAGCTTTAGCAATATCAATCAATTGCTATTGCTGTTTAAAGAAAAGAGATAATTCTATCCCCCTCCGCTTTTAATACGGATTTAAAATAAAAAATAAGCTATCCAGTTAAAATCTATCTGGATTCGTCAATGAACAGACCCATATACTCCTTGAAATGCTCAAGAAGCCTGATGGAGTATTTTCCCGGGATCTCACTGATAACTTCGTTGGTATCCCTATCCATCACTTTAATTATGACTCTGTTTGTTTTATCATCAAATGAAAATCTTACTTTCTCATTAAAATTTCCGCTTAATTTATTTAATTCGGTCACTGCTCTCTTTACTTCTTCCGGATCAATATTTTTCATCTCATGATGAACCGGTTCAGCTTTCGCCTGATGAGCAATTTTATCACCGTGAAATCCGTTTCCGGAGATCCCTATTTTACTGTTAAAATTTTCTACAAAATTCACAACGTTCATATTATACCTCCATGTATAATTAAACACTTACAATCATCAACTCCTCCTGTTCAAAAAAAATTGTCCCCTCCCCGGTTTCCCGGACCGGAGAGGGAGTGTCATAAAACCGCACTGCCGGTTGATTGACTAAAAAGTCCCTATTCTACCAGTTTCATAATAAGCTGAGGCTTGAAATTCGCCTGAGCCAACATCGCAACACCAGTCTGAACAAGGATCTGGTCCCTTGTAAAATTAACCATTTCTGCTGCCATATCTACGTCACGTATTCTTGAATCAGCGGCCATCATATTCTCATAATTAAGAGAAAGAGATTTGGTCGTATTCTCCAGCCTGTTATAATATGCTCCAAGGTCTGCCCTTTGTCTATTGAGCTTCTCTAAAGCCCAGTCAACATAACCTATCATGGAGTTTGCCTGCCCGACCGTAGAAATTGAACGTTTTTTGCTGTTCTCCATTAGATTCAAAGCTTTGGAACTCATGGTTCCTATGAAGACCCTGATTCTCTGATTACTGTTTGCTCCAACGTGAAAGAACATACTCGCGGTTTTGCTGGTTTTAGCAAATGCCCCCGTAAGCATCTTCAGCCTGTTGAATTCAGCAGATGTAGCAATACGGTCAATCTCATCGATAAGCTGAGAGACTTCCACCTGGATCTGCATCCTGTCGCCGTTGGAATAAATTCCGTTAGCAGACTGAACTGCAAGAGACCGTACGCGCTGCATAATATCGTTAAGCTGTTGAAATGATCCTTCCGCGACCTGTATAAAAGAAATGCCGTTCTGTGCATTCTTCTCTGCCTGTACGAGACCATGTATCTGAGTTCTCATCTTTTCAGATACGGCAAGCCCTGAAGCATCATCTCCCGCCCTGTTAATCATCTCACCGGACGCCAGCTTTTCGATAGACTTATCAAGTCTTGAAGCAACGTTCTGCATCTGCCTGTTGGCAAATATGGCACTCATGTTATGATTGATTCTCATGTTAACCCTCCCTTGGTTTTTTCAAAGCTGTCACTCTTTTATATATACAGCTAAGGTTTTTCAGACGCAACATCATGCCGCTGTCTGAGGCTGTTAAGCCCTAAGGTTTTCTCCTTTTAATGTTGCCGGACTGCCCATAATCCATGCAACCAAGACTGCCGGAAACTCTCCGGCAGTCTATGATGCCCTCCCGGCATCACAAACTGCCGGAAAACCGGCATGTTTGCAAGGATTGAAACAGTCCGGTTCCGCCAGGGAGGCACGAGAACCGGTTAATTTTCAAAGAACAAGCACTCAATTGCGCTTCTTCAACTGTATAATACATAATTAGAGAGAGCCAAGCAGCCTGAGAACAGACTGACTGTTTCCGTTTGCCTGCGCAAGCATTGCAGTACCACTCTGTACAAGAACCTGATCTTTGGTGAAGTTAACCATCTCTTCAGCCATGTCAGCATCTCTTATACGGGACTCAGACGCCTGAATATTTTCATACGCAGTCATAAGACCCTTAGCGGCAAAATCAAGCCTGTTGTAGTAAGCTCCAAGATCAGCTCTCTGTTTAGAAAGTCTCTGCAGTGCTTCGTCAAGAGTACCAATTGCGGCATTAGCACCTTCGGGAGATTCAAGTGACAGGGCAACTTTTCCTGTTCCATCTTTAAACTTAAAAGACGCAGCAGTCATAGTTCCAATGTACACTCTCTCTCTCTGGTTCATATTGGCACCCATATGGAACCACATGCTTCCTTTAGCGTTCACCTTTGAGAATTCCCCCATCAGGACTTTGAATCTGTTAAATTCAGCCTGAGAAGCAACTCTATCAACTTCATCTACAAGGGCGGATACCTCCACCTGGATCAGCTGTCTGTCTGAAGCGCTATAAATACCGTTAGCAGACTGGATAGCCATGACCCTTACCCTCTGGATAATCTGCGAAGTCTGGTTGAGATATCCTTCAGCAGTCTGGACAAAAGACATACCGTCCTCTGTGTTCCTTTCTGCCTGACGGAGCCCGTTAACCTGGGTTCTCATCTTTTCAGATACCGCAAGACCAGATGCATCGTCACCAGCCTTGTTGATTCTTTCCCCTGAGGAGAGTCTTTCCATACTCTTGTCAACTCCCCAGTGAGAAAACTTTAATGTTCTGTTTGCGTTAATCGCGCTCATGTTGTGATTGATAATCATGTTACACTCCTTTGTTTCTCTATATTTCTGGCTTCCTTGCCAGACTGAGTCCGAAGGCAGTCGGATTTCAGTCTTCGTTTCCGGTTTTAAGGCAGTCGAACAACAACCGGGATTTTATCAGGCTTTACGGGTTAAACGCTAAAGCTCTCAAACAGAGGTCGAGCAGGCAATAACTACACTATTATACAGTTTTCAAAGAACAACAAGTTCAGGGGAGACCTTCCCCTGTTCGAAATATCGCTCCCTTTGGTATGTATATTAAGCCCGCTAGAAAGCGTTTATAGCCGTATAAATATATTTATAGCTGTTTATATGAAGATATAAACGTTTTTTATCTATAAGATAGTTTTTTTCGTTTTTTTCGAATTTTTTTATATTTTTGTGAAAAAGAGAGTTTTTTGAGGTGATTAGGGGGTCAGAGCATGGTATTCACAATAATACTTATCGTTAGCTCCCAAGGAGCCAATCAGGCAGATAATACCTGTTTATTCCCTCATTATTGCTTTCGGGAAGTAAATCCATGGAAAGAATCATTTTCGGATAATTGTCTTTGATCATTTTAAGTGGACGATATTCCCGCTCTATTGTTTTATCATCTGCCAGAAGATAACAAACCTGGATATAAATACGATTATCACCAGCCTCAGCTACAAAATCAACTTCGTAATCATCGATTTTACCGATCATAACACGGTATCCCCTTTTAAGAAGTTCAATATAAACAATATTCTCCAGATAGGCATTAATATTCTCATATTTAAACCCCAGCATTGTGTGCCTTATCCCGAGATCAGTTATGTAGTATTTTTCATTAGTCTCAAGGAGACGTTTCCCTTTAATATCGAATCTCTGCACACGGCTGAAAACAAAAGCAGATTCAAGCGAGGCGAGATAATTATATACTGTTTCAATACCAAGTGTCCGTTGTTCACTTTTAAAATAGTTTGCCACACTCCTTGCCGAGAATATGCTTCCGATGTTATCGGCTAAAAATAAAACTATTTTTTCAAGCAGCTGTACATCCCTGATTTTAAAGCGCATGACAATATCTTTCAGAACAACACTATCTTTAACACCTGAAAGATAGTGATAAATAAATTCCTGCTTATACTCTATGTGATGAATGCCGGGCATACCCCCGAATTTTAAAAATTCATTAAAAATTTCAGTTGAACCGGTCTTCACCCCTTTAAAAACAAGGAATTCAGAATACACCAGGGGATAAATCTGAAATGCCGAAAATCTCCCCGATAGCAGAGTTGCGTATTCACCGGATAACAGATGAGAATTAGACCCTGAAATAAAAATATCCGCGTCGTCATCAGCAAGGAATGAGTTTATCAGTTTTTCCCATTCAGGTATCTCCTGAACTTCATCAATGAACAGATATATTTTTTTACCGTTTACGGTTTTTTTATCACGCACTAATTTATGAAATTTAAGTAAATCTTTAAGTTCTATATTATCGATAGATTCCATATTGACAAAAAGGATTCTTCCCTCGTCTACTCCGGATTTTAATAGATAATCAACCAGAAGTTTCATAATACTGCTTTTACCTGTTCTCCGCATCCCGGTTATAAGCTTAATTAGCGGTTTATCAATGAATGGCACTATTCTTTTAAGCACATTGTCTCTTTCATACATGATAAAACCTCAAAATATTAAAATTTGTTCGATATATAAGACAAACTACTAATTAAAGATACAATTGTCTATCATAAAGCAATAATCTGTAGAAATTCATCAAAAAATAAAATATTGACATCATGAAAAAAAATATATGAATTGTTTAAGTTAATATGAGGAATTGAATGAATAACAGAAAATACATAGTACTCCTTGGCGATGGAATGGCAGACCTACCTCTTGACGAACTTGAGGGGAAAACTATTCTTGAACACTGTAAAACGCCGAATATGGACTTCATGGCGAAGAACGGAATAAACGGTCTTACAAATACCGTTCCGGAAGGGATGTCTCCAGGGAGCGACACTGCCAATCTATCCATATTCGGATATGATCCTGTGGTATATTTCTCTGGAAGAGCTCCGCTTGAGGCGATCAATCTCGGTATTGAACTTGGACCCGATGACACAGCATTCCGCTGCAATATAGTTAACGCCGCTGACGGCATTATGAAAGATTTCACTTCAGATCACATTGACAGCAGACTGTCCGAAATAATTATCGATGAGTTAAAACTCCATCTTAAGAATGAAGGGATAGAGTTTTATCCCGGAGTATCATACCGGAACATTATGGTGTGGAGAAATTATCCGCACAAAGAGATTACTGTTACTACTCCCCCTCACGATATTCAGGATGAGAACACCGGCAGTTATCTCCCTTCAGGCAGCGGTGCTGATGTTATGAGAGATCTGATGGCGCGATCTAAATCGATAATAGCAAATTCAGCGGCAATAAAAGAAGGGATGAAAAAATATCAGGGGGATCCTGAATCGATCTGGCTATGGGGAGGGGGGAGACGCCCTGCCATGGAGACTCTCATGGAGAGATTCGGACTTTACGGACATACAATTTCGGCCGTTGACCTTATTCATGGAATCGGTAAAGCAGCAGGGCTTACTCCGATTCACGTCGAAGGTGTAACCGGCTATATCGATACTAATTATTCCGGAAAAGCCGACGCTCTTTTAAATTCACTGAGTGATTCTAATTTTATTTTTCTTCATGTAGAATCCCCCGACGAATCGGGACATGAAGGGAACATGGAACATAAAATAAAATCAATAGAGGATTTCGATTCGCTGGTTGTTGGACCGGTACTGGAAGGTATGAAAAAATTTGAAGAATACACAATACTCCTCATGCCCGATCATCCGACACCAGTAAAAATCAAAACACATACATCAGATCCGGTACCGTTCTGTATATACAGCAGCGATCAATTCATAGAAGAGAAAAAAAAATATAGTGCAACTTCATTCTGCGAGAAGGATGCCGCTGCAACAGGTCTTCTTGTTGAACATGCTCACAATATTATTGAAATAATGATTAAAGGTTCTTTATAGTTTTAAGATCAGATAGATTTAACAATAATATCGATAACATAAACCAAATTTACATTACAACGAGGTAGTAGAGTGTTTAAAAAATCCGCAATTATTTCAGCTATTGTTTTTGTTATAATAATATTCATCACAATAATATACTTCCTTACAAGAGGAGTCACCGTTGAATCCGCCATCAGAGATTATGAAGATGGTGATTATATTGAGGCAATTGAAGCCCTGAACAGTTTTGTTAAAACAGCGAACTATGAAGAGGGTGAAAAGATATACTATTACAGATGTAAATCTCTCAATACACTTGCCGAGGAGCTTGAAGACGATTACGAGGATGAACTGAAAGATGCATCTCTTGAGAACAAAAACAAACCGGAATTTGAAAAGTATAAACAGAAAATTGAAAAGAAACTTCAGAGCATTAACGCCAGAACCGGCGGTGATCTTGAATTTATACCTGCAGCCAAAAAAAGCCGAATCGCTCCGAAAGGTATGTTCTACAATGAATTCGCATCAAGATACAAAGGGAGCCAGTTTATAGAAGATCTTGATTTCTATGAGATAAAAAAAGCCATGGCATCGGATCAGACAAGAGTGTTTGATTACATGAGCAGATTCTATAAAAAATATCCCGGATCAAATTATACAGCTCAAATGATTTCAATTATTTTTGACGCTATTAGAGATGGAGCTTCGGGCATGGAACCGAATGCCGAGTTTCTGAAAAATATAATTTATAACTATGCGGCAAAGTACCCCACAAGCCAGGAGGTTTCCCGTCTTTATATTTCAGCAGGTGACAGTGTCAATCTTAGAAATGCGCCGGGTGTAACAGGTGCACCTGCAGGGAAAACAATTAAAGATGAACTTCTTATCCAGATTGAAAAATCCATGGATATGATGCAGGTCGGGGACTCAAGAGACTACTGGTACAAAGTCTCCACTCTTCGAGGAGTGAAAGGCTGGATCTTCGGTAAATTTCTAAAACCTCTTGATGTGCAGAGCATAACAATTTCAAACCAGCAGGAGATATGGAGTGTCGAAGATTTTTTCACCGCATGGTCCGACTCCAACACTCCTGAAAACTGGAATCATGTTAAAGATGCAGATGCAGGCGCCATCAGCTTTAAAAAAACAACTTCCGGAAACATTGTAGTATTTAATTCCAAAGGAATAGCACATACCGGACTATACAGCAGACTTAACACTTCAAGAACATTCAAACTGCTGGTTCGAGGCCGATTTGTCTCAGGAGCACCTGTAATACTTGCTGCGTACTCAATGGAAAGGAGTGAAGTTTATCACATCAAACTTGAAGGTGAAAAAGTTGAAGTGAATGGAAGGAGCATCCCGATTCATGGAACAGACTGGCACAATTATGAGCTATCATCTGAGGACGGGAAATTCGCTTCATTCTCAATTGACGGAGAGATGGTTTCCGGAAGAATCCCGTCTGTAACTGAAAGCATATTCAGCGAAAGAGGAGTTTATATACTCTACCAGTATGCCGGCGGAGTTTCATCCTGCGAAGTTGAATTTGTAAAGGTTAAGTAGCACAGTATAATTAAGCCTGCCACTTATTTTTAAAATTTTTTCCGCCGCTCCATGCGGCGGGTTCTCTCACTACTCATTATCAAATGATTATAAAGGAAGGGTATATGAAAAAAATATTTGTTATTATTTTGTTTTTTATTTTTACTTTTTTATTCTGTTCGAAAGATCAAAAGCCGGTATTAAGATATCAGAATGACGATTCTATAAAAAAACTGATTACCGGAAAAACAGATTATCCCTCTTCAAATATAATTGTATTTACCGATCCGCATTACTACCCTGAATCCCTTGGCCTCAATACAAAACTGTTTTACGAATCTCTCGCCGATGATAAAAAATTCCTCGTCGACGGGCAGCAGATCATAAAAGCAGCTATTACAGAGATGGCACAGCTGCCGGGAGATTTTATTATACTAAGTGGTGATATGACAAAAGACGGTGAGTATAAATCTCATCTGGAATTTACAAAGCTTTTGAAAATACTGGAAGACTCGGGAAAACCGGTATTCGTTGTCCCTGGAAATCACGATGTGAACAATGGTCTTGCCATGGATTTTTCCGGAGAATCACCAAAAAAAACAGATACAGTTACACCTGAAGATTTCAGAAAAATATATAATGAATATGGATACAAAGAATCGATTTACAGGGATGAGGATTCTCTAAGTTATGTTGTGGAGCCTGTCAAAGGATTATGGCTCTTCTGTCTGGACTCCAACAAGTGGAGAGAAAACAAACAGGACAAACATGTTGTATCCGGCGGAACTTTTTATCCCGAAACTCTGTCATGGATAGAAGAGATGCTCATAGAATCAAAAAAACAGAAGAAAGCGGTTATGGTATCAATGCATCATGCTGTAATGGAACATTTCAAAGGTCAGCGAAAATTCTACAAAGATTTTGTAATTGATAATCACGAAGAGATCAGCAGACTGTTTGCGGCATACGGAGTTTCCCTTGTCTTCACCGGACATTACCACGCTCAGGATATTACAGAAAAATCATTTCCGGAATTCAACAAAACTCTATACGACATCGAAACCGGATCTTTTGTAACCTACCCTCTCCCCTACAGACAATTGAATATTACATCTGATCAGAATGTTGTAATAAAAAGCAGTTACATGAAAAAACCGCAGTTCGAAAATATGGACACAACAGAATACAGTAAAAAAAGATATTACGATATTACTCTAAAAATGGTTAGCGATGCCATGGGGAAATATTTCGTATCTGAAAATGGACAGAAAAAACTCGGACCGCAGATAACTGATGCATATATTCTGCATTTGACCGGAGATGAACCTCTGCAGAAAGATATTGTAGATGATGAATCCATTGGATTTTTCGGAAGCATGGCTTTAAAACTGAAAAAAGATTTAATATTCGGATGGAGAACAGATCTTAAACCGGCAGATAATAATGTGATTCTGGATTTATCGAAATAAAATCAGACCGCGCCGAAAAATATTTACGGCGCGGTTTACGTTTCAGCTAACACATCACATAAATAACTTCCGGATCTCTGCTATACAATCCGTATATAAACGACACCTTCCGGTTTAGAACACTTCTCTACACTCTTTTTCTTCTGAAGATTTTTCAATGACCTCAAAACATCGAAGAGACGCATATTCAGCTGCTCTGCGAGCTCCTCTGCAGTTGATCCGTTTTTATCAAGCGCTTCAAGCACGCAATTTTCAAACTCATTAAAATAATGAGCTGAACTTTCCGTTCCCTGATCTCTCCCCACGAGTTTCACAGAGAGCGGATCAAAATATCTTTTTATTCTCTCCAAATTTTGAGCATCCGATGGTTTTACCCACTCCTCGGCTCCCGGTCTGTCAAGATGATTGATGTGAATTTCATCAGGATTTATTTTAACACATGCTTCTTTATGTCGCAGGAGTTCATCTTCAGTATCATTCACACCAGCGATTATAAATATCTCAAGGCAGAGTATACCATTAAACTCGTTCCGTAAAAGTCGAATTGAATCGATAATTTTTTCCGGATCGGTCCCTGCAACAGGTCTCATAATCTTATTGAAAGCTTTTTCACTTACAGCATCGAGTGACGGATAAATTATATCAGCATTGAGTAATCCATTTCTCACATCTTTCCTGTGAAGAAGAGAGCTGTTTGTCAGCACTGCAACTTTGTATTCCGGAAAATCATTTTTTATAAAATTAATCAGGTCACCCAGTCGGCTGTTTAGAGTCGGCTCGCCTGAACCTGAAAAAGTAACAACATCAATAAGCGGCTTTTTGCTTAGTACCTGAACAAGCTCAACGGTAATATCTTCATAAGGGAGATACTCTTTCACCTCATCAGTCAGCTCCGTTGTTCCGCCGCACTCGCAGTAAACACAATTAAAAGAACAGACTTTAAATGGTACTATATCAACTCCAAGTGATCGGCCAAGCCTTCTTGAATTAACAGGCCCGAAAACGTATTTCATTTTTTCCTGCCGGGTACCTTGATTTCAACTTCAAAATCCATAGAGATAAGCCCCTCTCTCTTTTCACAGAAAAGAAAAATCTCACCTATCCGGTTTAGACCTTTAGTAACGTCAGGATTCCCCTGCGCTCTCATCTGCATCATCATCTTCAGGAACGCATTCTTCTTTATATTCAGCAGAAAAAAAGTATTACCGTTGATTATTTTTCCGTAGCTCCCCATATTCGTCGAAGTTTCGACATAGCCCGCAGTATGAGCGCTTTTCATAAGTCCGGTGCTGTTACCTGCATAAATCCCGCGCTGATCATAGCTTACAAAAAATCTCATCTGACTTTCATCTATATACCAGAATCCTCTTCTGCTGCCGATCTTCTCTTCTCCGAATTTTTTATTCTTTCCATATTTAACCTGAACTCCCTTTTTCATCTTCTGCCATAAAACTTCAGTTTTTTTGGGATCTGTCATTGGAACAAATATCAGAAGATCCCCCATCCCTCCGTAAGAACCTGAATCAAGAGACATGACATTAATCCCGCCGGTATGATACGGAATAAAATCCTTTTCAAGATCCACACCCCACTCTTTTAAAATCTGAATTTTGTAGGAGTTATATTTTTCACACCAGTCAATTTCACCCTTACACAGATTATCGAGATACTTTAGATTCATCGACATAAACAGCGCCGTATCCGACGCGGGGACATAAAGAGATTTACCCTCAACACCTATTTTAAGAAAACCAAGAAGCATGTCCACATAGGGATTATCCTTTGTCAGCTTAACAGAAGCGTTCATTTTTAGTTTATTCCCGTCCATACCCAAACCTGCGGCAATATAGTCTATCGAATCAAACATGGAACTCCTGCTCAAGTCTCCAGCCGCGGATTCGCTCTGTGAAAGAATAAAGTTTTTCATAGAGTATAGACCGTAATTTTCATCTGATCCGCGGGATGGATTGCTAAGCTGCATTATAAACTTCCTGGTCATAAAAGCATTAAGATCATAGCTATTTTTCCCTTTCGAAATATAATCCTTATAATTACTGTCATGAATCAGACTTCCAGTCCGGGAATCCCTCACATCGATTACTCTTTTTATAATATCGCTTGTTGAACCGATGAGAAGATACCCGTTTGCGCCCGCGATAAAAATATCATCTTTTAACTTATACACAGTAGTATTCTTATATAAAGCAGTCACTGGAGATATAACTACCTCGGGATTACCCGCGTTTGTCTTCTTCAGCAGTTCAATAAATTTAAGAGGAAAATCCTTCTCATTCAGAACCGGGAGAAAAATAAGCATCACATCTCCTGTGCTGCTGTTAATATTATCCTTTTCAAAATTTGCAAACGAAACAGGCCTGTTTGTATCAATTCCCGCATTTCGCAGGGATTTTTCATCAAAATAATCAATACCGGTTTTATCCCTGAATTTATCTCTATCTGCTATAATATCAACCCGCTGCTGTTCATCCATAAGATTAAACACCATAAAGTTCATGGTTTTAACCATCCGTACAATATCCCTGGACTTAACAAATAAATTCACATCAGCTGGAGTAAGAGATTCGGTATCTCCCGGCATCTGGCCGAATGTGACCGATCCGGTCATAAAAAACGTAATCAATACAAGACATAATCTTTTCATATATTTCCTCTTTTCGATTTCATCACAGTACCATTGCAATTGACAATTATTTTTTTATCATGGGTGTGCATGCTCCGCATACACAGGAGATAGGGGATTATGGGGACGTTGCCCCCGTAATCCCCTATCTCCTGAACATCGCGAAGCGTTGTGCCTGCAATAATAATTTGCTACCATAACATTCTGTTTAATATAATTAAAGATACATTGTTTTAAAGCATTTTTTTATGAATAATCTTACTACTTTGAAATAAATAAAAAAAATAGTTGAATACAATATCCCCTTAAAGCATTTTCGAGTTACAGATTATATATGCGCCCGTTCACACCGGATACAGGTTTAAATGCGCAAGGAGAAACAGATGAGCTCTATTGAAATTAAAAAAAGTTATGAAGAGATAAACGATAAAATAAAAAAAGGTAAAGCAGTTGTTGTAACAGCCGCTGAAATGCCGGCCATTGTAAGAAGTGAAGGTGTAAAAAAAGCCTTTGAAAAGGTTGACGTAGTTACAACAGGAACATTCGGAATAATGTGCTCTTCCGGAGCATTTCTAAATATGGGGCATACAAAACCCAGAATAAGAACAACTAAGGTAATGCTTAATGATGTTGAAGCGTATGCGGGAATAGCCGCAGTTGACTGCTATATCGGAGCAACCCAGGTCAGGGAAGAGGATCCGCTTAACCGGGTTCATCCAGGTGCATTCTCTTACGGAGGAGGACACGTAATTGAAGATTTAATTGCCGGAAGACATGTAAAGATTAAAGCTAAAAGTTACGGCACAGACTGCTATCCTCTCAAAGAGTATGAAAAGACAATTACAATAAACGATTTAAGAAACGCGTTTCTATATAACCCGAGAAACTCATACCAGAACTATAACACGGCTGTAAACTGTTCTAAAAAAATGATATACACATACATGGGTATCCTGAGACCGGACATGGGGAACATAACCTACTCAAGCGCAGGTCAACTGAGCCCGCTGCTGAACGATCCTTATTACTGGACGATTGGAACCGGGACTAAAATTTTTCTTGGTGGAGCAGTCGGTGCTGTTACATGGCAGGGAACACAGCATTCACCAAATGGAAAGAGAGATGAAAACGGAATGGTGACTGAAGGATCAGGTACGATCGCAGTTACCGGAGATATGAAAGAGATGAATACCGAATTTATCCGTGGAGCATCAATCACCGGTTACGGCTGTTCATTAATGGTCGGGATTGGAATTCCAATCCCTATTCTAAATGAAGACCTGGCTTATTTCACTGGATTAACTGACAGCGATATTAAAACTCCGGTTATCGATTACGGTATTGACTACCCTAACGGTGACGTACGTGTAATAAAAGAGGTTACTTTCGCGGAACTGAAATCAGGAAGAGTTGAACTTAACGGAAGATCCATCCCGTCATCACCTCTTTCGAGTTACCCGAAGGCTTTAAAAATTGCAGACACATTAAAAGGATGGGTTGAGCAGGGATTTACAATCGGTGTTCCGCAGA
Organism: uncultured Spirochaetota bacterium; assembly: GCA_942493035.1. Lineage (GTDB taxonomy): Bacteria > Spirochaetota > UBA4802 > UBA4802 > UBA5550 > WRGT01. Next base: position 10,879 of record OW818666.1, on the reverse strand, counting down.
TTCAGATTCCCGGAGCCCCCTTCAGCAGAAACAGATGAATCACGAAACCAGATTCTATCGGGATTACAACGAAGAAAGAAGCGTATCTTTCAATGTAAAAATTGACACATCCGATCTTTTTATACGTGCGGATAAAAATCTTTACGACTTAGCTCTTGGGACATTAAAAGAAGCAAGAGCGGAACTCGAAGATTACATCTGCAAACACGATGAGTTCCTGCACTCTCTCAACCCTCTGTCTCTCTGCGGTGATCCAGGGGAGATAATTTCAGCAATGTATGCAGCTTCTACTTCGGCCGGAGTCGGGCCCATGGCAGCCGTTGCAGGAGCAATTGCAGAAAAAGTAGGCCAGGATCTTCTGAAATATTCAGATGAAGTCATAGTAGAAAATGGCGGGGATCTCTGGATGAAACTGACTCAACCTGCAGTAATCGGAATTTATGTTAACAATATATATTTTAAGAATAATATCGGATTAAAAATAGAACCGAAAAACACACCTTGCTCGGTTTGTACTTCTACTTCAAAGCTTGGCCACTCTATAAGTTTTGGAAAGGCCGATTCAGTAACAGTAATTGCCGCAACAGGTGCCCTGGCTGACGCAGCAGCTACAGCAGTATGCAACATGGTCCAATCAGAGGAGGATATTGAACCTGCTCTTAATTTCGGGATGTCATTATATGGTGTACGGGGATGTTTAATAATTTTAAGAGACAAACTTGCGGCTCTTGGCGAGATTGAACTGGTCCCGCTTAATTAAACAATTTTGCAGGTATTACTAAAAATTCTTGCAATATATTTTTAAAGGTCAAAAATAGCTTTGCGAGAGAACTTCGATTGGATCTGCTCTCTTACTGTCCTTTCGGCAGGCTCAGCAATCGAAGGATACGGTCATTGAGCTTGTCGAAATGCGGCTGCTGAGCCTGCCGAAGCACTCACCCGGAAAATTGACCGGGGTTCGAAATGACAGACTCTAAACATTTCGTAAATTACTGGTACATATAAATAAGCTGAGAGGAAATAATGAAATCTGTAAATGTATTACTAATATTCAGAAAAGAGATAATGTACAAACCGATTATATATAGAATAGCAAAAGACTTTGATATTGTATTCAATGTTCTCGAAGCCAAAATTTTCCCGAAGCAGGAGGGGAGAATTATTCTCGGATTGACCGGAAATGAAACACAGCTTAATGAAACTCTGGACTACTTCAAGGCGGAAGGTGTAGAGGTCCAGATACTTGCCGACATGATTAAACGTGATGAGCAGAAATGTGTACATTGCGGAGCCTGTACTGCAGTCTGCAGAGTAGATGCACTTTATATAGACAGAGAAACAATGGAAGTCATTTTCGATGCTGAAAAATGCGTCGCCTGCGGCCTATGCAGACTCGCCTGCCCTGTTAACGCCATGTCCGGGACTGCAATAGACCGTGAAGTCTGAAAAAAATAATATTATTTACGATCCCGAGGTTCAGAATATAATTTTCGATTCCATACCTCAGATGCTGACGATTCTCGATGAGAAAAATATTATAATATGGCAGAATAAAAATACCACCGGATTTTTCGGCAGAGTATTAACCGGTGAATTTTTTAAAGAATTATTCTCTTTAAATCCTGATGATATAAATAACAATAAGCTTAGAGCTCTATCCACGGTCACAAACAAAAAAAACATGGATAAAATTCTTGAGCATAAACTGATAAGTCACACACATAAAAATAAATCCCGGATAAAAATTGTTATAACAGAGGATGTTACTGAAAAAATTCAAAACATAAAACTTTTAGGATTTCTTCTGGAATTTGAAAGTCTTCTTACAAGACTGGCGCTTGAATCTATAAATATCCAGGCTGATGATATTGATTCCCATCTCAATAAACTCCTGCTTCTTACAGGTAAATTTGCAAATGTGACAAGATCATTTGTTGCGTTGTTTAACGATTCGGGAGACGAGATCACTATTACCAACGACTGGTGTGCTCCGGGATTTACTCCTGCTGTAACAACCTTAAAAACTGTTCACCTCCCGAAGAGCTGGGTAAGAAAGAAAAAAAGTGAAGTTATTATAATACCTGATGTAAAAAAAATAAAATATCACCCTGATGCTGGATATGAAAAAATATTCAGTCCGGATATCCAATCATCTATGCTCATCCCGTTATTCAGCAAGAGCCGAAAAATAGGCTATATCGGATTCAGTTCTATAAAATTGATGGAGAAATTCCCCCCCGAATTACAGTCAGTATTCAAAATTACTGCGGAACTCACTGTTAATCTCTATGAGAAAAAATCAGCATATACACAGATATCAATATCTGAAAAAATAATATCTAAATCATCCGGAATGCTCGCATATTTTGATAAAAACGGTTTTATAAAAACTGCAAATGAATCCTTTATAAAATTTCACAATATTCAATTGAGCCAGACAGAGAATATTCAGATAACATCCCTGTTCAAAGACAAGCTCGATTCAAGAGAAAATAAATTTCTGGATCTTATAAACCGTTCCCTCAACGGAGAGGAGATTCAGACAGAGATCTGGTACAAAGACAAAGAGAGACTAAGCCTCCTGGAAATTGCACTTCACCCGAATATCGAAAGTGATGGGAAAACAGGGAGTGTTATTTTAAACTCAACCGATATAACAGACCGCGTACAGCTAGAAGCAAGAATTCTCGAAGTAATTCATAAAGAGCGGAAAAAAATCGGCATAAGCCTTCATGATGATCTGGGACACGATCTTCTTGTAGTCGCAATAAAATCAAGACTCCTTGCAGATAAACTTAAACCTGAATCCGAAGAGATATCGCTGGAAATTAATGAAATCGAAAACGGAATTAAAAATGCAATAAATGAGGTAAGAAGACTCTCACATGGACTGATCCCTTATAAAAATCATGGTCTTGAATTTAAAGAGATGATTGATGCCGTAGCGCTTACTATTGAAAGGGACTACAAACTTCCCTGCGAATTTACAATTGACGAATCTATAGATATACATGATGAATCAATTATCAAAGAGCTGTACTATATAATTGATGAAGCTGTAATGAATTCATTAAAACACTCAGGCTGTACAGGTATAAAAATTTCAATGACCCATAAGAATAGAATGATTGCCTTAAGTATAATTGATAACGGCCGGGGTATTTCTGAAAGTGACAATACTGATCCCGGAGTTGGATTTGAAATAATGAAATATCGGGCAAGAGCAATAGGGGGATTCCTCGAAGTAAAAAACAATCCCGGGGGGGGCACTTCAATTGAATGCATTTTTAACCCGGAAAAAATCAGGCTTTAAGAGGTAGAATATGGATCAGCAATTAATCGAAAAAGCAAATATTATGATAGTTGATGACCACCCCATAGTATCAAACGGGATTCAGCAGCTCATAGACCGTGAGCCGGATATGAAAGTCATACATTCTGCACAGGATGCCGAGAGCGCGATGAAATATGTAGAAAAATTTTCTCCCGATCTGATGGTGGTGGACATCTCGCTTAAAGGATCAACGAACGGAATTGACCTGATCAAGAGTTTAAAGAAAAGATACCCGAAGATCAAATCACTGGTTTTATCCATGCATGAAGAAAATTTATACGCTGAAAGAGCCATAAAAGCCGGAGCTAAAGGCTATATAATGAAAAATGATCTCACTGATAATATAGTAAAAGCAATAAGAAGTATTCTCAAAGGGAACCTGTATTTAAGTGATACAATCACATCAAAGTTAATCAATCACATGGTTAATGAAGATGAGGATAAAAATGATGAGCTTGAAATTAAAAAATTGAGCGATAGAGAATTAGAAGTTTTTCAGCTTATTTCAAAAGGAATAAAAACCAGCGATATTGCAAAAGAGATAAACATCAGCGTAAAAACAGTTGAAGCCCATAAACTCCGTATAAGAACCAAACTTAACCTCAAAAACAGCAATGAACTTAATAAATATGCAATAGAATGGAAGCATAAGAACTAATTCCCCTCCTGATAAAATTTTTTTAAAAATTTAAAAAAATTTTCAACTTTGCTTGACGAAAAAATATTTAATTATTATTTTATTATTGTTAGCACTCAATAAGAACGAGTGCTAACAATAATAAACCTAAAATAAGGAGGGACGCTATGAAATTCGGCATTACAAGAAAGAACAATGACTCAACACCTGAACTAAGATCATTCCGGAATGATGTAAACAGGCTGTTTGATGATTTCTTCAATCTACGTACAGCGGGACTGTTCGATTCAGAATGGCTCCCCGCCATGGATGTTTACGATGATGAAAAGAATTTTTACATCAAAGCAGACGTAGCAGGGATCGATGAGAAAGATCTCGATGTTACAATCAATGGAAATGTTCTTACTGTATCAGGGAAAAAAGTTGAGGAAAAGAATGGAAGCGAAGGTAAAAACTTCATCTTTTCCGAAAGACGAACAGGTTCATTTTCAAGATCAGTTACTCTTCCTGGAACATTTATACAGAAAGAGATTAAAGGTGAACTCAAAAGCGGAGTTCTCACAATAACGATCGAGAAAGATAAACCTGCAAAAAATGAAAAAATTAAAATTGATATTCACTAAGGAGGACACTATGTACACCTATAACATCTTTAACGACATGATTAAACTGCGAACCGTATTTGATGATTTTTTCGAGCATAAAACCGGATATGAGGCATCACGGGAGTTTCCCCCGGTTCAAATTAAAGAGGGGAATGACCAGATAACAATCCATGCTCTTGTTCCCGGAATCAGCAGCGAAAATATCGATATTCAGCTTGTTGATGACAATATAGTGATAAGCGGTAACAAAAAAGAGGATTACGACAATCAGCAATATATAAGAAAAGAGCGACTTTTCGGAGAGTTTAAGAAAAGCATTAAGCTTCCATACAGAGTGAAGCATGATGAAATCAAGGCTGATCTGGCAAATGGTGTTTTGACAATAACCCTGTCCAAATCAGAAGATGCAAAACCTAAAAAAATTGAGATCAATTAAGGAGGCCCGGTATGATGGCTGAAACAAATGTTAAAAATAATACTGAAACCAGAAAGGCGTTTCACATACCTCTTGCCGATATATATGAAACTGAAGACATATATTCTGTAAAAATGGAAATGCCGGGAATAGTAAAAGAGAATCTGGATATAGTAATCGATGATGATGAGTTAAAGATAACCGCAGAATCATCAGCAGAAGAGAATACAGAAAATTTGAAATACGCGGAATTCCGGGCTAGAAATTTCAGCAGAACATTCAGAGTAGGCAATGACGTTGACAGGAACAGAATCGATGCAAAACTTGAAAACGGCATACTTACCCTGACGCTGCATAAAAGCGAGGAGGTTAAACCGAAGAAGATTACAATCAACCAGATAAATTAATCAAAAGGGTTTCGGCGAAGCCGGCCAATAACCGGCTGCGTCGCCCTGAAAACAATAGTTAAAAAGATGTAAAATTTATTTTCTGATAAAATGGGTATAAGGGCAAAACGGGGGTTTTGCCCTTATTTTTATCTTATTGTTTTTAATGCAGAAGTGATTCTAGATGGAACTTTAAATTTTTTATAAGAATCAAACACCAGCCCGCCATGAAGCATAGTAATAAAATAAAGTTTTATCGTTTTAGTCTTCCTCACAGCTTCCAGAAGATCCCTGTATGTTTCTTTAGAAGTATCAAACACAAAACTCATTGAAGCGGATGAATCGTGAATTTTGTAATTAAGCAGAATTCTTACCAGATTTTTATCAATGGAAATATCCCACTCCGGTTCCTGATCCTTCACCTCAAGGATAAAATCATCATGATCAATATAAAATAGTTTTATTCTATTTTTATGTCTTAGAAAAAGAGAGATCCCGGGATATAGCGCCTGCTGATAAAAAAACTCGAAAGCACCCTCCTGCGGAATGAAATCATCACTCTTTAAATTCCTGAGCGCTTTAAAAATATCAAGAGCTACAATCCTTGGTGTATACATTTCAATTTCACCCATAAAAATCCCCGTCTGTAAATATTATCTGCGGTTTCAAAGACATACTTTCAGAAACCGCGTGAAAACCCTGCAGTAATGCAAAGATCAATTGTTTATACCCCTGAAAGTTTCAGGTTAAAACCGCATGTGTATAATTAACTAATAGATTTCAGGCCATTTTTGTCAAGTTTAAGAACGAAGTTTTACTTCAGGATCTGTTTTTAGTTTTATTTAAAACTCCCTCCGAAACGACTCTGCTCAATTCAGTAATTGTTACCGGTTTCTGCAAAAGGCCCGATGCACCATAGTTTTTTACATCATCAATCTTCAAATTCTCAATATTTCCGCTTATCAGATACACAATCACAGACGGATCAATTTTACAGAAATGTTTTAAAGCTTCAATACCACCCATTACAGGCATTACCACATCCATCAATACTACGTCAATCTCATGGTACCTGCTGCGGAACACCTCAAGTCCTGCTTCACCATTCTCGGCTGTAATAATTTTATAACCAAGATCAGTAAGAATACTTTCAGTAATACTCCTGAGAATAAACTCATCTTCGATAACAAGAATTACACCCTTTCCGGGAATAATCGTATCATTCTTTTCTCTTTTCCATACAACATTTTCTACAACCGGGAGATAAATATCAAAAACAGTGCCGTGATCAGCCCCGTTAAAAACTTCTATTGCCCCATTATGGTCTTTAACATTCCCGTAAACAATGGACAATCCAAGCCCGGTACCATCTCCTGCTGATTTTGTTGTAAAAAACGGTTCAAAAATTTTAGACTTCACTTCTTCACTAATACCATCACCTGTATCAGAAACACTTATCTTTATGTAAAGCCCCGGCTCTATGCTGAATCCTGTTTTAATACAGTGATCCCTGTTTAGAATAATATTTACAGTGCTGATTGAAACATCACCCCCCTTAGGCATGGCATCCCGAGCATTAATAACAAGATTAAGTATAATACTCTGAAGCTGGGAGGCATCCCCTGAAACAATCGACTTCTCGGCATACAATTCTTTTTTAATTATAATATCAGGTGATATGCTGTGACGGAGTATATCAACTGCAAGAGATATAGAATTATGCACATCAACATTTTCTGACACACGGACACCCTTACGGGAAAAGTTCAGAAGCTGCTGAGTCAGCCCCGATGCTTTAAGTGCAGTATCTTTTATAAATGTAATAAATTTCATACTTTTCTCATCGTTGCCCGACTTAAGCTCCAGTACCTCCGATGCACTGAGAATACCAGCCAGCATATTGTTAAAATCGTGTGCGACACCGCCTGTCAAACGCCCGATAAGATCCATCTTCTGAGACTGCCTCAACTGCTCTTCAATTCTGATCTTCTCCGAAATATCCCTGAAAACTATTACAACACCGACTATTTTCCCCGAAACATTCAGTATCGGAGCTGCAGTGGTGGAAATCTTTCTCTCTATCCCCTTCTTATCAAAAAGTATTACCGAATCAGATATCTCCGCGGCTTTACCCGATTGCACTATCTGCAGAAAAGGGCTTCCACTCCTTTCACCGGTAACAGGATCGACGACAATAAACACTTCAGCAAGAGATTTACCTATGGACTCTTTTGATCTCCACCCTGTAACAATCTCAGCCGCAGGATTCATCCTCTTTATATTCCCGTTTTCATCAGTTGAAATTACCGCATCACCGATTGAATTCAGAGTAATCCGCAGGTTCTCCTCATTCTCTCTAATTGCAGACTCAATCCTGACCCGGCTCTTAACTTCGCTTACATATACCCAGACTCTAAATAAAAAATAATAAAATAAAATGCTTATTGATATCACCAGAAGCAGAATCATCAGTGCTTTATTTCTAAATCCCTCAACTGAGGAAAGGATGTATTCTTCAGGAGTAGCAACGACTATCGACCATCTTGTATTGACAATATTAACAGGGGCAAATGCGGCGTGCTTAATTATAATTTCTCTGTACTCATCTTTAACTATATTGTACCTGTATGTAGTAATCCCCTTCTCTCCGGCCAGCATTCTATTTGCCATGGCTAAAATCTCCGGGAATTCTCTGGACGTTTCAAAAACAGAAACACCTTTATGTCCCGGCACCGGACAGTACAACTCAATACCCTCCCCGCTTATTATCCAGGCGTATCCGGAATTTCCTATACGGATATTCTCAATATATTTTTTTGATATGTAATCAAAATTAATCAGAATTCCAATCGTCCCGCGGAATACACCCTTATAAAAAACAGGATAATGATAACCGATAGACCTGAACCTCTGCACTGCCGTAAAAACATCACTGATTGACGGTTTATGTGTATCAAGTATATTCTTAACATGCTTTTGCGATGAAATATCTTTACCTATTAAAGCCCTGTTTCCAGGACTAAGCCAGAGTATTCGCCCATGCGCATCCATTCTCCCCACTGAACTAAGAAAGCCGCTCCGCTTCTCAAGCAGACCGGAGAGTATTTTCTTACCATTTTCATTCATTAAGGCAACATCTTCGAACTTTGAAATAAAATCCAGGTCACTGTTAAGACTATTAAAAAGCTCCTCAATACCGGAAACTGCCTGCTCTGCAAGGAGCATCTGCTGCTTATTAAATTCGATTAATGCGAGATTTTTTATGTCTTTGTATGAGAAATAGAAAAGCAATCCTATTGAAATAACAATAAGACTGAGTAAGATCAGCCATTTGGAATAGATGGAATTTATTATTTTCATTTTAGTTATTTTTTGAATTATTTCATTTCCGTAATTTGATCCTAAAACTTCGTTTCCGGAACCGCAGGTAACCCTGCAGAGCCTGTAAACAATGAGTTATTGAGACAACCCTTCAGAGACTCTATATCTATTAATTAAATACTTAAATTACGAATTTGCCATAAAAAAAATAATTTATACGAAATAAATCAGCTGGATAACAGGGGAAAATTTTACGATTTAAAAACTTTGCACTTTAATACAAAATCTGACAATGAAACACTCTCTGCCGCAACTTTGTTGAGACAGAGAGTAAATCACACCGGTTTTTAAACAATTACCGGAATTTTACTTAAATAAATCCTGAACAAAAGGGAGCATGGTAATATCATTTACTATAACAAATACTCCAAGAACTATGAGAAATACCACTCCAAAAGTCTGAATTTTCATCATAATTTTTTCATTGATCGGTTTGCCCCTAATCGCTTCAATAATATAAAACACCAGATGACTCCCGTCAACTGCCGGGATTGGAAGCAGATTCATAAACATAAGAATGATAGAAATCTTAGCCATGAGCAGAATAAAATCTGCAATACCTCTATAGTAGAGAACGTCTCCGGCAATCTTCGCGATTCTAATCGGTCCGGAAAGATTCTCCCTTACATCCATTTTTCCGCTGAAGAGCATCCCGAAGCCTTTGATGTTCATTACAATAAAATCCCATGGTTCAACCAGAGACTGAACAAATCCGTCAACAGGACCATACTTCACATAAACCATTTCAAACTCGATACCCATCTGTTCAATACCGATCATATACCGGTTTTTAATATCCAGCTGCCCTGCATATCTGGTTTTATTTACATCAATAATAATATCACGTTTTGCAGATGCTGCTCTGGTGACATCATTAAAAAATTCAGCATAGTCAGTAATAGGTTTTCCGTCAACTCTCACCACACCCTGAGCTAAAGACTGTTTAAATTCCTCGTTACCTACAAAACTCTCCTGCGCATTTTTTTTACCGGTTGAGGTAATAATAAAAACATCCGTCTTTGCAGGTTTGATAGTTGCAGTTTTTTCAACACCATTATTCATATAAATAATAGTTACATCTTTGCCGTCACCTTTCTGAAGCATGGTTGAAAGATCCGAAGGAGTGTAAACCTGCTCACCATTAACCTTAAGAATTGTGTCCTTACCCGACAGGCCGCTCTGTTCCGCAGCACCCCCCCTGATAACACGCGCAAGAGTAATACCCTTTGTATAAGGCATAACACCAAGAGTAAATCTCCCCTCGCCTGCATCTGAAGACGGTTTTACATTAAATGTTTTAACTTCACCATCACGCTGAACCTTCACTTCAAGCTCACGTCCGTCAGAGAAAAACACTTCGCTCTGAATATCAGAGAAAGCCAGAATCTCCTTGCCGCCTATTGAGATAATTCTATCTCCGGTTCTAAGTCCGGACTGATATGCAGGAGATATATAAGTTCCGGCGGTCATCTCTGCCGGTATAAGAATCTTGTTAGTTTCCTTGGCGTAACCGGTTAAATTCATTATATAAAAAAGTACAATACCAAAAATCAGATTAAAAATCGGCCCCATTGCTACGGTTACAATCCTCTTAAGAGGATGGGCAGAGAGGAATTCAAAACCCTCTCCGGTTTTTGCCTCGCCGGGATCTTCTCCATAAAACTGGCAGTATCCGCCGAAGGGAATCAGGGTAATCTGATATGTTGTATCACCATATTTCTTCTTCCAGAAACCTTTACCGTACCCCATTGAAAATACTTTTGCTTTAATACCCACCATCTTTCCGCCAAGCAGATGCCCCAGTTCATGTACAAAAATACACAATCCAAGGAGAACAACCGCTCCGAAAATATATGTCAACGTCATCATAAATGCTTCTCCTTAATAAAACTTAATGCAATATTTCGTGCTTCAATATCTGACTCAAAAATATCTTTAATGTCAGGTCCGTTTATAACACCAACAGAAGCAATTGTTTTTTCAACAATCTCTACAATGTCAGTGAACCGGATTTTCTTTTCCAGAAACGCGTAAACAGCCGCTTCATTTGCAGCATTGAGTACAGCAGGAATATTCCCCCCTGTTCTCCCGGCATGGTAACAGAGCTCAAGAGCTGGAAAC